>NZ_JBBOBV010000001.1:0-4800000 GCF_038000345.1 Paenibacillus sp. FSL E2-8871 | reverse complement strand
TTTGGCTTTGGTAAAACGACCCATATAGAAATACGCAAGGGCTAGGTTGTTATGCGCCGCCAAGAAGTCTGGCGTATTGCTCACAATCTCTTCAAGCAAAGTTACGGCTTGTGTAAACTTGCCTTCCTCCAACAGCGCTCGGGCCCGCTCATGCTCTATTACCCCTTCCCGGCTTCTAATCCGGATAAGTGGTGCAGGACGATCAAGCTCATATTGCAGAAGTTCCATCAACTCTTCCGATTCGGCCAGAAATTCACCGTTCACATCTTCTTCGAGATAAGTAACAAGTGAGCGTTCTGCCTCCTCATAGCTTTCCATATTGGCGAAGTTGTTAGCCATATAGAAATAACATTCCGTCATTCCAGGATCAATATTCTCCAGCACATGGGTCAAAATGTCGTTAGACGCCTCATAATTACCCATCTCTGATAATACGCCTGCTACGTTACAATGATTTACCGGGTTCTCCGGTTCGTACTCTACAGCTTTGCGAAAATTCTTTAATGCCTTATCATATTGAAAGCGATCCAAGGACCGAACGGCTCTTTCAAAGAAAAAATTGGCATTCAGAGTGACAGGAATAACATTACCATTCTCCTCATACTCTGAAGTTCTCTCCATCATGGAAGCAAGGCACCCCCTTATAAGAAGCTTCCTTTTATACTAACGAAAAAATAGGAGGACGGCGCCCAATGGGGTATACCGGAGCTCCAAACTTAATCGCTATTCCGTTCCCTTTATGGGTGCGGCTATCTTCACACAGTATACCACATGTGACCGCGAGATTCTCAAGTTGAGAAAGACTCTACCACTCCACAAACAGCAACTTTTTCACATAAAAATAAAAAAGACGGGGAATTAAATTCCCGCGTCTCTGAAAAGCTTATCGATCGAACCGCCCTCAAGAATAATACGTGTAGCTTGTGCAAGCATCGGTGCCACCGATAAGACCGTAAACCGACTTGAATGATCATCTGGCAGCGCAATAGAGTCCGTAATGACCACTTCCTGAACAGAGGGATGGTCAAGCCGCTGCAGCGCAGGTCCTGAGAACAATCCATGCGTTGCACAGACGATACTGTCCTTCGCACCTCTCTCTTTCAGACCCTCAACCACATTCACGATGGTAGTCCCTGTATCAATAAGGTCCTCGATAATGATCGGTGTACGTCCCTCGACATCACCAATGACATGAGTGATTACAGATTCATTATGGGCTGGACGCTTCTTGATCATAATGGCAAAAGGTGAATCCAGCTTATTTGCCAGCTTCTCAGCCATAGATGCACGTCCGGCATCCGGAGAAACAATGACCAAATCAGACATAGCCTTGGCCTTCAAATGGCTGCTGATCAAATCGAGAGCAGTCAAATGATCGACCGGAATGTTGAAAAAGCCTTGAATTGCCGCTGCATGCAAATCGATAGTAATTACACGGGTTGCGCCCGCGGTCGTAAGTACATCCGCTACCATCTTAGCCGAGATCGGTTCACGAGGTGCAGACTTACGTTCCTGTCGAGCGTATCCATAATACGGCACAATAATGTTAACTGTACGTGCTGATGCCCGTTTAGCAGCATCTATCATCACGAGCAGTTCCACGAACATCTCATTAATGGGATGGGATAGGGATTGCACCAAAAATACGTCGCAGTTCCGGATGCTCTCTTCGTAATGCACGTAAATCTCGCCGCTCATGAAACGGGTCAGCTTAATCTGCCCCAATTCAACACCAAGTCGCTCTGCAATATCTGCCGCCAGCTTTGGATTCGACGAACCGGAAAAAATACGTAATTGTTGATGATGCATAATACCCTCCTGCGGATTATAAATTATAGTTTGAACGGAACAGTGGTACGACGGCGTCCCTCAAATACAGCCAGCTCACGGAAGCCTGTGTGCCAAAGCATGCTACGTGCCTCTTGCAAGCCGTCACCAAGCTTGGCAGGGTCATGTGCATCCGAGCCGAGCGTAAGCGGTATACCGAGCTTTAAAGCCTCCTGTAGCAGATGTTCCGCCGGGAACATCTCAGCACATGGCTTGGTAAGTCCTGAAGCATTCAGCTCCATGGCGATTCCGCTATCCGCTATAACCTTTAAGGTTTCCAGCTCCAGCGTTCTCACCTCTGCTTTACCTTCTGGTGTCTGAGGACCATAGCCGAACCGTTTAATAACATCCATATGTCCTATAATATCATATAATCCTGATAACGCCGACTTCTTTACAGCATCATAATAAAGGCGATATACCTCTAGTTCATCCTTGCCTTCCCAGCCATCAACCTGTCGATAATCCGTGATATCCCACTCCCCGAGAAAATGCACAGAGCCTATCAGATAATCCCATGGGTAAGGAGATAAAATCTCACGAATTTGATCCTCGTAGCCTTCAATATAATCTGCTTCCAGCCCTACCCGCAGGTCTATGACTCCGCGGTAGCGTTCCTTCAGCGTCAGGCATTCCTCCACATAACGAGGCAGTTCAGCCATTGGCATGGCCATTTCAGGGTAATAGCTAGCAGGATCAACATGGATGAGCGGCAAGTGGTCGGATAACCCTAGCTGCTGAAGACCAAGCTGTATCCCACGCTGCACATACTCCTCAAGCTTGCCCACGGCGTGACCGCAGCGCTCATGATGCGTGTGGTAATCGATATGCATCCGTCAGTTCCCTCCCTAGTACTGGTCCCGGCGTGGGCGCTCGTGGCGGGTACTCAACTCTTCCATGATTTCATCCAGCGGAAGCTTGCGCTCCTGTAGCAGTACTAGTAAGTGATAGATCAGATCACTAACTTCAAGACGCAGCTCGGCATTATCTTTATTTTTGGCGGCAATAATCGTTTCAGAGGCTTCTTCGCCTACCTTCTTAAGGATCTTATCGACACCTTTATCGAACAAATAAGTTGTATACGCGCCTTCCGGACGCTCTACTTCCCGCTCAGCAATCACGCGCTCCAGCTCACCAAGAACAGCAAAACGCTCACCATCCGTAAGGCTAGTAGCTAACGATTTCTGAGATTCCTCGGCTTGGTTATTCAAAGGAATGTCACGGAAAAAGCATGACGTAGCTCCAGTATGGCAAGCTGGTCCTTCAGGGACAACCTTCACGAGCAGTGTATCACTATCGCAATCATAGGATATGGAAGTAATCGCTTGTGTATTGCCTGAGGTTCCACCTTTGTGCCAAAGCTCGCTGCGTGAGCGGCTCCAGAACCAGGTCTGGCCACTTTCCAATGAGAGCTGCAACGATTCCGAATTCATATAAGCAACCATCAAAACTTCTAGTGTGTTAGCATCCTGCACAACGGTAGGCACCAACCCCGTTTCATTCCAGCGAATGCCGGCCAGCGCTTCTTTTTGGCTAATGGATGTATTCTTTTCTGTTTCGCTCATCGGATCTCTACCCCTTTTTGCTTCAAGTCAGCCTTTAAGTCGTTAATGGCAATCTCTTTATAGTGAAAAATGGTCGCCGCCAGTCCCGCATCGGCTTTCCCTTCCGTAAATACATCGTAAAAATGCTCCTTCTTTCCAGCGCCGCCAGAAGCAATCACAGGAATACTAAGTAAATCGCTTACTGCTGAGGTCAGCTTCAGGTCGAAGCCATCTTTCGTCCCATCTGCATCCATACTTGTGAGCAAAATCTCGCCTGCACCCAGCTTTTCAGCTTCCTTGGCCCAGGTCAGAGCACGGATGCCAGTGGGCTTGCGACCACCATGTGTATACACTTCCCATTCACCAAATGCCTCGTTATATTTAGCATCTATTGCTACCACAATACATTGAGAGCCAAAACGGCGTGCACCTTCCAGAATTAACTGTGGATTAGTGATAGCAGCCGTATTAATGCCGATTTTGTCTGCACCTGCACGAAGAATCCGCTTCATATCATCAGGTGTAGAGATCCCGCCGCCCACTGTAAACGGAATGGCGATTTCACCTGCGGTCTGCCGCACAACCTCAATCATGGTCGCCCGGCCTTCTACGGAAGCCGATATATCGAGAAACACAAGCTCATCTGCACCCTCACGGTCATACAGCGCTGCCAGCTCTACCGGATCTCCGGCATCACGCAGATTCACAAAGTTAACGCCTTTGACTACCCGTCCGTCCTTAACGTCAAGACAGGGGATGATACGTTTTGCTAACATTATTAATCCCCCTTTCCATGTGTTTGCCTAAAACATTTTGATCCCCCTAAATCCCGCTCCACTCACTCTATAATCACTATGTTCCCACGATTCTTGCTCTAGCAGGACGACGGGCTCGCGACAACCGCAAGACCACATTCATTTAGGCGATCTGTGGGCTCGCGCTCATGAAATAATAAGCATAATTAGTTGCACAATATGCAGTTATTTCACCCTCCGTCCAGCAAACTAGGTGTTTAACTGCATTTTGTACAATTAAATCTAGGAATGAGCTTAATATAAGCTCAACTCTCATATATAGCTGCACGAAATACAATTAAATTAGCAAACACGCTCTTAATTAGAATAATAGTTGTATGAAGTACACTTATATCATCCATCTGAGGTGTAATGTCCGGTTCTACTAACTTAGTCGCTCGGTAGCTGGTGGCTTATAAGCCTATTTCAGCTTTCTATTGCACAAAATGCAACCAGCACCCCTAAATATGACTTTTCACAGAGTAAGAACGAGTTAATTAGTCAGGTTCGTCAACTAACGCACATACTCAGCACTACTTCTGCCCGAGCGCCTGCAAAGCTTTGGAAAGATCAATATTGCCTGTGTACAACGCCTTGCCAACAATAGCTCCACCCACACCGCTGCCGCTATGCACGTTTAGACGTAACAGATCATCAAGACTGGTGACTCCGCCGGAGGCGATCACTGTTTTACCGCTGACCTTCGCCATGGACACAATGCCCTCCACGTTCGGACCCTGCATCATCCCGTCGCGGGAGATGTCGGTGTAAATGAACGTCTCAGCTCCTTTTGCAGCCAATTCCTTAGCCAGATCCTCAGCACGTACTTCAGAGGTGTTCAACCAGCCATGTGTCGCAACATAACCGTTGCGCGCATCAATGCCGATAGCTACTTTATCACCGTATTTAGCCAATACCGCTTCGGTAAAAGCATGATCGTTAATCGCAGCAGTTCCGATAATAACCCGACTAACACCAAGCCCAAGCAATTTTTCCACGTCCGCAAGATTACGAAGGCCACCGCCCACCTGAACAGGCACATTAGCATTAGCAGCAATAGCGCCGATAATCGCATCATTCACAGGATGACCTGCTTTCGCGCCATCTAAGTCCACCAAATGAATGAACTTTCCGCCCTGCTCTTCCCATGATTTTGCCACCTCCAGTGGGCTATCATTGTATATCGTTTCCTGACTGTAATCCCCCTGCTGCAGCCTGACACATTTTCCATCCCGGATATCAATCGCCGGATATACAATAAAAGAAGACATTTGGCGCTCCCCACTTTCGTTACATTATATTTATAGCGCAGCTTACGCCCGCTCTCCCTTTAATTTCAAAAAATTTCCCAGCAGCTTGATGCCTAGCTCCCCGCTCTTCTCCGGGTGGAACTGCATGCCGAACACATTATCTTGCCCCACAATAGCTGTGACTGGGTAACCATAATCGGTGACAGCCAGCAGATCACTCTCATTCGCTACAAGCGCATGATAAGAGTGCACAAAGTACACATGACCCTCATCAAGATCTGCAAAAAGCGGACTTTGCGGCTGCCTAAAGCTCAGCTTGTTCCAACCCATATGCGGCACTTTATAGCCATCTCTAGGAGCGAAACGCACCACCGAGCCTGAGAGAATATCAAGGCCCTCATGGCTGCCATGCTCTTCACTACTGCTAAACAGTAGTTGCATACCAAGACAGATTCCTAGCAGCGGCTGGGTTCCGGCAGCTACCTGTTTGACCACACGATCCAAACCACTTTCCCGCAGCTGCTCCATCGCATCGCCAAATGCACCGACACCAGGCAGAATGACACTATCAGCAGCGAGAATTTGCTCGGCTTCCCCCGTCACTACACACTCATAACCGAGACGTTCTACCGCCTTGCTCACACTGTGCAGGTTGCCCATGCCATAATCGACGATTGCAACAGTCATGCTACAGCACTCCCTTCGTAGAAGGCACACCCTTCACACGTGGATCAATCAGTGTCGCTTCATCGAGTGCCCGTCCGAGCGCCTTGAATACAGCCTCAATCATGTGATGTGTGTTAGAACCGTAGTGTACGATCACATGCAGCGTAATCCGAGCTTCCAGCGCGAACTTCCATAAGAATTCCTGAACAAGCTCCGTCGAAAAGCTGCCCACCTGCTGTGAAGGATACGTTGCGCGATATTCAAAGTGTGGGCGATTGCTGATATCGATCACAACCTGCGCCAACGCCTCATCCATCGGTACAAAAACACTCGCATAACGTTTGATTCCCTTTTTATCACCAAGTGCTTCGTGCAGCGCTTGACCTAGGCAGATCCCGATGTCTTCAACCGTGTGGTGATCATCAATTTCGATATCTCCTCGCGCCTGTACTGACAAGTCAAACTGGCCGTGCTTCGTAAATAGGTCCAGCATATGATTCAGAAAAGGAACATCCGTCTCCAGCTCGGAAACTCCACTTCCATCTACGTTAAGAGACAGCTTGATATCCGTCTCGTTTGTTTTACGGCTTAATCCTGCTTGGCGCAAGGCCTGTTCATTATTGTTCTCCATATCCGTCTCCACCTTTTCCTTCGTTCTTGAGTCGAATCTCAATGGCTCGTGCGTGGCCTTCTAACCCTTCGCGACGCGCCAGCTCTATAATGGTCTTTCCATCCCGCAGGAGGGCTTCTTTACTGTAATAGATCAGACTTGATTTCTTTATAAAATCATCCACATCCACTGGCGATGAGAAGCGTGCCGTACCATTGGTCGGGATAATATGATTCGGTCCGGCAAAATAGTCGCCCACAGGCTCCGAGCTATACGCTCCCAGGAAGATCGCTCCAGCATTCTCGATGCTGCCCACAAGGCCCATTGGATCCTCGACAACGATCTCTAGATGCTCTGGTGCCAAACGATTCACTACGGAGATTCCCTCCTCCATAGATTCCACAACAATGATCGCCCCGTAATTTTCTACGGATGAACGGGCGATCGCCTGTCGCGGCAGCTCCTGTAGCTGACGCTCCACTTCGGCAGCCACGCTATCCGCCAAGCTCTGCGATGGCGTGACTAGAATCGCTGAGGCCATCTCGTCATGCTCGGCCTGCGAGAGCAGATCCGCTGCGACATAGGCCGGCTCAGCGGTCTCATCTGCGAGCACGACAATTTCGCTTGGTCCCGCGATACTGTCGATGTCCACGGCACCATATACCTCGCGTTTCGCTAGCGCAACGTATATATTGCCGGGCCCACATATCTTATCTACCGGCGCTATGCTCTCCGTCCCAAAAGCCAAAGCAGCTACCGCCTGCGCTCCGCCCACACGGTAGATTTCATTCACCCCTGCTTCTGCAGCAGCAACCAGGATGTAAGGATCAATCCCTTCTTTGCCGCCGGTGGATGGCGGGGTTACCATAACGATCTCCGGCACGCCTGCGATCTGTGCAGGGATCACGTTCATCAGCACCGAGGAAGGATAAGCTGCCTTACCACCAGGAACATATACCCCTACCCGCTTCAGCGGACGAATAATCTGTCCCAGAATCGTGCCATCGGGCTGAAGATCCATCCACGAATTCCGTTTCTGTCTAGCATGAAAAGCCCGGATATTTGCTGCAGCCGCTTGAATAGCGGATACGAAAGATTCTTCTACCCGGCCATACGCCGCCTGAAGCTCTTCCGGCGTTACCCGTAGCTGATTCGGCGTGAGCGTGACCCGATCAAATTGCTCCGTGTAGCGAAGAAGCGCCGTGTCTCCTTCTTTTTTAATCGCGAATACAATTTCCTTTACCGCCTGATTTTGCTCTGGCGTTCCATACTCGACTTCTCGCTCTAGCTTAAAATCCTTGCTCGATACAACCTTCATCGCTGGTTCCTCCCTTTACCCCTTAACATCTGTCACCTACCGTAAATTTGGTTCCCCTATAACCGCCTGTAGTCGGTCACACAGCTGCTGTATCTCTTCATTTTTCATCCGATAGCTCACACGATTGGCCACAAGACGGCTCGTAATTTCGAATATGCTCTTCATTTCAATTAATCCGTTATCCCGCAGCGTTTGGCCCGTCTCTACCATATCCACGATACGATCAGCGAGACCAATCAGCGGCGCAAGCTCAATTGAACCATTCAGCTTCACGACCTCAACCTGCTGTCCCTGCTCCCGGAAATACTTTGATGCCACATTCGGATATTTCGTCGCTACACGCTGCTGAATCCCCGGCTGCCAGTTCGGTAATCCAATGATCGACATCCGGCATCGAGCGATGCCAAGATCAAGCAGCTCATATACATCACGATCTTCCTCCAGCAATACGTCCTTGCCCACGATTCCAATGTCGGCCACACCATATTCTACATATGTAGGTACATCTACTGGTTTAGCTAATATAAACTCCATGCCTGCCTCAGGCAGCGGAATAACAAGCTTGCGGGATGCCTCACCATCCGGTGGAATCGGGAGACCTGCCTGGCGGAACAGCTCAGCAGCCTTTTCATAAATCCGACCTTTTGGCATAGCGACCTTCAAAATCTGTGCCATCGTTAAGTTGCCTCCTTTTCCATTTCCATACAAAATTTATCTTAACCGCTCATTCTTGCTAGCGATATCTCAGCCATGTTCACTTACAAAAGATACAAAGGTATAGATTTCGCCGTACCGCATACCATCTGCTTCGATCGTATCCGTATCTAGACGCTTCACCGTTTCAAGCTCTTCTGGACCTGCTGCTAGTCTAGTCACTACTGCGTGCCCTTCCGACCGTAAGCGTGTTGCCTCTTCCAGACCTTCTTTTCTGCGAGTAGCATCATATTGGATCAAGATAGGCAGCTCTTCCTCTTCGTTAGATCCAGCCACACCATCGAGAATACGATTCGTTTTTAAAGAAAAACCTGTAGAAGGGATCGGACGTCCAAACTGCTGAAGGAGATTATCATATCTACCTCCACTACATACCGGAAACCCTAATTCCGCTGCATAGCCTTCGAAAGTCATCCCTGTATAATAAGAGAAGTCCCCGATCATCGTCAGATCGATCAGCACATGCTGTGATACGCCGTAAGAGACCAGTACCTCCCACACCTTGCATAAATGATCTATCGAATGACGGGCAAGCGGATGATCGCTAAGCTCCAGCGCCTGTCCACAAATCTCCTTACCTCCACGCAGACGCAAGAGTCCATCCAGTTCGTTCTTCTGAGCTTCCGTCAGATCCAGTCGACGTAAGGTCTCACGAAAAGAGACGTAGTCACGGCCCAGCAAATGACTTTTCAGCTCCTCCTGAGCCTCAGGCAATTGTGGAAGTGCCTCTTGAAATAAACCATTCAGAAAGCCTACATGCCCCATCGCGATTTTAAAAGACTTCACACCCGCAGCCTGCAAAGATGAAATTGCGAGCGCCACTACTTCAGCATCAGCCTCAGGTGAATCGTCACCTACCAGCTCGACCCCTGTCTGGAAAAACTCCGCTTCCCGCCCTGCTTCTTCCTCAATGGCACGGAAAACATTAGCGTGATAGGACAACCGCAATGGCAATGGCTCATCCTTTAATAAAGATGCCACAACACGGGCAACCGGAGCTGTCATTTCAGAACGAAGCACTAGCGCCTGACCACGATTGTTGAGCAATTTATAAAGCTTTTGGTCGGACGTAGAGCTAGCCACGCCAACTGTATCGTAATATTCTAGCGTCGGAGTCATCATTTGCTGATAACCCCAGCGACTCATGCAATGCAGTACATCATTCTCAATTTTGCGTAATTTCGTTACGGCCCGGGGCAGATAGTCCCGAACGCCAGACGGCTTCTCAAATCCCTTTGGTTTGGACATCTTCATTGTTCACCTCGTCAGTTATCATTAGATACTGTTTATATTTACTTTACTATGGTAAAGTGGTAGCAAATTAAAGTATTTTCAATATCGTATCATGGTCACTGCTTTTTCGTCAATCTAACGGGGTAAAGCTATGACTTCAATTCTAATGCTTGTATGCTTAAAGCTTGTCTACCTAGGTTGAATTGTTCACAAAGAAAATCTAAATCAAACACTTATGTACTTCGAACCAATACTTGGGAATCCCTTTATTTTGCCTCCACGTTTATCCAATACTATAATGAGCTAATATGATTGTACTTCATAATTCTGTAATTAGTGTTCTAAAAATCTACTTACAACTAGAAAGAAGGGCTAATGCGTGACTAAATCCTATATGATTGGCGTTGATATTGGAACTACAAGTACCAAAGCAGTTCTCTTCGAGGAAAAAGGAGCCATAGCTGCACAAGCTAATGTAGGATATCCCTTACATCAGCCCTCACCCTCAATAGCGGAGCAGGACCCAGAACAAATCCTGAGTGCAGTCTTCCATACTATCTCTAAAGTTATGCGGCAAAGCGGTGTATCTGCGGATGAAATCCTATTCGTCTCCTTCAGTTCAGCCATGCACAGTGTCATTGCAGTTGATAAACTGGGTAAGGCCCTAACTGCCTGCATCACATGGGCTGATAATCGCAGTGCCGGATGCGCACTTCGTTTGAAGGATGAGCTAAACGGTCATGAATTGTATCTACGCACAGGTACACCTATACACCCAATGTCTCCAATCACCAAGCTAATGTGGCTTCGTGAAGAGCAGCCTGACGTATTCCAACAAACCTATAAATTTATTTCCATTAAAGAATACATATTCGCAAGATTGTTTGGCGAATACGTCATCGATCATTCCATTGCCTCTTCCACAGGCATGCTCAATCTAGAGAATCTAGAGTGGGATAAAGAAGCTTTAGAGATTGCTCATATTACAGCGGATCAACTCTCGCGGCTTGTTCCCACCACGCAGATCATGCAAGGGCTGCTCCCTGGACTAGCTGAGGAACTTCTGCTGCTCCCTACAACCCCATTTGTTATTGGCGCCAGTGACGGCGTCCTGTCCAATCTCGGCGTAGGTGCAATTGAACCCGGTGTAGTGGCCGCTACGATTGGTACGAGTGGAGCAATTCGTACCGTAGTGGATCAGCCTCTCACCGATCCCAAAGGACGGACCTTCTGTTATAACTTAACCCCAAAACATTGGGTGATCGGAGGACCCGTCAATAATGGCGGCATGCTGTTCCGCTGGGTACGAGACGAGTTCGCGGCCTCTGAAGTTGAAACCGCCAAACGACTAGGCATTGATCCTTACGAGGTTCTGACTCGCATTGCAGAGCAAGTTCCTGCGGGAAGCGGTGGACTTTTATTCCATCCTTACTTGACTGGAGAACGGGCGCCGCTGTGGAATCCGGATGCCCGCGGCTCCTTCTTTGGTCTTACTATGAACCACCATAAGGAGCATATGATTCGATCAGTACTAGAGGGCGTAATCTTCAATATGTATATGGTTCTCCTTGCTATGGAAGAGCAAATCGGACGCCCAAGCAGAATCCTTGCCACTGGCGGCTTCGCCCGCTCCTCAGTGTGGCGGCAGATGATGGCTGATATCTTTGATCAGGAGGTTGTCATTCCGGAGAGTATCGAGAGCTCCTGCCTCGGTGCGGTTGTACTTGGCCTTTATGCTACGGGTCGTGTAGATTCCTTTGATGTGGTGTTTGACATGATTGGTTCAACCTATAAGCATGATCCATTGGATGAACATACCAAAATATACAAGCAGCTGCTGCCGATCTATATTTCTGTCTACCGTAGTCTCGAAAGCCAGTATCAAGCCATTGCAGAATTTCAGCGAGAACAAGCTGGAGAATAGGGCAAAAATAAAAAGCGTCGGTCTGCCCACATATGTGGGAAAACCGACGCTTTTATATTTCCTTGCAATAGACTATGCACTTTTGGATTCTGCTTTTGCTTTCTGTGGACCCGAGCCGAAGATGATCCAAGCCGATTTAATATATCGGAAGGCAAAGGCCACTACCACCCATGAACCTAACAACGCAAAGAGCCAACCCCCAGCAATCGCTGCGGTATATGCAAGAGAACCCCCGTGAAACGGTAATTTTCTATAGAAAAATAGCAGTAACGGATGCAGTAAATAGATTCCAAAAGAGCAAGCTCCGGCAGATAACAACAGTCTTGTGAGCAAGCTTCGGCCCGCTCCGTACAATAAGAAGGAGACTTGTAGCAACACCACACAAGAGAGTAGCGCATGAAGGTTAGAGAATCCCTCATACCATAAACTATTGATGACTGTTTTCTTCGTATAGTTGTTAAACCATAGCTCAACATGAACAACCCCAGCTACGATCCACAACAACCACAACGTAATCCATACCGGACCTTTACCGGCGCGCCAGCCTTCACGTGAAGGTACCAGCCATTTTTTCAAAGAAGGATAATATACTGCAATCCCAGCACCCAGCAAGAAATACGAGAAATAAGTGATTGCCAGACTGCCCTTGGACAACTGCCAATACCCGTTATTAGTCATGTATTTATTCAGCAACACAAAACCCCATTGTAGAACCAATCCGATTAGCGGTGCCCAAGCCGCCAGACGACGAACCTTTTGCAGACACCACAGAATGAGCGGAAACAATACGTAGAACTGAATAATGATAATAATATAATACAAATGCGTGTATGCTGTTCCTGTCCACAAATACTTCCAAAGCTTAGAAGCCATCTCCCCTGGAGGTAAACTCCATGTATGTCCCGCCGTCATTTTTAATGCAAAATACAACAGTGAAAATAGTACATAAGGCACGATAATATAAAGCAGCCTTCTACTGTAGAACTTCCCCAGCGTCTTTCCGCCCAGAGGACGATCAATATAGTTATAGAACAGCACGAACCCACTCAAAAATATGAATGAAGGTACAGCAAACTGGCTGAATTTATTAATAAATAAGAACGGATGAAACATGTTTGTACCTAGTGTCTCCGCCAACGTTCGCGAAGTAGCATGAATAGCTAGCACTGCAAAAATAGCAATCGCTCGAAAAATATCCAGCTGCGGAATTCTTTCTTTTTGTCTCATTATCTTTCCTCCTGTTAAGCTCCGCATCAAAATGATGCCTAATCAAGTATTAACCTTCCTCATCTCCTCCGAGGCATGTCCTGACTTTACCTTGGAACTAGACTCTAGAGACCGAGGAACACTTCCCAAGAAGATCCATGACTTAGAAATTCGGCGAAAAGCAAACTGCACCATGAACCAGCTTCCTCCCAGTGCAACTACAAGTCCTCCATAGATGAAGAACACATAAGTTAGCGATTCCAAGGGAATATGATATCGGAACCTGCGATATATCGCCAGCAATAGCGGATGAATCAAATAAATTGCAAATGACAACTCACCTAAACGAGTCAAGAAAGCAACGATCACACGAGGGGCCTTACGATAAAGCAAAAATGCAGCGTATATCAGAACCAATGCCGATAACATCGTATGAACATTCCATAACAGCTCGTACCACAGCGAATCCGTCCACACCCCAAAATGGCGGGCTACATACCATAGCTGCACATGGATAAAGGCTGCAATTAACCACAAGCTCACTAATAAGGCAGTCCATCTCTTTTGCTTGGCAGCCAGCTCACTCCATGGCTTTATCAACCACAGCTTCACCTTCTCAAAGTGAATGGCGAGATAAGCACCCATCATATAATAGGCCAGGTAGGAGATCGCCAAGCTCCCTTTTTCAACAATGTGCAGTTCGTACTTATTCCAAAAAATAAAACCCCACTGAAGCGCCAAACCCACCGGTATCGCCCATTTCATTAAGAAGCGGCAACTCTGCAGTAGCTTAAGCAGCACTGGAAAAAGCAAATAAAACTGAATGCTAATAAAGACAAAATACAAATGCGCATATGCGGAACCCGAAAATAACGCTCTAGAAAAGCTTAACAAGTTGTCTCCAAAGTTCTGCATCAATCGTCCGTTCACATATAGAGTTAGTGCATAATAGCCCATAGAAGCTAGCAAATAAGGCAGTAAGATATACTTTAATCGTCGACGGTAGAAATTAATGATCAAGCTACGTGTCACAGGACGACCATAATAATTATAAAACAATACGAAGCTGCTAAGGAAAATAAATGAGGGCGTACCGAATTTAAAGAAAATGTTAATCCAGTTCAGCCAGTAATAATAAGGTGAATGCAGTGCCTGCTCTCCAGCAGCAAAAGATGAGGCATGCACATGCAGCACTCCTAATATAGCTAGAGCTCTGAAAATATCCAGCTGGGGCAGCCTTTCCTGTCTCACAGTATTCATATTAAATTCCTCTTCTCTACTATGATGGTTGTTCATAGAGACGCTAAGCGGAATGTGGAAACTGAACATACCAGGAAGTCTGCACTTGCTGAATTTACATTCTGATATTTGACGCTGAATGCCTAGCGTGGGATTTACGTGATTACTAAGGTTAATTATACCGCCTACATCCGAATAAAAAACTTAAGAAGATCTTAAAGTTTTCTTAATATGCTTCTCCAAGACGCAAGAAACCCTGCAGATCCTGCGCTAAAAAAACGCAATATGAAACTGCAGGGTTTACGAAGCATCTTTTACACTTGTTCCGAAGAATCTTCCGATGAAGCTAGACGTAGCTCTCGCAGTGGATTGCCTCCTACAAAAGAGCCAGCCGCCACATTCTTGTGTACTACTGATCCTGCGGCAACAACTGCCCAATCACCGATGGTTACACCGGGAAGAATCGTTGTATTCGCGCCAATCAATACATTTTCACCAATCACTACTTCTCCCAGGCGATACTCCTTGATTAAATACTCATGCGCCAATATCGTCGTGTTATAACCGATAATAGAGTTCTCACCCACCGTTATTTTTTCCGGAAAAAATACATCCACCATCGCCATCAGACCGAAGGAGGTATGCTTGCCTACCTTCATCCCGAGAATCTGACGATAGATCCAGTTCTTTAACGGTAGAATCGGGCAATAACGGGCAATCTGAATAAAAATAAAATTGCGGACACCCTTCCACGGGCTGACCGTACGGTAAATGTACCAAAGTGAGTTATGACCTTCTACAGGATATCGGGTTACGTTTCTCACGATTCACTCGTTCCTCGCTCCACAATTTCTATAATATCCTTCATGTTATGGATGATATAGTCGGGATCATACTTGCGGAGAGTCTCTTCGCCTTTTAAAGACCACGATACTCCAGCCGCATATACACCAGCAGCTTTTGCTGACTGAATATCAACCGTACTGTCACCCACCATAAGAGTTTTACGAGGATCAACACCAAGGTTATTGACTGCTGTCAGAACAGGCTCTGGATGTGGCTTTGGTTCAGTAACATCGTTCACCGTCACAATCGTATCCATGTACTTTAGCAAATCAAACATCTCAAGCGATTTAATCGTTGTTGGACGAATTTTTGTGGTCACAATCCCCATTTTAATTCCACGACGTAAGAGCTCTTCCATTGTCTCATTCACTTGAGGAAAGGGACGTACTAACTCATCGTGATGTTCATAATTATAAGAACGGTAGGATTTCTCAAGCGCACCACTTACATCCTCAAGTCCAGAGAAGACTCTCATCTGTTGCTGAAGGGTTGTGCCCATATGCGGAATAATCTCTTCCCTAGTGAGTGGAGCTAGACCATTATCCTTCAGCGCGTACATAAACGAACTAATAATTAGCTCATTCGTATCGACAATCGTTCCATCTAGATCAAAAAGAACGCATTCTATCATAAGCTTTACTGCTCCTTCTTATCTCCATCCGCTGGCTGTCCTTGCTCAGGTTGAGCCCCGTGACGAGCTTTCTGCGGTGTATTTACTGCGCTTTCAGGCACTATGGTATCTGCTTTGATTGGTTTAGTACATACGATAGGATCAGAATAATGTGCTTTAGGCTCTCCGGTGACCCTACGAATAATGATAAGCAGTACAGCTGCGACGATGATCAGTAGAGCAAGCAGCTGAGAAATACGAATATTTCCATAGCTTGGGTCCAAGTATCCTTGCTCAAAGCCTAACCATTCCATCGGTTTCCACAATCCGTTCATAAAGGATGCCAAGCCTGCACTTCCATTAAAGGCCAAGCTGTCCGTACGTATGGCTTCAATGAAGAAACGACCGATGGAATACCATATAAAGTAAGACATGAAGATCTCACCGGCTCGCACAAACTTCTGACGACGAAGTAGCATTAGTAGCGCGATACCCAGTAAGCTCCAAAGAGATTCATACAAGAAGGTCGGATGATGAAAAGCATCCCCTATGTACATTTGGTTCACAATGAAGTCCGGTAAATGCAGTTTATCCCGTAAAAAAGACTCTTCAACCACGCTGCCGTATGCCTCTTGGTTGACAAAGTTTCCCCAGCGTCCAATCATTTGACCCGCAAGTAGTCCAGGTGCACAAATATCAACGATACGCCAGAAGGGGTAGCCTTTATAGCGGAAATAAATAATCCCGCAAATAATGGCTCCAATTAACGCACCGTAAATGGCGATGCCACCATTCCAGATCTTAAAGACATCTATTAAATTATCCTTATAATCCTCCCATTTAAACGCTACAAAGTAAATCCGTGCCCCAATAATGGCCGAAGGCACACCTAGCAGCAGCATATCCATAAAGAATTCTTGTGGTATACCAAACCGTTTGCCCTCGCGGATCGCAAGAAATAACCCCGCGAGTGCACCGAAACCTAGTATTAATCCGTACCAGTGTACTTGCAGTGATCCAATTGAGAAGACAATAGGATTTAGTGCTAATGGGAACATTCTCTCACACTCCTAATCGAGATCATCCATATCTTCAGATATGGTCGCAGTTAGCTTATTCGTGAACTGCAGGGCTGCATTAAAGCCCATTTGTTTCAGGCGATAGTTCATCGCTGCAACCTCTATAATAACTGCAAGGTTACGTCCTGGGCGTACGGGAATCGTTACAAGCGGAACATCTGTGTCAATAATCCGTGTCGTTTCCTCATCAAGTCCAAGTCGATCATACTGCTTGTCTTGCTGCCAAGCTTCCAATCTAACAACAAGTGTAATCCGTTTATGATTACGAATGGCACCCGCACCAAAAAGTGTCATTACATTAATGATACCTACTCCACGGATCTCCAGTAAATGACGGATTAACTCAGGGGCTGTACCATGCAGCTGGTTATCTGAAGTCTGACGGATCTCTACGGCATCATCAGCAATCAATCGATGACCGCGTTTTACGAGTTCAAGGGCTGTTTCACTTTTACCAATCCCACTACTACCCGTAATTAGCATACCTACACCATATACATCACAAAGTACGCCATGAATAGTCGCCGTAGGGGCTAATTTTCCTTCTAGGAAGCTCGTCAAACGGCTGGAGAAAATAGTCGTAGCCATCGAGCTGCGAAGCACAGGAAGAGCCTTTTCATTACTTATGTCAATTAACTCCTGAGGCACTTCCAAACCACGTGTAATTACAATACAAGGTGTGTTATCATTGCAAATTCCACGAAGTCGACTTTTCCGCTCAGCTTCGGGCAGCATGGAGAAAAAAGCGAGTTCTGTTTTGCCTAGCAATTGAACACGTTCTTCTGGATAATATTCAAAATAACCAGCAATCTCTAGTCCAGGGCGATTCAGGTCATCGACCGTAATGGGTCTCTTTAGACCTTCCTGGCCGGAAATAACCTCTAATTGAAAATGCTGTACCAATTCAGATACTTTTACTTTCTTAGCCATGTAATTTCGTCCTTTCGTCACCTGCGGTATTTGTCCGCTTACTGCGTCCGGTTGGCAGCGATCTCTTTACATTCCGGAGGTAATTCTCCTGCTATCTTAATTGATAACGCTTATGAATGCAATCTTAGCGCCTAACCAAACAGGGGCCATCTAAACAATAAAGCCACCCTTTCGGGTGGCTTTATCAAGAGAGAAAAGATCTTTACAATCTTATCCCAACAAAATGTTAGCTTCGGATTCTTTATCAAAGAAGTGAATTTTGTTCATATCAATAGCCAATTTAGGCTTGCTGCCTTCGCGAGTAGTGGAACGTCCATCTACACGAGCGATTACAGTAGATTTACCAAGGCCGCTCAAGTAAAGGAGCATTTCGTGACCAAGGTTTTCAGTAACATCAACCAATGAAGTGAAGATTGTGTTCGGGGAAGCTTCCAAGAATACTGGCTCTTCATGGATATCTTCTGGACGAACGCCCATGATTACTTCTTTACCGATGTAACCTTTGTTGCGGATGATTTGAGCTTTTCCGCCTGGTACTTCAACATCAAGGTTCTCAGCACGGAAACGGATAGAACCGCTCACTTCGGACAAAGTACCATTGATAAAGTTCATTGTAGGGGATCCGATAAATCCAGCTACGAACAAGTTTGTAGGTTCATTGTACAACTCTTCAGGGGAAGCTGCTTGTTGAATGATACCATCATACATAACTACGATGCGATCACCCATTGTCATAGCTTCTGTTTGGTCATGCGTTACGTAGATACAAGTAGTTTCAAGGCGCTTAACCAGTTTAGTGATTTCAGCACGCATTTGACCACGAAGTTTAGCATCCAAGTTGGAAAGAGGCTCATCCATCAAGAAGACTTGTGGATCACGTACGATAGCGCGTCCCAAAGCGACACGTTGGCGTTGACCACCGGAAAGCGCTTTTGGTTTACGATCTAGCAAATGCTCGATATCAAGAATTTTAGCAGCTTCGCGAACTTTCTTGTCGATTTCATCCTTCTTCACTTTACGAAGTTTCAAACCGAAAGCCATGTTTTGGTATACGCTCATATGCGGATACAGGGCGTAGGATTGGAATACCATCGCGATATCGCGGTCTTTAGGTGCAACGTCATTAACTACACGATCGCCAATGTACATTTTACCTTCGGAGATTTCTTCCAAACCAGCGATCATACGCAAAGTTGTGGATTTACCGCAACCGGAAGGTCCAACCAATACTAGAAATTCCTTATCTTTAATATCAAGATTGATATCGATTACTGTTGCTTTATCTGAACCCGGGTATTTTTTGAAAATATGCTCTAAACGTACGCCTGCCATTGTATTTCCCCCTCGAGTTAATTATTAATTAGTTAATATAAAAATTCTGTTTCCTTGTACATTTATATTACCCCAGTCGGGACACTATGGCTATTTGTAAGGTTCACAAAAAACCTATTTCCTTTTCGTCACTTTATACAAAAGCATAGTAAGCTTAACAATAGCAGCGTCCCCAAAGCTTCGTACATCTGCTCCGGTCTCTTGTTTTATCTTATCCAGACGGTAAAGCAGCGTATTTCGATGGATATACAACTTCTTGGCGGTTTCACTTACATTACAGTCCATCTCAAAAAAGGTCTCCAAAGTCAGCAGCATTTCTTTATCTGATAGTACAGAGGAGTAGTCACCAATTTGTCCAAGCAACTGTTTGCGGCGTACATCAGGAATGCTGTTAACCAAACGTTCCAAATGCAGTTCCCAAGGTAAATGAATATACTCTCCTACTTGAAAAATACGACCGAGTACAATCGTCTCCCTGAGCAAAGCTACAGATCCAGTCAATCCCTTAACAGGGACTATAGCCGGAGCTACTGCCAAATGGAATACCCCTACCCATTCACTAGCTATCAGCTCATGTAACCCCATACTAGTCTGTGCTAGAAGATCATCTACACTCTCTTCTTCATCATCCTTATCATCCCCGCCCGTAAGTAATTCTTTACGAGCTAAAATTAACCATTCCTTCTCTTGAAGGGGAATGAGCAGAATTTCGTTCTCAAAATAGCTACGCAGTAATTTCATCAGTGAACGATAAGAGATCTGTGGACTATGGGCAATCTCACTACTAAGGAGGAATGGAATCATATCTCCGAACAGACGTCCCTTTAGGGTGATCTCATCGGGAATTTCAGTGTCATTCTTCTCTTGCTCTAGCTCCGTGTTCAACCAAGCGCCAAGCTGCCGCGCCTCCACTTCACCTTCTTCTCTAAGCCCTGTAGCTTTAAGTGCAATAGCAAAATTTCGAACTGCATAGTTGACCAGTTGTACTTCCAGAGAGGTGAGCCCCTCCATTTCTACCCAGACAGCGGTTATACGTCCGTCACTCTCATACAAAGGTGCCCAAAGATGACCCTCATGGATTACCAGCTGATCCTGTCCTTCTAATCCCATGCTAAAAAGAGAAGCTGAATGCTGCCTCCCTAACTGCTTGATTCCGGTTCTCTTTCCGGTGAGCTGCTCTAATTTTTTCCGCAATGTCTCACTATCCATAGTCACCATGCTCCACCACTTTTGCTCTTTTCGCCTATTTTAGCATATTCTCTTATATTATGTTAATCGCTACAGTAGCGCGCTACTATAATACAACCATAAAACACAAAAAAAGCCACCACCATAAGGTGATGACTTTCTGTTTGGGATGAGCCATGAAGGACTCGAACCTTCGACACCCTGATTAAAAGTCAGGTGCTCTACCAACTGAGCTAATGGCTCATAAATGGTGGGGGATGATGGATTCGAACCACCGAACACGTACGTGAGCAGATTTACAGTCTGATGCGTTTGGCCACTTCGCTAATCCCCCAGGGAAAAGTGGCTCGAGACGGATTCGAACCGCCGACACGAGGATTTTCAGTCCTCTGCTCTACCGACTGAGCTATCGAGCCATATTAAATTGACATAAAAATAAAGTGGTAGCATTAAACTTCCCACCCTAGTCTTGTGGAAAAAAATGGCGGAACCGACGAGATTCGAACTCGCGATCTCCTGCGTGACAGGCAGGCATGTTAGGCCAACTACACCACGGTTCCGCATTGATAATAATGGTGCCGGCGAGAGGACTTGAACCCCCAACCTACTGATTACAAGTCAGTTGCTCTACCAGTTGAGCTACACCGGCACGGTGTAAAAAGTAAATCTAAAAAAGTAATAATGGTGGAGGCTGAGGGGATCGAACCCCCGACCCTCTGCTTGTAAGGCAGATGCTCTCCCAGCTGAGCTAAGCCTCCAGGTATTATGGTAGCGGCGAAGGGGATCGAACCCCCGACCTCACGGGTATGAACCGTACGCTCTAGCCAGCTGAGCTACACCGCCACAATAATTAGAAATGCTATGGATTGAAAATGGCGGAGAGAGTGGGATTCGAACCCACGCACCGCTTACGCAGTCTAACCCCTTAGCAGAGGGTCCCCTTATAGCCACTTGGGTATCTCTCCAAACGATATCAGTACCACAGCAATCCAAACAGGAATTTGACTCCCTGAAAACTGAATCCGAATTGAATTTGCGTATTAAGTATAGGATAAGCCCTCGACCGATTAGTATTGGTCAGCTCCATGCATTACTGCACTTCCACCTCCAACCTATCTACCTCGTCGTCTTCAAGGGGTCTTACTAATTGGGAAATCTCATCTTGAGGGGGGCTTCACGCTTAGATGCTTTCAGCGCTTATCCCGTCCGTACGTAGCTACCCAGCCATGCTTCTGGCGAAACAACTGGTGCACCAGCGGTACGTCCATCCCGGTCCTCTCGTACTAAGGACAGCTCCTCT
This sequence comes from Paenibacillus sp. FSL E2-8871, assembly GCF_038000345.1. Classification (NCBI taxonomy): domain Bacteria; kingdom Bacillati; phylum Bacillota; class Bacilli; order Caryophanales; family Paenibacillaceae; genus Paenibacillus; species Paenibacillus sp. FSL E2-8871. Next base: position 4,778,390 of record NZ_JBBOBV010000001.1, on the reverse strand, counting down.
CAAATTTCCTGCGCCCACGACAGATAGGGACCGAACTGTCTCACGACGTTCTGAACCCAGCTCGCGTACCGCTTTAATGGGCGAACAGCCCAACCCTTGGGACCTACTTCAGCCCCAGGATGCGATGAGCCGACATCGAGGTGCCAAACCTCCCCGTCGATGTGGACTCTTGGGGGAGATAAGCCTGTTATCCCCAGGGTAGCTTTTATCCGTTGAGCGATGGCCCTTCCATGCGGTACCACCGGATCACTAAGTCCGACTTTCGTCCCTGCTCGACTTGTAGGTCTCGCAGTCAAGCTCCCTTATGCCTTTGCACTCTTCGAATGATTTCCAACCATTCTGAGGGAACCTTGGAACGCCTCCGTTACTCTTTAGGAGGCGACCGCCCCAGTCAAACTGCCCGCCTGACACGGTCCCCGTACCCGATTAGGGTACTAGGTTAGAACCTAGATACGATCAGGGTGGTATCCCAACGGCGCCTCCACCGAAGCTTGCGCTCCGATTTCTACGGCTCCCACCTATCCTGTACAGATCGTACCCAAATTCAATATCAAGCTGCAGTAAAGCTCCATGGGGTCTTTCCGTCTTGTCGCGGGTAACCTGCATCTTCACAGGTATTAAAATTTCACCGGATCTCTCGTTGAGACAGCGCCCAAGTCGTTACGCCATTCGTGCGGGTCAGAATTTACCTGACAAGGAATTTCGCTACCTTAGGACCGTTATAGTTACGGCCGCCGTTTACTGGGGCTTCGGTTCATAGCTTCGGGTTACCCCTAACCACTCCCCTTAACCTTCCAGCACCGGGCAGGCGTCAGCCCGTATACTTCGCCTTGCGGCTTCGCACAGACCTGTGTTTTTGCTAAACAGTCGCTTGGGCCTTTTCACTGCGGCCCCCTCGTGCTATTCACACTACCGGGGCACCCCTTCTCCCGAAGTTACGGGGTCATTTTGCCGAGTTCCTTAACGAGAGTTCTTCCGCGCGCCTTAGAATTCTCTTCTCGCCTACCTGTGTCGGTTTGCGGTACGGGCACCTTCTCCTGGCTAGAGGCTTTTCTTGGCAGTGTGAGATCATGACCTTCGCTACTGTAATTTTCGCTCCCCATCACAGCCCAGCCTTAACGATGTGCGGATTTGCCTACACATCAGCCTCACTGCTTAGACGGACATATCCATCAGTCCGCGTCACTACCCTCCTGCGTCACCCCATCGCTCATAGCGGATTACGGTGGTACAGTAATTTCAAACTGTTGTCCTTCGACTACGCCTTTCGGCCTCGCCTTAGGTCCCGACTTACCCTGAGCGGACGAGCCTTCCTCAGGAAACCTTGGGCTTTCGGCGGATCAGATTCTCACTGATCTTTTCGTTACTCATACCGGCATTCTCACTTGTATGCTGTCCAGCGCTCCTTACGGTACACCTTCAACCCACATACAACGCTCCCCTACCCCAGATACATAGTATCTAGCCATAGCTTCGGTGGTGTGTTTAGCCCCGTTACATTTTCGGCGCAGAGTCACTCGACCAGTGAGCTATTACGCACTCTTTCAATGGTGGCTGCTTCTAAGCCAACATCCTGGTTGTCTGTGCAACTCCACATCCTTTCCCACTTAACACACACTTGGGGACCTTAGCTGATGGTCTGGGCTGTTTCCCTTTTGACAATGGATCTTAGCACTCACTGTCTGACTCCCGGCAATAAGTATATGGCATTCGGAGTTTGACTGAGCTTGGTAATCCTTGCGGACCCCGCACCCAATCAGTGCTCTACCTCCACTACTCTTATACCGAGGCTAGCCCTAAAGCTATTTCGGGGAGAACCAGCTATCTCCGAGTTCGATTGGAATTTCTCCGCTACCCCCACCTCATCCCCGCATTTTTCAACATGCGTGGGTTCGGGCCTCCAGTGCGTGTTACCGCACCTTCACCCTGGACAGGGGTAGATCACACGGTTTCGGGTCTACGTCCACATACTCATTCGCCCTATTCAGACTCGCTTTCGCTGCGGCTCCGTCTTCTCGACTTAACCTTGCATGTTAAACGTAACTCGCCGGTTCATTCTACAAAAGGCACGCCATCACCCATTAATAGGGCTCTGACTTTTTGTAAGCACACGGTTTCAGGTTCTATTTCACTCCCCTTCCGGGGTGCTTTTCACCTTTCCCTCACGGTACTGTTTCACTATCGGTCGCCAGGTAGTATTTAGCCTTAGCAGATGGTCCTGCTGGATTCATACGGGGTTTCACGTGCCCCGCACTACTCGGGATCCGTCTCGGAGAGAACACAGTTTAGGTTACAGGGCTTTTACCTCTATCGCGGGCCTTTCCAGACCTCTTCACCTACCATATTCCTTTGTAACTCCATGTGAGACGTCCCACAACCCCTAAGAGCAAGCTCTTAGGTTTAGGCTGTTCCGCGTTCGCTCGCCGCTACTGACGGAATCACTATTGTTTTCTCTTCCTCAGGGTACTTAGATGTTTCAGTTCCCCTGGTCTGCCTCTACATCTCCTATGTGTTCAGAGATGAGTAACTGCGAATTACCACAGCTGGGTTTCCCCATTCGGACACCCCCGGATCAAAGCTTGCTTACAGCTCCCCGAGGCAGTTTCGTTGTTCGCCACGTCCTTCGTCGGCTCCTGGCGCCTAGGCATCCTCCGTGTGCTCTTATTAGCTTAACCTTGATTTTTCTTAGGAAAAATCTCACTAATAACATTTACTTGTTTGCACAAGTTGCTAAAAGATGTTCTAAAACGCAAATTCGTTTCGGTATCCAGTTTTCAAGGATCAAGTTTAAAGAAGGTATTGAATTAAAAATTATGGTGGAGCCAAGCGGGATCGAACCGCTGACCTCCTGCTTGCAAGGCAGGCGCTCTCCCAGCTGAGCTATGGCCCCATAAAAGGATATAATGTCATATGGTGGGCCTTGGTGGACTCGAACCACCGACCTCACCCTTATCAGAGGTGCGCTCTAACCAACTGAGCTAAAAGCCCATATAACATATATAATATTGTGAATCAACCAAAAAATGGTTGTTCGCTTGGCGGCGTCCTACTCTCCCAGGACCCTTCGGTCCAAGTACCATCGGCGCTGGAGGGCTTAACGGTCGTGTTCGGGATGGGTACGTGTGGAACCCCTCCGCTATCGCCACCAAACGCATACGAAAGAGACTTGCTCTTTCAAAACTGAACACGAGTGAGTGTTCGAACCCGAAGGTTCTATTGTGGAAGTTTAACTTCCGATTTGAATGTCTTCATTGCAGAAGACGATTCTCCATAGAAAGGAGGTGATCCAGCCGCACCTTCCGATACGGCTACCTTGTTACGACTTCACCCCAATCATCTACCCCACCTTCGGCGGCTGGCTCCCTTGCGGGTTACCCCACCGACTTCGGGTGTTGTAAACTCTCGTGGTGTGACGGGCGGTGTGTACAAGACCCGGGAACGTATTCACCGCGGCATGCTGATCCGCGATTACTAGCAATTCCGACTTCATGCAGGCGAGTTGCAGCCTGCAATCCGAACTGAGACCGGCTTTGATGGGATTGGCTTCACCTCGCGGTTTCGCTTCCCGTTGTACCGGCCATTGTAGTACGTGTGTAGCCCAGGTCATAAGGGGCATGATGATTTGACGTCATCCCCACCTTCCTCCGGTTTGTCACCGGCAGTCACTCTAGAGTGCCCAGCCTTACCTGCTGGCAACTAAAGTTAAGGGTTGCGCTCGTTGCGGGACTTAACCCAACATCTCACGACACGAGCTGACGACAACCATGCACCACCTGTCTCCTCTGTCCCGAAGGCCGCCACTATCTCTAGTGGATTCAGAGGGATGTCAAGACCTGGTAAGGTTCTTCGCGTTGCTTCGAATTAAACCACATACTCCACTGCTTGTGCGGGTCCCCGTCAATTCCTTTGAGTTTCAGTCTTGCGACCGTACTCCCCAGGCGGAGTGCTTACTGTGTTAACTTCGGCACCAAGGGTATCGAAACCCCTAACACCTAGCACTCATCGTTTACGGCGTGGACTACCAGGGTATCTAATCCTGTTTGCTCCCCACGCTTTCGCGCCTCAGCGTCAGTTACAGCCCAGAAAGTCGCCTTCGCCACTGGTGTTCCTCCACATATCTACGCATTTCACCGCTACACGTGGAATTCCACTTTCCTCTTCTGTACTCAAGTCACCCAGTTTCCAGTGCGACCTCAGGTTGAGCCCAAGGTTTAAACACCAGACTTAAATGACCGCCTGCGCGCGCTTTACGCCCAATAATTCCGGACAACGCTTGCCCCCTACGTATTACCGCGGCTGCTGGCACGTAGTTAGCCGGGGCTTTCTTCTCAGGTACCGTCACTCCGGTAGCAGTTACTCTACCGGACGTTCTTCCCTGGCAACAGAGCTTTACGATCCGAAAACCTTCATCACTCACGCGGCGTTGCTCCGTCAGACTTTCGTCCATTGCGGAAGATTCCCTACTGCTGCCTCCCGTAGGAGTCTGGGCCGTGTCTCAGTCCCAGTGTGGCCGTTCACCCTCTCAGGTCGGCTACGCATCGTCGCCTTGGTGGGCCGTTACCCCACCAACTAGCTAATGCGCCGCAGGCCCATCCCTCAGTGACAGATTGCTCCGTCTTTCATTCTTTCTTCAGGAGAAAAAAGAAATTATCCGGTATTAGCTACCGTTTCCGGTAGTTATCCCAGTCTAAGGGGCAGGTTGCCTACGTGTTACTCACCCGTCCGCCGCTAAGTTATTTTGAAAGCAAGCTTTCAAAATAACTCCGCTCGACTTGCATGTATTAGGCACGCCGCCAGCGTTCGTCCTGAGCCAGGATCAAACTCTCCAATTAGTATTGAAAAGAGCGATATGCTCATTTTGAAACATCTGACGAGAAAATTAATTCTCTAATTTTGGATTTCACTTTCGTGATTTCCTACTCACTCGTTGTTCAGTTTTCAAAGATCAATGTCTCATCTTTCGTTGTCGTTGCTTGTCAGCAGCGACCCTTATAATATATCACAGTACCTTTGTTTTCGTCAAGCGTTTTTTTAATTTCTTTTTTTCGCTTACCGTTTCAGCAAGTTGTTAATCAACATCTTGTCCAAAGGGGCGAGACTTAATGTATCATATTTTTCAAACTCACGTCAAGCATTAAAACAAAATAATTCTTAATCCTATTAACATTACTACGCCTGGAAGGCCAAGAACCGTTACTGCGCCTATGGTTGCCGGATTCAGGGGAATATGAACTTGTGTGATTAAACCCGAGAAATTCACTACATATATCGCGAGCGCAGCCAGTACCAAATGAGCTCCGAACAGACTAAGCCATCCAAAGCCAAGTTTTTTCCGGAATACAATTACACTCAACAATACAACCGATATCACCAGTACTCCTATAGCTAACATTCTTAGCATGTTGATCCCTCCTATATTTTCATTTGGCTAGCGCCTACATCTGACTGCTATTTAATCCAATGCTCTTTGCATGTTTGAGATGTATCTGATACTTACGCTCTGCTGCCTCTAAAATATAAATAGCATAATCAATTTGATCTTGACCCAACGCTTCATCAAACATTAGGTACGCTCTCTCCCACTCAGATTGCGCCTTACGAACCTCCAGCAACGTTTCCCAGCCCTCCGTATCTTTTCTACCCTGTTCTTCATCTGCTCCCCGCCACAATGAGGTCCACCATCCCATTACTCATTCCTCCTCAGAATAATTTCGATGCAAAATTACATCTCGTTATTCTCATTCATATCGAGATAGGGACAAACTTAGAACAAAAAAAGGAGGCCCAGGGGGCCTCCTTTTGAAAAACACGACTTTAGAGCTACTAGAATAGCTCACGACGGCCTTCCAACGCTTTGGACAAGGTAACCTCGTCGGCATATTCAAGATCGCCACCAACAGGCAAGCCATGGGCTATTCTGGTGATTTTAATCTCAAAAGGCCGAACTAGACGAGAAATATACATCGCCGTTGCCTCACCCTCAATGTTGGGGTTAGTCGCCATGATAAGCTCACTCACTCTTTCATCACTCAAACGAGTCAATAATTCCTTCAAGCGAATATCATCAGGGCCTATACCTTCCATAGGTGAAATCGCACCCTGCAGAACGTGATAATACCCATTAAACTCTTTGGTTCGTTCTATTGCCACCAAATCCTTGGAGTCTTGGATCACACAGATTACTGAAGGATCTCTAGTTTTGTCCTGACATATCTTACACGGGTCCGTATCCGTAATATTACAGCAGACGGAGCAATAATGAAGATTACGCTTGACACTTACTAGCGCTTTAGCAAAATCAATGACGTCATCCTCTTTCATGTTAAGCACATGAAAAGCTAACCGGGCGGCTGTCTTCGGCCCAATCCCGGGCAAGCGCGTAAAAGCATCGATCAGCTTGGCTAGCGGTTCGGGATAATACAAATTAATAATTCTCCTTTAGACGAAAGTGGAGTGAGTGAATTAGAACAAGCCCGGGATCTTCATTCCACCAGTAAATTTACCCATATCATTGTTCGCAAGGTCTTCAGCTTGAGTCAAAGCATCATTAACTGCAGTGATTACCAAATCCTGTAGCATTTCAACATCTTCCGGATCAACAGCTTCTGGCTTGATTTGGATAGAAAGCAACTTTTTGTGGCCATTAACTTGAACTGTAACTACACCGCCACCTGATGAGCCTTCAATTACCTTGCCACCTAGTTCTTCTTGAGCTTTAAGCATTTGCTCCTGCATTTTCTTAACTTGCTTCATCATTTGGTTCATATTATTCATACATCATCTCTCCTTTGGAATGCGCAATTTGCGCTAGTATGCTTACATTACTCTTTTATGACAACAAGGTCTTCTCCAAAAAGCTGGATAGCCTCATCAATCCAAGGTTCAGATTTCGCATCTGCAGTATCATGTTCATGCTCTAGCCGCAACTCTTCTTTGCTAGGCTGTCCAACAGACTTCTGAGCGGCTTCGTTCCAATCGCGCTGCATAATAGTTACCAGTCTATAAGGTTTACCAAGACGCGCTGCAAACACATTCTCAATGACCTGTCTGTTTGCTGGCTTCTCCGTTGTATCACGATGAATCGTGTTCTTAAATGCAACAAGCACAGCATCGTCCATTACAGATACAGGTTCTCCGTCTACAAACCACGCATGAACCGTTACCTTCTCCTCTTTTACCCCTTGCAAGACAAGACTCCACTGTTTGTAGATAGCTGCAAAATCAGGACTATCCTTACCAGCAATAAACTTATCAACATTTGGAGGCATTTTGGAGGTTGCAGAGATTCTAGGCGCAGAACTTGGAGTCGGATTCGATTTCGCAGAAGAGGCACCATCTCGCCCACCTCCGGAAATACCACCGGACTGCAATGCCTGCTCCAGCTTTTTCTCCAGCGCAGTAATCTGTCTCTTGAGCAGATCCAGTTCACCAGAGTGGACTGCAGGAGCATTCACCACTGATCCAGCCTGCAATGCACCTAACGGAGCAGCTGATGCGGTCTCACTTTCCTCTTGCTGCAAGCTACAAAGCTTCATCAGCGCGACTTCAAACAAAGTCTGCGGATGAGTAGCATATTTCATTTCACCCAGGTACTTATTAAGTGTATCTACGATCTGAAACAGACGATCCCGGGAAAATGCGGTGGCCATATCTTTAAACTCGGCGGGATTAAGCACTCGCTCCGTCAGTTGATCAGCCCCAGGTACCATCTTAATCATCAATAAATCACGGAAATAATACATAAGATTCTCTAGACATTTATCAGCACTCTTACCTTCATGCATAAGCTGTTCAACAAGCTCCAGCAGAAGACCCATATCACCTTCCAATATGGCAGTGGCAAGACGCGCAAATTGCTCAGAGGGTATCCCTCCGGTCATCCCCAGGACTTGCTCGTACGTAACTTTGCCATCTGTAAAAGATGAAATCTGATCCAGCAAACTCACTGCATCGCGCATACCCCCATCAGAAAGGCGGGCAATATACTGCAATGCGTTAACATCAGCTGTAATCCCTTCCTTCTCACAGATAGCACTTAGATGTGCTGTCTGCTCTTCCAAAGCTACTCTGCGGAAGTCAAAACGCTGACAACGAGAAATGATCGTCGCTGGCAATTTATGAGGTTCCGTAGTCGCAAGGATGAACATTGCATGTGACGGCGGTTCTTCCAATGTCTTTAATAGCGCATTAAATGCTTCTGTTGTCAGCATATGCACTTCATCAATAATATACACTTTACGGCGCACCTCGGTAGGTGCATATTTCACCTTGTCCCGGAGGTCGCGAATCTCTTCTACGCCCCGGTTGGATGCCGCATCTATTTCCTGCACATCCATCACATTACCCGCAGTGATTCGCAAGCAGGAAGGACACTCGTTGCAAGGCTCCGGACCTGGCCCACGTTCACAATTGACCGCTTTCGCTAAGACTTTAGCAGCACTTGTCTTACCAGTTCCCCGCGGACCACTGAACAGATAGGCATGCGAAACCCGCTGTTCACGAATTGCGTTCTGCAGCGTTTGGATAATGTGCTGTTGTCCAACCATGTCTTGAAACGACTGCGGCCGCCAAGCACGGTACAGCGCGATATGTTCCACTATGCATTACCCTCTCTTAGGCTGCCTCTTTCCCGGCATTTGTCGCAAATTTATTATACTATATTCATCGGCTATTGACCAAAAACAAAAAGCATCTTTGCTTGTGGCAAAGATGCTGTTATAAACAGAATTATAAACCGTGCACCTGTTATTGATGACTACGATCCAAGCGGCAACCCTACATGACTGCTCGGGCTAGGCCACCCTCCGGCACAAGAGTAAACTTACTTATGGCTGCTTCCTTCCGGACCTGACCAGGTTCATAAGCACTCATTGCGGAGGACCCAACCGTCAACACAGCCCGTAGGAACCAAGGCCTCACATCGATAGCACCTCTAACAGGAATTCAACCTCGCTACAGCGGATTGCGAGTTACAGGGCACCGCTACCTCCCCGTCTAGCACGGCGAAGATAAGTATAGCTCACGCCCGGACAAAAATCAACTCCAAGACATAAAATGAGCCCCCAGCGAGAAAGCTGGGAGCTCGATCTAACCATTAAGCCGCTAAGCGGCTATTCCAATTAGATACCGTATTTCTTCTTGAATTTATCAACGCGACCGCCGGCATCCAGGAACTTCTGCTTGCCAGTGAAGAAAGGATGGCAGCTGGAGCAAATTTCAACACGAAGCTCTTGTTTAACAGAGCCAGCTTCGAAAGAGTTGCCACATGCGCAGGTTACCTTAGTTAAGTTATACTTTGGTTGAATTGCTGCTTGCATTTTGAATTTCACCTCTCATGCCCTAAGCCTCATGCGGACCCAGAGTTATATGATTACACTGTGGTATTTTAGCACGAAAAATTCAATTGATCAATATGTTTCATTGGTAATTCATTGGTACATTTAATCTATTAAATGTTGAGTTGCCGTTGCTTTACCCGAGCCATATTTGCTGGTGGTACATGTGTGTAAGAACCAATAACAACATCCGGCAATTCGTCCCGGAAAATTTCCAGCATCGTCTTCATGCCGAGAATTTCACCCTTAGCAGGAGGAATTAACTCCAGATAACTCTCTGGATCAATGTTCAGATTACGCATCTGAATAAGCTTCAGATCCGTACGTCTTACAAACTCCACCATCGCCTCAATCTCTTCTTCGCGATCAGTTACTCCAGGGAAAATCAGATAGTTGATCGATGTGTAAACACCTTGCGAGGCAGCATATTTCAAAGACTTCTCTACATTAGCCAATGTGTAGCCACGTGGTTTGTAATAAGCATTGTAATGATCATCTAGAGCACTAATCGTGCTGACACGCATCAAATCCAGCCCAGCATCGACGATTCCACGAATATGATCGCTTAAGCCAGCATTGGTGTTGATATTAATGTAGCCCATGTCAGTAATCGAGCGCACTTCACGGATTGCTTCTATAATAAGTTTTGCCTGCGTAGAAGGCTCACCTTCACAGCCTTGTCCAAAACTGATAATCGATTCAGGCGTCTTCAAGTGCTCCAACATAACTTGTGAAATTTCATTGACCGTTGGTCGGAAATTCATACGAGTCTGCGGAGACACAAAACCACTATCATCAGGTTGCTCAGAAATACAGCCAAAACATCCAGCATTACATGAATAAGAGACAGGTACACCGCCCTCCCAACGCCCTAAGAAGGTGTTGGAGGAAGTCAGGCATTCATAACCAAGCGCACAGTTAGAAAGATGCTCATAGAGACGGTTATCAGGATATTTGGCAGTCAACTCGCCAACGCTTACCTCAAGATCCTGTTTATCACAGTTCAGTGGGTTCCACTTCTCCGGATTATCGGTTGGATCCGCCGCAACATAGAACCCGCCATCCTTCCACACTACAGCCGAATACCCAAACAGAGGAAGCTTGTAAGACTTATCTGTCTTTACATACCCAGGAAGACACAAGCGAGTATAGCCCTGAGGCAGCAGCGCGCCTACAGCCTGTGAGCCATCCGGCAACGCCATCATTTCACCTGTCTCAGGATCCATACCCACAGCCCGCGTACTAGGCAAGCCCACAAGAGTGGCGCCTTCAGGCAGCGGAATCAACTCTTCCTCCAACATTTCAACGATCATATCCCCACTACGGGCTAACCCGTACAGTTCTGGATGATCATATACGTTTCCTTGCCCGTCGGCATATACCAAATACATGTTAGTCTCCTCTTATTATCAATTCTCAAGTTGTAGGTACTGAAGAAGTCTTTGCCCGTGTTGTGCGACGAGCAGCCGTACCACTGTTGGAAGTTCCTCCGCTACTTGCAGTTCCATTTGGCGATTGTTTAGCTCCCGCAACGTCAAATGATGCTAAGAATTCAGCATTAGTCTTTGTATCACGCAGCTTTTTGATGAATCCCTCCACAAAATCGTAGGATTCATTCATATTTTTGCGAATCGCCCAGATCGTATCAAGCTCTTCTTTGCTCAAGAGCACTTCTTCACGACGTGTACCTGAACGACGAATATCAATAGCAGGGAATATACGGCGTTCCGCCAATTTCCGGTCCAAATGAAGCTCCATATTACCAGTACCCTTAAACTCTTCATAAATAATATCATCCATACGTGATCCGGTATCAATTAAAGCAGTTGCTAAAATAGTCAGTGAACCGCCCTCTTCAACATTCCGTGCAGAGCCAAAAAACCGTTTCGGCCGATGAAAGGCTGCTGGGTCAATCCCCCCACTAAGCGTGCGTCCAGATGGTGGAACCACAAGATTATACGCACGTGCAAGACGGGTAATGCTGTCTAAAAGAATAACTACATCCTTCTTGTGCTCAACTAAACGAAGAGCTCTTTGCAACACAAGTTCGGCCACTTTAATATGATTCTCTGGAAGCTCATCAAACGTCGATGCAACCACTTCGCCTTTTACTGAACGCTGCATATCAGTTACTTCTTCGGGACGCTCATCTATTAGCAATACAAAGAGTTCAATCTCAGGATTATTAGTGGAAATACTATTGGCAATTTCTTTCAAGAGGAGCGTTTTTCCTGCTTTAGGAGGTGCTACAATCAAACCCCGCTGCCCCAAACCTACAGGAGCGAGCAAATCCATTATTCGGGTAGACAAATGAGTAGGGGATGTTTCAAGCGGTAGCTTGTCTTGCGGATAAAGTGGTGTTAATGCTGGAAAATGTAGTCGCTCCGCTGCGCTAGCAGGGTTCTCGCCATTAACGGCATTGACTTGAAGCAGGCCAAAATATCGTTCATTTTCTTTCGGCGTCCGGCATTTCCCAGATACAAGATCTCCGCTTCTGAGATCAAACTTCCGAATTTGTGAGGCTGAGATATAAATATCTTCAGCGCTAGGCAAATAGTTAATCGGCCTTAGAAATCCATAGCCCTCGGGTAGAATTTCCAGTACGCCTTCCATAAACATAAGACCGCTTTGCTCTGCCTGTGCCCGAAGGATCGCAAAGATCAGTTCCCGTTTCTTCAGCTGTCCGTAATAAGGGATCTGGTATTTCTTGGCCAGCTTATACAACTCGGTCAGCTTCATTTCTTCCAAATCGGAAATTTGAAGATCCATGTAATAACCACCTATTCAATTTTTAAATGAGTTCGCCCTAGTCTATCTACTAGGCAAAATGATGAGTCTATTAAAATGCCCATTAGGATATTAATACCCAATTTGGAAGGATATATGCGGTAAATAAGCAAATAAACCTCCTTCCAAACGGGATATCCTAATTTTATTCGTTCTCACGCCAAACATGAGCACCAAGTTGTCGAAGGTTGCTCACTAAATTATCATAACCACGGTCAATATATTCTACGCCGGTCACCTCGGTGATCCCATCCCCTACTGTCAATCCAGCAATGACAAGAGCAGCGCCTGCCCGTAAATCAGTCGCTTTCACCTTTGCAGCGTTAAGCTTACCACCCTCAATAATTGCAGAACGGCCTTCAACGCGTATTTTCGCGCCCATACGTACCAATTCTGGCACATGTTTAAAACGGTTGCTGTAGACGAAATCGCTAAGCACACTAACGCCTTCCGCCTGTGTCAACATACTTGTCATAGGAGATTGTAAATCTGTAGGAAAGCCAGGATAGGTCAACGCTTTGACATCTGCGTGCTCATATTTAGCTCTACCTATAACGCGAATACTTTCGTCAAGCTCTTCAATATCAACGCCCATCTCTAAAAGCTTGGCCGTTAAAGCTTCCAAGTGCTTAGGAATAACGTTATCTATCAACACATTACCACGCGTAGCCGCAGCGGCAATCATATAAGTTCCTGCTTGAATCCGATCGGGAATAATGGAGTGACGGCAACCGTGCATCTCCGATACCCCTTCGATTCTGATGGTTTCTGTACCGGCGCCTTTAATAACAGCGCCCATAGAGTTCAATAGGGTTGCTACATCTATAATCTCAGGCTCTTTAGCCGCATTTTCAATAATTGTGGAGCCTTTGGCACGTGAAGCCGCCAGCATGATGTTAATAGTGGCACCTACGCTTGATACGTCTAAATAAATCTTCGCACCGCGTAGCTCTTTAGCATATAAGTGGATAGAACCATGTTCGTTGGTAACTGTTGCTCCTAGTGCCTCGAATCCTTTGATATGCTGATCGATTGGACGAGGTTCGAAGTTACAACCACCGGGTAGACCTATTGTCGCTTCTTTGAATCTTCCAAGTAGAGCTCCCATCATATAATACGAAGCTCGAAGTTTCTTAACCGGACCATTAGGCATAGGTATAGATACAATACGCGAAGGATCAATTTTCATCTGGTTGCCTGACCAAGATACACTTGCGCCAAGCTCTTGCAAGATTTCGGAGTAAACGGCTACATCACTAAGGGACGGTAAATTATCAAGAACAACTTCAGATTCGGCCAAAATCGCCGCAGGAATAAGTGCAATAGCACTATTCTTTGCTCCACTGATGGTTACAACGCCCTCTAGCGGACGTCCACCGCCAATCATTAATTTTTCCATAGATTTATCAATTTCCCCCTACGTGTATTGCAGCTGTGTGGGCAATACGTGCTGTGGACTTTTAGTGATGAAAATGGAAAGACACCGGCTAAGCGGTGTGCTTTCCTCATCAAACTATTCAACTGGGCAGAGCTACACCCTGCCCTTTACAAATTGCTTGTCCACCTGTGGCGGAAGCTAACAATGATTAGGCTTTGTTGTTGGATCCAAATTCGCGGATTTTACCGATAACGGTTTCTTTGATCGCATCGCGACCTGGTGCGATGAATGTGCGTGGATCGTAAGCATCAGGTTTAGCAGCTAGAACTTCGCGGACAACTTTTGCGAACACGATTTGGTTCTCAGTGTTTACGTTGATTTTGGAAGTACCCAAGGAGATAGCTTTCTTGATGTCATGTTCAGGAATACCTGTACCACCATGAAGAACCATTGGGATGTTAGTAGCGTCGCGGATTTCTTCCATTTCTTTAAATCCGAGGTTAGGCTCGCCATGGTAAGGTCCATGAACGGAACCTAGTGCAGGAGCCAAAGTGTCGATACCTGTTTCTTTAACAATACGTACGCACTCATCAAGCTTAGCATACATGATGCCGCCGATAACGTCGTCTTCTTGTCCACCAACAGTACCTACTTCTGCTTCTACAGAAACACCTTTAGCGTGAGCATATTCAACGACTTTTTTAGTCATATCAATGTTCTCATCGATTGGGTGGTGGGAACCGTCGATCATTACGGATGTAAATCCAGCATCAATTGCTGCTTTACATTTATCAAAGCTAGATCCATGGTCAAGGTGGATCGCTACAGGAACTGTGATATTCATATCGATAATTAGACCTTCTACCATTTTAACAACAGTAGTGAAGCCGCCCATGTGACGTGCTGCGCCTTCGGATACACCAAGGATTACTGGTGATTTCTCTTGTTCAGCGGCACCAAGAATAGCTTGTGTCCACTCCAAGTTGTTAATGTTGTACTGACCTACTGCGTATTTTCCTTCAAGTGCTTTGTTCAACATGTCTGTCATAGATACTAATGGCATGGTTTCATCCTCCTAAGAATGTTGGTTGGCTATGTTTTTAAACCGACATCACATACAGGCTTATTATAACACATCCTGAGTCAAATACTAAATAGGATAAACAAAAAAATGTCCCGGTGGGACGATTTTTATCCAGCCCGTATAGCATTTGTACTCAAACTGTTTATAATCACCATAACCAAATAGAATCGATACAGAAAATATTACTTTAACTGCATTGATCTACAGACTTATTATGAAGATGCATATTGACCGCTACCCGCATTTCATCGATGTCAAATGGCTTTGTGAAATGCATCAATGCGCCTAGCTTGGTTGCTTCCTTAATCATATCCAGCTCCCCATAAGCGGTCATCATTATGACCTTAATGGATGGATTTAGTTCCTTCAGATGCTTCAAAATCTCGAGTCCATCCATTCCCGGTATTTTCATATCGAGCAAAACCAAGTCAGGAGACTCACTGCGAACAATGTCTAAGGCCAATTTTCCGTTAGCTGCTTGAAATGTCGTATATCCTTCGCTATTGAACACTTCCATAAGAAGAATCCGAATCCCATTCTGATCATCGACAATTAACACTTTCTTTTTTTCCATATAATACCCTCCCAGAGATTAAGCCAGATTGACTATACCGCGCTCTCCACAGCTAACGGCCCCTTCAGAAACTAACCCATACGAAACCTATTATTCGTGCTTCACTGCTCAAATCCTGCTAATTGGATAAAATGGGTAAATAAAGAGTCTGAATTACAATGATGTCATTTACACAGCTCTTCAAAATGGACAAACAGGCATAAACACCTTCGGCGTCCCTATAAGGACGATAAGCGTTTAAGCGAAAAATATTAGACATAAAGGATAGATGAACAACTTATACTTTCGAATAGTTTAAAAAAAGAGCCTCCTATGGGAGGCTCTTCAGGTTTGATACAAAACCCGTAGGTTCTGATTATATTTACAAAATTACTGCTGTTCGGAATGAGTCAAAGAAGCTTTGACGAAATCACGGAACAACGGTTGTGGACGGTTCGGACGTGAAGTGAATTCCGGATGGAATTGAACCGACAAGAACCAAGGATGTCCCGGAAGCTCTACGATCTCAACTAAACGGCCATCTGGAGAGGTTCCGGAAATAACCAGACCTGCTTTTTCAATCTCATCACGGTACGTATTGTTGAACTCATACCGGTGACGGTGACGCTCATAAACCAGTTCATCATCGTAGCAAGACATTGCCAGGGAACCCTCAGCAATCTTACAAGGATACAAGCCAAGACGCATAGTACCGCCCATATCTTCAATATCCTTCTGCTCAGGAAGCAGATCGATCAGTGGATATGGTGTGTTCGGATCGATTTCGGAGCTATTCGCACCTTGTAGACCTAGAACAGAACGGCCATATTCGATTACGGAAACTTGCATACCTAAGCAAATTCCGAAGAAAGGTATCAATTTCTCACGGGCATAACGAATCGCAGAGATTTTACCTTCAATTCCCCGATCACCGAAACCACCAGGAACAAGAATACCACCAATACCACGCAGCATTTCATCCACGTTCTCATCCGTAATTTCCTCTGCATTCACCCAGCGAATCTTAACCTCTGCATTAGCAGCAAAGCCTGCGTGTGAAAGTGATTCAACAACGCTCAAATAAGCGTCATGCAGTGCTACGTACTTACCAACAATCGCAATTTCCACTGTTTTTTCAAGCTTCTGAATCCGTTCAAGCATACTTTCCCATTCACGCATATCTGGTGCAGGTGTCGTAAGCTTCAAATGATTAACAACAATCTCGTCCAATCCTTCATCACGAAGATTCAATGGAACTTCATACAACGTTGAAGCATCGCGGCATTCCACAACAGCATTAGCATCAATATCGCAAAAGAGTGCGATCTTCGCTTTCATATCTGCGGAAAGCTCATATTCCGTACGGCACACGATGACATTCGGTTGAATACCGATACTGCGCAGCTCTTTAACACTGTGTTGTGTCGGCTTTGTCTTCACTTCTCCAGCAGCCTTGATATAAGGAATCAAGGTTACGTGGATATACATCACATTTTCCCGTCCGATATCACTCTTGATCTGACGAATGGCTTCCAGGAACGGAAGACTTTCAATATCACCTACGGTTCCACCAATCTCTGTGATTACAACATCAGAGTTGGTCTCGCGGCCTGCACGGAACACGCGTTCTTTGATCTCATTCGTAATGTGTGGGATAACTTGTACAGTTCCGCCCAAATACTCTCCACGACGTTCCTTGCTGATTACGGATGAATAGATCTTACCTGTCGTCACATTGTTGTTCTTTGACAGATTAATATCAATAAACCGTTCATAGTGTCCAAGGTCAAGGTCAGTCTCCGCACCGTCATCGGTTACGAATACTTCACCGTGCTGATAAGGACTCATCGTTCCAGGGTCTACGTTAAGATACGGATCAAATTTCTGAATCGTTACCTTTAGACCTCTGTTTTTGAGCAGCCTGCCCAGCGAAGCGGCGGTAATGCCCTTGCCCAGGGAAGACACAACGCCACCCGTTACAAAAATATACTTTGTCACTGTAAAACCCTCCTAAATAAAGTCCAGACATAAAAGCGGCGCATGGTGTTTATCGTAACCCGTTTTACTATCATCAAAACAGGGGAAATCAAAAGTTTGATTCACCGGGGAAAACATAAAGCGTCGTCCCGCAAATTACATAAAACTACAGCTACTTTGCATCTAAAAAAACAAAAAAGTGACACCCGTAGAACCGGGGCACTTTTTATTTTAAGAAACGCGTTTATTAACTTACATGATAAGCCCATGCAATAGTTTACTCTGACGTTCCCCCACTGTCAAGGGAGGAATTAAACCATCAGCAAGACTCTTTGAAATTATTTATCTTACTTGTCAGCTTCTGCATCGTCTTCATCTGAGTCATCTTCTGCATCGTCTTCATCTGAGTCATCTTCGTCTATGTCATCTTCATCGATCACGACATCTTCGTCGACTTCTTCTTCGCTGTCGTCGTCGGAATAGAGGTCGTCGCGATCTTCGTCGATAGCGTCGAAATCCTCTTCTTCAGCAGCGTAGTTTTCTTCTTCTTCAGCAAAGTCGTCATCTTCCAAATCATCGTCTTCATCGTTGATGATACGCACGCGTTTGGTGTTACCAACCGGATCATCAGAGCGCTCTAGAGGATACCAGCGTTTCAATCCCCAAAGGTTGGTTCCGACACAGGCAAAACGCCCATCAATGTTAATCTCGGTATATAACTGGGCAATAGTATCTTGGCTTTGTTGATCGGTCATGCCGCGCAACTTGGCTACCTCGACCATCAGATCACGGTAATAATACGGTGTATTGGCTGCCTTAAGCACTAGAAAGGCCAAATCCACCATCGGCATTTCTTTAACTTTCTCAGGGTCTAGCTTTAAATTGAGTGGCGTACTCACTAAAGGACACTTCCTCTCACGCATTGTTCACATTACGGTTTATTTCAATAATATCCATTAACAAAACTAAGTAAAACCTATTTGACAACAAATTGCAAGTCAAAAGCGGTAACAGCTAACAGAAAGAGCCTTCAGGCTGTTATCCATAGCAGATACCTGTCTCCATCTTGAAGAAGGATAAACCCAAAACATATGTACCCGTGTGAAACTTATAATTCCTTTTAAATAAAAAAAGGCGGAGGAAACCCTCCGCGCATGACTGTATCCACGCCAAGGATCGGCTCCTTACGTGATGTTACAAAGAGAGTGTTAATCTCTTCTGTCTATTTTATGTAAAGCGCCGTCTTTTGACACGATGGGCAGCCCATTTCGTTAAAAAAGGGCAAGTTCCCATTCGGACCCCCTCTTCCACTCATACAATATGGCAGCAGGGCACCGAGGAGGGGACAGCGAAACCTATGGACTATTACAAATTTTGGAACATGCTTCTTGAAGAAATATCGGTTGCCCCCAACAATGGTGAGCGGCGTATTCTTACCTTCAATGATCCCCGCCAGTATGCCGGGGCATTCACACAATGGAAGGCGCTGAAAGCGAAGCAGCCTGAGCTGCGGCAAGTGCAGGTATCTCCGCTGATCCGGGCCTTTTTTGTGCCTGCTGCCGGAGCTGGAAAACTAATGAACCGATTTGCAGACCTCCTAAATGTCGAAGAGGATCTACAAATACAAATCCATTCCATAGCTAACGAAAAGAGCGGTACCGCCACACTCCCTTGGGGAGTAAAAGCCATTCATGCTCCTCAGGCATGGTCCAAATCAACCGGAGTTCACGTCAAAATCGGCGTAATCGACACAGGTGCTGATTACCGCCATCCCGATCTGAAGCATTCATTAGCCTCTGGGGTCAACTTACTACACCGCGGAATGTTGCCGCTAGATGATAATGGACACGGAACTCATATCGCCGGCACTCTAGCTGCGGCAGGAGGAACACGCGGTATGATGGGAGTGGCTCCACGAGCGTTGCTATATCCAGTCAAGGCCTTTGATCATAGTGGCTCCGCGTATGTATCGGACATTGTACTGGGCATTGATTGGTGCGTACAGAACAAAATTGATATCATCAATATGAGCTTCGGAATGAAAACTAGAAGCAAAGCGCTTCACAATGTGGTTATTAAAGCGTACCGAGCCGGAATCGCTGTCATCGCCTCATCCGGGAATGATGGAAAACGTGGCGGAGACTATCCCGCACGTTATCCTGAGACGATTGCCGTGGGCGCCATCGATAAAAGACATCGTGTTGCTGGCTTCAGCAACCGCGGTTCTTATATCGATGTCTATGGCCCCGGCGAAGGCGTGACCTCCTGTTGGCTGAAGGAGGGCTACAAAGAGATGAGCGGCACCTCCATGGCGACCTCGCATGTCACGGGAGCCGCTGCACTGCTGCTCGCGGTGCGACCGGGGCTCTCGCCAAGGGAGCTGAAGCTGCTCTTGCGCCGCACCGCGTCCCCGGTGCGGCTGCGCAAGGGGCAGCGACGCGCATCCCTTGGCGGCGGCGCTGCCGATGCCCTACGCCTGCTGAAAGCAGGAATGAGGGCCAAGCGGGCGGTATCCGCGAACGTATAGAACCTGCCCGGGCACCGGGTGGGTCACTCTGACGTGAGCGCAGCTTGTGCCGGTGCGAAGAACGGCACAAAATAAAATCCGCCTCCCAGAGAACCGGAAGGCGGATTTTTTGTCGTTTGATGTTGAATTACATGCGGTCTGGTGCGGAAACACCAACAAGACGCAGGACATTAGCAATGGTGGTACGCGCAGCACCAAGCAGTGCAAGTCGTGCCACGGTTTGAGCGGCATCCTCAGTGATTACACGTTCAGCTTTGTAATAACTGTGGAACATCGCAGCCAGCTCATATACATAACGGATGAGGCGATGTGGAGCATAACCTTCAGCCGCAACAGCAATTTCTGCTGGGAGCTCACCAATTTTGCGCAGCAGGTCATATTCATGCACTGCTGTCAGCTTGGAGAAGTCAATCTCAGCGTAATCAGGAATGGAGATCCCTTGCTCCTCTGCCTGACGGAAGATGCTGCAGATACGCGCATGCGCATATTGAACGTAGAATACAGGGTTCTCATTAGAAGTAGAGATCGCCAAGTCCATATCGAAATCGAGATGGGAATCCATGCTACGCATGGTGAAGAAATAACGAATCGCATCGATTCCTACTTCTTCCATCAAATCTTCCATCGTAACCGCTTTGCCGGTACGTTTCGACATTTTAACCTTTTCACCATTCTGGAACAGGCTGACCATCTGAGCAATCAGAACCACTAGCTTCTCAGGATCATTGCCAAGTGCTGACATCGCCGCTTTCATCCGCGGAATATAGCCATGATGATCCGCACCCCAAATGTTAATCATTTTATCGTAACCACGGCCATACTTATCGCTGTGATAAGCAATGTCCGGTGTAAGGTAGGTGTATGTGCCATCGTTCTTAATCAGAACGCGGTCTTTATCATCGCCATACTTAGTCGTTTGCAGCCAGGTTGCCCCATCCTGCTCATAGACTTCTCCACGATCACGAAGCTCATCTAGCGAGCGTAACACTTCTCCGTTCTCGTACAGGGAAGTCTCACTGAACCAGATATCGAAGTTTACGCGGAATAGTCCCAGATCACGTTTGATTTTATCGAGCTCTTTATTAAGTCCATAAGTCCGGAAAAAAGCTGCGCGGTCACTCGGGCTCATTTCGAGTAGTGTATCACCCTTTTCAGCCACAAGCTCTTTAGCAAATCCCTTAATATCCTCGCCATGGTAACCGTCTTCAGGCATTTCTGCTTCTTGGCCCAGCTCCTGCAGGTAACGAGTTTCAATGGATTTGCACAGGTTGACCACCTGGTTACCGGCATCATTAATATAATATTCCCGTGTCACCTGATAGCCTGCATAATCAAGTACGTTGCAAAGCGCATCGCCGACAGCAGCACCACGAGCATGTCCTAAATGAAGGCTACCCGTTGGATTAGCGCTGACGAACTCCATTTCAACCTTCTGACCTTGACCGATGTTAATACGGCCATAATCATCACCCTGCTCAGCAACAAGGCTGATAATTGGATACAAATAATTCTTGGACAACGTAAAGTTAATAAAGCCTGGTCCGGCAATCTCAGCTTTTTCAATAGAAGCGCTGCTAGTATCCAAATGTTCTATAATTGCCTCAGCAATTTGGCGCGGGTTACGTTTTGCGATTTTGGTCAGCTGCATAGCAGCGTTCGTAGCCAAATCACCGTGTGCCTTATCTCTTGGTACTTCCAGTACGATATCCGGAACCTCTTCCGGTGCAACAATTCCTGCATTTACAATTGCATCGGCAATGGCTTCTTTTACCCGTTCATTCACTAGCTCCAACGGATTCTTTCTCTGTGTCATAATTTCGGTTCCTCCTGTATATGCAAACTAATAGCAAACTTTCCTGACAATTCCTCGTATACGTACAAATCATATTCCCATGCAACCGTTAGGGAGCGCCCTTCGCGCACCACGTCCAGCTTGTTCGTTTCTGTAGAAAGATTAAACTGTGTATATGGTGAACGATAGAATCCCGGCAGACGCCGTCCGGATTGAAAGCTCTGTTCCGACTGTATCCCACCGTGGCGGATTAGCTTTAGCTGTTTGCCTGCAATCTTTATTGTTGTACGAACAGAAATTTCCTCTCCTCGAGGGCCTTGCTCTAACTCTTCATATTGAATATATAGATGCGGTCCTTTGGATACTACCTCTCCATTCGCTTTCATAACATTCCGCTGACCATCTTGAAGGCTCACGAGCGTAATAGAGACGTCATATTTGTTAGACTGTAATTCGGGCATCACACGTTCCTCCATTCTGCAAGCCTCTGCATTCTGCATAAGAAAAACGCCTGTCGTAAAACTTAAACATTTTTATATTCATTCAAAGGCCTATTCGCTTTCCCATTGTACACTATATCCAGTTCAAAGAAGCATTTCAATCTCAGAATCCATTAGATCTAGCTTAGCTCATAAAATTTTACCATATTGATGGATAAAAGCACACTTGGAACATGTAGTAAAACTGTACACAAGTGCAACCAACTTCATAATCACAAAAAAACGGTTCCCTTAGGAACCGTTTAGAAAACTATAAGCTATGCTCGCTACCTTTACTAACCCGCCCGTTACAAGGACAAAATTTTCAACGAAAATCTAAGTTGCCAAGATGCGCCGCCATCTTTAGTTACATATAACGATGAATAATCGCGTTCGCGAACGGCTAGCCAGCCTTCTTTATTACTAGTGAACGAGATTACTCCTTCATACCCAGCAATCGCCGGAAGATTGGTCCACTGCTTGCCACCGTTATATGTGCGTCCTACCGCTACTTTTTCTGCTGCGTCGGAATAACCCACCAAGAAGGTCGTATTGTTCCCTATCAGCTCCAAATTTCCCGGTCTGCCAGACGCAGGCCCTTTATTTACTACAGCTCTTCCACTACCCGGAGCAGGCCCACCCCCAGCAGTTTCCTGAGCGATCACTCTATTCCAGCTTTTACCCTTATTCGTACTTGTATATAGGGAGTATGAGGTTTGACTCATCCCTGAGCCGCCATAGAGAACCACATCAACTTGATCTCCCTTTGAAGTAATTTGCCCATGCTCTGGATCGGTAAAGGCTACCTTTAACGATAAACTCCAAGTTTTGCCACCATCTGCGGTCTTCATTACCCGGTAGCTGGTTCCAGGCACAGTTACAACGGCCCAGCCGGTATTACGATCACTGAAATAAGCACCGCGTGTATTGGATGGGGTTGAAATCTTACTCCAGCTAAGTCCCCCGTCCTTGGTGTAATACGTTGATGCCCTGTTATACCCGAAACCAATCTTACTGTCGATAAAATCGATTCTTTCAAAGCTAACAGCTTTATTCGAAAGTCTTTTCCATTCTGAGCCGCCATTAGAGGTACTGATTAAATATCGAGCTTGACCGTCTTCTACAGAAGCAAGGGCAAAACCATGCACGTTATCGGGAAAATCAATCTGTTTAAAGCTCCATTGGCCTTCATAAATTTCTTGAAAATTGCAGCCTCCATCAGAAGTGCCAATCATAAATCCATTGCCTGCTGCCCGTCCGATATCTCCATTCAGAAACTGAACATCAGAAAAGGTAAGCGGTGTGGATACGTCTCCTGAATGCTTGTTTTGCAGAGACTGTAGTAGCCCATGATCTCCAGTGCCGCACGCCGCTGGTGTAGCCGATGCCGCAGCATGTACAGAAGAAGCTGATGCACCCCAGCCTGAAACCATTATTAGCGTCGCCGAAAGGGCGGTTATTGTCGATCTGTGAATCTTTTTCGTCCAGTTCATAATGACACCTCCTATTGTATATATACCCTAGCTTTTAATCTCTACTCTTTTATACCTCCTGAAGCACGCATGATCCACCATTGAATAGTCACAAAATGGAAACAGTTTGTCATCTCCTATTTAAATCTCCTCCGGTGATAGTCCCTTTAACA
Organism: Paenibacillus sp. FSL E2-8871; assembly: GCF_038000345.1. Lineage (NCBI taxonomy): Bacteria > Bacillati > Bacillota > Bacilli > Caryophanales > Paenibacillaceae > Paenibacillus > Paenibacillus sp. FSL E2-8871. The sequence continues at coordinate 4,754,833 of NZ_JBBOBV010000001.1, read as the reverse complement.
GATCACCTAGTTATACAATGAATATCCTTCCAATTCCTTTCCCATAATACAAGGAGAAGGGAGTCTGGTATCATGTCACGTGAATCAACGAGTCCACCCAAACGAAAAAGCCGCTTCCGCCGTTTATTCCGGCTGCTGGTAGCCATGATTATATTGTTTCTACTGACCACGGTAGCTCTGCTCGGTTACCTATACCAAAAAGATCTCCCTCCCATTGGCGACGATGTGCGCTCCAAGCTACTCGACTCCAGGGGCAATATTCTTGCCACCTTTACCTCAGACGGGCGTAGCCGTGAACCGGTCAAATTAAGTCAAATTTCTCCCTTGCTCATTGAAGCCACACTAGCCGTCGAGGACCGTAAGTTTTACGAGCATTCCGGATTTGACATGAAAGGGATGGCTCGGGCCGTGCTCGTCAATCTGGAAGAGGGAAACCGAACGCAAGGGGCTAGCACGCTAACTCAGCAGCTCGCGAGAAATCTTTATCTCTCCCACGAGAAGACATGGACGCGCAAAGCTAAAGAAGCCTTGTATACGATGCAGCTCGAGATGAAATACAGCAAAGATGAAATCTTGAACATGTATTTAAATAACATCTACTATGGCCATGGTGCCTATGGCATTGAAGCAGCCTCTCAAATGTATTTTGGTAAATCTGCAGCAGACTTAGACTTGGCAGAGAGTACCATGCTAGCTGGAATTCCAAAAGGACCAACCTATTATTCGCCGTACAATCATTTAGACAACGCTAAAAAACGCCAAAAAATCATTTTGACTGTCATGACCAATTTAGGAGAAATCACACAAAAAGAAGCAGGACAGGCTGTTCAGGAAGACTTGAACTTAAAACCACAAGGCCAGAAGGATACCACTGTGGTTGCACCTTATTTCAGAGATTATATCCGCAATCTGGCCACAGAATCTCTTCACATCAGCAGTGATGAGCTGGAACAAGGGGGACTAAATGTTTACACTACCCTTGACCCTGACATGCAGCATGCTGCAGAACAAGCAGTCGACAAAGAGATGGATCAAAAGAGTGATCTGGAGACCGCTCTTGTTTCCATCGATCCTCGCACTGGCTACATTAAAGCTATGGTCGGCGGAAAAAATTATCGTACCAACCAATACAATCATGCTCTAGCCACCACACGTCAGCCTGGCTCGTCCTTTAAGCCGATCATGTACTTAGCAGCACTCTCTTCTAAAGAGATGACTGGTCTTTCCGTTTTCAAAAGCCAGCCCACGATGTTCCATTATGATAACAATCGCAAAACCTACCAGCCTCGGAACTTCGGGGATAAGTATCTGGGCGAAATCAATATGCGACAAGCTATTGCAGCATCCGACAATATCTATGCTGTGAATACGATCATGAAGATCGGCGCGGATAAGGTGAGCGAGATGGCAGGCAAGATGGGCATTGATAGTCCGCTTCAAAGCGTGCCGTCACTGGCACTCGGTACCTCACCGATCAGTCCGCTAGAAATGGCTGCGGCATTCGCTGTTATTGGAAACAGTGGTCAGAAAATGCCCACCACAGCCATTCTAAAAATAACGGATTCTAATGGTATGGTGCTGTATGAAGCACCACAGTCAAAGGGTGAAGCCATTGTAGAGCCTTCTGCCGCCTATGTGTTGACCCGTTTAATGGAGGGGGTATTTGAGACTGGGGGGACAGGAAATCGCGTAGCTTCTATAATCAAACGTCCGGTAGCCGGCAAGACTGGAACTACGGATACAGACGGCTGGATGGTAGGCTTCACCCCCGAGCTGTCCACTGCAGTTTGGGTTGGATATGACAAGGGGCGCGACATCACAACTACCGATGGCCGACGGGCAGCTCCAATTTTCGCGGAGTTTACTGAAAAAGCGTTGGAAAATATCCCGCCTAAGATTTTTCCCATTCCAGATGGCGTAGTCAGTGTATACATCAATCCGCAATCCGGTAAGCTAGCTACAGCAGCCTGTCCCGAAAAAGAACTGGAGACTTTCATTAGTGGAACTGAGCCCACCGAATACTGTGATCAACATGGCAAAGCTCCCGTTGTCGATGATGTACAAAGCAAAGTAGATCCTGCTGAAGAAAGTCGTTCCCTGTGGAACAATATTAAACGCTGGTGGTTGAATTAACCTCTTCATTAATTGAAGAGGTTTTTCTTTTTTATTACTTATTTATTGTAGAATTCATAGGATGGCCAAACTCGATTTTCACTTCTCCCACAAAGGATGTAACCGCTTCATTAATTATATTCACCCCATTCTCTTAACTCACAATTACTGCTATAATAGTTAGTAGCAACCAAAATATAAAGATGTAAATGAGGGACATGGGATGAAGGATACAGGCATGATCCGGAGTTTAGACAGTCTTGGGAGAATTGTGGTTCCCGCAGAAATCCGTATGACTCGTAATATCGACATTGGTGATCCTATCGAATTTTTTATATTAAACGATAACACCATCATACTCAGGAAGTACACCTCGACAGAATGTACGTTTTGCAGAAGCCACGACCATGTCACCTACTATAAAGAGCAATTTATTTGCAGTAGCTGTCTAAAAGAAATTGCCGACCCTGAACGCATGTCTCAAGTGCCTGAGGCGCGCCAAGATTTTGCAGGCGAAGTGTCAGAACACAGCAGCACGATCCGGAAGACGAAGACAGAGGATATGTGCCAACGCCTGGAGCGGGCCATAGAAGAACATCCATATGCCAATCAGAAAGAGCTTGCTGAAATTCTTGGGATCAGTCAAGCCAGAGTAAGTCAACTCAAACGCAAACTTAGTACGGCAGGCAAATCGTAAACTAATTCATTATGTTCAATTCAAAAAGGCCTCGACTCTCCTATATCAGGATGTCGAAGCCTTTTTTCTGTATCAGGTAACCTTGACCGGGTGATTCGTTCCTACTCGTTCAGTGCAGCTTTAAGCTCATCGGAGGACGCAGTCCACCATGCCTCATTATGAGAGATCAAGAGGGATTTGAGGGCAGCTTTTTCAACTGCGCCAAGCCCTCCCACATCGATTTTGCGTTTTAGAGCAGCATCCAACTTATTGACATGCTCGGCGAGAATTTTCCAACCGCGACGCGCTTCCGTATCGATCCACATTTCGCAGGCCGTTATTCCACCATAGAATTGACTATCCTGTGTACGGTCCACTGCTACCCATACTACCCAAACCTGTCTACCATTAGGTACATCTTCACGGTTCATGGAGAATTTAATCCCCTTTTCAACCTTACTCTTGGCATGCATGGCACCAATATCAATGACTGCTTCACCGCCATCAATAATGACAGGCGATACGTTATTGAGCTCTATAGAGCCCGCTCCAAAACCTTTATGTTTACTTTTGGCATTCACAATATTTAAGGCAATCTGTTTCTTGCCCTCCGGTTGTATGTTGTCCACGAGTGCACACCCTTCCTCTTACGAATAATTTAATTTTAGCTAATAATGCGGCGATTGCAAACATATACATCCCGTAGATGCTTGTCACGGGAGGAATCACACTATGAAGTCACTGTCATTAAGGTACATCATCATCTTTGCGACCCTGGCCACCCTCGTGCTATTAGGAGGCATATGGGTCTATTCGGGGGATAACTCCACATCTTCTGTTACTAGCTTTGTTTCAAAAGAGGCCAAGTCCTCAAGCGGTATAGCTCCTGCAGCTGCACCACAACAGACACTGCCTGAAAGCGCCCCCGTTCCAGCAGAAGAGGCATTAAGTCAACGAGTTGTCGAGTATCACATCGATGTTCAGCTTGTTCCTGATACAGAAACCTTAATCGCTTCTGAGACGGTAACCTGGACACACCCCGGTGTAAAACCGGTAAGTGATCTATATTTTCATATGTATCCAAATGCTTTTGCTTCATCAGATACTACCTTTATGAAGGAGTCCGGAGGAACGCTCAGAGGTGACACCATGCCAGAGAACGGCTTCGGAAGTATGACTTTAACCGATTTGCGCACAACAGAAGGAACATCACTAATGCAAAGAGTGCAATTTGTACAACCCGATGATGGTAACGTCAACGATAAGACACTCCTAAAGATACATCTCCCACAGCCGGTTAATGGTGGAGAAAGTGTCACGCTTAAACTCCAGTACGAGGTCCAGCTCCCCAAAATATTTGCCCGTATGGGCGCATCAGGCAATTTCGTGATGGCTGGGCAATGGTTCCCTAAACTTAGTGTATACGAGCCTATGGGCACACGCGGGGTTAAGGAGGAAGGCTGGGATTTGCATCAGTACCACGGCACCTCTGAATTTTACAGCGATTTTGGCATCTTTAATGTAACGATTGCGGTTCCTTCCGACTACACGGTAGCTGCGACCGGATTTCCTGTGAAGAATGCCAAGCTAAAGCAGGATCAGAAAATATATCAGTTCTACGCTGACGATGTCCATGACTTTGCGTGGGCGGCATCCCCTGATTTTACAGTAGCCGAAGAAGCCTTCTCTACGCCAGAAGTGCCTGGTGTACGGATTAAGGTGTATCTCGATCCATTACACAAAGACTTAAAGGAACGATACCTTCAGGCCGCTAAGGCAGCTCTGACCTACTTCAGCAAATGGTATGGTCCTTATCCCTACTCGACTCTGTCTATTATCGTTCCGCCTAAGGAGGGGAATGGGGCTGGAGGAATGGAGTATCCAACACTCATTACAGCGTTTGGAGCCACAGACTCTTCTCCTGACACCTCACTTGAAAGAACCGTCGTTCATGAAATTGGCCATCAATACTTTTACGGCATGGTAGCCAGCAATGAATTCGAAGAGGCTTGGCTAGATGAAAGCTTCACTTCTTATGCTGAAGACAGACTCATGGAGCAAGAATATGGCATCAAAACGAATCTCTCTCTTCAGTCCAGCTTGGTGACCAAATCAGAGCCGCTAAATTTAGAAACATGGAAATATGCCGGGGCAGAATCCTATAGCCGGAATGTGTATATTCGCGGAAAGCTAGTACTTAAGGATATTGAACGCCAAGTAGGCACTAAGGCAATGAACAGCATCATGTCCACTTACGCACGTAAATTCCGTTTCCAGCACCCCACTACGTCTGATTTTCAAAAAGTCATTGAGAAGGTAACCAAAAAATCATGGCAGCCTTATTTCGAAGATTATATTTATGGTGGTGGTGCTCCTGATTTCTCAGTAGATACGATTACGATTAAAAAGAATGGCAACAGCGATGCTCAGAGCTATGAATCCATAGTAAAGATTACAAACAAAGGGAGCCATTACGTTGACGTTCCCATTAAATTCACATTCGCCGATGGCTCTGCTACAGAGCGGGTCTGGAGCGGTGAAGGAGCAGAGACTACCTTCCAATTGTTAAGCGATAAGCTTCTGCTCTCTGCTGAGGTTGATCCTGAGCATACCATTCTGTTAGAAAACAAACATCTTAATAACTTCAGACTGGCGGAAATAGAGCCCAAAACGCTCTCCCGCTGGACATTAAGTGTAACTAAACTAGTTGAAACCGTGCTCGGAACTCTTGTCTGGTGAGGTGAATGATTGTGAGAACATCGATAACCCGCGGCTGGCAAAGCATGAAGGAGCAATTTTATATTCTGATTCTGCTCTTCATCTACCGACTGCTCTGGGGCTACTTTATGTACGGCTTCATCCGGTCTGCTATCGTTCCAATTCTACTGCGTTATCCAGATAAAGACGCTGGAGGCAGCGGAATGGGCAGACTACTCTATTATGTCGAAGGGCAGTTCAGCTTGAACACAGATCCTGCGATACGTACTTGGTTATGGATGTTCCTAGGGCTTGTTGTCTTACGACTGCTACTCTCCCCCTTCATAAGGGCAGGATTACTGCATGAACTCCATCAGGAGCGAAAAGGAGAGCGTGGCCTGTTCTTTTTTCCAGGTATGAAGCTTTATGGATTTCCAGTGTTTATCTTCAGTCTAATCGAATGGGCGCTGGCTCTACTTCCGTTATACTGGCTTGCTCCAAAAATGTACGGGCTATTCTTGTCCTCCTTTCTGAACTACTCTTTGTTACTTCATCTAGTTCCATACGTATTGGCATGGCTTATATACATCTTTATCGTGCGCCTGTTCCTTCTATATATGCAGTTTGGTTATACCAGCGGCACGGGGATGTTCTCCTCCTTATTCGTTTGCTTGAAGTCGCTGATTCCGGCAATAGGAATTTCAATCATACTTGGTGCAGCAGGCCTGATCCTTTTGCTAGTGTGCGGACTAACGGGTATCTTCTGTCCTGGCCTACCAGCGCTTCTTATTCGTCAACTTTCATCACTGCCCTCAACACTCTTCAAAATGTGGGGAATTTCGGCTCAATATCATCTATGGCACAGTAAAGCATTTCCACAATAATTTGAAACATTACAGAACATAATATAAGAGTCCCGGTTCCTGAATCAGGAGTTGGGACTCTTTCGCGTTATAGACAAATTATGAGGATTTGCAAAATCGTAAAGACTTTGTTACAATAAGTCCTGTTCCATTGGTAACAAGTTTGTAATCATTTGAAACGATTTCTACATAACTTCATGTATTTGTCGTAGTCATGTCGATAAGTCACTATCTGGTGCATAAAACGCCGAATTCCTTGCACCGGGAAGTGGGGGAACCATATTTTGGGTGAATTGATCTCGCTTTGCAGTGATCATAGGGGAACCTTCTACCGAATCCTTAAGCTAACCTCACAGGCATTGGAAGGGGTACAATTTTTTTGAAGAATTTAAGAAAAGCATGCGTCGCTGCGGCGCTAGGACTTGTGATGGCGTTCTCTATTGGTGGAGGAAGTGCCTTTGCAGATTCTAAGATGGACAGTGTTATTTCAAAGACAATTGGAGTTGCCTATAAAACCGGAGGCACTAGCACTGCCGGGTTTGACTGTTCTGGATTTACTACGTATGTATTCAAGAAGGTGGGTCTTTCTTTGCCCCGTACTTCAAAAGCTCAATATAATGTCGGAACTCCTGTAGCCAAAAGTAAATTACGTTCAGGTGACCTAGTTTTCTTTAACACATTGGGCAACGGCGTATCCCATGTCGGCATTTATGTTGGAAACGGAAAATTCGCACAATCATCATCTTCATATGGCGTGACCATCACTTCACTTAGCCAGTCCTACTGGGCCAATCGCTACGTTGGTGCTAAAAGAGTAATGAGTACTTCCTCATATCAAGCTATAGCCTACGATTAATACTTCCCCACAACTATAACCTCACAATTACATTATATAGACCTGGGTTTGATTATTGACTTAATCGAATCCAGGTTTTCTTTTGCCTTATTATATTCTTTACACCTCTAGAACGGACTTTAAACACTTTTATTTGATAAAAATTTCAATAAATATAAAAATTAGTTTAATATTATCGCTTACATATGCATTTTGTCTTTAAAAAAACGAATTTTTCTGCATGATTATGTTAAAAACGATTGCCAAGCGGCACTCTGTTTGTTACAATAACTGCAGTAAGATTTTAGTAACATTTTTGTAATCATTAAGTTGTTATTTACAAAGGTTTTGTCATGTATTGATTACAAGCTATTCCTAATCAACAGTATCAGCCGAGTTTCCTAACTATTAGGAAAACGGGGGAACCAACTTTGGGTGAATTGACCTCCATTTTTAGAGGGGTCATAGGGGACCTTCAACCGAACCCTTAAGCTAACCTCGTAGGCATCCGGAAGGGGTATAAACTTTTGAAGAAGAAGCTAGCAGCAGCAGTACTTAGCTTTTCCATTATTTTCACCATCGGAGCAGGAAGCGCTTTCGCGGATTCCAAAATGGATAAAGTGATCGACAAGACCATCGGAACTAAGTACGTATCCGGCGGCATCTCCACAAATGGATTTGATTGCTCCGGATTTACAATGTATGTATTTGATAAAATTGGTATAAACCTACCACACCAATCAGGTTCCCAGTATCAAATGGGCACTGCTATCTCCCAAGATGATTTAAGATCTGGAGATCTTGTATTCTTCAATACAAGTGGTAAGGGTGTCTCCCATGTCGGTATTTATGTCGGTGAAGGCAAGTTTGCACACGCATCTTCCTCACGCGGTGTAACGATTAGCTCCCTGAGTGATAGCTACTACGTGAAACGCTACATCGGTGCTAAACGAATTATGAGCACGGATGCTTATCATTCTGTTGCTTCTGAGACAGAAGATAATGATGATGTTCAATAAGTAAATCGTACATAGGCTCTTTTCCAAGATGTTGATTCTTGGGGAAGAGCTTGTTTTTTGTCTTATTTAGTATTTACCCCTCTCAGAATTTGTAAAACAATAATCCTCATAAATTTCTGAGTCGACCATGCCTCTTTTTGTATATAATTAGTTACAAGCATAAACGCCTTCGATGTCCTTATAAGGACCATAAGTATTTTAAGCTAGAAATATAAGACATTTAAAGTTCCCCCGTGAAAGGAGGTCCTTGACCTTATGATAAATCCCTCTGTTACTTTTCATGTAGCGCCTATGGAGACCAGTCACGCGGAAGAGATTTGCAACTGGGATTACACTGCCCCTTATAATATTTACGGCTGGATGCCGTGGGAGCAAATGCAGGCTCTTGGAATCGAGTTCGGTGACCCTCAGCTACGGAATGAGCAATATGTCTCCATCTTAAATGGGCAAGGGATTTTGTGTGGATTCGCGCAGTTGTTTCCATTGGAAGGTGTTGTTCGCTTGGGGATTGGTATGCGCCCTGATCTATGCGGTCAAGGTCTAGGAAAAATATTCATGGATGCAATCGTGCAAGCAGCCTTAATTCGTTATCCTGAGCGTGAGATTGATCTAGAGGTATTGACCTGGAACCAGCGGGCAATCCGAACTTACCAAAAGTGTGGATTTACGATTACCGATACGTATGAGCGCCTAACCCCCACAGGAAACAAACCTTTTTATTGCATGGTCTATGATAAATAATATTAAATTCCATATTTTTCAATGATTTGATGGCATTATCGTTCATTTTTTTGTCACAAACCCTATGATAACGCTTCACCTTGAGCTATAATGTAGGGAGCAGCTTACATAGAAGGGACGAACTGGGATGCAGAAATGGATCATGAGCGGTTTGTTTTTTGCCGCCTGTGCCTTTGCGGTAGTACTTATGTTTACACTTCCAGGTAAAGAAGAGGTAGCTGAACAGAATAAGCCGACGATGCCGGAAGTCCAATTGGATGCGGCAAAGGCCGAAGCAACCGTGAAAGCCAGCTGTATCACCTGTCACGGCGATCAGCTTCAAGGTGGAGTTGGACCCAGTCTTCAAAATGAAGGCGGTCAGCATGATGCTGAAGAAATCTACAGTATCGTCACTAAAGGACGAGGTCAAATGCCTTCCTTTAAAGAAAAGCTAGCCCCTGAGGAGATTGCAAACGTCGCCCTCTGGCTCTCAGAGAAAAAGTAACAGTAACTACTACCTAAGCAACTAAAAACGCCCGTGCCAGAAGATAGTTCACTATCTGCGCACGGGCGTTTATTTATGAGTTTAGGTGACACTAACGATTTTTCTCAAAGGCTTCATTAAATTCATGTGCCTCTCGAATATCTAGAGCTGTAATACCGTCTTCCTCATTTGATTTCAGTCGTAAAGTCACTGTCTTATAATCAATCGTAATATGTGGATGGTGATCAAAGGCTTCTGAAATGGTGGCTACTTCATCAACGAAAGCAATACCCTTCATATATTGGCTGAACATATATTTTCGCACCATGGTATTCTCTTCCAGCTTCCAACCTTCCAGCTTGCTGATCTGCTCACGCAGTTCTTCTTCGGTAAATAACAATTCGTTTCCTCCCTTACTAAAAATTGCAGTAAAATCCGCAGGTACCTTTACTCGTCTTATTCGTTAAACAAAACATCCCTTAGCTTCTGAGGTCCAAGGGATGTGCCAGGATAAAGGCAATATTTTCGATTAAATGTATTCAAGAATCCCAGCGATTATAACTCGGCTACACCAATTTTAACACGGGCTACTAACTACGGGCAAATTACGCCCCGCGGCCCCTTCTTCTTAAATCAAAACAACAGAGGCTAAATCCTCTTCTCCGACTAAAATATTAATGCGGTGCGTGTCCTTATCGTAGATGATAACGCCGCTCCCCACCTCAATCATAGGTTCATTACCCAGCGCGAAGAAAAGATCCTCAGCCAGTGCCTCCCATACCTCCATCTTGGATTCCTGCGGCAATTCTTGCCACTCTTCCGGATCCATTTCAAAAAATAAGTACCCATCGGAAATTCTTCCGACAGCCTCAGTCAAATCCGTTAGGATTTCACCGTAATCTCTACCATGCTTTACACCCACATGTATCACTCCGTTTTCTCCACAGATGAATAATTACTTACCTTATCCATTATAGCCGAAAAAATGACTTCACAAAAAACGGAATGATGTCGATAAATAAGAATATACGTTATTCGGTTTCGAACAGAGTGCCTTGCCGCTGTTTCAAGGATGATATACGCGGCTTTGTCGGAACACATCTTATAATCTCATGGACGAGGTGCATAATGGAAATTTCAACAATACTCGGTTTAATTTTTGGTCTAGTTGCAGTAATTTGGGGTATGATCCTCAAGCACGCTCCTCTTCACGCTTTAGCCACACCCGCTGCTTACGTTATTATCTTAGTGGGGACGGCGGCCTCCATCTTTATGGCCTTTCCAATCTCGGAGGTCAAAAAGATTCCAAGTCTGTTTAAAATAATTTTTGTCAAAAAGAAATTAATCAGTAAATCCGAATTAATTACTATGTTCATGGAATGGGCTTCTATTACACGGCGTGAAGGTCTACTGGCTCTTGAGTCTAAAGTCGATGAAATAGAAGATAACTTCCTCAGAAACGGCATGCGGATGATTATTGATGGGAATGATCAGGACTTTGTCCGCGATGTTCTCATGGAGGACATCCACGCCACAGAGGATAGACATAAAGCAGGCGCACTCATTTTCACACAAGCAGGTATGTATGCTCCTACACTTGGCGTGCTCGGGGCTGTTATCGGACTTATCGCCGCTCTGGCTGATATGAGTGATATGAACAAATTGGCTGCAGCAATCGGGGCGGCCTTCATCGCAACACTACTCGGTATCTTTACAGGTTACGTATTATGGCATCCTATTGCCAATAAGCTAAAACGACTTTCCAAACGTGAAATTGAAGTTCGAATGATGATGGTCGAAGGTCTTTTGTCCATACAATCCGGTGTATCCACTATTGCCATCAATCAGAAGCTTGCTGTCTTCCTGACACCTTCGGAACGAGCTAAGTTAAATGATGAGAAGGAGAGTGGATCGGGTGAGCAAAAAGACTAGACGACACGAAGAGCATGAAGAACACGCCGATGAATCGTGGCTACTGCCTTATTCTGATCTTATGACCCTTCTGGTAGCCTTGTTCATCGTAATGTATTCTATGAGTGCAACGGATGCCAAAAAATTCGAAGAGATGAGTCAAGCCTTCAGTTCTGCTCTTAATGGCGGTACAGGTGTTCTTGAAGAGCGGGCGGCAATGCCATCTAAGAGTCAAGAGGATTTAGGAAAAAATGATCAAATGGATAAATCAGTAACCAAGAAAAATGAACAAACAGAAATGGCTAAGCTGCGGCAAAAGGAACAAGAGGATTTAGAGAAGCTTAAGAAGCAGTTTGATCAATATATCAGCAAGAACGGCCTTACCGATCTACTCAGCACTAAGCTCAATCAATCCCAACTTATGATTACGATAAGTGATAACGCACTGTTCGCATCCGGACAGGCAGTAGTTAAAGATGATTCTCGGCAATTAGCAAAGTCCATCTCAACCATGCTGCAGCAATTCCCGGATTATGATGTAGTCGTGCAAGGACATACCGATAATATCCCTATCTCTAATAGCGACTATTCTTCCAACTGGGACCTGAGCGCCGATCGCGCCCTTCAGTTCATGAAGATTTTGCTAACAAATACGAACCTGAATCCACGGAAATTTAGTGCGATTGGATACGGGGAATACCACCCCATTTCTGAAAATACTACAGCTGTTGGACGAAGTAAGAACCGCCGGGTTGAAGTATCCATTATTCGTAAATATCAAGAAACCAAAGAGTTCTCAGGTATTGCTCCTTCCGATGAATAATGGTTATCCTATTACAAGCATAAAGAGCTGTCCCAAGGTCTTAGACCGATGGAACAGCTCTTTTTTGATACATTGTATTCAAATCTAGGCTCTTCTAGGTTATAGAAGTTCGTAGTTCAGTGTAGCTCCAAGTTCTTGCTTCTCTTCAGCAGACAGCTCACGCCATTCTCCTGTTTGTAATGCCCCTAGACGAATATTCATAATCCGAATGCGTTGAAGCTTTCTAACCTCGTAGCCAAAAGCGCTGCACATACGGCGGATCTGACGATTCTTACCCTCCGTCAAAATAATACGGAATACACGCTCTGTAATACGAGTGACCTCACAAGGTAGCGTCTTCTCACCTAATATCTTTACGCCGCTGGACATGCCGGTAATAAATGATGGCGTAATCGGTCTGTCTACAGTAACAACATACTCTTTTTCATGCCGACCTTCGGCCCGTAAAATCTTGTTAACGATGTCCCCATCGTTAGTAAGCAGAATCAATCCTTCTGAATCCTTATCGAGACGCCCAATCGGGAAGATTCGCTCATGATGACCTACAAAATCAACAATATTCCCCTTAATATGCTGCTCTGTAGTTGAAGTGATACCCACTGGCTTGTTTAACGCAATGTAAACCGTCTGGCTTGATGTTTCAAGCGCAACACCATCTATTCTCACATCATCGCCTGGAACGGCCTGACTGCCAAGCACAGCAGGTTGTCCGTTGATCGTAACTCTACCACCTTCCACCAGCTTATCTGCTTCACGGCGTGAACAGTACCCTGTCTCACTGATGAATTTATTAATTCTCACGTTGTCCTTCACTCCGTTCATCCTTAATATTAAGCCAAGGGGTATCCGTACCAGCTGCAGGCAGCTTAATCATAACAGTTGTCCCTTGACCCACTTCACTTTGTATTTCCAAATGACCCTTATGAGCCTGAATAATACGTTGGCTAATCATTAGCCCTAAGCCTGTTCCCGACTCCTTATTGGTGAAGAAGGGCTCACCCAGCTTAGGCAGCATATCCTTAGGAATTCCTTCGCCTTGATCTGAAATAAGAATGAAGACAGAATCCAAGGTATTTCTTAACTCCATTGAAATCACACCACCATCAGGCATAGCTTCAATAGCATTTTTGACGATGTTAATAAACACCTGCTTTAGCTGGTTCACTTCACAATGAACGGTGGATGGATATTCAGAGAATGTCGCACTAAACTGAATCCCAAACAAATGAGCTTGACTGTCTAATAGAGAAACCACATCACCAAGGATATCCCGCACATCTTTTTCCTGAAAATGAACAGCTTGAGGCTTGGCCAAAATTAAAAATTCACTTACGATCAGATTAATCCGCTCGAGCTCGGACAACATCAGTTCAATATGGAGGGGGACCAAAATCTGCTTTTCTTGTTGAAGCTGCAGAAATCCTTTTAGCGTCGTAAGAGGATTACGAATCTCATGAGCTACTCCCGCGGCTAATTGGCCAACTGTAGTCAGCTTCTCAGAGCGTCTAAGCAGTTCCTCCATTCGGTTACGTTCCGTCATATCACGTGAGACGTGAATAAAGGAATGTGGATACCCGTCTTCATCACGAATCACTGAGGTACTAACACTAACTTCAACAATTGCTCCATCACGTTTAAGTCTTACGGTTTCAATTGGTGGTAGAACCGCACCACTCTTTAACGCATCAAGCCGCTCTTCCTCCTGCTTAAGCGCTGTCGCAGGCACAAGGTAAGGCTTATTCCCTAGCACCTCTTTGGCACTCCATCCATACAGTTCTTCGAAGGCTCTGTTCGTACTAGTAATTCGGCCGTCCATATCGATGGTATGTATCGCATCAGAGGTTCCATTAATGACCGATTCCAAATGCTCCTTAACTGCTCGGTTCTCTTCCAGTGTCTGTTTGAGTCGATTAGTGCGCTGCATGAGATGAGCCGTCATAGCGTTGATTCGTAGTGCCAGTTGCCCTAACTCATCCCGGCTAGTTACCTTAAGTGGAGGCTCGAATTTCCCTTTGGCTACATCGTTCACTTTGGCAAGTATCGCCTGAATAGGACGAGTAACAAATCCAGACAGTATGTAACTACATAACAAGAATAATGTAAGTAATAACAGTGAAGTTGTCAGATTATTAATTAATTGTTCATGAACCACAGATGAAATCACGGAGTAATCCAAAACGACTCCAATCACATAAGCTTTCAGTCCAGGAGATTGGATAGGGATGAAGCTTTTGAGCACTCTTTTTCCAAGCACTTTCGTCTCCAGTGTAACCGGCTTCTGCTTCTCCTGAGCCAATAGAATCGCTGTTCTATCCTGCTCCACATTACCATAAGTATAGGTGCCGTACTTAATGGGACGGTTACCAAGATTCTTATTCAATGTGTCAGTTCCGTCAGCCTTCATACTTGCTGAGCCAAATGTTACTGGGTTAAATCCTGTGAGTTCTAAGATCCCTGGATTAGCTTCTTTAGTCTGCGCTGCGATTTGATCGGGATTGGTAATCTTGACATAGTCGCTGGCTGCAGTATTGAGAATAACAGGATTTATGATGTAGTTGCTCTCTTCATCATGGTAATATCCCCACTTTTCAATGAAATCGAGATTGTAGGTTGAATAATCAAAAGGGCCTGACCAAAAATGGTCCATGGCCTGCCCCTGACCCACGGATACCTCCTGATTATCGAACAACTCCAAAAAGGCCAGATACCAGTACCCCCAGTCCTTTGTGGACACCCCAATATCACTAGGTAGCGAAGACCTCGCTATTACAATATCGTTATCAGTCTTTACCAGAATTGAAATATTAGACACGCCCACCTTGGAAGTTAGGGCCTTAAGTTCTTCATTCGTCACATTCCTATAGTCGGGGTCCAGCTCCTCGGAGGCAAAGATAGCCGCCATCCTTAAATTATGCGCAATTTGATATTCTACATAGTTAGAGCTATAGTTACTTTGTTCTACAGAAACGGCCATTTGCATAGCGGTTAGTTGCATATTATTAATGCTTTCATTCCGTAGATTATTTTGGGCGGCATAAAGGTTAAATGTCAGGTTCAGTGCTAAAATTAGCAACACCGCCCCAAAAATAATAGCAGATAGTTTTGTCTTTATGGACAAACTGTTTGTTCACCTCTTATCCACTGGTAAATCCTTGCGGGGCCTACAATAAACATCATACCTTTTGCCCTCACATTTGAAAAGACATTTCAATGTAGCGTTCCAATTCAAGAATATTGAAATTCAAAAGGTCTTTCTCTACAATATACAAGTATAAATGCCTTCGGCGTCCTTATATGGACGGGAAGCGTTTAAGCGCGAAATATAAGGACAAAGTATAGCGTGAAACTTATACTTTCTTATATTTTAAGAAACCATCCACAGCTTATGCACATATAAACATTTTATTATAAAACGATGTGTACAAAAATGTGCATAAGTAGGCGGTTATCCACAGAGTTATGCACATTTTGTTAAGAACGAATATTTGTTCGTTGTACAATGGTTACAGAAGAAGGGAAGATGATCTTGAATATTAAAGCCAATGAATCGCCAGAAGATATACAAGCGGTTCATGAATATTGGATGAGGCAGGCGATCGCAGAAGCACGTAAAGCTGAGGCATTAGGTGAGGTTCCTATTGGTGCTGTCATTGTTCGACATGGTGAAATTATAGGACGTGGATACAATTTACGAGAAACGACAATGGATTCGACAGCCCATGCAGAGATGGTAGCCATTCGTGAGGCCAGCAATGTCATGAATTCTTGGCGTCTGCTGGATTGCCAGCTGTACGTCACCCTAGAACCTTGTCCGATGTGTGCAGGAGCAATAGTGCAGTCCAGAGTGCCTCTCACGGTATATGGAACGCCTGACCCTAAAGCTGGATGTGCCGGGACCCTCATGAACTTGCTTGAAGAGCCGCGATTTAATCATAGAACTGAGGTAATACAGGGTGTTTTACAAGAAGAATGTGCAGATCTACTCACCTCCTTCTTTCGCCGTTTACGTAAAAAGCCAATAAAACAAAAGGAGGACTCCTAAATGACCCTTACTCTATATCATACCTCTCAAGGCATCTATATTTCTCCACTTGAGCTTAAGGATGCACAGAGCCTGCTGGAGCTTCGTTTAAATAACCGGGTAACCCACGAACCGTTTGAGCCAAAACGTGATGAGCACTTCTTTACCCTGGAGAGTCAACAACAGATCATCAATCAGCGTATTGAGGACGCCCTACTGGACAGAGCTTATATGTTCGGCATTTATCTGCTGGATGGACAGCTAATCGGTCAGATCACATTGTCCAACGTCTCACGAGGTATAGCACAATATGCTGATTTAGGATATTTAATGGATCATCGGATGCAAGGACAAGGTTATATGACAGCAGCAGTCGGATTAGTCCTTGGCTATGCGTTCCGGGCCTTAGGTCTACATAGAGTTCAAGCAGCTATTTTATTGCATAATGAAGCTTCCCGAAGAGTCCTGGAGAAGAGTGGGTTCAAACCTGAAGGGATTGCTCGTCAGTATCTTAAAATAAATGGACAGTGGCAGGATCACCAAACCTACGCAATCTTAACCGAAGATGTGCTGACTGAGGAACGGAAATAAGATTCTGCATTGTCGCAGGAAAGAGTGCTACTTTTTTTCCTAAAAAAAGACCCGCATGGGCGTATAATATACGCCTCATGCGGGTCTTAATCTTGCGAACTGGGATTAATAAGTTCCCATACCACCGAATTCTTCTCCAAGTTGATCCATTGTAATTACATCATCACCTTGAGGGATACCAATCTTGAATACCGGCTTCTCGTTGATCTTGCTGTATTGGCCCGTTCCATTTACTGAGAAGGCCACATTTGTGCCATCTTCCGGATCATTTACTTTAATATCCATCAATAAATCCTGATACACAGCGTATCCGTCCTTATTGATCGCAGTATTATAGTGGAACTGGTTGATGGTAAGGTACTTATCAAGATCAGCTAAGCCCTTATCTAATTCAGTTCTAGCTTCACCTGATGTCAGTTCTTCTTTAGCTTTAGCTAAATCTGCATCTTTAATCTGCAGCATATCCTTGTATTCTTCCTTGCTTACGATATCAATGATTTTAGGCAGGGCGTTATTCACCAAGATAGTGATTGCTTCTTTAACATTATCGTTAGTCACTTGGAACTGAACGACCTGTTTAGCTTCCACACCTTCTGGTAAATTAGCATCTTTGGGATCAATCTCGTTAAAATATTTTTCTTCGTCATATTCAGCTAGGACAGTGTCCACCACTTCATTAGACAGCTTCTGCATTTTCTGAGTATCCATCGTACTTGGGTTAAATTCTGCACCCTCCTGCTCTGCCAACGCCTTCAGATCAACCTCTACAAACTTATTGAGGATCGTCTCAGGAATCGGTACGAAAGGAATCGATGGAATCTTAACGTACAACTTCTCGGCAGTCATTACCATAGGAACATTAAAGCTCATGCTCATATCGCCCTTCAGATTCAGAATCATAGTTAGTTCTGTCTGCATTGGCTCTGCTTGATATACCCCATCAATGGTAATATCAGCATTCTTAAGCATACTAAGTACCTGTGTAGTCATTGCAGCAGATTCAGCGTCAGAAGTCTCGATCGTAAGATCGTTGATCGTGAATTTACTCTTCATCTCATAGGATGACATTGTAGTCGCTTTAGTAGCAGCTGATTTTAAGGCCTCTTTTGGCGCCTCCTGTTTACTTCCACATCCCGGCAGAATTACTGCTGCTGTAAGCAGCAATGCAGCGGCCGACAAACCCCACTTTTTGTTCATTATTGTTCTCCTCTCCCATTGTAAAGAAATCTCTCCCCCCCCTATGATAAACCATTTGTAAAAATCAAGAAACACTTCTTTAAAATTCTTAACGTTTTTATTTGTTAACCTTGTGGATTATGGTGGTCAACATGATTCGCTTGTTTCACCTTTTTAGAACCTGAAAGCGGTTCTGGTGCAGAAGAATTATGCTCCTTTCTACGCTCGCCATCGTTGGGCTGTGCCCCGGGAACTGGAATACTTTTTGGTTTTGACATTGTTCATTCCTCCTAAGGATTAGTTATACTCTGTAGAGCCTGAGCACATTCGTGAATTTGTCGTGAATACTGCTGTGCTAATAGCTGTACTGCATCACTATGCTCATCAATATGAATTCCACTCTGCTCCACATCAAGCAGATCAACAGCGACCTCCCTGCTATCTACATACCTGCAACGAAAATCAAGTGAGTACCCTTGACGTCCTGCTGCATTAAAATGAATAAGCAGACTATTCGGATCACCATCATCCGCTAGTACATTGAAACTATCCCCATCCTCCATTAACGCAGGCAGGCGTTCTTGCCAGGCCGAGACAAGATTATGCTGATCTACTCCCAATTGTCTGTCCATAATTATGATCATCCTCCTTCTCTAATACATTGCGGAGAAATCAATCTTTTTATTCTCAATGGAACTAGGTTCATCAAACAATAACTAAAACTGTACCAGTTCAAGCACAACAAAAAAACCGCCTCCAAAGGAGACGGTTTCTATCTGCTTATTTCTTAAAGTTCATAAGGAATGGCGGAGAGGATGGGATTCGAACCCATGTGGGCTTGCACCCTAACGGTTTTCAAGACCGCCCCGTTATGACCGCTTCGGTACCTCTCCAAATGCATATAAATTTCACATGCATTAGTAATTGTATCATATGGTGCGGAGAAAAAGCAACTATTTTCTTAAATAGTTTTAGGTTGGATCGATTTTACATTGCGCATATACGGTTGTAGACATTCCGGAATCAGAACACTACCATCCTCTTGCTGATAATTCTCAAGAATTGCTGCAACAGTACGTCCAACAGCCAAAGCAGATCCGTTGAGTGTATGAACAAATTCAGGTTTGGATTTCGGATCTTTACGGAAACGAATATTTGCCCGACGCGCTTGGAAGTCCTCCGTATTCGAGCAAGAAGAGATCTCACGGTACATTCCACTCTCAGGCAGCCATACTTCCAAATCGTACGTCTTAGCCGATGTAAAGCCCATATCAGCTGTACATAGCCCAAGTACGCGATATGGCAATCCAAGAAGCTGCAGCACACGCTCAGCATCTGCTGTCATTTTTTCTAACTCCTCATAAGAGGATTCAGGTGTAGTAAGCTTCACCAGCTCTACCTTGTTGAATTGATGCTGACGGATCAGCCCCCGAGTATCACGGCCAGCTGAACCCGCCTCAGAACGGAAACAAGAGCTGTAAGCTACATGATACTTAGGTAGATCTGCTGCTGTCAAAATCTCTTCGCGATAGTAGTTGGTTACAGGTACTTCCGCTGTAGGAATCAAATAGTATTCAGTGTCACGTAACTTAAACAGATCTTCCTCAAACTTAGGAAGTTGCCCCGTTCCGTACAAGCTGTCTTTATTCACAATGTAAGGCGGCAGCATTTCTTCATAGTTATGCTCACCACTGTGCAGATCCATCATAAAGTTAATAAGCGCCCGCTCTAAACGTGCTCCCAGTCCTTTATAAAAAACAAACCGAGATCCCGTAACCTTCGCTGCAGCTTCAAAATCAATAATATCGAGCTGCTGCGCAAGCTCCCAATGTGATTTCGGAGTAAATCCGAATTCTTTTGGCTCCGACCAGCGACGCAATTCAACGTTATCATCCTCAGATTTACCAACTGGAACTGAATCATGAGGAATATTCGGAATACTCATAGTAAGTTCAGCAATCTGAACTTCCAATTCACGCACTTCGTCATCAAGCTCTTTAATTCGGTCAGATACCGTACGCATTTCTGCAATTAGGTCATCTGCTGGCTCACCATTCTTCTTCTTCTTCGCTACTTCACCAGAAACCGTATTACGACGGTTCTTAAGACCTTCTGTTTCTTGCAGTAATTCACGTCTGCGTAGATCAAGTTGTGGAAAATCAGCAATTAAATCCAGTGATTTACCCCGTTTCTCTAAGGCTTGTTCAACTCGAGCGTAATCACTGCGTAATACTTTTACGTCTAACACAAAGTTTCCCTCCTGAAAACAGCCTAAACTCTTTCAAATTGCTGCTTACAGCTTTGAAAGAGTCAGGATGTTCTTATATGCGATTCTGTTGTTGCACTTGCCTAGTAGCCTCTACCATATCAGCAAAATATTGATGCAGTCTGAAATCATCGGTCAATTCTGGATGAAAAGAAGACACCAGCAGGTTACCCTCCCGTGCAGTTACAATCTCATCATTATAGACTGTAAGCACATCAACTCCGGGGCCTACCTCGTTAATAAGCGGTGCACGTATAAATACAGCACGAACCGGCTCATCAATGCCCTTAACCTCCAGATCACATTCAAAGCTTTCCCGTTGACGACCGAATGCATTCCGAGCCACCGTAATATCCATTAGCTCCAAATGCCCTGGTTCGCCGCCGGCAATTTGTTTGGCCAGAACAATCATACCCGCGCATGTTCCAAAAATCGGCTTGCCCTGATTGGAGAAATCACGTATGGCTTCGATGAAGCCATATTTTCGCATCAGTTTACCGATCGTTGTACTCTCACCACCAGGAATAATTAGGCCATCAACCTCCTCAAGCTGCTCTACTCGCTTGATAGGTACGCCCACTGCTCCGGTCTTCTCTATACTAACAATATGCTCCGTAACTGCGCCTTGAAGCGCCAGCACTCCTATTTTCATCCGGCAACCTTCTCTCTATTAACGGCCACGCTCCGACATACGTTCAGCCGGGGTTAGAGTTGCAATATCAATCCCCTTCATTGGTGCGCCAAGGTTCTTAGATACTTCTGCAATCAGTTTGTAATCAGAATAGTGTGTAGTGGCTTCAACTATCGCACGGGCAAATTTCTCGGGGTTGTCCGATTTAAAAATACCTGAGCCTACAAACACACCATCCGCACCTAGATGCATCATCAGGGCAGCATCGGCAGGAGTTGCTACACCGCCAGCAGCAAAGTTAACAACCGGCAGCTTACCAAGCTCATGCACTTCAAGCAGTAGCTCGTAAGGAACTCCCAGGTTCTTAGCTTCATTATATAGCTCATCCTTGGACAAATTAGTTACTTTGCGGATTTGACTATTGATAAAGCGCATATGACGCACTGCTTCAACAATGTTGCCTGTTCCAGGTTCACCTTTCGTACGGATCATGGATGCACCTTCGTTAATACGTCTCAAGGCTTCACCCAAGTCTTTAGCTCCACATACGAACGGAACAGTGAACTCACGTTTATTAATATGGAAGACTTCATCAGCAGGAGTAAGAACTTCACTCTCATCCAAATAGTCAACACCCAAGGATTCCAGAACCTTTGCTTCTACGTAATGGCCAATACGAGCCTTAGCCATAACAGGGATACTTACCACTTTGATAACTTCTTCTACAATTGTAGGATCGGCCATCCGTGCTACACCGCCAGCTGCGCGAATATCAGAAGGCACGCGTTCCAATGCCATAACAGCTACTGCACCCGCAGCCTCAGCAATTTTTGCTTGTTCTGCATTCATGACGTCCATAATGACGCCGCCTTTTTGCATTTCTGCCATGCCTCTTTTAACTCGCGATGTTCCAGTTTCCATGTCCTAGCCCCCCGAATGATCTATCTTAATCTAACTTGTAATTTTACCCCAATGAAGGGAAATATACAATCCACTTACTCGGATTTAACGCAATTTTCGATGCTAAATTCATTAGAACAAGTTCTTGATCCCTGTAAATAAATCGCCGAAGAAATCTCCAATGGCTCTAAGGAATAAACTGAACCAACCGGCTTTCTCCGCTTCTTCAGCAGTAATCAGATTAACTGTCTTCTGCTGAACATCAGACATGCCTTCAACTTGGTAGGAATAAGTAACCTTACCCACTTTAGCAGATTGTTCTATAGGAGCAACTAAGGTTGCTGGATCATTTATTTCAACAGTTGTTTTAATTTGAGGGGAGGTTGTTCCCTTAGGGACGATAAACGAAACAGCTTCATCCGTAACTACAGACACCTTTTTATTTTTCCCTTTAAGAACTGGCACGGTTTCGTTGCCGGCTATCACTGCTTTAGGGGCCACGACCTGTTTGATTTCAAAATTATTAAATCCGAAATCAAGTACTTTCTTCGTCTCTGTAAAACGGTGTGGCTCTGTATTAGCCCCCATTACTACACTTATCAGACGCATGCCATCACGTACAGCTGTACCTGCAAAACAATATTTTGCTCTAGCGGTATGGCCTGTTTTCAAACCATCCAATCCCTCATAAGCATAAGCCTTAAAATTCTGGATACTCTTGTTAGCTTCCAACATCCAGTTAAAGTTAATCATTGGTGCGGTATCACGTTCACGGAACTTATACGACTGAACCGTTGTAAATCTATTAAAATCAGGATGATCAGTAACGATATATTTGGCAAGAATAGCAGCATCCATCGCTGACATTACGTTTTCTTTCTTATCAGTTGAGCGGAACTTCTTAGGCATGTCAGCTTTGTCTAATCCAGTAGAATTAACAAAATAGGCAGTTTTCATCCCCATCTTCTGGGCAGTCTGATTCATTAGCTCTACGAATTCCAATTCTGATCCGGAAACTAGTTCTGCCAAAGCTACTGTAGCATCATTTGCAGATCCGACAGCCATTGCTATGTACAGCTCTTCAACCGTATGCTCGTCATTTTCCGCTAGAAAAATACGTGATCCAACCTGTTTAGACGCATTTTCCCCTACTATGACTTTTTGATCCCATGAAAGCTGTCCCGTCTTCACCGCTTCTGCTACAAGATACTCTGTCATCATCTTAGTCATACTAGCTGGAGGCAAAGCCTCATCTGCATTCATAGATAAAAGAATTTCACCTGTTGTTGGTTCTATTAGAACCGCTGATTTCAAATTTAGACCCAGTGATTCCACAGAAGGGATCTTTACTGCTTTCTGAGTCGTCTGAGTTGCAGTACCAGCTTGTATTGTCGTTGTCGTACCTTCCTCAGCGAATGCCGGAAGTGGAGTGGAAACTAACATATTTAAAAGTAGACCTACTGTGACTGTCTTAATCATAAATTGCTTACCGTTAAATTTCTGTTTGTGCTTCAATGATTACTACTCTCCTTTAAACCTCATATCAATAGCTTGTTCTATTCTAACACAGGGGTACACGCAAAAAAAGACAGACAGGACGAAATAGTCCTGTCTGTCCAAAAAATAGTCTTTCTAGTCCATTACACGGAATAATTTGGCGCTTCTTTCGTAATTTGCACATCATGTGGATGGCTTTCGCGAAGTCCAGCACTTGTGATGCGAATGAAAGAAGTGTCATTCCGAAGTTCTTCGAGTGACTTGGTCCCACAGTAGCCCATACCCGAACGCAGTCCGCCAATCAATTGATGAACGGTATCCGAAAGAGGCCCTTTAAAAGCGATACGACCCTCAATTCCTTCAGGAACAAGCTTCTTATCGTCATCCTGGAAATAACGATCCTTACTACCTTGTTTCATGGCACTCATACTGCCCATACCACGATATACTTTAAATTTACGGCCTTGATAAAGCTCCGATTCTCCTGGGCTTTCTTCTGTACCCGCAAACATACTTCCCATCATTACTGCATGAGCACCAGCGGCAATAGCCTTAGTGATTTCACCGGAATACTTGATTCCACCGTCAGCGATGATAGGAACTCCGTACTCACGAGCAACCGTTGCACAATCATAAATGGCTGTAACCTGCGGAACACCGATACCAGCGATAACTCGTGTTGTACAGATAGATCCAGGTCCAATACCTACTTTAACTACAGAAGCTCCAGCTTCAATAAGTTCACGGGTTGCTTCACCTGTAGCCACGTTACCAGCAACAATCGTAAGATCAGGATACAACTCACGAATTTGGCGAACCGCTTCAATAATATTAATGTGGTGACCATGTGCAGAATCGACGACGATCAAATCGACACCTGATTTCACTAACGCTGCAGTACGCTCGAATGTATCTTTAGAGATACCAACAGCTGCTCCAACCAGTAAGCGACCCTGTGCATCTTTCGCTCCGTTAGGGAACTGAATCGCCTTCTCAATATCTTTAATTGTGATTAGGCCCTTAAGAACGTTATTCTCGTCCACCAGCGGCAATTTCTCAATTTTATGACGTTGTAAGATGCCTTCTGCTTCTTGAAGTGTCGTACCTACAGCAGCAGTCACGAGATTCTCATGTGTCATAACTTCTTTGATTGGAATATTAAAGTCATGAATAAAACGTAAATCTCTATTAGTTAGAATACCGACCAGTTTGTTGTCACTGTCTACAATCGGTACTCCGGAAATACGATATTTACCCATCAACAGTTCAGCATCGGATACCAGATGTTCTGCTGAAAGAGAGAATGGGTTAGTAATAACTCCGCTCTCGGAACGTTTTACACGATCCACTTCTTCCGCTTGCTGCTCTACAGGCATATTCTTGTGAATAATCCCGATACCACCCTCACGAGCAATAGCAATGGCCATAGCCGCTTCTGTGACTGTGTCCATACCTGCACTCATAAGCGGGATGTTCAACTTCACATTCTTACTTAGAACTGTAGTCAAATCTACTTCCTTCGGCAGTACCTCAGATTTACGCGGAACCAGCAGCACATCATCAAAAGTCAGACCTTCTTTACCAAACTTATCTTTCCACACCTGGGTCATTCCTCCTCGGTTGTTTTTAAATTATACCCGCCTACAAACTTTATAAAAGAAGAACCTTCGACTTTAAGTCCATTCACGACAGACAACTCTGTACATCTGGAAGTTGAACAAGTTCATATCTTCAATTTAGGTTTGAGATGCTTATCCAAAAATATATTATTGCCATCTTAGCAAAGGGCATTTGGACTGTCAAGAACATTACATCATCAGAGTAGGTATTCAAAAAACGACTCCCGCGTAAGCGAATTATTGGACTATTGTCCGCCCTGAGTGGACATTTAGTGGTGAAATTATACAATCCACCATACCCATCACCAATGCTTACACCTATCTCTAATGTAGTATCTCAAAATAAACCCTAATGAATTCTTCAATAATATAACAAAAAGACCACTGTCGATTACTCAACAGTGGTCTTGCGTGCTTGGCAACGTCCTACTCTCCCAGGACCCTTCGGTCCAAGTACCATCGGCGCTGGAGGGCTTAACGGTCGTGTTCGGGATGGGTACGTGTGGAACCCCTCCGCTATCGCCACCAAACATGCGTCTGTGAAACAGACGCTGCCGCGTGAAATTCGGTTCATCACCAGAAGTGAGAATGAATTTCTAAGCGTGTTACAGGCTTGATCGCCTGAAAACTGAATCCGAATTGAATTTGCGTCTTAAGTATAGGATAAGCCCTCGACCGATTAGTATTGGTCAGCTCCATGCATTACTGCACTTCCACCTCCAACCTATCTACCTCGTCGTCTTCAAGGGGTCTTACTAATTGGGAAATCTCATCTTGAGGGGGGCTTCACGCTTAGATGCTTTCAGCGCTTATCCCGTCCGTACGTAGCTACCCAGCCATGCTTCTGGCGAAACAACTGGTGCACCAGCGGTACGTCCATCCCGGTCCTCTCGTACTAAGGACAGCTCCTCTCAAATTTCCTGCGCCCACGACAGATAGGGACCGAACTGTCTCACGACGTTCTGAACCCAGCTCGCGTACCGCTTTAATGGGCGAACAGCCCAACCCTTGGGACCTACTTCAGCCCCAGGATGCGATGAGCCGACATCGAGGTGCCAAACCTCCCCGTCGATGTGGACTCTTGGGGGAGATAAGCCTGTTATCCCCAGGGTAGCTTTTATCCGTTGAGCGATGGCCCTTCCATGCGGTACCACCGGATCACTAAGTCCGACTTTCGTCCCTGCTCGACTTGTAGGTCTCGCAGTCAAGCTCCCTTATGCCTTTGCACTCTTCGAATGATTTCCAACCATTCTGAGGGAACCTTGGAACGCCTCCGTTACTCTTTAGGAGGCGACCGCCCCAGTCAAACTGCCCGCCTGACACGGTCCCCGTACCCGATTAGGGTACTAGGTTAGAACCTAGATACGATCAGGGTGGTATCCCAACGGCGCCTCCACCGAAGCTTGCGCTCCGATTTCTACGGCTCCCACCTATCCTGTACAGATCGTACCCAAATTCAATATCAAGCTGCAGTAAAGCTCCATGGGGTCTTTCCGTCTTGTCGCGGGTAACCTGCATCTTCACAGGTATTAAAATTTCACCGGATCTCTCGTTGAGACAGCGCCCAAGTCGTTACGCCATTCGTGCGGGTCAGAATTTACCTGACAAGGAATTTCGCTACCTTAGGACCGTTATAGTTACGGCCGCCGTTTACTGGGGCTTCGGTTCATAGCTTCGGGTTACCCCTAACCACTCCCCTTAACCTTCCAGCACCGGGCAGGCGTCAGCCCGTATACTTCGCCTTGCGGCTTCGCACAGACCTGTGTTTTTGCTAAACAGTCGCTTGGGCCTTTTCACTGCGGCCCCCTCGTGCTATTCACACTACCGGGGCACCCCTTCTCCCGAAGTTACGGGGTCATTTTGCCGAGTTCCTTAACGAGAGTTCTTCCGCGCGCCTTAGAATTCTCTTCTCGCCTACCTGTGTCGGTTTGCGGTACGGGCACCTTCTCCTGGCTAGAGGCTTTTCTTGGCAGTGTGAGATCATGACCTTCGCTACTGTAATTTTCGCTCCCCATCACAGCCCAGCCTTAATGATGTGCGGATTTGCCTACACATCAGCCTCACTGCTTAGACGGACATATCCATCAGTCCGCGTCACTACCCTCCTGCGTCACCCCATCGCTCATAGCGGATTACGGTGGTACAGTAATTTCAAACTGTTGTCCTTCGACTACGCCTTTCGGCCTCGCCTTAGGTCCCGACTTACCCTGAGCGGACGAGCCTTCCTCAGGAAACCTTGGGCTTTCGGCGGATCAGATTCTCACTGATCTTTTCGTTACTCATACCGGCATTCTCACTTGTATGCTGTCCAGCGCTCCTTACGGTACACCTTCAACCCACATACAACGCTCCCCTACCCCAGATACATACGTATCTAGCCATAGCTTCGGTGGTGTGTTTAGCCCCGTTACATTTTCGGCGCAGAGTCACTCGACCAGTGAGCTATTACGCACTCTTTCAATGGTGGCTGCTTCTAAGCCAACATCCTGGTTGTCTGTGCAACTCCACATCCTTTCCCACTTAACACACACTTGGGGACCTTAGCTGATGGTCTGGGCTGTTTCCCTTTTGACAATGGATCTTAGCACTCACTGTCTGACTCCCGGCAATAAGTATATGGCATTCGGAGTTTGACTGAGCTTGGTAATCCTTGCGGACCCCGCACCCAATCAGTGCTCTACCTCCACTACTCTTATACCGAGGCTAGCCCTAAAGCTATTTCGGGGAGAACCAGCTATCTCCGAGTTCGATTGGAATTTCTCCGCTACCCCCACCTCATCCCCGCATTTTTCAACATGCGTGGGTTCGGGCCTCCAGTGCGTGTTACCGCACCTTCACCCTGGACAGGGGTAGATCACACGGTTTCGGGTCTACGTCCACATACTCATTCGCCCTATTCAGACTCGCTTTCGCTGCGGCTCCGTCTTCTCGACTTAACCTTGCATGTTAAACGTAACTCGCCGGTTCATTCTACAAAAGGCACGCCATCACCCATTAATAGGGCTCTGACTTTTTGTAAGCACACGGTTTCAGGTTCTATTTCACTCCCCTTCCGGGGTGCTTTTCACCTTTCCCTCACGGTACTGTTTCACTATCGGTCGCCAGGTAGTATTTAGCCTTAGCAGATGGTCCTGCTGGATTCATACGGGGTTTCACGTGCCCCGCACTACTCGGGATCCGTCTCGGAGAGAACACAGTTTAGGTTACAGGGCTTTTACCTCTATCGCGGGCCTTTCCAGACCTCTTCGCCTACCATATTCCTTTGTAACTCCATGTGAGACGTCCCACAACCCCTAAGAGCAAGCTCTTAGGTTTAGGCTGTTCCGCGTTCGCTCGCCGCTACTGACGGAATCACTATTGTTTTCTCTTCCTCAGGGTACTTAGATGTTTCAGTTCCCCTGGTCTGCCTCTACATCTCCTATGTGTTCAGAGATGAGTAACTGCGAATTACCACAGCTGGGTTTCCCCATTCGGACACCCCCGGATCAAAGCTTGCTTACAGCTCCCCGAGGCAGTTTCGTTGTTCGCCACGTCCTTCGTCGGCTCCTGGCGCCTAGGCATCCTCCGTGTGCTCTTATTAGCTTAACCTTGATTTTTCCGCAGGAAAATATCATACAATGACATTCTCTTTGGAATCATCTCACTAATAACATTTACTTGTTTGCACAAGTTGCTAAAAGATGTTCTAAAACGCAAATTCGTTTCGGTATCCAGTTTTCAAGGATCAAGTCTTACTGAGAGCTTAAACTCTCAAAACTGAGCAACGAGTGAGTAACAGGCCTAAACCTGAGATTTGGAAGTTTAACTTCCGATTTGAATGTCTTCATTGCAGAAGACGATTCTCCATAGAAAGGAGGTGATCCAGCCGCACCTTCCGATACGGCTACCTTGTTACGACTTCACCCCAATCATCTACCCCACCTTCGGCGGCTGGCTCCCTTGCGGGTTACCCCACCGACTTCGGGTGTTGTAAACTCTCGTGGTGTGACGGGCGGTGTGTACAAGACCCGGGAACGTATTCACCGCGGCATGCTGATCCGCGATTACTAGCAATTCCGACTTCATGCAGGCGAGTTGCAGCCTGCAATCCGAACTGAGACCGGCTTTGATGGGATTGGCTTCACCTCGCGGCTTCGCTTCCCGTTGTACCGGCCATTGTAGTACGTGTGTAGCCCAGGTCATAAGGGGCATGATGATTTGACGTCATCCCCACCTTCCTCCGGTTTGTCACCGGCAGTCACTCTAGAGTGCCCAACATTACTTGCTGGCAACTAAAGTTAAGGGTTGCGCTCGTTGCGGGACTTAACCCAACATCTCACGACACGAGCTGACGACAACCATGCACCACCTGTCTCCTCTGTCCCGAAGGCCGCCACTATCTCTAGTGGATTCAGAGGGATGTCAAGACCTGGTAAGGTTCTTCGCGTTGCTTCGAATTAAACCACATACTCCACTGCTTGTGCGGGTCCCCGTCAATTCCTTTGAGTTTCAGTCTTGCGACCGTACTCCCCAGGCGGAGTGCTTACTGTGTTAACTTCGGCACCAAGGGTATCGAAACCCCTAACACCTAGCACTCATCGTTTACGGCGTGGACTACCAGGGTATCTAATCCTGTTTGCTCCCCACGCTTTCGCGCCTCAGCGTCAGTTACAGCCCAGAAAGTCGCCTTCGCCACTGGTGTTCCTCCACATATCTACGCATTTCACCGCTACACGTGGAATTCCACTTTCCTCTTCTGTACTCAAGTCACCCAGTTTCCAGTGCGACCTCAGGTTGAGCCCAAGGTTTAAACACCAGACTTAAATGACCGCCTGCGCGCGCTTTACGCCCAATAATTCCGGACAACGCTTGCCCCCTACGTATTACCGCGGCTGCTGGCACGTAGTTAGCCGGGGCTTTCTTCTCAGGTACCGTCACTCCGGTAGCAGTTACTCTACCGGACGTTCTTCCCTGGCAACAGAGCTTTACGATCCGAAAACCTTCATCACTCACGCGGCGTTGCTCCGTCAGACTTTCGTCCATTGCGGAAGATTCCCTACTGCTGCCTCCCGTAGGAGTCTGGGCCGTGTCTCAGTCCCAGTGTGGCCGTTCACCCTCTCAGGTCGGCTACGCATCGTCGCCTTGGTGGGCCGTTACCCCACCAACTAGCTAATGCGCCGCAGGCCCATCCCTCAGTGACAGATTGCTCCGTCTTTCATTCTTCCTTCAGGAGAAAAAAGAAATTATCCGGTATTAGCTACCGTTTCCGGTAGTTATCCCAGTCTAAGGGGCAGGTTGCCTACGTGTTACTCACCCGTCCGCCGCTAAGTTATTTTGAAAGCAAGCTTTCAAAATAACTCCGCTCGACTTGCATGTATTAGGCACGCCGCCAGCGTTCGTCCTGAGCCAGGATCAAACTCTCCAATTAGTATTGAAAAGAGCGATATGCTCATTTTGAAACATCTGACGAGAAAATTAATTCTCACGATGAAATTTCAAAAGCGTAAAATACGCTGTGAAACTCATCAGTTTTGGATTTCACTTTCGTGATTTCCTACTCACTCGTTGTTCAGTTTTCAAAGATCAAGTTCTCGTTGGCGCCGTTTAATGTCTCAGCAGCAACTCTTATACTATATCACGTTCGGCTATTTAATGTCAAGCTCTTTTTTTAACTTCTTTTTCGAGCTCGGCATGTGTATTTCTTGGCCGGACTTAGAATATATCACGTATAGAGATTCATTGCAACACTTTTTTTCAAACAAATTAGTATTAAGCTATATATCCTCATAACGATACCAGAATCTTTACCTTCTGATCAACAGTAGCCAAGGAGAACCGCCGCTAGACAGCTCCCCTGTGCTCATTGTTGTATAAATACTATTCGTTTGTACGGTTGCGCATATGCGGGAATAGCAGTACGTCACGAATAGATGCAGAATTGGTAAGCAACATGATCAAACGGTCTACACCGATTCCCAGTCCACCTGTAGGAGGCATACCATATTCCAAAGCACGGATAAAGTCATCGTCCATTTCATGAGCTTCGTCATTACCTTGCTCTTTCTCCTGGATTTGAGCTTCAAAGCGTTGACGCTGGTCGATCGGATCATTCAATTCACTAAATGCATTCGCATGTTCACGACCCACAATAAACAATTCAAAACGATCGGTGAAGCGTGGATCCTCATCGTTTTTCTTCGCCAGTGGTGAGATTTCAACCGGATGTCCCATTACAAAGGTAGGCTGAATCAGAGTTTCCTCTACAAATTGCTCGAAGAAAGCATTAAGGATATGACCAAAAGACATGTGCTTTTCTACAGGTACACGGTGCTCTTTTGCCAGAGCCTGTGCTTCCTCATCTGTCATATGAACACTGAAATCAACACCGGTTACTTCTTTAACGGCATCAACCATAGTTACACGACGCCATCCTGGCGACAGATCTACCGGCTTACCTTGATAGTCGACCTGTTGAGTTCCTAATACCTCTTGGGCAATATGAGCGATCATATTCTCCGTAAGGTTCATGATGTCCTTGTAATCAGCATAAGCTTCATACAGCTCAATCATAGTAAACTCAGGATTGTGACGAGTCGAAATTCCTTCATTACGGTATACACGACCTATTTCGTATACTTTTTCCAGTCCACCAACAATAAGACGTTTCAAATGAAGCTCAATAGCAATACGCATATAAAGCTGCATTTCAAGCGTGTTGTGGTAAGTAATGAACGGACGCGCTGCAGCTCCACCAGCAATCGCATGAAGTGTAGGTGTCTCAACTTCAAGATAGCCAAGTGAATCCAAATAACGACGCATAGATTGAATGATTCTTGAACGAGCAATAAAGGTCTGTTGAACTTCCGGATTAATAATCAAATCAACATAGCGCTGACGGTAACGCAGCTCTACATCTTTAAGACCATGATATTTCTCAGGAAGCGGCAACAAGGACTTGGACAAGACTTCGAGATTATGCACTTTGATGGAGGTCTCACCTGTTTTGGTTTTGAATACTGTTCCGCGAACGCCGATGATGTCTCCTAGATCGAGAACATTGAACGCTGCGTATTGCGTTTCAGGAATGCTGTCTTGACGAACATAAAGCTGAATTCTTCCACTGAGATCTTGGATATGCGCAAAACTGGCTTTACCCATAACACGTTTTGCCATAATGCGACCCGCTATGCTGACTTCAACAGATAGCTCGTCCAATTCTTCTTTAGAAAGTCCATCATACTTCGATACTAGGTCGCCAGCGTTAGCTGTACGCTCATACTTTTTGCCGAAAGGATCGATACCAAGTCCTCTTAGCTCGTCCAATTTGGCACGGCGGATTTGCAAAAGCTCACTAAGTTCGTTCTCTGCATTCTCCACATTATTCATTTCCTCGGTCATGCTATTCATCCCCTTGCAGATATAAATCCCTTATATTTTGAAAAAAAGCTTCCCTAAGGAAGCTTTCCCAAACAATGTTCCCTTATCTGCCTGCATACAACAAAACTACTTATACATTCGGCAGCACATCTATTTACAGACTATAAGATCTGTACACTACTTCATTCTGATATCGAGAATTTTATATTGAATAACGCCTGCAGGTGTATTAACGTCAACAATCGTGCCTATTTTCTTGCCGATGATGGCTTTGCCTACTGGACTTTCGTTGGAGATCTTATTATTTAGTGGATCGGACTCCGCTGTACCTACGATCGTGTATTCCATAGTGTCACCATATTCCAAATCTTCAACACTTACAGTAACACCGATACTTACCACATCAGTAACGATCTCGTCGCTATTAATGATGCGCGCGTTGCGAAGCATCTTCTCCAAGGTGATAACGCGTCCTTCGATAAAAGCCTGCTCATTCTTCGCGTCTTCATACTCCGAGTTCTCACTGATATCTCCGTAGCCAATCGCTACCTTAATCCGTTCAGCAACCTCGCGGCGTTTCACAGATTTGAGGAATTCCAGCTCATCTTCCAGACGCTTTAGCCCGTCCGGCGTAAGGATGACTTCTTTATCGCTCATCTCAACCGATTCTCCTGTCGTATACATTTATTGAAAACACCATACTATATGCTAATCTAGGAGGATAAGAACCCTCCCTGCTGCATTGCTCTTACTGTAACGGCGATTTTATACTGTGAAATTATATTGGAACCGCTACAAAATGTCAATGACACCACATATAAAGTGGGATGTGTTCAAAAAGCGTAAGGAAAACAACGTTTATACTGCCGAAGCAGACATTTCATTACCCTTATTCTCTTCTTCATGCTTTAGTTGAACGACAAAATCATTCAAAATCTTCACCATTCCATCACGTTCTGTCTCTAACATGAGCACATCCTTTACTCGTGCAGCAGACTTCAGGCCTTTTAAATACCAAGCCATATGCTTACGCATCTCCCGAACGGCTACTGCTTCTCCCTTAAGTGCAACCAGCCGATCCATATGAAGAATGGCAACCTTAATCTTCTCATCCAATCCAGGTTCAGGCATCAGTTCCCCGGTGCTTAAATACTGAATCGTACGATACAGCATCCATGGGTTACCTAGCGCACCACGCCCGATCATCACGCCATCACAACCGGTCTGATCAAGCATAGCCCGAGCATCTTCAGGTGTATTGACATCACCATTGCCGATAACCGGAATGGAGACCGCTTCTTTTGCCATCTTGATATAATTCCAATCCGCACGCCCCGTGTAGAGTTGCTCCCGTGTTCGTCCATGTACACTGACAGCCTTGCCACCGGCACGTTCTACTGCACGTGCATTATCTTCGACAAAAATATGCTCGCTATCCCAGCCAATCCGCATTTTCACGGTTACGGGTTTATCGACAACATCGACAACCGCAGAGACCATTTCATAGATTTTATCGGGATTCAAAAGCCAGCGGGCTCCCGCATCACATTTAGTTACTTTAGGCACTGGGCATCCCATATTGATATCGATAATATCAGCATTGGTTTCTTTATCAACCACTTTAGCTGCTTGCACCAGTGATTCTCTATCCCCGCCAAAAATCTGCAAACTAAGCGGTTTTTCCCGTTCATCTACAAACAACATTTCGCGAGTACGCGTATTCCCGTGAATAATAGCCTTGTCGCTCACCATTTCCGCACAGACTAAACCTGTACCAAACTCTTTAGCGATTAGACGAAAGGCCGGATTGCACACCCCAGCCATAGGTGCCAGAACAACTTGATTTTTCATCTCAATGTCGCCAATCTTCAGCATTCGTATCACTTCCATTATTCCTATTTAAATTGCTTAAAAATTATGAGTCAGGGTTTACCAATTCTTCGGTTGTAACCCCTAGGACATTCGCAATTTTATCTAAAATTTGATCTTCCAAACGTCTATTGCCCCTCTCGACTGCGCCAAGCACAGCCAAGGAAATCCCAGTGAGATCCGCAAGTTCCTGCTGAGTATAGCCTTTTAGCTTGCGGAATGCCCTGACCCTCCGTCCCATACGCTTGTTGTCCACAACCGAATTCCTTCCTTCCCGTCTATGTCTTGAAGCGCTGCTGTAATCAACTTGCGGAGTCCGGAAGACTGTTCATTCTGTGGAACGATATCACTGAGCGGAAGCATTACAAATGCACGCTCAAACATACGCGGATGCGGTAACGTTAAATGCGGAGTATCAAGTGTCTGGCCCTCTACCCACAATAAATCTAGATCTACCGTTCTCGGTCCATAGCGAATATCCCGGATACGACCCAGTTGCGTTTCGATCCCCAGCATTACTTCCAGCAAGGTCTCTGGCGCAAGCGTCGTGCGCAAAGCTGCTGCCATATTAAGAAACTGCGGCTGATCTAAATAACCTACTGGCTCTGTCTCGTAGACTTTGGAGCAGCGAACTACCGATATTTCATCATGATTATTCAGTCTGTTCAAAGCCTCTGACAGCGTGCCCTCACGGTCGCCCAAATTAGCCCCTAAAGCAATATAAGCCTCTGATTCTTCAGAGGTGGAATGTATATTCATGGACTTTGTTCTCACTTTCTAGTTCTGCGCAGCTCCACAGTCACTCCCTGAAAATGAATGTCGAATGGCGGATGCGGTTTAGTTACCTTTACCGTTACTGCATTGATAACAGTATAAGTGTCCAGTACGGAGGATGCAATATATTCTGCCAGAGCTTCAATTAACTTAAAGGACTTTATTTCGACAATGTTTTTGACCAGTTCATGCACTTCAGCATAGTTTACGGTTTGGTTCAAATCATCGTTCTGGCCCGCTCCCTGTAGATCAAGTTCCAGCTCCAAATCAATGTAAAAACGTTGGCCCAGCTTACGCTCTTCTTCAAACACACCATGATATCCGTAATATTCCATTCGATGCAGTGTCATTTTATCCATCTTTAAACCCGCCCTTTTTATAAAATATCTTTATTCACGCACCAATAAAGGTGCAGCATACAACATCGCATCACACATCTTGACCGTTCGTTTTATTAGGGACACATCATGCACTCGTACGATCTGGCAGCCCTGAGCAATACCAAAGGCTACTGTAGCTGCGGTACCTTCCACAACATCATCAGCGGGTAAATCAAGTACGGTCCGGATGAATTTTTTGCGTGAAGTCGCCAGTAACAGTGGATAGCCAAACTCAGTCAACCCGTCCAAAAGCATCATCGCCTGCAAATTTTCATTAAAATCCTTCGCAAAGCCGATCCCTGGATCCAAGATGATATTGGCCGGCTTCACTCCTGCGGCTAAAGCAAGATCAATACTTTCCTTAAGGTCTGCCGACATATCCGCACTTAGATTCGTATAATCACGGTCCTGCCGGTTATGCATCAAAATAATGGGACAGTCCGCAGCAGCTGCCACTGCCGCCATTTCCGGATCAGCTTTACAGCCCCATATATCATTAATGATATGGGCACCAGCAGCAATAGCTTGGCGTGCCACTTCAGCTTTGTAGGTATCTATAGATAACGGAATATGCGGTGCCGCTCGATGAATACTCTCGATGACAGGCAATACACGAGCTAATTCCTCTTTAAGCCCCACTGGTTTATGACCAGGACGGGTAGATTCTCCACCAATATCTATAATATCAGCACCGTCTGCGGCCATTTGTAGCGCATGTTCTACTGCTTTGTCCGGATCATCCCAAAGTCCTCCATCTGAAAAAGAATCCGGGGTTACATTCAGGATGCCCATAATCAGCGTTCGATTTCCTAATTCCAAATCAGTATCTCCACAGCGGTATGTCCGCTTGAATATGGCTGGTCTCATTTCGGTATTCCCGTCCTTTCTCTATAGAATGAAATCAAATCCGAAGTCATTCTGCCGCAAAGGCCATCGCCTACGGTAAATTTTTTATCTTTTTCCCAAAGCGTTGTGACCGGGACAATTTCTTGTACGGAATTAGTAAGAAATACTTCGTCGGCTATTTTCAACTGCCCCCAATGATATGCGCCCTCTTCTACCCTGATTCCAGCACTACGAGCCAGCTCCATTACCATTTCCCGGGTAATTCCCGGTAGAATTCCAGTTGAGATATCTGGAGTGTGGAGAATATTGTTTTTTATAAAAAAGATGTTGCTGACAATGCCCTCTGCTATGATCTCTTGTGCAGTCAACATCAGTCCTTCAGCACCATTCGCCGCAGAGGCATAGCCCCTAAGCTCACGCTTGGCCAAAATATTATTCATATAATGCAGAGACTTGAATCGCACTGCTCCCTCCGGAGTGTTACGCCGTAAGGACAACAGTTGCAGGTCTTTGCCTTCGCTATATATCTTTTCGGATACTTTCGGCAGCGCTTTGATGTACAGCAAATGATTGGGTTCGCAATAGTCGCCCGCAGGTAATCCGAGAATATCCTCACCAGCGGTCACGGTATAGCGTATATAAGCTTCTTTTAATTCATTTTTGTCCATAACACGCTGGATCCACTCCTGCAGCTGTTCAACATCCTGCGCAAATGGAATACCAAGCTCCTTGCAGCCCTCCGCCATACGCTTCAAATGACGCTCCAGCAGAAAAGGCACTCCCCCATACGTCCGAAAGGTCTCGAACAATCCTATGCCGTATAAAAAACCGTGATCCAGGGCGGAAACCACGGCTTGTCTTGCATCAATGACACCATTGTTAAATCCTATATATTTCATGCCGTTTCTCCGGCTCTCCGTTTCAAGAAATTACGCAGCATCGTATGACCATGATCCGTAATAATCGATTCCGGATGGAATTGCACACCTTCGATAGGGTATTCTTTATGGCGCAGTGCCATAATCTCCCCTTCTTCAGTCTCCGCTGTAATCTCCAGACAATCCGGCAGACTCTCGCGCTCTACAATCAAAGAATGATATCTCGTTGCCGTAAAAGGAGACTCCAGACCTTCAAAAACCGACGTGCCCTTATGATGAATCGGGGATGTCTTTCCATGCATCAAACGCTCTGCACGAATAACATTTCCACCAAATGCTTGGCCTATCGCCTGATGCCCAAGGCATACGCCGAAGATCGGAATAATACCTTTGAAATGATGTAACAATTCCAAACTGATCCCCGCTTCATTAGGTGTACATGGTCCTGGAGAAATTAAAATATGATCGGGAGCCATTTTTTCAATCTCTTCAATGGTAATTTCATCGTTGCGGTGTACTTTAACCTCTTCCCCAAGTTCACCCAAATACTGTACGAGGTTATACGTAAAGGAATCATAATTATCGATGACCAAGATCACAGTGTTTCTCCCCCTTCGGCGCCGCTGGTAGTTTGGGATTCCTGCTGTAACTCACTACAGAGTACTGCCTTTACTACCGCTTTGGCTTTATTATGGCATTCACGGTATTCACGGTATGGATCAGAGTCGATCACGATGCCCGCACCTGTCTGAATATATCCGACTCCATCCTTTACAGCCAGTGTTCTAATAATAATATTTAATTCCATATTTCCGTTATAGTCAATAAAGCCCATGGATCCTGTATACGGCCCACGCCGAACCGGTTCCAGCTCTTCAATGATTTCCATTGTTCTTACTTTGGGCGCGCCTGTAATCGTTCCCCCTGGGAACAATGCTGCGATTACAGCATAAGCATCCTTATCCGGTGCGACCTGGCCCTCTACCTGCGAAACGAGATGCATCACATGAGAGTAACGCTCCACCGTCATCAGCTCAGGCACGCTGACGGATCCATATGCAGCGACACGCCCGATGTCGTTGCGCTCCAGATCGACAAGCATAATATGCTCGGCGATCTCCTTTTCGCTCCCGCGAAGCTCCGCCTCCATGGCGGCATCCTCCGCGGGAGTCAGGCCTCGCCGCCGGGTGCCGGCGATTGGCCGTGCGCTCACTTTGTCCCCGTGCAGCTTGACGAGCAGCTCCGGTGAAGCGCTGGATAGCGCGAAGCCGGGCGACCGCAAGAGCCCCATGTACGGGGACGGATTGAGCTTGCGCAGCCATTCGTAAACATCCTCCGGCGAGGACTTCAGCTGCGCCTCCTGGCGCAGCGAGAGGTTCACTTGAAATACATCGCCTTGGCGGATGTATTCCTGAACGTCCAGCACGGCCTGCTGGAACTTCTCAGGTGAGAAGGCCGAGGTCATACCCGGCCACTCCCCTGAGGAATCTGTGAGGGCCTCAATGCTACCTTTGACCTCTTCGTTCAATCCCGAAGCAGCGGATACCAACTGCCACTGCTCTACCATTCGTCCAGCCTGTTCTATAGCACCGAGATAAAGGTTCTGCAAATCCTCCATCCCACATTCTGCTGGAACCGGGACGTGAACAGCACAATAAAGCACATGCTCTTCGTGATCATAAATCCATACCTCATCCATCCTCATAAAGAGATAATCAGGAAAACCGGGATCATCTTGTGCGAGAGACGGTAAACGCTCCAATGAGCGAACCACATCGTACCCTAGAAATCCAATACATCCACCGGTAAATGGAGGAATGCCCTGAACGTTTAGACTTGGCGAGGTGAAGCCTGACATCCACTGCTGTAGCAGCTCTAGCGGCTGACCTATCAGCGTTGTAGTCTCATGTGAACCCTCATCGGCTGTATGACCCAATGATTCGGGAGAAAGGCTAAACACCTCAGCGCCTTCTCCCTTGCCTTTTAATATTGATACAGGATTTAAACCTAAGTACGTATAGCGGCCACCCTTGCCACTCTCCAACACTACGGAGTATTCGGAAGCTAGTTCCCAGGCCTTCTTCCAGGATGCGGGCAATTCCCCCGAGCACTTGGGTGATTTTATAATCAAGGGGAACATGCTCCAGTCTTCAGCTGCCCATTGTTCCCACTCATTCCATGTCGTTATGATTTCCAAAGCCATCCTCCTAAAAGTTTTATGGAGCCATTACATCGTAGACATCACTTCGCAATAAAACTCGCTTCGTAAGCATTTGCTTAGTTTTATGAAGCCATTACATCATAGACATCACTTCGCAATAAAACTTACTTCGTAAGCATTTGCTTAGTTTTATCTAGCAATTACTTATTATTAATCATCAGTAGTATATTGCCTGTCAGTATACTGTACTTAAGGCATTATTGAAAAGCCCCCAGCTATAGGAAATTAATATGGCTTTTGAGTCTTCGGTAAAAACCTTAGCATTTTTCAAAAATATAAAATTAACACGTCTAGGGTGTAGTATATCAACAGAACCTTTTGCCCATATAATCAACGAAAAGAGTCTCCATCACCACCAGAAAAGTGGTATGAAGACTCTTATAAATTACGTTATTGCAAACAATTACGCTTCGAAATTGTAAAGTGGTGTACTCAGGTAACGTTCACCATTACTTGGGATGATGACAACTACCTTCTTGCCAGGACCGAGGTCTTTAGCAACCTTAAGTGCTGCAAATACTGCTGCACCGGAAGAAATGCCAGACAAGACGCCTTCTTCTTTAGCTACACGGCGTGCAGTTTCGAATGCTTCATCGTTCTCAACATGGATGATCTCATCATAAATGTCCTGGTTCAGGATTTCAGGAATGAAGTTTGCTCCGATACCCTGAATTTTGTGAGGGCCTGGTTTGCCTCCTGCCAAGATTGGAGAAGCAGCAGGCTCCACAGCATAGATCTTCACGTCAGGATATTTGCTCTTCAGCACTTCACCTGCACCCGTGATCGTTCCACCTGTTCCGATACCTGCAATAAAAGCATCCAGTGGGCCTCCGATAGACTCAATAGCTTCAACGATTTCAGGTCCAGTGGTCTCACGGTGGATCTTCACGTTCGCTTTATTCTTGAATTGCTCCGATGGGAAATAGCTTGGGTTCTCTTTCAGAATTTCTTCCGCTTTCTTAACCGCACCATTCATGCCTTCCGATCCTGGAGTCAGAACCAATTCTGCTCCGTATGCACGAAGTAGATTACGGCGTTCCAAGCTCATGGTTTCCGGCATTACGATAACTGCCTTATAACCTTTAGCCGCAGCCACAAGTGCCAAGCCAATACCAGTGTTACCACTGGTTGCTTCTACAATTGTACCTCCAGGTTTCAGTAGACCTTCACGTTCAGCTTCTTCAACGATGCTGATTGCGATACGGTCTTTTACGCTTGATCCCGGATTCTGATATTCCAATTTCAAATAAATATCTGCGGAGCCTTCCTGTGCCAGACGATTCAAACGAACGAGCGGAGTACCTCCGATCAATTCTGTTACGTTGTTAACGACTTTAGCCATGAGCAAAAACCTCCTTAGAATGATAAATGCGATATAAGAACGTAAATTGTGACTTTACTCTTCTGTATGTGTGTCCCTATTATGCAATAATAACTGCTATAAAGGGGTATAGATATTGGACCACCGTTAGTTATTTCCGACTAAAACGGTAGGTTTTACGTTAATATCATATTATCAATCTTGCAGGCTGTTGTCAATATTTATTGCCACATCATATTTCGTGCGCAAATCACTCTCCACTTGTTGTAAAGGGGGTGCTTGCTCCAACGCCAGCTCTTGACGTATCAGCGCTCGAATTTCCTTTTGATCAGGAATATTTTGTGTGTGAATACTCTCTAGTCGAATGATAGCGAAGTCGTCCTCCGCCTGAATCGGCCCCGCTATATCACCCTCATCCAAACTAGCAGCGGTCTTAAGCAGTCCCTCAGGCCAAAAAGGATCGTCTTCCTCTACTTTGCCCAAACGGCCTCCTTGCTGCCGACTCTCTGCATCAATGGAAACTTCCCTAGCTAAATCAGCAAAATTCTCACCCTGCTCCAAGCGATCCATTACTTGCTCGCCTTCATCATAAGATGAAACCTTAATCATGGAGAGTTCCAATTCCCTTTTGGGAGTGAAACGCTCCGTATTTTGGTCTAAATAAGTATCGATATCAGCTTCCTTAATCGTAATACCATCAGTGGCTATTGCTTGTAAGGTCAGACGATAAGCCGTTTCTGCGAACACTTCCTGACGAGATAATCCCAGCTGAGACTGCATTTGTGCATAATACTGTTCTTCCGATCCGTATCCAACCATAGTTCGTGCAAGTTCTTGCTCAACCTCATCGTCGGTCACGGTAATCCCCAGAGCCTTTGCTTCCATCTCCACAACAATATGATTGATCATTCCAACCAGCACTTCGTGGCCATGCTTTTTTTTGAGCTCATCCATCCACTGCTTATCTGTTATCGGTTGTCCGCCTGCAGTCGCTGCATCCGGTGTTTCGTTTTCTGTTGTATCCCCTTTTAGAAGAGCCATGGCGCGTAAGCTCCAGAACAATAGGCCCCCAAGCATTAAAGTTGCAACAGCCAGAATAACAACCGTATTGCGAAGTGCACGTTCC
The DNA here is from genome assembly GCF_038000345.1 of Paenibacillus sp. FSL E2-8871. NCBI lineage: Bacteria > Bacillati > Bacillota > Bacilli > Caryophanales > Paenibacillaceae > Paenibacillus > Paenibacillus sp. FSL E2-8871. The sequence continues at coordinate 4,713,221 of NZ_JBBOBV010000001.1, read as the reverse complement.
TGTCTCGTCATCATCCCATGCCCTACGATTTCGCTTGTTCTAAAATGACCTGTAATTCGTCCTTATTAAAAACATAAGCCTCGTTACAAAAATGACATACAACTTCAGCCTGCTCATCTTCTGCAATTAATCTCTCCAGTTCATCTTGCCCTAAGCTAACCAATGTCTGCTCTACCCGCTCACGCGAACATTGACAAGCAAAGTTAATATCCAGTTCATCCATAACTACCGCATCCGGCAAAAGAAAACGCAGCATTTCTTCTGGCTCTAGACCCTGATCAAGAAGTGTTGTCACGGAAGGCATAGCCCCTAGAGCTTTTTCGATCTCCGTAATCTCCGCATCCGTCAGTCCTGGAAGAAGCTGCACGATAAACCCTCCGGCTACAATCACTGACTCATCGGTATCCACTAATACACCTAATCCAACTGCAGCTGGGGTTTGTTCAGAAACAGCGAAATAATAAGTGAAATCTTCCGCAAGTTCTCCGGAGATGATAGGAATACTACCTCGATAAGGTTCCTTCAAACCTAAATCCTTTATAATATCAATGAACCCTTCAGTTCCTACGGCTCCAGCAACATCCAATTTGCCCATACTATTGCTAGGTAAGTGAATGTGAGGATGGTGTACATAACCGCACACTTCTCCCAACGCATTGGACTCCGCAACGATTTGCCCGATCGGTCCATCCCCTTTGACCATGATACATAGCTTCTCTCTTCCTTTGAGCATAGCGCCCATCATGGCTGCAGCGGTAACTGTACGTCCAAGTGCGGCTGTAGCCGTTGGATACGTATCATGTCTGCGCCGCAATTCCTCGACCAATTCTGTTGTGCGGACAGCAAACGCTCTCACTTTACCATTCATAGCCGTTCCACGGATAAGTCGATCCTTCTTTTTTTCCATTGGGTGCATAGCCCTCCTATCTCTTCGCCCTTTAGGCTTCTTTATCTTTATTGGTTACGGTCATAAATAATTCGTAATCCTTCTAGTGTTAACATAGGATTTACTTCGTCGATACAATCCGTCTCCCCCGCAATTAGCGAAGCGAGGCCTCCAGTAGAAATAACCTTCAGTTCCGGAGCGTTCATCTCGATTTTGATACGCTTTACAATCCCCTCGACTTGGCCTGCATACCCAAAAATAATACCAGCCTGCATAGCGTGAACTGTATTACGTCCGATAACCTTTTTAGGCTTCTCCAACTCAATTCGTGGCAGTTTCGACGCCCGCTGGTATAAGGCCTCTGTAGAAATAACAAGACCCGGAACAATCGCTCCTCCAAGATAATTAGCCCCTGCATCGATACAGTCGAAGGTCGTAGCCGTACCAAAATCAACAACAACAAGCGGACATTTATATTGTTCAATCGCAGCCACAGCATTAACAATCCGGTCTGCGCCAATCTCACGCGGATTCTCATAGCGAAGATTAAGTCCCGTTTTTATCCCTGGTCCTACGAGTAACGGATCTTTGCCTATATACTTTATACACATATCCACGATAGTCTTAACCAGAGGTGGAACTACCGAGGATATAATTACACCTTCCACATCTTTAACAGAGATCCCTGACATCTGAAAAAGATTGTGTATCAGCACTCCATATTCGTCCACGGTGGATTGGCGCGCAGTACTTAGCCGAAAATGATGTAACAATTCGCGCTTTCTGTATACACCGAGAACAATATTGGTATTACCGACATCGACAGCAAGCATCATGATGAGGACCCTTCCTTCTTGGCATTAAGGTCTAGACTAATATCCAGACTGGAAAAGGAGTACGTAAGGCGTCCTACAGAAATCACATCCACACCTGTTTCTGCGATCCCACGAACCGTTTCTAACGATACATTGCCGGAGGCCTCTGTCTTGACATGTGGAGCTTTAGCTTTAATCCTAGCCACCGCTTGCTTCATCATCTCGTTAGACATATTATCAAGCATAATAATATCAGCACCTGCTGCCAGCGCCTCTTCGACTTGCTCTAAGTTCTCAGTCTCTACTTCAATGCTCATCGTATGTGGAATGTTCTTCCGCGCACGACCTACTGCCTGCCTAATACCACCTGCACCTTTGATATGATTGTCCTTGATCATAACCGCATCATATAGACCAAAGCGATGATTAAAGCCTCCACCAACACGAACTGCATATTTTTCCAGCATACGATGTCCTGGTGTAGTCTTACGTGTATCTACTAGACGAGTCGGTAATCCATCGAGCACCTGTACGAAAGATGACGTACGTGATGCTACACCGGAAAGACGCTGCATCAAGTTGAGTGCAAGCCGTTCACCCGTAAGAATTGCATGTGTGCTTCCCTCTACCTCAATAATTACAGTCCCTTTTGTCACTGCTTGACCTTCTTCTACAAGGGCTGTAAAGCTAAGCGTAGGATCAACAATTTCAAAAACCAACTCTGCAATCGGGATACCACAAATTACGCCATCTTCTTTAGCATGAATAATCCCTTTAGATTCATGGCCAACAGGTATTGTCATTTGTGTTGTTACATCACCGGAACCTACATCTTCCCGCAGCCAAGCCTTAATGGATTGTACTAGTTCTTCATTGTAACCATTAAACATCATCGCTTAATTCCTCCACTATTCCCAGATCGCGAATTTGAAGCAGGTGCTTGCGCCACTGATCATCACTTCGCTGCGGGTAATCCTCACGGTAATGTGCCCCGCGACTCTCTTCCCGTGCTAGAGCAGACTCTGTCACGAGCAAACAGCAGGTCAGCATATTAGCGAACTCGTATTCCTCACGTTTAGTCAATACGGATCCAAAGATGGGTAGCTGCCGTTTCAATTCTTCTATTCCCTTAGACAAGGTCTCTTCATTACGTCGTAATCCAGCATATCGAACCATTACCTTTTGTAGCTTCAAACGGCGTTCCACAATAGCTTGAGTTGGCGAATCAACACGCCCTTCGTTGCTACTAACTGATGTAACATCACGTCCAAGCGGAGATAATTGGCGAATCCGCTCAATAATACGATGTCCAAAAACAACTGCTTCTGATAATGAATTGCTTGCTAATCGATTAGCCCCATGTACGCCTGTGGAAGAAACCTCCCCGCAAGCAAACAAGCGAGGAATCGTACTCTCCCCATTTAGATCGGTCTTAATGCCCCCCATCATATAATGCGCAGCTGGAGCCACTGGAATCCAATCACTTGTAATATCCAGTCCATAGCCCATACAGGTCTCATGTATTGTAGGGAAACGATGCTTCACCATTTCTGGGGATTCATGCGTAATATCCAAATAGACAAACGTTGACTTTGTAAGCTCCATTTCACTTACAATAGCCCGAGCTACAATATCTCGTGGGGCTAGCTCAAGCAACTCATGATATCGTTCCATGAACCGCTCTCCATTAATATTGCGCAATACCGCTCCTTCCCCACGGACTGCTTCGGAGATTAGGAATCTAGGAGCTCCAGGATAACTCAATGCTGTAGGATGAAATTGAATAAATTCCATATCTCGTATATGAGCCCCGGCACGATAAGCAATGGCTACCCCGTCGCCTGTAGCTACTTCAGGGTTGGTAGTGTATCTAAATAATTGTCCTGCTCCACCAGAGCACAAAATAGTCGCATCCCCTTGCAGGAATAACCGTCCGCCGCCGGGACGCTGCAACAATGCGCCTACACATTCTCCACCTTCAGTGATGAGATCAATGACATAATGATCATCCCACACCTCAATGTTCTCATGTTCAGCTACCTGTTCAGCCAAGGCACGAACAATCTCATAACCTGTAGCATCTCCATTAGCATGCAAAATACGACGGTGACTATGCGCTCCTTCCTGCGTCAAAGCCAGTACCCCATCTTCCTTATCAAAAAGAGTACCTAAACGAATTAGCTCATGAACTCTATCTGGTCCTTCATTAACAAGTGCATCGACAGCTGTGGATGAGCAAAGACCTGCTCCCGCCATTAATGTATCCTGCCGGTGGTAAGCAGGGGAATCGTCCTCAGCTATTACAGCTGCGATCCCCCCCTGTGCATAGCGAGTATTACTCTCCATTACTGATTTCTTTGTGATCATAATGACACGCCGATCTTCACTAGCTTTAATAGCCGTGAACAATCCGGCAATCCCTGAACCGATAACAATACAATCTGTCTTTACTTTAGGAATATCCCGAAGATCAAAATCAACCAAATATTGTGGAATCATGACCGCGTTTCACCTGTTTCAACGAAAGAGTAGCGCATACTACCGGACTTGTAGCATGCGCTCTAGGGAAGTTCTGGCTTTGTCGGCGACAGCAGGCGGTACATAGATTTGTGGCTTCATCGTCTCCAGGCATTTCACCAGTTTTTTTAGATTGTTAACTTTCATATTAGGACAAACAAGAAATTTTGTAGCAAAATGGAATTCTTTATCCGGACTATCTTTACGAAGCTGATATCCTGTACCATCCTCAGTTCCAACGATAAATTGCTTACGGTCAGATTTCCGGCAATACTCGAGAATGGATGTAGTACTACCTACATAATCACCCATGGCCACTACTTCCGGACGACATTCTGGATGAACTACAAATTCTGCTTCTGGGTACTTCGCTCTCATTTCTACTACATCTTTAACAGTCAACATATCATGAGTGTTGCAATAGCCTTCCCAGATAATCAGTTTTTTGCCGGTCTGATCTTGTACGTATTGACCAAGATTCTTATCGGGTACCCAGATAATTTCTTCAGCATCGAGGGATTCGATTACTTTCACGGCATTGGCAGAGGTACAACAGATATCAGTTTCCGCTTTAATCTCTGCAGACGAGTTGATATAAGTCACCACTTTAGCATTTGGATGTTGCGCTTTAAGCTTACGCAAACCGTCTACATTAACCATATCAGCCATTGGGCAGCCTGCACGTTCATCAGGAATAAGGACGGTTTTGTTTGGAGCCAGAATTTTAGCACTTTCCCCCATGAAATGAACACCGCAGAATACGATAACCTCTGCATCAGTCTCTGCAGCCTTCTGAGCGAGTAAAAAAGAGTCTCCCCGGAAATCAGCAACCTCCTGAATTTCATCACGTTGATAATAATGAGCTAAAATGATTGCGTTTCTTTCCTTCTTAAGCTGTTCAAGACGTATACGAAGTTCTCGATTCTGTTCCTGCTTACGCTCAAGTGCCAGAGCTTCCACCGATTGTTCTCCCCCTTAAATCTTCGCGGCTTTACGCCGGTGCGATGTTATCAAATGGCATGAGCCATCATCCGAAAAAATGAATAAGCTGATGTTAATAGTAAGTAATATTAATCACTAATGTACACAACGTTCCAGCCCCTGTCAATGTGACTAGACAGGCTTCCAAGCATGAAATTACCTAAAAATTAAAATAAAAAATCCGGAGAGCAATTACGCTCACCGGATTAATTTACATCTTATGAATAGTGATCCTGCTTAGGTAAGGCTAGTTCCGCCGCCTTTATTGTCATCATCAGATCCGTCATTACCCTCAGATTCAGGTTTGTTCGGGATTTCCTTTGATAGGTTCGGAGGCGTGGAATCAGTATCTTCAGACTTGCCTTGAATGCGGACACGCACATCACCGATATTATCAATGACAGGTTCGCCAACTTCAAGCGCAACGCCTTCGCCACCCTCAGCCTTACCATCTTCAGAAAGGAATCCTTGTTCAATCAGCTCTTTAATCTGATCAAGCTCAAGTGTTTCCTTCTCAAGTAACGTATTGGCAATCAAGTGCATTTCTTTAGAGTGTTTGAGCAACAGTTCTTTACAACGTTCGTAGCTCGAAGTAATAAAGTTCTGCATTTCTTGATCAATCTCATAAGCAATGGAATCACTATAATTCTGTTCATGCCCAATATCACGACCCAAGAATACTTGGCCTTGAGAAGAGCCGAACTGCATAGGTCCAAGCTTATCGCTCATACCGTACTCCATGATCATGGCACGCACGATGCGCGTAGCCTGTTGGAAGTCACTGTATGCGCCCGTACCGATCTCACCAATAAACAATTCTTCGGCAACACGTCCACCAAGTAATCCAGTAACCTTATCCAAAAGCTCCTGCTTGGTAACGATCATCCGATCTTCCTTCGGAAGCATAATAACATATCCGCCGGCACGTCCGCGTGGGATAATTGTAACTTTATGCACCATATCAGCATGCTCAAGGAAATAACCAGCTATAGTATGGCCTGCTTCATGGTAAGCAACAATGCGTTTCTCACGGTCACTGATAACCCGACTACGTTTCTCAGTACCCACGATAACACGGTCAATGGCTTCATCCACTTCAATCATGGAAATATCTTTGCGGTTACGACGTGCAGCTAGCAATGCTGCTTCATTTAGCAGATTCTCTAGATCAGCACCCGTGAATCCAGTTGTGCGTTTAGCGACAACATCCAGTCTTACATCTTTCGTAAGCGGCTTGTTACGGGCATGAACCTTAAGTACAGCTTCACGGCCTTTTACGTCAGGGCGGTCAACCGTAATTTGACGGTCAAAACGTCCTGGACGAAGTAATGCAGGATCAAGTATATCAGCGCGGTTAGTTGCCGCAACAATAATAATGCCTTCGTTACCACCGAATCCATCCATCTCAACCAGCAATTGGTTAAGTGTCTGCTCGCGCTCGTCATGTCCGCCGCCGAGTCCGGCGCCGCGTTGACGACCCACAGCATCAATTTCATCAATGAAGATAATACATGGCGCGTTCTTCTTAGCGTTCTCGAACAAATCACGTACCCGAGAAGCACCGACACCCACGAACATTTCTACAAAATCGGAACCAGAAATACTAAAGAAAGGAACACCGGCTTCACCTGCTACTGCACGTGCAAGCAATGTTTTACCTGTTCCCGGAGGGCCTACAAGCAGTACGCCTTTAGGGATACGTGCACCGACAGCTGCAAATTTGCGCGGATCTTTCAAGAACTCAACGACTTCGACAAGCTCTTGCTTCTCTTCGTCTGCCCCTGCAACATCCTCGAAGCTGATTTTCTTCTTCTCTTCATTATATAACCGAGCCTTGCTCTTGCCGAAATTCATGACTTTACCGCCGCCACCTTGCGCCTGGTTAAACAGGAAGAAGAACAAGATGAACATAATGACTAGCGGGATAATAGAAGAAAGGAATGTCAGCCAAATGCTGGTACCTTCCATTTTCTTCTGAGTTAATTCAATCCCATTAACATCACTAGCTTGAATCAGTTCATTAATAGCAGCATCTGTTGGAGGAATATATGTGGAGAAGCTTTTCGATTTAGTATCGGCAGGCAACTCTCTATATTCGCCTGTAACTAAAAAGGCATTACCCTCAAACTGAACCGTCAAATCCTTCACATTGTTGCTCTTGATCTCCTGCCGTAACTCGTCGTATCTAGGGAAATCGGCGGCTTCATTTCCATTGCTCACAAACTGGACAATACCCACCACGACTAAAAATAAAATCAAATAAAAACCAGAATTCCGGATGAACCGATTCATCCCCTACCTCCTCTCGCAACACTCAAGTTATTGTACCATAGCCTCTTGGGACACCTCAAATAAAGGAAGCCAAGGGTGCCCGATCCGTATGATCAAGGCAATCAATAGTTCAATTGGAATAAATCTCAGGCTTCAGTACTCCAACATATGGGAGGTTCCGATACCGCTCGGCATAATCCAATCCGTAGCCTACTACAAATTCGTCTGGCAACACGAAGCCTGTATAGCTGGCTTCCAGATTAACCGTACGACCTGAGGGCTTATCAAACAAGGTAACCACATTGATAGAAGCAGCATTGCGGTTGCGGAGTAGCTCAATCAAATAGCTGAGCGTAAGGCCACTGTCAATAATATCTTCAACGATCAAGATATCGCGGCCTTCTACCGATACATCTAAATCCTTAATAATTTTGACAACACCAGAGGACTTGGTGGATGCTCCATAGCTAGATACTGCCATGAAATCCATCTCAACAGGTACTGTAATGGCTTTAACCAGATCTGCCATAAATATAAACGCGCCTTTTAGTACACAAATGACTAAAGGGGTACGTCCTGCGTATTCTTCGCTCAGTGTTCGACCGAGCTCCTTAATTTTCTGCTGAAGTTCCTCTTCGGTGATCAAGACTTCTTGAATATCATTTTGCAACTTGCGAAACCTCCTAAGTTATACTATGAAAGACTTACATCGACCATTACGTTTCTTCACGGTCATCCAGCTCTGCTAGAGACAATAGAAGTATCGAGGTCGTTTGCCGCCCTACTGCGGCATGCATCGAGCGTCTTACGCCCGGAATCCAGACGATATTGCCCAAACCATCACAAACGAGGGGGATCATTGAGCGTTCAGCAGCAGGTATTTTATCATCAATATAAATATCTTTTACCTTTTTGCTTCCGTTTAATCCCATGACTCTTATGGTATCTCCAGGCAATCGGGAACGTATCGTTAGTGGAAAGACCAGTTCATCACGGTCAAACCAAGCCGACATCTTCCCATAATCCTCCCCCTGTACAAAAAAGTTTTCTCTCTCCAGCACCGCCATCGACATCACCTTACCTATTTCCTCCAGCTTAAGCTCGGAATCCGGTAAAAACAGACGATATGTATAGCTTGCCTGTTGCTGCGCGGGCTTGGACGAGAACAAGATGATATCATATTGCCGCACACAAGTCAGGCCTCCACCTAAATCCAAACTCCAGGTGGTGGGATAGCTCTGCAGCGTTCCCCGACGTACAGATTCAATCTTGGAGAAATCAAGGGCAGATAGATCCGCCGACAGATAATTTAATATTAGTTTAATCAAACGCCGTTGTAAAGCGGAGGGTATGGCCGCAAATGAAGCTCTGTTAAAGGTATATTTCCCTTCCCCTTCCGAAACCAGCTCCTCAAAGCATTTTACCGCAGATGCCTCCATATATTCATCCTCAGCTCCTGCAATTTCCGCAAGCTGCACAAGTGACTGTCTCACTCTGCCGTTATACCTTTCCAGAAAAGGAAGAACTTCCAATCGAACAGCATTCCGCTTGTATTTCGTCAGCAGATTAGTTGCATCCTCGGCATAGGTGAAACCTTCATTCTGACATAACCCAAGAAGAGCCGTTTTGTTAATACGTAGGAATGGACGAATGAGTTCCACCTTTTTTTCTGTTCTTTTCCACTTGATACCGGACAGCCCCGATAAACCGCTTCCTCGCAATAGACGCATAATCACCGTTTCTGCCTGATCATCCGCATGATGAGCCAGAGCAACGGAGCGCGCCCCATAACGGTGTGCGGTATCAATCAGAAATTCGTATCGCTTCTCGCGTGCTGTCCCCTCAGGACCGAGTCCACTCTCTTTAGCCAAAGAGGGAATATCGAATTCTGCCAACTCAAAGGGCAGTCCCAACTGTTCAGCCATACCACGTACTAGCTCTGCCTCTTCCTTAGACTCCGCTCTAAATCCGTGATTCACATGAGCGCATATTAAGGTAAGTGGCATAACGTTTACTGCTATTTCATGCAAAACATGCAAAAGAGCCACAGAATCCGGGCCGCCGGAAACTGCGACTACAATGGTGTCATGGGGCGCCCACAGCTCGTGCTCGGCTGCTGACTCCAATACTGACTCCACCAGTCCATTCATTTGCTCCATATGCGGCCCCCCTTTTCTCTAACTATATGTATAAGTTCAAAACCGAAATACCCAATAAATTGTAAAGGCAAGCACAAACAAGGATAACCCAAAAGCATTTTTGAGCCAGCGAGGTGTGTCCATACTATCAGGACGCTTTCTACGCGAATTGTAAATATGGCTTCGCCAGAGCTCTGTAGCATCTGCGGAACCGGTGAAACCTCCTTTTAACGCCAAACAAATCCAAGAGGATAGTTTCTTGTCGGGTAGATTTCTAGCCAGCTTAAACAGCTCATCTACACTTCTTGTCTGCGGCAGCTGTAGCGCAGCTTTCTTGAGCCCCTCTTCATTCAAAAGACGGAGGCACAGTACAGCAAAAGCGAATAGATCATAACCCTCATCACTCGTGCGGCTGCCTGCATTCCAAAAGCCACGGTCATGCCATTCGGTAAACTGCTTCACACTGCGACCAATAGGACTTGTGCCCCCAAAGTCGATCAGCTCCACTTCGCCGTACTTTGATACCATGACGTTTTCCGGCTTCAAATCCCCGAACACAAAACCGCATTCATGCAGCGTGCGCAGCTTATCAAGCAGACCAAGCCCTACCAAGCCTAACCAGTCGGGACCGTTTTTCGATAAAAAATGATGCAGAGGTTTGCCTTCAACATACCTCATTACATAAAAGGGGACATTATCCCCATTCGCAAAATCATCCGCTTCCAAAAAATAAGAAGACAATGGATTCTCACGACGAGCACGATGTTCATTCCGCTTTCGCCGTGATTGCAGCGAGGTTAGTACATTGATCTCCGATTGAAGTTCAAGTGTATCGTATCCGATTTTTAGCGCGTACCTTTCCCGTCTGCCTTCTCTTTGCACAAGATATACGGTTCCGTTCGCGCCCCTTCCCAGCATCCGCTCAACGACATAACGGTTACCCCGCCATTTGCCGTTAATTAAGGTACCAGTAGGATAGGACGGATTAGACGACATACCCACCAATCATCCCTTCTCTTTCGTCGTGGTCATCACTTAGTCGGCGTCCACGATGTTCATCCAGTGTATCATAACGATAATGTTCAAGCACCTTGAAAATAGCTGGACCCGTCGGTGTCGCGCCTCTCATGTGTAATTTAGAGAATAACGTACGAATACCTGACATGTCATGGGTCCAATCTAGATCAAGCTTGGCATCTTCGCTGCTGTTATTTCCAGGATAATGGAACACAGCAATCTCACTCTTACCTTCCCGTGCTTCCAAACTGAGCGCCAAATCGCGGATAGCATCTTCCACAGCACCCAGTTTAGGTTTCATACTAGCACTGGCATCGATAAGAAGTGCAATGCGCAGCGGTGTTGTTTCTGTCAGTTCATCTACAACTGTAACAACCTGTGAACGTTGAACAGGAGGTAACTGATCCAATGAGCCATCGCCTAGTATCTTTTTTACCTCTTTATTAACCGCCTGCTGGATCGTCTGAACCACGGTCTTGCGTGTCATCATCTGAATCGTCTGCGCCAGTTGTGGCGTTCCGACTATTCGGCTAAGGCCTCCCCCGGCCTTGGCAATGTCGGCAATCTCCCGGCTTCCGAGCTCGCCGATCGTACCATAATCAACTACACCAACCACATTTACGGTGATTCCCTCCTGCAGGGCATGCGCCGCTGCCAACACCGGACTTTCTCCTACATTCGAACAACCGTCAGTAATGAGCATAATTTGCTTCATAACCCTCAACTCCCCCTTTGTTTGAACCTCTGTTTCTAGCATATCCAGAAATGAGAGATTTCAAACGGTCGCTTTTGTTGGGGAAATTTGTGATCTGAACTACGGGGATAGTGAATAGGGGAACTGCGAGAAATGTTTGGGCTTTCGATCGCTGTTATTATTTGATTTCTCTATTAAAACCGCCCTCTGCGGTTGAAATCAAATAATAAAGGCGAACGCTCCGCTTCTACAGCTCCAAACTTTCTCTCCGTTCCGTACCTTCACTAGTAAACAGTTTAGATTTAAAAAATTACGCTCCAAAGTCAGCGAACCTTTGAAACGTAAATGGTAGAGGCCGGCGAGTTACACATCACAGACTCGCCCCGACTTCCAAGCACGCACGACGCTTCGCGCGTACTTAAACCTCCTATAGCAGCACGGCGCATTGCGCGCACTGCAAATATATAGGCAACACGACACTTCGTGCGTGCTTAAACACACAAGCAATACGGCGCTTCGCGCGTACCAAACATAAAACTTAAGCCTAAACCGAGAAAATTCCTAACTCACCGTACGCGGACGCTCCATTCGGCCAACACCAGGCATATGCAGGCTGGACCACTCTGGGTGGAAATGATCTACACGACTTACAACAATCGTCATGTCATCATGGATCTCATTGCCCTGATAACGAATTACCTTATCTAACAAGCTATCCGCCAAATCTTGAGGATCATCCCCCTCAAGCTCTTGGATCAACCGTTTCATCCATATCTCCTTATTAACGGCATATCCTGGCGCATCATAAATACCATCCGTCATCATAATCAAAATATCACCGGCCCGAAGCTGCATGCTGATCAGATCCACATCGATATCTTTAATGATTCCTATAGGCAGATTGCTAGAGGTTATTGGAATGACCTCACTACCCCTCCGGATAAAGCTCGGTGCGGAAGCAATCTTCATAAAAGTTGTCTGTGCGGAATACTGATCGATCAAAGCCATGTCAACGGTAGCGTAGAACTCGTCAGGAGAACGTAATAAGAGAATAGAGTTTACCGACTTTACAGCCAGCTTCTCATCCATACCGGATTGCAGTAGCTTTTCTAACATACCGAGGGCGGCACTACTCTCCATTCTCGCTCGCTCACCATTTCCCATTCCATCGCTAATGGATACTGCAAAGGTGCCGTTTCCAAGCTCTACGGTACTGAAGCTATCGCCAGATAACATATCTCCTCCTTTAGAAACAACGGCCACTCCTGTGTTTATCTCAAAGGCTTTGGCTGAACCGAAGGTAACCATCGACAATCCTTCCCGAGGATGGACTGCCGTCTCGCTCATGACAGCAATATTCTCATCTAGTATGTCGGAAAGGAGCGGAGCGATCATTTTACGGCATTCATCAAAACCACGAGTATAGGCATGCACCACCTCTATTTCAACACGCCCAGGATCTAAACTTAGGATTTCGATACTATGAATAGACAGCCCTAATTTCTCCAATGTCTCACGGATTTGAGCTTCCTGACGATACATAGCCTGTCCCTCACGTTTTATTTCACGCGCCAGGTCCTCCATAACCTGTGACACGCCCGATAACTGCTCGGCAACAAATTGACGACTATCGTATATTTGTCTTTTCCATCGCATATCATGTTGGTAAAGATCATATTGTCCTTTCATGACTTCAAGTACTTCACCCGTTTTACCGCAAATCCGGCTCCATTCCGGAGGCAGCTGAGCTGCCGTAATATCAGGGCATTCCTCAACAGTAGTCATCATATCTGTCATATATCTATACGTCTGATAGAATTTTGCATCCCAGCAGTGGGAACGCCGAATGCATCCTGCACAGGCCCCCTCTGTCACCGTACTCATGAAATCCTCCATCTCACGGTCTGACTTCCCTACTTCTCCGGCACGTGGAATCTGCCCAAAGCTGCTCGACAGCTGCTGGAATACCTGTGAGAATTGCGTCACCCGTTCTGCCGTTAAATCCCTGACCCTTCGCGCATATTCGTGTTGAGATCGGCTATGATCTGACGTGCCAGGAACATATTTAGCAATGGCAGATATCATCGCCTTAGGCGTTATAAGAAATAGCACTACCGCTACGCAGGTTTCCCATGTTGAGGCCATCATATCACCCGGACCCGTAAAATAGACGGAAAGGATCGTGGATCCTAGCAACATCCCGATAGATACTGCACCTTTTCGACCACCCTGCATCATTCCCGCTAGCATTCCAGAAAAAGCAAGCAGGCTCATCTGATAGATAGCACTAATATCCGCCAAACTGAGAATCAATCCGGTCACCACCCCAACAGCAGCCCCAAGAGGAGCCCCCCCTGCCATGGCGAAGAGTAGAATCAAATATCGTGACAATATATGCTCCAAAGACAAACCATTAAGGGTCCAGCCCACAAGACCCGTCATTACTGAGGCAAGTAATATAATAAGGCACAGAATCTCCTCGTTCCTGAGCGCTCTACTCTTTTGCTTATAGGTTAGTAAAGGCAGCGCTTGAATGAACACCAGTGTAAGCACAAAACCTAGTAAAGCATCTAGTGTTGTCATCATAAGCGGATACCAAGAAAGAGAAGGTCCAATAACAATCTGGAACAAGCCAACCATAAACGAAGACACGAACACCATAAGTGGTGCATAGGATAAATCTATTCGTTCATAACTTTCCAAGCCTTTATAAACTAAAAAGAAAATAATCAGCTCAGCAGTAGTAACCAAAGCTCCAGGGAATGGAGTAAAGAGACTTCCAGCTATAATGGCTGCAGCTACAGGTAGAATAGAGTCGCGACGCATAAACACAATGACGGCAAAGTATGCGACAGCAAAAGGGGATAGTTCGTCCAGAATCATGGCTCTACCCAGCAGAAACCCCATGAAACTGAGCAATAGCATCCATTTCTTCGCTGCTATTAGCTGAACATACCGCTGCTTCTGACCCCAAGCTGTAATACGCGTGCGCAATGCTTGTCTCTGCTTCTTATCTTCACTTCCCACTCTTGTCCACTCTGGCAAATTTACCACGTTGCTTTTACTCATTCCCCTACACCACCCGTTTAAGAATTTATGGTTCTCATTATATAACCGGGCAATTGAGAAAGTTTGTCAGAAATGGAGGGACACACACAAGAAATTTCCGACAAAAAAGCCTTCATTCATGATCTGTAAAAAAGCGGTTCTATCCCTTGCGGGACGGTAGGTTGATTGGTTTCAAGATTGTTTACAACGTAATTTCACGCGCTGACGCGGCGGTTATTCGTCAGCGATTGCCCTAGAGTTATGTGAGAATGACATGGATGCTGTCGGCAATTTTATATGACATGACAAAAAAACCGCAAGGGCGAAATGCCCCTGCGGTTATTTATGATGTACAGGTATTGGATTATACGCGTTTAGCTCCACGGCCTCCGCGCTTTCCTTCTGTGTTCTTCTTAATCGAAGATATCCGTTCTTCGCTGTCTTTCAGGAATCGCGACATTTTATCCTCGAATGAAGGTTTACCGGCTGCAGGCTTAAATGGACGCCCACCCCGTTCACGATTGAATCCACCGCCGCCTCCACCACTGCCGCCGCCACCGCCGAAACGGTCTCCGCCGCTAGGACGTTCTGGTCTTGGAGCTCTAGGCGGACGTACTTCCGATGCTGGCTTGTCAACAGCCTGCTTAATGGAAAGTCCGATCTTGCCGTCCTTATCGACGTTGATCACCTTGACTGTTACTACATCACTAATCTTCAGATGATCGTTAACATCCTTGACATAATTATCGGCGATTTCCGAGATGTGAACGAGACCTGTGACACCTCCTGACAGATCCACAAATGCTCCGAAATGCGTGATGCCTGTCACTTTGCCTTCTAACTTGGTGCCCACTTCAATTGCCATAGAATAAAATGATCCTCCCTTAAAAATATACAGACGAATATTAAGGTCATCCTGTCTGCGGTGATTTGATTATACAGTAAAGAGCAAAGCAAGGCAACAGAGTAAAAGCCTCTTTTCGCCGCTATTATTGCTCTGATTGCTCTGTTCGAATAGGAGTTTCCCCTTGAGGATAGATATTGTACCATTTACGTGCTAATTGGCCAATATACTCGTCATCATTAAGTCTGGATAATTCATATTTTAATTGAGTTAAAGATGCCATGACATCCTCACTAGTCTCCTGTTTCTTTGCAAGTTCCTCACCCTTGTCCGCAATGACCGCACTTTGAGCGAAGTAAGTATAACCCGCCCAACCAAAAAATACTGCCACAAAGACAATCCACATAAATCTTCTTCTCTTCGCGCCTGCGGCCGAATTTTTGCTATGATTACTTTCCTCTTCCGCAGTAAATCTGTTCATGCAACGTACCCCCTAATTCAAGGTCAGCGTTTCCGCCATTTGGTAATCCATTCAGTGATCTTCACAATCCAGGGGCTATGTGTCAGCCGCGATAACTGTGGAGAGATCCACCTAACAGGTAATACCCAAATTGGTTTGGTCAGACGCAGCAGAAGCTTAAAGATGAACCGCAGAATACGACCTAGTAGCTTTAGCAGCCCTAAAATAAATCGCCAAAGCCAGCGAAGAGGTGTACCTATCAGGATCTCCACAAGTCTCCACAGCAACCTGCACATATACTGAACCGATTGAATTAACCTTAACACAAAACGCCGCACCGTAACACTGAAGATTAAAAAATAGATCCATACTCCTAGAAACAAACCTAGAAAGACATAAAACCGCAATTGTCCTTGATTTCCGGCATACAGCATACGAAAAACGAGCAAGGCGGCCCAAAGCCAATACAGTAGATCTAGCATGGCATTCAGCCATTTGGGAAAATTGAACTTCAGCGACAGCACCCGGTAGCTGTCATAGGCCAGTCCCATTGCCAGCCCGGCCATGATCATGTAGAACAGCGTCACCCACTGGACTGCAGGATTCATTTAAATAGCTTACCGAGCAGACCTTTATTTTTGCCCTGCGATCCGGGATCGAGATAAATCAGGGAATGTACATTGCCCTCTAGGGACAACATTCCGTTCTCCAGACTTAAATTTTTGATATGTAAATGATTCCCGCGAATGGTGAGATGGCCGAGTTCTGTACGAAGCAAAAATTCCTCGCTGTCGAAGCTCTCCACATTTTGCACGCCCGTCAACTCCAGCTGCTTCCGACTGCGCATGTGCAGATCATGCTGTTTGTTTACCTTTCCTGGCTCGATCATAGCATGTACCCCTCCTTCTTACCTCTAATCTATGGCAGAGGCAGAAGTTATAGAACATCCCGTCCCACTAAAAATAATAGAAACAAAAAGAAGGCACAACTCTACAAAATGTAAAGTTATGCCTTCTTCTATTACTCTTACCAGTCCAGTCCGCTGCTTTTGGCAACAGGCTCTTCCCGAACTAGAGTATACATACCAGCGGCCTCGTCCTTGCGAGTCGTTTCGACCAGCTTTTCTACTTTGACCGTTACAAGCTTTTGTCCAAATTGTACAGTAATCTCGTCACCGATCTTAACTGCACTACTAGGTTTAGATTCCCGCCCGTTAATCAGTACCCGGCCTTGTTCGGACACATCCTTGGCCACTGTTCGGCGCTTAATTAAACGGGACACTTTCAGGAATTTGTCAAGACGCATTAGTTAACGGCTTCTTTAAGCTTGTTACCAGCTTTGAAAGCCGGTACAGTCGATTCTGGAATTTCAATCGTTGTGCCCGTTTGCGGGTTGCGACCAGTGCGTCCTGCACGTTTGCGAGTTTCAAAAGTTCCGAAACCGATCAGTTGGACTTTATCACCTTTTGCCAAAGCTTCTGTAATCTCACCCAAGAATCCGTTCAATACTGCTTCTACATCTTTTTTTGCCAATCCGTTTTTCTCGGAAATGTTGTTTACCAAATCTGTCTTGTTCATAATTTAAAGTTCCTCCTAGGATACGAAAAAATAAATGAAACGAGAATCACCACCATAATATGGGGCGAATCGCATTTCGTCTTTATGTTATTCTTGATGTCACCTTAAAATCCTGCCACGATTCGTCGTTTTTTTAAAAAAGAAGCAGTTATTTCTCAGAAATCGTCGCAGAATCTATTCTATAGCACTATTAAACTACTGGCCACATTCTAAATCAGAAAATAAAAGCTACATCCACAGCATTGCCCCATTTTTGAGTCCATATACCATAAAGGGGCTGTGAATTACTAGACTTTTCGCTCCTCAGCCTTAGCCTCTTGCCACAGTTCTTCCATCTCTTCCAAACTACTATCCTTTACGCTCGTTCCCTTGCGCTGCAAGCTTTGCTCAATATATTGAAACCGGCGCACAAATTTGCGGTTAGTCCGGGTTAATGCCTCTTCCGGATCTGCACCGATAAAACGAGCGACATTCGTAACTGCAAACAACAAATCCCCAAGTTCCAGAATTTGATCATCTGTCGCCGCATCTGTGTCAATCGCCTCCTGCAGCTCATCGATCTCCTCACGAATCTTGGCTATGCAATCCGTAGCGTTGTCCCAGTCAAAGCCCACCTTGGATGCTTTTTTCTGAAGCTTGTATGCCTTCATAAGAGCAGGCAGGTCACGCGGAACACCACTAAGAACGGATAATTCCTCTGGCTTCACACCTTTACGCCGCTTCTCTTCTGCTTTCATGCCTTCCCAGTTCTTCAGCGCTTCTTCGGCATCATTCGCATTGGTATCCCCAAATACGTGAGGGTGACGGAAGATAAGCTTATCATTCAGCCCTTCAATGACGTCATACACGTTGAACGTACCAAGCTCCTCCTCCATTTGAGAGTGAAGCATAATTTGCAGCAAAAGGTCGCCCAGCTCCTCTTTCATATGATCGGGGTCATCCTCATCAATCGTTTCAAGGACTTCATAGGTTTCTTCGATTAAATTTTTGCGCAGGGATTCATGTGTCTGCTCCCGATCCCATGGACAACCTTCCGGGCTTCGAAGAATATCGACAATCTCATGCAGACGGGCAAAGGTACGATTTCTTAGATTCTCGTCACGATTCGCAGGTACATAAACTAACGACAGGTTGCCATAACCGTCGAGTCGATCCAGTTCGTACAGTGGGACTCTTACAATACTTTCTTCGTTCTCGACACCAAGTGCATGCCCCACAACAACTTCATATTCAGGCGGGTACAGCTCCATCAAACATAATTTTGTCTCCGAGGCTGTAAAGCTATCGTACACCTGACCAATCAGAGTATGTAGTTCAGGCTGAAGCTGAGCACTGCGAATGCCTGAAGCATCTAGTAACTGAAACCCTTCAATGGGGTCAAACCCCAGTCGAACAAACGCCTCGTCGAGAAAGCTCTCCCCACCCAATATTTGCAGTTCAATGCCTTCCTCAGGACACCGCTCGCGCAGCTGCGAAACCGCTGATTCCGCAACCATAGGATGACCCGGAACCGCGTAAACAATATCTGTACCGTCTGCTGCTGCTTGAGCCTCTTCAATCAGTTTTGAAGTAATCGCTGCATACACCTCTGGAAACGAGGATAAAGATTCATACAATCCATCAAAGGACTGTGAAGTTATTTCAAGCTCGGAGAGGGCAGCCATGACTGGATGCTCTTTTGTGCGGACATAGACAACGGATGCTGCCTTCAGCTTCTTTATAATTCCTAGCGTCAATCGATCAGGGTTGCCTGAACCCAGACCGACGACCGTTAATGTTGCACTCATGTCTGTTCCTCCTCTTAAGCGGCTGTCTCAGCAGACCGCATTTTTAAATTGTGATGTAAACGTTGATTAAGGGAATAAGCGCAACTTCTTCAGCTTGTCCGCCAGGGACGGGCCGAAGCCTGGAAGCTGGCGAAGCTCGCTCTCGCTAAGGAGCCGAAGGACTATAGCCCCTACGGCAAAGACAGCGCAGCCTGCGAGCACCCCGAGCAGGCTCTGCGCCAAGCTGGCAGTGCGCCCGCCGCCGATGCCAGCGGCCGTAGCCGCAGCGTCCACGCCCCAGCTGGTGGCTGCGGCGGCAAGAGCCAGGCCCGCTGTGAGCAGCGCGGGCCGTGCCAGGGCATCTGCGAGGCGAAGCCGCAGATGGCCCTGGCGGTACAGCAGCAGCACGTTGAGCGCTGCTGCGAACGAATGCGCGGCCACGCCAGCGATGGCTGCGCCGGTAATGCCCTGCTGCGGAACCAGCAGCAGGTTCAGGGCCGCCTTGAGCAGCGCGGCGGCCAAAAGGTGCAGGGCCGGGGCGCGCACGTAGCCGAGGCCCTGCAGGAGTGCAGCCGAGATGATGCTGACCGTACCGCCAACAGCGGTTAAGGCCAGCCAAGTCATAGTGCTGCTACCGGCGGTGTCGCCGTAAAGAGCCATATTAATCGGCTCAGCAAGCACTGCAAGGCCCGCTGACGCTGCCAGCCCTAGCAGCCAGAACCAACGCAGCGACAAGCTGCAACGGTTCTCGATCAGCTTCATGTCTCCCTTGTACTTCGCCTCTGCTAAGGCTGGTATGAACACGACAGACAAAGAAGTGGCAATCATCGTTACAATCTGCACTAGTGGCAAACCACGATTGTATACACCAAACTGTGTCATTGCCTCTACTTCGCTTCCTACAGAGGATAGCAAGCGAGGTACAGTGAATACATCTACAAGACCGACAAGAGGCATTGCGAGCGCGCCAAGCATCACGGGAATTCCATAAGCCAGCAAGGCCCCTGCTTTAACGCCCATAATCCGTTGATTTGAACGCCCCTCATTATCTGCATTGGGCAGCTTTAAATCCTGACTTTCGACAGAAGCGGAAGCATCTAAAGGGGCCCCTTGTCTTAACACCCGCCGATGACGTCGCAAAAATAGCAGCATGATCACAAGCCCCGCTGCCCCTCCCCCGGCTGATCCGAGTAATGCGCCAGCAGCAATGCTCTCAGCGCCTGCACCCAGTGAGGTCAGGTATAAGAGCAGTACAATCATTACAGTAACACGTACGGACTGCTCTACAATTTGTGACACAGCCGTCGGAACCATATTATGAAGACCCTGAAAGTAACCCCGAAGAGCTGACATGATTGGAACAACCGCAAGCCCCCACGCACTTGCCCGCAAAGCGGGCATCACATGCGAGTTGCCGACCCACCCAGCTATAATCGGTGCACCTGCATAGGTGATTGCTCCGATAACCAAACCGCTTATGGCTGTTATAACCGCAGATAACCGCAGAATCCGCTGACCCTCGTCATCCTGCCTTCCTGCAGAGGCTTCAGCGACAAATTTGGATATGGCCGCTGGCAGACCCAGCATCGCTACCGTCAACAACATCGTGTATAAAGGATAAACCGTGTTGTATATACCAAATACCGCATCTCCGCCTAGATTTTGCAGCGGGATTTTTTGGAGTGTACCTATAAGCTTTGAAATAATCGCCGCTGCACTTAGAATAAATGCCCCTTGCAGCAACCGTGATGTTTGTGTGTTAGATTTCATAAAGTACCTGCTTCTACAACTTTAATGGGATGAATTTCTATATTATAACGTATGTATACCCACAAGTAGAAACGGTTTTGTAAGAACGACAAAACCCCGTTTGCCCTTTGTATATCTTACCAAAAGGAAAGCGGGGTCTACATTACGGTTATTGCTCCATTTGCTTGCCAAGGAATGCGGCGGCGGTTTCGGCCATTTTCACTTCCATTGACGACATTTTCACTGAATCATCCTTACTTACCATCACTACACAACCTATAGGATCTCCACCGGAAATGATCGGTGAGGCTACATATGAGGACACCAAATCCGGATGATCTTTAGCGATTTCATAACTGCCTTCGTTGGTTTCCAGTACAGTCTTACGACTATCCATGACCTTCTCCAAAAGAATTCCTACTTGTTTTTCCAAATAGTCTTTCTTGGAGCCACCAGCCAGTGCAATAAAGGTATCACGATCAGCAATCATCGTAATATGCCCAGTACCTTCGAACAAGGACTCCGCGTACTCTTTTGCAAAGTCACCAAGCTCGCCAATCGGGGAATATTTCTTGAGTATGACTTCACCGTCCCGATCGACGAAAATTTCCAGTGGGTCGCCTTCTCTAATCCGTAGAGTACGTCTAATTTCTTTGGGAATAACCACTCGTCCGAGATCATCAATACGCCGAACAATTCCAGTAGCTTTCATTTCACATGTGCCCCGCTTTCTTAAGAAGTATGGTCTTACTACTGTCCATTATGGGAAAGGATAATCCCAGTGATTTATCGTAATATCTGACCATAGTATTCATCTCTTCCCAGATCCTTATACATAAGCTGACATGTATTAATATCTGCATCAAGATAAAGGCCGTTCTGAAGATGTTTCTTCGAAATAAAAAGCCATCTTCACATTAAGTGAGGATGGCTTTTCTAAGGTAAGCTTGTCCATTTTTACTGATGTTTATTCAGCAGCTTTTGTAGCACTTGGGGATGCGCTTGGCGCAGTAGTGGCTTCTGTTCCGCTATTTTTTGTTCCGGATTCATCTGCGGCAGCAGAGCTCTTCGGCAGATTGATGCTCTCAATAATGCCTTCCAGATCTTTCTCCATGAACGCTTCTAGGTTCTTGGATACAATGGAGCTCTTAATGCCTTCTTTTTGTTCATCCGTTAACTGATCAAAGGTTTTGTCGGTACGGGACTCCACCTTGATGATGTGGTAACCATAAGAAGTCTCTACAGGATCACTAATGGTATTCAAAGGCAAGGTTTGAGCAGCCTTCTTAAACTCGTCTACATACGTTCCTACAGCTTTATCTTTATATTCTCCGCCTGTTTCCTTAGAGGCTGTATCGTCAGTGTATTCCTTAGCGATTGCTGCAAAATCAGCTCCGCCGTCCAGCTTTGCCTTAACTTCCTTCGCGATTTTCAGTGCTTCTTCACTAGTGCGCTCTTTGTTGTTAGCATCGGTCAGACCGATTAGCACATGGCGCAAAGTCGCTACCGTAAAGTCACCTTTTGTAGCTTCAAATTCTTTGACAACCTGATCATCTGTCACTTTAAGCAGCATATCCTGATAAACCGTCAGCACACGCTCCATATAACTATGGATATCGCCCTCTGTAACGTCAGCGTCTTTAAGTGTTTTCTTATAAGTGTCGCCCAGAGTTTTCTTCAAGTCAGCGATTTGGCTATCAGCCTCTTTCTTCGCCTGCTTCTTCGCTTCATCCGTTGCTTTGGAAGCCAAATATTCAAAGCCCACTTCCTGCTTCAAAATAGACTCCTTAAACGCCTCAATCTCTAAATATTGCGCTTGCTGTGGGGAGAGGAATTTCATGATTTTTTGATCCATAGCAAATTCCTTCTCTGTGATTGTTCCACCTTTATAAGTCGCAACTGCCTTGCTATCATCAGCACTACTACCGCATGCTGCTAGCATAGAAAAGGAAACCGCTGCTACCAATGAAACGAGCAGTACTTTCCATGATTTTTTTTTATTTAACGACATTGTGTAGTTCTCCCTTCGATTTAAAAGACTGTTTAGCTTCCTTAAGAAACTGTTCAAGCAAGTCAAGCAGCTGTTTATCACTTAAGTCTTTCGACTTTACTCGGATACTGGCTTTAGCATCTCTATCGAATTGTACACGTCTTTCGAAGCTATTTCCAACTTTGGCGAGTTTCGCCGTATCCAGAGCACCAAGACTTCCCTCATAGAAATTCAGGGTAACATCATCACCACGTCTGATCATGGAATCAATGCCATACATTTTTCCATACACTTTCAGACGAGCTACAGTTAATAGATTAACAACTGCTTCAGGCAATTCTCCGAACCGATCCAAGAGCTCATCCTCAAGCTCAGAAGCATCATCGAAGGATGTTACTGCCGCAACTTTTTTGTAGATTTCAATTTTCTGAATACTGTCGTAAATATACTCGGATGGCAGATATGCGTCAATCGACAAATCAATGACGGTATTGCCCTCTTTGAGCGAGGTATCTTCCTCTCCAAGCACAGTAACCTTACGCTTGCGGATCTCCTCCGCCAGCATTTGTGAGTATAGATCAAATCCTACGGATGCAATAAAACCATGCTGTTCTGCACCAAGTAAGTTACCGGCACCACGAATAGATAAATCCCGCATCGCTATTTTGAAACCAGAACCCAGTTCCGTAAATTCCTTAATAGATTGCAGCCGCTTCTCTGCCACTTCAGTCAGAACCTTGTCCCGCTGGTAGGTAAAATAGGCGTACGCAATCCGGTTGGACCGGCCTACACGTCCACGTAATTGATAGAGCTGAGACAAACCCATCTTATCCGCATCATGCACAATAAGTGTATTTACGTTAGGAATATCTACACCCGTCTCAATAATACTTGTGCTGACCAGCACATCGTACTCTCCATCAAGAAAATCAAGGATCGTCTTCTCCAGCTCCGCTTCCGACATTTGGCCATGTCCGATGCCTACCCGAGCCTCAGGAACAAGCATAGAAATTTGAGCGGCCATTTCTTGAATGCCCTGCACACGATTATAGAGATAGTAGACTTGACCGCCACGAGCCAATTCACGCTCTACAGCTTCCCGCGTAAGCGTCTGACTATGCTCAACAACATAAGTCTGCACGGGGAAACGGTTCTCCGGCGGCGTCTCAATGACAGACAAATCACGCACTCCCAGCATCGACATATGCAATGTACGAGGAATTGGAGTTGCTGTCAGGGTAAGAACATCTACATTCGTTTTTAACTTCTTCAGCTTCTCTTTATGAGTCACGCCAAATCGCTGTTCCTCATCCACGATCAATAAACCTAAGTCCTTAAATACAAGGTCCTGAGACAACAAACGGTGGGTACCAATAACCACGTCAACCGTTCCTGCCCGAACACCTTTAATCGTCTCATTCTGCTCCTTACGGCTGCGGAAACGACTTAGGACTTGAATATTTAGCGGATAATTTGCGAAGCGTTCCCGGAAGGTCTCATAATGCTGCTGAGCTAGAATCGTTGTCGGTACCAGCACAGCCACCTGTTTACCTTCAATCGCTGATTTAAAGGCTGCTCGTATAGCTACTTCCGTCTTACCATATCCAACGTCTCCACAAAGGAGCCGATCCATTGGACGATTCTGTTCCATATCCTTCTTAATCTCTTCAATCGCTCGAAGCTGATCCCGAGTCTCCTCGTAAGGGAACATTTCTTCAAATTCACGCTGTTCCTGTGTGTCCTTCTCAAAACCATACCCTGCTGCACTTTGGCGTTCAGCGTACAGTTTGATTAGATCATCAGCAATATCCTGAACGGAAGAGCGGACCTTATTGGTCACCCGCGTCCATTCATTACCGCCTAATTTATATACTTTCGGCTCTTTATCTTCTGAACCGACATATTTCTGAATCAAGTCAATTTGCTCAATCGGAACCGAGAGCTTATCGCCACCCGCATATAAAATATGCATATAGTCGCGATGAATACCGCTGACCTCCAGCGTGCCGATCCCCATATACTTACCGATACCATGGTTCTGGTGAACAACATAATCACCAATTTTCAGCTCAGTATAACTCTTGATCCGTTCAGCATTATCTATCCCTTTGGAGATCTTCCGTGCCTTCCGCTGCTTCTGAGAGAACATCTCTCCTTCAGTGATAACGGCTAAATGAATAGAAGGCAGCTCAAAGCCTGAACCCAGGTTTCCTTGTACGATCGTTGGCTCATCAATGCCGTAGTCATAAAGGACTCTGCGCACACGTTCAATCCGTTCTTCACTGCTCGCAAGCATCATTACCTTTACACCAGACTTCTGCCAACGCTCCATTTCCGATTTAAGCACATTCATCTGACCATGGAAATCCTGCATCCCACGACTAATAAACCCAAGAATGTTCTGTGGTTGAATGTGTGGGACCTGGCGCAAAAAGATCGACATAAACAGGCTTTGGAACGGACGTTTGTACATCACAACATCTGTCTCGACAGAGAGATCCAGATCCGGCAATGTTTTGCCGTTTTGCATCAGATGGAGGTTCCATTCCGATTCATCTCTTTCGAGCTGTTTCGCCGTTTCAAGCAGTCTTGTCGGCTCATCGAGAATAAGAATCGTATCCTGGGCCATGTAATCAAATAAATGAGAGCGTTCAGGGTATAAAAGACTGATATATTTATAGATTTCAGGAAAATAGGTTCCTTCGCGCAGCATTTCTAGCTCGCGTCCAATTTCTTCTTTTAGACGCAACTTAGCCTGCCGGTCCGCCATTTTCTCGAGCTGTCGTTCCAGCATAACAGATGCTTCAGCAGAAGCAGATTCCTGGCGAAACCTGCTCGCTATAATCTCTTTAGCCGGTGTAATCTTCACACTTCGTACTTTATCAATAGAACGCTGATCGACTGGATCAAAAGTTCTGATGGAATCAACCTCATCATCAAATAACTCAACACGATATGCCAAAGGAGAAGTCATTGGATAAAAATCAATAATTCCGCCTCTTACACTCAGTTCACCGCGATTCTCAACCCGCTCTACTCTTTCATAACCCATTTCGATCATGGACATCAAGAATTCATCCAGAGCAAGCGTTCCATCCTGAGAAACCGTAACCTGTGCCTCTGCCATAACCTCTGGTGCAGGGAGCAGTCTGCGCACTCCCGAGTAGGGAACTACAACAATACCACGGAAGCCCTGAGCACATTTGGTCAGTACATCAATACGCTGGGCTAATGTCTCTGGACTTGAGACAGCCGCTTCCGCAGCCACAAGTTCATTAGCAGGATAGAGCAGAACTCGTTCCGGGGAAAGCGCTTCCTGTAAATCATCGGCCATTTTCTGAGCCGAAAACATATTATGAGTCACCACAAGCAAGGGACGAGCTGTCTCTTCATGCAGTGCTGCAAGCATGATCTGTCTAGCTGAACCTGTAAGCCCCGATATGAGCTGCTCTTTCATACCTGCAGCTACACCCTGGGTGATAGACTGGAAATCGGGATCCTTGGAAAAAGCTTCTATAATACCTTGTAACAACAGGCGCACCTCTCTTACTAAACAGGCTAACGGAAGTCAAAGCCACCGTCACCTATTATGATTGGAATCGAAAAGAAGCCTCAGCTGTAACGCCAAGGCTTGCGGATGACGATAGAGACAGGCGCTATCACCTACTGAAGCGGACTCGTCAGCAGGCTAAGCTCCGGATTATACTCTAAAGCCTCCTTGCAATAGTCGCAAGTCACCTTTACCGTGATCTCACCTTCTGAATTATACGCTATTATATCTCTGCGCTCCGCAGGGGTCAAGGAATGAAGGCCCAACTGCATTTCTGTAACATCACTTCTATTAATGCTGCCTAGAGATGTCTTGCAGTGCCTACATACATAGTTTATTGCCATCTATATGCCTCCTGAAGGTACTATATACCTTCAGTATGTCCGGGGAGCATCATCTTTAGCCTCATAACCAACAGAGTTTACAGATCAACCATTGAATTTAGCCATCGTCTGTTCGAATGAATTCTGTAAGCTGAACTCCAGTGCATCACAAGTATTAAGGATCATCTGCTTCAGAGGATCGCCTTCCTTTTTAGGAAAAGAAGAGAGAACATAATCCACTATTGCAAAACCCGGTTCAGGGCGAGAAATACCCATGCGTACCCGATTAAAGCTTTGTGTACCTACATGCTGAATGATCGATTTAATTCCGTTATGCCCACCAGCACTACCTTGATAACGCAAGCGAATTTTTCCGATTTCGGTATCCAGATCATCGTAGACGACGATCATATCTTCTAGTTTAACTTTGTAATAATCCATATAAGCGCGAACGGCCTCACCGGACAAATTCATAAAGGTCATCGGTTTAATCAATACGGTTTTGACTCCCCCGATAACCCCTTCACCGATCACGGATTTACATTTGCTTTGGTTGAAGGAAATCCCGTTCTGAGCCGCAAGCTCATCCAATGCCATAAAACCAACATTATGCCTTGTTTTCGCATATTGTGTTCCCGGATTTCCCAATCCGACAATCCATTTCATTATCGAACCTTTCCTTTCCATCGGGCTCTCCGGCAAGAGAAGTCCGTTTTTGGTACAATAGATCTTATCTACATATCTCTGTGCAACCAGAGCGAAATTATACTCCGAAGACAGGTGATAACCTATGCTACATCAAAGTGGAATCTTAACACATCAGCGCGATTTTCAGTACCATATCCAATATGCTGTGCCTGTGGAAATATACAGAGGCGACGTGCACATTGACATTGGTGTATTGACAGCAGTGGACGAAGGATTCGTGGAGCTGCAAGGGACACTCTATAACCGCAGCATATTCACCTTCGTCTCCCGCGCCGGGTATTGAAGCCAGCGCTTCTACCTGCATCACGCCGATAAGGGTTACATCTCCGAGAACGGAGGTGTAACCCTTTTGTAAAATATAAGAATGTATAAGTTTCACGCTATACATTATCCTTATATTTCTCGCAATTCATTGATTATATTTATTCAATCTCAAACAATTTACTAATCGACAGCTCTTCATGAACGCGGATAATTGCCTCACCCATAAGTGGAGCCACGGACAACACTTTGAGTTTAGAAGTTGGGTTCGCGCTGCGAATTGGAATCGTATCTGTCACGATAATCTCTTTAATTGGAGAATTCTCCAGACGTTCATGTGCAGGACCAGACAATACTGGGTGTGTACAGCAAGCGTATACTTCCTTCACGCCGCCTTCCATCAAAGCATTAGCACCAAGTACAATGGTTCCAGCAGTATCGATAATATCATCGATCAGAATGGCTGTTTTACCTTCAATATTACCGATAATGTTCATGACTTCGCTGACATTCGGCTCTGGACGACGCTTGTCTATAATTGCAAGCGGAGCGTTCAGGAAATCAGCAAGCTTTCTTGCACGTACTACACCGCCGTGATCTGGCGAAACGACAACTGGGTTCTCGATTTGTTTGGAACGGAAATACTGAGCCAGGATGGGAACTCCCAGCAAGTGATCCACTGGAATATCAAAGAATCCCTGAATCTGCATAGCATGGAGGTCCATCGTAATTACACGGTGGGCGCCGGCTTTTTCAATCAAATTTGCTACCAGCTTGGCCGTAATAGGGTCACGGGAACGAGCTTTCCGATCTTGACGAGCGTAACCATAGTAAGGGATAACCACATTGATGCTTTTTGCGGAGGCGCGTTTGAGTGCATCCACCATAACTAAAAGCTCCATTAGGTTGTCATTAACCGGGCCGCAGGTGGATTGAACAATATACACATGACAACCCCGAACGCTCTCTGACAGCTTGACCTGAATTTCTCCATCGCTAAAACTTGTAGTATGCGATTCACCCATCGGAATTCCGATGTAATCAGCGATTTGACTAGCAAGCTTTGGGTTGGAGTTACAGGTGAAAATCTTTAATTTGGAATCACAATAAGTCATAAAATTTAAACCCTCCGTGACGGAATTTAGCTTTCCAAAGGCGCCGGCGCGGAAATATAAGTCCGTCCGGCGCTTCTTAGCAACGCTTTACGATGGACTCGAGTGGTCTTTCTTCGCTTTTGCACGGGAACGGATCTTCTCTGCATATCCCGGTTTATTCTCCTGCCGCACTCTGGCAACAGCCAGATCGTTCTCTGAAACGGAACGCGTAATTGTCGAACCAGCTACAACAAAAGCCCCCTTGCCCACAGAAACCGGTGCAATAAGGTTAACGTTACTGCCGATAAAGGCATCGTCTTCAATTGTTGTCGTAAATTTATTATACCCGTCGTAGTTAACAGTAATCGCACCGCAACCGACGTTTACATTCTTACCCACAGATGCGTCGCCAATATAGCTAAGATGCGACACCTTAGAACCGTCACCAATCGTAGCATTCTTGATCTCGACGAAATCTCCAACCTTCACTTCTTCTCCAAGTATAGAACCTGGACGCAAATAGGCAAAAGGCCCAACGGTAGTCCGTGCGCCAACTTGTGCTTGATTCAATACGGACTGCTTAATCGTCGCGTCGTCCATGATCTGACAATCTTCGATTTCACTTGCCGGTCCGATCACACAGTTCTCACCGATTACAGTTTTACCCTTCAAGATGGTTCCTGGATAGATCGTTGTATCTGACCCAATGACTACATCTGCTCCGATATATGTGGAGGCAGGATCGATTATGGTTACGCCACCCAGCATATGTTTGCGGTTGATACGTTGACGCATAATACCTTCCGCATCAGATAAAGCTAAACGGTCATTAACACCAATAGACTCGTTAGCATCCTCAGTCTGGAATGCTAGAACAAGATCACCTTGCTCACGCAGAATACTGATAACATCTGTCAAATAATATTCCTGTTGATTATTGCTGTTAGTAACCTTCTCTAAAGCCGAAAATAACTTGATGTTATCAAAGCAATAAATTCCTGTGTTGATTTCATGAATAGCTGCCTGTTCGGCATTACAATCTTTCTGTTCTACGATCTTCATTAAGCCGCCATCTTCACTACGTATAATCCGTCCTAATCCAGATGGATCATCCATTACTGCGGTTAATACAGTCGCTGCCGCCTGACGCTCCTCATGCAGAGCCATCAATCCTATCAGCGTCTCCGATGTAATAAGCGGAGTGTCACCATAAGCAACAATCGTCGTTCCTTCTTCACCACCGAGCAAATCCTTAGCTTGTTTGACAGCGTGACCAGTACCGAGCTGAGTTTCCTGCAGCACGTATTCCGCACTTTGCCCTACATAGGCCTTAACCTTCTCTGCGCCATGCCCAACAACAACAACGGTGCGCTGGCATCCGGTCGCTTCTACTGTATCAAGCACGTGCCCTACCATTGGCTTACCGCAAACGGGGTGCAGCACCTTATATAATTTAGATTTCATTCGCTTGCCTTGACCTGCGGCAAGAACTACAGCCATTCTTTTCAAGAATGCCAACCTCCTACTCTTGAACTCACTACTGAATATATCTCATTCCGGGCAAAAAGAAAAGAGAACCATGAAGTCATGGTTCTCTTTTCTATAAACCCCATGTTAGAAAAGCATTTATCGCTGCCTTTCGAAGATGTCGTCAAATCCTTCACTAGCGCTAGCTTTTCTTGCAAGATCAAGCTGCTTAAGTCATGAAGTATATTCGGTATGATCTTATCAAAAACGGCGGATCCTACGCCACCCAAAAGGTAGCCGTCTTCCGAGGCAGCCTAAGCTCCCTCTTCAATAACTTCTTCTTCTTCTTCAGTAGCGGCGCGATCGTACTCGGCCAGAACCGCGGATTGAATCTTCTCGCGTGTTCCCGAAGAGATCGGGTGAGCGATATCGCGGAATTCGCCATCCGGTGTACGCTTGCTGGGCATTGCAACAAACATCCCGTTATTACCATCGATGACGCGAATGTCATGAACAACAAACTCGTTATCGATTGTAATGGATGCGATTGCTTTCATTCTCCCCTCAGAGTTAACGCGGCGGAGTCTGACATCCGTAATTTGCATGTGTGTGTTCACCACCTTTTTCCATCAGAGACTTGGTGTATAATTCCACACAGCAAAGCGAATTCCTTCTTTTTGATTCCATAAAATACCTAAAAAAGAAATATATTTTTTAGGATCTGTTGTTTTCGACACGCATCGGGTGATTTTCTTAATATCCCTTACGTTTTCGACAATTTCCACGCTTTTTGAAAACAAAGAAACGCCAATCTATCAAGAGGAAAAGTAGTTACCCGGATGCGCGGAAATCCGCCGCTCTTTCGAGTCTACCTCGCTTAGTTTCACTAAAGAAACATAGTCATGCAACAAACGCTCTTCCGTCTCTACTGCGCCTGATTCGACCAACACACCCACTCCAGCAACTTCGGCATTGAACTCACCGAGTAAATCAACCATCCCTCGAACGGTTCCGCCTGCCTTCATGAAGTCATCTACAATGAGTACCCGTGATTTCTCCTTGAGTGCTCGTCTAGAAAGAGACATGGTGTGTATGCTCTTATGTGATCCGGATACATAATTAATGCTTACTGCTGAGCCTTCTGTAACCTGATGATCACGTCGTACCAGCACTACTGGCAAGCCGAGCTGTGCTGCCGTTGCATAGGCTAGCGGAATCCCTTTAGTTTCTACTGTCATCACCACATCGATTTCCGATCCATAAAAGGCCGTTGCGATGATTTTCCCTGCTTGCTCCATCAAAGATGGCAGTCCAAGCAGGTCCGACATATACAAATAACCACCAGGCAATATCCGATCTGTCTGTTCCAGCTGCACACATAAACGTTTAACAAAAGAGAGCGCCATTTCTTTAGGCATCACAGGAATATAACGTACTCCACCTGCTGCACCGGCTAAGGTCTGAAGCTCTCCAATGCCCTCACCTTCAAATACTTCTTTTATGATCGCCAAATCTTCACTGATGGAGGACTTAGCCGCTCCATACCGATCGGCAAATATAGACAGCGGCAGTAGGTCATGTGGCCGCTCAAGTAAAAACTGAGTCATGTCTACCAAACGTTGGCTTCTTTTTAATTTCTTCACGGAATGCTCCTCGCCAAAACCGAATATTTTATGAAAAATATATCACTTTTGTACGGGTTTACACAAGAGAAGCATACTAATTGAGTGATCTCACTGCATAGACTTCCTTGCAGAACCCTCGCAGTCCATTATAAATTCTTGCTACTTTAGACTGCTTGGACACTAAACCGAACACTGTAGGACCGCTGCCGGACATTAACACTCCGTCTGCTCCGAGCTTAACCATCGCCTCTTTGAGCTGCTGGACCTCTGGATGCAGCTTTAGGGTAACATCCTCAAGCACATTGCCCAGATGATTACACACGCCCCCAAAATCTCCAGCTTCGATCGCGTCCTGCATCTTTCGAGCCGAAGGATGAACAGCTATATTATTGCTCCGCACACGTCCGTATACTTCCGCAGTCGATACATTGATAGGTGGCTTAGCCAATACTACCCAGCATTGCGGAGGGTTCTTAATCGGCGTCAGCTTCTCGCCACGACCTGTTGCCAAGGCAGTGCCACCTGTAACGCAGAAAGGCACATCTGAGCCAAGCTCAGCGCCAAGCTCCTGCAGCTCCTGCGCAGGTATACCTAGGCGCCACAGTCGGTTCAGACCACGTAGGGTAGCCGCTGCATCACTGCTGCCGCCAGCCAGGCCAGCTGCCACCGGTATTCTTTTATCCAGATGGATATGTACACCACTCTTCACGTTATAACGCTCTTTAATAAGCCTAGCCGCTTGAAAGGCCAGGTTCTTCTCATCTAGGGGAATATAACCCGCTTGACTTGATATTATAATAGTATCCCTTGGCAGCTCAGACAGCTCTAAACGGTCTGCTAGATCTACCATGGTCATAATCATTTCCACCTCATGAAAACCGTCAGCACGCTTGTGCAGCACATCCAGCATCAAATTAATTTTAGCTGGTGCCTTCTCATACATTTTCAAGGCGTTCACCCACCTTCAGCTTTTCCCGTAAAAACAACTTAACATATTATATGAAAAACTTCTAATGAAGTCCAATAATAAAAGGGTGTCGCCAGTTCGACGCACCCTTTTTCGTTAAATAATTGTTCACACGCTAAAGATTAAGATTTCCGGGCAGCCTCTTCAGCGAGCTGAATCGCTCTTTTTACCATATTACCTGCATCCTTCGCCCGTATTCCTCCCCAGCCTTCACGTTCCACAGTTTCGTAAAAACCAAGCTCCTTGGCTAACTCTGTCTTTAGTTCTTCCGACATCATGCCTCGTTTTCTGCGGCTCATTACGGAATTCCTCCCTTATGAAAGAAAATGATAAACCGATTGCTCAATTAGTATGCTTGCTTAGAACAAGGATCATTCACCGAATATTAACCGCCAAAAAAAAGAAACAGTCGTCCTTTATGAAGGACAACCGTTTCTGATACAAATAAAAAACAGCCTCCAAAGGAAGCTGCCCGTGAAACATTAAGCTTTAATATACATAATCCGCATCTGCCCATCGTCTTCACATACTGTGATTTCCACAGATTCAGTAAGGATATCGGCATAGCTATAGGAGACTCGCTTGAATGTTTGCTGCTCCTGATCCAGTTTGACAATAAATACAGAAGGGTACGTTTCTTCCAGGACACCGGTGCGTTCTACGGTTTTACGACGACCTCCGTTTGCACGCAACGTGATCTTATGACCGACGTGAGCTTCGAGACTGCGTTTGATTTCCAACAGCGCGTTATTAGCCATTGCCTGACGACCACCTCTTTTCTTGTCCATTATACAACTTCCCCAGGTGTTTGTCAAAGCAAATAAATAATTATAGATGATGAATATTTGGTTGTCAACGGAATTTTTTTGCGGAGAATCAGAGGCGAACTAATAGCCTTGTTATCTGTAATAGGTTTACCACAAAGCAAGAAAAATAACATTGTCGATCTTTAAAGATAACTACCATTTCACACAAGCATAATTGCCTTTGGCGTCCCTATAAGGACGGTTAGCGTTTATGCGGGAAATATAAGGATAATGTATAGCGTGAAACTTATACTTTCTTATATAAAAAAAGGGTTAAGCTCATCGCTCACCCTTTCTTCGCGTTACTCTATTCGGCCACTCCAAATTACCTATTAGCTTTGAAAATAGACCAGTACCTGTCGATTAAATTGCGGAAGGTGTCACTTTTAGTGCTGACAGGTTCTGCAGACGCGGCATCCCAATACGGAAGCTGCCACGGGTCTCAATACCGCCGATTCCCTGATTACCACTAATGGTGTTGTTCAAAACCTCACTCAGATTCACCGTATCCCTAATGGGCGTGAACGACGATTTTGCCGCTACATAAACTGGGTCTAAGGCATGGATCAATATCCGTCCAGGAGAACTGGCGAAGTTGGCCCCTGCCCCCAGCAGTGCCTCAAAATGTGACTGACAAGCACCTGCAACAATCGTCAACGCATCAAAATTTCGCTCATAATCCCTAGCTACCCTAATAGCAGCTACGAAGTTTTGCGAATTTTTATAGCTGCTCAGACTGTGAAGATCGTAAGTATGCTGTTGCTTCAGCACCCCGTCATGACCGGTAATCACCACAATATCTGGACGCACGCGGGGCAGCAGCCGGTATAAAGTGTCAGCCATTGCGGACTCATGAACATGATGACCTTCAGCAGGGATCCGCAATTGCTCGTATAAGCTAAGGCTCTTATTCAAATACGCTGGATCGCCATCCAGATGCAGTACTTTCCCCGGTACTTCAAAATAAGCAGCTTCCTTGGGCGATGGAGCCCATGCTCCTTCTGATAGAGCGCTCCCGCTCCGCTGACTTTGCTCCTGTCGGTCTTTCCGCAGCTGTGTCAGTGATTCATTCGCTTTAATCTGTGCCTGCTGTCCTCGTTCCGTAATTCGGGTAGGAGGCACTTGAACCAAGTCATTCAGAGGAGAATCCGCCAACAGACGGAAATCTGTGCCTTTAATGACGGCTCTGTCCTGCACAATATGATCTACACGAAAAGTCAAATCTCCGCCATAAGATTTACGAACGACCAAGTCTCCTAAATTCATTACAACCACCACCTCTACCCCATCGTATGGGCAAAGGCCTCAGTTGGTTCATAACTAGCTATGTTTTTAGCTTATTCAATTCCAGCAGCTAACAGAACACCGCTCAATCGGGCGTATTCTTCTAGACTTAACGTTTCTCCACGACGTGTTGGTTCAATACCAGCTTCTGCGAGTAAAGCCTCCAGACGCTCACGTCCCTCTTCAGGGAAGTAACGAGCTTTGAGATTGTTAGCAATCGTCTTGCGACGCTGTGTGAAAGAAGCTTGGACTACCTCAAAGAAGTGCTTCTCACTCTCAACTTCTACCGGTGGACGCTCTCTTACCTTTAGACGGATTACAGCGGACTCCACATTAGGTTGAGGAATGAACACCGTACGCGGCACAATGCAGACGAGCTCAGGCTCGCTGTAGTACTGCACGGCAATGCTAAGGCTCCCATATTCCTTTCCTCCCGGAGAAGCAGCCATACGCTCCGCAACCTCTTTCTGAATCATTACAACGATGTTATCAAGCGGAAGCTTCTCTTCGAGCAGCTTCATCAGAATCGGAGTAGTTACATAATACGGCAGATTGGCAACTACGCTTACCTTGTTCACGGATGCAAAATCTTCTTTGAACAGCTCCTGCAGATTTACATTCAGAACATCATCATTACGAACCTTTACATGCGGATAAGGGGAAAGTACGTCCCTTAAAATAGGAATCAGCCTACGGTCGATCTCCACAGCAGTCACCGCACCGGCGGTTAGCGCCAAACGCTCCGTCAGGGCACCAATCCCAGGACCGATTTCCAATGCCCCTGATTCACTATCTAGCCCAGCAGCGTCAACAATCTTGTCCAATATATTTTGATCAATCAAAAAATTCTGTCCTAAGCTCTTCTTGAACTTGAATCCATAACGTTGAATAATTTCTTTCGTCCGTTTTGGAGTCGAAATTTGCTCTCTACCACTCATGAAGTAATGCCCCCCTGATCAATTTGGGCGAGAGCTCCGGCAAATTCCTCCCGCGTAATTCCAAACATCGCCAGCCGCTTGTACAGCTGCTTGCCATTACAATATCCGATTCCAAGCAAATTACCAAGTGCCATACGTCTTTCAGCTGCCCGAGGATGTACAAGCATTCCAGCGGCCATTAGATCATCAAGTCCAATTAAAGCAGGTGCACCTTCAAAAGAGGTATGTACATTCCGCAGCGCATGACGAATCGCCTCTGGAGAAGCGTTCTCCACACCAATATCTCCCTTGCGGGTTGCGTCCTTCTCCGGAATGAAGGCATGCTTACAGCCCGGAACCTTTGCGGACACAATCTTACGAATTCGTTCACCCGCGTGATCCGGGTCAGTAAGGATAATCACTCCTCTACGCTCCATAGCAAGCGCGATCTTCGCAATTACGGTCCGGTCTACAGCCGAGCCCCCTGTTTCGATCGTATCTGCTTCTACAGCGCGTTTAACAGCGACGGTATCACTCTTACCTTCAACGACAATTAATTCCTTAATCATATCTCTTGACTCCTTCCAAAAAAAGCAAAAAAGAAGAGGTTTCGCTCCTCTTCTTTTGGTTAAAGAATGTATAAGTGATGAGCGGTTGCTCTGCGATCAACGAAATGATCATCTGGCGTTCCTTAACGGTTATCATCACTATAGCTTATCAAAGAATAATTTGCAAAAGCTTCAGCCTAGTTTAACTCCGGCTTCACAGGTCCAATCACATAAACGGTGCGCGATTTACGACCGAAATTACGGACATGGCTCAGTGAATCGTAATAGACATCTACTTTATTGCCTTTAATGGCACCGCCAGTATCTTCTGCTCGGCGGAATCCAAGCCCCTCGATATATACCCACCAGCCAATAGGGATTACATTCGGGTCTACCGCAATTGTACGACCTTCCGTTACGCGTGTTCCGGAGGCAGTTTTGGTACCAATACCTGGCTCTTCTGATGAATAAGCTGTCATGGAGACGTTCTTAATCATCTTCTTGTACTCAAAGTCTACGCCAGCCTTGCTAGTGACGTTATTAGTCTTGGCGCTAACCTTAGCCGTTTTTGAAGTGGTGTTTGATTTGGAAGTTGTTGTAGTCTTAGCTACAGCCGGCTTAGGAAGTGCTTTGGTACCAACGGCAATAATCTTATCTTTCGTTACCGTTTGTACTTCCTTACCAATCATGCGCATAGAGGCCAGTTCTCCGTCTTGGTAGATCTTTTCAATATGCTGAATCATGACGCCTGGTTTGCCTGCCTGTGCCACTCTAACTGTTCCCACAGTAAGGGAGGGGTCTGCTGTCTTGATGACTCTGAAGGGTAAGTTAGTTGATCGCTGTACAGTCTGTTTGTTGATGCGAACAATCTTAACCTCCATGTTTGCAGAAATGGTGGTGTCTAACGAAGGGAAAATCTTATCATGACCTTCTAGGGTAATGCCCATTTTCTCAATTGCTTTACCAATTGTGTCTTCGGTCGTATATAACGTTTTTGTTGCTCCATCCGCAGTAAGACTAATTTTCTGCGCACGATTGATAACGACACGGTCACCGTCTTTTATTTCATCACTCAGTCCTAAAGATAGTTCATCATGCGGCTGCAGCGAAATTTGCTCTTTCTCCAACACATCACCAAGAAGCGCTTCTCGCGTTTCAAGCGTCTGTGTTTGCCCGTCTATTACTAAAAATAATTGTTTGTTACTTTGACCGTGTACGTACAGCAGAATAAGTAGCGCGATAGCGACTGAAATCACGCCTGCAAGTAAAAGTACGCGAGTATTTACTTGCTCCCACCGTAATGCGAAAGACCTGCTGGATGACTGCGAATCATGGGATACTTCTGGTTGGAATACGCCCATTCTCTCCATCCTCCTTACATAGCCCCGTCGTCAATTGTATATCATGAGGACTGAATTCCTTTGACGAAACTATTTGAGATTGTCACAGGACACGCACGTAATAACTTAGCGTCTCCTGCTCATGGATCGCCTGCTCGGCACAGCTACTCCCACCCCTGTTATATAACAGTATGTGGGCAACATTCTATTTATTCAAAAATAAAAAAGCCTAAAAAGAGTTCAACTGAGGACTCTTTCGTGGCTTCTCCAATATCAGAATAGAGAATGCTTGTGCACGAGGTTGCCTCTCTTACTTGCGCTTACGGGGTTAGCTGTCGGGTTCGGACGAAAGAGAGACGCCCTATTTCAGGTCACCCGCTCATGGCGGTTGCCCTTAAATTCACCCCAAAGACCACGTGAAGAAATCAAATACTGTCCTACGGCACGTCTAAACCGTATTTAAAATACAGGCATGCGGCAGGTCAATATTGGTTCCCCCGTTCTCCATACGGAGACTCAGCGAGACGATCCATGAATCAATGGCTGTCACTATAACACAGCTCACATCACTGAAAAGATGATATCCTGTTTTGATGCATGTTGTAAAGGACGATTCAACCACGTTTACGCAAAAATATGGTTAAAATATTGTAATATTCAGCCGTTTTTATATTAAAAAAGTTTAATATATCGGCCATTCTCTATTTTTCGCCTGTTTTGCTCCCGTTTTCACTCAATCCCAAATCGTTCCAGTGCGTTCGCATACGTTATTTTAGCCAATTCTTCCCATGTTAACCCTTTAATTTCAGCTGCTGCCTCTGCTACAAGCTTCACATGAGCGCTCTCATTTCGCTTCCCGCGGAAGGGGTGTGGAGTCAAATATGGAGCATCGGTTTCGATCAATAATCGGTCTAGTGGGGTCTGCGCAAGCACTTCTTTTGGCACTCTTGCATTTTTGAACGTAATGGGTCCTCCAAAGGATAAATGAAAACCAAGATTCAAGCACATTTTAGCTGTTTCCCAGCTTCCTGAGAACGAGTGCATCACGCCTCCAACCTCATTTGCTTTTTCCTCCCGTAAAATCCGTACAATATCCTCATGGGCATCACGATCATGAATACAAATCGGCATATTTAGTTCACGGGCTAGTCCAATTTGCTTGCGAAAAACTTCTTGTTGCACATCCTTGGGAGAAGTATCCCAGTAATAATCCAGTCCGATTTCACCAATAGCCACTACTTTTTTATGACTGCATAGAGAAGCGATCCAATCGAGATCTCCTTCTTTCATATCAATCGCATCCTGAGGATGCCAACCCACTGCCGCATAAATATAATCATAAGATTCCGCCAGCTTCATCGTTGAGGGAATCGTCTCCCGATTAAATCCGATATTAATCATCTTGCTAACTCCTGCTTCTACAGCACGAGCGATAACTTCTTCGCGATCCTCGTCGAATTGAGGTGCATCCAGATGCGTATGTGTGTCAAACAGAAACATTTTAACCCTCACTCCTTGTTCTTTTTTAGATATAAGACAATATAAGTTTCACGCTATCCGTTATATCTTATATTTCTACTCTTCTTGTCATAAATCCCATATTTTCTTGTATTATTTTGCAAAAATCTCTGCAATAGAAGCAGGCAATCGCGTAAGCGCATTTCTCAACTTATCCTGAGGAAAATAAAGATGATATCTTCCACGGTGAATGCCGCTAATAGAACGCACAATATCCGACACCTCTGAAATTTCCCGCAGATGATCATGCCGATCAAGCAGCAGAATTTGTTTATTGTCAAAAGCTTCTCCCGGACGGAACACATCATAGGGCAGATCT
The DNA here is from genome assembly GCF_038000345.1 of Paenibacillus sp. FSL E2-8871. Lineage (NCBI taxonomy): Bacteria > Bacillati > Bacillota > Bacilli > Caryophanales > Paenibacillaceae > Paenibacillus > Paenibacillus sp. FSL E2-8871. Next base: position 4,673,741 of record NZ_JBBOBV010000001.1, on the reverse strand, counting down.
GTCGGAAAATCAATCTCCAAATCATATTCTGGGTGAAGTCCGGCTGCCGCAAAACTGCTGCGAATTTCAGTAATCATATCTGTATCGAGATTCTCCACCTCTACATATTTATACAGTTTACGATGAATAAAACGGGTACACAAGTCACTTAGGAGCTCATCTTTCTCAAGCGTCCACTGCATAAAAGCCGTCTGTACCAGTGCTTCATCTAGCATTAAATATTGCTTCACTGTCACCTCACCACGGAACAAATCCTCCAGCGGATTAATCATGAAACTAAAATTGTACCCCTCTTGGAAAAGCTCCTTGGCTCTACGGAAAATTTGTCGCAAAATAATCTCTGAGCTACGTGTCACCGGATGAAAATAGACTTGCCAGTACATTTGATAACGCGACATTAAATAATCTTCAATGGCATGCATTCCCGATTCTTTTACAACAATTCGACCATTATAAGGACGCAGCATTCTTAAAATCCGATCAATGTCGATCGTCCCATAGTTTACACCTGTATAGTACGCATCACGCAGCAAATAATCCATGCGATCGGCATCTAGCGGACTGGAAACCAGATTTACAACAATTTCATGCTCATAAGTTTTAGCGATTACAGAGGCTACTTTACGAGGAAAATCCTCCTCCACATCACGCAAGATCTCAGTAATCTCTGTGTCCTCCAGAATAATTCGACAAGTCCAATCCTCATGATTCATTTCAAAAGCTTCTTCTATAGAATGGGAAAATGGACCGTGTCCCAGATCATGCAGCAAGGCCGCACACAAGGTGAGCAGACTTTCTTCAGGAATCCAATCCTTATACCCGCTTCGTTCAAATTGCGAAATAATTCTACGTGTAATTTCGTAAACCCCTAGGGAATGAGAAAACCGACTATGCTCTGCGCCATGAAAAGTGAGATACGAGGTACCCAGCTGGCGAATTCGGCGTAAACGCTGAAATTCCTTTGTATTTATTAGTCGCCAAATAATAGTATCCTGCACGTGGATATAATTGTGAACCGGATCTTTGAAAACCTTTTCTTCTGTGAGCGGCTGCTTCATGAGATCAACTCCTTTATTAAATTTAATATGATTTTAACCAATATAAGTATATAATAAGTAATTATGTCGTACTTTGTCGAATAGTGACGTTTTTAGTCTTGGTAAATCGACAAAGTTTATTTTTTCACTTTTTTTAGAATTCGTGATTGTTATAGGGAATTCAAAGTTTTCGTGAAAAAGCACTTATTTAACAGATGAAAAAAGGTTGACTGTTTTGGGAATCGTTGGTATTATAAATATCATAAAACAGTGAACAATGTCGAATAATGACGTTTTTGGAACATTGAGAGGAGTAACGATTGTTATGATGAAATCAACAGGAATTGTAAGAAAAGTAGACGAACTTGGACGGGTAGTTATTCCCATTGAATTGCGCCGTACTCTTGGCATTGGTGAAAAAGATGCACTTGAAATTTACGTTGATGGTGAGCGCATTATGCTTAAGAAATATGAGCCTGCCTGCATTTTCTGCGGCAACGCTGAGAACGTAACTTACTTCAAAGGAAAAATAGTTTGTCATGAATGCATTTCTACTATCCCTACCCCTGTGACAAACTAAAATAAATAGTATATAATAGAACTAATCAAATTGTTAATTCTAACCTTTTCATATCTCCTTGACCTCCCGTGACCGCGGGAGGTATTTTTTTTCTGCAATCACCTGTGTTTCCCGCCCCAAAAGGTGTCTATAAGGATTTACTCCCCCATGACACCTAATAATGATGGGTAATGCGGTGAGAGCATGAAGTAAAACGAGTTTTACCATGATCTGGTCTATCTTGGGCTTCCTTTTGGGAACCACCTTCAGGCTAGAATCTCGTCAGCTTCGTAATACCCCTCCGCACCTGGTTAACCTCTTAGAATTAGAATCCGTCAATGACACTTACTGCTGCTCCGCTTTATCCAGAAGTGCGTTATAAATATCTCGCTTTGACACACCACGATCAGAGGCTGCTTTTTTCATAGCTTCTTTACGCGGCATATCTGCTGCTTCGTAATGAGCAACATGTTCTTCAATACTTAACTGGCGCCACCAAGCCGATTCCGCCATTTCAGCATCTTCCTTGCTCTCGCCTTCAACGACGATAACATACTCACCAAGCGGTGGATGTTCAGCGAGCCAATCCGTACATTCCTCGATCGTCCCACGTAGAAACTCCTCATATCTCTTCGTCAGTTCACGAGCAAGCACAATTCGCCGATTACCAAATGCTTCATGGAGATGAGCCAGTGTCTTCACCACGCGATGTGGAGATTCGTAGAACAGTATAGTCCCTTGCGCCGAACGAAGTGGACTTAATACCGCACGGATATCTTTACGTTCTCGAGGTAAGAAGCCGATAAAAGTGAAAGTAGTCGTAGGCAGACCGGAGGCAATTAATGCTGACAAAGCTGCGTTAGCTCCGGGTATAGGAATTACTGGTATACCGTGACTTATGGCAAGGGCTACAAGGTCTGCACCAGGGTCGGAAATGGCTGGTAAACCGGCATCGCTGACGAGTGCCAAATTTTTTCCTTCTATTATATAGCGGATAAGTTCAGGTCCACTGGCAGCCTTATTATGCTCATGATAACTGAACAACATAGAGGGTGTAATTTCAAAATGGCTCAACAATTTCCGAGTTTGTCTTGTATCCTCAGCTGCAATAATATCGCATTCCTGCAATGTGCGGACAGCACGATAAGTCATATCCTCTAAATTACCGATGGGTGTTGCCACCAAAAAGAGTGAACCGGTTGATTCCTGCTTATGTGTATTGTTATTGTTCTGAAAACTGCTTTGGCATGATATCGTCATGATTTACCCTCTTTAGCACCATAGTAGATGTCCATAATTTCTGGACAGTATTGATTGTCCTCATTATATACAATGAGTGGTGGATGTAAACGAACCTCCGGCTTACCATCACGTATCGCTTCAATTAATACCATATTAGCTTCCAGATGCGCACGTGGATGTACAAAGCGAATAATCTTAGGCTCGAGCCTATATTTTCTCATAAGACTAATAATATCGACCAATCGTTGTGGCTTGTGAACCATACTTACCTTTCCACCGGTGCGAACCAGTCTCACACAGGCTTGAATGACCTCCTCCAGCGTACACCCGATTTCATGACGAGCCATGGCCTGATGAGTGTTCAGCTTGAGGTCACTGCCGTTAAGCGGCATATAAGGAGGATTGACTGTTATTGCATCATATACGCCATGCCCTGCAACTTTATATAACTCACGTAAATCGCCTTCATGGATCACAACCTGATCCTGTAGCCCATTTAGAGCCACGCTACGCCGAGCCATATCCGCTAAACGGGGTTGAATTTCAATCCCTTCTATAGAAGCTTTAGTTCGGGTCGTCATCAAAATAGGAATTACACCATTTCCAGTACAAAGATCCAGGACTCTCCCACGAGGCGGAACGCTGGCGAAACGCGCAAGCAGTACAGCATCCATAGAAAAGCTAAATACTTCGTCACTTTGAATAATTCGCAAGTCATGCGTTAATAAATCATCCACCCGCTCCGTCGGCAACAAAGGAACAGATATATCGTTAAAAGAATTTGTCATGTAGTAATCTCCTAAATGTTTTGTTGAGCTAAATTCAAAAAAAACCGTAGGATCAATCTCCTACGGCTGGATATCCTCATTTATTAAGAAAAGAAAGACAGAACAGACAATCACCTTCCGTGCGTAAATGTCCAAAATAAACATTACAGATGTGAAAGCCTTCATGGTAAAGCCGGGCCAAGTTGTCATAACCTTCCCCGACAACCTCTTCTGTTCCCTCTCCGGCAGCTAAAAGAGCTTCCGCCTCCGCAGAATCTACGGTAGGATCCAAAGGTGCATCCCGCTTTAAAATTTTGCGAAGCTGTTCATTCTCCAGAGTTAACCTCTGATTAGCTTCCATCAGTTCTTTTACCGTCTGTTTCCATTCTCCAAGATTGGCGCGCATCGTTTCCATCTGTGCTTCCATATCCTGCATGTGTGCAAATATATTTTTCTTCTCCAAGTTTCCACCCCGAAAGTAACCTTATAATGGTTTACTTGACGACAACATCATCCATTGGAAGTTCCTTAACTTTGCCCACTTCAAACAACTGTACATGAACCGTACGGCTTCCGGCATTAAGTCCTACTACTTTGCCATCACCCAATGAGGTCACGACAATCTTGCCGACCGCTGGCATTTCTTCCTTTACACTCTCATAATTGTCATGCTCAAATTTCAAACAACACATCAGACGTCCACAAAGTCCTGAAATCTTCGTCGGATTAAGTGACAGGTTCTGATCCTTCGCCATTTTAATGGATACGGGTTCAAAATCCCCTAACCAAGATGAACAACAAAGTACTCGCCCACAAGGTCCAAGTCCACCTAGCATTTTAGCCTCATCACGCACCCCAATTTGCCGTAGCTCAATGCGGGTCCGGAAGATACTTGCTAGGTCTTTAACCAATTCTCTGAAGTCGACCCGTCCTTCGGCCGTAAAGTAAAATATAATCTTATTACGGTCAAAAGTAAACTCTACATCGACGAGCTTCATTTTGAGACCATGGTCGCGTATTTTATTTAAACAGGTGGTAAAAGCCTCTTTAGCAGCCCCTTTGTTCTCTTCAACTACGCGTGCGTCGGTTTCTCCGGCAATACGCATCACTTTTTTGAGGGGCAAAACTACGTCGGATTCTTCCACCTCTTTTTTGCCTACGACAACTTTACCGTATTCAACCCCACGTGCTGTCTCCACAATAACATATTGATCCCGTTCAATCGGAAAATCAAGTGGATCGAAATAATATATTTTACCCGCTTTTTTAAAACGGACACCTACTACGCTGTACAAAAATTAACCCCCTTGTTTGCCGGTAAAAGGAACCTATGGGCATGTCCGCTCCCTGATGATCCATGCTTGTCCTTCCTCGTCTGTTAAAACGATATTTCCAGGTAAAGCGACATCCGGAGGATATATCATAACTAATCCTTTAACTTTCCAGTCGGATTAAAAACTGCTCCAGACACAACTGGGCATTGGCATTGGATCGCAGCTTCTTAGTGCTCTCTGCAGCAAATCCCATATAAGCCACCCATTGTTCCGCACTCCGCTCACGGGCATGCCTGGAAATAAAGTCTAACTGATCTATGAAAACGATACTCTCATGCTTACGATACAGGAAGTAAAGCATATCTTTAAACCACAGATGGAACATGCTGAAGAAGATATCCAAATGTTCAGCGAGTCCGGTCTTGAACAGCTTCTGCCCAGCAGTTGCTACAGCGGAGCTGCCCTTGCCTAAGGACTCCTTAGCTAATTGTAACATTACATTTCTCATTTCTGCAAACCAATTCTGTTCCAAAAGTTTCCTGCAACCATCAAGTCCTGAACTAAGTGATACTGCACATCGAGCTAAGGGTATGGGAACGCCCTCACTTGCCAGAGCTTGGAGCATAATATCCGGGTTTAACGGACTAAATGGAATCCGCTGAGTCCGCGACTGAATTGTTGGCAATAAGGAACGGCTATTATCACAAATTAAGATTCCAACAGCCGGAGCTGGTGGTTCCTCCAGAAATTTCAGCAGACTATTGGCAGCTTGTACCGTCATTTTGTCTGCTCCATCTATAATATAAACTTTCGGATTCACACCCTCTGACCGATAGGAAAAGACGCGCTGCAGCTCACGGATTTGATCTATTTTAATACTTGCTCCATCTGGCTGCAGCAGTGACAAATCAGGGTGGTTTCCATGCTCTACTTTGCGGCACTCCAGGCATTCCCCACAGGCATCGTCCTTGCTCTGGGTACAAAATATAGCTTGGGCAAACATCAGCGCCGTTTTCATTTGTCCACTGCCTGCCGGCCCTGTAAATAAATAAGCATGACTCACAGCTTCTTTGCGCAAGGCATTTTGGAGTAGCCGCTTGGCGTTCTCCTGGCCTACTATATCATGAAAAGGCATAATTTCCTCCCAAAACTTTCAACCATAAACGCCTTTATCGTCCTTATAAGGACGATAAGTGTTTAATCGAGAAATATAAGGCTAAAGTATAGTGTAAAGCATATACTTTCTTATATTTTAAAAAGAAAGGTTGATTAACAACCCACGGATTTCTCCAACGCGTCCTAACAGATCGATCCGGCCTTGCTCACTATTCAGCAAATCATCTGCCATTGATAGCAAAGCCGAATCAATTTCCTCAAGCAGCTTGTAACGCTTGCCACGTCCACGTCGATCCCATCCGCGTGTTTCCTTCAGAATGACGCCTCTTCGAGCCGTTTCCTCCAGAAATCTTTTGATCATCATCCGGTAGATGGTAAGCTCACGAATCGTCATAGACTTAGATAAACGATCGCCTTGAGACTGTATTTCTTTGATCTGGCGATTCAGTTCATCTTTGGTTTTCTGCTCACTTTGCTGCTGAAAAACATCAGAGAACGTTTTTTGCTGAACGGGTTTGTTAGCCCCTTCTGCATTTGGCATCTCACTCTTCAAGGGCCTATACCCCGGATTGATCTTCAAAGGTTATCTACCGCCCTTTTTATATATGGCTTGCTAATCTATATTATACTTAATAATGTTCAAAACGATCTACAGGAAGTACGAATACAGTAGCTCCACCCACTTGTACCTCAACAGGAAGTGGCAAATACGAATCCGTTGTTCCACTCATCGGTGTTACCGGAGTGACTAACTGCTCACGCACTTTACAACTGTTTCGGATTACGGTCAATACGGATTCAATCTGACTGTCTTCTACCCCGATCATAAATGTCGTATTCCCCGCTCGTAGAAATCCACCTGTACTTGCAAGTTTAGTAGCACGGAAATTGGCTTTGACTAGCTCGCTGGACAACCGGTTACTGTCTTTATCCTGGATAATTGCAATGATCAACTTCATCTTCGCATTCCCTCCCAATACTTTTATGGTGTATTACTACTTAGAGTTACTCGTAGTAACCCTTACTTCATAAGCACACGCCTAATTATATGTCACTTCTCTTAGTATATTAGACAAAACACCCTAAAAACCCTTTAATACTCTCTCTTCAAGAGTTCTCACGATATCTTGTTCTACCATATGAATGGGGCGATTAGCATCCAGAACTACTATTCTGTCCGGATTGGCCTGGGCTAATAATTGATAGCCTTCACGGACCTTCTTATGAAAAGAAAGGCTCTCCAGATCCAGACGATTCACTTCCCGTTCTTGATTCGCTGCTATCCGTGACAACCCTATCTCTGGGTCCACATCCAGATAAAAGGTTAGATCTGGCATACGGTTCCCTATCGCAAAACGATTAATACTCCATACCTCTTCTATTCCGAGTCCTCTCGCATGTCCTTGATAAACGAGGCTGCTGTCTACAAAGCGGTCACAGAGTACAGTAAGCCCTTCTCTAAGAGCCGGTTCAACGACTTCGGCGAGATGTTGGCTTCTTGATGCAGCATATAGTAATGCCTCTGTACGCGCATCCATAGCTGTATGGGCAGGGTCTAGAATAATGGAACGAATCTTCTCAGCAATCTCTACGCCACCCGGTTCACGGGTAATTCGATAAGGCATGGATCGGTTCTGTAAATAGGCCGTTACTCTACCTAGTACCGTTGTTTTTCCGGAGCCTTCGCCCCCTTCTAATGTTATGAAGAAACCTTCTTTTCCCACTTATGCTTCTCCGCCCTTCTGAATGTTGTATACCTCAATACGCTGCAAGACCGGATCAGCACAAGCCTGAAATTTGGCGCCTCCTTTGGCTAAACCAGCCAGCCTTCTTTGGATCTGATCTGTGATCACTTCACCCGGATATAATACCGGGATGCCTGGTGGATAGGGAATAACCATCTCTGCCGCCACTCTACCCACGCAATGTTTAAGATCAATACTTTCAATCTCATTCGCTGACACCGGCTTCAATGAGAAGTGGACAGGATCTGAGATTTGTAAAGAATGGAAATTGTTCCACGTGGAAATATTGCGAGCGCCTGATAAGTCGGGGGCGTTCGGTGATTCGGAAGGTTCCTCCGAATCTATTTCCCGCAGCGCCTGCAGCAAATGATCTGCATCTCCAGCCTTCGATCCAAGGCTGAACAGCAGCACTACGTGCCGGTCATCGCTCATCTCCGGCACGCAGCCCTTTGCCTCGAGCTTGCGTTGCAGCTCGAAGCCGCTCAGGACTCCGGTGGCGTCATAAATGACGACTTTAAAGGGGTCCTGTGTCACATACGCCGCCATATAATCAGGCGGCGTATTCGGGTGCAGCGGCTCTGCCGGCTGCACTAGTCCGTAGCGCGGCAGCTCCGCGAGCCCGCGCCGTAGAACGTCCACGGCGGCCAGCCCCGCCGTGAAGGCATCCTTGCCCCGGCTGTGCAGCAGCCGCCGGGCAAGATCCAGCGACGCCATCATAGGATATGATGGGCTGGAGCTCTGCACCATGGCGAGCCGCTGCCGGAGCAGGGCGCGGTTGAGCCGCGGTCCTTGAACATGCAGCATAGCGCCCATGGTCATCGCTGTGAGCATCTTGTGCGTGGACTGCACGACGCCGTCCACGCCACAAGCAAGTGCCCCGGCTGGCAGCGCCGGGTGCTGCCCGTAATGCGCCCCATGCGCCTCATCCACAAGCAGCGGTACACCGCTGTCGTGACAAATACTCGCGAGGGGCGCAAGATCACTACCCATGCCGTAATAATTCGGCATGGTAACAAGTACAGCTGCGGCTTCAGGATAGGCTGCAAGTGCAGCCTTAACAGCTTCGGCCGCCGGCGCCACTGCCAAGCCGCTGAGTGGATCAATCAGAGGCTCCAGAAAAACAGCATGTACTCCAGCCAACATCAGTCCATGAATGACTGACTTATGCACATTGCGTTGAACAATCATAATCATTCCAGGCTCGGGACAAGCGGTTAGAATAAGAGCCAGATTGCCGGCTGTGCTTCCTCCAACCAGAAAAAAGCTTTCCTCTGCTCCAAAGCAATCTGCTGCCAACTCTTGCGCTTCCTTGATAACTCCCTCAGGATGATGAAGATCATCCGTTCCGGAAATTTCCGTAACATCATACTTCATTACCTCATCTAAAAAGCCAGCGCCTTCAACGCCATCATATGCCTCTCCATTCTTATGACCTGGCACATGATATGATCTATTACCCATAATTCTATATTGTTCCAGCATTTCGTATATAGGCGCCCTACAACGTTGTAATTTATTCATATTAAATTCCTTCCCATAGGGTTCCTTCTATTTTAACGTAAATATTCGCAAACGCCTACGCTTCAGTGTAAAAGCGGCCCTTTGGACAACAAAACGGCTCCTCCCGCCTGAAGAACGAGGAAGCCGTGTATTGAATATCACTAATGCAGCCTTCGTATCTTTCATCCAGACCGCTCTCTTAATTGCATCATTTAACAGAGTTACTCTACTTAAGCGTTCTTTTGCAATCCAATCTTCTTCATCCGGCCGATAAAAAAACGGTACTTGGCATCTTCAGCCTCGGTACGTATCATCTCAGCCTCACATTCCTCACAAATAAAATGCGAGACAATCACAATACCTTCCTCTTTTACCTGTCCACAAATGATACAAGCTTGCCCGGTTTGCTGTTCCATAACCATCCCACCTTGACTCTTTTAAGAACAGTATGATACACCTTCTATCATTTTAAACCTTTTCATAGTATTTTCATATCCTTCGTATCGTGCATTATATATATTCCGTTGCCGTTATATCGGTGAATTTCCGCCGCAGTTTATTAAAATACATCCAATCGCCGATATTAAGAACATACGAATTCATGAGGAGGTTAGACTATAATCTATGGAACCCACTACCAAAGGTGCAGCTACATTCTATCAATATAAACTAATTAAAAAAGTAAATCTAACGGCACGCCTGCTGCCTATTTATATTATGCTTCCCTTATTAGTCCTTGTGCTCGAAACCGTATTTCTTTCCTGGTGGAGCATTCTTTACATAATCATAGCAGCGCCTGTAGCCTTCTGGGTTCAATATGTCATTTCACGCTCAGTTCTTTTAATCTCAGGACACCCCATTTCAAAAAGATGGTCTGTCTCATTTAAACTGCCTTGGTTAGGGTTTATGCCTGATCAACATATTAGTTACCGTATATTCCGTAAAGTACAGCTACATAATTTCTATATCGGTCTTTGTATTGCAGCACTCTTTATTTTCTGGTCACCGCCAGCATTTACTGTATCACTGATCACTTGCCACTTATGGCTCCTACTGCCTCGTCTTTATACTCTGTTCAGACTGAATCGACAGGATCAGGGAGGCATGCTGAAATTCAATCCGACCGATGTATCCTATTACTCTCAATAAAGTGCAGCAGTATAGCTCATATTATTTTCACGTATTAAAAAATAAACCGCCATCCTTAGGGATGGCGATTCTTTATTTCGTCTTAAGGCCTTTAATGGAGGTCTTCTTTTCTTTAGGAATCATCACTACAAAATAATCATCGTGCACTGTTAAATGAACCGTTAACCCATCCTTCAGAAAAACACCCGAAGAATCACTATCATCATCTTCCTTTTCTGTCCATCCCCAGGCTTTAATAGCCTCCAAATAAGGATCCGGAATACCATTCTTCTCCTTTAATCCAGGTAAAGAATAACGTACATAATCCATAGCAACGTTAGTAGTGGTCTGGTCTGGTGAGTTTGCCTCATGCGGGACAGGGAAGCTTTTCTCATTCAGTGCACCCTCGAAAGTATCCCACTTAGGTTCTTTAGCCCCGCAACTTGCCAATATTAAAGTTAAAATACAAGAAATCATTATTAACTTGAATATTTTTAATTGTTTCATGCCTTAAATCCTCCCTACCTCTACAATGCATCTAAAGACACAAGAAAATTCAAAGTTAGAATTTATGAGTAGTTCCTTCGTATTAAAGATCTGCTAACTATTAGCACTTTTCTATTATACTTGTATCCACCGCAGCGTCGGTAACAAAAATGTCATTCCACAGTAACCTATTCTAATGTTATTACTAGCCTTAAATACTTGTATAATAAAAAAAGAAAAAAAGCCACTGCTGATATTATCAACAATGGCTTAATCTGCTTGGCAACGTCCTACTCTCCCAGGACCCTTCGGTCCAAGTACCATCGGCGCTGGAGGGCTTAACGGTCGTGTTCGGGATGGGTACGCGTGGAACCCCTCCGCTATCGCCACCAAACATGCGTCTGTGAAACAGACGCTGCCGCGTGAAATTCGGTTCATCACCAGAAGTGAGAATGAATTTCTTAGCGTGTTACAGGCTTGATGCCTGAAAACTGAATCCGAATTGAATTTGCGTTCTAAGTATAGGATAAGCCCTCGACCGATTAGTATTGGTCAGCTCCATGCATTACTGCACTTCCACCTCCAACCTATCTACCTCGTCGTCTTCAAGGGGTCTTACTAATTGGGAAATCTCATCTTGAGGGGGGCTTCACGCTTAGATGCTTTCAGCGCTTATCCCGTCCGTACGTAGCTACCCAGCCATGCTTCTGGCGAAACAACTGGTGCACCAGCGGTACGTCCATCCCGGTCCTCTCGTACTAAGGACAGCTCCTCTCAAATTTCCTGCGCCCACGACAGATAGGGACCGAACTGTCTCACGACGTTCTGAACCCAGCTCGCGTACCGCTTTAATGGGCGAACAGCCCAACCCTTGGGACCTACTTCAGCCCCAGGATGCGATGAGCCGACATCGAGGTGCCAAACCTCCCCGTCGATGTGGACTCTTGGGGGAGATAAGCCTGTTATCCCCAGGGTAGCTTTTATCCGTTGAGCGATGGCCCTTCCATGCGGTACCACCGGATCACTAAGTCCGACTTTCGTCCCTGCTCGACTTGTAGGTCTCGCAGTCAAGCTCCCTTATGCCTTTGCACTCTTCGAATGATTTCCAACCATTCTGAGGGAACCTTGGAACGCCTCCGTTACTCTTTAGGAGGCGACCGCCCCAGTCAAACTGCCCGCCTGACACGGTCCCCGTACCCGATTAGGGTACTAGGTTAGAACCTAGATACGATCAGGGTGGTATCCCAACGGCGCCTCCACCGAAGCTTGCGCTCCGATTTCTACGGCTCCCACCTATCCTGTACAGATCGTACCCAAATTCAATATCAAGCTGCAGTAAAGCTCCATGGGGTCTTTCCGTCTTGTCGCGGGTAACCTGCATCTTCACAGGTATTAAAATTTCACCGGATCTCTCGTTGAGACAGCGCCCAAGTCGTTACGCCATTCGTGCGGGTCAGAATTTACCTGACAAGGAATTTCGCTACCTTAGGACCGTTATAGTTACGGCCGCCGTTTACTGGGGCTTCGGTTCATAGCTTCGGGTTACCCCTAACCACTCCCCTTAACCTTCCAGCACCGGGCAGGCGTCAGCCCGTATACTTCGCCTTGCGGCTTCGCACAGACCTGTGTTTTTGCTAAACAGTCGCTTGGGCCTTTTCACTGCGGCCCCCTCGTGCTATTCACACTACCGGGGCACCCCTTCTCCCGAAGTTACGGGGTCATTTTGCCGAGTTCCTTAACGAGAGTTCTTCCGCGCGCCTTAGAATTCTCTTCTCGCCTACCTGTGTCGGTTTGCGGTACGGGCACCTTCTCCTGGCTAGAGGCTTTTCTTGGCAGTGTGAGATCATGACCTTCGCTACTGTAATTTTCGCTCCCCATCACAGCCCAGCCTTAACGATGTGCGGATTTGCCTACACATCAGCCTCACTGCTTAGACGGACATATCCATCAGTCCGCGTCACTACCCTCCTGCGTCACCCCATCGCTCATAGCGGATTACGGTGGTACAGTAATTTCAAACTGTTGTCCTTCGACTACGCCTTTCGGCCTCGCCTTAGGTCCCGACTTACCCTGAGCGGACGAGCCTTCCTCAGGAAACCTTGGGCTTTCGGCGGATCAGATTCTCACTGATCTTTTCGTTACTCATACCGGCATTCTCACTTGTATGCTGTCCAGCGCTCCTTACGGTACACCTTCAACCCACATACAACGCTCCCCTACCCCAGATACATAGTATCTAGCCATAGCTTCGGTGGTGTGTTTAGCCCCGTTACATTTTCGGCGCAGAGTCACTCGACCAGTGAGCTATTACGCACTCTTTCAATGGTGGCTGCTTCTAAGCCAACATCCTGGTTGTCTGTGCAACTCCACATCCTTTCCCACTTAACACACACTTGGGGACCTTAGCTGATGGTCTGGGCTGTTTCCCTTTTGACAATGGATCTTAGCACTCACTGTCTGACTCCCGGCAATAAGTATATGGCATTCGGAGTTTGACTGAGCTTGGTAATCCTTGCGGACCCCGCACCCAATCAGTGCTCTACCTCCACTACTCTTATACCGAGGCTAGCCCTAAAGCTATTTCGGGGAGAACCAGCTATCTCCGAGTTCGATTGGAATTTCTCCGCTACCCCCACCTCATCCCCGCATTTTTCAACATGCGTGGGTTCGGGCCTCCAGTGCGTGTTACCGCACCTTCACCCTGGACAGGGGTAGATCACACGGTTTCGGGTCTACGTCCACATACTCATTCGCCCTATTCAGACTCGCTTTCGCTGCGGCTCCGTCTTCTCGACTTAACCTTGCATGTTAAACGTAACTCGCCGGTTCATTCTACAAAAGGCACGCCATCACCCATTAATAGGGCTCTGACTTTTTGTAAGCACACGGTTTCAGGTTCTATTTCACTCCCCTTCCGGGGTGCTTTTCACCTTTCCCTCACGGTACTGTTTCACTATCGGTCGCCAGGTAGTATTTAGCCTTAGCAGATGGTCCTGCTGGATTCATACGGGGTTTCACGTGCCCCGCACTACTCGGGATCCGTCTCGGAGAGAACACAGTTTAGGTTACAGGGCTTTTACCTCTATCGCGGGCCTTTCCAGACCTCTTCGCCTACCATATTCCTTTGTAACTCCATGTGAGACGTCCCACAACCCCTAAGAGCAAGCTCTTAGGTTTAGGCTGTTCCGCGTTCGCTCGCCGCTACTGACGGAATCACTATTGTTTTCTCTTCCTCAGGGTACTTAGATGTTTCAGTTCCCCTGGTCTGCCTCTACATCTCCTATGTGTTCAGAGATGAGTAACTGCGAATTACCACAGCTGGGTTTCCCCATTCGGACACCCCCGGATCAAAGCTTGCTTACAGCTCCCCGAGGCAGTTTCGTTGTTCGCCACGTCCTTCGTCGGCTCCTGGCGCCTAGGCATCCTCCGTGTGCTCTTATTAGCTTAACCTTGATTTTTCCGCAGGAAAATATCATACAATGACATTCTCTTTGGAATCATCTCACTAATAACATTTACTTGTTTGCACAAGTTGCTAAAAGATGTTCTAAAACGCAAATTCGTTTCGGTATCCAGTTTTCAAGGATCAAGTCTTACTGAGAGCTTAAACTCTCAAAACTGAGCAACGAGTGAGTAACAGGCCTAAACCTGAGATTTGGAAGTTTAACTTCCGATTTGAATGTCTTCATTGCAGAAGACGATTCTCCATAGAAAGGAGGTGATCCAGCCGCACCTTCCGATACGGCTACCTTGTTACGACTTCACCCCAATCATCTACCCCACCTTCGGCGGCTGGCTCCCTTGCGGGTTACCCCACCGACTTCGGGTGTTGTAAACTCTCGTGGTGTGACGGGCGGTGTGTACAAGACCCGGGAACGTATTCACCGCGGCATGCTGATCCGCGATTACTAGCAATTCCGACTTCATGCAGGCGAGTTGCAGCCTGCAATCCGAACTGAGACCGGCTTTGATGGGATTGGCTTCACCTCGCGGCTTCGCTTCCCGTTGTACCGGCCATTGTAGTACGTGTGTAGCCCAGGTCATAAGGGGCATGATGATTTGACGTCATCCCCACCTTCCTCCGGTTTGTCACCGGCAGTCACTCTAGAGTGCCCAACATTACTTGCTGGCAACTAAAGTTAAGGGTTGCGCTCGTTGCGGGACTTAACCCAACATCTCACGACACGAGCTGACGACAACCATGCACCACCTGTCTCCTCTGTCCCGAAGGCCGCCACTATCTCTAGTGGATTCAGAGGGATGTCAAGACCTGGTAAGGTTCTTCGCGTTGCTTCGAATTAAACCACATACTCCACTGCTTGTGCGGGTCCCCGTCAATTCCTTTGAGTTTCAGTCTTGCGACCGTACTCCCCAGGCGGAGTGCTTACTGTGTTAACTTCGGCACCAAGGGTATCGAAACCCCTAACACCTAGCACTCATCGTTTACGGCGTGGACTACCAGGGTATCTAATCCTGTTTGCTCCCCACGCTTTCGCGCCTCAGCGTCAGTTACAGCCCAGAAAGTCGCCTTCGCCACTGGTGTTCCTCCACATATCTACGCATTTCACCGCTACACGTGGAATTCCACTTTCCTCTTCTGTACTCAAGTCACCCAGTTTCCAGTGCGACCTCAGGTTGAGCCCAAGGTTTAAACACCAGACTTAAATGACCGCCTGCGCGCGCTTTACGCCCAATAATTCCGGACAACGCTTGCCCCCTACGTATTACCGCGGCTGCTGGCACGTAGTTAGCCGGGGCTTTCTTCTCAGGTACCGTCACTCCGGTAGCAGTTACTCTACCGGACGTTCTTCCCTGGCAACAGAGCTTTACGATCCGAAAACCTTCATCACTCACGCGGCGTTGCTCCGTCAGACTTTCGTCCATTGCGGAAGATTCCCTACTGCTGCCTCCCGTAGGAGTCTGGGCCGTGTCTCAGTCCCAGTGTGGCCGTTCACCCTCTCAGGTCGGCTACGCATCGTCGCCTTGGTGGGCCGTTACCCCACCAACTAGCTAATGCGCCGCAGGCCCATCCCTCAGTGACAGATTGCTCCGTCTTTCATTCTTCCTTCAGGAGAAAAAAGAAATTATCCGGTATTAGCTACCGTTTCCGGTAGTTATCCCAGTCTAAGGGGCAGGTTGCCTACGTGTTACTCACCCGTCCGCCGCTAAGTTATTTTGAAAGCAAGCTTTCAAAATAACTCCGCTCGACTTGCATGTATTAGGCACGCCGCCAGCGTTCGTCCTGAGCCAGGATCAAACTCTCCAATTAGTATTGAAAAGAGCGATATGCTCATTTTGAAACATCTGACGAGAAAATTAATTCTCTAATTTTGGATTTCACTTTCGTGATTTCCTACTCACTCGTTGTTCAGTTTTCAAAGATCAAGTTCTCGTTGGCGCCGTTTAATGTCTCAGCAGCAACTCTTATACTATATCATGTTCAGCCGTTTAATGTCAAGCTCTTTTTTCAACTTCTTTTTCGAGCTCGGCATGTGTGTTTCTCGGCCAGAAATAGAATATATCATGTATAGAGATTCATTGCAACACTTTTTTTTTGAAAGATTTAAAAACCATAAATCATGTATTAATGAATACACTCTATCTTTATATACTGTTGCCTTATATACATTCCATAATATAAAAGAAAAACAACTGAAAAAGATATCAGTTGTTTTCAGAAGATAGCTTAGACGAATCTAAATTAATTCCGCTTCCTTCGCTCCAGTAATTACGGAAACGATACTGTTTCGAAGTATCTCTGCATTATACGCCTGGTATGGATCGACATTGAAAACAACAGCATCTGCAATAAAACCTTCTGCAATCTGCCCCAGCTCGTTACCGCTCCCTAGAATGTCAGCAGCGCTTTTAGTAGCAGACTGCCACGCTTCTCTGCGAGTTAAGCCATAATCAATCAACGTATCCAGCTCTTGAAGGTTATAACCATGTAATGAGGGTGTAGCATAATCTGTACCGAATCCAATACGAACGCCTTCTCTTTTTGCATAATTAATGGCTTTAGAATGAGATTCAGCAGCGCGGGCAGCTCGTTCGCAAATGATCGGGTTCAACGCTAGAACGCCTTTCGGATCTGCGGCAATGCGATAGATGGATGTAGTAGGTACAAAAGCTACCTCCGAATTAGCAAGTCTCCCTGCCTGATCTTCAGTTAGAAACATCCCATGCTCTATAGATTCCACCCCGGCCTGAATGGACCAGTCTATCGTCACTCCACCCCAGGTATGAACCAGTACCTTCTTATCATGAGCATGTGCATTACGAACAATGAATGCGAACTCTTCTTCGGAAAAGATCGGATCTACGACTTTTTCGGTGGGCGCCCCAAGACCGCCTGTGGCCATGATTTTTACCCAGCCCGCTCCTGTAGCAAAGATTTGCGCCATCCGTTGTTCCAAATGCTTAATTCCACGGGCATCTGCTGCTCCAAGCATATCGCTGCTGGTATGCACTCTTAAAGGCTGCTGATACTGCTGAACAAGATGCTGCACTGTGCTTGGCACAATTCCGCCTGCATCCCGTACAGTCGTTACACCCGTCCTTAGAGTAGCCTCAAACGCTTGCGCCTGCATGGCTTCGATCTGCTGGGAGTCGCGCTTCAATTGGTCCTCATGATCAAAGTCTGTCCAAGCAAGATGGGTATGAAGATCAATTATACCAGGACTTATCCATAGTTCTGTGCCTGTAGGAGTTGAATTATTTTGTTGCGGCTCCGCTTCAGTAATAGATGAAAAATAGCCATCCTTGATCACAACATCAAATCGTTTACCTTCGATGCCTGCTATATGAATATCCTTGAATGTATGCAGCTCTGGATGCTTATGGATCATCTTCATTCCCCCCAAGCCAGCCGAACAGCATGTAATGCCTGATCAGGGTCTTGTTTCAATAACTCAGCAAGCGTTGATATGGCTTCCTCCACACTTTTCCGAGCAGCATTTGTTCCGAAATGATTGATCCGCAAAAGATGGCCAAATAATTCTCCGTCTCCTGGAGCCACAATGCCTATAGGTTTTTCGATCTGCAAATCTTGCTTTCCAGCAATCCGAACCGTTGTAGTCAGTGTAGAATAATGTCTGCTGTCCTTTTGCCAAGGCTCAAGCCCCAAGGATTCTATACCAGCTAATGTAGCAGCTGCAGCCCTTTCATGACGCTGAATGATTTGCTCCAATCCCTCTTCTTCAATTCGTGTCAAGGCCAGGATCAAAGCTCTAGCCTCTAATGTCGGAATATTTGGAGCAACTCGTAGTGGCGTGGCGCCATTCAGCGAAGGTTTGAGATCCAGCAAGGACAGAATGGAGTTACGCGGTGCATTTTTATTTGACTCAAGAAATTTCCAGCCACGTGGTGAAATACTGACGGCGCTAACACCATTAGGTCCAGCCAAGGCTTTTTGTGCGCCTATCACAGCAAAATCAACTCCCCATTCATCGACCAGTAACGCCTCTCCCCCAACCGCAGAAACTGAGTCCGTCACAGTAATGAGATTGAACTTCTTTGCAATCTTAAATATTTCTTTAGCCGGATTAGAACCACCTGTAACTACTTCAGCCTGAACAAAGGAAAGGGCACAAGGGCTAAACTCTTTAATTGCGGAAGCAACTTGGTCGCCAGTGACCACTTCATCAAAAGGAACCTTTACTTCAATAACCGTTGCTCCTCCCCGTTCAAGCCACTTTCCAAATAGACTTCCATAGGGACCTGTTACTATATTTACAATGGTTCGACCAGGTGCCGCTATTCCTGCAGCCACTGCCTCGATCCCCAGAATTGCCTCAGCTGGGATGATAACTGGTGGATGCTCAGTAAACAAGATTGTAGAAATCAATTGTGTAAGCTTATTGTACTCAGCCACTGAAAGTGGCACATGAACATTATGTTCTGGGCTCATAAGAAACCTCCTGATGTACTTGATTTTGGCATTTTCGGAACCGCCGACAACAGCTCGTAACTGTATTCATGTTTAGGCCGGATGAAGAATTGATCCTTCGGGCTCTGCTCCACGAGCTTTCCTTGCCGCATAACTGCTACTGTATCACTAATTGCATTGATAACTCCTAGATCATGGGAGATAAAAAGCATGGTGAGATTAAGCTCAGCTTTCAGCGTATTGAACAGTTCGAGCACACTTAACTGTACTGATACATCCAACGCGCTTGTAGGTTCATCCGCAATCAGGATGTTTGGTTCAACGCTTAATGCGCGAGCGATCGCTATCCGTTGCCGCTGACCACCAGAAAATTCATGCGGGAATTTATCTAAAGCCTTTTGCTCCAAATGAACCTGGTTCAAAAGCTCTTTACATCTTTGCTCAACGTCTGTACGTCCCACAATTTTATGAAACAATAAGGGCTCGGAAAGAATTTGCCTAATCGAATGCTTTGGATTCAGCGATGCATCAGGATTTTGGAAGATCATCTGGATTATTTTACGCTGCTCACGGCTTCTTTTCTTTTTTAATTCTTGGGTACCTAACAGGATCTTCCCCTCATGCGGAGCAATCAGTCCAGCAATTACTCGCGCCAGTGTAGATTTCCCTGAGCCAGATTCTCCAACTAGTCCAAGAGTGGTGTGCTGCTCAAGATTCAGATTGATACAATCCAGTGCAGTAAATCCGCCATAGTGAACAGTTAAATCTTTTATTTGCAAGGCTAGTTCCATGAGTCTCTACTCCCTTCAAGCTCTGGCAAAGGAAGCACCGAATCAATCAGCATCTGTGTGTAAGGGTCGGATGGATTTTGCAAAATATCAAGGGTAGCGCCATGCTCAACAATCTGCCCTTGTTTCATTACACATAGGCGTGAGCACAAGTTGGCTGCAATCGCGAGATTATGCGTTACAAAAACCATGGCAAATCCCAACTCCTGCTGTAGGTTCGTGATCGTTTCAATAATTTGTCGTTGAACCGTGACGTCCAGCGCCGTTGTCGGCTCATCACAGAGAAGAATACCTGGCTTGCACGCCAGTGCCAAAGCGATGACTACCCGTTGACACTGACCGCCTGACAGCTGACTCGGATATCGATCCTTTTTCTTTAATGAATCAGGGAGACCAAGTCTTTCGAGTAGCTCCAGCGCAATCATTCGTGAAGCCTTTCGACTAACTTTCTGTCTGTAATACACGACTTCAGCCAGCTGATTGACAACCATACAGAGTGGATCAAGCGCACCTCTCGGGTCTTGAAACACCATCGCACTGCTTACGTCACTCTTAATGGTGCCACCTGTCTGTTCAACACCATTTGGAAGTAGTCCCAGAATTGCACGCAGCGTAAGCGATTTTCCTGAACCCGACTCACCTACTAATCCTAGACTCTCCCCTTTGCTCAGCGAAAAGCTAACATTGTTGACTAATCTCTCTTTTGACTTCGCTGCCAGCGATAGTGCGTTTATTTCTAAAATGGGTTCTTTAGACATCATTTTTTCCTCCATATGTCTGCCAAACCATCACCTAGGAGCGACAAAGCTATTCCGGTATACACCACTGCAAATCCTGGGACAGCTGAGAGCCACCAAGCTGTAGTGATGAATGGCTGTCCATCCGAGATCATAGTTCCCCAGTCTGGAGTTGGCGGTGTAATACCGATCCCAAGATACCCCAGTGTAACAATGGCAACAAGCAATCCAATCATGTCTGTCATAAGAACGACCACGGCTTGCGGAAGCACATTGGGCAGCAGGTGACGCAAAATAATTTTCACTCCGGGTAGCCCTAAGGTTTGAGCGGATGCCACCCATTCCTGATTGCGAAAAGATGCGCTAAGACCTCTCACTACACGGGCAAAAACAATCCAACCTACAAGGATAAAAGTAATATAAATGCCTCGTTCTCCTGCTCCACTGGCAAAAGCAACGATAATGACGATTAGATAAAAAGGAAAAGCGATCAACGTATCTGACAGCAGCGTAATAACTGTATCAATCCATTTGCCGTAATATCCTGCTAGCATTCCTAGGAACACACCTATGCAAAAGGGAATGATTTCTGCCAAGACCATGATTTTTAAATCAGTCCTCGCTGCATAAATCAATCTAGTAAACAGATCACGTCCCAGCTGATCGGTTCCTAGCCAGTGTTCAGCCGACGGAGGCTGCAGAAAGGCGCTCAAATTTTGCTCGGAGGGATCATAGGGACTTATAAACGGTATGAACACAGTCAAGAGAATAAGAGCTGCAAACATAATCAATCCCACTAGAAGTGAAGGGGTATTCCATATTCGTTTTAAGCCGCTAGTCATTTTACCAGCCTCATACAATCGTGGTTCTAGTCTTATCGTTTTCATTGTTTTCCCTTCGTTCTGGGATCAAGCCACCAAGAAATGATTTCAATCAAGAGACTGATGATCACAACAGCTAGCGCACAGTAAAGTGCTATTCCTTGAATAACCGGAAAGTCCCGTTTCGAAATTGAAGTGAATAACAAGCTGCCAATTCCCTTTATTCCAAACACCTGTTCAACGACCAATGTGCCGCCGATTAGATAAGAAATATTCACACCCATCAGCATCAATGTTGGAAGAGCCGAATTGCGCAGCACATGTTTAAATAAAATAACCCTGCTTGGTATTCCGGCAGCCTTAAGTGTAACTACAAAATCCGATTCTAACACTTCAAGCATCTGTGCTCTTAACGAACGGACCAGCGTAGGAATCTGTGAGAAAGCAACGGTGATTGCCGGAAGGGCAAGACTGTGCAAAGTTCCAATCCACCCTTCACTTACTCCCCCAACGGGGAACCAGCCAAGCCGGACACTAAAGAGCAAAATTAAAAGTAAGCCAACCCAGAAGATTGGCATACCCAAAGTTATTGTAGGAAAAATACGTATTAAATGATCCAGCAGTTTATCCTTATGCGTAGCTGCTACTGTAGCAAGCAGAAGTGATACGAAAATCGCCAACACACACGCCATTACTATGAGCAACAAAGTGACAGGGGCTCTCTGCATAATCAACTCTCTTGTTGATGTACCCATAACAATGGAGTTTCCAGTATCCCCCTGAGTAAATAGCGTCTTCAGAAATCGCATGAACTGCTCCCATAAAGGGAGGTCCAGCCCAAGAGTATGATGCATACTCTTGAGCGCCTCAGGGGTACTGTATTCTCCCAATATCATTTTAGCTGGATCTCCCGGCACAATTCGGATGATGAAAAAGACTGCTATCATTACGCAGCAGATCACTGCCAATGCTTTTATAAGTGATATCACAAGCCAGTTGTAAGAGTCCTTGCTTCCTCTAGGTTGATTTAACACCTGCTTAAGATTCGTCATTGGCTGAGGCGGACATCTTCGAAACGGGCGCTACCGTTAGGTAGAACAACAAGGCCATCGACTGAAGAACGAATACCTTTCAAAACATCTGGATAATAAAGCGGAATATACGGCACTTCATCAGCAAGTGTTTGCAACAGCTTAGTATAGATTTGTGCGCGAGCATCGCCGTCCGCTGTTTTTTGGCCCTCATATAGCAGCTTCGTTACTTCATCATTCGTATAATGCGTCCAATATGATTTGCTGAAGCCTTCCGGATCAGTTTGAAATGCAATAATCGAGTTCGCTTCAGGGGAGTCGGCTTGACCGCTGTTGAGCATTGCGGCGAAATCATATGCAAAGAACCGTTCACGGAAAGTAGCAAGCTCAATCGACTCAATTTCAATTGTAATCCCGATCGTTTGACCCGCTGCCTGAATAATTTGCGCCTCTTGCGCTCTTGTACTATTGCCGGAGGCTACAAGTAATTTGGTAGTGAATCCATTAGGGAAGGCAGATTTAGCAAGCTCTTCCTTCGCTGCCTCGACATTGAAGTTCAGAGCCTTGATTGTATCATTGGAGTTATAAGGAATTGTTGTTGGCAGCAATGAGTTTGCTGTTTGCGCATAACCAAAGGTTAAAGCCTTGGTTAAGCCTTCACGATCAAGCGCCAGAGCCAGAGCACGGCGAACATGCACATCCGAGAAATGTTCATCCAGTGTATTAAAGAACAATTGCTCTGTCACCCAACTACCGTTAGTAATTACTTTTGTGTCAGCTCCATCTTTGATCTCATTGGCATTTTGCAGTGCTAAAGATTCAATAGCGTTAACTTCCCCAGCCTTCAGCTGGTTGATTGCCTGGCTATCGTCCTCAATCAACTTATAAACTAGCTTATCAATATATGGTTTACCTTCTTGCCAGTAGAATTTGTTCTTAGTGAAGGTCAGATCCCCCGCTGTATCCCATGATTCAACCACAAAGGGTCCCGTTCCGATAGGCTTCTTAAAGAATTCTTCTTCAGAAACTCCACCAAAATTGTTAGGCAAGATACCATTTGAGAAATTGGATAGCTCTGAGATAAATGGTGTATAAGGCTCTTTAAGTGTAATAACAAGCGTTTTGTTATCCTGCGCCTTAATTGTGCCGACCTTTGCCGATATTGCCAGCGGGCCGCCAACCTTCAAGTGCCGCTCAAGGGAGAATACAGCATCTTCTGCAGTCACATCCGTACCGTTTGAAAACTTTAAGCCGTCGCGAATTTCAAAAGTATACGTCAGGCCATCCTCACTGATACTATGTGACTTCGCAAGCCAATCTACAATTTCGCCCTTGCTGTCAAAAGCAACTAACGATTCAAATACTTTGTCGATAGCAAAAGCATTGTTGGACGTAATCTGATTATGCAAATCCAATGAGGTTACAGAAGCAGGGCGTCCATAGACGAAGGTTCCTCCTACTGCAGGCTCAGCTATTTGAGGACTCTGAGTTGCTGTTGCTGGACTCGCACTTTCCTGCGCATCTTTATTTGAAGCAGCCTTATTATTAGATCCCGAGCATCCTGCAATTACCATCAATAGCAAAACTGCTATTGCCCCCAACAGAATCGGTTTCTTAATAGATACACTAAAGTACGACATAATTCTCTCCCCCTATAATTCTTATATGTTTAGTATGAATTGTATTATGGGTTAAACACTGTAGTCTGTCAAACATAATTTAATTTGCAACAATCCTTAAATAAATATACATAACAAAAAGACCACTGTCGATGACTCAACAGTGGTCTTGCGTGCTTGGCAACGTCCTACTCTCCCAGGACCCTTCGGTCCAAGTACCATCGGCGCTGGAGGGCTTAACGGTCGTGTTCGGGATGGGTACGCGTGGAACCCCTCCGCTATCGCCACCAAACATGCGTCTGTGAAACAGACGCTGCCGCGTGAAATTTCGTTCATCACCAGAAGTGAGAATGAATTTCTAAGCGTGTTACAGGCTTGATGCCTGAAAACTGAATCCGAATTGAATTTGCATTTTAAGTATAGGATAAGCCCTCGACCGATTAGTATTGGTCAGCTCCATGCATTACTGCACTTCCACCTCCAACCTATCTACCTCGTCGTCTTCAAGGGGTCTTACTAATTGGGAAATCTCATCTTGAGGGGGGCTTCACGCTTAGATGCTTTCAGCGCTTATCCCGTCCGTACGTAGCTACCCAGCCATGCTTCTGGCGAAACAACTGGTGCACCAGCGGTACGTCCATCCCGGTCCTCTCGTACTAAGGACAGCTCCTCTCAAATTTCCTGCGCCCACGACAGATAGGGACCGAACTGTCTCACGACGTTCTGAACCCAGCTCGCGTACCGCTTTAATGGGCGAACAGCCCAACCCTTGGGACCTACTTCAGCCCCAGGATGCGATGAGCCGACATCGAGGTGCCAAACCTCCCCGTCGATGTGGACTCTTGGGGGAGATAAGCCTGTTATCCCCAGGGTAGCTTTTATCCGTTGAGCGATGGCCCTTCCATGCGGTACCACCGGATCACTAAGTCCGACTTTCGTCCCTGCTCGACTTGTAGGTCTCGCAGTCAAGCTCCCTTATGCCTTTGCACTCTTCGAATGATTTCCAACCATTCTGAGGGAACCTTGGAACGCCTCCGTTACTCTTTAGGAGGCGACCGCCCCAGTCAAACTGCCCGCCTGACACGGTCCCCGTACCCGATTAGGGTACTAGGTTAGAACCTAGATACGATCAGGGTGGTATCCCAACGGCGCCTCCACCGAAGCTTGCGCTCCGATTTCTACGGCTCCCACCTATCCTGTACAGATCGTACCCAAATTCAATATCAAGCTGCAGTAAAGCTCCATGGGGTCTTTCCGTCTTGTCGCGGGTAACCTGCATCTTCACAGGTATTAAAATTTCACCGGATCTCTCGTTGAGACAGCGCCCAAGTCGTTACGCCATTCGTGCGGGTCAGAATTTACCTGACAAGGAATTTCGCTACCTTAGGACCGTTATAGTTACGGCCGCCGTTTACTGGGGCTTCGGTTCATAGCTTCGGGTTACCCCTAACCACTCCCCTTAACCTTCCAGCACCGGGCAGGCGTCAGCCCGTATACTTCGCCTTGCGGCTTCGCACAGACCTGTGTTTTTGCTAAACAGTCGCTTGGGCCTTTTCACTGCGGCCCCCTCGTGCTATTCACACTACCGGGGCACCCCTTCTCCCGAAGTTACGGGGTCATTTTGCCGAGTTCCTTAACGAGAGTTCTTCCGCGCGCCTTAGAATTCTCTTCTCGCCTACCTGTGTCGGTTTGCGGTACGGGCACCTTCTCCTGGCTAGAGGCTTTTCTTGGCAGTGTGAGATCATGACCTTCGCTACTGTAATTTTCGCTCCCCATCACAGCCCAGCCTTAACGATGTGCGGATTTGCCTACACATCAGCCTCACTGCTTAGACGGACATATCCATCAGTCCGCGTCACTACCCTCCTGCGTCACCCCATCGCTCATAGCGGATTACGGTGGTACAGTAATTTCAAACTGTTGTCCTTCGACTACGCCTTTCGGCCTCGCCTTAGGTCCCGACTTACCCTGAGCGGACGAGCCTTCCTCAGGAAACCTTGGGCTTTCGGCGGATCAGATTCTCACTGATCTTTTCGTTACTCATACCGGCATTCTCACTTGTATGCTGTCCAGCGCTCCTTACGGTACACCTTCAACCCACATACAACGCTCCCCTACCCCAGATACATAGTATCTAGCCATAGCTTCGGTGGTGTGTTTAGCCCCGTTACATTTTCGGCGCAGAGTCACTCGACCAGTGAGCTATTACGCACTCTTTCAATGGTGGCTGCTTCTAAGCCAACATCCTGGTTGTCTGTGCAACTCCACATCCTTTCCCACTTAACACACACTTGGGGACCTTAGCTGATGGTCTGGGCTGTTTCCCTTTTGACAATGGATCTTAGCACTCACTGTCTGACTCCCGGCAATAAGTATATGGCATTCGGAGTTTGACTGAGCTTGGTAATCCTTGCGGACCCCGCACCCAATCAGTGCTCTACCTCCACTACTCTTATACCGAGGCTAGCCCTAAAGCTATTTCGGGGAGAACCAGCTATCTCCGAGTTCGATTGGAATTTCTCCGCTACCCCCACCTCATCCCCGCATTTTTCAACATGCGTGGGTTCGGGCCTCCAGTGCGTGTTACCGCACCTTCACCCTGGACAGGGGTAGATCACACGGTTTCGGGTCTACGTCCACATACTCATTCGCCCTATTCAGACTCGCTTTCGCTGCGGCTCCGTCTTCTCGACTTAACCTTGCATGTTAAACGTAACTCGCCGGTTCATTCTACAAAAGGCACGCCATCACCCATTAATAGGGCTCTGACTTTTTGTAAGCACACGGTTTCAGGTTCTATTTCACTCCCCTTCCGGGGTGCTTTTCACCTTTCCCTCACGGTACTGTTTCACTATCGGTCGCCAGGTAGTATTTAGCCTTAGCAGATGGTCCTGCTGGATTCATACGGGGTTTCACGTGCCCCGCACTACTCGGGATCCGTCTCGGAGAGAACACAGTTTAGGTTACAGGGCTTTTACCTCTATCGCGGGCCTTTCCAGACCTCTTCACCTACCATATTCCTTTGTAACTCCATGTGAGACGTCCCACAACCCCTAAGAGCAAGCTCTTAGGTTTAGGCTGTTCCGCGTTCGCTCGCCGCTACTGACGGAATCACTATTGTTTTCTCTTCCTCAGGGTACTTAGATGTTTCAGTTCCCCTGGTCTGCCTCTACATCTCCTATGTGTTCAGAGATGAGTAACTGCGAATTACCACAGCTGGGTTTCCCCATTCGGACACCCCCGGATCAAAGCTTGCTTACAGCTCCCCGAGGCAGTTTCGTTGTTCGCCACGTCCTTCGTCGGCTCCTGGCGCCTAGGCATCCTCCGTGTGCTCTTATTAGCTTAACCTTGATTTTTCCGCAGGAAAATATCATACAATGACATTCTCTTTGGAATCATCTCACTAATAACATTTACTTGTTTGCACAAGTTGCTAAAAGATGTTCTAAAACGCAAATTCGTTTCGGTATCCAGTTTTCAAGGATCAAGTCTTACTGAGAGCTTAAACTCTCAAAACTGAGCAACGAGTGAGTTGTGGAAG
Source organism: Paenibacillus sp. FSL E2-8871 (assembly GCF_038000345.1). Taxonomy (NCBI): domain Bacteria; kingdom Bacillati; phylum Bacillota; class Bacilli; order Caryophanales; family Paenibacillaceae; genus Paenibacillus; species Paenibacillus sp. FSL E2-8871. The sequence goes on along the minus strand of NZ_JBBOBV010000001.1, from coordinate 4,646,462 downwards.
CTTAGCTTCCGATTTGAATGTCTTCATTGCAGAAGACGATTCTCCATAGAAAGGAGGTGATCCAGCCGCACCTTCCGATACGGCTACCTTGTTACGACTTCACCCCAATCATCTACCCCACCTTCGGCGGCTGGCTCCCTTGCGGGTTACCCCACCGACTTCGGGTGTTGTAAACTCTCGTGGTGTGACGGGCGGTGTGTACAAGACCCGGGAACGTATTCACCGCGGCATGCTGATCCGCGATTACTAGCAATTCCGACTTCATGCAGGCGAGTTGCAGCCTGCAATCCGAACTGAGACCGGCTTTGATGGGATTGGCTTCACCTCGCGGTTTCGCTTCCCGTTGTACCGGCCATTGTAGTACGTGTGTAGCCCAGGTCATAAGGGGCATGATGATTTGACGTCATCCCCACCTTCCTCCGGTTTGTCACCGGCAGTCACTCTAGAGTGCCCAACATTACTTGCTGGCAACTAAAGTTAAGGGTTGCGCTCGTTGCGGGACTTAACCCAACATCTCACGACACGAGCTGACGACAACCATGCACCACCTGTCTCCTCTGTCCCGAAGGCCGCCACTATCTCTAGTGGATTCAGAGGGATGTCAAGACCTGGTAAGGTTCTTCGCGTTGCTTCGAATTAAACCACATACTCCACTGCTTGTGCGGGTCCCCGTCAATTCCTTTGAGTTTCAGTCTTGCGACCGTACTCCCCAGGCGGAGTGCTTACTGTGTTAACTTCGGCACCAAGGGTATCGAAACCCCTAACACCTAGCACTCATCGTTTACGGCGTGGACTACCAGGGTATCTAATCCTGTTTGCTCCCCACGCTTTCGCGCCTCAGCGTCAGTTACAGCCCAGAAAGTCGCCTTCGCCACTGGTGTTCCTCCACATATCTACGCATTTCACCGCTACACGTGGAATTCCACTTTCCTCTTCTGTACTCAAGTCACCCAGTTTCCAGTGCGACCTCAGGTTGAGCCCAAGGTTTAAACACCAGACTTAAATGACCGCCTGCGCGCGCTTTACGCCCAATAATTCCGGACAACGCTTGCCCCCTACGTATTACCGCGGCTGCTGGCACGTAGTTAGCCGGGGCTTTCTTCTCAGGTACCGTCACTCCGATAGCAGTTACTCTACCGGACGTTCTTCCCTGGCAACAGAGCTTTACGATCCGAAAACCTTCATCACTCACGCGGCGTTGCTCCGTCAGACTTTCGTCCATTGCGGAAGATTCCCTACTGCTGCCTCCCGTAGGAGTCTGGGCCGTGTCTCAGTCCCAGTGTGGCCGTTCACCCTCTCAGGTCGGCTACGCATCGTCGCCTTGGTGGGCCGTTACCCCACCAACTAGCTAATGCGCCGCAGGCCCATCCCTCAGTGACAGATTGCTCCGTCTTTCATTCTTCCTTCAGGAGAAAAAAGAAATTATCCGGTATTAGCTACCGTTTCCGGTAGTTATCCCAGTCTAAGGGGCAGGTTGCCTACGTGTTACTCACCCGTCCGCCGCTAAGTTATTTTGAAAGCAAGCTTTCAAAATAACTCCGCTCGACTTGCATGTATTAGGCACGCCGCCAGCGTTCGTCCTGAGCCAGGATCAAACTCTCCAATTAGTATTGAAAAGAGCGATATGCTCATTTTGAAACATCTGACGAGAAAATTAATTCTCACGATGAAATTTCAAAAGCGTAAAATACGCTGTGAAACTCATCAGTTTTGGATTTCACTTTCGTGATTTCCTACTCACTCGTTGTTCAGTTTTCAAAGATCAAGTTCTCGTTGGCGCCGTTTAATGTCTCAGCAGCAACTCTTATACTATATCATGTTCAGCCGTTTAATGTCAAGCTCTTTTTTTAACTTCTTTTTCGAGCTCGGCATGTGTATTTCTTGGCCGGACTTAGAATATATCATGTATAGAGATTCATTGCAACACTTTTTTTAATATAATCTATAAATAAGAGACTGTGCTATCAATCACCCTTAATATATTGGTATATACCTGTTAGCACAGTCTCAGTTATGGAGTCTCTTGATACTTCCTTCTCTAAGCAATGATCTCCTGAATATACAAATCTCGCTCCAACATTAGGTTAACAATCGTACCCTCTACCTTAATCATAGGACGTGTTGGATTAGCACGGTCAGTAAATATGATCTCTCCATGACGTCCATCGCTCAGACGTATTCTGGTTCCATTAAACAAATCGGTACTCTTCTGTATAAAGGTCTGTACAACGACTGGGTCGAGCTTACCGAAGCTTTCTGTCATTATCTGCTCTAACACTAAATAAGGAGACTGTGCTTTTCTATAGGCCCTTTCTAGGGTCATAGCATGGAATATATCTGCTACCGCAACTACTTTAGCGTAAAAATGAATCTGGCTACCTTCTAGCTTAAGTGGGTAACCAGACCCGTCGACCTTCTCATGATGCTGCAATGCTGTTAGTCTTACCCCTTCATTAATCGCTGTAACATTACGCAACAATTGATAGCCATATGTAGTATGTCTGCGAACCTCTTCTATTTCAGCACTATTAAGTGACTCCGGTTTATGTAAAAGAGAACTATCTACTTTTGCGTTTCCAATGTCATGTAGTAATCCGGCAAAAGCGATCTGCATCCAATCCTTTTGCGGATACCCGCACCACTGAGCGATCTTATATGATGTTAACGCGGACAGCACGGCATTGTGATAGTTGTAATCCTCGTCTTTTAGCGTACGTGGAGAAAACTTCAACACATGATAATCCTTCAAATGACTAATTAGTAACTCTAATTGACTCCGCAACTCAAAAATAGGAAGTGAGGCTGCCGTTACCGAACGATAGCTAGTCCTAATAAGCCCGATCATTTTTTCATATTCATCATGTAGTGGGGAATTGTTCTTGATCAGCATCGATTCATTTATAATCGCTCCAGCTTTAAGTGCTGTCTGCTTGGCGTTTTTTTTGACAGCATCAGAGTTGGCCTCTCCCTGAACACCTTCGATCTCCACTTGCCCAACCAAAAAAGCTTCTAAAATTTCTAGATCACGGGGGAGTAGTATCTTTCCCTTGGTGAACAAAATTCCCCCCAAAGGTGTAATTACATCTTTGGTTATTTTTGAGCCCGCTTTAACTTCTCCAGCCAATACACTTGGCATATACTCAGCCCCTTAATTTCTATAACAATAAGCTCAGGATTACCGAAATCTAATATGACAGATAATTTCTGAGAAAATAGTACTTTATATACTGATTTATACTCTATCGGCTAATTATAGTACGGATAAAAGGAAGCGACTAGTGAAATGAAAACTATTCTTATAAAATTTCTCATTAAATTTCATTAAATAACTAGCTATTAATTAATCACAGCAAAAAGAGCAAGGGTCTCTGTAATAGAAGCCCTTGCTCTTTATTGAATATTACTTACTCTAAGTTATCTTCTTGATCCTCAGCGATTGTTTCCGGTTGATCAATATCACCAGATTCATCTACTGTTACTTGTTCCTCGAGGCCTTCCATATCTTCAGACAATTCGTCCTCTTCGTTCTTATCTGCTCTGCACAGAGTAGCCACTGCATCATCCTCGCGGATGTTAATTAGCTTAACCCCTTGCGCATAACGACCCATAGTAGAGATTCCATCCATGCTGGTACGAATCAAGGTACCGCTTGTAGTAATGATCATTAAGTCTTCATCGTTCTTAACGACTTTTAGACCAACTACAGGGCCATTCTTCTCAGTGAGATTAATGGTCTTGATTCCTTTACCACCACGAGTCTGAGAACGATAGTCACCGGCTGGTGTCCGTTTACCATAACCCTTGCTAGTAACAATCAGAACCTCAAGCTCCTTATCGACACAATCCATACCGATGACATGGTCATTACTATCAAGCGTAATGCCCTTCACGCCTGTCGCGCTACGACCCATAGAACGAACATCATTCTCTGAGAACGTAATCGACATTCCGCGAGCTGTACCGATAATAAGATTTTGCTGTCCATCTGTCAGCTTAACCTCAATTAGAGAATCCTCTTCACGAAGGTTAATAGCGATAAGTCCGCCTTTGCGGATGTTATTGTAATCCTCAAGTGGCGTCTTCTTCACGATACCTTCGCGGGTAGCAAAGAACAAGTACTTGTCACTATCGGTCTCTTCCACTTGGATTACAGCACTAATCTTCTCACCTTGTTCAATTTGAATCAGGTTGATGATTGGTGTCCCACGTGCAGTACGTCCCAGCTCTGGGATCTCATAAGCTTTAATCCGGTACACCTTACCCTTATCGGTAAAGAACATCAGATAGTTATGAGAGTTACTCACGAAGAGATGCTCCACAAAGTCCTGATCCTTGGTGTCCATCCCCATGACTCCGCGCCCTCCACGCTTCTGACTGCGGTAGGTGCTGACAGGTAGACGTTTGATGTATCCCGTATGTGTAATAGTGATAACAACCTCTTCACGCGGAATAAGGTCTTCATCCAGGATACTTTCTTCACCAACGGTAATCTCTGTCCGGCGTTCATCAGAATATCTATCACGAATATCCTGCAGCTCGTTACTAATGATTTCCAGTACAAGATGCTCATTCGCCAAAATTTCACGGTACTCTGCAATTTTAGCTAGCAATTCGTTATATTCATTCTCGATCTTTTCTCTTTCCAGACCGGTCAGACGCTGCATCCGCATGTCGAGGATCGCTTGAGCCTGCTCTACACTGAGGCTAAAGGTGCTCATTAATCCCTCGCGGGCTATATCCGTTGTCCGAGAAGCGCGAATTAACGCAATCACTTCATCCAGATGATCCAGCGCAATACGCAGACCTTCTAAGATATGAGCGCGTGCTTCAGCTTTTTTAAGATCAAATATAGTACGACGACGAATAACTTCAATCTGGTGCTGCAAATAATGATAGAGCACATCACGCAGATTAAGAATTTTCGGCTCGTTGTTCACGATGGCCAGCATGTTAATACCAAATGTAGATTGCATAGAAGTATGTTTATATAGATTGTTCAACACAACATTTGGATTCACATCACGTCTCATCTCAACAACTACACGCATACCGTTACGGTCAGACTCATCTCGAAGATCCGTTATACCCTCGATCCGTTTCTCACGCACTAATTCTGCGATTTTCTCAACCAGTCTTGCCTTGTTCACCTGATACGGCAGCTCATGTACAATGATGCGAGCCTTACCGTTATTCTCTTCAATCGTTGCCTTTGCACGCATGGTCACTGAACCACGCCCCGTACGATAAGCCTGACGAATACCCTCACGACCCAAAATATATCCAGCCGTTGGGAAATCTGGGCCTTGGATATACTCCATCAATTCCATAGGGGTGATATCAGGATTCTTAATCATCGCCTGCACACCATCGATAACTTCACCTAGGTTATGCGGTGGAATATTAGTAGCCATACCTACAGCTATACCAGATACCCCATTAACGAGCAGGTTCGGATAGCGAGCTGGTAATACAACTGGCTCATTCTCTTCACCATCATAGTTGGGTGCGAAATCAACTGTTTCTTTGTTCAAATCACGAAGCATTTCGCCTGCAATCTTGGAAAGACGGGCTTCTGTATAACGCATCGCTGCAGCCATATCACCATCAATCGAACCAAAGTTCCCGTGACCGTCCACAAGCATATAGCGCATAGAGAAATCCTGAGCCATCCGTACCATTGTTTCATAGACGGCTGAGTCACCGTGAGGGTGGTACTTACCGATAACCTCACCGACGATTCTTGCCGATTTCTTATGAGGCTTATCCGCAGACATTCCAAGTTCCGACATCGCAAACAAAATGCGTCGGTGAACCGGCTTGAGTCCGTCCCGCACATCTGGCAAAGCCCGGCTAACAATGATGCTCATTGCGTAGTCCATAAAGGATTCACGCATTTCCACGCCAATGTCCCGATCTTTGACTTGTGGGTTATTTTGTTCAGCCATGAGTTGCTGGACCTCCTTCAGTTAAAAAACCGCTACCCTTAATTATATTACTTTCACAAAAGTAGCACAATTAAACATGATAGCCTTTTATCTTCTAATATTGATTTCTTTTGCGCTGATTAGGGTATTCGCCCTTTCCGCAAATGTCTTTAGTACATAGACTGTAAAGACAAGAAACACGGTTTTATTATCCTAGTATCGTTCGATAAGGCATAACCCCATATCCTTATATTATACCATTGTTTAGGTAGCTTGTCCTGATTTTCACCTGCCAAAGATTATGCTTCCACAGCAAGTTTTGTACAAGGGAATTCAAAAGAGCAAATGCTGCACAAAATTGTTAAGGAGGAAGATAATGAAGATTCAACGAGTCCCAAGTAAATGGGCTAAAACAAAAGTTATCCTTCAAAATCAATCTCTATCTCTATATGTGCCTGATACTCGTAAATATGATTTAAATGTTCTTAAAGAAATGCTTGCGTTATATGCTATGGTCTATATAAAACCTGATCGCGGAAGCTTTGGTATTGGTGTAATGAGAGCTGAGCAGCGTACGGTGATTTTAAGTCCTAGCCAGCAGAAGACTGAAATGAATGTCACCGCCAATAACGAGGAGAGAGAACAGCAAGAAGCACAGGTCCTATATATTTTAAGATATGCAAAGACGGCAGAAGTTTTCTTCTCCCCCGAAGAGCTGCATGAGGCCTTACAGAAACGAATTCAGAACCGTACCTACCTCGTCCAAAAAGGAATTGATCTCCTGCGTCATCAAGATCGTCCCTTCGACCTTCGAGTTCTTGCCCAAAAGACTCCATCAGGTGCATGGGAAACAACAGGAATGCTCGGAAGAGTAGCTGCCCCTCAGAAAATCGTCACCAATTATCATAGTGGAGGTAGTATTCTGTCAGTAAATACATTATTAAAAAATCATATGAACCCTTCTGAAACACTCTCCACGATTAATCAATTAAAATCTTTAGGCGTACAAATTGCAGGCCAATTGGAAACCACCTATCCAGGAATTAAAGAAATTGGTCTGGATATTGCCATGGATCAGCATATGGATATGTGGCTGCTTGAGGTCAACACGCTTCCATCCATTGTTGTTTTCAAGTTATTTCCTGATAAATCTATCTATCGTAGAATACACCGCTATGCTGTAGCATATGGACGTGTAAAAGCTAGAAAATCCCCATATACTACCCGCAATAGGCAATATACTAAAGCCTAAAAAATCAGCTCTGAAACCAAAAAAACCTCCAGCATTCTCATTCCGTTAGGAACAGAAGCCGGAGGTTTTATTAAAATATAAGAAAGTATAAGTTTTACACCATACTATATGTCTTATATTTCTCGTTAAAAAGCTTATCGTCCTTATAAGGACGTCGAAAGCGTTTATGCTTGAATGTAATTCTTACACATCAAGGTATCTGACGCTCTTCGCATGCTCATGGATAAAGTCACGTCTTGGTTCAACATTATCGCCCATCAGCGTATCAAAGATACTATCAGCAAGCATCGCATCTTCAATCGTTACTTGTAGCATCATACGAGCCTCAGGATCCATCGTCGTGTCCCACAGCTGGGTAGCATTCATTTCACCCAAACCTTTGTAGCGCTGAACATTGACCTTAACATTCTCACCAAAAGAGGCGATAATCTCATCACGTTCCTTCTCGCTACCTGCATAACGGATCACTTTGTTGCGTTCTATCTTGAACAATGGCGGTTGTGCGATATAGATATAACCTGCATCTACTAGCTTCCGCATGTAACGGTAGAAGAATGTTAACAACAGAGTTCTAATATGAGCTCCATCGACGTCGGCATCCGTCATAATAACGACTTTATGGTAACGAGCCTTCGATAGATCAAAATCATCACTGATTCCTGTACCAAGAGCAGTAATAATAGCCCGGATCTCGGCGTTGGATAAAATACGGTCTAAGCGTGCCTTTTCTACGTTTAGAATCTTACCACGCAGCGGTAGAATCGCTTGGAAATGACGATCCCGGCCCTGCTTGGCCGATCCACCCGCAGAGTCACCTTCGACGATATACAGTTCGCTGATAGACGCATCCTTGGATGAACAGTCCGCAAGTTTACCAGGTAGTGCACTGACTTCAAGCGCACTCTTACGGCGGGTTAACTCACGAGCCTTACGAGCGGCTTCTCGTGCACGTGAAGCTGAAAGCGACTTCTCAAGGACACGGCGTGATACTGCCGGGTTCTCTTCCAGGAATTCCTGCAATTTCTCTCCGAACAGTGATTCTACTATTCCACGGACTTCACTATTTCCGAGCTTAGTCTTCGTTTGACCTTCGAACTGAGGCTCTGGAATTTTGACAGAAATAATGGCTGTCAATCCTTCACGCACGTCGTCGCCAGTCAGATTTGAATTACCATCCTTCAGCACACCCGCTTTTCGGGCGTAATCGTTGATAATACGTGTTAGAGCACTTTTGAAGCCGGATTCATGCGTTCCGCCCTCATGGGTATTAATATTATTCGCAAAAGAGTAGATGTTCTCTGTATACGAATCATTATATTGGAGAGCTACTTCAACCTGAATCATATCCCGTGAACCTTCCACGTAGATTGGTTCCTCGTGCAGCGCTTCTTTTTTCTCATTCAGATATTTCACATATTCAACGATACCACCCTCATATTTGAACACGTTGGTGACATCGGTCCGCTCATCATGCAGTGAAAGCTCAATTCCTTTGTTAAGAAAAGCTAGCTCCCGAATACGAGTAAGCAGTGTCGCATATTCAAAGACCGTGGTTTCAGTAAAGATTTCAGGGTCCGGATGAAAAGTTGTAGTCGTACCTGTCTCTTCCGTATCTCCAACAACTTTGATCTCATACTGTGGTGCACCACGTCTGTATTCCTGCTGATAAATATGCCCATCACGCTTAACATTAACAACAACCTTCTCAGACAAGGCATTTACTACGGAGATACCCACACCGTGTAAGCCGCCTGATACTTTATATCCGCCGCCGCCGAACTTACCGCCTGCATGCAGTACTGTCATTACAACTTCAAGCGTCGACTTTTTAAGTTTTTCATTTTCACCTACAGGTATGCCACGTCCATTATCGATAACAGTAATCCCGTTATCCTCATGAATAATCACTTGAATCCGGTCACAATAACCTGCTAGGGCTTCATCGATACTATTATCTACGACCTCCCACACCAAGTGATGGAGACCTTTAGAACTAGTGGAACCAATATACATGCCCGGACGTTTCCGGACAGCTTCTAGCCCTTCCAGTACCTGAATCTGGCTCTCATCATATGTCGGTTGATTCATTGACATGCCTTCACCTACTTCTTTCAGATTATCTCTTTGTTACTAAACGCAAGTTATATTTCGAGCAAAATTTTGGCTCTTTTTTTAAGAGTGGAGGAGGAAATGGGGGAGTAATACACGATATTTTTAGTTACGACAATAGATTTTGCTTCCTCTTCACCAATCCGCTCAAGCTTCTTGTCCTGCTCAGAGTGAATGACGAATTGCTTAGACACCTTGGAAGATTTCTCAATCGAAATATCAAATATTGCAATTAACTCCGAAGAGCGAATAATCTTCTCCCCGCCCAAATGAATATACATGATCTTCCTCCGCTCTTTATAACTCCACTTTTCCATCATGAACATGATATAGGCTGGCGCCCTTTAATTTATCGGCATTCAGACCCTCAATCCCGGTAGCGGTAATGAATGTCTGTACCTTGCTTTGAAAGGTTTCAATAAGCTGGGTCTGTCGGTAAGGATCAAGCTCGGATAAAACATCATCAAGAAGCAGCACAGGATATTCTCCGATTTCTTCATGGATCAGCTCGATTTCCGCCAGCTTGAGCGATAAAGCCGTTGTACGCTGCTGTCCCTGAGAACCGTAGACCTGAGCTTCCCTTCCGTTGATAAAAAAGGACAGGTCATCCCGATGGGGACCCGTCAGCGTCATACCGCGCCTGATTTCTTGTTCTCTCGTTTGTGATAACTTTAACATAAAATTGTCTAATAAGACAGCTTCATCTTCCTCATCCCGATCGCCGAAAGAGGGGACATAGAGCAATTTCAGTTCTTCTCCGCCGTTCGTAATCCCCCGGTGTATGCTTTCAGCCCATATTTGCAGCTTCTTTATGAATTGTTTCCTTTTTTTGACGATTTTAACACCATGCTCCACAAGTTGAGCATCCCAAATTTCCAAAAGGTCTTTTCCCGCTGCCTCTTTCCCCCACAACTGCTTCAGCAAATTGCCTCTTTGTAAGAGAATTTTTTGATACTGCTGGAGGTGAAATAGATAACTGGGCTGGACTTGGCCAATCTCCATATCGAGAAAACGCCGTCTGATGCCAGGTGTGCCTTTGACTATCTCTAAATCTTCCGGTGCAAACATGACCACATTGAGTGATCCCACAAACTCACTAAGACGTCGCTGTTCTAAACCGTTAATCTTAGCTTTTTTACCTTTGGCAGATAGGGTGAGCTCTAGCTTGAGATCGCCGTACTTACGTTCTACCTCGGCAATGATCTGAGCAGCGTCTCCAGGGGCATCAAATGAGATAAGTTCGCGATCCTTCGAGGTGCGGTGGCTTTTGGTCATCGCCAGGACGAACAATGCCTCCATGAGGTTTGTTTTGCCTTGGGCGTTCTGACCCAGAATCAGATTCACATCGCCCAAGCTCTCCAGACGCAGCAGCCCGTAATTCCGATAATGCTGCAGACCGATATTTTTAACAAACACGAAATGGTTCCTCCCCTAGCCTACTCCTCTTTGACTCCTCCGCCTTCAACCTGAAATGTGCCGTTATCCTGCACTTCAATTTGATCACCCGGATAAAGTTTTCTTCCGCGCCGTTCCTCTACTTCTCCGTTAACAAGTACATGTCCTTCTTGCAGCAAAGCTTTAGCCATTCCACCTGTGGATACACAATCAGAAAGTTTCAGGAATTGATCCAGCTTAATATATCCACTGTGGATAAGTATTTTTTTCATGGTTTTTATCCTTTCAGCCACTTATCCACATGTTCATGAATGTTGGCATTAATTTGTTGTACGGTAAGGCAAAATAATATACAAGCTATTGGTTTGATCGAGTGGCTTCAAAATGATCGGACTCATCATTCCTGTAAATGCTATTACAAGCTGCTCACTCTCAATAACTTTTAAGACATCGAGCATATATTTGGAGTTGAAAGATATTTTGAGCGGTTCACCTTTGAAATCAATGACTTCAAGTTCTTCACGAACTTTACCAAGCTCAGAAGAGCTAGAAGAAATTTCAATACCACCTTGCTCGAGCGTCTGCATGCGCACAATATTGGTTTTTTCTTCACGGGACAGCAAATAAGCGCGATCAATCGATTCGCTTAATTTTTTTGTGTCCAAAGTTAGTTCTGTTTTGTAGGTTGTTGGAATAATTCTAGAAGTATCCGGATAAATTCCATCAAGGATCCGTGAATAGAACAGTACTTTGTCGATTTTAAAGAGAACTTGATTGTCCGCAACCACAATATCAACGAGCATATTTTGATCAGGAATAATTTTGCTTAGCTCATTAAGGGTTTTACCGGCGATTACAATATTTGCAAATTGGACATTCTCCGTACCTTCTAGTCTTGCTGCTCTTGTAGCTAAGCGGTGACGGTCTGTCGCTGTAAACTTAAACTCATTATCAGCCAGATTCCACAGTATACCTGTTAAAATCGGAGTTGTCTCTTGGGTAGAAATAGAAAAAGCGGTTTGTTTAATCATATTTTTCAGCAAATCACCTGGCAGGGAGATAGTATCGTTCTCCTCAATACTCGGTAGCACCGGGAATTCTTCAGGGTCTAAACCTACGATCTGAATCTCAGTGGATCCAGAAGAAATATACGTTTGGAATCCTTCTTTAACTTCCATGTGAATCTCTTTGGAGGGCAGCTTCTTAATAATTTCGACGAAAAATTTAGCGGGAAGAACAACACTTCCTGGCTGATCTATCTTCACGATCGTATGGCTGTCATTCTCTGCTGGAATAAACGATTGAATCGAAATATCGGTGTCGCTTGCAGTTAATGTGACGCCTTGATGGCTAACTTCCAGCTTAATACCGGTCAGAATAGGGATGGTTGTTCTACTGGATATAGCTTTGGATACGTGTTGAATGGATTCGTTGAGTTCATTTTTAAGAATGCTTATTTTCATGATTTCACTCCTAGCTGAAAAATTGGGAATTTCGTTGTATTGGTATCTCTTTATTACGCGTCTTTACATGATGAATTATTATAGTTATTTAATAGTATTAGTAGTAGGGGCGTCTAATATGTGGATAACCCTATCAAATAGCATAAAATTAAGCCTACCCACATGTGTATAGATTGTGTATAGGCTCTTTGTTCCTCTTAGGAAGGATTTTTAATTTTCTCCGCAAGATTATTTACCACTTTGTACAACTCCTGATCGACCTTTAATGACTGTGTAATTTTATCATGCGCATGAATTACGGTCGTATGGTCACGTCCTCCGAATGCCTCACCAATCTTAGGGAGCGAATAATCGGTTAGTTCACGGGAGAGATACATTGCGATTTGACGTGGAAAAGCTACGGCTTTCGTACGTTTTCGCGCTTTGAAGTCTTCAAGGCGTAAATTGTAGTATTCACCGACTTTTTGCTGAATATCAGCGATGGTAATCATCTTAGGCCGGCTGGAAGGAATAATATCCTTGAGTGCTTCAGCTGCCAAATGAGTGGTTACATCCTGGTTAGTTAGCGATGAGTAAGCAACAACCCGGATTAATGCACCCTCCAGCTCACGAATATTGGTGTCAATCTGGTTAGCAATATACATCATGGCCTCATTAGGGATATCAAGGTTCTCTGCCTTCGCCTTTTTGCGCAAAATCGCAATTCGGGTTTCTAGATCGGGTGGTTGAATATCCGTAATCAAGCCCCACTCGAACCGGGAACGTAGCCGTTCTTCCAGTGTGGGAATTTCCTTTGGCGGTCGGTCGCTGGAGATGATAATTTGCTTGCGTTCTTCGTGGAGCGCATTGAACGTATGAAAAAACTCCTCCTGCGTGGACTCTTTTCCAGCGAGGAATTGAATATCGTCAATAAGCAAAATGTCAACGTTACGATACTTATTGCGGAAGCTTTCACCGCGGTTATCACGGATTGAATTGATAAATTCATTCGTGAATTTCTCTGATGAGATGTAAATAACCTTGTTATTCGGGTTATGTTCTAGAACATAGTGCCCAATGGCATGCATTAAATGGGTTTTGCCCAGACCTACACCACCATATAAAAACAAGGGATTGTATGCTTTGGCCGGCGCTTCGGCTACTGCCAGTGAGGCTGCATGCGCAAAACGGTTGCCGGAGCCGATTACAAAAGTGTCAAAAGTGTACTTGGGATTGAGTAGATGCGTTTGCGCTTCTTCTCGTGATACTACGGGAGTGGGAGCGGATTGTTGAACCACAAGCTCAGGCGGCTTGCTTTCTTCAATCACGAATTTTACATCCACTTGTTTCCCAGTGACTTCGTAGACCGTTGCTCCTACTAGTTTGGTGTAGCGACTTTCCAGCCATTCTACTGCGAACGTTGTAGGTGCCGAGATAATGAGAACCTGGGAGTTGAAGGTTATCGCTTTAGTAGCCTTAAACCAGGTATCAAAGCTCGGCTTGCTTAATTTGGTTTGAATAATCGATAAAATTTGCTGCCATAATTCGGAAGTATGGCTGTCCACAGACTGTCACTCCTTTAAATCTTCCAAATGTGGCATCAGCCATGAAGTGGAAATGTCGAAGAAAATAGGTTGGTGCTGATATTTATCCCCAGTAGGCAATATGAAGAGACAAAAAAATATGGATAAATTTGATTTGTTCACAACTTTATCCACAGCTTGTTGATAATTAAGAGAACAAACAAATCTATTCACATTCAAAAGTAATACCATCATAGCAAAACGCCCCTTATTTTTCAATGAGCAGGGCTATTTTATCCACAAATTCAAGCACTTGTGTACAATTATTAGGAACACCACTACATATTGTTGATAATTTGTTTACGGTTCGACACTTTACGCCAAAGCTTCGATAATTTTATACACAGGTTGTGCTCATCTGTGAGTAGTCGACTTTATTTTTTGATCACAGGTGGATAACTGTCATATCTTGTGGATTACTTTTTTTCTAATGGGAGTTGTGGATAAGCGGCTTGAATTAGAGGGAGGGTCTGGAGCCAGCAGTAGGTTGACTTTTGCGCATAAAATATGTTTAAATATATAAAGGTGTTTTCTGTAAGGATATGTCTCGATAATTAAATGATGATTCATGTAGATACTGTCCCTACTATAAGGACGGCTTAGACCGTTTCTGCTTATATGACAGTAATTAAGTTCCTGTAAGGGAGGTGCAATTATGAGACCGACATTTAGACCAAATGTGAGCAAACGCAAGAAGGTTCACGGTTTCCGTAAAAGAATGAGCACGAAAAACGGCCGTAAAGTGCTGGCAGCTCGCCGCTTGAAAGGCAGAAAAGTTTTGAGTGCGTAAGTTAGGCCACTAAGGGACCACTCCGGTGGTCTTTTTTTACTGCTTTTTATTATTATTTGCTCTGCAAACGACTAGGATCTCGCTTAATGCGCTAGCTACACTTTGCGGGGCTATTTAACGTATATACAGAATTATTTTGTGAGAAGTTGAGAATATTTTTCTTTCTATAATATAGAAGGGAAATTTCAGCGTTGTAGTCGCGGTCGTTTATGGCGACATCCAAATGACTATACTATTAGAAGAAAAAAATTCGGAACGATACTTTTAACCGGATTTATGAAGGAGATTCCCGTGCACAAAAAGTTACGATTACGAAACCGTGCCGACTTCAGTCGTGTATATCGCCATGGGAAGTCATTTGCGAATCATCAATTTGTAGTGTATTGGTTTAGCAAAAAAGAGGTAGAGCGATTTAGAGTTGGGGTATCGGTCAGTAAAAAGGTTGGAAACGCGGTTGTCCGTAACCGAATGAGAAGATTGGTGAAGGAAATCGTTCGTCATCATGAACCTGAAATTGCAGGTGGACTCGATATGGTGTTTATCGTAAGAAAAGGAGCGCTTTCCATGGAATACGCAGAGCTCGAAAAAAGCGTGCTGCATGTACTGCGCAAAGCCAAGCTACTCAAGGCTTCCCGCAAATAAAGGACGCATAAGAGGCTTGTTTATTTGTATTCATAATTATGGTATGATTTACGGTGGAATGGAATGTTCAAGAGAGGGGTTTTGAAGTGTCTCTAATGAAGACTAGACGGGGAAAATGGTTTCTCCTCATCACAGTGATGGTGTTGTCGTTAGCTGTTCTGTCGGGATGCGCTCCGTCAGCTGCTGTTACGCACACTACGGAGGATTTAAAGAATGGAGGCTTCTGGCAAAGTAATGTAGTGTATTATTTCGCCATTGCCTTGGACAAGTTTGCTGATTGGTTTAACGGAGAATATGGTTTAGCCGTACTTGTGATGGTTATTATTGTCCGCACGTTGATTCTTCCGCTTACGATTAAACAGGTGAAGAGCTCGCGGGCAATGCAAGCCATTCAACCGGAACTCCAAAAGATCCAGAAAAAATATAAAGACACACCTGAAAAGGTGCAGCAAGAAACGATGCGTTTGTTCCAAGAGAATAAGGTTAATCCAATGGCGGGTTGTTTACCGCTGATCGTACAAATGCCTATCTTTATCGCTCTCTACAACTCGATCTACTATAATCCACATCTACGAGAGCACTCCTTCTTATGGCTGGAGCTAGGTAAGCCGGATCATCTGTTTATCTTACCAGTGCTTGCAGCATTAACAACATTTATACAAACTAGAATGATGACTAAAATGAACCCGATGCAACAACAAGGGCCAATGCAGTTCATGATGATGATCTATCCAGTTCTGATTTTCGTTATGTCCTACAACTTCCCAGCAGCATTGCCGCTATACTGGGTTTACAGTAACATTTACACTATTGTTCAGAACTATTTCTTATATCGCAACAACGATAAACATAAATTGGCAATCGCAAGTGCTGTGAAAAGTACAGATGACTCAACTGCTGTGAAGAGTAAAGGCGGCAGTAAAGCATCGAAGGGAGCCAAAAAGTCAAAATGAGCAAAGTCGTCGCAACAGGGAAAACCATTGAAGAAGCTGTAGAACGGGGACTAACCCAGCTTGGAGTTCAAAAGGACCGGGTAACGGTCAACGTACTTGAGCAGCCATCAAGAGGATTCCTGGGATTGATCGGTGCGAAAGGTGCCAAGGTTGAGTTAACCTTGATAGCCGAAGCCGCACCGGCATCAGCGGCGAGTGCTCCGTCACTGCCTCAGCAGTCAACAAGAGAGAGCAAACAGGAGGCTAACGGCGGTGTGCCACGCCAAGATTCCGGACAACCGGTGGAGGAAGCTTACCAAGAAGCCGTTCATTTCATTGTGGATGTCGCTAAGAGCATGGGGCTCGAAGTGGAAGTTGAAATCGTCCACACCAAGGAATCCACGATTCTGCAGATATCAGGTCCAGATTTGGGTCTTTTGATTGGTAGAAGAGGACAAACTCTCGATGCTCTGCAGTATTTGGCTAATATCGTAGCTAATCGTTACTCCGACAGTTTTATACGGCTTGTGCTAGATGCGGAGAACTTCCGTGAGCGGCGTAAAAAAACTCTCGAAGAGCTGGCTGATCGTTTAGCCAGTCGTGTCATTCGGACTCGTAAAGAGGTAGTACTGGAACCGATGTCGCCTCAGGAGCGGAAAATTATTCACTCCAGATTACAGGATCATCGGCAAGTGAATACCCTTAGTAAGGGCGAAGAGCCAAATCGCCGCGTCGTTATAACTTTGAAGTAAAGACTATATGATGCAATGACTCCTTGACCAATGTAAGGGGTCATTGCTTTTTTAACAATATAAGACCGTTTATGATCAAAAAAATATAGGTTTTGGGGTGAAAAACAGCATGCTTAGTGACACCATTGCTGCCGTATCGACGGCATTAGGCGAGGGAGGAATTGCTATTATTCGGGTAAGTGGCCCTCAGGCTATTTCCCAAGTGGCGCCTTTGTTTCGTAGCCGAGTTCCGTTAACTGAAGCGGAATCGCATACCGTTCATTATGGGCATATCGTTAGTCCGGATAACGGAGAGAAGATAGAAGAAGTACTTGTAACCGTAATGAAAGGCCCACGTTCTTTTACGACCGAGGATGTAGTAGAGATCAGTGCTCATGGTGGTGTAATTTCTGTAAGAAGGGTGATGGATTTACTTCTTCAGCAGGAGATAAGGTTAGCCGAGCCGGGTGAGTTCACCAAGCGTGCTTTCTTGGGCGGACGTATTGATTTATCACAGGCTGAGGCGGTTATTGATCTCATTCGCTCGAAGTCGGATCGTGCGTTTTCTGTGGCTTTAAAGCAGGTCAGTGGATCCTTGTCGGATCGAATTCATGCTTTGCGCCATACACTTATTGAGATGCTGGCTCATATCGAAGTGAATATAGATTATCCAGAGCATGATGTAGAATCCATGACAGCTGAATTTATTAAAGATAAAAGCAGTGAAGTGATGGAAGGAATCACAAAGCTTCTTAAGACTTCTAATGAAGGAAAAATTCTTCGTGAGGGGATAACGACAGCTATAGTTGGTCGCCCCAATGTTGGTAAATCTTCTTTATTAAACGCGTTAGCACGTGATAACAAAGCGATAGTAACAGATATTCCTGGAACAACACGTGATGTCATCGAAGAATATATAACGATAAACAACATTCCGCTTAAGCTGCTTGATACGGCGGGAATTCGTGAAACGATGGATGTAGTGGAGAAGATTGGCGTAGAACGTTCCAAGGCGGCAGTTAGTGATGCGGATCTGATTCTACTTGTGCTAAATGCTAACGAAGAGCTGCATGAGGACGAATTGGCATTGATGGAACAAATCCACGGTAGACAATGCCTAGTGATCATGAATAAAATGGACTTACCGCCCAAACTGGATAAGGATAAGTTGCTCTCGTTCTTTGAGGAGTCCAATATCGTACCGATGTCCGTTCTGGAAGAGGAAGGTCTAGACAAACTTGAAGATGCCATTTCGACACTCTTTTTTGGTGGAAAGCTGGAATCGGGTGACTTGACATATGTAAGTAATGTGAGACATATTGCACTGCTTAAAAAAGCCTATAAATCACTACAGGATGCATACGATGCGGCGGAACAGTATATTCCAATTGATATGATTCAAATCGATGTACGGCTAGCATGGGAACAACTCGGTGAAATTATAGGCGATACGGCAGCGGACTCGTTGTTAGATCAAATATTCTCACAATTTTGTTTAGGAAAATAGGTTTTACATTTTAATATAACATTAGGGGGAAACAGGACATGAGTTATGATGGAGGCAACTATGACGTAATCGTCATTGGCGCCGGTCATGCCGGTTGCGAAGCAGCTCTAGCGTCAGCACGAATGGGCTGCAGCACGTTGATGATCACAATTAACCTGGATATGGTTGCATTCATGCCCTGCAATCCGTCCATAGGCGGACCTGCCAAAGGACATGTGGTGCGTGAGATTGATGCGCTAGGCGGAGAAATGGGCCGTAATATAGATAAGACTTTTATTCAGCTTCGTATGCTTAACACAGGGAAGGGACCTGCGGTGCATGCATTGCGTGCACAAGCTGATAAGTTCTTGTACCAACATACAATGAAGGAAACGATGGAGAAAACGCCTAATTTGACGCTTCGTCAAGGGATGGTTGAGCGTTTAATCGTTGAGGATGGACGTTGTGCGGGTGTAGTTACGAAGACAGGAACGGAATACCATAGTAAGACTGTTATCCTGACTACAGGTACTTACCTGCGTGGTAAGGTGATCATGGGTGAACTGACATATGAGAGTGGACCTAACAATCAGCAGCCATCAGTGAAGCTGTCTGAGAATTTGCGGGAGCTTGGTTTTGAATTGGTACGTTTTAAGACAGGTACACCACCACGTGTACATCGCGATACGATCGATTTCTCGAAGACAGAAATTCAACCCGGCGACGATGAGCCTAAATTCTTTTCGTTTGAAACGAAATCATCCAACAATGAACAGCTTCCTTGTTGGTTAACTTATACCTCTGAGGTTACTCATCAGATTATTAATGACAACCTTCATCGTGCGCCGATGTTCACGGGTATTATTGAAGGAACAGGTCCACGCTATTGCCCATCTATTGAAGATAAAGTAGTAAGATTTAGTGATAAATCTAAGCATCAGATCTTTTTAGAGCCAGAAGGAAAAAATACATCGGAATACTATGTACAAGGTCTGTCGACTAGTCTTCCTGAGGATGTACAGCTGGCGATTCTGCGTTCCATCCCTGGTATGGAAAAGGTAGAGATGATGCGTAACGGCTATGCTATTGAATATGATGCAATGGTTCCTACACAGCTATGGCCATCTCTTGAAACTAAACGTCTACCAGGTCTTTTCACTGCTGGACAAATCAATGGAACTTCCGGTTATGAAGAAGCAGCTGGACAAGGTGTAATGGCTGGAATTAATGCAGCGCGCAAAGTGCAAGACAAAGAACCCGTAATCTTAGATCGTTCACAGGGATACATTGGTGTACTCATTGATGATCTGGTGACTAAAGGCACTAATGAACCTTACCGTCTGCTTACTTCACGTGCAGAATATCGTTTGTTGCTTCGTCATGACAATGCAGATCTAAGACTTACACCTATCGGTTACGACATTGGTTTGATTACGCAGGAACGTTTCGATAACTTCACGGATAAAAAAGAACGGGTGGAGCGTGAAATTGTTCGTCTGCAAGAGACAAAGGTTAAACCTGTTGAGGTAAACCATGTACTAGCGCAATATGAATCGGCACCTATTGTAGACGGCAGTAATTTGCTTGTTTTGATGCGGCGTCCAGAGCTTGTATATAGCTTCGTAGATCAAGTCTCGCCATCACCGGAAATGCTGGATGCAGAAATGAAGGAGCAAGTGGAAATCCAAATCAAATATGCCGGATATATTGAAAAACAGCTCCAACATGTGGAGCGCTTGCAAAAGATGGAGAAGAAGAAAATTCCAGATGACATTAATTATAATGAAATCCATGGATTAGCGATGGAAGCGCGGCAGAAGCTGACTAAGATCCGTCCAATCTCTATCGGGCAGGCCTCTCGGATTGCGGGAGTCACACCTGCCGACATTTCTATTCTCCTCGTATATCTCGAGCATTACAACCGGGTAACCGCGGCGAAAGGATAATCTATGGATAATACGGAAGTTCAATTCACTCAGCTTTTACAAGAAAGAGGCATTACACTTACAGCAGAACAATTGGAGCAATTCGATCTTTACTATAAGGAACTCGTATCCTGGAATGAAAAAATGAATCTCACTGGAATAACAGAGCGTGAGCAGGTTTACACGAAACATTTTTATGATTCGATCTCTCTAGCCTTTTTCCTTAATATCAATGAGATAAACAATTTGGCAGATATCGGTTCGGGAGCCGGGTTTCCAGGCATTCCGCTTAAGATTTGTTTTCCACATTTAAAACTTACGATCATTGATTCATTAAGTAAAAGAATCTCTTTTCTGCAGCATGTCTGTACTACGTTGAAATTAACTGATGTGCAATTGATTCATGGTCGAGCGGAGGATATTGCCCGGCAATTCAAGCATCGTGACGCCTATGATTTGGTGACTGCGCGTGCAGTGGCAAGATTATCCTTGTTGAATGAGTTTTGTCTTCCTTTCACACGTAAGGATGGAGTTTTTGCTGCCATGAAGGGAAGCGATCCATCAGAAGAATTAAGTGAGGCGAAGTACAGCTTAAAAGAGCTTCGTGCTCAACTTTGTAAAGTAGAGTCGTTCAGCTTGCCTGTGGAAGAGTCGGCGCGACATATTGTCATTATTCGTAAGACAGGTGCCACTCCTGCTAAGTACCCACGAAAAGCGGGAATTCCTGCCAAAACACCACTTATCAAATAATGTTTCACGTGAAACATTATAGATTGACAAATATATTTAAGGTCATCTTCTTTTTAGAGGATGACCTTTTTTGAGTGGAATTGCGATAATGATCTTAAATGAACGTTAATTAAAAGATAAACTAAATTGATATGTTTATTAAGCGGCTATCATTATGAAAATGCAGGAAAAATAGGTCTTTACGGAGAATATGATTATGTAGAGAAAAGTGATAGAATAGCATAGTAGACTTTTAATTTTGTATATAACTCCTTCTCTGTACTCTTGTTCGAAAGAAGGAGAGATTATGATGCCTGATAGCTGCAGGCTATTTCATAATATCAGAATGTTTTTTATTGCTGTACGATACGCTTTCCGAGAAGAAGGTCAAGAAGATCGTACTATAACGAAATTAGGTGGTTATGAACGGAATGAAAGAACAATTTACCAAGCTATTTGGATTTACCGAGCGGAGCAGCGGAGAAGAAATTAAACAAATACCAGTTCATGAGGTCATTAGCAGTCCTTACCAACCACGGACGATATTTGATGACGACAAGATCGATGAGTTGTGCCAGACGATTAAAACTCATGGGGTCATTCAACCCATAGTTGTACGCATGCGAGATTCCGTGTACGAGATTATCGCAGGTGAACGACGCTGGCGTGCGGTCAAAAAGCTTGGTTTAGAGACGATTCCAGCCATTGTTCGTGAATTCAATGATTCACAGGCCGCATCTATTGCGCTTATAGAAAACTTACAGCGTGAGGGCTTGACCTCTATTGAAGAAGCTGTTGCTTATCAAAAGTTAATTGATCTTCATCAATTGACACAAGAAAGCTTAGCACAACGACTAGGTAAAAGTCAGTCTACCATAGCTAATAAAATTCGCTTACTTAATTTACCTGAAGAGGTTAAGACGGCGTTAATGGAGCGTCAGATTTCTGAAAGACATGCACGTTCATTATTATCACTCGATAGTGTGGAGATGCAACTGAAAGTGTTGGCAGAAATCATTTCAAAAGGCTTAAATGTTAAACAAACAGAAGCTCGTATTGCTTTCTACAAACAAGTCTCACAAACTAAAAAATCAAAGCGGGTCTCCTATACCAAGGATGTTCGTCTAGCTCTTAATACAATTCGTCAATCTATTGATATGGTGTCAGGCTCAGGGATGGAAATCAAAACGTCAGAAAATGACCGTGGTGACCATTACGAGATTGTAATCCAAATCCCCAAAAGATAAATTGTTTCAAAAGCTGAAGGCGGCCTTGAGGTGATTGGCCGCCTTTGGTGTGGCTAGAACCGGGATGTGTTGGCCAGGCCTGTAATTTAAAGTTCCAGTATATAATAGTTGTCTATATTCTTCATAAAGTGTGACGCTATATCAGCGTCAGGAACATTTGTACTTGCGATCTACGAGAAGATTCTTCCTAACTATTCGAGGTGAAATAAGTGTCCAAGATTATTGCCATAGCAAATCAAAAAGGCGGTGTCGGTAAAACAACAACCTCCGTGAACCTAGGTGCCGGTATGGCTACATTAGGAAAAAGAGTGCTTCTAGTTGATATCGATCCTCAAGGTAACACTACTAGCGGCGTTGGCGTCAACAAGGCGGACGTGGCGAATTGTATATATGACATTCTTATAAATGAGGTAAATCCTCTAGAAACCATACTGGAAACTCAAAATGAAGGACTGCATATCATTCCGGCGACCATTCAATTAGCGGGTGCGGAAATCGAGTTAGTATCGACGATTTCCAGAGAGCTAAAGCTAAAAAAGGCGCTGAATGCGGTTAAAAACAATTATGATTATATTATCATCGATTGTCCTCCTTCACTTGGCATTTTAACAATCAATTCTCTTACGGCAGCGGATTCGGTAATCATCCCGATCCAGTGTGAATATTATGCACTTGAGGGTTTGAGTCAGCTTTTAAACACCGTTCGTCTGGTGCAAAAGAATCTCAACCCGCATCTGAAGATAGAGGGAGTATTATTGACTATGCTTGATGCCCGGACCAATCTGGGAATTCAAGTGATAGAAGAGGTTAAGAAGTATTTCCAAGAAAAAGTATATAGAACGATTATCCCTCGGAATGTCCGGTTAAGTGAAGCGCCGTCACATGGGCAATCCATTATTACTTATGATCCTCGCTCTAAAGGAGCGGAAGTGTATTTAGAGTTGGCAAAGGAAGTGATTTCTTATGAGTAAACGATTAGGAAAAGGTCTGGATGCGCTAATCCCTTCTTTATCGATTAATGAAGATGATAAGGTAGTTGAGATCCCTTTAGCTCAACTTCGGGCTAATCCATATCAACCGCGCAAAGATTTTAATGAAGAGGCCATTCAAGAACTAGCAGAATCTATCAGACAACATGGCGTGATTCAGCCGATCATTGTTCGTAGCGTATTGAAGGGGTATGAGATCATTGCCGGCGAACGCAGATTCCGTGCCTCGCAATATTGTGGCAAAGCTACAATTCCAGCAGTCGTTAGAAATCTTAGTGATCAGCAAGTCATGGAGATTGCATTAATCGAGAACTTGCAACGTGAGAACCTAAATGCAATGGAAATTGCAGTGGCTTACCAAGGCTTAATGGATCAGTTTTCACTCACGCAGGAAGAACTCTCGCTTAAGGTAGGAAAGTCCAGATCTCATATCGCCAACTTCCTGAGATTGCTTTCTTTACCTGAAGAAGTAAAAGAATATGTTTCACGTGGAACAATGTCAATGGGGCATGCGCGGGCAATTGTTGCTTTAAAGGATCCAGAAGTAATTAAACAACTGGCCGAACAATGCGTGGAACAACAGTGGAGTGTAAGAGAGCTAGAAGAAACAGTAAAGAACTTGGACCGAAAACCTACTAATGGAGTTAAAGTCAAAGTTATTAAACGTGATCCCTATATTGATAATGTTGAGGAAGTATTACGCGAACGTTTTAAAACAACGGTGAAAATAAAACAGGGTAAGGAAAAAGGAAAGATTGAACTGAATTACTACAGTGCTCAGGATTTAGAAAGATTGTTGGAATTATTGGGTAACTAAATGGGTATCTATGCCAAGAACATATCCTGAGATATCCTTAATCGGATAATTAGGGGTATGTTTTTTTGAATAAGTTGATTAAAAAAGGGTAATAGACGAGGAGCGAGGTTATGGAAGACTTCGTATATCTGGATCATGCAGCTACTTCGTGGCCGAAACCACCAGAGGTTGCAGCTGCGATGATGAATGCTCTGCAGTCAGGAGCGAATGCTGGTAGAGGTAATTACTCGCTAGCGATGGGAAGCGGCCGAGTGTTAGTAAGAACGCGGAGTGTGCTGGCGGGATTGTTCGGTGTATCTAATGCGCAAGATATAGCTTTTACCCATAATACTACGATGAGTTTGAATATGGCGATCAGAGGGACGCTTAAAGCGGGAGATCACGTGATTTCAACGATGACAGAACACAATTCTGTGAGACGGCCGCTGGAATACTTGCGTAAGACACTAGGGATAAAAGTTGATTATCTAAAAGTGGATCGTGAAGGGCAATTGGATTTAAAAGAACTCAAAAATGCTTTCCAGCCGAATACCAAAATGGTGATCTGCAATCACAGCTCTAATTTACTAGGAAGTATACTCCCTATCGGTGATATTGGCGATATCGTTAAATCGCATGGTGCTGTATTTCTGGTGGATGCTGCTCAAAGCGCAGGTTCAATTGATATTGATGTTAAAAAAATGAATATAGACTTGTTGGCATTTCCGGGGCATAAAGGACTACTTGGACCACAAGGAACCGGCGGACTTTATATATCACCTGAATTGGACCTGGAACCCCTGATGCATGGAGGAACTGGTAGTCAATCGGAAAACAGTGAACAGCCCTCTGTTCGTCCAGATCGGTATGAAGCGGGAACGCAAAATACGGTAGGGATTGCCGGTTTACTAGCAGGTGTTCAAAAGGTACAATCTTTAGGGACGAGCGTTATTCATGAGAGAGAGTGGGCGTTAACTCAAAGACTGATGGAGGGGTTGTCCCACATCCCGAACATTAGACTATTAGGGCCCTCACTAGGGGCGCCAAGAACCGGTATTGTATCGTTTGTAGTGGATGGAGAAGAGTCAGCAAATATCGCTCATCGCCTAGATCGTGATTATAAAATAGCGGTTAGAGCGGGCATGCATTGTACCCCTTTAGCACATAAGGCGGTTGACACGATAGAGAGTGGTGCTGTTCGGGCGAGTGTAGGTGTAGATACGACAGAGCATAATATAAGCAGAATGCTGGCTGCTATGGATGAGTTATATGGCAATGCCCGCAGCAGATGAATAAAAAGGATGGTCCATTCATGTCTGAATTAAATCAATTAATTAGTGAGCAGTTGCAGTGGTTTGTGTTTGGTTTTACAGTAATTATGTTGGTGCTGATAATCACTGTGATCGCCCAGGGGGCTAAGCTGCGTGCTATGCGGTGTAAATATGAGGCCATGATGGCTGGGAGCGGTGTGGAGGATCTGGAAGGCCTTCTAATTGATCTGAAGAACCAAAGCGACATGCTGGAAGAAGAACAACGTGAGCAAAAAACCGTATTAGAAGCAACTCAAACTAGAATGCGTGGCATGAAGTCCAATATTGCGCTGAAGCGTTATAATGCCTTTGGTGAACGTGGCAATGATCTGAGTTTCTCAGTGGCTATACTGGATGACAACAGTAGTGGTATTGTATTAACCAGTCTTCATAATCGTGAGAATTCTTACATTTACTCTAAACCTATGCAGAATGGCGAATCACAATATGTCTTATCACCTGAAGAAAAAGAAGTAGTTACTCTCGCGTTGCAGCGGACCTAGCATGAAGATTCCATTGCTTTAAGGCAGAATATAGACTCGTAGCTATAATATCAGATAATCGCATAACTAAACTTAATCGCGTGTTCTGTAATACAAAATACTCCATAAAGCCGCCGACATTAACGATTCCCGTCAAATGGATATCACCTACCGGCGGCAATTGTTTATTTACGCCAGCACCTGGTCTCAAAGGCCCTTCAACGACTTGGATGCATCCTACACTAGTAGAGTGACCTAAACAAGCATCTATACCGATGATAAAGGGGTTACTATATCTTTCGTTGATTAGGGATAGAGTTTCCTCAAGGTTAACAGCATGGACAGGCTCCTCAAGAGTTCCATATAAATGAAACAGCGGACTATGAAAACGTGACAATGCAGTGCCAACAAGAGGGCCAAGAGAGTCTCCTGTGGATCGGTCCGTACCTACACAAATGACGACAATCTGTGTTTCCGGGCGTGTACGTGCAAAGTGAAACAGTAGTCGGTGGGTAATAGCAGAATAGATATCGGGATCGGTATGTGATATTTTTAAACAGGACGTTTCTTGCGCTGATGAAGCTTTCGACGAAAAATTCATACCATCTTCCTTTCTGAAGCTGATTCTATTTGATGGTATCTAGTATATGGATAGAAGAGGGGTTTTATACTACAGCGGCAAGAGATAGGACGATAAACCTATGGGAGGCGTAACGTATATGCAGGAAGAGATGTTGATCGCGTTTGACTCTACCCAGCAGGCGCTTCGTGCTGAAATGCTGCTTGAGTATGCGGAAATTGAAATTGATATATTTCCAACCCCGAAAGAGATCACGGCAGGATGCGCGATATCGATTCAGTTTTATCAAAGTGCACTGGAAGAGGTACAAAGGATAGTAACGGAACAGAATATCGAAATACGCGGTATCTACGGAAAACACAACGAGAACTACATACTGATTGAGAGGTAGGGAGGACTATACAATATGAATAGGTGGATATTAGAGGCTACTACTCCCGGTGATGCTGTAAAAGATGCCTTGCGTTTTAAAGATAAGGTGTGGAATTGGTTTACCGATGCTGATATGTGGGCCAATGTCTTATTCTCAGGACTACGAATTCTTATTATTTTTCTCTTAACTAGGGTTATTATTAAGATTGTTTCTAATATTATTGATCGTTCGCTTGAACGTAAAACGGGTGGCAGAATTCTGTCTAACACACGAAGGTTTACTACGGTAGGGGAATTGATGAAAAATGTAGTAACGGTTATCTGTAATTTTGTGATGATCATGCTCGTTCTTTCAGAGTTCCACTTCGATTTAGCACCCTTGTTGGCCGGAGCAGGTGTACTTGGTCTGGCAGTAGGTTTTGGAGCACAAAGTCTGGTGAAGGATGTTATTACAGGGTTCTTTATTATTTTGGAGGATCAATTTGCGGTTGGTGATGTAATTCAGACAGGTACTTATAAAGGGACTGTAGAATTAATCGGATTGCGAACAACAAGACTGTTAAGTGCAACCGGAGAAGTATTTATTATCCCTAATGGACTAATTACGAATGTGACGAACTATTCTCTTTCCAATGCATTGGCTGTAGTTGATGTTCCTGTTAAAATGGAGCGAAGCTTGGAAGCCACGTTAGGATTAATTGGCGAGGCGCTAAAAGGAATAGAAGAACGTAACTCCAATGTGCTTGCTTACCCTAACGTGCTCGGAATACAGTCCATGAGTACCTCGGAATATGTGATTCGTATAGCTGCCAGCTGTGCTCCTAATGCAAGAGATGCAGCGGAAAGACAAATTCAGAACGACATAAAGCAGGCATTAGAGAAACAGAGCATGCTGGAACTAGCTCAAGCTGAAGAAGAAGCACGTAAGAAAGCAGAGGCAGAGGCGAAGGCTGAAATAGATCTTGCGAAAACAGAACATGCACTAGAAGTTACAGGGTCGGCAAACACTGGATCAAGACGGCAAATCGCAGCTACACAAGAAGGAGAAGAGGGGGAAGAATAGTGGAACGTAAAGTTTTTCAGCTTGGGGATATAGTGCAAATGAAGAAGCAGCATCCTTGTGGATCTAATGAGATGGAAATCATTCGCATGGGGATGGATATCCGAATTAAATGTACAGGCTGTCAGCATAGTGTTCTGATTCCCCGTGCTAAATTCGAGAAGAATATGAAGAAGGTACTGCGCTCTGCGGAGGAAAATACAGACAATAATTAAGCTTGCAAATGGCATGTCTGCATGATACAATTATTTTTGCTGCGGAGAGGTACCCAAGAGGCCCAAGGGGGCTGACTCGAAATCAGTTAGGCGTGTCAAAGCGTGCGTGGGTTCGAATCCCACCCTCTCCGCCACTTCAGCATATATAACATTTAATGATTCCTTCGTTCCTGTAACGGAGGTTTTTTTGTGTCTATAATAGCCGATAAACAGGATAATATACAACTCAAAAAGAAGGGCCCTTTCGGGTCCTTCTTCAGGAGGCAGTACATCAATGATGTTTGGAATTTCTCTGTTTATAGCGACTAAAGTGATTTAGGCGTTGCTGAGGCTAATGCTTTTTTAAGGCAATAACCCACTACTCTTCCCAGCTTACAATAGATGCTGAATCAGATCTCCTGTGATTGTGTTCGTCTACGACGGCCAACGGAACCACACCTCTCTTTTGTACTGCCTGAGTATAGTATGTGTAATGTCGGGCTTTTTATACACATTTATTTTTAAAATATTTTTGAATTAGTGGACCCGTGCTTTTTCAACCTTTTTCCACTTTCGATTTTTGTTGGTGGTCTCAGGGAAGGTGTCCCCTTTTTCCATTTTAATGTGCTGTGGATTCGAAATCTCAGTATGGAAGCTTCGGGCTTCGCCTACCTCTGTGTACATGCCTGGATTGGGGGCCTTGTCGCCTTCTTCATATTCCGTTTTCTCACCCATCATTATTCCTCCTTTTTTAGTGTAGATGAATTCGTAATTATTGTGCGCAGGTAGTGATTTTTTCATGTAAAAAGAGGGGGAGGAGTTGTCCTGTATTAATATTGCTTGCACTCTGCTGTTCATTTTGGTATATTAATCAGGTGCGAGTCTATGTTTGTGCTCGTTCCTTGCTCCTGACGTGATTAGGGGCCTCAGACCATAAGGAGGTGAAAATTATGCGCAAATATGAAGTGATGTACATTATTCGTCCTGACATTGAACAAGAAGCCGTTCAAGCAGCAGTCGATAAATTCCAAGGCATCATCTCCAATGGCGGGGAAATTACAAAGCACGAAGTGCAAGGTAAACGCCGTCTTGCGTATGAGATCAAGAAATTCCGTGATGGCGTTTATGTTTTGGTTAACTTCAATGCAGAACCTGCAGTAGTTACTGAATTAGAACGTCTTATGAAGATTTCTGACGAAGTTATTCGTTATCTCATTACGAACGACGTTGCTTAAGATCTTGACAAGCTTTGTAATGAATCGCTCTAAAGGAGGGGACCAGAATTGTTGAACCGTATCATTTTGATCGGACGGTTGACCCGTGACCCGGAACTTCGTTATACTCCCGCTGGTGTTGCCGTAACGCAATTTACGCTAGCCGTAGATCGTAACTTTACGGGCCAGAACGGTGAACGTGAGGCAGACTTCATCCCGGTTGTAACCTGGAGACAGCTAGCAGAAACCTGTGCCAATTACTTGCGCAAAGGTCGTCTGACAGCAGTGGAAGGACGCATCCAAGTGCGGAATTATGAGAATAACGAAGGCAAACGTGTATACGTAACTGAAGTTATTGCTGATAATGTTCGTTTCCTGGAATCTTCACAGAGCCGTGAAGGTGGAAATACTTCAAGTGGTGCAAGTAGTATGCCTGAAGAGCCAGCATATGGTGGCGGTGGTAACGCTGGACGCGGAAATAACAACAATAATTTCTCGCGTAACAACAATACTCAAGATCCTTTTTCGGGCGATGGTAAACCGATTGATATATCGGATGATGATTTGCCATTTTAATTAGGAAGGACTGAAAAGAATATGGCTTTTAAACCAAGAGAAGGCGCTGACAACGACAAAAGACCAGCACGTCGTGGTGGACGCAACAAGCGTAAAAAAGTTTGCTTTTTCACTGTGAACAAGATTACTCACATTGATTATAAAGATACCGAACTTCTTAAGAAGTTCATCAGCGAACGTGGAAAGATTTTGCCACGTCGTGTAACAGGTACAAGTGCAAAATACCAACGCGCTCTTACCATTGCTGTAAAACGCTCGCGTCAAATCGCGTTGCTTCCTTACACAACGGAATAGGACGTTTTATAAAAGCAGTCGGGAAACCGGCTGCTTTTTTTGTATGCAAAAAAGGAAGCATTAATAGTAGGGTAAGCATGAAATCGAATTATTTGGGCGTTGAATCGTTTGACGTTGGCACTTTATTATGTTAAATTACAGCTATCCTATAACTAAAGGGGAAATTTTGATGTCGGTGACCGTTCTTAACTAGCAATTTCATAACACTTGATTAGGAAGACTTTAGCAGGCTTGTCATGAGGCGATTACGTGCTCTATTTGAGTTCGTATTACGCAGCAGTCTGTTGTTCCTTACGGGTGGATGATTTAGTTAAGAACACACGAAGCGTCAAATGGCCTCTTTACGGCTGTTGTTCTCTTTGTAATTAACCGTGCTCTTATTGCACGGTTTTTTTGTTTTTCGGCACCTGTTCTCATTTCGGGGCCTTAGGACAATAGAGGGCATCAGTATAAAAAGAAGGGCAAGGACTGCCATAGTGGCATTCTTTGCCCTTCTTTGCGTTATGGAGAATTAGGTCCAAACCAATAGAGATTTGAAGGAGGATTTGCTGTGAATTTACAAAGTCTAAACACGCTGGAATACGAAATCATTAAAACAGAGCTTGGGCGCCACGCAGTATCTTATGTAGGAAAAAAAGCTGTAGAAGAGCTTATGCCAATGACCTATTTGCCGACGATTCAAAGAGCAATGGAGGAAACTTCTGAAGCTAAAGAACTGCTGGAACGAGGATCGAGTGTACCCATTCCTTCATTAGAAGGCATTGAGTGGATCATGTCATTAATGGGGACTGGATATTTGTACAGTGAGCAAGATTTCACTGCGGTTGCTACATTTCTTAAGAGCTGTAGTCAACTGCGCAAATATATGGCCTCTAAAGAACAGAGTGCTCCACGGATTGCTGCATATGCATCCTCGTTGATGGAGTTAAATCACGTGAGGGAGGCTATTGATCGTTGTATCCGTTTTGGTGCGATTGATGATGGAGCAAGTAAGGGGTTAGAGCGAGTTCGTAAACGGATTGTAGTGGCTAAAGAACGTCTTCATAAAAAAATCGACGGAATTATGTCACGCCATCAATCGATTTTGCAGGAGAATATTTATAGTCAGCGAGGTGGGCGTTACGTTATCCCCGTAAAACGGGAATATCATAAACAAATAAAAGGATCGGTGCTTGATCAATCCACAAGTGGACAGACGGTGTTTATTGAACCAGACGAGATCGCTGCTCTCCAAATTGAGCTTGATTTACTTTTGGGTGAAGAGGCGCGAGAAGAAGCCGTAATCCTCAGCATGCTGACTAGCTTGGTAGAACAGGAACAGGCTGCCCTGCACCTTAATATTGAAGCTACGGGCACGTATGATTTTATTTTTGCTAAAGCTAAATATGCACGAACGCTGGGGGCATCTTCTGTTACGCTGAATGCGAAAGGCTTTGTAAAGATGAATGGAGGCAGGCATCCCATGCTGAAGGGGATGATTCCGATCAATCTGGAGGTTGGTAAGGGGTATAAATCCCTCATCATTACAGGCCCAAATACAGGTGGTAAAACTGTGGTCCTTAAGACACTAGGGCTGCTGACGATCATGGCTCAATCGGGGCTGTTGATTCCGGTCGAGGAGGGTAGCGAATTCACTATTTTTACGGATGTAATCAGTGTAATTGGCGACGGACAAAGTCTGGCACAATCACTCAGCACATTCTCGGCGCAAATGAAGAGTATTGAGGGAATGCTGAGAGATGCATCTAAAGGGGTGCTGCTGCTCATTGACGAGCTGGCGGCTGGTACGGATCCCGGGGAAGGCATTGCGCTCTCTATCGCGATTCTGGAAGAGCTGAGCCGTAAAGGGGCGAATATTATTGTTACTACACATTTTAATGAGCTAAAAGCCTTTGCAGCCGCAACGACGGGCTTTCAAAATGCGCGAATGGAATTTGATAAAGAAACGCTACAGCCGTTGTAT
This sequence comes from Paenibacillus sp. FSL E2-8871, assembly GCF_038000345.1. Taxonomy (NCBI): domain Bacteria; kingdom Bacillati; phylum Bacillota; class Bacilli; order Caryophanales; family Paenibacillaceae; genus Paenibacillus; species Paenibacillus sp. FSL E2-8871. The sequence goes on along the minus strand of NZ_JBBOBV010000001.1, from coordinate 4,614,445 downwards.
CGATTGACGATTGGAGAAGCGGGGGAAAGTTACGCTCTGCAGATCGCTAAAAAGCTGGGGATACAGGATAACGTTATTAAGAGATCATGGGAAATCGTAGAGGCGCAGCAACAAAGGCTACAGAAAGGCAGCGGAGAGGCATGGGGAAGTTTTTTGAGCAAAGAAGATGGAGAGCAAGAATATGCTGCACTTCCAGAAAAGGAACATGGCAACGCAGAAGAAGAGGCTGCTCCATCTGACCGCAGCAAGGAGAAGCTGATTCAATTTGAAATTGGAGATGCAGTTGTGGTAACGTCACTCGGCCGGACAGGGATCGTATATGAGAAGAGAGATCATTTAGGAATGGTTGGGGTGATGATCCAGAAGCAAAAAATGAAAATTAACCATAAGCGGTTGAAGCCCTATCTTTCAAAAGAAGAGCTATACCCGGAGGAATATGACTTTGATATTATTTTTGAGAGTAAGGATACACGTAAAAAGCGCAAGTTGATGCAGCGTAAGCATGTTGAGGGTTTAACGATTACGCACAGAGATGAAGAATAGATTCAATGAAGATCTGTCCACGAGACAGGTCTTTTTTTATAGATATAACGAAATAAGTGAATTTCAAGCAGGAGTAAAGGCCTAGGGCTTAGAAGTTATTGTAACCACCATAAAACTTTGTTACAGTAAAAATATTTATGTTCCATAACTTAAATGTAGATATACGTTCAACTAGAGAAGGGAAGAAACACATGAATAATAAGAAAATATGCAGGTTGTTGTTAACACTGCTCGTGATGGCAACTCTATTGTCAGCATGTAGTAGAACAACTTCTAGCAGTAATCCATTATCTTCGCGCCATAATGTAGTAGACGATAAGCCACAAGCTGGTGGAGTAGTTACCTACGGATTCTCCTCACCATTTACGGGTTTGTTTGAGCCTGCTTTTTATGAAGGTGAAGATGATTTTCATGTGCTGGAATTTATTACTGAGCCGATGTTTCAGGTAAATGATGAACTAGTGACGGTTCCTAATATCGCCTCTTGGCAGGAATCTGATGATCATAAAGTATTTACCTTTAAAATTAAACCGGGAATCCGTTGGCATAACGGTGATGAATTAACGGTAGAGGATTGGAAATTCGCAATTGAAACTATTGCTAGTCCAGATTATACGGGCTCGCATTATTATAGTGTTGAAATGATTCAGGGTGCAGAGGCCTATCATGAGGGAGAAGCGAAGGGCATATCCGGATTGAAGGTTATAGATCCTTATACTTTGAAAATAACTGTAACTGCTGCACGGGTAAACACCATCGATAGTCTGTGGCCCTATCCGATGAATAAAAAATACTATACTGGAATTGCTGTTAAAGATATGCCTGAAAGTGACCAGATGCGAAAATCTCCTATAGGTATTGGCCCTTTTGAGGTTGAACATATTCAGCCTGGCCAGAGGGTAGAAATGAAACGTTTTGATCAATATTACAAGGGCAAAGCGCTATTGGATGGGATAGTGTATAAGGCATTTGACGATAAGGAAGTGGCTGAACGCTTTCAATCAGGAGAGATTGACATAGAGTCAGCCCCTCGGGATGCTTATGATGATCTAAAAGAACTGGATAACATTAACATCCTGCAAACTGCTGAGCTAGGCTATGAATATATAGGTTTTAAATTCGGGCATTGGGATACGGAAACCGAGACCATCGTAATGGATAACCCTAAATTTGAAGACAAAAGATTACGGCAAGCTATGTATTATGCTTTAGATCGTGAAGGGATCATCAAAGCATATTCCCACGGTCTAGCTGAGGCTGTAGAGACTCCAATATCTAGCACTAGCTGGGCGAAGATCCCTGATACTGAGATTAATGCTTATCTGTATAATCCTACAAAGGCCAAGGAACTGCTGGATGCTGCTGGGTTCTTGGATCTAGATGGTGACGGATTACGAGAAGACCCAAAGGGCCAGAAGCTGATGATCCATTTTGATTCTATGCTAGGCAGTCAAACAGCAGAGCTACGTACTAATGCCATTTTAAGAAATTGGCGTGATGTTGGACTCGATGTACAGCTGAACGGTGGAGCCTTAAAGGAATTCCATGCTTTCTACGATGCAGTGGAAGCCGATGATCCGTCTATCGAACTATTTTACGGAGTATGGGGGTTAGCGAGTGGTCCCGATCCAACAGGTCTATGGAGAGAAAATGATCTATGGAACTATCCCCGTTGGTCTTCCGAGCGGAATGAAGAGCTGATTCGTGAAGGCGTAAGTATGAAGGCATACGATATGGATTATCGTAAAGAAATATACTATGAGTGGCAGAAGCTGGTTAATGAAGAGGTGCCTATGATCTTTTTTGCCGAACGAAAAGCGATAGTTCCAGTAAATAAGCGCCTACAGGGCGTTCGCGTGAATTCTATGAGTACGATTATAGACCCTTATAAATGGTGGATTAAGGAAGAGGACGAAAAATAAAATAATAATTTTTTGTGAAAAGTGAAATCAAATTGTAGTTTCATTCGTCATATATAGTATGGAGGATGACGACGATGAAGAGACGGATAGTAGTGGGGGCAATCGCAGCTGTATTAGTCGTTGTCTTAATTGCGGTATGGAGGCCAACTGGGCTTGGTTTTAAACCGAATATTGACGCGGAATCAGCAGTGCTTCTAGATATGGATACCGGAGATATATGGGTGGATATTAATGGTGATGTACCCATGCCACCGGCCAGTGTATCTAAATTAATGACAGAAATGATTGTGCTGGATCAAATCTCCTCTGGAATGATTAGATGGGAGGATAGAGTCCCAATTAGTGCCTATGCAAGTAAAATGGGCGGCACAAGCCTCTCATTGAAGCGGGGAGAATTCTATACTATAAGAGAATTATTCGAAGGAGTCACTATTTATTCTGCCAACGATGCTACTGTTGCATTGGCTGAGTATATGGCTGGTTCAGAAGCCTCTTTTGTGCTCATGATGAACGACAAGGCACATAGTCTAGGCTTATCTTCTCGTACAATATTTACTAATGCAACGGGCCTATCAGGTAAGGATCTTGGTTTCACTGATCCGAATATGCATATCAGCGGTGAGACTATGATGACAGCTCGTGATACCGCTAAATTGGCTGCCGCACTAATCTATCATCATCCGGATATTCTCAATATTTCCAGCCGTACACAAATGCATTTGAAGAATAAGGGGCTATATGTAAGTAATAGCAATTTCATGTTGCCAGCTATGGGTGGCATTTACGCTTATGAGGGTACAGATGGATTAAAGACTGGACATAATAACCGGGCAGGATACTGTATTGCAGGCTCGGCTCAGCGGGATGGGCATAGGCTTATTGCAGTCGTTATGGGGGCAAAGACTTATGAGAGCCGATTTGAAGGGGCAGCAAAATTATTTGATTACGGATTTTTCCGTGGTTTACAATCCGGAGATCGGGTTAAACATATGATGAATCCGCTCAGAATTAGGAACTAAAGTCGGAGCGCCATACCAGTATTTATTACTTGGTTTGGTGCTTTTTCCCTATTCATGTCGTTATTTGTGGTTTCTTTTTATCCATTTAGTGATTACAATAGAAATATTGTTTTAGTCCACATTATTTTAGAACCGCGAAAAACTTTTTTTTCTATAATTTTGAATGACCTGAATTTCTTGAAAGGGGGGACAATAAGATAATGGAATAAGGGTCAGTTGATCGCCGTGAGAAATAAAGTCATGACTGCCTGATAAAGATTCAGGAAGCATTATATATATGGCAAGCAATTATTCTACAATAAAGAAGGAATCAAAAATGAAGGAATCAAAGATGAAAAAAATAAAGAAAAGATATATCGCCCTCATTGTTCTTGTTGTTATTATAGCGGGAGGCTTTCTGTTTCGTAATTCCCTGGCTGTATTAGCCTTCGACCTCTTTTTGTCTGATCGGGTTGAAACTAAGCTAAAGGAAGAATCTTACCAGCCGCTTAAGGATGATAATAAGGTTAAGCCAGAACCGGTTGTGTACAAGAGCGATCCGTTCTCAATTATGCTCTTAGGTACCGATCAACGTGATAATGAAACGGCACGTTCAGATACCATGATGTACGCTGTTGTTCGGCCTGAGGACTATAAGATCCTGCTCATTTCTATTCCGCGTGATACGTATACGGAAATTATAGGTCATAAGGATAATAAAAAGGATAAGATTACACATGCCTATGCTTTTGGGGGGCAACAGATGGCCAAGGATTCTCTAGAAGCTCTGCTTGGTCATGATATTCAATATTATGCGACAATAAATTTCCAAGGACTCAAGGATGCTGTAGATGCTATTGGAGGCGTTCCTCTGCCGATTAAGAAAGACATTGTGAACAAGGGTAAGGATCATGAAAAGTTTACAATTGAAGCTGGAAAGTCGCTTTATAACGGACAAGAAGCACTGAACTATACGCGTTATCGTGAGGATAGTGACTTTAACCGCACCAAACGCCAACAGGTTTTTATTGATGTTGTAGCGAATAAAATGTTATCGATCAGTCAAATTGGCAACATTCCGAAGTTGCTGGATATTATGGGAGATAATTTCAAAACCGATATAGAGCCTTCGATGATCATTAGTCTAGCCAAAAAATTCATGGGCGGAAAAGGCATGGATATCTCAAGCTTCACAGTTATGGGTGAAGGTAAACGTATGGATGGTGTTTACTATGATATCGTTGATGAAGAGGATTTGAGTGAAGCTAAGGCGATGATCGACAACTGGATGAGTGCAGCAACACCTGTAGATCAACTAATTGAGCCGGGAAAAGCAAGTAATGCACTGGAGCCTAAATCAACAGCAGTTACGCAATAATTCTAAAGTGGAGTTCAAACTCATATAATTAGTTGCAGCAGCCATTCACATTCTTATGGCTGCTGCTTACTGTCTTCATGCTATAATGTATTGGAACGATTATTAAGCTGCCACGTATTAATAATTTTGTATGGTAGTAAAAGGAAGTTAAAGAACCGTAATTCCTTCGGAACTCTTTGAGGAGGATCAAGAGATGAATATTGCATTTTTTTTACTTCCGAAACAGGAAGTCGCTTGCGTAACGATCGATTCAACGCTACGCCAAACGTTGGAGAGGATGGAGTATCACCGTTATACTGCTGTCCCTATTCTGAACCGAAATGGAGAATACGCTGGTACGGTTACAGAGGGTGATCTGCTCTGGTATATGAAGGAATCCGAGGGCAAGGTTACTTTCGAGAACGCTTCAAAATTCTTGCTTAAAGATTTGCCGTTGAGGATGAATAACAGACCTGTCTCGATTGATGCGGATATGGAAGATCTGATTAATTTGGCTAAGGTACAGAACTTTGTTCCTGTAGTCGATGATATGAACCGGTTTATTGGCATCGTTCGCCGGAGTCAAGTCATAGAATATTGTGAGAAATTTGTATCAAAACAATCTCAAGAGTCATTATAGCCCAATTTATTCGCGGTAATAGAAGCAATCGGAACAAGGCCTGTATTTCCGGCGATAACGGAAAGCAGGTCTTTTTTAAAAATGAAAGAAGTACTAGTTCATCCCTTGTTGAAGCATACTTAAGGTGCGCGGGGCGCCTTGTGTGACACGGAATTTTTTATGCTATAATGGAGAATAAAGCTTTTTGCCGGAGGTAGAGAGACGTGTCCAATGTGCCGAAGGATCTGGATGTCGCTAAACGCGCCAAGGTAATTGAATGGTTAAAAACAGAAGTGATTGACCAAGTTTCACGGTTATTTAAAGCGTTATGGGAAGGCAGTACTACCCGTGTGGGCGACAGCCTGGCTAGTTTGATTATGAGCTCTTATATTTTGGGCCGCAGACTAGGGATTCCCTATCGTCAATTAGATGACTTGCTACTCGAGAAGCTCAGAAAGCATAAGCAGGAAGGGCATCAACTGGAAGAATGGTATCAAGATATATCTGCTTTAGAAGAACATATGCGTAAGAGGTGAATACTGTTGAAATTTCGCTGGTCATCTGTGGCTTGGAGCGTAGTATATTTACTTTTGCTGCTTAGTTTAACGACTCCACTGCTCATCATCACTACCCTATTTATGATTGTTCCGGCAGTAGTGTTATTCACTACGCTGAACACCAAACAATTCGTTCTACACGTATTGCCGGTGTTGCTGATTGTTGGTCTGATTACACCTATTTATGTGCTGATCGCGGCGTATTTCTTAATACCTGCTCTGGTTATGGGACGTTGGTATAAAAGACATGCTTCAGCAGTATCTACCGTGATTGCAGGTACGGTTACGATTCTTGGAGAATTCCTGTTACTCTTATTACTCGGTACGGCGTTATTTAACTTTGATTTGTCTAACTATGTGAACGATGTGCTGCAGATGGTTAACTCGCCTCTGTCTGATCTTGGTACTGCTAATCCACTGTTTACTGATCTTGGATTTACGACTGAGGATGTAAACAAGCTAAGTCATATGACGGTTCAAATGATCCCAATGACTCTAATCGTAAGCTCTTTTATGATAGCTGTCATTACGCATTCTATTGTTCGTCCGATTCTGAACAGTATGAATTATGCAGTGCCTAAGATGAAGCCTGCTCGTGAATGGAGACTTTCGAGATCGTTTATTTGGTATTATTTGATTGGTGTGGTTCTTCAGCTCTTCTTCTCAGGATCAGAGAATAATTACATCCTCATGATTTCTGCCAATCTACTGCCGTTGCTACGAATTGGCTTTATGATTCAGGCGATTGGATTTTTCTTCTTCCTGGCGCATGAACGCAAATGGAACAAGATGGTTGCCATTCTGCTAGCAATACCGGTCATTTTGCTGCCGCCGCTACGCATTATTGGTATTATTGATCTTGCTTTCCCACTGCGGGAGTATGTGACGAAATCGAAACGATAGGGTGAGAGTTCATGCCTAAATTTCTGCAAAGACGCTGGCACGGCTATCATACCGTATGGGCGTTCATGCTGCTGTTGGCCCTTATTATAATTGTTAGTATTTATAACTGGGCTCTTGGGGTCGTTAGCCTGTTTCTGGCAGGTACATTATGCTTCTATATGCTGAAGACGGAAATTTCGTTCCGCCGTAATCTGGTGGAATATATTAATGGATTAACTTTTCGTATTAAGCGGGTGGAGGGAGAAGCAGTGAGTATGCTGCCCCTCGGAATCATTCTGTTTAGCGAAGATCGAACAGTAGAATGGAATAACCGCTATGCTGGTGATATTTTTGCGCGCAAGTCTTTAGTTGGGGAACCGCTACTGGAATTGCTGCCGGATATGCAGTCTTTTTTTACGACGAATGTATCGGGAAAACGGGATGTTCACAAAGAAGGCGTATTGCATGACACTCGCCTTGAGCTCACTGTGGATGAACGATTTTACCAAGCTGTCATTATTCCAAGTGAACGTATTCTTTACATGTATGATATCACTGAGCTTGTGGTGCTACGTGAACGTTATGAGGATGAGAAGCTGGCGATTGGCATAGTGATGATGGATAATCTAGATGAATCTGCTCAAGGAATGGATGATCAACAGCGTACTTCTCTGATCGCTAAGGTAGCGAGTGAGATCACCGAATGGAGTAAACAGTTTGATGTTTATCTACGTCGTCTGTCGTCTGAGCGTTATCTAATGCTACTTAATCATCGTAGTCTGCAAGCACTGGAAGAAAGTCGATTCGTTATTCTCGATGAGATTAGGGAAATGACGGCCGACCTTAAAGTGCCTATGACACTGAGTATTGGTATGGCATTTGGAGCGGACTCTGCAAGCGAGCTAGGTGCCTTAGCACAATCCAGTTTGGATATGGCGCTCGGCCGAGGTGGAGATCAGGCTGCTGTAAAAGCAGGTCAGAGGTTGTCTTTCTACGGTGGAAAGAGTAATGCTGCGGAGAAGCGTACACGAGTGCGGGCACGAGTCATTGCGCATGCGCTACGTGATTTAATGCAGGAGAGCGACCGTGTGCTGATCCTCGGCCACCGCACACCAGATATCGATGCTGTTGGTGCTGCGATTGGCCTTCTAAGAGCCGCACAGATGTATAATGTAGAGGCTAGCATTGTGATGGAAACTCCTAATCCTTCCATAACGAACATGATGGAGCAGATTCGGAAAGATGATGAATTGTTTAAGTCGTTCATCACAACGGAGCAGTCTTTACAAGTGATGACGGAGCATACACTACTTATTGTTGTAGATACCCATAAGGCATCTATGACAATGGAACCGCGGCTTGTGCAATATGCGAGTAGAATTGTGGTCGTGGATCATCACCGTAGAGGCGAAGAGTTCATCAACGATGCTGTACTTGTCTATTTAGAGCCTTATGCTTCATCAACCTGTGAGCTGGTGACAGAGTTGCTTCAATATATCCATGAGAAGGTAAAGATTAGTCCATTGGATGCTACAATGCTCTTAGCGGGAATTACTGTAGATACGAAGCACTTTGCACTGCATACAGGCTCACGTACATTTGAAGCTGCAGGGTTTCTGCGCCGAAATGGTGCGGATACCGTTCTTATTCAGCGTATGCTGAAGGAGGATTTACAGGAGTATATTTCAAAAGCCGAAATTATCAAACATGCGCGTATGATTTATGATCAAATCGCATTGGTCGTTACGGCACCAGGTATGAAGATTCCACAGCTACTTATCGCTCAGACTGCGGATACATTACTTGGGATGACGAACGTAGTCGCTTCATTTGTCATTAGTGAGCGACCAGACGGCCTGATAAGCATTAGTGCTCGATCACTTGGGCGTATGAATGTACAGGTCGTGATGGAAAAAATGGGTGGCGGTGGGCATCTATCGAACGCCGCGGTACAGCTAGAAGGAACATGTAAAGAAGCAGAAGCCAGACTGCTGCAAGTGCTGGCTGAAATCGAATCGAAAGAGGGTTTATTCGAATGAAGGTCATTTTCATAAAAGATGTTAAGGGTCAAGGTAAAAAAGGTCAGGTTAAAGAGGTATCCGAAGGTTATGCTTCGAACTTCCTATTACCACGTGGATTAGTTCGTCCGGCAACGGAAGGCAATGTGAAGACGCTTGAGAATCAAGCAGCTGCTGAACAACGCCGTAAAGATAACGAAAAAGAAGAAGCCCAGCAACTGGGCAAGAAGATAGATGAGCTTACTCTTACTATGAAAGCAAAAGCAGGTGAAGGCGGCCGTCTATTCGGCGCAATCACGAGCAAACAAATTGCTGAAACGCTAGCTTCCACTCAAAGCATTTCCATCGATAAGCGCAAGATTGAGCTAGGAGAGCCGATTCGTCATTTGGGAGTGTTTCAAGTAAGTATAAAACTACACACTGAAGTAAAGGCTACCCTTAAGGTTCAGGTAACGGAGGAGTAACATGGGTGGAGATCTCTTTTTCGATCGGGTTCCCCCGCAGAATCTTGAGGCGGAGCAAGCGGTAATTGGTGCTGTTCTGTTGCAGGATGAAGCGCTCATTACTGCAATGGAACGGGTGAATACCGAAGACTTCTACGATAAAGCGCATCAAATGATTTTTGAGGCGATGGTGCAGCTCGGAGAAGAGAGCCAGCCGATTGATCTTGTTACGCTTACTTCTAGACTGCAGGACAAGGGAGAGCTCGAAGATATTGGTGGTGTTAGCTACCTAGCTAAGCTGGCGCATGCTGTGCCTACTGCGGCTAACGTAGAATACTACGCGCAGATTATTGAAGAAAAGGCTATGTTACGGCGTTTGATTCGTACAGCGACGCAAATCGTAAGCGAGGGTTACACCGGCGGCGAAGATGTAGCCGATATGCTGAGTGATGCAGAACGGCGAATTCTTGAAATCTCTAACCGGCGCAGCGGCAGTGGATTTATCGCAATCCGCGATGTTTTAATGGAAGTATTTGATAAGGTTGAACTCCTCCATCAGAATAAAGATAAGGGCGGCATGTCAGGTATTCCAACGGGATTTGTGGATTTAGACCATATGACTAATGGATTCCAGCGCAATGATTTGATTATTGTTGCAGCCCGTCCTTCTGTAGGTAAGACAGCATTCGCGCTAAATATTGCTCAGAATGTGGCCGTACGTGCCAAAGAGACGGTTGCCATATTTAGTCTGGAAATGTCTGCGCCGCAGCTAGTACAGCGGATGATTTGTGCCGAAGCTAATCTGGATGCGAATACTATGCGTACCGGTGACTTCAAGAGTGATGATGATTGGTCGAAGCTGACTATGGGCATTCAGTCCCTGTCGGAGGCGGAGATTTATATCGATGATACAGCAGGGATTACTGTAACGGATATTCGTGCGAAATGCCGGAGGCTCAAGAAGGAAAAGGGCCTGGGGATGATCGTCATTGACTACTTGCAGCTCATTCAGGGCCGCGGTAAAGGCGGGGAAAACCGTCAACAGGAAGTATCGGATATATCCCGTACATTGAAGCAGATCGCTCGTGAATTGGACGTGCCGGTTATCGCCCTGTCGCAGCTTAGCCGGGGTGTGGAACAACGTCAGGATAAACGACCGATGATGAGTGACTTGCGTGAATCCGGTTCTATCGAGCAGGATGCCGACATTGTTGCGTTCTTGTATCGTGACGACTATTACAATCAGGACACTGAGAAGAAAAATATTATTGAAATTATTATAGCTAAACAGCGTAATGGTCCCGTTGGGACAGTAGAGCTTGTCTTCCTCAAAAACTTCAACAAGTTCGTTAACTACGAGCGAGCACATGCAGAACCATTTGCTGGGTAACCTGTCATGTATGATATCCGAACGATTGCACATTTCTTTGTGTAATCGTTCGTTTTATTTGACTTTGAAAAAAACGGCTGTTACACTGAGTATTGTCCTTTAGTGGGTAAATCCGCTTGGAGTCCGGAGGGCTACGTACATAAGAATGACGTACAGGGCCCATATTATGAAAAATAATGGTGCTTGCTAGCACCTACGGAGGAATGAACATGTCAACGGTAGTCGTCGTGGGAACACAATGGGGAGACGAAGGTAAAGGGAAAATCACTGACTTTCTAGCGGAAAGTGCAGATGTGGTTGCCCGTTATCAAGGGGGCAATAATGCCGGTCACACGATTCTGATTGACGGTGAGAAGTTTAAGCTCAGCTTAATCCCTTCTGGTGTATTTTATAAAGAAAAGACTTGTGTAATTGGTAACGGGATGGTTATTAATCCAGCTGCCTTGATCCAAGAAATTAATTATATTCACGAGAACGGCTTTGACACTAAAAACTTAGTGATCAGCGACCGGGCTCATGTTATTATGCCTTATCACATGGTACTGGATGCTCTGGAAGAAGACCGCAAGGGTCCGAACAAGATTGGTACAACACGCAAAGGCATCGGTCCATGTTACATGGATAAGGCTGCACGTAACGGTATCCGTATTGCTGACCTGATGGACGCTGAGGAATTCGAATTGAGACTTCGTCACTTGATGGAAGAGAAGAACCAAGTGATTACTCAAGTATATGGCGCGGAAGCTCTTGATGTTGAAGAGATTCTGACTCAGTACCTGGAATATGCGGAAGTGCTACGTAATTATGTGACAGATACGTCGGTCATTCTTAATGAAGCTATTGATGCAGATCGCAAAGTATTGTTTGAGGGTGCACAAGGGGTAATGCTTGATATCGATCAAGGCACGTATCCGTTTGTTACTTCTTCTAACCCTTCTGCAGGTGGCGTATGCATAGGTTCTGGTGTTGGACCTTCTAAGATTAAACAGGTTATCGGGGTTGCTAAAGCCTACACTACTCGTGTTGGAGATGGCCCGTTCCCTACAGAACTGAACGATGCAACTGGTGATTATATCCGTGAAACAGGTCATGAATATGGAACAGTTACAGGACGTGCTCGCCGTGTAGGTTGGTTTGACAGTGTTGTTGTAAGTCACGCTCGTCGTGTAAGTGGAATCACAGGCTTGTCTCTTAACTCGCTGGATGTGCTGAGTGGACTTGAGACTGTGAAGATCTGCACAGGCTACAAATACCGTGGTGAAATAATCACGCATTACCCAGCTAGCCTTAAGATGCTGGCAGAGTGCGAAGCGGTATATGAGGAGCTTCCAGGTTGGAGCGAAGATATTACTTCTGCAAAAACATTGGACGATCTGCCAGCAAATACACGCAGATATGTTGAACGTGTATCTGAGCTTACAGGGATTCCGATCGCCATCTTCTCAGTAGGCCGTAACCGTGAGCAGACGAATCAAGTAACGCCAATTTATATCTAAATAAATTTAGTCATTTATAAGGGACCTCGCGAGAGGTCTCTTTTTTATGTTTACTTTTATGCGTATGTTTCCCGAAGCCGGTTCTAGTCAATACTGGGAGTATAGAAAAACATGGAAAAAATATACCAGATAGACTTGAACATAGGTGAGAGGAGAGAAGAAATGAAGATCGTGAAGCGTGCACTGGGAGTATGTCTAATTGTAGTACTCGCAAGTACACTTTCAATTCTAACTACGGGCGTGGTTGTAAATGCTTATATTCAGTCGGTGCTGGCGAGCTTCGATATTAAAATGGATAGTCCAGGCCCAGGTTTAGGTGGGATGGTCAAGAGCATTATTGGCATGGATAGCCAATCGGACTCCAATAAAGCGAATAAAGAAGCGACGACAACAGGCAGCGCGGTAAACAAGGATGAAGATAAAAGTAAGGATACATCTGAAAAAGGGGAGCCGGTGGAGCAAAAAGCACCCGAGGATGCTTTACCGGTTATGGGCCAAGCCTCAAATGAGTCTTCTACTAACGAAAGCCAGAGTGGAAGTTCAGAGGACCAGAAATTGGTAATGACACCTGAGGCAATAGGTGACTTAAAAGATAATCTCCCTTCGGCGGAGAAGGTAAATATATTCAATATCTTGATGTCCAAACTACCGCAGGATGAGATGCAGAAAATCTCCACGGCGATGGAGGATGGTCTAACGGAGGATGAGGTTAAGGAGCTGCAACAAGTCATTGCCAAATATGTTGATCCCGATGAATACGAGAGTATAATGAAAATGCTTACACCAACTACAGAAACTCTACAGCAACCATAGTAATTGTCAATTTCTAGACACAAGAAAAAGGCTAAATTTTCATATTTGCGCAAAAAACCCGCGTATTTCGTGGGTTTTTTTATGTGTACAAAGTTGAAATTTTCCGCTCAGCTATGGTACATTAGACAAGGATGTTCAAAGGGTTAATTTTTTGTAACCAATTGTAACCTTTTTGAGGGTCCATTAGAAGCAGGAAATTAGAACTAGGATAAGTGGAAATATTCATGGTCGTAATCTATATACTCGAGATTGTATAACTAGCTTGGCCGCTCGTCTCGGATGACCGAGCGGACTGAAAGGGAGAGTTTCATGAAGGGATTTAAGTTCATGCGCCGGATGGGGAAACTGCAGGATAGCGACACAGCAGAATCCGGAGCAGATGTTCAGCAGAGCCACAATTTCGATCACGACTCCACACACTTTCATCAAGAAAAAGGAACTCGTAGATTCCGGCACTCTTGGATTTTGGGAGCTGTTGGTCTAGTACTTCTAACCACTGTGTTGATTGGTGCAGAGAAAAAGTATGTAGCAGCCAATACTGAAACCTTCTATCAAGTGTTGGTGAAGGGTAAGGAGATCGGGAAGCTTAACGATCAGGCACAGCTTAATCAGCTGTATGATAAGAAGCAACAGGAATATCAGGACAAATATCCAGATTCAACGATGGTGCTTCAGACAGAAGGCATTACAATTAAACAGGAGAAAGCGTACAAGCCGGAAGTTGATAGTGAAGCAACGCTTAGTAAATTAGATGGAATGCTGAAGGCCTATGCCGTAGGTGTACAATTATTGGTAGATGGCAAGGTGGTTGGCATTGTTAAGGATCAAGAGACCGCAAATGCGGTACTTGAAGGGGTAAAGAATCATTATGTTCCGCAAACTAAAGTAGCAACGGCTAGTAAGCTCACAAGAACAGCAGCCTCAAGTTCAAGTGCTGCGAAAGCAAAAGCTCCTAACCAAGTGGAGTCAGTCAAAATTAGTGAAGAAGTTGCTATTGTTCCAGTGAAGACAGACCCTAACAAAGTGTTGGATGTGCAGGAAGCGGTCAAAACTCTTACCGAGGGTAAAGAAGCACCACTTCTTTATACCGTTCAAGAGGGCGATACGATTTCGGGGATTGCCAAACGGTTTGAAATTACACAAAAAGAGATCTATAGTAACAACCCGGATGTGAAAGAGCTAACTTTGAAGATTGGAGATACACTGAAGCTGAAGGTACCACAGCCAGATGTTACAGTTGTTACTGTAGAGCAAGTGTCAGAGCAGGTGGTTACTGAGCCTGAAGTGATCGTGCGGAAAAGCGACCAGTTACCAGCAGGCAAAAGTAAGGTCGTTCGTCCAGGACAAACGGGCCTTAAAGAAATGCAGTATCGGTTAACAAAGAAAAACGGAATGGTCGTACAAGAAGAGTGGTTGGGTCAGACCGTTATTAAATCTTCTCTCCCTGAAGTGGTTTATCGGGGTACGAAGGTAGTTGGTGAAGGAACAGGCATGTTCAGTTGGCCAGTAAGCGGAGCAACCCTTACTAGTAGTTTCGGTGAGCGCTGGAGCCGTGCTCATAAGGGTCTAGATATGGTATCTGGCAACCGAAGCATTAAAGCCTCTGATGCCGGAACTGTAATCTTTGCTGGTGTGAAGAGTGGATATGGAAATGTGGTTATCGTGGATCACCGTAACGGATACGAAACCTATTATGGCCACTTAAACAGCATCTCCGTTTCTACGGGACAGCGTTTGGAGCAAGGCGCCAAAATTGGCGTAATGGGCAATACTGGACGCTCGACGGGAACACATCTGCATTTTGAGATTCGGAAGAATGGCACTGCAGTAAATCCAATGAAGTATTTGCGATAATTCATACTTTAACCTCAACTGCTCGATTAAACTCGAGCGGTTTTATTTTTTTTAATATAGGAATGACGATATAGCTGTTTCTTTTTGCTGGGGAAGCCGATTCCTTATTTCGTAGGATGTGACGGTAAGACAGGTATGTTAAAATAAAGGAATGATCTTTAAGTAGGGATAGGAAGGTGAAGCTGAGACATGCAGATGGGAACGATTCTGGTAGTAGACGATGAACAGCCTATTGCTGATATATTGAAGTTTAATCTAGAAAAAGAAGGCTACGAGGTTATTTGTGCTTTTGATGGTAACAGTGCAGTGGAGTTGGCATTGTCCAAAAAGCCTGATCTTATGCTGCTTGATCTTATGCTGCCTGGTAAGGACGGGATGGATGTTTGTCGTGAGGTTCGTTCTGCACATTTGGACATTCCTATCATTATGCTTACTGCCAAAGACGGAGAGATTGATAAGGTGCTTGGTCTAGAGCTTGGTGCGGATGATTATGTGACCAAACCTTTTAGTACACGTGAGCTACTCGCCAGAGTGAAGGCCCAAATGCGGAGACAGCACAAACCGTCACCGCCGGGAATGGCGAATGAACCTGCAGAGACCAGACAGGGTATTTACCATTTTGATCTATTTATTGATACAGATATGTATCTGGTATATAAGGGTGGGGAGCCGCTTGATTTGACCCATCGTGAATATGAGCTGCTCTACTATATGATTAAACATGCGGGTAAGGTGATGACCCGGGAGCATTTACTGCAGGCCGTGTGGGGATTCGAGTATTTCGGCGATGTGCGGACCGTAGACGTGACGATCCGTCGTCTAAGAGAGAAAATTGAGGAGAATCCCAGCAAGCCGGAATATATTTATACTCGGCGCGGACTTGGCTATTTGATGCATAGCCCTAAAAGCGGAGGACTGTGATGAAGTGGTGGTCCTTTTTCCGGACAATTCAGGCCAAGCTTATTATTATTTATGTGCTGCTGATTCTGATAGCTATGCAGTTAATTGGAGTCTATTTTGTCAGCTCGATGAAGAACTCATTAACGGATAACTTCACGAAGGATCTTAAAGCACGTGCGGAGATGCTATCTATCCTGACTGCTGATAAATTCGGTAGTGAGGCTGGTACCGTTGACGAGGAAACGGCTGTAGAAAGTCTGCGTGGTATGGTTAATAATCTTTACATTAACGGGGCGGAGATTCAGGTGCTTGATGCCAGCGGCAAAATCATTACCACCTCCGTGCCCTCGCAGAATGACTATGTCGGACAGCGCAACACTCAGACCGTAGTCAATCGCGCCTTGCAGGGGATCAGCGATAATGAAGAATATATTATTGCCGATGATAATGTGCGGAAAAAGGTTGTGGCCAAGCCGGTACTTTCCGGTGACAAGGTAGTAGGTGCAATCTATATTGCTGCTGACATGAAAGATTTATATGCGACCATGGGCAGGATCAACAGTGTATTTATCTCTGGTTTGCTGTTAGCCTTGGGACTGACAGTTGTCCTATGTGTTATTCTTGCACACACCATTACGCAGCCGATTAAAGAAATGACTAGGCATGCAACAGCTGTTGCTGAAGGTCGGTTCAATCGAAAAATGCCCGTGCTCGGCAACGATGAAATTGGACAACTCAGTCAGGCATTCAATTATATGACCGGCAGATTGCGTGAGGCGCTCTCTCAGAATGAGGAAGAGAAAGAGAAGCTCACCTCTATTCTGACGAATATGAGTGACGGTGTGGTAGCCACGGATGAGAATGGTGTAGTCATTCTTATGAACCTTCGAGCAGCACTTATGCTGGGAACAGAAGGTCCGTTGCCGGAAGGTGCCCCACTGGATAAATTGTTAGGTCTTGATTACGAGCAGAGTGGTTCCTTGGCTAAAGGAAATGCCCAGTCTGCAATGCTTCATCTGACACATATGGGTGGAGAAGATTCTAATATCGTGAGAGTTACGTTTACTCCGATTCATCGCCGTGAAGGCGGCATTGCCGGTACGATTGCTGTACTGCAAGATGTAACTGAGCAAGAGAACCTGGAGGAATCACGCCGAGAGTTCGTCGCGAACGTTTCGCATGAGCTAAGAACACCACTTACAACGATTAAGAGCTATGTGGAGGCACTTGATGATGGAGCGCTTGAGGATCCGCAGTTAGCGGTTCGTTTTGTTGGGGTTATTCGTAACGAAACCGAGCGTATGATTCGTCTGGTTACAGATCTACTGCATCTGTCGCGTCTGGATTCCAAGGAGGCACTTCTCAGAATTCAGCAGACGGATATTACAGAGATGCTAGAGGATGTAGCAGACCGCTTTTCTTTTCAGATTCGGCAGAAGCGGATCGACATTAGTACAAGGGTCCGTAGGGATGTCAGCACAGCATGGCTCGATCGTGATCAAATCGATCAGGTCTTGGGGAATTTGGTCTCAAATGCATTAAAATATACGCCAGAAGGCGGTACGATTGAATTGGAGGCCTTGAAAAGTGAGGATGGAATGCTCTCCATTTCTGTACGGGATTCCGGGATTGGTATACCGAAGAAAGACATCGAGCGGATCTTTGAACGTTTTTATCGGGTGGATAAGGCGCGTTCACGGAATATGGGAGGCACCGGACTTGGCCTTTCCATTGCCCGGGAAATTGTGAAAGCCCATGGAGGCTCTATTTCCCTGCAATCCGAGCTTAATGAAGGCTCTAAGGTAACCTTTACACTACCTCTGAATGCGCAAAGGGGGAGTGAGGCATGAAGGAGAGATTGAAGTCATGGATTTTAGCCTTGCTCGTGCTGGGAAGTCTTGTTGAGAGTTACTATTTGATTTATCGCTTGCCTGGTGCAGACTCAGCGGTACTCTCCGAGAATCTATATGTGAAGACAGACAATATGGGACCGGAGGAAAAGGTTGAGAACCTGCTGTACCCTGATAAAATGATCATCCATATGGGCGATAACAAGCATACGCTTTTTTATCCAGACTCAACGTTCTATAGCTTGATTATGAATCGGTTAAAAGGGCGTGGATTTGAAAGCTTCCAGCGGCACTCGGTACAGGATTATGATTGGGATAAGATTCGAAATGAGAATCCGGGGATTGAGCTTTCGTTCGGATCCGGCATTCCGGTAACGTTACTTCAGCGGGTTATGCAGCTGTCACCTGATTCCCTATTTGAAGGAGAAAGCATTGATCGCATTTGGATCTATAACATTAAGAATGACTCCAAAGCGCATGCCATTTTCTTCAGTACGAGAGGCGACATTATATATGAAGCGGCAAAAGCGGATTTAACTGTGCAAGACGTGCAGCAGCATGTGGATTTCGGCAAGAACTGGACGCCTTACAAGTCCGTAGATGGTGATTATTATGTGCCAGACAGCAAGATTTCTCTGGTTCAGGTTGAGATGCCTTCAGGCATGTATACCATAGAACAAATGCAGAACAATCTTTTCTTCGATGTTGGAAGCACTAGATATATTCGCGAGAAAAATGGCTCGGAGATTTATACGGATAGCAAACGGAGTCTTCAGGTCGATAAGGAACGGAATTGGATGAGCTATAGCGATCCTGCCGCACTTCCAGCCGGAGACAGTACACCTGCCAAGGATGCGCTTGAAGCTGTAGAATTTGTGAACCAACATGGTGGATGGAATGGAACCTATCGTCTTGAAGCCACCGAGGAGGGGAGACAGGAGAGAAAGGTCTCTTTTCAACAATATTATGGTTCCTATCCATATGGCTCCTATCCGATCATGAGTAACTCGCAGCTGCAGTATGGTGTAATTAATCTGGAATTGCAGCAAGGCACCGTATCCTCTTATGAACGCTCGTTAATCTATATTGATGAGAGTAAGGCAGAGAAGAAAATCGTAGAGCTATCTGGAGGCGTGGAGCTAGAGAATCAATTGTCTGCGGTTAGCAAAACTTCGGCAGTGAAGGATTTAACGCCTGCGTATGTACCTGTAGTGAAAGAAGAGAAGCTGCAACTACTTCCAGTCTGGAAGGTTACGCTTATTGACGGCAGCGTTCTTACATTAAATTAATGTACAAGTTGTTCATATAACATTTAGGAGGTAAGGGTATGGATTGGGGAAGAGCCAAAAATGTACTAATTTGCGCCTTTTTAGGTCTAAATCTGCTGCTATGTTATCAGCTGTGGATTGATTTGCGCGATCAGGTTAGTGCCAATCTCGATTTCACTTCCCTGTCCGAAGAAACCCAGGCGGTCATGGAGCAGAAAGGGATTCGTGTGTTGTGTCCCATTCCGGCTTCTACCCCGCAGCTTCCTAATATAACTTATCGATATTCTGCTGAAGAGCAGAATGAACCACCCATTAAATTAGATGTTCCTATAGACAGCAAGCTGATCTATTCTTCCTTCACTGACCTTAGCAAGGCGCTTGAAAGTCAAATACCGGATATCGCAAATTATCGTTTTGATTCTCAAGAAAGTGAAGTTGGGAAGTTCGTGCTTCACCCGCTAGTTCAGAATCAGTGGTCGCTATTCCGAGTTAGGTTAGAGTTGATTAATAGTGATCAGAAGATTGTAGCTTTCCGCTCACCTAAGATTGAGATAGGGGCAAGCAGTAGCGATAAGGAACAGAAGGTACTGCCGGCATCGCAAGCGCTTAGCAGTTTGATTGAAAAATATTTTCCGGCAGACTCTGTAGTAAAGGAGATTGAGCTTGGTTATTATGGTGAGTTGTTCAACTCCGAAAGTCAGGTAGCGTCGCCAATGTGGCGGTTCATGCTGGAGAACGGCAATGCCTATTATGTGGATGCTATAAGTGCGGACATCATCAGTCCGAAGACAACAGATTAGAAGGAGTAAGGAAAATGGGGATTTCATTTACAGTACTGTCCAGTGGTTCTACCGGAAATGTAACGGTGGTTCGGAACGGGGAGACAACACTTATGATTGACGCGGGACTAAGTGCCAAGCGGATCGATGAGCTGTTGGCCATGCGCGAGCTAACGGGTAATGATATAGACGGGATTCTAGTCACACACGAGCATTCCGATCATATTAAAGGACTCGGGGCAATGGCCCGTAAATACGATCTTCCGATTTATGCGAACACCAATACCTGGGGAGCCATTGAAAAAGGCATTGGGAAAATACCCGACTATAACCGAATCATTATGGAGTCGGGACAGCATAGGGATTTTGGTAGTCTGCGTGTAGAATCGTTTGCAATTTCTCATGATGCGGCGGAGCCGGTGGGTTACAATTTTTATGATGGAAAAGAAAAACTGTGTGTAGCTACAGATCTGGGATATGTTAGCGACAAGGTAAGAGATGCGATTTCAGAGGCGGACGTATTGGTGCTGGAGGCGAATCATGATATTGAAATGCTGAGGATGGGACGTTATCCGTGGAATACGAAACGACGTATACTTGGCGACATGGGTCACCTTTCTAATGAAGCAGCCGGAGCAGCACTAAGTGAAATTCTCACAGGACGGACTAAACGTACCTATTTAGCGCATTTAAGCCGGGATCATAATATGATGGATTTGGCTAAAATGTCGGTACGTTGCGCAATGGAGGATCGGGGCTGTTTCTTTAAAGATAGTGAGTTTAAGCTTTGCGATACGTATTATGACCAACCTACGCCATGGGATAAGTTGAGCCAGTTGTCATAAGCTGATCAAGCTCGGCAGTCTTTCGTTCTAATTCTTGGCGGGAGATCAGGCCTTTATCGATCATCAATTCGATCATAGCACTGAAGGCAAGGGTCATATGGTAGTGTTCATCCTTCAAATCGCCAAGCTTACCGATAAACTCCACCAGATCCATACTTGTGGAAAAAGAATTCATAATTATACCTCCTTATGTAGTAAAAGCAGAACTGGAGTTGTAAAAAATTCGCAGGCTTTTTACCTCAGGAAAATCACGAATTGAGGGTTGCCTGTGATACAATTATAGACGTGATAAGCAAACTCTAAATTTATGGAACCTTTCTATTAGTGTAGTCTTTTAAGTTACAAAATATTCCTAGTAGAGAAGATATATTGAAAGATTCTAAAATTCTTTCGATTAACTGAAACTATTGTGTGGTTAATGGATAAAGTGAAACTTTTTAGTGATTGTTGGAGTCTAAAGGATGCAGAGGTATATGCTTGGAACGTGATTGCTAGAGGTTCAGGTTTTAGATACTGTGAACGGTTGGCAATAGAAGGGGGAGATTTTCGGTGGGATTGTTTGATGACGATTTCTATTCAACTAAAGTATCACGGTCCAGAGGGGATGAAGCATCAAAGGGATCATTTGCTAACCGCAAGCATTCTGTGCGAAGATCGCGCAAGGGCTTATCCACTTGGCAAATATCCGCCGTCTGCTCCTTAATCAGTGCTGTGGTGGCAGTGTTTTTATTCAGTATGCTTACTGGACAAATGAGTCACGAAACTGCCCCGAAGTCGGTAGTAACAACTGGGGAGGTTGCCCCAAGCAGAGATCCGTTTGACCGTATCATTCAAGCCGCTGCTACGGTTCGTCCTGCGGTAGTAAGTATTATCAATCATAAAGAAGATAATAAAGAATTGAACATTCTGGATGAGTCAGCATTAGGCTCTGGAGTGATTTATAAAAAGGTAGATAATAAAGCGTTTATCATTACTAATAACCATGTCATCGAAGACTCTAGCAATCTTGAAGTCGTAACAGTAGATGGCGAGACACGTAAAGCTACACTCGTTGGAACGGATAAAGTGAGTGACATCGCGGTCCTTTCTATTGATGCCAAGGGTATCAATACAATCGCAGAGCTCGGGGATTCCTCGAAGCTTCGTCTAGGTGAAACGGTCATTGCCATCGGAAACCCGTTGGGACTTGGTGACACATTGACTTCAGGTATTGTCAGCTATACTGAACGGAAGGTTCCCGTATCCTTGAATCAGGACGGCGTATATGATTGGGAGCAAGAGGTCATTCAGACCGATGCAGCAATTAATGAAGGCAATAGCGGCGGGGCGCTTGTGGATCTGGATGGTAAAGTCATCGGTATTAACACGATGAAAATCTCCGATGCAGGTGTAGAAGGGCTGGGTTTTGCTATTCCAGCTAACCATGTGATAGATACCGCTAATGAACTGGCTGAGAAAGGGCGGATTGCCCGTTCCTACTTAGGCGTATATTCGGTAGATTTAAACAATCCTTACATTCCTCTCGCAGAGGACCAACGCAAGGAACTGAACCTACCGAACAATGTTAAGGATGGGGTTGTCGTTCTGGATGCTGTTGGACCTGCACAAGAAGCGGGAATACAGTTCAATGATGTAATTACGAAATTTAATGATGAACCGATTACATCCACGCTTTCCCTTCGCAAGTATTTATATAATCAGACGAAGATTGGTGAGGATCTGAAGATTACCTATTATCGAAATGGGAAAGTCAATCAGACTACAGTAAAACTTCTTGAAAAACCAGAGGAATAATATGCTGGAAGTCGGCATATAATGATATAGCAGTAATGACAAGTAGAGCGGACTACCCCTTCGGTTGAGAAGGTAGAGCTTCCTGAAATAGCGATACTCTGTATCGCTATCGGGGATCTATTTCTTCTAAAGTTTTGATAAATATGGCAATTATAAGCTGATTTAATCAATTTTGGGCTGACTGGCAACCCTTACATTGGAAGGTAATACTTATTAGGGTAGAAACGGATATATACGGATGCCAGCTTGCCTTTGCTAATCAGGTGTGGTAATATGATATCAATCATACATTTAGTCCCTAATTTTCGCATTGAAAAGGGCTGTTATATTCGGTAATACAACCTTTTTCAATGTGTGAATTTTTTCTTTGTTTGAAGATAAAAAGAACATATTAATTTAAATTTGTGGAGGTAACACACATGCAAACAGGTACAGTTAAATGGTTCAACGCAGAAAAAGGATTCGGATTTATCGAAGTTGAAGGCGGAAGCGACGTATTCGTTCACTTCAGCGCAATCACTGGCGACGGCTTCAAAACTTTGGACGAAGGCCAACGCGTTGAATTCAACGTTGTTCAAGGCAACCGTGGACCACAAGCCGAAAACGTTGTAAAACTGTAATAATAGAAGAAACCGTCCCAGCTTGTGAAAGTTGGGACGGTCTTTTTATATCTAGTTAGTCACTATTGACTTACAGGATGGGAGGAACGGCAATGAACTACCGGAAGAAACCTTTGGAAGAAATACCGGAAGAAAATACCGCGATTTGGGCGTGTACCAATGATGGATGCAACGGATGGATGAGGGATAATTTCGCATTTGAACATGCGCCTTCTTGCCGTCTATGTGACTCTCCAATGGTTCGCAGCACGAAGATGCTACCACAATTGCTTAATTCGAATGGCGATCTCAAATCGCTGAAGAAGGGTATTTCCATTACCTAACCAATGCCTTTATGAGTCAAGCTTGTTATAGAGCAGTGAACAACTTCAAGACGGTCAAACCGTCTTATTTTTTTTGCTTTTTTTAAGATAAATTGTGATTTTTGTCACAAATCATTTGAATTTCACCGTTAAAAGTACCCCTTTGTGTGACATTTATCACAAAATGACGTCTAAATTTTTGACACAATATAATTAACGAAAAGGGGAGAAGGAAGGGAAAAATATGGATACAGTAATGCTGTCGCGTATACAATTTGCGTCGACGACAATATTCCACTATTTCTTTGTACCGGTATCAATCGGACTAGCGCTCTTGATTGCGATCATGGAGACCATGTACGTTAGAAAAGGCAATGAAGAGTACAAAAGAATGGCACAGTTCTGGGGAAAGCTGTTTCTCATCAACTTTGCAGTAGGGGTAGTTACAGGTATTTTGCAGGAATTTCAGTTCGGGATGAACTGGTCTGATTATTCACGTTTTGTGGGTGATGTATTCGGGGCTCCACTTGCAGTCGAAGCATTGGCAGCTTTTTTTCTGGAGTCTACTTTTATTGGGATCTGGATATTCGGCTGGGACAAAGTGTCCAAAAGAGTGCACTTGTTATCCATCTGGCTGGTAGCATTCGGTACGATGTTATCCGCTTTCTGGATTCTAGCAGCGAACTCCTTTATGCAGCATCCTGTGGGATTTGAGATAAATAATGGACGGGCAGAAATGAATGATTTCTTCGCGCTCATTACGAACGGACAATTGCTGGTTGAATTCCCGCACACGGTTCTTGCTGCGTATGCAACAGGCGCCTTCCTCGTAACGGGTATTAGTGCATATAAGATATTGAAGAAACAAGATGTATCTTTCTTTAAGAAATCTTTTCAAATTGCAGCAATCGTAGGTATCATTTCTTCTATTGGTGTAGCCGTGGCAGGTCATGCGCAAGCACAGTATTTGGTTGAGACTCAACCTATGAAGATGGCGGCTTCTGAAGGACTGTGGGGTAAGAGTGGTGACCCAGCACCTTGGACCGTATGGGCTAACATTGATCCTGACAAGCAGGAAAGTTCTGGAGAATTTCAAATTCCGTATATGCTAAGCTTCCTTTCATACAGTAAATTTTCCGGTGAAGTTAAAGGTATGCTTGAGCTGCAAGCTGAGTATGAGCAAACCTATGGCCCCGGTGACTATATCCCGCCAGTACGTACGACATTCTGGAGTTTCCGGATCATGGTTCTAGCAGGAACGTTAATGATCGTAATGGGTATGTACGCAATGTATTTAATGTGGCGCAAAAAGATGGACCGTCCAAACACATGGTTTATGCGGTTTATGTTATGGGGAATATTGCTTCCTCCAATCGCGAATACAGCAGGTTGGGTCATGACCGAATTCGGGCGTCAGCCATGGACGGTATTCGGATTGATGACAACGGAAGACAGTGTGTCGCCTAACATTACTAGTGGTCAGGTTCTATTCTCTGTTATTTCTTTTACAGCGATTTACGCCATTCTCGGATTAGTTCTAATTGGTTTGTTTATGAAAGTGATTAAAAAAGGTCCTTATGCGATGGATAACGATCACGGGGATTCGCATGATCCATATAACGAGGAGGGCGCCCAATGATGTCTCTTAATGAATTGTGGTTTGTGCTCATTGCAGTTCTGTTTATAGGGTTCTTCTTCCTGGAGGGTTTCGATTTCGGCGTAGGGATGGAAACACAAATTCTCGCTAAGAATGATACTGAGCGCCGGATTCTGATTAACTCGATCGGACCCTTCTGGGATGGAAATGAGGTATGGCTAATCACAGCCGCGGGTGCAATGTTTGCAGCTTTCCCTGAGTGGTATGCAACATTATTTAGTGGATTTTACATTCCCTTTGTCTTTGCTTTATTAGCTTTGATTGCACGTGGTGTTGCTTTTGAATTTAGAGGTAAACGGGATTCCATAGCTTGGAAAAAAACTTGGGATGTGTGTATCTTTTTCGGCAGCTTCCTCCCACCGTTCCTCCTAGCTGTGGTGTTCGCCAGCTTTATCAAAGGTTTGCCGATTGATGGGGATATGCAAATGTACGCAAGTTTTACAGATATCGTAAATGTGTATACCGTAGTAGCTGGTGTGACTGTTGTCCTTCTTTGTTTGGTACATGGTCTCATGTTCACAACGTTGCGTACAGTGGGAGATCTACAGGCTCGCGCTCGAAAAATGGCGCAAAGATTGCTTTTGCCACTTGGGGCTTTATTGCTTGCTTTCGTGGTAATGACTTATTATATGACTGATATTTTCGAACAACGTGGTTTAGTTCTTATGATTATAGTAGCGCTGGGAATTATCGCGTTTATATTATCGGGTTATTTCATGACGAAGAAGAAGGATGGCTATGCTTTTGGTATGACAGGAGCGGTAATAGCATTGTCCGTAACTTCTATCTTTGTAGGATTGTTCCCACGTGTTATGATTAGTTCAATCGATCAAGCCTTTAATTTGACAATCACCAATGCGGCTTCGGGACATTACTCTTTAAAGGTAATGACGATTGTGGCACTGACCATCCTTCCATTCGTATTGGGATATCAAATTTGGAGTTACTTTGTCTTTCATAAACGCGTTCACGAGAAGGAGCATCTTGAATACTAATGGATAAAAATTTGCTTGGGTATAAAGGAGTTAAGCCGGTATTTCTGATCGTTGGCCTCCTTACCCTGGTGCAAAGCATGTCCATACTTCTGCTGGCCAAATGGCTGGCAGAAGTCATCTCTGCGCTATTTGCGGGAGAACCTCTGAAGGAACAATGGGCTACTTCGCTATTGTTCCTTCTTGCATTTCTAGTGCGCCATGCTTGCGCCATGCTGATGAGCCGTATCTCTTACCGCTTTGCGGAAGCAACGGGCAGCAACATGCGGAGGGAAATGATGGATAAGCTCTTCCAGCTTGGACCCAGAATGGTGGGCGGGCGTGGAACCGGGGATCTTGTCACACTTGTGCTGGAAGGTGTAACAAAGTTCCGCACATATTTAGAAGCGATTATCCCTAGAATGGTAGGGATGTCAATTACACCGATTTTGGTGCTTATTTATATCTACAAGATGGATACCACGAGTGGGATTATTCTTACGATCACCATGCCGATTATTATTGTTTTTATGATCTTGATCGGGATGACGGCTCGCAAGCAGATGGACCGTCAGCTAAAATCTTATCGCACCTTATCTAATCATTTCGTAGACTCCCTCCGTGGGCTAGAAACGCTGAAATTTCTGGGCCGCAGCCGTAGTCATAGCACGAGTATTGCCACCGTCAGCGATCGATATCGCTCGGCGACGATGCGTACACTGCGAGTAGCCTTTTTGTCTTCGTTCGCGCTGGACTTCTTTACGATGTTATCCGTTGCTTCCGTCGCGGTAAGTCTCGGCCTACGTCTGGTCAACGATCAGATGACACTGGTTACGGGCTTAACCATTCTGATCTTGGCACCGGAATATTTTTTGCCTGTACGATTGGTAGGTTCGGATTTCCATGCTACTCTCGATGGTAAGGAAGCCGCTGAGGCAATGAAAAGCATTATAGATCAGGATGAAGTGAAAGCTGAAGTAGTAGGTTCTAATGGTGACCAAGCATTGAAATCAGCATCGAAAACACCAGAAGAGATATTCACTTGGCATAAAAATAGCGTACTTAAATTAAATGATGTCAGTGTGAAATACGAGGAAGCTGGTCTTTCTTCGCTGGAAGCGGTGAACCTACAATTTAAAGGAGCAAGCAAAATTGGGATTATCGGAGAGAGTGGGGCCGGTAAATCTACGTTAGTGGATATACTAGGGGGCTTTTTGCACCCTACTTCAGGAAGTATCACAGTAAACGGTACAACGGTTAGCGCATTAACGGATGAGGCTTGGCGAAAGCAGACCTCGTATATCCCGCAGCGCCCTTATATTTTTAGTGGTACATTGGCTGATAATATTCGCTTCTATTACCCTGAAGCTTCTATGGAAGCTGTGGCTGCAGCTGTGAAAGCTACCGGATTATCAGAGCTGGCGGCAACCCTTCCGAATGGCTTGGATGAGATGATCGGCGGCGGAGGTCGTTCGTTCAGTGGCGGGCAGGAGCAGCGGGTTGCGCTGGCTCGAGCTTTACTCAGCAGTCGTCCGATTATGTTATTGGATGAGCCGACGGCACATCTGGATATT
The DNA here is from genome assembly GCF_038000345.1 of Paenibacillus sp. FSL E2-8871. NCBI lineage: Bacteria > Bacillati > Bacillota > Bacilli > Caryophanales > Paenibacillaceae > Paenibacillus > Paenibacillus sp. FSL E2-8871. Next base: position 4,586,993 of record NZ_JBBOBV010000001.1, on the reverse strand, counting down.
GAGACGGAATATGAGCTGAAGGAGACGATGGTGCCTCTTTTTGAAGGAAAGCTGGTCTTTCTGGCTACACATCGCCTGCACTGGATGCTTGATATGGACATTATTGTAGTAATGAAACAAGGAAAAGTGGCAGAAATCGGTACCCATCAGGAATTGCTTGCCCGTAAGGGTGCGTATTATGAGTTGATTGGGTCGCAATTGGAGGGAATCCATTGAAACGTGAAGGATGGTTTGCTCCGTATGTATCGTCGTATTTTTGGCGTTTTGTGCTTATTATCGTGCTTGGGGCGTTGACGATTTTTACAGCCTCATCATTAATGTATACTTCAGGATTTCTGATCTCAAAAGCGTCTACACCCGTCGAAAATATTCTAATGATTTATGTACCGATTGTAGGTGTGCGTACGTTCGGAACGAGTCGGGCTGTCATTCATTATGTAGAACGTTTAGTTGGGCATGACACGATTTTGCGAATTCTATCTAAGATGCGTGTGCGTCTGTACAATATTTTGGAACCACAGGCTTTGTTCCTGTCGTCACGCTTCCGCACTGGGGATATTCTCGGGATGCTTGCGGATGACATTGAATATTTGCAAAATGTATATCTGCGCACCGTTTTTCCAAGCATTATTGCTTTGCTGATTTATGGAGCAGCTGTGATTGCACTGGGTACTTTTGATATCGCCTTTGCGCTATTGATGGCTCTGTATATATTGGTGTTAGTAGTGGTGTTGCCGTTCTTATCTCTATTGTTCACACAGAAACGCCAACGTGAAGTGAAAGTAGAGCGTAATCGTCTCTATCAAAAGCTGACTGACGCCGTACTTGGTATGGGTGACTGGGTCATTAGTGGACGACAAAGCCAGTTCGTAGACACTTATGAAGCAGATGAGAGAAAAGTAGCCAAAACCGATGCAGCGCTGCGCAGCTGGGCACGTATTCGTACGTTCATTGGGCAAGCAGTAATTGGGATTGGCGTGCTTTCTATGCTGTATTGGGCCGCTGGAGAGTTTGCAGATGGTGCTATTGCGGGTACATTGATTGCGGCGTTCGTACTGGTTGTTTTTCCTGTAGCAGATGCCTTTCTGCCAGTGTCTGAAGCGGTGGAGAAAATCCCGCAGTACCGTAACTCTTTGGAGCGATTGTCTGGTGTAAATGGAACTGAGCAGAACATCGTGTCTGAAAAAGCAACTGTAGTCGATGCTCTACCTCAGGCCATGAAGAGTGCTCACATCAAGCTCGAAAATGTAGGTTACCACTATGGTTCAGAGGCTAACTGGTCGGTTCGCGATCTCAGCCTCGATATTCCACAAGGTAAAAAGATTGCGATCATCGGCCGAAGTGGTGCGGGTAAATCGACGTTATTAAAGGCTATTCAAGGTGTTATTGAACCTTCTGACGGCTCGGTTACGATTAATGGAATCGCTGCAGATGCCTATGGCGAGCATATTCCTTCTATTATAGCGGTGCTTAATCAGAGTCCACATTTATTCGATACTACAGTAGCTAACAATATTCGTATGGGTGATCCGAAGGCTTCCGAACAAGCGATTAAAGAAGCTGGCGCCTTAGCCAAAATGGATACGTTGATCTCCTCGTTGCCAGATGGATATGATACCTTTGTCCGTGAAGCAGGGCAACGATTCTCTGGTGGAGAGCGTCAGCGGATAGCATTAGCTCGTATTTTGCTGCAAAATACACCTGTTGTCATACTCGACGAACCGACTGTAGGGTTGGACCCGCGGACGGAACGTGATCTTTTGAAGACAATGTTCGAAGCCATGAAGGGTAAGTCACTAATTTGGGTAACGCATCATTTGGTCGGTGCGGAGCAGATGGATGAAGTGATTTTTATGGAAAATGGCTCGGTAGAAATGCGTGGAACCCATGCGGAGCTGATGAAAAAAGAACCACGTTACCGCAGATTATATGAGCTGGATCGTCCGGTGGAGTTTCTAGGGTAGGATGGAGAGTTTAAAATAATATTTATAGAAAATAGAGAGAGATAAGTGATGAGATTCCTTTTGCCCTTCGGGGTGAGAGGAATCTTTTTTTGGTGAAGGGCAAGAATATAGACAATGGATGAACAGATCACTGGAATGGATAGATAGGAGTTCCATTTTCGTGGGAAGTATGGTAGAACAATAGAAGGAGTATTAGGCCGTAGCGGCACAGAAAGGGATGCTTGGTTGAATGTATGTAGTATGTAAAGAACATGTAGAATTAGCTATTGATTTGTTTGTGGACGAGTATGAAGATGCACCAGATGTAGTGGATTTGAAGGAAACGGAATTCTCTGACTGGGACCCGCCGGCAAAGTGCACCCAATGTGAGAAGAACGCTGAATATTTGGTGGTCTAAAGGACCTTTAAGACTTATAAAAAAACACCTTGCAGTCCCGGAAATGGGCCGCAAGGTGTTTTTGCGTGGAATAATTATAGGTGCATTGGAGGATTAATTTTATGCATCTGCTGCATCTGCCATATTGGTCAGGGAGCTACCTCGGTTGTTCTTACGGTAGACAATGGCTGAGATGATGGCAAGCATTGCTGCAATAGAGAGTCCCCAGTAGATGTTTGAGTAAGCGGCCCGGAGAGGCAGCCCACGCTGCCATTCCAATGCACTTGCGGCCATAGCTACGCTGAAGGCGCCGCTAAAGAATTGCAGTAGCTGGAACAGTCCCATCCCGGAGCCGATTTGTGAGGAAGGCAGAATCCGTGAGATTTCATTGGATACACTACTGGACAATGTAGTGAAGGCAAGACTCATAATCATATAGATGAGCATGACGGCAATCCAGGATCGTCCCGCAAAAACAGCGAACAGGACAGTAGCAGTCAGCACAAGTAGTGGAGCGAAACGCAATATCCCCGCATTGCCATAACGGTCGATGATTCGTCCGACGGAACGGGAAACGAAGATTGCGAGCAGCGATCCCGGAAAGATCACAAGCCCGGCATGACTTGCGCTGAAGCCAAAGCGATGAGTCAAAATCTGCGGCAGCAGGAACAAGGTGGCGAAGCTGCACAGATAGGAGGCGATACCGACCACTGCCAGCACGAGATATGAGCGGTTACGGAATAGCGCGGGCATTACAAATGGGTCGGGCGTGCTGCGGATGCGGCCAACAAATAAAGCGATGGCAAGAAGTCCAGCTACCAAGGCCACCCACAGCCCACTAGTCAGGAATAGCAGCAGACCGGTGGTGCCGACGCCCAAGAGCAGCCCACCAAGCACATCGAAGGAGCCTCGGGTGGGCACCTCTTTAGGCAGTAGGATAAGGAACAACGGCACGAGAAGCAAAATAGCTGCCGTTACAGCGAACAACCAGATCCAGCCGAGATATTCGACGATGGCTCCGCCCGCGACCGGACCAAGGCCTAGGCCGAGTGAAACAGCTGACATAATCGTCGCCATCGCTTTGCCGCGACGAGCTTGCGGGACATAACGTGTAAACAGCACAAGAGATAAGGACATTACTGCGCCCGCGCCCGACGCCTGTAGAATGCGCACGATAAGCAGAAAGATAAAGTTGGTGCTGAAGAAGCCGGCTACAGCCGCAAAGCCCAGCGTCAACAGGCCTATCACCAGCAGGCGGCGGATCGGCAGAAAATCAGAGAGCCGGCTGTACGTGATTGAGGCAATCGAGAACATAATGGAATACCCGGTAACTATCCAAGAAGCAGATGCAGCTGTAATGCCGAAGGCTTCGGTTACATCAGGCAGTGCCAGATTGAACATGGCTGTATTCATGATGACGAGAACCACAGCGATGCTGAACAGCAGTGTCAGCAGGCCTTCCCGTGGAAGAGTCGCTTCCGGAGCGGAGGCTTCATGATCCGCATTCGCGGAAAGGTTATTTACAGAAGTCATGTGCGAAGCACTCCTTTTATTATTGTTTAATAGTTCGATTACTTACGAACAATTGAAATATAGCATGCGTTGATATAAAATGCAATTAGGATCACCAATATTTTTTTCGCATTAAAAGTAGGACAAAGGGGATAATCATCCATGAAAATACTATTTCATCCGGACCGCAAGGACATTCAGCTTGCTTCCGTATTGTATGCGCTCAGCGATCCGATTCGCCTCCATATCGTATCGGATATTCATAGAAATGGAGAACAGGCTTGCAACGGCTTCAACGTTCCGATCGCCAAATCCACCATGTCTCACCATGCCCGTACGCTGCGCGAGTCAGGGGTTGTGTTTACGCGGGTGCAAGGAACCCAGCGCATACTATCGCTGCGGACGGAGGATCTTAATGTACGATTCCCAGGTTTGCTGGATTCTATATTGAGTGCTTACGAAGCTGGGGAAAAACCGGATTTTGCAATGGAGCAGCGGGAGGAGAGTAAGTAGGGGATGGATTGTCTGAAGAATAGGACATTTAAGGAATGCGAAAGACTAGGAAGGTACTTACTAAAACTACAAGGGACGCCCAGTGCGCGTCCTTTTGCTATTTCAATAGAGGACTATAACAGGAGGCACTTATGCTTATTCAAATTATTGGCGTAGGAAAATTGAAGGAAAAGTACTTGATCAATGGCATCGCGGAGTATGCTAAACGGCTGACACCGTACCTGAAATTTCAGGTGATTGAGGTGGCAGATGAAAAAGCACCCGACTCTCTAAGCGAAGCAGAGGTCGGTATTGTTAAGGCGCGCGAGGGGGAACGCATCCTCGCGCACATTAAGAGTGAGGCGCATGTCATTGCGCTCGCGATTGACGGCAAGCTGTGGAGCTCGGAAGAGCTTGCCGCAGAAATTGACCGGCTCGGCACCTACGGGACGAGCCATGTCGTGTTCGTCATCGGAGGGAGCCATGGGCTCTCCGACGAGGTCATGCGCCGCGCGCAGCAGCGCATGAGCTTCGGGCGCATGACGCTGCCCCATCAGCTCATGCGCCTGGTGCTGGTGGAGCAGATTTATCGCGCGGTGAAGATAAATCGGGGGGAACCGTATCATAAGTAGGACGAAAAATTGTAAATTGGTTGGATATGGTAAAAATACAACCTTTGAAATCAAAGTCTAGCAACTGAAGTGCCTCAGCTTGCCTGGAGCCCCTGGCGAATCTAGAAAAACATGTTGAGATGGGTGATGTATCGACACTTGACCATATTCACACACTATCTTACCCCACATTTTAACAAGCCACACAAAGGAGAATGCCCATCGTAGGTGTTCTCTTTTTCATTACGCATGATATTCTATTGCCTCTCTTGCTACTTGCTGTACATAGGCTTTACACGAGCCGATAGATTTGGTAATACGCCGCGCGTCAAAGTATCAATAAGCTCGATCACTACATCATGCTGTCCAACGCCAACGGTGACGGCTTCCTTAATCGATTCTTTGAAAGCTGCTCTCTGTCACTATGGCTCAACCGCTTCTGTGTTCGCTTTACATTCTAACTCACATGCATCTGTTCCATATTATCTTCACCAGCGTTTTTGAAATTGTATGGGTCTATTGGCATGCCCAATCAATTCATGTCCTCCATCTGCCAGTATGCTTCACCTAGGCCAATTAAATCATAGTAAGCCCGCGTCACATCCTCCATGCGCTGGGTCATAGCATCATGCTGCTCCATCGGGATAAACTCAAGGATAGCTATGGTGATGGCCCGTTCGTCGCGCGCTAATCTCCTCCAGCAGTTCCATGTTACGGAGAACGTATCGCAAGTAACTACAAAATTTTTTTTATTTATGGGTCATAAGGAGGAAAAAATGACTGAATTATTAGCTCCAGCAGGAAATATGGAAGCTTTAAAAGCTGCAATATCTAATGGTTGTGATGCAATATACTTAGGAATGCAAAAATTTGGTGCACGCGCATACTCATCTAATTTTGATTTAGAATCGTTAAAAGAAGCTGTTACGTATGCGCACCTGAGGGACGTTAAAATCTATGTTGCAATGAATACTATCGTTTTCGAAAACGAAGTTGAAGAGATGAAGGAGCAGATACACGAATTAAATGAAATCGGTGTTGATGGCATTATCGTTCAGGACCTGACTGCTTTCGATTATATCGTTAAAAACTTTCTTGATATGGAAGCACATTGTTCAACTCAAATGGGAATAGACGATTTAGACGGAACTTTATTATTTAAAGAACTTGGTGCTAAAAGAGTTGTTCTGTCCCGTGAGGTTGAGATTGAAAAAGTAAAAGAGATCAAAAAAATAGCTGAAATACCTTTAGAAATTTTCGTTCACGGTGCTTTATGTGTATCTTATTCGGGAAACTGTCTAATGTCAGGATTACTCGGCTATCGATGCGCAAATCGCGGAAGATGTGTTGGTTCATGCCGTAAGGAGTATGAACTAATGGATAAGACAACAGATACATCTTTAGGGAAAAACTATATTCTATCTACTAAGGACTTAAACACAATCGATTACATCCATGATTTAAAAGAAATCGATTCTTTAAAAATAGAGGGTAGGATGAAAGCGCCTACGTATGTTGCTAATGTTGTATCAAAATATCGCATGGCCTTAGATAATAAAATAACCGAAGAAGATAAAGAAAATCTGAAAAAAACATTCAATAGGACATTTACTAAAGGATATTTGTTTCACGAAGATAGGAGAAATATTACAAACATCTCAAGACCTAATAACTTTGGTTATCCAATTGGAACAATCAGCAAGATTGATAAAGATAGGTATGAAATAACACTTACACGTACTTTAAATCAAAACGATACCATCCGAATAAGTCACAACAATGAAGATGTTAATTTAACTGTTGTAAAACTGTACGATAAAGATGGCGAATTAATCAACAAAGCAGATGATGTCTGCTATATCAAAATCAAAGAAAAGGTGTCTAAGGGAGATTTAGTATATAAAACGAAGGATTATTTCTATAGCAAAGAATTAGAATCATCACTGGAAAAAGAATTTAAGCGGTTTAACCTCGATATTAGAGTATATGCATGTCCAGATTCAAAGCTTTTCATAGATGCGGAGGGCTTAGGCTTTAATTATTCATATGAAAGCGAGGAAATACTAGGCGAAGCCATTAATAATCCAACAACAAAAGACCAGGTAATAAAGCAATTTTCAAGATTAAATGATACTATATTCGAACTTAATCATGTGGATTTTGAGGAATGCAATGCATTTATTCCAGCTAAACTGTTAAATGCAGCAAGAAGAGATATTGTACTGGGCTTATATGACTTAAAGCTTAACAGCCAAAAGAAAAGAACCAAGGCTTTGAAAGCAAAAGAAAAAATAAGCTTTGCCTCTGAAAAACCATACCTTACGGCCTCTGTAACGACTAAGGAGCAGTACGATGCTTGCGTGAGCTGTGGAATTAAGGAAATCTATTTTAAAAACGTTGTTAGAAGAAATCAGAATGATTATAAGGAAAAAGAAGGGCAGCTACTGATCGGAGGATATGGTGGAATTTATCACTACAGAGAAACTAATCCGTTTGTTACGGACTATTCTCTAAATGTTGTTAATGCTACTAGTTGCTATGAATTATATAAATTAGGTGCAAAACGAGTCACTTTATCTTATGAATTGAATAAGAGCCAAATTGAAGATTTAATGAATGCCTATTATGAAGAAAATGACGGTTATCCTGCACTGGAAATGATTGTATATGGTAAGGTTCCTTTGATGTTTACAAAATATTGTCCGATGAAAAAAATGAATCAATGCAGAATTTGCAAAACGAAGAGCTATGAGTTAAAAGATGAGCACGGAACGTTCCCTATAATTTCCCATAATGATTGTACAACGACTCTCCTTAATGGGAAGACGCTTAATCTTTTAGATGAGCTACAAAACATCAAAGGAATCGAGGCGCTCAGATTAAACTTCACAGTTGAATCAAAAGAGCAGGTTGTGAAAGTCATTAATATGGCGTCAGGTAAATTAAATGGCTCAATGAATAATGCTGTCTTTAATCAGGAAACAGACACAAGAGGACATTTTAATAAAGAGATTGTGTAGGTAGCCAAAGGGATGGTTCTGGCGATATGATGGCGGGAGCGAATCCAACAGCGGCAGCGGATATTGGGGAGATTGGCGCAGGGCGGGAAGAGTGCGGAGTGAATAGCGAAAGAGTTAAGGGATGAAGGAATAGTGAGGCCTTCAATTTCGTTCTATAGATGTTACGGTGAACCGTATCATAAGTAGGGGCAAGTTTTCTGGAGAAAAGCTTGCAGAAGGCTGTGTTTACAGCTTGCGGATCATAGGAGTGGGGGAGGTCACACCCCAGTCGGAACGATGTGTAAACAGACGTCTGCGAGTTTTTTCGTGGTGCAAAAATGGCTCAAAACCAAACTTAGTGGTTGAAAAAACTAAACCAGCAAAAAGTGAGGAAAGAAATAGAAAAACATCTGCCCTTACGGCTTCGGCATTCTTAATTTGCACCGGATCGAACTGGTGGTCTACAGCTAAAATGCCCGCGCTGCGCATATGTATGAATCGGCCGGGTTCGTCCAGGAGGGTGTGCGTCGCCACACGCTGTACTATAACCATGAATACCATGATGTGATTATGATGGGGATACTGGAGAGTGAATACCGTGCGCGGTATATGAATTAGCAGAAGTAAACCGGACATGCGACGGTCTGATTCAAGACTGACGCATGTCCGGCGAAATTCTGATTGGACGTTCACCAATATACTTATTTTACGAAAGTATTCCTCACTCTCTTGGACCGCAGGAAATAAGGAATCCAGATCACAGCATAAATGAAAGAGCGGAATATATCTGTATAAGAGTTATCATCCGGTATGACATCAGAAAGAGTACTCTGCACTTGGCTGAACATCAGGGTATCTACTGTATTAAGTAAGATGTTATATACAATGAAAGATATACATATGTATTTGAAAGATTTTTTATGTTTGAGGCCCAGATATAAGATGAACAGGATCATCAGGATCTGAATAGTTACTAATGCCGTTTCTATCACAAGACTAGGGAGCATTGAAGCGACGTAGTAACTGCTGTCAGGGTCTGTGAGAAGCTTATAGCCATCGGTGCCGAATAATGAAATATTACCATAAAGTATCCGCACACCTGCGAAAAGTGAAAAAACAATGCCTAATGCAAAAAGTCCTAACCAGCCCCCGGTGCCGGAAGGCTCTGATTCATCTGCGGTTTGATCTGAAGTTTCCAGTATCACTTCGGAAGCTGCTGCGGCCTCTGCGGCAGACGTTGGAACTTTGTTAACAAGCAGTGGTTTAATTAACCCGCCGACCGCTTCTCCGATAACAACTGCCAAGCTTCCAATCACAATTGAAATAATAACGTTAGCATCAACTGCATAAGTTCTATGTAGAATAAAACCTATGCCGAAGAAGATAATGCCTAGTACTATTTTTACCACTTCATCACCTCATGATATCCGCATCGACTGCGGGATTTTTTTATATAGCCTATATCGGAAATTCCCATCAATTACTTAAATTTACTTGTTATATATATTCTAGTATCTTGAGTGGAGGCGATTATGACATTATGACTGGCGTGAAAGACGACCTCAACTATATCGAACTATGGTTCGCGGTTCGTAAAGTGTGACCAGAGGACAAAAGTAACAGAGAAAACTTGCCGTTACAGACAGCGCGGTGAACTCTACCATAAGTGACGGCGAAAAATTGGGGTGTTGGGAGGGGGTAGAGGCTTGTGGGAGTGGTGGAGCCAAAGCTCCAGTGTTCGAGATAGAATAGAACTTAGAACAAAGGAATGGCTCCTTGAACTCCAAGGGCTATTTGAACATCTACTGCTGAACCTCCTTTAGAGGAGCCGCCTTAATAGCTTTCATCGCTTCCCTCAGTTGATCTATTTCTAGAAATCCTAACTCTTTCGCTTCCTCCACATGCTCCTCGCCTTTCGTAAGATCGCCTTTTTGGCTGTAGGCTAAAGCCATCAGACAATGAATCTCAACATTCTCTGGAAATAAAGTGATTTCTAGGGTTAAATTCTATGGACAATTCCGGTTTGTCCATTTCAAGGAACATTTTTTAACGGAATGCTGTATCATCTGTGGTATTTTCCTGGCCTCATGCTAGGAGTCTGTATTTGTTACTTTCTCTATACGAGACTTTCTGCTATAGGAGCTTTCTTGATATCGTTGTTCCTGTATGGAATCGGGTTATTGGGTGACAGCTATTATGCATTTGCACAGATGAATCCGTCTATTGAAAGCATCTATCAAGCTATGTTTTCCTTGTTCGATTCCACGAGGAAAGGGTGTTTTTTTGCCCCCGTGTTTGTTATGTTGGGAGGCCTGATTGATGTCGTACACGGATGGATTTGTCTTTTTCTTCTGCATGATGGTTACGGAAGGCGCCGTTGATCGTTGGAAATAGCCTGATTCATTTCTTGCTGGTAACGTTGCGGTCATTTGTTGTCTCTGTAATCGCGATGAAAGTTGTAAGAAAGCTGAAAAAAGTGATCAGCGGCGCGCCAGCTTACCGTGGAGGGTAGTTATTTCAATTTTATATCAATTCAATCAACTGAATGTGAATCAATCAAAAAGTGAAAGATACCCCTTTTTAGGTATGTATGTGTGGACTGGAACGTAATAAAATGTCGAAGTAAGCAATGAGTATCTGAAAATGAAGAGGAAAGGAGTGACATATATGTTTCCACCAAGAAGCGGATTTAATGACAAAGGTGGCAGGAGACCACTACAAATTGTAGTGAACCTACTTGTGAGCAGCGAGCAAGCGAGAACAGCGCCTGCGAAATAAGCATTCGGTATGGGAAGAGCTGCACCTAAGTCGTTGGACTTTCGGGCAGCTTTTTCTTGTGGGACAACATTCATCCTATAAGTAAGAAAAAGAACAGATCTACATAATGCAAGGAGTTGGAATTAATCAGATGAGCTATTACTTTCAAGTCTGCAGTTCAGAGAGCTATCAGGATAAATACATGATATTTCTATTGGAACATTACAATGAACTAAATCTGCCTTATCCTTTTTCAATCTCGCTGAGTTTTCTGGCAAGCTCTGTTCTAATGCAAAAAGAAGCTATCTTGTGTTTCAACGATGAGGATGAAGTTGTCGGGGCGATTGGTTACATTTGCGGGACTGGTGAGAACCAATACAAGGATACGCATGTGGCACAAATCCAGATTGTTTTCTTTGTTGAAACGTATCGCCGAAGCCGGCTGTTCCTAGAGAGTTTGCAATTTCTGGTGCAATATATATCACAACTACCTGAGCCTATTGTTGAGCTCCGTTTTTGGGTCCCGGTCCAACTCCGGCTGCAAAGACTTCTAGCCAAGCTTGCAGAGAAAACAGCGACATGGGATACAGCACAAGGTGGGATCGATGAATATCATGCCGATTTCAAGGAATGGCAAGCATACGTAATGAAGTTCAGAAATGAAGCCTATTTCACTTCGTAGTGCTTGCTCTGTTGTGATCCTCGAGATAGCTAAGCTCATATGAACGATTAGGAGGTGGGGCGGTTTATGCTTGCCCATTACCGGAATTGCCAAAATGATGAAGATTATGCGCAGTTTACTTTATATTTTATCCGAAACCGAAAAGATTTTAACCGCCAATTCTCACTTGCGGATGCACTTGTACATGTGTTGGAATCCATCCCCAACTCCCGCATTATATTAATAACGGACAAGATGGGGGCAATGATAGGTTGGGGGCATTATCGCTATCTCAATACTGAGAATGAATTTGATCCCAAAGGTAAAATCGTTTTTGTTAATTCTGTCATTGTCCACCCCTCCTATCGCAGCAGTCGCCTATTTATTCAGGGGTTCCGCTATTTGGTACAACAAATCGTCGCAGAGAATTGTGGCGTTAACTATCTACAATTTTGCGCTCAGATCGACAACACTTATCTAAATCGACTGTACGCGAAGTTTTCCCGCGTTATTGGGCAAAGAGAAGGCTACCATGGAATTGAAAATGTCTATTCCTCGGATTTCGGACAGCTACTTCAGTATCTGAATCTCAGTTCAAAAGGCGGAGATTGAAAGGCATTATTTATATACAATAATTCGTTATTAGATTCCATATAAACTGCTTAGCAGCCTATTTTTATATGGTTGTTTATTAATGGGAGTGGCTTATGCGGTAGCTGCACATTTAGGTCTGAAATATGTGGTCGATGCAGCGTTTACTCCAAAGGATGCTCGAGCTGGAGAGCTAACTGAAATATTGCCAGGTTACTATTACTACATCACTGATTACGGTCTTAACGAGAAGACGGGCAGGACACAACATACACTCTCCACATTAAATCATTTCTACAATGCAGAACCGGACGGGGTGAAGCTGATGAAGTGGCTGGACTACGCCGTGAATAAGGATGAATATTACTCCGTGGGGCGGCATTTTGTAGCACAATAGTTGAACTATAGACAACTAGGCCGCCGAGTATTTCGACGACCTTCGGTGCATGTGTATGAAGGCTTGATTTAGCTATTAGATCGGGTAAAAGGTTGGCGGTCATGTGCAGCGGCGGATTTTTCGCCGATAGACCCGTTAAGCTGAACCCTACCATAAGTAACGGCGAAAAAGGGAGTGTGCGGACACTCCCTTTGAGTTAACATTGTCTGTTATCAAATGTCGACTTCACATTAATCCAATAAGGCGAACCACACAGTATGCTTATACCCCAGCGGCAACAACCTAATATGCAAAATATAGAAGCCACATAGACCACTTAATTTGCCGTCTTATTGACGAAATCAATCTCATTTCTGATCCCTTTATGGGCGTCATTCCACAGGCCCTTTGTCAGGCGAATGCGCAGCAGGCATGTGTTAGGGTCTTCGTCGTTATTGGCTTCGTTATACCACTCGGCGAAGATTGTGCGCAGCTTTGTCATCATCTCCGCGTTTTTCTCGTCACATACCCAGCCCAGGTTTTCACCTATACCATCGGCCGTAAAGTTTTCGACGATGATACAAACGGCGACTTCGGGGTTTTGGGCGATCTGCTGCATCTTGCCTGAGGTCGCGTAAGTAACGGTGTAGAACGCGCCGTCCTCATAATAGGCGTCCACAATGCGGGCAGCGGGACGGCTTTTGCCATTGGCCCCCGGTTCCAGTGCAATGGTGGACAGAGAGATTAGGCCGTCCTTGTTACCTACTTGTTCTTCCAGCAGCTTCATGGCTTCATCGTACTTGCTCATTATATTACCTCCTAAAGTGTCATAAGGCATACAATGTTAAGCTTATCATTGTGAAATCTTAGCGCATGTGAGGAATAATACGATAAAATATTAAATCGCTATCATAATCCTCTGCTCGACTCAGGTTATATGTGTGTAGGCCATGCGCTAAGGAAATGCGATAAAATTACATAAGGATATCGTTTTTTGAGTTGTAATATCCTCATCACATCCCACGAAGAAAGAGGGCATCGTGGACCGGAGAAAGTCCCACTTTTCTGAGAAAGGAAAGTGTCAGAAGCGTTGATGCTGGCAGATATAAGGATATCCTCACTTTGATATTAGATTGGAACGGCTTTACTTTTTATTTCACTACTGTTATATTACACATGTGTAATATACATGTAAGAGGAGGGAGGATACCTGTGAATCAGCTTACAACCGTAGAATTGGTGCTGTTACAAATCATTGCGGAGTCGGAACGAATGTCCGGGTATGAAATCAATAAACTGATCGAGCTTAGAGGCTATAGAGAATGGACAAAGATTGGAACCACTTCCATCTATGCAGGATTGCAAAAGTTGAAGGAGAAACGGCTCATCCGATCAGACAACTCCGACGATAAAATTGGAAAAGGCCCCTTACCCGTCAAATTTACAATTACTGAGAATGGGCAACAAATACTGCATAACGAAATTATTGACTGTTTATCATCCACGCGAGAGAGGGACAGCCGCTTCGATCTCGGCCTTGCGGCGTTACCTTTCATCCACAAAGAGGAAGCTAAAGAAGCATTAAGGAAACGGTATGATTTTTTACAAGAAACATCGCTTCAGTTAGAGGGGAAATATAAAGCTCAAGGCGGAAAAAAGCTGCCGATGCATGTTCGGGCCCTTTTTCTTCACCCATTGAGTCTCATTGACAAAGAACTGCAATTTATCGATCAGTTGATAAGTGAGTTGGAAGGAGAAACAGCAAAATGATAATAGACCGTTTTGTTTCGTTTACAGGGGAGCACTGCGAGACTACAGCGATGGGCAATCTGCTTTCCCATGTTGGCATCCGGTTGTCCGAACCGATGTTGTTTGGAATTGGAGAAGGTTTAGGGTTTATATATTGGGATAGAAAGGGGATGGATTTTCCGTTTATAGGCGGCAGGGTCAAGTCGGATGAGTTGACTGCCTCTATTGCGTTTCATTTAAACTTAAAGCTCACGGTACAAGAAACTGGCTCTATAACGAAAGCGTGGTTCAATATAAAGGAAAACATAGATCGTGGTATTCCCGTAGGCTTAAAGTTAGATTGTTATCATTTGGATTATTTCAAAAGTAAAGTTCATTTTGCGGCACACTATGCCACTATGTACGGGTACGATGATGAATATGCTTATATGGCCGATACCTCCCAACAGGGTGGCATTACAAAGACACGATTGGCTACATTGGCTCTCGCTAGAAATGAAAAAGGACCCATGAGCTCCCGAAACCTTTCCTACACAATCGAAAAAACAACCGCCCTTCCACAACTGTCCTCCCTCATCCGAACTTCCATCTTAAGAAATGCTTACCGCTATTTGAACCCGCCGATCCGCAATATCGGGATAAAAGGAATCGAAAAAATGAGTGCTGAAGTACTCAAATGGCCATCACACGGTCCGAATTTGGCCCATAACTTATGTTTGACAGCACAACTGATGGAAAGAGGAGGAACAGGCGGTGCGTTGTTTCGCAATCTGTACAGGGACTTTCTTAAGGAAAGCTTGGGGGTTCTAGGTGATTCAAAAATAGAGCGGGCCTACTTGAAGTTCATAGAAATTGCTCCATTATGGAGTGAGGTTTCTGCTTCGATAGACAATGCGGGAAGGACGGGGAATTGGGACTGGCTGAGACAAGCATCTGAATTATTGATGCATATCGCCTGTAAAGAAAGAGAAGCGATGGAATTATTATTAGAGCTTTGAAATGGTGAGGAAAAGGCTTCAACAGCAATCGGCAAGGTCGTCATCATCAAGAAAGACCCTTTCACGGAGATACCGGCGTTCGTGGAGGTAATTTGGAAGAATGGCACGCATGACCGGATTAACGAGACTGTTGGCAGGCCTGTAGGTTCTCTGTTAAACGGGTATTCCTTTGATTTCAGAGAGGATGGTACTTAAAGCTATATGACGGGTGTCGAGTTACCAGAAGGAAGAGGAGTACCAGATGAGCTGAACATCCTTCAGATTCCTAATCAAAGCTACGCGGTGTTCGATAGTCGAGAATCGATTCCAGACGACATGGAGATCGGGTTAGAAATCCTAATCGTCTGGAAACGAATTTACTCGGAGTGGTTCCCATCCTCGAATTTTGAACAAGTTGAAGGACCATGTATGGAGAAGTACTATTGGGCAAATGATGATCACACCGAATCAATTTGCGAAATATGGATCCCGGTTAGAAGAAAGTCGTAATTTAATTTTAGGCCGCCATTATGGCGGTCTTCATTATATAAAGATACTTGCCGTTACAGACAGCGCGGTCATGGTAGGAAAAATCATCGCAACCACTATTAAAAACACCGCGTATACCAATCCGAGCGCTGCGGATAGCGGCACCGTTAACGCCATGTACAGCAGCGTATTGCCGATCACCTTCCCAAATTGTCGTTAACAAACAGTATCGAGATAGAATTATATAACGATTTGTTTGATACTGAATCCTACAGTTATCAAATCCAAATGCTGATCGAAAATGATGAGCTGGATTAAAGTGAAGGATATAACGTGATTCAGGAGCTGAACTAAAAAAACCACAGCTAGGTCGTGGCTTCATATGCAGATGCTCCGATAGCAGATACAGCGAGTACCAAGGATTGAATGCCTGCGCTAAAGAAGGGGATGATGGAAAGGGGACTTTAATTTAAAAAGAACCCTAGACTTTAGGTCTTAGGGTTCTAATTATGAACTACAAACGTAATCTATTTAGTCGCATTTCGTCCTACGAATAACCAGTACAGAGATAAACTGAAAAGGGTAATGAATACGAGAGTGAATAGGATATTACTAAACATCGAAGCATCCGAATTGCTCGTAATTCCTAGGAAGCTTCTTCGCATTGCGGAATGGTCCATCATAGCTGCTGTATAGGCGATTCCGATTGACATAGCGACATTCAGTGTTAAATTGAAAAATCCGACGGCTGTACCTTTTTTTTCTTTTTCAATCGTACGAATGCAAGAATCAAGTATTGGTGCATACATGAATGCAAATGAGCTAGAAAATAACACCATGGAGATCACGAATACAACAACCGAAGTTTGTATAAAGAATGCGCCTAATAATAAGCTTACCACAATACAAGACATCGCGATTGTAATGCATTGCTTGCTTCCTAAGAACTTCGCAAATTTCCCAGAAAGAGCCCCGACTAGAGTAGCTCCTATATAGCCTGGAATCAATAATAGTGAAATGGTATCTAGCTTCAAACCATAAATCTTTTCAAGCAAGAATGGAAATAAGAAAATATATGCTAACTGCACAGAGTAAATCACAAAAGCAACGCCAAGCAATGAGATAAACTGTTTATTTTTAAAGAATGATATTCCAATAAACGCTTTGGAGTTCTTACTGATATAAGTAAGGAATAATATAATTGCAACAACAAACAAGAGAAGGTACATCCAATTGAAATCGGTAATATACAGTAGTAGGGATGCTGAAATGGTTCCCACTAGAAATAATCCGAATACATCAACATGACTGTTCTTCGCTTCTTCCTTAGGAAGATATTTTAAAATAAATGGAAGGGTGAGAAGTGTTACTAAAGAAACTAAAAACAGCATTGTCCAATGGAAATACGTAGAAATATAGCCTCCAGTTAATGCACCAATAAGCTGTGAAAGAGCAAAACTGCTTGTACTTAATCCCAAAAATTTCTTTTGTTCATTTGCAGGTAAATGTTTGGTTACAAATATAACATATAATGTTTCAGCTGATGCTAAACCTGCCGTTTGGATCAATCGTGAGATAACAACGAGTAAAAACGAATGTTGAAAAACATATCCCATGACTGAACCGACACATATTAAAATGATACCAGCGGTAAAAAGTTTTCTGAAACTAATGGAATCCGCCAAAGCTGCGTAAACAACCGCCCCAATCCCAATCACAAGGCCAGCTAGGGTTGCTTGCCAGCTGACTGTTGTCGCTGAAATGTTAAAATCTTTTGCCATATCAACAGAAACAATCTTAAACGAATTATCAATGATCAAGCATAGTAGAAATAATAGCAAGGTAATAGGTACTGCTTTCTTAAAATTATATTCCTGCGGTTTCTTCATGCACACATCTGCAGTTGTAGTAGACATAGGTATATTCTTCTCCTTTGTTGTTTGCTTCTAATGATGTTGAATAAGGTAGCGCTTCCATGAATAACCCGAAATAATTACTCTTTGATTGCGATTTCATAGTCATTCATGATAACTTTTCAGTTAATACAACATTGTATAGTTGTCTAAAAACTTGTATGTTCTTTAACAATGAGAATATTACCACACCTTTATACCACTGACAACCTTTAGAAATTTGTCTTTTTTGTTACAAAAAGGGATTTCCCCAAAAGTTGTTTTTTTACGAATGAGTCAGCCTCGTCTTCATTCTAATGCTTCTAAAATTAAAAAAATGGCAAGCCTCCGGTTTATTGAAGGCTTGCCATTTGACGTTTTCGGTCCATTGTGGCTTGCTTTAAAAGATGATGGGCAGCGCATGCCCTTCATTCGGTTATTTAGATGTTTTAATCCTAATTTGACTAAATTGTATGGGTATATAGTATTTATTATAAACAACAGGGTACTTATCGCTGATATATACACTTTCTAAAATTAAATCACATTCCTCTCCGTAGGAAAGTTGGTATTTTAATGACGGAGTATTGACGGAATCAGAACGTTTAATTTCAATGGTGGAGGAATTAGCTAGTTCATAAACCTTCTCCTCCAACATGTCCAGTACTTGCTTTTCGTTTTGTAAGTCAAGATTTAATTGAGAAACGGCTTCGATTGGCATCATCGTAAAAGCAAAAGCTACGATCTTATCGTTACTTTTATACCAGCGTTCCAACGCAACAACTGCAGTCATTTCTCGATTTAATACTTGTATGGCATAGTCCGTTATTAGGTCTATTCGGAAAATAAGTTCGATATCATCTATGTTTCCCGTATAGCATTTATATAGAGGATTCCCCAACTTCTCCAAGCCATCCATACTTTCATTCTGATGAAATTTGGTAATGAAATTTCCCTTTCCCTGGATATTTTTAACCAATCCATCTTCCTTCAAAAGTGCCAAAGCATGTCTCAATGTCATTCTGCTCACACCTAACTTTTTGGCCAATTCGGGTTCTGTTGGAAGCTGGCTGTCGGGAGGAAATATTCCTTCCATGATTAATTTATACAATTGGTCATACACGATGACGGATAGTGGTTTTTTTTGTTTATTGAGTTCATGAAGTTTATTGATCATTGTCTTATACCCCTATAGTTTTTTATTCATGACTATAAATTCCATTATAAACTAGTATAGTGCAATTAAGAAGGGTGGTGGGCTCACCGATAATGGCAAACCAAAGCCGTAACCTTTGCAAGAAGCTGGGTAAGGTCTTGTTAACAGAGTTGTTTCTCAATAATAGGAGGCCCCTAAAAGCAGCCCGATATGGCAGAACTTAGATAGCTAGTTAACTGACCTTGTATCTGAGCAGGATCTAGAACAGTATCAATTACGAAGGCAACCGACGTGGCAATAAAGATCGCTGCGAGCGCAATCTTGACTGATCAGATATCTTTTACTTCCCCTATACTTATCCGCCAGATCGCTTGGGTTGCAAAGTTCAAGAAGTACTGCTTCCACATCGTTTGGGGTTGCGATTTCACCTTGAGTTGGCTCTTCAGGCATATCCTCAATTAATCCTTGTAACTCTTTCTTTATGTCTGCTCTCTGCTGCTCAGGTAACTTTTGTGTTTCGGCATGAATGTACCTTTTAACTACTTCCCCCTTCGCTTCCACCTCGAATTAAGCTATCAAGGCTGACAGCGGCTGGAGCAGAAGAAATTTCTGGGGCTAATGAGCAGCAGTTGGCTGCAATGGAGGAGATTGCTTCATCTGCTACCTCACTCTCTTCTGTGGCAGAAGAGTTGAAAGAAATGGTTAGCAAATTTCATCTGTAGAAAGATGGGATAAGAGCTAGATTGTGCTGAGATAAAAGACCATCCACTAGGATGGTCTATTCCATGAGCGATGATATTCCAATGGGATAATGAACTTGAGTGGGTCATCAATTTGAGAGGGAGATTGGTAGAAAGATTAAAGGCCAACGATCTTATTTTGACCAAGAAATGCCGAATCAGAAATGAAACATCTGAATACCAATTAATGTGGAACTTTGTGACGAATGAATAGAAATCCTGTTATAAAAGCTAATTCAAAAATACAAAACAGTAGCCGCACAGCTTTGGATGAGAATCCTATAGACTGTGCGGCTATATATATGCGATCAATCTTCATAGAGTTTTCTTAAACTTTATACGTACTAATCATCTCTTTTAGTTTTTGCGAAGCATCAGATAAATCAGAGACTAAGTGCTTCATTACATCAGAGGAGAGCTAATCTGCCGTGCCGATGCCGATACTTCCGCTATCCCCGCAGCATTTTCTTCGGATATAGTGGCGACTTCCTCGAATGAAACTTTAAACTGGCCTTCTTTATTGGACATTAGTACTAAATGTGTTGCCATGGAGTTAACTAACTCATACATATTGGATATAACCTGCGATATATCTTGGAACGCATCTTCTGTCTTAAGTATATTAACTCGTCCTTCATCAACCAACTCTAAGCTTTCCACTTCGCTATTTTGGGATTCTAAAGTTTGCACTTCGATTACTGATTGGGAGACAATGCTATGTATGTCTTCCGTAATATTTATCTATATTGGACCGTACTGCAGGATCAACTTAAACTGAACTTATCTTGCTTACCCTTCGCTATCCAGCAGCCACTGTTCCAGCTTCATCGCGACGCCATCCTCGTCGTTGCTCGCCGTAGTATCCGTCGCAATGGAAGCCAGCTCAGGAATGGCGTTGTGCATAGCAACCGAATGACCGCAATATCGGAACATCGCCATGTCGTTATAGTCATCGCCGAACGATCCGATCTCCCCGCTGGATAATCCATGCCTAAGCGCGATTCCTTCAACGCCGGACGCCTTGCTGATCGTTCTTGGAGCCATCTCCACACAAGGCGCGCTGGACAGCCTATATACATTCAGCTCGTTTTGGAAGGTTTCGGACAAATTATCCATATCATAGACGCGAGGCAGAAGTATCTTGGACGGCTGCAGCTCCCGAATGGACTGTTCCGATAAAATAATGGGGTCCAATTGATCAGCGGGACCTAGGAAATAAGCTTTTTCCTCATCGTAGAGCGGACGGTTGGCATGCCAGCGGTCAGCCACCTCCCATATACAAATGCCATCCGCATGATGATTCAGTACATGCCGATGGAACCGATACGCTGTATCGTTAGAGATGGGCTGCTCTACACGCCAGTCACCCCCGGTATTGACCACAACTGCTCCATTGTTATAGATGAAATAGTCCGCTACCGCCAATTGCGGAAATAACGGGAGCACCAGCCGCGGTGGTCTTCCAGTCGCTATGATGATGATGCCGCCGCTAGCGCTGTATGCTCGAAGCGCTCGCTCCGTGCGCGCCGACAAGGTTCCGTCTGAACGCAGCAGCGTCCCATCCATATCGAAGGCCGCCGCCTTAGGCTTCTTCCTCGTTACGTGAATCGACATCCACATTCCCCCCTATAATCTCCCAGTTTGACGTATAATCGATCCGCAGCATGCGCTGTGAGCCGGCGTTATTCTCCAACAGCCGAGCAAGCGGCTCCTTAATCCCGTACAGCCTCTTCATTCTACGAAGCATGGGATACCGGGAAGCCTGCCCGGCCAAGTAGTCGGTCATCACAATCGTAAAGGAATCGGCATGCCGTACCGCTTGTCCCTGATAGTGACATGCACGAAGACGCGATCCAATGGGCCGCGACAAATCGATCGTGTACCGAACGCCTTCAAACATGATGAACTGGTACAGCAGAAGCTGTGGCTTAAGCCAATCAGCGTGCGGCTCCTGCGATTTGTCATCATACCAGGAGGCACTGACTTCCAGAGCAGAGAGCAGCTCCGCGCCCTTTATTTGAAACACGCTGAGAGAATCCATATACGGAAATATCCGCTGGATGTCCCCTCGCGTCAATTGTCCCGATGAAAGCTTCAACTGCTTCTCGCCCGCATAGGCTACAGCAGACAGCTGCGCGCGGCTCTCCTTCAACTGCACCCGGTGCATCCACTCCACAATGGGATGCTCGCTGCACGTCAAGTCGTGCCAATCATGGAGCTGCAAGCGCGAATCGCACAGACATAACACCTTGCCAAGCCCCGCTTCCGCTCTGTCGCGGATCTTTAGCACTTCTGCCACTACCTCTCCAGACTCCTCTTGTCCGGTTATATCCGCAATCCGTCCTTCCGACACCATCTCTTTCGAATCTTCCCCAGTCAAAAATGTAAGCGTAACTTCCCCTATGCTGGTACCGTGAGAGCCGGGCTGCAGCATCAGCGTCTTCCCCTCCCGCCGAACAAAGCGGTCATGCTGATGACCCGTCAGCAGCACATCGATTCCTTCCACTTCGCGCGCCATGCGAAGCGCGGCATTCTCTTGATCCAGCGCGCCTTCCCGCTCCACTCCGCCGTGATAGCATACAACGATAGCATCAACGTTGGAACGAATATGATCTACGATCGCCTGGACCGTCAATACTTCGTCATGCCACTCCCAGCCCTCCAGCCGATCCGGGTATTGCCATGCCGGAACCCGCGTCGTAACGCCGATGAAAGCGATCCGCCTAGCTCCGAATTCCGCGATATGACAAGACTCCGCCAGCCTTTTCCCCGAACGATGGCGAATATTGGCGGCCAACCACACGCAGGAGGATGAAGCGATGACACCCTTCAAATAAGGAATGCCGTAGTCAAAATCATGATTGCCGGGCACCGCCATATCCACTCCGCTTGCCCGAAGCAGATTACCAACCATCTCCGCTCCGCATTCTCCTTCATTCTGAGCGACATGACTCGCAAGCGGCGTGCCTTGCAGCAAGTCGCCATTGTCGATCATCCATACATGCTTATGCGAATTCCTAATGTTCGCGGCATATTGGGCGGCGCAAGCGAGCGACCCGCCCGACTGACCGTCAGCGCGCGTCCAATGCCCATGCATATCGCTGGTGTACAGCAATGTAATGGTATCATCGTTATGGGGCATGGTGTTCCTGCTCCAGCATCTTCCATTCAATCGACCAGAGTTCTGATTGGCTGGTCGACACCGCACAAGCGCCAGCTTCATATAGCTTCCCGACTTCCTCAGGCAACGTAATGAGTCCGCTCGCGATAATGGGCACATCGTATTGCTCGGACAGCTCGCGTACGTTCTTCGGCAAGTTGCCTGGAGCGATGTTAATGGCGTCCGGCTGCAAACCGTTAATCACCTTGTCGCTTAGCTCAAGTGAATAGCTATCGAGTAGGAACATCGTTAATATGCCGAATACGCCGAGTCTCTTCGCTTCTTTGACCACATGAGCCTTGTTGCTCACAATTCCACAGACGGCGACCTCATTCAGCAGAAATTGAACGGCTTCCTTATCCTGTGACAATCCGCGGATCATATCAAAATAGACGAATAAACGCATGCCGCTTTTTTCCGCTTGCTTGCTGTACACCTTTAATTCGCTCAACGATGATCGAACCAGAAACACATTACGTACGCCCATGCGCTCGGCTCTCGCCATATCCAGCTCTGTCTTGACTGCCGCAATAACCGTAAAAGGGCTAAACAGATGATGTAATTTCATTGGCCACTCTCCTATCGATAGATTGAATACGCAGCACCCCGAACAATGCCGCAATAAATACAAGAAACAAACCCGTTACCACCATAATGGCGTGGCTGAACGAGGCGGACTGCTGTAGCGCACCAATAAGCCAGGTGGAGCAAGCCCCTCCCGCGAAGCCGCAAGCAAAAAACAAGCCCATGTGCGAAGCTGCAAGCTCTTCCCAATAATGAACAGCCAGCGCGGTCATGGTAGGAAAAATCATCGCAATCGCTATTAAAAACACCGCGTATCCGAGAGCGCCAAGCACGCCTGGGACAAAGCTTCCCCATATCAGGCACAGGATAGCAAGCGCCGCACATCGGATGAGAACGCCGCTGTAGCCCCATCGCTTCACGCTGCGGCTAACGCCAAGCCGCAGCGCCGTTAAGCCGGCAAACGCGACCGAGTACAACAGCGTTGCAAGGGAGGGCTCCAATCCATATTGTTGGAGGAGCAAGGGGCGATACCACACCGTAAGGCCAACCTCCGCTCCAACATAACAAAAGTACAGAAGTCCGAAGCAGGCAAGCGGCAGAACGGAACCGCTATTAATCCGTTGCACAGGCGGAGCCTCGCCCTTAGTCTTCCCCGCGAGCTCGTTCCTCCCGGGCTTGCTCCCCACGCTTGGCCAGGCAAGCCTACTCCCGGCAAAGGCGAGCAGCGCGCCGAATACGGCAAAAGCGAACAGGATCAGCGGCCAAGTCACAGCAGCCTGCGCAGTGGACTTCCCGCTTACGATCAACTCAAGCGCAAGCGGTCCAATCATAAAGCCGCAGCCCATCATAAAATGAAGCCGTCCCAGCAATTGTCCCGCTCGCTCCGGTGAAGCGAGCGGCAGCGCTACGTTGCACACCATACCGACGATTCCGTTGGCGTAACCCGTCATAAGGAACATTCCGCACCATGCTGCTGCAGAAGAAGCGGACAGCAGTGCCAATAGGGCCATGCCTGCTGCAAAGATCACTTGATGTATACTAAAGGCTCTCTGCCATCCCCACAATGCCGTTACACGGCCGGCAAGCACATTGGCCCCCAGCAATCCAGCGGAGCTAAACGCAAAGATTAGCCCGCTTGTTTGCGCGTCAAACTGGTATTCGTTCAGAAAGAAGTCCGGCAAAAAACCTTTCATGGACTCCATCATTCCAGTAACCAGCATCGACAAGCCTGTTAGAAGAGGCAGCGCCCAACCAATCGCAGCTGAACGCTTCACCTGTTACCACCCCAGTATCTTTTTGATTTCGGCGGCGGCTTTATCGAGCGCTTCATCGCCAGTCATGTCGCCGGAGAAAGAGCCCTGAATATGATCAAGCAAGGTCCGCGTCGCGCGTGTGCCCGCATCGCCCGGCCAGTTGAACCATGGCACAATATCTTGCGCTTGCTTATAAGTAGCGGCCGCCTTCGGGTTTTCCTTCAAATAATCGGCCATCAGCTCTTCGCGAGCGCTATTGCGCACGGTCATATACCCCATCTTCTGCGCCAGCAGAGACGAGCTTTCCGGCGAAGTCGCGTACTTCACGAAGTCCCATGCCGCGGCTTCCTTCTCTTCGCTGCCTTGGAACACATACAGTCCCGCTCCGCCAGCAGGCAAGCGGCGAGGCGTTTGTTCACCCTCCCAAGTTGGAAGCAGCATAATGCCCAGTTTGAAGGAAGAGTTCTTCGACAAATTCGCTAAATTGCCCGTAGTAGCTACCAGCATGGATAGGTCGCCGCTTTGGAAAGCTTCCGCCGCTTGCGTGCCGTTCATCATCGGAATCGACTTATCCTTTTGCATCATATCCAGCCAGTAACGAAGAACTTCTTTACCGGTCTCGTCATTGAACTGAACATCCTTATCCTTAACGGATGCGTAGCTTCCACCTTTGGTTTCAAGAAGTGTCTGGAACATCCATGTATCAAAGTCCATCTGGAAGTAGACTCCGCCGCGGTCTGGCGCCGCGGCAGCAAGCTGCTTCGCCCAGCCGCGTACCTGCTCCCAGCTTTCAGGCTGCTCCACAACCGTAATGCCCGCTTTCTCAAAGTGATCCAGGTTGACATAAATCAAAGGCGTACTGACGAGAAACGGCAGAGACTGCTGTTTGCCATCCGCGTCTTGTCCTAGCTTAAGCATTTGAGCCGTGTAGTCTTCGGTCGAATACCCTTCCTTGTCAATAAAGGTATGCATCGGGCGGATTGGCATCCGGGAGGACATAAACTCCCCGTTTGCGTAGCTGCCGATCGCGACCTCTGGAAGCTGCTTGGACACCGCCAGCGTTTGAAGCTTCTCCAGCAGTCCGTCATAGAAGCCCTGCGTCTGCTCGGCCTTTACAATGACCTTGTTCTGGGAAGCGTTATAACGATCCACCATTTCTTTAATCGCCTCGCCCTGCGTTCCACCAAATACATGCATAAATTTGATCTCTACCGCTTTCTCCGTCTTGTCCTCTTTATTAGAAGAGTCTTCTGTTCCTGCCGGCGAAGCCGAAGGGGCAGCATTGTTCCCAGAATCGGCGTTCCCTTGTCCGCAGCCAACCAAAAGCCACATTAACGCTACTACCATCATTACATTCAAGCCGATACGTTTTTTCATTTCTATTCCTCCTGAAGTTCTTATTTAATCCCGCTTTGCAATGAACTTTCTGTAAAGTAGCGCTGCGCCAGTACGTATATTCCGATAACAGGCAGCACAGACAAAGTGGCAGACGCCATCGTCGGCACCCATTCGATATAGCTGTCGTTACGGAATTGGACGATAGCCACCGACAGCGTCATTTTCATTTCATCGTTCAAAATGAGAAAGGGCCAATAATAATCATTCCAGTTGTTAACAAATTGAATGAGTCCGACACCAAACAAGGTAGGCACCGAGGCCCTTAAATAAATGTGATACAAGGTTTGGACGGAATGACAGCCGTCCACTCTCGAAGCCTCCTCGAGTTCTCGTGGAATAGCCATAAAGAATTGGCGGAGTACAAAAATGGCGTACGCGCTTGCGATATGAGGTATGATCACCCCCTTATATGAATTGACCCAATCAAATGAGTTGACGACCAAATATACCGGCAGCATAATAGCCTGCGGGGGAATCATCATCGTGCACAAGACGAAGAAAAATAAGGTTTCGCGTCCTCTGAATCGGTATCTGGCGAAGGCGTACGCGGCCAATACGCCGAGCATCAACTGACCTGCCGTCAATACGCTCGTCAACAGCACGCTGTTCATAAACCAGCGGGCTAACGGCGCCTGCTGGAACACTTGCAGATAACCCTCAAGACTAAAGCTTGTCGTAATGAGAAACGCCACGCGCCGGAACGGATCGGAGCTTGGGGACAAGGATACCGTCAGCATCCAGATAAACGGCACCAGGACCACCAGTACGGATAACAGCAGAAATACATTCAACAACAGATGATTTCGTAACTTCAAGTTGCCAATCCCCCCTATACCCATTGTGTGCGCTTCTGCATCCAGCGCACCTGAATAACGGTCAATCCCAGCACAATGACAAACAAGATCGTCGCCGCCGCGCTGGCCGTACCCGTGTTAAAAAATTGGAACGCCTCCTGCCATATGAAGAAAGCCCAGACGTTCGTCGAATTGTTGGGACCCCCGAGCGTCATAATTTGAACTGTGGCGAACACCTGCAAGGAATGAAGTAGTGTGATCGTCCAGACGAACATATGCACCGGCATAAGCATCGGGAAAGTCATATGACGGAAGGACTGCCAGCCGCTAGCTCCATCAATCGCCGCCGCTTCCTTCACCTCGTTATCCAATTGCTTCAAGCCGGAAATGTACAAGATGACGTTGTAGCCAAAGGACATCCACACCCCTACAATTGCTAGCGCGTATATTGCCAGCTGCGTGTCCTGAAGCCATGCCTTCTCACCGATTCCGAATAGGCCAAGCCATTCGTTGATCAACCCGTTCTGAGGCGAGAACATGAGCGAGAATACTAGACCCGCCACCGAGACGCTGACAACCACCGGAACAAAAAATAATACCCGGTACAAGGACCTCAGCTTGCCCGCCCGCTCAATCGCCAGCGCGTATACCAATCCGAGCGCTGCGGACAGCGGCACCGTTAACGCCATGTACAGCAGCGTATTGCCGATCACCTTCCAGAACAACGGCTTACCAAGCACCTCTCTATAGTTGCTCAAGCCGACAAACTGTTTCTTATCCAGCAGCAGATCCCACTCCATAAAGCTGATATAGAGGGAGAAAAAAAACGGGAAAACAAAAAATATCGCGTAAAGCACTAACACGGGGGATAAATACAAATAGGGTTGCCATGGTATTCGTCTCATCTTATGCCTCCTTTAAGCTGAAATAAACGCAACAAAGCCCGTGACTCCCCTTATGGTTCCATCAAGAATGGAGAAGGGGAATCACGGGCATTCTCTGCAATTAAGCCCATTGCTATCAAATATTCAATTGCTTGTTGACTCTACTTTAACCCAGCAATGTTAACAGAGTGTTTGCTTTATGTTGAAAATTGTAAATGTTACTAGCTAGTCTTTTTGAAGGTGCACTAAATGAATCAGGAGGATGCCTCATGACGAAAATAAAATTTACTGTTCCCAAGAAGAGTTATTTCAAAAATAAGGGAAACTGGTTTACGAAATAGTACGGGTATCATTAAGAAATAATGAACCTTTTACTAACACTATCGATCACTGCCAGTTTGTGTGAAAGAATCCTGTTAAATCACTTCGTTCATAAGTATGGGCTCCAAAATAATCCCGTTGTGCTTGCAGAAGGTTAGCATTTGAAATGCCTGTCCGGTAACTATCGTAATAAGTAAGTGAAGCACTTAAACATGGAAACGAAATACCAAAATTAATACCCTCACAGGCAACTTTTCGCAATCCTATTTGATATTCTTTAACCTTTTCAGCAAAATAGGGGGCGATTAATAGATTAGCGAGATTTGGCTGTGCTAGATAGGTTTGGCTTATGACGTTTAAGAATTCTGCACGAATGATACATCCACCACGGAAAATAAGGGCAATATCCTTTAAAGGTAAATCCCATCCGTAAAGGTCAGAAGTCATTTTATATTGTGTGAATCCTTGTGCGTAGGCACAAATTTTGCCCATATATAATGCTTGTCTAACGTACTCAATCCACAAATCTTTATCTAAACTCTGGTGATCCATCTCAGGCCCGGATAGGATATTGTCTGCATAAACCCGTTCCTCTTTTAAAGAGGAGATGTAGCGGGCAAACAATGACTCTGTAATAATGGATGATGGGATCCCGGTATCAATGGCTTGAATGCTCGTCCATTTACCTGTGCCTTTTTGCCCTGTTTTATCAAGAATCACATCGATCAGCGGTAAGCCTGTTATTTCATCCTTTTTCCGTAAAATCTCTGCGGTGATTTGGATTAAATAACTGTTCAGTTCACCTTGATTCCATGTTTCAAAGATGACAGCAATTTCGTTAACAGATAAACCTAACCTTTTTCTTAAAAATGTATAGGCTTCTGCAATTAATTGCATATCTGCATACTCGATTCCATTATGGACCATTTTTACAAAGTGACCGGAACCTGTTGGACCAATATAAACACAGCAAGGGTCGTCGTCCACTTGGGCAGCTATTTTTGTTAGAATAGGAGCTACTTTTTCGTATACGGCTTTATCTCCACCAGGCATGATCGAAGGTCCTTTTAAAGCTCCAACTTCGCCTCCGGAAATACCGATTCCTAAATAACCGATTCCTTTAGACTTTAATTCATCATATCTACGTTCAGTATCTTCGTAATGGGAGTTACCACCGTCCATGATCACATCGCCTGCTTCAAGAAAAGGTACTAATGCACTGATCACCGAATCGATCGGTTTGCCCGCTGTGACCATAAGGAAGATTTTTCTTGGAGTTTCTAAAGAGTGAACAAAGTCTTGAATTTTGTAGTAGGGATGGATTAATTGACCTTCCGTTGTGCCAACAAGATTATCGGTTAAGTCCCTCGTATAATTATAGACAGCCACTTGCTCACCTTTACTAGCCATGTTTAAAGCGATATTACTGCCCATTACCCCTAAACCAATGACACCAATTGTATTGAACATTTTGTCCTGCTCCTTCTAATTAATAGGTAGAAAAAACCCTCACTTATTGACTCAGGAGATTCTAAGAGAATAAGTGGGGGGACTGCCCACAAATATTGTTGTTATAGGAATAAACTTAGTAATAGAATAAATCCTAATCCAGCTACAGAAACGATTGTCTCAAGCAATGTCCATGTTGCAAATGTTTCTTTCATGCTTAGACCAAAATACTCTTTAAACATCCAGAAACCAGCATCGTTAACATGGGAAGCTATTAAACTACCCGCTCCCGTTGCAAGTACGACTAAAGCAAGATTAACGTCAGATTGTCCTAACATCGGAATAACTAAACCAGCCGTTGTTAAAGATGCAACAGTAGCAGAACCTAAGGAAATACGTAAGATTGCAGCGATGATCCAGGCAAGCAAGATGGGCGATAATGAAGTTCCTTGGAATAGTTCGGCTACATAGTCACCCACGCCGCCATTAATCAATACTTGTTTGAAGGCTCCGCCGCCCCCAATGATTAAGAGCATCATCCCAATATGAGTAATAGCAGTTGTACAAGATTGCATTACAGTTTTGATTGGAATTTTTCTTGCTAATCCCATGGTATAGACAGCAACCAGTAAGGAAATTAACATGGAAGTTGATGCATCACCAATAAAACGGATAGCGGATAGTAAACTATTATCTTCAAATCCGATTGTTTTTTGAAGTAAAGTAATTATCGTTGCAATAGACATTAAAATAACAGGAAGCATTGCAGTAAATACACTGATACCAAATCCAGGTGTATCTTCTAATTTAAATTCTTTTTGTTCTCCTAAAGAGGCAATATTACCTGTTTTCGTAAATGATGCAGGTACGAGTTTTTTGGCAAGCTTAGTAAATATAGGTCCAGCCAAAATAACTGTTGGAATTGCAATAATGAAACCGTAAAGTAAAACCTCACCAATGTCCGCGCCATATTCACCTGCAATAACTGTAGGTCCTGGGTGAGGAGGTAAGAACCCGTGTGTTACGGATAAAGCTGCAGCCATCGGAATACCGAGATAAAGAATAGAAACCTTCAATTGTCTTGAAATGGCGAATACAATTGGAATTAATAATACTAATCCTACTTCGAAAAATAACGCCACACCGATAATGAATGAAGCAGCTACGACCGCCCATTGAATATTTTTTTCACCAAATTTATGAACGAGAGTCATGGCAATTCTTTGAGCGCCACCTGAATCAGCGATCAACTTACCTAACATCGCTCCAAGACCAAAGATTAACGCTAAGTGACCAAGTGTTCCGCCTAATCCGGCTTCGATGGTTTTGACAATTTCATTCAAGGGCATTCCAAGTGCTAAAGCGACACCGAACGATACAATGATTAATGAAACAAAGGTGTTTAATTTCAAACCCATTATTAAACCTAATAATGCTAAAATTCCAATGGCTACAATAACTAATGGCATTGTAATTTCCCCCTGCTGTTTATCTTGTTAGTGTTTGATTAAGCTTCTTTGATAATTGGAAATCCGTGTATAATCATCTTTTAATACTCTAGATATGTTAATGAAGATCGGTAGTAATTTCCTATATTCTTTCGTTGCTTCTTCGTTTGGTGTGTGTTTGTAGGTACTGCCAACCATTTCAGAAACGACTTCAAATGATTCGATCTTTCCGGTGGCATATAAGCCTAAAATACAAGCACCTAGACAAGAACTTTCGTAGCTTTCTGGAACGATTACTTCAGAATCGAATATATCGGACATCATTTGCCGCCAAACCTCTGATCTTGCGAAGCCTCCGGTAGCTTGAATTCGGGTCACAGGACCGTCCATGCATTCGGTTAATGCTAAGAATACGGTGTATAAATTGTAAATGACTCCTTCTAGGGCTGCGCGAATCATATGTTCCTTCTTATGTGACATCGTTAAACCGAAGAATGAGCCACGTACGTCTGGATTCCATAAAGGCGCACGTTCACCAGCGAGGTATGGATGGAATAACAATCCATCTGATCCTGGTCTTACACGTTCAGCAATCTTAGTTAATACATCATATGGATCAATTCCTAGTCTTTTTGCTGTTTCTATTTCTGATGAGGCAAGTTCATCACGGATCCAGCGAAGGACCATCCCACCATTGTTTACCGGCCCGCCGATGACCCAGTGCTTTTCCGTTAAGGCATAACAGAATATTCTTCCCTTTTCGTCTGTTTGCGGCTTGTCAATAATGGTTCGAATGGCACCGCTTGTCCCAATTGTGACGGCAATTTCGCCTTTTCTTATCGCATTTACACCTAGATTAGAAAGGACTCCGTCGCTGGCACCAATGACAAATGATGTTTGTGGATCGATACCCATCTGTTTTGCCAAATCTGAATCACAGTTGGTAAATATCTTGGTTGTTGGAACGAGTTCAGATAATTGAGCAGGTGTTATACCAGCAATTTGTAATGCTTCTTCATCCCAATCTAGTGTTTTGAGATTCATCATGCCCATGGCTGAAGCCAGGGAATGATCAACAACATAGTGATCAAAGAACTTTTTGAAAATATATTCTTTAATTCCTATATATATTTTAACTTTGGAAGCGATTTCGGGAAGGTCATTCACAATCCAAGCTATTTTAGTTAATGGTGACATGGGATGAATCGGTGTTCCCGTGCGTTTATAGACTTCATGGCCATTCAACTCATTTTTTATTTTATGTGCCCATGCTTCACTTCGGTTATCTGCCCAAGTGATACAAGGCGTCAGCGGCTGGTCATTTTCATCCATAGCAATGACACTATGCATGGCACTGCTAAATGAAACAAACGATAGCTTTTTGTGTGAATGATGTTTCATTATATTTGAAATGGCTTGTAGGACTGCCTGAAAAATCTCTTCTGGGTCTTGTTCAGCTGTCGATATATCCGGTGTATAAAGCGGGTAACCCATATTTTCTTGTTGGATGACTTCGCCTTTTTCACTAAATAAAACTGCTTTCGTACTTGTGGTTCCGATATCTATACCTAACATATAGTTAGTCATCTTGCTGCACTACTCCTTTCGAGAGCATTTGTTGCGATATCCATAGGTCTTCTACTTTTCCTTGAACATCATCAAAATTGTCATGCAAGGACTTACTCATGAGGTCTCTATCTTTTGTGTGGATCGCTTCAATATAAAGCTCATGATTTTTAATAATCCTTGTAAAGTCTTCATATTTTTCTTTGAAACGCATGCGCATCGACAAAAGGATGAAGCTTTCCATAACGGGTTTTAAATTATTCCAGATCATCAGGATGTATGAATGATTAGCTGCACGAATAATCGTTTCATGAAACAAGACATCTTGATAGGAAAATTCATCAGCATCACTATATTTGATTGCGACCTTCATCATTTCTAGAATTTTACTAAGTTCCTTTATTAATTCATTAGTGTCTATCTTTACAATCCGTTCAAATACAAACGATTCTATGAGTAAACGGACATCATAAATCTCTTCTATTTCTTTTTCTGATAAACCAATAACAACGGCACCCATTCTTTCTAAACGGATAATATTTTCGGATGCCAGTATTTTTAACGCTTCACGGATCGGTGAGCGACTTACAGCAAAATCTGCAGCTAATTTATTTTCCGATAATATGGTGCCGCTTTCAATTTCGCCGGAAATAATACGCATTCTAAGCTCGCAGGATACACGATCACCAGCAGAAGCTTTTGAAAGCCATTTGGAGGGATATAGAAATCTATTTGATTCGGTCATAAATTCACCTCATAATTAATATGGTATACTTGTATACAAGTATTATATCCTGAATATTTAATTTTGCAAGCGATTTCATGAATTTGGATTTGTCATGCATGATATTTGTTGAACAATTGAACCTAAAGCGAATTGGCATATTGATTTTAGTAGGAAGAGGGGATGCGCCGCCCCTCTTCTTTTCTATAATAAACTAGAAAATAAATGGCGGGGTTTATCGAGACATATCAATATAGGGGATATAATTGAGAAGTTCGGGGCCAACGGCGATTGGAAGAAAGACTCGACAGCGAAGTGAGCACAGATGGAACCTGATGTTTAAGGTGCTAAAGGTATTAGTGGAAACGTGGACAAAAGAGAATTCACCAGTCTTTTAGAAGGAGATGCATACGATGATTCGAATCTTTGAACCTATAAATGCCTTACATAAGATAGTGGACTATATTTGGGTCGTAGACTTCGACTTTCTCGCTGATGACAATAGAGAAGATATTATTATGCCGCTGGGGTATATCAATATCATTTTCAATTATGGGTCTGCTTATAGACTGGTGGGAGAAGATCAGGAAATGGTGATCCCCAATACGGTTGTGATTGGTCAAATGAAAAGCGCGAAATATGTTCGATATGGACAACAGTTGTATCAAATCGGGATTTCATTAACTCCGTTAGGATTTATACACTTGTTTCAAGTGCCCGGCCTCGAATTGGAAGAGCGAATCCTACAAGCCACCGATGTGGACCCTGATCTAGATGAACTGTACCGGATGATGAGATTTAAAGATGTGGAACAGAATATCACAGCAATCAATCATTATTTACTCGATAAGATGGTGTTGAATAAGAAGGATACTGGCCGCATAGAGGAAATGCTTACTTATGTAGAACGAGAGTATGAAAACTTGAACATTGTGCGTATGGCAAATTTTTTTTGCATTTCAGTAAGTACGTTAGAGCGTTTCTTCAAAAGGCATGTCGGGCTTACCCCAAAGACCTACGGGGATATTGTGAAGTTTAGAAAACATGTTGAGGATGAAAGATTGAGGGAGGAGATGCAGTATCGTTACTATGATCAGTCTCACCTCATCAAAACATTCAAAAAGTTTGCAGGCAAAACCGTCAAAGAGTTAGAGAAACTTCCACATGAATTAACCCTTCGATATGTCTGGCATGGTCAGAAGTGATGAACGCCAGATCATATTGATGCTGATTTTTTACAATACACTGTTATTTCTTCCTGCTAATCTTGAGACACTAACAGATGAGAGGAAGGAATAACGATGCAGGATATTATGATCATGGCAAGTTTACTAGTGTTTTTAAATGTAACATTATTGGCGATATTGGTTCCGGGAGGGCCGATTGAGAATAGAGATTTCTCAAAATTAAAAGGAGGTGTATTTTGGGGGTTTAATCTGTTTCTTA
The DNA here is from genome assembly GCF_038000345.1 of Paenibacillus sp. FSL E2-8871. Taxonomy (NCBI): domain Bacteria; kingdom Bacillati; phylum Bacillota; class Bacilli; order Caryophanales; family Paenibacillaceae; genus Paenibacillus; species Paenibacillus sp. FSL E2-8871. The sequence goes on along the minus strand of NZ_JBBOBV010000001.1, from coordinate 4,552,683 downwards.
TCTTGCTTGGAATTACGTCGTTTATCGTATGCTATCTCTTGTTGATATCACATCCACATGCCATATTCATGACACAAATCATCGCTGTTTTATACTTTATTGTATACATTATCGACTTAGCTGGTATTTTTCCAAAATCACCGACTAAAATGTCTAAGCCGCTTATGCTTTTCGAAGTAATTAACACATCAATGGCTATATTCCTCTTCCTCTTTGTGATGGCGATTGGGCATGTCGGTTCGTAAGGACGAGGTCCGTGCACGTTGTCTTTAGGGTTTAGCAACGTGGAGGAGCCTGAGCAATCTCAAGAAATAGAAAATAGTAGGTTATGAAATATCGAATATCCAGTTACAAATAGGTAAATATGTATAAATCATTGGGCGTCCGGTAGGGCGCCTTCAATAAAAAAACACTAAGAATTAACTTAGTGCCTCAATTGGTCAATTGCCCTCAAGAATCCACTTGCTTAGCTCTTTGTCAAAGGTTTGAGGTTCTTCAAACATCGGATTGTGACCACTATGCTCAAAGATCACTTTTTTGACGTGCTTATAGGTTTCATCAACAGAATTCCAAAGTGAAACAGGCGCTACCAAATAGTCATACCTGCCTAAACCGATAAATACTGGTTTGTTGAAGTTAGCGAGTGATTGTATAAGATTCAATTCTGCGAATGCTTCTCCCCACAGATGATCGATAATTGGCATATTCGTATATATATCTTCCCACATGTATGCTGCGTTTAATGTATAGTCATAAAAGCTTTGGGCTCCCATCCAAATACACATGTGAACGAATCGTCGTTCAGGATCTTTCTGAATGTCACTTTCTAACAAAGCAATATCCATCTCGAACTGTCTTTTTCTCTCTGGACTTACTGTCTCATTAAAAAATGCAAAACTTTGACGCTGTCTTTCCTCGCTATTTGTAGGTGCTGAATTCAATAAGGCAACTTTTTGGACATGGCAGGGATATTTTTTAGCATATTCCAAAGCCATGAAAGCATGTCCTGAATGTCCTAATAAGATGAAATTTGTTAAGTTAAGATCCTGCCTTGCCGTCTCTATATCATCTAATACTTTGTCCAATCTATAATCTTCAGATTGCAGAGTTCGGGGCGGCTTCACAAATCCTCTATGATCAAGGAAAATAAACTGGAATGTATCATATAAATCTTCTGAGAATAGTTGAGGATAATAAACACTGCTGCCTATCACCAAAATAGGTTTCCCAGTTCCTTTTACACTATAATTCAGTTCAAATCCATCGCTATTTATAGTTTGGTATTTATTCATTGTCATCATCCTTTTTTCATTTTTACTTTACACATCACTCCTTCCTTTCACGGATTCCATTACATTCTCCATGGAACGTTCTAACATTCCGATCACCTCAAATTTTGTGGCTTGTAATAAACATAGTTAATCGATTACCGTGTTTAGACGAACTCGCCTTTAGTGGGATATGGTGAACTGTATCATAAATAGGGGAATGCTTTGGACACGCTCATTATGATATCCGAGCAGAATAAGGCTTTCCCCTTCCTGTTCTTCTTTGTTTATTTCTTTCTATTGAAATTTTTATATTCGTATCACTCTAACTAGATCTCAGATGATTCGATCAGAAAAGTGAACAGGGATCAACCCTCATTCTCCTACACAACTCGCATAAAACCTCTTTTGCTCTATTTATCACCCTATTGCTAGCCTCAATTTTTATAACTTCTAAATCCTGCCCCTCTCCGTTAACGATGTAGTCCAACTCGCCAATAAACACCACAATCTCAAGCGCAAGATTATAATCCGTATGTAGAAGCAGTAAAAGATCAATTAAAGCAATCCCTGATCCCAATTCTGTCTTGTTTTCATAAATATATAGTGCCCGAATCATGGAGATGAGTGCCGAATGACAAAGATAGAATGCAGCTTTATTCTGATTATGTTTTCTCATGATATGGACTAACTTCATATGATATTGAGCAAGTTGATAATAATCGTCAATTTTATTTTGCAATCTTTTTTCCATGGCAATCCCCCTAGAATAGAAATGGAAAAGTATTATACTAGTATAATACTTATAAATATTAAAATAAATAATAATATTCGCTATCCGGTGTTTACCTTGATGAAACTTGTCTACACTTTTGACATGGAGAGGTGAATACTGAGATGGATAAGGAAATATTGAAGCTGGTAGGAATACGTATTCGTACTCTTCGGAAAGAGCGCGGCTTGTCCCAGGAAGCACTCGGTGAGAGAGGCGGATTTCATTTTTCATACATAGGACAAATTGAACGCGGTGAGAAAAACGTATCTTTATTGAATTTACATAAGATTGCAGAAGCTCTTGAAGTTAATTTAATTCAGTTGTTTGCATATTTGGATGAAGATTTCATGGTCACATCATCAGAGAGCGATATTCGAGACATTGTGGGTTTGCTTCGTACTGCTAATGATGAAAAAATAAGGCTGGCTAAAAATGTGTTAAGAGAATTATTATGAGGAAATCTCGACAAAGGTAGAGGTTTGACTATTCTGATATTCCATAATATTCTTTATTGATAAGAAAATAACAAGACTAGAGCATGGTCGTGACCTAACTCAGAGGCGTATAACCGGAAACGGGGATAACCGCCTCTTTTTTGCGTGTTCACTTGCGTATTTGTTTTATAAATTTATTTTGGGGATGCCCTATTTTCGATTTTCAATACCTACATCCCATCTGGTAGAATAGGGAAAACCATATTTCTCTATATTTTAGTAACTTGATTATACGCTTGGGGAGGTAGACATGGATAAAGAGCTAATCGCACAGCTGGCAAAGTGGCATGAAGATGATGAACATCAGAAGATAGTTGATACCCTGATGGAGATTTCACCAGAGGACAGAGATTACGAGGTGACCAGCAGTCTAGCAAGAGCATATAACAATCTGGGACGTTATGAAGAGGCGCTTGAACAGTTTGCGATGATTGCAGAACAGGGGCAGGATGACCCGTTGTGGCATTTTCGTGTAGGGTATTCCTACTATTATCTGAATCGGTATGAGGAAGCAGTGAGAGTGCTGGGTATCGCCCATGATCTCGATCCTGACGACGAGAATACGGCCATGTTACTGAACATCAGCCAGCGCAAGCTACGCAAAGAACAACACGCCGCGGCCAGACGGGTAATTAAAGATTCGCATAATGATCCGAGGACGGAAGCAACTCCTTTTGAAGGGATGGATTTCTCCGACTTTTGGGACGATAGCGATTATGGACTAAGAGAATATGTCTCTGATCCGCCTGCGGATGAGCTGATTGCTTCTGTAGAAGAAGAGCTCGGTTACAAGCTTCCTGCCTCCTATATCCGTCTGATGAAGGAGCATAATGGGGGAGTTCCTTACAATACTTGTTACCCGACGGAGGACGCGACCTCATGGGCTGAGGATCATATTGCGATTACAGGCATTATGGGCATTGGGCGCAAGAAAAGTTATTCGCTCTGCGGAGATCTTGGCAGCACATTCATGATTGAGGAGTGGGGGTATCCTGACATCGGCGTGGTAATTTGTGACTGCCCTTCGGCAGGTCATGATGTCGTAATGCTGGATTACCGGAACTGCGGGAGGGACGGCGAACCCGAGGTGATTCATGTCGATCAGGAAGACAATTATGAGATTACGTTCCTGGCTGAAGACTTCGAGACATTTATCCGCGGGCTGGTGAGTGAGGAGGAATACGATACCTCTCAAGAAGATAAAGAAGAGGATCTGCGAAAAGTAGCCGTAGGCAAATTCTCACCTTTGCTCGCGGAGCTGTGCAGTCGTGTGTCCGAGGTAGATCAGCTTGAGCAGAAGATTCGTAATGTCTGTACTCGAATCGTTGAAGAGAAGGGACACTTTTCCTTTCATGCAGATGAGCTCTCTACTCTGATGTACGATGTGCAGTTCTGGCTGTACACAAGCTCTTATCCGAATACGAGCCATCAACAATATCTGGATGTGTATGAGAAGATAATCGCTTTTGGCGGCGAGTTCGGTCAAGGCGGGTATGCGCCCGGCTGGATCAGTGACTGGCTGGATGGGCGGATTCGGGAAGGGCTGATCGTTCAGGAGAACGGAGTGCTTCGCTTCACGGATCAAGCCCGCTCAGAGGTTATTGCACGGCTGGAAGTGGGAGCCGCAGAAGAGGACGTGACCTAATCCGGTCTCCCGCGCAGAGCTTGATTGATCACAACAGAAACATTGTGCAGAAAAGTATTGCTAGTAGGGGGATTTTTAGGCATAAAAAAACCCGAAAAGCAGTACTTTTCGAGCATGTTTTCTTTCGGATTATTTCGTCATATCAAGGACGATTCGACCATTGATTTTGCCTTCTAACATCAGATCGTAGATCTCATTAATATCTTCTAGTTTACGTGTCTCAATAATGGTTTTTATTTTTCCTTCTGCAGCGAATTGTAATGTTTCTTGTAAATCTTTGCGAGTGCCGACAATCGAACCGACTACCTTTGTACCGTTTAATACCGTATCAAAGATAGGAACATCCATGGATTCAGGGGGCAGCCCAACCATGACGCAGGTACCGCCACGGCGAATGGCACGGTAGGCTTGGTCGAATGCTTTTTTCGCAACTGCTGTACAAACGACACCATGCACTCCACCTACTTCTTTTTGAATCCAGTCTGCGGCATCTTCTTTTAATGCGTTTACGGTTTTGTCTGCGCCAAGTTTTTTGGCAAGCTCCATCTTTTCATCTGACGTGTCGATGGCCACTACATTCATTCCCATCACTTTTGCATATTGTACGCCAAGATGACCTAATCCTCCGATGCCGAATATGGCTACCCACTCACCTGGTTTTACACCCGATACTTTCAAAGCTTTATAGGTCGTAACGCCAGCACAAAATAAAGGTGCTGCTTCGATGAAGCTTAGGTTATCAGGAACTTTCACTACATAATCGGCTGCCGCCACACAATATTCTGCATATCCGCCATCTACGGAATATCCGGAATTTTGCTGCTCCAGACAAAGAGTCTCTCTTCCTGTAAGACAATACTCACAATGACCGCAGGCTGAATACAGCCAGGGAATTCCTACTCGGTCACCTACCTTTAGGTGTGTAACTCCTTCACCTATTTCTTCAATAATTCCGACGCCTTCATGTCCGGGAATTAGAGGGAGCTTTGGTTTGACAGGCCAATCGCCATGAGCAGCGTGCAAATCAGTATGACATACACCACACGCCTGAATATGGACAAGGATTTCTTTGTGTCCGGGTTTTGGTTTAGGTACGTCTTGTAGTTCTAACTTTTCTTTGAATTTTTTTACTACAGCGGCTTTCATCAGCATACTCCTTTAGTTTTTTGCTTTTCAAAAAGTAGTATGTTCATGAGGCTAACTTTAAATTCTTGAGACTTTTATCACTGATTAACACTCACATCACAAGTAATATGTTAGAATATCAGAACAGCTTTACTGCGTTACCGCTTTATCAACTTCATAATTCACGAGCTATGATGGCTAAGGATTACACTTTAGCTGGAGCAGCTTCTGGAGAGACTGCGGAAATTCCGCGGCGCCGAAGGGTTCACAATCTCAGGCAAAAGGACAGAAGAGTACTGAATATGTATTTGTCATGCTGATCGCCATCAGTAGGGCAAATATTATTTGATATTCTTACGATCTGGGAGATTGGATGACATCCAATCTCTCTTTTTTATTCCAATTTATTGTACTCACAAGGGGGAACTAGGTATGGCACAACCAGAATTAAAGAGAGAGCTAGCCAATCGGCATGTTCAACTTATTGCTATTGGCGGCACCATTGGTACAGGATTATTCCTGGGATCAGGAAAGGCGATAGAGAAGGCAGGCCCATCCATCATGATCACGTATTTAATCGTGGGTATTGCTGTGTTTTTTGTGATGAGAGCACTGGGAGAGCTCCTATTATCTAAAGCGGGCTATCAATCGTTTACGGATATTGCAGAAGACTACCTTGGATCACGAGTCGCATTCATTACCGGTTGGACCTATTGGTTTTGCTGGATCATGACGGCTATGGCTGATGTCATCGCTGTTGGCGTGTATGTACAGTATTGGTTTGATATCCCGCAATGGGTTCCTGCCATCGCCTGTCTGGTCGTGTTATTAGGACTTAATCTATTAACTGTAAAGAGCTTTGGGGAACTAGAATTTTGGTTTGCTTTAATTAAGGTAATTACGATTCTCGCCTTGATTGGACTTGGGGTCATTTTACTGATCATAGGATTTAAGACGGATGCAGGATCGGTGACGATACGGAACCTATGGGAGCATGGGGGCTTTTTTCCGAACGGTATATCAGGCTTCTTATTTTCTTTTCAAATGGTTGTATTTGCTTATGTCGGTGTGGAGTTGGTGGGTGTGTCAGCAGCGGAAACAGCGGATCCGGAGAAAAATATCCCATCGGCGATTAATAAAATTCCTTTACGGATTCTATTTTTCTATGTCGGCGCGCTTTTCGTCCTGCTATGCATTAACCCTTGGACGGAGCTTAGTCCGGCAGAAAGTCCTTTTGTAAAAACCTTTACTTTAGTAGGGATTCCAATTGCCGCAGGGATTATTAATTTTGTTGTACTAACCTCAGCTGCTTCCGCTTGTAATAGTGGGATGTTCTCAACAAGCCGAATTCTCTATAATTTGAGTAGAAATAACCAGGCGGCACCTCATTTGGGCAAACTGAATAAAAACCATGTACCAGGTAACTCGTTATTCATTTCTACAATTGTTATATCTGTGGGTGCTCTTTTAAGTAAACTTATTCCGGAGCAGGCTTTTGGAATCGTAACAACGATTAGCGCCATTTGTTTTATATGGGTGTGGGGCATTGTGCTCATCTGCCATATTAAGTACAAGAAAACTCGGCCAGACTTACAGGCGAAATCCAAATTCAAAGCACCGTTCACACCTGCTATTAACTATATTGTCTTAACCTTGTTCGCTGGAATACTAATCATCATGCTGTTCGCTGGAGAAACACGCCCTGCTCTATTGTGTACTCCGTTATGGTTTATTTTATTATTCATCTTGTATTCGATTAGAAGTAAAAAGGGGAGAAGTAATCAAGCTTGAGTGAGGTCAACATCAACTAGCGGTAAGCCTAGTGTTAACTGCAACTTGGGGTTGCGGGGCTGCAACTAAAGCGTTCTTTACTTCTGCATACGATTAATCCAATATAGGCTTATGAATTGCAGAAAGGTAGTTGCTGTTATGATCTTTGGGGAGAAGTTAAAAGCGGAAAGAAATAAAAAAAGTTGGTCACAAGAAGAACTGGCCGAGAAGCTGTTTGTAAGCCGACAGTCGGTTTCGAAATGGGAGAATGGTCAAAACTACCCAAGCATTGAAATCATTATTAAAATAAGCGATCTTTTTGGGGTAACTATCGATGAGTTACTAAGGAGTGACGAGGAGTTGACCAAAAAGGTGATAGAAGAAGGCAAGAAATTGGCTCACCCGAAATTAAAGTTTGTATTTGATGTCTTCGTAATAGCAGGCATTGTGCTATTAGTGATTAAACTCTGTGTTCTCTTTCTGAACAAAGTAACGGCACTAGAGATTACCTTGAATGGCGGGTCATTCTTTTGGAACTTCGGTTCTCTGATTTTAATGGTTAGCGGGGGAATCGGCTCCAGCATCCTGAAAGAAAAATATAAACAAGAGTAAGCCGGTGAGCCGGGAAAAGCTATTAATAATGTAAAAGGACAGCTGATCGCTGTCCTTTTTACATTCCACGTTATAAGGTTATTCCTTGTTAACTAGGTTTGCTTTCTTTTCAACCATGATCTTGCTCTTCATCGGCATAAATAATGTTATAACAAACGCGGCGACGGATAAAATCATCATAAAGTAATAGGCGTCACTTGCCCCAAGAATGGATGCAAGGGATTTAAGGATCTCAGGAGTAGTAGAGGGGTTGCTCTGCATCACTGTGGCCGCATGACTTGTTGCCTGTACTGTATAAATCGTAATTACGACAGCAGTACCGATGGCTCCGGCAATTTGGCGAACGGTATTGTTCACTGCTGTACCATGGGTGCCGAGTTGTTTGGGTAGTGCATTTAGTCCAGCCGTATTGAGTGGCATAGTAATGAAGCTTAATCCAATTCGCAAGCCAATGGTACGAATCATTAGATACATATACGTGGTCGATTCAGATAGATCAGTTACCGCCCACATAGATGGAATAATAAAGAGTAAACCAATGATGAACAGTGGTTTAGCACCAAAACGGTCATATAATTTACCGGTGACGGGTGACATGAACGCATTTACGAGTGCTCCCGGCAACAAGAGTAGTCCTGCATCAAATGCTGTAAAACCACGCCCATTCTGCAGATAAATAGGCAATAAAATCATATCTGCGTACATCATCATGGTAATTAACACGTTAATAAGAGAAGTCATCGTAAAAACTTTATTTTTGAAGACAGACAGGTTCAGCAGTGGATCATCAGACTTGATTTGTCGAAGACAGAATACGGCCGTAACAGCGATCCCGATCCCTAAGGTCAGAATTACTATTACATCGTCCCAGCCTTTACTGCCTGCACTACTGAAGCCGTATGAAATTAAGCCAAATCCAACGGTCGATAAAAGAACACTTACTACATCAAGCTTAGACTTAGACGTCTCGGATACATTCACTAAATACTTGAATGCCAACGCTATAACAATGATGACGAGTGGAATGAGGCCGATAAATAACCAGCGCCAAGAGTGATATTCAACAATAAATCCCGCAAGCGTCGGCCCAATAGCAGGAGCAAATATCATCGCCAGTCCAAGCAGTCCCATAGCACTGCCGCGTTTTTCAACAGGGAAAATAGCGAGCACAACGCTCATCATGAGCGGCATTATAATACCGGCACCTGCAGCTTGGATCATCCGTCCGACTAAGAGTAGACTAAAGCTCGGCGCTGCTGCACAAATGATTGAGCCAATTAATAAAAATGACATGGCACTTAGAAATAATTGACGTGTTGTAAAACGTTTCATTAAATAGGCTGTAATCGGAATCAATATCCCGTTGACCAGCATAAAACCCGTTGAAATCCATTGTACAGTTGTTGCCGTGACATCAAATACATCCATCAGACTACTTAAGGCGACATTTAAAAGCGTCTGATTGAGTGTAGATAAGAAACAACCAAAAATTAGGATGGTTAATAGGATTCCTTTATTTATTTTCTTAATATCTTCTTGCATGGTGCAGGCCTCTCCTCATTGCTTTTTCGACATAGTGTCGATAAAATAAATCATATCAGTATTTAAACGGTATTCCTATTTGCAATTTTATTGAAAATGTCGACTAATCGACAGAATGGGTAAATTAGTTGATGAAATACTATATAAACGATAATAGAGGGATGAAATGTCCGAACATAAAAAAGTTGATCCACGAGCCATTCGCTCAAAAAAGATGCTGAAAAATGCTGTTTTTTCATTATTGGCCGAGAATGTGGAGATTTCTCAATTGACTGTCCAAAAAATCGCCAACCGTGCTGAGCTGAATCGTGCAACGTTTTATTTGCATTATGAGGATATTAACGATTTATTGCGCCAGATCGTACATGAAATCTTTGATGACCTGTCCATGAAGGTTGAACCGTTATTACAAGTGAAGAGCAGTATCGAGCAGGAGCAGTTGGTCACATTTTTAAGTTATTTTTATGAATACCGGCAAATCTTTGCTGTATTGGTAGAGCACAAAGGCTTCAAAAACCAATTAACCAACCTATTAAAAAATACTATCGAAAAGCGAAGAAACGTGAGAAACATAGATTCCACTAAGGAGGTTGTCTCCCTTGATATTATTGCAGCATCACTATTAGGGATTATTATGTGGTGGATTAAGGATGGCAGCCAATATAGTGCGGAATACATAGCAGGCCAAATTACCTTGATGTATAAAAGAAGGTATTTATAATCGCTAGACTTTGCTACAGGAGGATATGGGTAAAAACCGTTGTATGATGTAGAGAGACAAATTTCAAGATAACGGATATTCTCCTCACCAACCTTAGGTAAAACTATAAAAAGCGGCAGTCTAGGGGGGTAATTCTCGTCCAAAGGCTGTCCGCTTTTTTTTATAAATCATTCTATTTAAAATCAACTTTAATTAGTGCTATCTCACTATTCGTTCCAATGCGTAATGGCGGTCCCCAAGTCCCTGCACCAGATGTGACGATGACGTTAGGGCTGTTCTGATTTTTCTGATAGTGCCCGTAATCTACTGTAAACATAGCGTTGGTGATTAGATTTGCAGGAAATACTTGTCCTTGATGTGTATGTCCGCTAAGTATTAAATCGACATCATCTCCGTACTGAATCATATTCGTGGGTTGATGATCCATTACGATAACGGGCATAGTTGTATCAATGTTACTCATCACTTCAGAAGTAACTGCTCTAGCATGTCCTTGATCACCAATCGGTGATGAATCTCTCCTGCCAACTACAACGAATTGATTATCAATAACGACATGCTCATCATTTAGAAGTTTAATATTACTCTTATCTATAAAGTTCACAATCTCATCGTATGATCGTCCTGCATCATGGTTACCTAAACAAGCATAAACCCCATAGGTGGACTGAATAGTATTTAATAACTCTATTCCTTTGGAAGGATTAGAGAGCGCATAGTAGTTACCATTAAATATATCTCCTGACATCAACACAATATCCGGCTGCATGTTATTAATACGATCAACAACGTCTTCAATAAACTTTACATCATTTACGTAGCCTAAATGTAAGTCGCTGATCAGAACAATATTTAAATGATCTAACGACGTGCTTTTATGTATTTGGATCGGATAAGTAACTTCTTTTATCTGATTCGCATTATAAATCCCATAGGACACCAATCCTATGACTAGAATTAATACTACTGACCTTGTATGAAAAATAACACGTTTTGGCGCAGGGGAGGGGATGATTTTGATCCATTTACTAATAAGTAAGATTACATCGGAAAGGAGTAACAGCAAGAACAAATAGAAGTAGATCCCCATCCAATAGTCCCCGAATTGACCAATAAAATTAACAATACTTGAATCGGTCGTCATAGCTGAAGAGGACAATAGTAAATTAATAATGATTGTTACCGCACACAAGCTGTAGATGACTCCGTATATAATCCCATTAATACTTGGAAATACATGTTGTAACCATTTTAAAATTTTTCTTGCGATGTAATAGTTACTTGCCGCGTACATAGCGAATATAAATAAAAATGCAAATACCATATAATGCACCGTCCTATTTTTTTAGATTTCAGAGAGCAATCGTTAATAATCAATAATTATGAACACATGGTCAGGTACTCAGTAACAGTAACATATTTTTTCATGTTGGAAGAGGAGTTTGTTGATTTTGAATCAGAAGAAAAATGGATCAGATCAAATCGTACTTGCCGCAATCGAAACGTTTGAGGAAGTGAATTGAAAGCGATTGCTCATTTGGTTTTTATATGAAAATGTAAACAATAACATTTTACGACAATATTCACCTTACTTTTACATGGGAGGTATGATATATTCTGGTGGAATATGGATAATAGAAAAAATGAAAGGGAGAATGCGTATGGAAGCGCTGGTGTGGACATCCAATGATAAGCTAGAGCTCTGCGAATGGGAAGAGCCACAGATTGTAACCCCGGATGAAGTTAAGATTCGGATTGAGATGACAGGCATTTGTGGAACAGATCTAGCGGTCATAACCGGTAAAGAGGAAGGAGTTCCAGGAATCATTCGCGGTCATGAGGCTGTGGGGACCGTAATTGAAATTGGCAGTAATGTTGACCGTGTTAAGGTGGGGGACCGAGTAGTTATCGATCCGAATCAAAGCTGCAATGAATGTTATTTTTGCTTGAAAGAACAGCCGCACTTATGTATAGGCTCCGATGGAAATGGGATGCCTATTGCTGGTTTGAATCGAAATGGGACATTCACTTTTTTTTTCTCAACTGTACAAACGTTTGCACACCTTTTGCCTGATCATATGAGCTGGGAGACGGGGGTATTAATCGAGCCGCTTGCCTGTGTGCTGCACAATTTCAAAGAAGCTAATGTCACGGCTGACGATAAGGTGCTCATTCTTGGATCGGGTCCAATGGGGCTGTTAAGTCAAATGGTGAGTAAATCAAAAGCTGCGCTCACGGTAGCGACGGAAATTAATCCCTATCGGTTGGCATTTGCTAGAGAGATCTCGGATTTTGCTCTAACACCATCCCAATTAAATCAAGCTACCGTAGATGAAATCTGCGCGGGACATAAGTTTGATGTGATTATCGATACGGTGGGCACTCAGCTCGAAGTAGCGGAGGAATGGATTGAGCGTGGAGGGCGCATTGTTCCTTTTGGAATTAATGCGAAGTATCGGTACACCTTTTCCCCTACCAAATTCGTACAGCATGCAATCAAAATTATCGCAGCAGGCGAATACCGCTACATGTTCGAGGAGGCTTTGCGGTTTGCCGCTGAGACACCTGAACTGGAGAGATTGGTGACCAGAAAAGTTAAGCTCAATCAGCACGAGGCAGCAATAAACGAGTTGATCGGCTATGAATTGAACTCTTTGAAGGTGGTTGGGAGTGACACCGTAAAGACGGTTTTTGTTCCCTAAACGTAGAACTGCAATCAACGAGAGGTGGATCTGTTAATGGGCAAAGAAAGCAAATTTAGACTTGTTCAGGATTACTTGTCTACACACAAAGATAAAGACGTCGCGCCAATTTGGATTCCTGCTGTGTGGAATGAGTGCAAATATGAGCGTGTTCTTTTCGAAAAAGACGGTGAAATTTGTGTACATCCGTATGATTTTTTGACAGAGCATTTGAAGTATGTAGACAAGCTATCGTGGAGATATTCGCTCAAGGAACGCACGAATTTAGACGACAGCGCGATCTATTCTTCATTAATTCGTTATTCGACGGCTTGGGATTACAACCATGATGGAACAATTGAATCCGGCACTTTTTTAAGATTCCTTATTCTTCTGCCGCTGTTAAAAAAAATGGGCATCAATATTCTGTATATGCTTCCAGTGAATCAGTACAGCAAGTTGAATCTGAAAGGCGATATCGGGTCACCTTACGCTGTGCAATCGTTATTCCACTTGGATCAGAACCTACACGACAGCCTGCTGGATGGTATGGAGGAGTTTACGATCCACGATGAGCTCAGCGCTTTGGTAGAAGCTTGTCATTTGCTTGATATTAAGACTGTTGTTGATTTCATTCCCCGTGTAACGGCGAAAAACAGTGCGTTCATTACCGACCATCCCGAATGGGTGTATTGGATCAAAATGCAGGAATTAGAAGGCTTTGCACCGCCATCGATTCCTGAGCTTGGATTCTTTGAGGAGTGTACGCCTGACAAATTGGAGACGGTCTACCACAGCCAGGAAACCGCAGCATTTCTGCGGAAGTTCTCGCCGCCGCCCAATGAACTTCATCCAATCCTTTGGCAGCAGTTAAAAGAGAGGGCTGCTAAAACTGGAGATGAGCTATTAACTTTGGTGGAGCAAGAGATGGGGATAACGACTGCTCCCGCGCATTCGGATTGGATTAACGATGTACAGCCGATTTGGGCAGACATTACGTTCTTGCGCCTCTACAAGGACTTTTCTCCGCAAGTGAGACATCTTATAAGTTCGGATCAGGCACCATATGTTCTTTTTGATACGATTAAATGCAATGACTACCCGGGTGAGGAGCCGAATCTGGAGCTGTGGGATGTGCTGGAGGAGGCCGTACGGTTTAATCTCGAAAAGTATGGGATTGATGGCTTCCGCATCGATATCGGACATGTACTTCCTATTCCGCTGTTGACTCGTATTTTTGACACGATTAAAGAGTTGAATCCGAATGCAATCTTGATCAGCGAAGATTTGTTCAATCGTAATCACAAGAAGGCGGCGAGCACCGGCTACAACATTATGCTTGGCAGCGGATGGAATGTCATGACGCAAATCAATAAGGACAATCTCGTTTCATTCTTAGAGGAGCTGCCTGAGTTAAACATTCATGTGTTCGCCTGTGCAGAAACAGCAGATACGCCTCGGATCACGAGCCGTGGCGGTGTTGAGGTGGCTCGGATGATTGCGGTATTTAATCAATTTCTTCCGAATGCAATTCCATACGTGACGACTGGCTATGAAATGAATGAGGAGCAGCCACTCAACTGTGGTCTTGGCGACAACACGAACGGAGAGGAGATTTCCCGCGCTTTTTTTAACGTCATGCAAATTAATTGGACTAATCCTGCACCGATGCTGCCGCTGCTGACGGAGCTGAGTGAATTCAAGAAAGATTGGCCTCAGCTAGTGAAGCCAGAAAACTTTTTCGTGGCTCAATCACCGGAAGGTACAGTTCTGTACGGGTATATGCATGGCGAACAGACGCTGCTCTGCTGCTTTAACTTGAGTGCTGATGCTTCCTGCCAAGTTGATTTGAAGGCTGCGGTACCTGGGCGGTGCCCAATGACCGTGACGCTGGATAGTTCCTTAACGGGGAGCATCGTAGGTCAGAAGTTAGACAGCTTACTACTTGCACCTAATCAGGCTTTAGTGCTCGTAAACAATCATAGACAAGTTAGTTAAGGGAGAGAGGCAGCGATGGAAAAGAAGAACAAAGAAATCGTGTTATGGCATGAGTTTGACGGTCCGGGAGATACCTCGATTGAGGTGTTGGAGGGAATTTGCAAGCTGTATACAGAGCGCTTCGGCGTACAAATTACGCCACAAGTGATGAACATTACGGAGTTGACTGCGCGCCTGAACCAAATTAAGGACACCCATCAAGGTCCGCATCTGGCGATGGTTCCTGCGGATATGTCCTCCTATGTTGAGAATGGCCTTTACTCTGAGGTACCGGGCTGGCTATTTGATGATGCATTGACTGAAGGGGCACTTTCAACGATGCAACTGGATGGTGTTCAGTATGGTATCCCGGTATTACGGGGCAATCATTTGGTTGTGTATTACAATCCGGAGATTTACGCCAGTGCGCCGACGACATGGGAAGTGTTCGAAGAGGCAGCAGAGAGGTTGTCCGCTCAAGGCATCATACCGATTGGAGCAGATTTACAGCAGGGTTATTGGTTTATTCCGTTTCTTACAGCTTTCGGTGGTTGGCCTGTTCAGGATGGAAAGCCGAATATCGTAACCCCTGAAATGAAGCGAGCACTTGATTTCATCCATGACAAGATGGATCAAGGCGTGCTCGTCAGTCTCGACGGTTCCACAGGACTGCTAGAGCAGTTTATTGACGGTAAGATTGGCGCCATTATTTGTGGAGAGTGGATTTATAACCATCTGGACAAGCAGATGAACAACAGGCTTGCGGTCTGCCAGCTTCCGGTCATAGAAGGCCAGCAATCGCTATCCATGTCTTCTTCTATCGGCTTGATTTACCCGAATCATTCGTTAACATCGGAGGAGCGGGAAGATATCTTGTCGTTCACGCATTTTATGCTGAGTGATGAGTGCCAAACCATGTGGACGCTGGGTGTACAGCGGATTCCAGCTCAGGAAGAGGTGCTGAACCGTCTAGCTGCCTCTGCTACGCCTAACAAAAAGATGATTATATCGCTGTTGGAGCACGCACGGCCGATGCCGACGTACCCCTTCATGATTCATGTATGGGAGGCGCTAAATGCGGGTCTAACCGAGCTGCCCTTAAGCAATTCTGAACAAGCATTGAAAAAAATTGAACAGACCATCCAAGCATTCTGGGGCGCATATAAAAGCTAAAAAGAGACGGGGAGAAGACAAATGAAAACAACGATATTCAGCCAAATTTCGATTGACGGTAAGCTCACTATGGGAGCTGGTAATTCGAGTAAGGAGCTTTTTTCTTTGTTTTCCAGTGAGGATATGGAATTCATTCATCTATTCCGGGGGAATGTGCAGGGCATTATGGTCGGCAAAAATACAATTCTGACGGACAATCCCTTTCTTACTAATCGGTATGAGGAGAACAAAAATCCAATCCGGATCATTCCGACGACCACCTTGGATATTCCGCTGGATAGCAATGTGCTTTCGGATGAGGGGAGGACGATTATTGTCACAACCGAGAAAGGACGGGATGAATATAAAATCAAGCAGATCCGGGAAAGAGGGAAGGAGTGCCTCATCTGCGGTGAGGATAAAGTCGATTTCGTGGAGCTTGAACGTCAGTTGGAAGACAACTTCGGGATTACCAGCTTGATGGTCGAGGGCGGCGGCTTTTTGAACTGGCATATCTTCGATCAGGACATCGTCGATGAAATTATTCTGATGCAGCTTCCGATCATCATAGGGGGTTCCACGAACATTACTTTAGTGGATGGAGACGGATATCAGCAATTGTGCTTTGCGAAAAAGTTCAAGGTTGTAGAAATTCAGCCAAAAGATAATTATACGCTCATGCGCTACAAAAAAGTGATATAACCTCATACGAAGTCATAGACTGCGAATGGCTATGGACGCGGTAAAATCGAGAATATGGGGGTTGTGAATGATCCATGTCAGAGAAAGAGAACTTCTACAAAAGTGTGTATAAAATCGCTGTACCTGTTACGCTTCAAAGCTTACTGATGGCATTGCTCAATTTGACGGATCAGTTGATGGTCGGGCAGCTTGGAGATGTGGCGATTGCCTCGGTGGGAATGTCCACCAAAATATATGGGATCATCGCGGTTGTCTTGGCTGGTCTATCGACGGGTGTGTCTATTTATGCAGCCCAGTTTTGGGGGAACAAAGATTCCAAAAGCGTCTCCCAGGTGCTGGGCCTTGGACTAATCGTCGGCTTCGCGTTCTCGTTCTTATTTTCTGCGGCTGTCTTCATCGATTCGCCGCTTTTCCTGAGCATGTTCACGACAGATGCGAATGTAATAGATAATGGGTATATTTTTCTGCAGATCATGTCGATCGGCTTTGTACCTGTCATGCTCACGATGATGTATTCTGCCATTTTGCGTAGTACGGGCCATGCCAAATGGCCGATGTATGTAAGCTTAATTGCTGTTGTGTTGAATATTATACTGAATTACGTACTTATTTACGGGAACTTCGGCGCTCCAGCGCTTGGTCTGAAGGGTGCGGCTATTGCTACCCTTATTTCCAGGGTAATAGAATGTTTGTTGATCATTGGTGCCGTGTACCGATATCGTTTACCGGGCGCTGTTGGGTTAAAGAACTTATTCATCATTCCTAAACCGCTCATTCGCAAGTTTTTTGGAACGACGTATCCGCTGCTGCTGACTGAGTTGATTTGGGTATTGGGTGAAACGGCATATGCGATCATCTATAGCCGTATGGGGACGATGGAGATGACGGCGATGACCATTACCTTCCCATTGCAAGGGCTTTGCATCGGCTTATTGTCCGGTCTGGCTAGTGCAGCTGGGGTTTTGGTTGGCAACCGTTTGGGCGCGAATGAAACGGATATCGCACTCGATCATGCGAAAAAGTTCATTCGTCTTGGCATTATCATCTCTCTAATTGTCGGGGTTATCATTGCGGCAGGCTCGAAGCTGTATGTCTCCGCGTTCAATATCTCCGAGGATGCTAAACAGATGAGCATATATATCGTTATCGTATTCGCTGGATTTCTTTGGGCCAAAGTTTCCAATATGATTATAGCAGGCGGCATTCTAAACAGTGGGGGAGACAGTAAGTTCGTGTTCAGCATGGAATCGACCGCGACATGGTTGATAGGTGTCCCCTCCGGGCTGTTGTTATCATACGTCTGGAAGCAGCCTGTCTACCTTGTATATCTCGTCATATCACTTGAGGAGGTTGTCCGTTTTGGCTTCGGTTACGCCCGGATTTACTCCCGGAAGTGGATGAGAAATTTAGTTAACGATTTGGCTGAAAAAGCGATGTAAGGGCTGATTGGATCGCTCAAGACTCCCGTGTATTTCCGCTTAAGGGAATGTCACGGGAGTCTTTTTATAACTAATGATATGATTGTCGTATGGGGTGGCTTTGAACGGGTGATAATTAATTAAACATGTCTAGTCAGAAAGGAACTGCTATGCAAGAAACTTCTAGAAACCATAGGTTCAATTATTTTTTTGAAATGATTCTCTACCTCATTTGCGGAGTATCAATTGTTTATTTTGGCGTGAATGGAAATGATGATAAAACATTTCAAGCGGCCCTTATCATTCTAGTCCTGTTACTCTTTAAGGGCTTAATCACAAGGACCAACAGCGAACTGTCTCCCGCACTTCAATTTTCGGTGCTGGTCTTTATCACAATCACGATGATGCTCGCCAATTTATTCAATTTGTATGGTGTCATCCCTTATTTAGATAAGATTGAACATCTGCTGTCTGGAATTATTTTATTCTTCGTAGGACGATTCATCTTGATCAAGATGGCTAAGCGTAAAGGGCTGGGCGGTCTGCCTTCCAACATTATCATTTGGTTCGCGTTTCTGTTTGCTGTTGCAATGGCTGGAATGTGGGAAATTTATGAGTTTACGGTGGATCATCTCTTTGAGCTTCATTCACAAAATGGTAGTTTGACCGACACGATGATGGATATGATTTGCGGAACATTGGGCGCTCTCGTCGCCTCCTTCTATTTATTCGTAGAAGCACGCAGAAAAACGTAGCTTTGATCAACGTTAATTTTCATGTTCACTAGGAGACTTCTTAGGAATTCTAATCTGAAAAATGGTTTCCGTCACGGCTTCGTCCAGCAAACGCACGCTACCATGGTGCAATTCCGCGATTTCCTTGACGATCGAGAGCCCGATGCCAAGTCCTTCGCCTTTTCTTCCGCCGTCGGCGCGGTAGAAACGCTCGAAGATACGCTCGCGATCCTCTCGTGCGATCCCTTTACCTCGGTTTTTGACCGTGAGAACCACTTCCTCTTGTTCCTCCGTCAATCCAATTCCCAGATAGTGTCCTTCTTCACCGTAACGAACGGCATTGTCCAGCAAGTTGCGCAAAGCACGTTCGATCAGCGGTGCGTCGATCATAACCTCGATATCCGTATCTTGGATGTCTGCCTCCAACACGATGTTCTTATCGTCCAGGAATAAGAGGTACTCGGCTGCGATCTTTCGCATTAATTCCGAGAGGTTATGCGGAGCAAGCTGAAGCCGAAGTAAATGCTCTTCTTGACGGGTAATGTCGAGTAACTGATCAAGCAGCTTATCCATGTAGCGAGAACGCTGCAGGATGATTTTGGCCCCGGACTGAAGCTCGTTCTCATTCTTGTACGCACCGGTACGGATCATCTCGGCATAACCCAAAATCATAGTTAACGGCGTTCGCAAATCGTGGGACAGGTCCGATAAGAGCAGTCTTCGCCGATGTTCTAACTGTTCAATTTGGGCAGACTGGCTCTGGATACGCATTGCCATTGAATTGTAGTGTTGGGTCAGCTGAGCGATCTCGTCCCTCGACGTATCTTCCAGCACGATGACATCGCTTCGGATTTCGACTTGGTTCAGCGCGTTGTTCAGTTTTGTAATGCGACGATCGGTGGAAGAGAAGAACCATAAGGAAAGGAGATAGGGAAGCAACAACGCCAGTAACAGAGGTAAAATAAATGTTAGTAAAGCTTTATACGTTCGGAGAAAAAAATATATTTGTCCAGATGTCATGTCTTCGCTGGATAAACTCAATAACATGTAATAGGATCGATGATCATGGGCAACGGAATAAGTAAGAGTGATCGGAGTATTTTCACCCCAAAGATTATTTGGCATATGGTCAACACGGTCGGCTAATTTGCGGAAGTCGTAGGAATTATTCTCGCCGGCGGAATCATACAGCGTCGAACCGTCCTCAGCCAGCCACTCTAGGCGGATCTTGGAATGCGGGAGTAGTACTTCTTCCAGAATGGGTTGAATCTCTGGTCCCGAGTAGGCGTCTTGCCGTTCTATAGCCGTAAGTGCTTCTTGTGCGATGGCGTTTAACGTCTTCAAATCATATCCCGGGGTCCAAGTCTTCCCGGTCATTAGGGTAATCGTAATAAACAAGACAATGCTTCCTGCGGCACTGGATAGCATCATCAGCCATAGCTTAGTTCGTCTCTTCATCGTCCGTCACCTGAGAGGCGGTAGCCGATGCCGCGAATGGTATGAAGATTAGATTGGGACCCGGGTGCGCTTTCAAGTATTTTTCGGATGCGGCTGATGAAGACGCTGAGGTTGTTGGCGTCATAGTTTTCATGCTGCCAGACTTGTTTGTAGATTTCTCCTTTTGTTAGTACGCGATCAGGATTGAGCATGAACACTTGCAGTAGATGGCATTCGACTGGAGTCAGTCCATGTTGTTGCCCATCATTATGTAGTACATAATTGTCGATATCCAGAATAAGTTTATTCAATTGAATCACATGGGGCCGGTTGGAGGTCTCAGGATGGTGCCTGCGGAAGTGGGCCTGTATCCGCGCCAGCAGCTCCATTGGACTGAAAGGCTTGGTCATGTAATCGTCGGCTCCCAGTCCAAGTGCGTCGATTCTGTCTTCCACTTCTCTTCTCGCACTAAGCGCAATGACCAGCGTTTCCGGACGATGTTCCCGCAAGTAGCGTAGAACTTCGAAACCGTTACCGTCGTCCATCATGATGTCCAGAACGATCAGTGAGAAAGGCTGCGCTTGTAGCTGTAAGATCGCCTGCCGCCCAGACCCCGCTTCGGCGATGTCCCATCCGGCGCGTTCCAGATGTAAGCGAATAAGCTCGCGAATGTCGGGTTCATCATCGACGATCAGAATCCGGTCCATGTTTTCATCACTCTCCATTTTTTGCTAACTATGATTTCATTATTATAGAAAAATTAGGTAAAATTAGGATCGGAATATCGGATGGGGATTTTGATAAGTAGAAGTCGGTTCTTAGATAAACGTATAATGGGTACATTGAAAAGGACAAAAGAGGGAGCTACATACATCGTAACTTAGGTCATAACTGAGGAGTGGTAGGCATGGCACGTGTCTTATTTATTAATGCTGGATCAGAGGGACATATCAATCCAACGATTGGCGTTGTACAGGAGCTCATTTCTCGTGGAGAAGAGGTAGTGTACTTCACTATAGAAGCTTTTCGGGAGCGTATGGAGGAGACAGGTGCTATAGTACGGACATTGGACGCTCAACAATTTATAAAAGCCTTTATTTCAGGTGGGAGAGATTATCTGCTTGAAAGAGTCAATGGGCTTTTACTTACGGCGGATATCGTTATACCAAGTGTTCTTGAACAGATTAAGGGGGAGCATTTCGATTACATCATCCATGATTCGATGTTTGGTTGTGGACGTTTACTGGCTCAAATTCTTAATCTTCCTGCAATCAACTCTTGTACTTCTTTTGCACAGACAAAGGAATCATTTGATCAAGTCATGGAACGATTCTACACAGAAGCCCCTGCAGAAATAGTAAAAGCTGTAGACGATAGATTTCAAAGTCTGACCATAAAAATAAAGGAACAATATGGTGTGCAGATTCACTCTCCTTACGAAGTGTTCTGTAATCCTGCACCACTTACAATCGTGTATACGACAAGGGAGTTTCAACCTTATGGAGAAGCCTTCGACCCATCGTATAAATTCGTTGGTCCTTCCATCTCTTCACGATTAACGCCAGATCATTTTGATTTTTCTGCAATTAAGGGAAAGGACCTAATTTACATTTCAATGGGTACGGTCTTCAACCAAGCAAGTGATTTCTATAAGCTTTGTTTTGAGGCATTCGGGAATACGGATTATACGATTGTTATGTCCATTGGGAACAAAGTGCAAATCTATGATTTGGGAGAAATTCCTCCCAACTTCATAGTTAAAAACTATGTTCCACAGACGGATATATTACAGTACACAAAAATATTCATTACACATGGTGGAATGAATAGTGCGCATGAGGGTCTCTACTATGGGGTTCCGCTAATTGTAATCCCACTAAGTGCGGATCAGCCGATCATTGCGGAGCAAGTCGTCAATATTGGAGCGGGCATTAAATTACAAATGCAAGGATTAACTGCAACTGAACTGCGTGAAGCTGTAGAGCGTGTGCTCACCCTTCCGTCATTCCAAAAAGCTGTTGCAACGACTAAAGATTCCTTTCGAACATCCGGTGGATCTCATCAAGCTGTTGATGAGATTTTCAAATGGAAGTGTCAATATCTTGGTTAGTGTGCATGGCCATCCGTTGAAGGATGGCCATATTTGTTTAACTTTCGAGACAAGCCTATCGCGTACTCTCCACATAATTAAAAATAGCATCTCTCAACTCAAACTCGTACGTCAAACCATTCACAAGTCCCACCACATGATTGCTGTCATACAGATCAAGCATGAAGCCAGCCATTTCCTTCGCGGTATGGAATTTCCGCACAGCGCCGTGATATTCGAAATTCGTGATATCGAAAGCACGTTTCGCGAATTCTGTTTCTGTTGCGGCAGGTGCCAACACTTTAACCTGCATAGGTGCACCTTGACTCTTCAACTCATGAGATAGTCCTTCAGTAAATGCACTTACATAAAACTTGCTCGCACAGTACGTTATAGCATTGCCCACAATCGTATAACCGCCACCAGATGAAACGTTAATTAATTGCGTGCCATCAATAGTGGAGTAGTCTCGAACGAATAAAGAGGAGAGTATAGTCAACGCTTCTATGTTCAGATGTAGCATTGTAGTTATTTTATTTAAATCTTGCTCGGCCACTGAAGCAAAGTTCCCAAATCCGGCATTGTTGATCCAGGTTTCGATGGAATATCCTTGCAGGCTTTCATACAATGTATAAGCATTCTCGATAACGGATAAGTCAATCGTTTGAATGACAACCTCTACATTAGGATGAATACCAGCGATTTTAGACTGTAATTCCTCTAGCTGTTCCTTTCTGCGGGCCACAAGGATTAAGTTTTTTCCACGAGAAGCAAAAGCTAGGGCAGTTTCATAACCTATCCCTGAACTAGCGCCGGTAATTACAGTGTACTTCATGTGAGTTCCTCCTATTTTTTCTACGAGAATGTAATTCGATCTTACAGCGATTTGATTATATAGGTTAGAGTTTACTCTAAGGCAAATGTTTTTTATAATCAGGGTGACTTTCAAAATAAAATAGATTAGAGGATTTGCATGTACACGATTAGCGAGGTATCCAAGTTATTGGAGATAACCACATATACACTGAGATATTATGAAAAAGAAGGGATCGTTGCTCCGTTACGCAATGCCAATGGAGAAAGGGTATATGATGATACTCATCTTGCTTGGCTGCGATTTGTACTGAGGTTGAAACAAACCCAAATGCCCATCTCACAAATCCGGCAATATGCCCAGTTATATTTAGAAGGAGAACATACAAGCCAAGCCCGCTTGAATCTTCTGGAAGATCATAGAAGCTCAGTTCAAGATCAAATCAGACATTTAACAGAGACAGAGAAGATGCTGAACGACAAAATTGCTAATTACAAGGTCTTCATTAGTAAAGGGAATACACTGGATTTGTCTATGGATGATTAGTTGTAAAATTACGCTTCATCCATGAAAAAGGGGATTACCTCAGGCCTCACGGCCAACAGGTAATCCCCTTTTCCTCATACATATGGATCTGTTGTAGCGTTTATTATTTCAGAGGAATTTTGATCTCTAGTTGCTTGTTGTAATTTTTAACTACATTACCTTTGGCATCTACTTTATAAGCCCCTGCAGTGCCTTTTTCAAACACCGCTTGATAAGGTCTGATAATGAGATATTCTGCGGCCGGGCGAAGCGCCTCGAACAATAAATCTTCAGAAACAGTATTATGGGTTGTTGCAACAGATTCCCGTGCAATATATTCTAATTCGTTTCCCAGATTATCATAAATATCATATCCTAAAGCCTGTGCTTGGGTAGCAACCCCTTTAACTGCTAAAGCAATGCGCACAGAAGTCTCTCCCACAGCAACACGATTAGTTTTGATTTCAAATTGGTTGTCTTTCTTTAAAGCTGGTAGCTGAATGTTACGCGCTACTCCTGCTTGCTTAAGAGAAAACTTTAGTACATACGGATCTTCGATTCCGTTAAGCTTCACATGGATGCTCAATTCAGAGGAAGCCAGGCTTGCCTTTTGCTGCTCAGTTAGCCATCCGGTCTGCAATACAACAACCGCCTTGTTGGCGTCACCATCACTGATCCAGCGTGGTGATTTAAAATCAATTCCACCTGAATTAGTGAGCTTGGCGTCTACTGCCATAATGGTTCCTTCTGCAAGGTAAGGCTCACCTTTATCGTTCAAGGTTACACCTGCGAGCATTCCTGAGAACAGGGATCCCTCACGGCTCAGATCGATCTTAATATAATTACCGTCAAACTGTGCACTGCCCTTTAAAGTAAGCTGATCGTGTGAATCGGCGACTTTTGTTGTATTCAGGGAAGCTTCAGCGGCGGTTTGAACACTGGCTGCTTGGGTTAAAGCCGGCATTCCCAACGCTCCAAGGCATACAGCAGCACTTAAAATTACAGACAATTTCGTTGTCATTTTCTTCATGATATCATTCTCCTTAGTGTTTATTTAACTAGCACGTTTATTTCCAGACCATCGATATAATGCTTCACAGGATTTCCGGAGCTGTCTGTTTTGAATGCGCCACTCTTACTTTTTGGATCCTCGAACTCATAAAGATAGCCACGGATTGTGAGCATATTGGGATGTTTCTCGAACGGCTCTACAAGCAGATTCAGATCCTGTGATCTATTGGATGAAAGGAGTGCTTTTTGCGATATATTTTCCAATACCAGTCCCTGTTCATCCGTCACTTCAAAGCCCAATGTATTAAAATCTGCGTAATCCCCGTCAGTCTCTTGTTCAATGTTGAGTAACAGGCGCGTGGTTAATGGGCTATATTCCAGCTTTTGCAGCGTCAGACTCCATCCCTCTGCTTGTGCGCGCATATCAGGTACGACAATACTATTTTCTGTAACCTTACGTGCAGGAATCTCCAGAATGTATGGTGTATCTATACCGTTTAAAAGAAGGGTTACAGTCAGTTCAAATTGATCAGGGAAAGGCTTGGTGATCCCCAAATTCGAAGAATCCACCAGTTGAAAAATAGCTGTACTCTGCTCCTTGCCTTCCATCCAGGTTAGAAAAGGAACAGCATCCCAATGACCATCTGAGAATTCCTCCATTGAAACCCCATCGATCAAAACTTCTGCGGACATTATTGAACCTTTGCCTAGAAAAGGCTTCCCATCCGCTCCAATCGTCACGCCGGTGAGCTTCCCGTCCAGCCCTTCTCCCTCGCGCTTCACTGAGAATGCCAATCGGTTGCCATCAAATACAGCCTCTTCGGCAGACAAGGTGATTCCATCATGCGTATCACTACTATTCGGTCGTGTAATCAGACCCAGACGCTGAGCAGCTTGCAATCCTATATCATCTGCCCGTTCAAAAATTCCGCCTATCCATGGAAGCTGCTTGAGTGCATTGGCCAACGTTGGCGGATAGACGGCCGTTAGCATAACACTTAGCACTATCGCTGCAGATACAGCAGCTGCGATTTTTGGATATATCCGTTTTTTCTTTTCCTTTTCCACAGGATCCTGGACAATTGTGGCGAGTGATGCATAAATCGAATCCTGCCGCGACCGCAGTAAAGGTGGAAGCTCCTGTATATTAGCCTTTCCTAGCTCCCTGATCTGCTTTTCTAAATTGTTATTATTCATTAGCAAGACCCTCCTCCCGCACAGGATGTATCTGTTTGGACAACAATCTCCGTGCGCGATGAAGTCGTGCCCTGACCGCTCCTTCGGAGATGTCGAGCACATCTGCAATCTGCTTAATGGATAAATCGTCATAATAAAAAAGCACGATAGCAAGCCGCAGGGATTCGTCCAACTGATTAATGAAGCTTTGCAGGTCTACGTTGCCTGAATCTTCAAAATGCACATAGGAATCGACCGGTTCTTCGGGAATTTCCGCCACAGCTATAGTTCGCTCTCGCATACGAAGTAACTGATTGCATTCATTAATCAGGATGCGTATAACCCAGGTTTTAAAAAACTTAGGCTGCTTAAGGTTGGCCAACCCTTTATACACCTTCAGTGTCGTCTCCTGAAGAGCATCCGCGCAATCTTCATCTTTTAGCAGAATGGTTTTGGCTAATCTGTACAACTGGGATTCCAGTTGCCTAAAAAGACGGGTAAACGCCTCGTGGTCGCCTTTCTGCGCTTTTTTGATATCCAGTTCGTTTTCCAGCAAATGATTGTTCCTCCTTGAGGGCCCTCTGTATGATTAGATGGAGAAGGCATACAAAAAGTTATATTTGGATAAAAAAATATGAAATCCATTTAATATCATCTATTCCAGAATAATGGAAAATGAAGATTAAAGCCTATAAAGCTTGCTTAAGCATACAAAATGTTATCTTTTCATCCGTTACTAAATATTTTAACTATTGGTATATTGATTTGTAAGTGCTTACATAACTTAGGACGCACACATATGCATCTGAAAATTTAGAATGGAAGGTGATCAGAACGTGAGAGTTAATCAAAAGGGTATCTCTGCATTTTTAGCAGTGTTGTTGCTGCTAAGTTCATTCTCATTCAACATGAGGAGTGCTTTAGCTGCAGATTCGAACAGTTCTTTAATAGTAAATGGCGGTTTCGAGGACAATTTCTGGGAAGATGGATCATGGAGTGTCAATACGTCAGATTGGAATCAAGTAGAAATTAAGCATTTTGCATATGCCGATGATACTTGGCTAAATCCAGATGAAGGAGCTCATGCTTTCAAATATTGGATTAACAAAGTCGCTACTGGAAACCAGACCATCTCGCTTAAGCAGACTATAACGAACCTCCCTGCGGGAAGTTATGAGCTCTCAGTCAAGTCGATGGGCGGTACTGACAAAGAAACGGGGAATGTTGAATTGTTTGCGGGTGACGAGACGGCATCCGCTGTTGCTACCACTGGCTATAATGCTTGGGGAACGCTCAGCCTGAAATTTATCTTGAAGCAGGATACCCCGAGTCTTGAGGTTGGCGCGAACATAAGCGGCGCTCCAAGCGCATATGGATTTCTGGACAGCTTTGAGTTGAAACAGTTGAGTACGGATACGACCCAGCCGGTGGCTGCGGATATTTTTGTGAAGAAGGTGGAAGGACTCCAGCCTGATTTTATTAAGGGCGTGGACATCTCCAGTATTATTTCTTTAGAGAATAGCGGAGTCGAGTTTTACAATGAAAACGGAGAGGTGCAGGATATTTTTACAACCGTACATGAAGCCGGGGTTAATTACGTTCGGGTACGGATATGGAATGATCCTTTTGATACAGCTGGAAAAGGTTATGGTGGTGGCAATAATGATCTGGCCACCGCGATTGAAATTGGGAAAAGGGCGACCACAAACGGCATGAAGCTGCTAGTGGATTTTCATTATTCTGACTTTTGGGCCGATCCGGCCAAGCAGCATACGCCTAAGGCATGGGCCAATCTGAGTTTCGAAGATAAGAAGACCGCACTTTACGAATATACCAAAGTAAGCCTGCAAGCTCTGCTTGATGCAGGTATTGATATTGGCATGGTTCAGGTAGGCAATGAAACGAATGGACAATTCGTTGGTGAATCTAATTGGACGAAGATGAGCCAATTGTTCAATGAGGGAAGCAAAGCCATTCGGGAGATCGATCCTAATATTCTGGTTGCTCTGCATTTTACAAATCCGGAGTCGGCAGGCAGATATGCCACTATAGCGAAGAATTTACAAGATAACAATGTAGATTATGATGTGTTTGCAAGTTCTTATTATCCATTCTGGCACGGTACATTAAGCAATTTGACATCCGTGTTGAAGCAAGTCGCTGATACTTATGGGAAAAAAGTAATGGTAGCCGAAACCTCTTACGCGTATACCGCAGAAGACGGGGATGGACACGGAAATACAGCGCCGCAAAGCTCAGGTCAAACTTTAAACTACCCTATCAGCGTTCAAGGTCAGGCTAACTCAGTTAGAGACGTGATCGAAGCGGTTGCGAATGTGGGTAAAGCGGGAATTGGCGTGTTTTATTGGGAGCCTGCTTGGCTTCCGGTAGGTCCGAAAGAAAATCTGGAGCAGAATAAGTTGATATGGGAACAGTACGGTTCCGGTTGGGCATCCAGCTACGCGAAGGAATATGACCCTGATGATGCAGGGGAATGGTATGGCGGAAGTGCCGTTGATAACCAGGGTTTGTTTGATTTTAATGGACATCCGCTTGCCTCGCTGAATGTGTTCAAATATGTGAATACAGGCGCAGTGGCCCCTATTGCTGTAGATGAAATTAAGGATGTTTCGATAACGGCGATTGCTGGGGAGCCAATCCATCTGCCAACAGACGTAAGTGTTACTTACAATGATGGAAGTTCCGGCAAGATGTCAGTGGTTTGGGATCAAGTTGCGCTTGAGCAAGTCATTAGCAAGGGTGCGGGCAGCTATGTGATCGGTGGAACGACGGAAGGCGGTCAGGTGGTAAAGGCTTTTCTAGTTATTAAAAAAGAGAACTTTATCGTCAACGCAGGCTTTGAAAATAGCGATAGAAGCATGTGGAAAATCACCTATGCTGACGTTAATGCTCCACATACAGACTACCAAAATAAAGTTACAGATGCCAAAACAGGCAACTATTCACTACATTTCTACTCTGCGAAAGCAGTGGATTTTAGAGTAGAGCAGACTATTTCTGGTCTGAAGCCGGGATATTATAATCTTTCGATGTTTATTCAAGGGGGAGATGCTGCCAACCCCAATATGAATCTGTTTGCTGTAACGGATGGTAAGGAAGTAAAAGTAAACACCGGTGTGAAAGGATGGGCACAGTGGAATAATCCTGAGATCCAGGATATTCTCGTTACCGATGGAACCCTTACAATCGGAGCTAATATCAAAGCAGACGGCGGCGCATGGGGATCGATTGATGATTTCTATCTAAGCTTTGTCAAAGGTATTGAGGAACCTGCTATTGTTGATACGGATGCAGAAGTACAAAATATCACTTCTATGACAGCTACGGTTGGAGGAAATATCACTTCGGACGGTGGCGCTAAGGTTACAGAGCGAGGAATCGTATATTCTACTAGTGCCAATCCGACAATTGAGGATGGTAAAGTTATAGCTGAATCAGGTGGAACAGGTGCCTTTTCAGTAAGTCTTGCAGGACTTCAATCTGGATCTATCTATCATGTACGTGCCTATGCAGTGAATGCAACCGGAGTAAGCTATGGACAAGAGATTACGTTTACAACATTAAGTTCTAGTGCAAGCTTGAATAGCTTGAATTTGAGCGGCATAACATTGGATCAAACAGTGAGCGGAAGTGTATACGACTATACAGCGATTGTACCGTATTCTTTATCTAACTTCACAGTGACGGCAACGGCCAGCGATGCTGTTTATGGTACCTTGACAGTGAGTATGTACAATAGTGCCAATACACTTGTGGCCGGTCCGATAAGTTTGGCAAGTGGGGCAACAAGCATAGAGCTTCCCCTTGAAGTAGGTAGTAACCGATTGGAGTTATTCGTAATTGCCCAAGATGGCACAGGTACGAGATACACAGCAACAATAACGAGAGCTGCGCAAGATAACGGTTCTGATGGTAATGGAAACGGTGGTAATGATGGTGGTAGTACCTCTAATGTCGTACTTCCGGTTATCTCCTCCAATGGGAAACTGACGCTTCCTGCAGGTCAAGCGGGTGAAGTCAGATTGGATAATGGGCTTGTGATTTCAATTCCAGCTAATGCTTCAGGCAAGCAGTTGGTATTAACGATTGAGAAAGTGCTCGATTCGCAGAATCTTCTCAGCAATCATGAGATTTTCGTAAGCCCGATCTATGAAGTTCTAAAAAACTTCGCGGAGAACTTTAGTAAACCAGTCACGCTAACCTTTGTGTTCGATTCAGGACAAGTGAAGAGCGGCCAAACTGTAGCGATCTTTTATTATGATGAAGTGAAGAAGAGCTGGGTGAAAGTTAATGACGGCAAAATAGATGGAAATCGCATTGCTGCAGATGTGGATCACTTTACGAAGTTTGCTGTACTCGTAGTGGATCAAGCGACTGGATTACCGGTAACCAATGTATCTACTGAACCGACAACAGAGGCTCAATTTAGCGATATCTCGGGACATTGGGCACAGGCTAATATTAAGAAAGCGGTGAGCGAAGGGATCGTCAAGGGTTATGCCGACGGAACGTTCAAACCGAATGGTGCGGTGACACGCGCTGAATTTGCGGTGATGCTGATGAATGCGCTGAAGCCAACTGGAAACGGTGTGGAATTGGGCTTCACAGATACAATCCCTGCTTGGGCTGAGAAGTCCATTGCACAAGCCTTAGAGGCGAAGATTATACGCGGCTATGAGGATGTTACCTTCCGTCCGGCAGCGAGCATAACACGTTCGGAGCTAGCAGTTATGATCGCTAGAGCAGCAGGGGTAGATTTAACAACGGCGGCATCAACAGGCTTTGCTGATGATAGCCAAATTCCTGCATGGGCAAAGGATGCGGTTGCAGCCGTGAAGAAATCAGGCATTGTGAGCGGACGTAACGGCAATGTATTTGCACCAAATGAGACCGCAACAAGAGCAGAGGCAGTAACCATCATTATGAATCTGCTGCAAACTAAATAGTAAACCTACTGTAGTAAGAAAAAAGACCGTCCTTAGGACGGTCTTTTTGTCTATTCTCTATGTGCGCCCAAGCTTGGCATTCAAAAAAAGAAGAACCAGCAGAGTCTGCTGGTTCTTCTTACTTATATAAATAATTTGCATGCAAAGAAAGATCGTGATATTATAAAATAATCACTGTTGATTTAACGAATTTACACATAAGTGTAACATCTTATCTACACTATTATAATACCATGTGGATTAACAGTTTGTCAAATTTTAATTTTTGCTTCTTTATAACAAGAATGAAAAGGAGCGTGTTCGTGAAGATGGTAAACGTAATGGATTGGCAGCAAGAACAAGATCGGCTTGATTTGGTTACGGAAAAGCTGCAATCAAGAATCGCAGAACTAGAACCAGAAGTGACTGGGCTACGTGATCAAGTGGTGGACATTCGCAAGCGGTTTTGGGAAGAAGTCACGGTCAATACGAGCACAGACGAAGATTTCGAAGAGACCTTCTACAGTATAAAGCAGCAAGAAGCATTGTTGTCCGAGCGAGAGCGCAGCCACCGGCAGCGGGTGCAGCGTTTTAAGAATATGAAACGGCTACTGCCGTCTCCCTATTTTGGGCGAATGGATTTTCAAGAAGATGGTTTGGGCTTGAGTGAGAAAATTTATATCGGAGTGGCTTCTTTCGTTGATGCAGACGGTGTGGACTTTCTGGTGTATGACTGGCGAACGCCTATTGCAAGCATGTATTATGATCATTCCCCAGGGCCATCTACTTACGAAACGCCGGGAGGACAGATTACAGGTGAGATGATGCTGAAGCGGCAATATCAGATCCGTTACGGTCAGCTCCAGAACGTGTTCGATACGAGCTTAACGATCGGGGACGAATTGCTTCAGCAGGTGCTTGGCAAAGGCGCAGATTCACAAATGAAGAGCATTGTGGCGACCATCCAGAAGGAACAGAACGCCATCATCCGCAATGACAAAAGCCGTATGCTTATTGTGCAAGGAGCGGCTGGCAGTGGAAAAACGTCCGCAGCGCTGCAACGGGTAGCGTATTTATTATACAAACACCGCGATAGGCTCAAGGCAGATCAGATCGTTCTTTTTTCGCCAAATCCGATGTTTAACAGTTATGTATCGACGGTGCTCCCTGAGCTCGGCGAAGAGAATATGCAGCAAACGACCTTTCAGGAGTACCTTGCCTATTGGCTCGGATCCACGATGAATTTGGAGGACCCCTTCGAGCAGATTGAATATGTACTGACGTCACAATCCTCGCAGGGGTATGAAGCACGGTTAACTGGGATGCAATATAAGGCTTCTGAGGCTTTCCTGCATGCTCTTCAAAGCTACGCGTTATGGTTAGGCAAAGAAGGTATGCTGTTCCACAGTATCCGTTTCCGGGACCGCGAGTTGATTACTGCGGAGCAAATGAAGTCGCAATTTTACAGCTACGACAGCTCTATACGATTGGCTAATCGCGTTGCTTTACTACGTGAATGGCTGCTGCGTGAGCTGACTAAGCTAGAGCGTCAGGAAATGGAAGCGCCCTGGGTTCAAGATGAAGTCGATTACCTCGACAACGATCAATATGCCGAAGCTTACAGTGAGGTGCTTAAGAAGTACCGGCGAGAGGAAGCAGTCTTCGATTTTACAGAGCAGTATCTTGAAATCTATGGCGATTTTCGTACTCAGAAGGACGGGGAAGAGAATGTCTTTGACTTTAGCTCGCAGGAAGATGAGTTGCTGCGTCGTATGATCGTGAAGGATCATTTCAAACCGCTAAGACGGGATGCCAAACGTTTGAAATTCATAGATACGATTGGATTATACGAGCAGTTATTTAGGGATGAAGCCACTTATCAGAAAATGACGGGTGAGACCGAAGTACCTGATCAATGGCCAGAAATCTGTATGCAAACGAAGGAAAAGTTGAGCCATACCGAGCTGTTTTATGAGGATGAGACCCCATTCCTGTATTTAAAAGAGCTTATCGAGGGTTCTCGCACGAATACAATGGTGCGGCATTTATTTATTGATGAAGGACAGGATTATTCGCCGTTCCAATTCGCGTTCCTCAAACAATTGTTTCCCCGCGCCAGCATGACAGTACTCGGCGATTTCAGTCAAGCGATTTTCCCGCAAGCGACGAATCTGCAAGAGGTGGATTCTCCTTTGATCCGGCTTTATGGTGAAGAGGAAACGAACCTATTTCGTTTAATCCGAAGCTATCGTTCGACTCGCGAGATTGTGGAGTTTACGAAGGCGCTGCTAACTAATGAAGAGATCGTGCCTTTTGATAGGGGCGGCAAGAAGCCGCACCTATTGAAGGCTAGCAATGAGGTGGAGCGGGCGGTGCGGATAAAAGAGGATCTTGCGGCGCTTATGGCCGAAGGTCTCGACTCCATCGCCGTTATTACTAAGACTGCTGCGGAAAGCCGCGAAGCCTATGAAGCACTGCTTGCACAGGGGGGCGAGAATCTAAGGCTTATTACGAAGGAGACGCTCACCTTTGAGAAGGGAACGCTAGTTATTCCCGCGTATCTTGCTAAGGGCGTAGAATTCGACGCTGTGCTAATCTACGATGCTTCCACGCAGACGTATCATCGGGAGAGCGAACGTAAACTCTTTTATACAGCTTGTACGCGCGCGATGCATCGGCTTCACCTGTACACGACAGGCAATTGGTCGCACTTTATTCAAGCCTTGGATACCTCTTTGTATGAGGAAGTGTAATTAGACATATCAAAATCAACCTCTTCAAGAAATTCGATAACTTCCCCATTGGGACTGTGAACGATCGCGTTCTTGATCAGAAGAGGCGGTTCACCAAGAGAAAGCGAATCTGGTGCTATAAAAGCCTTTGCTCCATGAGCAAGGGCTTTTTCGTACATTTCATCGACATTATCCACATAGAAGGCGAAATGTAAGAGTGCTCCGTGAGCTATATCCTCTTCAGACAAGGCTTTTTTTCCTTGGGCGGCAATGACTGCATCGTTATCAAAAATCTCTATGCAAGTTCTTTGATCAGGTGAAATAAGCATCGAAGCTTCTTTGATTTGAAAGGAGGGCAGACTCCAATGATGACCTAACTTAAATCCTAAGACGTCAATGTAAAATGAAATTGTTGCTTTATAATCTTTGGCTTGAATCGCTATATGTGCAAGACCTTTTACGCTCATTATTAATCACTCCTATATCTAATGTACTATTTATTATAGTTGGATTAAAATAGGAGATACATATATAAGATAAGTGTTTTATACTGACATGGTTATTGAATATAAGGTATTTTAGTTGAATGGGTTTATTTATTAAAAAGAGCTAGGAGGCGCTTGATATGGAACATCTTATGGATGATATTGATAAAAAGATTATGCAATTATTGCAGTACAATGCTCGAATGCCCATTTCACAAATCAGTAAAGAGGTTTCGATGTCACAACCATCCGTTAAAGAAAGAATCATTAAGTTGGAGGAAAGGAACATCATTTCGGGGTATCATACAGCTTTTAATTTGCGGGATCTGAACCGGGGTACGACTACTTTTATTCTAATTAAAACAGAACATTGCCAAGAGCTCACCGATTTTTGCAACGATGCAATGGAAGTCACCGATTTGTTCCGCATTAGTGGAGAATATAATTATCTCATTAAGGTACAGACCTCAACGATTGAGGCGCTTGCTGAATTTCAAGATCACCTTATAAAGTTCGGACCTTCCAAATCGCATATCAGCTTGAAAAATATTTTGGAGAACAGAGTGCTACTCTAAAGCGAAGTTTCCAAATACAAGATATAGTAACCGCTTTCTTTTCGTTGTAAAATGGGTCAAAATAGCAGTCGTATGGATACGTATATAAGGGAGCATGCGCATGGAGAGTAAACAGTCTAGTAAAAAGTATATTCCATTCACATACAAGATGATGATTCCGTATCTCATTCTTGTATTGCTGACAGATGTGCTGGTTGGCTATATAGCCTATACAATGCTCGTAGAGTCCAGGACTGAAATGGCGGAAACGAATGTCCGGACCGCATTAAAGCAGACGAGGAACAACATCGAATACCAGACAGATGAAATCAAACGTATGACCAACTCACTGTTTCTAAATACGAATTTTCAGAATGCCCTTCAGTTCAGGGGAGATCCTTTGGAAAACATGCTCAAAATGAGAGATGATATCGTTCCTTATATGAAGGCCCCTCTGCAACTGTATGGGAACAAGCTGAGACTTGCGCTTTTTACGGTCAATGAGACGATGCTTGAAATTACCGGTGATGATATGTCGACACCCATCGGTCGAAGTGATTATTATGTTCTTTCTGATCAGGTGATCGAGAATACGGAGTGGTTTAAGTCGATTGTTGCGAATAATCAAGACAGTTTGTGGCTTCAAACGGATACTGACCGTGAGCTAGGTAATATTTCATATTTCCGTAAGCTTGTTTCTTCCAAGGCAGCACCTGCGATTATCGGATATATTCGCGTTACGGCGAGGATTGATGAGCTATTTGGCAATTTTGATACTTTTCCGATTGAACAGGGGATTGAACTTCGTCTGTTGGATAGGGCTACAGGAATGACTTTGTATGAACAAGGTGTTGCTGCTGAAGATACGAAACAAGATGATTATTTAATTATTAGTGAAGATATTCCGGTCTCCAGCTATGTCATTGAGGCGCGTGTACCCCACTCTTATTTGAACAAAGACGCTAGTAGAATGCGGAAGGTAATTAGCACCGTTTGTTCCATTAGTTTTTTGGTGATGGCTATTATCGGTTTTCTTGTTGCACGTATATCTGGCAAGAAAATTAAGCGGATTGTGTATTTGGTCCGATCGTTTCAGGAGGGGAATTTTTATAAAAGAATCGGATTTCCGGGGAACGATGAATTTGTCTATATTGCGAATAGCTTTAATCAAATGGCGACCAGCATTCAGGAACTCATCCGGAACGTCTATGTGCAGGGCATTCAGAAAAAGCAAGCGGAGCTGGATGTGCTCCAAGCCCAGATCAGTCCGCATTTCTTGTACAATACGCTGTCGACCATTGGCAGTCTGGCCAATTTGGGGGAAGTGGAGAAGGTTACGCAGATGGTACAAGGCCTCTCCAAATTTTATCGGCTCACTTTGAACGATGGGCATGTATATATCTCACTTGAAAATGAGCTGGAGCAGGTGAGGATGTATCTTGAAATCCAAAGAGTAAAGTATGCGGACGCCTTTGAGGTTTATTATGATGTCGATCCGGAAATTTTACAGGTGCCTATTATTAAGCTGATCTTACAGCCGTTTGTGGAGAATATATTCAAGCACGCCTGGTTCGGGGAGACTATTGCGATTCGTATTACTGGAAAGCGGCTGGGTGACCGCATCGAACTCAAGGTCATTGATAACGGGATCGGCATGCGGCCGGAGACACTTCAAAACATGCGATCAAGCGCATATCAACCAGGCAGCTACGGTCTGAGAAACGTGGAGGAACGAATTAAACTGCGATACGGGAGCGATTTCGGCATTCAAATCGGTAGCTATTTTGGAGCGGGAACGACAGTTCAAATTATTTTACCGGTGGAAAATGCAGAGATCAGGGAAGTGATGGGGGAGTGAGGAGTATGGCGATGGAGATCAATGTTCTGCTGGTGGATGATGAAGTAATCGATTTGGAATGGCTTAGACGGCGTGTAGCCGGCAGTGATCATTTGCCTTTGCATAGCGTGAGAACGGCAACAAGCGGGTTTGCCGCTCTAAAATTGATGGAGCAGCACCCTGTTGATATCATTCTCTCTGATATCGGTATGCCGATTATGTCAGGCGTGGAATTTGCACGGAAAGCGAAGGAGATTAACCCAGAGGTCCATATTCTATTTATTAGCGGACATCAGGATTTCAATTATGCCAAGGAAGCGATTCAATTGAACGCATACAGTTATTTGCTTAAGCCTGTGGATGATGACGAGCTGAACGAGACGCTGACCGAACTCTGCACCAAGATTGAGAAAGAGAGGACGCAGCGTACTTCCTTGTCGGAAACGCTGACGCTTGTTAATCAGGAGCTACTGCTGCGTTGGTTTAACGAGGCTGCACCGGGACAGGTTGAAACGCACATTCATAACGTTCTCACGCCATACTTACAAGGTGCATCAGCGGTTGCCATCATTGAGATCGACGACATGGCGCGAAAAATCCAAACCTGGACGGAAGAAGAGCGGAGTTTATGGAGCAGCACTGCCAATCAGTTTATCCGAAAGTTTGCTCAGGATCAAAATTTGGGCATGGTGATTACGACTTATGACTATCACTTTGTGATCCTTGCTGCGGTTCAGGAACAATATTTTACAGCTTTGCTGGAAGAGTTGATTCGGGCGTTCTATCAGGAGTTCTCCTGTTCGATTACGATCGGAAGAGGAATGTACACAACCGACCCGGTCAAGCTACATGATTCCTATCGGCAGGCACAGGCCGCGCTAAGCATTAAATGGATCGTAGGGAAGAATAGGTTGATCCAAGATGCCTCGGAATGGTCACCAAAGGAAAAGATGGCTTCGGACTTAGAGGTTATTGTGGATCGTATGCTTAAAGCTATGCTCGACTACGACCTTACCACTATTGATGATTGCTTGCTTCAGCTATTTGCCGGAGACAGTCCGATCTCCCAGAAAAACGACATCTACGATATCATTATCCGGATTACCTCTAAGCTTCATGCTGATCTGCAGCAAATGAATGAGCATTTGTACGAGATTTTGAATTGGGATTCTCATCATCCTTTTGTGCTGTTTCAGTTCGAAACGGTGCATGATATCCTTTCGTGGCTGAGAAGAAGATTCTTTGAACTGTCGGAGCTGCTTTATTTGAAACGCCAAAGGCAAAAGCGCAAGTTAATTGATGAAATCACGGAGTATGTGAAAGAAAGATTAGATCAAAAAATAACGCTAAACGAGGTCGCTGCACATTTCGACTTTACCCCTAACTATCTGGGGCATCTGTTCAAGGTCGAAACCAATAGTCTCTTCAGCGATTTTCTAAGTGAATTGCGTATGAAGCGGGTATGCGAGCTACTCGAGGATCCAACGAAAAAAGTATATGAGATTGCGGAACAAGCCGGATATAAAAATATTATTTATTTCAATAGGCAGTTCAAGCAATATATGGGCATGTCGCCCGGCGAGTACCGGAAGAAAAATAAAATCTGAATCGATTACTTATTGGGGAGGCTCATGTTCTATATGGAACAGGGGCTTCTTTTTTATCGAAATTGTTTATGAATCGTTGAATTAGTATTATGTTTAGTTGTTTCGCTGAATTATCTCACCGCCGCCGTCCTTTTATAATGAGAGATATAGAGAAGAAAGGGGTGCAAAGATGAAAGGGCATACATTTTGGAGCGATTTAAAAAACTATAGGGTTCTGTTGCTGATGCTGGCTCCGGCGGTTGCTTTTTTTCTTTTGTTTGCCTATGTCCCAATGGCGGGCATTATTATTGCCTTCAAGCATTATGATTACGCGGGCGGTATTTTTGGAAGTGCCTGGAACGGGCTCGATAACTTCCGCTTTTTCTTTGAATCAGGAGATGCTTGGCGGGTAACACGGAATACAGCATTGTACAATATTGCATTCATCGTTGTAAATAACTCTTTGCAAATTTTTGCAGCCATTATGTTGTTTGAGGTCGGTGGCAAATGGTTCCGCAAAATTACGCAATCGGCGTTGTTTCTTCCCTACTTTATTTCATGGGTAGTTGTCGGCGCGATTGCCTATAACCTGCTCAATTATGATATTGGTACTGTGAACGCACTCCTTAGAGGACTCGGGCTAGAACCTATTGATATTTACAATACGCCTGCCTACTGGCCGTATATCCTAGTTCTCGTTTCCGCCTGGAAAGGCCTTGGATACGGAACGGTAATGTACTTGGCCGCGATTACGGGCATAGATACTGAACAGTATGAGGCAGCTGAAATCGATGGCGCCAATATTTTTCAGCGGATCCGGAAAGTGACGATTCCAAATCTTTACCCGACGATTATTATTTTGGTGCTGCTGGCGGTCGGGAATATTTTCCGCGGTGATTTCGGGATGTTTTATAACATGATCGGCAATAACGGTTTGTTGTTCTCTTCGACGGACGTTATCGATACTTTCGTGTTCAGATCGCTGATTACTTCGAATGATATCGGCATGTCGGCTGCGGCTGGCGTTTTCCAGTCCGTTCTTGGCTTCGCAACGATCATGACTGTGAACTATGCTGTTCGTAAATACGATAAAGACCGCGCCTTATTCTAACCGCATCAGAGGTACAGTTTTCATAATGGAGGTAACGATATGAAACAGCTCGATCGTAAAATATTCTCGGGTATTGGTTATGTATCCCTAATCTTTCTCGCAATTTTATGTATATTCCCGTTTATACTTGTCGTATCTTCATCGCTGACGGAAGAGTCAAAAATATTAACTGATGGCTATCAATTTATACCTACGGCCTTCTCAACAGAAGCCTACAGCATTTTGTTTAAGTATCCCGACCAGATGATTCAAGCCTATATGGTGACCATAGGCGTTACTATAATAGGCACACTGTTTGGCTTGTTTCTGACTTCGATGACGGCTTATGCGCTATCCAGAAAAGATTTTAAATGGCGTAATAAATTTTCGTTCTTCTTTTTCTTTACAACTTTATTTAACGGCGGTCTGGTTCCATGGTATCTGCTTATGGTCAATTACCTCCATATCAAAGATACATTGCTGGCTTTAGTGATTCCGATGATGCTCAACGTCTTCTACATCATTGTTATGAAGTCGTTTATGGGCAGCATTCCGGAAGCAATCGTAGAATCGGCTAAAATTGACGGTGCAGGCGATTTTAAGATCTACGCCCGTCTAATCCTGCCTCTCTCTAAGCCGGCGCTAGCGACTATTGGTTTGTTTCTGGCTCTTGCCTATTGGAACGACTGGTACAATGCCCTTCTATTTATTTCCGATGAGAAGCTGATGCCGCTTCAATATTATTTGTACAAAATGCTTGGCAATATGGATGGCATGCGAAAAGCCATGATGGGTGCAGGAGCAGTCGTAACCACATCGATCCCAAGCGAGAGCTTGAAGATGGCAATGACGGTTGTAGCTACAGGTCCGATTCTGCTCGCTTATCCATTCGTTCAGAGATATTTCGTTCAAGGCTTGACGATTGGCGCTGTGAAAGGATGAACCCGGGGAAATCCGGTTTATCAATATAATTAATACAAGGGGGAAGGCTTGAAATGCTGAGAAAAAATAGATTCATTATGCTCGCACTCGTTTTAACCTTCGTAATGATTTTGAGCGCATGTGGTGGTGGCAACAACAACGCCAATACACCCGCTAAGGCTACCAATAATGCCGCTGAGGTAACAAGTGAGCCTACAGAAACAGCGAGTGCAACGAATGCAGCCGAAACTTCAGATACTATAGACACCTCTAAAGAAGTAAAGCTGAAAATGATCTTCGTTGGGCCTAAACCGATAGACTATGATAGTGTTTTTGCTGAAATTAATAAGAAACTGAAAGAAAAAATTAATGCGACCCTTGAGGGCGAGTTCTTGGACTGGTCTGACTGGGCTCAAAAATATCCACTGAAGCTGGCGGCAAATGAAGATTTTGATCTCATCTATTCGGCAAACTGGGCTGGTTATAATGATCAGGCGCTGAAAGGCGGATTCCTAGAATTGACCGACGAGCTGCTTACCAAATATATGCCGCAAACTAAGGAAGCTATGTCAGATGTGAGCTGGGATCAGGCAAAAGTAAACGGTAAGCTGTATATGGTTCCGCAAAACAGAGGAGAGTCTGTTGAAAAGCTGATTCTATATCGTGAAGATTTGCGTAAGAAATACAATCTTCCTGAAATCAACAGCCCGGAAGCATATGCTACCTATTTGAAGACGATAGCTGAGAAGGAAAAAGGAATTACACCTTTCACTCCGGAAACGGGAGACTGGAAGTATCATAACTTGGACCGTGTATTACTGAAGCAGCAAAACGAATGGAATATGTTTGACCTAGATCTTCCGTTTGCCTTCAAATTGACCGATGAAACAGGCAAAGTCTTTAACGTCTATGAAACGCAAGAGTTCAAGGATCTACTCGTGTATTACAAAGATCTCGCTGATAATAATGCCTGGTCGAAAAACGTTCTGAACAGCAAAAATGATCATCAGGCGGATTTTAAAGCAGGCAAAACAGCCTCGATTACGCATAATAACGGAACACTTGGAGCACTCATGGCCTTGATGCGCCAAGAAAATTCTCCTTATGAAGTGGCACTAGCCGACATCAACCAAGGGAAGAAAAAATCAGTGGCGATTTCTACACAAAACGGTACGTCGATTCATGCGACTTCCAAAAATGTAGAACGTTCCTTGATGCTGATCGATCTGATGCAGAATGATAAAGAACTGCACGACCTGATGATGTACGGAATTAGTGGCGTGCACTATGAACCGGTTGGCGACACCAAATATAAAGCACTCGACAAAAATCCGAACTTTACCGGCTTCTCTAATTGGAACTTCAACTCGCCACTCAACCTTGACAATGAAGCATTCCCTCAAGAAGCTAACGATCTGGCTAAGGGCTGGGAAGCTAACGTCTACCACTATGCCCTTGAGACCTTTGTATTCGACAATAGCAAAGTAAAGACGGAAATTGCCAATGTGGGCAATGTAATGCTCCGCTATGCCATTCCGCTTGAGTACGGCGTAATTAAAGATATCGACAAAGGCCTTGCAGATTTGAACAAACAGCTGAAATCAGCTGGCATTGATAAAATCCAGGCTGAGCTGCAAGCGCAAATCGATGCTTTCTTAGCGAACAAGTAATATACAGGATAAGGGAGGCTCAACAGTCATGAAATGGCTGTTGGGCCTCCCTGTTTTGGGGGATCGTCCGAATATGTGGCTCGCTATCGGACACAGCCGAGCGGCGTATGAAGAGTTCAGAGGTTGCATTTGTTTTAGTATGAGCTAGTATAATAAGGCAAGAAGCTCCCTCTCGGGAGCCTAAATAGCTTCAAGGGCATCATAAGCGAGCCATTAACTTCGGAAGATTGGAGAGAGAGATGAAAAATATATTGTATAAGTATATGAGTAAATTTACATCTCTTAACGAAGAGGATCAGCAGGATATTGTTGAGGGTATCCTTATAGAGGAATTTAAAAAGGGGACAGTGCTCCTTAGACAAGGAGATGTTCCCACAAAATGTTTTTTCGTGCTAAAAGGTTGTGTTAGGCAGTACTCGATAGATGAATCGGGAAAAGAAGTCACATCTAATTTCTACACAGAAGAGCAAGCGGCTTCGATTTTTAATCGGCATCAAGAAAGTAAGCCCTCTGCGTACACCTTAACCTGTCTGGAAGATAGCACATTGGTGGTTGGTGAACTTAATGCGGAACAAGACATGCTTCACAAACACTCGCAATTGGAAACGATGATCCGCAAAATGGTAGAGGAAAACTTAGGTGAGGTACAGGATGAATTAACTTCATTTATCGCTTCCAATCCTGAAGAACGTTACAAAGCTTTGTTGCGAAAAAGACCTCACTTACTCACTCGCGTACCTCAGCATCAATTGGCCAGCTATCTGGGGATGACACCAGAGTCATTAAGTAGAATTAAGAAGCGGGTTCATTCCAGTGATAACTAAAAAGAAAGTCATACACTTTTGTGGAGTTTTCCTCCTCTAAGCAGCAGCCATATCCCAAAGCCTAGTTCTCCTACAATCATAGGAATAGTGAAAACATAATTTAATATTGTAATGACCCCTTCGTATTGTGGGAGAAATATTTTGCTTAGATGAATGATCATATAACCTATTGAAGCAAGCAGCAATAAGATGCCGATTACTTTAGGGATGATGTCAGATTTTAAAGCCACATAGCCCACAATTAACAGATGCCCGCCAAAAACGACTAACCCCATAGACCAAATCCATTGAAATGCTTCCAGAAATAACATCATAAATGCTTGAGTCTGTTCGATTTTTAATGAGGAAAAGTCGATTGTATTTCCCGTGAGCAGCAGCACAACTATCAAGTTTAGTATAGCAATTCCCAATATAGCGGAATAGGTTAGACGAAGCCATGCGCCGAGTAAGGAAAGCTTTTGGTTAATCGGTTCTAGAAACACATAAAACGCCCAGGCGACCAGGATGTCAGTAATCATAATGATGATCCAACCCAAAATTTCACCTTTGAAAAGGTTAGTGGATGACACAAGGTTATTGAATGTGGCGCTGGCATCGCCCTGAACAACAAGATTCCCATGGACAAAGCCATACGAAAAAAATGAGGCAAGGGTCATGATAATAAGTGAGATTCCAGCAGTTAAAGCGGACTTTCGCTGATTCGATAGATCTTTTTCTGAGATAGCCATAGATAGCCTCCTAAAGGACTTTTTATTTTCATTGTAATTAGGAGTAGTATGGCGGGCATTGA
Organism: Paenibacillus sp. FSL E2-8871; assembly: GCF_038000345.1. Lineage (NCBI taxonomy): Bacteria > Bacillati > Bacillota > Bacilli > Caryophanales > Paenibacillaceae > Paenibacillus > Paenibacillus sp. FSL E2-8871. The sequence continues at coordinate 4,509,580 of NZ_JBBOBV010000001.1, read as the reverse complement.
CTTAAATCAAGAGTACATCATCAAACAGAAAAAAATGCTTATTATCACAATAACGGAAGTTCATCCAGCCTTTCGTAAATCAACAATCCTTTCTCTTGCGCAATCTGTACCATTTCATCGGCACCCTGAGATGATCCTCCAACTCGAAGCACGGCATCACAGTAATTAAGCAGGCGAATGGAAGACGGATGGAAAATCCGGTTGAAAACGTCGTCTCCTAGATTAGTGGAACCGGCTGTAGCAATAAGAGGCAAAGCATACCACTCCCCCAGCACTGGCATATGCCCAGCCTCGTAAACTTGAAGAGCAATTTTATTCATGTATTTGACATTTTCCTCGATTAATACTGGATCATCATTGGTTCGAGAACGATACGGGCCAGCGATAAGGATATGCAGCGGTTTTGATTTTACCTTCAAGAGACCTTGGATCTGAGCGTATTGGAGCAGCATTACCGTCTTAGCATCACGAATCTCGCCGCTTTGGACCATGTCAAGCGCTTGAGCAAACGAAAGTTCCACTACTTCAATATTTTCCTGTTCCTCCTCAAGTCCCCCACCCGGACCTTTTGTCATGACATCACTATACTCAGCTACAAAGAAGTGCAGGGTTTCGGTAACAGATCCTGGTGACATATAGACCTCGCCAACTTTCTGCACTCGGTCGATACGGTACCCCGTCTCTTCCTCCGTTTCCCTCAGAATACTTTCTTCTGGTGTTTCTTTATCGAGTAGCCCCGCGCAGGTTTCGATAAGCATTCCAGTCACATTGCCGTTTAGATAAGTAGGCATTCGGAATTGTCTCGTAAGTACGATGGTTTGTTTGTGTCGATTATAGAGTAGAATGGTCGCTCCGTTGCCTCGGTCATACACTTCACGGGATTGTGTCTCCCATTGTCCATTTTCTTTTTCATACTTGAATGTGATCTTCTTTAAGGTGTACCAGTTATCCGATAGAAGTTCCTCTTTTATGATCCGTACTCTTGGGTTGTAATGCTGTGCCTTCATCTCATTTCCTCCCTAGAAAAATCCCATTTTCTTTAGTCATTTCGAGGGCTCCATTCTCCTGTAGAAGCCGATTGACGTAGTTTCGAAATTCGTCTATAGCCGCACCGACAAGTCGCTCTTTTGCGTTCATCGGGGTCGATATCATATATTCAATCAGGGGTTCAGCTTCGTCGACTAACAGACGGTCGTCGTAACGTAGTAACCGAAGATCGGAGAAGCAAGAAGACAGCAGGTCTCCTCCGTTACCCAGATTAAATCGTTTAATAGCTTGATCCAATACATGAAGGTCGGGGTCGAACGAGACCGCCAATTGTTCAATCTCTTGTAGGTGTTGAGTGCTCATTGTAGAGGTGCATATTATACCTCCTCGCTTTAGTACGCGGTGTATCTCGTGGATCGCTTTAGGGATGTCCGGCACGTGATACAGCATGTTGTTAGCGATAACCACATCGAAATGCTCATCGTGGAAGGGGATTTGTTGCGCGTCAACAGATAAGAGCTTAAACTGTGAACTTTTACTTCCTAAGCGGCAACGTGCTTCTTCTACCATCCCGCTCGAAATATCAGTAAGTGTGATGCGCCAACTGCTTGGAATTCGTTCGGCGTTTCTTATCCAAAAGGTTCCATCGCCGCCACCTAACTCTAGAATGTGGGCTCCAGGGTGCACCTCCAGTTGTTCAAACACCCAATTATGCCAGCCTTGCGGATTTGTACTGAACTTGTCATAAAGATGTATCCGCGTTTGCAAGCGGCTCGCCGTCCGATACTGTTCCCCCCAATCTTGCTTACTCTGCAAGGTTTGAATAACATTTGCTAAGTGGTTCCAATCAGACCGATTGACCGACATTTGCATAGCATCTCGTATTGCATGAACTACATGCTCCGTATGAGTGATTTTTCTCTGTAGAACATCGAGCTGTGCTTGTAATGAATGTCTGATCTCCCCTATGGATAGCGACTCTGCATCTAAGATGTCTTTTATTTCTTGAAGTGATAGCCCTAAGTATTTCAACGTTTGAATTTGCTGCAATTTTTCTAGGTCTTTCATGTTATAAGATCTTATCGATCCCGCATGATGATTTTCTGGAATTAGAAGCCCAATCTGATCGTAATATCGCAATGTCCTGACCGTTATTCCTGTACGCTTTGCAAGCTGCCCTGTCGTTAAATAGTTCTCTTTGTACATCCTTTCTCACATCCAATCGATTGCTCCAGCGTGTTGTTCTCAGTTAGTATAGCAGGTGACGTAACGTCACCTTCAAGCAAAATTTATGCATAAGAAACAGAGGGCAAGCACCCTGACAGCAGTTGGCCTTTCAGCGCCCTCTTGGAAATAATCGGAGCAAATCAACAGGGGTGGATATTTCGTTTTCCGGGCATGTTACTTAAAACATGTTAGGAGGGGATAAGGGATGTCCAGAAGAAACAGGAAATATGCAGTGCCGGGAGTCAATCGCGGGATGCAAACGTTTAAGGCCGAGGTGATGCGGCGCGAGGGTTATGATGTAGATCCGGAGCGGCCTGATGATGTGAAATATGAAGTCGCAAAAGAACTTGGTATCCCATTGGAACACGGTGAGAATGGACATTTGAGTACAGAATCAGTGGGTCAGATTGGCGGAAAAATTGGTGGATCGATGGTCCGCGAGATGATTCGTCTTGCACAGCAGCAATTGGTGGATCAGGAAAGGGAGTAGCATTTTTTCTAAATCATAAAGTTGCAGAAAATATAGGAGGCGGCTTTAGTCCTGAATTGCCTGGGACTGAGACCGTTTTCTTTGTGTTTTCCCAAAACAACCTAATTAATGGTAGAATTTTACCGATGTTCCACGGTATAGTGAAGAAGGCTATAACACCATTCAATTCTGTATTGGGAGAGGAATCGTCAGATGAATCAGAGGTATCGTAAACGCAACACAGCTGCTTTCACAGGGGTATCGTATTTTGCATTGGCTGCAGGTCTTTTTCTATTCTGTTTGGGGGTGTACAACGACGATTGGGAATTGAACGTGAAAGGGTATTATTTGCTTTGCATGGTGTTAATTACGATTAGCTGTATCGTTGTGCAAAAGGTCGTTAGAGACAACTCAGAGGATAAAGAAATTAAGCTAGAAAATCCGAAACACAGGATGAGAAATACAGGGGCTTTCACAATTATGGCTTTTGCAGGCTTGGTTATTGGGTATGTAATGTTCTTTATTGGTCTGTACAATGCTCCATTTCAATTGAATGTAAAGGGGTATTATATAGCTGTTATTCTGTTGATTTCATATAGCGCCGTTGGCGTTCAGAAAGTGACGAGAGATAACGCGGAGGACAAAGAGATTCTCGCCGAGCAAGATGCCAGGAGGGACATTCAAGGGTAAAGAGGGAACTAGATAAGGAGTAGTGAGATGAAATTTTTAAAAGAAAATCTTTTTTGGCAGTATCCAGTAAGCACTTTTTCTATTACAGATGAGAAGATTGAAATTGTAACTGAGCCTAATACTGATTTTTGGCAACGTACCTATTATGGATTCAGAAATGATACTGCACCTGCGCTGCTAATGAGGACTGACGAGAAATACTTTTCTTTAATAGTGAAAACTGATTTTGACAGCGCTCATAGATTTGACCAGTGTGGAGTCATTATTTATCAGGACAGTGACAATTGGTTCAAGGCATCGATTGAATATGAGAATGAAGAATATCAAAGATTGGGTAGTGTAGTTACGAATCACGGATATTCGGATTGGGCAACAACAGATATCGACGCAACAATAAAAACAATGTATTACAGATTAAGTCGGCGTGAGAGTGACTTCTGTGTTGAAAACTCTCTTGATGGGATTACATTTAAGCAGATGCGTATTTTTCATTTGTTTGAAGGAAGTGAGCATATCAACTTTGGTTTATATGCTTGTAGCCCAGAGGATTCGTCATTTAAAGCAACATTTACAGAAATAGAAATCACAGAATGTCAGTGGTTGGAACATAAATAAAGTTAAGGAACTAAGAATAAGTTAAAGGAGCCTCGTGAGTAGTGACGAAGCTCCTTTTTATTTTAAAATCTTTGTATGTTAAAAAAGTTTTGAATGAACTAACTAGGTTGGCGTAGGCACTCTTTTTTTAAATAAGCAGCAAAGCTCTTGATATTCATCCGTATATGCCGATTATTGCCCTCGAGCTTACTCATCATGATGCCGCCTTCCATGATGGAAAGGGAGAAGGTAGCTAGTGCCTCAATGTTGAGATCTGCTTTGAATTCACCACTTTGTACACCTTCAGAAATGATTTTCTTTTTGGATTCCAGTGTGCCTATAAGGGCTTGCTGGGCTTTTTCACGTAAGCCTGGATGACTGTCGTCGCTTTCAATAGCCGTGTTGAGGAGCGGGCACCCCCCAATAAAGGGTGGCGCTTCAACTACTTTCTCATACACATGTAAATAAGCTAATAGCTTGCCAGAGGCCGTTTCTTGCTGACTAATGGCATGAGCTAGTTGGGCCCCCACAATACTACCTGCATAGCTAAAGGCTTCATATGCAATCTCATCCTTACTTGAAAAATGACGATAAATGCCACCTTTCTTAATGCCTGTCAATTCAGTTATATCAGATAAGGATGAGCCCGAATATCCTTTCTGGTTAAACAGTTCAGCGGCTTTAGCTATGATGTAATTGCGAGTCTTCTCACCCTTTTCCATTGTCATCCTCCGTCCTTAATTGTATATGTACACGTAGTATATCAAATGAAATTATTCTGTTGCAAAAAAAAGCATCTATGCTATTATAAAAGATACCAATCGGTATCTTTTATAATAGACAGGGGTGGAAACCATAATGGAAACGACATGGTTTAAGGAATCCAGGTATGCATGGATTGGATTAGGATCTCTCTGGGTTATTGGATTTATTGGTGCATTGACTCGCTTCAGCTTGTCTTTTTTTCAGGTGCAAATATCGACGGATTTACAGATTAGCAGGGGATTCATCTCAATGGCATGGTCCACCAATTTATTCATCGTAGCCGTATGCGCGCCTTTGGGGGGCTGGCTCGTGGATCGTTATGGCACAAAGAAGATACTAATGTTAAGTGCAATCATGAGTACTTTGGGTACTGGTATTGTCGTGTTAGGCCACCATCCTATTGTCTTTTTTATTGGATACGGTGTTATCTCTGGTTTGGCAGGTATTGGGGCGACGACAAATTATATATTGATGTTTGAATGGTTTCGGCATCATCGGGCTAAAGCAATGGCCTTGCTGGCGAGTGCCTCTTCTGTAGGATTAGCGATTATTACACCCATTTTCGTATCCATGGACTGGCTGACTTGGAAAAACGCTTTTATGGCTTCTTTTATCCTAGGTGTTTGTGTAACACTTCCCGTAATTTGGTTAGGAATTAAGAGTTCAGAACAGAAAAATACGGAGAGAGCTCCTTCGGATCGTTCAATAGAAGTCGAAGGTCAAGATACATCACCTAGAGTAACTCCACCGTCCAAGAAATTTATTTCTCTTCCTATCTTTGTCGTAGTCGCGATTGCGCTGTTCACCTGCGGTATCAATATGGGATCCGTCGAGATGAATTTGGTAGCCATACATCAGTTGGCAGATGTATCACCAAGCATGATCGCCCTATCTATGAGCATCCTTGGTATTATGGAAATCACGGGGGCACTCATTTGCGGTTATTTTCTGGACCGATACAATAAATTAATGATGATGTCTCTATTGTATGGCATACGTATTATAGGTTTTGCTTTCCTCTTTATGCACTTGGGAAGTTCACCTATTCTTTTTGCTATAGCGTTCGGAATTACCTACTTAAGTGCATTACCAGGTGGAATGCTTGTCATTAATGAGTTTGCAAAGGGTAAAGGAAAACATACCGGTGTTCTACTTCTCATGCACCAGGGCGGCGGTATAGTAGGTGTATTAATCGGAGGCCTATCCTTCGATTATTTTGGGAATTATCAGAACTTAATTGTAGTTGATGTTATAATCTGTATCCTCGTAACGCTAGGGTACTTCGGATTATTCACGACACATAGAAGGAATCTTCGGATTCAAAATAAGAAGGTTGCAGTAAGTGAGGCACTTTGACTTAGATATGGAGGGATGTAAATATAACTGCGTGCATAATTGGCTATCTTGTCCTTCATATTATAGAGGGTACTCATCTAAGAACAAAGGAGAATATAATTTGCAGCAGCAACCACAGTTAGGAAGTATAACGATGGGCGGACAGCAGCTAGGTCATGGCGCTCACGAAATGTTCGATGTGCACGAGGTATTGTCCTGCCAGATCAATTTACTGGACCAGTTCATGATGTTCAGAACCTTTGTACAGGATCAAGAGCTACTGTCTATCTTGGATCGGCAGTACAATTTCATGCTGGATCAGTACAACTTGACCTGCCAATGCTTTAAGACAGGGCAAAAGCCAAGCCAGGAAACGGCTACCTATCTTATCCCGAATATGACACAGCCGGTTTACGGCCTCCAACCGGCCCCGCCCAAGAAGCCTAACTCGTCACTGGCGGATGTGAAAGATGCGGGCGTCAGCGGGTATATGCTGGGTCTAATCAAATCCCATGCCTCACTGCTGGCCATGTCTTCACCGGAAGTGACGAACCCAGCGCTGCGGCGGGTGCTGGCTTCACAGGTGCAGCATTTTATTGAAATGGGATATGAGTTGTTCCTTTATCAGAACAAACATGCCTATTATCAGGTTCCGCAGCTTCAGGTTTCAGTAATACAGCAGATGCTGGATGCCTATGTTCCTGCTGCCGGATCTCCTCAGATGCCGACAAGCAACTAGAGCACTACCGATCTCTAAATTGTAAATTACCCGGCTTCGTTCGTTATTGAACAGAGGCCGGGTTTTCTTGTGCCTGCCTAAGCTTGTACCAGAATAAAATAGCACCCGATAACGCATAGTAAAACCAGACGGAGGGGATATACATATGGGTGCTCCAACTGGCAAGCTACCTTGGTGGCAGCTTACTCTATTTGGTGTAGGCTGCACGATTGGCACGGGATTCTTTCTTGGTTCCAGCATCGCTATCCGTAAGAGCGGATTATTGGTGTTGGTTATTTTTGTGTTGGCGGCTGTGGCAACTCTGTTCGTCTATGAGGCGCTGGCCCAAATGACTATACAAAATCCTCAAAAGGGCTCTTTTCGTAGTTATGCCAAAGAGGCTTTTGGCCGCTGGGCCGGGTTTGGCATGGGCTGGATCTATTGGTGCTCAGAAATTCTAATACTCGGCAGTACCTTGACTGCTTTGGGCCTGTTTTCGCGGGTCTGGTTTCCGAGTTGGCCGCTTTGGGTTTTTACCGCAATTTATGCTGTACTGGGTCTGCTGGTCATTATTCTAGGTAGCCAGGGGATTAACAAAGCGGAAAATCTATTCGCCATGATCAAAATCGCCGCGGTACTGATGTTCATCGTGGTCGCCGTGATTGCCCTTTTGAGGGGAAGGGGGAATTGGGATACGGTTCACAGTTCGGCAGCATGGTTGAATAAAGGATGGATGGGTGCTTGGAAAGGGTTACTTTATGCGTTCTATGCTTTTGGGGGTATTGAGGTAATGGGCTTTATGGCGATGGACCTACGAGACTCAAAAGAAGCTCCGAAAGCAGGCAGGTTTATGCTGCTGGGCGTGACCCTGCTGTATGTACTGTCGATAGGACTTGCATTATTATTCGTGAGCCCTGAGAAAGTGAGACCTGATCAAAGCTCAATTATTGCTGCACTTGAAGCGATGGGACTACCTATTCTTGTATATGTACTGAACGGGGTAATGATCGTGGCCGGGTTCTCTATTTTAGTGGCTTCATTGTATGCGGTCTCGACTATGCTGGTAACCTTGGCCGAGGATAAAGATGCTCCTTCTTGGCTGGCGGTGACCAAAGGAAAAAGAAAGATGCCGCTCTACGCGCTTGGTATCAATATGCTGGGCCTGTGCGTGACAATTGTACTGAGCTTGTTTCTGCCAAAGCAAATTTTTGAGCATATCACCACGGCAGCCGGTCTAGTTATTTTGTACACATGGCTATTTATCCTTGCCTCTTTCCTTAAGTTATTGAGACCAAAGATGGGCGGTTGGATTAGATCCATGGTCGCTATGGCGCTGATCATTACTGCCGTGGCAGGTACACTTTTTGAAAAAGGGGGCCGTCCCGGCTTCTGGTCCAGCCTTCTGATCATCTGTGTCATTGCGTTGATTACCTGGTTTAGGGAGCACCTTTTGAAAAAACGCGGACAAACTTCATAAGCGCTTAAGAGTGAAATTTCATTCCTATTGCTTTGAACTTGTTCTTCATATAAGTATATGGACATTTAGACGGTGCACTCTCGTCATCTCGTAGAAAATATTGCTTCCATTCTAAATTGCTCTCCTGCCCATACCATTGAAGGGAAGGATGTGCGGGAACACTGTCGTAGTCAGCGAGCTTCTTGCGGATCTGCTTCTTCATGTTGCGGCCAAATGCGGTAGAATCATTAATATTCTCGAACACCCAACGCGGCTGAAAAGCAATGACAAAATAAGGGGTATGGCGGCTTCTCCGCAGCTCATGTGCCGGGGTTGCGCAGAACGCGAAATAAGGATGTCCATCAAAGCAGAACTCCCACGAAGGATGTGCGGGATCTGTAGAAATTTCATCCGGCCAGGGCACCGTGTCCACCGCACTGACGCGGCCCAGAATGGACCAGAACAAATTCTCATATTCCTCAATGGAGTAGCCTTCTGCCAGATCTGCCGGTGTTTCAAAAAACAGGACAAGAGAGGCATATTTACCGGTTTCCCGCGAGCATTCCCCATATTGACGAAGTAATTGAGCGACCTCTATTGCAGACTCTTCACTTCGTGGATCAGCTACGAAGCCAAAACGCAAATGATTGGACAGAAACCCCTGACGTCCCGGAATACAGGGATATTTGCCTTCGGGATCTGCAATCATAGATGTAAATTGACGAAAAGCATCCTGCTGCCAGTACGGCAGCTCAGCCAGATGTTCATCCAGCCAGACCTTTGTGTTCAAATGGGCCATCCAAAAACACCCTCCTCGTTAAGTTCAAAACATCCTATGCGAAGGGAGGGAGATGGGTGAAGGCCTAGGAAAGCTCTTGCCTGTTAAACGTATTAGCCAAACAACTGTGTAAAAGCCTGTAAACCGAAGTAGATGCCAAAACCAAGAAGGCAAATCCCCGCGGCAAGGGAAATGAACCGGAGCATAGAAGGGCCGGTGAACCGATGAAGGAAGCTAGACAGCATCGCCATCACTACATCCCAGAGTAGGATACCGACAAAAATACCAATGCTGTTCCACAGCACCTGATCGAAATGTTGATTTTCTATGCTTTTGGCCAGAATGGAGCCGTAGATACCTAACCAGAACAGAATGCTGAGTGGGTTCATTAGTGCCATCAAAAAGCCTGAACGGAAGGCGCTAGTGCCGGTCTGTGCACCTCGTGAGGCGGATCCAGGCACGGCATTGATATTTTTTAAGGTGTCAATTCCGGTATAAAGGAGAACGAAGCTGCCGAATGTCCACAGGAAGGTTTTCATAAACGGGGTATTCAGAAAGTGGGCTAGTCCAAAGTAAATGAGTAGCATATACACTAAATCCGCACACATAGCCCCCAGTCCGATCATCCAGGATTGGAAAAATCCCATCCGCGCTCCCCGGTCGAGCTGGGCTGCATTGATGGGACCAATAGGTGCAGATAATGAAATGCCGAGTACGATATAGGTTAAAAAGCTATTCATGGTCATCGCTCCTTGAATGAGATGTTAACTTGTACAAGTCATTCTATTCAAGAAGTGGGTAAGTTAGAAGACAAGCCTAGTGGGCGCTATCCTCTTTGCGACATACTCTAAAGGATCTCCACGGCAATCGGTGTACATTTATACCCGTTGCAGACACTTTCGGAGCAGGGACAAGCCGATATGGCAATGATCAGATCCATCTCAGCCCGCAACTCAATATAATCCCCGGCTTTAGAAAGCGGTCGCTCCACGCTGACTTTTCCAGAAGGATCAATGACAGTATTCATAAAAAGATTAAACGGATAATGCTGATCGGGAGCGGGCAGGCCAAACTCCGCCAGTGCCTCATTCAGGTTATTGTAGCAGCTGGCGTGTTCCTTTTTGTTATACAGCACCTCGTACATCTCGGGACGGCAGGCAGAGTTAATGAAATCATGACGGCCCACAGTATCCTTAATAATCGTAAGCAGTGGTCTGTATTGATTGGAATAGAGGATGTCCCCCGGGAGCACATTCATCTTGCCTAGAGCATCTATCGTTACACCGGGGTCAATCCGTTCATTAGGGCCAACGGCGTTATAAGCAGCGAAATCGGCTACCTGCTCACCCTCTACATCGGTTACCCGGACAATCTGTCCTTTGTCCAACTTGAAGCCCAATCCCTTGGTTGCTGGAATCAGCCATTGTTGTTCGCTCATCAGTACTCTCCTTCGGGATATTCATAGTCTGTGAGGGTTAGTATGGCTCTTTGCCAAAAAAGTCATACAAAGTATAGAGCTTTCTGGCGGCATCATAGAAAGAGTTCGTATTCGATTCGATGACAATCTTTGAGCATCAGAATGCATTTATTTTGAAGGGAAACTCATTCGAAAGATAGCTCCACCCTGCTCTCCGTTATGAGCGGATATAGTACCGTCGCACCGTTCAACAATTGCACGTGAAATGGCGAGTCCAAGTCCCGTTTCTCCATTCTTACCTTTAATAAAACGCTGAAATAGCTGAGGCAGTAATTGATCAGGAATACCTTGACCATCATCAATGACATCGATCTGCACTTGTCCATCCTGCTCCGAAATTTCTATATCCACGGCTTGTGATGCATGTCTGATCGCATTGCTCATAATATTTAGTACTGCTTGTAAGAGTTTTTCCGAATCTCCATGAATATGAAGTTTTCTCGGGTTATCCACCTCGTACTTTACTTTGATGTCAACTCTCTCATTTATAGCTAATGGACGTATTCGATCGGCGGTTTTATCGATTAATTGTTCTACTGACACTTCTTCTTGATCAAAAATACCATCTTCACTTTCAAGCTTGGCTAACAAGATCATCTCTGTAACAATTCCCTTAAGTCGTTCACATTCACTTGAGATGACATCAAGACCATTGTCAGCACGATCCCCGGTGAAAATACCATCTCGTATTCCCTCTGCATAACCTTGAATCGTCATTAGTGGGGTCTTAAGTTCATGAGAAGCATTCTGGAAAAATTGTCTTTGAGCATGATGGTATTGTTTAAGTTCTCCTGCGAGATGATGGACACTTTGGGCTACCTCACCAATTTCCCCGCCAGTTTGAATGAGCTGCACCTCATCGAATTGGCGTTTTTCAACTTTTTTGAGCTCAAGCTTTAATTTCTCAAGAGGAGTAACGAGACGTTTGGTAATAAATAAACTTAGGCCAAAGGCAATAATGCCCCCAATCACCATAATGAACATCATTCTTGTAAAAAGCTCTGATTGATATGATTTCACTTTGCTCAGCGGTGTAGACAAGACAAGGGTGGCTGGGGTTACAGCACTAGCTGGATCAAGATTCTGTGGATTAGAAGTTAAGGTCTCAACAATATATTTCTCCTGTCCATTTTCCCATAAATCCTGCTGATTGTGACTTGAATGCTGTTCAATGAGCGGTAGCCATGTCTGTGTCTGCGCTTCAGTCATTGTACTAAATAATATATTACGATTCGGCTCTATGAGTAACGCATCGACGGATCTATTAATTTCTTGAGCCGGCTGTACGATAGCTGCTGCTGACTGAGAAGGTGTTAGGTCTTGAACAGGTAACGAATTGACCAACTCCATCATTGCACTGCCTTGTGATCTTAGCTCTTCTCTTTGATTATTGATTAGTGTGTCCATTAGTAGAGGATAAACGAATGTAGCTGTAAGTACGAGTACGCATACCAGTAATATTCCAAATGATAAATGAAGCTTATAGATTAGTTTCATGTTAGGTCTTCACTCCATCCACGCGCATTCGATAACCATAGCCCCAAACGGTTTCAAGAGGCAGGTCTTCCATTTTACGACGAAGTCTTTTGACTAAATCGTCAATTGCCCGATCGCTACCGAAATAGTCATCGCCCCACACTAAAGTTAACAACTCATTGCGAGAAAAAGCACGATTCGGTTGCGCTGCTAAGGTATGAAGCAATGAAAATTCCTTCACCGTCATTTCAATTTCTTTAGACCTCCAGTAAACCAGACGACTATCTAATACTAGACGAAGCTCATCGATGATGAGGTCGTTTGATTTAGAAGAGACTATACTCTGTTCTGATCTTTCTGTAAGGGAGTTAAGCCGATGGAATAAACGATTTACTCGTGCGACCAGCTCACGTGGGCTGAAAGGCTTAGTTAAATAATCATCGCTTCCAAGCTCAAGTCCAAGTATCTTATCTACTTCCTCATCACGAGCAGAGATCATAATAATAGGAACTTCGGCTTCCTTGCGTATTTGTTTGCAGAATTCATAGCCATTCATACCTGGAAGCATGATGTCTAGAATCCACATATCCGGGCGCTCTGTGTTCCATAACATGAGCGCTTCTTCTGCTGAACCTAATGATATGGTGCTATAGCCTTCCTTCTGTAAATAATTCTCAACGATATCTCTTATATGACAATCATCTTCAACGATTGCGATTTGATAGTTCTTCATCAACAGACCTCCTGACCAATACATCTATTATTCTAACAAAGTTGTCCTTTCAAGCGGGCTTTTCCATACTTTTTCCACAATTGCTCCAAATTAATACCGAAGCTGATCTATAGAATAGTTATTTGTACGGTAAACATGTTGCTTGTATGGAACAAGCTCGAAAGGAGGTTGAGGCTGTGAGAATTTCATATTTGGCTCGCAAGGAGATTCTTGTGGCGTTCTGCTTTCTTGCTCCGAGTTTGATCGGGTTTGCGCTATTTTATTTGATTCCGTTTGGTCAAAGTGTTGTATTTTCATTTGAGAATCCAAGTGGTGAGGCAGGGTTATCGTTTGCCAATTATCAGAGCCTATTAGCTAGCTCGTCCTTTCAAAAGGCGGCAGGGAATACATTCTGGTTCACAATAATTGGTGTTCCGATCCTTATTCTGTTGTCACTTGCTCTTGCCATGCTGCTTAACAAACGAGTCTACCTTCGGAATTGGCTGCGTACATCTTATGTACTGCCACTGGTTGTTCCAGTAGCGTCAATTGTGCTCGTATGGCAGATCCTATTCGACTGGAATGGTTTTTTCAATCATGCATTAGAGTGGATTGGAATTGAGCGGATCGATTGGATGAAATCAGAGTGGGCGCAAGGGGTCATTATTTTTATCTATGTATGGAAAAACATTGGCTATAATGTGCTTCTATTCTTGGCTGGACTGCAAAATATCCCAGATCAATATTATGAGATAGCAAACCTGGAAGGTGCAAGCTGGGCTCGTAAGCACCAGATCACCTTGATTTATTTAATACCGACAGGATTTTTAGTGATGCTGATGTCGATTCTGAACTCATTCAAGGTATTTCGGGAAATTTATTTAGTTGCGGGTGACTATCCTCATGACAGTATCTATATGCTTCAGCACTATATGAACAATATGTTCTTATCGCTCGATATTCAGAAGCTGTCGGCTGCAGCTTTCTTAATGGTGCTCTGCATTTTAGTCATTGTGTTGATGCTCTTCCGAGTTGAACATAAGTTCCGTTCATTTATGGAGTAAAGGGAGGGGTGTAGATGAACAAGAAACAGATAAGAACACTGCTACTTACTATTTTCTTAGCCGTAATCGCGCTGGTAATGCTATTTCCAGTTGTGCTCACAATGGTAAGCTCCTTGATGACGGAGAAGGAAATTATGCTGAATTACGGCATGTTAGGTAATACACAGATGAATGACTTTGTGAATTTGAAGCTGGTTCCAGATTGGGTTTCGCTGGAGCAATTTTATAAGGTGCTTATTTCAACCTCACAATTTCTTCGTATGTTTTGGAATTCTGTATTTATGGTGTTTCCAATCATTATAGGCCAGGTCGTGGTGGCAACATTAGCGGCATTTGCATTTGCCAAGCTGCGATTTCCTGGCAGAGAGCCTTTATTTATTGTGTATCTGATCACGATGCTCATGCCGTTCCAGGTCACGCTTGTGCCGAACTATATCATGTCCGATCGGCTAGGGCTGATTAATAGTCCAAGCTCCATTATTTTACCAGGGATATTTGCGGCGTTTGGTGTGTTCCTGCTCAGACAATTTATGCTCCAAATTCCAACGGCATATATGGAAGCAGCCCAAATGGATGGGGCGGGTTATTTTCGATCCTTTATCAGGATTGTCCTGCCCATGGTTAAACCTGGAATGGCAGCGCTTGTTGTTCTGCTGTTTGCAGATTACTGGAATATGGTGGAGCAGCCCCTGATCTTTCTGCAGGATGCCAATTTGCAGCCCTTGTCCATTTTTCTATCTCGTCTACAGGAAGATGCGCTTGGGGTATCCTTTGCAGCTGCGGTCTTGTATATGACGCCTATGATTCTCTTGTTTCTTTTGGCGGAACGGTATTTTATTGAGGGTATAGAGCTTTCTGGAATTAAAGGATAGGGGAAATGAGATGACAAGCACATCTAAGCGACAACGATTAACGGCTGCTTTGTTTGTATTGTTCTTTGCGATATTGGCTGGCCTGACTTTCTTTAGCAGCACACTCGAAACGATGACGCTGCCCAAAGTAGTTACGGAGAAACTTACCTCGAAATCATTAGTTCATCAGGTTAAAGGGAGTGGAGTCTTAACACCTCGAAAGCAGGTGGATTTGTTGAATGAGACTGGCTCAAAAATTGTGAAGGTACATGTAAAAGAGAATGATGAGGTTAAGAAGGGGCAAAAGCTCGTGACATTTGATAGCTCTGATCTGGATGAGCAGATTTATCAAGAGGAAACGGCGCTAAAGAAACAACAGTTAAATCGGGAGATTCTGGAGGAGGATATGCTGAATGCTTTGATAGATGGTGATGAGCAGGTGATTGCCAAGGCAGAGCGAGCTCTTGAACTGGATAGTATGGATCTTGAACTGGCGCAAAGAAAGATGAATAAGCTGCGCAAAGATAAAGCGGATAAACAGACACTGACGGCCCCCTTTGATGGAAAAGTAACAAAGATTACAGCAGAGGATAGTATGAATGCTTCACAAGGGGGGACAATCCTGACCTTAATGGATAGTCGTAAGGGCTTCGAATTTTCATTTGCTGTCGAGTCGGATAATACGGCATTATTCGAGATTGGATCTAAGGTTTCTGTTCGATTGCAGAAAGACAATACACTGGTTAACGGTGTAATTGAAGAGATTAAAGCTGCATCCCATGAGAGCAGTGAAGAAGATTCATCCGATAAATCGAGTTATCAGGTTGTCGTTTCTGTCTCCGATGATGGTATTAAAGGTGGCGAACAAGTCAGTCTGGATATAAAGAAGGAGTCAAATGAAAAAGGTTATGTGTTACCAAAGAAATGGGTTCATAAGGATACAACAGGAAGCTATGTCTTTGTAGTTGAGGAGAAGAAAAGCTCACTCGGCAATACGTTTAATGCACGCAAGGCTTATATTGTAACGGGTGATTCAACCGAGGATGAGGTTGTAGCTGTGAGCGGCTTAAGTCCTGATGATGAGATCATTATTGAATCAAGTGAACCACTTCAGGAAGGTAATCGAATCCGAGTATATTGAAGGGAATGAATGAATTTGAAAAGAAGATGGGTTTTGTCCTTATTAGCAATGATAGTCGTATTATCGGGATGCTCTAGCAGCAGCGTGGGATCAGGTACAGAAGGATCAACTAATGAACAATCAGGCCAGAATGGCAATAAGATTGAGATTGCGACCATGGCGGTAACTCCTTATTTAGATGAGGCGGTTAAGCAATATAAAAAAATTCGCCCAGATATACAAATTGAAATCAAAGAGTATCTAGCCAGACCTCAAACGGAGGAAATGACATCGAGCGAATCATTCTCAAAGAGCGATGTTGAGAAATATATACAAACGGTTAGCACACAGATGATGTCCGGCAAAGGGGCAGACATCATCGTAATGAACGATCTGCCGCAGGACAAATATGTCGCCAAAAACATGCTGACTAATTTCTATGATCTGATGGATCAGGACTCAGAATTTGATCGAAATCAGTACTATCAAAATATCTTTAAGAACTCCCAGGATGAGGACGGATTGTATGCAATGCCATTCTCATTTGTCATCGACGCGCTTACTGGGAATACAGAGTTGTTAGAAAAAGCTAATATAAAAATCGATGATAAGACCTGGACATGGGATGGATTTAAAGAAATTTCTAAGAAGCTTAAGGAACAAGTTGGTGAGGATTATGTAGCATTTGTTAATCTATTTCCGATTCAAATGTTAGCGGAGTATATAGAAGCCAATTATGATAAGCTCATTGATCAAGGTCAAGCTAATTTTGATTCCGATCTGTTTCGAGACATGATGAAGCAAATCAAATCGATGTATGATGAAGGCGTACTTAAAGAGGAATTTTCGTACGATTATACCAAAACTTTGTTCAGCAAAGCTAACCTTTTCGATCCAATGTCAGGCCTCTCTCAAGTCCTTGATCCAAAGCTTAAACTATATCAAAATCCAACAGTCAATGGAAAATATAATGGAACTCCATTTAAGTCATACTTTACTTTAGGCATTAACAGCAAGTCCAAGGTTCAAGAGGAAGCTTGGAACTTTATTAAGTTCATGCTTTCCGAAGATATGCAATCTTCACCAGTGGTACAGGGCTTTCCGCTGCATAAGGGAGTTGTGGAGAAACAGCTTAATGATGCTAAGCAGCAGGCAGTAGCGGGAACACTACCTCTTCTAGAACAGAAGTTTGATGCTGAGACTGTAGAAAGTAAAATCCAAGAATTACATCAGCTTCTAGATGGAGCAAGTAGGAATTTATCTAGTGATCATAAGGTCGTTTCAATTGCAATTGAAGAATTTGATTCATATATGAGTGGTCAGAAATCCGCTGAAGACGTCAGCAAGCTGATTCAAAATCGAGTCAACACTTACATTAACGAGTAAATAGAACGTTCTAATCGAGAGGCGCTCAATCATTTAACGGTGATTGAACGCCTTTTGTTTATTTTGCAGGAATCATCCCATTTGTCGTTGAATATATCCCGTTAACCGTATTGCGTATTTGAGATACGCAGCCACAGGAGGGAACAACATTGAAATCGACTACCGTTCAAAGCCTTACAGAGACGTTTAAGCTGGAAGTGCTTGCAGGTGCTAGCTGCATGGATCGTGAAATCACTCGTTCAAAGGCGCATAGACCTGGTCTGGAGTTCGTGGGTTACTTTGATTTTTTCCCAACGAAGCGGGTACAAGTATTGGGCTGCAAGGAAATCAATTATCTGTTAACCCTAAGCGTTGAAGAGCGCAAGTTACATATTGGTAATATCGTCAAGTATCATCCACCATGCTTTATTGTGACGACAGGTCAGCAGGAGATTCCTTATTTAACTCTATTCTGCGAAGAAGAGGGCATCCCGTTGCTTCGGACGCAGGAGACGACGACAGAGATCATCGCAAAGATTGATACCTATCTGGTGAAGGCGCTGGCGCCAGAGCTTTCAATTCATGGGGTATGTGTAAACGTGTCTGGTATAGGTGTCCTACTCAGGGGCAAGTCAGGGATTGGAAAAAGCGAAACCGCGCATACGCTTATTAGAAGAGGCCATCGGTTTGTAGCGGATGATATCGTGGTGCTGAAGAAGCTGGGACCGGCGACGCTTCTCGGCACACATAACGAGACGACCCGCGAATTCCTAGCGCTGCGCAGTATTGGTCTGATCAATGTTGTACGCCAGTACGGGCGTAGAGCTTTTCAGGATGAGACGCGAATTGTACTCGACATCGAGTTGTCTCCTTGGCGAGAAAATTCCTTGAACAATGAGCTCGAACTGGAGCCGAAGTTCACAGACTATCTCGGTGTCCAAATTCCGCATATTGAAATCCAGCTTCAGCCCGGTCGTGACGTAGCCGGCCTAATTGAAGCTGCCGCCAACAACTGGTATCTGAAGCAGCTTGGCTATAGCGCCGTAGAAGAGTTTATGCAGAGGATTGAAAACAAGCAATGAGGGGTGCTCATGAATTTGTGTATACGTAACAGACCGCAGAAGAGCTATGTGGTCTGTTTTTTTAACTAAATTTCGCCTTTGATGCGTGATTGGCTGGGCATAGGCTATAAATGGTATAATTTCTAATAGGTATTTTGAGTGATCGTTACTAGGAGGTATTAATGATGAGTGATGAGCTATTGGGAAAATTGGATACTTGGCATGAAGAGGATGAATTTCAAGAAATCGTGGATGCAATAACGGAAATTCCTGAAGAGGAAAGAGATTATGTTCTAACTAGTCATTTGGGCAGAGCGCTTAATAATCTCGGGCAATATGAAGAAGCTTTAGAGCAGTATTTGAGCATTGAAGAAGAGGGTGAAGGTGACCCGCTTTGGCATTACCGTATCGGAGTTTCCTATTATTATCTGAAGCGGTACGACGAAGCTTTAAAAGCATTTACAATTGCAGACGAGCTAGAGCCTGATGATGAGGACACCTTGGAGTTTTTGGGATGGATCAAACGAAAATTGGCTAAGAAAGCTACGAAAAAGCCTGTGAATAAACCTGCAAAGAAGCCTGTAGTAGCGATCGACACCACCAACTTTTGGGATGACAGCGAGTATGCGTTCTCAGAGTATATCTCTGAACCGCCTACAGATGCATTGATTGCTTCAGTAGAAGAAGAGCTGGTTTTTAAGCTGCCAAAATACTACGTTGAAATGATGAAGCTACATAATGGGGGAATTCCTCATAACACTCGGTACCCAATTCCGGGAACAGAAGAATTTATTACGATTTCAGGTATCCTTGGAATTGGACGAGATAAGAATAAGTCGCTGTGTGGAGCTTCAGGCAGCCGGACTGTGATTGAAAATGGACGTTATCCTGAGGTTGGTGTAGTGATTTGTGATTGTCCTTCCGAGAATGAAGTAATCATGCTGGATTACCGCGAGTTTGGAAATGATGGCGAACCCGAGGTTATTCATGTTGATCGTGATAACAAATACAAGATTACTCGCTTGGCTGATAATTTCGAGTCCTTTATCGGCGGACTGGTGAAATAGTGGATTTGGCGATTTAGCTGAATGTGGGGCTGATAAATCAGCCAAATAAACGACCGAAAAAAACAGAGCAACGGTTCTTCAATAACGGAGAATCGCTGCTCTGTTTCTTTTTAACCCACTCATTGATCGCTATTAAACACCTTGCACTGAAGCACATCGAGTGCTCGGTTGATTTCTTCTAGTTCTTCAGTAGAAGAATCCTTGATCCGGTCCAGGAAACGTTCACCAATCTGCTCAAAAGCTTTGTTCATCATCGCTTGTCCAGCGTCAGATAACCGAATCATTTGCTTACGCCGATCTTCTGCGACATCCAGCTTTTCGCAAAGATTCTTTTCTGTTAATTTCTTGAGCTCACGGCTCGTGTTCGGCATAGAGATATTCTTACAATCACTAATTTGACTGAGAGTAACAGGCTGGCTGACCGCAATATACTCCAGAATACTATATTGAACGGGCGTAATACCTTCCGGTCTAACATCTTTGGTTAAATCGAATGTTACTTCATGGACTGCCGTCGTAAAGGTCACTAATTTATGAAAAAACGCTTCTTTGTCCATAACGATCACCTCTTAGTGTAAACTTTAACAAAATAATTATCATAATACAATTATCATTTGACAACTAAATAAAGATTGTGATACGATTTTGTTATCAAATGATAATTAAAGAGGTGGATCAATGAACGTTTTAGTCATCTATACTCATCCGAATCATAAAAGTTTAAGTTATGCTTTTCTCAATAAAGTCATTCAAGGAAGTAATGAAAATCGAAAGATCACGAACATCTAGGTGCTTGATCTATATGAAGAGCAATTTGATCCGGTGCTGGTCTTTAACGAAAATAAACGTAGAAGAGACATGCATATCGATCCCAAGTTTGAGAAATATCGTGAGCAGATTCGTCAGGCCGATAAAATTGTGTTTGTGTATCCGATCTGGTGGGGCCGGCCTCCAGCCATGCTGCTCGGGTATATTGATCAAATGTTTGCCTCTAATTTTGCTTATAGAGAAAAGGGCGGCCTTATCCCCGAAGGGCTGCTGAAAGGGAAGTCCGTGGTTTGTATTTCCAGCATGAAGGGGCCAACCCTTTATCCTTTATATTGGTTAAACAATTCCCATAAGGTGCTGATGAGAAAAGCATTATTTCAATATTGCGGTATGAAAAAAGTGAAGTTTTTCGAGTTTGGGAATATGGAGAGTCCAAAAGGTAAACATGACAAAAAGCTAAATCAGGTCTACCAATATTTTAAATCTGTAGCTAATTGATGCCTCAAAGATAATAGCTCGATAATCATTTGGACTCGTTATAAAGATAGGCGACATAATCCTGCAGCACTGAGGTGTGGTCCATTTGTCGCAGCATAGTCCCGATATTTCCACGGTGATAGCTGCCATGGTTTACGATGTGGAAGATAGCCCCGGAAATGGATGTCTCAAGTGATCCCATAGTTGGATGATCTAACACAACGGTGGGGTCCTTATCTATTTGACTAGCCAGCACCATTTTATTTTTGCTGGTTAGCTCACGATAGAGGACATCCATTTCTTCAATATTTTTTATAGCTAATAAGGGCTCTAATTGGGCAGCTGATGCTTTAGCTTCATTCCTAGTTCGCCCTTCAATTAAGTCAAACCAAATGTTCTCCACGACATAAATATGCGTCACAACCTTCGCTACCGAAGAAAAACCGCTCTGGATATCCTTATGATAAATGTCTTTAGGCAACTCCTTTAAGCGATGGATGATCGTTTGATTAGCCCATACATTGTAGTCATACATTTCTAACGTCGGATGTTTCTCCATGAGTTTCTCCCCCTAAGATTATAGATGCTTTAATTATACCCATTCCAAAAATGTTCGGTACAATTTAGAGATGTTTATTATAGGATTCTTTGTCCAAAATAAACCAAAATACAGACGACAGCGATAAAGCAGAGGAGTAACCAATTCGCTAGCTTCATTCCCATTTAAACCGTGCCTGCCTTGATCATTGTTAAGTCCTCGCCGCTTACTTGTTTGATTAAATTCATTACCTTATAGGCTCCTCTGCCGTTCTCATAAGGTTTCATCTTATCTGTGTAAGTAGAGCGGTTCTCGTATAGCGTCATAATCGAATGAACAAAGGTTTGATTAGTTATCTCTTCTTCAAGTAACATTTCAGCGAGTCCAGTTTGTTGAAAATACTGCGCTTGGGCAAGTTGACCAGAGCGGCTGCCGCCATTCGTGTGAGGAATTAATAACATTGGCTTTTGCATAGAAAGAAGCTCCATCATAGAATTTGAGCCTGCACGGGATACGACAATATCCGCCATAGCTAATAAATGTGGCAGCTCACAGCTTGTAATGAATTCATACGATTTGTAGCCTGACATCGAGAGGTGATAATCAACTTTTCCCTCCCCGCAAATATGAACCACTTGAAATTTGTCTATCAACTCAGCGAGTACATTGTTCACCATTTGGTTAATGCTGTGTGCCCCTTGGCTTCCTCCCATAATAAGAAGAACAGGCTTAGCAGAGGTGAATCCGCAAAAGGCTAAACCACGTTGTTTATCAGCTAATTTGAATTGCTCCTTCAAGAGCGGTCCCGCATGAACGGCCTTGAGAGAAGCAGATTTGGTTACAGTATCCAGAAAATTTGTACACAGATGAGTGGCAAACGGAAGTGATATTTTATTAGCTAGTCCAAGATTTAAGTCTGGTTCATAAATAATGATGGGCACTTTGTTGAGTTTGGCTCCAATCACGACCGGTACAGAAACAAATCCACCTTTAGAAAAAATCACACTTGGTTTGATGGTTCGTAGGAGTCGGTAAGATTGAAAGATGCCCTTCATGATTTTGAATACATCGGTCACATTCTTCCAATCGAAATAGCGTCTCAATTTCCCTGTGGAAATGGGATGGTAGGTCACTTCCTCCTTGTAGTCAGACAAAAGCTTACGCTCAATTCCTTGTTCGGAGCCTATATAATGGACGTCCCAATCCTCTGCTAGACACTTAGGGATCAACACGAGGTTGCCGGATACATGTCCAGCGGAGCCTCCACCTGTAAATACGATCGAGGTACTCATGCTAGAAACCCACCTTGTTGTAACATTTCTTTTATCGCAGGTTTGCTCATCAACACATGATTCGAATCATAGCTCTGGAAGTCCACAGGCGGGCAAGAGGCATAGGCTTCTTGTAAACCTTCTATAGGAAAAGGAGGGAGAATCACATAATAGTGATCATCCAGATGAATGGAAGAAGCACTCTCGAATTCCGAAATTAGGGCCTCACTTAAGCTTTCACCGGGACGTATCCCCGTTTCCTTGATTTGGATCGTGCTAGTTGATAAGTCGTCAATTAAGACCTGGGCTAGATCCTTAATGCTGCAAGCAGGCATTTTGGTCACAAAGACTTCTCCGCCTCTGCTTTCTTCTGTTGCTTTAAGGAGTAGGGTAATTGCATCATCTATGGTTAAGAAAAAACGAGTCATTCTAGCATCTGTAAGGGAAATGTCTACTCCATCCACAATACTTTGTTTGAAAATAGGCACCACGCTACCCGTTGAGCCAAGTACATTGCCACTTCTCACACATACAAACTGAGTTTTGGTTTGTCTGAGGTTGGCATGGACCATTAGCTTTTCACCGAGTGATTTTGTCATTCCGTAGGTGCTCGATGGTTGCGCTGCTTTATCGGTTGAGACATAGACTACTTTTTTTACGCCATGTTTAATAGCGGCTTGAATCACATGCTGAGTTCCGAGGACGTTAGTCTTCATCGCACTGTCTGGTTGTTGTTCGCAGATCGGAACATGCTTCAAGGCCGCTAAATGATAGATATAATCTACCTGATGGCAAGCTTGCATCAGTTCTTGCTTATCACGTATATCACCGATGATGAACGTTAGTTTGGGATTATGATGATATTCCTGTTGTAGTTCTACTTGAAGTGACTCATTGCGGGAAAATATTCTGATTTCTTTTGGGTCTCTTTCCAATAACCGTTTCACGAGTTGTTGTCCCCAAGATCCGGTTCCACCGGTAATTAATATGGTTGTATTTTGCACGGTTTGTTCCTCCTATGATCTTAGCTACACAATAATCATAGTGTTCATATGTTACGTGAATATGGCAAAGCGAAAGTTCTCAAAATCAAAAAAAGGTTAAAGAACCCGTACTAGGTTCCTTAACCTCTCTTCAGATATGAATAGTATTTTCTACCAGAATTCTGAAAAGTATGCGAAACCCACTGACAAGAGATGTTATGAAAGTTACAATTTTTATTGGCATTTGAAATAATGACTGTTATATTTGAAAATACTATGTGTTATAAGCTTAGCAACTTGGTATCGACAGAATGGAGAGGCGGAATTACATGCAACAATTTTTAGATAGTATGATTAGCGTAACAAATGATTTTTTGTGGTCGAAAATACTGGTGATCCTTCTTATTGCTTGTGGACTTTATTTCACCGTAAGATCGAAATTTGTACAGTTTGGTATGTTCAAAGAAATGTTTCGGGTTCTTAAAGGATCCAATGAAAGGTCAAAAGATAGTATTTCATCCTTCCAGGCCTTCTGCATCAGTATGGCGGCGAGGGTAGGGACAGGTAATATAACGGGAATCGCAATTGCTATTGCCATAGGTGGTCCAGGGGCTATTTTCTGGATGTGGGTGATTGCCATTATTGGATCAGCCTCCGGATTTATAGAAAGCACTTTGGCACAGGTATATAAAGTGAGGGATAAGACCGGATTTCGCGGTGGGCCTGCCTATTATATGGAGAAAGGCCTGAACAAGCGCTGGATGGGAGCGATATTCGCGGTTCTGATTACATTATCCTTCGGGCTTGTATTTAACGCGGTCCAATCGAATACGGTCACAGTGGCCTTTGAGAATTCTTTTGGCACCAATCGGGCCATTCTTGGGCTTGTAATGGCTGCTGCCTTTGCGCTGGTTATCTTTGGCGGTGTTAAGCGTATCGCAAGAATGTCCGAATATATTGTAGTCGTAATGGCAGGAATCTACATTGGGGCTGCTCTTATTATTATGCTGATTAATATTACAGAGATCCCAGGAGTTCTCGTACTCATTGTGAAAAGTGCCTTCGGATTTGAACAAATCGCTGGTGGCTCTCTTGGTGCAGTAATTCTACAGGGTGTGAAGCGTGGACTGTTCTCTAACGAAGCGGGTATGGGTAGTGCACCTAATGCCGCGGCAACAGCAACCACAAGTCATCCGGTGAAGCAAGGGCTAATGCAAGCGCTAGGCGTACTCACAGATACGTTACTTATTTGTTCGAGTACGGCGTTCATTATCTTGTTGTCTGATGCCTATAAGCAGCCAGGGCTGGATGGAATCAAGCTGACACAAGCCGCATTAAGCGAGCATATTGGTTCGTGGGCATCCGGATCACTAGCGATTATGATTTTTTTGTTTGCTTTCAGCACGTTAATTGGAAATTATTATTACGGTGAGACTAATATAGAATTTTTGAATTCCAACAAAAAAGTATTACTATTCTATAGATACAGTGTTTTGGCGATGATTATTTTTGGTTCCGTAGCAAAGGTTCAATTGGTATGGGATTTGGCCGACTTATTTATGGGCTTCATGGTTATCGTGAATTTGATTGCCATCCTGCTATTATCTAAAGTGGCCTTTGCCGCCTTGAAGGATTATAAAAAGCAGAAACGTGAAGGGAAGGATCCTGTTTTCTATAAAGACAGCATTCCGGGGCTCGAGAACGTTGAAGGTTGGGACAATTCTTCAGATATAAAAAGATAGAAATGTATTTGAAGGGCTCAGGAGACTGAGCTCTTTTTGCTGTCAGATTAGAAAAACGAGCCTTTAGAATTGCTTCTAAGGCTCGTTTTGCGTACAGTATTTTAAATTAGTCCTGCTTAATTTAGTTTATCCTGCAGCCCAAACATCTAATTCAATTTTTAATTCAGGCAAACCTAATCCTTTTACATAAGCAATGGTCATTGAAGGAGGTGTCATACCGAATAATTTATTCCAAATTTCATCGAAATGATCCCAATCGATTTCTTCTGTGGCCCAAATGTTGATTTTAATTACATGATCGGGAGTTAGCTTTTGAGAAGAAAGGACTTCCACAATATTACTCATCGTATTTGTTACTTGTTGATTAAAATCTGTAGGGATATTACTGTTTTGATCGATTCCAATTTGACCAGAAAATACATACATTTCAGCGTTTCTGCTTATTTTTGTTACATGACTGTAGTTACCAACGGGCTTCGCAATATTTTCTGGATTATATCTTGTGATCACATGATTATTTAAGTTCATTTTTATGAGGTCTCCTTTAAATAGAAGATACATAACGATAGCTAGGTTATATATCTCCACTGTTTTTTAGTTTTAATTTTTGACAGACTTATCCTATCAATCATTAATTCTAGAAAAAAACAGCAGTAGAATACCCAATACCAAAAGATAAATATTTTAGGGATCTCTTTTTCATCAGGCATTCCTCCTTCATATTTAAAGTAAAATAACTTCATCAGAATGATAACATTAATCCATGTGCGACGGCAACTTTGCCTCCTCCGGCATAACATGACTAGGATCTTTTTTTTGCTGTATTTTATGAAAACTTCAATGCTTTTTTTGAAAAAAAGCAAAAAACACTTACATTAACGGATATTATATTGTTATAATTACAAACAGACCGGTTGGTATGTTTGGGGGAAATACGTAATTATGGATAGAAAATCACTAATGATTGAGAAGGCGACACTCCTTTTTCAACAAAAAGGTTACAAGAGTGTAGGCGTTAGTGAAATTTTAAAAGCTTGTGATGTTACCAAAGGAGCGCTCTATCATCATTTTCCAAATGGAAAAGAAGAGCTATTAATTGCTTGTCTAAAGAGCCTAAAGGAAGCAATCACAATAGATATGGAGGACATTTTCAAAAAGCATTCTTCTACGCAAGAGGCCACGAAATTCATGCTTAATAAGTTAATTCACAACTTGGAAACCGAGGGCAAGCTTACAGGCTATACATTTAGCAGTATTGTCAGTGAAATGGCTACGGTCAGTGAGCCTGTCCGCCAAGCATGTAACTCACTTTATGAGAACATTCAGACTATTTACTACACGAAGCTTGCAACTGAAGGCTTCTCGAATGAACTAGCTTCTGATATTGCTTTATTGATGACAACCTCGATTGAGGGTGCGATCATGCTGTGTCAAACGCAGCGATCTACCGCACCTTTAAAGACTATTGCGAAACTATTACCGACAATTTTGAAAGGAAGAACATCATGAATCTAGAAACAAGATTACCGAGAAACGGCAAAGAGGGGGCATTATACGGTGCAATTATTTGTACACTAACCGTTCTGTTTATGTCTTCATTAAATATCATTTTAGCGGTTGGAGAAATTAATGGGGAAGTTGCTTTATCGATCCTTAAGGTGTTTCCGATCATTTGGGTCATTGTTATGATTATAGAGCCTGTTGTTATTGGGCGTATCGCAGAAAAGCTGACAGCTAAATTCACACAACCTAGCGATAGCTTCAACGCCAAAATTCTATTTCGTATTCTTTTCACCGTACTAGGAATGTCATTTGTGATGACCTTTATTGGAGACATCATCGGAAACGGATTGAGTTCTGAAACGTTCAATCACTTCTTAGCGAATTGGCCAAGAAATTTCCTGATTGTACTGATCGCTGAAAGTATAGTGATCCAACCTTTTGCACGATTTGTGATGGTAAAGCTACATGCTTCTCAGGATAAAAAGAAGTCCAGCGCCGCTGGTATAACTGTAAATGGATTATCGGAACAAAACTCATAACATAAATATGCTCTCAGGCGATGCGTTTCGTTTGAGAGCTTTTCTATTACCGTATATAATGATATTTTAGTTGAATCATTGAAACCCTCCTATATAACAAAGAAAACTTAACAATGAAAGGTAATATCGAACATGATGATCTATAGTCGTCTTGCCATAATGATGCCCCCATTTCCCTAGCTAGGCTCATATTCTTGTTGTTGTTCGAGGATATAAGCTTGTAGGAGGGCGAATTTAATATGAAAAAATATGCAGCACCATCTTTACTTTTAATGATTGTTCTTGTGGCTTTTCCGCAAATTAGTGAGACGATCTACACTCCATCGTTGCCGGATATTGCGGTAGCACTTGGGGTCTCTAATAGTTCTGTACAGTTAACATTAAGCATATATTTTATCGGATTTGCTTTAGGTGTTTTGTGTTGGGGTTGGCTCTCTGATTTCATCGGACGGAGACCTGCCATGCTGGGTGGCCTCATTGTATATGGTATTGGAAGCTTGATGTGTTTTTACTCGGAATCCATTACTCTACTTCTGGTCAGCCGTTTCATTCAAGCATTTGGAGCAGCAACTGGCTCTATCATTACGCAAACCATTCTTCGGGAGAGTGTATCCGGGAATAAGCGGCATGCTATGTTTGCCCAAATCTCGGCGGTGATTGCTTTTACTCCAGCAGTAGGGCCGCTTATTGGCGGATGGGTGGATCAAGCTTTTGGTTTTCGAGCGGTTTTCTTTACATTAGTGATGATGAGTGTGTTGTTATTTGTGTATGCTTTTTGGAAGCTGCCAGAAACGACTGATGTTTCCGTGAGAAAAAAGGTGGCTATTCTACCTATCGTTAAAAGAATGCTCTCATTGCCACGTGTACTAGTGTTTGGGTTACTGATCGGGGGCATCAATGGAGTTTTATTTAGCTACTATGCGGAAGCACCCTTTATATTTATTGAACACTTTAACATTTCACCGGGAGTATATGGTTTTCTAGGCATTGTTGTGGCTTTGGCATCGATAGTGGGAGCAATGATGTCCAAGAGATTATTGAGTCTCTATGCCGCAGAAAAAATAATTCACATCGGCTGTCTAGTGATGACCAGTGGGGCTTTGCTATTAACAATCGTAAGCAGCCTTGCCTCGTTGCCGAATATGATGTTGATGGTATGCATTCTAATAACCCTTTTTGTCATGTTAATGGGGGCCGGTATCGCTTTACCTAATTGTCTAAGTCTTGCGCTTGTCAATTTTCAGGATGTTGTGGGAACAGCAGGTGCGATCTTCAGTTTGGGATATTACTTATTAGTTAGTTTGGCGACATGGGGAATGAGCGCCCTGCATAATGGTTCATTACTGACGATGCCCATCTATTTCTTAGGGATTAGCGGCGGAATGTGGTTATTAAGTAAAAAGTTTATTGTAACGGAATAGAATTTACTTCTTAGTTATTTGATTAGAAGGAGATATGGAACGGGGTATCCATAACTGAATGGCAGTCTGGAACTTTTTGAGTTCCGGACTGCTTTTTATTTGTTAGTCTACTTCCGGTACAATGACTTGGATATGACGAGGGAGAACACTTAGCGTAATTGGTAGAATCGGACCTTCTTCACCATCCACATTGGTTCTTACGGCTTCTGGAGAGCTCACAGTCACATTCTGGGCCGTGAAATAGACAACGTCTTTATGATCCTTAAGGCTGCCAAGTAGTAAAGAAATACTGGCTGTAATGGTATTGAGTATACTGAGGTCTTGAATAATAAAACAGTGAAGCAGACCATCGTCAACCGCAGCATCAGGTATCAGATTCTCGAATCCGCCAACGGAGTTGGTTAACACGGCGAGAAAAAGCGGGGAATCACCTTGCCATGTCTTCTCGTCATAATGAATGACAAGAGGGTGGGGGGAAGTGCTTGTAAGTTGTTTTAGGCCCTCTTTCAAATATGCCAATGAGCCGAGCTTGGTTTTCTCTTCGATTGATACGGAGGATAAAGATCCGGCGATTGAACCTACAGCAACAACATTTCCGAATAAGCGGTCATTCAAGCAACCAATATCTACTGTCTTTACGTTAGAGGAAGCAAGGGTTTGAATGGCTATTTCGGGATTCAATGGAATCTGTAACGCGCGGGCAAAATCATTAACCGTTCCTAAAGGGACTACACCTAACTTTGGGTGTTGTTTCTGATTCATAAGACCATTAATGGTCTCGTGAAGCGTGCCATCCCCGCCAATGGAGACGACTAGATCGTAACACTCCTCACAGGCAGTGATACAATAACGAGTTGCATCTAGTTCTTTTGCCGTCTCCTTAATCGTAACCAAGTAGCCTTGATCAGCTAGAACTCTTTCTGCATATCTGACATATTCGCCAGCTTCTTCTTTACCAGATGAGGGGTTAATAATAATCATAGCTTGCCGCATAGGGATTATCCTCTCTTGTTCAATCTAATAGCCTATTAGATGATTACCCCAAAGTGGTATAGCAGAAATCATAACAACCTAAAAAAAGGTGAGCAAGAACGACTTAAGTCGTCTTACTCACCTCTTTTATGTTTGTTAATAGACCTTGTCACCATTAAAAATGGAATTCTTAACGATAACATAGTCTACTTTACGAATAGCTTCTAATTTATTGCCTCCAGCATAAGAAATCGAGGACTGAAGATCTTGCTCCATCTCTCTCAAGGTTTCTGCTAAAGCACCTTTGTGCTCGACAACTATTTTTTTGCCCTCAACATTCTTCTTTTCACCTTTTTGGTATTCAGAAGCGGAGCCGAAGTACTCTTTATACAGCTTTCCATCGATCTCGATGGTATCACCAGGAGATTCTTCATGCCCAGCAAATAGGGAACCGATCATGACCATGGAAGCACCAAATCTAATGGACTTGGCGATATCTCCATGTGTCCGAATGCCTCCGTCAGCGATAATAGGCTTACTTGCAGCCTTGGCACACAAGCGTAGTGCGGCTAATTGCCAGCCACCTGTTCCGAATCCTGTCTTAATCTTCGTGATACATACTTTCCCTGGTCCAATTCCCACTTTAGTAGCGTCGGCCCCAGCGTTCTCTAATTCTCTAACGCCTTCAGGAGTTCCCACGTTTCCAGCAATAACGAAACTAGCAGGTAAATACTGTTTAATATGTTTGATCATTCGAATGACAGCCTCGGAATGACCATGTGCAATATCGATCGTAATGAATTCCGGAATCAACTGTTCGTTAGCTAATTGTTCAACGAAATCGTATTCTTCTTCTTTGACTCCGACACTAATGGATGCGATTAATCCGCGGGTGTGCATGTCCTTGATGAAAGACGTACGCTTCTCCGGTTCAAAACGATGCATAATGTAGAAGTAGCCATTTTGGGCTAAGAAGCTGGCGATCTTCTCATCTATGATGGTTTGCATATTTGCAGGTACCACAGGTAATTTAAAAGTATGACCACCTAAGGTGACTGTTGTATCACACTCAGAA
Source organism: Paenibacillus sp. FSL E2-8871 (assembly GCF_038000345.1). Taxonomy (NCBI): domain Bacteria; kingdom Bacillati; phylum Bacillota; class Bacilli; order Caryophanales; family Paenibacillaceae; genus Paenibacillus; species Paenibacillus sp. FSL E2-8871. Next base: position 4,479,079 of record NZ_JBBOBV010000001.1, on the reverse strand, counting down.
CGGCTATTTACGATACATTTTGCAGGAATTAACTGAATATCTTCATAATCGAATACTTTTTTCATTATATACACCTCTAAATGCGAACATTATAGTATTTTGGTTTGATTATTGTTCGTCCACTTTGTAATGTACAGCATTCCGAACAAGAAGTCAAAATTCTAGTACATTATGGTGTAAATTGGACTTAATTATACGACGATTTGGTGTACGGGTAATGATTCATATAGTGAACTGAATGTAGGGACAAGAATATGTATAGATATTAACAAAAGGCCATCCCTATAGGGATGGCCTTTCTTCTATTACATCTGAAAAAGCTTGTAAGCAATATATGCTGCAACGACCCAAATGATAATCGCAGAGATCTTATTAATGATCAGCATGATTTTGCCGCTTGAATCTATTTGTCCTACGGTCTTTCCTGCTACAGCAAGCCCAAAGAACCAAATCCAAGAAACAAGGATAGTCGAAACGGCGAATGTAACTTTGTCTATGCCAGTGTAACTAAGGGAGCTGGTGCCGATAACCCCAATCGTATCCATGATCGCGTGTGGATTTAATAAAGAAACGGAAATCGCAAATAAGATCTGTTTTTTTGAAGATAGAGGTGCTGCGTCTTGGGATGAAGAGGTAGGTGTGCTTCTCCAGATGGACCATCCCATATACAAAAGGAATACAAGTCCCACAGCAAATAAAGCGGTCTGCAGAACAGGGATGGCAAACACAAGAACGGAAACACCTAACACGGCTAATAAAATAAGAAGGGTGTCACATAAAGCGGCCGTAATAATAACTGGGATGGCTTTTTTAAACTGTGGCTGTGAGGCACCTTGGTTAAATACAAAAACATTTTGTGCGCCAAGCGGAAGAATTAATCCAAAGGCTAAGGCGATCCCATGAAGTAGTGCGGCTAACATAGTTGTGTCCTCCGGTGATGAGTAATGCGTTATAAAATTTGCTTTTGAATATGGTGCTCCATATGTTCTAGATAGTCTTGAATACCTGCGGTAATTTAATCACCCATTCGTTTAATGAATCGATTACGTGCTGTAGGCTGTTCTCCTCACTCATCTTATATCCCAACTCCTTTATCTATAATTTCTGGCTAAATAATATGTACTATCATACATTGAGGGCTTTCATTTAAAAAGATGATTAATATAATCTTGTTGTCCCTTAAAAAAGGTAGTAAAGTAACATGATACATACTATTTATGGAAAGAAAGGTTGATATTTTTTGAAAAAAGGAATATTTACAGGTCTTCTTGCGCTCTTGCTGATTACCGCCAGTACGCTATCTTTTAATGTTGTAGAGGCCGCTGGAACAGTAACGAAATTACCTAGCCCCCAATGGAGTCAGCTGAATGTTGTGGGAGCATTAGAAAGCATAGAAGGGGGTCCCGTGGAGGTTCCATCATTAAATACAGTGTATCTCCACACTAAGGAAGAGCATGCTACCCAAACTAAGGTATGGTTGGTTGATACGCTGAAATCTTATGATACACAGACAGGGAAGCTAAAGTGGTCAGTTAATTTTGCAGACCCTGGCACAGCGATGTTTCGTGAATCGAAAGATTATATAGTGGCGCCGGATGGAACGGTATACATAACCTTTACAGATAATCTTTCACCTGACGCAACTCAGATCTATGCGGTGGGACCAGACGGAAAACGGAAATGGAAAGTGAATTTGTCTCAGACAGAGGGATACTTATATAGACTTGATAACGGGAGTTTAGTCTTTGCATCCCAAGGTAACTTTGATAACAATGGGAATTATAACGGGTCACTAACTTTAATTAATAAAAGTGGTACCAAAGTAAAAAATATTTCTTATAAAGGAACGGTGTTGGCGCAAGGAAATCGTGTCTTAATTCAAACGAATTACGGTGGTGCGAAAGGCTCACGTATCCAAGCACTCGATTCTTCCTTAAATTCAGTGTTTACATATCAAATGCCAGCCGATTCGTACACTGAAGTGTCTTACAATCAGGTGCTTTCCGATGGAACAGTACTAATCCGTACTAATATACCAAAGACAGGGAATCGGTTATTCGGATTCAACTCTAAAGGTAATCTACTGTGGGGAAGAGATATCGCAGGTGATGCTGTAGTATCCTCACTTGGTGAAGTTTATGGGGTTTATGCCAATGGCAAGCTGTCTCTATATAATGTCAAAGGATTGGTTAAGTCGGTAGCGCTTAAAGATGAGACAGAATTTTTTGTATCGTTGGACCGATTACAGGATGGTAATATTGAGCTTGGCTTCCCGGGTTCCGCCACATATGTTTTAAATCCTAAAACGCTCGCAGTAGATTATACTTTTAAGTTGAAGGATGATTTTAATTTCAACTATGTAGGCAATGGCGTGGGGTATGTAATGACAGACAATGGATTTTCACGAATTAAGTTTTAATTCCAGAAATCGATTAGGATTGATCAAGGGATGCTGCCCCTAAAGGGATGGTATCTTTTTTTCTATTCTGTAATTACACTCCTAGCATAAATGTCATCCCATCTCATGACCTTTTGTAACTAGTAAGGCCTCAGGGGGTTACACTATAATAAGGGTCTAGTCAGCAGAATTTATAGGGGGCAATGTCTTGTTTAATCTGGTCAAACAGTGGTTCTGGTACGATTGGCTCGTCCTCCTGTTTCGGATTTGTTTTTCTACTTCTTTTATAGTTACGATGTGTTACCTCTCGGAGGACTTTACGATTCCTTTCTGGATCGTGTTTGTTTGGGGTGTGATCTCTTTTTCAGTGCCTTGGTTTTGTTTGCAGCTGCATTATAAGTATTATCTGATGGCGGAGATCCTTCTTTCAGGTGGTCTATGCTTATATTTGGCTGCTCTGTTTCCTGATTCGTATGTAACTTTTCTGCCAATTGCTTTTATGATTGCCAGCAATAGTGCACAGAAGTCCTATCGTTGGTCAGCTCCGATCACGGTGATCTTGATTCCAATAATGTTATCTAAATTGTCACAACAAATGGATGCTATATCGATGATTGTGAACTTTGGCTTGGTGTATACGATTGGCTTCGCTTTTCACTTGCTGGTGGTGAATCATAAGCAGAACGGGATTATTAAGAACCAGAATGCTGTCCTGGAGCAGTATATCTCACAAGTCGAGCGTATGACCCTTCTGGAGGAAAGAGATCGATTATCCAAAGATTTGCATGACACTGTAGGGCATTCTTATACTTCAATTCTTATGGGGCTGGAGACTTTACGTACGGAGGTGAATACCTCTGAAGGAGAGCAAAAGATAGATTCCTTATTAAAGCTAACTCGCAATGGCTTGGATGATGTGCGTAAATATTTGCACCATGTGGGCTCTTCGCAGGATTCATTGACGCTTATGCAGTCCCTGCAGAAATTAGTGGATGATTTCCAGACCTTTTCGAAGGTTAAGGTTCGTCTAAGAACGTTCGGAGAGGCTTATACAATATCCAAGCAGGCTAAAATGACCTTATATAGATGTTTGCAAGAGTCGATAACCAACGCCGTTCGTCATGGTCAAGCCAGTGAAATTGTCATCACCCTGCATTACGAAGAGAAGTTAATTCGACTGGAAGTGCAGGATAATGGATTAGGCACTGAAGATTTAAAAGCAGGATTTGGTGTGAACGCGATGAAGGAACGTGCTTCCAACCTGCAAGGCCAAGTGTATCTCTACTCTAAGCCAGGGGAAGGAACCTTAGTGACCTGTAGTTTACCAAGGCTTGAAGAGATACAGGAGGAAATGATTCGCTTATTGCTGGTCGATGATCAACCTTATATCCGGGATAGTCTGCGAATTATTTTAGAGCAGCAGCCCGATTTTGAGATCATTGGGTTAGCTGAGAATGGTGAACAAGCAGTAGGCTTCTGTGAGCAGGAACAGCCTCATGTGGTGCTGATGGACTTAAATATGCCTGACATGGACGGTGCGGAAGCAACGAAGCTTATTAAGCAAAAGTGGCCAGGGGTACGAGTGCTGATCCTGACTACTTTTCAAGAAACGGATTTGGCAGTCGAAGCACTGCAAAACGGGGCAGATGGCTACTTGTTAAAGTCTACTGAACCGCAGGAGCTATTCGAAGGGATACGTCTCGTACATCGGGGTGTTAAGATGATAACACCAGCTATTACGAATGTATTAATTGATCATTATGAGATGCATCCAACTTCTGAAGCGCAGACTGAGCAGAGTAATGAGTATGGGCTGACCCCGCGCGAGCTGGAAATTCTAGAATGCCTGTCAAAGGGCATGCGTTATAAATCCATTGCAGCTAAATTGTATTTGTCTGATGGAACGGTGAGAAATTACGCTTCTACCATCTATGCTAAGCTGGGTGTACGGAATCGCGAAGAGGCTGTTGAGAAAGCCTTTGGCACATTGGAATAACTAAAACCGAATGATCTGAAATTGTAGAGCGAGCACCTTGTTGTCTATTTTCCCTTGTGGGAGTAGGCGAAAGGTGCTTTTTTGTATGAAATAACTGTCATATGACATTATGGCACTGGTCGATTTTACATCAGGAGCTCTAACATAGGATTTACAAAGATGAACAAATTTTTAGTGCAGAGAGGAAGAGGAGAATATGAGTCAAATGATCCGGAAGCATGTGAGGAATTTCTGTTTCTTATTAATTACTTTTGCCACAGGGCTATTTTACTTTTGCTTTTATTTGGTAGGCATCACTTTTGGGGTCGCAATGTCCTTCACCATAGTAGGGATTCCGATCCTTTATTATGTTTTGCGTTCTACGGAGACTTTTTTACAGCATGAGCGAATTCGAACGAAAGTCTATACGGATATCTCCGTTCGGACGCTTCCAACTCGATCTCAAGAACAAGGAAACATATGGGAAAAGGTTAAGGCGGAGTTGTCCGATGAGCATAACTGGAGAGCAATTATAGGGTTGATGCTGCAATTTGGAATTGGAATGCTCAGTCTCATATGTGCAACTCTTTTTTATTTGTCCCCTATTATTCTCTTGTTGTCACCTATCTTGTATTTCATCGATATCTCTTCTATATCGTTATTCGGGATTGAAAATAAAACACTCAACACCTCACTTCTGTTCATGCTGTTAGGCGCGGTATCTCTTTGGATAGGTGCTTATCTTGGCAACAGTTTAGTAAAGATGATCGGCAGGTATACGCGGCGTTTAGTGAAAGATTTTGCTAGAAGATAAACTTTTACACGAAAGAAGGAAGATTAATGGTAGCCTCAGTTTCATTTATAAAATTATTCTCGCAATCTCTTTGGATGATGTGGGAGAACCTATTTGCTATTGTCACCAAATTCCGCAGCCAGTCCGTGTGGAGATACGGGATATGTAAATTGGTCGTGTTAAAGTATCACGGTGAAAGTATAGTCTGCCAAGATGGACATCAGATTCTTCCCGGAGATTGGGTGGGGGAGCTTCATCTGGATAATCGTCAGGTAGTGCAGCTTACGCGTACCCTGGGCGCTGATCGGGCCGGAATTCGAACTGCACGTATGCTTCGCGAGGCCATGAAGGAGATTAGTCGTGAACTAGATAGCAATCCAGAACTAAGCAAAGTGCAGGCGCTAACGGGGATTACGCTACTTCACCGCGGGATCATTCATGGAATAGGGTTTGAGCAACATCCTATCAAGTCCAAATGGCAGCGGCGATGGTTCGGAATCTATCTTCGGTTCTTACTTCGGATGCTGCATCCGGAGGGGAAACATCGCGTTGAGGACAGCACGGAGAAGTTGTCTCCTAAGATGCTCGTGCTTAGTAAGCAGTCTTTGAAAGCGCGGTTTGCTCCTCGAAGGAAAGAGGCGGTTTCCTAATGTGGACGCTCCTTATTTTAGCTATAGATGCGATTATTCTTTATATGATTGTTCCGTTTGTGATTACTCGAATATTGGGATGGGGAGTTGTATCCAGAGGAAATGCCGCGAAGGAAGTTGCCTTTACTTTCGATGACGGGCCAGATCCATGCTATACCCCTGAATTATTGGACTTGCTGCATGAACATGACGTTAAAGCAACTTTTTTCGTATTAGGCAAAAGGGCTGAGCAATTCCCGGATTTAATCCAGCGAATGCACCGTGAAGGACATCAGATCGGCATTCATAATTATACACATACGCCTAACTGGATTTACTCTCCATGGACGAATAGAAGGAAGCAAGTAGATCGAACAGCTGATATTGTCGAGCGGATTACAGGAGAGCGGCCTATCTTGTATCGACCACCATGGGGGCTCCTTAATTTAGGCGATCTTGTCTTTCTTAGACGTTCTTATCGGGTAGTGTTGTGGTCTGTAATGGTGGGAGACTGGAAGGCGTCTGTTAGCGCAGCCCAAATAAAGCATGACTTATTGAAAAAGATAAAACCCGGTTCTATCATCGTTCTGCACGACAATGGTGATACACCGGGGGCAGATCGAGAAGCACCGCTGAACATGATCACCGGACTGGAAGAGGTCTTAAAGGAGATTCCTAGAAGGGGGCTGAAGAGCCAGCGAGTGGATGAGCTACTGAATAAGGAAGCTAGTTGCATTGGAGAAGCTAGGTCCTGCGTCAAACATCACGGTCAGATTAATCTGTAGCTATGGATGACATGATGTCACTAGATTGGAAGGGAATTCAGACATTGAAGAAGAAAACCGTTCGAACCATCGTTATGACCGTTTCTGTAGTATACATGGTGTTAATTTTTGCAGGTCTATGTATGTACACATTTTCTAAGTTTAATGAAATTCTCAGTCATGAAGTTGAACAAAAGCTTAACTATAAGGTGGAGCTTACTTCTACTAAACTGAATAGTCGATTGTCGAATGATTTCGAGAAGAGCTTGGCTGAAATGAGTGAGGAGGATGCAGGTTATTATTTTGTCATAGATAAAGCTGGTCGATATGTAGCAAGCCAGAACCCTAAGCACGATATAGGTAAAGCTATATTTGATGAACCGGACATACAGTTGCAAAAGGTTGGTCAGGTCATAGCACAATCTACGGGAACTAGTGGTACGGAGGACTCGAAGAATGTTTATGCTTTTACAAGGATCGGCGATACAAATTACAAGCTAGTGCTGGTGATGCCTGTAAAACAGATCTTGGAGCCAATGATGAACAACCAATATTTAATTATTGGCGGTTTTGTTATCGCTTTGATTATTTTTATTGTCTTACTCTTCATTATCTTAACCCGACTTATTGTACGACCGCTGCGAAGAATCAATGAGCATGTAATGGAGCTTGTTGAACACGGAGGTGATCTGACTAAGAAGCTGGACATGAAGCGTAATGATGAGATTGGGATGTTGGCGTATTCCATGAATCAGTTTCTGGATAACATTCGGGCCATCGTCGGGAATGTCACTTCACAGGCCAATCATCTGAATGAAAATGCAGAAATACTTCAAGTTTCAGCAGAGCAGACAAATGAGACATCCAAGCAAATTACCACGATTATTACGGATATGGCTGTGAGGTCGACGGAGCAAGCAGAACATGTGCGGCAAGTACTCACGATGATGGAACGGACAGGGGAAATCTCTGAGGAAATTATGCAGGAAACGGTAAAGACAGTTCACGATTCCAATCATTTAATAAAAGCGGTGCAAACTGGCCAGCGTGCAAACAGGGCATCTGTAGATCACTTGGAAACTATGGTTAGTTCCATTGAGCGCTCAACAGAAACCATTGCACAGCTGAACAGCCGATCCAGCCAAATCGGTGAGATCATTAACGTGATTTCCGAATTGGCTAGTCAGACGAATCTACTCGCGCTAAATGCAGCCATTGAAGCGGCCCGCGCTGGAGAGCAAGGGAAAGGTTTTGCAGTAGTTGCAGGAGAGATCCGTAAGCTTGCTGAAGGTTCCGAAAGAGCAGCCGAGCAGATTGCCGAGCTTGTTGGCGCAATTCGAGCGGATACGAATGCAGCGGTCAAAACGATGGAATCGAGCCAACAAGTGGTCAATCAACAGAATGATTTAGTATTACAAGGGCAACAATCTCTGGAGGAAATCGTTCAGAAGGTTGATCTAACAACCCAAAGCACGCTGCGCATTCAAGGCATATTTGGTGAGTTGTCTACAATGTCACATCAATCATTGAAGGCTCTAGTGCAATCTTCGCAACTCATTGATCAGTCGGCATCGTCCTCACAGGAAGTAGCGGCTTCCACGGAGGAGCAACTTGCGACTATCGATGAGATGACGACCAAACTAAGAGAACTCAGCGAGTTATCTGTATTTTTAAAGTTAGAAGTTGGGATATTTACGATATAGTCTTATGCTAAAAACCTTTCAAACATTTTTTATATAGGAAGGGCTATGGTACCATTTAGGATAAAGTGGTTCGCACCTATATTAAATCGTTGAGAAAAGGATGGGGTAGCATGTTGAATGCTTCTTACTGGTTAACCAATATAAGGTTAGAGCAGGGTTATGTTATTGAGGATGGACAAGTGGTTGGTACGGATACGAAGGTTTGTCATATCCGAATTGACGGGGATAAGATTTCAGAAGTGGTTGGAGCGGACGTAGAGCTTCGGAGTCATCTACCTAAATATGACTGCAAGGGGTTATTGATGCTTCCTTCCTTTGAGGAGGCACATATCCATTTAGATAAAACATATTTCGCTGGACCATGGAAAGCGGTAAAGCCTGCTGCCGGTGTCTTTGAACGCATTGAGGAAGAGAAGGTATTATTGCCTAAGCTGCTGCCTATGGCGAGACAACAAGCGGAGAGCATCTTGACGCTTATACAGCGTTTCGGTGCCACACATGTGCGTAGTCATTGTAATATTGAGCCTGTCAGCGGTCTGAAGCGTTTAGAGGCAACCCTGCAAGCATTGGATACCTTCTCCGGTACAATTTCATCTGAAATTGTAGCCTTTCCGCAGCATGGCCTGCTTCGCTCTAATTCTGTTGAATTAGTAAAGCAATCCCTGGCAGAGGGGGCAACCTATGTAGGTGGTGTCGATCCATACTCAGTGGATGGAGATATCGAGAAGTCACTCCAGACCATGGTCGAGCTAGCGGTAATGAATAATGCTGGCATTGATCTTCACTTACATGATGGAAAAGAAGCAGGAAAGCAGACGCTGTCGCGTTTGGCTGATCTCACAAAAGAAGCTGGCTTACAGGGCAAGGTGACCGTTAGTCACGCATTCTGGTTCGCAGGTGCATCGCAGCAGGAAGCAGAAGAAATGGCTGCACGGATGGCATCACTTGGTATGGGTATTGCATCCACAGTACCTATTGGAAGAATGATGATGCCACTTCCGATGCTGCACAGCCAAGGTGTACAAGTGAAACTGGCAACAGACAGCCTTACGGATCACTGGTCTCCTTTTGGCAATGGAGATCAATTGGAGAAGGCGGGACGGTACGCAGAGTTATATGGGTGTAGTGATGAACGGTCATTATCGCAATCCCTTAGATTCATAACAGGAGGGATAACGCCTCTTAATCTAAAAGGTGAACAGGTATGGCCAAAAGTAGGAGACACGGCAAGCTTTGTGCTGCTGCATGCCAGCTGCTCGGCCGAAGCAGTAGCAAGAAGAGCGGACCGTCAAGCGGTATGGTTCGAAGGGCGTCTCGTGAGTGGATCATTATAGGGATATGAGAGGTGGATGACATGCTCATCTCTAACCATTTACAACAGTATAAAGCAGCGATGCTCTCTCTTCCGAAGGGGACCGCGCTATCGAAAGATGATCTGCAGGTGGATAAGCTTCTAATGAAGCGTAGCGGGAAGCTTGAAATGTACTATGCACCGCACAATGAATACATTAATCCATCTGCAAAGGTGATTATAATCGGACTAACACCCGGTTTTACACAAATGAGAATAGCCATACAAGAAGCAGTTATTGGGTTGAAAGCCGGGCTTTCAGATGAAGAGGTATGCAGAAAAGCAAAAGAAGCGGCGAGATTCGCAGGCTCCATGAGGAGTACGTTAATTCACATGCTAGATACACTTGGGCTTCATCAGTACTTGAACCTTACCTCTTGTGACCAATTGTTTCAGAAGCAGCAAACGAACCTGCATACCACCTCTTTATTGCGTTTTCCTGTATTCGTAGAGAAGAAAAATTATAATGGGGCACATCCTAAGCTACGTTCAGATCCGTTCCTTAGAGAATGTGCGCTATTGTCGTTAGAGCAGGAGTTGGGTATCCTGAACCAAGCTTTAATTATTCCTTTAGGAAAAACGGTGGAGGGAATGCTCCAGCTTTTGGCATCTGAGGGTAATCTCGATGATCACCGCTGTTTATGGGGATTTCCTCATCCTTCTGGAGCGAACGGACATAGATTTAAGCAGTTTGCCAGCCAGCAAGAGAACATGACAAAGACGCTCCAAGATCATCTATGGAACGCCTGAACGGCTATCTATTGCGACATTTTTCCTGAACCTCACGTTAAGATACGATTAATTCTAAGGAGCAAGGCAGTGGAGAACCTATCGGCCAAGCGACCAAAATCGTTGTAGAAAACTAATTTACATGAAATCGAAGAAATAACGGATGACATGGAAAAAGACCGGCGAGGTGTAGGTCAAGCTATCCACACGGCTTAAATAGCTTTCTTTTAAAGCTACGAATTTATCGCCATCACCGATGAGCAAATCTCGCTTCAGCACGGAAACCGTTAAGCTACCCAAGAAGCCGCTCAAACTGATTAGCATGCCTGACAGGAAACCGAAGATCGGGTTAAGCGGCGTCAGGTAGGGATAGATCAAATAGGAGACCCCGGTTGTTACGACAAACGCACAGGCAAAACCTTCCCAGGTCAAATACGGGTTGGCGGTTGGGACCACTTTGCGCTTTCCCATATAGAGGGATGCGAGATAGTGGACCACATCATTCAGCTGTGTCAGCACTACTAGGAATAATACAAGCCCCGCTCCATACTCCGGTGTAGCAAATTGAAAATAAGCTAAGTGACTAAGTCCGAAAACCATCAACATTAATCCCCACTGGGTTGAACTAACACTACGCAGGAAGCCAACTGTCCCTTTATTAATGAGCCTAGGTAGCGGTAGGAGTAAGAATACATAGACTGGAATAAACACAATAAACATCCCGTACCATTCGATATAAATCCAGTAGAACTGTAGAGGAATGGATAAGTACGCCCACAGAAATAGTCTGCGGTCGGATTTTCGTGACTTTATCATGGAGAAATATTCCTTGAGTGCGAAGAAGGTCAGCACCATGAGTGCCAATAGTGAGACGACTGGATTAAAGAGAGTAGCCAAGCAAAAGATAAAAAGCATTCCCCACCAGGTTTTGATGCGGAAGCCGATCCCTGTATAGTCTTTACTGGGCTGTAATTTGCCTATAATTACATACATCAAGTGAATGGCCGATAAGGCCGCAAAAATCAGGATTACCGTTAATAGAGAGCGGTCGATAGCTAATCACCAACTTGTCGTAGAGTAGATTCCATTAATGGGTTCATATGTTATTATGAAGGAAACGTTCAATCTTGATAAGGGGAAAATTGTAAATGGCAGATGATCCATCGGTCTTTATCTTGCTTACGAATACCGGAACGCTCTTTACGAAGCTTATTCAAGGCTACACGAGAGCTCCTTATAATCATGCATCGATCTCCTTTAATCGGGAGCTTTCCGAGTTATATAGCTTTGGCAGAAAGCACCCGAGCAACCCTCTAAACGGAGGATTCGTGAAGGAGGATATTAAGACAGGCACGTTCAGCAAATATCCAAATACGACGTGTGTTCTATATGAACTTCAAGTTACAGCCCGTGAAGTGGAGAAAATGGAGCGGGTACTCAAAGTTTTTATCCGAAGCCGGCAAAAGTATCTCTATAATATTCTCGGCGTGATTGGTATCGCTCTGAAGGAACCTGTTGAATTCAGCAACTCTTATTTCTGCTCACAATTTGTAGCGGAAATTCTGGAGAGGTCCGGCATTAAGTTATGGAACAAGCTGCCTGCGCTCGTAACGCCGGATGATTTTCGGCAAAGCGATCGGCTGAAGCTGATCTATCAAGGCAAATTAAGTGAGTACGAACCTAAAAGCTAAGGGAGAGTATTTGGATGAATAACAAAGAACGGTTCTCAAATCGGGTAGATTCGTATGTGAAATATCGCCCGAGTTATCCTAAAGAAGCCATTGATTATTTATACAATACGATTGGGCTAAAATCGAATTGTGATATTGCGGATATTGGCGCAGGAACAGGAATATTCTCAGCACTGCTTCTGGAGCGCGGGTGTCGCGTGACTGCCGTTGAACCAAATCCGGAAATGCGTACAGCTGCGGAGGAGAAGTTCGCAAAGGATAACCATTTCCGCGCATTGCCTGGGTCTGCCGAGAAGACAGAATTGCCAGACCAGTCTGTAGACTTTATCGTGTGTGCCCAGGCGTTTCACTGGTTTGATAGGGATGCAGCGCAATTGGAATTCAAGCGGATTCTTAAACCGGGTGGAAAGGCAGTTCTGATATGGAATTCTCGGCATACTTACGGTACCCCATTTCTGGAGGAATATGAGCAGCTCGTGCAAACCTTCGGCACCGACTACACTCAAGTTAATCATAAGAATATTACCCCTGAAATCCTTAGCTCCTTTTTTAAGGCAGGGCAGATGCAAGTAGCGCACTTTAGCAATCAGCAGGTATTTGATTTCGAGGGATTAAGCGGACGGGCGAGATCATCTTCCTACATTCCGGCCCCCGGAGATCCACGTTACGAGAATATGATGACGGAGCTGAGGAACCTATTTGAACGAAATAAACAGGATGATAAAGTGTTTTTTGAATATGAGACCGAGGTCTATTGGGGCGAAGTATAGTCAATGAAATCAGCATATTAAAAAGACTCAAATCCTAGTGATAACAGGGATTGAGTCTTTTTTTACTTTTAGTTACGAAAGATGAACGTAAAAGGTGGTGGATTCGCCGACCGTGCTTTTGGCGTAAATTTTTCCTCTATGAGGTTCAACGCTGTATCTATCTTCAGCATAAATGATAATGACCGTTCTGGAGGTTGTTAGAAGTAATCTAGTTTCTATTCACTGGGGTGGAACCCAACTGAATCGGTTTATTAGAAGTGTTGATAACTACATTGTGTGAATTAAAAGACAGAATTTGAATCAGCTGCTCTGCCATATGGTTCGCAGTATATTTGAACCCTCCCTTTACCCATTCCATGATTAATCCAAATAGAGCATAGGCCGTATAGCTAGAAAATAATTCGATATTTATATTGTTATTAGTATTATTAACCGCGACTAAGTCCTGCTTGGTTAGCTCCTTTAAGATGTCACAAATCTTATTTTGAAACCCAGGCAGAACATTGGAATTTACAATGATGGTATAAAAATTAGAGTAGGAAACGACATGCTCAAAAATTTTGATGCTAGAGGTGGTAAGCTCACTCACCATGAATTTATCGGTATGGAGATAGGGATCTTTATAAGCCTTAATTAAATCCTCCAGCACATCATCAATCAGCTCATTCAGAAGTTCTTCTTTGGTTTGATAATGCTTATAGAAGGTTCCACGGTTTAAATCGGCAAGGGTCACAATATCGGTTATCGTAATGGTGCGGAAATTCTTTTTTTCCATGAGTAATATCAATGCATTTTTTAGTTCTTTCTTCGATTTACTCGTTCTTCGATTTTTAAGCAACAGAAGACCACCTAACTGTCTATTTTCTATTCCTATTTCAACACAATTCCAAGTTATATTTATTTATGAACATTTGATGTCTCATTTGTATATTGATAGTTAAATTGCAGAAGATTAAACTTGAGTAGAATAAATTTTAAGTGATTTAGAGATTTTATAAAATATAAGGAAGTATAAGTTTCACGCTATACTTTATCCTTATATTTCTCGCATATACGCTTACCGTCCCATTAAGGACGCCGAAGGCGTTTTTGCTTGTATTAATACTTACATTATAGATAAACGTAAAGGAGACTTCCAACATGAAACTTCAAGACAGAGTTGCAGTTGTTACCGGAGCAGCCTCGGGTATGGGGAAATCTATTGCAGAGTTGTACGCTAAAGAAGGTGCTAAAGTAATAGTAGCCGATCTTAACCTCGAAGGTGCGGAACAAGTCGCAGCAGGAATCGTTAGTAGTGGTGGAGTAGCTAAGGCGTTGAAAGTAAATGTTGCTCTAGTCGAAGATATCAATAACATGATTGATACCGCAGTAAATGAATATGGAACGCTAGATATACTAGTGAATAATGCGGGTATTATGGACGGCTTTGAGCCAGTTGGTGATATTAATGATGAGAGATGGGATCTTATCTTTGACATCAATACCAAAAGTGTAATGCGGTCCACACGTAAAGCGCTACCTATTTTCCTCGAAAAAGGAAAGGGCGTTATTGTGAATACCGCTTCTACCGGTGGCGTAAGTGGTGCTCATGCTGGAGCAACTTATACTGCCTCCAAACATGCAGTAGTAGGCTTGACGAAAAATACAGCTTTTATGTATGCCAACAAAGGCATTCGTTGTAATGCCATCGCACCAGGAGCTACTGCCACTAACATTAGTGCTTCTATGAAAAATATTAATGAGTTCGGCATGAGCCGCACTCAACTAACACAGGCTGTAATTCCTCGTGTAGGTTCACCTGAAGAAATCGCACAAGTTGCGTTATTCCTGGCTTCAGATGATTCCAGTTTTGTAAACGGAGCAGTCCTCGCTGCCGATGCGGGATGGACTTCAGCATTCTAAAATTAGATATCATAAAAACTCCGCTAGAGATTACTCTAGCGGAGTTTTTTATGCTCTTGATATTTCCAGGTTAACCCTTCAAAATAGAGAGAATGCTAACTATAGAGGGAGTTATATGAAATGAACGATGTTAAGGCGCGGAATCATGTGAAAGTGATTGGAGAAGGAGAAAGAACCATCCTTTTTGCACATGGATTTGGGTGTGACCAGAGCATGTGGCAGTTTATCACGCCTTCTTTTGAGAAGAAATATCGAATCGTTCTATTTGATTATGTAGGTTCAGGTAACTCAGATTTAAGTGCATATACAACAGA
The DNA here is from genome assembly GCF_038000345.1 of Paenibacillus sp. FSL E2-8871. Classification (NCBI taxonomy): domain Bacteria; kingdom Bacillati; phylum Bacillota; class Bacilli; order Caryophanales; family Paenibacillaceae; genus Paenibacillus; species Paenibacillus sp. FSL E2-8871. Next base: position 4,464,060 of record NZ_JBBOBV010000001.1, on the reverse strand, counting down.
TAAATATCATACGCTCCACGGCTATGTACAGGATGTATTGGATGTCATCGAAACGTTGGAACTCAAAGATATTATTTTTATAGGTCATTCGATTAGTTCTATGATCGGGATGCTTGCTTCGATTGAGCGGCCGGATTATTTTGATAAAATGATTATGATTGGTCCTTCTTCATGTTATTTAAATGAGGGGGATACTTATTTCGGAGGCTTCGAGAAGAGCGATATTACTGAGCTTCTGGAGATGATGGAGATGAATTTCGCTGGCTGGGCTAGCTTTATGGCACCTCTTGCTATGAACAACCCTGACCCGATGTTAACGAAAGAGCTGGAGCGCAGCTTTATCTCGGCAGATCCTGTTATTGCAAGAGAATTTGCAGAAGTTACGTTCTTTTCAGATCATAGGGAAGATCTACCTAAGGCTACAATCCCTACACTTATTCTACAATGCTCGGATGACAGTATCGTACCTATAGCGGCTGGAGAATATCTACATAAACACTTGAATAATAGCACCTTCCGGTTAATGGAGGCTAAAGGGCATTACCCGCATATAAGCCATCCTGAGGAGACCATCACTTTAATTAATGAATATCTTACGTAAGCTAGATGAGATTATGCTGTGTTGAAAGGATATTTAGATCATGGATGACCGATTAAGATATGCGCCTTGTGGCTATGTTTCTATTACCCATGAAGGAATAATCAAGGATGTAAATCAGACGTTCTTGGACCGTATGGGGTATAAGCAGGTTGATTTGGTGCATAAGCATTTTGAATCTATCATGTCTACGGCAAACAAGCTTATTTTTCATTCATACTTCTATCCTTTTATCAATCTGAATGGACATGTAGAAGAGCTATTTATCAATTTGAAGGACAGCAAGGGACAAGCCGTCCCTTACTTGTTAAATGGCAGATGCCTTGAGTGTGAAGGTGTGGAGATCATTGATTGTATTCTGGTACAGATGGGCAAACGTATTGATTATGAGCTAGAGTTACGATCTGCGAAGAAGCAAATAGAAGAGGCTTATTGGGAAAAAGATCAGGCGCTGGCAAAGCTCAAACAAATTCACCTGGAAATCGAGCAAAAGCAAGCTGAGCTGATGGAAATGAATGCCGTTTTAGTAGAATTATCTAATACAGATAAGCTGACTGGGCTGAAGAATAGAAGGTTTCTTCAAGAGAAGCTGGAAGAGCAGATTGCAGGGTATGGCCAAGTTCAAGCAGCATTTTCGCTGTGTATTATAGATATTGATCATTTTAAAAAAGTGAACGACACCTATGGGCATCAGACAGGTGACTATGTACTGGAGAAATTGGCGAGTATCTTGAAATTGCAATCTCGTGAAGAGGATATTGCGGCTAGATATGGCGGTGAGGAATTTGTACTTCTTTTACCAAATACAGATATCTCGGAATCAAAGATCATAGCCGAGAATTTACGGCAATCTATCGCATATTCAACATGGGAAATGGGCCAGATTACGGTGAGTATGGGTATAGCTACGTTTATTCCAACCGATTCAGAAACCACCCTACTGCAAAAAGCTGATCAAGCGCTCTATGCCTCTAAAGAGCATGGGAGGAACCGCGTCACGCATAGCATAGATTTGAATGAAAAGCTTCTTTAACAGGAGGCTTTTTTGTTATTTATAAACGATACATCCTCTTTGCTCTACTTGCTCTAAAATATCTGTTCCCTTCAAGCTGTGATTCCATCTGAGATCCAGTTTCTCTAATCGTTCAAGCTGTAAAAGGGAATTCGGGATTTCTTGCAGGTTATTATCTCTTAAATCAAGCTCAACAAGGCTGCTTAATTGACCTATTTCCTCAGGCAGCTTATTCAGTTTATTTTTTCGAAGGTTAAGTCTTCTTAACTTGTTTAGTTTACCGATGGATGAGGGCAGTTCAGTGATTCGATTATCACTCATATCGAGTATCCGCAGTTCTTCTAAAGCACCCAAATGCTCTGGCAATACGACCAGTTGATTACCGTAAAGATGAATCTCTCTTAACCCTTTTATTTGTGTGATCGAATCAGGTAGACGTTCTAGCTGATTATAATAAAGCCGCAATTCAATTAGACTGCTCATTTCGCCTATACGGGTAGGCAATTGCTTGAGATGATTATCTGTTACGTTCAGATACTTGAGTTTCTGGAGATTACAAAGCTGCTCCGGCAGCTGTTCGAACTGATTATTGCTTAGGTATAGAAAAGAATCTAACCCCTGCAGTCCGCCAATTGTCTCCGGCAACACCTTCAGTCGATTATGGCCTAAATCCAACATTCTTAGGTGAACTAAACGACCGATATTCTCGGATAACCGCTCGACGTCATTACCTGCATAATTTAGTACCTCTAATTCATCATGAAGGAAGAGTTGATCGGGAATCTCTTTAATATGGTTGTTGTACATGCTCAGTTCTAGTAGAGGATTGCTCTCAAACACGATCTCTGGCGTTTCTGTAATTCCTTTTCCGTCAAAATTATATCTCATGGAAGGTTCTCCTTTGTTATTGGTTTTGGCATCGTTACGATAGAATATAACAGGATGATGATTTATTATCTGTATGTTGGCATACAAAACTATGGTGTGTTTTAGAAAGGAATAATGAGATGGAAGCTTCTTTTTGGACTGGCATTCGCTTTTTTCAGGGTTTACCCTCGGAGGAGATCAAGGCGGTCTCAAGATTATTCACTTATAAGGCATATTCCAAGGGGACTCTAGTGTTTACAGAATCAGATCCGGGGGAACATGCCTACATTATCTATTCGGGGATTATAAGGGTGTACGCTACCACGAAAGGGAAAGAGCATACCGTAGATCTTTTTGGAAAAGGCGATTTCTTTGGCGATCTGGAAGTGATCCATCCCTCCAATATAAGAGTGCTGTCTGCGGTGGCTATGAATGATACTGTATTATTTGTGATTAAACGTGAGCCTTTTGAGCAGATGCTTGCCGATTACCCGTTGATTAAGGAACAATTGATGCTGCTGCAAATGGACCGTTTATTTTTATCGAATCGGTTATTACATGAAATGAAATTTCATGATGCGAGAGCGCGTGCGATATTTACGCTAAGAAGACTATACCAAAGATTCGGAGTAGAGGAGCAAGGCAAACAGAGGATTGATCTTCGATTGACCCATCAGCAGTTCGCGGATATGATCGGAACGTTAAGGGAGACGGCTACCCTTGTGCTTAAAGATCTGCAAGAGCAAAAGATTATTGATATTCAACATCAGCAGATCACCGTGTTAGACCCGACGTATTTACTAGAGTATACGGATTTCGATTGAGAAGAGCAGTTCCGGGATCTTTTTCAGAGAATTGATTGTTAAAGGGGTTATGAATGTGGCATGTAATCATTGTGTAGTAAGAGAACTGAGTTTTGAAATCAAGGCTCATGGTGAGCTTAATCTAAGGATTTTACCTGAGGTTATTCATCACTTGAGTAGAAGTAATACGATACATAAGGTAGAAGAAAATGTGATTACGATTAAGGAGGCTGGGGTGCGGGATTTTCTAGATTTCTGTAATGACCATATGGAGTCGGAGCAGGTTGAATTCCGTATAGATGACCAAACATGGAGACCTCTATCCGAATTACCCACTGTACTTGATATGGAGTGGATTGATGAGGTTATAACTAAGGGTTTAGTTACTTGTCACTTCCAACCGATTGTGAACGTACGGGAAGATATTTTTGCATACGAGCTCCTATCCAGATTTAAAAAAGAAGATGGGTCCCGTATCTATCCTAATGAGATTTTTGCGGCGGCACGAAATCGTGGGCGTTTATATGCTTTAGACCGGTTATGTAGAATGACTGCTGTAAAATATGCTGCACCCTTAAATAAAAAAACCTTTATTAATTTTATCCCAACGTCGATCTACGCGCCAGAGTTCTGCTTAAGATCAACCGTTGAACTGGCCAATCAATTAGGCGTCGATCCCTCTCTTTTTGTCTTTGAAGTTGTTGAGACGGAGAAAGTGGATGATCTCGCTCATTTGAAAGCTATTTTGACATATTACAAGGATCGGGGATTTGAATACGCTTTAGATGATGTTGGCGAGGGCTTCAGCACGATCGAGATGTTGTTGGAGCTTAAACCCCATTACATGAAGCTGGATATGAAATATGTTCAGGGTGTGTCCAGCGATCTGAACAAACAGAAAATAGCTAAACAATTTTTAGAAAAAGCTTTAGAAATCCAATCCGTTCCTTTAGCAGAAGGTGTGGAGTTTAGAGGGGACTTTGAATGGCTTAAGCAGAGTGGTTATCAGTTGTTTCAGGGATATTTATTTGGAAAGCCTGATCCTATTCCCAAACAGTGATCCTAATGAGTATAACTCCGTCTAGAGGATGAGGTGAATTTCAGGTCAGAGTCTGAGTACAGCCAACCCCCGGGGTTGTATAATTAAGGTAATTGAGAAGGGGGACGGGATGGATATGAAATGGCATAAGTACATCACACGCTGGGCGGATTCTAGAGGGTTAGGTGGACGAGAAATTGATTATCAATGGCCGTCTCCATCATTTCCGGTGGTAAGTATTCGCAGCAATTTGGGTCGATACTCAGGTCAGGGGTATGGTCACGGAAGCAAGCCACAAGTGAAGACAGCTGTTGGATTAATTGCCATTGGAGATATAGCTGTTGGCCTGATTTCCATAGGTGCGATAAGCGTAGGGGTTCTATCCGTGGGTGCAATATCACTAGGAATGTGGTTAGCCCTTGGAGCGATAGCAATTAGCTGGCTTGGCTTCGCAGCTGGGGCGATTGCCATTGCAGGAGTGGCTGTAGGAGCGATCGCGATAGCCGAAAAAGCGTTGGGAGCTGTTGCCATAGGTGATACGGCATTTGGGGCGGTAGCCATAGGACGAATTGCTGGGGGAGCAGTAGCTATTGGCCAATGGGCATATGGTCTAATCGCAGTTGGCGAGCATGGCTTCGGATTAATTCCCATCACGGGCGATGTGTGGAATTGGTTCCGGCGTTTGTTTGGTGCGGGGAGTTAAGTAGACCTCCAGTCCTAAAGTGTCCTCTCTCTTCCGGGATAGTCGATAAATAATATCTATCACGATAGAAAAAGTAATTGCAATTACCTATTCGGATTTCATACCAATTAATCATGCGATCAGATGTAGCGTTATGTTACTCTTTGTAATGTATTCGAAACTTCATAGGCAAACCTATGGAAATGTAGGGACGCAAAGCTATAGGGACTAAGGTTATCATAACTATTGTCAGCCAGCTGCCAAAGAGTGTATTACGCTTTTTGTTAAAGTTTAATAAAAATTAAGTCTTAGTTTTTATGCGACTTTATACGCAATCAAGCTACTCTTTTGGGGTAGTTTTTTTTGTGCCTATTTTTAGGCACGGAAGAGATTCATATTACATCTGGGGGGTAGAAAAGATGAAAAAAATGATTGCGATCGCTACATCGGCAGCCATGTTAGCTAGTTTTTCGAGTGAGGCAGGTTATGCTTTAGCAAGTGATGTAAGCAAGGTAAGTGTAGTGAACACTGTAGTACAAAGCAAGGCTGACCTATTCAGCAATGCGTCAGTTATTCCTTTTGATCTGTACGGCAAGGCTATCCTAAGCGCTTATAATGATGTTTTTAGAATGAATCCTGCGAATATTAAATCCATTACCAATAACGGTGGCAACTACTCAGGTTCACCTATAGCTAAGGCTATGGATGGCGATATGAGTACGCATTGGGAAACGGGCAAACCGAACAGTTCAACGTTTACGAATGAGGTTGTCTTTGTTTTCAATGAGTCCACTGAATTAAATAGAATCGTATACGCTGCAAGACAATCCAGTGCAAAGGGGAAGGGGTTTGCTCAGGAATTTGATATTTATGGCTCAACTACGGATGCAGGCGATTATACGCTAGTATCCTCTGGAGAATATAAAGGCGGAGCAGGTGACGTAGTAGAGATTCAGTTTGCACCTACAGCCTTCAAGAGACTTAAATTTGTCTTCAAAAAAGCTAACCAAGATTGGGCGAGTGCAGCTGAGTTTTCTTTTTACAAAGAAGATACCGTATCCGCTAAAATGAAAAATTTATTTACAGATGATACCTTGAGTCAAGTTAGCGCAGCATTTAATACGGTGGAGAAATTAACGGCTTTAGAACAAGACGTGCAGTCACATCCACTGTACGCGCAGTTTCAAGCAGATATAGAGAATGCAAAAGTACTTCTGGAGAACCATCAAATAGAGGCAACAGCGGCTAAGGTTTCGAAGCTAAAAGGCTATGGTACAGCATACGAAAATGCCTATAGCGAAGCTTATAGAATGCCCAACTCAAACGTATCAAAAGTAACGGTGAACGGTGGGAGCTATCCAGGTACGAAACCGGAATACATGCTCGATGACCAGCCGAATACACACTGGGAAACGAACAAAAACAATGATGACAGCTTCACGAATGAAGTCGTGTTTGAATTAGCGCAAGCGAAAGTACTAGATAGATTGGCTTTTCTGGCTAGAGATAATCGTAAAGGCTTCCCAGAGGCTTTTGAAATTTATGCATCAGAAACAAGTAAGGGAGAGACCTTCCAGCTCGTATCTAGCGGAACCGCGACTAGTACGAATGACTTTCTGGAGTTTAAATTCGAACCTACAAAGTTTAAAAGATTGAAATTCAAGTTCACAAAAGCCAATATCAACAGACCCTTTGCAGCTGAATTTAGATTTTATACAGAGGATAAAGTAAGTGAAGCTGTAAATGGTATTTTCACAGATGGCACGATGAGTGCGGTTGTTCCTGCTTATAATAGCGCCAATGCAATCAATGAATTAGAAGAAGCGGCAAAAGTACATCCGCTCTATCCAATCCTGAAAGATTCTTTGGATTTAGCTATGAAGCTAGTGAATGGTGAAGTTCAAACCGAAGGCACCATCATTGAGGCGGAACAACGTGGAGATATGAAAAAGCATGCGCAGGAAAACCTGAGAATTGGTTTCGGTACGAACAACCAGCCTACAGGTCTCGTTGCAATGCCTGGAGATACGATCAACATTTATGTGGACGCAGCTTCTAGCGATAAACTACCTTCTTTAGTCTTTTCTCAACAAGAGGCGGCTTGGAATGTTTGGGCTAGAGGTGTGCAGTTGCGTCCAGGTAAGAACATTATAACCGTTCCTGAATTTGCTACGAATAGTTATTATGCACATGAAGTGACTAAGGGCGGTACAGTGTATATCGTCAATCCATATACAGCAGAGGAACAAGGTAAAGCACCTATGATCCGGTTCGAGGGGCTTACCAAGATCCCTATGATGACCAGGACTACAGATCCTGAACAATTTAAAGCCTTCTTAACCACCTATAAACAAAAATTAGATGAAGATAAGGCAGCGCATCCGAATGTTCAAGATCGCGAGCTCATCGATGTGGTGGAAATGGTCAGCGATCATGTTATTTTCACAGGAACTGCGACAGAAGCTTATAACAAGTTTATTACGCAAGAAAATGATCCGCTGGGTACCGTAACCGGCTATGATACTTGGATGAAGACGATCTTTGACTTCTATGGCTTGGATGGCAGTAGTGTGATTCATGATGCCAAGCTAATTCGTGAGAACATCCGATTGATGCAGCCTTATGGTGCGATGTATGCAGCGGGAGATCATACAGGGATACAAATTGGGACCGTAGGGACGATGTTAGGTGATTTTAACAAAGTCTATCCAGGCTGGGGATTGAATCATGAAATAGGGCATCGCTTGGCGATGGGTGAACGAGAATATGGTGAAGTAACCAATAATATGGTGTCTGTGCTGATGTCAGTCTATGCGGACTCGATGGATACTCGTATTCCTTTTGAAAGTGATATTTATAAATATGTAATCGAAGAAAATAAAGTGGTTATGAATCAGCAGGGCTTATTTGCACAGCTCGGTGCCTATTGGCAGTTAGAATTGGCGCATCCGGGTTACTGGACAGAACTGACCAAGCTGTACCGCGAGCGGAAGGTCTCTCTTACGAACGGCGACAATTCCAAGCAGCAGTATTTGGTGGAGTTCTCCTCTGAAGTGCTGGGGTTAGACTTAAGTAGCTATTTTGCCAGACATGGCTTCACTGTGAATCCTGAAACGAAAGAGAAGTTAGCTAAATACCCAGCACCGAAAAAGCTATGGTATTTAAACAATTCAGTGGTTCATTATGTGGGAACAGGGATAGCAGATAAGAATGTTGTGATAAAGGTTAATGTCACGCCTAACACTACTGCTAAATCGAACACATTAAGCTTCAGTATGGATACGGATCTTAAGAAAGATTTCTTAGGTTATGAGGTGTATAGAGACGATAAGTTAGTAGGGTTTACAGGGACTGACCAGTTCGTGGACACGAATGTAGATAACAGCATCAATTATACGTACAAGATCGTTGGTTATGATAAGAAGCTGAACCCACTGAAGCCGGTACAGGTTAAAGCCTTCAAGCCAGCGTTATCTGTTGAAGATCAAATCACGTTAAAGCTTAATCAAGCTTTTGATCCGATGAGCTATGTAAAAGCGACTAACTATCAAGGAAACGATATTACTGCTAATGTCACCCTGAAAGCAAATACCGTTAATGTAACGCAAAAAGGCGACTACGAAGTGGTATATGAAGTGAAGAACGAAGGGGTTACAGAAACCAAAACTACACTGGTTACGGTAACGAGTGACTATGCTTATCTTTCGGATCTTAATGCGAAGTCAGTCGTTGTTGGTTGGGGTGAATTAAAGAAAGACAAAGCCGTTTCTGGTGGAATCATCACCCTTATTCGACAAGGGTTAGCTGCGACCTATACCAAGGGAATCGGTGTACATGCGAACTCTGAAGTTATTTATGATATTGAGGGTAAAGGTTATGACTTCTTTGAAAGCTACATCGGGATCGATCAAGCGATGAAAGGAAAGCCATCCTCTGCAACCTTTGAAGTGTATGTAGATGGAGAGAAGAAATTCGGGAGCGATGTTTTCCGGGCAGGAACAGAGCATGAATTTGTGAAAATACCTGTGACAGGCGCGCGCGAAGTGAAGCTGGTTACCACAGATGCTACAGACGGCAATGCTTCAGATCATACGGTATGGGCGGATGCGAAGTTTACGAATACTTCAAGCAAGCCTACAATCACAGTGCCTGAAGAGACAACGTTTATTAAGCTGAACAGTGAATTTGATGTTTTGACCGATGTTACAGCCGTTGATAAGGAAGATGGTAACTTGATTGGAGCCGTTGAGGTAAGTCCGAATGGTTTTACTTCAAGCAAGACAGGCACTTACAACGTCGAACTGTCAGTTACAGACCGGGATGGGAATACAGCTGTGCAGACCAGAACAATCGTTGTGTATAGCGCTAGTAAATACTTGAGTGATACAGCTTGGCAGTCGGCAAGAACGGATTATAATGTTGTTCGTAAGGATAAGGCAAGTTCCAACAATCCGATTAAGCTACTCGTAAATGGCGTAACCAAAGAGTTCGCTAAGGGTTTAGGAACGCATGCTAACTCCGAGATCGTGTATAATCTGGCGGGTGCTAATTTCGAATATTTTGAAACATATGTAGGGGTTGACCGAAATATCCCAGAGCAAAATAATTCTAGTGTGATCTTCAAAATCTTCGCCGATAGGGTAGAAGTGTATAATAGCGGACTGATGAAATTTGGCACGGAAGCTAAATTAGCTCGGATCCCTGTGAAGGGTGTAAGTGAATTAAAGTTGGTACTAGATAATGCCGGCAACGGAAATGCTTCAGACCACGGTGATTTCGCTGATGCGAAGTTTATGATTCTAAACAGTACGCCGGAGCTTACCATAGCTAAATCTGTATCCACCAAAGTGGGGCAAGCCATAGCAGTAAGTGCGGACTATTCAGCAATGGATTCAGAAGATGGTGACTTGACGGCTCAAGTAAAGGTTACGGGTGAAGATCAAGTTAAATGGGGCAGAGCTGGAAAGTATCCGATTACTTATACAGTAACGGATAGTGATGGAAATACGACCACGAAGACTAGAACCATTGCCGTTGTAGACATGACGGACTTTACGTATCTGACGGATTACGACTGGAATTCTACTCAGAACAGCTATACTGCGCCTTTGAAGGATAAATCTATTAGTGCCAATACGCTGAGATTAACCGATGAGAGCAATCAAGTAGTGTCCTATGAGAGAGGGATTGGAGCACACTCTAACTCGACGATTGTATACGATCTAAGCGATAAGAACGCGGACTACTTCACTTCCTATGTGGGTGTAGATCGACAAATGTATGGTACGGTCGGTTCGGTGAGCTTTGAAGTGTTTGTCGATGGAGAGAAGAAATTCGATAGTGGGGTTATGGGCTCCAGAGATCCGCAGAAGTTCATCGAATTGGATATTAACGGAGCTAAAGAGCTGAAATTAGTCGTTACAGACGGCGGAAATGGCAACGGATCTGACCATGCTACATGGGGAGGAACCAAACTACATTTTGCGAATGGAGATCACCTATTCACTGGAGATCTGGAGCAAGCCATTGCAGCGGCAAAAGCAATTTCTCTAGAAGGCTTCACGGCTGAGAGTATTGCGGTATTTACGGCAAGCCTTTCAATTGCAGAAGCGGCTTTGACTAATCCTTCTGTCACACAAAGTGAAATAGATGCAGTCTCAGCAGCGTTACAACAAGCAACAGAAGGTCTGACCGAAATAGACCTTACGCAAGTCATTACCATTGCGGACAAATATTTAAGTGCTTCGATCAAGACTACGTTAGGCGTAACTGGAGAACTAACGCTAGGGGATATGTATAACCTTACAACGTTAACGAGCGAGACCGGAAGAGCTAGATCCTTGGAAGGTCTACAGTATGCTAAGAACCTAGAGACACTTGATATTACTGGAAATGAAATCACTGATTTCTCCCCACTACAAGGGTTAACTAAACTAACGAGCTTATTGGCTGACCCTCAAGTGGTAGAGGTGGGAGGATTAAAGGGACCTGTGGTTGAATGGACCAATCCGGTGAAAGGGCTCGATGGCAGTAAAGTGATCCCTAATTCAGCAGGGGTCAGAAACACTGGAACATCTAAAGAAATCATGTTTGATATGAATGAATGGGCAGCTAATCCTGATGTGTTCACCATAGACCTATCGAACGAGGAGAAGGGAACTTACATGCTGGGGTTAACTTACCAAGTCGCAGGTAATCTCGTGCAATTAATTTCTTTTATTGATAACAATTAAATCCCATAGGCAGAAAAAAAACAGGCGAATTGTGGTGTATTCAACCATGATTCGCCTGTTTTTATATTGGGCTTACGTAATATGAGACTCGTATTATGTAAAAAACATCCATTTTGTAATATGACAGAAGTGATGACAACGCTCACTATAACCAGACAAGTCTATTAATTATAATGAATCAGATGGTTCAACTCTTCCAGCCTACGAATGTTCAGCATGAGTAATCGTGTGAGAGAATCTTTTGCTAATGTTCAGGCAGACTATTATCCAGAGTTTAAGGCCAGCGATCCGTATATCAAATTGCAACAAAGGATCAATATTTTAGAGGAAAATCTATCTGCTAGCAGACGTATCTATAACGAAAATGTGACAAGCTATAATTCGATGATAAGTACTTTTCCTAATTTTTTATTTGCAGGGGCTATTGGATTTAAGTCGGAATTCCTGCTCAAGATGGAAGGGGCCAAACGGGCAGACGTTAATTGGACGGTATCCTAAGTGGACTTGATATAGAGAATTAAGATTGTCATGAGATTTAGAGGGAGGCGTTTCTATGAAAATCGTTATTGTGGATGATCATCCTTTAGTTAGAAGAGGGCTGGCATCTGTCATTTCAATGCAGCCAGGTGTGCATTTGGCTGGTGAAGCTACGAATGGTCAAGAAGCATTTGATGTGATTGAAGCGACAAAGCCAGATATTGTTCTCATTGATCTTAAGCTTGTTGATGAATCGGGCTTGGATATCATTAAGACAGCACGTGCTCGCGGCATGGTTAGTAAGTTCATTCTGTTGACTTCCTCTGCGAGCAGAGAGGATTTTTTGAGGGCTGAAGAAGTACTAGTAGATGGATATGTCCTAAAAGAGGCACTGCCGGAGGAGTTACTCTTTGCTATCCATTTGGTGCATAAAGGGAGAAAGTACTATGATCCTGGTCTAATGGAAGAAAAGATGCGTATTAGCGGCAGCAGTCCGACGGATGAATTAACACCGAAAGAGAAGGAAGTACTGATTGAACTTGGACAAGGTGCTTGCAACAGAACGATTGCTACACGTCTATATATCAGTGAATTTACGGTGAAGAAGCATGTCAGCCAGATTTTAGCGAAGCTGCGGGTTAATGATCGGACACAGGCAGCATTGTACGCAAACGCGATAGGGCTAACGAAATATGAAATGTGTTATGAGTAAAAATATAACATTAGCATTAAATACGAGGAGGTGTCTCAGTAGCAGTTCATAGCTCTTGGGACACCTCCTGAATTTTTCTTTTTTGTATGCAATGTATTTAGGAAGCGGCTATTTTTTGGCGGATTTGGGCAATCGCTTCTCTTGTTACCACTTCTCCGGCGGCTATGTAGTCGTCCGCATCCTTAAAGCTGATTTGATTGAAGCCAAGATCGGGACGCAAGATTACATCCGCTAATTGCAGCTCTTCCTTTATCAGCTTTGCGCTCATGATGTCAATCGTATTCATTAAGGAATCTATTAGATGTCTGGCTGCTCCCTTCGTGAAGGATTCAGGGCAAACGTTAACTGCGATCACAATATCAGCTCCCATGCTCCTTACTAGCGCAGCTGGCACAGGATGAACAATGGCTCCATCGGCTAAGTGCTTTCCTTGATAGTTGACAGGTCGCATGGCTACGGGAACGGCTGTACTTGCGGCAATGGTATGTGCAAGCGAACCCGTCCTCATGATATGAGCCTCACCGGTGGAGACGTCTGAAGCTATCGCGCCAAAGGGTATAGGCAGCTCCTCAATTAGACGCTTACCGACATGCTTTTCGATAAAGCTGATAATGGGCGCGTTATGAACAAGGGACCGCATAGGGAAGGTTGGACGCACCAGTTGTCCCCAACTGATCGTAGAAAGAACCTTCATACATTCTTTTACAGACATTCCGGCTGCATAGGCTCCTCCGACCATAGATCCAACGCTTGTTCCTGCGATCATGTCTATGGGAATGCCCTCCTGCTCCAGAATGTTTAACACCCCAAGGTGAGCCATGCCTCTGGCTGCGCCGCTTCCTAACGCCAGACCAATAACTGGGCGGTCTCCTACTTTACGGACTCGGCCGAAGCGGAGATGGTGACTGTAGATCATACGTCCTTCGCTACGAATATAGGCTTCTCTCACGATATTTCGTAATTCCTCTACATTATTGTCGAGGTAAGGGAACAGGGACAGCATGCTCAGGGCATCTTGAGAGAGGATTTCTTGCGCATTGCCCGCTCCTTCTTTCTCTAGAAAGTATTGCGCAAGCAGCGGTATATCTTCAGTTCGCTCACGAAGAGGAGGCACAGGCAAGACCGCTAAGTGGGAAACAATCTTCAAGGGACAAGTGCTAGTCAGGATGATTCGAATCTGTGCACCTGCCTCCAGCAGCTGTAGTAGCTTCTCAGAAGGACAGCATTCTGCTTCCTCGATGACAATGGTTCCTCCTTTTGCCGCAATAACCTTGGTCTCCCAATCAACGAGGCTCATGTCTGCTACATTTAACACCAGTAGCGGGTATTGTCCGTTCGTTGCTCGGTAATGAAGTGCTCTTGCTGCATTTACCTTCCCTGTACCGGATTCACCTATCACGACAACATGGACCCGCTCCGCCGACAGATATTCAATCGATCTGAGAAGTGTGCGCATTTCGGCGCTTTCTCCGATCAGTTCACCATAACGCTCTTGTTCCTCGGATTCATGAAGCTTCATGATGATCTGACTTTTCGAATGCTCTTCCAGTACACGTTCGTTGGAATTTTGGATTCTCTTGATCATGGATTCGATGATCTGGCTGCGGAACTCGCGATTTTTGTCCATTAACAGCAGCATGCCACTTCTGGATACGGATATTACATGAACGTTATCGATCGCTTCTACATGTGCGCTGATGCGGTCTCCGGTAAGACAGGACATTTCCCCGAAGAACTGGCCTTTCGAGAGTATAGCCAATTCTACCTTTATTTCCGTACTAATAAATACTTGTACCTGACCGGATACCAAAATATAAACCCGCTGGCTGACCTCGCCCTTTTGCATGATAAGCTTGCCGGGTTCATAATGCTGTTCTTGCATTTCAGGAGCTAACTGCTGTAATTCTTCAACGGACAGGTGCTCAAGCATAGGGTAGTCTATGTAGGAAAGATACAATTTGAATCCTCCTTATGTGGAGATGATTGAGTATTTTTCCCTATATTATCACAATGCAATTTTATAGATGTCATATGACAAAATAGATGACAAAGTTAATTACAACATAGGATTCTATGGCGAGATCAGATGATATAATGAGTATAACTGCTTTGCGAGATTGCTTATTCTGTCTACCTAATTGTAACTAGGGAGTGCTGTTCATGTTTGAGTTGCAAGGATACCAAACTTTAGATCTGATAGAGACTACCTCAGATATCAGGCTGTACAGACTCCTACGTCAAGAAGATGGCCTTAGGGTTATCGCCAAGACAACTACAGGCGAGTACCCGGGATCTACTATGGTTGATGCTTTTCGTCATGAGTATGACATGCTTAAGCGACTTAGCGGTCGTGGAGCAATCGAGGCATATAGCCTGGAAATCACGCCGGATCGGCCAGTCCTCCTCCTAAAAGATATAGAGGGGAGTACGCTGGATCAGATACTGCGTACACCTGATTCATTGGAGCTTCCATTACTGCTTCGGATCGCCATCGCTGTTGCTGATTGCCTTATGCAAATTCATCGTGAAAAAATAACACTAAATGAACTGACCCCCGCTCATCTAATCGTCAATCCAATTACTTTTGAAGTGAAATTTATTGATATACGAATGTGCTCCGCTGAAAATGATACCAGTCCATTGTCACCCTTAAGCGGGCGGCCGGATACCTTGCTTCCTTATATATCGCCAGAGCAAACGGGTCGAACTGGGTTGAACCCGGACTATCGTTCTGACTTTTATTCGCTTGGAGTCATTATGTATGAATGTCTCTCAGGCAGTCGCCCCTTTGAGCTTCATGATGTTGTTGATATTGTATATCGTCATCTTGCAGATACACCTGAGCCTTTACATCGCAGGTTTCCCACTATCCCTCTATCTGTCTCTGACATTGTTGCTAAATGCATGGAGAAAATGCCTGATGCGAGATATGCCAGCGCCTTTGGAATCAAGTCGGATCTTGAGAAATGTCTAACCCACCTACAACAATACGGGTACATCGAGCCCTTCCTATTAGGAAGCTGGGATATTCCGGAACGCTGGATGGTATCGGAACGATTCTACGGAAGACATTTTGAGAAACTAAGCTTACGAGAAGCACTGAAACGAGCATCACAAGGTGCTGTAAAGACGGTCTGGCTTAGTGGTGAGAGTGGTATCGGAAAAACAACCTTTCTAAAAGAAACGCTTAGAAATTCGATTTCTTTGGATGGTTTTTTCGCCAGAGGCAAATTCGAATCTCTACATACCTCACTCCCTTATGGCATCTGGCATCAAGTTATAGAAGAATTGGTCAGTCAACTGCTGATGGAAACGAAGCTGCAGGTGGAGGTTTGGAAGCTGCGTATTTTACAGGCAGTGGACAGTTACGGGCAATTATTGATCGAACTTGTCCCTAAGCTTGAGCTCTTGATTGGCCCCCAACCTTCCGTGCCTCCGTTGCCGCCGCTGGAAGCTCAGCATCGATTTCAATTAATTATGAGCCGATTTATTCAACTCTTTCCTCATGAAGATCATCCCTTGATCTTGATATTGGACAATC
This sequence comes from Paenibacillus sp. FSL E2-8871, assembly GCF_038000345.1. Lineage (NCBI taxonomy): Bacteria > Bacillati > Bacillota > Bacilli > Caryophanales > Paenibacillaceae > Paenibacillus > Paenibacillus sp. FSL E2-8871. Next base: position 4,448,096 of record NZ_JBBOBV010000001.1, on the reverse strand, counting down.
TGCAATGGGCGGATGAAACATCGCTGCAATATCTTACTTCGCTTATAGAGGACACGGCCACGAGTCATCTGCTAATCGTTCTTTCCTATCGTGATCGGGAAATCACGAGGCTGCACCCACTCAGTAGGCTGGAAAAGCATTTGATAGACCGCAACGTAGTGATGAGTAGAATATCTCTACAAGCGCTTGAACTCACCGATTTAAAACAACTGCTACTGGATGTTATGCGTTACGAGGCTACTGACTTGGACGAGTTAGCGCGGGTACTTCTGCATAAGACAGATGGGAATCCACTATTTATTAAGCAATTCCTTCAGGATTTGATTGATGATCAGCGAGTGGAATTTGACGAGGATCTTCGAAGCTGGAAATGGGACCTCCAGCGCATTACTGAATTGAATGTTCCTGATAATGCAGCAGCCTATCTTTCAAGTAAGTTACAGCAATTTCCTGATCAGACGGTGTATGCACTTAGTAGAGCTGCATTACTGGGCAGCATATTTGATGTGGGTACGCTTGCCGAAATTACGGAGATTCCGGTAGAGACATTGACCGAAGCGTTGGAAGTCGCTGTAAATGGACGGGCGCTACAACCTGTTAACGGGGAGGAATATACGCATTTTAAATTCCAGCACAACCGCATTCATCGGGCGGCTTATGCTCTTGTTCCCGAAGAGGTGCGCCCAGAGCTACATTGGAGGATTGGCATGCTATTGCTAGGCCACAGCTCTCTTAGTGAAGGAACAATTCTGTTTGAGGCGGTCCATCATTTCAATCAGGCGCTTACATGGATAGATCGTCCCGAACAGAGGCTTCAACTGGTAGAGCTGAACTTACAGGCAGGGATAAAAGCGAAGCAAACGACTGCACATGAGACAGCCTTACAATATATGCTTCAGGCAACAGCGATACTAGAGGAGCAGAGCTGGGAGGAGCATTATGGGCTAACCTTCCGGGTATTTCGTGAGAGGGCCGAGCTCGAATACTTATGTTCACATTTTGATAAGGCTAATGAATTATTTCATCTGTTAATCCATAAAGCTGCGACAAATACGGATAAGGCTTACATCTACGCGATGAAGGTTCAATTGGAAGCAAGTAATGATAACCATGAAGAGGTTATCTCCTTAGGTCGGCATACATTATCGCTATTGAAAGTGAGCCATCAATTTGATCCTAGCTATGTTCAATTGACGCTTCAATGGTTAAGATTGCGGCGCAGACTACAGAAGGTTTCACTCGAATCGCTTAATCTTTTACCGCCGATGACCGACGAGGCTCGTAGAGTCGCAATGACCACTTTAGATCATACGAGCAATGCCTGCTTCTATGTCAACCGAGATGGGTGGCTCGCTTCTTCCTTCACCATGATTGAATTGACGCTCGATTATGGGATGACTCCGGAGGCTTCCATTGGATTCATAGGCTATGCAATGTTTCAATACTATTACTTCCGTAATGATGAAGAAACATTTAAATGGGCCATGCTGGCTTGCAGCTTATCGGAACCCTATCCGAAAGTGCATATGACAACCTTAGCTGCGTTCGCAATGTGCTACGATAGCTGGCGGCATTATGATCCAGCTATGCTCCGTATGTTTACCGAGAAAGCAGGTAAAGTGGGACTGGAATCAGGTGACTTATGGAAGGGTAACCAGAGTGTGCTAATCAACTGTGCCTCCCTTTTGCAATTTGGCCATCCGTTAGGCGATATCTATGATCGGTTAATTGCTCATTCCGGTGATTTGCTGCGCCATAACAACAGTCTTCATTGTAAGCAGGCTATCATAGCTGCGGCTACTCTAGTTCGATTGACAGGTTATCGCTCACTAGATGATCCATTTAACATTGCAGAGATTAGCGAACCTGATTTTGCACAGTCAGTTCATGGAGATACCTTTAATTTTATACAAGAAATGGTCTGGATACACCGATATTTGACAGGTTATGTATTTGGGGAGTACCGCGAAGCCAGTGCGGCATTAGCGAAATCAGCTGCCATTATAAAATCACGTGAAGATGGCTTAGACAGTCCCATGCAGACCGTGTATGAATGTTTAGTCTGGGCTCAGTTATATGAGGAATTTAACGCTGAAGAGCAACGTATATACCGGGTAAAAATGCACAGTCGCCTGAAGAAAATGAAAAAGCTTGCTAAGCGTTGCCCGGAAAATTATGAGCATAAATATTTGTTGATGAAGGCTGAGCTGACTCGCCTATCGCGAGATCCACGACAAGCTGAAGCCTTGTATGAGCAGTCTATTGAGGCTGCTCGTATCAACGGCCATATTCACGATTTAGCGATGGCGGCGGAATGCTACGGCAAGTATGGACTTCGTCATGGCAAATTACATCTAGCAAGAATCTATATGACTGAGGCCTACGAGGCTTATCTGCAATGGGGCGCAAAGGCTAAAGCGGCTGACCTTGAGCAGCAGCATAGCCATTTGCTGCATATTAAACGGGAGCCCGGGCTCGATCGAGTCGATTCCCTTTCTGTAGTTATGTCTGCTCAAGCTTTATCGGGCGAGATGGAGATGAGTCGATTATTGGCCACGCTGATGCGGATCATGCTCCACAATGCTGGGGCCGAATATGGGGCAGTTATTTTTGATCATGATGGCAAATGGATGGTTGAAGCTTATGGTACCTCAGAAGCTCAGCATATCGAATCTGTTCCTCTCGGGGAAGAGTCAGATCTTGTTCCGGCAGCGATTATAGCCTATGCAGCAAGAACACAGGAGCAGGTTGTATTACATGATGCGCTCAGTGAGGGGATATTTACGCGTAACGTTTACGTTAGGAATAATAGACTGAAATCAGTTCTTTGTCTTCCTATCATGAATCAGAATAAATTGGTTTGCTTGCTCTATTTGGAGAACAACCTATCCCCAGGTGTATTTACGCCAAGTAGACTCGATGTGCTCAAGCTGCTTGGTTCACAATGCGCAATCTCAATCGCTAACGCCAAGCTGTATTCGGGAATCCAATATCTTAAAAAAAATCTAGAGGACCAAGTTGTAGAAAGAACTCGTAGTCTGGAGCGTTCGATGCGAGAAACATCTGCGGCTTTGGCCGAAGCTACCGTCTTTGAAGAACGCAATCGTATTGCCCAAGAGATTCATGATATTGTTGGGCATACACTTACATCGACGATTCTGCAGATTGAAGCTGGCAAGCGGCTGCTTCAGAAAAAAGATATAGATAGTGGTTTTCAGCGACTGGTTGAAGCACAGGATCTTGTTCGGCATAGCTTGAATGAAATCCGCGGCTCTGTCCATATGCTGAAGGAGGACAAGTATTCGGACCTCACGGTCATGTTGAAGCAACTGATACGCGATACTGAACGTAATGCGGGCGTTGTCGTCCATGCCATTATTTATGATCTGCCGGAGGCCATGTCAACAGCCTATAAAAAGGCCATCTATCATGCTTTGCAGGAGGGCCTAACGAACGGAATCAGACACGGTAAGAGTACGGAGTTTCATTTTAGTCTGGAGTCTGTCGGAGCAAATTTACAGTTTAGGCTCAAAGATCGTGGGTCAGGAGATAGTCATATAGTGATGGGTTTTGGACTTAGGACGATGAAAGAACGGGTGGAGCAACTGGGAGGTAGCTTATCCATTGATTCAGAAATGAATGAGGGCTGTCTACTGGAAATCGATCTGCCAATGCGAAGGGTTGGGAATAGAAAATGAGTAAGATAAAGATTGTAATTGCCGATGATCAATTGTTGACGCGTGAAGGACTTCGTACCATTCTGGATCTGGAGGATGATATGGAGGTGGTCGGCGCTGCCAAGAACGGGGAAGAGGCCTGCGAGATGGTGGAAGCATTCCAACCCGATCTGGTACTGCTTGATGTCCAAATGCCGATCATGAATGGGATCAGTGCACTAAAACGGATCAAGCAGATTCGTCCGGATATATTCATTCTGATTTTAACCACTTTTATAGAGACCGATTATATTGTTGAGGGTATGGCATTTGGAGCAAGCGGCTATATGCTGAAGGATATGGATGCTGATAAAATGATTTCTTCGATCCGTGATACGATATCCGGGCAATTTATTCTGCCAGCTCCGGTAGCAGCCAAATTGGCGACCAGGATGAATAGATTGACGGAGGAGTACGAACATTGGCAAAGATCCAATGTAGATCGTATGAGTCTGACAGAACGGGAAGAGGAGCTGGCGCAGCTCATTATCCGGGGACTTAACAATCGCGAAATTGCCGATACACTGCATATTGCGGAGGGGACAGCCCGTAACTATATTAGTAATCTTTATAGCAAATTAGAGGTGGTTGACCGGGCTCAAGCGATTGTGCGACTTCAAGCTATTATGTAACCATAGTTGATGCTAACGAATTACTGTAGGGGCCAAGTAATCAAACATTGGAAAATTTCTCAGTACCCCAAATGTAACGGTTAGGATCAACATCACAGCCATAATTCCATGGCTAAGTGGTTGGATACGTTTCTTTTCAGTAATTAAGTACAACATATACAGAGGCGCTAGAATAAATAGCAACGGGTTAAATCTAAACGCCTGAACGAAGTCGAACTTTAACAAGGATAGAATAACTCTTGTGACTCCACATCCCGGACAATAAAATCCAGTCCATTCATGAAATAGACAAGGTATACCTAGATTGGTTAAAGGCATCCATACAGTGAAATACAGTAAGCCAAGGAGACTTAAGGACACACTCCAAAATAGTTTAGGGTGTGTCCTTCTATGAATCGTAAAATTATACCAATTTGTTAACATCAGATTGCACCAAAGCGTATGTGACAATACCAAAACTAAAGATTGTGAGGATCACGTACAGAGCTGAATTATCGGATACGAGATAGCCGCGTTGTCTTTGAGCTTCTGCAACATGTTTACCGATCTGGTAGGCCCAAACCAGGCTCCATATCCCGCAAGTAATCAATGTTAGAAGAAAATGCTTTCCTCCTGTGAATGTGTAGTCTCCACTTAGCTTTCCTACGTCATTCGTTAGAACAATAAACCAAAATATTCCGTATATTCCACATGTAATTAATGACAGTATAATGGAAAATGCGACACTCCTTTGACTAATCATTGTTCACTCTCCTATGTATTTATATGAAAATTTTACATTATTATCATAGACAATTGTGAAAATATATACAAGATAATATTTAGTAGTTTGTTTTTTTAAGAAACGTGGAACAAGCTTACTATCTGGATATAGTGGATTCCTTCATGAATATGAAATATACTTTTAAAGATTAGCCGCAAGACAGCTAGAATTTGAACTACGATTGGAGAAAATGAAACAATGTCTAATTTACCGAACTGCCCGAAATGTAATTCTGAGTACACTTATGAAGATGGAAGTCTACTAGTCTGCCCAGAATGTGCACACGAGTGGACATTAGAATCAGAGTCTGAGAATAGTGAAGATCAAAAGGTTATCAAAGATGCCAATGGCAATGTATTAAACGACGGCGACTCAGTAACTGTAATCAAAGACCTTAAGGTAAAAGGAAGCTCATCTGTTCTGAAGATAGGTACCAAAGTCAAAAACATCCGTTTAGTGGACGGAGATCATGATATTGATTGCAAAATTGATGGGTTTGGGGCTATGAAATTAAAATCCGAATTTGTTAAAAAGATATAAAAGAAAGAATCAGCTTACCTTCGATAGAAGTAGGGCTGATTCTTTCTTTTTTTAGGTAATATTTAAAGGCGTGTCATCTTATGATTTCAACAATTTGGTTTCGTCCTGCATTTTTGGCTTGATATAAAGCTTTGTCCACAGATTCGAATAAATCATTTAGTTGATTGGTCGGGCTTTCTGCATACTGCTCTGCAAAATTATTAATGGACAGTAGTCCCATGCTTACAGTGATGGATACAGAATGAGCAACCTCATCCACATGTACTTTATTGGCCTCTATCATGAATTTGATATGCTTTGCCCAGAGGTTTGCTTGTGTGTGGTTCGTATTTGGTAAATAGACGATAAACTCTTCCCCGCCATAGCGTGCCAGAATATCCGTCTCCCTTAGCGATTGCTTAATGACCTCTACCGTGCTGCAAATTACAACATCGCCCACTAAATGGCCGTAATTGTCATTCACCGTTTTGAAAAAGTCGATATCCAGTAGAATGATGGCAAAAGGCTGCTTCAATATCATATTTTCTATGATCTCTTGTTCTAAGTACTGCGTTAAGTAATGACGGTTATAACAACCTGTTAAGCTGTCGGTTATGGCCATTTGCTTGAGTTTTTGATTGGTCTGAGAAAGCTCATTCTGGATTTCAATTAATGCCAGATTACGCTCTTGCAGGATCTCGTTCTGCTGATTAGTCTCAGCAATGAGGCGATGCAGCTCGCTTCTATCCTGAAAGGTGAGAATCCGTCCAACCATGATCTCGCCTACGACAATGGGTTCCGCTGTAATATTGATGTACGCTTGGAGCGAGGTGTAGAATACTTCAACTTCGCTTCTCTCCATGGGCTGTTTAAGATATGTATGTTGAAACAATCGGAAAGCGCTGGCAGTCTGCTCCAGGGGGGTTAGCGCCGATAAGTCGAAGCGATCACCGATCTGTAGGTTGATTTTTGGCAAAAGCGATCGATTGATCTCTACCACAGTCTCGTTATCATCCAGTACAAGAATACCTAGTGTGAGTGTGTCAATGATATCCTGATGAGCGATGGTTACGAGATCAAATATTTTATCACGATGGATGGCAATGACGAAAAAGATGGCAGAGATTAGTATCCCCAGAGAGGTCATCCCCGGAATCACCGGCTGAGATTTAAACAGTACCACATTAAGAAAGACATCCAGTAATACAAATACAGTCAGCACCAGCACACCTTTGAGTACATGAGTAACCTGTTTTTTGATCCGCTGTGTGGCGTTCGATATAAGCGCTGAATAGATGATATACAGAGAATTAATAATGGTGCAGATCAAGAAGAGAATAAACAGCCAAAAAAGCGGACCATAAGATCTTTCAACATATCCACCATGCATTGGCAGTACAAAGCTTTGCTTTGGATTGACGATCACTCCAATTAAGATCAATGCTGCGACAATGTATAGGATCAGCGTTTTCTTTTTTCGGAGGAGATATGATTTTCCCGTGAGAAAAATTGTAAAAAGAAGCCATCCAATCGTTAACAGTATTGAGTCAATAAAAGCGAGCTTTACATAAAACAATTGAACATCGGGATCAGCTGTAGTTTTGAGAGCAAATTGACAGAAGGGCCATAACATCATCGTGAAATGGAAAGTCAAGTAAACCTTATGTAAGTTAGTGATTGTTACAGTAACAAATATGTAGATGAATAGAACGAAAAGAACGAAGAATAATGATAAGTCAATCCATGTCATGACATTCAATTCGGTAACACCTTCTTATATAAAAGAATAGGTTCATCTTTATTCATTTAATCTTGAAACCTTCTCCCACTCGGTTAGCAGCTCTTTTACGCTCTGTGCGGACTGTGGCTTACTGAACAAGTAACCTTGAATTTTATCGCAGCCTTGCTCCTGCAGGTAATCGAGTTGTACAGTGCGCTCCACACCTTCTGCAATAACACACATATTCATGCGTTTACCTATCATAATAATTTGTTCGACGAGAACGGCTTGATGTGTCCCTGTTCGAATGGAATCAATGAAGGACTTGTCTATTTTTAAAGTCGAGATCGGCATATGAGTAAGATAGCTTAAGGAGGAATAACCGGTACCAAAGTCATCCAAGGCAATTTTGATGTTGTGAGCTCTGAGTTCAGTCAGTTTACTGCTCACATATTCGTAAGATTCAACCAGAACACTCTCTGTGATCTCTAGCTCTAAGTATTCAGGATCTAGCCCGGAGGCTTGCAAGGTGTCTAGAACTAATTCATTGAAGTCGCTTTGCAGTAGCTGCAGCATTGAAATATTAACAGACATCGTCAGATGTGATAATCCTTGCTCATGAAGGCTTTTCAAAAAGGCGCAGGCCGTTCTGAGCACCCACGCTCCGAGGGGAATGATGAGGTGGGAATCTTCTGCTATTTTGATAAACTTATCCGGAGGGACCATGCCTAGTATGGGGTTGTTCCAGCGCATAAGAGCCTCTAGTCCCGTCACCCTGTTCTGAGTCAGATCAATCTGGGGTTGATAGAATACTTCCAGCTCATTTTTCTCTAAAGCATTATATAACTGCTTCTCAATGTTCATTCGCTCAGTAAAGGTATCATTGAGCGGTTGATCAAAGACAATAATTTGACCCTTGCCAGCGTCTTTGGCTTTATACATAGCGATGTCTGCGCATTTAAGGAGTTCCATAATATTACTTCCATGTTCGGGGTGAGCACTGATTCCGATGCTTAGGCTAACATGTAGCAGACTGTCATCCATCTCAATCGCATCTTTAAAACCGGCAATAATGTGAGAGGCTACGCTAGTTATACACTGACTGTTCTCAATAGAATATAAAAGAACGATGAACTCATCCCCGGCGAAACGATACACTTCCCCACTACTCCCAACCAGGGAAACCAATCTCTCACTAACCTTAACAATTAGCCGGTCACCAAATTCATGGCCCATCGTATCATTTACATATTTGAAGTAATCAATGTCGATGAACATTAAGGCTGCAATGTTATTCAGTTCCAAAATGTGAGGCCCATTCTCATAAAAAGCTAATTTGTTGGGCAAGCCGGTTAATAGATCATGATACGCCAGGTAATGCATCCTTTCTTCATTCATGGCTAGCTTCTCTTGATTCTCAATGAGCTGATCATATTGCTGTCTGAGTTCTTCTTCCGTAGCTGTGATTTCCTCATAGGCGGCCTCTAGATTTTCGTGGGCGCTCACCCTATCCCTATAGGCAAGATCCAGTTTCTTCTCGATCCTTTTAATCCGTTTCAGAGTACCTAGAATTAATGCAAAGATAAGCAAAGCTGTTATGAGGATAAAGAACCAGCCTTTAATTATATTAATAAGTCTTATCCACTCCGGATCTCGCGTAAAAGTGGAAACGGCCTTATCTGTTAAAGGGATCCATAAGCACCCAACAATAAAATATATTATGGCGATTTTTAACGAGCCCCGAACAGGATTGAAGGTTTGTTTGGATATGGAATTTTTGTGTTTATTTCTTTGAAGCATATGTCCCTCCTATATCAAGCATGAGATGCATGAGAGCTACTTGTTTTAGATCATTTCAACATATTTCATCAAAATCCTCTATTTGTCAGTGATGTTCTGCAAATTTTAAAAATGAGTTTTTGGACAAGCTGGATCTAGGCATTAATGCCTAGCTATGCTTGAACGTAACTTGTGTTATAATCAAACAAATAACTCGAAGAGGAAATTATAGTTAAGGGGGAATCGTAAGTGGAAATAGGTATCAGTACGTTCGTAGAAACAACACCGGATGTTCAATCGGGGGAGTTAATAAGTCATGCACAGCGATTGCGCGAGGTAGTAGAGGAGATTGTTCTTGCAGATAAGGTGGGTTTAGATATATTCGGTGTGGGTGAGCATCATCGAAAGGATTATGCCGCATCTTCTCCAGCAGTTTTGCTGGCTGCGGCTGCCTCACAGACGACACGAATTCGGCTGACCAGTGCGGTAACCGTGCTGTCCTCTGCTGATCCAGTACGTGTATTTCAGGATTTTGCAACACTTGATGGAATCTCAAATGGACGGGCAGAAATCATGGCAGGCCGGGGTTCTTTTATCGAATCTTTCCCGCTCTTTGGATACGATTTAAATGACTACGATGAGTTATTCGATGAGAAGCTGGACCTGTTGTTAAAAATAACGGCATCTGAAAAAGTAACCTGGAGTGGAAATCACCGACCAGCCATTAATAATCTGGGGATTTATCCGCGCCCCGTTCAGAATCCTTTGCCCGTATGGATTGGCAGTGGAGGCAATACGGAATCTGTGATTCGTGCTGGCCTGCTCGGGCTGCCACTTGTGCTCGCAATTATTGGAGGAAGTCCGTTGCAATTTGCTCCACTGGTGAAGCTCTATAAGAAAGCGGCGGCCCAAGCAGGACATGATGTGTCGAAGCTTCCGGTTGCCTCACACTCGCACGGCTTTATTGCAGAGGATAATCAGCTTGCGGCCGATATGTTCTTCCCCTCTACGCAGGCTAGCATGAATGTGATTGGTCGTGAGCGTGGCTGGGGTCATTATAGTCGGGCGAGCTTTGATGCGGCACGTAGATTTGAAGGTGCCTTGTATGTAGGAGATCCAGACACTGTTGCTGAGAAGATTATTCACCTACGCAAACACGTAGGAATTACACGCTTTATGCTGCATGTACCGCTAGGTACGATGCCTCATAAGGATGTATTGAGAGCCATTGAACTATTGGGTACTGAAGTAGCGCCAATTGTTCGAGCTGAGATATCGAGATGGGAAGCGGAGGTCGAAGCAAAATAGGATTGACCCTTTCTGGATTAATCAGTATAATCTTACCAATTTATTGAGGTTGTACTGATTGGAGGAGGGAACTGAAGTGGCGGATCGAATCATAGCGGATAGACTTGAGGAATTAGGTATTGTCCTGCCTAGTGCTAGTGAACCGGCGGCAAAATATGCTAACTACGTTATAGTTAATGGATTATGTTTTGTATCGGGAAAAGGACCTGCCGGGCATCCCAAAGGCAAGCTGGGACAAGACTTCACCACCGAAGAAGGCTATCATTTTGCACGTCAGGCTGGTATAGAGATCCTTGCCGTCCTTGAGTCAGCTCTAGGTTCCTTGGATAAAGTGAAGAGAGTGGTCAAAATTCAAGGATTTGTGAATGCAGATCCCTTATTCGAAGAACATCATAAAGTGCTCAATGGCTGTTCGGATTTAATGCTGGAGGTATTCGGAGACAAGGGCAGTCATGCTCGTTCGGTATTGGGCGCTATTTCTGTAAGGGATAATCTTCCGATCATTATCGATTCTATTTTTGAAGTGGATTAAAAGGAGGGCTGTGGCACCGAAAGGTGACCGCAGTCCTCTTTTTTACATGGTTTGAGAAGTAGTTAGACAGCAACCCCAATAATTGTAACAAAACTAATTACCCTTTTTTTAGTAATAATAATTGAACATATCAATCAACGAGGTGATGACATCATGAGGATTCATAAGAAAGCCACACTACTTGTACTGCTTACATCTATACTCTATACTGCTCCAGCCCATGCGGCGGTGACGCCTCAGAATCAGGTTACAGGCGTTTTTCTGGATGATCGGCAGCTTGAATTAGAGGTTCAGCCCTTGCTCATAAACGGTACAACGCTTATTCCCATGCGCAAGCTGTTTGAAGAACAGGGAGCAAAGATTTCATGGAACAACGATACCAAAACAGTTAAGGCCACTAAGGGAGCGCTGGTACTGACTTATCAAATAGGAGATTTAACCGCGAACAAAAATGGACAAGCCTTAAGCTTAACCGTTCCGGGTCAGGTTGTCGGTGGTAATACGATGATGCCGCTGCGTTTTGTCAGCGAGGCTCTAGGCAGCACCGTGAAGTGGGAGGCTAACACTCGGACCGTCCGCATCTATTCAGCACTGAATTACGATACAACGATTCGTTATGGGGTTAACCTGCGCAGTTCGCCGAATTCATCGGATCAATCAGGTGTCCAGCAAATGTTGTCCGTAGGTGATAAAGTCCATATCGTTAGAGAAGTGGATGCTTTGTGGTTAGAAGTGCGAACGCAAGACAACAAGACGGGGTACATATCTGCTAAACCGAAATATAGCAATTATACTAGTGAGTCGCTCGCTGAGAAGCAGGGAAGTGCGTTGCTTGCTTATGGAGAAAAGTATCTGGGAACCCCTTATGAATTCGGTGCAGCGACGAACCAGACGTCTACCTTTGACTGTTCTTCTTTCGTAGCACATTTATTAGAGAACGTGTTGTCGGTGGATCTGCCACGCGCCTCTTATAATCAAGCCAAAGAAGGGAAGGAAGTTGGGATCAGCGAACTGCGTAAGGGAGATCTACTGTTCTTTAGTGCACGGGGTCTCGACATTGGTCATGTTGCTATGTATGCGGGAAATAATCAGATATTGCATACGTATTCTAAGGAGCAAGGCGTCCATTATGAAGCCCTGAGTGAGAAGTGGAAGAAGCGTTTTGTGACGGCCCGTAGAATGTTTTAGATTGGGTAGCGATTAGGCTATAATGATCACGATGAAGAAGCATCCGAATACATTTGGGGGATGAAGCATAGTGACTAAAACCATCGTAGAAAAGCTGAACTTACAAAAATACAACCAAGTAGCGATATTGAGTAAACCAGAAGGCTCCGATTATTTAGCGGAATTGACGGATTATGATACTTCGCTAAATGGGGCGTATGATCTTATATTTGCCTTTGTACTAGACATGGCGTCGTTACAGGAACTAGTGAACCGTGTGATTGAGCAACAGAATCTTCATAAGAATGGCTATCTCTTTGTGGCGTATCCTAAAAAGGGAAACAAAGTGTATCCGACCTTTATTCATCGTGACGACTTACTAGAGGGTCTGGGCAGTGATGAGAATGGCTACATCGGGACAAGCAATATTAAATTTGCACGCATGGTAGGTTTGGATGATGTCTTTACAGTTGTGGGGTTAAAAGAGGATGCTAAGGGGAAAGGTCAGCTTTCCAATACCCCAAGTCAATCTGTGGATGACTATATTTCTTTCATTCCAAATGTGGAGCAAGATCTGAAAGATACGTCGGATTTGCTTGCGATCTATGAATCGCTTACCCCGGGATACCGCAAAGACTGGGCTCGATATGTCTATAGTGCCAAACAAGAGGCAACAAGAGCTAAGCGTAAAGAGGAAATGAAGAAGATTCTACAGGCTGGTTATAAGAGTCGTGAGCTGTATCGGCAAGCCAGTAGTACTGAACTCTAACTAGACCTTTCTTCATCAAAAAGATTATTTTGCAGACATAAAGACGGTAAATAATATTGCAACATTACTATTTATTCATCATAGATTTCATCAAAACCACTTCATCCTAGGAGTGGTTTTTAAGTTTGGGGTATAATGGATGTAGATCATATAGCACAAACCTACAGGGGTGAAATATAGATGAAGCGCATTACGATTTTAATTGCGGATGATGAGGCGGAGATTGCTGATCTGGTGGCTTTGCATTTGCAAAAAGAAGGGTATCATATCATTAAAGTATCCGATGGGCGGGCAGCGGTACAAGCTATTGAGTCCCAAACGATAGATTTGGCGATTCTGGATATTATGATGCCAGGGCTGGATGGCTATGAGGTAACCCGTCACATTCGGGAGCAGCATCATCTGCCGATTATTTTTTTAAGTGCGAAGACTTCTGATCTGGACAAGATCACGGGACTTGTCATGGGCGCAGATGATTATATGACCAAACCGTTCAATCCAATGGAGTTAGTCGCCCGCGTTAATTCTCAACTACGGCGCTCTATACAATTCAGTCAGCCCGCAGCCGTTCTTAAGTCGGTCCTTGAAGTTGGTGGGTTGACGATTTCACCAGATGAACATACCGTCACTCTTTACGGTGAGGTAATAGACCTAACTCCGAAAGAGTTTGATATTCTGCATTTATTGGCGAGCCATCCTAAGCAGGTGTTTAGCGCGGAGAGTATCTTCCAACAGGTATGGGGAGAAGCTTATTATGAGAGTGGCAACACGGTCATGGTGCATATCCGTACCTTGCGCAAAAAGCTTGGTGAAGACATCAATAAGAACAAATTTATTAAGACAATCTGGGGCGTAGGATATACCTTTACTGGGTAAGGCCACTGAGCTCTTATACATTTTAAGAAAAACTTTATATTTGTCCTGCTTTTTCTTTAAAGTGTCTTCGTTATTCTATTCCTATCAAGCATAAACGCCTTAAGGAAATGGGAGGACATTACGGATGAAAAAGTGGTTTTTTTTGGTGATCGTTGTGTTATTTGTTGGTTACGCAGCCGCTCGTTATTTACCGGATACGGGTAATTTAGCTGATAAGAATGATAAGATCCAGAAGGGATCGATTAGAGATAGCGATAGTTTAAAGGTGGTTACGCAAGATCAGGTATATCAAGGGGATTTATTGCTGGTGAACAAACAATATCCGGTACATGAGGACAGCGTGAAGTCTGATATTGTGACCTTATTTGATCAGAAGGATCTGGTTCAGGGCTATGGATTACTAGATACCTCGATTCGGTTGTCTGAAAGTGTAGCACATAAATTCAATAAGATGATCAAGGCTGCTGAGAAGGATGGCGTGAATCATTTTTTAATTAGCAGTGGGTACAGGGACTTTGAGGAGCAAGAGCGATTGTATGAGGAAAAAGGTTCAGACTATGCTCTGCCAGCGCAATATAGCGAACATAATTTAGGATTATCGCTGGACATCGGATCGTCCCAATCGGAAATGAGCAAAGCACCTGAAGGCAAATGGCTGGAAAAGAATGCGTGGAAATACGGCTTTATTCTACGCTATCCGAAAGACAAAACGGAGATTACGGGGATTAAATATGAACCTTGGCACTTCCGTTATGTCGGCTTGCCGCACAGTGCGATCATTTATGAGAAGGGAATTGTGCTGGAACAATATTTAGATCTTTTGAAGGAGAATAGTGAAATTTCAACGGTTGTAGACGGCAAAACATATACAGTAAACTATTATCCAGTATCAGGATATACAAGTATTAAGATTCCAAAGGAAGGGCAATATAAAACGTCGGGCGATAATATGGATGGCGTAATTGTCACTACATTTTGATGAGTACGAAGCCTAAGAGCGAGTCTACTATGACGTTATTGCTGGCAGCCGTATTTATTGTCTATATGTATTTCTTGATCCGAATTATCGTATTTAAAGGCGCACCTTTTAGCTTGCAATCACTTTGGGAACAGGCAGGGCGTATGCTCGAGCATCCCGACAGAATTTTTAAGCGACAGGGCAACTATGTACCCTTTAAAGAGATCTCGCGGGGGATAGAGCATCTGTCACTTTCAGATCCTTTTTCATCACTTAATTTAGTGGGCAATCTTCTGGCGTTTATTCCGTTTGGAGTCTTTGTTCCTATGCTGTTGTCGCAAAAAGTAAGGTTATTTCAAAAGGTCTTCATGCTCTCTTTTGCGCTGAGTCTGAGCTTTGAAGTTACACAATTAGTATTGTATATCGGCACCTTTGACGTGGATGATCTGATCTTAAACACTTGCGGTGGGGTAGTCGGTTACGCCATATATAGAATGCTGGTTTCTTCTGGATTGTTTACAACTATATCGAAGCGGTGTTAGTATTTGTGGATGGTAGATATAGACAGAGGATAGAAGGGGCATGGTATGAAAAAGCGTATTTCGGATATTGTTTCCATCATTGTAGGAGCATTGCTATTTTCCTTGGCCGTTAACTTGTTTGTGATTCCGAACGAGTTCGGTGAAGGCGGGGTAACGGGACTGACTATGATTACATACTATTTGTATCAGTGGTCACCAGGTATTGTTAGCTTAATTCTTAATGCTTTATTATTGATTGTGGGTTATAAATTTCTGGACAAAACGACGACAGTATACACGATTATTGCGGTGTTTTTTAACTCGTTATTCCTGATTCTTACGAAGAATTGGCATATCGCCAGCGATGAGTTGATCATCAATACAATATTTGGAGGCATCTTGTCTGGTGTGGGTATCGGAATGATCATACGTGTGGGTGGAACGACCGCAGGGTCAACCATTATCGCCAGAATCCTGCATAAATTTTTGGATTGGAACGTTAGCTACGCTCTTCTTCTAGTCGATTTAGTTGTAGTATTTGCTTCGTATTTCATCATTGGTGTTCAAAGTCTGATGTTTACGATTGTGATGCTTTATGTAGCGACTAAGGTGATGGACTTCATTATTGAGGGAGTGAATCCTAAGAAGGCCGTTACGATTGTATCCAAGGAGCAGGACAAAATTGCTGAACAAGTTAATGGAATCATGGATAGAGGGGTCACAGTCATATATGGCCGAGGGTATTATACTAAAGAACCCAAAGAGCTGCTCTATATTGTCATTAGCAAACAGGAAGTAACCATGCTTAAGAAAATTGTAAGATCGATTGATAAAGAAGCTTTTATCGCCATTCACGATGTAAGAGATGTGTTCGGAGAAGGCTTTGTGGAGCTGGCAAAATAAGAGTGAAAGTGCTGTCCGGTAGCTACCTGAGCTGCTTGGACAGCTTTTTTTTGGATTGGGCATTCGAATGTGATGGATATCATTGCACTTTCTGTTTGTTCACATTTTATTAAATTTTAAAGTGATTCAGCGCACACTCGCTCATTTGCAGCTTCTATATGCTTTTTATAGAGGCATTATCTAATTGCAGGAGAGAGGGTATTCATATGTTAGATCAACAAACGATTGCTATTATAAAATCAACAGTTCCTGTAGTACAGGTTCATGGAACAACCATTACTACGACGTTCTATGGCATGTTATTTGAAAACCATCCAGAGCTATTAAATATATTTAATCATGCCAATCAGCGGCAAGGCAGACAGCAGACAGCGCTTGCTAACGCAGTCCTAGCAGCGGCTATGAATATTGATCAACTAGGGAATATCTTACCGGTGGTAAAACAGATTGCAGAGAAGCATCGAGCACTGGGTGTATTGCCTGAGCATTATCCGATCGTGGGTGAGACCTTGTTAGCTGCGATTGGGAAAGTGCTTGGTGATGCGGCAACACCGGAAATTATAGATGCATGGGCTAAGGCTTATGGGGTAATCGCAGATGCTTTCATAGGAGTGGAAGCAGAAAAATATCGTGAGGCTGCCGAAGCGCTGGGGGGCTGGAGTGGATTCAGAAACTTTATCGTCACTCGGAAGGTTAGAGAAAGTGAGCTTATTACTTCCTTTTACCTGTCTCCTGAGGACGGAGGGGCGATCGCCTCTTATTCCCCGGGTCAGTACATCACGGTTCGTGTTCAGCCCGAGGGGGAAGAATATTCCCATATTCGCCACTACAGTTTGTCCAGTGCTCCGGGACAGGCGTATTACCGTATCACTGTTAAACGGGAAGGTGAAGGGATAGACAGACCTGCGGGCGTCGTATCCGCTTATCTGCATGATTTCGTCCAAGTGGGCTCTATATTAGAAGTGGGCTCTCCAGCGGGCGATTTCGTACTGGATCAGCGTAGTGACACTCCGGTGGTTCTAATCAGTGGGGGTGTAGGCTTAACCCCAATGGTAAGTATGCTGGAGACAATAATTGCTGCACAGCCAGAACGCGAGGTAACCTATATTCATGCAGCCATCAATGGAAGTTTGCATGCTATGAAAGATAGGGTGGCAGATTTAGCACAATCTCATTCTTCTCTTCGGTCCTATGTATGTTATGAATCTCCAGGAGAAGGCGACAAGTGCAATAGATCTGGTTACATTGATCTTTCTTGGCTTCAAGAAATAGCAGATGTGAACTCTGAATTCTATTTCTGTGGGCCGACCCCATTTATGAAGGTCATATATAAGGCGCTCAAGGAATGGCGGGTACCTGATGACAGAATTCATTTTGAATTTTTTGGACCTGCCGGCAGTTTAGAAGAATAATATAGATAACAAAAAGCGCCTCAGCCGATTGGCTGAAGCGCTTTTTGCATTGCGTTAGTGGTGATTTATTTGAAAGAAGCAAATGGATTAGTGCCTTTAGGCAGTATTGAACTAAAATTAAAGGTATAGGTAGGGATTCCAGCTGCATAAGGTGCGATTTCATATTGTTGATAGAAGATAGCTAAGCCACTTTCACTGACGAAGAAGGCAGGCTTCTCTGTTAGACCACCAGTTGACTCCGGAAAAGCTATATCCTTAGTGCTTTGCTTCAACATTTTATCTAGTTTTTGTTTGTAGTTTGGTTCTGCCTTTAGCAGGTCTTTAAGCTCTATCTTCATACCATCCTTCAGCGAGAAGGTATGTCCCTCGCGCATGGTACCGCCGTGTGCTCCACCGCTATATCCATATTGATCAACTACAATACTAAGCACGCCTTCACGGTTAAAGGTGACAACATAATTTTGAGAGTAATCATATTTATTCTCTATCGTGCCATCCCTACGGCTAGACTCTTTCTCAGCCTCTGACACGAATAGTTCAGCCTCTTTTTTGAAGGTGGTATTAATCGTGTTTTGTACTTCATTCGTCAGACCGCTGATCTGTGGATATTGTACTTTAATATTAGCATTCTTATTGCTCTTGTCTAAGGTAACAGAGGTGATCTTGATGTCATTCATCACCTTCTTGCTAAGTTCAAGTGATTTCTGAGCTGGATTATATACGCCTTGAACACCTAAATAATCATTTAACAGTTTGAATGGAACATATAAACGGTCATTGATCATCTTCACTTCATGATTTCCGGTCATGCTATAAATGTAATATCCGTTCAAATCGGTACTGACGCCATAGTCAGAGACCTCCATGTTCAGCTTCACCGAGTCACTACTTACACTGTAAGTCTTTGTGGTTGAATTGTATTGAATAGCAAGGCCGAAGGCATCACGCAATACGGTTAAAGGGATCATCGTATTTCCGTCTACGATTTTTCCTTGCTGCGTTAAGACTTGGCCTTTATATTTAAGCGCCACAGAAGGCTGCTGAACAGCTTGATTGACTGTTTTTGTACCGGTCGTTGCAGCTTGAACAGAATTCCCTCCGATGAGTCCAGTACCTCCAAATAATACTCCAGTAGCTATTACAGCAGACGTCCATTTCATAGTTTTGTTCATGATTTAATTTCTCCTCTCCAATGATGGGCTTATGTAGTTCATTATGATTTTTGATGTTATCTATCACTCCTACAATTATACCTAGGCCCCAAATAGATTTGATTACAAACACGGTTACAGTGTTGTTGCATAGACGTGCAAAAGGTATATACTTTTTAACCATTTATTAATTTTTGACACAATCATGAGGACTTTAAAGTAATTACGGTAAGCTCGGGACGACAATTAAAACGTATAGGCATACGAGTCACTCCAATTCCGCGTGTGGTGTAGACCTGGAGTCGACTATCTGGGAGCTGGTATAATCCGCTTGAATATTTACTGCCGTGCGGCGGGGTATACAAGGCACCTACAAATGGGAGACGCACCTGTCCTCCATGACTATGGCCGGACAATTGCAGATCTATGGGAAGATGACTATATTCATCAGCAAAATCGGGTTCGTGCGCAAGGAGTAGAGTACATGCCTTATCAGGGATATGGCGTAGCGCCTGATGAATATCTGCTTTGCCGACCCACGGATCATCTACTCCAGCTAGATAAAGCGCCTCCGCATCTTTTTTTAAGACAATATGTTCATTATGAAGTACGTGGAATCCAGATTGCGTTAACCCTTTCGTCACAGCTTTCCTAGTGCCAAAAGCATCGTGGTTACCTAACACAGCATATTGTCCAAAGGGTGCCAGCAACTGTGAACAGATGTCCACAGCCTCAGAAATATAATCGACAGAATGATCTAGTAGATCCCCTGTGAAGCAGATCAGATCTGGATTTACATGTTGAATTTGCTGTACTAACTCTGTTAAGGCTTCGGACTTCGTATACACGCCTAAGTGTAAATCACTGAAATGAACGATACGAAATCTATCGAATGCTGGAGGGAGTAGAGGAAGCTTTATATCTATATGTTTAACTTCAAGCCAGTAGGGCTCAACCCAGTGTGAATAAATGCCGGATGCACTTGCGGTTCCAAGCAGCCCGAGCGACACTTGAGCACTTTTCTTCAGAAATTGGCGTCTGCTAATAGTATTCATAAACAAATCATACGTGGGGATTGTTACTCTACTATGACAATATTCATTTAATAACCCATTGTGACGATAAAACTACATATACATTTTTTATATGGGAGATGAAGAGATGAGTATTATCGATGCCTTAGTCCTCGCAGCACCTTATTTCAAAAAGATTCACTCGCAGGATATTATGATTGGAATCACGGACAGGGAGATCTTCCATTATTACGCACCAAGTAAAGTTATTGATCTCGGATTGGTTAAGGGTAACCCTATCCCTCCTGAAGATCTGTCGCTTTCAAATGGACTGAAAGGTATAGCAAGCTCTAACCGAATCCCAGCAGAAATTTATGGAGCTCCTGTAATCTCAACATGTGTACCTATCTACGGAACGGATGATGATGTAATCGGGGTTTTTGCCATTGCCTATACACTAGAGAACGAGAATAAGCTTGAAGGATTCACAGATGAGATTAATGAGATAAGCAGTCATCTAATGGAGATGGTGCAGAGCGTAGCTGCCCAATCTCAGGAATTATCAGCTACTTCGCAGCAAATATTAGATAATACGCGTAGAGCCGTAACGGAATCACAAGAAGTGAATAAGGTTGCCGGCTTCATTCGTGAGATTTCTGAGCAGACGAACCTGCTTGGGCTGAATGCGGCAATCGAAGCCGCGCGTGTAGGAGAGCAAGGGGCAGGTTTTGGGGTGGTTGCTACTGAAGTGCGCAAACTGTCCGTTAACACTAAAGAAGCAACCCATAATATTGAAAAATCACTGAGTGATGTTCAAAAGTCCATTAAGCAAATGGAGCAAGAAATTGAAGCGATCTCTGCTTCTTCACACGCACAAGCAGAATTGGTCACTGAATTCAGCGGGGTAATTGAGCGCTTGAATAAGGCCAGCAAAGAAATGACTACTTTCATGCAATCCATCATCCAGTAGGGTGTATGCATAAAGTTACTTATCCTAAACCATGCTAGAAGAGAACAGGCGCATTTCAGAAGGGAGCGAATTTCATTTATGAAACAACCCGATTCCAGTCTGCAAGCGAACGACAATGTAACTCAAGCCAAAAATGCTTTAGGCAAGCTTCATTTCTCTGTCTCTCAGGCGCTTAGTCATCCAACAGAACAGACTTTGGCACAGGCTGAGAACCGTTTGGCGCATACCGAACAGGCGGTAGAGCAAGCTCGTGCCTCGTTAGGTCCCCAAGGTGTGGAGTTGGCTGAAGAACTGCTGGCCGAGGATAAGAGCAGGCTTGCTGCATTGAAGACGCAAGGGAAACGTTCAGAACGCTAGATGTTCCTGCTACAACCCGTGAAGCGAATAAGCTTCACGGGTTGTTCTCATGTGCTATTCCCCTAAGGATGTAGCTTAGGAGTGTGGGTGGTATACTGGAACGAGAGTTCTAGCATGGCTTAGATGGAGGATAAAGGATATGAATGGCATGCACATCGAAGAGTTAACCCGGCAGGCGGAGGCTTTCATTCGACAATGTTACGCTGAACTTGATAAGACTGAAGCTGAGATGGATCAACGCATCCAAGCCGTACGAGAAGAAATTAATCAATCCGGGAGTTACACACATACAACGGAAGAGCTGGCTCATGGGGCGAGAATGGCTTGGCGAAATAATAGCCGCTGCATTGGCCGCCTCTTTTGGCAATCCATTGAGCTGATGGATGAACGTCTGGCAGAGACCGAGGAGGATATTGCTGAAGCTTTGCTGCGACATCTGGAAAAGGCGAATAATGGAGGACGTATTCGTCCACTTATCACGGTCTTCCGCAGCGGGGAAGCTCCTGATCGGAGAATCCGGATTTGGAACCATCAATTGATTCGTTACGCGGGATATCCTGGTGATGCTGAACATGAACGCGCTGGTGATCCGGCATCGGATGAATTTACGAAAGTGTGCCAACAACTAGGCTGGCAGGGAACAAGGGGCAATTATGATGTATTGCCGCTAGTGATCAGCATAGGTAATGGGCACCCCCATGTATTTCCTATTCCTCAACACCTTATTCAAGAGGTACCGTTAACTCATCCTGAAATTGAACGTTTTGCAGAGCTTCAGCTTCGCTGGTATTCTGTGCCGATCATTTCGGACATGCAGTTGGAGATTGGCGGGATTCTATACCCCGCGGCTCCTTTTAACGGCTGGTACATGGAGACCGAAATTGGCTCACGTAACTTAGGGGATACTGGAAGATATAACACTTTGCCAGCTGTAGCTGATCTGATGGGACTTGACCGCTCCAGTAACACAACGCTTTGGAAGGATCGGGTGCTTCTTGAGTTGAATCGTGCAGTACTGCATTCCTTTAAGCAAGCTGGGGTCAGTATCGTTGATCACCATACAGTAGCCGATCAATTTGTGAGATTTCAAGAGCAGGAGCAGGGACATGGACGTCAGGTTTCGGGACGCTGGTCATGGCTGATCCCCCCTATGTCTCCGTCGTCTACACCGATTTGGCATGACAGTAAACTGAAAGAATATGATTACAGCCCTCGTTTCCTTTATCAGCGATCACCTGTGGCCACCTGTCCTTTTCACTAGCAATCCAATTTATGATCAAAAAAGCGCCAAGTTCCCCTCATAAGGAAACTGGCGCTTTTTAGGCTTTTAAATGCTCTAGAAAGATTTGTTTAAGAAGCTCGAGCTGCTTGTCGGAGTCTAAATCCGATTCTAGCAGGAGGATGTTCTCTTTCATCGTTAGCTTTCTGGAAAAGAGAGCAAAGCTGTTCATCAGCGTGATTAAGGTCTCTTTCACAGGGAGATCGGCGCGAATAGAACCGTCTTCTACCCCATTTTGAATGATCCTGGAGTACTCATGCCAGATCTTGCGGTTTAATGCATTGAAATCCAGAACGTCCTCAACAGGCTCATTTAAGTGAGAGGCGTAGCTTTCAAAATTGACCATAAAAATAATGCTTAAATGATTTTGATCCTGAATAAAGAAGTCAAATAACATCTCGATCTTTTCGAGACAGGTAAGTGGTAAGTCGGCTACATGCTTAAAGTAATCGAGCATTGGCTCTAGCATTCGGGTGGCCACCGCCACGATGAGCTTTTCTTTTCTGGGAAAATATCGAAACAGCGTCGCAATCCCTATATTTGCTTCGCTTGCGACATCCTGCATCGTCGACTTTTCAATTCCTTTTTGCGAAAATATTCGTTCTGCTGATTCGAGAATCGTATATAATCGCTGCTGTTTACCGTCAGATCGTTCTTTTTCATAGCGTGCTTTAGGATTCATGAGGGATAGACCCTTCCATTTTTTAATTAGGTTCTTTAATTATTAGTATTATATCCACCGTTTATTGGATTAAGCAAGGAGAGGTTGTAGTTATTTCGTAAAAATGATATGATGAATATCACAGTGATAGTGTGACTATCATCACTCGAGTTATTATATCACAATACGATTATAGAGGAGACTTAATTATGAATCGTCTAACTAATAAAGTAGCAATTATTACAGGTGCAGGCAGCGGCATGGGTCGTGAAGAAGCCCTTTTATTGTCCAAAGAAGGTGCTACAGTTGTAGCAACTGATATTAACGAAGCTGCTGTACAAGCAGTTGTAAAAGAAATCGAAGCCAATGGTGGACAAGCAGTAGCTTATGCACATAATGTAGCTTACGAAGAAGACTGGATCAAAGTTGTAGAAAATGTGATTAGCAAATTTGGAAAAATCGACATCCTGGTAAATAACGCAGGGATCTCGTTCCCAGTTCAATTACTTGAATCCACTGTTGATCAATGGAACAAAGTAATGAACATTAATGTAAGCAGCGTATTCCTTGGGATGAAACATGTTGTTCCTCAAATGAAGAACAATAAAGGTGGTTCCATCGTCAATATCTCCTCCATCGCAGGTTTGACTGGCAGCAGCGGTGCTGGCGCTTATACAGCTTCTAAAGGTGCCGTTCGTATGCTGAGTAAAGCAGCAGCTGTAGACTTTGGTAAAGATAACATTCGCGTGAACTCTGTTCACCCAGGCTTTATCGAAACTCCAATGAGTGCTGAATTTGTAAATGATGAAAGAATGCATAGCTTCTTTATGTCCCAGACTGCATTGCCACGCGTTGGACGTGCTTCTGAAGTAGCTGAAGCTGTATTGTTCCTAGCTTCTGACGAAGCTTCTTACATTACGGGTGTTGAGCTGCCAGTTGATGGCGGAGTCGTGGCTAAATAATAAATTTCTAATAGGCAATACTAAGAAAGCCGTCTCATGCGTAGATGTTATCTACGCGTGGGGCGGCTTTTTGCGTTCTAGGCGTCTCGATAAGCACTCAAGTAACGCTTGATATACAAAATTAATAGTAATAGATACACTGAAACCATCATAAATGAGGAGGAGATTTCGGTGTTCGATATGTTAAAGGTAGGCAAGAATATCGCTGATTTAAGAAAGCAGACAGGGATGACTCAGATGGGGCTTGCCGATCAACTAGGCATTAGTTATCAGGCGGTTAGTAATTGGGAACGAGGAGAGACTATGCCGGATGTTTCTAAGCTTCCCCAGCTGGCCGAAATTTTTAATGTGAGCATTGATGCAATCCTTGAAAAGAGCAAATCGACTCAGATAGTAGTAAATGTACTGGAAAATACCACAGAACAATTTTTAAATCAAAATGAGCTTTCAGTAGCCGAAATTTCCGAAGTTGCCCCCATTCTTCTTACGGAACATGTGAACGAGGTATTTGAATATGTGAAGGATCCAGTATCGATACAAGATCTGCTATCCATCGCTCCATTTATAAGCGAAGAAGTACTAGATGAGTGCGCAAAAGTTACCTTTGAGCGAGAAGGAATTCATGTGCTGTTGTCTATTGCTCCGTTTATAAGCGATGAGATGCTGGATGAGTGTGCAAGAAGTACCTTTGAGCGAGAAGGAATTCATGCGCTGTTGTCTATTGCTCCGTTTATAAGCGATGAGATGCTGGATGAGTGTGCAAGAAGTACCTTTGAACGAGAAGGCATTAACGCATTATTATCTATTGCTCCTTTTTTAAGTGACGAGGTACTAGATGAGTGCGCTAGAAGAGCTTTTGAACAAGAAGGGATAAAAGCCCTCGTGTCTATCGCACCATTTATTAGCGACGAGGTGATGGATACATTAGCAAAAGCGTCTCTTTCTATTTAAATCATAAAAATATTTAAGCGCCCATTTCTACCGAACATTAGCCTACACCCCTGCATAACATATAGCACTTGTAAGCAGGAGAAGGGTGTGGTTCAGTGATGGGCATCCAATTAACAGCGCTCCATTATGTATATTTGGCATTCATCGTGTTCATTATGGCACTTCTGATTAAGCGGCGGGATACAACGATGATCTGTATTTCAGGCATCTTTGTATTAGGCTGGCTCGCGACAGAAACGATTAGTGGTTCAGTCACAGGCGTATTCAACTCTTTTGTATATGCAACAAAGGAGCTAATGGGTACGATTATGATTATTTCGATCATTGTAGCCATGAGCAGAGTTTTAACACGTACCGGAATAAACGAGACGATGGTTGCCCCGCTTACACGTTTTTTACGTACGCCGTTTATGGCATTTTGGGGCATTGGCTTGATTATGATGGTGACATCATGGTTCTTCTGGCCTTCGCCAGCAGTGGCTCTGATAGGGGTTGTGCTGCTGCCCGTTGCTATTCGCGTAGGATTGCCTGCACTTGGAGCAGCGATTGCGATGAATCTATTCGGTCATGGGATTGCGCTGTCGAGTGATTATATTATTCAAGGTGCACCTAAATTGACGGCAGATGCGGCAGGACTTCCGGTAAGCAGTGTCATGGAAGCGAGTATTCCGCTTGTTATAGTGATGGGTGTAGTCACTACGGTAACAGCTTATTGGATGATGCGACGAGATCAGAAGAACGGTACTTGGCGAGACGGACTTATTTCCGGGAAAAATGCCGCGAATGCGCTAGCTGCAGACAGTGAGGCGGTCGAGGGTCAAGCGGTGATTCCTCCCACACTGAAAAAATGGCTGGCGATCGTTATCCCACTCCTGTTTCTAGCTGATGTAGCAGGCATGTTCCTACTGGATTTACAGGGTGGAGACGCAACGGCCTTAGTTGGCGGGACTGCTGTATTTATCTTGGTTGTAGTAACAATGCTCGCACATCGTAATAAAGGACTTGAGCAAGTCACCACATATCTGATCGATGGGCTTACGTTCGGCTTTAAAGTATTCGGTCCAGTAATTCCAATTGCGGCATTCTTCTATCTGGGAGATTCGGCCTTTGCTGAATTGTTTGGTAAAGTCTTACCTGCTGCATCTCAGGGAATTGTTAATGATCTAGGGGTTGCTCTGGCGCATAATGTACCTCTAAATGGTGCTGTAGGTGCTGTGACCGCTACCATAACAGGGGCCATTACGGGCCTTGATGGTTCAGGGTTCTCGGGAATCTCACTTGCGGGGTCCATCGGAAAATTGTTCGCTGTTGCCACACATTCCGACGCAGCTACTTTAACTGCACTCGGTCAGGTATCTGCCATTTGGGTTGGCGGGGGGACGCTAATCCCATGGGCATTGATTCCAGCCGCCGCCATCTGCGGCGTAAGTCCATTTGAGCTCGCTAGACGCAATGTTAAACCGGTGCTGATTGGGCTGATAGTTACAACAATTGTTGCTATGTTTCTGGTGTAGAACTAGCTTAGAATATTGACTCAAAAAAAGGCTGCCGAGACTAATCTCGACAGCCTTATATGTTTATCGAATACCCTTCATGAAATTCTGAATCTTAGGAGAGAACAGGAAGAGAATTAACGCGAGCACAATGGCTACTCCGCCGATAACTCCGAAGTACAGCATCTCGGTATCCGGGGTATAGAACTTCACAATCTGAGCATTAATAGCTTGCGCAGCAGCATTGGACAAGAACCACATACTCATCATCTGAGCGGTAAAGGCAGCTGGTGCCAGTTTGGTTGTTGCTGATAAGCCAACAGGTGACAAGCATAGTTCCCCAATGACGACGATAAAGTAGCTGAGAACCAGCCATAATGGATTCACCAGTGAATTGGCTCCACCGAAGTAAGCCGGTACCAGAATTACTAGGAAGGACAGACCGGCAAACAATAAACCAAGCGAGAACTTTTGTGGAATCGTTGGTTGGCGGTTACCGAGCTTTAACCAAAGCCATGCAAATGCAGGTGCAAGGGCGATAATAAACAGCGGGTTAAGCGATTGGAACCAAGCTGGAGAAATGTGTATGCCTGCAAAGTCCAATTGGGTACGCTTATCAGCAAAGCTTGCTAGAACTGTTGAAGTTTGTTCCTGAATCGCCCAGAACATAATCGAAGCAATAAATAAAGGGATGTACGCGAGAATCCGTGATCGCTCTACAGCTGTTGTTTTGGGACTGCGGTACATCACAATGAAGTACATTGTAGGAATAAGTAGCCCTAACACCCCTACGATTTTAATGAATGTCTCAAAGGTGAGTATTCCAGTAAGAATGCCGACCGTAACTAATACAGCAAGCACAACTAGTCCAATGCCAATCCAAGTAAATAATTTTTTCTTTTGTTCGGCTGGAATCGGGTTGCGTACAATCGTACCTGCCAGACCTAGATTTTTGGTGCGAGTCACTACGTAAACAACTAATCCAATAAACATGCCCACCGCGGCAATCGAGAAACCGAGATGGAAATTATTCATACCTACAGCGCCTACAATCAGTGGAGAGATGAATCCGCCGAGATTAATACCCATATAAAAAATGCTGAAAGCAGCGTCGCGGCGGTTATCTTGTTCGCTGTAGATTTCGCCTACAATACTTGATACATTGGGCTTAAGAAGTCCGGTTCCAAGCACGATCATAATCATCGAAGAAAAGAATAGCGTGGCATTTCCCGGTATCGCCAGTAAAATATGCCCAAACATAATTAGAACGCCGCCGTAAAAGACAGCCTTCGAAGTCCCGAAAATCCGATCCGCAAGCCATCCACCTATAATTCCAGACATATATACGAGTGATCCATAGATAGACATAATCGAAAGGGCCATATCCTCTGGAAATCCGAGCCCGCCTTTGCTTACTTCATAATACATGTAGTAAACAAGGATCGCTCTCATGCCATAATAGGAAAAACGTTCCCAAAATTCAGTAAAGAAGAGTGTGAATAGTCCCTTAGGATGTCCGAAAAATCCGGTTTGCGGGACACTATCTACAATTTTTTGCCTGTCTGTTGCTGACATGAATCAAATCCTCCTAGATGCTAATTGCTCTTTTCATGAAGTTAACACAACTCTACACTACCTTAATATTTATAATACCCTCATGAGGAAAATCACAACCCTTTGGCGAGAAGGTTCTGAATAACGTCATATTTTTTAGTAATATTTCCAGTGGGAATTTATAATTAACTTTTATTGTATTTTTCATCCAGGATGAGACGCTGTATTTAACCAAAGAACCTGTGATCCTAAACGGTGGTAAATACGAGCGTTATTTGGGTTCAATTCCCACTAATCCATTTGAACAAGGGTGTGAAAGATAGAATAAAAGGCAAACTTATGATACTATTTACTCCTATATAGAAAGAGGACGTGAGCTAAAATGATCAACATAACTATGCCCAATGTGGATGTTAGTATTACTAAACAAATCAACCCGCAGCTAAGCAATATCTACGGATTCACTGATTTCCACCTAATTCCAAGAGATTACGGCGGTATCTTTATGTTCTACAATGACCAAGATGAGTTGTTGTTTGTAGGTAAAGCGAGAAAGCTAAGACCTAGAATCAAAAAACATTTCGAAGACACCGTATCTGATATTAAGCTGCATCGGGACGAGGTCACCAGAATTGATGTAAGTTTAATCGAGAGCCCCGTTCATAGAGAGATCTACGAAACGTATATCATTAATGAATTGAAGTCTAAATACAATGTAGATAAAGTGATGTTCAGATAAGTTTAAGGAAGAGGCGCCGTCTAATGACGGTGCTTTTTTTTATGTACAAGAAGATAGGAATGAAATAAGAGTATCGGTACACACTATACAGGATTGTTAATAGATGCTTAAAAGGAGATAGGTCATATTGAAGCCTAAGTTTTTGATTGCGAAGTTAGTTTTTGTGTGTATGTTCCTTGTTGTTAGTGTAATGCCTGTAACTGCCGATGCTGCAGCCAAAGAGAAAAAGAGTTCACACAAGCAATGCTTTACGCCCTCTGTAATAGAGCTTAAGGATAATCTTAGGAAACTATGGAGCGACCATGTGATATGGACGAAAAACTACATAGTTAGCGCCTTTGCGAATTCCGAGGACAAAGAGAAGGTACTGGCAAGGTTGTTACAGAATCAGCAGGAGATAGGGAATGTTTATAAGCCGTATTACGGTGAGGCCGTAGGTGATAAGCTAGCTCAATTATTGCGGGAGCATATCCTTATTGCCGGAAAGGTAGTTGCTGCTGCACTAGCAGGTAATCAGGCGGATTTGGAAAAATACAATAAAGAGTGGTACGACAACGCTGACGACATTGCTAAGTTCCTTAGCGCACAGAATCCCAAATATTCGTATGAACAATTGAAAGAGATGCTTCATGAACATTTGGAGCTAATAACGGATGATGTGACAGCTAGAGCTAAAAAGGATTGGGATGCCGAGATCGTCGCTTTCGATAAAGGGCTCGAGCATATGATTATGTTTGGAGATATACTAACCGAAGGTATTGTTAAACAATTCCCCGATAAATTTAATTAAAACCAGAGCACCCGCAAGGGTGCTTTTTTCTTGTTATTGGCAAGAATTTAGGTCTTTTGATCCAATTCAAAAAGTTAGATATAAAGGCTCACTTACAGACAAGACAAGTAAACTATAATAGACTCGTGGGCACTCGACATTTTTTGACATTTTTTTATAATTGAGGTGATAAGATCAATGATTTCTCCCTTTTTTAAAAAGAAAGATTCA
The DNA here is from genome assembly GCF_038000345.1 of Paenibacillus sp. FSL E2-8871. Taxonomy (NCBI): domain Bacteria; kingdom Bacillati; phylum Bacillota; class Bacilli; order Caryophanales; family Paenibacillaceae; genus Paenibacillus; species Paenibacillus sp. FSL E2-8871. The sequence goes on along the minus strand of NZ_JBBOBV010000001.1, from coordinate 4,418,391 downwards.
GTGGATAAGCAGTCCAAACCGGGTATGGTTCAAAAGGTGCAATTATCAGAAGAGCAGGGCGAGGAAGTAGAGGAACAGATTGCTGGCGAGACTTTAGCAGGAGTGGTTACTACAGGGAAAGCGCCGCTTGATAAAAAATCACTCGATTTGATCTTCTCCGTGGAGCAGATCATTCAGGCCAGACAGCATGCTGAGACGAATATTAATGAACTTCAGGATCGGTTGACTCATTCCAGCAGCCATGTTGAACGTTTGAACCGGGACATGAAGAATCTCAATAAAGTGATTGAGGAAAGAGAGAAGAACGTTCGAGAGCTTGAGCATAAATTGATTGAGAAGAATCTGAAAGTCGATCAAGTGCTGGAAGATTATCGGGAGCTTCAGACTACCCTCACTGCAGAGATTGAAGAATTAAAGAGTACGATCGATCTGGAGCATCAAAAGTATGTAAATCTGATCCAAAAGCATAACGAAGCTCATGCAGAGAAGCTCAAGAAGATGAATGATCTGGAAGAGAAGCTCGGACGGATTGAAACTGAGAACGCGCATTTAAGACAGAAATACGATACGATCCGCCAAGAAAAAGCATATCTCTCCGGTATGATCAGCGATTTTACAAATCGTATGACCGTTCCTTTTGGGAATGGAAGCACACTGGCGGGACGAAATGACGAAAACGGAGATACATAAGATTCATGGCAATGAATGAACCGAGCACTGTTCTAATGATTGAGTTGCTGTCGCTTGAGCATGAACAGGCCGGTTATCAGATTGAAGTAGGTTTAACCCGTGATATTGGGTATGCCAGACGCATGCTAAACATAGACGAATTTACATATGAACAACTAAACGCGCTGGCTCCCTTTTTCGGGGAAAGAATGAGATTGTCATTGTATCCGAAGTGGGATCCATTTCGTAATAGTTATTACAGCACACTGATTATTATGAACCAAACCTTCAGCGAAACTATGTATTTTGCCTGCTCTGAATATTATGTGTCTCAGCTTCTTCAATTAAAGCAAGTGAACGATCCCCATGTACAGGAAGAGATTACTGTTGAAACTACGCCACCCTCTATACCTCCAGCACGCAGGCTAAGAAAGAAGAGCAAAAAACGGGTTGGAAGACTTAGACTGCAGAGTATCATGTTCGCTTGTTTAGTAGTTATATTGTTGTCTCTTCGAATGGGTGGTCAAGATATGGACCGTGCAGAAGGATTGGAAGGTCCCTCACTAGGCGCCAGCGCTGAGGGGATCGAGAAAATAGTCTCTCTACCGTTCATTCCTCCTATTGGTAAGATAGAAGCGAGCGCTAGCCAGCAAGAGGAGTCTGAGCCTACGCCAGAACCTTCTAAACCTACACCAGAACCTACAGAGCCTCCTCAAGAACAAACACAGCGGTATGAGGAGATTAAATTAACCGGGAATAAATACACCTATAGCCTGCCGAAAGGTTACGTGGCCTTGTCATTTGATGATGGTCCGTCGAAGTATACGAAAGAAATCGTAGATATTCTAGTAGAACATGAGGTGGCAGCCACCTTTTTATTTGTTGGGAATAAGGTCGCTCATAATGTGGAAGCGGTTAAGTATGCGAGTGAACATCAGATGTCGATTGGAAGTCATTCGTGGGATCATAGCAAGATGACCGACAATGGGGCTAACGAGAATCAGAATAATTTGGCGAAGGCTAACCAGGCATTGGAGCAAATCATTCAATCGCCGATTACTGTTTTTCGGCCGCCATATGGTGCGATTAATGATAAGTTAGCAGCCAAAGTGACAGAACAGCAGATGAAAGTATTGTTATGGAATCGTGATTCCGAGGATTGGAGACGCAAGACCCCGAAAGACGTCATTCAATTTGTTCATCATACTGATCCGTCCGGTGCTGTATATCTTTTTCACGAAAAGAAGATTACCGTAGAGGCATTGCCTGCTATCATTCAGTATCTAAAAGGGAAAAACATGAAATTCGTCATTTTTAAATAACATCAATGATCCATGATTGGGTCTTATCTTAGAATAAGAGTAGCTGTTACAGGGTTATGATCGCTGTGTTCAAAAGATAGGTCATGGCCCTGTACGCCACTTATTGTGATATTCGGTGAAACTAGGAAGCCATCAATTACAGCCCGGAAATTTACACCTTCTGAATAAGCTACATCAAGTGTCCGGACGGACGGCACTTTAGCATCGACAGCCCATTGAAAGCCCTCCGGTTTGAAATCTTCAGGGAACTGCTGCAGCCATTCTGGCCAAGCTTGTGTAGTCTCAAAGGCCTCAGGGGTTGTGCCAGGTAAAGAATGATTCCAGTCTCCGCCTAAGATGAGGTAATTACCTTTATCATTCTCTCTCTGAATATAAGTAGAAAGATATTCTAATTGCTGCTTGCGAATCGTTCCCCCTTGGTCAAAGGCTGATAAATGAAGGTTGATCAGGATCAGCTCTTTCCCGTTATCGACGGGGAATCTGCTCTCCAAAAAGGCGCGGTCAAGTTCAAACAGTTGACGAGGCCAGCTTTCTTTTCCCGGAAGATCATATCTAACGTTACTTGTGCTACCGAATTTAGATAAGGTTAATAAACCGCTATTTACTGAGCCCATCGGATCAAGAACGGGAATCGGTACCCAAGGCACCTTGTAGTTCGTTGCGAATACGTTGCTGTAATCAGAGAAGGTATTCGATAACAAGGAGACCTCATCTATATGGTTGCTACGAGAAGAATCGATATCTACCTCCTGCAACACAAATAAATCTGAGCCTGAAGTGGTCATTAGAGAGGCTATTGCCTCAAGATTTGTCCTCGTTTGTTCCTCGCTGCTTGAACGTGATTTGGTCCCGCCATCCATAAAGAAATCCTGATCCTTATCCAGCCCAGCATAGCCAATATTAAAGGTTGTTATTGCAAAAGGTTCTCCCTGCTTCATCATTAGTTCCTGATTATGGTTTACCGTTAGTGGAGTAGTCTCCTTCGGCTTATAATCGGTAATGGTAATATACAGTAAAAAGCCACCAAAGATTAGAACGGCAGCTAGAAGGGCAAAACCGATGATTTTTATTGTGGTTGAGCTCATTTGATTCGATCTCTCCTCAGATGTAATTTCATAGAACGGACTTCTAATGGTGTAAACTTCGACGCTTCGCTACAACTCCCCTTGTTTAAATAAAAAAAATTTGAGACAATGAGTAGTGATGGACTGAACTTTAATGTTTTGAAAAGAGGATAACGAATGAATATGGAATCCATTTATGGATTAACTTTTGATCAACTGGCGGCATGGCTGTTAGAACGTGGACATAAAAAATTTCGAGCTACGCAGGTCTGGGATTGGCTTTATCGGAAGCGGATTACAGAATTCTCAGAAATGCTCGATGTAAATAAAGATTGTGTAGAATTATTGGAGCAGCACTATGTGATCCATACGCTGGAAGAACATGTGAAGCAGGAGTCTGCGGATGGGACGATCAAGTTCCTGTTCCGTTTGAAGGATGGCAACCTGATCGAGACGGTGCTCATGAGACAGAAATACGGTTTGTCCGTATGTGTCACTACTCAGGTTGGATGTAATATCGGCTGCAGCTTTTGCGCTAGTGGACTGTTAGCGAAGAGTCGTGATCTTTCCAGCGGTGAAATTGTAGAGCAGATTATGAAGGTTCAGCAGCATTTGGATGCAGCAAACCTCGAACAAAAGGTTAGTCACGTTGTAGTCATGGGAATTGGCGAACCGTTCGACAACTTTAAGAACCTGCTCAATTTCTTATCGATTATTAAGGACCACAAGGGATTAGCCATCGCAGGAAGAGGTATTACTGTATCGACGAGTGGGCTTGCTAACAAAATCGTAGAATTTGCCGATGCGAATACACAGGTGAACTTGGCAGTATCGCTTCACGCGCCTAATAATGAGCTGCGGACGAAGATTATGAAGATTAACAAGGCCATTCCAATTGAGAAGCTAATGGAGTCCATAGATTATTATTTGGAAAAAACAAATCGCAGAATTACGTTAGAATACATTCTGATGAAGGATGTAAATGACGGCAAGGAGCATGCGCTTGAGCTGACCGAACTAATCGGCGACCGGCGCCAGCTCGTCAATGTGAACTTGATTCCTTATAATCCAGTCGATGAGCACAGTCAATATCAAAGAAGCGAGCGGGAGACCGTACGAGCCTTTTTTGATACCTTGAAGAAGCAGGGCGTCAGCGTAAGCACTCGTCTGGAGCATGGTGTAGATATTGATGCTGCTTGCGGACAATTGCGAAGCAAGCAGATCAAGAAGTCGAAAGCTATGGTTTGAGGACGGGCTGACCCCTTCATGCAGCTTTTTGTGATACAATGACGTGGCAGGTATTAGGAAAAGAGGTTGATTGAGCAATGTTGACATTTACAAGCTACAACGTGGAGAATGTTAAAGATCCTTTTGGTATACTAACCGGTAAACGGTATGAATTCGTAGTTCAACTGGATGTTCCAGAAGATGATGAGCTCTATGTAGAGAACGGAGTATCCGCTAGAGCGATTATTAAAGTGGATGAAGATCAAGTTAGCATCGTGAGTTATGATCTACAGGAGACAACAACAGGTCAGTTGCTTGACTTTGATATGGAAGAGGACGAGGAAGCAGCGTTACTCCTTTTCTGTAAAGAGCATTTGCCAGAATAATGATGCAGCATTGACATCCTTGCCCTAGGTTCAATTGTGGCAGGGATTTTTCTTTAAATATAAGAAAGTATAGGTTTTGCACCTATACTTTAATTTTTATATTTCTCGTTTAAACGCTTGCCGTCCTTACAAGGACGCCGAAGGCGTTTATGCTTGTCGCACGAATGTGAAATATAGGTTAAAATATTATAAAGCATCCAAAATAGGAGTTGTATACATGTCTAATGAAGAAGTGTTCTTGACCAAAGAAGGATTAGCTCAATTAGAGGAAGAACTGAAGGAATTGAAGGGTCCAGGGCGCAAGGAGTTGGCAGCTCGGCTTAAATTGGCGATTAGCTATGGAGACTTGAAGGAAAATAGTGAGTACCATTCGGCCAAGGACGATCAATCGTTCATGGAGACTCGTATTATGATTTTGGAGAAAATGCTGACCAAAGCCAAGATCGTAGATGAGAGCCAGATGGATCTTTCGAAGGTTAGTATGGGTTGTATCGTTACTCTGAATGATATCGAATACTCCGAGAAGATTGAATATAGAATTGTAGGGGCTGCTGAAGCAGATGTCCTGAACAACAAGATTTCCTATGAAAGTCCGCTGGGCAAGGAATTGCTGGGTAAAAAAGTCGGGGATATCGTTAGCGTAAACGCACCAATGGGTATCATCAAATATGAATTGCTTGAAATCAAAATGATGTAACACATGATAAAAAGGTCTCAACCCCGTTATAGGGGTTGAGACCTTTTTTAATTATAGGTAATGGCTATTGTGTATATTGATTTCATATCTTAGACGTCTTGCTCTGTTGCGCTTATAGTTTAGAGTAACTTAGAGCAGAGGAGTACTGTTCATGATCCAGAGCGTGTTATCAACGTTGTATCAAGTCATCGTGCCATTATCCATTCCGGTGATCGTCGGTGCACTGCTTGGACGGTTTAAGAATTTGGATACCAAGCCGTTATTGACGCTCTATTTATACTTTTTAACGCCGGCTATTATTCTTAATACACTGGCTACGGCCGAGATTTCTATGGATGATATTTACAAGACACTCGCTTTTTCGCTGCTAAATCTGTGCTTTTTATGGGCGATTGCAAATATCATCGGAAAGTTATTGAAGCTCGGCCCCTCTGAAATATCGGGATTGACTCTGGTCTCGACATTTACGAATAGTGTGAATTATGGACTTCCCTTGGTGTTGCTGGCTTTCGGACAGCTTGGGCTCGATAAGGCTTCTGTGTATGTGATTGGGCAGATGATTATCGTGAATACTGTGGGCGTTTATTTTGCGGCTAGATCGCAGTTCTCGGTGAAAAATGCGGTAAAGTCCGTGTTCTCTCTCCCTGCCATCTATGCAGCTATGCTAGCACTTTTTCTTAGAATATTTGACCTGCATTTACCTTCTGAGCTTGCTACAGGGGTCTCCATGGTTGCCGGAGGTTATTCACCAGTCGTACTGGCGATTCTGGGTGCACAGATGGTCAAAGTACGAACCATGTCATCTGAACGTAAGGGTCAGTCTACTTTTTGGGCAGGGATGATCATTCGATTAATCTTAGCTCCACTAGTGGCCTACCTCGGATTATCTATTCTGCATATTGATGGTATTTTATTCTCTGTGCTGCTGATTCTGGCCTCCATGCCAGTTGCCGTCAACGCGGTGGTATTAGCGGAACGATTTGACGCCTCTCCAGAGCTGGTATCCAAATGTATTTTATGGACGACGCTTGCTTCCTTTCTTGTGTTGCCGATCCTTATTGTGCTAGTGCAAGGGGCGTAAAGACAAAAAGGACCCCTCTTTCATTTCTGAAAGATAGGGTCTTTTTTTACTGTTACTTAACCTAGTGCTTAATCTCTTAGAAGTCGAAATTATCAGGGTCAGGACCTACCCGTTGATCTTGGTTCAGGGCGTTGATTAGATTCATATCCTCTTCTGTTAACAGAAAATCAAACACATCTACGTTTTCGATGATCCGGTGCTCTTTAGTAGACTTTGGAATGGTAATAATTCCACGCTGCAGGTCCCAACGGACAATCACTTGAGCTACGGATTTAGTGTATTTAGCTGCAATTTGTTTCAGTACCGGCTGATCCAACAATTGCCCTTGCATTAATGGAGACCAAGCCTCCAGTTGAATTCCTTGTTCCTGGCAGAAGCTAAGCAGCGCTTGCTGACTCAAATAAGGATGGAGCTCCACTTGGTTTACCATCGGCTTAATTTCCGCATCCTTCATCACATCTTCAAGATGATGGATCTGGAAATTGCTGACCCCAATTGCTTTTACGCGTCCCTCTTTATACAAGGTTTCAAGTGCTCTCCAAGTCTCTTTATATTTTCCTTTTACAGGCCAGTGGATAAGATATAGATCAAGGTATTCAAGTCCAAGCTTAGCTAGGCTAGCTTCGTAAGCGGCAATGGTTTCTTCGTAGCCCATATCTGCAGTCCAGACCTTTGAAGTTACGAAGAGCTCTTCTCTGGACAGGTTGTTGTCCTGCAAAGCTTCTTTGATCGCTTGACCTACGCCAGTCTCATTCTGATAGATCGCTGCTGTATCGATGCTGCGGTAGCCGTGTGCAATAGCAGATTTGACCGCTTGGATCAGCTCAGAGCCTTCTTCGACTTGAAATACACCAAGTCCAAGCCAAGGCATGTTTACCCCGTTGTGTAATGCAGTTGTATCCTGTAGATGTTGAGCCATAATAAAATTACCTCCTGAGATATTTAAAAGTTTGATTGGTATGTTAAGGCAAGGCTGATTAAGCAGCCTCAGACTGGAGAAGAGTCTCATCTTTCTTCTCCAGCGCACGACTCCAAGCGGTTAGGAATACAGCGGATAGAACCATTATAGCACCCACCCAAGTGGTATGAATCAGTCCCATATGATCCGTCACAATACCGCCAAGATAGGCGCCAATGGCGATACCAGCGTTAAAAGCAGCAATATTTAGCGCAGAAGCGACGTCTCTCGCACTCGGAGCATATCGATCTGCAAGTGTAACTACATGTACCTGTAGACCGGGTACGTTCATGAAGGCTAACAATCCCATAAAGAAGATCGTGAGTAATGCAGCCACTTTATAGGGTGCAGTAAAGGTTAAGACGAACAGTACAACAGCTTGTATAGCAAACATGTAGAACAGGGCATTCATAGGTTTACGGTTAGCTACTTTGCCTCCAATGACATTGCCAATGGCGATAGCTATGCCATATACAAGAAGGATGATGGCAACGGTACTCTCTTTGAAACCGCTGATTTCATGAAGAAGTGGAGATAAATAAGTAAAGACTACAAAGGTACCTCCATACCCTAAAGCAGTGATTGCGAAGGCAAGCAGTAACCGTCCGTTCTTCACGAGTTTGACTTGTTCGCGAAGCGGTGTTCGGGTTCCTTTGCGCAGCCCTGTGGCAGGGACCAAGATCAGATTACCGATGAGCGCTATAAGCCCGATGGCAATAATGGCGATGAATGCAGCTCTCCAGCCTAACTGTTGCCCTAGAAAGGTACCCAGTGGCACACCGGTAACAGTAGCTACGGTTAGCCCTGTGAACATGATCGCAATAGCGCTGGCTTTACGATTCTCAGGCACAAGGTCGGCGGCAATGGTCGAAGCAATCGACATGAACAGACCATGCGAAAGGGCAGATATTACTCTAGCTATTAGCAGAATTGTAATACTGTCCGCAGCCGCGGCAAGGCTATTGCCGATAATAAATACAATCATAATGATAAGCAATAATGTTTTGCGCGATATCGCCGTGGTCAGCGACGTTAAGATTGGGGCGCCAAAGGTTACCCCTAAAGCGTACAAAGTAACAGTTAATCCAGCTGTGGTCAGCGGTATATTCAGGTCATCGGCGATTAAAGGCAGCAGCCCTACACTGATAAACTCGGTGGTTCCGATCGCAAAGGCGCTAATGGCTAAAGCCAGGAGTGCCAGGGTACTTCTTTTTTGGTTTAACAACATGTCTCTCACTCCTACACTCTGATAATCACCGGCCGGTAAGTGCAATTATGAAGGCATGAGTCATTTAAGTATAGTACGTACTTTAAAGTGCTATAGGTACTAAAAAGTACCTATAAGAAATCACCTAAGGATATTGTCATCCATTCCTAGAAAATTATCCGCAAAAAGCGTTGGGTCTCCTTCAGTTGAAGGGAATGCCAACGCTTTGATGATTGATCTATTATGTTCAGTATGTTATTCGAAGCTGTATTTGATTCCCCATTGTTCTCTAACATTACTCATAATGTCCATGACATCTAAAGAGAGATTAAGGGTTTCCTGGTTGCCTTTTGCCGCGATATAGCGCTGCATATCTTCAATTTCGTATTGCAGCGCTTTGGAAGTATCGCCGGCTTCAATCGTTTCTAGGGTGCCATCTAAATATTGAATCGTAGCTTTGGAGGCCCGTGGGAAATTATCTACGGTAATAAAGCCAAGTTCTCCAGCAACGACGCCGCGTTTAGGCATTTTGGAGCGCATGGTAAGGGAGATGACCGCCATTTCATCCGCATCGTTGTTCAGAATGATTCCGGATTGTTCATCGACGCCTGTCTCAAAACGTTTCACTGTCGTTAGAATTTCCTGTGGCTGTTTGGACAGGAAGAATCTTGTGAAGGACAAGGCATACGTCCCAATATCCAGCAGCGCTCCGCCCGCCAGATCTTTGCTGAAGAAACGGTTGTTCACATCATATTCTTTATGGCTGCCAAAGGAGACCTGCACCATTTTGAGGCGTCCGATCTTACCTTCATCCACGATTTTCCGTAGCTTTTTGTACAGTGGCATATGGTAGATAGTCATAGCCTCTGCGACGACTAAGCTTTTTTGTTTAGCAAGCTCGGCGATTTCCTGCAGTTGTTTGCTATTTACGGTGATCGCCTTTTCACAGAGGACATGTTTGTTATTCTGCAAGCTTTCTATGATGTATTCGTAGTGGTTACTATGTGGTGTTGAGATGTAGACGACATCAATTTCTGGATCTTGCAGCATTTCGCTGTAATTGCCATAAGCCTTCTCCGCTCCATATTGGCTCGCGAACGCCTGGGCTTTCTCTAAGGTTCGTGATCCTACCGCATATAAAGTTCCGCCGATGTCATTTAGAGCAGCCGCAAATTCAATAGCGATACTTCCCGGGCCGATGATTGCCCACTTCAGATTGTTCATGGTTAGCACCTCGCCTGTTTTGATTGTTTGAGCTTACTTAGAGATTACCTTGATTCCATTTGAACCAGCCACAAGTGCTGAGGTAACTTCTTTCGTGAATAGGGAGGTCTCAATGACCCCGTTAATGGCTTTGAGTTCAGTTTGAAGAGCAGTGCTATCCTCTACCTTGTCAAAAAAGACATCCAGCAGCACATTGCCGTGATCACTGACCGTATACCCATCCTTACTTGCGCTTGTTCGAATCTCAGGCTTGCCGCCCAGCGATTTCACGGAATGTTGAACATAACTAAGAGCATCCATAAGAATCTCCAATACTACGGGATGCTTGAAGGTTAGCTTGTTCACAAGTTTAGTTTCATCTACCAGCAATATATAATGATCCGCCATACTAGCAATCAGTTTTTCTTTCGTATGAATGCCGCCACCACTCTTAAGCGCATGCAGTTGCTCATCCACCTCATCACAGCCGTCAAAAGCAACAGCTATTCGGTCAACGGACCAAGTGGGTACAACCTGCAGTCCATTTTGGACACAGAGTGAAGCTGTAGTGAAGGAGGGGGTAACTACCTTTACCCGAAGATCTGCTTCTTTAATATTCCCGATTAAATAGGAAATCGTACTACCCCCACCTAAACCAATGGTTGTGTCGTTCTCAATATACTTTAGAGCTTCTGCGGCGCAACTTTTCTTTCTAAAGTCCATATTAAAAGCCGATCATCTCCATTAAAAAATTGATAATCTGCACATTTGTGCAATATAATAAAAAGTGTGCAAAATAATCGTCTACAGTATAGCTAGGGGTTATGGATTCGTCAAATCCTTGAAAAAAGCGAGGAGTTCTATCATGGATCGAAAAGAAGACAGAAAGCTGCTCATTAAGATTGCACAAATGTATTATGAGCAGAATTCAACGCAAAGTGAAATTTCTAATGAACTTGGCATATATCGCACCACCATAAGTAGGATGCTGAAGAGAGTCCGTGAAGAGGGCATCGTTACAATCACCATCAATTACGATATTGGAGATCATTGTACACTGGAGCAGGAATTGAAAGAACGGTTCGGGCTGAAGGAAGCCATTGTTGTAGAGGTAGACCCGGCCCAGTCCGGGGTGATCAAGCGTAAAGCCATTGGACAGGCTTGTGCAAGATGGCTGGAGCAAGTGGTTCAGCCGAAAGATACGATTGGGTTCTCTTGGGGAAGCAGCTTAGCTGCCGTTGTAGACAATCTGACCCTCGGACAGAGGCCTTTTGTAACCTGTGTTCCTACGGTGGGTGGTCCATCTGGAAAGATGGAGAGCGGATACCATGTCAATAATATCTGCTACCAAGCTGCCTTAAAGTGGGGTGCGCGCTCATTAATGATTGACGTGCCAGCGATCACGGAGCAAAAGGAAACCAGAGATCAACTGATGCGTTCGCAGTATTATCAGACCATTGCGAAGGCATGGGATCGGCTGGATATCGCTATATTCGGCATTGGATCACCGGAAATTAAAGGCGAAGAGGCATGGCGCGGATTTTATGGCGATGCTGTGATTGATGAGCTGGAGGACGGGAAAGTAGCTGGTGATATTTGCTCGCGTTTTTATGATGGCAATGGATTGCCTGTACGCACAGCAATATCGGACCGAACGTTGACCATTGAGCTGGAGCAGATCAGACGAGCGAGGTACGCTATTGGTGTAGCGGAATCGCTGGAGAAGGTTTCGGGGATCTTGGGCGCTCTAAATGGCGGGTATATGAATGTGCTCGTAACGACCGAAGAAACGGCGCAGAAGATCTTGGAGTAACCACTACTAAATGTAAACAATTGAATTTCGTGAAAATAACCTGAAAATGGTATGCAAAACACTAAAGATTTTGCTTGTAAGCACCAGACAGAGCGTGTAAGATATACAAGGTATTCATATCGAACATTAATAAAACTCATATAATCTTGGGGATATGGCCCATAAGTTTCTACCGGATAACCATCGTAATTATCCGACTATGAGTGAAATAGCGCATCTAGGGTTCCGCTTTCTTCTTTGGAGGAAAGGTCTGGACCGAGCGATGCGGACACTATGTAGTGTTACACCACTAAGGGACAAAAGCCCAGAAGGACAGATTCACTTGAGAGAAACGACTCAAGGGATTTGTCCTTTTTTTGTTTTTTTAATGAAGAGGAGAGATTAGTTCACGATGAAAGTACTTCAAGAGCGCATTAGACAAGAGGGTCTTATTTTATCAGATACGGTACTGAAGGTAGATTCATTTCTGAATCATCAGGTCGATACGGAGCTAGCGCTGCAAATCGGTCAAGAGTTCAAAAAGTTGTTCGGTCATCAACCGATCACTAAGGTGATTACGATTGAAGCTAGTGGGATTCAGTTCGCCATGGCTACTGCGATTGCATTAGGTGTACCGTTTGTTTATGCGAAGAAAAAGAAAGCAGTGACGCTCTCAGAGGCTGTCTACTCAGCACCTGTTCATTCCTTTACTCGCCAAGAGGACTATCTGGTCAGCGTCTCCCAGAAATATCTTGGAGCGAATGACAAAGTGCTTATTGTGGATGATTTCCTCGCTACTGGTGCTGCACTTGTGGGACTGGTTGATATCGTAAAAGAGGCGGGAGCAGAGCTCCTTGGCGTCGGTTGTGTCATTGAAAAGAGCTTCCAGGAAGGCCGGAGCCTTCTGGAGAACAGAGGCATAGAAGTCCATGCCTTGGCTCGTATTGCATCTATGTCACCAGGTGAAATTCACTTCATTGATAATGAAAGCTCATTAGAGAAAATCAAGGAGAGTGCGGGATGTTAAGCAAGCAAAAGGTATTTACGTTAGGTCTTCAGCATGTCCTAGCCATGTATGCAGGAGCAGTAATTGTACCGCTGATTGTTGGGGGTGCCTTGAAGCTAAATGGGACTCAAATGGCTTACCTCATCGCAGCCGATTTGTTCACTTGCGGATTGGCTACACTGCTGCAAATAATGGGCACCAAGTATTTTGGTAGCAGGCTCCCGGTTATTCTTGGATGTACCTTTACAGCAGTTGGCCCAATTATTGCGATTGCCTCGACACATAATCTGGCGACTGCGTATGGTGCGATCATTATTTCCGGTTTGTTCGTTGTTCTTGCGGCCCCGCTTTATGGGAAGCTACTGAAGTTCTTCCCGACCATTGTAACGGGTTCTGTCGTGACCATTATCGGGTTATCTCTTATTCCAGTTGCTATGAATAACGTTGCTGGCGGAGAAGGCAGTGCTGATTTTGGACAACCCCGCAATTTGTTGCTTGCACTGATTACACTACTTGTCATTTTAGCAGTTAACCGTTTCGCCACTGGATTCCTGCGCTCGATCTCAGTTCTGGTAGGTCTTGTGGTGGGTACAGCGATTGCTTATGGAATGGGTATCGTTAACTTTTCTACGGTAGGTGACGCTTCTTGGGTAAGCATCGCACAACCGTTTTACTTCGGATGGCCTGAGTTCAGTCTTACTGCAATCTTCACTATGATCATCGTTAATATTGTTAGTATGGTGGAGTCTACTGGGGTTTATTTTGCAGTTGGTAAAGTAATTGATCAGAAAGTTGAACAGAAGCAGATCGTAAACGGACTGCGTTCCGAGGGAGTAGCAATTATGCTGGGCGGAATTTTTAATGCCTTCCCATACACTGCTTTTTCTCAAAATGTGGGTTTGATTTCGCTGTCTCGCATTAAGACTCGTAATGTTATTTTTGCCGCTGGCGGGATCATGATTGTACTAGGACTCCTGCCTAAGCTGGCTGCCTTGACGACGATTGTACCGAATGCCGTACTTGGTGGAGCCATGATTGTCATGTTCGGATCGGTTGCCGTTTCCGGGATATCCATTCTATCCGATGTGGATCTCCGTAAGGATGGTAATCTACTGATTGCTGCTTGCAGTATTGCTGTTGGCTTAGGTTCAGCGACACTTCCTGCAATGTTCGCAGAGCTGCCTGAATTTGCGCGGATGCTGCTACAGAACGGTATCGTATCCGGTTCGCTTACAGCGATTGTACTGAACATTGTCCTCTCCAAGACAAAGGATGATGTGCAGGTAGCGGATAACACCGTACCTGTTCTTACTAAGGAATCTCAAGTGTCCTAAACTTAAGCTTAGATTAGCTTGCAAAAACGAAATAAAAGATCTGACTCAGCTTCATGGCATGAGTCAGATCTTTTTTTTGATATAATAATTAATTCCACGCGACGCCGAAGGCGTTTATGCTTGCGATTAACGTTTACTATGTTTGATTAATGTGCCTACATTGCGCGCAGTGCGTTCCATGTTGAAGGAAGCATCGGTGAGCGCTTTATCTAGCGTACATATCCCAGGCACGATGGAGAAGAACATATCGATACCATGCTCGTATACGGCTTCCACACCATTACCGAGGGAACCTGCTAAGGCAATAACAGGTACACCAGCGGCTTGTGCTACTTTGGCAACACCAATCGGTGTTTTGCCATAGACGGTTTGGCTATCCATACCCCCTTCGCCTGTGATGACATAATCGGCATCTTTCACTTTATCCGCAAGCTTCATGGCATCGACGACGATGTTCACGCCTCGCTTCAACTTGGCTCCTAGGAAGGCCATCACGCCAGCACCTAGTCCACCTGCTGCACCTGCACCTGCTGTATCATTCACTTCTTTGCCGAGATCGCGCTTGATGATGTTTGCGAAACGGGCAAGATTTACATCCAATTGCTTCACCATGTCGGGTGTTGCACCTTTTTGCGGACCGAAGATGGCGGATGCCCCGCGCTCACCAGTTAACGGATTGTCTACGTCACATGCGGCTACCACTTGTACACCTTGGAGTCTCGGATCTACATGATCACTATCAATACGGGTAACTTCACTTAGCGATCCTCCACCGTATCCAATCTCCGTTCCATCTTCTCGCAGGAAGCGGAATCCAAGCGCTTGTGCCATGCCTACACCGCCATCGTTGGTTGCACTGCCACCAAGACCCATAATAATAGAACGTACGCCTGCATTCAGCGCATGAACGATAAGCTCTCCTGTACCCTTTGTCGTGGTGATCAACGGATTACGCTCTTCCTTCGGCACAAGTCCAAGTCCAGAAGCAGCTGCCATCTCAATAATCGCGGTCTTTCCATCTCCCATAATGCCATAAAATGCATTCACAGGCTGACCGAGCGGCCCTGTTACGTCACAATGTACAATTCGTCCGCCTGTCGCATCGACGAGTGACTGAACTGTACCTTCGCCGCCATCTGCCATCGGTACTTTAATATATTCTGCATCGGGAAAAGAGGAACGAAGTCCTCGTTCTATGGCCTCACAGGCTTCCATTGCTGTCATACTTTCTTTGAATGAATCTGGTGCCAATACAAACTTCATGCTCTTCACATCCTTTTGTGTTGTTTATGCTTCAACAGTTGTTATAGGAACCATTGGAATACACCGAATACTAATGTCGAAACGATCGCTAGTGTTAGACCAACTGCGGTTTCATAAGGAATCAATTTCAGACGCTCTTTCATCTGCATGTTCACACTGCCACCAGTTGCGTGGAAGAAGCTGCCGTGAGGCATGTGGTCTAATACAGTCGCACCAGAGTGAATCATTGCCCCTGCTCCTAGCGAAGCTACGCCAAGTCCCATGATGGTGGAGCCGAATACAGAGCTTGCTACGGCTGTGCCTGCTGTTGTCGATGCTGTTGCAAGAGACATTAACGCACCACTGATTGGAGCAAGCAAGTATGCCGGTAGGCCAGATGCAGTAAGGCCGTCGATAATAACATCCTTTAATTGTGAATTTGCAATGATACCAGCTAGTGTACCTGTCCCGATTAACATGACGGCTACACCCGTCATTTTACCAAGACCAAATACAGCGAACTCATTTAACTTCTTAAATCTTCCCATTGCAATGGCGCCTACGATACCTCCTACTGGAAGCGCGATAACTGGATCGATTACGATGCCTGCAATTGGACGAAGGGATAACAAGATAATGGCTACAAGTGGAGCTAGAAAGGCTGTAAAGAAGCTTGGAAGCTGCTCATTCGGATTATTCGTTACCTCAGAAGCTTCTACTTTACTGCCTTTATTATTTAAACGCTTTGCGATGAAGTACGTTACGATAATCCCGAATACGGCTGGGATTATACCTGCTGCCATCAACGAAGTTAATGGAATATGAAATGCATCTGATGCGGCAATCGCATTCGGGTTAGGTGACATGATGTTACCGGCTTTACCGCCGCCGATCATAGCGATCAGAATTGCCAATTTCGATAGATTCGCACGTTGTGCGATAGCTAATGCAATGGGTGCTACAGTAATAACAGCTACATCCACGAATACGCCGACCGCTGTAAGCACCATTGTTGCTAAGGCTAATGCGAGTAATGCCCGTGTCTCGCCGGCCTTCTGAACCAACGTCTCTGCAATCTTTTTCGCCGCGCCTGATTCAATCAATACACCTGCTAACACACCTGCTGCCAAGATGCGAAGCACGGCAGGAATCATCCCTTTAGCACCATCCATCATCAGCGTAATAGTATCCACCATACTCACGCCGCCGATTAAACCACCTACTAACGCACCGATCATCATGCCGTAGGCTGGCGGTACTTTTTTCAATATTAGAACGATTGCCACAACCAATGCAGCTAAAGCACCTAAAACGCTTACACTCACTGTCATGAGTTATTCCTCCCCAGGTTTACACATAGTTGTATATATCGATATGTGGTTTGAGCTCATACCTATACTTTAGCGTTTATTTGTAAGCGTTTCATTAGGCGGAGAAATAAACATTTCGCATCGATTGATGTCTTTTTTTGTGCATATGCACATATATCCTCTTATTCATCACAAGACATAGCAGAATGCTCCAACAAATATAACCAACGCGCACTCATGAGTAGGAACAGCTCCTGATAATTTCTTGGATCCTTCCCTGTGAGCTCGGTTATACGCTGGAGTCGGTAGCGTAACGTATTCCGATGAATGCGCAGTCGTTCAGCGATATGCTGTTGCTCCCCACTTTCGAAGTAAAATAGAGCTAATGTCTGCTGAAGCTCACCACTACGATCCTCCTCCACAAAATGCGCCCATAGCTGCAGCAACTCCTCCGACATCCAATTATGTACACTCGGAACGACCATCGTCTCCAGTTGCAGATCCGTTGCATAATAAACCGGCTCATCCGGATATATTGCATAGCCTGCACGCATCGTATCTTCTGCGGATTGAATGGACTTCATCATCCCTTGAATCCCTGTAAAAGGTTTGCCTACCGCGATACGTAGTGGAGAAATCTCCTTTACATCTAACCAACGTCTTATCTGGTGAATTCCTTCACATATATCCGTATGCGGCTTCCGCTCATGGAGATGCTCCTTGACCAGAATAACTTGTCTGGCATTACGAATAGTAATCAATTGAACAGCCGGGCGTCCTTCTAATACATCAGTTACCCGCTTCATTGTTGCCATTAGATCCTCTTCATTACGATTAATTAATTCAATGATGCATGCGATATGAGGCTTATCCACCTGAAAATGAATCTGCTGTGCTTGATGTCGCAATGTTTGTACGTTCCCCTCATCGCCATTCATCACCGCGAGCAGGAAATTCTCCTTCATTCGTTTGTCCCATTGAGCCTGCTCTAACAGCTTCATATGCTCAAGATACATTTCCGCCGTCATCTTCACCAATTCACCATACTTCGTCACTTCCTTGGGATCACCAGTAATCCCAATAACACCAACAATCTCATTCTCAAACTCAATAACAAGGTTCGTGCCGGGCAATACCCCCTGCAATCTAGCGGCGCTCTCCTGATCAATCTCGAATCTGCCACGACGCTCTATCGCGAGTAATGCACCCTCATGTGATTGCCCTAACCGCTTACCATCTCCAGACCCAATAATTCGTCCTCGCTTGTCCATAACATTGACATTGTACCCAATCACATGCATCGTACGTCGAACAATTTCCATCGCAACTTCTTTTGTCAAACCCCTCATGGCTACTACCTCCTATTTAGAAATTCTCTATGCGAACTCATGTGAACACTCTTTTCCTAGTTCATGCGCGATATAATATACCTCTAAGATCTTATCATTATCACAAGCCGGGTCTGATTGAAACACTACAAGTATATATTGCGGAGAATGGAGATCATAATCGAACTGGTATGTGGATTGATGTGGCGCAAGTAATCCTCCTCTTCTAATTGCCAACCTCTTTTTATAGGCATAAAATTAGTTGAGCATGTATAGATAAATTAGGACAGGGATGGAGTAGGAATGAACGAGAAAGTATTAATGAATGATAAGATAGTCATGCCATTATGGACGATTTGCCTCTTTATTGTAGTGATGAACACAACGATGTTTAATGTATCGCTTCCAACCATTATTCAGGATCTCCAAATTTCTGCTGACCTAGGCTCATGGGTCATTTCCAGCTATTCGATTGGATACGCGTTGTCGACGGTTATTTATAGCCGGTTATCCGACTTGGTGCCGATTCGCAAGCTCTTGACCATTGGCTTAATTACGCTTGGGACAGCATCAGTGTTTGGATTGTTCGCACATGACTTTAATATGCTATTGATTACAAGAATCCTACAATCTGCGGGCGCCGGATCTATGGCTGGATTGGGGCTTGTACTCGCCAGTCGCTATGTTCCGATTGAAAGACGCGGCGCTGCTATTGCGATGATCTCGGCGGGTAGTGCAATGGCCTTTGGTTTGGGCCCTATTGTCGGAGGTGTCATCAGCCAGTACTTTGGCTGGAATGGATTGTTCGGCATAACTTGCCTTGTGCTTATCGTGCTGCCGGTACTGCTGCGGTTATTGCCTAAGGAACAGCCACAGCCTGCAAGCTTTGACATCCTGGGGGCGGCGCTGACCGTGGTAAATGCAGCAAGTCTGCTGGTAGCTGTAACTACCCAGTCGCTTGTATGGCTAGCGGTGGGTGTAGTGTCTATTATCGTGCATGCCTTACATCTAAAGAAGGCTAAGGAATCATTCATTAATCCGCAGCTGCTTACCATGCCGGGTTACTTGAAACTGGTTGCCGTAGGCTTTTGTATTCTGGTGCTGAACTTAGGGAACTTGTTCCTGATGCCGCTTGCGCTCGCTAATCTGTTCGATAAATCAGCGCTGATGATTGGTTTGTATATCGCACCGGGAGCGCTATTATCTGCATTTCTGACCCGTTATGTGGGACGTTTTATTGATCGGTACGGTAATATACGTTTCTTAGTGATTGGACATTGTATACTTGCAGCCGTTATGGCTGTGTTTGCCCTGAATCTTTCTGTATCACCTGTAGTACTGCTGCTAGGTTATCTATGCTTCTCTCCCGCTTTCTCAGCTACGATGGCATCCTTAAACAATGAAACTTCTATAGTTCTTCCAAGGACTTGGATTGGTTCTGGTATGGGGCTTTTACAACTGGTTCAATTCTTCGGAGGCTCTGTATCTGTTGCGGTCTGCGGGCTTTTGCTGCATGCTCAGCGTGATATCTCTCCTGCAAAAGTATATCAGCATGTATACAGCGTGTTGCTCCTCGTTAGCTTGTGCTCGTTAGGAATTCTTCTTTTATATAGACATTCTAACGGCAAGAGTAAGGTTGGGCAGTCTACGCACGCCTAGAACTGAAACGAAAAGGTAATAAAGACGTATCAGATGCTATAGCAGAACTAAGGAAGGAATGGTAATAATGGACAATGGGATGAATGTAATCTTATTTGAAAAAATGCCGGAAGGCGGGCTGCGAGTCATTGAGGAACGCACGTGGAGCATGAATATGATCGCAGCGTTAGAGCATGTCAATTATATTGTGGTTGGCAGTGTTGAATATGAAACGGTTGAAGGACGGCTGAATGTAGATGAAGGCAAGCTGGAGCTTTTACTTGTTCCGATGCACAACGAATGATTGAGATAAGGGAAGGAGAACCTTACGATGTCTAAAGATGAAAAGGATAAGGAATTAGCGGTATCTAAATTATTCACTTCTGATGGTAAGCCCATTCGAGTATTATCTACTTCGCTAGGCATAGCTTTGTTAGCGAATGCTATGTTTATTCCTGGCGGCGCAGGGGCTAGTGCAAATACTTCTGGAGATGAACCACAGCTAGTGTCCTGGTCTACCGAAGAGGTTAAAGCCTATTTTGACAAAAATGTGGATTGGAATATTCCATATCCGGAAGGTACACAAGAGGTAGAACAGGAAGGCCAAGGTGTTGTAACCAATAATGGAACGACGGTAGTGAATAACTATGGTGGATATCATTCAGGTTTTGGTTGGGATGACTTGCTGCTATATCACATGCTGTTTAACAGTGGTGGCAATTACTCTTCCAGAGGATGGTCTAAGGACCGTCCAACTTATTATGGAGGCACGAGAACAACTTATAAGCCGCCTACCTATAACAGTGAGAAATTCCAGAATAAGAAGGTTCCCGGTTCTGTTGTAAAGCCCAAAACATCGACTTCCTCCACAGGCTCTATTACGAGAAGAGGTTCTTCCTCAAAAAATGGAATCGGTGGCACTTCCAGCGGATTAAACTCTTCGAAGAACTCTAAATCTAGCTCAGGCTCGAAGTCCTCTTCGAGATCAGGCTCAAGTAAGAGTGGTTTTGGCGGATGAGTGAGCAGCAGAGTGTATTTGAAATTCTAGATCAGTCTGAGCTTGAAAGAGGTCCACGGGTCAAAGCGTTATATGAACTCGGGTTCACTTGGGCTGATCTTGAGGATGAAGAGTACTGGTTGGATGCAATTGCTCTAATGCACAGGGACACTTATAAGGAGCTTGAAGAAGCCTCATCAAAACTCTGGGCCATTCTCGATAAAGCGGTTCGCTATGTTCATCTAAAGCGCGATTTGTATGAACTGCTTGGGATTGCCCCTGTACTTTGGGAGATGCTTGACGGGTGTCCTATGCCAGAAGAAGGATTCATTAGTCGGTATGCCAGATTTGACTTTGCCATAGCCCATGATGGGACGATTAAGCTGCTCGAACTGAATGCGGATACCCCAACAGGTTATGTGGAAGCCTCGATAGCTACACCATGGATCTGTGAGCAAGCTGGAATGCAGAGTCCAAATCAAGGGATGAAGGCACAAGTTGCGGCAGCTTGGCAGGTAGAACGTCCGGATACCGCAGCTTGTGTGGCTTATGGATCTCATCTTGAAGATTCAGGTACGATAGAAGCATTAGTGAAGCACAGTGGTCTCGATATCCAGTGTGTGGATTGTCTTGATCTGTGGGTCGACAACGGAATTCTCAAGGATGGGGAGGACCGTGTGATCGAGCGGATGTTCGCTCTATATCCTAAAGAGTGGATGGCTGTGGATGAAGGCGGTGATGCCCTCGCCTATGCGGTAGAGCAAGGGAATCTTCAGCTCTTTAATGGTCCTCACAGTATAATGCTCCAATCCAAGGGGCTGGTTGCAGCGGTGTGGGGAATGTATGAGCTGGGCCTGCTATTCGACAAGGAAGAGCGAGAGACGATCTCGCGCTATATTTTGCCTACTTATAATAAGCCTGTATTCTCAGGGAACTTTGTGTCCAAATCTGTTTTTGGTCGTGAAGGGGGTTCGGTGCGCATGTTTGATGATAGCGGTGCGCTAGAGCTTGAAGATGAAGACGGTTATGACAGTAGTCAGCTCTTCCCCACTGTGTATCAAAAAAGAGCCGATTTAGCACGGATAACGACATCAGAGGGTGAATTTCATCTGCTGACAGGCATGTTCGTGATTAACGGGAAGCCTTGTGGTATGCTCGGCCGAGCGGGCGGATTGATTACAGGCAATGCCAGTCATTTTATTGCGTTGGGAGTGAGATAATTGGATAAGAGCAAGAAAGCCCGAATCAGAGTCTTATGTATGATGCTTTTGACGGTACTGTTGCTAAGCGCATGTTCCAGTAATCAGGGCAGTGTATTTGATTCAGGAACAGCTCAAACTTCAGATAGTGTAGCACGGGTACCGTGGGACTACCGGGTGGTAGAGAGTACCGTAGGGGATTTAATTGGGAGTGACATGACGGTTTTGCCGGATAATGAACTGCTCCCGAATGATGGGAATTATGCTACTGGTGATAAAATCTGGACACTTCAGTTCATGGACGCCGAGCTAATCACGGATGCCGATCAGAAGAACGAAGTCCGCCTGTCTTCATGGAGCACGATTAAGTCTTATGCAGATGAGAAAACGGCAGCAGAGGATCTTACCAATCTTAAAGTATCGGTAACCACTGATGTTGATCTTGTAGGAGTATACAAGACTAAGTATAAGGATAAGACAAGAAACTTTGCGGTGCTTGAGCTCCCTTCAGGTAATCGGATTAAGCAGCCGATTGATGATGAACGCTATACCGCATTAGAAAAAAAGAAGACCGCTTCCGTAGTCCTTGAGGAAGTACATGATTTTGCCGACTATGATTCGGCTTATGCGAAATTTCGGGGGTGGGCGAAGTGACGATGGTGGTTAATTTGGTAGTGAGTGTGTTTGTGATTATTCTTTTGCAATTGTTAGGCATGGTGATCTTTGGTTTGATGACTCCGTTTAAAGATATGGAGGAGCTGAAGAAGGGGAATGTGGCTGTAGCTTTGGCTTTAGGCGGCAAGTTTCTGGCAACGGCTATTATTATTGGCGTAGCGGCGTATACGAATACCTCCATTCTGCACATGATTATTTGGTTTGCGGTAGGTTATGTGTGCTTGATAGCGGCTTATTGGATCTTTGAATTGGCAACCCCAACCTTTAAGATTTCAGAGCATCTGGAGAAAGGAAATGTGGCTGTAGGCACTATGCTTTGCTTGGTGTTTATTGGGACTGCATTTGCGATTAGCAGTTTGATTGTTTAGTTTCAACTTGAAATAGGATAAAGACAAAGGTTGCCCCGATCCATCCGTCGAGTGGCAGCCTTATTGAAAATCTAAGAAAGTATAAGTTTTACTTTTAGCTTGATGTGAAGAAGGGGTGGGCAGATGCATCTGTTTCTGAGAATTTCCACCAAGATGATGCGGTTACGTAAACGGACTATAGGGTTAATTATTCTGATCTTTATAGTTCTTAGTGCGTCAATTGCTTACCTGATTGAGCCGGGTACGTTTCACAGTTGGTTTAATGCATTCTATTGGGTTATGACAACGATGGCGACAGTGGGGTATGGGGACTATTTTGCAGAGACCGTAGTTGGAAAGCTGTTTACCATGTTTCTATATATCTTTGGTATTGGCCTCCTCAGCTTGGTTATTGGTAAGGTCATTGACTCCATTGCGGAGGTGCAGAGAAGGAGAGGAGCGGGAACGTTGAGCTTTCGGGGAAAGGACCATGTGATTCTAATTAATTGGAGTAAGAAAGCACAAGCTGCCGTAGACGAGGTTCTATGCTATTCGCCAAAATGCCACATTGTCATCATTGATGAGACAGGAAGTCATCCTCTGGAGCATATGGATCAAGTTCACTTTATAAGTGGCGATGCCTCCAGTGATGAGATTCTAGTTAAGGCTAACATCCATGAAGCAAGAGCGGCCATTGTGTTCGGGGACACCAGGATTGATGAAGCATCGCTGATCGACGGTAAATCTTTGTTAATTGCCTCTAGCATTGAGCGCATTGCGCCACAAGTACATACGACTGTAGAAATAATGCAAGAGAAGAATATTCAGAATTTCAGGCATGTCCAAGTAAACGAGTTCGTTCTTTCGCATGATGCCATCTCCAGACTGGCTGTTCGTTCTGCACTGCAAGAGGGCAACTCTGAGGTGATAACGCAGCTGCTGAGCCGTAAATATGGTGATGATATTTATGAGATTCCAGTGAATACTACGTGGAAGACTTATGGGGACGCGTTTCAGAGCCTGCTTCTGCAAGGTGCAACCTTATTGGCGGATCGTAGCGATCTAAGTATCAATCGAAAGCTGGATCAGGCTATTCCTAAGGATGCTAGATTGTATGTTGTTTCCGATGAAGCGACGTATCGCAGGATTAAGGGTTAGGTCAGAATTAGATGGAATAGGCGGATTTTCGGGAGCTATGGCTTCGCGGAATTCCGCCTTTTTTTGTTTGCCAAACTTTCCTAAAGGGTAAGAGATACATGATAATATTTACTTTACCTTTGGAAGGAGCCATTGTTAATGAGTGAACATCAAAAAGTGAACGGAAACAGCAAGAATGAGCAACTGGAACAGTTTCGCAGTAAGGATGAAGGTCACACCTTAACAACGAACCAGGGTTTAAAAGTATCAGAGGACGAGTTCTCCTTAAAAGCGGGTGATCGGGGCCCAACCTTACTGGAAGACTTTCATTTCCGGGAAAAAATGACGCATTTCGATCATGAGCGAATCCCTGAGCGAATCGTGCATGCACGTGGATTTGCTGCTCATGGTGAGTTTGAAGTATATAAATCACTGAAAGAATATACAAAGGCGAAATTCCTTCAAGATCCCTCCGTGAAGACACCGGTGTTTGTCCGATTCTCGACGGTAGCCGGATCACGGGGATCAGCCGAGACGGTGCGGGATGCCCGCGGATTCTCTACCAAATTCTATACAGAGGAAGGCAATTACGATTTAGTCGGAAATAATATGCCCGTCTTCTTTATCCAGGATGCGATCAAGTTCCCAGATTTAGTACATGCGCTTAAGCCTGAGCCGCACAATGAAATGCCTCAGGCCGCATCGGCTCACGATACCTTTTGGGATTTCATAGCCAATAACCAAGAATCGGCCCATATGGCAATGTGGCTGATGTCGGACCGTGCTATTCCACGTAGCTTCAGAATGATGGAAGGGTTTGGGGTGCATACTTTCAGGTTGATTAATGAGCAAGGAAAAGCCCATTTTGTTAAATTCCACTGGAAACCGGTGCTCGGTGTACACTCTTTGGTGTGGGACGAAGCTCAGAAAATATCAGGTGCGGACCCTGACTTTCATCGCCGTGATTTATGGGAATCGATTGAAGCCGGCAACTTTCCGGAATACGAGTTGGGCATTCAGCTTCTAAGTGAAGAAGATGAATTTAAGTTTGATTTTGACGTGCTGGATCCTACAAAGCTATGGCCAGAGGAAGATGTACCTGTACAGATTGTTGGGAAAATGACCTTGAACCGCAACGTGGATAATGTCTTCGCCGAAACGGAGCAGGTAGCTTTCCACCCTGGACATGTGGTTCCAGGCATCGATTTCACCAATGATCCACTGCTTCAGGGCAGATTGTTCTCTTATACGGATACTCAGCTAATTCGGCTTGGCGGTCCTAACTTCCATGAGTTGCCGATCAATAGACCGGTATGTCCTTTCCACAACAATCAGCGTGACGGGTATGGACGGCAGACGATTAATCAGGGTTCAGTGAGCTATCATAATAATTCGCTTGCTAACAATACGCCTGCACCTGCAACAGAGGCTGAAGGTGGTTATGCACATTATCAGGAGAAGGTTGAGGGCCGTAAGGTGCGTAGCCGGAGCAAAAGCTTTGAAGACCATTTTTCACAAGCCAAGCTGTTCTGGAACAGCATGAGTGCTCCAGAAAAAACGCATATTATTGAAGCCTATTCATTCGAGCTCGGGAAGGTAAAGAGTAAGTCTGTCCGGCAGCAGGTTGTAGATATGCTCGCGAACGTTACGTTAGAGCTTGCTGTGCCTGTAGCAGAAGCTATTGGGGCGACGCCACCGAAAACGGGCGGTTCCGAGGTGGCTCAAATCTCCCCGGCACTAAGTCAGGCAAATACGAAGAAGCACCCAAACACACGTAAAATAGGTGTGATTATAGGCGACAGATTTGATGAAGACTTGGTGATGCCTGTTCTGGATACGCTTATGAGAGCCGGGATCCAGCCGGAAATAATCAGTGATAAGCTTGGATTTATTAAAGGCTCGAAGGGGACAGAGCTTGAAGTCATTCATACCTTATCCACGACAGATTCGGTGCTCTTTGATGCAATTTATGCAGCTGGTGGAAATTCGGAACATAAGAAATTCCATAAAGATACAGCGCAATTCCTGAACCAAGCCTATTCTCACTTTAAGCCCATCGCGGTGACTACTGAAAATGCTAAACTACTTGAAACGGCCGAGCATAGAAGCAGTCCGGGTGTAATCATTGGAGATGGCGGAGAGGTGTTCGCTGCCAGCCTTGTCGCGGCAATTACTGCCCATCGTTTTTGGGAACGTATGAATGAATAAATAACTGATACAGAGGGGATATCCCGCTCGCCAAAGGCGTAAGGATATCTCTTTTTTGTCTAAGGATAGATACATAACGCTCACAGTTTGATTTAACATTTTGTTGTATATTACCGTTATAGATAATACTAGGCAGTAAGCAGAATAGGAGAATATTAAAAGGAGGTGATCACTTGAGGAAAATAATTATTGCTGCACTAGCGATATTTGCGGGCATTATAGGGTTAACGGCATGCGAAAAAACGGCAGTACCGAATCCGTCCAATAGTGTTCATACTAATTCTCCAGCTCCAGTAGATTCGGAAAATGATACTAAGGTAATCCAGACGCAGGAAGTAACTAACTTAGAGCAGTTTATTACCTCGAAACTCACAGGTGAGTACGGTGTATATACTAATTTTATTGAAACAGATCAGTCGGCGGAAGCGGCGAGTGGACACGAAGTTCTGAGTGAATCGGCATCTCTCCGGATGCTGGCAGCTGTGCGTAGCGGCCAACAAGAGAGATTTACAGAGCAATGGCAACTAGCTAAGCAAACCTTTGATATCAACAGCGGTTTCAGCTACCGTTACAGTCCTAAACAGCAGAAGCTATACCCCTTGAATGCTGCCGTTGATGATTTGCGTATGATTCAAGCTCTTTATGAGGCAGGGGAGAAGTTCGGCGATAAACGTTATACAGCTGAAGCGGATAAATATGGCGAAAGATTATATGATTATAATGTAAAAGACGGAAAACTTTATGATTTCTACGATATGGAATATTCTTCAACAAACACATTCGTCACTTTGTGTTATATTAATTTGGGCACTTTGCGAAAATTGTCGATTTCTAGCCAATTTAGTAAGAAACTGACGAATGATTTGAACGTAATATTGGAAAACGGATATTTATCGGATGAATTCCCCTTTTATGAGACACGGTTTAATTATGAGACCGGAAAATATAGTTCGGAAAACATCAATACAGTAGAGTCGCTTTTATCCATTCTAGCCTTAGCTGAGGTGGGCCAGCAGAAAGCCACCAGCATTGATTTTATCAAGCAACAGGTCGAAGCTGGAACGTTGTATGGGCAATATTCGAGAGAAGGTAAGCCGCTGAACGATATCCGGTCCACAGCCATTTATGCCATTACAGCTATGATCGGCGCAGAAATCGGCGATGAATCTCTCCACCATAAAAGCATTGAAAGAATGAACGAGTTCAGAGTAACAGATGTGGATAGCCCACTGTACGGAGGATTCGGTGATGTCGCTAGCGGCCAAGCTTATTCTTTTGACAACCTGATGGCATTACTGGCCTATGTCTATTAACTTAAACTTATTGTATTGAAGGTGAACCTGCATGATGGACAACACGGTGAAAACGCCTCTAAGGCAGGGGATATCACTTGCTAATTTATCGGTTTCTCCTGCATTTCTTGCTGCATTTGGAGTGCTGCTTATTACCATCATCGCGCTGTTCACAGCTCCGTATGTCGGAGTGGCGGATAACGGTGACTTTTTCCGTAGCATTTATAGTAATGGACTCTATTTCAATCTGCCGGATTATGATAGTCAGTACTTTGGTTATTTTGTGAAGCAATATGGGATCTTTCAATATTTTAATGAGAATGGTGCAATGTTATTTTCCTCTCAGTCCTTATTTATCAAGCTGGCTATAGGACTTAACAAGTTGTTCTTCAGTAGTGAGGTATTCGACATCCGCTTTCAAGCGGCGATTTATACGATTCTATATGTAATCGCAATTTACTTATTAATAGAGGCTATTACATGGAAGATGTCCCGAAAACAGGGATTCATCATTGCAGGTATTGCTATTTTTATATTCGGAGATACCGGTTATACGGCTTATTTTAACTCCTTTTACGGCGAGAGTGTTGTGATGATCACGATGATCTTCATGTTCGCTTCATGGCTGATGTTATATCGAAAAAGATTCAATGACTACGCCATGCTGGCCTTGTTCGTAATTAGCACGCTGATCCTGACTACTTCTAAGCAGCAGAATGCGCCAGTGGGTATGATCATTGCTGTTCTGGCATGTTCACTGCTTTGGATTCGTAGAGACAAGATATTTCGGATCCTGACAATGGCGTCTCTTGCTCTGATGCTGTTCGCAGGTGTGTTCACGTATTTGAATATCTCAAATGAGTTCGTAAACATTAACCAGTTCCATGCCATGACCCGAGGGGTGCTGAAGGAATCACCTGATCCAGAAGCCGCTTTAAAAGCGTTAGGGATGGACGAGCAATTCGCCATTCTGAAGAACAGCATTCACTATGAGAAGTACGTGACCATAGACGTGAATTCACCACTTCTCGAGGAGAATTTCTACAGTCGTTATGGATTTGTATCCATCCTTAAATATTATTTAACGAACCCTGACCAGCTTAATTCGATTCTTAATGTAGCTGCTCAAAGTGCATTCTCGATTAAGCCTGCGGCTATGGGGAATTTCGAGCATTCTGTTGGTAAGGAGTTTCGAGCACAGAGTCACTTTTTCACCGGATACAGCCAACTGAAACAAACGCTGGCCCCGCGAACATTCGGGTTCATCTTCCTCTGGATGGTGCTTGTCATCGGTCTCTATATGCCTTCCTTTGTAAAAGCGATCAACTCCCGTGATTTCAGAGGTATGCAGCGAATGGTATTGATTGTCGCTTCGATTGGCATTGGGCTTTCAGGTATTTTTGTATCGATTATCGGGGCAGGCGATGCCGATATTTCCAAGCATGAGTTCTTATTTACATTATCCTTTGATTTAGTCACTTTTCTGACCCTATCCAGTGTGATTGGGCGTAGAGTTTCTAAAAACAGCAATCGGGTTAAGCAGGTTAGCAAGAGCACCCCTTCTAGCCCGTATACAAAGCCTCAAAAGGATGTGAGTGTGTGAGCATCAGAGGAGTTTTAAACGGTATATTGCTACTGACGTTGACCCTAACAGCCCTTCTGATTCCCGTCACACCTGTCCAATCTGCTGCTTCGCCACAGCAGGTCCTACTACTCTATGACAGCCTCGCTAAGGGGACAACGAAGGAAGGCAACGTGACTCAACTCCAGCGACTGCTGGCGGCCTATTCCATGAAGGTCACACTTAAAAGTCTGGATCAATATGAACAAGGGATGCTGAATCATTACTCTAAAGTGATTATGGTCCGTAATGCAGCGGATATTTTGATTACTAATAAATTTTATGTAGAGGATTGGGAGCATTATCAGGGACAGTATTTGCACATCGGGTACAGTCCTCCAGCCTCGCTGAAAAAGAAACTACAGTTAACTACGGATGTTATGTATGACGCGAATCCAGATCTCCAGATCGGACAGTTCTCGGGAATTTCACTTCAGGTACAGGATATGCTCTATATAGCCGGAAGTCAGGGAACCCAGTCCCTTGGAAAGCTGATCTTCCAGGATGATAGCCTGCAAGCACCTTATGCTGTGAGTAAAGAGGATGCTGCTTATGTTCCGTATTTTGAACAAGGGAATGTCAGTGCACTGGCGATGGGGTATGTTCTGAAGGATTGGCTTCATATCAACGCAACGCCTAAAGTGTATCTTGCGATCAAAGAGATCTATCCCTTCTCTGATCTGGGATTGCTGACAGAGACTGCGGAGCGGCTGTATCAAGTGGGGATTCCTTTTCTTGCAAGTGTGCGGCCAGTGTTCAGCAATACCGATTATCCGGCAATGCAGCGTTATTTGGTAGCCATCAAAAGAGTACAATCGAATAATGGCAGCATTCTGGTCAATGCCCCTATTGCGATGCATTCAACGAGTACCAGTAATATGGATCATTCACTTCAGGTGAAGATGAACGCGTTCATTAATCTGCTGGTGCACAACAAGATTGGGCCGCTTGGAATCGGAGCACAAATGCACTGGGCGTATGACAAGGAATACTCGGAGGCGGGGATGGGGTTTTTCGATTCTGTAATACTGTATCCGGATGAAAATGTTGATTATATGGAGCAGAGCGACACCTCCAAGTCCTTTCCATCCTCTTTGTATAGTGTGCCGATTGATTTTTTGCAGGATCTGCAAACATCCAATACTGTGATGCCAGAACTGCCGATGGACACGGTAATCACTGTGGATATGCCTAAGGATAAGGAAGAACTTGAGGAAATGCTGAAGATGCTGGAACAATACTGGGTTTCTTTTGCGGATTATAAACAAGAAAGGCATGAGGTTGTTACAGACGTCAATACGATCACTTCATCAGAAGGAGTGATTTCTATTAATGGACAACCCCTGAGTCTGAATTATACGCCAGAAACAGTGAATAGCGATTATCGGTATACAGAAGAGCAGAAGAAGAGCTTTACGACGCTTTTTAATATACAGAATCAGTTCTTTATAGTTGCGATAATGATTTCTCTGTTGCTATTTGGCGGATTAATGATCATCGGATACCGATTGTATAGGAGAAAGTATTTGAAATGAGACAACTAATCGTGATTTGGAGGATCCTATGACGATTTCAGACATACTGATGGTAATTGCAGTGATCTGTATCTGGTCTCTATTGCTGGTGAATGTGACCCTCATTATCGCAGGCTATTTATATTACATTAAATCTGAAAATGAGGACATACCAGAGATAGAGGGCGAATATCCTTTGGTTTCAATTATGGTTCCTGCTCACAATGAGGGGGTAGTAATCTGTAAGACGGTGGAGTCTCTGCTAGCGCTTGATTATCCGGAAGATCGATATGAGATTATTGTGATTAATGATAATTCCTCTGATAATAGTGCTGAACTGCTGGCCGATATCCAAAACCGAAATCCGGGGCGGCAGCTGATCGTTATTAATACGGATGCGATTACTGGTGGCAAAGGGAAATCGAATGCGCTGAATATAGGCTTCACCCATTGCAAAGGGGAGTTAATTGCGATTTATGATGCAGACAACACTCCTGAAAAAACGGCTTTACGTTATCTGGTTGCTGAGATCATGAATGATTCTAGCCTAGGCGCAGTAATCGGTAAGTTTAGAACCCGTAACCGTAACGCAAGCCTACTTACCCGGTTTATTAATATTGAGACGTTGTCCTTTCAATGGATGGCGCAAGCGGGACGCTGGAAGCTGTTCAAGTTATGCACCATTCCCGGCACTAATTTTATTATGCGCAGGTCTATCGTAGAAAGTATCGGTGGCTGGGATGTTAAAGCGATAGCCGAAGATACAGAAATCAGCTTCAGAATATATATGATGGGTTATCGGATCAAGTTCCAGCCGAAATCGGCCACATGGGAGCAAGAGCCACAGACCTTAAAAGTCTGGTTCAAGCAGCGAACGCGCTGGGCTAAGGGCAACATTTATGTCATTGTCAAAAATATCCCCCTGCTGTTCGATAAATCCGCCGCAAAAGTCCGATTCGATATTCTTTATTTTTTAGCGATTTACTTCTTATTGCTGATTTCGTTAATTACCTCGGATGTGCTGCTCATCCTGCATGCTTTGGGCTATGTACATACTACTATTGCTGGGCTTAGCAATTTTCTCTGGCTGCTCGCCATCATTTTATTCGTTGTAGGTACTTTCATAACGTTGACGACAGAGAAGGGCGAGATGAGCTTGTCCAATTTATGGATCGTAATGTTAATGTACGTCTCTTATTGTCAGCTGTGGATGGTTGTCGCGGCTTACGGATTATATCTTTACGCCAAAGATCTCATCTTCAAAAGAGAAGCAAAGTGGTATAAGACTGAACGCTATTAATAACGAACAAAGAAGTAATATGAGAAATATGTGATCACAGGAGAAACAGAACATGATGATGAAAAAACAAATGGTTATACTGTTAACCAGCCTCTCTCTTTTTCTAATTCAATTGAATGTTGCAGCCGCCGAGGCTCCGCCTCAGGATACTAGATTAACCTACACAACGTCTTTCACAGGAACAGATACTGCGTTAAAGGGTTCGAGTGCTCAGCAGCAATATTTTGAGGTCATGGATTATTGGAATGTGGATGAGATCAGAATTAACCTGCACTTTCAAATTTCGCAAATTACCAAGGAGCAGATTTCTAGCGTTACCTTAACGCTAAATGGCAGCCCATTCTATACATTTAGACCCTCTCTAAAAGATAATGGCGAACAACAGCTGGTCCTTCAGGCACCTAAAGGGTTTCTAAAAAAAGGAACCAATACGCTTGGAATTCAGGGCTATTTGCAGTCGAACTATACAGATGAACAATCTTGTTCTGTCGATTATGATTTTGATAATTGGCTGCATCTGTTTAATACATCCAGTATTAGCGTGATGTATACGCCGAAGCCCTTGACTGGAGGGATTAGTGACTTTAGCGAGCGCTTCTCTGGCGTTGATACCTTAACGAAGAATCATAGTGTGCTGACCGTACCGGATAAAAGCACAGGGGCAGAATTGGAGTCGGCTACCTATGCGCTCTCCGGGCTTGTGAAGGGGAATACATTGGACAATAGAACGATTCCAATGCTTCCCTACCGGTCAGATGCGGTGAAGAATAAAGCTGCGGTTGTACTGGTAGCTATGTATGACCGAGTACCAAGTGGGCTCAAGGCTCAGCTAAGCACCTCTGAAGATTTAAGTACACATGCACTGCTGCAGTTAGTGAATAAGGATACTCAGCCGACACTTGTCGTAACCTCGAAGGATGAGAACTTACTGATTAAAGCAGGCCGTTTTGTTGCGAATCAAGAGTTATTGGGTCAAATCAGCAGTGATTTAAAGGTGGTCGATGATGCTACAGAAGTATCTGCACCCCCCCTTTCGATTAGCTCCAATATTACGCTTACAGAAACGGGTGATAAACTCACTGGGGCACGTCATCAGGAGCAGACATACTTTGTTGCACTGCCCTCTAACCGCTCGATTGCAGATTCAGGCAGAATCAGATTGGATTTTCGTTATGCACAGAATTTAGATTTCGACCGTTCATTAGTGACTGTCAGCATCAACAACATACCCATTGGCAGCAAGAAGCTGACCAAAGAGCTGGCGAATGGCGATAAGCTGGATCTTCCAGTTCCCCAAAGCTTGAATATCTCTGGTAATTTCACGGTAACTTTAGCCTTTGATTTGGAGCTGAAGGGAGCCGAATGTACTTTAGATAAGGAACAAATGCCGTGGGCGTATATCAGTAAAGATTCTGTAATGCGTCTTAATACTAAGGATCGTACGGATCTTTTGTTTAATAACTATCCGTATCCGTTCATACGTGACGGACTTTACAATCAAGTAGCAGTCGTACTACCACAAGAAATGGATGATTATTCATATTTGAGTTTAGCTAATGTATTTAATCTACTGGGAAAATACGCTAGCGGAAATATAGGCAACATTCAGTTCTACACGGATAACATTAGCGCTGATCATTTGAAGAATAATAATGTCATCGCCATAGGCACGTATAAGAATAATAAGATCATCCGTGATCATAATGATAAGCTCTATTTTCAATATAACGGGAACGGAACAGCGATTCGCTCCAATGAGAAGATGAGTATTGAAGATCATTACGGATCTCAAATTGGAACACTGCAGCTGATTGAATCACCATTTGAGGCGGGACGGGGATTGCTTGCTGTTACGGGAGCCCACTCTGAAGAGTACTATTTGGCGTCGAAGTTGATCGCAACAGAGCGGGATAAATGGAAGGTGTTTGGCGATGGGGTAATCGTTGATAAGGACGGTAATGTCAATGCGCACCGTTTCAAGATCATTACTGGAGCAGCAGAGGATTCCGTGGTTAAAAAAATAGCGGAACGAACGGACGTGCTGAGTTTCATTATCGTAATTGTGCTGGTGCTGACACTGGTGATTCTATCGCTGATCCTGCTGCTTCGTAAACATATGAAGAAACGTGGTGATAAGCGTGAGACGTAATCGCAGCGGTTTAGTTTCAGATATCGCTCTCTTATCGTTCCTGGTGCTTCTTTTTATTAGTATTGTCTTCATTTCAGGGGCACCTGACGATTATATCCAGAATATTATCATTTTAAATGTGGCTTTTATTCTGGCGATTGTTACGTATTTTACAACGGTGACCGCAGGGTTGGTCTTGAACCTGGTGTTTATATTTGCTTACGGCTTCTACACGATGTATCAGACGATATCTTTGGGAGAGACAATTGGACTGAATACTTACTTCTGGCTAATTATGACCCCATTATTAACAGTGGTACTGTGGATATTTACACTAAGCAATCGTGAGCTGCAGGCTGAGAATCAGCGTTTGGAGAATAAGACTGCCAATATGGCCATCATCGACGAGAACACAGATTTGCGAAATAGTATTTCTTTTCAGAAGGATGCTGCCTTATTTACAGGCATTTCGACTCGATATCAGATTCCACTCACACTGCTAGTAGTGAAAGTGAAATACTGGAATGAGATTAGACGTATTATTCCCGAAGATAAGCTGGCTGAGGCCATTCACGACGTATCTCAGCTCAGTCAGGCCAGCATTCGTACCAATGATGCATTGTATTTACTGGACAAAGATGACGCAACATGGGGCCTTCTGCTGTTCACCGACAACGATGGAGCAAAAATCGTGATCGAGCGGATTAAATTGAAGCTTCAAGAGCTTAATGACACTGAATTTGTCAAAAAGTATAAAGTTAGCCTCGGTCTCAAAATAGGTGCTGTAGAATATCAATCCAGCACTATTGAGAACCCGTTAGATTTTATTGTTCAGGCTAAAAAACAACTGGAGTATGATGTATAAGTCAGTTGAACGTAAGGGAATATAAGGAATATCGGATATTAGTTGACTTTACATGTCGATTTCACGTATGATGGAGTGGTGGTCTAAATCGTAAGATTTACGAATTTTCCTACGTTTATTAGGTTATACTTATAGATAAACCTACAGATCATTTGGTTAATTTACCATAAAGGCTCCACTAATTTGTTCAGAAGGAGGACGATCAGAATGAGAGAAGGCATACATCCAAAGTACAACAAGGTTATTTTCATGGATGCAAGCGTAGGCTTCAAATTCTTGAGTGCATCTACAAAATCATCCAATGAAACAATGGAATGGGAAGATGGTAACACTTATCCTGTTATCCGCGTGGACGCAAGTTCCGCATCCCACCCATTTTACACTGGTAAACAAAGAGATACAGAACAAGGCGGCCGTGTTGACAAGTTCAAACAACGTCTTGCACAAAAGAAATAAGAATCCTTACGGATTAAAAAGGGACAACCCATTTAGAAGCGATCGCTTCAGGGATGTCCCTTTTTTGTGTTCAGACATGTTAGAATGAAATGGAATTGACAAATTTCGATAGTGGCAGGGGAGCGATTAGTAGTGGAAAATGAAATAAAAGTAGATACCGTCCTTAAGAGTGAGGACGTTCAGGAGTTTAACCTATGGTTCAGCTTGAATAGCCGTATTATACTTAGCTCTTTCAGTGTGGTTGCTTATTTTGTGATTTTGCTGTTAATTACTAAGGATTACAGTATTAAAAATATTTCAATCCTTGCTGTGACTGCTGTGATTCTTGCCGCTGTTTTATGGTATATGACCAAATCAAGTTTGACCAAAAAATCTAAAAAAGCCTTCGCAACAGACAGTTTAGCCCAGCAGCCTCAGAGCTATTCCGTATCAGATGAGGGTATAAAGTACGTATCTGAGGCAGGTTCCGGGCAAGTGAAATGGGAAGAGATACATAAAATAGGTGAAACGATGAACCTGTTCGTGTTTTTTGTGTCTTCTAATCGAGCGCTGATTATCCCTAAACGGTACTTTCAGTCGGTACAAGATAAAGATGGATTTAAGGACTTGGCCAGAAAGTATATGTTCTCCCATCGAGTAAAGTTCAAATCGTAAGGTGTACAGATGTGCTGGTATTTGTTGATTCATTTGTAGGATTGATTAGGATATAATGATAGGAGCGACTTGAAAAATAGGAGAAATATGGCATGCCGTGGATTCAAGGATATCCGTATTACTTATTAATGGGTAGTGTTCTAAGCTTTTACATGGGCATCAGCTCCTATCGACATCGAAAGTCGGCAGGAAGACGTTATTTGTGGATCTTAATGCTACTGGTCAGCCTCATATTTATTGCAACGGCGGGAGAGATTATGTCATCCTCTTTTCAGGCTAAGCTGTGGTGGAAGAATATGCAGCAGGCTCCGCTTTTTTTAAGTGCTTTATTTACTTATGCTGTCGTTAAAGAATACGTGTCTCCTTCCGCGGAACACCTACCTGTAAAACTTGCTATTTTCTCGATTCCAATTGCTTTGGACGTACTGCTTATTTTTACGGATACCTATCATCATCTAATGCGTAGTGAAGTGGGCATGGCCACTGTTGCGGGTGTTAGTGGAATTACTGTAAAGCCTACGCTTCTTAGCATGGCTTTTATTGCTTATGATCAGCTATTTGGTCTATATGCGGTCTGCTTGCTAGGTGTTTCCTTAATGAATAGACCGAGAGCTTTTTTGCGACGTGCGTTCTTCCTATTTGCCGGGTTACTTGTTCCGGTCGTTTCTGTTTTTTTGCTTCCCTTGTTGAAGATCACGCTTA
This sequence comes from Paenibacillus sp. FSL E2-8871, assembly GCF_038000345.1. Lineage (NCBI taxonomy): Bacteria > Bacillati > Bacillota > Bacilli > Caryophanales > Paenibacillaceae > Paenibacillus > Paenibacillus sp. FSL E2-8871. The sequence continues at coordinate 4,381,832 of NZ_JBBOBV010000001.1, read as the reverse complement.
CAGGCTTTACGGCCTTCACTTATCTACCCGCAATTATAGCGGCTTATTTGTGTTTATTCATTGACTCCAAATCTACGATCTATCCTTTAACTAAAATTAAAATCCTGGAGCATATGAAAGACGGCGTAGTTTTGACAGACCGGAATGATAGTATCATTGGTATAAATGAGGCTGCAACCTCCATTTTGTTTGAGATTACCGGGATATCGAATGAGACCTGGATGGGGAAAAATATTGATCTTTTTATGAGGCATCACAAGGACATTGGCGCTCATTATAGTCAAAGGACCGAAGGACAGTTTGAGATTGTATGTACTGGAATAAGAGAGGTTTGTTATGGGGTTTCCTTGATAGCCACTGAACATCAGGCATTAGTTGATTTCTCGAATAAAATACTTCAGGTGTACCAAAACAAAGGCATTGCCGGAAGAGTCGGGGGCGAGGAGTTTGCTGTATGCTTTTTTGCTGAGGATAAACGTGCAGCCTTAATGGAAGCAGAGGATTTTCGCACTACGATGAGTGATTATAAAATAATTTTGAACGAACACGATAGCATTCAGCTTACCGCTAGCATCGGAATTTCTTTTACAGAGCGCAGAGAGGTGACTTTCGAAGATTTATATCGGGAAGCGGATGAAGCGTTATATCGTTCCAAGAATTCGGGCAAGAATAGAGTAACGCTGGGTCGTGAGCCCATTTTAAGAGAAGCGATGAAGGGATAAAGAGGTGTTCTAATGAATCTGACAATTAATGAAGTGATGAGTAAGCTTGAGGAAATGGGTACAGAGCAGACGAAGCGTACCTTCATACGACATGGTGCTAAGGAGCCTTTATTTGGAGTACGGATAGGGGACATGAAGAAGCTGGTAAAGGATATCAAGAAAGACCAAGGTCTAGCTCGCGCTTTGTATCAGACGGGGAATTATGATGCGATGTATTTGGCAGGGCTTACAGTTGACCCCAAGACGCTTACGAAGGAAGAGCTTCAAAGCTGGGTAGTGGCAGCTTACTGCTCTGGAATAGCGGAATATACGGTAGCGTCTGTCGCTGCAGAGAGCCCTTACGCACTAGAACTTGCAAGAGAATGGATTTCTTCATCGGATGAAATGGTGGCCACCTGTGGCTGGAGTACTTATGGGAATTACATTTCAGTTACGCCGGATGATCTGCTAGACATCGCTGAGATCAGAAAGCTACTACAGCAAATACAATCTACCATTCATCAGGAACGGAATCGAGTTCGTTACACGATGAATATGTTTGTAATTATCGCCGCCAGCAGCGTAACCGAACTGCATGATGAGGCGACGCAGATTGCTGCAAGCATTGGAAAGGTCCAGGTACAAATGGGACAAACAGCATGTAAAGTACCACTGGCTGTAGATTATATTGCTAAGGTTGAACAGGCTGGAAAGCTTGGTGTGAAGAAGAAGACTTGTATTTGTTAGCAGAGTTCTCAGGCTAAAAATAATCAATCAAAAGGCCAGTTCCCGTAATCCGAGAACTGGCCTTTTTTAAATGCTCTTATTGTTGAACGGAATCTACTACGACTTTAGCAGCTGTGCCGATTGGTGGCAGGCTCTTAGTCAGCATAGGGCTGTAGAATCCTATAACTTTTGCGCCTTTTACAAGCTCGCTGCTGTTTACAGCTTTGCCATCGGTATTAATTAGCGCGGTATCTTTGCTAATGCGAAGTACTACTTCTTGTTGTGACTGTTCGTTCAGGCCACTGCCTTTAACGGTGATGCTGATGTTTCCTTCATCGTCTTTTTGAACTTCTTCAATGGTACCTGCAGTACCCAAAAGATCATTTTGTTTCTGCTCATCTAGAACAGTGATCTTGTAAGTTGGAGTTTGCGGTGGCAGGCTCATGGTCATGATCATGGAATGCTCTGCTTTTACGGTCATACCGATATGAAGATCTTTTAGAGCAAGCTTAGTACCGTCTGCCATTTCGATAGTCGTATCTTCACCTACATTCAGTACGATGCCATCTGTGCCTACACCCTGGATCTGAACGGATTGGTATTTGCCCTCATTATTGACAGCTGTAATCACGCCAGTCTTGGTCATATGCTCTTCCTGATTAGCAGCAGTGATCACGATGGAATCTCCCTTCACTGTCATGTTGTGGTGGATGATTTCACTTACAAAGGAAGCTGGAACGTACAAAATGGAGTCAACCAATCGTGGTGCAGTTCCAAGCGTAGTATTCATTTTATTAATGCTATAGCGATCTTCTCCGGCTTTCACTGTAGTGAACACAGCACCATTGATAAGATCAACGGATTTAGTTTGTCCATTCCAAGTCAATTCAAAGCCAAGTGCTTCAGTAACCGAACGAAGTGGCACCATAGGCTCTTTGCCATTTGTAGTTTGGAAGCCTGTTTCTTTCAGAGCGGAACCGTTGATTTCAATCGCAAATGTTTTTTGGTTAGCGCTAACGGTAGTTTGAGCAGCATCATTTTTGGCAGAAGTTGTTGTTGGTGCGGCATAGGCTGCTCCTGTTGATAGTGCTAGGGACAAAGTTAAAAGAACTGTACTTGTTTTTAAAATGTTGTTCATAGTTGTGAGCTCCTTTTAATTTCATTTGTTAGTGTTGTTATTATCTAGACGGGACATCCCTCAAATATGTTGCAGTTTTTTGCATAAAAAAGAGTAAGAGATCCTTCCGTTTGTAGTAAAATGGAAATATTAACAATCGCTCACATTAGGAGGCGCTATGGAGTCATTCAAAGATCGACTTAGATTTATGAAGGTCCAGCAGGACGGGCTTATTAAGGAATATGAAGCTCTGATCGCGGAATATGAAAGTCACGATCTGGTCAACGAGAATGAACACTTAAAGAAGCAATATGAGAAACATAAGCTTGCTTTAGTGGAGTTAAAGACTCAGGTAGGGAAGCTTCAAGAAGAGAATACAGAGCTAAAAGTTACGCTAACGGAACAAATTTTAGATGAGAAGCTTGGCATTCTTAGTCTGTCCAGACAGAAGCTGCAGACTTATTTTGCCTCTAAAAGCCTTGCCCATACGGACCGGCTGACGGCTTTTGAGATGGACACAAAGCGTCATATTCAGCAGCTGTACCAAACAGCCGCGAGGCAGCTCGGTGAGGATAAAGCGGAGTTATCCAGTCGACTTGGAGCGTTGTCGGCGGAGTTAAATGAGCGTGTACTAGCGCAGCGACAAAGACTGAGGGAATCCGAAATTGCTCTGAACTCCAGAATGGATAACGGATTACATGATTTTGCCTCAGAAGAGATCAGTGAAGAAGTATTGGAGCGTCGAAGAAAACAAAATCAGATCGAAATGAAAATTGGACTAGGCTGGATTAACAAGCTTGGGATCTTGTTGCTGATCTTGGCTGTGGGAGCAGCATTCAGATACTCCTATTCCAATTGGTTCACCGGTTATATGAAGGGAGGCGCCTTTTTCCTACTGGGTTTACTGATGTTAGGGGGCGGGGAGTGGCTATACCGCAAAGGAAAAGGGACGTTCGCTTTAGGGCTACTTGGCGGCGGGATTTCAGTGCTGTACGGCTCTATTTTCTATAGCTATTTTTTACTGGATATTATCAGTATTTATGTAGGGCTGTCCTTATCCGTGCTCGTCACTTTGACTGCGGTGCTCCTGTCTTTAAGGTATGAATCACGAAGTATTTGTGCTTTGGGCTTAATCGGAGGGTACCTGCCACTATATTCTTATCTTGGGGCTTTCGGACTTTCAGGCAACGCAGTTTATGTGGCAATGGGCTACTTGTTTCTTCTGAATTTATTCATTCTACTGATCTCCTTCCGCAAACGCTGGAACGTGGTCAATTACATCAGCTACTTATTTAATACACCCTCCATGCTGATATTAATAGCGTTATCGGATAGCAACGGAATGAATATGATTTATGCGGTGCTGACTTTTGCGATGTATTTGGGCATTACGTTATGGTACCCGTTCAAGTATCGCTCCAAGTTGTCTTGGTGGGATTTCTCTCTACTGGGATGCAACACGTTTATTAGCTGTCTTACCTTGTATCTTCTATTTCTGGATGCAGGGCTCAAGGATTACAATGGTGCGCTGGCGCTGCTCTTCTGTCTGCTGTATCTAGGGCTTGGACGAGGGCTTGAAAAGCTGATGCCACAAGAAAAAGAAAGCATGCTGCTGTTCTACGCTACTTCGCTGACCTTTGGTATTCTGATGATTCCGTTCCAATTCGGAGCGGCTTGGTGGTCCATTGGCTGGTTGGTTGAAGGCGTTGTGCTTACCTTGTTTGGTAATCTGAATCGGTTTAAAGGGATGGAAAGGGCAGGCTGGGGTATTTTAACGCTTTGCCTTGCGGTGTTCTTCGGATTAAATGTACCAATGCAGCTCAGTATAGCCAATGAATGGTTGAATTCCGCAGACGTCTATTTTCCGCTAAAATATGTCTTCATTACTGCAGGTATGCTGATCATTGCCGTATGGTACGCCGTTCAGCATAATCGAAAGGATGTCCTACAGCGCAGTGAGCCTTACGAAATCACCTTAGCTCTGTGGTTTAAATACGCGGCATTATTGAATTTCTGGATCTATGGTTTGTATGAATCGAGAAGACTGTATCGTCTGGCTGTACCGGAGGATTTCTCGCATAGAACCTTCTATAATTTGCTGTTGTCCGCTCTGTTAACTATTGTTCTGGCCTATGTTTTGCCAAAGGTAAGGGTGCTTTATGACACGATTGTTAAGTATTTTGTAACACTTCTCTTTGGGATCGGCTACGCTATTTGTTTGGTGATTACAGTAGGCTTGCCAAGCCTGCAGAATGATCTTTCACGTAATACCGGGGCTGATTATATCGCACTGGGTATACTCATTATCTTCAATATTTTCGTGTGGTTTAGTGGACGTGATCTGCTGATCACCTTGCTTAAACGTGAGTATAAAAGTATGGAAATCTATCCTGTCTTCATGGGAGTGTATCTACTCGGAATCATCACCGCTTTTCTAGGGGTACAGCTGCAATTAAGCGATGCGGGATTAATATTTAGTCTTGTGTATCTGTTGATAGCAGTTCTGTTCATCATGTACGGCTTCCGCAAAAGATATGTGTATATCCGGCGCTTCGGCCTTGGATTAACGCTTCTGGCGACAGGTAAGCTGCTGCTATACGATCTTGGACTACTGAATACCGGAAGTAAAATTATCGCTTATGCCAGCTTTGGGATTTGCCTGCTCGGGATCTCCTATCTCTATCAAAAGGTGTCAAACAAAATGGAGGAGGGGCAGGCAGCGACGGAGAATGTGACTAAGGGGTAATTTACAATGTGAATCATGGGAAGGAAGACAGGGATGTATCAGACTTATATTTTCGATCTGTACGGTACACTGATTGATATTGAGACCGATGAGGAGCAATCTGAGGTATGGGAAAGGTTGGCTCTCCATTTCGGATATCAGGGACTCTCTATATCAGGTGGTGAACTGCAAGAACGGTTTTTGCGGGAGCGGGATCTTCAACTTGGTGAAGCCGCACGGAGCTGCGAGTATCCGGATTTCGTAATGGAGGAAGTGTTTCGGTCTGTGGCCCGTCAATTAGGTGGAGAACCGGATCAAGCGTGGTTATATGAAACCGTGAGGTGGCTACGGACGTTATCGATGCTTCATATCTCTCTATATGAGGGTGTGACTGAAATTCTACAAACGTTAAGAGAACGTGGCAAAAAAGTATTCTTGCTCTCCAACGGGCAGAAGACATTTATTGAGGCAGAGTTAACTATGCTCGGAATCATACATCTATTTGATGGCATTGCGATCTCTTCGGAAGCAGGGGTGAGCAAGCCTGATCCGCTATTTTATCGCTATTTAGTTGAAAGGTACGGAGCGGATTTGAGCTCAGCCATTATGATTGGAAATGATCCTCGTACGGATATTGAGGGGGCTCTGAAGGCAGGGATTGATTCCTGTTACATTCACACGGCTTCTTCACCGTCCGATATGGTTGTGAAGAGTACGTATTCTATATGGGATGGTGGTTTGCGGCAAATCCCAGGTTGGAACTCATAGTTGAATTAAAAAGTCCCCGTCCCCGGCTTCTTACTCACCGGTTACGGGGACTTCGTATGATCACAACGCCGTTTGTTTATTATTGATTAAATTACGCCTTCAGCCAACATAGCATCGGCTACTTTTTTGAATCCAGCGATGTTCGCTCCTGCAACGAGGTTGCCGGACTGTCCATACTGCTCGGATGCATCTACAGACTGTTGATAGATGGAAACCATGATCTCATGCAGTTTCGTATCAACTTCTTCAAAGCTCCAGGACATACGCATGCTGTTTTGGGCCATTTCAAGCGCAGATACAGCTACGCCGCCAGCATTAGCAGCTTTGGCAGGTGCGAATAGCACGCCAGCTTCTTGGAACTGGTGAATAGCTTCAAGGGTGGATGGCATGTTGGCGCCTTCGCCTACTGCTTTAACACCATTCTCAATCAGTTTCAATGCCATGGCTTCATCAATCTCATTCTGAGTAGCACTCGGAAGGGCGATATCACAAGGAATAGTCCAAATTTGCGTGGAGTCTTCGGTATACACAGCGTTAGGGTGTTCATTCACATATTCACTTATCCGTTTTCTTTCGACTTCTTTCAGGCGGCGGACAGTTTCGAGGTTAATGCCGTTTTCGTCATAGATATATCCAGCGGAGTCACTACAAGCTACGACTGTTGCACCTAGCTGTACAGCTTTTTCAATCGCATAGATCGCTACGTTACCAGAACCGGAAACAACAACGCGACTTCCTTCAAAGGAAAGGCCTTTTGCTTTCAGCATCTCGTTTACGAAATAAACTGTACCGTAACCAGTAGCTTCTGTCCGAGCCTGACTTCCGCCATAACCAATACCTTTACCAGTCAATACGCCAGCCGGATATCCTCCGCGGATCCGCTTGTATTGTCCGTACATGTAGCCAATCTCACGACCACCTACACCGATATCTCCTGCAGGAACGTCTTGGTCAGGACCGATGTAATTTTGCAATTCAGTCATGAAGCTTTGTGCAAAACGCATGATTTCGCCTTCGGATTTTCCTTTAGGATCAAAGTCGGATCCACCTTTACCTCCGCCGATGTGTTGGCCGGTAAGAGCGTTTTTGAAGATTTGCTCGAAGCCGAGGAATTTGATAATACTAGCATTAACGGATGGGTGAAAACGAAGTCCACCTTTGTAAGGTCCAATGGCACTGCTGAACTGTACACGATATCCACGGTTAACTCTGACCTTGCCTTGATCATCTGTCCAAGGAACACGGAACATAATCAAACGTTCTGGCTCAACCAATCTTTCCAGAATGGCATTTTCCTGATACTTAGGTTCAGCAGCCAGGATTGGAAGCAAAGATTCAAGGATTTCCTTTACAGCCTGATGGAATTCGGGCTCGAAAGGATTACGCGCAACAACCTGTGCGTATACGTCTTCGATATAACGATGTGCCTTGTTGCTGTTTGTGTCTAATTGCTGGGAAGATACAGAGCTCATGAATTCAACCGCCTTTTCTAGTATTCAATTTGGTCCAACACTTTTTTTATATTTTGGCACAAGTCAATGTTCCTCACAACTGTTTTTATTAAATAACTTACCTGAAGTGGAATGTTGCAGAGCCTGTGATAGCAAGAAAAGTGTGAACAAACCGCGGTATACTTCGCGTAATGACGCGTTAAAGCGTGAAATATGCTACAATGGAGATGTAATAATTGTAGGGAGATGAAATTTGAAAAATGAGTGACAAATTAAACGAGCAGGAATTAGTAACCGTATTATCTGCCAAAACCAAAGTAGATTCTAAATTAATTCGTTTAGTATTGAAGCATGAACAGACCTTTATCAATAACGCCAAGGCCAATGCCAAAGGCGAGGTAGACATCGACAATGATGATCTGGTTGATTATGTTGTTGGCCAGCGTGATGTGAAGCTGGATGAAATCACAGTGGAGACGATTCTTGATGCGGAGATGGATTACTTAATGGATAAAGGGTTGGCAGGATACATCGATTAACCCGTGCACATTTCCGGCTCTAAAGCCTTTAATATAGAGGATATTGAGCCGGAATGAAAAAAGTAGGCATTTACATTGCATTCAATGATTTAGTGTGGTACAATGAAGTTAATCATAAATTTAACCCTTAATTCACATATTGTAAAAGGTTATCATTTGTGCGTATGAGTCCTTTTCCAATGTGTGAATTTTTATTTGTTCGTACACTACGTAGGAATAAAAGGACATGTGTTAAATAAAATATTGGAGGTAATATCATGCAAACAGGTACAGTTAAATGGTTTAATGCAGACAAAGGATTTGGTTTTATCGAGGTTGAAGGTGGAAGCGACGTATTCGTACACTTCTCCGCAATCACAGGCGACGGATTTAAATCTTTGGACGAAGGCCAACGCGTTGAGTTCAACGTAACTCAAGGCGCTCGTGGACCACAAGCCGAAAACGTTGTAAAACTGTAATTCGAAAATTAGGCTGCCCTTAACACAAGTTGAGGGCAGCTTTTTTATTTTTCATCTTATGAATCTGCCCCTAATAGGGTGGCGAAATCGTCTCGATTCGATCCAAGGAGGGGTACTTATGTATTTTCGTAAAAAAGCACTGGAGGATCTTCCGCAGGAAGACACAGCCATTTGGTCTTGTACCAAGGAAGGTTGCACCGGTTGGATGCGCGATAACTTTGCATTTCAGTACGTACCTACCTGCTGGCAATGTAACTCTCCCATGACGAGAAGTATGAAGATACTACCAATGCTTGTGAACACGAATTCAGATATGAAGGCTATGAAGAAAGGCATCACGATTAAGTAACAGCCTTTACTAAAACCATGCTAGAGATGGTTAAATAGAAGCAGCTAACATACTCAAACAGCTGGACCCTTGATGGTGGGCAGCTGTTTTTTGTTTGAGTATTTTTATTTATGGTCGAGCAATTTCTCCCACTCGGTTAAGATGATATTCTCTGAGAGATGCTTCAAATGCTCAGGAACCTCTACATGGCACATCAATTCCAGGCTGTTGCCGTCCGGGTCGTTGAAGTACACAGAAGCATTCCCTTGATAAGCTCGAATAAAAGGCTCAACGGAAGTTCGATTACGGAACGGAACAGCCTCTACCCCAATGGATTGCAGCCATTGCAATGATTGCTTCAGATCCTCATAAGTTACGCGGAAGGCAATATGCCGTAAAGATGGGTGGTATGGCGTTGCTACTTCCTTTCCTTCCCAAATGCCGATCCAACTCCGACCTTCCTCAATCCAGAAGAATGCAGTTTCCTCATCCCGCCAGGCCATTTTTAATCCCAATTTCTCATAAAATTCGATAGATACCTCAAGATTACTTACTGGTAAATGTGCTTCGTATAGTCCTTTTATCATATTCTCGTCTCCTCGTGCAGGCTTAGCCTGAATTTTATAATAACTACCAGGTTCTTCCATGTATTAGTTCCCATTCTTTCCAGGGTACCATTCCTAGCTCAGGTCTGGGTGAATCAGACAGTACAGCTAGGAACTCTAAGGAATGACCATCTGGATCACTGAAATACACGGATACGGCTGGCATCCAGCCAAATACATACAATTGTCCCTTATCATCATCGAGGAAGTTAGAGGTTTGAATCCCCTTGGCCTTTAGGTAGGATACTGACTGCTTCAAATCCTCAAGCGTTACTTGAAAAGCAAAGTGCTGACGCACAACCTCGGAAGGTGCCTTCTCCCAAATCCCCAGCATGGCCTGATTACGATCTTCTCCAATCCAGTAAAATCGCCGCTTGCGGCCTTCAGTATTCTCCGAATGTGCTAAGGGTAGTCCTAGAACATGTTCATAGAAATGAGCAGATTGTTCAAGGTTAGTCACGTTCAGATGGGTTTCAAACAGTCCTTTGATCATAGGGCGGCACCTGCCGGGCTATTGATTTTGCGAGCTAAATTTAGGAATGATTCTAAGACTAGGCGAATGCGATCTTCAATTTCTTGACCACCCTCGTACCCGTCGTATTCAACCTCGAACCGCTTGCGCTGCATCCCGCCGATGGAGATCCAGTCTGGCGTATTAATCCCATGTAGATTGCGTACAACCGCCTGCAATTGAAGCAATGAGCTTACACCTACAGCTCCACCTGCAGAGCTAGCAGACAATACCACTTTGCCGTTGAAGTGCGTCTGGCCTAGATGGTCGAGAGCATTTTTCATCACGCCGCTCATGGAACCGTGGTATTCCGGGGTAATCAGGATGATTGCGTTCGCAGTTAGCATCTCTTGATGGAGAGCGCTTAGATGCTCATGCTCCGCGTAAGACTCATCTGGTGAATAAAAGGGCAGTGGGCGTTTATGGAGATTAAACAGGGTGACTTGTTCGCCTTGCTGATTAATAAAATGTGCGGCATGCTCTGCCAACTTTGTGCTGGTCGCTTCTTTTCGATTGCTGCCTGTCAGGATCATGACTTTCATCTGTATCCACTCCTATAAGGTCGATTGCTATAAACCAATGATAGCTGAATCGACATTTGTTGACGTCAGCACATGGAATGAACCTGCATAATAAAAACGCTCAGCCATTGTGCTGAGCGTCTAAGACTATAGTTGTAGATGAGCTGTGGCGCTATGAGTTGTAGCCGCTTTTCAATGCAAAAATGGCAGCTTGAGTCCGATCCGATAAGTTCAGCTTTCCCAGTACATGACTGACATGTGTCTTAACAGTCTTCTCGGTGATGACCAGCTTACTGGCAATCTCTTTGTTGCTCATACCTAGTGCAATGAGGTCTAACACTTCCTGCTCTCGCGGAGTAAGAAGCTCAGATCCGGTGATTGTAACCGATGTAGTACTGGATCCATTCAGATCTGAGTTGCTAACATTCAGTTGTTCTGGTGTAGAAGCTGCCATTAGATCCATCAGTTGGCTGGCAGCTGCGGAATGCAGCTCAACTTGACCACTTTGTACCTTACGGATGGCGACTACCAGCGCTTCTGGTTCTATGTCTTTTAGCAAATATCCTTTGATCCCTACGCGGATAGCAGGGAGTACATGATCCTGATCTGAAAAGGAGGTCAACACAATGATTTTGACCTGTGGATGGGAGATTCGTAGCTGTTTAGCCGTCTCGATGCCATCCATAACGGGCATGTGCAAATCCATTAATATGATATCCGGCTGGAGCTCAGCCGTTCTCTCTAGTGCCTCGCGGCCGTTCGATGCTTCTCCGATAACCTTGATGTCCGGTTGTGTCGAGAGAAACACTTGTAGCCCTCGACGAACCATTGCATGATCGTCAACCAGTAATAAACCTATTGTCATTTGTGATCACCCGACTTCATGTGGATTGGAGGGGCAAAGGGATGGTTACCTCAATCGTTGTGCCTTGGTGCTCCTCACTGTAAATATGAATATGGCCGTAGAGCGCCTCAGCTCTTTCCTTCATAATATGCAGGCCGAGAGATTCATTGGTGTCTGTATTACAGCGCCGTTTGGCACCGCCCTTGCCCTGATCGGCAATGCTCAGTATCACCTCGGTAGCGTTTAAATGTAGAGATACTTCAGCTTTAGAAGCTCCGGAGTGCTTACGTACATTATTAAGTGCTTCTTGACCAATGCGCAGCAGTCCTTCTTCCACATTGCGGGGAAGTTCGAGTACACCGCTGCGCTCTGTCTGTATCAACAGCCCTAGTTGCTGACCGTGAGCCTGCAGCGCGGTCAATAACCCGGCTTCCAGTCCTGCGGGACGAAGCTGCATGATTAAAGCGCGCATTTCTTTGAGTGCAGATTGAGAGAGCTCTTGAATATCGCGGACAGCCTCAGCAGCCGGATGGGAGGTGTGCTCTTGCTGCAGCATGCTTTCTACACCTTTGGCCGTCATCGAGAGGGAGAACAGAATCTGGTTCACCGAGTCGTGGAGGTCACGGGCCAGTCGATTCCGCTCGTCCAGACGCGCGATTTCGCGGCGCTTCTCTCCGAGCTGTACACTTTCCAGTGTAGCTGAAATGTGCTCGGCAATCGCTTCGAGTACTTCTCCATCTGCGGTTGCGGAGGCGAGTGCTTTAGGCGAGGTGATGAGTAGAATGGCTGAACCATGTGCAGTAATCTGCCGAAAGGGGACGGCAAGCATTACAACTCGCTCTGTAACAGGCTGTTCGGAACAGCATGAGTTTGTAATTTCCTGTTCTTCGTCAGAGGTTAATGTTGCGAAGCGCTGTCCTTTTGCAATATCCCTTAGACGATTCTTAAAGGAATCCGAGAGCTCAAAAGGAGCTAATTCAGGTGTTATATTAGCTGCATGAGCGGCTGCATGTACTTCGAATTTGCCTTCGTGTTGTCCAATAATCGCTGCAAAAGGCCAATCGAAATATTGGCCAATCAGGGCGGTGGTTTTCTCCACCAGAATGCTTGGGGAGATGCATTCACTTGCCGTTATATTCAAAGCAGCGCTGAACTCCCCTAATTTGGCGTACAGATTGGCACGGCGCTGCTCGGTGCTATATAACTGCATGCGTTCAATGGCACTGCCAATTTGCAGGGCCACGGATTGTAGCAGAGCCAGCTCACTGTCGGGGTAATGTGCTTTGCCCGGTGCAGCTACATTCATAAGTCCTAGGTAGCGATCGCCTGAATGCAGTGGGATAGTGGCGTGGTGGGTGATCCCTAATGTATCGCCCCAGTTATTTTGCCTGGCATTACTCAGCCGCTTGCAGTTTAGAATGTTAACAGCATGCTCTAGCCGTCCGTCCCATAGGCGGTCTAAGCACCAGCAGCTTCCACACTGCATCGGCTGTTTATTGTCCCGCTGCAGCGCTGGCGGTAAACCCCGATCTGCGGCGAATTCATACTCCATATTCTCTTCGCTCAGGAAGATCCAGCCTGCCGTATTTCCTGTTAGATCTAACAGCTTGCCCATAACTGTATCGAGCATCGGTTTGAGCTCATTGGAACTGTTTAAGGTCTCCGCAATCGTCTTGAGCGTCAATAACTCGTGGATCCCGGTTTCTTCCGACATGAGGTTCTCCCCTTTAGATTAATTACGTTCTATCTATTGTAACGTAGAATGCTTCATTCATTCTAATATTTATGTAATCATGAAGCGATAAAAAAGGTGGACCCTTAAGATCTGGTATGACCTTAGAGAACCACCTAAATAAATTGGTTAATTTACAGCTGCAGGGGTAGTGGAAGGCGTGCTGTGTTCTACATCATCGTGCTGAATCAGTCCATGTTTCTCCCAAGCTCGACTCTTCCAGCGGAAATACATAATGACAGCTCTTGTCCACTCATCAGCCGCAGTGGCAATCCACACACCGGCTAATCCTAGGTTAAGCTGGAATACCAGAAAATATCCAAGGGGTAAGCTCATACAGACCATGGAGATCAGTCCCATATATACTGGGAACTTCGCATCGCCCGAGGCGCGTAGTGAGTTAATGATGACCAAATTAGTTGTACGCCCGGTCTCTAGGAAGAAACTAAGCAGTATAACCTGAGCCCCCATCAGAATAATGTTCTCGTTATCTGTGAAGAGGCCGAATAGCGGTACCCGGAAGACGATCACAAGCACATCTATTACTACTGTGACCAGAAGTGCCCACTTCACACTGGTGAATACACGAGTATAGGCCTCCTTGGGGCGCCTAGCTCCCACCAGATGTCCTACGATAATGGAGGTTCCCATGGAGACGGCTACACTGAATAAATAAATATAATTGGAAATGTTGAGCGCGTATTGACGAGTGGCCATAGCCTCGGCGCCCAGATAGGTAATATACAGCGTGAATACGAGCTGACAAGATTGATAAATAATCGATTCAAACGCGGACGGGATGCCGATTTTGAGAATTTGCTGCACATATTTTTTGGAAAGATGAATGTAATAGGTTAACTTCACCCGTACCTCCATCACTCTGTAGAGCAGTAAGAAGAAAATAATAAGACAGATAAACCGACTGACAACCGTTGAGATAGCTGCACCTTCGACACCTAACGCTGGAAGTCCAAAATGACCATAGATGAGTAAGTAGTTACCCACCACGTGAATGATGTTCATCAGCAAGGATACGACCATCGTCTGTTTAGTGAAACCGTGCGTACGGATTGTGGTCGCCAGAGCATTGATTAATGCTTGGAGAAAAATACCGCCCCCGACAATATGAATATAGGATTTAGCGTAAACGAGAATATCCCCTTTTACATTCAGGGCAGTTAGTAGAGTCCCTCCGAATATCAGCAAAAACGTACTTAGGAGAATTCCTACTAACAGGTTTAGAGTAATGGCATTGCCGGTCACTTGAGCGGCTTCCAGAGGTTTTTTCGAACCGAGGTATTGGGAGACCACAATCGCTGCGCCGTTACCAATTACACTGAGAACTAAAATAGCCATCGCGATAATCTGATTCGCTGCGCCAACACCCGATACGGCATCGTCCGATACAGAGCTGATCATAAAAGTATCCACACTGCCCATGAGCATAAATAGGAACAGTTCCAGGAATATCGGCCAAGTTAGTTTTACAAGGTTAAATTCTTGGTGATTATTGTGCTTCATTGTACACCTTCTTACATCATGATTAAATTCCTGTTATTCCATAAACAAACTGTAATGTTAGCACAGCTTTCATGAAAATGCAGTACTTTTACAAAAATATGACAATAGGTTATTAATGTTTGCAAAGATAAAGCTGGCAGCAGCACATTAGTATCCTCCAGGTAACTACATTACAATAAAGTGCCTACTTCCCTTAAAGGATGTAAGGATCTACAATTTGTACATGACTTACTAAAATATATTAACAAGGAGTGCAAATAAATATGAAATTGCAATTAGCATTGGATCTAGTGGACATTGCGGGAGCGAAAGCGATTGTCTCAGAGGTTGCTGAATATATAGATATCGTTGAAATTGGAACGCCTATCGTTATTAATGAAGGCTTGCATGCGGTGAAAGCAATAAAGGAAGCTTTTCCTGCTTTGACGGTATTGGCTGATTTGAAAATCATGGATGCTGGCGGATATGAAGTGATGAAGGCGGCAGAAGCTGGTGCTGATATCGTTACTGTGCTTGGTGTATCTGATGATGCTACCATTAGAGGTGCGGTGGAGGAAGCTAAGAAGACGAATAAAGAGGTTCTGGTTGACCTGATCAATGTGAAGGATGTCAAAGCAAGAGCGGCTGAAGTGGACGCACTTGGTGTAGACTATATCTGCGTACATTCTGGATATGACCATCAGGCGGAAGGGAAAAATTCTTTTGCAGATTTGAATGCAATTAAAAGTGTGGTTAAACAGGCTAAAACCGCTATCGCTGGGGGAATCAAGCTAAGTACGCTTCCGGAAGTTATCGCAGCGAATCCTGATCTTGTTATCGTTGGCGGAGGCATTACGGGTGAGGCTGATCAAAAGGCCGCAGCGGCTGAGATGAAACGTCTAGTAAACCAGGCTTAAGATTACAATGGACATATTGAAATATGCGCAGCAAATTATAGAGGAGCTTCAGTGCTCCATTTCTCAGCTTGATCATCAAGAGGCTGAACGAATGGCTGAACTGCTTCTTCAGTCGAATAAGGTATTTGTGGCCGGGGCTGGTAGATCAGGATTGATGGGACGTGCTTTTGCAATGCGACTCATGCATGTCGGTAAAGAAGCGTACGTCGTGGGAGAAACGGTAACCCCGGGTATTGAGCCTGGTGATGTGCTTGTGCTCGGTTCGGGTTCAGGAGAGACGAAGGGGCTGATCTCTATGGCAGAGAAGGCCAAAGGAGTAGGTGCAGAGGTTATTGCCGTTACGATTGCGCCGGACTCGACCGTCGGACGTTTAGCGAGCTATGTAGTGAAGCTGCCGGGGGCTACAAAAGATCAGACCAGCGGAGGCTACAGCACGATTCAACCAATGGCTTCTTTATTCGAACAGACGATGTTAGTCTTTTACGATGCAGTGATTCTGCGGATGATGGAGAAGACGGGGCAAACGACTAAGCAGATGTTCGGCAAGCATGCTAATTTAGAGTGAGAGTACAGAAACGAATGCCTTCCTAGTAAGGAGGTTATTCGTTTTTGTGTTAGTATGACAACAGGAGAGAGGAGGCGCTTTAGTTATGGCGACCGAGATTAAAGATCGCATCAATTTGAAGGAAATTAACTGCGAGAAGGAACTGACGCTTGCGGTGATCGGAGGCAAATGGAAGCTGATAATCCTGTGGCATCTTGGGCTTGAAGGGACAAAGCGGTTCAGTGAGCTGAAGAAGCTAATTCCTCATATCACGCAAAAAATGTTGACCAATCAGCTTCGAGAGCTTGAAGAAGATCAGTTGGTTCTTCGGAAAGTGTATGCCGAGGTTCCTCCAAAAGTAGAGTATTCTCTGACTTCATATGGACAGAGTCTGCTTCCCGTCCTTCGATTGATGTATGATTGGGGTAAGAATTACGGGGAAAACGTGATCTGGAAAGACACGCCGCCGGAAGAAAGATGCTGATCGAATAGATTTTGAACATTAATAATCCCTGAGAGGTCTGAATCGACCTTTTCAGGGATTTATTGTATTCAATATGGAGTGACGTGAATTACGATTTAGGCTTTTTGTTCGAACAGCTTGGCGATCTCGACGATTACGTTCACCGCTTTTTCCATGTTGTCAGCAGAGGCGTATTCGAATTTGCCGTGGAAATTTTCGCCCCCCGTGAAAATATTAGGTGTAGGTAAACCCATGTAGGAAAGCTGTGAGCCATCTGTTCCCCCGCGAATCGGGCGGATGATCGGCGTAATGTTCAGATTCTCCATCGCCTCATGGGCAATATCGACAATATGACGCACCGGTTCGATTTTTTCGCGCATGTTGTAATATTGGTCTTTCATTTCAAGCACGATGTTCTCTTCACCATGGATGCTCTTGAATTCATCTACGATGGCAGAAAGAAAGGCTTTACGTGCCTCGAATTTCTCGCGGTCGAAGTCACGAATGATATATTGAAGCTTGCTGAATTCCGGTGTGCCTTCTATGGAGCTAAGGTGGTAGAAGCCATCATAACCGTCTGTGAATTCTGGAGCTTCCTCAGCAGGGAGTCTAAGATGGAGCGCCATAGCGATTTTTGCGGAATGAATCATTTTTCCTTTGGCAGTACCAGGATGTACATTGACGCCGTAAACCGAGATTTTGGCTGATGCAGCATTAAAGCTTTCATACTCTAGTTCACCGAGTGGGCCTCCGTCCACAGTGTAAGCATAGGAAGCATTAAAAGCAGCTACGTCAAATTTATGAGGTCCGCGGCCGATTTCTTCGTCCGGTGTGAAGGCAACTCTAATCTTGCCATGTTTGATTTCTGGATGCTGAAGAAGGTAATTCATAGCTGTCATAATCTCGGCAATACCGGCTTTATTGTCTGCGCCAAGCAGGGTGGTACCATCGGTTGTAATTAATGTATGGCCTTTATATTCTGCCAGCTCTGGGAAGCTCGCTTTAGACAATACAACATTTAATTCTTTGTTCAGAAGAATATCTTTGCCATCGTAGTTCTCCACGATCTGTGGCTTTACATTTGTTCCTGTGAAATCAGTTGCTGTATCGAGATGCGCCAAAAAACCAATGGTCGGAACATCCTTCTCCGTATTGGCTGGGAGTGTAGCCATGACATACCCATGCTCGTCCACCTGCACTTCATCCATGCCGATCTCCTTGAGCTCTTCGACCAGCTTGTGGGCCAACGCCATCTGCCCCGGAGTGGACGGACAAGTTTCATTATCCTCGTTCGATTGGGTATCCATTTGAGCATACGAAATAAACCGTTCTATAACCTCTTTTTTCACTGTGAGTCATCTCCTCATTACTGTTGTATCTATATAGTATCACTTTCCATATCCGGTCTCATCCCTGAGGAGGAAGATTAAGAGTTAAGATTAGCTTTAATGAGGCGATATTTCTTGCTTCACTAGCTTCGCTGAAAGTAAATACCGGTCCGGTGCTGATCCCACGTATGAAAAAGGATAACAGGTGATCAAGGTAAGAATAGCCTTATCGCTTAGTTTTATTGCGCCGCGTTCATTCCCGTCTACAATCGTGCTGCCTGTCACTTCATAGGTGAACGTACCGTCCATGCTTTCCAGTTCGATCAGATCTCCTGCGACAAGTTCTCCTAGATTTCGGAATACGGTATCACGGTGTCCAGCAAGCACGCTATTACCGATGGCGCCGATGGCTGCGCTACCTATATAGTGTCCTGCTCCTTTTTTTAATTCAGGGCTTTCCGTACCCTCCAGAATAGCCACCTTCTTATTTAAGGTGGGGAAGCGGATTTCTCCAATCACTTCACCCTCTTTATAGGAAGGAGATGAAGCTGGTTGTTCTTTTGGAGAACTGACCATTCCCTTGGGGAGAGGGTTCTCTTCATTTGAAAGGGGGCGGGCGATGGCTTCCTCCCTCTTTTTGGCCCAATCATTTAGGGCCTGCTTGGCCTCGATGGGTGCTTTGACGACTTGAACGATCGAATAAATCAGCACAACTAAAGAGAGTATGAAGATTAGCTTCACGGTTAATAAGACACCATTACGCTTCTTCATACTCTCTCCTCCAGACTTAAATTACTAAACGTTATTCTTTCTTCGATTTCAATCTGCGCATGATGATCACGCTGAGTACCGCAATAGCTAAGCTGGCCAGAATTAAGTTATACCAAGGCTCGGCGGTATTTGGAAGCTCGTTGCCTGCCTCTGGTGCTCCCAAAGGAATGTCGCCGTCAGGTAAGGCTACCTCATCGCTTGGCTGAGGTGTTGCACTGGTGGCTTGACTACCAGCACCTGGTGACGCTGCAGGTGTAGGCTCATTACTGCTTCCGCCCATTGGAATCGGTTCTTCAGTAACGCTTATTTCATCGACTGCAGGCGGTGAAGCCGTAGGTGTAGGCGATGGTGTTGCAGTTGCTGTTGGAGGCACTGACTGACCTGGTGTTACGACAGCTGTAGGTGAGGCAGTAGTCGTTGGTGAATCCGTAGGTGTTTCAGTAGGTGTTGTAGTAGGTTCAGTTGTTGCTGTTGCCGTTGCTGTAGGTGATGGATCAGGTGTAGGTGCAACCGTCGCTATTGGCGTTGGCGTTGGCGTTGGCGTTGAAGTAGGCTCGGTGGTTGGACTTGGTTCTCCGGAAGCGGAGAATTCAAAAG
Source organism: Paenibacillus sp. FSL E2-8871 (assembly GCF_038000345.1). Classification (NCBI taxonomy): domain Bacteria; kingdom Bacillati; phylum Bacillota; class Bacilli; order Caryophanales; family Paenibacillaceae; genus Paenibacillus; species Paenibacillus sp. FSL E2-8871. The sequence continues at coordinate 4,362,686 of NZ_JBBOBV010000001.1, read as the reverse complement.
CTACGGTCGTGGCCTTCCCTTGATATTCGTTGCCGGCTTCCCATGGGAAGGTTACATCCATTTGAATTACACTCTTCTCTCCTCCAGCAAGTGAACCGATGGTTACTCTGCCAGCAGCCTCACTCATCACTCCCGAATAGATGATTACTCCCTCTTTTTCGAGTGTCATTTGGAGAATATTGTACAATTCTACGTCTCCAGAGATGAATTTAAAGTCCACAAAGTAATCAAAGCCTTCTGTGCCATCATTAATAATCGTGTACTCTGAGCTCATTTCGTCACCGGGCTTCATATTGTTCATGGTGGCTGTGCTCGTGGTATGAGAATTCACAGTAAGCTTAATGGTATCCTGAGCGCTTACCCCTCCAGCGTGCCATATTACTCCTACCAGAATAATCAGAACGTAAGCAGCTATGAAGACCGAATGGTATTTCTTCTTCACTTTCTTTGCTCCTTTCTCCTGAGCCCATTGTAGCTGTTGAAAAACAAAATCTGCGGGCTTCCGGCAAAATTCTCCGTTTTAAACGATTATTCCATTCTACATTGTCGAAATAAGTGGTATTGTAAAGTACCACTCTTTCATTTGTGGGCGGAATCTTTCTGAATGAACGGAGAAAGAGGGCATAGCCAAAATACAAATCGTTCGTTATAGCGAATATATAAAGTATAATCAAAATGATATCCAAAGAAAAATGATGTATTACAACTAATTAGATCATATTTGCTTAAATAATAAGTATATGGTCTGTTTATCTGTTGATTTCTCTCTATATCTCTTTATTTTTATGTTTTTTAATATCTTATTAGTGTTTTATTAAGAACGGTTTCGAAAACAAAACAAAAAAGGCAAGACGAATATCTGAAACGGGAGAATTCCCGATACTCAGATAACGTCCTGCCTTGTTAAGACTGCAATCTTACAGTTCTTTCATAGCCTCAGCTACAATTTCATAGGAACGAAGACGAGCTTCATGATCATAAATCCCTGCGGAGATAATCAATTCATCTGCTTGTGTCTCTTTCAGAATGTCTTGAAGTCTTTCTTTAATCACTGCTTTATCGCCAGAGAAAGAATAACGCTGCTTATCGAGCATGATTGCTTTTTCTTGTACCGTCCATAGCCCATCCATACTCTCAACGGGTGGTTGTAGCTTGCCTGTACGCCCGCGGATGATATTGAGGAACTGCTGCTGCTGCGAGGTAGCTAGCTTTCTTGCCTCATCTACGGTATCGGCTGCTGTAACCCCTAGTCCGACCATAACATAAGGTTTGTCTAGTACTTCTGATGGACGGAAATTACTGTGGTATATGTGCAGCGCCTGAAGTAAATACTCAGGTGCAAAATGGCTGGCAAAGGCAAAAGGCAGCCCTAGCTTGGCTGCTAGCTCAGCACTAAAGCCGCTGGAGCCTAAGAGCCAGATGGGAACATTTAAGCCTTCCCCAGGAACCGCGCGTACTCCAGCTGGGCGCGATCCTGCTCCTGAAGGGTCGAAGTAAGCTCTTAGCTCACTTAGCTGCTCAGGGAATTCACTGCCATCGCTTCCGAGCCCGCGACGCAGCGCACGGGAAGCTGGTTGATCAGATCCGGGTGCTCTGCCCAGTCCAAGATCGATCCGTCCCGGATATAGAGATTCGAGAGTCCCGAACTGTTCGGCAATAACAAGTGGTGCGTGGTTGGATAGCATAATGCCACCAGAGCCAACACGTATACTTTGGGTGCCACCAGCAATATGTCCGATCAAGAGTGAGGTAGCAGAGCTGGCAACTCCGATCATATTATGATGTTCAGCGAACCAATACCGATGATAGCCCCACTTCTCAGCGTTCCGAGCTAAATCTAGTGAGTTATGAAAAGAGTCTGCCGCGGTCCCTCCTTCCACAATAGAAGCCAGGTCCAGTACGGAGAATCGAATGTCACGAGGTTGTTTCAATGTTATCCCTCCTATAATAAATGCTCTATGCTCATAGAGCAGTATTTGTAGCTACGAATATCGCTACTCGGATAGTATACCATGTAATAAAACTATATACACACTTTAAGTAAGTCGTTTATCTTCCGAGTGAAGAAAGAGGAGGAGAAGATGAATTTTAAAAACAATGTAAGCGCTTTAAAAATTCTATTGTTATTTCCAATCGGGCTTGCTATAATCACATCGAAAAGTTCCCTAAAAAAGGAAGTTATCATTATGAAGCCAACCATAAGAGATGTTGCCAGAATGGCCGAGGTGTCGATTAGCACAGTGTCACGTGTTATGAATGCACCGAATTCGGTAGTGGAGAGCAAACGGAATCGAGTGATGGAGGCTGTAGAACGATTGCGGTATCAACCTAATTCATTTGCACGTGGTTTGATTTACAAGAAGTCCTTTACACTGGGCCTGCTTATTCCGGATATTGAGAACCTGTATTTCGCAGGGGTGATTCGGGGGATGCAGGATGCTTGTATCAAGCTTGGGTATAGTCTAATGATCTGCAATACGGACCGCGACAAAGAACGACTACTGTCCTATATTGATAACTTCCATGAGAAGCAGGTGGATGGAATTGTATTCGCCAGTGATTTTCTTTACCCTGAGTATCATGACAAATTGGTCGGTTGTAGAATTCCATTTGTGCTAGTGTCCTCGCATTCCGATGAGTTCGACATTCCAAGTGTGGAGGTGGATGATGAAGCGGCTGCCTATGATGCGGTAAAGTTCCTGATTGATTTAGGTCATAAAGACATTGGTATGATTGGTTTTAACCATGATAATTCCGTATCAGGACCACCACGCTATGAGGGATTTGTAAGAGCACTAACAGAGTCAGGGCTACAGCAGAATATTGTGAAGAGCAAATATGCCAGTCACCGGTTTGAACATGCTTATCAAGCTGCGCACGAACTATTTACGGATTACCCTGAGCTAACTGCTGTTTTCTGTGTTGCTGATGAATTCGCGATGGGGACGATTTCTTATCTGAAGGATCGTAATATTCTTGTTCCGGGTCAGGTATCCGTGATTGGGTTTGATAATCTAAGGATGTCGGGTATGTTCATCCCGAAGCTAACTACGATTGCACAGCCAATTTACGAGTTAGGGTATCGTGCGGCCGAGAAGCTGCATGAATTGCTTACAACAGGTGAAGTGCAGGTATTGAATGAGAAGATGGAGCATAAGCTGATTGTGCGGGAATCTACACGAGAAAAATAGGGGTAGTTCACTTTTGTACCACCCTCTGAAAAGCTTTTCAGAATTCAGCGCTCGTCTTAAGCAACATTTGAATATTTGCTTAGACAATAAAAATAATTTTTACCAAAACATTTCAAATACAGATTGGAAACGCTTACTTTATGTGATACTATAACAAATGTAAGCGCTACAATTAATTGGAATTTATGATTGGATTCTTTTTTAGTATAGATCCTTAGATTCTGAAAAGCTTTGCAAGGAGGTGATCTGCTACAAGCTGCTTATACATGCCAGGGTACCGGATGATTGAGTCAGAAGCAATCTCTAAAACCATTAAAGGGGATGTACAAAAGATGAAGAAAACCTCAGGACGTAAAAAGTCATTGGCTTTAGTACTGTGTTTATCCTTCACTATGATGCTGAGCGCATGCGGCGGAGGCAATAACAACAATGCAGCGCCTACAGATCCACCTGCGGCGACTACCAGCCCAACAGCAGATAACACTGAGAAAGCTACAACTGCTCCTAGCACCGAGCCATCGGGATCTCCGCTAGAGCTAGCCATGAAGGGCGACTATAAAGGAACTAAAGTAACGATGTTCGGCCCCTTCGTAGATGCTGACCAAGTGAAATTTGAGAATAGTATTAAAGAGTTTGAAGAGAAGACAGGAATTGATATTCAATACGAGGGCTCAAAAGAGTTCGAAGCTACGATAAACATTCGAGTAGACGGTGGAAATGCTCCGGATATCGCTGATTTCCCGCAGCCGGGACTGCTAGCCTCCATTGCTAAGACTGGCAAGGTTATCGATTTAACTAACGTGCTGGATCAAGCCAAATTGACGGCTAATTACAACAAGAGCTGGCTTGATATGTCTAATATGGACGGGAAAGACGGCAAGATCATGGCGGGGATCTGGAACCGCAGTAACGTAAAGAGCTTGGTCTGGTATCCAAAAAAGCAATTTGATGAAGCAGGCTACAAGGTTCCTGAGACATGGGATGAGATGATGGCTCTGACGGAACAAATTGCGAAAGACGGTGATCCTGCTTGGGCTATTGGAATCGAGAGTGGTGCTGCAACAGGCTGGCCGGCAACAGACTGGGTAGAAAATATAATGCTGCGCACAACTACACCTGAGAACTACGATAAATGGGTAAAAGGTGAGCTGCCATTTACCTCTCCAGAAGTGAAGAATGCAGTTGAAACCATGTCCAAAATTTGGCTCAACAAGGATTATGTCTATGGTGGTGCAAAATCCATCGTGACGACATCGTTCGGGGATGCCCCAGCACCAATGTTCAATAATCCTCCTAAAGCATGGTTTAATATGCTCGGCAACTTTATTACAAGCTTCTTCCCTGAAACCGCAAAGGTTGATGTAGATTATGATTGGTTCTACCTGCCGCCTATTGACCCTCAATATGGTAAACCAGTACTAGTTGCTGGCGATATTTACGCGATGTTCAACGATCGTCCTGAAGTTCGTGCAGTTATGGAATTCTTTACTACAGGAGAATCCATTAAGAGCTGGGTGCAATCGGGCGGCGTAATTGCTCCAATGAATGATGCTTCCCTTGATTGGTATACCTCAGAATCCGATCGCCGGATGGCGAAGCTGGTTCAGGATGCTTCAACGCTGCGCTTTGATGGCTCTGACCTGATGCCGGGCAAAGTGGGCGCAGGTACCTTCTGGAAGGGCATGACCGACTACGTAAGCGGTACTGCGACGCTGGATCAGGCGTTGGAACAAATCCAGTCTGGCTGGAACAACTAACCTAATATTGAAAGCACACAGTTAAAAGAGGGGCAGCGAGATTTGAAGGTTCTCTGCCCCTCTTTTTGTTTTCCAAAGCGCGAGTATAGGAGGAGCTGGAGCTAATATGGGTGGACAATCACAACTACAACCACAACCACAAATGAAGCCACAATTAAAAGCCAAGCAGACGGTAAGCCTTAGGGCGGTATTGCTGTCTCTTTTAGTATTAATAGCCAATGTTGTTGTTAATGGCGCGATCTTTTTATTCTTTCGGGATTCGACGCTAAACCCGCTACTAACGGCGGTTCTGGCTGTTCTATGGGGGGTTCTGGGTGTTTATCTGATCTATTACACACTTACCTGGGCAGTCGAGCAATATCCTGATTACGTACGCCGAAAGGTATTGCCTTATATTTTTATTGGTCCGGCAGTGATTATATTGGGGTGGCTATTGGTGCTGCCTGCGCTGCGGACGCTGTATTTAAGCTTTTTCAATGCTTCTTCAGAGAAATTTGTGGGTCTCAGCAACTATGCAGCGATCTTTAGCGACCATCTAATGGCGACGGCACTGCGTAACAACTTGCTTTGGGTATTCGTTGGTACACTGGCATGTGTAGCTTTTGGGCTCTTGATTGCAATTCTTGCCGACAGAAGCAGCTATGAGAAGCTAGCTAAATCGATCATTTTTATGCCGATGGCTATTTCTTTTGTAGCCGCAGGCGTTATTTGGAAGTTTGTATATTACTATCAACCCGGCGATGAACAAATTGGACTTTTGAACGCCATCGTTACTTATTTTGGGGGAGAACCACAGGCATGGACGAGTATGCTTCAGCCGTGGAATAACTTTTTCCTCATCATCATTCTGATCTGGATGCAGACCGGATTTGCGATGGTGATATTCTCGGCAGCTATTAAGGGAGTTCCTGATGACATATTGGAAGCTGCACGAGTGGATGGTGCTAATGAGGTGAAGATCTTCTTTGGAATCATGATCCCCTACATTTCAGCAACCATTCTGACTGTGACAACGACCATTATCGTCTTTACATTGAAAATATTTGACGTCGTCATGGTGATGACAGGAGGTCAATACGATACAGAGGTAGTGGCTACACAGTTTTACCGCCAATTCTTTATGTACCGGAATTTCGGTTATGGCTCCACGCTGGCTATTGTTCTGCTGATCGCGGTGTTGCCTGTGATCATAATCAATCTACGTCAGTTCCGTAAGCAAGGGGGATTCTAATGGCCGGGAAAAAGAAGAGAAAAGGCAGCAAGACGATTGTTAATATCGTGCTGGGTGTGATTTGTTTCATTTGGTTGCTTCCGACCCTTGGGCTGTTCATTTCCTCCTTCCGTCCGGCTGCCGATATTCTGCAGACTGGATGGTGGAAAGCTTTTCCCCATCAGGAGTGGAAGGCTGGAGAGACCCTTCAGCTATCGAAGGATGTGGATCTGCGGGAGCCGATCGAGGTGAATGGCAAAACCTATACAGATGATCAGCTGAAGGCAGGCGTGAAGGCCGATGGCAGTCGTTTGATGTGGGAGAACCGCAGAGCGCGTACCATAAATCAACAGGAACAAGGCTGGAAAATGACACCGGATCTCACATTGGATAACTACAATAACGTGCTCTCGGGCAAGGAATACAAGCTCAAGCAAGCCGATGGCAGTGAAACGGTGCAAAAGGGTACCGGATTGTCGCAAGCCTTCTGGAATACACTGACGATCGCTGTTCCAGCGACGGTCATTCCGGTGTTAATTGCTTCTTTTGCCGCCTATGCTTTTGCTTGGCTACGTTTTCCTGGGCGCCGCACACTTTTTGTCATCATTATCGCTATGCTCGTTATTCCAATACAAGTGGCACTTATTCCAGTGCTCAAAGATTATACAGCTCTTGGACTGAACGGAAGTTACTTGGGCATTTGGCTGGCGCATACGGCCTTTGGATTACCGCTGGTTACCTACTTTATGTATAACTTTATCAGTCAGCTTCCTAAGGATTTGTTTGAATCAGCTTTTATGGATGGGGCGAGCCATTTCACTATTTTCAGTAGGCTGATTCTACCGTTATCTGTGCCCGCACTGGCTTCTATCGGAATCTTTCAATTCCTATGGGTGTGGAATGACTATTTAGTCTCGCTGATTTTTATCGGCAATCAACCGTCAGTGCAGGTCATGTCGATGAAGATCGCCGACTTAGTAGGCTCACGAGGCAACGACTGGCATTTACTCACCTCGGCTGCATTTATCTCCATGCTGATGCCGCTCGCGATTTTTTTCCTGCTGCAAAAGTATTTCGTCAGAGGGCTTATGGGTGGATCAATAAAAGGTTGATTTGAACATTTCAGGAATTATAAGGATAAAGTATAGCTAATTGAACAAAACTGTGTCAGGAGGAGCATAGAGAGATGAAGATGAAACCATACGTACATCCGGCTGCGGTGTATCCTTACCGGGAGTGGAGTCTTGATGAGGAGACTTATGATGAAGAGAACAATCAAAGAAGCGAAAGTGTATTTGCTCTGGGTAATGGATACATTGGCATGCGCGGTAATTTCGAGGAAGGTTACCATGGCCACTCGGGCTCATCTGTAATAGGGAACTATTTGAATGGATTTTTTGATTCCGAGCCTATTGTGTATCCAGAGGGAGCTTATGGGTATCCTTCCCGCAACCAAGCCATGCTGAACGTGACGGATGCCAAGATTATTGAGCTCAGCATTGAGGGTCATACCTTTCAGTTGAACAGTGGGCAAGTGCACCGTTATGAACGGAAGCTGGATATGCGAAATGGGATCTTGCATCGGCAGGTAGAATGGGAATCTCCTGCCGGACACAGGGTACAGCTGAACATTCGTCGGATGGTGGCCATGCAGCATAAACATTTAGCGGCCATAGATTACGAGGTCAAGGCATTGAATTTTGAGGGAACCCTAACGTTTACTTCATCGATCGATGGTGAGATCCAAAGGCCGGAGGTCACGGATGACCCTCGGCTGGGATCAGGGAGTAAGGAACCCAATTTGCTGCTAGTCGAAACCGGTCATGAGCTCGAGCAGTCCTTTTTGTGGATGAAGCAGAGGACGCGGCATACCGGGTTTGCTCTTTTAACAGGGATAAGCCACAGTCTGAAATGTAGCGCTGGATATGAAAGGCTCGTGCAGCTAGAAGATCAGCGATTGTCCATGCAATGGGTTGTTCCAGTGATAATGGGGGAAAGGATCTCCCTGACCAAGTACATTTCGTATCACACTTCTAAGGATTATGCAGAAGACGAGCTGTTAGGCAGGTGCTTAGAAGTGCAACACTTGGCGGAGAACTGTGGGTTTGAAGCGCTAGTTCATGAACAACGGGCTTTTCTGGATCAATTCTGGGCACATACCGATGTGGAGATTCAGGGCGATCTTGCGCTTCAACAGGGTATCCGTTTTAATGCTTTTCAATTGCTGCAATCCGTAGGACGCGACGGGGTTACGAACATCGGGGCCAAGGGCCTGACGGGTGAAGGATACGAAGGTCACTATTTCTGGGATACTGAGATGTATATGATACCCTTCTTTACATTTACACAGCCGGAGATTAGCCGGAAGCTACTCGAGTTTCGTTATGCTACGTTAGATAAGGCACGGGAACGGGCAGCAGTGATGTCTCAGAAGGGAGCACTGTATCCTTGGCGCACCATAGACGGGGCTGAGAACTCTTCCTATTTTCCGGCAGGAACAGCACAAATGCATATTAACGCGGATATTGCCTATGCCATTAAACAGTATGTGCAGGCAACTGGCGATTATGAGTTTCTGGTCCTGGAGGGGGCGGAAATGATTTTCGAGACCTCCCGCTTTTGGGTGGATCTGGGTCATTTTAATCCAGCCAGGGAGGGTGCGTTCTGTATTGACGCAGTAACGGGTCCAGATGAGTATACAGCTATCGTTAACAATAATGCATACACTAATCTTATGGTACGGGATCAACTCTATTATGCATATGAGATAGCCAGACTGTTAGGAAAGCAGTATCCGGAGCATTTTGAACGTCTGAAGGGCAAGATTGGTCTGACTGAGGAAGAGCCTGATGATTGGCTGGTCGCCGCAGAAAAAATGTATGTCCCTTTTGATGAGGAGCTTGGCATCTATGCTCAGGATGATACGTTTCTGACTAAGAAAAAGTGGGACTTTGAACATACGCCAGCGGATAAATATCCACTTCTGCTTCATTACCATCCGTTGGTGATTTACCGCCATCAGGTGCTCAAACAGGCAGATCTGGTGATGGCCATGTTTCTGTTAGGTGATCAGTTCAGCTTGGCGGACAAGATCCGCAATTACAATTACTATGAGCCGCTAACGACACATGATTCTTCTTTGTCACCGTGCATTCACAGTATTATTTCTGCTGAGATTGGTGATTTAACGGGGGCGTACGCCTATTTTGACCGCACGGTACGGATGGATTTAGATGATATTAACCGCAATGTGAAGGACGGGCTGCATACTGCTGCTATGGCAGGATCTTGGCTGTCGATTGTGAATGGGTTTGGTGGGATGCGCTTATGTGGCGGTATGCTGTCCTTTAATCCTGCCTTGCCAGCACAATGGGACAGCTATCGGTTTAAAATAACAAGTGGTGGGCACTTATTGGATATTTATGTTGATAGTAAGGTAGTGATTTATACACTACTGACAGGTGAAGAGATTGAAATTCTACATAAAGGGAGCCTTGTGCAGTTAACTGTAAAGAAGCCGGTGACCCTTTCAAATGTGAAGCAGCTTGAAGCTGTTATTTTCGAGCTGGACGGGATTATTACCGATTCTAGTGAGTATCATTATCTGGCCTGGAAAGCCTTAGCCGATGAGCTGGCGATTTCTTTTGATAGAGAGAAGCATGTACGTCTGAAGGGCCATAGTCGAATGGAATGTTTAGAGATTCTACTGGAGGGAAGCGGTCTGAATTTACCCCAACCGGTAAAAGGAATGCTCTGCAACAAAAAGAACGAAAAGTATAAACAGCTGATTCAACAAATGACACCGGATGATTTGCACCCGGGTATCCATAGTCTTCTGACCGATTTGAAGAAAAGGCGAATCCCTGTCGGGCTGGCTTCCGTTAATGAGAATGCGATGCTGATTCTTGAACGATTGAAGATCGGGCGCTTGTTTCAGGCGATTGCTGACCCTAAAAACATCCGTATGGGCAAGCCAGATCCGGAAATTTATTTACAGGTTACCGAGATGCTGGGCATATCACCTGACTGCTGCGTAGCTATCGAAGATACAGCGGAGGGGATAGCAGCCATCAAAGCCGCTGGTATGAGGTCCGTTGGAGCCGGAAGTTCATCCTTGAAAGAGAGTGCTGAGCTATGGTTCCCTTCTACCGCGGAGTTGCATGTAGAGAAATTGGTACAGTTTTTTGAGTAGTGAAAAGTATTTCTCCCGATAAGCTTAATAAGCAGCAAGCCTCCCAGTCATGGGAGGCTTGCTGCTTTGTCTATTTTAATACTTTTCGTACCAGCTTGATCTTATTCCCATAGGGTGGGTACACAATCCCGAGGTCGATTCGTGTGCCTCTCTTAACGATGCTTTTGCGGTGGGAAAAGACTTCAAAGCTGTGCTTCCCGTGATAACCGCCGATTCCAGAGTTGCCTACCCCACCAAACGGCAAGCTAGCGTTCGCCACATGCGAGATCGTATCATTGATGCAGCCTCCTCCGAAAGAGACTCGGGAAAGCACCTCTTGTTCAACATTTTTATCCTCTGTGAATAGATAAAGTGCAAGTGGTTTTGGGTGCTCGTTAATACTCTGGATAGCTTCATCCAATTGATGATATTCCAATATGGGTAGGATCGGACCGAAGATCTCATCTTCCATAGAAGCGTCAGTCCAAGCCGCAGGATAGATTAGTGTAGGTTCAATATAACGTTCTTCTGAAATGACGGTTCCGCCCATAACCACCTTTTCCCGATCCCGTTCAATGAGACTGGCGAGTCTTTGCAGCTGGCGCTCATTTACGATCCGGCCATAATCTGTATTCGGCTGCGTATTTTGACCGTAGAATTCAGTAATCTGATGTTTGATTTTGGTGATCAATTCATTAGCAATGTCCTTATGAACGAGCAAATAATCGGGGGCGATACAGGTTTGACCGGCATTTAATAATTTTCCCCATACGATTCGCTTCGCTGCAACATCAAGATTGGCTGATGTGTCGACAATGACCGGACTTTTCCCGCCAAGCTCCAAGGTTACAGGCACTAGATTCTTCGCAGCGGCTTCCATCACGATTTTGCCGACCGGAACACTGCCCGTGAAGAAAATATAATCAAACTTGGCATGGATCAGCAGATTGGTGGTCTCTTTCTCCCCCTGAACTACGCGAATATACTGGGGTTCGAAGGTCTCCTGAATGAGCTGCTCTATAACAGCCGTAATGGCTGGTGTGCTCTCCGATGGCTTGAGGACAGCGCAGTTTCCAGCGGCAATGGCGCCTATAAGCGGTTCGATCAGCAACTGAAATGGATAATTAAAAGGACCTATAATGAGCGCGGTACCGTAAGGTTCACTTAAGATATAACTCTTCGCAGGAAATAAATGCAGTGGTGATCTAACCTTTACGGGCTTCGCCCAACGTCTGAGATGCTTCATCATGTAACCTAGGCTGTCCAAGGTGAAGCCAATCTCTGTGGCATAAGCCTCGAACTCACTTTTTCCTAAATCCTGTTGTAAGGCAGTGATAATGCGAACCTCGTATCGTTTAATACTGTCTTTAAGTTTCTGTAGCTGACTAAGCCGAAAGGCAACCTCTTTAGTTGCGCCACGATTAAAAAAGTCCTTATGTTCTTCAAGCATCACTTGAATACTAGCCGTTGTATGTGTTGTCATAATACTCCCCTCCTTCATTATAGTAGTTCAGACTATGGGAGCCGATAAAAGGCGAAGGGCTCGCCAAAGCGGAAGGAATCACTTGCCTCGTCCAGATTGCTCACTGTCTCTTCGTTAAGCTGAATGGAGGTACTATGCAAATTCTGTTCCAGCTGCTCCACGCGTGTAGCCCCAACAATAACTGTCGAGACGGCAGGACGATTCATGAGCCAAGCTAAGGAAAGTGCTGTAGAAGAGGTTCCCAGTTCTTCAGCTATCTGCCCCACTTTGTTCCCCAGTTCGATCCGTTCATGATTCAGGAATCTTTTGAAATTAGGATCGGTATCTGCTCTGGATCCTGAAGGTGCGGAACCGTTTGAGTTATATTTACCTGTGAGAATTCCGCCCGCCAGTGGAAAATAAGGAATAATCCCTACACCTTGATCAAGACAAAGGGAGAGAAGCTCATTCTCCGGGGTCCGATCCGCTAAGGAGTAGCTACACTGAATTGAAATATATTTGGCGAAGCTCCGTGCCTCACAAATTCCAATCGCCTTCATTAATTGCCATGCTGTATAGTTGGAAGCCCCGATATAGCGTACTTTGCCCGAAGATACCATATCATCCAAGGTCCGTAACGTCTCTTCGAGTGGCGTATTGGGATCGAAGGTGTGAATCTGGTATAGATCGACATAGTCCGTTTTTAGGCGGCGAAGACTATCTTCTAATTCCTGCATCAAATGGCGCCTCGAGGAGCCGCTTCCGTTAGGTCCGTCATGCTTAACTAAACCTGCTTTAGTGGCGAGAACAGCCTCATGTCTTCTACTTTCCAAGGCCAAACCGATGATTCGCTCAGATTCGGAGCCGGCGTAAATATTAGCGGTATCGATAAAGTTAATGCCATGATCCAGCGCAGTATGTACGATCTTTATGGAGGTCTCTTGATCCGCCCTTTTACCAAAAGCATTTGTCCCCAGTCCCAATGCGGATACTTGTAGTCCGCTATTTCCAAGTCTTTTAAAGTTCATCTTCAGCACTCCTCATCATCCATTTTTTTAGGCTTAGTAAAAAGATCCATAGCTGTCTCTATGAACATCTTTACAGCTATGGAAGTATCGGTAAGCGAGCTGACTGCAATATGTATATCTCTATAGGCGTCGGGCTGCAATTCACGGGTTACTACATTTGGAGGTAAAGATAACAAAGATAGCTCAGACATCACACCTACAGCCAGCCCCTCTTGAACCATATTAAGAGCTGTTGCATAGTTATTAACCACATATTTTACATTCAGATAGCTGCTGCTTCTGCGGAATAAATCTACCACCGGTGGTTCATAACCTGCTTTACAGATCAGCATAGGCTCACCTGCTAATTCTCTCACACCTATGACAGAACGCTCGTGCAAAGGATGGTCATCTCTGATTACAGCGTACAGCTTTTCTCTATATAGTGGGATGGTTTCGAACGCCTCGCAAGGAGCGAGCAATAAGCCAACATCAATTTCTTTGGATTCCAGCCATTCTCTGACTTCGGCGATAGAGCCCTCCTGCAGGCTAATCGTAATATTCGGATATCTTTCAGTGATAGAGCTAATAATCTTCGGTAAAAAATAGGCAGAAGCCACTGGAAAAGCCCCAATTCGAATGCTTCCCTTCTCAAGCCCCCTCTCGGCAAAAATCTCCTGATTGACCTTATCAAAGCCCATTAGAATTTCACGAAAAATAACAAGGATACGCTTGCCGATGTCAGTAAGCATTAGACCGTTCCGTCGATCTCGAAGTAATAGCTTTACATCCAGTTCGGCTTCTAAAGAGGAAATTGCTCGACTGACAGCAGGTTGGGTCATATTCAGTTCTACACCAGCTTTGGTAAAACTACCGCTCTCTGCGATTTTGACGAACAAACGAATTTGATTATTGTTCATAACAAATATGATATGCCCCTTATGAGTATTATTCATTTCATTTATATTCTTAATTATTGTATCATTTGTGATGAATCTACACCAAGGAGTGAATATATGAATCAGCAGAAGAAAAGCATCATCCTTCTTATATTTTTGGTGATTGTATGGGGCATAAATTGGCCTATATCCAAAATCGCCTTAGACTACGCTCCACCCTTATTATTTGCAGGTATCCGAACCGTCATCGGTGGATTCATTCTTATTCTAATTGCACTTCCTAAGATGAAGGAGCTTCGCTTCAAGCAGCTATGGCCGATCTATCTGACCTCGGCTATATTAAGTATCGTGTTTTATTATGGATTTCAGACGATTGGCTTGCAGTATGTACCCGCAGGATTATTCTCGTCCATTGTATTTCTGCAGCCGGTATTGCTGGGTATTTTTTCATGGCTGTGGTTAGGAGAGAGCATGTACGGGCTCAAAATGGCAGGTCTGTTGCTAGGGTTCATCGGAGTAGGCTCCCTCAGTATTGGAGGACTTAACGGAAGCATCTCTGTATGGGGAATTGTGCTTGCTTTAGCCAGTGCTTTGAGCTGGGCATTAGGAACGGTATATATGAAACGAAATGCTGTGCGCGTGGATATGCTATGGATGACCGCTATGCAAATAACGATCGGTGGTATCATTTTGCTGCTTTCGGGATCTGCTACAGAAAAGTGGTCGGATATCACCTGGAGCGGAACGTTTATAGCCGATACACTGTTTATTGCAGTCTTTGTGATCGCTTTAGGCTGGCTGATCTATTTCAAGCTGATTAACGAGGGCGAGGCAGGGAAGGTTGGATCATTCACTTTTTTGATCCCACTGATCTCGATAGGTACTAGTGTAGTCTTTTTAAATGAGCAGATTACTTTGAATCTTGTGATGGGTCTACTGCTTATTGTTAGCAGCATTGTTCTGGTGAATGTGAGGATAGGACGTGCCGCAAAGCAGTCGGTTTAGTTCGAATTTAAGGAAGTATAAGTAGTAGACAGCGTTTAAGCGAGAAATATAGGGATAAAATATAGTGTGAAACTTATACCTTCTTATATATGAACAAAAGGGACGCTCCCGAAGCTTATAGCTTCTGGGAGAGTCCCTTTTTAATAAAACGTAAAGCGCGTGCGACTTCAGCTGTTGAGGGCCGAGTGGCTACAACATAAGTAGCGGATTTAGCGCGTTCTACTTCCTCCAGCACCCGGTTTAAGTGACTGAAGACCGCACCAAGATCACGAATGCTTGAAAGTGAACAATTTCCTTGTAGTTGAGAGAAACTAGCCAGCTGCAGGTCTCGAGCGTGCTCTATACAATCGGCAAGAGAACGTTGGCACTCGGCGTCTGATAAAGTTCTGGTTCCATAAAGCGCAATACAATCTGCAGTTGCTTCCAACACTTCCTTCATCCAGTCAGAAGAGGCATGATGCGCGGGTAGAAGGCGAATTTCGTCTGCAATTTCTTGGACGTAAGAATGAATGCTCTTCAGATGTGAAGTAGCTTGAATGAGTCCCTTTAGTTCACCACGGCACTGATAATGTGTGAGGGTATAGAACATTTCTTTCTGTTCCCGGCTGCTATTCGACAGGAGTTTACCTGCTTCCTCCAGCAAATTATCTTTCGGAGAATCACGTCTTACGCCTACGAGATCTTTTAATGCATCCGCAAGTAGAAGACTTCCTTCGAATGCCAATGCTTTTACCTTGACGAACCTGTTCGGCGGCACGATAATCATATTTATGGCCAGGGCGATCAGCACACCAATGAACGTTTCCCCTATTCTCCAAAGCACGTAGTCATTCTGGTAAAAAGTAAGAGCCAGAACGGAAGTAACACCCACCTGTGAGACAGCTTGAATGTTCATCTTACAGGCCGTAGCGATGCCAATCCCGATGAGTAGAATGAGCAGGATAGAAAGCCCGCCTACATCAAAAAACTGGCCAACAATTAGGCTAACGACCCCGCCAAGAATAATGCCGATCAGGCGGTAGATTCCTTTTTCTAGCGATGCTTTAACACTGGCTTGGGTGATGAGGATAGCCGCAAGGGGTGCAAAGTATAAATATTGGCTACCATATATGCTGTGTACGGCGACCCATGAAAGTGAAGCGGCCAGCGTAATTCGTATCATGTAAAGTGAGAAACCATATTTTTCAAGGCGGTCTTGTAACCCCTCGTTCATTATCATTCATCTTCTTTCGGAAAAAAATGAAAAAACTGTCTGGTCTTTCAGTTCGCTTTCATTATAGCACCTTAAAAAAGGCATGGAGGACTGGATATTTTACAAAGTTGTTAAGTTTACGCATTCCTTTTTCCTGTACGCTATCGCATATAATGGTACAATCTAATATGCTATATCTATTGGAGTGTCGAATGAGAGGAGGAATTGTCGCTTATTAGCGCTGAGCATGCCCATTCGATTGTTCTCCGCGAGATGCGGGTAAAATAGTATTGTGATACTTTAGGCAGGGAGGTTGTTAGCTATAACTATTCAGGAAGGCACCATTATTTCATTTGAAGAGGTTACCAAGCAATATGACGACGAAGATCCGGTGTTAAAAGGAGTCAGCTTTGAGATAGAGCGCGGCAAATTCTATACACTACTTGGTCCATCAGGCTGTGGTAAAACGACTATTCTACGATTGATCGCTGGGTTCGCAGAGCCAACAAGCGGTTCTATCTATTTAAACGGTAAAGTGATCAACCACATTCCAGCCAATGAGCGGCAGGTAAATACGGTCTTTCAGGATTATGCATTATTTCCACACCTGAACGTATTCGAGAATGTGGCTTTCGGACTGCGCATTAAGAAGCTTAAGAAAGACGTCATCACGAAGAAGGTGCAGGAAGCGCTAAGTTTCGTCAACCTTGTGGGCTATGAGCAGCGTGCCATTAACGAAATGTCCGGTGGTCAACGTCAGCGCGTGGCCATTGCCCGTGCGATTGTGAATGAGCCGCAGGTTCTTTTGCTGGACGAGCCGCTATCTGCGCTCGATCTGAAGCTGCGAACAGAGATGCAGTACATACTGCGTGAAATGCAGCAACGACTTGGTATTACCTTTATTTTTGTTACACATGACCAGGAAGAGGCACTCGCGATGTCCGACTGGATTTTTGTCATGAACAAAGGAAAAATCGAACAAAGCGGAACACCTAACGATATCTATGATGAGCCAATTAACCGCTTTGTAGCTGATTTTATTGGCGAGTCCAACATTGTTCCGGGTGTTATGATTGAAGACTATCTGGTGGAGTTTAACGGGCGCCGCTTCGAATGCTTCGATGCCGGTCTTAAACCAAATGAATCTGTGGAGATTGTTATACGTCCAGAGGATTTGGAGATTTCAACGCTGGAACAGGGCAAGCTACGTGTGCGAGTGGATTCCCAGTTGTTCCGTGGCGTACACTATGAAATCAGTTGTTATGATGAATCCGGACATGAATGGCTTGTGCATTCTACACGTAAGGCGACGGTAGGTAGTGAAATTGGCCTTTACTTTGATCCGGAAGCGATTCATGTTATGCGTTTTGGTGAAACGGAGGAAGAGTTCGACAAACGTCTGGAAGCTTACGGCGAGGTGGAGAGTCATGAAGAATAAGGGCAGATCGTATTATCTCATCCCTTATTACCTGTGGATTGCCTTGTTTGTAATCGCACCAGTGCTGCTTGTCATCTATTATTCTCTATTTGATCTGGATGGGCATCTTACGCTAGATAACTACGTGAACTTCTTTACACCTGTGTACTTAAAAATGACGCTGACCTCATTCTGGTATGCGTTTTTGATTACAGCATTCTCTTTGCTGGTCGCCTATCCGGCGGCATATCTGTTGACGAGAACGAAGCATAAGCAGCTATGGTTATTGCTGATTATTTTACCGACATGGATTAATTTGCTGCTAAAAACTTACGCTTTTATCGGCATATTTGGTACGTTCGGACCAATCAACAATTTCTTTGATCTGCTTGGAATCGGAGAACAGCAAATTTTGTTTACGGGCTTCAGCTTTGTATTTGTATCTGTGTATATCTTTATCCCATTCATGATCTTGCCGATCTACAGCGCTTTGGAGGATCTTAATTTATCCTTGCTGGATGCGGCACGTGATCTGGGTGCTTCAGGCTGGACGACGTTCCGGCGCGTTATTTTTCCATTGACCATTTCGGGTGTACGTTCCGGTTGTATGGCGGTATTCATACCAGCGCTGTCCCTGTTTATGATTACTCGTCTGATTGCAGGCAACAGGGTCATTACACTCGGTACTGCGATTGAGCAGCATTTTCTGGTCACACAGGACTGGGGCATGGGCTCCACGGTCGCAGTGTTTCTGATTGCTATTATGGCGCTGTTTATGATTATTACCGGCGGATCGCGGAAAGGGGTGCGGAATGAGAAATAAAAACGGGTTCTCCAATCTGTACCTAGTGCTAGTGTTCGCTGTTCTGTATGCGCCAATCTTCTATCTGATGTACTATTCGTTCAACAGCGGGGGGACGATGCACAAGTTCGAGGGCTTTACGCTGGATTACTACCGTGAGGTCCTTCAGGATACACGTCTGATTATCATCATGATCAACACGCTTGTAATCGCGCTTCTGTCCTCGGCTATCGCCACGCTTATCGCTATTATTGGTGCATTGGCCATTAAGAGTGTACAGAACCGCCGTGCTAAAAACACCTTGTTATCTCTGAACAACGTGTTGATCGTTAGTCCGGATGTCATTATCGGTGCATCGTTCCTGATCCTGTTCACCATTGCAGGCATCAAGCTTGGCTTCGTGTCCGTCCTGCTTTCGCATGTCGCGTTCAGTGTGCCGATTGCCGTGTTGATGATTCTACCGCATTTACAGGATATGAGTCCTTCACTGACGGATGCCGCACGTGACCTCGGCGCAAGCCGCAAGGATGTTCTGACTAAGGTTATTCTGCCGATTATCAAACCGGGGATCTTTAGTGGATTCTTCATGGCACTTACGTATTCACTGGATGACTTTGCAGTTACGTTCTTCGTAACGGGTAATGGTTATTCGACGCTATCGGTTGAGATTTATTCCAGAGCTCGGCAAGGGGTGTCGTTATCCATTAATGCGCTATCGACACTGATCTTCCTGTTCACGATACTGCTCGTTGTCGGTTATTACTTCCTGACCCTTAAGAAGAACCGTCAGAATACCTCGGAAGCTGTGGCGGAGCCAGTGGCGGAAGCGGGGGTGCCTAGATGAAACAGCTGGTAAATGCTTTTTTGGCGATCATGATCACGGCATTTGCTCTAATGTACTTGGGCTCCTGGATGAACTCGAGAGAGGGCTATTCCGGTGGGAATACACTGACTATCTATAACTGGGGCGACTATGTCGATCCTGATCTGTTGAAGGAATTTGAAAAAGAGACCGGATTAACGGTCATTTACCAAACTTTTGACTCTAATGAAGCTATGCTAACTAAAGTGGAGCAGGGTGGAACTACTTTTGATGTCGTAATTCCTTCGGATTACGCTATTGCTAAGATGAAAGAAGAAAATTTGCTCATACCGCTGGATCATAGCAAGGTTCCGAATCTAAAGAATATTGATCCGCGGTTTATGGACCTTTCCTTTGATCCTGGCAACAAGTATTCCGTGCCTTACTTCTGGGGAACCGTCGGGATTATCTTCAACCCGGAGATGACCAAAGGGATGGACTTCACCAGCTGGGATTCCCTCTGGGACAGCAGGCTGAAGAACAACATTTTCTTGGTGGATGGAGCACGCGAAGTGATGGGTATGGCTTTGAACAGCCTGCACTATTCCGTTAATGACCGGGATGAGGCTCACCTGCAAGAAGCACTGACCAAGCTGAATAGACTGTCTCCTAACGTTAAGGCGATTGTCGGAGATGAGATCAAGATGCTGCTTGCCAATGAAGAGGCTGCCGTTGGGATTGTGTGGTCCGGTGATGCTTCTGAGATCATGGATGAGAATGATAAATTGGATTATGTAGTGCCTGAGGAAGGCTCGAACAAGTGGTTTGATAACATGGTCATTCCACGAACTGCGGATAATGTGGATGGAGCGCATAAGTTCATTAACTTCATGCTTCGCCCAGATGTAGCGGCTAAGAATGCAGAATACGTAGGTTATTCCACACCTAACATCCCTGCGCTGGAGCTACTTCCGAAGGAAACTTCCGAGGATACCCGTTTCTACCCGCCAGCTGAGATTACGGATCGGCTTGAGGTGTATGATAATCTTGGCAAACGGATGCTTGCTCATTACAATGAGCTCTTCCTGAAGTTTAAGATGAATAAAAAGTAAGTCGTTTGGAGGTAAAGTCAAACGACTTCAAGAGCGTCTACATGCGGATTACCGTGTTAGACGCTCTTTTTTGAAATAAAAGAGAGTATAAGTTTTGCGCTTTCGTGAAACGATCATCACCCTTTAAATGATGCCGAAGGCGTTCCTTCTTGGCTGGAAGTATATTGTAGTATAATGGCTAGGATGGATAACAGGAAAAGAGGGTACGAATGCCTACTATACTAGTTGCTGACGACGACGCGAACATTCGCGAACTCGTCTGTTTATTTCTACGTAACGACGGATTTGATACAGCCGAAGCTGCAGACGGCAAAGAAGCGTTAGCCGTTTACGCCTCAAAGCAGGTTGATCTTGTTGTACTCGATATCATGATGCCGATTATGGATGGGTGGACGTTATGTAAAGAGCTCCGAAAAGCCAATCCGGATCTTCCCTTACTTATGCTAACTGCGAGAGGTGAAACCTGGGAGAAGGTGAAGGGCTTCGAACTGGGGACAGACGATTATTTGACGAAGCCATTCGATCCGCTGGAGTTGACGGTTCGTGTTAGATCCTTATTGAAGCGATACAAGATTGGTTCCACTCAGACGATCCAGTTCGGCAACGTCGTCCTTGATCGGCAAACCTATAAGGTGATGAGAGGAACAGAGTCATTCACGTTGCCACTCAAGGAGTTCGAATTGCTGTATAAGCTCGCTGGAACACCCGGACAAGTCTATACGCGCGAGCAGTTAATCGATCAGATTTGGGGGATTGATTACGCTGGAGACGATCGAACGATAGATGTGCATATCAAACGTCTGCGCGAACGGTTCGCGTCTACATCTGATTTTCGCATTGAGACGGTCCGTGGACTTGGCTACCGGCTTGAGGTATATGAATGATCAAATCGTTATATACACGTGTTGTTCTGACCTTTCTAGTCTCCGTGATCGGAGGCACACTGATTTCTCTATTTGTGACAACCTGGGTATTTCAAGATAAATTAAACGAAAACCTGCGAATTCCCTTACTTCGCTTTGGTCAGGACATCGCCCGGATATACGAAACCTTACCATCACGTGAAGCGGATGTTCTTATAAGTGGAATGAAGCAGCTTGATTCCTACCATATTCGAATTTACGATGAGAACGGTCAGTTTGAGTCTTACGGAGTGCTTAATGGAGAGAGCCCTGTTACCGTGACTAGGGAGCAACTGAAGAAAGTATTGGCTGGTGAAGCTGTTCAAGTTAAACCGAGTATAGGTTCTTCCAACCTCTTAGGACTACCTTTGAAAACTGAAATGGGAACGAAGGCGATGTTTGTGGAGCCGATTGTGCCTCCTACTTTGTCTTCTACGAGGAATCTGCTATTTAATTTTTTGGCGTATTCGTTAATAACGGGAAGCGTATTGATACTGGTCGCTTCTATGTTCTTAGTGAGACCGATCAAAAGGCTTACAAAGGCAACTAGGCGTATAGCAACTGGGGATTTTAATGTCGAATTGAATATTAAGCAGATGGGTGAGCTAGGTACCTTGGCTAATAGCTTCGAGGAAATGATGCACGATCTGCAGCACCTTGAGCAAATGCGTAGGGAGTTCGTAACGAATGTGTCGCATGAGGTTCAGTCTCCGCTTACCTCGATATCTGGTTATGCTATTGCGCTCAAGAAAGTAGCCCTCACAGAGGATGAACGGAATCGTTATCTCGACATTATTATTGCTGAAGCGGAGCGGATGTCCAAGATGAGCGATAGTTTGTTAAAGCTGAGCTTGCTTGAATCGCAATCCCAACAACTGCGGCTTATCACGTTCAGTCTTGACGAACAGATCAGACGTGTAATCGTGGCGATACAGCCCCAATGGTCGGCACGCAACATTAGTTTTGAACTTGATTTGAAATCAGTAATCGTATGGGCAGACCATGATCTGTTAAGTCAGGTGTGGACGAATCTCCTTGGAAATAGCATCAAGTTCTCCAAGGATGACAGTGTGATTAACGTCAGCATCAAACAAGATTTGGACAATGTAATCGTCCGAATATCCGACACTGGCATTGGTATTTCTCCCGAGGACCAAGAACGTATATTTGAACGCTTCTTTAAAGCTGATCGTTCTCACAGTCGCAAGTATGGCGGTAGCGGGATGGGACTAGCCATTGTTAAACAGATCGTATCGCTTCATAAAGGGGATATCCGAGTGGAAAGCGAACCTACCCAAGGAACGACCTTCATCGTCACCTTACCAATTATAGTGCCGACAGAATAATTATCGTTCAAGGATATTTTGCGAGGGGTTGAACGCGCGCCTCATTGTTCATACTACGGTAGCACAGGTAAGATTTCTTGCTTGCGCTGCCGTAGTATTTTTTTTTGCCTATTCATATTTAGTTCATATTGTGGTCATGAGGAGTACATCATCGTTGGTTAAGATCTCATTAGCGAAACGTTAAGGCGACATAATAAATAGATTAGGACAGGAGAAGATGAGGGTGACACAAACAGAGGTAATAAAAACGGGGAATGAAAAGAAAAAGCATAAAGTACGTAACTTGTTGCTTAAAATATTAGGAGCAATAGTGATTTTGATCGTGCTTTTTCTAGCTGTTGTTTATACAGTTAATGTGATTAGCAACAAATCTGATCAGAAAAAAATACATCAATATGGTCAGTTAGTTCCTGTTGACGGAAAAAGTATGAATGTTTTGATCCAAGGACAAGGGAAGCAGACTATTGTGCTTATCCCGGGCTTTGGAACTGGAGCGCCAGCACTTGATTTTAAGCCGTTGATTGATGAGTTATCACCATTTTACAAAGTGGTCGCGGTTGAGCCGTTTGGGTATGGATTAAGTGATGAGACCGATAAGGAACGAACTACAGCGAATATCATAAGTGAGGTTCATGAAGCCGTACAGAATCTAAACATTGACCAATATATTCTAATGGGTCACTCTATTGGAGGTATTTACGGACTAGAATATGCGAAGACATATCCAAACGAAGTGAGTGCATTTGTGGGGGTTGATAGTAGTGTTCCTGAGCAAGGCGGTATGGATGTTAAATTCCCGATAAAAAAATTAAAGCTGCTCAAAGACTCGGGTATCCTTAGATTGGGATTGCAATTAAGCGGTGACCCTTATGATGGACTGCCATTTGATGATGAGACCAAAAAACAAATGAAATTGATCTCACTCAAAAATATGAATAATTCCACTACCTTAAATGAAATGGAACATATATATCCTAACTTTGTCGCAGCCAGAGGGTTGAAATTCGACAAGAACCTTCCCATTATATTCTTTATACAAGCGAATAATACAACCGTGAAAGATTGGATTCCTCTGCATGAAGGGCAAGTTAAGGAATCTGTGCATGGAAAAGTGATGACATTCGAAGGCGGACA
Organism: Paenibacillus sp. FSL E2-8871; assembly: GCF_038000345.1. Lineage (NCBI taxonomy): Bacteria > Bacillati > Bacillota > Bacilli > Caryophanales > Paenibacillaceae > Paenibacillus > Paenibacillus sp. FSL E2-8871. The sequence goes on along the minus strand of NZ_JBBOBV010000001.1, from coordinate 4,339,277 downwards.
TTATTTACACCATTCCAGATCTAAGGAAATCGTTGAGAACCTAAATTTGTTCATGGAAGAAGTCAAATAAAATAAGAAAACGCTCCGACCTTCCTTCTAAATAAGGAAATCGGGGCGTTCTTTGCGCTTAAGGGGTGGAGATTATTTGATGCCGATTCTCATTCGGTAGCTGATCAGAACCTCTAAGGTGCGTCCTTGGAAATGATCTTCGACGGCAGCGCTGAAATCAGCAATGTCTTGATCGAGTAAGGCAGCGTCTTGCTTCAGCACGGTTCGTATTCCACCTTGGCTTAGAGCGAGTCCAACATAGCGCTGTGCATCGCAGGACTCAAGATTATGAAATACGATCTCTCTTGCAAAAGAGAAAGCTCCACTAGCCTGAACCCGTGACAAATGCCCTTCTTTGTCCCATTTATGTGCTCTCTCAGCATCAGGTAAGAGTGAGGCGAGCAGTTCCTCGGATTTGGAGATCAGTTGGTTGTAACGCTCTTCTACCTTCTGTTGAAGGGGGAGAGGCCAGTCGCAATCGTAGGCAGCGAAGACACCACCTGTTCTCAAGACCCGGGAGATTTCTCGAAGTGTGCTTTCAGGATCCATCCAGTGGAATGACTGTGAGCAGGTCACTATGTCTACGCTGTCCGCTGCAAGTGAAAGCTGGTTAGAATAACCTTGTACAAAAGTGATGGATTGAGGATCTTCTATCCGGCTTAATTTATCGATTGCTTTTCCCAGCATATCTGGATTCGGTTCAATGCCAATTACGTTGTCCGCGACATCCTTCCACAGAAAAGTAGACAAGCCCGTGCCGCAGCCTATATCTGCGACGACTGAAGGTGTGCTGCCTAAGTAGTCGGTCAGCAGCTTAATGATCATGGCAGGAGCTTCAGGACGGTAGCGGTCATAGTCCTCTTGAAAGCCGAGAAATCGATCGATGTTTTGTTTGCTATTGTTTTCAGGTATCATGTGATCCTCCTTCATAGAACCTATTTATAGTTCTATTGTATAGCCATCGCTTCGCCATGCCAAATAATGGATCGAAGCAATCGCGGGAAATGTTACTCAGAACAAGCATAAATGCCTTCGGCGTCCTTATAAGGACGGTAAGTGTTTAAGCGAGAAATATAAGACATAAAGTATGGTGTGAAATTTATACTTTCTTATATTTCAAACAAAAATCCCCGGAGAACACCTTATGGTGTACCGGGGATTGTGGGTTATGTCTAGTTTTAAAGTGCGCTAAGAACGTCTAGCAAATGCTACCGAAGTAATGCAGGATCGATGGCAGGTACAAGTCCTTCTGCTGCAGCACGATTTAGTAAGGAGGTGATTGCAGCGTAGCCGTCATCGCCTAGATTCATCGAGAAGTCGTTCACATAGAGATCAATGTGTGATTTAGCCACTTCTGGAGCCAGCTCTTGAGCGTGGCTAAGCACATAATCTCTAGAATCGGTAGGATGATCCCACGCATATTGTAGAGAGCTGCGAATCCAGCCAGTGATGGCATCGGCATCCAGATCGCGGCGAGCAATGATCGCGCCGAGTGGAATCGGCAGTCCGGTATCGCTTTCCCACCAGCTGCCCAGGTCAGTCAGCATATTAAGACCATAAGATGCGTAAGTAAAACGGGCTTCGTGAATTACCAGTCCAGCGTCGATATGTCCATCGCGTACGGCAGGCATGATCTCATCGAAAGGCATGACGACGATTTCGCCAATCCCTCCCGTTATATGCTGTGCTGCCCATAATCTGAAGAGCAGATAAGCGGTAGAACGTTCGCTAGGTACGGCAATTCGGCGTCCGGCTAGCTTCTCGGGACGTTTAATCGCGGTTGGGCCACTTGCTGTAAGAAGCAACGGCCCGCAGCCACGACCCAGTGCACCGCCGCATGGCAGCAATTTGTAGCGCTCAAGAACCCAAGGTAGAGCGGCATAGGAGATTTTAAGGACTTCAGGTCCCTCTCCATTAGCAGCAAGCGTGTTGGTAATATCAATGTCGGCATAGGTTACATTAAGTTGTGGTGCATTCGGGACAAGCCCGTGTGCCCAGGCATGGAATACAAAGGTATCGTTAGGGCAAGGGGAAAAAGCGATATTAAGCTCAGTTGTCATTACAGCACCTCCAATAGTATAGCGGCTGCCGCCGTTAATGCTTCCATTGCATCGCCGATCTTCCAGGCGGCCCGGTCGCGGGGACCGACCGGGTTCGAAATGGCGCGGAGCTCCAGTACCGGGAGCCCCAGCGCCTCAGCGGCCACGGCAACTCCGTGGCCTTCCATCGCTTCCGCGACGGCACCGGGATGCCGCGCGATGAGGGCGGCGGCCGTCTCCGCGGTGCCGGTCGCCGTCGAGACCGTAAGCACGGTCCCCGTGCTTACGGTCAGTCCGGCCGCTGCCAGCGCGGCCGAAACTGCCTGTACCGTGCCGCGGTCAGCCGGCACGGACACGCTGCCGAAGCCAAGCTCGGCAGCGCTGCGGAAGCCCTCCGGCGTCTCGGCCCCGAGGTCGGCGGCAATCATCTCGCTGGCAACGACCAGCGAGCCTAAAGGTGCCACCCCCGGGAAGCCGCCGCCGATCCCGGCGCTGATTACGCAGCCGTAAGATCCGGCTGCGAGTGCCGCGGCGGTTCCCGCCGCAGCTGCTGCCGTACCTGCGCCGGCAGCAATCACATGGAACCTGTCGCTGCCTTGTAGGCCGCGCAGGACCGCGTCTCGCTCTGCAGCTACGGCTGTTACGATCAGCACGCGCCGCGCACCAGCTTGTTCCTCCACCATCAGGTTGCCTCCTTTGAGAGAAGTGAAATCGCTTACTAAATAGTCATTCGTAAAGACAAGAATACGCCGTTTTAAGGGTCAGGTCAAACTTAGAGTGATTTTCATCACGCTCCTAAAAAGTCGTAGAAAGAACATTAACAGCTCGTTAAGCACCTTATGTTATCTTTTTAGAGTGGCAAGGTTGACAAAGGTAGTGTGAGGAAGTATAGTTATCTTAACTTAAAGATATTTAATGTAAAGACATTTACTTTATATTGAACAACATCGCTGTCAAACTGGAGGTGGGAATGATGAGTAATACCGAAGAGAATGTTCGCAATACAGAGAATACTACGGAGATGGATCAGGCGTCTTCTTTAAAGTTATTTGTTGTATTATCTAAGGCTTACAGAAGCTTGATGGATCAAGCTGTGAAGGATATGAAGAGTTATGGGCTGGCATCTGCCGAGTTCATGGTGCTTGAGGTGCTATATCACCGGACCCGTATTCCGCTACAACAGATCGGGGAGAAGATTCTCGTTACGAGTGGAAGCATCACCTATAATATCGACAAGCTGGAGAAGAAAGGTCTTCTGAAACGTGTGCCGTGTAGCGAGGACAGACGCGTGACCTATGCGGAGATAACGGATGCAGGGCGTGAGCTGTTCGATAAGATTTTCCCGCGTCATGTGGCTTCGATCCATGATTTGATGCGTGGACTGGATAAGGATGAGAAGGGTCAGGCGATTGAATTACTGAAGAAGCTAGGCAAAGGTGTGTAGGAGCGCTGAAATATCGCATCAAGGGCGTTTTTATAAGGTCGGAAGCAGTTCGCTGCTTCTTGCCACTGAAAGATAAAAATTTTTATCATATATCTTAATGTTAAGATAATTAAATCAAAGAAAATTGGAGTGGATTAACAATGATAAGTGTAGGAATATTATTGATGAGATTAGTGATCGGGATTGCGTTTATAGGGCATGGTGCCCAAAAGTTGTTTGGATGGTTTGGTGGTTACGGCCCGAAGGGTACAGGTGGCTGGATGGAATCCATCGGCATTAAACCGGGGGTTACTATGGCGGTATTAGCAGGACTAATGGAGCTGGTAGGCGGATTCATGTTCGCGGCAGGCCTTCTGACGCCTGTTGCAGCGGTGTTGATTGTTGCCACAATGCTGGGGGCTATCATTAAGGTTCACGCTCCAAATGGCTTCTGGTCTACTTCGAACGGAATTGAGTTTCCGCTTACGGTACTGGTAGTCGCTGCAGGTATAGCACTTACAGGGCCAGGTTCGATTTCTCTGGATGCATTGATTTTTAACTAAGAAGGGGGTTTATCATTATGACACTTCAAACTGCAGGAATCCATCATATTACCGCTTTTGTTGGAGATGCTCAGCGTAACGTTGACTTCTACGCCGGTATTCTAGGACTACGGCTTGTGAAGAAGACGATTAATTTTGACGCTCCGGAAGTTTATCATTTATATTTTGGGAATGAAGTAGGTGCTCCGGGAACGATTATTACCTTTTTTCCTTCACCTACCGGGCGTAAAGGCAGAATTGGCAGTGGGCAAGTTGGCGTAACGACTTACGCAGTGCCAGTGGGCTCTCTGACATTCTGGGAACAGCGTCTTACGGCATATCAAATTCCGGTTACTCTTAAGCAGAGAATCTCGGAATCTTATCTATCCTTTGCTGATTATGATGGTTTGCGCATTGAACTTGTGGAACGTGAGGAAGGGCCGCTTAGCAAGTGGTCTTTCGGTGGAGTTCCCACGGGGCATGCTATCAAAGGGTTCGGCGGTGCTGTGCTATACAGTAACAATCCGTCGCAAACTGCAGAAACGCTTGTCCATACAATGGGAATGAAGCATATCGCTGATGGAGACGGGTATAGCCGTTATAGAACTACTGGTTATTTGGGTAATATTATTGATCTGAAGACAACACCGGTTCCGCAAGGAGCAGGAGGTACAGGCACCGTTCACCATATCGCTTGGCGTGCACAAGATGACGCTGAGCAGCAGGAATGGGGGATTCATGTGCAGAGTCATGGACATCATCCGACACCGGTTCAAGACCGCCAATACTTTAATGCGATTTATTTCCGTGAGAGAGGTGGAATCCTCTTCGAGATTGCTACGGACCCTCCGGGCTTTGCTCGTGATGAAGCGGTGGATGCGCTGGGTGAAAAGCTGATGCTGCCATCTTGGTATGAACCGCATCGTGCGACTATCGAAGGAAATTTAAGTCCTATTCAAATAAGAGAAATTGAGGTGAAGCAGGGATGATTCATGTATTCCATAAAGGTAAAGATGTAACAAAGCCCACGCTTGTATTATTTCACGGTACTGGAGGCAATGAGCAGGACTTGCTGCCGCTTGCCGGGTTGTTATCTCCTGATTCATCGGTGCTGGGCATCAGAGGGAATGTGCTAGAGAACGGTATGCCGCGGTTCTTCCGGCGGTTAGCTGAAGGGGTATTCGATGAAGCAGATCTAATCTTCCGTACTCACGAGATCAAGCAGTTTCTGGATGAAGCCGCAGCGCAATACGGATTCGATGCCAACAATCTGGTAGCCGTGGGTTACTCTAACGGTGCGAACATTGCGGGTAGTCTGCTGTTCCATTATAAGGATGTTTTCCGCGCTGCAATTCTACTGCATCCTATGGTACCGCTTCGGAATATTACGCTTCCTTCGCTGGAAGGAGTATCTATCTTCATCGGAGCTGGCACAAATGATCCACTTATCGCTTCGTCGGAGACTGAGGATTTGGAGATTATTTTACAGAAGGCAGGCGCAGAGGTTACAACACACTGGGGCAACCAAGGTCATCGCCTGAGTGTTGCTGAGGCTGAAGCCGCTAGAGATTGGTTGCAAATACGCAGCACATCTACAAATGCATAAACAATCAGAATAACCGCCGAATGGCGGTTATTCTTGTTAGTGCGCCCAGCATGGGCGCTATCTATAGGGTTGAAGTCCCGAATGGCGAAGGCAGTAGTAGCCATTAGTCTAAGGCAAGGGTGTCCACCGTGAGGTGGAATCTGAAGGAAGCCGGCGGCAAATCTCCGGTCTGAGGAACACGAACTTCATATAAGGCTAGCGTACGTTGGGTGAGGTTGCTAAACAAACTAAAACCCTTACTGCCAAAGGCGTGCGAGAGTAAATGAAGCAGATAGATGGAGAGGAAGATAGCGTTCTTACCTGGGGAGATCTGTACGGAACGCGGAACAACTTCCGTAACCTTACCTGTGAAGGTAAGCTGAACGTACAGAAGTCAGCAGATGCCATAGTACGCCCCGTGGTGCAACACGGGCGGAAGGGCTGAACATGAAATAGGTATTTGTATATCCAGGCGTTCGAGATGAGTGATGAAAGCAGAAAAAAAAAATCCGTAAGGACCTAACTGAAGAAGGAAGCGGTGAATCCCGTGGGGGACTTCAGCAGGGCTGAATTCATCTTTGGCACAAGAGGAAGATGCAAATCACGTAAAGAGAGGTAAAAAAAAAATGTTGGAGCAGTTGCTGTCACGGGAAAATCTTCTGCAAGCCTTAAAGCGTGTTGAAGCCAATAAAGGAAGCCATGGCGTAGATGGCATGTCCGTAAAATCCTTACGAAAACACATCGTACAAAACTGGCAAACCCTACGGCATGCGATAGAAGAAGGAACCTATGAACCGAGCCCCGTACGACGGGTCGAAATCCCGAAACCGAACGGCGGAGGTGTCCGGATGTTAGGGATACCTACCGTGACAGACCGAATGCTTCAGCAAGCCATTTCGCAGGTGGTAACCCCATTGTTCGATCCACAGTTTTCCGAGCACAGTTATGGATTTCGTCCCAAAAGGCGGGGACATGATGCGGTGAGGAAAGCTAGAGAATTCATGAAAGAAGGATATCGATTCGTAGTCGACCTAGACTTGGAGAAATTCTTTGACCGCGTCCACCATGACCGTCTTATGTTGAAGATTGCGGAGAAAGTGAAGGACAAGAAGGTCCTCTTACTTATTCGTAAATATCTTCAATCGGGCGTGATGGAGAATGGATTAGTAAAGCCGACATTAGAAGGAACGCCGCAAGGGGGGCCCTTGAGTCCGTTATTATCTAATATTGTACTGGACGAACTGGATAAGGAACTGGAGAAACGTGGACACCGATTCGTGCGCTATGCGGACGACTGTAATATCTACGTGAAAACTCCAAGAGCAGGTGAACGAGTCAAAGCATCCGTCACTGGGTTCATTGAGGGGAAGCTAAAACTCAAGGTAAACCAAGGCAAGAGTGCGGTAGACCGCCCCTGGAAACGGAAGTTTCTGGGTTTTAGTTTTAGTGTGGACCAAGAACCAAAGGTGAGGATAGCACAGCAATCCTTGCAGAAAGCGAAGGTTAGAATTCGAGAGATAACCTCTCGAAAGAAGCCGATGAAGATGGAAGAGCGAATCCAGAAACTAAACCAATATCTTATGGGATGGTGTGGATACTTCTCGCTAGCGGATACACCAAGTAGCTTTCGAGACATGGATAAGTGGATACGAAGAAGGCTAAGAATGTGCCTATGGAAGCAATGGAAGAACCCAAGAACCAAGTCAAAAGACTAATATCCTTAGGCGTACGCAAGGATAAAGCGGATGAGTGGGGAAATACCCGAAAAGGGTACTGGCGAATTGCAGGGAGTCCAATTTTGTCACGAGCATTGAATAACCGATACTGGGAAACCAATGGACTTAAGAGCTTAATGGACAGATACAACTTACTACGGAATATTTCATGAACCGCCGTATACCGAACGGTACGTACGGTGGTGTGAGAGGTCGGGGGCTCACCGCCCCCTCCTACTCGATTACAGGCACCTATAACCCTCCATAAAAGGATTGATCAATTCACTTCCTTTACGTTAGTATGAAGAATACAAAAAAAGGCCCAAGGGTTGCTTTAGAAAGGTTGAAGTAAGGATCATGATTGGAATTCAAAATGGTAATACGCTTGCCGCAGATGGACCAACACGGAAGCAGAGATTACAGTTGGCTGTGATTCTCGGCTCCATTACAACGATCGGCCCGTTGTCGATTGATATGTATTTGCCGGCACTGCCTACGCTTGTCGCGGATTTCGGTACGACCGCTGCTTTAGTGCAGCTTAGTCTGACCTTCTTTTTGCTGGGACTTGCTTCAGGTCAGTTGGTCGCTGGACCGCTGAGTGATGTATATGGCCGCCGCGGTCCGCTGCTTATAGGTATGTTCATCTACGCCGTTTCCTCAGTGCTATGTGCTTTTAGTCCTTCGATTGGCCTGCTGATCGTTTTGCGGTTTATTCAAGGTCTTGCTGGTTCAGTGGGGGTGGTTGTCTCTAGAGCGGCTGTTCGTGATTTATATAGTGGCTCTGAACTCACGAAGTTCTTCTCACTATTGATGATTGTGAATGGTCTCGGACCGATATTAGCTCCAGTTATTGGGGGCCAGCTGTTAAGGGTGACTACATGGCAAGGGATATTCCTCGTATTATTTGCTGCCGGAATTATTTTTTGTTTAACTATTTTATTGCGCTTGCCGGAGACGCTGCCGAAGGAGCGACGCTCTAAGAGTGGAATGAAGGGTACACTGCTTACCTTCCGGGTATTGCTGGGCAACCGTAAGTTTATGGGTTATGCCTTGTCTCAAGGTTTCGTTACGGCATCTATGTTCGCGTATATCTCAGGTTCTTCTTTTGTATTGCAAAATATTTTTGCGGTTACCCCGCAGGTATATAGTCTGATCTTTGCAGTGAATGGGATCGGGATTATTATTACTGGCCAAATAGCCGGTAGACTTGCTGGGAAGGTAAGTGAGACTAAGTTGTTACTCAGTGGACTATTGCTATGTACGATGGGGGGCATCTTGCTACTGCTAACGGTTCTAGTAGGAGGAGGACTGATCCCTATTCTGATCTGTCTATTTGCGGTTGTCTCCAGTGTAGGGATTGTCGGAGCGACCAGCTTCTCACTGGCGATGCAAGATCAAGGCGAAACTGCAGGCAGTGCCTCGGCGTTAATCGGATTAATACCCCTGTTGCTAGGTAGCTGTGTAGCGCCACTTGTGGGTCTTGGGGGAGTTGAATCCGCACTTCCGATGGCGATTGTGATGGCATGTACAGGAATTCTCTCGATTCTATCTTATCTGCTGCTTGTTAGACGAGGAAAAGCAAGCTCCTAGCAGTCTCTCGTTGTAACCTAGCATGGAGTACTTTCAGCAAACTTTCAGCGGGTCTTAACGTTCCTTACTTGCAAAAGGATTATATTGGAGGTAAGGAAGGGAGGGATGACCATGAGTATATCCGCAGTCTCAGGTTCCACATCGTATACTACCTCGACATCTAGCGCTACAGATACCAGTACGCTTGAGAAACAAAAAGCGAAGCTGGAAGCTGAACTAGACAAGATTAATGCCAGCTCAGACGATGACAAGACCAAGGAAACGAAAACGAAGCAAATTGAGCAACAGATTAAGACCATCGAGGCACAAATCTCGCAGAATTCTCAGAGCAGTGCTTCCACCGCAGGCAGTGGTGTAGAGGCGCCTGCCAAACCTGCGAACAATGCGCTTGCTGCAGCAAGTCCGCAAGAGATCGCTACCGCAACAACGGATAGTAAAGGCAGATTTGATATTCGAGTATAAACGCTAGTTAAACCCGTGCTACATAACAGAGAGGACATCCTTTGCCGTGAGGGATGTCCTTTTTGTTGTGCAATTTTATGTGTAAACTACAGTCTCAATGTTCTTTAGCTAAATAGAATTTCACTAACATTTTTTAACTATTGCAGGGATTAGGGCTGTGCTGGCAGTCTAATGTAGTAGGTGTTGATTATCATGGGTTTTTTATTCCAATAATTGTTATAATGAAATGGTTGTAAAAATTGTCTAGCACAACGTGTGTCGGCGGTAAGGGTAGGTGGCCTAATGCAATCAAAACAACAAACATTAGAAAGATTCAAAATTGTAAGGCTGTTCTTAACCATCTATCGGATTCGGGCGGTGAGAGCCCTCTTTCCAGTAGCTATCATAGCGCTGGTGTATTGGGAGGGGCAACATGAGCTGAAGCAGGTTCATTTAGGACTTATTATGCGTGAGCTAAGAAGAGTGCCTACATCTGCCGTTTTGCAAATGATCGGATTTGCACTTCTCGCAGTAGCTGTAATGAGTGCTTATGATTATTTGATACGAGCACATTTTCGTTTAAAAGTAGGGCTGTGGGACACCTTCCGTTATGCTTGGATAGCTAATACATTTAATAATTTAATTGGTTTTGCAGGTCTGGCTGGAGTGGGTTTAAGGACGTTGATGTACAAAAAAAGCGGAGTGTCAACTTCCGTCCTAACGCCGGCAATCGTATTTTTATCACCACTCATGATTACCGGGTTATCTTTACTTTCTTGGGCAAATATTTTTGGTTTACTCCCGGCAACGGCGTTGCTGGAAGAGCATCATTGGTTAGTATTTGCGGTATGGGGGATGGCGCTTTATTTGCCGTTTTTTGTGTTTGTACAGCGCTCTGCTCTTTATGCAAAGTGGATTAACCGGGGACAAGGTAGAACACCCTGGCTTACAGTAGTTGCCTCTGTAGGTGCCTCCTTTCTGGAATGGAGTTTTGCTGGCGTAACGTTTTGGACAATCAGTAGTCATCTCTTGCACGAGGTGCATTTTCCAGTTATATTCGGCATCTTTACGATTGCTGCTATCGCAGGCATCTTGAGTATGGCGCCTGGTGGTATCGGTGCTTTTGACCTTATTGCATTGCTGGGTCTTACGCAGCTTGGATTTAAAAGTGATCAGGCCATGGCAGTGCTTGTTATTTTTAGATTGTTCTATTATCTCATTCCATGGCTGATTGGATTGGTGCTGGCGGCACTGGAATTTGGTCTGCAGGGAAAAAAGGGTCAAGATCGTTCAGCTCCAGGGTTCGAACCCGCTCTTAACATTTGGCAGAGGATTTGGGGTTGGCCGGGTCAGTATACCTTTCTGAGCGATCTTGGTGTGTGGGCTCTAGGCAAGCTTGTACTAGCTAGCGGGCTTATTCTCTTACTATCAACAGCTACGCCCGGATTGTTGTACAGACTGAAGATTACAGAGGAAATATTGTCATTCTCGATCATGCAGCTCTCACATCATTTATCTGTACTTATTGGCTTTATGCTCATTTTGTTGTCGAGAGGCATTACATTACGGGTTCGTAGCGCGTACATCTGGACCAGCATTTTATTATTTTCCGGGTCTGTGTTTGCGGTGGCTAAAGGCTTTGATTATGAAGAGGCGCTGTTTCTGCTCCTAGTTGCACTCATTCTGTGGATCTCCAGATCTCGGTTCTACCGGATCAGTGCTCCCGTAAGCAGACAGAGTACGATTTGGTGGCTTGCGCTTACTTCAGTAATTGCCCTAAGCTATTATCTATTGGGCAGCCATGTCCATCGTGGATTTCTAAAGCATCTCCCGCCCGGTGTAGAGCCAGAGTGGCTACAGCGGCATAGTCATGTTGCTTTTACAGCCGTAGGGGGACTAGCTTTCTCTTGGATCATTCTTACTTTGCTGATCACCCTTAGACCCCATCGTAAACCGGAGGAGTTATTCGGAAATTTTGATATGGCAAGGCTGAAAAACTTCCTAGGTGAAGTTCAAGGCAATGCCTTAACTCATATGTTGTTTTTGGGTGATAAAAGCTTCTTCTGGGCGCAAGAAGGCAAGGTGTTGCTCGCTTTCGCTAGGGTTAGGGATAAGCTTGTAGTCCTTGGTGATCCATTGGGAGAGAGAAGTCTCATGAATGATGCAATCAGTGAATTTAGACAAGCTGCAGATAAGTACGGTCTGGTCGTAGTTTTTTATCAGGCCACACCTGATTTCTTATCGATCTATCATGAGCAGGGATATCGATTTTTTAAGCTGGGGGAAGAGGCATTAGTAACGCTCGATACCTTTACGCTCAGTGGCAAAAAGAACAGTGATTTGCGAAGCGTATGCAACCGTTTTGAACGGGAAGGCTATGCCTTCGAAGTTGTAGAAGCACCGCACGCTGAAGATTTGCTACGAGAGCTGCGATCCGTTTCGAACGAATGGTTGAATGGGCGCACCGAAAAAGGGTATTCGCTGGGTTGGTTTAACGAGGCCTATCTACAGCTGGCTCCAATCGTGCTCCTGAGGAATGCCCAAGGGACGATACTGGCATTTGCTTCGATTGCACACGGGTATGATCAGGGTATGACCTTATCGATTGATTTGATGCGCCATCGAAAGAATGTGCCGAACGGAACGATGGATTATTTATTTGTTCGTTTGCTAGAATGGGCGAAATCTAAGGGATATCATCGATTCAATCTAGGTAATGCCCCGCTGTCCAGTGTGGGTGAGAATGCTGGGGCCTTGAAAGAGGAGAAGCTGGCTCATCTCGTATTTAAAAGAGGGGGGCATTGGTACGGCTTTGTCGGACTTCGCCGCTATAAAGAAAAATTCAGCCCGGAGTGGGAACCGCGTTACTTGGCTTATCCGGCTTCTATAGCATTGCCGATCTTAACACTCGATCTGGTGAGGTTAGTATCCCGCCATCCTAGGGCGGAGGAGTAGAGTGAGACGTGCGTGAAGTCTCTATGTACATTGGCCTAACTAAAGAAGAGGGTGCCGTCTCAAAGTAGTTTTAGCTACTTGGGTACGACCCTTTTTTTGCGTTGAAGGTTAATTGAAGTTTCAAATGATGGTTTGAGTGAAACATCAACATAACAATTAGGGAATTTCCCCCTGAAATTCTAAGATTACTGGTCATTAGATTTATAATTAGGGAAAATATCCCTAAAATTCATCTGATTTGGTGGGAAATCAAGGCATTACCCTAATTTTTAGGGAGGAATTCCCTAATTTCGTTGATTATAAGCGAATATCGAATATTTTTAGGGAGCTTTTCCCTAATTAGTGTTAAACCCACTCCGCCCACCGCAAAAACGCCCACCGCACATCCCCGCTGCATATCCTCATCATCGTCTGCCATCATTACCCAATCTGAAAAGGTTTAATGGTTAAGTGAGATCTTTACTTGGACTATTCCATAAAATAGATGAAGCTGCCCCGTAAGCAGCATTCACTACTTTCGAGAGCAGCCTCATCTATTTTGAGTAACATAACCTTTATTTTTCGTCGGCTTTTTCATCAGGCAGAGCCCAGACAGATACGCTGCCACCGTTGACCGGGAAGGTCGCCCAGCCATCTTTTTCAATCGTTATAGTCGCCTTGTGATTATGAGTGAAATCTACCCATGCTTCACCCGCGCGTTGTTCCCCTACGAACATTCTTTTCTGACCGTTCTCTCCGTTACTAATCACAACCGCACAGCCGGAGCGTTCGATGTCTTTCACGCCGAGTCGTGTCCAGCCAATCGTGTTGGGATGATCGAAATAATCCTTCTGCTCACCATAGGCTTTGTGATAGCGGGTATATAGCAGCGGGTCAATCGCCTCTTTTTTGCCTGCGACAGGTGTAGGTCCCTCGATCCCATAATAATCTCCATAAAAGACCACAGGATATCCGTCGCGTCGCAGTAGGATAAGTGCATAAGCACTTTGCTTAAACCAATCATCTACCCAAGATTCCAGAGCTTCATGGGGTTGAGAATCATGATTGTCAACGAACGTTACAGCATTGGTAGGATGGGTCTGCACCAGTGTGTCGTCGAGGATTTTGGTTAAATCAAAGTTTCTACCCCCCAAGGAAGCTGAATGCAGCTTGTAGTGAAGGGAAACATCGAAGAGGTCGATCTTATAATCGACGGTATTTAGAAATTGTCGGCAGGATTCTAAATCCGAATTCCAGAACTCGCCCACGATATAGAAATCCTTCTCACATTTATTAAACATTTCTACCGCGAATTGTTTCACAAACTCATGGTTGATATGCTTGATGGCATCTAAGCGAAAGCCGCTGCAGTGGAGCGTGTCCACCAGCCATTTTCCCCATTGGATCATTTCTTTTTTGACTTCTGGATGACTGTAATCAATATTTGCGAACATTAGATAATCGTAGTTGCCGAACTCGTCATCAACATTCTGGTTCCATGTTTTATTCTCGCCTGCGATACGGAATACACCTGTTCGCCCCGACTTGGCGTCGAAGTCAGTGCCGTTAAAATGATTGTGATTCCATTTAAAGGAAGAGTGTTCATCACCGCGGCCGGGGAAGGTGAATTTAGTCCAGCCCTCAATCTCGAAAGGCTTGGAGATTTCTTTCATCCGGTCATTAGGGTCGACCTCGATCACCTGGAAGACTTCCTTTTCATCCGCTCCTGCCTTGTGATTCATGACCAAATCAACGTATACGGCAATGCCGTTTTTTTGACATTCCGAAATGGCTTCAATTAGTGCTTGTTTGGTGCCATATTTGGTGCGTACCGTACCTTTTTGGTCATATTCGCCCAGATCGTATAGATCATACACGCCATAGCCTGTATCGTCGGCGGAGACAGCCTTTGTCACAGGAGGTACCCAAACAGAATCAATGCCTACGGCTTTTAGTGCGGAAGCTGTTTCTTTCAGGCGATCCCAGTGTTTCCCATCCGCAGCGACATGCCATTCAAAAAATTGCATCATTGTATGGTTCCTCATTATTTCTTGCGCCTCCATATCCATAAAGCGAATTTTTTCTACACTCTGATTAGATTTTCAGATAACTCTTATTAAACGTAAAAACAGACTATGAAAAATAAGGCAGGCTGATGAATGCGCTGGGAGGGACAAAGATGCGATTTATATAGGCTTGAAAAGTGTAATTTCTGATCTCTGGGAGAGGTGGACAGCATTGCGTCCGTTTCGTTTGGAACTGTACAGAGCATGGTCAGCCTCTGACAGTAGCTCTTCTAGAGTGGCTTTAGGACTTAGGGCTTCTACTACTCCGAAGCTGGCAGTCACGTTAATGGACCCGATGAGCGTATACAAGACACTTTGTTCAATATCTGCGCGGATAGTTTCGCAGAGTTGTGCGGCTTGCTTCAGCGACGTATCTGGCAAACAGATCACAAATTCCTCACCGCCATAACGTCCGAAGATGTCACCCTCCCGGATATGTCTGTTGCATACCTCGACAATGTGCTGAAGGGCTTGATCTCCATATTGATGTCCGAATCGATCATTAATGCTTTTGAAGAAGTCTACATCCAGCAAAATAATCGATAGTGAACTCCGATTGCTCGCGGCCTGAACAAGAAGCCCTCGGCTCAGCTCCAAAAAATAGGTACGGTTATAAATCCCCGTCAGACTATCCATCGTAGCCAATTGACGCAGCTTATCTTGAAGCAGTATTCGTTCAGTTACGTCAATCAGCATGATCATTTGTCCTGCTAAGTATCCCCCTTGTTTCTGTACGGGAGAGGATCGAATTTGGTAGTAACAAATCTCGTCTCCTTTGATCCAAGCAACTTCACGTTCTTCGCGTAGCAGTGGCTCTGTATCCATAACATAGGACAAGGCATCTTTGCCGGCATTAAGAAACAGTTGAGCCAGCGATTTACCAATCGCCGAGGAATTAAGTCCTTCTATCATATCCGCGGCTGCGCGATTGTAATCGACGAGCATGTCCGAACGATCGGTGACAAGCACCCCATCTCGCATGCTTTCGAACAGATTCTCACGGGCGATAGGCGCAGCTGTTAGCATACCTCTTGATAGGATAGCCCAGATATATAGGGTGGAAGTGATACTCATAATGATGGGAACGGGATCCATCCCGTAGGGAGTCAGGCCCATTAAATATAAAAAAGAGCCTAACGTTGGAAGGCTTAGTCCAATTAGAATAGTAACGATTTGTCTCCGGTATACTCGTTTCATCCGGTTCCACTGCCATAACATAAGGCAGATAGCTGCCAGTAGACAACCAAAAGTAAAGCTGCCGTGAACGATATACCAAGGTCCCATCACTACATCAACGAGTGGGGAGGGCGTATTGTCTCGCAAATAAATGGATTTATAGAAGAGGTGGTGGTAATCATTGGTCCACACCATCAGTGTTGTGATGAACGGTATTATATATAGCGCTGCTCGCATGCCCTTTTTAATTAGACTCTCCAGCCCTACGAAATGCATCACCATAATAAGGCTGGCGGGCGCTATAAAAGGCATCCCCAGGTACTCTACTTTAATCCAAAAACTCATTTCCTCCAGTGTTTTCCCCGACAGTTCTAGTGCGAAGCCGAAGGTATAAATCGCGGAAGTGAAGGAGCTTATAACAAAGGCTCTAATTCCTAAGAAATCCGTTTTTTTATAGTAGGCGAAAAGGGCTAGTAAAACGCTCAGGACACCAGATATAGCCACAATAACAATATAATTCGAAATTACAGATCCCATGGGTCTATTGTCTCCTACTGAGGAAAGATATGGATAAATATTACCACAAATCTACAAATATTTAAAAATCACTTCATTTGAAACTCGAATAAATGTCCCCTAGACAAAATGACGTGATTTAGCGGGAGCTATTTTACTAATTGTCTAATGAGAGTCCAGTGAGCAGCGTGTAACATGTTAGTTAATACTACACAACAGAAGATTTTAACTCGACACACTCTCTAGTGAGTCAGATTAATTAACATTAATTGCATAGCTTATTTTGATAAGGGGGGGGCTGAGTATGTCATTACTCGCGACAAATATTCCTGAAATTCAGCTGGAAAATGTTGAAATGCGCTATAGGGCAGAAGCTGCGGAAGTGCTTGCACTGCATCAGGTGAGTCTTGATATTGCAAAGGGGGAGTTCGTCTCACTGCTCGGACCTTCAGGATGTGGCAAAACAACGCTTTTGAGACTGATGGCCGATCTCATCGCGCCAACGGGCGGGAACATTGTAGTCGCTGGAAAAAGTGCTAAAGAGGCAAGGCTGGCGCAGAAATATGGCATTGTTTTTCAAAGTCCTGTGCTGTATGACTGGCGGAAGGTGAAGCATAACATCACATTGCCGCTGGAACTGATGGGAGTTAAAAAGTCGATCCGTGAAGAGAGGGCGCTGGAGCTTCTTGATCTAGTGGGCTTGCAGAGCTTCGCGGATAAATACCCTTGGCAACTTAGTGGGGGGATGCAGCAAAGAGTAGCGATTGCCAGAGCGCTATCGATGGAGCCGGAAATTCTACTGATGGATGAACCGTTCTCTGCACTGGATGAGTTTACACGTGAGCGTCTGAACGAAGAACTGTTATCTGTCTGGAGCAAGGTGCAGAACACGATTGTCTTCGTAACACATAGTATTCCTGAGTCGATATTCCTCTCTGACCGGGTGTTTGTTCTTTCCCCGCATCCAGGTCGCTTATCCGCTGTGGTTGAAATTCCTCTGCCACGTCCGCGAACGGCGGAAATGAGAAACAGCCCAGAGTTTTTCGAACTGATCGCAAGTATTCGCGACAGCTTTGAAGGGGTGTAGGGATGAAAGGGGGCAGTATCTTTGTACGGGGTCGCCTGCTGCCGTTGTTTGTCTGGATATTTGGTTTGCTGCTAGTTTGGGAAGGAACCTCCTGGATGCTGCTCCATGTAGTGGAGACACCGTTAGCTCAGTCCAAGTTGCCCTACGTTCATGAGGTGCTATCCACGCTGTGGAAGTATAGTGGCACGCTTCTGAAAGAGGGGGCTGCCACCTTTGGCAATGCTGGTGTTGGCTTCCTGATTGGTGCGGTGGCTGGTGCTTCGCTGGCGGTGCTAATGAGCTTGTCGAAGACGATAGAACGGTTAACTTTTCCTTACGCTATCGCCTCGCAGATGATTCCGATCCTGGGGCTGGCGCCGATCATTTATGGGATTGTGAGAGATGAGCAGACTTCACGGATTATTATTTCGGGTTATATTACATTCTTCCCAGTGGCTCTCAATATGCTGCGTGGCTTGCGAAGTGTGGATCCTTCCGCGCTGGAATTAATGCATTCTTACGCAGCGAAGCCGTGGGCAGTCTATTGGAAACTCAGATTTCCAGCGGCCCTGCCGGGTTTGTTCGGAGGGCTTAAGATTGCTGCTCCGCTCGCAGTGACTGGTGCTATCCTGGTAGAGCTCATGGGTGCGCAGCACGGGATTGGCGTAATCATGCTGCGTAATCTCTACTACGGCAGCTCTCATACCTACATGTTCTGGTCTACGGTGATTGTCGGCGCTTTGTTGGGGATTGTAAGTTACTGGTTGATCAGTCTGATAGAACGTTTGGTGGCGCCGTGGCAGCCTGAATTTCGACCGAAAGGAGGTAGCCGCTAATGGAAACCAACTCCGTTCGGGAGGCTTCATTTATAGGCTCTAGTGGTAAAGAAATGGCTCAGCCGGCGCTAACGGCTACACAAAAGAATGCTGTAGCCGTTCCGAAACCTGCGGAAGCTACCGCGAGTCGAGGCGGCTCACGAATGCTGAAGAGGATATTTAGCGCAGGGGTGCTGCTGCCTGTATTGGCGGGGGTGTTGTTTCTTGGGCTATGGGAGTTCGAATTCTTTCATAAGATCTTTGATCTGAAGAAATATCAGCTGCCGTTGCCCACAGCAATTGCCACGACCATGAGGGATAATTTCAGCATGTTGCTATCCTATACCGGATACACCCTTACTGAGGCTGTGCTGGGAATGTTGGTTGGTTCTGCTATCGGATTTCTGATCGCTTTAGCTGCTACGGCGTGGCCGCGTTGGGGAAGTGGAAGTTTAACTTTGGTTGCTGCTCTAAATGCTGTGCCCATCGTCGCCCTCGCGCCCATTATGAATCTGTGGTTTGGAGATGGGATAGGCTCACGAATTGCCATAGTAACAGCAACTACAATGGCAGCGATGGCGATCAACGCCTATAAAGGCATGGCGGCGATTGATCCATTGGCGCTGGATCTGATGCATTCCTACGCGGCAGGTAAGCCGGCAGTGTTTCGTTATCTGCGGATTCGCAATAGCCTGCCCTATGTATTTACAGCACTGAAGATCAACGCGACGGCGAGTATGATTGGCGCCATTGTTGGGGAATTCTTTTTCTCCTCAAAAGGGCTTGGGTATCTGCTCTCCAATTCCATTAAAGTTGCCAAAATGCCGCTGGGCTGGTCATGTATCGTTCTGGCCGCAATTGCCGGAGTGCTCTTCTACTTAGTAGTTGAGCGGCTGGAGAAAGTATTCATTAAGTGGCATCCTTCGCAAAGATAACCTTACCATCAGTACATCCAGTCCTAATGGAGAAAGAGAAACCGCCCACGGCTGTATGCATACAACGCACCACGATGATTGTCCATACTGTGCTTGTTACAAACTTAAATTACGATAGGGGGAGTTCGATTGATGAACGGGAAAAAACGCAAATTTCGTGGTGGTTTGTTGGCAATCGTGATGATGTTGAGTGTTTCTTTAATGGCGGGTTGCGGTGGCAACAATAATAACTCGGCAGCCGAAGCTACGACTGCCCCTGAAGCTTCTACAGCTCCTGAGGCAAGTGCTACGGCTGAACCAGCGGCTGATCCAGTTACAGTGAAGCTGCAGTTGAAATGGGTGCCGCAGGCACAATTCGCTGGGTATTTTGTGGCGCAGGATAAAGGATATTACAAGGAAGAAGGACTAAATGTAGAGATTCTGCCGGGAGGTCCGGATATTGTTCCAGAGCAGCAAGTGGCAGGCGGCTCCGCAGATATCGGTGTGGGTTGGGTAGCCAGCTTGCTGCCGAGTCTTGAAGAGGGAATGCCGCTGGTGCAGATCGCGCAAATCTATCAAAAGAGCGGATTGGTCCTGGTCTCCAAAAAATCGGCGGGCATCAACTCAGCCGCTGATCTTAAGGGTAAAAAAGTCGGCAATTGGATGGGCGGCAACGAATTTGAACTATTAGCGTTATTCGATAAATATAAGTTCGATCCGAATAAGGATCTAAGCTTTACGAAGCAAGGGTTCACGATGGATCAGTTCTTGGGCGATCAGATCGATGCGGCCTCAGCGATGACCTATAACGAGTACCAAGTAGTGTTGGAGTCAGGTGTTAAGGCTGAGGATCTAAATGTCATCGATATGAATACAGAAGGCGTAGCGATGCTAGAGGATAATCTGTTCGCTAATAAGGAATGGCTTGCGGAGAACAAGGAGACTGCGGCAAAGTTTGTTCGTGCCTCATTGAAAGGCTGGAAGGATGCAATTGCTGATCCTGCGGCTGCGGTGGATAGTGTAATGAAGCAAGCAGAAGACGGCAGTACTACTAAGGAGCATCAATTGACGATGATGACCGAGGTTGCCAAGCTGATTCTGCCTGAGGGCTTTGACAGTGCGAAGATGGGATATACCGATGCAGCGGCGTTCCAGCAAACGGCTGATATTTCGCAAAAGTTCGGTGTTATTAAAGAGCCTGCTAAGGTAGATGAGGCTTATACGAACGAAATCGTAGAAATGGCGGCAAAATAACCAACTGAGCTTAATGTTATTGTGGATGGCCGCCTGATCTGGCGGTCATCTATTATAATCAGCAGTCCATCAGTGCATCTGAAATAGAGAAAGAGGTGCGAGCTATGTCTCTCCTAGTAACGCAGGCTGAAAGAGTTAAGAATTATGTGAATGGAGCTTGGGTAGAATCGTCGTCCGGGCGAGATGAAGAGGTATATAATCCGGCGACGGGTGAAGTGATTGCTTATGTGCCCATTTCCAGTAAGGAAGAGCTGAGTGCGGCGGTAGAAGCGGCTGCTGTGGCATTTCAAGCGTGGAAAAGGGTCGCTGTGCCGCGTCGCGCCCGCTACTTTTTTCAATATCAACAGCTGCTGGTAAAGCATTGGCATGAGCTGGCCGAGCTGATTACGCTGGAGAATGGCAAAAGTCTGGAAGAGGCGCAAGGTGAGGTGCAGCGTGGAATTGAGTGTGTGGAATTTGCCGCAGGCATCCCCACGTTGATGATGGGCAGCCAGCTTCCGGATATTGCTACCGGAATTGAATCCGGGATGTACCGCTATCCATTGGGGGTTATCGGGGGGATTGCCCCGTTTAATTTTCCGATGATGGTTCCTTGCTGGATGTTTCCGCTCGCCATTGCTTGCGGGAATACCTTTGTGCTGAAGCCTTCTGAGCGTACGCCTCTGCTGGTCAATCGGTTAGCTCAATTATTTGCTGAAGCGGGCTTTCCACCAGGTGTGCTGAATGTGGTTCATGGAGCGCATGAGGTGGTGAACGGGCTGCTGGAGCATGATGAAGTGAAGGCGATTTCGTTCGTCGGTTCGCAGCCGGTTGCGGAATATGTATATAAGACAGGAACGGCGCAGGGGAAGCGGGTTCAAGCATTGGCAGGCGCTAAGAATCATTCGATTGTGTTACCTGATGCGGAGCTGGATAATGCGGTGAAGAATATAATTGCCGCTGCGTTTGGCTCTGCGGGTGAGCGGTGTATGGCTTGCTCGGTTGTAGTGGTTCATGAGGATATTGCTGACGAGCTAGTGAGTCGTCTGGCTGCGGCTGCAGATGAGCTTAAGATTGGTAATGGTGCCGATGACGGGGTGTTTTTGGGTCCAGTAATTCGCCAGTCGAATAAGGATCGGACTCTTTATTACATTGAGACTGGTGAAGCTGAACAAGCCGAGTTAGTGAGAGATGGGCGGAAAGATGCTGCTGTGGGCGGTGTGGGTTATTTTATCGGACCAACGATATTTGATCATGTACAGCCGGGAATGACCCTCTGGAAGGATGAGATTTTTGCACCGGTGTTGTCTGTGATTCGTGTGAAGAGTTTAAGTGAAGCTATTGCGGTGACGAATCAGTCTCCATTCGCGAATGGGGCGTGCATTTACACAGATAGCGCTAAAGCGATCCGCGAGTTCCGGGAAGAAATTGATGCAGGAATGCTGGGTGTCAATCTGGGTGTGCCTGCGCCCATGGCCTTTTTCCCCTTCTCGGGTTATAAGAAATCATTCTATGGAGACCTGCATGCCAATGGCCGTGATGGGGTGGAATTCTATACGCGTAAAAAGATGATCACTGCCCGTTATTAGAGAAAATGAGCTGCTGAGAGGAGAAGATGTTATGCAGAGTCTGGGGAATGATAGTGAGCTTGCGGTGAGCAAGGATCGGAAATATTTATGGCACAACATTACACCTTATAGTGAAAAAAATCCGCCTATGATTGCCGCCTCGGCAAGTGGGTCGTGGATCACGGATATACAAGGCAATCGATTTTTGGATGGGATGTCTGGCCTGTGGTGTGTAAATGTGGGATACGGGCGCAAGGAGCTGGCGGAAGCTGCTTACAATCAATTGCTAACGCTGCCTTATTTTCCGCTGACTCAGAGTCATCTCTCGGCGATTGCGCTGGCAGAGAAGTTGAATGAGTGGCTTGGAGACGAGTACGTGATCTTTTTTTCCAATAGTGGGTCAGAGGCTAACGAGGCTGCTTTCAAAATGGCCCGCCAGTACCAGCAGCAAATCGGCCAGCATTATCGCCATAAATTCATTGCCCGTTATCGTGGGTACCACGGTAGTTCGCTTGGGGCATTATCTGCAACGGGCCAGGCCCAACGCAAATATAAATATGAACCGCTGACAGGCGGGTTTCTGCATGTAGCTCCCCCGGACAGCTATCGCCGCCCGGCCGGGATGACTGTGGAAGAATTCAACCTCCAGTGTGCACAGTCCATAGAGGATATGATCATCTGGGAAGGCGTGGAGACGGTAGCTGCGGTGATTATGGAGCCTGTAATTACGGGTGGTGGCGTCATTGTACCCCATCAGGTTTATTTGGATAGGGTGCAGGAAATCTGCCGTAAGCACGGTGTGTTGCTCATTATGGATGAGGTGATTTGTGGATTCGGACGTTCTGGACGTAAGTTTGGCCATCACAACTTTAATGTGAAGCCTGACATCGTAACGATGGCTAAGGGACTGACCAGTGCTTATCTTCCCTTATCTGCCACTGCTGTTCGTAAGGAAATCTATGAGGCGTTCAAGGATAATAGTGATGATTATGGTCATTTTCGCCATGTGAATACTTTTGGTGGCAATCCGGCTTCGTGTGCACTAGCGTTACGCAATCTGGAAATTATCGAGCAGGAGAAGCTGGTGGAGCGTGCAGAGCTTTTGGGCAAAAGACTGAACACTGCATTCGCCGAGTTACTGGATCACAAGCTTGTGGGTGATGTTCGCAGCTTTGGTTTAGTGACAGGCATCGAGCTGGTTGAAGATAAGGTTAGCAAAAAGCCAGTTGATCTGAGTATTGTGAAAGGCATTATTGCTGAATGCAAATCCAAAGGACTTATTATCGGCAAGAATGGCGATACGGTAGCTGGGTTCAACAATGTGCTTACCTTCGCCCCGCCGTTATCTTCCACGGATGAAGATGTAGAGTTTATTATCGATACGTTTAAATCTGTACTGAGCGGGGGCTGGGTAAAGTAATTTTGTCCGGATATAGAAATTGGTAGGCGCGCAGGGCAACCTGAATGGAGATCCGGTTCTCTGGCTGCATGAAGTCTTCGCCTAGCAGCTCTGTTATTTTGTCCAGACGATAATACAGTGACTGTCTGACAATGAATAAGTTTCGAGCGGCAATTTGTTTGGAACCATCATGATCCAGATAAACGCGAAGGGTAAGCAGCAGCTCACTGCCTTTGGTTTGGTCGTGGTCGATTAGCGGGCCGAGATAACTGCGAATGAAGTTCTGCAACGTTTTTCCGTCATTTAAGCTCAACAGCAACTGGAATACACCCAGCTCTTCATAGAAGAGTAGTGACTTCTGGTAACAGGAGTATAACGACAATGCCTGTAGGGCTTCTTGATAACCGGAATAGGCCTGTTTTAGGCGCTTATGCGATTTACTGACTCCGATGACCAGCTGCAAATCTTTGAGCTTCTCGTCGGAGCGGATATGTTGAAGGGCCTCAAGTGCTTGCTGAAGCCGCATTTTTCCAGGCATTTTCGATTGAATGTCGAGTGCGATGACGGTGAGGCGATTGTTCTTGAGTGTGATCAGCGGACGTAGGGAATATTTTTCGAAAATGGAACGCAGGATGAGCGAAAGGTGGAAGGTAATTGATTCCCATTCGTTCTCTGAGCTGTTCCATTTTACGTCTCTAGGGTTCTTGATTTCGATAAGGCATACACGGTAAGGGAGTTCGTTGACCATGTTGAAATTGGAACCGATCAAGCCTTTTAAGCGATTGTCATCCTCTATACGACCATTGATCAGCTCGTCGACCCATAGATTTTCTGAAAAAAGCTTACGCTCCTCCATATACCGGGTACGCAGTAGCTCCTGAGCAATGGACAAAGAGGCGGAATCCAGCAGCAGACAGTCGAATTCCTGTGGTTTGTGATTGCATACCATCAAAATGTAAGCCCAGGTCTGATCCAGCGCACCTACAGGCTTGATTGCAATCGTCTTTTGTCCATATTCTCGGGTGTAAGGAGCGATGTCTGGTTGAATGCCTTCCATCTCGTCACCGAAGGTGGTGAAGAAATTCAGCAGGGGAGTTTGCTCTTCGGGCGGAAGTGCCGGGAAGAATAAGGGTTTGCCTTGCAGTTGCATATAGACGATTTGTGTGCGGGTGCTTTTACATAATAATTGCAGCACCTTCACTGTTCCTTGTGAGGTTAAGGTCAGACGGTGGAATTCACGAGAGATGCTTTCGAGTTCTTGCAGCATCCGGTGATGCCGATTGATGATGATGGAATGGAGGTCTAGGGTGATATCGACGAAGCGAACCGTGCGGGTGAAGATGATTAGCGGAAAGTCATGCCTATCGGCTAATCCGATCATCTCTTGCGGGATGGTGCTGAAATACGTACCTAACTCAATACATAGGCAAGCTGCATTTTTGTCGATCAGGTTCTGCATAAACTCCAAGGAGGAAGGGAGATCGACACTTGCACCAATCCCCGTAGTCAAAATCATTTCTTCGCCATGAATCAGAGTCTCGAAGTTGGCACTTTCCAGCACATGCACCCAGCGAATGGCACGGCTTAGGCCGCTTTTCCCGCCGATCACCTCGGCTTCTGCGAATAGTGGTCTTTTTAAAGCGTCACGAATGGTTAATACAAGCTCCCAGTCCATAGTTACTCCCCCTCGATCTTCTGCGCTCTGGCCTTCGGCTAATGCCCTGTTATTCTCAGCCTATTCTCACACGTAAAAAATACAGTTTTGAAATTAGACAAAGTGTCTAATGCAACGAAAATTCGAAATGACTATAGTTTGATTAACGGATGTCAGTATATATAACCTAATCAGGAAGAACGTTGAGAGATAATTTCTGTTAATGCTTATATTACTACAATAATTTAAAGATGTAAGCAAAATATTCAAACGAAACTTGAAATAATGTTATATTATATAACGCAAATATGAAAAATTACCCATAAGGAGGGACTAGTGATGGAGCATTCATCTCCGTTAACAGCATTTACACCTGATATGTTCATGCGCAATTTCGCCGAGGCTGAGCCGCCTCTGACCCATAAGGGTGCCCTGGATGAGTCCAATCGCTGTCTATATTGCTATGATGCCCCATGTATAAAAGCATGTCCGACCAGCATTAATATTCCCTCCTTTATCAAACGGATCGCCACTGACAATCTGAAAGGCTCGGCACAGACGATTATGGATTCCAATCCTGTGGGTGCCAGCTGTGCTCGTGTTTGTCCTACAGATGAGCTGTGTGAAGGCGCCTGTGTGTTAAACGATGCCTCGGCGCCGATCCAAATCGGACTGCTGCAGCGATATGCAACAGATTGGGCGATGAACAGCGGAGTTCAATTATTTAAGGCTGGCATTCCTAATGGGAAAAAGGTAGCCGTAATCGGTGGAGGTCCTGCGGGATTGTCAGCGGCTAGGGAACTCGCCCGTGAAGGTTTTGCTGTTGTGATCTACGAAGCGAAGGCGTTAGCGGGTGGGCTGGATACACATGGGATTGTATCATTTCGGCTCCCGCAATCTGTATCTCTTTGGGAAGTAGAGCAGGTAGAGAAGCTGGATGTGGAAATACGTACAGGTGTAAAAGTCGGAGTAGATGTTTCTGTAGATGAGTTGAAGTCGAATTATGATGCTATCGTTTTGGCAGCGGGTATGGGTTATGTGCCTCCAATAGGGATTGAAGGTGAAAAAATGGCTGGCGTATATGACGCCATTGCGCTCGTAGAATCCACTAAGACTGGCATTCCTCTACTAGAGCTGATGGGTCAGCGGGTCGCTGTCATTGGTGCAGGGAATACGGCTATTGATGCAGCGACTTGCTCAGTGCGGCTGGGAGCCTCAAATGTAAAAATGGTCTACCGCCGGACCCGCGAAGAGATGACGGCTTATGATTTTGAATATGAATTTGCGAAGCAGGAAGGTGTGGAGTTCAACTGGCTTACCTTACCGAAACGTATCGTGGGTGATGAGCTTGGAAATGTAACCGCACTGGAATGTGTGCAGATGAAGCTGACGGAGGAGCTGGGCAAAGATGGGCGTCCAATACCTATGCCGATCGAGGGTTCTGAGTTCTTGATTCCTGTAGATGCGGTTGTAATAGCTATTGGTCAAAAGCGTCGTCTAGATCTAATAGATTCCTTAGGTCTTATGCATGACCGTGGGGTTGTAAAGGTGGATGAAGCCACCTGTCAAACCTCCGATCCGCAAATTTATGCCGCTGGCGATATCATATTTGGTTCAGGCAAAGGCGAGGCCATGGTTGTATCCGCGGCACAGCAAGGAAAAGATGCAGCCCATGCGATTGTTAAACAATTCTCAGGCCAGCAGGAGGCCGTTATTAGATCTGCGGGTTGAGCGTAGAGATCAAATTGGATTTTACATGACAGGGAGGGAACATCAATGGCAGATTTAAGTATTAATCTCGCAGGAATCAAATCACCGAATCCGTTCTGGCTGGCCTCTGCGCCGCCTACGAATACAGGTTATCAAGTGCAGCGGGCCTTTGAAGCAGGTTGGGGCGGGGCGGTGTGGAAGACGCTCGGCGATCCGATCATTAATACCTCATCGCGTTTTGCGGCAGTAAATTTCAATGGGCAAAGGGTTGCGGGCTTTAACAATATTGAACTGATCACCGACCGTCCGCTTGAAGTTAATCTGAAGGAAATCTATGAAACGAAAAAAAGATTTCCGAATCATGCGATTATAGCCTCCCTGATGGTAGAACCAACGCAGCATAAATGGCATGAGATTGTTAAGCGGGTAGAGGATGTGGGTGTAGACGGTCTGGAGCTTAACTTTGGCTGTCCGCACGGGATGGCTGAGCGTGGAATGGGCGCTGCTTCGGGGCAGCAGCCTGATCTGGTGCAGGCACAGACCACCTGGGTAAAAGAAGTTGCGACGACCCCGGTGATTGTGAAACTGACGCCCAACATTACGGATATCACCGTCGTTGCCCGCCATGCGGTTAAGGGGGGAGCGGACGCGATTAGTATGATCAATACAATCAACAGTCTTGCTGGTGTAGATATTCATAGCTGGAATACGATTCCGAACGTTGGAGGTCAAGGTGCGCATGGAGGTTATTGTGGTCCAGCTGTGAAGCCTATTGCGCTTAGTATGGTAGCTGAGTGTGCTCGTGACCGGGGAGTAGGTATTCCTATCTCCGGTATTGGAGGGATTTCGACCTGGCAGGATGTTGTGGAGTTTATGCTAATGGGTGCTACAGGTATTCAGGTATGTACAGCGGTTATGCATCATGGTTTCCGGATTGTGGAGGAAATGATCGATGGGCTGAACAACTATTTGGATGATAAAGGGTTAGCTTCTGTAACAGAGCTAATCGGCAAATCGGTATCCAGATACTCCAACTGGGGTGATCTGGATCTCAACTATAAAGTCGTTGCCCGTATTAATGAGAACAACTGCATTAACTGTAATAAATGCCATATTGCCTGCGAAGATGCTTCACATCAGTGTATTGATATGTTAACTAATGCGGATGGGAAAGCTATTCTACAGGTCCGCGAGGAAGATTGTGTAGGCTGTAATCTTTGTTCTATTGTCTGTCCAGCAGACGGCGCGATCGATATGGTTCCAGTGGATACTGGGGCAACCCCACTGACCTGGAACCAGCGGCAAAAAGTGATCGGCAGTTTGAATGGCTCCTATTCGGAAGTGGAGGTGGTGTAAGGATGAAAAAGATTATTAAAAATGGCATCATCGTTACCGCAGCAGATACTTATACAGGCGATGTGGCGATTGAAAACGGGGTTATTACGGAGATTGGCCTTCATTTGGATGTCCCTGGTGCGGAAATTATAGATGCCTCGGGGTGTTATGTTTTTCCTGGTGGCATTGATCCTCATACGCATCTGGATATGCCTTTTGGCGGCACGGTTACAGCTGATGATTTCGAGACGGGAACCATTGCGGCTGCATATGGCGGAACGACCACGGTCATTGATTTTTGCTTAACCACCAAAGGACAACCGCTACAGCAAGCCGTAGATACATGGCATCATAAGTCGCAGGATAAAGCGGTGATTGATTACAGCTTCCACCTTATGGTCTCAGAATTAAACGATAAAGTATTGGGCGAGCTTCCGGAGATAATTGAGAATGAAGGCATTACCTCGCTCAAAGTATTTATGGCTTATAAGAATACTTTTCAGGCGGATGACGGCACACTTTTTAAGACCCTCCAAGCCGCGAAAAAAGAAGGTGCGCTCGTTATGGTGCATGCGGAGAATGGAGATGTCATTGAATATCTTGTTGAGCAGGCCTTGGCCGCAGGCAACACTGATCCGATCTTTCATGCGCTGACCCGCCCGCCGGAGCTGGAGGGTGAAGCTACGGGACGCGCAGCTTATCTAACTGAACTGACAGATTCTCAGCTGTATGTTGTACACGTGACCTGTGCGGAAGCTGCTTGGAAGATTGCTGAAGCGCGTAAAAAGGGACTACGCGTCTACGGCGAGACTTGTCCACAGTATTTAGTGCTGGATCAGACGGCGCTGGAAAAGCCTAATTTCGAAGGTGCTAAATACGTGTGGTCTCCGCCCCTGCGTGAGCAGTGGAATCAGGATGTTTTGTGGGATGCGCTATGGAGCGGCAGCTTGCAGACGATTGGCTCTGACCAGTGCTCGTTTGATTTCAAAGGACAAAAGGATCTGGGGCTAGGCGATTTCTCCAAAATCCCGAACGGTGGGCCGACCATTGAGGACCGGTTTACGATTCTATTTTCGGAAGGTGTACAGAAAGGCCGGATCTCATTGAACAAATTCGTAGACATTATTGCTACCTCTAGCGCTAAGCTGTTTGGCTTGTATCCGCAAAAAGGCACGGTCGCGGTAGGCAGTGACGCTGACTTGGTTATTTTTGATCCGGCTGTAGAAAGAATACTCTCCGCAGAAACACATCATATGAACGTCGATTATAATGCGTTTGAGGGCTTTGAAGTAAAGGGAGAGCCTGTTTCTGTTCTCAGTCGAGGCGAATTTGTGATTCGAGACAAGCAATTTGTTGGTAAACCCGGGTCGGGAAAATATTTAAAGCGCAAGCGTTTTGCAGCGGAGGCTCCTCTTCCTTCCAAGGCGGAAATTAGCGGAGGTGTAGTCTAATGTCTGCTTTTGCGGAATATGCCAAAGAACAGCAGGAGATTGATGGGCTGCTTTTTAAAGGATATACGATTGCCAGCATCCAAGAGGATTTGGACGGTGCCCGAATAAAGTTTGTCAGAGGGGAGCCGGCTAAAAGCTCGGTAGAGCTGTTACTGCTGACAGCGGATGCCCGTAAGTACGTGACAACCCTTGTGGTTGCGGGGCTGAGGGCTGAAGGTGAGCAGGCGGGTTGTTACAGTGGAGAGGTTTGAGGTGCGGGTATTGAAAGCTGAGTAGTAAGCTCCTAAACCGGGGGCTTGGTGCTCGGCTTTTTTGTTGTGATGATGAAAATTTAAAGGCCACCCTGCAAAAGGATGGCCTTTTCTCTGAATTATTGAACTAACTAACAAGCTAGTTTAATTAGGCTCAATGAGGCCAACGGTTTGTAAATCCTCAATGTTAAGATACATAGTGCCCTTATATTTCTTTACACGTATGTCGCTTAACGTGAATTGGCCTGTTTTTGCTTTTTTGTATTCATCTGTCACAATGATATCGTATCTTACGAGGCCCATCTCAGCATATTTACCTATGCTAAGGGTGTTGGAATCACTATTTCCAAGATTAATGATTTTTTCAATTTCGGAGAGCATAGATAAGGAAATCCAACCTTCGCTCATAAGCGGAGGCAAGGTTTCCTTGTTTCCGGCTGCGGTTACATAATTGGCGTCAAAATAATCAGGGTATCCTTTATAGCCGGGATCTTTGGATTGTTCTTGTGTTGGCGGTACTCCGACAATACGAATTTTGGGAGCGTTAGCTGTGAAATCTTTAATGGCATCGATCTCAGCTATTTCCTTTTGTAAATTCATGTCTTTTAATGCGTTGGGACCAAACAAGACAGTTCCATTGGCATTGAATAAGATCGGGATGCCGTCAATGGTGTAAGAGGCACCTTTAAAAGATGGGCTATTAATTTGAATCACATCTGCTGCTGCTGAATAATAAACGGCGTTCCCGGTTGCTTCACCAACGATACGAACCGGAATTAACGTAGTGCCATTCTGAGCAAATGGCGCCGCCTGCAGCATTTTTTTCTGGCCATTCACGTATGCTGTTTTGCTACCAATAGTAAAAGTTATCTTCAAATCACCTTTGGTGCCCGTAACTTGTTTCAGTTTTGCGTTATAGTCTATACTCATCTTAAGCTTCTCGAATAATTCTCGGAAAGGGACGAACGAAACTCCGTTTTTGCTCACAGATCTTGAATTTAGTGGCACCCCATCCACAAAAATGTGGGATCCCTTCGAAGCTGCTGACGCTGGAGCAGGAATAAGACCTACAGAAAATATCAAAACGCATATCATTGCTAGAACCGACAATCTCTTCAACAAATAACGCCCCCATAAATTCATTTTATTTCCATCAACTCTCATCTTACTATTAATCGTTGTGCTGTCAAGATAAGTGTCCTGAAGTCCCTTTGTAATGAAGTAACTTAATCTTATTTTGTCTATCGTAACGAAGAACTTACCCACTGTCATTCATGTAGTTCTAGCTTGTTTTCTTTATATTGGAAGAGCTGTAGGAATGCTCGCAACTTCGTGTATAATTGAGACCAGGTGTTAAGAATTCCAATCGGATGAGGAGATCAGCTGGTTATGTACTTTCTTGATATTATGTCTTGGCTGACAGAGGATAATCTGCGGCATCTGCTTGAACAATATCGTTCGTTTGGGCCCTTTCCGGGCATTGCGTTAACGTTTTTGAAATCATTTATACCACCACTACCAACTATTGCGATCGTCGGATTAAACGGGGCTGTATATGGTTTATGGTTAGGTTTTTTGTATTCTTGGATCGGCTTGGTTGCGGGCTGTGTGACAACATTTTGGATTATTCGCAAAGTAGCTTCGCATCGGTATCTGCGAAAATGGGCAGAACGGCCAAAGGTAGCCAAAAGTATGACATGGGTGCGGCAAAGCGGATTCAGTTATGTATTTCTGCTTAGTATATTCCCGGTTGGCCCCTTCGTTGTAATTAATATGGCTGCTGGTCTTGCTGGTATGAGGTTTCGTTCATACCTCCTTGCGCTCACTGTGGGCAAAGCGATCATGGTATTCGCAGTTTCATATATTGGAAATGATCTGGAACGATTTATCCGCCAGCCGTGGGAGATCATCTATGTCTTGGTGTTTATTGGATTGTCACTATGGGGAGTTAAAGCCATCGAGGCGCGGTTCGCTAGAACGGTGGAAGATGGAAACAAGGCCGCTTAGTACTGTGAATGGACTATTTTAATAGAACAAAGGAGGAAATGATGATGAAATATCGTAAACTTGGCAGTACAGGGATGAATGTATCGGTGATCGGATTGGGTACTTGGCAGTTCGGTGGAGAGTGGGGCAAGGATTTCACTCAAGCAGAAGTCGATGCCATGCTAGATAAGGCTGGAGAGCTCGGTATTAACCTGATTGATACGGCAGAATGTTATGGAGATCACTTGTCAGAGAAGTTCATCGGGGGTTATCTGGCTCGCCGGAAACGTGAGGACTGGATTGTAGCTACGAAATTCGGTCATCATTTTCAGGGACATTTGCAGCGGGAACAGTTATGGCGTGTTGAGGATGTGCTGAAGCAACTGGATGATTCCCTGCGTGCACTTCAGACTGAGTACATCGACCTCTATCAATTCCATTCCGGAACGGATGAGCAATTCGATAATGACAAGCTGTGGAGCATGCTCGACAGACAGAAGCAGGCAGGGAAAATCCGTCATTTAGGCGTCTCGATAAGTGCATCAGGCTCAGGTGTACATCAGACCTCTGCAGCAGCGGATGTGCAAGCAGAGGCCATACAAGTAGTATATAATCGGCTGGATCGTCAACCTGAGGAAGAGATTCTTCCACTCTGCATCGAGCATAAATTAGGTGTGTTGGCGCGTGTTCCGTTAGCGAGTGGTTATTTAAGCGGCAAGTACAAGCCGGATGCGGTATTTGGTCAGGGTGATGTGCGTGCTAACCATAAAGAGGATGTAAGGCAAAAACAGCTGCGCGCTGTAGCTGAAATTGCTGCCAATGAAGTCCCTTCTGGACTCGATATGGCGCAGTGGGCTTTGGCGTGGTGCCTTCAGCATCCCGCAGTAACCAGTGTAATTCCAGGTTGTAAAAATGTAGAACAAGTTATCTCCAACGCTAGTGCTGCCGATCTGGACATGGTGAAGGACATTACACAATAAGCTGGGAACTACACCGAAAAAAGCGCTTTGACCTTCGCCTCTGCGGGATCCTCATTGTAGATATGGGTCCAACTGTTCGTAGAAGCATCATAAAAATAGTCCTGTTTCCATTGTTGGAAATGGATCACGATATTTCGTACAGCGGATACAATTCTCTCTACCTCCTGATTCGTCATAATGGGGTGTAGAGAGATGCGGATCCAACCCGGTCTAAGCGACTGGTCTCCTACAGTAATTGCCTCAGCGATCTGAGCAGATTGCGCCCACCCTAATTCAAGTAAGTAATGCCCATAAGGACCTGCACAAGAGCAACCACCCCGGGCTTGTATACCAAAGCGATCATTCAGTAGTTGAACTGCAAGATTATAATGAATATCACGTAGTGTAAAAGAGACAATGCCATGACGTTCTGTATGATGTCCAGCTAGCAGCGAGCATTCGGGTATGCTACGGAGCCCGTTCATTAATTGCTGGCATAGCTCGTGCTCTCTAATCACCATATATTGACCGTTTCCATTCATCTGTTCCTTCAGCTTCACGCAAAGTGCCGTCCGAAAAGCTTGCAGAAACCCCGGTGTTCCCCCGTCTTCCCGCATCTCTATTTCGTTGGTGTAGCGCCGTCCTCCCCAAGGATTGACCCAAGCCACTGTACCTCCACCCGGTTCGTCAGGAATACGTCCATTACTTAGAGCCTCATCAAAAATTAGAACGCCATTCGTGCCCGGTCCACCCAGAAATTTATGCGGAGAAAAAAAGATTGCATCCAGCTTCTCCAGCGGTGAGACAGGATGCATATCGATAGGCTCATAGGGTGCACTGGCGGCAAAATCTACAAAACATAGGCCTCCGTGGCGGTGCATAATCGCGGCAAGCTTCTGGTAGGGAGTCTGAATTCCGGTCACATTGGAGCAAGCCGTAAATGAACCGATTTTCCAGCGGCGATGCTGATACAATTTCAACTGGGCTTCAAGCTGCTGAAGATCTATATTTCCGTTTTCTCCGGGAGGAACAGTCACAACATCACCAATCCCCTCCTGCCAGGGAAGGATATTGGAATGATGCTCCATATGGCTGGTGAAGATCACAGGACGTTCCTCCATCGAATGGGAGCTATAGTCCTGAATCCACTCAGGGAGTCTTAAGCCCATGATACGCTGCAGCTTGTTTACGGCTCCTGTTGTTCCATTTCCGCAGAAGAGCAGGATGTCCTGAGGGCCAGCATTTACATGCTTTTTAATAATTTGTCGCGCTTCATTATAAGCCAGTGTCATGGTTAAACCGGTCGTGTTGGAGTCTGTATGTGGATTACTAACATATGGACCGAAGGCTTCCTGCAGCTTCCGTTCAATCGGTTCATATAAGCGTCCGCTTGCGGTCCAATCGGCATACAGCAGTGGCTGTCTACCATAGGGTGTGGTGATCTGATGCCGAGTTCCAATGGTGTGCTCACGAAAAATCTCGAAATGGTTTTGTAGTGAAGCGGGCGTCTCTGCAGAAGAGGCGTGGATGATGTTTAGCACGGATTTCCCTCCAGCCCGTACGCCGATAGTGGTAAGGTCATAGTTTATTTTCGGCGTGCCAGTAGTTTCTATGGCATTAGTATATGCTTGCTTGGAGAATTGGGTTAAAGCCTAGGTGGAGTTTATAGGAAAAACAAATAAAGGAGATAGAGGTGAATGGTGTAATTAATATACAACATTGTTTTTTATTTACTTATAATGAAACTTTTTGAGATCTACTGCGTCAAATAATACGATTTGAAATAATGAATGTACCATGAAGTAAAAGCACTGTCTCGTTATATAAGAGGAAGGTAAAGTTAGGGGCCACTTATATTCACAAATGGAGCAGAGGAGTCAAATCATGCATTTAAAAAAACTATCATTAGTTGTACTATTGGCCGTATCTCAGACTGCTGCGGCAGTGCCCGTTTTTGCTGAAGCTGGAAATATTACCTCCAGTAACACCAGTGGAGTAAGAGTGGCTACTACATCTTTTGCGGAAGTAATTCCAGAAGCTACTGATCCATTGCCATCATTGACACGTCCGGTAGCAGAAGGGGCAACAGCAACACCAACACCAACACCAACACCAACAGCGACAGTAACGCCAATTACAGGGGTAACAACCGATTCTACTTTAACAACGTTACCATCCCCCACACCGAGTCCAAGTCTTACACTTATACCTGCGACCACCACACCACCGATTACAACAGATATAGTTAATGCAGGGGCTAGCAATCAGCTTGTACTTATGATGAATAGTAACAAAATGTATCAGAATGGCATTGAATATTTGGCTAATCAGCCAATGGCAGTAAAGAATGGTGTTTCCTACGTTTCGATTAGAGCTATGGTTGAACGTGTAGGTGTGAAATACATTTACGATTATAAGACGAAAGAGACTATTGTTACTAAAGGCAGCGACGTTATGCGGTTCAAGACAGACAGTAAGATTTATTCCGTAAATGGTAAGAATGTGACAATGAAAGGTCCAGCTTATCAATTCAAAGGAACCTTTATGATTCCATTGACGTCCATTACTGGGGCGCTGGGCATTCCGTATACCGTGGATAATGTGCAAAAACGAGTCATTCTTTCGCTAAATTTGAAGCCTAAAGCTTCTTTTACAGTACCGGCTATAATTTATGCTGGTGATCCAGTGAATTTCCTGACTTCTAGCTCTTCACCGATTGGTTCAGCCATAGTTGAAGAGAAGTGGGAAGGGAAGCAGGATATCTATGATACACCTGGGCAATATGTAGTATCCTACTCTGTTAGGGATGCTAATGGACAATGGAGTGATCCTTACTCCACGACGATCACGATTCTAAAACCGAATACACCGCCGGTTGCAAATTTTACGACCGATAAGAATTCCTACAAAATGGGTGAGATGATCACTTATACGGATATGAGCACCGACCCAGACGGAGATACAATTAAAACAACGACCTGGACAAATAAAGCGGAAGCTTTCTTCACGCCTGGTCCTGCAACAGTTTCTATTCAAGTAGAAGATTCACATGGCGCAATCAGCACTTTTGAAAAAGTCATTAATATTACGGGTGAAGTCTTGTACAGTAAGGAAGATTTCTATAGATTGTTCGCTTCTCCGGGTAGTGTATTTGATGTTGACGGATCCAATGTTCCAAACTGGCAGAAGGTAGCTTATACGCTCACTTCTGAGCCTTATAATCTTATTCGCGCTAACAGTCCAGAAACCGTAAATATGGAAGGGATTACTTATCGTGAAACATCGTTCGGTGGAACCCGCTTTTTGATTCACCACAAGAATAATATGAATACTAAAATGAAGGTATATGTGATAGCTAAGAACAACAATCTATCCCCTACGACGATCACAACAGAATATTTAGGAGTTGGAGGCCCACATCCCTTTCCGGAAGCTACGGGTAAACTCTCAGTGCAACGTTACTGGGAATCCATGCAAACGAAAAAAGATTACAAGACAACGGTCCTGCAACCTGGTGAAAGCGTCTCTATCCTGTCTGATCTGAATAATATTGCAATAAAACCGAGCGAAATCGTTTCACTCCAAGCGGACTTATATAGTGATTATCCTATTGAATACAATGTTATGATGATTGATGCGAATAAAGATCCGTTAACCACACTTCCTATGCTTCCAATACTGGATCGTGATGGTGTGCATAACCGAGGGACTTATGCTGATTCTACACGTATCATGACTGTTACGGATGAAGTAGGGAGAACACCAGCGAGACTTCTCATCGGTGATAATTCAAGTGATTTGAATTTGATGGGCACCGACCCTATGTCAGGAACTGGTGCATCCAATGCAGGCAACTTCGGAGTACTATACAAAATCAAATTTGAACATGTTGCTCCAAATTCATTAATTACCTTTAACCCGCGTGGTGGTAATTATATGGGACCTGTTATGGTGAATGGTCAAATTGTTCAAATGCCAAGTACCGGCAGTATTACAAATGCAAACTTGAATAGTGTGGTTTATCGTACAGGTGATGAAGGGGGCTCTGTTGAGATATTGTTCACTGCAGCATCTGGTAGTAATTTGCCGGTTAACTTCCTGATTACACCGCAACCACCGAAGAGATAGTTATGCAAAGTAATCATTAGGGGGACCAAAAGGCGAGATTCCATTCAGCTATGAATGAGAATTCGCCTTTTTTAAAAATATACGGAAGTATAAGTTTCACGCTATACTTTATCCTTATATTTCTCGCAAAAACGCTTTCCGTCCTTTAAGGACGCCGAAGGCGTTTTTGCTTGTCATTTCATGTGATCTTTTCGATACTCCCTTGCGGTCATGCCTAGATGCGTCTTGCAGTAGGTAGAGAAGTAGGCAGAGGAAGCGAAGCCGAAGATATCACTAATATCCTGAAGCGCCATATTTGTATGGATCAGGAAGTTCTTGATCGCATCCATTCTTTCTTTATGGATGAAGTTGAGGACAGTGCTCCCTGTTTCTTGTTTGAATAGCGTTGCGAGGTAATTCGGATGCAACTGCACGATTTCCGCAACTCGCTCTAGCGTAGGCTTCTCTTCAATGTGCTTTTTAATATAGGCGATGGTCTTATTAATGATGGGTCCATACGAATACGAACGATGGGTTGAGATGACACTAATAAAGCTATTTAGCATGAGGTATTCAATCTCAACGGTCTTCACGATCGAGTCGCTCTCATCAATTAAGTTGATGTAATGGTCACTGAGAATGAACGCGGACTCGGAATCGACTCCCGCCTCAATGATCGCACGCGTAAAAATGGTGCAGCTAGCGACTAGAGAATATTTCAACGACTGCAAAGGCTTCGGTGACAGGTTGGCTCGTTCCAGCAAGTTGATTTCATTCAATATTTTAACGGCACCTTCACGATCAATGCGTTGGATTGCATAGACGAGCTTCTTTTCGTGCTCATAGGAAGGGTGCATATAGTTCTGATAGCGATTCTTCGCCATATTGCGTTCGAGGACGGCAGTAATGTCTAGCATGGATAATCTCCTTTAGGCTACCTGTTTAAGGGAGGATTTTACAATATAATCCGTATTTATAAATCGAAACTAATGTTAAGAATTTATAATTAAGTGTTATATTATCGTGTAATATCAGTTTTGTAAAGGCTTTCAATTTTAGAAATACAAATAAAAATTATGAAATCTTCAGAAGAGGGGTATTGCAGATGAAGAAAAAAGTAGGGGCAGCATTATTATCTGTAGCTATGTTATCCACGTTAGTCGCTTGTGGAGCAAAAAGTGATGATGGGGCAAACAAGGCAAATAGCACAGACACAACGTCTAAAGGAACTGGTAAAAAAGCGGTTATTACAATCATTCAGAATAAAGTAGAAATCCAAAGTGCACTAGAGGATGCAGTGAAAGAATTCAATAAAACTCAAGATAAATATGAAGTACAAGCACTAGGAGCAGCAGGTGACAACCTGATGACGGTGCTCCAGACACAATTCAGCTCCGCACCTGAAAAAGCACCAACCATTTTCACAACAGCATCTGGCTCAGAGTTTCAAAAATATCTTCCATATATGGCACCCTTGGATGATATGAAAGCGGCTAGCAAAATTGTTGAAGGACAAGATACAGCAGCGCGTAATGATGGTAAATTATATGGCTTGCCAGTTGCGCTTGAAGGCTTCGGACTTATCTACAATAAGGATATGTTCAAGGAAGCAGGCGTGAATGCGGACGATATTAAGACATGGGATGAGCTTGTTGCAGCAAGCACGAAGCTAGAGCAAGTGAAAGGCGTGAAGAAGGCCATAGCGTATGCACAAGAGTCTTACTTCCGTTTCATGCATCCATTTAACTGGCCATTTGCATTAATGAAAGATACATCGGGTACGATTGCTAAGATTAATGCTGGCGAATTGAAGCTTCAAGATATTCCTGAATTGAAAGAGTACGTTGCTGATCTGGACAAGATCAAAGACCATACGAACTTGAGTAAAGATACGTATGATGAACAAGTTGCAGGCTTCGCGGCAGGACAATATGCGATGATTCACCAAGGAAACTGGGCACAAGGTCTCTTGAACGATTATGATGTGAAATTTGAATACGGTTTCTTGCCAGTACCTTTCGAAGGTAATCAAGGTATTGCGGTAGGTAACAGTAACTTCTTCCGCGTGAACAAGCATGCATCGGAAGATCAACAAGCGGGTGCGAAGGCGTTCTTGGATTGGTTGCTAACAGATCCAGCGGGTCAGCACTATGTAACGGATGAGTTTAACTTTATCCCTGTGTACTCCGGTTTTGATACTAGCAAAATGGATCCGTTATCCCAAGAAGTGAACCGTTATGCAAGTGAAAGCAAGACAGTGAAATGGGTATTCGATCAATTCCCAGCGGGAGCAGATCAAGAGTTTGCGAACCAAATGGAAAAATACTATGCAGGAAAATTAACGGGCGAGGGCTTGTTAGAAGCACTTCAGAATGTTTGGATGACTGCGGTTAAAAAATAATCGTATGGCTATGGAGGCTGCTTCTCGAATATTCGTTAAGCGGCCTCTTCCTGTTTTGTAGAAATGGATAAGAGGTGAAACCATTGAAGAAAAGTGTAAAGAGAAATTTAATAGCCGCAGCTTTTATTGTTCCATCATTATTCATCTTTATAAATGTAGTCATCATTCCATTCGTTATGGGGATTGTGTACTCTTTTACAGATTGGGATGGGTTTAAATTTGCAGGTTCTAACTTTGTAGGCTTCGATAATTATGTACGGGTGTTTCAAGATTCAGATTTTCTTACATCCTTCGGCCTGACATTTAAATATGCCGTATGCATGATTATTCTCGTTAACGTTATCGGACTTTCACTCGCGATGCTGGTGACTTCCAAAATTAAGTCGCGTAATCTTTTACGCTCAATATACTTCCTGCCGAACTTGATCGGTGGTCTGATCCTAGGTTTCATCTGGAAGTTCGTATTCACGAAATTCTTCGTACAGGTTGGAGAAGTAATGGGGAATAGCTCGATCTTCTTCAATTGGTTGGATGATCCGACGGCTTCCTTCTGGGCGCTGGTCTTCGTAGGAACATGGCAAATGGCCGGCTACGTCATGATCATCTACATCGCAGCTATTCAAGGTGTTTCGGATGAGGTGCTGGAGGCAGCTGATATGGATGGCGCAGGCGGATGGATGCGATTCCGCAAAATTATGTTCCCACTCATTATGCCAGCCTTCACGATCAGCTTGTTCTTGACGCTGTCGAACGCATTCAAACAATATGATACCAATATCTCACTAACGAACGGTGGTCCTTACGGTACAACCGAGCTTGTTGCAATGAATATCTTTAAAACCGCGTTTAGTATGAATCAATATGCGCTCGCGCAATCCAAGGCGATTATTTTCTTCCTCGTCATCTTAGTTGTGACGGTTACGCAGGTCGTTATCTCGAAGAAAAGGGAGGTTGAACAATAATGAAACGTCGCAATAAATCAACTTCAATATTGCTTGAAGTTATAGCTTGGGTTAGTGGACTTCTTATGCTGTTGCCTATGTATATTATGTTTGTGAATTCGTTCAAAGGACGTGCCGAGATATTCACCGATACGTTCGGCCTGCCGAAATCCTTTTCCTTCGAGTACTATGCTGCGGCAATGGATAAAATGAACTTTTTGTCAGCATTTAAAAACTCGCTCTTAGTGAGTGTCATTAGTATTGGGCTTATTATTATCTTCTCAGCGATGACATCTTGGATGCTTGTTCGCATGAAGAATAAATTGTCCAATGGCATTCTCCTCTTATTCGTAGGTACGATGCTCATCCCGTTTCAATCGGTGATGATTCCGCTAATGCAATATTTAAACAAATGGGATATCCCATCACTTAATTTCTCTATGATTAATACACATTATGGCCTAATTTTCATGTATATCGGATTTGGGCTAAGTATGTCGGTCTTCCTTTATCATGGTTTTATTAAAGGGGTACCGATTGCTCTTGAAGAAGCGGCGATGATAGAGGGCTGTAATACGTGGCAGACATTCTGGAAGGTTGTATTCCCAATGCTTACGCCAATTACGATGACTGTAGGAATCTTGAATCTATTGTGGATTTGGAATGACTATTTACTTCCATCCTTGACCTTAACAAGCCCAGCGCTTCGTACCATTCCATTGTCAACCTTCTTCTTCTTTGGAGAATTTACAATTCAGTGGAACCTTGCAATGGCAGGACTTGTCGTATCGATTATTCCGGTTATTATCTTTTATCTGTTCGCACAGAAATACATTATTAAAGGCGTTATGGCAGGTGCTGTGAAATAAAATTGGATGAGGGGGCCTTCATATGAAGTCGGGCTGGATTATTGAGAATCATAGGGATATGCAAGACCTCGGCGTTAGTGAGAGTATTTTTAATGTGGCTAATGGTTATGTAGGTGTTCGAGGTAATTTTGAAGAAGGTTACGAAGGTGACGAGCCAACGGTTCGTGGAACATATATAAATGCATTTTATGATATTACACCGATGCTATATGGGGAGAGCGCGTATGGCTTTCCCGATACACAACAGAAACTTGTGAATGTGATGGATGTACAGGATGTGACTATTCATATTGGGGAGGAGAAGTTCAATCTTTTCACAGGGACGGTCGTTTCCCAGCGTCGTTATCTCGATATGCGCGAAGGTAAGTACGTACGGCTCGTGCACTGGATTTCACCACAAGGTAAAGAGGTCGAAATTTCATTCACACGCATGGCGTCATTGACAACACTCGAATTGTTCACGATAGATATTGAGGTAACTCGTATCAATTGTCAGGATGAAGTGACGATTACCTCTGGCGTGAATGGCAATGTAAGTAACTATACGAATGCGAAGGACCCTCGTGTTGCATCGGGTCATGCTAAGCTATTGGATATGAAGAATATCGAGGTGTTCGACGAGACCTCCTTACAAATCGTGCTTGAGACAAATACGTCGAAGCTACAAGTGGCGGCAACAACAGTTCATCAGACAACGCCTGCGGTGAACGGTGAACTGATCAAGGGTGAGAAAAGTGTAATGGTGCGGTATGCGTTCCCAGCCGGTAAAGATATTGTTCAATTCACAAAATTCAACGTATTTACAGATACACGTCGACACGAAGATCCAGCTGCTCACGGACGTGAGTTGATGGCTTTGGTATTAACGCAAGGGATTCAAGCGGCTTACATGGCACAAGAAGTATATTTACAACATTTTTGGGAAATTGCAAATATCGAGATCCAAGGTGATGAGGTACTTGAGCAAGGTCTTCGATATAACGTATATCAGTTGCTGCAATCTGTGGGCAAAGATAAATACAGTAACATCGCAGCCAAAGGCTTAAGCGGTGAGGGCTACGAGGGACATTATTTCTGGGATACCGAAATCTATATCCTGCCGTTCTTCATCCTCTGTCAGCCAGAGCTGGCGAAGCAGTTGCTTCGTTACCGTTATACGATTCTAGGTGAAGCGAAGAAGCGTGCGTTAGAGCTAGGCCACAAGAAGGGGGCCGCTTACGCATGGCGTACCATTACAGGGGAAGAGTGCTCGGGGTACTTCCCAGCTGGTACGGCACAGTATCATATTAATGGTGATATTGCTTATACGTATATTCAATATTATCTCGCGACAGGCGATAAAGATTTCATTGCGGAATTCGGTGCGGAAGTCGTATTTGAAACTGCAAGAACTTGGATGGAGCTAGGTCATTATCATGAAGGTCTATTCAAGATTGATGATGTAACAGGTCCGGATGAGTATACGGCCATCGTAAATAATAACTATTACACGAATGTACTTGCAAAATATAATCTAGAGTGGGCTGCATCGTGGTATAAGCAGCTGGCAGAAACTCATCCTGCAGCATGGGAAGCTTTGTGTAGTCGCATTGGCTTAACAGCAGATGAGATTACAGCATTTGAAGAAGCGGCTGCGAAGATGTATCTGCCTTTCGATGAGAAGTTGAACATTCATGCACAAGATGATTCTTTCTTAGCGAAGAAGGTGTGGGATTTCGAGAACACACCGGAAGAAAAACACCCACTGTTGCTTCACTATCACCCGCTACACATCTATCGTCATCAGGTGTTGAAGCAGGCCGATACGGTGCTGGCGCATTTCTTGCTCGAGGATGGCATTTCAACCGATGTCTTGCGGAACTCCTACGATTATTACGAGAAGCTGACAACTCATGATTCGTCCTTATCCTGCGCGATCTATAGCATCATGGCTTCGAAGTTAGGTTACTCGGACAAGGCGTACGATTATTTCATTGAAACGGCACGAATGGATTTGGATAACACTCATGGCAACACGAAAGACGGATTGCATATGGCGAACATGGGTGGTACATGGATGTCGATCGTCTATGGCTTCTCGGGTGTAAGGATCAAGGATGATCATTTGGCATTGAACCCGACATTGCCGAAGCAATGGAAGGGATACACCTTCACGATGCGTTACCGTCAAGCGACGATTACCGTGGAAGTGAACCATCTGAAGACGCAATTAATCGTGGATGCACAAGAGTTGATTCATATCAAAGTAATGGAGAAGAGCTTCAAGATTCCAATGGGCAAGACAATCATCACGGTATAATTTATATCCTTTCAATTGAAATCCGAAGCGGCATGAGAAATTCCCCATGTCGCTTTATGTTTTCTTATATTAATTAATTTCAACCGCTAAATGAACAGCTGAACATCACTCTCCAAAGCATCTTTTAAATACGCCGCAGCATCGATAATCTCGACCTCTGGCAGCAGTTCTTCTGTTTTAAAGCCCATGATTTCGACGGAGAGCTTACAGGCATAGAACTTGATGTTTTTTTTACGAGCTCCTTTAAGAAAATGAATCAGCTTCGGCGCGCCTTGCTCCTCCATCATCTCCTCTAGCATCATCCGGCCCAGCCCGCTGAAATTCAAATGGGAGAGTGGCAGCTGCCCAGGGCCTTTTGGCGTAATGACATCCATCAGCTTCTCATAAATACTTTTATCCTCTAGCGTCATCTTCTCCGGATCACGTACCAGAAACAAACCCCAGAAAGAGAAAAACATCGTAACCTCTACATCAATATCTCTCGCGGCATTCGCTAGGATCAATCCCGCCATGGCTTTGTCGTATTCTCCGCTGAACATCAGAAGATTTATTTTTTTACTCACCTGCATAGTCCTCCCGTTACTTATATTGAATTATAAGAAAGTATAAGTCTCACGATATACGTTATCCTTATAATTCTCGCATAAACGTTTAGCGTCCTAAAGAGGACGCCGTAGGCGTTTTAGCTTGGAATGTCATTAGTATGGTTATGGAGGGGAGAAGTATGCGAAGGGACCTTCCGAATTCACAAAAAAAGCCCCCTTACGGGAGCTTCATCACCTTTATTTTGTTACCTAGCTTCTACTAATGTACTTCAGAATCTTTGGATTCTGGATCTAAGGTGCTGCGGATGTCATGGTAACGGGCGGAAAGCCAAATGCTTCCGGTAAATAATACGATGAGTCCAAGAACGATAGAAAATCGCCAGTCGCCTGCTTTGAAGTTCAGCTGAAGTACCGTTAGTACAAGCGAAACCTGGGTCCAGACCAGTGTTCTTTTGCGAAAAGCCGCAATATCTCCAGACATCTTTGGGATATTCCGAATGATCAAATAGGCAATAACTGCGAGAATAAGCGCAAATATAGCGGTTACGGCTAATTCAGAAGAGGATAGAACATGCATGGTCTCAGGCATCCTTTCGGCTTGCAAAAGTTAGGATTCAAAAAAGGTGAATTACTATTTCTTGAAAATACCTAGCGGAGCTCCAA
Organism: Paenibacillus sp. FSL E2-8871; assembly: GCF_038000345.1. Lineage (NCBI taxonomy): Bacteria > Bacillati > Bacillota > Bacilli > Caryophanales > Paenibacillaceae > Paenibacillus > Paenibacillus sp. FSL E2-8871. Next base: position 4,295,036 of record NZ_JBBOBV010000001.1, on the reverse strand, counting down.
TCGGTAAGAAAGTGCGTCCGAAATGAGCGTTTAGTACAGACGCGCCACATCCGTATAAGGATACGATACCAATTCCAAGTTCGGCACAAGCAGCAAGCTTATGGAAGAATTCTGGAGCGATACCAAAGGAATCGAAGGTTAGTCCAATAAAAAGGAAATCTATCAATACAAAAATGATAAGCAAAACTCTATTAGCCTCAACCGCGCCAATGGTCATAAAGATTGTAAAGATCAAGTAACCCAGAAATACAAATCCGAGCTGCTTAGGATCTACAGCCTCTGCAAGCGTTGGGCCGAATACGCCGAGCTTGATCAGCCAGCTGCTAGCCATGCCGAACCAAAAGAAAGCGTAGGCGCCAAAGGCAGTCATACCAAAGGTGTTGTTGTGCTTAGCATCTTGAATTGCGGCGAATAGTTGAGCAAATGCTCCCAGGAAGATAGCCCAAGGAATGACGTAGCTAAGTCCTGTTGTAAACTCAAGCTTCTGTGAAGAAGCAACCAATGTGACAATAGCCAGTCCGAATAGCCCGATGGCGCTAGGGTCTGCGGTGACGATTTTGACAGATTGGGTGTTAGGGGATTGCGCTGACATGACAGTAAAAGCCTCCATTATTATATATAGTTTTACGCTCTTAAAAACAGCACTCAAGGAGCGCTGTTCATAGGCTTGCCTATCATATCATATTGGTATGTGCTTGCCTATAAAACAGCGCTCATTTTTTGTTGTAAAAGGGTGGCCTTATGTCCAATAAGAGGTTATTTACATTTTTAGCTTCAATGAAGAAACCTTTTAGCCAAACAAACCGAGGTATTATGTCAAGATTAGACATTATATGCAGTGATAATCTTCACAATCTGTTGAAAATTGATGTATAATAGTCAGTGATAATTATTATCAAGTCATAATGAAAAGGCGGTAAGCTTGAAGTGAACAAATGGACATTATTTACGAAGGCGACCCGGTTTTGGAGTTTTTCAGTTATGCTTATCCCGATTGTTTTAGGTACAGTTGGGGCATATGTATGGGAAAGGTCATTCCATCCGGTCTTATTTATTCTAACCTTAATAGGAGCGATTTCGGCGCATCTGTTTTCCAATATGGTGAATGATCTGTGGGATTATCGCAACGGAACAGATACAGAGGCGAAGAATTCCGCTGGTGAAATCAGCACAAACTCCGGGCTACTGACAGGTGGAATCCTCTCGGAGTCTTTTTATGCAAAGATGACCTGGAGTATGTTGGCGATTGCCCTCATCTGTGGTGGAATCCTAAGTATATATAGCGGTTGGAATATCCTCTGGTTTGTACTTGCAGGTGCTTTAATCGCTTATTTCTATGTAGCCCCACCCCTGCGGTATGGATATCGCGGTAAGGGATACAGTGAGATGGCTATCTTTATAGCTTTTGGGATCATGCCTGTGTTAGGTTCCTTTTTCGTACAAACCGGTCATTTTAGCATGAAGCCTGTCATCCTTTCATTGCCGGTTGGATTCTTGACTACATTGCTATTGTTTAATCATCATTTCTTACATTGGAAAGCGGACGAGCAGGCTGGAAAACTTACGCTTGTTGTAGTGTGGGGTGAACAGAAGGCACTTGTCTTCTCGCGTGTGCTTCTCTTCACCGGTTATGCTTCTGTGGTGATCTGTGTGCTGATGGGCGTACTTCCAGTTTATGCACTATTGGCCTTGGTTACGGCCTTCTGGCCAATTCGTATTTATCGTGGACTGAAGCCGCATAATGCTTCACCAGCCTATATCCCGCTCATGGGTGCTTCACAAAAAGCCTCCGTTCGTTGCGGAGTAGTGATGGCAGCAACCTTACTAATTCAAGGATTATTCTGAAAATATAAGAATATATAGGTTTTACGCTATACATTATCCTTATATTTCTCGCATAAACGCTTACCGTCCATTAGGGACGCTGAAGGCGTTTTTGCTTGTACTAATAATTACCATACAGAAGGAGTGAGCTTTCATGGAAAAGAAGGACAAGGAACTGTTGAAGGAAGAACAAAATGTTAAAGGCAATCAAATGGTGCTTGGAGATTTCCACTCCATTTTAGAAGAAGGAAAGGTCTGGAAGACAGGTGGATTTACACTGCCTGATGGATCCTTTTGGGCTTATCGTGAACCGGAAGCAGTAGTTATCGTTCGTAATGATACGCTGTATGTGCGTGCGAAATTATCTCGTGAGAATCATCAAGTACAAATTCTAGACAATGCTAAGCATATGTATTACTCCGCGGAGCCAGTGGTAATTCCTGAGGCCGGAGAGATTAGCTTTGAGCTGCAAATTCGTAGCCGTACACAAGGAACAGCACCTGGAGATTTGTATGATGGTTATGTATCGCTGAACTTGCTTGATTTTACGACAGGTGCGGCGCTAGACTTTTTTGCGGGAAATGATAAATATGCTACTGTATATGGTATTTTGCCGTTCCCGGGGGTACAAGTACCAGAGAGTAAAGGAACGAAATATTTCTGCATCTTTAAAGAAGATACGGATTTCAAACCACGTGAATTTAATACCTACCGCATAACGTACCACCGTGGAAATGATGAGGCTGTATTCTATTTGAATGGAAAAGAAGTGCGCCGTGAGAAAAATATTCCGATCAAATTCAACAACTTTACAGTCGCGCTTGGAATTATGACAGAGAAGGATCTGAGTCCTGAAGGCAGCGTGTCTGTGCACGGTCAAACGGTTATTGCTGAATGGTCCCCAGTGAAGATTACAACGACTGAACAGTAATACCTTGCAGGCTCATTTGATAAATAAGGGTGTATGGTGTGAATATTAAAAGCTTTCTAAGATTTGTGGAGCTGCCGACAAAAGTAGCCAGTATGATCCCCTTTCTGATGGGAACGCTGTATGCCCTGTATCGGTTTGAGGATTTTTATGTGTTGCGTTTTGGTCTGATGTTCGTTTCCTTGCTTAGTTTTGATATGGCAACGACGGCGATTAACAACTATTACGATTTTAAAAAAGCTTCTAAAACCCACGGCTATGGCTATGAGACGCATAATGCGATTGTACATTTTAAGCTAAAAGAGAGCACCGTCGTGGCGACGATTGTTATTTTGCTAGCTCTGGCTGCAGGGGGCGGGATTGCGCTTGTTACGCAGACGGGTTTACTGGTCTTTTTGCTGGGTGGATTGTCGTTCTTGATAGGTATCCTTTATTCGTTCGGGCCTATTCCGATTTCGCGGATGCCATTAGGGGAGTTGTTCTCGGGTTTGTTTATGGGCTTTGTCATTATTTTTATTTCTGCCTATATTCATACGGACGAGCATGTGGTATCGCTGTTGCTTCAGAACGGTTGGGTCAGCTTGAATATCAATATTGTGGAAGTGCTGTACCTGTTCTGGTTCTCTGTTCCTGCCATTTTGGGGATAGCAGGGATTATGCTCGCTAATAATATTTGTGATATTGATGAAGATGTGGAGAACCGCAGGTACACACTTCCGGTCTACATTGGCCGACGTAATGCGCTTGTGCTGTTTAAATATCTATACTATGTCTCTTATCTGGATCTTGTAGTGCTGCTGATCTTGGGGATTAACCCTATTCTTGTCTTGGCGATTCTACTTACACTGATCCCATTGCACCGAAATATCGATTTGTTCAAACAGAAGCAGGAGAAGGCGAGTACCTTTATTCTTGCCGTCAAAAATTTCGTGTTGATGAATGCGGCCCGTATTGCTGTGCTTGGTGCGGCTGTGCTGTTAAACATGATAATGTAATTTTTCCACTGGATTAAAAAGCAGTATCTATCGGAGTCGAATCTCCTTTGGGTGCTGCTTTTTGCGCTCTGACTGTACTTTTCTATTAGTGATGAGTTTCATTCTATGATAAGGTGTCTTAAAGTATAGTAACTAATCCAAGGGAAGAGGTGTAGCCATTATGGTACAAAAACTTCGGTGGGGAATCATAGGCTGTGCGCAGATTGCGACTGGTTCAGTGATGCCAGCTATCATGAATTCAGATTCGGGAGTGATTACAGCGGTAGCGAGTCGTGGCTTGGAAAAAAGCAGCGCTGTAGCCGCAGAGTTCGGAATAGAGAAAGCATATGGCAGTTATGAAGAGTTACTTGCGGATAAAGAAATCGATGCGGTGTATGTTCCGCTCCCTAATCATCTTCATCGAGAATGGGTGATCCGTGCGGCAGAAGCAGGTAAGCATGTGTTATGTGAGAAACCGATCGCACTGAACAGTGCAGAGGCTGCAGAGATGGTGAAAGCATGCAACGATGCAGGCGTCCACTTAGCAGAAGCATACATGTATCGGCATCATCCACGGATTGCTGAACTCCAGGACATTATCGCTAGCGGTGAAATCGGAGAATTACGCTCGATTCGAGGTACATTTACTTACAATGATGCTACAGATACTTCAAATATTCGTTTTAAATCGGCTTGGGGTGGCGGCTCGCTTTATGATGTTGGCTGTTATCCGTTAAGTGCGGCACGACTGTTGTTTGGGACGGAGCCGGAAGCTGTGACCGTGCATGCGAAGTTCTCCCCTGAGCATGATAATGTAGATATGATGGCTTCAGGGCTGGTAGAGTTTCCAAATGGTTTAAGCTTGATCTTTGATTGCGGAATGTGGGCATATAACCGCCAGCTCTTAGAGATTCTTGGGACTGAGGGACGAATTGAGGTGCCTATGCCTTTCAACGCTAGAGACGAAGATGCGGAATTCTTTGTGTACACTGGCGATGAGGTGAGACGGGTCGATGCCACAGGGGCTAATCCATACATTCGGCAGGTGGATGATTTTGCAGCCGCTGTGTTCACAGGTAAGAGACTCATTGCGCCGGAGGATCCGGTGCTAAGTATGCGGCTGGTTGAAACCTGCCTTGCTTCAGCTAAACAACGGCAAAGAATTAGCATGGTGTAACAGCGAATCTAATATGGATCTACGTTAAAAAAACCTCCGGCTTGCTGCTATAAGCAGATGCCGGAGGTTTTTTTGCTTGTATGTTCGGATTTTAAACTGTGCCCAAGAGAATATCATCTTCGTCATCATTGCTATTAAAGGCTTCGCGGTCAAATTCACCTTCTGAATTCGCGACCAACAACGCGGTTACAGCTGTTCCTGTTGCATTTACAGCGGTACGACCCATATCAATGAGCGCTTCTACACCTGCAACGATAGCGATTCCTTCAAGCGGCAGGCCAAGAGCGGTTAAGACCACCGTAGTGGAGATTACGGCTGGTCCAGGTACGCCAGCTACACCAATAGAAGAGATAATACTTACTAAAACCAGCGTAATATAGTCAGTCCAGTTCAGATCAATACCGAATACTTGGGCGGTGAACACAGCCACAATCGCCGGCCAAATGCCACCGCACGCATTGAAGTTGACCGATGCTCCTAACGGTGCAATAAAGCTCGCGATCCGCGGGGAGACATGAAGGCGCTTCGTAATCACTTCAAGATTGACAGGAAGTGTTGCGTAGCTGCTTCTAGTCGTGAAGGCAACGGTAATGGTTGGATAGATTTTGCGGAAGAAACGGATTGGATTCACCTTCGCTACTAATAGAACCAACCCGCCAAAGATAAGAACAAAATGTATAATCATAGCGACATATGAGGTAATGATTACACTGCCCAGCTCCTGCAACGTTTCCCAGCCATAACGTGCGGTAATTCCTGCAATCAGTGCGAAGACACCGTAAGGCGTCAAGCGAATAATGAATTTCACGACCTGATGCAGTATCAGTGTCAGGGATTCAATAAGATCACGTACAGGTTTCACGGCTTCCGGTTTCTTGGAGCCAATTTTGATTATAGCTACTGCTAGGAAGATAGCGAAGATGAGCAGAGGCACAACCTTACCCGTAGCTGCTTCATTCACAGGGTTAGATGGCACAAGATCCAGAATAACCTGTGAGAAGGTAGGGATTTCCCGGGCGGCGAAATCTGCAGGTACATCCTGTTGTATCCCTTGACCAGGATTGAACAGCAGCGCAACCGATAGGCCGATAATAGAAGCGATACCCGTCGTTCCGAGGAACCAGGCGAAGGTTTTGATCCCTATTTTGCGCAGATACTCCAGATTAGTTAAGGAAGAAATACTGTTTAATACGAGTATGAATACTAAAGGGATGACGAGCATGCGAATCAAGCTGACATAAATGCTGCCGAACGTGCTAATGGCTTTGGTCTCTAAATCGAAGTATTGAAAAAATATTCCGGCAATAAGTCCGATGCCAAGTCCGATGAGTACTCGAGTACCAAATCCGATGCGTTTACGTGCCAGTAGAAACAAAATTGCAAAAACAAATATGGAAGCAACAAATCCATACCAGTTCGTTTCGATGGCGGATAACAAGTTGTTATCTATGTTCACTACCAATACCCCCTTAAACCTAGTTTTTTAATGTGATTAATCCTATTGAGATCAATCTATATACAATTTATAGTAAAGTCAATGTAATAATATGTTAAAAATAATCAATCCCGATAAAAACCATGTGAAAAATAAAAATTGATTGACAAGGCGCATCGTCATGAATAATATGGAACTTAATCACAAGCCAATTGGAATCGACTGGACAGCCGGAGATTCAACGAAAGACGCGTATTTTGCGTCTCGTTGAGTCTCTTTTTTTATTTTAGAGAAGGGAGAGGTAATGGGGGTAAGGTACAAAAATGTAGTGAAGTGGCATGGATCTACTGGACAGCCAGAGATTCAACAGGTACGTAATACGTGCCGTGTTGGGTCTTATTTTATTTGAAAAGGATGGTACACATTATGAAAAAACTTACGATATCTTTGGTTGCTGCAACTGTCGTCTTTTCCGCACTGACGTATGCCGCAGTATCCGCTAATAAAAAGACAGCAGAGGCAGCATCCATTGAAGCAAGCAGTAATACAGCAGTATCCGTTTCAGCAGCAGCGGCACCTGTAGCTACTTCTGCAGCCGTAGTCGTTGTTCAGGCAGAAGCCACTTCGGCTCCTGTTACAGAAACGGTTCAGCCGGAATCTTCAGCTCCAGCAGTGGAGACTGTCTCCGCAAAAGCGACTGCTGCCTCAGACGCAACCGTTGATTCTGCGGAGAAGACTGTTGCCTCAGCAGCTCCAGCGGTGGGTGAAACTCAGCCTAAGGCGACCGCAGCTCCAGCCGTGGAGACCGCTAAGGTAGCTACAACTACAACCGCGGTAGCTACGACTGTCAAAACGCAAACTCAAACAGCTACACCGGTTCCAACGTCTGCGCCTACGGCAGCTCCCAAAGCAATCGTAACTGCCAAAGCAGCTCAAACGACATCTGCTCCTGTCGTATCTGCTCAGCCTAAGGCCACTGCGGCTCCTGTAGTAACGGCAACGGAAGCACCTTCGAAATCGAAATCCATTACTTTCTCCACAACTGAGGTGGTTAAAGCGACAGCCGCTCCGGTAGTTGAGTCTGCCCAACCGAAGACATCGTCTTCTGCACCTGCATCATCCACGGTCAGCGCACCAGCAGCTGCTCCAGCGGAAACGGTTCAGGCACCCGCACCGGCACCAGCCGCTGAGGAAGAGGTTTGTCCTTGATGAGCGGCAGGCTCATTCAGGATTCCTTTCAGCCCATACATCACATAAACCTATTTAAGGCGAGGTGCACATAATGATACGACCATTAACCTTTAAAAAAATTCTAACGCTGCTGCTGGCAGCCTCCCTGCTAATTCTGCCTACTCAGGCAGGAAGAGCTTATGCTAATCCGGATAGCGCAGAGGCGCTAACTTCTTTTGGTTCAAGTAGTGGTGTAAGCCACTTTGATTATTTCAGTCATGTCTATGACCGTCTGAATGATCCTAACCATGTATTTAAAACGGCAACCTATGAGGATATCGTTCATCTTTTTGAGAGTGAAGGCATATACGCTGTTCTGGTTGGCGGCGCTTGGAGCGAGAATACACAGGCCGACATCGGCTTTATCAATGAAGTAGCAAAAGAATATGGCATCTCTACGATTTATAACTTTGATACTAAGCTGGACGGTGACACGCTCCAGATTGCAGACAGCAATAATAAATTTGCTTACAAATACGTTGACCTGATAAACAAATATTTAAAGAATTTGAATCTGTCCTCGAAGGATGTTCCAGAACGCAATGTTAGCTATACCAATAAAAACGGGGATGTCGTAACTGCTAATAAGATCGAATCTCCATTTCTCTTGGTATACAACAAGGATCACAAGGATGCACAAGGAAATATCGCTCCTGTTGTATCCTATCTGGATAAAAGCTACTCGTGGAATGAGTTCCTGACGAACGGAACACTTAATGCTGCGAAGGTTAATGCGTATAAAGCATCAGTAAGAGAGGTACTTAGTGCCGCTTCTGGGTATAACACGATCGATGAATCTGCTTATATCAAGGCTGCATTTAACAAGAACTACGAGGGCGAAAATGAGGGCAAACCCACGATCTTCAACGAATCGGACGGTACGCTCGTGTATGAACATGTGACCTACCATCAGCTGAAGCAAATTTTGGCGAGTGATGGCAACTATGCGATTTTGTTAGGTGGATCATGGTGCCCCAACACGCAAGCGGTTATCAAATATATTAATGAGTATGCCAAAAAGCATAATATCGATAAGGTCTACTTCTTCGATACGAAGCTCGACTCTGGGGTGACGGTTGCTGAACCAAGCAACAACAGCGGCACCAAGGGCAATGCCAATCCGCACAATAATAATGAGCTTCAGATTAGAACAACCAATCACCCATATGCGAAGTTGTATGTTGATTTGGTCCGTACTTATCTGACTAATATCAAGACCGAGAACAATACAGCAGCCAAACCATCTGTGATTAGTTATGTGAATGAGCTTGGAGACACTGTGATTGGAGATAGACTTCAGGTTCCATATCTGTTCACGTACAACAAGGATAACAAAGATGCAGACGGCACTAATGCACCTATTCTAGGGCATATTGAGCTTATGTACAGCTGGACGAACATCCAACCGGATTACGTGCAGGCGAATTACCCAGTCGGAGCCAGATACACTAACACTACAACAGCTCTGGATAAGCTATTCTCTAAACTGGAAGCTGTGCCCGCTGGACTTACAGGTGTTGCACCAACCGCAGCAGACAGTAAGGATGGGCAAATCTTGGGCACAAGTTCGGCCTTGGAATATAAGCTGGCTGGAGATACGGCATATACGCCAGTATCAGGATCAGCGGTTACAGGGCTTGCGCCTGGTGTTTATAAAGTAAGATATGCGGCTACATCAGGATATCAAGGTCCAACGAACGCAGCGGGACCAACAATCATTCCTTATAATGCTGGAGAAGATGTAAGTGTGGAGGTGCCTGCTTATATCCATCAACAAGCAGCTCCAACAGGTCTATTAGGCGTAGCTCCTACTTCTGAAGCTAACGATGATGGGCAAATTACGGGCTCAGCTGAAGGGCAGGAGTATAAGGGTGTTGGAGAAGCTGATTATAAGCCTGTAACAGGCGTAGCTATCACAGGTCTTACTCCGGGTTTTTATAATGTAAGATTTGCGGCAAAAGAAGGATACAGCGTAGGTAAAGATGCTACTGTTGAAGTTCCGGCCTATGGCGAGCAAGCAGCTCCTGTAGGGCTAGTGGGGGTGGCACCGACTAATGCAGCCAATAATGATGGCAAAATCACAGGGACTACGAAAGCGTTGGAGTATAAGCTATCAACAGTTACCGATTATGTCTATGCAACAGATGTAGAGATCGTTGGACTGGTACCGGGAACGTATCAGGTAAGATACGCAGCCAAAGAAGGGTTTAATGCAGGCAGAGCAGCAGAAGTGATTGTTCCAGTATTCACTGCAGAGCAAGCAGCGCCATCTGGTTTACAGGGGGTAGCACCTACCTCTACAGCGAACAATGATGGGAAAATTACAGGAACCACAACAGCCTTAGAATATAAGCTGTCCAGTGTGACTAATTATGTGTATGCACCAGATAAAGAGATTACAGGTCTAATACCAGGTACGTATCAAGTTCGATATGCAGCGAAAGAAGGTTATAAGGCGAGTCCAGTAACTAATATTATTGTCCCTGCTTATGTATCTATTTCAGACCCAGGAACAAGCGGGCCTGGCGGCAGCAATCCTGCGCCGAGCACGACCACACCAACGCCAACAGCAAGCCCTCAACTGGTTGCTACAACAACAACCGGTAACACTGTGAATTTATCATCAACAGCAGCAACCAAAACGGATAAAACCACAGGAGTAACCACAGCTACAATCACGAAAGAAGCGGCTATCGAGCTAGTGAACCTTGCTAAAAAGGCAGAAGCGGATGGGAAGAAAGCTGTACTGGAAATTAAAGTAGCAGCTACTTCTGATACCAAAACAGCCGAGCTTACCCTATCTAGAAGCATAATTAATGAGTTAGTCTCTGGTACAAAGGCCGAGATTACGATTCATTATGAGAATGTAGGTACGATTACGCTTGATGCCAAATCTTTGGCAAGTATCAACGCAGCCTCGGATGCAGGGGATATTGTCATAACCATTGCTAAGGTTTCGTTAACGGCAGAAGGTAAGGCCGTTCTCGGGGACAGACCGGTTTATGATTTGTCGGTAAAAGCAGGTCAGAGTACCATTTCCACCTTTGGTGGGGGCATTATCCATATCAGTGTGCCGTATACACTGCAAGCAGGAGAACAGAAAGATGCGGTCATCGTATACCATATCAATACCAACGGAAGCTTGGAGAATGTACGCGGGAATTATAACGCTGCCAAGGGAACCGTAGATTTTGTTACCACACATTTCTCCCAATATATTATTGGATATAACAAGGTGAGCTTTGCGGATGTTTCAGAGACATCGTGGTATAGCAGTGCAGTAGGTTATCTTGCGGCACGCAGTATCACATCCGGTACGGATGCAGAGCATTACAGTCCGAATGCTGCAATTACTAGAGGGCAATTCATAGTCTTGCTCTTGAATGCTTATGGCATCACACCCGACGCTACCGCAACTGATAATTTTGCGGATGCGGGCAATACGTATTACACGAACTATCTCGCGACTGCTAAGCGCCTTGGGGTAGCCACAGGTTCTGGAGATAATCAATTCCAGCCAGAGGTTCAGATCACTAGACAGGAGCTATTTACACTCTTGTATCGCTCACTTGTAGCGATAGGTGAACTGCCATCCGAGAAGAAGGCTGTAGCTCTTTCTGATTTTGGTGATGCAGGGGATATTGCTGGCTATGCACAGGAAGCCCTTCAGGTGCTGGTGGAAAGAGGTGTAGTAACCGGAGCGAATAGCAAGCTGAGCCCTAAAGAAGTTACTACAAGAGCGCAAGCGGCACAGGTCATTTATAATCTATTATCGAAATGATTGGCGGTAGCTGAATATAACAGTAGAACCCCCCTGCTTTTTTACAGGGGGGTTCTACTGTTAAAACTTAATGCAGATTTTTCCGAAGTGTGTACCCTTAGCCAAGTATTGCAATGCTTCAACAGATTGTTCAAATGGAAATACAGCGTCAATGATAGGGCGAAGTCCATTTTGTTTAACCGCACGGTTCATCATCTCAAACATGTCACGGCTTCCGACATTGATGGCTTGAAGGCGTGCTTTTCTCAGAATTGCAGGGATGATTTCAAAGCCCTCGACTTGGAAGCCCGACAGACCGCCTACCAGACTGATCCTTCCACCCACCCGCAGCGTCCTGATAGACCTATTTAATGTAGATGATCCACCGAGGTCAACAATATGGTCTGCCCCGCGTCCTCCTCCCCTAGGGGTATCTTTACTTGAGCCTATGAGAGCGTTAAATCAGTGGACGAGTCAAAATTATGTATGGGTTGAAAAGGCCAGAGCTTCATATGATCAAGTGGATCAAACAGAATAATTTGTGTGGGATAGATCTCTACACTTTAAGGGGGAACCAATGGTTCTCCCTTTTGTGCTGAAAAGGGCACTAGCATTCATAGATATAAGATTAGTGAGTTAAATTATGGAGTGGGATTCAGTTGAATGATACAATTATTGTAATTTTATGAAATAGTAATTTTTAACATCGTCAATTAGTCGCTAGAGAGGGGATTAGGATATGGGCCTTGCTGATGATCCAGTCATTGCGATTTCTGGTTTATGGATGAACTACACGGACCGAATGGTGCTAAAGGGCATTGACCTTAAGGTATACAGAGGACAAATTATTGGCTATATCGGCCCTAACGGGGCAGGAAAGAGTACAACTGTTAAGATTATGCTCGGTCTGGTAGAAGGCTACAACGGCAAAGTAGAGATTTTCGGTAGGGATATTGCTGATGGAGATGTTTCTTACAAAAAAAGAATCGGTTATGTGCCGGAGGTAGCCGAATTATATGATAGCCTCACCGCTAGGGAGTATCTAACTTTTGTAGGTGAGTTGTATGGCATGAAGCGTAGTGATGTGGATTCCAAAGCTGGAAAATTGATGGCCTTGCTAGGTCTTGAGAAAGCTTATGATTCGCGGATCGCAACCTTCTCCAAAGGGATGAAACAAAAGGTACTGCTGATCTCCAGCATGCTTCATGATCCCGATATTCTGTTCCTAGATGAACCGTTGAGCGGTCTGGATGCCAATAGCGTAATGGTGGTAAAGGAGATTTTTGCATCTTTGGCGGCACAGGGCAAGACCATTTTCTATTCTTCACACATCATGGATGTAGTTGAGAAGATCAGTAGCCGGATTGTTTTGATCGATGGTGGAGATATTGTGGCGGATGGGAGCTTTGCTGAGTTAAGAGAGAAAGGTCGCGAAGGGTCGCTTGAGGATATTTTTAATCAACTAACTGGATTTGATAAATACCGTGATATTGCTGGGGAATTTGTTGCGGTCATGCAAGAGGGATATTCTCATGACTGATTTCTATGTGCTGAAGCTTCTGGATAAGCTGCGAGGTGGGTTTAGCCGAATCGGAGTTGATTATGATGTGATGCGGAGTATTCTGCAGGTCAAGCTGACGATGGACGGAAGAAGAACACCAACAGTGCTCGCTGGAATGCAGAAGAAGGAGGAGAAGAAAGAGGGCTCGCCGCTGCGTGTGCAATGGATTTATTTACTTTTTGGCGTCATGTTAATTCCGCTTATGATGTTAACGGGCAATTATATGCTACAAATGAGCCTTGTATTTGGTGTAGTGATGTTTATGATTACGACCACACTGATCTCTGATTTCTCTTCCGTGATGCTTGATCTTCGGGACAAAAACATACTGGCTTCAAAGCCAGTGAACCGCCGTACCTTGAACATGGCGAAGAGCATCCACATTCTCATTTATTTATTTTCAGTGACGCTGACATTGACCGGACCCTCGCTGATTTTGTGCCTGTTCAAACAGGGAGTACTATTTTTTCTAATATATGCTGTTGAGATCATTCTGATGGACTGCTTTATCCTCGTCATTACGGCGCTGCTTTATTTACTGATCATGAAGTTTTTCGACGGGGAGAAGCTCAAGGATATTATTAATTATGTACAGATCATTTTGACTATAGGGATTACAGTAGGGTATCAGCTCGTTGTTAGACTGTTCGATATTGCTGAATTGAGCCTCTCTTTTAAGCCGGCATGGTGGCAGTATTTGATTTCTCCGATTTGGTTTGCGGCTCCATTTGAGATGTTGATTGGCGGGGCGAGAGATACACACTTCGTGGTGCTTTCAGTGCTAGCTTTAGTAATTCCGGTTCTGCTGATTGTGGCTTATATTAAGCTGATGCCTTTATTCGAAAAGAGCTTACAGAAGCTTTCAGAGCAAGGGAACGTTGGCAAAAGTAACGCCCGAATGGTGGACTGGTTGTCGAAAGTAACTTGTAAGAACCCTGTAGAGGGCATGTTCTTTCGTTTTAGCTGGTCGATGATGAAGAATGAGCGTGACTTCAAGTTAAAGGTATATCCGGCAATCGGTTATTCCATTGTCTTCCCGTTCATTTTTATATTTGGGATCTTTTGGGATGGAAATGCATCGTCAATCAAGGATTCGAACACATACCTGATGATTTATTTCGGTGCGACGTTACTTCAGACGGTTGTTCTAATGCTAAGGTACTCTGCGGGTTATAAAGGCTCTTGGATTTATAAGCTGATTCCTTTGCCAAACACCGCACCCATCTATCGTGGAATGCTTAAGGCAGCTATAGTTCGCCTGCTATTACCTTTATTCGCTATAGAAGCGATAGTGTATCTTTGGTTGTTTGGGCTGCGGATTGTGCCAGACTTGGTAGTCGTGCTGTTTGCAATGCTGATCTATGCGGTCATTTGCTTCCGTTCTTATCCTCCGGTACTACCTTTCTCAGAACGTTATGAGGCAGCTAAACAGAAGGATTACACCGCAAACTCCTTTGGGTTGCTATTTTTGCTGATGGGGATGGCAGGTATTCATTATGTCTTCACTTTGTTTATGGGTGGAGTTTATATCTACCTGTTGGTTCTGGTAGTTTTGAATCTATGGATATGGCGAATTACCTTTCCAAAAAATGTATCATCAACAGGTCATGGTTCAAGTTTTCAGGGTTGAGTGAGTGTGTCAAATATGGACATTTTTCGCGTAATAAAAAAGGGTATAAATTCCAGTATTTACTTAGACAATCTTCTGAATACAGAGTAGAATACATCTAAAGTTTCTTTTTATGGATAACCTATAATCTTTACGCACTCTTCCATATCTGATATTCGTGTACTGATTTTTTACTTGAGAAATACGCTGAGCGATTACGGGATTCAAAACCGGTGAAGAGGTTAACTAATGGATAAAATGGGAATCCACTTTAATGTTTGGATTGTTTTACTATCATTTGTGCTAGCGGCGACAGTTACTTATTCTGCACTAAATCTGATTTCGCAAGTTTCGCGTTCTACTGGCAAAATCCGACGTCTGTGGTTGATCTCGGGAGCTTGTGTGTTAGGCTGCGGTATATGGGCAATACATTATGTTGGGATAATGGCGAATCGCTTTCCGGCGGAGGTCAATTATTATCCAGGCAGATCTATAATATCACTATTAGTTGGTGTGTTATTCTGCTATTTGGCATTCCGGATCACATCTGTTCCTCAGTTAAAGATATGGAATTTAGTAGTAGGTGGTATTCTCTTGGGAAGCGGCTTTTCGGCTATGCATTATATCGGAATGTCTTCTATGAAGATTGCGACGAGGATTCATTATGATATATGGATTCAAGCCGTTGCTGTAATTCTGGTTTTGGTTTCGTCTTATATCGGATTATTGATGTTTCAAAAGTTTAAAGAATGCGCAGGGTTTCAGCGATGGAAGCTATACTCGGCGTTGTTTATCGGATTTTCAGTTACCGGATTGCATTACACAAGTGTAAAGGCTTGTCATTTTGAATATAACAACTTACCTGGAAGCAAACCTTTTTTTGTAGAGACTGATGTTATACTGTTAATGGCATTTTCGCTGGCAGCGCTACTTATGCTCGCAGTTTCTGCTGGCGCCGTATTTCTGGATCCCCATGTGCTTGAACGAATGGCTTATCAAGATCCACTAACAGAGCTGCCGAATCGACATGGACTAGAACGCTATTTTAAAGATGAATTTTTTGAAAGTAGATCTGGTGCTGTTTTTATTGTAGATCTAGATCGCTTTAAGTCGATTAATGATACGCTGGGACATGATATAGGTGATATGTTACTACAGGAGGTCGCTGTTAGATTAATTCGTTCTGTAGGGGATAAAGGAAAGATATTCCGTTTAGGCGGTGACGAATTCCTGATTGCTCTTCCAGATTGCACGCTGGAGGGTGCGCAGGAAGAAGCAGGGCATATTATGCATGAACTTAAGGAATTCTATCGTATTCAGGGCAATGAGCTATATGTTACTGCAAGTGTTGGAATCAGTATGACTCCTATGCATGGGACTGATCGCTCAGCGCTAATGAAGGCTGCGGATACGGCTCTTTATACCTCTAAAGATTCAGGTAAGAATAAATGCAGTGTGTTCGACCAGGAAGTAAATCGCCATCAGTTACGGCGGATGTCGCTAGAGAAGGATCTTCGAAAAGCTTTGGCTCGTTCTGAGTTTATGGTTGTGTATCAGCCGAAATGGGATTCTTATATGAATGTTACGGTGGGTCTTGAAGCGCTGCTGCGCTGGAGACACCCAGAGCATGGGATCATTTCGCCAGCGGAATTCATTCCTATTGCAGAGGAGACCGGACTGATCGTTCCGATTACCTATTGGATGCTACATGATGTGTGTAGCCAGAACAGGTTCTGGCATAAGGAAGAGATAGCTAACGTACCGGTCTCTATTAATATGTCCGCACGGATGTTTGAGGATGGGAGTCTATACGATGTTGTAGCGGAAGCACTCACATGTGCAGAATTAGAGCCACACTTTCTCGAACTGGAGATTACAGAGTCCATTGCGATGCATAACATGAAAGAGACGGTTGCACAGCTGTCTAGACTTCGAATGCTTGGGGTAAGAGTATCGCTGGATGACTTTGGGACAGGCTTCTCCTCCCTTGGTAATTTGGATGAAATCCCAGTGAACACACTCAAGATTGACCAAGTATTTATTCGTAACAGCAAGATGCACTCCAAGAAAGCTATTATCAGCAATATTATTGCGATTGCGACTCATCTTAATATGGAAGTCGTGGCGGAAGGTGTGGAGACACCAGAGCAGATTGAATTGCTGAAATCACTGGGTTGTAGAGTCATGCAGGGTTATTATTACGGTCGGCCGATGCCTGTACATGAGCTGGGTGAGTGGTTTATAGCGAATACGGCAGCGTCGTGATCTCAATACATAGAAGAGGGGCTAGCGACCAAGCAGAATTTCTCTGCTTGGTCGCTAGCCCCTTTAAGTTTAAGAACTAACATGATAAGAAGAATTATACTTTGAAACGTTCAATTAGAATCTGTAGCTTCTCAGCTAGCGAGGACAGGAAACCTGCAGCTGACTCCACTTCTTCCATGGCTGCAAGCTGCTCTTGTGAGGAGGCGGATAATGTTTCCGCACCACTTGCTGTCTGATTAGCGACGTCTACAATATTCTGTAGAGTAGTAACGAGACCATCGGAGATGGAGGCTAGCTCGCGGACTGTTCCGGAAATCTGCTGACTTTGTGAAGCCATCCCAGAGACAGACATCTCAATCTCGGAGAAGGATTGACCTGCCGTTACGATTAATTCCCGGCCTTGATCCATCTCTTCTGTAGAGCGCTTCATGGTCTCTCCTGCTTGGTCCATCTGATTTACGATGATGCTTACGAGTTGTCCGATTTGAGCAGCAGATTGGGCGGATCGCTCGGCAAGCTTGCGTACGGATTGTGCAACTACCGCAAAGCCTCTTCCCTCTTCTCCGGCTCTTGCAGCTTCAATGGCTGCATTCAGCGACAGCAGATTGGTTTCTTCTGCGATGCTCGCAATCGTGCCCACAATATTCTCAATTTCCTTGGAGTAGCCGCCCAAGGTCTCAATAATGACAGCTAAATCAGTGATGCTGTCACTGACGATGCTCATCTGTTGTGTAGTAGAATCCATTGCTTCTCGACCTGTACGAGCCTTTTCAGCGTTACTGGTAGCATTATTCATTGCGTTATCAGCATTTCCTGCAATCTCTGTAATGAAGTGTGACAAGTCTTGTACAGACTTATATCCACCCTCCAAATTTTGCAATTGTGTATTAGCTCCATCGGCAAGTTCAATCGAAACGTTGACACTGTACTCACCAGCACGGTTAGTTTCCTGTGCACTGGCAGAGAGCTCTTCGGATGAAGACGCCACCTGCATGGAGGTTTCATTAACTTCGGTAATGAGCATGCGCAAGCTCTGCGTCATGCCGTTGAAATTTCGAGCTAGTGTACCAATCTCATCCTTACTGTTGAATGAAATAGGATCATGAGTAAGATCACCCTGTGCAACAAGATTTACGCCTCTGGATAGCTTTGTTAGTGGACTTACCATTCGGCGGATTAAGAGATATGCTGCCACAATAGCAATAACTAGAATGGAAGTCCCGATAATAAAAGGCTGAACAATGATGTCTCGGGTCCGTTCTTGAATTAATGGGCCATCGAAGTTAATAGCCATTAGAGCGACTATAGGCTTGGACGGATCATGATCCTGATAGATGGGGCCGTAACCCGTCTTAAGTGAGGTACCTTCGTATGTATAAACCTTGGAGTAAGCGGAATGCTTAGATTTAGTGATCATTTGTTTCTCTTCATCTGAGAAATAAAAAGTGTCACCTGCTTTATAACCT
Source organism: Paenibacillus sp. FSL E2-8871 (assembly GCF_038000345.1). Classification (NCBI taxonomy): domain Bacteria; kingdom Bacillati; phylum Bacillota; class Bacilli; order Caryophanales; family Paenibacillaceae; genus Paenibacillus; species Paenibacillus sp. FSL E2-8871. The sequence continues at coordinate 4,276,807 of NZ_JBBOBV010000001.1, read as the reverse complement.
CTTGCTTTGAAGCTTGAATCTGCGGCGAGGATCTTTCCGTCTAGCGATAAAATGAACGCCTCTTTAAAAATAGCCTTATGTGCCACAATCCAACCGATCCGGTCCTCGACAGCCTCCAGTTTGCTTTGATCTCCTGCAATTAATGCGGTAATGTCTGATGGGTCAATCAGCCCGGTTGTAATATTGGCGCATCCTACCAATTCGATACCTGCTGCTTCGTCTACTTGCTTGTAAGCAGTACGATATCCGAAGAACCCGATGGATGATCCAACAAGAAGTAACACGATGAACATCATCCAAGTTAATTTAGTTGCCAATTTCATTTTTTGCACCAACCTTGACAAATTATGTTTTCGGTGACAATCGCTCTCACTGCTACGATTATAGCGTATCGTTAAGCTTAGAACCTTACATAGAATATAGTATTTTTGTGTCGGATATTGTAAAATGGTGGAAAAAATATGGAAATAAACGTGATTATGAAATGTTTAGCAGACAAAAACATTGAATCCTAACCAGTTCTAGTGGTACGCTTGAGTTATTAAAAACGGATTGGGAGTTGAAACAAGGATGCCGCATCAATTAGATCCGTTAATAGAGCGTCTTGGATTATCCATGTGGAGAGTACAGCGTAAGATCATGTCTCAAAGGACTTTGCATAAAGAACTCGGACTTACCGTACCTCAGATGGGTCTGTTAAATATAGTAGCGAAAGAGAAAAAGTCGCGGGTGGTACAACTGGCGGAGTCTATGGAGGTCAAATCCAGTGCCATTACCGTGATGCTCGATCGCCTGGAAGCGCTGGGTTTTATTAAGCGTGAGACGGATGGATCGGACCGGAGAGCGGTTGTGGTGACCATCACCGAGCAAGGTCAGCAAATACTTGAAGAAGGACATTTCCGTTCAAAACAGCTGCTTGCTGAGCATTTATCTATACTGAAGCCGGAAGAGCTGCAAAAGTTTGCGGAGTACTACCGTATGATCGAGGATCAGGAACGGTAAATCTCTAGCTTTAGCTTATAGATACAGAAAGAAGGCCACCTTCTCCGGAGAGAAGGTGGCCTTCTTTGAAATATAATAATGATAAGTTCTAAGGTTCAATTGGTTTGTCTGGCAGCTGCGTAATATAGCTATGGGAAAGCTGTAGAAGTCTCAATGCTCGGTTGTATTCATCCTCAGTAGCAGCCGGTGCTTTTCCATTATAAATAGGGTATTGGGTATTATCTTCAAAGCTGTTACCCGGAATAAGCAGTCCTGAGCTGGAAATGAAAGATCCAGAAGGTAAATAATATCTTTCTGGCAGCAAATTATAAGTCTGACTGAGTAGATCTTGACCGAAAACTAGGTTATTCTCTAATGAAATTCCAAGAAGACCAGCAGCAGTTGGCATAATATCTACTTCGCCACCGACTTGCTCTAAGGTCTGTGGTGCTGTACTGTCTCCTGCATGAATGAGCAGAGGAATGTTTAACATATCCGCATAGGAATATTCATGACCATAAATTTCAGTCATTAATTGCTTATCATCATGATCGAGAGAATAAATAGGCAGTCCCATATGGTCTCCATAAATCATGATCATGCTGTTATCCCATACGCCATTCGCTTTGAGCTCTTCTACGAAATGTCCGAAGGCATCATCCGCATAGTTTTGGGAACGGATATAGTCACCCACAAAAGTACCTTCGTAACGCTCTGGTAGCTTCATGCGGTATTTTTCCTCAGGAATTGTGAATGGATGATGCGCTGACATCGAAATGATCTGAGCATAGAAAGGTTGACCCTCGCTATTCATGTCTTTCAGCTTGTCGGCTGTTTTACTATATAGCGTATCATCAGAAGCCCCAAAGAAGAAAACATCATCTTCACCGAAAAACTTCCGATCATAATAATGATCGAAACCCAGTGATTCATACAGCTCACCACGGTTCCAGAACTCTACGACATTCGTGTGAAATGTTGCGGTCTGATAACCATTTTCTTTAAGCAAGCGTGGCAGACTTGGTAGCACCTTATCCACATAGGACATCGTTGCCGCACCACGTGGAGGGATGTAGGCGGATGTGTTCACTACGAATTCTGCATCCGAAGTATTCCCTTGACCTACCATTTGATAGAAATTAGGGAAGTAAAGACTATCCTTCATTACCTTATTCAGGTTCGGTGTAATCTCTTGCCCGTCTAGCTCGAGACCCATCAAAAAGTTCTGGAAGGATTCCAATTGAATGATAATAAGATTTTTGCCTTTAGCCGTGCCATGAAGTGGAGAACTAACCGCAGTATTAATCCCCTTCACTTTGTTGATGGCATCTTGTGTAATGTCACTTGATTGCACAAGCTCTGGTTCTTCTTTTGCAAAGATCGTATAGGCTTCATAGTTAAGAATACCCATCTCCTGAGCTTTCTTAATTTCGTTCATACTAGCCTTATTAGGCAAAATGTTGAACAAGCATAAACCAAGTGAGACTGCGAATAGAACACTATATTTTATTTTTCCGTTACGACGGTTGATATTCTCTTTTTTATAGACACGGCCTTTCTTATTAAAGAAGAAATAGCCTCCTAGGACAATAATATCTGTAAAGATTAACAGGTAGTAAGGATCCATCAGTGAGAATACGCTGTTGCTGACGGCTGTGACTTGATTCACCTGTTCCGCGGCATGGTAAGTTACAATGACTCCATAATATTTAAAATACATAATGGCTGCGAAAAAGATGGCTGTTACTAATAAATTGACTGTCATGTAATATCCAAGCTTTCGTTTGGAGGCGAACCGCTCAATAATACAGAAGAGCGCCCAGGCAAAAGGAATTTCTGTCAGTAATGACTTCCAAGGCAGCACATCATCAAAAATGACGCCCCAAGCCAGAAATGCTTTTAGGATAAAAAGTATTGTGAAAAACACAAAAGGTTTAATAATCCAACGTTTAATATTAAAGGATGACACAGCTTCCCCCTCTTTCTACATGATAAAACGCCATTTCTCAAACAGGACGAAACAGTGTCAAGACAAAATGGCTCCATAGTAATAAAATTTATTATGCAGGGCTAGCAGAAGAAAGTCAAAAACCGAAAGCGTAAGTATAAGCTTTGTGGAGTGCGTAAAGTTAAACACACATGGGTGAAAGATGATGCTTATGCTATCCCATGGGGTTATACAGCGATTAAAGGACCGAAATAGACATTGGGAACAAAAAGGATATATGGCTAATTAAGGGAGGTGAGAATAGTTGGATCATACTGTAACTCTATCCGTTAGAACTCTCGTCGAGTATGTCTTTCGCAGCGGTAGTATTGAGCCTGGATTTCATGGTACTTCCTCTATGGTTGAAGGAACACGAATTCATCAGAAAATCCAAAAGCAATATAAGGAAGGTGACCGCAAGGAGGTCTATCTGAAAACAGAGATCCCTTATGGTAGCTTACTCTATATTGTAGATGGGCGCTGTGATGGACTGCTTGTTTCGGAGGATGGGAGCCTAACGGTGGAAGAAATCAAATCAACCTCCGGACTGCTGGACATGCTGGAAGAGGGACATGAGGTTCATTGGGCTCAGGCGCTGATGTACGCATATATGGTATCGCTGGAGCAGGAGCTTTCTTCTATTCAAGTAAAGCTTACCTATGTCCACCGGGCAACTGATGAGCAAAAAAGCTTGTACCGAACGTTGTCTTTAGATGAACTGATCTCATTTGTTAATGATACCGTAGCCAGATATGCTCCGTACGCTGAGATGATGGTTCGTCATGATGCTAAGAAAGAGCAGAGCCTTCGAGAGTTACAATTCCCGTTTCCTTCTTATCGAAAGGGACAACGGCATTTTGCCGGAGCGGTGTACAAATCCATCGTAGAAAAGGTCAGTCTGTTCGCTCAGGCGCCCACAGGCATCGGAAAAACAATGTCGACGCTGTTCCCGGTCCTTAAAGCAATGGGAGAAGGACAAGCTAAAGGATTGTTCTATTTAACGGCTAAGACGGTTACCCGTTTTGCCGCGCAGGAAGCAATCTCGCTACTGCTGACGCAGGGACTTCAGCTGCACGTCATCACACTTACTGCTAAAGAGAAGACCTGTTTTCATGATGAAGGGATTTGCGGCAAGGATTCCTGTCCCTATGCGGAAGGCTATTATGATCGGATTAATGATGCGGTAATGGATCTGTTAGAGCATGAGACACTGATGAGCAGAGACACCCTAGCACTGTATGCTCACAAACATAAAGTGTGCCCGTTTGAGTTCTCGCTGGATGCAGCCTATGCCTGTGATGCGGTGATCTGCGATTACAATTATATATATGATCCTCGGATCAGCCTGAAACGGCTAACAGAGGAGAGAAAGAGAGAAACGGTGCTTCTGGTAGATGAAGCACATAATCTGGTAGACCGGGGACGAGAGATGTTCTCTGCCTCTTTGCTGAAGGCCCCCTTTCTAGAAATCCAGCGTCAGTACAAGGAAGTAAACCGTAATTTGAGTACTGCAGCTAAATCGGTGAATGCTTTTTTCATCTCCCTTCGCAAAATTTGTAATGAAGAGGGGCAAGGGCAGTGGGCTTCGTTCCCGGAGGAGCTGCCAGCCTTGCTTGAGATATTTTCTTTGGAGGCAGAACAGGAACTTATTCACCCGAGCGCCAGCATTGTTCCTCAGAATGGAGAAGGAGAGAATGTTCTTCTGGATACCTATTTTGCAGTTCAAGGGATGCTTCGCACCTTTAAGACCTATGATGAACGCTACATAACCTATGCTGAGGTTCGGCGCGGCGATGTGTACTTGAAGTTATTTAATTTGGATCCATCGCATTTACTCCGACAAATGTCTAAGAGCTTTCGAAGCCAGATTCTGTTCTCTGCTACGCTTTCTCCATTATCGTACTATCGGGATATGATTGGTGCGGTGGAGGAAGATTACAGTTTAACGGTCTCATCTCCTTTTCAGAAGGAGCAATGGGAAGTGACCGTGCTGCCTGTCTCCACACGTTATCATGACCGGGAAGCTTCCCTACTCCCGTTAACTCAGGCATTGAATCAAATGGTTTCAAAGAAGGGCAATTATCTGGTGTTTTTTCCTTCATATCTCTATTTACAAAACGTATATCAGGCCTTTACGGAGAATTACCCCGAAGTACGGACTTTGATGCAGGATACAGGCATGAGTGAGCAGGCTAGAGAAATTTTTTTAGCATCATTTAGTCCAGATAATGACGAGACGCTGTTAGGATTTGCTGTACTCGGAGGGATCTTTTCGGAAGGTGTAGATCTGCCAGGAGACCGTCTCAACGGGGTAATGGTTGTTGGAGTTGGCCTACCACAGCTTGGTCTTGAGCGTAATCTGCTGCGCCAGTATTTTAATGCCAGAGGCAAAAACGGCTTTGATTATGCTTATGTCTACCCGGGAATGTGTAAGGTATTGCAAGCTGGAGGAAGGCTGATTCGAAGCGAGACAGATACAGGCATTATTGTGCTTGCGGATGATCGCTTTTTGCAGAGTCCTTATAAGCATTTGCTTCCCGAAGAATGGAGAGATTATCATATCCGCTCATAAGAGGGTATAATCTATGAAAAGGTATTCATAATCAATCGGCAGGAGGAAAAAGAATGACATTAAAAGTGGGTATTGTGGGTACGGGCTGGTTCTCTAAGGTACATGCTGATTTACTAGCAGAGATGGATGATGTCCGTTTGCAGGCAGTCTGCGGAAGCAGTAAGGCTAAAGGCGAAGATATGGCACGTCCATACGATGCTGCTGGATATGGTGATATTACGGAGATGCTGGATGCGGAGAAGCTCGATGCTGTTTATATTTGTGTGCCTCCACAATCTCATGGCGCGATCGAACGATCATTAATCAAGAGGGATATTCCCTTTTTTATAGAAAAACCGCTTAGTATGACTACTGAAATTCCCGCAAGCCTACTTCAGGATATCAAAGAACATAATTTGTTAACCTCGGTTGGATATCATTTCCGCTATCAGGAGAACATTAAACGTCTGAAAGAAACTTTGCGTGGTGACAAAGTCGGTATGATTATGGGGCAATGGATGGGCGGCATGCCAGGCGTAGCTTGGTGGCGTGATCATAAGCAATCCGGAGGACAATTCACAGAGCAGACTACACATATCGTTGATTTGGTGCGCTATCTAGCCGGAGAAGTAAAGGAAGTTTATGGCATGTTCGGAAACCGGATTATGCATGAGCAGCATGAAGGTGTGAGCGTGGCAGATGTAGGCACCGTATCCCTGAAGCTTGAAAATGGAATTATTGCTAATATTTCAAATACATGCGTTTTACCTGATGAGGTGGGAAGTGTAGGTCTTAGCTTCTATAATGATCGGGGACTTTTGGACTGGAACCCGGATCGTCTCTTGGAAGTGAGAAGCGGCAATAGCACCGAATTTGCGAATACAGGAAACCCATATTTAGTAGAAAGTGAAGCCTTCATACATGCTGTACGGACGGGGGATCGCTCGCGCATTTTATGCGACTATGAGGATGGATACAAAACCCTCAAAGTCACCTGTGCGGCCTATGATTCAGCGCAAAGCGGGTTGCCTGTTAAGTTCTAAGGTTCGATTCATAGAAAAAGGACATGCTACTTTAGATGTACTAAAGAGACATGCCCTTGGCCCAAGCTGGGTTAGCCTAGTGGAGGAATATCGCGAGCAAAGCTGGCGCCACACCTATAGATAACAGCGCGGACAGAATCATCGCAATACTGGAGATGGTTCCGGTCAGTGAACTAAGCTCGAAGGCTTTGGATGTTCCTGTACCATGTGCAGCGGTTCCCAGCGATACACCGCGCGCAATTTCATTCTCAATGCGGAAGATGCGAAGTACAGTAGGGCCCATCATTGTACCCAGTATCCCGGTAATAATGACAAAGACTGCCGTAATACTCGGTACACCGCCGATACTTTGCGAGATGCTCATAGCGATCGGTGTAGTTACCGAACGCGGGACCAGACTAGCTGCCAGATCGCCGCTAACATGCAGCCATTTGGCGAGCAGAATGGAAGAGATCACCGCAACTATCGTCCCTGATAGCACGCCTGCCGCAATTTCGGCGGCGTGCTTTTTGAGTACCTTGAAGTTCTTATGCAAAGGGATGGCAAAGGCCATGGTTGCTGGTTGCAGCAAATCCGTCAGCCATTTTCCTCCCGCATTGTATGAGTCATAAGTAATGCCTGTTATAAGCAGAAAGATGATCATAATCACTGGTGTGATGATTAATGGAGAGGTGTAGACTTTACCGGTAGAAGCATAGATACGTTTCGCGAGTAAATACACCGCGACCGTGAGGCCAAAGAACAGCAGAGCGTTTAACATGATTCTTTCCGCTCCTTCGCTTTATAAATTCTACTGGTAAGTAATCCGGAACTAGCCATCACAACAAATGTGCCTAAGACGACAACGGCAAGAATGCGTAATCCATCCGTTTCCAGAATATTAGCGTATTTCATTACACCTATAGCAGATGGAATGAAGAACAGCAGGAGCTCGGCGAGTAGCCAAGAAGCACCAACTTCTACCCAATTCAGACGAATGACACCGAACTCAAGCAGGAGAAACAATATAATCATTCCGAGTATGCTTCCGGGAATAGGGATATGCAATAATGGGGTCACAGCATTAATAAGTAAAGAGAATAACATAAGTCCCGCTACCTGCAGCAAGCCTATAACAATCTTTTTCATAAGGCTTCGCTCCTTTCATGATAATGAAAGTTTACATCAATTGTTTTCATAGGTAAAATGAATAGATCGAATAAATGACATTCCTTTTGTCTATGTATTAGGGGGCACATAAATGGATATCCGACAATTAGAATATTTCGTTCAAGCGGCACGAATGAAAAGTTTTACGAGAGCTGCTGAATCATTATATATAACACAGCCCACGATCAGTAAAATGATTCGGAATATGGAGGTCGAACTGGAGGCAGACTTGTTCTACCGTGAAGGGAAGAGTGTAAGGCTTACAGACGCAGGGGAAATTTTGTTCACCAAAGCGCAAAATATCGTGGAGTCTTTCGCTAGCTTGTCTTCCGAACTGGATAACTTACGGAATCTGGAGCAGGGCCACATCCGCATCGGCCTGCCTCCAATGGTAGGAGCGAGCTTTTTTCCATCGGTGATTGGTCAATTTCATAAACGTTATCCGCAGGTTACGATTCGTCTTCATGAGGATGGGGCCAAAAAAGTGGAGGAAGATGTAGAAACGGGACTGCTGGACATTGGAATGGTCGTATTGCCTGTAGATACAGCCAAACTTCATTGTTTTACCTTTGTTGAAGAGAAGCTGAATCTTATTTTGCCTATGGGACATCGGCTGGCCGAGGCAGAGCTAGTTCCACTAAGTGAGCTGGCTGAAGAGGAGTTCGTGCTATTCCGGGAAGATTTCACGCTGCATGATCGGATTATTACGGAATGTGTAAAAGCTGGATTTCAACCGAAGGTTATATATGAAAGTTCACAATGGGACTTAATCAGCAAGATGGTAGCCGCAGGAATGGGAATTGCATTATTGCCGGAAACCATTTGCCGTGACATGGATCGCTCACGATTGATAGTCATACCTTTGACAGATCCGGTAATTCCTTGGCAGCTCGCTATGGCGTGGCGTAGAGACCGTTATTTATCTTTTGCAGCACGTGAATGGATTTCTTTTGCAAAGGGACTATTGAGAGAACAGTACCCAAATGAGCTTCCCCACGAGACTATAGAACATCCGAATAAATAGCTATTTTATTTTTTGTGGATGTTCTGCAAATTTTTCTTTTTTTTTGAAAATATGTTTTTTGGTATCATGGATTATGATAGGAAGAGATGTTGATAGAGAGAAGGAGAGAGTTGTGACACTATATCAAGGTTCTTCCGAGAAAGCTTATAGAAGAGACTACAGAGAAGATGAGCTGTTTGTGACTATAGAGAGCCTTAGATGCGAATTGCTGGAAGTCGCGGAGCAACGAAGTCTTAGTGACCATGCTGTCCTAGAGCTAAGCGAGCGATTGGACGGTTATATTTTGCTGGCACAACATAAGATGATGGAGAACTTGCGCAGTCGCAAGGCAAGTGCAACAGCTTACTGCTGAAGCTCAAAAGCCGCTATTACAATAAATTAAACTCGATACATCCATAGAATTACACTATTACGAAGATCCAACCGATAAAGAGGAGAGAAATACGCTCCTCTTTTTGTCGTACAATCTATTGGTTGTACAATCCATAACTTTCACCTATAATGTCAATTAATAGGATCTTTTCAAGTCAAACTTTGGGGGTGCCGAGTGGAGGGAAAGTTAACAACTATACGCTCAGAAATTGAGAAAAATCTGTCCCGCTCCGGCCATAATCTCGCCTCATTTTCAAAAATATGTGGCCTGAATCGTGGAAGTCTCAGTGCAATTTTGCACGGGAATCCGCCGAAGCCTATGTCCCTGGGACAAATAGATGCAATCATTAAAGCCTTTGGATTTCCTGACGGTTGGTTGTATCCTTTATATATTGATGAATGCTTTAATGAGGAGAAGGTCTCACGCCGCAGGGTAGAGCCTTTTTTAATACGTTGCGCCGAATTGGGCAAACAAAATTGCATTGATGAAACTATAGGTAGGATATTGGAGTGTACAAAGCCGCTGGATATCATTTATTCAGTTGCTGATAAGTTATTCAATAAAGGGAAAATTCAGGAGTCTTTGTTTTTTTATAAAATTGTAGTAGAGAATGAGTCTGATAGTTACAGTGAACGTCTTGCGATCAGTCATTATCGTATTTTTAAATTTTTGCAAACATTTGATATGGAAGAGAAACTACGTGCAGTGATTAGTTTTAGTCCATTCAGGGGCCGTCTTCCAGAGAATTTGCAATTGGATGGTTTATTAATGCTGACGCAGTTATGTTTCGCTCTTCGAAGATGGGAAGAAATGGAAGTATATGCTGATGAGTTGAGAGCTTTAGCCAATGCTGTTTACCGCCAAGAGCTACGTCGTAGTGAAGACAGACGAAGAGAAGCGCTTTGTACAGAGCGTCCGCTGGTTGTCTATTATGGACATGGTTATTTACTCAAAGCGATTTCGTTGTCAAAGCAGGGTCGATATGAAGAGGCTAAGAAATATACTGCTGGTTACGCAGACCTCAGCTGGTTCGAAATGTTGGATGAAGTAGGTCACCAAGCCGTAGATCAGTTCCGATTATTTGCAACCGGAAACAGCTTTACACTGGAGATGCTGGAAGGCAATGTTGAAGTTATACCAGCTTATGTAGCCTTTTTAGCTGATCATCCCGGAGAGATACTACCAGGACTCATTATTATTATGGAATCGGCTAATCGTTTCGGATTTTCTGTAGACAATGTGCTTACACGCTTCTCACGGGAAATGCTGCGATTTGAGCAGTTTGAAGATCCCATTAATATCGATCGATTATATCGGTTGTACTATCAAGTAGCTATATATCAAATAAGAAATAAACAATATATTGTAGGTGTGGAATATATTATTCAGTCTTTAGAGTTATCTATTAAGACGAATAATGGAATAGACTTCATAAAATGTGTAACTTTATTTGAGACCAACAGGGACTATGCAACTCAGATTCAGCAGGACAAATACAGGAATTTAATAAGGGAGGTGAGAAAAGATGAAAAAATCACTATTGATGATGGCAGGCATTTTAGTATTGTTTAGCTTCATCATTATTGGTCAACCGACATTGGGAGGCGGCAATGGAGGAATGACGACCTATGAACACGGAGCGGGATTCTAATATTAAAGGTATGTTGGACATTTTAATATATAGTTACATATCCGATTTTTTTAACTCCTTACCTTCGTGGTGGGAGTTTTTTATTTCGTAATAATTGATAACGTATTCATAATTTGACAAAGCGTTGCACCGAAAATATAATTAGGTAGCCTAAATAATACAGTGTTTAATAATTAGTTGACCTAACTAAATTAGAGGTGAAAGAAATTGGGATAAACGGAGGAAATACAGAAAATAATGAAAATTCAGTCGCACACGAGCTTTTTGCGGCGATGAAACGGCTGCATAAAGGCCAATGGCAAAAGGGTGTTGAAGGCCATAAGCCGAGTGAGATGACTTTAATGATATGCATTGAAAAATGGAATCATTCTGATGATGAGGGTCTAAAGATATCTGAAATCAGCCGACTTCTCGGATTCACACCTCCAACTATTACGCAGTTGATTAATAGTCTTGAGGCGAAACAGATGGTGGAAAGACACGCAGATCCTTCGGACCGAAGAGTCGTACGCGTGAAATTGACGGAGAGTGGAAAAAAACTCACACGAAGAGCAGAGCAATATAGAGACGCAATGCTGGATGAGCTCGTTCGTTACTTAGGTGAAAAAGAGACTAAGCAGCTCACAGAACTGTTGCTGAAAGTACATGCATTCGTTGAGGATAATCCACCACCTAATTGGGATAGGCTACAAATGAACGGAGATGAGAAGCTTGATTAAATTATTTAAACAACTGAAGCCATTTCGAGTAGCTATTGGTGCTGTATTAATTCTTGTGTTCTTGCAGTCCATGGGCGACTTATACCTCCCTACGCTGATGTCCGACATCGTCGATAAGGGTATTGTTCAGGGAGATCGTACTTATATTTGGAAAATAGGTAGCTTCATGCTTTTAGTTGCAGGGGGCGGGGCCTTATGTTCAGTCATTGCCAGCTATTTATCAGCAAAAGTGGCAGCAGGGTTCGGTAAACTTACCCGTGCTCGTGTGTTTAACCACGTAGAGAATTTCACGCTGCATGAATTCGATAAGCTCGGTACCGCATCTTTAATTACCCGTACAACGAATGATATTACGCAGGTACAGACTGTGCTTACTATGATGCTGCGTATGATGATCGGTGCACCGATGATGATGATTGGTGGTATCATCATGGCGGTATCTGAAGATGCGAAATTATCATTGATCTTTGTAGTAGTTATTCCGGTACTCGTTGGCGCAATTTTCTTTATCGGGATGAAGGGATTACCACTGTTTAAAGCGATACAGATCAAGCTGGATAAATTAAATCTGGTTCTACGTGAACATTTGACGGGTATCCGTGTTATCCGTTCATTTAACCGGATTGATCATGAGAATAAACGCTTCTCCGAGGCTAACCGTGATCTGACAGACACAGCGATCAAAGTAAATAAAATCATGGCCGGTTTGATGCCGCTTATGATGATTGTGATGAACTTTTCCATGATCGCGATTCTTTACTTTGGTGGGATCCGAATTGGTGATGGTGATTTACAAGTCGGCTCACTGATGGCATTTATTCAATATGCGATGCAAATCATGTTCTCCCTGATTATGGTATCGATGATGTTCGTGCTGATTCCTCGTGCTTCAGCATCAGCCTTGCGTATCAATGAAGTGCTCGATATGCGGCCTGAGTTTACAGATCCTTCAGATAGTGAATTGCAAACAACGGCTCAAGCTACTAAAAAAGATGGCCGCGATCATATGCGTGGTTTTGTTGAATTCGATAATGTTTCCTTTTCTTATCCTGGCGCGGAACAACCTGCACTTTCGAAAATTAGCTTCAGTGCTCGTCCGGGTGAAGTTACTGCCATTATCGGCGGTACAGGTTCAGGTAAATCTACGTTGCTTAGCTTGATTCCAAGGTTCTATGATGTTAACGAAGGTGCTGTACGTGTTAACGGAGTAGATGTGCGTGAGATGACTCAGGAAGAGCTACGGAGCAAAATTGGTTACATCCCTCAAAAAGCGGTATTGTTCTCAGGAACGATTAACGAAAACATTCGCTACGGTAAAGAGGATGCTACCGATGAAGAAATCATTCATGCAGCCAAGGTAGCTCAGGCCTACGATTTCGTGTCAGCAATGAAAGATGGATTTGATTCGGAAATTGCTCAAGGCGGCAGTAATGTCTCTGGTGGTCAGAAACAGCGGCTGTCCATTGCACGTGCGCTTGTGAGAAAACCTCAAGTTTATCTGTTCGACGACAGCTTCTCTGCACTTGATTTCAAAACAGATGCTAAGCTTCGTGCGGCACTCAAAGATGAAACCACGGAATCCACTGTTCTAATCGTAGCTCAACGGGTTAGTACCGTTATGGATGCCGACCGGATTATTGTTATTGATGAGGGTGAAATCGCCGGAATGGGCACTCACCGTGAACTGCTCGCGAGCAGTGATGTGTACCGCGAGATCGTATCCTCGCAGCTGTCAGAGGAGGAAATAGCATGAGTGAACAAAACAATAGAGCTGCAGCTCCGCGCACCCATAAAGGTCCTGGACCTGGTGGCGGCCCTGGCATGCGGATGCCTGCAGAAAAGGCTAAAGACTTCAAGGGTACACTTCGTCGTCTGATTAAGTATTTAAGACCTCGTATGGTTCAATTGATTATCGTTCTTGTAATGGCAATTGCCAGTACTGTATTCAGTATCTTCAGTCCTAAGGTTATGGGTAAAGCAACAACTAAACTATTCGAAGGTGCTTACGGTAAATTAATGGGTGTTGAGGGAGCTTCCATTGATTTTGGATACATTAATGATATCCTGATCATACTTGCGGGTCTGTATTTGCTTAGTGCTCTATTTAGCTATATTCAGCAGTACGTAATGGCTGGCGTAGCTCAGAAGGTCGTCTACGACATGCGTGAGCAGATCAACAGCAAGCTGGAACGTTTGCCTTTGAAATATTTTGATTCCCGTACCCATGGGGAAATTCTAAGCCGTGCTACGAATGATGTGGATAACATCAGTACTACACTGCAGCAGAGCTTAACTCAACTGATTACTTCTATTGTCACCATTATCGGTGTCATCGTAATGATGCTTACCATCAGCCCATGGCTGACGTTGATTACAATTGTTACATTGCCACTCAGCTTCGTTGTAATTATGGCTATCTCCAAGCGCTCGCAGACTTATTTTGTGGGACAGCAGAAATCGCTCGGTCAGTTGAATGGTCATGTAGAAGAAATGTATACAGGTCACCGGATTATTAAAGCTTTTGGTCGTGAACCGCAGTCCCTTAAGGATTTCGATGAAATTAACGATAAGCTTTACGACTCTGGCTGGCGTGCCCAATTCATGTCCGGTATGATTATGCCGCTCATGATGTTTATCGGTAACTTGGGTTATGTAATGATTTGTGTAGTCGGCGGTATCTTTGTTACTAAAAAAATGATCGATGTCGGGGATATTCAAGCTTTTATTCAGTATTCCCGTCAGTTCACCCAGCCGATTGCACAAACGGCTAACATTGCTAATATTATTCAATCCACTATTGCTTCCGCAGAACGGGTATTTGAACTTCTGGATGAAGAAGAAGAAGTTAAGGAAGTTAATACTACGCTTGCGAAGCTTGATGAAGGTACTCCGGAAGGTTCCGTTGAGTTCCGTCATGTGAAGTTCGGATATAAAGAAGATGCGATTCTGATTGAGGACATGAATATTGAGGTTAGTCCAGGTCAGACCATAGCGATTGTCGGCCCTACTGGTGCTGGTAAAACCACTCTGATTAACCTGTTGATGCGCTTCTACGAGCTTAATGATGGGGAAATTATCATTGATGGTGTCAATATTACCAATATGAGACGGAGTGACCTGCGAAGCAAATTTGGTATGGTGCTTCAGGATACCTGGCTGTTCAATGGTACGATCCGCGATAACATTGCTTACGGACGTGAAGGTGCCTCAGAAGCTGATGTGGTTCGTGCTGCCAAAGCTGCTCATGCCGATCACTTTATCCGCACACTTCCACTTGGCTATGATACGGTGTTAAATGAAGAAGCTTCTAATATTTCACAAGGTCAGAAGCAGCTGATTACGATTGCTCGTGCGATTCTGGCCGATCCATCGATCCTCATTCTTGATGAAGCAACGAGCAGTGTCGATACACGGACAGAATTGTTGATTCAAAAAGCAATGAAGGCATTGATGCAAAACAGAACCAGCTTCGTAATTGCTCACCGTCTTTCGACGATTCGAGATGCGGACCTTATCCTTGTTATGAATCAAGGTAGTGTAATCGAGAAGGGCAACCATGAGGAACTGCTTGCACAAGGCGGATTCTATGCTGATCTTTACAACAGTCAGTTCTCCGAAGGAGATTTGGACGCAGGCTAAGTTGAAGTGAAAGAAAAAGTATAGCAAACTATAAACCCCTCTTTTCACATGTTGCTGATTTTTTATGTGAAAAGAGGGGTATTTTATATGTGCTGAGGTGTTTTGAATTTTCAGGAAAATAAAAAAAGTTTGATTAAAAATTAAAGCATATATATGATAGAATTAAAAAAATGACCCGCGGCTCATTTTAGGCTGCAAGGTAAAAGAGAGGATGAAGGGAATGTCAGGCTACGGTAAATGGGTGGCAGGAAAAAAGACGAAATGGATTACTCTTCTCGTATGGATAGTGCTGGTAGGTGCACTTACCCTGTTATGGCCTGCAGTGAATTCTCAGGTTGCTAACAATGCGCCTAACCTCCCAGATGATGCACAATCGGTACAGGCAGCAGCTATTGCAGAAAAAGAATTCCCTAGTGGAAGTGGAGTGCCTGCGCTGCTCGTATGGCATAGGGAAGGCGGGCTTTCACAAGATGATTTAGTACATATCACTGCTGTGTACAAGAAGTTGGAGCAGCAACCGTTACCCCATCAGAATTTTGTTCCTCCATTAGGACAGCTGCCGCCACAGGCACTACAAGCCTCGTTATCTGAGGATCTTAGTACGCTGGTAACCCCAGTGCTTTTTGATAAAACGGCAGATAGTGATCAGCTCGGCGAAGCTGTGACAGAAATGAAGAAGATCATAAACACGGAGACGGGTGGAGACCCCTCCGCGGCTAAGGTAGATGACAAAGAGCTGAGTTTACGTGTTACGGGTCCGGTGGGTATCTCTATTGATGCTACTGGCCTGTTCCAGAACGCAGACGTTTCCTTGCTAATTGCTACGGTTATGCTTGTGCTGGTGTTCTTATTGGTGATTTATCGTTCTCCTATCTTGGCGTTTATTCCGCTTATTGCTGTTGGATTCGCTTATGGTGTAACTAGCCCGATTCTTGGGAAAATGGCGCTAGAAGGCTGGATCACCGTAGACTCGCAGGCAGTTTCCATCATGACGGTCCTGTTGTTCGGTGCGGGTACGGACTATTGTTTGTTCCTGATTTCGCGATTCCGTCAGCTTCTGAAGATAGAGCAAAGCAAAAGTCGTGCTCTGCTTCGTTCCATTACCGATTCTTCAGGAGCTATCGCTATGAGTGGTTTCACCGTTGTGCTTGCGCTGTTCGCGTTATTACTGGCCAAGTACGGAGCTTACCATCGGTTTGCCATCCCATTCAGCGTGTCGATTTTCATTATGGGGATTGCTAGCTTAACGCTTGTACCTGCACTGTTGGCGATCTTCGGACGGACTTCGTTCTACCCATTCATTCCGCGTACCCCGCAAATGGAGGTTGAACGGGCTAAGGCTAAAGGAAAACCAGCTCCACAACCCAAAGTCTCCCATAAAAAAGGGATTGGCGGATTTGTAGTTTCCCGGCCTTGGACTATCGTAGGCGTGACTGTTATTGGACTGGGAATTCTGGCTTCATTCTCTAGTGGAATCAAATTTACGTATGATATCCTTTCCTCCTTTCCTAAAAATATGGAGTCCCGCGAAGGGTTCGACCTCATCGGTAAGCAGTTTTCGCCGGGGGAATTAGCTCCCGCTAAGCTAATTATTGATACTAAGGGGCAAGCGAGTGGAGAGGATCTTAAAGTCGTTCTCGGAGGGCTCACGTATGTGGACACGGTTTCCGATCCGCAGCAGGGTGCTGTGAACAAGGATATTCTAGGTTACGATATCGAATTTAAGAACAATCCTTATTCACTTGAAGCGATGGGGCATATTCCAGCCCTTCTAGCAACTGCAGAGCAAGCGTTGATTGATGTAGGGGTAGAGAATCCTTCAGATCATGTGTGGGTAAGTGGTCAGACAGCGACGCAGTATGATACCAAAAAAATCGGAGATCGTGACACCGATCTGATTATCCCTGTTGTTATCGGGTTGATCACTTTGCTGTTGTTGATATATCTGCGCTCGATAGTGGCGACTATTTATCTGGTCGGAACGGTCATTCTCTCCTTCTTCTCTGCACTTGGCTTAGGCTGGATTATCATTCACTATGTGATGGGGGCAGATGCCATTCAGGGAGCGATCCCGCTCTATTCCTTTGTATTCCTGGTGGCACTTGGAGAAGATTACAACATCTTTATGATCTCGAATATTTGGAAAAAGCGTAAGACCATGCCGCTTAAGCAGGCCATCGCGGAAGGTGTGAATGAGACCAGCTCGGTAATTACCTCTGCGGGCCTCATTCTGGCAGGTACTTTTGCTGTGTTAGCTAGCTTACCGATTCAGGTGCTTGTGCAATTTGGTATCATCACCGCTCTAGGTATTCTACTTGATACCTTCGTAGTACGTCCGTTCCTTGTGCCCGCTATTACGACACTTTTTGGTCGATGGGCATTCTGGCCGGGGAAACATCAAGAGGTGGAGGAAGCTCTGCCTCGTGGTAGTGAGCAATAAGCAACACACTGTAAAAACAAACAGGGATGCCTCAAAGCCATATTGGCTTAGGGCATCCCTGTTTTTATTGTCGTGGCAGTCGAACTTTTATTCATTGTACGATTCGGCCTACATCACTTAATTGCTGGTGCCGGGTGTTCGGCTGATCATCAGTTTATATTTGTCGATTGATGCTCCAAGAATGGCTTCATTTCCACCAGCACCGCGGTGTGATTGACGGAAGGATTCACTGGATGTCCAGCCTTTAAATGCCTCCTCGTTCTCCCACATGGTGCAGATCTTTAGTTCCTCAACACCTTCTTTGGCACTTCCTTGCCAAACCTCCATGCGTACGAAACCTGGCATATCCTGTACACCGTTATTTCCTCCGAAACGTTGAGCAATGGCTTCACCATGACCTTCTTTAACCTTAATGGTATTTGTTACTACCAGCATATTAGATAAACCTCCGTTCAGCAGTGTGATATACATATATAAACATTAGATTGAATATTTAATTGCACTTTATACACTTAAAAGTTCTGGTTCGTTAGAAATGAAGCGATAAGTGTATTCTATGCAACTAAATAAGATGAATCTGGGAAATGGTCGAGCATTATTAGCTTTTAGTTGCACAGAGTGCAATTAAAGTGTAACGGATCCTTTAATTACGCTGAATAGATGTATATAGTGCAACTATTGTTATTCGAGCGCCAAGTAGTGTTCAGAGTCGAAGCGCCCAGCGTAACTACAAGCACACAACATTATTATTAGAACCAACGAATAAATAAGTACCTCTAAACTCCAGTTGCCCAATCTGGCGCTAAAGTAACCATCTCTTGCCCCAAAAATGGAGTTTGATTGCAGAATGTGCAACAGAACAGCCTGAAAACAGTCTACATTAGGCATTCTATCGCATTCTGTACAATAGAACTGTGGTTAAATCGCCTAAAGGGGGGGATTCTCCAGTTTGATTGTACAAAGTGCAATCAAACCATATTTCAGCCGCTCCCAGAGGCATTCTATCGCACAAAGTGCAATCAGTGTATGGAGAAGAGCAGACTAAAGGGATTGACTGGCACAAGGACACCCAATCCGCTCTACTGCTCCTCTCCCATGAGCATTCTCCTGCAAAAAGCCGCAATCAGAGCCTGGTGCAAAACCAGCCAGTCCTTTTTATTGCGGATTAGTGGTCCAGAGTCCAGCTGTTTTTAGGAAGACACGATCCGGCAGCTTCAAGGCTGTTAAAGCCAATTCAGCTACATCCTCAGGCTGCATCATGCGGTCTTCGTCACCGATTTTAAGTCCAGCGTTGGAAGCTAATCCGGTGTTAACAGTGCTTGGAGTCAAGGCTACGACGCGGATGTTGTGCTTACGCACCTCTTGTGCGAGAGCTTCGGTCATGCCCATCAGTGCGAACTTGGATGCGCAGTAAGCCGAGCCTGTTGCGAAACCGCGTTCTCCAGCGGTAGAAGAGATATTGATGATATTTCCACCATTTTTCTCAATCATAGCTGGCAGTGCAGCGCGAGTTACATAATAGGTACCGTAAAGATTGACTTGGATATGACTTTCCCAATCGGCAGGGTCCATTTCTACTAAAGTGCCGAATTTTGCAATTCCGGCATTGTTGATTAATGCGTCAAATGCTCCTAGCTCGTTTTGCAGGTATGCAACCGCACGTTCCGCTTCTTCGCGTACAGCGATATCCGCAACGGCAATGCTGACTTTCACGTCGTATACTTCCGTTAAGGCTGATTTTAACGCTTCGAGATCGCCTGAAGTTCTGGAGATCAGGCCCAAATTAGCACCTTCCTTAGCTAGTGCCATGGCTAAGGCTTTGCCGATCCCTTTGCCTGCACCAGTAATCACAACACTCTTTCCTCTCAAATCCATCTCTAACGTCACGCTCCTTTAAACATTTTTGAAGCTAATGCTTCGTTCATGTCCTATTATACCTGAATGCTATAGGGCATTCACAATCGCCGAAGGAAAACGATTTGAAAACTTCCGTGTATAGCGATGTTATTTTCCATGAATCCATCATTTGTTCCCACGAATGAAATGATTTATTCGTAAAGCTTCGTCAGCGGCACGGATGCGGGTCCCTCTAAGACTTCTCCATCATAGGAGAAACGGGAGCCGTGGCAAGGGCAATCCCAAGAACGGTCGCCATCGTTCCATTCGCATTCACAGCCCATATGTGTACAGGTTCTGTCTACCAGATGAAGCGTCCCTTCCGGATCCTTATAAGCTCCCACACGTTTGCCGTCATGGAAGACAACAGCCCCTTCGTCTGCCTTCAAATCACTTGTCTTTTTATGGACGATTTCTACTTTGCCCGCTACAAGCTCTTTTGCCACATTGGCATTTTGAACGAAGAAGCTTTTTAGGCTGGCGCCAGCTTTGAAGCGGGATGGATCGTATAGCTCTGTGTATGGATTATCCTTACGCTGAATCTGATCGGAGATAATTTGAGCGGATAAGGTACCGCTTGTCATGCCCCATTTTCCGAATCCGGTAGCGATATAAATCTCTTCGCTGTTCGAAATCTTGCCAATGTAGGGGACCTTGTCCAGCGTAATTAAATCCTGTGCTGACCAGCGGTAAGGGATCGATTTGATGCCCAGCAAGTGGCCTGCGAACAGCTCCAGATTCTCATAATGACCTATCGTGCAAATGCCTTGGCCCGTCTTATGATTCTCACCCCCGACGATAACCAGATTCTGGCCTTCCCACTCCACTGCACGCAGAGAACGGGTTGGTTCGCTGGCACTTAAATACATTCCACCCTCAAAATCCGTTTCGGGCTGGATCGCCAGACAGTAGGAACGTTCAGCATGCAGTCGCGAGAAATATAACGCACCTCCGTCGTAGAAGGGGAAATGAGAAGCCGAAACAGCGTAACGGCAGGTGATACGGAAGTCATTCTTTTCCGTAAAAAGCGTAAGCGTATCGTTCTTCTCCACCTTGTCCGCCATCATCGTATGCTCATAGATCACGCCACCTTTTTCCACGATAACCTTCAACAATGCCTTCAGATATTGCAGGGGGTGAAAGCGAGCTTGTCCTGGTAATTTAATCGCACCGCTCGCCATCAGAGGGATAGAGACGTTATCCAGCCATTCACCGGGCAGGCCTAATTGTTCATAGGCTTTATACTCTTCTTCCAACTGTTTAAGCGTTTTATGATCTTCAGCATCAGCGTACAAATAGGCCGCTTCACGTTTCATGTCACAAGACACTTCAAGTTCTTCAGCCGTTTTTAAGATCCAATTCATAGCCTCATTGTTCGATTGATAATATCGCCGGGCATTCTCCGCCCCGAAATGTTTCAGCAAATGATGATAGATTAATCCGTGCTGAGTGGAGATCTTGGCGCTTGTAAAACCCGTAGTACCGCTGAGGATTTCCCCTGCCTCCAAGAGTGCGACTTTGTATCCGGCTTTGCTTAAGAGATAGGCTGTTGTAATTCCTGTAATACCGCCGCCCACCACAGCGACATCTGTAGAAATATCTTCAGTCAGCTTTGGAAAGGTCGGTAAATCTGTAGTGTCACGCCATATTGATTCTGGAAATTGCGGAAGACCTTGCGTTATTTTACGGTGTGGATCCATCTTATTATCCCTCCATCTGTACAATGCTCATTTCATTTATTACCACAGTCCCGTTAAAAGAAACTCCGTATCCATATGTGCAGTGCATGAATTCAGAGAAATAGTGCCAAAATAAGGTGGCATCCGGGAAGCGCAGGATAAATAGGAGGGATGATCCATGTCAGTTCAACAGGATAAGCACAATGTTTCTCTGGAATGGATCAAGGGTGAGTTGGACGGATTTGCCGATTTAATTGATAGAACGCTCGTTGCACCTTTTGGGCAGATCAACTTAATTTATATTAAAAGCGTTACAGATTCGCAGACGCTCAGTCGCCATGTGATTACGCCGTTCTATGAGATGGGGGATACTAACGCTTACCTTGATTACATTACGACGTATCCGGGGACGGAAGAGGAGACTACGAAGGAAACAGCGATCGAGCTTTTGCTTAGCGGCTATGTTCTTCTTGGCATAAATGATGTGATTTGTCTTTTCGACGCGATGAGTACAGAGAGCAGCGGTGTTAGTGAAACGTCTGCAGAAAGCATTTCACAGGGACCTTCAGATGCACTAACGGAGGATATTGCGGTTAATCTGAACATGATTCGTCGTCGCTATCAATCCACTAATCTCAAAATGGAAACCATGGTCATCGGCGATGTCTCCAAAACAAAAGTGGCCATCCTATACGACATCAGTCGTGTTGATCACAATGTATTAGCGGAATTAAGGGAGAAGATGAATACCCTAAAGGTTGATATTTTACAGGCTACGGGAGAACTTGAGAAGTTTATAAGCAGTGATAAATTGAGAATACTCCCTAAGTCTATTATTACTGAAAGACCTGATAGAGTTGTGTTTAATTTGTCTGAAGGAAAAGTAGCGATACTCCTGGATACAACGGGATATGCGATAGTGCTGCCCTCCATATTTAACGATTTTTTTACATCCATGGATGATAAGATCCAATTCCCTATTGTGGGCCGTTTCTTAAAGCTACTCCGAATTATCGGCGTGTGCATGACGTTATGGCTGCCTGCGATCTATGTAACACTTACCTCGTATAACCCAGAGATTATTCGTGTGCAGGTTGCACTACTCATTTCGGGTAGTCGCGCGACCGTGCCTTATCCATCTTTTGTGGAAGTACTCTTAATGCTTATGATGATGGAATTTTTGACCGAGGCGAGTTTACGGCTGCCCAAAGCGATTGGTCCTACGGCCACGACGGTCGGAGGTCTAATCTTAGGTCAGGCCGCTACGGCGGCAGGGCTAGTAGGTAATATTATGATTATATTGGTCTCTGCCGTTGCGATATCCAATTTTCTGATTCCTCTGAATATGATGAGCTTGTCAATACGCGTGCTGAAGTACATTTTTCTTATAGCTGCCGCTGTTCTAGGAATGGTTGGTGTAGTGGTCTGTGTTGTGGGATTCGCGATGTATTTATGCAATCAGCGTAGCTTTGGACAACCTTATTTCAGATTGTTTTTTCTTGATAACCTTGGTAAGAAGAAGGGCGGGGAACATTGATGGCCAAAAGCCGTTATTTCTACTGTCTTTTTCTGATGAACAGCTTGATCAACATCATTAATTTTGTTCCTAGGGAACTAATAGACAGACGCTTTGACGGTGCTTTGTTCTCCATACTAATTGCAACGATCCTTGGCACTTTGTTTGTCTATATATTTACTGTATTGATTGCTAAATTTCCTGGAAAGGGATTTCCGGAAATATTTAACCCTCTTCTTCCTAAGCTGCTAGTCAAACCCTTACTTGTCTTTTTTGCGGGTTTATGGTGTGTGGCTGGGGGGGTTACCTTGCTTTCTTTTGTAGATATTACGCTGAGATATATCAGTCCGGATTCAAGCCCATATACTGTCATGATCAGCTTTCTGATATTGGTCTGCATCTGCTGTCGCTTTGATTCACTATCACTTTTGTATGGTCTTGAAATCATTCTTTTCGTTACATTACCGTTAATTGTCTATGGCATTGTAAAGGCGCTGACCAATCCGGATTTCAATTGGGATTCTGTTCTGCAGATCACTACATACATCTGGCATAAGCCGGATTTGATGAGTCTTTCGGCAGCTACCTTTTCTTTTAGTGGTTATATTAATCTAGCCATCTTTAATCGGGTATTTCATGGGTTAAAGCTAAAGCATGTCTGGATTTTAGGGGTGGAAGGACTTCTCGTACTGCTCGTAACCTTTTTGGTCCCTATCGGTTATTTCGGTACTGTTGCGATTGAGAGACATGTATATACGTGGTTCTCGACGGCAGACAGTATCCGGATAGAATCCTTTATTATTGAACGGATGTTGTTTATTTTTTATTTTGCCTATATGACTCTATCTCTGGTGAGTGTAATTGTTCATTGGCATGTAGGGTTAGGGTTATTCAAAGGTGCTATTTCATCTACGAAAAAAAAATCCCAGAAGGCAGAGCAGTGGAAAGAGTGGCTCATCCTGTGCTTGTTTAGCGGAGTGGTCCTCTCCTTAATTTGGATGGATCAATATCAGCTCAACGTGTTGGGCATTTGGTTTCTACAGATCCGCTGGTTTGGTGAGATGTTCTTAATCGCTCTGCTGTTTTATTGTTATCGCAAAGTAAGGAGGCAGAGGTTGTGAGAAAAGCACTTAGTGCAATAGGAATTGTGTTACTGCTACTCCTTGCCGGCTGTGACTTCAAAGAAATTGATTTACGGATATTCGTACTGGCGATCGGTGTTGACCCTGGTGAAGAAGAAGGGACTTTCAAGATCAGCTTGAAACTTGCTATCCCTCAGGGGGATGTTACCAAGATTGATGAGAAGATGCAGATATTAACCGAAGAGTCCCCAAGTATTTCAGAAGCGCTGCGCAGAATGAAATCCAGAGTGGAGAAGGAGCTTGATTATTCCCATTGTAAATCGATTATTTTTGGGGAAGGGATCGCACGCAGAGATATTCAGCATGTTATGGATTGGGCGGTGCGGCGCAGAGATATCCAGCTTATTCTCAATTTTGCGATCGGGCGTCCGGAGGCACTTCAAGTGCTGCAGGTACGACCCGAATCGGAGCGTATCCCATCGAATTCTCTTATTCTAGCTATGAGTGGACAAGGCACGGAGTCTCCATTTATTTCTAGTGTATATTCCTTTCAGCTGATGAGAAATATTTATGAGAAGGGAATTGATCCGATTTTGCCGATTATCGAGGCCAAAGGGAAGAGTGAGTTCTTAATTAATAAAATTGCTCTACTGGATAGCGAGAAAATCAAGATGGTGCTTACACCGAACGAAACCCGGCTATACAATCTGCTGTCGCGCTCCAACTTACGGACCAATTTGCCAGCCCATATTGAGGGGGTCATGTATCAGTATTACACAGAGAGATCATCCTCGGATTACAAGATACTAAATACCGAGAGCGGGAAAGCTACTATTCGATACCATATTAAGATTAAAGGGATCCTCGAAGAGAGTAGCAGTCCCGATTTGGTGACACATAGCTTGTTGAAAAAAATTCAGACAGCTGGCGAGAAAGAATTGGAAGATCATATCTTAGCATTACTGAAAAAAATTCATACGAGCGGTTTGGATCCTTTTGGGTGGGGGCTGCACTATGGAGCTAGACATTTTAATAATGATACCGAAATAGAAGTGTGGAAGGAGCTCTATGCTGGGCTCGATTTTCAGGTCAAAGCTGATGTTAACATCAAATATTCAGGATTGATTAAGTAACTGAGAAAGTAATGAGTGGATAAAAGTGGGATTGACGTTCTTACATTCACGATTTATACTTGATCTAAAAACAAGTTAGAGGATGATAGCAATGAAAAGTCTAAATTTGACTTCCCAACGTCAAGCCGTTTACGATATCGTCCTTAATTCACATGACCATCCGACTGCCGCGGAAGTAATGAACCGGCTAGTAGAACAAGGTCATAGCTTAGCATACGGTACTGTATATAACTCTCTTCGTTATCTTTCAGATAAACAAATGATTCGTGAGCTTAAGCTTGGTGAGGCTGCCAGCAGATATGATGCCCGCATGGATGATCATCAGCATATCATTTGCGAGGTTTGCGGTGCGGTTGATGAGGTAATGAACCAAGTTCCACGGGACTGGATGAACACAGTGGCTAAGGATACAGGTTATACCATTGGTCATGCCCATGTGGTATTCGGAGGCGTCTGCCCGAACTGCAAGAACAAGAACGTGAACTAGGATGAAAGAACCGGAGTCTTTTGCTACGGTAATGATAAGAAATAGGCTTATTTGAGTAGATCGCTCTCTTTGAGGCGGTCTTTTTGTTGCGTTTATATGACAATTTTTAAGAATGATGAGAAAAATGAAGAAAGATAGGAGGAAAATCGGTTCCAAAGGAGGATATATAATTATATAGTAAGTCTGGTAAATAAGTCCTTCTTTAAGACTCGAAGAGAGAGTGTGATGACAACTATGAACAAAAAAGCAGGTATGAGTATCCGAACCAAATTAATTCTTACATACCTATTAGTTCTACTGTTGCCCAGTATCATTATCGGTTGGCGAACCTATCAATCTGCTAGCCATGAAGTGGAAGATCAACTGGTGAACAATGCTACTGAAAGTGTTGAGGCAGTAGATGCAATCATCAACTCGAATATTCAATCGAAAATAGATACTATTTCTTATTTTGCTGCTGAGTTCACCGCTGAGGGGACCAACAGTGAGGCAAATGGAGAGACGGTAGCTTCTATGCAGGACAGATTAAAGGAATATGCTGTGCTACATCCTGATGTGCTAGATATTTATGTTAGTACAAGCAGAGGGCAATCGATCCATGCTTCGGAAGCCAAGCTGCCCGAAGGCTATGATCCCAGACAGGAAAGTGCCTATATTAATTCTCTGAAGCACGGGAAAGGTGTTGTGATTTCTCCGGCCTTTCAAACTGTGAATCAGGAAACGGCGATCGCGATATCAACGGTCCTGAAGAGCGGTGACGGGGTGATAACCCTGAATCTCAATCTATCTGCATTAGGAGAATTGACCGCGACCAAGGTGGGCAAGGAAGGATATATTATTATCCTGGATAACAGCAAGAAATATCTTGTTCATCCAACAGAGGCTATTGGGCTGGAGTCATCCGATGACTTTATAAAGACAATGTTCGAGGAAGATCAAGGTACTTTTGATTATGTCTACAAGGGTACGCACAAAAAGATGACGTTTATGGTAAATGAGCTTACGGGCTGGAGAATCGGAGGCACGATAAGCATAGATGAAGTGACTTCAGTAACGAGTGGAATCCGCAATACAGCGCTGCTTGTAATTGTAGCTTCCGTTCTGCTTGCACTAATCGTAATCTATTTTAATATTCAATCTATCTTGAAGCCTCTGATCCGTTTGCGGAAAGCAACTGCCGTGATAGCCAAAGGGGATCTGTCCGAAGACATGGGGGCTTTCCGCAAAGATGAAATTGGCATGCTAGCCGAGAACTTTCAATTAATGGTGCTCAGCCTGCGCCAGATGATCATAGGTGTGCAGGAGATGACGAGTAATGTCTCCTCTTCAGCCGAAGAGCTGACTGCCAGTGCGGAGCAGAATGCCCAAACGATCGAACAAATGACGATAGCGATTCAGGAGGTAGCGGCAGGGACGGAACGGCAGGTGATCGGTGTACGCAAAGGAATGGAAAGTACAGCAGCGACTACAAGCGAAGTGGATCATATTTCCGTATATATGGAGCAGGTGTCTGCGATGATGGACAAGACTTCACTCTCTGCTTCGGAAGGAAATGATTCCGTCATCAGCGTGGTGGATAAGATCAATGGTATCGATAGAACGGTGGGAGAGCTTGGCAGTGTAATCGACAAGCTGAACGAAAGAACCGGTCAAATTGAGGGCATTGTCGGCGTAATCACAGGGATTGCCCGTCAGACCAATCTGTTAGCTCTCAATGCTTCTATTGAGGCGGCCAGAGCTGGAGAGCATGGCCGTGGATTTGCCGTTGTCGCTGCTGAAGTGCGTAAGTTGGCAGAGGAATCAGAGAGATCAGCGGATTTGATTGCAGAGCAGATTACCGCCATTAATAGTGAGATGACGCTGGTGACTCATACGATGGAAGACACAAAGCAGCGCGTAACCGAAGGGATAGAGGCCGTGGATACTTCCGGACGTTCATTCTCCCGTATCCGTAGAGCGGTCAAGAGTGCCGCAGAGAAGATTGAGGCAATGGGTGGGGCTGTACAGACCTTATTGGTGGAATCAGATCACATGGAGAAGGCTATAGGAGAGATTCGCGGCATCTCTGAAGAAGCGGCTGTGAATACAGAGACCATCGCGACGGCAGCGCAAGAGCAGCTCGCTTCTGTTGAAGAGATGGCGTCTTCGTCTACCGACCTTAGCCGTCTTGCGGAGGAACTGCAAAAGCTTGTGAGTAGCTTTAAAATACACTCTTCCTAGTAATAATATATATTTCATATAGGAAAACGATGCTTTTATCTTCCCTTTTGCAGCCCTTTGCAAGTATACTGATAAACAATAATGTTGGGTTAGGCAACGGAGAGAGGAGAGATAATAGTACATGGCAGAGCAACTGAAAGGGTTCACGGTCGCCTTGGCGGGCCCGCGCAAATCGGAAGAGATGGCCAAGTTGGTGCGAAATATGGGGGGGACGGCGTTATGTCGACCTGCTCAGGGTACTGTCTTTCTTGATGATGAGGCATTGGAGGAAGGATTGAATTCATGGATCAGCCATCCACCTTATTTGGTGATCCTTACCACAGGCATGGGACTGGATGCTCTCTTCCAAACGGCTGAACGCCTTAATATCGCTGAGCGTTTCTTAGAGGTCCTTTCTGGTTCTATTATTGCTGCACGGGGTTATAAGACAGTGAATGCTTTGAAAAAAAGAGGACTTACGCCGGAGGTTCGTGACGACGACGGAAGTACGATCGGTTTGATTCGTGGGCTTCAATCTCTGGATTTGCAGGGCAAGGAGGTCGTACTGCAGCTGCACGGCGATCCAGCTCCTCGTATGCTCGCATGGCTGCAGGAGGCTGGGGCGAATACCCGCCAAGTGCTGCCGTATCGTCATACTCTACCAGAACCAGGTGAGCTTGAAAGATTGCTTACAGAAATCATAGAAGGTAAGATTGATGCCGTGGCTTTTACAAGTGCGCCACAATTTCGTTTCCTCTCTCAATTTGCTCGGGAACAGGGCAAGCTGGAGGAGATGCTGAGGTCTTTCGAGGATAAAGTGCTTGCTGTTTCTGTAGGGCGTATTACCTCTGAGGCTCTAAAAGAAGAGGGCCTACAACGTATCATCATGCCTGAGCATGAACGGATGGGAAGCATGATTGTAGAGTTGGGCAAATATGTGGCGGCGAATCGCTAGACCACAGTGTGCGGAAGCTTTACAAGATTTACGTTACTATTCAGAAGCATTCCCGCCGGATTCAATGGGTGGGGATGCTTTTTTACCCGGAAGAGGATGCCTTAAGAGTAGTAAACCTGCCATCTGCATGGACATTCGCAGCAGTTTTCCTTAGAATATAGGCAACATGTGATGAATAATAACAATGAATAAGGAGGAGGATCCCCATGGACAAAAGAAAATGTCTGTTACTTGGTGATTATACCCATCCCCGTTTCCATCCACTTCAAGGAGTGGACCAACAAATTAGTGAGATCTTAAATGATTTATTAACCGTTCAGTGTTCAGAAAATAAAAAAATGATGCGCATTGAGCATTTAGGAAGTTATGACTTATGCATTGCCTACAACGAATTATGGAATGAAACTGTATCTCCTCAGCAAACCGCTGGCCTACTCAGCTATGTGAGCGGTGGTGGAGGACTGATTGTTCTTCATACAGGTGCTTCATTGACGAAGCGTAACGAACTAGCTCAGCTGATCGGTGGACGCTTTAATGGTCACACCGCTTACGAGCCAATGAATTTTAAGGTGCTAGAGCATGACATTACTGAGGGCGTTGAAGACTTCCAACTGGATGAAGAGCCTTATCATTTCGAATTTGATCCGTTCACAGATCGGACTATTCTTCTTCAGTATGAATCGGAGGGTCAATGGCTTCCAGCTGCATGGTGCCACAGCTATGGTTTAGGACGAGTAGTGTTCCTTATGCCTGGGCATCATGAGCCATCCTTTCGCCATCCAGCACTACGTAAACTGATCTTGCAGGCAGCTACTTGGGCTGCACGTATTCCGGTAAGTAACTAAGGGATATTGCGTTTTTTTGAAATACGCACACAGTGAGGTATACTTTAATCATCAACTCCGTTTGTAACGAAACGGAATCTTTGGGAGGAAGTACTATGAGTGATTTGTTTAAAAAAGCGATCTCTTTAGGAGTGGGCCTCACCATTGTCAGTAAGGAAAAAGTAGAGAAGGTTGTTGAGGAACTAGTGAAGCGTGGGGAGCTTGCTCCTTCCGAGTCTAAGGCCCTTGTTGACCGTCTGATTGAACGCGGTGAGGAAGAGCGAGGTATGCTCAAGTCTGTTGTACAAGAACAAGTACAACGCGTGTTGAAGGAAATGAAGGTTCCTGTACAAAGTGATATTGACGAGCTGGAAGGCCGAATTGCTGTGTTGGAGCGTCGATTGGCCGAGCTGGAGGGCATTTCCCATCTAGAAGGAACATCGGCGGAAACGCGTACGGACTAAATGGCAGTACGTATCAGACATGCCGGACGATACCGGTCCATTGCCATGGCGCTTATGCACCATGGTTTTGGCTATATGGTGGAGGAGCTGGGGCTCTATCATTTATTATCCCTTCCACGCCGTCTTGTAACGCAAGAAGCTCATACAAGCCTTACGCTCGGGGAGCGGATTCGGCTCGTGTTGGAGGATTTGGGCCCAACCTTTATAAAGCTTGGACAACTCGCCAGTACACGTTCGGATCTGCTGCCTGATTCTATTATTCAAGAATTGGTAAAACTACAGGATAATGTGCCCCCGTTCCCTGTGGAGCGCGTGCGCACGATTGTGGAGCATGAACTCGATCAACGGATGGATGAAATCTTTAATTCCTTTGAGGATACTCCTCTTGCGGCTGCGTCGATCGGTCAAGTGCATAGAGCTGTTCTTCACAGTGGGCAGGTCGTGGCTGTTAAAGTTCAGCGCCCTGGCATACTGCGAACGATGAGTAGGGATTTGGAAATTCTCAAAGATCTGAGTGCCCTTGCTGAGAAGCAGCTAGGCTGGGCGAGGCAATATCAGTTGTCCCGTATGGTAGAGGAATTCTCGAAATCTCTGCTTGGTGAGCTGGATTACGGCCAAGAAGGACGCAATGCAGAGAAAATTGCTCAACAGATGGATTATGACGGAGTATACATCCCGGATATTTATTGGGACTATACGTCAGCACGAGTGCTGACGATGGAATATGTGGTAGGGATAACGCTAAGTCGTCGCGATGAACTACTGAGTAGCGGCGTTAAGCTTAAGGTTATTGCTCAGCAGCTCGTGGAAATGATGCTAAGACAAATTTTCATTCATGGCTTTTTTCATGCAGATCCGCATCCAGGGAATGTTATGAGAATGGCTGATGGGAAGCTGGCTTTGATTGATTTTGGCATGATGGGGCGGCTGAACGAAGAGATGAAAGAGCAGCTGTCTGCGCTTGTCATCGCACTAATGCGCAAGAATACGGATGCGATGGTCCGGGCAATTTTGCGTCTCGGCGTCATCCCTGAGGATGCTGATCGAGCGGCGTTGCATAATGATATGGATCGACTTCGCGAAGAGTATTATGATGTTCCGTTCAGTAAGATGAGCATAGGTAAAGCGCTAAATGATCTGTTTGGCATTGCTCGCAAGCATCGATTAGTCCTTCCCCCGGATCTAACGATGCTTGGTAAGACGATGCTGACGCTTGAGGGTGTCATTAGCAACTTGGATCCAACGATTAGCATTTTAGAGATGGCAGAGCCTTTTGGACGGGAACTTGTGAAGCAGCGATTTAGTGGTCCCCGATTGCAGCGCAAGTTCCTTGGCGGCGTAGCCGATTTAACGGAGAGTCTTCTAGAGCTTCCTGGGCAGGCAAGGCAGTTATCTGCGCTAATTAGTAAGGGAAAGCTAAAGGTAGAGATTGCGGCACCTGAGCTGGAGCATTTGGAGCGAAAGCTGGATCGGGTTGGGAACCGCTTAGCGTTTAGTATTGTGATGCTTGCGTTCAGTATTATCATGGTTGGACTCATTATTGGAACTGCGATGCGCGGTCAGCCTTCAGTGTTATGGAATTTCCCTACAGTGGAGATTGGCGGCGTAGTAGCGCTTCTGATGTTCTTATGGTTGATCTTTGCGATTTTTAAATCGGGAAGGTTCTAACCTACAACTACAGGATAGAATAATTATTATTCTGCAGTTTCACACAAATGCCGTTCTATCAAGTACAATATAAAAGATAACTTTCTAAGCTTAACTTTACTTCTATTGTATAAAGTGGAATGGAACGCAAATGGAGTGCCGTCTAAACGTCCGGTGGATCGCTGCTGCCCAGAAACCGAACTTTGACCGCACTCTTTTAACGGGTCAAGGGATACATGGGACGGAAGAATGCCGGTGACGGGGTTCTTCCGCTTTTGTTTGAATATAGCTGAATCGGAAGCATACGCCCCCAAAAGGACAGTCGGGTAGGGGCTGCCTGAATAGGGCTTTGGAAGACGGAAGTTAAGTAAGAGATGTAATCAAATTTAACTGAGAAAATAGTGAGGTGGAGAATTTGCCGGGATTTAAAGAATTAGGTGTTTCAGAATTACTGTGTACATTGCTTCAAGGTCAAGGCATCGTTAAGCCTACACCAGTGCAACAGGAAGCAATACCGCCATTGGTGCAGGGTCTGGATGTAATTGCAAGAGCGAAGACAGGTACAGGGAAGACATTAGCTTTCTTGCTGCCAATTATGGACAAGATCCACACGGAGCGAGCTTATCCGCAGGCACTAATTATGGCCCCAACACGTGAGTTGGCTTTGCAGATTACAGAAGAGGCACGTAAGCTGGCGCGTCATACGGATATTAAAATCTTGGCCGTTTATGGTGGTCAGGATGTTGAGAAGCAGCTGCGTAAGCTCGAGGGTGGCAGACATCTTATTATCGGTACACCGGGCAGACTGCTAGATCATATGCGCCGGGAGACGCTCGATCTTAGTGGCGTTAAGATGCTCGTTCTGGACGAAGCGGATCAAATGCTGCATATGGGATTCTTGGAGGATGTAGAGACCATTATTACGGCTGTTCCTTATCGCCGTCAAACGATGTTGTTCTCTGCGACGATGCCAGATCCGATTAAACGTCTCGCAGCTAATTACATGAAAGAGCCTCTGGATATCATTATTAAGAGTGGTTCTCCGATTCCGCTGGATAATATCAAACAGCAAGTCGTGGAAGTCTCGGATCGTAATAAAGAAGAGGCACTCAAAACATTGATTGAACGGGATCGTCCTTACTTGGCTATTATTTTCTGCCGGACCAAACGTCGGGTGTCCAAGCTGAACGAAGCACTCCAAGCAGCAGGTTATGATTGTGATGAGCTGCACGGTGATTTGTCTCAAGGTAAACGCGAAGGTGTAATGAAGAGATTCCGTGATGCGAAGCTGCAGCTTCTTGTAGCCACAGATGTAGCGGCTCGGGGGCTGGATGTCGAAGGTATCACTCATATCTTTAACTACGATATGCCACTTGATGTGGATAGCTATATTCACCGGATCGGCCGGACAGGCCGTGCCGGAGGCAAAGGGCTTGCAATTACGTTCACTTCTCCACGTGAGCAAGATGGACTAGACTTGATCGAGCACGGCATTTCGCAGCGCCTGGATCGCCGCCGTTACGACAAGGATGAATTCGGCGTTGGCGAATTCGTTGCAGTACAAGGCGGCGGACGCCACGGCGGTCGTCAAAGCGGCGGCGCTGAGGCAGCGCGCACGGGCCGCGGACCGAAGACCGGCGGCTCTGGCCGCGGCGGCGCTCCGCGCGGCGAAGGCGGATCGCGGCAAGGTGGCCGCGGCCGCGGTAAGGAAGCAGGCGGCTGGGGCGCGCCTGCAGAAGGTCGCCGCGGCGGTCGTTCTGATGCGGCGGCTGGCAAGCGCGGAGGCAGCGGCTTTGATGCTGCCGCACCTAAGGGCGGCGGCAAGGCTGCCGGCGTAGTACGAGTAGGCGGCGGCTATGGCGCCTTCGCCTCCAGAGGCGATGCGCCAGCTAGCGGCAACGCAGTAGCGCCTAGCAGTGCCGGTTCGCGCGGTGCGAACCGGAAGGGCGGCCCAAGCACTGGCTACAGCGAGAACGTAGCCAGAGGTGCAGACGGCGGCGCTTACGTTGGCGGCACACCAAGAGGCGGCTTAGGCAGCGGCTACGGTACGGGCCCGTCCAGAGGCGGCGGTAAAGGTGGTAAAGGTAGCAAAGGCGGCTATAGCGGTGCCAAGGGTGGCGCTGGTAAAGGCGGCCGCAATAGCGGAAATACGGGTTCCTCACGGGGTGGACGCGGCAGCTCCGGCGGCTTTAAAAGCGGCGGCAGAGGCACATCCAGATAATGTGAGTGGAATTTCATAACTAAAACTTGTTACCATAGGGAAGTTAGCGGACAAGCTAACTCCCTATGGTAACTTTATTTTGTAGGCACAATTATCCGAGCGATATTTGTCTAAAAAAGGATCTTAGTGTAACATTTTTGAAGGAAAGCTTGTCTAATAGATAAATAGAGTGTTTCGACTTCGAGGAGGAAGATCTTGCAGATGTCTAAAAAATTAAAAATAATAATCTTGTTAATTGTCGTTATTGCTGTTGGGTGGGGGATTGGGAAGTATACGACGCCTTCTCCTTCTGCTTCAGATAGTAGCGGTTCCAATATAAATGTGCAGGATGATCTTCAAGCTGAGCCTGGTGAAGATGGAAATAGCATCGAAGAGGGCATAACAGACCCAGTGGTAGCTAACCCATCTAATACAACGGATCCCTCTGATCCGTCCGAACCGGATAGTAACGGCAAGGGAAATAGCACTGATGATTCTTTTAAAGAGCCTGACAGCATAGCTGTGATGGTGAATAAGGAGTATGGACTGCCGGAGAACTATAAGCCAACGGATCTAGTCTACCCGGAAGTGCGTTTTACATTTAAAGAGAAAATCGAGAAGCGTATGATGCGTAAGGAAGCTGCCGAAGCATTAGAGAAACTGTTCGCAGGCGCAGAGGAAGACGGGATTTACTTGGCTGGCGTTTCGGCCTACCGTTCTAAGGAAACCCAAACAAGGCTGTTCAATCGTTATGTTGAGAAAGACGGAGAAGAACTGGCTCGTACTTACAGTGCCGTGCCTGGCTATAGCGAGCATCAGACAGGGCTTGCTATCGATGTCTCAGGAAGTGACGGAAAATGTGCTGCGGAGAGCTGTTTTGGTGGAACGAAGGAAGCGGAGTGGCTAGCGCAGCATGCAACCGAATATGGTTATATCATCCGCTTTCCAGAAGGAAAGCAGGACATTACAGGATATAAGTATGAGCCTTGGCATATCCGTTATGTGGGCAAGGATATAGCTACTTATATTGCGGATAAAGGGATTACGCTGGAAGAATATTATGATGTCGTACCCGTATCCAAATAACAGAGTGATAGAGAGCAGTCCTAAGAAATACATAGGGCTGCTTTTTTCTAAATATAAGAAATTATAAGTTTCACACTATACTTTATCCTCATATTTCTCGCTAAACGCTTACCGTCCTTTAGGGACGCCGAAGGCGTTTTTGCTTGTTCTTAGTGTTTACAGAAAGTGTCGATAAGTTGCATTCTGTTACAATTCGGGTAAGATACGTAGTGTAGTCTAAGTACATGGAAGGAAGGGGAATTAGGATGTCGATCTACAATTTTTCCGGCGTTACGCCTTCGGGTAAAGAAGTGTCATTTACAGAGTATGAAGGTAAGGTAGTGCTGATTGCCAATACGGCTAGTAAATGCGGACTTACACCGCAGTATGGGGATCTCCAGAAGCTATACGAGCAGTATAGGGATCAGGGACTTGTAGTATTAGGATTCCCCTGCAACCAATTTGCGGGTCAGGAGCCGGGTACAAGTGAAGAGGCAGAAGAATTCTGTCAGATTAATTATGGCGTTACATTTCCTGTGTTTGCCAAAGTGGATGTGAATGGACCGGATGCCAGCCCTCTTTTCAATTATTTAAAAGAGCAGCAGCCGGGTACTGGCGATAGCAGTGATATCAGCTGGAATTTCACGAAGTTTCTTATTGATCGTGGCGGTAATGTAGTAGCTCGTGTGGAGCCAAAGGAATCGCCAGAAACGATGACAGAACAGATTGAGTCCTTACTGTAGATCATTTAGGGACTGATGAATTGTTATTTTACAAGTATCCTTTCGACCTCGGTCTTTGGCCGGGCCTCGACGGGATTTTCTTTTTTTACATAGGAATATAGAATAGGCGCCTTAAATTTTGTTGTGATAAATTATACTTGACGCTTTACAGAGACCATGTATTCTTTGAAGAGAATGTAATGCCCATGCAAAATATGCATAAAGCGTGGAATACAGCAGGATAATAACGGCAGGAGGGTTCAATACAAGCATGAAGTTAATTACAGAGGTAGCAGCACAAGCGGGAATTGGCGAAGAGCATCTGGAACTATACGGCAAATATAAAAGTAAACTTTCACCGTCCTTATGGGAAGACATGAAGAACAAACCAGATGGCAAGCTGGTATTGGTCACTGCGGTGAATCCAACCCCTGCTGGCGAAGGGAAGACCTTAACAACCATTGGGCTGGCACAGGCATTGAACGCAGCAGGAGTAAAGACCGTGGCTGCCTTGCGCGAACCATCCCTCGGACCATGCTTAGGCATGAAAGGCGGTGCCACGGGCGGCGGCAAGTCACAGATCATTCCGGCAGATGAGATTAATTTGCACTTTACGGGTGATATTCATGCGGTGACTTCTGCACATAATTTATTGTCTGCGATGATTGACAATCATATCTTCCAAGGTAATGAGCTGGGTCTTGATCCGCAGCGTATCGTTTGGAAACGCGTGATGGATATGAATGATCGCAGTCTGCGGAATATTGTGACAGGGCTCGGAGATGGAAATGGAGCCGTGCGGGAAAGTGGATTTCAGATTACAACAGCTTCTGAGATTATGGCTGTATTATGCCTATGCGATAATCTGAGTGATCTCAAAAAGCGTCTGAACCGTATTTTGATTGGGTATGACCAAGAGGGACAGCCTGTAACGGCCGAGCAAATAGGGGCAGTTGAAGCGATGACAGCGCTGCTGAAGGAAGCAGTTAAGCCTAATCTGGTGCAGACCTTGGAGGGCACTCCTGTTATTGTACACGGTGGTCCATTTGCGAATATCGCCCATGGCTGCAGTAGTGTTATTGGTACTCGTTATGCACTCAAGCTGGGAGATGTTGTGGTTACGGAAGCAGGCTTCGGAGCGGATCTTGGTGCAGAGAAATTCATGGATATCAAATGCCGGCAAGCGGGTCTAACCCCTTCAGCGGCAGTGCTTGTCGTGACGGTGAAATCCTTGAAATATAACGGTGGTGTACCTAAGAATGAGCTCCAAACGGAGAACCGGACGGCGCTGCGCTCTGGATTGTCTAATTTGGAGCGTCATGTAGAGAATCTCGGCAAATTTGGGGTGCCTGTTCTTGTTGCCATTAATCATTTTGAAGGCGATAGCCCAGAAGAGATTAATGACGTTGTGGAGGCTTGTCGCCGATTGAACGTTCCTGCGGCAATATCCAAGGTATGGGCAGAAGGTAGTGCGGGCGGACAAGAGTTGGCTTCGGAATTAAAGAAACTTCTGGATCATAGCGACACTGAACGTTTTGCTCCTTTGTATGAGAATGAACTCGACATCTCTTCCAAAATCACCAAGATTGTTCGCGAAATTTACCGTGGTGCGGAGGTTAACTTTTCCCCTGCGGCCAAACGCAGCCTAGCGGTGATTGAGCGTCTTGGGTTAAATAATCTTCAAGTATGTATGGCGAAGACCCCTTATTCCTTCTCAGATCAGCCTAGATTGCTTGGCGCTCCAGAAGGTTTCACGGTAGGTATCCGTGATATTACCCTTTCGCTCGGTGCAGGGTTTGCTGTAGTGATTACGGGCAATATCGTTACGATGCCAGGTCTACCGGCTAAGCCAGCTGCTGAGGCACTATGGATGGATGAGGATGGCGTGATTCACGGTTTGGTGTAGATTTAGTTTATGATCAGGCTTTTCCCTGTTGGTTTAGGGGAAAGCCTTTTTTGCGCGTTATAAGAAAGTATATCCTGAGGGGGCAGAACATAATGTCCTACGCCCATGGCAAAGCTAACGAGGTCGCAATCGGCAGCAGTGACGGAAAATGCTTAAAATTGTGAACAATCTGAGAATATAGGCGAAAAGACTTGCAATGTGATAAATATCACAATATAATCAATTTATAAAGTGAAATAAATCACAATTAACTCATCGGTGATCAGATATCTAATTTGATCAGTCAAGCAATTCTAATATATAACCAGGTTGTCCATTTGAAGGAGGAAGAAAATAATGAAAGTAGCTGTCATTGGATGTACCCATGCCGGAACTGCCGCAATTGTAAATACTGCCAAGCTTCACCCGGAAGCCGAGATTACGGTTTATGAGCGTAATGATAATATTTCTTTCTTATCTTGTGGAATTGCTTTATACGTAGGTGGAGTGGTCAAGGACCCACACGGGCTGTTCTATTCTTCCCCTGAGAAGCTTGCTGAGCTTGGTGTAAAAACCAACATGCGTCATGAAGTGACCGTTGTGGATACGAAGTCCAAAACATTGCGTGTTCGCAATTTGGTAACCGGACAGGAGTTTGACGATACCTATGATAAGCTGATTATGACTACGGGATCATGGCCGATTGTACCGAAGCTCGAAGGGATTGAGCTGGAAGGCGTCTTGCTTTGCAAGAACTATGATCATTCCAATACCATTATAGAAAAAGCTAAACAAGCGAATAAAATCACAGTCGTAGGCGCTGGATATATCGGCGTTGAGTTGGTGGAAGCCTTCCAAATGAACGGAAAGCAAGTTACGCTGATTGATGGCGAAGATCGTATTTTGAATAAATATTTGGACCCAGAGTTTACTGCGCCGATCGAACAATCCTTTAAGGATCATGGTATTAAATTAGCGCTGAATGAGAAGGTAAGTTCTTTTGCTGGTGAAGGTGGTAAAGTTACCAAGGTTATCACAAGCGAAGGGGAACATGAGGCGGATCTTGTAATTCTCTGCATCGGCTTCCGTCCGAATACTGAGCTGTTAAAAGGTCAAGTGGATATGCTGCCAAATGGCGCAATTCTGGTCAATGATTATATGCAGACTAGTTGCCCAGATGTGTATGCCGCTGGTGACAGCTGCGCGATTCATTACAACCCTACGGGTAAGCACGCTTATATTCCACTGGCAACCAATGCAGTACGGATGGGCACTTTGGTCGCACGTAACTTAGTGAAAGAGACGATTCCTTATATGGGTACTCAAGGGACTTCGGGCATTAAGATTTATGAAGATAATATCGCTGCTACCGGTCTTACTGAAGAAGGGGCTAAGGCTGAAGGAATGGACGTAGAAACTACCATGATTATTGACAACTACCGTCCAGAATTTATGCCAACCTTCGAGCAGGTGCAATTAAAAGTGGTATTTGATCGCGCCACACGCCGCATTCTCGGAGCGCAAATCTTGTCCAAGACGGACTTGACGCAATCGATCAACACAGTATCTGTATGTATTCAAAATAAAATGACAATCGATCAGCTTGCCTTTATCGATTTCTTCTTCCAACCTCATTACAACAAGCCTTGGAACTTCCTGAATACAGTAGGCCTCGAATCGCTACCGGCATCAGTACCAAGTAAAGAGGCAGTAACCGTATAATTTATATGCCTGTGAACAATAAAGTTGGGTAAACCGGAGCCATATATGGCTCCGGTTTTTTGTGATTGAAGCTGGTACTATTTACCTTTAAAATAATATGGAGCCTGTTCTTACAAATGTAATTATGGATGCGCTTCGTTAAATTTGACATGTCAGTGAAAAGTTTCACTTAGTTTTTCATTAAGTGATAATTATCACGTTAATGTGTTTTATGACACGCTACAATGGTCGTAAAGGAACAAATTTTAAGTAAATAGATGAAGGGGATAGGAATCATGGCTTATAATAAACCGCAGCAGATTGCCGCAGTCACGGTCGAGAACGGCATAAAAAAGGCGCACAATCCTTTAAGCACCGTACTAATTCTGGGCTTTTTGGGAGGAGCGTTTATCGCGCTCGGATTTTTACTGGATATTCGCGTCATTGCTGGCGCACCACATGAATGGGGATCCATCGCTAACTTTATTGGGGCAGCTGTCTTCCCTGTTGGATTGATTCTAGTACTGCTTGCAGGGGGAGAACTGCTGACAGGCAATATGATGGCTGTGCCACTTGCTTTTATGGCGAAGAAGATATCCTTCTGGGAAGTGGTTAAGAATCTCGTATTGATTACCCTGAGCAATCTAGCGGGAGCTTTGTTTGTAGCTTACTTTTTCGGTCACGTGGTGGGTTTAACCTCTGACGGTGTGTATTTGGAAAAATTAGTGGAGATGGCAGGACATAAGCTTGAGGCAGACTTCTTGCCGGCATTTGTTTCCGGTATCGGTTGTAACTGGCTTGTAGCTTTGGCGGTATGGCTCTCCTATGGAGCAGATAACTTCAGTGGCAAAATCCTCGGTATCTGGTTCCCAACGATGGCTTTTGTAGCTATCGGCTTCCAGCACGTTGTAGCCAACATGTTCTTAATTCCGGCAGCTATTTTTGAAGGTTATTTTTCATGGGGAGAGTACTTCAACAATTTTGTTCCGGTATGGCTAGGAAACTTGACGGGCGGTGCGATCTTTGTTGCGGCAGCTTATTGGATGGCTTACCTGCGCAAAGAGCCTGCATCTATTCAGTCCGTGGACAGCATGTCCGGCAGCGGTGTAAAAAAACACGCCTAAACCTATCTTATAGAGCACTCCTTAGAATAGTTGAGGGGTGCTTTTTGCTGTATAGACAAATAAAATCCGCCGTGATGTATCCGAGCTCGGGGGAACGAATTCGGATGCACAGCGAATTTTAAAAGGGGGAGTGTTTCTAGGCTCTATTACCCCGACTTTGTAATAACGAAACACTTCATTATTGTTTAGTCTACTTTACGGACGACAGCGGCAACTATAAAATATAAATAGATAATAGAAATAGGGAGGAATGCGGACGTGAAAGGTGCTACTTTTTTCTCAGCTACGGCAGAAGTTAGTCCTAAATAAGAGGTAAAGTATACTGAGACTTTATCACGATAGCACGTCAATGCGTCCGCTTGCCCTGAACCCTGTTTTGGGATAATACTGGATGGAATAATGACACATATATTACAGGGGATGTACACTACTTATGAAGTTTTTACAGAATTATCCTAAAGAAGTTAAGATATTTTTAATTGCTAGTCTTATTAATGCAACGGGTAGTGCACTGATGTGGCCATTGGTTACAATGTATGTTTTTGATGAGCTTGGACGCAGCATGTCGGATGCTGGATTAGTGATTCTTATTCAATCAGTTGGAGGAATTGTGGGTCAACTACTCGGGGGCTCACTCTATCATAAGGTAGGCGTTAACCGGCTGATTGTTGGAGCGCTGGGCATGAATGCACTTGCTCTGTTCACTTTGCCGGCAGCAAGTAACAACTGGACGTTATTTATGGTCGCGATGGGACTGGTAGGGCTCTTTAATTCACTGTCCTTACCTGCGATTCAGGCATTTATCGGCTTTCGTTTTACGAAGCAGCGCGGAGAGTTGTTTAATGTTATTTATGTCGCCAATAATATTGGTGTAGCACTGGGTACGGCGTTAAGTGGTTTTTTGGCCGATATTTCTTATATGCTCAGCTTTGTGATGAACGGCGTAACTTCAGCGGTATTTGCGGTATTCTTTTTTGTATATCTCAAGAAAGTCGGAGGAGATTCTTCACAGGAGGTCGCAGAACACCAGAAGGCTGGTCCTGACAAACAATCTACCTGGAAGCTAATGGGGCATACACGAATTTATCTTTATATGGGTATTGCCTCGATGTTCCTACTATTAGGGAACTCTATCTGGAATACAGGGGTATCTCCGTTCATTATTTCTGAGGGCTGGCCTAAGAAGACTTATGGTTTTCTCTGGACGCTTAACGGAATTCTCATTTTTGCGGCTCAGCCGCTCGTAACAGTAATTAAACGCTGGTTCGCATCTACCTCAACGGCGCAAATGACAGTAAGTGCTCTATTTTATTTGGGTGGGTATGCTGTTCTTTTATGGATGCCGACTTATTCAGGTCTAGTGCTTGGGATGGTACTCGCTACGCTTGGGGAAATGCTGATATCTCCGGCCATGCCTTCCTTTATTTCGGATCATGCAGGTCGTAGTG
This sequence comes from Paenibacillus sp. FSL E2-8871, assembly GCF_038000345.1. Taxonomy (NCBI): domain Bacteria; kingdom Bacillati; phylum Bacillota; class Bacilli; order Caryophanales; family Paenibacillaceae; genus Paenibacillus; species Paenibacillus sp. FSL E2-8871. Next base: position 4,235,223 of record NZ_JBBOBV010000001.1, on the reverse strand, counting down.
CTCCTTTCTATTTAGGGCTAAGTGGAGGCATGGGGGCAGTCGGTAGGGTGATTGGACCATACTTAATGGGTAGGTTATACGATAGTGGAGGCTTAGCGCCTACCGCATGGTTGGCATGTGCGATGGCACTGCTGTCCGTAGGATTCTTTATCGTTCATGCGTATATCAACCGCCGAGGAAATTCATTGGAGCGGTCAATAGGATAGTTGAGCATAGTGGATTCAAATGATCTACTGTGAATTCTATAGAGGTGCAAGGCAAGGGGTGTACATCTTTATGAAACTTAGCAACAGGGATAGGTTTATAATAAGGTTCTCAGAGATTAAAGACGTGCGGGAACTGATTCATCTGGATCATATGATCTGGACGGAGAACACTAGCCCGGGGCCATTACTGTGGCGTTCCCAAGAGGATTATCTACTGAATGCTCCCCCGGGTTCGCAGCTAGTAGCACTAAAGGATGACAAGCTATGCGGATATGTTGGGTTTGGCTGCCCTAGTCGAATGGAGAGTAACAGGCATGTGTGCGAGGTCAATATTGCTGTTCATCCGGATTATCAACGTTTAGGTATTGGCCGGCAGCTCATAGAGGCTATTAAGGAACATGCCGCAGATAACGCCATTCGTAAGCTGCGTCTACGCGTATTATCCTGTAATGAATCAGCGCTTTCTTTTTATCGTAAATGCGGGTTTGTGGAAGAGGGACGTCTGCGGGAGGAGTTTTATCTTGGCGGTCGATATGTGGATGAAATATTTATGTGCTGCATGCTGACAGGAGGAGAAGGATATGGAGATCATCTCGCTTAATGTGGGGCGGCCGGTAACAGTGGATTATCGGGGGAAACCTTTGGAGACTGGAATTTATAAAATGCCTGTAGAAGGATCAGTTCAGTTAAATACTAATGGCTTTATCGGAGATGGTCAGGCGGATCTGAAACATCACGGGGGCCCTGACAAGGCAGTTTGTGCCTACCCCATCGAGCATTATCTCTACTGGGAGCAGCAGCTTGGGAAGAAACTGGAATACTCTGCCTTCGGGGAAAATATAACAACTGCCGGCTTATTAGAGACAGATGTGTGCATTGGCGATGTGTACGAAATAGGTACCACTGTGCTGCAGGTCAGCCAGCCACGTTATCCTTGCTTCAAAATCTCACAAAAGCATGGCCCGGCAGACCTCCCGGCTCAAGTGCTGGACACTAGATATAGCGGATTTTACTTGCGTGTGCTTCGTGAAGGAAAGATCTCAACTGGAGATAAGATTGTCAAAAAAGAAAGTGGAGCTGGCGGTGCGTCCGTGGCGCATGTACTACATTTAATGCAAGTAGGGCTGCAAGAGGAAGCTGCACTGGCATCTCTTGCGGAGCTAGAAACTCTCTCCGCCGTAGTGCGGAACAAGTTTCGAAAACAGCTGGGTCTGCCGGAGAGTTAAACACTATCTACAAACCAAAATAAGCCTGGAGGCGTATGCCTTCCAGGTTTATTTCTATTTATGAGCTTATACTTGTTGCTTGCTTAGCCTAACTTAACCGAGTAGCTGCCATTCACTACGTAATAAACCGTATACGGCATGGTTGACGTAGCCGTCAGGCAGTTTCTCTGACTGTCTAATCACACCCTCAAGGACAAAACCAAGCCGTTCCGGGATCGCCCGGCTGGAAACATTTCCGGTCGCGCAGCGAATTTCTACACGCTGCAGCTCCATTTCCAGTAGTGCATAGTCTACTAGCACCCGACAGGCACTGGTCATATACCCTTTACCTTCATATCCTTCACCCAGCCAGTAGCCGATCCCAACAGATCGGTTATGCCAGTCAATCTGGTGATACCCAATAACACCGGCGAGCTCACCGCGAACCCATAGTCCAGCGGTAAAAGCACCATTGTCAGTGCTTTGTTTAACCGCATTTTTGATGAAATTTAGAGTGTGGACCTGTTCCGTAACGGCATCCACCCAAGGGAGCCATTGTCGTAGTCGTTCCCGTGAGTGCTCTACTAACGCGAACATGTGCCGAGCGTGCTCTGGCATTAGCGGCTTTAACATCAGATCTTCATCGATGACATAATTAAACAAGCGGTTGCCTCCTTTTCGGCACAAGGCCTTATGTATGATTATGGATTATTTCTTATGATTATCATGCTACTCCATCGCCCTGACAGAAGTCAAAAGGTCTAAAGACACTAAAAAATGATCCGTGCCTTGTGCCCCCTTTTATTGAACAATCTACGGTTAACGGGTATATTAGTAGGAAACATGTTTATACAAGAAGTAGTGTAACACTACAGAATGAAAGGTTGATAGCTGTGGAGAACCGTAGCACCCCCTCCAATTTTATTAAGAATGTTATTACCGAAGACCTCCGTACCGGTAAAGTAAAGGAAGTTATCACACGCTTTCCGCCGGAGCCGAACGGTTATTTACATATCGGACATGCCAAGGCGATCTGGATTAACTTTACACTGGCGGACGAGTTCGGTGGCAAGACTAACCTAAGATTTGACGACACGAATCCGGCTAAAGAGGATACGGAATATGTAAACTCGATTCAGGAAGATGTAAAGTGGCTCGGTTATGAATGGGAAGAGCTGCGTTTTGCATCTGATTATTTTGAGGAAATGTACAAACGTGCCGAATTATTAATTACAAAGGGCAAAGCCTATGTCGATGACCTCAGTGCAGATGAAATTCGTCAATTGCGTGGAACGCTGACGGAACCAGGAAAGAACAGTCCGCATCGTGATCGTAGTATCGAAGAGAATTTGGATCTGTTCCGGCGTATGCGTGCAGGCGAATTCAAGGACGGTGAGAAGGTTCTTCGCGCCAAGATTGACATGGCGTCACCGAACATTAACCTGCGTGATCCTATAATTTATCGGATTACACATGCACATCACCATAACACAGGCGATAAATGGTGTATCTACCCAATGTATACCTTCGCTCATCCGTTAGAAGATGCTATTGAGGGGATTACTCACTCCCTTTGCTCGCTCGAATTTGAAGATCAACGTCCATTCTACGATTGGGTTGTAGCTGAATGTGAGATGCCAGCTGTCCCTCATCAATATGAATTTGGTCGTCTGAATCTGGCTCAAACGATGACTAGTAAGCGTAAGCTGAAGCTGCTTGTAGACGAAGGACATGTGGATGGTTGGGATGATCCACGGATGCCTACGATTTCTGGTCTACGCCGTAGAGGATATACGCCGGAAGCGATTCGTAAATTCGTGTATGAAGCGGGTATCTCTAAGAGTCAGGGTCTGGTGGACCTGCAAATGCTGGAGCACTTTATCCGTGAGGATCTTAAGCTAACTGTACCGCGTACTATGGCTGTGTTACGACCGCTTAAGGTTGTTATCACCAATTATCCAGAAGGTCAAACAGAATGGCTTGAAGCGGAGAATAATACAGAGAATGAGGAAATGGGCATACGTCAAATTCCGTTCTCGCGTGAAATTTATGTTGAGCGTGATGACTTTATGGAGAATCCGCCGAACAAATATTTCCGGTTGTTCCCTGGTAATGAAGTACGTCTGAAGCATGCTTATTTCATCAAATGTAATGAGGTTATTAAGGATGAGAATGGCGAGGTAGTGGAGCTGCATTGTACGTATGATCCAGAAACGAAGAGCGGAAGTGGATTTACAGGCCGCAAGGTAAAAGGTACGTTGCACTGGGTTGAAGCTAGCCAAGCGGTTCCTGCGGAATTCCGTCTATACGAGCCTCTTATTTCTGCTGAAGAAGCGGATGAGGCTGTGGAGGTTGAAGGATTGGATTCCTCGGTAGAGAAATCGGAGCCTAGCTTCTTAGATCAGCTTAATCCTAAGTCCATAGAAATTCTGCAAGGGTTTGTTGAACCTGCGCTTAAGGATAGCGTGGCTCAGGATAAATTCCAGTTCTTCCGTCATGGCTATTTTAATGTGGATAGCAAATATTCGGCGCCTGGACATCTCGTATTCAATCTTATCGTTTCACTGAAGAGTTCATTTCAGCCTCCTAAACAAGGCTAAATAGATAAATTAATCAAGGTAACAGCAAAAAGCAGGCTCAAACGTCCCGAATAGGTACGTTTGAGCCTGCTTTTTGTTGAAAATATAAGAAAGTATACGTTTTGCACCTATACTTCATGTCTTATATTTCTCGCTTAAACGCTTACCGTCCTTATAAGGACGCCGAAGGCGTTTATACTTGATTATAATGCTTCGATGTCGAAGATCTCTTCATCTTCCTCTGAAGGGGGGCGATACCCTCCACGGCTAACAAAGAGCCACATGAAACCAAAGCCAAGCGTTCCAATAAGCGTCAAAAATACACCCGTCTGATACATGCTTTGTGCACCCAGATACTGATACATCCAACCTCCGAGAATACCTCCAATGAAACCGGATATCCCACTCCAGCTTAGGGTGTAGAGCGCTTGTCCGGAAGAGCGATAAGGCCGTGGAATCAGGAGCATCGTCAATTGGGTACCTACATAGAAAAAGCCGCCGAACGTTATGCAGTGTAAAATTTGAATGAACACCACTTGAAGGGCAGTAGTCGCATCAGCCATAAACCACCAACGCAGAACGAACAAACCACTGACCAATGCAAGCCAGCCGAGCAGAACAGAAATTTTGCGTTTCAGGAACCGGTCACAGAGAACGAATACGCCTACCTCCAAAATGGAGGAGAGGAATACGGCAAGACCGATCATTTTTTTAGAGCCGCCCAGATCCGTAATATACAAGGATATAAATGTGGTGTTCATAGTGTTTGGAATGGATACCAGAATACCAAACAATAAAAAGCACAAGAAAAAAGGATTGAAAATCAACTTACTTAAGCCCTTATACGGCATTGGAGCTCTCATAATGGTATGGTTAATTTTAGGCAATACAAGAACGGATAGGATTGATGCACCTAGTAACGCTGTAAGCAGATAGGTCAAGATGGATACATCAGCCCAATCCAGGATAAAGCCGGCGACAATCGCAATCAGTGCCCACCCTATTGAACCCCAAAGCCGGAAAGAACGGAAGCGCTGATTAGTTCCGTCAATATAGCTGAGAATCATCGTGTTGCTTTGAGCAAATAATGGTCCTTGGAAGAAATAGAACAAAATAATGGTGTTATAGATCGTTTCATATGTATTTGCTCGAAACATAAACTGTGAGAACACTAGCGTTCCGAATAACATTAGCAAAACGATACGCCGTATATTCTGAGAACGGTCTGTTAAGAACGCCCAAAATGGATTTGCAAATATGGATACTAGCGCTCCCATAGAGAATAAGACACCAATCTCTAATTTGTTCATCCCTACATCCAGCAGGTATAGTTGAAAGAAGCTGGTGAAGAGGACCATGGTTCCATATACAAAAAAATTGAACCATTTTAAAGACGTGATAGAAGATGGAATAACGCCTTTTCGCAAATGGTTCACTCCTTTCTCACTAAATATCTTGCATGGAGTAGAGTGGCCAATAGTAGGCCCTTCTATCACTGTAACACGTGTTGAAAAGGGATACAAACACCCTTTTTTACTTTTTTACATTATTTTGGGTTTTATTTATGTTTGAGACGATAAGCGACAAAAAATGCGTGAACGCGTGCGTAGAAGGTACAAACGCTAAGTGTATCGGGCGTTATTTTGGCCTGCGACTATTCCCGCAGGATGGGAAATGACAAGGCAGTATTGTCTGATCGGCGCGTTTAACTTCAGTTTACAATCTGCAGATAGGATGGGTGTAAGGCGAGAAAGATATTACTATGCTTTTCTCGTAGAGCTATTAAGAAAAGGGGAGTCATTGTCATGAAGAAATCCGAATCCAAGCGAAAGATGGCGCTGAAGCCGTTCTTAACGCTACTAAGAGAAACCAAGCCTTCATACGGCTTATTGGCTATAGCCATTGCGTTAAGCATGATATCGACATTGGTTAGTCTGGTCATCCCGATGTTCACTAAGAACTTAGTGGATGGCTTCTCTCTGGCCTCCGTGAGCAAGCTGCAGATTGCGGGTATAGCAGCTGCGTTTATTGCGCAGACCATTGCGGGAGGGATCTCTATCTATCTGCTCAATTATGCAGGTCAGAAGATGGTTGCAGGTCTGCGGGACCGACTGTGGCGTAAATTTCTAGTTCTGCCTGTGGCTTATTATAATGACAACCGAACGGGAGAAAGTGTCAGCCGCATGACGAATGATACAGGGATCATCAAAACGCTGATTTCTGAACATCTAGCCAGCTTATTTACCGGAGTGATCTCCATTGTAGGTTCGATCTCAGTTCTGCTATTTTTAAATTGGAAAATGACACTTGTTCTATTCACTGTTCTTCCACTTTCGGCGCTGATACTAGTACCACTTGGGCGGCAGATGTACAAAATTTCCAAGGGAATGCAAGATGAGACAGCTTCTTTTACTGCTACACTTAGTGGTGTTTTATCTGAGATCCGTCTGGTCAAATCCTCAGGCGCAGAGAAAAAAGAGTACGAGGCAGGCAAGACTGGAATTATGAACCTGCTTTCCTTTGGTATTCGTGAAGGCAAGATTAGCGCGATGATCAGTCCACTCGTCTCCTTTGTTTTTATGATGCTGCTTGTGGTCATTATCGGTTATGGTGGGATGCAGGTATCTTCCGGCGTCTTGACGGCTGGAGAACTGGTCGCCTTTATTCTTTATCTTATTCAGATTATTATGCCACTTACTCAACTGACTACGTTCTTCACACAGATTCAGAAGGCTAAGGGTGCCTCAGAGCGTATTATTGAGACCTTGGCAGCAGAAGAGGAAGTATATGAGGGACAGGAAGAGGCAAATGGCACAGAAGGTCCGATCTCAGTAGAGGGATTAAGCTTTGGATATAAAAATGGTGAGAAGGTATTGAATGATGTAAGCTTCCAGATGGTTCCTGGTCAGGTGACGGCTATTGTCGGACCGAGCGGGGGCGGTAAGACCACGTTGTTCTCGTTGCTAGAACGTTTTTACGAGCCTCAGTCAGGTCTGATAAAGCTGGGTGACAAGCCAGTGTCTACATTCTCATTGCGTTCGTGGCGGAAGCTTATAGGGTATGTCTCGCAGGAAAGTCCACTGTTGGCTGGTACGATTGCTGAGAATTTAACCTATGGATTGGATCGTGACGTTAGCAGGGAGGAGATGCACGCAGCAGCAGCAATGGCTTATGCAGATGGTTTTATTGATGCACTTCCTGAAGGATATAATACGGATGTCGGCGAAAGAGGCGTGAAGCTGTCTGGTGGACAGCGGCAACGGATTGCTATTGCTAGAGCACTGCTGCGGAACCCGAAGATTCTTATGCTTGATGAAGCCACTTCCAGTCTGGATAGCCAATCAGAAGCCGTGGTGCAGAAGGCACTGTCCAATCTGATGAAGGGTCGGACTACGATTGTAATTGCGCACCGTTTGGCTACTGTAGTAAATGCAGAACAGATTATTTTTATGGAAAAAGGTCAAATTACCGGAATGGGAAGTCATGAGGAACTACTGGAAAACCATGAGCTGTATCGTGAATTTGCCACCCAGCAGCTACAGATGAATAACCCCGAGGTTCAGGACATTGAAGAGGAGGCTCCAGTGATACATGACAAAAATACTAGTAGTGGACGACGATCCGCACATCCGCGAATTGGTAGAAGTATTTATGAGAGCTGAAGGAATGGATGAGATCTATGGAGCTTCCGATGGACTGGAGGCTCTTCAGATTCTGGAAGGCAATAACATAGATTTAGCTATTATTGATGTGATGATGCCCAACATGGACGGCTGGGAGCTATGCCGGCGGATGCGCCAGAACTATGATTTCCCGATTTTAATGCTGACAGCCAAAGGGGAAACCTCACAAATTGTAAAAGGCTTTGAGCTGGGTGGTGATGATTATTTGGTCAAGCCATTTGAGCCGGTTGTACTTATTGCGAGAGTAAAGGCGCTGCTTAAACGATATCAGATTTCTGCCGCGCAAAGTGTGACCGTAGGCCGATTGCGTATGAATCGCAAAACCTACGAGGTCTCTTCAGAGTATGGGGAAATTACCTTGCCGCTTAAGGAATTTGAGCTGTTGTTTAAGCTGGGCAGCTATCCGGGGCAAACATTGACAAGAGACAGGCTGATCGAAGAAATTTGGGGTTATGATTTTGAAGGGAATGAGCGGACACTCGATGTGCATATCAACCGTTTGCGTGAACGGTTCAATCAGGATAACTATGGATTCGTTATTCGTACGATACGTGGTCTAGGGTATCGGTTGGAGGGGCATGCATGAACTTGTTTAAAGATATTGTGAAGCATGTTTTGATGTTTATTCTCTTTCTTGTTGCAGCTGCGCTTTGCTGGACTGCGGCTTATTTTCTAATGAACCAAGTGAATGCTGCATATGGCTGGCCTTCCTCGAAGTATGTTTTGCAATTGGTCACCTTTCTAGTTGGCTTTGTGATTTTACTGCTGGTCTTTTTCTTATTTTCTATTTTCTTTCGTGGCTGGGAACGTGTCTTTTATAAATCGGTTATTGAAGGAATTCGCCGTATTTCCAAGGGAGACTTTGATGTTGTACTTGAACAAAATAGGGAATACCGTGAATTCGGCGAAATTGTAGAGAGCATTAACGAAATGGCTAGTGAGCTGAGTCAGATGGAGACCATGCGCCAGGATTTTATCTCCAATGTATCACATGAAATTCAATCCCCGCTAACCTCCATTCGAGGGTTTGCGCTTGCGCTGCAGGACGAAACCTTAAGTATGGAGAGTAAGAGGCACTATATTGATATTATTGTGGCTGAGAGTACCCGCGTATCTGGGCTCAGTGATAATTTATTGAAGCTATCAGCGCTCGAATCGGGTAATTTTCCGTTTGAAAATCAGGTTTATCGTCTGGACAAACAGCTTAGAGATACAATTCTGGCTTCTGAGCCACAGTGGCTGGAGAAAAATATAGAGGTAGAGGCCGAGCTGGAAGAAGTGAATGTAACTGCGGTAAAAGATTTAATGACCCAGGTCTGGACCAATCTTCTTCATAACAGCATTAAATTCACTCCCGGGAATGGATGTATTCATATCAAGCTTCGAACGATAGATGAGCGGGTAGAGGTGGAGATTCAAGATAGTGGGATTGGTATCTCTGAAGAAGACTTACCTCGCATCTTTGATCGCTTCTATAAGGCAGACAAAGCTAGAACAGCGAGCGGGGGCGGTAGTGGCCTGGGCCTATCACTGGTTAAGAAGATCGTTGAGCTGCATAACGGTAAAGTAACTGTGGCCAGCCGACCGGGTGAAGGAACGGCTTTTGTAGTGAGCTTGCCTATGCCAAAGAAATAAATCGGCAGTGTTTATGTAAATATGAATATTTACATAAACATGCAACAAAATCCGACATGTCTTTACAATTTTCTACTATTCTAAATATAGAATCTACGAAAATCCAAAAGACATCGGAGGATTAATCATTTTGAAGAAGAGCAAAATTCGCGTTTTTCTAACTAGTTCGCTTGTCGTATTATTGTTAGCACCCAACTTTTCATTACAGACAGTTTATGGTGGTTCAGGTGAATCAGCGCCTGATATCACATCTACTGCTTCTGAACATTCAGGAAAATGGATGACAGGTGAATACCATGCACATACGTATGAATCGAACGATGCTCAGGAGTCATTGAAAAGTGTGCTCGATGCTGCATTTGAACAAAATGGTTTTGACTGGATGGCACTGGCTGATCACCTTCGGGTATCTGACCGGGATGACGAAGGGGTGAATCTCCCTGGCGGCTCCATTCCGATGTCACAAGGTATTGTGGATTATCAGAATGAGAAAATTAAGAAGTTACAGGCAGAAGGCAAATATGCTGGGAAAATTATTTTTTCCGGCTTTGAGTGGGATATGCCCCAATACGATCATGCTGCAGTTGGGATTGTTACAGATCATCCAGGGTCCGCAGAAGCTTTGAAGGCTATTAATCAATTTGAATATTTATTTACTAATCGTGATGTAAGTATGTTCGATCCGGCAGATGTGGCTGAGTGGAGTACGGCGGATAGTAGAGCTTTTTCTACAAAAGAAGATACTCGCACAGCTATGAAATGGCTAAGTAGTCATTATCCAGATAGCTATGTACTGATCAATCACCCCTCCAGAAAAAATGGTACAAGCTCGGAGCTTAAAATAGAGGATATCCGTGACTTTAACAATATCAATCCGAATCTTGTCTTCGGCTTTGAAGGTATGCTGGGCAATCAGATGGCGAGTGATCGGGGAGAGACGCCTGAGACTTACGGAGGTACAGACGTCAAGGTTGCACAGCTTGGAGGAATGTGGGACGCACTGCTGGGTGAGGGCCGCAGATTTTGGAATTTTGCTAACTCTGATTTTCATTTCAAAACAAAAAATGATCAATTTTCCAGCGGTTACTGGCCTGGTGAATATTCCAAGAACTATACCTGGGTGGATGGCTCCGATATTAACGCTGTCGTAGATGGCATGCGGTCAGGGAAATCCTTCTCTGTTTTTGGGGATCTCATCAACGCATTAGAGTTTAACGTGTCTGGAGATGGACAAGAGGAAGAAATGGGTGGCGAACTGGACGTAAAACAAGGGGACGACCTAGAGCTTACGATCCGTTTCAAAAGTCCACAGCAAAATAATAATGGCGACGCCGTTAAGGTAGACCACGTAGATTTGATCTCCGGTGAAGTCCATGGCAAGGTTGATCCAGGTACACCTGATTACACCAAAGCGACTAACGATACAACAAAAGTGTTGAACCGCTTCACAAGCGAGGACTGGACTACAGATTCCGAAGGCTACAATGTCATTAAGTATAAGGTAGAGGCAGCGGACAAGGATCGTTATTTCCGGTTAAGAGGGACTAACCTTGGAACTGATGTTGCGGGAGAAACGGTTAACGGTGAACCGCAGATTGATCCGAAAAATAATACTGTCGATAACCTGACTCGTTTCGAAGAAATCAACGCCCGTAATTATAGTGATATGTGGTTTTATTCCAATCCGATTTTTGTGGATGTGGAGTCGTACAGCGATCAGCAGGCAGTTAACGATACTATGACTGCATTAGATCTAGGAGACACAAGCGCAGTAACTTCTGATCTAACGTTGCCTACCGAAGGCAAACACGGGACAAGTATTGTGTGGAAAAGCTCCAATCCGGTTCTAATGACGAACGAAGGTAAAATCATCTACCAACCTAAGAAGGATACGAAGCTGACCTTAACAGCTACAATTCAGCGGGGATTGGCTACGGAAACGAAGGCTTTTGAAGTAACGCTAAGCGGAGATGATAGTATCACCCCATTGGCGCTTCATAGCACATTAAAGACTGAGAACGGACAAGCTTATTTAAGTGGTGACTGGACGAATCAGAGTGTTTCGGTAAGCGTGTATGCTAGCGTATATATTCCTGGTGCGGATGTATCCATTCAATTAGCGACTGATGTAAACGGAAATTTCCTGCCCTATGAAAGTGGGAAAGTGGTTGAGATTTCGGAAGAAGGCCAACATCAACTGCAATTCAAGGCAACGGATTCTTTAGAAAATAAGACAACATTGCCGCTTGCTGTGAATATCAATCGTACAGCACCTGTGATTACCCTGAAGGGGGATAGCCGTCCTAGTCTGACCCAAGGGGATGACTTCAAGGACCCGGGCGCAGACGTTACTGACAAGGTTGGGATTGCTAGCTCTATCCTGGTGACAGGAACAGTGGATGTTCAGACTCCAGGAACGTATACATTGAAGTACAATGCGACAGATTTGGCTGGCAATGCGGCTACTGAGGTTGTACGCACAGTAGTTGTAACTGCGGGCACTAGCAGTGGAGGGGGGAATAATAACGGAGGAGGCAACGGACCAGTTGCAACTCCAGCTCCTACCGCGACGCCATCTCCTACAGAGCAGCCTTCTACAACTCCGCGTGTGGAATTGGAGGTAAAAGCACAGCAGGGAGGAACGGGCACACTTAAAGACGTGGGCAGCTTTACGATTCCGGCTGGAGCGTTGTCTGGTAACAGCAAAATTGCCTTTTCGGTTATTGCTGCTGATGAGACGCCAGCAATGGGCGCTCTTCAGGCTGTGAGTGCAGCAGTAGAGCTAACTAGTGACAAGGCAGGTATGCTCAATAAGCCTGTGGAACTGTCCCTCAATTACGATGCGGCCAAGATTACATCGGGGCATAAAGCAGCTATCTACTATTACAACGAGCAGCTTAAAAAGTGGATTTATGTTGGTGGTCAGAGTCAAACCGGTGGAACTATAACTGCAAGCTTAAATCAGCTTGCCAAATATGCTGTGTTTAATTATCAGGCCCCATCGATTACCGATTTGAATAAACATTGGTCCACGGCGTTTACAGACCGTCTAATCGGTATGGGCGTCATGAAAGGGTACGAGGATCATACCTTCCGTCCGAATGAGGATGTTACTCGGACACAGTTCGCCTCTATGATTGTACGGGCGCTTGGTTTGCAATCAACAGGTAGCACAGTGAAATTCGCGGATCAAAGTGCGATTCCAGCTTGGGCTGCAGATGATGTAGCAGCGGCGGTAAATGCCGGAATCCTTCGTGGATATGATGTGAACGGCAAAATGTTCTTCGAGCCTTCAGAAAAGATTACCCGTGCCGAAATGTCAGTTATGCTCGCGAATGCTTTGAAGGCTAATGCCCATAAGCAAACGGATAAAGAGGGGGACTTCGCGGATCTTACCTCCATTCCACAATGGGCACAGGCATCTGTAAAAGCGGGTGTTGAAGCGGGTATTTTGGGTGGATTCGAGGATAACAAATTCAGACCTGAGAACAATGCTACAAGAGCGGAGGCAGCAACGACGCTTTACAAGCTGCTCGAGGCTCTATATCTATAATAGTGGATGGCGAAGGCTAGCCTTTAATCTCTAAATGAAACGCCGCTTTTCCCAGATAGCTTGGGGAAAGCGGCGTTTTTAATGAGACGGACTAGCCTCCAATTTGAGACATACGCCGAGCCGTCGGCGTGTGGCTTTGTGCTTTTTTCTCCAAGGCTAATGCCATTTCGTGGTTATGTGGCTTGTTGCCCAGAGCTTTGCGGAATAAGGCCTGCACTGCTGCGGGATCGCTTATTAGGGGACGGACATTGTACTCATCTTCCCAATACAGACAAGCTTTGATATGGCCATCTGCTGTTAGTCTTAGACGATTGCAGTTATCGCAAAAGTGATCGCTTACGGGATGGATTAATCCGAACGTTCCTTGTGCTCCAATAACCCGCCGATTCTGGGAAGGGCCATTACCAGATGGCATCTCAGCTTCCTCGGTTTCCCAGCCGGCCGCAGTACAAGCTTCTATTACAGTTTCCAGCGGCAGATAGGATTGGCGCCAAGAATCAGTAGCACTTCCGATGGGCATATATTCAATAAAACGTACATTTAGTGGACTGTTCAACGTAAGGGAGATGAAGTCTTTGATCTCGTCATCATTAATCCCTTTCATCAATACAACGTTAAGCTTGATCGGCTCCAGCCCGGCAGCTTGTGCTGCCTCGATCCCCTTTAGTACCTTGGAGACCACACCGCCGCGTGTAATCATAGAGAAGCGATCTTGCCGTAAAGAGTCCAGACTGATATTCACCCGTGACAACCCGGCTTCTTTTAGCAGTGCTGCTTTAGCTGGAAGCATTAATCCGTTCGTAGTCAGTGAAATATCGTCGATCCCCGGAATGGCGGATATCATAGTTACCAGCTTCTCCAGGTCTTTGCGTACAAGAGGTTCTCCACCTGTTAGCCGTACCTTGCGTAATCCAAGTGGTGCTAGCGATTCCACAACTGCGGTGATTTCCTCATAGCTCAGAATCTCGTCCTGCGGCTGGAATTCCATCCCTTCCGCTGGCATACAATAAATGCAACGCAGGTTGCAGCGGTCGGTAACCGAAATGCGGATGTAATCGTGTAAACGCCCAAAAGGGTCCGTCAGCGGCTCCATAGCGTTGCTCCCTTCATTTGTTGGTGTTTTGAATGCTTCCCGCCTTAAGAGGAGGCGAAGGTGTTTATACTTGTTTAGAATTTTAAAGATCGCTCGCGGGTACGTCAATGAGCAAACTATTGAACGGGTTAAACTCCCCCTATTTGAATAAGGAGGGTTGTGATTTAATTGCATAATAATGGACAAACTAAATAGAATGACAAAGCCGAAATAAACTTGCAAAAATGTGACAAAAGTACGACAAATGAAGTGATTAGTCATAGAATGCTCACGGAAAGCGCTTTTAATATCCGATATAATCTAGGTGCGGATTACTTTTACGTTCACTTTTGCGAAAACAGAAAGGATACCGGAAATTGCACGTCGATCATGTGACGGTGTGTGACCGGGAAACCCAATGAGGAGGATTTGCAAAATGACTATGCAAACTGTTCCATCGCTCGCCGTGCCGGAGGCATTTAGCCATTGGTTGGAAAGTCGGGGATTAATATATCAGCTTTTAGTGGATTTTTTGGGTAGAAAACCATCACTCTCACTTGTGGCTCAGTGGAGCCGCAATCGCAAGATGAGTGTTGCTGCAGAGATGACGGAAGGCGGACGGGAACTGAAGCGCTATCTGAGTCAGGAACCGAATAAGCTACCCCATATATGTGAGAAAGAGACCCAAGAGTATAAACGGCTTATGCACGAACAGACAGTAAGCTCTTTTAAATTACGTGAAGCTGCTATTCTGGGTCGTTCTGAAGATTTCTGCAACGTGCTTGCTGATGTGTATACTTCCGCAGGAATTGTATTTAACAAATGTAATGGTGAAGCTGATGATCATATTGCTATTGAGCTGGAATTTATGGCAGTAATGCATGAGCGGATGTTGTACAATAGCTTCTCAATTAGAAGTGCTATGGATCTACTTGATATTCAGGTAGCCTTTTTGGAAGATCATTTACTGCAATGGACTCCACAGTTCTGTGAGAAGTTAAATGCAGCAACGAATAGTACGTTGTATTTGGGACTTTCCCATATGCTCGCTGAGTTTCTACCCCTTGATCTGCAGATGCTGCGTTCCTGGAGAGCTTCGCTGGAGAGCAGTGCAACAGCAATGGTATAACAACACTATAATACAGAGCCCGGCCTATAAATTAGGTCGGGTTTTTCTTGCTGTGGAAGTGTAAATAGTGATGTAAATAGAGGTCCAAGTGGAGTAGACAAATGAAGATTTGAGTGAAGTCCCAAATGACAATCCAAGTGAAGCTCTAGAAGAATAATTAGGGAATTTCTCCCTAAAACTCTGAAATTATTGGTCATAAGACATGTAATTAGGGAAAACCTCCCTATAATTCACCTGATTTGGCGCTAAATCAGGTGAATTAGCTAAATTACAGGGAGAAATTCCCTGATTCCATTAATTTAGAGCGAATATCGAAAATTTAGAGGGAGTTTTTCCCTAATTAGTTTAGACCTACTGTCCACCGCACAACTACCCATCGTAAATCATGCACCGCCTACCGCACAACCGCCTATCGTCAATCCCCCGTCCAACCACTCATCACCCACCTACAAAAGTCTAATAGGTTACTTTGCCCATTCCATAAAAAAGAAGCTGCCCCAAAAGTAGTATTCACTACTTTGGAGACAGCTTCTTCATTTAGCAGGTGTACTTGATATGCATCAAGTGTTCTAGTCAATTACCTTTTTACTGCGGAATTTCATCAGGAATTCATACACGACTGGCACTACTACAAGTGTCAGCAGTGTGGAGCTGATCAAGCCGCCGATAACGGTAACGCCTAGCCCTTTGGAGATGATCCCTGCACTGTTTTCAAGTCCTGTAACCAGTGGCAGCAATGCACCAATCGTTGCAAGTGCAGTCATCAGGATTGGACGTAAACGTGTGCCGCCTGCTTCAAGCAAGGCTTGACGTGTGGTCATTCCTTCTTTTTCCTTATGAATAACGCGGTCGATGAGGACAATGGCATTCGTGACTACGATACCAATCAACATCAGCGCACCCATGAGGGAGGAGACGTTTAAGGTTTCCCCAGCGATCAGAAGGGCTACGAGTACCCCGATAATGGTGAAAGGAAGTGAGAACAGGATAGCAAATGGAGCTAATCCACCGCCAAACGTAACCACAAGCACGAAGTATACAATGGCAATAGCCGCCGCCATAGCAATACCTAATTGACCAAATGTGTCATTGATCTGCTCGGTTACACCACCGAAGCTAACTGTCACGCCATCAGGTAATTCCATAGCATCTATTTTTTCCTTCACGAGGTTTGAAGCACTATTGACGTCACTTGAAATAATCTCGGCAGTGACATCCACCTTCATTTTACCGTCCATCCGAGTAATCGAGTCAGGGGAAGAGCCGTTTTCAATTTTAGCGACTTGCCCGATTGGCACGGAAATGCCTAGTGGTGAAGTCAATGTAGCCTCTTCCATTTCTTTAATACTCTTATACGTTTCTTTATCAGTTTCGATATAGACTTTGTAGTTCTTGCCGTCCATTTCTACTTCTGTGAGTACTGGACGTGTACCTGCAGGAGCAAGCTTCATCGCAATTTGTCCCGCTGTAAGTCCAAGGGAGCTAAGCTTTTCTTGATCCGCTACAATCGTATATTGATCGTAAGCTTCTTTGAGACTTGTTTCGCCATCCTTGAAATTAGTGGTGTCAGCCTGTACGATCTTGGCGATCTCATCCGCTACCGGCTTAATTTGATCTAGTTCGTCTCCGAATACATTCACGGTTAACGTGCTTCCACCCATACCTCCGCTCATCATCGCGGACATATCGCCCCACACACCATCTGGGACTTCTGCGGTTAAGCCTTCGATCAACTTCTCTTTTACATTTTCGAAATCAGGAGTATTACTATCGTAAACGATGAAAAAGAGTCCTGAGTTGCTGGATCCGCCCATACCCATCGGGCCGCCGCCACCAATGGAATATTGCATTTTATCTACATGCTGCTGTGCTAAAATATATTTCTCAGCTTTCAGGCCTTGTTCTTGAACTTCTTCAGTTCTTTGTCCAGCCTTCGGTGAGTAGGTTAGCATAACCGTTTTATCCTCTTGGGAAGGCATAAAGCTAACGCCGATAGGCTTGATCAGGAACAAGCTGCCCGCCAGGAGCAGAACCGCTACTCCGAACGTAACGAGTTTATGGGAAAGACACCAGTTCAGAATCTTTTGGTAACCGGCAGACATTCTGTCTGGTTTCTCACTATGGGTCTTCTTACCTTTCAATCCGTTGCGGAACAGGGAGTGCGCCATTGCAGGAACCAGGGTAATCGCAACTACCAATGAAGCGAGCAGGGCGAAGACCATGGTTAAAGCGAAAGGCAAGAACAGCTCTCCAACCATACCACTTACTAGAGCAAGCGGTAAGAACACCGCGATGGTTACAATCGTAGAGGACATGATCGGTACGAACATTTCACGAGTGGCTGCACTGATTAATTCCCGGCCTTTTAGCTTCTCGCCAGATAACGAGAGTCGCCGGTATATGTTCTCTATGACTACAATCGAGTCATCGACTACCCGTCCGATGGCAACGGTCATCGCTCCAAGGGTCATCATATTCAGTGTGATATCCATTTGACGCAGACATAACACTGCGATCAGTAGTGATAATGGAATTGAGATGATAGAAATGATCGTCGAACGAATATTCCGCAGGAAGACCAAAATGATAATTACTGCGAAAAGGGCACCAAATACTGCCTTGGACAGCATTGTATTTACGGAGTCCTCAATTGGCTTACCTTGGTCAAGCAGAACTGTAAGGTCAATGCCTTTATATTGTGCTTTTAATTCTTCAGTTTTGTCCTTAACACCATTTACGACATCAACAGTGTTGGCATCGTTGGCTTTGACAATCTGGATACCGATCGATTCTTTACCATTCGTACGGGAGATCGATTCAGAATTCCCAACAACCTCAATTGTAGCAAGCTCTCCCAGCTTCACGGTTGGCAATCCCATATTTGCAGCTCCGCCAGCAGCACCTGCACCGGCAGCGCCAGCTCCAGCTCCAGGAGCCCCAGCGCCAGCAGCACCAGTTGGCATTACTGGAATGGTCACATTTTTAAGATCTTCAACGGTGGTGATGTTGCCATCCACGACAACTGCCTTTTGAGCTTTGTCCATCTCGAACAGTCCTAGTGGAACACGGAGGGAAGAGCCTTGAATGATCCCTTTAACCGTATCTTCGGTCAGTCCGTATTGCTTGAGCTTCTCTTGATTGAACTTAAGCGAAACTTCTTTGACGTATTGTCCAGAGATTTGAATAGAAGCAACACCCTCAACATCTTCAAGGGCAGGGCGAATATCGTTCTCGGCAATACGGGTTAGTTCCTCGAGATCTTCTGAATCCCCATTCGATAAACTAAGGGAGACGACAGGCATTGAGCTAAGGCTAAAACGGGAAATGGAAGGCTTTTGCACATTGTCTGGCAATGAGACCTCATTCAGCGCTTCGCGAACAGCTGCTGTAGCATTATCCAGATTCGTTCCATAATCAAACTCGATTTGGATACTGGAGGCATTCTCCAGAGAAGTGGAGGTGATTGTCTTTACACCATCCACATTGCGCAGCTTTTGCTCCAACGGTTTGCTGACATCATTAACGACGCCTTCTGGTGCAGCACCCGGATAAATGGTTGTTACGCTAAGATAGGGTATACTAATATTAGGTAAGGTTTCTTGCTTCATTGTCAGTCCGCTATACAAACCGGCAAATACAATAATTATCGTCAGAAGCCAAATGGCAAATTTGTTCCTGAGCGAGAAATTAATTAAGCTTTTCATAAGTGTTGTTTCTGCTCCTCTCGGGCCTTTTTTTTACGAAATAGGACGCCATTTTGAAAATTTATAATACTCGCTATCCATGTTCTTCTCTCTCACGAACTCTTTAAAGAGCAATTAACGAAATAGGCATGAATGATTTGAAAAAGAAGTAACCAGCTTTCTCAATTCTTCCAATGGTCTAGTGAGCTCTGAGCAGGATTGGAGGTTGGACAACATCCCCTGTATGATTGCTTTGCGTGGGTGTGGTAAGAGAACTTCGCCTTCTAGAATGTTGAGTGATTCCAGCAAATCGGCTGACTCTTCCGGTTCTATAGTATCTAATTTACTAACCACAGTCTTCATGTCCTTAATGATCTGCAGTGGATTCTTGCGCTTACTCTCCTCATTTTCCTCCATCCAGCTTGCTAGAATACTAGAGTTGATGAGAGGGGCCTGCTTACTTGTAAGAAGTCCAGCTACAATAATATCTAGCAGATTCATTAGATGATCAGCCATAACGGCAAGGGACAAGTGGGTATCCTGACGAAAAATAACCGCAATATATGACTTGATTAGTCCATGACCTACAATACATAAATCTCCGGTATAGGGAACGATGTCTTTTCCATAAAGGGTCTCCATCTTCACCTGAAACCAGCGCAAGAAGGAAGCATTGTTTCTACGTAGCCATTCCGGTACTTCAGTATCAAATCCTTTTCCTGCAACTTCCTGAATTTGACGCTGTAAGAACTCCCGTAATTCGTATACATGGCTCAGTAGAATTTCTATTTGATTCCTAAGCTTTTCACGCGGTGTTCTTTGGGTTTCTTGTTCTTCACGTAATAAGGGATCACGAATCATTCGGTAACAATAGAGAAAAATACTGCGTTCCAGTTCTTCTTTGGATTTGAATACTAGATACAAGCTTCCCTTCGAAATTCCGCATAATTCGGCGATCTCTTGCATGGACGTGGAAGAAGAGCCTTTCACAGCGAATAACTGCATGGCGATCTTAATAATCTGTTCCTGCTTGTCCACAGTTTTATCGCTCATTGGGGGGATAACCTCCTTTCTGACTACCCAGTTCTATAATTGACTAATCGGTCAAAATAATTATATTCGATCCATCTTGTCATTACAAATTTCAGAACAGAAGGGTTACAGTTTTGTTGTAAATAGATTTTTACACAGTAATTGTCTAGGAAGATATAGGTTCTTCATGTAATATATAAAATGTGTCATTTTGGTGTTGCTTTTATGAATAAGAAGGTAGGTACAATATGAGAAGAGGACTTCAATCTATAATTATTATTGGGGCTTTCATAGCATTTTATTATTTTGGTTTTGGTATTTTTGGGAGTACTGCTGGAACAATTATTAGTATTTTCTCCACACTGACAGTCGTTTCAATTAGCTTAGCTATTTTTATGGAGAATCGTAATCCTTCTACTACGATGTCATGGATTCTTTTGCTTGCGTTGATCCCGGTGCTCGGTTTGGTCTTTTATTTTCTATTTGGACAGAATGTATTTAAACGTCGTAAATATGATAAAAAAGCACAAAGAGATCTTATGGCCTATGAGCGGATTGAGAATGACGCTTTGCGTACGCATCAAGATTGGTCGGTCTTTGACCCCTCGCGTCAAAAACTACTATTATTATCCAAGACACTAGCACGTACCCCTATTTCCTTTGCTTCAGAGACGCGTATCCTAACCAATGGTGAAGAGACATTTGGGACATTACTGCTAGAGCTGCGACAAGCGAAGCACCATATACATATGGAGTATTACATCTTCCGTGCAGATCACATTGGAACGCGTATTCAACAGATTCTGATCGCAAAGGCGCGTGCGGGAGTATCTGTCCGATTTATGTATGATGCTGTAGGTAGCTTTCAACTCTCCAGAGCCTTTTTGAAGGAGTTAGTTGACGCTGGAGTACAAGTGGCATCGTACGGTAATTCCACCTCCTTTTTCTCTAGCCGGGTTAATTACCGGAATCACCGAAAAATCGTCGTCATCGACGGTGATGTCGGGTTCATGGGTGGACTGAATGTGGGGGATGAATATTTAAGCCGCAGCAAAACTTATGGATTCTGGCGTGACACCCATATGTTAGTTAGAGGTGAAGCGGTACGGACGATGCAAATCATCTTCTTGCAAGATTGGATGCATACTACAGGTGAAAAAATACTGGAGCAGGATTATCTAACACCACAGCTACACTTTATGACAGGGGACGGAGCAGTACAGATCATAGCGAGTGGGCCGGACAATGAACGCCGTGCACTCAAAAATATATTTTTCTCCATGATCACCTCAGCTGAGAAATCAGTTTGGATTGCCAGCCCTTATTTCATTCCGGACGAGGATATCCTGACTGCGATACGTGTAGCGGCTATATCTGGTCTAGATGTTCGCTTGTTATTCCCTGCTAAGCCGGATAAATGGATTCCGTTTCTGGCTTCGCATTCTTATTTCCCGGCATTGCTGGAGGCTGGAGTGAAGATTTATGAATACGAGAAGGGCTTTATACACTCTAAGCTGTTAATCGTGGATGGTGAAATAGCGACTATTGGTACAGCAAACATGGACATGCGGAGCTTCCATCTTAACTTTGAGGTAAACGCATTGCTTCTTCAGACAGAGAGTGTTACACGAATCGTTGCTGATTTTGAACGCGATTTATTGTCCACCACTCAGATTGTACATGAGACCTTTATGAATAAACGCATGGTGGTACGTATACTGGAATCTGCCGCCAGATTAATGTCTCCACTGCTATAACTTCATTACAGATTAAACCACCGCGGAGGGTGCTGCCTTCTCTGCGGTGGTTTTTGTTTAAAAAGTAGTAAAGCCCAGGTTAGTCTGCAGCCGGAACAGGATGTACTTGAACCAGGTCACATCGCTCTGGTAGGCCTCAAAAGGTAAAGTGAACATATGACCCTCGTTATTCCATAGCCGATTAAAGTAGGCTTCCATATCTTTGAACAGCGGCTGATCTTGCTTCATAGAAATCCACAGATCATTCTCGAGATTGTAGTCATCTAGATTGCGTGTGGTGAAATTGGTGGAACCACCAAGAATGATGGATCTCTCGGTTTGTTTGGCGATAAAGAGCAGCTTCGGATGATATTGCTCTTTGGTTGTATTGTACCAACGAATAGAGATTTCGCCGTTCGTACGCTTGTTCAGGTCCATGGCAACTGGACGGTTAGGGATTCCGATTTTATCACGACCGAAGGCGTTCTGGTTTGGATCTAGGATCAGGTTTACCTTAGCCCCGCGTGAAGTAGCCTCTACCAACGCATCCAGAATGGCATCATCAGCAAGGTAGAACATCCCCATCCATACGGTATCCCCCTTCTGGGCGGACCTAATGCCTTGCAGCGCATATTTGTATACCTTTCCTTCTGTTAAATAGCGAACTTCTAGAGCTTCCGCTGATGGTAGGTTTTTTTCTTGGGTGAAATTGGGCTTATGAAGTAGCAATGGATCTGCATCTGAAAGATTGGCTGCCGCCTGCTCGGTCTGGAGAATATCGGCAATAATTGGACCTTGTACCTCCAAAGCAATATTGGAGTGGTAGGCGCTGGCATCGTGAACATTTCCAGAGGAAATTAGTGCAGTGTTCTCACTGACAATTACTTTGCGATGGTTCGCCTTCACATTCAGCAGCTTCAGATAAGATCGAGCGGTAATATCCGGTCCACCACTGGCCATAAGATTGGGGATAAAGCCCTTACCGGATTGTCCGAACCATTGAATGAAGGTGCGCCAGACGGCTGAATAGGCAGGTGTAGAATCTCGCAGCGCATTAACATCGGTCATGATGACTCGGATCCCCACGGCCTTCATTTCTTCCAGAAGATGATTGGGTGCTGAATTGTAATTGGTATTGACCTCATCGGTAATGAAGACAATCTCCATTTCGGGATAGGTTTGCTTTTGTGAGATTAACTTATCTGTCAGCATTCGACTGACAGGAGGGAACGACTGATCCTTATGGGTATAATCATTGAACAGGAACAGGTCGATGACTAAGAACTCCCTTGACTCCTCGATGATATGTAGCATTCTCGGAAGAATTTCACTCTCTTGCTTACCTGTGTCCGTACCGTCTGGATAGGTTAGGTCATGCCAGAAGGATATATTATTCACTTTGTATATGGGACTTTCATAGGAAATCCCTGCGGGCAGAGGTTTATGTGTCTGGTATATCATTACGCCCATTAACCAGAGAATTAGAATGACGCAAGCCCATATCACTCGTTTGGGGCGTCGTGAAGAGGTGCGTTTCTTTGGAGCAAAAGCATGGGTTCTATCTTGTATCGCTTGGGGCTGAACGGGTTGTTCACGATCTGATCTCATCGGAAGTTCCTCCTGAAAGTATTGCAGAGCACTTCCTTTATAATTATTATGCTCCGGCGTGTACCAACCTATTAACACCTAGTGGGTAGAAATGAAGCAGTCTCCTTATCATTAACGTTTAATGACATAACACATAGGCTTATGTATAATGAGTGTGAAAGATTTGTATAATGTTTAGGATTGCTAATTTGGGCAGTTGCAATAAGGAAAGAGAGTGAGTTCTATCATGTATTCCATCAAACAGGTTGTTGAAATGCTGGATATTCCTTCTGTGACTCTCAGAGCTTGGGAGAACCGGTATCAGGCGGTTACCCCTGAACGAACCGAATCCGGGTACAGGCTGTATAGCCATGAGAATGTCGAGGATCTGCGCTGGCTGAAGGAACAGACCGAGCAGCAAGGGGTAAGCATATCGCATGCTGTTCGAATGCTGAAGGCTCGTAAAGAAAAACAACTGGATGATACGCTTTCAGTCGCAAGCGGAAATACTCAGGATGCTTTTGAGAAAATGAAAGAACAAATATACAATGCACTACATGACTTTCAGGGAGAGCGAGCTAATGCCTTAATTGATTTTGGTTTATCTCTTTATGGTTATGAAGCAATGTTCCATCAGGTACTTGTGCCAATCTTGATACAAGTAGGCGATGCCTGGGAAGCTGGCATAGCAACGGTAGCGCAAGAACATTACACCACGCATATGATCTCCAACCGGTTCTATCAAATATTCCACGTATTCCCCGTTTACTCCCATTTGCCGAAGGTGTTGGCTTTCTGCCCTGCAGGAGAGCATCATCAAGTCGGGCTGTTGTTATTCGCCTTGTTTTTGCGCAAAAACGGAATGGAGGTTATCTACTTAGGAGCTAACACGCCTGAGGAAGGGATCATCTCGATGCTGGAACAACAAAGCCGGGTAGGCTTGATTTGTCTGTCGATTACGGATAAAGATTTGATCCCCTTTAGTGAGGAGCTTATAGAGCGGCTAAGAAAGGTATGTCCAGGGGCTAAATTCCTCGTAGGTGGCAAGGGTTATGAAAGAGACCCTTCTTTATCTAAAGCGGATTATGTGATGACGGAACCTGCTGAACACTGGCAAGCGTGGTTTGATCATGTGTTTACAAGTATGAAGATTAAGTAATCCTTCTGATCAAGAAAATAGATATATAAATAGGAGTCTGTAATATCACTTTTGGGTGATATGGCAGGCTCTTTTTTTATTGAAAAAGGAGGGATCCTACAGAGTTATTTACATAGCTGTATAAACACTGTATGATATTTGTATAGTGTTTGTATGATTTTTGTATAACGTTTAATTGACATATAAAGCTGTGAAGGAGGGATCGTATGAGCAGAAGAAACACAGCTAGGGTTGCGGTGGTTGGAGGGGGTCCGGGAGGGCTTGCTGCTGCTATGCTCCTAGCTGCTGACGGCTATGATGTCGCAGTTTATGAGAAGCAGGAGGTTGTTGGAGGTCGTTCAGGTGAACTTCGTCTGGGTGATTACCGATTTGATCGTGGAGCTACATTTTTAATGATGCCGCATTTGCTGGAAGAGTTATTTGCCTCCGCTGGTCGATCCCTGAAAGATTATGTGAATTTGAAAGAGCTCGACCCGCTTTATTCGCTTCATTTTGGAGATACCGTATTTACCCCTTCTACGGATCAAGAGCGGACCGCTGAAGAGATAGAGAAGCTGTTCCCCGGAAACGGTAGTGGATATAAACGATTCATGGCTGAGGAACAGGATAAGTTGGACCGGGTGATTCCACTATTACAGCGGCCTTTTCAATCTATAGGAGACTATGTCAAAAAGGATGTTCTGCACGCGCTACCTAAGCTGCATGCAACCGACACTGTGTACAACAGACTTTCAAAGTATTTTGATGATGAACGCCTGAGGTTTGCTTTTGCGTTTCAGGCTAAGTATTTGGGGATGTCGCCTTGGGAATGCCCGGGTACCTTCACCATTCTTTCTTTTATGGAGCACCGATATGGACTGTATCATCCCATTGGTGGAATTAACCGTGTGCTAACGGCAATGGCAAAGATTATTTCGGAGTACAGTGGAATCGTACATACTTCTTGCGGAGTAAAGCGAGTCTTGGTACAGAATGGGCAGGCGTGCGGTTTATTGCTGGAGAATGGAGAGAAGGTGGAGGCCGATTATGTGGTGCTGGGAGCTGATTTTGGTTCGGCTATGACACAGTTATTTGAGCCTGGCATTCTTAAACGTTATTCACCGGATAAAATATCCCGTAAGAGGTACTCTTGTTCTACCGCGATGCTGTATTTGGGAGTCGACGGAGCCGTTGATTTAGCTCATCACTCCGTTCATTTCGCTGAAGATTATCGGCTTAATGTAGATGAGCTTACGCGGCTTGGCAAGCTTTCCGCGGACGCTTCGATATACGTTCATAATCCCTCGGTGTTAGATCCCACGTTGGCCCCAGCAGGCAAGTCATCTCTTTACGTGCTGATGCCAGTGCCCAACCTGACGGCTGATGTTAATTGGGAGCAGGAGGGTGAATGGGTCAAGCAAGATATGATGGAGCGTCTGCAGCGCATTCCAGGTCTAGAGAATTTGCCTCAGCGAATAGAGGAGAGTTTGTTCTTCTCACCACTGGATTGGCGGAACAAGCTGAATGTATACAACGGTGCAACTTTTAATTTGGCTCACAATCTCGGGCAGATGATGTATATGAGACCTCATAACACCTTTGAAGAGGTGAAGGGAATCTGGCTAGTCGGGGGAGGAACCCATCCCGGAAGTGGTCTTCCGACGATATTTGAATCGGCGAAAATTAGTGTGGCGCTGCTGAAGGAGCAAGACCGTGCAGCTAGATCTAAGGCCGTATCCGCAGGATTCGCCGGAACGGGAGCTTCATTATGAGCCGGATTGCTATTGTGGGCAGTGGCATAGGCGGTCTTACAGCAGCACTTCTGCTAAGCCAGCGTGGGCAGGAGGTTACGGTGTATGAACGTGCACCTCGGGTTGGCGGACGTGTGGCTTTTGAAGAGAATGGCCGTTACCGGATCGATCAAGGACCAACAATTGTACTTCTACCGGAGATGCTGCTGAGCATTCTGGAAGAGGGTGGCCTGCCTCCGGAGAGTCTGGAGCTGCTACGGTGCGATCCGCTCTACCGTGTTCATTTCAAGAGTGGACGTACCTTGACCAAAGTGAACGGGATAGAGGCACAGGCGGCTGAAATTGAGAAGTCTTTTCCCGGTGAAGGGCAAGGATTCATAAGATTCATGAAAGAGATGTCGGGTCTTTTTCCCTTAGGGAAAGCTTCTTTTCTGGAACGAGGCTTCAAGACTCGCAGAGCGTTTTTCAGCGTGAACAACTTGAGGCTAATGGTTCGTTTACGCGCCTATAAGAATCTTAGGGCCGCAATTGGGCAGTATTTTCGCAGTGATGAGTTGAAGGATGCCTTCTCACTACAGAGTCTATACATTGGTGGAGCACCTTTCCGCACTCCGGGTCTTTATACAATGCTTCCTTATGCAGAGCATGCCTTTGGAGTCTGGATGCTGAAGGGAGGATATGGGGAGCTGCCTCGAATCATTGCACGAGAGCTAGAAAGACGCGGAGTGTGCATGCACACAGGTACGGAAGTAGAGTCACTGCTTGTGGATGGTGGCAGATGCCACGGAGTAGTAGTTCATGGACAAGAGATAACTTACGATGCTGTGCTCTATAACGGTGATTTTCCACACTTGTCCGATCTTTTACCTGAAATTAAAGGGAGACAGTACCGTAAGGATTTCATGCCTTCATCAGGTTGTCTGCTCATCTATGTAGGAGTCTCCAAGCAATGGGAGGAGTCGCTGACACACCAGTTTTTTCTTCCTGATTCCTTGAATAAGAGCTTGCGTGATTTATTTGATCGCAAGAGCATCCCTGGTAAACCCTCCTATTATGTGTTCAATCCCGTGATGCTCGATGATACGGCGGCTCCTGAAGGAGAAAGTGTACTTTATTTTCTCATCCCAGTACCTGCCGGTGAAGAGATAGATTGGAATACGGCTGCAGAGCCCTTGGCTTCACAAGTCCTGGCAGACGCCGAAGAGCGAGGTTTTCCTGGGCTTGGTGCTCATACAGTCTGGCGAAAAATTCGTACACCGGCTGATGCTGCCAAGGAAGGTTTGTTCGGCGGTGGAAGCTTTGGGATCGCACCCGTGCTGACACAATCCGGTGTGTTTCGACCTCAGTCTAAGCCCTACAATATTGAAGGTTTATATGCTGCTGGTGCATCTGTGCATCCTGGCGGCGGCGTTCCTATTGTTATGCAGGGCGCAAAATTGGCAGTTCATGAACTGATGAAGGAGATGAACAATACATGAATGAACAAGTATTACAGAAATGTGAGGAAATGATCAGAAAGGGTTCTTCTTCGTTTTACAGGGCATTTGATGGCTTGCCTAGTCCACGACGGGAGGCGGTTCATGTAATCTATGCCTTTTGCCGCCTAATAGACGACAGTGTAGATGAGCCGGAAGAATCATCTTATACAATTCATGAGCTCCGAAATCATTTCCGAAACTTAGAGGAAGCAGAGGGGCATTTCATCTGGCCTGCACTACGTTGGTTGCTGCATCATTTTCCTCATTTGGATAAACAGCCGTTTCTGTTACAAATGGAAGGTCAGGTAAGAGATCTCTCCTTCACTCATTATGAGACGCTGGAAGAGCTTCTATCTTATTGTTATCTCGTAGCAGGTACTGTAGGAGAGATGCTGCTACCTGTATTGAGAGACGACGGAGGCGATGAAGCACAGGAAGCAGGGATCGCTCTTGGTATTGGTATGCAGATCGTAAATATTATCCGTGATGTGGGTGAAGATCTAGAGCGCGGAAGAAGGTATATTCCTTTGGAAATCATGAGAAAGAACGGGTACAGCCAGCAAGAGCTGGAACACGGAGTGGTTAATGAGTGTTTTGTAGCTGTATTGCAGGATCTTAGAAGAGAGGCATTGCTGTGGTTTGAGAAGGGTCTGAACAATGTGGATACTTATCCCCCGGAGAGTGGAATGGCAGTAGAATTGGCCGCCGCCTTTTATGCAGGTATTCTCGATGATGTAGCCGCAGGCAATTACGATGTATTTCGCAGGCGTGCCTATGTCAGTGATGAGGCTAAGCTTCGGATGTTCCATCGTACCGCTATGCGTTATGCGCCAAATTTAGGAGGCAAGGGCAGAACGGCGGTGTACTAAATGATCCGAATAGTATTCTGGGTATGGTACTTTATTGGAGCGCTGTTGTTAATATGGCTTGGCATTCCTGAAAGTTTACAATTTTCTAATGGTTTATTTCTTATTTTTTATGCAGCCTATGCTGCAGATTTAATTTACAAGGGGTCGAAGCAGCAATTAATGTCTGACCAGTCAGTCATTAAACAATGCAAGCCTGTTATTTGGGTGTCGGCTATTCTTATCTGGACCTTAGGCATGTCCGTTGAGTGGATTGGTGTTCATTCTGGTAAGTTGTTTGGTACTTATAATTACTCTGATATTTTAGGTCCGCTACTGTATGGGGTGCCTATTACTTTAGGCTTTGCTTGGATTGCTGTAATATACAATGCTGCTTTGATTAGTTACGATTTCGGACTAAGGGGACCACGATTATGGCTGGCAAAAGCACTTCAGATTGGGTTTTGGACTGTACTGCTGGATCTCGTATTGGACCCTGTTGCTCATGCTAGAGGCTTCTGGTATTGGGGTAGCAGTGGAGGATTCTATGGTGTGCCTTGGAGTAATTTCGCCGGATGGTTCATCGTAGGGATGATCTTATCCTTAACGCTACGTAACGTTAAGAGTACTAGTTTGTCTGTTCGTAGCGGGACCCGGTTATATCAAGCGATATTAATTTTATTTGGAACCATTGGTCTGCGTGAAGGCTTGCTGCTCTGTGGAGTTATTGCTGTACTAGGCGCGTTACTTGCTGAAGGGAGCTTGCGTTATGTTGGAAGCCGTCAAACACAAAGGCTTTGATAAGCTGTTCTATCAATACAATCGGCTTTATTTGATTCAGAGACATTTCCGTTATGTTGGGGTCGCTGGAGAATTGCAGCCACAATCTACGGGAGATAGACCCATTCTATATATTATGAATCATAGTTCTTGGTGGGATGGATTACTGGCTTACCATGCAGCGAGAACTATGACTAGTGGAGAGCACTTTTTCATGATGGAGGAAGAGCAGCTGCGAAAGTACGCTTTCTTTCGCAAGCTCGGCGCCTATTCGATTAATCGGCATAACACCGGGGATATTAGTGCTTCGCTCCGTTATACCGCAAGGTTACTACATGAACGAGGGAACATATGGATATGCCCCGAAGGGGAAATTCAGCCGCTGGAGCACCGTCCATTAAACTTGCAGGGAGGGGTAGGGTTAGTACTTCGATTATGTCCAGAAGCAGTTGTTGTACCTGTAACGCTGTATCATGGTTTGTTCCGACATTCCAAACCGGAGGCGACGTTGTTGGCGGGCAATGCTATATCTCATCCATGGCGTGCTATGGATCGTAACAGTATCGTAAAGGAGCTGCAGACTGTGCTTAGAGAGCAATTGGATCATCACCGTCTGATGATGGTTAATAACGGGGGTTATATTCCGGGGGGCTTTACTCCACTCATGAAGCAGGGCAGATCTATTAATGAATGGTTTGATGCTGTGCGACAATGGGGGGAATGATGATTCTTTTTCTGCAGATCATTAGTGGGTGCCTCCTCCTTCAATATTTATTTGCACTGTGGAATACAGCCCAGCTACCGAAGCTTGGGATATCGAAGTCGATACATACCACTAAGGTTAGTGGGAGTTCTTCTACGGAAGAATGTAATCGACGTGTGTCTGTACTGATACCGGCTCGTGACGAGGCAGACAATATTGGGGATTGTCTTGCTTCCGTGTTGGCCTGTACAAGTACAGGGTGGGATTTGGAGGTTATTGTTCTAGATGACCGATCTAGTGACGAAACAGGCAGGATTGCCAGAGCTATAGGAGATGAGCGTGTTAAGGTTGTGGACGGAAGAGAATTGCCAGATGGCTGGTTAGGCAAGTCTAATGCTTGCAATCAGCTAGTGGAGGCAGCTTCTGGAGAGTGGTTGCTGTTTCTTGATGCAGATATTCGGCTGAAGCCTGAAGCGTTGGAGAACGCTCTTGGCATGGCTGAAGCACAAGAAGAAGGTCTCATCACAGGATTTGCTTATCAGCATACTGGGACTTGGTTGGAAAAGCTTGTGGTACCTTTAATGACCTTTACGATCATTTGTCATTTGCCGATCCCTCTTGTTCGTGCTTCCCGTGATCCACGATTCGTAGCAGCACATGGAGGATTTATGCTGGTTCATAGGAATAGTTATATGCGCTGTGGTGGTCATGCGGCGATTCGAACGGATCTTGTAGATGATATGGCCTTAGCCCGTGGAATCAAGAAGGCTGGTGACCAAGTAACACTTGCTGATATTACGGAATATGCGGAAATGAGAATGTATCATAATGCCAGCGAGGTATGGAATGGCTACCGCAAAAATATTTATGCTGGATTAGGTCGCCGCCCTGTTATTTTACTGGGAATGTTAAGTTTGTATACGTTGCTATACGTGTTTCCTTTAGCTGCGTTTTTTTTCTTTAGTGCGACAGGTCAGGCTACTGAGGCTGCATGGGCTTTGTCGTCTAGTCTATTAGGCATTGCTATTAAGCGGATTAGTGATGCCTCTGCCAGACAATCTGTATGGTTATGCTTGCTGATTTCTGGGAGTATTGTCTGTTTGTTAGCCATTGCGATTAGTTCTTGGTGGGGCAGTCGTCCTGGTCAAGGCTATGAATGGAAAGGAAGGCGTTACCTATGAAACCAAAGGCAGTAATCATCGGTGCAGGTTTCGGTGGACTGTCCTGTGCTGTAACCTTAGCCTCGAAAGGCTGGGAGGTGACGGTGCTCGAACGCCAACAGAATCCTGGTGGCAAGCTGCAACGGATCGAAATCGATGGCTATACCTTTGACAGGGGCCCGAGCACGATAACAATGCCTCATGTATTTCGCTCACTGTATGAGCTTGCGGGTGCTTCCATGGAGGATTATGTCCAAATATATGAGCTGGAGCCGCGTACACGTAATATTTTTGCGGATGGAACTGTAGTGGATTTCTCTCGCGATCAAGTGTTTATGAAGGCTCAGATTGCCAAATACAGTTCAAGTGATGCGCTCCGGTATGATGATTTTATGGCTGAAGCTGCTATGCTTTATCAACTCAGTGAGAAGCAGTTCTTAAATAGATTGCTGTTGTCCTGGCGAGATAAGCTGTCTCTTCCTCTACTACGGGATCTGCTGCGAGTCAGGCCTTTTTTAAGTTTGCATTCACTCCTATTGAGATACTTTAGCCATCCTCACACCTTAGCGATGTTAGGTCGCTACGCTACCTACGTCGGATCTTCCCCGTTTCGTTCACCAGCTATTTTCGCCATGCTTGGATATGTGGAAAGTGTAGAAGGAGTTTATGGTGTGCGGGGCGGAACTTATAAGCTGGTCGAAGGTCTTTCAGAACTGGCACAAGGCTTAGGGGTTCGCATCATGACAGGGGTTGAAGTTACGAATATTTCCGTGGTAAATGGAGTAGTCGAAGGTGTGGATACAACACGAGGCTTTTACAAGGCGAAGACGGTTATTGCAGGGGGAGATGTGCTCACTGTTAACCGTATGCTTGTGCAGGAGAATAGCCGTCCTTCTATGAGTGATCGCAAAATCGCTGCTTATGAGCCCACTTTATCAGGGTTTGTAACACTCGCAGGTGTTCCTCGTAAATATGATGCTCTATTACATCACACGGTGTTTTTCCCTGAGCAGTATGAGTTAGAGTTTAGAGATATTTTTGAACGCAAACGTCCTCCTGAGCACCCGACAGTTTATGTGTGTCACTCTGGATACTCTGAGTCAGGCATGGCCCCTGAAGGAAGTAGTAATCTGTTTATTTTGGCTAATGCACCTTATATAAGTGAGGCCTGTGATTGGCGGACAGAGACTGCTTCCTATGGTAAAAGAGTACTTTCGGTGCTTGCGGGCCATGGAATTACAGGTTTAGATCAGAGTGATGTGCTCCAACATTATACACCTCAAAATATCGCAGATGACACACTGGCTCACAAGGGTGCGATCTATGGGATTTCCTCGAACTCGGTAGGGCAGACCTTCTTCAGACCAGGCAACCGTTCAAGCGATGTTAAAGGACTCTGGTATGTAGGTGGAACTACACACCCCGGCGGTGGCACACCGATCGTTTCGTTATCGGGAAGGTTAGTCGGTGAACATATTGCTAGCCACGCGTAGAAGGTGATTTGTAGAATAATAGAGATGCGAATTGTAATCGCTAACCTCATATTGTAAATTCATCTGAAGGGATATGTTATAATAAGTGCAGTTTAGGAATAGGAGGAACGGAGCATGAATCATACGCCAGAAGAGGCCGGACCATATGATGCGAATAGGCAGTCTGGCGCGGATCATGGCAATGACCTACCGACTGTAGAGGTTTCAGATAAGAAGTCTTTATTGCCTGCATCAAGGACAGGTGAACGCAAAATAGAGCATGTACGCCTTTGTCTAAATGAAGAAGTTGGTGGCGTTGGTGTGACTACGGGGTTTGAACATTACCGATTTCGGCATAATGCTCTTCCAGAGCTGAATTTCGATGATATATCATTGCAGACTACGTTCCTGGAACGTGAACTTCGTACACCACTGCTGATCAGCTCGATGACAGGCGGCAGTACAGCTACAGGAGCCATCAATGCCCGACTAGCAGAGGCAGCGCAGCGTCGTGGATGGGCGCTGGGGGTTGGTTCTGTGCGAGCGGCGGTGGAGCGCTCTGAGCTAACCGAAACCTTTTATGTACGGGACAAAGCACCTGATATACCGGTTATCGCTAATATTGGCGCCGTACAGCTGTCCTATGGTTTCGGGATTGAGGAGTGTCGCCGGGCTGTGGATATTGCTGGTGCAGATTTTCTTGTACTGCATCTCAATGGTCTTCAAGAGGTCTTCCAACCTGAAGGGAATACTGGCTTTGCTTCCTTACTATCGCAGATAGCAAAAGTATGCCGTGCACTTGAGGTTCCTGTAGGTGTAAAAGAAGTCGGCTGGGGCATTGACGGTGATACAGCAGCACATCTTTATAATGCAGGGGTAGCTTTTGTTGATGTAGCGGGTGCAGGTGGAACATCCTGGAGTCAGGTTGAGAAGTTTCGGAGTAGAGACCCTATACGGCGCGCAGCGGCTGAAGCTTTCGCAGACTGGGGCACTCCAACCGCAGATTGCATTGCAGAGGTACGTGCTGTCTCCCCGAAGGGGGCATTGATTGGCAGCGGCGGCTTGAAGCATGGTGTGGATGCGGCGAAGGCATTGGCCCTCGGTGCTGATTTAGCAGGCTTTGGACGCAATCTTTTAGGACCGGCAGTAGATTCTGAAGAGGCGCTAGATGCTGCACTGGCTCAGGTAGAGCTGGAGCTTAAGATAGCAATGTTCGGCATCGGAGCTCCCGATTTAGCAACTTTACGTGGGACTTCCCGTTTAATACGTAAATAAAAGTATATGGTAAATATAGAAGTGAGGAAGTGAAAAAAGATGATGATTAAATTGGTTCATATGGATGAGTCTGCTTTTCAATTTTTCTTAGGTCAAGCTACTCGTGACTACGCTGAAGATAAGATTAAAGCCGGCGCTTGGGACCCTGAAATCGCGATGAAGCTGTCTGAGGAAGCTATAACACAGTCACTGCCCAAAGGATTGAACACAGATGGCGCTTATCTATACTCTATAGTAGAGCTAAGTAGTGATAGCCAGGTGGGATATATCTGGTTTAATGTAAGTGAAGGTCGCAGCGGCCGAGAGGCTTTCATTTATGATTTTTACATTTTTGAACCGTATCAGAGTAAAGGCTATGGCAAGCAGGCTATGGTCGCACTTGATGAGGAAGCCCGTGAGATGAACGTCACCAAAATCGGGTTACATGTCTTCGGTCAGAACAATCGTGCATTTGAGCTGTATAAAAAAATGGGATATACCGTAACCGACATTACGATGTCTAAAGATCTATAATGCTATCCGTGGAGACCTCGAAAGAGGTCTTTTTTGTGTTGGCGTGCCCAGAGGCACGCATTATCTAGTTGGTGAAAGTCCAACCAAAGGAGGGACCAAGCCACCTTTGTAGCTAGGATGCTTGCGCATGGCGAAATCTGTGTGTAAAAGCGCATCGACAAAAGTACTTATCAGAGATAGGGCGAGCAACAACCTAGGCCGCAACATGAAGTGAATCCTGCCGCGTCGTCAAAAAGGCCCTGCGAAGGGGAGAAGAAGGTGCCGAGTCTCGCAACAGTAGACGAAGGCCAAGGAAGCTGTACAGAACTTGGGTCAACAGTGAAGAACCTTCCGGCGTAAAGGGAACGGCATGGGTTGAAAGATAATGCAGTGAACTGGGGAGACCCTCCCCCACACAGATTTTTTTTTTTAGAAGTCCGTAAAAAGGTGCTCTATAAGTTCAAAAGACGAAGTGAACCGCCTGTGGGAAGGGAGTCCGAGGGGCACATAGTACCTAAGAACCTAAAGACAACATAACTTTAGGGAGGGAAGGAGTCCTGCTTTGTTTACGCTCTTAAAGGAGGTACGAGTGAGTGAATGCCAAAAGGCTAACGACACCAAAGGAAAAAGTTCAACAACTCCAGAGAAAGCTATGTCATGCTGCCAAGGAAAACAAGAAACGTAAGTTTCACGCACTATATGACAAAGTGTACCGAGAGGATATCCTTCTAGAAGCATGGCGAAGAGTCCGTGCGAATAAAGGCTCAGCTGGAGTGGATGCAATAACCATTGCAGAAATTGAAAGGCAAGGCGAAGTGGAATTTCTTCAAGAATGTCAGCAAGTTTTACGAGAGGGCAACTACCAACCGCAACCTGTCAGAAGACACTACATCCCGAAAAAGGATGGAAAACAGCGACCTTTAGGAATCCCAACGGTACGAGATCGAGTCATACAGATGGCAACGAAGCTCGTGATTGAACCCATCTTCGAAATGGATTTTCAAGAAGTATCTTTTGGTTTTCGACCAAAAAGAAGTGCCAAACAAGCGCTCGACCGCATCCGGAAAGCCTGTAACCGCAAAGGAAATTGGGTATTAGACGTCGATATCCAAGGTTACTTCGATAACATTAACCAAGAGAAACTCATGAAGTTGGTAGAAATGCGTATCAACGACAGAAGAGTATTGAAGTTAATAAGGAAGTGGCTTAGTGCAGGAGTTATGGAGGAAGGAAGTATCCGTCGGTCAGATTTAGGCACACCACAAGGCGGTGTAATCTCTCCACTACTAGCGAATATTTACTTAAATTATTTCGACTTGGTATGGAAAAAGCACGGAAATGGACTCGGGGAATTAACAAGGTATGCAGATGATTTGGTGATTGTTTGCAAGACGAAGAAAGACGCAGAACAAGCCTACAAGCTTGTCCAAACCATAATGGAGCGACTGGAATTAACCCTGCATCCAACCAAAACGCGAATAGTGGGCATATGGACGGGAGATGAAGGATTCGACTTCTTAGGAATGCACCACCGAAAAACAAAAGCGGAAACCTCGCAAGGAAAAGTATACTTTACAACTCAGCAATGGTTAACGAAGAAGGCAGAAGAACGTATTCGAGAAGTGGTCAAAGAACGATTAGCTCCGCCAAGAATGCGAGTGAGGTCGTTTCAAGAACATGTAGAATGGCTCAACCCGAAAATACAGGGATGGAGAAATTACTACTATACGAACTATAGCCAGAAGAGATTAGCCAAACTGGATTGGTATATTCTACAGAGGTTTGCAAGATGGTACGCCAAGAAAAGACAAAGAAGAAGATGGATAGGGACTTTAAACGAAGTGAAGTTCATTGCCAAACAGTGTGGATTAAAAACATTATTGTAGACCGTATGCGCATGAAAGAAGAACATCGGAAAGCCGTATGAGGGAAAACCTCACGTACGGTTTGATGAGGAGGGGCTGATTTTAATCAGTCCTTTACTCTAGTTCTAAGAAAACCAATGTAAATAATTGTGATAAATATATTTGAATTAGGAGGAATAGAAAAATATGATTATTAAATAAATTCTTGAAAATGGATTCAGTTATATGGAATATTGGAAGGGGGATTAAGGTGAGACCAAGGTTTGTATTACCAGCGGCTTTATCTGTAGCTGCAATACTGTTACTGGTTAGTTGCAACCGTGGGGATTTGCCAGGGAAAAAGCAATTTGAGTCGGGGCAAGTTCAGGCAAGTCCGGTTGCGCCGGTAGCCTCTTCAAAGGTAGCGGAAGAACAGCTAGAAGCGGCGTTGTCTCCATTGACAGTGGAACAAAGATTAGAGGATTTTGATTATATGTGGAAGATTATTGAGGAGAACTACCCTTTCCTAGAGGTAAATAAGCGTCTAAATGGAGAGGATTGGCTTGCGAACAAAGAGGAGTACCGTAATGAAATTGCAGCAGTGAAAAACGATCATGAATTTTTGGGGGAAATGACATTTGTACTTAGCAGGTTAAATAATGGGCATACGAATTTTTTATCTAAGGAAGAATATCCATGGTTTCTAAACGCCTATGTTCAGGCAGGTTTTGGTTATGAGCCTTGGATCAACGTGTTTCAACAGCCAAATGTGTTGGCTCGTTACAACCAGAAACCTTTAGCGGAGCAGCAAAGCTCTAATGGCATCGTTAACGATATGAATAGTGGTGAGGCAGGGAGTCAGACAGGAAAGACTTCCGGGAATGTAAAAAAGGTTATTATAGAGCCAGAGCAAATAGCGTATCTAGGCATGCGAAGCTTTGCCGGAAGTCTCATGGAGATGGATAGTTCGGAGATTCGTGATTTTTTAATAGAAGTTAAAGATTATAAGACATTAATTCTAGATATCCGCGGAAATGGCGGAGGAAACAGTAGTTACTGGAGAGCTCATATTGCTCCTCTGCTGATCAATAAACCTATCGAATACAATACATACTTACTTTATACAAGAGGCAACTATGCTGAGACCTTTATGAAGGCACGTCAGATCACAAGGGGGCAGCAGCCTATTACCAACATCAAAGACGAACAGTTGCCTAATTTACCATCGGAAGCATTAAAAATGTTCAAGACATATAGTAAAAATAAAGATGTAGTAATCCCTCAAGAATCCGTTGGTTTTAAAGGAAAGATCTATTTGCTGGTAGATAGCTCTGTGTATTCATCAGCGGAAGGTCTTGCAGCCTTTGCAAAAGGTACCGGGTTTGCGACGGTTGTTGGTGGCAGAACAGGTGGGGATGGACTAGGGATGGATCCGCTTGTCGTTGCATTGCCTAATAGCGGTTATGTATTCAGATTTTCCTTTGAGATGGGACTTAACTCTGATGGAAGCTGCAACGAGGAAGTGAAGACAGTCCCTGATGTGGAGGTTGATCCAGATACTTCTAAGCCCCTATTGGATCAGCCGGCGGTGCAAAAGGTATTGGAACTTGCCAAATCCCATTGAAATGTGCGCGCTTGGATAAGGGTGGATTGACACATCTGTAAGACATCCGATGTTGCTGGAGAATATGTTCTAATATATAATGGTTTAGATCGTATTACTTATTCGGATGATCAATTTAGCTGAAAATAGGAGTTGTCATATAAATGGCTTTGAAAGCGGGAATCGTCGGTCTTCCTAACGTAGGAAAATCCACATTGTTTAATGCAATAACGCAAGCGGGAGCAGAATCCGCAAACTACCCTTTTTGCACGATTGACCCTAACGTTGGTGTCGTTGAAGTTCCGGACGAACGTCTTGATAAACTGACTGAGCTGGTACAACCTAACAAGACTGTACCTACTGCTTTTGAATTTGTTGATATCGCTGGTCTTGTGCGCGGTGCGAGTAAAGGTGAGGGACTAGGCAACAAGTTCCTAGCTCATATTCGCGAAGTAGACGCTATCGTTCATGTCGTTCGTTGTTTTGAAGATGAGAACGTTACCCACGTGGATGGAAAAGTAAATCCGATCAGCGACATTCAGACCATTAATTTGGAACTGATTCTTGCTGACATTGAGAGCATTGAGAAGCGGATTGAGCGTTCCCGTAAGAACATCAAAGGCGGCGACAAGAAATACGCTCAAGAAGTTGAACTGCTTGAACGCGTCAAAGAAGTGCTCTACGAAGATAAACCTGCACGTAGTATAGAATTGTCCGATGACGAGAAGGTTATTATCCGTGATCTTCATTTGTTAACATTGAAGCCTGTGCTGTATGCAGCGAATGTAAGTGAAGAAGAAGTAGCAAGTGCTGAGAATAATCCTTATGTGCAGCAAGTACGTGAATTTGCAGCAACTGAAGGTGCTGAAGTTGTTCCGATCAGTGCTAAAGTAGAAGCTGAAATTGCCGAGCTTGAGGGCGAAGATAAAGCGATGTTCCTAGAAGAACTTGGGCTAGAAGAATCTGGTCTGAACCGCTTGATCAAAGCGGCTTACAAACTTCTAGGCTTGTATACGTATTTCACGGCAGGTGTTCAGGAAGTTCGTGCGTGGACCATTCGTAAGGGAACTAAAGCACCCGGCGCTGCTGGTGTAATTCACACAGATTTTGAACGTGGATTTATCCGTGCTGAGGTAGTGGCTTACGCAGATCTTTTGGCAGCAGGCTCAATGAATGGTGCCAAAGAACGTGGTCAACTGCGTCTAGAAGGTAAAGAGTATTTGGTGCAGGACGGCGACGTTATGCATTTCCGTTTCAACGTTTAAGAGGACTGAAGCATACTAATGATAAGAGGGTCATCTCAGTCGGTAGAGGGTATCTACTGCTGGGATGATCCTTTTTTAAAATATAAGACATTTATTAAGGGATTTACGCGTACAGAACTGTAGCCATTTCACAATATCTTTGGTATAATATAAAGTCGTATATCTAATTTTATGACATATGTTTTAATCGCTTTATTTGCGAATTTGAAATTGAACTAGGAGAGGTGAATTCCCTTGTTGGACCGATTGCAATCCCTGGCGGACCGCTATGAGAAGCTCAGTGAACTGCTTTGTGATCCGGATGTTGCAAACGACAGTAAGAAACTGAGGGATTATTCCAAAGAACAATCAGACCTACAGCCTGCATTTGAGGCGTATACTGAATATAAGAGTGTAATGGAAGAGCTTGAAGCTGCTAAGCAGATGCAAGGCGAAAAGCTTGATGATGAGATGAAGGAAATGGTCAAGATGGAAATTGACGACCTTTCCAAACGTCAGGTAGAGCTGGAAGAGCAAATCCGTGTATTGCTACTGCCTAAAGACCCGAATGATGATAAGAACGTAATCGTCGAAATTCGTGGTGCAGCGGGTGGAGATGAAGCTGCATTGTTTGCTTCCGACCTTTATCGGATGTACACCCGGTTTGCAGATTCACAAGGCTGGCGCGTGGAGCTAATGGATGTCAACGCGAGCGATCTTGGTGGATTTAAAGAGGTAATCTTCCTTATTAACGGCCGCGGTGCATACAGTAAGTTGAAATACGAAAGTGGTGCGCATCGCGTACAACGTATCCCAGCGACTGAATCCGGTGGACGTATTCATACCTCTACTTCTACAGTATCGGTGATGCCGGAAGCTGAAGCATTTGAGATTGAAATCCATGATAAAGATATTCGTGTGGATACCTTCTGTTCAAGTGGTGCAGGCGGACAGTCTGTAAATACGACCAAGTCTGCAGTACGTGTAACCCATGTACCTACGGGCATCGTTGCTACCTGTCAGGACGGTAAGTCACAGAACTCCAATAAGGAAAAGGCGCTTCAAGTGCTTCGTGCCCGTATCTCCGATATGAAGCGGCAGGAAGAAGAAGCGAAGTATGCTGGTGAACGGAAGAGCAAAGTAGGTACGGGTGATCGTAGTGAGCGTATCCGGACGTATAACTTCCCGCAGAGCAGGGTTACAGATCATCGCATTGGCTTGACACTGCACCGTTTGGAGCAGGTTATGAACGGAGAAATCACTGAAATTATTTCGGCTCTTTCAATTGCTGAACAAGCTGATTTGATGGATAGTATGGACAATGGATAATAATGCTTTGAACGATGGCGTATTTGTCATGTCGGAAGTGAAAAGCATCCGGGAAGCCTTTGCGGAGGCTTCTTCTTTTTTGAGCCAGAGCGGTTGTAATGAGCCGCAGCGCAGTGCGCAATTATTGCTTGAGCATGTGCTTGGCTTGTCCGGGGCAGCGTATTATATGGCGCTGGCGGATTCTTTTCCAGCTGCGGTCAAGGAAAAGTGGGAGGCGGGAGTTACCCGCCGGAGTAAGGGTGAGCCGGTGCAATATATCATCGGCGAGCAAGAGTTCTACGGGCGTCCTTTTGAAGTGACGCCTGATGTGCTTATTCCACGGCCGGAGACGGAGCTGCTCGTCGAGGCGATTTTGCGGTACGGCGCGGAGCTTTGGCCGGACGGCACGGTTGCGCCGAGTGAAGCGGCGCAGGAAGAAGGCGCTGCTTCGTTAGCAGCAGCGCAAGATCGTGCGGGCGGCGCGGAAAGCGGACGCGCCGTACGGCCGCTGACCGCCGTCGATATCGGCGCCGGCAGCGGAGCGATTTCCGTCACTCTGGCGGCGGAAGCGCCGGCGTGGCGGGTCTGCGCCGGCGATATTTCGCCGGCGGCCCTAGCTGTGGCGAAGCGCAATGCGATGCGCTCCGGCACAGCCGTGGACTTTCGGCTCGGCGATCTGCTCGAGCCGTTCGCGGGGATGGAGACGGATATTCTCGTCTCCAACCCGCCGTACATTCCCGGCGAGGATATCGCCGGGCTGCAGCGTGAGGTGCGCGACCATGAGCCGCGCACTGCGCTAGATGGCGGAGCGGACGGGCTGGACCCGTACCGCCGCATGATGGAGCAGCTGGCGCTGCTCCCGGCACCGCCGCGCCTGATCGGCTTCGAACTCGGCTTCGGACAAGCCGAGCAAGTGGCCTCGCTACTTGAAGCGGCGGGCCATTGGAAAGAGATCATCACCATTAATGATCTGGCTGGAATTCCACGTCATGTGCTAGGTATAGCACAATAATACTGCATGCTGTGCAGGGGACTCCTGTTGATCGGGGAGTAAAATTGTATTTTCAACCCGACTTCCTTTACAATAGAATTTAACCGGACTTCTTAGTGAAACATAAAAGAAAGCCCAGATTTAGAGTAGGGAGGCAGAACGTGCTTCAGAAGATTAAAAAAATTGATGGTGCTATCGTAGTCGTTCTGTTATTGCTCATGACTGTCAGCATCTTCGCCATATATAGTGTGACTCATGGAAGAGAAAAGCTGGACGGACATCATATCCGTATGATGATGTATTATGCAATTGGCTTTATTGCTTTTATTGGAATGACCTTTTTAGATTACAGAATTTTAGTGAAATACGCGCTATATATTTATTTGTTTGGGATAGGTATCCTGGTCCTCGTCAGCTTTTTGGGCGAGACCAAGAATAATGCCCAAGGCTGGTTGTCCCTCCCTGGAGGACTGAGCCTTCAGCCTGCCGAGCTATTCAAGCTAATATTGATTCTATTTCTGGCAGCGATGCTTGTTCGTAAGAATAAGAGTAAACTCTTGTTTTGGCGGGATGTTGTGCCGCTCGGCCTCTTAACCTTATTTCCGTTTCTTATTGTCCTTACACAGAATGATCTTGGGAATGCCTTGTCTTACATTGTGATTCTTGCAGGTCTGTTGTGGATTGGAAATATTAAGTACACTCACGCATTAATCGCGCTGGTGATTGTAGCAAGCTCCGCGATTGCCGGAATTATGAGTTATATCCATTATCATGACGAAATTAAAACGTTTCTTAACGATATTGGCCGGTCGCACTGGATTGAACGTTTCGACCCATGGCTTGTTCCGGATAAAGCGACAGCGAAAGCTCTTTATCATACCAAAAACGCCAAGCTTGCGATTGCCTCAGGTGGGATGAGTGGAGAAGGCTATATGAACGGTAGCTCTGTTCAGACGGATCGGGTGCCTTATACGTATTCAGACTCTATCTTTGTGCAGATTGCCGAGGAATTTGGCTTTGTAGGTTCTGCATTTGTGCTGCTACTGTATTTTATCCTGATTCACCGAATGATTCTGATTGCGCTGGAAGCCAGAGATCGAGCAGGTCCATTTCTGATCGTCGGCATTGTCGCGATGATGCTGTATCAGATTTTTGAGAATATTGGTGCGTTTATTGGTCTGATGCCTTTGACAGGTATCACATTACCATTCATCAGCTTCGGAGGTACCTCCCTGCTTATTAACATGGCCAGCATTGGGCTGGTAATGAGCGTGCGTCTGCATGGTCGAGATGTAGAGGAAGATTTGCCTAAGCCTACTCCTTATGCAGCCGCCAAACAGGTTTAATCACTAAATCAAAAGATAACCGTCAGAAACTCATCTTTTAAGGATGGGAACTGGCGGTTTTTTATTATGGGAAGTGAATCTCTGATATCGGGTGTATTACATAAATTTGGAATTGTGGCCTTGAATACTCTACAATAGAAAGGAGAGACTTTCCTCAGGTGAGGGTGGTTGGAACCTTAATAGAGTAAGGGGTTTGTGTATGCTTAAAAAGCTCAAGAAGATCGATAGCGTGATTCTTATTGTTCTGGTTATGCTGATGGTTATTAGTATTCTTTCGATATACAGCGTGACTAATGGTAGATTAGTTCAGAAACTAGATGGGTTCCATCTACAAATGCTTAAATACTACATTGTAGGGTTTGTAGCGTTTTTTGTGCTTACCTTCGTGGACTATAGGATATTTGTTAAATATGCTCTTTATATTTACATCTTGGGTATTGGTCTGCTAGTGTCGGTTAGTTTTTTTGGTAAGGTAAAGAACGGTGCGCAATTAGGGCTAGAGATAGGTGGACTTAGCTTTCAACCTGCGGAGCTTTTTAAGTTGATATTGATTCTTTTACTCGCGTCCATACTGGTCCGTAAACAAGGAGCCACGCTAACCTTCTGGAAGGGAGTCGTTCCGCTGGCGCTTCTTACATTGCTCCCTTTTGCCATAGTTATTGTACAGAATGATCTCGGAAATGCGCTAAGCTACATCGTAATATTAATCGGTCTTCTATGGATCGGGAATATCAAAATTTCACATGCACTCATCGGATTACTAATCGTTGGCGGATTGGGTCTTGCAGGAATTCTGAGCTATATTCACTATCATGATGAAGCGGTATATTTTTTTGAGGAGACCCTTGGCAGGAAGCATTTAGTGGATCGTTTTGATCCTTGGC
This sequence comes from Paenibacillus sp. FSL E2-8871, assembly GCF_038000345.1. Lineage (NCBI taxonomy): Bacteria > Bacillati > Bacillota > Bacilli > Caryophanales > Paenibacillaceae > Paenibacillus > Paenibacillus sp. FSL E2-8871. Next base: position 4,191,809 of record NZ_JBBOBV010000001.1, on the reverse strand, counting down.
TCGTACCTGATTTGGCGTCAGATGATGCAAGCTATCACACGAAAAATGCTAAAGTGGCTATTGCCTCCGGAGGGATGAGTGGCGAGGGGTACATGCAAGGAAGCTCTGTGCAGAGTAACCGTGTTCCATATACCTATTCGGATGCCATATTCGTACAGGTTGCGGAGGAGTTTGGGTTTGTGGGTTCAGCGCTGCTGCTGTTGCTCTTTTTTATTCTTCTTCATCGGATGATACTGATTGCTCTAGAGAGTAGGGAGCGTAGTGGTCCGTTTTTGATTATTGGAATTACGGCAATGCTGCTATATCAAATCTTAGAGAATATTGGAGCTTTTATCGGCCTAATGCCGCTTACGGGAATTACACTTCCGTTCATCAGTTATGGAGGCACATCTCTTTTAATTAATATGGCCTGTATGGGGATTGTAATGAGTGTGCATCTTTATGGTCGGGATGTTGAGGAGGATTTGCAGTTGCCTAAGGCGCTTGCTGTAAAATTATAGATTTAATAGATTCATAGGTTTGCAGTCTCTCATCTCTGGACATACTACTAGCATGAGAGTTAAGAGGAGAGGGGCTGCGACAAATGAACGATAATCATATGGATAAAAGAGATTCCTTACGTGTAACTTTTAAGTATACTGCCATTTTAATTTGTTTTTTTATGATCGTTATCATGGCCTGGGAAGGTCAAAAAACCGATGCAGCAGTAGCCGAAGTATCGATTCCACAGGATTCTATCCGGCTGCGTATTCTGGCGAATTCGGACGGAACACAAGATCAACTAGTGAAGCGGCAAATCCGCGATACAATTGTAGAGCAAATGAACCAGTGGGTAACTGCACTTGAGGACCCACAGAGTTTAGAGCAGGCGCGCGCTTTAATTAGAACTCATCTACCAGAGCTTAATGCACTAGTTGGATCGGAGCTAGAGAAACGTGGCATTCAATATTCTTATAAAGTTGAGCTGGGTGTAGTTCCTTTTCCGACCAAATTGTACGGTGGAACAGTCTATCCGGCCGGAGAATACGAGGCTGTTCGGGTAACGCTGGGTGAGGGAAAAGGGCAAAATTGGTGGTGCGTACTGTTTCCGCCGTTGTGCTTTATCGATGCGGGTTCTGGAGATGCGGCGGCACCTGCTGCTAACAAAGGGGCGAAGACCGTTTCGGCTGCCGGGGCAGATAGCGGAGTTAAGGCGCAACCAGCAGTAGGAACAGCTGTACAAGCAGATTCTTCGGCAAAGGATGTTGCGGCAGCGGATTCCGCAGAGCCAGAGGTACGGTTCTTCGTTTGGGAACTGTTGCAAAACCTTTGGAACTGGATTAGCGGATTATGGTCGTAATGCTGATGTTAGCCCTTTGGTTTTGTGGAAATGGTCTATAGTTTTGAATCTAGATATGTTACTATTTCATAAGCAGATCGACTGCGGCGCCTTCATTGGGGCCGCTTTTTGGTAAGATTAGAGTTAATGAACCTCCAGAGTATTTATCCTAAGATTGCAAGAAAAGCTATTGTTCAATATATATCCTGTAGAAAGCCTGTGATGAGAATGAATGAACCACACGACCCTTTATTCGCCGTTCAGCGGCGGAGTGGAAATAGAAATGAGACTGTATATTGGGAACTGGATTTGCTGGAAGATGCAGCTTCGGATTCCGGTGTACTTCAGCCAAGTGAGGAGAATAAGTTAGCCATCGTGGAGGCGGCAGCCATGCTTCGTGAAGGTGGAACGGTCGCTTTTCCAACCGAAACGGTCTATGGACTTGGAGCGGATGCACGAAATACTGCGGCAGTTGAGGCTGTTTTTGCGGCAAAAGGGCGACCGTCTGACAATCCCCTAATCGTGCATATTGCTGATCCAAGTGCTTTGGACGAGCTGGTTACAGAAGTGCATCCTACGGCTGCGGTATTGATGGATGCTTATTGGCCAGGACCGCTGACAGTTGTTCTTCCTGTTCGTGAGGGTGTTTTGTCATCCTGTGTAACGGCAGGACTGGACACGGTAGGTGTTCGTATGCCTGATCATCCGGTAGCTTTGGCGCTGATCAGTGCAGCGGGCTGTCCCGTTGCGGCACCTAGTGCTAACCGTTCCGGTCGTCCGAGTCCGACCTTAGCTTCACATGTGATGGAAGACTTGGCCGGATACATTGGCGGTGTACTTGATGGCGGCGCCGCCGGAGTTGGACTGGAGTCAACTGTGGTGCAGGTGCAGCCTGATGGAAAGGTTGCCGTGCTTCGCCCTGGTGGGATTACTTTGGAGCAGTTAGCTGCTGTAGTGGGAGCAGAAGCTATTGCTGCTGAGCCGGCTGTGGTTAAAAAATTTGGGACTTCCGCAGCAGCGGAAGCTCCAGTAGCCACTGCACCGAAGGAGCGCCACGGTGCAGAAGCTGTTTCCGCCAGCTTGGCGCCACGCGCGCCGGGCATGAAGTACACGCACTACGCGCCGCGCGGCTGGCTCGGTGTGGTGAGCGGATCTTCTCCGCAACGTGTTGCGGATGAAGCCGCGAGTCTACTTCAGGCGGCACAGCTGAACGGCGAAGTGACGGGCTTACTCCTCTTCGAGGAGCATAAGCCCCTCTATCCCGCCGATCCTGCCGCCTGCGTTCTTTCCCTCGGCTCGTTATCCTCACCGGAGGAAGGGGCGCGCTCCCTATATGCCGCGCTGCGGCGCTTCGATGAAGCGGGAGCGACTTACATCTTGGCCGAGGCTTGTCCGTATACGGGCCTCGGCGTAGCTATTATGAACCGGCTTATGAAGGCAGCCGGTGGTTCCGTCATTGATGCCGGATAGCCACGGCGACCTTTCTATCCAGCTATAGTATAGGTTCTTCGAATCTGAAATCTCCTATGAAGTCATGATTACCCCCTTGTCCGCATATCGTTGTTGTACAAGATATTTCGGACTTGGGGGGTTAAGCATGGGCATAGGAGATGTATATGCCGGTTGGGGACAGACAGTTACTATTGCTATAATGGCGATTGCATTAGGGATGGATGCCTTTTCGCTCGGAGTAGGGATCGGGATGAAAGGGATTCGTCTGCTGCATATTCTGCAAATGAGTGTGCTCATTGCTTTTTTTCATATGCTGATGCCTCTTCTAGGTTTATTGACTGGAAGTTATGTCGGACATTTGCTAGGTCAAGTAACAACTTATGCCGCAGGAGGGCTACTTGTGCTGTTAGGCGGACATATGGTGTATAACTCCTTTCGTCCGGAAGTGGTAGGTACGCGAGCTATGAATCACCGAACCTTATGGGGAATGCTGCTTCTATCACTCAGTGTAAGTGTGGATTCTTTTTCCGTTGGGGTATCCTTAGGGATGTTTGTGAATGGTGTGCTTCTGACTATACTAGCCTTTGGTGCCTGTGGAGGTCTGATGTCAATTATCGGCCTGCTTCTTGGCCGGCATGTCAGTCGTGGACTCGGGGAATATGGGGAAGCACTGGGCGGGGCTATTTTATTGGGGTTTGGCTTGCTATTCATCTTTTGATACAATAACGGCATTACAATATTTTAATTTCATGGGGGTGCAAAAGCATGCTGCATATTTTATTCGTCTGCACCGGTAACACATGCCGTAGTCCTATGGCCGAGGGGCTTTTACGAAAGCTTGCGAAGGAACGCGGAATCGACCTGGAAGTGCGGTCTGCAGGTGTATCTGCCATTTCTGGTACTTCTATATCGAGACATGCTGCAGCTATTTTGCGAGAAGAAGGCATTCATGATCATTTAGAGTCGTCGCAATTAACAGGGCAATTCGTCGCTTGGGCCGATCTTGTACTTACCTTAACCAGTGGACATAAGCAACATTTGCTACAGTATTTTCCGGATGCCGTAACAAAAACATATACATTGAAGGAATACGTGCATAACGAAGAAGCTGTGACTGAGGATATTAAAGAATTGGACAGCCTTTATGCAGATGCTGAGTTAAGCATAGCTCTAGGTGGTGAACCCAACGCAACGGATCTACAACGAATGATTGAAATCCGCCAGCGTATCCCAAGCTTTGATATTTCTGATCCATTCGGGGGTACGCGTGAAGATTATGAGCTTACTGCTGCTGAGATTCGCACTTCGTTGTTTAGTTTATTAGATAAACTGGAATCCTTACGCCATTTGTAAATGGTTGATTTTCAGTCGGCTTTGCTTTAAGATGAAAGTACAACTAATCGGTTCCGATGTAACTGGCGACAAATGTGGATCAAACCACGATGGAGCATCGGAATAAACGGCCGGTCGCCTGGGCAAAAGAGCAAATCCGCAGCTACCTGCGGACTGCTCTTTTTTGTTTAAATGAAGCTTGTTTGAAGCTTGAGGAGGTAGGGTGATGGACAAAGTTGTGGAGTTATCTTTAACTGAAGCTACTGTCACTGTGTTAAGGGAGTTGGCGGAAGCTGGTAACCTTGGATCTGGTAAAATTGTTGTCCTAGGAGTTAGCACAAGTGAGGTCGCTGGTGTCCGTATTGGAACCGGTGGTGCGCTTGAAGTCGCACAGCAACTGCTTGAAGGGGCTCGTTTGGTCGCAGCGGAAAAAGGATTTCATCTCGTTTATCAGTGCTGCGAGCATCTGAATCGTGCGCTTGTAATGGAACGCTCTTTGCTAGAGTCGCTTGGGCTAAATGAAGTTTCAGCTGTACCTATACCTGGTGCTGGCGGTTCGATGGCTGCGGCTGCCTATCGCTCTATGAAAGATCCTGTTCTGGCGGAAACGATAGAAGCACATGCTGGCTTAGACATTGGTGAGACTCTTATAGGTATGCATTTGCGCCGCGTGGCAGTTCCTTTTCGACCGACCTTACGGTACATTGGAGCAGCTAGAGTGAACGCAGCATGGGCCAGACCTCCGCTTATTGGCGGCGAACGTGCGGTTTACCGCACTCTTGAACAGAGTGGTTCACAGGTTTGTGATTGATGAACTTAGATTTATGTTTTTGCAGAAACGTAGACCTAAAGCTTTTTCGTGGCGGGCAAATCGTTTCTATTTAAATACAACATATCTACACACACTAGGGAGGAAATAAGAACATGGAACAATTACGTAAGAGTGACCCGGCAGTACTGGAAGCAATGGAACTGGAACTGAAACGTCAGCGTGCCAACATTGAGCTTATTGCCTCAGAGAATATCGTTAGCGAAGCCGTAATGGAAGCCATGGGCTCAGTGCTTACGAACAAATATGCAGAAGGCTATCCAGGCAAACGGTATTATGGTGGCTGTGAAGATGTGGATATCGTTGAGAATCTGGCTCGTGATCGTGCAAAAGAATTGTTCGGTGCGGAACATGTCAACGTACAGCCTCACTCTGGAGCACAAGCGAATATGGCTGTATATCTCGCTGCACTTAACCCGGGCGACACGGTTCTTGGCATGAACTTGGCGCATGGCGGACATTTAACGCATGGTAGTCCAGTAAATGCTTCTGGATTACTCTATAACTTCGTAGCTTATGGTGTACAAGAAGATACTTTCCTAATTGATTATGACGAAGTACGCAAAGCAGCCTTCAAGCACCGTCCTAAGTTGATTGTTGCTGGTGCAAGTGCGTATCCGCGCATTATTGATTTCGAAAAACTTGGTGCTATCGCCAATGATGTCGGCGCGTTGTTTATGGTAGATATGGCCCATATCGCAGGTCTTGTTGCTGCTGGTCTTCATCCGAGCCCGGTTCCTCATGCTCATTTCGTTACAACTACAACACATAAGACTTTACGCGGTCCCCGCGGAGGTATGATTATGTGCAGACAGCCATGGGCGGCTGCTATCGATAAAGCCGTATTCCCTGGTTCCCAAGGTGGACCGCTGATGCATGTCATTGCGTCAAAAGCAGTCGCATTCGGCGAAGCTTTGCTGCCATCCTTTAAGACCTATGCTGAGAATGTAGTGAAGAATGCAAATGTTCTTGCAGAAACACTGATAAGCGAAGGGGTTAACATTGTATCCGGTGGTACAGATAACCACTTGATGTTGCTTGATACACGTAACCTGAACATTACCGGAAAAGATGCGGAAAAGGTACTAGATTCCATCGGAATCACTGTGAATAAAAACGCAATTCCATTTGATCCTACAAGTCCTTTCGTAACAAGCGGTATTCGTATTGGTACACCTGCGGTTACTTCCCGTGGTATGGACGAGCAAGCTATGGTGGTTATTGGCCGCATTATAGCTAATGTTCTGAAGAATCCGAAGGATGAATTGAAATTAGCTGAGGCAGCTCGTCAAGTTGCTGATTTGACGGATCAGTACCCACTTTATCCAGAACTGAAATACTAGTTCCTATTCGTATTCATTAATAAATTCACCTCCACCGAGTCCTGATTTTAGGGTTTGGTGGAGGTTTTTTGTTGTTTATTGTTCACAATATTATATGGGTGAATTGATGGAAAATCATGAAATCAATCATGAAAGTTCATGGAACTTTCATAAACAATAGTGAAAAAAATGTGAATAGTATGAAAAATGCAAATTTGCACAACCTAATCAAGGTTTTATTCCTGAAAAGGCAATGGAATTTCCAATCCTTACCTTTATAAGCAAAGGAAAATACAGGGGTAGGGGTTCAATATGGATACATGTGCCTTTCTAGGTGAAATGCGGCGATGGGAATGCTATAATAGACAGGATTTAGCCATAGAGAAGCAAAAGCGCTTTCTAGGGTTATAGACACGACTTACAATTACCGGAGGGACAGGAAATGGGAAAATTGGTGATTTGCGATCATCCTTTAATTCAACACAAACTAACATTTATTCGCGACGTAAGAACAAACACGAAGGATTTCAGAGAGCATGTTGACGAAGTTGCCACATTGATGGCTTATGAGATAACACGTGATATTCCTCTAGAAACCATTACAGTACAAACACCGGTCACTGAAACGGAAAGTAAAGTGATTTCTGGAAGAATGCTTGGGCTTATCCCTATTCTTCGTGCTGGTCTGGGTATGCTTGAGGGCGTTCTGAAGCTTCTTCCTGCTGCTAAAGTAGGACATGTTGGCTTATTCCGTGATCCGGACACGCTTCAACCGGTTGAGTATTACATCAAGCTTCCTACAGATGTACAGGAACGTGAGCTGATCGTAATTGATCCAATGCTAGCTACGGGGGGGTCTGCGATTGCTGCTATTACCTCGCTGAAGAAGCGTGGCTGTACACAAATTAAAATGATGAACCTGATTGCAGCTCCAGAAGGTGTTGCTGCCGTCCAAGAGGCTCACCCAGATGTTGATATTTATGTAGCTGCGCTTGATGATCATTTGAATGAGCATGGATATATCGTTCCGGGACTTGGCGATGCTGGAGATCGTTTGTACGGAACTAAGTAAATAGTAAATCGTAATAGGATATAAGAAATTTGTTTATTTTTTGATGAGAGGGTAGGGGTTATGTCCAAAATTAAAGTGATGACTATTTTCGGAGTGCGCCCCGAGGCGATCAAGATGGCTCCTCTAGTTCTTGAACTGAAGAAGCATCCTGAGCACATTGAGTCAATTGTATGTGTAACAGCACAGCACAGGGAGTTGCTCGATCAAGTGTTGGAAGTGTTCAATATCACTCCTGATTACGATCTGGATGTGATGAAGGATCGTCAGACGCTTAATGAGATTACTATTCGAGTACTTGAAGGCCTGGAACCTGTACTCAGAGAGGTTAAACCTGATCTCGTATTGGTGCACGGGGACACATTAACGACGTTCCTTGCAAGCTATGCCTCTTTCCTGCAGCAAATTCAGGTTGGGCACGTAGAAGCAGGACTTCGGACATGGAACAAATTGTCTCCGTATCCTGAAGAAATGAACCGTCAGCTTACAGGTGTATTAGCAGACCTGCATTTCGCTCCAACGGATTGGTCAGCTAGTAATCTGAGACATGAGAACAAAAAAGAATCAAGTATTTATATCACAGGCAACACTGTAACCGATGTGTTTCAATATACCGTACAGCCTGATTACCGGCATCCTGTTTTGGATTTTGCTTCAGGAAAAAAACTTATTTTGATGACTGCTCACCGTAGAGAATCGCAAGGTGAACCGCATCGGAATATCTTCCGGGCAGTCAAAAGAATCGCTGATGAATTCGAAGATGTAGCCATTGTTTATCCTGTGCATCCGAGTCCTGCTGTTAAGGAACCTGCACATGAAATTTTGGGTGGACATCCAAGAATTAAGCTGATTGATCCGCTGGATGTCGTGGATTTGCATAATTTTTATCCGCATACCCACTTGATATTGACCGATTCTGGCGGTTTACAAGAGGAAGCTCCTTCATACGGAGTACCAGTTCTTGTGCTTCGTGATACGACGGAGCGTCCTGAAGGGATAGACGCTGGAACGCTAGAACTTGTGGGCACGGACGAGGAGAAGGTGTATGCACGGACACATGCTCTTTTGACTGATAATGAGCTCTATCAGTCGATGAGTCGGGCCGCCAACCCGTACGGAGATGGCAAAGCCTCCCAACGAATTGTCAATGCGATTTTGCACCATTTTGGTGTAAAAAAGGAGCGTCCTGAAGAGTTTCACAGAATGTTCACAAAAAATAAATAATTTCATTTAAAGTAATATCTGATCTGATTAAAATCAACATACAGTGAAACTGTACGGTTTATATGGTTTTGGAACATTTTGCTGTGATTATTTTCATGTTTTCAAGGGTTTTTGGGCAATGTTCAATGAATTGACAAAGACTCCAGAAATTCAGTAAAATTAGTTGGGATTGTAGCCATGAAAGAACAAAATAGCAGGGACAGCTTGTTACAGACCGCGCTTATCATTGGAAGTGCAGGCACTATACTCGCCGCTTACATTGTTATTGGTTTTTTTGCGGCAAGGTGGCTGAAAGACTTGATGGAGGGGCCTAAATATTGGCTCGCTATTGGCACTATAACCGGAATGATTCTGGGAATTGTGAACGTCGTCCTGTTAATTAAAAAATTTTTGGGGGAGCAGAATGGATAATATGACTCCCATGATCAATACCGTCACTAGAGTTACGCTCGTCCTTATGGCAGGACTCTTAATGGGCTGGGCGCTTCATCATGAGACCAGGGAGTTTACACTGGGCATGACTCTGGGTCTGGTGGCGGGATTGGTAAACTTTCGTTATCTGGCCGTCAAGGTTCGACGGGTAACGCAGTCGATTGCGAGCAACGAAGGGAATGCCTTCAGCCTCGGTTTTGTTACACGGATTAGCTTCGCAATTTTGGTCACCATGTTCGCGGTCAAGATTGAGCATTTCTCCCTGGTAGCAACTATTTCAGGCGTATTCATTCCTCAGCTTCTCGCCATTCCTGCGGGGATATATCTGAGTGTGAAGAACAAACTTTAACCAGATTAAAGAGAAAGGGGGATGATACTATGCATGAGATGCCGAAAATCTTTGTCGGGGGAATACCGATAGATATATCAGCCGTATTGATGCTTCTGATCAGTTGTACAGTAGTATTTGTGCTGGTGATGCTGTCGGTTCGTAAGCTTTCGGTTGAGAATCCATCTAAACTTCAGAATTTTATGGAATGGGTTGTTGAATTTGTAGAGGGTGTCATAAGCAGTGCCATGGACCTGAAGAAAGGAAAACCTTACATATCTTTGGGGCTAACGTTGATTCTGTTTATCTTTGTTTCCAACCTTCTTGGATTGCCTTTCTCAGTTGTAACTGAAGCACATGGACCTGTAACCGTGTTTGGCCATGTAATTGAAGCAACCAGGAACTTGGCGCATGGTGATCATGTTGAGATCTTATGGTACAAGTCGCCGACTGCTGACATTAATATCACTGCAGGATTGGCAATTATTGTGTTTATACTGATGAACTTCCTGGGCATTAAGCTCAACGGCAAGCATTATTTCAAACACTATATTGAGCCGTTTCCAATCTTTTTGCCACTGAACATTATCGAGAACCTGGCAAAACCAGTAGCTCTGGCAATTCGTCTATTTGCTAACATTTTTGCCGGAGAAGTACTAATTACAGTCATTTTGAAGCTGGGGATTCTCAGTATTCCGTTCCTGGCTGTATGGCAAGGCTTCAGTATTTTCGTCGGGGCACTACAAGCGTTTATCTTTACGATTCTGACGATGGTTTATATCGCACAGATGACGATTCACGAAGAAGAAGCACATTAATGAACTGCTGCGAAGGGAACGGTTATCGTCTGATTTTCTTTCGCGGGAGATATCTTATATCATTAAACACAATATGAACCAAAATTAAAGGAGGATATTTACAAATGGAATATTTAGCAGCAGCAATAGCGGTTGGTTTGGGTGCACTTGGTGCAGGTCTTGGTAATGGTATGATCGTTAGTAGAACAGTTGAGTCCATCGCTCGTCAACCAGAAGCTCGTAATGCGCTTCAAACAACAATGTTTATCGGTGTAGGTATCGTCGAAGTTATTCCGTTGGCAGCAACAGTTATCGCATTCCTAATCATGTTTTCATCTTAATAAACCGTATTTACGGTTTGGCGGGGACGGCCGATGCCATCCGCGCCTTACTTTTGTATACGTCCGCATGACGCGGTAATGGAAGGGAGTGACCTCAGTGGAAATTGTTTGGACAAACATCTTATTTTCAATTGTAGCCTTTGGGATTCTATATTTCTTGCTCAGTAAGTATGCGTTCAGCAAACTGTTCGCAGTTATGGAGAAACGCCGTGAGCTGGTAATGCAGCAAATGGATGAAGCTGCGAAGACTAGAGAGCAAGCGGTCGCGTATGTGGAAGAGCAGAAGCAGGCGCTGAACAGTGCACGCCAGGAAGCTCAACAGATTATTCAACAATCGCAAATTACTAGTAATCAACAGGTAGAACAAGCTTTGGCGCAAGCTAAAGTTGAAGCTGCACGCGTCAAAGAAGAGGCCGTGCGCGATATCGAGAACGAGAAGAATAAAGCAGTGGAAGAGTTGCGCAGCGAAATTGGAACGGCATCTGTTCGTATTGCTTCTAAACTTCTTAAGAAAGAAATTAGTGCTAGCAGTGAGCAGGAGCAGCTTGTGAACCAATACCTCAATGAGGTAGGAGGCCGATCATGAGCCGCGATACGGTAGTTGCCAAGCGCTACGCTAAAGCATTGTACAGTGCAGCGGTAGAGAAGGGGATTACCCTTGAAGTAGAAGAACAGCTCAAGGCAGTGGTCGAAGTATTACATTCAGACCAAGAGGTACAGCGCTTTATTCTTGCGCCACGTATCTCGGAGTCCGACAAGCTGAAAGTGCTGCGCACAGCACTTCAAGATAAGCTCTCTCCTATTGTGATGAACATTGTAGAACTGTTAGTAGAGCGAGGCAGAACCGATATTTTTGCCGAACTGCTGGATACGTATATCAAGATTGAAGGAGACGCTCTTGGCATTGGTGATGCTAAGGTATACTCCGTTTATTCTTTAAGTGAAGAAGAACAAGCGGCTGTAGCTGCAGAATTCGGCCAGCTCGTAAACCGTAAAATTCGGGTTACGAATGTGGTCGATCCAAGCCTGCTGGGAGGACTGAAAGTTTATATCGGCGATACGCTGTATGACGGTAGTCTTTCTAGTAAATTGGAACGTCTCGAGAAATCCTTTAATGATAAGCATAGAAGATAGGGGTGAGGATATTGGGCATCAGACCTGAAGAGATCAGCACTTTGATCAAAAGTCAAATTGAGCAATATAAAGCCGATATCGAAGTTGCCGAAGTGGGCACCGTCATTCAAGTCGGAGACGGTATCGCTCGTGTCTACGGTCTGGAAAACGCAATGGCAGGCGAGTTGCTAGAGTTCTCCAACGGTGTAGTGGGCATGGCGCTCAATCTGGAAGAAAGCAACGTGGGTGTTGTTATTCTGGGTGAGTACAAGGAAATTCGTGAAGGCGATCAAGTAAAACGTACTGGACAAATCATGCAAGTTCCAGTTGGAGAGGCCCTTCTGGGTCGTGTTGTTAACGCACTCGGTATGCCGCTTGACGGTAAAGGCCCAATCCAAACGACGGAGTTCCGTCCGGTTGAGAATAACGCTCCTGGTGTTATCGACCGTAAATCGGTTCATGAGCCAATGCAAACTGGCCTTAAAGCGATTGATGCGATGGTACCAATTGGTCGTGGACAACGCGAACTTATCATTGGTGACCGTCAAACAGGTAAGACTGCAATCGCAATCGATGCGATTATCAACCAAAAAGGCAACGGAATGAAATGTATTTATGTTGCCATTGGACAAAAACAATCCACAGTAGCACAGGTTGTAGAAACTCTCCGCCGTCATGGCGCGTTGGAATATACAATCGTTGTAACTGCTTCGGCTTCAGAGCCATCCCCACTGTTGTATATTGCTCCATACGCAGGTTGCGCAATGGGCGAGTACTTTATGTACAAGGGCGAACACGTATTGATCATTTATGATGACCTTTCAAAACAAGCTTCGGCTTATCGCGAATTGTCCTTGCTGCTTCGTCGTCCACCGGGTCGTGAAGCGTTCCCTGGTGACGTGTTCTACTTGCACTCCCGTCTTTTGGAACGTGCGGCTAAGCTTAGTGATGAGCTTGGTGGTGGTTCATTAACCGCGCTTCCGTTCATCGAAACACAAGCATCTGACGTATCGGCTTACATTCCTACGAACGTAATCTCGATTACAGATGGTCAAATCTTCCTTGAATCCGATCTGTTCTACTCTGGTCAACGTCCGGCGATCAACGTCGGTATCTCCGTTTCCCGTGTAGGGGGCTCCGCTCAGATTAAAGCGATGAAGAAGGTAGCTGGCTCGCTCCGTTTGGATCTTGCTCAATATCGTGAACTTCAAGCTTTCTCACAGTTCGGCTCAGATCTTGATAAATCCACGCTTGCTCGTCTGAATCGCGGAGCACGTATGATGGAAGTTCTGAAACAAGGTGTAAATCAGCCGTTGTCTGTTGAGCATCAAGTGCTTAGCTTGTACACAGCTGTAAAAGGATACTTGGATGATATTCCTGTTAAAGACGTAAAACGTTTTGAAAAGGAATTCCTTGCTTACATGGACAGCAGTGCTGCTGAAGTTGCTCAATCCATCAGAGATACCAAGGATTTGACAGCAGATAACGAAGCCGCTCTTAAAGCAGCGATTGATAAATTTAAAAGAGGCTTTGCTACTAGCTAATATAGATCGTACCTAAACGATTCTTACTAAGTGAGCTTTGGCTATGCCGAAGCTCAGGCTATTACTTATAAAGTTGGCTTTGAATTCGTCAAAGCTAAGAAGATGCTTACGAAGTTAGCTTTGACTTCGTCAAAGCTTTAAGGTGGTGAAATCATGGCAAGAAGCATGCGTGATATTAAACGTCAAATTAAGAGTGTTCAAAACACAAGACAGATCACAAAAGCGATGGAAATGGTAGCCGCCTCCAAGCTGAGAAAAGCCCAGGAGAAGGCAATTGCCGCCCGTCCTTATGCTGAGAAGCTGAAAGAGGTTGTATCGAGCATTGCTGCCGGTACAGAAGGCGTTCAGCATCCCATGCTGGTCAGTCGCCCTGTGAAAAAAACTGGTTATCTTATCGTGACCTCTGATAGAGGGCTTGCGGGAGGATACAACGCTAATATTTTACGTAAGGTGACGATGCTCATCGCGGAACGACATAAATCCAAAGATGAGTACGCCTTGTTCGTTATCGGTCGTAAAGGCCGTGACTTCTTACGCCGCCGTGAATATCCGATTGTACAGGAAGTTACTGAGCTATCGGATGCGCCGAAATTTGCTGACATTAAGTCTATTGCTAATTCGGCAGTACAACAGTTTGTAGATGGTACGTATGATGAGTTGTACGTTTGCTACAACCAATTCGTCAATGCAATTACCCAGATCCCAACCGTTGATCGACTGTTGCCTATGGAAGGCGTAGGAAATCATGAGCATCATGAAGCGACTGCAAATTACGAATATGAACCTTCACCAGAAGGCGTACTCGAAGTACTACTTCCGAAATACGCCGAAACTTTGATTTATAGCGCAATTCTGGATGGCAAGGCCAGTGAGCTGGGTGCGAAAATGACAGCGATGGGCAGTGCAACAAAGAACGCGTCGAAAATGATCGGAGAACTTACCCTTACGTACAACCGTGCCCGTCAGGCGGCAATTACGCAGGAAATTACCGAGATCGTGGCCGGAGCGAACGCTCAGTCTTAAAAATACAAGAACAGTTAAGCAGCGTGCTTGACTTGCCTTGTATTTTACGAGAAACAGTGCCGCATGGAGCGATACATAGTATCGCCCGCTTCTGGAGTATGGCTCCTTAAGAACGGCACTGCAGTTCTTCTTAAAATATAAGAAAGTATAGGTTTTACACTATACAAAATGCTTATATTTCTACGAGAAACGGTTGTCATCTTTATATGACGACAACGTCGTTTCTTCTTGATGTAACAGCTTTCGAGGAGGGAAATGAAGATGAACAAAGGACGCGTTGTAAGCATTATGGGTCCGGTTGTCGATATTGAATTTGAACGCGGCCAATTGCCCGAGATATTCAACGCTATCAAAATTGAAACCGTCTTGGACAATGGTCGCCAGATTAACCTAACACTTGAGGTTTCCAATCACTTGGGAGACAATTTGGTACGTTGTATCGCGATGTCTTCTACAGATGGTCTGGTTCGCGGACTGGATGCGATTGACCAAGGTGGTCCTATTTCGGTTCCTGTAGGGGAAGCGACATTAGGCCGGGTATTTAACGTACTTGGAAATCCAATTGATAACGCTGGTGAAGTTGTTGCTGAAATAAAGAACCCGATTCACCGTTTGGCTCCGACATTTGATGAATTGTCGACACAAGCCGAAATTTTGGAAACGGGTATTAAAGTTATCGACTTGCTTGCACCTTACGCTAAAGGCGGTAAAGTTGGTCTGTTCGGCGGTGCCGGTGTAGGTAAAACAGTAACGATTCAAGAATTGATTAATAACATTGCCCAAGAACACGGCGGTATTTCCGTATTCGCGGGTGTGGGTGAACGTACTCGTGAAGGTAATGACCTTTATCACGAAATGACGGACTCCGGCGTTATTAAGAAAACAGCAATGGTGTTCGGACAAATGAATGAGCCCCCAGGCGCGCGTCTACGCGTAGCTTTGACCGGTCTTACAATGGCAGAATATTTCCGTGATGTTGAAGGTCGCGATACGCTGCTCTTTATCGATAATATATTCCGCTTTACCCAAGCGGGTTCCGAAGTATCCGCTCTTCTCGGACGTATGCCGTCCGCGGTAGGTTACCAACCAACACTGGCTACTGAAATGGGTCAGTTGCAAGAGCGTATCACTTCTACCAAAAAAGGCTCCGTTACTTCCATTCAAGCAATCTACGTACCAGCGGATGACTACACTGACCCTGCTCCGGCAACGGCGTTTGCTCACTTGGATGCAACAACTAACCTTGAGCGTAAGATTTCCGAGAAGGGGATTTTTCCAGCGGTTGATCCACTGGCTTCCAGCTCGCGTCTGCTAGCTCCGGAAATTGTTGGTGAAGAGCATTACAACGTGGCACAAGGTGTTAAACAATTGCTGCAACGTTATACCGAACTTCAAGACATCATTGCCATCTTGGGTATGGATGAATTGAGTGAGGATGATAAGGTTATCGTAGCTCGTGCTCGTAAAGTTGAGCGGTTCCTGTCACAGCCTTTCCACGTAGCTGAACAGTTTACCGGCTTCAAGGGTAAATACGTGCCAATCAAAGAAACTGTACGTAGCTTTAAGGAAATCCTGGATGGTAAGCATGATGATCTTCCAGAAGCAGCGTTCCTTTTTGTGGGTACAATCGAAGAAGCGGTTGAAAAAGCGAAATCGATGTAACACTGAGCTTAGTGAATGCTTTCGAAGCGTGCTTTACTTCGTAAAGCTAAGTGTATGCTTTCGATGAGAGCTTTACTTCGTAAAGCTTTAAGGAGGAATGGAAGTGAATACCTTTTTGTTGGAAATTGTCACGCCGGAGCATCTCGTCTATTCTAAACAAGTGAATAGCTTGACAGTACGGGGAGTCGAAGGCGAGTTGGGTATTTTGCCGGGACACATTCCGCTTGTGACTCCACTTCAGGTTGCTCCGTTATCCGTCAAATCGGACGGTGTTACGATCTCCATCGCCGTTCATGGCGGTTTCGTTGAAGTGCATAAGGACAAAGTAACAGTGCTGGCCGAAAGTGCCGAACTGCCAACGGATATTGATGTTGAACGCGCCGAGGCTGCTAGAGAACGCGCTCAGCGCCGTCTCCAGACTCGTAGCAAACAAGATGATATCGATCACCGCCGTGCGGAGTTGGCGCTGCAACGCGCTGTTACACGGATTAAAGTGTCCACTGGTAAAGGACAACAGTAGGATATAAGCGGTCAAGCTCTAAGCTTGACTGCTTTTTTTGTTATAGTAATCTATGTAGTAAAGGTTAAGATTTCTTCATTTTTTTGGATATTGGCATTGAATTGTTTAAAAATTTGTAAAAGTACTGGATTCTTTTGCCCTGCACAAGTATGATATAAGAGTCGATTTCCGAGTAATACGAACACGGAGGGTTAGCATGGGGGATATATTGTCCAATGGATGGTCTAGTGCCGCTGGAACCAGCAGCATGATCTCAATGATTGTTTCTTTGCTCAGTGTTGTATTATCTTGGTGGGCATTGCAGAACCTTAAGCTGGATTTGGTCATAAGATATCCCAAGAGTCCTCAAGGAAGGCTGCTGCACTTGCTTCTGGCTATTGTACTTGGTCGTTTTGTTGCAGGATTCTTTCTGGATTACCTTAGCTGGAGTGGGATGATCCGCTATATGTTTTAGGAATATGTAGTTTGGTTATAAGTGTCATAGGTCGCAATGGTCAAAAAGTGTCGAATAATAAGGTTTTATTATGTCAACACTGAACTTTAAGGAACATGCCCGGCTGAATGGGCGTATTGATGGAGTATGCGAATTTTTTTGCAATTACTTTTAATCTAAAAAATAATTTAAGAAATAATGGACGCGGAGGGAAACCGAAAATGAGCAAATTTATCGTCCGCGGTGGCAACAGATTGACCGGGAGCGTGAAAGTTAGCGGCGCAAAAAATTCCGTATTACCGATCATAGCCGCCTCTCTATTGGCAGAAGAAGGAGTAAGCGTCATTGTGGACGCACCTCCGCTTGATGATGTAATGACGATTTCAAAAATGTTGGAATCTCTGGGTGCAGGGGTTACATATCAAAACGATATTATCCAGGTGGATGCTACAAACATCACTTCCTGTGAAGCACCTTATGAATGGGTACGGAAAATGCGGGCATCTTTTTTAGTCATGGGTCCTCTGTTATCACGGCTTGGTCATACAAGAATTTCTTTGCCTGGTGGCTGCGCCATTGGCACACGACCGATTGATCAGCATTTGAAAGGATTTGAAGCGCTTGGTGCGGAGATTAGTCTCGGCCAGGGCTACATTGAAGCGAAAAGTAACGGTCGCCTGCGCGGAGCCAAAGTGTATTTGGATGTAGCTAGCGTGGGTGCGACCGAAAATATAATGATGGCAGCGGCACTCGCCGAAGGTGTGACCGTGATTGAGAATGCGGCTAAGGAGCCTGAAATTGTCGACCTGGCCAATTATTTGAATGGTATGGGCGGAATCGTTCGCGGTGCGGGTACAGGTGTTATCCGTATTGAAGGCGTAGAACGTCTGCATGGCGTTAAACATCATGTGATTCCTGACCGTATTGAAGCTGGTACCTATATGGCTGCCGCAGCAATTACAGGTGGGGACGTATATGTGGAAGGTGCAATCGCTGATCACTTGGGACCTGTTATTGCTAAGATGGAAGAGATGGGTGTAACCATTATTCCTGATGAGAATGGGGTTCGTGTAATTAGTGACAAACCTCTTAAAGCTGTTGATTTGAAGACTTTGCCGTATCCAGGCTTTCCAACGGATATGCAGTCACAAATGATGGCATTATTGCTGCGCTCTGAAGGAACTAGTGTCGTTACAGAAACTGTATTCGAGAACCGGTTCATGCATGTGGATGAATTCCACAACATGAATGCTGAGATTAAGATCGAAGGTCGCTCAGCAATCGTTACAGGTAATGCGCAATTGGTCGGAGCCAAGGTTTGTGCTACGGATTTACGTGCGGGAGCTGCGCTTATTTTGGCAGGTCTTGTTGCTGAAGGCACTACTGAGGTAAGCGGAACTCATCATATCGACCGTGGATATGTACATTTGGCTGAGAAGCTGTCTGGACTAGGTGCGGAAATATGGCGTATCTCCATGGAAGACACAGCCGCGCAAACGGTGAAGGACGAAACTCTTAAACCAGAAGTAGCCAAGAGCGAATCAAGCAAAAGCGATGAGGTTAAACCTCGCTTTCAGGTTCAAGCAACTTGGGTATAATATCAGTCATTAGGTGAGAACAGGCTGCAGTGATGCGGCCTGTTCTTTTTTTAAATATAAGAGTTTATATGTTCTACGCTATAAATTATCCTTATATTTCTCGCATAAACGCTTACCGTCCTTATAGGGACAGCGAAGGCGTTTTTGCTTGTATTATTAGAAAGTAAATCTGAATCCTCAACTAATGAGGATTTTTTTTCGTTTGTGATTTTTTAACGCGGGGCATAGTGATAGATACGAGAAAGCTAGTCTCTTTCTCTCAAATATTGTTCTAGTATTTGCTGTAAATTCATATCTATAAGAATCAACAGTGACTCACGGAAGGAGCCATAGAGATGAAAGATTTCCGCTACTTGCGACGTAATAAGTCAACGCGCTGGCACTCGCGTCCCCTTGCTCCCCGGCTCAGGCGCCTCGGTCCCGCCGCCTGGATCGCAGCGCCTATCCTGGCGGCGCTGCTGATTCCACTGGCGGTTGTCCCGCTGCACCGGGGACAACCGGCGCCTCCGGCCTTGCCGACGGTAACGGCCTCACCAGCCGCACCAGCGGGGCCGGAGGCGGCTGCGCAGGAAGCGCCGCAGCCGAAGGTCTCCGTCTATTTGTCGCGTAGCGGACAAATAGAGACGTTGCCGCTGGAGGAATACGTCAGCGGCGTGCTTGCGGCCGAGATGCCGGCAAGCTTTGAGCTTGAAGCGCTCAAAGCGCAGGCCGTAGCGGCCCGCACCTTTATCCTTCGTCGCCTGCTGGCTGGCGACAGAAGCGGCGTCCCCGTTCCGGGGGCGGATGTAACAGATACGGTAAGCCATCAGGCTTACGTATCTAAGGATACGCTGGAACGGAAGTGGAAGCTCGGCGGAAGAAGCGCCGACCTTGCAAAGCTTCAGCGCGCGGTCCTTGAGACGCGCGGTGTCATTATGACCTATAAAGGGCAGCCGATTACGGCCTCCTTTTTCGCCTCCAGTGGAGGATATACCGAGAACTCGGAAGAATACTGGAATGCAGCGATTCCCTATCTGCGCAGTGTAAATAGTCCTTGGGAGAAAGAGATTACCCCAAACTATGCGGTGACATCTACATTCACCATCTCGGAAATACTTACTAGACTTGGGCTAAACGACAGAGTAATTCCTGCTTCAAAAAATAATACCCAATCAGGCATGACAAAAAATATCTCTACTTCCTCTGAATTGCCGGTAGAAGTGTTGTCTCTCACCACTGGACATCGGGTTAAGGAAATCTCTATTGGAGGTACTATTTTTACTGGAAGAGAAGTGCGAGAGAAGCTAGGGTTACGTTCCAGCCAATTCAGTTGGGGGCGAAAAGGGAATAAAATCTATATAACTACCTTCGGAAATGGGCATGGTGTGGGAATGAGTCAGTGGGGAGCTAATGGGATGGCGAAGGAAGGCGGAACGGCTACTCAAATTCTCAAACACTATTACAGTGGTATCTCTTTTACGCAAATCTCAACTCTTCTGAAAAAATAACTTGAAAGATACGTATAAAAGATAGAAGCCCGGTAACACTGGTTACTGAGGTGATAACCATATGAATGAACAAGACAAAAACAAAACAAACCATGATGAATCTCTCAAAAAATCGCAGGGAGATTCAGGTGCTAAACCTTCTTCATGGAGCAAGATGTTATCTAAACGTTGGGTGTTCCCAGCAGTCTACACGGCGGCAGCGGCAATTATACTAACTTTGGTGTGGGTCTATCAGGATGCCGGCCAAAAACCGCTGGACACCGCCGCCACATCACAGCAAGTAGGAGCTTCGACTAACGAAGCTGGTACTGCAAACAGTAATCCAGATGCCCTTGAAGTTCTAGCTTCAGCGGAAAGCTTGGTTTGGCCAGTAGCCAATCCAGGTGAAGTAGAAGTGGTCAAACCGTATTATGATGAGAATGGTACAGAGGACAATCACGTTGCCGCAATGGTGCAGTATAACGACAAATTTATTCCTAATGTCGGTATCGATCTTGCCCGTGAAGACAACAATACGTTCGACGTCAAAGCAGCGCTTAGCGGTGAAGTTACTAGAGTGGACGATGTTGCAGTGTTAGGTAAGGTCATTGAGATTACCCATCAAGGTAATATGAAGACCGTGTACCAAAGTCTTGGCGAAACGAAAGTTAAACAAGGCGATGTTGTGAAGCAAGGAGATACGCTTGCAACCGCAGGTCGCAGTGAAATCGAGAAGGACCTTGGCAATCATGTACACTTTGAAGTGTATAAGGATGGCAAAGTAGTTAATCCATCTGAGTTACTGCCAGGTCGATAAGAATATTTACTGCAGGGGGCTAACGCCTCCTGCTTTTTTTTGAAAAAGGCTCTTCGTAAGCAGCATGCTTATAAAGAGCCTTATTTTTCTATGAGAAATGGTTATTGTCTTTGATGGATCAACGATGTTCCGTCTTGCTAATAACAAGGCTTCTTGGGTTGTCCATTAAATAAAATGAGCCCTCCTAGGCTTGTCATGTCTTGAAAGCGCGAATATATAAGCCCGCCCCTCATATAATGTACCAAACTATCCACAGTTGGGAGGCGGGAGCGTGCACGATTACATCAAGGAACGTACGATCAAAATCGGACGCTGCATCGTGGAAACCAGGCATACGGTCCGGACCATAGCCAAGGAATTTGGCGTTTCAAAGAGCACGGTGCACAAAGACTTGACTGAGCGTCTGCCAGAGATCAACCCTGATCTGGCCGATCAGGTGAAGCACATTCTTGAATATCACAAATCCATCCGACATCTTCGGGGGGGAGAAGCCACAAAAATTAAATATAAAAAAACGACGGGGAAAAAACGTGAGGTTGCTGTAGCATCAAAGACATGAGATTTTCGGAAATTTAAGGAAATATTCAGCTTTAAAACATTGTGTAGTTCCCCTAAAGTATGTTATTTTTAAATTTAGTACTAACTGCTGTTTTTTCAATTAAAATAACACTTTGGGGGCTCTTTCATTATGTTTAGCAAGGATATCGGAATCGACCTCGGCACGGCCAATGTGCTCATACATGTTAAGGGAAGGGGAGTCGTTCTGGATGAACCTTCCGTGGTCACACTTGAAAGTGATACGAAGAGAGTCCTTGCGGTGGGAGAACAGGCACGTCGCATGGTTGGGCGTACACCCGGAAATATAACAACTATCCGTCCTTTACGGGATGGTGTCATTGCAGATTTTGAAGTCACGGAAATGATGCTGAAGTATTTTATCGACCGTGTTGGCGGTCGCACCTGGTATTCACGGCCTCGCATTCTGATATGCGCCCCTACAAATATTACATCTGTGGAACAAAAGTCCATTCGGGAAGCGGCAGAACGCAGCGGGGCTAAGGAAGTATTTATGGAAGAAGAGCCAAAGGCCGCTGCGATTGGAGCGGGAATGGACATCTATCAGCCAAGTGGAAACATGGTCGTCGATATCGGTGGCGGAACGACGGATGTAGCCGTACTTTCTATGGGCGACGTCGTTACCGCTTCTTCGATTAAAGTCGCTGGAGACAAGTTCGATGAGGCCATTTTAAGATATATTAAACAAAAGTATAAATTGTTGATCGGTGAACGGACAGCAGAGGATATTAAGGTTACTATTGGTACGGTTCGACCTGGTTTGATGAAGTCCGAAATGGATATTCGTGGCCGGGACATGGTAAGCGGACTTCCCCAAACGCTCACTATTACGGCGGCTGAGGTAAAGGAAGCATTATGGGATCCGGTTTCTTCCATTGTGGCTGCAGCTAAATCGGTACTGGAGCGTACACCACCAGAATTGTCTGCGGACATCATTGACCGGGGTGTGGTTCTTACTGGTGGAGGTGCTTTGCTTAACGGATTGGACGAGCTACTCTCAGAAGAATTACATGTACCTGTTTGGGTAGCGGAAGACCCTATGCACTGTGTGGTAAAAGGAACAGGAATTATGCTGGACAATTTGGACAAGGTCGTTAAGAAAAAGTTCTAAGCAGCCGATATAAAAGGTAGCATTAGATTCGGAAGGAGACTACCTTCATGATAAGAGGTTTATATACGGCCGCTGCAGGTATGGTTGCGCAGCAACGTAGACACGATACGGCAACACAGAACATCGCTAACTTAAATACTACGGGATATAAGCAGGTTGACAGTGTTAATCATGCTTTTCCGGATGTCTTGATCTCGGCTATGATTAATGGCAATACCACGCCGGTGGGGCGCCTTAACACGGGAGTTTTTGCAGAACAGTCAATATCCCAATATTTACAGGGTGATTTAAGGGAGAGCGGCAAGTCTATGGATTTTGCTTTATCTACAGATTTGCAAGTCGCCGACCCTGTGACGGGTCAAAATATAGCCTTTGATGGTTCAGGGAAATATGTAAGTCCTGAGGGTGAGGTTATTTACCGTCCACAGGCTTTCTTTACCGTTCAGGATGCTGAGGGCAATAACTTATTCACCCGAAATGGAAGCTTCACAGTAAATGCGGCTACGGGAGAAGTGTTGAGCAGTGGAGGCTTCAAGGTTCTTGATTCCACTGGCAAGCCTCTTGTCTTGACAGGAAATCAGGACACCCTTAAAGTGGACGGGCAGGGTAATGTACTAAATCCAGTAACAGGACTTCCGACAGGGACCAAGATTGGTGTGAGTGTAGTTACAAAGCCGCAGGAGCTTGTGCGTGATGGTAAAGGTGTGTTTCACGCTGATGATATAGCGGCGGCAGACATTCGTTACTCCAATGCAACTGATAACTTACAGGTGCGTCAAGGATATTTAGAGGGCTCCAATGTTGACCCTACTCAGGTTACTGTTGATTTGAATGCAGCATACCGGGCGTATGAAGCGAACCAAAAGATCGTCCAATACTATGATAGCAGCTTGCAGAAGGCTGTAACTGAAGTCGGCAGGGTATAAGTGCTGCTTATGAAATGGGTTTTACAGGTACAGCTTATAGGAGGTTTGATCTATGAACAACTCAACGATTAGTGCAGCAGTCTCCATGTCCAGCCTTCAGCAGCGGCTTGATATTATAGCGGATAATCTAGCCAATATGGATACAAATGGTTATAAGAGCAAGAAAGGTTCCTTTGAGGATGTGCTGACTCGTGTGCAGCAGCAATCGGATGACTATGATCAGCCGGGCCGCGCTACACCTCTAGGCTTTAATATTGGTTTTGGGACTTATGTGCCTTCGATTACGACGAATTGGGAAGAAGGCCCCCTTAAAGAAACAGGTAATCCAACCGACTTGGCGCTTCAGGGTAATGGGCTGTTTGGAGTTCAGGTCAATGGAACTACAGCTTATACAAGACAAGGTGACTTTCACTTTACGCCTGACACCACCGATGCAACGAAAATGGTCCTTGTAGATAATACGGGGAATCCGGTACTGAATACAGCAGGTAATCCTTTAACGGTCCCTGTGGGCGTCAATGCAGCTATCGATGAATCCGGTCGTGTATTAACGAAACAGTCAGAGAATGGACCTGTTCGGGTAGCAGGTACTATAATGATTGTAGAACCTAAGACACAGAATGCTTTAAAGGCAGTGGACGGGAATTTCTATATGCTTGCCGATGGAGTTACAGCACAGCAGGCTTTTGTACAAAGAGCGGCAGGTGAGGCGTCTGGAATTGGAGTACGCTCAGGGTGGCTGGAGCAGTCAAATGTCGATATGACCACAGAAATGACAGAAATGATGCAGATTCAACGTACGTATCAACTCGCAGCTCGGGCGCTTTCTTCCAGTGATCAGATGCTAGGTCTGGCCAATAACATGCGCGGGTAGAGGTGAAGGAATGGAACGTCAGAAAAAGGTGAAGTCGGAAGACAAACCAGAAGACAAGAAAGAGCCGAAGCGGCGAGGATTATCAAAATGGACACTCATCCAGTGGATTCTTATTCCTTTGCTTCTCATAGCTGCACTTGGAGGCGGACTGGTTGTCGGTTACGTTGTCCTTGGCAAAAAAGAGTTTAGCGATGTTCTACAATGGAGCACATGGAAACATGTCTATGATTTGGTTTTTGCTCCATAATTTAAGATGATAACGACTCCCTTCTTGCTTAAGGGAGTTTTCTTTTTTATACGGATAAATGTATAATGGTGGGGGGCCTCGGGCAGCAAAAAGGGCCCTCTCCGCCATGCTATCGCATCTGGTGGAGAAAGCCCCTTATCTCAACCTCCACTTCTGCAGGTGGTGAAGGATATATATAGTTTTTACCGAAGCTGCCTAAATTTATGCAGTTCGGCGAAGAATAAATGAAGTAACATCCGAAAGGAGTTTTGTTAATAATGCTGGATATCAACCAAATTCAAGAAATCATCCCCCATCGGCCTCCATTTCTGCTGGTGGACAAGATCACTGAGATTGAAATGGGTAAAAGAGCTGTTGGCATTAAAAATGTAACGATTAACGAACCTTTCTTCGCAGGTCATTTTCCAGGCTATCCGGTAATGCCGGGCGTACTGATTACAGAAGCTCTTGCACAAGTTGGTGCGGTTGCTATTCTAGGGGTAGAAGCGAATCGCGGTCGGATTGGCTTTTTAGCCGGGCTCGATGGATTCCGTTTCCGTGGTCAAGTCGTACCGGGAGATACGCTCACTCTTGAAGTGGAGATTACTCGCCTTAAGGGCAGTATTGGAAAAGGACAAGCTACTGCGTCGGTTGAGGGGAAAGTTGTTGCCTCTGGGGAAATTATGTTTGCGCTCAGCTAATATTAATTAGCGAATATATATTATACATGGAGAAGGAGAGATTCTAAATGACTCAATTAAGCCCAAAAGCGGCAGAAACCTTATCTCGCTGGCTGGAGAACGCCTCTGTTGATGACTCTACGAAGGCGGAGCTGCGCGCTCTGGAGAACGAGCCACAGGAGCTCGAGGAACGATTTTATAGAGATCTAGAATTCGGTACAGGTGGTCTACGCGGTGTAATTGGAGCAGGTAGTAATCGTATCAATCGTTATACGGTAGGTAGAGCTACACAAGGTTTCGCTAAATATATTCTGGAGACGCATACTGGAGAGGGAAGACCTTCTGTTGTTATCGCTCATGACTCCCGTCGTTTCTCGCCTGAATTCACACTTGAGGCTGCTCTTGTATTGGCTGCTAATGGCATTGAGGCTCATTTATTCACTTCTCTGCGCTCAACACCCCAATTGTCGTTCAGCGTGCGCCATTTGAAGGCAACGGGCGGTATTGTTATTACTGCAAGTCATAATCCGCCTGAATATAACGGGTATAAGGTTTATAATTCTGAAGGTGGACAGCTTGTCCCTGACGAAGCCGAAAAGGTCATTTCTTACATATTAGGGGTTGACACTTTTGATGGTGTGAAACGGATTTCCCAAGAAGAAGCGGAGCGTCAAGGTCTGCTGCACTGGCTTGGTGAGAAGGATGAAGAAGCTTTTACCGATACTGTCGCTGCGGTTAGTCTTGCAAGTGAAGAGATCGCTTCTACGCTTGGAAAAGACTTCAAAATCGTATACACCCCGCTACATGGTACTGGTAACCTGCCAGTCCGCCATGTGCTTGAGAAAATTGGTTTTACACAGGTGCATGTTGTACCTGAGCAAGAACAACCAGATTCCGAATTTTCCACTGTAAAATCACCGAACCCAGAAGAACGCGAAGCCTTTACACTGGCTATGAAGCTGGGCGAAGAGTTGAATGCAGACCTCTTAATTGGCACGGATCCCGATGCAGACCGTATGGGGGCAGTGGTTCGTGATAATGAAGGTAAATTTGTTGTTTTGTCGGGCAATCAATCTGGAGCTTTGATGATTCATTATTATTTGAGCCGTTTACAGGAACAAGGTAAGTTGCCTAGCAATGGTGCAGTTGTGAAGACTATCGTGACGAGCGAGATGGGGGCTGCTGTAGCCTCTCATTATGGTGCAACTGTATTTAATACGCTAACGGGCTTCAAATATATTGGGGAAAAAATGACTCAATTCGAACAATCCGGAGATTACACATATCTTTTCGGTTATGAAGAAAGCTATGGTTATCTTGCAGGTAACTATGCTCGTGATAAGGACGCCGTTCTTGCGGCTATGTTGATCGCTGAAGCAGGTGCTTATTACAAAGCTCAAGGCAAAACATTATATGATGTTCTTCAGGAATTGTATGAGCAGTTCGGATACTTCTTGGAAAGCCTGGAGTCCCGTACATTGAAGGGTAAGGATGGCGTTGCGCAAATTCAAGGTATCATGAATGATTGGCGTACGAATGCACCACAAGAAATTGCGGGATCTGCCGTTACAGAGGTGCTGGATTATTCGCTAGGCTTGAATGGTCTGCCGAAAGAAAATGTACTGAAGTATTTGTTGGCTGACGGTTCATGGTTCTGCCTGCGTCCTTCAGGTACCGAGCCAAAAATTAAAGTTTATTTTGCAGTTGTGGGTGAATCCTTGCAGAATGCTAAGGATAAGGTAGCTACACTATCCAAGCAGGTTATGGCTCGTGTTGACGGGGAACAATAAAATAAGAATATAGATCGCGCTCTATATTGTGAAATTATATTTTTAAAATATAAGAAAGTATAAGTTTCACGCCATACTTTATATCTTATATTTCTCGCATAAACGCTTACCGTCCTTGGAAGGACGCCGAAGGCGTTTGAGCTTGCATAGAAACGGGTACCGTCTCTAAAAGGATGACGATCCGTTTCTACTTTTGTAAAAAGAGTTTTGAAGTGAAAGAGGAGGTACTTTTGGTGCAGCAAAAATGGCAACGTTGGAATATTTCTTCCCGAAAGTGGCTGTGGATCATAGTTGTGGTTGGCGTTTTAGCTGCCTTGCCAGTTGTCTATGACCGTCTGCAGACGGAGAAGTCTTCCAAGACAGTGGAATTTGTATTTGATTACCGTGATTTAGTTGAAGTAGCAAGCTATCGTGCAAATCCGCAGGATTATATTTCCGAACAGTTAGATCGTCTAAAAGATGCTGGTGTTCAGAGTATGGCGATTTACGAAAGCACGCTGGAAGATTATCGGAAGGCGCGTCGTCTAATGATGTGGGGTGCGGCTGATATCGCTAATCTTACGGATACAATCATTCCGGTGAATGAGAACTATACTTATGTTCTTTTTACTAATCCTGATTACTACCAGGCCCTGGCGCCTGTCATTAAAGAGGCATTCGGTAATCTTGGGATTACTTCGAAGGAATGGAGTTTCCGCGGACAACAAGGTCTTATTATTGAGACTCCAATAGAAGATGCTACACTGAAGCCACTTCAGCCGGATCCATTTACACTGGAGATGCTGCATGACAAAGGGTTCACCATTGTACCGCGTCTTGTGGATTCTTTGACTTATAATAAAGCAACAGTTAAGAAGCTGTTAGATCGTTATGAAGAATTGGGTGTAAAACGAATCCTATTCGAGGGAGAGTCCGTTAAAGGGTTTAATGACGATGCCGATACGGCTAGTATCACTGACTTTGCAAATCTCCTTAAGGAACGTGGAATCGGAATTGCAGCAATTGAAAATATTAAGAAACAGCAGAAGGGTTTTAACAAGCTTGCTTATTTGCTGGACTATAACGTAACACGGTTATACTCCCTTAGCGAAGGGGACTCTGCCTTAGATCCAAAAGTGATCTCAGATCGTTTCGCGCTGGCAACAAAGGATCGCAATATCCGCATGATTTATTTAAATACAATTCCTTCACGGAATACAGCTAAGGCACAGATTACAGATACGCTAGACAACCTTGTCACGAGTCTGAGTGATCCTGGTGGTGCCGTTGAGCAGATCAAAGACAATGGGTTTAAGTTAGGACAAGCTACGGCTTTTGAGGTTGTAGATTCGTCTTATCAGCGTTACTTCAAGCTAGTTGCGGTAGTTGGCGCAGTCTCATTAGTAGCGCTGCTGATTTCTTACTTTATTCCATGGCTTACGATCCCAGCATGGGTGCTAGGATTACTGGGAAGTGCAGGCCTGCTGGTCTTGAAACCAGAGCTATTTGAGCAGGCACTGGCGCTAGCGGCTGCGATAAGTGCACCAACCCTGGCGGTTGTACTTGCCATTCGTAAGGTCAATGAAATGGGACCTCCGCTACGGAACAATACCCTTACCTATAAGGCTATGAGCCCGCAACGTCGGTTTACGCATAGTCTGGTGCTTTATTTGAAGACTTCATTAATTTCTTTGAGCGCTGTACCTTTCGTGATCGCACTGCTCAACAATATAACCTACAGCCTAGTGCTGGACCAGTTCCGTGGTGTTAGTCTGCTCCATATGGCGCCTATCGGTCTTGTAGCACTTTATGTACTCCTCTATCGTGGAGAGTTTGTCTTTAACAAGACAGGTAAGCTGCTGCGTACACCAATCACATTAGCTATGGTTCTTGCCGCTATGGTTCTTGGGGTCGTAGGTATGTATTATTTAAGCCGTACTGGAAATGGTGGTAACGTAACACCTCTAGAAATGGCCTTCCGTACATTCCTAGAGAATACGGTTGGTGTCCGGCCGCGTAATAAAGAGTTTTTGCTCGCACATCCGTTATTAATTCTTGGTGCATTCCTGGCCTTTAGATATCGGAATGCAGCATTTATCATGATCATTGCCGTAATTGGTCAGCTCTCCATGGTGGATACCTTTGCACATATTCATTCACCTGTTCTGATCTCGCTGGTTCGTGGATTGCTCGGTCTTGGACTCGGACTGATCATTGGTATAATTGCCGTAATCGTATGGCAGATTGCAGAAGGGTGTTGGAAACGATGGTCGCCACTCCTAAAAAGATAGTTATCTCTGGTTACTATGGTTTCCGTAACAGTGGAGATGAGGCGGTGCTGCAGTCCATTCTAATTGCACTGCAGAAACAGTCTCAAGCTTTGGGTATATCCATTGAGCCTATAGTGCTGTCCATTGATCCTGAGTGGACGAGCGCCACATACGGAGTGAAATCCGTGCACCGGATGAAGCTTGTTGAAGTCCGTCAAGCGATTTATGAGAGCGCTGGTCTGATCAGCGGTGGGGGCAGCTTGCTGCAGGATGTCACAGGTAGTAAGAGTATTCCTTACTATTTAGGTATTATCAAGCTTGCGCAGTGGATGGGGAGACCAACCTTTATCTATGCTCAAGGTATCGGGCCAGTGAATCGCAAGCTTTTTCACCCTTTAATCAAATCCGTGTTTCGTAAATGTACTTATATATCTGTGCGGGATGAACAATCCCGTGAGCTTCTCCTATCTATGGGACTGGAACAGAAAAAGATAGAGGTTGTTCCCGACCCGGTTATGGGCTTGTCTTTGCCAGAGGACACGGATGCTACTACACAATCTTCAGAATTATCTGATTCACTTCCGGTGATTGGGATATCGGTACGTTTTTGGGAGCAAGACCGCAGAGAACTGGAGGCTCTTGCACAAGGCTTGATTAAGGCCAACCGTGAGGTTCCGTTACATTTGCGATTTCTCCCTTTTCACACCCCTTCGGACAATGAGGCTTCACGTTATATGATGGAGAAGCTGAAGGGAATCATAATCGAGCATGGTGGGCAGATCAGTATATGTGAGGATGCTATTCACCCGCAGCATATGCTACGGGAAGTGGGACAATGCGATGTTCTGATCGGCATGCGGCTTCATAGCTTGATTTACGCGGCTGGAAGACGTGTTCCACTGATTGGTATTTCTTATGATCCGAAGATCGATCATTTTCTGGATAGAATCCAGTGTCATCCTGTTGGAGCAACGAACACACTTGATGCTGAACATGTTGCTGCCGAGATTGTTCATCTTTTGAACACAGGACAGGAATGGAGAGCGGCACGGGAAGATGTCATTTCCAAGTTGATTCAAGAAGCAGAGGCACCAGCTCGGCAAATCGTAGAATATTTTCACCATAAAGGATGATCTAAAGTGAAAGCAGAAAGCGCGGTACCTACAGTTCCTATTTTTGGAATTAGAGTCTCGAAAGTTGATATGGCAGCAACAGTTGCCTATTTGACGGAGGCTGTTCATACCCGTATCCCGCATCAAGTGATTACAGCTAATCCCATTATGGTTATGGCTGCACTGGAAGATCCAGCTTATATGGATATTATGAAATCGGCTGAATTGGTTGTCCCCGATGGGACAGGCGTTGTATGGGCTGCTAATTATTGTAATGAGCCGGTATCAGAACGGGTAGCAGGTTATGATCTGTTACATGAATTGATGCGGCAGGGTGAAAGATATAGTTGGAAGGTATATCTCCTAGGTTCTACGCCTGAAGTGATTCGGGAAACCGCTGAAAGGTTACAATTGCAATATCCGGGTGTTATCATTGCAGGATATCACGACGGTTATTTTGGTCCGGATGCAGATGAAGAAATTGTGGCTGGAATTGTTAAAGCTAATCCTGACTTATTATTTGTTGCCAGAGGTGCGGATAGTCAGGAACCTTGGATTGCTAAATATAAGTCCAAACTGGGCGTTCCGATCATGATGGGGGTCGGCGGCAGCTTTGACGTGATCTCTGGGAAGAGCAAAAGAGCGCCAATAGCCTTCCAAAAAATGAGAATAGAATGGTTGTACCGTCTCCTAAAAGAACCTACACGGTACAAACGAATGCTTGCACTGCCGAAATTCGCATTAAAAGTGGTGCGTGAGAAAGATAAAGTAACAAAAGTCTAGCAAAATGCCGATATTCACCTAGAAAATGAGATAAATAGCCTAAATAAAGGATTGGAATTTGTTTTTGTAACAGCGTATAATTCAATGCGGTAGAGAAATGGGGGTCGACTGATCAAATGTTAATCATATACATCGCTGGATTTATCGTATGCATGGGACTCGCACTTGGCCTCACACCTTTGGTGAAGAAATTCGCCATTAAGATTGGTGCAACAGATGTGCCGAATGCTCGTAAAGTGCACACGAAAATTATGCCCCGCCTTGGCGGATTAGCTATTTTTCTAGCGTTTGTGTTAGGCCTGCTTGCCGTATTGCCGATTATTCCATACGAGTTCACTCCGCGGGAGGTCAACTTCATCAAAGCGCTGCTATGTGGTGGCGGACTGATTGTACTTATCGGGGCACTCGATGACCGATTCGAATTATCAGCAAAAGTGAAGCTACTGGGCCAAATTATCGCAGCCTGTATCGTTGTTTTCGGCTTTGGTATTACTGTAGATTTTGTGAATATTCCATTTAACAATACGTATTCCTCACTGGAGAGCTGGATTGCTATCCCGCTTACGATTTTCTGGATTGTCGGTGTTACCAATGCCGTTAATCTGATCGACGGGCTGGACGGGCTTGCGGCTGGTGTATCAGGAATTGCAATTGCTACGATTGCGGCAATGGCTTTCGTGATGGGAAACACCATGGTGGCAATGCTGTGTTTGTTGCTTCTGGGTAGCATCATCGGATTCCTGTTCTTTAACTTCCATCCTGCTAAGATTTTCATGGGTGATACGGGTTCACTGTTCTTAGGCTTTTGCTTGGCATTACTTGCTTTGCTAGGATTTAAACAGATTGCAGTGGTTTCGTTTATTACACCTTTGCTTATTATCGGTGTACCATTGTCGGACACGTTCTTTGCGATCGTGCGCCGTAAGCTGCAAAAGAAACCAATTTTCGCACCAGATAAAGGTCACTTGCATCACTGTCTACGCGAGCTTGGCTTTAGCCATCGCCAGACTGTACTCATTATTTATGGTATTGCTGCGTTTTTCGGTATTCTAGCTGTCATTCAATCATCCGCAGCTCTTTATGAAGCGAACTGGGTTACGTTCGTGGTTATCTGTATCATGCTCTTCTTCCTGCAAATCGGTGCTGAAATCACTGGTTTGATCGGTAAGACTAAACGGCCGCTGATTGATTTCTTTTTAAGAATGCGGATGAAGGTGAGTCAGGAACGCGGATCTAAACTGTAAGCTGCACTTTATAATAATTATAGAAACAACAAGATCTCATTATGTAAAAAGCCTATTCTGTCACAGGATGGGCTTTTTACGTTCTTAAAATTAGCTAAAAAATGTTCTTTTTATAAAATTATTAAGCAGTATTCCTTCAAATTATCATCTTATGTACCGATAAAATAGTTAACGTCAACAAAAGGGAGAGATTAATGACATGCAGCGCATGAGAAAGACATTTATATGGTCGCTACTGTTTGCTTTGGTAGTAACTTTAGTCCCCGCTGGACTTATGAATACCGCAGAAGCGGCAGATAAGCCCACCAGTTATTTTACACCTGATAATAAAGTTTTACGAAATACAGTTGATCTGACACTATTACCGTCAACAGGTACAACCACTCAAATCTCCAGAACTAATGTATTGCAAGTAACCGATGCGAGCTTGAAGGTTTCAGGAACCTATACAAAGGTAACCAGCTCTACTCTGGGAGCAAATGTACAACTATTGAGCTGGGATCAGCAAGCTGGAAAGTGGGTTGAAGACCCTACACATGTGATGCCAGGTGTTGTTCAGTTGGATGTTGATAGCCCGGATAACCGGTTTACCGCGAATTTGACGCTGTATCCGGGAATTAATCGGATTACGTTGACCGGGTCGCAGGGAAGTAACGATCGTTCTGAGGCTTTTTATGTTCTTTTTGATAAGGTACCTTATGTTGAGAAGCTTCAAGTATTAGGCGGTTCAGATAAGCTTGACCTGAACGAAGGTGCGCAGCTTGTAGTAGCGAACTCAGAAATCACTTTGGAAGGTAAAGCACAAAATGCAACAAAGGTTACTGTTTCCATTAACGGTGAGGGTGCATCAGCTACCTCTCTATTGCAAGACGGAACCTTCTTCTCACAGCGGATGCAACTTAAACCAGGTGTGAATGAGCTGAAGTTAGTCGTAATGAACGGCTCTGATACGCTGTCCTTTCAATATACGATATTTTATTTTGATGAGAAGAATCCGATTGTTAAATTATACTTAGGGGATTCGTCTAATTATGTACAGGATCTGCTTGGCAAAGATCAGCCGATATTTACGGAGAAAGCGGATACCGCCAAAGTATTTGTTCAAATGATGGTTCCGGACAATGCCGGGATTCCATTTGCTGGTTCTGCAATTGTAAAACTTGATAATGCGGTTGTTACCCCTTCTTATGGAAGTGGGATGACTATTGATTCTAGTGGTAAATTGTCTTTAACTACTGGGTCTGAAATTTTGGTCCCTTCTCCGAAGAAAGATTCGCCTTCATATCGTCTAGTTACATTCAGCATTCCACTCACTATGGCGAAAGACACGGCAGCCAATATTTTAGTAGATCAAGTTCACGCTCTTTCGGTCGCTTATGGGACTAAAACAATAAATCGTTCCGTGGATTTTCAATATATGCAGGGGAAAACGGTTATCACTGATATGAGACTGTTAGAAGGATATAATCCCGCAGATACTACTATTCCACCAGGCGTATCGCTAAATGGAGCAAAGGTGAACTCCAGTGAGTTCTATATTCGGGTCAAAACTAATAGTTTACCTAATGATACTACGTTACTTGCTAGCTATTTACCTTTATCCACTAAAAACCTAGCCCCTGAGTTGGTTAAGACAATTTCAGATACTGAATATATTTACAAAATAAATGATTTTCAAAATGGTAATCAGACAGTCCGCTTTAATTTTAAGGGTTCTACCGCAAATAAAGATGTTAATATTTCCTTTGCATCAAAGAACTACATCTATGTCGCTAACCTCACTGATGGAGAGACTTATACTATTGATTCAAGCGCAAACAAAACACTCACGGTTAAAGGGCAGTACATTGATTTCCAAAATCTAAAAAGTACTTTTTTTGTAGCTGAAATGTATGTTAATGGACTAAAAGTTAAATCAAGCACCGATGCTTGGGTGGACAAACAAACAGGTAATTTTGAAGTTCCACTAGGGGTTAACGCTACAGCAGGTCCGTTGGTATATGGAGAGAACAAAATCATCTTTACTGCAACAGGTATTGATGACAAAGGACAGACAAGAGAAGTGCGCAAGGAATTGCGTATATATATTATTGATGAGAATGTGTCAACGATTAGTAAGTTCCAACCTGCTGTTGGTACAGGAAGACCGGACTTTCCGTCTCGTGATTTTACATCTACCGATACAGGACTCGCCAAACTTTTTAATTTAACACCAGATTTCATTTATAAAGATAATATATATACAACAAGTTTGAAGACGTATGATTTAGTTCTTCGAGGAAGCGGAGCTGTTAAGCTTAATTTGAATTTGGGTACTAAAAATATTGTTTCTATTGATATTCCTACAAATTCACAAACGCCTGAGACTCCCACTTTTCCTCCAGGTACCGCATACACTTATAGCTTTGCAGGAAATCAAAAGGACTTTATTATGCGAATACAAGATCTCACTAATGATGCACCAGGAACGTATATATACACACTTGAGTTGATTAACAGCACAGGAGCTAAGACCAGTCGGAAGCTAGAGATTGTTAGAGAAGTAAGTGCGTATCGCCTTCTTTCACCTCAGCCTTCTGTAGGTACTCAATATGTTGTGAACAAAAACTTCATTCACTTCGATATTGAGGCTGAAGGAGCTACAGATGTTATCGTAGATAAGGAACGCGCGGTTAGACGTACTGACTTGGGGGCTAATAGATTTGTATTAGATTATGTGGGCTTAAAACAAGATAAAGCCAATCCTATTAAGATTTCAATTGTTCGCGGAGGAGCAACCACGACAGATACCATTTCCGTATTCTATACGGGGACTGTAGGTGTCGATTCACAGTACATGGCACCTAAGGTAGCGGATAAATACAGCGTGTTTAACAAGGCATTAGAATTAAATTTCCCTAAAGGAACGGTAATGCAAAGTACAGATAGACGGAACCTCACGAAATATTATCCTGACACGAAGTTGCGTTTTGGGATTGCAGAGCCGAAGACAGGTGTAGTAGAACGCCGTAATGATTATGGAAATGTTATTGGTTTCCCTGAGACGTTTGAGGACAGTGGTATTCCTACATGGAAGATTCCTGATGAGTTTACTCTTCGTTTTAGCTCCGATTATGAGACTAATAACTTTGGACGCATTTCGGAAATGTACTGGATTAGTGGTGGATTAGGAGAGTTGGGCACAGTCTCAACTGCAGGATACATTCCTGCTACAAACGGATTAGCTCCATATTCTGTAGATGGTTTGTTTGGTGATCCGCAGATTCCCGCTGAACGCAGAATTACACCATCCAAACGCGGTACACTGACCCTTTCGTTTGACTCTAATGTAGTAGTGGAGGCAGGTACCCAAGTTACTGTATTCAAATATAATGATAAACGGGAATGGGAAAATATTGGAGGTACTGTAGATACCAATAAACACACAATCACCGTTCCATTTGATGAATTTGGATACTATACCGTTATGAAGATGAGCCGAGGATACAACGATGTTACGAATCATGCTTGGGGCAGAAATATTTTGAACGCTTTGTACTCTAAAGGAATTATGAACAATTTGCGGTTTGAGCAATTCGGAACAGATGATCAGACGACAAGAGGAGAGTTCGCAACACTTCTTGTTAAAGGATTGAACCTTCCGCTTAATTATGATGATAAGAAGACATATGCGGATCTTGTACCCGGAGCAAGCTCAATTACCTGGGACTATGCCCATATTGAGACAGCGGCAAGAGCAGGTATCGTTACAGGACTCTCTGATGGTGTATTCGGACCAGATCAGCCGATTACCAGGGAACAAGCAGCTGTAATGATCGCCAGAGCACTTAAATTGAAGCTGGCAGTGAATGATCAGAAATTAAAAGACAATGTCGCCAAGTCATTCATGGATTCCGGTAAGATAGAATCCTATGCATTGTCTGCTGTTCAAGCAGTATCGAAAGCCAAAATCATGAATGGAACTGAAGTGAACACTCCAGGACAGAAGAAACCTTCATATAACTTTAATCCTAAGTCCAACATGACCAGAGCTGAAGCTGGGAAAATTGCTGTTGAACTATTGAAAAAGAGTACTACTATATTCCCTAAAAACCTGAGCTAGAGGGAAGGATTCATATTGTATAATTTTATTACAGAGGGCTGTTTAGTCGCCCTCTGTTTGTTCATTTTTCAGCCACTATATATTAGGTATACTTTATATCTGATTACCATTTGGGTATAATAAAAAAAAGAAAAAGCAAAGTTTTGAAGAGCACGTGGATTTATACAGCTTAAATTACCATTTAGACATCTTTGTAATCTGCTTCGATTTACGATACAATAACTGAGAAAATATTATTTTCTGAAAGGTGAAAGCCAAACATGAAACCGATTTTAGCAAAAGCACAGTTGGATTACATGAAAGCCAAGAATATGTTTGAGAATAGAGCAAAAGTGTTAGAAAAGGAAATTGCGGCTAAGCGGGCACTACAGGAGATTACGCAGGAGGTTATGGAGGAGCTTGTGCAGGCTACAGGATTCCATGATTCTTACAATGAGCTTGTCGTTGCTGAGAACGCTTTGATCGAATGGTCTCATACTACAATTAAACATGAGAAGAGCTACCGCGAGAATCGTGCAGCTATTGATGCAATGTATGACAATGTAAACTCAAGTCCTGAAAAGCGTCAGGAATTGATCCAGTTATCTATGAAGATTCGTTAGATCCTACTGTAATAGAAGTAAGCGCCGGCAACGGCGCTTTTTTGTTACGTTCAGTATGGATGATATCTGTATGGGAAGGGCCGAATGGTGAAGGTAAATAGTAGCCATTAGCTTACGAATCATCAAAGTAATGAACCAGGAGGCAAACCAAGAAAGAACATGTTTGATCACACCTATAAGAGAAGGTTTTTAGATTATAGCTTTAAGAGCCGAAGCTCAGAAGAGGAGCCTCCATATAATCAGCCTACGGTGAATGTGAGTAATCAGGTCTTTTTGCCCCTTTATACTCAAATTTTGTAGGAATGTTTAAACAAATGGCACTAGTGTTAATGATACTTAGTAAATATTGCATAATGACGTTTAGAAAACGACTATGGTATACTATTTTCCGTGGCAACCCATGATTAACAATAGTTAGTAGAACATACA
The DNA here is from genome assembly GCF_038000345.1 of Paenibacillus sp. FSL E2-8871. Lineage (NCBI taxonomy): Bacteria > Bacillati > Bacillota > Bacilli > Caryophanales > Paenibacillaceae > Paenibacillus > Paenibacillus sp. FSL E2-8871. Next base: position 4,154,485 of record NZ_JBBOBV010000001.1, on the reverse strand, counting down.
TATGTATCTTCTATTGGGATTGTACCGGGAAACAAAAAAAGAAAAGAATTTTTTTGAGAAACCGCAACTTTTCCAAATCTTCTGCGTTTAAGGTGTAGAGTCATTTACACAGGCAGTTGAAATAAACCGGTGGTAAAGCGAATTTAACAAAATGGAAAAATTAGCTTTACGTGACTTGAGGCACATTGTATAATACTTAGGTATAATTAGGAATCTAGTATTGTCATGTCCTGATCATTGTTTACCAGTTTCTGTGATACCCGTCACAGACATTATTTATACTTAATTTGCTCAACTCTGGAAAGGGGGTGCATCGGCTAATGAGTGACACGAGCTACTCAACTAAAGAAAAATCTCAGTTTATGAACGTCCAAGGAGGAGAAAAAAAGGTTATGAAGAAAATTTTATCCGTAGCATTATCTACAGCAATGGCATTCTCGATGTTTGCCTCTGTAGCGTTTGGTGACGCAGCAGCAACTCCGCAACAAAAATTTGACGCTTTGGCAGCAAAAGGTATTCTCAATGGGTACCCAGATGGTCAAGCTCACCTTGAAAAAGATCTTACTCGCGCTGAATTCGCGAAGATCGTTACTAAGTTGTTCGATCTTACTGAAGTAACTAACAAATTGTCTTACAAAGACAAAGGTTACAACGCTAAGAACTGGGCAGTTCCTTACATCGAAGCTGTTACTGCAGCTAACTTGATGCAAGGTAAAGATACTGTTAAAGGTATCTTCGACTACAACGGTAAAGTAACAGTTGAAGAAGTAGCGGCTGTATTGTTCCGCGCTTTGAAACTTGAAACACCAGCTACATCTGACAACACTGCATCTGCATGGGCTAAAGGTTATGCTCAAGCGGTAATCAATGCTGGTCTGATTGCTAAAGACACTAACTTCAAAGCTAACGCTAGCCGTTCTTTGGTAGTTGAAACAGCTTATGCAGTTGATCAATTGAAAGCAGCTCCTACTGTAGCTTCTGCTGAAGCAGTAAGCCCAACTAAAGTAGTTGTTACTTTCTCTGACAAAACTACTACAACTGTTGAATTGACTACTGCTCTTGTAGCAGGCGTTGAAACTACAATCAACTTCAAACACAACAACCACGATTACACTACAAAAGTAACTTTGGCAGCTCCTAAGGTTGTTTCCGTAGAAGCTCCAAACGCTAAGCAAGTTGTAGTTAAATTCAACCGTTCGATCGATACTGATACTTTGGCTGAATCCAGTAAAGTTATCGATGGCGTTGTAAAAGTGACTAAGGTTGGCAACAAAGAAGATGAAGTTGCTAATGCAAATGTTTCTTTCAATGCAGACAACACTGAAGCTGTAATTACTTTGCCGGGCGTTAAAGCACTTAAAGGTAACTACACAGTTGTTGTAAGTGACGCTGTGGCTACTACTGCTGGCGAAAAGGTTCCTGCATTCACTTCGTTGTTGACTGTAGCTGATACAGTTGCCCCAACTGTTGCATCTGTTAGCTCCACAGCTAAAGCGACAACTAAAGATGTTTATGTTAAATTCAGCGAGCCGGTTAAAACAACAGGTATTATTGCTTACGTAAATGGTAAGAGTGCTTCTGTATCTGTTCAAAATGACACTTACACTGAGTTCAAATTGACTGCAGATACTTTGGAAAGCGGTAAGACTTATGACGTATCGCTTACAAACGTTACTGACTATGCTGGTAATGTAGCTAACCCTAACCCAATTAAAACTACAGTAACTGTAGTTTCTGATGTAGCTGCTCCAGTAATTAAGAGCGTAACAGCTATCAGTGACAAATTTGTCGAAGTTGAATTCGATAAAAACGTTGAGCGTGCTTCCCTAGTAGGTAATGTTCGTTTGCTTAATGCTGTAGGCGAAAGCCAAGGTACTTTCCGAGTAGTTACTTCTGACAATGGTAAGAAGTTCACTTTGGAAACTCCTTTGAGCAGCTTCCCTAGCACTGGCACATTTACAGGATCTGTTCTTTTCGGAGCAACAGTTAAGGATACTCTGGGTAACATCCTAGGAGCCGAAACTAAAAAAGATATCACCTTTACTAAGGATACAGTAGCTCCTACAGTAACTACTGCTACTTACACAACTACTGCTTCTAATAAAGGTCTTGTTCTTAAATTCTCCAAAGATGTCGTTTATGCTGGTAAAGGTGATGTTTACCTGATCAACGAAAAAACTGGTGAATCCACTAAATTGACACACAGCGCTAGCAGCGTAGTAGGAAGCGGCAAAACATTTACATTGACTGGCGTGAATGTTCCTGCTGGATCGTACTCCGTACGTCTGCCACAAGGACTATTCAAAGATAAGTCCTTCTCGGCTAATGAGTCCACTGCAACTGTAGTGACTGTTTCTATCGGTAGTGCTTCGAATGATACTACTGTACCTGCATTGTACAGCTTCGATGCTGCTAACAGTGGCGTTGTATTCAAGGATAGCCAACTGACTGTTGGAACATCAACTTATGGCGATATCACAATTGAAGTTAATCTGTATGATGCAGGTGGCTTGAATAGTGCTTCCATTAGAGATATCAATAGTTATACATTGGGTAACAAAGGTCTGCCTGCTGGATCTTTCGTAACTATCGATACTTTAAACGCTAGTGGCACGAAGATTGAAAGTGCAACTAACCCAACTTATGCTCGTGCATATGTGCACATTCCAAGCTCCAGTGTCGAGAAGACTGATAACTATGAGTTCGTAGTTAATGGTGTTACTGATGTAGCGGGCAACCCAATTGATGCTTCCGCTTCTAAGAAAACAGGTAAGTTGACTAGCAGAATCGCTCCAGTATTCAACTCTGCTGTAGTATCCAGCGGTAGTTCTACTGAACTGATCCTCGGATTCACTAAGGATCTGAACGAGAAGACTACTCAAGTTGATATGTTGAGAGACCTGAAATTCTTCATCAACTCCGATACAACCGCTGTTGATCAAAACGATATCGTTTCAATCACTAAGATTGAGTATGGTTCTGACAAAGGCAAATGGTCTGTTAAGTTCAAAAAACATGCCATCGACAACAAAGTAACAACAAACGAAGTACTTGACCTTAATAGTAATGATGTTAACAGAATCGTAGTTAAAGTCATTAAAGACGCTAAACTTATTGATACTGATTACAACGTTATCAAAGGTGAAACAGAAATCTCCGCTAAGTAATCTCCGATTACCGAAGCACAGAATAGCCTCTTCGGAGGCTATTCTTTTTTTATAGGTTTTTACCCCCATAAGAGGAGGAATTTCATTGAAATCCGTATGGAAAGTATCAACAGCAGCTTTATTGCTGGCTGGTGGTGTATGGGCTGGATCACTGTTGAATGTTACTGCTGAAGGTGCAGGTGTGGGTTCACAGCCTGGAACAGCAGATGACCCAGTGGTTACCAAAAGCTATGTTGATCAGCAAATTCAGAAGGCACTTACAGGTGGTACAGGCACAACTCCAGTAGCTACAGCTACTCCGAGTCCAAGCTCAGCTCCAACAGCTACAACAAATCCGACTACTAGCAGTAATGAATCCGTAATTGTCGATGTGAAACCAGGACAAACTTTAATTGCTTCCGCAGGTGCTGAATTTATCGTTCGTGCTGGTAAAGCGGTTATCTACTCTCAGGATGCAAATGGTGTTGCTGATTTAACGGATGGTAAAGATCTTGCCAATGGAGTAGCTGCGCCGACTAACCATTTATTATCTTTTCCTCGTGATGGTCGTGGTATTACTGTGCAATCAGGACAAACTCTTGGCCTTGTTGTCATGGTTCGTGGTGGATATACACTAAAATAATTTGTAATAATATATATTCATAATGCCCGTAAAAGTACTTAATCATACCTTCAAACTGATTTCCAAAGTTACAAATCATTGGCGCGATTGAAGATTAGATATTGGACGCACAATATTCCTGTAATCTTACAAATTCACAGGAGGTGCTGAAAAATGGCACGTAACAATCGTACAGTGGTACCGGAAAGTCGGGCAATGCTGAAGCAAATGCAATATGAGATTGCAGCTGAATTTGGTTTATATGGAGCGCATTATGGAGGCGGAGCAGACACAGAATTTGCTTCTGAATTAGGAGCAATCGGAGGTAGTGGTTCTGGCCGTAGCCAGTATCTTGGACATCTTAGCTCAAGAGATAATGGCTCTGTTGGTGGAGAAATCACGAAGAGACTCATTAAGCAAGCAGAACAGTCTCTTCTTTAATAATATCAGGGTGAAGGAATTCTTATTAATCCTATCTGATATTTCTTTTTAATACCGTGGAATCAATATTTATACTGTGATGGAGGGGCTTCGGAGTAATTGACACCACCTCCCAAATAAGATAATATGACTTTTGAGGAAAGCCTTAGACCTTTTCCATATGGGAAAGGTTCATTTTTTTGAAGAGTTTAGTGAATATAAACATGAAATACTGCAATCATCCTTCATAAAAAGAACAGGGCCCTGAGTTTCTTTGTTTATAGTTTTTATTAATTTGGCCTGTGATCATTAAGGAACTCCTTATACAGTGTCAGACTAACCATAAGGGAGGTTGTTATACTTGTCTATTAAAGGGCGTCATTTGTTTACTTCTGAGTCCGTGACGGAAGGGCATCCGGATAAAATCTGTGACCAGATTTCCGATGCGGTATTGGATGCATTTTTAGCTAATGATCCAAATGCTCGTGTAGCCTGCGAAGTAGCAGTAGCAACTGGTCTTGTTTTGGTGATCGGGGAAATCAGTACCAAATCTGAGTATGTAGATATTCCTGCCATCGTACGCAATACCATTAAAGAAATTGGCTACACACGTGCAAAATATGGTTTCGATTATAATACTTGTGCAGTGTTGAGCTCACTTAATGAGCAGTCAGCTGATATTGCTCAAGGCGTAAACTCTGCTCTCGAGCACCGTGATCCAGCACAATTGGCTGAAGAAACAGCAAATATTGGTGCGGGTGATCAAGGCTTAATGTTCGGTTTTGCTACGAATGAGACACCAGAACTGATGCCGTTACCGATCGCTTTATCTCACCGTATTGCTCGTCGCTTATCTGAAGTTCGTAAGAACGGAACCTTGGAATATTTGCGTCCTGACGGGAAGACACAAGTTACGATCGAATATCAAGATGAGAAGCCTGTACGCGTGGATGCTATCGTAGTATCTACACAGCATGCAGAAGAAATTTCTCTTGAACAAATTCAGGCAGATATTAAAGAGCATGTAATTATGCCGGTTGTTCCTGCGGAACTGCTCGATGCTGAAACAAAGTATTTTATTAACCCAACAGGACGATTTGTGATTGGTGGTCCTCAAGGGGATGCTGGTCTGACTGGACGGAAGATTATCGTCGATACGTATGGCGGATACGCTCGTCACGGCGGCGGCGCATTCTCTGGTAAGGATCCAACTAAAGTGGACCGTTCTGCGGCTTATGCTGCTCGTTATGTGGCGAAGAATCTTGTAGCTGCGGGTCTAGCTGATAAATGTGAGATCCAGCTTGCTTATGCCATTGGTGTGGCTACTCCTGTCTCGATTAATGTGGATACATACGGAACAGGTAAAATCAGTGAGGAAAAGATGGTTCAACTGATCAGCAACAACTTTGATCTTCGCCCTGCGGGTATTATCTCCATGCTTGATTTACGTAAACCAATTTATAGACAGACTGCAGCATACGGCCATTTTGGACGGACTGATGTTGATCTTCCTTGGGAACGCGTAGATAAAGCGGAATTACTCAGAGGTCAAGCAGGATTGTAGTTAATTATATGTTCTTATAATTCGTTAAGCCCGCAAGTTGGCACTTAGTGTCAGCTCTGCGGGCTATTTTTATGTAATGGGCAGAATTAGGATTGATTCTAATCATAGAGAAGTAGACTACTAAACTTTGTAAGCCCTTTAACCGAAATATAAGAATATACATAAAGACGTTAGTATGGTTTGAGAGGAGTCTATCACGGCATGAAAAGAAAAATTTCAATATGGACGGCAATTTTTCTAGCGGGAGAACTGGTACTTGGAGCAGGGTATCCTTCTATCGGAATTGGAATATCGGCAGTACATGCTGCAGCGGAATTTGGCATTAGTGTGTCGCCAGCACCTGGAGCAACCTATGTAAATATCGGGTCATCTCTTAAATTAAGCTTTGATCGTCAAGTAAACCCACAGGCTGGAGAAATTACCATCACGGGTCAGGGTGATAGTACACCTTTTGTGACGATTCCTATTGGTAGTTATGGTTTAATTGGTAGTTCAAAAGATTACGAGCTTAAATTAGGGCCAAACCAACAATTCACTCCGAATAAGGCATACACAGTCACAATTCCAAAAGGATTGTTCAAAGATAACGAGGGTAATGAATCAGGACTTACTTCATGGGTATTTACCACCGCTCCCGAGAGTAATACGGCTATCACGGCAGGCAACTTTTCACCGGCTAGTAATGCAAGAGTAGATGCCGGGAGTTTAAAGGAACTTAGTCTGACACTAAATAAGCAACTGTTAAAAGGTGGGGGCTCTATTAGAATCTTGTCCTCAGCAGATAATACAACCGTGCAAGAGTTCAGAATAAAGGATGATGACACTAGAGTTAACGTTCAAACTGATGCAAACTCTACTACAGTTAAATTAACGTTGGAGAAAGTTTTGGCAGCCGGAGGAAGTTATTATGTTCTAATAGATGCCTACGCTTTTAAAGATGTTGATAATCGAACGTTTGCTGGTATTTCTAGTGGGAATGTATGGAGTTTTTCTACGAAAGGTGTAGCTGAAATTCCAGTAACCCCATCACCGGCTAACGGTGCAGGTGGTATATCTACCACAGGAGCGCTACAGCTCACTTTTGACCGTCCTATGATGCCTGCATCAGGTTATATTACGGTGTCCCCAGGGGCTGCTAACGATGCCAGAACGAGATGGCTTGATGTGAACTCCCCAGCCGTTACTGGAGGAAGCAGCAGAACCATAACATTGAATCCAGCGTCATCAGCCTCACCTCTGCTAAACGGCACACAATATACAGTTACGATCCCCCAGGGTGCTTTTTATGATCAAGATGGAAATGTATTTCCTGCCTCGGGCCCGTACACTTGGACCTTCACAACGGTATCTTTGACAGGACTTGGCGTAAGTGCTTTGAATCCATCTGATCGAAGTGAATCTATTGCTAACAACAGATCCTTTTCGATCGCTTTTAATCGGGATGTGAATTACAACAGTGCAGTGGCCAATGGTGTGGCTCTATATAAAAGCGGAGGATCTCAGGTGCCGGTTAACGTTACTCGGAGTACCACTACAGCTAAAGAATTTATAATCACACCTTCTGTAGCGTTAGATAGTGATTCAACTTATTACATTGATATCGCTAAAGGGGCTTTTGTAGACGCAAGTGATGCTAACGTTCTATATGACGGATTAAGTGGTAAAAATTCATGGAGCTTCAAGACCTTGTCTCTGGATAAGACAGCTCCACAGCTCACATCAGCACAGCTTGAGAATAACCGAACCATTCGTCTGAAATATAATGAATCTCTCAATTCATCCATAGCGCTGTTAACCTCAAGCTTTGGAGTTACGGTGAACGACGAGAATCGAGCGATTGAAAGTGTTTATATTCAGGGAGACAGCGCTTATCTGGTGCTGAGTACAGGAGTAGCAGTTGGGCAGATTGTGAAGGTCAGCTATAATGGCGGACTGCGGACGATTCAAGATCCAAGCGGAAATGCAGCGAGCACTTTTAGCTCTAAACAGATCACGAACTCCATTGAGTCCTCCATGCCGACACCTAAAGATGGGAGAATCACGGGAAGATCCGTAGTATTAAATTTTAACGATACACTAAAGCCGGTTTCTTATTACGCTCATAACCAGTTCCTAGTGACAGCAGATGGAAGCTCACTTGGGGTCAACTCGATCAGTTCCAGTGGCAATACAGTATATTTAACATTGGGCAGTGAAGCATCGAATGGACAGAACGTTCGGGTGTCCTACTATGCAGGTTCGTATCCTTTGCTAAATTCTTATGGACAAAATATTGCGGACTTTACTGATTTCAATATCCGTAACACTAACGATACGATTGCGCCAGTGTTTCAAAGTGCAACCGGAGGCGGGACTAAAATCATTCTGAATTATAATGAAGGCTTGTCTACAACCAATCTCCCACTGAATAGCCAATTCTCTGTGTTAGTGGGCAGCACGCCTAATTATGTAACTAATGTATCGGTCAGCGGCACTCAGGTCACTTTAACGCTTCAGACAGCGCTGACGGTGAATCAGAATGTGACTATATCTTATGTGCCGGGTTCTGCCGGGATAAGTGATTTGAATGGGAATCGGGCAGCGTATATTAACCTGCAGCCTGTATCCATCTCGGAAAACAGCGGCACCACCATACCAGAGATTAACTCAGCGACCGTTTCAGGTGACGAGCTAACAGTTACTTTTGCAAAGAATATGCAGGCATCCGGTTCCCTCTACACCAATCAGTTCGGAGTTAGAGCAGATGGCAGCAGCTTGGGAGTTCAATCCTACTATATCTCAGGCAATATTCTAAAAATAACATTATCCTCGGCTGTAAAAACCGGGCAAACTGTCGACTTATCCTATATGTCTGGTAACGGTATGATTAAGGATTTGAGTGGGAATATACTATCCTCATTCTCAGCATTATCAGTTCAGAATCTAACCGGCGTGACCACCGGATCTGGAAGTCGTCCATCCTATCTGGGAACACTTGCAACGAGTGAGTTTGGAAAAGAGTATCTACTGTTAAAGAGCGACTCCTCACAAATTGTGGATGACCGTTCTTTATACAATCAATCCGTAAAAAGATATACTATAAACGCAGATCGAATAGCTGCAAGTTATGAATATCTGAATAAGATGAACAATGATATATTAGCTTTTGAAGTTCCTTCCACCGAGCAAGCAGCTTTTGTATCCGTTCCGCTAAAACCATTGCTCGATGCGGTAAATCGTAATAAAAATACTAAGTTTATGATTCGTCATGGAGATAACCTATTTAGCGTAGGGCTCAATGATATGGATATGAACGGGCTTGCAAGCAGCCTGAACTCGGAAAGTAAAAATATTTCGCTCGTGTTTCGCTTGGATAAAGTTCCAGCAGGCACTTTTACACCTTTTGAGCAAAAGCTGCAAACGTTGGGAATGCGAACCGTTACTAGTCTCATGGATGTACGTGTGACGGCGATCGTTGGCGGTAGTAATTCGAATTCCAAGGCACTGGCTGTACCAGGAGAATACACCGTACGTACTACTTCCTCGTTAAATAGTGCGCAGACATCTGTAGTCAGATTAGATCCTTCTTATGACGATGCAGCTTATCTCCCCACAAAAATCAGTACGGTAGGCAGCTATACGATTATTCGTGCTCGAACCAATGGTAATCAGGTGCTAGGGACCTTCTTGTCCCTCCGGACTTTCACGGATATGAGTAAGCACTGGAGTAATGCGATTGTAGCTGAGCTTGGCGCTAAGAGTATTATCGATAGCAGCTACGGCAATTCGTATAATCCGGAGAAAAAAATTACCCGCTCTGAGTTTGCTGTTATGCTTAGTCGGGGTCTGGGTTTGCTTGGAGATCGTGAGACAGCACAACGCTTCCGGGATGTGCGGCCTTTCACACAAACAGGAGATTATATTGGTGCAGCGGCTAAGGCTGGAATTATTACAGGGAATACGGATGGTACTTTCCGTCCGAATGATAATATAACACGCGAGCAGATGGCGATCATGATGATCCGTGCGATGGAATATACCAATCATCCTATTACACTAAGCGGTACTTCTGCCTCAACACTTACAAGATTCAAGGATAAAGCAAAGATTCAGAGTCAAAGTGCGGAGTTCGTCGCAAAGGCAGTGCAATCAGGGATTATTTTGGGCATGACAGTAAGTGAATTTGGCCCCCAAAGCAATGCCACACGTGCCCAAGCTGCCGTGATGTTACAACGGATGCTGAAACAGGCTGATTACTTGTAAACAACTCTTATAAATAACCAAACAATTGGTAAAGCCCGGCAATTATGCCGGGCTTTTTTTGTCGTCTAATTATGACAGCTTTGACTCTATAAAGCTTGGAATCTCTCAATTTCGCAACTTTTTGGCTTATTTTCAGTCTATTAAAAGAGTACTAGAAAAATAGGGACCAGTTTCCAGACTTTGATATGGACTGAAAGAGTACAAAAGAGATGGGAGAGTTACGTTGAAATGAATGAAGTTTTCATGGAGAAGAAGAGTAACGAGGTTGTACGGGGAATAAGATTATCTTCCACTAAAAAGTGGATTGCTGCTTCATTGGCTGGTGTGTTATGGATTATGCCGGTAATTGGCAGTGAAGGTATGATGCTGTTTGGTCAGGGATCTGCACCAATTGCAGCTGCAGCCACAGCTCCTTTTAAAGTAAGTAAGCTGGGAGAAGAAGTGATTACTTCGGGCGCCATTATGATGAAATATAAATATACTACTACACGTTCTGGGGCGAGTGCTTCTGGGCTTGCGGATGTCATTCGTGTAGATCTTAACAATCCATATGTTTCTTTAGATGTGATGACTGGTAAAGGTGGAAACCTGACTACGCGGCAAAGTACTGGCGGGATGGCCAAGGAAACTGGAGCGGTGGCCGCAGTAAATGGCGATTATTTTAATACAGGTGGAGAGGGTGCTCCGATCGGTGGACAAGTATCAGGTGGAGTACTGGTGTCTACCCCTTCACAATTAGATGGAATGTATGCCTTTGCAGTGACAAAAGATCGCAAACCTATTATTGACGAGTACAGCTTTGAAGGGATGGTAACCGCGCCAGATGGCGCACAGTTTGAGATCTCCGGTATCAATAAAGGCGCTTATAGCCCTGAAGGCGGCAGCTCGACTTATAGTCATGCTAATGCTATGTATATCTACACAGATGTATGGACTGCACTCGACCGCCCTAAAAATAGCTCTACCACTCCAACAGAGGTACTTGTTGAGAATGGTGTAGTTACTCAAATCTCAGAAAATGCTGCACTCCCTATGGCGGTTCCAAAGGGAGCTTATATTTTGCGGGCACATGGCTTAGCCGCACGATATGTTACTGCCCATTTGACGGTAGGACAACCTGTAACAAGTGTGTATTCCCTGAAATCTAAGACTACACAGCAATCGCTAGATCCTGCGAGTCTACAAACAATGATTGGCGGACATACGATTCTAGTAAATAACGGAAAAGCAGCAACGTTCTCTCGTTCTACTAGCAGCATTGGAGGCTATCGTGCACGCACGGCTTTAGGATATTCTCAAGACGGACGTTATGTATATATCATAGCTACTGAGAAAAATGGCAATAGTTCAGGGATGTCTCTAACCGAATTGCAATCATTCATGACCAATATTGGAGTCTGGAAAGGTCTTAATCTCGATGGAGGCGGCTCTACAACGATGGTAGACCGGCCCCTCGGTGAAACCTCTACTACACTCACTTTTAATACAGAGTATGGCACAGAGCAACGCAGTATCGTTAACGGGCTTGGTGTCTACACTAACGCACCGCAAGGTGAAGTCAAAGGAATCAAAATTAGCGGAAGTTCCGCACTGCTGGTTGGACAAAAGGCAACATATTCTTTAAAGGGTTATGACACTTACTACAACCCTATTGATGTAGTAGCAGGTAATCCTACATGGGTATCAAGCGGCGGAAGCGCAACGGTAAGTGCAGGTGAAGTAACGGCAGTGAAGCCAGGTACCGTTACCTTAACGGCTAAAAGCGGTTCTGCAAGCGCCTCTACAACTGTTACAGTTCTGGGTGGTAATGATCTATCCAGTATGAGTGTAGGTACAGCTACAGCGCCACTGACAGCCGGAACTACTGTGTCTGTCCCTGTTACAGCGGCAACGAAGAGTGGAACAACTATCAATGTTCCGGATTCAGCACTGAAGTGGGAGTTTGTAGGCTTTAAGGGAGCCGTGAAAGATGGCAAGCTTACTGTAAACGCCGTTGATGCAGGGGTTACTACAGGTTATGCTATTGCCCGTTATGATGGATTTAGTGCAGTGGTTGTATTATCAACAGCAGCAGCTACAACATGGGAAGATTTCGAGAAGGTAAGCTATCCAATCGACTTTACTACCAATGTTCCAGCGGTACAGGGTACTGCAACGATAGTGGATGGAACGGCTGAAAGAGTAGGCTCCAAGGTGCTGTCACTCAGTTATGATATGACGGCTGGCAGCGGCAAAATGTATGCTTATGCTCAGCTTAATGGTACAAGCGGCAAAACAGTTCCAGCGCTTGCAACTTCGATGTCGGTTGATGTGATGGGCGATATGAGCTTGAATTGGCTGCGTGCTGAATTTGTAGACAACAGTGGAGCTACAGCTTATGTGGATCTTGCGAAGATCATCGATTGGAATGGTTGGAAGAACATTAACATTGACTTGTCAGGCTCAGGCATTAAATTCCCAGCAACGCTGAAGAGACTCTATGTTGTCAACGTAGAGGAAGGCCAAGATGAACGGGCGAAGACGGGTACAGTTGCCGTTGATAATATCAAGTTTACAATGCCATCGCTTTCTAGTGATGCAGGCTTACCGAAAGGTACGGCTTCCATGAGCATTGGTTCAAAAGCAATGACCGTAAACGGAACAAAGAAAGCTATTGATGTAGCTCCAATTGTAAAAGACGGTAGTACTTATGTGCCAATTCGGTATGTCCTTGATGCTTTCGGAGGCAGCGCTACTTGGGATCAGGTGAATAAGAAGATCATGGTATTACGCGGAGCCAAGGCACTGGATCTTACCGTAAATAAAAAAGAATATCTGCTGAACGGTAAACGTCAGAGTGCTGAAGTAGCACCTATCATTTTGCAAGGTAGGACTTTAGTACCGTTAAGATTAGTTTCTGAACAGCTAGGATTAACTGTAAAATGGGAACAGAAAACGAAGACCGTAACTATCGAATCGTGATATGTTAATATAAAGGAAAACCTTTAAAACGATTCGATAGAAAAGGGGCAAGCATCCGTGGAATTTCAAGCCGATGCGATTGATCGCGTCATTAAAAATACCATCGACGTGATGGAGAGCAGCAAGTATCAGATTTTTGAAATATTGCAGGTTGCGCGTGATGAACTTGCTGCACTCAACAAAGAACTGCAGCGGGTCATGGACGAAACGGATGAGACATTGAAAAAAGTAGACAAGCTGGAGCTGCAGTATCATCGCTCCAGAATCCGGCTGACAGAGGTCAGCCGGGACTTTGTCCGCTACTCGGAGAAGGATATCCGTATTGCCTATGAGAAGGCTACGGAGCTACAGCTCGAACTCATGATGACGCGTGAGCGAGAGGTCTATCTTCGATCAAGACGTGATGAATTACAAATGCGAGTGCGCAGTGTCGAAAATTCTGTAGAGCGCGCAGAGTCAATTGGTTCGCAAATGAGCGTAGTGCTCGAATATTTGTCGGGAGAACTAGGTCAGGTGACGAGAATTGTCGAATCTGCGAAGAACAGACAGATGATAGGACTCAAGATAATCCTGGCTCAAGAGGAAGAACGGAAGAGAATTGCCCGGGAAATTCATGATGGTCCTGCTCAAATGCTGGCGAATCTAGTCCTTAGGACGGAAATTGTAGAAAGAATGCTGGTAAAGCAGGAATTTGGGTTGGTGCAGGACGAAGTAATAGATTTGAAAGGACAGGTTCGATACAGCCTGGAAGAAATGCGTAAGGTCATCTTTAATTTACGACCGATGGCTCTCGATGATTTGGGATTAATTCCGACTTTGCGGAAATATGTGCATGATTTTGAGGAGAAGACGAAGCTGAGGACGACCTTGGAAACCAGAGGTCAGGAACATCGACTATCTTCAGCCATGGAGGCAGCGGTATACCGATTGGTCCAGGAAGCTTTGTCTAATGCAGCTAAACATGCCTACCCGAGTTTCGTATTGGTAGAGATTACTTACCAAGCGCAGTTAATTAAGATTGTGATTAAGGATAATGGATTAGGTTTTAATGTGCAGAAATTAAAAAATCCGCAGGGCAATCGTGAAAGCTTCGGGCTAGTAGGTATGCGGGAACGTGTAGAGCTGCTTGAAGGCAGAATGGAAATCATATCAGCCGAGAATCAAGGGACAACAATCGTGATCCACATTCCGACGAACGTGGAGAAAGGGAAGGAGTAATGTGATGGAGAACTTAAACTCTACTAAAACGCCCATTAAAGTTCTTTTGGCGGATGATCATCAGCTTTTTCGTGAAGGGCTGAAACGTATTTTGAATATGGAGGAGGATATCGAAGTCATCGGTGAATGTGGTGACGGTATCCAGGTATTAGAGTTCTGTAACGGAACTAAACCAGACATCGTGCTGATGGATATTAATATGCCTATTGAGAATGGCGTGGAGGCCACTCAAAAACTGCGGGAAATGTTCCCGGAGGTTAAGGTAATTATTTTATCGATTCATGATGATGAGAGTTATGTGTTTGAAACCCTTCGTAAGGGTGCCAATGGTTATTTATTGAAGGATATGGAGGCTGAATCCCTTATTAATGCGATCCGTTCGGTCTGTGAGGGACACGCTTTTATTCATCCAAAGGTTACCGGAAAGCTAATCAATCAATTGCGGCGCATGACTTACCTTAATGAGACTGGAGTAGCTGCTGATACGGTAGTGAAGGAAGCCGGTGTTAAGTTTGTGGCCGGTGACAACAATCCTCTAACACGTCGTGAAGCAGAAGTACTGCGGCTGATGGCGGAAGGTAAGAGTAACAAAATGATCGGTGAGTATTTGTTTATTAGTGAAAAAACGGTCAAAAACCATGTTAGCAGTATTTTGCAAAAAATGGAAGTTGATGATCGTACGCAAGCTGTAATTAACTCGATCAAATATGGTTGGGTAACCTTATAAGAATATTTACAGATTTACGGTACATATAGGAATGAATTCAAGGAGAGCACAGCTTGTTCCTTTAAAATATAAGAAAGTATAGGTTTCACTCCATACTTTATGTCTTATATTTCTCGCATAAACGCTTACCGTCCTTGCAAGGACGCCGAAGGCGTTTATGCTTGACAGGAACTCTGGGCAGTCACCGACCTTTTAAAGCCGGCATATAGTGTTGGTATACAGAGGAGGTGCATCTCCATGGTAGCCCAGTTGATATGGATTGCGGCTGTTTATGTATCCGCTGCAGTGATTATTCATATGCTGCATAATCGGCAGAAGGTGCGGCAGACACCGCAGTCCGTGAAATGGATTCATTATATTTTCATTACCCGCAATCATGCATCTGTTGTGGAATGGTACATTCGGGCGCTGACATTTCAAGCTTTTTTAACTGGAAAACGATTTCGAGCAACGTTCATGGACGATGGCTCGAGCGATGGAACCCTTGGAATTGTTTCCAGGCTGGCTGATAGTGGCTGCTCTATCGATCTTGCAACATCTATGTACACTTTTCAGGTGAGTGAAGAAGAGTTGCAGAAACAAGGGATTGTGGTAGACTTGCGGTTGTCAGGGCAGTCTGTTTCGTTGCCTTTTATGGGGATGGCAGGAAGTAGGGGATGCGAATCAAAGCGCGACAGATTTTAAGTAAATATGTGAGTAACGGGTGAAGCACACTCTCCAAGAAATGGAGGAGTGTGCTTTTTGCGTTTGAGGCAGGGAAAGTAGAGTGGGCAAGAGCGATTAATGGTGAGACTTAAGGAGGCGGTTTTTATGCGAGCGGCTGTGTATGCCTTGGAATGTAGAGGGATCTGGAGTATTTGGATTTCTTTAGATCTTACAGTAGATAGATGGTGGTGGTCTGGCAATGGATCGGAGAGTCATGGTAGGGGTTTAGAAACGGTGGACAAGCTGGTATTAATATCACCTGCATTGCCGCTGGGGTGGGCGGTGAAGCTGCGCGATTATTTTAAACCAAGGGACGGAATGAGGAACTGGGGGGCTAAGGAGTGGGGTCAATACGTAAGCAGTGTTCTTGAGCCTGAGTTGAAGGAGGAAAGGGAAGCAGGAGGAAAAGGCGAGGAAGAGTGGCTTAGTGATGGGGTGTCGCTATGGCGACCTTATGAATTAGGTTGGGTAATAGAACAGGGTAAGAAGAACATTGATAGCAGAAGTTACAGTAGAAGAAATGATCTCGATTATGCTTTGCTTGAATCGGAGGCAGAACAACTATCGTGGGCTGTGGCCGGCCGCTCTTTACTGCAGCCGGAAATTGAGGCGCTGCTGGCAGAAGGATTGCCAGAGCTGACAGGTCGTTGGCGTCAGGCGGCACAACTGGCGCATTTACAGGGGCGGCTGGAGTTGATAGCCGCCGTGGGTAGTCACGCCCCGGCTGCGCACGCGTGGTGGCGCTGCGCTGTCGCCCGCCGCGCGGTTTCGCGCTGCCTGCGCTGCGGCAGCGCCCCAACCGGCCGCACGGCATGCGCCGCGTGCGGCCTTATGGGCTGTGCCTATTGCGAGGCCTGCCTCGCACTTGGGCGCAGCCGGGCTTGCGCGCTGCTCCTGCGCAGCGCAGCGCTTCCGGCCGTGCGGTGCACGGCCGCCCTTGACCCCACCGCGGCCGCAGGCCGGTGGGGGCTTAGCCCAGCGCAGGCGGGAGCCGCTGGCGCTGCGCTGGGTTTTCTGGCGGAGCGGCGTGAGCGCTCCGCCAAACCGTGCCCAGAGCGGTTCCTGCTCTGGGCGGTGACGGGAGCCGGGAAGACAGAAATGATCTTCCCGCTCCTAGAGGCCGTGCTCGCCGCCGGTGGGCGGGTGCTTGTAGCGACGCCGCGACGCGACGTCGTACTCGAGCTCGCTCCGCGGTTCGCAAAAGCTTTCCCGGCGGAGACTCTCGCCGTGCTTTACGGCGGCAGCGCAGAACGCTGGGTGAGCGGTCGCTTAACGCTCGCGACCACCCATCAGCTGCTGCGCTTCCATCATAGCTTTGATCTCGTAATCATTGACGAGCTGGACGCATTTCCTTACCACAATGACCCTATGCTGGCTTATGCCGCAGAACAAGCTTGTAAGGTAGAGGGTTATTTTATCTACTTATCAGCCACTCCGCCACAAGAAATGCAGCGATTGGTCCGGTCAGGTAGGCTTCCACATGCCAGAGTACCTGTCCGCTTCCATGGTCATCCCTTGCCTGTGCCGCAGCATCTGACCATGACATCCGTTCAAACATGCCTAAAGCGTGGGAACTTACCTAGATCGATCATATATACGCTTCGTAGGTCGCTCGAGCGCAAGGCGCAAATCTTTTGTTTTGTGTCGCGTATTGCACATATTGAAGGATTACTGGTTCTGCTTCGTCGGAGCTTTCCCGGCGTAGTTATCGAGGGTACCTCCTCTAAAGATCCCTTCCGGGCAGAGAAGGTAACTGCTTTCCGCAGCCGCGCGATCACCCTATTAATAACAACTACGATTCTGGAACGGGGAGTTACAGTGCCACGCAGCGATGTATTTATTTTGGATGCGGATAGCGATCTCTTTGACGAAGCCTCCTTGGTTCAGATGGCGGGTCGTGCCGGGCGATCAAAGGATGATCCTGCTGGGCGTGTTGTATTTGCCTCTCCCCAGTGGACCCGATCACAGCGTGGAGCGATCTCCCAGATCCGTACTATGAACATCATCGCTCGCCGCAAAGGATATATCAGTAAGGATGTTTCGAGATGAATTCTCTGTTCTCATGGTTAACTAAATCTCAGGCACTCTTGTCCTCTTCCGTAACTCCATGCTTAACTTGCGGCAAGCGCAACCCTGGATCCTCGCAATTTCCTGGAGTTTGCAGGAATTGCGTAGAATCCATTCCTTGGATACGTTCCCTACGCTGCTTGAAATGTGGTCGGCATGTGGGCTGTCCTGACTGTACCCGCAGTAGTGAACCGTCACCGATTATTTGTAATCGAAGTGCAGTGGCTTACACTAGTGTTATGCGAGAATGGTTGGGTCAGTATAAATATCGCGGGAATGAACGGTATGCCCCTTTACTTGGCCTCATGCTGGATAGAGCCTATCTAAACCTAAAAAAAGAGAAGCAGAGCGCTCTTTTATCCCGAAAACCATCCATCATCCATCGTTCTTGGACTGCTGATTTGTTAGTGCCTGTGCCTGTCAGTGATGCCCGGCTTATGGAGCGAGGATTTAATCAAGCGGAAAGATTGGCGGATGTGCTGTCTAGACGTAGAAAGGTCCCACAGCTTCCGCTGCTAATCCGTACACATCATACGGGAAAACAGAGTTTTAAGAGCCGAGCGGAACGACTAACGGATATGAAGCACGCTTTTGCGGAGAATCCGGCAGTAACAACACAATTTGCGGATTGGATGAAAAGGGAGGTACCTCTAAATCGTCCTGTTCGGATTATTATTGTCGATGATATTTATACGACGGGCAGTACCATTCGTGCGTGCGCTGAGATCATACAACAAATGGGTTCAGATTATGGTTATGCGGTAGAGGTGTATAGCTTAACTTGGGCACGTTCTTAAGTGGAACAAAATGCATGATTGTGAACACCTCCATTCACTTTTTGAAGACAAACATACACCTAGTAGCGTTTCTTCTGTCCCATAGACGAATTCTCTGCAATCATGTAATCTAGGAGCATAAGAATATTATGTGTTGTACAGAATGTACGGAGAGGAGCGGCTGCTTGTTATGAATCTAGACAATTGTCCAAGGTGCGGCCGGTTGTTTGTTAAGAATCTTATGGGTTTGTGCCAGCCTTGCATCAAAGAGCTGGAGCATGAATATGAGACCTGCGTGGAATATTTGCGGGAGAACAAAGGAACCAACATTCAAGAGCTGTCCGATGCTACGGGAATTTCGATAAAAGAGATCACCCGCTTTATTCGTGAAGGCCGGATCTCTATAGCTAATGCACCTAATATGATGTATCCTTGCGAGGTGTGTGGAACACTGATTCGCGATGGACATATGTGTGATAGCTGTCGTAGTCGGCTAAGGAAGGATCTCACGAATGCCGCCAAGGAAAGTGCTGCTGAGGATTCTACCAAAAAGACAACAGACGGTGCATATCGTGCCATAGACAAGTTGCGTGACCTATAAAATCTGCAAAAAAAACGTTTGCAGCTATAAAGTATGTTTCAGTCTACGCCGATAAACTTAGTAAAGATTATCGGCTTTTTTATATTAGAAGGAAGGTGAAGTTATGAAAATTAACGAGACCGGACGAATTAACGCGATGAATCCGTATCAACGCAGCGCCGATGCGCAAAGGCAGGAACAAATGAAGAAAAGTTCACGCAAGGATGAGGTTTCGATCTCTGATGAAGCAATTCAGCTCTTGCAAGCACAGAATTCTGGTAATGATGCTGAACGTGCACTTAAGATTGACAGTTTGAAGCAACAGGTCTCCGCAGGTACCTATCAAGTAGATGCAGCTAAGCTAGCAGAGAAACTCGCCCCTTACTTTAAGCAATCCTCCGAGAATTAGGTGAAACCATCCATGGCATTGACGACATTAATAGAACTATTGGAGCGGCTGGACGAAGTGCATAACCAAATGCTGGAGCTGGCCGCTGAGAAAAAACAGACGATTATGGACAACAAGGTGGATGCATTAATCGACATCCTGAACCGTGAGTCCAAGCTAATGAAGCTGATTGGACAGCTCGAGGAACAGCGAATCGCGGCAGCATATACCGTTCTGCAAGGCGTAGGTATTCGTTCCAACTTGAACCTGAACCTAACTGAGCTGTCCAGACTTATATTTGACCCTGAAGACAAGGCACGACTGCTGCATATTCAGCAGAAGCTTTCTGGCACTTTGCACCGCTTGAAAGAAGCAAATGAGCTTAATCAGAAGCTAATAGAGCAGTCGCTTACTTTTATAGATTATTCTTTGGATCTGCTAGTCGGAAGACCGAATCAGGATATCACATATCATCGTCCGTCCGATAAGGGCAATGGCGTAAATCGGTCGGGGATTTTTGATGCACGAGGCTAGAATTGTACTGATGAAGTGTTCTGCTGGAGCAGAACATAAGGAGGAGTAAGAAGCATGACATCCACATTTCACTCGATAGAGACCGCGAGACGCAGCCTTTTTACTCAGACCGCAGCTCTTAATACGACTGGACATAATATCGCTAATGCGAATACCGAGGGTTATACCCGTCAACGTGTTAATATGAAGGCAGCTTTACCTATTGAAGCATACGGATTTAATAAATCTACCGTTCCTGGTCAAATGGGCACAGGGGTGGAATTCTCATCTATCGATCGGATTCGGGAAATGTTTCTGGATGATCAGTACCGTGGTGAGAATTCTGCATTTGGTAACTGGAAACTTCAAGCAGATACCCTCTCTAAACTAGAAGCGATTGTTAACGAACCATCGGATACAGGTATTCGTACGGTGCTGGACAACTTCTGGAAATCATGGTCTGACCTTAGTAAAAACCCTGAGGATCCTACTGCTCGTAAGATTGTAGTGCAAACTGCACAATCTTTGACCGATGCCATGAATTATATGAGCACACAATTAGATAATCTTGATCGGGATCTAACTACTAATATTGACGTTAAAGCAAAAGAGGCTCAGGGTTACCTGACCGCTATCGCAGATCTGAATAAATCGATTTATAAGATTGAGGGTATGGGTGATCAGGCGAATGATTTACGCGATCAACG
Organism: Paenibacillus sp. FSL E2-8871; assembly: GCF_038000345.1. Classification (NCBI taxonomy): domain Bacteria; kingdom Bacillati; phylum Bacillota; class Bacilli; order Caryophanales; family Paenibacillaceae; genus Paenibacillus; species Paenibacillus sp. FSL E2-8871. The sequence goes on along the minus strand of NZ_JBBOBV010000001.1, from coordinate 4,133,849 downwards.
CGATCTTATGGCGGACAAGCTATCCAAAATTGCTAATATTACCGTTGTGGAAACGGAAGCTGGTTATAACGTTTCTCTGGGTGGACAGCCACTGGTAGAGGGTGGGGAAGTTACTGCAAACGTAGATAGTGCATTTCTTAATAATGCTTATGCCGCTGGAACTTTGAAGGGCGGCGAGGCTTACGGAATGATTTTCTCCAAAAATACTTATGTTACCGACTACAAGAAACAACTCAACGATATGGCTAGTACGATTGCTACTGGTGACGTTGAGATTACAATACCGGCAGGTTCCAATCTTCCTGAAGGTACGGTGTTGACTAATGATACCAAGATTAAGCAAGCGGATGGAACCGTAGTTACTTTGGCCGCTGGTCAAGCAATGCCTAAGGGAGCAACGATGTATGAAGACGCCAAGACCATTGTCAAAGGCTTAAACGGACTTCACAAGTTAGGTTATGCGATGGATGGAAGCGCTGGTCGTGATTTCTTTGTAACCTCTGGTGACGCTGGAACGATCAAGTTGAATCCGGAAATTGCTGCAGATGTTAGCTTATTCGCAACCTCGCTCCGTACAACTGTTGATGCTGATGGTAAAACGCAGGTTGTTAAAGGAAATAACACCTTGGCTCTTTTATTGACGAACCTCAAGGATAGTAAATTCACTACGCCGGACGGTAAAGTTAGCAATACTGTGGGTGGGCTTCTAGGCTCTATGGTTGGCCAATTGGGTATTCAATCGCAGGAGGCAGCGCGTCAAACTGATAACTCAGATTATCTGGTAGAGCAGGTTAACTCCCGTCGGCAATCTGTTAGCGGTGTGTCTCTGGATGAGGAAATGTCGAATATGCTCGTGTTTCAGCACGCTTATAGTGCCGCTGCGCGTTTTATGACTACTTTTGATGAACTGCTCGACAAATTGATTAATTCCACCGGCACAGTCGGCAGATAAAAGGAGATATAGCATATGTTGAGAGTAACCTCTAACATGATGAATTCACAGCTTCTGCTTAACCTAAACCGTAATGCTCGTACGATGAACGACACACAGTTACAGCTTTCAAGCGGACAAAAAATTAACAAGCCTTCCGATGATCCTGTAGGGATTACGTATTCCCTGCGCTATCGTGCGGAGCTTTCATCTAACGAGCAATATACCAAGAATGTAGATAGCGCTCTTTCATGGCTAGATTATAATGATACCGTCCTAGGTCAAGCTGGGGATGTTGTTCAAAAGATTCGTGAATTGTCGGTACAGGCTGCGACAGGGACTAATCCACAGTCAGCACTGGACAGTATTAATGCCGAAGTGATGCAGTTAAAAGATCAACTTGTGGATATTGCGAATAGTACGTTGAATGGTAAATATATTTTTAATGGTGAGCAATACAATACGAAGCCTTATGATTTCACTAAAGGTGCAGATGGCACTTATGATGTATCTAAGGCGATTACAACAGATACCGGACAGATTCAGTTTATTGTAGGTGATGATGTTCGTATGCCTATTAGTACGACTGGCAATGACGTATTTGGTAATACTGGGGATGCTGACAATTTGTTTGCAATCATTAATCAATTATCAGTTGCTTTGAAATCCGGTGATTCCAAAGGAATATCGGCACAACTTGGTTTAATTGATACAAGGATGGAAAAAATTCTGACGGCGCGCTCTGAAATAGGGGCCAAAACCAATCGTGTGGAATTAATGCAGGATCGGCTTAGTGATTTGAATATTAACTTAACGGATTTACAGGCTAAGACTGAAGATGCCGACTATGAGGGTTTGATTATGAACTCTAAGATTCAAGAGAATATCTATAATGCCTCCTTGTCTGTGGGCGCAAAGATTATTTCCACAACTCTCGTAGACTTTATCAGATAACGGAGGTGGTGCTCGTTGCTTCAGCCGATATTGCAAATCCGTCAGACGCCTGCAGTGATTGGCATTGATGCTGATCCGGGCACATATTCGATAGCCCAGCCAAAGGCTGAGGTCAATGTTACAACCACTCCGGGGCAATTAACGGTTCAATCCACTCGGCCTGAGCTTACTGTAGATCAATCTCGAGCATGGGAAGCCTATAACGGTGGAAAGATGCTCGATATGAATAGTCGGATTTACTCTGGAATTCAGCAGTTGTATCTTCAGGGCATTGCTAGAAAAGTCGAGCAAGGGAATCGTATGGCTCAGTTTTTCAGACCTGGTAACACAATTGCAGAAGTGTATGGCACTGATACCGAGCCGAATTCGTTTCCAGAAATTCGCGGTCCGGCATCCTACGACAATGTGGATATTCACATCGAAACGAGAGACCCGCAAATCGATTTTCGAGCCGCAAAAGTGGATATTCAGGTGGAGAGACGTAATCCGGAAATTGAATATACCCGTGGGAAGTTGAACATATACATGCAGCAATACGCTTCGATTCAGTTTATTCCACCAGAACTGAATGTTCAATTGTAGCTTCTTAAGCTATAGATGTGCCGGAAAGCGCCTCTATAGCTTTTCTGTTATTTAGAATCCGAATGAAGTAAGTTAAGAACCAGTTTTGCTATGCAGAACTTTTGAGGAGTGAACAACTTGATTATAGAAACACTGTCTTGGGGCAAACTTGAATTGAACGAGGAACAGCTATATCATTTTTCCAAAGGAATCCCAGGATTCGACGAAGAAACAGACTTCGCATTGATAGAAATGGCTGAATCTCCCTTCTGGTATTTGCAGTCAGTGAAGAACGAAGGATTATCCTTTCTGCTTGGTGATCCGTTTATATTTTATCCCTCCTATGAATTTGAACTGCTGGATGATGAAGCTGAAGAGCTCCGGATTGGTTCGAATGTGGTTGTCCGTTGCATCATTACGCTGAAGGAACAAGTTGAGCAGTCCACAATCAATCTGCTGGCTCCCATTGTATTGAATCCTGATGGTAAAGCGGGCAAACAAATTGTTCTACACAGAACACCTTATCACACCAAGCATAGCCTGCTGCAAGAGCAGCCAGCAATAGACGGAAAGGATGGTGGATAATATGCTCGTGCTTTCCCGCAAAAAAGGGGAGTCCATCGTCATTCAAGATCAGATTGAACTAACGGTCTTAAGTGTGGAGGGAGATACGGTTAAAATAGGCATTGCCGCTCCCAAGCATGTCGATATTTTCCGTAAAGAAGTATATCTGTCTATACAGGAAGCAAACCGTGAATCGGCTGCTCCGTTGCAATCGGATCTTAATGCGCTGATTCATCGGCTTCGCGTACCCAATGGCAATAACGAATAAGTGTCTACAAAACTCATTCCTGGGGCTGCAGCCTCAGGTTTTTTTGTGATATAGGCAGATTCTCCAAGAAATTTTAAAAAAACTTCGAAATGCTCTAAACAGTTGGGTACATGCCGTCGATATATGTAGTAGACGCTGATCCGGCAGGGCGGCCGACCTTAATGGTTCGGCGTTTACCACATGGATGTGGAACTAACTTAATTTCAGGGAGGAAATATCAAATGATTATCAACCACAATATCGCGGCTTTGAACACTCATCGCCAACTGTCTACAAACACTGCCAACACTAACAAAAATATCGAGAAACTGTCTTCCGGTCTTCGCATCAACCGTGCAGGTGATGACGCAGCTGGCCTGGCAATCTCCGAAAAAATGCGCGGTCAAATCCGCGGTTTGGATCAGGCTTCCCGTAATGCTCAAGACGGTATCTCTTTGATTCAAACAGCTGAAGGTGCTTTGAGCGAAACTCACAGCATCCTGCAACGTATGCGTGAGATCGCAGTGCAATCCGGAAACGATACTAACAACGACCTGGACCGTGGAGAACTTCAAAAAGAAGTTAGCCAACTTGTTGATGAAATCGATCGTATCTCGAATACAACAGAATTCAATACTAAGAAACTGTTGAATGGTAATCTTGGAGCTGCAAGAACTGCAACTGCTGGAGTAGTTGAAGGACAAGCTAACTTTAAAAGTTCTTCGACTGTTAATATCACAGGAGCAACTGGTGTTCTCACCGGTAATAAAGTTGGTTCACATGAAATTACGTTCTCAACAGGTGTTGCTGGTGAAGTAAAAGGAACGGCTTCTAACCTTAATGGAACAGAAACTCTTGCTTCTCTAGGAATTACTGATGTTGCAGGTCTAGCAGTAGGCGATCTTGCTTCTGAAACTGCACTGACAGGTATTAACCTTAACAGTACTGTGGCAGATTTGATGAATGCAATCACTACGCAAACGAATGCTAAGGCTGAATTAGTAGATGGTAAGTTGACTGTTTCCAGTAAGGCAGCTTCGGCTACTCAACTTAATATCTTACAAACTACTGCAAGTGCAACAAGTGCAACTAACGTTTTGTTTGGATCAGGTGCAGGTACAGCAGCTAAAGCGTCCACTAATGCTGATGCCACTAAGCTTACAATAACAGATAAATTTACAGATGCGTCTGGCAATGTATCCACTACTGTGGACAGATCTGGTAAAGATGGAACTGCAGACATCACTTACAACGGTCTCACTATTAAGAGAGGTGCAGCTGATATAGCTGGTGGAGACAAGCTTGTTGTCGATGGCCTGAAAGCTAAGGATGCTCTTGCAGCAAGAACTGACAGCTCCGCTACTTTCCAGATTGGTGCCAATGAGAACCAAACAATGAAGCTTGACATTGAGGATATGTCTTCTAAAGCGCTTGGTCTTACTATTGGAGGAGAAAAAATCAGCATCGCTACTTCAGCAGATGCTTCCAAAGCTATTACTACAATTCAAAGCGCTCTTGAAAACGTATCTGGTGAACGTTCAAAACTGGGTGCTGTTCAAAACCGCTTGGAACACACCATTAACAACTTGGGAACTTCTTCAGAGAACTTGACAGCTGCTGAATCCCGTATCCGTGATGTAGATATGGCTAAAGAAATGATGCAGCAAACCAAGAACAACATTCTTGCACAGGCTTCCCAAGCTATGTTGGCTCAAGCGAACCAACAACCGCAAGGCGTTCTGCAATTGCTTCGTTAAAATTAATTCTGCTTTGTTCTGGTCCTGGGGATATCCCTGGGGCCTTTTTTTGTTTTGGTAATCAGTCTGCTGCTGGAAGTGTTCTTTTTTTTGCTTGACAGGTTAAAGTCCTAAATTATCCCTCAAATAAACCGATATATAGTATAAATCGAGCTTTGTTGGAGGTCGAATTAATGAATATACAATTCTCGCTTACTGCTACTCCCAATATAACGGGACAGAGCGGAGCCGCAGACAACAAGCAAAATACAGGTGCGGGGTCACAGGCTAGTAAAACATCTCTGATCAGAGACACCAGAGATATGAGTGCAAAAGAAATGCAGGGAGTAAACGTGTCAATTGCCGAAAAACAACTCATCCGTACAATTGAACAGGCGGTAAAATCATTACAAGGACCATTGACCACTCTGGAGATTTCAATTCATGAAAAGACGCATGAAATTATGGTGAAGGTACTCAATAAAGACACTGGTGAGTTGATTCGTGAAGTTCCTCCAGAAAAAACGCTGGATCTTGTAGCCAATATGATGGAGATCGCCGGGATTTTGGTAGACGAAAAAATATAACATTATGGGGGTGTTGTTTTGGTTACACGAGTAAACGGATTCTCGGGAATGGATATTGACAGTATGGTCAAGAATATGATGAATGCCAAAAGAGTGCCATTTGAAAAACTTAATCAAGATAAACAGCTTTTGGAATGGAAGCGGGAAGGTTATCGTGAGTTGAACAGTAGGCTCTATGATTTCCGGACTAATAAATTGGGAACTAAGTATGGTAGCAGTTCCGCACTAAATGCTAATAAGGCAGTTGTCACAGGAAATACAGATGCTGTAAAAGCTGAGGCAACGTCGATGGCCAATGGAATTGAAATGAAGATCAGTGTTACTCAACTGGCGACCAGAACGACCTACTCAACACCTGGACTAGGTCAGGGAATAACAGGGTCAACATCATTAGCTAAGCTAGATAATGTTGATCTGTCAGTCATGACCCCAAAAGAAGTGGAAGAGTATCTGAATAAAGGGTTTGATATTAAAATAAATGGTGCAGATTTTAAAGATAAGAATGGTAAGTCGCTTTTTAATGGCAGCACATCCATTTCTACATTGGTAGCAACAATTAATTCAAATGAAAAAGCAAATGCGATTGCAAGTTTTGATGAGATTACAGGAAAGTTAACAATTTCTGCAAAAGATAGTGGTGAGGGTGGAACTGTAGAGATTGTTAATCCCACGCAAGGGAACGCATTAATTGGTCTTTTTTCTAAAACAAAAGTTGTTGAAACAAATGGGTTGGAATCAACGATAGATGCATCTACAACAACAATGGGACAACTGCAAAATTTAACTGTGGAAGAAGCTAATTCGAAGAAATACAATTTCAGTATTAATGGAAAGTCCTTTAATTTCGATGCAAACACTACAATTGCTAATTTGGTAAAGGAAATTAATGATCAGGTTGGAGCTAATGTTATAGCTAGTTTTGATGGGAAAAAATTAAAAATTGTAGGCAAAGATGATGGCGCAGTAGTTATGGGCGGCGGTTCTTATGAGCTATTAAAGATGTTTAAAGGGACAGTGCCAAAAGTAATTGGAAATGATGCTATTGAGAAAGTCATAGATGGCAAGAATGCACAAGTTACTATCAATGGGGAAAAACTTGATAATATAAAGAGTAATACTTTCACAATTAATGGTGTTCAACTCACTTTGTTGAAGGCGACTGTTGTAAAGGACAGTGGTGGAACAGAGATTGATACCCCCCTTATAGTAAAAAATCAATCTGATCCAGAAAAAGTTTTAGAATCTATCAAGGGATTTATAGCAGATTATAACGATTTGATCAAAATGCTCAACACAAAAGTTGATGAGGCCAAGTTCCGAGATTTCAAGCCATTGACGGACGAGCAGAAAAAGGAATTGAAAGAAGATGATATAAAAAGCTGGACAGAAAAAGCAAAGAGTGGGCTCTTCAAAAATGACGATATAATGAAAACTGTATTGTCTGAGATGCGCATGGTTATTACTCAACAACTCGGTCCACTCGGTGCGCTTGGTATTACCACAGGAAAGTATATGGAGAACGGTAAATTAATACTTGAAGACGAAACAAAGTTGAAGAAAGCTATCAGTGCCAATCCTCAACTTGCTATAGATTTGTTTCAAGGTCCAACAAGTGCTTCAGATTCTGGTTTATTTGATAAGTTAGCTGCTAATATGACAAGTGCGATTCAAAAAATCTCTGATCGAGCTGGTACCAACAGATTTACAATGGACCTGACTAGTAGTTTCAAGGAAGAAAGTGTCATGGGAAGGACACTAAAGGATTATAATAGAAGAATCGGAGTTATGAAGAAGAATCTCGTTAATGCTGAAAACCGCTATTACAAACAGTTTACTGCCATGGAAACAGCAATGAGCAAGTTGCAATCCCAGTCCTCCAGTTTACTCTCCAGCTTAGGTCTATCATCATAATAGTTAAAGGGTGAGATTATTGATTAATTCTCCTTACGATAAATATCGGCAGTCTTCCGTTAAGACATCTACGCCTGCTCAACTGGTACTTATGCTCTATGATGGAGCGATTCGTTTCATTCGGGCTGGTTTGGATGGTTTAAAGAGGGATGACCTTGAAAAAACAAATATCAATCTTGGCAAGGCCCAAACCATTGTCAGTGAGCTGATGAGCACTCTGGATAATAATTATGAAGTATCCAAGAACCTGTATTCACTCTATGAATATACAAATTTCCTACTTGTTGAGGCCAATATACGCAAAGATACAACAAAGGCTGAGGAAGCGGTGGGATATTTGATTGAACTACGGGAAACGTGGTTACAGGCTTCCAAAATCGCAGCAGGTCAAGGTCAGCCGCCGTTATCTACGGAAATTTCAAATGGATAAAGATAAGCTTATTATAGAGTTGAAGCAATTGACGCAGAATATAATGGAGCGGTTATACGAAGTCGAATTTGAAGAGTTAGAGTCTTTCGTGGACGAACGTCAGAAATTGATTGATGACATCATCCGACAGTTCTCGTTGATTCCTGCATCGGAAGCGCAAAAGGTCGAAATTGAACGAATTTTGCATCACGATTCAGAAATCACTGCTCGCATGAACACTCTTTGCCTCGAGGCCCAAGACTGGCTGCAGAAGCGCAATCAGTCCAAGGTACAGCGCAGCGCCTACGAGGCCGCTTACACCCCAGATAGTTTTCTAATGGATCGCAGAAAATAATTCATTTCGGTGTTTCACTATAGGAGTAGACGGGTATTAAATACCGTCTGCTCTTTTTTTGATCCTTACGCCGTAGCTATTTCTTGATTATGGTAAATTAAACGTCCTATTTTACGTGGTAAATTATTGCATGTAAACATTTACTTTTCCAATTGACAATGAAGAAGTTACGGTGGTATAGTCGATTTGTGAGCAAGACTCACGTTCATCTGATGACGAAGGGAATGTTTAATCAATGGAAGGTAAAGTAAAATGGTTTAACGCAGAAAAAGGTTATGGTTTTATCGAGACTGCAGACGGTGGCGACGTATTCGTACACTTTTCCGCGATTCAAACTGACGGTTTCAAGACTTTGGATGAAGGCCAATCCGTAGAGTTCGATATCGTTGAAGGTGCACGCGGACCACAAGCAGCTAACGTAATCAAATTATAATCATACGGCTAAGCCGACCTACATATAAGTAGATGGTTAGCAATTTAGACAGCGCTAGCAAGGATCTTGGGATTTCTCCCAAGGTCCTTTTTTTGTGTGCTTGGGGCCCCCGCAAAGTACCTGAGTATGCATCGAAGTAAAGCTCCACTTTGTGGGGATAATTTGTGCTCTCAAAAGCCTCTATCAAGGCAGTTAATAGAAAAAAAATAGCGTACTTTGTAAATTTTTAATATGGAAAATGTTAGAACTCTTCGAAATGTGGGTAATAGCTTTACGTTGAGCTGTTTATCTTACCTCGACGCACACTATGTTAGCCTAGGCCAATACTTCCAAAAAGAGATTCATATAGCCTACGCTATCAAAACTTTTAGGAGGATGATTAGCAGGATGAAAAAGAAGTTGCGCGGTCTTATGACCGGAGTTTTAGGAGTTAGTATGTTATTAGGATCTCTTGGCAGTGTATCTGCCGCCTCCGTACCTAAGGATATTCAAGGTCACTGGGCCCAAGCTCAGCTACAGGAATGGTTAGATAGTGGATACCTTGGAGGATACCCAGACGGTACAGTTAAACCAAACAAGGCAATTACACGTGGAGAGTATGTAACTCTGGTAAATCGCCTGTTCGGTTTTAAAGAAAAAGCAACTGTAAGCTTTAAAGATATGAAAAGCACAAACTGGAACTACAGTGAAGTGGCTAAAGCCGTGGAAGCTGGCTATATCGGAGGATACGAGGACAATACGTTCCGTCCTAATAGTCCGCTCACAAGACAAGAGGCAGCAGTAATGGCTGCGAAATTACTTAAATTGAGCACCAATAGCACTACTAGCAAATTTAAAGACAATGCACAAATTGCAGCATGGGCAAAAGGTGCAGTAGCCGCTGCAGCGGATAAAAAGATTATTAACGGTTATCCGGACGGAACCTTCGGTCCTAAGAGATCGTTAACACGTGCAGAGGCTGTTGGTATTATCAATACCTCAGTCATCTATTACCCAGGTAGCGGCACAGGTGGTGGAGTGATTCCTACACCAACGCCAACGGCTACTCCGACACCAACAGCTACTCCAACACCAACAACTGCTCCAGGTGGTAGTACTGGTGGAGGCAGTGGTGGTGGATCTGGTGGTGGTGACGGAAATGAAACAAAACCAACCGTTAGTGGGGCAACCTATGGTAACGTTGGTTCGGTAACAGCTGATATATATCTAACATCTTCCGTAACGGGTGCAGTGTACTATGTTGTAGCTCCTTATACTGCTAACGTAAATGTACCAAGTGCACTGCAAGTGGAAAAAGGACAAATTAGTGATGGAACTGCAGGCGTGCATCACGGTAGCGCAGCTACTGTAGCTAACACTAAGGTTACCTTCTCTGTTTATGGATTGAATTCTGGTACGGAGTATGCGACTTATATCGCGGTAGCTGATGCTTCGGGTAAGCTTTCTGATGTTACAACAGTTCGTTTAACTACAGCTCAGGCAACTACTAACCCGGTAGCGCTTTTTGAACCGGGACAAGTAGGAACAGTTACAGCAGATGTATATATTCAATATGGTGTGCCTGGTGGCACTACAACACCGGTAAGATACGTAGTATTGCCGGCAAATGAAAAAGCGCCTAGCGCAGCACAGATTGCTGCGGGGCAGGATAGTACAGGTGCTGCATTGAATGCACCATGGACCGGCACACCTTCCATTACTCCAGGCGTAAAATATACACAAACTTTGACTGGATTGACAGCTAATACTGCCTATAAGGTATACCTTGTTACAGGATCAGGTACGCAATTGTCATCTGTAGAAATCATTCAAATTCATACCAAGTAACTTAATCTTATACTGTCTCAGTTTGGGAATATAAGAATGGAATTCGTACTATAATAACGTCAGGTTTACTCTTGGTCCGGTGAGGCGAATAGTTGCTCTTGCCGGACTTGTTTTATTTGTGAACACTACGACAATATTTGTTATCTAATTGTAAGGGCTGTAAGGAATTACTTTTTACTTAGCCTTAACAATTTGGTATAATGAAGGTGTAACTAAAGGAGGAGTGGCCATGCAATTCACCATTCGAGGTCAACAAATTGACGTGACCGACGCTTTGAGAGAGTATGTTGATAAGAAGCTCAGCAAACTTGAGAAGTATTTCGAAGCACCCCCTACCTCTGAAGGGTCTGTGACGCTTGGCGTAGTTCGCGGCCTTCATACGGTGGAAGTAACCATTCCGCTTGCTGGCGTGACGCTTCGTGCGGAAGATCGCAGCGATGACATGTATGCTTCCATAGATGCCGTTGTGGACAAGCTAGAACGTCAAATTCGCAAACACAAAACGAAGATCAATCGTAAGTTCCGTCAAGAGGGACTGAAGACGCTGTTTGTGGATGGAGCTAGTACCGCTGTTGCTGTAGAAGAACAAGATTATGATGATTTAGAAGTTGTGCGGAACAAACGCTTTACAATGAAGCCGATGGATGTGGAAGAAGCAATTCTTCAAATGAACATGGTAGGACATAATTTCTTTGTGTTTTCCAATATCGACACCTCGGAAGTAAGCGTAGTTTACAAACGTGATGATGGTAAATATGGACTGATTGAACAGGGCTAAGATACAATGATGCCAGTTATGCTCTAAGTATAAAGGGCCTCGAGAGTTAGTCAGAACCTAAGAAATTTAAACCGAGCCCCTATTCGCTTGCAGCGAATAGGGCTCTTGTGCGTATAAGCGACTATATTTGAAAAATGTGGCTGATACACCTTGTATTGCGGCATCTCTTACAAACTGTTACAATTTATGAAGCAGCGGAATCGAATTTATAAATGGCCCTTTCAATTTTGTGAGGATGGGCTCGGTTCCACCATCTGTGTTGCATGAAAGGGGTTAACCATGCTAGGACTTGTAAAGAAAATATTCGGAGACACCAACGATCGTGACGTTAAACGTCTCATGAAGACAGTCGATGTAATTAATGGATTGGAACCGGAATTTGTAAAGCTATCTGATGAACAGTTACAAGCTAAGACAGCAGAATTCCGTGCCCGTATTGAAAAAGGCGAAACTCTGGAAGAAATTCTTCCTGAGGCATTTGCAACCGTACGTGAAGCTTCCAAGCGGACACTTGGTATGCGGCATTTTGATGTGCAGTTAATTGGTGGTATGGCTCTGCATGAAGGCCGGATCTCCGAGATGAAGACTGGTGAAGGTAAGACACTAGTAGGTACATTGCCAGTGTATTTGAATGCTTTGCTAGGTAAAGGCGTACACGTAGTAACGGTCAATGACTATTTGGCTCAGCGCGACAGCGCACAAATGGCACAAATCTATAACTTCCTGGGCATGACGGTTGGGGTTAACCTAAGCGGTATGGACCATGCTGATAAACAAGCTGCTTATGCCTGCGATATTACGTATGGCACAAACAACGAATTTGGTTTTGATTATTTGCGTGACAACATGGTGCTTTATAAAGAGCAAATGGTTCAGCGCCCTCTGTATTTCTGTATTATTGATGAAGTGGACTCTATTCTTATTGATGAAGCACGTACACCTCTTATTATTTCCGGACAAGCTGAGAAGTCTACAGAATTGTATTTTTCAGCAGACCGTTTCGTGAAAAAGCTTAAGGCTGAAGAAGACTACACAGTTGATATTAAGGTGAAGTCTGTTGCCTTGACTGAAAAAGGTGTGGCTACTGCTGAGCGCGCTTTTGGTATTGAGAACTTGTATGATCACAGTCATGTAACTTTGAATCACCATATCGTCCAAGCCCTAAAAGCAAATGTAATTATGCGTCGTGACGTAGATTACGTTGTAAACGAGGGTGAGGTCGTTATTGTTGATGAATTTACAGGACGTCTAATGTCAGGTCGTCGCTATAGCGATGGGCTGCACCAAGCGATTGAAGCAAAGGAAGAAATCGAAGTACAGAATGAGAGTATGACTCTTGCAACAATCACATTCCAGAACTACTTCCGTATGTATCGTAAACTCGGTGGTATGACAGGTACAGCGAAGACTGAGGAAGAGGAGTTCAAGAAGATTTATGGTCTTGAAGTTCTTCAAGTTCCTACGAACAAACCAAATCAGCGTGTAGATATGCCAGATGTGGTCTACAAGAGTGAGAATGGTAAGTTCAAGGCTGTCGTGGAAGAAATCGTAGAACGTCACAAAAAGAACCAGCCTGTACTGGTTGGTACAGTGTCGATCGAGAATTCAGAGCTCGTATCTGAAATGCTGAAGCGCAAAGGCGTTAGACACCAAGTGCTTAACGCGAAGCATCACGCTGCGGAAGCAGAAATCATTACCCATGCAGGTCAGCCAGGTACAGTTACGATTGCTACCAACATGGCTGGACGTGGTACGGACATCGTTCTGGGTGAAGGTGTGACAGATCTTGGAGGTCTGCATATCATTGGTACAGAGCGTCATGAATCGCGCCGGATTGATAACCAGCTGCGCGGTCGTGCAGGTCGTCAAGGTGACCCTGGTTCTACACAATTCTACTTGTCGCTTGGCGATGAGCTCATGAAGCGTTTTGGCGCTGACAACGTTCTGACTATGATGGATCGTCTCGGATTCGAGGAAGATCAGCCGATTGAGAGCCGCATGATCACACGTGCTGTAGAATCTGCTCAGAAACGTGTTGAAGGCAATAACTTTGATATCCGTAAAGTCGTATTGCAATATGATGACGTGATGAATCAACAGCGTGAAATTATTTATAAACAACGCCGTGAGATTCTGGAGTCCGATAATATTAAAGATATCGTGCTTGAAATGATCAAGCCTGTAATTGAGCGTATCGTTCTAGCACACTGTAGCGATGATATTCCTGAGAACTGGGAACTGCAAGAAGTTGCTGATTACGTAAACAGCAAGCTGCTTGAAGAAGGTGCTTTGACCCGTGATATTCTATGGGGTAAGGAAGCTGAGGAGATCATCGAGTTTATTTTCGAACGTGTGCTTGAGAAATATGCTGCACGTGAAGAACGTCTGGGTTCAGAACTCGTACGTGAATTCGAGAAGGTAATCGTGCTTCGTTCCGTAGATAGCAAATGGATGGATCATATTGATGCAATGGATCAATTACGTCAAGGGATTCACTTGCGTGCTTACGGTGGTACGGATCCACTTCGTGAATATCAATTCGAAGGCTTTGAGATGTTTAATACTATGACTGCTACGATTCAAGAAGAAGTAGCTACTTATATTATGAAGGCTCACATCGAGGCGAATCAGGAACGTCAATCCGTTATTGATGAAGACAAGATCTCTACAAACAGCGAACCTGTTGAGAAACGTCCGGTTCATGTTGAGGCTGTGACTGGTCGTAATGATCTTTGCCCTTGCGGAAGCGGCAAGAAGTACAAGAATTGCCACGGTCAAAACGCATAAGACAAACGTTTAGTAGCGCTCATATTCAGGTGTTGAAGATATAAGTCTTTAACCCTGATCTCTATGGGTATACTAACCATAAAGAGCGGCTGGGCCCGGGGGTATCCCCCGTTTACGGCCCAGTCGCTTTTTTGGATATTTAGTATTCGAGTGAATGAGGAATGGAGAGAAGGTTTGGAACTGGAGAAGCGTAGCGCTCGCCTTTATCTTCAGATTCCAACCGCAAGTGCGGTTATCTAATCAAGGAATCTGAGGATAACAGCGATCGGAAGTCCAATCCTTCTCGGAATGGCTAATCATTCACTCACCCACTAACTATCCATTAGAGCGACGACCGTAACAACCAATTTTGAAAGGTGAAGTGACCTATGATAGAACCAAATGTAAAGCAGGATCTGCGTGAAATAGGCAAGAAACTAACTGACCTTAGGGGGTCTCTTTGACTTAGATCTTAAGCAAGAGATGATTTCTAACTTTGAAGAGAAAATGGCGGCTCCAGGATTCTGGGATAATAGTGAGCAAGCGCAGAGTGTAATCGCTGAGATGAACGCTGTGAAATCTTCCGTAGATCAATACGAGAAGCTTCAACAGGAATACGATGATGCTGCGATGATGGCAGAGCTTGCGGATGAAGAGGGCGATGAGGATCTGGCAACAGAAATCGGAGAGACGATCCGTAGCCTAGGAAGTAAAGTGGATGAATTCGAGCTGCAATTGCTGCTTAACCAACCGTACGACAAGTTAAATGCTATTCTTGAGCTTCATCCAGGTGCAGGCGGAACAGAATCCCAAGACTGGGGACAGATGTTGCTGCGTATGTACACACGTTGGGCTGAGAAACGTGGATTTAAGGTTGAAGTGCTTGATTATTTACCGGGTGATGAAGCAGGGATTAAGAGTGTCACACTGCTCATCAAGGGTTTCAACGTCTACGGATATTTGAAAGCCGAAAAGGGTGTACACCGACTGGTGCGGATATCCCCGTTTGACTCTTCTGGCAGACGGCACACCTCTTTTGTGTCCTGTGATGTCGTTCCGGAAATTACGGATGATGTTGAAGTTGAGATCCGCACCGAGGATCTTAAGATCGATACGTATCGCGCGAGTGGTGCCGGTGGACAGCATATCAATACCACGGACTCTGCTGTACGGATTACTCACTTGCCGTCGGGCGTAGTGGTAACCTGCCAGAACGAACGTTCACAGATCAAGAACCGGGAACAAGCCATGAAAATGCTGCGTTCCAAGCTCTATGAACGCAAGCTGCAAGAGCAGCAGCAGCAATTGGATGAGATTCGCGGCGAGCAATCCGAAATCGCTTGGGGCAGTCAGATTCGTTCCTATGTATTCCATCCGTATAACATGGTCAAGGATCATCGTACTTCCGTGGAAACGGGTAATGTGGGTGCAGTAATGGACGGAGACCTGGACGCATTCATTGATGGGTACTTGCGTAGCCAGATCAAGGTTGAGGCGGATTAAGGGATTTTTTCGGGAATATAGGAAAGTATAAGGTTACTCCATACTTTATCTTTATATTTTTTTAGGGGAAACGGATACCATTCTTTGATATGGATGGAATAGCCGTTTCTTCTTACGTAGAGCAAGATGACACTTTAAGGAGCGCCATGAAATGCAAAAAATCAATTCTCGTAATAAACCCCCGCTGATTCCGCTGAATGGACCCGTCCGTCATGTGGTGGATACAACGCTTATTCTGATCGGTTCGCTAATCACGGCACTGGGTTTTAATCTTTTTTTTCTGCCTAATCATATAGCTTCTGGTGGTGTATCGGGTCTTTCTGTATTGGCTGAAGCTTGGTTTGGGGCTGAACCGGCATTTACGCAATGGGCACTTAATATCCCGCTGTTTGTGCTCGGAGTAATCTTCCTGGGTAAACAATACGGCGTTCGCTCGTTGCTCGGGAGCTTTGTGCTGCCGCTATTTATCTTGTTGACAAAAGATTTACCTACACCTACAACCAATCCACTTTTAGCCTCCATTTATGGCGGTATCTGTGTGGGGGTGGGACTTGGCGTTGTGTTCCGCGGTCGGGGCTCGACAGGTGGACTTACAATTTTGGCGCAAATCATTCAAAAGATATCTGGTCTCAGCTTCTCGGTTTCCGTTGTGTTGCTGGACGGGACGGTTATTGTGCTGGCTGCATTTATACTCGGCATGGAGCAGGCGCTGTATGCGCTGATCGGATTGTTTGTTACAGGTAAGGCCATTAATGCAATAGAGGTTGGCTTCCGTTATACGAAGGTTGCTTATATTATCTCGGACAAGACAGATGAAATATCTGCGGCGATATTAAATGATCTGGATCGTGGTCTGACAAAGCTGGACGCACATGGCGGGTACACTGGCGATGCACGTACCGTTCTGATGGTAGTGGTAGGTCAGAATGAAGTATCAAGGCTAAAGGCGATTGTCCAATCCGTAGATACAAGTGCATTTGTTATAATTACCGAAGCACATGAAGTGTTAGGCGAAGGATTTAAAAGAGAAGCGTAATCTCTCCTAAGGGGGAGGCGACGCTTCTCTTTTTTTGTAAATAGGGTTATATTTAGGGATAATAAAGTTCACATAATGTGTTGTATTTATATTAATAGGGATGTATAATAATACATATTTCTAAGACGGCATACATTATATTAAATAATATATTCATGATAAGCAGGAAGTGGGGATGACAGTGGAAGGCAAGCTGAGGGCGGCGATTGTTGGATCAACGGGTTATGGAGGCGTAGAGCTGATTCGGCTACTACAAAGTCATCCTAAAGTAGAGATTACTTCGGTAATTTCCTCATCTAGTGCAGGGGATGCGATAGAGGAAGGGTTTCCTCATTTGACGGGCATTATTGACCGAAAGCTGGATGGCGTTGATCCGGTGCAGATGGCTGAGCGGGCGGATGTGGTTTTTACGGCTACACCGTCTGGTGTAAGTGCCAAGCTGGTCCCGCAGCTGCTGGAAGCTGGACTTAAGGTCGTAGATCTATCCGGTGATTTCCGATTGAAGGATGGCGCAGAGTATGAGCACTGGTACAAACATACAGCTCCTGCTGATGAGTACCTAGAACAAGCTGTGTACGGACTTTGCGAGGTGTTTGGAGAGCGTGCGGCTGGGGCCAACTTTATATCTAATCCAGGCTGTTATCCTACGGCTACACTTCTTGGACTAATTCCTGCGATTCAGGCAGGCTGGATTAAGCATGACAGTATTATTATTGATGCCAAATCCGGGGTTACCGGAGCAGGACGCGGAACGAGCCTGATGGTGCATTATGCAGAGATAAATGAGAACTTTAAAGCTTATAAAATAAATAAACATCAACATATACCAGAAATCGAGCAGACACTCACGGAGATTGCTGGAGAAAAGGTAACCGTAACGTTCACCACACATCTCGTGCCAATGAGCCGAGGCATTATGAGTACGATGTATGCAGGAATGACGGGCAATCATACGGAGCAGGATTTTGTGAATTTATACCGTGAATATTATGCGGGCAGACCCTATGTGCGGGTGCGCGATGTAGGTGTGATTCCAGCGACAAAAGAAGTTAGCGGCTCTAATTATTGTGATATCGGATTTGCGACAGATGCTCGTACAGGGCGGGTGACCATTGTCTCCGTCATAGATAACGTTGTAAAAGGTGCGGCAGGTCAGGCAATACAGAACCTTAATTTGATGATGGGATGGGAGGAAACCCTTGGCCTCGGCTACACACCTGTGTATCCATAAGGATCAGCGGTACAAATAACATGAGCGAGATTGAATTATTTACTGCCTTGGAAGGTGGAAGCATTACTTCACCTAAAGGATTTAAGTCCGGAGGACTGCACTGTGGATTGAAAAAAACAGACCGCAACGATCTCGGAGTGATTCTTTGTGAGGTTCCAGCTACGGCTGCTGCCGTGTATACGACAAATGTTTTTCAGGCGGCTCCTCTGAAGGTGACGCGAGAAAGTCTTGTGAACGGAACGTTGCAGGCGGTAGTCGTGAACAGCGGGAATGCTAATGCCTGCACAGGTGAACAAGGCGAGGCCGATGCTTATGAGATGCGCGCTGCTGCGGCTCAACATTTGGGTGTAGAGGTTAATGATGTTGCTGTCGCCTCGACTGGTGTGATCGGTGAGCTGCTGAAGATGGATTACGTACGTAGCGGTATTGCTGCAATACCAGAAAAGCTAGACGGTGGGGCTGCTGGAGCGGAGGAATTCTGTCAGGCTATACTTACAACTGATTTAGTTAAAAAAGAGGTTGCCGTGAAGGTGCTTGTTGGCGGTGTAGAAGTTATTATTGCTGGAGCTGCGAAGGGCTCCGGGATGATTCATCCTAACATGGCTACCATGCTCGGTTTTATGACTACAGATGCTGATATTTCAGCGGAAGATTTACACAGTCTACTTCGTTCTGCTACGAACGTTACTTTTAATATGATTACAGTTGATGGAGATACAAGCACGAATGATATGCTAGTCTCGATGGCTAGTGGGCTTGCAGGTAATGAGAAGCTGACCCAATTGCATCCGGATTGGGACGCTTTTGCCGCTGGATTCACGTATGTCTGCCAGACGCTTGCCAAGGCGATTGCACGTGATGGAGAAGGTGCGACCCACCTGATTGAGGTTCAAGTGAATGGTGCTGTTCATGACGAAGCTGCTGCAGCGATTGCCAAGACAGTGGTGGGTTCTAGTCTAGTGAAATCTGCTATTTTTGGAGCGGATGCGAACTGGGGAAGGATCATTGCTGCGGTTGGACGCGCGGGTGTTCCGGTATCACCAGAACGTGTAAACATTTCTTTAGGTGATATCGAGGTGCTACTGCATTCGAAGCCGGTTGCTTTTGATGAGGAGAAGGCTTTGGCCTATTTGCAAAAAAGTGAAACTGTGCTGATCACTGTAGATTTGCATGATGGAACCGGAAAGGCTACAGCTTGGGGCTGTGACCTAACTTACGATTATGTGCGTATTAACGCTGCATACCGTACCTAATTTGTGGCGGCTTAAGCCCACAAGGGAAGGATACCGAACTTATGACGCTAAATAGCGAGCTTGAACTTATAGATGCATTAGATGGTAGTGGATTGTTTGTGATGAAATGCGGCGGCAGTACGCTGGCTGCTCTTCCTGATTCTTTTTTCGAAGATTTACGAGATTTGCAGCAGGAAGGCATTCAGCCTGTAATTGTTCATGGCGGAGGGCCGGCCATTTCAGAGAATCTAGCAAAGCTGGGCATTGAAAGCAGCTTCGTGAACGGTCTGCGAGTAACCACCGAGGCAGTACTAGATGTCGTAGAGATGACGCTGGCAGGGAGTATCAACAAGGCGATTGTAAGGCGAATTCAAGGAAGTGGCGGTCTAGCTCTAGGGCTATCCGGTATCGATGGAAATATGATTACTGCTAGACCCGTAGCTAATAGCGCTGAAGTAGGTTTGGTAGGAGAAGTAACGAAAGTAAAAGCTGAGATCGTAACTGGTATTGTTGGGATGGGATATATTCCTGTCATTGCACCTATCGGTGTAGATGCTGCAGGTCAGCGCTACAATATTAACGCAGATACAGCAGCAGGAGCAGTCGCTTCTTATGTAGAGTCTCCCCAAATGATCGTAGTTACAGATGTGCCTGGCATTATGAGTACGGTGGAGGGTCGAAAGGTTGTGCTTCCATCCGTTACCGTACAGGAAATCGAAGCTTTAATTGAAAGTGGAGAAATTTACGGCGGTATGATCCCAAAAGTACGGGCAGCTATCGATTGCATTCAAGGCAGCGTTTCAGAGGTTATTATTGTGGATGGAAAAGAACCGCGGGTGCTTAGTCGAGTACTACAAGGTGAAGCGATAGGCACACGTATTATTCGTTCGTAGAATCATAGATGAATATCATTTAGAGGTGCAGCCTGGTACACAGGAGCACAAGGTGGGAGAGTGACTTAGAATGAGCAAGCTTACACAAGCTGAATTGGATTCGCAAGCAGGGGCACAGCAGACCGATACAGTAGGATCAGTTACACCTGATGTTGCAGCAGGCAAGCTTAGCGCGGTATTCCCTTCTTACGCCAGATATGATCTCAGCTTAGTTAAAGGCAAGGGCACCTGGGTATGGGATGATAAGGGCAACAAGTATCTTGATTTCACAAGTGGATTAGCTGTGACCAGTCTAGGTCATGCTCCTGAAAAAGTCGGTGCGAAGCTGAAGGAACAGATCGATACGCTCTGGCATGTCTCGAATCTGTTCCATATTCCTGGACAGGACAAAGTTGCAAACCTTTTGACTGAGAATAGCTGCGCTGATCAAGTGTTTTTCTGTAATAGTGGGGCAGAAGCGAATGAGGCGGCTATTAAGCTGGCTCGTCGTTACCACCAGAAGATTAAAGGTGTGGATCGTTATGAGGTCATCACATTTGAACAATCCTTCCATGGACGTACATTAGCCACACTAACAGCTACAGGTCAGCAAAAGGTAAAAGAAGGATTCCTGCCGCTTCCAGCAGGCTTCAAGACTGTACCCTTGCATGATCTGCCAGCGTTAGAAGCTGCTATCGGGAACCATACCGCTGCTATCATGCTGGAGATGGTACTTGCAGAGGGTGGCGTGCTTGAGGTAGAGCCTGAGTTCTTGAACGCTGTAGTAGCACTGTGCAAGAAACACGGATTGCTTCTCATAGTAGATGAAGTACAAACAGGAATGGGACGTACAGGCAAGTTGTTCGCTCATCAGCATTATGGAATTGAACCAGATATTTTCACTTTGGCAAAGGGAATTGCTAGTGGGTTCCCAGCGGGCTTAATGCTTGGCAAAGGGTATTTGCGTGAAGCATTCTCACCTGGCAGCCATGCATCCACCTTCGGAGGAACACCGCTTGCAACAGCGGTTATGGCAGCGACGATTGAGACGATGCTGGAGGATGAGCTTCCACAGCGCGCCGAGCAAATGGGTAAATACCTGACAGGTCTTTTGAAAGAGAAGCTGGCGGACTGTTCTTTTGTGAAGGATATCCGTGGTAAAGGACTGTTAATCGGGATTGAATGTCAATCACCAGTGGGCGATATTGTTTTGGCTGGACAAAAGAAAGGCCTGTTGTTCGTGACAGCGGGTCCTAATGTCCTTCGCTTGCTGCCTAATCTATATGTAAGTAAAGAGGAGATCGACCAAGCGGTAGACATCGTCTCCGAACTCATTCATACTTATGCTAAACAAGCAAACGGGGAGGTAAGCTCATGAGTCAGGGCGTACAGAGTAACAAGCACACCATTGCGCAGCAACTGAAAGGCCGTGATTTACTGGAGCTGAACGATTACAGCCCGGAGGAAATTACGTATCTGATTGATTCGGCGATTGAGCTGAAGAAGAAGCAGAAAAATGGCGAAGAATTTCAGCCGCTGAAGGGGAAAACGATTGGTCTTATTTTTGAAAAATCCTCTACTCGTACGCGCGTGTCGTTTGAAGTTGGAATGTATCAGCTGGGAGGGCATGCCCTTTTCTTGAGCAAGAATGATATCCAGCTTGGACGCGGTGAAACGGTTGGCGATACAGCACAAGTAATGTCACGTTACCTCGACGGAATTATGATCCGTACCTTCGGCCATGACAAAGTAGAGGATCTGGCTCGTTATGCTTCTATTCCAGTAATCAACGGTCTGAGCGACCTGGCACATCCTTGCCAAGTGCTGGCGGATTACCAAACCATTTATGAGCACAAAGGAAAGCTCAAAGGCCTGAAGCTGGCTTACATCGGCGATGGCAACAATATGGCGCATTCTTTGATGATTGGTGGAGCTAAGCTGGGCGTGGACGTATCTATTGCCGGACCGGAAGGTTATGAGCCGGATGCAGCGGTTGTAGCAGAAGCTCGTGAGATCGCTAAAGAAACAGGGGCCAAGATTGTGGTAACTCGCAGCCCGCAAGAAGCTGTACAAGACGCTGACGTCATCTACACCGATGTGTGGGCGAGCATGGGCTTCGAAGAGGAGCAAAAGGCGCGTGAAGCGGCATTCAAGGACTATCAGGTCAATGAGGAGCTTGTAAAAGGCGCGAAGAGCGATTATCTCTTCCTGCACTGCCTGCCAGCCCACCGTGAGGAAGAGGTCAGCACAGGCGTGATTGATGGCCCTAACTCGGTCATCTTTGATCAGGCTGAGAACCGCCTGCATGCACAAAAAGCTTTAATGGCTGCGCTGATGAGTTAAGGAATCATAGATAATTAGGATTGAACTTATATTGGTCTAAGATTATATAAAATACTATATAAGATGAACTTAATAAGTAGCGTTGGAATTCCGGTGCGGAGCAATGAAGTGAAAGTTTGGAACTGTAGGAGCGTCAGCGTTCGCCTTTATAATCAGATTTCATCTGCGAAGGCAGACTACAATCATAGAAATCTGATTATAACAGCGACCGGAAGTCCAAACATTTCACGTAGTTGCGCTTTATCACCGGAGTTCTATAAGCGCATTTAAGCGAATCTTATACCCCCCACACGAAAGGAAGTTGCCACACCATGGCTAAAGAAAAAATTGTACTCGCCTATTCCGGCGGACTAGATACATCCGTTATTTTGAAATGGCTTAAAGAAACCTATGACGCGGAGATCATCGCCTTCACAGCCGATATCGGCCAAAAAGAAGAGCTCGACGGTTTGGAAGAAAAAGCACTAGCAACCGGTGCATCGAAAGTATACATCGACGATCTGCGCGATGAGTTCGCTAGCGACTTCATCTACCCTATGTTCCAATCCGGCGCGCTTTACGAAGGCCAATACTTGCTCGGAACTAGTATTGCTCGTCCACTAATCGCTAAGCGCATGGTGGATATCGCCATCGCTGAAGGCGCAACGGCTATCGCGCACGGCGCGACAGGCAAAGGGAATGACCAAGTGCGTTTCGAGCTTGGCGTAGCTGCCTTGGCTCCGAACATCAAGGTGATCGCACCTTGGCGTTTGGAAGAGTTCCGCAATCAATTCCCGGGTCGTGCGGAAATGATCGCTTATGCGGAAGCTAATGATATTCCGGTACAAGCCTCTGCGGCGAAGCCGTATTCGATGGACCGTAACCTGCTGCACATCAGCTATGAGAGCGGCGTATTGGAAGATCCTTGGTTCGATCCAAGTGCACCAGAGAATAAAGGAATGTTCCTACTGAGCAACGCTCCTGAGGATGCTCCAGATGAAGCGGAATACTTGGAACTCGATTTCGTGAAGGGAGACTGCGTAGCCCTGAATGGTGAGTCCTTAAACCCACTTCAAGTGATGGAGAAATTGAACGAGCTAGGCGGTAAACACGGAATCGGACGTGTGGATATGGTTGAGAACCGTTTCGTCGGCATGAAGAGCCGTGGTGTGTATGAGACTCCGGGTGGAACAATCCTGTTCGTCGCTCATCGCAAAATGGAGTCCATCACGATGGACCGTGAAGTGATGAACCTGCGTGACAGCCTGATCACTCGTTACAGCACTTTGGTGTATAACGGTTTCTGGTTCGCACCAGAGCGTATTGCACTGCAAGCTCTTGTAACACAGAGCCAGCAAAATGTAACAGGTACTGTTCGTCTTAAACTGTACAAAGGCAACATCATCGGCGCTGGAGTGAAGAGCCCAGTCAGCCTGTACAACCCTGAAATTGCAACGATGGAAGCTGATCCTACACAAGCTTATGATCAAGGGGATGCAACTGGTTTTATCCACTTGAACGCATTGCGCCTTAAGGTTTCTACAGGTGTAAATGGAGCTTCGAAATAGAACGATAACATAAACTTAAACGGGCATTCCGAAGGCCGTTCCTCCCGTCAGGATAGGAGCGGCCCTCTGGCGTCCAAGAGGAGGAAACTACAGGTGAGCAAGCTTTGGGGCGGAAGGTTTACTAAAGGAACAAACAAGCTGGTGGAGGAATATACGGCTTCCATTGGATTTGATAAGGCTTTGGCCAAAGAGGATGTGCAAGGCAGTCTGGCGCATGTCACAATGCTGGGCAAATGCGGAATCCTTCCACAAGAAGATGTGGAGACGATTAAGCAAGGTCTGAACAAAGTATTGGACAAGGTTAACGCTGGAGAGGTTGTTTTCTCCGTAGCGGATGAAGATATCCATATGAATATTGAAAAACATCTGATCGAGGAAATCGGTCCAGTCGGAGGTAAGCTGCACACAGGACGCAGCCGTAATGATCAGGTGGCAACGGATATGCACCTTTACTTACGGGGGCGTGTAGTTGAGCTAGTTAGCTTGCTGCATGAATTGCAGGAGGCTTTGATCGAGCAAGCCAAAGACAATGTGGAGACGATCATCCCTGGTTATACGCATTTGCAGCGGGCACAGCCGATCCTGTTTGCTCATCACTTGTTGGCTTACGTATCAATGTTCCGCCGCGATGCGGAGCGTTTGACAGACAGCTACAAACGGATCAACGTTCTGCCACTCGGGGCAGGTGCGCTTGCGGGAACGACCTTCCCGATCGACCGTCATTTTGTAGCGGAGCAATTGGGCTTTGACAGTGTGTATGAGAACAGTCTGGATGCTGTCAGCGACCGCGATTTCATCGTTGAGTTTTTGGCAAATGCTGCGCTTGTTATGACTCACCTATCCAGACTCAGTGAGGAATTGGTGTTGTGGAGCAGCACGGAGTTCAGCTTTGTGGAACTGGATGATGCTTTCTGCACAGGTAGCAGCATTATGCCACAGAAGAAGAACCCGGACGTACCAGAACTGGTACGGGGCAAAACAGGCCGCGTTTACGGCAACCTGATTGGCTTGCTGACCGTGCTGAAATCACTGCCACTCGCGTACAACAAGGATATGCAGGAAGACAAAGAAGGCATGTTCGATACCGTTACTACACTGACTGGTGCACTGCAATTGTTCGCGCCGATGATCTCCACCATGAAGGTGAACAAGGGGCGTATGCGTGAAGCCGTGAACACGGACTTCTCGAATGCTACGGATATCGCCGACTTCTTGGTAGGCAAAGGTCTTCCTTTCCGCCAAGCACATGAAGTAATCGGAAAAACAGTGCTCTACTGCATTAACGAAGGCAAGTTCCTGCTGGATCTTACGCTGGAAGAGTTCAAGCAATTCTCGCCGCTGTTCGATGAGAATATCTATGCTGTTCTTCAACCGGAAGCTGTAGTTAACGCCCGTAACGTTTATGGCGGCACAGCCACCGTTCAGGTGAAAGCTGCAATCGAACGCGCGGAGCAGGCACTGCATGAAGCTAATGAATGGGTTGTAAAACACGGTGACGCTATATTGTAAACCGTATCAATACCAAATCTCGCCTCAGACTTTTATAGGTCGCAGGCGAGATTTTTTTTATCTAAAGGGGCTCTAATTACAACACGACTGGATTCACAGTGTTCTTTACGGTTATCCTTAGATTAGGGATAGGAGGGTGCGTAAGTATGAGTAGAGAGCAAATCCTAGACGAGCTTAAATCGCAATTAAAACTAGGGAATCATATTATTGGAGTAGCCACAGGTGCGGGAATAACGGCAAAGTATGCGAAGCAGGGTGGAGCAGACTTCCTTCTGATGTTAAACTCGGGTAAATTCCGGCAGATGGGGAGGAGCTCTCTCGCTGGGATTTTGCCATTTTGTAATAGCAATGATATGGTGATGGACTTTGCGTCTAGGGAAATCATCCCTTTGGTCAGAGATATTCCTATTATTTTTGGACTCAATGCAACCGATCCGACAAAAGATATGGAGAGCTATATCATTGAAATAAAGAATAAGGGATTTTCCGGTATTAATAATTACCCCACAGTTGGACTAATAGATGGTCAATTTGGTGAAACGCTTGAAGAAGAAGGGAATGGTTATCTACTCGAAGTAGAAGCTATAAGAATAGCTCACGAAAAAGATTTGTTTACCATTGCTTTTGTATTTGACGAAATCCAAGCCGCTCAGATGATCGAGGCAGGAGCAGATATTATTTGTGCACATTTAGGCTTAACCGAAGGGGGATTATTAGGAGCCAAAAAAGTATTCTCTCTGGAAGCTGCCAAGGCTAAGGCGGACAAAATTTTTAATACATGCAATGCGCTAAAGCCAGATTTAATTAAATTGGTGTATGGTGGTCCCGTGAAAACGCCAATTGATGTGCAGTATATGTACAGTAATAATCAAAATTTGATGGGGTATATCGGGGGCTCTGCTTTTGAAAGAATTCCATCGGAGAAGTCCATTACGAATATAACCAAAGCTTTTAAAGTGTCGGGGACACTGGATGAAGATGATTTTATGGTCAAAATGTTAGACGGTATCACAAAGCACTATGATTATGTTGAATTTGTAAAAGAATACGTAGCTCAAAATTATATGAATGAGATCTTGTTTGCAGATTTAGCTAAGGTGGCCCATATATCCCGAAGTTACTTAAGTAGCTTGTTTACCAAAAAAGTAGGCTGCAGCTTCCAAACGTATCTCGTGCAATTTCGGATGGATAAGGCAGCGGAAATATTACATAGAGACCATATCCAGTTATCTGAGCTAGCGCCATTAGTTGGATATCAAGACTATGCGCAGTTTAGCAAAATGTTTAAGAAGTATAAAGGGTTCTCTCCAAAACAATATAAATCTAACATAAACACAAAAACATAAGACATAAAAGCGTTTTCATTGATAAACCGAAGAAGTATGATTAACTCATAAGTTGATCATGCTTTTTTGTTGTAGATATTTGAAGAGGAGGTTGAAGAAATGAAGACGATTGCCATTGCCGGAACTTTTGACACCAAGGGTGAAGAATATCTCTACATTAAAAATTTGCTGGAAAGCTTGGAGCTAGGTACGTTTACGATTCATACGGGTGTGTTTGAGCCCACCTTTACACCGGATATCTCTAACCGAGAAGTAGCAGCAGCCGCGGGTGTAAGTATAGATGAGCTCGTTGCCAAGAAAGATAGGGCACTAGCAACAGAATTATTAGCCAAAGGTATGGAAAAATTAGTACCTGAATTATATAAGCAAGGCAAATTTGATGGAATTATCTCCTTTGGGGGCACTGGAGGGACTTCACTTGTAACCCCTGGTATGCGGGCATTG
Source organism: Paenibacillus sp. FSL E2-8871 (assembly GCF_038000345.1). NCBI lineage: Bacteria > Bacillati > Bacillota > Bacilli > Caryophanales > Paenibacillaceae > Paenibacillus > Paenibacillus sp. FSL E2-8871. The sequence continues at coordinate 4,106,727 of NZ_JBBOBV010000001.1, read as the reverse complement.
CCTATTGGTGTACCAAAAGTGATGGTTTCGACCGTAGCTTCAGGGAATACTGCTCCATATGTAGGCACTAGTGATATTGTCATGATGCCATCCGTAGTGGATGTTGCTGGACTGAACTCCATTTCAACAAAGATTTTTACCAATGCAGCTTTCGCCATCGCCGGTATGCTTAAATTTGAGAATAAACAAGTGATAGAGAAAAAACCATTAGTAGCTACAACAATGTTTGGGGTAACAACCCCCTGTGTGACGGCAGCCCGTAACTATCTTGAAGCTAGAGGATATGAAGTGCTTGTATTCCATGCAACAGGTGTAGGTGGCCAGTCCATGGAAGCGCTAATCGAGGCTGGTTTTATTGAAGGCGTATTGGATCTGACCACAACAGAATGGGCGGACGAAATTATTGGTGGTGTGCTAAATGCTGGACCTCATCGGTTAGAAGCTGCTGGAAAACATCATATTCCACAGGTTGTGTCGGTAGGTGCACTTGATATGTGCAACTTTGGCCCTTATGATACGGTACCCGAGAAATTTGCTGGACATAAGTTCTATAAGCATAACCCTACAGTTACTTTGATGAGAACAACGGTAGAAGAGAATGAAGCCATCGGCAAAAAGCTTGTCGAGAAATTAAATATGGCCAAAGAAAAAACGGTATTAATGTTGCCTCTTAAAGGGATATCCGGCATTGATGTCGCAGGGGAAGCCTTTTATGGCGTAGAGGAAGATCAAATGTTATTTGATACCTTGAGAAATGGTGTGAACAGAAATGTTGTCGAGGTTATCGAAATGGATTGTGCCATTAATGATGTAGAGTTTGCAGAAGCAGCAGCTCAGAAGCTAATAGATCTCATGAGCAAATAACACTAACACAGAACATTTAAATAATGATGGAGGCGTTACACATGAACAAAAATACAAGAACTGAAATCATGGCGAAGTTTAGAGAAGAAGTAGCAAATGGAAAGATTCTTTTAGGTGTTGGGGCTGGCACAGGGATTACTGCAAAAAGCAGTGAAGCTGGCGGAGCGGATATGCTGATTGTTTATAATTCAGGAAGATACAGAATGGCAGGTCGTGGATCACTCGCGGGGTTATTATCTTATGGAGATGCCAACCAAATCGTAGTCGAAATGGGCTCGGAGGTATTACCTGTTGTAAAAAATACTCCCGTATTAGCAGGCGTATGTGGAACAGATCCTTTTAGAGTGATGGAGGTTTATTTAAAACAACTTAAGGAACAAGGTTTCAGCGGCGTGCAAAACTTCCCAACCGTTGGTTTGATCGATGGCGTATTCAGACAGAACCTTGAAGAGACAGGGATGGGATATGGTTTAGAAGTAGATATGATTAGAGCGGCGCATGAATTGGATATGCTCACCACTCCTTATGTATTTGATCCTGAACAAGCTAAAGCTATGGCAGAAGCAGGAGCAGATATTTTGGTGGCACATATGGGCTTGACTACCAAAGGTACAATTGGAGCTAAAACCGCTCTTACTTTAGATGATTGTGTTGAAAGAATTGAAGCGATTATTAAAGCAGGGAAAGCGGTAAATCCAGATATTATGGTTATTTGCCACGGTGGACCGATTGCTGAGCCAGAGGATGCGGCGTATGTAATTGAACGGACAGAAGGTATAGACGGATTCTTTGGTGCATCGAGTATTGAAAGATTTGCTGCTGAAAAAGGAATCACAGAACAGACTGGATTATTTAAAAAAATCACCAAACAAGCATAATTGCCTTCGGCGTCCTTATAAGGACGGTAAGCAATTAAGCGAGAAATATAAGGATAAAGTAGTTTGAAACTTATACTCTATCCTTATATTTTAAAAGAACCCTCCGAAGAGGGTAATCTGGGTAGAACAGATATTAAGGTGCAGCTTATGGCTGCACCTTTTTGTTGTCTATTAGAAGAAGCTAGTTATTACTCAACGGTAGCCAAGCTAATATATCGCGGATTTTGGCATCCCAGTAGCCCCATTCATGGTTGCCAGGACCTTCATCGTAGGTGAAATCAAGGGAGGTTGCTCGGCATGCATCGCGGAATTTCAAGTTATCTGTGTACAGGAAATCTTCTGTGCCACAGCATTGATACAGCGCTGGTTTCGGTCCCGTGGAGCGGTTCACTTCCTCAAGCAGCCATAGAAGGTCTTCGGGCGTTCCGGCGATATCTTCTGTTCCGAAGATCATTTCGTATTCTTTGCTTTTGACGGTAGGATCTTCCGCGTTCATAAAATTATGCGCCATATCAAGTGCTCCTGACAGACTCGCTGCCGCTGCAAAAGACTCCGGTTTACGCAGTCCCAGCTTGATCGCCCCGTAACCACCCATCGACAGTCCAGCTACAAAGTTCTCCTCACGTTTATCTGACAGTGGGAAAAACGAGCGCGCAAGCATCGGCAACTCTTCACTAATAAAGGTCCAATAACGGCCGCCAACCGCCATATCCGTGTAGAAACTGCGATGCACATTTGGCATAACTACAGCTATTCCCATCTCTGCTACATATCGTTCTATAGAAGTCCGGCGAAGCCAGATCGAATCATCGTCTGACAAACCGTGCAGCAAATACAGCGTAGGGTGAAGTTCACCTCTAGTTACGTTGCTCATCCCGATTTGTGTGGTTGTTTTTTGCGGCAAAATTACAGTCATTGAGGTATTCAATCCTAGTACTTCCGAATAAAATTTGCACTCTATTAAAGCCATTTCATCCATCCCCTCTCTTTTCAAATGATAGCACAGAGCAAAAGTGAGAGATATTGTAGAAATATCTGAATTATAAGGGTTTTGAGGATTGCTGTAGCTGGATATGAGAGAATATAATGGAAGTAGAAAATTAAGGAAAAAGCGTGCAAATATGAAAGCATTCTCGTAGGCGGGAGGAAAAAAGTAGGATGAAATCAGGCCTAAAGCAGGAAAAAGGATTTACATTGATCGAAGTACTGGCCGCTATTGTGATCTTGTCGATAGTTTCACTGGTACTTACGTCTTACTTTACAAACGCCATGAGTTACTCTAAATCGAACCAAAACAAGACGATTATGGTCAATCTGGCGCGGAATGCGCTGTTTTATGTGGAGAAGCAGGATTTTGAGAAGATGAAGGATTATTTCATAACGAAGGGGAACGATGCGATAGAGGCTGAAGAGTGTACCCTAGTCAACTGCAGCTATAGTAATTTATTCTCAAACATGACAGCCTTGGCGAATGTATTGAATCCAACAGTTAACGATATCCGTTATAAAATTAATATTGTTTATCAACCTGAACTAGTAAATAACCCGTCTAGTAACCCAACAAATGGTGGTATAACTCCTATCGATAAATCAGCGGTGAAGGATTATTTAATACCTGTTAAGGTTGAGGTCGGGCGAGTAGAAAGTAATGGACAACCCGATTATTACGTGATGTTGGAGGGGTACATTACTGATGAAAGAATCCGCTAAACGACTTAGGTCGGAACAAGGTTTTACCTTGGTGGAATTAATTGCGGCACTCACTGTATTTGCAATGATAGTCGGTCTAATATCTGGAATTACTATGTACGGCTTTCGAAGCTATCATAAAATCTCAATTCAGAATGCTTTACGCGACGAGGCGGATCTGATCATGTCCTCTATTATTACTGAACTCTATACATATAGTCCTGAACGGCTACAAAACATTTCTGGAGGAATTGAATTAATTAAAGAAGGGAGTTCTCCGCGTGTAATTCGTGTATCAGGAAATGAAATCGTTATAAATGGCGAAGAAAGCGGGGCTGAGTCTGGTTCTCCTCTTGCGGTACAATCGAACATGGCTGGTTCTATCATAACCGCTTCCACATCAGATGGTAGATCATGTAATGTAGCCTCTCTTTGCAACTCCGGTCTGATCCAGATTAAGTTGGTATTAAAGTATAAGGGAAATGATGCAGATAAAATGGAATTGGAAAGCCAATTTGGATTTTAGGAGGAGAACAGAGATGTTGAGGCGAGCAAGCCTCCGATCAGAACGAGGGTCGGCTTTGGTACTTGTAATGTTTATCGTCCTATTGCTCACTATTTTGGGAGTTACAGTGCTTAGTGCTACGATTGGAGGCGCGAGGCGTGCAGAAACTCGTGAGAATGATGTACAGAGCCTTCACTTAGCGCAGAAATCGATTGATGAGGCGATTGCCTATATTACAGCAGATTTAAATCAGAAAATACAAGTTAGTAGTAATACTACTCAGGCACAGTTTGATCAAGAAATTGAGATGTTTTTAAGGGGCCTCAATTCTAATAAAGGAGCTTTTGTTACCGATACAAGTTTACAGGGAGCTAGCAATGAAATCACGGGAATTACTCTCGATGGCAGTTCTACAAGTAGTAAGCATGTAGTTGCGATTAAAGCCAATGCAACAGTGAACGGCGTGTTAAGAACGTTGCAACAAAAAGTTGTGATTACGACATTCCCAGATTTTTTGAATTATTCATTGGGTTCTGAAGGAACGATCTATTTGAATGGCGCTCCTTATATTCAGGGGAATATTTATGCTGGAAATCAATTGAAAGTTAGCCAGGTGGCTAAGTATAAACATAACGCAGAGTTGGAAAAACGCAGTCTATTTTCGTTAATCGATGGAGAGGCACATATCCAATCAATGAACGATCTGCTTTATTCCAGAACAGGGGATATATTTGAAAAGGTACCGACAATTGATGATGCCGACTATTCTTCACTAGATAATAGGGTGAAGACGATTATTGAAAAGGCAAAGATCAAAAAGAATACGACGTTTGTCCAAGTGAGTGTGGAAGATTCCTTTCTGGATAAAGTTGCTGAAGCTTCAGGGTCGGCTGGAAATAAGAAGTTATTCAGCGAAAAATATTATGGAGCGGCTGGATCTAATAGTAGTGAAGAACCCACTGCAAGAGGAACAAGATTAATTACCTCGCTTCAGCAACCTGGGGGCATTTCCAACTTATGGATGCCTATGCTAGAAGATTTTAAGGACATTGCAACTGGCGATACAGATGAAGAGAAGGAGCAGGAGAAACATAGACTTTTCGAAGAAGCAAAGCTATCACTGAAGCAAAACCTTGAGAGATTGGAGAGAAGCACGATCTTTATAGGGAATCTAAAGTTGGATGGGGTTATGTTAAATCAGATAAGGGATATTTCTAAGCTTAATTCAAGCACTGGGGCTCACTGGCTTATTGTAAACGGTGATTTAACAATAGATAGTTATTCAACGGCCATTATTCAAAGCAATATTCTGGTTACAGGAAATTTATATATTAGAGGAAAAGCCGAATTCGATTCTACTATGTTTGTGCTTGGAAAAACGGATATTGTGGATGCTACGATATCAGGAATACCTACTGTAGGTAGAGGAAGTAAAGAACTTGTATTGATCTCAAAGGGAGGTATACTCATCAATCGGGTTGAAGAGTTTAAAAATGAGGCTACAAGATTAAGAGCCTTTTTTTATACTGATAGTACGGCAGAGTTGTACGGCGTGGGCTCTATATTTTCACTCGATGGTGGATTTTTTGCTAAAGGAGATTTAATTATCAATGCGGTTGTTGGCAAAGTCAAGAAGGAGACAGGATCTGCAAACTTTAATTTTGATATCCAGACGGAGGTTGAGTCCCCTCGTTTTATTGTTAATTATAATGAACAAGTATTTGAAGACCAAAATGTGGGACTGCCACGTGTGAATCAAATAAACGTTCATGTAGGTCCCATCGAATTGCTGACTCCAGGTAAGTAATGGGCGCACATGAGAAAGCAGCCGATCAGTATCTGATCGGCTGCTTTCTCATTATTTAACAGAATTCGATGTGCTCTAGTAGCGATTCTCAATAGTATCTTGTGATCCAATAATATATATTGTGTAGAATGCTTCAATCATCTCATTACTTAAAGTGAAATAATAGGCTCTAATCGTTGCTTGGCCTTTACTGATACCACGATAGAGTCCGTTTTGTACTTGTAGAACAGCTGGTTTAGAAGCGTCTTCACCCGATTTATTGCTAACAAACTCCCAGTGCATTTTGTTTATAAGGCTAGTAGGTAGAGCCCCAAAAGGATCCCGTGTATTTAAGAGTGTTAATAAATTTAGGGATTCACCTTCCATGATTATTCCTGAATCGGGATAGAATACCAACCCTGGTTTAGGCACAATTATGTTGTGGATATTACTGGTGATTCCAGCGGCTTTAACTTGAATCTGTATATCATTTTTCGATTCTAGCCCCCTTACACTAACCCTCTTGTCGTAAGTTATTATTTTGGAAACTGGAATAGGATTATCTACCGTGACGAATCCAGCATATTTAAGATCACTGTCGTTGACCAAACTCCATTCAAACTGTTCATTACTTGCGTTGTCAGGAATGGTATTAACACTTAAGTCAGTGGTTCCTTCATATGGCACTTTTTTTGGTCCGGTAATTGTCAAAGAATCAAGACCAACGGTTATTGGTATCGTTTTTCGAATTCCTATTGAATTTAAATTAGAGGTTACAGTAACAGTTAACCTGTACTCTCCTGATTTGTTAGCTGTGAAACTGGTACTCTCACGCGTGCTATCAAGAATAACAAGAGTTACATTATTTGTTGGTAATCCGTTTGCATCCACGACGCTCCATGAATATTGGATTCCCGTTTCTTTTGTTTCGTAAGTAGCCTTGAAATCTATTTTCTTATTTACAAGAGTGCGGTTAGGTCCTTCAATATTTAATTGGGGATCCAAGACAGTAACAGTAGCCTTACTAATAAGATTACTTCCATCGTTAGCAGCTACTGTAATTTCAGCAGAGCCAACCTTTTTACCAAACACGACACCTAATGGACTAACACTAACAATATTATCGTTGCTTGATGTCCAGATCAGTTGATTGAATTTCTCCAAAGGCTTAATAATCAGAGAAAGCTTTTGGTTATCTCCTAATAAAAGTTGTGCACCACTTAACTCTAAAGTAGTTATTCTGTCGATAGCGGTAATCGTCATCTCAGGAAATTTAATGGTCGTTCGCACCGGCGGATTAGAAGTCGGCGACGGCAATGGTGTTGGCGTTGGTGTTGATGTCGGTGTCGGCGATGGTATCGAAGTTGGTGTTGGTACAGGAACGGGCCCTCTGTATGGCAGAATATCAATTAAGCATGATGCAGTATTCAGGGAAGCAGCGATTACATTTCCATAAACATTCCCATTGCTAATACTTAATGCTGCTTTGGGAGCTAGGATCGAACCTCTAATTTCAACTCCTGAGATATTGACCGTTGTCGCATCTGGAAAGTTATATAGGATGTTGCTACCTGTCGTATTCTGAGGCAGATCAAAGGCTTTGTGAACATTAACAGTAGAACCAGTAATAGTATAAATCATAGTAGAGCCTGAAAGAGCAGTAACATCAGTCCATCCTGCCTGATTAAAATATTCGTTTGTAAAGTTAAATATGTTAACTGAACGATCTCCTTTAATATATAAACCGTTATATTTTAGCTCTGTTGTTCCATTTTGCGGAACCGCGGCTAGTTGATTCGATAGATTCACATAATATTGTTGAGCTGATACAAAATCGATCAGCGTATTGGTAACCTTATTATATGTTCCTGAGATAATGCTACCACTATCAACTTTATTGAATTCTCCTTGGTGAATGATATTTCCATATACAGTACCATTGGTGAAATTCAGGTTGCCACCAGTAACGATAGCATAAGGTACTTTGTTGCCGTTGGACATATTGATGTCTACGCTACTAGTAGTAGTATCACCGCCAGCTGCCAAATTACCCTTCAAAGAAGCCGTGACTGTGGCTTTTCCAAAAATAAAAGCATTATAATCACCAGCAATTCCGAGCCCGGAGCCGGTTGTAGAAACGGATGGGTTGAAATTAGTAGTATTAGGTGTTGGACTAGCAGTAACAACTGCTGTCGCCGTTGGAGTAGGAGATGCAGAAGGAACAGCATGAATATCTACGAAATCAACTAAGGCGTTATCGAATTTATAAGTTGTGGCTACATTTGCTGATACATTGATAGAAAATTTGATGGGCTCATTGGAATCAGGCAGGAAAGTCTTAATCCCATTCACGTTCTTTAATGTATAAGTAATATTATTAAGTGACTTCTCTAACGCTAGACCTGTTCCAACACTACCAGAAGGGTTGGTCATCCCATCAGGTAAGCCTGATGCTTCAAGCTTAATGTTCGCTGGAAGAGTGTCACGGAATAAAATATTTGAAATTACTTGATGCTCAGATGATTGATCAGTTGTACTTACTTGCTCAAATGGAACAGGTTTGGCTTTGATGATATAAGTGATAGTGAAAGGTTCATTTTTTGCTACTTCGCCGTTAGTGCTAACATTGGTTGACAACTCCCGTGATAATTCAAGATTCGATTTAGCTTCTAAAATAGTAATATCAATGATTTTTGGTGCTGCATAAGCGCCTTGTTTATCACGCGCTGTAATTTCTATTGTTAGTTTACCACCTCTAGGGAGAGGGTTTGGGAATACCTGATGAATGGTCTCTCCCGAAAGAATAGCCTTCTCTGCCATCCCTGTATTTGGTAAATAGGTATTCCCGGACTTAAAACGAATAGTTGTAAATAAATCGCGATCTTTTAAATCGGGATCTTCGACTACATAATCTATTAACAGTTCATTCTGATAAGACGGTTTTATTTCATCTTGCTGTGGTGTAGATACCGTGATTTCTGGCGCATGATTAGCACCAATATAAGCACGGTACATTGTGTTGACGAAGAGATTTTGCTCCCATACCGGGAACTGAACGCTGGATGTTCCAAATACGTGACCAGTACCAGAGTATGTTACATTTCCTTTAGAGTAGGTGTAGTAGTGGTTCCAGCTATCATCAATATCCCGTGAACTTCCTATAATGTTATACCAAGGGATGACTGAAGGATCCTCTAGATTTAAAGTAAAGTATTGATTATGTGTTGTTGCTATCTGTGGTGTAATAATGTTTGTCTGCTCATTGTTTGCATTAATAGTACTCAAGTAAAAAGGGTATTGCGTTAGTAAGCCATCATTAATTGGTTTGACTGTAGTTGATGGATTAGGAGCGTTAAGACCTAAGTTTGTTTCCGGTTCGATTTGACCCGTAATATTCTTGAAATTCTTGACCCAATTGCTATTATTCTGATATACCGTATCATGTGTGAACATGACGCTCTGTTTAGTAACCTCTGTAAAATCAATAACAGCCTGGGTTGCAAGTTCACTTAATACAGCTTTGTCATTATAAATATCACGAAATCCGAATATGAGCATATCGTATACGCCGTTAAGCCCATATTTCTTATCTTTGGTATACTGAGTCACAATATCGGTATTAAATTCAGAAATGGTCTTAGTAGTAATCTTTAATTCGTAACTGCTATTACTTAGGAAACTTTGCGTCATATTTTCAGGTCTGAGAAGACTGCTACTTCTTTCACTATTAGAAATAGTAGGCAATACCTGAAGAATGTTAACGATTGTTTTCTTGCCAAGGAATTGAATCGTGCCACTGTCAAAGTCTTTTAATTTGTTCGGATTTAAGTGGTCTACAATTTCTAGCTTCCAGTACAAAAGACCAGAGTATGTATTAGGAAGTTTGTATACGATTTCGCCATTAGGATCTTGATTCAAAGTCTGTACAGCTACGACATCATTTTCGGTCATTTTAATCGACTTATCTACACTGATGTACAATTTTGCTAGGATGGGGCGTTCGTTAAGACTGTTTACATTTGATACGTTGAATTTAAAACTAAGAGTATTCCCAGGTTTATAAACATGCTCCTGGTTCTGGCTGTAATCAATAATGTTAGCTTTATTAGTAATTTGAATACGAGGACGTTGCTTTAAAAGATCCTTCTGAGCGGAAGGATCTTTCTTCAAATTTTCGATCCATGTATTTAACTCATTGTTATCGACGAACTTAACATTTGATTTTGGTGTTAATGTTCGGTAGGTATTAAAGGTGTTGTACAATATTCCGCGCTGATTAGTTGTTTGCTTATCAAACGGCTCTTTGTTGATTAATACGTAAAGTCCTTTATTAATAAAATAGTCGGTAATTTCTTTGGCTTTCAGGGCAGTTATGTCATTCATAACTGCTTTGGTATTATGATCTTTTCCGGAGACCCCACTCGTACTGTAAGTCCCCTTCCCGATATAAACCGCATCGTATCTCCCGTCCAGATCATCCCTCAGCGCCACAAAGCGCTTCATACTCATCGTATCAATCGTAAGGTTAGTTATTCCCGTTTTTAGAGACGCAAGCTCACTAACCCCACTCTCCGTAACCTCCAGCATACGAATCTGGTAATCATTTGAACTGGCTTCGACATTCATGAAGTGATTTTTGATAGGCAGAACAAGCAGAAGGAGAAGCAAGATCGTTACTGTAAAAAGATAGATCCGTTTGTTACTGGCAAATTTCATGGTCATCTCTCCCTGATTGTTAACTATTGGCAGATATGGTCGCATTAGAGGTCGTATATGCTAGTTTACGACAGCTTTTTCAGTTGATTTCGTTGTAAAATTATCCAATCTATGTTATATACATTCTAGGACATTCAGCATTGATAGACAACATAAATCTATTCAAATATACCTATAAATTTATTACTAAAGTCCCGATTATATTGAAAAATACGCTAGTTTGACAAATTTGATGGATCCGTAATTATGGAAGAAATTATTTTCGTATTTTGCAGAAATAGAACTGGTAATTTATCTTCTGTTTATTCCTAGTATTATCCATTATCGAGGTCGACATAAAGGTATAACCAATAACGGCATATGGAGCTGAACGGACATGGCCATCGCCAAAAAGAGACTTGGAGATTTGCTGGTAGAAAATAATATTATTTCTCAGGAACAGCTGCTTGAAGCACTTGCGGAACAGCGTAAAAGCAAGCGTAAGCTTGGCGATCTGCTAATCTCTCAAGGCTATATCACGGAGCAGCAGCTGATTGAAGTGCTTGAATTCCAGCTGGGTATTCCGCATGTCAGTTTATTTAAATACCAGATTGATCCTGCGATCACACAGATTATTCCTGAAAGTATGGCTAAGCGTTATCAGGTACTTCCCTTCTTAAAAGAAGGCGGTAAGCTGATGGTTGCGATGGCCGATCCGCTAGATTATTTTGCGATAGAAGATTTGCGAATGAGTACAGGGTTCCGGATCGAACCCGCTATTTCCACTAGGGATGAGCTACAGCGGGCGATTGCGCGTCATTATGGCATGCGTGATTCTATGAATCAGATGCTAGTAGAGCTCCCGACACAGGAAGAAATAGAAGAAACGGAGATTACAGACGAGGACTCTCCAATTGTCCGTTTGGTCAACCAGATGATTCAGCAGGCTGTTGCTCTGCGGGCGTCTGATATACATATGGATCCAGGTGAGAATAATCTAACGATCCGCTACCGCATTGATGGAACTTTACGGACAGAGCGCATTATTCCTAAGCAAATGCAGGGCTTTATCACCGCTCGTCTGAAAATAATGGCCCGACTGAATATCGCAGAACGACGTTTGCCACAAGACGGCCGAATCAAAATGCAGTTTGATTACAAAATGGTAGATATTCGTGTATCCTCATTGCCGACGATGCACGGAGAGAAGATTGTACTGCGGTTGCTAGATTTAAGCACTGGTGTCAAATCTGTAGATGCTTTGGGATTCAGTGAGGGGAATGCAGAAGCTTTTAAGGAAATGATTGCTCGTCCTTATGGAATTCTGCTAATTACTGGACCTACAGGTAGTGGAAAAACAACGACTTTATATTCAGCGCTGAATCAACTCAATGTAGAAAGTGCAAATATTATTACTGTTGAAGATCCAGTGGAATACCAGCTTGAGGGTGTAAACCAGGTACACGTAAACTCAGCTATTGGTTTAACCTTTGCCGCGGGACTACGTTCGATTCTCCGACAAGATCCGAATATTGTAATGGTCGGTGAGATACGCGATGCAGAAACTGCTGAAATTGCGGTTCGCGCCTCATTAACGGGTCATCTAGTGTTGTCTACTTTACATACAAACGATGCGATTAGCTCCGTCTCTCGACTGCGAGATATGGGAGTAGAGCCTTATTTAATTGCCTCCTCATTAATTGGTGTGGTAGCGCAGCGGCTCGTTCGCAAAATCTGCACCGACTGCAAAGAAACCTACAAACCGTCTGAGCAGGAAGCGATTATGCTACGTAGCTTAGGGTTGCCAGCGGATGAACTACATCGTGGTCGAGGTTGCGGTAGCTGTAGCAGTTCTGGTTATCGTGGCCGAATAGCGATTCATGAGGTACTCAGTATTGACGATCATTTGCGGCAGCTTATTACGAACACTGCTTCAGTAGAAGAACTCCGTGCCGCAGGTAAAGCGCGTGGGCTTGTACAACTAATGGATGATGGACTACTCAAGGTTAGTCAGGGAATTACAACGCTTCAAGAGGTCATGCGCGAGACGGTCTCACATTAGGATCTATTAGGTGTATTGCATTTTAATCTAGGAGGAGCAGCGGATGCCAACGTATACGCGGGATATTAGACAGCTTTTGCAGATGGCTTACTCCTCCAAAGCTTCCGACTTACATATCTCTGTAGGCTCGCCTCCGGTGATACGTATGGATGGAACGCTTCACCCACTTGAGGGTGTACCAGTAACAGCTGATGAAGCTGCAGAAATGGCAGAAGCGCTGCTTGGCAGTGAACGAAACGAAGTGTTTCGGAATGCAGGTGAGGTGGATTTCTCTTATCCGCTGGATGGCGGCGTAAGATTTCGGTTGAATGTCTATCGTCAGCGGGGTGAGATTAGTATTGCTGCCCGAGCCATTCCTGCAGAGATTCCGAGTCTAGAACAACTGTCGATGCCTCCGATTTTGTCCATTTTGTCACTTAAACCACAAGGTTTGATATTAGTTACAGGGCCTACGGGCAGCGGTAAATCCTCTACGTTAGCAGCTATGCTGAATTACATTAACAAGACCGAAAGCAAGCATATTGTGACACTTGAAGATCCTATAGAATTTCTGCATAGTCATGGAACCTGTCTGGTAGATCAACGTGAAGTAGGCAGCGACACAGCTAGCTTTGCGAGCGGACTACGTTCTGCATTACGTCAGGATCCGGATGTTATTCTCGTTGGAGAGATGCGGGATTTGGAGACCATTACAGCAGCAGTTACTGCCGCGGAAACAGGTCATCTTGTGATGGCAACCTTACATACAACAGACGCACCACAGACAATTGATCGAATTATTGACGCTTTTCCGGGTCATCAGCAGGGGCAGATCCGTTCACAGCTAGCCTCAGTATTACTGGCAGTTGTCAGTCAGCGCTTGTTTCCAAGAGCTGGAGGACGGGGGCGGATATGTGCAACAGAGATCTTAGTGAATACACCTGCCGTAGCCAATCTCATTCGTACCGAAAAGACACATCAGATTAAAAATGTGATGCAAACCGGACGCTCGCAAGGCATGCATACGTTGGACATGAGTATCCGTGAGTATTTATCACAGGGATTCATTGAACCAGTAGCAGCTAAGGCGTTTATGACGGAGGTGAGTAGCTGATGCCTCTTTTTGAATATCAAGTAAAGACAACCGCAGGCAAGTCCATTAAAGGAAAGCTAACCGCAACAGATAAACCCACGGCAATGGAGGAGTTACGCAAACGGGGCCTTACGGTATTCTCGCTGATCGAACGCAAAACAACGATTCTATCGATGGATATTTATATCGGTAATCCGGTCAAACCGCTTCATTTCATTATTTATTGTAGGCAGTTTGCCACGCTTATGCGTGCTGGAGTGTCGATTGTAGATGCAACGCGTATTTTGGCGGAGCAGACTGAGAGTAAGCCTCTACGCAAAGCGCTAGTAGATGTTAACTCCAGCCTGATGCGTGGGATATCGTTCTCACAAGCCGTTCAGGATCATAAAAAAATCTTCCCGCAGCTATTCGTCAGCATGATCCGTGCCGGTGAGGAATCAGGTGATATTGAGGGGACGCTCGACAGACTGGCGATGTTTTTTGAGAAGCAGCATTCCACGACGGAGAAAATCAAATCTGCGCTCACTTACCCGATTACCGTCGGGGTGATGGCGATTGGAGCGGTTATATACCTCCTCTGGGCGATTGTTCCACAGTTTGTAACGATGTTCGAATCGATGAATGCAGAGCTTCCGGCGATTACAAAGATGGTATTGGCACTTAGTAAAAGTATTCAAGGTCAATGGTATTTCTGGATACTCGGCGTTCTCCTCCTAGTGATAGCTTTTCAGATTACAAAACGAACAGAAAAGGGTGCCTACGCACTTGATTATGCCAAGCTGAAGATTCCAGTGTTCGGTAAATTGAATCAAAAAGGCTCGATTGCTCAGTTTACGCGTACTTTTTCATCTCTATATGCCAGCTCAGTTCCGATCCTGCAATCCTTGGTGATTGTAGAAGAGGTAGCAGGAAATAAGGTCATTGGGGGATTTATCCGTAGTGCCGGAGATTCGTTGCGACAAGGAAACCCACTATCTGAACCGTTGAAAAAAGCCTGGGTCTTCCCGCCGCTAGTTACACAGATGATTGCGATTGGTGAAGAGACGGGGGCACTCGATACGATGTTATCTAAGGTTGCTGACTTCTATGAGATGGACGTAGAAAATACCGTTGATCGTCTGAAGTCACTGCTTGAACCATTACTGATTGCTTTTCTAGCAGGTGTTGTAGGTGTGATTGTGGCCGCCATTATGCTGCCGATGTTCAGTCTGTACGGCAATATGTGAACCTTGTGGTTCCTTGAAGATATTGAGAGGGGTGACGCCCAAGGAATCGGGGCAGGGTCGCTGATCTTTGCTAGCGCTAGACAAGGAAGGACGAGCATTGTAGCGGGATTCACGGAAATAAAAGATATAGGCTGTACCATCACATACCACTTAGAGGGGGAAATAAAATGTTAGCACAAGCCATTAAGAGAAGATTGAGCAAAGAGGAAAATCAAAAGGGGTTTACGCTGATCGAGTTGCTGGCGGTTATCGTTATTTTGGGGATTATTGCGGTTATTGCGATACCTTTGATTGGGAATGTAATTTCTAATGCTAAGGCTGACTCTGATGTTGCGACTGCTCGTCAAGTCTATGATGCGGCGAGATTATATGTTATTGGGGAAAAAGAGGGAGTTTTTGAGACTGCAGGAGGAGTGGATGTTGCGAAAATTATAAGTGAAGGCTATTTAGATAAAATTTATCTTCCTAGTACAAAAGTGGAGATAACTTCCGGGACTGTTAATTTTAATGGTAGTGGTCAATTAGCTGATACTGCTGCTGACGCTAATGATGCCGTTACTTTAAATGCAAGTAAATTTAGCGCTAAAAGTGTATTAACCTCCAAGAAATAGATTCTGAGTTTGCTGAATAGAAAGTTCAATGTTAAAACATATCAAGAGTGAAGCACCTCTCGAAAATTGTTCAAGGTAGAACTACTTGGATATTAAGCAATTATTCAAATTAGGAATCGGACTTCCCGATTCCTTTTTTAAAATCCAGAAGCTAACAGAGGAAATCCATGACGATATTCATCGCAAGTTACATCACATTACTGGGCCTGATTCTAGGCTCCTTCTATAATGTAGTGGCACTACGGGTGCCAGCTAAGGAATCCTTGCTTAATCCACCGTCACATTGCCCGAACTGCAATACGCGGCTAAAGGGGCGGGATTTGTTTCCGGTGATAAGCTACATGCTGTCAGGTGGCAAGTGTCGTTATTGCGGTACAAGGGTGTCGCCTTTATACCCGCTAGGAGAAGCGGCAACTGGTTTGCTTTTTCTATGGGTGTACTTACAATTTGGTCTGACGGGGAAGGGAATCCTCGGGTTCGTGTTTGTGAGTTTAGCGGTTATTGTGACGGTTGCGGATTTGAAGTACATGCTGATTCCGAACAAGGTATTGCTATTCTTTTTGCCGATCCTGCTCATTCTTGTATTGCTCTTTCCAGAGGGGCCGTTATGGCATCACTTGCTGGGAGCTTTACTTGGGGGAGGGGTTCTTATCCCCTTTGTTCTGTTAGGTGGAATGGGAGCTGGAGATGTGAAGTTATTTGCGCTGCTGGGCTTGGTGATTGGATTTCCGAATGTTATTTTGACTTTTCTGATGTCTTGTCTGCTTGGGAGCGTGGTCGGAGGACTGCTAATGCTGCTCGGAATCATCAAACGCAAACAACCGGTTCCCTTTGGTCCGTGGTTAGCAATAGGTGCTTTAATTAGTTACGGATATGGTTCACACATCATTAGCGCGTATCTCTCGCTCATCGGATAGGAGGACATCGACATATGCTTGGATTAGGCCCTAAAGTGGCCGGGCTTTCAATTGAAGCTACCGGAATCCGTTATATTAGTTTTAAGAATAAACAGTCATGGGAAGTCCGCAAAAAACGGTATCTCCCGCTCCTTCCAGGCATGATCATAGAGAATCAAGTTGCGGATAGCGAGGCGCTTTATGACCGGGTCAGGCAGTGGGTGAGGAAGGAAGGGTTAAGGGGCAGCAAGGTTTCCTTGTCGATTCCACCTTCGCAGATCATCATCCGCAAAATGAGTATCCCAAGTACCAACGATAAGCAGGTAGAGCAACTCGTAAAGCTGGAAGTGGAGACGGGACTGCATTTGCCTTTTGAAAATCCTGTTTACGACTATGTGACGCTCGAGGTAGATGAGGAGCATAGCCATTTGCTCGTATTTGCCGCTCCACGGAAATCGATACAGGATTATGTAGAGATTTTGGAGCGTGCGGGTCTGCGAATAAGCAGTGTTGAAATTTCGGCAACCGCCTTGGCGCGAAGTATAGCAACTGGACATGGGGAAAGCTTTGCGGAAACGATGTTGATTAATCTAGAGCCATCCGTCATGGACGTTTATATGTTTAGAGACGGGAATCCGGTATTCATTCGTACGATTAACTTGCTTGATCTGCATAAAGGTAGAAATGTTGCGGCATTGGAATTTATGGCAGACAGTGAAGTTTTGGCAGAAACAGCAGTTGCTGTGGAAGAGCAATTATCACCGGAACAAATGGTGGAGATCACTGCGGAAATTTCGCGGATGCTCAGCTTCTACCAATACAGCTTGCACGATGGCTCGACTCGTATCAAAAACTTAGTTATAACAGGTGTCCCATCCATTCGTAAACAGCTAGATCTAGAGCTTCAGCAGTCGCTGGCAGAACTCGACATTACACCGATAAGCCTAGACCAGATGGGTAAAGATGCTGTATCTGATCTTGAGCTAAATAATTACCGAGTAGCAGCAGGGACAGCTCTAAAAAGCATCATCAGCGTGGACACGATTGACCTACTGCCAAGAGAAGATCGGGAGACGTTATTATTCCCCTATGTGACCATGGGTCTTGTGGCGATCTGGCTAGTGGGAACGATTGGGACGGGGATTTATTTTTCGGCTAATAAGGGTCAAATCTCTAATGGTAAAGAGGAGCTGCAAGGCTTGCAGGATCGCAGTTTAATGCTACAGGTAGAGCTTGGGAAGCTTAAAAACAGTGGACCTGGGCAGTTAGATCGGAAGACGGCAATCGCAGAGATTCAGAACAATAAGGTAATTGCTGTTCCTATTCTAGATGAAGTAGTCGCAGGGCTGCCGCAGGGTGCTTTTATCCGTGACATTAACTACACCTACCGGACATCAATTGACCTGACTGTAAATGTACCTACTATGGTAGATGCCTCTAACTATTTAAGACAGCTGTGTCAGATGTCCTTCACGGTGGATGCTTCTATTTCGAAGCTGACCGAAGGGACTGTGGATCAGAGTGCGGGGCCAACGAATGCAGCCACTTCCTTAAATATGTATACAGCCATTTATAAAGTAAACTTATTAGCAAATAATCAACAGACAAATGGAACGGATGAAAGCCAAGAGGAGGTGAACAGCGATGGAACAGTTCAATAAGTATCGCTCTCCAATCGTACTGGGTGTATTGATTTTGTTCTTGATGCTGTTTGCCTTTTATATGCTGGGTGTTCAACCGACAAATAAAGAAATATCTGCACAGAACGCCGAGATCAGACAGCTGGAAAAAGAAGCAGAGATTCTTCAAACTAAAATTAATGAACTAAAAAGCAGCGCTACTTCTTTAGATTCCGAACAACAGGAACTTCTGGCAGCACTCCCGAAAGGCGATGACAGCGAAGGCTTGATTGATGATCTACGAGCGGTTGGGATGTCCTCACAGGCACGCTTAAAGGATGTCAGCTTTATTTTGGATGAGGCTAATCCGATTCAGCAAATGACTGGTTCGGCTGAAGTGCTGTTCCCGACGGTCAAACAAGTTAAAATGACTGCTGTAGTAGAGGGCACCTACACAAGCATACGGCAGTGGATGGATGAGCTACAAATACTGGCCCGTATTGTGAATGTAGACTCGTTTAATTTCCAGCAATCCTATGAAGAGCGATCTAAGGATAGTCCTGAAAGTATCTTGACGGCTAACGTAGCTTTCACAGCTTATTATGAGGTTGCTACTCCATCTTCGAATTAGATCTCTAACCGTTGTAATAAGACTATTTCACGACTCCACTTTTCCTGTAAATCAGGAGGGTGGATTTTTTTCGTTACTATAAAATATAAATGCGTTTTCATTCCTCTGTTTATTGGGTATTTTAGCTTGCGGGGTGCATAAGCTGGAACAGTGGCTATCGCCTGTATTTTTCAAAATATAAAAAGTATAAGTTTCACGCGTTACATTATCTTTATATTTCTCGCATAAACGCTTACCGTCCTTTAAGGACGCCGAAGGCGTTTTAGCTTGGATAACAAAGGAGGAATTCTGAATGAACAAAAAGTGGATGATTGGTTCGTTGGCCCTTTCCATAGGCCTTATCTCAGCAAGTGGGGGAGCTATGGCAGCTTCGCCGTCAGCAGGAAGTACGGCAATCAAGAAGGTGGCTGTGTCTGCGCCTGGGAAAGAGGGCCCTGCTACCATCAATAATTTGACGGTGAAAAGTATCATACCGCTGGTAGTCCATGCAAGAGCTCTTTATTTCTATAGTAATCGAGGCGGAAACATCTTCCCGATAGAAACCTTCACGTATAAAGCGCAGGAGTACCGTTATCTTTCCAGTGACATTGGCACAAAGACGAAGCTGATGAATTACATAAAAAAAGCCTACACTCACAATGCAGCGGCATATTATGTGCAGACTCAATTTTTGGAGTATAACGGAAGAATGTCGCAGGTTAATGCAGATGTGGGCAATTTATTGATGTATGAAAAAGCCACCGCCCGCATGCTCTCTAAAACTGCGACCACCGCTGAATTTGAACTGACCGTTCCTTATCCAGGTGCGCAGGAAAGCAGTGAGTCAGTGTATGTGAAGCTGAAGAAAGTGGAGGGATACTGGAGAATTGACACGTCACCGGATATTCTTTTCTGAGGAAAGGGGAAGGTATTAGAGGAAGATGATGGTAGGGGCTATGAACTAACTGCGCTTCAGGTCAGAGATATAAACAACACCTGCGAATTTGCCTTTACGGGTAATGATGACACAGTCATTCTTCATAGGATCTGGGCGGCTCATAGCAGTAGCTAATACGGATTCAAGTGGTGTGGAGATATCAAAAATGAGTGGCGTTTTGTTCATGAGCTTCATGGCAGGTTCTTTGTAGAACAGATCTACTCCTGATCTTCCTGTGGCTTTTAAAAAGAAACGGTCGCACATTAACAATCCAAGCGGTTCATTCGTGGCGTTACAGACGACGATGCATTTGGATTCTGGGTGCTGGAACATTACGCGAAGGGCTTCTCTGCAAGTACGTGAGGCAAAAATAGCAGGTGCACTGCGGACAATATTAGAGAGATCATTTACAAGAGCTGTTGACATGGTGTTCATCCTTTCTGATTATAGATCTATTTCTAATGTACCCTCGAATCGTAAATTTTAAAGGCGAGAAAGGTCATCTACAGGTAAAATAGATGAACAAGCAAAAACGGTCAGAACCTCACGAGGTCTGACCGTATTTTTGTAGGTAATCTATTCACTTCGAACGCCATCCTCTACCAACTGCTTTCTAGGTGCTTCTGGAATAACAGATTTGCTTACGCCTCCACGATTGATGGCGATTAACCGTTTTTGTGCGTAATACACGTCACGGGATAATTTCTTTACCTCAGTGGATTTACCGTCAACAATCCGGGTGCTGTAAGTCTCAACAACATATCCGGTTTTCCCATTTTGTATAACGCGTGAGCCTCCACGGGGGAGGGAAGGGTCGTTTACGTACTTGTCGACTGGAGGCAGCACCTCTACGATTTGTGAGTGGACCTTATATGTAACATTTTTCGGAAAAGTACCGAAGAGCTTGATCGATAGTGATCGACCTTGCACAGCAGCTTTAATGACTAGATATTTGCCAGTCGTATTGCGAAAACGGAAGTTGATATAGCCTTCAGCAAAGGTGGCATCCTGGCCTTTGGGTAGATAGTTGACCGGCAAGGAGTGATTGCGGCGCTCCACAATCTCCAGTCCGGTGCGCAAAGCGGCATTGTACAGCGTACTGGAAACTTGGCAGATTCCGCCGCCGACGCCGGCTTGTAGCTTACCGTTCACAATGACTGGTGCTTCGCGGAAGCCGTATTCTATTTTTGCTTTTTCAATAGCTTTGCCATAGTCAAAAACGGCTCCAGGTGGGAGCACGGTTCCGTTCACAGCTTTGGCTGCTGATTCGACGTTGTAGATTCGTCCAGGTCCGCTTGCTCCGAGAGAGGTGCTGAATTGCATGATTTTTCGCTCAATACCTTGCTCCTTTAAAGCGTTTAGAGTGATGTCCGGTTGTAATATGGTTAATGGAACTTCCAAAGTAATTCCCTTCTCTTGCAGCGAGAGTAGTCGACTAAAACGAGTGGGGGCAGCGGCCCATAGTGAGGTCACCATTCCTGTCCAGTCTACCTCAAGGGAAGTCTTCTCGGACGTATACACTACACGATCATCCCCGGTAATTCGCCGCGTAGCATCTACTGGATCACCGAAGGATTCTCTCTCCCAAGCGGGACTTAGGATGGTCTGTAATTGAGCAATATCCAGATGGGCTTCAAGACTCCAATTCTGGGGGAAGTTGTAGCGGGCTTTTACACGATCCCATAGCCTCCCTTCCGTAAGATCTTGTAGACCTTGCTCAAAAGCAGCGGCTTCATAGGTCATTCCAGCTTGTTTAAGCTTGAGGGTAAGCTCAGAATTCCCTTCGACCTGCAACACAAGGGGGATAGATTCAAGGGCCTGTAGCTTTTTCTCCAGTTCGGAACGTACCTCTGGGATATTCAACCCGCCCACCTCCCATCCGGCAAGGGTTGTACCTTTTGGGAGCGTGTTTTTATGGCCATATAGTTGAAGTCCCCCATAGATTAATGAGCCGATAAGAATGAGTGCAATGACTATTATGAGGGTAAGATGGATTTTTTTCATGAATAATCTCCTTCCTGGATGGCTTCTGCAAGCGGCACAGTAGGTGCTTTTTATATGTATATGTACAGACATTACAAAACTTTCGAATAGTGGGGCAGTTACGGGGTACTCAATCGGTTACAGATTTGTTACAATAGATACATTGCGGAAATATTGAAGTTTATGGAAACTTAAGCTGTACCCTGTCGATTAACACAAGTGGAAAATGTCATAATTGGGAAGTGAGAAAATGATTGAAATGCAAGATGTATGGAAGACGTACCCTAACGGAACTCACGCACTGCAAGGAGTTTCAGTAAAAATTGACCGCAATGAATTTGTGTATGTTGTCGGTCCATCCGGCGCGGGTAAATCTACTTTTATGAAATTGATTTATAGAGAAGAAGTGCCAACTAAAGGTCAAATTTCTGTGGGAGGCTTTAACATAGGGAAGCTTAAACAACGTAAAATCCCATATGTGCGCCGTAATATCGGCGTTGTGTTTCAAGACTTTCGGTTATTACCAAGGATGACAGCGTATGAGAATATTGCTTTTGCCATGGAAGTTATTGAAGCACCGAAGAAGGTCATCAAGAAACGTGTGAATGAAGTTCTCGATCTGGTTGGACTCAAAAATAAAGCAAATCGTGAGCCCTCACAGCTCTCAGGTGGAGAACAGCAGCGTATTGCAATTGCTCGGGCTATTGTTAATAACCCATCTGTTATTATTGCGGACGAGCCTACAGGTAACTTGGACCCTGAGACTTCATGGGGCATTATGCAGCTGCTGGATGAAATTAATTTTCGTGGAACAACAATTGTAATGGCTACCCATAATAGAGATATCGTGAATAAAATGCGCAAGCGGGTGCTTGCGATTGAGAACGGAAACATTGTGAGAGACCAGGCGAGAGGGGAATATGGCTATGAGTTTTAAGACCTTCTTGCGACACTTGCGGGAAGGCTTCAAAAGCGTATTCCGTAATGGCTGGATGTCGATTGCTTCGATCACTTCCATCGTCGTCTCTCTTTTTGTCCTAGGTGTATTTATTCTTCTTGTTCTTAATGTGAATGCTGTAGCGGATGAGGCAGACAGTCAGGTACAGATTAATGTTCATTTGGCACTAAATGTAGATCAGAAGTTGCGTGAGACTTTGCAGACTGAAATTGGCAATATGCCGGAGGTCAGCAAGATTACGTTCATCTCCAAGGATCAAGGACTTAAAGATCTCCGTGCAGATATGGGTGAGGACGCGGCTGAGCTTCTGGAAGGGTTCGATGAAGACAATAACCCTCTCCCAGATACGCTTAAGGTAGAAGTTGTCGAACCTACTACAGTATCATTTGTGGCTGAGAAGATTGAAGCACTCAACAAGACACATACTGATCAGCCCATTTACAAAGTGAAATATGGCAAGGGCTCAATAGAAACCTTGTTCAAAATAACACGCGCTGTACGAAACATTGGTTTTATTTTTGTAGCAGGTCTGGGGCTCATGTCTATGTTCCTCATCTCTAATACGATTCGGGTTACGATACTTGCTCGTCGTAAGGAGATTGGCATTATGAAGCTCGTAGGCGCGACAAATTATTTTATTCGCTGGCCTTTCTTTATAGAAGGGGCATTGATCGGTCTGATCGGATCGCTCATTACCTCCGTTGTCTTGTATTTGGGTTACAGCACTTTGGAATCGACCGTACAGGGAGATCCTATGCTCCAATTGCAGCTAATTCCGTTCGATAATATTTGGATGCTGGTCGTCGGTGTACTAGTTGGACTAGGCGTGCTGATCGGCGTCTGGGGAAGTACGGTTTCTATTCGTAGGTTCTTGAAAGTTTAATATTAAAAAGTGAAGGATGGGGAGTGCAAGTTGAAGAAGATTGCTGCCGGACTAGCCGTAATGTTACTAGCTGTCACTATATTCCAGCCCTCTGATGGATATGCCAAAAAAACAAGTGTTGCCGAAATCGATAAGCAGCTAAAGCAGCTGCAAAAAGAGGTGCAGGAAGCTAAGGCGCAGCAGGAGAAAGCGGCGTCCCAAACGCAGGAAGCACAGCATTATAAGAATAAGACGAATCTCAATCTGCAGTATGTCTTACAGCAAGTGGATCAAGTTAAGGGCAAAATGACCGAAATCTCTACCCAAATTTCCGATACAGAACAATCTCTGAATGTTACGGCAACGGAATTGGATAAAGCAGAAGCACGAGTCGCCTCTAGAGAGGAAGTCTTAGGATCCCGTGTTCGATTAATGTATACCGATGGAGCGGTTTCTTACTTGGATGTTTTGCTCTCCTCGACAAGCTTCGCTGATTTTCTAGATCGCGCGGATTCACTTAAGATGATTGTGGATCAGGACCAGGAGCTGTTAGTTCAACATAAGTTGGACAAGCAGACGGTGATAGAGAAGAAACAAGAGCTTGAAGGGCAATATGCCCAAGCCAAGCAGCTGTATACTTCTTTGGAACAACAGAGAAGTCTGCTGAAGGAGAAAGAAGCTGAGAAACAGGAGCTTATCGCATTCTATGATAAGCAAATTCAAGAAAGTGATGATTTAAGTGAAGAGCAGAATGAAAAGCTAGTCAAACTGGCAAGCGAACGCTCTGCGCTGGAAACGCAAAAGGATAAGATTAAGGCGGAGGAAGCTGCTCGCAGAGCAGCAGCGGCTAAGGCGGAAGCGGCTCGTAGAGCTGCGGCGGCTGCCAAGAAGGCTGCAGCTGCAGCTGCAGCTAGTAAGGGAAGCAGTAGTTCTAGCTCTAGCTCTAGTGATACGGGATATTCAGGTGGAGATGGGCCGTTTCTACTTCCTGTAGGATCCGCAAGAATCTCATCCCCTTATGGACCACGGACACATCCAATCACGGGTGAGAAGGGGAAAGTACACACCGGCGTCGATTTTGCGGTTCCACAAGGAACCAATATTCATGCGGCGGATTCCGGAACGGTTATCTTGGCTGAATGGTGGAGCGGTTACGGATATTGTGTAATTATTGATCATGGAGGCGGAGTTTGGACGCTCTACGGACATATACGTAAAGGCGGTCTTAGAGTTAGTGCCGGGGATAAAGTCAATCGCGGAGATGTGGTTGCTGAATCTGGTTCCACAGGTAATTCAACGGGTCCCCACCTTCACTTCGAAGTACGGATTGACGGTAAGATTGTAAATCCTATGCCTTATCTCTAATTTTTAACGAACTTATAACTCATATTATTTGATTGTACGGCATATACTGGAAGAGATACCGTACCTTTCAGGACGGACTTAGGATGTTGTTTACAAGATGGACAAGAAGGGACGGTGGGAACATCATGTTAAAAAAAAGCACCGCGGCGTTTATGATTATCGCCGCCCTGCTATGCGGTAGTTTAGTAACCTTGGGCGTGACGGGTTATACTCATGTCTTTGGACAAGCTGCAGGACAAGGATTAGCCTCTGCGTTGCAGGTTGCAGGTCTACAGCAGAAGGAATCCCAGAAGCTTGGGACTGCGCTCAGTTTGATTGAGAGCAATTACTACGAGACGGTAGATCGGGAGAAGCTGATAGATGGTGCTGTCAACGGTATGATGGAAGCGCTAGGCGATCCCTATTCCAACTATATGGGTAAAGAAACTGCTGAGAAATTTGAAGAGAGCATTGAGGGTTCCTTTTCAGGTATCGGTGCAGAAGTCTCTTCGGATAACGGTAAGGTAGTCGTGGTCTCCCCAATCAAGGGTTCACCTGCTGAAAAAGCAGGAATTCAGGCTAAGGATGTCATTTTGTCCGTTAACGGAGAATCGCTAGAAGGCATGGATCTAAATGCTGCTGTTGCGAAGATACGCGGTCCTAAAGGCAGTAAGGCTACTTTGAAAATACAACGTTCCGGTTCTGTAGAGCCTCTGGAGTTCGCTCTTACTCGGGATGATGTGAAGCTTGAGACGGTATACTCAACTATGGAAAAAGACGGTGTAGGCGTAATCGAGGTCACTCAGTTCTCCCTAAATACTGCAGAACGATTCAAGGAAGAACTTGGGAAGCTAGAGAAGCAAGGCATGAAGGGACTGGTCATTGACGTCCGTAATGATCCAGGTGGTGTCCTTCCGATTGTGATTGAAATGGCTGAAGAGTTCGTTCCAGCTGGCAAAAACATAGTTCAAATTGAGTACAAAGATAAAAAACGCGAAGTTAGTACCTCCAAGGGATCAAGTAAGGCTTATCCAGTGGTAGTGCTAATGAATAAAGGTAGTGCGAGCGCCTCGGAAATATTGGCGGGAGCCTTGCAGCAGTCCGCAGGAGCCAAGCTAATTGGTGATAATTCATTTGGTAAAGGCACGGTGCAGACGAGCTTTGATAAACAGCTTGGAGACGGCAGCTTGCTGAAGGTTACCATTGCGAAATGGCTTACACCGGATGGCACATGGATTCACGGCAAAGGAATTAAACCAGATATTGCGGTAGCGCAGCCGGATTACTTCTCAGTGGCTCCGATTAACAAAAGCGTGACGCTGCAATATAACATGAACAACAGTGATGTGAAGAGTGCACAGACGATGCTGGATGGCTTAGGTTACAAGCCTGGTCGCAAAGATGGCTATTTCGATACTGGCACCAAGAATGCAGTGAAGAAATTCCAGAGTGAAGCGAAACTTCAAGTCACAGGCATGATTGATGCCAAGACTGCGGAGGCGTTGGAGGTGGCACTGATCAAAGTGATCCAAGACCCTGCCAACGACAACCAACGGAATAGAGGGATTGCTGAGATTCAGAAGGAAATTAAGGCGGCAGCGTCGAAAAAGTAAGAAGGCTGAATTCAGCCTTCTTTTTTTCTAGATATATTTAATCTTTCAAGGGTATAGCGCACACGGTGTAGCTCAAAGCTGATGATGGTTGACTAATTAGTAAGGATAACCGCCGAATAAACCTGCAATAATACATTTTTTTTATAGTACGAGAATGGCCGAAACAATAATTCCTGCGAATCTGCAGCAATACTTGCTCAATGAGGAGCTTTTGAGCTATAAGTGAGGTTATTCCTGTACATTTGCAGTATTCGCGCTTAATGAAGAGGATATCTGTTCAAAATGCTGCACTTTTACAGGCTTTCTCTGATCTAGCCAAAGTGAAAGGTATGAATGAATAAGAGGGATGAACAATTTCATTCTGGTATGTGAACAGGGGTTCATGAAAGTTTTTTTGTAGAGTAGGAAGGAGTGTGACGAACAGTTTGAATGTGATTCAGGAATGGTTAGGAAGCTTGGGCACTGCGTTCTTACACTTATTGATCCAGCCATATTACTATATTGCTATTATATTTATTGCGTTGTATTACCGTCGGCAGGTGGCATTAGAGCGTAAGCTAATTCATGTGAAGTTACATAGCTGGGGTCAAGAAACGTGGCGAACGGTGTGGAGCGGGCTGGTAATGGGACTAGTGGTTTCTATTGCAGCCATATTGTTAGGGGTATCCTTATCAGGTACAGCTGTGGCCTGCATTTGGGTAGTTAGTATTCTGTTGTCGCTATTGCGTGTGCGGTATTTGTGCTTCGCTTATTCTATAGGTCTGCTAGGCGTGATTCAATTTGTACTGTCTTTCTTTCCGGATGCCTTACATAGCGGAACGGTCGGGAATATTACGACAGCCATACGGGAGATGGATATTCCCGCTTTGCTAGTTCTAGCTGCGCTATTGCACATGGCAGAGGCACTGCTGGCCCGCTGGCAAGGGGCGAAGCTTGCGACGCCCCTTTTCTTGAAGGGCAAGCGCGGCATGGTTGTCGGCGGCTATCAGCTGCAGGCTTTCTGGCCGCTGCCGTTGTTCCTGCTGATCCCTTCGGGCGCAGGAACGGATCTGCCATGGCAGCCGCTGCTGGGCGGCGGGCTTGGCATTGTCTCTCTGCCCGTCATCATCGGCTTCAGCGAGATGACGCAGGGCATGCTGCCCGGGCGCAAGGCGGCCCGCACTTCAGGACGGCTGCTGATGTACAGCATCGTCCTGCTCGGCTTAAGCCTGCTTGCCGCTTGGTGGAGCCCGCTGACCCTGCTCGCGGCGCTCGCAGCGATGGTGCTGCACGAAGGGTTAAGCTGGTACAGCGCTCTGGAAGAGCGCAGCATCAGCCCCATCTTCGTGCATCCACCGCGCGGCCGCAAGGTGCTGGCCGTGCTGCCGGGCAGTCCCGGACAGGAGCTGGGCATTCTGCCCGGCGAGATTTTACTGAAGGTCAACGGGGTCCTGTTGACCGATGCCGCGCAGCTACATGAGGCGCTGCGCATGAATCCAGCGTTCTGCAAGCTGGAGGTGCAGAACCGTGAAGGGGAGAGCAAATACCTTCAGAGCCCGATCTACGACGGGGACCATCATCAGCTCGGCATCATTCTGGTACCGGAGACAGATGGAGCGGTTACTGCGGAGGCGAAGCCTTCCAGCATCTTCAGCATCATCGCGATGAAGACAGGTACTCGCAGCCGGCATCTTCCGAACGGCCGACTCAAACGGAACAAAGCTACTGAAGCCAAGAAGGAATCAGCGGAAGGATAACTAAAGTCAAGCCCGGACTCTGGAAATAGAGTCCGGGCTTTTTTGTAGAACTTCTATCCACGCCCACCCTTCAAATAGAAAATAGCAATTTGCGTCCGATCTCGCAGCTCTAATTTACTTAGAATATCCGTTATGTAATTTTTGACCGTACCCTCGCTAAGAAACAGCTGTCCGGCGATTTCTTTGTTGGTATGTCCCTGAGCGATGGAGGCGACAACGGCCAATTCCATTTTGGTCAGTCCGAAAGATTCCAGTGGCTGTACCTGTGGAGATTCTGGACGGGCCGCGGGCTGTAGAAAGGTGGCTAGTTTGCGCGCGATATCAGGGTGAATCAGCATGTTGCCTTCATTAACTGTTTTGACACCTTGTATGATACGGTCAGGCGGTATGTTTTTGAGCAAATATCCACTGGCTCCGTTCCGCAGCGCCTCAATGATATACTCATCGTCATCGAAGGTAGTTAGCATCAGTATCGAAACCTGAGGAAAAGCCTGCTTAATTTTTTCTGTCCCTTCAACACCACCGCAGCCTGGCATCCGAATATCCATCAGAATCACATCCGCCATATTTCCCGCTTGGAGCAAATTCAAGGCCTCATTTCCGTCACTGGCAGCTCCGATCACTTCAATATCGGGGTCCATCCCTATCAGTACTTGTAGACTTTGACGAATAAAAGGATCGTCATCTACAATCATCACCTTAATCATTAGCGTAGCTCCTTCTTCATAATATAGATTTCTTTTTTGCTTCAAGTCCTACGTTGCCTATACAATCTCTCCCTGCTTATAAATGGGCAACCGCGTAACAATGGTGAATTGAGGCTCCTGCCGCCATTCCAAGGTTCCGCCGATCAGATGTGTTCGTTCGAACATTCCTTTCATCCCGACCCCTCCACTTTCCGGCAGTTTGGTTAGTTTATTGCCTTCGGGAAGCGTCCCGTTGTTGCTGACCTCCATCGTAACTCCAGTATCACTAAAGTCGACTTTAATCGAAATCGCAGTTGCATTTCCGTGACGTAGGGCATTGGTTATGGCTTCTCGGGCGTTCTTATACAAGATCACCTGAATACTAGGATATAGCGGGTAAGGTATCCCGTGCACTTGGTATGAGGTCTCGATTCCCGTATCGCGGCCGATCTCTTCTAGCAGACGGTCTAACGCATAAGCTCCCTCTAATTGTGGCGTATAGTTGATACGCTTCACTGCAGAGCGCATATCATCCATGCTGGCTGACAATTGATCTCGAATGAGCTCCATCATCTGCATTCCGCTTTCAGGGGAGGTGGGTAAGGTGAGTAGCGCGGCTTCCATCATCATTTTAATGCGGATGAGGCGGTGGCCGATATCATCATGGAGCTGGCGGGAGATACGAACCCGTTCTTTGGACTGGGCTGCATCTTCTATTTGGGCGTTAAACTCCAGCAGTCGGTTGCGGGCTTCATCCAGCTCGAAATGCTTTTTTCGCAGCTCATCGTAAAGATTGAGGGTGTTCTCACGGCCCCGACCCGCCCTCTGTAGCAATTCGTTGAGATAGGCGATGAGCAGAAAAGTAATATTGATGAATGTGATTATAAGCTTTGGAGAATCCCAGAGCGCTATGTTCAAGGTAATCAGATGCACAACCGTAAACACGAGAGGTACTGCTTGGGGCTGAAGTCTAGAATAATAAAGTAATGCTGAAATGGCCGGGAAAATCATTATGCTGCCGTACTGGTAACATAACCAGGCAGTGAACAGTATTTCCACAATGCTTATTAAGGCATGAAAGGAACGGGGTAGCTTTGGCACCATGACCACAAGGAATAGAAGCATCAGAATATGCAGCGTGAAGATTCCATAGTCGGCATATGGGTAGATGTAAATGCTAATACAAGCAGGAATTATGATGAGTAGGTATCGCAATAGGGTCAGTTCTCTAGTCACACCTAAGACATCCTTTATAGAGTTTCTTCTAATCTTAGCATATTCGC
Organism: Paenibacillus sp. FSL E2-8871; assembly: GCF_038000345.1. Classification (NCBI taxonomy): domain Bacteria; kingdom Bacillati; phylum Bacillota; class Bacilli; order Caryophanales; family Paenibacillaceae; genus Paenibacillus; species Paenibacillus sp. FSL E2-8871. The sequence continues at coordinate 4,076,812 of NZ_JBBOBV010000001.1, read as the reverse complement.
CTACTTCTTCAGGAGATGACTTAAGTCACCTTCAAAAGATGACCTTTCGTACCTCCGTGGTTAATCCCTTTAAGCTAAAATTGTAAATATAGAAGCGCAAAGACAGGAGCGATGAAAAGATGGCAATCGCCGTATTAACCGATGTGGTGAAACGATATGAAGGTAAATTAACAGTAGATCATGTGAACATGACGATAGAAGAAGGAGAAATCTTTGGCTTGCTAGGCCCGAACGGAGCGGGTAAAAGTACAACGATCAGTATGATCTGCGGCTTGCTTAAGATTGACGGGGGAGACATTGTTATCGACGGTCTGCCCGTTTCCTCGAAATCACTTGAGGTGAAGAAAAGAATTGGTTTGGTTCCACAGGAATTAGCCTTATACGACACGATGACAGCGGCGGATAACGTTACCTTTTTCGGAAGATTGTATGGTTTGCGTGGCAAGCTCTTGAAGGAACGGGTAGATGAGGCTCTTGCGTTCACAGGCCTTAGCGATCGTGCTAAAGAGAAACCCTCAACCTTTTCCGGAGGGATGAAAAGACGTCTGAATATTGCCTGTGCTATTATGCATCGTCCCAAGCTGATTATTATGGATGAACCTACGGTGGGGATTGATCCGCAATCTCGTAATCATATTCTTGAATCGGTTAAGGAGCTCAATCGACTCGGTTCAACGATTATTTATACCAGTCACTATATGGAGGAGGTTGCGGCCATTTGCGATCGAGTAGCCATTATGGATAAAGGGCATATCATTGCTTGCGGCACGGAAAAAGAACTGCGAGAACGCGTTGCCAAGGAAGAAAAAATCGTCATTAAAGCTGCTAATATCACACCGGAGCTTGTTCAGGAGCTGACGCTTCACCCTAGAATTAGACGCGTAGAAGCAAAGGATGAAGTAGTCGAGCTGTATCTGCCTTCTTCACAAGGGGAGCTACAGGACATCCTTTTTATTTTTGCCAAGCATAAGGGGATTATCGGCTCGCTAAATATTGAAGAACCTGATCTGGAGACGTTGTTTCTAAGCTTGACCGGAAGGACCTTAAGAGATTAAAGGGGGGATTATTCTGATGAATACTTGGACGATTATGATCTATGAGCTGCGAAGACTATTTAGCTCACGTTCTATGATATTAAATATGTTTTTGTTGCCCCTGTTATTGATCTTTCTCTTAGGTGCTTCGCTCTCCGGTGTCGTTGGTGACAAAGGCTCCACTACTATTGATGTTGTGCGAGTGGCTGTTGTTAATCTTTCTGGCGAGGGCTATGAGAGCTCGGCGATGATGGATAGCTTTTTGAAGTCAACAGAGCTTAAGGATATCATTACTCCGGTTATGGTGGATAGTCGAGAGGCGGCAGAAAGCGGTCTGCGAACAGGAAAATATGGTTATGCGGTTGTTGTTCCTCCAGGCTTTGATAGTAAGGTACAGAGCGGTGAAGCCGCACAGCTGGAATTTATACTGGGCCAAAAAAGTACAGATAACAGGGTGGCAGGGACGGTCTTCGATAATTTTCTGAGGAATCTTAATTATAAACAGTCTGTGGCGATGACACTGGGTCCAGAAGCTTTGAATGTTATGGCACCTAGTTCCACCAGTAATGAGCCTTCCGTAAAGCTTGGAGAACTGAGCGAGGGAGGATATTCATATACTTCTTCCCAGTTCTATGCGGTATCCATGATGCTGATGTTTTTGCTGTATAGCGGCTTGACGGTATGTACTTCTCTTTTTAATGAAAAAGAAAATCATACCCTTTTCCGGATAAATTCAATGCCAGTCAAAGGCTCAGAACTGTTTATTGGCAAAATGCTTGGTGTGGGTGTTGTAAGTATAGTACAGTGCGCAGCGATTATTATTCTGACGAATGTGCTGTTCGGTGTGAATTGGGGAAATCGCCCGGGCTTGTTACTCCTATTTTGCCTGCTGATGATAGTGGCTTCAATGACCTTATCTATCGTTATTTCTATGTTCAGCAAGACTGGAGCAAGCGCAAGAAGTGTGGTTACGGTACTCACTGTAAGCATGACCTTCATTAGCGGGGGAATGGCACCACTTCCAGAATCGTGGGTGAACTCTATAGGGGCGTTTACGATTAATCATTGGGCAATGCAGGCTATTCTGAAAATGATGTTACATGCCGATGTATCGCAAATCATGCCGAATTTGGGAGTGTTATCGCTGATCTGCCTAGTGTTGTTCAGTGCAGCGGCTATTTCGTACCGGAAGGTGGGTTATCATGGATAAAATCTTAACGATTGCCTGGAACATGGTGAAACGAACCATTGGTACTAGGAAGGGGGTGCTCATCTATATTCTGCTTCCTTGTATTGTACTTGCAGGTATTGTTTCCGTTACTGGAACGATGGGAGAGAACCCAGCTGTTGTGCTGTATTCGAATATGGATAACGGGGCAGCAGGTAAGCATTTGCTCACTGAACTAAAGAATTCCGGAGAATATAAATTTGTAGAAAAGACTGACGAGACTGCTTTAAGAGAAGGCGTAGTCGATCAGAATGGAGAAGCGGGGATTCTAATTCCAGCAGGCTTCACTTCGGCACTACTTGCTGGAGAAGAACCACAAATTAGTGTGTATGAGCTGAAGACGAATGAAACTTCCGTTATGATTAAATTAAAAGCGAGCACAATTGCTGATGAAATGAGGAGTACGGCCGCGATCATAGGGGCAGTTAATAACGGATCTAAGGACGTTGACGCACAGTTTACTACGGTTATGCAAAGAGCGGAACAGCACAGTATTGGCAGCATTCGAACTGATTATAATCTATATCCTCGGGAGGGATTGGGAGTCGTTACGGGCTTAACGCTAATGTTTCTCATGAGCCTGGTCACGAGCTCTGTGTCTCTGATTATGGATGATCGGAAAGGCCGGACGATGATGCGAATGTTCAGTGCTCCGGTTCGTTCTTACGAGATTGCTATTGGTAATTTTCTGGGTAGCTTCATGGTCGGACTGATTCAGATCGTCGTAGTGCTCGCCTTAGGTCGCTGGGTGCTGCACTATGATTATGAAGTTCCAATCTATCTCTATTTCCTTGTTCTTGCGGCATTTATGCTGGTGTCTATGGGGATCGCGAGTACAGTGGCAGGATTAATTCGTAATCCTAATAATGCTGGTATGCTGAATTCCCTTATTATCACACCGACTTGTATGCTTGGCGGCTGCTTTTGGCCTTTATCCATTATGCCGGACTATATGCAGAAGGCGGCTAACTTTGTTCCGCAAAAATGGGCCATCCAAGCGGTCGACATCGCTGCAACCGGTGGGGGCTGGAATGAGTTGTGGTTACCCTTTGCCATCTTAGGTCTTATGGCTGCTGTGCTACTGGCGATTGGTTCTGCCATTCTCCGCCCAAGTGAAGCTGGAATTAATGCTTAGAAAGCATAAGGCTAGATATTCATAGCTTGGGCTGTTACCTTCAGGTACAATAATAGGTATCAAATGTATTTGATTCTTATTATGTACAATAGAGGACATTTCTAGGAGGATGAACAGATGAGCAGCAATAAATTGGCTTGGACATGGCGGGTGAAGGAAGAATGTCTGGAAGAGTATGTAGCGATGCATTTAAATCCTTGGCCAGAAGTTTTGGAGGAGCACAGTAAGGCTGGTATTTCTAACTACTCCATCTTTCAGAATGGTAATCAATTTTTTTATTGCTTTGAATGTGAGGATACAGAAGCGGCTTTCGATTACATTGCTAAAAGTGACGCCTGCAACCGATGGAATGCCATTACTTCAAAGATGGTTGAAGGGTCATTTGATTTCAATGATGAGGTGCCAATGTTGCCTTTACGTGAAGTGTTCTATCTAAAATAGTGAAGCTGATTCTTTATTAACTAAAATTTGCATAAGGTAAAATATCGGCGTATCTTGTTTACAGTCTTTTATATTACGGTTATAATATATTTAATATTGTTTAATTGAATAATTTTTTGTTTTTTGGAGGAGCCTGTCAACAAGGGCTCCTCTTTGTCTTTTTTTGGCTTGGAGATGTCCCTGGTTGGCAGTTCTTATATACAACAAGGGAGTGGATGAAACATGGAGTTTGTTCTATATCTTATGCTGATTATACTATTCACCAAGCTAGCTGGTGATTTATCTGTACGACTGGGACAACCGTCGGTACTGGGTAAGTTAATTGTCGGTATTATACTAGGTCCTGCGGTACTGGGTTGGATTCAAAATGGAGAGTTTATTCATTATTTTTCGGAGATCGGTGTTCTATTGTTAATGTTTATAGCAGGGCTTGAGACTGATCTGGATCAACTGCGCAAGAACTGGAAGTCAGCTTTCGCAGTAGCCGTCGGAGGTATTATTTTACCTTTTCTAGGTGGATTCGCCATCGGAGAAATGTTTGGTTTTGCTTATCATAATGCTATGTTTATGGGTGTCATTCTTAGTGCAACTTCAGTCAGCATATCGGTTCAGGTACTGAAGGATATGAATAAGTTGAATACACGTGAAGGTTCTACCATTCTGGGAGCCGCTGTAGTCGATGATATTCTGGTTGTTATTTTGCTCGCTGTATTAATGAGCTTTTTCGGCACAGGAGAATCAGTGTCCATTGGTCTTTTAATTACGAAAAAAGTGTTGTTCTTCGCTGTAGCGCTTGTTGTGGGTTGGTTCGTTGTGCCGCGGGTTATGAAATGGATGGCTCCGTTAAAGGTGACAGAGGCTGTTATTGCAGCGGCGCTAATGATTTGCTTTGCGTTCGCGTATTTTGCTGAAATTATGGGGATGGCAGGCATCATCGGTGCTTTTGCAGCTGGGATTGCTATTTCACAAACCTCCTTTAAGCACACTGTGGAATCTAAGCTTGAGCCTATTGCCTATTCGATTTTTGTTCCGGTCTTCTTTGTCAGTATCGGACTTAATGTTTCCTTTGAAGGGGTTGGCAGTCAACTAGGATTCGTCCTGTTGTTGACGGTGATTGCCATTCTGACCAAGTTGTTCGGCGGTGGTCTGGGTGCGCGTCTTACAGGTTTTAATAACCATTCGTCGCTTATTATTGGTTCAGGGATGATTTCGCGGGGTGAGGTTGCATTGATCATCGCGGCAACAGGTCTGCAAAGCGGATTGTTGCAGCAGCAGTACTTTACTTCGGTCATTATTGTTGTCATTGTAACAACACTTGTAACACCACCACTCTTAAAATATATGTTCCGCGATCCAGTGCGCGCTAAACAAAAATAATAATCATAGCAAAAGGGTGTCTCGAAAGCCATTTTAAATGGCTTTTGGGGTGCTCTTTTTTTGTTTGCTCTAATTCCCTATCCTTCGGAAGGAGAAAGCCCCCCGTCTTAAGACTGAGTATAAAACCAGCCGTAGGGCTGTTTTGACTTCGACCAAAAATGTCTAAACTAAATCTCGGGATGGAAAATAATACATAATGGGGCAGTCATAAGAGGAGTACCAGAAATATACGGGGTGGAAGGGGAAACGATAATGAAATGGTTAACCAAATGGTCGTTCGGTAACAAGGCGGCGGTAGGGCTTTTAGTGGTAATGGCGCTTGTAGTGGGAGGGCTGAGCTACACTTCGCTACCGATGGAATTTATGCCAGAGGCAGATAATCCGCAAGTGACTGTAACGGTGCTCGGTCCGGGTCAGGATGCCCATGCGATGGAGACGAAGGTTACGAAGCCGATTGAGGCTGGGGCCGCATTTGTTAAGGGAAAGAAAGAAATACTGTCCACTTCCGGAGACGGATACGCACAGGTGAATATTTTTTATGACTCAAAAACAAATATGAAGGATGCTGCTGGGGAGGTGCAAAAGGTTGTAGATTCGTTGCAGTTCCCTGAAGGGGTGATGGCTCCTTTTGTACTTCAACTGAATACTTCCATGATTCCCGTGTCACAGGTCACCCTTTCGTTTGACGAAGGTCTGACTAAAGAAAACCTTAAGCTTGCGGAAGAAACGATCATTCCAGAGATGCAACAAGCAGAAGGTGTAGCCAACGTCGCCTTATATGGGAAAGTAACTCCGCAAGTGCGGGTGAAGCTAGATCCAAAATTAATGGCTGAGAAAGGAATTACGACACCTCAGGTACTAGGGTTACTTCAGGGACGTAATGTATCGGCATCCCTTGGGGAGCAGACGATTGGTGGTCAGACAGGTAACGTTAATGTGGTTTCTACAATTGATAGTATCGATACTCTAAAAAAGCTACCCGTATCCTCGGGTGTTAAGCTACAGGATATTGCTGTCATCGAATTGAAGGAAGATCAAGAGAGTGTTAGCCGCTCGAATGGGAAAGATGTTCTTTTCGCCATAGTAACCAAAGAAGCTAATGCGAATGCAGTAAGTGTCGGAGATCATATACAGGATACCGTAGCACATATTAACAAAACCATTCCAAATGCAGAGGCAGCGGTCGTATTCAGCACATCAGATATGGTGGTTACCTCGGTGAATAGTATGATGCGTGAAGTATTGCTCGGCGCGCTGTTCGCGACGATCGTAATTTTACTGTTTCTACGCAACCTGCGGGCAACACTGATTACGGCGGTTTCTATTCCGCTTTCACTAGCGGTTACCTTATATCTGCTTGATATATCCGGCATAAGTCTGAATATTATCACACTCGGAGGTGTGGCCGTTGCGGTCGGTCGCTTGGTTGATGATAGTATCGTAGTGATTGAGAACATTTACCGTAGGCTGCAAAAAGAACCCTTCTCCCGTGAAATGATTATAAGCGCAACTGGGGAAGTGGCTAGAGCGATTACTTCATCTACGATTGCAACGGTAGCGGTATTTCTGCCGATGGGTCTTCTGCGTGGTAGTTTACAGGCGTTCCTACTTCCGTTTGCCTTAACGGTCACGTATTCACTGTTAACTTCACTCGTTGTAGCTTTGACGGTGGTTCCGCTGTTAAGCTCATGGCTGCTGAGAAGAACTTCAATGAAAGAACACGAGCCGTCTAAATGGTTCACTCGATTCCTCGATTGGAATTTGCGCCGGAAATGGATTACTTTATCGCTAGGTCTTCTCCTTCTGATTGGCTCTATCGCTGCTTATGTGACTATGCCAAAAGGTGCGCTTGATGCTTCAGATGCCAGCTATGTCTCTGTTCAGTTGAATTATCCTAAGGATGTTCCTGTCAAAGAGATTTTAGAAAAAGGAAAGCAGTTAGAGCAAGATTTGATGAAACAGCCTGAAGCGGAAACGGTGATCATGCAATCAGGGAACAGTGCAGATGCGGCCCAGTGGGGGTCCGTCAGCTCGGAGACCTTAGTGGACTATACCGTTGTGATGAAAAAAGGTGCGGATGCGCAAGGCTTCATCGATCATGTCCGTGATGTGAAGGATTCCTACGCTGGGGCAACACTTGTTGCTAATCAAATGAGTATGATGGGTTCAAGCTCCACTAGCGAATATATTGATATCGTGGGTGATAATCTTACAGATATTACTGCTGTTGCAGCAGAAGTTACGAATAAGTTGAAGACTGTGGAGGGGATTCAGAAGGTCAGTAGTAATATGGAGGATACCAAACCTGTCTTTACATTTAAGGTAGATCCAGCACAGACCAATGCACAAGAAATTACCATGCAATTGTCGGCTATGCTGAATCCGATCCCTATGGGGCAAATCGAACTGGACGGTACACCTGCAGGAGTAGTGTTACATCCTATGGCTGAGCCTAAGACAGAGCAAGATTTAAAGGCAATGACGCTCATGACTGCTGAAGGTCCAAAGCCGTTGTCACAACTAGCAACCTATGAGGTTCGGAATGAACCAGCACTGTTGTTCCATAAAGATGGGAAGCCATATGCGAGAATTACAGCGGAAGTGGATCCGAAGAAGGTGTCTGAAATCGGAGCGGATATTAAAAAGCAAACCGATAGTCTTACCCTTCCAAAGGGTGTGACTCTATTTGCAGGCGGAGCCTCGGTTGATCAGTCAGAGGATTTCGCTGACCTTGGTATGACAGCGCTGATCTCCATCGGGTTGGTGTATCTGATCATGGTCCTCACCTTCAAAACCCTTCGTGCTCCGCTGGCAATCATGTTCTCCTTGCCTTTGGCTGCGATTGGGGCGATTGTTGGACTGATCGTATCCGGCGTAACACCTGATTTCACTGCCCTGTTCGGGGCTCTGATGCTAATTGGTATCGTCGTCACGAATGCGATTGTGCTTATCGACCGTATTAAGCAGAATGAAACGCATATGGGTATTCGCGAAGCCATTCTGGAAGCGGCCGGAACACGGATGCGCCCGATTCTGATGACGGCTATTGCTACCATTTGCGCCATGACTCCACTGCTGTTCGGCCATGCCGAGATGGGCAGCATCGTCTCGCAAAGCTTGGCGATTGTGGTCATCGGTGGCTTGACCGCGGCAACGCTGCTTACGCTAGTTGTGGTTCCAGCGATTTACGAGCTGTTCTACTTCCGTAAATCGGCTAAGGAGCGCAAAGGCGTGGGGACAGTAGAAACTCCGACGCATGGTGCGTAATATCAAAAACTTATAGTGATAAACAACTAAAAAAGGCCCTTCTCAGACATTTTTAATGATGCTGGGAAGGGCCTTATTTTTTAGAAAATGAGAATTTACTTGCGTATTTGGACAATGCGAGAGATCAAAGTTTTGATTTTATAAATAATGATTTTCACAACGATACCATAATTAATATGAAAGGGATGATAGAGAATATTCTATGGGACGAAGACAAGGCGGATAACATAAATAATGCGAGGAGCAAATAGGGAAGGGACAATAAATATTTTCTGTGGAATACATTATGGACAAATTCAAATTTCACAAGGAATACATTCCTTTCTAAGGGAAAACGCTACCCTCGAAATTAGGATATCATAACTCCAGATTTTTGCGAAGGAGCAGGCCGAGTAGATCATAGTGTTGATTTTTATTCGCATACAAAAAAGCTGGCCGACGATAACTGATATCGTGGCCTGCTTTTTTAATACTACTCATTAGCTGTTAACCGCAAGAACAATTCAATACCGGCTTACGTGCAGCCTGTGTCTCATCCAATCGGCTAATTTCTGTGGTATGAGGTGCGTTGATTACGATTTCTGGTGTCTCCTGCGCTTCTTTTACGATCTGGATCATCGTATTAATGAAGCCATCCAGTGTTTCTTTACTTTCGGTTTCCGTCGGTTCGATCATCATGCATTCCTCTACAGTCAGAGGGAAGTACACGGTTGGCGGATGGTAGCCGAAGTCGAGTAATCGTTTAGCAACGTCTAAGGTGCGTACACCATACTGCTTGAGGTTTTTGCCGGACATTACGAATTCATGTTTACATACGCCCGGATATGGGATTTCAAAATACGGCGCCAGACGGTGCATCATATAGTTCGCATTCAGCACGGCATTTTCGGATACCTCACGCAGTCCGTCTGGACCATAGGTGCGGATATAGGCGTAGGCACGAACGAGAATACCAAAGTTGCCGTAAAAAGCTTTCACGCGTCCAATCGATTCAGGTCCGCCGAAGTCGAGTGAGAAGCTGCTATCTTCGTTTTTCACCACAGTTGGTTGTGGTAGGAACGGAATCAAGATGGATTTTACGCCGACAGGTCCGGCTCCAGGGCCACCACCGCCGTGCGGGGTGCTCATTGTCTTATGCAAGTTCAGATGCACAACGTCAAAGCCCATGTCACCAGGGCGGGTAATGCCCATAATGGCATTGGAATTGGCTCCATCGTAATAGAGTAAGCCGCCTGCTTCGTGCACGATCTCAGCAATCTCGACGATTTGGGTCTCGAACAAGCCGAGTGTGCTTGGGTTAGTCAGCATCAGTGCGGCTGTGTCACTGCCAACAGCTGCTTTGAGTGCTTCAAGATCAACCATCCCTTTATCTGTGGAAGGGATCGTGATCGTTTCAAGTCCTGCTGCTGAAGCACTAGCAGGATTGGTGCCGTGTGAGGAATCCGGCACGATAACCTTCGTGCGGGTCTCGCCGCGGCTTTCATGGTAGGCGCGGATCATCATGAGACCAGTCCATTCACCATGAGCACCTGCGGCAGGCTGTAAAGATACAGCATCCATGCCGGTTAGTGCAGACAAGTCATTTTGCAGGGTATACATTAATTCCAGTGCGCCTTGAATGCTTTCTTCTGGCTGGTAAGGGTGGATCTTAGCTAGGCCTACGATGCGGGCAACATCTTCGTTAATCTTCGGATTGTATTTCATCGTGCATGAACCGAGTGGATAGAAGCCGTTATCTACCCCAAAGTTGCGACGTGACAAGGAAGTGTAGTGGCGAATGACATCCACTTCCGATACTTCTGGAAGCACGACGGGTTCGCTACGGAGTAATCCTGATGGAATCAGAGATTCTAAGCTTTCTTCCTGCGGCACATCGCACAGTGGCAAAGAATAGGCCGAACGGCCGGGACGGCTTAATTCAAAAATTAGACTTTGCTCCGGTTTCATAAACAGCCCTCCAGTGCGCTAGCGAATTGGTCGATTTCGTTTTTGCTTCTTTTTTCCGTAACGGCTACTAGCATATGTCCAGCAAGTTCAGGATAATCACGGCCCAGATCATAACCGCCTAAATAACCTTCCTTCAGCAGCTTCGAATTAATTGCACTTACGCTGCTTCCTTTCGGAAGCTTCACGACAAACTCGTTAAAGAATGGGGAGGAGAAGGTGAGTTCAGCACCTGTTAGTTCGCTTAGTTTATTAGCGGCGTAATGGCTTTTACGAATGTTCAGCTCGCCTACTTCACGCATCCCTTCTTTACCCATTACGGACAGGTAGACGGATGCGCAGAGTGCGAGCAGCGCCTGATTGGAGCAGATATTCGATGTCGCTTTTTCACGACGGATATGCTGTTCACGAGCTTGGAGTGTCAGAACGAAGCCGCGTTTACCGTTACGGTCAACAGTTTGACCAACGATACGACCTGGCATGCGGCGCATTAAATGCTCTGCTACAGCGAAGAATCCACAGGTTGGACCTCCGAGGGAAGCGGGAATACCGAGTGGCTGAGCGTCACCGACTACGATGTCGGCTCCGAGCTTACCTGGTGTTTCTAGTACGCCAAGAGCGATCGGATTTGCACTGACGACGAACAACCCTTTAACAGCATGGATCAGTGGCTCAACGGAGCTAAGATCTTCGATGCTGCCAAAGAAGTTAGGCGATTGCATCAGTACTGCAGCCGTATCAACATCAATGGCCTCAGCAAGCTTAGCCTGATCGGTAACACCGTCTCTATAGTCAATCTCCACTACCTCAAGACCCCAAGCATTAGCCGATGTGCGTAACACTTGGCGCGCTTCAGGATGAACGGTGCGGGAGACAATTAATTTTTTGCGTTTGGTGGCACCAGCTGCGAGGACTGCTGCTTCGGATAATGCGGTTGCGCCATCATACATACTGGCATTGGCAACTTTCATACCGGTTAGTTCGCAAATGTAGGATTGGAATTCGAAGATCGCTTGCAGTTCGCCTTGGCTGATCTCTGGTTGGTAAGGAGTATAAGCAGTGTAGAATTCCGAACGGGAAATGACATGGTTGATCACCACGGGGATGTGATGGTCGTATAATCCGGCGCCGAGGAAGCTGGCGTGCGAATCGAAGTCAGCATTTCGGTCAGCGAGACCTTTCATGTGACGTAGCAGGGCGTACTCATCGAGCGGTTCAGACATCGGCATAGTGCCTTGATAACGGACGGCTTCAGGGATATCGGAGAACAGCTCATCTATGGACTGAATCCCGACGGTTTCCATCATCTCTACGCGGTCCTGTGCTGTCATGGGCAGATAACGGTGCTTCATTAAGGTTTCACTCCTTGGCTTTTTTAAAATATAAGAAAGTACAATTTTCACGTTATACTTTATCCTTTTATTTCTCGCTTAAAAGTTCACCGTCCTAATATGGACGCTAAAGGCGTTTATACTTGTAAAAAGGGGCCTTAATCACGACAGCTTTAAGCTGCTTGCCACGTATCTCTACGAAAACCTCTGTGCCTATTTCACTGTAAGCTGTATCAAGCAAAGCTAATCCCAGGTTGCGTTTCAGCGTTGGAGATTGGGTTCCGGTTGTGACCTCTCCAATTTTGATGCCGTCCGCATAGACAGGGTAATGGGAGCGTGGAATGCCTCGATCAATCATTTCTAGACCGACAAGACGGCGGGGGAGACCCGCTTCTTTTTGCTGTATCAACGCATCGCGTCCGATGAAATCCGCTTTGTCCAGCTTCACGAAGAACTGTACTCCAGCTTCAAGAGGCGTGATGTCAGCCGACAGCTCCTGACCGTACAGTGGCAATTTTGCCTCGAAACGAAGTGTATCCCGTGCGCCCAGTCCAGCAGGTGTTAATCCGTGAGGAGAGCCTGCTGCGAGAAGGCCGTTCCATAACGTTGCTGCCCCATCCAGCGGAGCGTAAATTTCGAAGCCATCTTCACCGGTATAACCCGTACGGGAGATCAGTACTTCTACACCGCAGACGGTTGCGCGTTCGATGAAGTGGAAAGGCTTGAGCGTTGAGATTGGTGCATCAGTAACTTCTGCGAGTATGGTCTCTGCCAGCGGACCTTGCAATGCGAGCAAAAGCGTCTCGTCAGAGACATTAGTGAGTGTGACTTCACCGAATTCAGAGGTCAGATGTTCTTGCAGCCACTGGAAGTCCTTATCGATGTTGGAGGCATTTACGACGAGCATATAACGGCCTTCACTTAGTCGATACACGAGTAAATCGTCGACCACCCCGCCGTTTGGATAACAGAGCAGCGTATATTGTGCCGCACCATCGGTAAGGCGGCTGACATCGTTGGTCGTCATTTTTTGTAAAAAGGCTTCAGCGCCGCTTCCGATCACCATGAATTCACCCATATGCGATACATCGAACAGTCCAGCCTGCTGGCGAACAGCCTCATGCTCCTTCACGATACCTGTAAACTGTACTGGCAGCTCCCAGCCGCCAAAATCAATGCACCTGGACTCCGCATATGCGGAATAGAGATCATAAAAAGGCGTTCTTTTCAAAGCATCCATGTCGTCACTCCCCTAGTCTGATTACATACGAAAAAAAGGACAGGCAGAAGCAATCATGCATAAATGCACTAATCGCTTTCTGCTCTGTCCTTTGTACCTGAGAGTTACCCTGCGTAACTAACATGCAAGTTTCCCCGTTGGTGACCTGACGCACTCAGCCTCGCGTCTGATGCTCTCCAGAGGTACGTCCGACAAAGGTCCTTTTGCCTGAGAGATTCACCCCTGTTAGGGCTTACTCCTTCGGCGCCGTCTTCAAGTGAGACAGTCTCTCCCTATGCCATCATCCGCAACTGTATTTGTTTCAAATATAAGAAAGTATATGTTTCACATTATACATTATCCTTATATTTCTTCGAGAAACGGTTATCGTCTATAAAAAGACGACATCGTCGTTTCTTCTTGTATGTCTCCATTAAACGGGTATAGGAGGGCGCTGTCAACAAGAAAAAGTCAAAAAAACGACAAATTTATTTTACTTTTAGTAATATTGACATTATGCTCCGCGATCACTTAGGCTATAACTAAATTTAGAATTCCAATTTGGAAATGAGGCGGCTTGAAATGAGTGAAGTTTTAGATAACCTTCTTTACAGCGAAGAGCATGAGTGGGCACAGCAAGTGGAAGGACGCGTAGTACGTGTTGGGATTACGGATCATGCTCAGCATTTGTTAGGCGATATCGTATTTGTGGAATTTCCTGAAGTGGGTTCGGCCATTTCAGCTGGCGACAGCGTAGGCAGTATCGAATCCGTTAAGACCGTATCGGAACTCTATTCACCCGTCTCAGGGACGGTTACCAAGATTAATGACGGATTAGAAGCTAGTCCGGAGCTGATTAATGATAAGCCGTATGGTGAAGGTTGGATTTTTGAAATTGAAGTGGACGGAGAGTACGCTGATGCTGTAAAAGGTCTGCTAGATGCAGCTGGATATCGTGCATTGGTAGGGGAGTAATTCTAATTTTTTTCTGAATATTAATTTCACCGAATGTGATATTTATAGCAGCAAGTTTCCGTTTTTGGGGACTTGCTGTTTGGTGTTTTTATATAGATAGTGGTGGTGATTTTTGAGTTAAATCCTGGGACTCTTTAGAATTATGGGATTTTATTTAAAAGCGAATCTACTGATTGTGGAATTAGGGAAAACCTCCCTTATTTTAGACGAATATAGCGTGACACAAAGGGTTTTAGGGAATTCCTCCCTAAAATTTCGGTGAAAAGCGCTATTTCTGACTAAATAGGGTATTAATCAGGGAGGAATTCCCTAATTCTGCGCCTGGACAAGGGAATAGGCAGATAATCAGGGAGTATTTCCGTAATAAATAGTGGCGAGCCCATTTTGGTATGTTGATAAGCAGATTCGCTCCCGCACAGGCCTAGCTACTGTAACTAGCTCTGAGTAAAACATTTTTTAGGCACCCTCTTGAAGCTGCCGCATCACAATGATCTCTACACGGCGGTTCTTTTGCTGACCTTCTGCCGTTGTATTATCCGCGGTAGGCTGGGTATCAGCATAACCTGCATATTGAAAATTGTCGGGATTCAATCCTTCCCGATCTAAGAAAAAGCGCAGTACAGACAGCGCACGAGCACCAGACAGTTCCCAGTTGTCGTTATAGTGAGAAGCCGAAGATACTGGCGTATTATCGGTATGTCCTTCAATGCTGATCTTTGCGCCGATATCGCTGAATAAGCCAGATAACTGCTGAAGAGCAGGCAGGGCTGGAGACTTCAGGTCTGCCTTACCTATATCGAAGAGAAAACGATCACTGAGGGTGATTTCTATCCCCTGTGGTTTGTCGGCAACAAAAATTTGTTCTCCGAGATTATTTTCCTCTACATAGTTCGTGATCACACCCATTAATTCAGCAAGTTTAGCCTCTTGTTCTCGAAAAGCAAGTTCACGTGCCGAAGGTGTTTCGTTCTCCGTTTGTTCAGCAGATCCATCATTCGGTCTCGCAGTTGCAGCTGCATTCCCATTCCCGTCTGTACTTTCCGGTTTGTTCTCAGTTGATTTCCCAGCATCTAAAATGCCGTTCCCACCCTCAAGGACAGTGCTGCCAGATTTGAAGGTCTCGGATAACGAGCCTGTCACGATGTTATATTTGTCAGTATCCAGGCTGCTCATCGCATACAATATAACGAAAAAAATAAGTAAAAGTGTAATTAGATCAGCATAAGTAATCATCCAACGGTCGCGGCTTTCCCGAGTCTCTACACGCCGCTTGCGCCGGTCTCTTTGTCTCATAGAAGACCTCTAGTTTCCGCACGGTCATTCGTGTCCGTGTCTGAGATGAATGAGTTCAGTTTTTTACGCACCAGCAAGGGGTGATCCCCGTTCTGCAAAGAAAGAATGCCGACGAGCAGCATTTCCATACTATGTAGCTGGCTCTGACTGCGGGATTTGATTTTGGAAGCGATGGGTAAAAATATTAAATTAGCGATGGCAACACCGTACAATGTTGCGGTAAATGCCACTGCGATAGATGTGCCCAGATTTGACGGATCTGTAAGGTTGCCAAGTACACGGATGAGCCCCATCACCGTCCCGATAATTCCCATCGTTGGTGCATATCCACCTGCAGCTTCAAAAATCTTAGCATAATTCTCATGCTTCAATTCTTTAGCATCCATTTCTAATTCAAGGATCTGTCTTACCTGCTCAGGATCAGTGCCGTCGACAATAAGAAGTAGACCTTCACGTGTAAAAGGGTCCGGATGTTCTTCAGCTTGTTTTTCTAACATTAGAACGCCGCCGCGACGGGCCACGGTTGCCATTGCAATAAGTTCTTCTGCTTTTTCTACATCACGATCAGGGTTGCTACCGAAAGCCATGCGTAATGCTGTTGGAATGGAGCGCAGCTTAGATGCCGGGAAACTGATCATAACGGCGGCAAACGTACCCCCGAACACAATCAAAGCTGCATTAAGCTGCAGCAGTCCTGAGAGGCTTCCGCCTTCCCAGAGATAGCCGCCGATTAACGCAGCCAGTCCAGCCAATAGGCCGATTATTGAGGTAATATCCATGCTTCAAGCTCCTAACATTTCTATGTATTATGGTTTGCAACGATCTAGGCAACACTGTATAATGAACGGGAACACATATTCTTATCTTCCATATTTTTTAATTATAAGAAAGTATAAGTTTCACGTTATACTTTAATCCTTATAATTCTCGCACAACAGCTTAACGTCTTTTAGAGACGCCAAAGGCGTTTTAGCTTGCCATCGTATGGAGAGAGAACATTCAGACAACAATTATAATATATTAATCTAGTTTAGACGATAGAGGGGAGACGGGCAAATGAGTGATATTGTCGTCAGTACAAAGACTTTTGAATTGGAGTCCGAGTATACACCCCAGGGCGATCAGCCTCATGCCATAGAGGAATTACTACAAGGCATCCGGCAGGGCAAGAAGCACCAGACGCTGCTGGGCGCGACGGGTACGGGGAAGACGTTTACCGTTGCACAAGTTATTTCCAAATTAAACCGCCCGACGTTAGTTATTGCGCACAACAAGACTTTGGCTGCCCAACTGGCGAGTGAGTTTAAGGAGTTTTTTCCGCATAATTCGGTAGACTATTTCGTCAGCTACTACGACTATTACCAACCAGAGGCGTATATTCCCTCCTCCGATACTTATATCGAGAAAGACTCCAGTATTAATGAAGAGATTGATAAATTGCGCCACTCCGCAACGAGCTCCTTGTTCGAACGGCGTGACGTTATTATTGTGGCGAGTGTGTCTTGTATTTACGGCCTCGGTTCGCCGATGGAATACGGAAGCTTGCTTTTGTCATTGCGGGTAGGGATGGAGAAGCCTCGAAATGAGATTTTGAGCAGGCTAGTGGATATCCAGTACCAGCGTAATGATATCAATTTTGTACGCGGAACCTTCCGTGTACGTGGTGATGTGGTTGAGATTTTCCCGGCATCTCAGGGTGAGCATGCCATTCGGGTCGAATTGTTCGGTGACGAAATTGAACGAATCACTGAGATTGATGTACTGACGGGTGAACTGATCGGGGAGCGCGATCATGTCGCTATTTTTCCGGCGTCTCACTTTGTTACCAAGGAAGAAACGATGCGAGTGGCACTGGTTAACATTGAAAAAGAGCTGGAAGACCGCTTAACGGTTCTTCGTGACGCAGGTAAGCTTCTTGAAGCTCAGCGTCTGGAACAGCGGACACGTTATGATATTGAGATGATGAAAGAAGTGGGCTTCTGCTCTGGGATTGAGAACTATTCCGGTCCGCTCACCTTCCGTGAACCAGGGGCAACTCCGTATACATTAATGGATTATTTTCCAGATGATATGTTGATCATTATTGATGAGTCCCATGTAACACTTCCACAGATTCGGGCGATGTATAATGGTGACCGGGCGCGTAAGACGGTACTGGTAGAGCATGGTTTCCGTTTGCCGTCTGCGCTGGATAACCGTCCACTCCAGTTCGAGGAATTCGAAGAAAAAGTGAAGCAGATCGTATATGTTTCAGCGACACCAGGACCCTATGAAATGGAGCACTGCGACACCATGGTGCAGCAGATTATCCGGCCTACAGGTCTTTTGGATCCGATCATTGAGGTTCGTCCTACAGAGGGACAAATCGATGACTTGATTAGTGAAATTCGTGATCGGGTGGAACGAGACGAACGCGTACTCGTCACAACGTTGACGAAGAAGATGTCAGAGGATCTGACGGATTACTTTAAGGAAATTGGGATTAAGGTTCGTTATATGCACTCTGATATCAAAACGCTGGAGCGGATGGCGATCTTACGTGATCTTCGACTTGGTACATTCCATGTTTTGGTAGGGATTAACCTGCTAAGAGAAGGTCTCGACCTCCCGGAAGTATCGCTGGTCGCTATTCTCGATGCGGATAAAGAGGGCTTCCTTCGTTCCGAACGCTCCCTAATTCAGACGATTGGTCGTGCGGCCCGTAACTCCGAGGGTCGTGTAATCATGTACGGTGATCGAATCACTGATTCGATGGAGAAGGCGATGAGCGAAACGTCGCGTCGTCGCGCCATCCAGATCGCCCATAATGAGAAGCACGGCATTACCCCAACCACCATTAATAAAAAGGTGCGTGACATCATCGAGGCAACGAAGGTTGCCGAGTCCAAAGCGGATTACCTCACGGGTGTTGGTGGCAAGATGAATAAGAAAGAGAAACAAAGCCTGATCCAGCGTCTGGAAGCCGAGATGAAGGACGCTGCGAAGAACCTGCAATTCGAACGCGCGGCAGAGCTGCGTGACGCATTGTTGGAGCTCCGGGCCGAGTAATAAACCTTAAATGCATCACCGATATTTAAAATAAGTAATTGAACGGTGCTGTCCTGGCCGTTCTTTTTGAATAAATAGAAAACAGCTTTGATATTTGATTCATTAAGGAGAGGTTCCGTTGGCGAACGATAATATTGTAATTAAAGGCGCGAGGGCGCACAATCTCAAAAACATCGATGTGACGATTCCACGTGACCGTTTCGTCGTGCTGACGGGGCTGAGCGGCTCGGGTAAGTCTTCGCTTGCATTTGATACGATTTATGCTGAAGGACAGCGGCGTTATGTTGAATCCTTGTCAGCTTATGCTCGTCAGTTCTTGGGGCAAATGGAGAAGCCGGATGTGGATTCGATAGACGGATTATCTCCGGCAATCTCTATTGATCAAAAGACAACAAGTCGCAACCCGCGCTCCACAGTTGGTACGGTTACTGAGATCTATGACTATCTCCGGTTGCTTTTTGCTCGAATCGGTCACCCTCATTGTCCAGAGCATGGAATTGAGATTACTTCCCAGACCGTTGAACAAATGGTAGACCGGATTATGCAGTATCCAGAGAAGACTCGTTTGCAAATCCTAGCGCCTATTATTTCAGGACGTAAAGGTGAACACAAAGGACTCTTCACAGATATTTCTAAGCAAGGGTTCGTACGTGTGCGTGTGGACGGTGAGCTAAGAGATCTGTCTGAGGATATTGAACTTGAGAAGAATAAAAAACACACCATAGAAGTTGTTGTAGACCGGATCGTCGTTAAAGACGATGTGGAGACCCGGCTGACGGATTCACTGGAGACGGCACTTAAACTTTCGGGCGGTAAAATCCTTGTGGATATCATCGGTCAGGAAGAGCTTCTGTTCAGCTCTAATTTTGCTTGTCCGATTTGTGGTTTCAGTATTGAAGAGCTGGCACCACGTATGTTCTCCTTCAACAGTCCGTTTGGAGCCTGCACAGAGTGCGATGGACTTGGAATGAAGATGGTGGTCGATCCAGATCTGCTTATTCCTGATGCTGAGAAATCCATTGAAGAAGGTGCTTTTTTAGCTTGGACTGGAAGTACTTCTAATTACTATCCGCAATTTCTGAAGTCCGTGTGTGAGCATTTTAATATTCCGCAGAACGTTCCAGTGAGCAGTTTAACACCTGATCATATGAATAAACTACTGCATGGTACAGGTAGCGAGAAGGTTCGCTTCAAATATGAGAATGATTTTGGACAAAAGAAAGATGCGATGGTTGCTTTTGAAGGGATTATTCCGAATCTGGAGCGTCGTTACCGGGAGACCGCATCTGACGGTATTCGTGAATTTATCGAAGGATTTATGAGTGCTAAGCCTTGTCATGTCTGTAAGGGCAAACGTCTGAAGAAAGAAATTTTGGCGGTGACGATCAACGAGCAAAATATTTCGGATATTACCGATCTCTCGATTGGTGACTGTCAGCATTGGTTTGAAGAAATAAAGTTAAGTGAGAAAGAGACAGCTATCGCCAATCTCATTCTTAAGGAAATCTGCAATCGTCTGGGATTCCTAGTGAATGTCGGACTGGACTATTTGACACTTAGCCGCGCAGCAGGCTCGCTATCTGGTGGTGAAGCACAGCGTATCCGGTTGGCCACTCAGATCGGTTCCAGTTTGATGGGTGTACTGTACATTCTGGATGAGCCAAGTATTGGTCTGCATCAACGGGATAATGATCGCCTGATCTCTACGCTTGCTCATATGCGTGACCTAGGCAATACGTTGATTGTTGTAGAGCATGACGAAGATACGATGATGGCAGCGGACTATATTATTGATATCGGACCGGGTGCGGGTATTCATGGTGGACAAGTTATGGCGCAAGGAACACCGGAAGAGATTATGAAAGATCCGAATTCTTTAACCGGTGAATATTTAAGCGGTCGTAAGTTTATTCCAGTTACCGCTAAGCGTCGTGCTACCGATGATCGTTGGATAGAAATCCGTGGCGCTAAAGAGAATAACCTGAAAAATGTGAATGTGAAGATTCCATTGGGTGTATTTACGGCGGTGACTGGTGTGTCGGGCTCCGGTAAATCTTCACTTATTAACGAAATTCTATACAAGAGCTTGGCACGGCAGCTGAATAAGGCTGTGAAGGTTCGTCCGGGTCAGCACAAAGAAATTCGCGGCTTGGAAAATCTCGATAAGGTTATTGAAATCGATCAATCGCCAATTGGGCGTACACCACGCTCTAACCCAGCAACCTATACTGGCGTATTTGACGACATTCGTGATCTGTTCTCGAAGACGAATGAGGCAAAGGTACGGGGGTTCCAAAAGGGACGCTTTAGCTTTAACGTAAAAGGCGGACGCTGCGAAGCTTGCCGTGGGGACGGAATTATCAAGATTGAGATGCACTTCTTGCCTGACGTATACGTTCCTTGCGAGGTATGTAAAGGTAAACGTTATAACCGGGAAACACTAGAAGTGAAATATAAAGGGAAAAACATTTCCGACGTGCTGGAGATGACTGTAGAGGATGCTACAGAGTTCTTCGTGAATATTCCGCGTATTCATCGTAAAATGCAAACGCTGATGGATGTGGGTCTTGGCTATATTAAGATTGGGCAGCCAGGTACAACATTATCCGGTGGTGAGGCGCAGCGCGTGAAGTTGGCTTCTGAACTATACCGTCGTAGTACCGGTAAGACACTCTATATTTTGGATGAGCCTACAACAGGTCTGCATGTTGATGACATTGGTCGTTTACTAGAAGTATTGCACCGCTTGGTGGATTCCGGAGAATCGGTTCTTGTCATTGAGCATAATCTGGACGTTATTAAGACTGCGGATTATATCATCGATATGGGACCAGAAGGCGGCAGTGGCGGCGGAACTGTACTGGCAACAGGAACACCAGAGAAGATCATTACTGTTACGGAGTCTTACACAGGTAAGTATCTGAAGCCAGTTCTGATTCGTGATACGGAGCGTACTGAAGCGCTTATGCTTGAGACGGCGGAAACTACCTAAGTTATAAATAGCTGGATAGTATAACTACTAAATAATAAAGGTCGCGGCAATTTGCCGTGGCCTTTATTATTTATTGTCCAAAATTATTATTTTGGGAAAACAATTGATCGGTACAATTGCTGGTAGTCACCTGTAAATTATAGAAATTATCCGTTCTGATGTGAGTTTTCTAGTAAACGTTATATGACTCCTATAAAAAGAAAACTAAATAATAGACGGGATAGGCATATGTAGGGCATGTCCGTCGTAAGATTTAATGAGGAACATGCTGTTGCTGTAAGTATACTTAATGGGTAATAGAACAACTGTAGGCTCGATGGTTCCTTGAAAAATAAATAACTAATTGTAATATACATTTTGTTCTATTAAAAGCTTCAGCTACTAGATTGAGGAAGCAGCCTTAGAACTAAAATCAAACCGATAATCGGCTAATTTGAAGGGGCTTAATCCATAACTGATACTTCATTTCATCACCTTCAAAAAATAGAGCATTACTCGTTAGGTTTGTATCGCTTTCGCCGGAAAGCACCAAACGTCAATGAACAAAATCATTGATTTATCCGATTTTGCAGCAATAAAATATTTTTTTTGTGACAAATACATAATTTTTCTACAAAACCTATTGCATCGTCCAAATGGTAGCGATAACATAGAAGAGGATATGGGGAATACTGGATCTTGCTTGACAACATTTTTGAGGAGGTAAGGTAATGCTACTTGCAGAAGTTGCCGCGCAAGGACCGTCTAAATTTCATACCTTTGATGTTTTTATGATTTTATTCACCATCCTAATTTTGGTCGGAGTCATTCGGTTGCTGAGAGCTCCGCAGAAGAACAAGTTCGCCATTGGTTTCGGAGCGGTTAGTTTGCTGGTTTTTATAATCTCTGACTATGCCATGGTGATGCATTGGTTAAGTTAACGAAAGAACTAAACTGAAAAGCTTTGCACCAAAAGACTCCTTTAACGCCGTGGGCGCATTGAAGGCGTCTTTTTTCAAATTATATATTGTAAAATCTATCCATGTGCAGAGAGGGTCTGGTGAAGGTCGATGAGGATTGTGGAGAAACTGGTGAAGAAAGGATTGGGCCTGCTGCTGTGTGGTGTGTTGCTGTCAGGAGTATGGAGTGAATCGGTTTATGCGTTTGGTAGTGCGGCAAAGACGGTTAGCGCGGCGACCACAACCCAGAGAGACAAAATCAAAAATTCAACAGCAGCGGAAGACCTCGTACCAGGGATTATTAAAAGTATCACCCCCTCCGTAGTGGGCATTATCGGCAAAGACGATAGTGGGGGGACTAGCGGACCGGATGATCGATACAATCTGACGCATGGTTCTGGCATTATTGTGAAATCGAATGGATGGATTGTAACCAATGCACATGTCATCAAAGATCTGCAGAATGCCTTGGTAGTGACGTCGGACTCCAAAACCTACAGCATTAAAGAAACATATCTAGATGAAGTTAGTGATCTGGCCCTGATCAAAATCAATGCAACCTCCCTTAAACCTGCAAAGTTTATTCCATCGACCGGCAAAACCGTTGTTGGTGAGAAGGTAGTGGCCGTCGGAACACCGATTAGCTTTTCTCTAAGGAATTCAGCGACCGTAGGGGTTATAAGTGGCCTTAACCGTGAAGTAGCTGCGGCTTATCGTCTGATCCAAAGTGACACAGCGATTAATCCCGGGAATAGCGGGGGGCCGCTAGTGAATATGAAGGGCGAAGTGCTGGGAATAAACAGCCTGAAATACTCAGCGGTGGGCGTGGAGAATATGGGCTTCTCAATACCGTCGGATACCGTGCAGTATATTATGAACCAGCTTTTTAAGTACGGTGAAGTAAAACACCCGAGTCTTGGATTGGAGTTAGAGCCGAGTTGGTCCTCGATTGTGGGCTTGCCAACGCTTGATCCCCTGACTGTAACCAAAGTGATTTCTGCTGAAGCACGCAAGGCGGGTGTTGCCGAAGACGACGTCTTGTACAGCATTGACGGCCACCGTGTGGTCTCACTAGTTGAGATTAATGAATTGTTTAAAAGCTATTCTCCAGGTACAACGGTACGACTGGTTATGCAAAGTGATGGGGATATCGTCATCCGTAAGCTGGTGCTCACTCAGGGTGATCCCCTATTAAGTGAAGAGGGTGCAGGAGCAGATGGAGACGAGCATACGGAAGAGTGATCAGAAAACTCGAGAGGGGGACGGAAAATGGGCTTTAAAGTTTTAAAACAAGGATTGTGTGCGATGCTGGCCTTATTATTGCTATTTTCTATATTACCGATACCAACCGCACGGGCAGCAGAAACAGACAAGCTGCAGCTGAGTCTTAAAGTTGGCAGTACTTCTGCTACGGTGAATGGCAAGAAGGTGACTATCGAGCGGCCTTATATGGAGAACGGAACGGTTATGGTACCGCTCGGGGTTTTTAAAAAGACATTTGGCAGCACGGTTTCCTTAGAAGGAAATGATGTAGTGAAAGTAACGTACGGCTCTCATACAGGGTTAATGACGATTGGTAGTATTAGTGCCTGGAAGGATGCGACTAAAGTTAAACTCACCTCCGCGCCTCGGATGGTTTCAGGTGTGTTGATGGTGCCGCTGCGTTTTGTGGCGAGTGTACTGGGTGCAACCCTCTCCCAGGGTAACGGTGGTGAGCTGATCATTACCTTAGCTCCTGCTGACAATGAAGGCGATGTGCCAGTGGATACTGGTATTGATAGCGATGTGGGGAAGACGCAAATTGGGAACAGCTATTATCGATGGACACTAAATTATCCGTCTGGACTGATTGCTGGAAATAGCGGTGGTGATGAGAGTGTGGCTACCTTCTCCAGTGCGGACAATCTTTATTATTTGGAGATTCATGCAAGTGATCAGGCAGTTGCTGTTGATGCAGATGGGCTATTAGAACAACTAGTCCGGGAAGTCGAGTTAGGCAGTGAACTGATATTAGACCGGGAGTCGTTCCCGAAAGCCTCTGTACCCTATGCACGATTGGTCAGTAAAGATTCTAGCGGAGCACTCTGGGAAAACAGGCTGATCTATGCTGAAGGTAGACTTTACGAGATTTATTTGACGGATGAGAAAGCCACTAATTATAAGGATTTAGCCAAATATGCGGGGTTACTGAGCTCTTTTCGGCCCTCTTTTGACACTAAGGATAACAAAATCCGTGATCTCTCTACCGTAAAGAATGGCTTAAGTGAAGCCTATAATGAGGACTATGGTATCTCACTACAGGTTCCTGCCGCTTGGACTAAGGATGACCAGCATTTTTATTATGAAAGCAAACATGGAAGTCATTTGAGTGTGGCGATTACATCGGCACCTGCTGGTTCTACACTAGAGAGCTGGGCTGAAGAGTTGAAGACAAAAACGCAGGAGAACTTTGTAGCGGACGCTTATGTTTTTAAGGATAGCATGAAGTCTGAAATCTCCGGCGTACCTGCGCAAATAAGTGAGACACAGCTGAATTTCGGCAACGGTTGGGCGACAGAATATCAGGCAATCGTGCTCAAGAATGGGTACCGTTACTATTTTGAATATGTGACACCTCCTGGACAAGAAGACGATAAGACCAAATTCAATGCTATTATATCCTCCATTGATATTGATTTTGATCTGTTGAAGGAGAACTTCGGGCGACTCGCTAGCGATGACTATAAGACAATCAAGAATAAAACGATAACCAAAGTATCTAAAAGATACGGCTATGCCATCGACATTCCACGTTTATGGACACCCGATCAAGATGTATTCGAGACACAGTTGGTAGAGTATCGGTTCATCGGAGGACGTTTCCAGATTAACTCGAAACCTGAAAGCTCAGTCGATTATGCGGTGAATATGCTCAAAGATTCTTATCAGAATAAAAATAATGATCCTAAAGGTCCTCGCATTGAAAGTATAGTGGAGTCTACCTTTGCTGGTGTTCCTGCTACGATCCTTACTGTGCATCAAATCAAGAATGGTGTTCCTGTCCGCAGTAAGCACGTTGTTTTTGGTAAAAATGAGGTGGTCTATACGATTACTGTTACGCTGAATGATGCCAATGCTACTGCAGAACAGCAAGCTTTGTTGGATAAAACGCTGCAGTCGTTTCGGTTTACAGGGAATGAGTAGTTTAGAGGTGTTTGGAGTTCATGACTAACTAATAGTAGAGTGTAATTCAATTAGATGAGAACGTCCTTGTAGCCAAAATGGTGTGGGGCGTTCTTTTCTTTATATAAATGTTGGTAAACACATGGCGCTGAGATGTGATATTTGATACAATTATCAAGTTAATCAACTAGAAATGACCCGCCACATGGCGGTTTGGGAGGATATAAATGAAAGAGCAACAAATACGCAGAGAAGACGTGGAGCTATTGGCACCTGCAGGTGACTGGGACTGCATGCGTGCGGCGGTAGCAAACGGAGCGGATGCTATCTTTTTTGGCGTAGAGAAGTTTAATGCACGGGCGAGAGCGAATAACTTTCGCATGGACGAGCTGACGGAAATTATGGCGTTTTTGCATAGCTATGGTGTGAAGGGTTTCCTGACCTTTAATATACTGGTTTTTGAAAATGAATTGTCTGATGCGAAAGAACTGATTGATGCTTGTGTAGATGCTGGCGTGGACGCAGTGATTGTACAGGATTTAGGTTTGGTCAAAATGATTCGTGAAATCTCACCAGACTTCCCGATTCATGGATCGACACAGATGACGATTACTTCCCCGGAGGCGGTTGAGTTCACTAAGCCTTTCAGTTTGGAGCGTGTGGTACTCGGTCGTGAGAACAATCTGAAGCAAATTAAGACGATTGGGGAGCAAGCCCGTCTGCCGATGGAAGTATTCGTACACGGAGCCCTATGTGTCTCTTATTCGGGCCAATGTCTGACTTCGGAAATGTGGGGTGGACGTTCCGCCAACCGTGGAGAATGTGCCCAAGCATGCCGTCTGCCTTATGATCTGATGGTAGATGGAGAAGTTAAACCAATGGGTGATGTGACTTATTTGCTCTCCCCTAAGGATTTGGCAGCTATTGATCTTATGCCTGAGCTGATCGAGGCGGGTGTAACTTCTTTCAAAATCGAAGGGCGCCTCAAGAGCCCGGAATACGTTGCGAATGTAGTTAGTAAGTACCGTAAGGCAATTGATCGGTATTTTGATGGCGATATGTCCAAACCATCGAAGGAAGAAGTTCGTGAACTGCAACAAAGCTTCTCCCGCGGCTTCACGCATGGTTTCCTAGATGGAACGAACAATAAAAAGCTCGTAGACGGCACTTTCCCGAAAAGCCGTGGTGTATATCTCGGAACGGTTGAACAAATTCTTCGTGATGGAGTTGTCTGCCGTATTCATGCACCTCTTAAGCGGGGAGACGGAATCGTGTTTGATGCAGGGGATCCGACGAAAAAAGAAGAAGGCGGACGCGTTTACGACCTTCGTCGTAAAGGTGTGAAGCTCGAAGGTGAAGCCGGAGAAGGCTGGATCATCGACATCGTAGCCGGTCGTAATGATGTGGATCTGCGTCGTCTAAATGTCGGTGACCGCATTTGGAAGACAAATGACCCTGCGTTAGACAAGGCGCTGCGCCAGACTTATGAGACTGAGAAGCCGTACCGGGTATTCCCGGTACATGTGCGAGTGCAGGGCTGCGTCGGCGAGAAGCTGACCACCTGGTGGACGGACGTTCAGAAGAACGTTACCGTCCGTGTAGACTCGGAGCTCGCGCTGGAAACAGCGCAAAAGCGTCCGATGGATGCCGCGCTGCTGGAAGAACAATTCGGCCGCCTGGGCGGAACCGTGTTCCAGCTTGACGCGCTAGAGTCGCATCTGCAAGGCGACGTGATCGTCCCTATGCGCGAGCTGAACAGCATCCGCCGCCAAGCGGTGGAGCTGCTTGCGGGCGAGCGCCCGAAACCGCCCGTGTACGTGAAACGGGCGATCGAGGTCTATGGCGACGCTACCCGCAGGGACGTCGCTCCGCAGCGCGCTGGTGAAGCGGAGCTCACCGCGCTGTGCCGCAGCCTGCCGCAGGTGCAGGCTGCGCTCGAGGCCGGCGTGAGAAACATCTACGCCGACTTCGAGTTTATCAAGCAGTTCCCGGCAGCGGTAGATGCTGTACGGGCTGCAGGGGCCAGCATCGCGCTGGCCACGCCGCGCATTCATATGCCGGGCGAGAATGGCTACCACGCCAATATCCTGCGCTTGCAGCCTGATGCCGTGTTAGTTCGCAACACAGGCGCGCTGTATTATTACCTGCGCCGCCGCCAGGAACAACCGGATGCTGTGCATCCTCGCTTGATTGGCGATTTCTCACTGAATATCGCCAATCATAAGGCAGTGGATCTGTTCCTTGAGGCAGGCTGTGACTTGGTAACACCATCCTATGACTTGAACATTCAACAGATGGTCGATCTACTTGAGCACAGCGACACTTCTCGTATGGAGATTGTAATCCATCAGCATTTGCCGATGTTCCACACAGAGCACTGTGTATACTGTACCTTCATGAGTGAAGGCACAGACTTTACGAACTGTGGCCGTCCATGTGAAGAGCATCGCGCTTCCCTGCAAGACCGTATTGGAATGTCTCACCCAGTTCGTGTGGATGAAGGCTGCCGCAATACCGTCTATAATGCAGTTGAGCAGTCCGGTGCGGAGTATTTGAACAATTTCCGTGATCTAGGTGTATCCTCGTACCGTGTGGAGTTCCTGGAAGAGACACCAGAGCAAGTGGCTGAGGTAATTAGCCTCTATAGCCGCGCACTGCGTGGTGAGATCTCTGGTACGCAGGTATGGAAGAGCTTGAAGGCTACCAACCAGCTCGGGGTTACACGGGGGCAATTGGTTAACGCGAAGTAATAAAGGTTAAAGAAATAGGGCTAGGTGACTACCAGTAGATACTGGTGTTGCTTGGCCCTTTTTTGTAGATACCCTCTCGTCCTCTTTGTTACTTGCATATACTAGATAATATATAGGTGAGAGTTAGCAAAGGGGGGGATCTTGTAAAAGACTTATATAATTTCTCCCTCTCCGATTTGATTGGAATAGATATACAAATATAACAAACACTCTGACATTAATCTGTTATAACTGCTATAATTAAAGAAAATATGCCATTTTACTATACAGAGTATTTAAGATGGAAGAGTAACCGACAGAAGGAGTTAATGTGATGAAGATCCGTAAAGCCATTATCCCCGCTGCAGGTCTTGGTACCCGTTTTTTGCCTGCAACTAAAGCAATGCCTAAAGAAATGCTACCGATAGTAGATAAACCGACGATCCAATATATTGTCGAAGAAGCAGTTGCTTCGGGAATCGAGGATATTATTATCGTGACGGGGAAAGGGAAACGTGCGATTGAAGACCATTTCGACAACTCTTTTGAACTAGAGTTTAACTTAGCAGAAAAGCAGAAGTGGGAACTTCTTGAATCCGTTCGCAAATCCTCCGAAATGGCTGATATCCATTACATTCGCCAAAAAGAACCAAGAGGTCTTGGACATGCGATTTGGTGTGCACGTAAATTCATTGGAAATGAGCCGTTTGCTGTTCTGCTAGGTGATGATATCGTTGAAGCGGATAAACCGTGCCTCAAACAGATGATAGATGTTTATGATGAATATAAATCTTCAATTGTAGGCGTTCAACCCGTTCCATGGGAAGAAGTATCGCGTTATGGTGTTGTAGACGCTTCGCCTTTGGCAGAACGTGTCTATAAGGCAAATCGTCTAGTAGAGAAGCCTAAGAGAGAAGAAGCCCCCTCAAATCTAGCGATTTTGGGACGATATATCTTAACTCCACGTATCTTCGATATGCTTGGCGAGCAGCAGGTAGGTGTAGGTGGAGAGATTCAGCTTACGGATGCCATCTCCCGATTAAGTGAAGTGGAGCGGATTATTGCTTATGACTTTGAAGGTAAACGTCATGACGTTGGTGAGAAGATGGGCTTCATTCAGACCACCATTCATTATGCACTTCAGCATGAAGAGCTTAAAGATGATTTACTTCGTTATATGAAAGAGCTTATAGATAGCGAAGTTGCTAAGGCAGGGATTTAAATAGAACTCATATCATTGAAAAAAGCGTGCCGCTGTAATTACAGCGGCACGCTTTTTTGATTTCTTTCTGTTTTAGAATTGTGAATTTGCGATGGCCTCGATTTGTGCTGCTTCCGCAGGATCAGCTGCGATCAGCGAATCGTATATCTGCTGATCCTCGCCACCAGTTTTCGTCAGTGTAGCGAGGTACCAACGAGCAACCTCACGATTGGTTGCATCTGCGAACTCTTGGCTTAAGGCCGGTTTCAAGATGGAGATTGCTTTTTGCATCTGTCCAGACATATAGTGCATTTTTGCTATCTTCAGTGTCACATCCGGAGTAAATGTTTTCGAAGGATCATTATCCGCAAGTACCTGATTATAGGCCAAAAGCCCAACGACAAAGCCCGCTTTCATGTTTTCTATTCTATCTGGATTATCTTGTTGTGCATAAGCTGCCTGCCCCAAATCAAATGAACGGCTGATTAGTGAATTGTACCAATTTATATCCCACGGAGTTTCACCGTTCATTATATCCGTGTAATTAGGATCGGAATTAAGCTTCAGAGTTGTCTTGGCTGCATCCTCTTGTCCGGATAAAAGTTGCATTTTGCCAACGTTTAAAGCGATAGTTGGCGTTACTGAGAAAGGACGTCCTTGCAGTTGTTCTGGTGGAAGAGTCTTCAGATGTTCTATTCCAGAAAGAACGTGATTGTATGCTTCTTGAGCTTCATTGAAATACGCTTGTTTCTTTGTCTCATCCTTTTGGTTAAGGGCTTGCTGACCTAATGCAAAGGAACGGCTGATGAGAGTATCATACCAGTTGATATCCCAGTTGAACTTATCAGCATTGTCACGGTAAACACCGTAAGCAAGATCACTTTGGCCTTTTAGGTCATAATAGCTTACTAATTGAGCTAGAATATTTTTATTGTATGGCTCATCTTTTAGTGCGCGAGTCAGTACGTTATAAGCCTCATTTAGAAATTGCTCATCTTGGTTCTGACTAAAAACCTGTTGATCTAAAGAGGATAGGTACAAGACTGATTCTGGATGACCTGGACGTGTTTTTAAAGCCTCAGTTAATGGTTTTTTAATTTCTTCGTAAGAAGTACTAACCCCGAGTAGATTTTTACCCTTTATGGCAGCATTACTAGAACCGATATAGCTAATCGAGAGGAATAACAAGAATACAGTGCCTACCGTAAGTACAGTGGAATATCCAAGCCGCAAACCAGGTTTATTCCAACTTTTACGTAGCTGTTTGCTATCCATGACAACTGCCATGCCAGCCAGTCCAAGGAAGACGAGAATTCCCATAAAGGCATAACTCATATTGAAATCTAGTAGACTGTGAACAAGAATGGATAGAGCAATAATTAGATAAAAGAAACCATTCTCAAAATCATTTTTATCCCGTTTCACATACCCACGAATGTATTTATAGAAAATATACAAAATGAATCCCATAAATACGATGAAACCAAGGATCCCAACCTCAATCAAGTATTGTAAAAAGAAGTTATGCACTTGGCGGCTGGTGTAAGGGTTGTTTTGATAATGCTCATATAGTGAGGACCAGCCACCACCACCAGCACCAAGGATCGGATAGTCTTTAACTACCTTCAAGGCATCTTTATAAAAAGTAATCCGCTCAAGTACACTATGTTGCTGGAAGTTGATGTTCTCAAGACGAGTTGCCATATTGCTAGGTAAGATATTTTTTGCGCTTGTACCTATTAGTAGGAAAGCTACAATTCCGACGAGTGCAACAAAACCAAGCGGAATCCATAGACCTGTCAGTTTACGCGAAGACCAATTGCTGAGCTTCTTCTCTAGCCAAGGAGCGACAAACCTTTGAATGACCCAAGATACTACAGCTACAGCCAGTGAAGCTCCAAGCAGATAACTCCAGCCTTTCAAGGCGCCGGAAGAAGTGAACTCCTTGTTTAACTCTAATCCTAGGTTAGTTACTGGAGTCGTAATGAGCAACGAAGCAATGCCGGCGATCCCAAGGTGCAGAATCCAGAGGATTTGCTGTGCAGGTTTTAGGAATAACAGCAGTAGTATAAATACTACAGGTAGCAGGACTAAGCCCCCACGGGATAATGTTAATAGGATCGATACAATGATAGGAACTAGCATAAAGCTATGCGTCAACGTTCCATACCATTTTTTAGAGCGAATAAGCACGAATATTGCTACAAAGAGAAAAGCCATTAAGAATGCAGCGTATGTATTCGCATACTGAAAGATCGAAGTGAGACGAAGTCCATTAGAGTCAGTCATAACTGCATCTAAATAAATATCGTTACGTACAGTGTTTGAGAACCAGCCCACAAGAGCGCCGGCTAATTTACTGCTGCCTAGCCAATTTAAGAGTCCAAAACCCACTATGAAATATGCAATTGCCAATATAGCATTTTGAATGACAACATTTACTTGCTTTTGCTTCATGAGATAAAAGGCTATAATGAAGACTGCAACATACATGCTCTGAATAAACAGCATATTCATCGCCGTATAATGCGAAACTGCAACAAACAATGATAAAGCGTAGGTCAGAGGAAGTAATATAGAAGCTGAAGCTATTAAGTCTCTCTGTTCATCTAATTTGAATTTTTTGTAGTATAAGCCAAGGCAGACTAGCAGCAAAAGGCTACTAAGTAGTGCTGATACATAGATTGGCTTCTCGAAGTCTAATTGTTGTCCGTTAAATAATCCCACTTGAAATGGGGCCCAACACAAAAATAAAATAAAAGCAACAACCAAGGCCCATATCGGACTTGCTATCTTTTCAACATTTCTCGACTGAGCGGCGTTTTTACCGTATACTGGTTTCGACACGTTATAATCTCCTTTTCCTGTAGGTACGACAATATTTTAGCATAAATGAAAGAGGACTAAAAATAAAATAATGAGTTTTTGATTTGAGTACAAATAATATTGATGCTCAATTTAGAGTTTTAAATATTGTATTGATCATTTTGGGAGGTTAGATGTTAATGAAAATTGCTGTTACTGGTGGAGCTGGATTTATAGGCTCTAATATTGTGGATGAATTGATCCTATTGGGACATCAAGTTTTAATTGTAGATAATTTGTATACCGGGAAAATGGATAATATTAACGAGTCGGCTGAGTTTGCTATGTTAGACATAAACTCGCCAAAGTTAGTCGATGTATTTGTTGAATTCCAACCAGAGATTGTTATTCATCATGCTGCACAGGTAAGCGTGAGTAAATCCTTAGTTGATCCTTTATTAGACCAGGAGCTAAACATCAGAGGCACTTTAAATCTACTACAAAGTTGTTTGAGTTCCAAAGTTAGAAAAATTATATATGCTTCTTCAGCCGCTGTATACGGTACTCCGAAGTATTTACCAATAAACGAAGATCATAGTACAATACCTACATCATTCTATGGCATTTCTAAATATGTCCCAGAGTCATACATTAAGATATTCTCGGACTTATACGGTCTTGATTATACTATTCTAAGGTATGCCAACGTATATGGCCCAAGACAAGATCATTTAGGAGAAGGCGGAGTTATTTCGATTTTCATGAATAATGTTTTGGATAATAAAATATTGAATATTTTTGGAGATGGGCTTCAAACTAGGGATTTCGTATTTGTAAAGGATGTAGTGTCTGCGAACATAGCTGCCCTTAATAATGGGAGTGAAAAGGTAGTGAATATTGGAACTAATAATAGAGTGTCCCTAAAAGATTTGGTGAAGATTATTTCAAAAGTTACACAGAAGGGTGTCGAATACAAGAGTTTAGATCCCAAACCCGGTGATATTAAAGATAGTTGTCTAGATAATATTAAGGCGTTTGAAGAGCTTCGATGGTTACCGGAATATTCACTTGAAAGAGGATTGAAATTGACTTTTGACTTCTATGAATCGTCAAAAAGAAATAATGAACTTGAGGAGGCTCGCTAGGTGAAGGTATTTAGCACTCCTATTCAAAATTTCATGAAATATAGATATTTACTTATTCAATTAGTTAGCAGAGATTTTAAAGTTAAGTATAAACGGTCCTTACTTGGTGTGGTTTGGTCATTGTTGAACCCACTTATGACAATGTTAATATTAACAATGGTATTCTCTACGCTATTCAAATCAAACATTCCTAATTTTCCGGTATATTTCTTATGCGGTTCTGTTATGTTTAATTTTTTTTCCGAGTCTACTAATTTAGCACTTGGTTCAGTATATTCTAATGCTTCTCTTATCAAAAAAGTGTATTTTCCGAAATACATGTTTCCATTCTCTAAGAATATTTTCAGCCTTATAAATCTTTTTACATCTTTCCTAGCAGTAGTTATTGTTATGATCGCTACGCAGGCAGGTTTTCATATCACAATGCTGTTATCTTTTATTCCAATAATCTATTTATTTATTTTTAGTTTAGGTATCAGTCTGATATTATCATGTGCAGCGGTGTTTTTTAGAGATTTAGCACATCTATATGGAATTTTTATTACCGCATTGAATTTTTTGACGCCTGTATTTTATCCTATTGATATTTTACCAGAACGTATTCGTCCTTTGGTTGAATTAAATCCACTTACTCAAGCAATACAAATGTTTCGCCAGTTGATTTTATATAGTGAAGTGCCGAGCATGCACCAACATATGGTTCTTATAGCGACTTCTGTAGTTACCTTTCTTATTGGTGTGTACATTTTTTATAAAAAACAAGATAAATTTATTATGTATATATAGAGGGAGACGAATATGGAGAATATAGCCGTCTCAATAGAGGACGTATCAATTCGTTTTAACATGCAAGTTGAGAAGATAGATAATTTAAAAGAGTATTTTGTGAAAATGCTAAAAGGCAAAGTGAATTATAAAGAATTTTGGGCGCTGAATGATATCTCTTTTCAAATTAAGAAAGGAGAGGTTTTTGGTTTAGTCGGTCTTAACGGGGCTGGTAAAAGTACACTGCTCAAAGTGATAGCAGGAGTATTAAAGCCTACAAAAGGTAAAGTTTCTGTTAATGGTTCGATTGTACCATTAATTGAGCTGGGTGCAGGATTTGATATGGAGCTGAGTGCCAGAGAAAATATTTACTTGAATGGCGCTATATTGGGCTATAACAAAAAATTTATAGCAGAAAAGTTTGAGGAAATCGTAGACTTTGCTGAAACCAGAGAGTTTTTAGATGTACCACTTAAGAACTACTCATCAGGGATGCTAGCTAGAATCGCTTTTGCTATTTCAACAGTAGTTGAACCGGAAATTCTAATTGTTGATGAAATTCTTGCAGTAGGAGACTATAAGTTTCAAGAAAAGTGCATGACAAGAATTCAGCAAATGCTAACGAACGGGGTTACGGTTATTTTTGTTTCTCACAGTACATTTCAAGTTGAGCAATTATGCAGTCGAATTGCTTATCTTGAAAAAGGAAGAATTGTTGAAGTTGGTCCTACTGCAGAGGTGTTAGAAAAGTATCTGAAATAAGAGGGTGGATCATGTGAAATTTATAGAAAGACTTGAATTTGGAGAGAAAACTGAATATAGCGCCTTGGAGTCTTCAATACATCTGGGAAGGTACTTAATTGCGAAACAGTACTGTCAAGGCAAACGGGTTTTAGATATAGCTTGCGGCGAGGGCTATGGCTCATTTGCCATGGCTGAAAAATGGGGCGCTAAAGAGGTTCATGGAGTTGATATCTCGCAAGAAGCGATAAATAATGCTAAAGAAAATTTTAGTCATAAGAACATACATTTCAATACAATAAATGCTGAAGAAGATAATGATTTTTTTGAAGAAGGCTATTTTGACCTCATTGTCTCCTTTGAAACGATTGAACACTTAGCAAATCCTATTTTATATCTTGAGAATCTGAAAAGATGGCTTAAAAAGGATGGTATCATCCTGATTTCTTGTCCGAATGATAATTGGTATTACAGCGAACCAGGGAAATCCAATCCTTTTCATGAAAAGAAGTACTCCTTTTCTGAGTTTTGTGAACTGTGTGAAGGCGTACTAGGAGCTTCCCGAAATTATATGTTTGGTATGCCTGTTAGTGGATTTGCAAATATTAGCTTTAAAGATTCGCTAATTGAAAATAACAGAGAACATAGTATGGATACAATGCTCTCTTATAAGGATGCTGAAACGATTAATCTACCATCCTTTCATAAAATTGATCAAACTAACGTTAGCTATTTTATAGGGATATGGGGACCGCCCGAAATTGGGGTTGTAAACACTTCTGCATACTACGGTACCTCAATGGACGAAGCGAGAGTGGTATCTTATTCGGATTATTTACACTCTGATGAAAAAATAACAACTTACCGGGCAGAAGTTCATGAACTATCCTCTCAGATTAGTAAATTAAATGCAGAACTTGAACAGTTGAAAAAAAATGAGATAAAGAATCTTGAAGATGAGTTAACCAACTACAGACGTCAAAATAAAAAGCTTTCTATTGCTGTTAAAGGTACAAACAGAGAAAATGAATTTCTTAGAAAAAATTTGACTGAAGCTCAAAAGTGGAATCAAAATAATGAGAATAGCCAAAAAGTTCGGGAATTGGAAGCGGAGTTACAGTCCTTATTTAACTCCAAAAGTTGGAAAATAACAGCTCCCTTACGTAGTTTTTTTAATAGGATGAGGTAGTGGGGGGATTAAATGTCGTACTTAAACTACGGTGTGCAGAAAACTTCTTATTATTATACAGAACACGGTGACTTATTAGAAAGTGATAATTATGTTTTGTACGGAAGTAATATTGGTTTTAATGGAGAAAATCTTACTATAACATTTCTTTCTCTTAACCGCTCAGAACTTTCAATCCGTTTGCTGGAATCTATTGAGAGTCACCTTGTTGGTTTCAAAGGAGAGGTCTTAATAATTGATAACGGATCCCAAGAATCTGAATTAATTAAAATAGAAGCATTTTGTGCGAAATGTTCGTTTAAATCAAAAATTGTGAGATTGGGAGATAATTACGGGGTAGCAGGTGGCAGAAATCAAACAATGAATCATGTCAATACTGAATGGGTTCTTTGTTTGGATAATGATATATATTTTCTGAACAATCCGCTTACTCAAATATGTAAAGAAATCTCCCTTTTGGGTTGCCACTTCATGAATATACCTTTACTTGATCCCGATCAAAAACGTGTTTTTGCTTTGGGTGGTCATTTGTATGTGGATTCAACCAATGGAGAGATAAATGTAGGCGGAGGCTCTTGTTATAAACAAGACAACTATGAAGAGTTTGAACATAACTTACAAGAACCTTTTTTATCTAACTTCCTATTCGGAGGAGCCTCCCTTTTAAAGAAGGAAACCTTCTTAAAATTGGGTGGTTACGATGATAAAATGTTTATTGGATTTGAAGATACTGATTTATCGATAAGGATTTTCAGAGAAGGATATAAAATAGGAAACACCTGTGTGTTATCTTTGGTTCATGATCATCCTAAGCCTGTTGAACAAACAGATATCGAATATGAAAAAAGAAGGTTCTCAGTCAATATTATTCAACAATCAGCTAGGCATTTGGAAGAAAAGTATGGTTATAAAATATGGGATACGAATTTGGTCAAATGGCTGGAAGAAAAGAATAAGGGTTTAGGACAGAAGATTCCACTGTCTACAAGTACTGAAAGTGTAATAAACCCCTTACCAAAAATCGCTTTAATTACTGATGTTGATTACTGGGCTTTTGGTAACATAGCCAGACAGATTGAAAAGAATCTAGGAGACCGATATGAGATAAAATTGATTAGTTTTGAGGATTGTAACTGGGATCCTGTTAAGCTTCTGTTCCGTGCTGCTGATTGTGACATCCTTCACTTCTTCTGGAGAGAAATGATTTCTATTATCTCTGATGAAAATAGGTTCGTTGAATATCTAAATCCATTGAATATTTCAGCTGCGCAGTTTTTGGATCAATATTTATACAAAAAAATATTATCTACCAGTGTATATGATCATCTTTTTTTAGCATCAGAGGAGATTGAGGAAAGAGAAAAATTGTTTAATACTTTCAATTACTATGTATCATCAGAAAAACTAGATAAAATCTATCGAAAAATTTCTATTTATCAAAATCCCATCTCTATCATAGAAGATGGAATTGATGAAAAATTCTTTTATCCGAAAAATCTTAATCGTTTTAATATGAAGAAGCGCCCTCTTATTATTGGTTGGGTAGGCAATAGCAAATGGGCAGCAGTAGAAATGGATTTTAAAGGGTTTGTTACAATTGTGAAACCTGTAGTAGAAGAGTTGAAAAATGAGGGTTACTTAATTGAATCGCTTTATTGTGACAGAGTAGATGGTTTTGTTCCTCATGAGCAAATGGTTCACTACTATGAGAAGATAGATGTGTTAGTTTGTATGTCTCTAATTGAAGGTACTCCTAATCCTGTTTTAGAGGCTATGGCTTGTGGGGTTCCTGTAATTTCAACTGACGTTGGCATAGTACCACAGGTTTTTGGAGCTAAACAACAGCAGTATATTATTAAACGCACAAAAGAGGCTCTAAAAGAAACGATAATTTTATTGGAACAAAACCGAAAAAAACTTCTTGAGTTATCGGGCGAAAATCTTAATTCTATTGAACAGTGGTATTGGTCAAAGCAATGCATGAAATTTGATGCTTACTTCAGTGAACTACTTTCAAAAAAATAAATAATATGGGTGAAAAGTGTGAATATATGGATTCTTACGAGTGAATATCCTCCTGATTACGGCGGGGGAATAGGGATGTATGTTAATCAAGCAGCAGTTATGATGGCGAGAGGTGGCCATGAGGTTACCATATTAGTAAGAGACCCTCACAAAAGTACGGTTACTTATGAAGAGCCTAACCTAAGGATTGTACGTTTCCAACATATGCAAGGAGAATATTATAACCACCTTGGATATTGGACAGCACTTTCATATCAATATGCAGACGAGGTAGCATCTCTGCTAAGGTCTGATGGGAAGAAACCAGATGTGATAGAGGTTCAAGATTACAATGGTATTGGATATTACTTACTGATGAGAAAGTGGCAGTTCGATTCAGACATATCTGGGATTCCTGTTACTCTCCACTTGCATACGCCCACGTTTGAATTGGATAAAGTAAATCAAGCTCCTAGATATAAATTTCCTAATTATTGGATTGGGCACATGGAGAAGTTTTGCATGAAGGCTGCAGATGCATTATTGAGTCCAAGCCAGTTCTTAGCAGATCAAATTCAGAGTGTCGCTCCGGAAAATCCTATTCAAGTTATAAACTTACCATACTATTTAGAGGAATATGACAACAAGGAATATGTTAGGAACTATGAATCGGACACACTGTTATATTTCGGAAGAGCTGAATATAGAAAAGGTATCCAACAGATGATTAGTGGTGCTGAAAAGCTCTGGCTGAAAGGACACTTATTTAAGCTTAAAATTATTGGTGGTGATACTTATTTTCATCCACGAGGAATGAAACTAGGCGAATTCTTGAAGGATAAATATAGTCGTTGGATAAATGAAGGAAGGCTGATTTTCAAAGATGCTGTTCCGCCGGCTGATTTAAATCCTGAAATCTTAGATGCTAAAGCTGTAATTATTCCTTCTCTATATGAAAATTTCCCATATACATGTTTAACATCAATGTGGTTAGGCGCTCCTATGTTAGTTTCTAAATCAGGGGGCCAAGCAGAGATGGTTGGGGATGATGGGATTGCCGGACTAATATTTGATTGGGGCATAGAAGGTGATTTTGAAAATAAGCTATTGCAAATGATCAGTTCAACCAAAGAAGAATTGAAAACAATGAGTATCGGAGCGCATGAGAGAATCCGTAATTTATGTAATATTGATAAGAATCTGAATTTACGTGTTGATTTTTTTCGTAATATTATTGAAAAAACGGAGAAGGCTTCTAAAACTATGTTTCCTTCGCTTCTAGATATAAGTCCTAAAACTGCAAATAGATCGTTATCAATACCTTATGAAAAAGGTAAACTTTCTATAATAATACCCTATTATAACTTGGGATTGCATATTGAAGAGACAATGCAAAGTGCATTGGAAACAGATTACGATAATTTTGAAATAATTATTATTAACGATGGTTCTAATGATCCTCTTAGTATTAATGCTTTAGAAAAATATAGGGATAATGGATCGAAAATAAGAGTTTTAGATATAAATAATAAGGGATTAGCAAATGCAAGAAATGTTGGAGCAGAGAATGCAAATGGTGAATATATTGCTTTTCTTGATGCAGATGATCTTATAGAACCTAGTTTTTATCCTAAGGCAATTAAGATTTTAAATGAATATACAAATGTATCATTTGTATATTCATGGCTGCAATATTTCGGGAATTCCAGCAATATATGGCCTACATTCAATACTGAATTCCCGTACTTATTGGCATCAAATATGCTATCGGCTTTTGTTGTGGTTCGTAAGCAAGATTTCATAGAATATGGACTTAACAAAAGTGAAATGGAATATGGTATGGAAGATTATGAAGGCTGGATTTCTATGTGTGCGAATGGTTGTTTGGGCGTAAGTATTCCTGAACCACTCGTGAAGTATAGAGTTAGAACCAATTCCATGTCTCGTCAATTCAATCGTGATATGATTATTTATCTCCGTGAACGAATGGCTAGTATGAATAGTCTTGTATATGAAAAATATGGTGCGGAGTTATTTAAACTAGTTGATGCAAATGGACCTGGATATTTGTGGGACAATCCAACTATGACTTATCCAACGATAGGTTATGGAGCTAATAATAGTGATGATTTTAGTGATCTCAACGCTCAGAAGTACGAACTAATGAGACTTGCTAGTTCTAAATGGGGCTCTCGACTTATTAAGTTAGCATTTAAGTTGAAACTAAATAAGTTTTTTAAATAATACACTCTAGGGGACTAATAAATGAATATTGCGATTTTAATTCCTTGTTACAACGAGGAACTAACGATTAGTAAAGTGATTACAGATTTCAGACGGGAATTACCTGAGGCAAAAATATATGTATATGATAATAATTCTAAAGATAAAACTATCGAAATCGCTAAGTTACATGATGTAACTATAGTAAAAGAATCTCGGCAAGGCAAAGGAAATGTTGTTAGGTCGATGTTTTTGGATATAGATGCTGAT
The DNA here is from genome assembly GCF_038000345.1 of Paenibacillus sp. FSL E2-8871. Lineage (NCBI taxonomy): Bacteria > Bacillati > Bacillota > Bacilli > Caryophanales > Paenibacillaceae > Paenibacillus > Paenibacillus sp. FSL E2-8871. The sequence continues at coordinate 4,036,356 of NZ_JBBOBV010000001.1, read as the reverse complement.
TATTATATTATGGTTGATGGAGATGACACATATCCAGCTGAGTTTGTTCATGCGCTTCTGAAGCCTCTTGTAAATAGAGAAGCAGATATGGTAATAGGTGATAGACTGTCTAATGGTACTTATTCAGAGGAGAATAAAAGACTTCTTCATGGATTCGGTAATAACCTTGTTAAAAGGATAATAAACACTTTATATAAAAGTAAAATAAGTGATATTATGACAGGTTACAGAGCTTTTAATAAGTTTTTTGTTAAGTCTTTTCCAGTAATGAGTCCCGGCTTTGAAATTGAAACGGAATTAAGCATTCATTCATTAGATAAGCGTTTTTTAATAAAAGAAGTGCCTATTGAGTATAGAGATAGACCGCCAGGAAGTGTGTCAAAATTAAATACTCTTTCGGATGGATTTAAAGTAGTGAAAACCATTTTTACCCTTTTTAAAGATTATAAACCATTGATTTTTTTCAATATGTGGGCTTTGATTTTCTTGGTATTTGGTCTAGTAGTAGGTGTACCAGTAGTTATTGAATTTTTTTACACAAACTATGTTACAAAAGTGCCTTCTGCAGTCCTTGCTGTAGGTTTTATTCTCTTATCTATTATGAGTCTCTCATGTGGTCTAATATTAGATACTGTTGTTTCAAATTCAAGAAAACAGTATGAACTTCAGCTACACCAGATTAAAAGATATATTGGGAGTCATGAATCTCATGAAATCTAAAACGAACAGGTATATAATTATTTTTGCTATATCGTTGATATCTGGGGTAGGATTTATATCTTATCTGTCACCCAATAATTCAATATACAAGACAGGTCTTATTACTATTTTAATGGGCATGATTTTTTTGTCATATTGTTCTATTTTTAATGGGTTTTCTTTTAAACCTTATGCACACTTATCTAGAAAAGGGAAAACAATGGCTTTTGTTTTCAATATTTTTTTTAGTTCAGTTCTTTTTTTTAGTCTTCAAGGTTCCAGGTTGACCTTGCACAATGGTTCAATTATAGGAAAAGGCTTAGTTAGTCTGGCAGCATTTTTATCCTTAAATGCAGTTACTCTATTCCTGATTGCCTGTATCATTAATTTGAAATCAGATTCAGTAAATGAAAAAGTTGCAAAAATCAAGATTCTTATCTATGCTCTTCCGCCATGTCTTGTGTTTTCTTTGTATTTTATTGCCTATTATCCTGCAGCAATGACTCCTGATTCTTTAGACCAGTGGTCTCAGACCATTACACATAATTTTAATGATTGGCATCCTGTAGCCCATACTTGGTTTATAATGTTAACCACATCTCTTTGGAATTCTCCAGCAGCCTTTGTTATTACACAAATTTCTATTCTCTCACTTATTATTGGGTATATGTGTTATTCATTTGAAAAGGCTGGAGTTAATAAACTGGCTATTTATGTAATTTTAGCTTTTATGTCCTTAATACCTGTCAATGGAATATATTCCATTACCATATGGAAGGACGTATTATATAGTTCGCTTTTATGCTTGTTTACGATAATACTGTTTAATATAATAAACACTGGGGGGGAATGGTTCTATAACAAAATAAATATAGCATTATTCGTAATTTCTTCACTGGGTTTGAGCTTGTTCAGACATAATGGAGTTCTGGTTTTTTCTATTACCATTATATTATTTTTGATGATTTTCAGAAAACGTTTATTCAGATTATATATATATTCCGGGGTAGTTATTGTTTTTTACATAATAATTACGGGACCTATCTACAATCATTATAATGTAACCGCCTCTGATCCAAACGAAGCTTTGGCCATACCAACACAGCAAGTAGCAAGTGTTATTGCGTTGGAAGGTGAAATGAATGAGAAGCAAATAGCCTTTTTTAATTCGATTTTTCCTATTGATTTATGGAAATCTAATTATAACCCATATTCAGTTGATCCTCTTAAGTTTAATCAAGAATTTGATAAAGAATTCCTGAATAATAATAAAAAAGAGTTTTTTAGTAATTGGTTTTCTTTGGTTGTTAATAATCCTAAAATTGTTATCAAAAGTTATTTGAAGCAAACATCTGTTATTTGGCAAGTTAATCAATTTGATGACGGGGTTGTCACTTTATTTGCTACAAGCATCTATCCTAAAGAGTCTGGAGAGCAAATGGGATTATCCAATAGAGTTATCAATAAAGCAGTTACCTCCAATATTACAAAGGTGTTAGATCAAACTTGGAGAAAGCCTACTCTCGTTATGTGGAGGCCTGCTATCTATATTTTCTTAACAATACTACTAGGTTTCACCCTTATATTAAGAGGTGAATGGCGTAAATCATTAATAACGATACCTATTTTTCTAAATACTGCGATGTTACTTGTTGCTTTACCAGCACAGGACTTTAGGTATTTATATGCGAATTTACTAGTAATGTGCGTTGTAATTCTATGTTCGCTAACTAAAGAAAATAAGATTGCTTGGAGGATATAGTTTCATAAAATGAAAAAAAAGACAACTAAAACCGGAATCATATTAATGATTTTATCTGCATTAATTACTTCAGTTGGTCAAGCAAGTTGGAAGTATTCTGATGGAGAAAACTTTATCTTTTTAGTCATGGGTCTTGGACTTTATGTAATTGGGGCGGTATTAATGATCCTAGCTTTAAGGTATGGTGAACTGTCTATCTTACATCCTTTGTTGAGTTTTGGGTATGTATTTTCTGTATTCATCGGGGTATTTGTATTAAATGAAACTCTTAGCATCACCCATACTATAGGAATAATAATTATTGCTGTGGGTGCGGTTTTAGTAGGTGGTGGTAAGAGTGACTGATTTTTTTATGATTCTAGGTATGACCCTCCTAGGAGCAATGGGTGGACTTTTTTTTAAGCGCTCTTCGAGATATTCAATTGGAATAAACAAATTATTTATAACCAATCTTTTTATAGGAGGATGTTTCTATCTATTAGGAGCATTATTAAATATAATAATTCTAAAGAAACTACCCTATATGATCGTCTACCCATTAACATCTGTAACATATATTTGGACGATGATGATTTCCAAGTTTTTTTTAAACGAACAAATATCCCGTGAAAGAATTATGGGGGTAATTCTTATAATTTTGGGGGCTATACTTCTTGTTATATAGCGGATTAATCAAACTAAACAATAACAGTTGTTTAAACGAATAGGAGGAAAAAGTTGAAAGGCATAATCCTAGCCGGAGGCACAGGCTCACGCCTTTACCCTCTAACTAAAGTGACCAACAAACATCTCCTCCCTGTAGGCAAGTATCCAATGATATTTCACGCAATCTATAAGCTCAAACAGGCCGGTATTCGGGATATTTTAATTGTTACTGGTAAAGAACATATGGGTGATGTGGTTAACTTGCTGGGAAGTGGAAGTACGATGCATGTTTCATTTACCTATAAGGTCCAAGATGAGGCTGGTGGCATCGCTCAGGCACTGGGGCTGGCAGAACAGTTTGTGGGCTCCGATCAATGTGTAGTTATTCTTGGTGATAATGTATTTGATGAGGACATTTCGCAATACGTGGAGAACTTTGAAACACAGATTGTGGGTGCGAAAATTTTGATTCAAAAAGTTTCTGATCCGCAGAGATTTGGTGTGCCAGAACTGCAAGACGATAGGATTATTTCCATTGAAGAGAAACCTCAAATTCCTAAGAGCAGTTTTGCGGTGACCGGCATATACATGTTCGATAGTAAAGTCTTCGAGATTATTAAGAAGCTTACTCCTTCAAATCGAGGAGAACTTGAAATAACAGATGTAAATAATGCATATATTAAAAGAAATGAACTGACGTATGATGTTCTAGGCGGTTGGTGGACTGATGCGGGTACGCATTCGTCACTAGCCAGAGCCAATGAATTGGCCAGGAATATTATGTTTGATGAAGAATTTGGAAAATTAAAACTATAGAAACGAGGAGGAGATCCAAAATGAATGTCACTCCTTTGAAGTTACAAGGCGCAAGCCTACTAGAACCGGTTGTCCATGGCGACAACCGGGGTTTTTTTATGGAAAGCTATAACGAAGAAATCATGCATAAACTCGGCGTTAACTATCAGTTTATCCAAGATAACCAATCCCTCTCCGCAGAGGTTGGGGTATTACGTGGCTTGCATTACCAACTGAATCCCAAAGCTCAAACGAAATTGATCCGTGTTCTAACTGGAGCTATTTACGATGTTATCGTCGATATCCGTCGTAATTCACCAACATTTGGTCAGTGGGTTGGCGTAATTCTTAGCGAATATAACAAACGCCAACTGCTTGTACCTAAAGGTTTCGCGCATGGCTTCTGCACGTTGGTCCCTAATACCCAAGTGTTATACAAGGTGGACGAATATTATTCCCCTGAGAATGATCGCGGCATATTATGGAATGATCCAGCGTTAGGTATTGATTGGCCGACTTCTAGTCCGATATTATCGGATAAAGATCAACGTCATCCTGTACTGATGGACGCGGAACTTAACTTCGAATTATAAACATAACATTTCATTGAACAAAAGGTGGTCTATAAATGAAACTCCTAATCACCGGCGGAGCCGGCTTTATCGGCAGCAACTTTGTATTATACATGCTGCAACAACATCCTGATTATCAAATCGTTAACGTAGACGCGTTGACGTATGCAGGTAATTTGGAGAATTTGAAATCAATTGAAAATCATCCGAACCACAAGTTCGTAAAAGCAGACATTACAGATGTACAGGCAATGGGTGCTTTGCTTAGCCAAGGTGTTGATGTAGTAGTAAATTTCGCGGCTGAATCGCATGTGGATCGGAGTATTTTGGAGCCGGAAGTGTTTGTGAAGACGAACGTGCTTGGAACACAAGTACTTTTGGATGCGGCGAAAAAATATAGCGTTACTAAATTCGTTCAGGTTTCTACGGATGAGGTATACGGATCACTTGGAGCAACCGGTTTGTTTACTGAAGAAACTCCTTTGACTCCGAACAGTCCATATTCGGCAAGTAAAGCTGGTGGCGACTTGCTTGTACGTGCATACCATGAGACATTCGGACTGCCAGTGAACATTACCCGCTGCTCGAACAATTATGGCCCGTACCAATTCCCTGAGAAGCTTATTCCGCTTATGATCTCCCGCGCACTTGCGGATCAAGCGTTGCCTGTATATGGCGATGGGATGAATATCCGTGACTGGTTGTATGTTGAGGATCACTGCAGCGCGATTGATTTGGTTATCCACAAAGGCGTGAACGGTGAAGTATACAACATTGGTGGCAATAACGAACGTACAAATGTTCATATCGTGAACACAGTATTGCAGGAACTTGGCAAACCTGATTCACTGATTACTTATGTTCAAGACCGTCCGGGTCATGATCGACGCTATGGAATTGATCCTACCAAGATTATGAACGAACTGGGTTGGAAGCCGAAACATACGTTTGAAACAGGTATTAAAGAAACCATCCAATGGTATCTCAATAACCGCGAATGGTGGACTCGCATTCAATCTGGGGAATACCGGAAGTACACTGAATTACAATATGGCGATCGTTTGGGAGAATCTCTATAATGGCTCAACTGAAGGTACTTGTTACAGGTGCGGCCGGACAATTGGGTCAGGATGTTGTTTTACTACTCCAGCATCATGGTCACCAAGTGATGGGCTGCGACCGTCAAGAGATGGATATCACCGATCTGGATCAGTGTATCCGGGTTATTGGTGAGTATGGACCGGATGCTGTCATTCATTGTGCTGCGCATACAGCAGTAGATGCGGCAGAAAGTGACATCGATGCAGCTTATTTAATTAATGCAATGGGCAGTCGAAATGTAGCGCTAGCTTCTGAAAAAGCTGGAGCTAAGCTGGTGTACATTAGTACGGATTACGTATTTGATGGTTTGGGAGTACAGCCTTACCATGAGTATGATAATACAGACCCTAAGAGTATATATGGTAAATCGAAACGTGCGGGTGAAGTGTTAGTTCAATCCCTTTCCTCTAAGTATTTCATCGTACGCACATCATGGGTATATGGTAAATACGGGAATAACTTTGTCAAAACAATGCTAAATCTTGGTCAAGAAAAGCCAATGCTTCAAGTAGTCGATGACCAAAAGGGTTCGCCTACCTATACAGTTGATTTAGCTCATTTCTTGCTTGAGCTTATCCAAACTGAGAAGTATGGTGTATACCATGCGTCAAATAGCGACTCATGTACTTGGTTTGAATTTACACAGGCGATCTTTGCAGAGGCTGAGGATATTTTGGGTTTGAAATTCACCGCAAAGCTTGAACCTTGTGCTACGGAACAGTTCCCAAGACCTGCACCGCGTCCTCGGAATTCGGTGATGGAGCATTTGTCGATACGTACGAATGGATTTGAGGATATTCGACCTTGGCGTGAGGGCCTGAGAGATTTCCTCTTAGAGCTAAAAGAATAAGATAGTAGCAATTGAAACTCCCAAATCGTTTATAACGATACGGGAGTTTTTTGTATTCTTTCGTTATAATAAGAAGGGAGTGTGTAGTTAACAAGAAATTACAAAGTCGAGGATACTCATGAATAACAAAACAGTAAGTGTACATATCGTCACCTACAACAGTGCTGACGACATCATAGATTGTATAGAGGCAGTAATGGCACAGGATTATTTGGTCAAAAAAATTGTCGTAGTGGACAACGCTTCAACTGATGGTTCGGCGGATAAGGTCAGAACGTTCTATCACCAGTTTAACTCGGACTCACCCGCTGCATTCTTGGTGGGGCATGAAGCTATGTACTCCGCAAGGGAGATAAAGCAATATCCAACAATTGACCTTCTGGAGAATGAGCTTAACACAGGCTTCGCCCCAGCCCACAACCAGGCCATTTCGGCCACGAATACAGATTACGTGCTCGTCCTTAACCCTGACCTTACGCTGGCTCCAGACTATATCTCCAGACTAATCACACAGATGGAGAATAATCCACAGATCGGCAGCGCCACAGGCAAGCTTTTGCTGAAGGCGGATCATGGGCTGGTAGACAGCACAGGTCTCCGAATGAACAGAGCACGCCGTGCATTTGATCGCGGTGCGGGTGAGCCAGCTGACCAATGGACGCAATCGGGTCCTGTATTCGGTGTATCTGGAGCGGCTGCGATGTATTCTCGACGGATGATCAACGACATAAGTGTTGATGGCGAGTTTTTTGATGCAGACTTTTTTGCCTATAAGGAAGATGTGGATGTGGCTTGGAGGGCGGAGATATTCGGCTGGCAGGGATATTATGATGCTGAGGCGATCGGGTATCACGAACGTGGCTGGAAAACGTCTGGTCGTAACACTAAGCCGTTGTTCATCCGACGAATATCTTACATTAACCGCTACAAAATGATCTACAAGAATGAACCGACTCGAACTATGCTGAAGACAATCTTCATTTCTCTCCCCTATGAAATTGCAGCTCATGGTTATATGCTTCTGAGAGAGCCACAGTTAATTACAGCGTGGAAGTCCTTTTTTACTCAGCTCCCTGCGTTAAAAAAGAAGCGGGAGTATATACAAGCCGCGATAAAAGAGAGAAAGAAACACGAAAGCTAAACCGCATCTGGAAAAACCTCCCTGAAACGTCACCTCCTCTCAGGGAGGTTTTATGTTATAATTATTGTCGGTAGATTACTATATTTGTCAGGAGCGTTACGCAGTGAATGTAGATGTAAGTATACTTATTGTTAATTACAACACGTGTCGCCTGACGATGGATTGTCTCAGGTCGGTGTATGACTCTGCAACGAACTATTCCTATGAGATTATTTTAATAGACAACAATTCCAATGATGATTCGGTAGAGAAGATTAGTAGAGAGTTTCCAGGTGTAATGTTGATCGCAAATAACGACAATGTCGGTTTTGCCTGTGCTAATAATCAGGGGATGGAAGCTTCATCCGGACGGTATGTGCTGCTGCTAAATTCAGATACGGTGGTACGTAAGGATACGCTAGAGACGATGATCTCCTTTATGGATAGTCGGCCTGATGTAGGAGCGTCAGGTTGCAAGATTATTTTACCGGATGGCTCGCTAGATAAAGCTTGCAAGCGGGGGTTTCCTACACCGTCTGCTTCGTTCTATTATGCTTTTGGATTTAGTAAGCTATTTCCGGATCGTCCGAGGTTTAACGGTTACCAGTTAGGTTATCTGGACCCTGATCTTGATTACCCGATAGATTGTCTGGTTGGTGCGTTTATGCTGCTGCGGCGGGAGACGATTAACCAGGTGGGTGGATTGGATGAAGAGTTTTTCATGTACGGTGAGGATTTAGATTGGTGTTATCGTATTAAAGAGGCTGGTTGGGAGATTTATTATTATCCGAAGACTTCTATCGTGCATCTTAAAGGCGGCAGCGCCAGACGCAGACCGTTTAAGATCGTCTATGAATTCCACCGGGCAATGATTTTATTTCATCGTAAGCATTATAGTAAGAAGTACAACAGTATGATAAATGGAACAGTATATGCCGGCGTAGGTGTGAAGTTCGCGCTTTCGCTTTTGCGGAATGCCTTAACTTCTCCTAGGACAGTCCCATCACCTGCTCAGAGTCTTAAATCCGTTAATGAAACAGATGCACGTAACGAAAAGAATACTGAGGTGAATTTATGATTCGGCGTAATCAAAAATTTTTGACACAGCTCTATATGGTGGCTGACTTTCTTGTCATCCAGCTGTCCTTCCTTATAGCCTGGTGGCTAAAGTTTAGAAGTGGTTGGATGGAGTATGAAAACCCGTTGCCTGTAGAGTCGTACGCTTACTGGAGTATGATTTATGGCGGAATTGCAGTGCTAATCGGTATACTGCTGTCGCTGTATTTGCCGAAGCGTAAGAAACGGTTTGTCGATGAGTTCATTAAGATTTTCCAAGTTCATATTATGGGCATTTTCATCCTGCTCGGTCTGATGTTTTTCGTGAAAGAAATAAATATCTCCCGAACATATCTAGCTCTTTACATGGGATTGAACATTCTTTCCATTATGCTGTACCGTTATGTGTTGAAGAAAATGCTTAAATCTTTACGTGAAAAAGGTCTCAACCGCCAGTTCGTACTCATTATAGGCGCAGGTACACTAGGCAAAAGATTCTATAACAATCTGGAGCAATACCCCGAGCTCGGGTACGAAGCGATTGGTTTCCTGGATGACTATCATACATGGGATGGAATTGAGGAACAACGATATAAACCGATTCTTGGAACAGTTGACCAGTTGTCTGGAATGCTAGAGATGCTGCCTGTGGATGAGGTTATACTTGCGCTGCCACTTGATGCGCATTCGAAGTATCCTTCAATTATTGCGGCCTGTGAAAAAGCAGGTGTACGCACATTGATTATCCCTGACTTTTTCGACTACTTACCAGCCCGCCCTTACTTTGATAACTTTGCAGGCATGCCAATGATTAATGTTCGTGATATTCCACTAGATATGACGGGTAATAAGATGGCAAAACGATTGTTTGATATTGTGTTCTCCTTGTTCGCAATTATTATGATCTCTCCTGTAATGCTCATCGTAGCCCTTGGTGTCCGACTGACCTCTCCGGGACCAATTATATTCCGGCAGGAACGTGTAGGTCTGAACCGTCGTAATTTTATGATGTATAAGTTCCGCTCCATGAAGATGCAGCAGGATGGTGAAGAGGATACAGGCTGGAGTACGCGGGAAGATCCTCGTAGAACCAGATTTGGGACCTTTATCCGTAAGACAAGTCTAGATGAGCTTCCGCAATTTTTTAATGTGTTACTGGGTCATATGAGTGTGGTTGGACCTAGACCAGAACGACCATTTTATGTGGAACAGTTTCGTGATGAAATTCCAAAGTATATGGTTAAGCACCATGTACGACCTGGAATTACAGGTTGGGCTCAGAGTAACGGACTCCGCGGTGACACTTCCATTGAGGAGCGGATCAATCACGATATTTTCTACATCGAGAACTGGTCTTTACTGTTTGACATTCGAATTATTTTCAAAACGATTCGCAACGGCTTCGTCAACAAAAATGCTTATTGATTCCTGCACCTATTTTGGATTTATTAAACTTTTATACGATCCCCGTTTCTACCTATGGTAGAGCGGGGTATTGTTTATCTATTGTTTTATAATCTAAACTTCGCAAAGGAAACTATCAACTATGGATAAGAAAAAGATTGTTGCTACTGTAATTGTAATTGGAGCTCTTATCATGTTACTTGTAATCGCTTTTAGTAATGAAGATGAACAGCCTGCAAGCGGCTTTGAAGCTCACAAGGTCATAGCACATGCCATGGGTGGCATTAACGGTCATACGTACACCAATGCTTTTGAAGCATTTGTTGCTAATTATGCACAGGGAACTCGCGTATTTGAAGTAGACTTGTTATTATCGGCTGATGATCAGCTAGTAGGTAGGCATGAGTGGTCAGGCAACATGAGTAAGCTTTTAGGTCAGTTGGATGTTCTTCCTGCTAATAAACAAGGGGTAGTACTAGATTATAAGGAATTCATGGACAGCCCAATCCTGAATATATACTCCCCGATCGATGTCGAGAAGTTGCTTGATCTGATGCAGCATTATCCAGATGCTTATATCGTGACCGATACGAAAGAAATCAAACCCGAACTTATAAATAAACAATTTACATTGTTGGTAGAAGCGGCGCAGCGCCGGGATCCAGCCATATTAGATCGGATTGTTCCACAAATATATAATCAGTCGATGCTTGATGAGATCAATAAGGTGTATTCTTTTCCAGAATTGCTTTACACTCTGTACCAATCCAAGGATACGGATGAACAAGTTATTGAGTTTGTTAATAAAACAGGTGTGGATATTACCATGCCAGTTGGCCGAGCCACCAAGAGCTTTGTTAAAAAGCTGAAGAAGGCTGGCGCTCGTGTATATGTTCATACAGTAAATGAAGAAGCTGAAATTAGGGAACTGGCCCGTATGGGCGTGGATGGTTTTTACACTGATTTTGTACCCGAAGAGGATTTGATTAACATCTCAGGTGTACGTTGAAATCTTAGACTACTTTTTACCATTAAAAAATACGAAAAAATGTTCGCATTTTTGTTCGCTTTAAATTGACACACCTGCTGTGCTGGCATAGACTAGATCTATATCTTTTGCGGCGGCAGGAGTGTATTTGTCTTGCCCAAATGACAATTAAGGATGATTCTCATGAAATCAGTGCAGCAAATGATCAAACCTTGGCGGCATGTATTTAAGCTAGACCCTGACCGGATGATTTCGGATGAGGATTTGGAGGCCGTTTGCTTATCTGGCACGGATGCCATACTGATAGGGGGCTCAACAGGAGTAACCTATGAGAATACAGTGGATCTCCTAGCAAGAGTAAAACAGTTTGAGTTACCTTGTGCACTTGAGGTATCCGAACTTGAAGCTGCTGTTCCCGGATTTGATCTTTATATGATCCCTATGGTGCTTAATACGCCCGATCCAGCTTGGATTGTAGGCCATCATCGCCGAGCTATTGAACGCTATGGATTTATGATTCCATGGGATTCGCTTCTAACGGAAGGTTATATTGTGCTGAATAGTGACTCTTCAGTTGCACGGATTACAGGGGCTGAGACGGCCATTGATGCTGAAGAAGCGGCTGCTTATGCTCAGGTTGCGGACAGGCTGATGTCACTGCCGATTGTTTATCTTGAATACAGCGGTAGGTTCGGGGATATGGAGACTGTGCGGACAGTACGCGAAATGGTGGATCACGCCCAACTTTTTTATGGTGGGGGCATTACTTGTGAGGCGGAAGCCGAGCAGGCAGCAGCTCTATGTGATACAGTAGTGGTCGGCAATATTATTTATAGTGATGTACAGCAGGCACTGCTAACAGTTGCGGCTGTGAAGAAGACTCAACAAGAACAGTTCAATTAGTGGTTAGTTTTAGGACTACTTATGATTTTTCAATCAAAAATTAGAGATAGACTTGACGTGCGGACAAAGCGGAGGGTCGGAGGGATTCTGGAGAAACGCCAGTGTTCGCCTTTAAAGATCTATTTCAACCGATAATCTTTTTATTGGAATCAAGAAATTGGGCTTTAACAGCGATCGTAAGAACCCTCCGAACCCGTAGTGGCTTGTTCTCGAACGGTTAATCGCTAATTTTGGATTTTAGCTCTTAATGATTTGTAATTTCATTTTTAGAAAGGAGCATGTTACACATGCAACTTATTAGCATACAAGACGCAGTAAGTCGACTGAATCCTCCACAAAGACAGGCTGTCGAAACTACTGAAGGACCACTTTTGATTATGGCTGGTGCGGGCAGTGGGAAGACGAGAGTGTTGACTCATAGAATTGCCTGGCTGATTGCCAATCGAAAGGCGCCGCCTTGGGCGATTTTGGCGATTACGTTTACGAATAAAGCCGCGCGGGAAATGCAGGAACGTGTATCTAAGCTTGTCGGACCTGAGGGAAGAGATATCTGGGTATCCACCTTTCACTCTATGTGTGTTCGGATTTTGCGGAAGGATATCGAGCGGATTGGTTTTACCTCCAACTTTTCCATTCTGGACTCTACAGATCAGTTATCCGTAATACGTAACTGTATGAAGGAACTGAATATTGATACGAAGAAATTCGAACCAAAAGCTGTGCAGGCTATCATTAGCGCATCCAAGAATGAGCTGATCACTCCGGCGCAGTATGAGCAGAAGGTTGGCGATTATTTTGAAGGCTTAGTTGCAAAGGTATATAAGATGTATCAAAGACGTCTAAGAAGCAATAACTCGCTTGATTTTGATGATTTGATTATGAAGACCATCGAACTGTTTAAGGAAGTTCCCGAGGTCCTTGATTTCTACCAAAAGAAATTCAAATACATCCACGTGGATGAGTATCAGGATACGAACAGAGCGCAGTATATGTTGTGCCGTATGCTCGCTGATAGCCACCACCGGATTTGCGTGGTAGGGGATAGTGACCAGTCCATTTATCGCTGGCGCGGAGCGGATATTACGAACATTCTTAATTTTGAAGAGGACTATCCAGAAGCGAAGACCATTCTTCTAGAGCAGAACTACCGTTCAACTGCTAATATCCTGAATGCAGCCAATGGTGTGATCGCACTCAATAGTGGACGTAAGCCGAAGAAACTGTGGACCGATTCCGAGGAAGGCGCCAAAATTAAGGTGTACCGGGCGGACTCCGAGCATGATGAAGGTTACTTTGTAACCGGAGAAATCAGCAAAAATGTGAAACAGGGTCAAGCCTACCAGAATCATGCGATACTGTATCGTACGAATGCCCAGTCACGGGTAATCGAGGAAATTCTAATTAAATCTGATATTCCGTATCAAATCGTAGGTGGGATTAAGTTCTATGATCGTAAAGAAATCAAAGATCTGCTCGCTTATTTACGCCTGTTGTCTAACCCTGATGATGATATCAGCCTGACGCGTATTATTAATGTACCTAAGCGGGGATTAGGGGATACAACGGTTGGTAAGCTGGCAGCTGCGGCTGGTGAGCGTGGTGTTTCTATTTTCCGCGTACTGCAAACTGTAGATGATTTGGGCTTTGCCGGACGGACGCGGAATATGCTAGTAGAGTTCTACGATATGATTGAAGCTCTGCACCGTATGGTGGAGTTCTTGTCCGTAACAGAACTGACGGAAAAAATACTGGAGATGTCGCAGTACCGTTTGGAGCTGCAAAATGAAAACACTCTCGAATCTCGCTCGCGACTAGAGAATATCGATGAGTTCTTGTCCGTGACGATGGAGTTTGAAAAGAATAACGAGGACAAGTCGCTTGTCTCCTTCCTCACGGATCTTGCACTTATCGCAGATATTGATAGTGTGAATGATGATGAAGAGGACCGTAGTGACGCTGTAGTTCTGATGACGATGCACAGTGCCAAAGGTCTGGAGTTCCCAACGGTATTTATCGTAGGGATGGAAGAAGGCGTGTTCCCGCACAGCCGAGCCTTCCAAGACAACGATGAGCTCGAAGAGGAACGCCGGCTTGCTTATGTAGGGATCACCCGCGCCGAGAAACAATTGTTTCTCTCTTGCGCGCGGATGCGTACGCTCTTTGGGCGGACGACGGCGAATCAGCCGTCCCGCTTCATTGAAGAGATTCCGGAGGAGTTGAAAGAAGATACCGCGAAGACGCAGGACCGCTTTCAACGCGGAGGCTCAGAGGTAGGCGGTGCTTACGGCGGACGCGGCTTCAGTGGCGGCAGTCGTGGGAACTTCGGCGGCCGAAGTGGAGTTGCTGGTGCGGCGCCGATTGGCAGCGGAAGCACAGCGTCCGCAGCGACAAGCAAGAGCAGCGTGACCGTAACCTCCGGAGGCGCACAGCGCGCTACTGGAGCAGGGGCTGCGGCTGCTGGCGATTACAAAGCGGGTGATAAAGTTTCGCACGGCAAATGGGGCACTGGCACCGTTGTAGCTGTAAAGGGCACCGGGAATGATACGGAGCTGCAGATTGCTTTTCCGGCACCAGTAGGTGTAAAACGACTGCTTGCAGGGTTTGCGCCGATTACCAGGGTGGAATAATAGTAGGAAACGATTAACGAACGGATATTTAGAACACGCTAACCATTAGGAAACTTATTGACGGAGGGATGTACCTGCATGGATGCTATGCATGTGATGGAAGAGCTTGTTGCGGAGTTAAATAATTATAATTACCACTATTATACGCTGGATGCTCCGCTAGTCAGCGATAAGGAATACGATGTTTTATACGACAAGCTTGTAGCACTGGAGGCTGAGAGTGGCTTCGTACTACCGGATTCACCTACACAACGTGTAGGTGGAGAGCTGCTTAAGGGCTTCACGCCGCATCGGCATCTGGCTCCGCTTTGGAGTCTCGATAAAGCGCAGAATATTGAACAGCTGCGGAGCTGGAATACGCGGGTACTTCGCTTAGTGAATGAGTACAATCTTAAGAACCCAGGCAACCCTCTACCTGATCCTTGTTATGCAGTAGAACTGAAGTTTGATGGCTTGACGCTGAATCTAACCTATCGGAATGGTGTTCTCGAACAGGCATCGACGCGTGGTAATGGTGTCATTGGGGAAGGAATACTTGCACAGGTGAAGACCATCAAGTCTGTTCCATTAACGATTCCTTTTAAAGAAGGTGTTATTGAGGTTCAGGGTGAAGGGATTATGAATCTGTCTGTGCTCGCTGATTATAATACCCGGGCTGCAGAGCCGCTTAAGAATGCACGTAATGCGGCGGCAGGTGCACTGCGCAATCTAAACCCGAAGACTACTGCAGAACGTCGTTTGAATGCATATTTCTATAATGTAGGTTTTGGAGAAGGTGTAGAGTTCGCCGATCATCAGGAGATGATGGATTTTCTACGGAATAACAAATTCAAAGTAAATCCTTATCTGACTTACTGTAATGATTTCGATGATGTGACTGAGCAGCTTGCTGGAATCGAGGAGAGTCGTTCAAGTCTTGATTACCTCATTGATGGAGCGGTGATCAAGTTGACGGATTTCCGTATTCGTGAAGTTCTTGGTTACACTGACAAGTTCCCTCGCTGGGCAGTGGCTTATAAATTTGAAGCTGAAGAAACAACGACCGTGCTTGAGTCTGTTAGCTGGAATGTAGGACGTACAGGTAAAGTGACTCCTTTAGCTCGTGTTGAAGCCGTAGAGCTTGCTGGAGTTACCGTACAGAATTGCACATTAAATAATGTGGGCGATATTGAGCGCAAAAACTTGAAATTCGCCTTAGGCTCACGAGTGTTTATTCGGCGTTCTAATGATGTTATCCCGGAAATTCTCGGCAAGGTAACGGAAGAGAATGACGGAGGAGAAATTATTTTCCCTGAGGATTGCCCGGCTTGTGGATTTCCGCTAGAAATGCGCGGTGCGCATCTTTTCTGTAATAATAAGCTGAACTGTAGACCGCAAATTATTAGTCGGATCACCCATTTCGCTTCACGAGATGCGATGGATATTGAGACGTTTAGTGAGAAGACGGCAGGTCAGCTCTACGACGAGCTTAATGTTCATGATTCTGCGGATCTGTATGAATTGTCCTTTGAGCAGCTTGTACAGCTGAACCGTTTCGGGGAGAAAAAAGCACAGAATTTGCTGCAAGCGTTAGAGGATAGCAAAGGTCGCGATCTCGCCTCATTCCTCTTTGCGTTAGGAATCCCTAACACAGGTAAAGCAACAACTAAGATGCTGGCTGATCATTTCCGCGATCTGGATGCTGTGATGCAGGCTAAAGCGGAAGAACTTGCCGAGTTGCCAGACATTGGCGGGATTGTCGCCGAGAGTATTGTTAACTTCTTCGCAGATCCTATAGTTGTGGCGAATGTTGCTCGGTTGCGCGCGCTTGGGGTTGAAGCAAAAGCTCCTGAGGCCGCACGCCCTGTTAGCACGGATTCCTTCTTTAGCGGAAAAACGGTAGTGTTGACCGGTTCATTACAAAAGCTTACACGTGACGAAGCCGCCGAACGTCTGGAAGCACTCGGAGCGAAGGTGTCTGGAAGTGTATCTAAGAAGACGGATTTGGTTATTGCCGGCGAGAAGGCAGGTAGTAAACTGGCCAAAGCACAGCAGCTGGGCATTCAGGTCATCGAGGATGAGGATGAGCTGATTCGACTGCTGGAGATGTAAGCATATTTTTACTAAATTCTAAAAGGGTACCAGTTCCATTTCGTTTAAGTACGAGTGGAGCGGGTACCCTTTTTTTGCGTAACCTACTTATTGTCGTTCGATTTTAAGTACATGTTTCTATTTTCGAGGAAAAACGTTCAATGGATCTGCTAATATAGAAGCTAAAGATAATTATTACTATATTTGAAAGGAACCCCCTCCTGTGAAGAGAGAAACGATATTGTTAGTAGATGATGAGAAGGAAATTGTAGAGCTGTTATCGATATACCTCTGTAATGAGGGCTATCGCCTGCTTAAAGCTTATGATGGGATGGAGGCACTGGCGTGTCTGCAGAAGGAAGAAGTAGATCTGATTATTCTTGATGTCATGATGCCTAAGATGGATGGATTAGCTGCATGTATGAAGATCCGTGAAGAGCGGAAGATGCCAATTATCATCCTTTCAGCCAAAAATACGGATATGGACAAAATCTCAGGACTTAGCATAGGAGCGGACGACTACGTTGGCAAGCCGTTTAATCCTTTGGAGATTGTGGCACGAGTTAAGTCACAGCTGCGTCGTTATCACGCTTTCAATAAAGATAGTAATAGCCTAGGGAATGACAGCAAACTGAGCTTTGAAGATTTAACTATAGATACGTCTAAGCATGAGGTACATATAGACCAGCAGAAGATTAAGCTGACCCCCCGGGAATTTTCTATTTTAGAACTTTTGGCAAGGCACCAAGGTCAAGTGCTCAGCTTAGAGCAGATATACGATAAGGTGTGGAACGAACCATTTTTAGATGGGGGTAATACTGTTATGGTACATATTCGTAACCTCCGCGATAAAATCGAAGTGGATTCGAAGCGCCCCCGTTATATACAAACCGTCTGGGGAGTTGGCTATAAATTAGATGGACCTTCCTGAAAGGATTAGGTGAGGCTTCTTGAATTCAAAATATATAACTACGATTCGTTGGAAGTTTATATACGCCTTTTTGCTTAGTGTGCTTTCCGGTGGATTACTGCTGTTTGCAGGTTACCAGCTCGTTAATTTCATGATCTATCTGAATCCAGTGTCAGAGTCGGCTCCCTATTCACGTATCTTACGCTGGATCATTAATCATATTGGCTCTATGCCACTGCTGACCGCAGCTGGTATTATCAGCTTTTTGCTGTTCTTTTTTATCTATACTCGTAAAATAGTACTGTATCTGGAGGAGATTACCAAAGGAATTCGGGAAATCACAAGCTCCGGGATGTCGCACCGAATTGAAGTCAGAACCACGGACGAGCTGGGAGTGCTGGCTGAGAATATTAATGAAATGGCTGAACGTTTGCAGCACTCTGTGGAAGAGGAACGTAAAGCTGTGAATGCAAAAAATGACTTGATCACGGGTGTCTCCCACGATTTACGAACCCCCCTTACCTCTGTCTTCGGTTTTCTGGAATATATCGAGCAAGATCGATGCCAGGAAGAAGTAGAAATACGATATTACGTGAGCATAGCCTACAACAAATCCCTTGTGCTGCGTAAACTGATCGACGATCTTTTTGAATATACACGCGTAAATAGTGGGGAATACCCTCTGGTTATGGAGCGATTAGATTTAAAAGCATTTATACGGCAGCTAGCGGAGGAGTCAGTTCCCGAACTAACAAAGGCTGAAATGACCTATGAGATCGATGACCAAGCTGGTGAGTTGTGGATAGAGGCTTCCCCTAAAGAATTAGTTCGTGCTTATGAAAATTTGATTACGAACGCGATCCGTTACGGTAGAAGCGGCGGGAAAGTGGAGATTGGTTTCAGTAAAAGGGGAAATGAAGCGGTTGTCCGCATTAGCAATTTTGGAGAGATGATTGCAGAGAGCGATATCCCGTTTATTTTTGAACGATTCTATCGAGCAGAGAAGTCTCGTTCACAGCATACAGGCGGTTCAGGCCTAGGTCTTGCCATTTCCAAAAGTATCGTCGAACGCCACGATGGCGTTATTTATGTAGAAAGCTCCCCGCTTCGGACGGATTTTATCACCTATTTCCCATTCTTCATAGAATCTTAAGAAAACTCTTGGCGGGTTCTTAAGATTTGGAAGATATCCTTGTGAGCACAAGGAGGGAATGACTATGCACAAACTTCGGACGGTTCGCATCCATTATCTTTATATTTTTATAGGGAGTGCTCTTTTGAGTGCTGCCTTTCTTTTTGCTGTCCAGCGGGCTGTTGCTTTGCTGTATTCTCATTATTCGGGGAAGTCAGGCGTCTTTTTTGTTCGTCTTATCCATTGGACCATTAATCATATTGGAACAATCCCTAGCGTCATAATTCTATTTGTTCTATTCTTCAGTGGGTTGTTTATTCTCCGTTCACAGAAAATTGCCGATGATTTGCACACGGTACTGATTGGAAGCTCAGAGTTAGCAGACAAGGGAGTAACAAAAGAAATCAAGGTTCTCTCTGGAGGAGAATTAGGCCAAATCGCCGCTAACCTGAATCGCATGCAAAGAATTGAAGTTCCGAATAGAGGCGTAGCAACAGAAACGATGCAGGACACACCAGCTGTAGCTTTATTGATAAGAACTCGGGCAATTCTCCGTGCTCTCCGTGAGGTAGAGGAGGCTGACAACACGGATGATGGGATGGAAGCCCAAGCACTTCTTGAAGCAGCGAGTGTTGAAGCCCGTAGTATGGAGCGGTTCTTAGAGAACCTGATTATAGAATCATGAATGCCGTTACCGAAAAAAAACAAAGTGTAGCCCATTCAGGCAAGGATGGCAGATGGATCGTGCGTACCCGGATACTCCGTCTGGGATATTTATTATTTGATGGGAGTATCATTGGAATAATAATAGCGCTCGTGGGTTTGCTTTACGTATTTCAATACGGCGGGCAAGTGGTTAAACAGCAAGAGGATAAACTTCAGCTGCCGGAATCGAGCATCATTAAGACCTCGGACGGGACGACATTACGAATGATCCCTTTACCGGGCTCGGGGTATAGACATTCAGCGGAGCTGGAGGAAATGCCTGCATTATTGATAAATACGTTTTTAGCGGTGGAGGACCGACGCTTTTATAGCCACCAGGGATTAGATTATAAAGGGATTTCTCGCGCTTTTCTAAATAATATTGTGGATATGGATCTCTCTGAGGGCGGGAGTAGTATTACTCAGCAGCTAGCTCGCAATCTTTATTTGAACAGGAACAAGAATGTCATACGTAAGCTAAACGAAGCATCCATTGCTCTTGCATTGGAGAGGCAGTTATCAAAACGAGAGATTTTAGGGCTTTACCTCAATCAGATTTACATGGGGCGTGGACAATATGGAGTAAAGGCAGCTGCGGAGCGTTACTTCGGCGTATCCAATTTGAAAAAACTAGAAATATGGCAAATCGCCACCTTGGCGGGAATCCCTAAAGGACCGTCTATTTATAATCCGGTAGACAATAGTACATTATCCAAAACAAGAAGGAATCTCGTTCTACAGATTATGTTAGATCAAGGACTGATTACTAAAGAACAAATGCTTGAGGCCAGAGATAAAAAGTATCAACCTCCCGCTGCGAACAAAGTAGAAGTCATTGGTGTGCATTATGTGGACGCTACGCTTAAGGAAGCGGCTCAGATCACTGGGAAGTCTGTGGAGGAGCTTCGAACGGGTGGCTATACTATCGTTACAGGGTTGAACATTAAAGCACAGCAGGCGCTAGAGCAGGCTTTTCTAAAGGGTTCTTCTTTCCCGCCTGACGGAAAAGATCAGCAGGTAGAAGCAGCTATGACCATAATGGATCATCGTACAGGTGAAGTGGTGGCACTAATTGGTGGGCGTGAACAAAATGAGGGGAGCTTGAACAGAGCTACAATTGATGCGCGGCAGCCAGGCTCCAGCTTCAAGCCGATCATTGATTATGGACCCGCGCTAGAGAGCGGGAAGTTTAGCCCGAATAGCATACTTTCTGATCGCAAATACGCTTATGGAAACTATGTACCTGAGAATTTGAACGGTGTGTATCAAGGTCAAATCACAATGAGTAGAGCGCTGCAAAAATCCGTGAATGCGCCAGCTGTTTGGCTTTTGAAGCAGGTTGGAATCTCTTCTGCACAGCAATTTGCAGCCAAATTAGGAATTGTACTGACAGAGGAGGATAACCATTTATCAATAGCTTTAGGAGGGCTTCATAATGGGGTATCTCCACTTAAAATGACACAAGCCTATGGTGTCTTTGCTAATGGAGGTAAATTCAATGAGGCTCATATGGTACGAACGATAATGGATTCAAAAGGGGAGGTTGTGTATTCACATCTCTCCGAATCACGGCAGGTAATATCGCAACGAACCGCAGAGGCAATGACGATGATGCTACGTAATGTTGTCAATGAAGGAACGGGCAAAAAAGCGCAAATGAACAGGCCTGTAGCGGGGAAAACCGGAACAACCCAATTGGATCTGCCAGGCGTAAGCAAGAAAGCTAACCGGGATTTGTGGTTTGTTGGTTATACTTCGGAATGGACAGCTGCAGTGTGGATGGGGTTTGATCGTACAAATAAGGATAATTATATGACAGAGGGCAGCGGGAAGGCTGCCGCTCTATTTTCTACAGTCATGAGTAAGGCGTTAAGTGGTTACTGATGTTACTGATGTTTATTGAGCGGCCCATTCTTCTAGTTTCTCGTCTCTAGGAAGCAGGAGAGCAAGGAAACCCAAAAGAGGTAGGAATCCACAAGCTATAAACACTTTTGAAATTCCAATGCTGTCAATCAGATTGCCGAGTACCAAGGAGCCAATTCCTCCGAGCCCAAAAGCAAGACCAGTGATTAACCCTGAAACTGTTCCGATATTGCCTGGATAAAGCATCTGAGCATAGATTACAGTAACAGAGAAGCTGGACAAAAGGATGAAGCCGCCAATCAGCAGGAGTATAGCTGCCCACATTTGGTTCAAGAAGGGTAGAGCCAGTGCGAAGGGCACTGTTCCGACCATAGAGAGAAGAATGAGATTACGCCGTCCGAAGCGGTCTGCCAGTGGGCCTCCAAAGAATGTACCGACAGCTCCAGCTGCCAGATACATAAAAATATAGATTTGGGCCTTATCAAGCGTCATTTGATATTTGTCCATTAAATAGAAAGCGTAGTAACTACCGATAGAAGCGCCGTACCAAGATCTAACAAAGACTAGGAAAACGAGGATGATTGTTGCCGTTCGAATACTTTTGCGTCGGGCAGGATCGATTGCACGAGCTGTTGATTTTTTATGAAACGTATATCCCGCATCCAGCATCTCTCGATACCAGCGAGCGACATAGGTCTGTACGGCAATTCCGGCAGCCGCAACGATAGTGAAGCCAAGAGCGCCGATCTGCCCAAAGGGAATGAATATCCATTTCGTGAGCATTGGTCCTAAAGATTGTCCGGCATTGCCGCCGACTTGAAAAATAGATTGCGAAAGACCTTTCCGCTGACCGGCAGCCATATGAGCAACACGCATGCCTTCGGGATGAAAGGTAGCAGATCCGAAACCGATCAGCATGACGGAAAACAATACAAGAATATAGTTGCTGGCATAAGCCAATAAAAGTACGCCTAGAAATGTGCTGCACATACCCAGTGGTAACAATATAGGACGAGGCTTACGATCAGCCGCATACCCAATGACTGGTTGGATAACGGAGGACGTCATGTTTAAGGCAAAGGAGATCCACCCAATCTGAGCGAAGGAGAGCATCAAGTTATCTTTGAGAATAGGAAAGATTGCAGGGATGACTGCCTGAATAGAATCGTTAAATAAATGAACAAAGCTGACAGCCAGCAAAATCTTATAGATTGTTGCTTGCTGCAGATTACGCTGCTCCTTGTCCTTGGTGTTTGTTTGGGTCGCAGCACTAGATGGATTTTTTTTCATTTAGACTCCTCTCATACGTATTATTAGAAGTTAATATATGGGATTACGATAAATTCTATTTAGCCATAAATTAAGGATTATTGGAAACAATTTGTGTTGGTTTGTGCTAGTTTGAAAGTATTTATTCGTAGATTATTTTTATTTCAAAAAAAGCTTGCAAACATAAGAACAGCATGGTATATTATCTCTTGTGCTTATGACGCATCGAACAAATGAAACACAAACGATGAAAAAATAAGTTGACAAGAAATATGACAACATGATATACTCTAATTCCTGTGCAAGAGACAGTCGATGTCGAAATGCTGGGAGCAAGTTCTTTGAAAACTGAACAAATGGAACGCGTTAATTTTTAAAAGATTCATTTAATGAATCGTCAGTTTCAAAATGAGCATATCGCTCTTTTCAATACTAATTGGAGAGTTTGATCCTGGCTCAGGACGAACGCTGGCGGCGTGCCTAATACATGCAAGTCGAGCGGAGTTATTTTGAAAGCTTGCTTTCAAAATAACTTAGCGGCGGACGGGTGAGTAACACGTAGGCAACCTGCCCCTTAGACTGGGATAACTACCGGAAACGGTAGCTAATACCGGATAATTTCTTTTTTCTCCTGAAGGAAGAATGAAAGACGGAGCAATCTGTCACTGAGGGATGGGCCTGCGGCGCATTAGCTAGTTGGTGGGGTAACGGCCCACCAAGGCGACGATGCGTAGCCGACCTGAGAGGGTGAACGGCCACACTGGGACTGAGACACGGCCCAGACTCCTACGGGAGGCAGCAGTAGGGAATCTTCCGCAATGGACGAAAGTCTGACGGAGCAACGCCGCGTGAGTGATGAAGGTTTTCGGATCGTAAAGCTCTGTTGCCAGGGAAGAACGTCCGGTAGAGTAACTGCTATCGGAGTGACGGTACCTGAGAAGAAAGCCCCGGCTAACTACGTGCCAGCAGCCGCGGTAATACGTAGGGGGCAAGCGTTGTCCGGAATTATTGGGCGTAAAGCGCGCGCAGGCGGTCATTTAAGTCTGGTGTTTAAACCTTGGGCTCAACCTGAGGTCGCACTGGAAACTGGGTGACTTGAGTACAGAAGAGGAAAGTGGAATTCCACGTGTAGCGGTGAAATGCGTAGATATGTGGAGGAACACCAGTGGCGAAGGCGACTTTCTGGGCTGTAACTGACGCTGAGGCGCGAAAGCGTGGGGAGCAAACAGGATTAGATACCCTGGTAGTCCACGCCGTAAACGATGAGTGCTAGGTGTTAGGGGTTTCGATACCCTTGGTGCCGAAGTTAACACAGTAAGCACTCCGCCTGGGGAGTACGGTCGCAAGACTGAAACTCAAAGGAATTGACGGGGACCCGCACAAGCAGTGGAGTATGTGGTTTAATTCGAAGCAACGCGAAGAACCTTACCAGGTCTTGACATCCCTCTGAATCCACTAGAGATAGTGGCGGCCTTCGGGACAGAGGAGACAGGTGGTGCATGGTTGTCGTCAGCTCGTGTCGTGAGATGTTGGGTTAAGTCCCGCAACGAGCGCAACCCTTAACTTTAGTTGCCAGCAGGTTAAGCTGGGCACTCTAGAGTGACTGCCGGTGACAAACCGGAGGAAGGTGGGGATGACGTCAAATCATCATGCCCCTTATGACCTGGGCTACACACGTACTACAATGGCCGGTACAACGGGAAGCGAAACCGCGAGGTGAAGCCAATCCCATCAAAGCCGGTCTCAGTTCGGATTGCAGGCTGCAACTCGCCTGCATGAAGTCGGAATTGCTAGTAATCGCGGATCAGCATGCCGCGGTGAATACGTTCCCGGGTCTTGTACACACCGCCCGTCACACCACGAGAGTTTACAACACCCGAAGTCGGTGGGGTAACCCGCAAGGGAGCCAGCCGCCGAAGGTGGGGTAGATGATTGGGGTGAAGTCGTAACAAGGTAGCCGTATCGGAAGGTGCGGCTGGATCACCTCCTTTCTATGGAGAATCGTCTTCTGCAATGAAGACATTCAAATCGGAAGTTAAACTTCCAAATCTCAGGTTTAGGCCTGTTACTCACTCGTTGCTCAGTTTTGAGAGTTTAAGCTCTCAGTAAGACTTGATCCTTGAAAACTGGATACCGAAACGAATTTGCGTTTTAGAACATCTTTTAGCAACTTGTGCAAACAAGTAAATGTTATTAGTGAGATGATTCCAAAGAGAATGTCATTGTATGATATTTTCCTGCGGAAAAATCAAGGTTAAGCTAATAAGAGCACACGGAGGATGCCTAGGCGCCAGGAGCCGACGAAGGACGTGGCGAACAACGAAACTGCCTCGGGGAGCTGTAAGCAAGCTTTGATCCGGGGGTGTCCGAATGGGGAAACCCAGCTGTGGTAATTCGCAGTTACTCATCTCTGAACACATAGGAGATGTAGAGGCAGACCAGGGGAACTGAAACATCTAAGTACCCTGAGGAAGAGAAAACAATAGTGATTCCGTCAGTAGCGGCGAGCGAACGCGGAACAGCCTAAACCTAAGAGCTTGCTCTTAGGGGTTGTGGGACGTCTCACATGGAGTTACAAAGGAATATGGTAGGCGAAGAGGTCTGGAAAGGCCCGCGATAGAGGTAAAAGCCCTGTAACCTAAACTGTGTTCTCTCCGAGACGGATCCCGAGTAGTGCGGGGCACGTGAAACCCCGTATGAATCCAGCAGGACCATCTGCTAAGGCTAAATACTACCTGGCGACCGATAGTGAAACAGTACCGTGAGGGAAAGGTGAAAAGCACCCCGGAAGGGGAGTGAAATAGAACCTGAAACCGTGTGCTTACAAAAAGTCAGAGCCCTATTAATGGGTGATGGCGTGCCTTTTGTAGAATGAACCGGCGAGTTACGTTTAACATGCAAGGTTAAGTCGAGAAGACGGAGCCGCAGCGAAAGCGAGTCTGAATAGGGCGAATGAGTATGTGGACGTAGACCCGAAACCGTGTGATCTACCCCTGTCCAGGGTGAAGGTGCGGTAACACGCACTGGAGGCCCGAACCCACGCATGTTGAAAAATGCGGGGATGAGGTGGGGGTAGCGGAGAAATTCCAATCGAACTCGGAGATAGCTGGTTCTCCCCGAAATAGCTTTAGGGCTAGCCTCGGTATAAGAGTAGTGGAGGTAGAGCACTGATTGGGTGCGGGGTCCGCAAGGATTACCAAGCTCAGTCAAACTCCGAATGCCATATACTTATTGCCGGGAGTCAGACAGTGAGTGCTAAGATCCATTGTCAAAAGGGAAACAGCCCAGACCATCAGCTAAGGTCCCCAAGTGTGTGTTAAGTGGGAAAGGATGTGGAGTTGCACAGACAACCAGGATGTTGGCTTAGAAGCAGCCACCATTGAAAGAGTGCGTAATAGCTCACTGGTCGAGTGACTCTGCGCCGAAAATGTAACGGGGCTAAACACACCACCGAAGCTATGGCTAGATACGTATGTATCTGGGGTAGGGGAGCGTTGTATGTGGGTTGAAGGTGTACCGTAAGGAGCGCTGGACAGCATACAAGTGAGAATGCCGGTATGAGTAACGAAAAGATCAGTGAGAATCTGATCCGCCGAAAGCCCAAGGTTTCCTGAGGAAGGCTCGTCCGCTCAGGGTAAGTCGGGACCTAAGGCGAGGCCGAAAGGCGTAGTCGAAGGACAACAGTTTGAAATTACTGTACCACCGTAATCCGCTATGAGCGATGGGGTGACGCAGGAGGGTAGTGACGCGGACTGATGGATATGTCCGTCTAAGCAGTGAGGCTGATGTGTAGGCAAATCCGCACATCATTAAGGCTGGGCTGTGATGGGGAGCGAAAATTACAGTAGCGAAGGTCATGATCTCACACTGCCAAGAAAAGCCTCTAGCCAGGAGAAGGTGCCCGTACCGCAAACCGACACAGGTAGGCGAGAAGAGAATTCTAAGGCGCGCGGAAGAACTCTCGTTAAGGAACTCGGCAAAATGACCCCGTAACTTCGGGAGAAGGGGTGCCCCGGTAGTGTGAATAGCACGAGGGGGCCGCAGTGAAAAGGCCCAAGCGACTGTTTAGCAAAAACACAGGTCTGTGCGAAGCCGCAAGGCGAAGTATACGGGCTGACGCCTGCCCGGTGCTGGAAGGTTAAGGGGAGTGGTTAGGGGTAACCCGAAGCTATGAACCGAAGCCCCAGTAAACGGCGGCCGTAACTATAACGGTCCTAAGGTAGCGAAATTCCTTGTCAGGTAAATTCTGACCCGCACGAATGGCGTAACGACTTGGGCGCTGTCTCAACGAGAGATCCGGTGAAATTTTAATACCTGTGAAGATGCAGGTTACCCGCGACAAGACGGAAAGACCCCATGGAGCTTTACTGCAGCTTGATATTGAATTTGGGTACGATCTGTACAGGATAGGTGGGAGCCGTAGAAATCGGAGCGCAAGCTTCGGTGGAGGCGCCGTTGGGATACCACCCTGATCGTATCTAGGTTCTAACCTAGTACCCTAATCGGGTACGGGGACCGTGTCAGGCGGGCAGTTTGACTGGGGCGGTCGCCTCCTAAAGAGTAACGGAGGCGTTCCAAGGTTCCCTCAGAATGGTTGGAAATCATTCGAAGAGTGCAAAGGCATAAGGGAGCTTGACTGCGAGACCTACAAGTCGAGCAGGGACGAAAGTCGGACTTAGTGATCCGGTGGTACCGCATGGAAGGGCCATCGCTCAACGGATAAAAGCTACCCTGGGGATAACAGGCTTATCTCCCCCAAGAGTCCACATCGACGGGGAGGTTTGGCACCTCGATGTCGGCTCATCGCATCCTGGGGCTGAAGTAGGTCCCAAGGGTTGGGCTGTTCGCCCATTAAAGCGGTACGCGAGCTGGGTTCAGAACGTCGTGAGACAGTTCGGTCCCTATCTGTCGTGGGCGCAGGAAATTTGAGAGGAGCTGTCCTTAGTACGAGAGGACCGGGATGGACGTACCGCTGGTGCACCAGTTGTTTCGCCAGAAGCATGGCTGGGTAGCTACGTACGGACGGGATAAGCGCTGAAAGCATCTAAGCGTGAAGCCCCCCTCAAGATGAGATTTCCCAATTAGTAAGACCCCTTGAAGACGACGAGGTAGATAGGTTGGAGGTGGAAGTGCAGTAATGCATGGAGCTGACCAATACTAATCGGTCGAGGGCTTATCCTATACTTAGAACGCAAATTCAATTCGGATTCAGTTTTCAGGCATCAAGCCTGTAACACGCTAAGAAATTCATTCTCACTTCTGGTGATGAACGAAATTTCACGCGGCAGCGTCTGTTTCACAGACGCATGTTTGGTGGCGATAGCGGAGGGGTTCCACGCGTACCCATCCCGAACACGACCGTTAAGCCCTCCAGCGCCGATGGTACTTGGACCGAAGGGTCCTGGGAGAGTAGGACGTTGCCAAGCACAATTAGACCACTGTTGAGTAATCGACAGTGGCTTTTTTGCGTTTATTATATACTGTGGAAAACTTGTGGATAAACTTTTGGATTTGCAGAAAAGTTACGCACATGTGGATAGATGATTGAAAGAGAAATAATCCCTAAATAGTGTGGATTAAATACATATTTATATGGATCTGTCAACAGAAAACCTAAGTAGTACACGGGTTGCTGTGGATATAACCGGGATTATGTGGATAGAGCTATTGATAAGTGGATAACTATTTTAACTTGGATGTGACAAGATTTCAAGACTATTTTTAAAACTGCATAGAGCTGTGGATAACTAAAAATAAAGTTATAAATAATGCAATAGATTAGCGCACAATTGACGCTCTTGTTATACTTATCCTAAAAGTAATTTTATAAAGGATGAGGTGAGTTTGTGGTAATAAGACAGTTACGTTCAGAAGAATTCGATGCAAGCATGAACTTGTCAGAATATGCTTTTCAGTACAAGCTTCCTAGTGAAAAAAGGGCAAGTGCTAAAGAAAGATTTAAGGCTGAACAGGTATGGGGTGCTTTTGAGGACGGAACATTGGAAGCTAAATTGACGATTATACCTTTCCAAGTCTACATACAGGGCAGAGTGGTACCTATGGGTGGTATAGCAGGAGTGGCTACATGGCCAGAGAACCGCAGACAAGGACATGTGGCAAATCTATTGTCTCATGCGCTGCATACGATGAATGAGGCAGGTCAAACGCTCTCTTTTCTACACCCGTTCTTGATTCCGTTTTATCGTAAATTTGGCTGGGAGGTTTATTGTGAATATAAGAAATACTCTATTCCAGTAGCGAAGTTTCCCAAAAAGGTCGAAGTTGAGGGCAAGGTTAAACGGGATATAAAAGATATCGAAGTATTAGATAGCCTATACAATCGATTCGCTGTCAGATATAACGGGACACTTAAGCGCGATTTGGACTGGTGGGAGAACTCTGTTCTAGATGATGAAGGAAAGAGTGCAGTATTTTACTCCAAGAGTGGTGAACCAGAGGGATATGTGCTGTATAAGGTAGAGAACAGAGAACTGGTTATTGATGAATTTGTTTTTTTGAATGAACAAGCTCGGCAGGGGCTGTGGACATTTCTTGCGAACCATGATTCGATGGTGACCGGTGCATCCTTAAAGCTAGTGCCTTCGGATGACATGTTACCTTTCTTGCTGCCAGATCCACGTATAGGACAAGAGAATTATCCTTATTTTATGGGGCGGATTGTTAATGCCAAGTCATTCATTGAAACTTACGCCTTCAGAGGAAATAGTAGTCAAAAGAAGCAGCTAATATATATCGAAGATAAGTATGCACCTTGGAATGATGGGTTATGGGCATGGAATATCTCTAATGAGGGCTCGGCTACTTTGATACGAGTGGAAGGGGAACGGGCGGAAGCAGACTTGAGCTGTGATATAGGCATTTTGACGGCCTTGATGCTTGGATACAAACGACCAACAGAGATGGCTCGTTATGGAAGTGTCTCTGGCCACGCAGCAGCACTGGAATGGTTTGAAGAAATTATTCCACAAGCACAGACAGCTTTATTTGATCATTTTTAAAAATATAAGAAAGTATAAGTTTCACGCTATACATTATCCTTATATTTCTCGCATAAACGCTTATCGTCCTAATAAGGACAACGAAGACGTTTATACTTGACAAAAATTAGGCTCTCCCCTTCGAAAGAAGTTGGGAGAGTTCTTTATTTCCGAATACATTCGCTGAAAAAAGTGAAAAATAAGAGAATCCACTTGGAATTAGCACAGAATATGTTATAATATTAAAAAGTCAAAGAAAGTCAAAGTCAACGAAGCATAATGACAGCGATCCGATCCTCTGAACACGTGGGATTATCCACAAATGTTTAAGTTCAATTAAAGACCATTGTCATTATGAATGCAAGTTGCAATCGGTATTATAAAGATTTAAGCACTGGAGGATGAGTGATGCGCAATATCTCTGATATTATCGAACAATATCTGAAGAATATTTTGCATGAAAGTCCCGAAGGTACGGTGGAAATCCAGCGAAATGACCTGGCGGACCAGTTCTCATGCGTACCGTCACAGATCAATTATGTCATCAGTACACGCTTTACTCTGGAAAAAGGTTATGTGGTGGAAAGTAAGCGTGGTGGCGGGGGATATATTCGTATTCAACGTTTTGAATTACCACCAACCGTGGCACTGCATGCCCATTTAAACCATACTATAGGTGGCGGGATTGATCAGAACGCTGCTGAAGGGCTGATTTATCAGCTGGAGGAAGCTGGTTTTCTAAGTAAGCGTGAAGCGTGCCTTATGCGCGCTGCTGTTTCTCGGGAATGCCTAACGGTTAAGATTCCATACCGGGATGAGATTCGTGCCAAGATTATGAAGGCGATGTTAATCTCTTTGTTAGGCAAATAATTGTCAACCATAAGGGAGGGGCTTTCGCTTATGCAATGCCAGGAATGTGGCGTCAAGCCGGCAACACTCCACTTCACTAAGATCGTGAATGGAGAGAAGACGGAGTTTCATATCTGCGAGAGCTGTGCACGGGAGAAGGGTGAACTCATTCCCGGAACGGCTGGAGGATTCTCCATCCACAGTCTGCTCTCAGGTCTGCTTGATCTTGAAGGTGCCGGCAAGGAGAAGTCGGCTGCAACGAAGACAACGCAGAGTCTGCAATGTGAGAATTGTGGGATGACGTACTCCCAGTTTAGTAAATTAGGCCGTTTTGGCTGTAGCTCCTGTTATGAATATTTTAACAGCGCACTGGACCCGCTTTTTAAGCGAGTGCACGGCAGTACTTCACATGTAGGTAAGATTCCGAAACGTGCAGGAGCTCAGATTGTGTTTAGACGCCAAATTGATGAACTCAAGCAGGAATTACAGCAAAGTATTACACAAGAAGAATTCGAGAAAGCAGCGGAGCTGCGAGATCAGATTCGTAAACTTGAAAAAGAAATAGCACAAGAGTAAAGTCTTTGATATATAGGGGGGATATGACATGTCAAGTCTCCGATTTACTGAACAAGCGCTTAGTGATTGGATGCGTTCTGGAGGTAGTCATTCTGAGATTGTAATTAGCAGTCGTATGCGTATTGCCCGTAATCTAGAGCATCTTCCGTTCCCAATGCTGGCTTCCTTAGAGCAATCGGAAGAAGTATTAGAGCTACTGGCTCCTGTGTTTCATGAGGAAGCAGCTGCAGATTTCGGATCTTTTCAACTCCTAAAGCTTGATGAAGTGAATGAACTGGACAAAAAGGTACTGGTTGAGAAGCATCTAATCAGTCCTAACTTGGCTAATGATTCGCGCAGTGCGGCTGTCTTATTAAATGAAGATGAGTCGGTCAGCATCATGATTAACGAAGAGGACCATCTGCGAATCCAGTGTCTGTTTCCTGGTCTTCAGGTTAGAGAAGCATGGGATCGTGCGACGGCGATCGATGATATATTCGAGGCAGCTGTCAATTACGCTTTTGATGATAAAAGAGGATATTTGACTAGTTGTCCCACCAATGTTGGTACTGGGCTTCGTGCCTCGGTAATGCTGCATCTACCAGCGCTTGTAATGACTCATCAGATCAATCGCATATTGTCTGCAGTGAACCAAGTGGGATTGACTGTAAGAGGAATTTACGGTGAGGGTAGCGAAGCAGTAGGGAACATCTTTCAAATTTCTAATCAGATCACTCTCGGTCAAACGGAAAGTGAAATTATAGAGAACCTTCACAGTGTAGTTACCCAGATTATTGAGCATGAGCGAAATGCACGTGAACGGTTGCTTGTTGATTCCGCCTTGAGAATAACAGACCGAGTGAAGCGTTCTTACGGAATTTTATGTTATGCAGCTCTTATGGAGCTTAAAGAATCTGCTCAACGCCTATCTGATGTGAGACTTGGGGTTGACCTTGGTATTCTGGAAGGTCTTTCGATTTCAGTGCTTAATGAACTTAACGTTAAGACACAGCCAGGATTTCTGCAAAAGATGTTCGGCGATGAGCTGAACGCTACTGAACGAGATATGTATCGGGCAAAACTGCTCCGAGAAACACTGGGAACACAACATTAATATAGATATTTATTATTCATGGAGGTGCAGGAGATATGATGTTTGGAAGATTTACGGAACGCGCACAAAAAGTGCTAGCGCTGGCGCAGGAAGAAGCTGTTCGTTTAGGACACAACAATATTGGTACAGAACATATTTTGCTCGGACTTATTCGTGAAGGAGACGGCATTGCTGCTAAGGCATTAATAGCTTTAGGGCTAGGTCTTGAAAAAATCCAGGACGAAGTGGAGACACTGATTGGCAGAGGTCAAGAACAGCCTACGAACATTGCTTATACTCCTCGCGCTAAAAAAGTGATTGAGCTGTCGATGGACGAAGCCCGCAAATTGGGTCATACGTATGTTGGCACTGAGCATATTTTGCTTGGACTTATCCGTGAAGGGGAAGGTGTCGCGGCTCGTGTGCTTAATAACCTCGGCATCAGCTTGAACAAAGCTCGTCAACAAGTTCTTCAGCTCCTAGGAAGCAGCGAGGCTGCCTCTAGTCATAGCGGGACTCCGGCTAACGTCAGCACACCGACCCTAGATGGTCTTGCGCGCGATTTGACCGCCTATGCTAAGGAGGGCAATCTAGATCCAGTTATCGGCCGTAGTAAAGAAATTGAACGTGTTATTCAGGTACTGAGTCGCCGGACTAAGAATAACCCGGTACTGATCGGTGAACCTGGTGTTGGTAAAACAGCTATCGCTGAAGGACTTGCACAAAAGATTATCAATAATGAAATCCCAGAAACACTTCGCGACAAACGCGTCATGACGCTCGACATGGGCTCAGTAGTGGCTGGAACAAAATATCGCGGTGAGTTTGAAGACCGCCTCAAGAAAATTATGGATGAGATTCGCCAAGCAGGTAATATCGTGCTCTTTATCGATGAGCTTCATACGCTGATCGGTGCTGGTGGCGCGGAAGGTGCGATTGACGCATCTAACATTCTGAAGCCGGCTTTAGCCCGTGGAGAACTTCAGTGCATTGGTGCGACTACGCTTGACGAATATCGTAAATATATTGAAAAAGATGCTGCGTTGGAGCGTCGTTTCCAACCGATTACGGTGGATCAGCCATCTCCAGAAGAAGCGGTCCAAATTCTGTTCGGACTTCGCGATCGTTATGAAGCGCATCACCGTGTGAAGATTACGGATGAAGCTATAGTGGAAGCAGTGAAGTTGTCCGATCGTTACATCCCGGATCGTTTCCTGCCAGATAAAGCGATTGACCTTATCGATGAAGCAGGATCTAAAGTAAGGCTTCACTCTTACACCATCCCGCCAAATCTGAAGGAACTTGAAATGCGCTTGGATGATATCCGTAAGGAGAAGGATTCCGCAGTACAGAGTCAAGAGTTTGAAAAAGCGGCGGCCTTGCGTGATACAGAGCAAAAAATCCGTGAAGAGCTTGATACGACTAAGAATCAATGGAAAGAAAAACAGGGTCGCACGGATTCAGAGGTTACACCTGAAGACATCGCACAGGTTGTAGCTAGCTGGACGGGTATACCTGTAAGCAAGCTGAAGGAAGAGGAGACCGACCGTCTACTTAACATGGAGGCTTTACTGCATGAACGAGTGATCGGTCAGGACGAAGCTGTTAAGGCAGTTAGCCGGGCACTACGCCGTGCGCGTGCGGGTCTTAAAGATCCGAAACGTCCAATGGGTTCCTTTATCTTCCTCGGTCCTACTGGTGTAGGTAAAACTGAGTTGGCTCGTGCATTGGCTGAAGCCATGTTCGGCGATGAGAATGCGGTCATTCGTATTGATATGTCGGAATACATGGAGAAGCACTCCACGTCCCGCTTAGTCGGAGCCCCTCCTGGATATGTTGGCTATGAAGAAGGTGGCCAATTAACCGAGAAGGTACGCCGGAAACCTTATTCTGTAGTGCTGCTTGATGAAATTGAAAAAGCGCACCCAGAAGTATTCAACATTCTGCTGCAAGTTCTTGAAGATGGTCGTTTAACTGACTCTAAAGGACGGGTAGTCGATTTCCGTAATACATTAATTATTCTGACTTCTAACGTAGGCGCACAAGCGATCAAGAAGAATTCGACACTTGGATTCACAGCTGTGCAAGATGCTGGAGCAGAATACGGTAATATGAAGGGCAAGGTTATGGAAGAGCTTAAGAAGAGCTTCCGTCCTGAGTTCTTGAACCGGATTGACGAAATCATCGTCTTCCATTCCCTCGATGAGAAGCATATTGCTGAAATCGTTACGTTGATGTCTGATGAGCTGCGCAAGCGGCTGCGTGAATATGATGTTGATTTCGTACTCACGGATGCGGCGAAGGCTTTCCTGGCTAAGGAAGGTTACGACCCAGCCTTTGGTGCACGTCCATTGCGTCGTGCGATTCAGAAGCATATTGAAGACCGTCTTTCCGAGGAATTGTTGAGAGGAAATATCCAAAAGGGTGATTCGCTCAACATTGATGAAGTTGGCGGAGAACTTGTAGTGAATAAAGTGGATGCTCCTGTAGCTCCATTGCTTGAAAAAGAAGTAGAATCCGAATAAAAAAAACGGAATAAAAAAAGCTTCCGCTCCTCAGTTTATAGAGGGGCGGAAGCTTTTTTAATATAAATTTATCACTTTAAAATATACATTTAGTACAAATTCCGAATGACCTTTCGTTAAAGGGGCAGAAATGGTAAACTTTCATTAGAAGAAAATATCCGCAATTTAAAAGTTCGGACCGTAAGGAGAACAAATGGCTAAACCAAAAACTAAATTTTTTTGCACCGATTGTGGATACGAATCGCCAAAATGGTTCGGAAAATGTCCCGGGTGCCAAGCTTGGAACTCCATGGTGGAGGAAACGGAAAGCGTAGTCAAAACACAGGGAATGAATGCCCCTATTTTTCATAGTAAAGAAAAGGCACAATCGATCATAAGTATAGAAAGTGACAAGGAACCGCGCATACTGACAGGTATAGGTGAGCTTAACCGTGTTCTCGGTGGGGGGATCGTGCCAGGATCGCTGGTACTAGTAGGGGGAGACCCAGGAATCGGTAAATCTACGCTCTTATTACAGACGTCGCATGCTCTGACAACTCAGGGATTGCGAGTGCTGTATATTTCGGGCGAAGAATCGGTAAGGCAAACTAAACTACGTGCGGATCGCCTCGGTGCGTTGTCAGCTGAGCTATATGTACTATGTGAGACGAATATGGAAAGCATAGAAGAAGCGATTGAACAAATTCAGCCGCAATTTCTTGTTATCGATTCGATTCAGACTGTATTTATGCCAGAAGTAACTAGTGCGCCAGGCAGTGTGACCCAGGTTCGGGAATGTACGACAAGATTTATGCGTATCGCTAAGATTCGGGGAATTGCTACAGTTCTCGTTGGGCATGTCACCAAGGAAGGCGCTATTGCAGGCCCACGGATGCTTGAACATATGGTGGATTGTGTGCTGTATTTTGAGGGAGAGCGGCATCATACGTATAGACTCCTGCGGGCTGTAAAGAACCGCTTCGGTTCAACGAATGAAATCGGCATTTTCGAAATGGGTGAAGTGGGTCTAACAGAAGTAGAAAATCCATCGGAGCTCTTCTTATCGGAGCGTCCACTCGGCGTAGCCGGATCTACAGTCGTGGCTAGTATGGAAGGGACTAGACCGGTGCTTGTTGAGCTTCAGGCTCTTATCGCTGCCACTCATTTCCCCTCCCCACGCCGGGTGTGCACAGGTATGGAT
This sequence comes from Paenibacillus sp. FSL E2-8871, assembly GCF_038000345.1. Classification (NCBI taxonomy): domain Bacteria; kingdom Bacillati; phylum Bacillota; class Bacilli; order Caryophanales; family Paenibacillaceae; genus Paenibacillus; species Paenibacillus sp. FSL E2-8871. Next base: position 4,000,685 of record NZ_JBBOBV010000001.1, on the reverse strand, counting down.
CACCAGCGGATGGCACTCATTATCGCTGTACTTGAGAAGCGGATGGGCATGTTCCTGCAAAATCAGGATGCATACCTTAATGTTGCTGGAGGAGTGAAGCTGGATGAACCGGCGATTGATTTAGCAGTAGCTGTTAGTATCGCTTCCAGCTTTCGTGATATTTCAACAAAACCTTACGATGTTTTCTTCGGTGAAGTAGGACTTACAGGTGAAGTAAGAGGTGTTTCACGCGCGGAAATGCGTGTGAAGGAGGCCGCGAAGCTAGGCTTCCGGCGGGTGATCATGCCAGAGAAAAGTTTGAAAGGCTGGAAGCACCCGCAAGATATCCAGATTATTGGCGTCAGTACCGTAGCAGATGCACTATCGGTCGCGTTAGATTAGGGGGCACAGGGATTATGAAAGAATATAACCAATTAGAGAATATGAATGATCTGCTCAGACTGGCGGCACCGGGGACACCCTTTCGGGAAGGTCTTGAGAATGTGCTGCGCGCTAAGACGGGAGCACTAATCGTCGTTGGGTATAGTCCTGAGGTGATGGAGGTAGTGGATGGAGGATTCTCCATTAACTGCGATTTTTCGCCCAATTATTTATATGAGCTCGCCAAAATGGACGGTGCCATTATTCTTAGTGAGGATTTGAAACGAATTTTGTATGCAAATACACAGCTAATTCCGGATTCGTCCATCTCTTCAATCGAGACAGGCATTCGTCACCGGACCGCCGAGCGCGTAGCGAAGCAAACAGGTAAACTGGTTGTTTCTATTTCACAGCGCCGCAATATTATTACCCTGTATCAAGGTTCCATTCGGTATGCGTTAAAAGAAATCGGAGCTATTTTGGCTAAAGCTAATCAAGCGATTCAGACCCTCGAAAAGTACAAAGCGGTTCTTACACAAGGACTGACGAATTTGTCTGCTTCGGAGTATGAGGGAATCGTCACCGTAGCTGAAGTGGTCGGAGTGATTCAGCGGGTAGAGATGGTTCTACGCATAAAAATGGAGATCAAACGATATATAAATGAACTAGGCAATGAAGGACGCTTAATCAGCATGCAGATGGAAGAACTGGTTGGAAATACAGAGGAAGAAGCATGGCTCCTATACAGAGACTATGCTAAGGAAGAGCAAGAAGATAAAATTCGTGAAATTATTGCCGGTCTCAAACGTATTAGTGATGATGACCTAATGGATGACAACCATATTGCTCGATTGCTGGGCTACTCTTCTACGGCAATTTCTTCCGAAGAGGTGGTTACTCCGCGTGGATATCGTCTGCTCAACAAGATTCCGCGGCTTCCAAATGTGATCATTCATAATCTGGTGGAGCGGTTTGAAATGCTGCCTAATTTGATGTCTGCAAGCATAGCTGAACTGGATGAAGTGGACGGAATTGGTGAGGTGCGGGCTCGTAATATTCAGGATGGGCTCAAACGTTTACAGAAGCAAGTTCTTATTGACAGGCAAATGTAAATAACATACAATCACGTAATATTGGAGCTGTTTAAGGCCAATGTGAGAAAATTGAGGTGAAGAAATGATACAAAAATCAATTCCGAGTCTTTTTACCATAGGTAACTTGATGCTCGGAATGTTTGGTATCATGATGGCGTTTGACGGTAAAGTTAGCATGGCCGCTATCATGGTTATTATTGCTATGCTGTTAGACGGATTAGATGGCCGGGTTGCTCGCGCACTTAAATGTGAGAGTGAATTTGGTAAGGAATTGGACTCTTTGTCTGATGTAGTTTCTTTTGGAGTAGCACCGGCTGTTATTATGTACGTCTCAAGCCTGCATGATTTAAATTCTGCATTAGCCTGGACAGTAACTGCAATTTTCCCGGTGTTTGGTGCATTGCGCCTAGCTCGCTTTAATGTTCATCCAGGGGTTCCTGGTTATTTCATCGGATTGCCAATTCCTGCTGCTGGTGGTGTACTTGCCACATTAGCTCTTTTTAATAAAGATGTTTCTGCTCCATTTATGATCGTGGCTACATTGCTCTTATCATATTTGATGGTCAGCACTGTTAAATATCCTAATTTTAAGAAGGTTGGATTACCTAAAAAAGTGGTTGTCGGAGCGCCAGTAGTCATTGTTGTTGCCGTGGCTGTTGCTGTTGTGTTCCCTGAACAAATTGCTAAGCTAATCTTCGTCTTACTTGGGATTTACGCGTTATATGGTTTTAAACAAAACATCGATCGATTGACAGCCAGACGCCGTCACCGTCGTAGAAGACGTTCTGAAGATAAAGTGTATCACTCGAAGAACGGTTAAAGCAGTCTTGTAGTAAGGTTGAACTAATATAATTATAGCTAGAGGCTTTGTCGTCCTTAGGGGATGGCAAAGCCTTTTTGCAATTCCAGCGCTACCCCAAGTTTATCGTCTTGAAAATTGGAACATACTGGTGAGGTATAGATCATTCAAGGATGAATAAAAAGGAGGTGCGTTAGGTTATGTGGAAAAAAGTGATATTGTCTTTTGCTTTAATATGTGGTGCTTGGTCTGGTTTTTCGCTATACCATGCGCTTGAAAGAGGATTCCCCAAGGGGATGGAAAAGCTGAGTGAAAGTTTACCTGTAGAGGGAAGCATTTTATTTACGGTGCTGGGTGCCATTATTTTTTTGTTTGCGGGGTCTTTATGCGCGGAATGGGGAGGTTCAAAACTGCGGGAGGCGGTTCTGTACTGTTCGCGTATACCAATGAATGAATTGGCTGCAGGTGCAGCTGGGCTTACAGGAGGGCTTTTGCTATCTCTTCTGTTATATCCTGCTATGATTTGGCTTGGAAAAGCTGGGCAGTTGCTGCAGGTACCCGTTACGTTAGCTTTTGGATATATGGGGCTGCGGATCGGTCTGGAGAAAAAAGAGGAACTAGCTGCACTTTGGACAACTGGACGCTGGGGGCAAGCGGCTGAACCGGAAGGTCGTGGCCTGGAGGAGCATAAAATCCTCGATACGAGCGTTATTATTGATGGGCGGATCGCCGACATTTGCAAAACTGGATTTATTGAGGGAACGATTGTCATACCGGAATTCGTACTTGAGGAGCTCCAGCATATCGCAGATTCTTCCGATCTACTGAAACGTAATCGCGGACGGCGGGGACTTGATATTCTCAATAAAATCCAAAAAGAGCTCGATGTGAAGGTATTAATCTACGAGGGAGATTTTGAAGAAATCTCTGAGGTGGATAGTAAGCTGGTGAAGTTAGCGAAGGTACTGCGAGGTAAAGTAGTTACCAATGACTTTAACTTGAATAAGGTTTGCGAATTACAAGGAGTCTCAGTCCTGAATATTAATGATCTTGCGAATGCCGTGAAGCCCGTAGTGTTGCCTGGTGAGGAAATCGTAGTTCAGGTCATTAAGGATGGCAAAGAGCATGGACAAGGCGTAGCCTATTTAGACGATGGAACAATGATCGTTGTGGAAGGCGGACGGGAATATATCGGAACTACGATGGAGGTTCTCGTCACGAGTGTGCTTCAAACTTCAGCTGGACGGATGATATTTGCGAAGCCAAAGCTCTTGGAAAAAGCACAATAAGCGTAGATAAAGTACACGGCAAATGTCCTATGGGTTGGAAATGCCCGCCAAACACGTTATGATGGGAATATACGTGAAAGACAGGAGCCAGAGTAATGTCAAACAGTGTGGGCGTCGTCATTGTGGCGGCAGGCAGAGGAACGCGAATGGGGACTGTAGAGAGCAAACAATATCTGTTACTGCAGGGGAAACCAATCATCGTTCATACGCTGGAAGTATTTCAGCAGCACGAATTGATTTCTGAAATCGTGCTCGTAACCGGTAAGGAAGATATTGAGCGCTGCCGGGAATGGATACAGCTCTATAAGCTGGACAAGGTTAAGGCTATAGTACCTGGTGGATCTGAGCGTCAGCATTCCGTACATAAAGGATTGTTGAAACTTACGACACAGTGGGTAATGGTACATGATGGTGTTCGTCCGTTTGTGCAGCCGAAAGAAATTGAGGCATGTTATGAGCGAGCGAAGCAGATCGGTGCTTCAGTTCTTGCTGTACCAGTCAAAGATACGATCAAACAGGTAGATAACGAAGGCAAAGTACTGTCTACGCCGGATCGGCGAAGTCTGTGGGCGATTCAAACCCCGCAGACTTTTCGTCTTTCTGAATTGCTGGATGCCTATGCGACCGCGGAGCGGGATGCATTTCTAGGTACTGATGATTCCAGCTTGGCAGAGCGTGCTGGTATTCCGGTTTCTGTGGTAGAGGGAAGCTACAGAAATATTAAGATTACGACGCCAGATGATTTGGATTTTGCAGAATTCACAGAAAGAAACAGGGGAGAGGGACAATCATGATCGCTGTAGGACAAGGGTTTGATGTACATCAACTGGTTGAGGGAAGGCCTTGTATTATTGGAGGCGTTACGATTCCTTATGAAAAAGGATTAGTAGGACATTCCGATGCCGATGTGCTGCTGCACGCAGTAAGTGACGCGATTCTAGGCGCACTAGGACTTGGTGATATTGGCAGACATTTTCCGGACACAGATCCAGCGTTTAAGGACGCGGATAGCTTGAAATTATTAGAACAAGTGTGGGCACTTGCTAGCGAGCGAGGTTATAAGCTTGGAAATATCGATTCAACGATTATTGCCCAAAAACCAAAGATGGCGCCATACATTCCACAAATGACGGAGATTATCGCTCGTGCGCTTCACGCGGACCCGTCCAAAGTGAACGTTAAAGCTACGACTACTGAACAGCTTGGTTTTGCCGGTCGTGGTGAAGGAATTGCCGCACAATCTATTGTCTGTCTACTCCAAGATGTGATATCATCTTGAGATGGTCTAAGTAGCAAATCTAAGTTTTAACCATATGAAGCGGAGGGAATATAATGACGGATCAAGTCCGGGTGCGTTACGCACCGAGCCCTACGGGACATTTACATATAGGTAACGCCAGAACGGCGCTGTTTAACTATCTGTTCGCCCGTAATAAAGGCGGTAAATTCATTATCAGAATTGAAGATACAGACGTGAAGCGCAATGTCGCAGGTGGCGAAGAGAGCCAGCTTAAGTATTTGAAATGGCTAGGCATGGATTGGGATGAGAGTGTTGATGTTGGTGGAGAGTACGGACCTTACCGCCAGACTGAACGTCTTGACCTATATCGTGTATATTGGCAGGATTTGCTGGATAAAGGTTTGGCTTACCGCTGCTACTGCACAGAGGAAGAACTGGAAGCAGAACGTGAAGAACAGACTGCACGTGGAGAAACCCCTCGTTATTCCGGCAAACACCGTGATTTGACGGAAGAACAACGCCTTGCCTTTGAAGCTGAGGGACGAGTAGCTAGCATTCGCTTCCGTGTACCAGAAGATCGTACGTACACGTTCGATGATATCGTAAAAGGTACTATTTCTTTTGATACGAAAGAAATGGGTGATTTTGTTATCGTGAAGAAGGACGGAATTCCGACCTATAACTTTGCGGTAGCTGTTGATGATTATTTGATGGCTATCACCCATGTACTACGTGGGGAAGATCATATTTCCAACACACCACGGCAGCTTATGATCTATGAGGCTCTTGGTTGGAAACCCCCAATATTTGGTCATATGACACTGATTGTCGGTGACAACCATAAGAAGCTTAGCAAGCGGGATCAATCTGTAATTACATTTATTGAGCAATATGATGAATTGGGTTACTTGCCTGAGGCTTTGGTTAACTTCATTTCTCTACTGGGCTGGTCACCAGAGGGAGAAGAGGAGATCTTCAGTAAAGAAGAACTTATTTCTATTTTTGATGCGGACCGTTTGTCCAAAAGTCCGGCTGTATTCGATAAGCACAAGCTGGCGCATCTAAATAATCACTATATTAAGCATGCTGATCCTAAACGGATCTCGGCATTAGCGATTCCACATCTGCAAAAAGCGGGGAAAATACCGGCTGAGCTGAATGATGAGCAGCAGGCATGGGCAGAAAGCCTTGTAGCACTGTATCAAGAGCAGATGACCTCTGCCTCTGATATCGTAGAGCTATCTGAACTATTCTTCCGCAGCCATCTCGAGTTAGAAACAGAAGCGGCGCAGGTTCTGGCGGAAAGCCAAGTGCCTGAAGTCTTGTCTGCTTTCCTAGCTAAGGTTGAAGCTTGTCAGGATTTCAGTGCTAGTAATATGGCTGTACTGATCAAGGAAGTGCAGAAAGAAACAGGGCACAAAGGCAAAGCGCTCTTTATGCCGATACGTGTGGCTTTGACTGGACAAACGCACGGACGTGATCTTAATATAACGATTGCTTTGCTCGGCCAAAACCGTGTCATCGAACGTTTGAAATCACAAATTAAAGGAGCTTAAGGTAGTATTACTTATCATTAAGCCTCTTGTCAGTCCCTTATCTTTTACGCTAAGATAGAACCATATGATAATAGCTGTGATCAGGAGAAGTACGTCCATAAAGGCAATTGCCAGAGAGAATAACCGAGAAAGGGATACCCTTTCGGGCTGGGAGTTATTCATTTGTCCGGGGCAGAACATGCGCCTGTGAGCTGCACGGTTGAACGATCCTAAAGGCTCGTTAGATCGCGCCGGGTACATCGCCGTTAATGATGCCAAGTGGAACGAAGGAACTCTGCCGATGGTAACAACAGCAGTCTGTTTGATTCGTTCAAGCAGAGTGGAACCGCGGTTAAACGTCTCTGCAGCTTTATGCTGCAGGGGCTTTTTTTGTTTCAGGGTATCTTTTCTAATATAACAAACCAAGCAAACACCCACAGCATATGTATGATAAGAATGATGGATTGGAGACAATACCTTCCTTGTGTACCTGTAAACAGGAGATGGGGGAGTCAAGAAGAGAGGAACCGTGATGTTTAAGCATATTAAGTCGGACATTCGGGCGGTATTTGATAACGATCCCGCTGCCCGCAGCTGGTTCGAGGTTGTCTTCACATATGCAGGGTTGCACGCCATTTGGGGTCACCGGATTGCCCATTCTTTTTTCAAACGCCGCTGGTATACAATGGCCCGTATGGTCTCACAGTTTAGTAGATTTATGACCGGTGTTGAAATCCATCCCGGAGCTGTCATCGGAGATAGGCTGTTTATCGACCATGGTATGGGGATTGTTATTGGGGAAACCTGTGAAATCGGTGATGATGTTATTATCTATCAAGGTGTTACACTCGGGGGGACAGGGAAAGAAAAAGGTAAGCGCCATCCCACAGTTGGCAACAATGTAGTTATTGGTTCTGGTGCGAAGGTATTAGGATCGTTTCGTATCGGCGACAATTCAAATATAGGTTCGAATGCGGTTGTGCTGCGTGAAGTTCCAAATAACAGTACAGTAGTAGGAAATCCGGGCCGTGTAGTAAAACGTAACGGTGAACGTGTATCCGATCGCTTGGATCATACCAAGATGCCAGACCCGCTTGTAGATTCACTTCGCTTTCTGCAAAAAGAGATCGAAGAGATCAGAGAGAAGCTTGGCGAAGAAGATAAGCAAAAGACCGCGCAGCGACTAGTCGAAACTCAGCAGTACATTGGTGATTACGAAATTTAAGCATATCCGGTACTTAAGGAATCGGGACAACAGAAAGGGTTGGAATAGGATGGCTTTACAAATTTACAACACAATGACACGCAGCAAGGAGCAGTTTGTGCCCCAAGAGTCGGGCAAAGTGAAAATGTATGTATGTGGTCCAACCGTTTATGGATATATGCATATCGGAAATGCTAGACCTATTATTGTCTTTGATATGGTCCGGAATTATTTGGAGCAACTCGGCAATGAGGTACGGTATGTTACGAACTTCACAGATGTAGATGATAAACTGATACGCAAAGCAGAAGAAATGAACACTTCAGTAGCAGAGGTTGCTGAGATTTTTATTAATGCTTATCGTGAGGATCTTGAAGGGCTTGGAGTAAAACCGGCAACATTGAATCCGCGGGTAACAGAAAGCATGGAGCTGATCATCGAATTCATTAAAGAGCTCGAGGAAAAAGGGTATGCCTACGAGAGTGGTGGCGATGTATACTACCGTACTTCCAAATTTGAAGACTATGGTAAGCTGTCCCGTCAGAATCTAGATGAATTACAGTTTGGTATTCGCGTGGAGGTAGACTCACGGAAAGAGAAACCTGAGGACTTTGTGCTGTGGAAAGCAGCAAAACCAGGTGAAGTGTACTGGCAGAGCCCATGGGGAAATGGACGCCCAGGCTGGCATATTGAATGCTCGGCCATGGCAAGAGAGTTCTTGGGGGATACGATGGACATCCACGGGGGTGGACAAGATTTGCAGTTCCCGCACCATGAATGCGAATGCGCTCAGACAGAAGCTCTGACGGGTAAGCCACTCTCTAATTACTGGATGCATAATGGATTTATTAACATCGGTGATGAAAAAATGTCGAAATCATTGGGTAACGGTTGGCTTGTGAAAGATATCCGTGGGCAATTTAAAGCTGGAACTATTCGTTATTTCATGCTATCGACCCATTATCGTAATCCGTTGAACTTCTCGGTGGATTCGATGACTTCAGCTGAAAAGAGCGTAGAACGTATCTCACTTGCAGAAAGTAACGTTAAGCATCGTCTTGAACTTGCTGCTGAAGGTGCTCAGGGTGAGGTCAGCTTAGAGATTAATGATAAGTTATCTGCTATTGTGGCCAATTTTCATGCTAGAATGCAGGATGACTTTAATACCCCTGATGCGATTACCGCTATGTTTGATTGGGTGAGTCTTGCAAACCATACCCTTGCGAATAGTGAAGCAGCCCCTGCTGATTTTGCTGCGTTGCTACAAGCTTTTGGGGAAATGAATGCTGTGCTGCGTTTGACACCTGAGCATGAGGAAGAAGAGATCGCGAGTGAAGAAGTTGAACGATTAATCGCGGAGCGGGTTGAAGCGCGTAAGAATAAGAATTGGAGCCGGTCCGATGAGATTCGTGATGAATTAGGTCGCTTGGGCATATTGCTTGAGGATACTCCGCAAGGAATGCGGTGGCGGCGAAAATGAGTGAGGAACGCAAGTTTCAGAACGGGTGGTTTCCTTACGAGCCTTCCAAACCTGCGCGACTCCTCTCGCCAATTGTGCTTGCCTATGTAGGAGATGCCATTTACGAAGTGTCAGTTCGCCAGTATTTAGTATCTCTTCCGAATTTGCGTCCAAACCATTTGCATCGCTCTGCTACAGGTCTTGTATCCGCTAAGGCGCAGAGTGCAATTCTTGGATTTTTGGAGCCAAGTCTCACAGAAGAGGAAAAAGATGTCGCCCGTCAGGGGAGAAATGCTAAATCGGGAAGTATTCCTAAGAATGCAGATGTGCTTGAATACCGTCATGCTACTGCTTTTGAGTGTCTGATAGGTTACTTATACTACACAGGTCAACAGGAGAGAATACAAGAAATTGTGAACAGTGGCATACAGTTTATGTTGAAACAGCCGTGATAAGGCTTTTGCGAAATAGAGAATAGGAGAAGTGAACATGGAAGAAGATTTGAAGACAGAAGAGGAAATATTGGCTGGGAAGCATTCAGTGCTTGAGGCGCTTCGCGCGGGTCGTACATTAAATAAAATATGGATTGCAGAAACGGCTCAGAAGCATCTGACCGCACCAATCGTCGCTGAAGCACGTAAAGCGGGGATTGTCATTCAGCATGTGGACAAGCGTAAGCTGGATCAACTTGCTCCTGGAGTTCAACATCAGGGGGTAGTTGCTCAAGCCGCACCTTTTGCTTATGTCGAGGTAGATGATCTGCTGGCTGCAGCTGAAGCCAAAGGAGAGCCTGCATTCTTGATTTTGCTGGATGAGATTGAAGATCCTCATAACCTGGGGTCCATTCTGCGGACAGCAGATTGTACTGGAGTGCATGGAGTAATCGTACCTAAACGTCGTTCGGCTCAGATTACTGCTACCGTCTCCAAAACATCGGCGGGTGCCGTGGAATATGTTCCGGTTGCGCGGGTCACTAACCTAGGTCAGACCATTGATCGTCTGAAAGAGCAGGGAGTCTGGGTAGTAGGTACGGATGTGGATACAGATCAGAATCTGTTTGGATCCAATATTTTCACAGGACCGGTAGCTGTTGTAATCGGTAATGAGAATAAAGGAATGGGACGCCTGATTCGTGAAAAATGTGATGTATTACTTAAGCTGCCGATGGCCGGAAAGATCAATTCATTAAATGCCTCTGTCGCCGCAGGAGTCATTATGTATGAAGTGGTACGCCTTCGGCAACAGCAGGGATAACTATGGCCGACTGGCGCGATGTGCTGCTTGTGGACGGGTACAATATGATCGGTGGCTGGCCGGAACTAGCGGCACTGTCCCAGATTGGTATGCAGGAAGCACGCGACCGCTTGATGGATTTGCTGGCTGATTACCAGGCTTACTCAGGACGACGAGTTATTGCTGTGTTTGATGCATATCGTGTTCCAGGATTGGGTCGGTCATTTGTCCAGGGCAAAGTCCAGGTGTTTTTCACCAAGGAAAAAGAAACCGCAGATGAATGCATTGAGCGATTGGTTGGAGAATTTAGCAACCGACGTCGACAGATCTATGTTGCAACAAGTGACTTTGTGGAGCAACATATTATTTTCGCCCAAGGTGCACTGCGGATTTCTGCAAGAGAATTGCACCTAGAAATTGAAGAGAACCAGAAACAAGTGAAAAAAGCTATCGAACCGGGAAGTATCAGTTCTACACGTCATTCTTTGGAAGACAAACTGCCTCCTGATGTGCGGAGTAAACTGGAAAATTGGCGTAGGCAGTGACAATAGGAAAGATTTAGGTGATATTTTTATTCCATTTTATGCTATTCCAGATTGTTTTTGGACAAATCCGGTTGACGGTGTAAGGTAACATAATATATACTGATCCTATATTTCGCGAAGTAACGATGTGTCTTGCGTTGCAGCCGGGGGGATTCTTGGTGAGTGTCGACCTCAAGGAAATAATGCTATCCGAGTATGATTTCATAAGTGATGAAGATATTGTCGAGGCTTTCCGTGGTGGCGACAGTGGCGCATTGGAACACTTAATTAATAAATACCGTAATTTTGTACGTGCTAAAGCCCGCTCTTATTTCTTGATCGGGGCAGATCGTGAAGATATTGTTCAAGAAGGAATGATTGGTCTATATAAGGCTATTCGTGACTTTAAAGGTGACAAGCTCTCTTCATTCAAGGCTTTTGCTGAGCTCTGCATAACACGTCAGATTATAACTGCTATTAAGACGGCCACGCGTCAGAAGCATATTCCGCTCAATTCTTATGTTTCTTTGGATAAGCCCATTTATGATGAAGATTCCGACCGGACGCTTATGGATGTCATTTGTGGAACTCAGGTACTAGATCCAGAAGAGCTAATTATCAATCAAGAAGAATTCATTGGACTTGAAGATAAGATGGCGGAGATTTTAAGTGACCTAGAGCGTAAGGTTCTGATGTTGTATTTAGACGGACGATCTTATCAGGAAATTGCTGAAGATCTGAAGCGGCATGTGAAATCTATTGACAACGCTTTACAACGAGTAAAGCGAAAATTAGAAAGATATCTAGAAGTGCGTGACAATTAATGATATAATGAACACAAGAGGGCTCGTACATCGAGTTCTTTTTTTTAGTCTCATGAAATTGCTTAGATAGAATTAGGAGCTAACACCATAAATTTCTATTTGAGTCGATTTTAGTTGTTGCCGTTGAGGGTAGGTTTATACACAGTCGGAATGCCCCATAATGATAAGGAAGACAGCGAAGTGTGAGGAAGAGATAGACCCAAGGACAGGGTACGGCCATATGACTATAACACCCGAAATTACCCAGTGCAGAACGGAATTCTTTCGTTGACACAGACCTTGACATTATGCTAAAGTGTTTTAGGTAGGCCTAAATTCGCGGCTTTTTTTAGGATCAATATTTACGTCTTCTAATTGTATTGTTAGAAGGACGTCTCGGGAGGTGCACATCATGCGGGTAATTATCACTTTGGCTTGTACAAGTTGCAAACAAAGAAACTATGCGACTACCAAAAACAAGCGAAATCACCCCGACCGCATGGAGATGAAGAAATTTTGCAAGTATTGTAACTCGCAAACTCCTCATCGCGAAACCAGATAGTCTGTGGAGGTGTAGTCGGCATGAAACGTAGTTTCAAGTCTATGTTTTCCTTTTTCACTGAGAGCTGGAGTGAACTCAAAAAAGTTCGCTGGCCAAGTCGTAAAGAATTGACCAACTATACATTGATCGTTCTCGGTACAATTGTAGTTGTCGCTATTTACTTCTGGGTTCTGGACATCGGTATTTCCGCTGTGATTGAAGCGATTATTTAGAGAGGTCCCAGGTGGCTTGATATGGAAAAAAGATGGTATGTCGTTCATACCTATTCTGGGTATGAGAATAAGGTCAAAGCCAATTTGGAAAAGCGCGTTGAGTCCATGGGCATGGAAGACAAAATATTCCGCGTTCTTGTTCCTATGGAAGAAGAAATCGTAAACAAAGACGGTAAGAAAAAAACCGTTATGCGTAAAGTTTACCCGGGTTATGTTTTGGTGGAAATGGTTCAGACTGATGATTCCTGGTATGTTGTCCGCAATACTCCGGGCGTTACTGGATTTGTTGGTTCGACAGGCTCAGGGTCTAAACCAACAGCTTTGCTTCCGGAAGAGGTAGAACAAATTCTGAAGCATATGGGCATGGTTGAACCTAAAGCGAAGATTGATTTCGAAATCAAGGAATCCGTACGTATTATGGTTGGTCCGTTTGCGAATTTTGTGGGATCCGTGGAAGAAATTTTGGCTGACAAGAGCAAGATCAAAGTGCATGTGAACATGTTTGGACGGGAAACCCCGCTAGAGTTGGATTTCACTCAAGTGGAGAAAATATAACATAAGCTAAGGGTTTCTTGTGGGAGAGCGCCAATGGCGTTCGAAGACCACTATTTTTGCAAGGAGGTGTCACTCATGGCTAAAAAAGTTATTAAAATGGTGAAACTGCAGATTCCTGCAGGGAAAGCGAATCCAGCGCCTCCAGTAGGTCCGGCGTTAGGTCAAGCAGGTGTCAACATCATGGCATTCTGTAAGGAATTTAATGCTCGTACTGCCGACCAGGCTGGCTTGATCATTCCGGTTGAAATTACAGTATTTGAAGACCGTTCCTTTACGTTCATCACTAAAACTCCTCCGGCTGCTGTTCTGCTTCGCATCGCTGCTAAAGTAGAAAAAGGATCCGGCGAACCAAACAAGAAAAAAGTAGCAAAAATCGGCCGCGCTGCGGTTCGTGAAATTGCTGAAACAAAAATGCCAGACCTTAACGCTGCATCTGTAGAAGCTGCAATGCGTATGGTTGAAGGTACTGCTCGCAGTATGGGTATCACAATCGAAGACTAGTAGTTTTCGAAGAATCGGTCATTCGTGACCCGCAAGTATGTGGGAGGAATTTCCGCTAACACCACAAAGGAGGAACATTTTCATGGCTAAACATGGTAAGAAATACCAAGAAGCTGCTAAGCTGATCAACAGCGAAGCAACTTACGAGCCTTCAGAAGCTGTAGAGCTTGTGAAAAAGGCAGCGACTGCAAAATTCGACGAAACCGTTGAAGCAGCAGTTCGTCTGGGTGTAGACCCGCGTAAACAAGACCAAGCAGTTCGTGGTGTTGTTGTCCTGCCTCACGGCACTGGTAAAACACAACGCGTGCTTGTATTTGCAAAAGGTGAAAAAGCGAAAGAGGCAGAAGCTGCTGGCGCGGATTTTGTTGGTGATCAAGACATGATCAACAAAATTCAACAAGGCTGGTTTGAATTTGATGTCTGCGTAGCTACACCTGATATGATGAGTGAAGTCGGTAAACTGGGTCGTCTGCTTGGTGGTAAAGGTCTTATGCCTAACCCTAAAGCTGGCACAGTTACATTCGATGTTTCCAAGGCTGTGCAAGAAATCAAAGCCGGTAAAATCGAATATCGTCTTGACAAAGCAGGTCAAATTCACGCGCCAATCGGCAAAGTGTCCTTTGATGCTGCACAATTGAACGATAACCTTAAAGCTCTTATCGACGCTTTGAACCGTGCGAAACCAGCTGCTGCTAAAGGTGTATACCTTAAAGGCATCTCGATTTCTTCCACAATGGGTCCTAGCGCTCGTGTGAACACAACCGTCTTCAGATAAATAAGGGTTGACTCTTTGGGTCAATTTTGATAATCTATAACAGTTGTGAAACTTAAGGTATCAATCTTAACCTTGAATATGCTTACCGTAGACAGTAGGTGCCTTAGTGCTTAATTCCCTACCGAGGTGTTGTGATAGAAACAAGAAGTAACGAGCTCGCTCGTATAACTTTCGTTTTATCAAGCCTTCGTGATTCTGCGGAGGCTTTTCTAATGCCTGCGTAGGAGCGGTGATGCTTTCCTTGGAAAGGACGCCGACACATAAATTTTCAGGAGGTGTATACATTGGCAAATGCAAAAGTAATTCAAGCAAAACAGGATGCGGTTGACGTTGTTACTGCGAAACTGCAAAACAGTCTTTCGACTGTTGTAGCGGACTATCGTGGATTGAACGTTTCCCAAGTGACTGAACTGCGTAAGCAACTTCGTGAAGCTGGCGTTGAGTTTCAAGTCCTGAAGAACACATTGCTACGTCGCGCAACTGCTGCGGCTGAGTTGACTGAGTTGGATGAAGTTTTGACTGGTCCAACAGCTATCGCATTCAGCACAACTGATGCAGTAGCTCCAGCTAAAATTTTGAACGATTTCGCCAAGAAAAACGACGCTTTGAAATTGAAAGGCGGCGTAGTAGAAGGACGTGTCATCGACGCGGACCAATTGAAAGCACTGGCTGAGCTTCCATCCCGCGATGGTTTGCTGTCCATGCTGCTTAGCGTACTTCAAGCTCCAATGCGCAACTTCGCGCTTGCAGTTAAAGCTGTTGCTGAAAAAGAAGAACAAAGCGCGTAAGCCTTTGGCTCTTGCAGCATAAATCAATACCACAAACAAATTTAAATTATAAATGGAGGTTCAATCATGAGTAAAGAAGCAATCTTGGAAGCAATTAAAGGCATGAGCGTATTGGAACTGAACGACCTGGTTAAAGCAATTGAAGAAGAATTCGGCGTAACAGCAGCAGCTCCAGTAGCAGCTGGCGGTGCGGTAGCAGCAGTAGCTGAAGAGCAATCCGAATTTGACGTAATTTTGACAGGCGCTGGCGCTTCCAAAATCAACGTTATTAAAATCGTTCGCGAAATCACAGGCCTTGGCTTGAAAGAAGCTAAAGACCTTGTAGACAACGCACCAAAAGCAATCAAAGAAAAAGTAAGCAAAGACGAAGCCGAAGCTACTAAAGCAAAATTGGAAGAAGCAGGCGCAGCTGTAGAAGTGAAGTAATTCCTTCTATACTGAAAACCCCTTGAACTTGTTCAAGGGGTTTATTTTATAAAAATATAAGAAAGTATAAGTTTCACATTATACTTTATCTTTATATTTCTCGCTTGAACGCTTACCGTCCTTATAAGGACATCAGAGGCGTTTATGCTTGATAGAGTTAGTAGGGTTGTGTGAATACAAACTATTAACATAAAGGAAAGGGAGGATGGAGATGTCGCAACATTATTATTCGCAGCAACCGGAAGTGCGTCATGACAGACGTACCATCGACACCGTTCTAAGAGGCAAAAGCTTTCGCTTCACAAGTGATGCGGGTGTGTTCTCTAAAGGAGACATCGATTACGGTAGTCGAGTTCTCATTGAAGCTATGGATATTCCGGACGGTTCGGCAGTGCTTGATGTGGGCTGCGGATATGGACCGATAGGTATAAGTGCAGCATACCTAGCCCCCAAAGGGCAAGTTACGATGATTGATATTAATAGTCGTGCGGTAGAACTTGCGCGTGAAAATGCCCAGCACAATGGAATCCGGAATGTTACGGTAATGGAAAGCGATGTGCTCGGCGCATTGAATGAACAACAAAAGTTCGATGTGATTCTTACCAATCCTCCGATACGTGCAGGAAAAGCTGTAGTGCATCAGATTTTTGAAGAAGCTTATGAGCATTTAAATGAGGGTGGATTTCTGTGGATTGTTATTCAGAAGAAGCAGGGCGCTCCATCAGCGGTAGCTAAACTTGAAAGCTTGTTCTCAAATGTAGAAGAAGTGGGCAAAGATAAAGGTTATCGTATTATTAAAGCTCAAAAATAAAAATCAATAGGTTATTGACATGTGATAGTGATAATGGTATTATTATAAAATGTCAGTATTAAGATAGGCTCCATGTCTTTAGTTTGCTGAAAATGTCAAGCGATATATTGTCGCCGGCTAGCGCAAGCCGTACGGCAAGTTTTTTGCGAATTGGTTCTCTATGCTCTGGCGTAGCGAGTGTTACGCGGTAATAGATAATAGCGCATAAACTGTTGCTTGGTGACGTATAATATGTACGTTTTGGGCAAATCTACTGGATAAGGAGTATTTTGGTCATGGATAAGTGCGCTCTTTTTTCGAAGATTTCGATAAGGGCTTTTCTTTTATTTATGACTGAATCCTTGTAGTATGGTTCCATTATACGGTTCCAAACAAGGGTTCGCAATCAATTTTTAAGTGAGTAGACATGAGGGGTGAGTAAAGTTGGCAGGACATCTTGTTCAGTATGGTCGACGCACTCGGCGGAGCTATGCGAGAATTAACGAGGTACTCGAGGTCCCGAACCTGATCGAGATCCAACAAAAATCTTATGATTGGTTTTTGGAGGAAGGATTGCGGGAAATGTTTCAGGACATCTCGCCGATCCAGGATTTCACAGGTAATTTGGTACTAGAGTTCATTGATTACAGCCTGGGTGAACCAAAATATACGGTTGACGACGCTAAAGAGCGGGACGTGACGTATGCGGCTCCTCTGCGTGTAAAGGTGCGGCTCATTAATAAGGAGACCGGTGAGGTCAAAGAGCAGGAAGTGTTCATGGGAGATTTCCCGCTGATGACGGAGACCGGCACTTTTATTATTAACGGTGCGGAACGGGTTATTGTCAGCCAGTTGGTTCGCTCTCCAAGCGTCTATTTCAGCACAAAAGTGGATAAGAACGGCAAAAAAACCTACACCGCCACAGTAATCCCGAACCGCGGAGCCTGGTTGGAACTTGAGACCGACGCTAAGGATATTATGTATGTTCGTATCGATCGGACTCGTAAAATTCCTGTTACCGTACTTTTGCGTGCTCTCGGTTTCGGTAGTGATGCCGAAATTCTGGAATTGCTTGGCAATGATGAATATATTCGCAATACGCTGGATAAAGACAACACGGACTCCACGGAGAAGGCGCTTATTGAAATTTATGAGCGTTTGCGTCCGGGCGAACCGCCGACACTAGACAATGCCAAAAGTTTGCTGGTCGCGCGTTTCTTTGATCCAAAACGCTACGACCTAGCTAATGTAGGCCGTTACAAAATCAATAAAAAGCTACACATTAAGAATCGTCTTTTCAATCAACGTCTTGCTCAGCCTTTGGTTGACGAAGCTACAGGAGAAATCCTGGCTGAGTCCGGTCAAATGGTCGATCGCAGACTGCTTGATGAATTGATTCCTTACTTCGAAAAGAATGTTGCTTTTAAGAACTACCGTGTTACTGGTGGGGTTATGGACAGCGAAGATATTCCTCTTCAAACGATTGACGTATTCTCGCCAATTGAAGAAGGTCGGGTTATTAAGCTGATCGCTAACGGCAACATCGACAAGTCTGTTAAGCACATTACTCAAGCTGATATTATATCCTCGATCAGCTACTTTATTAATTTGCTTCACGGAATTGGTAATACCGATGATATTGACCATCTGGGTAACCGTCGTCTGCGTTCTGTGGGTGAACTTCTGCAGAATCAGTTCCGTATCGGTTTGTCCCGTATGGAGCGCGTTGTGCGTGAAAGAATGTCGATTCAGGATGCTAATGCAATTACGCCTCAAGCTCTGATCAATATTCGTCCGGTTATCGCGTCCATTAAAGAGTTCTTCGGTAGCTCCCAGCTGTCTCAGTTTATGGACCAGACGAACCCACTTGCGGAACTTACGCATAAACGTCGTCTGTCTGCACTCGGACCCGGTGGTTTGACACGTGAACGCGCGGGCTTTGAAGTTCGTGACGTCCATCACAGTCACTACGGCCGGATGTGTCCAATTGAAACACCGGAAGGTCCGAACATTGGATTGATCAACTCCTTGTCTACCTTTGCTCGTATCAACGAATACGGCTTTATCGAAGCTCCGTATCGTTGGGTAGATCCAAAGACAGGTAAGGTAACTGAACAAATCGATTATCTGACTGCTGATGAGGAAGATAATTATGTAGTTGCTCAGGCTAACGTATTGATCGATGAAGATGGCTCCTTTAAGGAAGACATGGTAATCGTTCGTTACAATAAAGACTCTGACAACATTACAACAATGCCAAGTAATCGTGTAGATTACATGGACGTTTCGCCTAAACAGGTCGTATCCGTCGCTACGGCGCTCATTCCGTTCCTTGAGAACGATGACTCCAACCGCGCTCTGATGGGATCTAACATGCAGCGTCAAGCCGTTCCACTTCTAATTCCTAAAGCTCCGCTCGTCGGAACAGGGATGGAACATAAATCCGCTAAGGATTCTGGCGTATGTGTTGTTTCTAAATATGACGGTATTATCGAACGCTCTTCAGCTAATGAAATTTGGCTGCGCCGGGTTGAAACTGTCGAAGGCAAAGAAGTTAAAGGCGATATCGTTAAATATAAATTACACAAATTTATGCGTTCTAACCAAGGTACCTGTATTAACCAACGTCCTCTAGCTAAAAGAGGGGATATTGTTAAGAAGGGTGACATCATGGCGGACGGTCCTTCTACAGAAATGGGCGAACTTGCTCTTGGTCGTAACGTAGTCGTTGCATTCATGACTTGGGAAGGTTACAACTACGAGGATGCGATCCTGTTAAGTGAAAAGCTAGTTAAGGAAGATGTATACACTTCGATTCATATCGAGGAGTACGAATCCGAAGCTCGTGACACTAAACTGGGACCTGAAGAAATCACACGTGATATTCCAAACGTGGGCGAAGAAGCTCTGCGCAATCTTGATGAGCGTGGAATTATCCGCATCGGTGCGGAAATCAGTGCTGGTGACATTCTAGTTGGTAAGGTTACTCCTAAGGGTGTAACTGAATTGACTGCAGAAGAGCGTCTCCTACACGCTATCTTTGGTGAGAAGGCTCGTGAAGTACGGGATACCTCTTTACGCGTTCCTCACGGTAGTGATGGTATTATCGTTGACGTTAAAGTATTTACACGTGAGAACGGCGATGAGCTGCCTCCTGGCGTAAATCAATTGGTTCGTGTGTACATCGCTCAGAAACGTAAGATTTCTGAAGGTGACAAAATGGCCGGACGTCACGGTAACAAGGGTGTCGTTGCCCGTATCCTGCCAGAAGAAGATATGCCGTTCCTTCCGGACGGTACGCCAGTACAGGTTGTTCTTAACCCTCTAGGCGTTCCTTCTCGTATGAACATCGGACAGGTGCTTGAGGTCCATATTGGTATGGCTGCATTGCGTCTGGGAATTCACATTGCAACGCCAGTATTCGACGGAGCGCGTGAGTACGACGTATTTGATACGATGGAAGAAGCTGGCATGCAGCGTAATGGTAAGACTGTATTGTACGATGGTCGTACAGGTGAACGCTTCGAACGTGAAGTTACTGTCGGCGTCATGCATATGATCAAACTGGCGCACATGGTTGATGATAAGATTCACGCCCGTTCAACAGGACCTTACTCACTAGTTACGCAACAGCCACTGGGTGGTAAAGCTCAGTTTGGTGGACAGCGTTTCGGGGAGATGGAAGTGTGGGCGCTTGAAGCTTACGGTGCTGCATATACATTGCAAGAAATTTTGACTGTAAAATCCGATGACGTGGTTGGTCGCGTGAAGACGTACGAATCCATTGTCAAAGGTGAAAATGTACCGGAACCAGGTGTTCCTGAGTCGTTCAAGGTATTGATCAAAGAACTGCAGTCCCTGGGTATGGATGTTAAGATTCTTAGCGGTGACGAGCAGGAAATTGAAATGAGAGAATTGGACGATGAGGACGAGACGTCAGGCGACAAGCTGAGCCTCAATTTAGAAGGCGCAGAGGTCGGAGTAGAATAATCACGTTGGAGCTTTTGAGTTCCATTTTATAAAGGACCGCGCCCTCTTTTGATGTAACAGTCAGAGGAGGGCAAAGCGGTACTAAATCAGGATTAGGTTAAGGAGGGTTGCTCCTTGTTGGACGTTAACAATTTTGAATTTATGAAAATCGGACTCGCTTCTCCGGAGAAGATTCGTTCATGGTCCCGCGGAGAAGTTAAGAAACCGGAAACCATTAACTATCGTACATTGAAACCGGAAAAAGAGGGTCTTTTCTGTGAGCGTATCTTTGGACCGCAAAAAGACTGGGAATGTCATTGCGGTAAATACAAACGTGTCCGTTATAAGGGCGTAGTCTGCGACCGTTGTGGCGTTGAAGTTACTCGTGCTAAAGTTCGTCGTGAACGTATGGGTCACATTGAATTGGCTGCTCCGGTATCTCATATCTGGTACTTCAAAGGTATCCCAAGCCGTATGGGTTTGGCACTAGATATGTCTCCAAGATCACTTGAAGAGATTATCTACTTCGCTTCGTATGTTGTAACTGACCCAGGTGAAACACCACTGGAAAAGAAACAACTTCTATCCGAGAAAGAATATCGTAGCTACCGTGAAAAATACGGTTACGGATTCCAAGCGGGCATGGGTGCTGAAGCTGTTAAGAAGCTTCTTCAAGACATCGACATCGAAAAAGAGCTGGAATTCCTCAAAGAAGAACTGCGTACGGCCCAAGGCCAACGTCGTAACCGGGCGATCAAACGTCTGGAAGTCATTGAAGCATTCCGTAACTCAGGCAACAAACCTGATTGGATGATCATGGATGTTCTTCCGGTTATTCCTCCGGAGCTTCGTCCGATGGTTCAATTGGATGGTGGCCGTTTTGCTACGTCTGATTTGAACGATCTTTATCGTCGTGTTATTAACCGGAACAACCGTCTGAAAAGACTGTTGGATCTTGGTGCACCTGACATTATCGTGCAGAACGAGAAACGGATGCTACAGGAAGCTGTCGATGCTCTCATCGATAACGGCCGTAGAGGACGTCCGGTAACGGGTCCTGGTAACCGTCCATTGAAATCTCTCAGCCACATGCTGAAAGGTAAACAAGGACGTTTCCGTCAGAACTTGCTCGGTAAACGGGTTGACTACTCTGGTCGTTCCGTTAT
Organism: Paenibacillus sp. FSL E2-8871; assembly: GCF_038000345.1. Lineage (NCBI taxonomy): Bacteria > Bacillati > Bacillota > Bacilli > Caryophanales > Paenibacillaceae > Paenibacillus > Paenibacillus sp. FSL E2-8871. The sequence continues at coordinate 3,979,401 of NZ_JBBOBV010000001.1, read as the reverse complement.
CGTTGTAGGACCGTACCTCAAGATGTATCAGTGCGGACTTCCTAAGAAAATGGCGCTAGAATTGTTCAAGCCTTTTGTCATGAAGGAATTGGTTAATAAGGGCCTAGCCCACAACATAAAGAGCGCAAAACGTAAAGTTGAGCGTGTAAGTCCTGAAGTATGGGATGTACTTGAAGAAGTAATCAGAGAGCACCCAGTACTTCTAAACCGCGCACCAACACTTCACCGTCTCGGTATCCAAGCTTTTGAACCGATTTTGGTGGAAGGTCATGCTATTCGTCTTCACCCACTCGTATGTACGGCTTATAACGCCGACTTTGACGGTGACCAAATGGCGGTGCACGTTCCTCTGTCAGCAGAAGCTCAAGCGGAAGCACGTATTCTCATGCTTGCATCCGGTAATATCTTGAACCCTAAAGACGGAAAACCGGTTGTAACACCTTCCCAGGATATGGTCCTTGGTACTTTCTACCTGACCATGGACAACAAGGAAGAAAAAGGATCAGGTATGATTCTGCGTACCGTAAATGAAGCTGTATCAGCTTACCAACGCGGAACTGCTGGTCTTCATGCTCGTGTAGCTATTCCAGTTAAAGCACTAGGTAAGACTTGCTTTACGGAAAAACAACAAGGCGCAATGTTGATTACTACGATCGGTAAGATTATTTTTAATGAAATTTACCCAAGTAGTTTCCCTTATATCAATGAAGCGACTAAGACTAACTTGCTGCATGGCACGCCAGAGAAATACTTTATCTATGAAAAAGGCGCAGATATTCGCGAGCTGATTGAATCCGCTCCTGAAGCCAGCGCTGTAGGTAAAGAATATCTGGGTCTGATTATCGCACGTTGTTTTGAAACCTATCATACAACCAAAACCTCTATGATTTTGGATAAAATTAAACAACTCGGCTTTACTTACTCCACACGTTCCGGTGTTACCGTTGCTGTGTCGGATGTTATCGTGCCTGAGGAGAAAGTTACGATCCTGAAAGAGTCCGAAGCTAAGGTAGATGTGGTTGCTAACCAATATCGCCGTGGTCTGATCACTAATGACGAACGGTACGACCGTGTTATTGAGATCTGGTCGAAGACGAAGGATGATCTTACGAACATCCTGCTTAAATCGATGGACCGTTTCAACTCTATCATGCTCATGGTTGACTCCAAAGCGCGGGGTAACAAATCGCAGATCACTCAGCTGGGTGGTATGCGTGGTCTGATGGCAACACCTTCGGGTCGGATTTTCGAATTGCCAATTAAAGCCAACTTCCGTGAAGGTCTTACGGTCTTGGAGTACTTTATCTCCACTCACGGAGCGCGTAAAGGTCTTGCCGATACCGCACTTCGTACTGCTGACTCCGGTTACTTGACTCGTCGTCTCGTTGACGTAGCTCAGGACGTTATCGTCCGTGAGGAAGATTGTGGAACGGATAAAGGATTTACAGTTAGTCGTATTCAGGATGGTAAAGAGGTTATTGAGGATCTGTATGACCGTATTGAAGGTCGTTACTGCTTCGAGACTGTTCGTCATCCGGAAACAGGCGAAATCATTGTTCACCGCAACGATTTGATTGACTCCGATAAAGCGGAAGCAATCGTAGACGCTGGTGTAACTAAGCTACAAATCCGCTCTGTACTAAGCTGCCGTGCTCGTCATGGTGTTTGTAAGAAATGTTACGGTCGTAACTTGGCAACTGGTAAACACGTTGAGATCGGTGAAGCGGTTGGTATTATCGCTGCACAATCTATCGGTGAACCAGGAACCCAGCTTACAATGCGTACGTTCCATACCGGCGGTGTTGCCGGTGATGACATCACGCAAGGTTTGCCGCGTATTCAAGAGTTGTTTGAAGCCCGTAACCCTAAAGGTCAGGCTACAATCAGTGAGATCGATGGTGTAATCAAGGAAATCCGTGAAACTAAGGATCGTCGTGAAATCGAGGTTCAAGGTGAAGCAGAATCCAAGACTTATTCCATTACTTATGGTTCACGTCTACGTGTCAGCGAAGGCCAAGAAATTGAAGCCGGCGATGAGTTGACAGACGGTTCGATTGACCCTAAAGAAATGCTGCGAATCAAAGGGATCCGTGGGGTACAAAACTACATTCTGCAAGAAGTTCAGCGTGTATATCGTAACCAGGGCGTTGAGATCAATGATAAGCACATTGAAGTTATGATCAAACAAATGCTTCGGAAGATCCGTATCATTGATGCAGGTGACACAAGTCTGTTACCAGGCGCGTTTGCGGATATTCATGAATATGAAGCTGCTAATAAGGAAGCCATATTGTCAGGTAAAGAGCCTGCAGTTGCTAAACCGGTCTTACTCGGTATTACCAAGGCATCTCTTGAGACAGATTCCTTCTTATCCGCTGCATCTTTCCAAGAAACTACTCGTGTCTTAACAGACGCTGCTATCAAAGGCAAAGTAGATAAGTTGCTTGGACTCAAAGAAAATGTTATTATCGGTAAGTTGATTCCTGCAGGTACTGGTATGAATCGTTACCGTAATGTTAAGTTAAGTGATCCAAATGCAGAAAGCGCGCTTGAATCTTTAGAGCCGGTTCCTGCTGAATAAATTAGCAAACATGGTAGTGAACTCGTGTCATACCTAATCATAGGTGTGACACGAATATCTGCTGTGTATAATATTCATAAAAATTATTGCTGAATTTCTTGACACCATCTATTGATAATGCTAAAATGTCTAAGGTGCGTGAGTAGCCATGTTATCCTTGTTCATTGGAGGTAATGATTATGACTGATGATAGAGGACTACAGGATGCTCAGGTCAAGATCGGTACCAAACAAACCGTCAAGGCGGTAGAGTTGGGCCAAGCTGCAGAAGTCTATGTGGCAGAGGACGGAGATCAAAGGCTTACTTCCAGGATAGTTATGCTTTGTAACAAACAAGGTGTTAAGATCACATACGTGGATACGATGCTGAATTTGGGCAAGGCCTGCGGAATAGAAGTTGGTGCTGCGATGGCAGCCGTCTTAAAACAATAGCTACGGAAATGTTTTTGTACTGGGGTGAACTCCAGCGGCAAGAACTTTTCATTTGTCTTTTTATGAACCGCCTGGGTCTGTGGGCTTAGAGTTCTTAAATCGGCTATCATTTCAGGAAGGGGGTGGCAACAACATGCCAACAATTAACCAATTGGTTCGTAAAGGCCGTCAAGCCAAAATCGAAAAATCTAAATCTCCCGCTCTTCAAAAAGGGTATAACGCCCTCAAGCGTGAGGCTACAAATTTGAGCGCTCCGCAAAAACGCGGTGTGTGCACTCGTGTTGGTACTATGACTCCACGTAAACCAAACTCAGCGCTTCGTAAATATGCCCGTGTTCGTTTGACGAACCGTCTCGAGGTAACAGCTTATATCCCGGGTATCGGACATAACTTACAAGAGCACAGTGTTGTATTACTTCGCGGAGGTAAAGTAAAGGACCTTGCAGGGGTTCGTTACCATATCGTTCGTGGTGCATTGGATACAGCAGGTGTAGCTAACCGGATGCAAGCTCGTTCTAAATACGGTGCTAAACGTCCTAAAGCTAAGAAATAAGAAAAAATTCTAGAATAATAAACATTTAAGAAAGGGGGATATCCATGCCACGCAAAGGTCCAGTTACTAAGAGAGACGTATTGCCAGATCCGTTGTATAATAGCAAGTTGGTTACTCGTTTGATTAACCGCATTATGCTGGGTGGTAAAAGAGGTGTCGCTCAAAGCATTCTGTACAATTCATTCAAGTTGATTGAAGAACGTACGGGTAAAGATCCGATGGAAGTTTTCGAAGCTGCCATCAAGAATATCATGCCGGTTTTGGAAGTCAAAGCTCGTCGTGTCGGTGGTGCTAACTATCAAGTACCTATCGAGGTTAAACCAGAGAGACGTACTGCTCTGGGATTACGTTGGCTCGTAAACTACTCTCGCAACCGCGGTGAGAAGACGATGGAAGAGCGTTTGGCGGCTGAGATCATCGACGCTTCCAACAACACAGGCGCTTCTGTTAAGAAACGCGAAGATACACACAAAATGGCTGAAGCAAACAAAGCGTTCGCTCACTACCGTTGGTAGGATTAAGGTCATTCAAATAACTTATATTTTGAAGGGAGATCCATTTCATGGCTAGAGAGTTCTCCTTAAAAAATACACGTAATATCGGGATCATGGCGCATATTGATGCTGGTAAAACAACTACCACAGAGCGGATTCTTTTCTATACAGGCCGTACGCACAAAATCGGTGAAGTTCACGAGGGTGCTGCTACAATGGACTGGATGGAGCAAGAACAAGAGCGCGGAATCACGATTACGTCCGCTGCTACGACTGCTGCGTGGAAAGGTCACCGCATCAATATCATTGATACCCCAGGACACGTTGACTTCACTGTTGAAGTTGAACGTTCCCTACGTGTATTGGATGGGGCAGTAGGTGTATTTAGTGCAAAAGAGGGCGTTGAGCCTCAGTCTGAAACCGTATGGAGACAGGCTGACCGTTATAACGTTCCACGTATTGCATATGTGAACAAAATGGACATTATCGGTGCGGATTTCCTTAACGTAATCGAAACTATGCGTGATCGCCTTCAAGCCAATGCAGTTGCTATTCAATTGCCAATTGGTGCAGAAAGTGATTTCACTGGTATTATCGACCTTGTTGAGCAAAAAGCACACATGTTCAGAGATGATCTAGGCCAAAACATCGAAGTAACGGATATTCCGGAAGAATATTTGGCCAAAGTTGAGGAGCTGCGTCTCGAGTTGATCGAGAAAGTTGCTGAACTTGATGAAGATCTGACTATGAAGTACCTGGAAGGCGAAGAAATTACAGTTCCGGAAATTAAAGCTGCACTGCGCAAAGGCGTAGTTGAAGTTAAATTGTTCCCTGTAATTGTTGGATCCTCCTACCGTAACAAAGGGATTCAGCTTATGCTGGATGCTGTTGTTGATTACTTGCCATCTCCTCTTGACGTTCCAGCTATCACTGGACATCTTGATGATGGAACTGAAGCAGTTCGTCATTCTTCGGATGAAGAACCGTTTGCAGCTTTGGCATTTAAAATCATGACTGACCCTTATGTAGGTAAACTTACGTTCTTCCGTGTATACTCTGGTATTCTAGAGTCCGGATCTTACGTAGTTAATGCTACTAAGAACAAGCGTGAACGTATTGGTCGTATCCTTCAAATGCATGCTAACAGCCGTCAAGAGATTTCCATCGTGTATTCTGGCGACATCGCTGCAGCAGTTGGTTTGAAAGACACCAGTACAGGTGATACACTGTGTGATGAGAAGCATCCAGTAATTCTGGAATCAATGAACTTCCCTGATCCAGTTATCGAAATCGCTGTTGAACCAAAAACAAAAGCTGACCAAGATAAATTGGGCGTTGCTCTCGGTAAGTTGACTGAAGAGGATCCAACTCTTCGTGCTCATACTGATGAAGAAACAGGCCAAACTATCCTGGCTGGTATGGGTGAACTTCACTTGGACATCATCATCGACCGTATGCGTCGTGAGTTCAAAGTAGAAACCAATGTGGGTAAACCACAGGTTGCTTACCGCGAAACGTTCAAGGCACCTGCTCGCGTCGAAGGTAAATTTGTACGCCAATCTGGTGGTCGTGGTCAATACGGTCACGTGTGGGTTGAATTTGAACCCCTCGAGCCAGGTACTGGTAGCAAATTCGAAAGTAAAGTTGTCGGTGGCTCGGTTCCTAGAGAGTACATCGCTCCTGCACTTGCGGGTATCGAAGAACAAATGAAAAACGGCGTACTTGCAGGCTTCCCGCTTGTAGACGTTAAAGCTACCATCGTTGATGGTTCTTACCATGATGTCGATTCCAACGAAATGGCATTTAAAATTGCCGGCTCGATGGCGCTTAAAGCAGCTAAAGACAAGTGTAAACCTGTCCTGCTTGAGCCAATCATGAAAGTAGAAGTAACTGTTCCTGAGGAATATATGGGTGATGTTATGGGTATGCTGAACTCCCGCCGTGGCCGTATCGAAGGTATGGATTCCCGTGGTGGAGCGCAAATTATCCGTGCTAAGGTGCCTCTTTCCGAAATGTTCGGATACTCTACAACTCTTCGTTCTGGTACTCAAGGACGTGGCGTATTCTCAATGGAGCTTTCTCACTATGAAGAAGTTCCTAAATCCATTGCGGAAGAGATCGCTGCTAAGAACAAAGGCGGAGAATAATTACTAGTTTTAACTTGCCGTCCGAGTATAATTACTCAGTCATCTAAGATAAACATATATGCGGGCGGCTCAAATATAAGGAACCCCACATTAAGGAGGAACTGTTCAAATGGCAAAGGCAAAGTTTGAACGTAACAAACCGCACGTTAACATCGGTACTATTGGTCACGTCGACCATGGTAAAACGACTCTGACTGCTGCAATCACTACTGTATTGTCCAAAACTTACGGTGGCGCAGCTATCGCATTCGATCAAATCGACAAAGCTCCTGAAGAGCGCGAACGTGGTATCACAATCTCCACTTCCCACGTTGAATATGAAACTCCTAACCGTCACTACGCTCACGTAGACTGCCCTGGTCACGCCGACTATGTTAAAAACATGATCACTGGCGCAGCGCAAATGGACGGAGCTATCCTGGTTGTATCCGCAGCTGATGGCCCTATGCCACAAACTCGCGAGCACATCCTGTTGTCCCGTCAAGTAGGTGTTCCATACATCGTTGTTTTCTTGAACAAATGCGACATGGTTGAAGACGAAGAGTTGTTGGAATTGGTTGAAATGGAAGTTCGTGACTTGCTGAGCGAGTATGACTTCCCAGGCGACGACACTCCAATCATTCGTGGTTCTGCTCGTGAAGCTCTTCAAAACCCAGAAGGCGAATATGCTAAGAAGATTGTTGAAATGTTCGAAACAATCGACGAGTACATTCCACTTCCAGAGCGTCAAACTGACAAACCATTCTTGATGCCTGTCGAAGACGTATTCTCCATCACTGGCCGCGGTACTGTGGCAACTGGTCGCGTAGAACGCGGAACAGTTAAAGTCGGAGAAGAAATCGAAATCGTTGGTATTCACGAAGAAACTAAGAAATCCGTAGTTACGGGCGTGGAAATGTTCCGTAAATTGCTGGATTCCGCTCAAGCGGGCGACAACATCGGAGCTTTGCTTCGTGGTGTAGACCGTACTATGATCGAGCGTGGCCAAGTATTGGCTAAACCGAACTCTGTTAAACCACACACTGAGTTCACTGCTCAAATCTACGTTTTGACTAAAGAAGAAGGCGGACGTCACAAACCATTCTTCACTGGTTACCGTCCACAGTTCTACTTCCGTACAACTGACGTAACTGGCATCATCAACTTGCCAGAAGGTACTGAAATGGTTATGCCTGGTGACAACATCACTGTAACTGTTGCTTTGATCTCCCCTATCGCTATTGAAGAAGGTACTAAATTCTCCATTCGCGAAGGTGGACGTACAGTTGGAGCAGGTAGCGTAGCTTCCATCCAAAAATAAATTCGTTTCTATCTGCGGGTAGACTCTGAATCATAGTGCCCCGGATTCTTCTTGCGGAGAATCCGGGGCTTTTTGTTGTTTTATAGGATAAATCTTCTTAAATTCGACAATATACGATAAATTAAGTATGAAATTTCGAATAATTCTACAAAATTCAACAAAATTCAACGATAAATTGTTTACAATTTTAATAATCATAGAGTAAAATGAAAGGAAGGTAATATTGTAAAAAAATAGTAATTAAGGGGAGGGTGATAACATGGGAAAATGTCCTTTTTCATTCATGCATGCTATAACATCACGTAATAATAATGAGGATTCTCACACCCCTAATTTGATAGAACATAAACACCAGACTAAGCGTACTGAAGATTTTTTTCATACTCTTGAGGGTTATGACGAACTCAATGAGCAAATGAGAATGATTGATCTATCTGAATCAGATTTGAACTTATTACGTAGGGTAAAGCCTAGCGTTAAAAAGAATATAGACTATATAATTGATCAATTTTATAATTCGGTATTAGGTGTGGATAAACTCGAAGCCATTATATTGGAGCATAGTAGTATCGAAAGGTTGAAAACAACACTCCGCGAGCATATCATTGAAATTTTTGATGGCAAAGTTGATGAAGAATACATAGCAAAGCGAATGAAGATTGCTAATATTCATAAAAGAGTAGGACTTGAGCCTAAATGGTACTTATCTGCTTTTCAAAATCTTCAGAACGTTTTTATACAAGTTATCTATAATGAGACACATGATGACAATACACGTCTACATGTAGTTAAGACCGTAACTAAGCTGCTTAACCTTGAACAACAACTTGTCCTAGAGGAATACGAGAAGGAGAACGTCAAAGAGAAGGAACAGCAATACCTTTTGGTTAAAAATGAATTAAAGCAGAAAATTGCTGAATTCAGCAGCGAATTAATAGATTTTAGTATCGACACAAATGCCGCTGTGAAGCAGCTAGTAGCCAGTAGCAATGAAGTGAGTAGAACATTCCAACGTACAGCTACATCCGCTGTAGAGTCGCAGGGGTTGGCTACAGATGGACATGAGCATTTGGATAGCTTAACAGGACAGATTAATCTTATTTATCAAAGTACTAGTGAAATGGAACATTCAGTCCATGAATTAAGCAATTCCTCTAAACAAATTCAAAAAATCGTAAACTCAGTTAAAGATATTGCAGATCAAACTAAAATTCTTTCACTTAATGCAACGATAGAAGCCGCTAGAGCCGGAGTGCATGGTAGAGGGTTTAGTGTAGTTGCTCAAGAAGTTAGTCGGTTGGCAGAGGATACGAAGAATACTGTAATTCAGATCGTAGAGCTGACCTATAAATCGGGAAGTCTCACACAACAGGTCGTTGAGGAGATACGTAAGGTACAAGAGCTAACCAAAAGTGGGAAACATCAATCCGTTGAGACTAGTCTTTTGTTTTCCGAAATTGTAGAGGCGATGAGGAGTAGCACACAAGAGATTGTTATAGTAGAAGAAGAAATAAGAACATTGATTCAGACAATAGAGGGAATTGGGTCAGCAACAGCACAGACTGCGGAGTCAGCTGAGTTTTTTAAGTCTGCCGCTGAGAATCTTTAACCTATATAATAGTAATAAAGCAACGCATGAAAAAAATATGCGTTGTTTTGTTATTTTAGCTTGCAATACTGCTGCCTATTATATATAATAATAAATGTTGTTCTGAGACGTTGCGATGATGTGAGAGGTTACTGACACACCCGGCCCCTTTGCCATGAGGTCGACGTCAGAAAATTTTCACGGAGTATGTCCGATAATAAATTGGGCGATAGAAGGAGGGACTAAAATGGCAAAGCAAAAAATTCGTATTCGCTTGAAAGCATACGACCACAGAATTCTTGATCAATCCGCAGAGAAAATCGTTGAAACTGCAAAACGTTCGGGTGCTGGTGTATCTGGACCGATTCCGTTGCCAACTGAGAAGCAAATCATTACTATTCTCCGTGCGGTACACAAGTACAAGGATTCCCGTGAACAGTTTGAACAACGGACTCACAAACGTTTGATCGATATTGTGAACCCAACACCACAAACTGTGGATGCCTTGATGCGCTTGGATCTACCGTCCGGTGTAGATATCGAAATCAAATTGTAATTCTATTTTTAGCAACTTAGGAAAAGAAAAGAGGTGTCAACATTGAAAGGTATCTTAGGAAAAAAACTCGGTATGACTCAAGTGTTTACTCCAGAAGGTAACGTAATTCCTGTTACTGTTATCGAAGCAGGCCCTTGTGTAGTACTGCAAAAGAAAGACCTGAATATCGACGGATATGAAGCAGTGCAATTGGGCTTTTCTGATAAAAAAGAAAGTCGCTCCAATAAGCCTGAACAAGGTCACGCCAAAAAGGCAAATGCAACACCTAAGCGCTACGTTCGTGAAATTCGCGGTGTTGACCTCGGGTCTCTCGAGGTTGGACAAGAACTGAAGGCTGATATTTTTGCTGAGGGCGAATTTGTTGACGTAACTGGCACATCTAAAGGTAAAGGTTTCCAAGGTAACATCAAACGTTGGGGACAAAGCCGCGGACCAATGGCACACGGATCGCGTTACCACAGAAGACCGGGTTCCATGGGTTCTATCCAAGCTAACCGTGTTCCGAAGGGCAAACGCCTCCCAGGACATATGGGTCACACGACTATCACGGTTCAAAAGCTTGAAATCATCAAGGTTGACGTTGAACGTAACGTATTGCTGGTTAAAGGCGCTATCCCAGGTCCTAAAAACAGCTTCGTGAAAGTTAAACAAACCGTTAAGAAATAATTACCTAAGAAAGGAGGAACATGAAATGCCAAAAGTAACACTTTTTAATATTAGTGGCAACGAAGTTGGTGAAGTAGAACTTAGCGATACAGTATTCGGTATTGAACCGAATGAGCACGTTCTACATGAAGCTGCGCTTATGCAAAGAGCTTCCCTTCGTCGTGGTACACACAAAGTAAAAGGACGTTCTGAAGTTCGTGGCGGTGGACGTAAGCCTTGGAAACAAAAAGGTACAGGTCGCGCTCGTCAAGGATCCATTCGTTCTCCACAATGGAAAGGCGGCGGCGTTGTCTTCGGACCAACACCACGTAGCTATTCCTGGAAATTGCCTAAGAAGGTTCGTCGTTTGGCGATCAAATCCGCTTTGTCCTCGAAAGTACTCGAGAATGACATTATCGTATTGGATAGCTTGACAATGAATGCTCCGAAGACGAAAGAATTCGCAGCAATCTTGAACAACCTGAAAGTGGAACGCAAAGCTTTGATCGTAGCTACTAGCTATGATGATAACGTAGCACTTTCCGCTCGTAACATCCCTGGGGTGAAATTCGTAGCGGCTGACGGCATTAATGTTCTTGACGTACTGACGTACGACAAACTGATCATCACTAAAGAAGCAGTTCTGAAGGTAGAGGAGGTGTTCGCGTAATGAAAGATCCTCGTGATATTATCAAACGTCCGGTGATTACGGAACGTACTTCCGACTACATGAGCGAAATGAAATACGCTTTTGAAGTGGATATCCGTGCTAACAAAACCGAAATCAAAAAAGCTGTCGAGGCTATTTTCAAAGTAAAAGTAACTAATGTGAACACAATGCGCGTGCCTGGCAAACTGAAACGTTATGGTAAATATTCTGGTTACACTCCAGAGTGGAAAAAAGCCATCGTTAAGCTTAGCCCGGACAGCAAACCGCTTGAGTTTTTTGAAGCGGTAGAATAATACTCTTAAAGTAAGGAGGAAACTATAGTGCCAATCAAAAAGTACAAACCGACCTCTCCGGCAAGACGCCATATGTCTGTGTCTACGTTTGAAGAAATCACAACAAACCAGCCAGAGAAATCGTTGCTTTCTCCGCTGTTCAAACATGCGGGACGCAACAACCAAGGTAAAATTACGGTTCGTCACCATGGCGGCGGACACAAACGTAAATACCGTATTATCGACTTCAAACGGACTAAAGACGGCATACCAGGTAGCGTTGCTACAATTGAGTATGACCCGAACCGTACATCTAATATTGCTTTGATCCACTATGCTGATGGAGAGAAACGTTATATCATCGCTCCTAAAGGCCTAAAAGTTGGGGATAAAGTAGAGTCCGGCCCAACAGCCGACATCAAAATTGGTAACAGTCTTGCGCTGGAGAACATCCCAGTGGGTACAGTTATCCACAACATTGAGTTGAAACCAGGTAAAGGCGGACAATTGGTTCGTGCTGCTGGTACAGAAGCTCAATTGCTTGGTAAAGAAGAAAAATACTGTTCCGTTCGTTTGTCATCCGGTGAGGTTCGTAAGATCCTTAGCGTGTGCCGTGCAACTATCGGTTCCGTAGGTAACGAAGATCATGAATTGATCAAAATCGGTAAAGCTGGACGTAGTCGCTGGCTGGGCCGTCGCCCTGAAGTACGCGGTGTAGTAATGAACCCGAACGATCACCCACACGGTGGTGGTGAAGGCCGCGCTCCAATCGGACGTAAATCGCCTATGTCTCCATGGGGTAAACCAACCCTTGGTTACAAAACGCGTAAGAAAAACAAGGCATCTGATAAATATATCGTTCGCCGCCGCACAAAATAAGACGCTTCTGGCAAGTTAATAAAGCGCGAAGCGTCGATTCGCGGTTTGAAGAACCGGATGAAGGGAGGATTCACACATGGGTCGCAGTTTAAAGAAGGGGCCGTTTATCGATGGCTACCTGCTTAAAAAAGTTGAGGAACTGAACGAGGCTGAAAAAAAGGTTGTAGTTAAAACTTGGTCCCGTCGCTCAACCATTTTCCCTCAGTTTATCGGACATACGTTTGGTGTATATGACGGCCGTAAACACGTGCCTGTATACGTAACAGAAGATATGGTAGGTCACAAGTTGGGCGAGTTCGCGCCAACACGTACTTACAAAGGCCACGCGGGTGACGATAAGAAAACAAGAAGATAATAATAAGGTCTCTGTTTGAAAGGAGGTTAAACAATGGAAGCAAAAGCACATGCAAGATCGGTGCGGATTTCCGCTCGTAAAGCGAAACTGGTTGTTGACTTGATTCGTGGTAAGCAAGTGGGGGAAGCAATTGCTATTCTTCGCCACACTCCGAAATCCGCTTCTCCGGTCGTTGAGAAGTTGCTTAATTCGGCAATTGCGAATGCTGAGCATAACTATTCTTTGGACGTGAACAGTTTGTTCGTTAGCGAGGTTTTCGTTAACCAAGGACCTACTATGAAACGTTTCCGTCCGCGCGCCATGGGCCGCGCAAGTCGGATCAATAAACGCACGAGCCACATTACACTGGTGGTATCTGAGAAATAAGGAGGGATAACACGTGGGTCAAAAGGTAAATCCAATCGGACTCCGGATCGGGATCATTCGCGATTGGGAATCTAAATGGTATGCAGGAAAAGATTTCGGTACTCTTCTGATGGAAGACGTCAAAATCCGGGAATACCTTAAAGGTAAGTTGAAGGATTCCGCTGTTTCCCATATCGAGATCGAAAGAGCGGCTAACCGCGTGAACGTTACAATTCACACTGCTAAACCAGGTATGGTTATTGGTAAGGGCGGAGCAGAAGTAGAAGTACTTCGCAGCGCAGTTACAGCAATCGCTGGTGGCAAAAAAGTACACATCAACATCAATGAAATCAAGCACCCTGAATTGGATGCAATTCTTGTAGCTGAGAGCATTGCTCAACAATTGGAACGTCGTGTATCGTTCCGTCGTGCACTCAAACAAGCGATTCAAAGAACAATGCGTTCTGGCGCAAAAGGGATTAAAACTCAAGTAGGCGGACGTCTTGGCGGAGCTGAGATTGCTCGTTCAGAAGGTTATAGCGAAGGAACAGTTCCACTTCATACGCTTCGTGCCGATATCGATTACGGAACGGCTGAAGCACATACAACTTACGGTCTTATCGGCGTAAAAGTATGGATCTACCGTGGAGAAGTTCTTCCCCCAGCTAAGAAACAAGCTGCTCAGGAAGGAGGCAACTAATCATGTTGGTACCAAAACGCGTAAAACACCGCAAGCAACAACGCGGACACATGAAGGGTATGGCAAAGGGTGGTACTGAATTGAACTTCGGCGAATTCGGCCTGGTTGCAATGGAACCATCTTGGATCACTAACCGTCAGATCGAAGCTGCTCGTATCGCAATGACACGTTATATCAAACGTGGCGGTCAAGTTTGGATCAAGATTTTCCCAGATAAGCCTATTACTCAAAAGCCTCTCGAGGTTCGTATGGGTAGTGGTAAAGGTAACGTTGAGAAATGGGTAGCCGTAGTTAAACCGGGCAAGATTATGTTCGAACTCGGAGGCGTGTCGGAAGAAATCGCTCGTGAAGCGATGCGTCTTGCCGCTCACAAGCTGCCTGTTAAGACTAAGTTTGTGAAACGTGAAGAATTGGGTGGTGAAGCAAATGAAAGCTAATGAACTTCGCAACTTAACCACTGCTGAGATTGAACAAAAGATCGCTGGATTCAAAGAGGAACTTTTTAATCTCCGTTTCCAATTGGCAACTGGCCAACTGGACAACCCGACTCGGATTCGTGACGTGCGTAAGGAAATAGCTCGTGCTAAAACCGTAATCCATCAAAGAGTGCTTGGGATTAGTTAAGTGAGACGGATCTCAGATCCGTATTCAGGAAGGAGGCTAACTAATGAGCGAAGAACGTAATGCACGTAAAGTGCTAATCGGTAAAGTGGTCAGTGATAAAATGGATAAAACCATCGTAGTCGCTGTTGAAACCTATAAGAAGCATAACTTGTACCACAAACGCATCAAGTCTACGAAGAAATTCAAAGCACATGATGAGGAAAACGTTGCGAAAATTGGCGATACCGTAAAAGTCATGGAAACTCGTCCGTTGTCCAAGGACAAACGTTGGAGACTAGTTGAAGTGGTTGAAAAAGCGGTTATCATCTAAGATAATCAAAAGAGTTTTTCCGGAAGGAGGAAATTATAATGATTCAACCATTTACACGCTTGCATGTGGCTGACAACTCTGGTGCGAAGGAACTGATGTGTATCCGCGTACTGGGTGGTACTGGACGCCGTACAGCAGCAATCGGTGATTTGATCGTTTGTTCCGTTAAACAAGCAACACCAGGCGGCGTTGTCAAAAAAGGTGATGTTGTTAGAGCGGTAGTTGTTCGTACGAAACGTTCCGTTCGTCGTAAAGATGGATCTTACATCGCATTCGACGAAAATGCAGCTGTTGTTGTTAAAGACGACAGAAGCCCTCGTGGAACACGTATCTTTGGACCAGTTGCTCGCGAACTTCGCGATAAAGACTACATGAAGATCGTTTCCTTGGCACCGGAAGTAATCTAATAAACACGAGCACCAATAAGTTGAAGGTTAGTTATAGGAGGTGTAATAAATGCCTAGAGTGAAAAAAGTTCTGGAATCCCATAACAATAAACTGCACGTGAAGAAAGATGATGTGGTGCTTGTGATTAGTGGTAAAGACAAAGGCAAAAAAGGCCGTGTCATCGCTGCTTATCCTCGTGAAAACCGCGTTCTGGTAGAAGGCGTCAATATGGTGAAAAAACACCAAAAGCCGAACCAGCTGAATCCACAGGGTGGAATTATTGAGCAGGAAGCTTCGATTCATGTGTCCAACGTAATGCACATCGATCCGAAGTCCGGCAAAGTAACACGTATCGGTTACAAAGTATTGGACAACGGTAAAAAAGTTCGGATTGCTAAAAGATCCGGAGAGATTATCGACTAATCTAGCCCTTAAGAAAGGAGGTTAAATCTTCATGGCAGCAAGAATGAAAGAACGTTATCTCAACGAAATAACACCTGCTTTGATGCAGAAGTTTAACTATACAACTGTTATGCAAGTGCCTAAGATCGAGAAGGTTGTCATCAACATGGGTGTGGGTGACGCTGTTCAAAACTCCAAAGTACTTGATGCTGCAGTTAATGACATGCAGTTGATCGCTGGTCAAAAACCAGTAATCACTAAAGCTAAAAAATCCATCGCTGGTTTCAAACTACGCGAAAATATGCCGATTGGGGTTAAAGTAACACTGCGCGGCGAGCGTATGTATTACTTCTTGGACAAATTGTTCAACGTAACGCTTCCACGCGTACGTGACTTCCGTGGTGTTTCCACTAAAGCCTTTGACGGCCGTGGTAACTACACACTTGGTCTTAAAGAACAATTGATCTTCCCCGAGATCGAATATGACAAAGTGGATAAAGTCCGCGGTATGGACATCGTTATTGTAACGACTGCTAAGACGGACGAGGAATCCCGCGAGCTGCTGGGTCAGCTGGGAATGCCTTTCGCAAAATAAAGTCGGTTAATCCATTTTCTCCGAAAATGTTTAGGAGGTGTCAGGCTAAGTGGCAAAAACTTCGATGAAAGTTAAACAACAACGTACGCCTAAGTTTAAAGTACGTGCATATACACGTTGCGAACGTTGTGGTCGTCCACATTCGGTACTGCAAAAGTTCAAAATTTGCAGAATTTGTTTCCGTGAATTAGCTTATAAAGGCCAGATCCCTGGCGTGAAAAAAGCAAGTTGGTAAGAAGTTTATAAACGGGAAGGAGGTTTACACACATGACTATGTCTGATCCTATTGCAGATATGCTTACTCGTATTCGTAACGCTAACATTGTGCGTCACGAAACGGTAGAAATGCCTGCTTCTACTATGAAGAAACAAATCGCTGACATTTTGAAGCGTGAAGGTTTCATCCGCGATGCGGAATTCGTTGAAGATAGCAAACAAGGGATTATCCGTATCTTCTTGAAATACGGCCCTAACCAAGAGCGTGTTATTTCTGGTTTGAAAAGAATCAGTAAACCAGGCCTTCGCGTATACACGAAGAGCAATGAAGTGCCTCGTGTACTCGGTGGTCTAGGAATCGCGATTATCTCCACATCTAAGGGAGTTATGACCGACAAAGAAGCTCGTCAATCAAAATCTGGCGGAGAAGTTGTCTGCTACATTTGGTAATAAACGTCACAAGATAAGGAGGTGCAACACATGTCTCGTATTGGTCGTAAACCAATCGCAGTACCTAGCGGTGTAGATGTCACTTTGGACAACGCCGTTATTACAGTAAAAGGTCCAAAAGGTTCTTTGACTCGTGAGCTTCATAAAGACATGAAGGTTACAGTTGAAAATAACGAAATTACCGTTGTTCGTCCGTCGGATAACAAATTGCATCGTTCACTTCACGGCACAACCCGCTCCGTTGTCAACAACATGGTAGCAGGCGTGACTGAAGGTTTCTCGAAATCTCTGGAATTGGTTGGGGTCGGATATCGTGCAAGCAAATCCGGAGATAAAGTCGTTCTGAACGTTGGTTACTCCCACCCGGTTGAAATTACACCGGAAGCAGGTATTGAGTTTGAAGTTCCTGCGAACACGAAGATCATCGTTAAAGGTATCGATAAAGAACGCGTTGGCGCATATGCTGCTAAAATTCGTTCCGTTCGTGAGCCAGAACCGTATAAAGGTAAAGGTATCAAATATGAAGGCGAGCGTATCATCCGCAAAGAAGGTAAAGCTGGTAAGAAGAAATAACCAGTTTGAACTTAATTGTAAGATACCCCGTGCATCTTAAAGTGAAGCTGTTTACGGCAAACTGAAGGGAGTGAAAGGGAAGTCATGATTACAAAAGAAGATAAAAACAAGGCTCGTCTCAAAAGACACCTGCGTGTTCGTAAGAAGATCCAGGGAACTACTGAGCGTCCACGTTTGAACGTATTCCGTTCTTCAAAACACATCTACGCTCAACTGATCGATGATGTTAAAGGGGTTACTATCGTATCCGCTTCTACACTTGATAAAGAACTGAGCGCTAACATCGGTAATGGCGGCAGCGTTGAAGCTGCAGCGAAAGTTGGCCAATTGGTCGCTGAGCGTGCTAAAGAAAAAGGCTATGCAGTGGTCGTATTCGACCGCGGAGGTTACTTGTACCATGGACGAATTCAAGCATTGGCTGACGCAGCTCGTGAAGCTGGTCTTGAATTCTAGAATAATTCTTAAAAGGAGGTTAACGACTTGCGTGTAGATCCGAACAGTTTAGAACTGACAGAAAGAGTTGTACACATTAACCGTGTAGCAAAAGTTGTAAAAGGCGGACGCCGTTTCAGCTTTAGTGCACTCGTTGTTGTGGGCGATGGCAATGGCTACGTCGGTGCTGGTATCGGTAAAGCCGGCGAAGTTCCGGATGCCATCCGTAAAGGCATTGAAGACGCCAAGAAAAACCTGATTCACATTCCAATCGTAGGAACTTCGATTCCCCATCTCGTTACTGGCCACTTCGGCGCAGGACGCGTGTTGCTGAAACCAGCATCAGAGGGTACTGGCGTTATCGCTGGCGGTCCAGTTCGTGCGGTATTGGAATTGGCAGGCGTTGGCGACATTTTGACAAAATCACTGGGTTCTTCGAATTCCATGAACATGGTCAATGCAACTTTGGAGGGACTTTCCCGTCTGAAACGCATTGAAGAGGTCGCGAAACTTCGCGGCAAATCTGTCGAAGAATTGCGCGGTTAAGGAGGGGAACGTCAATGGCAAAATTGCAAATTACCCTCGTACGTAGTGTAATCGGACGTCCAGAAACACAACGTGTTACTGTTAAGACGCTCGGCCTACGTAAACTCAACACGACAGTGGTTCACAATGACAGTCCTGCAATTCGCGGAATGATCAACAAAGTGAGTCACTTGCTATCTGTAACTGAAATTGAAGGCTAATCGCCTCGCATAAATTAACAAACATAAGGAGGTGCAAACGATGAAGTTACATGAACTTGCTCCAGCTCCTGGTTCCCGCAAAGAACGCAATCGCGTTGGTCGTGGACCAAGTAGCGGAAATGGTAAAACTTCCGGTCGCGGTCACAAAGGTCAAAACTCACGTTCTGGCGGTGGTGTTCGTCCGGGCTTCGAGGGTGGACAAAATCCGCTCTATCGTCGTCTGCCTAAACGTGGTTTCGTCAATCCTACCCGTAAAGAGTATGCGATTGTGAACCTTGAAGATCTGAATAGCTTTGCAGAAGGAACAGAAGTGACTCCGCAGTTGTTGCTTGAAACTGGTGTTGTCAAGAATTCCAAAAGCGGCATTAAGATTCTCGGCAATGGTGAGTTAACCGTTAAATTGACTGTACAAGCAAATAAGTTCTCTCAATCTGCGGTAGAGAAAATCGAGGCTGCCGGCGGTAAAACCGAGGTGATCTAATGTTCAAGACGCTTAAGAATATCTGGCATGTGGAAGATTTGCGCAAAAAGATCCTGTTTACCTTGTTCATTCTGATTATCTACCGTATCGGTTCGTTTGTACCGGTTCCTGGTGTGAACAAAGATGTACTGGAAACAGCAAATCAAAGCGGTGACGCTTTGATGGGACTTTTGAACACCTTCTCGGGCGGAGCGCTCAAAAACTTCTCGATATTTGCGATAAGTATTTATCCGTACATTACAGCATCCATCATCGTGCAATTGCTGTCGATGGATGTTGTTCCTAAGTTTGCTGAATGGGCTAAACAAGGGGAGCACGGTAAAAAACAACTAGCGCAAATCACTCGTTATGGTACTGTGATTTTGGCCCTGATCCAAGGTTTTGCTACGTCGATAGGGTTTAACCGGATTTATGGAACTCAAATGATGCCGAATGCGACATTTGCTGACTACTTACTGGTTGCCATTATCTTGACGGCTGGTACTTCTTTTCTGATGTGGCTTGGTGAACAGATTACCGAAAAGGGAATCGGGAACGGGATTTCGATCCTGATTTTTGCGGGAATCGTCGCCGCCATCCCGGGATATATCACGAGTACGGCTAACTCAAGCTTTATTCAGCCGGATCAAGTGTTCCTGAATATTCTTAAAGTCGTTATTGTGCTGATTGTGATTGTAGCGATTATTACAGCAGTTATCTTCGTACAGCAAGGTATTCGGAAGATTCCTGTTCAATACGCTAAACGCGTAGTCGGCAACAAAATGTACGGTGGACAGAATACGCACATTCCGCTGAAAATTAATGCGGCTGGTGTAATTCCGGTTATCTTCGCCGTATCACTGCTTCAGTTCCCAGTTGTTCTCTCCAGTTTCTGGTCAACACATGCCTGGGCTCAATGGATTGCCAAGTATTTGGCAACTGATGCACCACTTGGTATGCTTCTGTATGTAGTGATGATCATCGGGTTCACGTTCTTCTATACGTTCGTGCAGATGAATCCTCAGCAGATGGCTGATAACATGAAGAAGAATGGTGGTTACATTCCAGGTATCCGTCCTGGTAAAGCTACTGAGAAATATTTGACTAGAGTAATGTCTCGTCTGACTATGTCCGGCGCATTGTTCCTGGCTTTGATCTCTGTATTGCCGATGTTCTTCGGTGCTTTATCTGGATTGCCTAAAGAAGTTCGAATTGGTGGTACTTCACTGCTAATCGTAATCGGTGTGGCATTGGATACTATGAAGCAGATCGAGAGCCAATTGATCAAACGCCATTACAAAGGCTTCATCAATAAATAGGCGATAGGTTCCGGTGAAGCGTAATTTTTTATTCTTCCCGGCACCTATTGTGCTGTTTCTTGCTTGGTGGCGAACTTTTGGGGGGAGAGAGAAATCGTGAACATTTTATTCATGGGCCCTCCTGGGGCAGGCAAGGGAACACAAGCGGCTGAGATCATAAAAGAGTTTGGCATTCCGCATATTTCGACAGGAGATGCTTTCCGTTTGGCAATCAAACAAGAGACTCCAGTAGGATTGAAGGCTAAATCATTTATTGATCAAGGTTTGCTTGTACCAGATGATGTGACCATTGGTATAGTTGAAGAACGGCTGCAGCAGTCCGATTGCGAAAAAGGATTTCTATTGGATGGTTTTCCAAGAACTCTTTCGCAAGCGGAAGCGCTGGATGAAATTCTAAGCCGTTTGAATACTTCTTTGAATCATGTCATCAACTTGAATGTTGACCGTGGACTGTTGATGGCGCGTCTTACTGGACGTCGTATCTGCACAGTTTGCGGAGCATCCTACCATTTAATCTTCAACCCGCCGAAGCAAGATGGCATTTGCGACATTGATGGCGGTGAATTGTATCAACGTCCGGATGACAACGAAGAAAGTGTAGGCAAGCGTCTGGATGAGTATGATAATAAGACAGCGCCGCTGCTTGCGTTTTATGATAATAAAGGTCTTTTGCGTCAGGTAAATGGGGAAAACGAAATCAATGTCGTTTCTTCTGAAATCGTATCTTTATTGCGGGGTTAATGTAATGATCATTTGTAAATCCGAACAGGAACTTGCCTTTATGAGGGAAGCTGGTCGAATTGTTGCCGAGTGTCACCGTCTTATTGCTGAGGCCATTGAGCCTGGCATTACAACGGGCGATCTCGACAGAATCGCCGATCAATACATTCGCAGTCAAGGTGCTGTGCCGTCTTTCAAAGGCTACAACGGTTTTCCTGCCAGCATTTGCGCTTCAGTCAACGAACAATTAGTGCATGGATTTCCAGGTAAACGCAAACTGATCGAAGGCGATATTGTAACGCTGGATATCGGTGCAGAGTACCGCGGTTATCACGGTGATTCCGCCTGGACCTACGGTGTGGGCAGCATTTCCGAAGAGGCTCAGCGTTTGCTGGACGTTACGGAAGGCTCCTTGTACGCGGGACTGGCGTTAGTTAAGCCGGATGTGCGCTTGTTTACAATCTCCCATGCTATCCAGCAATACATCGAAGAGGCTGGTTTCTCAGTCGTACGTGAGTATGTTGGTCATGGTATTGGGGCAAAACTGCATGAAGAACCGCAAATTCCGAATTATGGCATAGCGGACCGCGGACCACGTCTGAAACCGGGTATGGTACTCGCGATTGAGCCGATGGTAAACGTAGGAAAGAGACATGTCAGAACGCTGGAAGATAACTGGACTGTCGTTACGGTGGATGGCTCCCTATGTGCTCACTTTGAGCATACAGTAGCAGTTACTCCGGACGGCATGGAAATTTTCACAAAACTGAATGCGTAGGTGATCTCCACTTGAATACTGTGAGCAGCCCGCAGGTTGGTCAATTAGTGAGAATTCTCAAAGGCAAAGATGCCGGAGAGGCAGCCGTTGTTATCGCAGTTGTTGATAGCAGATTTGTATACATTGCAGATGGAGACAAACGTAAGTTTGATGGGCCAAAGAAGAAGAATATTCTTCATCTTGAGCTCATACCCTTCATCAGCAGTGAGGTTGTGAACAGTTTGGAAGAAACTGGGCGGGTAACAAACGGAAAGCTGCGTTTCGCAGTGACGAAGTATGCTGGCCCAACCGGAATAAGTGCTTATGAGAAAGGAGACTAACTGTGGCTAAGGAAGATGTCATTGAAGTAGAAGGTACTGTCCTTGAACCGTTGCCAAATGCAACGTTTAAGGTTGAGCTTGAGAACGGTCATCAAATACTTGCCCATGTATCCGGTAAATTGCGGATGCACTTTATCCGTATTTTGACCGGAGACAAAGTGGTCGTGCAGTTATCGCCTTATGATTTATCAAAAGGTCGTATAACTTACCGTAAATAGATGGGAACTACGAAAAAAGTTTTGCTTCGCAAAACTTTGAGGAGGTAATTAACATGAAGGTAAGACCTTCTGTAAAGCCCATTTGCGAGAAATGTAAAGTAATCCGCCGCAAAGGGACTGTTATGGTGATTTGCGAAAATCCGAAACACAAACAAAAACAAGGTTAAGAAGGGGGTGTAGCGTAAAATGGCTCGTATAGCTGGAGTGGATTTGCCACGTGACAAACGCGTTGAGATCGCCTTGACTTATATTTTCGGAATCGGTAAAACGACTTCTCAGAAAATTCTTAATGAAACAGGCATTAGCGCTAATACACGTGTCCGTGATTTGACGGAAGATGAAGTCAGCAAACTGCGTGAAACGATCGACAAAACGGTTAAGGTTGAAGGTGACCTGCGTCGTGAAATTTCCTTGAATATTAAACGTCTTACTGAGATCGGCTGTTACCGCGGTGTTCGTCACCGTCGTGGATTGCCTGTTCGCGGTCAACGTACTAAAACCAATGCCCGTACCCGGAAAGGCCCGCGTCGTACGGTAGCAAACAAGAAGAAATAATAAGGGGGGATAAGAGACAATGGCTAAACCGAAAAAAGTCGTACGTACTAAACGTCGCGACCGTAAAAATATCGAATCCGGCGTGGCACATATTCGTTCCACGTTCAATAACACCATCGTTACCATCACAGATCCTCACGGAAATGCAATTTCCTGGGCAAGCTCCGGCGGCCAAGGATTTAAAGGTTCCCGTAAGTCGACTCCATTCGCAGCACAAATGGCAGCTGAATCAGCAGCTAAAGCAGCTATGGAGCACGGCATGAAGTCGGTTGAGGTTATGGTTAAAGGACCGGGCGCGGGCCGCGAAGCAGCCATCCGTTCCCTTCAAGCTGCAGGGCTTGAAGTTAACCTTATTAAAGACGTAACTCCGGTTCCTCACAATGGATGCCGTCCGCCGAAACGTCGTCGCGTATAGTGAAATCAGTATTGTAAATGTGGTATAATTCTGACGCATCTGCTAATAATAGGTGTTTAGGCATACTACATGATGCACCTGATGGGGTGACAGTTTCATATAGGAGCGACGTTGAAGGAGGGGTAAACTCGTGATAGAAATCGAAAAGCCGAAGATTGAGACCGTAGAAGCTAATGATGAAGGTACCTATGGGAAATTCGTAGTTGAACCGTTGGAACGTGGGTATGGCACGACTCTGGGGAATTCACTTCGCCGGATATTGCTTTCTTCGCTTCCAGGAGCCGCAGTGACTTCGGTCCAAATTGACGGCGTTCTGCATGAGTTCTCGACCGTTCCAGGCGTAATGGAAGATGTGACGGAGATCATTCTGAACCTTAAAGCCTTGTCCCTGAAGATTCATTCAGACGAGGAAAAAGTGTTTGAGATTGATGCCGAAGGGGAAGGCATCGTTACCGCAGGTGATATCCGTGCGGACAGCGATGTTGAGATCCTCAACCCGGATCTTCACATTGCAACGCTGGGACCTGGTGCGAGACTTCACATGCGTATTTTTGCAGGCCGTGGTCGCGGCTACGTCCAAGCGGACCGGAACAAACGCGACGATCAGCCAATTGGCGTTATCCCGGTTGACTCCATCTACACTCCTATTTCACGCGTTAACTACGGCATAGACAATACACGTGTTGGTCAAGTGACCAACTACGACAAATTGACGCTTGAAATTTGGACAGATGGCAGTATTAGACCGGAAGAGGCTGTAAGCCTCGGAGCCAAAATTTTGAACGAGCACCTCGTATTGTTCGTAGGTCTTACGGACGAAGCGAAAGACGCCGAAATTATGGTTGAAAAAGAAGAAGACAAAAAAGAAAAAGTGCTAGAGATGACAATCGAAGAGCTTGATCTTTCTGTCCGCTCCTACAACTGCCTCAAACGTGCTGGTATTAATACCGTACAAGAGCTTACCACGAAGACTGAAGAAGATATGATGAAGGTGCGTAACCTTGGTCGTAAATCTTTGGAAGAAGTTCAGGAGAAGCTTGAGGAACTTGGTTTGGGACTCCGTACAGAAGAATAGCTACAGATTGCTACAGTAAAGGAGGGAAAACACATGGCATACCAAAAATTGGGCCGTGATTCCAGTGCGCGTAAAGCGTTATTTCGCGACATGGTAACGGATCTATTTTTATACGAGCGCATCCAAACAACGGAAGCTAAAGCGAAAGAAGTTCGTTCTATCGCTGAAAAGTTGATCACTAAAGCTAAAAAAGGCGATCTTCATGCTCGTCGTCAAGTAGCTGCATTTGTTCGCCGCGAGACAGTTGATGGTGAACAAGATGCAATTCAAAAATTGTTCTCTGACATTGCTCCTCGTTACACAGAGCGTCCAGGTGGATACACTCGTATCCTGAAACTCGGACCTCGTCGTGGGGACGCTGCGCCTATGGTTTATCTTGAATTGGTAGACCGCGCGTAGTATCACAAGTATTGATTTCCGATGCTTCCCTTTCATCCGGCCCTCTTTAGAGTAAAGATGGGGGAAATATCAGCGTTATTGTGCTGCAGAGGCGCAAGACTCTGCTGTACTAATAACCGTGGGAATCACCTTGGTTCAATTGAAGGAGCTCCCGCAGGGGCTCTTTTTTTTGAAATAATGGAGTGAAGTGTTAATGGATGCCGTCCTTCTAGGGACGGCAAAGCCATTTCTTCCTCTTGAATAAGATCAGACAGTGCTTCGATCGACGTTTCTGCTGAACGGTTTAAAAAGGAGAACGGAATGCGTAATCTATTGATGAAGGTCAATTATGACGGAACAAATTATGATGGCTTTCAGACCCAGCCTCAGGGCAATACGATTCAAGATCGGCTGGAGCAAGCGATACTCCATCTGACAGGTGAGGAGCTTAAGATTACTGCTTCTGGTCGCACAGATGCCGGAGTACACGCCTACGGTCAGCCTTTTAACTTTACGACCTCCTCTCGAATCCCACTTGAACGTTGGTGTCTGGCGCTTAATGCCCGGCTGCCACAAGATATCGTGGTTACTGAGGCTAGGGAAGTACCGCTGACGTTTCACTCTCGTAGAGGAGCTAAGCGTAAAACTTACCGATACACGATTAACGGCAACAGGTTTCCAGACCCGTTTCAACGGCGCTGGCAGCTTCATCATCCGGTGAGGTTGGACATTCCTGCGATGCAGCAAGGCTTAACGCATATTTTAGGGACACATGACTTCACTTCGTTTGCTTCACGGAAGTCTACTAAGGCCTCTCATGTACGAACGATATTTGAAGCTCATATGGAAGTAGACCGCAGCATGTGCCGACCCTCTTCATTAGATCAGGGAGTGATCCAAACTTATATAACGGGTAGTGGATTTCTTCAGCATATGGTTCGCATTATTATGGGGACTTTGATCCATGTGGGGGAAGGTAAAATAGATGCTGATCATGTTGCTGAGATATTGGCGGCATGTGATCGTTCTGCTGCTGGTCCAACAGCTATGGCCAAGGGGTTGGCTTTGTGGAGTGTAGAATATGACGAGACTGAAAGTGAATCTTTTTTTCTATAAATTTCTTCCTAAATAATAGGCTGAATGTTTAAAAATCACTTGCACTTGTTATGTTTATACTGTAATATAAAAGTTGTGTTTTCTTGATGGCTATCCCACAGCCCCGATCAAGGAAATGCCAAAAAAATGCTTTGCTTAACTCACATAATTGTAATTCAATGAGAAACAAGATATACGAAACAGAAGATTTTCGTACGAGAACAAGGAGGAAACATTCATGCGTACCACCTATATGGCGAAGCCGAACGAAGTTGAACGCAATTGGCACATTATTGATGCCGAAGGCAAGACACTCGGTCGTTTGGCCAGCGAAGCCGCTGCTTTGATCCGTGGCAAACACAAACCGCAATTCACTCCACACGTTGATACAGGAGATTTCGTTATCGTAATCAACGCTGAGAAGATTCACTTGACCGGTAAGAAATTGCAAAACAAGAAATACTACCGTCACTCGATGCACCCAGGTGGCTTGAAAGTTACTAATGCTGAAACTTTGCTGAATACTAAACCAGAACGCGTAATTGAATTCGCTGTTCATGGTATGATTCCTAAGACTCGTCAAGGGGACCACATGAAGCTGAGATTGAAAGTATATGCAGGCGCCGAGCATCCACATGCAGCACAAAAACCTGAAGTTTACGAACTTCGCGGATAAGAATAGAGGAGGACAGTTTCATGGCACAAGTACAATACTATGGGACAGGTCGTCGTAAACATTCGGTAGCACGTGTTCGCCTTGTACCGGGTGAAGGACGCATTGTCATTAACAAACGTGAGATGGACGAATATTTCGGTGTGGAAACACTGAAAATGATCGTAAAACAACCTTTGAACCTGACTGAAACACTAGGCAACTACGATGTAATCGTTCTTGCACATGGTGGCGGCATTTCCGGTCAAGCTGGAGCAATTCGTCACGGTATCTCCCGTGCATTGCTTAAAGTTGACCCTGAATATCGCGGTGCGCTTAAGAAAGCCGGCTTCCTGACTCGTGACCCACGTATGAAGGAACGTAAGAAATACGGCTTGAAGGCTGCACGTCGTGCGCCTCAGTTCTCGAAACGTTAATATTTATCAAGAATTCAACCCTTGGCCTTTACGGTCGAGGGTTTTATTTTTTTTAGCAGCCCCTTTCGAACAAGAAATGGGCTTTTTTTGCATTCCTTTACTAATTCTGAGGGTTGAAACTCATTGACTTCCTCAGTAAAAGTTATATACTATTTCATATAGAAATAGTTGGTTTTATTACTTCTTTTACCTCATTTATTCATACGATTAATATTTTGGATGGAGGAATACCTTAATGAACCTGCTCGAGAAAGAAGAATTGATCAGAATAAAGGCCGAAGAATTAGAGAGTGCTTCACCCGAGGATATTATCCGCTGGGCTGTAGAAACATTTCCTAACATTACTTTTGCCTGCAGCTTTGGTGCCGAAGATGTAGTGCTTGTTGATATGCTTCACAAAGTTAGTCCATCTACTGATGTCTTTTATC
The DNA here is from genome assembly GCF_038000345.1 of Paenibacillus sp. FSL E2-8871. NCBI lineage: Bacteria > Bacillati > Bacillota > Bacilli > Caryophanales > Paenibacillaceae > Paenibacillus > Paenibacillus sp. FSL E2-8871. The sequence goes on along the minus strand of NZ_JBBOBV010000001.1, from coordinate 3,952,300 downwards.
TCGATACAGATTATCATTTTAAGGAAACCTACGAAACCAGAGATTTGATGGCAGACAAATACGGATTAGAGTTTGTACGAGTGTCTCCGCAACTCACCACGCAGGAGCAAGCACTTCAATACGGTGATGCGCTATGGACGGTTGACCCAAATCAATGCTGTGGTATTCGTAAAGTTGAACCATTGACTCGTATATTATCTCAATATGAGGCATGGATTACTGGAATTCGTCGCGATCAAGCGCCTACCCGTGCAAATGCTAAAAAGGTCGAGTATGATTATAAATTTGGTTTAGTGAAGTTTAATCCTATTGCGGATTGGACGTCAGAAGATGTATGGAACTATATTCGTGAAAATGACGTAATCTATAACCCTCTACATGACCGTAACTATCCAAGTATTGGATGTGAGCAATGTACACGTCAGGTTATGCCAGGTGAAGATCCGCGTGCTGGCCGTTGGTCTGGATCAGAGAAGACAGAGTGCGGATTGCACAAGTAAGACATATTCCTGTGGGAACATAGAAGGAGAGACTAAGATGACTTCAATACGTCCGCATGGCGGAGCTTTGGTTAACCGTGTAGTAGAGGGTACTGAAAGAGAAGAATTGCTAAATCTCGCGCGTGATAGCAAGGCAATTGCCTTAAATACCTGGACTTTATCCGATTTGGATCTTATAGCTGTAGGAGCATTTTCGCCACTGACAGGCTTTTTAAATGAGCAAGACTATCATTCAGTAGTAAAAAACATGCGATTAGCAGATGGCACAGTATGGAGCATTCCAATAACACTGGCTGTAGAAGATGATGTGGCTGCCAGTTTATCAATTGGGGATAAAGTTTCTTTAATCGGTGAAGACGATGGCGAGATTTACGGTTTATTGGATGTTGAGAGTATTTATACTGTAGATCAAACGATTGAAGCACAAAATGTCTTCAAGACAACAGATCCTGAACATCCTGGTGTGAGTAAGCTGTTGGCTCGTCCTGCAACTTATGTTGGAGGGCCGATTACAGTCTTGAACCGCCCACAGCCAGAGAAGTTCGGTGAATTTTATTTTGATCCTGCGGATACGCGGAAGATATTTGCTGAAAAGGGCTGGAGAACGGTTGTAGGCTTCCAAACACGCAATCCGGTCCACCGAGCTCACGAGTACATTCAAAAGTGCGCTATGGAGGTTGTAGACGCTCTATTCCTAAATCCACTTGTTGGTGAGACGAAGTCAGATGATGTACCGGCAAATGTACGGATGAAGAGCTATCTGGCGCTTTTGGAGAACTATTATCCTGAGGATCGTACCTTCCTTGGTGTTTTTCCGGCGGCAATGCGTTATGCAGGCCCTAGAGAAGCAATTTTCCATGCAATGGTTCGCAAAAATTACGGCTGTACCCATTTCATCGTCGGTCGTGACCATGCTGGGGTAGGTGATTATTATGGCACTTATGAAGCACAGGAAATTTTCTCGAATTTTAGTGCTGAAGAACTTGATATTACTCCATTATTTTTTGAACATAGCTTCTTCTGTAAAAAATGCGGGAATATGGCATCCAGTAAAACTTGCCCTCATCCTAGCGACGATCACATGACATTGTCGGGTACGAAGGTACGTGCTTTGCTCCGTGATGGCCAATGTCCTCCGACAGAATTTACACGGCCTGAGGTTGCGCAGATTCTGATTGAAGGTATGACTCAAGAAGTTACAGCTTAATCATTAACAGCTAGTACTATTTGACCTTCTTGTCCCATATAGATGAGTATTATCTATCGGGACGAGGGGGTCTTTGTTATGTCTGGCCGAAAGCAGAGTAAAGTCTCGGTCTGGATTTCATGGAGCAGTATCAAAAAAAGTATGCTTGGCGTGATGCTGCTAGCTATAATGATTGGAATTATCGCGTATGACATGCCTACCGCTAAAACACTAAATTATTGGAGTCTGCCCTTGTCAGGAAAAGTTATTGCTCTCGATGCGGGGCATGGTGGAGCTGATGGAGGAGCGGTTAGCCGGGAAGGGCTAATTGAGAAAGATATTAATCTCGCGGTATCGCTTTATTTGCGTGATTATCTGCAGCAGGCAGGGGCTATTGTAGTAATGACTCGTGAAGGTGATTATGATTTGGCTCAGGAAGGTACTAAGGGCTATTCTAAGCGTAAGACAGAAGATCTTAAACAAAGAGTACGAAGTATCGAAGAAAAAGGCGCAGACCTTTTTATAAGCGTTCACATGAACAGTGTCCCTTCCAATCGTTGGAGTGGAGCACAGACCTTTTACTACCCCAATCACAAGGATAATAAAGCTATAGCGGAGTTTGTGCAGAGTGAGCTGAAGACTACGCTGGAGAATACGGATCGTGTGGCTAAGACAGTGAATACTGTTTATCTGTTAAAAGCATTGAAAATACCAGCGGTACTTGTAGAAGTTGGCTTCTTATCACATCCTCAGGAATCTGCTCTACTTGGAAATGATGTCTATCAGCGTAAGGTTGCGACTAGCATTTATCGGGGGATTCTTCGGTACGCCTCCGAGTAGTCAGGACTACTCATGGGGAGACAGGTAATGCTATAATAGACAAAAACTCCGGAGAATTTCTCAACCGGAAAGGAAACAGAGGTGCTTCCCATGCTGACTAAGGAACAAATTCAGGAAATACTGCAGCCATTAACAGACTCTGAAACTGGAAAAAGCCTTGTGGAACTACAGCTGATTCGTGACATTATGATTAAAGAAGACCGTATTTCTTTATCTATCGTATGTTTGAATCCTGAAGAGCAAAGTCGCATGGATCTAGAACAACGGGTTCGTGAATTGCTTGAAGCGGGTGGGGCTTCTAATGTACATATCCGGCTTCGTGATGCAACCGATTATGAACGTGCTATACTTCGCGGTGAGAGCACTGAGGAAGTTGATGAGCCTGGGAAACTTAAGGGACATGCTGCAGGCCTTGATGGCCATGAATTAATTAGCGAGAGCTCTGGTGTGAACTTTATCGCCGTGGCTAGCGGCAAAGGTGGAGTTGGTAAATCAACTGTAACGGTCAATTTGGCCGTAGCCCTTGCAAGAAAAGGTAAGAAGGTTGGTCTTGTGGATGCGGACATTTATGGTTTTAGCATTCCTGATATGATGGGGATTGAAGAGGGGCCGGTTGTGGAAGAAGGAACGATTATTCCTGTGGAACGTTTCGGAGTGAAGGTCATGTCTATGGGCTTCTTTATCCGTGAGAATAGTCCAGTTATTTGGCGGGGACCTATGCTAGGTAAAATGCTTCGCCAGTTCTTCAATGATGTTGGTTGGGGTGAACTTGATTATATGCTGCTTGATCTTCCCCCAGGTACTGGTGATGTGGCACTTGACGTGCATCAGATGCTGCCTCACAGCAAAGAGATTATAGTTACGACACCTCACGCTACCGCAGCGTTTGTGGCGGCTAGAGCGGGCTCTATGGCTCTACAGACAGATCATGAGATTATTGGAGTCATTGAGAATATGGCTTATTATGAGTGCACTGACTGTGGTAAGAAAGATTATATCTTTGGCAGAGGCGGAGGAGCGAGGCTTGCCGAGACGCTTCATACGGAGCTGCTTGCACAAATACCGCTAGGTGCACCGGACAACCATATTTCCGAACCGGATTTCTCACCTTCTGTATACAAAGAAGAGACACCATCAGGACAATTATTTGCAGAAATTGCTGATAAACTTATTGCCAAATATGAGCACTAACTCTTGTGCATAAAAAAGAGGCCTTCCCACACGTATTAGTGGGATAAGGCCTTTTTTTTAAGAACTTGAATCATCGCCGCTGCCGCCGCCACTGCTTTCCTGTTTGTCGCCACCTTCGCTACCCTTTTCTTTTTTCTCTTTTGGTTCAAGTTCTTCTTGTACGACTTTTTTAAGTAAATTCAATACTTCCATGCGAAATAATGGAGTTTGCATGGATTCCTGCATGGTCTTCATGGATTGTTTACGGTAATCAGGTGTTTTAGTGAGATTTAAAAACATTGTCATCATTTCTGGAGACTTCATAATTTCTTCGACTGATTTCTGATAAGTGGGATCTTTAATTAGCTGTAGGTGTAGTTCCTTGCTTTGTGATTGAATGGCTTTAGCAAAATCGCCTGCGAATTTGGGATCAGTCATTATCTTCTCGATTTCCTTCTGATATTCCGGTGCAGTGAGAGTATTTTTAACAGCGAGCTTGATCTCCTCTGTTGTTTGAAGTGGCATCATCTTCATGCTCATTCCACTGGTACCGCTAGAGCTGGAGCTTGATAATGATTCCTCAACCGCTTTTTTACCCTCATCGCTTTTCAATATATCTAAAACCATGGTCTTCGTTTCTTTATAACTGCCTTGTCCGGAAGAAGAACTGCTCTGCTCACTTCCGCAAGCCGTTAAGGCCATAACAAAGCTCAATGCCAAACCCACAGATCCGATAAATCTCCATTTCATTGTCGCTGCCCTCCTTTATAGGATTCTCTAGATGTATTATGCCGAATTAGATCACATTTATGTTGTGGGTGTAATGGTGTTTTGTCGGTATCCTTGGTAAAATAAATCTGACAAGAGGAGGTGAATTGGCTGAGTATAAAAAAATGGTTTCATTTATTTTGGACTACCCTCCTTATAGGAGCGGGTGGGGCTGTAATCGCTGGTCTGGCACTGCAATTCGTAAATGGTAAGATTGATTTCAAAAGTGTCGGGGATTTCTTTTTATACCCGCTGATTCTGCTTGGCTACGGTATGCTTGTAAGCGTTTATTCGCAACTTGGTTTTTTTGCCTATTTGATTTTGAATTATATGGGCAACGGCGTTTTTCCACAAAAGGTTTGGAAATACATACAACTAGTGCTTTCTGTGCTCGCATTGCTTGAACTGATTTTTTTGCGTACCGTCGTTGGTGGAGAAAGAAATGTTATGTCTGATCTAATATTAGGAATCGTTATTTTGCTAGCAGCTATTATTGTGTCTTATTTCAAAGTAAAAAGTACAAACATCTCAGCTTTGATTCCAACCCTCTTTTTTATGACAGCTATTTCAATTGTGGAAGTTATTGGCGTGCTCCGTATAGGTGTTGATAGTGCAACAGTATTTATTGTTGTTCCGCTTATCGCTTGTAATGCATTCCAAATTTTGATGCTACACCGTATTCTGAAGCCGGCAGCCGGATAATGAATGGGGAAGGCGCTAAACAAAGAACCCCGTGCTCTGATCTCAGAAGACGGGGTTTTTTGCTCTAACTGTATCTTAACGATTAAAATCTGATTGTAGAGGTTAATCTTAAAGAACGATACGCTCACAAAACTTAGTAGATGCTTCCGAAGTGAGTTTTGTACGAAGTAACACAAGTGTAGTAACGCTCACAAAACTAAGCGTATGCTTTCGAAGTAAGTTTTGTACGAAGCGTCCCGATGATGCATATGCTTTACAAAACTTTCAGGAGGGGAATATATGGACATCAAGCGCTATATGATAAAAGACACAAAAGAAATCCGGCTTAACAAGCTGGATCCGGACGACACAGGTGTTTTTAAATCCAAAAAAGAAGTAGAAGCCAAAACAGAAGAGCTTAAAGCACGTTTGGCAGAGCTCCAAGATATTTTGTTTGCTCAGAAAAAGCATTCGCTGCTTGTTATTCTGCAAGGAATGGATTCCAGCGGTAAGGATGGCACGGTTAAGCATATTTTTTCAGGCATTAATCCACAAGGGTTTATAGTGACCAGCTTCAAGAAACCATCTCTAGAGGAAGAGGCTCATGATTTTCTATGGAGGGTTCATCAGAAGACACCCCCTAAGGGATATATCTCTGCATTTAACCGCTCGCATTATGAAGATGTATTGGTACCACGGGTACACGGAGGGTTAAAAAAGGATGACTTGAAGCGTCGCTTTCGTTACATACGGCAGTTCGAGGAAATGCTGGTGGAAGAGGGGACGACAATTATCAAGCTTTTTCTGCATATTTCTAAAGAGAAGCAGCTGAAGAAGATTAAGGAACGGCTTGAAGATCCCAAAAAACATTGGAAATTCGATGCAAGTGATCTCCAGGAGCGGGAGTATTGGGATGATTACCAAGAAGCGTATGAAGATGTTTTCAAGGAATCTAGCATAGATAAAGCACCCTGGTACTGGATACCCGCCAATCATCAATGGTACCGCAACTATTTGACCTTATCCATCGTTGTAAAGACACTGGAGAGTCTGGATCTGAGCTATCCGAAGCTGAATACCCCCACACCTGACATATCGGAACTCATTTCTCCACGTCATTAATCCTTTGGACAGATCAACATCCATTACGGCACCAGAGATTGAATGTGTTTTTACAGCCCAGCTGCGTCCTCAATGGCATTACTCAGTGAAGCTGAGTCGCGTACTTCTTTACCTTCGGTGTTGCTTTGACTAATCAGCTCAGAGACGGTAACGAATTCATAACCTTGTCTGCGGAGCTCGTCGATAATGAGTGGAAGTGCTTCATGTGTTTGTTTACAGGAATCACTGGCATGTAGAAGGACGATATCACCTGGATGCGCTTTTGTCGTTACACGCTTCACGATATTGTCTACGCCGATGTTCTTCCAGTCCAGGGAGTCTGTATCCCATTGAATGACCTTGTAGCCGAGATCGCTGGCAACCTGAAGGACTCTTTTGTCAAAATCACCATTAGGCATACGAATCAAATTAGGTTCAGTGCCGGTTAATTCGGTAAGTACGGTGTGAGCCGTTGAGATCTGTGTACGAATTTCTTCGTTGCTTAGTGTGCTGTAATTGACGTGTTTATGACCATGACTTCCAATTTCAAAACCTGCATTCTTAATGTTAGTTACAATGTCTGGGTGAGTCTTACTCCATGGAGACGATAGGAAGAAGGTGGCTTTGTCCACTTTCTTGTCTTCAAGTACCTTCAAAATTGGTTCGGGTCTTTTCTCCCCCCAGCTAATATCGAAGGTCAGGGCAATCAGCTTCTTCTCTGTTGGTACACTGTAGATCGCGGAAGGTCCGGATTCAGAAAAAACGGTTATGTTTCCCCTCTCGACATAGACAACTCCAGCAGCAAGAAGCACAGCGGCGAAGATATAGATGAATCGTTTAATCTTTTTGCCGCTGAATACATAAAAAGAATTCATAATGACAGCGCTCCTCTCCCATGCGAAATGCTTGTTTGTTCTAAATGTATGCTCGTACCGCAAGGTTATGACCTAAGAAACAGAGATCACAATTTCAGGAGGGTATTTATGTTGTCGTTCTTCACGTTTATTAAAGATCTAAAAACGATCCGGAAGGCTTTATTGCTATCCTGTCTGCTGTTCGCAGTAGGAGCGGTTATAGGGTGGGTAGCTACAAGCAGTCTGGAAAAGCTATTGGTTCAGCAATTAGAGGGGCTCAGTGAAATCAGTGGCAACCTTAGAGATTCTTCTAATCCGCAATGGAGCTTCTTTGTATTTATATTTTTGAATAACAGCATCAAGGGTGTTCTTATCATATTTTTAGGGGCGCTGTTCGGTATACTGCCAGCCATATTCTTATTTATTAACGGAGCGGTTATCGGCTATCTGATTCATTTATCAGCACTGCAAGGACAGGATTTATTCGAACTAATAGTAAAAGGACTGCTGCCACATGGGATTATAGAGATTCCAGCAATCATTATTGCTTGTGCATTTGGACTTCAGTTCGGCGGGAAAGTAGTTGCAAGTCTGTTTAGCTCATCCACTAAAAAAGTGAACAGAGGTGTTGATTGGTCTTCGTTCATGCGTCAAACACTTACGGCATCTATTTGGACAATAATCCTGTTATTTGTTGCAGCCATCATTGAAAGTACAATAACTTTTTCTCTTTTATCATAAAACTTCCGAGAATGGAGCATAACAGTAAAGCTATTCATCCAAGGATTGCCTAAAGGTCAGAAGTATATAATCGTGACGAAACCATAAAGGGAATTTTTAATAATTATGGTTATAAAAAGAGTACTCCGGTTAATCTAGTGTAAGAGGATCTTAAGGCAGCTTTCTCCATGAGATGGACTAACTAATTATGTACAAGGGGTTTTTGGTTTTAGTGAATGTGTTACTTGCAACTTCATGAAGGAGGCCAAGCATATGTTGGGAATGTTGTTCAACGAAAAAGAATGCAAGGAACTGGATTATGTTTTGCGGAAAGAACTTGATGAGATGCTGTTAGATTTGAGCGATCAGCGCTTGGACCAAAATATCAGGCATGCCATCGCCAATAGATATAAGACTGTATTTCGTATGTATGCTCGTTTTGCTCCTCAGAAAGAGCTTTCCAAGTATGCGTGGGGTGGACGTTCTTCTCAGTATAAACACTAAGGATAAGCGGTAAATGCAAGAGTCTTATATGAATTTAAGATTTTTTAATAAAATAGCTTGACTAAAAAGGAGTGCTCGTGATAAATTATATCTCGCGCTCCTTTTGCTTGTGTAAAAGGGAAGCGGAAGGCAAGAAAAGTTGAAAAAAACTTTTTCAAAAAAAAGACTTGCCAAACAACGAAACACTATGATATATTATAAAGGTCGCCGCTGACAAACAACGACGACGAAATGAGAGACATTGATCTTTGAAAACTGAACAACGAGTGAGTGGGAAATCACGAAAGTGAAATCCAAAATTAGAGAATTAATTTTCTCGTCAGATGTTTCAAAATGAGCATATCGCTCTTTTCAATACTAATTGGAGAGTTTGATCCTGGCTCAGGACGAACGCTGGCGGCGTGCCTAATACATGCAAGTCGAGCGGAGTTATTTTGAAAGCTTGCTTTCAAAATAACTTAGCGGCGGACGGGTGAGTAACACGTAGGCAACCTGCCCCTTAGACTGGGATAACTACCGGAAACGGTAGCTAATACCGGATAATTTCTTTTTTCTCCTGAAGAAAGAATGAAAGACGGAGCAATCTGTCACTGAGGGATGGGCCTGCGGCGCATTAGCTAGTTGGTGGGGTAACGGCCCACCAAGGCGACGATGCGTAGCCGACCTGAGAGGGTGAACGGCCACACTGGGACTGAGACACGGCCCAGACTCCTACGGGAGGCAGCAGTAGGGAATCTTCCGCAATGGACGAAAGTCTGACGGAGCAACGCCGCGTGAGTGATGAAGGTTTTCGGATCGTAAAGCTCTGTTGCCAGGGAAGAACGTCCGGTAGAGTAACTGCTATCGGAGTGACGGTACCTGAGAAGAAAGCCCCGGCTAACTACGTGCCAGCAGCCGCGGTAATACGTAGGGGGCAAGCGTTGTCCGGAATTATTGGGCGTAAAGCGCGCGCAGGCGGTCATTTAAGTCTGGTGTTTAAACCTTGGGCTCAACCTGAGGTCGCACTGGAAACTGGGTGACTTGAGTACAGAAGAGGAAAGTGGAATTCCACGTGTAGCGGTGAAATGCGTAGATATGTGGAGGAACACCAGTGGCGAAGGCGACTTTCTGGGCTGTAACTGACGCTGAGGCGCGAAAGCGTGGGGAGCAAACAGGATTAGATACCCTGGTAGTCCACGCCGTAAACGATGAGTGCTAGGTGTTAGGGGTTTCGATACCCTTGGTGCCGAAGTTAACACAGTAAGCACTCCGCCTGGGGAGTACGGTCGCAAGACTGAAACTCAAAGGAATTGACGGGGACCCGCACAAGCAGTGGAGTATGTGGTTTAATTCGAAGCAACGCGAAGAACCTTACCAGGTCTTGACATCCCTCTGAATCCACTAGAGATAGTGGCGGCCTTCGGGACAGAGGAGACAGGTGGTGCATGGTTGTCGTCAGCTCGTGTCGTGAGATGTTGGGTTAAGTCCCGCAACGAGCGCAACCCTTAACTTTAGTTGCCAGCAAGTAATGTTGGGCACTCTAGAGTGACTGCCGGTGACAAACCGGAGGAAGGTGGGGATGACGTCAAATCATCATGCCCCTTATGACCTGGGCTACACACGTACTACAATGGCCGGTACAACGGGAAGCGAAGCCGCGAGGTGAAGCCAATCCCATCAAAGCCGGTCTCAGTTCGGATTGCAGGCTGCAACTCGCCTGCATGAAGTCGGAATTGCTAGTAATCGCGGATCAGCATGCCGCGGTGAATACGTTCCCGGGTCTTGTACACACCGCCCGTCACACCACGAGAGTTTACAACACCCGAAGTCGGTGGGGTAACCCGCAAGGGAGCCAGCCGCCGAAGGTGGGGTAGATGATTGGGGTGAAGTCGTAACAAGGTAGCCGTATCGGAAGGTGCGGCTGGATCACCTCCTTTCTATGGAGAATCGTCTTCTGCAATGAAGACATTCAAATCGGAAGTTAAGCTTCCACAATAGAACCTTCGGGTTCGAACACTCACTCGTGTTCAGTTTTGAAAGAGTAAGTCTCTTTCATATACGTTTGGTGGCGATAGCGGAGGGGTTCCACACGTACCCATCCCGAACACGACCGTTAAGCCCTCCAGCGCCGATGGTACTTGGACCGAAGGGTCCTGGGAGAGTAGGACGCCGCCAAGCGGACAACCATTCTTTGGTTGATTCACAATGTTATATATGTTATATGGGCTTTTAGCTCAGTTGGTTAGAGCGCACCTCTGATAAGGGTGAGGTCGGTGGTTCGAGTCCACCAAGGCCCACCATATAACTTTATATCTTTCATGGGGCCATAGCTCAGCTGGGAGAGCGCCTGCCTTGCAAGCAGGAGGTCAGCGGTTCGATCCCGCTTGGCTCCACCATAATTTTTAATTCAATACATTCTTTAAACATTGATCCTTGAAAACTGGATACCGAAACGAATTTGCGTTTTAGAACATCTTTTAGCAACTTGTGCAAACAAGTAAATGTTATTAGTGAGATGATTCCAAAGAGAATGTCATTATATGATATTTTTCTGCGGAAAAATCAAGGTTAAGCTAATAAGAGCACACGGAGGATGCCTAGGCGCCAGGAGCCGACGAAGGACGTGGCGAACAACGAAACTGCCTCGGGGAGCTGTAAGCAAGCTTTGATCCGGGGGTGTCCGAATGGGGAAACCCAGCTGTGGTAATTCGCAGTTACTCATCTCTGAACACATAGGAGATGTAGAGGCAGACCAGGGGAACTGAAACATCTAAGTACCCTGAGGAAGAGAAAACAATAGTGATTCCGTCAGTAGCGGCGAGCGAACGCGGAACAGCCTAAACCTAAGAGCTTGCTCTTAGGGGTTGTGGGACGTCTCACATGGAGTTACAAAGGAATATGGTAGGCGAAGAGGTCTGGAAAGGCCCGCGATAGAGGTAAAAGCCCTGTAACCTAAACTGTGTTCTCTCCGAGACGGATCCCGAGTAGTGCGGGGCACGTGAAACCCCGTATGAATCCAGCAGGACCATCTGCTAAGGCTAAATACTACCTGGCGACCGATAGTGAAACAGTACCGTGAGGGAAAGGTGAAAAGCACCCCGGAAGGGGAGTGAAATAGAACCTGAAACCGTGTGCTTACAAAAAGTCAGAGCCCTATTAATGGGTGATGGCGTGCCTTTTGTAGAATGAACCGGCGAGTTACGTTTAACATGCAAGGTTAAGTCGAGAAGACGGAGCCGCAGCGAAAGCGAGTCTGAATAGGGCGAATGAGTATGTGGACGTAGACCCGAAACCGTGTGATCTACCCCTGTCCAGGGTGAAGGTGCGGTAACACGCACTGGAGGCCCGAACCCACGCATGTTGAAAAATGCGGGGATGAGGTGGGGGTAGCGGAGAAATTCCAATCGAACTCGGAGATAGCTGGTTCTCCCCGAAATAGCTTTAGGGCTAGCCTCGGTATAAGAGTAGTGGAGGTAGAGCACTGATTGGGTGCGGGGTCCGCAAGGATTACCAAGCTCAGTCAAACTCCGAATGCCATATACTTATTGCCGGGAGTCAGACAGTGAGTGCTAAGATCCATTGTCAAAAGGGAAACAGCCCAGACCATCAGCTAAGGTCCCCAAGTGTGTGTTAAGTGGGAAAGGATGTGGAGTTGCACAGACAACCAGGATGTTGGCTTAGAAGCAGCCACCATTGAAAGAGTGCGTAATAGCTCACTGGTCGAGTGACTCTGCGCCGAAAATGTAACGGGGCTAAACACACCACCGAAGCTATGGCTAGATACTATGTATCTGGGGTAGGGGAGCGTTGTATGTGGGTTGAAGGTGTACCGTAAGGAGCGCTGGACAGCATACAAGTGAGAATGCCGGTATGAGTAACGAAAAGATCAGTGAGAATCTGATCCGCCGAAAGCCCAAGGTTTCCTGAGGAAGGCTCGTCCGCTCAGGGTAAGTCGGGACCTAAGGCGAGGCCGAAAGGCGTAGTCGAAGGACAACAGTTTGAAATTACTGTACCACCGTAATCCGCTATGAGCGATGGGGTGACGCAGGAGGGTAGTGACGCGGACTGATGGATATGTCCGTCTAAGCAGTGAGGCTGATGTGTAGGCAAATCCGCACATCGTTAAGGCTGGGCTGTGATGGGGAGCGAAAATTACAGTAGCGAAGGTCATGATCTCACACTGCCAAGAAAAGCCTCTAGCCAGGAGAAGGTGCCCGTACCGCAAACCGACACAGGTAGGCGAGAAGAGAATTCTAAGGCGCGCGGAAGAACTCTCGTTAAGGAACTCGGCAAAATGACCCCGTAACTTCGGGAGAAGGGGTGCCCCGGTAGTGTGAATAGCACGAGGGGGCCGCAGTGAAAAGGCCCAAGCGACTGTTTAGCAAAAACACAGGTCTGTGCGAAGCCGCAAGGCGAAGTATACGGGCTGACGCCTGCCCGGTGCTGGAAGGTTAAGGGGAGTGGTTAGGGGTAACCCGAAGCTATGAACCGAAGCCCCAGTAAACGGCGGCCGTAACTATAACGGTCCTAAGGTAGCGAAATTCCTTGTCAGGTAAATTCTGACCCGCACGAATGGCGTAACGACTTGGGCGCTGTCTCAACGAGAGATCCGGTGAAATTTTAATACCTGTGAAGATGCAGGTTACCCGCGACAAGACGGAAAGACCCCATGGAGCTTTACTGCAGCTTGATATTGAATTTGGGTACGATCTGTACAGGATAGGTGGGAGCCGTAGAAATCGGAGCGCAAGCTTCGGTGGAGGCGCCGTTGGGATACCACCCTGATCGTATCTAGGTTCTAACCTAGTACCCTAATCGGGTACGGGGACCGTGTCAGGCGGGCAGTTTGACTGGGGCGGTCGCCTCCTAAAGAGTAACGGAGGCGTTCCAAGGTTCCCTCAGAATGGTTGGAAATCATTCGAAGAGTGCAAAGGCATAAGGGAGCTTGACTGCGAGACCTACAAGTCGAGCAGGGACGAAAGTCGGACTTAGTGATCCGGTGGTACCGCATGGAAGGGCCATCGCTCAACGGATAAAAGCTACCCTGGGGATAACAGGCTTATCTCCCCCAAGAGTCCACATCGACGGGGAGGTTTGGCACCTCGATGTCGGCTCATCGCATCCTGGGGCTGAAGTAGGTCCCAAGGGTTGGGCTGTTCGCCCATTAAAGCGGTACGCGAGCTGGGTTCAGAACGTCGTGAGACAGTTCGGTCCCTATCTGTCGTGGGCGCAGGAAATTTGAGAGGAGCTGTCCTTAGTACGAGAGGACCGGGATGGACGTACCGCTGGTGCACCAGTTGTTTCGCCAGAAGCATGGCTGGGTAGCTACGTACGGACGGGATAAGCGCTGAAAGCATCTAAGCGTGAAGCCCCCCTCAAGATGAGATTTCCCAATTAGTAAGACCCCTTGAAGACGACGAGGTAGATAGGTTGGAGGTGGAAGTGCAGTAATGCATGGAGCTGACCAATACTAATCGGTCGAGGGCTTATCCTATACTTAAAACGCAAATTCAATTCGGATTCAGTTTTCAGGCATCAAGCCTGAGCATTTACGATGTAAATGCCCGTTTGGTGGCGATAGCGGAGGGGTTCCACGCGTACCCATCCCGAACACGACCGTTAAGCCCTCCAGCGCCGATGGTACTTGGACCGAAGGGTCCTGGGAGAGTAGGACGTTGCCAAGCGGATATTCCCTGATAGCTCAGTTGGTAGAGCACTCGACTGTTAATCGAGTTGTCACAGGTTCGAGTCCTGTTCGGGGAGCCATGCTCTCATAGCTCAGCAGGTAGAGTGCTTCCATGGTAAGGAAGAGGTCACCGGTTCGAATCCGGTTGAGAGCTCCACAGATTTGCAAGGCCCGTTGGTCAAGGGGTTAAGACACCTCCCTTTCACGGAGGTAACATGGGTTCGAATCCCATACGGGTCACCAACTTTTACTTGTACTTACCCTTAGAGGGTCCCATAGATATGGAGGCTTAGCTCAGCTGGGAGAGCATCTGCCTTACAAGCAGAGGGTCGGGGGTTCGATCCCCTCAGCCTCCACCATAATCTTCCTGAGAGATTGTGGGCAACATAGAGGTACCATCAATGGGGATTAGCCAAGTGGTAAGGCAACGGACTTTGACTCCGTCACTCATAGGTTCGAATCCTATATCCCCAGCCAAGTGCGAGCCATTAGCTCAGTTGGTAGAGCACCTGACTTTTAATCAGGGTGTCGAAGGTTCGAGTCCTTCATGGCTCACTTTTATTATTACATGCGCGTGTGGCGGAATGGCAGACGCACCAGACTTAGGATCTGGCGTTTCACGACGTGGGGGTTCAAGTCCCTTCACGCGCACCACTTATTGCGGACGTGGCTCAGCGGTAGAGCATCGCCTTGCCAAGGCGAGGGTCGCGGGTTCGATTCCCGTCGTCCGCTCCATAATTTTTGCGCCCTTAGCTCAGCTGGATAGAGCGTTTGACTACGAATCAAAAGGCCGGGAGTTCGAATCTCTCAGGGCGCGCCATTTTTTTATTAAGCAATTATAATATTTTAACGGGATGTAGCTCAGCTTGGTAGAGCACCTGGTTTGGGACCAGGGGGTCGCATGTTCAAATCGTGTCATCCCGATTTTCACCTTTGCGGGTGTAGTTCAATGGTAGAACTTCAGCCTTCCAAGCTGATAGCGTGGGTTCGATTCCCATCACCCGCTCCATAATTTTATAGTAACGGGATGTAGCTCAGCTTGGTAGAGCACCTGGTTTGGGACCAGGGGGTCGCATGTTCAAATCGTGTCATCCCGATACTCAGCTTAATTGCTCTTAGAAAGCTCTTACTTCGGTAAGAGCTTTTTTTGTTATGTATAGAATTAAAACACACATAAATTCATATAACATATGCTCTATCATTCTTCCAAAAGAAACTGTACTTCTGGCGGAATGCCAATCCGTAGATAATAACTTTTACAGGATTCTTCTTGCTCAGGATTACTGCCTATGGATAGTAGCTTTACAGCAAAGACGTTAGCTTGACGCTCAAGCTTGCCAGGAGAGAAGTAAGAGCTTTCTTCCAGGAAAAAGCGGTTAATCCCCTTGTGAAGGCGATCATGTCCTAATTCATGCGCACAAACGAAGCGCTGCCACTCAACTGGCAACTCATTATGAATGACGATAAATCTTCTTCTTAGTTTTCGGTAATATAATCCCTTTGTGCCTGTCCCAAGGTTCATGAAGCGAATATGAATACCTAGCGCTGAGGCCAGCTCGAACGGACAGTTGGTTTTATATTTTTTAATCAGATTATTGATCAGTTCATCCATATTCTTCACCTGCAGCATGTTAGTGTAGTTATTAAGTGTTGTTGGATTTCTTTCTCTTGTTCATCTGTTTGGCTTCCCAGAATAAGCCGGTCAGTACATCTTTTATCCTCTGTTTGTCATCCTTGTCTAGTGGAATCCCATCAAACATCAGCTCTCCATCATCCTCCAGCATTTTACGGAAGTCACGTTTATCCTTGCTTGTAGCCCACTCTGGGACAATCTCTTCGCTTGGAAGAGCCTGTTCCTGCAAATACCCCGCTTGATCCATTAGCTCCTCGTACGGGACTCCTGTAGCCTCTGCTATTTTGCGTAATGTAGTTGGCTTAGGAACACCTCTTAGACCATTTTCAATCCGTGAAATCTGTGATCCGCTAATACCTGCTGCTGCTGCCAATTGATTAATAGTAAGTCCCTTAGTTTCGCGAAGTTGCTTCATATAATCCCCAAAATCCTGTTTCATCTCAACCACTCCTTATAGACTGAAGCTTATGTTATTAATATAAGCCATTTTTGCCAATTGGTAAACAACAAAGCGTATATTATTGCCAAAAGGCAAGATAATGGAGGGAAAGCTATCCTTTTTCGCCCAAAACAGACTCAAACGGGATTTTACGAGATTGGTAGAGAAGTGGTATATTATAGAAAAATACGAACAGAATACGAACACTTTTATATTTTAGCACATTGCTTAGGAAACTTCCGCAATTTAATCTCATTCTGTTAAAACCTAAAGGAGTGCATAAAATGATGAACTTATCTGCTTTACCGGAGCTAGACCGTCGCCGAACCCAGGTCGCTATAGAGAGCATGTTGGAGAAATACCGTATTTTTAAGACCGTTACATTTGAGGCTAAGGAAGCCAGTACTACTTATTCGTATACAGAAAGATTTCATGGTCCTACGAATACTGTTACTGATCAGACTGCTGCGATAGCTTCATATAATGTGGATATACCGGCTGCCAGGAGGGCTTTTTGCTCGGCGATAGACTCTGTGGTAGAAAGACTCGATACGAGGGAACAGCAATTAGTAAGAGAGCGTTATATGAAAAGAGACGAAACGTACGATTATACGATTTACAATCAGGTGTTTGATCCACCGGTAAGTAAGGATACTTACGTGAAGATACGTTCGAAGGCTTTTTATAAGATGGCTTTGGCTTTAACGGATCTCGGTCTACTGTCCCTTAACACTTTAATAACAGCGCCCAGAGTGAAGAAAGAGAAGGTTAGTATTACTTAAGAGATATAGACGGTTACTAAAGACTGTGTCGTCCGAGCGGATGATGCGGTCTTTTTTTATTGATTTTATGTTCCTCCGAAAAACCGCTCTATACCATCCCAAAGCTAGCTTAAACCTCGTCGGTATACCGTCTCTGCAAGGCAAATAGGGGT
This sequence comes from Paenibacillus sp. FSL E2-8871, assembly GCF_038000345.1. Lineage (NCBI taxonomy): Bacteria > Bacillati > Bacillota > Bacilli > Caryophanales > Paenibacillaceae > Paenibacillus > Paenibacillus sp. FSL E2-8871. The sequence continues at coordinate 3,935,305 of NZ_JBBOBV010000001.1, read as the reverse complement.
GTATATTTATAACATGGCAAATGAAGCAAAAAGAACACCGCAAGAGCATGAATGCTCTGCTAATAGTTCAACCCTAGTGGTGATGAGAACAAATCTAGCGGTGAAAGATTCTTTTGGCATTGGCCTAGTGTAGAAGGGTATTATCCAACATCGGATAGTATCCTTTTTGTTCTTAATTTTAGTAGAGGGGGGTCTTCTTAATGTTAATGCAATTGAAGGTTAACACCATCAAGGATCGGCGAACCGCCGCAGTTCAGAAAGGAATGGAGTGATGTCGGTACAACAATTACGAGAACACATTACCAGTGCGCTGGAGAGGTACTTTCCAGATGTGCCTGTATATGTGGAGGGGGAGAAACCTCAGACGGCTTATTTTTATCCCGGACTGATCTCAACGACTCTGGATCGGCAGCGGGAAGGCCGATATTTAGCGGTCTATCGCTTCGGTATCCGTTATGAACAAGGCAGTCTGCTAGAAGCCGAAAGAATGGCTGATAAGCTAAGCGAGGCAATGGCAGGGATGGAGCAAGAAGGTGGTTCTTTTCGTGTAGTTAGGCAGGCCTGGGAAGCTGGGGCTGTGGGACATGGACCGCTTTTTACGACGGACTATATGGTGTATTTGCAAAGTGAGAAGCCTGACCCCATTAAGATGGGACATATGATAGGAGGAGAAAGACTGAAATGAGCACAAAGGTGAGTAATGGAGATCGTTTTGGTAAAGAGCAGATTGTGAATTCATCGCTTTTTACGGCTAAGGAAAAGGATGTGCTGAACGTTATTTTGCACGATGACAAAAGTTATACGATCGAAGAAGCGAAGCAATCTATGGGATTGTTTATTAATAAGGAGGTTTTGAACTAATGGCAGGCGGAACATGGACAACTCAAAACAAAGTGCGCCCAGGGGTGTACGTAAATGTAGCATCGAATCAAGGTGCCATCGGCAAAATGGGAGAACGCGGGATTACTGCTTTGGCACTTGCCTTATCATGGGGAGAACCTGGAGTGATCATGGAGATTACCCCGCAGGACGACGTGAATAAGCTGCTAGGTTATGATTTGGAACATCTAACATTACTGCCAGTACGCGAAGCGCTGAAACTTGCGGGAACGTTACTGCTCTATCGATTGAATGAAGGGGTTAAAGCGGCAGTTACGAATAGTGGTCTGCAAGTAACGGCTAAATACGGCGGTGTACGCGGAAACGATCTTTCTGTTGTTATTGAAAAGAATATTGAGAATAATGCTCTTTTTGATGTAAAGACACTGCTGAATGGAACTGAACTGAATAAACAAACGGTTGGAACGGCTGAAGAGTTGGTCGCTAACGATTATGTACAATTCCAGAAAAATGGTGCAGAAGGCTTGAAGCTAACCGCAGGGATGCCGCTTATTGGCGGAGCTAATGGTACGGTGACAAATGGTGCGCATAGCGATTTCTTGTCTGCTCTTGAGGTGCTTGAGTTCCAAACGGTTGGACTAGTATCACAGGATAGTACGCTTAAGGCGCTGTATAGCTCTTGGGTGAGAAGACTGCGGGATACGGAAGGTAAGAAAGTGCAGGCTGTACTATCGGATTATGCTACTGCGGGTCATGAGGGTGTGATCAGCGTGAAGAATGGGGTAGTACTGAGTGACGGAACTAGGATTGATAACAACAATGCTGTTGCTTGGGTGGCCGGTGCTACGGCTGCTGCTGAGGTGAATCAATCACTGACTTATCAGGGATATGACGACTCCGTTGACGCTGATGTGCGGCTTAGCCATTCTGAGACGACTGCAGCTTTGCTGCGAGGTGAATTGCTCTTTACTTACAGTGGAGGGCGAGCTGTGGTGGAGCAAGATATTAACACGTTTACGGCATTTTCTCCGGATAAAGGCAAAGCGTTCTCCAAAAATCGTGTGCTACGCGTGCTGGATGGGATTGCGAATGATCTGAAGCGTATTTTTGAGAACTACTACATTGGTAAGGTAGCGAATAATGAAGATGGACGGGCTCTGTTCTGGTCACAATGTGCGACTTATATGAATGATCTGCAGGATATGGGTGCGATTGAGGGCTTTAACGCGCAGACAGATGTTGTCGTTGTGGCTGGTGCGGATAGTGATAGTATCGTGCTGGATGTGGCTGTGAAACCGGTAGATTCCGTAGAAAAAGTATATATGAAAGTGAAGGTGGTTTAAGATGGCATTTTTAAAAGCTAGTGATACGATTTCCGGCCAGGAGGGCCGTGCGTATGCCGTGATTGGTACGCAAGCTGAAGAGATGTTCTATGTGAAGACGCTTGAAGCTACGGTAGAAAAAACAAAGGCAGAGGTGAAGACTCTAGGCCGCCGTGGTGTTCAGCATAAAGCGACTGGATGGTCGGGCAGCGGTTCGATGACGATTTTTTATATGACTAGCCGTTTCCGCCAGATGATGCTCGATTATATGAATACAGGTGTCGATCAATATTTCGATATTGAGGTTACGAATGAAGACCCATCGTCCAGTGTGGGAGCACAACGCATTATTTTAAAAGGCGTGAACCTTGATAGTGTCATCATGGCTTCTCTTGATACAGAATCAGATGCGCTGGAAGAAGAAGTGAGCTTTACCTTTGAAGACGTGCAGATTGTGCAAGCATTTGGCGCTCCCGCCGGCTCCGGAAAATAATAAAGACAACTAGATAGGAGCAAGTAAGGCCCGGGCGTGCAGGTGAGCGGCGGGTCTCTTCTCTGTCTAGTTAGTAGTACTAGAAGAAACTAAATCATTTTAGGAGGAAGACAATGAGTGAATTAAGTTTGTTTTTTGCGCAAAATGTAGCATGTGACACGACCGAGGAGTTTGTAGTATCGCAGCGGTTTAAGGATAAGGAAGGAAACGCAGTTGCCTGGAAGCTACGCAGTATGAACGAGGATGAGAATCAGGAATGCCGTAAAGCAGCTACTCGTAAGGTCAAAGGTAAGAACGGAGTGTATACCTCCGAGATTGAACCGAATGATTATATGGCTAAGCTTATGACCTCAAGTGTGGTGCATCCAGATCTGAAAAATGCTGAGCTACAACGTTCTTATGGTGTTCTTGGTGCCGAAACGCTGCTGCGTAAAATGCTGCTTCCAGGTGAATTTGCGGCACTGGGTGAACGGGTACAGGCCTTGAATGGCTTCGGTACAGATATGAACGAGCTGGTGGATGAAGTAAAAAACTAATCAACGAGGGCGACAGCGAAGCCAACTTGGCTTACTACGCCCTCCACGAGCTGCATATTTTACCGCATGAGCTGATGAAGCTGTCTTCGCGCGAACGTGCCGCAATCTATGCGATGATTTCTGTTCGGGTGGAGAAGGAGAAGCGGGATCAGGCACGGAGTAAGGCGAGGAAGAGATAGGGGGTGAATGAATGAAAATAGAAGCATCTAAAGCTATAATGCTACCGATGAAATCCCTGGGAATTTGGAAGAGTGTTAATAAACAATGTGTTCGTGTAAACAGTAATCTGGATATCGTTAATCGTCTACTCAAGGGAATGCAAGTAGTTGTTAAGCGGTCAAGTGATGAAATGAGCCGTTCTCTTAATCAAGTTAACCAGTCTTTACAGGACATCAACGATACACTACTTGAGGGCTTTAAACGGCTCCCTCCTAAGGTTGTAGTTTCCAGGGATATAGTTATTGAGCAAAGCCAACAAGCGGGGCAATCTCAACAGCTAGCTCTTCTATTGGGTAAAAAGGAAGAAGAAAAAGCGAAGAAGGTAAATTGGTGGAAGGGATTAAAAGCAAAAGAGAAAAAGAAAGAAGAAGAGAAAAAGCCTGAAGTTAAGGCCGATCCAACCCCCAAGCCCAAAATCAATCTGAGCAAGGAACCACCAGTTCCACCATCCCCACCATCTCCTGACTCGAAAATTATGAAATTTCTCAAGACAGCAGATGTGGTGAAACCATTTAACGCGGTTAAGTCTTTGGGGGAGAAAGCTGTAAAAGCTGCGGCAGAACCAGAAGATATCGCCAACTGGAATAAGCTGAATGAGAATACAGACGCTGCGCTTGGAAAAATCGGTGAGAAAGCAATGGGAGCCTTGAGGCCAGTGATGGATACCTTGAACACGGCGCTAACTTCAGGCCAATTGTTGCCGATTATAGATGCCATGGCTAATGGATTTCTCTTCATTGCTAATGTGATTAGCATGGTAGTTGATGGAATATTATGGTTGGTTGGAGTAGTGCAGGAGAACTGGGCTTGGATTGAACCTTTCCTAATAGCGATAGCTACCGTCTATTTAGCAGCAATAATTGTTCAGGTGTATCTACTTGCAGCAGCATGGATGGTAGCCAACTGGCCTATTCTAGTAGTAATAGCCGTTATTGGAGCTCTTATTTTAATTTTTCAGTTATTAGGTGTTTCAGCGGGGGATGTCGTTGGAGCTATAGCTGGGGCATTTGGGTGGTTAGGGGTCCATATACAGAATATTATAATATATTTGCAAAATATATTTATAAGTTTTAAAGATTTTCTTCAGAACTTGTTTATAGATCCTGTTTATGCGATTAAGAAGCTCATTTACGACTTAGCAGTTAACTTCTTGGATCTTATGTATCAGATGGCAATTGGCGCTGAAAACTTTGCAGGTGGATTTATGAAGGTAGTAGCACAAGCTATTAATGCAATGCTACCAAGTGTTAAGAAACTACTGGATTTGTTGAGCAAAATACCAGGATTAGAAGGATTAGCTAATATAAAAATAGATTATTTAAATCCTGAAGAACCCCATGCTGTGAGCGGAATGATTAAAAATTTGAAGGGACAATTGGTTGCCCCAACCAGTGATAAGGCTGTGAAAAACTCTGAGAAGAAAGATTATTTAGAATATGCGGATACAGTTAATGCTTACGCTCAAAAGGGGAAGGATTTCGCTGGGAAATTTAGTGATTTGGGAAGGAAAGCAGAAAAGATAACGGAAGAGGCAAAAGGGCAATCAAAAATCTCACAAACAGAAATCTTTGCCAACCAGAGCAACAATCTAAACACCGTAAACCGCGTGAAAGAACTCGACTCCATCAACGACACTGTAGACATCTCTAGCGATGATCTGAAAATGCTGAGGGAGCTGGCGGAGATTCAGGCGATCCAGAATTTTGTGCAGCTGACGCCGACGGTGCAGGTAACAACTGGAAATATCAACAATGCTGGAGACATTGATACGATTATCAACAAGATCGGGCAAAAGCTGAACGAAGAGTTTGTCTCTACAGCGCAGGGGGTGTATACGTAACGTGGAAGAGTACGGGATTTTTCTTGGTTTTAATAATCAGGCGGAAGCATTCCGGCTACCAGTCAACCCGGAGACCTTAGAGATCAAAGAGAGCGGGGATGGAAAAAGCTATACCATTATAGATTTGGGTGAAATCAATACGATTGCTTATCCGAAGCTTACGGAGATTACAATTGAAAGTATTTTTCCGGCACAAAAATATCCGTTCGTATTGGTGCAAGAGGACGGGTTGAAGAGACCTTTTGAATATGTGGAGCTGATTAAGAAGTGGATGACTAGTCGCAGACCTATTCGTTTTGTATTCTCTGGGGTGAGTTATGCTGATGACTTGAAAAAAGCTGATGGGAAGCTAAACAACCCTCAGAAATGGTTAAAGGAATCATCGACTAGTGAGGATAAATCCATAGAAATTGATTTCGGTGTGAACATGGCTATGAGTATTGAAGGTTTCTCTTGGAAGCTCAGTGCGGGTACATCAGGGGATATTGAATATTCTTTATCTCTCAAAAAGTATGTATTCTATCAAGCGGTAGCAGTTAAGGTTGTCAAAGATGAAGTGAAGGTAGAACAGAAGCGGGCTAATGAAAAGCCCAAACCTAAAACGTATATCATGAAATCTAAAGACAATCTATGGAAAATCGCTAAAGAAATTCTTGGAGATGGCAAAAGGTGTGGAGAAATCCAGAAACTTAATGGCATTAAAGATAGTGAGCTGAGGAAGCTTCCAATCGGTAAGGTCATTAAGCTACCGTAGGAGGCTGTTATGGAGCTACTTGTAAAGAATAAGGAAGGACATTTATGGGATATTTCAGGTATCGTCTCCGATATTACATGGAAAACTGCTCGTTCAGGCAAACCATCAACGCTAGAGTTAACACTTGTGGACAGTGGTATCTATCAGCATCCCAAGTTTAGCATCAGCAACGGTGATATTATTCAGTTCAGCAAAGATAATGTGGATGTATTCTACGGGTTTGTGTTCAGCATTGATACAGGCTCGGATCAAGAGATTAAGCTGACTGCTTATGATCAGATTCGTTATTTACTAGGCAATGGTAGTTATGTTTTGCAGGATGTCACGGCTAGCGATGTTATTACTAAAATAACCAAGGACTACGGCCTGAAGACAGGTGTGCTGGAGGATACAGAGTACCGGATTCCCTCTTTAATCGAGGATGACAAAAAGCTGCTGGACATTATTATGGGAGCGATCGGCAGTGAGCTTCAGTATAAGGGGCGGTTGATGGCTTTTTATGATGACTTTGGTAAGCTAACGCTGCGAAAACCAGAGTCTATGCTGCTTAATCTGGTGTTGGGAGCGGGGCATTATCTGTATGACTATTCGCTCAAAAAAAGTATTGATGATGATACGTACAACACCATTTTTCTATACAAGGATAACGAGAAGTCTGGTAAGCGTGATTTCTTTCCGGTTAGCGATAAGGATAATGTGAAACGCTGGGGTATCCTGCACTTGTATCAGAAGGCCGATGACAAAGCGAATGCTGCACAAATTCAGGAGAAGGCAAATAATCTGCTAAAAATGCACAACCGTGAAAAGCTTAGTCTCTCCGTACAGGCGATTGGTGATATGCGCGTAAGGGCTGGTAATTTCATTTATGTCCTGCTTGATGAATTCAAGACTCAGGTGTTTCTGGTGGATCAATGTAGTCATAAGATTTCCGGTGGGGAGCATACGATGTCCCTCGATATAAAGGTGGTGTAGAAATGATGTTGGATATTATAAAAAAAACAAGCTTAGGAGCCGTGGGAAATACAAATCCCGTGGCTTTTTCTTATGGGACAGTAACGGAGGCAGCTCCTTTGCAGATCCAGGTGGATCAACGTTTTATTTTATCGGGGAATGCGCTAGTGCTGCCTGAATCGGTAATGGAATGTAAAGTCGAGCTAGAGGGTAGAGAAGTGGTAGTGCGTCGAGGACTTGCCTCTGGTGATCGGGTTCTGATGGTTCGGATGCAGGGTGGACAAAGCTATATTGTTCTGGATCGGCTGGTGAGTCCGATATGATTCCTGCGATTGGAAAAGCTGGACCGATAACTGCCCTTCTTGAAGGCGAGGTCAACCTTGAACGTGGGGAAAGCCCCAGTCTAACCTACCGAATGGATTGGGACAGAAAAAGGATCACTGGCCAAGCGGATGGACTTGAGGCAGTGCAGCAGGCAGCAGCCAAAATTCTGCGAACCGATAGATTTGAACATCTGATTTACAGTTCGGATTACGGAACAGAGTGGCAGCTGGTTCTGGGTAAGGATCGGCTGTTGGTCAGAGCTGAAATCAGACGTGTCATTAGTGAGGCCTTACTTCAGGATGAACGAATCCTTAGCTTAGAAAATATTGAGGTTTCTTTTAACGGGGATAATCTAACTTTTGATTGTAAGGTGGTCACACGCTATGGGAATTTTCAGCTGAGAAAGGAGTGGGATGAGGATGTATGAGGATCAGACGTATGAGGCTCTTTTAGAGCGGATGCTGGACCGGGTTCCGTCAGGTCTGGATAAACGAGAGGGTAGCATCATTTATGACGCGCTCGCTCCGGCAGCAGCAGAGCTGGCGCAAATGTACATTGAGCTGAATGTGAATAATAATCTGTATTTTGCAGATACGGCTACCGGTGAGTACTTGGAGCGAAGTATCTCCTGGTCAGGAATTGTAAGGCGTGAAGCGAGCAAGGCGCAGCTAAAAGGAATTTTTTATAAAGCGGATGGGGGATTTGTGGATGTTCCTCTCGGTAGCCGCTTCTCACTCGATATGCTGAATTATATGGCTGTGGAGAAGCTATCTCCTGGAGTGTATCGGTTAGAGAGTGAAACCGCTGGAGAAGAAGGAAACCGATATTTTGGTTCTTTGCTGCCAGTGGATTATATTTCAGACCTCGCGCGCGGAGAAATAGCTTCTCTTCTGATCCCTGGAGAGAACGCCGAAAGTGATGAATCGCTACGCCAGCGTTATTTGGATTCAGCCAGACGCCCAGCTACTAGCGGCAATAAATATCACTACATGGAGTGGGCTATGCAGGTTGTGGGGGTGGGAGGTGCACGTGTTTTTCCGTTATGGAACGGTCCTAAGACGGTGAAGGTGATTGTTGTGGATGCCGAGAAACTTCCTGCTTCTGAGCTACTGGTGACTAAGGTTCAGCATTACATTGATCCGGTCTCTGGAGCTGGTGAGGGGCAAGCTCCTGTAGGTGCAGTTGTAACTGTGGCGTCGGCAACGGGCAAAAGCATTAGTGTAAGCGCAAAACTAACCCTTGCTACAGGTTATGCGCTGCAAGCAGTAAGTGAGGAATTCAAGGCGATTCTTGAGGGCTATCGTAAGGAGAAGGCTTTTTCAGCAACCTATATCAGTCAGTCTGTAATCGGGGCACTATTGCTAGCAACTGAGGGAGTCGCGGATTACAGTGAGCTGAAGCTGAACAGTGGAGCGGGCAACGTAATGTTGAACGAAGAAGAAGTGCCGTTGTTCGGTAATGTTCTACTGGAGGTGTAGGATGGGATACCCAGAGGACATTGATATTTTTCAAGAAAAGCTAAATAAAAAAGCAAACGGTGGTAGCTACGTCATCGAAGAAAGATTACCGCTTGTAAATGGCATGTACAGTGGTGGTCTCGCACATGACAACATCAATAATCAGACCATCGCAGTGTACACAGGGTCACAGTATTCTGGGATTGAGCTACGCAATTTTACGGTGTCTTTTCCGGATGAGGCGCCATGGCGGCGGTTGATTAAGATTTTTGCTGATGTGCCAGAGGTGTATGTGACTTACGAAACTCCTGGCGATACGGTGGAAGCAGAGGATATTAACGGTTTGCAGGTAAGTCTTTCTGCTGTTCAAACTGAAATTGAACGGTATAAGAACAAGGGCCAGATTGACGGGGGATCATTTAGAAGAGAGGTGTAAAATGGCGCAAAGTATACAAATAAAGAGGGGCACGAAGGCGGAACTAACGAGTTATGGAGTGTTGAAGGTGGGCGAACTTGGTTTTTGCACTGATACTAAGGAAGTCTATATCGGTGACGGCACATCTAATTCCATGGTCGGCAGGGCGCTTTCGGGGCCAGAAGCCTCGCGGCCGGTTGCGGGAGTAGTTGGTCGTTTGTATTACGTGACTACGGGTGCGAATAGTGGATATTTATATTTTGATGATGGGGCAGCTTGGCGGCGGGTGAATGCGCAGAAGCTTAGCGATCTGACGGGTACAATCGACGATATCGCTGATGGAGCAACATATGCGAAGGTGCTTAAAGCGGATATTAGTGCGGGGCATATCAACAAAGTATCAGATGGTACGAACGTAAAGACTGCCGCTGAGATCAAGACTCACATTGACGATGTGGCCAAGCACCGGACGATCAATGATGCGGGGACTACGATTACAGACTTGTGGTCTGCGCAGAAGATTAAAAATGAAATTGAGCTGGCCAAGCATAACATCGAACCGCAAGCGTCGGTAAAAGATCAGAACCTGCTGGCTCCACCAGCCAGTCCGGTTGAGGGTGATCGATACATTATTCCAGCTGGAGCAACCGGGGCATGGGCGGGGAAAACGAATCAAATCGTGGAGTACCAATCTGCTGCTTGGGTATTTTATGTTCCTGCCGTAGGCTGGACCGCTTACGTCGATGATGAGCAGAAGATTTATAGCTGGAATGGCAGCGCATGGGTTCGTACGGGTGGTGCATTACAGACCATTACAGCTGGAAACGGACTGATTGGTGGTGGTCAGGCCGATGCTGTGACGCTGAATATTGGTGCAGGCAATGGGATCACGGTTACTGCAGACGCCATTGCGGTTACGGCTGGAAAAGGGATCTCCGTGGACGCGGTTGGTGTAGCAGTAAGTGTGGATGGAAACAGCATTGTTTACGACGCAGCGAACGGCAATAGACTTACCGTAGCCAGTATTGATGGCGGAACATTCTAGGGGGCGGGACAATGGCTCTAAAAACATTGATTCAAATACGCCGCGGCTTGGAAAGTGCGATTGGAGCACTGGCTATTGGTGAGCTTGGCTATTGTACAGACAGTGGGAAGCTATATATCGGTTCTGCTGCTGGGAATGTCTTGCTAGTTGCGGCACAAAGTACCGGGGACATGCTGAAAAGTATTTACGATACGAATAACAATGGCAAGGTGGATTTCGCGCAACAAGCGGATAGTGTAGCTTGGGCGGGGGTAGCGGGTAAACCAGCAGTGTTTCCTCCGGCGGCGCATACACATGATTATTTGCCCAAAGGCCCCCTAACCTGGAATCAACTGAAGGGGGTGTAGAGGATGAGTTACGGCAGCTCTTTATACAGCGAATTGCAATATTCGGCAGATAAAGATTCGAGCCATCCGGGTGAAGTCGAAGCGCCTGATCTAATGCAGTATTTGTCGGATTATTATAAGGATGTTCGTGAAATGGAGAAGCTTCAGGAGACCATCGGGCTAGAAATTGGTGGACTGAAGGTAGGCACTATAGATGTACTGGATCAGGCGTTTATTGAAACGGCAACGGTAAGTCTTGGACGTTGGGAGGCTGAGCTTGGACTAAATATTGATTCATCCAAGTCATATGCCACACGCCGAGAGATGATTAAGGCGAAACTGCGTGGAAACGGGACGACAACGCCGGAGATGATCCAGCGGACGGCGTCCGCTTTTTCAGGTGGTGTGGTTGAAGTTAAGGAAGTGCCCAATGAGTATCGTTTTGAGATTCATTTTGTGAGTACGTTGGGCATTCCTCCCAATATGGCAGGGTTGATTCAAATCATCGAAGAGATTAAACCTGCGCATTTGGCTTATGAATTTGTGTTCAGCTATACGTGGTGGGACTCCGTTAAGGTTTTGACTTGGGAGAGTGCTCACAATAAAACATGGAACGAATTAAGAACTTATAGATAGGAGAGTGACACATGCAAACCACAGGAAATTTGGGCTTAAAGAAGCCCGAGGGAACAGATATCGTTGATATTGCCGATCTGAACGGGAATATGGATATCTTGGATAATGCTGTTAATGGCAAGGTTGATAAAGTTACTGGCAAACAGCTGTCTACCAACGATTACACCGCTGCAGAGAAAACAAAGCTAGCGGGCATTGCTACAGGAGCGACCAACTATACTCACCCAGCTACTCACCCACCAGCTATTATTGTTCAAGATGCGAGTAATCGGTTTGTTACGGATGCTGAAAAGACAGCATGGAATGCGAAAGAGACTCCTGCTGGCGCTCAGGCAAAAGCTGATGCAGCGGTAGCGGCGGTAAAAACGGACTATATTCGTCAGCCGGGATATGCTGCAACTAGCGGCACAGCTACAGCTTATAGTGTAGTCTTAGCCCCAGCCCCTACTACAACACCGGATGGATTTGGTATCACTATAGTTCCGCACGTAACCAATGGTGCAAGCCCTACGCTCAGTGTTAACGGACTTGCAGCAGCGCCTCTTAAAGATCAAAAAGGCGTAGCGTATACAGCAGGAAAATTGCTAGTTGGCAAGCCTTATACGTTCCGGCGTGTGGGTACGGATTTTTTGGCAGATAGCGCGGGTGGCTCTGGTAATGCGGTAGCAGGAGATATTCGCGCAGGGAAAACGGCGGCAACAGACGCAGGGGATATTACAGGGACACTCCCGGTTCAAACTGGTGGTACGGTGACTCCGGGAGCAACGGCAGTCGTCAAGCCAGCAGGGATTTATGATGCGGCGATCACTGTCGCAGCCGTTACAGTTCCAGCGGCTAAGGTCCTGAATGATACCACGATTGCCGGGACGAAAGGGACTATCCCAATAGCGAATCCAGTAGCGAGTACCCATTGGCCTGCCCCTGAGGTCTCTTACGGAGCATACTCAGGTGATGGTATTCCATATTTGTATTTAACTGCTCCGAATGGTCACTATCTAAATGGTGTCAATTGGGTTAGATATCGTGAACCTAATTTCAACCCTGCATACTACCGATCAGATGTAAACATGTTCGGTCAACAAGGAGCTATGCCCGTTATCAACGATGCGGCTGATCCAGCAACAGGTATTGGAATTTGGGGTGATGGCGGCTTAGCTGTATATCCAAGAGAGGGCTACAGAAAAGGCGGCGCTGGTGCAGGAGAGATTAAAGTACCTTTGGATTTGTTGAGGACTGCCGTCCCATTGTACCCTCAGTATATAGCGGCAGGCGTCAATATGTTTAATGTTATTGGAACATTGCAGCCTCGATTATACGCAGCAGGAAGCGGTAATCTTGCGGATTACGTGCAAGTTAGTGATTATGCAACTAATGATAACTGGGGAACTTATAGTTTGACTGTAACGGGATTGGCATTTAAACCTCGTGTGGTAAGGATTATAACTGGCAAGAGTATGTACGCATTTTCGGTATATGCTAGGGGTATAAATCCTAGTGGAATAAACGGTCAAGATGGACTCACCACCATGCACACAGGAAGTAATAGATTTGTACAAATTTGGACGCCAGCCGCACCCGGAATTGTATGGGCTTCAGACAATGGCTTCAGATTACCAGCTGGTGGAAATGAACCCGGATTAGCTGTTTCATGGGAAGCGTGGGGATAAGAAAGGGGAATACTAATGGATATAGGCAGAAAGATTTATTACGATAAAGCTACAGGAACCGTCCTAGTGGATACTGGAGAACGTTCCGGTTTAGTGGTAGAAACGACGCAAGAACAGGATTTTGAAGCTTACAAGGCACTAGCGGAGAGAACACCGGAATCAGTAGGAGTTCTAGAACTAGAGTATGGTGAGTACCGCGAAGACTTTGGACGAACTAACGGGTATTGGGTCAATCCAAAGACATTAGAGATTGAGTTTAGCTATCCAGATCCTAATGTCGATCCTGTGCAGCCACAAGAACCAGTATTTCAGAAGCCTTTGACCGAAAGGATCAAAAATGTTGAATCAGAGAGTGCTGGCATGGCACTCGAACTAGCAACGACTCAATATCGATTGGATCAAGCAGAGCAAGAACAGGCAAATCTACTTCTGAGTCTCGTGGAAGGAGGTGTACTATAAATGAACTGGTACGCACTGATTAAGCGATACTTTGACGCAGGTTTGTATACGGGAGAACAGGTACAGGTATTTGTTACAGCCAAAAAGATAACGACTGAACAAGCTAAAGAGATTACAGATAGCGCCATATAGTAGGCGTTTTAATTTTGCCCTCGTAGCTATTACGGGGGCTATTTATATTGATCAATAGATAGAGAGGGGAGTTGTTATATGTCTGTAGGGGGAGTCAATCCAGAAGGAGGGACCGGAGGTGCAGTCTTGGAGAATCGTATGGAGGATGTTGAAAATCGTCTGTCCGGAATGTCCGATGAGTTGATGCGCTTCGGCGCAGAACACGCCACATTTAGCACAGAGCTACGATTGCTTAAAGAGAAGCAGTCCAGGCACGAGGAAGACGTAAAGCAGATCAAAGAATCCACTATCGAAATGAAGATACAATTTAACGAGATTATGAGGCGTTGGGATACTTTGGACTCACGTGTGTTCCAGCTATTGCAACAATCTCAGACGGACAGCAAGAGCGAACGAAAAGTGTTTGTTGATCTACTTAAATACGTTCTGGCTGGTACTATCTTTGCTATTATTGTTTTTTTATTTAAAGGAGGGGTATAGATGCTCACATTGTCCCAAATCAAAGAAAAATCAAGTAGACGTCTAACCAACCTACACCCCATAGTCCGTTCCGCTGCTACTGCTCTAATCGAACGTTGCTACAAACTCAACATCTCCATTCTCATTACGCAAGGACTTCGCACAATAGCCGAGCAAGATGCTCTCTATGCACAAGGGCGTACTAAACCTGGAGCGATTGTTACCAATGCGCGTGGCGGGTATAGCTACCACAATTTTGGATTAGCCGTAGATTTTGCTCTTTTGCTGCCGAATGGATCGAGTGTGTCGTGGGATATGCGCCGGGACGACAATAACAACCAGATCGCGGATTGGCAGGAGGTTGTAAAAGAGGCCAAGGCACTTGGATTTGAGTGGGGAGGCGATTGGACGAGCTTTAAGGACTATCCACATTTTCAAATGGCATTTGGCTTAATGCTCACACAGTTACGTGCAGGGGCAAAGCCCTCAACATCTGCGGTGGAGTCAGCGTATAAGGTCATCAATCGGAAGGAGGAAGAAGAATTGAAGGGTGATATTTTTGCCGTCGTAAAAGTTAACGGGGTTAAGGTTGCAGATGGAGTGCTTGAAAAAGGCATTACCTACGTTCCCGTTCGTATTATTGCAGAAGCGCTAGGCGCACAAGTAGGTTATGATTCCGCCACTAGGACGGTTGAGATTAAAAGTACTCACTAAGGAGGTATCTATCATGGAAACTAGAGAGATTTTAGATGATGTTATGGCGTTTGCCTCTATATTAGCTGTATTCGTACTTGCTTTAGTTCAATTGGTCAAAAATAGTATCAACATCCCCCGTAATGCAGTCCCAATTATCGGACTATTAATAGGTTTGCTCATCGGAGCGGCAGCGTATCCTTTTACCGAACTGGATATCGTTCTTCGCCTTTGGGCTGGGGGGCTGGCTGGTTTATCTGCGACGGGGTTGTTTGAGCTAGCTTTTAAGGATCGCCCGGGGACTACGAAAGAAATAGATAATAGGTACGAATCATAAAAAAAAAGGGCTGTTCCATAACGTCTGAATAGACCTAAGGAAGAGCCCCATTATTTTTTTACGAGATTACATAGTTATGCTTCAGAACGAAAGCGTACTTCCAGGCAGCAAAGAGTACAGCCCTGCAAACCCTTCTCCTTCTAATATAGAAGTGACATGATCAATATGCGATTTGGGAGCATGAACCAGTACCGATCGGCGGCTGGGAACCGTTTGGAGCATTTCTCGAATGTCCGGTAAGCCTTGGTGGACTTTATAGCGAATGAGTGAGATTGTGCATCGCATGTCGCTAGATTCTTCTACTATAGAATGTTTAACGAGACGGTGCCCGAAACTACCTGCCGCCAAATGTCCCGTGAAAATCACATGGTTGTCAGGAGAAGCAGAGAGCTGGTGAAAATACTCTTGTGCTTTTGCCGACTGCATCATTCCGTCATTGGTAAACACGATTGAGCTCTTGAGATTCAACAATGCCTTTGCACGTTCCTCTGAATTAGATACAATACACAAGTTCTTTCTATTAAAAAGCATATCAACGCGCTGAATAGCGCCCTCTTTCAGCCATTCGGTCTTATCACTCAAACCTCTTAAAGGTGCTACGAGCTCTTCTTCGACGATCAGCTGATCATTCGGGAAACACTCGCTTGCCCATACGATTAATTCCTGGCTTCTGCCATGGATAGGCACCGGAAGGAGGACTGAACCCCCTTTTTGCAGAGTGTTACAGATCGCTGACTCTAATTGCTGTAGCTTTACAAGCTGCTCATCAGGATCCGCGCCATATGCGGCATCGATAATGGATAGATCGACGATATCTTTAGCTCCGGCTTCCATAATCGTTGGTGAATCTGCCATGAGCAGCAGCGACTCCTTCGTATAATCCCCTGAGAAAAATACGATTGTTCCATCCCATTCGAGGATCAGCCAAACCGAACCTGCTAAATGTCCGCTTCGCCCCCATTGTACTCGAAGATTAGGTGCAATCCTCAGCCAAGTCTGAGGGGGGATATGCTCCTCCAAATACATGAACTGGATAGATTGCTTATCTATTTCTTCATAAGGTAGTGATGCGGACTGAGCAGCCACATATTTATCCCAAGCTTCGAAATAATCGGGAAGCTGTTTAACGGTAGCTTTCGTTGTCCATACCTTACCTGAATATCCATACTTATATAGTAGGGGAAGTGCTATGGAATGATCCTCATGCGCATGGGACAGAAACACTGCCTGCAAATGTGGGATGATGTCTGTATCTAGCAGGGGGTATTCACCTGGGCCTTCTTTTTTGACACCACAATCGAGTAGAATACCAGATTGCCCATCTTTGTCCTGCAAAAGATAGGAGGAACGGCCATGCTCTCCGGCCCCTCCCCAAATCGTTAGTGTGCTCATCGTTGTCTCCGCTTTCTATCTGGGCTTAAATATTCTAATACTAGTAGTAATATAGTAGTAACGCCGACAGAGATCACTGCCATGGCCATCCCCATCGCTACTGCACCTTGTTCAAACTGGGCAAAAATATAGGTCGCCGATGTCTGCATTGAAGGTGGAAGAATGAGTAAGGAGGCTACCAGTTCCCGATTGGAAATGGTGAAGGTCATCATCCATCCAGCCACCATCCCCGGTAGAATGAGTGGGAGCAGGATACGGCGGAACACATAAAGCTTGCTTCCTCCGAATACTTGTCCCGCTTGCATAAGGGAAGAATCGATCTGCCCATAGCTCGCTTTTACATACTGAACAGTATAGGGGATGAATAATACAACGTAGGTAAGCACAACCATCCAGTAGGTATTATAGAGCGGAATAGGCATCCAGCGAGCATTCCATAGCAGGATTAGCCCTACTACAATTACAATTCCAGGAACTGTGTTGGGAAGTAGGCTGAATAGATCTGTAGTTTTCTGCTTGAATGTAGCTCCTTTTCCTACAGTTAAGGCAAACCAAGTCCCAAGAATAACCGCGATACTGGAAGCAACGATGGCTAATGTGAAGCTATTTAATAAGGCCTCAAGACCTTGAGAACCCGGTGATAGCAGCTCTGCATAATGTTTTAAGGTTAAATTGCTCCAAGATACGCCTTCTCCTCGCAGCTTTAATAATGAGGCTGTTATGATTGAAAAATAAGGAATGCCGATAGATGCTAGAAGTAATAGAACAACATATCCCCAACTAAGAACCCCTACGATTCCAGTACTTTTATAACGTTTGGTACGAGTCCCTTTTCCGCCTATTAAGCGATAAGAGAAGCGGCTGCTAATTAGAGTCTGGATGTACCACATGACGAGACAAACTCCGAGCAGCAAGGAAGCTAGTGAAGTAGCCTTTCCAAAATCTATTGGCCAACTAGAGATATACTTATGGATTTCAGAGGTCAGAACGTAAAATCCGATCCTACGACCAAAGGTCGCAGGGGTACCAAATTCGGCAATCGTTTTGACGAAGATGAGAAGAGCTCCAAGCCCATAGCTGGATAATAGCAAGGGAATGATTACTCTTTTAAATCTGTAAAAGAACGGAGCACCATGAACAGAGGCTGCTTCCTCCAGATTGCCCCCGATCTGCAAAAGCGCATTACGCAGCAGTAAATATAGGAAGGGGAATAAATGCAGACTCATGATCAGCACCATCCCTCCATAACTAAAGAAATACGGAGTCAGCACGGAGGAAGCGGGCAGAAACTGTTCCATATACCCACCCGTCTGCATAAATAACATCCAACCCATTGAACCAATGTATGGCGGAGTCATAAAAGGAATTAGTAGCACAACATCCAGCCAATTATGATGCCCTAAGTCCGTTTTAGCCATAATCCAGGCCAGAGGTAGTGCAAATAGCGTAGTTAGTAGAATAACGCTTACCCCGAGCCCGATAGAATTCAGCAGTACCTCAACCAGATCATGACTACTCATAATGGTTCGTAGTGGCGCGGCTATATCCAGCTGCTCATTGGGATAGATACTGGTCCAAAAAATGAGCAGGAGTGGCAGCAGTACGAGCACTGTCAGTATAAATAAAGCAAGTCCGCCGCTCACCCATTTAAATGAGCGTAAAGAGTTAATATTCATTACGCTTATTTAAAAATTTGTGTGAAGGTCGAGGAAACTTCATCACTATGTTCGTTCATCCATTCCCATTTCACATCAAATGTCTTAATTTCATCGAGATTCGCACGATTCTCTGCTTTCACATCGGCTCTGCCTGGTAATAAGTAAGCTTTGGCTACAAGGGCTTGGGCTTCATCAGATAGAAGATAGTCGATAAAAGCCTTTGCATTATCTACATTTGGGCTTGTCTTAATAATCGCAGCCGGGCGAGGGCTGATGACTGTTCCTTCAGCAGGGTAGACGATATCTACAGGCTCTCCATCAGCTTTTGCCTTATAAGCCATGTAATCTACACCTGAGGCAACGACGGATTTAGCACCGGTAATCACCGGATCAAGTGCCTCCTGGTTGGCGCCCGCCATCGCTACACCATTGCTTTTGTATTGTTTAAAAAGATCCCAACCGCTGTCCCTTTTAGCGCTTAAATATCCAGTTACGAAATCTAGAGCCGAGCCAGATAGCGAAGGATCTGGAATATTGACGGTTCCTTTCCATTCCGCTTTAGTGAGATCATCCCATGAAGTCGGAGGTGTGCTTACTTTTTTAGTATTGTAGACAATCCCCAGTGCGGATGCGCTATAGCTAAAATAATTGCCATCAGCTGTGTCTGACCAATCGCTAACGAGCTTATCTGCATTAACCGCCTCTTTATATGGAAGCAATAAACCATCATTCTTCATCCCTTGCATGGACGGAAGGGAGGCAAGAACAACAACATCGACTACTGGATTGGACTTCTCTGCTTCCATACGAGCTAGTATTTTTCCAGTAGTGCCTTGGAACATTTCGACCTTCACACCGGTTTTGGCTTCAAAGCCGTCTTTAATTTTATTGGCTAGACCTTCAGGACCTGCGCTGTAGACGACAAGACTGCCACTTAGAGTTTTCTCTGTGGGTTGTGGTGCTTCAGTTTGAGCTGTAGTGTTAGCGTTTGAAGTTGGATTGCTTCCGTTAGCTGCAGGAGTGTTAGTAGAGCTACAGCCGGCTAGACTTGCTCCAATTATAGTTGTTAGAAGAAGTGTGCTAAGTCCTTTAGTGTTATTCATTGATTTCAATGTGAATGCCTCCCTAATATTTTTTGCATCTTGCTGCATGGAACAGCATCATACGAGCTATTCCATGCAGTGGACGCTTAATTCAGATGATGGATCTGGTGCTCTGAAGCGTAGACCTGGATCGTTTCTCCAACAGGTAGACGTTGATCATGATAAGCGGTCCAAGTAGTTCGGTTCTCCATGTCCAGAATGACCTCATAGCGATCACCCATATAGCTCACATGTTGAATCGTCCCCGTAAATGGAAGAGAGGAAGCATCCTCCTGAGACCAACGTAAATGTTCCGGACGAAGCATTTGCTTATCGGGAACGATCCAGTTGGATTTTCCAATAAAATGAGCTACAAAAGGATGATTGGGTTTCTGATAAATCTCCTCAGGAGAACCTGTTTGTAAAATAGTTCCACCTTGCATCACGACCACTTCATCTGACATAGACATCGCCTCGGTTTGATCATGGGTGACATATAGAGCGGTAATGCCCATGTTCCTCACCAAGGAGGTTAACTCCAGCCTCATTTCATCTCGCAAGACTGCATCCAGTGCACTTAACGGCTCGTCGAACAATACGAGTTGGGGTCTAGTAACTACAGCTCTGGCAAAAGCAACCCGTTGCTGTTGTCCACCGGACAGCTGATGGGGAAAGCGTAGCTCGAGTCCTTCCAGCTTTACGGATCGAAGGGCTTGCTGAACCCTAATCCGTAAATCCTTTTTCTGCTTAGAGGCACGAAGTCCGAAGGCGACATTCTCGAAGACAGTTAAATGCGGCCAGAGCGCGAAATCTTGAAAGACCATGCCAAAGTTGCGGCTATGGATGGGGCGACTAATTTTTTTGTTGCCTGAGAAAATAAACTCGTCATCGATTAGGATTTCTCCAGCATCCGGTGTTTCTAGCCCAGCAATCAGACGGAGTAGTGTCGTCTTTCCACAACCTGAAGGACCGAGTAATGTCGTAAAGCTTCCAGCGGGAATCTTCAGATCTGCAGCCTTCAAGGCATGCACATCTCCGAATTTCTTTTCCAATCTGTGGATTGTAATTTCCTTCATCTCTATCTACCTGCCTGTTCTTAAGCTTGTTCTTAGTGTAAAGGTAAAGAATTCCCGCTATATTTGCTGAATGTAACTGTGATATTAACTTTTTTGCCGATTTATTTTAACATTCATAGAATTCTTCTATGTTACCGTTTAGTGAATAGGCGAGGAGTGGAAGATAATGAACCTTAATTTAATCAAGCTGGAAATCGTAGAACTGTTAAATAAACATAAGAAAATAACTACAGTAGCCGATAAACTCGGACTGAAGCAGCCCACCGTTACGTACCATTTGAAGAATTTAGAGCAGCAATTGGGGGAGAAGTTATTTGAATCCAGAATGGATAAAATGATTCTTACGGAGAGTGGAAAAGCGTTTCTTCATTATGCGACTAAAATCAATGCACTAGCTGCAGAAGCAGAGCGGGTTGTAAAAGAGTTCAGTCAGGCGGGGCGAGGAACGCTTAAGATTGGTGCCAGTTACGTTCCAGCTACTTATATTCTTCCGAAAATATTGGGGCTGTTTGGAGAACAACATCCGGGGATTACGATCTCTTTATCGGTTAAGCCTTCCCCTGTAATCAAAGAAATGCTGGCTAGCCATGAGATTGACCTTGGTATTTTGTCTACAGAATCTTTTTATCTACCAGATCTGCATACTCAAGCCTTGTGTGAGGACGAGCTCGTGCTTGTTTTTTCGCCATCTCATGAATTTGCCTCATTTTCTAATCTAAACCCGGCTATGATTGCTTCAGCGAGTTTTATATTACATGACAAGGAGTCGAGTACACGCCAACTGACGGATAAATGGTTTGAGCGTGAAGGGAATGAACCGAGGACCTATATTCTACTGGATTCACTGGAGGCCATAAAGCAATCGCTTATGAGTGGAAAGTACGTTTCGTTTATATCGCGTCTTGCTGTGGAGGATGAGGTAGCCAGAGGAAGATTGCTAATGCGCACCATTCCAGACTATAATTTTCGAAGACATATTTACTATTCGTATAACCGTGATCGTCATTATTCTCCGCTTATTGGCCTGTTCATCGATCAGATTCGAACGATTCGTATTTAAACACACATAATGAAGGTATGCTAGAGCCATTATATATAAGTAAGAATACATAAAATATAAGGACTGTATAAATTGAGAAATTGGTGTATAATCTTAGATACTGTGTCGCTTTACAGCGCAAAAAAGTTGGAGATTTTCACGCGGTTTTATTGTATGATATGAGGAAAGCTTTAATAGGCGATTTTTAGACAGACAATAATTAACACATTGATCCGGAAGAGAATGGGGGGAGCAGCATGACCGAACTTACGACTACCGTCAGCAAAAGCAACTCTAACAATCTGCTGCGACGGGACGTACGGTTCTTGGGGAACATTTTAGGAGAGGTCTTGGTTCACCAAGGCGGTAACGAACTACTAGAGATCGTGGAGAAAATTCGCGAAACCAGTAAATCGCTGCGCTCACTATTTTTACCTGAACTGCACAGTGAATTTAAGGAGTTAATCAATTCTTTGGATCCAGAGAACCGTCATCAGGTAATAAGAGCGTTCGCTATTTATTTTCAGCTCGTGAATATTGCCGAACAGAACCATCGGATTCGCCGCAAACGTGACTATGAACGTTCAGCTGGGGAGACAGTCCAACCCGGTTCTATAGAAAGCGCGATTAAAGAGCTTCGTGAACGTGATTTCTCTCATGAGGAAGTTAACGAGATTATTGCAGGATTATCTCTGGAACTTGTAATGACGGCACATCCAACGGAAGCTATGCGCCGTGCTATTCTCGATATTCATAAGCGGATATCTGATGATGTTATGGGTCTGGATAACCCTACCTTAACCTTCCGGGAGCGTGAACAGCTCCGTGAGAAGCTATTAAATGAAGTGATTACGCTATGGCAAACGGATGAACTGCGTGACCGTAAGCCTACCGTACTCGATGAAGTACGTAATGGGATGTACTATTTCCATGAGACGATCTTCCATGTATTGCCCGATGTTTATCAAGAACTTGAACGTTGTCTCAGTAAATACTACCCAGGGCAGAATTGGCATGTACCAACCTACTTACGTTTTGGCTCATGGATTGGTGGAGACCGTGACGGTAACCCTTCGGTAACCTCTACAGTTACTTCACAGACTTTGCGCATGCAGCGTAAGCTGGCGATTCGGGAATATCAACGGATTATGCGTGAACTCATGAAATATCTAAGCTTTAGCACAAGTATTGTTAAGGTGACGCCTGAGCTAGTAGAATCCATTGAAGCTGATCGTGAGATCATTAATCTTGGCAAGATGGAAGAATGGCGCAATGATAATGAACCTTACCGTATTAAGCTCAGCTATATGATCTCCAAGACACAAAATGTTCTGGATGATGAGAAAAAAGATACTCTTGAGCGTTATTCTACACCTGAAGAGTTTATCGATGATTTGAACGTGATTGACCGCAGCTTACGGCATCACTATGCCGATTATGTGGCCGACACTTATATTAAGAAATTGATCCGCCAAGTGGAGCTGTTCGGTTTCCATACGGCGACACTTGATGTGCGTCAGCACAGTCAAGAACATGAGAATGCTATGACTGAAATTCTGGCGAAAATGAACATTACGCCGGATTACTCCAAACTGTCTGAAGATGAGAAGATTGAGCTACTGGAGAAGCTGTTGAATGATCCACGTCCAATCACTTCTTCTTATCAGACGTATAGTGAGGGTACAGAGGAATGTCTTGCAGTGTACCGGACGATCTTCGCTTCGCAAGAAGAGTACGGCAAACAATGTATCACTAGTTATCTGATCAGTATGGCAGAAGCGGCAAGCGATATTCTGGAGGTTATGGTCTTCTCCAAAGAGGTAGGACTATTCCGCAAAGATAATGACGGTACAGTCGTATGTACGCTGCAAGCTGTGCCACTTTTTGAAACAATTGATGATTTGCATGAAGCACCACAAATTATGAATAGATTGCTCAGCATGCCTATCTACCGCGATGCAGTAAGAGCAATGAATGATTTGCAGGAAATCATGCTTGGATATTCGGATAGTAACAAAGATGGCGGCGTGGTTACTGCTAACTATGAACTGCGTGTTGCTCTGAAAGAGATTACAGCTACAGCCGATAAGTTCGGAATCAAGCTGAAGTTCTTCCACGGTCGTGGTGGAGCGCTCGGCCGTGGCGGCATGCCGCTTAACCGCAGCATTCTAGCTCAGCCAGCCTCGACGATTGGCGGCGGCATTAAGATCACCGAGCAGGGAGAAGTTATCTCCTCCCGTTATTCGATGCAAGGGATTGCTTACCGCAGTCTAGAGCAAGCGACATCTGCGCTTGTGACTGCAGCGATCAATGCGAGAATTCCACAAGCGGATTTATATGAAGAGAAGTGGGAAGAGATTGTTGCCCGTATCTCTGAAGTTTCGCTTCACAAATATCAGGATTTGATATTCCGTGATCCGGACTTCCTGACTTATTTCAAAGAATCCACACCTCTGCCTGAGGTTGGAGAGCTTAATATTGGTTCACGCCCTTCCAAACGGAAGAACAGTGACCGCTTTGAAGACTTGCGTGCAATTCCGTGGGTATTTGCGTGGACACAAAGCCGTTATTTGCTTCCAGCGTGGTATGCTGCTGGAACCGGACTGCAGAGTTTCTATGAGGGTAAGGAAGAGAATCTGAAGGTAATGCAGCATATGTATGAGAACTTCTCATTCTTTACTACACTGATAGATACGCTGCAAATGGCTATCTCAAAAGCGGACTTGATCATTGCTAAGGAATACGCCAGCATGGGCAAGAACGAAGAAGCGCGTCAACGGATCTTCGGCCAGATTGAAGATGAATTCAAACTGACATCTGAGCTGATCCTGAAGATTACTGGCCAGCAGGATATCTTGGATAACGTCCCTGTGATTCAGGAGTCGATCAGACTCCGCAATCCTTACGTTGATCCGCTTAGCTACCTGCAGGTTCAATTGCTATCTGAGCTTAGAGCGCTCCGTGAAATCGATGGAGACGATAGCGAATTGCTCCGCGAAGTATTGCTTACCATCAATGGTATTGCCGCTGGTCTTCGGAATACTGGCTGATATAGTCTTAACACAAAAAGTCCGCCCTTTATCGGGGCGGACTTTTTGTGCTTGTATACGAAATTACGCAGTATCCGGCAGATTCTAAAAGATTACTTTCATGGATTCATGGAAATGCACGGTCATCATCTGACCAAAAGTCTTCATAGAAGCATTATAGACCGAGAATAAAGCGATACGCTGTGGCACACGCGTTATGGACATTGCCAGGAATGTGTGCAAAGGATGCACAAAAGGAGCGCTGGAGCCCGTGTTTGTTTGCTTCTTTATAGGAATTACTGTCTGCTCGCACACATTAACATTTTTAAGTTTCATATTTCTCTGCTTCAGGGTCAAAATGCTGAATTAAAGGGGATTATTACCTGTAAATCGGTATTATAAGGTCATTTCGATAAAATATAGGGAATTGTTCCCTTTATATCAGCTGAACTTGGTGTAATTAATTGAAATTGGCCAATATACAGGGAGAAATTCCTTATAACTTGGTCATAAAACAGCTGTGACCTAATTTATAGGGAGGTTTTCCCTATAACTCGTTCCATCAAAATGAAACCCTCAACCTACACTGGAGTTTTTACTCGCCAAATCACCGAAAACCCTGCGGAAAGTATAACAATGTCTACTCTATATGCGACAAATTTAAACTAACAGAAGCCTATTCAACCGACGGGATGATTTTGTTGCTTAATACGAGCTACTTTGCTCATAAACTAAATATTGTGCTGCGAAGTGATTCTTTTGTCCTGAAAAATATTGTGGTGCTATGCCCAATATTGATCTTTCAGGCCCTACCCAAGTAACCGAGATGTAAGCGAAGGTAAATAGTGTGGCACTTATTATTCAGGTGATGGAGCAGCGTAGAGAATGTTTGGAACTGTAGAAGCGTTAGCGATCGCCCGAAAGCTTTCCGTAGGAAAGCTAGCATCGTAAGCATATGCTATTGTCAGTTTTCTACCGCGAGTAGCGGTTTAAATCAGGAAATCTGACAATAACAGCGACCGGAAGTCCAAATATTTCTCGAAGCTGCACTTAATCACCTATACCAAGTTGTCCAGTTTTTAACTCAGTTTACAGAGAAGGTTACAATACAATCCTTGATTTTTACACAAACTTGAATTACGATTTAATTGCTTGTACCGTGGATATTTGAAAATAAATACCAAGGGCGGCAAGTCTGGGGGAGTTAACAGGTGGAGAATTTGGAAGGCAGATTGACAAAGCTCGCCTTAAAAGGCGACCAAAGGGCATTTGCCGAGCTTGTGGAACTATATAAAGACAAAATATATCATTTGGCGTACCGGATGCTGAACAATCGCCATGAGGCGGAGGATATAGTTCAGGAGACCTTTTTGCGTGTGTATAGAAACTTGGATCGGTATGATGATAAACAGAAGTTCTCTACCTGGATTTATCGGATTGGAACGAACCTCTGTATTGATAGATTACGCAAACGGAAACCAACCTATTCGCTCGATGCAGATATGAACGATCAGGAGGGCCTTGACGGCTATTCGTTGATTCCAAGTGATAATGTAACACCTGAGACCGAATTACTGCTCTCTGAGACGCAGGGGCTAATCTATGAGGCCATTGACAGTCTGCCTGTGAAATACAGGTCTGTGATGATTCTTAGATACCTGCAGGATTTGTCGCTTCAGGAAATAAGTGACGTGCTCGACATGCCTGTAACCACGATTAAGACGCGTGTACACCGAGGTCGTGAATTTTTACGTAAAAAATTAGGCCCGAAAATGTAAAAATAGATTTTTTTTTATGAAACATCTTTGGGAGAGCGACGTATGTAAGTTAAGCAAGTCTTATGTGTCCTGACCCTTTGTCTTAGGATAATTAAATAGCACTCATGAAAGGATTGGCTCCTATGGAATGCAAACTGGCCGTCTCTATGATGCACGACTACTTGGATGACGACTTGCCCGATCAGCAGCAGAGGGAGTTGAAGGAGCATCTTCTATCCTGTCCAGATTGCCGTGCAAAGTTTAAAGAATTAGAACAGACAGATATGTTGATGTTCTCCCTAATGCATCAGAATCCTGTTGCCTCAGATGATCTTGTGAGCCGGATAATGAGTTCATTGCCAAAGACCAAGAAAGAAAATGCTTTTGTTACCTGGATCAAGAGACACCCTGCACTTACAGCGGCATCTCTGTTTCTTGTCGTAATGCTGATGAGTTCCGTAACTTTTTGGAGTCCAGATAGACAACTTGTAGTTAGAGGTGCAGATCTGGATCAAGTGGTTATCAAAGGGGATACTGTAATCGTACCTTCCGGCAAGATTATTACCGGTGACCTTACCATAGAGAATGGTAAAGCACAGGTATATGGGGAAGTGAACGGCAACGTAACAGTCATTGACGGTTCTTTGTATCAGGCTTCAACAGCTCATATTTCTGGGCAAGTCAAAAGCATAGACCAAGCGGTAAGTTGGCTCTGGTATAAAGTGACGAACATGTTCTCTGAAGTTGCCTACCGTTAAAGAAAGCGACAGTGGTTACCTTGAGCTGGAATATTATTTTGCGCCTCTTTTTCCGGAAAGATGGCGCTTTTTTGTTGCCTAAATTTAGAAAAATTAGAAAATGGGTGAGGGGCTAAACTTGCAACTGGAGCCCGAACGTTATAACCTAGATATTGATACAGATCTAACAGACATTTTACATAAACCCAGCTAATATGAAATGACGGGGGTTTTAGGCAATGAGTTATTTTACAGACTTAACATGGAAAGATTCCATTAAAGATATTATTGATATACTGATCGTCAGCTACATTATTTATAAAGTGCTTAATATGGTCCGCGGAACTCGAGCGATTCAGCTGCTGAAGGGGATTCTGGTCCTGGTTTTGATTTGGGCTGTTAGTACCATGCTAGACCTCTATACGCTCAAATGGCTAATGAATCAAATGTTTACATTCGGGGTGCTGGCAGTCTTTATCATCTTTCAGCCGGAACTACGAAGGGGACTGGAGCAGCTTGGACGAGGTAAATTTTTCGGACGGGCTGGGGAAAGTGATGAAGAACTCAGTAAATTAATTGGCGAAGTGATTAAAGCCGTAAATTATTTATCACATAGAAAAATAGGGGCATTAATCGTATTCGAGCGAGAGACAGGCCTTAATGAATATACGGAATCGGGTATCGCCATGCGTTCTTTAGTCAGCTCTGAGTTGCTGATTAACATCTTTATACCTAACACCCCTCTGCATGACGGAGCCCTTATTATGCAGGGGAATCAGATCGCCGCGGCTGCATGTTATTTACCTTTGTCCGAGAACCCTTTTATTAGCAAGGAACTGGGGACAAGACATCGCGCGGCTATCGGGATTAGTGAGGTTGCGGACTCGGTGTCTGTCATTGTCTCGGAGGAGACAGGACAGATTTCTCTGGCCATCAATGGTCAAATTGTAAGGGACATTAAGGAAGAATCAATGATTTCGAAGCTCCATCAAGAGCTGAGTGTAAGTTCATCGCTGAAGGAGAAAGGTTCAACTTTCTGGAAACGGAAGGGGGACAAAAATCATGGATAAGTGGATGAACAATAACAATTTCAATAAGATTCTAGCCCTTGCATTTGGGATCATACTGTTTACTATGGTTCGTATCGACACTGCGCCTGTTGGACAGACCACGGTCGATACTAAATCGAAGATTATTGAGAATGTAAAGATCGAAGAGATCGGTCTAGATAAAGATAAATTTGTACTGGAATACAAGGATGTAGATAGTGTGAGTATGGAGGTTAAGGGGAAGAACTCGGATATCTCTTTTCAGTTCTCGGACGACTACAAAGTGACCCTTGATCTAAGTAAGGTTGAACCTGGAGATAATACGTTGCCACTCTCATATTCATTACCTAGAGGTGTAACTCTTGTCAGAATGACTCCTAAAGAGGTCAATGTACATGTAGAGCTGCGAAATACAAAATCTTTTCCCATAACATTGGTTACCAAGGGAGAACCAGCAGCGGGGTATCAATTAGGTACCCCAGTCTTGCAGCCTACGGATACTGTTGAGGTTACGCTGCCAGATAATGAGTTAAGCAAAGTGGTGAAGGTACAAGGCACTATTGAGCTAAATGGCGAGAACGAAACCTTTAAAGAGAAGAAATTGAAGCTGCATGCTTATGATAATGAAGGAAAAGAAGTGAAGGATGCCGTCATTGAGCCGGCTACCGTTTCGGTGGAATTGCCAATTACCTTGCCTTTTAAGAGCTTACCGCTGGATATCGGCTTTACCGGACAACTTCCGGGTTCTCTCGTCTTATCAAATGTGACACCTGAGCTGGAATCAGTCGTGGTATATGGTCAAGCCAATGCATTAGCTACATTATCTACCTATGAAGCAACTGTCGATCTTAGCGCTATAGATTCTGCAGGAACGAAGCAGCTGAAGGTAGAACTGAAACCTCCGGCAGGAACTGAGAAAGTAATGCCTGAAACCGTGAACGTTTCATTAACGATCTCAGAAATTGCTGAACGGACGGTTGAAGCGGTACCCATCAAGTTACAGGGTGTCGGTGATGAGTTTGAAGGAAGTATTGTTAATCCAACAAGCAAGGATATAGCCCTTACCTTAACAGGTGCACCTACTTTGCTAAATCAACTAAATAAAGACGATATAGGTGTTGTGGCTGATGTGACTGGCCTGACTGCCGGGACTCACGAGGTTTCTTTACGGGTATCACTGCCTAAATTCATCGCACTGGCTAATTCAAGTGTGCCTCTTACGGTAACTGTACAGTTGCTGTCACCTGCAACGCCGGTGCCTACGCCTCATCCAGACACGGGTAGTGTAACTACTCCTGAGCCAAGCTCTGAACCTGTTATAGGCGATGAGGAGGCCACTGAGAAGCCTACCCATAGCGGAGAAGTTGGAGCTACAGCGACGCCTGTCCCCACGGATAGCAGTCCAGAGAATAATGGCACAGCTAACACAAGTACGAATTCCGAAAATCCTGTAGGTACAGGGGGAACGTAACCTTTTATTGAAATACGTCTTTTAGGATATGTCCCAAAGGTACACCAAAATAGTATTCAAATCATAGGATAGAACATTAAGCTAATGTAGCGTATTCAAAGGAGAAAAATAATGGGGAAGTATTTTGGAACTGACGGTGTGCGGGGAGTAGCAAACCGTGAATTAACTGCAGAAATGGCTTATAGCATTGGTCGCTGTGGAGGATATGTACTAGCGGGTAACGTGCATAAACCAAAGGTTGTCATTGGGATGGATACACGTATTTCCGGACCTTTGCTCGAATCGGCTCTTATTGCTGGTTTGCTGTCTATTGGGGCAGATGTAATCCGTATAGGTGTAGTGAGTACACCTGCTGTTGCTTATATTACGAGATTATTAAAGGCAGATGCAGGGGTCATGATTTCGGCATCACATAATCCGGTTGAAGATAATGGCATTAAGTTCTTTGGCGGAGATGGCTTCAAGCTTACGGATGAAACTGAGCTGCGTATTGAAGAACTAATGGATGCTGAAGTTGATGAATTGCCTCGTCCTATCGGCTCTGGTTTAGGTATGGTTACGGTTGATAATGACGCCAAGTACCTCTATCTGGAGTATTTGAAGACAACCATTTCTCAAGATTTCAAGGGAATTAAGGTTGTACTCGACTGTGCTCACGGCGCAGCGTATGAACTTGCACCAAGATTGTTCAGAGAGCTGGGCGCTGAGGTTATTTCTATTGGTGCTGAGCCTGATGGATTGAATATTAATGCTGGATTTGGTTCAACACATCCAGAGACTTTGCGTGAGGAAGTATTACGTCATGGAGCGGATTTGGGACTTGCTTTTGACGGAGATGCTGACCGATTGATTGCGATCGATAATAAAGGCGATGAAGTGGACGGAGACTTTATTCTCTGTATTTGTGGGGATGCAATGAACCGTGCTGGTAAGCTGAAAGATAGCACGATTGTATCAACGGTTATGAGTAATATCGGATTCTACAAAGCTACCGAGAAATTATCCCTGAACACTGCTAAAACAGCTGTAGGCGACCGGTATGTGATGGAAGAAATGCGCCGTGGTGGTTTTAATCTAGGTGGAGAACAGTCTGGACATGTTATCTTCCTTGATTATAATACAACAGGTGATGGTATTCTGACGGCTATCCAGCTGGTAGATACGCTTAAAGCTTCCGGTAAGCAGCTTAGCGAGGTTAAGAGCATGATGACGAAATACCCGCAGGTGCTGGTCAATGTTCGTGTACAAGATAAGACCAATTATCCTAACAACCAGGCTATCGAAGCAGCTATCGCTGAAGTAGAAGGCAAGCTAGGCGACAATGGCCGTGTGCTTGTACGTCCGTCCGGCACGGAGTCTTTAATCCGTGTCATGGCAGAAGGCCCTGATAAGGCAGATCTAGATCTTTATGTGAATCAAATTGTAGAAGTTGTTCAACGCGAATTGGTATAATTCATTATCATACCTATATAGCCGGTGTAGAGAGCGAGAACGATTCGGACTCGTTACACCGGTGTTTATTATTTTTGGATGGATCGTCTGAACAGGGATTTGTGAAATTTAGGTTGGTGCAGCATTGCCAAAGTAATGTAAGGTGCATATAATAGATTAAGTGTCATTCTAGAAGGAAAGCGGGGATTGTGAGGTTTGCAATAGCAAGCGCCAGAGCTTGGTCGAGCGCGGGGGAGAAGGGAAAGCTGCTACATGGTTATGTAGACAAGGGCTTGAACGGATCACGGCAGACGTAAGCTGACGAGGTGGAGGTGTTCGAAATGTTCGGCGGGGACCTCCCGGTGATGCACCAGAGCCGTAAATGGAGACGGAAAATGGAAGGGCGACCTTTCACACAACGTTTTCATGGGTGCATAAGAAATATAAAATTCATGTGTGCGCGCATCGTAAAGAAACACGTTGGTTCTGCCACGGCAGAGAAGAAGGCTGTGCATTTCATGAACATAAGATGTAAGTGACAGTTTATTTTGTTGATCCAAAAATACAACAGAATATTTGCTTTTTCTCAAAAACATGCCGCACGGCACGTTTCTTTCCTTATGCCGCCACATTACGATAACTCGGACGGGGGAAATAATAATGTGTGGTATTGTAGGATATATTGGTAATCAGAATTCGCAGGGAATCTTGGTTGAAGGTTTGAAGAAGCTGGAGTATCGGGGATATGATTCTGCTGGTATTGCTGTATTCACTGGGGAAGGACTGCAAGTAGTGAAAGCACAAGGCCGTTTGGCGAATCTGCAGTCGAAGCTGGAAGGCAGCCCACTGGCAGGTAGCGCAGGTATCGGACACACACGCTGGGCAACTCACGGTAAACCATCCGATGAGAATTCCCATCCACATACGGATAACAGCATGAAGTTCTCGGTCGTTCATAACGGTATTGTCGAAAACTATATGGATCTGAAAGAAGAGCTGATTGCTGGCGGATGCCACTTTGTCTCCGAAACAGATACAGAAGTTATTTCACACCTGATTGCTCGCGAATATGATGGAGATATCGTGAAAGCTGTGCAAAAAGCGATTACCTTCATGCGCGGTGCTTTTGCATTAGGCGTCCTGACTGAATATGAACCAGATAAATTGGTTGCTGTGCGTCAAGCAAGCCCGCTAATTATCGGTCTTGGCGAAGGAGAAAACTTTATCGGGTCAGATATTCCTGCACTGCTTGAATATACCCGTAACGTATATATTTTGAACGACGGCGAAATGGCAGTCTTGACAAGAGATGCTGTCGAACTGATGACGATTGAAGGGAACTTTATTTCTCGGGAAATGATTACTGTCGATTGGGATGCAGTTACCGCAGAAAAAGGCGGCTACGAGCATTTCATGTTGAAAGAAATCCACGAACAGCCTAAGGCTTACCGTGACACTATGCGTGGTCGTATTAATGTTGAAGGCAACAAGGTTGTTTTGCCAGAGTTGAACATCACAGAAGAACAAATCAAGAACATCCGTAACATCCAAGTTGTTGCTTGCGGAACGGCATACAACGCTGGTGTGGTAGGACGTACTATGATCGAATCTTTGGTTCGTATTCCAGTAGAGAATGACATTGCTTCGGAATATCGTTACCGTTCACCAATCGTGACCCCGGAAACTTTGGTTATCGTTGTCAGCCAATCCGGTGAGACTGCAGATACATTGGCAGCTCTTCGTGAAGCGCAAGCTAATGGTGCACATGTTCTGGCAATCACAAACGTAGTGGGCAGCTCTATTGCTCGCGAAGCGAATGATGTGTTGGTAACCTTGGCAGGTCCAGAAATTGCTGTTGCCTCGACCAAAGCCTACACTTCACAATTGGTCGCTTTCGGATTGTTTGCTCTTTACTTGGCTGAAGTTCGCGGAACACAAACCGAAGCACAAGTGGCTAAGATTCTAGCAGCTATGCAAGCTCTACCAGAACAAGTGGAAGAGATCCTAGCTCAAAAAGAAGCGATCAAAGGTTATGCAGAACAAATTTCTGAGCACAAGAACCTGTTCTTCATCGGCCGCGGCGTAGACTATGCAGTTGCTCAAGAAGGATCCTTGAAGCTGAAAGAAATCTCTTATATCCACTCCGAAGCTTATGCTGCAGGTGAATTGAAACACGGTACACTGGCTCTGATCGAGGAAGGCGTTCCGGTTATTGCCCTGGCAACTCAGGAAGCTGTGCTTGAGAAGACTGTCAGCAACATCAAAGAAGTGAAAGCTCGCGGCGCAGACGTGCTTGCGATCACTCACCAAGAGCATTTGACTGACCTGCTTAGATCAGTAGATCAAGTGTTTGTTATTCCTAAGACATTGCCAATGCTCACAGCAGCGTTGTCTGTAGTACCTCTGCAATTATTGTCTTATTATGCTTCTCTTGCGCTGGGTCATGATGTGGATAAACCACGTAACTTGGCGAAGAGTGTTACTGTGGAGTAGGAATTGTTGCTATTCATAATCAATTGTATACCATTAAGCCGCTCATATTTTGAGCGGCTTTTTTTAATATATAATTTGTGGAAAAGAAGTTTATTGTTATAGTCATGAGAGTTGTAAAAAGGAAATAGTGAACTAAAAAAAGAGTATTAGTCTCGGGAAATAAAGTTATAGATTGGCGCAAACCCCTTCCGGCTAGGCAGCTAGCTGTTCCGCAAACCAAGATACTTCGGAGCAGGCGGTGCTTGGCGCGGGCAACATCTCCGTTCTAGTGTCCAAAGAAGATAAAGTATTAGACTGAAAATTATCAAGACCTTGATAGAGGAATAAAGCATTAATCGAGGGCTATCGTTACGCTAATGAGAAGGATAGTTGTAAAGATTATTTGAATACCGTGTAAAAAAAAGAATTGACATTGGAGTTTACTCCAATGTTATTGTAAATGTATGGAAAAACAATATTCTATAAAAGAGGTTTCACAGATCCTTGGTATTCCGAAGGATACGCTTCGATACTATGACCGTATTGGAATCGTATCGCCGTCCCGGGAACACAATTCTTATCGTAGGTATTCGAAGGACGACCTCGTCGATTTGATGAATATTCAAATCATGCAGTATGCGGACTTTTCTCTAGAAGAAATCAAGGGGAAGTTTCAGTTCCAGAGAATGCAGAGTGTAGATCCTGCTTATTATCAGGAGGTCGCTGAATTCCTTGATGCCAAAAAAGTAGAAACGCGCAAGAAAATTGCACATCTAGAAAAGGTCAGTCAGTTGCTCGACGTAGCAGTTGAAGCGCTAAGGGACTTAAATCATGAAAGTGACCAGCGACTGGCAGTGTTCGTTCGGGAGATTTACCGGGATCTTCACAGGAAGGATCCTGGAATAACTAAGGAGGATTGTGATGGACATCAAAATTAAGAATTATTATTATCTGATTGCTGGCGTTCTTGCGATACTGTTTGCCGTTACGCACGCTTTGAACGGGCAATCCGTTGTACTGCCGACGCTCTTTGTGAATGATATAGCCATGGATACACAGATAATATTTAGGTATGTCTGGCACATAATCACCGCAGAGAATCTGGTCTTCGGTATTGTATTCATTATCCTGTCATTGCAAAGCGAGCGATCGAAGAATCGGTCTGCTGCATGGACGATCGCGTCACTTCTGCTCGTTCGTCTGATGGTTATTCTCGGCATAACAGCATTTTATGATGTTTCGGCACTTACGGATACGTTAATCGATTCGATTGCCATCCTAATCTATGTCGCGTTTATCATATTGGGCATAAGAATGAAGGAAAAAAAGTTCGGAGGTCAATCGTAACAAACCAGTAGGAAGGTTTGAAGAACTAAACTGCATTTCATCACTTCCAGTGATTTGCAACACGATAAAGGTGAACGATAGCTCCATGACAACAGGCAGTTACACGTAAGGTTATGATAGAATATGCCTTTCTTTTAAGGAACAATCCCAACTATAAATAGCATTAAACCAATTTATTGTTTTCTTCCAGAAAGAAAGAAAAAGCTATAGGACACGGAGTTGTGGAAATGTTGTTATTATCTGATACAGGAGAATGTAAATATGAATTTAAAAGAAGTGTGTGAAAGTATTTGTTTACCAGATCAAATGAAAAGAAAAGTGCTTGACTTTGCAGGCGGATTTGATGAGAAAACATTCAAGCCTCTTTCTGCTGCCCTGTATGATCCGTCTGCCTGGGAAAAGGGAGTTAAAGAACTAATAGGCGTTCTGGGAGAGGATCCGAATGGGAGCAAAATGCTCTCTTTTATGCTTGTACATGCAGTAAAGGCACATAAGGAATACGAAAAAAGAGGAATCAGCGAGACAATTTTTACGGATACGATGAAGTTTTGTACTAGATTCATTATGGAACATTACAGTGTGTATGGGACATATGCATTCACGTGGGGATGGTGGTTTCCTAGACAGATTTCACTTCATGAATTCCGAATCGGTGCACTTGAATATGAAATGATTGAGCAGAAAGAAAAGAAATTAATAAATATACATATCCCTGCTGATGCAGATATGAGGCGCGAGAGTTTGCGAAAGTCATATGAGGATGCTAGGCGATTTTTCGCAAAATATTATCCGGAGTATGGACAGTCGGATATGGTATGTGATTCCTGGCTGCTTTCTCCAGTCCTTGCTAAGCTGTTGCTAGAGAGCTCAAATATAGTCGGTTTTCAGAAGGCATTCGACTTGATGCGTGTTGATGATGCGAATGACAGCTCCATCAGATGGGTTTATGGAAGAACTGATATTCCAATACAAGAACTTCCGGAACATACATCCTTACAGAAAAAAATCAAGCTTCGCCTGATGGAAGGCGGCAGCATTGGCGCAGCCTACGGAAGACTGCACGAAGATCCCTGGAAGGATTAATGGGAGAGGGTTAAGTATTAACTTCAAAGTTGATTTGTTAAATTCAGACTGTATTGAAACAGCATCATTAAGATAACGGGGAACGTTAATGTAAGGAATGGCGCTGCGATTTTCGATGATTTATTTGACTGGTAATGTATTTCAGGCATTCTTAAGTGATCAAGATCAAATCGATCGATTTGCTCACGACCGTTCACAAACATTTCCAATGGAATCTTTGCATTGGAAGCCCGTAACCGGAGGAAACGGATTTATCCGAGGGGATCAGGCACACAATGTTACGATACTAGCCAGCACATCATGCATTGGGTCACGATACACTGCATTCTTTATTAACACCACACGGCTTTCGCGTCGAACATCAATATGCTGACTGGGATAAAAAGCCGTTCTCTCCGTCATCTTCATCTATTATTAGCGCTTGTAGGAAATGTTAGGAGAGACATAATACATGCAATAGAAAAAATCCCCTCAGGTCGAGGGGATTTTTGATGATCCTAAGTTTAACATACTTTTCGCACTAATAATTCAGATCGGTCCGAGGGACATTCGTTTTCTCCACCATGCGAGAAGACAGTGGCTAATATATAATATAGGATTCGTCCTTAACCTACATGCAGATAGCTCGGCGAGGCTATGTCCATTTGACTCAGTACCGTTTAAGCATAAATCTCTCGGGTTCATAGATACATAAAAGTTATGGGGTGAATTCCAATAAAAGGTAATAAATCATTGGCGGGTAAGCAGATTGAGCTCCTTCGCCTGGATAATGGCTTTGGTGCGTCGGTTGACTTTTAGTTTGGCAAAAATATTTTTAACATGCACTTTTACCGTTCCAATCGCGATGATCAGTTGATCGGCAATCTCCTTATTTGACAGTCCTGCCGCCAATAAGGAGAGCACCTCAAGCTCACGCTCGGTAAGAGGTTCCTCCATTATAGCAGATAAGGAAGCTGCTTCTTCTGCTGCTCCTGGATCTTTAATGGTATGCTCGGCCGTATTTTGCAGCATGCAGAACAAAATTCCATTGGATGCCATAGCCTGAAGAACAGTTAGGCGATCATACGCGAACACACCGCTTGCCAGCTTGTTTTCCAGGTAGAGAACACCCAGCATATTCCCGTGAACGGTTACCGGTATGCAGAGTGCAGACCCAGGCCGATGCTTCGCAATATACGGATTATGGATCAGCCAGCTCTCCTCATCACCGATATAATGGACATGCTCTTGTGTACGAAAGACATATCGGATGATGCCCTCCGGCAAAAGGAGGCTATCATTTAGCTCTGAAGGTGAGGGGGACGCCTGCGCTTCTGAGTCGGCATATGCCTGAATGTACAGTCCATCCTTATTGTCCATCAGCAAAGCTCCCTTGCTGGCACCCGCATATCTCATAATGGTATTCATGATTTCCGCAAGCACCGTATCACTGTCCATCTGATTTGTTATCATTTGAGTGGTTTTGAGAATCGCTGCAAGATCCAGGCCGTCCAGGGCATGGGTCTCATGAAGAGCGCTGGCGGCCTCTCCAGATAACTCTACATCACTCCGGCCTGCCGGAATTGGTATAATCTCAAACGATTCATCAGCATGTTCCTCGCGCTGCCAGCAGAGCAACAGATCCTCTAATTGTTTTATTTTTATTTGCGCTCCCCATTGTGTATATGCCTCAAGCGCTAATTGCAAATAGAAGATGGCTGTTGTTCCTTTACCCAAATTCCGGTAGTATCTCGCTGCGAGTTCGCTGGCAAGGCTTGTCACCTGAACATCGCCTTGTTCTCTTGCTTCGCGGATGGTTTTATCATACAGTTCCTCAGCCAGTATGCCTTTACCAGAGACACGCGCATGTTCAGCCTGTAGAAGGTAGTGTCTGGACCGATAATTGGCTGGACTCCATGCTGCCCATTTTTTAAAGCGGCGGAGATTGCTGCTGAACCGTTTGTTCAATTGTTTCCGTTTACCGGGCGGTACAGAATCGGCCAATAGGGCAAGTGATTCATACATCAGGCATTCCGGCAAATGCGGAAGATGCGTGGCATAGGCTTCATAAGACTTCGCTTGATTTGCCCAGCGGACGGCTTCCTTATAATTACCCAGTAAATAGCTGAGTTGAGTCTTATAGGTGCTGTACTGAAATAAGGTGGTAGCCGAGGTTTCCTCCATACGTATCCGTTTCAGGAATTCTTCTTCATCAAAGCTGGTGCTGCTGAATGAACCCGGAGAAATCGTTCTTTCCTGCAATGCAAGAATAAATTGCTGATACAGATAAAAGTTCTGCTTCACAAACTCATCGTTGGTTGTATCGAGAAATACCATATATTCGGTTATTGTTCTTGAGAATTCACTTAACGGCGCTCTTGTGTAGAGTGAATTGATATGCGCACCCATTGCATAGCTGGCAAACACATAATCCCCGGATTCCATTCCGAAACGAAGCGCCTTTGCCAAGTAAACATCTCCTTCACGGGCATTTCCGGCAAATTGACAGAGTACACCGCCGAACATGGTATAAGTTTTGCTTTTAACTGAAGTAATGTTGTAACGCTCGGAAAGCTCAATTCCAACCTTGCCGATAGCATAACCCTTATCAAATTTCCCCCGGGCATATCCCAAAAGCATGCTGTAAGCGGAATAGACAGCTGCGGAAACAGGGGTGTTTCCATACTTAATAGATAATTGAATGGCTCTGCACATGAGTAGAAAATAGACCTTTTTGTTCGTGAAGAAGGTGGAGGGAGTAATCGCCAGAATGAGATGCATCGCAGCAATCCGGTCTTTGTCGGACATTTCTTCCAAATGAGTGAGTCTGTCATAACGGTTATGCAGCAGCACATCGATCCGAAGCGCTTCGACTAACAGTTCGAGTTTGCCCGGATTGGGCGAAATGTTAACATGATGCTCCCGCAGGCTTTCAAGACCGAGCGCAGTACCTTCCAGATATTTTCCTTGATTGATGTATTGCATAATCCGAATCATTTGCACTCTGCTCCGCTCAACTGCACTGCGTGCACGGAGAAGTAAGAAATCAATTTTTCGGTCAGAATCCACAGAATTACCGCATAAGTATTCACATTCCGCTTGCTCAGCATGCAGTTCGAAACAGAGCTCGAAGGCATTGCTCCA
This sequence comes from Paenibacillus sp. FSL E2-8871, assembly GCF_038000345.1. Lineage (NCBI taxonomy): Bacteria > Bacillati > Bacillota > Bacilli > Caryophanales > Paenibacillaceae > Paenibacillus > Paenibacillus sp. FSL E2-8871. Next base: position 3,896,654 of record NZ_JBBOBV010000001.1, on the reverse strand, counting down.
AGCTTCCACTGGCAGCAATTCTACCCCTTTTCTAAAATAACCTAGCGCAACGTCGTAGGCGGAGGTGGTCTTGGCACGGTTTCCTGCATCCAGATTTAGTTGTATGAGCTGAAATATCTCGGCTTCTTCAGTAATTCTGTCAGAGCCTCTATTCAGATGATTGACCACATCAAACAAGTGCTCTTCCTGCCCGGAAGTCTTCCTGTTCAAAGCTCTGCCTATTGAGATATGGATTGTTTGTTTCGTATCATCATCAATCTGACTGTAAATCAGCTTATGTATATTATCGTGGGCAAAACGGAATGTACCCGCTTCATCTGTCACAATCATTCCTTCGGCTTCAATCTTGGGCCATTCGGGCATGACCTCCCCGATCTCCCGATCGGCAACGAAAGCTATCAGATCAGGGTGGAAGGTGCTTCCCACACAAGCCGCAATCTGAAGCAGCTCCTGCGCAGTGACGGGAAGACGCCGCAGCCTGTGTTCCATCAAGTCACTGATGGCATAGCTGGGCTCCTGCCCAATGACCAATCCCAAATCCCATTGCCAGCATCGATTCTCATGACTATACACTAGAATGCCGTCATCCTGCAGGCGCAGCAATATTTGCTTGAAATGAAACGGGTTGCCGTTTGATTTATGATATAGCAATTCTGTAAAAGATAGTGCAGCATCCGCTTGGCTATTCAACGTTTCCTTCGTAATATCGTTCATTTGTTCAAGGCTCAGCGGGGACAGATGAATATGCCGGATAGCTGCCTGATCGGTAACGCTCCCGCCATGTTCGTAACCTGGCAGTCTGTTGCGGTCTATATCCTTATCGCGATAAGCGCAGACAAACATCAAATATTGGCATTCCGGATCGCACAGCAGTGCATGAATTAACTGCAGCGACGAAGAATCCGCCCATTGCAAATCATCGATAAACAGAACGAGGGGATGTTCTTTGGAAGCCAGCGCTTGAACAAATTTGCGAAAAACATAGATAAACCGTTTCTTCGATTCATTGGCCGGAAGCTCTTCGGCAGATGGCAGGGTGCCGAGTATCAGCTCGGCTTCAGGAATAATGGCGGTAATCACGTTGGCGCTTGCCCCGAGTGCTTCCTGCAGCTTTTGTCTCCACAGCTCGGACTGTTCCTTGCGTTCACCCAGCAAATGCCGCATCAATCCACGAAAGGCTTGAATAATCGGATGATATGGGCTTTCTTTCGAGATTTGCTCAAACTTTCCGGTGACATAGAAAAAATTACGGGCATGCTGATGTTTGCGGAAAACCTCGTCCATAAGGCTTGTTTTACCGATACCGGCTTCACCAGACACATACACCATTTCTGTTGATCCGAAGCAAGCGGAATAAAAGGCCTGGGTCAGCATAGAGATCTCATATTCTCTGCCGTGAAACCCCGGTTCCATAAAAAAGGTGTCGTGGGAATGTCCGACTTTATCTAGGTCTGCCAATAAAAAACCTGCATTTTGATAGCGGTTATCTGGATTTTTGTCGAGAAGTCTCATGACTACAGCTTCCAAGCCGTCAGGTAAATATGTCTGTTCCTGCGTCAGCGGAGGGGGGACTTGCGCCAGGTGCATATACACCCATTCCAGCGGATTGTCGGCAAGAAAAGGCAGATGTCCGGCCAATAATTCGTAGAAAATAACGCCTACAGAGTACAGATCGCTTCGCTCATCCACTGTCCGCAGCATTCTGCCTGTATTCTCAGGCGAACAATAGGCGAGTCCTGTGCCTGATATACCATAACCAGCTGGGCGCATATAACCATTGTCTGAGCGATGAAGTGCATAACCTGAATCTATTAAATAGGCTTCTTGTCCATTGGAACCAACACCGATCCGTTCCGGCCGCAAATCGAGATGAAGGATCTGCAACTGATGAAGCTGCAGAACACAAGCTACGATGGACCTGGCAAAGGTGAGAAACGCCTCTGGGTTCATGCGGTTTTGTCCATTCATCCATTCCCTGAGTGTCATCCCCGTTTTATGTGGCAGAATTAAACCGGAGTCAGGTTGTTCAAGTGATGAACTTCTGATAACAATGTCGAGTGGTTGGTTTTCTTTCATTTTTGGACACCTCTAATCTTGGACGTAGTAGCGAATACAATCTATTGTAATGGAAGATACACCTTTTTAGGTATAGGAAATTTTAAGGAATGGCTCTAATCTGGGAGTAGGATTGATGGGCTGAATTTAGAAGATAGAGAGGTCTAGGTGAATGAAAATGGAGAATGCCCTGATTGCGTTTATTAGTATTCTACTTCTTGGAGTGGTTGTCTTTGCAAAGATTTGGTGGGACGGCTCCGGGATCAGTTTTAAATTTACAAAATGGTATTTTGGTATTTTTTTTATAGTGGCACTGATTGTTGGAGGAAGCACCTTTTTCGTGAGTTAATTCATTATATCGGTAAGCCCGTTCGGATTTGGTAGATAAAAGTTACATCTTACACAAGCATTTTGCGATTAATTGGGAAGTTAAGAATGGAGGATATGTAGTGGAAGGTATTAAACGATATAAGCGCTGGATCGCTATGACTTTGATATTCATGATTGTTGTAGGAATGGTCTCCGAAGGGGAGGTGTCTGCTGCAGATCCGGTAATAGTAGATCAAAAGCAGGAAAACGCAATTGGTAATGTATGGGTTAATAGTGACAATCAAAGATTTCAGACCTTTACTCCTGAGATTACGGGGAATCTCAGCAGGATAGAGCTTAATATTTTCGATACCTATGGTTCAACTGGAGTCCTGAAATTGAAAATTTATGAGGAAGGGAATCTTTCGACATTGCTCGCTGAAGCGCAAGTGACTTCCATCAGCGCAGGCTGGACGTCGGTTGATTTCTCAGGAGCATCGCCTTATTTAACGAAGGACAGGATGTATCGAATGGTTGCTTCCACGGAATTCGGAGGCACGGCTGGCTTCGGATGGTATGGCAGCAGCGGCAACCCGTATACAAGAGGATACTGTTCGGCTAACAATTATGACTTTTCTTTCAGAACGTACATGATAGCCGATTATTCGACATCCCCCGCATTAAGTGAGATCTCCAGTGCGAATTCCATTCTTGTAGCGGATGGAATGAGTCAGACGGCAGTGACGGTGAAGTTGAAGGATGCGCAAGGTAATGCGTTGACGGCCGGAGGGGCGACGGTGGGGATTACGTCGACTTCGGGTACGGTGAGCGCCGTCACGGACAACCATAACGGGACCTATACGGCGACGCTTACGGCACCGGTAACGGTGGGGACTGCGACAGTAAGTGCCAGTTTAGGCGGCAATGCATTGTCTGGCACGGCAACGGTACAGTTCATCCCGGGAGCACCGTCCAGTACGAACAGCACATTAGGAGTAGGTAATAGCTCGCTGAGGGCGGACGGAATGAGTCAGACGGCAGTGACGGTGAAACTCAAGGATGCGCAAGGAAATGCATTGACGGCCGGAGGGGCGACGGTGGTAATTACGTCGACTTCGGGTACGGTGAGCGCTGTAACGGACAAGCATAACGGGACTTACACGGCGACGATGACAGCACCGGTAACGGTGGGGACTGCGACAGTAAGCGCCAGTGTAGACGGCAGCGCGTTGCCGGGAACGGCAACCGTCGAATTTGTGCCGGGAGCACCGTCCAGCGCGAACAGCACCATAGCAGTGGGTAATAGCTTGCTGACGGCGGACGGAACGAGTCAGACAATAGTGACGGTGAAACTGAAGGATGCGCAAGGAAATGAGTTGACGACCGGAGGGGCGACGGTGTCAATTACGTCGACTTCGGGTACGGTGAGCGCTGTTACGGACAACCAAAATGGTACTTATACGGTGACGCTTACGGCACCGACAACGGTGGGGACTGCGACAGTAAGTGCCAGTGTAGGCGGCAGTGCGTTGATTGGCACGGCAACGGTACAGTTCGTGCCGGGAGCACCGTCCAGTGCGAACAGCATCATAGCAGTGGGCAATGGCTTGCTGACGGCGGACGGAACGAGTCAGACAATAGTGACGGTGAAACTCAAGGATGCGCAAGGAAATGAGTTGACGACCGGAGGGGCGACGGTGGTAATTACGTCGACTTCGGGTACGGTGAGCGCTGTAACGGATAACCATAACGGGACTTATACGGTGACGCTTACGTCATCGGTAACGGTGGGGACTGCGACAGTAAGTGTCAGTGTAGGCGGCAGTGCATTGATTGGCAAGGCAACGGTACAGTTCGTGCCGGGAGCACCGTCCAGTGCGAACAGCACATTAGGAGTAGGTAATAGCTCGCTGACGGCGGACGGAATGAGTCAGACAATAGTGACGGTGAAACTCAAGGATGCGCAAGAAAATGCGTTGACGACCGGAGGGGCGACGGTGGTAATTACGTCAACCTCGGGTACGGTGAGCGCTGTAACGGACAACCATAACGGGACTTACACAGCGATGCTGACAGCACCGGTAACGGTGGGGACTGCGACAGTTAGTGCCAGTGTAGGCGGCGGTGCGTTGATTGGCAAGGCAACGGTACAGTTCGTGCCGGGAGCACCGTCCAGTGCGAACAGCACCATAGCAGTGGACAATAACTTGTTGACGGCAGACGGCACGAGTCAGACAACAGTGAAGGTGAAGCTCAAGGATGCGCACGGTAACGCGTTGACCGCCGGAGGGGCGGTGGTGTTGATTACATCGACATTAGGTACGGTGAGCGCTGTAACGGACAACCATAATGGAACCTATGCGGCGACATTAACGGCACCGGTAACAGTGGGAACTGCGACTGTAGGCGCCACAGTAGACGGCAATGCGCTGACTGGAAAGACAACCGTCGAATTTATGCCTGGAATACCGTCCAGTGCGAAGAGCACTATAGCAGCAGGCGATAGCTCGCTGATAGCAGATGGCACAAGTCAGACAATAGTGACGGTGAAGCTGAAGGATGTGAAAGGAAATGCGTTGACGACCGGAGGGGCGACGGTGGTAATTATGTCGACTTCGGGTACGGTGAGCGCCGTGACGGATAACCATAACGGGACCTATACGGCGACACTGACGGCACCGGTAACGGTCGGGTCAGCGACAGTACGTGCCAGTATAGGCGGCAATACGCTGACGGGTACGGCTACTGTTCAGTTTGTAGCTGGCTCACTATCAACAGAGACTGGCATAATCGCAGCAACTGACTTTTCGCTGATAGCTGACGGAACGAGTCAGACAGCCGTAACTGTGAAGCTGAGGGATGCGCACGGTAACGAGTTGACCGCAGGAGGGGCGGTGGTGTTGATCACATCGACATTAGGTACGGTTAGCACCGTAACGGACAACCATAACGGAACCTATACGGCGACATTGACGGCGCCAACAACAGTAGGGACCACGAAAATAAGTGCCTCTGTCGACGGCAATGCGCTGGCCTCAACGGTGACGGTTCAGTTTGTACCAGGTGAAGTAAGTTCATCTCACTCCACAATTACCGCAAGTGATCTGGTAGTTCGGGCGGATGGCCAAAGCCAATCCTTGATCTCTGTGAAGCTTAAAGACGAATATGACCATCCGCTTGAGGGTAGACAGGTGCAACTTCAAGCTCAAGATGGAAGCTCTGTCACCAAAGAAGTTTATGGATTGACCAACGGGGAGGGCCTTGCCGTATTTGCGGTCAATAATGTTGTGGCAGAGAAAGTGACTTATTCTGCAAAGGAAGAAGCAAGTGGTATAGCGCTGGACCAAACGGTGAGTATTACTTTTACGTACGACCAGCCTCCTGTTATCGAACTGAAGGTTGATCCGGCCGAACCGACCTTTGGAAGTGTGAATGTTACAGTAACGGGGTCTGTATATGGTGAATTCAACCAGGTTTCCTCCATAAAATGGGCGGCAGGAAGCCGTTCGATCTCCTATTTTGATACACAGGGTATGGAAATTCAGGACCATTTCACTGTAAAGGAGAATGGAATTTATTCAGTCTATGTGGCAGATAAGGCGGGCAATGCAAATGTAAGCTTGATTGAAATCCAGAACATCGTTCCTTTGAGCAGCAATGCGGACTTGAAGGTCTGGCAGCTGATAGGACTCGGAGGGACGGTAAAGTTTGATTTTGACCCCGAGAAATCAAACAGCAGTCTGGAAGTAAGCCATCCGGTGTATGGGGTGAAAATGCTTCTGACTCCCGCCGATGTATATTCTGCCGTCTATGTGAACGGACTCCAGGTAGACAGTAATTCGCTAACCAGGGAGTATGTTCTTGCAACCGGCCAAAATAAGTTCGAGGTCCGGGTAAAGGCGCAGGACGATTCAATGAAAACCTACATGCTCAACGTGACACGCTTAGCCGGCTCTGATCCGGATTCAACACCAGTCCCGACGGCTCCTTCGAATCCTCAAAACCTCTCGAATCAGCCATCACCGGACAAAATGCCTGTGATTCGGATTAATAATCAGAAAGTATCGGGGATTGTCACAGTTCAAGCAGATACGAATGGAGAAAAATCCATCGACGCTCTGCTGAATTTGGATCATCTGCGCCAGGTAATCGATTCGCTGCCTAACACTGCTGAAGCGAATCTCTCGATTTCAATCGAGGAAGGTGCAGACAATCTCGCACTAAGACTTTCCGGTGATACAGTCCCAATTCTGGCTCAGAAAGTGGCCATGATCACGTTCATAACCCAGTACGGCCAATATCGCCTGCCACTAACTGAAATCGTAGATCGGGAGTCTGACTGGTCGAAGGATATGGAAGTTAGGATCTTGATGGAACACGGCCCAGCGGAAGAAGGATTACAGAAGTGGGCGAATGCTGGTGGATATCAACTGGTGACTGCTCCGATCCACTTTTCCGTCCAGATCAAGCGTAATGGTAGGACTGAAGAAGTACCCAGTTTCAATCATTTTGTAGAAAAAGTAATTTACCTGCCTTTGGATGCCGGTGCTACTTCAACGGCCGTGGTTTGGGATCAGAATGCGGGTGTGCGTCCGGTGCCGACAGCTTTCATCACAGTGGATGGCCATCGATCTGCTGTGGTTCGGAGCCTTACGAATAGCACTTATGCAGTAATATACAAATCGTCCAAATTAACAGATGTTCAGGGACACTGGGCTGAAAATGAAATTGCCAGCATGAACAGCAGATTGATCGTTGAGGGTACGGATGGGTCTGTGTTTTCACCTGAAGCCATGATTACCCGGGCTGAACTAGCTGCTATGCTGGCAAGGGCGCTTGGGCTGCCGGAAGAACGGAATCCTGCGGGTTTCGTCGACGTAAGCAGCGACAATTGGTACAGTGGCGCCGTAGCAGCATTAAGAGCCTATAGAATGATGGATGGCTTCGGGGATGGTACATTCAGGCCGAATCAAGCGGTATCCCGGCAAGAAGCGATTGTAACGATTATTCGAGTGCTACGGCTGGCGGATGCAGCGGCATTGACAAATAATAGCGGAGTACAAGCCGATTTAGACGTCTATATCGACAGTGGTCAAATTGCCGGCTGGGCAAGTGACGCTGTACAGTCAGCCATTCAATCCGGTTTGATAAAAGGGTATGGAAATGAATTGCGGCCGCAGCAGTCATTAACCCGTGCCGAGACTACTGTGCTGCTGTACCGAATGCTGCTCCGAGCAGGACTATGAATAACTAAAGAGTATTATATAGATTGATAAACACCCCTTCGCACAGCCGTTGGAATAAACCTCAGGTTTATCCGATGGAAGTCAAGGGGTGTTTTGGTGTGACATAGGCACAAGTCAATTGCCGGAGTAAACGTCCAGCTCTATGAAGCAGCTAAGCTTGAACGTGTAGGAGGATTTGGTTTACCGTCAAAAATATCCAGCCACTTTAAAGAAATTTCGACGCGTACAGCTTAAACAGAACAACGGATTACAGATCCGGAGAACCGACGTTACGAAAAGTTGCACCCTTTCACCCCGTTGGATATGATTATCTAACGGGGTGTTTTTTTGTAACTACGCCTGAACAAAGGGCGATTCTGAGTTTAGGAGTGATCGACATGGAGGTTTTTGCAGACTATTTAGCGCAAATTGATAACCCGCAGCATCGGGAGCGAATGGAAGAGGTGTTGGCTTGGGTAACTAAGAAATTCACAGATTTAAAACCAAAAATTGCGTGGAATCAGCCTATGTTCACTGATCACGACACCTATATTATTGGCTTTAGCGTATCCAAACAACATATGGCTGTTGCGCCTGAAATCGCAGGAATTAATCATTTCTCAGATGCAATTGTACAGGCAGGCTATGATCACACCAAGCAGTTGTTACGGATCCGGTGGGACAGTCCGGTTGATTTCTCATTACTTGAGAAAATGATCGAGTTTAACATTAGGGATAAGGCAGATTGTTCAACTTTTTGGCGAAAATAAAAAAATGAAGCCGTAGTTAGCCTCGATGATGAATACATCATCGGGATTTTTTTAATTAGGAGTAAGACACTCCTAATTAAAAGGTTGCTAGAAATGGAGCTAATGACCTCGCCTGTCGGTATTGGGGGCGAAAATATTAGTTCTTTTTGTCGAATCCATAATTCTTTCTTAACGGATCATTAGCAAACATGCTAATATAATGACTGAAAAGGTTGAAAGCCCTTACTTTTTTACGGATAGGGGCGATCATCTCATGCTCATATGACAAAGAGGGGAAGAGACTGCATGCGGCGGATACTGTCGATGTTAAAGTTAAATACGCTGCGAAATCAAATGTTGCTCGGTTTTCTCGCCGTCATGCTCATCATTCTGACGTTCGTTGGAGGGATTACGTTCCATTCAGTCTCGACGCTACTCAAGAACAATGCGGAGAAGCATATTCAGCAAACCGCGATTCAGGCTAACGGCCGTTTGGAAAGCGTTCTCGAACAGATTAATTCTCTGACGACGCTGGTATCGACGAACGATTATATTCAGCAACTCCTTTTACGCGATATAGAGGGTCATCCCGCTACCTTTACGGAACGGCAAGCGCTGCCATCTATTATCAATCTGGTCCAAATCTACACGGACGGCATCAAGTCTGTTGAGCTTTATAATAAAGACGGAGTGAGGCTGTATCCTCTTGACGGCAGTACCCTTAGAGATAAGGTGCCCGAGGATTGGATCGAAATGGCGACGAGAAAGGAAGGAAGTCTAGTCTGGTTCGGCATCGATCCACTTGATTCAACTTCGCTTGTGGCGATTCGACAGATCAGCCTTATTGATCGGCATTTCACAACTGGAGGGTATTTACTCATTCGCTCAGACCGAGACAAGTTTGCACTTAAAGACTCTTTATCCGGGGAAGGGGATGGAGAAACAGTATTACTCCTCGCTCCTGATGGGCAGTTCATCACGTCTAACGATGACAGTATTTCACAAAAGACAGCAGCAAAGCTGGTGGAGGAATCCGACGATCAGAATGTTTCCATCGGCAAACGGTCCTTTATCGTTGTCAAACAGCGGTCTTCCGTGACAGGATGGACGCTACTCATCTTAACCCCGGTTAACGTCATCACCAAGGGGATATCGGTCTTGCGGACGACCATCGTCGTATCGGCCTTGATGGGTACCTTGCTGTTCACTTTTCTTTCTTTTTTCCTGTCCATTCTTATTACCAGACCTGTGTTCAGGTTGATCAAAGCTATGAGAAGTACCCGTCTAGGCATCCTGAAGCCTATCGAAAACGTATCGTCCACTATGGAAATTCAGGAACTGAATTATTCCTATAACAAAATGGTTGATAATATCAACGAGCTAATCCAGTTGGTTTATGAGAAGGAGTTATCCCGGAGTCATACGGAGTTAAAGGCACTTCAAGCGCAAATTAATCCGCATTTTTTGTTCAATACACTAGATGTTCTGTACTGGTCGCTGCTGGATAGGGATGAAGATCAACTGGCGGAGTATGTTGTCGCCATGTCTGATTTATTCCGCTATACGATCACCGGCTCGAGTAAAGGGGGGTGGGTGAAGTTACAGGATGAGTTGGAGCATGTAAAGAGATATTTGCTTATTATGAAGATGCGATTTGAAGATCGCTTGGAGTGGGAAATTGAGGCTCCTCCTGAATTTTCGAATGTGGAGTTACCTCGACTGTTGCTGCAGCCCCTTGTAGAGAATGCCGTATTGCATGGGGTCGAGAGCAAGATTGAACCGGGATGGATAAAGCTAACGGTTGCTGGAGATGAAGAATGGGTCACCATTACGGTGGAAGATGACGGGATGGGAATGGATGAGGAGATGCTGCACTCTCTTGTGGAAGGGCTGGATAGCGGAAAGGTATCTTCTTCAAAAGATTCCGGCGTCGGAATCGCTAATGTGCATAGAAGGCTTCAACTATTTTTTTCGAGAGAGAATGAGCAGGGTGCCGCAATGACCATCGATAGCCAAAAAGGTCAAGGCACCCGTATAAACATCAAAATTCCTGTTCGAGGAGACAAAATGCCATGAGAAGCCGAACAATTCTTATTGTCGACGATGAACCGAGATCTAGAGAAGGAATGAAGAAAATTCTTGAGGTGTGGGCAGCCGGTCATTATGAAATCCTTACGGCAAGCAATGGGATCTCGGCTATTGAAATTCTGGAGGAAATACCGGTGGAGCTCATGATATCGGATATCCGCATGCCGGGAATCAGTGGTCTTTCTTTAGTTAGCCAAATAAGGGATAAAAAAATACAGCGTCAGCCATCCGTTATTCTCATCTCCGGTCATGCCGAGTTCGAGTATGCTCAGCAAGCGATTCAGTTGTCCGTAGTTGAATATTTGCTCAAGCCAGCCAGCCGGGAAAAGCTAATCGCATCTGTGGAGAATGCCCTGAAGGCAGGGGAGGAGCAGGAACATATCGGCTTCATGCGAAAGATGGCTGATCCACAATTAATGGCCATAAGAGATGAAGATGCCGCATTAAGCGATCCGGTCCGTCAGGCGATAGACTATGTGGAAATGCATATAGAAGAGGCGATCAGCCTGCAGGAAGTAGCCGGACTTGTTCATCTGAACGGGAGCTATTTCAGTTCTCTTTTCAAGGAGCAATGCCAGATGAATTTCAGCGAATACGTCGCCCGTAGAAAATTGCAGAAAGCGAAGGAATTACTGCTGAAAACGAATCTGCCTATAGCGGAAATTGCCAGCCTTACGGGTTACCAGACGGTTAAATATTTCAACAAGCTGTTCAAGGAATACGAAAGAATGAGTCCAGGGCAGTATCGTTCTTCCATGAGGAATGGTATAGAAGCGAATATCCAATAACGGCTCGGCAAGGGGGGGATATCTACGAAGAGGATCGGATTATACATTACCCTTTTCTTAACATTGTTGTTGATAACAACTGCTTGCAATGGGGATAAGGGGATTAGCAGTAAGAGCGACGGCGAGAAAATCACTTTAAAAATGATGCATCTATGGCCGGATAGCAATAACTCCGCGCAAAACAAAATGGTAAAAGAAATCATCAGAGAATTTGAAGAAGCTAATCCGAATATCACCATTAAGACGGAAGTTCTTGAAAATGAGCAGTATAAAAGCAAACTGAAGGTACTTGCCGCTTCCAACGATCTACCGGACATCGGATTCACCTGGGCAGCAGGCTTTATGGATCCTTATGTTAGGGGAGATAAGTTTGCAGCCGTGGACGATCTTTTACAGGATGAGCTGAAAGGGAAATTCGTAGCTGGTACGACGGAGGGGTACTCCTTTGATGGGAAGACGTATGCCCTTCCTGTCGAACTAAACATAGTTCCGGTCTACTATAATAAAGAAATATTTTCAGAATTTAATCTGCAGCCTCCCCAAACCTTGGATGATCTCAAAGCGATCATTCGAACACTGAATAACAATGGCATAACACCTGTTACTCTTGGAGGCAAGGACGGTTGGCCGGCTTCCTTCTGGTACATGTATCTAGCTGATCGTATTGGGGGACCTAACCTGATGGATAAAGCTGTTGCGGATCAGGACTTCACAGATCCTTCCTTGCTAGAAGCTGCAAGACAAGTGCAAGAGTTGGTAAACCTGAACACATTCATCAAAGGCTACAACGGATTATCCAATGATGAAGCCAAGGTACAGTTCATGAACGGAAAGTCAGCCATGTTCGTTACGGGGACTTGGGAGCTGCCAGATTTCACGACCACTACAAATATAGCCCAAGAATTTAAAGTCAACATCGGTTATTTCAAGTTCCCGACAGTAGAAGGCGGCAAAGGCAACGTGGATGATTGGGTCGGTGGTCCGGGCACTGGACTATTCATTTCCAAAAATTCCAAGCATGCTCTGGAGGCCAAAGAATTCGTCAGCTTTTTCGTTCAAAAGTGGGGAGAGCATTCTGTTGTTAATGCAGGCGTAATCCCGGCTACCAAAGTAGATACTGCGGCCATCAAGCTACCGCAAATGTTCATTGATCTATTAAACGAGTTAAATAAGGCTAATAAAGTAACTCTTTATCTGGATACACAAATGAAGCCAGTCGCATCTACCATACACATGAATCAGATTCAGGCATTGTTCGGCGAAGCCGTCACACCAGAAGAATTCATCAAGAAACAGGATGATGCGCTAAAAGCGGATAAGTAATAATCAGAAATATAAACAGATCATGGAGACGCCAAGGGATAGATCCCTTGCTGTCTCTTTTTTTTGCGCTCTATAGAACTGAATCTAAAAATAGTGGAAGTTTTCCTAAAGAGGGTGTCCTTATGCTTAAGGATTGCAGGATCTATAATTATGTATGCGGTTACAAAAAACCGAAGTAATAATACAAAAGGGGAGGCAAAGATATGAAAAGTATGAAACGTAGTTTAGTGGGGATCTCTACATTGCTCGTGATGTCATCTGCTCTCGCAGCATGTGGTGGGAATTCGAATTCTAACTCATCTAGCTCAAGCCCAACGACTGCACCAGCAGCCAACGCTACCGAAGCTCCATCAAAAGGAACAGGCGAGAAAGTCACTATCAATCTCTGGAGCTTTACAGATGAGATACCTAATATGACCAAGAAGTATATGGAAACTCATCCGGACGCGAATGTTGAGTTCAAAACTACAGTTATTGCAACCACCGACGGCGCTTATCAACCTGCGCTTGATCAGGCTCTGTCCGCTGGAGGAAAAGATGCTCCGGACATTTATGCAGCTGAATCAGCATTCGTACTCAAATATACACAAGGGGACGCATCCAGCTATGCGGCCAACTATTCTGATATGGGCCTTGATGACCAAATGGTTAAGGATGCTGGCATCGCGCAATACTCGGTTGATATCGGTAGCTTAGACGGTAAATTAAAAGCCCTCGGCTATCAAGCGACTGGCGGCGCCTTTATCTATCGCCGCTCCATTGCGAAGGATGTTTTTGGAACCGACGATCCAGCCACTATCAAAAATGAAATTGGACCAGGCTGGGATAAATTTTATGATGCAGCCGCGAAGTTGAAAGCTAAGGGATACGGCATCGTTTCTGGTGATGGCGATATCTGGCACCCGATCGAGAACAGCTCTGACAAAGGTTGGATTGTTGATGGTAAGCTTCATATCGATCCGAAGCGTGAAGAGTTCCTGGATCTTTCTAAAAAGCTGAAAGACAATGGCTATCACAACGATACGACAGACTGGACGGAAGCATGGTACGCGGATATGTCCGGTGCCGGCGCCCAACCGATCTTCGGCTTCTTCGGTCCTGCTTGGCTCATCAACTACGTGATGAACGGTCAAGTAAAAGACACGAATGGCGACTGGGCGGTTTCCGAACCACCGACAGGCTTCTTCTGGGGTGGCACTTGGCTGCTTGCCAACAAAGACGTTACCAAGGACGAAGCCAAGAAACAGGCTGTTGCGGACTTTGTGAAGTGGGTTACACTCGACACCTCCGAAACGGGACTCCAACATTACTGGGCTAACGGTACGATGAAGGAAGGCGAGCAAGGTACGAAGGACAGCGTTGCTTCCTCCGTTGTCATGTCGAAGTCAAACGGTGAAGTTCCACTGCTCGGTGGTCAGAACATGTTCGACGTGTTTGTACCGGCCAATGCAAACGCTTCAGGTAAAAACTTGACCCAGTACGACGAAACAATCAACAAGCTCTGGCGTGATCAAGTACGTGAATACACCGCGGGCAATAAGGACCGTGCCAAAGCGATCGAAACCTTTAAGCAACAAGTCAAAGACCAACTTGGCATTGAAAGCGAATAAGAAGGATTCGGAGGGGCGGGGGAGTAATCCCGCCCCTTCATATCAACTAAAGAGGTGAGAGCATGCGCCGCAAAAATGTGAACTATTCGAAATACGGTTATATTTTTACCTTCCCATTTGTTCTTGCATTTCTGATTTTCTCACTGTATCCCATTTTATATACCGCAGTCATTGGATTCACCGATATGAAAGGAATCATACCAAAACCGATCCATATTCTTGATAATCCTTTTCAAAACTTCAAAGATCTTCTCTTTGATAATCCTTCGTTCCGGAAGTCTTTGATCAACACTGGATTGCTCTGGATTACTAACTTCGTTCCCCAGATGCTTCTCGCGCTCTTGCTAACCGCATGGTTCACGAATAAGCGTCTCAATATAAAGGGACAAGGCTTGTTCAAGGTTCTGCTCTATATGCCTAATATCATCACAGCGAGTACGATTGCCGTGTTGTTTAGCACTTTATTCGCCTATCCGATGGGTCCTGTAAACAGTTTGTTTCAAATGTTGGGGTGGACCGACGCTCCGGTGTTCTTCCTGCAGGATAAGACGACAGCACGGGGCATTGTCGCGTTCATCCAGTTCTGGATGTGGTACGGCAACACCATGATCGTCCTGATTGCTGGCGTTATGGGTATAAATCCTGCTCTCTTCGAGTCTGCATCGATTGACGGGGCTAACGGGTTTCAAACCTTCTTCCGCATCACACTGCCGAGTCTGCGTACGATATTGCTGTTCACACTGATTACATCGATGGTGGGTGGTTTGACCATGTTCGATATTCCGCAATTATTCCTTGCAGGTGGACCGGACGATTCTACGCTTACCACGTCCATGTTTATCTACGGGCAAGCATTCAAGGGCAGCTATATGTACAATCGTGCTGCAGCAGCGAGCATGATTATGTTCTTGATTTCGGCAATATTGGCCGGAATACTGTTCTACGTGATGCGTGACCGTGATGCGTCAAGACTTAAAAAAATACAAAAACAAAAGAATAGAAAAGCTGCTATAGCAGCCCGTGAGGGAGGTGTAACACATGGCAAATAATCAAAAAAGCGGAACCGTTAACCGAAAGATCAACAAGACAATTATCTATGTGGTTTGCATCTCTTTGGCGGTGCTCAGTATCCTGCCGTTTTGGATCATGTTTGTAAATGCCACACGCTCTACACCGGAAATTCAAAGCGGACTTTCTCTGCTTCCTTCGAGCCACATGATGAGCAACCTGCGAGTGTTGCTCGATAAGAGCTTCGATCCGCTTCAAGGGTTCCTGAATTCATTTATTATTGCCAGTTCTGCAACCCTCTGTACAGTCTATTTCTCGTCCTTGGCGGCCTATGGGCTAGTCACCTACAGCTGGAAGCTACGGGGGCCATTCTTTACCTTCATCATGTGCGTGATGATGATTCCTTCCCAGGCAAGCGCAATAGGATTCTATCAGTTCATGTATAAATTACATTGGACCAACAATTTTCTCCCGCTGATTCTACCAGCAATTGCTGCACCGGCTGTGGTGTTCTTCATGCGCCAATACTTGCTTGCAACTCTGTCGATAGAGATCGTGGAAGCTGCGCGTGTAGATGGGTCTGGTGAATTCTTCACTTTCAACCGGATTATCTTACCGCTGATGATGCCGGCAGTAGCCACACAGGCCATCTTTGCCTTTGTGGCTAACTGGAACAACCTGTTCATGCCGCTGATATTGCTGACACAGAAGGAGAAATATACTATGCCAATCATGGTAAGCTTGCTCCGAGGTGATATCTACAAAACGGAGTTCGGCTCGATCTATATGGGTCTGGCTTTGACGGCTTTACCGTTGTTTATAGTTTACTTCTTGTTATCCAGATATATTATCGCGGGCGTGGCACTTGGTGGCGTCAAAGAATAACCCAGGCAAGCTGGCTTCGAATAAGGAAGCACCGTGGAACGAATCAATTCCAATCTAGGCCTGTTGATTAGCTAAATTAGTCTACTCATGTTCTGATATTTCTCGCAGAAACGGAACCGTCCCTATAAGGACGGTAAAATCCATTTCTGCTTGGCTAATCAACAGGCGTAATCTCAATCAGGAGGAGAGTCCTATTATGGCAACAAAAAATGAACCGTTAGTTACCCATCTCTATACAGCCGATCCCTCCGCTCATGTATTTGAGGGCAAGCTGTATATTTACCCATCCCATGATATTGACCATGATGGACCTACGAATGATAATGGTGACCAATATGCGATGGAGGATTATCATGTGTTTTCCTTGGAAGATCCTACATCCCCCTGTGTAGATCACGGAGAGGCGCTTCATCTTCGGGATGTGCCTTGGGCTTCGAAGCAAATGTGGGCGCCCGATGCCGCGTACCGGCAGGGGACGTATTATTTATTTTTCCCAGCCCGGGACAAGGAGGGGATTTTCCGTATCGGAGTGGCTACGTCAACTTCTCCGTCTGGTCCTTTCCAGGCTCAAGAAAGCTATATCGAAGGGAGCTTCAGCATCGATCCAGCCGTATTCGTGGACGAGGACGAAAGAGCCTACATGTATTTTGGCGGCTTATGGGGCGGACAATTAGAAAAGTGGCAAGACGGTATTTTTCAACAAGATGCGGTAGAAAAGGGCCCAGAGGAACCGGCTTACGGTCCTTGGGTGGGTGAGCTGAGTGAAGACATGCTGACATTCAAATCTGCCCCTCAGGAGATCATCATTATTGATGAAGAAGGGAACTCAATCCTTGCGGGTGATGAAGACAGGAGGTACTTCGAGGGTCCATGGATGCACAAGTATAAAGGGAAATACTATCTCTCGTACTCTACTGGTACAACCCATAAGATCGTCTACGCGGTGAGTGATAAGCCTTGCGGACCTTTTGTTTTTCAAGGAACGATCCTGAATCCAGTTATTGGCTGGACGACTCATCATTCTATCGTGGAATTTAACGAGAAATGGTATTTGTTCTATCATGACGCATCGCTGTCTGGCGGCGTGGACCATAAACGCAGTATGAAATTCACGGAATTCCATTATGAAGAAGACGGCAGAATCCGGCCGGTAGTGCTTTAATCGAATAACTCACTTCTTTTTTAAGAGTTCCATTTCAAGTTCATATAGACATATCAGAACCGCAGACATTGCTCTTTCTAAAGCGTCCCGGAATCCGAATTGGATTAGGGACGTTTTTTCATTTGAATAGTACGTAAAAAGGCATGTCCATCATTTAATATTGAATTTATTTTACAGGGCTATCACCCTTTGGATGGTAGATGTATAATCATGGAATAAAGCGCAAAGGATTTGAAGCGATGAAATTATATTTGTTTATTATTCAAGCCTTTTATTTATTATCGCTAATTCCTTGGTTCATAATTTGGGGATTATCCTTTATGGTTTTTGACAATGGAATCTCAGCATGGGGAATATCAATAATGATAATTGTTTCTTTGTATCCAGTTGCTGTTGTAATTTGTTCGATTTTATCTTGGGTTTTTAGGGGAAGGCTTAAATCTTTAACTATCTTTTTTATTAGTGCTATTCCGTTACTGTGGGTAATTACGTTCGGAGCTATATTAATTGGGTATTGAAGTGGTGTTCGATAATATGGTTTGTGGTCAAGTTGGAGAAACCTTCATATATCACTGTTTTTCCACTGTAGTGATGATTTTTGTTCCATTGAATAAACCGAGAGGGTATTGAATGTCAATTCTAAGGGGGCAGTTCATCTCAAAGGGGGTACTTTTTCCAGTATTGATGAAGTAGGCCCGTTTCATCGATCTCAGCAGAATAGTCAGCCATAAATTGTAGCTTATTAACTAATGTTCCTTGTTCTAAACGATATATATGGACTTGCGTATTGGAAGGGAAATAGTGTACAAGTATAGCTACATGTTTTTCATTTGATGATTTGGTAATAAGATTAATTGAAGATAGGTTTTTATACTCCTCTAAGATCTTATAAAGTTGATATAATTAGAGTCAGATTGTCTATAGGCGGTTATGAAGAGGGCAATGACTAAATTGAATAAATTCTTGCCTTTTAGGTTTATTGAAGTTATTATAGATTCATAAAGTCGTTAATAGAAACGGAATGAGATCCGTTATTTTTTTTGAGATGATAACAGACAATGCGAATCTTTAATATCTTTAATATAAATTGAAAAGCGAAAGGGAGAATAGAAATGACTTACGATTGTGTTATTATCGGAGGAGGACCGGCAGGTCTAAATGCTGCTCTGGTGCTAGGCAGGGCAAGAAAAAGTGTGGTTGTGATTGATGAAGGACGCGCACGTAATAGGGTTACTCGAGAAACGCATGGCTTTCTTACTAGAGATTCTATAAGTCCAAGCGAATTTAGGTTGATTGCGAAGGAGCAGATTAGTGCCTATCCATCCGTTACTTTTGCGGAAGATACCGCCATTTCGATTACGGGAACCGATGGTGATTTTCAAATTACGACGGTTCAAGGTCAGACCTATAAAAGTAAAAAGGTGCTCTTCGCCATAGGGATGAAGGACCTCCCGATGGATATCAAGGGACTCTCAGACGTATATGGTAAAAGCGCCTTTATCTGTCCCTATTGTGATGGATGGGAACTAAGAGATCAGCCTCTTGTCGTAATTGTTAAGGGAGCCGATGCAACGCATATGGCCCAAGTGTTATCTGGTTGGACGAAAAAGATTACCATATGTACTAATGGATCGGATGACTTGACGGATGCACAACGCGAAGAGCTAAATCAACATAACATTCCTGTCTATGACTCACCGATTCAGTCGATCGAATCTGACAATGGCATGGTGCAGCAAGTTGTGTTGAAGGATGGTACTAGCATCGTATGTACGGGGATATTTTTTAGACCGAAGCTTATGATCGGGTCAGATTTGCCACAAGCCATTGGTTGTGAACTCACAGAAACAGGAACAGTCATCATCGATAATGTCGGTAAAACGAACGTTCCAGGCGTTTATAGTGCCGGTGATGCAACAACACATCTTCATCAAGCCATTATAGCCGCTTCTATGGGCTCCTTAGCTGGGGTCGGCATTAACAACGAACTAAATGAAAAGGAATGGCGTAACATATGATGTTATTGTACAAAATAGTCTAATTCATTTATTCCCTTGAGCTGAATCTACATCCAGATTAATATAGAAACTATATTTGTTCTGAGAGGGGTAGTTCAAAATAAAAATTGGATTCCTAATTATTGATATGCAAAACCTTTTCTTACACGATCATATGGAGAAATTAAATGTAAGTGAGGCTTGTGAATACATTAATCATGTATCTGGGTTACTTCGTGCGAAGGACCAAATCGTCATCCATATACAAGACATGGAAGGGGCGAATGCGGATACGGATCCAGAAGCAAGAAATAGTATACCGGAAATTACAGTAGCACCCACGGATATCCAGATGGCGAAAGAATTCTCTAATGCTTTTTGGAAGACGGATTTGGAACAACTACTACGTGAACATGGTGTTGAATTCATCATCGTTGCGGGCTTCGCCGCAGAACATTGTGTAACCTTTACTATTAACGGTGCACAAGAAAGAGGCTTTCAAGCAGCCCTTTTACAGAAGGCAATCCTTAGCACACGGCCAGATGCTATTACCTCGATTTACCGTGATCGGCATATGATCTCTTACCCGGTGATCGAATTTTTAATGGAGACCATTGTTTAAGATTCTACTAATAGAAGCTATTGTTTATAATTGGAGTTACGTATTAGATAACTAATATGTAACTCCATTTTATAATTGTAAAAAATACATATGGAGGTAATTAAGTTTGAGTACTCACTACTATCTCAGTTGGTTTAATAATTTTTTTCCAGAGAAGCTGGTCCATTGTTTGCATGAGGATATACAAGACAGAAAATCGCTTGTTATGATTAGCGCTGAACCGTCTGGTTATACAGGTGAGCAAATTAACATTGATGATGTTTCTGAATGTACATGGTTAAATCAGGCTAACATTATTTTTGATGAATATCATTTCATTGATTATCGCATGCAGAAGGAAGAGGCCCAGCGATTAATTCACAACGCTTCTGTCATTTTTTTATGCGGTGGAGATCCTGTTTTGCAAAACGATTTTTTGGCGGATTATGAATTATCAAATGTTATTAAGAACAGCAATGCCGTTATAATGGGTGCCAGCGCCGGTGCGATAAACATGGCTGCAAAATGGTTATGCTTGAAAAACACTGGCAATGAAGTTGAAACAAGTACTATTTATGATGGTATTGGCTTTGATCATTTTGCCTATGAATCTCATTCTAAACGCGACTACGCTACGTTTGTTCAAGGTTACCTGTTCCCATTGTCTGAAGAGATTGATGTTTATGCGGCAGAACAGGAGAGTGCAATGCGTGTAAAGGACGGCAAAATAGAAATAATGGGTCCTGTATATTTAATTTCCCACTCAAAGATTCAGAAATTGGTTGAGACGCTCTAATTAGGCTTACAGCCAATCATCTCAGGTTTTTAATATCTCGAGGACTTATTGTTGGGCAGAAATGATAAATTTTTTAGACCGCCTTCAATGGCGGTCTTTCTATGTCCGGCAGATGCTAGCTGTTCATTTTATTGAACTATACCAGCTAATAGCTTGTCAACATTACCAGTAAAGTGAAGCCATATCATGTGATATAGTTAAAATAAACATGCCAAATAACCCTCCAGTTCAAGCAACGATTTGGAAGGTTAAACCAATTAGATAAGTTAAGCCGAACGGAATGCCTTCTTACTTTTCAAGATAGCATGTAGCCAATGAACTAGCTTATTTGCACATGCGACCAGAGCCACTTTATGCGGCTTTCCTTCGGCTCTCTTACGATCGTAAAACTCTTTGATTCGCATATTGCGAGAACGGATAAGTCCACACTGGACAGCCAAAACCAGCGCATAACGAAGCTGTCTGGAACCACGTTTGGTGATTCGATTTCGGGTTGCCGTAAACTTACCTGAAGCGAACACACTCGGATCGATGCCTGCAAAGGCGACCAGTTGTTTTGGATGATCAAATCGGTCGATTTCACCAATTTCGGATAAAATTGTTGCAGCAATTTTATGGCCAATACCGGGAATCGACTGGATTAAATCATACTCTTCGATATCTTCAGCCAGGGCATTTATGTTCTGTTCCAACTCAGCAAGATGCTCCTGGTACTGAAGAATGAGGCTTATGAGAACTTTTAAATTGATTAAGTGGCTGGCGTACATGGTTTGTTTGAAGGGGTTTTGTTTTGCTGCCTCCAACAGCCGCATTACCCGTTCGTTAATCCAGTCCTCTGAGCGACCTCGTCTCGTCGAAAGTAGTTCTTTCAATTTGGCATTAAGCGTTTCTTCGTCCGTTTGCAAAACCGAATAGGAAGTCGGGAATTCACTTAGAAATCGTAAAGAAATGCCTGAATACATAGCACCGAAGACACCTTTGTAAGCAGGAAACACTTGATCCAGAACAGCTTGGAATTGCAACTTTGTTTGCACACACATCTTAGATAGAGACTCGTATTGCCTTGTTAGATAGCGCAGATTGAGCAGTTGCACACCTCTTTTCTTAAAAGGTTCAAACTCTTCTTTGTAGTACAGTTCTCCCAATAGGTAAGCATCTGCAGCGTCCGTCTTCACTTTACGAAGGTTGGACTTCCTAAGTCGATTTGAGATGAGCGGATTAATGACAATGTATAGATAGTGATGCTCCTCCAGGAACTGAACAACGGGACTTTGGTAATGCCCGGTTGCTTCTAGAATAATTAAAGGACTTTGACTGGATGCATGCTCGACGTCTCGAATAACTTGAAGCAGCTTTGCCAACCCTTCTCGAGTATGCTCGAAATGAAAGGTCCCTCTGTATGGTTTCCCGCGCTCTAAAAAGGCTTGTCCATGGCTTTCTTCCTTAGAAATATCTAGACCGATGACTGGATTCATGTAATCTCTCCCTGTTTTTGTAGATTTACCGGCAGCCCCTACGGTTTCTTCTTGTCGCTCCATAGCATCGCTTGTTATACGGGATCTTGCGTCCCAACCAGCCTCAATCATGGTCATGACAAGTAGGGGTGAACATTATAGCGCTCGGGATCAAGTCCCACGGGCAGGTACGTTCGGCCAGGCTACCATAATCCTCTATGGAAATGAAAATAGGATCAACCAGAAAGAACTGGTTGACCTTATAATACGAACGGGCAGGATAACTCAGTAATTTCGCGAATAAGACGTTATAAGAAATCACCAAGAAACTATAAGGAGCAGAAAACATGAAATGCCCTCACTGTAACGACGAATTAAGTGAACTTCCTTTATGTTACGGAAGTGAAGCACCATATTATTTTTACACTGTGCCAGAAGAGAAAAGAACAGAATTAATTAGAGATTTTTGTGTAATTGATGAACAGCATTTCTTTATTAGAGGACATATTGAAATACCAATAATTGATAGTAAAGAGAAATTTATATGGAGTGTTTGGGTTTCTCTTAGTGAAGAAAACTTTTTGAAATCTAATGAATTATTGCACGTAGAAGGAAGGGAAACTGAAAAACCTTATTTTGGTTGGTTATCGACTGAACTTTCAATATATCCAATAACTACATTATCGTTAAAGACAATGGTACATACACAAGAAGTTGGTGCTGTTCCGTTAATAGAATTAGAACAAACGAATCATCCACTTGCAGTTGAACAAAGAGAAGGAATTACAATGGAGAGAGTTAAAGAAATTGCTCATTTAATAAATCATAGTCTGTAAGAGAAGAATTTGAAAGAAAGTATGGTCGAAAAAGCTGCCAACATCTTATAAAATCGTATCTACGCCGCGTCGCTGCTCTCCTTGGTCTGCTAAGGGTTTTTCGGTGAGGCGTAATCAGCAGATAACCCTGCAAGGCTAAGTCCATCGGACTCGGTCCGTAATGTCGATTAAGCTAGCGGGGCACATTAGTGGAATAGCGGTTGCTTCGGCAGCCATTTTTTATTTGTTCAACTAACAGGCAAATTAACGCTATAAACCTCTTAGGATTAGTATGCTTAGGTAAAAGAAGTATTCTCCTGAATTCTCTAATGTGAATAAATACAAATTCCACTTCAGTTAATCCATTTTCTATACATGTTTTTAAGAGTATATTGAGGTAAATAAAGTGATTATTCACTTTGATAAATCCGAAATTGCTTTGTCGGTATTATTTTATGGCTTCGTAAGGATTGCAAAACCATCGAAATATGGGAGTTTAAAACAGATGTTGTGCCGTAGTTAGTTTTATGAAAGGAAGGTATAGGGTGAGTATTTATTACGCTTCAAGCAAAGAGGATATCACTAAGGATGCACTCCAAGAGTTATTTCTTTCAGTAGAATGGGAGTCTGGCAAGTACCCAAACGAGCTTTTACAAGCAATCGGAGGATCTCATTCAATTGTTACCGCTTGGGAAGGAGGAAAGCTTGTCGGTTTAATAAATGCTTTGTCAGATGGTGTTTTAACGGTATATTTTCATTATATGCTTATTAATCCGAGTTATCAGAGTATCGGTATAGGTAAGGAAATGATGAATATAATGCTTGATAGATATAAAGGGTGTAAAACAAAAGTATTAATTTCTTATCCTCATGCAGTGGATTTCTATAATAAATTTGGCTTTAATACAGAGGATGGAGCTACACCAATGTTTATCTCAGAGTTGATATGATTGATGGTATAATTTTCGTATACAAATAATTACATAAATTAAATCCTTAAAAAAAAAGGGATGAGCAATATGGCAAATATCGAGCACTTACAGACCGTGAATGTTCCAGCTTCAACGGTATATGAAGCATTAACCACTACAAAAGGACTTTCAGAAATATGGACAAATGAACTAATAGTCAATGATCAGATCGGTTGTATAAATGAGTTTCGATTCGGCGGGAAAGGCTTAACAAAGATGCGAGTTGATGAGCTTGTTCCCGATAAAAAGATTTTGTGGCAGTGTGTTGATTCAGATCCAGAATGGATAGGTACGACAATTTCTTTTGATATGAAGGAAAAAAACGGGAAGACTTCAATCATTTTTCGTCAGATGAATTGGGAGGAAGTGACCTCATTTTATCGCGTATGTAATTATAACTGGGCTATTTTTTTGTACAGTCTTAAACAGTATTGCGAAGAAGGCGAGGGTCTTCCGTATCATAAACGGAAGTTTTAGAACCATTGAAAACACGGATGGGTGACTAAAGTACATGATCCCGAGAACTGATATCGAAAGTACTGGGTAAGTACGAAGAAGTTGTCACCCAAGTCTTGATAATCATTCGTTCAACAAACGGGAAACCATAATTGTATAAATAGCGGTAGTTTAAGACTTTAAAATGCCTTGAACAGCTGATGAATGAAAACGATTGAACTTTTGTATTTAAACCATTAAATTTTTATGTTTTTAGCCTAAAAGATGCATTGACCCGGAAAAGGTTGGAGCCTATAATCATAAACAGGGAAAATTCATTAGATATGGAGCTATCTGTAACCTGAGGATTTCTCAATAGTTCTATTTGTAAACGCATACAATGAGGTTTTTCCATGTTTTCTAAGAAGGAGGAGATTGATAAGTTAGATTTTTTCTTTTTTTCTCATTTTTGCAAACGTTTGCACAACGTAATTTGCACTTAAAATTAATGAGGAGGTTATTTAATTGGTACGAAAACAATCTAGGCGGTTTGTTTCTTGGTTGATCATTTTTTCGCTAATCTTTAGTTTATTCGGTTTATCGGGCGGGGCTTCAGCCAGCAACACTGATTATACAGTCTCCTATACGAACACCACAGCATCTTCTGTGACACTGCATTGGACTACGAATAATTGGACGAATACTACGGACACAGTCATGTCTAAAAGTGGGACCACGTTTACGGCCAACCTCAATGTGCAGGAGGGCGCAACACTCATTTATTGTTATCACATCACAGCCCCGACGGATAGCTGGGACAGCAACGGAGGGAAGAACTGGACGGTAGTTATTCCGGTTGCTGGGAAGTATGAAGCTGAGAGCGCAGCCTTGTCAGGTGGCGCAAAAATAAATACGAATCACACCGGATATACCGGCACTGGTTTTGTTGATGGATACACAACCACAGGAGCAACTACCACCTTTAATGTTCAATCTTCCGCTGCAGGCGCCTATAATGTCACGCTTCGCTATGCCAATGCGACTGGCAGTGCCAAGCAAGTTTCCATTTATGTGAATGGAGCAAAGGTAAAGCAGACCACTTTAGCGAACTTGCCAAATTGGGATGCATGGGGTGACCAAACAGAAACGCTCTCCTTACAGGCAGGAAATAATACGATCGCTTACAAATATGACTCGGATGATACTGGGAATATCAATATCGACTATCTAACTCTTTCAGCCACAGCAACGCCAACACCAACCGTAACAACAACGCCAACAGTGACGCTTACACCAACACCAACTGTGACTCCTACGCCAACACCAACCGTAACACCAACCGTAACACCAACACCAACACCAACACCAACACCAACACCAACACCAACAGTGACGCCTACACCAACACCAACGCCAACTTCGGCTGGCTTAACGGTTCATTTTAAGAAACCAGCAAACTGGAGCTCAACGATCCGAATCCATTACTGGAATCTGAGCCCGACAACGGTTCCAACAAGCGGAGCTTGGCCAGGAATTCTGATGAAATCGGACGGAAACGACTGGTACAGCTATACTATTGCCAACGCCACCAGCACAAGCCTTATCTTTAATGATGGCAACGGCAAACAGACCGCCGACTTATCCCGCAGTATAAAAGAGGGCTGGTATTCCTCGGATAATGTGTGGTATGACGCTAATCCAGAAATTCCGAAGATCCCTGTGATTTCAGTCTCTCCTACACCGAAGACATATGATTCTGCCCAAACTGTGAAGCTCTCCAGTATCAATACTGGCGATAAAATCTACTATACGACAGACGGGTCGACACCTACGACATCCTCTACCTTGTATACCACTTCAATTCAAGTGGCCTCTACTATGACTATTAAGGCTTTTGGTGTTAACTCCATCGGTCAAGCAGGCAGTGTAGGCACCTTTGCTTATGTCATTAACCTGAATCTCGATCTGCAAGCTCCAACCATAACAGCGAATTTACCTGTTGGGAATTCAAGCTCTGCGGTTACCGTCTCTTTTAATATAAAAGATAACAAAGCGGCAACGACCACCGCATATTACACAGATAATGGGACGGAACCAACTACCAGTTCAAATCTCTATGTCTCTGGCAATGCTTTAACTACTCTGGCAGGACCGTCCATTCTTATTAATAAGACGACGACACTGAAATTCCTTGTGGTTGATAGTGCCGGAAATGAAACGAAACAGAGCTTTGTCTATACGATTGGAAATAAAGGCGATTTCCGTGAAGACACCATTTATTTCGTAATTACTTCACGATTCTATGATGGTGATCCGAGTAACGATGTACATTCATGGGAGGATGCTAAAGCAGGAAATCCGGATTCAGACCCAGCTTGGAAAGGTGACTTTAAGGGACTGATTCAAAAGCTCGATTACATCAAAGCGCTCGGATTCAGTGCTATTTGGATTACGCCAGTGGTGCAGAATGCCAGCGGGTATGATTATCATGGCTACCATGCGATTAATTTTTCCAAAGTAGATCCAAGGTATGAATCAGCGGGAGCCTCTTATCAGGAATTGATTAATGCAGCTCATGCCAAAGGGATAAAGGTTATTCAGGATGTTGTTGTGAATCATACCGGTAATTTTGGGGAAGAGAATCTGTTGCCTATGTTCAAAAAAGATCCGACTGCAGCGGACACCGTAAATAACATGCTTAAAATTACGGATAAACTGCCAGCTAACTATGATACGATGACCCCTGATCAGCAATATCAGGCCAGACTCGCAATCATGAAAAATGCGGAAACCAACAATAACATGTATCATACCGAAAAAAGTCTTTCCTGGGAATCTTACACCGTACAGACAGGACAGATTGCAGGAGACGCTGTGGACTTGAATACGGAAAATCCTGTAGTGAATCAGTATCTAATTGACAGCTATAATCAGTATATTGATATGGGTGTTGATGCTTTCCGGGTCGATACTGTGAAGCATGTAAGTCGCTATATTTTTAACAAATACTTTGTTCCTGCTTGGAAAACAAGAGGGGGCTCAAACTTCTTTGTCTTTGGTGAAGTGGCTACTCGGTACAGAGATGTATGGAATAGTGGGATTCCGGCAATATCGACTCCATTCTATACATGGAAAAGCTCGAAAGCCTATCCGGGTGACGGACAAAATGACTACGCTTCCAACAAGCTGTCAGTGGAACAAGAGTGGGCAGATAACTCCACTACAGCAGGGCAGCCAACCTCGAATAATGCTTTTTTAATAGGCAATAATTATCACGCGCCTGACTATTCAATGAAATCGGGTATGGATGTTATTGATTTCCCGATGCATTGGGCATTCAAGACTGCACAGGAAGCATTCAGTATGAAGAGCGGTGATCAGTACTATAACGATGCTACTTGGAATGTAACTTATGTTGACTCTCATGACTATGCACCTGACCAAGCCCCAGAGAATCAACGATTTGCTGGGACACAAGACACTTGGGCTGAGAATCTCTCGCTGATGTTCACTTTCCGGGGAATACCTGCGATCTATTATGGTTCTGAAATCGAGTTTAAAAAAGGATCAGTCATCGATGTAGGACCAAATGCACCACTTAGCTCAACAGGGCGTGCTTACTTTGGCGATCAAATTGAGGGTAGCGTTACTGTACAGGACTACGGTAAGTATACGAATGCTACTGGCACACTTGCCGATTCATTAAACTATCCTTTGGCAAAACATATCAGACAACTCAATTTAATCAGAAGAGCAGTTCCAGCCTTGCAAAAAGGCCAGTATTCCACAGAAAATGTATCCGGTGATTTGGCATTTAAAAGAAGATATACCGATAGCGCGAAAGGCATCGATAGCTTTGCGTTAGTTACGATCTCAGGAAATGCGACATTTACCGGAATTCCGAACGGAACTTACGTGGATGCGGTGACTGGCGATACCAAAAACGTTACAAACGGCACAATCACTCTGGTATGCTCTGGAAAAGGAAACGCTAGAGTGTATGTATTGAACGGTAGCGGTGGAATTGGAGTAACCGGAACCTACCTGAAGTAGTATAAAATCTTTTAGTAAAAAGAGAAGAAGCAACCTCAGTTCGGATTGTTCACCGATCTAAGGTTGCTTCTTCATATACAACTTAATCATTTAATCCTTTTCCATCCAGAATTTGCGGCATCCATTTTTCAACCCTAGATACTCGAGTTTTGGATTGCTTGGGTTCAGAAAAATGATGAAGGTATGCTCTTTGCCGCCCAGGCGTCAAGGCTTCAAAAGCATTTTTCAAGGCAGGGATTTCATCGAGTTTATTTTGAAACTCATCAGGAATGATGTAATCTGTATTCTTTTTGAATTCCACTTCCAAACCAGCTTTTTCAACTTCGATAGCTTCATAAATATATTCTTTTATGATGCTTTCTTTTTCAAGGATCTCTTGAACATTGGTGAACCGGATCTGGCGTGCAGCTTGTACATTCTCCGTTTGTTGAATCAGAATCCCATGGGTATCCTTTAATAAGACACCTTTATGAAATAGCAGTGCAATATATTCTTTAAATCCATGGATTAAGACTATGTTTTTGTTCTCAAACGTGTAACAAGGATGCATCCATTTAAAGTCCTCGGTCAACTCACAGTCAAGAACGATATTTCTCAACGTCTCGTATTCTTCCTGCCACTGTTTTACTTTCCTTAGAAATCCGTCCACCTTAGGATTCGTTTTACTATTAGTCATTAAGGAACACCCTTCTTCCTCATAATCATATTAAGATTACAACTTGCTTAGCTTGTCCCTTTTGTGGCTGATCTAATTGCATAGTTTGCATACAGACACTAGTAAAGCTAACATAATATTAGATGTCTCTTATGGAAATGGCTAGTAAAACTTATGTTAGCGAGGTATTTATGAATACAATTACCGTAGATTTAGTTGCAAGATTAATTAATGAACAATTTCCCGCGTGGTCCGATTTAGAGATTAGGCCAGTAAAATTCAGCGGGAATGATAATCGTACGTTTCATTTAGGTGAGCATATGAGCGTGAGGTTACCAAGTGCAGCAGCTTATGCTCCACAAGTAGAGAAAGAGCAACAATGGTTGCCCATATTAAGTAAAGAACTCACGTTACCTATTCAAATACCATTAGTCAAAGGGGAGCCTAACGAAGAATATCCATTGCCGTGGTCTATCAATAAGTGGGTAGAGGGTGAGACATTAACGCACCAAAATATTAATGATCTTAACCAGTTTGCAAGAGATTTGGGAGCATTTTTAATAGAATTACAATCTATTGATGCTAGTGGGGGACCTTTAGCAGGAGAACATAATTTCTATAGAGGTGGATCTTTAGCTGTATATGATGAAGAGTCTAGACATGCGATTGAGCATAATAAAGATATTTTTAAAGAAGATCTATTGAGAGAAATCTGGGAATTAGCATTAGATTCTAAATGGAATTCCAAGCCGGTTTGGGTTCATGGAGATATTGCGCCAGGGAATTTACTAGTCAAAGATGGAAAGCTGTGTGCAGTCATTGATTTCGGAATCTTGGGTGTAGGCGATCCTGCTTGTGATGCGGCAATGGCATGGACCTTTTTTGATGAGGATAGTAGAAAGGTATTCAAGGATGTATTACAGATGGATGAAGAGACTTGGAATAGAGCAAGAGGATGGGCTTTATGGAAAGCATTAATCACATATAATGGAAATCGATATTCTAACCCAAAGGTAGCGAGAGAATCTTTAAATATTATCAATCTAATAGCAGATGACTTCGAATTGTAGAAATTGCCCTACATAAAACATGTAAACTAACCCATACTAGTTCATAAGTATGATAATTTATGAACATTTAGCGACTGACAACGATTATCATATTAGAATTATTATAAATAACTTGACAGGCCTTAATTTGGTTAATTATAATAATTACAAATAGTATTCAGATATGTGATGTTTGCAGATTTGAATATTGTATCCACAAAAAATAAAACTTAAAGGAGATTTAAATAATATGTCACTTATCGGAACAGAAGTCCTACCATTCAAAGCAAGCGCATTTCAAGATGGGAAATTCATCGATGTATCAGAAGAAAACTTTAAAGGTAAATGGAGTGTAGTTTGCTTCTACCCAGCTGACTTTACATTCGTATGCCCAACTGAACTTGAAGATCTGCAAAACCAATATGAAACCCTGAAACAATTGGGTGTTGAAGTATATTCCGTTTCCACAGATACTCACTTTACACATAAAGCATGGCATGAAAGCTCTGCAGCTATTGGCAAGGTAAAATACATTATGATAGGCGATCCTTCTCATGTGATTTCCCGTAACTTTGATGTTCTGATCGAAGCTGACGGTCTTGCTGATCGTGGTACATTCATCATTGATCCAGACGGTATTATCCAAACCGTTGAAATTAATGCTGGTGGTATTGGTCGCGATGCTAGTGCACTTGTTAACAAAATCAAAGCAGCACAATATGTACGCAATCATCCAGGTGAAGTTTGCCCAGCGAAATGGTCCGAAGGTGCAGAAACTCTTAAACCAAGTCTCGATCTTGTAGGTAAGATTTAAGGAGCGAAAGCTAAATGAAATTAGATCAAGAAATAAAAGCTCAACTAGCTCAATACCTAGAACTCTTGGAAGGCGACGTAGTACTGAAAATCAGTGCAGGCTCTGACGAAGCATCTCAAGAGATGGAAGCGCTGGTTGATGAAATTGCCAAAATGTCAGCTAGGATAACGGTAGAAAAAACCGAACTGCCTAGAACCCCAAGCTTTAGCGTAAATCGTGTGGGTGAAGATACGGGCGTAACCTTTGCGGGAACTCCGCTAGGACATGAGTTTACTTCATTAGTGTTGGCTCTATTGCAAGTTAGCGGAAGAGCGCCTAAGGTTGAGCAAAGTGTTATTGATCAGATCAAAAGCATTAATGGCGAATATAAGTTTGAAACTTATGTCAGCCTAAGCTGTCATAATTGCCCTGATGTTGTACAAGCACTGAACCTAATGAGTATCTTCAATCCTGGCATTACCCATACGATGATTGACGGCGGAGTGTTCAAAGAAGAGGTAGAACGCAAAGAAATTATGTCTGTTCCAAGCGTTTACCTTAACGGTGAATTTTTCGAAAGTGGTCGTATGACGGTTGAAGAAATTCTAGCTAAAATGGGTAGTACTGTAGACGCATCAGAGTTTGACAATAAAGCTCCATATGATGTACTTGTTGTTGGCGGTGGCCCAGCAGGTGCAAGTGCAGCAATTTACGCAGCGCGTAAAGGAATTCGCACAGGGATTGTCGCTGAACGCTTAGGCGGACAGGTCAACGACACACTTGGCATTGAGAACTTTATCAGTGTAAATTACATTGAAGGTCCTCAGCTAGTGGCTAAACTCGAAGAGCAAGTGAAAGAGTATGGCATTGATGTGATGAAGTTACAACGTGCCACACGTTTAGACAAGAATGATTTAATTGAAGTTGAACTCGAGAACGGTGCTGTTCTAAAGAGTAAGACGGTCATTCTGTCGACAGGTGCTCGTTGGCGCAATATGGGTGTGCCTGGTGAAGCTGAATTCAAGAATAAAGGCGTAGCCTACTGCCCACACTGTGACGGTCCTTTATTTGCAGGCAAAGATGTTGCCGTTGTCGGCGGCGGTAATTCAGGGATTGAAGCAGCGATTGACCTTGCGGGTATAGTGAAGCATGTAACGGTTCTGGAATTTGCTCCAGAGCTCAAAGCAGATGCTGTACTGCAAGATCGTCTCTACAGCCTACCTAACGTTACTGTGCTTAAGAACGTGCAAACGAAAGAAATTACCGGAACTGATAAGGTAGATGGTATTTCTTATATCGATCGTGCGACAGAAGAAACTCACCATATTGAATTACAGGGTGTGTTTGTACAGATCGGTTTGGTTCCGAACACAGATTGGTTAGGTGACATGGTTGAACGTACTCGCGTTGGCGAGATCGTTGTAGATAGCCATGGTGCTACAAATGTACCAGGAGTATTTGCTGCTGGCGATTGCACTAATAGTGCTTATAAACAAATCATCATTTCGATGGGATCCGGTGCAACTGCAGCTTTAGGTGCATTTGATTATCTGATCCGCAACTAATCGATACTGTTAATAAAAGCAAGTAACTCAAAGCCCTCACTTTTCACAAGGTGGGGGCTTTTTTGTATGCTATCCGTATGTTATGAGCGAAAAAAGGGGATTTGTAAACTTTTTTGGAGGATTTTATGAGAATTTCTCGAATACATATTTCAAATATGAATTAAGTAAAATTGAGAATTTAGCACGGTTGGAAAAACCTTTTGCTGGAATGGAGACTATATTTCTGTGATTAATAATATTGAATCTTTAGACAAATTTATCGCGATTATACCTATAATAAAATTATCTATACCAGCTGATTTATCCATAGCCATATGTGATTTGGATCGGTTTGTTGCTTATTTTCCTGGCGATACCATTAATTTAAACATTACCAAAGGACAGCTTTTAAACAAAGAAGAACCGCTTTACATAGCTATACGAGAGAATCAAGCATTAAAGTCCGATGTTCCGGCCAACTTTTATGGATTCGAGTTTACGGGTACAGCGACACCTCTTCACGATAAAAACGGTCAGGTCATTGGCGGGATTGCAGTTCAGATTCGTAGACAAAGTGAATTAAAGGCTATTGTAGAACAAATCTCAGAATCACTGACCCAAGCTAATGAGCAAATCAATAATATTTCGTATGGATCCAATTCACTTGCGGATTACTCTCAGCAACTACTTATTCAATCCCAGCAAGCTGGTAGAGATGTGGAGAATACTACAGAGGTCCTATCGATTATTAAAAAGGTTGCTGACCAAACGAATTTACTCGGGCTGAATGCAGCAATAGAAGCAGCTCATGCAGGTGAGAAGGGAAGAGGGTTTGAAGTCGTAGCTAAGGAAATTCGGAAATTTTCACGGGAAACCGTTTCTTCAACTCAAAACATAAATGAAACCATGCTACAAATTAAGGGGATTACGAACCAAATGGCTAATTCGATAGAGAAGATAGCGGCGATCGGACAAGAACAGGCTGCATCTGTTCAGCATACTTCTGCATTTATTGAGGAAATAAAAATAATGTCCCAAAAGCTTAACGAGTTTGCGAATAAATTGTAGTAAGAGAATCAGTTCTTTTTTTGTTGAAACAAAAGAATATTTTAAACGTATATTTAAATTCATGGATGGTATAGTAAGATAGTAGTTGAGTAACAAACTTAGGAGGAATAAATTATGTCAACGCCGCACAATGCAGCACAAAATGGTGAAATCGCCAAAACAGTACTAATGCCAGGAGATCCGTTAAGAGCGAAGTATATCGCAGAAACCTATTTGGAGAACCCAACCCAATTTAATACGGTACGGAATATGTTTGGATATACAGGCACTTACAAAGGTAAAGAAGTGTCAGTAATGGGTTCGGGAATGGGAATGCCAAGTATCGGTATTTATTCTTATGAACTATACAAAAATTATGGTGTGGAAAACATCATTCGCATCGGTAGTGCAGGTGCCTACACAGATAAATTGAATTTATTTGATGTGGTACTGGCGGATAGTGCGTGGAGTGAATCTACATACGCCTATGTGCAAAGTGGTGTAGAAGGAGACGTACAGCTGCCAAGTAAAGAATTGAACGAAGTCATTGAAGAAGCGGCTAAACGTATTAACAAGCCACTTTTGACGGCAAGAATTCATTCAAGCGATGTATTCTATCATGAAGATAACGTGCCAGGCCACAATGAATTTTACAATGAACATGGCTGTGTATGTGTAGAAATGGAGAGCTATGCATTGTTCCATAATGCGAAAGTATTAGGTAAACAAGCAGCATGTATTCTTACTATTTCAGATTCATTAGTTACTCATGCAGTAACCACGGCAGAAGAAAGACAAAATTCTTTCAACAGCATGATGGAAGTTGCATTAGAAGCAGCAATTTCTCTTTAAGATTAAGAAGTGAAAGATAAACTAAAACATCTTTATACAGAAATTGTATAGAGGTGTTTTTTTGTGTTTTCATGACTAAAGAGGATATACCCTTAGGTTCGTTATTGACAAGAAGAAAAATCCAGATCATAATAACATATGAGCACTTGTTCATATGTTATTGTGATCTGGAGCTTTTGAATACCACTGCGCGCGCATACAAATACTATCTTGCTGAAGGTAAATAGGAGGTAAATCATGAAGGACAAGAAGAATAATCACAATCATCAGATGGAGCACGTAGACGGGCAACACTCCGATCACGATCACAGCGATCACAATCACTCCCATGCAGGACATGATCATTCCCATGGGCCTCACGGTCATCATCATTTTGATCCTAGCGGAAACAAAAAAGGACTAATGATTGCATTAATAATTACAGTAGGAATTATGTTTTTGGAGTTTTTTGGCGGACTGATCACTAACAGCTTAGCGCTGCTATCGGACAGTGGGCATATGCTAAACGATGCAAGCTCCTTAGCATTAAGTCTAGTGGCGGTCTGGTTTGCAACTAAACCTGCATCTCCCAATAAAACATATGGATTTCATCGGTTTGAAATTCTAGCGGCACTATTGAATGGGGTCACCTTATTTGTAGTTGCTGGTTTTATCATCGTGGAGGCTTATGGCCGATTCTTCGAGCCGCCTACGGTTGCAAGTGGTTCTATGATGCTGATCGCATGTATAGGTCTTTTAGCCAATGTTGCTAGTGCTTGGTCTCTTATGAGAAAAGGAGATGTAAAGAATAACATTAACCTTCGCAGCGCTTATCTTCATGTGCTTGGCGATGCTTTAGGCTCGGTGGGGGCTATTATTGCAGGTTTAGTTATGATGATTTTTGGCTGGTATATTGCTGATCCGATTATAAGCGTAATAGTTGCTCTATTAATTCTTAGAGGCGCTTGGGGAATCATCAAACATACCGTTCATGTTCTTATGGAAGGTACACCGATTACAGTGAATCCTTCTGAGGTGAAGGCAGTTCTTGAGAATATCGAGGGCGTTATAAATGTTCATGATCTTCATATTTGGACAATTACCTCGGGTCTTGATTCACTAAGCTGCCATCTCTTAATCAAAGATCAGGAAGATGATCAACGTATTTTGCAGCAAGCCATTCAGTTAATAGCGGAACGCTTCAAAATCCAGCATACTACTATTCAAATTGAGACATCTGTGATATCCCATGAAGTGATGAAAGTCTAATTATATTTTATATTTTGAATAGATTAGGGGGGCTATAGTATAATAAAACTATATGGAAAGGAGTGATTGGTGCATGGAAGATCATACGCACGAGCACGAATCATGTAGCACGGGTGAACGAAAAAGTCATCACTCTGAGAAGACTAAAAAGAACCTGGTTAGCCGACTCAATAGAATTGAAGGACAAGTAAGAGGGCTAAAGGGATTAATTGAGAAGGACACCTATTGTGATGATGTGCTGCATCAAATCTCTTCGGTCCAATCTGCTTTGAACGGCGTAGGAAAGCTTTTGTTAGAACATCATATGAAGAGCTGTGTCGTAGAACGAATTCAAGATGGTGAAAATGAAGTGTTAGATGAGTTATTAATTACCATCAATAAATTAATTAAATAATTGATAATAGAAAGGATTCGTTGGAATCCTTTTTTATTTAGATTCATATATAGTATAGGGGGGTATACTAATTTTGTTAGAAAATATACTGAAGGAGGACGACCCATATGAACGTAGAGGTATTTACAACACCGACTTGTGAGGATTGCAGAAATTTTAAAAAGTTCTTAAGTGAGCATCATATTCCATTTACTGAATTTAATATTGCAGATCATCCTGACCATGCAGATACGTTATTTAATCGAACTGGAAAAAGATTGGTTCCTACCATTTTCATTAACAATCAGGTATTCTTCGGATTTGTGTTCAATCGTCAAGAAATTGAGAAACAGCTGCTTGTCTAATGTTCAGTTCGGACAATTTCTCTGAGCATGATAAGTTAGCTCACGATTGGGTATATATAGAGTAGGGGACTATACTAAATTACATCTTGAGAGGAGCTATTATGATGTCACATCAAAACTACAAAGCGTGTATTGAAGAATGTTTAAAATGTATGGTGGCTTGTAATCACTGTTACTCATCTTGCTTGGAGGAAGATCATGTTGGAATGATGAAGGAGTGCATTCGCCTGGATCGTGAATGTGCGGAAATATGCGAATTCACTGCACATGCCCTGTCGATGAACAGTAAATATGCCAAGGCCTTATGTTTAGCTTGTGCAGAGGCTTGTGAAGCCTGCGGCAACGAATGTAAAAAGCATGACCATGATCATTGCCAGCAATGTGCAGAAGCATGTTTTGCCTGTGCGAAAATCTGCCGTGAAATGGCCGCTTAACTCAGTAGGACTCTCTTCAGAGAGGACGGATTCATGAAGGAGTTTTCTCAGAAACAGGATTTCTGTTACTGAGAAAACTCCTTTTTAAGTATTTAGAGTATAGCTTGTCGCTTGACATAATATAGGGTAGGGGGGTATACTAATGTCGAGAAGAGGATGATGCAACAATGGAAATCATCACAAAAGTGGAAGAGGTGTTTATATAATGACTACTGCTGCGGCGGGACAATCACAAACTTCATTACAAATCACAGGGATGACTTGTGCTGCTTGTGCAAACCGCATAGAAAAAGGCTTGAACAAGTTAGAAGGTGTAACAGAAGCCAACGTAAACTTTGCAATGGAAAGGGCTACAGTGACTTATGATCCGAACATAGTGGACGTAAGTAAGATGGAAGCAAGTATTCAGAAGCTAGGGTATAGCACGGCTAAAGAAGCTGTAGATTTACAGCTTGTAGGTATGACATGCGCTGCTTGTGCATTGAAAATTGAAAAGACTCTGAATAAACTGCCTGGCGTAAGCACCGCTAGTGTGAACTTTGCGATGGAAACAGCACATGTCGAATATAATCCCGTTGAAGTTTCTGTATCTGACATGCAGAAGCGGGTGGAGAAGCTTGGATACAAGGCTGTTCCCAAACAAGAGCAAGGTGACCCAGCGGAACAGCGACAACAAGATTTATCCAAGCAAAAACGTAAGCTGCTGATCTCCGCGATTCTATCGTTTCCACTGCTGTGGGCGATGGTGAGCCACTTTTCCTTCACTTCGTGGATATGGCTGCCTGATCTTTTTATGAATCCATGGTTCCAATTGATTTTGGCAACACCGGTTCAATTTTATATCGGAAAACAATTTTACATCGGTGCTTATAAAGCGCTACGTAACGGCAGTGCGAACATGGATGTTCTAGTTTCACTTGGGACCTCAGCGGCCTTTTTTTACAGCCTTTACTTAACCATTGTTTGGGCTGTCGATGGTGGGAGCGCGCATCATGGACCAGAAATGTATTATGAAACGAGTGCAGTATTGATTACTCTGGTTCTAATGGGAAAATTGTTCGAATCCTTGGCAAAAGGACGGACATCGGAAGCTATTAAATCCTTGATGGGACTGCAAGCCAAGACAGCTTTAGTTGTCCGCGACGGTGAAGAATTAAGCATTCCGGTAGAGGAAGTTATTACTGGTGATATAGTACTTGTTCGTCCAGGGAATAAAGTACCTGTGGATGGTGAAGTTCTGGAAGGGATCTCTTCGGTAGATGAATCCATGCTGACCGGAGAAAGCCTCCCTGTTGAAAAGAAAGCCGGAGATTCTGTCATTGGAGCGACGATTAATAAAAACGGTATGCTTCGAATTAAGGCAACAAAAGTAGGTAAGGAAACTGCTCTTGCGCAGATTATCAAAGTGGTAGAAGAAGCGCAAGGTTCGAAAGCTCCTATTCAACGGGTTGCTGACGTCATCTCCGGTATCTTTGTTCCTATCGTTGTTGGGATTGCCGTTATTGCATTTTTAGTGTGGTACTTCATCGTAACACCGGGTGATTTTGCAGGAGCTTTGGAAAAAGCAATCGCCATTCTGGTTATCGCTTGCCCTTGTGCTTTGGGTCTGGCTACGCCAACCTCCATTATGGCTGGTTCCGGACGTGCAGCTGAACTGGGAATCCTGTTCAAAGGCGGAGAGCATTTAGAGCAAACACATAAAATTGATACGATTATCTTGGATAAAACAGGTACAGTAACAAAGGGCAAACCTGAGCTTACCGATATTTTGGTCGAAGGCAACGAGACAGAATTTCTTAGACTGGTGGGTGCAGCCGAGAAGAATTCAGAACATCCACTTGCAGAAGCTATTGTCGCAGGCATCTTGGAAAGAAATATTGAATTGCCAGGGACAGAATCTTTTGAAGCTATACCGGGTTTTGGGATCAAGGCTGTCGTGGAAGGCAAAGAGCTGTTAATTGGTACTCGGCGTCTCATGGACAAATACGGTGTAGAGGCAAGTCATGCTTATAACATCATGTCTACTTTAGAAGAATCCGGTAAAACAGCAATGCTTGTTGCTATAAATAAAGGGTACGTAGGTATGGTAGCTGTTGCGGACACCATTAAAGAAACCTCTCAGGCTGCTGTCAGTCGGTTGAAAGGAATGGGAATCCAGGTCATCATGATTACCGGAGATAACGAACGTACGGCAAAGGCGATCGCTGCCCAAGTTGGCATTGATCATGTACGCGCTGAAGTGCTTCCAGAAGGAAAAGCGGAGGAAGTGAAAAAATTACAAGCGCAAGGAAAGATAGTAGCTATGGTTGGCGATGGTATTAATGATGCTCCAGCTCTAGCTACTGCAGATATTGGGATGGCAATCGGTACCGGTACGGATGTGGCTATGGAAGCTGCGGATGTTACTTTAATGCGAGGCGATCTATCCAGTATTCCTGATGCCATCTACATGAGCCGTAAAACGATGACTAATATTAAACAAAATCTATTTTGGGCACTTGGATACAACTCCCTTGGGATTCCAATCGCAGCACTTGGTTTCTTGGCTCCATGGGTAGCGGGTGCAGCAATGGCGCTCAGTTCGGTTTCCGTTGTACTTAACGCGCTTCGTCTACAACGTGTGAAGATCCGTAACTAAATCGCTTGAGGAATGGAGACGGAGATTAGGATATGGGAGAGATAACGAAAATCGCAGTTGCGCCTCCAATTCAAGTGGGAGGAAGCCTGTTCACACCAGAGCAGCTTGCTACAATTGGAGCTATTGTAGGGACAAATGCAAGAATTGAAATGACAT
Source organism: Paenibacillus sp. FSL E2-8871 (assembly GCF_038000345.1). Lineage (NCBI taxonomy): Bacteria > Bacillati > Bacillota > Bacilli > Caryophanales > Paenibacillaceae > Paenibacillus > Paenibacillus sp. FSL E2-8871. The sequence goes on along the minus strand of NZ_JBBOBV010000001.1, from coordinate 3,857,176 downwards.
CTTTTAAACAGCTATATTTGGAGGTACCTCTGGAACATCGTGAAGAGATTGTGGAACAACTTGAGCGTACGGGCTTGGAAGTATATCCAGCGGGTTTTGTCACGAAAAGCCTGATTGCTTGTAATTTTTGTAAAGGGGCTGAGGAAGCAGGTCTGGCAGTTGCACAGAAATTAAATCAGTCCATCGCAGGGATTGAAACACCTATGCCACTGAAAATTGGTTATGCGGGCTGTGCACTCGGAACAAGCGAGCCTTTGTTGAAAGACATTAGTGTAGTCAAAATGCGTAATACCTATGAGGTTTTTATTGGAGGAGAACCTAAAGGACTTAAGACTTCAATCGCACAATCTCTTAGATCAGGGCTAAGTGAAGATCAACTCATTCCAGTGATTTTGTCATTGATTAACTACTATAAAGCCAACGCCAAAGGCAAAGAGAAATTCAGAAAATTCATTGACCGGACAACGATAGAATTGCTGCAACAAGTTGTTACAGTGTAGGGTAAGGTTATAATTTTAAGAGGGGCTTCCTTTACAGGAGCTCCTCTTTTTTGTGTGATCTAAGAATAATGTACAAAATGCAAAGTTTGTAAAATTAATAAACTATTTAAGTAAATAAAGTGTTAAAATTTATAAAAATAATACCTTTATTATCAAGATAAATAGATGCCATAGGGGATGGCATGGAAGATGCGATGATCATTATATAAATAGAATGAGAGGGAAGTTGACCAAATTATGATCAATCTTAGTTCAGAACGAAAACAGCAAGTTAGCTATATTGGGATTACTGAGGCTGATTTAAATGTATTAAAAAGTAAGGAGAAAGAATTCAAGCAAATCGTAAGCTCCCTTGTAGATGAATTGTATAAGCAGATGATAGAGGAACCTGAGCTACTCCACATCATTGAACAGCACAGTACGCTTGATCGATTGAAGGAAACGCAGCAGTGGTATTTTTTATCCATGGCTTTGGGTGTGATTGATGAAGCATTTATTGAAAGACGACTGCTTATAGGCAAAATTCACTCGCGTATTGGTCTGACAACGAATTGGTATTTGGGCACTTACATATTATATTTGGATCTCGCTACAGCTTATTTTGAACGGATATTACCGACTGATTGGAAACCCGTCATACATGCATTAACTAAGATGTTTAATCTGGATTCACAGTTGGTTCTTGAAGCTTACGAAGTCGATGAAAAAGCAAAAATAGAAAATTTATTGGAAAAGCAAAACCACTTGCTTACAGGTGTTAGTTCTGCGGTTCAAGAATTAGTATCCTTAATGGTTCAACTGAAAGATAGCAGTGAATCCATCGAGGAATTAGCTAGTAAGAATGCTGATTATCAAGAGAAAACACATCAAACTGTGTTATATCTCGACAAAGAGGTAGAGTCTATTCATCAAGTGGGTACAATGATTAGGGAAGTAGCTGATCATACGCACCTTTTGGGCTTAAACGCAGCCATTGAAGCGGCAAGAGCAGGGGAGTACGGTAGAGGCTTTGAAGTCGTCGCGAATGAAGTACGCAAGTTAGCTCGTCGCTCAAAAGATTCAATAGGGACGATTGATGAGAAGCTGAATAATATCAACTCCACACTGTCCAAGGTGAAAAAAGAATCGGAACACAATTCCATGTATTCCAGAGATCAGGTGAAGGGCTCTCAAGAACTGGCTTCCTTCGTGAATCTGATTGAAAAAGTGACCGTTGAGTTAGAAAATTTGAAATAAACAAGAATGTCTTATATTGCGGATCGAGTGTTAAGTATTCATATCTGGTACAAGGAGCGATGAGTGTGCCTGTAGATCATCATGAACAAGATGCAGAAAATTCATCTAGAAAGATTGTGGCAGGTTTATTCATATCGCTGGATGGAGTGGTAGACTCACTTGAAGCCTCACCTAAGAAGTGGGGGAGCAATGAAATGAATGAGACGATTGCTGCCGGTGTTGCACAGGCGGATACGGTACTGCTTGGACCACGTACTTACAAGATGTTAGCCCAGTTCTGGCAGCATCAGAGTGACAATCTACCCATGGCAAGATTCCTGAACCATTCTGACAAATATCTGGTCTCCAGTACGATTACGGAGGACATGCTCGAATGGCAACCTGCAAGCCTGATCAAGGGCAAGCTCTTTGAGGAAATAATGAAGCTAAAGCAACAGCCTGGAAAGAACATTCAGATCCCTGGTAGTCCGAAATTAGTCAGATCCCTATTACAAAATGGATTGTTAGATGAGCTTAGGCTTAATATCTGTCCCGTAGTCGTTGGCTCTGGCATGCGTCTTTTTGACGAGATTACGAATCAAGTCCCACTTCATCTTGTGGACTCAAAAGCTTACAGTAATGGTGTAGTAGGCTTAACGTATCGCATATAATCTTTGAAATGAAACACTCCTTCAGAATATTCTGAGGAGTGTTTTTTTGTTTAACAGTGCGGTTTAGACGTCGGTTTTGGAAACACCGTTTAAGCTGGGAACATAATCGGCAGCTTTATCGATGTTTACCATCTGAGCCGCTTCATTAAAGTTATTGTTATTCTGTGCATTGTTTTTCTTACTTGGTTGATGTTTGCCTGGTTCACCTTTGGGACTGGCGTTATTTTTTGGCATGACATTCACCTCCATATTCTCCCCATAGTATGAGAAGGTAGTTTGAATTTTATGCCAGACGTGGAGGTGATGGGGTGCACGCGTTGTTTATAGATGAAGGAATATCATGCATAAAAGTATATTATTCCCTATTGAAATCATTTAAAATGGTAGAGAATACATGGCTCGAATTACAAATATGTATAATTTTGTTCTTCCGGGAGATTCAAATGAGAGTGAAACCCGTTATTTTTTCATATCAGGGCTACTTTGCAGTTTTTGCTTTCTTATCATTCATTTTGTGGGGATCATCATATCAGCATATGGGCTTGTCTGGCATCAAAGAACGTGTAGCGAGTTTAGAAGGAAAATGTACGTTTAACTCGGAGAAGGGTAAAGGGTTGGAGGTTATTATTTATTTACCGACAACGACTTTTGTGAAGAAGAAAAATAGAGGAGGCGATGACGATGATACGTATCTTGTTGGTTGATGATCATCCTTCAGTTGGAGAAGGAACCAAGAATATGATTGAGCAGGATGCTGATATGGAGGTAACCTTTGTTTTGTCAGCGATGGAAGCTTTCGATATGCTGGAGCAGCAAGGATTTGATGTGATATTATGCGATCTTAATATGCCTACAATTAGCGGACTCGAATTCACCAAAAGAGCCGTTCAGCGTGATCCCAAATCTAAAGTGGTGATTTATACCGGGTATGAAATCAGTGCGCATTATAACCTGTTGATGGAGTCAGGGGTTACAGGATTTATCTCTAAGACAGCTTCCAGAGAACAGCTGTTAAATACCATTCGTTGCGCACTAAGAAATGAGGCTGTCATTCCAGTTTCTTTGCTAAAGCAGCTGCGCAGAAGTGATATCAAGATATCCAATAACCGGGATAATCAGTTCATTCAAGAAGTATCTATTAATCAAAAAGAACAAGAAATACTCCAAGAAGTTGCCAGTGGAAAAAGCAACAAAGACATAGCCAGCAAGCTCTTAATGTCACAAAGGACAGTGGAGTATAATCTGACGAGAATCTTCGAGAAGCTGAGTGTGCATTCGAGATCAGAAGCTATCGTAGAGGGAAAACGGCTGGGACTTGTTAGAACGGAGCAATTTTGAGCTGGACAAATACATAGTCTTGTAAATTTACAAATTCGTAGATATGAAGGAGAGATCTCATAATGATCGACATGGACAAAATATATTTGATTACAGATATCCCCGGTTATTCACCACAAATTAGTCGTCTTTTATCCATGATGAACTACGCCAGACACACAACACTACAAGCCGTTGCAGGTCTAACAGTGGAACAACTAGACTATTTATTGGATTCAGAGAGTAACTCTATTGGATCATTATTATTACATTACGCTGCGGTAGAATATGCGTATCAAGTGGCAACGTTTGAGGGAAGAGATTTGTCTGAGGAAGAATTAACAATATGGGGGCCAGCGTTAAGCTTAGGAGACGAAGGGCGAGCGATGATTAAAGGGAATGATCTTAACTATTATTTAGACCGTTTAAATGAAGTAAGAGAAAGAACGTATGCATTGTTCGCAACCGTTGATGATGACTGGTTATATACAGAAGAGGAATTCTGGCATCACAAACAGGCGAACTACTATTTCATGTGGTTTCATGTATTCGAAGATGAAATTAATCACAGAGGCCAAATTAGATTGATACGAAAAAGAGCGCTAGCTTAAAGAAAGGGGAACATAAATGGAGTTCATAGAGAAGAGTATTAAGCCTTTATTTAACAAGTATCCGTTGCTCTCGAAATTTATCTTAGCAGTGCTAATCTTTGATATCGTCTATTACACAGGTAAAGAAGTTGGGCGAATTGCCTATTATATGACTCACTAAATCTTTATAAAATGTGCCTAACAGAAAAAGGCGAATTCGACTCCATGCTGAGTGAGAATTCGCCTTTTTCTATGACTTGACCTAAAAATAAACGGAGGAGAGTTACGAAGGGGCAATTTGGAACTGTAGGAGCGGTAGCGACCGCCTTTGTCTCCGAATTTCATCCGCTAACAGCGGTACAATTCAGGAAATTTGGAGACAACAGCGGCCGGAAGTCCAAAAGTTCCCCGTAGTTACCACTTCCTCCTTAAATGTATTGTCTCAAGATGTGGAGGTATTCCAGTTCATTATCAGTTCACATAAATTTGTTAGGATAGGCAACATCAAAGGAAGAGATAAAGATCGTGACCCAGGAGAGGAAGAGATCGGAATGAACATATTAGAGGTTAAGAATGTTAAAAAATCGTATACTTTATATGGTAAGGAAAAGGTTCCAGTACTCCATGATGTGAATTTAAGCTTTGAGACAGGTGAATTTGTCTCTATCCTCGGTGAATCCGGTTGCGGCAAGTCCACACTAATGAATATTATTGGTGGAATGGACTCTGATTATGAGGGCGATGTCCTTGTTCGCGGGAAGAACCTAAGCAAGATGACCGAAAAGGAAATGGATGACTATCGTAAGAATAACATCGGCTTCGTATTTCAAAACTTTAATCTGATTCCACACTTATCAGTCTTGGAAAATGTTACGGTTGCGATGCAGATGACGAATACAAGCGAGAAAGAACGTAATAAGCGTGCTATAGAAATTTTGACTGAGGTAGGATTAAAGGATCATCTGAAAAAACGTCCAAATCAACTGTCCGGTGGACAGAAGCAACGGGTATCCATTGCACGCGCATTGTCAAACAATCCAGATATTATACTGGCAGATGAACCTACGGGTGCGCTGGATAAGGATACAGGTGATCAAATCTTAGTTTTGTTGGACAGCATAGCGAAAAGAGGAATCTTGGTCATTACCGTGACCCACTCGCAGAAAGTAGCTGATTACGGTAGCCGTATCGTTAAGCTTGAAGAGGGATTGGTGAAAGACGATATTCATTTGAAGGAACGTTCCATAGCTACCTACGATGGGGGAGATGGTTCGGCCCGAAATCTCAGCTTAATGGCTTCTTTCAAAATGGCCCTTCAAAATATGAAGCTTAACGCCAAACGTAATGTATTGGTAGCATTGGGGGGGGCGATAGGTATTTTAAGTGTACTCTTGATGCTTTCCTTAGGAAATGGGATCACGAGCTATATTAATAATGAAATAAATTCAAGTATGGACCCTTTACTGGTGGATATTACTAAGCCAAATCCAGAAGCCAAGGACATGAAGGGCCCAGAAGCGATGATGTTACCCGGCGTTACGTTTACAAAGGCCGATGTTGAAACGATTCGTAACCTTCCAAATGTAGATCATGTAGAGACCATAACAACCATTACAGGCAAATCTACCACGGTTTTTGGGGAACAAACGAGTAGTCTTACACAATTAACCACCTTAAACGATACGTTTGATAAAGCGACGATTAAAGCAGGGGCTTTACCGAAAGAAAATGAAGTATTATTACCAACGAAAATAGCGAGTCAATTAAGTGGAAATGACCAACCGAATGCTATGGTAGGGAAGTCTATTCATCTGTATATTAATGAAATGGATGCTCAACATAAACCGATAACGTTGGAAAAAGAAATCACGGTCTCTGGTGTTTATGAAGCCACTGATCCAAGAGCGCAAATGTCACCAACAGGATATATTCCAACACAGACACTGGAGCAAATGTATACTGATAAAGGGATTACCATTGGCCCGATTCAGGTTAATGCTTTTGCAACGGATATGAAATATGTAAATGATATTAATAAAGCGGCTGTTGATGCGGGCTTCTCGGGCTCCCAAACGGCAAAAATCATGGAGCGTATCACGACTTATGTGGATATGGCTACGATCGTTCTATCTGGTATTGCAGGGATTTCGCTCATCGTATCAGGGATTATGATATTGGTTGTACTTTACATTAGTGTAGTGGAACGGACGAAAGAAATTGGGATCCTTCGTGCGATTGGAGCAAGAAAGAAAGATATCAAGCGAATATTCTTTTCCGAATCCGCATTATTGGGTATATTTAGTGGTGTCTTCGCAATAATCTTTGCAGCTATCATTAGCTTTGGTTTAAATATACTTCTGGAAAATGCTTTTGGCGTAAAGCTTATTAACTTATCTGGATCTTATATCGTATTCGGATTAGTTGTAAGTACAGGGATTAGTATTGTCGCTGGTTTGATGCCTTCATCGAAGGCTGCCAAGCTCGATCCAATGGAATCTCTGCGATACGAATAAATACAATGTTGGAAAGGAAATTGATGTATGAGCACAATTCTAGTGGTTGATGATGATTCCCATATCCGCAAATTAATACGATTATATCTTGAAAAAGATCAGTTTTCCGTAGTGGAAGCGGAAGATGGTCAAATAGCATTAGACATTCTAGCTCATACAAAAATTGATTTAGCGATTGTGGATGTGATGATGCCTCATATTGATGGTATAGAACTGACAGAAGATATTCGATCTTATATTGATATGCCGATCCTAATGGTTACAGCCAAAGGAGAGTCTAAGGATAAAGTCAGAGGATTTAATGCGGGGTCAGACGATTATTTAGTAAAGCCGTTTGATCCCATTGAATTGGTACTGCGTGTGAAATCTTTATTAAAGAGATATCATGTAACCCCTTCGAATGTTATTCAATTAGGGGGAGTAACGATTGATCTAGGGAATTTAACAGTCGCTAATGCCGATCAAATGGTTGAATTGAAAAAGAAGGAATGTGAACTGTTATTTGCTTTGGCGGGTTCGCCAAGGCAAATATTCACCCGCACTCAGCTAATAGAGAATATATGGGGAATGGATTATGAAGGCGATGAGCGGACGGTTGATGTGCATATCAAACGCTTGAGAGAACGTCTTGAACCCATCCCTCAGTTCATCATTTCTACAGTAAGAGGACTTGGTTATCGTCTGGAGCTAGCCTAGATGGTGAGAAAAAGCCTGCGTCTTCGAATCGTCGTTACGTTCATTGGTATTGTTTTAGTCAGTTTAATTATTTCCTTTTTTCTTTTTATGCAGTTTTCAGAAAAAAATAATACCCCAAACCATATGTTTATTAATATTGCTAAAGATATAGCAAAGGTGACAAATCTGATAGATGATCCGGAAAAAGTAAACGCATTTGCAGATCTGCTTAATCGATTTGGTATAGATATAGCGGTTGTTAATGAGCCAAGTGAGTCTATTTTTTCTTTAGACAAGGAGAAAGTTGCTATCTTATTCAATTCCAACACAACCGATGCGGTCTTTCTATCGGGTAGGGGTGGACTTGCTATCGTAGGGGTTCCTAAGATAGATGATGGAAAAGGTGCTTTCATTATTAAGATTGATTTTTCATCGATTGTAAGAGGCTTGAGAATTACGCTTCTGTTTACACTTTTAGCTGTACTAGTCATCGGAAGCTTGCTTATCTTGTTCATGTCCAGGTATATTGTGAAGCCTATTAAGAAGCTAACTGTTGCAGCAAAGGAAATGGCGTCAGGCAATTTATCTGTCCGATTGACTTATCGTAATAAAGATGAATTTGGTGAACTGATGGAGAGCTTTAATCGTATGGCAAGTGAGCTGCAGAAAATGGACTCAGTTCGTGATGATTTTGTCAGCAATGTTTCTCATGAAATGCAGTCACCGCTTACATCGATTAGAGGATTTACAAGAGCGCTGCAAGACGGTGTCATTCCATTAGAAGAGCAAAAAGAGCATCTGGATATTATCTATGAGGAAACCTTACGCCTATCTAGGCTTAGTGATAATCTGCTCCGATTAGCCTCACTCGATTCGGAACACCATCCGGTTAATCCCACCACATTCCAATTAGACGAACAATTAAGAAGAACGATCGTATTAGCGGAACCACAGTGGGCACGGAAAGATATTATGATTGAATTGGATTTATTGCCTTGCGAGATCACGGTGGATAAAGATTTATTTGATCAGGTCTGGCAGAACTTAATAAATAATGCTATAAAATATACGGGGCAAGACGGTACCATTCATGTTGAAATTGAGATGAACGCGCAATTTGTGAAGGTTTATATTAAAGACTCTGGAAAAGGCATTCCTGAGGAAGCACTTCCGCTTATCTTTGATCGATTCTATATGGTGGAGAAGGCGCGTAGCAGCGCTCTTAAAGGGAATGGACTTGGACTTTCCATTGTGATGAAGATTCTGAAAATACATGATTGTAATATTGATGTGGAGAGTAAAGTTGGAGAAGGAACCCAGTTTGTTGTAACGATTCCTAGAACCTAAACCATATATTAAATAAGTTCATAGAAATAGATAAGGCTGATAGTTCTCGCGAGAGAGCTGACGGTCTTTTTTCATAAATATGATCTGACAGATTTACACGTAATATTAAGTCATATGAATAGTTAACGGACTGAATCAAAATATAAACTCTGAGAACAATTAAAAGAAGCGAGTACATAAAAGTCTTGCATCTAAATGTCTAGTTCATTACAATATAAGTATTCGCTTATATAAGTGTTGGAAGGAGGAGAAGTAGGGATGCAGTCACTGACGGATATTGCAGATGATTTGAAGCTCTTAGGAGATAAGACGCGACTGGCCATGCTTTCACTTTTGAAAGAAAGGGAATGGTGCGTGTGTGAATTCCTTGATATTTTTGATATATCCCAGCCGGCGATCAGTCAGCATCTACGGAAATTGAAGAATCGAGGGATCGTGAAAGAAAGCAAACGAGGGCAGTGGGTGCATTATTCATTAAATGTCGAGGATAAACCGCATCTTAGGGCTGTTCTTCAACAAATGCCCAGCTCAGCCGCGATATTGGCTAGTTTGAATAAAGAAGTTAAAGCACCGTGCTGCGACTAAAATATAGTTGTAGTTTTTTAGACTGTATATAACTATATAGTTATATGGTGATATAGGATTTATTCGTAGATTATAGGAGTGTTGAGAAAGTGGTCATTCTAGCCATACTTATTTTTATGGTAACTTTAATTTTTGTAATCTGGCAGCCTCGAAATTTATCGATTGGATGGTCAGCCTGCGGCGGAGCGATCATTGCTTTACTAGCTGGGGTAGTTAGCTTTAATGATGTCCTGGATGTAACACAGATGGTGTGGAATGCTACTTTGGCGTTTGTTGCAATTATCTTAATTTCCTTAATTTTAGACAGTATTGGATTTTTTGAATGGGCAGCGTTACATATGGCGCGAGCAGCACGGGGGAACGGAACACGAATGTTTGTCTATGTCATCGTTCTTGGTGCGTTGGTTTCTGCCTTTTTTGCAAATGATGGAGCGGCGCTAATACTTACCCCTATTGTACTTGCTATGGTAAGAGCGCTGAATTTTGATGAGAAAAAAGTATTTCCATTCATTATTGCTAGCGGCTTTATTGCGGACACCACCTCATTGCCGCTTGTGGTTAGCAATCTTGTGAATATCGTATCGGCTGACTTTTTTGGAATTACCTTTATGGAGTATGCGGGGAAAATGATTGTACCTACGCTATTCTCATTGATAGCGAGTATCGTGGTGCTTTATTTCTTTTTTCGCAAAAGTATTCCGAAGCGATTTAATGATTCCGAACTAAAAGATCCGCAAGAGGCTATTAAAGATAAGAAGATGTTCCGATTATCATGGATTGTACTGGCTATTCTTTTAATAGGGTATTTCGTTAGTGGATTCTTGAAGATACCGGTATCAGTGGTTGTGGGAATCATTGCAATTTTGTTCATGCTCCTCGCGAGAAGAAGTCCTTCCGTCAAGGTGAAAGAAGTGCTTACAGGAGCACCTTGGGCGATTGTGTTCTTCTCCATTGGAATGTATGTCGTGGTATATGGACTTCGGAATGCGGGTCTAACTGATCTACTCGCTAAGGCGATAGGAATGATTGCTGATCAGGGTCTATTCGCTGCAACTATGGGTATGGGGTTCATTGCTGCATTGATCTCATCATTGATGAATAATCTGCCTACTGTAATGATTGACGCACTCGCAATTGATGCAACGCATACAACCGGAGTTATTAAAGAGGCATTAATATATGCGAATGTTATAGGTTCAGACTTAGGCCCTAAAATCACCCCGATTGGCTCACTAGCAACGCTGTTGTGGCTCCATGTGCTTTCGGCCAAAGGTGTGAAGATATCCTGGGGAACGTATTTTAAGACAGGCATTATATTAACTATCCCAACGTTGTTTATTACACTTTTAGGTCTTTATCTGTGGTTGTTGATTACTTAATTTGAAAAGGGGAAGATCAGGATGAACAAGAAAACGATTTATTTTTTATGTACAGGAAACTCTTGCCGGAGTCAGATGGCTGAGGGCTGGGCGAAGCAATATTTAGGGGGAGAATGGAACGTGTACAGCGCTGGAATTGAAGCCCATGGTCTAAATCCAAAAGCTGTACAAGTTATGAGCGAAGTAGGCATAGATATCACTGGACAGACCTCGGATATGATTGATTCTAATCTGCTGAATAATGCTGATTTAGTCATTACGTTATGTGGGGACGCTGCGGATAAATGTCCAATGACGCCTCCGAAGGTCAAACGGGAACACTGGGGCTTCGATGATCCGGCAAAAGCGCAAGGGACCGATGAAGAGAAGTGGGCAGTGTTCCAGCGTGTGCGTGACCAGATTGAGGAAAGAATCAAACGATTTGCGGAGACCGGCGAATAGTTACCAGGTGAAGCATCCTATTCTTTTAAAAATATAAGAAAGTATAAGTTTCACACTACACCTTATCCTTATATTTCTAGCAAAAACGCTTACCGTCCTTTAGGGACGTCGGAGGCGTTTTTGCTTGTCTTAGGATATTTCACAACGGGCCATTTCACTTTCCTTAAGGCGTTCATTACCTCTGGTCCAACGTTCAGGTTACTTTGAACCAATTCATGGGGAGTGAGAGCCATCCATTGATTCAGAGAAACGTCGGCAAAACGATCGCTTTTGAACATTTCAAGGAACCATAAGGAGTCGTCGCCTGTATTCTGAATATAATGTCCAAACGCAAAAGGAACATATCCTACATCGCCCGCTCTGTAGTTGAAGGTACGTGCTACACCATTTCCAGCGAATACGGTCATGCGTCCTTTTCCGGTAAGATAATACTGCCATTCATCGTTATTTGGATGCCAGTGCAGCTCTCTCATCCCTCCGGGTTCAATTTCTACCAATGCGGCAGCTACGGTTTTGGAGATGGGAAAGTTACTGGAATCGACTATTCTGACGCTCCCGCCGGGAGTTTTCAGCGGAGGTTGAGCCAATAAGGAATGTTTAAAGGTTTGTGGGATCTCTCCGTATGGAGATTCTACCTTTTGACTTTGCAATGAACCCGGAACCTGATCCTGATAAATATAGACCTGTTCGGTGGGAATAGAGTCAAATGCAGCGGCAGGCACCCCAAAGTTAGCCGAAAGAACTTCTTTAGGAGTATGGGCAAACCAATCGGAAATGGACAAGGTGTTTAGATCAGAGAAACTTCCATCGTCGAATACAAGCAGAAACTCACAGCCTTCTTCAAGACCTTGTATAGAGTGGGGAATACCTGGCGGAAAATACCATAGATCACCTGGCCCCACATCTGCTATGAAGTTTCGACCATTTTGATCTACGGCAGTAATTCGAGCTCGACCTAGCAGCATATAAGACCATTCCGCTTGCTGATGCCAGTGGAGTTCACGAACTCCACCGGGGGTTAGGCTCATGTTGACGCCAGCTAGTGTAGTGGCGATGGGGAGGTCTCTGACCGTCACCTCTCTCGACCAGCCACCATGATTAAGCTGCATATGTGCATCGGAGAAAGAGAATTTTAAATTGGGGACGAGACCGGCATCGGTCACGGGAGGGACAAACATGTCGGGATTCTCCAAATCCCGCATTATATCACGTGGTCCTTTATCTAATCCCCCTGCGCCATCGCTTCGAATGGGCTGAGGGATATTTGTCTTTCTTGGCGAATCCTGTCCATCTGCAGTCATCCATCGCACTCCTTTCATGATTCTAAATAACTCAATGAAAATATATGCGGAATCCTGTCTTATATGATGAATAACAAAAGTGGAACAAGTTGACATGAGCAAGGGGATCATTGATTATTACTAATAGAGGCTTTGTTTTAGACGGAGTAGAGAGGGAGAGGGGTTTGAGATGAATCACATTAAGGAGTCCTTACAACGATTAGGGAGAATAAGAGCTTATGTCATAGGTCTGTTGGTAATTATGTTCGCCGCGGGTTCCGCGGTTACACCTACATCGGTGTCGGCGGCTGTTCAGTTAGGGACTCAGGTAATGCCACTGTCATATGGGGGGTATTACGTCCTTTTTCCAGGTAAACTCGCTCCTTATTTTAAATCAGGTAAATTAATGGTGCCGATTCGGGCTTTCTCGAGTGCGATTGGTGCAGATTTGCTCTATGACGCATTAACGAACAGCGTTACGGTTTCACTACTGGATCGCTCTGTAGGGAAGATTAAAGCAGGGCAGCTAGAGGCAGAATTTAATGGGGAGACAGAAGATTCGTTAGGGATCGCCCCAGAGATCAAGGACGGAATCCTGTTTGTTCCAGCATCCCCTATTCTAGAGGGGTTAAAGACATTTCGCTGGGAAACTCAGTTCAATAACGTGAATAAATTGACCCTTGGCATTGGCGCTAGAAAAGGGGAGGAATGGGCAAAGCCTGAGGCGGATCGAGCGCTTGCCCCTTACCCAGTGGAAACAACAGCACATCCATATCCGTTATATCCGTTTAAGCTAACACAGACTCAATCTGGGAAAGAATACAGACTAACCTTAGGCGTGCAAAATACCTCTGGTTTTGTTATCCCTAAAGGGAATGCGGAACTGGAGCTGGTGAGTGTGGACAGTAAAGGGAACTCTTACTACCAAACTTTAAAAGGACCTGACTCTTTAACCTCCAAGGCGGCATTATTATCATTTTCCGTTTCCATTCCTACAGAGGCTGAATACGTCATTTTCAGATCACGTACATTGAGAGCGGAATAAGTATCATAGGTGTTCTAACAAGATATACAGAGAGCAGGTTAAGAAATAGATGACAGGTAACGAAGGGCAGCACTATCGATTCAGTGAAGCACCCATTTGGGAGTTGCAGCGGGCTTATTATGAAGAACAGGGATTAAAGGCTTGGAATAATGATCAGGTTCCGCAGTATATTACGAGTAATCCTATGATTGCGACAGCATATGCGGAAATGATCTTCGGATTCCTGCAAGATCGGGCTGGACAAGGACATCTCTCTGAGACAGTCACTATACTGGAATTGGGAGCGGGAGCGGGTCGGTTAGCGTTCCATATCCTTAAGAAGCTATGCGAAATCATAGATTATGCGGGGACTCCACTTCCTCCTTTTCGTTATGTGATGAGTGATTTACCCGTTAAAAATATAACCAGCTGGCAGAAGCACCCAAGCTTACTTCCATTCGTAGAGCAGGGTATACTGGATTTCGCACGATTTGATGCTGTACAGGATACTGAACTGTATTTAGTACAGGCTAAGCTCAGCATCAAACCTGGTGATTTACAGCAGCCGCTGCTGCTTGTGGCGAATTATTTTTTTGACAGTATCCCGCAGGAATTAATTTATGTGGATGAAGGTAAAATATTTGAATGTGAGGTGTCGATTCAGTATTCAGAGTCTGCAGGATCGGACAACCCCTCTGATGTACTCGGTACAATCATCCCACAGTATCATTATGTTCGAGCGGCTAATTACGAAGTAGAAACCTACCCCTATCACGATGTTATAAAGCTCTATCAGCAGAAGCTGGAGGATTCCCATATTCTGTTTCCTGTTGTGGGGCTTACTTGTTTGGAGCGGCTAGCTAAGTTGTCTATAGAAGGGTTCGTACTCCTTACAGCGGATAAGGGAGATCACCGAATAGAGAATTGGGAATTTGCGGAACCCCCTTTGCTGATTCATCACGGTAGCTTCTCCTTAACGGCGAATTATCATGCAATTCAGTATATGTTGGAGCAAAAAGGAGCACACTCCTTATTTACCACTCATCATTACAAAAACTTGAATATCGGATGCATTCTTATGCTGGACGCGCCGATGAGCTATACGAACACTCGGTTAGGTTACAAGCGGTTTATAGAGCGTTTTGGCCCGGATGATTTCTTCAGTATGAAGGAATGGATGGATCAGCAATTAGATACAATGGGTCTCCAGCAGATTTTGGCTTTTTGGCGCTTAGGTGGGTATGATGCAGAATGGTTTATCCATAGTGCAGAAAAGATTTCGGAGCTGCTGCCGGATGCCAGTGATGAAGAAATGCTGGATCTTCAGCAGGGAATACGATTAATGTGGACAGGTTACTATCCGATGGAACAGAGCTATGACCTATCACTGGATGCTGGGTTACTGCTGTATGAAATGGATAAGTTCGAGGAGGCGTTAGCCTACTTAGAACGGTCTATGCATGCCAATTCGGAAGAACCATTAGCCTCGGTGCTTTATAGTATGGCGATTTGTAATTATGAGCTTGGAGCTGAAGGGGCTGCACTGGATTACGCGCGTAGAGCTTTGGCTGTAGAGCCTGATAATGAAGTAGTGTTGGAACTGATAACGGCTCTGAGCGAGGATTAAATTGTAAGAAGACAGAAGTACAGCACCATTTACACAGGACCATCAATTTGGTATCCTATACAAAATAATTAAACGCGATGACGAGAAGAGTAAATAAAATCATTCCTTCACAGAGAGCCCTGAATGATGAGAACAGGGTAAGGGAGATTTTATCGAAACAAGCCTCTGAGCGGCATATCGGAACCGATCGACGGGGATGGTATGACGGGAGCTCCTGTTATAGAGCTAGAGTATAAGCGCTGCGAAAGCTGCATTGCCGTACTTGATGAGATTAATATGGCGACATATTAATGAACCTGGGGTGGTACCGCGAGAATTTCGTCCCCAAGACCATAAGTCTTGGAGGTGAGGTTCTTTTTATTTTACAGAGGCGGATATCACTTATAAACAGGAGGTAATACCAATGAACAAGGAACCGGAAGTATTAGCAGAGAGTTACATCGACAGATTGATTCAAGAAGAGCTGGAAGCTGGGACTTACAGTAGAGATATTTGCACGAGATTCCCACCGGAGCCTAATGGGTATTTGCATATTGGCAGTGCGTATGCTATTCACACGAACTATACGACGGCGAAAAAGTATGGCGGGAAGTTCCATTTGCGGTTCGATGACACCAATCCTTTAAAAGAGGATCTGGAGTATGTAAATGCTATTTGCGAAGATATGCTATGGATGGGCTACCCGCCAGACCATACTTTCTACGGATCAGACTATTCGGAAAAAATATATAATAGCGCGGTAAAGTTAATTCAAAAAGGAAAAGCCTACGTCTGCGATTTATCACCTGAAGAGGTGTCAGCTTATAGAGGAACGCTTACGGAGCCGGGAAAGAACAGCCCTTATCGGGAGCGTTCTGTGGAAGAGAATTTGAAGTTATTCACGGAGATGAGGAATGGAGCCTATCCGACGGGAGCCAGAGTATTACGGGCTAAAATAGATATGAGCTCACCTAATATCAACTTACGTGATCCAGTGATTTACAGAATCATTCATGCGGAGCATTATAGAACCGGCAAGGATTGGTGCATCTATCCGATGTATGATTTTGCCCATCCTATACAAGATGCGATCGAAGGGATTACGCATTCCCTATGTTCTATTGAGTTTAAGGATCATCGACCACTGTATGAGTGGGTACTGAATGAACTGGATACCCCTGAGGCTCCAAAGCAAAGGGAGTTCGGACGCGTAAATATCACCGGCGTCGTTACTAGTAAACGGTATATTAGACAACTGGTTACAGGACATTATGTGGATGGCTGGGATGATCCAAGACTTCCAACGCTTCGCGGATTGCGGAGAAGAGGTTTTACGCCGGAGAGTATTCGGAATTTTGTGAAGGAAATTGGTTTTGTTAGAAATAGCACCATTGTAGATATTGCCATGTTAGAACATTCGCTTAGACAAGATTTGAAGGCGAAGGCAACTAGCATGATGGCTGTTCTAAAGCCTCTAAAGGTGGTTATTACTAACTACCCTGAGAATCAAAGCGAATGGCTGAAGATTGAGAATAACAGTGAGGATAAGACGCTCGGGGAAAGGGAAGTTCCTTTTTCACGGACGCTTTATATTGAACAAGAGGATTTCATGGAGGAGCCACCCAAAGGTTATCACAGGCTGACTATAGGGAATGAGGTTAGGTTAAAGGGCGCCTACTTCATTAAATGCAATGAGGTGCTCAAGGACGAAGCAACTGGAGAAGTTATAGAGCTTCGCTGCACCTATGATCCGAGAACGAAGAGTGGAAGTGGATTTAATGAACGGAAGGTTAAAGCGACTATCCACTGGGTATCGGCAGAGCACGCGATCAAGGCGGAAGTTCATCTATATGAGCGGTTGCTAAAAGATAACGACGGTCCTAAAGAAGAGGATGAGCGCTGGGACGCGTATCTTAATCCAGATTCCCTAACCATTCTGAAGGATTGTTTGTTGGAGCCTTCCATGGCGAGTGTACTTCCAGAAGATAAATTTCAATTCATCCGGCATGGATTCTTCTGTGTGGATAAGAAATATACCACAGCAGATAAGCTGGTACTGAACCGAATTGTGCCGCTGAAGGATACATGGAAGAAAAATTCGTAATTCACAGCACATCCTTTCTCCACAACTTTTCTTTATGATATAGAGGTCATAATGAAATTGTAGGAGGTAATGTTATGAATTGGTCTTGGTTAATCACATTGATCTGTCCTTTGATGATGTTATTTATGATGTTCGGACTGGGTGGGAAACATGGACACGGGCATGGGTCGAGAAAGCAAGCATCGCCTGATTATCAGGAGCTTCAGAATTAAATGAGCTGAAAATGCAGAATGAACAAATGAGAAGAGATATTCAAAGTCTCACACCATAAGCTTTCGGAGTAATTGGCTTAAACCGGGCGAAGATCGGGTAATTCCTGATGTCGTCCGGTTTTTTTGTTCTTGGTCGTAGGTGGACAAGCATATGAAAATTTCTTATGAAACATATTTACATTTTTCAGAAATGAGCATATACTTTAAATATAAGTTGCACAGAGGAAACTTTCGTGTATATAGACAACTTTTTTTTGGGCAAGAGGAGGAATTGACATGTTGGAACAAACTTTAATAGAAAAACCACATATAGAACAACCGCATATGAGACAACATAAAAACTCCATTTCGGCGCAAGCCGTACTTAATGGGGAGACCAAAGGAATTAAAAGATTACTTCCTTTCTTAGGTCCAGCGTTTATCGCTGCGGTTGCTTATCTGGATCCAGGTAATTTTGCCACCAACATTACGGCAGGTTCAAAATACGGCTATCTTTTATTATGGGTGATTGTAGCCTCGAATTTAATGGCCGTTCTTATTCAGGCGTTATCTGCCAAGCTTGGTATTGCTACAGGAAAGAATCTGCCGGAGATCGCTCATGATCGTTTTCCGAAGAGTGTATCGATCTTCTTATGGATTCAAAGTGAATTGGTGATTATAGCTACGGATCTGGCGGAGTTTATCGGGGCAGCATTGGGGCTTTATCTATTATTTGATATTCCCATGCTGCCGGCAGCACTCATTACTGCGGTCGGTTCATTTGCTATCCTAGAGCTTCAGCGCCGGGGTTACCGTTCCCTTGAGGCCGGAATTGCTGCAATGATTCTTATAGTTGTATTAGCCTTTGCTTTTCAAGTTATTGTAGCTAAACCGGATATGGGTGCTGTTGCTGTAGGCATGTTTACACCTAAGTTTGAAGGGGTGGACAGCATCCTTTTGGCCGCAGGAATTCTAGGCGCAACCGTGATGCCACATGCCATTTATCTACATTCATCACTTACACAGAACCGAATTGTCGGAGTAAATGAAGCGGAAAAGAAACAGATTTTTAAACTGGAATTCATAGATATTATTATTGCGATGATTATTGCAGGTGCAGTGAATCTGGCAATGGTTATTGTCTCGGCCGCATTATTTTTCAAAAATGGTATCGTGGTTGAGGATTTGGATGTTGCGTTTCAGCAATTTAGTCACTTAGCTGGACCCGTAACGGCGATCTCGTTTGGTTTAGGACTACTCATCGCTGGACTATCGAGCTCTTCTGTAGGAACTATGGCTGGTGATGTAGTGATGCAAGGCTTCATCAACAAAAGAATTAACCTGTACTTACGCCGTGCGATTACGATAATTCCACCTTTGGCTATCATTGGCTTTGGTGTAAATCCAACGAAGGCGCTCGTTATCAGTCAGGTGATCTTATCCTTTGGGATTGCCTTTGCTCTGGTACCACTGGTTATGTTTACAAGCAATCGTCAGATTATGGGCGGGTTAGTGAATCGTAAGATGACAGCTGCTCTCGGCTGGCTTATCTCTGGTCTGGTTGTATCGTTAAATTTATTTTTGGTATATCAAATATTTGGATAAGGCAGGACATCTTTATTTGGTGAGTGAAAAAAGGTATACTTGAGCATGTTTATAATTCACGCCAGAGTAAGGAGATCGACAATGTCCATGCAAGAAATATCCGGTTATAAGTCTATAGCCCTTGATATTGCACAAAGAATTGTAAGCGGGGAATTTCCCGTACAGAGTAAGCTATCCGGGCGTTCTCTATTGGCAGGGCAATATCATGTTTCTCCAGAAACGATTCGTAAGGCTATGGGATTATTGAAGGATGAGAATATAGTGTTTGTTTCGCAGGGGAAAGAGATTATTGTCATCTCTGATCAAAAGGCGTATGAGTATATTACCAGGAATAATTATCTGAAATCAGCTTATTCGTTGAAACAGGATCTACAGCAATTATTGCTTGAAAAGAAGAAGCTCGACGGTAAATTTGAGAAGCTACTAACTGGAATTATCGAGGCATCAGACCGGATGAAGAATTTAAAACCGTACCACCCGGAAGAAATTACAATCCATGAAGAATCACATGTGGTTGGTAAAACCATTGGAGCATTACAATTTTGGCAGAATACAGGGGCTACGATTATAGCGCTTCGCCGAGGTGCTGATATAACCATCTCTCCAGGTCCGCATGTCATACTCAGAGAACATGATGTACTTGTAGCAGTTGGTGATGAGAAAATGTACCAAAGAACGGAACAATTTATCAATAAAAATTCAGAAAATCATTTATAATAATAGCTTAAAAAAGGCTATCCAGCGGGGGTTATCACTGGATAGCCTTTTTTTATAATTAACATATTACAATTATTAACAAACAACCTATTGAATGCATATAGGTTGTCAGTTTGGGGATTGTTTGTTATAGTTTAACTTACAGAGTAATTGGAGAGATGATCTGACGATAGATATTAGAAGGAGGAACCTCATGCTGAAATTTGAAAAAGTAGGTAAGAAATACCCGAATGGTTATGAAGCAGTTAAGAATATTAGCTTTGAAATTGAAGCTGGAGAAATACTAGTATTGATCGGTCCGAGCGGTTGCGGAAAGACAACAACGATGAAAATGATAAATCGTCTTGTTCCGCATACTTCAGGCCATATTTATATCCACGGCAAAGATATCACCAAGGAGAACCCCGTAACCCTCCGCAAGAACATCGGTTATGTTATTCAACAAGCTGGTCTATTCCCGCACTACACCATAGAAGATAATGTAGGCTTGATTCCCGACCTAAAGGGCTGGGAAGTGAAGAAGAAAAAAGAACGGGTGCTCGAAATGCTCCGCCTAGTCGGACTTGATCCGGTAATATTTGCCAAACGTTATCCGAAACAATTATCAGGTGGGCAGCAGCAGCGTGTAGGTGTAGCTCGTGCATTGGCAGCTGATCCCGAGATCATATTGATGGATGAACCGTTTGGCGCTTTGGACCCCATTACCCGTGAACAGCTGCAAGATGAGCTGCTACGCATGCAACAAGAAGTGAAGAAGACAATTGTATTTGTAACACATGATATGGATGAAGCACTGAAGCTTGGAGATAAAATCGCTATTCTTAAAGATGGTGAAATCGTTCAACTAGATACACCGTATGAGCTGCTCAGCCGGCCTGCTAATGATTTCGTAGAGTCATTTATCGGCAAAAACCGTATTTACCAAAACCCTGAGTATATCCCCGTAACAGAAGTCATGCGTGACAATCCATCCACATCTCTTCCAAGCCGCACGCTGGGTAAAGCTCTTACCTTTATGCGTCAACGCAAAATGGATACACTACTGGTTGGAAACGAGAAAGGTAAGCTGCTTGGCATAGTCTCCGCTTATGATGTTACCGCTAAAATGGAACAAAGCCTTACTATCGAAGAAATTATGACACTACCTGGGGTGGTGCTGCAGGATACAGCAACAGCAAGAGACGCATTATCATTGATTACGGAAGCTCCTTACGGCATTATTCCGATTGTAACCGCTGAGGGGAACATTGCCGGGATTGTTACAAGAGGTAGTCTTCTGACGGCGTTTGCAGCACAATGGGGAGGCACGAAAGAGGAGGAAGTGTCTGTATGAGAGATCAATCGTTATGGCAACAACTTATATATCAATTAGATATACGTAGGGAAGATTTGATTCATTCTATGGGAGTGCATATGCAACTTGTGCTCTTGTCCATGTTATTTGCAATTATTGTTGGCATTGCGCTTGGAATCATGATTACACGGGTTAAACCTCTGAAAGGGATTACGCTTGGTGCGGCTGGGATTTTTCAGACAATACCTAGTCTGGCGATGCTCGGATTTATGATTCCTTTATTTGGCATAGGGATGAAGACGGCAGTTGTAGCTTTGTTTCTGTATTCACTGCTGCCAATTATCCGCAACACCTACACGGGAATTACTGATGTGGATCCGTCTATAGTGGAAGCGGCCCGGGGAATGGGTATGAAGAGCTGGCAAATTCTATTCAGGGTTCAACTCCCTTTAGCTTTAAGTGTAATTATGGCGGGGATCCGTACTGCTGCAGTTATTAATGTCGGGACAGCAACACTGGCAGCCTTTATCGGTGCTGGCGGATTGGGTGAATTTATTTTCCTAGGTATTCAACGGAACATCGAAGCACTAACCTTACTTGGCGCTATTCCGGCTGCGATTCTTGCACTCGTGCTGGATTATCTGCTTGGTTTGCTTGAACGGTTAACGACTCCAAAGGGATTGAAAGTATAACTAAAACTCTGGTCTCGAAAGAATATAAAAGGGGAGATTATATATGAAAATTCCAAAATTGATGACAGGCGTTTTAACTACAGTATTAATGGGGGCGCTACTTGCCGGGTGTGGTGGCGGGAATAATAACGCTGCTGCGGGTAACAGTGGAGAAATCACAATTGGCTCTAAAAACTTCACGGAGAATGTTTTACTCGCTCATATGATGGCAGATTTGATAGAAGATAAAACAGATATTAAAGTGAAGCGCCAGATGAACTTGGGAGGCTCTAATGTAGCTTGGAGTGCACTTGAGAATAATAACATCCAGCTATATCCGGATTACACCGGTACCATTGTAGCTAATTACTATCAGGAGAAGACAGGAAACTCCGAGGAATCGTTGGCCAAAACCAGAGAACTGCTTGAAAAAGATGGACTGGCCTTTCTGGATCCATTCGGCATAAATAATACCTATACTTTAGCTGTTAGTCGCAAAACGGCTGAGAAGTACAATCTAAAGACTTTCAGCGATTTGGCGAAAGTATCTGGAGAAATGGTTCTTGGCGTAGAGTTCGAGTTCTTGGATCGTGAGGACGGGTACCCAGGTATCCAGAAACTTTACGGTATGGATTTCAAGCAGAGCAAAGGAATGGACCATGGTATCATGTACCGTTCGATCGACGATGGGGAAACAGATGTAACCAATGCATATGCGACGGATGCGCAAATTAAAGTACATGATCTGGTGATTCTGCAGGATGATAAAGAATTCTTCCCACCTTATGATGCAGGACCGATTATTCGTCAGGAAACGCTAGATAAATACCCTGAATTGGAAGGCATCTTAAATCAATTGAACGGACAGATCAGTGACGAAGAAATGCAGCAATTGAACGCAGAGGTTGATGTGGATGCGCTCAAGGAAGAGGATGTAGCTCGTAATTTTCTGATTAAGAAGGGATTAATAGAAGGCTAAATATGAAATACAAACTAAAGCAGGCTAGGGAATTTCCTAGCCTGCTTCTTTGCTGATTATTTATAGGTCTGTCTAGTTTTTGAAATAGTCTGCCAATCCTTCCGCGATAGCCTTGGCTGCTTTTTTCTGATAGGAGGATTTGCGGACAATTGACTCATCTGTAGGGTTGGTAAGAAATCCGAGTTCAACTAAGGTAGCTGGAATTCGATTCTCCCTTAGGATGTGATAATCGCCAAAGGACAACCCGTTGCTCTTAAGACCGATACCTTGTCCCAGCCGGGTTTCAATCGCTCGTGCCAGCTTCAGATCATCGGATTCGGAGTAAAAGAAGGTCAGTGTCCCGGACACTTTTTTCGGAGAAGAATTATAATGAATGCTTACAAATGCATCTGCACGCAGAGCCTCACTCATCTGAACACGCCGAGCGAGTGTAGGCTTCTGGTCTTCCCGGGTACGTGTCATTTCTACCCGTGCACCTTTAGCTACAAGGGCATCGCGAACATAAATTGCAGTTTGCAGATTCAAATCCTTTTCCATGGTGTTATATGTAGTGCCGAGCATTCCCGGATCACTGCCGCCATGACCGGGATCTACGACAATTAATTTTCCTCGTAAATTTCCTGTGCGCGAAATGTTGCTTGTAGTGCTTGTGCTTCTTGGCGTGGTTCCAGATCGGATATATTGCGCTGCGACCCAACCGATGTCACCGCTAGCTGTTCGAATTCGTGCCCAATCGTTCTGACGAAGGAGGAGGGTAGCTGTATCCTTAGCTTTTAAAGAACCGAGTACCTTATATTGTGTGCCTGGACCGCTTCGAACGCGTAGTGAATCTGCCGTAACTGTAACCTTTGTGGTACTACTCAAGGCGCTGGTTGAGGTGGAAGAAGTAGTGCTGGGTTTGGAAGCTACCGATGATCCAGAAGCGCCAGATTGCTTGGAGCTATTGTTCACCTTTTTAAGGTAATAGCCGGCTACCCAGCCAGAGGTGTTCCCCGTCTTAACCTTCAACCACCCGTGTTGTTCATCGGTCACAGTTACCTTTGCTCCGTTCTTAATAGATCCTACAACAGTTGCATTCTTTGCCGGCTCACTGCGTACATTTAAAGAGTTCGCGTATACCTGAGCGGTATAACTAACTGCTGCCGTTTTAGCTTCAGCAGGCTGTGACGCTGTTATACCCACAAGGCTTGCTGCAAGCAATGTGACACCTATCATTTTTTTCATAGTATCCTCGCTTTTTCAAAGTAGTCGTAATTTTTTACCCACTTTACGAGGTTTAGAATAATATTTTTTGAGATATTTATGAGAACTTGGCCTCTTTTCCGGTGGTCTAAAGACTTGTATAATTATTACATATCGGGAAGGATGAAGGAGCACTGCCGTGACTAAACCAAAGCTATTCATTGGATCTTCCAGGGAATCCATACGTTATGCAAGAGCGATTCATGAGCAGCTGAAGAGGGATGCTGAAGTACATCCTTGGTATGCCAATGCCTTTCGAGCGAATGAATACACGATGGAGGCTCTGGAGAGAAATTTGGATGAGAGCGATTTTGCCGTATTTGTGTTCTCGCCAGATGATGTCGCCAAAATACGCGGTAAATTTTATTATGTGACTCGTGATAATACGGGGTTTGAAATGGGATTGTTTTGGGCCAGATTACGGCGTAATCGCGTTTTTTGCTTAGTGCCGGATCAGGTGACTGCCCGCGACGATTTAATCCCTGGACAGAATGTTGAAGAATATCATCTGTTGTCCGATTTGTCGGGAATTACGGCTTTAGAGTATGAGATGCACCATGATAATCCTACGGCTGCTGTGGATGTGAGCTGTGGTAAGATTATTGATAGTGTCCAGGGGTTTGGAAAATTCCGTGACCCGGTGAAAGATTTAGAGCAGCTAAAGATGGAATTAAGGCGCAAAGAAAGTATCCTTCATTTTTTTTGGCAATATAATAGTAATGTGACCATCTCTGAGGATGGAGAGAAGTATCACGCACTCAGTGAGGCGATTCGCAATTCTTTCTTACCTCCGAAGCATTGTCGTGTGATCGGTGCTGCGATCTGGCAGGCTCAAGAGAAGGAACAGCTTGTTCAGGTGGGAGGGAATGTCGGACGTGGGCACTCCTATTCCTTGACTGTTACGAAAGGGAATGAGAAGCAGCCTAGTGTGGTAGATGCATTTTTATCGAGCAAATGGACTTTTTTTCAACGCACGGAAGTTGCGGAGGTATATATCCTATGCTATCCTCTAGGTAAGAAGTATGTTCTTTCCGTACACTTTTCAGGGAGTGATGGATTATCTGCGGATGATCTTAAGGCGGTAGTTGCGAATAATCAGGATTTATTCCGTACCATCAATCATTTAGTAGGGGAGGATTAAGCATGAAGCGAATAAAGGGTATTAACAACTTATCGGGTGCTGTTCTCCGCTCTGCAAGTGGTGGAAGCAGGAGTGCAGAAGATAATAAGAATACCACAAGCAAAACAGGGTCGAGCCATTCCGCTCAGCAACCAGCTTCAGCTCAAATTTATACTGCGCCTTCTTTAGATGGTGGAGACGATGAATATAAGAAGCTTATTAGCGGGAAGGTAGACAACAATAAACCATCCTTTGCGTGATGAGCATAAGTGCTGTCTCAAAAGTAGTGATCTACTTATGGGCAGCTTCTTTTTTTTGAGAGTAATTAGGGAAAAGCTCCCTGAAAATAGCTGATAATTACTCTAAATGAGTGAAATCAGGGAATTCCTCCCTAAAAATCGGGGAAATATCTATATTTACCGCCGAATCAGGTTAATTATAGGGAGGTATTCCCTAATTGTTAGTCTATTGAGTAGAAATCTCCGATTTTCAGGGAGATATTCCCTAATTCTTGAGCAGAGCTTCCGGTTCACTTCTTACAGCAAGGCACAATGTTGCAACAGCACAAAAAGCACTTCTCCACGAGCGGGAGAAGTGCTTTTTTATTAACTGGTACAGCCCCTCAGTTCTATCGGCTATTCTTCTTGGCAATCTCGCGTCGTACGACAGGGGCGACCTCAGTTGCCAATAGTTCAATAGCTTTGGCTACCTTGGCGTAAGGAAGGCCGCCGATGTCGAGCTGAGTCATAAAGCGGCTATGGCCGAACAGCTCATGCTGATAGAGGATTTTTTCAATAATTTGCTGCGGGCTACCTACAGCCATCGTGTTATCAGCAGATACATATTGCCCAAAGTCGTCACGAGACACGCTGTAATCTTGACCAGGTTTTGGGCTGATGGAATTACGATAACTATAGTAGTATGGGTAATATTCATCGAGCGCTTGCTGTGAAGTTTCGGCAATGTAGCCGTGGCTAGTAATCGCAATCTTTAAAGATTCAGGGGCATGACCCGCCTGAATTCCAGCGCGTCGATAAGTTGCAGCAAGCTCTTGGAAAGGTTCTGGACTACCGCTAAGAATGGCGATGGCCATTCCAGTTCCGAGTACGCCAGCTTTTTCCGCGCTTTCAGGAGAACCACCTACACCAATCCATACAGGAAGGCTTTGCTGAAGAGGGCGTGGTGCAATCTCAGAATCCTTCAAGGATGAGCGGAAGGAACCCTCCCAGTTCATAATTTCATGCTTATTAAGCTCGAGAAGCAGATTAATATTCTCGGCGAATAGTCGATGATAGTCTTCAAGTTCGTACCCAAAGAGCGGAAAAGATTCCACAAAAGCACCACGTCCAGCAATAATCTCTGCACGGCCATCTGATAGTAAATCAAGTGTGGCGAAATCCTCGAATACGCGCACGGGATCAATGGTGCTTAATACAGTAGTGGCGCTCGTCAACTTGATTCTGCGGGTAACCTGGGAGATGGCTGCCAGCACGACTGGAACCGAAGAAATCGCAAAATCAAGACGATGATGCTCACCTACACCGAATACATCAAGCCCCGCCTCATCCGCCAGCTTGGCCGCAGCTACAACTTCGTCGAGTCGTTGTTTCGGGCTGATCTTATTCCCGGTATGACAATCAGCTACAATGTCTCCTAAGGTGTAGATACCGAATTCAAAATCGGATGCTGGTGCTGTGGTTACCTCGTTACTCATGATTACAAACCCCTTGTTATTCATATATTTGATAAAGCTTGTTCGTTTATAGAAGAATGTGATTATTATAACACAATAACTTACAAATTGTAAGTTTATGAGTAAATGTTTTGATTTCTGCTCTTTGGAATGTCAAAATGAGGAAGAATAATCCATGTTCTTACATCCTGCTCGTCATTAGTATTATATTTTATTTTGAGAATCTATCCAATTGAAGCATTTATATGAGGAGGCGTGTGGTGGTGAGAGGAACATTATTGAAGTCGTATCTTCGTACTGTGATTATTGGTTTAGGGTTATTGCTTATGGTAAACCCGGTACAAGCTGCTGCGGTTGATTCGCACACTTCCTTTATAGGTTCGAATTTAGATGATTATTATGTAAATTTGTCTGCTGCGAAGGTTGAGTGGTCCACTACGATGGATTTGCCAACGCTAGGAGATATACCGACGGACTACATTATGGGCAAGGGCGTTGTTGCAGTCGGTGCGGGTAAAGCTTTTATCCTACAAAAGGGTCAGCTTTTAGCCATTAACGCTCAGACGGGAAAAGTAATGTGGAAATATGGCTCCAAATTAAAGACACCGTTACTTTACCAAGATGGTGTGGCCTATGTGACTTCAGAAGCAGGCACAATCTATGCAGTCAACGCGGCTACTGGAAAAAATAAATGGAGTTCATCGGCAAACAGTAAAGGCATCAGCCAATTAGTTATTGATAAAGATCAGCTTTTTGCTGCCAATGGTGATATTCAAGCCTACAATCTGAAGGATGGGAAACTGCAGTGGCGTGATAATTTCGGTGAAAAGCTGTATGAACCGTTCATGGTTGAGGGAAACCTGATATTAGCTCAAAACTCAGAATCCGGAACGTATACGTATGACATTCTACATGCCTTTGATCGAACAACGGGTAAAGAGCTTTGGAATAACAGAGATCATTATTTTCCGATTACTGAGATTAATGGAACGCTTATAACACAACGGAAGGCTACCTTATTCGACGCTCTTCCTCTTACTACACTCGACAGTTTGGATGTTAAGACAGGTAAAGTAGTGAAGACGGTAGTTTATAACCCTGCTAATATTGACCCGAATGATCCCGAAGCACCAAAGGGGGGCATTGCTTGGAGTGACGGTGACAGAATTTTCATAACAGGACAAAAAGGTGTCTACAGCTATCCAGTCAATGTTGATCCTGCTACCGTAACACGCGATAATTATTCTTACGAATCCATCGGAGCTAAGTTATCCTACGCCGCTGGTCCTTATGATGGAAGAATTCTTTTTAGTAACGAACAGAGCATTTATGGTGTTAAAATGGCGAATAAATCAGCGGTTCAGTACAGTGGAATCAGCAATCCGATTGCCCGCTTCGATCTGCTTGGACATGGCATGTATGTAGCCCAGACTGACGGCAAATTAATCGCGATAGATTTGATTTCCGCAAAACCGGTTGTGCAGCTCAAAACATCAGGTAGAGTGTTCGGCCCAACCTTGCTGGAAAGCGGTATGATTATTGTGCAGAGCAAAGGTATTTTGACCGCTTTTAAGGAGCCTCAGGTTTTGAAAATGAAATAATCGACTCCATAACGGCTCTCCGATAAATACTCGACAGAGTCGTTTTTTATGGAGTAATCCACAATTCCAGTGCGAAAAATACAAATCTATTTTATGATAAATAGGTTATATAATGAGTAGGTTGTACAATTAATGAAATTAGATAGAAGGACCGGGGGATATCATGGAACAGCAAGCAATTTGGGCAATAGGTATTTTTCTACTGATTTATGGACTGATTATTTCTGAGAAAATTCACCGTACGATCTTAGCGATGTTAGGCGCAATTGTTATGGTAGCGATGGGCATTGTGGATCAGGAGACGGCACTACATCACATTGATTTTAATACCATCGGATTACTTGTAGGCATGATGATGATTGTAGGGATTACTGCAGAGACAGGACTTTTTAAATATGCGGCAGTGAAATCAGCAAAGCTGGCGAAAGGGAAGCCGAGAAGAATCCTGATTGCTTTGTTTGTTGTTACTGCTGTGGCTTCTGCTTTCTTGGATAATGTTACAACAGTGCTACTTATGGTGCCTGTTACCTTCAGTATTACAAGGCAACTGCGCATAAATCCGCTGCCTTTTTTGATGTCACAAATTATTGCATCTAATGTCGGTGGGACGGCAACATTGATCGGAGATCCACCGAATATTATGATCGGAAGTGCTGTGAAAGAGCTGACTTTTATGTCCTTTATCAGCAATCTAACACCTGTGATTATCATCATTATGTTAGCGTATATCCCGCTTTTACTACTGATGTTTGGTAAGCAGATTAAATCCACTCCGGAATTGCAGCAAAGTATCATGAACATGGATGAGAAGGCAATGATTACAGATCATAAGCTGTTGCGAAAATGTTTGATCGTACTTGGAATTACGATTATGGGCTTCTTTTTACATCAGGCGTTACATTTGGAGTCAGCGACGGTTGCCTTAGCGGGGGCTTTTTTACTGCTCTTATTAACCGGAGGAGAACACATGCTGGAAAAAGCTTTTCACAGCGTGGAATGGATTACGATCTTCTTTTTTATCGGACTGTTTGTTTTGGTATCAGGACTCGTCGAGACAGGTGTCATCGCGGAGCTGGCTGCCAAAGCGATTGATTTAACGGGTGGGGATGTGCTCATGAGCTCGATGATGATCTTATGGGTCAGTGCAATTGCTTCTGCGTTTCTTGATAATATTCCTTTTGTAGCAACGATGATTCCTTTGATACAGGAGATGGGGCAGATGGGGATCACCAATCTGGAGCCCCTCTGGTGGAGTCTAGCCTTGGGTGCCTGCTTGGGTGGCAATGGTACATTGATCGGTGCCAGTGCTAATCTGATCGTTGCTGGTCTAGCTGGAAAAGAGGGCTATCCGATTACATTCATGAAGTATTTGAAGGTGGGTTTCCCTTTAATGCTGCTGTCCATTGTGATCTCAAGCATATATTTATATTTAAGGTATCTGATGTAAACAAGTGTGTCTGAAAAAAGTTTTATTGTTGACAGCTTTTCAAATGGATGATATTTTAAATATTATAATTCCAATTGATTTACTTTGAATAAAAATTACCGACTGTTCCTACAGAGGTATTGCGAATGTAAAAGCGCAATACCTCTGTTTTTTTGTATACAGAATTTAAGGAGGGGTCACGATGGGAGAAGCGTTGCTGTCGATTTCAAATCTAAATAAACGTTTTGAGTCTACCGGAGGTCATGTTCAGGCACTGTATAATGTTGATCTCCATGTGCAAGAGGGTGAATTCATTACGGTCATCGGGCCCAGTGGCTGTGGCAAAAGCACGCTGCTGCGCATCGTGGCCGGTTTGGACAGTGGATATACGGGGAGCGTTACCTTAGGAGGGACGGAGATTGGGGGTCCCGGAATCGATAAGGGATTTATTTTTCAAGAGCATCGTCTCTTTCCTTGGCTCACCGTAGAGAAGAATATTGCTTCTGATTTGCCGCTAGGCAACAAAGAAATTAGACGCAAGGTCGATGAGTTAATTGATCTCGTCAAGTTAAATGGGTTTGAGAAATCCTATCCCCGGGAGTTATCGGGAGGGATGGCCCAGAGGGTGGCGATAGCCCGTGCGCTACTGCGAAATCCCAAAATCCTGCTGCTGGATGAACCGTTTGGTGCACTGGATGCGTTCACTAGAGCGCATATGCAGACGGTGTTACTGGACATTTGGCGGGCCAACAAAACAACCATGATTTTTGTAACGCATGATATTGATGAGGCTGTATTTCTAGGTAATCGGGTAGTGATTTTAGAACCTCGCCCCGGGAAAATACGTAAGATTGTCCCGGTTGATTTGCCGTATCCACGTAAAAAAACAACGTCTTCCTTTCAAGAGCTACGCCTGAAGGTGCTGAATTATTTTGAAAAAGTCGATGAGCTTGAGCTTATTGACGGGGCAGGAATATAAATATGTCGACCATACCAATGGAGACCTCCGAAAGTGTTCAATATTCGAGGGTCTCTTTTTGTTATTTAAAGAGATTGTAAAGCTAAAAAAGGTGGGTGCAGAGCATGACAAACCGGGCTATAGCCGTAAGAACTTCCGGACGCCCCGGAAAGGTAACAACATTTGGACTGGGCCTTCTGCTGCCGGGCACTGTGCTAATTCTGTGGCAGACCCTTGGACACTATGGAATGATCTCAGAGATGCTGTTCCCGACGCCGTATACCATTGCAGAATCATTTGTAACTTTGGCTGCTTCAGGGGATTTATGGCCGAACTTTAGGATCAGCTTGGTCAGAGCCCTTGCCGGATTCCTGCTCGGTGGTGGACTTGGTCTGCTATTAGGCATTCTCGTAGGTCTGTTCCGCAGATCAGAGAAATTGCTAGATCCATCCCTGCAAATGATTCGCATGATACCAAGCTTGGCGGTAGTGCCGCTATTCATTTTATGGTTCGGGATCGGTGAGGAGTCTAAAGTGCTGTTGATTGCTAAAGGAGCATTTTTTCCGCTTTATATTAATACGTTCATGGGTATTCGCGGCGTGGATAACAAGCTGTTCGAAGTATCTCGAGTGCTTGGATTCAGCCGGTTAAAGCAGGTTGTAAGACTAGTACTTCCAGCCGCATTGCCGAATATTATTCTCGGAGTGCGCCTTTCCTTGGGGCTCTCTTGGTTAGGTCTGGTAGTCGCAGAGCTGATTGCTTCCACTTCAGGCATTGGGTATATGATGTCGGACGCGCGTCAATTCGCGGATACACCTGTGGTGTTCGTGGGAATTATTATTTTTGCCATTGCTGGACTGGTGAGTGATTCTATTGTTCGCTACATTGAACGTCGGCTGCTGAGATGGCAGGACAGCTATCGCGGATAAACAGAAAACGCGCAAGAAACGAAAGGGGATGCGCCATGAGCGATGGAGCAGAAGCTATTTTGAATAACACTACAAGAGCAAGAGAATCGCTAGATAGCAGTGATATTGCCCCTTTATCGACTAAGACATTGGAGAAATCGGCGGTACCTATTGCATGGAAATCTCTACTGTCAGATTGGGGAACGGGCGCTATCATTCCGGTGGTGACAATAGTACTTTGGCAGCTGGCAGGAAGCACCGGACTGATCTCCGCGCAGTTTCTGCCGACTCCATTGTCGATCGCCAGAGCTTTTACAGGCCTATTGGTGACTGGAGAGTTAACTCATCACCTAGGTGTCAGTATGGGGAGGGCGGGAGTTGGATTTCTTATCGGAGGCGTTCTAGGCCTTTTATTCGGAGTACTGACTGGCTTGTTTCGCAGTGTGGAATATGTGCTCGATCCTAGTGTACAGGTTCTTAGGCTTGTTCCTCATCTAGCTATAGCACCGCTAATTATTTTGTGGTTCGGCTTTGGGGAGATGTCCAAAGTAGTGATCATTCTGACAGGGTCATTCTTTCCGCTCTATATTAATACGTTTATGGGCATCCGCAATGTGGACAATAAGCTGTTTGAGGTGTCCCGGGTGTTAGGATTTAGCCCTTATCAGAGGCTGCGCAGGCTGATATTACCGGCAGCACTACCCGGGATTTTGTTAGGATTGCGACTGTCATTGGCTGTAGCATGGATCGGTCTTGTTGTAGCTGAACTCATTGGATCACAATCCGGCATTGGATTCCTGATTAATGAGGCGAAGCAGAACTCTAATACAGAGGTTGTATTTGTAGGCATTATTATCTTTGCTATTGTCGGCAAGCTAATCGATTCTTTGTTCCGAATCATTGAACGCAAGTGCCTGTTCTGGCGCGATAGTTACGAAGGGTAAATCATTTGAGGAGGTGTTGAGCTATGAGTGGATCGATACAAAAAGGATCGTTGAATTTGGTGGCGGATGTGCTTGTTATAGGTGGAGGACCGGCAGGAACATGGGCAGCCCTTACGGCCTCAGCGAAGGGGGCGAAAGTTGTCCTCGCAGATAAAGGCTACTGCGGTTCGAGCGGTGCAACGGCCCCCTCAGGAACAGGAGTCTGGTATGTGAAGCCGGATGAGAAGCTCCGGGAGGAGGCCAAAGCAAGTCGTTATACATTGGGCGGTCAGTTGGCTGAATCCCGCTGGATGGACCGAGTGCTAGACCGTACCTATGCCAATATGAACAAACTTGGCGTTTCAGGATATCCATTCCCTGTAGATGAGCAGGGTAACCAGTATCGCAAGAGTCTTCAGGGACCGGAATATATGAAATTAATGCGTAAGCTAGTGAAAAAGGCGGGCGTTAAAATTTTAGATCATAGCCCAGCCATGGAGCTCCTTGCGGATGAGCATGGCGTAGCCGGAGCGGCTGGAGTCCATACCCAGAGTGGTGAGACCTGGACAGTTCAAGCAGGGGCAGTCGTTATTGCTACTGGGGGTTGTGCCTTCCTAAGTAAGGCGCTTGGTTGCAACGTACTTACTGGTGATGGCTATCTATTTGCAGCTGAGGCTGGGGCGAACTTGTCCGGCATGGAATTCTCCAATGCCTATGCTATCTGCCCTACGTTCTCCTCTGTAACCAAGACAGCATATTACAACTATGCCAGCTTTTATTATGAGGATGGAAGCATTGTGGAAGGGGCGGGTTCCAAGAAAGGGCGTTCAGTTATCGCTCGGAATCTGCTAGCAGGCAATCAGGTATATGCCAAGCTGGATGGAGCACCAGAAGATTTAAGACCTCTTCTGCGGGTGGCGCAGACGAACTTTTTTCTACCCTTTGATCGACAAGGGATCGATCCTTTCAAGGATGCATTTCCGGTTACGCTTCGTCTCGAAGGAACGGTTCGTGGGACGGGTGGTATTCATATCACAGACGAAAGCTGTGGTACAGGTGTTCCCGGACTTTATGCGGCAGGAGATGCAGCTACCCGTGAGCTAATTTGCGGGGGATTTACTGGTGGTGGCAGCCATAATGCGGCTTGGGCTATGTCATCCGGCAGTTTTGCAGGAGAAGGGGCTGCTGTCTATGCGCAGAGCCTTGGCTCGAATGCAGCGTACCGTAATCCAGTCGGCTTATCATCTTCTCCACTGGTTCATCAAGAAGTGAAGCCTGGAGTATCAGCTCATACGTCAGAGGTTGTGTCTGCTGTGCAGGCTGAAGTGAAGCCGTATGACATTAATTTATTCCGTACGGATAAAGGGCTGACCTCTTCATTAGGTCGTCTGGATGAATTGTGGAAAGATCAGCGTAGCCGTGAGATTCAGCGTACACCTGAAGGGGTTAAAGCGCGTGAAGCTGAAGCCATGACTGCAACCGCCCGCTGGATGTACAATTCCGCGCTTGCCCGTACGGAGACGAGGGGCATGCATAAGCGTGAAGATTTTAAGGGAACGGATCAAGAACAGCATCATCGCTTGATTAGCGGTGGATTGGATCAGTTATGGGTGAAGACAGAAGCCGTGGCCAAGGAGGGTGTTCTATCATGATTGAGGTGATCAGCGCTGCCAGATGTGTAGAGTGCAACCAATGTGTATCGGTCTGCCCGACCAATGTCTTCGAACGGGTAGAGGATGGCATTCCTGTTATTGCCCGGCAGAGCGATTGCCAGACTTGCTTTATGTGTGAGCTGTATTGTCCTGTGGATGCTCTCTACGTTGCGCCAGATTCAGAGAAAGTGATTGGGGTGACAGAGGCAGGGCTAGAGGAGCAGGGATTACTTGGTGGTTATCGTGAAAAGGTAGGCTGGGGCAAAGGCAGACAACCGGTAGCAAGTCATGACTTTATGTACAAATTGGCGTCGAGGGCAGGGTTCTGACCTTGATTAAGATTAAGATAAATAACATAAATCTAGGGGGAGAAAGAAATGAAACCAGCGTACAGAGAGATTCAAGGGAAACGTTCTAAAAGGATACGATTTGCACTTTTAACTACGATTATGATGGTTATGCTGGTTCTTCAGGCTTGCGGAAATAACGCTGGAGGAAATGGAGCATCTGCATCCGGCAGCTCTAGTACAGAGAAATCTGGAGGCAAAGCCGAAAGTAACGTTCCAGCGGTACTGAACTTTGGTTTTATAGGCTCAAATAAGCTGAATGTGCCAGGTGGCGCGGAGGGCTGGGGCTTTTATAAAGGGATCATTCAAGAAGAGTTGAAGAAATATGGCATTACTGAAGTGAAGCTTACGGGCTTTCCAAACGGTCCTGATCAGACAGAATCCTTAATTAGTGGTCGATTAGATATCGGCAGCCTTGGGGATACACCTGCTATTATTGCTTATGCTTCTGGCGCCAAGACACGTCTGATTTCACAATCCTCAGCCAACACTATCGGTTATCTAATCGGTAAGAAGGATGGACCAAAGACGGTGAAAGATCTGCAAGGGAAGACTATTGCCATTCAAAAAGGCTCTTTCATGCACCGCTATGTGGTTGGATTACTTCAGGAGGAAGGCGTAACTGACTATAAACTCGTGCATATGCTCATTCCGGATGCTACCGCAGCTTTGGCCCGTGGAGATGTAGATGCTACGACTAATTTGGGTGTACCTGCGCTGAAGTTAATTGACCAAGGTTATACTCACTTAGACGATGCCTCGAAGCATCCGAACTTGCTCGGCACTAGTGCAACTGTCGTGTCCGAGGACTATCTGGCGAAATTCCCTGACTTTCCGAAGGCGTGGAACGAAGCCCGTGAGAAAGCCTTGGCGGATTTGAAACAACACGAGGATGAATATTATCAATTTTTGGCCGAAATCGGAGATACAACGCCAGAGCTGGCGAAGCAAGTAAATCCAATCAGTGATATCAAAGATACCGCGTTCACTGACGAAGGAACCAAGCTACTGGAGGGTACCAAGAACTTCCTTGTCGAAGAAAAATTAGCGAAAAAAGACTTTAATATTAGCGATTGGCAGCTGAAATAACAATTGCTTGGAAAGCGCAAATGCTTGGGAGGAAAAGATATGTCGCAGCTTAAGAAGGAAATGACAGTGGATGTCCTCGTGCTTGGCGGAGGTCCCGCAGGAGCTTGGGCGGCATGGAGTGCAGCGTCACAGGGTGCAAAGGTAGTCCTGGCCGATAAGGGCTACTTGGGCACAAGCGGCGCCACTGCTCCGGGTGGTACAACGCTGCTCGTTATCCCTCCAATTGCCGAGCTGCGTGAGCAGGCGGTTCAATCCAGACTAAAATCTGGTGGATATTTGTCGGAGAATGCTTGGATTCACCGCGTGCTGGATCAGGTAGAGCAGAATCTGGCTCTAGTCGAGCAGTGGGGTTATCCTTTTCCGAAGGATGAGGTAGGAAACTCACTGCGCACACATCTGCACGGACCAGAGTACATGCGGATTATGCGAAGAGTTGTCCGCAAAGCGGGGGGCACGATCCTCGATCAGTCGCCAGCGCTAGAGCTTCTTCATGATGAACATGGGGTTGGCGGGGCGCGTGGGATCAACCGTCTGACAGGGGAGTCTTGGGAAGTGAAGGCAAATGCCGTTGTGATGGCAACCGGAGGCTGTGCTTTTCTCAGCAAAGGTCTTGGCTGCAACGTATTGACAGGCGAAGGGCTGTTGATGTCCGCTGAGGTGGGAGCCGATTTGTCAGGCATGGAATTCAGCAGTCAATACGCTCCGAGCTTTGCAGATGGAACGGTAACACGTGGTCGTATGCTAGCGTGGGCTACGCTTTATGATGCGGACGGTCATCCGCTGCATAAAGGGGATCGGACCTTTGGCAGCATCCCTGAAATGATGCTCAAGGGGCCGGTTTATGCTTCGCTCGATCTGGCAGATACAGCGGAGAAACAGGATTTTCTGCGAAAAGCGCATCCGATTTTCTTTATGCCGCTGGAGCGGGCGGGAATTGATGCGTTTAAGCAGAAATTCCCGCTCACCCTGCGCTATGAGGGCACGATGCGCGGCACTGGGGGTCTGCGCTTGAGCGGCACGGACTGCCGGACGACCGTGCCCGGACTCTATGCGGCCGGAGATGCCGCATCTCGCGAGAAAGTGACCGGCGCCATCTCCGGCGGCGGGGCTTATAACGCTTCCTGGGCCATATGCAGCGGAAGCTGGGCAGGCCAGGGAGCCGCGCAGCATGCGCGGTCCTGCCGAGGACAGGCGAACAGCCGCAACCTGACCGCAGCGGGACGCTACGGTCTGGCGGCTGGCACCGACACCTCGGAAACGCTGGAGGTGAAGCCGCTAGTCGCGGCGATCCAGCGTGAAATCTTACCGCTGCAGATTAATTATTTCCGCAGCGAACCGGGCATTTCTTCAGCCTTGAAGCGGCTGAATGCCTTGATGCCCTTGTTGAACGGGCGCGTTCCCGCCACCGTACAGGGCATCGTGCAAGCACGCGAAGCCGCGGCTATGCTCACGGTTGGCAGATGGATGTACACCGCCGCGCTGGCCCGGAAGGAGACGCGCGGCCTGCAAAAGCTCGCGGAATATCCGGAGCTTGATCCGCGTCAAACCCACCGGCTGATTGTATCCGGTATAGAGCAAATAAGCATCGGTACCGAGGCTGTGCCCCATGCTCATGAACTGAATCTACTAAAGGAGGGGCAGGCGATATGATCGAACTAATCAGCATGGAACGCTGCGTGGGTTGTAAACTGTGCACGAAAGTATGTCCGACAAACGTATTCGAAATGCAGGGGAAGATTCCGGTTATTGCGCGTCAGGAAGATTGCCAGACTTGTTTTATGTGTGAAGCTTATTGCCCTGTAGATGCACTCTATGTAGCACCGCAGGCAGATCAGCTGATCGGTGTAAATGAGGAGGTGCTAATCCACACAGGGTTGCTAGGGAGCTGGCGGGCTGAGATCGGCTGGGGACCAGGCGCTAATGGCTCAATGGCTGAAAGAGATACCACCCCTTATTTTGAAGTGTTTACCGAGCAGTACCGTACGTGAAAAAGCCGCCCAGAGTTGGAGTCTGGGCGGCTTATTGTTGTATAGAAATTCAATCTATATAGGCCTTTGTCCCGGGATTTCCACCGCGAAGAGCGGTTTCAATCAAGAAATCTGGGGACAACAGCGGCCGGAAGTCCAATTATTCACCGCAGTGACTACTGTGCTTTAAGTTAATATCATTAGTTCCGTACATATCTAAAAAAATCTATAACAGTGCTTCGATCGCTGGCTCAATATCCAGCGGATCCACAGTAGATTCAAATCTTGTAATTACATTGCCTTCGCGATCAATTAGAAATTTAGTAAAGTTCCATTTGATTTCGTCATCTTTCAGTGCTTCCGGATCTTTGCTCTCAAGCATGCTTTGAAGCAGCTTTCCTGAAGAATGGTTCATGTCGAAACCTTCAAATCCAGCCTGCTCAGTAAGGTGAGTGAAGAGGGGATGTTTATTTTCGCCCTTTACTTCAACCTTCTCAAAGAGAGGGAACGTAACGCCGTAATTGATTTGGCAAAAGACGTTCACTTCTTCATTGCTGCCAGGTTCCTGTTCCCCAAACTGATTGGAAGGGAAACCGAGGATTTGGAAGCCGCGATCTTCGTATCGCTCATAGAGCTTTTGCAGGTCGGAGTATTGGTGGGTAAATCCACACTTACTTGCTGTATTCACAATCAAAAGTACTTTACCTTTGTATTCCTCTAGTTCGATCTCTTTTCCTCGAATACTGCGTGCTGTATATGGATAAATGCTCATGCTGCTACATCCCTTCAGTTATGTATTGTCAACGCTAAAGCTGCCAGTGAATAAGAACAGGAAATATTTTCAATGATTTAATTGTAAACAATCAAAATATCGCTGTCAACTTCATACATAGAGAGGGATTGGAACCTTTAAATCAGTGGCAGAATAGTATGGGTATGGGTTATTTCATACTTCAAAGTCTATTCAAGCGAGTTGTTATAAGAATAATTATATCTCATATGATTTTATTGCGTTAAAGCTACTCAGCGTTCCATTATTATCTTGCATCGGAAACATTTTTTGATTAAGATAGCAGAAACCAGCGCAAAAGACGCGCTGACATAAATAAGACTATGACGAAGAGAGTAAGCATTATAGCGGATCTTAACAGGGAAGGTGTGCCGGAGACTGAGAGCACCCTCATGAGACGATTAATGCCGAAGTTCACTTCCGAGTCGGCCCCTGAAGTAGTTTGTCACAGGTCGTGACAGGTATGAGTAGGGAGGCCCGCGCCCCGCGTTACCGGGTTTAAGATAGAGTTAATCTTTAGTCGAGGGAATCCGATTTTCTATTCCTTCGTGCTAGTTTAAGGGTTAATTCTAAATAAGGGTGGTACCACGGCTCCTCGTCCCTTGCGACGGGGGGCCTTTTTGCGTTTCAAATTATAAATAAGAAGAGGGAGTGGAAGGGTAATGAGTAACGTAGAATTGGATGTTCTTAGAGGTCGTCTGGATGAAATTAATGGGCAATTGCTGGAGCTGATTTCCGAGCGGGCTAAAATTGTGCAGGAGATTGGAGTAGTTAAAGAAAAGCAAGGTGTGCCTAAATTCGATCCAGAACGTGAAAAGAAAATGCTGGATCAGCTCGTAGCGAGCAACAAAGGACCTTTCACTAACGGAACCATCCGCAGCCTCTTCAAACAAATTTTTTCAGCATCTCTGGACTTACAATCCGATGAACATAAAAAAACTTTACTAGTAGCGCGTAAGAGTCACAAAGAAGACACTGTGATTGTTCTGCCGGGAGATGTTACTGTTGGCGGTCCTTCTTCACTGATGGTAGCTGGTCCTTGCTCTGTGGAAAGTGAACTACAGACCCGCACCGTAGCTGCAGCCCTGCAAAAAGCTGGTGTACGTGTTATGCGTGGAGGTGCCTTCAAGCCGCGGACTTCTCCTTATGATTTCCAAGGTCTAGGTATGGACGGCCTAAGAATATTACGTGAAGCAGCAAATGATTATGGTCTGCTGACCATCAGTGAAATTGTAGATCCAAGACATATTGAAGAGTCCTTAGATTATGTAGATATCATCCAGATCGGTGCACGGAACATGCATAATTTCGAGCTGCTTAAAGCGGTCGGAGAAGTCAATAAGCCTGTGCTGCTGAAACGCGGATTAGCTGCTACGCTCGATGAATTCATACATGCAGCGGAATACATCATGTCTCGTGGTAATACACAAATCATGTTGATTGAACGCGGAATTCGTACGTATGAAAAAGCGACCCGCAACACGCTCGATATCTCAGCAGTGCCTATTCTTAAGCAGGAATGCCATCTGCCAGTATTGGTCGATGTTACTCACTCCACAGGACGTAAAGATATTCTTATCCCATGTGCAAAAGCCGCACTCGCAGCCGGAGCCGATGGTATTATGGTCGAGGTTCATCCTGATCCTGCAACTGCGTTGTCCGATGCTGCGCAGCAGCTGAATATTGATGAGTTCAACAACTTCTTTAATGAAGTGAAAGCTTCCGGACTATACCGGTAATCTAGAAATATAGAATTTGAATGATATTTCAAGGATTGGCTAGAAAATGAGGTGAATAAGCGCTTACAAGTCTATCTAATCTTTTTGTGAAGGTGAAGGCGGGTCGAGTACAATAAGGAACATTAGCGTTGCACCGGCCCCGGGTCTTTCTGAAAAGGCCTATATACCTTATTAGTCACAGGAGGAAATTAGATTTTGAAGCAGCTTACCTTAAATAATGGGTGGTTTTCTAACACTCGAACCGATATTTTATCGGGGAT
This sequence comes from Paenibacillus sp. FSL E2-8871, assembly GCF_038000345.1. Classification (NCBI taxonomy): domain Bacteria; kingdom Bacillati; phylum Bacillota; class Bacilli; order Caryophanales; family Paenibacillaceae; genus Paenibacillus; species Paenibacillus sp. FSL E2-8871. The sequence goes on along the minus strand of NZ_JBBOBV010000001.1, from coordinate 3,816,757 downwards.
GACCGTAGCCGTTGCACTGATTCCTGAAGCGATCGCTTTTTCGATCTTGGCGGGAGTAAGTCCGATGGTTGGTTTATATGCCTCTTTTTGTATTGCAATTGTAACCGCACTTGCCGGAGGCAGACCCGGAATGATCTCGGCGGCTACAGGGGCTATGGCCCTATTAGTCGGAAGTCTCGTACTAGAGCACGGAATAGAGTATCTGTTCGCGGCAACTGTACTGGCTGGTGTGTTTCAGATATTGATGGGGATGCTAAAGCTGGGGCGGTTTATCACGTTTTTGCCACAGCCGGTCATGACGGGGTTTGTCAACGCGCTGGCGATACTGATTTTCATGGCGCAGCTTACCCATTTTAAGGGACAAGGCTGGGTGATGTATGGACTGGTAGCTCTGACATTGCTTATTATCTATACGGTTCCTCGGTTTACCAAAGCCGTACCCTCAGCGCTTGTAGCGATTGTTATCGTTTCTGTTCTTAGCATCGCTCTTCATCTGGACGTAAGAACCGTAGGCGATATGGGGAATATTACAGCAACTTTGCCACTATTCCATTTACCGCAGATTCCGTTCACGCTGGATACTCTGCTTATTATTTTGCCATATTCACTCTCGCTGGCCGTAGTTGGGTTATTGGAATCACTGATGACTGCCACCTTAATAGACGATATTACAGGCACAGGTAGTGATAAGAACAGAGAGGCGAAGGGACAGGGGCTGGCGAATGTAGTCACTGGTTTTTTCGGAGGGATGGCAGGCTGTGCGATGATTGGCCAGTCAATGGTTAACATGAAGTCAGGAGGACGCACGCGTCTGTCTACGTTTGTATCAGGGATCTTTTTATTGTTCCTAATTATCGTACTTGGCGATGTGGTTAAGCAGATTCCGATGAGCGCGCTCGTTGGCGTAATGATAATGGTCTGTATCAGCACCTTTGAATGGGGCTCGCTTAAATCTCTAACCCGTGTTCCGCTTAGCGATGCGCTGGTTATGATTGTGACGGTGGTCACCGTGGTGGCTACAGACAATCTTTCTATTGGCGTTTTGTTTGGGGTTCTGCTAAGTGCTTTAACGTTTGCTTGGAAAATAGCTTCGATCCGCCTAACAGTTCAGGAAGCTACCTCTTCCAAAACATATTCGGTTACCGGCCAGCTGTTCTTCGGCACGACAAGCCACTTCATTCATGAATTCGCCTACGATAGCGATCCCGATCATATTATTATCGATTTTTCACATTCCCATGTGTGGGACCAATCCGCAGTTCATGCCATAGCGAAGACGATGAGCAAATACGCCGAGCGTGGCAAAAAAGTCACCATTACCGGACTTAATGATCAGAGCTCACAGCTGGTTCAGCGGGTGGGACTATCCATATAAAAAAAGATTGCGCTATATGCGCGATCTTTTTTTTATAGCAGATATTAACTGTAAGAGAAGACTAGCAGGGTTTTACTTTTGGTGCAAACTGATATAAAGTATAAAGTGGATAATGTTTATCCGCTTTATACGCGGTTGGTATAGTCTACAGTTTATATTAAGCAATTTATGTAGATCGAGGTGCTGTACATGCATATGAAAACAGGGGTAGAACAGTCAGTGTATGCACTGGTTCTGCTTAACATGCTGCCGGACAAAGCGGTGTTGTCTGGAGAAGCGATTAGCCAGCAGCTCGGAGCATCGGTGACCTATTTTCAGAAACTGTTAAGAAAGCTGGTAACCGCAGACATCATCACGTCTGTTCCCGGCATTAAAGGTGGCTTTAAATTAAAGAAGAGACCTGAAGATATTCGTGTATATGACGTTTACCTTGCGGTGGAAGGACAGCAGTCGCTGTATTCATCCAATGGTATTCTGGTAGACATGTTGGATTTAGAGAAAGAAGATAGCTGCTGCCTGTTAACCAATCTGATGGAAGAAGCTGAATCCTCTTGGAAAGCTGTATTAAAGCGGGAGACTATTGCTTCGTTGTCGGAGGAAATGCGTGGTGAACGCTTTAAAGATAAGATTGCAGCCTTAGAGGAATGGATCAGCAATAAAATGGTCATCTAACCAAAGAAGGGATGTATTCGCATGAGATTAAGCGTATTGGATCAGGCACCCGTGACAAGTGGTAACACAGCGGAAGGTGCTCTGAATAAAGCAGAAGAACTAGCTATTTTAGCAGATGAGTTGGGATATAGCAGAATGTGGATGGCAGAGCACCATGGCGGAAATACATTTGCTAGCTCGGCTCCGGAAGTAACGGCAGCCCGTTTAGCCGCTAAGACCAACCGTATTCGAATCGGCACCGGCGGTGTTATGATGATGCATTATTCTCCACTTAAGCTGGCGGAAGTATTTAAAACGTTAAGTGCTTTTTCCCCGGGGAGAATTGATTTCGGTGTGGGACGAGCTCCTGGTGGCGATACAAGTGCTATGTACGCTCTGTCTGAAGGCCGCGAGTTAATGCTGCATAACATGTATGATAAGCTTGGCATTACTATGCAGCTGCTTAGTGATCAGATTCCGGAAAGTGAGTTGTATGCCAAAAATCTTGCCGCTCCAACGAAGGTGGCGCTCCCTGAGGTATGGTTGTTAGGCTCGAGCGGCAACAGTGCGCGAAAAGCAGCACAGATGGGAGTCGGATACTCCTTTGCGCAATTTTTTAATGGTGCCATGAGTAATGAGATTTTGGATCAATATCGGAATAACTACCAGCCTTCTATCTTCATGGACAAACCTGAGATTAGTGTATCCTATATGGTGACCACCGCAGAAACGAAGGAAGAAGCTGAGTATGAGGCATTACCGCAGGATATTTTTCGGTTGATGATGAGCAAGGGCAGAATTACTCAGGTGCTGACACCAGAAGAAGCTCAGAACATATCGTTATCGGAAATTGACCGGATGTCAATCAAGGAAAGCCGTAAGATTCATTTGGTTGGTGCGGTTAAAGACATCGCCGTACGCTTGCAAGAAGAACAAGCTCAATATGGTTTCCAGGAAGCGATGATATGCAGCATTCCGCATTCGCAAGAGAAACGTCTAGAGGTTTACCGACTACTGGCGCGTGAACTGCTAGGTTCTTGATACTTTCCACTCAAACCCGCATTTGATGCGGGTTTTTGTATGCCCATTTAGCCTGTTGATCGACGCATGCCCTCAAAAGACAATAAATTAACCCTCCCGCCCCCTAAAAGTAACAATTGAAATTCTAACTTCATCTATGATTAATGAAAGATTTAATTTTAAAAAGAGGATAGGAAGTGATCAAGGATGTTTCCTCTACATAAATCCGTTACGCTGACAGCCTTGCTTCTAATGAATCTGCTGGCAGGTTGCCAACACTTCCAAAGGACAATGCAGTCTAGGGGCGATAGGAACTTATAATTATCGTCAGCCGGAGGATATCAAGGTAGAAGTGGTGCGGATTTTTAGCGAAAAGGTGCTGAAAATCACCGGTGGACTAGGAGCAAATAACTCGCTCACTAACTATTATTTAATCGACGAGAGTGGTAACCCCTCGGGCTTGCTGCAGATAGATACCGGACATTCCAAAGAGCTGGATGTTGATGGGGATGGATCTATTGAGGGTCTAGCCGCGCATGGAAACCCGATGAGTGCCTACATTTACCGCTGGAATGTTGATCACGCTGAGGTAACTTACGTTAATGATGCTTTGAAGGCGGACTCCGTGGTGCTAACGGATGAAGGAATATATGAAGCTTTTAATATCGGGGATAAGCAGAGCAAAAGATTCCGATTGACCCTAGAAGGACTGATCCCAGAGCGGTAACGCCATGACAACTGCTGCTGAAATATTTCCTGCGACCAATTCCCTCAAACCTCCGTATAGACGATTAAGCTTAAATGATTATCCATAATCTAGGAGGGGTATTGGATGAATATGCAAATGAATCCGAAATTGAAACAGCTGCGACCGGGGAAAATAGTTAGCGGTGTTGCAGCGGTGCTCATTGTATTGTTGGTTGGCGCGAACTCTTTTGTATCTGTGGAATATGGGCATGTAGGTTTGTACAAAACCTTTGGTAAATTAAATGACAATACGTTGTCACCTGGTATTCATTTTAAAGTTCCGTTTATTCAGACGGTGATTCAAGTCAATACGCAGGTAACGAAAGCGGAGACCGATACTTCAGCCTCTTCAAAAGATCTTCAGCCCGTATCCACACATGTAGCGGTGAACTATTCCGTAAATAAGGCTTCCGCCTTTAATCTGATGAACAATATCGGAGGTAATTTTGATAATGTGATTATCAATCCGGCCATTCAAGAAATCGTTAAAGAAGTGACAGCCAAATATCCAGCAGAGGATTTGATTACACGCCGTGATGTAGTGTCGAGTGAGATCAGTGAGCACTTAACCGCTAGGCTCGCAAAATATGATCTGATCGTCAACGATATTAACATTGTTAACTTTAAGTTCTCTGAGGCGTTTAACCAGTCGATTGAAGCGAAGCAGGTCGCCCAGCAGCAGGCGCTGAAGGCCGAAAATGATCTCCGGCGGATTGAGATTGAAGCGAAGCAAAAGATCGCCCAGGCGCAAGCCGAAGCCGAATCTTTAAGACTTAAGAAGCAAGAGGTTACACCTGAGCTGGTGCAGCTGAAGCAAATAGAGGTCCAAGAAAAAGCGCTGGAAAAATGGAACGGCGTGCTGCCATCTGTAACAGGGGGAGCCACTCCATTTGTGGATGTTCAATCCCTGACTAAATAATTCATTATTGGATTTCTGATTTATATCACAAATTGCTAACATCTGCTCCTCTGATGGGAAAGCCCTACTTCTATAGAAGTAGGGCTTTTTATGCTATTAATATTGATAAAGCATTGTAGGAATTTGCCAACCAGCACCAACCGACCAGAAGAAGACATAATCGCCACGTTTGATTCGTCCGTCTTCGACTCCGCGTTGAAAGGCGATAAAAGGACTGCTTGTAGCCGTATACCCGAACTCGTCGCCTACATAGATGAATTTCTCATCAGTAAGTCCAAGACCCTCTTGGATGAGTTCGATATTTTTGAGAGAGAATTGTGAAAGGCAGAAGGCAGATATATCATCTGTAGTCAGGCCGTTTCTTGAGAGAAGCTCTTTCATGTCTGCAACCGCCGCATTTACACAAACAGTACCGTCAAAGGGTGTCCATCGTATCCGAATTTGCTCAGGTGTAATGTCCTCGTGATAAATATTCGATAAACCGCAAGCAGGGAACATAATATTCTCAGATCCCTCAGAATCAGTGTAATAAAGGGAGTCAATGAAGCCTGATTGCTCGCTACTTCGTTCCAGAATGACAGCTGCTGCGGCATCCCCGAAGTTAGGGTAAGTAATTTCATCATCCGTATTGCAGTGCACTGAGCTATAGTCGCTTCCCACGACGAGTGCGTACCGGATACTAGGATTAGCTTGCATATAACGACTTGTCTGCTCTACAGCAGACACCATTCCTGCACAGTTGGCATTGGAATCTTGCGTAATGGTCCGATGTTTACCTTGTAGCATGCGGTGCAGCAGGAGTGCGTTGGTAGGATAAGTATATTCCGGTGTCTGTGAAGCGAACATGATCATATCCATATCTTCACCTTGTAAATTGGCTTCTTGTAGCGCTTTTTGGGCGGCCTTGAGTCCCATCGTTAGGGCATTTTCATCCTTATCGTTTACGATGTATCTCCGGTCACGACCCATGACTTCTAGGAATCGCTTAATGTCCTTGCCCATACTCTGGAAATGCTCCAGATAATAATGATTAGATACGACATGTTCCGGATGGTAATAAGCGGCTTGGCGGATGGTTATATGTCCCAAATGAAACCTCCTATGCTTCAATAATTTCGTAATTTTCTAATTTCGTTGCCCGGGCTACTCGGCTTAGCTGCATTTTTAGGACAGGGCTTTTGGCAATAATGAAGGTTACTTTTTTAAATCCTGATTCTTTATACAGTATGTAGCATTGCTCAAGCATAGGAAGAGTGTCGGGCGAGGATACGTTTAATGTCTTGCAATCTAAAATGATCTCATATTGTGCTGGGTCAAATGTACTTACGATTTGGTTGTACTCCTGAATGAAGCGCCCGGCGTCCTCCGGAGACATAGAACCTTCTACTTGTACATTCAGTTTTTGGGCTGCAGCGTTTGAGGTGAAATTAAAGTTTCCCATTTTAAATCGATCTCCTCCTAAATATGATGAAAGAAAAATTTAAATAAATAGGCTAAAAAACCCATTTATATAGATATTATCGTATTTTTTAATGGGAAAGTTTAGGGGGATTATCCTTTATATTTTAAAAAATACAAGAAGGTATAAAATTAACTTGAAAAGATAATTTAGTAAATAATGACCTTCTCTAAGTGTATTTATATGAGTTAATCGAGGTTAGGGTGGGTCTGATCGTCCAGTCGACTTTGCAAAGCAGAGTTCTATTGGTATGATTACAGAGATGAAAAAAATTCACTATCCAAATCATGGAGGAATGACAAAAATGAGCGAAATTACACTATCGCGGATCATTGATCATACACTGCTTAAAGCAGATGCACGGAAAGAAGATATCGTTAAATTGGCAGAGGAAGCAAAAGCATATAAGTTTGCTTCAGTCTGCGTAAACCCTGCTTGGGTAGCTACTGCCCATGAAGTGTTGAAGGATACGCCTGAGGTTAAAGTCTGCACAGTTATCGGCTTCCCGCTCGGATCCTCGACAACAGAGACCAAAGCATTTGAGACTACCAATGCTATCGCTAATGGTGCAGGTGAAGTGGATATGGTCATCAACATCGGAGCGCTGAAAGATGGTAACAATGAGTTGGTTAAACGTGATATTGCAGCAGTTGTAGACGCAGCTCGCGGCAAAGCACTGACTAAGGTCATTATCGAGACCTGTTTATTAACGGAAGAAGAAAAGGTTCGTGCCTGCAAGCTTTCTGTTGAAGCTGGAGCAGACTTCGTAAAAACATCCACAGGATTCTCTACAGGTGGGGCAACGAAGGAAGATATCGCGCTGATGCGTGCAACGGTTGGACCTAATGTGGGTGTGAAGGCTTCCGGTGGTGTTCGTAGTGCAGAAGATGCACATGTAATGGTACAAGCTGGTGCAAGCCGTATTGGTACCAGCGGCGGTGTAGCTATTGCTAAGGGTGAAACAAGCCAAAGCAATTACTAAAAGAAGATAAGTAAAATGGTAGCGGTGAGATGAGGTGGATAAGCTTTATCCGCCGCTATTCTGTTTTTTATTGAAAGCGTTATCTGATGTTCATCGGACATGCTTTCCTTTGAATAAATTAAAATATAATAATTCGCACCGGAATAATAAGATTTTTTTCTTTTCAAATGATGTCGTTTATGAGAGAATGGGTACAATTATTATTTGTTAAAGATTTCTATTCTTATTTATAAAGGGAGGAAATACCTATGTCAGAAGACCGTAAGCTGTCATTTGAAACTTTGACTGTTCATGCAGGCCAGGAAATTGATCCAACTACTTTCGCACGTGCTGTACCGCTTTATCAGACCACGTCTTATGGATTCCGTGATGCTGATCATGCAGCGGATCTGTTTGCGCTCAAAGAATTCGGTAATATTTACACTCGGCTGATGAATCCGACTACAGATGTATTTGAACAGCGTTTGGCAGCACTAGAAGGTGGAGCAGGTGCACTTGCTACAGCTTCCGGGGCAGCGGCTATTTCTTTCTCCATTCTAAATATTGCGGGCGCTGGGGATGAAATTGTATCTGCGGCAAGCCTATACGGTGGAACTTATAATCTTTTTTCTACAACGCTGCCTAAGCTTGGCATTAAGGTGCATTTTGTGGATTCGGATAATCCAGAGAACTTCCGTGCTGCGATTAATGATAAAACCAAAGCTTTGTATGCAGAAACCATTGGTAACCCACAGGGGAATGTACTAGATATTGAAGCCGTTGCAGCGATCGCACACGAACATGGAATTCCTCTTATTGTAGATAATACGTTCCCAAGTCCATATTTACTGCGTCCGATTGAGCATGGAGCTGACATCGTTGTTCATTCGGCAACTAAATTCATCGGCGGGCATGGTACATCTATCGGTGGAATTATTGTGGACGGTGGTAAGTTCGATTGGAAGGCAAGCGGTAAGTTCCCAGGACTTACAGAGCCTGATCCAAGTTATCATGGCGTTGTTTATACGGAAGCTGTTGGACCGATAGCTTATATTATCAAAGCCCGCGTTCAATTACTTCGCGATTTAGGTGCTTCTATTTCACCATTTAACTCTTGGATGCTGTTGCAAGGGCTCGAAACACTCCATTTGCGGATGGAACGTCACAGCCAGAATGCACTAAAGGTTGCGCAATATTTGGAGGCACACGCAGATGTAGAATGGGTAAGTTATTCTGGACTTCCTACTCATCCATCTCATGAATTAGCGCAAAAGTATTTATCTAAAGGCCAAGGAGCGATCCTTACCTTCGGTATTAAAGGTGGGAGTGCTGCAGGACGCAAGCTGATTGAAAATGTGAAGCTGTTCTCGCATTTGGCGAATGTCGGTGACTCCAAGTCATTGATTATCCATCCTGCGAGCACAACACATGCACAGCTGTCGGATGAAGAGCAAACCACAGCGGGAGTAACTCCGGAATTGCTCCGCTTATCGATTGGTACGGAATCTATTGATGATATTATTTATGATCTGGAACAGGCCATTGCCGCCAGTCAACAATAGAACAATGAAGTTCAAGGAAGGCATCTGCTGCTATGCGGCGATGCCTTTTTTTTGTGATTTAATAAGGCTAATTGTTCATATGATTTGGCAACGCTTGCATATTTCATGGGAGGTTCCCGTATTTATAAGTGTGGTAATAAGATGTCGGTGGCATGATGTTTATTTACTAGGCGTACCGGCAGCAATCCAAAGATAAAGGGTGGGTGCGAAGATGAAGGGTGAACGTCAGCAGGATGGTTTTCGGAGTAGTGAAGAGCGCCCGTTCAAGTTCATGTATAAGGCCGGTGATCGGGCTGTTGGGATGGAAATGAGTCAAGCCGGATCCGTTGCCTCCGCTGCCGCAGAATTTATCACCGGAGTAGAGCAGAAGGATGTCGTAGAACCTTTGAACCGTTCTTATTTTAAGCGCCCTGGAGAACAGTCGGCTTTCTTAGTGCTGCGTGAAGGACGAGAAGAACGTGAAAAGCGCCCTACTGCAAGAGAAGGAACAAGATCCGTTCAAGCTGGACCTTGTCTGATACGAAGTGAGGAATGGCTGCTTGAACCTGAATTGTTCTGTCTTTATGAGAACTGGTTATCCAGTGAAGATGAGCTGCAGGCTAATCGAATGCTGCAGCGGATTTATTATCGATTGCAGGCAGCGACCACAGCGCTGCTGGAATCGCCGGATGGTGAATGGGCAGCACTCACCCTGCTGCATCCAGAGGAGCTTGCGGCGCAGCCCGCAAAGCTCACCGCGCTTCAGGACGCGCAGCTCGAAGCGCTTTTTACTGCGGTGGCGGAGAGCCAGCGGCAAGGCGGCGATTGCCGCCTTGACCTGCTGGTCGCCTACACCGCAAGCGGAGCCGAATTCGCCGCAAAGCGCGAATTCATCGAGGTCGTGGCCGATCAGACACTTGGCCACGCTTATGCGGCGGCGTGCCGCATCGGGGCGCTGATCGCGCCCGATGTGGAGCCCTCCGCCGCCGCGGAAATCGCGCGCATCGCCGATTTCCTAGTGCTCGACGGCGCGGCGAGCGAGCTCGCGCCGGAAGGGGCCGCCGCAGAGGGCTTCACCCTGGCGGCGGGGGAGATCCTTGCCGCCGTGCGGAGCGTGAAGCCGGCAGCGGTAGTTCTCGCCGCGGGGACTCCGGCGGCGTCGGCTTTGGCCGATCTGTATCAGATCGGCCTCAGCGGGATCTTTTGCAGCGCAGGTCAGCGGACCGAAGCGCTGCTTAGAGCAGCCTGTCTGATCTGGATCGCCAGGCAGCAGGAAACACTGGATACTGCCGCCGGTGGAAGGCAGTAGGACAACAATGAAGCGGCTGTCACTTAAGCCGCTTTCTCTTCTAAATAAGACGATACGTTTCATTTAGAATCGATAAAAAGAGGATCACTGCTCTTTATTATTAGAGGATCATTGCTCTTCGTTATTGAATGATCACTGTAATTTATTGTTGGGAGATCTTTTTCATTTTGAGTGTTTTGACTACTTGCTTCAAAAGTAAAATCATCATCCCATGAGGCTTACGGACTCCAGAGACATTATTCAATAGAAAGAGACTCATATTTGGTGTTTTTCAGGCCAATAGCTGCAATGGGGTCCGTTAGCAATCCAAATCTGGGAAAAAGCTGCGTTTAAGGTCCACTCAGTCCGTAACGAAACGTTCGCAAACTTCCCGTTTCAACAGTGTATATGTATCCGAAGGCGGCTTCGCGTAGATCTTACTGCTCAAATGAAGTTAAGTGCATTACAAGTACGGCTGCACTGCGACTTCTACTTCATTCATAATGCTGCCTGTCGTCAGGGTCATATCGTCTTGCCCCAGTCGATTTGCTTTCAGGTCCTCATTGATTTTACATAAAAAGGATAATTAAAGAGGCGGCTCGAATCTATTAGCATCCTACTGAAAAGAGGCGCTGCACATGTCCGCAAATTTTAGAGTTGCCCTGAAGAAGGTTGTTGATCATTCTTACGACATTGAGATCGGTGAAACTTTATTTAACTCATTAATAGAAGACTTAAAACGAGGAATCGTAGAGAATGTGAGCAAATTTGCGATTATTACGGATTTCAAAGTTGAAGCGCTGTATGGACAAGCCTTGCTGGAACAGCTGATTCAGAATGGTTTCCATGTGGAGCTTTTTTCTTTTCCAGCTGGAGAAAAGTCCAAAACCCGTGAAACGAAGGCACAGCTTGAGGATCAGCTATTAAGTCGTTCGTATGGACGAGATTGCTGTATTATTGCGATTGGAGGCGGAGCGGTAACGGATTTAGCAGGGTTTCTGGCAGGGACATTTGGCCGGGGAGTGCCGAGTTTGAACTATGCAACTACTTTATTAGCGGCAGCAGATGCATCCATTGGCGGTAAAACAGGCGTAAATACACCAGTCGCTACCAATCTAATCGGTGTATTTCATCAACCCAAAAAGGTGTACATCGACTTAGCGACTTGGAGAACTCTTCCGGTTCGTGAGTTTCGTAGCGGCTTGGCTGAAACGATCAAACATGCCTGCATCGCCGATGTAGGATTTTTCGAGTTTTTGGAGCGAAATATGGATAAAGTAGTTTCCGCCGAAGATGGACTTGTATTAGATCGCGAAGTTTGCGAACGGATTGCACTTTACAATTGTGAGATCAAATATGGTGTGGTGGAGAAGGACGAATTGGAGAGTAACCTGCGTCAAATTTTAAATCTGGGGCATACCGCAGGTCGTGCACTAGAGGCTTTAAGTGGTTATGAATTGTTACATGGCGAGGCCATAGCGATTGGACTTTCGATTCAGGTGCAGTTAGCAGAGCACTTGGGGTATGTAACTCCGGACCAAGCTCAGCGGGTGATTGCTTTGCTACAGAAGGCAGGTCTGCCAAATGAAATCCCAGCAACCATTACAGACCGAATGTTAATCGATAAAATGTACACTGATAAAAAAGTACGCAAAGGGCGCATACGTTTTGTATTCCAAGAAGGAATCGGCTCGATGAAACGTTTTGAGGATGGATCTTATTCAACTCCAGTTGAGGAACATGTCCTAACAGAGCTTTTAGATAAAATTCGCCACTAAACGGGCAGCTAACACATATTCTGAAATAAATGGCGGTTAGCTGAATAGATAGGCTTTACTTTTTAATTCCTGGTGGTATGATTAAAATATAAGTTGCACTAAGGAAATATAGTTGTACTATTGCAACAATGATTATCATTCTCACTACCTATAGTTTTCAATCATGCTGTCCCGGCTAAGCCGGGGCAGCATGTGTCATTTTAGGGGTCTTAATAATGGCTCTCATTCTCACTTGGCAGAAGTAAAACTCCACAAAACAAAGCGTATGCTCACGAAGCAAGTTTTGTTGCGAAGTAGAGTCAATGAAGTAAAACTCCACAAAACTTTAAAGGACGGCGATTATTATGCAAGCAACATCAAAACATTTACCCAAGCAGTCATCTATCTCTGGCAGCATGAAGAAGCCAGGCGCTCCAAAGCGCCGGTTCGATCCGCGTGCCATGCTCAGCAATTCTGAAATGCAGGCTGCTCTGGGCAGCGGACTGCTTATGCTTTTTGCTTGGTCAGTTAGTGGATGGTCAGAAATTCTTTCCATAGCGCTCTATGTCATTTCTTATACGATTGGTGGCTGGAACAAGGCAAAGGAAGGCGTAGAAACGCTCGTCAAAGAACGAGATCTCGATGTGAACCTATTAATGATTGCAGCCGCACTAGGCGCAGCTTCCATTGGATACTGGAATGAAGGTGCTATGCTTATTTTCATTTTTGCACTCAGTGGAGCATTAGAGAGTTATACGATGGAACGTAGTAAAAAGGATATTTCCTCGCTGATGGCACTCAAACCGGCTACGGCTATGCGCATTGAAAAAGGAAGTATGAATGAGGTTAATATTGACCAGTTGGTGATCGGAGATCTGCTGCTTGTGCGCCCGGGAGATTTAATTCCGGCAGACGGCAAGGTATATCGGGGGGAATCGGCAGTAGATCAGGCTTCCATTACGGGAGAATCGGTTCCTGTAGAGAAATGTGCCGGTAGCGAGGTTTTTGCAGGCACTGTTAATGGAGAAGGCCCCCTTTATATTGAGGTAACGAAAGCAGCTGAGAACACCCTTTTTGCTAAAATCATCAAAATGGTAGAAGAGGCAGAGACGGAAGTTCCTAACTCCCAGCGTTTTATTAAAAGACTAGAAGCCATCTATGCACGGGTTGTCGTAGCCTCGACAGTGGCGCTGATTATCCTTCCACCGTTTTTGCTGGACTGGAGCTGGAGCGCAACCTTCTATAAAGCGATGGTCTTTCTAGTAGTAGCATCACCTTGCGCTTTGGTCTCTTCCATTATGCCAGCGATGCTGTCAGCCATCTCCAAAAGTGCGCGAAAAGGGGTTCTGTTTAAAGGCGGGGTCCATCTGGAAAATATGGCTCGCACAACGGTTGTGGCATTCGATAAGACAGGGACGCTTACAGAGGGAACTCCTCAGGTAACTGATTTTATTGCAGGTGAAGGCTACAGTCGGCAAGAGTTGCTAACGGTTAGCGCATCCATTGAGCATATGTCCCGTCATCCACTGGCGGAAGCGATTGTGCGTAAAGCAGAAGAGGAAGGTTTAGCGCTACAGGGAGTAGAAGACAGTAAAACCATCACAGGTTGGGGAATTGAAGGTCAAATCGACGGACATCTCTGGAGAATCGGAAAGTCTAATTTGCTCGATGAGCTGACTCCATCTGCTATGAATCCTGAACTAGAGCATTGGAAACTTAAGCGGCAGCAGTTGGCTGAAGAAGGGAAGACCGTCTCCATCATTCTGGACGGTGAGCAAATTGCCGGAATGATTGCTTTACAGGATACGGTTCGCCCACAAGCAGAAGCCGCAGTGCGTAAGCTGCAGGAGCTCGGGATTAAAGTGGCAATGCTTACCGGTGACCGTGACGCTACAGCTCAGGTTATTGCAGGTACTACTGGAGTGGATATGGTATTTGCCGATCTATTACCGGAGGATAAAGTAAAGCATATCAAAGCACTACGTGAAAAGTATGGTCACGTTGTTATGGTAGGTGATGGTGTGAATGATGCACCAGCTTTGGCGACAGCAACCGTAGGCATGGGGATGGGCATGAAAGGAAGCGGCGCAGCACTTGAAATAGCCGATGTAGTGCTTATGAATGATAATATAGAAGAGATCGCTTCAACGATATCATTGGCGCGTCGTTCGCAGCGAATTGTGAAGCAAAATATGATTTTTGCTGTGACTGTGATTGCAGTGCTTATGATCAGCAACTTTGTGCAAGGGATCGCACTTCCTTTTGGCGTGATAGGGCATGAAGGCAGTACGATATTAGTGATTCTAAATGGACTAAGATTATTGAGATAATATTTTTTGAAATTAAATTGTTCACAAAATAGTTTCGGAACTTGGGAGTCTGGCATATTGACATATTTGCTTTCAGTTATCATAATTAACACTACATTATAATTATTTTAAATAAGAAGCGACGTCAATGCCGTTTAGCTCAAGGAGGACATAGATATGTATAAATCAATAATTGTTGGTACTGGACCGGCAGGATTAACCGCCGCTATCTATTTGGCTCGTGCCAATTTGAACCCACTAGTCATCGAAGGACCTCAACCCGGTGGACAATTAACCACAACTACAGAAGTGGAGAATTTCCCTGGATTTCCTGAAGGAATCATGGGCCCTGACTTGATGGATAATATGCGTAAACAAGCTGAACGTTTTGGTGCAGAATTCCGTACGGGCTGGGTGAACAGTGTAGAACTTGGAGAGCGCCCTTTTAAGCTGAATGTTGAAGGAATGGGTGTTCTTACTACAGATACATTGATCATTTCCACAGGCGCTACAGCGAAATACCTCGGTATCCCAGGGGAGCAAGATAACGTAGGACGCGGTGTGAGCACCTGCGCTACCTGTGACGGATTTTTCTTCCGTAATAAAGAGATCGTGGTTGTTGGTGGCGGAGATTCCGCACTTGAGGAAGCGGGTTTCTTGACTCGTTTTGCTTCCAAAGTGACTTTGGTGCACCGTCGTGGAGAATTGCGTGCTTCGAAGATCATGCAGGATCGTGTACGCGCTAATGTTAAAGTAGATTGGAACTTGAACCGTACTCCTCTGGAAGTGACTTCGAGCGAAAGAGGCGTCAATGGACTAAAAGTGCTTAACAATGAGACTGGTGAAGAAGAAATCATCGAAGCAAGCGGCGTGTTTGTTGCGATTGGCCACCACCCTAATACCTCTTTCTTAGGTGGACAGATCACAACCAATGCGGATGGCTATATCATGACGAACCCAGGCACTTCCGAAACTAATATCCCAGGTGTGTTCGCATGTGGTGATGTACAGGATACTCGTTACAGACAAGCGATTACTGCAGCAGGTAGTGGATGTATGGCAGCTATGGATGCTGAGAAATATATCGAAAGCTTGGAGCACAGTGCAGTTATTCTATAATTTGGTTTGAAAAACCCTCAATGCTACAATTGATATCATCACTGTATATCTTTTATAGGAGGTCATACCATGGAGAATGTAATTGTATATACCTCAACAAATTGCCCGCATTGCCGTCAGGTGAAGAGCTTTTTAAGCGAAAAAGGCGTATCCTACGAAGAACGCAATGTCGAGCAGAACGATGATTTTGCTCAGCAAGTATGGGACATGGGAGTGAGGGCTATTCCTGTAACTGTAATCGGTGAGCATAAAATTGTTGGCATGAACAAAACTCAGTTCGACAAAGCACTCGCGACTGTTTGAAAATATAAGAATTTATATGCTGTACAACTATAATATTCTTATATTTCTACGAGGAGCCGATGTCGTCTTAATAGGACGATAAAGTCGTTTCTTCTTGTTAAATAAGATTTCCATAAGGAAATTGTAATGGGCCGCTTCCGATCAGGAGGCGGTCTTTTTTGAAATATAAGAAAGTATAAAATACCTGCGAGCTTTAAGCATACAAAAAATAGTCTGACGCATCTGTGCGCAGACTATTTTTATGAAAGTAGATCTAGAAGTAGAGTTTAGGTTTGAGTGAAAGATGTAATGAGCTGAAATAGTACATATACAGCAGCGCCGCTGCCAATAAGAATAAATCCTGATTTCTTTTTAGCTTGAAAAAAACGGAGCACGCCGAGGCTGATCAAAGGGGCAATAATGAGCAGAAAAAGCAACACAGTGATGAACATCTGTGCCGAGATATCAGACGTATCAACATAGGTCATGGACTCGCTCTCCATTTCAAAAAAGGGGTTGTAGTGATAAATGTCACACTAGCTTGACCTTTATTATATAGGATTTCTGTTCTTTTTACTGCACTTTTGATTCACTCAAATGCGTCAATTTTACGTCAATTATTTCAAAATATAAGAATGTATATGTTCCACGCTATAAATTATTCTTATATTTCTCATATAAACGCTTCGCTTACCGTTATGGATTATAGGGTCACCCGAATATCGCCCAGGAAATGCATAACAGCAGAGAAACCTGCGCCGATCATCGTTCCACGGCTGCCGAGCTTAGAGAATGTAATTTCGAGTTGCTGCTTATGGTAAGGAAGAGTACGCTCAGCTACAACCCGACGCAGCGGTTCGCCTAGCCATTCTTCAGCCTCAGACAATGCCCCACCGATCACAATAAGCTCTGGATTGAAGCTATTGATTAGATTGGTCACCCCGATACCGAGATATTCACCCATCGTTGAGAAGTGATGCAGGGCGTCTTCTTGCCCGCCGGCTGCATAGCGAACCAGCTCTTGCGTAGTATGGGCAGGGAGGGAGAGATCGGGATTATCATAAGTTTTCTCAGAGGCATATAACTCCCAACATCCACGACTCCCGCAACTGCAAGGCTTGCCTTGGGCTTCAATCGTCATATGTCCGGTTTCGCCGGCATATCCTCTTGCACCCTTGTATAGTTCTCCACCAATAATAATTCCAGATCCGATCCCTGATCCCGCACTGATGTAAAGGAGATGCCTTACCTCTCGTGCCGCTCCAAAGTTGAGTTCAC
Source organism: Paenibacillus sp. FSL E2-8871 (assembly GCF_038000345.1). Taxonomy (NCBI): domain Bacteria; kingdom Bacillati; phylum Bacillota; class Bacilli; order Caryophanales; family Paenibacillaceae; genus Paenibacillus; species Paenibacillus sp. FSL E2-8871. The sequence goes on along the minus strand of NZ_JBBOBV010000001.1, from coordinate 3,800,051 downwards.
CCTGTGCACCCGCGTTCGCTTCGTTATCAATGGTGACAGGAACGGAAAATTCAGCTTCGAGGATCGCTCGCAGCTCGACCATTTCCCAGCCAAGGTTGGGAGCGAAGAGTACAACACCATTTTCATCCACCATCCCGGGGACACCTACTCCGATGCCGACGATGCCGTAAGGGGATTCTGGAGCGTTGATAATCAAGCCTGAGATAAGTTTTTTCATTTGTTCCAGAACGTAAGGGAAATCATGGTTTTCTAAAGAAAAGTCGCTTTCGTAAAGAATGCCCCCGCTCAGATCACATAAGACCGCTGTTAGCTGCTTTACCCGTAATTCTATGCCGATTACACTACCAGCCATCGTGTTAAAATGCAGCATTAACGGTTTGCGGCCACCGCTTGATTCCCCAGGTCCGACTTCAGTTACCAATTCTTGCGTGCACAGCTCGGCTACCAAATTGGACACAGTAGCTTTATTCAGTCCGGTCATCTCTGAGACCTTCGCGCGCGAGAGTGGAGAGTGTCTTCGAATGGTATGTAGTACAATCGATTTATTTATTTTTTTGACCAGCGCTTGGTCTCCAGTAACCTTCACAAATCACACATCCTTCTTAAATTATAAGAAAGTATAAGCTTCTCGGTATACTTTCTCCTTATAATTCTCGCATAAACGCTTACCGTCCTTAAAAGGACGCTAAAGGCGTTTTAGCTTGGCATAGTTCCCATTTGTTGTATGCCACTTAGTCTAGAGTGATGTGCTGCAAATTGCAATACGTAGCGTCCAGAGGAAATTTTCCAACAGGGATCTCCTATATTTGGGAAGAGGAGAGAGGAGGCTAGACAGGGTCCCAAAAAATGGACAAAAAAACTTATCAAAACTTTGTTTAACCAATATACAAAGTCTAAAAGATGTGTTAAGATGATCCTGTAAACGCTTGCGGGCGAAGCACAAATTGAGGAGGATTACACAATGGCTTATTTTGAGACAGTGAACAAAATCTCTTACGAGGGAAGCCGTTCCACCAACCCTTTCGCATTTAAATTTTACAATCCTAAAGAAGTCGTAGCCGGCAAAACTATGGAAGAACATCTGAAATTTGCAATGGCTTATTGGCATACATTAACTGCTGGCGGTTCTGATCCTTTTGGCGCTGAAACAGCAATTCGCAGCTGGAACAAATTGAACGGTCTGGACAAAGCTAAGGCTCGCGCTGAAGCAGCATTTGAATTTATGGACAAGATGGATCTGCCTTACTTCTGCTTCCATGATGTAGATATCGCACCTGAAGGCGCATCTTTGCGTGAATTCTACAGCAACATCGACACTATCGTTGATATCCTTGAACAAGGCATGAAGACATCCGGCAAGAAATTGTTGTGGAATACAGCTAATATGTTCACTAATCCACGTTACATGCACGGTGCAGGTTCTACACCTAACGCTGATGTTTTCGCACATGCAGCAGCACAAGTGAAGAAAGGTCTGGAAGTTGGTAAACGTCTGGGTGCTAGCAACTATGTATTCTGGGGCGGTCGTGAGGGTTACGAAGAATTGCTGAATACAGATATGGGTCTTGAACAAGACAACATTGCTCGTCTGTTCAGCATGGCTGTAGATTACGCTAAGGAAATCGGCTTTGACGGTCAATTCCTGATCGAGCCTAAACCAAAAGAGCCTACGAAACATCAATATGATTTCGATGCAGCAACAACGATCTCTTTCTTACAAAAGTACAACCTCGACAAGCACTTCAAGCTGAACCTTGAAGCTAACCATGCTACGCTTGCAGGTCATACTTTTGAACATGAGCTTCGTGTAGCTCGTATCAACGGCATGCTCGGATCGCTTGATGCTAACCAAGGTGATACATTGCTCGGATGGGATACAGATGAATTCCCAGTTAACATCTACGATGCAACACTTACACTGTATGAAGTACTCAAGAATGATGGTCTTGGCAAAGGCGGAATCAACTTTGACTCTAAAGTACGTCGTCCTTCCTTTGAGCCTGAGGATCTGTTCCTAGCACATATCGCTGGTATGGATACTTATGCAAAAGGCTTGAAAGTAGCTGCTAAATTGATCGAAGATCGCGTATTCGAAGATTTCGTTGAAAAACGTTACAGTAGCTTCAATGAAGGCGTTGGTGCGGACATCGTATCCGGCAAAGCAACTTTGGCTTCCTTGGCTGAATATGCTTTGAACAATGAGAACCCACGCCCTAACCAATCCGGACGTCAAGAATACCTGAGAGCTACCCTTAACCAATACATCTTGGCAGAGTAGTCTTTACAGGGAGCTTGAAGCTTAGGCTTTGAATCCAGTTTGAACAAATGCAACGGGGGTTGCTGAAGAGAGCATTCTTCGGCAGCCCCCTTTTTGTAGTAAAAACTAAGCGGATGCTTACGAAGTAAGTTTTATTGCGAAGAGAATCAAGTAGCTAAGCTCCATAAAACTAAGCGGATGCTTACGAATTAAGTTTTGCTCGAAGTAATTCAATGAAGCCTATGCTCACAAAACTAAGCAGGATGCTTTCGAAGCGAGTTTTATTCGGAGTATTTCAACGAAGTAAGCGCTCATAAAACTTTTAGGAGGTCAAAAATGAAATACGTTATAGGTGTAGATTTGGGCACTAGCGCAGTGAAGACTGTTCTAGTGGACCCACAGGGCAAGGTGGCTTTTGAGCATTCCGAGTCCTACCCGCTAAGCAGACCGCAGCCGAACTGGAGCGAACAAAATCCTGAGGACTGGGTAAAAGGCACGCTGGTCAGTCTTCGTCGTCTGATTGAAGTATCGGGCATAGACCCATCACAAGTTGATGGTCTTAGCTTCTCCGGGCAAATGCACGGATTGGTACTAGTGGATAAGGAAGGGCAAGTGCTTCGTCCGGCCATTCTTTGGAATGATACTCGTACTACTGCACAGTGCAGAAGAATAGAGAAGACGCTCGGAGCAAAGCTTATTGAGGTTGCTAGAAACCGTGCACTGGAAGGCTTCACACTTCCTAAAATTCTATGGGTACAAGAGAATGAACCTGAGGTATTATCACAAGCGTATCAGTTCCTGTTGCCAAAAGATTATGTGCGTCTCCGGTTGACCGGTGATTATGCGATGGATTATTCCGATGCTGCAGGAACGCTTCTATTAGATGTAGGTTCTAAAACGTGGAGTGCTGAAATTGCTGAAGCTTTTGAACTGCCGCTTTCCCTTTGTCCTAGACTGGTAGAGTCCTTTGAACAGACAGGAACGTTATTGCCGGATATTGCGGAAGCGTCCGGTCTTTTATCTTCAACAAAGGTATTTGCTGGTGGTGCGGATAATGCATGCGGGGCTCTTGGAGCAGGTGTCCTTGGTGAAGGCCGGACGATGTGCAGTATTGGTACATCTGGTGTAGTTCTTTCCTATGAGAGCAACAAAGACTTAAATCTCGAAGGCAAAGTTCATTTCTTCAACCATGGTGAAAAAGATGCCTACTATATCATGGGCGTTACTCTAGCGGCTGGTCATAGCCTTACATGGTTCAAAGAAACCTTTGCGTCAGACAAAAGCTTTGATGAATTGCTAAGTGGAGTAGCTTCCATTCCAGCGGGTAGCGGCGGACTGCTCTTTACACCTTATATCGTAGGGGAACGTACACCTCATCCAGATGCGAATATTCGCGGAAGCTTTATTGGTATGGATTCAGGGCATACGTTGACACATTTTACACGTTCCGTATTAGAAGGCATTACCTTTTCGCTACGTGAATCTATCGAGATTGTACGTGATTCAGGCAAAGAGATTACAGAAATCATTGCGATCGGTGGCGGGGCTAAAAATGAGGCATGGCTCCAGATGCAAGCAGATATTTTCAATGCATCCATCGTGAAGCTTGAAAGTGAGCAAGGTCCGGCTATGGGAGCAGCGATGTTGGCAGCTTACGGTAGTGGCTGGTTCACATCACTTAGTGCATGTGCAGAAGCTTTCATCCGTCCTGCGGATGTATATAAACCGGATCCGAAGCAAGCGGCAATCTATGACGGCTTATTTAACCTCTATCAGGAAGTCTACGGTCAGACCCGTGAACTGAATAACAAGCTGGCAGCGTACCGCCAATAATTATGGACGCCGAAGGGTTTATGCTTGATATGTCTGATAAAAAAGGTCTTTCGCATATGGCGAAGGACCTTTTTATGACCATCTCGTTTATTGATCTGAGGATAGGCTGTATTCGAAGTTGTTGCCGTTCCTATTGTTCTTCTGTAAAGTATGGGGTATCTCCAGGGCAGCGTTAAACTCTGCATGAGATAGTGAAGGTTTCGGGGGGCGGAAGGCCATGTTCCAATGGATTGTTAAGCTGTTGAATGACATCAAAATCCGCAATAAGCTGTTGCTTGCTTTTTTACTTACTACGTTACTTCCGGTATTACTGGTAGGCGGTTATCTTACGTTTGAGATGAGGACCATGGCGTTTCAGAGCGCACTGGAACAAGCTTCAATCAACGTAGATCGGGTAAAGAAAAGAACGGAAGAAGTCATCGGTGTATCTCAAGATATCGCATATCGCTTGAGCAATGATGCACGGTTGAAGAGACTTGCCATACGTCAGTATGTTAGCACTTATGATGTGGTGGAAGCTTACCGCGATTATTCGGATATGCGTGAGTATCTAAGGTTGTATAAAGATATATCCAACATTCGCTTATACACTGACAACGCTACGCTGCTTAACAACTGGGAGCTGATCAATCCTTCACCTGAGATTAAGGAGAGCCAGTGGTATCAGAGAGCACAGCGGTACGATAGTCTTGTCGGTTGGGAATATATCGAAGATGAGCGTGATAAGCGGAATTATTTAAGTCTTGTCCGCAAAATCGAGCTGGAGGGCTCCAGTAAGATCGGTGTACTCGTTATTAATGTGAACAGTCAGCAGCTTGCATCCATTCTAAGCCAGGAATCTTTTGATACCATGATCGTCGATGATCAAGACAATATCATTGCAGCGAACCGGAAAGATCGGACAGGTAAAAAGCTGGTGGATGTTTCTTTTGACACGAAGCTCTTGGGGCAGGGAAGTGGAAGCTATGAAGCAGTAGTAGATGGTGAAGCTTCCAAAATTGTGATCGAGGAGCTTAAACCACAAGCCAGCCGAAATGCACTACGAATTATATCTGTTTTTTCGATTGAAAGTATAGTTAAAGAACCCAATCAAGTGATTAAGCTTTCGATTACTGTGGTTGCGATAAGTGTTCTATTGGCCTTTTTAATTATATATAGCTTCTCCTCGTTGTTTTCACGACGATTGCTGCATTTAAGCAGACATATTAACCGAGTCAGTACTGGGGATTTTGATACGACATTAAAGATTGATGGCAAGGATGAAATCGCCCTGTTAGCTCGTCAATTCAATTCCATGGTACGCAGCATTAATGATTTGATGTATGAGGTACAGGAATCCAATGCTCAGAATAGTCTGCTGGAACAGAAACAAAATGATATACGATTCAAAATGCTGGCCAGCCAGATTAACCCGCATTTCTTATTCAATGCACTAGAAGCGATTCGGATGGAAGCTCACATGAAGGGGCAAATGGAAATTGCCCGTGTGGTACGTCTTCTAGGTAAAATGATGCGCAGTAACCTGGAGGTAGGCCGAAGTAAAATTTTGCTTAGTCAGGAATTAGAAGTGGTACGTTGTTACTTGGATATTCAGCAATTCCGTTATGAGGAGAGGTTGAAATATCAATTTACTGTAGACCCTGCCGTTGAATCTCTTTATATGCCCCCGCTTCTTATTCAGCCACTTGTTGAGAACGCAGTAATCCACGGACTGGATAATAAGATGGAAGGTGCATTTGTGACGGTGGAAGTTGTACAAGTTGGGGATCATGCTAAATTTACGATTACAGATAACGGAGTAGGAATATCTCCAATTCAGCTGGAGGAATTACTGAACACGCTTGAGCGTAAGGAAGAGCGTGAAGGTGAGCGAATTGGACTTCGTAATGTACATGACCGGCTAAAACTATCCTACGGCGCAGAATATGGGCTAACGATTGAAAGTAGACCTAATGTAGGAACGGTTATTTTCTTCTGCATACCAATGGAGGACAACAATCTATGATAAAAGTGATGATTGTCGATGATGAGCCGAAGCTACGGGAAGGACTTCGAAGTCTGATCCCATGGGAGAAGCTCGGTTATACGGTGGTAGCTACAGCAGCTAATGGCTTGCAAGCACTTGAAAAGTATCATACCTTCTACCCGGAGCTGATCGTTGCTGATATTCGTATGCCTGGAATGGATGGTCTGGAAATGATTAGTGAGCTTCGCAAAGAAGGCTCAGAAAGTCATGTGCTCATTTTGAGTGGACATGCTGATTTTGAATATGCTAAGCGGGCGATTGGTTATCGGATCGACGGCTATTTGCTGAAGCCAGTGGATGAGGATGAAATGATCGTATGTCTGGAACAGCTACATGAAACGATCGAGCAGGAGCAGCGGTTCAGTGACTGGAATGAGGAGGAGCCCGCTCGCAATAGGGAAACTTTACTCCGAGCGCTTCTGCAGCCAACCTCAGAGGAAGAACTGGAGGAGGGCCTTAGCAGACATGTGGATGCGCTAGGACTCGATCAGGGGAATTATGAAGTCATTCTCATTGAATTAAGAAAAACAGCTGGTGCAAATGATGAGGATCTCCGGGGAATCAAAACAGTAATGGAACAGCATTTTAGTAATCATCCTAGTGCATCATTCTTTACATTGTCACAGTATTTGGGCATTCTCATGAAGGATCCGGACCAGAGTGCGAGCAAGCGGGAAGAATTATATAAGGGATTATCTGCAGTGATAGAACCAAAGGGTTACGACTTCATTGTAGTAGCGGGGGGAGTAGTACCTCGACCTGAAATGGTGGGAGAATCGTTTAATTCAGCACGTGAGCTGTTAAGACGTTCCTTCTTCTTCAAGAAGGGGATCATCATCAGTACAGATCCTTCAGGATTTCTGATGGAGATGAAGGAGAAGACTGAAGAGGATCAGGAGACGGAGAGTCGTCTGCTGCTTGCAGTAGAAACCGGAAGTCTGAGCGCGATTCGACCGATAGTGCTAACTATCTGTGCTGAACTTATATCTGCGGGCAGTGATGAATTGCGAATTAAAGAGACCTTTGTGAGACTCCTTAGTACTGTTCTGGCTCGTCTGGAGCCTACGTATCCGGAAATTCGCACCTATGCAGCAGAGCATTCCCCTCCAATAGGGGAGCTTTATCAAAGTTATTATTTGTCTGATTTGCAGGATCAGGCTGTCTCATTTCTCGAAGAAATTGCGGGTCAGATGACCAGTGGGCGTGGAAATGAAATTAAGAAGATCACAGAAATAATCAACCGTCGCTACAATGAGAACCTAAAGCTGGAGACCTTATCCGAGTTATTCTGCTACAACAGCGCTTATCTCGGTAAAATGTTCAAGAACACCACAGGAGAATACTTCAATACGTACGTGGACAAAGTGCGGATTGAGAAGGCTAAGGAATTTCTGACGCAAGGGATGAAAGTATACGAGGTGGCCGAGAAGGTAGGGTATATGAACCCCGATTATTTCAACGCTAAGTTCCGTAAATATGTAGGAATCTCACCAACATCTTATCGAAAAAGCATCTAAGGATGGTGTGGTATTCTTGTCTTGTCTGTTATACCCGTGGCTGAGTTCAGGTGGTTTTCTGAACTTCAGTCCACGGGTCTTTTTTTTGTTTTCCCTACTCCCACCAATTGTACGTGGTGAAGTATTAATGTAGTTAAATAGACACCTGCTTAAGCTTATGCGGGTGAAGGGTTAATGCAGTTTCTTTTGATTTTTGGTTCAATAAAATCTGCTGGGAAAGGAGTTAAGAGGAATTTTTGAAACTGTAGAAGCGTTGAAATCTTCTAATTTTAAATTGGTGACTGGTAGAAGAACGAAGAGGAATATTTGGAACTGTAGAAGCGGAGCGTTCGCCTTTATCCTCGGATTTCTACCGCGAGAAGCGGTTCAAATCAGGAAATCTGAGGATAACAGCGATCGGAAGTCCAAATATTCCGCGTAGTGGCTGGTTACCAGAAGCCTAGTTAGAAATTTCGAAGAACCAGCGATCAAAAGTTCGAACATTCCTCGTAGTGACTAAAATCCAGCAAGCAAAGTGTTTTTAGGAGTCCAATCCAAAGAATAATGCAGACGCCAGCAGCATTAGCCTCTCTGTGTCGATGAGCCGAAATGAGAATTCACCCCGGACAAAAATCTCTAATTTTCACCTGATTTTAAGTCGAATTTATAGGGTACTGCAATCGCTTACAAAGTTTTAGAATTAAGGCATAGAGAGGAGGGGCTTTATGAAAGCGGACACAGTAACTGCTCAAATCCCGCCGGACACCCGAATGCGCAACAAAAAGCCTGCTTCAGGAGGACGGTTTTGGAGAAGCTTTAAGAATCAAAAGTATTTGTGGATGATGTCGATACCTTTTGTAATCTGGGCATTCGTCTTCAGTTATCTCCCATTATGGGGCTGGACGATGGCTTTTCAAAAGTACAAGCCCGCACGTGGCTTTTTTGAACAAGAATGGGTAGGTTTTGAACACTTTAAGACACTGTTCAGTGACTCGCAATTTCTTCTGGCGCTGCGTAATACGCTGGCGATGAGCGGAATGGGCTTGGTCGCAGGCTTTATCTTTCCGATAACGTTTGCAATATTGCTCAATGAATTGCGTCTTGGATTTTTTAAACGTTTTGCTCAGACCGTCTCGTATTTGCCTCACTTTGTATCATGGGTGGTTGCAGCAGGAATTGTAACTAAAATGTTATCTAGCGAAAATGGTCTTGTAAACGATCTCTTGTTAACAATTGGATTTATAGACTCACCTATCCAGTTCATGGCTCAGGGCCATCTCTTCTGGGGAATCGTTACTTTATCAGATGTGTGGAAAGAAACCGGATGGAATGCGATTATCTACCTTGCGGCCATCTCGGGTATTGGACCTGAACTGTACGAAGCGGCCCGAGTAGACGGTGCCAGCAGGCTCCGCCAGGTATGGCATATCACCCTTCCAGGTATCCGGCCGACCATTACAGTGCTACTCATTATGTCGATTGGTAATTTGCTGAATATCGGCTTTGAGAAGCAATTCTTGCTTGGAAACAACCTCGTTACCGACTATTCTCAGGTGCTGGATCTGTACTCTCTGAAATACGGACTAGGCATGGCGAGATATTCCTACGGTACCGCGATCAATATATTCAACTCAGTGATCAGTGTAATCCTGCTGTTTACGATTAATGGAATCTTCAAGCGTACAACTAAAGAGAGCCTTCTGTAACACAGAAGGCCCTTCTACCAATCGTGGCTGCAATATTGCCCTTTTCATGAAAGGAGAGCGTTACAGTGGGAAACACAGCTATCACCGGAAAGTCGTGGTCAGACCGGATCTTTGACTTCATAGTGTACTTTGTAATACTGTTCGTGGTTGTAATCACGATCTATCCGTTTCTGAATGTGCTTGCTATCTCGCTGAATGATTCAGTGGATAGTGTGCGCGGCGGCATCACCATTTATCCTCGGGAATTTACCTGGGACAATTACTTAAAAATCTTCAGTTTCGCAGGGCTGATCACCGGGTTTAAAATATCCGCTTTGCGGACAGTCGTCGGTACTTTGTTCGGTCTGATCAGTGCCTCGATGCTAGCATTTACGATCAGCCGTCCTGATTTTGCAGGCCGCAAGTTCGTCTCCACATTCTTGGCGATGACCATGTATATCTCTGGAGGAATGATTCCAATATACATGCTGATCAAGGATCTCCATATGATGAACAGCTTTGCAGTCTACGTATTGCCTGGATTGGTTAGTGCTTTTAATGTCTTCGTTATCCGCTCCTTTATTGACGGCCTGCCGTATGCACTGCAGGAATCGGCGAAGCTTGATGGAGCTAATGACTTTACCATCTACTGGCGTGTCATCCTGCCGCTGATGAAGCCGGCTCTAGCAACAATCGCGTTGTTCCTAGCGGTAGGTCAATGGAATGCATGGTTTGATACGTATTTGTATAATGGTTCAAGCCCTCATCTGACGACATTGCAATATGAACTGATGAAGGTTCTGCAGAGTACAACCAGTGGTAATGGTGGCGATTATCGCTCCAACATTGCTTCTCTAGCTTCGAATCAGGTCTCGCCAGAGTCTATCAAGATGGCGATTACGATTGTCGTAACCGTGCCAATTTTGTTGGTGTATCCGTTCATTCAGAAATATTTTGTTCAAGGTATGACACTTGGCGCTGTGAAGAGCTAATCACAGCTAACAGGGGAGCATAGTCTCCCCTAAGCTTTAAGAGTATTTTGTATCCGTTTTCTCTTCTTGTGGGAAGTTTTGGGATAAGTATTAACAGGATTTATCTGTGATACGATAGATAAACAATTTTAAGGAGGGTTTATGTAATGGGGAATAATAGAAAAATAAAAGCTAAAGCAACGGCACTTACACTTACTTCTATTATGATGCTCGGCATGCTCGCAGGTTGTGGTGGAAACAACGGCAATAACGCAGCTGGAGATGCAGCTGGAAATGCAACAAATAAGGGGAATGCAGCTAATTCGGCCAATGCGGTTGAGGATACTTCTCCGCTCACGATGACTTTCTTCAGTGCTGACCCTAACCCGAACTGGACAGGCATGCAAGATGAAGTAGGTAAAGTGATTACGGAAAAAACGGGAGTTACCTTGAATGCTGAATACGCGGTTGGTGACCCTGCTCAGAAAGTAGCGTTGATCGCAGCAAGCGGTGATTATCCGGATCTGATCAGTGCCAAGACCGACGTAAGCAAGCTGGTGGATGCAGGCGCAATGCTTGATCTGACAGATCTGATTGAAAAATATGCTCCGAACATCAAAAAAGTATTAGGCGAAGAAGGCATGAAACGCTCACGCTACAGTGACGATGACCACGCGATCTATGCTATCCCTACGTATGCAGGTGTGGATAACAAATACTTTGATGCTGGCGGCGGATTTGAATTACAGCACCGTGCTGTTAAAGAAGCGGGATATCCTGCAATTAAAACTGTCCAAGATTATGAGAACGTAATCAAGGCTTACCTAGAAAAACATCCAACCGATGAAAATGGTAACAAAAACATCGGTCTGACCCTAAATGCAGATGATTGGTACATGTACATTACAGTAACTAACCCAGCATTCACTACTACAGGATCTCCTGATGATGGTGAATATGCAATCGATATCGACACACAAGAAGTAACTTATCACTTCCGTCGTCCTGCTGAGAAAGAATATTTCCGCTGGCTCAACCATATGAACGATATCGGATTGCTTGACCCGGAAAGCTTCGTTCAAAAGTATGATCAGTACAAAGCTAAAATCGCTACCGGCCGTGTTATTGGTTTGATCGACCAAGACTGGGGTTATGGCGATGGAGAAAGAGCATTGAAAGCTGAAGGTAAGCTGGATCAAGGATACGGACACTATCCAGTAACCCTGTCTGAAGAGTACAAAGAAACTTCCTTCTGGCCTACAGGCTTTATGGGTGGTAACGGCATTGGGATCAGTGTAGATGCTAAAGATCCAGTACGTGCAATTAAATTCTTAGACTACTTAGCTTCCGATGAAGGTCAAGTATTGGTTAACTGGGGTATCGAAGGCAAGCATTACAACGTAGTTGACGGCAAACGCGTCATTCCTGAAGATGTGAACAACCGTAAATATAATGACACTACCAATTTCCAAAAAGAAACAGGACTTGGCAATGTCGGATCAAACTACGCTCTGCTTAGCGCTCACTATGGTGACGGCGTATTGGATCCAACTGGAAACTACTATACAACTCGTTTCCCTGAGCAAGTAACAGTAGGCTACAATGCAGTTGAAAAAGAAACACTTGCTGCTTATAAAGCAACAACTTGGAAAGACCTCTTCCCAAATGAAGATGAATTCAAAGTTAAACCTTGGGGCGCGGCATGGAACATCACGATTCCTGGGGATAGCGAAATTGTCGTTCTCGACAACAAGCTGAAGGATATCAGTTGGAAACGGATTCCTGAAGCCATCTTGTCCAAACCAGCTGATTTCGACAAAGTTTGGGATGCTTACATGGCTGAACTGGATAAAGCTGGTGTGACGAAAGCTGAAGATTTACGTGAAGAGCTGGTTAAACAACGCGTGAAACTTTGGAATGAGTAATTATTGAATTAAGGTTAATAAAATAAAAGCATGAAGATGGCGGGAAGTCCGAACGAAAGTCCGGGCTTCCCGCCGATTTCTTTTCATCTGTAATTATAGGATAGGAGGAATATACGTGGAAGAAAGTAAGAACACTGGGGTGCATGATCTCTGGTATAAGCAGCCGGCGGCTGAATGGGAAGAGGCACTGCCCGTGGGTAACGGCCGTTTGGGCGGTATGATCTTTGGTGGAACGGAAGAAGAACTAATTCAACTAAATGAAGACACCTTGTGGTCGGGCTTTCCGCGGGATACAGCTAATTATGAGGCGCTGCGCCATTTGACTCCGGCCAAACAATTAGTGGCAGAGGGGAAATACAAGGAAGCGGAAGCACTGGTAGATTCCAAAATGTTAGGCAGACGGACTGAATCCTATCAACCGCTCGGAGACTTGCGAATGAAGTTCAATCTTGGTGGTCCTGTAGAGGATTATCAGAGGGGGCTTGATTTGGATCAAGCGCTTGCTACGGTATCCTATACTGCTGGGGATGTAAGGATTGTGCGCGAAGTTTTGGCCAGCAGACCAGACGAACTTATGGTCATTCATATCCGTGCAGAGGGGAAAGAGGGGCTGGGTATTTTGCCGGATTTCTCAGTGGCTCTGACTTCGCCGCATCCTTTCCGACTAGAGATCACTCCGGATGGCTCGCTGATGATGACCGGTCGTGCTCCATCGCATGTGGCTGATAATTATGTAGGAGATCATCCGCGTGCCGTATTATACGAAGAGGGGCTTAGCATAAGTTTTGCCGCTGCAATGGAGATCCGTACAGATGGCGGCAAATGTAATGCTGAGAACGGCATGTTGTCGGTTTCAGGTGCGCGCTCCATTACGATCCGCCTAGCTGCAGCAACCGATTTTGTCGGGTATGACCGGATGCCAGGAAGCGGCGGTAAGCTGCCTTCGGAGTTGTGCCTAGAGCAATTGGCTTTGTCCTCTAATGGATATGCAGAGCTGAAGCAGCGCCATCTAGAGGATCATCAGTCCTTGTTCCGCCGCGTGGAGTTGACGCTTGCACCTTCGTCCTCCCGGATAGAGCTTCCCACGGATGAGCGACTAGCACGGTACCAGGAGGGGCAGGCAGATTCTGCGCTAGAAGCGCTGCTGTTCCAGTATGGCCGCTACCTGATGATTGCTGGCTCACGACCGGGGACGCAAGCTCTGAATTTGCAAGGGATCTGGAATCCCTATCTTCAGCCGCCATGGAACAGCAATTATACGACTAATATAAACACTGAAATGAATTATTGGCCAGCCGAGTTATGCGGGTTGGGTGAATGCCATGAACCTCTAATCGATTTTATTACGGAGCTTAGTATGGCTGGCAGCCGTACAGCAAATATTCATTATGGCGCACGTGGCTGGACGGTGCATCATAATACAGATTTGTGGCGTATGACGTCTCCGTCAGACGGCAAGGCGATGTGGGCATTTTGGCCAATGGGAGGCGTTTGGCTCTCTCGCCAATTGTGGGAGCGTTACGCTTTCCGTCCAGATGAGGAATATTTGCGAAACACAGCTTATCCTTTGTTAAAGGGAGCCGCGTTATTTTGTCTGGATTGGCTGGTAGAACTGCCTGATGGAAGCTGGACAACGGGTCTGTCTACCTCACCGGAGAATGTATTCTTGACTGCTGATGGCACGCCATGCAGTGTTTCAGCTGGCTCAGCTATGGATTTATCGCTGATCGCTGAGCTGTTCAAGCATTGCATTCAGGCTGCTGAGATTTTGAATACCGATGCCCAGCTGAGGCAGGAGCTACGCCAGAAACAGGAACGACTCGCTCATCCTGGGATTGCACCGGACGGACGTATTCGTGAATGGAACGAGGATTTTGCTGAACAAGAGCCTGGGCACCGCCATGTCTCTCATTTGTATGATTTATATCCCGGGAATGTAATTAGTCCTTCCTCCACACCAGAGCTAGCAGAGGCGGCAGCGTTATCGCTTAAGAAGCGCTTGGAAGGGGGGGGCGGACACACGGGCTGGAGTGCAGCCTGGCTACTTAATCTATATGCGCGTTTGAAGGATGGAGAGAGTGCGTATAGCTGTTTACGTCGTATTTTGCAGGATTCAAGTCTGCCGAATTTATTCGGTAATCACCCTCCATTTCAGATTGACGGTAACTTCGGAACTACGGCCGGAGTTGCTGAGATGCTCTTGCAGAGTCATCAGGAAGGGCTTGAATTATTACCCGCTCTTCCAGAAGAGTGGTCTGAAGGAAGTGTGAAAGGCTTGGTAGCCCGAGGCGGCTTTATCACAAATATAGAATGGCGTGAGGGACGCTTAACGAAGGCGGAACTGACCTCGACGCATGGACAAATATGCAGAATTTACAGTCACCAGCCTTTGCTCATTCAAAGTCCCGATGGTTCACGAATAGGGATAGAGATGGAATTTGAAACCGTTATAGGAGAGACCTATATCATTACACCGCAAAGCGAATAAAACACATCGTTCTAGCATATAGGCTGTTCTCAGAGTAGAATTATTCTACAGGGAGCAGTCTTTTTTTGCCTAAACGCTCATTATCTATTAAATGGTAGGGTTCATTACAAGTCTATAGGAGCCGGAGGAACGGAATATATATGTGGAAAAAACGCTTCACATTAGTAAAGATCATTCTGGGAGGAGTGATTATATTCGCTGCTATTCCACCGATGATTTATTGGGGCTGGGGTCATGCTTATGCGGCTTCGAGTTCACCCACCCTTCGTTCTGTAAATGAAGTAGCGCAGAAGCTAACGGGTGCAATGAACAACCGCAGGGAGACCATTACTTTTACTTATGAGAGCAAAGCTTCAAATTTGAAAACGAAAATACAAGCGGCTCTGGATCAAGCGATGGCTAGTGACCCTTATTTGTATTACATTATAGACAGCTACGGATATACTTATCGAGGAAGCGCAAGCTCTGTAAAAGTTACGGTGGAAGTGAAATATTTGGAGACGCTGGAGCAGACGGCTTTTGTAAACAAAGAAGTGAAGGCTGCGCTGAAGAAGATCATAACGCCGGGCATGAACAATCATCAGAAGGTGAAGGCTATCCACGATTGGGTTGTGCTTCATCTGAAGTATGACACTTCGTATCGTAAATATACGGCTTATGAAGGATTGAAGAGTGGCAGCGCCGTTTGCCAAGGGTATTCGCTGTTGACCTATAAGCTGTTAAAGGAGGCTGGATTCACGAATAAAATCGTTGAGGGTACAGCCAAACAGCCTGGAGGACGTAGCCAGTTGCATGCCTGGAATCTTGTGCTGTTAGATGGACGGTGGTATCATCTCGACACGACTTGGGATGACCCGACACCTGATAAAGCAGGTGTGGTTAGCACTGCATACTACTTGAGAACGGATGCGCAGATGCGTCAGGACCATAGCTGGACGAAGTCTTATCCGGCAGCTTCTGTAGGTTATCATAAGACCTTGTCTGCGCTTGTGGAGCGTGGAGGACAGAATGCGGCTGTCTATAAACAGCTTCAGAAGGATCTCAATTATGAGCTATATGCCGAGGAGCTAATTGTACGTTCGGTAGGAGATCTGACTCGGCTAGCAAATAAGGCAATTGCCTCCGGTGAGGTGTCTATATTATTCCGTTATCAAGGGAGTGGGACCAAGCTTAAGAATGACCTGCAGGAGCTATATAAGCTTGGACTAGAGGATGTATCTTACTCCAGTTCTGCTTTTGACAATACGGGCGATCTCAAAGTGTTTGTGACTTGGGAATAGATTTATATAATAAAAGGAATATCCCAGAAGCCTGAATGGCTGCGGGATATTCCTTGATTTTTAATGGTTCTTGTTTGTGAGTTTCTTTGTGTGTTACTTCATTGATGCCTACAAACTGGATTACTACCGATTAACAATTGGGGAAAATATCCCTAAAATTCAGCGATTTCAGCTCTTAAGACTAATAATCAGGGAATTCCTCCCTGAAATTCACCCTATTCGGTGGTAAATATAGAATTCACCCAATTATTAGGGAGGAATTCCCTAATTCCATTCAATTAAAGAGCTTTCCATCTACTTTTAGGGATATTTTCCCTAATTCCTCTCACCTAGCTTTGCTGCAGGGAACGCCAAAAATGAAGGAGCTAAGCGTCTACAGACTGCTTAGCTCCTTCATTTGCATTTTAACAATATTTTACCACTCAGGTTGCTCAAAGTTACTTTTGGGTCTATTTTATTCTGGGTGAGTACTTAGGTCGCATTTATCCAAAGGAATAATATTACTCTTCTGGAACCAGCGATAGCCGACCCAGATCAAGACAAACAGCGGCAAGCTGATATAGGAAACGGCGATACCATACCAGTCGATATTTCCACCTGAGAAGGCGCCCATATTCTGACCGAGGATAGCTACAATACAAAGTCCTAAGGCAAAGATAGGTCCGAATGGGAACCATCTAGCTCGGTAAGGTAGTTCATCTAGCGAATGCCCTTGTGCTATAAAAGCACGTCTGAAACGGTAATGGCAGACCGCAATACCCAACCAGTTAATAAATCCGCACATACCAGAGGCGTTCAGTAGCCAGTTATATACGGCACCGTCACCAAAGAATGAAGCGAGAAAGGCGAGCATTCCGACAGCCGTAGTTACTAGCAAAGCGCCAACAGGGACACCACGGCGATTGAGCTTACCCAGTGCGCGCGGAGCCATGCCATCCTTAGCCATTGCATACAGGACACGGGTGGAAGCATACATTCCAGAGTTCCCTGCCGACAGTACAGAGCTGAGAATGACGGCATTCATTACGGATGCAGCAATTGCAAGCCCGGCTTTATTGAACACGATCGTAAACGGACTGACTCCGATGTCATCGATGCCTCCACGTAGAAGATCTGGATTCGTATAAGGAATCAACATTCCGATTACAAATATAGCAAGGATATAAAAGATTAATATACGCCAGAATACTTGGCGGATCGCAATAGGGACGTTGCGGCGTGGGTTCTCGCTCTCACCAGCAGCAACGCCGATTAGCTCGGTACCCTGGAAGGAGAATCCGGCTGCCATAAAGACCCCGACGAAGGCGAAGAAGCCACCGTGGAAGGAGCTGCCCCCGATTTGGAAGTTACTGAAGCCTACGGCTTCTCCACCCATAATGCCGAATATCATGAGGACACCGACAACGAGGAAGGCGATAACGGTAATGATTTTGATAATGGCAAACCAATATTCTGATTCCCCGTAGCCACGAGCAGATAGGAAGTTTAGGCCGAACATCAGCAGTAGGAACACCAGACTCCAGAGAAAGGAAGGGCTGTCCGGGAACCAATATTTAATGATGACGGTAGCCGCTGATAGCTCTGCTGCAATCGTAACCGCCCAGTTATACCAGAAGTTCCAGCCGATGGCGAAGCCAAAGGCGGGGCTGACGAAACGAGTGCCGTAGGTACTGAAGGACCCGGAGTCCGGTAAATAGGTGGCGAGCTCCCCAAGACTAGTCATGAGAAAATAAACCATTACACCCACTGCCGTGTAAGCTAGAAGCGCTCCACCAGGTCCTGCTGAAGCGATCGCGCCGCCACTGGCTAGAAACAGACCCGTACCAATAGATCCGCCAAGCGCGATCATGGTCAAATGTCTTGCTTTGAACGATTTTTTTAGCGCAGGCTGATTTATGTTGCCTTGCGCTGGGTTTTGCTGATTGCCCTGCATGAATATGACACTCCTTATGATCTAATCTTACTGTTCATGAACGGGGAGTGCTGAGCTGCTGACTCCCGCAAGGCGGGAGGTATACTTCGTGATTTCCAGAAGGTTATGGATGACTGTACGAAACATACAAATTCTGTAAACGCAAAGAAGCCACAAACTATGTCTGCGGCTTCCATCTATACAGCTCCGCATCATACTCCCTGTGAAGATAGCGCAACACACTGCAGTCTGCTACTTACGCAGGCTGTACAATGTGACAGTTCCGTGCCTTTCGGCAACGGCCCCAGCCTGCACCGCTGTAAGAGCTACAGCGCAAGCTTCGGCGGATATTCCTTTCGTCGTGATTCATAGACGGCTCTAACGTCTCCACACGCGTACTCTTTATATCCGCGACCTCTACCTCATCTTAGTATGACGAGGCTATCTTTACTTCATTCATTTATAAACAACAGGAATTAGTATAAAGCAAGTTTACTTCTCAAAGCAATGACAAAATCAGGTACTTCCATGTTAATTACGACGGCGTTCTGACATCTGCTGCCATACGGTGCCTGCTGCGGCTTCACCTGAGGCGATACGCTCCAAAGCCATCTTGGCCTGAAGGCCAACCTCGAACTCTGGATCATCTGCTGCAAGTGTGAGCGCATCTTGAGCTTCGGATGTGCCAACTTCATAGAGAAAACGAGCTGCGCGCCAGCGGACAAGCTTGCTCTTATCTGTTAGCGCCGCCGTCATCACTGGCGTGGCGGCAGGATCGCCGATGTCGGATAGCGTATCGCCAGCCGTACGTCTTACGGCTGGGGCGCTGTCAGCCATCGCCTCATAGAGCAGCTCCATCGCCTCAGGCGTGCGAAGGTCGCCTAGATACACGACCGCAAGCCTGCGAATATGCAGCTTGGGATCGTGTAGCGCCGCCTTAAGCTCCGGCAGGAGCTCCGCCGTCGGCGTAAGATCCTCTAGCGCGGCGTAGCGCACGCGCCAATCCTCATGCTTCAGGTCTCGCAGCAGCTCATCCTGTGTGCGAGTTCGTCTTTGCTCGACGAACTCACCTTCGGCTCCGTGCGCAATGGCTTGCTGCACGAGGGAGTCGAGGCGTTCCTGCGGATACGCTGCCTCGATCTCTTGCTCGACCTCGCGTGCAATGTCCGCGGGCTCGCCATAACGCACACCGTAATCAGTGAGCTTGCGCTCTTTGATCATCACGGCGCTAGCCACATCCATAACCGCTTTAGTAAAGCGGTTAGCTAAGGATATGCGCTCTTCATTCGCGCCCGTTTTGACGCGAATTTGCATCGGAATTCCGCGGAATAATTGGACGAAGACTTGCGCTTCCCCAAAATGAGCACCGGCATTCTCGTCAGCTAGGCTCCAATCTCCAGTTACACCTTCGCTGTTAGCGAAGCGGCTTTGAACTTCTCTTAGAATGGCTGCCCAATCGGCATTGCCTTTGCGCTCAAGTGCTGCGAAGTCAGCAGCATGATAAATGCTAATAACGCCCGGTATCGTTAACATTTCACGTGCCCAGGCAGGTGCGGAACGCTCACTTTCTGGAGTATAGGTTCTGCGAATTCCGGGTTCTAAACTTTCGTCCAAATGTAGCTTCATCGTATTTGGACTTGGAGTCGGTTCAATAAAAGTAATCTTCATACGTAGCTCCCCCTTGAACGGTATATGCACCGCCATACTTTATACACATATTATCTCATTTCTGGTGTGAAACCAAAAGAACTCTTCTATTATTTCGCTAAAGTCTGCAATTGTGAGGAATAAAAGGGCGAACCTTTACCATGCTATTTGTATATTTTGCAAAATACGCTGCTGTTCAATATAGTTGTAGTATATTCGCTAAAGAAAGGTTTGCTCGGTAAACTTCTGTAGAAGAGGTGTTGTATGCCTAAAACTCGTTACCATAACGTCGATAATGTAAGTACCGATAAATCATTAAAGGAATTTCGCCAGTGGCGTGAGGAGCGTCGTCGCAAGAAGAAGGACTATTCATATGTTGTACCGAATACGCCGCCCAGATTATCTTATCTGTCTGAGAATCGATTGGAGTCTACCATTACGTGGATTGGGCATTCAACATTTTTCCTTCAATATGAAGGGATGAATATCATTACAGATCCCATCTGGGCGAGAAGGCTGGGCTTTGAGAAAAGACTGGGACAACCTGGGATTCCACTTAGCGAAGTGCCACCGATTGACCTGATTCTGATTTCGCACTCTCATTATGACCATTTGCATATTGCCTCTATCCGCAAATTATATCGGGCAGGGACAACGCTTGTAGTTCCAGTTGGTCTGAAGCGAAAAATGCTTCGCAAAGGGTTCCACAACTGTGTGGAAATGGAATGGTGGCAGGAGATTAAGCTAGGTAAGATCAAGCTTAGTTTTGTGCCTACCCAGCACTGGACGCGGAGAACGCCATGGGATACGAATACTTCTCATTGGGGTGGGTACATCTTGGAGCCCGCTGATTCCGGAAATCAGAAGTCTTCTCCGAATCTTTATTTCGCTGGGGACAGCGGTTATTTTCCTGGCTTTAAGGAGATCGGAAGTCGTTATAAGATCGATATCGCGCTTATGCCGATTGGGGCCTATGAACCGGAATGGTTCATGACCTCTCAGCATGTAAATCCTGAGGAAGCCATACAAGCTTTCCTAGATGTAGGGGCGGAGACCATGATTCCGATGCATTACGGTACCTTCAGACTTGCTGATGATACCGCCCGGGAAGCACTGGATCGCATGGAGAACGCCCGAGTTAAACACGCGATTTCGGAGGAAAGAATTCGTACACTCGGTTATGGAGAAACACTGGTCGTACAAAAGGAGAATCGCACATCTGGGGAATAATTGAAAAAATTCCTCCTTAAAAGTTGTCGCCGTAAAACAGTTGGAATAAGTTTCGTAGGAGAGAGATCAGCTTAAATGCCTATTTCACGGGATTTTTGCACTGATTTTATGCTATAATGAGCCGAAACCCTAAAGTGAAAAGGATGGTAATGCGTAATGATTAGCACAAGCGGCGTAACACTCCGCTACGGAAAACGCGCTCTCTTCGAAGATGTAAACATAAAATTCACCCCTGGTAACTGCTATGGTTTGATTGGTGCCAATGGTGCTGGTAAATCAACCTTTCTGAAAATTCTGTCTGGGGAGATTGAAGCGAACACGGGTGATGTTCATATAACACCAGGTGAACGCCTTGCAGTTCTGAAGCAGAATCATTTCGAGTACGATGAATTCCCAGTACTTGAAACAGTAATTATGGGTCACACTCGTCTTTATGAAATCATGAAAGAAAAGGACGCGCTTTATGCGAAGTCTGATTTCACGGAAGCAGATGGTCTACGTGCCGGTGAGCTTGAAGGCGAATTTGCAGAACTTAATGGCTGGGATGCAGAGCCAGATGCGGCGGCTATGCTGATCGGTCTTGGCATTATGCGTGAACTGCATGATAAGAAAATGGCCGAACTGAGCGGCAATGAGAAGGTACGGGTACTCTTGGCACAAGCCTTGTTTGGCCGTCCAAACAACCTCCTGCTCGATGAGCCTACCAACCACTTGGATCTAGAATCGATTGGCTGGTTAGAGAACTTCCTCATGGATTATGAAGGTACTGTTATCGTCGTATCCCATGACCGTCACTTCCTGAACAAAGTATGTACGCATATTGCGGATATTGATTTTGGCAAAATCCAGATGTACGTTGGTAACTACGACTTCTGGTACGAGTCCAGTCAGCTTGCTCAAGCTTTACAGCGTGATTCGAACAAGAAGAAGGAAGACAAGATCAAGGAACTGCAAGCCTTTATTCAGCGTTTCTCGGCCAATGCTTCCAAGTCTAAACAGGCGACTTCTCGTAAGAAACAACTCGAGAAAATTACGTTGGATGACATTCGTCCATCTAACCGTAAATATCCGTTCCTCAACTTCAAACCTGAACGTGAAGCAGGTAAGCAGCTTCTGACGATCAGCGGATTGACCAAATCGGTTGAAGGTGAGAAGGTTCTTGATGAAATCAGCTTTGTAGTTAACAAAGGTGATAAGATTGCTTTCGTGGGTCCTTACTCCCAGCCTAAATCACTTCTATTTGATGTGATCATGGGTGAGCAGGAAGCGGATGCGGGTGAATATGCGTGGGGCGTCACTACAACTCAAGCTTATTTCCCAAAAGACAACTCCAGCTATTTCGATGGCGTGGACTTGAATCTCGTAGAATGGCTGCGTCAGTATTCTAAAGATCAGGATGAGACGTTCCTGCGTGGATTCCTTGGACGGATGCTGTTCGCCGGAGAAGAAGCACTGAAGAAAGCGAGTGTATTGTCCGGGGGCGAGAAGGTTCGCTGTATGTTGGCGAAGATGATGCTGAACGGTGCGAACGTGCTTGTATTCGATGAGCCTACCAATCACTTGGATCTGGAATCCATTACGGCACTGAATAACGGACTGATTGATTTTGACGGGACTATTCTCTTTACTTCCCATGACCATCAGTTCATCCAAACGATTGCTAACCGTATCATCGAGATCACACCTACAGGTGTAATTGATCGCACGATGACTTACGATGAGTATTTAGAGAATCCTGAAATTAAGGAAATGCGCCAACGCATGTATCCTGTAGAAGTATAATATTTACTTTCCGTTATGCGGAAGGAACCCGTTAAGCAGCTACTCTAATCCTGATAGGATTAGGGTAGCTGTCTTTATAATTTCGATTTTGAAAAGGTAACGGTAGGTGAAGCATGTGGACAGAACTATTTTTATTATGCGGCATGGGGAGACCGAGTTTAATACGCAAGGTCGTTACCAAGGCCAATTGGACTCACCTCTGACTGAGCATGGAATGGATCAAGTCAGACAAATGGGTAGGCTGCTTCGTTATTCGGTGGAGCATCCCTCCGAATGGAAGGTGATTTCAAGTCCACTTGGGAGAGCGCTGCAAAGCACACAAATTTTGTGTGAAATCTTAGGTTATGATTTCAATGAAATAGAAACGGATTCTAGGTTAAGTGAAGTTTCCGTTGGTTCTTGGTCAGGGCTAACGCTCAAGGAAATTGAGCAGGGCTGGCCAAATAGTCTTGAAGATACGACTATGTATGATTGGTATTTTCGTTCACCAGATGGAGAGAGCTATGAAGTGGTTCAGGAGCGTGTCACAGACTGGCTGGATAGCTTGTCCTCCACTCCGCGGGTCATTGCGGTTACACATGGATTAACAAGTAGAATTCTACGGGGAGTATACGCTGGGCTTACAAGACAGGAAGCCTTATCACTTGAGGTTTCCCAAAGCGCATGTTTTCAGTTGTCTAATTGTACAATAAAGAGAATCAGTTATGAATTTGATGAGTTCTAGCCCATCCTTTAAGGCAGACGAACGCATAAAAGGCTGCGTTGTCCCTGAGGGATGCGCAGCCTTTAATGTTTATAAAATAGTACTAGGATCCGCCGGTACGACGGCGTTGGTTGTTAGGCTTTTTGTTATTCTGACTTTTTAGTGGTTTAGCGGATCCGGCCTGAAAAGTTGATCCAGGTTTGGAGGAAGATTGTTGTTTCTTCTGCTCCAGCTTTTGCCGGATAGCTTCAGCTAAATTGATTTTTCCTTTTTCATTGTTTTCGCTCATTATGATAACCTCCTTTGAAGCAAGTCCTTCACTTTATTCTAATTGTTTTTAAATGCTGCTACAAGGGCAAGAATAATTGAAAGAATTCTTTTCTAACAAAACAGAAAACGAGGAGATAGCCAAAATGGTTGATATTTACGAAGATATACGTAAAGGCGAGCGTGGCGCTTGGGTTAGCATAGCGGCTTACCTCATTTTATCGACTTTCAAGCTGGTTAGCGGTTATCTATTCGCCTCTAGTGCATTGGTCGCGGACGGAGTCAATAATTTAACTGACATCGTAGCATCTGCAGCCGTGTTGGTTGGTCTAAAGATTTCGCGGAAGCCACCTGACTCTGACCATGCTTATGGACATTTTCGGGCAGAGACAGTAGCTGCATTGTTGGCTTCTTTTATTATGGCGGTAGTAGGTATTCAAGTGATTGTGGAGGCGGTGCGGTCCTTTTTCGATCGTGCAAAGGAAACCCCGCAGCTATGGTCTGCTGGTGTGGCTCTAGTGTGTGCAGTAGCAATGATGGGAGTATACATATACAACAAAAGGCTGGCTAAGCAGATAAATAGTAGTGCACTCATGGCAGCGGCGAAAGATAATTTTTCCGATGCTATGGTTAGTATAGGTGCGGCTGTTGGGATTGTAGGTGCCCAGTTCGGACTGCCATGGATTGATTCTGCGGCGGCAGTAGTTGTCGGACTGATTATCTCTAAGACGGCATGGGATATTTTTCGTGACTCGACCTACCGGCTTACGGATGGCTTTGATGAAGATAGATTGATGGATCTACGTAGTACGATTGCTCGAACACCGGGAGTAGAGGGGATTAAAGATGTGAAGGCACGGGTTCATGGGAATCATGTACACGTGGATGTTGTAGTGGAGGTAGACGCGAATATTACAGTGGTGGAAGGTCATAGGATCAGTGACTCCATTGAAGAGAGAATGAGCAAGCTACACAATATTATGAATGTACAGGTGCATGTGGAACCTAAAGATTAAATTTGAAAAATTCTATTTTAAGGAAAAAACAAACATATTTAAGGAGGATTCAAGACTTTAGTCCTGTATTTTACCATAAAGTGGCATGATTATATGTGCAATTTGGAGCATGTTCCAAATCCCGGGCAAGCCTATAATGAGGGCATAAAGGAATGTAGTTCACACCTTTGTTGAAATCTCATCATGGTATTGGGGGAACGTATGATTAAATCACATAAGCAATTAACAGCATCCTTATTGGTTTCAGCTGCAATTGTTGCAGGTTTAGGAGTATCTGCTCCTGGAAATGCAGCAGCAGCCTCAAGTCCATCGAATTCAGTTATGGCAGCAGCAGCCGGTCAAACAGCGGTCATCGAGGCAAGTGTTCGCCTTCGCAGTACACCTTCTACAAGTGGAGAAGTAGTGAAGTATTTGCAAAAAGGAGATCAAGTGCAGATTGTGGCACAACCGAATAGCTATTGGTATCAGGTGAAAGCAGCGGATGGATCCGTAGGCTATACTAGTACAGATGATAAGTATATCAGCGTAAATTCATCTTCAGTAGGTACACCAACAGCACCATCAGCACCATCAGCACAAACGGGAACCATAAAGTACGGAGTGAATCTTCGAACTGCGCCTTCTACAAGCGGAAAAGTACTGAGACTTCTGAAGAAGGGGGAACAAGTACAGCTTCTGGCACAGCCTAACAGCTCCTGGTATCAAATTCAAACCTCTGATGGTAGCATTGGATATATAAGTTCAAGTGATCAATATACTTCGTTCGCTAATAATGGGGGGACTGGGACGGTAACGCCGACACCAACGCCGCCAGCACCAGTACCACCTATTTCTACACCTGGGGCTTCTGCCCAAATCGAGAGCGTAATCTCAGCAGGTATGGGCTATCTGGGTACACCTTATGAGTTTGGTTCCAGCAGATATGATACAAGCACTTTCGATTGTTCTGATTTTATCCGGCAAATTTTCATGGATGCTGTGAATTTGAAACTGCCTGCTGATTCCCGTCAACAGGGAGATTGGGTGAAATCGAATAGTACGGTAGTTACGTCTACTTCCGGTTTGAAGCGCGGCGATCTAATGTTCTTTATGGATTATAAAGGGAACTCCGCTTCAGCGTATGAAGGGATCGACAAATCTAAGGCAAGAATATCGCATGTTGCTATGTATCTAGGAGATGGACAAGTTCTCCATACGTATTCCGTAGCTTCAGGCGGGGTGAAAGTAGATAAATTAAGCGCTTCTTGGACGAATCGTTTCCTCTTCGGGGGATCGGTCATCCGATAATTATATAGGTATACAGAAGCGGCAGCATCGCATGTTTGTGACGGGTGAACAAAGGCGGCGTAAGCGCAAAAGCTACCCCCTCAGTAGAATGATCTACTGAGGGGGTAGCTTTTTGTAAATATAAGAATTTATATGTTCCGTTCTATAAATTATCTTTATATTTCTCGCTTAAACACTTGCCGTCCTTATAGGGACGCCGAAGGCGTTTATGCTTGTTATCATCTTTTTTATACTAATTACATAGTTACATTGGCAGCAACAGGAACCTTTACCCACGCTTTTCCTAGCCAAGTGTAGATTTCTCTCCATTCATTGCCCCAAGTATCCGTAATCACTTCACCTGTGGTATCAAGCGTTTGAGCGCTAAGCCAGCCTGCGGGAATCATACTGCCAACTGAAAAGTGGAAAGCTGTTTTTTCGGTTAGAACAATTTGTGGTGTGGCTGGAGTAATATCCGATGGGGTAATGATCGTTTCAAAAGATGTTGTGTAAGTGCTTCCAGTTCCGGGCGTAGAATCTGTAGTTGTCCCTGTTACCTCAGCGGCTGATGCTGTAGCTGCTATTGAAGCCATAAGTCCCAAGGCAAGTGTAATGCTGGCGAATTTTTTCATGTTAAGTTCCTCCTCATTATGATCTAACTTCAAAACTTTTTCTTATTTTCTCAAGTGACATCTGTGTGGGAATGACCTATACTTTCTGCATGATGAATAAGATATATGGATAGATATGGGAGGAGGCTACATCGATCTACCTCTGCGTCCCGTGAAGAGGGAAACAACAAACAGAACCAAGAATACGAAGAATAGTATCTTTGCAAGACCAGCAGCGGCTGCTACAAGATTGAAGAAACCAAAGATACCAGCGATTACAGCTACAACTAGCAGAATTGCGGACCATTTTAACATTACATATCACCTATCCTTTTTTTGATTTGTAGTCATTGTATAAACGGGGACTTTGATTCTGAAACAAAGGGGAGCAGGGAGTTTTGACAACGCTCGACAGATTGTTTCGGCATATGGTAGTAGGGGTAACTATGCAGTATACAAGGCTGATTAGCCACTATTTATGAGATTTGGAAGGGGTTATGAATATGATCATTGAACTTAGTGTAGCTCTCGTTGCTATCGCATTCGCAATACTTGTTTTCTTTCTAATTAAGACTTTGCAGTCAGCGAAGCAATCCCTCGACAAAGTAAGCCAGACCTTGGTGGAAGTGCAGAAGACGATGGATGAACTGACTTATGAAGTGAAGACTACAGTCAGACATGCAAATGAAATTACCGCTGATGTACAGAATAAAATTCAGAAGATTGATCCTGTCATAGATTCTGTGAAGAATTTGGGAGAAGTTATGAATGAGTTAACCTTAACCGTTAAGCAAGTTTCAGTAACTGTGATTGAGAGATATCGTAAATCACATGAACTGAGGGAGAAGCGTAAGGGGGTATCCATAAAAGAAGCTCCGCTGACTCCAGCTGAGGAACGTACGGTAAACTCTTATGATGCTGTTAATAACGAGAAAGCACCGGGGAAAATAGCTACTGTGTTAAAAAGTGTAGATGTAGCTGCAACTCTTTGGAAAAAATTCCGTCATTAAAGTTAAGGCAGCAAGTCCTCTGTAAATGGCGGCTGCAGATAAGAAAGGTGGGATAACAACATGAACATTATCATACTCTTGTTTAGTCTACTTTCCCCATACTTTGATGCGTCTCCACAGTTGACGCCTTTCTCGACTTTTAGTGATCAGCCTAAGACAGTTCTTACATTTGAACATTCCTCAGAAACGAGCCCTGCTATAAATCAGTTTGATTCACTGCAAGGTGTTGCTTTATATGCTACGAAGGAAGAATTGCTTCTGGCCAAGGGCAATCCGCTGGCGGTAACAAATGATCCATTGCAAGGGACAGAGGAGTACCAATACGCAGATGTAACAGTGGGTGTTGGTGAGGGGTTTGTACTGTATGTGCATGTCTCACCTTCTCAAGCACAGCAGTTTGGGCTACAGGTAAATGGGGTGGGAATTGATCCCGTGAAGGATAATGTGCAATCGACCTTGGGTAAACCGTATTTTATTGCCGAAGATGGTGATGTATATATGAGAGGAAACAATGCGCTCAAAATATATCGAAATTTGGCAGGTGAATTTGAAGGTATTGATTTATTTGATAGTATTTCTTCTTAATATGTTTCACTTTTGATCATTTTGGTTAATAAACAGAGGCTGTCTTTACCATAGAGTAACCTCCCGAACCACTACATGTAGTGGTTCGGGAGGTTACTTTGCTGAAGGCGTAAATGAACCTATTACTATATTTACATATATTAAAAATAGAAATAACACATTTAAATAGCGTATGATATAGGTAATGAGTCGCAGAATTTTACGTTCGTAATACTATTCGTGTGAGGTGAAGATGATGAGAATCTTAATCGTAGATGACAATCCGACTAATGTTATCATTATCCGTGAAATCCTGAAAAAAGAAGATTACCGAAATTTCGTAACCGCATCCTCTGCAAAAGAGATGCTTACACGGTTGGGTATCGGTTCTGTGAGTGAAGATGGACGTCCTCGGATGTCAGATATCGATCTGATTTTACTGGATATGATGATGCCGGAAATGGATGGAATCGAGGCATGTCGTGTTGTACAGCAATACGAACACCTAAAGGATATTCCAATAATAATGGTTACAGCTGTTGGCGATTCCAAGAAGCTGGCAGAAGCACTGGATGCAGGTGCAGTAGATTATGTTACGAAACCCATTAACAAAGTGGAGCTGATGGCCCGAATTCGGCTCGCGCTGCGGTTGAAGCGAGAGAAAGATTGGCATAAGGAACGAGATCAGCGAATTCAAGAAGAATTGAGACTGGCCGCACTTGTTCAGAATGCTGTGTTGAGCTTGCCTCTTCAGGAAGAGAATTTTGAGGTCAATGCCATCTATCAGCCATCCTCTGAGCTTGCCGGTGATTTATACGCGTGGTACCCCCTTGGTGATGGCCGATATGGCGTGATCCTGCTGGACATTATGGGACACGGAATATCGTCATCTCTTTTTTGTATGTTTCTTGCTTCTGTGTTGAAGGACACGGTAACTACGTATGTAGAGCCGGAAAAGGTAATTCAGGAGCTCAATCGAAGGTTTAATCAGCTCTATATTGAGAAAAAGCTGATCCAATACTACTTTACGACCATTTATCTTGTGATAGATACCCGTATGAAACGTATTGACTACGTCAACGCCGGGCATCCACCTGCGCTATTTTTTGAAGGTGTGGCTAAGACTCCAGTCATGCTGGAAAGTAACTGTCACCCAGTAGGTTTGTTTGAACGGATTGATATTCAGCCACAGAGCTTAACCTATGAAGATGAAGGGCATCTAGTTCTTTATACAGATGGTCTATTGGAACTGGTTGAGGGCGAACAAGAAGAGCAGCTGAAATTTATGATTCAACATTTAAATGTTGAACATGAGTGGAACGAAGAAGCTATTCGAGCTGCTTTTTTCAATGTTGAGGTTCCTAAAGAGCGTGATGATGATAAGTGTATTGTGTGGATCTCACTGAAGAAGGGAACAGATAGAGAATGAAGATAAAGGCTAAACTCTTAATTGGCTTCAGTGCCATGTTAGCGATTATGCTTGCACTTACGATGATAGGATACGACCGCTTAAATTATATGAATAACCAACTGGAAGGGTATCAGGATAGATATATGAAGGGGCGATCTTCTTCGGGGATGCGTGGAGAAGTCAATGATATGGCGCGAATATTGACCACGACCATGTTAAGTGCAGATGCATCATCGGTAGAATCTCAAAAGAATGAGATTAATAAAAAGATTACTAAAGCGAATGAGCACTACGAGAAAATAAAAGCATCGATGACTAGCGCTGAAGAAATGCAAATGGTTGGTCAAATAGATGATGCGTACACCACTTATTTAAATTATCAGGAAAAGGTATTGAAACTGCTATCGGCTGGTTATTTTCAGAATGCTAGCACGTATTCCAACACAGAGGGACAAGCGATTCAGAATGCCGTGTTAAACGCTCTGAACAGTCTCTCTGATTATAATGCTTTTATTATGAATGAAGAGAGTACGAAGGCCAACGAAGCTTATAAAAGTTCGACTCAGATGGTAGTTCTAATGATGATTATGGGCTTACTTCTCGGACTTGGAGTGGTTCTATGGATCATCCCAAGCATCACTCGGGGGCTTAATGTCGTTTCGATGATGATTACCAGCTTTGGCAACGGTAGAGTGAGGGCCATACGGCGTATAAAGGTTACTACTAAAGATGAAATTGGTGAGGTTGCTCTTGTCTTTAAGAAAATGGCTTTAGATCTTGAACAGAAGCAGGAAATGGAACAGGCCTATGCGCAAGCGCAGAATGACCAATCCTGGCTGAATGCGAATGTTGCTCGGGTGACGGAACTATTGCGAGGTGTTAGCTCCTTGGATCAGGTCTCACAGACCTTCATCAATGAGTTTACCCCTGTGCTGGGAGCACAGTTCGGAGCTGTATATTTAAAAGATGCCAATCGTCCTGATTTTTTACGAAGCAGTGGATATTATGCAGTAGATAATGATAAGAAACCTAAGGACGGGTTTGTGATTGGTGAAGGGCTTGTAGGGCAAAGTGCGCTCGATATGCACCCGATCAGACTGGAGAAAGCTCCTGAAGACTATTCATCCGTTAAGTCCGGATTCGTGGATGCACAACCTGGATATATTTCTATCCATCCGCTTATTTTTGAAGACGAACTGCTAGGCGTAGTAGAATTTGCTTCATTCCAACCTTTTAGCAGTTTGAAAAATGATTTGCTGCAACAACTCGCTAATAATTTAAGTATTATTTTTAATAATATTAGCCGTCGTTTGATCGTGGAGAAGTTGTTGCGTGATTCACAAGCTCTTACGGAAGAGCTGCAGTGTCAGTCGGAGGAATTACAGACTCAGCAAGAGGAATTGCGTCGTTCCAATGAGAACTTAGAAGAGCAGACGGATGCGCTTAAACGTTCGGAAGAACTACTCCAGCGTCAGCAGGAAGAACTGGAGCATTATAATACGGAACTTATTGCCAAGACCCGCGCTTTAGAGGAACAAGTGCAGGAGGTTGAAGAGAAGAAAGACGAAATTGAACATGCAAAAATTCAATTAGAGAAACAGGCCAAGCAATTATCCGTTACTAGTAAATATAAATCAGAGTTCTTAGCGAATATGTCTCATGAATTGCGAACTCCGCTCAACAGTCTCTTGATTCTGTCGCAGCTACTTACGGAGAATAAGGATGGCAACTTGTCAGAGAAACAGGTTGAATTTGCACATACGATTTATATGTCAGGTGCAGACTTGCTTAAGATGATTGATGAGATTTTGGACTTATCCAAGGTTGATGCTGGCAAAATGGAACTGAACCAAGAAGAAATTAAATTAACGGAGCTGAAGAGCTTTGTGAAGCAGAATTTTGCTCCGCAAGCGCTCAAAAAGGGACTTTCTTTAAAAATTACCTTTAACGAGCCACTGCCAGATAGTGTCATTGCCGATGGTCATCGGTTGAAGCAGGTGTTAAGAAATCTGCTTTCTAATGCCTTTAAATTTACGATGGAAGGATTTATTGAGTTCTCGGTTAGTCAAGCAGATGACAATCTTATTCCGCTAGATCTGCCAGGTGAAGTTGAATATATTGCTATTGCTGTAAAGGATAGCGGAATTGGTATTCCGGCAGACAAAACTGATATTGTGTTCGAAGCCTTCCAACAGGTGGATGGAACTACCAGCCGTAAATTTGGGGGGACAGGCTTAGGTTTGTCCATTAGCCGTGAGTTAGCACGTTTAATGGGTGGAGCTATTGTACTGGAATCCCGTGAGGGCCAAGGTAGTACCTTTACTATGTATTTGCCAGTTATAGGGAATTATATTAAGCAGCAACCTGCAGTAATAGAAGCTGCTGCTTCTAGAGAAGATGCAACCTTCGAGGGGTATATTGGAGATATACTTCCAACCCTTGTACCAACGCAGGCTCATGCACCTATCCCACAATTGGTGATCGATGATGATCGTGATCAATTAACTGCAAATGATAAGGTTTTACTTATTATTGAAGATGATGAGAGCTTCGCAAAAATACTGCTGGATATGGCTCATGGCCGCAACTTCAAAGGACTGGTAGCCCTCCAAGGGGATACCGGATTGCAGATGGCGAAGACTTATTTACCAGATGCGATTATTCTTGATATTCAGCTGCCGGTTATGGATGGCTGGACCATCCTTAGAGAACTAAAGAGTGCATCACAGACTCGCCATATCCCTGTCCATGTCATCTCTGTAAATGATGAAGTGAAGCAGGGGCTTATGATGGGGGCAATGGCTTATTTAAGAAAACCTTCTTCTAGAGAGGCGCTAGAACGGGCTTTCTCGCAAATCGAGAACTACACCTCCAGTACGTTGAAGTACTTGCTGATTGTAGAGGATGATGAGATTCAACGTCGATCGATCATGGAGTTGATCGGTCACGACGATGTGGCCATAACCGCAGTTTCAACTGGCGGGGAAGCACTGAATGAGCTGCGGAAGCAGAGATATGATTGTATGGTTCTAGATTTGATGCTTGAGGATATGACAGGCTTCGATCTGCTGGATCAGATTCGTGATGATGAGGAATTAAATGATCTGCCTATTATTATTTATACGGGTAAGGATTTGGATGGCAAAGAAGAGACGCAGCTGCGTAAATATGCGGAATCAATCATTATCAAGGATGTACGTTCTCCAGAGCGGTTGTTGGATGAGACAACATTGTTCTTGCACCGGGTAGAAGCAAATCTTCCGGAAGATAAACGTAAGATTCTGCAGAAGCTTCATAATAAAGAAGAATTGTTCGAAGGAAAGAAAATACTGCTCGTCGATGATGATATTCGCAATGTCTTTGCGCTCTCCAGTGTACTCGAAGAGTATCATATGGAAGTGAAGTTTGCGGAGAATGGACGCGAGGCGCTGGAAATGCTGGTAGAGCAAGAAGATTTCGATCTTGTATTAATGGATATGATGATGCCGGAGATGGACGGATATGAGGCTATGCGCCGGATCCGCGAGATGCCGCAGTATCAGAAACTCCCTATTATTGCGCTCACCGCCAAAGCTATGAAAGAGGATCGTGCCAAATGTATTGAAGCTGGAGCCTCCGACTATATGAAGAAGCCAATCGCAACAGGTCAACTTCTATCTTTAATGCGAGTCTGGCTGTATTCGTAACCTCAATATTGGGGTAATACTTTAAAAGAACTAACAAAAAGCCATTCTTCAAAAGTACGGCGTGTTGATAAGGGAGTCGGGATAACAATGAAAGCAATAGAACACGGATATGAGGAGCAGCCCGTTCTGGCGGGAAGTGACGAACTGGAGCAAATTGAGATTGAGCTGCTTCTTGATGGAGTACACCGTTTATATGGCTATGATTTCCGGAATTATGCGTTGCCTTCATTAAAACGACGCATCTGGCATCATGTTCATGCGGAGAATGTACTCACCATATCCGCGCTGCAAGAGAAGGTTCTGCATGATCGGGCTTGTTTTGAACGATTTGTTTACAGTCTCTCTATTCCTGTTACTGAAATGTTCAGGGATCCAGGATTATTTCTAACTTTTCGCCAGAAGGTAGTTCCTTTGTTAAGAACCTATCCCTATATTCGTATCTGGCATGCCGGATGTTCCACTGGGGAGGAAGTTTATTCTATGGCCATCCTGCTACATGAAGAAGGGCTTTATGATAAAGCTCGAATTTATGCCACAGATATGAATGAGCGTTCTTTACAGCAGGCTAAGGAAGGCGTTTATGATATTAGCAGAATGAAGCAATACACAAAGAATTATTTGGAGGCAGGAGGTACTCGGGCATTTTCCGAATACTACACTGCGAAGTATAACTCAGTCATTTTACAACCGTATTTACGCAAAAATATTATTTTTGCTGAACATAATTTAGCTACTGACACTTCTTTTAATGAATTTAATGTTATTTTCTGCCGAAATGTAATGATTTATTTCAATGATGAGCTTCGTGATCATGTTCACGGGTTGTTTCATGAAAGTCTAAGTCGCTTTGGAATCCTTGTTCTGGGCTCTAAAGAGTCTATTCACTTTACGAAATATAGCGATTGCTATGAATCTTTAGACAGAGTGGAGAAAATATACCGTAACATAAAATAACGCATGAAGGAGGGTGGTCCTATGGGGTTTCAAGAACCAATTCATATACTACTAGTCGACGACCGTCCTGAAAACTTGCTGGCGCTGGAGGCGGTACTTGAGAGCCAGCATTATGAGCTAGTCAAAGCCACCTCCGGTGAAGAGGCACTGCGGTGTTTGTTAAGGTATGATTTTGCTGTCATCGTACTGGACGTACAGATGCCAGGTATGGATGGAATCGAAACCGCAAAATTGATCAAAGCCAGAGAAAAAACAAAGGATATCCCCATTATTTTTATCTCTGCGAACAGCAAGGAAGCGGAGCACTTATTCGCTGGTTATTCGGCAGGGGCTATTGATTATATGGTCAAGCCTTTCATACCACAAATTTTGAACTCTAAGATACAAGGCTTTGTCGAAATGTACATCACGAGTAAGAAGCATCAGACTCAAACCATGCTGCTGCAGCAAAAGACGAAAGAACTGGAAATTATTAATAGTGAGCTTATTAAGGCAAAAGAAGAGGCGGAGATTGCCTCTAAAGCAAAGTCGGAATTTCTTGCTATGATGAGTCATGAGATTCGTACACCTATGAACGGCGTAGTTGGCATGATCGATCTGTTAATGGAGACGGATCTTACTTCTGAGCAAAAGGAATATTCGGAGATCATTCGGAAAAGTGCCGACACGTTGATTACGGTAATTAACGACATTCTTGATTTTACTAAAATGGAATCCGGAAAAATGGAAGTTGAAGAGCACTTATTTGAACTTCGAAATTTAATTCAAGAGATATTCAGCCTCTTCTCGATAGAAGCGGGAAAGAAGAACCTGGAGCTCGC
This sequence comes from Paenibacillus sp. FSL E2-8871, assembly GCF_038000345.1. Classification (NCBI taxonomy): domain Bacteria; kingdom Bacillati; phylum Bacillota; class Bacilli; order Caryophanales; family Paenibacillaceae; genus Paenibacillus; species Paenibacillus sp. FSL E2-8871. Next base: position 3,765,210 of record NZ_JBBOBV010000001.1, on the reverse strand, counting down.
TTATTTTATTGATCAGAAATTGCCTCGGCTTTTATATGGGGATATGGCTCGTTTACGCCAAGTTTTAATTAATCTGATCGCTAACGCAGTTAAATTCACAAATCAAGGTGGGGTCTATCTAGTCGCCTCGATCAAGAGCGTTGCGGATCATAAGATGGAAGTTGAATTCACAATTATGGATACGGGGATTGGTATTTCTCCAGAGAAATGTGACCGATTATTTGAGCCCTTTTCGCAGCTTGATTCTTCCATGACACGAAAATATGGGGGAACAGGTCTGGGACTAGCTATATGTAAATCTCTTGTCGGAATGATGGGCGGAGAAATTCGGGTAGAATCGATGGAGCAAAAAGGAGCCACGTTTATCTTTACGATTCAGGCATCTATGCCAGGAGAAGATTTGATAGGTGGATATCAAGAAGAGGAATCCACGCATCTTGTTCCCAATCAAGAGGGGAGAAGTAGAATCCTTGTTGTGGATGACCATCCGATTAATCAGCGTCTAATGGTCAGCATGCTGGATAAGCTGGGCTATGCGGCCGATATGGCTGAAGATGGTCAACAGGCTGTGGAGATGGCGATTAAACATCCTTATGATTTTATCTTTATGGACCTTCAAATGCCAGTGATGGATGGCTTGGAGGCGACCGCTCAAATTCGTCGAGAGGGTGGTCCTGCTGCGGAGAAGACCGTTATCATTGCAATGACGGCGAACGTTATGGAAGGGATTCAGAATCGCTGTAAGGCCTCTGGAATGGATGATTACATCAGCAAACCGCTGAAGATGAGTAATATAAAACAAATTATTTCTCGATATTCTAGCAACGACAATGTATTAGTAGAACCTGATATATCTATTTTCCAAGCGTAATCTAGTATTTACCAATCCGTTTTTTAACGTTATCTGATTCAAAGGTATATCATTAAGGTTATTAATATAGAAAATATTTGTTCAGGAGAGATCGTCTAATGAATACGCATAAAAGTAACAAGTTCCATGCTAAGACAGAAACCAAAGGGAATGTATGCACAGTTTTCCTGAGTGGTGAACTTGATTTATCAGTTGCTTCCGATTTCCGCCTGGTTATGGAGCCACTTGTGGGAGATACCAAACTAGATCTAGTTATTAATCTAAAAGAATTAAAATACATCGATAGCACAGGGATTGGTATTCTACTTTCGATCCTGAAATCAAGACAAGGAATGGACGTTAAGTTTATGGTTGAGGATGTTCCTCCACAAATTCAGAAGCTGTTTGACATGACTGGTATTTCCAAGTTTTTTGCCTCCCAAGAGAATTCCCACTAGGAAAGGATAGAACAAAGAATGAGTGATGATGTGCAAAAAGTAATTCTTCAGTTGCCTGCTAGCGCAGAGTATGTGGATATTGTTAGGTTGAATTTATACGGCATTGCCTCGAAAATGGGTTTCACCTATGAGGATATAGAAGACATGAAAGTGGCAGTGTCAGAGGCGTGTAACAATTCAGTATTATATGCTTATGGCCAAAAAGACGGAGTAGTAGATGTTATTTTTGAGGTAGAAGAAAGCTCCTTATCCATTACAGTCAAAGACGAAGGGGAGAGCTTTGACGGCTTGGACAAGTCTAATGAACGTATGACACTGCATGATAAGGAGTTAAGTGACGTTCAGGTTGGCGGGTTAGGGTTCTACTTAATGCAAGCGTTGATGGATGACGTTAGTGTCGTAAGTGAAGCCGGAAAAGGGACGGTGGTAACTTTGAAGAAGCACCTTAATTTTAGCGAGGAGAAAGTATGAGTGACAAAGTGACTCCCCCCGAGTCCATGAATGAAGCAGTCACTCAAATTTGGGAGTATCAGCAGACCAAGGATAACGATCAGGCGACGTTGCTGATACAGAAATATGAGCCTATGGTGAAAATGGCTGCTGGGAAAATTTCCCGTAATCGCCCCGACTTGTATGAGGATTTATATCAGGTCGGGCAAATGGCGCTCATCCGGTTACTGCAGCAATATGATATCAGTCTCGGAATCCCTTTTGAGCCCTATGCGATGAAAAGCATGATTGGACATATGAAGAATTATTTGCGTGATAAATCTTGGTACATACAGGTTCCTAGACGGATTAAAGAAAAAGGAGCGCTTGTTCAACACGCGATTGATGAACTTACAGTGAAGCTTGAGCGTTCTCCTGCGGTCGATGAGATCGCTCATTATCTTGATCTGTCTGTTGAAGAAACTGTAGAAGTACTGGCAGGCAGAGAATGTTACCATTACGTATCTCTAGATTCACCGCTTTCCCAAGAGGAGACTGGAGCTACGCTAGGGGAGCTTATCAGCTCTGATGCGAACGATTACGAGACTGTAGAGAAACGAATGGATCTGCAGCAAGCACTAGGACAATTGAAGGAGCAAGAGCAGCAAGTGTTGCTGCTAGCCTTCCAAGATGGTCAATCCCAGCGGGCAATCGCTCAGAAGCTGGGGGTTTCACAGATGAGCGTTTCACGGATACAGAAGCGGGCCACTGAGAAGTTAAAGCAGATTATGGCCAACTCATCCTATTGAGCTCCTTTATGTGTAATATACATTACTTGGATTTGAATTCTATTGTTCGACGATAAGGACATGCCTCTCTCCGTGTGGAGAATAGCATGTCCTTTATTTGTGTTCCGCAACGCTCTTACCCCGCTTGTCCGGCTAACCTTGAAGGATTAGCCGGACAAGCGGGGTAAGGGGGAGCGGTGATAGATGGGCGATAGGTAGCCCAGTTGTTAGCTGTTCGCATCGATGTATTTTTTGATCTCGCCAAGGTACTCACCAATCACGGGAACATCAAGAAATAGGCTAAGAATGTAGCCCAGAACACCAAGGACTACGAACGTTCCGAGAGATAGGCCGAGACCTCGGGATATACCGGCCATCAAGTTTGTGATAATTCTTTTTTTTGGATCTGAGTAGTTATCAAGGATGTCCTTAAATTCTGATTTTTCTAGTGAGTCAGCAATCTTATCCAGACGATTGTTTAAGCGTTTGACCTCATGCCGTAATTCGAAAGGATGTTCATCAATTTCATATGCTTTTGTTTGGCGATTTGATTCTCCCATGGCGCACCCCTGCTTTCTGTAGCCCGAACGGGCATTCATTAAGGATCTATTCAATCAGATGAAACTTTATAGAGGGTATAACTAAACAACAGCCAGCTGCGGACAGCTGGCTGTTGTCGGATGAAATGATAGCTGTATTATGCCGCAGATTAGTAACTGGATTTATAGGAGGATTTAACATCCTCTTTCGCATCTTTAGCCTCATCGGCGACTTCTTTAGAGGATGCTTTGGCTTCGTCAGCCACTTCTTTAGAAGCGTCTTTAACATCAGAGGCTACATTATTTGAGGCTTCACTTATAGTGTCACCAATTTTGCTGCCTGCGTCTTGAAGGGTAGCGGCAATTTGCTGCTTGCTGTCACTGACAGTAGTGTAGATATCAGAGGCTTTGACTGAAACCGTACTAGCCAGATCGGTTGCTTTTTCACCTACCGTTGTGGCAATGGCTTTGGTCTTGTCAGTTACGACACCAGCAACTTCTTTGGTTTTGTCAGTAGCAAGCGTAAGTTTATCGGACAGATCACTGCGCATTTCACGACCAGGCTTTGGTGCAAATAACAGGGCTGCTGCAGCACCTATTAAGCTACCAATAAAGATGCCTTTGAAAAAGTTGCTACCGTTTTCTACTTCATGCTCTACTTTATGTTCTACGTTACTCATCACCAATCACTCCTTATAAGTTATCTTACTTCGTATTTAAACTTTGGCGTATAGGCTGAAACAATTGATGAGCAAGGCGTAGATGGCGAGGGGCTCTTGTTATGGACTATTTATTAACAGCTTGGAATACCGCATAGCCGAATTCGGACAGATTCAGATGTAGTAATGATGTGAATTTTTCTGTTCGCTTCTGCGTCTCTAGGTTTACCCATATAGCATCCATCCCGGGTACAGGAATGGTGGCGTCGACTAACACCTCTTCATTGTTGAGCACGATTAAGAAGCGGTTATGTTCGTCCCACCGTTCATATACAAGCAGACTTGGGTGGTCCGGGATCTCCAGCGATTTAAAGCCGCTACTACGGAACGCAGTATGCGACTTACGAAGACCGATCGTCCAACGATAGTATTCGAACAGTTCCCTGTTCTGTTTCCGGATGTCCCACTCCATACATTTACGATTATCTGGGTCATATTCACCTTCCATACCGATCTCATCGCCATAGTAAATACATGGTGCTCCCTGAAAGGTCATTTGGAACAAAACGGCCAGTTTTAATCTTCGGATGTCACCACCGCAAAGGGTCAGGAAACGAGTTGTATCATGGCTGTCTAATAGATTAAAAGTGGCCTCTGTAATTTGCTGCGGGTAATCCGCTAGCATAGAAGCAATCGATAGAGAGAATTGTGAAGCATTAATTTGTCCGTGAGCGAAGAAATTAATCTGAATATTGGTTAGTGGGTAATTCATAACGGCATCAAATTGATCGCCAAGTAGCCACGGCAAGGAATCATGCATAATTTCGCCTACAAGATAGGCTTCTGGATTAATGCTTTTGATCGTATTACGGAATTGTCGCCAGAACGTATGAGAGACTTCATTCGCCACATCAAGCCGCCAACCGTCTACACCGATTTCCTCAATCCAATAACGACCAACGTTCAACAGATAATCTCTAACTTCAGGATTCTCAGTGTTGAATTTTGGCATGATAGGCTCGAATGCAAATGTGTCATAGGTGGGAATTCCGTCGATGACTTGTGGTGGCCACTCACGCACATGAAACCAATCGGCATAACGGGATGAGCGCCCGTTGGTGAGCAGATCAACAAATGGCGGAAAGGTATGGCCGCAATGATTAAAGACACCGTCTAGAATGACGCGGATACCTTTGGAATGACAGGCGTCGACAAGTTCTTTTAGCAAAGCGTTGGTTCCCAAATGAGGGTCCACCAAGAAATAATCCTTTATATCATATTTATGATTGGTGGTTGCCTCAAACAGAGGATTGAAATAGATGGCGGTAATGCCCAATTCACAGAGATAATCCAAATGATCTAGTACACCTTGCAAGTCTCCTCCGAAGAAATTCCGGGGACTCGGCGTACCGCCCCAATCTAGCACATCTGCCGGATCGTTAGTAGGATCGCCATTTGCGAAACGCTCCGGAAAAATTTGATAAAATACTGCATCCTTCACCCATGCTGGAGGGGAGTGTACATCTTCACGGTTCAAGAAAGGAAAGTCGAATAAGCCCTCATATATTATGACTGGAGGCTCTGAGAAGAAGCCTTTTTCCAAATAATAAAGGACCTCATCTTTGTTATAAAGTGCAAAATAGTAAGTGAGTCTGCGATAAACAGGACGGACCGCAGCCTGCCAATAATCGAATAAGCTGTCAGAAGCCATGTGCTGCATGGGAATAACCTCATGGGTTTTGTCCCAACCGTATTTATCTCCGCAAAAAAGATCAATCTTTGACACGTTATCCCGTTTAGTTCTTATGCGAATATGCAGTGTAGACTCATCGTAGGCATATGACCAATTCTGCCCCATGCGATGATAAACAGCTTCTTGTTGAATCATAATCAATTTCCATCCCTTCGCGGCATGTAAACGCAAAAAAGGGCCAACCTCATGATAATCAGAGGTTGAACCCTTGGCGGTTTCATTGCCTTTAAATTTTGTCTGAATCTTAACATACCCCTCAAGATTAAAGCAAGAGATTATTTCACATGAATTCACAATATGGAATATTTAGTATGTAGCTAAAAAAAGGAGAAAATATAAGAAAAAACAAGAAAAGTGCTATTAAATCACCCCGTTTGGATCTATACTCTGATTGCAATCCAAATTATGGGTATTATAGAATGAGGGCGAACGAACTTGATTTTTCTTAATACGCAAACAAATTAAAGGCACTGTTACCTAAAAGGTACAACCTCGGCACTTTGTGCAAATGAGGTTGTACCTTTTTTGCATGCTCTTTTTCTATGCGTGTTAGGTCTAATCACTTATGAATAAAGGGGAGATGAGCAAATGAAGAAGAGTAAACGATTTAAAATGCAAGCGGTATCATTTAGTTTGACCCTAAGTATGCTGTTGGCATTGACCGTTACGGCTTGCGGTTCAGGCAATGGGAACTCTACGGCTCAGCCGAATTCAAGCCCGAATTCCACAGTGAACGAGCCGGGGGGAACTACAAATGAGACGAATCCCGCCGAAGAGGAGCTGAAACCGGAAGCTGGGGCCGAATTAACGGTCTGGGAAGCCAAGGAGCAGGTTGAGTACATGAAGCAGGTAGCCGCTGAATTCGAAAAAGAATACGGCGTTCCTGTCACGGTTGAGGAAATGGCGGGCGGCGATCAGGGAACAAGGTTGGCGACAGATGGCCCGTCCAAACTAGCCGCCGATGTGTTGACTCTCCCGCATGATCAGATCGGTCAGGCTGTCAAAGCGGGATTGCTTTTGCCAAATGATGTGTTTGAGGAAGAAACGAAATCAACTATGGTGGAGACAGCTATTCAGGCATCGACTTATGACGGTATCCTGTACGGTTATCCTAAATCGGTGGAGACCTATGCGCTGTTCTACAACAAGGATCTGATATCCGAAGCTCCAAAAACCTGGGATGATGTGATCGCTTTTGCCAATACGTACAATAAGCCGAAAGAGAACAAATTTGCGATCATGTGGGAATTCGTCGGGTATTACAGCTATCCATTCATTGGCAGCTTCGGCGGATACATTTACGGTGACAACAATACGAATGTCAAGGATATCGGCTTGAATAATGAAGGCACCGTCAAAGGATTTACTTTTCTCCAGAGCTTAAAAGGAATTCTGCCATTGAATGCAGGAGATATCACCTATGACGTTAAAACCCAATTGTTTCAGGAAGGCAAGCTGGCAATGAACATCGACGGGCCTTGGTCCATAGCGATGTTCAAGGATCATGTTAACCTTGGAGTGGCGCCTCTTCCTAAGGGACCTGATGGTCAAGACAGCATTTCTTTTTCCGGTGTTAAATCGTATTATGTCAATTCCTATACGGTATATCCGGTCGCTAGCCGCTTGTTCGCACATTTTGCAAGCAGCAAGGAGAATCAGCTAAAGAACTTTGAAATGACGGGTGCGATTCCTGCGAGCATTGAAGCCGGAGAAGCGCCGGTAATCAAAGATGATCCGATTATAAGTGGATTCTTCGAGCAGTTCCAACACTCCGTGCCGATGCCTTCTCTATCGGAAATCAAATCCGTCTGGGAACCGCTAAAGGCAGCTTTTGTATCCCTGTGGAACGACCCGGGTCTTGATGTTAAGCAGACGCTCGATAAGACTGTATCAACGATTCAGGCCGATCTGGATTCGAAGTAAAGGACAGGTGACTTGAGCTATGCACAAAAAAACAGGTGCAGCGCTACTCTCGGCTATTATTCCGGGACTGGGCCAGTTCTTCAATCGACAGTGGCTGAAAGGATTAGTATTCCTGCTGGTGGGGTCTGCTGGAATCTATTTTATTGCTCATGATCTAATGGGTTATTTGCGGGGATTGATCACACTTGGTGAATTTCCAAGCCGTATGGTCAAGGTAGGTAAATTAACCCGGATGGTGGAGGGCGATCACTCCATTTTTATGATGATCAATGGTCTGATGTCATTGCTGGCGCTGCTGTTTTATACAGCTTTTCATTTACTGAATATCAGGGATGCCTTTCTAGTTGGAGCTGCGCGGGACCGGAATGAGCCCATTCATTCATTCGGTGAATCGCTCAGACATATGGGGCGTAGAAACTTCGCCTATCTTGTACTAGCGATTCCTTTTGTGGCAGTGGTTTTTCTGACGATATTGCCGCTTGTTTTTTCGGTGCTACTGGCGTTTACGAACTATGCCGACCCGATTTTACCGCCTGCGCATCTAGTAGAATGGGTGGGGTTCGGTAATTTTAATAAAATGCTAAGTTTGGATGTATGGAGTTCAACCTTCGGCGGAGTGCTGACTTGGACACTGATCTGGGCGATTATTGCTACTGCGACGACTTACATTGGAGGTGTGCTCATCGCTGTACTTATTCACCAGCCCCGTGTTCGGTGGAAAAAGCTTTGGCGTACACTGCTGATCGTTCCCTTTGCTATTCCTAATATGATTTCTCTGCTCGTCATGCGTAATATGTTCAATAATCAGTTCGGACCGATCAATAGTTATGTAAGAGCTTTGGGATTGGAGGGGGTGGCCTGGCTGACTAATCCTTTCTGGGCAAAGGTCACCGTAATTCTGGCTAATATGTGGATCGGAATTCCGGTTACCATGATTCTGGCCTTTGGGGTACTGACAACGATTCCAAGGGATATGTACGAAGCTGCTGAAGTGGACGGTGCTGGGGCATTCTACAAATTCCGCATGGTTACACTGCCTATGGTACTGTTCGCGACTGCTCCAATCCTGATCATGCAGTTTGCCGGTAACATTAATAGCTTTAACGTCATTTACCTGATGACCAACGGAGAACCGGTTAATCCGGATTACCAGTACGCGGGCCATACCGATCTGCTGGTGACTTGGCTCTACAAACTGGCGCTTAACCAATCGCAATACAGCTTTGCTTCCGTAATCGGGATTGTCATCTTCCTGCTGGTCGCGACCTTCTCCATCTGGAGCTACCGCCGAACGCGATCCTACAAAGAGGAGGATATGATTGCATGAAGCCAAAACTGACAGAAGCGTTTAAAACGATTGGAAGCCATTTGCTACTGATTGTGCTCAGTTTTATTAGTCTTTTTCCAGCGTTTTGGATTATTATGTCTTCATTCAAGACGGGAAACAGTTTGTTCAGCGACTCGTTGATTCCTAAAAATTTCACGTTCATTCATTACAAGGAACTGTTTGAGCAAACTAAATATTTGATTTGGTTCATGAATACACTAAAGGTTGCAGCGCTGTCTACGCTACTTGGCACTTTTCTGCTGCTGTTGACTTCGTATGCCATCTCTCGCTATCGGTTCACGGGCAGAAAAACGACACTGACCGCGCTTCTAGTTCTGCAAATGTTTCCGGGATTCATGGCTATGATTGCAGTTTACGTGCTGCTGAACACGCTTGGGCTACTGAATTCCCATTGGGCACTTGTGCTTGTATACAGCAGTGGCGCCATTATCACCAATGTGTTTGTGGCTAAAGGTTTTTTTGATACTATTCCTAAAAGTCTGGAAGATGCTGCGCGGATGGACGGGGCGAGTCATATGAAAGTTTTTCTCTCTATAATGATCCCGCTGTCCAAACCGATGCTTACCTATGCCAGTCTTATGATATTTAATGGCTGCTTTGTGGATTTCATATTCGCGGACCTTGTATTGCGTACGGAAGAGACGAGAACGCTCGCTGTCGGGCTTTTCCGGATGGTGAATCAAAGCAATTCGACCGAATTCACATTGTTCGCCGCCGGAGCGGTGCTGGTTGCTCTCCCGGTCACGCTACTGTTCATTTTCCTTCAGCGTTTTCTGGTGGACGGTCTGACCGCGGGTGCAAGTAAGGGTTAATTCGATTTGCGCTCCCACTCTACAGCAGTCCTGAATTCCATAAAAACCACTTCCTTTTCAGAAGAGCAAGAATCTGAAGCGGAAGTGGTTTTTTAATTTAAAAGCTTCATTTATGTTCCTGTCATTCAGGATTTATTGCTGATGGAATTGTTTTTGTGTGGTTTCTAAAATCTTCTTGGTGCGGAGAGGATTGAAGAATGATGAAAATAGGAGTAGAATTCCTCATGGAACTAACACTTAAGGGAGTTTGTGATGTATAAAAAATCCCCGGAGCACGGGGTTATTTTCTAGCATTTATTAAATGTAGAATCCTAATAAATCCTTGTGAGTTATAGAGCAGCAAAGAGAAAAGAGGAGAGTTACCATGGAAACAGTATTAGTACGAGAATATCGGTCAGATTTGCTGGAATGTGTCCATAGCGGACATATTGCTATCGTAGGAGAAAACGGGAACGTAAAGGGCTATGCAGGTGATCCTGAGTTTGTATCCTTTACCCGTTCTGCGGCCAAGCCACTTCAGGCTATCCCAGGCATTCGTGGAGGAATCGTGGAGCATTATGGTTTTACACCCGCAGAGGTTGCCCTAATGACTGCTTCTCACCGAGGAGAGAGCTACCATGTTGCCGCGCTAGAGAGTATTTCCACCAAGATTGGAATCGATGAGCAACAAATGATATGTGCCACTAGCTATCCACTGGATTATACGAGTAGAGAGAATGCCATTCGCGGCGCGGGCAAAAGAAAGTTCTATCATAACTGTGCGGGCAAGCACATGGGGATTTTATCGTATAGTAAGCTCAAAGGACTACCACTTGAAGAATACTCTCAGCCGGAGCAAACGGTTCAGCGTGAAATTATAGATACGATTGCTTATATGTCTGGTGTAGCACCAGACAGTATTGGTCTAGGTACGGATGGATGCGGTCTGCCGGTATTTGCCATGCCTTTGACAGCCTTGGCGACTGCGTATTTGAAATTAGCCAATCCTGATTTAATTGCTGACGAGGCAACTCGTAGAGCGGTCACTACGATCACTGCGGCCATGAATGCTCATCCGGAGATGGTTTCTGGGTCTGGACGCCTTGATTCAATCCTTTTGGAAGATGAAAATATTATTGCTAAGGGTGGATTTAAAGGCGTATATTGCTTCGGGTTGCGCCGCGAGCGACTGGGCATTGCCTTCAAGATTCTGGATGGATCAGAAGAAGAGTGGGGACTTATTGTACAGGGGATTTTAAATAAGATTGGATACAGTCAGAAAAATACTTTGGAAAAGCTGCGTAATACATTTTCAGGTGTGATCTACAATGATGGTGGTACACGGGTAGGTCATGCAGATACAGAATTTCAGCTTCATTTCATGAAATAGGAACTTAAAAAGGAGCCCCTCGCTGCGCATCCATCTCGGATTCGCAGCGAGGGGCTCCTTTTGTAAACGAAGAACAATTATTTCTGACGTAGACGGCCGAGTTCGGAGACGAGCGCTTCTACCTGAGAAATACTGAGTCTATCGCTGCCCATGGCTACCTCATAGACATCGAAGATATCTTCATATTTATCTACTGAAAAAGCGGAGGCTTGCATTGCAGCAGCACTTGCCATCTTCAGTTTGTTCTTGATGGCCTCGATCATATATTCAACATTTTCCTGACTAGGTTGTGTTAAATCCATAGGGTTATTAACATCCTTTCTGTACACTGATTCATGTATTTTACCATGATTGTGAGCTTGATCACCATTTTTTTGTCGAGCTCACAGAAATCATGTTAAATTAAAGGCATGAAATCAAAAATATCATCGAAAGGAGGAAAGGTATTGGCAATTAGAGAACAGGGAAGCGGTAAACGAAGCAAAATGGACGATGTAGGATTGGTGTCCTTTTTTATGGATATTGCAGCGCTGCATTCAGCTAAGAAAGTTACCTTTCTGTGTATCGGAACGGATCGATCTACAGGTGATGCTCTCGGTCCACTAACAGGCAGCAAACTTCTGGAATATGGCTTCCCGCACGTAATCGGTACGTTGCCATCTCCTTGCGATGCAGATAATTTGGTGGCCAGAGTCGCTGAGATTCCATCTGAGCATATCATTATTGCTGTGGATGCTTGCCTAGGACCTCCAATAGCTCTTGGATATTACTTCGTTTCGAATGAGCCGCTTCAGCCAGCACAATCGGTGGGGGTATGGCTTCCTGCAGTGGGGCATTATAGCTTGGCGGCGATTGTAGATATCAACGGTCCCAAGCCCTATCGGACGCTGCAGACGACTCCACTACATAGAGTTATGGTTATGGCTGAACAAATTGCCGCCGCAGCAGCAAAAGGGTTTGGAATTGGGCGTTAAGAATAGGATGCCGGTTTCAAGGAGAGCTGTTTTGCTTAATAATAGATATTAGTTAATATATCTTAGTATTTTGGAAAGAGGGAAGCAGCCATGGAAAGAGTACGTTGTGACGGAAGCAATATTTGCTACAGTGATCAGGGGAAAGGCGAGGTTATTGTATTACTGCATGGCTTTTGTGGAAGTGCTGAATACTGGGAACAAATCATTCCCATCTTAAGCAGCGACTACCGAGTGATTGCTCCCGATTTACGTGGTCATGGAGCTTCAGAGGCTCCACTAGGCCCCTATACTATTGAACAAATGGCAGACGATGTTCTGGGCTTGTTAGATACACTAGAAATTTCTGAATGCACCATGCTGGGACATTCTCTTGGTGGGTATATTACACTTTCGTTCGCGCAGCGGTATGCCTCTCGATTGAAGGGCTTCGGATTAATCCATTCTACTGCATATCCGGATAGTGAAGAAGCTCGGGAGAATCGATTGAAAAGTGTCAGCAGGATTCAAAATGAAGGCATTACTCCTTTTGTGGATAGCTTCGTCCCAGGAATTTTTGCTAAAGCAACCGCTTCTGCATCACCGCAGCTGCTGGAGCGAGCTAAAGAAATTGGTTACAAAACGCCTCCACAAGGAGCAGCGGGAGCTGCACTGGCGATGCGCGAGCGTCCGGATCGGCGTGATGTGATCACAGCTACCACGTTGCCGGTACTACTTGTTGCTGGCGAGCAGGATGAACTGATTCCTGCGGAGCGCATCTTTACTTCGGATAAACCAAATATAACGCAAGCTACGATTTCTGGAGCGGGCCACATGAGCCTCTTTGAAGCTCCTGAACGGTTAGCTGAGGTTATCAAGGAATTCACCCAAGCTACGGTTAGTATTAACAGCCATTCGTGATCGCTGAAATAATAATTCAAAAAGAGGCAGCTCCGCGTCAAAGTAACGCGTGGGCTGCCTCTTTTTTAGGAGCCTATTGAAACTTGCGGATTCCCAATCCGGCAAAGATAGCTATGGTTGTTACGCCGCCAATGAGGAAAGGCATTTAATGTCAATAAGTAGAAGGATTCTAGTCATTATTTTTCCCGGAATTGCTTTAGTGGCATAGCGTAGTGCAATGGTTTAAGATAAATGAATAAAACACATATAATACCTAGATACAAAAGCTTCACAGTTACAGTATGGAAAAGGGGGAAGTTCATGTTCCGAAGAGACTATATTGTCCGAATGATCGAAGATATGACGGCGATGGTTGCCAAGGTTCTAACGCTGAAGCAAGAGCGAAAGACAACGGAAGCCTTATGGGAAATTGATGAGCTATTGAACCGACATTTTCCGCTGAACTCACGTCTTTTAAATTCACTATCTGTAGAAGATATTATAGATATGTTCCGGTTTAACGGTGTATTGGAGTCAGATAAGCTTCAAGGTGTAGCTAAGCTGCTTAAGGAAGAGGGCAGCATTTATGCTGCAAATGGCGATCATGACGCGGCACTATTCAGAAGTATGAGAGCACTGCATTTATATTTGTACGCAGATTTGTGCGGCGCTGATCGAGAAATGCTGCAGATGACGGAGGATATTAATGAACTTCTGGAGGAAGTCAAAGCGTATCGGCTTCCAGCCAAGACGGAACGGCTGCTTCTAGATTATATGGAGTCAATCGGACATTATAGTAAAGCGGAGGACAGTCTGTATCGACTATGGGAGCAGGGAGAAGATGTCTCACTGGAAGGTGATGAATTGTACAGACGGCTGCTGCTTAAATCGCCAGAAGAATTGGAACAAGGCTCGCTTCCTATCCATGAAGTGGAACAAGGATGGAAAGAGTGGCGCCGGATCACAGAAGTTCGGAGGGAGTCGGAAGCCTAATGAATACCCCTTTATTTATTATCGATGCCTTTGCAGGAAAAGCATATTCAGGAAACCCGGCAGCAGTATGCTTGCTGAAGCATCCAGTCGACGAGGCATTTATGCTTAAGACAGCAGCAGAAATGAACTTGTCAGAGACGGCATTTCTCTGGCCGGAGAATGATGGATATCGTCTGCGCTGGTTCACGCCCAAGGTTGAGGTTAATTTATGTGGCCATGCTACTCTAGCGAGTGCACATATATTATGGGAGGTGGGATTGCTGGATCCAGAGGTGGAAGCTAGATTTTATACACGCAGTGGGTTGCTTAGAGCTTCTCGTGCGGATGACCTCATCTCACTGTACTTCCCGCCTTATGAGCTTAAGTCTTCTCCTACAATTCCGGCTCTTATAGAAGCACTTGGTATTACAGAAGCAAATGTGGTAGAAACTATGCTCTATGCTGACAATGTACTTGTACGGCTCGATCAGGAATCCCTAGTTCGCGAACTTAGTCCAGACTTCGGGGCTTTATCCCGGCTTGAAGAGCGAGCCTTTGCGGTTACTGCAGAAAGCTCCATCGAAGGCATTGATTGTGTGTCACGGTTCTTTGCACCGAAGATGGGGGTAAATGAGGATCCGGTCACAGGCTCAGCGCATACTGCGCTAGCACCTTTCTGGGCTAGTCGACTTAACCGTACGCAGTTGACCGCTTATCAAGCTTCCGAACGAGGAGGCTTACTTCAACTTGAGGTAAGCAAAGATCAGATTAAGATGTCTGGCCGGGCAATAACTATTGTTAGTGGAGAGCTGCATGTGAAGCCCTGATAGGCTACCTCTTGTAGAGCCGTGATATAATGGAACGATGATGGTTAGGAGACATAGATTCTCCATTTTTAATCCCGAAAGTGAGATGTGCGTTGTGGAATCTTTAAAAGCTCTTATTGAACAACTGATTAATGACCGTACCTTGATTATGGCTACCTTAAGCCAAGTACGTAACAAAGGGGAGACCTGTACGAAGGTACAGATTAAACCTGTCGAACTAAAAGGTAAGTTGCATTATCAGTTTGCGTCCTATATTGGTACAAAGGTTGAACATCGCAACGTACCGGCAGAATTAGCAGCGGAGGACATGACTCTTTTATTTAGAGAATCATATCGCCAAGGCTTGTTATGCACGGTGGAAGCGGATTATCAGGTGCTGATTAGCAAAAAATTCAAAGTATCCATCCTTACCAAGTCTCCAAGTAAAAAAGAAGAGCCGGATCTGGCACACAACCGCCGCAAGCGTTATGTGCTGGAGGATGGAGAACCTGTGCCATTTCTTGTGGAGCTTGGCATAATGAACAGAGAAGGAAAAGTGCTGGCCAAGCGATACGATAAGTTCCGGCAGATCAACCGTTTTTTGGAGATGGTTGAGGATGTGCTTGCCGATCTGCCAACGGGACGGCCATTAACGATTGTTGATTTTGGATGTGGTAAATCGTATTTGACCTTTGCTCTTTATCACTATCTGACCGTCCGCAAGAAGCGGGAGCTTAATATTATTGGACTTGATTTGAAAGCGGATGTAATTGAGCATTGTAATGAGCTTGCTGCGAAAATCGGTTATGATCACCTGAAGTTCCTTGTGGGTGACATTGCCGAGTACGATGAGCTGGATCAGGTAGATATGGTTATAACGCTTCATGCTTGTGACACAGCTACAGATGCTGCACTCGAAAAAGCAGTACGTTGGGGCGCCTCCGTCATTTTGTCTGTGCCTTGCTGTCAGCATGAATTGTTCGCGCAGATTGAGAATGAAGTAATGAGTCCGATGCTTTCACATGGGATACTTAAGGAACGTTTCTCTGCCTTGGCTACGGATGCTATCCGTGCCAAATTGCTCGATATGATGGGTTATAGCAGCCAGCTGCTGGAATTTATCGACCTGGAGAATACACCGAAGAATATTTTAATCCGCGCCGTTAAAAGCTCGGGTGGTGATAACTCCGTCAAATGGCGTGAATACACCGCATTTCGTGATTTTATAGGGGCGAAACCTTACCTTGAGCGCGTATGTGCTGACCTGCTTCCGAGTGGAATTTCGGTGGAGGGATAATAGCACGGCATTTTAGGAGCGGTAAGTTGCTTTAGTAGTATCTTGTGCAGCTATATATGCTTTGAAGATGCTTTTTTTGGACTTAATTGTACTCTGTACACTTAAAAATGAACAATTCTCCGCATATGGCGGAATTCTCGAAAAATAGTTGTACATTATGCAATTACATTAGGACGCAGTAGCGAATATCAGAGGTTAGTTGCACTTTTTGCAACTATAAAGCTTTTTTGATGAGAATTGGGACGGTACAGCTCCTTCGTGGAGAGGTATCGTCCTTTTTGCATTCTAGTTTTGCGAAGGGGAAATGTGGAAAGGATAGATATAACTTAACGAATATAGGGGTATCTAAATGGGGAGCGTTAACAGAGAGCGGAGTCTGGATTCAATAATCGTATATTTTAGTGCAGCCTTAGTCATCACAGCCGGAGTAGGAGCTTGTTTGCTGCGTGGATTTTTTTTTACAGAGGAGATGTATCTCTTTCTGACCCTATGGTTTGTGATGTGTTCTGCGGCTTTGCTTTATTTGTACATTGGAGTAGGCAAGTGGAGAAGTAGCGCAGGGGGAGCAAGTGGAGTACGTAGAGCTTTGAAAATAATGTTGACTGCACCTTTAATAGTTCTATCACTCTATCTGATTCATTGGCTAAGAGATCCTCTTTCGGCACAGGGAACAATGAATGAAATATTACGGTGGGGCTTGTATGCTAGCTTTGCATTTTTGGTTTGTTTTTGCGCGTTGAATCGGGTGGGGCGTCAGCTTATCATTGCTGCGTGGTCTATTTTGGGCATATTCTTAAGCATAAGTGCTTTGCTGGCAGTGTGCGGGGTGGTAGAGTTACCTTTCGCTATAGCCTACAGTAATTCATCGGAAGTAAGCATTACAGGTGCCAGATTAGCAGGGGTGATGGAATATCCTAATGCCTTTGGTGCTGTGATGGCTGTTTTTCTACTGGAGCGGCTGTTTGCTGTCGCTGCTTATTATGTAAGACCTCAGAAGAGTGTGGATGGATGCGATAGATTGGAACGGCGAGAACCGCGCAGCACGGCCGCCGCGCTGCTGCGCTTGCTGCCGCTGTTCCCGTACGCCGCCGCGCTGCTCCTCAGCGAGTCGCGCGGCGCGTGGCTGACGGCGGCTTGCGCCTGCGCCGCCGTCTTGCTCTGGAAGCGGCAGCTCATCGCGCCGCTTCTTGCCGCTGGCGCCGCGCCCGTGGTCGCCGCGGCGCTGATCTACCGCCAACTGGCCCGTGCCGGGTTGGCGGTAGAGCCTTTGCCCGGCCTGCTGTTGCTGGCCGGGCTTTGGGCCGGCGCGTTGCTAGCCGGCCTATGGCTGTGCCGCCGCCAGCGCAGCGCGGCGGGCATTGCCCGAGCCGCCATGCTAACATTGGCGGCAGCAGGTTGGACGGCGGCGGGCACCGCCGTCCTCCTGCACGTGCGCGAGCGGATCACCGGACCGTCATCGACGGTATCCGCGCGTGGTCTGTTCTACCGCGACGCCTGGCGGCTGGCGGTAGAGGCACCTTGGCTGGGGCGCGGGGGCGAGACTTGGCGGAGTTCATACCTCGCCGCCCAATCTCGCCCTTATGTTGGCAGCCAAGTGCATAACGGTTATCTCGACATCCTGTTGAACCTAGGATTTGTCGGCCTGGCAGCCATACTGCTTATGCTGCTAGCAGCAGGCTGGCTGCTGGCTCAGAGATCGCCGCGTCTGCTGCCGCCATTTTTGGTTATCGTTATGCATAGCGCAGTCGATTTTGACTGGAGCTACGGATTAATCTGGCTGCTGCTTTTTTGGCTGCCAGCACTTGCCCTGTCTGAATATGAGCAGAAACATCAATCTGCGAATACTCGCTTTACGTCCATAAGTTTGCTCACAACTCATTTCGCGTCCGCGAACCTCAGCGCCCCTATCCCTGCATTCGCGAGCATGTCACCCCCATATTCCCGCCGACTATTCATCACTGTCGCCTGCTGCCTTTGTCTCATGCTATCTGTATTGTCCCTTCACGCCGCACAAGGAGAGAGGTACTACCGGCAAGCAGTTCAGACGGTTGATCCCTCGGTGAAGGTAGATTTGCTAGAGCAATCACTAGCGTGGAATCCCCAGTCTCCCAAAACAGCTGTAGCATTATCCAGGCTACTTACGGGTGAACAAAGCGTGAGTATACTCCAGCAGAGTTTGCAATATTCTCCGGATAATGCAAGTTTAAACTGGGAAATGGCTAGACGATGGATGTACAGTGATGATCCGGGAGCTGCATTATATTGGATACGTCGAAGTATTCAGCTTGATAAATACAACTCTGTTAAGTGGGTCAAAGGGATTGAAGGCATGCTTATGATGGGCCGGAAAAAGTTAGCGGAAGGGAATCGAATGGAGGCCATAAGCTGTATTGCCTCAGGGAACGAGCTTCTGCGGGAGTATAGAGTGTTGGCAGAATACGAGGGAAGTAAAGGTGAGCAGCATAATGACCGGAAGTTCCAAATAACAGAACAAGCCGACGACCTGAGTCGACGGCTTAGTGTATTGGCTTCACGATTTTAACTGACGTGAAATGATCCAAGAGTATAGAACAGGAACGAGAATAACAAGTACAAGAGCTGTAATAATAAGGGTCTGAGACAAGACGCCGCTCAAAAAGGCTCCCCCAAAAATAAGCAACCCGCCGATCATCCACATTCTTCCGGAAAGACGATGTGTTTTTCGCCACACCTCTGGGCTAGAGAGCGTCCATGCTGTGCGAACACCGAACAAATAATTATCTTTTACCTGTGGCATGTAGTTGCCGAGCGCAATAAACATCACTCCTATGGCTCCTATAGCAATTTTACCCACATTGATATCTTTACCCAGACCGTAAGCAACCGTGAGCACGAGCATGAGATTAAAAAGCACCCCAATGGCGAGTCTGCTCATAGCATAGGCATTTTCGAACTTCTTATAATTTTCCCGTTTAGGATCGATGCTACGTGTGAATTGCATGATCAGCGGAAGCACAATACCCAGGATTCCGAACATAAAAATAGCTATGTTTTTATCCCAATACCGATTGACTTTACCCGAAATTCCCCACTGCGCGGGCAGCTCCTGTGGCAGCTTGCCATAATTGATTAAAGCATAAACTAATGAAGCTAAACCTAATATCACAATCAGTGTATCTTGCCATCTCCATTTAAAATCCTTCATCTTCAATCAGCCTCCTTCTCAGAATCCATACCACGGCTTTGTTTTCCGTCCAGTGATTTGCTTTCCGTCTCCGTTTGCTTTCCCGTACCTGCAAGCTCGAGCAACCAGCCAAGAACCTCTTCGAGAACCGTCGTATTTAATGAATACATAATGAATTGACCTTTTCGTTCATCCTGTACGAGATCGGCATGCTTCAGTGCATTCAGATGGTGAGAAATGCTTGGTTTTGACATGTTGAAAAAATCAGCAATTTCACCTGCGGTTCGGTCCTTCTCCCTTAGTAACCGAATGATTTGGCGACGGGTAGGGTCAGCTAGTGCTTTGAAAGACTCATTCATATTCTTATCTGTCAATGCGTATTCTCCTCATTTTAATTGAGAAAGAAATTGTCACCGAATCTTTGGATTTACCGCCGTTTGAGGCTATGCCCTTGCTAATACTAACTGTGGGCAAGTACTCGATGAATGGTTCGAAACATAGAAGCGGAGGAGAGGATATATGATGCTGACGAATAAGGTTGCAGTTGTTACAGGTGCGGGTTCTGGGATTGGAGAAGCAATTGCTCTTCTTTTTGCCCAGCAGGGGGCTAAGGTTATTGCAGCGGACATCCATCTGGGGGGTGTTGAAGCGGTGGCCAAGAAGGCAGAACAAGGTCATGGCAACGGGGTGGTGTATCCTGTAAAAGCAGACGTTTCGAAGGAAGAGGACACTCAGCGAATGATTGATATTTGGTGGACTTCATATTCTCGTTAATAATGCGGGGATCATGGATAAAATGACCCCGGCTCATGAAATCACAGACGACTTATGGGAGAACGTAATTGCAGTGAACGTCACCGGACCCATGAGAGCCATTCGTAAGGTCCTACCGATTTTCATGGCACAAGAAGGTGGATGTATCATCAATGTAGCATCGATCGGCGGCTTAGAGGGATCACGTGCAGGAGTGGCCTATACTGCCTCCAAGCATGCTGTCATCGGTATGACTAAAAATGTAGGGTATCAGTACTCGAAGCTTGGAATTCGCTGTAATGCTATAGCACCAGGTGGGGTAAAGACGAATATTGATTTGTCTAATCCGAGTGCTTTTGGTAGTCAAAAGGCAGGAGATGGTATGGCGTCAATGCCGCGAACAGGGGAAAGCAGCGAGATCGCATCGATAGCTTTATTCCTGGCTTCAGAAGCTGCGAGCTTCGTGAATGGAACGGTAATAACGGCGGATGCCGGATGGACCGCTTATTAAACAGCTTTTACATTTTAGACAAAAAGGTGTACATTTCCATCTTCATTGCTGGAAGTGTACACCTTTTCTGGTTATACAGGTTGTTCTAACTCTTTTTAAGAGAGGGTCGATATAGGGTAATGGCCTCGCCGCTGTAAGTAGATGTGATAAGGTTGCTTGTGCTAGAATAGGCTAAGAGAAACTGGAAAATAGAGCAGAGCGGCAGAGCTTTTAAAAATATAAGAAAGTAAAAGTTTAGCATCTATACTTTATGTTCTTATATTTCTCGCTTAAACGCTAAGCGTCTTTATATAGACGCCAAAGATGTTTATGCTAGATACATAGCCATATTCTGCGAAAAAGGGAGGAGGAGTACGGTTGCATGTTATTTCTGATCTGATCTCAACATTGTTTGAATGGATTCAGAGTCTTGGTTATTTTGGGATTATGATCGGACTTATGATTGAAGTTATTCCGAGTGAAATTGTACTGGCTTTCGGTGGCTTTTTAGTATGGAGTGGAGATATTAATTTTTTTGGCGCCGTATTATTCGGTACGATCGGCGGAGTCATTGCACAGATTTTTGTATATTGGATTGGCCGTTATGGTGGCAGACCTGTTTTGGAGAAATACGGGAAATATATTTTCATTCAAAAGAAGCATATTGACCATTCGGAAGAGTGGTTCAATAAATACGGGACTGGCGTAATCTTTACAGCTCGTTTTATTCCGGTTGTTCGTCATGCCATTTCCGTTCCAGCTGGGATATCGAAAATGCCTTTAGGTAAGTTCACTTTGTTGACTACGCTTGCTGTTATTCCATGGAGTGCTCTGTTTGTATATCTGGGTATGACCTTGGGGAATAAATGGGAAGATATTGACAAAGTAGCAGCTAAGTATACCAACGAAATTATACTTGTAGCGATCGCTCTGATCATCATTTACTTTGTGTTTAAATGGTACAAATCCAAGAAAAAGGGGACTACAAAATGAAGCAGAATGTAGCTCAAAAGTTTGGAAAAGGCCTAACACCGCGCCAATTCGTAGAAAGTATGACGAAGAATCAACAGGCTTTTGAATCCTGGTATGAGAAGTTTAATTGGGAAGATGAGAGCGATAAGGAATATTTCGAAAGTCTGAACCATCGCGACGATTTGCGGGTACTTATCCTAGCAGCGGATTGGTGTGGAGACGTAGTACGCAATGTTCCTGCTGTATTCCGTATTCTGGAGACGGCGGGAATGAAGACAGAGGTATTTATTTTGGAAGAGAATCCGGAGCTTATGGATGATTTCTTGACCATGGGTGGCAGATCTGTCCCAGTCGTGATTTTTGCAGACACTGGAGGATATGTGCTCGGACATTGGGGTCCTAGACCAGAGCATGTGCAGAGTATAATGAGAGAGTTCAAACGTGAGAATCCTGATCGTGAGGCCGCTGATTACGACAGCAAAATTGCAGAAGCACGTAAGGCCATGGGGCAAGCCTATGGGGAAGGAACGGAATATCAGGCAGTTATCGCAAAAGAACTGCGTAGTCTGATTTCCGGATTCTAAACCGATGCTAAATATACGTTCATTTAATCTGGGTCCACTTCAAACGAATGCCTACTTACTGACAGGTGCGGATCCTGCAAAGGGTATCATCATAGATCCTGGTATGAATCCTGCTGCATTAGTGCGGAGTATCGAAGGAATGGAAATCGAAGCTATTTTGTTAACACATGCACATTTTGATCATATGGGCGGTGTAGACGAAATTCGTAAAGCTAAGAAATGCCCTGTTTATTTACATCCACTTGAAAGTGAATGGCTAAGCAGCCCCAAGCTGAACGGTTCACTAATGTGGTCGGAGGTGTCACCTCCTCTAGCTACAGATCCTGCGGAATATGATCTGGCAGAAGGGCAAGTTCTGCAGTTCATTGGACACACCTTCCGTGTGTACCATACACCTGGTCACTCTCCAGGCAGTGTAAGTTTCCTTTGTGGAAATGATCTATTCTCCGGAGATGTACTCTTTAAAATGGGAGTTGGACGCACAGATTTGCCTGGTGGTAGGGAACGGGATCTGTTCGATTCTATTCGTGGCAAGCTATACAAAATGGATGATGAAGTAAAGGTTTATCCAGGACATGGTCCACGGACAACCATTGGATTTGAAAAGATTCGCAACCCTTATGTTCCTCAATAGACGTTGGTTCTAGTAGAACCGACAAAAACCGAGGAAGTTTTAATAGACAAAAGACTACAAAAGGACTAGAATGAGGTTAATTAAATGTAACATTTACCTCGCGAAGCACGCAGACTGCGGAATTAATCCCGGTTTGCGTTCTTTTTTTGTCTTCATATAGGCTTAAAAGCATGGAGGGAAGTAGAATGGAGAAGAATATATACTACCCGCTGGACTACGGTTGGTATGACTCCAAGGAGAAATGGAACCATTTTTGCAGCAGTAAATGCCGATTTTTTTCGGAGTGTTCAGGAAAGGGTGGCTTTTGTTCATCCATAGAACGTAGAGACATACAATTTGATAATAAGGAACTTCGTAAGAGCTTACTTCAGGAGACCTGTGGGGTTTACGGGGGAGTACCAGTGGTTTCAGGAGGCGAGCTCAGAAGAACGCCTCTTTTTTGGCATTTTCCGGCAAGGAAAGGGATAATTCAGCCCTGGCGGCGCAAGTTGTGGGATCTCAAAAAATAATTATGGAGTGGAATGAACGATTCATAATACATATTCGTACTACAAATAGAAAAGAAATCTTGAATGGAGGGGCAGATGAGCGATCAGTCGCTGGAGAGAATCAGACGGGCTCAGCAGGGAGATACTTCAGCACTGTCTTCACTGCTGCGAGAACACTATACTTTTTTATTCAAATATTTAATCAAGGTGACCATGGACCCGTTGCTGGCAGAGGATCTTGTACAGGACACCATGGTCAGATGTATGGAGAAGATCAACACCTATAACGGAACTTCTTCCTTTTCCTCTTGGTTAATCACAATTGCTACCAGAATATTTATTGATCGAAAGCGGCGCTGGAAGCGTGAAGCGGAATGGAAACAGCGGGAGCAACAGGAACAGGGGATCCGTTCGATTCGTTGGCGATTTGAGAGCAGGGGGGAAGAGTGGAGTGAAGTGCTGGATTCCCTCTCCAGATTACCTTCTGCGCAAAGAGTGGCCGTGCTACTGAAGCATTACTATGGCTATAGTTATGACGAAATTGGCGAAATCCTGCGAGTTCCTTCAGGTACAGTCAAGTCGCGTGTATCCCTTGGACTTAACCAACTACGAAAGGAGCTGAATGAGGATGGAGAAGGATAAAGATAAGGAGCCTGAGTTTTATTTGCATAAGCTTTCAGATGAGCTTGACCGGTTAGATGCACAATATAATGACATCACACCACCTTCATTACAGGAACTGGAGAGGTTAATAGTTGATGCCTCTGTGCATAGAAAGAGCATGGAACGTAAAGAGCTGCTGTTATTCTGGGGCATATCGTTGATTCTGATCAGCGTATTTCTATCCATTCTCGGTTCTGCACCGATGATCTATTGGATTATTCAAGCGCTTATTCCTATTGCGGGACTCAGTGCTCTAGGAATAGCGAGGATCAGGAGGAACAGAGAAGGTGCGCAAGAATGAATGAGCTGCAGGATGTGCCTCTATGGTTATGGTTTTGCATAGCGATAGCATTATTGCTGCAAGGGACATTGCTGTTCCGGGACGCAAGACGACGCGGAAGAAAAGCTTGGTTCTGGGGACTGTGGGCTATTACTACAGTTCCGTCACCCGCATTAGTCTACTTACTTGTTGTCATTCTTCCTGACCGACGTAGAAGGAAGAAGCAGTTGTAAAGCTTTAGTAAGAAGCTCGTTCCTTTCATCCTATTACAAGGAGTGGTACTTCATGGAAGAGGTAAAATGGGGTTTAATCATGCCGTTAATCATTCTGCAGGCTTTGCTTGCTATTATTGGACTGATATCTCTGGCCAAAGCGGATAACGTTCGTGGTCCAAAATGGATGTGGATTATTATCATTATTTGCGGAAATATATTAGGCAGCGTAGCTTATTTCACAATAGGAAGGAAAGATGTCTGATGTCACTCCTTCAAGTTACGAATTTGCGCAAAAGCTATGGGGCGCATGTTTCCGTAAATGATATAAGCTTTGAAATTGAGAAAGGACGGTGCGTCGCTTTACTTGGGCCTAACGGTGCTGGGAAAACGACCACACTTCGTATGCTGGCAGGGCTGTTAGAACCCACCTCCGGAATGATTTCATTTGAGGGGAGCCGTCCGGGAGCAGGATATCGCAGGGGATTAGGATATGTGCCACAGTCTCCAGCTTTTTATGGGTGGATGACTGGATATGAATATGTTATTTTCGCTGCAAAGCTTAGTGGAATGGGAACTAAAGACGCTACCAGCAGGGCATTGGAATCGCTTGAGCGAGTAGGGCTTAAAGGTGATGCTCGTCGCCGGATTGGTGGATACTCTGGCGGGATGAAGCAGCGGCTGGGTCTGGCTCAGGCGCTTGTGCATCGGCCTCGTCTACTATTGCTTGATGAGCCTGTATCTGCACTTGATCCGATTGGTCGCAGAGAAGTAATGGGACTGATGCGGGAAATACGTGAAGAGACAACTGTAGTTTTTTCTACACATGTGCTGCATGATGCAGAAGAAATTTGTGATGATATTATTTTAATGAATCAGGGCTTGATTGCTGAGAAGGGGTCTTTATCACAGCTTCGTTCACAATACAGCCTTCCTGTTATTCGTGTACGTACGGAGAAGCAAGAAAAAGCTATTCAGTGGCTGGAGTCTCTTGCTGCCAAACCGTTTGTACTAGAGACTCAGTTGTTCGGAGATCAGGCCATTTTTAATGTGAACGATGTAGACATGGCTCGTTGGACGATTCTGCAAGAAGCGGCGCAGCTTGAAATTCCATTGCTGCAATTTGAAGCGGGTTCTTCCACGTTAGAGGATTTATTTATGAAGGTGGTGGGAGTATGAGAAGCGCCTGGGTCCTTTATCGCAAAGAAATGCTCGAAATGACTCGCAGTTATAAGTTAATCTGGATACCTGTCGTTTTTATCATATTAGGCATTATGCAGCCGTTAACTACTTATTATTTGCCGGAAATATTAAAAGCTTCAGGTGATGTTCCCCCAGGACTGCTAGAGGGGTATGAAATACCGAGTGCCGCAGCTGTGATGGCGCAATCTCTGGGACAGTACGGAACGATCGGAATGTTAGTATTGGCGCTTGGCGCGATGAATGTTTTAGCTGGTGAGCGCTATAGCGGAACTATGGAATTAATTCTGGTAAGGCCGGTTTCTCCGGCCGCAATAGTGTTCGCTAAATGGGCAGCGCAGCTGACCCTGTTGATCGTTGCTCTTGGATTGGGTGCAGCGGGCGCGGCTTACTACACGGAGCAGTTGATTGGTTCACTATCTTGGGGCGATGTTATCGCAGCTTCTGGAGTATATAGTTTATGGTTATTATGTGCTGTCTCGGCTACGTTGTTGTTTAGTGCCTTTTTAAAACCTCCAGTAGCCGCATTTTTAGCACTGGCGTTAATGGCTGGCTCGTCATTAGGCTTAAGCTTATTGCCTAGATGGTTTGACTGGACACCCGCAGGACTTTCCGGGCTGTCAGCAGGAATTCTTACAGCTGGAGAGGGCTTTAGAGCAGGTCCATATCTTTCTGCCGGTGTATTGATCATAATTTGCCTTGTTGGGGCTTCGCTTTTGACAAGGAAGAATAACTTTCCCGACTGATTATTATCCTGTGCTGTATCGAATATAGTATATTTAAAAATATAAGAAAGTATAAGTTTCACACTATACATTTTCCTTCTATTTCTCGCATAAACGCATATCGTCCTTAGGGGACGCCGAGGCGTTATTGCTTGGTAGAATTCTCAGGATCGTCCGGCCTGCCGCTAGACAGTTCTATCTTTTTTTAGTAGACTGTTGAAATAAGCAAAATCATGATAGATTTTGGGGTCAGGAGGTAGGGCGATGCTGCGTTTAGGAGAAAAGATTGTCATTGTTGCGGACGCTTTTGAGCAGAGTCTTCCTATCGGGGAATACGGCTACCTAATTGCTTACGACCGCAATCCCGATAATGCGTTTGACTATGTTATACGTGTACCGGAAGCCAACAGGAACTTTTATGTTCCGGCTGAAGACATTGAGGCGGAAGAACATTTATTAGTAGCTGAGGCTGAAAGAGCAACGCATGAAGCGTTAATTGATTATGCTTTGTCCACGTACAATGAGAAGCTGTTCCATCATTTGATGAACGGTGAAGATATGGATACAGAAGAGACGGAAACAACGTCAACCGAAAGCATGTCCCAAGCAGATTTCATCAAACAAGTGAATCTTAGAGCTTGGATTTAAGGAAGGCCGGCGAAAGCCGGCTTTTTTGTTATAACCCCATCATTGAATTGTCCAAGCTTCTACAATATAATTAAAAACGTTATCCGGGCGCTTTAGCCCTTTAAACAGGAGGGATTTATCTTATGAGCATTACCGTTAAAGATGTGCAGCATGTGGCCAAGCTGGCTCGTCTGCAATTGAGCCCGGAAGAAGAGGCAACCTTTACAGAACAAATGAATGCTATTTTACAATATGCTGAGAAGTTGAATGAGCTAGATACGGAGAATGTGAAGCCGACCACGCATGTACTGCAGGTCAGTAATGTGATGCGTGATGATGTTGTGAAGGAAAGCCTAACGCAAGAGGAAGCACTTCTTAACGCGCCGGACGATGAAGACGGACATTTCAAGGTTCCAGCTGTTTTGGAATAACTACATAATTAGAAAGGGGGAAGAATCTTGAGCCTGTTTCAAAATCGATTGCCTGAAGTACATCGCATGTTAACTGCTAAAGAAGTATCGGTCAGTGAACTGACTGAAGAATCGCTGGCGATTATCGCTGAGCGGGATAAGAAAGTAAATGCATTTTTGACCTTGAACGAGGAGGGCGCTCGTAGCACCGCACGCGCTTTGGACGACAAACTGGCATCTGGAGCAGCACGTGGATTGCTGTTTGGTCTTCCTGCCGGAATTAAGGATAATATTGTAACTAAGGGACTACGCACGACCTGTGCCAGCCAATTTTTGAAAGATTTCCAGCCGATTTATAACGCTACTGTGGCTTCTAAACTGCAGCAGGCAGATGCCGTAACGATCGGTAAATTGAATATGGATGAATTCGCAATGGGTGGATCTAATGAGAATTCAAGCTTTGGTCCTGTACGCAATCCTTGGGATTTAGAGCGTGTGCCCGGCGGTTCCAGTGGCGGATCTGCTGCAGCAGTAGCTGCAGGCGAAGTGTTCTTCTCACTAGGTTCGGATACTGGGGGTTCCATCCGCCAGCCTGCTTCCTATTGTGGTGTTGTAGGTCTCAAACCTACTTATGGTCTTGTATCACGATATGGACTGGTAGCCTTTGCTTCCTCACTCGATCAGATTGGACCATTAACACGTAATGTAGAGGATTCTGCATATGTGCTTCAAGCGATTGCTGGTTATGATGCCCAGGACTCTACTTCAGCTAAAGTAGAAATTCCTGATTATTTGAGTTCTCTGACTGGTGATGTTTCCGGACTTCGCATTGCTGTACCTAAGGAATACTTGGGAGCAGGTGTCGATGCTTCTGTGCGTGAGACAGTCTTGTCCGCACTTAAGGTGCTGGAAGGAATGGGTGCTGTCTGGGAGGAAGTTTCGTTACCACATACGGAATACGCAGTAGCAGCTTATTATTTGCTGTCCTCTTCGGAAGCTTCATCTAACCTCGCGCGTTTTGACGGTGTGCGTTATGGTGCACGTGTAGATGAAGGCGGAGGATTGCTTGATCTATATCTTAATTCCCGCAGTCGCGGCTTTGGCCCTGAGGTCAAACGTCGTATTATGCTAGGGACTTATGCGCTTAGCTCCGGGTATTACGATGCTTATTATTTAAAAGCACAAAAAGTGCGTACTTTGATTAAACAGGACTTTGATGACATCTTTAAAAAATATGATGTGGTCATCGGGCCTACAGCGCCTACGACAGCATTCAAATTAGGTTCACAGACGGAGGATCCGCTGACCATGTATCTGAACGATATTCTCACGATTCCTGTGAGCTTGGCAGGTATTCCTGCTGTTAGCGTTCCTTGTGGCTTTGCGGAAGGCATGCCAGTAGGTTTGCAAATTATCGGTAAAGAATTTGACGAGAGTACGATTCTGCGTGTTGCTCACGCGTTTGAACAAAATACTGATCATCACAAGCAGCGTCCACAGCTGTAGTAAAGGAGGGAATGGGATTACTTATGTCTAAATACGAAACGGTCATCGGCTTAGAGGTTCACGTAGAACTTCATACCAACTCCAAAATCTTTTGCGGATGCTCCACTGAATTTGGAGCTCCGCCTAACACACATACCTGTCCTGTCTGCCTGGGTCACCCCGGCGTATTGCCAGTTCTTAACAAACAAGCGGTAGATTACGCTATGAAAGCAGCGATGGCGCTAAATTGTACCATTGGTGATGTTAGTAAATTCGACCGCAAGAACTATTTTTACCCGGATTCACCGAAAGCTTATCAGATTTCGCAGTTCGATCAACCTATTGGTTTGAACGGCTGGATCGACATTGAAGTGAATGGAGAAACGAAACGGATTGGTATTACTCGTCTTCATTTGGAAGAGGATGCGGGTAAGCTTACGCACGTAGATGGCGGTTTTGCGTCGCTCGTCGATTTCAACCGGGTGGGAACACCGCTTATCGAAATCGTATCTGAGCCAGACTTGCGCTCGCCAGAGGAAGCTCGTGCTTATCTGGAGAAAATCCGTGCCATTATGCAATACTGCGACGTATCCGATGTCAAGATGGAAGAGGGATCGATGCGCTGTGACGCGAACATCAGTCTACGTCCAGAAGGACAAGAGGAATTCGGTATTAGAGCAGAGCTTAAGAACATGAACTCCTTCCGCGGTGTGCTGCGTGGACTGGAGTATGAACAATATCGTCAGGCTGAGATCCTGGATGATGGTGGAGTAGTTGTACAAGAGACTCGCCGCTGGGATGAAGCCCAAGGGAAAACTTTATCTATGCGTGGAAAAGAAGAAGCGCACGATTATCGTTATTTCCCAGATCCAGATCTGATCGTGCTGCATATTGACGATGCGTGGAAAGAATCCATTCGTTCGACGATCCCGGAACTACCGGATGCAAGGCAAGCTCGCTACAGTGAAGAACTGGGTCTTACAGCTTATGATGCTGGCGTGATCACTTCCTCTAAACCGCTAGCGGACTTTTTCGAAGGATGCCTTACTTATACGCAGGATGCCAAGGCTGTAGCTAACTGGATCATGGGTGATCTGCTTGCTTATTTGAACAGTAATAACCTGGAATTGTCTCAGGTCAAAATTACGCCGCAAGGGCTCGGGGAAATGATCGGCCTCATTGCAGGTGGAACCATCAGCAGCAAGATCGCTAAAACGGTATTTAAAGAAATGCTAGAGAGCGGTAAATTGCCTGCTGCAATCGTTGAGGAAAAAGGTCTGGTACAAATCAGCGATGAAGGTGCCATTAAAGGAATTGTGGAAGCTGTCGTAGCTGCCAATCCACAATCAGTGGAAGATTATAAAGCAGGTAAACAGAAAGCCATCGGTTTCCTCGTAGGACAAGTTATGAAAGAAAGTAAAGGTAAGGCAAATCCAGGTCTTGCGAATAAACTTCTGATCGAGGTATTGAGCAATTAAAACGATTATCGTCTTTAGTAGTCGATAACGTTGTTTATACTTGGGGTAATATACTTATGTAATAAGCTAAGGGCTTGTCGGCAACGGCAGGCCCTTAGCGGCATATAAGGGGACTAGTAGGGATGAATACAATTATTAAGCTAAACCTCCAGGATGATAGTACCGTTAATGAACTATGGAGCCTCCAGCATAAGGCCTACCGGCTAGAAGCGGAGTTAATAGGGTTTCGTGAGATCCCACCGCTTATGGAGACGAGAGAGATGCTCAGCCGCTCTAAAGAGGATTTTTACGGCTGCTTTGATGAAGATGAAGAACTGATGGGTGCTATTGCTATAGAAGAAGAATCCCCGGGCAAACTCACGATTACGCGGATGATGGTGGGACCGGACTTTTTCCGCAGAGGTATTGCAAGCTGTCTCTTGGAATATGTATTTGAACATTTTTCAGGGATGGAGCAATACATCGTATCTACGGGGAAGCTAAACCTGCCTGCCGTTTCTTTGTACAGCAAGCATGGTTTTGTACCTATGGGATCGCAGGAAGTTGCTCCCGGTGTGGAATTGATTGATTTTTATCGGAGTGGTTCACTTTGAAGAAGCATATACACAGACCCATGTTTACGAAAGGAGGAGCCGAGATATGACAAATGATTCTGCAATACTCACAGCGCAGGAAGAGCAGCGGGGTTCAGCCGATCTTGAGACTACGGAGAGTGAGATTCAGAAGAAGATAATCCCTCCACGTCCAAAACGGCGCCGCCGCAAACGCAAATTTATCGCTGGACTATTGGCAGCTCTCATCCCAGGAACTGGGCACTTATACTTTGGGCTTCTCCGCAAAGGAATTACCTTTATCTTCTTGATACTATTGGATATCTCAGCTTTAATTTATTTCTCATCCATTGGAATGCAGATTAATGTTCCGTTGCTTATTTTACTTGCACTGATTATTCCGGCGATATATTTCTATAATGTGTATGATGTACTGCAATCAGCGGACAAGATTCTCCGTTACCCTGAAGATCAAGAGCTTGATGATCCTGTGGCAAAAATAACTACACCTCCTAAGCGTCGTAGTATCGTCAGTGAACCTGGCGTATCCTTTGGATTTCTACTTCTTTTAGGGGGAGCGCTTCTCATTCTGTTTCGCCAAAAGCCAGCATGGCTGCAATTTTTTATTGAGCATTACTCCGAAGTGGCCGTGTCTGCAGTTTTATTATGTGGTGGTATATATGTAGGAGCGAGAGAAATTGTCAGAGGAATCGTTTCGCGCAAGAAAAATGAGTCTCATAACCGGCGTGTAGGAAGATATACGGCATCGGTCTTGCTTATTGCTATGGCCATCCCGTTGTTTCTGGATTGGAGAGACGGGTCGGATTATATGCTTTTACTCTTGAAGTGGTGGCCGGTCATCCCAGTGTTGTGGGGGATTGAGTTCCTGTTCATGTATTTCTTCTCTGGTCGTTCAGGCTCTGTACAAAAGGGAACAAGAATCAGATTGGATTTACGCGGCCTTTTATCTACTATATTGCTTGCTGCGAGTGTGTTTATCGTTGCCGAACAAGAACATTACTTATATCTGTGGAAAAATGTGAGTCTCAACCTTACAGCAGCTGCAGTCGACTATGGCGAGGCGAAGGGAAGTAAATTTCAGAAGGCTCCACTTATTGTTCCAGTGAAGTTAAATACAGCCAAAATATCCGTTGATGGTATTAATGGAGATATTTTATTGCACCGGGCTCCCGTAGATAATATTCAAATTACTACTACAGTTTGGGTAGATCAATTGGAAGGTCCGATGGCTGAGGCCATTTCGGAACAGTCCTTTGTGGATGTTGTTGAAGGACCAACTATAAAAATCACTTCAAACAGCAAGGCGTACGGAGAATCAGGTAAGCGTCAGCCGCGAATGGATTTGGACATTTCTTTGCCGGAAGACCGCCGTTTTAACCTAGATGTTCGCACTATGAATGGTGGGATCACCCTGCAGAACATAGAAGCGATCGAAGATATTTCGCTGGAAACGGGAAATGGAGAACTTATTCTTCATCGTATCTTTGGTAATGTGAAAGGGAAAACACTGAATGGAGCTGTGCGTGCGAGATCCGTCCAGGGCAGCGTTGATTTATCAACGAGCGGTGGCAATATGAATGCTTGGAATGTCACAGGAGCCTTGAAATTATCAACGGCAGTTGGCAATATCGGTGCAACCGGGAATGAAGCCGAGATCGATATTTCTAGCAAAAATGGTAATTTAGAGATTGATGGAGCCAGATCGAAGCTGCATGCAGAATCCTTGAATGGCATCATTGATGTTCGTTCACATGAAGTCGGAGGAGACTGGGACATTTATAGTGCAGTTGGCGATATTCAATTGTATTTGCCGCAGTTAGGGAACTATAAGTTGAATGGCTCAAGTGGATATGGCGATATTATTTCAGATTTACCTACCTTAACCATTGATAAGAAGAAGATATCTGGTGAAGTGGGCACAGGTGAGTTCAAGATTCAGGTTGAGGGAAACAGCAACTTAAATGTGAGAGGTTATTGAAAAAAGTAATTTTTCTTATATAATAATGAATATAATGTATCGACTTCGTTGACAAGATTGAAAACCCAGTCTTACAATTATAAGAAATATTTCTTTTATTTTTAAATTTAAAAGGCGGTGACAGTCATGGGGAGTGGCGTACAACATGCATTGGAACAATTAAAAACAACAGGTGTCCGTATAACGCCCCAGCGTCATGCGATTCTTACGTATTTGATGGAAGCAATGAATCATCCTACAGCTGACGATATATATCGGGCATTAGAGCCTAAATTTCCGAGCATGAGCGTGGCAACCGTATATAATAATCTCAAGATGTTTATGGAAGCTGGCATGGTTCGTGAGTTGACCTATGGGGATAGCTCCAGCCGTTTTGATGCCAATGTGTCTGATCATTATCATGTTATATGTCAGAAATGCGGTAAGATTGAGGATTTCAGTTATCCTTCGCTTAGGGATGTAGAGCTGCATGCTGAGCAAGCTACAGGCTTTAAGATTACAGGATTGCGTATGGAGCTGCATGGATTTTGCAAAAGTTGTAGAGAGAAGCAGCATTAAGACTAGAATAGAACGGTATCAAGGCGATCTACCAAGTTATCACTAAACGTGCGAAATCCGAAAGCGGAGGACTCACGTTTTTATTTTTTTACAAATATAAGAACGACAACGTCATTTCTTCATGAATATAACAATTTGTAGGATAAATGACTATTTTCTACTGGTTATACGAAACCAAGTGGATGTTATAATCGTAATGTTAGACTCTATTAAAAATCATATTATTATCTGGAGGATATATTTTGGACAGAAGACTGGGACAGAGGCGCGTCAAAAAGCGCGGAGGTTTTTTTAGGCGGTTATTTGGACTTTTAATCATTGTAGCAGCAGCATATTGGGTAGTGTTTTATGTATTGCCAAATCGTCAGCACATAGATGTAGATTGGAAAGCTCAAGCGCACCCCATCTTTGTAAAAGGAGAGCATACAGGTTATTCTGCCTCGGGGACTGGAGATAGCATGCTATTACCATTACCATTGTTGCAAGAGTATGTGGATCCTTCCATTCGTTATGAAGAGAAGACGAAATCGGTCATCCTATCAACGGATAGTGAGCTCCTTTACATGCAGGAGGATAAAACCGATGCTAGTCTGAACAATCGTCCGCTGCAGCTGCGGTTAGCGCCTGAAGTAAAGGAAAAAGTGACCTACCTTCCTGCGGATGTATTAGAAGATCTATATGGGTTTGAAATACAGGAGGATACGAATACCGGAGCAATACTGCTAATGACGGCAGGAGAGTCTGTCTCGCTAGGAAAAGTTAAAGGTGAAAAAGGCGACAAGGCAGTAGCTCTACGAAATGAGGCATCCATCCACGCACCTATAGTTGCGGATATGTCTCCTGGGGCAGTCGTGAATATTTGGAATGAAGAAAATAAGGACTGGCTGTTTGTGCAATTAAGCAGCGGGTATGCAGGTTATGCCAAGGCAAGTGATATTGTTCGGGATGGTCAAAAGACAGTGGAACCGAAAAAATCCACGCCAACACGCGCTGAACGTAACTGGAAAGGGAAGTCAGTGAATTTGTATTGGGAGGCTGTTTACCAACGCAAACCTAACCCAGAAACCTTCGGTGAGCTACCAGGCGTTAACGTGGCTAGCCCAACATGGTTTAGTATTATAGATGGTGATGGCAATGTGCGCAGTCAGGCCGACAGTGCGTATGTGCAGTGGGCGCATGGGCGCGGGTTAGAGGTATGGGGGTTGCTTAGCAATAGCTTCGATCCAGACATGACTACTGAGGCATTGTCCAGCTATGAGAAACGGATGAATGCAATCGTACAGATCTTAGAATATTCGGATCTATACAATTTGGATGGAATTAATATCGATTTTGAGAATGTGTATACGAAAGACGGAGAGAATGTCACTCAATTTATGAGAGAGCTAAAACCGATGGCTCAGGCTAAGAATCTAATCGTCTCCATAGACGTGACACCTAAATCCAATAGCGAGATGTGGTCAGCATTCCTTGATCGTAAGGCTCTTGGGACATTAGTCGATTATCTAATCGTGATGGCTTATGATGAACATTGGGCAGCTAGCCCTATCGCGGGCTCTGTTGCCTCCTTACCTTGGGTAGAGAATTCAATAAGCCGGATCATAGAGGAAGACAATGTGCCGCCTGAGAAGGTGATTTTGGGGATCCCATTGTACACCCGCATCTGGACTGAGGCTCAAGTAGATGGCAAGACAAAGGTAAGCTCCAAATCCGTTAGTATGAATGCCGTTGAAAAAATTATCAAAGAGAAGAAGCTAACTCCTACATTTGATAAGGCTGCTGGGCAGAATTACGTAGAGTACAAGGAAGATGGCGCTCTTAAGAAAATATGGATAGAAGATAAGGTGAGCTTAAAATCAAGAGTTGAGCTTGCTAAGTCCATGGGGCTTGGAGGCATCGGATCATGGAATCGCAGTTTTAGCAATCCATCAGCATGGGAAGCATTACAAGAGATTCATAAGTAATCATAATTTCATTTATAACAAACAAAGAGGCTCCCATATCGGGGGCCTCTTTGTTGTATTAGCAAATATTTGAGTGCACTTTAACTAGTTAGTAATGAGCCTCTGTAAGGGGTGTTTAGTGGTTTAGTTGCTGATGCTCAAGCTGATCTGCAGTAATAGTGGCCTCAGCCCGATCCATAGTAAGAATGGTGTGGCAGAACATACAGCGGTCTGTTTTACCGAGCATCTTGGTCAGCTTGTGACACTCAGGGCACTCTATCTGAACTGCACTCGTTGAGAGCATGCCAGCCCAGAAATAGATCGCAAGACTTGCCATCATGGAAATTAAACCGATTACAAGTCCGATTCCAGCGAATACTTTCCCAGTTGATCCCCAGAATACGATGCCTGCTGTACCCAAAACCATAAGTCCCATTCCGAGCATTGTGAGCAGTAATCCCCATGTGCGAAAAGCGTTGATCTTAGCCGTTTTAAACTTCATGAGTGTTTGCTCCTAACTAAATATAGTTGGGTTGTCCAGAAGGAACTGTCTTTCATATGTAGAATAATAATTATAACTGAATTATAACTGACTGGACGCAAATTCGCCAAATTTAATGGAGGGAAGCATGGAATTATCCAATGTAACTTTGTTGAGTGGAGAAACGTTTGAAGAAAATGTTTTAGGAGCTGTCGCTTTGCGGCAGAAAGGGAGTACTCCTTTTCAAAGCGCGCTACTTCACGATTTTGATATGGTTGTGTTAGTTTTACATGAGGAACAGGATTTAGAACATATTGTTCGCCACACCATTGCCGGTGACACACGGACCCAGTCAGTCCATATTGGCCTTTCCGCTTTGGAGCGGGCTGTCATGGCGGGAGATAATAACGAGCTCCTTACTAGTTTGATGATTGGGGAAGTGATCTGGGATCCCAAAGGAATACTAGGGGATATGCGCCGGGAGATTTTACAATTTGAAGGGCCTCTTAAGGAACGAGTTGAGTTCATGGAGTTTGCGCGATTCTTGCATTTGTATGTGAAATCTAAACGATATATAGAAGCTGGCTACATTATGGATGCGTATAACTGTGTATTGATGGCTCTATATCATTGGGCAAGAATAGAAGTGAGTGAGTCTGGTTCATTTCCAGAGCCGGCTGTTTGGGAGCAGGTTAAAAGTATGAACACTTCTGTCCATAAACTATATGAGGAACTAACCATCAGCACGGAGACCTTAGAGCAAAGAGTAGAGCTTGTTCTTCTAGCATGTGAATTTGGGATCATGTCCAAAATGACGGATTGTTGTGCATTGCTTTTCAATATTCTGAATAGCCGTAAGGAAGCGTGGAGTATAAAAGAATTACTACAGCATTCTGGCCTGTGTCAATTAGAGGCTGAGTTGCCCCTAGTTTTACGAAAGCTTGTTTCTCGTTCGCTAATCCGTGAGATTACTTTATGGGCTGACGGTCATGGGGGAGAGGGTCATGCAATCCGATATACCTTATAGAGAAGAAATTAGATGCAGGATATGCCGGTAATCTATAGATAAAATAAGTAGGGATAGGGAGAGGCTGAGCACTCTCTTTTTTGTTTGCTCGCTATTATGATGCGCTCATATTTATTCTAATAAATTTATGGTTGACTCTTTCCTAGTTCATGTGTTAAATTATAACTCGTCCCTCTGACACAGAGATGTGCTTACGAAAACATTCGAAAGACAACCGAAAAAAGAAATTAAAAAAAGGTTGACTAAAACGAGGGCGCTGTGATATATTATAAAGGTCGCTGCTGAACAACACAACGACGAAATAAACAGCTTGATCTTTGAAAACTGAACAACGAGTGAGTAGGAAATCACGAAAGTGAAATCCAAAATTAGAGAATTAATTTTCTCGTCAGATGTTTCAAAATGAGCATATCGCTCTTTTCAATACTAATTGGAGAGTTTGATCCTGGCTCAGGACGAACGCTGGCGGCGTGCCTAATACATGCAAGTCGAGCGGAGTTATTTTGAAAGCTTGCTTTCAAAATAACTTAGCGGCGGACGGGTGAGTAACACGTAGGCAACCTGCCCCTTAGACTGGGATAACTACCGGAAACGGTAGCTAATACCGGATAATTTCTTTTTTCTCCTGAAGAAAGAATGAAAGACGGAGCAATCTGTCACTGAGGGATGGGCCTGCGGCGCATTAGCTAGTTGGTGGGGTAACGGCCCACCAAGGCGACGATGCGTAGCCGACCTGAGAGGGTGAACGGCCACACTGGGACTGAGACACGGCCCAGACTCCTACGGGAGGCAGCAGTAGGGAATCTTCCGCAATGGACGAAAGTCTGACGGAGCAACGCCGCGTGAGTGATGAAGGTTTTCGGATCGTAAAGCTCTGTTGCCAGGGAAGAACGTCCGGTAGAGTAACTGCTATCGGAGTGACGGTACCTGAGAAGAAAGCCCCGGCTAACTACGTGCCAGCAGCCGCGGTAATACGTAGGGGGCAAGCGTTGTCCGGAATTATTGGGCGTAAAGCGCGCGCAGGCGGTCATTTAAGTCTGGTGTTTAAACCTTGGGCTCAACCTGAGGTCGCACTGGAAACTGGGTGACTTGAGTACAGAAGAGGAAAGTGGAATTCCACGTGTAGCGGTGAAATGCGTAGATATGTGGAGGAACACCAGTGGCGAAGGCGACTTTCTGGGCTGTAACTGACGCTGAGGCGCGAAAGCGTGGGGAGCAAACAGGATTAGATACCCTGGTAGTCCACGCCGTAAACGATGAGTGCTAGGTGTTAGGGGTTTCGATACCCTTGGTGCCGAAGTTAACACAGTAAGCACTCCGCCTGGGGAGTACGGTCGCAAGACTGAAACTCAAAGGAATTGACGGGGACCCGCACAAGCAGTGGAGTATGTGGTTTAATTCGAAGCAACGCGAAGAACCTTACCAGGTCTTGACATCCCTCTGAATCCACTAGAGATAGTGGCGGCCTTCGGGACAGAGGAGACAGGTGGTGCATGGTTGTCGTCAGCTCGTGTCGTGAGATGTTGGGTTAAGTCCCGCAACGAGCGCAACCCTTAACTTTAGTTGCCAGCAGGTAAGGCTGGGCACTCTAGAGTGACTGCCGGTGACAAACCGGAGGAAGGTGGGGATGACGTCAAATCATCATGCCCCTTATGACCTGGGCTACACACGTACTACAATGGCCGGTACAACGGGAAGCGAAACCGCGAGGTGAAGCCAATCCCATCAAAGCCGGTCTCAGTTCGGATTGCAGGCTGCAACTCGCCTGCATGAAGTCGGAATTGCTAGTAATCGCGGATCAGCATGCCGCGGTGAATACGTTCCCGGGTCTTGTACACACCGCCCGTCACACCACGAGAGTTTACAACACCCGAAGTCGGTGGGGTAACCCGCAAGGGAGCCAGCCGCCGAAGGTGGGGTAGATGATTGGGGTGAAGTCGTAACAAGGTAGCCGTATCGGAAGGTGCGGCTGGATCACCTCCTTTCTATGGAGAATCGTCTTCTGCAATGAAGACATTCAAATCGGAAGTTAAACTTCCAAATCTCAGGTTTAGGCCTGTTACTCACTCGTTGCTCAGTTTTGAGAGTTTAAGCTCTCAGTAAGACTTGATCCTTGAAAACTGGATACCGAAACGAATTTGCGTTTTAGAACATCTTTTAGCAACTTGTGCAAACAAGTAAATGTTATTAGTGAGATGATTCCAAAGAGAATGTCATTGTATGATATTTTCCTGCGGAAAAATCAAGGTTAAGCTAATAAGAGCACACGGAGGATGCCTAGGCGCCAGGAGCCGACGAAGGACGTGGCGAACAACGAAACTGCCTCGGGGAGCTGTAAGCAAGCTTTGATCCGGGGGTGTCCGAATGGGGAAACCCAGCTGTGGTAATTCGCAGTTACTCATCTCTGAACACATAGGAGATGTAGAGGCAGACCAGGGGAACTGAAACATCTAAGTACCCTGAGGAAGAGAAAACAATAGTG
Source organism: Paenibacillus sp. FSL E2-8871 (assembly GCF_038000345.1). Taxonomy (NCBI): domain Bacteria; kingdom Bacillati; phylum Bacillota; class Bacilli; order Caryophanales; family Paenibacillaceae; genus Paenibacillus; species Paenibacillus sp. FSL E2-8871. The sequence continues at coordinate 3,726,152 of NZ_JBBOBV010000001.1, read as the reverse complement.
ATTCCGTCAGTAGCGGCGAGCGAACGCGGAACAGCCTAAACCTAAGAGCTTGCTCTTAGGGGTTGTGGGACGTCTCACATGGAGTTACAAAGGAATATGGTAGGCGAAGAGGTCTGGAAAGGCCCGCGATAGAGGTAAAAGCCCTGTAACCTAAACTGTGTTCTCTCCGAGACGGATCCCGAGTAGTGCGGGGCACGTGAAACCCCGTATGAATCCAGCAGGACCATCTGCTAAGGCTAAATACTACCTGGCGACCGATAGTGAAACAGTACCGTGAGGGAAAGGTGAAAAGCACCCCGGAAGGGGAGTGAAATAGAACCTGAAACCGTGTGCTTACAAAAAGTCAGAGCCCTATTAATGGGTGATGGCGTGCCTTTTGTAGAATGAACCGGCGAGTTACGTTTAACATGCAAGGTTAAGTCGAGAAGACGGAGCCGCAGCGAAAGCGAGTCTGAATAGGGCGAATGAGTATGTGGACGTAGACCCGAAACCGTGTGATCTACCCCTGTCCAGGGTGAAGGTGCGGTAACACGCACTGGAGGCCCGAACCCACGCATGTTGAAAAATGCGGGGATGAGGTGGGGGTAGCGGAGAAATTCCAATCGAACTCGGAGATAGCTGGTTCTCCCCGAAATAGCTTTAGGGCTAGCCTCGGTATAAGAGTAGTGGAGGTAGAGCACTGATTGGGTGCGGGGTCCGCAAGGATTACCAAGCTCAGTCAAACTCCGAATGCCATATACTTATTGCCGGGAGTCAGACAGTGAGTGCTAAGATCCATTGTCAAAAGGGAAACAGCCCAGACCATCAGCTAAGGTCCCCAAGTGTGTGTTAAGTGGGAAAGGATGTGGAGTTGCACAGACAACCAGGATGTTGGCTTAGAAGCAGCCACCATTGAAAGAGTGCGTAATAGCTCACTGGTCGAGTGACTCTGCGCCGAAAATGTAACGGGGCTAAACACACCACCGAAGCTATGGCTAGATACTATGTATCTGGGGTAGGGGAGCGTTGTATGTGGGTTGAAGGTGTACCGTAAGGAGCGCTGGACAGCATACAAGTGAGAATGCCGGTATGAGTAACGAAAAGATCAGTGAGAATCTGATCCGCCGAAAGCCCAAGGTTTCCTGAGGAAGGCTCGTCCGCTCAGGGTAAGTCGGGACCTAAGGCGAGGCCGAAAGGCGTAGTCGAAGGACAACAGTTTGAAATTACTGTACCACCGTAATCCGCTATGAGCGATGGGGTGACGCAGGAGGGTAGTGACGCGGACTGATGGATATGTCCGTCTAAGCAGTGAGGCTGATGTGTAGGCAAATCCGCACATCGTTAAGGCTGGGCTGTGATGGGGAGCGAAAATTACAGTAGCGAAGGTCATGATCTCACACTGCCAAGAAAAGCCTCTAGCCAGGAGAAGGTGCCCGTACCGCAAACCGACACAGGTAGGCGAGAAGAGAATTCTAAGGCGCGCGGAAGAACTCTCGTTAAGGAACTCGGCAAAATGACCCCGTAACTTCGGGAGAAGGGGTGCCCCGGTAGTGTGAATAGCACGAGGGGGCCGCAGTGAAAAGGCCCAAGCGACTGTTTAGCAAAAACACAGGTCTGTGCGAAGCCGCAAGGCGAAGTATACGGGCTGACGCCTGCCCGGTGCTGGAAGGTTAAGGGGAGTGGTTAGGGGTAACCCGAAGCTATGAACCGAAGCCCCAGTAAACGGCGGCCGTAACTATAACGGTCCTAAGGTAGCGAAATTCCTTGTCAGGTAAATTCTGACCCGCACGAATGGCGTAACGACTTGGGCGCTGTCTCAACGAGAGATCCGGTGAAATTTTAATACCTGTGAAGATGCAGGTTACCCGCGACAAGACGGAAAGACCCCATGGAGCTTTACTGCAGCTTGATATTGAATTTGGGTACGATCTGTACAGGATAGGTGGGAGCCGTAGAAATCGGAGCGCAAGCTTCGGTGGAGGCGCCGTTGGGATACCACCCTGATCGTATCTAGGTTCTAACCTAGTACCCTAATCGGGTACGGGGACCGTGTCAGGCGGGCAGTTTGACTGGGGCGGTCGCCTCCTAAAGAGTAACGGAGGCGTTCCAAGGTTCCCTCAGAATGGTTGGAAATCATTCGAAGAGTGCAAAGGCATAAGGGAGCTTGACTGCGAGACCTACAAGTCGAGCAGGGACGAAAGTCGGACTTAGTGATCCGGTGGTACCGCATGGAAGGGCCATCGCTCAACGGATAAAAGCTACCCTGGGGATAACAGGCTTATCTCCCCCAAGAGTCCACATCGACGGGGAGGTTTGGCACCTCGATGTCGGCTCATCGCATCCTGGGGCTGAAGTAGGTCCCAAGGGTTGGGCTGTTCGCCCATTAAAGCGGTACGCGAGCTGGGTTCAGAACGTCGTGAGACAGTTCGGTCCCTATCTGTCGTGGGCGCAGGAAATTTGAGAGGAGCTGTCCTTAGTACGAGAGGACCGGGATGGACGTACCGCTGGTGCACCAGTTGTTTCGCCAGAAGCATGGCTGGGTAGCTACGTACGGACGGGATAAGCGCTGAAAGCATCTAAGCGTGAAGCCCCCCTCAAGATGAGATTTCCCAATTAGTAAGACCCCTTGAAGACGACGAGGTAGATAGGTTGGAGGTGGAAGTGCAGTAATGCATGGAGCTGACCAATACTAATCGGTCGAGGGCTTATCCTATACTTAAGACGCAAATTCAATTCGGATTCAGTTTTCAGGCATCAAGCCTGGTATGAATATTCCCTGATAGCTCAGTTGGTAGAGCACTCGACTGTTAATCGAGTTGTCACAGGTTCGAGTCCTGTTCGGGGAGCCATATGGAGAGGTGTCCGAGTTTGGCCGAAGGAGCACGATTGGAAATCGTGTAGGCGCCACAAGCGTCTCGAGGGTTCGAATCCCTCTCTCTCCGCCACAAATTTTACTTAGTATGGCCCGTTGGTCAAGGGGTTAAGACACCTCCCTTTCACGGAGGTAACATGGGTTCGAATCCCATACGGGTCACCAAATTTTCACTTGATTTTACATAGTGGACTTTGGTACAATAACAATTGTTGTTTACGGAGGCTTAGCTCAGCTGGGAGAGCATCTGCCTTACAAGCAGAGGGTCGGGGGTTCGATCCCCTCAGCCTCCACCATATTCATTTAAGAACGACGCGGGGTGGAGCAGCCCGGTAGCTCGTCGGGCTCATAACCCGAAGGCCGCAGGTTCAAATCCTGCCCCCGCAACCAATTTTCATCAAGTAATTATATATTTTGGAACCGTGGTGTAGTTGGCCTAACATGCCTGCCTGTCACGCAGGAGATCGCGAGTTCGAATCTCGTCGGTTCCGCCATTTTCTTGGCTCGATAGCTCAGTCGGTAGAGCAGAGGACTGAAAATCCTCGTGTCGGCGGTTCGAATCCGTCTCGAGCCACCATATAGTATACAACTTAATATGCCGGTGTAGCTCAATTGGTAGAGCAACTGACTTGTAATCAGTAGGTTGGGGGTTCAAGTCCTCTCGCCGGCACCATCTTTGGGGGATTAGCGAAGTGGCCAAACGCATCAGACTGTAAATCTGCTCACGTACGTGTTCGGTGGTTCGAATCCATCATCCCCCACCATTTTTTTTAGGGGCATAGTTTAAAGGTAGAACAACGGTCTCCAAAACCGTTGGTGTGGGTTCAATTCCTGCTGCCCCTGCCAATCTTTATCTAAAGTCTTTCTCTAAAGTTTAATATGGCGGTCGTGGCGAAGGGGTTAACGCACCGGTTTGTGGATCCGGCATTCGTGGGTTCAAGTCCCATCGGTCGCCCCATTTACTTTAAGAAGAACAGCAACAATATTAGTTTAATATGGCGATTGTGGCGAAGTGGTTAACGCACCGGATTGTGGTTCCGGCATTCGTGGGTTCGAGACCCATCAGTCGCCCCTTTTATTTTAAAATGTTATTGGGGATTAGCCAAGCGGTAAGGCAACGGACTTTGACTCCGTCACGCATAGGTTCAAATCCTATATCCCCAGCCATTTTATGCGGACGTGGCTCAGCGGTAGAGCATCGCCTTGCCAAGGCGAGGGTCGCGGGTTCGATTCCCGTCGTCCGCTCCAAAGTTTTCATATGGCGCCATAGCCAAGTGGTAAGGCAAAGCTCTGCAAAAGCTTTATCCCCAGTTCAAATCTGGGTGGCGCCTCCATTAAGTTCATATGTGCCGGCGTGGCGGAATGGCAGACGCGCTCGACTCAAAATCGAGAGGGAAACCGTGGAGGTTCGAGTCCTCTCGCCGGTATATCAAAAAGGTTTGTAAAGTCGCTTGTATAAGCAACTTTACAAACCTTTTTTCTTTGTCTTTGAGCTTTTATTCTTAAGCCGTTGAATTAGAGGCGTCTCTAATCAACGGCCTTTTTGTGTGGAGTGTTATTTTATTGACTGCTTAGTCGGAATGCTCGTGGGGTGAGACCAATTTCACGTTTAAACATATTGCAGAATTGGGCGTCATTCACAAACCCAGCAGCAGCTGATACTTCAGAGATATGCATTTGGGTATGTTGCAAGAGAGACTTTGCATAATCCAGACGTTTCAATAGTAGATAGCGCAGAGGTGAAGAACCGAATCGTTCTTTAAATAAATGGCGGAAACGATCATAGCTGTATCCAGACATCTCAGAAAGTGTTGCGACCGATAGCTTATGGCGGTAATGCTCATTCATATAGTTTAGAACATATTGGACTCTGTCTTCCGTTGGTGATTGAAACCCAGAGGCGCTAAGAAGCCGTATCAGATGAACAGTGATTTCGCTCATTTGAAGGTTCAATAGTTCAGAGAATCCATCTTGTTTGCGCGTAAACTCTGCTTTCATTCGAAGCAAGATCTGTAGAACAGTATGGTCTTTATCATCTTCATATACGCCTTGCAAATTCTCCATATTTGGGTGATTTGAATGGAAGCCTACAAATAGTATAGTAGCATCCTCGCGATGATTCTCGTCATGTTTATGATTGGGTGGTATCAGCGCGAATGAAGAAGAACGAAAATGATAACTTCGCGAACCTACATTGGTAGTTCCTAAGCCGTTTAAATAATAGACTAGTTCATAACATTCATGCTGGTGTGGTGGAATATAGGTATTAACCTCATGCGCTGCATTTACAATATATAGAACACGATCCATGATGAGCCTCCAATAATTATGTTTTAGCCGAATCGTACAAAATTATGACCGAAATCATATAATTATTTTCATTAATATTTGATATGATCGTATCAAGAAATCCGAAGATTAGCAACCTGACTGGCCATCTCGTTCGGAAATTAGTCGGATTAATCGTAAAAATGATAATTTTCTCTCTATTTTCGAGTGTATTCGTTAAAATCGTTAAAATTTTGACAATGTTACATGAAATATGAGAGTTTCCATCTAAATCGTGAAATATACAACGAACTAAGAAGGAGAACCTCTCAAATTACTAACCAACTATAAATAGGGGTGGAATAGAAAAATGAAAAAGAAAGTTCTTTCTTTGTTGTTACTAGTAGTAATGGTAATGGTCACAGCCTGTGGAAATAATACGTCGAGTAATGGATCTTCCGAGAATGCAGGATCTAACGCAGCTGAAGGTGGAGAAACAGGTTCAGGGGATAAACTCAAAGTTGTACTTCTGATTCCAGGAACGCTTGGAGATAAATCTTTCTTTGACTCTGCGAATAGCGGTTTGCAAAAGGTTAAGGATGAGCTGGGTGCAGAAACAAAAGTTGTAGAAATGGGTATCGATAAAACGAAATGGGAGCCTACGTTTAACGATATCGCCGCTGAGGACTGGGATGTTATTATTTCTGGCGGATCGGAAATTACAGAGATGTTTAATGCAACGGCTGAATTATATCCTGACAAAAAGTTCATTAACTATGATACCGATATAGATGAAGCACCAGAGAATATGTACAACATGTCTTATGCAACAAATGAAGTATCTTTTCTAGCAGGTGCTGTAGCGGCGCTAGCTACACAATCGGATATGGAAAATGCTAATCCTGAGAATGTGATCGGTTTTGTAGGCGGCATGGACATTCCAGGAATTAACGCTTTCTTGGTAGGCTACATTCAGGGCGCTCAATATGTTGATCCTGATGTGAAGGTCGCTGTATCATATGCTGGCGATTTCGTTAACCCGGCTAAAGGCAAGGAGCTTTCGCTGATTCAATATAACTCCGGTGTGGACGTTATTTTTAACGTGGCTGGGGGTACAGGTCTTGGGATCTTTGATGCAGCTAAGGAGAAGAAGAAATATGCTATCGGTGTAGACTCCGATCAGGCGATGTTGCTTAACGATACAGATAGCGAAAAAGCAAACTTGATCGTTACTTCTTCTATTAAAAAGATTGATAGTGCTATTCTGGGTGCCGTGAAGAGATTACAAGACGGTACACTTGAGATGGGTAAACGTGATGTGTTGAGCTTTGTAGATGATGGTGTAGGCATTGCAGAGAATGAAATCTATAAAAATATCTTTCCTGCCGATCTTCAGGCTAAAGTTGAAGAAGTGAAGCAAAAGCTGATCAATAAAGAAATTACAGTAGATAACGCGATGGGAATGGAAACCTCTGAAGTAGAAGCCATTCGTAACGTAGTTAAGCCTTAAGTATAGCTATAAAGTGATAAACCTACAGTTGGAGATTCTTCTTTTAGAAGAATTCCAGCTGTATATTTTTGCAGACCTCCAAGTCGAAAGGCGTTGAGACCTATGAACAAAGCTCTGCTGGAAATGCGGGGAATTACCAAGGTGTATCCCAATGGTGTCGTTGCAAATAAAGACGTGCATTTTTCTTTACGTGAGGGAGAAATTCATGCGATTGCGGGCGAGAACGGCGCTGGTAAATCAACTTTAATGAAGATCATGTTCGGCATGGAAGAGCCTAGTGAAGGTGAAATCTTTATCAAGGGTGAAAAGGTGAAGCTGCAATCTGCTCAGGATGCCATTGATAGAGGGATTGGTATGGTTCACCAGCATTTTATGCTGGTCCCTTCTTTTACAGTAGCAGAGAACATGGTGCTGGGCATGGAACCTCGTAAGGGCGTCGGCATCAATTATGCAGAAGCTGTACGCATGACCGAAGAGACTGCGAAGAAATACAATCTGGCAGTGGATCCAAAAGCAAAAGTGGAGGATCTCACGGTTGGTATGAAGCAAAAGGTTGAAATTCTGAAGGCGCTGCTGCGTGGTGCAAAAATCCTCGTTCTGGATGAGCCGACCGCAGTGTTGACCCCACAGGAAACAGAGGAATTGTTCCGGGAGCTTAAGCAGTTAAGAGAGCAGGGTCATACGATTGTTTTTATTTCACACAAGTTGAAAGAAGTTAAAGCGATCTGTGACAGAATTACGATCATGCGTAGTGGACGTAGTGAAGGTGTCTTCCAAACGAAGGATGTCACGGAGCAAGAAATCTCACGCCTTATGGTGGGCAGAGACGTCGTGTTGAAATATGACAAGGAGATTCTGTCTATTGGGGAGCCGGTACTCACTGTGCAGGGCTTAGGTGTAAATGATGCACACGGCAAAGCGTTGCTAACAGATATCAACTTTGTAGTACGCGGGGGACAAATTATCGGGATTGCTGGTGTAGAAGGGAATGGGCAGACACAGCTCATTGAGGCTCTTACGGGTAGCCTAAGTGGGGTCTCAAGCCAAGGCTCTGTGCTAGTGAAGGGAAAAGATATTCGTGAATCGGATATTTTAGATATTCGTAAGCTAGGCGTTTCCTATATCCCAGAGGATCGGATGCATCAAGGGATAGCCAGTGATGCGAGCATAGCGGATAATCTGCTGTCCACTCAGTATCGTACAAAAGCTATGAATAAAGGTCCCTTTTTAAATGGATCACGAATTGCCAAGCTTGCAGTATCACTTGTAGAAGAATTTAAAGTCCGTTGTTCGGGACCTTCTCAGCCAATAGGTATGTTATCAGGTGGTAACATGCAGAAGGTTGTCGTAGCTAGAGAGTGTTCTACAGAACCGCAACTGCTTATTGCAGAGCAGCCGACACGGGGCGTGGATATAGGCGCGGCGCAGTTCATACATCAAAAGCTGTTGGAGCTGCGCTCAGACGATTGCGCTATTTTGCTAGTGTCAGCAGACTTAAATGAGATCTTGGAGATCAGCGATAGTCTACTAGTGATGTATGAAGGAAAGATTGTTGCCTTTTTCGAGGAGCCTTCCAAGGTTAGTGAAGAAGAATTAGGGCTTTATATGCTAGGGATTCATCGACAGGACGAGGAGCAAATCAGGAGGGCCGTAAATCATGTTTAAAGTAAAATATTTTGAATACATTCGAACATCGGCAGTAATCGTAATTGCACTCGCTATTGCTTTTCTGATCATCTCATTGGTCAGCAATCAGCCGGTGAAGACGATTGGGATATTCCTATTTGAGCCGCTATCCAGTAAAGGTCATATCGGTAATGTGATTGAGATGGCCATTCCGCTCATGTTCACTGGGCTAGCAGTTTCCTTGTTGTTCCGGGCAAATATGTTCAATTTGGGAGCTGAAGGGATTTTCTATTTCTCCGGTGTTGTAACTTCCGTGTTGGCTATTCATTTAACGCTGGACGGGTGGCTTCATCCGGTCGTAGCTATTGCTGCGGGTTCTATTGTTGGTGCGTTGCTCTCGGCAATACCCGGGATCCTCAAAGCCAAATGGAATGCTAATGAGCTGGTTACATCCTTGATGTTCAATAATATTTTGTTTGGAGTAGGTTTATATCTACTGAACTATCACTTACGTGATGCAAAAGCATTTGCCAATGTATCCTACAAATTCGAGAAAACGGCACTGCTGAGTAAAATGGTACCTGGCACCCGTATTCATACCGGACTTATTATCGTTATTGTGCTTATTATTGCAGCGCATTTATTCCTATACAAGACTAAATGGGGATATGAGCTGCGAATGACAGGCATCAACCGTAACTTTGCACGTTATTCAGGCATGAAGACTGCGAAGGTTATTATACTGGTTCACTTGATTGCTGGTTTTATCGCGGGAATGGGTGGTTCCGTAGAAGTGCTAGGGATGTACAATCGATTCCAATGGACATCGTTACCAGGTTATGGCTTAGATGGTGCTCTTGTAGCGATGTTAGCCAAGAATAATCCGCTATCCGTAATCGGCGCTGCATTGTTCCTTGCATATATCCGGATCGGAGCCGACATGATGGCACGTCTATCGGATGTACCTTCAGAGATGATTTCTATCATACAGGCGATTATCATTCTTCTGATTTCGGCTGAGCAATTTCTGAAGTTCTGGAAAAATCGGATGCTCTTGAAGGAGGCGAAGGAAGCGTGAACAGCTTGTTTGATGTAATTTTTACGACTGACTTTGCGTTTTCTGTTCTTCGAGTGACGACACCGATTCTATTCGCCGCATTGGGAGCGTTAATCTCTAATAGGGCTGGTATTATCAACATTGGTATGGAAGGCATCATGCTTGTTGCGGCGTTAGCCGGTGTCATTGTAAGCAGCTACACGCATAGTGCGTGGGTAGGTTTACTTGGGGCCGTGATGTCCGGAACACTGATCGCTGGAATATTAGCTTTTTTCACACTGAAATTTAAAACACATATCATTCTCGGCGGCGTAGCTATTAATATGTTCGCTTCAGGAGGAACCGTGTTTATTCTTTATCTGCTGAGTGGAGACAAGGGTTCTTCTACTTCTCTGGCGAGTAAAGTGCTACCTAGTGTAGAGATTCCTTTGCTGAAGGACATTCCGGTGCTGGGGCCTATTCTATCAGGACATCACATTTTGACGTATGTATCTATTATTGCTGTGTTTGTTGTCTACTATCTCTTAAACCGTACACCGCTTGGTCTGCGCATTCGTTCAGTGGGTGAAAATCCACATGCGGCTCAATCTGTGGGAGTAAGTGTTGTGAAAATACAGTATATGGCTTTGCTGCTTAGTGGATTTTTCGCTGGTTTGGGTGGAGCTTACATGTCGATGGGTTACCTGTCACTGTTCACTCGCGATATGATCGCTGGTCGGGGCTGGATTGCGATTGCCGCAGAGTCTATGGGGAGAAGTACGACAGTGGGTACGGCGCTGACCTCTCTATTATTTGGTACGGCAGACGCCTTGTCGAATGCGCTACAGGTCTTGAAGATTCCTGCAGAACTGATCGCGACGCTTCCTTATGTAGCAACGGTAATTGGACTAGTGATCTATGCCGTATCTGAGACACGGAAAAAGAATAAAAAACTTAAAAGCCCGCTAGTGAAATAGCGATAAGAGTAACGAGGATTTATACAACTAAGGAGTGAATGACTATGCGAACACCTATTATTATTGACTGCGATCCAGGGCATGATGACGCAATCGCTATCTTGCTTGCAATAGCAAATTCGGAGAAGCTGGATCTGCGCGGGATTACAACGGTTGGTGGAAACCAGATCCTCGATAAAATCACAGAAAACGCACTTAAAGTGATCAGCTTTGTGAATGCTGATATTCCTGTAGCCAAAGGGGCTGCGGGTCCGCTGTTCGGCAAGCTTGTTACAGGTGAGGAAGCGCATGGTGAATCTGGCATGGACGGCCCACTATTGCCACCAAGTAAATTCCGGCCTGTAGAAGAAGGCGCTGTGGAATTCATGCTGAATATTATCCGTTCTTCGGAGGAGAAGATTACGCTCGTACCGATGGCTCCTTTAACAAATATCGCCCTGCTAATCACTGCTTATCCAGAGATTAAGGAAAGAATTGAAAAGATTTCACTGATGGGCGGAGGAATTTCTTATGGAAATGTAACCTCTACTGCGGAGTTTAACATCTATGTAGATCCTGAAGCTGCTCGTATCGTGTTTGAATCGGGTATTCCGATTACCATGAGTGGTCTGGATGTGACCGATAAGGCAGCCATTTTCGAAGATGAGATCGTAGCATTGAAAGAGCGTGGGCCAGTGTCCACTATGGTCGGAGAACTGTTAGATTTCTATTCGATCTTCGGAAAGAAAATGGGCTATGTCGGTAGTGCACTGCATGATCCATGCGCCGTAGCTTGGCTCTTGCACCCAGAACTGTTCGAATCCGAGCATCTATATGTAACGGTAGAGACAGAAGGCAAGCTGACGCGGGGAATGACAGTTGCAGACAAACGAAAGAAGACGGATCGCCCAGCGAATGTAGAAGTCCTGGTGGGAGTAGACCGGGAAGCATTTATGAAGTTGATTTTTGATTCACTGGAAAAGCTAGATCAAGAGCTGCTTGCGGCTGAAGGGAACTAACCTATGGCAGGATGGGAGAGACTTCAGGAGACGGTTCAGTTTGAATTGGTTCAGCGTGGAGAAGAAGGCTGCAAGATTGAAGGCTTCGCGGATAAACTAGCTGCTGCAGGTGCCGATGAGATTAAGCTGATGCAAGTATACAACGAGTTGATGGAGCTCACAGTTGCTGAGGACTTTCCTTATGAAGAGCCGTCTTCACTGGAGGAGATTCGTCGTCTTCGTCCAGAAGGTCCACGCAAGCTTGAGGCTGACTGGAGCGAAGCAGAATGGAGAGATAAGTTCTACGGAGCTTGGCTAGGTAGAAGCGTCGGTTGCGCACTTGGCAAACCATTGGAGTATTGGGACTACCTCTACGGTAAAGATGGACGTCCGGGTTGGGAGAATATTGAGCTGTGGTTCCGTGGTGCCGATGCATGGCCTATTAGTGGCTATACGCCTGGGCATTCACGGGCAGAGGCAGAATATGGTCTTGGTTTAAGTGATTGGACGTATGCGAGTACCAGCGAGACTATTAAGTTTATGGAGAGCGATGATGATATTCGTTACACGGTACTGGGCCTTATGCTGCTGGAGCAAAAGGGGCTGAGCTGGGATTCTTGGGATATCGGGAAGCTCTGGCATAAACATCTGACATACGCTCAGGTATGTACGGCAGAGACACAGTCGTATATGAATTTTGCGCAGGAAACGTCTCATCTGCATGGTGAGAAGCCTGCGGATTGGCTGGCGCGGCAGGAAAGAGTGCGGATGCACTTGAATCCCTACCGGGAGTGGATTGGTGCGGCTATACGCGCAGATGGACTGGCTTATGGTGCAGCAGGCCATCCTGAACTTGCAGCGGAGTTAGGCTGGCGCGATGCTTCTTTTTCACATGTGAAGAACGGAATCTATGGTGAGATGTTTAATGCGGCGATGATTTCGGCTGCTTTTGCTGAAAAAGATAACGAGCGTATTCTTGAGATTGGTCTTAGTGAGATCCCTAGTACTAGTCGCCTGGCAAGTGACGTTCTACGAGGTATAGATATTGCGCAGAAGGCCAAAAGTGAGCGGGAGTTGGTAAGTAAGATTTGGGATACATTCAGCCACTATGATGCGGTGCACACCAATAATAATGCTGCTCTTGTAGCTGCTTCGCTGGTCTATGGCGGGAATGATTTTGAAAAAGCGGTCATTACATCCGTTTACGGAGGAATGGATACAGACTGTAATGGTGCTACAGTGGGTTCTATTATGGGAGCGAAGCTTGGAGCAAGTGTGTTGCCGGCTTCGTGGATTGAACCGCTCCATGATACGCTATATGCGGATCTACCTGGTTTTCATCCGATAACGATTTCGGAATGCGCGGAGCGCAGCTATCAGGTCTTCTTGAAGATTCGAGGAGAGCTTGGCGAAAAGTCTTAGATCAAGGATTACGAAAAGAATGAAAGGATGTCTTAAGCTATCGAGCTTAGACATCCTTTTTTTCGTGGCGATCTAGTTCTTGAAATAGATGTAACAGCGGGTTTAGGAGTTAGGTAACAGGAGAATCCTGATTTGAAGAGGGATTAAGCTCAGTCATTTATTGGGAGATAAGCACGTGAAAATAGTCCGATATAATGGGCTTTTATTCTTTAATCCTTTTAATCTGATATATTACTAAAATAAAAATGATGACACAGAACATAAAATGCCTTATTATTTAAAGAGATTTTTAGTAAAACAGTTTTTAAATAATTATAGTACAAACCTTGGCTTAGAAGGTTTCAGAATAAACGGAAAGGAAGGGGGAGTTTGCAATCCTATCGCTGAGTCGGGTGAGTAAAGGATTCAAGCTGAAGGACGGCACATATCAGGCGGTAGATGATGTATCGCTTGATGTGAAGAAGGGATCGATTCACGGGATTATTGGTGAAAGCGGGGCAGGGAAATCCACGCTGCTACGATTGATTAATCTGCTGGAAAAGCCGGATCAAGGGACAGTTACCGTAGAAGGGCATAATTTAACCGAAATGCCGAGTAAACAGCTACGGAAAGCTAGGGAAAAGATTGGGATGATTTTTCAGCAATTTAATCTGGTCAATAACGTCACGGTAAGCCGCAACATTTCGATCCCTCTGGAACTGGCGGGGGTGCCGAAGCGTGAACGGATGAAGCGGGTGAAGGAATGTCTCGATTTTGTCGGATTGGCTGATAAGGCAGAGCAATATCCCGCACAGCTAAGTGGAGGACAGCGACAACGTGTGGCGATCGCCCGGGCGCTTTCGAACAGTCCAGGACTATTGCTATGTGACGAACCAACATCCTCACTAGATCCAGGAACAACTGCGGATATTCTAGACGTCCTGAAGCATATTAATGGGGGCCTTGGGGTTACGGTAGTGATTGTTACGCATGAGATGGATGTTGTCAAAAGCATATGCACTCACGTATCGGTGATGGAAAATGGTCGAATCGTAGATTCATTCTCACGCCAAGATGGTGATTTCCGGCCTGCTGCAGTCCGTACTGGATCTTACCGGGATCAAATTCTGGGTAAAGCGGGGGAAACGCATGTTTGATAGTGTACTTCAATATCAGGCACAGATGTGGGAATCGATCGGAGAAACTTTTATAATGGTCGGTATTTCTGTTGGTGCCGCACTGCTGCTGGGGCTTCCACTCGGGACGTTGTTGTTTTTTTGCCGAAAAGGGCAGCTCTATGAGAATAAAACATTGTCACTGGTACTCAACAGCATCGTAAATATTATCCGTTCATTTCCATTCCTGCTGCTTGTGGTTGCACTCATTCCGGTCACTCGTTTCCTCGTCGGAACTGCGATTGGAACAATGGCTGCCACGGTTCCGTTATCCATTGTTGCCATTGCTTATTACTCTCGTCTGGTGGAGCAGTCTTTGCTGGAGGTTCCTAAAGGAGTCATAGAAGCGGCGTTGTCTATGGGAGCCTCGAAGCTGGGGTTGATCTTTAAGTTTCTGTATGTAGAGGCTCGTTCGGGTCTAGTGCTCGGACTTACTACCTCCACCATTAGTTTTATCTCTTACTCGACCGTAATGGGGGTTGTTGGAGGGGGCGGGGTTGGTGATTTTGCGATCCGTTACGGATATCAGCGTTTTGAGACTGAAGTGATGATCTATGCGATTGTTGTGATGATTGTATTGGTTCAGTTGGTTCAATTCACAGGAGGTACGATCTCACGGCTGTTAGATAAACGTTAATCGTTCAACCCGTACATCAAATTTTGTAATACAAAATGATTGAATATATAAACTGGGGGTTAGTTGTAGTAATGAAAAAATCAATGATAGTTGTGCTTATGTTAATGGTATTGGTCGTAGCGGGTTGTGGCTCTAATAAAGCAGCCGAGAACAATTCTGCAAAAGGTAGCGATGAGCTAACGAAATTAAAGATTGCTACTTTGATTCCACCAATGACGGAAATTCTGGATATTGTGAAGCCACTTCTGAAGGAAGATGGCATTGATCTTGAAATCGTTGTGCTGTCTGACAATGTACAGCCTAATGAGGCTTTGGCGAATAAAGAGGTAGATGCTAACTTTTTTCAACATGTTCCTTATATGAAGCAGTTTAATGAAAGCAAAGGCTCCAATCTAGTAGAGGTACAGCCTGTCTACGACGCTATTTACGGTGGATACTCCAAGCGTTACAAGAATGTTGCGGATCTGCCGGAAGGCGCAACACTAGTAATGGCTAATGACCCTTCAAATATCGGCCGTTCTTTACAAATGTTCGCTGCAGCTGATTTGATTAAGCTAAAAGAAGGTGTAGGCATTAAGGCTACACAAGCAGACATTACTGAGAATCCAAAAAACTTTAAGTTTGAGGAAGTGGATCTATTGATGTTGGCCCGTATGCTGGATGATGGAGATCTAGTGGCAATGACTCCGGCTTATGCCAGCCCGCTTGGATTGACACCAAAGAAAGATGCACTGATTACTGAAGGCGCGGATTCTGAATTCACGATCACCTTGGTTGCGCGTGAAGACAACAAGGACTCTGATGCGATCCAGAAGCTAGCTAAACGGATTAGCGGACCAGAAGTGAAGAAATTCCTTGAAGATAACTATGCGGATATTGCATTGCCTGCTTTTAAATAAGCTTAAATAGTTAGATTAGTAATTCAACGAGACTTGTCCATTATGGGCAAGTCTTTTTTACATATCAGAAAGTATGTATTGGGAGGCCCCGCTTTGTGGGGATATTTTGGTGTGTCACTAGAATGTAAGAACTGCTCTATATAATGGGTTGTAGAATAACAAAGCGGAATGGAGATGGGAAATATGTCTGTACTCAGTGCAATTAATCTCACAAAACATTACGGTAAGGGTACTAACCTGGTCAAGGCACTGGATGGTATTAACGTAGAGGTACACAACGGTGAATTTATAGCGATTGTCGGGACTTCAGGAAGTGGCAAATCAACGCTCTTACATATGCTAGGCGGGCTTGATCGGGCGACAGAGGGTCAGGTGATCATAGATGGTAAAAATATTTTTGGGATGAAGGATGATGAGTTGACGGTATTTAGAAGAAGAAAGATCGGATTTGTGTTTCAGAACTATAATCTAGTGCCGATTCTTAATGTATACGAGAATATTGTGTTGCCCATAGAGCTGGATGGAAACAAAATAGACAAGGATTTCGTGGATCATATTGTGAATACGTTAGGTCTTTCGCAAAAATTGGACAACCTCCCTGGTCAGCTTTCAGGCGGTCAGCAGCAAAGGGTAGCCATCGCACGGGCCTTGGCAGCTAAACCTTCCATTATCCTAGCAGATGAACCTACAGGGAACTTGGACAGCATCACTAGCCAGGAGGTCATTGGATTACTCAAAGTAACAAGCAGACAGTTTAATCAGACGATTCTAATGATTACTCATAATGAAGAGATTGCTCAGCTTGCAGACCGGACCATCCGGATAGAGGACGGTAACATTACTGGAGGGGCATTGTGATGATGTTTCCAAACAGTAATAAGCCCGTTGTTAAAAAGCTGACGAGCAGAAGCCTGAAAGCCAATCGGACCCGAAATCGTTTTGTGATTCTGGCCATCGTGCTTACTACCTGGCTCATTACCTCTTTTTTTAGTATTGGACTGAGCAACTATAAGACCTTCGAAATGCAGCAATTGAAAATAAACGGAACCATGGCTGATGTCTACTTAACCTCCCCGTCAGAACAACAAATGAACAAGTTAAAGGAACTCTCCTATATTAAGACCATCGGACTCCAGTCCAGAGTAGGTAATGTGATCAATACGCCAGAAATAGGAGATCTTAATTTAGCTCTGCTCTGGTATGACTCTACAGAATGGACAGAGATGCGTAAGCCAGTGATCGATGGTCTAAAGGGAACTTATCCAGATAAGGAAAATGAAATCGCCGTTCCTTTATGGATATTACAGTCAATGGGGATGGATGATCCACAGATTGGTATGAGCTTGCCGTTAACTTACTCTTTTACCCGTGATGGGGTGAAATCTCAGCAAAGTAGCAATTTCGTACTAAGTGGATGGTTTACCGATTACAGTCATGTTCGTACCGGAAATTCTGGAGCTATGCTGGTATCGGGGGCTTTTGCTACAGCTCATGGCGTAGATCTTAAGAATCCCAAAAATGCCACTATTCTATTTAATGAGAAAAATACGGATGGACTTATCTCACGTTTGCAACAGGATATTCCTTTGGGAAAAAATCAAAAACTTGAACCTGTCTCTAACCAATCGTCTACCTCTTCGGATAGAACAGCAACTTTGATTGGTTACGCTGGAATTATATTATTTGTTATGTTGAGCGGATATTTATTGATTTATAATGTGCTTTATATTTCTGTCTCACGGGATACAAGGTTCTACGGTCTGCTTAGAACGCTAGGAACTACACAACTGCAGATTAAAAAAATAGTTAGGGCACAGGCTTCACGGTTAGCACTTATCGCTATCCCACTGGGACTTGCCGCAGGAGCTGTGACTTCCTTCGTAATGGTGCCGCTGGCTATGAGTACAATGGATTTGGATACGGGCGTGGTGATTTCTTTTCACCCGTTAATCTTTATTGGAGCTGCGTTGTTTGCTTGGTTGACCACTATGTTTAGCGCTATCAAACCTGCCTCTATCGCTGGCAAAGTTTCTCCAATAGAAGCGGTGAGATATACAGGGACGATGGTTAAAGCTAAGACGAAGCGGGGAACTGGCGGATCTAAGCTGCACCGACTGGCTTGGCGTAATATTTTTAGAGTGAAAAAACGGGCGATGGTTGTGTTTCTCTCTTTATTTCTGGGACTGACAACTTTTCTGGTGATCAATACACTTGTGCTTAGTATGAGTACAGATCATTTTATTGCTGAATACATGGATAACGATTTCACGCTGTCCAATCAAACGATGTCCTTTGGATTTGAGGGGGAAGAGAAAGCCAAGATTACAGGGGATATGATCAAGGAAATTCAGGATATAAAGGGAGTAAAAGAGGTCTTTAAAGCTTATACTGGGATAGGTCAGATCAAGTATGATCCTGAGGTGTTCAGTAAGTATGTGGATGAATTCGCAAAATCATATCACACAGATCGCCCTACCGACGAACAATTGGCTGAGCCTCAAAGCATGTTCTCAATGACCCATGTTGTTGGGGTAGATTTAGATCAGGTCAAGAAGATGGAAGAAAAATTAGGAATCACTGTGGATAAGGAACGTTTTGAAAAGGGTGAGATTGCCTTGCTGGACAATTTTAGTCTCGCTGGTATTAAGATTGGAGATAACTTTCAAATCAGTCCTATAAATAGCGATGCAGCACAATCTTTCGAAATTGGAGGGCTTGCTGATTTCAGCTCTCTAGGGTCGTCACATTTTGTAGCTCCGAATGTATACATCAGTCATACTGCTATGGAGAAATACATGAAAAACCCACTTATAAGTAAAGTGTATATTAATGCTGACCCAAAAGACTGGAAGCAGATTACCGATCAATTGGAAGGACTCATCGGCGGAGATGGTGAGCTGAAGCTGGAGTCGAAGCTGTATATGGAAAAGTTCATGGAATCGGCTAAGCTAACCTTTTACATTATGGGTGGCGGAATTGCGCTCATTCTAGCGCTGATTGGAATTTTGAATTACGTTAATATTATGTATACAGGGGTTGTAGCTCGGAAGCTGGAGTTCGCAGTGATGGAGAGCATCGGGATGACCTCTAAGCAGATGAGAAAGCTGTTGCTGTTTGAAGGGGCAGGTTATGCGATCATATCGACACTGCTAATCTCAACAATAGGCACATTAATCAGTTACGGTGCTTATAGCCTGTTCAGCCAAGAGGCTACTTATGCAGTATTTAGCTTTCCAACCCTTCCGCTTTCTATTGCGATTGTACTCGTTTTTGCGGTTTGCCTGAGTGTTCCGCTTATTGCTTATAAGCAAATCAAAAAGGACAGCATTGTGGAACGTCTGCGGCAAATGGAATAGAGCTAATTAATTAACAGCGTAGCCTTCCTCTGCTTGTTACAATGATAAGTATAGAGGTGAGTTTAATGACAACCATTCTAATTGTAGAGGATGACCGTCTCTTAAACGAGGGGCTGAAGTTCATGCTTGAAAAAGAAAACTATAATATTATTCAGGCCTATTCTTTTCAGGAGGCGGCTTCTAGAATTCAGGATCAGACCATCGGTCTGGTCCTTTTGGACATTAACCTCCCAGACGGGAGTGGTCTTGCACTGTGCCAGGAAATTCGGCAAACGAGTTCCATTCCGGTTATATTTCTAACTGCCAACGATACTGAGCAGGATATGGTAGCTGGATTTGGGCTAGGAGCTGATGATTATATTGCGAAGCCATTTAGCATGGTCGTACTTTTGCAGCGTGTTAAGGCTGTTCTTCGACGAACAGGCACTGATGGGGGCTCAGAGCTGTTTCAATACAAGGATATTACAATTAACTCAGCCAAAATGAAGGTTTACAAATATGGACAAGAAATAAAACTAACCACCAATGAGTATCGTCTCCTTGCCATCTTAACCGAGAATAGCGGTCAGGTTCTTACTCGGAGGTTAATGCTGGAGAAGCTATGGGATATAGAAGGTAATTTCGTGGATGAGAATACGCTAAGCGTAAATATTCGTAGGCTTCGGGCCAAAATTGAGGATGACCCTAAAGATTGTCAATACATTAAAACTGTATTCGGTATTGGCTACACATGGGGAGAGTAAGGATGAAGAACCCTTTTAGAAAAATTATTTGGAGCTCGTTCACCCTTTTGGCAGTAGTCGTTGTGTTGTTTGTATCTATGCTTATCTATTATATGCCTGAGAAGCATGTAGTTATTGGATGCGTGGTGTTTATTAGCGTGATGGCTCTGCTGTTTATAAGTTTTGTGCTCGCGCTTCGTAAAGAAATGCTAAACACGCTATCTTCATTGTCGGGATTGATTCAAAATCTTATCAATGGACAAATGACTCAGATGTTCCCGGTGCAGGAGGATACACTCCTCTCTAAATTACAGCATCAGGTTATTCAATTATCTGAGCTGTTGTCTTCGCAGAAGCAGCGCTACCGTGAAGAGAGTCAAGAAGTCAAAACATTGATCTCTGATATCTCTCATCAACTGAAGACCCCTTTAGCCAATTTAGGGATGTATAACAGTCTTCTTATGGATGAAGGGCTCCCCGCTGAAACACGCAGTGAATTTACTCGCCATATGGGTAGTCAGATTGAGAAGCTGTCTTGGCTTATGGAGAATCTGATCAAGTTATCACGGCTCGAATCCGGTATTATAGAGCTTCATGCTGCGGAGAAGCATAATCTTGAGAATACTGTGCTGTCAGCCATCAAACAGGCATTTCCAGCAGCCGAGCAAAAGAATATAGAGATCTTACTGGAAATGGATCAGGAGATTACGCTGCAACATGATCCCAAGTGGACGGGAGAAGCTATCTATAACATCATCGATAATGCTCTGAAATATACGCTCGGGTCCTGCAGTGTTAGAATTACGATTCGCAGATATGATCTTTTTGCAAGGATTGATATTGCTGATGGTGGAATAGGAATTCCTGTCGCTGAGATGAATGACATTTTCAAACGATTTTACCGAGGAGCGGGTTGTAATGGAACAGAAGGTGTTGGTATAGGCCTTTATTTAGCTCGTAAAATTGTGACCGAGCAGGGTGGATATATAAAAGTGAGATCGGAGTTAAGTAAAGGCAGTGTTTTTTCTATATTTTTGCCGTTACGCTGATTCTGAATGTACTCGAAGCTTAGCCCCCTAAATTGGAGGTTTTTCTCATTAAAGTCGCTATTTCATTGAGGAAAAGTGCTTTGCTAGCCCTATAGTGGTCTGCAGTCGCACAGCTACCTCGACTTAGGTCCAGTAACAAAAACCGTCGTTGGTCTGTTTTGAAAGTCTGCGAATTGCTCTAGAATAAGGCTATAAGGTTAAGGACAACGAAAGGCGGTGAGAAAATAATGCAAAGAAGACAAGGAAACGGATTGGCGGTTGTGCTGATTGTGATTGGTGCGGTAATGCTGCTCGGTTTAGCTCTTCCTCTGATTCACGGTATTTTCAGACTACTGTTCCCAGTATTGCTGGTTGTTCTCGGGTACTATGGGATTAAGAGTGGACGCAAGGTTATCGGTTGGGTACTAATGTTCATTGGTGTCATGTCCCTGATCGCGAAGCTTTCCTGGATCATCGGACCACTTCTAGGTGTGGCGTTGATCGTATGGGGAGTGTCAGCTTTAAAGGGTAGAAGAAATGGTACTTATTAAGAAGGATTGTACTTAAACAAGAAGCAGGGAGGGAGCAGGAGATTATGAGTGTTTTTCGTCGCATGAGGGATATTACAGTAGCTAATCTAAATGAACGTCTAGAGCAAAGCCAAGATCCTGTGAAGCTAATTGATCAATTTCTACATTCAACTCGCGAGGAAATCAGTGAAGCTGAAAGATTGTATCAGCAATACGCTTCCCATACGAAGCAATTGCAACAGCAAGTGAACCAAGCGACTGCCATGAGAAATAAACGTGAGGAACAGGCGTTACTCGCATTAAAGGCAGGGGAAGATCATCTTGCAAAGCTGGCTTTGCAAGAAAAGATCATTCACGAGGAAAAGTTGGAGCAGTACAGCGGGCTACTTGAACAAAGTAAGCAATCCTTATTTGAACTTGAAGGACAGCTGAATGAGCTGAAAATAGAGTATCAGACAGTTTATAGCAAACGTCAGTATTACGCAGCACGTATGGAGTCGCTGAGACTGCAGCAACGTATGAACCAAAGAGCAAGTGCTTATGGTAACGGCGGTGATGTTCCCAAAATGTTCGGACGTCTGGAAGATCGGATGTCAGATTGGGAATTAGAAGCGAAGAGCTTGCGCGATGTGCGTCGCATGGGACAGGAATATGCGGTGCAAGCAGGTGAGACTGTAGCAACCGTACTCGAAAGAGAAATGGCTCGCTTAAAGGAGAAACTGAACAATGGTGGAAAGGAGTAGCGCTATGAGTCGATTATATCGTTCAACCAGAGATAAAGTGATGACGGGTCTTGCAGGTGGATTATCTGAGACACTTGGTATTGATTCCACGCTATTCCGGATTCTGTTACTGGTCAGCATTCCGTTTACAGGAGGTGCCGTGATTCCAGTGTACTTCATTGCAGCGCTGGTCATTCCGAAGGAGCCTACGCATTATAATCCTTTCGGACCAGGCCCTGGTGCGCCGGGTGGCCCATTCGATGGTCCTTACTCAGGTAGACCGGAACATGGACACGGACCGCATGCTAATGGCGGACATGGACCTTATGGACGCCAACCTAACTACAATCCTAATTTTGAGAAGAACAATGCATATTCAGCTCCGGATTCCGGTTTGGATGCGATGATGAAGGATATCGAGAAGAAGGCTTTGCAAAAAGAAGTAGAAGAACTCAAACAAAAACTGTCTAAATATGAGAAAGGGGAATTGTAAATCATGGGAGTATTTCAAAGAATTAAAGATATGACTAAGGCGTCGGTAAATGACTTGTTGGATAAGGTAGAGGACCCAATCGTAATGCTTAACCAATATCTGCGCGATATGGAGGCTGAAATCCACGAAGCAGAAGTTACAGTTGCCAAGCAAATGGCGAACGAACGCCGCATGAAACAACGCGTGGAAGAAGCAGCAAAAATGTCCGCACAACGTGGAGCACAAGCTGAATTGGCACTGAAAAACGGCCAAGAAGAAGTGACTCGCAAGCTGTTGGAAGAAAAAATCTACTTCGATCAAAAACAAGCGGAATACAGCGATCTTCATGCTCAAGCTGAAGTGCAAGCGAAGGAATTGGTTGGGCAGCTGCATGATATGAAGGATGAATTCTACAAGTTGCGCAACAAGCGTAACGAGCTCGTATCCCGTGCTCAAATGGCTAAAGCGAAGAAACAAATGACGCAAATCAGCAGCGTACATTCCATCGAAAGTGGCAGTGCGTCACTCGGATTCCACCGGATGGAAGAGAAGATTATGCAGCTTGAAGCAGAAGCAGATGTAATGCGTGCACCTTACAGCCCATCCGCTGCCTACACTAAACCAGTCGATGTTGAGAAACAACTGAAAGTGGATGAGCAACTGGCTGCACTGAGAAGCAAGCTGAATGATACACCGGCTGCTCCTTCTTTAAACAAAAAAGAAGAATAAATCCTGTTCCTAAAACTTAAGTAGATATGATATGCTGGACAAGAAGAAGCCATACGGTATGGATCTCCATACCGATATGGCTTTTGTAGCGGCTGGCTATAATATATTGATGGTTGTAGTTTTGCTTACGAAGTTAGTTTTGCTACGCAAAACTTTTGGGAGGTGCGAAATGGATAAACGAAACCGTTTGATTGCCATCGGACTGATCGGTGTTGGCTGCATGATGATTTTTGGTAGATGGCTCGGCTTTTTCTCCATTGTCGCGCTTCTATTCCTGTTCCTAGGGGTCTACCGCACGACATCAGGAAAAGTGAAGCAGGGTTATAAGCTGCTCGGGATTGGCGCTATATTACTTTTGCTGGATCATTTGGTGCTCGTGCTGGGGATTTGTTTGATTTCATTGGGGATGTTTTTTACTAAATCCAAAAGAGTTCAGCGTAAGGAAGGGTTTATGCAGAAGCAAAACTTTTCGTCTAGATTTGACTGGGATCGCTCACCCTGGGTGATGCATAGCCTCAGCTCATGGCATATCCTTGGAGAGGCCGATCTTGATCTTTCACTGGCTATGGCGGAGCAAAAGGAAACAGTTATGCTGTTTCAAGGAATCTTTGGTGATATGGACATTCAATTGTCAGATGATTATGGTGTGGAAATAGAAGCCTTTGTGCTTTTTGGATCGATTGAATTCGGTAATGGGCGCGATACTGGTATGCTAAACCGTCTGAATTGGAAGTCCCCTAACTATGAGAGCAGTGAATATAAGGTGAAGTTTAGTGTGTCTTATTTGATGGGAGATTTGGATGTGCGATTATCCTGATTAGTTTGATACAGAAGGGAGGGTCCCCGTATGGATAAAAAGAACAAAAATATGATGTCACGCAGTATGGGTGAGGGGGCTCTGTTCTCTTTTGTCATGCTGCTTGTGATATTGTACACCATGTATACATATGGCTATTTAAAGCCTTTTGAAAGCTGGATGATTGGATTACGCACGGCATTTACTCTAATTCTGCTGCCCATGGGGTTCGGGGTTGGCTTTGGTTTCTATCAGAGCTTCCGAGTAAAGCGAAAGTTGGAACGCCTGAGAGAAACTCTCGTATTGTGGGAGAAGGGAAACTTAACGCTATCTATGCCTGACTTGGGTGACGATGAGCTGGGAAGGCTCGGAGAACAATTAGGCCGAATTAGTGGAAAATGGGAAAACCAAGTGACAACACTGCAGCGATTGTCTACAAATAACGCGAAGCTCGCGGAGCAAGCACGAGTATCTGCTATTATGGAAGAGCGCCAGCGGCTTGCGCGTGAATTGCATGATGCAGTCTCACAGCAGTTGTTCGCGATCTCTATGACCGCCACGGCTGTAGGCCGGACGTTGGAGAAGGATTTTGACAAGGCGCAACGGCAAATTGCACTTATCGAAGAAATGTCTGCTGTAGCCCAATCAGAGATGAGAGCACTATTGCTTCATTTAAGACCTGTTTATTTGGAAGGTAAGGGATTAGAGCAGGGGCTGCAGGAGTTGATCAAGGAACTTAAGGTTAAGGTTCCGATTGAAATCGTGTTCGAGATGGACCCTGATGTACAATTGCTAAAAGGGGTAGAGAATCACTTATTCCGTATTGTGCAGGAGGCAATCTCCAATACGCTTCGTCATGCGAAAGCAGAAAAGATGGAAATCAGGCTGCATCGGCGAGGAGATACAGTTCGTTTGACGCTCCGTGATGATGGGATTGGTTTTGAATTGGATGATAGTAAACAAACTTCCTACGGTTTGTCGAATATGCAGGAGCGGATGAATGAAATCGGAGGTTCCATTCAGTTTATTACCGCTCCGGGTAAAGGAATGCGGATTGAAATTACCGTTCCGTTAGTCAATGAATAATAGGAGGAAAGAGTGACCATGGAGATGGAGGAAGCCATTAAGGTATTGCTTGTAGATGATCATGAAATGGTGCGAATCGGACTAGCTGCTGTTCTAGGTACTGAAGACGGAATTGAAGTCGTAGGGGAAGCTGGAAGTGGGGAAGAAGGTATCCGCCTGGCACAAGAGTACAATCCGGATGTAGTCCTGATGGATCTCGTAATGGATGGGATGGATGGGATTGAAACGACCAAACACTTAATGAAGCAGTATCCCGAAATCAAAGTTATTGTGTTGACAAGCTATCTGGATGATGAAAAAATGTATCCGGTGATTGAAGCAGGTGCGTTCAGTTATCTACTAAAGACCTCACGAGCTAGTGAAGTGGCAGATGCCATACGCGCTGCGGCAAGAGGCCAGTCTGTACTGGAGTCACAGGTCGCTTCTAAAATGATGAATCGTTTTCGAAACAATGCAAAGGGTGAATCCCCTGCTTATAAAGAGCTTACGGAGCGCGAGATGGAAGTATTACGTCTGCTAGCGCAAGGTAAATCGAACCAGGATATCGCGGACCAACTAATTATTGGGATCAAGACTGTGAAATTTCATGTAACGAATATTCTCGCGAAGCTGGGTGTGGAAGACCGGACCCAAGCAGCAATTTATGCATATAAAAATGGACTAGCTGAATAATTGGATATCCCAATTGGTGTGAGTACAAGAACTGGCCAGAGTAAGAAGGGCTGGTTTTTTTGTGTGCACGAGTATATGAAAATACTTGTCTCCGTATAAAATCTTGTAAAGTGGACATCCTGTTTAGTAGATTAATAGACCGGATTGAGAGGGTGTTGGATTGTGGGGTATGTGGAAGAAAGTAAGGGAAAGAGACACGGTGCAGGCCGAAAAAGCGGTATTAAAGGAATGTTGCTGGTATTGATTCTATGCTGTACTGCGTTACTTTTGGCAGGTTTTCGGGGCGAAGGTGAAAAAGAGAGCAGCCAGATCGCCCAATTGAAAAAGTCACTTCCTCTCCTGACCTCCCTTGGTAAAAGTGTTACAGTACCCGGCTCCCCTCTTCGTTTAGTTTTAAAATGGCAGGGAGAATTCAATGGTGATGGTCTAGAGGCTGGCCTCACTGCAACTAACCTATCCGATGATCTTGGGTTGGGAGAAACAAGCCGGGAAGACGGGGGGGAACATCTTACTTACCGTTCGGCTGCCGACAGAGCCGGTTTGCAAACCACCATGTTCTGGAGTGAGCTGGGAAACGGACGTAGTTATGTGATTGTAACCCTGGAGACACCTGATTTGTTAAATACTCCGGATCTGCAAGCTGAAGCAGAAGAAGCTGGCGCGAAACTTCGGAAGATCGGAATCGCAGCGGAATGGAACACCTCACTTCAGGGTGCTGCGAAGGAGCAGGAGGACCCTCAGAAGGCTCTATTGTTAACGGAGCAGAATATGTTCGCACAGCTGCCCGATCTTAAAGTTGAGGAAAGCTACGAAGATCAAACAACAGCCAGCCATACTTATAGTACATCGGCATTGCTGCATTCCGTAATCAGCGGAAACCACGAGGTAGTCCTACAGACAGCTATTCATCAGGATGCAAAAGAGGGCAGCAGCCGCGTTACGATTGGATTTCCATTAATAACAATAGAATATTGAAAAAAGGGCCGATCAAGGATCTATTGTAGAATGCCCGTACTTACAATTTTAACATCAACCTTGGTATGGAATTTTACTTTCCGGTAATCCTCAGACCAATTTTTGTTGCTCCAGACATTGTGATGATAAGCAATAAGTGTTCTTCCTACACCAAAGATATCACAGTTTGCCTTTTGGATTTCATTAACAACTGTCTTGGCTTCCTTTGTAAGCAAAATCGAAAGCTCTTGACTGACTTTTTTAAGTTCTTTCTCGTCGAGTACATCTGTAAACTCTTCTACGACGGCTTGCAGCTCCAAGCCCAAATTCACATCAATGCTTTCATCATCAGCAATGGTTACCTTGAATTGCCGCTTTATTTTTTTTGAACCCACATTAATAGTAATGAAATTCCGAATATCATTGGAATGTCCCAAATCAAGTTTCTTAGTGAAGCGGGCATTTTTCCCCTGTTGTCCCATCAGCAGAACCATCATGATTGACTGATCGGGGTTCAACATTCCGCTATAATTCTGGTCATGAAAGAGAGCTACCCCTTTCGTGATTATTTCGCCCCCATCTTTTCCTAGATATGGAAGAGCAAAGTCATGCCCTGGATCCATCAGGGATCGGAACACGGTATCTGCCGTTTCTTTTGGAAAAATACTCATTTCTTCCAGACTATCGATCTTTTGCTTAATGAATTCACCGATCTTTAATTCCCCAACCTTTTTTTGTTCAAGAATTTGGGCAGCTTCTCCTTCCGTAATAATTAGCCGAACGTTGGATGTTGGATTGCTTGGATCCCTGTAATTCACATCCAGAATAGGGTACAGGCCACGCTCAGCCGTAGTCCTTCCCATAAGCTCAAACCCATATTTAATAAATCTAATGTTTCCCCTAACTTTATTTCGCAATTGATTGCTCGCATTGCGCACAGTCGATCCGAAACTCGAATGGATTTCATTCTTGGTAGCTTTCTGCTCAATATCGGGGGGAATGATTAGTTCGATGGTTTCTTTGATCTCTCCGTTCTCTGTATAATCAATTGCAGCACAATAAGCCAGATGCAGGTCTTTCAAATATTCCCGGTCCCAACATCCAGTAAGACAGATGGAAACAAGGGCAATTAAAAGTAAATGCGACTTGAATTTCATGTCAAACTTCATGCAAGACCACCTGGCTTTCTCTTCATAAATAGGGAAATCATCAGCAATACCATCGATAATCCGGCAATAAACACATAGGCCGCATAGTTAGCGGCTGTATCAAAAAGATCTACACCTGCAGGAGTTACAGGTGCAAGTGCGATCATAAAAGAAATGATTTTTACAAACGGAGCAAAATGTTTATGGCTTTTTCGACTAAATAAAACACTGAGTCCAATGGATGCTGCGTAGCAGTAGCTAACAATAGAACAAACAAGCGTGATAGCCCAAATTGGCAGAAACAGGATATCTGCACGATCCACGATATAAAAGTTAAGAGATTTTACTAAGTAGATGACGGGTTCGGGCATGATTTTGATTTGCTCAGAGTTAAATACCATCAGACAGGTGGATACCACGAAGACATAGAGCAGGGTTACGAACCAACTGGCTAGACTAATGGTCATTAATTTTTGTTTATTTGTACCTTTGGAAAGCGGGTAGATGATCATCATCATTTCGAAACCATACATAGACTTAGTTGATTCCTGTGCTCCCTTCACGACATTCCAGAACCCATTCTCCAGAAGGGGGAGCATAAATTCAAAATGAGCTTGAGTTAAACCATAGCTGACAAATAGTATAAGCGGAACAAAAAGAACTGTTGCCAATGTATAGAATCTGGCCAACACTGTAAGCTTCTCCCTTGCCAAATAGAGAGTCATGATCGAGAAGAGGGTTAATATAGCCCATCTTGGTGTAGATTGCAGGATCCACCTCTGCAGCACCTCTACCGCACTGAACATAATATTGGAGCCAAGTAGAACAAAGTAACAGATGTAAGCGATTATTAATATCCTGCCAATAATCGGACCTCCGAGCTTTAAACATATAGAAAATAAGTTGAGTCCGGGGAAATTTTTCAGCAGAACCCATAGAAGAAGGATAACAAGTTGGGTAATGATGCCCGCAATCAAAACAGAGAGCCCTCCCCCTCCCTTGGCCGCTTCGTTAAGCTTGAAGGGAAGAGACAGAATGCCAACCCCAATTTGGGCTTGAATCATAAAGCAGAAAAGCTGCCCCCTTGTTATCATTTTTTCTTTTTGAGTCATTGTTATAACTCCTGTCAGTTCAGATTAAATGATTATTCTTCTTCAGCCTCTGATTTGCTTGTATTCTTGCGGATGGACCATATCGGAAGGCGCAAGAAGGTGTCTTTCAAGCTTTGAATATTTACCGGGGCTAGGGGTGTAAGGTAAGGTTGTCCAAAAGATTCAAGCTTACACAAATGTACAAAAATAAGTGTCAACCCAAAAGATATCCCAATATACCCGAACAAAGAGGCTGCAATCATAAGTGGGAACCGCATAAATCGGATTGCGGAGCTCATCTCGTTAGAAGGGATGAGAAAGGATGATATGGCAGTCAATGCGACAACGATGATCATTGCGTAAGAGACCAATCCAGCCTTAACAATGGCATCCCCGATGACCAAACCACCTACAATCCCAATGGTTTGACCTACACGGCTGGGCAGACGGAGCCCTGCCTCCCGCAGCAGTTCAAATATGAGTTCAAGCAGCATCGCTTCTACCAATGGGGGGAATGGGATCCGGGTCAGTGAACCTTGAATTGTGAAGAACAATTGCAAGGGAAGGACGCTGGAGTGAAAAGAAACGGTGGCAATATAGAGTGCGGGCAGTTGGAATGCTGTTACAAAACCAATCAGACGGATAAAACGGACAAAGGAAGCAATCAGCCATCGATTGCTATAATCATCCGGCGTCTGATAGAAGGTGAAGAAGCTGGCAGGTACAATCAGAGCTGTGGGATCTCCATCCAGCAGGATTGTGACGTATCCTTTCAGCAAGTAGAAGGAGGTATGGTCTGGGCGCTCTGTATTGATATGTTGTGGAAATATAGAGTACGAATTATCTTCCGTTAATTCCTGAATAAAGCCGGTGGAGAGCACCGAATCAAGAGTGATTTTTTTTATTCTAGATTCTACTTTTTTTACTAATTCAGGTTTGGCAAGGTTCTCCATATAGATTAAAGCTACCTTTTTGGGAGCGATTTTCCCAAGGGTGAAGTAGCGAACAGTAAGGTTTGGAGTGGTGATTTGTTTACGGATCAGGTATAAGTTAACCGTCATATCTTCAATAAAACCGTTATGCGGCCCCCGAATAACTGCTTCATTCAGAGGTTCGGTTATAGTTCGTTCGTGTTTGGCAGGAGTAGAGAGGATATAAAATTCAGATATTCCTTCAACAAAGTAGAGGCAGCCTCCGTTAATAAGTCCCTGAATGCCTTTATTTAGTTCTGTTTCCACACCGAAGCTGAGCGTTGTAAATAGTTTGGAAAGCTCTTTGTTTTTGCTATTGTGAAAAGGAGCAATCACATTCTGCTCAACCAGTTCCATGTCTGCCATGGACTCTAGATAAAAGAGAATTCCTTCAGTTCCGTTAAAGGATATTCTTCTTTTTTTGAGATCATTTGAATAGAACAAGGCTGCTTCGATGAAATCGGCGTTTTGATCTACAGTAGTGAATGAGATCTGTGTTTGTTCAGTCATTAAGGGAGCTCGACTTTCGAGTTATTTTCCTTTAACGTTCCCGAATGATTTGCAGAATATTCCTGAATGAAAGTAACTAATTGGTATAGGTGTTTGTCTGCACAGCTTGAGAAACAAAACGATTCACTTATATTAATGGATAAAGTGACAAACACTTCGTCAATATAGATAGTTCTATAAGGTGAAGTATTATTAGTAATAAGAAATTTTAATTGAAATTTGCGAAATCCCGAGAGTATTTGTCAGGAATCTGATAGCATCCTTTTTAGGAATATGCTAAAATGACATAACGTCGTTTTCTCGACGCTGAGAATGTCAATAAACTATATTACATACAGAAAGATGAGGAGCCATGGCTGAAAATCAAACCCTTGATGCACTGCACACACCCGGTGCTGTCTTTTTTATCTTTGGGGCAACCGGAGATTTAGCCCGGCGTAAGCTTTTCCCGGCGATTTACAGCTTGTACCGTGAAGGTAAGCTGGCACATGATTTTGCGGTAATTGGCGTGGCGCGGCGCCCGCGTACTCAGGAAGAATTTAGAAGTGATGTGAAGGAATCCATCCTTGAATTCTGCCGTTATAAAGCGGGAGAAGAGAGTGAATGGAATGAGTTTGTACAGCATTTTGAATACAAATCTCTGGACATCAACGATATTGATGGCTTCCGTGAATTAAGAGCTCAAACAGAAGCTCTTGAAGAGAAGTTTAGAATTCCGGGCAATCGGATGTTCTATCTTGCGCTGGCACCTGAATTGTTCGGCAGTGTCTCGTTCAACCTTAAGGCTGGCGGCATGCTGGATAGCACAGGTTGGAATCGCCTCGTCATCGAGAAGCCTTTTGGATATAATCTGGAGTCAGCTGAGCAGCTGAACGAGCAGATCCGTGAGGTGTTCAAGGAAGAGGAGATCTACCGGATCGATCATTATCTTGGTAAAGAAATGGTTCAAAATATTGAAGTCATTCGTTTTGCAAATGCTTTTTTCGAGCCGCTTTGGAATAATAAGCATATTGCCAATATTCAAATTACACTTGGCGAAACCGTAGGTGTTGAAGAGCGCGGTGGTTATTATGACCATGCTGGAGCGTTACGGGATATGGGCCAGAATCATATATTGCAACTGCTGACTATGATTGCAATGGAACCACCAAGCCGTCTGCTTGCAGAAGATATTCGTGACGAGAAGGTGAAGGTACTTCGTTCACTTCGTCCTTATGGTACATCTGACGAAGTTCGTGAGAACGTCGTGAGAGCACAGTATATTCAAGGCTTGCATAATGGAAAGACCCTTCCTGCTTATCGTCAGGAAGATAAGGTTGATCCTGAATCGAGTACTGAGACGTATTTTGCTGCCCGTGTGTTTGTAGATAACTTCCGCTGGGCTGGAGTTCCTTTCTATATTCGTACAGGTAAACGTCTACCGGTGAAGACAACGGAAGTGGTAGTTGAGTTCAAGGGAATGCCAACCAATGTTTATTTGGGACAAAAGCATACGCTGGAGCCTAACCTGCTTGTTATCCGTGTGAACCCTATGGAAGGCATTTATGTAAAGATTAATGCCAAGAAGCCGGGTTCCGAGTCTGAAATTCAACCATTAGCTATGGACTTCTGTCAGAGCTGCTTGGTTGGAATCAATTCCCCGGAAGCTTACGAGCGCTTGCTTCATGACGCGGCACGCGGAGATTCTACTTATTTCACTCGTTGGGATGAGGTATCGTCGGCATGGTCGTTCGTGGATCGTATTGCGAAGGCTTGGAAGGAAGAGTCGAGTGATCTATCTGCTTATCCTGCCGGCACTTGGGGTCCGGTTGAAGCGGATCAATTGCTTGCTCAGGATGGCTTCCATTGGTGGCCGGTAAACGGTCAGGAAGAAGATAATGTAGTATGGCTGAAGAATAACTAAACTTTGCTTTAATGCTATCTCCCTGCAGAGGATGCAGGGAGATTTTTTGTAATGGTGAGATTAGAGAACACTCAGCCTCCCCAGGCCACTCTGGCTCCAAATGCCGCTCGGGCGACAGGAGCATCTTTTAAATAACTGCACTTTGTACAATTAAAATCACATATTGGGTGGAAATTAGTCTTTTAAGTGTATCCTCTGCAACTATTTTCTCCGCATAAGGCCGAAAAGCTAGCACATTGAGTTTTTAATTGCATCAAATACAACTAAAGGCGATTGGAAATGCTAATACTTCTTATAAGTGTAGGAAATACAACTATTTTACTATAAGAGACTGCGGAGAAATGTGAAACGAAATCAAGGGAGGGGCCTATATTCAACGGGGGGCCATGGGGAGCCCTGTTTTCAATTAACACACACCTCTTTGGGACGATCGAACGGACCTTATCCTCCAAAATGCATGTTTTAGTCGAGCTTACGGACAAATGTATGCGAAAAACCTAATACAATGTGCCGCCAGTAACGTAAACGAGCCGAATGTATGCGAAAAACCTAATACAATGTGCCGCCAGTAACGTAAACGAGCCGAATGTATGCGAAAAACCGAATATAATGTGCCGCCGGTAACGTAAACGAGCCGATTGTATGCGAAAAACCGAATACAATGTGCTGCCAGTAACGTAAACGAGCCAAATGTATGCGAAAAACCGAATACAGTGTGCCGCCAGTAACGTAAACGAGCTAGCGCTGTTAACTACCCTGAATCACCCGGGAATGGGCTTGTTATTAGGGAATAAGTGCAATAAGGACGCAGTCAGGCGTTTTTCTTGTTGAGCTACGGGAACTGGCGAACAGGATATAGACCTGATTTGGGAGATATTTTGCTGCAAAAGCTTTTTAGTAGATAATGTCTGCCGGATTTTGATATACTTTAGAGGATGCTTTCACTTGAAGCGGACTGGAGCTAGACCTAAGATAGCTATTCATTCAGAAATGAAGGGGTATGAACGATGAGCAGAGCACCGATTTGAAGATAACCTCAGTGTAATTGAAGCAGAAGCAGGAATTTTATATATGAAGGGATATGTGTAATGAACAAAGCAATAGATCAGAAGCTGCAAAAGGAAGTGGACAGACGCAGAACCTTTGCGATCATTTCCCACCCGGATGCGGGTAAAACAACTTTAACGGAAAAACTACTGTTATTCGGTGGTGCTATCCGTCTGGCGGGAACGGTTAAGGCCCGTAAGGCGAACAAGCATGCAACGAGTGACTGGATGGAAATTGAAAAGCAACGGGGGATTTCTGTTACTTCCTCTGTGATGCAGTTTGATTATTTGAATCACCGCGTGAATATTTTGGATACACCGGGTCACCAAGACTTTAGTGAGGACACCTACCGTACACTAACAGCAGCGGATAGTGCGGTCATGCTTATCGACGTGGCAAAAGGTGTGGAGACCCAAACGACCAAGCTGTTTCAGGTATGTGCGAAACGTGGGATTCCGATCTTTACTTTTATCAATAAGCTGGACCGTGAAGGACGTAGTCCGTTTGATCTAATGGAAGAGCTGGAGCAAGTACTGGGTATTCGCTCTGTGCCTATGAACTGGCCGATTGGTAGTGGACGTGAGCTGTGCGGCGTATATGACCGGATGAAGAATCAGGTGGAGCTGTTCCAAGGTGACGATCACTCCGTAATCAAGGTGCAAAAGGTTGACGGATATCGTGATCCAATCATTCGTGAAATGGCTGGGGAATATCTGCATGATCAACTGTGTCAGGATCTGGAGCTGCTGGATGTAGCAGGCGATGCTTTTGACTATGAAAAAGTACTAAGTGGTGAACTCACACCTGTGTTCTTTGGTAGTGCGATCAATAATTTCGGCGTACAGACTTTCCTCGATAATTTCTTGGATCTGGCACCGAAGCCTGAACCACGCCGTAGTACTACAGGTTTGGTAGAACCAATGAACGAGAAGTTTACTGGCTATGTGTTCAAAATCCAAGCCAATATGAACCCGGCTCACCGTGACCGGATTGCTTTTCTACGTATTGTGTCCGGGAAGTTCGAACGAGGGATGAGCGTGAAGCATGTACGTGCGGGTAAGGACATTAAGCTAGCCCAGCCGCAACAATTCTTAGCGCAAGACCGTGATATCGTAGAGGAAGCTTATCCGGGAGATATTATCGGGTTGTTTGATCCAGGTATTTTTAGAATTGGAGATACACTGAGTCAGGCCGGAGATTTGGAATTCGATGAGCTGCCAACATTCTCACCAGAGATTTTTGCTAAAGTGAGTATTAAAAATGCTTTGAAATCGAAGCAGTTCCAAAAGGGTGTCGATCAGCTGACTGAAGAGGGTATGATTCAAGTATTCCGTACGGTTAACTTTGACGATATTCTGCTCGGCGTAGTTGGACAGCTGCAGTTTGAGGTGTTCGAGTACCGCATGAAGGGTGAATATGGTGTGGATGTTCAGTTGCAGCGTATGCCATACCAGTTCGCGCGTTGGATCGTAGATGAGGCTAAACCGGATGCGAGTAAGTTCCGTATTAACTCTACGCTCGTTACAGATAAGAAGGGCAATTTTGTCGTGTTGTTCGAGAATGAATATGCTATGCGGACAGCGATGGATAAGAACCCGACAGCTACATTCCTAGAGATGGCTCCTAAAGCATTGCTATAGTAAGGAAGCACGACTTCCTGATTATTAATAAAAACCTCCGCCTTCAGCGTGCAACTGCACAATGAGAAAGCGGAGGTTTTTTACTAGTTGCGGCTACCTATGACGTGATATTCCCGGGAGTAATCGTCTCCAGGTGATCATGCAGCATAGAAACCAAATTATCTTGCTTAGCGGTGTCTAAGTCCTTCCATATCATTTCAAACACGGCGCCAAGTCCCGGGAGTGCTGCTTCCGGTCCGTCTACCGAGCCTTCGATCATATGCCGCAAATCTTCTTCAGATTGACCATGCACTTTATGAATAATCGCCTGGCGTAAGTCAATAGTAACCGGCATAAAGTACCTCCTTTTTGAAATATAGTGATATTCACTTCGTTTTAATGTACCCTGTATAGGTGCTGGAAATTCAAGTTTTTGTTCGTGTATGCTATACTGTTTTAGATATAGAAATGCTACGGGAGGTACATAAGACATGGCCAAAAAACAATATGCCATCATTGGCATGGGGCGTTTCGGATCCAGTGTTGCGAGAGCACTCAGCGGTATGGGGTTTGACGTACTTGCGATTGATGCGGATGAGCAGCGGACACAGGAGATTTCAAATATAGTAACACACGCCGTATCTGCAGATTCAACGGATGAAGAAGCGCTACGCGCACTTGGTATTCGCAATTTTGATGTGGTGGTTGTGGCTATTGGAGAGGACATTCAAGCAAGCATTCTTACAACTTTAATCCTGAAGGACCTTGGTGTACCAGCAATTATCGCAAAAGCAAAAAGTGAGCTGCACGGCAAAGTATTAGGAAAAATTGGTGCAGACAAGGTGATTTATCCTGAACGGGATATGGGAATGCGGGTTGCGCATCATTTGGCTTCGCCTAATATATTAGATTATATCGAGCTGTCGCCTGATTATAGTATTTTGGACATGAAGGTATCCGGATCGATGCTCGGTAAAAATCTACAAGAGCTCGATATCCGTGCAAAATATGGCTGTAACGTAATGGCTATTCGCCAAGGTGAAGAGATGAACATCTCCCCTCGCGCAGAGGATCGCTTGATCGATGGGGATATCCTTGTAATCGTTGGGCATAAAGATAACCTGACGAAGCTGGAGATCGCGTATCAGTAGGTGGTAACGTAATCATCAGATTTATAGGGGAGTAGAAGAGCAAAAAGCAAAGATATAAGAGCAAGAATAACTGGCAAGGCATAAGAAAGGAAGACTTTATGGAAATCATGTCTCCGCAAAATACGCGGGTTAAAGAGTGGGCCGGGCTGCAGGAGAAAAAGCACCGTGACAAGGCTCGTAAATATATCGTAGAAGGCGTTCATCTGGTACAGGAAGCGCTGCTGGCTGAAGCAGATGTGGAATGCCTTGCTTATGACCTGGACAAGGGAATGCCCGCTGAACTCAAGGGGCTTCTTCAGTCCGTTCAGGGCATGGATGTGATCGGCGTAACAGCGGCGATCATCTCGAAATGCAGCAGCACTAATACACCGCAGCCGGTGTTCGCCATCGTGCGGAAGGAACAGCAGGCGGTAGAGGCTATCCTAGCGAAGAAGGATAGTCTGGTGGTTGTCCTGGACGGTGTCCAGGACCCCGGTAATGTCGGCACCATCATCCGCAGCGCGGATGCAGCGGGAGCAGACGGAGTGATCCTCGGCCAAGGCTGTGCCGACCTCTACAATCCGAAGACTATTCGTTCCACGATGGGCTCGATGTTTCATCTCCCGGTGGTGGAGGGAGATTTAAGTGAGATTTTGCCACAGGCCCGGGAACGCGGGGCATTGCTGGTAAGTACTTCGCTGCAGGGAGAAGAATCGTGCTATCAGCATGATTTTCACGGTAGCCAGTGGCTGTTGATTGGCAGTGAGGGCAAAGGCATTTCGCCAGAAACTGCGCGACTCGTGGACAAGAGTATCATCATCCCGATGGCAGGCCGCGCTGAATCACTAAATGCGGCGATGGCAGCGACGATTTTGCTGTTTGAGGGAATGAGACAGCGAGAGGCTTAAGCTGCTTCTAAAAAAGGAACGGACGATAAAAAAACTGCAAGCTCATGATTGAGTTGCAGTTTTTTTGTCGTTTTTAAGAAGCCTGCTCAAACTGGCTATTGTAGAGCTCTGCATAGAATCCGTTCTGAGCCAGTAATTCTGCGTGGCTGCCGCTTTCCAGGATATCGCCGTCCTTCAGGACCAGAATCACATCGGCATTCTTGATCGTTGAGAGTCGGTGTGCGATAACGAAAGAGGTTCTGCCTTCCATAAGCTTATCCATCGCCTGTTGAATCAGCAGCTCTGTACGGGTATCCACCGAGCTTGTAGCTTCATCAAGAATGAGCATCGGCGCATCTTTCAGCATCGCGCGAGCGATGGTGAGCTGCTGCTTTTGTCCGGCGGACAGATTAACTTTATCGTTCAGTACGGTGTTGTATCCGTCACTTAAGGATTTAATGAAGCGGTGCAGGCCAACGGACTTGCAAGCCTCTATAAGCTTCTCGTCTGTAATGTTCTGCTGATTGTAAATCAGGTTCTCTTTGATGGTACCCTCAAACAGCCAGGTATCCTGCAGGACCATACAGAACAGATCATGAATGTTCTCTCTCGTAAGGCTGCTGATCGGCGTATCATCGATGTAGATTTCTCCACCCGTTAATTCGTTGAATCGGATGAGCAGATTGACCAGCGTAGTTTTGCCTGCGCCGGTAGGACCAACGATCGCCACTTTTTGCCCAGGTTTTACATCTGTCGAGAAGTTATTGATAATCAGTTTTTCTGAAGTCTCATATGCAAATTGTACTTGGTCAAATTTTACTTTACCTTTAGCAGTTGGCAGTGTGTTCTCTTTGTGGCTCTCGTCTTCCATTTCCTCAGCCTCCAGAAATTCGAACACGCGTCCGCCGGCTGCAGATGCAGCTTGCAGGCTCTGCGCGGCCTGGGCAATCTGGGACAACGGCTGGGTAAAGTAACGTACATACATAATGAAGGCGACGATAACCCCAAATGAAATCGTACCGTTCATGGCGAGTACACCTCCAACGATACAAACGGCAACGAATCCTAGATTACCAATAAAGCCCATCAGGGGTGGCATCAGCCCAGAGAGGAATTGCGCTTTGAAGGCGCTGTTCTTCAGTCCCTGATTTAATTCGTGGAAGGTAGTGCGCATCTGCGCTTCGCCATTATACGCTTTAACTACATTATGTCCTGTGTACACTTCTTCGACATGACCGTTGATTTTACCTAAATACTCCTGCTGGCTAGCAAAATATTTCTGTGATTTCTTCATAATGACCACCATAAGGCCAAAGCCGATGATCGTTGCCACGATAGCGGTAAGGGTCATAATTACATTGGTCTTCAGCATCATGACGATCGAACCGACGAACATAGCTAAGGCGGTTACGACATTACCAATACTCTGATTCATCGATTGCCCGATGGTATCTACATCATTCGTTACCCGAGATAAAATATCACCTGTGGCCGATTTATTATAGTAGGAGATTGGAAGTTTGTTCATTTTATGAGCCAGATCAGTTCTTAATTTCTTCGAGACCTTCTGGGTAATAATCGACATGATCAAGCCTTGCGAGAGTGACAACAACGCACCGACGCCGTAAATTACGACGAGGGTAATGCCAATGGTAGTAATGCCGTCCATATCGATGCTGCCGGCAAGACCAGCTGTAATTTTGTCGGTGATCTCGGAGAGTTTGTCCGGACCGAATAACGTGAGCACCGTTCCAGCTGCCGCGCAGATTAGCGCAATCACAATAACCGGAACATATTTACGGCAGTAGCGGAGCAGCTTGCTCCATGTATTCTGGCCTTTATTTTTGGTTTTCATTATGCAAGCTCCTCCTTTGTAAGCTGAGAATAAGCAATTTCCTGATAGACGTCGCAGGACTGCATTAGTTCGTCATGCGTTCCCATGCCTGCGATTCGTCCGGCTTCCAGCACAATGATCTTGTCGGCATCTTTAATCGTACCAATGCGCTGTGCAACGATCAGCATCGTTGAATCATGCGCGTCTTTCTTAAGCTCACTGCGCAGTTTGCGGTCAGTCTTATAGTCAAGCGCGGAGAAAGAATCGTCAAAGATTAATATTTCTGGACGCCGGGCAATCGCTCTGGCAATCGACAGCCGCTGTTTTTGCCCGCCAGACAGATTCGTTCCGCCTTGGGCGATATGGGCATCATAGTTCCCCTCTAGCTTTTCTACAAATTCAGAGGATTGGGAAGTGTACACCGCATCTACAATATCTGAACTGAGGACCTGACCGGATCCGTTCTCACCAAATGCAATATTGGAGGACACTGTTCCACCAAATAGAACAGCCTTCTGAGAGACATAGCCCATTTTATTCCGCAGCGCTTGCTGGTCGTATTCTCTGACATTGATACCATTTACCAGCACTTCGCCTTCTGTAGCATCATAGAAACGGGGAATGAGGTTAACAAGTGTACTTTTCCCGCAGCCTGTAGATCCGATAAAAGCAACCGTCTCCCCCTGCTTCGCCGTGAAGCTGATGTTCTCCAACACATATTCCTCTGCATCTGGATATTTGAAGCTAACCCCCCTGAATTCAATTTCATCTTCTCGCTTCACAGGGAATTGAGTTACTGATCCATTCTTCAAGCTAGGTACTGTTTCTAGCACTTCATTGATACGCTTAGCCGATACTTGAGCACGGGGCAGTAGAATAAAGATCATAATCAGCATCATAAAGGCCATAACCACTTGCATGGCATAAGATGAGAATACGATCATATCTGAGAACAAGCCCATCTTGGCAGTACCCTCGGCTGCTTGAATGAGCACTGCACCCACCCAATAGATGGAGAGACTGAGTCCACTCATAATCAAAGTAATACTCGGCATCAATAGGGTCATTACATTGTTAGCAAATAGGTTGGTACTGGTAAGCTCGTTGTTAGCTACAGCGAACTTCTGTTCTTGATATTCCTCGGCATTATACGCCCGGATGACACGAAGACCGTTAAGATTCTCTCTGGATACACGATTCAGATTATCTGTAAGCAGCTGCAGCTTTTTAAATTTAGGCAGGACGAGCACGATACAGACTGCGACAATAACTACTAGCAATGCGACCGCGGCACCTGTCGTAAGAGTCCACTCCCAGCTTTTGCCTGAAATCTTGAGTATCGCCCACACAGCGAGGATGGGTGCTTTCACAAGTAGCTGTAAGCCGATCACAATCAGCATTTGTACTTGCGTGATGTCATTCGTGGAACGGGTAATTAGACTGGCCGTTGAGAAGTTGCTGATCTCCTCCATGGAGAAGGACTGCACCTTATCGAACAATTTGGAACGCAGTCTTGCAGACAAATCGGCCGCTACTCTTGCAGCAATGCCCGCTACAACAACCGAGGTCGCCAGACTGCCAAGAGCACAGAGCAGCATCCAACCGCCTGCGACAAGGATTTCATTCATTTCGCTTCCTGGTGTCTGGATCAGCCGGGTAATATCACTCATGTAGTCAGGCAGTTCTAAATCCAGCCAGACTTGAGCGATAATGAACATGAGACTGATACCGAATAAGAACCATTCTTTGGGTTCCAGATTCTTGAGTAATTTCAACATAAGAATGACTCCTTTGCATTATCGTTGCTATGATCTTAACGGAGAATGATAAACTGAAAGTTAACTTTTGCTATGAAAAGAAAGAAGAGACCGTCCCTTAAGCCATAGAATGACTGCTTGGGGTGGTCTCTTCTGTTTGAGCAGATATACGTGAACACATTAGCATTTTTTTATAAAAAATACACATAATCTATGAATTCTTCAATAAAGTCTGCGCCAGTTTCACTTTTCCTTTTTTGATACATTGTGAATCCAACACTTTCGTACATCCGTTGAGCAGGGTTTAAATCGTCATTCGTGGTTACAATAATTTTTGTTACATCATTCTGGGTGATTCTATTAACCGCCTCTTGAAGCTGGATTTTACCATAGCCATTGCCTTTATGTTTTGAAGCAATGCAATTATGCCCAATTTCTGCATACTCAGGCATGTTTCTCGGGTCCCACACCACAAATCCGATGGGTTCATCATTTACAGTTGTGATAAAAGCATATCTATCTGCAATTTGTAAATGGTCAAAGAAAAAGTTGTCAAAATCCTGCCAATCAGAAATAGAGCTTTGTTCATATCTGCGATCAAATGAATACGCATCTGTCAATAATTCAAGGAGAATTCCCCGGTTAAAGCCGCTCAGTTTTTTGAATTGTACACTCATTTACTGGTAACCCCCAATTCTTTAGTTACCTTTTTAAAATCGGGGAGCAGCACGGTGAAAGTGGTTCCTTGTATTGGAACACTGTCGCAGGTGACGGTTCCGCCGTGCAGCTCAATGATTTTTCGGACAATCGTAAGCCCCAGGCCATTACCGGCAGTAGAGTGAGAGGTATCTTGCTGATAGAACTTGTCGAAGACCTTGAGAAGTGCACTTGGACTGATGCCTACTCCATTATCACGGAACGTAATTTCAACCTGATCTTTCATCTGCCTCATAGTAACTTCGATTTCGCCGTGCTCGGGAGTGAATTTAATCGCATTGTCCAATAAATTCAGCCAGACCTGGTTCAGCATCTCTTTATTCCCAGGCACCATATAGTCCTGTACGTTGGCTTTGAAGGAAATATGCTTTTTCGTAAGTTTAGTATGCAGTAGTAGGACACATTGGCGAATTTGTTCTCCGACATTGAAGGGCTGTCGATCAGTTAATATTGCCTGTGCTTCCACTTTGGAGAGGTTCAATACATTGGAGGCCAGTGTAGCCAGACGGGTAGATTCCTCGATAACAATATCCAGATATTCATTCCGTTCATCCTTACTCAGCTCGTCATCCTTCAGGATTTCAGCGAACCCTTTAATCGACACAATCGGAGTACGGAATTCATGGGAGAAATTGTTTACAAAGTCTGTTCGCAGAATTTCAATGCCACCCAGTTCCTCGGCCATCCGGTTAATATTCTCGGAAAGAATCTTGAATTCCGGAGGGTGCTTGAGCTGCAGCCGCATGGAGAAATCGCCTCCGGCCAGTTGGTCAATAGCATCAATAAATGTGCGGATTGATTTCAGCATTCTGCGACTGGTAATTACTGATGTGACGGTGCCGATAATAATGCAGGAAATCAATATAATCAAGGTGAGAATTTTTTTGTCCTGAAGAATCCGCTCATCAAGTAGGCCGAAGGCCAAGGACAAGTAGGTCAGAATGCCGGTGATTAACACTGTAATGAGGAAAATAATGAATACAGCAAGCGAGAAGTAGATTGGCAGACTGATTTTGCTGCTTAGCTTTTTGATCATTTTCTCACCGCCTTGTATCCCAGACCGCGGACGGACACAAGTTCGAATTCCGGATAGTTTTCAAACCGTTTCCGCAAGCGGTTGATATGTACATTAACCGTAGTGTCCGTAGTCTCGCTGTCCATCCCCCAGATTTCGTCCATCAGCTGGATTCGAGTGAAAATGCGCTCCGGATAGGATAAAAGCTTATAAAGGAGAAGGAATTCCTTTTGGGGAAGCATCTGTTTTTCATTGTCTCGAATTACTGTTAACGCATCGAAATCAAGAATGACTTTACCAACAACAAGCTTACGGGCGCTTACAATTTGCGAGCGGCGCAGAAGGGCTTGTATTCTCAACAGCATTTCTTCTGTATCTACAGGTTTGGTCATATAATCGTCGGTTCCGAGGCGGAAGCCTTTTTTCTTATCTTCTGGAAGCTGTTTGGCCGTAGCCATGAGGATAGGGATCATGTTGTTCGCATTCCGTAGCTCCTCGGCAAATTCATAACCATCCATCCCCGGCATCATGATATCGAGAATAATTAGATCAATATGCTGGACTTCAAGAACATCCAGTGCCTGGATTCCATTCTCAGCGGTTAACACTTCATAACCTTCACGTTTCAGGACCGCGTTCATCAGCTTTCTGACATGCTTATCGTCTTCCACAACGAGGATCTTAATCATGGTTTCACTCCAATAGGTTCTGGTTTTGACCGCTTGTTCCCATAATTCTAATTGATAAAAGTGCTAAAGACAAAGTCTTTAGCGGTTGGGCAAACTAAGTAGTCTCCCGTTCCACCAATGTAAACGAAAGTGGCTGCAACTCCATATCCCGCTCAAGCAGCACTGGAGCTAGAAGAAGAAAAGCGTTCTC
Source organism: Paenibacillus sp. FSL E2-8871 (assembly GCF_038000345.1). Taxonomy (NCBI): domain Bacteria; kingdom Bacillati; phylum Bacillota; class Bacilli; order Caryophanales; family Paenibacillaceae; genus Paenibacillus; species Paenibacillus sp. FSL E2-8871. The sequence continues at coordinate 3,683,220 of NZ_JBBOBV010000001.1, read as the reverse complement.
CGCTTGTCCCGCAATCGGATTCAGAATGGTCGTGATTCCAAGAGTTCGCGACAGCTCTGAATTATCAAAACCAACGATGGCGAGATCCCCGGGCACGTCCAATTTCTGCCTGCGTGCTTCGTTGAGAATACCCGCTGCCACCAAATCATTGGAGCATAGAATCGCATCTGGCTGGTCTTTTTCATCCATAAGGGAGCGCAGCAACTGCTCTCCGTCGCGGATACTGTAAATCGTAGAGTAATACCATTTCTCCATAACGGGAAGATTATATTTGGTCATGATTTGCTCATAGGCCAGGCATCTACTGTGGGTATTAATGCTGCTGGGACGGCCAAAAGCATTAGCGATGCGCTTATACCCCCGCTCTATCAAATGCTTCAAAGCGAGTGTGTATCCATCATATTGGTTCATGGCCACGGACGGTATTTCAGGATGGTCCATACGCTGCCAGGATACGATGGGTCCGTATTTGCAGTAGGAAGAGATAACATTCTGTTCGTTTACGGAGGTCAGGATGAGCAGGGCGTCGACCCGTTTCATTTTGAGATCTTCAAAAGCCTGAAGCTCCTTCTGCTTATCCCCGCCGGTAGTATAAATAATCGTCTGGTATCCGTAACGACCTGAAATTTCGACGAAGCTGTTCATAAAACTCAGAATAAGCTCGTTTAGGTCCATGGTGATCATGCCGATTTGTTGTGTTTGACCTTTGGATAAAGAAATGGCATTTCGGTTAGGAACATAGTCCGTTTCTTTCATGATGGCGAGAATTTTCTCACGAGTCTCCTTGCTAACATGAGGCGATTGGTTCAGGACGCGGGACACCGTGGCTTTGGAAAAGCCCGATAGCTTAGCAATTTCGTCAAGAGTGGACATCGGTTTGTTCTCCTTCGCATGAATAATACTTGACATGTAACGCGTTCCAAGGTTTAGGATTCGAATTAGAGCAGTAATCCTATACTATCACAATAGCAAAGGCGGGAAAAAATATGGAATTGCAATTTCCAAAAGGATTCTTATGGGGCGGTGCTGTAGCAGCCAATCAGCTTGAAGGGGCGTATCAGGAGGATGGTAAAGGATGGTCCACCCAAGATGTTATGCCGAAGGGGATTAAGTCTGCGCCTACAGAGGCTCCTACCGACGATAATATGAAGCTGGTGGGAATCGATTTCTATCACCGATATAAAGAAGATATTAAGCTGTTCGCGGAAATGGGCTTTAAAGTATTCCGGACGTCCATTGCCTGGTCCCGAATTTTTCCAAAAGGGGACGAGCTGGAGCCTAATGAAAAAGGTCTGCAGTTTTACGACGACCTATTCGATGAGTGTCATAAATACGGCATCGAGCCACTGGTGACTATCTCCCATTATGAAACTCCGCTACATCTGGCAAGAGAATATGATGGATGGGTTAACCGTAAGATGGTGGATTTTTACGAGCGCTATGTGAGAACGATATATAATCGTTACAAGAACAAGGTTAAATATTGGCTGACCTTTAACGAGATTAACTCCATTCTTGAGTTCCCATTTATGAGTGGCGGGATCAATACGCCGTTAGAGAAATTGAGTAAGCAGGATCTGTATCAAGCTATTCATCATGAGTTCGTAGCAAGTGCTCTGGCTGTGAAGATCGGACATGAGATTAATCCAGACTTCCAAATCGGGTGTATGGTGCTTAGCATGCCGATTTATCCGCTCACTCCGCATCCGGACGATTTGATCAAGGCAATGCAAAGTGATCACAAAAATATGTTCTTTGCGGATGTTCATGCTAGAGGGTATTACCCTGGCTATATGAAGCGGTTCTTCAAGGAAAATGGGATTCACATTCATTTTGAACCAGGGGACGAAGAGATTCTGAAGCACACTGTGGATTTCATATCGTTCAGTTACTATATGAGCACTTGTGAAACGGCTGATCCAGAGAAACAGATCAGAGGAGAAGGGAATCTGCTGGGTGGGGTGCCTAATCCGTATCTGGAAGCGAGCGAATGGGGCTGGCAGATCGATCCGCAGGGCTTGCGTTATGTTATGAATATGTTCTACGACCGATATCAGAAACCGCTGTTTATCGTGGAAAATGGTCTTGGCGCTGTCGATCAGCTGGTATTAGATGGGAACGGCGAAAAGGTAATAAACGACGACTATCGGATCAATTATTTACGAGATCATCTGGTTCAGGTCGCGGAGGCTATTGCCGACGGAGTGGAAGTCATGGGCTATACAAGCTGGGGCTGCATCGATTTGGTTAGCGCAACGAGCGCCGAACTAAAGAAACGTTATGGCTTCATTTATGTGGACCGTCATGATGATGGTTCAGGTACTCTTGAACGATACCGGAAGAAGTCCTTCCACTGGTACAAAGAAGTGATTGAATCAAATGGACAGAACCTGTTCTAGGATGTCGGTTGACATCATGAATTGAACATGTTAATTTGTAAATAACAATTAATCGGATATCAGGATTGCTACTGCATAGCAGGCAAAACCTAAGTTTCATTTATGTTTACGGGAGATTTCTCTCTCGTGCATGAATGTGATTTAGGTTTTTTTGCGTTCATTCCTTCTCGATTGATTAATATATCGGTTACCAAAGGGGTGTAGGATAATGAGTTATGAACAGCTAGGTAAAGACATCATTCAATCTGTCGGTGGAGAGAAAAATATTAACAACGTAATTCACTGTGCTACTCGACTAAGATTCACGCTTAATGATGAACAGAAAGTTGATAAAGAAAAGCTGGATAAAATGGAAGGGATTATTGGTGCGGTTAGCAAAGGGGGACAATTCCAAGTTATTGTGGGTACCCATGTTGCTGATGTCTATAAAGAGATAAGCAAATCCATATCCCCTAGTAATAATTCTGGCGATAATACGGTTAAGAAACCTATAGGAACCCTGATTTTTGATGTGATTTCTAGAAGCTTCTCGCCTTTAATTGGTGCCTTAGCGGGTGCGGGTATGTTGAAAGCGCTATTAACTGTACTGACTTCGTTACATGTTTTAGCGGCGGATGGAGAGACTTACAAAGTACTAGCCGGCGCTAGTAATGCTGTGTTTTACTTTCTGCCAATTTTCCTAGGGATTACGTTATCGATTAGACTTGGTGTAAATGCTTATGTAGGGGGCGCTATCGGTGCGGCCTTACTCGAACCTAATATTACGGGATTAGCCAGTGTTGAATCTCCACATTTTCTAGGTATTCCTTTAGTAATGTCGGATTATTCATCGAGCGTTTTTCCGATTTTCATCGCCATCTGTATATATGCTTTACTAGATAAGCAACTAAGAAAATTTATACACAAGGATTTACAATTGTTCTTGGTACCTATGTTATGTTTGATGTTAATTGTTCCTTTAACCATTTTGATTTTCGGACCGTTTGGAGTGAATGTAGGGAACTTAATCGGAGACGCTATTGTGTTCCTCAGCAGTAAGAGTGGTATTATTACGGGTGCAATTGTGGGGATTTCCTGGACGTACCTGACCGTGCTCGGTTTGCACTGGGGACTCGTTCCGATTATTCTTGAAAACATTGCTAAGGGTGGAGATCCGATCTATGCAATGGCAGGTATGGCTATTTTCGCCCAACTTGGTGTAGCCTTAGGGATTTTCTTGAAAACAAAAGACAAAAAGTTGAAAACATTGGCCGGAAGTACCTTTTTACCTGGCGCGCTCTCAGGCGTAACTGAACCTATTATTTACGGATTGCTGACACGTTACAAACGGACTTTTATTTATGTATCTATTGCCGGTGGTCTAGGTGGAGCGATGTCGGGTCTTGCTGGTGTAAAAATGGAAGTATTCGCATTTGTTAGCGTATTAAGTCTTCCTGCATTCTCACCTTTGGCTATTCAAGCGATCATAGCTCTTGGGACGATTATATTGGCTACGGTGATTACGATGTTCTTTGGTTTTGAAGACAAAAAGAAAGCGAATGCTGTAGAAGAAACATCAAATGGTGTAGAAGAAAAGACGAATACTGAAGAGAGCGAAGTTATTCTCCCACACGCTGTGAAAAGTACGACTGTTGTAAGCCCTCTAGCTGGTAAAGTAATCCCTTTATCCTCAGTAGATGATGCTGCATTTGCTTCTGAAGCAATGGGCAAGGGGATGGCAATCGAACCTTCAGAAGGTAAGCTGTACTCCCCGGTAAGTGGGGTTGTATCCACTATTTTCAGAACAGGTCATTGTATTGCAGTCGTATCGGATGATGGCGTTGAAGTCCTGATCCATATCGGTATAGAAACTGTGAAGTTAAAAGGGAAATACTTTGATGTGAAAGTGGAAGAAGGAGCAACGGTTAAACAGGGTGACCTACTGATTGAATTTGATCTCGAACAAATAAAAAATGAAGGCTATCAAAGCACAACGCCAATCATTATTACCAATACAGCTAACTATAGTGATGTCATTGGCACCAAGAAAGCGGCCATCAAACCGGGCGAAGATCTGATGACGGTTGTAGTTTGATTTAGTGGCTGGCCATAAGAATTAAAATGAAATCGATCTCTTAGTATGGATGCTGAGAGGTCGATTTTTTATGAAAAACATAATAAAAATATAGCTATTTGCGCATAATGGATAGGATTGCTAGATGCTTGTCGATTAAATAAGTCCATGGTATGATTTTTATAAATTAATAATTGTGGATTGTTACTGGTCGTGCAGGCAAAACCCGAAGTTAAGCCATTTGTTTAATGGTTACTTTTGGTTTTGCCTTTTTTAATTTTTGGTACAAGGGGTTGCCGTATGCGGATCGAAAAAGTGTTAAACAACAATGTTGTTACTGTCATAGATGATCAAAATTTTGAACTGGTAGTCATGGGAAGAGGACTTGCCTTTAAGAAAAAACAAGGGGACTATTTAGAAGAAGACAAAATTGAAAAGATCTTCACTTTAAGCAATCAAAAGCTTTCTGATAAGCTAAAAACACTGCTTTCTGAGATTCCAATAGAGCATATGGAGCTTTCAGAAGAGATCATCAATTTCGCCAAGCTGCAACTAGGTAAAATGCTGGATGATAGTATCTACATCAGTCTGACCGATCATATCAGCTTTGCGTTAGAGCGATTCTCAAAAGGGATGAAGATTAAAAACGCCATGCTTTGGGAGATCAAAAAGTTCTATAAGGAAGAATATGAGGTTGGGAAAGCTACACTTCAAATTATTCATTCAAAGTTTGGCATTATGCTTCCCGAGGATGAGGCTGGACATATTGCTCTCCATCTGGTGAATGCTGAACTGAATGAAGAGATGCCGAATATGGTCAATATTACGAAGATTATGAATGACATCTTAAATATAGTGAAGCATCATTTTAGACTAGAGTATGATGAGGAGTCCCTCGCTTATTATCGGTTTATCACTCACTTGAAATTTTTTGCCCAACGTCTCATCAACGGCACTCCACCGCCGGATAATGAGAATGGCCTATTTAATTTAGTGAAGGAGCAATACAAAGAAGCTTTCGCCAGCGTTGAGAAAATAAAAATCTATATTGATAAAACATACAATCGTGAATTAACAAATGATGAAATGCTGTATCTCACCATACACATTGAAAGAATTACAAACCAAAAAATAGAGTAGCAAACATCCTAATGATCAAGGAAGCCCTTGATTTATTAGGATTTTTTTTTGAGAAAAGTCCTTCTATATTAAATTTTAACTTTGACTTTCGGTGGAATCACGTATAAGATAACTATTATGTTATCTATGATAATCATTATCAATAGAATGATAACAATTATCATAGAATATAACTTCGAGCGTTATATACAGGGGGATAAAGAGAATGCACAAAAGGTTAATTAGTTTATTTATGGTTATTGCTATCATATTGGTAGTATCGGGCTGTGGTACTGACCAAAAGAATAATTCAACATCAAACGCGGGAGCAAATGACAAACCAGCTTCTGAAAACGCAAGTAGTGAATCTACAAGCGGTCCGATCGTATTAAAAGATTCTAAAGGCGAGGTTAAGCTGGATAAGCCTGCGCAAAAGGTTGTAGTTCTGGAGTGGACATTTACGGAAGATATTATTGCGCTCGGAATGCAGCCGGTGGGGAACGCCGATAATGAAAACTACAAGCTATATGTAACTTCTGAAGTACCACTCGATGCAAGCGTAACGGATGTTGGTTCACGTGACGAGCCGGATCTAGAGACCATTGCTTCATTAAAGCCAGATTTGATTATTGCGAATACGGGTGGACACGAAGGAATTTATGATCAATTAAAAGGCATCGCTCCAACACTGATTTTCGGTCTGTATCCGGAAGAAGGACAAGGCAATCAGTATACGTTGATGGAAGATACTTTCAAAACGATTGCAGCGGCTGTAGGTAAAACTGCGGAAGGCGACAAGGTTCTTGCTGACCTGGATGCACATTATACGGAAGCGAAGGCAAAGCTGGATGAAGCAGGTAAAGAAGGCTTGAATTACGTGCTGACGCAAGCATACAGCTATCAGAATGCAGCAACATTGCGTCTCTTTACAGACAACTCACTAGCTGTTCAAACGTTAGATCGAATTGGTCTAAAGAACGACTGGAAACCCGAAAAATTCGAAGTTTACGGCTTCACTACATCAACAGTTGAAGCATTGCCGGCTGTTCAGGATACTAACCTGATGTATATCGTTCAGAAGGATGATAATATTTTCACGAAAGAACTGAAGGATAACTCCGTGTGGAACGGCCTTAACTTTGTGAAAGAAAATCGTACCTTCGGATTGAGCAGTACTACTTGGGTGTTTGGCGGTCCGATTTCCTCCAAAGTTATCGTGGATGAAGTAGTAAATACATTAACGAAATGAGTGCTTTTATGAACGGGAAGAGCAGCAAAGAAGCCTCAAGTGGAATGACTTGGCGAATCATTGGAATATTTGGGGGCGGCCTTGCCGTCCTCTTTGTTCTGTCCATTCTAAGCCTAGGTTTCGGCGAAGCCAAAATTCCTGCAGCTACGGTATTGGAGGGATTGCTAAATCGCCAGGATGTGATGGAACATAATCTGCTCTGGGATATCCGGATGCCGCGTACGGTAATTGGCCTGCTGGCTGGGGCCGCTCTAGCTGCGGCTGGAGCATTATTGCAAACGATAACGAAGAATCCGCTTGCTTCCTCAGATACATTGGGGATTAATGCTGGAGCTTATTTTATGGTTGTCCTAGGTATGGTTACTTTTCCAGCTTTGCAGCATGAGTTCCCATTTTTGCTTGCAGTAGCAGGGGGGCTGCTTGCTGCACTGGCTGCCTATTTGTTGAGTGGTGGTAAGGGGGCCACGCCTGTCCGATTAGCTTTATCAGGTATGATCGTGTCTATGGTTCTCGGCGCGTTTACATCGGCCCTACATATTTTTAACAAGAACGAAACGCAAAACCTATTTTTATGGGGCTCAGGCTCACTGATTCAGCTAGATTGGGACGGTGTTAAGTATGCCTGGCCTTTTGTTATTCCATTGCTAATAGCAGCTATGCTCGCAGGTAGGCAGTTTGATGCGTTGGAGCTTGATGAGTCCACTGCTCGTTCACTCGGGCAACGTGTTGGATTGGCACGGGGGTTAGGTCTAGGTTTATCTGTATTGTTGGCTGCAGTCGTGGTCAGCGTGGTCGGTCCGATTGGATTTGTTGGTCTGGTGGCTCCTCATCTGGTTCGGCTTAGCGGTATTCGAAAGCATCACCTGCTCATTCCTGCAAGTGCGCTGTGGGGAGCACTGCTCATTACGGCAGCGGATACGCTTGCGCGTATGGTTCGTAGCAGTGTAGGTGAGATGCCAGTTGGGGCGGTTATGGCGATTATTGGAGCACCTTGGCTCATATGGCTGGTGCTAACCAAGATGAAAAATATATCGGGTTCAGGCTCAGGTCAGTCATCTATGAATATAGGTGGAACAGCGCTTCGGATGCGCTTTGTTCCGGCGGTGATAACCATGACCTTACTGCTCGTTGCGGTTATCCTTGTGAGTTTGTCACTTGGGGGAACGAGAATACCGATTAGTGAGCTACTGAGCAGTCTTATCCACAGCGGAGCTGGATCTTATTCCGTCCTGCTGAATTTACGGCTTCCGCGTACACTCGTTGCGGCTGGAGGCGGTATCGCGCTTGCCATTAGCGGTGTCTTGATTCAAAGCGCTGTCCGAAATCCGCTGGCTGACGCCTCCATTATTGGTGTGACCTCGGGTGCTGGATTGGGGGCGTTAACCGTAATGGTCGCTTTTCCGGCATTGACGGTATTAGCAGTCCCTATTGCAGCAATTGCGGGTGGTGCTTTGGCTGCAGCTTTTGTGTTTGTTATGGCATGGCGTAGAGCCTTGAATCCATCTGTCCTTATCCTGCTTGGAATTGCAGTATCAGCAATTGCTTCTGCGGGAATACAGGTCATGATCGTCAAGGGCAGTTTATGGAGCAGCAGCTCCTTAATTTGGTTAACGGGTTCGACTTACGGACGAAGCTGGAATCAATTTAATAGCTTGTTTATCTTCCTGATTGTACTCGTTCCTTTTGCTTATTATTTAGGACGTAGATTCGATTTACTAGCATTTGGCGATGAGAGTTCAACAGGTCTGGGCTTACCCGTTCGCGGAACTCGGCTTTGGGCGATGATTATCGGTGTGATGCTTGCAGCGGGAGCCGTTGCAAGTGTAGGAACCATTGGGTTTCTCGGACTTATGGCGCCGCATGCTGTACGGATGATGATTGGGCATCACACGAGACGATCCATTGTTCTGTCAGGATTACTTGGTGGATTAATGCTTGTGATTGCGGATACGCTGGGAAGAACCATTATGGCGCCGAAAGAAATTCCATCGGGTCTTATAATAATGCTAATTGGAGCACCGTATTTCTTGTTCTTGATGTACCGATCTCAGGCTAGAAAAGTGTAATACCTTTGGGACGCTACAGAATATGATGATTCGATAAACGTAAGGAGAGAGAGTGGAGTGGTAATACCACTCTCTCTCCTTTTTTTTCTCCGGGTGCTTAGCTCTTCTTTTATCAAGGTTTGATTGAAGTCTAGATTATTTTTTTGTAACCTATAAACCATGAAACTTTTATATACTTAGAAGCGTCAGATGAGTAGGTAAAAAATGTATTCGTCATTCCAGGAGGGTGGATCTGTGAAGAAGTTATGGATTTCAATTTTAGTAGTTTTAGTAGTCTTTCCGATGATGTTTCAATCCTCTGTAAAGGCTGCAACTCCGATCAGTATTATTATTGACGGGGTTCGATTGTCTACAGATCAAGCACCGGTGATGGTGAATGGGCGGACGATGGTGCCGCTGCGGGCTATTTTTGAAGCCTTTAATGCCACCATTAAGTGGAATCAAAAAGCACAAACTGTAACTGCAACTAAAGATGATACAACGATTATGTTAAAGATTGGCTCAAAGACCGCCACCATTAACAATAAGGCTGTAACGCTAGACGTACCTGGTTTGAATCTGAAGGGGAGAACGATGGTCCCAACAAGGTTCGTCAGTGAAGCACTGGGCCATGAAGTGGGATGGAACCCCAAGACGCAAGTTGTAACTATAACGACTTCAGCCTCTAACGTTGGAAATGCAGGCCCAGTATCCAACGTAGTAGCGCAGGATGTGAGTGATTTCGGTGATGGTCGTGATCTTCAGGTTAGTTTCACTCGAGTGGCAAATGAGTCACTAGTGGATCATTACCGTGTTTTGATTGTGAAATCAGGGAATATTCTTAACTTGTCGTCCGCACAAACGATAGCCTCTTACAATTATTCTACTGTATTACCAACAGGTACTAATCCTTCGATTAAATTGACTTCTGCTTCGAGGACTGTTGATGGTGATTCAATTAAGAGTAATCAAGCGTATGTGGCTTATGTCTTGACGGTTGGCAAAGGAAGTAACGCCAGTGCACTTTCTAGTGGATCCTCCACTATGACACTAGTGAATAAGACTGTAGCGGCAATAAATAATGTACAAGTAAATGATATAAGCGATTATGGAGATGGAAGAGATTTATCGGTCAGCTTCAATAAGCTGTCAGATGAGTCGAAGGTAAGTTCTTATCGGATATTTGTTGTCAAAGCTACTAATTATTCGAATTTTAATTTAGCTACAGCAAATAATGTGACCAGTGCTAATTACACGTTAGTCAGCAAGACGGGTAATAATATCACGCAAACTTTATCTTCAGGAGCCAGAGATGTGGACGGAGCTCTTGTTAAAACTGGCGTGAGCTACAGAGTGTTTGTCATGGCAATTGATAGCAGTAATGCAGCAAATAATGTGTTGTCTTCTGTTTCATCAGCAATTACGCTGTCCAACATAGGGGTTTCTAACTTAAGTGTTAGCGACGTTAACAACTATAATGATGGCCGAGATTTGAGAGTATCATTTACTCATGCGACGGACGAAACCTATATTAGCCAGTATCGTATCCTGGTAGTTCCGACGTCATATTACAGTAGCTTTAGTTTAGCTGAAGCCAATAATATATCCAGTGCCTACTATACAGCAGTGAGTACAACAGGTACTACAACCAATCAAGTATTGACTTCATCAACCAGAGATGTACGTGGAGCTTTGATAAAGAATGGAGTCAACTATAAAGTATATATTTTATCTATTGGAAGCAGTAATACTGGCAATGTGCTTTCGTCACCTTCATCGGTCATTACGTTGTTGAATGATTCTAGTGTGAGTATCGTCTCAAACTTGAGTGTCAGTGACGTTAACGACTATGGTGATGGCCGAGATTTGAGAGTGTCCTTCACTCATCCGACGGACGAAACCTATATTAGCCAGTATCGGATTATGGTAGTACCCACATCCTATTATAGTAGCTTTAGTTTAGCTGAAGCGAATAATGTATCAAGTAGCAACTATACATCGGTGAGTACATCTGGGTCTTCTACCAGTCAGGTATTGAATTCGTCAACTAGAGACGTTCTCGGAGCTTCGATAAAGAATGGAACTAGCTATAGAGTATATGTGTTAACCATCGGAAGCGGGATTTATTGGGATTCGAATGTGCTCTCTTCCGCTTCATCGGTCATTACTTTGTTGAATGATTCTAGCGTAAAAGCCGTTACAAACTTGAGTGTCAGCGATGTAAATGACTATGGCGATGGCCGGGATCTAAAGGTATCGTTTAGCCATGCCACAGATGAAACTTACATCAACCAATACCGGATTATGGTGGTACCTACGTCAGATTACAGTAGCTTTAGCCTGTCTGATGCTAATAATGTATCGAGTGCTAATTACACCTCGGTAAGTACATCAGGCAACAGTACCAGTCAAGTGTTAGATTCTTCCGCCAGAGACGTACGTGGTAATTTGATTAAAGCTGGAACCAGCTATAAAGTATATGTGCTCTCTATTGGTAGTGGGAATTATGCCGGTCCAAATGCTTTGTCCTGGGAGTCATCGGTCATTACGTTGTCTACGACTAAGAGCCCATTGATCTCTGTAACCGATGTAACGTATAAAGAGGACAAGGGCAGAATCCTGATTAGTTTCGTTAAATCAGCCAATGAATCCAACATTTCAGAATATCGAGTCTTGGTGGTTCCGTCTAAACAAGGGTTTGGATCAGCCGATGCTATTGAGGTAAGATCTTCATATTATACGTCGGTAACCCCTAACGGGACGAATCCTTCAATATTCACTGCGACAAGGGATGTAAACGGAGATTCAATTGTTAAAGCTGTCAAATATAAGGTGTATGTTCTTGCTGTAGCGAATAATAGTGGTGTACAGAATGGTGGTCTTTCAAATTCAACAGAAGAATTTGAAATATAACCGAAATATAGTTATTGTAAACATTTCAAGTTGACACCCTGTGTGATTTATCATATTATAATTCGTATTGTTATAAGTAAATAAACCAAACTCTATCCAGTGGATGGAGTGGCGGAATTTTGTCAAAGATGTATTCTTTGGTTTCAGTCGCCCCTTGTCATTTCGATGACAAGGGGCTTTATTATGTGATTTGGACGGTTCAATAGGACGGTTCAACAGAAAGGAAAGAAGATTACGATGAATATGAAGTTACTCAAATATGCTTTACTAGTATTTATAGGAGCATGTAGTTATGGATCGCTGTCTACGATCGTCAAGCTTGGAATGAACGATGGATTTAGAATGCAGCAACTGGTCGGGTCGCAATACTTTTTTGGATGGTGCATGCTGCTCTTGTTAGTTGTATTATTTTCCCGGAAAAAACTCGGATTAAAGGTAGGTGCTTCGTTATTAGGCGCGGGGATTACCATTAGTATGACGGGTATTTTCTATGGGTTTGCCGTTGAACAATTACCTGCTTCGATTGCGATCGTTCTCTTATTCCAATTTACTTGGATTGGTGTGATTCTGGAGGCTGTTGTAGATAGAAAATGGCCTAGTCGAGAGAAAATAATTTCAATGATTATCCTTCTGATAGGAACCATATTAGCTGGGGGGATTCTAGAACCTAGTGTAGGCGAAATGACTACGAGTGGTATTGTTTTCGGTTTGATGTCTGCGGTGTCGTTTGCCTTTTATATTTTTGTCAGTGGGAGAGTGGCTACGCAGGTACCTGCTGTGAATAAAAGCTTGTATATGACTACAAGTGCAATGATTATTATTATGGTTGTTTTTTCCCCTTCCTTTATTTATGACGGAGCACTTACAGATGGACTTTGGAAGTATGGTCTTCCTTTAGGGTTGCTTGGTATAGTTATTCCTGTGCTTTTCTTTTCTATTGGTGTTCCGAAACTGGGATCAGGTCTGGGAACGATTCTTGGTGCGGCGGAGTTGCCGGCAGCTGTTGTAGCCTCCGTGTTAGTCCTGCAAGAAGAAGTATCCCTACTTCGCTGGGTTGGAATTTTCGTTGTTCTGATCGGAATTGCTGCACCACAAATCATACCGATGCGAACAGGGAAAAAGTCACCTAAACCATCTTCCAAACCATCACTCCGTAAGGTAGAACTTTAAACTGTATACTTACATCGATGGTATGATCAGGTCCTTATAGGATGAGATCATCAATCGGTGTTTTTTTTTGCGAAAAAGATTGGTGTTAATTTTTCTGGTATGGCGAATCATTGTCTATTATATAGTGGTGCTATTCTATTTAATGGAGATGACCACTGATGAACAGAAATGACTATGACTATTTTAAGTCTTTGCACGATCAAGAAAATCCGCTAATGCTATATAACTGCTGGGATGTAGCTTCGGCTAAAGCGATAGAAAAAGCCGGTTTAAAGGCTATAGCCACAAGCAGCTTCGCTATGGCAGATGCATGGGGGTATTCGGATGGTGAACAACTCTCATTTGAGCAGCTACTGTGGGCTGTTACGAGAATAGCAGAACATGTATCTGTGCCATTGACGGTAGATATTGAGGGTGGGTATGCTGTAGATGTAGAGTCCTTAGCCAATAACATAGAACAATTATTCCAATTAGATATATGTGGGATCAATTTCGAGGATCAAAAGGTGAATCATCCGAATGATGAATTATGGGCAATCGAGGAACAAAGTCATCGTATTCGAACTATACAGCAAGTGGCAGCCAAACTTCAAAAGAATGTGTTTATTAACACCAGAACCGATCTCTTTTTCAAAAATGGGAAGCATTCTTTGGATTTAGTGAATGAAGCAATAGAGCGTACCTGTGCTTACGCTGCTGCTGGAGCGGATGGGATTTTTATACCGGGACTCACCGATCGAAACTTGATTGAATATTTTGTGCAGCAGTCACCACTGCCTGTAAATGTTATGGTAATGGATGGTATGATTTCAAATGTTGAATTGCAAGAGCTTGGCGTAAAAAGAATTAGCTTTGGACCGTATAGTTACTTTCAAGCACAGCATAATCTTCAAGAAGATGCTCGAGCTATTCTGCAGCTACCTGCACATTATTCAGAAATGAGCTAACAACACTATGATCACTAATAAACAGCAAATCGATAAATATTATGAGATGTTAGTCGAAAAAAACTCCAATTATGAAGGTGTATTTTTTGTCGGCGTAAAAACAACAGGTATTATGTGCAGGCCAACTTGCCCCGCTAAAAAGCCTTATAAAGAAAATTGCGAGTTTTTCGCAACAGCCAAAGAAGCTTTGTTAGCGTCTTATAGACCTTGTAAAAGATGCCAGCCTTTGTCTAATCCCACGAAAATGTCCTTAGAAGTAAAGCTTCTTGTCGAAGCTATTGAGCGTAATCCGGAAAGAAAATGGACCGATAAAGATTTTGATGAGCTGTCGATAAGTGCAAATACAGCACGCCGGCAATTTAAGAAGCAATTTGGGATGACCTTTATTGAATATGCACGTTCCAGACGTTTAGGGCTGGCATTCAAACATATCAGGAATGGGGATTCTATCATAAACGTACAACTGGACAGCGGGTATGATTCGAGTAATGGGTTTAGGGATGCTTTTTCAAGAACGATGGGAACGGTCCCGAATCACTCTAAGCAGATTAAAGTGCTGTACTGTACCTGGATAGAAACGATATTAGGGTCTATGCTTGCGATCTCAGATGAAGAGTGCCTTTTACTGCTGGAATTTGTGGATCGAAAGGGACTTGAGAACGAAATTAAGAAATTACGTACTCGCTTGAATGCAACTATTTTGCCTGAAAAAGTACCGGTGCTAGAGCAAATTGAAGAGGAATTAACTCTTTATTTCGAAGGGGAACTTACGGTGTTTAAATCACCGATTCGTTATTTAGGTTCTGATTTTCAGCAAAAGGTATGGAATGAACTTCGAAGAATTCCTGTAGGCCAGACGGTCTCTTACAAGGAGCTTGCAGAGAATATAAACAACCCTTCGGGTTGTCGAGCTGTAGCCAGAGCTAATGGAGCGAATCAATTATCGATCTTGGTTCCGTGTCATCGCGTGATCAATAGTAATGGTGAATTAGGGGGCTACGGCGGCGGCATTGCAAGAAAAGAATGGTTAATCAATCACGAGAACAACGTTAGTTCGAAGGTAGCATATTAACTAAAAACATACTGAACTCGATGTGTCTGAAAGTCTGGATACGTCGTTTTTTTATGCTTTTACCAGATTTAAAAGTACTGTTTTAAGCAAAAGAAGGAAAAATTATGAATTCACAACAATATCCAATTGTGTTAGCATAATATATATTTTCATAAGAAAGCGAGCCTTATCTTAGGAGATTGGAGTGAACATCATGCTGAAGGTTCTGATCGTGGATGATGAGCCCTGGGTACTTGAAGGGCTGAGAACGATGATTGACTGGGAAAAATATGGCTTTGAAGTGTGCGCGGAAGCCCATAATGGCTCAGAAGCATTGAGACTTATACAAGAATATAAACCGGAACTGGTCCTAACGGACATTAATATGCCGGTTATTAACGGTCTCGAGCTTATCGCAAAATTGAATGAAGTGATGACAAAGCCTCCGAAGTTTGTGGTATTGACTGGGTATGATGACTTTAAATATGCACGTACGGCATTGCAGCAACGAGTGAATGACTATTTATTAAAACCTATTGATGATGAAGAAATAGAGTCCTTATTAAGCAGGATTACGCCTATGATTCAAAATGAAATCGCTTCCAATGAGGAGCTTGATAAGAAGCAATTCTTTGTCGTAAATAATATCGTCAACCGCCTAATACAAGGCGAGTATAACGAAAATTTAGAGCTTCTAACCCAGAGCACGTTGAAGCTTCAAGCGAATGCAGAATTAATGTGTATTCTTATCGAACCAGCCACATCTTTGAATCCATTTCTTCCACGAACCGTCGACTACTTTCCTCAGGAAAGTACCCATTTCTTTCAGGATCGATCGGGAAGAACAGGGATCATTCTTGAGTCTGCTTCTATTGGGAATGAGAGTCTGGACGCTATCGTCAACCAGATTCGTTCGGATATCGCTGAACATTTACATGAACCGGTACTCCTGGCGATTAGCAATAGAATGGTAGGCATATGTTCGATTCGAGAAATCTATATGCAAGCACTTGATGTATGGAAACGAAAGACACATCAGCAGAAGAGGGGGATCTTTTATTATAGCAACCTTAGAATTCTAAAGAAGAATGAACACCATGAGGATCACTTCAAACTGCTGCTGGATAAGGTCCTGGCAAACGATATAGAACAGATACAGCCATGTGTAAAAGAAACGTTTGCTTTTTTCGTAGAGAATCTATTGACGATTGAAATCGTGCAAGCCCAAGTGGCTCATTTAGAGCTTACAATTTGTACTCTTATAGCCCAAATGAATGGTACTCCAGATACGATGATGATAAAGATTCAGCAAGAATATGGAAATTTAGGGGGATTAAATGATTATTTTGCATTAAGCCGCTATGTTCAAAGTCTATCTATGCTGGCGACGGTCTATTTATCTGAATTAGAGCAGCAGAATGAACAAAATACGATTTACAAGGTGATTCAGTATGTGGATCGTGAATTTCGGAATAAATTGAAGCTTCAGGATTTAGCGCGGCAATTTCATATCAATTCTACCTATTTGGGACAGCTTTTCAGGAAACAAACGGGTCAGGGCTTTAGTGAATATTTAAATGCCAAAAGGATTGAGGAAGCCAAAAGTCTGCTTAAGCGAACGCAGCTGAAAATATCGGATATTGCGGTGCAGGTGGGATTTTCAAATACAGACTATTTTATAGACAAGTTCAAGCTGATTGTAGGGGTAGTCCCATCCGTCTATAAAAATGAAAATAAAAACCAATAGCTCTAGGGGAAGCAAGGTGTTTCGTATGGAGAGAAAAAAATTCAGATTTAGAAAAGTAGTCAATGACATTCCACTGAACTATAAATTTTCCCTCATTTATATTATAGGTGTGCTTCTCCCTATCATTATTATCAACCTTGTTTTTTTGGATCGGATTTCCGATTTGATCAAATCCAGAGAACAGCAAAACTTAGAAATCTCTTTAGAGAGGGCCAGAAAGGATATTCAAGATTTCATTGAGGGTGGAGTAGCAGTTAGTTATACGCTGTCCTCCGATAAGAATCTGTATGAATTGCTAGAGCGGAGGTATGGGAACATGATTGAATTTTATGACACCTTCGACGAACAGCTTCGAGATCGGATGAACAGTTATATGCCAGTTAACAATCAGCTTGAACGAATTACTGTATTTACGAATAATGACTCCATTGTTTCCGGTAGTAACTATCAGGTCATCACGGACAAGGTAAGGGAGAGTGAGTGGTATAAGCAGTTCAGTGCTGCGAATAAACATATGTTTCTTGCTGCTTATCAAATGAGCACAGCGCCTAATGTGGCTTCTAATGCCCCATATTTAAGTGTAATTGAGCGAATGGATGTATACAGCTCACTAAATACCTATGAGAAGCTGCTTAGAATTGACCTGGATCTCAGTAAAATATATGACATTATAATTAGAGAAAAGGATTATTTGAGTCTTTACTTGGTTAACGGGCAGGATGAAATCATTATGTCTGCTCAGAGCGGTTATCAGAGAGGTACGAAGGATCCTTATCCTGTATTCGAGCTTCAGGATGATGAGCGCAAGGAAGACATACATATTGTACCCGTTGGCGGGGCTAGTTATATAAAAAGCTGGCGAATTATAGGGGTTACGCAAGGGGAGCGTATTGCTCAGGCGATTCTGGAGATTCGGATTTATGCAGGTATTTTGGCGTCCATTGTCACCTTGCTCACAACCGCCTTTTTATATGTGATGTTAAGATCCTACAATTATCGGGTGAAACGGTTGTCTAGGCATATGCAGAAAGTAACGAATGAGAAATTCGATCTTATTCAAATCGATGAAGGACAAGATGAGATTGGTGACTTGATTCATAACTTTAATAGAATGACCACTAAAATTAATTCTCTAATTAACGATGTATACAAACTGGAGATTCAAAAGAATAACCTGGAGATGGAAAGAGTAAGGGCTGAACTGAATTTTTTGCAAAGTCAGATGAATCCCCATTTTCTCTTCAATACTTTAAATGCCATTTTAGTGGTCTGTACCAAAAATAATTATTCGGACGTTACAGACATCATTAAGAGTTTATCCAAGTTGCTCAGAAGACTACTTAGCTGGAAAGAAGATCTCGTTACATTGGAAGAAGAAATGACGTTCATTGAGATGTATCTGAAAATAGAAAAATTCCGGTTCAGAGATAAATTTGACTATCAATTTGAGATCGATGAGCAGTCGCTGCAATATAAAATTCCAAAGCTAAGCATGCAGCCGTTAGTAGAAAATTCCTGTAAGCATGGTCTGCAGGCCATAGAAGGACTCGGTATCATTAAAGTAAAGACGGAAATCGAGGATAGTCGTTTGCAAGTTACGATTTCAGATAACGGTAAAGGGATCGAACCAAGCCAGCTTAAAGAAATTTTATTTAATGTTCAAAATGAAGAAGCCTCCTCAGGAACGAATATCGGAATCCGCAACGTGTATCGCAGACTGGAGCTATATTATGAAGATCAGGTTCGCTTTGAAATCAGCAGTGTCCCAAATGAAGGGACCGTTGTCACGTTTGGCATTCCGCTAAAGCTCCTGGAACGAAAAAATAGCTAGAAGGTGAGGGAGCCTATGAAATACAAAGTATTGTTGATCGATGATGAGCCTAGTGCTCTTGAGGGGATGCAGCTATGGATAGACTGGCAGGCGCTTGGCTTTGAAGTATGTGGAACCTCCAGTAATGGCAAAGAGGGCTTACAGTTAATAAGGCAGCTACTGCCGGATCTTGTCATTACAGATGTAAATATGCCGCTAATGAATGGTCTGGAAATGGTTTCCGCCTGGCAGCAAGAGGAGACTAAACCGATTAAGTTTGCCATACTAAGCGGTTATAGTGAGTTTGAATATGCTAAGACAGCTATACGTTATGGCATTAACCATTATCTGATGAAGCCGCTATTCGAAGAAGAGGCGTCAGAAGAATTGAAGGAGATATATCGGGAATTAGAACAGGAAACTCAGAAGCGAAGCTTAAATCAAATGGCAAACTCAGAGGAAGTTGTCTCTCTTCTTAAGAGCATATTGAATGAGAAGGCAGAAGATAAGTCAGACTTTACAGTACTTACACGTCTATCGGAAGGCAAAAGCCTTTGGAATATTTGTTTACTACAGACAGACCCGACGATGTATACGGAAATCAGAGAGAAAGCAGTAGCTCTGCTAACGAATACGGAATCGATGTTTCTGATCGATCTGGAGGCTTATTGCTTTGGAATCGTATATGGCTATCCTTCGGAGTCAGATGAGGGTGCTGCAATATATCCTGCAGTAGCTCCCTTGCTGAAAGAACACCCCAAGCAAGCCATGTATATTGCAGTAGGGGATAGCGAGGGCTCTTTGCTTCAAATTGCGAATAGCTACCGAACAGCGAAAGAAGCACTAATGTATTATTTTTACAATTCGGATCATTCAGGATTCTTGACCTATCAGGGAACCAAAGATAGTCCCTTCAGCTATCACTATGATCAAATTCAACTGATGGATGACTTAATGAGACCCATTAACACACTGGACATAAAAGGCTTTAAACAAGCTGTGGGCTTGGCCTCTCGCAGTTTTCGTGAGATGCGCATTGCTCCAGAGGTTGTGAAGAAGATCGTTATTCATATTATGTATAAGATCGTTGAGTTTACTTCGAAAGCTAGTGAAGTTCAAGTATCCTCCCTGTTAACTCAAATAACAATCCCCGAAATGCGGGACTCGATGATGAAGTTGAACGATTTAATGCGTAATCTTTTATCATGTGGTGAGGCGAGTATTGATATTCTTATAAGAGAACAAAGCCAAAAATCACAAGGGATTGTACAGGAAATCAACAACTATATTGAAGCGCATTATCACGAAAATCTTACAATTAAAAAGCTGTCGGAGGTATTCTTCCTGCATCCAGTATATCTGGGACAATTATTGATCAAGAAGAATGGCATTCATTTTAATGAGCAGCTGCATGACCTCCGGATTAAGGAATCAGCACGTTTACTTCAACACAATAAGTTGAAAAACAGTGAGATCGCGGAGAAGGTAGGATATTCCAATTACAGTCAGTTTCTCAAACAATTTGAAAAAAAGATGCATATAAGCCCTAATGAATTTAAACATAAGAATACCTAAACTTTTTGGGGGTATACCTTTAGTTCTGGCGTATTAACAGTGGCATCATCACCTCTATAATTTAACTTGTAAGGGCTTACAATATGGTTTCACCAACAAAATATGGAGGTGCTTTATGGGGGGCAAGTCAATATCAAAGTTCAAACTTAGTCTGATTGCTGTGTTATCCCTAAGTTTTGCTCTAGCAGGGTGCGGTGGAAATAACAGCGGTAATACTGCTAAGGGGGAAAACAAACCGGCAGAAACAACAGCTGCAACTGCAGCTGGAACCGATGACAAGAAGGTAGAGCCTTTTGAAGTTAGTATCTTTCTTGGAGAAGCAGGTCAGCAACCCACACCAGATAACAAAATTTACAAAATGATCAAAGAAAAAACAGGTGCATCATTCAGTTTCGAATTCTTGGCAGGAGATCTTAAACAGAAGCTTGGTGTTATGATTGCCGGTTCGGATTATCCGGATCTGATGAGTTCTAATACCCAACTGACGGCAGCAGGCGCATTTATTCCTCTTGAGGACTTGATTGAAGAACACGCTCCGAATTTGAAAGCGCATTACGCAGCTTACTGGAACATGATGAAGGATCCAAATGATGGACATATTTATACCCTTCCAAACTATGGTGCGTATAACGGTGAAATGAATACAACCTACTATTCTGGCCCAGCTTTCTGGATTCAGAAGGCTGTACTAAAAGATGCTGGTTATCCAACAATTAAGACATTGGACGAGTATTTCGATCTTATCGTGAAATATAAAGAAAAGAATCCAACCATTGATGGACAACCAACAGTTGGGTTTGAGATTCATAACAAAGACTGGAGAAACTGGGGATTGTTCAACGCACCTCAGCATCTGATCGGGCATCCTAATGATGGCGGAGTAGTAGTTAAGGATAACGTAGCAGAAATCTTTGCGGATAAAGACTATGCTAAGCAGTACTATAAAAAGCTTAATGATATGAATGCGTTGGGTATTATTGATAAAGAAGCATTTGTAATGGATTATGACCAATATTTAGCTAAATTGTCTAGCGGAGCCGTACTGGGAATGTTTGATCAGCACTGGAACTTCCAGAAAGCAGAAGATTCACTCAAAACACAAGGGAAAGATATGAGCACTTATGTAGGTTTGCCTCTTGTATATGATACTAACACCAAAGATTATTATCTGGATCGCCCTGCTCTTAACTTGAATAATGGATTCGGGATCACCGTCAATGCTAAGGATCCAGTGAGAATCCTTAAACTTATGGACACATTAATTCAAGAAGATTGGCAAAAAACCCTCACTTGGGGTATTGAAGGCGAAGATTATCAAGTGGAAGCCGGTCGCTTTATAAGAACCCAAGAACAACGGGACAACGCAGTTGATGCAACATGGAAGCTAAGTAACAAAGCAGAAGCTTGGTATGCTACTGCTCCTAAAATGCAAGGGTACTTTGCAGACGGTAACTCAACGGATGCGGCAGCCCAACCAGAAGAATATAAAGCAGGGTTGGAAGCGTATGACAAGGAAGTCCTTGACGCATATGGATTCAACAGCTATGTAGATTTCTTCAGTAAGCCTGGACCGAACCCAGTGGCTTATCCAGCTTGGTCGATAGATCTTGTTGAAAATTCTCCAGCAAAAATTGCTGATACGAAGATGGGAGAAGTTAAAACCAAGTATCTGCCAAAAGCAATCTTGGCTAGCCCTACCGATTTTGATAAAGTTTGGACTGAATTTGTTGGAGAACTTCATAAAGCGGATATTAAAGCTTACGAAGATAGAATCAATGAACAGCTTAAATGGAGATTTGATACTTGGAGTGTTAAATAGTTAGAGCTTGCTTAAAAATCAGAAAGTGGTGGCTTATTAGCCAACCACTTTCTGAAATATATGGATGATGTGGGGAGAAAATATATGGATGAGATTTTAACGGGAAAAAAAGTTAACCGGCATCCTAAAAGAAAAAAGAAGCAACCGATTACTATGACCTTGATTAAGAATCAGAAACAGTTGATTTGGATGTCAGTTCCATTGCTGCTGTATATTGTACTATTTGCGTACGTACCTGTTTGGGGATGGACCATGGCTTTTCAGGATTATAAACCAGCTAAGGCATTTGGCGAACAAACGTGGGTTGGCTTGAAGCACTTCAAGGCAATATTTACGGACGATACCTTTCTAAGGGTATTTAGAAATACACTGGCAATGGGTTTAATTAATTTCATTCTAGGATTTATTACCGCGATAGGATTAGCCTTACTTCTTAATGAAATCAAAAATGTATTTTGGAAAAGAACCGTGCAGACCATATCCTACTTGCCGCACTTTCTCTCTTGGATCATTGTAACAGGGATTGTAGGTGTCTCCCTTTCGGTTGGTAACGACGGGATTATCAACATCTTACTCATGAAATTAAATCTTATTGACTCACCAATCCTTTGGCTCAGTGAAGGAAAATATTTCTGGGGTATTGTGGGTGCTTCAACCGTCTGGAAAGAGGTGGGATGGGGTACAATCATCTACTTGGCTGCTATTGCTTCTATAGATCCAGCTTTATATGAGGCTGCTGAGATCGATGGGGCAAACCGGTACAGAAAAATGTTCAATGTAACATTACCTGGAATTAAACCAACCATTGTAATCCTGATGATCATGTCCATAGGACATGTACTGGATGTCGGATTTGAGGTTCCGTTCTTGTTAGGGAACGGTCTTACTGCAGACTGGTCGGATACGATAGATATATTTGTATTGAAATACGGGATTGGGCAAGGGAATTATTCCTTAGCCACTGCGGGTGGTATATTTAAAACAGTCGTAAGTGTAACGTTGCTGCTATTAGCTAACTGGACCTCGAAGCGGCTAGGGGAAGAGAGGCTGTTATAATCATGGAGAAAACTCAATTATTACCTCATAAATCTCCAAAAAGTAATGGTGGAAGACGCATGAGAAATATAGGTCTTGAACCAGTATTGTTCGGTACCTTTAATGCTGTATTTATGGTATGTATAGTTATAGTTACCTTATATCCATTTCTAAATACTATAGCAGTTTCATTGAATGCGGGGAACGATACGATCCGTGGCGGCATTTATCTATTGCCTAGGGAGTGGACTATACAGAACTACAAAGCCGTTTTTGCCTCAGGTACCATTATTCCTGCTTTTTGGATTTCGGTTGCACGAACAGTGATATCTACGATCCTGAATCTATTTCTAACCACAATGCTTGCTTATACTTTAAGCCGGAAAGAATATGTTTTCCGCAAACCGATTACCATTATTTTCGTCCTTACCATGTATTTTAATGCGGGTCTGATACCAAACTATTTCCTTATTAAGGAGCTTCATCTGCTAAACTCGTTTTGGGTATATGTAATACCGACTATGATAAGTGCATTTAATATGATCGTTATTCGTACTTATATTGGTAGCATACATGAAAGTCTTATGGAATCCGCGAGAATCGACGGTGCCGGGGATTTCAAGATTTTCATGAAAGTAGTCTTCCCTTTATGTAAACCTGTTCTTGCTACCATTGCCCTTTTTGTCGCAGTAGGTGCATGGAACGCATGGTTTGATGCTTTTATCTACACCTCTTCCCGCCAGCACCTCAGCACATTGCAGTATGAATTAATGAAGCTAATACAATCTAGTATGAATGCGAACAGTAGCGCAAGTGTAGCTAACGGGGCAGGGGTAACTGCGGAGTCAGCGGGGTCATTGGTAACTCCAAAGTCCATTCGTGCAGCCGTTACTATCGTTGCTTCGGTTCCGATTCTGCTAGTCTATCCATTCATGCAAAAGTACTTTGTAGTTGGAATGAACGTAGGAAGCGTGAAGGAATAAGCAGCTTACAATCACTATTAAGGAATAGGAAGGTTGTTTGTTAAACTATGACCCAATCTCCAATCACATACACAAATCCAATACTTCCAGGCTTTTATCCAGATCCTAGTATTACACGGGCTGGAGACGACTTCTATTTGGTTTGCAGCTCCTTTGAATATTTCCCTGGGGTACCTATCTTTCACAGCCAGGACTTAATTCATTGGACACAAATTGGTCATGTGCTCAATCGTGAAAGTCAGCTAGATACACGTAAGAGCAAAAGCTCTGGAGGTATATTTGCACCAACTATCCGGTATCATGAAGGAACGTTTTACATGATAACGACCGAAATACACGGGAAGGGGAATTTCTATGTTACGGCTACGGACCCAGCGGGTCCGTGGTCAGATCCAATCATTATTCCTTACGGAGGCATTGACCCTTCTCTAATGTTTGATGAGGACGGAAAGGTATATGTAACTACCCAGCAGGGGGCAGAGTATGACTCCCACGCCATTCAATATGAGATTGATATTGCTACGGGCGCAGCTTTAACAGAACCAGTTGTCATCTGGACTGGTGATGGTGGACCTTGGACGGAAGGACCACATTTGTACAAAATTAACGGAATGTACTATATCATGTCTGCTTCAGGCGGTACGGCGAAGGAACATCGTGAGATCATTGGTCGAAGTTCCTCGCCGTATGGGCCATTTGAGCGATTGCCTCATCCGATATTAACGCACAGAGGTACCGACAGTCCTATTCAGTATTTAGGACATGCCGATTTGATTGAAGATCGAAACGGTGATTGGTGGGCCGTATTCCTTGGAGTACGACTAGTAGGTTCTAAATATACAGTGCTAGGAAGAGAGACCTTCCTTGCCCCTGTAACGTGGAATGAAGACGGATGGCCGATGATTGATAATAACGAAGATATCGTAGGACTGGATATGAAGGTTCCGCGTGTACCGGGTCAATCACCAAAGCCTGCGCTAAGCGGAAGGTATGACTTTGAAGACGATGTATTACCATTCGCAATGACCTTTCTTCGTAATCCCGCTGAGGCAAGCTGGTCTCTAAATGAACGCCCGGGATGGTTATCTCTTCGGGGTCAATCTAAGGGTCTCAGTGATATAGGACAGGTGTCATTTATAGGAAGAAGACAACAGTATACTTCAGCAGAATGGAGTACATTACTGGATTTTAACCCTACCGTGGACGGTGAAGAGGCAGGGCTTTGTGCCAGATTGGACGAGGATGCACATTATGAGATTGGCTTGGTGCAAAAAGATGGCCACAGAGTCATTGCAGCACAATTAACTATTGATGGAATAACCCGTGTAGAAGCAGAAGTACCAACTACAGCTGAGCGAATTTATCTGAAAATACAGGCGGAGCTTACCGAATACACCTTATTGTTCTCCTTGGAAGGGCAGGAATGGAATAAGCTATCTACAGCGGCAGCATACCCAATATCCCCACAGGCCGTAAAAGGAAATGGATTTACAGGTGTTCTTATCGGTTTATACGCGACAGGTCATGGTAAAGTAGCTGAGGTACCTGCCCACTTTGATTGGTTCGATTATCGGTCATAATGAATAGCGTTTGTTAGGAGGGAAATTGTTGAGACAAGCTAGTGATTTTACAGAGCCTGCACTAAAGACAGTATTCGCAGAGGATTTCAAGATTGGCGCAGCCGTCAACCCATTAACTATCCAATCACAGAAGCATTTGCTTGCTTATCATTTCAACAGTATTACCGCTGAGAACGAGATGAAATTTGAAAGTCTGCATCCACTTGAGGACACTTATAACTTTAGGGCAGCAGACCAGCTGGTTGCCTTCGCCAGGGAACATCATATGGCGATGCGCGGACATACCTTGATTTGGCACAACCAGACAACGGACTGGCTGTTTGAGGATAAG
This sequence comes from Paenibacillus sp. FSL E2-8871, assembly GCF_038000345.1. Classification (NCBI taxonomy): domain Bacteria; kingdom Bacillati; phylum Bacillota; class Bacilli; order Caryophanales; family Paenibacillaceae; genus Paenibacillus; species Paenibacillus sp. FSL E2-8871. Next base: position 3,657,394 of record NZ_JBBOBV010000001.1, on the reverse strand, counting down.
GGCGGAGGACCTGTAAGCAAAGAGATTCTGCTTGCACGAGTTAAATCACATATTCAGACCGTTGTAGGACGTTATAAGGAAGAAATTTATGCTTGGGATGTTGTAAACGAGGTAATCGCTGATGAGGGAGAAGAACTTCTTCGCCAGTCGAAGTGGCTCGACATTGTGGGCCCAGACTTTATCGCCAAAGCGTTTGAATTCGCGCATGAAGCCGATCCAAAGGCTTTGTTGTTCTACAATGACTATAATGAATCCCATCCATTAAAGCGTGACAAAATCTATAAACTGGTGAAGTCGCTATTGGAACAAGGCGTGCCGATCCATGGCGTCGGATTGCAGGCACACTGGAATTTATACGATCCTAGTCTAGATGATATTCGTACAGCGATCGAAAAATATGCATCCTTAGGACTTCAGCTCCAACTGACAGAGCTGGATGTATCCATGTTCCGTTTCGATGATAGACGAATGGACTTAAAGGCAGTACCTGCTGATCTGCTCGAGCTTCAAGCAGATCGATATGAAGCGATGTTCGCACTACTGAGAGAATACCGGGACGTGATTAGTTCGGTCACGTTCTGGGGAGCAGCGGATGACTATACCTGGCTGGATGATTTCCCTGTTCGTGGGCGGAAGAACTGGCCGTTCCTATTCGATGAAGGGCATAAGCCTAAGCCAGCTTTCCATCGAATTATCACCTCTGCCACGAAATTATAGAGTGGACAAGCTGCTCAAATAATGAACTGTGAACCCGTCCTTATATCGATTAAGGGCGGGTTATTTATACGTTGATAGATTAGTAGAGTAGATCTCAAAGGGCGGATTAAAGTGAGCGTGACAATTAGAACGATTCTGGAAGATTTAATAGGAGCTATGGAACAGATAGATAGGACTGTGGATACTCTTAAGCCGGGGAATCCAGAAATGGTGATTACAGGGATGGTTACGGCATTTTGCGCTACGCAATATGTTGTGGAACGAACGATTGCTATGAACGCCAATTTGTTGATCACACATGAAGGTGTGTTTTACAGTCATCATGAGACGAGCAAGTGGTTAAAGGATGACCCTGTGTCTCGCGCGAAACGGAGTTTGATTGAGCGTTCTGAACTGGCTATTTTTCGTTATCATGATTATTGGCATCGGCATCAACCGGATGGGATCATGGTGGGCTTGCTACGAGAGCTTGAATGGTCAGCCTATGTGGTTGAGCAGCAATCCACTGCTACAATCCTATCGATTCCAGCTATGACGGTAAGTGAAGCGGCTCTGTATATAAAAAGAAAGCTAGGCATCTCCTATGTACGTGCTGCCGGAGACCTATCCCAGATATGCAGACATGTGGGGATATTAGTAGGTTACAGAGGAGGTGGGACGATGGCTATTCCTCTTTTTAATCAGCACAATCTTGATTTAATTATTGCTGGCGAGGGCCCCGAATGGGAAACTCCAGAATATGTGAGGGATGCTGTCCACCAAGGCAGATTAAAAGCGCTGATTATGTTAGGTCATGCGGAAAGTGAAGCTCCAGGAATGAAATATTTAGCTGAAGTTCTGGCACAGAAATACCCAATGATTCCTACTTATTTTATTGCTGAACAACCGGTCTATCAGCTGGTTTAATTTCGTATAAACCGAAATGAAGAATAAATTTGCATATTATGGAGAAAATGATTGGAAACCAGGTCACTGAGAAAGGAGTGTTTCAATGGAAATTCCTTTGGAGGCTGATGAAGTGTTAAGTCGTATCAAAAAGCTTCAAACCGATGGAAGCTCGATCAGCAAAAAACAAGTGAAGCAAAGCGATCCTGATCTTATGAGAAGTGCGCTGTTCTTTTTTCCGAGCTGGGAGCATGCATTGAAAAACGCCGATCTGTTGTAGCCATATGATTGTATAACGAAGCCGAGTGGTTCAGGGATTGATCTCTGATGGCCGCTCGGCTTTTTTTAGATATATTGAGTAAACAAGAGCAAAAGAAAGAGAAAACGAAGTGTATGCTTAATATGAAATGAAAAGCATGGCTTTCAACATTATTTTGCCCACGGCTCAACTTTACAAGAAACCTTACACGGAGTATGATTCATCACATAACTGACAATTACATAAGAAGTCCGCTTAATTTCCGTTAAGGAAAGCGGGGGAACCAACAACTGGGAACCAGTGTAACAATCGGTACTAGTTATGGGGTGAATCCTGTTCCAGGTGCATAAATGCATCCATGCAGGTAGGGCAACTCTCACTGCCCGAATCCGACAGCTAACCTCGTAAGCGTATGGAGAGAGGATGAATGGCGTATTTGATGATGAATAGCCACAGAGAATCCCTCTGTGGTTTTTTGCTGCGTTAAAAAGCAGATATAGTTGTAGAACCTATCTATGAAAGAGGTGTTAACTTTGCCTATTGCTAAACTGAATGGAACTTCGCTCTATTACGAAATCAATGGAACAGGGACTCCGGTTGTGTTTATCCATGGACATGGATTAACACATAGTATGTTCAAGCCACAATTGGAGTATTTTTCTGATAAATATAAAGTGATTCTGTGTGATTTACGGGGGAATGGCAAATCAGGTGAACTACTGCAGGCCCCAAATGAGATTATTGAAACCCAATGTCTAGATATAATTATGCTATTGAATGATTTGGGTATTCGTGAGGCTGTTTTTGTTGGGAGTGCCTATGGGGGGCTCGTCGTTCAACATATTGCGAAACAATATCCAGAGCGAGTAAAAGCGATTGTTGTCGCGGATAGCTTTTGTAGAAGTCAGGCGTCAACGATAATCGGTAAAATCCAGCTTATGGCTGCTTATTGTAGTTGGTTAATGTATTACGCTCCAAGTGAGCTTGTACTGCCTTCGATTCGTATGATGTACCGGGAACGCTGGAATCTGGCTTATAACGAGATTAGAAGAGGACTTCTCGATAAACGTCCACGGGAATTGTATCGGCAAAGGCTGGCTACGAGCCATGTGGATTACACTAGATGCTTAAAGTCTTTTAAGCGTCCCGCCTTATGTATTGTAGGTGACTTTAGTGAATTTGGAGTTAATTGTATGAAGGATATGGTGTCTCAGCTGCCACATGCTCAGTTAGTGATCATCCCTAACGCATTAGATCCTAGTAATCTGTGTCAGCCGGAGAAATTTAATGCTATACTTCAGCGGTTTTTGGAGAAACAGCAGGAAACTCAGCAGATTAGTTGATCTTAGTGGTAAGTGAGAAATGAGGGGCGTCCCATAGCCGGGGAGTATGTACTGGCTACGGGGCGTTCTTCTGTATGTCTGTATTTTGTACAATGCTGTCTACTGATGTAAGATTAAAGATATTCGAGATTAACTATCTAAAGGAGCTGAGTCATGATGTCTCAAGCCGAAACCATAAAATTGACCTCATTATCTTCAAAAGGGGGCTGCGGCTGCAAAATCGGTCCCGCCGATCTCATGCAGGTTATTCGCAGTCTACCACCAACCGTTCCTAATCCGGATCTACTTGTAGGTCTGGATACCAGTGATGACGCTGGGGTATATCGATTAAGTGATGATCTTGCGTTAGTGCAAACTGTTGATTTTTTCACGCCGATCGTGGATGACCCTTATTCCTTTGGGCAAATTGCAGCAGCTAATGCGTTAAGTGATATTTATGCTATGGGCGGCAAGCCGCTTACAGTGCTTAATATTGTGGCCTTCCCTATTTCTGTTTTGGACAAAAGCATTCTCGGTGACATTTTGCGCGGTGCAGCAGATAAAGTGCAGGAAGCAGGAGCAACGCTTGTGGGCGGACATTCCATCGACGATAAAGAGCCTAAATTTGGATTGGCCGTTACGGGCCTTGTGCATCCGGACAAAGTAAGAACGAATGCAGGTGCGCAGGTAGGAGACAAGCTGATTTTGACTAAACCTATCGGTGTGGGCATCTTAACGACTTCTATTAAAAAGGATCAGCTATCCCCAGAAGAAACTACACGCCTTACGACAGTCATGTCTACACTGAATAAAAAAGCGGCAGAAATCATGGAGCCCTATGATGTACATGCTTGTACAGATGTTACCGGATTCGGGTTGCTTGGACATGCCTCGGAAATGGCAAAAGGGAGCAATCACGGACTGATTATTCGTCAAGGCGATGTACCGATGCTGCCAAGAGTAAGAGAGCTCGCGGAGCAGGGCTTTGTTCCAGGCGGCACTAAAAATAACTTTGCCCATTTGGAGGGCAGTATTCTTTATCCGGAAGAGATGGACCAATTAAGCCGTTATATTCTGTGTGATGCTGTGACTTCCGGTGGACTGCTGATTTCTGTTGCTCCTGAACAAAGTGAGGATTTGCTAAAAGAGTTAGTAGATGCAGGTGTGGAAGCGGCATTGATCGGAGAGGTAACGGAAGAACATCCGGGTCAGATTGTAGTTATAGCTGCGCAATAACGCTGTAGTTCAGCTTAGAGGCGACCTAAGAAGTTAGCCACCAGAGGAGAGAGCGCATTGTTTCAGGATATTACACTGGAAGAACTAAGAGTGTTAAAGAATAAGAAGCAGATCACCGTTATCGACGTTCGATCTCCTTCTGAATATAAAGATTCGACATTGCCAGAGAGCTTGAATATTCCTTTTTTTGACGATGAGGAACGAGCTGAAGTAGGTACATTGTATAAACAGACAAGTGTGCAGGCTGCGAAAGAACGCGGTTTGGAGATTGCTGCCGCGAAGCTACCTTCCTTTGTCAAAGAATTTGTTGCGATTCAAGGGGACAAGGCTGTATTCTGCTGGAGGGGAGGTATGCGCAGCCGTACAACTGCGACCGTACTTTCTTTAATGGATATTCACGCTTACCGATTGATTGGCGGCTATAAAGCTTACCGTAAATGGATACTCGATGAACTGGAGTCCTATGAATTCAAGGCGAAGCCTTATGTCATTCATGGAAATACGGGTACAGGTAAAACAAATCTGCTGCACCGCCTGAAGGCACAGAGCTATCCTGTTTTGGATTTGGAAGGAATGGCAGGTCACCGCGGTTCTATCTTTGGCGAGATCGGACTTCATGCAAACAATCAAAAAACGTTCGATAGTCTCCTTATGGAGGAATTAATTAAGCTTGGGGATGCTCCTTATGTACTGTTTGAAGCGGAGAGCAAAAAGATTGGGAAGGTCGTAATGCCCCCATTCATGGCCGAGCAGAAAGAGATTGGAACACAGATTTGGATTGAGATGCCACTACAAGCCAGAGTGCAGCAAATCCTTGAGGATTATCGACCAGAAGAATATAAAGAACAGTGCATTTCAGCATTTCGAAGTATCAAATCGCGAATTCATATCCCCATTGCGGCGGAAATCGAGCGTTGCTTGCAAGCTGATATGTTCGGAGAGGCTGTTGCGCTGCTGTTAGAATACTACTATGATCCTAAATACGATTATACGTCTACTCAGTATGAAGGCATTGAGAGAGTTACCTTTAAGGTGAACAATTTGGATGAAGCTGAGGCTGCGGTGATCTCTTTTTTAAGTAATCAGAAGGTATAAGCTTTATGTATCGTAAAGTATGAGGGGTTTAGAGGAGGCTCGGATTAACAAATGATCTATTTAGACTATAACGCTACAACACCTGTAGATAAGGAAGTAGCAGAGGTTATGATTCCTTATCTTTATGGTCATTTTGGCAATCCTTCAAGCAGTCATTCTTTGGGACAAGAAGCTAAAGTCGGAATCGAGCGAGCAAGAACACAGGTGGCTAATTTCCTGAATTGTACACCGGGTGAGGTGCTTTTTACAGGCGGGGGCAGCGAGTCGAATAATACCGTCATCAAGGGCGTCGCCCAAACGTATCGACATAAAGGCAATCACATTATTGTGTCTGCTGTGGAGCATCCTGCGGTAATTAAACCGTGTCAGTATCTGGAGCAGTTGGGCTACACGATTACTTATGTACCTGTTGACACGTATGGAATGGTGCAGGTAGATGATGTGAAAAATCACCTTACAGACCAAACTATACTAGTTTCCATTATGCACTCTAACAACGAAACGGGCACGATTCAGCCGATCAAAGAAATAGCCGAGGTCTGCCATGAACGGGGTGTCCTTGTACATACCGATGCTTCGCAGTCCGCTGGAAAAGTAGAGCTTGATGTGGCTGAGTTAGGGGTGGATTTTCTAACGCTGGCAGGCCATAAATTATATGCGCCAAAAGGGATTGGAGCATTGTACATCCGAGAGGGCATTCACATCGAGCCATTAATTCACGGAGCGGGTCATGAGCAGGGGAGACGTGCCGGAACGGAAAACACCCCTTATATTATAGGATTAGGAAAAGCCTGTGAGCTTGCTTCGGACTCTGCTTCCAGAGAGCGTGTGAAAGAAGTAGCGGATTATTTCTACGATAGATTGCAGGAGGCATTTGGCGACAGAATTCACCTGAATGGTCATAGACATAAGCGATTGCCAAACACGCTTAACGTTAGTTTTCTTGGAGCGGTGGGTCACGAAGTGATTGCTTCGCTGGAAGATGTGGCTGCCTCAACAGGTTCAGCTTGTCATTCTGGAGAAACATTGATTTCACCTGTTCTAAAGGCAATGAATGTCTCAGCATGTATTGGGCAGGGAGCGGTTCGTTTTAGTGTGGGACGATATACGACTAAAGCGGAGATCGATGAGGTTATCGGTAAGCTGAAAGAGTATTTGTTGTGAGTGGATTGCCAGGGATAGCTAAGTTTGCTCAATAGCGTCTCTCCGGATCGAAAGATCAAGAAATTTTAATCGAATATTATAACAAAAGCATCTGTTACTCCTTTAGTGGGGAGGGCAGATGCTTTTGTTTGTGTTAGTGATTATACGATAGTAAAGCCAGCACTTGCATAACCAGTGACTGTATTTACAAGGGTAAGACCTGTAGCAGTGGCTGAGAATACCATAAGAAGGCGTGTCTGAGGTGTTACAGTGAAATTGATACCATTCGTAATTCCGCTGACAAAAGTTCCTAGATTAATAGTACCAGTGATAGATGGAAGTGGTACTATTGCGCCTGGAATAGGAGTAAATGTGTTATTTGGTGTGGCCGATTGGTACAATTGCGCTGTTACATTTATCGTAGTACCAAGAAGCGATAAAGCAATGGTATTACTGAAGTAAGCAGCAATAGATGTAATCACTCCTGAACGAGGAACCGACATGGCAAAGTTGATAAGAGGTCCAAGAACAGTACCTGTCAAATCAATATTTCCACCAACAAGAGAAATGCCAGTAGCTGAATTTCCGAAGCCTATGAGGCTTGTTGTTCCAACCAAACCACCTAAAACCGTGGTCATAATAATAGGTCCTCCAGATGCTAGCGGAATGATTGCGCCATCACCGGTTGCCCCAGTAACTCCTGTAACTCCGGTAACCCCCGTAGCTCCAGTAAGCCCGGCAGTACCCGTAGCCCCCGTCGGGCCAACAAGCCCGGCAGTACCCGTAGCCCCTGTCGGACCAGCAAGCCCGGCAGTACCCGTAGCCCCCGTCGGGCCAAGAAGCCCTGCAGTACCCGTAGCCCCTGTCGGACCAGCAAGCCCGGCAGTACCCGTAGCCCCCGTCGGTCCAACAAGCCCGGCAGTACCCGTAGCCCCTGTCGGACCAGCAAGCCCGGCAGTACCCGTAGCCCCTGTCGGACCAGCAAGCCCGGCAGTACCCGTAGCCCCTGTCGGTCCAGCAAGTCCGGCAGTTCCTGTAGCGCCCGTCGGTCCAGCAAGTCCGGCAGTTCCTGTAGCGCCCGTCGGTCCAGCAAGTCCGGCAGTTCCTGTAGCGCCCGTCGGTCCAGCAAGTCCGGCAGTACCTGTCGCACCCGTCGCGCCAGCAATTCCAGCAGTACCTGTCGCGCCCGTTGCGCCAGCCAGCCCCGCAGTACCTGTCGCGCCTGTCGCTCCAGTTGCCCCTGCTCCAGGACCTGGAGGCCCCTGTATACCTTGCGCCCCAGTCGCACCCGTCGCGCCTGTCCCGCCAACACCATATTCTCCTTGAGGACCTTGAGGACCTTGAGGACCTTGAAGACCTTGAAGACCTTGAGGACCCTGAGGACCCTGCGCCCCTTGAGGTCCTTGCGGACCAGTCGCACCTGTTGCTCCACCAGCAATTAGTAAATAATCTGATGAACTACCTGGGATTCCTATGGGGCTAGCAACAGTAGCTATATAGGTACTGCCATTAAAGGTTACTACTTGACCCGCTGGATAAAAAGGGCTTTGTGCTGGATTAAAGATTACAATACCTTGCAGCCCTGCACCAGTGGCTCCTTGAGGACCCTGAGGACCTTGTGGCCCCGTCGCACCCTTAATAGGTAAGCCGAGCGCTTGTGAAATAGAAGCTTGAATATGTCTGATTTGAATTACCAACTGATCTTTGCAATGAGAGTCTATTTTCGTGGCGAGGATAAAAGATAATAACTCGGCTAACAGCTGTTGAAGATTAGTACCCACGCTCACGACGGAGAAGGGACTGACCTCAGTAGATACAATGGTTATTTCTACTACAGAAAGAAGCTCCGTTCTAAAAGGGCTGCATATCCTAGCCTCATGCAAGAATTCCATGAGCTCTCTTAACACTCTTTGAAGATTGGAAATATGAAGTGTAGTGGGATTCGTAAGTGCGGGAGGTACCACTGTAGCAAGCTCTGTGACTATTTTTAATAGTGCAGCACACTCTCTTTTTCTAACAGGACTGCTTATTCTTCCTTGTTTGTTTAGGATAGCGTCACCTTTAAATGGTCTATGATAATGATCTGACATGCTTCTGTATCTCCTCCTTGAGCTTCTCCTTTTCATACCTTTAAAAATTGGGAACCTGCCCAATCAGCATATTCAGAGAAGCTGAAGTTGTTACAATAATCGTTCTGAAACTCGCTTTAGATGAATCTCTATCAAAAAAAGCAGGCCACCGCAAATTACCGGTAGCTTGCCTTATTGATAGAGTAGTTAAGTAGTATCGTTATTAATAATTGCTAACCCTTTTTACATTCAAGGGAGACTACGAGAAGCGCTGGCGGAATTCCCGCGGAGTGGTTCCCTCAATGCGGACGAAGCTGGAGCTGAAGTAAGGCGCTTGATTGAAGCCGACCTCCTCGGCGATCCGGGCAATCGTGTAACTGGTCTGCATCAGCAATAGTTTACTCTGCTGAATTCGGTAGTACAGCAGGTAATCCATAGGTGCACAGCCGTATTCCTTTTTCATGCAACGAGCGATATATACAGGATGAAAGTTCAGGTTCTCCCCTAGCTGCTGTGCTGTGATGCGCTCACGGAAATGACTGCGCAAATAGGAGGCAGCTTGCTCTGCACATATTTTGGAGGGAGAGGGACGCTCATGGCGCAGAGAGGCAGATAATTGCTGGAGAACCTCTTGGAATAGCAGCTGCTGCTGAAATGGAGTATCGCTCAAATGGGAATTAGGCGCTAGTTGATTCAGCTGCGAGAGCAGTTCTTCCATCTTGGACGGTTGTAGCAGAGAGGTATATTGGGGCAGCTGTAAGGTAAAAGTGCGTATATTAAATTCGTCTGAATGAAGAGGATGCTCCACTCTGGTGTGTTCTGTCTCTGGTGCTGTAGCCGTAGCCTCGGAGATATTCCAATCGCCCACTGTCTGAAAATGCAGCCAATAATAAGAGGTGTGTTCCTTGCAGCTGTCCGTACTGAAATGATGGCTATCTGGACGAAGAAGCAGTGCCTGACCTGCACGTACCTGAAAGGTGAGACCTCCTTCATTCATATATAGGCAGCCCTGCTTGACTACAAGTAAGTCAAAAACCTTGATATTGTGGCGGCTCATGTGGTAATGCCCTGGTGAGAAGGTGTGCAATCCACTTACGATATAATAGGGCATTGGCGGGACGGTAAAATTAATAATGTTCATGGAGAGATCTCCTTTTATGAGGTTGAAATAATGAAATTATTGGTTTGAAATCTGTACCATCACCAAAAGTATATCATCTATAATTTAGTCTGACCTAAAGAAAAAATATGCAGTTTCTTAGGTCCAGTATGCATGTTTGGTTTAAGGGGAGGTTTATTTAGTGAAAAAAGAAAGACAGGGCTTTGGACTATGGGTATTGGCTTGGCCTATATTTATAGAGGTGTTTCTTCAGACCCTGCTAGGTACGGTAGATACACTCATGGTCAGCCGTATTTCAGACGATGCAGTCGCCGTAGTCGGCATTTCCAATCAATTGTTCGGTGCGTTGACCACACTTTTTACCACCTTTGCGGGCGGGGCGGGGATCCTGATCGCGCAAAGAATGGGTTCAAAACGTTTCAGCGAAGCGCGTACGATTGCAATTATGGGCGTATCGGTTAGTCTCATTCTTGGTATTGTCGTGAGTATCATCCTGTTCTTCTATGCGGGTCCAATAGCGGGGATTCTAAATATATCGCCTGAGCTATTATCACTGTCCAATATCTATATCTCGTATGTCGGTGGAGGTCTGTTTTTGGTGGGGATGATTGCTTCCCTTGGAACAGCAATTCGTAATACAGGGAACACCAGAGGACCAATGTACACAGGGGTCATCATAAATGTCATTCACATTATTCTGAACTATACTTTTATATTCGGGATGTTCGGTCTGCCACAGCTAGGGCTTGCGGGAATCGCAATCTCAAGTATTATCAGTAGACTGGTCGGTGTGATCATGCTGTATACCATGTTTAGAGGTTCCTTCGAGATTAAGATTAGACTTAGGGACTTCCGTATATTCAACGGTAAGCTATTCAAGGAAATTATAAGGATTGCTTGGCCTCTAGGGATTAATTCTTCCTGCTGGGTGTTCTCTCAGTTGATTGTCTATTCCTTTCTAGCCGCACTGGGGGCTGAAGCGTTAGCCGCACGGACATATCTCAACACCTTAGAGTCCTTTTGCTTCACGTTAGGGTATGCAATCGCGCTGGCTGGACAGATACAGATCGCGCATTTGTTCGGGGCAGGGAAGCTGAAAGAGGCTTATCGTAGTGCATATCGCACGCTGTATATCGGCTTGGCTATTGTATCAGCGAACATGTTACTGCTATTTCTTTTCGGCAGGAATCTACTAGGTTATTTTACTTCCGACTCGCGGATTATTGCGATTGGGATTTCCCTACTGGCCCTAAATCTCCTACTGCAACCTTGCAAAATGCTGAATATGGGCATGGGTAATGCGCTGAACGCCATCGGCGATACCCGTTATACGATGTATACTTCCATCGTGTCTATGTCCATTATTGGAGTGGGATGTTCTTACTGGTTTGGAATCAGCTTAGGCTGGGGGCTCACAGGGATCTACTGCTGTATGATTGCTGATGAATTTGTGCGGGGGATGCTTGTTCTAATGCGCTGGAGAGGGAGGAAAGTTATCCGTCAGGCGGATATCGGTTTGAGTGAAGGGAATGCCTCACTACATGGAGCCGGGAAAAGGAGTACTTCGTTAACTATATGAGCGGGACTCTATAAGCCGACCATGGTGGGCAATGGAGTGTAATGATGTCTTTTTGCACCAATAGTGTCTCTGGGGTCCGATAGTTGCCCAAAAGAGCCGTTTTTTCGAAAATAGCGACTCTGGAGTCCAATAGAAAGTTTGAGAACTGCTTGTAACATCGAGCGACAACAAGCATCAAGCATTCCAAGCACCACTGAGCACCCTAAGTGCGCCAAGCACCAATCCCCATCTGCTGCGCAATCGCTCACCGAGCTGTGGATGTTGGGTGATGTTTTTGGAGAGAGGCTACCCATGAGTAAATAATTACTTAAGGGTTAGCCTCTTTTTTGTGCGAGTATAAAATTTAAGTTTGATGGTTCTGAAATTTGATTATTCATTCATATAGAATTTGATTCTATGATATAAATGAGTTAGCCTTTAGAGCATGGGTACCTGTTTTATGAATACATACTACTGAAGGGTTTGAGGAAAATGCCGTTAAAATGGAGAGGCTTGACGATCCTAACACTGCTCTTAATGATGATACTAATATCGGGATGTTCTAATGGTACCGTTCACGTCACGGTGAATAAGAATCAAAGCGTAGATTTAGCAATGAATGTGAAATTGGATTCCCGAACAGAAGCATTGATCAACGATAAAATGGAGAAGAGTCTGACAGACAAATTGAAGGAGGAAGGGATTCAGCTAGAAAAACGACAAGAAGGTAAGTCTACAGTCTATGAAATTCAGAAAAATTATGCTTCATTTGAGGATATAGGATCAACCTCTATGGGGCTGGATATTGTGGATCTACAGCTCGTTACTAAAAAGAATTTGTTATATACCACGTATGATGTTGAGGCACAGCCTCAATTTAATAGTTATATGGATACCATTATGGATAACATGGGGACATTGAGTTTATCAAAGCCGATTATTCGGGCGGTGCTGAAAAACTTGGCATTTGATTTTAAACTAACGTTGCCAATAGATCTAATTGGTGATAATAATGCAGTTGTTGATGAAGGCAGAACACTTACCTGGAATGTTACTCTGGGGGATACGGAGCCGATCAAAATGCAGCTTTATGTGCCAAATGTATGGAATATAGTGATTGTGTTAATCATCCTAGTGGTGGTGATCATTGCTGCGATTCTATTTTTCGTTAGAAAAAGAAAATACCGTAAAGTAAATCGTGCTTAAGTGGTTCGAGATATGTATTGATAGTGAGTGCCGGGAAGCCATGCTGCTTTACCGGCTTTCTTTACTTTATAGCAGGTGTAGAGTTATAATTAGTACCAAGTACTAATATCAGATACTAAATGAAGAGGTGATTGGAATGACAGGTGCAAAAATTACAGCTATCGGAACTTATGTCCCGGAAAAAAGACTGACGAATGCCGATCTTGAGCAGATGGTGGATACTGATAATGAGTGGATTGTGGGGCGGACTGGAATTCGTGAACGCAGAATTAGTCGGCAGGATGAATACACAAGTGATTTATGTGTATCGGCAGTACAGGATCTAATGAAACGTTATGGAAAAAACGTTGAGGATGTGGATATGGTCCTTGTAGCTACTAGTACACCTGATTTTTCCTTTCCCTCAGTAGCTTCTTTGATTCAAGACCGCTTAAATATTCCGCAGACTGCAGGAGCTATAGATTTGAGCGCAGCCTGTGCGGGTTTTGTATATGCACTTCATACAGCTCATAGCTATGTTGCTTCAGGGATGCACCGTAAGGTTCTAGTGATTGGTGCGGATACGATCTCCAAGATTACAGATTATACTGATCGCAGTACATGTATCCTTTTTGGTGATGGGGCCGGTGCAGTGCTTGTGGAGAGTGATAAGCAATCGACGGGATTTTTAGGCTTTCAGCTAGCTAGTGATGGCAGCGGCGCGCATCATGTGTATCGCACGGGTCTAGCCCATACGGTGAATAATATTGAACTGGTAGATACACAGATGCTCGTACAGAACGGACGCGAGGTATTTCGTTGGGCGGTCAGAACCGTTCCTCTCGGTGTACAGCAGCTGCTTGAAAAAGCAGAAGTGGGTCTGGAGCAAGTCGATTGGTTTATTCCACACAGCGCAAATATGAGAATGATTGAGCCGATTTGCGAGCGTATGAACTATCCGATGGAGCAAGTGCTGCATAGTCTTGTGAATTTTGGCAATACTTCTGCCGCAACAATTCCCTTAGCTCTTGATTTGGGCATTCGTGAAGGCAAAGTAAAGAACGGGCACAAGATTCTGATGTATGGCTTTGGTGCGGGGCTGACGCAGGCCGGTCAACTGGTAGAGCTGAACTTGGATGAGCAAGCAGGGGAGCCGACTTTATTGTGAGTTCAGGTAAACATAAATAATAAAACATTGTTAAAGCAACGACCATTTCTCGGTATTTTTCCGAGGGATGGTCGTTTTTGTTTCATTACTAAAAGTATTTTTTTGGCATATATTATGCATGTATTAGGCTACTGTTGTGATCATATTCGGCTAATGATGTGCAGATGTTATTCATTTATTAGGCATCTTTTGGGATTGAGTTAGGCGTTTTGACCCATATCACAGTCTTAGGATGCATCTTTTGAATTTTACAGATATTTAATGCTAGGCAAATAAACCATACCTACAATATACACAGCAGACTCCAGTCTACCCAAAAAAAGTATGGGTTGAATGGGATGAAGAAAGGAGGAGTTATCGAATATATCCGAGATAAGGGTAGCTAGCTCATCTGTTGATGGAGAGTTTTCATGGGATTCAAAACTATAAAATAATGCTTGGGAGAGATGATTTTGTTCAGAAAAGGTAGGAAATTTGTTGCATTATTACTGGCACTCACAGTGATTTGTTCTACGATGCCGAATATCACCCCTGTGTTTGCAGCTGAAGAATCTGAGATTCTATCTGTAGATCGACCAACGACTTCTGTACCCACCGGCCGATATGAAGAAGCACAGACGATCCACCTCACAACTGCAACGCAGAATGCTGACATTTACTATACACTCGACGGCACGCTTCCGGATGTTCATAGTTTGAAATATAACGGGCCGATCTCGATCTCCAAAACAACGAATTTGTCAGCCATTGCGATCAAAAATGGTGTGGCAAGTAAAGGAGTAACCTTCTCTTATATCATCAAGACCAAAGAAAAGCCATTGCTCCAGTTTGTAGCGATGTCAGACGTACATGTGGGCTCACATGCTTCAGCAGATGCACGTTATACCCAATTCTTTGATACGATAGGGTCGATTTTCCCGAACCCGGATGCGATACTCGTCGTTGGCGATATGATTAATGATAATGGGAACGACAAGCCTAATGACCATGTGATGGTTCGCGAAATTTTTGAACAAAATTTAGCTAGAAAGCAGTGGAATAACACCCAGATCCGAATGGCTATAGGTAACCACGATTCCACCGTTGCTAAAGTCAACGAACATTATCCCACGGACTGGTTCACAAGCCAGCCGAATGGCTATTATGAATCTGAAATCGGTGGCTATCATTTCTTATTTTTAAACGGGAACAACTACAACTCAGATACAGGTCAGCGTAATTGGCTAAAGGGTAGACTTGCAGAACTTACAGCTGATCCGAAGAATCAGAATACCCCCATCTTCGTGAATGTGCACCAACCTATATCGAATACGGTAATGGATGGGCAACAGGCATCGAATCCTAATCTTTATACGGATCTCAAAGACTATCCTCAAGTGATTACCTTCTCCGGACATTCCCATCTGAATATTAGTGATGATCGCTCCATTTACCAGAAGGATTTCACTTCAGTTAACCTTGGCTCCATGTCTTACATTGAATCCGATCGCGGTTACTCCCAAGTGACTAAGAAGGGACTTGAAGGACGTTTTGAATTTCCTGTCAGTCAGGCCGACTTCGTTGAGGTATATGCGGATCGGGTTGAGGTGGATCGGATTGCGTTTAACGCAGATCCTGGAGATATCTACACAGACGGTAAATGGACGGCTGAGCCGCAGCCTCCATTCAACAGTGCGGGTACAGTTGCTGGAGACAAGTGGGTCATTCAGCTAAAAGGCTCGACGAATGAAGCAATTAAGAGCAATTTCAAGTACACTACAGCTAACCGTAATAAGGTTGCTCCTGTATTCAATAGTGAACTCGACATAACGAATCAGGATACGGTACCTTTACTTTCCTTTAAGCAAGCGAAAGATGATCAATCTATGCATCATTATGAAATCAATGTTATCGATAAAAGGTCTGGAGTTAGCAGCAAATCTGTGAATGTATTCTCTGACTATTACTTTTCCCCGGTTCCGAATGCAATGAATATTCCACTCGAAGGACTTGCACCTCAAACTTCATACATTGTTCAAGTGACAGCTGTTGATGCCTACGGGAATCGCTCTGCAACGCTAGAGCAATCGTTCACAGCCGGCAATGAAGCACCTGAACTGACGCCAATTGATCCATCGACCATGTGGAAGGATCTAGTGGTCGATATGAGATTGGATGGTAACCTATCCGATGAAGCTAAAGACGTGACAGGGCTTGCAAGTCTAGCAGGCAATGTAACGTATGTCGATGGTAAATCCAATAAAGCTGCGCTCATTGCAGCGGGTAATAGTAATTATATTGATTTGGGCAAACGTGATGATTTGAAATTCGGAGCAGGAAGCTTCACCGTGTCTTTCTGGCACAAAGGCAATCTTTCCGGGGATCAGACTATCCTTTCCAATAAAAACTGGAATAGTGGCGGTAATCTAGGTTGGTATATTGGACCTGCCTCCACCAATGGTATGACCTTAAATATTAGTGATGGAACGAAAAGAGCGGATATTACAGCATCAAGTGTAGGAACGGAGTGGCATCTCTTTACCATTACAGCGGACAGAACAAGCAACTTAGCAAAAGTTTATGTAGATGGGACGGAGAAGGCATCGGGGAGTATTGCCTCGCTTGGTAATCAAAGTGTAGATACAACCTTTAACACGCTGATTGGTGTGGATGGAAACAAAGGAAATGGTGGAGCAACGATTACCATAGATGATCTGAGAATCTGGAAGAGATCGCTCACAGCCACGGAAAACAAAGTATTGTCGGATTCCTATAAGGGTGTTCAGCTCTTTACCTTTGAACAGCTCACCACATTAATTCATGACGCTGCATTCTTCCAAAAGAACAGCGATAAAGTCAGTGGTGTATCTTACCCGAAAGACCAGCTGGACGAGCTTGCGAACCAACTTCAGAAAGCCAGACAACTGACGGCAAGAAATAGCCCAACCGAAATTGACCTTGCTTATGTCGAGCTTCAGTGGGTCTATAAAAAAATACAACAGGCAGCAATATATTCCTTTATTCCTAAGAACGCATTCACTATCAACTCCTTTAGTTCTTATGCGGACAATGAAAATGCCAATGCTGCGAACATCCTAGATAACGATACGGCTACGATTTGGCATTCAAAATGGCAGGAGCCTGTCGCTTCATTTCCACATTGGGTGATAATCGACATGAAGGGCAGTAAGAACTTAACTGGTATTGGGCGCACTAGCCGCTTAAGTCAGACGGCTCTGGAATTTCCAAAGGATTTTGAACTCTACGCCTCGGATCAATTATCGGATTTGACCGATCCGGCGTACCTGAGCAATCCGGCGAATAAAGCGATCGGCATATTCCAGAAAACCTGGAAAGGCACGAGCTATCAAGACTTCAATATTCTGGATAAAGCGATACAAGGTAGATATGTGAAATTTGTTGTCACGAGCACCTATAACCCAACCGCTTTATTCACCAGTATGAGTGAAATCGATTTTACTGGTAGCTCAGTGCTCTCTGCGGATACACTTCTACAGATGTCCTTCGAGAATACTTTGGAGGATCAATCTGTAAATGCTATACCGGCAACACCGGTTAAAGATCCACAGTTCGTGAAAGGTCGCGTCGGACAAGCCTTGAGTATCGATTCCAAGAGCTCAGCGCTGCAATATGTTGATCTTGGCAAGTCAACAAGTCTGCAATTCGGCAAGGACAAGAACTTCTCGTTCGCATTTTGGGTTAAATCGCCTTCTGTCTCAGGAGACCCTGCGATTCTATCCAACAAAAATTGGGATTCCGGTGCAAATGTAGGTTATGCCTTAGCGCTGAAGGGAAGTGCACTCCAATGGAACTTTAATACATCCGGCGAATCGCGTGCAGATGCCCAAATTCCAAATGTTGTAGACGGCACCTGGCATCATATCGCCATATCGCATGATCGTGCTTCAGGGCGAGTTGATTTTTATAAAGATGGTGTTCCTGTAAATGTGACCAAAGTTAATGGCACGAACTATCAGGGTATAGCAAGTACCATGACCATTGCAGGTCGAACGGGTACGCTGGATACAGGATTGTCAACCATTATCGGAAATGATGGTACAGGCAATTACAGCAATGCGCTGCAAGTACAGCTTGATGAGCTTCATATGTATGGAAGAACATTAACCGCGCAGGAAGTTTCTAATATGTATAACAGTGCTCCACCGCTTGCTTCCATTGAGGATTTTTCAGGTTCATTAAATCTGATTGGAGCTAAGCACACGGTTCAAGGTACGCAATTCCGATATAATCTAGATTTGCGTACACCTGATATGACGACTAAAGTGGACAAAGCTGTCGTTGAGATAGCCTATGATCCAGAACAGTTCGAATTTGTCAGCGCATCTCGCGCAACGAAGACAGACGCTTCGACCCCTGGTATCGTTAGACTAGAACTGCCAGGAGGTAATGTCTATAACATCGAGAATCCGCTGGAGTATGCAAAGTCCAGAATCTCGGAGCTCAAATTCAATACGCTTGGTGCTTCCGGCCAAGGCATCATTGAAGTTAAGCATGCGGATTTCTATACTGGATCAACAAAACTAACGATTAAGGCATTTGAATCGGCGCCTGCCGTTATTCAGATCCATTCTAAAGCTTCCGAAGATCTTAATGCAGATGGTTATGTTACGATAGGTGACCTTGCACTTGCGAAAGGCATTTCGGATGAAGAGCTGGCAGATATGGCAGCCCAAGCCCAATACCAGCCCTATAAACGTGTAGTTGTCATCGGGATTGATGGTGGGGGTGTAGCGGTCTCCAAGGATGCTCCTTATTGGGAGACGCCTAGCTCCAAGAAAGAAAAGGTAGGCGATCGCCTGCAAATTCCAGCCATTCGGAACATTATCGAGCATGGAGCTATTAGCTATACGGCTAAAACTACTTTACCTTCCAGCTCATCCCCAAACTGGGGTTCGATGATTAATGGTGTTGGTTATGAAAAGCATGGTCTATATAATGACGATACCGCAGCCTACACATACAGTGAATCATGGGACTACCCAACGGTATTCAAAAAAATTAGGGAGGCATTGCCTGCTACTAAACAAACGGTATTCTCCACCTGGAGCAACATTGTTCAGGGGCATATTGAACCTTCTGTTGGTGTCGAAGGTTATTCCCTAGGAGATGAAGCTGATGTAGCGGCGTTCACGCAATACGCAGCTAGCGGCAAAGCGAAAGATACCTCGTTAATTTTCTTCCAATTGGATGATATGGATGGGGCGGGCCATGGTGATGGATTCTATACGAAGTCGTATTATGAGCAAATAAAGAAGACGGATAAGAACATCCAGACCATCTATGATGCTTTAAAGAACAATCATTTGTTGGAAGACACGCTCATCCTCATGCTGCCTGACCATGGTGGGGGTAAAGAGAATGCAGACGGAACTTTGGGCATGGCAACAAGTCATGGGCAAGATGAGCCCCTTGCCACCACAATCTTCTTCGCGGCGAATGGTAGAACAGTAGCCACCGAAGACGGGAAGGAAAAATTATTGCAAGGTGGGAATACAAGAGACTTGGCTGCAACAGTTCTAACTGCACTTGGCCTGAACCCATCCATTGGAGATTCTCATGTCATTGACGGTATGTTCATACCTCAAACCGAACAGAAACAATCGGGTGCTGCGGACTTGCGATTCACAAAATTAGTTGATGCTGCTACACAAAAGGTTAACGGTTATGAAGTATCAATCAACAATGCGACTTCAGATGTGACAGCCATCGATATGAATGTAGACTCCAGCAGTCTCATCTTCTCATCGATTGAACCGGCTCAACCTGGCGTTAAGATTGTGCGCAAAGAGACGGTTAATGGAATGACAAGAATCATTCTAACCTCAACGAATGGCATTCAAGCAGATGCTCCGATTCTTAAGCTACGAGTATCACCACAAGAAAAGGCTACTGCTGTACAAATTACGCAAGCGATGATTGCAGATGCGAAAGGGCATGAAACGATGCCGAATTTGACCACTGCAACTAAAGAAGTACAGATCTCTCAGGCAACACTAGTAGATCTTCAGGTAAACGGTCAATCGTTGATCGGCTTCACACCGGATCAAATGAACTATGCGATTCGTGTACCGAATAATGTTTCGGTCGCAGAGGTCACTTATAAGGTAGCAGATCCTTTACTAAGCGTTCATGTCATAGGTGGTAAATCTCTGCAAGTAGGCGAGAATCTGGTGGAAGCGCATGTCCAAGTTCCAGACGGCAGCTCGAATGTGTATACCATTATCGTCATCCGTGAGTCAGAATCCTTACCTAACCAAATTCTGCTGTCCGATCTACGAATGAATGGGGAAACTCTACCAGCTTTTGCACCTAGTACGTTGAACTATAACGTAACGGTTCCCTATAGTACGTCGGTAACGGATATTACCTATACGGCATACGATCCGACTAGCGTAGTTAAGATTACGAGTAGTGGAGCCCTTGAGGTTGGTAGGAACGTCGTGAAGGTTACCGTGACAGCTCAAGACGGATTACAAAATATTTATACGATTATCATTACGCGTCAGCCTGAAGCGGAGTCTTCAAGCAATGCAGATCTGGTAGATCTTCGCGTTAATGGAACTACGATTCGTGAATTTGCCTCTGGGCAATACAACTACGAACTGACTGTACCTTACTCGACAACCGTTACGCAAGTAACCTATACAGCAGCGGATCCTATGGCTAGTGTATCGATAACAGGCAGTGGAGATTTACAAGTCGGCACTAATATGATCACCGTAACTGTGACAGCTCAAGATGGAACCAAACAGATTTACACTATTGCTGTTATGCGCGAAAATGATACCTCGACAACACCATCAACGGGTGGGGGGAACCCAGGATCAAGCGTTACGCCGCCAGTGGTGGTGAAGCCGGAGCTGCCTGCAGGGGCGGTTGTTATCCCAGATGAACTCTTAACGAAGAGTGCTGAAGGAAACATCATCTTGCAGCTTCAAGCGGATAAGAATCAAGTTATGATTCCGATCGATCAACTCGATCAGATCGGCAATAGGGATCTAGAGATTCAAGTGAATGGGGTTCGTGCCATTATGTCCTCCAAAGTATTGAACGAGCTTCGTAAGCTTCTGCCATCAACTGCGAAGACAGCAACAATACTTTTGAAGATGGAAGCCATTCAATCGAATCAACTTACAATAACTACACCGTATTCACGGGTTAGTGACATCATGGACTTCTCATTAATCATGTCAGATGAGTCTGGTAATAAATATTCACTGAAGCAATTCCCAGTACCCGTGAAGATAACACTACCGATTCTAAATGGAACCAATCCAGCTCTAGCGGGTATTTATCGTATTGAGGAAAATGGCAGCTTTACCTATCTAGGGGGGACGATGAATCCGTCCAAAACCAGTCTTACCGTAGATTTGAATCATTTTAGCCAATACGTTGTTCTTTCGTTCCAAAACAGCTATCGAGATGTACCTGAAAGTCACTGGGCATACAAGACTATTCAGGAACTATCTGCTAAACAAATTGTGAAGGGACAATCTGACTCTATGTTTAACCCATCGGGTTCCATCACAAGAGCAGAATATGCAGCTCTCCTCAGCAGAGCGCTTTCCTTAACTGCGAGTCGTCCGACTTCATTCCAAGATGTAGTTGCTGGATCGTGGTACGAAGAGGCGGTCAATGCAACCTTTGAAGCAGGTATTATTCAAGGCGTATCCGAGGATCGTTTTAACCCGAATCAACAGATTACCCGCGAGGAAATGGCAGCTATGCTGGTAAGAGCCTATGCATATCGTACGGGCGTTAAGCCGGAAGCAAGCTCATTCCATGCGACTAATGACAGCTCTAAAGTTAGTCCTTGGGCAGTAACCTATGTACAAGGTGCGCTAGAAGCTAAGCTTCTGACGGGTCATCAGGATGGTAACTTCCTTCCGCAATCGATGACAACCCGTGCCGAGGCAGCTCAGAGTATTTCAAATCTACTTGCGAAATTCTAAAATGAAATTGTAAGTTCCCTACATGAAAAATCCCCTCAAGTTAGACAATGCCTTAGACATCTTATCGAGGTCTGAGACGTTGTAAACTTTGAGGGGATTTATTTATGTTATACCTTAAGATTTCAATTGGCTTCCGCAGGACTCGCGCACAATAAGTACAGGCTCCACAACAAATGAACCGCCACCTGACTGATTGTTAATCAAGTCATAGAGCATATGGGCAGCGAGGATACCAAGTCGTTGTTTGTTCTGACGGATGGTAGACAGTCTTGGTGTAGTATATTTGCAGGCTTCGATGTCATCACAGCCGATGATGGCGATATCCTCAGGGACCCGGAGGTCATGTTCTTTTAATGCACGGATGGCTCCTAAAGCCAATAAATCAGAGGCAGCAAAAATGGCCTTTGGTAAACTGCCGCTTTGAATTAATTGTTGCATAGCCGTATACCCGCTAGTCTCAAAGAAATCGTCGCCATGTACAAACCAAAGCCGGTTCAAAGGGAGACCGAAACTTTCGATAGCTTTGGTATATCCTGCTTCCCGTAGATTGGATATTTCTGAATCCGCGGCACTTCCTATAAAACCAAGCTCCCTATAACCAAGAAGGTAAAAATGCTCTACGACCTTAGAGGATATTTGGAAGTTATCTGACATAACAAAGCCTGACTTCTTCCCTTTTAGTTCGAGATCTACCCCGATACAAGGGATACTGCTCATGTCCAGATCGTGGATCGTTGGCTCCATCTTCTGTCCAGATATAATGACACAGCCATCCACATTAAAATGAACAGCGCGCGCGAAGTAATCTCCGCTGCTAATAAATTTTTCGTTTGAAAAGAAGATGAGATCGTATCCCAGAACACCCATCTGTTTCTTGAAGGAGTTTAATACCTCAACGAAAAAAGGGTGCGTAAATTCTACATTAAGCTCACCCGCAAAAATCACACCGATCAGATTCGATTTTTTGGTTGCAAGTGTCTTGGCGGAGTTGGATGGTGAATATCCAGTTTGCTCGATGATCTCCAGGACTCTTTTCTTGGTCTTTTCCGAAACATCGCTGTAATTATTCATAATTTTCGAAACGGTCGAGACAGAAACGCCTGCCATTTCGGCAATCATTTTGATATTCATATGTAGTATAAGCCACCCTCCGCTTAATAGTTGGAATATGGGGGAAAGACTGTAGTAGAGCGGTTATTTATGAGTTTTTTTGAATGGAGTGAAGAGTAAAACAGTTATTTTAAGTCTATTCTTATTGCCGAAACAAGTCAAACGGATATTTTAATACTGAGATATATTCCGAAAAAAATTTATGTAAAAAAATTCAAAATTGCATCTTTACAAATATGGAAATCTAAGTAACAATAACATTGTCGAAACCGATTTCGATTCTTCGCTTGAATTACGAATATTACGAAATTCGAGGAGTGATGTTTAGGATGAAGAGGAATTTCACGGCAGCAATAGCTGCTATGCTCCTTGTCACCGGGCTGCTATCACCGGTTGGGAGCATGAATGCTTCAGCGGCAGAGCCATTAAAGGGAAACTCACCTGATTCAGCGGCAACGAAAGTGGAAAATGAAACAATCGATGTATTGAAAGCGTTTACGGATGTATCTCCAAGCCATTGGGCTGCAGGTCCATTACAGCGTTGGAGCGCAAATGGGATTATAAGTGGATATGACGATGGGTCGTTTCGACCGGGTAAGGAAGTCACAAAGGCAGAGTTCGCGGCTATTATGAATCGTATATTTAATTATCAGGAGCAATCGGATAAGCTTCCAGCGGATGTGCTGGCTACAGACTGGTATAAGAGTGATATTGCCAAAGGGATTACAGCTGGATATTTAAGCAGTGATAAGAATAACAATATTTATCCTTCACATGCGCTTTCGCGTGCTGAGGCGGCACTATCCTTGGAGAAAGTGTTTCGTTTCAATACGGACAAAAGTAGCACAGCAGCATTCACTGATTTGAACGGAGTCAGTGATGAAACTGCGAAAGCGATAGCAGCCCTATCGAGTGCTGGCTTTATTAAAGGTTATCCTGGAGGTTTGTTTAAGCCTGAGGGCGGAATTACACGTGCAGAGCTTGCTCAGCTTGCTGATCGAATGGTTTCGGGACTCATCTTAAAATCTGGAGAGACTTCGCTTGGAACAGTAAGGGGCAATGTAATCATTAATCATGCCGATGTGGTTCTTGAAGATACTGTCATCCAAGGTAATCTTTATTTAACGGAGGGGATTGCCGAAGGGAATGCGAAGCTTGAAGGTGTAAAGGTAACAGGGACTACGTTTGTACGAGGTGGTGGTGAGCAGAGTATTGGCTTACACAATACTTCACTTGGGCCGCTTCAAGTAGCCAAACCTAACGGTAAGGTTAGAATTTATACCAACGGGTCAACAGCTGTGGGTACTGTGCAGCTGCAATCCGGGGCTATCTTGGAAGAGAGTAGCGATCTTACGGGAGCGGGCTTTGGGGATGTTGAGATGAACGTCGTTCCTCATATTATCTCACTTCGAGGGATATTTGCAGCGGTTCGCTCGGCAGACTCAGCAGTCAGCGGTTCTTTGCTAAGAATCTCAGGAACTGTTGCCAGTCTTACGGTGGGCAGCTCAACGCAATTGACTCTGGAGAACAATGCACAGGTGGCCGCGTTAATCCTGACTGCGAGCGCTGGAGGCACAGCGATTCAAGGCAGCGGAAGCGTAACCTCAATAGATAACAAAGCCGATGGAGTAACGATTGGCGGCTCGCCATTAAAGAAAGGAAACACTAGTAAAACGACACTGCCAGTAGCAACTTCAGCCTCAAGCAGTTCTGGTAATGGAGGTCCAATATCAACACCAACACCAACACCAACACCAACACCAACACCAACACCAACACCAACACCAACACCAACACCAACACCAACACCAACACCAACACCAACACCAACACCAACACCAACACCAACACCAACACCAACACCAACACCAACACCAACACCAACACCAACACCAACACCAACACCAACACCAACACCAACACCAACACCAACACCAACACCAACACCAACACCAACACCAACACCAACACCAACACCAACACCAACACCAACACCAACACCAACACCAACACCGACACCGACACCGACACCAACACCGACACCGACACCGACACCGACACCGACACCGACACCGACACCGACACCAACACCAACACCGACACCAACACCAACACCGACACCGACACCGACACCAACACCAACACCAACACCAACACCAACACCAACACCAACACCGACACCGACACCGACACCGACACCGACACCGACACCGACACCGACACCAACACCAACACCAACAAACGATCCATGGACGCTGGTTTGGGGAGATGAATTCAATGAAGGAAGCATTGATCCTACGAAATGGACCTATGACCTTGGGGATGGTTCGCAATTTAATAATCCAGGTTGGGGCAACAACGAGAAACAATGGTATACAAATGATGAGAAGAACGCAAAGGTACAGGATGGTAATCTAGTGATTACTGCGCGTAAAGAAGCAGTAAGTGGTAAGGAGTACACTTCTTCACGACTTAAAACGAAAGGTCTGTTCAGCAAGAAATATGGGAAATTTGAGATTCGGGCTAAAGCGCCTGCCGGAAAAGGGTACTGGCCAGCGATTTGGATGCTGCCGAAGAACTACGAGTACGGGAGTTGGGCTTCCTCTGGCGAGATTGATATTATGGAAGGCTGGGGCAGCCGTCCTAATACGGTAGCAGGTACCATTCACTACGGTGGCGAATGGCCAAACAATGTATATTCCGGCAAAGAGTATGTATTTCCGAAAGGCACTTCGATTGAACAGTACCATACGTATTCCATTGAGTGGGAGCCAGGTGAAATTCGCTGGTATGTAGACGGTAATCTGTTCTTGACTAAAAATGACTGGTACAGCATTAGCAACGGGCAGCCTGCGAATAATGCTTATCCAGCACCATTTAATCAGGAGTTCCACCTGCTGTTAAATCTGGCTGTTGGTGGCAATTTCGATGGTGATCCAACACCAGAGACCGTGTTTCCAAAATCGATGCAGGTTGATTATGTCAGAGTTTATGAACTGACAGGCCGTGAGTATCGTGAGCCGGTGCCAGTAACGCTGGATAAGGAACCTTACTTGGAAGGCTCAAAGCTAGCACTTCCTGACGGCAACCTTGTCTATAACAACAACTTCACGGAGCAGGTTCCGGGAGATGATGGAATGGGCATACCGAATACTTCACACTGGGTTTTGTTTAAAGAACCAGGAACTGAGGCTACTGTCTCCACTGTACCGATTGGGGGGCAAAACTTCGTAAAGGTAAATATCGGTAATGCTGGAGGCAATGCTTATTCCGTTCAACCTCAAGCTATCGTATCCGTTGCTAAAGGCAGATTCTATAAGCTCAGCTTCGATGCGAAAACAGACGTTTCACGTAATATTAGCGTTAAATTAACGGGGGGAGAATCACGTGGCTTTGCTGCCTATTCCCCAGCTCTTAAGGCAGAGTTGACTTCCCAGATGACCCATTACGAAACGATGTTTCAAATGAAAGAGAACTCTGATATTGCAGCACGGATAGAGTTCAACATGGGTACTAATGCTTCACCAGTTTGGTTGGGAAATGTTCGTCTCGAAGAGATAGAAAGTATTCCGTTCAATCATGATGGCCCGAAGGCACCGCTTGGCAGCGGCAATCATCTGTACAATGGCACTTTCGATCTTGGTGAGCCGAATCGGATGAGTTATTGGCATGTAGAAACAGCTAATGGTGCAACGGCCACTGCTAAAGTAGATGACAAAGGCAAGCTGAATGTGCAGATTGGCGGCAGCGAAAGTGACGAAGTTCGATTGCTTCAGAAGGGAATTCAGCTCATACAGGGCCAAGATTATGAGCTTACCTTTAATGCTGCAGTATCCTCTGCACGTACTGCCACAGTTCAGCTTCTTGGAAAAGACGGCAGCGTACATGCTCAGCAGTCGGTTAACTTAGCCCAAGGTGAACAAGAAATAAAAGCAGTCTTCACCAACCTTGCAGGTGCAACGGATCATGAGGGACAATTTGTATTACTTCTGAACGGTGCTACCGATACAGTCATCTTGGATAACTTCAAGTTGCTGCGCACGAGCTTTTATTATGATCCATCACTTGTCTACTACCCGCTGGTGAATGGTGAATTCAACACTGAATTTCATGCCTGGGATCGGCTGTTGACGGAGCAGGGCGGACAGAGCACTGCTACTGCTACAGATGGAACAGCGAAGTTTAACATTACGAATACGGGTAGTCAGCCATATTCCGTGATGTTGTTTCAAAATAATTTGAAAGCTGCCAGTGGAGTAGATTATGTGCTGGAGTTTGATGCCAGTTCAACCATTGCCCGAAAAATCGGTGTGAATGTTGAAAATGCGTCTTATCAGGCTTCGTTTACAAAAATTGTAGAGCTCACACCAGCAACGAATCATTACACATTCGAATTCCGTCAAGGCAGTAAGGACACATTGTCTCTTAAATTCCTGCTTGGAAAGGTTGAGGGAATTAGTATTCCTCAAAGCCATGATATTATCATTGATAACGTGAAATTTGAAATCAAAAATGCACCGGCCAAACCGCAGGAATTACTAAGCGATAGCAGCAATAACAGAGTTTCGCAGCCGATTGAGCTAACCTTCATAGATCATGAGGATTGGAGAAAGAAAATCGTTGCAGTGAAGGTTAATGGTATAACTCTTGAAACCGAACAGTACACCATTCAGCCTGGAAAAATTACAATCGATGCGGCAGTATTTCCATCCGAGGGCAGCTATACAATCACTGTAGAAGCTGACCACTACGCAAATGGATATGTGCTTCAGACGATACTTGCTAACGATAACAATCTAGTCATAAATGGCTCGTTCGGCAGTGGTAAGACAGGGTGGTCTACATGGTCTGGAGAAGGTGGTGTTTCTGCGTTTGATGTGAAGGATGGCGTGGCAGAAATTTTGATTACGTCAGCAGGATGGGAGGCGTGGCATACACAATTTTACCAAGAGGGTATCCCACTGGAAGGCGGAAAAACGTATGAGGTGAGCTTTAAGGCGAAATCAACGGTTCCGCGGCAGATCATCCTAGAATACTCCAATACTTCTGCAGCTTCCGCTCAAGCTAAGTTTGATATTACTGCCGATTGGGCAACGTATGGCGCACAATTTACGGTGTCTAACAGCAATCCGCTGAAGCTGAATTATCTGATCGGCAAATCACTGGGCGCTGATCCTAAGGCTAACAGTACGCCACATACGATTTCTTTTGACGATATTGTGGTCCGGGAGGTACAGGGTGGTCCGCCAGTGACACCACCAAGCGGCACGCTGGATAATGGAACCTTTGATGTGGATTCCAAGGGGTGGAGTCAGTATTTTGATGGAATTGGATCTGCTGCTGTAAAAGATGGGGAATTTGCGATAGACCTGACGGGCACAGGGCAAGCTGCCTACAGCGCACAAGTGGATTACGAAAACCTGAAGCTTGTTCAGGGAAAGATGTACACCTTGAAGTTTAAGGCCCGTTCTACGGTAAACCGTAATATTCAGGTAGCTGTGGAGCATAAAGGCGGGGACTACACCAAATATTTGGAAGCTGAGCTTATAGCTTTGACCCAGAATATGAAAGAATTCAGCTACACATTTACCATGAACGGTGCGACAGACGCAGGGGCTCATCTGGTATTTTTACTAGGGCTTATTGATGGGAACAGTACGGAAACGAATAGTGAAATTAGTGCGGGCAGCACGATTTATTTGGATGATGTAAGCTTAATCGAAGGTTAAACGAAAAAAACGGCAGTGGTTTCCTTTTTACAGGAGCACTGTCGTTTTTTTGTTTTGGAATTAAGATTCTTCTTTAGGGATAAATTCGAAGATCTTACCATTCTCAAAGGATTCTATTAATTTTAGCAACCAGCGGTAGTAATTAATGGATTCGGTAATCTTCTCTTCATCTGTATTTAAGAGCTGCATAAGTTTACTATCGTCACTATACTCTTTTTTCATATCGTTAATTTCTGCAAGTGATTTCGCTAGTGAAATCATATTTCCTTCGACGGCTTTTCTCCATTTAATAGAGAAGTAATCACTGAAGTTCTGATGCCAGTCAGGCACAGTGGTAAACAGGTCTTTGCGAGTCCCTCTCCCCCAAACTTTATCGATCATTTTCAGATCTAGGAGGGTACGGACTCCCGTACTCATGGACGTTTTGCTCATTCCCATTGTTTTGCTAAGCTCGTCCAGTGTCACTGGACCTTGATTGAAATACATATAACCGTATAAATGCCCAATGGATAAAGTGATGCCGTATAGGTCCATATTTTTACCGATAGAGTCTATCACGCGTTCACGGGCCTTACTAATCTTCTCTATTTGTTCGGGTGTTAACCCTTCTAAATCGTTCATGATGTCCCTCCTGAGGAATAGGTCGATAGACTGCTGCAACCTTATACAATGTATTGTAATCAAATCCCCCTCTATAAGTAAAGAAATCATGAAGAAAGGAATTTGGTGTAAAACAGAGTATTCTATACATAAAGTACGTAAAGTTAAAACTGTACACTAAATTTTATCCGTATATGGTGTTTGCATGAATTTTCAATAGTCCGGTACACTACTATAAGTGAACTAAACCCGGATTTATTTTCGGGAGAAGGAGGACGGCATGGCTATTATAGAGGTGAAAAAGCTAACCAAAGTATTCGGTCATGATGCGGGAAAGGCGATTCCATTATTAGAGCAAGGGTGGTCGAAGGAAAAGATCGCTCAGGAATTAAAGTTGACGGTCGGAGTCAACAAAGCCGAATTCAGCATTGAAGAAGGAGAAATATTCGTCATTATGGGATTGTCCGGCAGCGGTAAGTCAACGTTGGTTCGTTTGTTGAACCGTTTGATTGAGCCTACAGGGGGACAAGTCCTTTTTAAAGGAAAAGACGTCGTGAAAATGAACCCGGAGGAGCTTCGGCAATTTCGGCGCAAGAACATCGGCATGGTGTTTCAGAAGTTCGCATTGTTTCCACACCGGACGGTATTGGAGAATGCGGAATACGGACTTGAGGTTCAGGGCGTAGATAAAAAGAAGAGAACTGAACGGGCCATGGAGGCATTGCATCTAGTGGGTCTAAAGGGATGGGAGAACCATCGCCCGGATCAACTCAGCGGAGGGATGCAGCAGCGTGTGGGACTAGCAAGAGGACTTGCTAATGACCCAGATATCCTGCTCATGGACGAAGCCTTTAGTGCACTGGATCCGTTGATCCGTAAAGACATGCAGCAGGAGCTGCTGGAATTGCAGTCCAGAGTGAAGAAGACGATTGTGTTCATCACTCATGATCTAGACGAAGCCCTGCGGATTGGTGATCGGATTGCGCTGATGAAAGATGGTGTTATCGTGCAGATTGGTACACCGGAAGAGATTCTCATTCAACCTGCCAATAAATATGTAGAGCGGTTCGTGGAGGATGTGGACTTGTCCAAGGTGCTAACAGCAGCTCATGTGATGCGGCAACCGGAAACGGTTAGACCTGAGCGTGGACCTCGGGTAGCACTTCAATTAATGCGTGATAGCGGAATATTCAGCTTGTATGTGGTAGACAAAGAAAACAAGCTCTTGGGTGTTATTACAGCTGAGGACGCAGCGCAGGCACTAAAGGATAATAAATCCATCCTAGAGGTTACACGGCGGGAGATCCCTCGTGTATATCCAGAAACGCTGCTCAATGATTTCTTTGAACTAATATCTGAGACACATTTGCCTGTAGCCGTCGTAGATGAAGCGGATAAATTAAAGGGCATTGTGATTAAGGGAGCCGTTCTTTCCGCACTCGCGGGTAACGCGGTACCGGAAGGAGAAGGATCTTAATGGACATTCCAAAACTGCCTTTAGGAAAGGCCCTCGAGTGGTTGGAAAACTGGCTAACTACGTATTGTGGCCCCTTGTTTGACTTTATCGCTACGATAATCGGTGGAATGGTTTCTGCAATTGAAGGTGCGCTCACTTTCCTGCCTGCATTAGTGCTTATCGTACTTATTGCAGCTTTGTCTTATTGGATTGGGAAATGGCGCATGGCTTTATTTGCGGTAATCGGACTGCTCTTAATCGATAATCTCGGATTATGGGGACCTTCGATGCAATCTTTAGCCCTTGTTCTAACCGCCTCGATATTGGCTGTAGTAATCGGCGTACCGATTGGTATTTTGTGTGCGCAGAGAAATGCGGTTAGAAATACAGTTACGCCTATTTTGGACTTTATGCAGACGATGCCGGCATTTGTGTATTTATTGCCAGCGGTATCTT
Organism: Paenibacillus sp. FSL E2-8871; assembly: GCF_038000345.1. Taxonomy (NCBI): domain Bacteria; kingdom Bacillati; phylum Bacillota; class Bacilli; order Caryophanales; family Paenibacillaceae; genus Paenibacillus; species Paenibacillus sp. FSL E2-8871. The sequence goes on along the minus strand of NZ_JBBOBV010000001.1, from coordinate 3,626,313 downwards.
TTTTCTCACTTGGGGTAGTTCCAGGTGTAATTGCATCGATCATCTTTGCGATTCCACCGACAATTCGTTTGACCAATCTCGGTATTCGTCAAGTTTCAGAGGAGCTAGTTGAAGCAGCCGATGCTTTCGGTTCAACACCAACTCAGAAGCTGGTTAAATTGCAGCTGCCGATCGCACTGCCAACGATTATGGCAGGCGTCAATCAGACGATTATGTTATCACTCTCGATGGTTGTCATCTCATCTATGATTGGTGCGCAAGGTGTAGGTGCCTATGTATACCGCGCGGTATCGCAGGCTAAGACAGGAGATGGATTCGAGGCGGGGATTGCTATCGTTATTATAGCTATTCTACTCGACCGTTTAACGCAGAACGCACTAAAACCAAAACAGAGATAGGGGTTTTAAATAGATATGAAGAAAAAAAATATAGGTTTATTCCTGTTAGTGATTATGATGATTACTGTTATTGCCGGATGTTCATCCACTAGTAAAGAAAAAGTGAAATTGGCTTATGTGGCATGGGATTCTGAAATTGCGAGTACTTATGTTGTTAAAGAAGTACTTGAAACTAAGCTTGGAACTAACGTTGAAATGCTGCAGGTAGATGCAGGCCCAATGTGGGCAGGGGTTGCTGATGGTAGTGCGGATGCTATGGTCGCAGCTTGGCTACCAAGCACGCATGCAGCTTATTTAGAGAAGTATGGTTCGAAAATCGAAGATTTAGGAGCTAATTTGAACGGAACTAAAGTTGGTTTAGCGGTTCCAGCGTACATGGATATTAATTCTATTGAAGACTTGAAGAACAGTGACCTGGCAGGTAAATTGAGCAATCGAATTATCGGAATTGAGCCTGGTGCTGGTATTATGACGACGACTGAAAAGGCTATTGCGGAATATGGTCTTAGTGAATATACGCTTCTAGAAAGTTCATCGGCAGCGATGGCACAGGAGCTGCAAAAAGCCTATGACAACAACGAGCCTATCGTTGTAACGGGTTGGACACCACACTGGATGTTCGCCAATATGGACCTGAAATATCTGGAAGATCCAAAAGGTGTATATGGTGCGGATGAGCAAATCCATACGATGGTTCGTCAAGGTCTGAAAGAAGACATGCCGAATGTCTATAAGTTCTTGGATCAATTCGAGTGGACAGCAGAAGACATGGCGAAAGTAATGGTTGAGGTTCAAGGTGGGAAGTCACCAGAAGAAGCTGCTAAAACTTGGGTAGAAAACAACCCGGATAAAGTGAATGCGTGGATTCAAGGTGTAGAATTGTAAGTAGATAGAATTCTGTGATATGATGTGAAGAATCAATGGATTACAAAAGTGTAACTTGTACGCTAACCACTGTTCTTTACAAATGCACTTCATAAGCAAAATCATTCAATAAAACACCCCGGAAGGGGTGTTTTTCTTGGGAATATAAGCAAAGTATTCAAAGGAATATCTATACTTTGCTTATATTTTAATGCTCACACTTATGCTTTAGCGAAGTAAATCAGGAGGCAGCTGCTGCAAGGAGTCAAGAGAGGAGACTGCTTCATGACAGAGACCATAAATACCTGGATAGATTGGCTGCTGCAAACGCTTGGCCTTAGTGGACCCTCTATTTTATTTGTGACGATTCCATTGGCGCTGTTGCAGAGTATATTAGGATTTTTTCCGTTCGTAATTTTGATTGTCCTCCATGTGTCTGTATTTAACGTTATTGGAGGTATGATAATTAGTTGGCTGGCTTGTAATCTGGGTGGAATACTGATGTACTTCCTGATTCGACGATATCTTTACAATTGGTTTGATCGAAAATGGAGGTCCAAGCTGAAAAGGTATGACAAATGGCAGCGTTACTTGGACCGATATGGAATTTGGACGCTGGTCCTTCTACGTACGATTCCCATTATTCCGAACAATGTAATCAATTTTATGTCCGCTGTTTCACCGATAAAAGCATCATCTTTTATTTGGGGAACCGTGCTTGGGAATCTGTCCTACATTTGGCTATTCGGTACGATCGGCTCAAGCTTAATCGTCCCTAGGGAAGAATGGAATGGATATATTACTTGGTATGCCGTGTTTATCGCTATTCTAATCGGTATCTTTATACGGCGGCACTGGGACCATCTACAGGAAGATAAACGGAGTAGAATGCACTAATATTAATTGATCATCAAATAAATGAAGAACGTTTCTTTGGCATTATCCGCCGGAGGGAACGTTCTTCTTTTTTGTCTTCTTTCCGAATACCTTAAACTAAGTGGAGGTGGCTTGACCTCTACGTAAGGTGGGAGGGACTATCGCAATGGGGAGATTAAGAAAATGGGGGAACCGAGGGCTAAGATTACCTGATCTAGGTCAGCTTCGGCTGCCAAAAATAAATGGGGGCGGGACGCCGAGGTTCTCTGGAAGAAGCTCCGCGTTCAAGTCAAAACCTAGTAGGGCAGCGGCAAGACCACAGAGTGCACGCTTTGAAGCTAAGCGAAGTAGAAGTCATATGAGATCATCCAGTAGGGCAGAGAGAAAGATGACCGTTTCCGGCGGAAACACGCGTAAGCCAAGAAGCCGGCGCAAATTTTGGTTGATTGCATCGTTGGTATTGATTGTGCTTGTACTACAAGCACTGCGATACGTGGAGCTGCACATGAAGCCACCTATCTTGCATTTAGCGCAAATTCGTGTGAAGCAAATTGCAACAGAGTCGATAAATAAAGCGATCACTTCACAAGTTGCGAACGGAGGAAATGCGGAGGAACTAATTGATTGGAAGACCGATAAGAACGGGAAAATATCAGGATTTATGTTGAACTATGCGGAGCATATGCGTATTACTTCGCAAGCAGCAGAGGTAATCCAGACCACGTTGCAGGATTTGCATAATCAGACAGAATATATTCCGCTCGGTCAGGCACTAGGTAGTCCTCTCATCGCCTCTTATGGACCTGATATCCCGATCAAGATTGAACCGCAAGGTGCTGTTAAGGTTGAACTCAGCACTCGCCAGCAAAATGCCGGAATTAATATGATTTTAGTTGAGGTCTATATCCATATTGTTACGGAGGTAGCGGTGGTTATTCCTTTTGACATGGAGCCTCAAGTAGTGGATACGGAAATTCCTGTGTCATATTTGATGGTCGTCGGAGACGTGCCTATGTATTACTACGATAATCAGGGTCAGCCTGTCGGAGCTAATGGCAGCAGTGCCCCGGGAATTGCTATTCCTGCACCATCTGTAAGTGGAGATAAAAATGGAGTATCAGATCAGAGCAAGGATACCCCTGGGAATAGCCAAGAGGATAGCAATTCATCACCAGCTGCACCCAATTCTTCGAATACAGGCGCAGCTCATACAGAAGAAGGCGGCAAAGGTGTAAATGGAGGGAATTAAGGGATATCGTGCTTAACCGCTCATAGACTATAGGTAGAGTTGCTTTAAATAAATGGAGCGTGAGTCCAAATGTCACATGAATCGCTGAATATGGAACGCTTGGCAGGGAGATATGGTTTCCTTGAACGTGCCGGACTTTTACCCTTGCCAAGTGAAGATGGGATTTCTATTGTAGTTGAGCTTAGCCGTATGGAATGTGCCAGGGTCTGTTTACCCCTGCTGCTGCGTCACTCGGGAGTGGCTGTGCGCATTATTGCTGTTTCAATGACGCCCGATTTCCCCATGGAGGTATTAGCAAGACAGTTCTCGCCAGAGGAACCAGTGCTCTTCCTACCCTATGAGAAGGAGGAGTATATGCCCAACCTAGCTCTGGCCCATATCGAGACCACCTTTGCTGTTCTGCTTGAAGATTCGATTATGGTATCGCCTGGCTGGTTAAGCGAGTTAATGTGGGCTTCCTTTGATGATGCTTCCGTTAGAGTCATTGCTCCGCGTTCATCTACCGAGAGGGGGGAAGGGAAGAAACGGCTTCACTTTGGTACTCATCATGAATTAGCTGAGCATGTAAGCTACAGTCTTGGGCGGTATCAAGGCGAATGGCGCGAGGTGGAAGTGCTAACCGGATCTTGTCTTCTATTCACTAAGGAATTGGTTCAGCGAATTGGCGGCTTTGACACCTCGCTTCAAGGGCGGCATCTCATGATAGCTGACTGGTGTCTCCGAGCGCGGCAGATTGGAGCGAAACTGGCACTGAGTGAAGCTGTGTATGTTCATGCTATTCAGTCACTGGATAGATACCTGAGAACGAAGGACGAATCCAAACAGACGAATGGCTGGCAGACATACTACAAGAAATGGGCACTTGAAAGCGGGATAGAGAACGAAGAACTTTTAGTACCGCCTACTGAATCCTTAAAATTTCCACAGCCGGTTATACCATTGGGCAGGATACCCTTAGCTTCTCCGTTGGTAACGGCCATAGTGTATTGTGATGAAGCTTGGAATTGTGATGAGCTGAAGGAGCAATGGATAGCTGCACGGGAGCAGCAGAGCTACAAGTCTATTCGCTGGATTTGGATCAGAGATACTTTGGTGGACGCTGCTCCTGACTTTCCGGTTAGCGAACATGATGTAGTGATAACGGTTCATGGTGAGGATGTATGGCTACGGGCGTTAAAGAACGCATCTGCATTATATGAGAGTGAGATCATTCTGTATTTGTCCACTTCTATCCAATATGAGAAACATTATATTGAGCGGGTGGTGAAGGCCATAACCCAAGGCTCCGCTGATCTGATCGTAAGTTTATCGACTGAAATGGAGGAAGCGGGGGTTCATTTGCTTGCAGAGGGAGATTCAGCGCTCACGCTACCTCTTGAACGTGTTGCTTACAAAGGAGGGATCTTGCCTGGGATGATTAGCAATAGGAAGTTTACTTCCCGTCAATTGCTGCTTCACCCTAATGCCTCTCTGGTAATAGGCTATATTGGGGATTTGTCCGATTCCAAGGAGGCACACCCATGAAATATTTAATTCTAAGCGGAGGTTCTTGGGAGGACTACGAATATAAAAGATTGCTAGAGCTTCTTCCCGACCGGGAAGGGGTCTGCTTTGCTGGACGAATGACCAGTGAGCAGCAGACTAACAATCAGATTAGGGCAGTTGCGGCTGCAGATATTTATTCTTTGAACATGAAGCAATACACGATTCTTGTCTCTTCTCCTTATTGGCTCTCAGAGGTTCTCTCCTTGCAGGCAGCTTATGTAGTGGCTCTGCTAGAACGTTGCCCGGAAGAAGAAAAGAAGTGGTTATGGGATAAATACAGCGGTTTGCTTGGCGCAAAGGCTGACCTTGTAGCCACCCGATCTGAACGGATATATCTAGAGCAGAGCTTACGCAGGGAAGGTGTGCTCTATCTCGGCGGGGATCAGCAGGAATCCTATGGAGCTACCTTTCAGGGAGATCGGCTGTATTTTCTTACGGATTATGAGGTGCTGTGGAGGAAGGCCATAGTGAACTTGTGGCAGGATTCAACGATATCACCTGCTGATTGGGTTACTATACAGCTTGAGTTGCGGGCGGACTATTACATTTCCATGTGTGCTAAGCTGCCCAGTCAACCTGTTGTACATTACTTGGCAGCTTCCTATCTGTACTTGTTGGGGGATTCCGTAGCAAACCGCTATCTGGCGCAATCCTTTGAGCTCATGGTGCTGTATGAATATTTAGATTGCCTTCATTCACATTTTCGCTTTTTTTCGACTATAGAGAGTAAGACTGGGGATTTGGAAACAGCTGTTCAACAATATACAATTACGGCATTTACAGCTGAGGAGAAGCGGGATGCGGAAAGGCTGCGGGGCTGGCTTCACTCCGGGCAGTACGAACTTGTTCGGGCAGAGCTGTTTCGCTTGAATGAGGATGAAGCTGCGGCAGTACGGATTCTGAGTTCGCTCACTACCTCAGAGGCGAAGCTGTTATTGATTCAGAATTATATTCGGACCTTCCAATGGGAGAAAGCGCTAGAGCTTCAGCAAGATTTGGAGGGAAGTGTAGATGGGGTTATAGAAGGCACAATACACTTGCTACATGGTAGACGGCATGAGGCTATACGCAGCTTCTTGAATGAGGCAGGGCAAGACAATCAGGCGTGGCCGCTTTTATCAGAGATGGCAGATCTAGAAGAGGCTGTAAAACGATTGAAAAGGAGAGTGGAGGGATGAGTAGTCATAGATGGCCTCTCCGCAAAACAGCAGGTAACCGCTTGACCGCTATGATGCAGGTTCGAAATGAAGCTGGTAGGTATCTGGAGCAGGTGCTTGAAGAACTGAGTGAATTCGTGGATGATATTGTAGTTGTTGATGATGGAAGTACAGATCATACGGCACAGTTATGTCGTTCTTTTGCGAAGGTTACGAAGCTTGTGACACTGGAGACCTCCTTGTTTAATCGTGAGTGGGAGCTTAGGCAGATGTTATGGGATTTGGCGGTATCTACGAATCCGGATTGGCTCCTGTCTGTAGACGCTGATGAGTTCTATGAAGAGGCAGCTAAACGGGAGATGAGACGGCTGATTGATCAGGATGTGTATGACTGGGTATCTTTCCGGCTATTTGATTTCTGGGGTGGCACCACCCATTATCGTGAAGATGAACATTGGAATATCCATACGAAGCATACTCGTACACTTGTCCGATATTTGCCGAATTTTCATTATTTCTTCCCGAAAATGGATCATCATGTTCCTAGGCTGCCGCTTTCTTACTCTGTATTGCCGGGTTTTCTTGCCGAACTGCGGGTGAAGCATTATGGATGGGCGGTTCCGCCGGAAGAGCTTCGACTTAAATACTCACGTTATATGGAGCTTGATCCAGAGGGGCGCTGGGGGAGTCTGGAGCAGTACCAGTCCATTCTAGATGAGCAGCCCCATTTGATCGAATGGAAAGAATAGCTCTGAAATCCGAATCTGCCAGTCGGTTAGGTCTGACTGGCAGATCTGACGAGCAGCCCCCATGGGATTTGACCTGAGGAAATCCCATGGGGATAAGCTTTTGCCGCGAGTATGAGCTTGTAGTATGAGAGACCGACTTCAGCGGTAGTTCCCCCGATTCTGCGCAAAGCCATTTCATCTGATTGAGCGATCTTTGGAGTTTCCCCACAGGAGCAAGCTATTGCCACATATAAAAGCCATTCGGCGCAGTCCGTCGAAGCATTATAATGAGGGGTTTGACTGAGATAGATGGAACACCACTGTTTCTTTACGGGGATAGGAGCCTCAAGCAATCCATAGTATAAGGGCTGTGGCAGCTTGCACCACTGGAATAAAGAGCCCTCTGATTGTCGATAAAGCGATAATACACTATCCCAAGCACCGACCTGAAGCAGCAATTGTATAGCATAGCTCAGATCAGGAAGAGCAGGCTTAATGTCAGAACGACTTGTTAAGATATGATGAATTGTTAGCATCCCCGGTCTGTATGCCGTGCTGGAGATAAGCCACTTCATGGCTGATTCAGTATCTCCAGCACGGCAAGACAAAGCCCAGAGATAACCGAGTATAGATGAACGTTCGGAAAGAACAGATGGATTATGAAGCAGCTGCTCAAGCGGTGCGAGGGTGTGTTCCCCCTCTTGCTGCTGAATACAAGCAAGGAAAGCCTGCACAATGATTTGAACGGCTAGCGGTAGCTGCGAAGCAAAAGAGAGAGTGAACAGCCATTCAAAGTCACGAGCATTGAGCGCCGCGGGCACAAGATAGCCTAAGGTAATTGGTGAGAGAGCGTGGATATGGTAGCGGGTCAATGCGATCAGACTTAACCTCTCTCCAGATAGCAGGCTTAGTGGGACAAGCTGTTTCCACGCATCCGTATAATCTGGTTTGAATTGTATAGCAGCCTCGTAGTGTTTCCGCGCGTTTGGATATAGAAATAACTTCTCGCATACTCTGCCCGCTAGTAGTTCTGTTCGATACGTTCCACTTCCCGAAGAAGATGGATATGGATGTGCTGTATACCCGCTCTTCAGTGCTTGCTGCAAGAAGTGTCTAGCTTGTCTAAGCTGTCCTTGTTCGAGCAACAAAGCAGCATAGCCCTCTAATAAATCAGTGAAATCAGGAAACAATAAGCTCCCCGCATGAAAAACTTCCTCAGATTCCTGCTGCCTGTTACATCGTTGTAAGGCATAGGCAGTCTTTAGATAAATATCGGAGGCATACCCGGATTGGGTTGGAACATCAGCGAGTAATGGAAGAAGTACATCTGCCGCTGCATGATATTGTTCCTGTTGATAATGCTCTACCCCTAGTGCATAACGAAGGATTAGATGGTTCGGTTGAAGCTGCAGACCACTATTGATGAGAGCTAAATTGCGCTGGTATTTATTTTTGTGCTGTAGTTCATCCTCTAAATAACCGTAGTGATAAATACGCAATTCAGCGTAAGCAATCTCCCCCGCAGGAAGCTCCCAAATGCTGCTGGCCGTCTCCTCATGAATGATTCCACGAAAGATGATTCTTTTATCGTTTCTGAACAGGCGGCAGACATGATCGGTAACAAAATCCGCTTCAGGGGCGTCACCGATATAGTGGATAATGGGTAGCCAATATCCGTGAATATGCGCTGCGTCCAGCAGGTGCTGGAGCTGCTCCCTCCTCCAATGATCTACAGCCTCATCGGCATCAAGTACTAGAATCCAAGGGGAAGTTGCATGCTTCAGACTTAGGTTTCGTGCTTTCGAGAAATCATTCTCCCAAGTCATATCGATGATCTTTGCACCGAACTTAGTTGCTATGTCTATGCTATTATCCTCAGACCCGGTATCCACAATGATGATTTCTGATACGATTCCTTGCACAGAGGACAGGCATTTCTCCAGGTGGTTCGCCTCATTCTTAATGATCATACAAAGTGTGATATCGGGTGTGGTCATAGGAAACGTCCCTCCTATTCTGAAACTTTGGGAAGCGGAAGAGCTAGGCGTACTCTTTTGACCGCTGGTGAATAGGTAGCAGAAGAGGATAATGAAGCAAGCAGACGATCCGCTAACACAATCTGTGAACGCCCCTGCTCAGATGCTTGATTAAATGCCACTTCTATAGAAATGGGCTGCTCTGTGGCATTTATCAGCTGTGCGGCTGCTTCATTACATCCCTCACTCTGTAATAATTCTAGGAGAATCCTGCTCTTAGTCACTGTGTAGTCTGGCAGATGAGCGTGGAACCAACCGTAAATCTCACTCTCACGACCTGCACATTTCAGGGCTCGTAGTAGCCGGGCAATGACGGGAGTCGGTTCGGGATGAAGCTGTGCGGTTTTGGTGTAACAAGCAATGGCTTCGGTCTCATCACCCATCTCTTCACATAATTGACCCAGCATATAATAGGTTAAATATGAACCGAATCCAGCCTCAGTATGGTAGCCGGGAGGAGCAGCTCCGATGACCAGCGCTTGTAGCAACGATACTTTGGCTTCTGCAAAGGCACCTAATTGTAAGAGTAGAGCCCCTTTGATATGAGCTAAGTCTGGGTAATCCGGATGTGAGCTAATCCCACGGTCACAAGCTGCAAGCGCCCCAGGGTAATCTTTTAATTCTGCAAGCGAACGAATTTCATATTTGTGCAGCAGGTGGATGTAACTTGTATCAGGCGGTGCCTCTTCTAGTGATTGTTGGATATGTTTTAGAGCAGGTTGATACTCCCCCAGACGCATATACTCAACAGCCATATTAAAATGGTGGAAGGGATCTTTAGGATTTAACCTTAGCTGCTCTTTCAGCAGCTCGACATTTCGTTTGATTTTATCTTTCTTGACGACTATCCCTTCTGCGTAACCATAATGATGGATGACTACAGTGGTCAAATGCATCGGTGCCTGGGGTGTAGCTGTTATGATAGCCTCAGCGATCTGTTCGTGAATAATACCGCTAAACCGGTACTTAGGGCGATTACGAAACATCCGAATAATCGGATTGACGGTGATCGTCTGTGAAGCGGGGGTTAGCCCTTTATGATTATGAATGCGTAGGAAAAATGCCTCGTACTCCATATGCTCGGCACATAGCAGTAATTCTCCCTTGCTCTCCTCACTTAATTCCTCATCTCCATCTAGAACAAGAATCCATTGTCCATGGGCCTGCTGGAGACCTGCGTTGCGGGCAGCAGCAAAGTCGCCGCTCCAAGGGTGTTGTATGATTTTGGCCCCGAAGCTTAGGGCAATTTGAACCGTAGCGTCGGTGGATCCAGTATCGACTACAATGATCTCATCGACGACTCCGCGTACGCTTTTTAAACATTGGCTCAAGCTATCTCCTTCGTTCTTAACGATCATGCATAAGGAAATTAGTGGCTTTCTTCTTGAACGGTTCATAGGGATGACCTCCCTTCGCTCTGACGGAAGCTCCACTGAGTGTGCCAAGGTGTACGATTCAGCAAGGTAATGGATTTACGGATAGCTCCGATATCCTCCTGCAATGGGCCATGAGCATGGGCATCATTTAAACTTTGTATAGCGTCTTCCATACTCAGCTTCGCTTGCTGAAGATAACAGAGGGATAAGCCGATCCTTGCGGATTCATGCTCAGGCTCTTGTTCCAGCGCTTGCTGAAACCATTCACTGGCTTCGGAATAATGCCCTTTGTCAAAGATCATCTCACCAATATAAAAAAGCACGCTTGCATCGGCGATCTTATCACGAACAAGTACAATAAATTCCTCTCCTGCGGCCTGCCAATTCCCTTCTTTATATAATGCTGTGGCAAATTCAGATCGATAAGCAGGGAACAGGTCCACTAAAGTATGACTAAGTGTGAGCTGATGCAGCTTTACGGATTGCCCGATGAGGTCGGAAAGGAATGAGGAATATATGTGATCTACCTCTATTTCTACCGGACATGCCACTTGTTGGCGTTGGGATCGCTCAATGTATTCCAGTCCAGAACGAAGTTCACCTGATATATGGTTGAGCAAGTCCTTTTTAAATTCTCCATATCGTTCCCATTGGCAAATGGCCCAAAGAGTATACCACTGCTTTTGATGCTCTAAACCAAGGTGATCTTGGGAAGCTAGTGAGGTCATCTGCCCTATAGCTGTACCCGCGTCTTCTAGCTTGCCGGTGATGATGAGTGATGAGATGATTCTATATGCAGTATCCAATTCCAATGGAAAAATATCTCGGGATAAGGTAGCTATGGTCTCATAAGCATTTATCTCATATAAACTTTCAATGATCGCGGATCTACTGATTGAGGTAGTTGGGGGAACGAGTTGGATCAGTAAAGTGGCGATTTCCTCATCGGGTACAGCTAAGCGTTGAAAAGCAGCAGCAATCCCCTGCAAGGCGGGCGTATATAAAGAATGGTGTTGAAGTGCACGATGAAATAATCTCGCAGCATCCTCAAGAAGACCAAGCCGCTGTGAGATTAAACCCATCCGGTATAGGGGGCGAAAGGTACTCATTCCTTGTTCACATACATATTTTCCGCTAAGTACCTCATGTTCAGGAATGGACTCTGCATGTTGATAAGCTAATAGCGCACGTTCCAAAAGTCCTTGGCTCTCCAAAGATTGGCCTAACAAAAAATGCAAATCAGGGTAGTCGCCATAACGCTCCAGCTCAATCATCAGCAAGGGGTCAATCGCATTCATTTTTCCTTGAGCATGATAAATTTTACAGAGATCCCTAATCATCGTAGGACGATAGGAAGCTTCGAGTGCTACATGGTGAAGGCCTTGACGAAGCAACGTCTCAGCTTCCAAAAGACGACCGTCCTGACAGCAATTTACTGCCAAGTTATAGGAGTGGAAAGGATCCTCCGGATATTCGGTTAAAGCGAGGTGCAGCAGGTGTCTATTTCGATTGATTTTATCTTTTCGTGTCATGATTTCAGGTAAATATCCAAAGTGTATAATCTCAAGTTGACTGTGCTCAATCGCCGAGAGGTTATGTTTGCTAAGGATTGAAGTGTCAATTCCCTCATGAATTCTTCCACTATATTGATAACCCTGTCCATTTCGGAATAAGCGGACTGCACTGTGTTTTACCTTATCTTCAGGTCGTACGCCAACCCAATTATCAATGTTTACTGTAAAAGCCTGAGCTTGTGTGTTCTGCAGAAGTCTGCGGAGTTCTGTAAGTGGGGTCTGTAAGCACTCATCGGCATCAAGGATAAGAATCCAATTTGTTGAGGCATGAACGAGCCCTTCATTACGAGCTGCCGCGAAATCGTCTGTCCATTCCCGTTGGAAGACTCTAGCTCCGTGCGCTTCGGCAATAGCTATGGATTCGTCGGTAGAGCCCGTATCGATCATCACAATTTCGTCAGCACCAGCTACGCTTGCGAGACAGTGAGGCAGGAGATCAGCTTCATCTTTTACGATGAGGTGGACGCCAAGCGTAATATTATTCACGGTTGTTCCTCCTTGAAAAGCATTATGTGTTTGTTGCACATATGTATAGCTGCTGACACAAGCATAAACGCCTTCGGCGTCCTTATAGTTAAAGAAAAAGCACATGGATATCCATGTACTCTTTCTTGTTACAACATATGATGGTCATCTGGATTACGTGCCCTGAGCATTGAAACTTACATTGATCGTGGATGCAGAGCCTGAATTGGCTGATTGATAGGATAGGCGGGTATATTTCAGGAATCTGGCTGGCACTATGACATCGATAGAGCCTGCTGCTAAAGGATTATCCCCCGTGGTATCGACGAAATAGTTCGTTCCATCAGCACTGATTTCCACACGTGTGTTGACCGGATTTGCCCCAGTATTGTTAATGAAGAAGGAATACGTTCCCAGTACGCTCGTAGTAACGGCTGGTAGAGGTGTATAGGTGTTAGCAGTCGCAATACCTGTAGTGGTTTGTTCTATAAAGCTGCGTTGTGAAATAGAAGTGACACTACTTAGTGTACCAGCTGTGATCGTAGCTCCGAGTACGCTGGTGATAGTCCCGTTAAGGATGTTGGTGACTGTACCTGCGGAAGACAAAGTACCGGCAGTAATTGTAGCTCCGAGTATGCTGGTGATGGTGCCGTTAAGGATGTTGGTGACTGTACCTGCAGAAGACAAAGTACCGGCAGTAATCGTAGCTCCGAGCACACTAGTGATGGTGCCGTTAAGGATGTTCGTGATTGTACCTGCGGAAGATAGAGTACCAGCTGTGATGGTAGCTCCGAGTACGCTGGTAATGGTACCGTTTAAGATGTTGGTGACTGTACCTGCGGAAGATAGAGTACCAGCTGTGATGGTAGCTCCGAGCACGTTAGTGATGGTGCCCTCAAGGATGTTAGTAATAGTACCTGCGGAGGACAAAGTACCAGCTGTGATGGTAGCGCCGAGCACGCTAGTAATGGTGCCGTTAAGGATGTTGGTAACTGTTCCGGCGGATGATAACGTACCTGCTGTTATGGTTGCCCCAAGCACACTAGTGATTGTACCGGCGGTAATGGTAGCTCCGAGCACGCTGGTAATGGTGCCGTCAAGGATATTAGTAATAGTACCTGCGGAGGACAAAGTACCCGCAGTAATGGTAGCTCCGAGCACGCTGGTAATGGTGCCATCCAGGATGTTGGTTATGGTACCTGCGGAAGACAAGGTACCGGCAGTAATCGTAGCGCCGAGCACGCTAGTAATGGTGCCGTTAAGGATGTTGGTAACTGTTCCTGCGGAGGACAAAGTACCCGCAGTAATTGTAGCACCGAGTACGCTAGTAATAGTCCCGTTAAGGATGTTGGTAACTGTTCCGGCGGAGGACAAAGTACCCGCAGTAATTGTAGCACCAAGTACGCTGGAAATGGTGCCGTCAAGGATATTAGTAATAGTACCTGCGGAGGACAAAGTACCGGCAGTAATCGTAGCACCAAGCACGCTAGTAATAGTCCCGTCAAGGATGTTAGTAATAGTACCTGCGGAGGACAATGTACCCGCAGTAATGGTAGCTCCGAGCACGTTAGTGATGGTGCCCTCAAGGATGTTAGTAATAGTACCTGCGGAGGACAAAGTACCCGCAGTAATCGTAGCGCCGAGCACGCTAGTAATAGTCCCGTTAAGGATGTTGGTAACTGTTCCTGCGGAGGACAAAGTACCCGCTGTGATCGTAGCACCAAGCACGCTGGAAATCGTTCCATCTAGTATAATCGTCGTTAGATTTCCGCTTGGATCTGTAGTGAGAGGATGATCAATTAGCGAAGCATCCCGGCCGAATATAAGCGTTCGTAGATTATCAGGATTCGCTTGAAAAGAGCTATAGTTAGGCAAAGTTCCTCGTCCCTTCCTTATAAATGATCAAGTTATACCTTAAGACTGGGCTTGGACGTATACACATTCTTGCTTGCCAATACCCTTTGAATGTAGCGTGGAGGCGGAGACTAACAGGGTGATCTCCCTGATTCTTAATGTGTAAGAGATCATCGTTTTAGCTCCGCTTTTTTTGTTTTATATTGCTGTGCTTTTTAAGCTCCAGGCCGTTAAGGATTTCATTCATTTCCTAAGGGCTTTCTGGAACTCAACCCATAAAAAGGCCCAAACCGTCGTTTGAGCCCTAAGCCTAAATAACCGTAGTCCAATAAGCCGCAAACCGATAGGGACAATCCTTAGCCATTCGAATGGTGTGATATTAATATATGGTGGGAAATAGGGTGTGATTGGGCAGATAAGCAATATACGCACATTCCCACAACCTGTTACTGAGAGCGGCATAAAATAGAATAAGCTTAAGTACGGGGAGGATAATTCATGCCGAACGACTCAGTATTCAATCAGAGTAGCCAGCCACTTTTTACAGAACAAGTCAACACGTATGTAGCACCTGGTATAGATTCAGCTCCTGAGGGGGGAGCAGCTAAGGCGGGGTTATTGTTTGGAATCCCATTTACTTCTACGGTAACGACGGCTGCCCCGTTAGTTATTCAGATTAGTAATCCGGGAGGAAGCGGACGTACCTTATATGTATCCCGTGTTACTGCCAGCTCAGCGACGGCGGCGGTTACTTTATCACTACTTCGGAACGCTACGGTCACCGGAACTACCGTCACACCGATTAATTATAATTTTGGCAGTGCGTTAACCAGTGTTATGACAGCAAGAACCTCGACGGCTGCGCCTACTGGAGGTCCGGCTACTCTAGTATCTCTATTGCTGGCGGTCGGTCCGGTCATTGTTGATTTTACAGGACAAATTGTTGTTCCTCCCGGAAATTCCATCACTACCTCCGTAACGATTGCATCGGGGTCATCAGCGGCGACAACGTCTATCAGCTGGTGGGAATATTAGAAACAGGAGGGGATAAATATGCCTAATCAATTTGTATTTAACGACAACGATCAACCACTTTATGTGGATATGGTAAACACCTTCCAAGCGCCAGATATTAGCGCGCCGCCTGAAATAAGCGCTTCGCAAGCCGCAGTCTTGTATTCAACTAACACATCTGCGTCTAGTTTGGTCGTACTTAGTCTAATCTCCGCAATCGCTTCTATTCGGATTAGTAATGCTTCAGGCAGTGGGAAAACTGTTTATATCTCACGTATAAGCGGCAGTATTGGCGGTTCTTCTCTACTATCTGCAATGTCGGGTAGCTTTACAATTGTAAAAGGAGGGACGGTAACTTCACCAGCAACCTTAACGCCAACGAATAATAATTTGGGCAGCTCAGCGACGAGTGCGATGACCGTTCAGTCTTCCACAGCAGCCATTAGCGGGGGAACGACGCTTTTCAATTATCAATTGGCACCGGGGGCTTTCACACAGAACTTTACGGGCAGCATCATTGTCCCGCCTGGGACTGCTATTTGTGCTAACGTAACCTCATCCAGCTCCGCCGTAGGTTTAACGATTACCTCAGCGTTGGGTCTTCTTTGGTGGGAACAATAGCGTTCTTGCTGCGAACCATTCACAGAGCTGAACCTTGACATCACTTGGGTTGAGGTTTTACATAAAAGGGTGGAATGTATAGAAAATAAAGGGGATTGGCATTATACAATAAAGTTGCATGTCAGATTGGAATGTGAAAAGAGGGACAATTATGGAAAGTTGTTTATTTATTCATGGCTTTACCGGAGGTGAGCATGAGATCTCTCCCTTGTCCCAGTTTATGGAGCAGCATAATTACCGTTCCAGAACGTTTACCCTGAAAGGGCATGGGGGGAGCAGGAATGATTTATTGCATTCGGATCGACATGATTGGCAACAGAGTGCTGAAGATGAATTGACAGAGCTGTTAAAGACGGATGAAGGTGTTCATCTGATCGGCTTTTCTACCGGTGCTCTTATTGCTTCACATCTTTCTGTACGGTATAAACCCTGGATCAAATCCCTTACTTTATTGTCCACTCCCGTATTTCCGCTGAATCCTGTGGAGATTCTTAAGACTCTTGGGAGCTTTTCCATGCTAAAAACGTATATTAATAAATTCACTTCAACGCCCCCAAGGGCGACGAGAGAGTTTCAACGATTGGTCCGGGAGAGTTTTTCAATCTATCCGCATATTGAGACTCCAACCTTGATCGTGCAGGGTAAGCGAGATCATCTGGTTAAGATTCGAAGCGCTGACTTCCTGCAGCATACGATTCCTACAGCCCAAAAACAGGTGATAATGGTGGATAACAGTGGTCATATGGTTTGTCATTGTGAAGATAAGGACCGGATTATGAATGAAGTACTGCATTTTATTCAGAGTGTAGGAAGCTAAGCATATAAGGTGAATAATGAACCCCAAAGAGCCCCCAATAAGGAGGCTCTTTTTCTTGGAAATTTTAAATTTTATATCTTGACAACGCATTCACAATCATGGTAATTTTTAGTTGGGAAACCGGTTTCCCTAAAATTATTTGTTTTTTGTGTTAAAGACGTTAAAAACATTAGAGACATCACTGGGCGGGCTTGTTTTTTAATCAAGGAAGTAGGCTTTAGAGTGTTATGAATACGCTTTAATAAGAGAGGGAGATGCACGCAATGAAACGTAGGTTATGGTATGTACCCGTTCTAATTACATCTATTCTTCTTTCTACCGTGATTAATTTGTTTGTCTTAACACCGCAAAAAGCTGAAGCGGCAAGCATCGGCACGATTAATGAGAACGACACTATTTATCAGATTATGGTTGACCGATTTAATGATGGAGATACTTCCAACAATGCTACTGGTGCGGCAATTCGCTATGGAGAAAACTCTGAGGAAGATTTCCGTTATATGAAAGGCGGAGACTGGCAGGGGATTATCGATAAGCTATCATATATTAAAAATATGGGCTATACCGCGATTTGGATTTCCCCAGTGGCTGAGCCACAAATGACTAACCGGGAAAACAACGGTACCGGTAAAAATACAGCCTATCACGGATACAACGTTAAGAACCCTAACGCTGCCAATCCATACTTCGGAACGAAGGAGAAGCTGAAAGAGCTTGTGGATTCCGCACATGCGCTTGGCATCAAAGTAGTGATTGACGTTGTGCCAAACCACGTCGGTGATTATATGCTAGGTTCCCAAGCCTATTATGATATCCCATCATTGCAGCCAGTGGCTCCGTTCAATAATCCAGCATGGTACCACCATAATGGAGATATTAACTGGTCTCTAGCGGATGGAAGATATGATCAGTGGGCGCAGGATTACTTAGAGAATCATGATTTGGGCGGGCTAGATGACATTGATTTCGATGTTCCTGCGGCTAAGCAGGCGATATTCGATTCCATTAAAGGCTGGTTTGATTATACAGGCGCTGACGGTGCGCGTGTGGATGCTGCCAAGCTGATGAAGCCAACAGATATTGGTGAGCTACAAAATTATCTGGGTGTTAATACATTTGGCGAGAATTTCGACGGAAATGCTGAATTTGTCTCACGTTGGGTCGGAAACAATAAGGAATGGGGCATGCTCGATTTCCCAATGTTCTTCTCCGTACTTAACAGCTTTGCTTATGGGCAGTCTTTTGAGTCCAATATCAAAAGCACCTTGGCACAGGATTCCTACTACAACGGGAATGCCAATCACATGGTTACCTTTATCGACAATCATGACCGCAACCGTTTTCTAACGGAAGCCGGGGGAAGCGTAGATAAGCTGCAGAACGCTTTAACCTTTATTTTTACAGTTCGTGGAACACCGGTTGTCTTCCAAGGAACAGAGCAGAACAAAGGCAATGGCAACAGTCAGATCATGACAGGCGGTATTGCGGATACTTGGAACCGTTGGTCTATGGTGAAACGGGATGCAAGCGGAAACGTGATTGAGAACTATTTTAATGAAAATGCCAGCACCTACAAGCACGTAGCCAAACTTAATGAAATTCGTAAAAATAACCCAGCACTACGTACAGGTACTCAACGTGAAATGTGGGCTGCACAGAACTTATATGCCTTCTCACGTCGTATCGACACTGGAACTAATCAAGGTCAAGAAGCTATCTCTGTATTTAGTAATCAATCTAATGGTTCGCAAACGGTAACCATCCCGCTACGTGCCGAGAGTAGTTTGACCGCAGGAACAGTTTTGTATAATCAGCTGAATACTGCAGATACAGTGACTGTACAATCAGGCGGAGTAACTGGAAAGCAAATTACTGTAACTGTAGGTGCGAATTCAGCCAAAATCTATGCGAAACAACAACAACCATCAGAAACAGTTCCTCCAACTACTCCGACTAATGTAACGGCAACTGTTCAGAATGCATCTAGCGCTTTGATCAGCTGGACGGCTTCTACCGACAACGTAGGCGTAACTGGATATGAAGTTTATCGTAATGGTGTCAAGGTAGGCACAACGGCGACTACTTCCTATACGGACAATGGTTTATCCGCTAGCACTACCTATAACTACACGGTAAAAGCATTTGATGCCGCAGGCAATCTATCTCTTCTTAGTGCGATTGCGTCTATTACAACACCAGCAGGGAACAGTGTCACGATTTACTATAAGCAAGGTTATACCTCGCCTTATATTCATTATCGCCCAGTAGGAGGTACATGGACGACATCTCCGGGTGTGGCTATACCTGTATCTGATGTAGCCGGATACAACAAAATAACAATTAATATCGGCTCCGCCAGCCAGCTTGAAGCATGCTTTAACAACGGCAGTGGCACATGGGACAGTAACGGGGGGAGCAACTATCTATTCGGTACTGGAACCTGGACTTATACGCCAACAGGAAGTATTACATCGGGTGGGCCAGTGACACCAACACCGACACCAACACCGACACCAACACCAACATCAACACCAACGGTAACACCGACACCAACGCCGACAGTAACCCCAACGCCAACTCCAACACCAACGACTACACCGACTGGCAACACTGCAACGATCTATTATAAGAATACGGCTTACAGCAGCTCTTACATTCATTACAAGCTGGATGGGGCGATAGTCTGGACGACGGCTCCTGGTGAACAGCTTCAAGCTTCTTCTTTCCCAGGATATAAGTCGATTACAATTCAGCTGGGCACTGCATCCGGACTGACCGCAGCCTTTAATAATGGCAGTGGGACATGGGATAACAACGGCAGCAGTAATTACCATTTTGATGCTGGAACCTGGAGCCTGGTGAACGGAAGTATCAGTGCAGGGGAACCTCAAGCAGACAGCGTGACGTTTCGTGTAAATGTTCCAGCGTCTACTCCGGCGAGCGGACCTGTGTATCTTACCGGAACCTTCAACAGCTGGAATGCAGCGGATCCAGCCTATCAACTAACTAAAGGTAGTGATGGAGTGTATTCCATCACACTGAGCTTACCAGCAGGAACAGCGGTGCAATATAAAGTTACGCGGGGCGCTTGGACTAATGTGGAGGTAAACTCGAACGGATCGGACATTTCCAATCGAACGCTTACTCCAGCAGGTGGCGCACAAACAGTGAACCTGACCGTGCAGCGTTGGAAAGATCTATAAGTTACTATAAGAGTGGATCATAATACCTTTCACATGACAAGGAGCGGCCCCCCGTGTGGGGCCGCTCCTTGGTAAGTAGTACGAAGCTTTTTCATTGTAGAAGATACAATAGAAAAGTAGTCCAATTATGAAGTTGCTCCAGAGAATTTAGCTCTCATCGTGGATTCACGAGGAATTAGTTCTGGCTCTAGTAGCAAATGCTTGTGGGGCGCATCATTGCCACGAATGCGCTCCATCAGCAGCTGCCCTGAAGATACACCCAGCTTAAACGTATCGATATTAAGCGAAGTTAAAGGAGGTGTTGTATATCGGGACAGCGGATATTCATCGAAAGCGGCGATGCCGAGTTCAGATGGAACATCAATTCCGAGTGCTTTTGCGGCTTGAAGCACCCCAAAGGCTACATAACTGTTCATACACACCACAGAGTCTGGCCGTTCTTCACGCTGCAAAAGCTCAAGTGCAGCATGATAGCTATCATGTTCATCAGCCTTGCAGTTAATGATCCATTGCTGAGGAACGGTAAGGTCAGCCTGCTGTAATGCGCTTAAGTATCCACCTAGGCGATGTGTATAAATTTTTTCCTGCTGCTGCCCGCCTATGAAGGCTATCTTTGAATAACCTTGTTCGATGAGATGCTCGGTCAGCATGTTGCCGCCTGCTTCATTATCGAAATCAACCCAACTTCCGGGGGTCATAATCTCTCCAATGGAGATGTAAGGAAACTCCAGTTGATTCAGTTCTTCAGATAGCTCTTCAGTCAGCACGGAGTTGTTGGCAATAATACCGTCGACACGTTTGCTAAACACAAGCCTATTTAGAAAATGGCCTTCTGGACTGCTATGTTGCACATTGGAAATGGTCAGCTCGTATTTTAAAGGTGCAATTACGCTCTCGATTCCACCAATAATGTTGTAGAAGAATTGGTTCAGAAACTCACTTTCTTTAGACATATCGACCAGTAAGCCAATATTGCAGCTGCTTTGTCTAGCTAACCCAGTAGCGATACTGCTTGGCGTGTAGTTCATTTGCTTCATAATCTCTCGAACCTTTTGTTTCGTTTCCTGTGATATTTTTGGGGAATCATTTAGTACTTTAGATACAGTAGATTTAGCCACATTGGCTGCTTTAGCAATATCAGAAATCGTTACTTTCATCGTCGTCCCTCATAACTTAAAAACGGTATTTGTAACCATAATAACACAAATTTAGCAGTCTCTCTAATGATGTATGAACAGATAGATAGAACGATAAAAGTATAGAAGGAGTCCATAAGTTATGCCTCAATCATGGTTTGTATATCATACAAGTGAAGATCCATTTGCCTATCCTGTAGGTACAGGGACCCTGAAGCTCAGATTATTTACACAAGCTGGACAGCAATTATCCTGTACCGTAATCCACTCGGATCGTTATGATTCTCCGGGGCAAGAAGTTCCTTTGCAGATGGAGCGGATTGGGTCGGCCGGTATTTATGAGATTCACGAAGCAATTATTCAGACCAGCACTAGAAGAAGCAGATATCTATTCCATATAGCGAATGCTGCGGGGCAGTATATCTGGTATGGAGAGAGGGGCGCGTCGGAGAATCGGGAACGAGCAGGTTCTTTTCAATATGCATATCTTCACCATTCTGAGGCTTTGAAGTTACCGTTATGGAGCCAGGATGCGGTGACCTATCAAATTTATCCTAACAGCTACAATGGTGGAACTCTAAAAGGCATTATGGACAAAATACCTTATCTACAGCAGCTTGGTGTGAACACAATTTACATGACGCCTGTATTTGAGTCTCCTTCTGAGCATAAATATAACACCTCCGATTATTATAAGATCGACCCTGCATTTGGCGATGTAGATGGATTGAAGACGCTAGTCAGTGAGGCACATCGTCATGGAATTAAGGTCATTTTGGATGCCGTGTTTAATCATTCGGGAGATCAATTCTTTGCTTTTAAAGATGTCATGGAACAAGGCGAGCAGTCTCCTTATAAAGATTGGTTCTTTATTCGTTCTTTTCCCGTAACACAGACGCCTGCCCCGAATTATGAGACATTCGCTAAAGCTGAAGCGCATATGCCTAAGCTGAATATGGATCATCCTGACACGGCTAAATATATGATAGAGGTTGCTAAGTATTGGATTCGTGAGACAGCGATCGACGGCTGGCGTCTTGATGTAGCGAATGAGGTCAACCCGGCTTTTTGGTCCCGGTTTCGGCAAGAGCTCAAGTCTGAATTTCCTGAAATTTTACTCATTGGAGAGATAATGCATGCATCTGGGCCTTGGCTTAGAGGGGATCAATTCGATGGTGGCATGAATTATGTGCTTCGGGATGCCGTGCTGGAATTCTTTGCAGAGCAGTCAACAGGGCCAGATCGCTTTATGGAGCAAGTACTCCATCAGGAGGCGTTGTATAATGACCAGGCGAATTCGGCTATGTTTCAATTGATTGGCAGTCATGATACGTTGCGTTTTCTTACAGCGTGTAAGGAGGGGGGACGTGGCTGGGACCGCGAGAGTACGGCAATACAGCGCATGAGGTTGGCAGTTTTTTTTCAGATGACTTATATCGGTATTCCGATGATCTATTATGGGGATGAGGTTGGGATGGAAGGAGCTACGGACCCTCACTGTAGAAAAGCTATGGTATGGCAAGAGCAAGCTCAAAATACAGCGCTGCTGAAGTGGTATCAAGAGCTGATTTTCCTAAGAAAAAGCTGTGATATTCTACGAAAAGGTAAGTTTCGTCCTTGGTTCACGGATGAAGTCCGTAATGTCTTCGGTTATACACGGGGAATGGATCAAGAGAAGATAGGTTTAATTATCAATAATTCTCCGAACCCGTACGAGCTTGAGCTTAATGTATATCGTTCGGATAAGAATTTGCTTACCGATTTACTGTCAGGAGCTACTTTTAAAAATAATAACAAGCTTATAGTTAGCATTGAACCGTTTGGATGTTTAATGTTGTACTAAAATAGTATAAGGCCTCTCTTCAAAAGAAGGGGCCTTATTCATCAAGAAACGGGAGTCATCTCCAAAGGATGACGAAGCCGTTTCTTTTTTTTAATATAAGAAAGTATAATTTTCACGCTATACATTATCCTTATATTTCTCGCATAAACGCTGACCGTCCTTTAGGGACGCTAAAGGCGTTTTTCCTTGTTTGTAGCACTTTTTTTATTTTTGTTCTTTAAGTCTCTATACTCCTGATTCTCCCATTGTTTTAGCAACGGAAAAGGGTCAAAAGCCCATTCAGTAATCCCTCGGTCACGGTAGATGCCAAAATGTAGATGTGGCGGGAATTTCCCTTGTGTTCCTGGATTTCCGTAACCTGAGCTGCCAACCCAGCCAATGATTTCACCTGGTGAGACGATATCTCCACGAGAAATGGATTTGTTATACCCGGATAAATGGGCGTAATAATGGTAACGGTTCTCGATATCACGAATTCCAATTCTCCAGCCACCGTAGCGGTTCCAGCCTTTAGTTTCCACTAAGCCAAAGCAGGTGCTGCGTACCGGCATACCTTGCGGTGCAAAGAGGTCAGTCCCTTCGTGAATACGTGCCCCACCCCAGCTTCTACCGGTTCCCCAAGTGCTACGATAAGAATAAGAATTACTTAAGGGAAGTGGAAAAGCATTACCTGATAGGTCAAGCCGACCAAAATGTTCATATAGCTTGGCGAACTGAGCTATGCGCTGAGAGGCACGACCATTGTGATAATACTCCCAAATGCCAATGCTGAAATCATTAGCTGAATCACCATATTTCTGCAAGTGTCTAGCCATACTATATAGAACATCAGCATCATTCTCTGGATCGGCGATTCCATCACCTGAGCCATCACGACCGAAGCCGTTAAAGAAAGTGATGGATTCAGGAGAAGTATCCTCCTGATCCGGGTTGAGTGGACCGGACCATACGGGTGCTGGAATCATGATTCCAGTAAGACGGTTGGTGACGGGTTTGTCTGAGGAACCTTTTTTGGCGATGGTGCGTTCATATTGATCAATGGCTGCGAATCTAAACCAAGGGATTCCAGTGGCTGCACTCAGTTGATCATAAATCCCCCTACGGGCAGACCATATGGATTCTTTGCTAGCATTAACAGAATTGCCGCTGCTTTCCACCGGTTGGACTGTAGCCTGTACTGCAGCTGCTGGAACGGGAAGACCTAAACCACCCCAAAGGATAGCGGCCGCGGACAGACATAACATAGTTCTCCGGTTATTAGTATTCTTAAATAGGGCCAGCAAGATAACAGCCTCCTTTTGTCCGGGCGTAGAATTGAATGTAGGCACTTCGGATAAAGCTTTTATTATAGATTGAAGCAAAAGGCTACTTTTTATCCGTTCTTGTCTAAAGGTACCAGTAAATTCTTCGCCGGAATCGAAGTTGAGATGCCCTGCATATTTCACAAAAACAGGCAATTGTAAAGCGCACATGGTATAATATGAGGCAGCATCTTTCATCTGCAGCATCACATTCAGGAGGAAGCGGGGTTTATTATTTTGACGAATAAAACAGCAAAGCAGCCTAAGCCGGATTGGATTAGAATCAAGCTAACTACCGGTGATAACTATCAGGAAATCAAGAGCATGATGCGTTCTAAAACTTTACATACCGTATGTGAAGAAGCTAGGTGTCCGAATATTTATGAATGCTGGGCAAATCGAACGGCTACCTTTATGATTCTTGGTGATATATGTACTCGCGCATGCCGTTTCTGCGCTGTGAATACAGGGTTGCCGACAGAGCTGGACCTGCAGGAGCCTGAACGTGTAGCAGAAGCTGCAGAGGGAATGAACCTTCGCCATTGCGTGGTGACCAGTGTGGCCCGTGATGATCTTGCGGATGGTGGCGCTCAGATTTTTGCTGAGACGGTAGCGGCAATTCGTAAACGCCTTCCGTTATGTAGTGTTGAAGTATTGATTCCAGATTTCCTGGGAGAACGGAATAGTCTAGAGATTGTTATGAACAGTAATCCAGACATTCTTAACCATAATATCGAGACGGTGGAACGGATGTCAGACCGTGTACGGGCTAAAGCGAAGTATCGCCGTTCGATGGAACTGCTGCGCAGAGCTAAGGAAATGAAGCCGGATATTCCTACCAAATCAAGCATTATGCTTGGAGTCGGTGAAGAGTGGGATGAGATTTTACAAGCAATGGATGATTTACGAGCCGTAAATTGTGATATATTGACTTTAGGACAATACTTGCAGCCTTCTCCAAAGCATTTGAATGTGGAGAAATATTATCCACCAGAGGAATTTGCGCTGCTTAAGGAAGAGGGATTGAAGCGTGGCTTTAGCCATGTGGAATCAGCTCCGCTTGTTCGCAGCTCTTATCGTGCGCATGAGCAGGTGAAATCTGCTGCTCAAGCTCGTGAGGAGCGCGCGGTTTCTTCTAGTTAATTTTTTATTATTCAAGGTAGCAGGGGGTTGAAGGAGCGGAGCGATCTGAAGCTCCCCACCCCTAGGTTACACATAAAAAACGTTGATTTGAGTCATTGGAGAGAAATGTTGGAGCTGTAGGAGCGTTAGCGTTCGCCTTTGTTGATTAATTTCACCGCTGAATGCGGTTCAAATAAAAGAAATTAATCAACAACAGCGACCGAAAGCCCAATATTTCTCGGAAATGACGGCATAATCAACGCACCCTCCCCACAGAAAGGCAGGCGACAAAAGGTTTGATCGTTATAGGCGGAAAAGGCTACGAACTAATGTTAGATCATAAGGATGGTTGGAATCCGGAGGCGTTTCGCGGAAGATATAGCGAAGTGCTGGAAAGATACGACTACATTATTGGTGACTGGGGTTACAGTCAGCTGCGTTTGAAAGGTTTTTATCGGGACAACCACCCAAAGGTGAATCGGGATACAGCGATTTCTGGCATGGTCGATTATATTAATGAATATTGCAATTTTGGCTGCGCATATTTTGTGTTGCATAAGTTAAAAGAGGTACCACAAGAGGGTTTGTTCAAGGATATTCTGATCAAAGAAATACCAGAGCCGAGTGAGGAAGAAGATTCGGAGCTAGAAGCTGAGGATAATGATGGAGCGGCTATAGATAAGGAGCTCTCCTCTAAAGAAACATCATCTAAGCAAGGTTCGAATTCATCTGCTGCATTTAAAGAGATGACTTCTGCTAAGGATAGACCTTTGAGAGAACATCAAAGTCGAAATCACCGGGGTAAAGATTCGCAAGGGAAGAAATCCAAAAAGGAATTTCAAAGCAGACCACCACAAGGTCAATCCCAAAAACCCCAAAACACACAAAAGCCTCAAAATAATCAAAACACACAAAACACACAAAACATAGAAAATCCACAATCTTAACGATGAAAGCTGACCATAAGTAGAGTCCTTCTACGAATGAGACAGCTTTTTTCTTTTGAATAGATATGTACAAATAATAAAGGCAGCAAACCCCATCTCTGGAGAATTGCTGCCTTTTCTTATGGATTATTTTATAGATAATTTCAATTGCTTTTGTGTAGCATTGTAACTCCATACGAGTGCCGGAAACTTCTTCTTAAAGGCATTTAATTCAATGTAGGTCTCACCATTCTGAGATAGCGCCTCTTTGGAGGAAAGCGTAAAGCCGGTAGATGTGCCTGTTCCGCTCTTTACGATGACCTTCTTGTTCTTGGCATCCCAGGTGATCTCGCCCTCGACAAGCGCAGCCAGCACCAGCGATGAAGCATAAGTTTTATCGCCCTGCTTAACAAGACCAACATTACCAGCAAAAGGAACCCCGTTGATATTTAAGATATGATGATCTCCGGTGACTTCTAAAGTCTTCATTCCAGCAATCTGCAGGGCGGTAATCAACTGTGCAGTTTTCCCTTTTACCTCAATATCCGGTGCGAGACCAATATGATTAAAGTCTTCTTTTTTTGGTGTTAGATATTTCTGCGTGGTCAATTTCAGCATGTCGCCATTAGACACTGGAAGTAGGCTTTGGATACGCGCTTTGCCGTAAGAACGAGTGCCTACAACAGTAGCCAGCTTGTTATCGCGCAGGGCGCCCGTAAGAGCTTCTGACGCACTTGCAGTGTATTCGTTGGTTAGAATTACGACGGGCACACCGATTTTGCTGCCACTAGTAATCGTTACAGGAGTTAACGCGCCACTTTGATCAGAGGTATACATCATGATGCCTTTATCCATAAAACTAGAGGCAATGTTGTATGCCGAATCCATGTAGCCACCCAAGTTATCGCGTAAATCAAGCACCATGGATTTCATTCCCGCTGTACGCATCTTCTTCAGCATAGCGGCGAATTCTTCATCAGAATTCTGTGTGAAACCACTTAGCGAAATATAGGCAATCTTCGGACCAATGAGGGTTCCAAAAACGGAAGTCGAGTTCAATTCATTTCGGGTGACAACATAAGATTTTGTGACACCATTTCTGAGGATCAGCAGGGTGACCTTAGTGCCCGCGGCTCCACTTAGTTCCGAATCATCCGTTTCGTCAACAGGTATTCCGTTGATTTTGAGAATCGTATCGCCGCGTTTCAAGCCTGCCTTTTCAGCAGGAGAACCTGGAGAGATTTCTTCGATGTAGAGCTCTGTTGGCGTATATTGAAGTTTAACACCGATGCCAACGTATTCGAGATCAACCGCATGTTCAAATTGCGCCGCTTCCTCGGAATTGAAGTATTGGCTGTATGGATCATCCAGTGTGTTCACCATGCCGTCAATTGCTCCGCGAATCAAAATATCTTTATCTACATCTGAAAGATTATAGTTCTCCAATAGCTTCATTACTTCATTAATAAGATCACTGTTGTCTGTGGAAGCTTTAGCGGCATCTGCAGCGGAAGCCAGTGGAGCAAATGTAATAGATAAAGCTAGACAGCTGGTTAACAGTGCACTTATTATTTTTTTTGATTTCATGGAATCAAACACCCTTTTTATTAGGATTTCACAAGTTTATTGTAGATGCTATATGTGTCATCGATTGTCCATACACCAGTATCCGACTTGGATAGAATATAGATAAGGCCCTGCTCATAAGTCTCCTCTTCACTAGCTTCCTTGTCTTTGCTTTCTACATATATAGCAGCTTCCTTGGCACTGTAATAATAAATATTTGAAATGCCTGGAGTATAGGTAATATCATACGAAGCAAAGAAATCATCCAAATCTGCCTTGAGAGAGGAATCATATTCTTCTCCATATGAAGTCATCGTGGAAAGAACTGTTGTAGGATTCTGTTCGTTCATTGCTTGATAATACTTGCTAATAGTACCTTTGATGGCATCCGCATCGTTTTGAGGGATGTTGGCTGCTGGTTTTATACCTTGTTCACGAGTAAGGAGAACGGTCGAGCTTTGGGATTCCACGGATGAAATCTTCCAGCTTCCGTTCTTGCGGACCAGGGTATATACGTATTCATTCTCTGTATCTGGAGTATAAGCCCCACCTATTCTGCGTGAACTTTCAAGCGTATACACAGTGGCTTCGTCAGCTGTAATGTCGAGGATTTCCAAGCTATCAATAGTATTCTTTATGTCAAAAGCTTTAAAAGATTCATTGAGTTCGGCCACTGAGTCCGTGTAAGAGTACTCCGAATCCATAAGGGAGTAGAAGCTAGTCGCTTTTTCTTCATTGAAATATTGATTAGACAAACGGATTAATGCTGTAATGGCTGCTTCGTCCTTACCTTTGGAGACAGGAGTAGTAATTTGTACACTTCTACTGGTAGAATTCCAGACAGCTGTGCCCCCGGTTGCCTCTGCGATAAAACGCAAAGGGATGTATGTAGTGCCGGCTGAGGAAACTGGTGCAGTGGTTAGTTTTTTAACGGTTCCGTTAACAGTAGCGCGGTTACTGCCAATTTTGAGGGTAATCGCAAGATTTGAACTTTTTCCTGTTACCGTTCCAGTTTTGGCATCCCAGAGAACTTGAAGTCCAAGCTTCTCAAAGACAACCCGGAAAGGTACAAGTACAGAATTGTTCGCTAAGTATGGGGATCCAGCGGTGAAGGAAACCTTACTTCCGTTAATATAAACATCAATTGGTTTCGATGCTGCAAAAGCCGGGACCGCAAGTATGAGGGCCAGTAGACTTATGCTTAAGAGGGATAAAAATCTTTTCAACAGTACTCTCTCCTTTTATGTAACTCTTTGTAAAATAGCCTCATTATACCATTTGGCTTCTCTCTCAGTCTATCAGTTGGTGTTAGTTTTGTCACACAAAAAAGCCGGAGAAATGGATATCTCCAGCCACTGAAAATCGTTGGATCGAAGGTTAATCTTAAACTAAAAAAGCTTCACGTACACGGTTCCAGAACGGAAAAGGACGGTACCTGGCGAAACTGACCTTCTTGTCCGATACTTGGCAGCGTACTGAAATCAGATCATCTACTGGGATATTGTTATGATCTATCGTGAGTAGTAAACGCTGATCCTTACATGAAAGAATATCGCAATGGTGATGCTTCGGCAGTAGTAATGGCGACCCCATTGTTCGAAATACGCGGTTGTTAATTGAGGCGATTTCGGCAATCTGTAGCGCTTCTATAGATGGGTGAACCATGGCTCCCCCAAGGCTTTTGTTATAGGCCGTGCTACCAGAAGGAGTAGAAATACAAAGCCCATCACCCCGGAACATTTCGAAGGTAACATCATTGATGTCAACTTGAATCATTATAGTTCCATCTACCCCTTTAAGGGTGAATTCATTTAGGGCAATGTGGGACGAAGAACCGGATTTCTTGTGAATTTCCAGCTCAAGCAACGGATATTTCACGATACGAGGTTTCTGAGGCTCAGAATCCTCGGTTCCGCACATGTAGTCGATTAAGATGGGTAGCTCTTCCGCTTGCCAGTCCGCATAGAAGCCTAAGTGTCCTGTGTGCACACCTACGAAGGCTAGATTGGGGATTTGATCGATAAAGGTATGAAAAGCGTGCAGCATTGTGCCGTCTCCGCCAATAGAGATGACGATTTCGGGAGACTCGGCATCCAGTTGCAGGTCCCGCTCCGCCGCCAGCTTGTGAAACTGCTCGGCAAGTTTGATTGATAGTTCATCACCGCGGTCCAGAACATAATATCTCAAGATGTACAGGCTCCTTTTGTATAATTCAGTCATACACCGATCATAATCAATCTTGACCCGGAACACAATATGTTAATCAACTTCGCCGTACCCATCGAATCATTGTCATGAATACAGGGATAAGCAGTGAGACTAGAATTGCAGCAGTTAATAATAGACTCAGCAGGGCGAGGCTTGCCGTGATCCCTGAGGCAGAAGGAGTAAAGGCAGCAGAGGCTGGTAATGATACCCATGTGGTAGACAGCCCTGTGTTCATCACAGGGTTCCAGAGCAGCAGGACCAATCCTGATGCGAGTATGGCGTGAATTAGCCGTGCAGTCAAAAATGGCAGATACCGCAGCCCGGTACCGTTCAAAATACTTGCCACCTGGGCATGTACAGATAATCCGCCCCAAGAGAGAATGAAGGCAGCTGCCGCTACCTTGAACTGAAGCGGGATGGAAGCTGCGGCTTCACCTGCTGAACGGGCACCGATTGTCACCTCAAAGAATCCGCTAATGAGAGCCTGAGCTAGTTCTGGAGGACCACCTACAAGGGACACAAGATGTCCGGTCATGTTAAAAAGGGAGGATAGGATACCGGCACGGGCTAGCAGTTCCATTAGCACATTGAAGAATACAACCAAACCGCCTACGACAATAATAAGCTTTAGCGAGGACTGGATTGCTCCCTTTAATAGCTCCCCAAAGCTCCGTCCATCTTTGCGCCGAGCCTCCTCCATGGCAAGAAGTGCTGCATGGATTCTTCCAAAACCTTTTTTGGCTGGAACAGAGGGGGCAGTAGAACTAGTTATGGATGGGTCTTGGGAGGGGGAGCTCTGTTCTTTGCGTCCATGGAA
Source organism: Paenibacillus sp. FSL E2-8871 (assembly GCF_038000345.1). Lineage (NCBI taxonomy): Bacteria > Bacillati > Bacillota > Bacilli > Caryophanales > Paenibacillaceae > Paenibacillus > Paenibacillus sp. FSL E2-8871. The sequence goes on along the minus strand of NZ_JBBOBV010000001.1, from coordinate 3,595,617 downwards.
CGACATTAGCAAGCCAACAATCAAACCGCTCCCATAGTGGGCGAGGGCTAGGATAAGCCCCAACGATGCGTCTCGAAAGAAACCAACGGATACTGCACCTAACAGAAAGATTGGGTCAGAGGAGGTTGTGAAAGCGACTAATCGTTCGCCCTCTACTCTGCTAATCAGATTCTGTTCCCGCAGCTTAGCGGTTAATTTAGCGCCAACAGGATATCCTGATACATATCCCATCGCAGCGACAAACCCGCCGCTACCTGGTATACCAAAAAGAGGGCGCATCAATGGATCGAGCAGTGCACCGAAGAGATGAACGATCCCTAGGCCTAGCATGATTTCGGATATGACGAAGAATGGAAATAGGGAGGGGAATAACACATCCCACCAGATGGCAAGGCCTCGTAAGGCTGCGCCAAGGGATGCCTCCGGATGAAGCAACATCAGCAGCATACAGCCTGCCAATGTTAATCCCAGCAGTGGGCCGCCAATCTTTTTAAAAGTCATAATTAACGCCTCCTGATCTATGGTTAGATGTATGCGAAAAGAAGGACAAACAGCACAAAAAAAATAAAGGAAGCGGTTACATAATTCGGTGCTTTTTCGTTCGGAATATGATATTATGTAAATAAGAAATGCACCCTCTGTTACAAGAATAAATGGGATGGAGTGATGGCGATGAGCGTTGTAGCCGGAGTTCTCGTTTGTGCTTTTGTATATGTGATCCGGGTCTCTCTCGTCCCTTCAGGTGATGAAGAATTTCGGACCTACTGACAATAACCTCCAGGCGCTAAACTATAGTTTAGCGTCTTTTTTCTGCCGTTTAGGGGCACTTTCGACGGATATCCGAGCCGTGCTTTTTTTTGGTATAATAAAGTAAGAAACGTTTCATTAATATGGAAGAGAGCTGGTAACCTCAATGAATCCAAATGAGAGTATATATGAGAACCTAGGAGGAGCTGAGGCGCTACATCGATTGGTGGAAGTGTTCTATGCCAAAGTGCAGCTTCATCCGCAGCTGGGTCCGTTATTTCCTGAAGACATTTCTCCTGTTCTGGAGAAGCAGTATCAATTCCTGACACAGTTTTTTGGCGGTGGCCCATTGTATTCAGAACTGCATGGACATCCCATGATGAGAGCAAGGCACATGCATATTCCCATTACTCCAGAACGTGCTGAAGAATGGTTGCAGTGTATGAAAGAGGCGCTTGAGGAGACCGGCGTAGAAGAGCCGCTACGTTCGTTCGTGCTTAGCCGTCTTGCAGGTCCCGCACATCATTTTGTTAACATGCCCCAGGAATAATAAGGGACAGGTTGATCCTGAAAGGAATGAGAGTACTTGCCAGAGTTAATACCCCTATATTCTATTAAGGTCAAATGTTGCAATTGTGAACATGAATTTTCAACCTCTCGCGTACGCCCTAGCCTAAAAAAGGCTATCCGCCGCGATGCTGATTTTTGCGCATATTACAAAAACGAGAATCCGGATTATTATGTTGTACGTGTCTGCCCGAGTTGTGGGTTTGCCTCTACAGAAAATTCAGCGGACAAGCTGACGGATCTGCAGCGAAAAGCATTTAATGAACAGGTAGGAAAACGATGGAAGAGCCGTGACTTTGGGGATAAACGAAGCTGGGAAACTGCACTTGAGACCTATAAACTGGCGCTTTTATGCGCTCAAAGTATTAACGATAAGGATCGAATTATTGCAAGTCTGCTTCATCACATTGCCTGGTTGTATCGGTATCAAGGGAATACGGAACAGGAACAACGCTTTTTGCGCTATTCATTAGCTGAATATGTGAAGGTATACGAAAAAGACGGAATAGCTGGCAATGATGCCCGGCTCATGTATCTTATCGGCGAACTTAACAGGCGCATCGGAGAGTTCTCTGTGGCTGTAATGTGGTTCTCCCGCCTGATTAATGATCAGAAGATTATGGATGCTGCGATGATTCGAGCTGCCAGGGAGCAGTGGGTTGTGCTAAGAGAGCAAATGCGCGGCGAAGCTGTAGATATTGATGCCGATGGATTGCCTTCAGGTTCTTAAAGCTTCACGAACAACAAAAAGCGCAGAAGAGAGTAATGCTCTCGTCTGCGCTTTATAAAAATGGTAAGATTGGGATTTAGATTACCTTCTATTTATCGGACTGCCCGATCGAATAGGAGGTAATCTCCGTCGTTATCTACAACTGTGGGACTGGCGCTGCAACATGGGAAGACAAGTAGTTTTTTCTTGCCGTCACGAACGATTTGCAATTCTTTTGGCTTCATAGGGAGAAGAACATTCTCCGAGTTGCAGAAAGGGCAATACTGCACATACATATCGCCTAAAATAATGTCATAAGGCCAGGTATGACTAAAAGGAATCATTGTGAATCCTTCCCAGAAGGAGACTCTTCATTTCCATCCTCAGTTTGCGGTGAATTCTGCTTTTTGGATAGCTCAGCTATTTTTTGTAGCAAAATATGTTGGGGCATATGCATCAAGTGTTCCAGTGGAACGCCTAGTTGCTTGGATAACGTTATGGCTGTTTCCGGTGAAATTTGTAGTGGCTTCATATGGATGCCCTCCTAAAGTTTATCGGCTATGAATGTTCCGGTATCGTTATTCACTTTACCATGGTGTTAAGTCAATTACAAAGAAAACCAAATGAGAGCAAAGGAATGGTGAGAAGACATGAAACAACCATTATCACTGACTTGGGAACTTGATTCCATATTTCCTGGAGGATCGTCCTCTACTGAGTTAGAAAGCTTTTTAAAGAATCTTGAACAAGATATTGCAGCCTTACAGGGTCTGGTGAAGAATGCTGTAGCTCCAACGGATGTTGAATCTACAAAGGCGCTGGACGAGGTTATAGAACTGCTTCAGAGCTGTTCAGGAAGACTTGTGGAGGTCTCTTCCTTCGCAGACTGTCTGGGCGCTCAGAATCAAATGGACAAAGGTGCGGTAAGACTGGCGGCTCGAGTGACAAGTATGCGTGCCGGATTCGAAGGCATTAGCTCACAATTCAGTAATGTGCTTCGTCAGACTACAGACAAGGTATGGGCAGAGTGGATGGCACGTCCGGAGATTGCTCCATTAACGTTCGTGCTGAGCGAGAGCCGTGACTTGGCCCGTGAGAAGATGAGTCCAGAGTTGGAAAGCTTAGCGCTAGAACTAGCCGTTGACGGATATCATGGATGGAGCGGGCACTATGATACGATTGTAAGCTCGATTAAGATCCCATTTGAGGATGAAGAAGGAACAAAGCTGCTCTCCGCAGGTCAAGCTTTTAACAAGCTGGATGATCCAGATCCGAAAGTACGTCAATCCATGTTCCATAAATGGGAAGAAGCATGGACCGAAGCAGCAGATAACTGTGCGGATACCTTGAATCACTTAGCAGGCTTCCGTCTGAAGCTCTATAAAGGAAGAGGTTGGGAAGATATTCTGAAAGATCCGCTAAGCATCAATCGTATGTCACAAGATACTTTGAATGCGATGTGGGACGTGATTACGAATAGCAAGCCTGCACTCGTGACCTATCTTCAGCGTAAAGCTAAGCTGCTTGGACTGGATGCTCTTTCCTGGGTAGATGTCGAAGCGCCAGTGGGTAAATCTTCAGGTAAAATCCCATATGATCAGGCCGCTAAAGATATCGTTACCCAGTTCCGCAAATTTAGTCCGAAGATGGCAGAGTTTGCAGAGCGTGCTTTTGATAATAACTGGATTGAGGTTGAGGATCGTCCGGGAAAACGTCCTGGAGGTTTCTGTACATCCTTCCCTGAGAGTAAGGAATCGCGGATTTTCATGACTTATAGCGGTACAACTTCCAATGTTTCAACCTTGGCACATGAGCTGGGACATGCTTATCATTCTTACTTGCTGGATGATCAACCTGTATTTAATCAGAACTACGCTATGAACGTTGCAGAGACTGCTTCAACCTTCGCAGAGGTCATTGTATCTGACGCTCAGGTTAAAGCCGCTGGCAACGCTGAAGAGAAACTGGCGTTGCTTGAAACGAAAATTCAAAACAGCGTAGCTTTCTTTATGAACATTCACGCTCGGTTCTTATTCGAGACTCGTTTTTATGAGAAACGTAAGGAAGGCCTTGTAAATGCTGAGGAGCTGTCTGAATTGATGGTGGAAGCACAGAAGGAAGCCTTCTGTGGGGTGCTTTCGGAATACCATCCTCATTTCTGGGCTTCTAAACTGCATTTTTATATCACAGATGTGCCGTTCTATAACTTCCCTTACACCGTTGGCTACATGTTCAGCACAGGCTTGTATCGACTGGCTCTGCAAGAAGGAGCGTCCTTTGCAGACAAATACGATAGCTTGTTGCAAGATACTGGTGTGATGACTTTAGAGGATTTGGTACTTAAGCATCTGGGTGTGGATCTTACGAAGCCGGACTTCTGGCAAGGCGCTACAGATCTGATTGTAGCTGACATTAATGAGTTCTTGGAGATGACGGAGCAATTAGTTTGAAAAAGTCTAAACTAAGACAAATTTAGCGGTAGAAAAAACAACAATTTTTCAGCATGAACACGCAAAAGTCCCTGATACAGGGGCTTTTTTTAATGATAAAATGTCGAAAAATCACGATTTATAAAAAGAAATATGCGATTAATCTATGGATTTCGCGCATCTATAGGGATAATAACCCAATTTTGCCGAATAATGTTGTTTGCCATTTGTTAGTAACCTATAATGAGTCTTAAGCCTTATATAAGGCACGCTAGAGTACCACTTGGCTGAACTCACAAAAATAAGCAAGCGCTTACGAAGTCAGTTCTGCGAAGTGCACTCAAATCAAGCTATGCTCACAAAACGAAGTGAATGCTTTCGAAGCAAGTTTTGTACGATGTGAATTCGAATGAAGCTATGCTCACAAAACTTTTAGGAGGAGAAGTAATGCTTAAGACGGAACAATTATCATTAGCGAGACAGATGGATATGGTGTTTAAGGAGCTGCAGGAAGAATTATCGGGATTAACTTCTGGTACGGTTTTTGTGCAAATACGAAATAACATGATCGGAAAATTCGGGATACGACATAATCCTCTTTCTGGGCGAAGCGGGGGATTCACTGATGCAAAAGAAGGGATGACAGATGGACAACAGTCTTCTTTTCGACTAATGGCACTGGAAAGCCTGAAATACAAGCGGCGTTGGACGCATGGTGAGATTTCTTATGAATTCGCCATTAGACAGGGAATGGTGATTGTAGATGCTACATTGGAGTCCAATTATAATATGGCGAATCTAATGATTCGATCACCTCGTAATGCCTTTGCTGAAAGTTCCGAACAGTTTTTTGGTTAAGCGTTGTTTACATAAAATTTCAATAATTGTGAAAATCAAAACCCTCCCACAGCTTCAGAAAGAAGTGTGAGAGGGCTCGAAAGCTACTCGGCTTTAGGCTTTATGCTTGATATCGCCCTAGCCGGATAAAACACTTAAGATAACGTTGTTACTGACGACCAGACAGTTGTTGTTCTGCCAGTTGTACTAGACGTTTAGTGATGTAACCGCCCAGAGAACCAGTTTCGCGAGAAGTGTAGTTCCCGTAATAACCGTCAGCTGGGATCGTTACTCCAAGCTCCTGTGCTGCTTCATATTTCAACTGTTGCAATGCCGCAGTTGCTTGAGGAACGACCAGGTTATTGGAACGGCTGCTACGACCTTGACCTGCTTGACCCATGTGTGTCACCTCCTTCGCCCGTTGTGAAGATAGTATGAGCGCTAAGAGGTTAATTCATGCATCACTTCGAAAGGTTTTAAGGATGGTAATTATTAGTGAAATAAAAGTGAGGATAGAAATCCTTTATTGCTAGGGATTACACAAAAAAATCGGTCTTCCCTTACGTAATCGCAAGGCAAGACCGATATAATGTATATCTGCTTTAAATCTCAGGATAGATCATTTCCAGCACGGTGGATAGATTCTGACTCTGACCGGGTTCTACCGTTAAAAGACCTGTGAAGGAAGCATCCTCGGATACATTCGGTGCATTCGCGAGCCATGTATAGGGCTCAATGCACAGAAATTGATCCGCCGGTCCTTTGGTATATAGCACCCAGTGACGGAATAGATTCTCGTCAGCAGTATAACGAAGGCCATAACCATCATCGCGTAATAATAAGGCTTCTACAGGCTGTTTTTCTCCAATACGTAGAGCAGTATCAAAATTAGTTCCCTGCATGTTCATTCCGGTGTTCAAGGCTTCCAGATCACCAAGTGGAATCAGATTGCCGCTAGGGAGCAATTCATCGTTCAGTTCATAAATACTATTTACTGGGAGCTTAAGATTCCAGCGCTCAGGTTCTCCATCAATCATAAACCAGGTGTGATAACCGATCCCAAAAGGAATTCGATGATCTCCAAGATTTGTAACCTTTAAAGTTTGGGTAAATCGGGCTTCCTGAAGCCTAAACGTCATTTCGAATTTAAGTGGGATAGGGAATTGCTCCATCCAGTGTGGATCATCTTCCGTTCGGAATTCAGTAGTGACCGCGCAACCATCCTCATCTTCTTCAATATCGCTGACACACCAGGCCTGAGTTCGGTGTAGACCATGAATATGATTGTCATTAGCGGTATTCTGGTCAAATTGATAACTTGTACCCTCGAATTGAAATTGGCCCTTACGAATTCTTCCGGGTGGAATTAATAGCGGCATGCCAAAATGGTAAGGTTTTTGCATAAAGAAAGCTTGATCGCTTTCATCAGGCCGCCGTAGAATTTCCCGTTGATTCTTGACATCAAACAATGAAATCACGTTATTTCCTAGTCGCGGCAAAAGCGTGACTTCCAGTTCACGGCTGTGCAAAATATAAGTATCATAACCGCCCCACTGCCCTTTGGTCACCTGTTTCATGAGATATGCTCCTTTATCGTAACTGTAATCGAATAGAACATGGATAACCTTATCATAACAGATTTATACGGTAGTGGTTAAGTGATTTGACAACTTCTCTTTATGGTTCTATGATGAAGGCATTAATTCATGATGATAATGTGATGACGGGGACAAGTAGGCAGGCATTGCACCTTCAGAAAGCCGGTGGTTGATGCGAACCGGTAGGACAAACCTGATGAATGGACCCCTGAGCGCCGAGCTTGAACGGGAGCTAGATGCCCTAGTAGACCGGCCGGATCTTCCCCGTTAACGGAAGACTAAGGCTGTTTTTTTCTTGTCTAAACAAGATTAAGCAGCGAATAAGGGTGGCACCACGGTCTCACGTCCCTTGCGGATGAGGCTTTTTTTGCGTTCTCGGAAACTTAGAAATGACATCAAACGGAGGTCTATATTATGAAAAAAGTAATGTCAGGCATTCAGCCAAGCGGTTCACTTACATTGGGGAACTACATTGGAGCACTGAAAAATTTTGTGAAGCTGCAAGATGATCATCAATGTTTCTTTATGGTTGTCGATATGCATGCAATCACTGTAGCACAAGATCCTGCGGCACTGCGTGAACAGTCAGAATCCGTAGCGGCCCTCTTTATTGCAGCAGGAATTGATCCTGCACGTTCTAATGTCTATATGCAGTCGCATGTGCCACAACACGCTGAACTGGGTTGGATCATGACGACACTTACAGCAATGGGCGAGCTGGAGCGTATGACCCAGTTTAAAGATAAATCATCAGGTAAAGATTCTGTTGGCGCTGGTTTATTCGTCTATCCTTCCTTGATGGCAGCAGATATTCTTGTTTATAATGCGGATCTTGTGCCAGTTGGAGAAGATCAAAAACAACATTTGGAGCTGACTCGTGATTTAGCTGGTCGCTTCAATAATCGTTTTGGCGAATTCTTTACCATTCCGGAGCCGTACATTCCAGAGGTGGGTGCACGTATTATGTCTCTGGATGATGGCACCAAAAAAATGAGCAAGAGCAATCCTAACGCAGGCAGCTACATTGCTCTGTTAGATTCACCGGACGTAATCCGTAAAAAAATCAGCCGTGCAACGACTGATTCAGGACGTGAAGTAATTTTTGATCCAGCTAATAAGCCAGAGATCAGTAATTTGATGAGTATTTATTCCGAATGTTCTGGAATGACACTCCAGCAAATTGCCGATCGTTATGAAGGGCAAATGTATGGCGGCTTTAAGAAGGATCTTGCTGAAGTGGTTGTATCTACGCTTGAGCCTTTACAACAAAAATATAATGAAATTCGTAGCTCGGGTGCGATCACAGATATTCTCGCTGAAGGTGCTGGTCGTGCACGTATTGTTGCAACTGAGACGTTGAATGGAGTTAAAGAACGGATGGGATTTCTGCCAGCTCGTTAATCTAATCAGCGCTTAGGCTTTCCTGTTTTCGTCTGATCTTGGCCTTGAGGATAAATCCCCAGCCAATATTCATAACACAGAGAAATCCGAGCAGAAGTGCCAACCAAAAGCTATAACTGATCGCGATTGAAGCGGCAGTAAGAATAAGAATAGAAGAACAAGCGAACCAAAGTGAAAGTCCTTTACCCATTAAGAGAGCCTTCCTTTCTATGTCTGCTAAAATGAATCCCGGAGTATGATAATAATACTCCGGGATTTTTTGTGATTATAGAATAGATCTCTGCGTAAGTCTACAGTTTCATCGTAAAGAACCAGGGTCAATGGAAAATCGTTTGTCGAGCTTCTCGCTGCTAAGCCAACCTACATAAGTATTTAAAGGTCGATATTGATTGTCCATCACTAATACAGCCACAAATGGGTATTGTTTGCGATGTAAATAACGTACGTCCCCCCAGCGAACCATATATCCTGAAGGAAGTTCCTCGACTTCGGCTACTGCATAAGAGGTGAAGTATAGAAAGGACTGAATATCAGGGTGCGACTTGGATATCTCCACAGCGGGATGATTCGAGCATACAGCATGTTTGAACCATTCCAGTCGATTATTGACTAACTGCCCAACATCATAACTACCATCTTTTTTCACTTTTACTACGTTCCAGCGCTTTAGTGAAATTGTAGGGATTACAATATAACGTTCGCCGACACTATGATGTAAATCCTTAAGCTTAATATTACGCGTGAGACGTGCGTGAACGACGGTTCTCCAAATATAATAAAGAATAGTACAGGCATACAGCGTAATAAATAAAGGTTGCGGTGGAATGATCCCGGTGATCCAGAGAAGGATGGCTGCGATATGGCTACCAAATATAAATGGATCAAAAATGTGGATGATGTTCCATGCAATCCATTTCTCCGTGAATGGACGTGCAGCCTGAGTGCCATAGGTATTAAATAGATCAGAAAATACGTGAACACCTACACCAATGAAGCTCCAGAGCGCAATATGGCTTAGAGCTTGTAAATCAGTAAAACCAAATAAGGGCCCTAACACGAAGGAAATCAGCGCGGGCCACAGAATTAGAAAGGGTAGGGAATGTGTGATTCCTCGGTGATTTCGAATATACATTGCATTGTCCTTCAGTCGTAGCGCAGTATCGGCATCAGGAGCCTGAGAGGCGAGCACTGTTGCCAGCATAACAGCCCCGGCCAGTTTCGGATCAGAAGCAACGATGGGATCAACGAAGGAAAGCCCAGCTAAGCCTAGGCCCATAACTAAATGTGTAGCAGTATCCATTGGTCAGTTCTCCTTTGTTGTTCGGAAGTTCTCTATTTAATAATTACCCAAATACAGCTCTGGTTATTAAGGGGATTGAAATAAATACAAAATAAATATTGTCACGTAATTGTCGAATTCATGAACTTACTGTTCCATGACTGTCAAAGTCTTCACGGGTTTGTTATGATAAAGTTAACAGCGAAGTTAAAAAACTTCGGTTAGAACGTTACATGTTCGTTTAGAAGGAGGATCATTAGGTGTGGACAATCATATAACATTTCAAGCTTCTTCCGACTCTGCAGCCATGTCTGCAAAATCTCCACCGGAAGGTGCTAGCTGGCGTGATTTCATTGCTGTAACAAAACCTGGTATTATCCGATCTAACCTTATTGCGGCCTTTGCGGGATATTGGTTGGCCTCGGGTTGGGATGTTCATTACGGCAGATTAGTTCTGACTCTGCTCGGTACAATGCTGGTTATGGCTTCGGCCTGCGTTTTTAATAACTATTTCGACCGGGATCTGGACATGAAGATGGAAAGAACCCGTGAACGGGGGCTTCCTACAGGACGACTGAAACCAAACACTGTATTATTATACGCCATTGGGCTTGGTATTGCAGGTTTGATCGTGCTGTTTGCTTTTTCAGGAATGCTTGCCGGTCTGTTTGGAATTGTTGGCATGTTCGTTTACGTAGTAGTATACACGCTTTGGTTGAAGCGGACATCAACATGGAGCACCTCAGTAGGTGCGATTTCTGGAGCAATGCCCCCGGTAATTGGTTATGTTGCGGTTTCAGGAACGGTTGATCTAGGCGCTTGGCTGATCTTTGCCATGTTGTTTCTATGGCAACCCCCTCACTTCTGGGCGTTGGGCATTAGACGTAAAGAAGAATATAGAGCGGCAGGATTTCCATTACTACCTGTAGTTAAAGGAACGCGACGTACGAAGTTTCAGATGATTCCTTATGTAGCCCTTTTGCTGCCTATTCCAGTGTTAATGTACGCCTATGATTACGCAGGCATATTTTTTCTAATCATTTCATCAGCGTTGTCCTTGGCTTGGTTAGTATTGACCTTGATGGGCTTTAAGGCTAAAGATGATGAAGTCTGGGCGAAGAAGAATTTCCTCTTCTCCATTAACTACCTGACAGTTAGTTTGATCGTACTTGTATTGAATACGATTCACGGTTAAGAAGAGGGAGGGTATACGTGTCCGTGCAAACCTTTAAGCGTTATAAATGGACTTGGCTTCTGCTAATACTTGCTTTGATTATGGCTGGTTATCTGGCAATTAACTCTTTGAATTTAGGAAAAGAAAAATTGCCAGTAATCGGAGAAGTGCAGGACTTTTCTCTTGAAAATGTGAATGGAGACCAGGTTACTCTGGCTGATACACAAGGTAAAGCACGGCTGGTATACTTCTTTTTTACACAGTGTCCGGATGTATGTCCTATAACTACGTTTTTGTTATCTCAGACACAGAAGATTCTGGTCGAGGATGGCAGTTTTGGTAAAGATACGGGTTTTGTCTCTATCTCTTTTGATCCGAAGAATGATACTCGGGAAGCTATTAAGGCTTTTGCAGACCGGTTTCAGGCGAATTATGATGGATGGTATTTCTTGCGGGGGGATCAGGAAGAAGTTCGTAAGTTAGCGACGGATTCTTTTAAAGTACTAATCGCAGGGAATTCCAAAGAAAATTTCGTACATGCCAACCGTATAGCGTTAGTTGACCGAGACAATCAACTTCGTGCATTGTATGACGCAGGAGATACGGAGAACGTAACTCCTGAATTTCTTGCCGATCAGCTGACGAAATTGGCTCGGGAATAGAATATCAAACATTAAAAACGCCTTTTTCGAATCCCTCTTTATTGAGCGGATAACGAAAAAGGCGTTTTTTTAAATATACGATAGTATAAGTTTCATGCTATACATTATCCTTATACTTGTTTCAGCTAAAATGGAAGTGGTTCAGGGTAGATGATGAAATCTTCTAATCCGGCTTTTTCGAGCTGAGTGATGTTGTATTCATCAGGCGTACCCTCCACACCAGCATATCCGCGACGAGTATAAATATGATCGGCATCAGGGAAGGCATCCCGGAGCACACTGCGTATTTTTTTGCCAGAGCTATCGTTATCCAAATAAAGGTATACTTCTCCATCTCCTACTTGTTGCCGGAGGGATTCTAATTTTAGTGTATTTAATGTACCAAAGGTACATAGGATTTCTACTTCCGGTACCAGCACGCGGCGTAATCTGCTGCGATCGTTCTTACCTTCGACAATAATCGTTATGGACATTAGTTGACAATCACCTCCGGGAATGGGTCCAAGCTTCAGGCTCATTATAGTTTACCGAAGGATCGTCATTTTTAACAACTGTTTCTGCAAGAAAGTCTTCATTCCCCGGGAAATGTCGTAAAAGCAAAGAATCATGCGGCTCGCCCATTCCATTTGGAAGTGAGGTTCGATAGTTTACCAGTGTTTTTAGGTGGAAGAAGAAGCAATGCTACCATTAATAGTAGAAAGGCTATGAAGTAAGGAGAAACGAAGGACCTTAGCTGTCCAGCAGCCACGGGCCCAGCGAATGCACCAAGTGACATGGCTATCGACTGCATGGAGAAAGTCCGACCCATTCGCCCAGGGCCACCGAGACTAATAAAGAGTGATGCCATTGCAGGAAACAACACTCCTTTGGCTGCGCCGAGCATAAAAAGAATCGCAGCAGTCGGAATCCTGTGAAATGAAGCGAGTGCAAAGAAGCTGATGGCCATTCCCAGTAATGCCGCTGCTATTCTTCCCCCCGGAGAAAGACGGTTCAGGAAGAGCATGCTGAGCGTTACCAAAGCACCTAAACTGAGGAGTGACAGTAGTATACCAGTGGAAAGAATACTGTTGCTCCCTGTTTGAGATAGTGGGAGCTCGAAAAAGAGAACGCCTTGTGAACAGGAAACGAAAAAAGGTAAAAGGTAATACCGTTTGGATACCAGATCATCATCTTTCGTTGGTATAGAAGGTTTATCTGGAACTTTTAATGCTGATTGCGCTGAGCTTAGCGGCTTTAATATATGTCTCGAAGGTGCAGGTACACTAAAAAAAGCCATGATTCCTGTTGCGATAAGGAGCCATCCAAGTGTGGTGAAGGTGCCAGAGTAGCCGGCTTTTGCTACGATAAAAGCTCCCGCAGCAGGCGATACAACTGAAGCTAACGTATGAACGATACCATGTCCGGACATATATTTACCCTGCTCTGTGGCATCCGATGACAAAGAAGCGAGTAACGTCATACAGGCTGGAGAGAGGAAAGCGAGCACGAATCCACTTGCTGCTCTTAGCATCAGCAGATGCCATGGAAGCTGTACATGAGCTTGCAGCAGTAGGATAGCTCCCGCTGCGACAAGGCTGAAGACGATGTAGCGGCGGGAGCCATTACGATCGACTAGTACGCCTGCAAGCAGATTGCCGGGAAGGTGGGTCAACGAGTACATGCCCATCATCCAGCCAATAAAGGTGGGTCCCGCACCAAGAGAGATGGCAAAGGGCGTAAGGACGGGATACTGAGCATGTAAATCGAAGAACGCCAAAAAGAGAAATAAGTATAGCCACAGCGCAGTTTTCACAGGGAAACACCTCCGAGAGCCACCTACAGCACAAGTGAATGCAGGACGGCGTAATAATGAAGAACGAATTCTTAAGCACTACTTGTACTTTACGTGGGACAGAGAGGGCTTATACCGCTTTTTTAATTCCGCTGGTAGGTATACCTTTTACGGAGGGTGGAACCATGAATTATGATGGGTATTCATGTATAATAATTAATATTGGCGTTATGTCTATGGGAAGAGAGAATCCTTGGGACGAAACTAGGCGATAGGGGTGTTGTGAGATTGATGGATCCAGAGGTATGGTCACAGTTTATAAGGGAAAATTGGCTAGTTATTGTAATTGCGCTTGTCCTGCTGTTTGCGGTTGTTAATTTGGTTAAAACCGTTCTGAAATGGGCGATTGTCATTGTGATCGTTGTAGGTTTGTTCATCTATAGTGGTGTTACAATGGACCAAATTGGTAACGCTGTGAATAAGGTGGCAGATGGAACGGTAAGCACGCTAAAGAAGGAAGCGCAAGAGGTTATGCTTAAAGAAGCGCAGGATGCGAAGTACACTTCAAATGGAGACGGGACCTTTACGATTACAACGCCGAATATTGAAGTGAAGGGCGCAGCGGGTGAAGATAAAGTAGAGGTTACTTTCCGTGGTGTGAGTCTTGGGAAGTGGAGTGTTACAGATACGACAAAAACATTTATCGAGGAAGCCCGAAAACATCAATAACAGGCTTGGACTCAAAAATATAACAAGCGAGCAAGCACGCGACTGAAAGGAGAGAGCGGATATGATAAACGGATGGATGACTAGTGTGAGTGATGCTAATATCATCTCCATCGCCCTCCTGCTGGTTGTAGTCTTCTCTCTATTGCAAGGCTGGAGCAGAGGTTTCTCAAGCGCTACCGGAAGGTTATTTGGGCTGCTGGGAACAGGATTATTTACTATAGCATCTTTGGTATTAGCTATCCCAGCTGCGGCCTACCTCAATCCCTATGTAGAGACTTGGGCATCGGGTATTAGTCTTCCTGATACGAAGCTTACACAGTGGCAGCAAATTTATTATACGGCGGTGTCTGTGTTATCAGAATCACCGCTAGTTCGATTTCTATTGTTACTCCTGATTTCTTATCTGTTAATTCGTATGCTCTTAGGACTGTTATCCATGTTGCTTCCTTTTCCACAATTGCGGCGTATTAAGAAGTTTAAAGACAGAAAGATTACGCAGGTAAGCCGTATGGGAGGAGCAATGGTTGGATTAATTATCGGCTTAATGCGTAGTCTGGTAATTGTTCTCGCTCTTTTCATCTGTGTTGGATTAAATCCGGAGAGTGGATTTAGTCGTTATGTGGAGTCCTCTCCAATCTATAGTCAGAGCGCTGCTGCTGTATTTGAACCTATTGTTGGTGAGACTGTGCAGAAGAAACTTCCTATTCTGACAAAGACTGTTGCAGCAGAGATGAATGATATCCTTCGCAGAAAATATGAGGTTATCGATCATGAAATTCCTCAGGATATTATAGGAGCAGCAGAAGACATTGTTGGACAAGCGCAAGATGAAGAGAAAAAAGCGAGACTTCTCTATGATTGGGTAGGTACACGCGTGACTTACGATTATGCTAAAGCTGACAATTATTTGCAAAACAGGGTCTGGCATGAACAGACACCACAGGATACATTCGACACTCGGCAAGGGGTGTGTATAGACTATGCCCGACTGTACGCTGTGATGGCTCGTTCACAGGGCTTGCAGGTACGGGTTGTAACAGGTCAGGGTTATGATGGGCGTGGCGGTTATGGTGCACATGCTTGGAATGAAGTATATATAAGTGATCGGCAAGCTTGGATTCCGCTGGATCCGACTTGGGCTAGCAGTGGAGATTGGTTCAATCCGAAGGATTTTGATGAAACGCATATTAGGGAGAACGCCCTCTGAGTGAGGGCGCTGAACTCCTGGGGTGTGGTACAATAAACTCAAGTAACGTCAGTTCTAACTTAAATGCGAGGGCATGCTCACAATAAGCAGCTAAGAACTCACCTTCATCATAAGAGTAATGTCTCAGGCAAAGGGTTGTCAGACATTTTTTTAAAAATATAAGAAAGTATAAGCACTATACTTTATGTCTTATATTTCTCGCTTAAACACTTACCTTCCTTATAAGGACGGTCAAGGCGTTTATGCTTGTAGAAGGGGAGAAAGCTGGTGAGTTTGTTTGGTAAGCAGCTCCCGCCTAAGGACGGGATATCTTCAAGAAATTCTGTAGGCTTGAGACTGAATATTTTTTTCTTTGGCACTTTTTTTATTTTTTGTATTATTATCGTACGTCTTGCAGGTTTACAGTTTACTGAGGGAGCTCTGTTGAGTGAAGAAGAAACGAGCCGGGAAACGAAAATTGTTCCGCTCGCAGCGATGCGTGGGATTATTTTTGCTGCCGAAGGAGAGCAGATTGCCTATTCAACACCTACGGAGTCGCTTTACCTTACATTAACTAAAGATTATACAGCTAGAACGACAGATAAAGTAACGGGTGAGACCTCACATACGGAGAAGGCGAAGTACAACTCCGATATGCTTGCAGCAAGGCTTGCAGCTGATTTTGCTAAATATGGAGATCCGAATGCACCGAAGCTGACGCAGCAAGATATCTTGGATTCATTAGATTTAGATTTCAAAAAGTATTTAGGTTATGTGCCGCGACGGATCAAGACTGGATTAATTCCAGAGGAAATAGCCTATTTCATGGAGCATAAAGACAATTATCCGGGGCTAACGATCGTGGAGGAGAGTGTTCGTCACTACGATAAAGATACGGTAGCGGTGCAGACAGTCGGCTTTGGAAAGCCGTTTAAATCGACTGAAGATATAGCGATGTATAAGAATGTCCGTAGTGAAATGAAAAAAGATTCTCCCCCTGGACTTATGTATAAAGCAGAAGAATATGTGGGGTTTGATGGTCTGGAAATGCAGTATCAACGAGAGTTACGAGGAGAAAATGGTTATCAGGTCATTTCGGTGACTCCTCAGAATATGGCTGAGAAGGTTGAACAGAACGTTGCTCCTGTAAAAGGTAATAATATTTGGATGACCATTAATAAGAAGATTCAGATGAAGACAGAACAGGCCATATTGGATCAGATTAAATGGCTGCATTCCAATGCTGTTCAAGGTGAGACGCATCCAGATGCTTTAACCGGATACGCCGTAGCAATGGAAGTGGAGACTGGTAATATTGTCGCCATGGCAAGCATGCCGGATTACGATTCAAATGTATGGACTAAAGACTCCTTACCAACACCTGTTTGGAATAAAATAATGAATAATCATCTAAACGGTACGATTACTTCGAATTCATCTGGTAGATCAGGTCATGATTTTAGTTCACTTGTATTTATGGGATCTACGATCAAACCATTAAGTGTGTTAATTGGTTTAAAGGAAGGTTTCTTTAATACCTCAACAACCTATTCAGATGTGGGCATTACTTATTTCGGTAAGGATAATAAATCATCCGTAAGAAATTCATCGGGTCACGTATATGGTTCACTAGATCCGGCCAAGGCGATTATGAATTCCTCTAATGTATTTATGATTGATATGGTGGGTAAGCAACTTTACAAGAAATATCCGGGGGATAAAGGCATTGAGGTATGGGACAGATATATGAAAGAGTTCGGGCTGGGTGTATCTACGAAAAGTGGTCTCCCAGGTGAATCAGCGGGCCAGATTAACTATACTGATCTTAAGGCCGCAGGCAGCTCGCAGGCCGCACTTATCTATGCTTCTTTTGGCCAACAGGGCAGTTATACTACATTGCAGCTTGCCCAGTATGCTTCTACTCTTGCAAATGAAGGAGTGCGTATTAAGCCTCAACTCGTTAGCAAGATCACGGATGCGCAAGGTAAGGCGGTTAAGGAATTTCAAAGAGAAGTGCTTAATACGGTAACGTTTGACAAATCCTACTGGAAAGAGATTAAACAGGGGATGAGCAGTGAAGTTAGTGCCTTTGATGATTTTCCTTATGATTTTGCACGTAAGACAGGTACCTCTGAAAAAACAGACAGAAAAAATATAAACCGTGATAATGGGGTATTTATTGCCTTTGCTCCGCGAGAAAATCCGAAGCTGGCCGTAGCGGTTGTTATACCAGAAGGGGGCTTTGGCTCCAAAAGCGCTGCTCCGGTTGCTCGTAAAATTTTTGATGCCTATGATTGGGAGTACGGGCTCGATGGTGTGCCGAAAAAGAATGTCACTCCTGCGTCAGACCCCGTTCAAGAATAATTAGAGAAAAAGGAGAGAAATAAACTGTGAGTTTTTTCCGTAAGCAGGCCTCACCTCCAGATGAGACCAACAGTAAAAGTTCCATAGGCCTGCGACTTAACGTGTTTTTCTTTAGCACGTTTGTTATATTTTGCGTAATTATTATACGCCTGGCTGTGTTGCAATTCGTGGAAGGACCCACTTTAACTGAAGTGGAGACAAGCAGAGATACCAAAAATGTACCGCTAGCTTCCATGAGAGGTGTAATTTATGCTGCTGAAGGTGAGAAGTTAGCGTACTCAACGCCGGTTCAATCGCTGTATATTACGCTCAATAAGGAGTATACCGCTAAGCAAACAGATAAAATTACCGGTAAAACTACCCTAACTCCAGAAGCTAAAGCCAAGTCAGATGCATTGGCAGCCAAGCTGGTAGCTGATTTCAATAAATATGGTGATCCAAAAGCTGAGAAGATGAAAGAAGCAGATGTTATTGACGCACTGGATTTATATTTCCGGAAATCACTTGGCTTTATGGCACGGCGAATTAAGGCGGACCTGACTACTCAGGAGGTGGCCTATTTCATGGAACATAAGGGAGAATACCCAGGCCTTGAAATTGTCGAGGAAAGCATTCGTCATTACGATAAAGATACGGTTGCCGTACAGACGATAGGTTATATCAAGCCTTTTAAATCAGCAAACAGCCTTAATATTTATAAGAATATCTTAAATGCTATGAAGAACAATCCGGAGCCAGGACTAACGTACAAGGACGACGAATTTGTCGGATTTGACGGCCTGGAGCTGCAGTATCAGAGAGAGCTTCGGGGACAAAACGGCTATCAGGAAATCTCCGTCAATCCACAGAACATGGCAGAGAAAGTCGAACGTGTAGTCCCTCCTGTCAAAGGCAATGACGTCTGGACAACTATTAATAAGAACATTCAGATGAAGACAGAGCAGGCGATTATGGATCAGATTAAGTGGTTGCATTCCAATACTGTACAGGGTAAAACGCATCCTAATGCTTTAACTGGTTACGCTGTAGCGATGGAAGTCGATACGGGGAATATCGTCAGTATGGCAAGTATGCCGGACTACGATACGAATATTTGGACATCGGGATCCTTATCCACAGATGTCTGGAACAGTATCATGGATAACTACCAGAACGGTACCATTAATCCGATTTCTTCAGGGACGTCAGGTAATGGACTTAGGTCTGTACTGCTACTAGGTTCAACAATTAAACCTTTGAGCGTACTCGTGGGTCTGAATGAAGGTCTCTTTACAACCTCAACCTACTATCCGGATAGAGGTTTCGCGACTTTTGGTAAAACAGGTCATGAAACTAAGGTAAGAAACTCCGGAGGACATGTGTACGGTTCTATGGACCCTGCAAGAGCGATTGAGAAATCGTCGAATGCGTTCATGGTGGACATGATCGGTAAACGATTGTATGACAAATACAAAAGCAAAGGCGTAGATGTCTGGGATAAGTATATGAAAGAGTTTGGACTTGGTGTATCCACGGGAAGTGGTCTGCCAAATGAATTCTTAGGACAGATTAACTATACCAATATAGAGGCTGCGGGTAGCGCCCAAGCGGCACTTGTATATGCTTCTTTCGGCCAACAAGGTAGTTATACGGTGTTGCAGCTTGCCCAATACGTAGCTACACTTGCTAATGAAGGACAGCGGATCAAACCTCAGCTAGTTAGCAAGATTACAGATGCTGACGGAAAAGTAGTCAAGGAGTTCGGTCGTGAGGTAATAGATGAAGTAACAGCCTTCGATAAATCCTACTGGAAAGAAATTCAACAGGGTATGCGAAGTGAAGTTAGTGCTTTTTCTGATTTCCCTTATGATTTTGCTCGTAAGACGGGAACATCTCAACAAGTGGCAAAGGGTCAAATTCGTGATAACGGTGTATTTATTGCTTATGCCCCACGAAATAACCCTAAGCTGGCAGTAGCCGTAGTTATTCCAGAAGGAGGCTTTGGTTCCCAGAGTGCCGCGCCGGTCGCACGTAAAATTTTTGATGCTTATGATTGGGAATATGGACTTGATGGCGTTCCGAAGAAGAGTCTACAGTCAGGTAATAATACAAATGATCCTGCGAATGAAGGAACGACTACAGGTACTCAGTAACTTTGACTCTAAGGTGAATAATGATTAAAAAATAAACAGCTGCTCTATTGAGAGCATAAAAGAATGGAGGGGTGGCAATGACTGCCAAATACCGCCTGCTTGCTTTGGATATGGATGGAACCCTACTGAATGATGAACAGATTATTACACCTACAACGGTGAAATGGCTTCAAAAGGCGGTCGACGCAGGCGTTCATGTCTGTCTGTCGACAGGCCGAGCTTTTACAAGTGCATTTCCATATGCTGAGCAGCTTGGACTAGAAACACCTATGATTACTGTGAACGGTAGTGAGATATGGCGAGCACCACATGAAATTTATCGGCGATCATTGATGGATCCTATGCTGGTACAACAAATGTATGAACTTGCTAAAGAAGATGACATCTGGTTCTGGGCCTATTCTACGGAAAAAGTCCACAAACAGGATAACTGGGTTGGGGATGTAACGGGCAGAGAATGGCTTAAATTCGGTTATCACACCGAAGATGATGAGCTTCGTCATAAACTGCTGCTTCGTCTTCAAGATATGGGTGGATTGGAGATTACGAACTCCTCTCCACATAACCTGGAGATTAACCCTCTAGGAGTGAATAAAGCAGCCGGAATCATGGAAGTCTGTAAGCTGCTAGGACTAGACATGTCCCAAGTTATAGCGGTTGGTGACAGCCTCAATGACCTTGCAGCGATTCAGCAGTCAGGGCTTGGGGTTGCCATGGGCAACGCTCAGGAGACGGTTAAAGAAGAGGCTGACGTTGTGGTGGCTTCTAATAATAATGATGGAATTGCAGAAGTCATTCAAAAATATATTTTTAATGAAGCTATTGCGAAGTGAATCCATAGAGCATATTTGCTATTAGGAGGTTAAGTGTTGACGATCCTGGGTTGGATTCTTATTATTGCTTTATTTGCCGTAGGGCTAGCGGGGGCTGTGTACCCTATACTGCCGGGTGCGCTTGCGATTTATCTTGCCTTTTTCGTATATGGCTGGTTCTTTTCTTTCGAGCCTTTTGGTGTCTGGTTCTGGATCATTCAAACGCTGATCGTTGTAGTTTTATTTATTGCTGATTACGTTGTAGGGGCGTGGGGCGTTAAGAAATTTGGCGGCTCACGTTCATCGATTATCGGGAGTACGATTGGGCTAATCATTGGTCCTTTTGTAATCCCAGCCTTTGGACTTATTATTGGTCCGTTTCTGGGTGCCTTTATAGGAGAATTGATCGTAGGTTCTTCACCAGCTAAAGCTGCCAAAGTAAGTGTAGGATCAATACTTGGGTTGTTTAGTAGTACTGTTGTCAAAATTGTGCTACAAATTATTATGGTCGTCCTCTTTTTTATATGGGTCGTCCGGTTTTAATTTTAACAGTGAAGAAGGGGAAATGGTTTGTCCAAGAAAGAGTCTTTCGTAAAAGGCACGCTTATCCTTGCTGCTGCAGCTTTGGTGGCAAGGGTACTCGGGCTTGTCCAGCGGGTGCCGCTGGATCATATTTTTGATGATGTGGGGAGAGCATCATTTGGGGTATCGAACAATATCTATTTAATGCTGCTCACCGTGGCTACAGCAGGTATTCCAAGTACGCTCAGTAAGATGGTCTCCGAGCGGTACGCTCTGAATCGTCCAGAAGAAGCTAGACAAGTGTATCATGCAGCATTGATATTTTCGGTAGCAGCAGGGGTAGTTATGACTGCATTGCTGTATTTCGGCGCTCCGTTCTATGCGACACATATTGCTGACGTACCTGAATCAGCGATGGCAGTTAGGGCTATTGCACCTGCGCTTTTACTTTTTCCGGCGATTGCCATGATGCGCGGTTATTTTCAAGGGCGCAACAATATGATGGCTGGTGGTATTTCACAGATTGTAGAGCAGTTCGCTCGCGTACTAGTCGCTATTTTACTAGCTTATATTCTATTACAGCAGGGGTATAACAATACAACTATAGCTGCGGGAGCCTCCTTCGGTAGCGTAATTGGTAGTATTGCAGCATTTGGTGTCATGATTTATTTTGCAATCAAGCTGCGCCGAGAGGATAAGCAGCAAGGATTAAATTACGATACCACTCAAAAATTGCCGATTTGGGGAATTTATAAGGATATTTTCACACTATCAATTCCGATCGTACTCTCTTCACTTACGATTCCCGTAGTGAATGTGATTGATACTTCTTTGGCTGTTCCACTGCTTATCGATCAGATGGGTAGAGAGAGTGCAACAGCAGCTTTGGGTATACTAACCACGCGTGCTCAAAGTGTGGCTGGAATTCCACCGGTACTAGCCATTGCGCTAGGAACCTCGCTGATTCCGATCATTTCAGCTGCTTATGCCCGTCGTGATGAGGGACACTTGAAGAAGCAAATCACACTTGCTTTGCGGATTTCTATCCTGACAGGGATGCCAATTGTGTTGGCACTTGTGGCAGCAGCCTATTCTGTAAACGGGTTATTGTTCAGCAGCTTGGACGGAAGCGGAATTGTGGCGATGCTTACGATTGGAACGATCTTTCAGATCACCATGATGACAACGAACTCCATCTTGCTCGGTATGGGCAAATCACGCATTTCAATGTATTATGTGCTAGTGGGTATTATTGTTAAATTAGTCGCAAGCTTCTTACTAAGTAAGATATTTGGGATCTACGGCATTATCGGCGCAACAGCACTTTGTTTCGTAGTTATTACTATTCTTAACTTACGGATGCTGAAATCCATTGTACCTTTCGAAATTATGGGTAAACGGTGGGGTGGCTTCGCAATTGCGGTTCTGGTGTCCGGTGGTATTGGTTTTGGACTTAACCAAGCTGGAATTCTGTTAACAGATCTAATGCCTGCACGTCTGGCGTTTCTGATCACTTGTCTTGTTGTAGGGGCCGCAGTTGTTGTTATTTATCTGGTCATGCTAATTGTACTGGGTGTGCTTACTAAACAGGAAATCTCCAGTTATCCGCGTGCATTGCAAAAATTGCTCCATCCGCTGATGAAATTGCAGCCTGCGCGTGTTCGTATGAGAGAATAAGTTTGACTTCTGCATGACATTTTGCTTCACTTAAAGAATAGAAATTTGACAGATATGGAAGAAAGGACTGAACAAGCTATGGACAAAATTAGTTCTCCTGCTGAATTTCAGGTAGCCATTCAATCTCCTCGATTAACTGTAGCCATCTTCAAGGCGGACTGGTGCTCAGATTGTAAATTTATCGATCCTTTTATTCCTGAGGTAGAGCAAGCCTATGCAGATCGTTTAACGCTGGTTGAGGTTGACGTTGATGCTGTGGGTGACGTTAGTCAGGAACAAAATATTATGGGTATTCCAAGCTTTGTCGCGTATTCCGATGGACGTGAACTGGTTAGATTCGTTAATAAATTACGTAAATCCCGCGAGGAAATTGAGAATTTCCTGGATAAAGCGGTTCAAGTGCATCAAAGCCTTCAACAGTAATTCCGGAAAACCACCGCTTTCGCCTGTTCGAGCAAAAGCGGTGGTTTTTTAAGATGCTTCTTCATTACTAAAAACTGCGGGTGATATTTTTGTCGACAAATCAGTTGAAATGGCTTAGTTATCTTACTTGCCTTATCATGTTCCTCGCTGTACTAGGGGGAGCGGTTGTAACGAAGACTGGATCGGGATTGGAATGCGGAAATGAATGGCCGCTCTGTCATGGGAAATTGATTCCGGCCTATACTGTAGGTTCGATGATTGAATACACCCATCGCTTGTTTAGCGGATTGGCAGGGTTATTGTCACTTGCCTCGATGATTGCCTTTTGGCGTTATGCTCGAAATCGGAGGGACTTGTTAGTATATGCATTTATGACGTTGCTGTTTGTAATTGTTCAAGGTGGTATGGGAGCGCTTGCAGTGATTAAATCCCAATCTGCTGCTGTAATGGCACTGCATATGGGCTTTTCCTTGATTGCTTTTTCAAGTTCTCTAATGCTGGCTCTAGGAACTAAAAGGCGACATGAAGCAGGTGAGTACGATCCTAAGATGGAGCTTCAGAAGAAACCCGTCAGTAAGGCTTTCCGCAATTTAACCTGCTTCACGGCCTTATATTCCTATGTTGTTGTTTATATTGGAGCCTTTGTTAGTCATACGGATTCGCGCGGTGGATGTTCTGGCTGGCCGCTCTGTAACGGTGAATGGGTTCCCGAGCTTTCCGGGGGAGTAGGTATTGTTTTTACGCACCGGATTGCGGCTTTGATCTTATTCATTTTTACTGCGGTGCTTGGACATTTAGCTTTTTGGAAACATAAGGATTACCCAGAGCTAAGAGCTCTTGGCGTAGCGGCTGTTCTGCTGTGCTTGATGCAGGTATTTAGTGGAGCTGCTGTTGTTTACACACTAGATAATGAAAAATTGTACATATTTGCCGCTTTGGCTCATATTTTGTTGATCGCTAGTTTGTTTGGTGTCTTATGTTATATGAGTGTAAGAGTCTGGCAGCTGAATCGCGCGAGAAATGTAGTTGTTGAAAAAAATCCAACGAATCCAATGACACCGTTGTAACACCCTTGGTAGAAAGTTCCCACCGTGGATAGAGTCGCTTTACCTGCGGAATAATAAAGTGGAAATCGGTATATCGTGGTGCTGGACAAAACTTTAGGAGGACTGGGATATGCTGCGGGTTATACTTGGAGAGCCGCCTCGAAAGAACAGCGGTGTATTGGCTGACGCGATGGAGAACATGGCCACATTTGCAGCCTTACTGCGCAAGGAAATGAACGCTCATGAGGATAATGACCATGAATACCGCAAGCTGGAGATTTGGACACGTGGACTGATCTCCTCATTGGATGAATTGGAGCAAAGCTGGTTCGCAGCTGCTTTTTACCGGAAATCGGTAATCGCTGGTTATATGGACGATATGTCACCAGTGGAACAAGGCGATTATGCGCGGTATGTTTATTTTTATAAAGATGGATTTATTCGTGTGTTCTCTCTTCTGGACAAGCTTGGAACGGTACTGAATCATTTTTATGACCTCAAAACCTCCAAATTAAAAACGCACTTTTCTTATTTTACAGTGCTGCGTCAACTTCAGTTATTGAATGTGCATCCTGCATTAGCGGATCAACTGGAACAGATCAAGAACTCTTATCGTGATCCACTGGAGAATCTACGCAAGCGCAGAAATGCTGAAATTCATTATATGAATTCCGAAATGCAGGATGATTTATGGCAGCGGCATCAAGGCTTGCATGACAAAATTCAGCTTGAGGATTTAGATAGCCATCTTGAGGATTTAAAGCAGTCCCTTGAAATGAACTGTAAAACATTAATCGCGGCATTCAGCTACAGCAATGAACAGCTGCGTAAGGAAATAAGCAAGGCAAAGCGTGTACAATCCTAAGCGTTCAAGATATTTCCTTTTGACAAAAAACAAGAAACTTACTATACTTATGCTTGCATTAAAGTCTGTACGAATTCAAACATAAAATTTCATACTCTATATCTTATCGAGAGTGGCGGAGGGATAGGCCCGATGAAGCCCGGCAACCGATTTGTATACAGCGCGATTAGCGTTATGTACAAATGTCATGGTGCTAATTCCTACAATGACGCAAGGTTTGTGGTCGTTGGCAGATGAGAAGGCATTGTCTAAATAAACACACAGAGCCTCTTGCGATCTGCATCGATCGTCAGAGGTTTTTTTGTATGGAATAAGTGAATTATAAAGGGGGCGACGAGCGTTGATTAATCTAAAAGGAATAACAAAGGTATATGGAAAAGGCAGCCATGCGGCTACAGCACTTTCCGGATTGAATTTGTCTATCGAGAAAGGTGAAATATTCGGAGTTATTGGCCATTCTGGAGCGGGGAAAAGTACATTGATCCGTTGCATTAATCTGTTGGAGCGTCCGACAGAAGGGGAAGTTTGGGTAGATGGCATTGAACTAACTAAGCTTACTCAAGGTCAGCTGCAGGAACAGCGGCGCAAAATTGGGATGATTTTTCAACATTTCAATCTGCTATCTTCTGCGACGGTGTACGATAACATTGCTTTTCCTCTGCGACTCACAGGCACCTCGAGAGCAGATATTGATACTAAAGTGAAAGATTTGCTTGCCTTAGTGGGGCTTGAAGAACACAGGGATAAATATCCCTCCCAATTATCAGGAGGACAAAAGCAGCGGGTCGGCATCGCACGGGCACTTGCCAGCGACCCTGATGTGCTGCTGTGTGACGAAGCAACCTCTGCGCTTGACCCACAAACGACAGACTCTATTCTTAAGCTATTGCTCGATATTAATAAACGATTCCATCTGACCATTGTGCTGATCACTCACGAAATGCACGTGATTCAGAGCATCTGCGACCGTGTTGCGGTCATTCATGGTGGTGGTATCGTTGAGCAAGGTAAAGTCACGGAGGTATTCCTGAAGCCGCAGCATGAGGTCACTCGCGATTTCATTCGCAGTGAATCACAGAATGAGGGCCCCCTTCGTACGGCGCTTGACGCTGCTGCTGGGGACAACTCTCAGGCCGTCAAAATTACTTTTTTCGGAGAGAAGACCTACGGCTCTGCACTTTCCAATGTAGTACGTGAGACAGGTGTTAGCTTCGCCATTCTGCATGGTACCATCTCAACGATAAAAGACGTACCTTATGGACAAATGATTGTTCGGTTCGAAGGTCCAGCTGAAGCGATCGCTGTGACGATAGCCGAACTAACCGCTCAAGGCCTTGAAGTGGAGGTGATTTCGTAATGAATTTCGCAGACTTAAACTGGCAAGAAATGATGGATGCTACAGTTGCTACCTTGCAAATGTTAATATTCTCTGGATTGTTCACAATTATTCTTGGTTTACCACTCGGAATTCTATTGTATTTATGGGGAAGATCGAATAGTATAGTAATCAGAGTAATTTACTCGGTCTTATCGTTCGTTGTAAACATCCTACGTTCGGTACCGTTTATCATTTTGATGGTAGCATTAATTCCATTTAGCAAAGCCGTTGTTGGAACTTCCATCGGAGTACTCGGTACGATTCCACCGCTCGTGATTGGTGCAGCTCCATTCTTTGCTCGCTTGGTGGAAACGGCATTAAGAGAAGTGGATCGTGGAGTAATCGAAGCGGCGCAAGGGATGGGAGCATCCACGAATCAGATCGTTATGCGTGTTCTTTTGCCAGAGGCTCGTCCAGGTCTGCTCGCTGGGGTTACGATCACACTGGTTACACTGGTCTCCTATACGGCAATGTCCGGGATGGTAGGCGGCGGCGGGCTAGGGGATCTAGCGATTCGTTACGGATATTACCGGTATGAGAAGGAAGTTATGATTATCTCTGTAGTCTTGATGGTCATACTGGTGCAATTGCTACAAATGGCAGGTGATCGACTAGTACGACATTTCACACGGAAATAAGGTACGTCCATATATAGCCTTATTCATACAAATACCAAGGATAAGAGGGGGATTTAAAATGAAAAAATTACTACTTACTTTTTTTAGTCTGACACTGGTTGTGGTGCTGGCTGCTTGCGGCAATAACAATAATGCTTCTAAATCGGCTGCTACTAATGCACCAAAAGATGGTGCTGCAACTGAGTCTTCCGCAGAACCTGTAAAATTGGTGGTTGGTGCTTCACCTGTTCCACACGCTGAGATCCTAAAAGCTATTGCCCCATTGCTTGAAGCGCAAGGAATTACATTAGAAATCAAAGAATTCACTGACTATGTTCAACCAAACGTTCAGCTTTCAGAGAAGAATCTGGATGCTAACTTCTTCCAACATCAACCTTACCTGGATGACCAGAATCAAAAGAACGGTTCGGATCTAGTTTCTGTTACAGCCGTTCACGTTGAACCTTTTGGTGCTTATTCCAAAAAAATCAAATCCATCGACGAGCTGGCTGATGGTGCGAAAGTTGCCATCCCGAATGATGCTACAAACGGTGGTCGTGCACTGATCCTGCTTGCTAAAAATGGACTGATTTCTTTGAAAGATGATACCAACATCACATCTACCCAAGCAGATATCACTGAAAATAAGAAAAACCTTAAAATCATCGAGCTAGATGCAGCAATGTTAGGTCGTCAATTGGATGAGGTAGATCTTGCCTTGATTAACACTAACTATGCTTTGGAAGCTAACCTAGTTCCTACTAAAGATGCTTTGTTCATTGAGGGTACGGATTCCCCTTATGCTAACATCCTTGTAGCTCGTCCTGACAATAAAGAATCTGATGCAATCAAAAAGCTTGCCGCTGCACTGAATTCTCCAGAAGCTAAAGCTTTTATTGAAGAACAGTACAAAGGCTCGATCATTCCAGCATTTTAAGACAGAAAGCTGACTTGATCTCTAATACAGCATAAAACCCGCTGCCTAATGGCATGCGGGTTTTATGCTGTATGTTGTAGGGGAAGTGTAAATCCTCTATAATAAGAAAATCCCGATCTCCTGAAGAGGAGGATCGGGAATGATATTGAATGGGATTAGAATACTTGCATAACTTCTTGTACGCCTTCTACTTCTTCAAGAAGGGCGCGTTCAATCCCGGCTTTCAAGGTGATCGTGGAGCTTGGGCAGCTGCCGCAGGCACCCATAAGTTTCAACTTAACGATGCCGTCTTCTACATCGACCAGTTCAACGTCGCCGCCATCGCGTTGCAGGAACGGACGAAGCTTATCCAGCACTTCCAATACTTCATCATACATTTCGGTGCTTTGTGCATTCTCACTCATTTCTCAATCACTCCTTTCGTAAGTTCATTATAGTACAAAAAGTTAAAAAATAAAATGGTTAGGCGGAATAGGGAGATCATCATGAGACCAATTATTGAATTTTGTGCCAGTAACATGGGTCACGGAACAGACAAGCTAATGCATAAGCTGGAGGAAAATCCAGATTACGATGTGATCGAATACGGATGCCTGAACAATTGTGGGGAATGTTATTTAACCCCGTTTGCCATGGTTGAAGGGGATATCGTTGCAGCAGATACTGTTGACGAGCTAGAAAAGAAAATTGATACTAAAATCAAAGAGCTAGAGGCTTGGTTTAATATGGACCTTGATTAAATGCTTTTTGTGGAAAATAAAGGGCTGCTCTTTTTCGTATTTATAACGGAAAAGAGCAGCCCTTAGGTTTATCCTAAAGTGCGTTTTGACATCCAGAGCACCCCGCTCTTAAGGATACGGGGAACCCGTCCTTTGACGGAGCGTTGGCCCATCAGACCAAATCCAGCTTTCTTGCCTAGTGAGCCTAAGGTACCCTTTAGACGAATAGGATGAAGCTTAGGGGTCTCGCCGCGCCACATGGCTTGAATAACCTGAGCAACCTGCTCACCCTGCGCTCCTGCGGCTTGTGCGCTTGGAGCGAATGGCAGGCTGGCACAGTCGCCAATTACATACACTTCTGGATAATCAGGTACACGATAATATTCATCCAGAATGATTCGTCCTCCGCGATCCTTCGGGACTGTTAATTCCTGAACAACCTTCACCGGTTGGATCCCCGCGGTCCATACCGTAACATCTGAAAGAATTTCCTCTGTACCGTTAAAAAGCGCATCTTTCTCTACATGGGATACGGAGACACGTCCGAGTGTCTGTACTTGATGGTGGTGAAACCATTCCTCCACGTACTGTGACAGCTTCGCAGGGAAGGCAGATAAGACACGTTCACCGCGATCCAGAATAGCAATATTAAGATCTGGTCGGCTCTCCCGAAGCTCTGCCGCCAATTCCACTCCACTTAGTCCTCCGCCTACAATGTTTATTGTTCCATAAGGCTTCACATCGTTTAAACGTTGGTAAGTTTCGCGTGTTCCTGCAAAGGTCTGGATACTGCAAGTATATTGATCAGCTCCAGGGATGTTATGGTAATTGTCGGTACAACCTAGTGCAATAGCAAGTATGTCATAAGACACAGTCTCGTCAGGCTCCATTGTAACGATTCTACTCTCCAAATCAATGGAACTCACCTCACCGTAACGGATTGTGAGACGGGGATGAACCGGAAACTGGATCCGCAAGTGATAGTCAGTTACTGTACCTGCGGCAAGCGCATAATATTCCGTTTTGATTCCTTGATAAGGCATTCGGTCAATTAAGATAATTTCAATATCCTGTGGAAGGTGATTATTGAGCAATTCTTGAATTAGGGCCAAGCCGCCATAGCCGCCGCCCAGAACGAGTAGTGTTCTCATGCTGACCGAACTTCCTTTCCAATATAGGATAACGGATCTAGGTAGTCTTTTATTCGTATACCTTTATCGCATTGTAGAACGTGTCGCGTTCTACTGGAATTCGTCCAGCACCTTTTACTAACCAGATCAATTCATCGCGAGTGAGGCCTTCAGGTGTTAAGGCACCAGCCGCATGGCTAATGCGTTCTTTAAGAATAGTACCATGGACGTCAGAAGCACCGAAGTTCAGTGCAACTTGAGTAAGCTGAGGACCGATATTAATAAAGTACGCTTTGATGTGATCGAAATTATCCAGCATCAATCTGCTGATCGCAATCGTCTTCAGATCCTCATAAGCGGAGTTGCGGCGCATAATCCCTGCATTCTTGTTCTTAGGCTGCATAGATAATGGAATGAATACCATAAAGCCATTGGTTTCATCCTGTAGATCCCGGATCTGCATCATGTGCCGGATACGATCTTCATGAGATTCAATCGAGCCGTAAAGCATAGTTGTATGTGTCTTCATGCCAAGCTGATGTGCTGTTCGGTGAACTTCTAGATATTCTTCGACATTAGCCTTATCTACGCGCATTTTTTTACGGTATTGATCGGATAATATTTCTGCGCCACCACCAGTAAGCGTCTTAAGTCCTGCAGCACGCAGCTGCTCGAGTACCTCACGAATACTCAATCCGCTAATTCGGGTGAAAAAATCGATTTCGGCTGCAGTGTATGCTTTTAAGGTTACCTCAGGGAAACGTTCATTCAAGGCTTTTAAAGAATCCACGTAATACTGGAAAGGAACCTTGTCATTATGACCGCCTACGATATGGAATTCGCGCACACCTGGATGAATATGCTGTTCGACATATTGCACCATTTCCTGACCGGAAAGGGTATAAGCACCCTCTTCTCCATCATCTTTGCGGAAATTGCAGAATGCACAGTGAGATTCGCAAACATTGGTGAAATATAGACTCATGTTTTCGATAAAATATACCCTGTTGTTGTTCTTTGCAAGATTGACTTCATTTGCTAATTGGCCAATCGTAAGTAGGTCGTTACTTTGATATAAATAAACGCCATCTTCTAAATTCAATCTTTCGCCGCCACGAACTTTTTCAATAATGTTCATCATTCGGGCGTCTGTTTGGGGGGTGAAAAGAGTAGACATATAATAAATTCCTCCTGAAAGTTTTACGGGGTCCATTGCCCGCAGATAATTCCCAGACTTACCCAGACGGTAGCTGTTCATTCATGAAAATAAATCGGAGGTTTAGCCTCCGTGACAAATTTCCGAATTTTTACTTATGTTTGCCTTCCTTATTATAAACCTCTCTTATAAGGGGATCAACAGCTGGATATGGATGGTTTATTTTGGTGCGGCAGGTCAGGCATAAGGCAGTTGTGACTTGAGGGTAATGGAATAGTCGGTTATACTGAGTTTATTAAGTATATATTTTTAAGAAAGTAATTTTTGACCGGAAGGTCCCTTAAACATAAGTTTTTCTGTTGAATTAAGTTAATTTATAGGAGGATATGATCATGATTAATATTAGCGAAAAGGCAGCAGAACAATTAAAGGCGATGCTTGCTGAACAAGAAGTGCCGAACATGTTCCTCCGTATTGGAGTAACGCCCGGCGGTTGCAGTGGATTCTCTTACGCTATGGGCTTTGATGATAATGAAACCGATCAGGACGTATATATGGACATCCAAGAAATGAAGGTTGTCGTGGAGAAAGAAAATCTTCGTTACCTTGATGGTCTCGAAATTGATTTTGAAGAATCCGGCATGACAGGTGGCTTCACCATTAATAACCCGAACGCTACTGCAACCTGTGGCTGTGGCTCAAGCTTCCGTACAGCTACGGATGCAGGAAAACCGAACGAAGAGCCTTGCTAATCGCGACGTTACGCCTTCAAGCCCCATGTTGAGTTCTACAACACGGGCTTGGAGGCTTTTTTTATTCTCAATGACAAAAGTCATCACAAGGAGCTCTAAGCATGCTAATTAGGAAATTAAACGCAGAAGAACAACCACCCTTACATTTGTTGTTATTAGCCGATCCTTCCCTAAGTCTTGTTGAAGCGTATTTAAAAAGAGGGCAATGTTTTGTAGCTGAAGTGGAGAATTGCATTGTAGGTGTCTATGTTTTGCTACAAACGAGACCTGAGACAGTGGAGCTAGTAAATATAGCCGTTGATGAGAATCAGCAAAGTAAAGGGATAGGAAAGCAGTTGGTCTATCATGCGATTCAGAATGCGAGATTACTTGGTGCGAAGACGATTGAAGTGGGTACTGGGAATTCTAGTGTAGGACAACTGGCTCTTTATCAGAAATGTGGATTTAGAATTACCGGAATCGATAGAGATTTTTTTATCAGACATTATAGTGAAGAGATTGTTGAAAATGGGATCAAGGTAGTGGATATGATCCGTCTAATGCTAGATATATGAGTGACATAAAAGCAAAAGCCCTCCGATGGAATTCCTCGAGAGGGCTTTTGTTTGTTCCTGCGTACAATTAGGCTGGAATAATAAACTTGTAATTAATCATAAACACGATGAGCCCTGCGGCTCCAAGGGA
Organism: Paenibacillus sp. FSL E2-8871; assembly: GCF_038000345.1. NCBI lineage: Bacteria > Bacillati > Bacillota > Bacilli > Caryophanales > Paenibacillaceae > Paenibacillus > Paenibacillus sp. FSL E2-8871. The sequence continues at coordinate 3,563,314 of NZ_JBBOBV010000001.1, read as the reverse complement.
AAAGGCAATACAGCCAGCACCCAGTGCTCTGCGCCTGTCTTTAATGAATTTAAAGCCAATAGCGCAGATCAGTATAGTCGTTCCAGCCAATACGATGGACATCCCAAGCATGGCCACCCAATATAATACCTCGAAAAACTGAGCCATTCCGAGCCCTCCCCGCGCTGTTTTTAGCGAGCCTCTAATTCATTATTATATAGTAGGAATTGAAAATGTAACCGCTATTAATAATACTACGCTTTTGAAGATTATTCTAGTTATAGTGAACTCATCCATTGCGATTTAGATGTCGAATGTTCAGAAATGAGGTTCTACAAAATCTGCAATCTAACCTGCGAGGTTGAGAATGTTGTCGATACAAGCTCTAAGCCCTTTTTGCTAAGAGCTTCCTCCTACACGGACAATCATACAAGAGGGTGGGGCCTTTTCTGAGTAATGTATAGGGTAGGCTGGAATGTGAAAGGAGGGAAAGGACGATGTCGGGAAGACAATTGGCTAGCAAATGGTTGAAGACAGAGGCATTGCTCAGTGACGCGAGGGTTTCTCATTATATACCAATGACGAGGGTGTATTCGGCTGACTCACTGTTAGCCATGCTCCGGAGATACGGAAATGTTGTTATTAAACCAATAGTTGGCGGTGGAGGCTACGGTGTAATTAAAGTGTTTCGGGATAGTCGAGGTTATGGATTTACTTATATGGACAGAACTCGAATTTACAAGGACTTTAGATCCATGAGACGAGCGCTTCATTTCGTCAAGGTTAGACGTAAATATTTGATTCAACAGGGGATTTCTCTCGCCAGAATTGGTGGGCGTCCTATTGATTATCGGGTCAAAGTAGTGAGAAATGGCGGTGTTTGGGAGTTTCGCTCTATGGTGGGAAGATTGGCCCGGCCTGGCCTGTTCGTAACTAATTTATGTAAAGGAGGCACGATGCTTTCTTGTCGAGAAGGACTTCGCAGATCCTTGCCTCGAATTAAAGCCTCAGCGAAGAAAGCAGAAATGCGCAGGCTAACGCTCGTATGTATCGAACTGATGGAGCGGCATTTCCCTGGAATAGGCGAACTGGGTTTTGATTACGCCGTGGATTATTCAGGTAAAATATGGATTCTGGAGGTTAATACAAGACCTCAGTAAATTAACAAAAATTTTAGAATTGACGATAATAGAGTAGTAAGATAAAATTGCGTTTAGTTGCGTTCTTTTGGGGTAAATTATATTGTGATTTATTTACAATAAAAATATATTTTTAGCTGTATACAAGTGGTTCAGTCCTGTGTATAACTATTATCCCCATATTCCACTGTGCAGTTATCACCTTTGTAACGCTTACGCACATATTATACACAGGATTTCCACATGTACTTGTGGATAACACGAACGCTTGTTCGAAAAATGATAGTTTGATATGATAGATTCAGATCCAAATACAGGAAAGGTAGATGAACGTTATGGTTGAATTGTCCGATGAGATGCTTCTAGACTCTTACCATAGAGCGATAGAACTGCAACTAGAGCATGATTTCATCGCTCTTCTACTCGTTGAGATTCGCAAACGAAACTTACACTCTCCAGTTCATGCGGTTCTTCATTAAAAGAGCGCAAAGTATACCTTTGTAGCTGGCTACATATAAATAAACCGCGAGTCACAAACATAAAAGGGTATCCTGATAGGCTAGTATTGATAGGCCTGTCAGAATACCCTTTTTTATTGTGGTAGATAGAATTAGAGTTTCATATTACTACTGTGTCCTGGTGAAAGCTTGGCTTCCGGATCGATGTAGACTTTTGCATTATTCACAGCCGTTGGGGCTTCGCCGAATCCTACAGCAATTAGCTTCAGCTTACCTGGATATGTGGTGATATCGCCGGCTGCAAAGATTCCCGGAATACTCGTTTCCATACGTGAGTCAACGACAATGGAGTTCCCTTCAATATCGATACCCCACTCTGCAATGGGTCCCAGAGAGGAAACAAATCCGAAATTGACGATTACACTGTCGACTTCGATTTCTTGTGTTTCCTTGGTCTTGATATGAGATAAGGTAACCTTAGTAATAAACTCGTCACCATGCAGTTCTGTAATTTCAGTAGGTGTAATTACGTTAACTTTGGAAGCCATCAGATTCTCTACGCTGTGCTCATGCGCACGGAATTTATCCCGGCGGTGAATCAGGGTTACTTGCTCCGCGATCGGTTCCAGCATTAGTGCCCAGTCTACTGCGGAATCTCCACCACCGCTAATCAGAACTTTTTTATCTTTAAAGGCATTTAAATCATTTACAAAATAATGAAGGTTGGCTTTTTCAAACCGTCCTGCGTCTGGCAGTTCTAAACGACGAGGTTCAAAAGCGCCTACGCCAGCTGTAATGATAATAGCTTTACTGTGATATTCTGCTACATCGGTTGTAACTACAAAATGGCGTTCGTCCCGTTTCTGAACAGAAATTACTTTCTCCTCCAGCCGGATATTCGATTGGAACATATCCATTTGCCGTGTCAGGTTGTCAACCAATTCTTGTGCAGTTACTTTTGGAAAACCTGCTACATCATAAATGTATTTTTCAGGATAAAGTGCAGCAAGTTGTCCTCCCAATTGGGGCATACTTTCAATAAGTGTTACTGATGCCTGACGCATGCCACCGTAAAATGCGGCAAACATGCCAGCTGGACCGCCACCTATGATTAAAAGGTCGCTCATAGGAACGCCGGATTGCTCTTGTGTCACGGGATATTACACCTCCGAGTTGATATATTCATTTTGCCATACTTGTATTCTTTCTTATTATAAACATTGTGACACATACCTGCAAAGAAAGACTTTAGAACACAATAAGAATGTGACGTTTTTTAGTATTTTAATGTTTGATTAATAGTACACTAAGGTTTACAATGGATATGGTCAATTTAGAAATCCTTTAAGTTTGATTGGAATTTCTTCTAAATATAAGTGTATAAATTCACAAAAAGGACCGTACATTGTTTCAATAAAAAATACAAAGACAGATTTACCTCTTGGAAGGAGCCGGAACATGAGTAGTATTCCCAAAATCGTAATCTTAGGCGCGGGCTATGGGGGTATTTTGACCGCACAGCGCTTACAGAAGGCTTTGAACTATAATGAAGCGGATGTCACGCTCGTAAACCGTCACGAGTACCACTATTTTACTACCCATCTACATATGCCTGCCGCGGGTACAGACAGTATTGAACACACTCGGGTGTCTATTTCTAAACTAATCGATGAATTCAAGATCGATCTCGTTAAGTCATCTGTTCAGGAAATTCGTACCCAGCAGAAAAAGATTATTTTGGAGGATGGTACTCTTTCGTATGACTATCTCGTCATTGCTTTGGGCGGAGAGCCTGAAACATTCGGTATTCCAGGACTTGATAAATACGCACTGACGATCCGGAGCATCAACTCCGTTCGTTTGATTCGTGAACATATTGAGTATCAATTTGCCAAATATAAGAACGAGAACAATGCTCAGGAGCATATTAATTTCGTAGTCGGTGGTGCCGGCTTTAGCGGAATTGAATTTGTGGCCGAATTAGCTGACCGCATCCCTGGGTTGTGCAAAGAATTTGACGTTGATCCTAGCATGGTAAATATATATAACATAGAAGCTGCTCCAACAGCTCTGCCTGGATTTGCTCCAGAACTTGTTGAGTATGCGATGAACTTGCTCACTAAGAAAGGTGTTACATTCAAGATGGGCGTTGCGATCAAAGAATGTTTACCAAACGGTGTAATTCTGGCATCAGGCGAAGAGATTAAGGCTTCTACAATTGTCTGGACAGGCGGAATTCGAGGGAATCGTCTGATTGAAGCTGCAGGATTTGAAGCTATGCGTGGACGTGTGAAAGTAGATGAATATTTACGTGCACCAGGCCAAGACAATATCTTCATTATTGGAGACGGCTCCTTGATGATCAACCCAGAAGGACGTCCTTATCCGCCAACGGCACAAATTGCTATGCAACAGGGAGAGTGCTGTGCACATAATTTGGTGGCTGCGATCCGTAATCAACAACCCAAGAAATTCGCATTCAGCAATAAAGGAACAGTAGCTTCTCTAGGTAAAGGTCAAGGGATTGCTGTAGTTGGCAGCAAAACTTACAAGGGCTGGACTGCAGCTCAATTGAAAAAAGTTGTGGATATGCGCTATTTGTTCATTATCGGTGGGATTCCGCTGGTTCTGAAAAAAGGAAGATTCTTATAAGATGCGTCACTGCAGCGTGCAGGTGCGTGGATTGCTGACCCGAGAAGAATTGGACCGATATAACGGACTGATTGAGGTTGGATCTTATCTGGAGGATCAGAATCAGTACGATCTAGCGTATGTTGTTCAAAAGGAAATTGATCTGCTCATTCTCCCTGGCATTGAACGCTTAAAGGAAAAAGGGCGAGCGCGTGACCGGGCTACGGCTGAATATTTGGAAAGTCTGCGTGATGATGAAGATGACAGCGAAGAGGATGAGGAAGCAGGAACTTCGTTATAGCATTTAAAAAGGGTGAGTCTCCATAAAGATCTGGGACTCACCCTTTTTATTATTACAATTACAATTTAAGCATTTCTTCAAAAGAATCCTCAGTCAGCAGGTTGCCGACATAGAAAGGTCCGAATTCGCCGTAGCGAGCACTGACTTCGTCAAAGCGCATTTCGTAAACCAGCTTTTTGAATTGTAGCGGATCTTCAGCGAACAGGGTTACGCCCCATTCCCAATCATCAAAACCTACGGAGCCGGTGATAATTTGTTTCACCTTACCAGCATAACCACGTCCGATTAATCCGTGAGAAGCCATCAGCTCCCGACGTTTATCCATATCAAGCATATACCAGTTATCGGCGAGCTCGCGTTTCTTGTTCATTGGATAGAAGCAAATATGCTTCGCTTGCGGCAAAACAGGTTTTAGACGTGCGATAACATGCGGATTCTGCATAGGATCACTACCATCGCTGCCCCCCGCAAGGTAATTGCTTAATTCAACAATACTTACGTAGGAATAGGCTTTAGTTGTATATTGAGCAAAAGCGATTTTGTTAAAGGCCGTCTCAAGCTGGTTCAAATCTTCCAAGCTTTCGCGCAAGAACATCATTACGAAATCGGCCTTCTGGCCAACGATGGAATATACCGCGGAGCTGCCTTGTTTGGCTTCTTCGACAGGACTCCATTCTTGCATAAAAGCATGTAATTCTTCCAGAGCAACGGCACGTTCTTCATCATCTGCTGCCGTCCATGCGGTCCAGTTCAGTGAGCGGAAGTCATGCAATGCATACCAGCCTTCCAGTGTCATAGCGGCTTCGTTCATGATCTCACTCCTTAAAAGTTTTACGAAGCATAGGCTCCGCTTGAAATAACATCGCGTAAAACTTGCATCGGAAGTATACGCTTTGTTTTACGAAGCATAGGCTCCGCTTGAAATAACGTCGCGTAAAACTAGCTACGAAGCTCCTGCATCATAGACTATGTATGATTTATTAATCTATATGCATTGTATCGCAATCAAGTTGCTTAGAGCAAATGATGACATTCCGTTGTAAGAGTATTAGACCTAATTTTGAATAAAGTTCATTGCTTCGTGACATTTTTTCTAGTAAACTTACTACTAGCTCGTATAAGATGTGCGCTTCTTTATAGAAAGGGGTAGTGACGGTAAGATGGGGTTTATTCCAGTGTTTATCCTAACCGTTTTATTCTTTGTGATGATGTTTGGTATTGGATTTATTCTTAACATGTTAATGAAGACAACCTGGTTTCCCGCTTATCTATTCGTACTTATTATTCTACCCGTCGTAGTCTATTCCATTTGGGATAGAAGCGCGATGTCGCTCTGGGAGCATCTCTCCAGTTTCCACTTTGTTGATTACTTAACTGGTGTCGCTGGTCTTGCAGGTGCTATATTGAGTGGATGGACCATTCAAAAACTGCGCTTTGGCGGTTACAAGATGTTTTAAAGATTTAATCGGAAGACCTGCGGCTCTGATGTGAGAGTCGTTTTTTTTGAACATATAAGCTTTTAGTTCTACGCTAAGAATCAATTTTGAAATTCAGCGAGAAACGGAACCTTCCTCATCCAGAGGACAGTGAAGCCGTTTCTTCTTGTTTAATAGAGGTAGATAATCGTATGAAAAAGCTGATTATATAGCGAAAAGAGTCGGAATTGGTATTTTATTTACATTTCCGGCGACGTTTTTTATGATAGAATAGAATCCTGTATGAATTCGTGAAAACAAGGGGGTATCCGTAGATGCGCATGAGTAACTTACATCATTTCACCGAACATCATCGGTACTGCGTTTCCCGCGAATTTGGTCTTAGTGTTATAGATGGACGTATGCTTAGCTCTGTGTATCAGCCTATGGTAGGAGCTTTTGCAATCAGTTTCTATCGCTTGCTGGTTGAACATGTACCAGCAGATAGCATTGGCTATTCTGGAGTGGAGCAACAGCGCAGATTATTTATGACGCTAGGCGTTGAACCAAATGAGAAAGGCCGCAAATATTTAATAGATCAGGCTTCCCGTTTAGAAGCGGTAGGTCTGCTACAGACCTGTCGAATCTATGTGCCGGAAACCGATGATTACTTATATGAATATGAGCTTATGCCGCCGCTATCGCCAGCTGACTTTTTTGCCACTCAGCATTTGACGTTGCTGTTACGCGATAAAATCGGCAAATTTGCTGTGCTGTCCTTACGGGAACAATTCTGGAATCGAGAGCCAGAAGAATGGAGTCGCAGATCCATAGGCAAAGAGAATATTTCCGTGCCTTTTTATGATATTTTTCAACTTAATACACATGTCATTGATTATGAGCTGGAGCAGGCACTTGCAGAAGTAGCCACTGTGCGTCAGCCTGGTATGCGTGAATCTGGAGAACAAGCGATTGGATATAGTGATATTATTTTGCGTTTTCCAAGGGAATCCGTGAACCGGGCTCATGTAGAAAAACTGCGTTTTGACCATACTCAAATGGGTGTTATTAACTATGTAGCTCATAAGTACGAACTCAGTCCGCAGGATTTATGTCGTCTGCTGGATGAAGATGGCGTGTTCTCACCGGATGGCGAGGTTATTCTGGATGCACTGCAGTATAAAGCGAGCCAGCATTTCAGGCAGGATATGAAACGACAAGAAAAGCGTGAAGTTGCTGCTGCTAAGGTTGTTTCCATCCGTTCCAGTGCCTCTGAAGAGAATGATGATTCTATAGCACCACCGGAGCAATCTGTAGAGATGGAGTATTATGTAGAAGTACCACCACAATTTTTGTCCAAATGTGACATCCACCAATATAATATGATGCTGCGGAACGAACCTTATACGCGGCTGCTTCAAACTTTTTTCCCAGGTGCAGTACCCAGTCATTTGATGGATATGTTCGAGAAAATAGATTTGAACTATAAGCTAAGCGGTGAAGTAATCAATGTACTTATTCATTACTTAATGACTATGGTAGCCTCAGGTGGAGAACAGCGAATGAACCGCAATTTTGTGGAGGCTATCGCTTCCAATATGCTGGTTAAACAGGTGAACACCTACGAAAAGGCTGTAAAATATATCAGGGATCAGTCCAAAGTGAAAGGCAAGGGAGCTACAACTAACACGGCGGCAGGATCTCGATCACGTTCATATGCTAAAAATACAGGTCGATCCGCTAAACCGGAAATTCCGATTGTGCTGGACGATGGAAGTGCCGGAACGGTATCGGAAGAGGAATTCGCGGCGATGATGAAGAAAGCGGCAGAAATTAAAGCCAACAAGAAAAAAGGCGTTTCCCAAGCGCCGTAAAGAAAGAGAGGTGGAACTATGGAGTCTATGGGCGATGTGCTTCGTTCGATCAACAATCCAACTCTACGGCAGCGTCAACGCGATCTTGAACAGGAGTTATTCAATCATCCACTTGTGAAGGCATTACAGTCTGAACATCCTGAGTTAGATGATTCGCGACTGCGGCTTCATATGAGCCGCCTGTATCAATATGTAGAGGAAAGCCGCCACTGTGCGAACTGTCCGGGTCTAGAGAAATGTCCGAATGATTTCCCTGGTCACTTTAGCAAACTTACGGTCGAGAGCGTGAATGGTTCGGCGGACTTATATGAACGCAAGACGGCATGCCGGCTTAAAGTGGCACAGGATAATCAGGATAGCATCCGCAAACGTATCCGTAGCTTTTATGTGGACGAACGTGTGCTCAATGGCGGTTATGATGAAATAGATATTATGGGCAAGGATCCACGCCGGGTCTCTGCTGTTAATAAAATATTTGATTATATCACGAGCGTTAAAGAAGATGGTTTGACCTCGCGCGGGATTTATTTACATGGGACTTTCGGAACAGGTAAAACATTTCTGATGTGTTACTTGCTTCATGAGCTTGCTGTTGCCGGCTATACTGGAGTTATCGTATATATGCCAGATTTTATCGAGGATTTGAAGTCGATCATGATGGACGGCCAGAAGATGAAGGAAACCGTAGATACGTTGAAAAACTGCGATTTACTTATTTTTGATGATATTGGTGCGGAGAACTTGAATCCATGGGCGCGTGATCATGTGCTTGGTGCGATTCTGAATTATCGGATGAACCGTAAGCCAACCTTCTATACCTCAAATTATCCGCTCGATGGTTTGGAGAAACATCTTAGCTTTACGAGCAAGGATGGCGAGGAGATTTATAAAGGTCAACGTTTGATGGATCGTATTGCTCCTTTTGTGGATGTTATTCCACTGCATGGGGAGAATCAACGGGGGACGATTAGATAAACTCGAAATATTCATATCCGTAACATTCAAAAGAGCAGCGATTCTCCTTTTATTGGAGGATCGTTGCTCTCTGTTTTTTCTTATTTACTCTCAAAAAAAAGAAGCCGCCCCCTAAGTAGCATTCACTACTTTTGAGACGGCCTCTGTTTATATTGCGATGATTCCCTTACTCCGAAATGAACTTAATGATAACCATGCCGAAAAAGACAACGGTCATAAATGCAGTCATTCCGAAAAATCCATTCATTAAATCGCCTAGATCATTGCGGGGTTCTTCGTTGATATGTTCTCGTGGGTCCCGTGCTTGCGCGTTGACATCCATAGCTTCTGCCTCCTTACAGGGACAATGCCTGTATTGTTAAGATGCAAATTGAGTTGACCATTATGAAATAAGTCATTGACATTTAATGCGCTTTCTTAGAGTATACCGAAAGGCTGGGGAGATTGTAAAGAAAAGAGTAACGTAAATAAAATTAGTTTGAGAGCAATATAATTGTATGTGATATATAACATATCCCTTAAAGATATGTTATACTGGAATTGTGTCGGTAAGTGGTAATTTGGTTATCATATTACATGAAACAATTTATTAACTTATATTTTCGGAGCAGCTTCCATAAACTAAGCTTTGGTTTAGAGTGGAGTAATGTTTCGTAAAACTTTAGAGGAGGAACAATATCATGGCTATCGTGAACGTGTCTGACCAAACCTTCAGTAACGAAGTGGAAGGTCAAGGTACTGTAGTAGTAGACTTCTGGGCTCCTTGGTGTGGTCCTTGTAAGATGATTGCTCCAATCTTGGACGAATTGTCCGCAGAACTGGGAGACAGCGTGAAGATTGCAAAATTGAATGTGGATGAGAATCCGGAAACGGCTTCCCGTTTTGGCGTGATGAGTATCCCAACCCTGATCTTCTTCAAAGACGGTCAACCGGTAGATAAAGTTGTGGGATTGAACTCCAAAGAATCCCTGAAAAATATCGTAGCTAAACATCAATAATTGTTAAATGCTACTGTTCGGGCCTCGGCCCTGCCGCTCAGCGCCTTCGGTTCATTCCGGAGGCGTTTTGTGTGCTGAATGCCAATTAATTATGGGTCCAATTTAGCTGGAGGGGATCATTTTGGACAATATCCGCAATAAACTGGCTCTATTACCCGACCTGCCCGGGTGCTATCTGATGAAGAATGAAGAAGGCACCATTATTTATGTGGGTAAGGCGAAGGTGCTTAAGAACCGGGTTCGCTCTTATTTTACAGGCAGTCATAATGGTAAAACTCAGCGGCTTGTCGCTAACATTGCTGATTTCGAATATATTGTTACGTCCAGTAACATGGAAGCGCTCATTCTCGAGTGCAATCTGATTAAGAAGCATATGCCGCGTTATAACGTACTTCTGAAGGACGATAAGACATTTCCTTATATCAAAATAACGAATGAAACTCACCCTCGGCTTGAAGTCACACGCCGGGTGATTAAAGATAAAGCAAAATATTTCGGCCCTTATCCTAATGGTTATGCTGCACAGCAAACGAAAAAGCTCCTCGATCGTATGTATCCGCTCCGTAAATGTGGCGTAATGCCAAAGGAAGTCTGTCTTTACTATCACATGGGCCAATGCTTGGCGCCGTGTGAGAAGGAAGTGCAGAAATCCGAGTATGAGCAGATTACGCAAGATATCGCTGCTTTTCTGAGCGGAGGTCATGATGCGGTTAAGAAGGATCTACAGCAGAAGATGCAGGAAGCTGCTGAGGAATTATATTTTGAACGGGCGAAGGAACTGCGGGATCAGATTATCCATATTGATGCATTGATGGAGAAACAAAAGATTAACACCACAGATACTAAGGATCGTGACGTATTTGGTTATGCGGTAGACAAGGGATGGATGTGTGTACAGATTCTGTACATGAGACAAGGGAAGATGATTCAGCGCCACTCCTCTGTCTTTCCGTTCTATGGGGAAGCCTACAGTGACTTTATGTCTTATGTGACGCAGTATTACAGTGATAATCCTGCTCTGCCGCAGGAGATTCTTTTGCCGGATGTGCTTGACGAGGAAGCAGTGGTTGATAAAGAAGCTAAACCGGCGATTGTCATTGCTGCTCCAGCAGAAGAAGATCTACAAAAGGGGGAAGATACCCCCGAATCGCCTGAAGAAGTTGAGGCACGTGAAATGGCCGCTGCGGAAGCATCAGCAGCAGGTGTCGTTGATGCTGCAGGTGGCGCCTCTATTCTACAGGAGTGGCTCGGCACCAAAGTGCTAGTGCCACAGCGTGGCCTCAAGAAGCAGATGGTCGGTATGGCCTGCCAAAATGCTACAGTCGCAATCGATGAGAAGTTCCGGCTTATTGAACGAGATGAAGTACGTACCTCTGGTGCTGCAATGAGCTTAGGCGAGAGCTTGGGGCTCGAACGCTTAAGCCGGATCGAGGCGTTCGATAACTCGAATATTCAAGGGACTAATCCGGTTTCTGCGATGGTTGTCTTCATTGATGGCAAGCCCGCACGAAAAGAGTATCGTAAATATAAGGTTCGTACGGTGGTGGGTGCGGATGATTATGGAACGATGCGCGAGGTCATCCGGCGACGGTATGAACGGGTGCTGAAAGAGAACCTGCCGATACCAGATCTTATCGTAGTCGATGGTGGTAAAGGGCAGATATCCTCAGCTATTGATATTCTGGAGAACGAGCTGGGGTTATTCATTCCGGTCTGTGGTCTCGTTAAGGATGATAAGCATAAGACGGCTCAGCTTTTGGTTGGAGATCCGCCAGAACCTGTCGCTTTGGCTCGGGATAGTCAGGAATTTTATCTGTTGCAACGGATTCAGGATGAGGTGCATAGGTTCGCCATCACCTTCCACCGTGAACAACGTGGGAAGTCCATGGTTACTTCTAAACTGGACTCCATACCAGGTATAGGCGAGAAGCGGCGCAAGGCGCTGCTTAAGCATTTCGGATCACTAAAGAAAATTAAAGAAGCCTCCATAGAGGATTTTAAATCACTTTCTATTGGCGAAAAGCTGGCTAGTCAAATTCTTGAGGCGCTCAAGGATGAAGAGCCAGCGACATAGGCATTCGAAATACTGGAATGATGTATACGTAAATATAAAAAAGGTGTCACAGCAGTTTTCTGCTGTGACACCTTTTTTTATTATAGGTTATCCACCCGTTACTTCTTTAAATTACAGATGTAGGTTCAACCGGCTTAGGTTCTGATTTTTGCGGTGGATTAAACCGATAGACGATGTAGGCGACTATGAACGGCATGATAATCGCGAAGATACCAGCCCCTACATTCACGCTTTCCTTCATAAAGATCAGCGTAGCGCCCATCAGAATACTGTCAAACACGACGTGACTGAACATGACGGCAATAAAGCCGTAACGAAGGAATATATAGCTAAAGAGCAAACCGATCACGGTCAGCTCAATAGGACGGGAACTGATGGGGTAGATCGGATACAGCGTATGGCCAAACGCCCAAACCAGCGTGGTGATCAGGCAAGCAATGAACGTGCTTCGGAATACTTTTTTCAACATAGGAATTCCGAAAAAACGATAAATGGCTTCCTCGGATAAACCAGCGAGCCATGCAACGATGGGCAGCAGCCAAGCATATCTCATATTGTAAGGAGATTGAGTAGCGTCAGTAGTGGACCAGTTCTGCAAGGTAAGTGATAATACGATGAACATAAGGGTCTGCACCCCTAGCAGCACGAATGCCCAGACGTATCCAGCCCGGATACTATCCAGAACATATTTTCCATAGCCAGGCTCTTTAGCACGAGGCCATGGGTTCATCCCCTCTTCTTTTTTCCATAGGCCGTCCCCTCCAACTAAAGAAAAATAGAGCAGGGAGGACATTAGGAGGCTATATAAGGCATAAATGATGAACATTATGACGGAAGTTATCTGAGCCTCGAGTCCTTCGCCTGAGGATTCAGGGAGCATATTATAGGTGCTGATCATCATGATTACAAAATAAGCTGAGCTTAGGAATATTCCACGCTTAAAGGAGGTATGTTCTCTTCTAAGTATGCTGTAGATGAGTGCCAGAATTCCTAAAGCTAAAGTAGGCAAACCGTAGCCGAATAAAGTAAACTTTTCCGCGAGAGAGGTCTGGTCCTTTACATAGGAGGTATGCCAGGCTGGAGCGGTGAATCCTGCTTTAAAGCTGGATACCTGTTCGCCAGTGAAATCGAAATAATAGTGTAGTAAGGATTCGCCGATCTGAACGGAACGATCTGTATACACGAGCCCGTAGTTTCCCGTATTCGATTCAATTTGCAGCTTGGCGGGATTTACATCCCATTCCTGAAGCCAGGGACGGGCAAGACTTTCTTTTTGTGCAAGTGATAAGGTAGTACCCTTGTCCTCTTCTTTTGCACTGGTGGATACATTGTTTGGTAATCCGGTACCTGATCCTTCTGCACCTTGTGTGAAAGCGACAACTGCACCAGTATACATATTGAGGTCAACAGAGATCAGTGGCTCTTGTTCCGCTGAAGGACTAAGTGTTACACGAAAGATGTCAAAAGGATATCGTTGATCCAATTTCTTTTTTGTATAGTCCTCCAAAAGCTTCTCGCGGGACATATAACCATAAAAGGAAGAGTCCGTATCGTACAGTACATTCCACTGATCGGTTGGTGCTTTGGTGTAGTTCAGCTTTTGTTCTGCGAATGATATGGCTTTGTCGCGGGCTTCCGCCTTGCTGATGACAGTAGTATCTTCCCCGGCAGGGCTATTTAGCACCGAGGGAGCAATTTGAAACATAATAAATAGAATAAGACCGATAATGCCCGAGATGATGAGCCTCTTGGAGAGGGCACGTTGCTGTAAGGGCTGGCCAACGGGATTCATGTAACGCCTCCTTGTAAACTGACAATGTTATGTTCCATTATAGTATTAGTGCCATGATAGTTACAAAAATCATCGTATATTCTTTTTATGGGTAATAGAGATATTATAGAATAGGTAGCTGAATATATACCATGAATTTAAGGTGATTATTTCTTCATTTTTCATGAAAATCGATGCAATTGCAGGGAAAACACGGAAAAGTGATGAGAAAAGGCTCTCCTTATGGTACATTCTCTCCAAACCGCATTTTTCATTTGATTCACCATTAATTGTGTCTTTGTGATTTATCGAAATAACATATATAATTTGTATGCAATTGTATAATAGCCGAATTTCAGATGAAAACGGGGGAACCATAAGAAGTAATGAAAAGATGATTATACGCCATAGGCGTTGTCTTTATTCATCAGGGGTGAATTTCGTTCTAGGAACGAATAGGGCAGCCTGCACAGTCCGAATCCGTCAGCTAACCTCGTAGGCTAATTTTCTGCAGGAACCAAGGGTAGCATTGGTTTTCCAGTGCTTTTTTTGTTGGAATTTTTTAAATTAAGATAAGAGGGTGAGCGTAGTGGCTTCACAGTTTCGCAGGGTTTCTGAATCAAAGTTCCTGAAGCTCTCTCCGCCTCAGATTATGGTGCTTGGTTTTGCATCGATCATTCTGATTGGAGCCTTGCTCCTTATGCTTCCCATTTCGAGTACCAACGGGAATGCTGTGAGTTTTATTGATGCGTTGTTTACTGCAACATCGGCAACCTGTGTGACAGGACTTGTGGTGCTAGATACCGGGACGACATTCACAATTTTTGGGAAAACCGTGATTATGATGCTTATCCAGGTCGGCGGCTTAGGGTTTATGACAATGGCCACCTTATTTGCCATGATGATGAAACGCAAAATTTCTTTGCGGGACAGACTGATCCTGCAGGAAGCAATGAACCAAGGCTCAATGGAGGGGATTGTTCGACTGATCCGGAGGGTACTTATTTATTCTTTGGTCATCGAAGGCTGTGCAGCGGTGCTTCTGTCCATACGCTGGGCATTTGATATGCCGCTGGGAAAGGCCATTTATTTTGGAATATTTCATGCGGTGTCCATGTTTAATAATGCTGGATTTGATATTTTCGGGGATTTCCGGAGTTTAACCGATTATGTATATGACCCGCTTGTGAATATCGTGGTGATGTTTCTGATTGTCTCCGGCGGTATTGGTTTTATTGTCATGTCCGATCTGGTGGAGTTTCGTGTCAAACGTAAATTATCTTTGCATAGCAAAGTGGTCCTCTCTACCACTTCAGGGCTTATTCTTATCGGTGCTTTGGTTATTTTTATTTTTGAATTTACGAATCAGCGCACATTGGGTAATCTAAATTTCGGCGGCAAAATATTATCGGCATTCTTTCAGTCCGTATCGCCCCGAACCGCCGGTGCTAACACGGTGGATATTGCCGGACTGCGGCAAGCCTCACAGTTCTTTATGGTTATTCTTATGTTTATTGGTGCATCACCGGGTTCGACGGGTGGCGGGATCAAGACAACAACGTTTACGATTATGATTGGTGCGGTAATAGCTATGCTACGCGGACGTGAAGATGTTGTACTGTTCCGTTATCGATTGGCGCAGGAGCGTATCTATAAGGCGTTGACATTAACTTTACTGGCTTTACTATTGGTCCTCTCTGTGTCGATGTTACTGTCCACAACAGAGGATAGTAATTTCTTAGCGATATTATTTGAGACAACCTCTGCCTTTGCAACGGTAGGACTAAGCATGGGGCTGACACCTGAGCTGTCTATCATCGGCAAGATTCTGATCTGTCTGACCATGTTCGCGGGTCGGCTAGGTCCATTAACATTAGTGTATGCGCTTGGACCAAAACAGGGTAAACCATTGTATAAGCACCCAGAAGGTAAAATAATTATTGGATAGGAGTTAATCCGAGATGAAAGCACAGCAATTTGTAGTAATCGGCTTAGGTCGCTTCGGTTCAAGTCTCGCGCTTGAGCTGATGGAAATGGGCTACGAGGTGCTCGGGATCGATCACCATGAAGAGCGCGTAGAGGAAATGAGTGATCACCTGACGCATGCGGTAGTGGCTGATGCTACAGATGAGGGGATTATGCGTTCGCTTGGTGTACGGAACTTCGATTGTGGGATTATAGCGATCGGCGACAATATGGAACGAAGTATTCTGGCGGCGATTTTGTTAAAAGAGATTGGAGTCAAGCAAGTGGTAGCCAAGGCGATCTCGATCCTTCATGGTCGTGCGTTGTCCAGGCTGGGCGTGGACCGGGTTATTTTTCCGGAGCGGGATATGGGCATTCGTGTAGCACATCAGCTCGTGACACCCAATTTGCTGGATTATATTGAACTGTCCAAGGATTATAAAATTGTCGAGCTAACCGTTCCGTCTTGCATGAACGGGAAAAGCTTGTCAGATTTAAATACAAGAGCGAAATATGGCTGCAGTATTGTTGCCCTGAACCGGGAAAGTGGAATTATAGTGGCTCCAACGGCACATGATCATTTGAGTGAGGGCGACGTTATGGTACTCATTGGTTCTAATGAAAGTATTGATCGATTTGAGGATGAAGTTGTAAACCAAGATTAAATAGATAAGCCCTCCGTCCTTTACATGGGACGGGGGGCTTTTTTTAATTAAGGTTGCACTCAGAGGTATGTACTATTTCTCTCGTTCCGTCAGAAACATCTCTTCTGTGACCTGCACGAGGCTGCGGGCCGCTGTGCTCAGGCTCCCATCGTCACGGTAAATCAGACAGGTAGTTCGCTGAGTCTGCTCCAGCTCTTTAATATGCAGAGAGACCAGCCCACCGCCGTTTAACAGCTGCGGACGCAGATAAGACTTGGGCAGTAACGCTGCCACATTGACTGTCGGCAGCAGCCGCACGATGGCTTCGAAGGAGTCAATCTCCATCCGAACGTCTGGATCAATTCCACAGCGCTGGAACAGATCATCTGTTAGACGTCGGTACCAGGTGCCTTTGGAGAACAGGATCATAGGCAGTCGGGACAGATCATCCATGGTTAGCTTGGTAGATTGATTCAGAGGATGATGCTCAGAAACAACCAGTCGAAGCTGATCCTCAAACAGAGAAATACAGCGCAGTCCAGGTTCTTGAATAGAGGAAGCGATCAGACCTATATCTGACTTTCCTTCACTGACAGAGGAGACAATTTCATGTGTTCGGCCTGTGATTAGCTTCAGCTCCGCAGTTGGGTATTTCTCCATATATGCGTTAACTAGTGGAGGCAGAGTGGTCTGCAGTGAGGTAAGTGACGCCCCTAAGGTGACGAGCTTAGGCTCGCCTTCTTTGTATTTTGACAAAGCCTCCAGAAATTTAGAGCGCTGCTGCCGTTGTTCAAGTGCGTAGGAATAAGTAAGACGCCCAACCTCGGTTAACTCCAGACGCTTGCCATAACGATTAAATAGCGCGACACCCAGCCGTTCTTCCAGCTTGGAGATTTTACGAGATAGGGCAGGTTGGGACAGATTGAGCTGGCGGGAGGCCCGATTCAAGCTGGAGTGCTCCACAACCGCTGCAAAAACATCTAAATCGTCAAACATATTTATGTTCCTCTCGTAGTGCAATCTATAAACAGTAGTGACGAAATTCATAGCCATGAAGACAATACTTCTTGCTCCATAAGGAAATAAAAGATTTGTCGGAAAATGTTGTTTCTCTAAATGAGAATTATTATCATATAAAATCTATTCTTATGCGTTTATTGTATAACGTTTAATAATTAGATTGCAATTCCCTTATAAGGGAAAAAGGAGTAACATGAAAAGTGACACAAGATATTCACATTTTGTGAAAAAGAAAACAAAGTCCGGGAAACCAAGGATAGCGGTAAATATAGACGTTTTGTCATGACATATTCTACGTTATCCTGTGTCAAATGTAGTTCCGGCGGTGAATACACAATAATGAAAACGCTGTTTTAATCGGAAAGGGGTTACTTTGTATGAAAGGATTTTATTCCAGAAAGATTCATTCCTTGCTAGGCGTTATCCCGCTTGGAGCTTTCTTCATTGAGCACATGATGACGAATTTTGCGGCTGTAGAGGGTGGCGCTTCCGGTTTCACTGACAGCGTGATATGGCTGAATAGCCTGCCGCTTGTCTTCTTCCTGGAATTGTTCGGTATATGGCTACCTCTGCTGTACCATGGCGTATATGGACTGTATATTGCCTATCAATCCAAGCCGAACTTGAACCGTTTCAACATTGAAAGAAACTGGCGTTATACGCTGCAACGCATTACAGGAATTATTACCTTTATCTTTATAGTCTGGCATTTGTTCCAAACCCGGGTTCAGGTGGCAGTTGGTAGTGTAGAGCATGAAGAGCTGGGCGGTCTGATGCATGATATCGTGACTCAACCACTGATGTTGACACTGTACATTATCGGTATCGTTGCAGCATGCTTTCACTTCTCAAACGGTCTATGGTCTTTCTTGATCAGCTGGGGAATCACGGTAGGACCTCGTTCACAGCGGGTATCCTCATACCTTTGTCTCGGTATATTTGTTCTTGTAACGTTTATGTTCCTCATTTCGCTAGTCACTTTCCGTGATGCTGAATTTCAAACCGCAGCTTCCATAGCTCAGTCCATAAAGACTTTCATCTAAGTAATTATCCTCTCAGGACTAGATTCCAGAATCCTTTCTGATATTTTCAATAAAGGGAGTGAACTATCATGGCAACAGCAAATATCATTATCGTGGGTGGCGGTCTGGCCGGCCTGATGGCTACCATCAAGGCGGCGGAGTCCGGTGCGCATGTTCAATTATTCTCATTAGTGCCTGTAAAAAGGTCACACTCCGTTTGTGCGCAAGGCGGCATCAACGGCGCGGTAAATACGAAAGGGGAGGGCGACTCCCCTTGGGAGCACTTCGACGATACCGTTTACGGCGGTGACTTCCTGGCGAATCAGCCACCGGTCAAGGCGATGTGTGAAGCAGCACCGGGTATCATCCACCTTATGGACCGGATGGGCGTAATGTTCAACCGCACACCTGAGGGATTACTCGACTTCCGTCGTTTCGGCGGAACGAAGCGTCACCGCACTGCATTTGCTGGCGCAACGACAGGCCAACAGCTTTTGTATGCGCTGGATGAGCAAGTGCGCCGCTGGGAGTCCGAAGGTCTTGTAACGAAACGTGAGAACTGGGAGTTCCTCTCGGCCATCGTCGACGACGAAGGTGTATGCCGCGGCATAAGTGCCCAGAATCTCAAGACGATGGAAATTGAGACTTTTCCTGCAGACGCTGTTATTTTGGCTAGCGGCGGGCCTGGTATTATTTTTGGTAAAACAACGAACTCCGTAATTAATACGGGTACAGCAGCAAGTGCGGTGTACCAACAGGGCGTACATTATGCCAATGGAGAATTTATCCAGATTCACCCAACGGCTATTCCAGGAGATGACAAGCTCCGCTTAATGTCGGAATCAGCACGTGGCGAAGGCGGCCGTATCTGGACTTATAAAGACGGGAAACCGTGGTATTTCCTCGAAGAGAAATATCCAGCCTACGGTAACTTGGTGCCGCGCGATATTGCTACACGTGAAATTTTTAATGTGTGTGTGGATCAAGGGCTGGGCATTAACGGTGAGAATATGGTGTATTTGGACCTCTCTCACAAGGACCCGAAAGAGCTGGACGTGAAGCTTGGCGGGATTATTGAAATTTACGAAAAATTCATGGGGGATGACCCTCGTAAAATACCAATGAAAATCTTCCCGGCTGTGCACTATTCCATGGGCGGTATGTGGGTTGATTACAACCAAATGACAAACATTCCTGGTCTGTTTGCGGCAGGCGAATGTGAATATCAATATCATGGAGCGAATCGTCTAGGCGCTAACTCTCTGGTATCTGCCATTTACGGTGGTATGGTTGCTGGACCAAAGGCTGTTGAATACATTAAAGGTCTGAAGAAATCGTCACAAGATATCTCTTCTTCTGTATATGATAGCTTCCACAAAAAGCAGACGGACAAATATGAGTCTCTGCTAGCGATGTCAGGTACAGAGAATGCTTATGTGATTCACAAGGAACTGGGCGAATGGATGACCGCCAATATGACGGTTGTACGGCATAATCCGAAGCTGGAAGCGACCATTGGCAAAATCAAAGAGCTTAAAGAACGCTATCGCAATATCAATATGAACGATACGTCACGCTGGAATAACCAAGGTGTAGCTTTCACCCGTCAGCTATGGAACATGCTGGAGCTGTCCGAAGCGATGACACTGGGAGCGCTTATGCGCAATGAGAGCCGCGGCGCTCATTACAAACCGGAATTCCCGGATCGTAATGATGAGGAATTCTTGAAGACCACGAAAGCAGCTTGGACTGCAGACGGTCCGCAAATCTCTTACGACGAAGTCGATGTCTCACTGATCCCTCCACGGGTCCGTGATTATTCGAAGGATTAATCTTTCCCAGCAGTGAAACAGCTTGCGAGGCAAGCTTAATGAAATAAAATTAGGCAATTTGAGGAGGGAACCATTATGGCGGAAACTGCTACAGCTCCCAAAAACGTAAAGTTTATCATCACCCGCCAGGACGATCCACAAAGCTCATCTTATGTTGAGGAATTTGAGCTCCCTTATCGTCCGGGTATGAATGTAATCAGTGCTTTGATGGAAATTCAGCGTAACCCTGTGAATGCCAAAGGTGACAGCACCGTTCCGGTATGCTGGGATTCCAACTGTCTAGAAGAAGTATGCGGAGCTTGCTCGATGGTGATCAACGGCAAACCTCGCCAAGCCTGCGCAGCGCTTATAGACAATCTTGAACAACCTGTACGCATTGAGCCAATGAAGACATTTCCGGTGGTGCGTGACTTAGTGATTGACCGTACCCGGATGTTCAACGCACTGAAACGAGTAAAGGCCTGGATTCCAATCGATGGTACGTATGACCTTGGGCCGGGACCACGTATGCCGGAGAAGAAACGGCAGTGGGCTTATGAATTATCTAAGTGTATGACTTGCGGCGTATGCTTGGAAGCTTGTCCGAATGTCAACGAGAAGACGGATTTCATCGGACCCGCAGCCATCTCTCAAGTACGCCTGTTCAATGCTCATCCTACAGGTGAAATGAATGCGGATGAAAGATTGGACGCATTGATGGAAGATGGCGGTATTGACGGTTGTGGTAACTCACAGAACTGTGTGCGCGCTTGTCCAAAAGGTATTCCTCTTACCACCTCCATTGCAGAAATTAATAAGCAGACGACAAAACATATGTTCAAACGCTGGTTAGGTGTGTAATAAGTAGTACCGCCGGATCTTTAATATGGAGCTATCCTCAATGGTGGATTTATATTCGCTGAGGATAGCTTTTTTGTTTATAATTGGTAGGGAATAGGAAATTCGTCTAGCTCAGAAGAATGAATAGCATATGCTATAATATCCATTGTTAACGTACGTTAGGTGTGGAACAACAGGGAGGAATAATCGTGATTTGTCGGGAGCATGATGGAGCAATTGTAATGGTTAAACAGCATGATCACGGGAAGTTAGCTGGAGAGCTTGCCATTTGGTTTAAGGAAGAGCATGTGCCAGAAGAAGGACGCCGGGATGAGGTGCTTTGGGCGGTAGCTGAACATGACCGGGGCTGGATTGATCTGGATGAGACGCCCTTTTGGAACGATGCGGAACACGCGCCTTACAGCTTTATTGATTTTCCTGTAGTGCCGAAGCTGACCTTTTATAAGCGAGGACTTGATGAGATCGAGGCGCGGACACCTTATGGAGCGCTTTTGTGCAGCTTGCATTTTGAACGACTCATTAAGATTTCGGGACTGGATTATCCAGAACTGACTTTATATCAAGAGCATGAAGAGGAACGTAGATCCCGTATTCACCGAGAACTGGAAGTATCTAAACCTATTGGTGAAGATGAGCTGTATTATGATGCCCGTCTTTTGGAATTCTGCGATGACTTATCTCTATATTTGGCTTTAAATGAACCGGGTAGCCCGAAATCTGAGGAGCATCCATGGTGGCGTGAAGGATTCTCTGGCAGTGAAGATTTCAGTTTTACGTCAGGTCGTACGATAACCGTGGAGTGGAAAGATAAGTCAACGTTAGTGCTGGATCCTTTTCCCTTTAAGAAGACGGTGGAAGTAGCCTTTATGCTGAAACGAGTCCAACGATCAGAAATTGCTGATAGAGGCATCGCACCCGCATACCGTGATACGCCAGAGGAAGAATGTAGAATTGTACTGACGGCTCTAAACGAAAGCTGAAGGGAAGGAGAAACTCCGTATGAAGATACAATCGTCTGGGGCTTCTCCCAATAAGAAAAATAATCATTCAGGTAAAGGCACCCACTCTAGTGCCTCTGGACGTCGATCTAAGGGCAAGACAACAATGACCCGACGGCAATTCCTGGTTCGAGGTGCGGCTACTGTAATCGGCGCAGGCTTGCTCACAAGTGGTTACGCTTGGCAAGGGGAGCCCAACTGGATTCAGGTTACTAAGCTGAAGTTGTCCTTCAAAGATATTCCCTCTGCTTTTTCAGGCATGAAGGTTGTCCATTTCAGTGATACTCACCTTGGGTTTAATAAGGATGCCCGTGATCTGGCTCGACTTGCAGAACGTATCGCTAAGGAGGAACCGGATCTTATATGCTTTACAGGTGACATCGTGGACAGCAACCCTGAGGATCTTGTAGATGCCATACCTGTATTGGCAGAGCTGGATGCTCCACTAGGAAAATATGCGGTGCTAGGCAACCATGATTTCAAGAATACGAAGCGGATTATCGAGTTGTTTACATCTGCTGGTTTCCGGGTGCTAAGGAATGAATCTTATCTTCTAAAAAGAGGCGGGGCAGTTATGGCTGTGACCGGACTGGATGATCTGCTGCATGGCGAGCCTGACCCTGTGAAGGCACTCAAGGGTGTACCTGCAGGAATCTTTACCGTTCTGATGATGCATGAACCGGATTATGCTGATATAGCACAGGCTCATTCCTTTCATCTACAGCTATCCGGGCACAGCCATGGAGGACAGATTCGCCTGCCGTTTCTAGGTGCGCCATTCACCCCTTATGGGTCTCAAAAGTACATAAATGGATTGTATTATACAGATACCAAGCGCATGCCAGTGTATGTGAATAGAGGTTTTGGCGAAACAGTCATGCCTTTTCGTTTTCTATGTAGGCCTGAGTTAACGGTGCTGACATTGCGCCATTCATCGGATGAATAGGCTGATATTTTAGCGGCATGGAGGAGGAGAGAGTATGAGCACTTATGAGGCAGTATCGTTCCAGGCGCAACAAGGTGTGGCGGTTGACCTTAGGATGATTCCGCCCGAGGATGCCTGTCATTTGCAGCAACTGCTCTCCCACCCAGAAGTGCAGGCTCATATTCAAATACGCACCGGAGCTGGATCAGACCTTGCTCAGGTGGAGAAGCTGGTGAACCGGATGTTATTCGCATTCGATCCTTGCGCGTTACATGTGGGTATCTATTTAAAGGAGCAGCAGAAGTTGATCGGTATTGTTGCTTTACAGCATTGGAACCGCCGTGAGGGCAAGGCCACGTTAGGATATATGCTAGACCCGGCGTACTGGGGAGGCGGATTGGCGACAGAGGCGGTTGGCTTATTTTTAAATTACAGTGTTCATACGCTTGGGATCACACGGATCGAAGGGCGCTGCCGAGGAGATAATATTAGATCCGAACGTGTAATGCTTAAGAACGGCATGATGCTGGAGCGAGTGATGCCCAGAGTAGGCTCCTTGGACGATGTAATGAAAGTATTCACATTGTTACACAAATGAAATAATGCCGTTATGAAACTCTAACAGTGTCCGGTTAAACTAAGTACATGACCCCCTTTTAAAAATATACTGCTTTGGGACCCGATGATTCGGGTCCATTTTTTTTTTGTCAGGACCTAATCCGATCGTTTATGATTAACAAACAGTCGAATGAATTGAGAAGGAGGCGTAACATTTTGAATGATGTAATACAGACGTTAATGAATCACCGTTCTTTCCGGCAGTATTCTGATCTACAAGTGGAGCCGGATAAGCTAAAGATAATGATCGAATCGGCCCAAGCAGCGCCCTCATGGGTTCATGGACAGCAGGTCTCCATTATAGCTATCAAGGATCCTGCGCGTAAGCAGCAGCTTTCGGTCTTGTGCGGCAATCAGAAGCATGTAGCAGCAGCCCCCGTCTTTCTAGTGTTCTGCATGGACTTCTATAGAGCGAAATTAGCAAGTAAAGTGGAAGGCAAGTCTTTTGAAGCGGTAAAAGATGTAGATGCTCTGCTCGTTGGAGCTACAGATGTTGGTATCTCAGTGGCTAACGCGATTGCAGCGGCAGAATCCATGGGACTCGGGATCATCCCTATTGGGGGTGTCCGGCGCAATACAGCAGGCGTTATTGATCTGTTGAAGCTGCCGGAGTACGTATTCCCTATCGTCGGGCTCTGTGTCGGATATCCAGCCGAAGAGACCGCACAGAAGCCGCGGCTGCCGCTGGAAGCGGTGTTTCATGAGGAACAATACAATCCGGATGTGGAAGGCCTCCTGGAGGCGTATAATCAAACCCACCGTGAATATATGCAGCAGCAGGGATTAACGGAGAGAGATTGGACGAGCACGATTGCTCATTTTTACGATATCAACCCGGAATATGGGGATGCGAAGCGCACACTGAAGCAGCAAGGGTTTACCTGCGACAACCTATAAATAAACGACAATGCACCAAGCGGAGATTGGTTTAACGGAGGGTAACCCCACCCCTAAACCAATAACGCTTGGTGCATTTGTTCGAAATATAAGAAATCTTTACAGTGAAACTTTAATTTTCTCGCGCTGCTTGTAATAAACCCAATGTGTAAAACCTATCGCTTTTAGCTGTGCAGCTACCGCATCTCGGTCTTCTGCGACTCGGGACGGCTTATGCGCATCCGAACCGAAAGTAACCTCAACGCCAAAATGATGTGCACGCTCCAGTATATCTTCTGATGGATACCAACCGCCAACCAGCTTGGTTCCGCCTGAGGTATTAATTTCGATCGCCACGCCACATTCACTAATTACTTGCAGACAGTCATCAATTGGCTTTGGAGCAGGAATTTCTGAAAAAGCAGGATAATTTCCCTTCATCGCATCAATGTGTCCGAGAATTTGAAACATGCCACTGCGGGCGGAATCAGCAATCAATCGATAATAATCAGACTTCACACGAATCTGTTCATTTTTGCTAAGCCCTTTCCAGCGACCCTTGTTAAAGATACTGACGCCACCAACACTATGTACCGATCCAATCACATAATCAAAAGGGTAGGCGGATAATGTTTTGCGGTAAAGCTCGGCATGCTCAGGGAAGTAGTCTGATTCAATACCTAGCAGAACGTCGATTACACCTTCGTATTCTTTTTTGAGGGAGAGGACTTCCTCAACATAGTTTGAGAATTCGGACTTACCCATAGCAATTAGAGGAAAAGCTTGCTCGGAAGGGCTTCCGAAATATGGGGTGTGGTCAGAAATGCCTATTACCCCTAAACCTGCTGAAATTCCGGCTTCGATATAATCTCTAATCGTTCCATCAGCATGGCCACAGCGAAAATGATGTGTATGCAGGTCAAATTTCATCAAGATCAACTCCTTTAAACAAGGTTATGCAATTAGCTCAGAAGTATCGATTCCACTATTGGGTGTTTTTTATTCAGACCCAATAAATTGTGTCTCCGGCATACCTTTGAGATCACTGAGAAACTGTCTCATGGCTGAGTTCACGTATTTTCCAGACTTCGTTATGACGCCAACAGGATGCGTGACTTCCAATTCAATAATAGGCACAATTTTGAGGGAACCGGCTCGCACCTCAGCGGTCACTGACTGCTTGGAAATAATGGCTGCACCTAAATCGAGTTCTACCATCCGTTTCACTTCCTCGCTGCTCGTCAGTTCCATAATTACCTGTGGCTCTATGCCATGCTTGGAGAATACCTCGTCGGCAAATTTACGGCCCACTGTATCTGGTGAGAGCAGAATTAGCGGGGTTTTGTTTAGGGCTTCTATACCTGCAGTCTTAACTTGAGCCAGGGGGTGTCTAGGTGAGACCACCAACTCGAATGTATCATAATAAAGAATGGAAGTAGTCATACTCGGACTACGTCCGATCAAATAGCCAATGCCGACATCGACAATGCCATTCTCGACATGTTGATAAATTTGAGACGAGGACATAGAGGAAATAGATGTTTTGATATGAGGGAACTGGTCTTTAAAATAGGACAAAATACGCGGTAAAATTTGAATGGCGATAGAGGTAGTAGTGCCGAGAATAATATGTCCTTGGGGATTATCTTCAAGGTCCGCAAGTCTCTGTTTAAGCTCCTCGACAATCGTCACAATTTGTTCCGCATGCTCCAGAAATACAGTTCCTCGATCGGTTAACGTAACAGGCTGGTTCCGGTCAACCAGCTGTGTTTTGAACTCTTCTTCAAGGCTCTTGATTTGTGCTGAAACCGCTGGTTGGGTCAAGTTAAGCAGTTCTCCGGCCTTGCGAAAGCTCATCGTTTTGGAGATCGTTATTAGTGTCTCCAGCTGGCTGATGTTCATGGAATACCTCCTTTGGACAAGCAAATATGAAAGTGATGGGGTGAAATATTACGTTCCATGTTGGCATTTGATTTAAATTATAGGAGATAATACCCGACAGAGCAATGTTGCAACATAAACAAACTTGGGTTCGAATTCGACATGTACATTAATTTTTGCTGAATTGTGCCGATATATAAAGTATAATAAATCCATATTACTTGGGACTTTTGGTATATGACTAAAGCACGATAAAGGGGGAGACAGGACTTTCATGAAAGCA
The DNA here is from genome assembly GCF_038000345.1 of Paenibacillus sp. FSL E2-8871. Taxonomy (NCBI): domain Bacteria; kingdom Bacillati; phylum Bacillota; class Bacilli; order Caryophanales; family Paenibacillaceae; genus Paenibacillus; species Paenibacillus sp. FSL E2-8871. The sequence continues at coordinate 3,536,795 of NZ_JBBOBV010000001.1, read as the reverse complement.
GAAGTAATTAATCCGTTTTTAGAATCTGCACGGACAGTTATAGAACAAGTGATTCAGGTCTCGCCTTCCACTGGGAATTTAGGCATCAAAGAAATTGAACTGATCGATAATCATATATGGATTCAAGTGGGAATGACAGGCCAGCTGAGCGGAAATATTATATTTGGTATCGCAGAGCAGGTAGCCTTGCGAATGGTATCGATTATGATGGGCGGTTATGTGATTACGGAGATGGATGAGATGGGTCAGAGTGCAATTTCAGAGCTGGGCAATATGATCAGTGGAAATGCTAGTACGATTCTATATAATCAGGGGGTTTCAGTGGATATAAGTCCTCCCCAAATTATGAAGCTTGAGAGCATGTCCTTTTTGCCTCGCAGAGCACTTAGTATTCCATTGTTGATGGATGGGGTTGGAGAGATGGATATTCAGGTGATGATCTCTTAGGCAAGAGTTAGGAGCTGAAATACTTTTTATGGTACTTAAAGATAAGGTTGTTGTGATTACAGGAGCATCCAGCGGTATTGGTGCATTAACCGCACAAATGCTTAGTAAGCAAGGTGCGATTCCGATCCTTGTGGCACGTTCCGAAGCGAAGTTGAAAGAAACGGCGGCCAGTATTCCGGGCGTTTTTGGACTGTATACATGCGATGTAACAGATGCCGACGGTGTACAAGAGACCTTTGCTCAAATTTTGGCGACTTACGGCAGAATTGATATTTTGCTAAATAATGCTGGGTACGGTAAATTCGCCGCTTTTACAGAGATGGAGCCTCATGAGTTTGATGATATGATGGATGTTAACTATATGGGGATTGTTCGCTGTACGAAGGCTGTTGTTCCACATATGTTAGAGCGGGGAAGTGGCCAGATCGTAAATGTGGCTTCTATGGCAGGGAAGATCGGTACAGCCAAATCGGTAGCCTATACAGCCACCAAGCATGCTGTTGTCGGATTCACGAATGCACTTCGTCAAGAGCTGCGGAAGAGCGGAATCATCGTCTCGGCTGTGAACCCTGGTCCCATTGCCACTGATTTTTTCAAAACGGCTGACCCTTCCGGCAATTATGAAAAGAGCGTAGCTCGGATGATGATGACACCGGAACATGTCTCTTCCAAGATCGTAAAGGTCATGGAAACTGGCAAAGAAGAGATTGATCTTCCGGGTCTGGCAGGGTTTGGTATTCGGCTTTATGGTCTGTTTCCTCGCCTGGCGGACAAGCTTACTTATAATGCGATGAACAGAAAATAGAGCCTGCCGTCAGCATTATTGGCCTTCCATTTGGTGGAGAGGCCTTTTTGGCATATAATGAAGATATTATCTCAAGCGAAAAGGATGAATTACACTTATGAATAAAGCTTCTTTTGCGGCTATCGGCATTCAGGAAGACCTAGTTGCCCGATTGTCGGAATTCGGTATTAACGCTCCATCCCCTGTACAAGAGCAGACGATTCCACTTCTGCTGGAGGGAAGAGATGTTATTGCTGCTTCCCAGACTGGAACGGGTAAGACCTTGGCCTATCTGTTGCCTCTGCTTCAAACGATCAATCCGGAGCAGAAGGTGGTCCAAAAGCTGGTGCTCGCCCCTACACAGGAGCTGGCGATGCAAATCTTACGTGAGGCGGAACGTTATGGCGAACACCGTGGGATTCGAGTAATGGGTCTTATTGGCGGGGCAGCCATCAAACGCCAGATTGACAAACTGCGTGAGCATCCACAGCTTGTTGTGGGAACCCCTGGCCGGATTCGCGAATTGATTGGTCTTCGCAAGTTAAAGATGCATGAAGTCAGCACGATTGTTCTAGATGAAGCGGACCAAATGTTTCAGCTAAGCGGGGCCGGAGAGGTAACGAAAATTGTTAGCAGCGCACTGCGTTCACGCCAGCTCGTTATGCTGTCTGCAACCATTGGTCCGGAGACGAAAGCCTTGGCAAATCGTGAAATGAAGAACCCGGCAGAGGTTGGAATTGCTCCTGGTGTCATGACAGCAGAGAGTTTAGAGCATCATTACGTTGTAACGGAAGAACGCAACAAAATAGACATGCTGCGTCGGGTCATCCGTCATTACAATCCAGATAAGGCGATTGTGTTCGTGAATGCGACTGATGATATTGCAGAGGTAGAGGCTAAGCTAAACCATCTTGGACTGACCGCAGCCGCACTTTACGGTGATGCTGATAAAGTAACGCGCAGTAATGTATTGTCACGTTTCCGCGAAGGGAAATTCCGTGTGCTTGTTGCCAGTGATGTAGCTGCCAGAGGACTGGATATTGAGAATTTGTCACTGGTAGTAAGCTTCGATCCTGCCTTTGATTCCGAGCATTATGTACACCGTGCGGGTCGTACGGGTCGGATGGGAAAACGCGGATTATCCGTAACGATTGTGACAGAGCAGCAGACCTTTATTATGCGTAAATTTGCGCGTGAACTGGATATTGCCCTTGAAGAGCGGGAAATGGTCGGTGGCAAGGTGCTAGCAGCAGATGAAGCGCGCAACGCTTTGAATAGTGGACGGGGACGAAATGAGAGCAACGGACAACGCCGCGATGCTTCTTCTCCGCGCAGCAGTAAGCCACAGGCGCGAACATCTGGGAATGCAGGAACTCAGCCGTCTACAACCAGCACAGAGCAGCAACCTGTTAAAAGACTGGCAACGATCCAGACAAGTGAGGCAAGCGTAGAATCACAGCGCGATTCTCAGCGCAGTGTGAATCCTTCTGCAGGCGCGCGTGGAGGTGCTACTCCTGCTCGAAGCAAACGCAGCAGCAATGCGGAACGTGAGAAGAACCGTAAGAATAAAGGAGCACCAAAGTGGTTGAAAGACAAAACTCCGAGAGGTGACGGTCAATGAATAATTCTCCCGTATTGCAAATTACGGGCCTCAGTGGTGGATACAGCCTGAATAAGCCGGTGCTGCATGATATTGCACTTCAGGTGCAGCCTGGCGAGATGGTTGGTTTAATTGGTTTAAATGGAGCAGGAAAAAGTACGACCATGAAGCATATTCTAGGATTGATGTCGCCCCATAAGGGCGATATCACAGTAAAGGGCAAGACTCGTGCTGAAGATCCCATCGGATATCACAATGCTTTGAGTTTTGTACCTGAATCGCCTCTTCTGTATGATGAAATGACAGTACGTGAGCATGTTGAATTTACAGCAAGAGCGTATGGGGTAGAACAAAGTGACTACGAAACTCGCACCTTACATCTAGCCAAGCTGTTCCATATGGAAGATAAGATGGACACGTTGTCGACTCATCTATCCAAAGGGATGAAGCAGAAGGTCATGATCATGTGCGCTTTCGTGGCACGCCCTGCGTTATATGTGATCGATGAGCCCTTTTTAGGACTGGATCCGCTCGGGATTCGCTCTCTGCTTGATTTCATGATGGATCTGAAAAAATCAGGCTCCTCTATTCTGCTTAGCTCTCATATTCTTTCTACTATTGAGAATTATTGCGACCGCTTTATTGTGCTGCATAGAGGTAAGGTGATTGCTCAGGGAACGCTGGCAGAAATTGCGGCAACCACTGGACTACAGGGGCTGACTTTGGAGCAGCTGTTCTACGAGCTGGTTCAGGGAGGGAAATAATATGGATTTGAAAGAGCTGCGGCGCACGCGGCGAGGTCGATTCATGGGAAGTATGCTTCCTTATGTGGGATATATCATTCAAAGCGGCGTAGCTATGGTCTTCCTCTTTGTGTTGATTGTCTTCTCTGCTTGGTATACATCGTTGTTACAGAATGTGCCTGAAGGCATTCCCATCCGCTGGATTATGCTTGCAATACTGCTGCCTGCAGCAGTAAATAGCAGCTTCCGCACTTATCTGCAGACTCCGGATACGATCTTTCTATTGCCTCAAGGACATCGAATGAAGGAATATTTCGCACCTTCGTGGGTGAGTGGGAACGTATGGAAGATTGTTCGATTGTTATTTGTACTCATTACCCTTTGGCCGTTGTACATACGTACAGATGACTCGCCTAAGCGGCTGTTATTTACAATATTGATTCTGATTGCTGTGAAGCTAATCGCGAGTTACGGCTTATGGAAAGAGATAGCTATGCTGTCGCGTCCGATGGCAGGCATATTCACTTTCTTACGCTGGGCAGTAGGAGGATTAATTATTGCTGCTTGGTTGTGGCAGCCTGCCGGTAGAAGCCTGATATTTATGGCGCTATTAGCAGCAGCCTATCTGGTTGCACTATCCGTACCTGGACGCCACGCCGTCCCTTGGGAAAGACTAATCGCCATGGAAAAAAATCAAGGTGGACGCGCCCTGATGGTTCTGGGCTGGTTCGTGGATGTGCCAGGCCGTGAGCAGCGGGTGTATCCTCGTCGCTATCTTTCCAAATGGGGGGCTCGGCTGCCTTGGCGTAAGGATACGGCTTACCGTTATCTGTTGACCAAAAGCTTCGCCCGGGGAGATATCTTCGGAATCATTATGCGGATTTCGGTGCTGGCCTTGCTGCTGAATTGGTTAAACCGTGAAAGTTATTTTGGCACCGCGATCTATTTGTTCTTCCTATTCATTATTGGCGTACAGTTGTCGGCACTTCGCAAACTGCACAGTGAATCTTTTTGGCTGACAGTGTATCCCTTTCCTGAAGGCAGTAAGGCGGATAACACAACACAATTCGTATTCCGCGCGCACCTGGTAGTGGCAATGATTCTTGGGTTGCCTTTCTTAGCCTCTATTGGTGACAGACTACTGCCAGTGATCGGTACATTCGCAGCAGGTATTCTGGTATCCTTTCTGTTTAAGGCATTCTTGTCCCGTAAAGCGGCACGGATGACTGACGAGGATTTGTAGGAAGTTATTTCAAAATAAAAAAGGCTTTCTCAAAAGTAGAGAATTCTACGGATGAGGGAGCCTTTTTATTTCGTTGGGGAATGAGATGTACTACGTGGAAATAGGAAAGAGCCTAAGGCTCTTTCCCGAGACTGTCATCTCTAGTTAGACAAAGAGTGAACGGCTGATGATAACTAACAGGATAAAGAGAACCAGAATGGCGCCAGTGCTTGTGAATGGGCTGCAGCATCCATGTCCGCCTCTTACTTCTTCGCTCATGTTCATTCCCCTTTCGGTGTGTGTTGTACTTGAGTACATCGTATTGTATGTGCGGAGAGAGAAGCATGTATAGGCCAATGCCGGAGGAGTCCAGAAAAAAATCAGCCCCGCAGAAGCGGAGCTGATTATAGGGAATATGAAAGATTTGTTAAGCTTTTTCCAAATCGCGAACGCCTGCGTATACAAGATCAAATAGATCTTCGAGCTGTTCTTCCTCGATACAAGAGAAAGCAATACGCAGATCTGTTTCACCGAGAGCGATAGTGCCTAGTCCGTAATTATGAATCAGGTGAAGCCGAAGGGCTTCAGCCGAAACGGTGTGAAGCTTCAGACACATAAAGTAGCCGGAGTTAAAAGGATAATACGTCCATACATCATCGCCGTATTTGCCGCTATCGAGCAGCGCTTTTACTTTATTCGCACGGCCCTTCATGATTTGGAACTTCTCTTCCTTCTGTTCTTCGAATTGTGGAGATTTCAGTGCATCTAATACGAAGGTCTGTGATGGGTGTGCACCGCTGGAAATAGTGGCGCGAATGATACCTAATGTTTTTTGCTCCAATGCAGCCAGCAAATCCTTGTCTTCTGAGGCATAAGTGATGAAGCCAACACGGAAGCCCCAGACGAATTCTTCTTTGGTTGCGCCGTCAATTTTGATTGGAAGCACACGTGGGTGCAGATGAGCAAGCTTACCGAATAATGATTCCTTTAGTGAGTCTTCAAAGAACAGTCCGAAGTAGGCATCATCACTTACGACAACCACGTTAATGCCTTCCTCAGCCGCACGAAGGATAGCTGCGACGATTTCATCGCCTTCCTTAATCCCTGGAGTATACCCTGTAGGATTGTTAGGGAAGTTCAGCAGAACGATCGCTTTTCCGCGTTCTTTTTGAGCCAGCAAAGCATCTTCAAGACCCGCACTGTTAAAGGTCATTTCTTCTGTGAAAAGTGGATAATTAACGGTCTCCCCATGACGGCGAATTCCGAAGGTTAGTTCATAGTTTTCCCAGTTCTTATCCGGGTAGATGATAGCGTCACCTGGCTCTGCGAAGAGGTCAGCGACAATGCTAAGCCCATGAGTAAGGGCGTTGGTTACAACAGGATTGCTGATGGTTTTACCTTCTAGCGATGGATTTTCGCGCAGCATCTTTTCACGCCATACAGTACGCAACTCTGGTTTACCTGCTGGAGGAGCGTAACTATACAGATCCTTAGGGCTGTAAGCGGAGAGTTTATCCTGGATGACGCCGAGGTGCATAGGCACGCCACCTTCAGTAGCAATACCGATGGTCGCGTTATATTTCTTGGCGTGAGCTCCTGCTTCAGCGGATTGGCTCAGGATGCCCTCTTTTGGGAAATAAATTTCTTTGCCAAGCGTAGAGAGCATATCATACACATGTTCATTTCCTGCTTTGATACTTTCGTTTAATTGTCCAGCTAGTGGATTCATCAGTTTCATCCTTCCAGGGTTCTTTGGGGATAACATACTGTTAACATTGCCTAACATTATATCACCGCCGCCTGCAACCGTCACTTGGAAAGATACGTTTTTTTAAAATTTAAGGAAGTTTAAGTTTTGCACTATACATAGTGCTTATTTTGTACGAGAAACTGGTTTATCCGTATCTATTATTCGGAGTGGTAAGGGCAGTATTTTTTCATCATTTCAATGGTTTCTTCATCACGTGGATGATTTCTTTCAGATAGTCCGGAAATGACCCCGGAACGTCCTTCTTCTTTCAGATTCTGCCCAAACTTAAACTTCGCAGTGATCTCATCGGGGGTAATGCGTACAACGGCAACTCCCTTTAGACGGGGACGGTATCTAGGGTCCTCTGCATCTATCTGATTATAGCCACCCTCGGGTTGGAGTTTTTTCATAAATAAGGAGAGTATGATGGCTTTTTCGCTAATGTCTTCGACGGGCTCGGCTGTGCCGTAGGCGGTAACACTTTTAAAATACGCGGTTGCTGGGCAGGCCATCTCTGGATCGCTAAAATAAGACGGAATCAGTGCATACTCATCCGCTACTGTAAAGCAGACCTTCTGCTGATTGCGGATCGCCTTCATTTTGCCACCAGCATGACTGCCGTGGAAATAGAAATACCCACCTGTATACACAAAATTCAGCGGTGTCACACGCGGTAGCCCCTGTTCATCGCTTGTCCCGAGAAAACCAAAGCTCATTCCTTCTAGAAAAGAGACCAATTCTTCCTCCTGATCTACTTGAAATTCTTTTCTGCGCATAGGGATCACTTCCTCTTTCTTATTAGTGTAGAGCGTTTGCTCCGATGTAGATGTTCTTTCAAGAATAGTAGAGTAGTTGACAATTAAAAAGGACCAATTAAGATAGTTTTTAATGGACCACTTGCTGGCCAAGGGGGGGGAACAATGAATATCACGCTGGCATTCGATCAATATCTGGCGATACATCGTTACAAATATTTAGCGTTATATCATGCACTTCGCGCTGGAATATTGGAGGGAACTCTCCCGGGTGGCACTCAGCTGCCGTCTACACGAAGACTGGCTACGCAGTATGACTTGTCACGCGGATCGGTCTCGCAGGTGTATGAAATGTTGCTCGCTGATGGTTATGTAAGGACGGTAACTGGACGGGGGACATTCGTATCAGAAGATAGCTTTGTTTCGACCTCTGGAGATAGTAAACGTGAAAATGTGACTTTGGGTGAGGTGGCAGATGCTGCTGGGAGAGGCCCTGCATCTGAGAGAACGATCCCACTTTCAGCATGGGGAGAGCGACTACTCGCGCATCCTACACCCTTGTATGAACAGCGTAGCAAGAATGTTGTGAGCTTCCTTAGCAGCGGTATGCGGATGGAGTATTTTCCTTACCCCGAGTGGCGCAGTGCGCTGTCGTATGCCGGAGGGAAGGAGGGCGGTTTGCTGCAAAGCACTTGTCCCCCCGAAGGAGATGAAGGGCTTCGCAAAGCTATCGCAGCGCATCTGCGGATTACCCGCGGGATTCGTGCGGATGCAGAGCATATCGTATTGTTTAGCGGTTCGATGCAAGGCATCGTTATTTTGACACAGCTGCTGCTGGATACAGCGGGCGAAGCGGTTGTCGAGGACCCAGGTTTTCATGGGATTCGCCGAGCGGTAGAGATCAATGGGGGACGATTGCTGGTAGGAAAGCTGGATGATAGCGGTCTAATTCCGGAGGATTGGGATGCGCGTCTGTTGTTTGTTACACCAAGTCGCCAATTTCCTACAGGTGTGGTGCTGCCTTTGGAACGGAGGCGTATCTTGCTGGAATGGGCGCAGCGACATGAAGCGGTAATCATTGAAGATGATTATGACAGTGAGTTTCGGTGGTCGGGACGTCCAATCGAGCCATTAAAAGCGCTAGATCGCGGAGAACGGGTCGTGTATATTGGCTCCTTCTCAAACACGATGTTCTCTGGTCTTCGGCTGGGCTTTGCAGTGCTTCCACCCTCTCTGGTAAAGCCGACGATCGCCGCTAAGGCGCTATATGAGCCTTTACCAGTCGGACTGCTGGAACAGCGGGCATTGGCACGGTTTATGAATACCGGCGGCTATGGCCGTCATCTGCGTCGGATGACCCGCATTTATGGTGAACGCGGTCGCATCCTTAGGGCGATGCTGTCAGAACAGCTTAATGAGCTGTTTGAGCTGCTGCCTGGCGATGCGGGGCTGCAAGTATATGCGCGGTGGCTACGCAATAGAGAAGAGTTCGTGGCATTCCGGGCGGCAGCGCGCAGGCGCGGCACGGATTTCAGAGATGTGGCGTTATATCAAGTTTCGCCGGGGGAGCCAGCCGCATGTTTTGCTTTTGCCCATCTAAATGCTGTGGAGCTGGAGGAAGGAATAAAGCGCCTGCTTTTGGCGTGGGAAGATGTACAAACTGCAACATGAAAAGGTATGATGGTGGGGATGGGAAGCAAAACGAAGTGAATGCTAACGATGCAAGTTTTGCGGAGTAACTCAAGTAGATTATGCTAACAAAACAATGTGAATGCTTACGAAGTGAGTTTTGCGGAGTAACTCAAGTAGATTATGCTAACAAAACTTTTGGGAGGGAACGTTATGCTGCACGCATCGCCATCCTCTTTTGTTATATTACCTGCCTTGGCGAAGATTGTGTGCGAACCAAGCTGGAAATGGCAAAAAAGAGAGAAGTCGCTGCAAAATTATGATTTATTCTATGTATGGAGCGGGGAAGGGACGGTTATTCGTAACGGGGAACCCTTCCAAGTGGGCAAGGGGAGCTGCTTCTTGTTCCGTCCGGGTGACCATACTAGCGCTACTCATAATCCGCAAAGACCACTTGTCCTTACATATATTCATTTTGATGTCACCGGAGAGGTGACGGATGTTCCGCTGCCCTATCGCGTACTTGCAGAAACCGTTGAATTTGAGCATCTGCTTGCTCGTTACGTCCGGCTGTTCCTAGTGGATACGTACGCGGCTGAGGAAGAAGGGCAGCTTGTTCTAAAGCAACTAATGATTCATCTGCTTAGGGAGGACCGAGTGAAGCCTGTAGAACGTTATGCTAGCAACCATTTAACAGAGATTATTCACGAAATAGCGAATTATGTGAGCCAACATCCCGGGATTTCGCATCGCGTAGAGGATCTTGCTGCACGTGCAGGGCTGTCGCCTCGGTATTTCTCAATTAAGTTTAAGGAGCTTACTGGCTCTTCCGTTCAATCTTATGTCATTCGAGCTCGGATTGAGCGTGCTCAGCATTTGCTGCTCTACGCTGGGATGAATGTTACTGAGGTAGCGGATGCACTTGGATACCGTGACATTTTCTTTTTCAGCCGTCAGTTCAAGCAGTATACCGGAAAAAGTCCATCTGAGATCCGTTGATTCTCATTAGTTGTTTCAGTTATTTCATCCAAGGGTAAATACTTTGCAGTTTAGTTTACAGAGAATTTACATAACTTCTTGGAAGGGGAGACGCATGGGATGATGATCAGACGCCGAATCTGCAACACCGATTGTAAAAGTGGAGGCGCAGGACTTTTTAGAAACCGTTTGAGAAGATTAAAACAATCGAGTGCTTTTGCCATAGATAGCTGGTTCTAAACTGAGCAGGTATACAATCGCTGGATATGACCAAAGACTTTAAATAACCGGGGCCAACAGGCTTCCGGTTTTTTTGAAATATAAGACATAAACGCTTACCGTCCTTATAAGGATGCCGCTAGGCATTTATGCTTGGCAAACTGAAGGATTTATCGTTCCTCTCGTTGTATTTGATACAATAGAATAAATCTCCTGTGAGGGTAATTTTGCATTCTGTTGCATATCTTACATTCAATTGCCCAAAAAACGCCCATACTAGAGATTATCACGGTGATCTATTGCATGATGTAACAGAGTTCCAGAGCATATAGGTGGGAGGAGAGATAAAATGTACGAAATCGTACTGATACGTCATGGTGAAAGCCAGTACAATGTGCAGAATTTGTTTACGGGTTGGAGTGATCCGGATTTAACCGAGAAGGGTATTCAAGAGGCTAAGGCTGCTGGCAAGCTTTTGAAGGATGAAGGGTATACATTTGATCTAGCTTTTGCATCGGTACTCAAACGATCGATCAAAACACTCAACTATGTTCTCGATGAAATGGATCTGCTGTGGATTCCTGTGCAAAAGTCCTGGAAGCTGAATGAACGGCATTATGGTGCACTTCAGGGACTTAGTAAAAGTGAAACGGCGATAAAATACGGTGAAGAACAATTGCATCTCTGGCGACGGAGTTTATCGGTTCGGCCTCCACTGCTTGAGCTTAATGATCCTCGGTATGCCAGAAATGATATTCGTTATAGCAGTATTCGTCCGGAGGATATTCCGCGAGGCGAGAGTCTGGAAGATACTGTTCATCGTGTGGGTGATTTCTGGAGAAACCGCATCGTTCCCCTTGTACGGAAAAAGGAACGGGTGCTCATTTCAGCCCATGGCAATACACTGCGAGCGTTGATCAAATTTATGGAAGATATTGATGAGGCAGCACTGCTGGAGCTCAATATTCCTACAGGAGTACCACTCGTGTACAAACTGGATGAGGACATTAATCCAATCAGCCGCTTTTATTTAGGAGATCCGGAACAGGTTGCGGCCAAGGCGCGTGATGTTGCTAAGCAAGGACATGTGTAATAGGCGTAACAGATGTAAAGAGCATATAATGACTTGAAAAAATAAAGGGACAGCCATGGGGCTGTCCTTTTATTTTTAGTGTGTAGTAGGTGTCCAAAAGGTAAATGCATTAGATGTTAACATATTATCCATTGCCAATGATAGAATAATACTATATAGTTACATTGATAATGATTATCAATATCATCATATAATATGTCGATTGGAGTGAATTATTTTGTTTAAATCTCCAAAAACTTATCTATTGCTTGTGTTTACTTTGGTTATAACGTTACTGCTAGCAGCTTGCGGACAAGCAGTTGAGCATAACAACTCCTCAGTAGATGGGACAGAGAGTGCCGTATCTTCATCAAACACTAATGACTCATCCAGCGAAGTGGACATGGTTACATATCAAGCAAGTAACGGAGATATTCAAGTACCCAGACATCCGAAACGGATTGTCGATTTAACCTCCTTCGACACTGGATACTTCTTGGCGTTAGGTATCAAACCGGTTGGTGTTATGAATGGTGTCTTAAACAGTCCCTACTTTGAAGGAATGCTGGAAGGCGTTCAAGGCCTTGGGGATGAACCATCTCTTGAACACATTTTAGAGCTGAACCCTGATCTTATTGTTGTATTCTCCGGAATGGAAGGACTCGACAAGCTGGCCGAAATAGCGCCAGTAGTAGCCATTCAATACGGTGCAAAAACTATCAGAGATCAAATGCTTGATTTCGGTACATTAACGGGGAAAGAAGCCGAAGCTAAAGCTTGGGTGGAACAATGGAACAAAAAAATCAAAGAATTGAAGCCTAAGGTGTTAGCAGCTGTAGGTGGCAAAACCGTTTCTATCCTAAATCCGTTTTCCGGTGGACTATTCGTATTCGGTCACAGCTACGGGCGCGGTGGAGAAATTATTTATAATGAATTTGGCCTGAAAGCACCTCCTGAAGCGCAGAAAGAAGCTATAGACAGCGGCACTGGTTGGGCAACAATCTCCCTTGAGAAGCTGCCTCAATTTGCTGGAGATATTGTATTCACATGCCCATGGGCTGGCGATACGAGCGATCCGAAAATCGTCTATGACAACCCCTTGTGGAAGCATCTTCCTGCCGTAAAAGCAGGCAACGTATTCCAACTGGACCCAACCGCTGATACATATAGTGATCCCGTTACGCTTGAAGCGCAGTTAAATTACATTACTGAGAGTCTTTTATCTGCAAAATAATTCTACTTCAACGAAAGTCCACGAACTTGCATTTGGTTTTTATAGCAAGGAGAATCGGCATTGAGCGATGCTGATTCTCCCTGCTATTTTTAATGTAACTGTTTTATAATGGGCCCATCTTAACTTCGGTTTATAAGTTTAGCTATCGGCCGAGTGAGTCTTTTTAGTTATTTTGAAAAACTTGAATTCTGTGATACATGAGTATATTCAATAAATCTATGAGGATTTTCTATGTTAGGATGATATTTCTGATGATAGTATTCAATGTAAGTTTAAAAAGTAAAGGAGGAATTAATGAACATTTTCGCACGTTTTAATTTGTAAGTATGAGTTAGGAGAATTATGCAAAAAATCTAAACCGGTTTAGATTTAATTAGTAACACACTTGATACTTGAATAAGCCTTACTCCACAGCGGCTAGCGCTCTTTAGAGAATAACTCCTTCCTGAAAGTAAAATCATCCTATCGGTTTATGAAGCGAACGTTTATGCATTAGAAATTTTTAATTGAAATCTCGCTCTTTACGATGACCCATTATCCTAAGCTGTACCTTAATCGAAAGGAATGGTGATAAGTATGAGGAAAAATTGTAATCGCTTACTTAAAATATTATTCTGCTGCATTCTGATAACCTCAATCATAACGCCTAGTACCAGTTCTCCCGTTTTGGCTAAGGTTCTCCCGGGATTAGCGGATGTGTCCAGAGAAGTGGCCGCTGAAGGTATTGTGTTGCTGCAAAATCCGGAGTATAAACCAGCAGGATCACAAGTAAATGAGAATGAACAAGTGCTCCCTATTAAGATGAGTGAAAATGTATCGGTATTTGGCCGCATACAAGCGCATTATTACAAGTCAGGCACAGGATCTGGCGGTGCGGTAAGAGTAGATTATGTGAATGGGATTCTGGAAGGTCTTCGGAACAATCCCAGTCTCAAGTTAAATGAAGATCTGGCGAAGGTTTATGCCGACTGGATCAAAAAGAATCCTTTCAACAATGGCGGTGGTGGCTGGGCAGCAGAGCCATGGTCACAGGCAGAAATGCCTTTAACCGATGAAATTGTGGATGCAGCAAAAGCAAAAACGGATACAGCTGTGGTCATCATCGGTAGAACAGCCGGTGAAGATAAGGATAATACGGACGTCAAGGGTGCCTATAAGCTGACAGACCTTGAAGTAGACATGCTTAACCGGGTCTATGCCAAATTCGACCGTGTGGCCATCGTATTGAACGTAGCCAACGTTATCGATATGTCATGGGCTAAAAACTATCCCAAAGCTGCTATTTTGTACACATGGCAAGGGGGGATGGAAGGCGGTAGCGCAGTAGCCGACGTACTGACCGGAGATGTTACGCCAAGCGGAAAATTGAGCGATACGATTGCAGCTACACTTGCTGACTATCCTTCTACTGCACATTTTGGCAGCAAAACTGAGAATTCTTATAGTGAGGATATTTATGTAGGCTACCGCTATTTTGAGACCTTTGCTCCGGATAAGGTGCTCTATCCATTTGGGTACGGACTGTCCTATACCAATTTCAAGATCACGACTGATAATGTCAACGCTGGTGAGAATGAGGTTGCAGTGACTGTAACTGTTCAGAATACAGGTAAAGTGGAAGGCAAAGAAGTTGTACAGATTTATTACGGTGCACCACAAGGTAAACTTGGTAAGCCGGCCAAGGAGCTTGCTGCTTTTGCTAAGACCCGGCTGTTACAGCCTGGGGAATCGCAGTCGATCACCATCACGTATGACACCAAAGATATGGCCTCATATGATGATAGTGGAATTACAGGTCATGATTCATCTTATGTTCTAGAAGCTGGTGACTATAATATTTACGTAGGCAACAGTGTAAGTGACAGCGAAAAGCAAGGAGTATACAGCCTTAATGCTTTGAAGGTTGTAGAAACCTTGCAGGAAGCGCTCGCGCCAACTAAGGAATTTGATCGTATCAAACCAGGACAACCGAATGAAAATGGTACTTTTACCACTGTCACTGAAAAGGTACCGACACGGACTACCGACTTGGATGAAAGAATCAAGCAAAATCTTCCTGCGTCCATTCCACAAACTGGGGACAAGGGTTATACCTTATTGGATGTATACAATCAGAAAGTGACTATGGATCAGTTCATTGCACAATTGTCCAACAACGATCTGGGGGCCATTATTTTAGGGGAAGGGATGTCTAGCCCTAAAGTTACTGCCGGAACCGCTGCGGCTTTTGGGGGTGTCACTAAAAATCTGCTGAAATTCGGACTCCCTATCGACAGTGCTGCCGACGGTCCTTCAGGAATCCGGATGGAGACCAATGCAGAGAAGGCAACCAGTATCCCAAACGGGACGATGCTTGCCTGTACGTGGAACACCGAGCTGAATGAAAGATTGTTCGATCTTCTCGGTAAAGAAATGCTGATTAACAATATCGATACGCTGCTTGGACCGGGAATCAATATCCACAGAAGTCCCCTGAACGGAAGAAACTTTGAGTATTTTTCAGAGGATCCGTTACTGACAGGCATCATGGCTGCTGCGCAGACAAGAGGTCTTCAGAAGAACGGTACATCGCCTACTATTAAGCATTTCGCAGCGAACAATCAGGAAACGGATAGACATCTTGTGAATGCACTTGTCTCTGAAAGAGCGCTTCGCGAGATTTATTTGAAAGGTTATGAAATGGCAGTAAAGAGTGGAAAGGCGCGTTCAGTGATGACGTCCTATGGTCCGGTAAACGGAACTTGGGCTTCCAGTAACTATGATCTGAATACGACCATTCTCCGCGGAGAGTGGGGATTTGACGGGATTGTCATGACAGACTGGTGGGCGAAGATGAGTGAGGATCAGGGCTTCTATGCCACTACCAATCGTTATGATGAAACCAACGGCAAAGCCATGGTCCGTGCCCAAAATGACCTTTACATGGTAATTCCGAACGATTATGCAGAAACGCATAAGAATCGGAATAACAGTACCTTTAATACGATGACATCGCTTGCTAACGGCAGTCTGACCCTGGGAGAATTGCAGCGTTCTGCCAAGAATATCACGAGCTTTTTGATGAAATCTCCAGCCTTTGCAAGAACGGCAAAGATTGATTATGTGGTCAATTATACGCCGGGAAGAGATTGGTTCCGGGTGAATACGGACAAATCAGGAGATCCACAGCTCTCTGATATTACGGTTGGCGGAAAAAAGATCAAAATATTTAATCCATTGAAACTCGACTATAAAGCCTTTGGTGAAACGACTGAAACTAGCAGCTATCCTGAAGTCAAAGCTACGGCGATAGCTGGTGTAGACGTAAGTATACGACAAGCCGATAAAGATAGACCGGCTGCTGTAATTTCTGCATCGGCCGGAGGAGAGAAACGGATCTATAAGGTTATTTTCTCTTCGGAGGAAGGCTTGGAACCGATTTTTGAGAATCCGACCTATGCTTATTTAAAGAATATCTCTGTTGATGGTAAGCCGCTTGAGGGGTTTGCACAGACTAGGTTCAGTTATGATGTAGGTCTCAGTAACGGGGCTACTTTACCTGAAGTTACGTTTGAAACGAATGATGGTGTAAAAGCAACGGCCAACGTAGATCTCATCAATAAAAGAGTGACGATCAAATGTATCAGCTCCGATCAGGCGAATTCCTATGTGATACAGTTTGGTACGACACCACAGAGCGATGAGTTCGATAGTACAAATCTAAGCAACTTCTGGACGATTAATAAAGAGACTGCTACCAATACAGAAAACAACAAAAATTGGTCTTTGAGCACTGCTCTCGGCAATTTGAGAATCATCGCTGAAAGAGGCGACTTCTGGAGTGATCATGCAGATTTGAAGAACTATTTCCAGCAGGAGGCCTTCGGCAACTGGGAAGCAACAGTGAAAATTAATATGAGCAAAGCGCCAAATCAAAATTATAACGGCGTCGGCATCACGGCTTCACAGGATAACAATAACTATATCTGGGTGAAGTATGAATACAGTAGCGGCAAGATCATCGGTATGACCAAAGAAACCGGAGGTACGGAGCCTGTTACCATCGGACAACTGTCTGCCAGTCAGCTCACCAGTATTTTTGGAGAAAAGAAAGAGCTGTATTTACGTTTGAAAAAAATAGGCAACAGCTATTCCGGTTATGTCAGCGCTGACGGCAAGGAATATATTTCACTTGGCAGTACAACTGCGAATTATGCCAATCCGAAGTTTGGATTACTTGCATCTAATGGAAGTCAGAATCTTACAGATCCATTTGTTGTTGATTTTGATTATGTCAGAATCAACAGTGATGTAGCTTTGGCAGTAAAGAAGATTGGGAAAAATACTAAATTGAAGGTAGCTGAGACGGAATTTGCCTCCATTACTCCGATAATCACGCCAGTAAGCAGTAATGACGTAGACGGTGGATTATGCTACACCAACACAAGTAAGGGAGAAGCCATCTCCTATAAGGTAAATGTAGAGAAAGAAGGCATGTACAAAGTCACATCACGAATTCGCTCTAGCCAATCGGATGTCGCCCAAATGTCCTTTGGCATCTATGATGGCGATAAGCTACTGGGTACCTTCGACCTCACCACGACTAAAGGGGTATGGAAAACCTTTAGAATTCCTGATATTCAGCTGTCGGCGGGCGAGCATACCCTTAGAATTGTATTTGAGAGTGCTGGTATTGACCTGAACTGGCTAACCTTCCAGCTGAAGCAGGACAATGTAGACACATCGGTGTTAGATGCGGATATCAAGGCTGCTCAAAATATCGATATGAATGCATACACAGCTTACAAAAAGCTCAAATTCAACGCTGTGCTGGATGAGGTTAAGGCTGTTCTTGCTGAGCCGATTAACGACGAGGTTGTTGCAGAAGCCATAGCTTCCTTGAAAGCGGCTATAACAGATTTGAGCATATCGTCTATGCCAATCAATATTGCTCCGAGAGAAACGCTGAAAGTAGAGAACGGTATTAGAATCTATCCTTATAATGCACCATGGATTTATGCAACGAATACCCAGTTCAGATTCGAAAGTGGTACGGACGCCATGAGTTATGTCAATTCTAATGACCTTGTTTATTTCGGTCAGGTTGACTTAACTAATCTTGTGGAAGTAAGAGTGCAGTATGCCCGTGAAGGCGGATCGTCTCCATCTTTTAAATTCTATACAGAGGCTGACAATACGGGTAAACCAGTTAAAAGAGCTACTACACAAGGAAGAGCATACGCTGATGCTTACAGCGGCGGAGGTTCTTTTGAACTTGGTAATGAATTTGCAAGCATTAGTTTTGCTCAGAAAGCAGGCGCTGCTTGGGGGAATTATGGAATGGCAAGCACTAAACAAACGCCTGGAAATTCTTACATTGATCATTATTTGACAGCGGAAACCTTCCTAGACAGAACCAAAGTGACTGGAAAACAAAATGTGTATATGATTTTTAACGGATTAAATGCAAATTTACAATATGTTGAACTCATTTATGCTGATCCGATTGAAGTCACCTTCGATCAGAATTATCTGGACTCACCGGCTCCTACCAAAGTAACCGCATTTAAAGGTGAAGCATTAAGCACCTTACCTCGGGTACCGGAACGTGAAGGCTACATTTTTGCTGGCTGGTTTGATAATAAAGAAGGGACTGGTAATGCATTAACCGTAGAAACGGTAATGAACATAAGCACGGTGTATTATGCCAAATGGACAGAAGATACCCATGCTAAAGAAATTATATCGATTGTTCAGCCGCAACTGCTGAGTGTGCCGTTCGGAACTGCTGCAGGAGAATTGAATTTACCAGCTACAGTGGAAGCTACATTGGGCAACAAAAGGGTAATTCACTTGCCTGTACAATGGGATAGTAAAGATTTCAACGGTGGAAAAGCGGGGAGTTATACGCTGGCAGGTAGCTTTGAGCTTCCTGAGGGGGTATTGAATAGTACCCATCAAACTGTTTCTATTACAGTGGTTGTACTGCCAGAAGGCACTAAACCTATCCAGATTACTAAAGTTGAGAAGCTGGAGGGCAAAAATGTTGAATTTGGCACCGCTTTTGATAAGTTGGAATTGCCGTCTTCAGCTACAGTAACGCTTGATACCTATGAGCAGAAGGAACTTGTTGTTAAATGGAGCCCTGCTGGTTATAACGGCAATGTGGAAGGATCATACGTGCTGAGCGGTACTATGGTATTAGAAGAAGGAATGATCAACCCTAATGATCTGAAAGCTTCCATCACCATTCAGGTAATGCCCGAAGTGATTCGTGTCGCTGAGATTGTCACAGTGCAGGATTTGGAAAGTAAGAGCGTTCCATTCGGCACTCCATTTAATGGATTGAAGCTACCATCATCGGTCATAGCTACTTTGAACAACGGTGAGACAAAGGCGATATCCATCGATTGGAATAGTGAAGGTTACAATAGCGATAAGCAAGGAGCTTATATCCTGAAAGGAGCGCTAGTACCTCTGGAAGGTGTCAGCAATCCCAAAGACCTGAAGGCATCCATTACGATCGAAGTACTACCGGAGGTCATTACGATACCAGAAATCACGGCAGTGCAAGCACTAGCAAGTAAAAGTGTTGCTTATGGTACCAGTTTTGACGCACTGGAGCTACCAGCTTCAGTATCAGTAACCCTGAATACCGGGATGAATAAGGTCGTTTATGTTCAGTGGAACAAGGAAGGCTATAACGGTAATACGGAAGGAACGTACACCATCAAGGGGGATCTTGTCTTCCCTGAGGGTATAGCTAATCCACTTGGCCTGAAGGTACAGATCTCTGTGATCGTTAAACCTTACAGCGGTGGAGCTGGTGGTCAACCAAGTACACCAACACCGACTACCCCAGCGATATCTTCAGTACCATCGATTCCTGGAGAAGTCGTAAAACCTGGAGAACAGCAGCCTCAGTCTCCGATAACAGATGGAAAAACGAAGTCACCGGAGCTAATCAGACAAGAGCTTAAGAATAAGTTTAAAGATGCTACTCTAATTCCTAGCTGGGCAGAATCTGCGATTGCAGCGCTGGTGGAGAGAAATATTATCGGCGGACGCACAGACGGAAGCTTTGATCCAAGTGGGAAGGTAAACCGTGCCGAGTTTGTTGCCATGGTAGTAAAAAGCTTCAACTTCAGCATGGGCGAGAATCAAAAGCAGTTTACTGACGTTCTGAAAGATGCTTGGTATCAAAACTATGTTGAGATTGGGACTTCTAATCAACTGATCAATGGTATCGGTAATGGTATGTTTGCTCCTAATAGCAGCATTAGCCGTCAGGACCTGTGTGTAATTCTATTTAATGCATTGAAGAAACTGAATGTTGAATTGCCGCAAGCGACTAACCATGACTTCCCAGATGATGCTTCTATTGCGGGTTATGCTAAAGAAGCGGTCTATGCCTTCAAAGATCTTGGTATAGTAAATGGAGGCAGCGGTGGAAAAATGGATCCGACAGCTTCGGCCTCAAGAGCTGAAGCAGCTGTGATCATCAACAATGTACTGGATTACTATGCTAGCGTAACAAGCTCTAAAGTGAAATAAACAAAACAAGGGTATCCCGGCGCCGATTTTCAATCGGTTAAGGATACCCTTATTTTGTTATATCGTAGCTTTACTAAAGCGGCCGATGTAGCGTCCCCAGCAATTCCCCCATCTTTACCTTCGTGTTGACCTCAAGCTTGGGTCTCGGGGTAAAAGTACCGCTCTCCATAAGCAGTACTACAGTGGAGCCGAACTCGAAATAGGCTAGATCATCGCCGATTTGCCACTCGGTAGCGTTAGCATCCGTATACCCGATGCTGCTGACGTTCATCGCGCCTACCTTTACTACTGCGGTTTCTCCGTAGTCTCCGGCGATATACGTGATAAGACGTTCATTGCGATTCAGTACGCCCTTCATATGCCGCATGCCGAAATCGTTGACAGGATAGGCTCGTCCACGAATATGATCACTCTCAACCTTATGTCCAGTAAGGGGAGAGTGAATCCGGTGATAATCCGTAGGACTTAGATAAAGGACGAAGAAAAAACCTCTCTTGTATAGCTCCAGATGCGGAGAATGATTTAGTAGATCCTCGATCTTATAATCCTGCCCTTTTACATTCATAATCGTACCAGAGGAAATGTCACCCATAGCAGTAATCATTGCATCTACGGGACTAACTAAAGCGTCAGCATCGGTTGCAATAGGCCGCATGCCAGGCTTCAGCCGGCGGCTGAAAAACTCATTAAGAGTGAGATATTCTCCAGGATTCTTCTCCGCTTGGGCGGAGGGGATTTGATAAGTCTTAATAAATACCGGGATTAGAAAACGGCTGAGTCTACTATGAGAAAAAGACCCCATTAACCGTGAAAGCCATCGGTGCGAGGATAGCTCGGTCATTAGCCGCAGCAATTGTTTTACCATGCCCATCTCCCTTCCATAATACAGCAGTACGGTCGTATGTGGCCGCCTTCTGCTCTGCATTATATTGACATAGAATAGGAGACAAATCAATAACTGTTATATATGAGGCTGTTCTTTTCTAGTAAAAAACGTGCGTATCCCATAGGTCTTCGGTAACTCTCCTTCCAAATCTCCGTAAGGCCGGCTTTGTGAAATCCATAGCGTTGGTCGCGGCCATTGCATTCTATGAAGAAGATGCGACCATCCTTTGTAATGCCTATATCCAGTCCGATATCGGCCAGCCCTGGAAGGTCTTGTTCGAGACAACGAGCTATAACAAGGCTAAGTGTTTCGACAGCCATACGGATATGGGCCGCTATTCCTCTAGAGAAGGCTTTTTCCAGCGCAAAGGAAGAGCTTAACGCTTCTCCTCCACGAGCTATATTAGAGACAAACCCCCCAGGGGGTGCTAGTTTAGCAAAGAGACCGGTAACCTGCCAATCGCCTCCCCAGCCACGTTGAACGGTGACGCGTAAATCAAAGGGACGTCCTCCAATCTCAGCAAGGGGAATACGCTCCTGCACGAGATAAGGGACAGAGGCAAGGCGTACCCGGAGCATTTTTGGCAGCGCCCCCTGATATACAGGAGTGCTTATCCAGCGCCGCATAGAGGGGGAGAGATAATTTAAGCTCCAGCGCTGAGGCCCTTTACGAACCAGTCGCATGACCCCATTCCCAATGCTTCCACGGCAAGGTTTAAGAATAAGATCGGGGTAACGATTCATCATTTGTTTGAGTCCAGATACGCCAGTTGTTGCTGGCAAAACCTCACGCAGCTCTTCATGCTGCTCAAGCAGTTCATGGATCTCATCCTTGCCGTATCGATTGCAAGTATTGTACACCAAAGGATGGTGCCGCAGCAGACGCTGCATTCCTGGGCTATTCTGGCTGTATATGGCCCGGTTATGGATGACAGTTGGCGTAGGAACTACTACGCTTTTATATCCATGAGATCCCTTTATATAGGCGGCACTGAAGCCTGAGTCTGTATCGATGTCCGCGAGCTTCAGAAAGCAGGGGACTAGGCCGTATGCAGCGGCCGCCTCTTCATAATTGGATAGAGACTCCTGTCCTGTTTTTAGCCGGGGAACGCCCCGGTGCATATCGGCATTTAGTAGTATTCCAACGAGCTTATGCCCCATGTTTGTTCCTCCTGTTTCTTCGGTCACGTGATTCCCGTTTTTACTACTCTAGTCATTGTATGTTTGTACCCGCATGTCAGGGTGGACGAATGCGCGGCGGCAGAAGCCTTTTTTTTAATATAAGAAAGTATAAATTTCATCAGAATCTTATAAAGGGCTTATCGCAAAAGGGTGTCATCAGCCCATACCGCTGCATATGATGCCTAGGAGAAACAATAGATGGAAGGAGGAGACTGCTTGTGAGGGGTTCCAAAAAAAAGCAGCCGCGCAGTCCACAAAAACGACTTTATTTTGTAGATAATCCCAATACAGAGGAACTGAGTATGCTGGATACCAAAAGCAGCTCTAAGGATTCAGGGAGTATCAGTGACGGAGTCAGCAATTCAGAGATTGCTGAAGTTCAGGTAAGTGGAGGAGGAGTAGCTGAAGTCGTTCAAGAGGAACTCATTTCTGCTCCAGTCCTGCAGCCGGAGCCTATGGTGGAGGTGCAGCTTCAGAAACAGGTGGATAATCTTTCTGAAACGATATGGTTCGCTCCCGAGAAAGAACGGTTCCAGCCCGTTTATACAGATGATCTATCGGATGCAGCAGTTACAGGAGCTAAAATCGCTCCACGTACCATTGACGGTTCTAAGCTGAAGTTCGGTATTATTGGTACACCATGGTTGCAAGATTACGCTGTACAGAGCATCAATATCGCGGACAAGGCAGTTACTTCTTCGAAAATCGCGCCTGAATCCATTGTGGGTGAACATTTAGCTGAAGGAAGCGTAAGTGGCGGTAAACTGCTGGATCATTCCATCAGTGGAGAGAAGCTGAAGAACGGTAGTATTAGTCCAGAGAAGCTGGCTGATCGGATTATCGGCGGCGGTCAAATTGCGGATAAATCAATTGAGAGCCGTCATTTGAGCGATCTGATTATTACGGCTGATCTACTGGAAGATGGAGCGGTTACTGGTGAGAAAATAGGAAGCAGCAGCATCACAGGCCGCCACATCGCAAACGGGAGTATTGACCGTTCCAAGCTAGCTGATGCAGCGGTATCTGGCGATATAATAGCCGATGGTGAAATCAGCAGCTCCAAACTGGCTGATGCTGTGATTGAGGGTCGCCATCTTAGCGATGCTTTGATAACCGCTAGACATTTGGCTCCGGGAGCGATCGGACCAGGGCAGCTTGCCAGCAAGCTGATCGGCAAGGAGCAGCTCCAGTCGGGTGTAATCGAAGGCGCACATGTAGCGGATGGTGCTATTGGTTCCAAGCAGCTAGGTGCAGAAGTAGTGAGAAGCATCCATCTAAGTGCAGAAAGCGTACACGGTTCCCATATCAGCGACGGGGAAATAACGAGTCGCCATCTAGCTGACCGAAGCATCTCCTTTTTAAAGCTAACAGAGGGTGCGGTAGGTACTGCACAGCTGGTTGAGCAAGCGGTCACCTCATCGAAAATCGCTGATCAAAGCATACTCGCACATAAGCTAGCAGATGAAGCTGTAACCACCAGACATATTGCCAAATCCGCCATACGCGGACCGCAAATTGCTATGCAAGCTGTTTCCTCTAATCATCTGGAACGTGAGGCTGTGAACCACTCCCATTTAGCTTCGGAAGCGGTAGGCTCGGAGCAGCTTATGGATGAAGCTGTTCATACTGAACATCTATCCTCTGGTGCTGTTACTGGAGAAAAGCTGGCTTCAGAGTCTGTGGGTGCGGAGCACCTGCGTCCACAGAGCGTTACTTCCGCCAAGTTAGCGGACGGAGTGGTGAGCTCGGCTAAACTAGCAGCAGGATCGGTGATTGGAAGCACGATTGCTCGTGAAGTGGTAAGTGGCGAGCATATTGCTTTTTGTGCAGTGGAGGAGAAACATCTAGCAGATGCCAGCGTGAGCGGTCGTGCCTTGCAGGATGCTGTAGTGGATAAAGATCATCTTGCCACTGGAGCTGTGGAACGGAGACATCTCGGAGAAAATAGTGTGACTACTGCTGCGATTCAGTCCGGCTCGGTTTCGGGAGATAAGCTGGCTTCTGCTGCGGTGAGAGAGATTCATTTGGCCGCTGGGGCAGTGCAGCCACATCATCTGGCAGATCATGTGGTGACATCGTTAAAGCTGTCCCCGGAAAGTGTATCGACGGATAAGATTAGTGATTTATCGGTCACATCGGCTAAGCTTGCTGATGGAAGTGTGGATTCCAGTAAATTAGCAGTGTCGGCAGTTCAGGCAGAGCATTTATCTGTGAATGCAGTTCATTCAAAATCCATTAGCGATAGTGCGGTTCAGAGCAGACATATGAATCCGGGAAGTATCGGCGGGGCGCATATCCGGCCGTTGTCCATCGGAAATGGTCATATCATTCCTAATTCCATCTCTTCGATTCAAATACAGGAGGGCAGCATTAGCGGGTCTAAGCTGGTCAAAGGGGCTGTGGATTCCCAGCATCTTTCACCGGGCAGTGTAGACGGCAGCCATCTATGTATGGATACGATTGAAGGACGTCATATCGGGCATGGTGAGATCAAGCTGGCTCATCTAGCCGAAGATGCACGTAGTTCCGACTTGCTGCCAGAAGGCAGTGTTACCGGAGAGAAGCTCGCAGAAGAATCCGTAGATTCTATTCATCTAGTACCCGCAAGTGTAGACGGAAGTCATCTGAGGCTGGGTGCAGTAGAAGGTCGTCACATTCAGCATGGTGAAATCACACTGGCTCATTTGGCAGAAGAAACGTTTAGCTCTGAGCTACTGCCTAACGGTAGTATTACCGGCGAGAAGCTCGCTGAGGAATCCGTAGGTTCTATTCATCTCATGGCCGGAAGCGTAGATGGCAGTCATCTGAGCTCGGATACAGTGAAGGGACGTCATATTGGGCACAGTGAAATCACCTTAGCTCATCTAGCCAAAGATGCACGTAGCGCAGACTTGCTCCCAGATGGCAGTATTACCCGAGAAAAGCTGGCGGAAGAATCTGTGAACTCAAATCATCTTATACCTGGAAGTGTGAATGGCAGCCATCTGAGCCCGGATACAGTAGAAGGCCGCCATATCGGGTACGGTGAAATCACCTTAGCTCATCTAGCCAAAGATGCACGTAGCGCAGACTTGCTTCCAGATGGCAGTATTACCAGAGAAAAGCTGGCGAGAGAATCTGTAAATTCAAATCATTTAATACCTGGAAGTGTGGATGGCAGTCATCTGAGTCCGGATGCAGTGGAAGGTCGTCATATCCGAAATGGTGAGATTACGTTAGATCATTTGGCAAAAGAAACGCGCAGCTCTGAATTGTTACCCGACGGTAGTATCACCAGTGAGAAGCTGGCAGTAGAATCCGTAGATTCAAATCATCTAATACCAGGAAGTGTAGATGGCAGTCATTTGAGTTCGGACGCAGTGGAAGGCCGTCATATCCGAAATGGTGAGATTACGTTAGCTCATTTGGCAAAAGAAACACGTAGCTCTGAATTGCTACCGGACGGTAGCATTACCGGTGAGAAGCTGGCAGTAGAATCCGTAGATTCAAATCATCTAGTACCAGGAAGTGTAGATGGCAGTCATTTGAGTCCAGACGCAGTGGAAGGCCGTCATATCCGAAATGGTGAGATTACGTTAGATCATTTGGCAAAAGAAACACGTAGCTCTGAATTGCTGCCGGACGGTAGCATTACCGGTGAGAAGCTGGCAGAAGAATCCGTTAGTTCTATTCATCTTGAACCTCGAAGTGTAGGGAGTAGTCATCTGAGTTCGGGTGCAGTAGAAGGCCATCATATCGGGTATGGTGAGATTACAATGGCTCATCTAGCACCAGAGACACGCAGCTCAGAATTACTGCCGGACGGCAGCATTACCGGTGAGAAGCTGGCAGAAGAATCCGTAGATTCAAACCATCTGGCACCAGGAAGTGTAGATGGCAGTCATTTGAGCTCAGGTGCAGTAGAACGACGTCATATCGGGTACGGTGAGATTACCCTGGCTCATCTAGCACCAGAAACACGCAGCTCCGATTTCCTGCCGGATGGTAGCATTACCGGTGAGAAGCTAGCAGAAGAATCCGTAGATTCAAACCATCTGGCACCAGGAAGTGTAGAGGGCAGTCATTTGAGCTCAGGTGCAGTAGAACGACGTCATATCGGGTACGGTGAGATTACCCTGGCTCATCTAGCACCAGAAACACGCAGCTCCGATTTCCTGCCAGATGGTAGCATTACGGGTGAGAAGCTGGCAGAAGAATCCGTAGATTCAGTTCATCTTGTACCAGAAAGTGTGGATGGTAGTCATCTGAGCCCGGGTACAGTAGAAGGACGTCATATCGCATACGGTGAAATTACCCTAGCTCATCTGTCAGAAGAGGTTCGTAGTTCTGATCTGCTGCCGGACGGCAGCCTTACCGGAGAGAAGTTGGCAAAAGCATCCGTAGATTCAAATCATCTTGTGCCTGGAAGTGTAAATGGAAGTCACCTGAGTCCAAGTACAGTAAAAGGCCGTCATATCCGGCACGGAGAGATTACTCTGGCTCATCTGTCAGAAGAGGTTCGTAGTTCTGATCTGCTGCCAGATGGTAGCATTCCTGGTAAGAAGCTGGAGGGTGGATCCATTCATGCTTTCCATCTGGCCCCAGGCAGCGTGTATGGGGGGCATTTAGCGGGGGATACGATAGATAGCCGTCATCTGCGATCTGGGTGTATCACCTTGAAGCATCTGTCAGAAGAGGTGCACAGCTCCGATCTGTTGCCGGATGGCAGCATAACAGGTGGAAAGATTGAAGGCGGAACTATCCAATCATTCCATTTGGCCCCAGGTAGCGTCTTTGGTGGGCATTTGGTAGAGGAAGCGGTGGATGGTCACCACATTCGATCAGACAGCATCACCTTGAAGCATTTGTCAGAAGAGGTCCGCAGTTCCGATCTATTGCCGCAAGGCAGTATTACTGAAGAAAAGTTAGCCGAAGGCTCAGTGAATGCTTTACATTTGCAGTCGTGGAGTGTGTACGGAGAGCATCTGGCTGACAAAATCGTAGAGGATCGGCACTTGCAGCCTGGTATCATCAAATTGGAGCATCTCGCAGATGAAACTCGCACCTCAGCGCTGCTTCCGGATGCAAGCATCGATGGAGCCAAGCTGAAGGCAGACAGTATTGATTCCGTTCATCTGATTGAGGGTAGTGTAGGCACGAAAGAGCTTCAGGACGAAGCGGTGGTTGCTTCGAAGATCTCTTCATTTTCTATTCAAGCGCGTCATCTAGAGGAAGAGAGCGTTCAAGATTATCATATTGCCCCCGGCGCAGTAAATGGGTTCCATTTGGCACCGAGTTCTGTAAATGCTGAACATCTATCCTTCAGTCCGATTCAGACTGCAGGTAAGCGAGAAGCGCTTCAGCAGTTTGGAATGACAGCATTCATGTTCAATGGGGATGCTGAGAGTGTGGAAGTGACCGTATCGTTCGATGAGAACTTTGGTCATACCGGTTATGTGCTCGTCGCCATGACGAATCAACCTTACTTCTATGCTTCCTTAAAGAGCAGAGCCAATGGAGATGCAGTGATACAAGTGGTGCGCTTGCGCGAAACTCCGCATTTCTATGGGGTCATCTCTTGGATTGCTATCGGCGCTCCATTAGCCAGACCGGCAGTGGATGATCGTGTGTTTGATTAATTCGCAATGATGATGTACAAAATGCTAAGCGCAGCCGATGGCTGCGCTTTTTGTTGTGTTGTCCTCCTAGAAATTAAGAGGGTGAGTACATTTGTCCTGTTTTCCACATGACAGGAGACAAAGGCCGTTACCCTGTTCGGCGTAGTACATAAACTGTGATGTAACCCTCAGCCTGACGAATAGGCTCTGTAAGGAAGGTGGATGAGCATGAAGCCCAAACGTACTTCTGCCCGCCGCACGGGACGGCGGGTCTCTCGGATCAAACGGCGGACTTCACGCCCAGTGCGGCAAGTCGCCGCAATCCCTATCGTTAACCATCCAAATCCCTATGTTTCTGTTATTATTCCTGCCATGAACGAAGCGAAGACCATTGCGGGAGTGATATCCGGAGCTAGAAGGGTCCATCCGCGCTGCGAGGTTATTGTAATCGTCAACGGATCAGCCGATCAAACGGCAGAAATTGCCCTTTCGCTTGGTGCGCATGTTATTTCCTATGAGTTGCCGCTGGGACACGACGCTGGTCGCAGTGTCGGAGCAGAGGTAGCTAAGGGAGAGGTTCTCTTGTTTACCGATGGAGATTTAGTGATTCCTGCCTCGGGGCTACGTCCTTTCGTCACCGCCATTAGTGGTGGCGCAGACATAGCGCTTAATGATTATTCCGGACCGGTAAGGAGACTTTCGCCCCATCCGGTGGTGCTGTCCAAACATGCACTTAATATTTTACTTGGCCGTCCGGATCTAAAAGGATGTTCGATGACGGCGGTTCCGCACGCAATCAGCCGAAGAGCGCTTGAAATCTTAGGGAGTCAATCATTATCTCGTCCCCCTCTGGCACATGCTCAGGCAGTTCTGAGTGGTTTACGTGTGGTAGCTGCTCACAAAGTGCATGTAGGGAAACTGAATGCGGTCAGACGTAAGGAAGATGGCACAGATCCTTTGCAGCAGTTGATTACAGCAGATCATATGGAGGCTGTATCCCTCTTGCTTAAACACCGGGGAAACAGGGCGGGGTTCACCGACGGAACCCGGCGCAGAGAGATGGTGAGATGATGGTTGCTCTGTTACAAGTGTCTGGTAGCTCTGCCGTTCGACGAGGAACAGCAACTCGTACGGTAAAGAAACGTTCAGCATCTAGTCAGGCCAAAACAACACTGGCACCCCGCCAAAGGGTAGCGAATCGTTCGGTAAAAAGAGGCATCCCTACCGCTCGGCCACCGATTCTGTCTCGGCAATCCAAGGTAGGTCGCGAGGTGCTGAATTTACCGAGCTTACGTGGGACCTTGTCAGTTATTATCTCCGCGCGTAACGAGGAGCAGACCTTGGGACGTCTGCTGCAACAGGTATCGCGGCTGGGACCTACTGAAATTATCGTCGTGCTTAACGGTTGCAGCGATAGCAGCTTTCCCATTTCCAGACAACATCGTCAAGCAATAGTTGTGCATTGTCCGGAGTCAGTTGGACATGATGTAGGGCGGGCTATTGGTGCGAAGCTGAGTCGAGGAGATATTCTGCTCTTCCTGGACGGAGATATGGTTATCCCTGCATCTCAGCTCGGATTATTCACAGCTGCTGTAGATGGTGGAATTGACGTGGCTCTTAATGATTTGGATCCACTGATGCCTTCTTTTGGATTATGCGATGATGTTACTCGCAGCAAGCTGTTTCTGAATTATGCTCTTGGACGGTACGATCTCGGAGTTAGCTCTATGACGGCTGTCCCTCACGCGCTTTCCCGGAGAGCACTTGAGACTATAGGCTACCGTGAATTAATAGTTCCTCCTAAAGCCCAAGCTCGTTCTGTATTAAAGAAGCTAAGGGTGGAAAAAGTTGGAACGGTGAATGTGATTAAGCATAATCGGCTGCGTCAAGCGAACATAGGCGCTGGAAATGCTGTGGAGAAACTGATCATAGGGGATCACGCAGAGGCTCTCCTTGAGGTGCTTTCCCGTCGAGATGATGGGGGCCTACTTAATAGCGAAACGCAGCGTGAATACCGCAGACAAGTAGCCGCTTGGAGGAACCGGATATGACGATGACTAGTATTATTATTCCGACCTACAACGCGTTGCCACTGCTGCGGTCCTGTGTGGAATCGATACGTGCTTATACTCCACTGCCTTACGAGATCATCGTTGTAGATAATGCTTCATCAGATGGAACGGATGCCTATTGCCGCGCGAATCGTATAACGTTTATTTCATTGCCTGAGAATCGAGGCTTTCCATCCGCCTGCAATTTGGGTCTACTGCTAGCATCAGGGGATGAATTGTTACTGCTGAATAATGATGTGGTGGTTTCCCATGGATGGTTAACTAATCTGAAGAGATCGCTATATAGTGCTCCTGAAGTTGGTATTGTTGGGCCAGTGACAAACTATGCGAGTGGACGTCAACAGGTGAAGACGGATTATGAAAGTCTGTTAGATTTTCATAAGGCTGCAGAGATAACTAACCGTTCCAATCCTCAAAAATGGTTGGAGACTAAACGTTTGGTAGGATTATGTTTTTTATTCAAAAGAGAGCTACTTACTTCCGTAGGTCTGTTGGATGAGAGTTACTCACCTGGACATTACGAGGATGATGACTATTGTTATCGCGCCAGGCTAAAGGGATATCGATTGCTCATCGCAGGGGATTGCCTTGTACACCATGAAGGAAGTGCGAGCTTCAAGCAGGTATACCACACCGGGCTACAGGAGCTGGTGGAACGAAATCGTAAGCTCTTTATGAACAAATGGAATGTGGATCCAACGAGTTTCATATAAAGTGCAGATCCGAAGGCAAAGGACTTAGATAAAGAGGAGGAAAGTAAGTGAAAGGAGTCATACTGGCGGGCGGAACAGGATCCAGACTTCAACCGCTGACCCGGCTTATGAACAAACATTTGCTTCCGGTCGGCAAATATCCTATGGTCTGTTACGGCATAGATCGGCTTCGCCGGGGAGGAATTACCGACATTCTTCTGGTCATCAGCAAGCAGTCTGCTGGTCTGTATACGGATTTTTTAGGCAGCGGTGCAGCATTTGGTGTATCTCTGACTTATAAGATTCAAGAAGCTGCTGGAGGCATTGCAGAGGCTCTCGATTTAGCAGAAGGATTCATTTTCCCTGGGGAACGGTTTGTCGTATTGCTTGGTGATAATCTGTTTATGGATGATCTGACGCCTTACGTAGAGAGCTATCTCCGGCAGCCTGAAGGTACAGCAAAGGTATTGCTGAAGCCGGTGGACGACGCACGTAGATACGGTGTTCCCGTGTTCGATAGTCAAGATTCTGCATGGATTGCTTATATCGAAGAGAAACCCGAGCATCCCAAGACCAAATTTTGCGTAACAGGTATTTATATGTACGATGAAGCTGTGTTTGACATCATCCGCCAAGTATCCCCTTCCAAGAGGGGGGAGCTGGAGATTACCGATGTAAATAATATATATGCTGCTAACCGCAGGCTCAGCTATGATGTTCTCAAGGATTGGTGGAGCGATGCGGGGACGTTCCAGTCTCTGCGGGAGGCGGGAGAGAAGCTGAAGGATGCACTGCCATAAGTGGCAGCGGTAACGTGGAGTGTCCGGCCTTGGGTCGGGCACTCCTTCTTTATAAACTATAAGAAAGTATATCTTTCACCATACTTTGCTTATATTTCTACGAGAAACGGGGGTCGTCCTTATGGACGGCTCCCGTTTTTTCTTGATTGGCGCAGCAGTCCGGACGAAGGACCTGATCTCAAGCTTGCGTAGAGATATTATCTTCATCAATCCGGTTCTGTTTGCGGTATTTGAGCGGTGAGGTTCCGGTCATGGTTTTAAATACTCTTCCAAAATGGGTCAGGTTACCAAATCCTGCACGCTCAGCGATTTCCGAAACGGTTAATTTGGAGTCCTGCAGCAGGGAGCGGGCTTCTTTCAGGCGGGTGTTATTTACATATTCGCTGAAAGTAAAACCGGTTGTGTCCTTGAACGTTCGGCTTAAATGGGAGGTGCTTATGGAGAACCTGTCCGATATGTATTCCAGAGACAGAGGCTCAGCGAAGTTACCGTTGATGAAATGGATGATTTGGGAAATTTTCTTATGGGTCCGGTTCGTTTCTACAAAATGCTCGTTTTGATCCGGAAGCTTTTTTCGTTGGATGAAGATCAGCAGCTCCATCAACAGGATTTTCCGATAGTAGTCGAAATTTGAAGGTCTCTTGGTGTCTTCATGAATCAATTTGCTAAAAAGATTCTCGACAAAGATCTGGTCGTTGCCGCTTAACTTGATCGCATTTGATCTGGAGTGAAAGCAGGAGAAGAGGTCGCATGGAAGAGGGCTGTCCGCAAAAAAGTCGCGAAGGAACTCCCTTTTAAACAATAAAGTAACTCTTTCGTACATTGTACCGTTTACATTAATCAGTCTGTGCAGGTCATTAGCGTTAATGAACAATAAAACCCCGCTGACGATTTGAAAGGTTCGGTCTTCTATAAAATAGTACAGCTCTCCAGACACTAAGTAGAGAATTTCATAAGCATCGTGATAATGATTTGAAGGCATACTTGATACATTTTTTTTCTCTCGGCTAATGTGAAAGGGATCAGACTTATAGAAGTTCATTTCCAGGGGTGTCATCTCCAATCCGGCGGGAATGATCCTCGCAGAAACATGATTCATACCTGAATCAATCGTATCACGTTCATTGACCTGTTGAACAGGATAGAAATTAAATAGCGGTAAAAGTAGAAAATCATTAACAATAACAAAATATGCAGAGATTGAAAAGAAATGAATGCGCTATATTTACATATAAATCGTATTTAAGGAGGGGAAAAGAAAATCAGGGTCTACTGCAAGTGAAAGTTAAAGCGCTTAAACTATTATCTGCGAAAAGAGGGAACGAGAGTGCAAAAGAAGGGTCATTTGAAAAGAAGGCTGCACCAATCCATTTCTTTGTTGCTCGTGCTTATACTGCTGCCATTCCAGATTGCAAATGCTGCACCTGCACCAGATGCTGTCGGTTCAGATTCAATAACCGGTGTAAAGACGATAGCCGAATGGGTGTTTGATGAGGCCGCTGAAAATGTGGGGGTAATCTCGGCTACATACGGCATCTATGAGACAGCGTCTACTTTTCGCAATGTAGGCGGTGTGTTCGAGGATGTGGATGTAAGCAAGAAAGCGATCAGCTATCAGGGCTGGGACAATGGAAACGGGAAAAAGTATTGGCTTGCTACCGTGTCTACAACCGGGTTTGAGAAGATCACCTTATCCTCTGAGCAAAATTCATCCGGGTCAGGTCCGCGTGATTTTAAAGTGCAGACGAGTGTAGACCGACAAACGTGGGAGGATGTGCCGAATACGAATCTTAAAATGGCCGTCTCCAGTTTTGATTGCCCGGGCGATACCTGCAGATTGGTGAATACTCCCCTTCCGAACAGCAATGATCGGGAAATATTATATATTCGCTGGATCGTCAGCTCCGATAGCAACACCAGGGGGAATGATGAGGGCATAGGGGGTTCAGGTTCCAGTAGAATCCGAAATATCAAGGTGTCCGGCGAGCCAATCCCGGGGAAAGAACCTGTCATTCCTACCGTAGATCTTGTCCAGCAGCCTGCAGACGGTTCTGGAAATGTGTCTCCCGAAGCTCCCGTTGAAATCAAATTCAACAAGGCCATTGCCCTTGATCCGGGTTATCCTGTCCGATTTGCCGATGAGAACGATCAACCGGTTGATGGGGTTACACTTGAAGTCTTAAACAGAAATACTTTGCGGATAAACCATCCTCCGTTGACTTATGGGAAGTCTTACACAGTAACTATACCCAAGGAGCTTATCAAGGGGGCAGATCTTGTGCCGCTGGTTCGGGAAGTTTCCTGGAGTTTTGGCGTTCAGGATTCGCCTCTTGCTCCAAAATCCATCAATATGACGTTTAACGGAGATCCAAAGACGAGCATTGCCTTGGCCTGGTACACGGATGCAATGACGGATAGCGTGGTACAGGTTATAGAAGCCTCAAAGGTTATGGGGAACATTTTCCCGGAGAACGGGGCTTTGACTTATCAGGGAGAGGCCGAAGAAATTGAGACCTTTATGAGTAAAAGCGACAGAAGCACGAACCATAAAACGAAATTTATTAGTCATAAAGTCATTGCAGACCAGCTTCAACCGGGAACAGCTTACAAGTTTCGGGCAGGTAATGGTAAATCAGGTGATTGGAGCTCTATCGGCTCGTTCACTACCGATGCTGCCGGCCACCAGCCTTTCCGTTTTATCGCCGGTTCCGATTCACAGGCTTCCAGCAAGTCTGACTTTGAGCCTTGGGGTGATACCTTCCGGAAAGCAGTTGATTATATAGGCGACCCTAAATTCTTGATCAGCGCCGGAGATCTGGTGGATAACGGTGATTTGGAGGAGCAGTGGCAATGGATGCTCGGAGCAGCCCAGAATCAATTGCTGCAAGTGCCATATGTGCCTGTACTTGGCGGTCATGAGGTCATGGATTATGACGGAGACGAGACGACGCCGAATAACAACTTCTACAACCATTTCAACTTGCCGAAACAGGTTGTTGCGGATACCCATGAAGGCTCTGTGTATTCTTTTGAATACGGTGATGCACTCTATCTTGTCTTCAATTCGCAGTATTCGGGGGCACTTGCAGAGAATGGGAAAGATGTGGAATGGGCGGATGACCAATTCTGGGACCAAGTGGCCTGGATGAAGAGTACGGTCGCCCGCAGCGACAAGAAGTGGAAGTTTGTTACTTTTCACAAAAGCCCCTATGCAGCAGGCGACAATTCTGCACAATGGGAAGACGATCGCGTCCAGTTTTACAAGAAATACCTGATTCCTGCCTTTGACGAGATGGGCATCGATATGGTGTTCGAGGCCCATGATCATATGTATATGAGATCCTTCCAAATGTACAATGATGAAGTTATTCCCAAGGAGAAGCTGACATTTGATGGAGAGGGCAATGCGCTCAACCCCAAAGGCACGGTCTATCTCATGTCTAATGCATTCGGAAATAAATTCTATTATAAGAACAATCAATATGAACTGGATGAGAATGGAGAACCCCGCGAGATTCAGGACGAAAACGGGAATCCGGTTCCTTATGATGATTACTTTGCAGCCATTGACGAACAGCCGGAGAAGAAGATGTTTACGGATGTTTCCATCACAGACCGGGTGCTTTCCTTTACAGCATATACCGCAGCCGTAGCGGATGAGAATCAGCCGGACACCGTTGGCGACGGCCTAAAAGCATATGACAAGTATGGGATCAAGCGAACGGACACCAAGCCGGACCCGGCGGAAGCGGTGAAGGTGAAATTGAACGGCAGCAAGGCGGTTCTGACCTGGAGTGCACCTTCCGCAAGTACAGAACCTGTAAGAGGATTCCGGATTTATGAGAAGAATGACAAGGTGAAGACACACTGGAGTATATATGTGCCAGCAGCGGAAGGTCAAACGGAATACACCTACACGGTAGATGATATCAATCCTGCGAAAAAATATGAATTTATTGTCAAAGCGGTCGGAACAAGAATCAATTCAGATCCGGTCGAAGTCAGTACAATCGAAGGTCCAAGCGAGTCGGAGCCGCCTTCAGCACCTTCAGATTTAAAAGGAACTGCGGTTTCTCCTTACCAAATCAACTTGAAATGGACGGCATCGGCCGGCAATATTCAGGCAGCGGGCTATAACGTATACCGCAACGGCAGCAAGGTCGGCACGACGAAGGAAATATCCTACGGCGATACCGGGTTAACTCCGGATACGGCCTATAGTTATACTGTGAAGGCCTATAATGCAGAAGAGAAGGAATCGCTGGCGAGCAATACCGTTCAAGTAAAGACCAAACCTTCATCCACTGGAGAGGGTGTCCATAAGGCATTTCCGCAGCATACGTCTTATGTGGCCGGCTCTATTAAGCCGAATCACTTGACTCAGGCCCAACTGGACGCTACGGTGGGCAGATTATATAACGAGTGGAAAACAAAATATCTGAAACAAAATCCATATCAGTCAGACCAGTATTACGTGTGGTATAGCGACGGAGATTGGTTTGAGAATAACGAGATTACAGTTTCAGAAGCGCATGGCTACGGAATGCTGATTACCGCTTTGCTCGCGGGTCATGATCCGGAGGCTAAGAAGTATTTTGACGGGATGTATCGTTATTTCAGAGCACATCCAAGTGAAATCAATCCCGATTTAATGGCATGGCAGCAAGCAGATACCGGCACCGAAATTATTGATATCAATGGTGTGGATTCGGCAACCGACGGCGATATGGATATTGCTTACGCTCTTCTGCTTGCCGACAGCCAATGGGGCAGCAGCGGGGAAATTAACTACTTGTCCCAGGCCAAAAAGGTAATCAACGCCATTATGAAAAGCGATGTCAACCATTCCGAGTGGACATTGAAATTGGCGGATTGGGTCAGTGACAATGATTCCATGTTCGGCAATGCTACACGTCCTTCTGATTTTATGCTGCAGCATCTGAAAGATTTTAAAAATGTATCCGGAGACCCCAATTGGGATCGTGTTACCGATAAGACCTACAACATCATTAATAGTCTGTATGAAAATTACAGTCCCAAAGCCGGTTTGTTGCCAGATTTTGTATTCAAGGATGATACGGATGGGCAATACAAACCGGTAAGCCAGAAAATATGGGATACCCCGGATGGATACTTCCTGGAATCGGAGAATGACGGGGATTACAACTACAACTCTTCCCGTATTCCCTGGCGGATCAGTACGGATTATCTCCTGACAGGTGATAACCGGGCTAAAGAGCAGCTCAGCACGCTGAACCGCTGGATTCGGGCCAAGGCGGATAATGATCCGGCCAAGATCCTTGCGGGATATAAGCTGGACGGCACGGAAGCAATCAATGATTATGCAGACACATCCTTCTCCGCACCGATGATGGTCAGCGCCATGATCGATTCATCCAATCAGGAGTGGCTGAATAAATTATGGGATTATAATGCGGCCGTTTCCACTGAAGACGATTTATATTTTGGCAATAATCTGCGTCTGCTCAGCATGATTGTGGCATCCGGCAACTGGTGGACACCAACCATCGTTGATACTGAGGCTCCCATGGAACCAACAATAGAGAGAGCGGAAGCGGTATCCAGCTCTGCCATTGATCTAAAATGGACACCTTCCACGGATAATTTGGGAGTAACGGGATACAGGATTTACCGCAATGACGTTGAAATTAAGACACTGGAGGCAACAGAATACAGAGATAGCGGTTTATCTGCGGATACCCAGTACAAATACTATATTATAGCTGTTGATGCAGCAGGAAATACGTCCAAGATAAGCAATGTGAGAATCGTATCTACATTAAAGGCCAGCGGGGACGGTGGCTCGGGCGGCGGAGGTGGTAACCCGACTCCAACGCCAACGCCGGCAGCTCCGAAGCCAAGTGAAGGTCCGTCGACAACACCGGCACCAACACCGGAACTGCAGCCAAAGAAACCTGTTTTCAGTGATATCGGCAGCCATTTGTGGGCCAAAGAGGCTATTGAAGCTCTGGCGGCTAAAGGAATCGTTCAGGGAACGTCGAGTACTTTCTTTGAACCGGGCGCCAAGATGAAAAGAGCGGACTTTATCTTGCTTCTGGTCAGAGCGTTTAATTTAAAGGCTGGTTTTGAAGTGAGCTTTGCGGATGCCGATCAGGACGCATACTATTATGAAGCGCTGGGAATCGCCAAACAATTGGGCATTGCTAGCGGAGTCGGCGGCAACAGGTTCAATCCGGGAGCAGAGATTTCCCGGGAGGATATGATGGTATTCATCGTAAGAGCATTGCAGAAGTCAGGAAAATTAGCAGAGGCCGGTTCTATCTCCGACCTTGGCAAATTTGCGGATGCCTCCAAAGTGGCTGATTATGCCGTGAAGGCAGCAGCCGTACTGGTCAGGGAGGGCATTGTCCTTGGTGAAGGGAAATTGCTCCATCCAACGGGAGCTGCAACCCGCGCCGAAACGGCGGTTCTCTTTTACAGAATCATCAATAAATATTATTAATCCAAAAGGCCAACAGCCCGTTCCAATGGACCGGGCTGTTGGCCTTTTATTTTCCATTTACACGGCCTGTTGCAATTTTCTAAAGTATCCTGAGTCCGCCAATCCGCTTGTTTAGAGACGTAACTTGCCTTTATATCCTCGGCACCGTCCCGGCTTCTGCCGCATATGCTGTAGCAGGGCGTTTGAGCAAAGGAGACATGAAGGTGCAGAATAAAATAACAAAAGTCCTGCAGCACATGGCCCATACGCACGAACAGATGGCGCGGATACTAGATGCCGAGCGCCACGTGGCTGTCCGTATGTCGCAAATTGTCCACGATCTGCCAGATGCAGATCCCGGTTTTGACGGTATCAGCGGGATGATCGAAAGCTCAACTCAAGTAAACAAGAATATTATTGCTTACTTGAATGCACTTGCAGATCTGGAAGAAGCGATGGCTGAAGGGGTAGGCAGAGTAATTAAGGAATTGAACGGCCAAGAAGAAGAGTAACGCTATAGGAGCAGGAGGCGGATGATGAGCAGAGAAAAGGCTTATCTGCAAATGCTGGAGTCGACCGCCACTATCCAGTGGAACATTGCAATGATTCTGGAAGCTAAGGCGGTTGAAGCTGAAAAGGTAAAACAGTGGGCACAACATCATATCCACGCTAGAGCTTTCGAATCTCATGAAGAGCAGCTGAAGGAATCCCTCTCCATTCACGAAGTTATCGTGGAAATGGTCGAAGGGCTGACTAAACTGGAGAATGGACTCTACAGCAATTTAAAAGCAGTGCTGGGCAGTGGTGAAGATGATGGTGGCGGGGAAGGTTTTGGAGACATGTCAGGTGATGGGTTCAGTTTTGGAGAAGACAGCAAATGAGCGGGGACCGTCTCTCTGAACATGCCGTCAAGCTGGAGATGATCCGCTCCATTTCGCGCAGTCAGGCTGCTTTGGCGGCCATCTTGGAGAGCATCGCCGAATTGACGGGGCAATCTGAGCTGACGGCCCGCAAATTGAGCGACAATATCAGAATCTTAAGTGGGTATCAGAGCGCGATGTGCCGGATGATGTCCGGGATTTCACTACATCAACCGAAACGGGGAATTCCTGCTGCGCCATGGCTGAGCAAGGCATACGCCGTAGGAACCTCCAGAGATCATGGAGCACAGGAGGAATAGAAGCATGAAGAAAAAGAGCCTTAGAACATTACGTTCAGGCAGAACCCGCAGACGCACACTACTGCTCTCGCGGAAAACGAAAGTGCGTAGAGGTCTAGCCCGCAAACCCCGCAGAGGACTTTCTCGGAAAGTCGTTCGTTATGGAAAGACGAAGAAGGGGCTTTTGGTACGAAAGAAAAGAAGACTCCGCCGCAAGCTTGTTCGAAAGGTGAGGGTTATACAAGCACCAGTTCATGTAGTGCCGGTTATCGAGGCTCCACCTGCCCCGCAGGTCATTCCGCTCCCCCCGGACCTTGGCGTTTCGCCGGAAACGCCACCGGCAGACGCCTTTCAGCAGGGGTACACAGAAGCATACAACGTGGGGTTCGACGCCGGTTTCGCCAAGGGCTTCGAGGACGGGCATAAGCTGGAGTTTAATTGAGCAGCGGCAGGTAAGTTAAGAGGAAGGGACCCGGAGATCTAATCTATGACGTGTTATTCTGATCTTTCGTGTCCCTCAGCTTAGAGGGATTGCATCCTCTCTGGAATCATCCTACTATCGGAATTTGTCTCCGAATATGATAGACTTCTAAAACGAGAATCTATTCAGAGGTTTTCAGATGTCGATAAGAAAGAGGGGATAGCAGGATGCAAGTAGGAAATGGGATCAGAAAAGCTAGACAGGATGAGATCGAAGAGATCATGGAATTGATCTCAAAATGTGTACAAGTTATGCAGGCCGCTGGAAGCGACCAGTGGGATGAGAGCTATCCGAATAAAGAGATTATCGAACTGGATATCGCACAGGGTACCTTATATGTATGTGAAGAAGATCAAGCTATCGCGGGTATTCTTGTACTGGATGAGAATGCTTCTGAGGAATATAAGAAGATCGAGTGGAAGCAAAATCAAGGGCCACATCTGATTATGCATCGTTTAGCAGTTCATCCACATATTCAGGGAAAAGGGATTGCGACTAGGCTAATTGCTTTCGCGGAGGATTACGCAGCGCGTAATGGTTACACAAGTATTCGGCTGGATACTTATGCGAAGAATACTAGAGCATTGGAAATCTATCCTCGCCTTGGTTATGACCATAGAGGTGAAGTGGGTTTTCCGAACCGCACGGCGAACTTTCCAGTATTCGAGAAGGTGCTGAAACCGGAACATAGTTAGGAAGCTTTAACATAAAAAAAGGTTCAGAGGGTTAACCTCTGGACCTTTTTTCTTTATTCCCTTAACGGCATGTCTGATATCGAGTATCGGTATTTTTTTGATCCCGGTTAAGGATAAGAAGCCTTCTACCGGATACGCCGATCAGGTAACGAACGTTAACGATATCTTCATCGCTCATATCATCAATGGACAGAACTGCTGTAAGGCGTATTCTTGTTGATGTGCGACCCGTAACGGTGAGTCTTCTTGGGATAAAAGCAATGGTTCCTGTATCTCCCGATATTACATAAAGCCTGTTGTTTCTAGAAACGGTTTTTAAATTACAGAACATGGTGTTGCTCATTGTAATGCCCCAGTACTTTCTAAAATACGAAATGACCTTAGCTCTGGTACTGAATCTAACCGGCAGACGATAATAATCGGCGCCATCAACGCGGATCACTCTACGAGAATCGGCAGAATCGTAGACCTCGAACCATACTTTTTCAGCAGCGGCGATGAATGCTTGCAACTCATTTGGGGTTTGAGTAATTGTTGGCATTTGATCTCCTCCTCGCTATTACTTTATTAAAAGCGAAGCTATCGGTTCGGGTGATAGGACGAGTATAAAAGCGGAACTTAAGAAACATTGATAAATAGCGTGGGAAATCATAATTAAAGTCATGTTTTATTACATGTAAATAGAGATAATCATTATTTTTAATTGTGAACAGATCTAATTAAGAAATTTGTGTTAGTTTAAATAACTTTTGTTGACATTAAACCTGTCTTTGTCTTATGATTGATTTATTCAAATTTGGAATAGAATAGCTTCTCTTTTCGTATATCCTTAATAATTGGTTTAAGGGTCTCTACCGGAAACCGTAAATTTCTGGCTACGAAAATATGCTACGGCATATTTTT
Organism: Paenibacillus sp. FSL E2-8871; assembly: GCF_038000345.1. NCBI lineage: Bacteria > Bacillati > Bacillota > Bacilli > Caryophanales > Paenibacillaceae > Paenibacillus > Paenibacillus sp. FSL E2-8871. Next base: position 3,495,900 of record NZ_JBBOBV010000001.1, on the reverse strand, counting down.
GTGGCCTTTTTGTGTTACACCGTGAAACGGCAAACGAATGAACAATGAGGGGGATAAGGACAATGGGGAGCATTCTGATCAAAGATGCTGAGATCATTACAATGAACAAACAGGAGGAAATTATTGTCGGGGATGTTCGAATTAAGGATGATATCATCGTAGAAATCGGCATTGGTCTGATCCCGCAGGGAGACGAAAAGGTCATCGATGCCACGAACCGTACGTTAATTCCCGGTTTTGTTCAGACGCATATTCATTTATGCCAGACGTTATTCCGTGGGAAGGGAGATGATCTGGAGCTTATGGACTGGCTGCGTAAACGGATTTGGCCGTTAGAGGCGGCGCATGATGAGGAATCCCTTTATTATTCGGCGATGCTCGGTATTGGAGAACTGATTTCCAGCGGAACCACTACGATTGTTGATATGGAGACTGTTCACCATACGGACTATGCTTTTCAGGCCATTGCTAAAAGTGGAATACGTGCTTTGTCCGGTAAGGTGATGATGGATCAAAAAGGAGGAGATGTGCCTGAAGCACTGCAGGAGGATACCGCTTCTTCTTTACAGGAAAGTGTGGATTTGCTTGAAAAATGGAATGGCTATGGCAATGGAAGGATTCAATATGCGTTCTCTCCGCGTTTTGTAATATCCTGCACCGAACCCTTGTTAACCGAGGTACGAGATCTCTCCGCAAGGTATGATGTGAAGGTGCACACCCATGCTTCTGAGAATTTAGGGGAGATTGAGATTGTACAGGCGATGACCGGGATGCGTAACATCGTCTATCTGGACCATCTAGGATTAGCTAATGAGCGCTTAATACTGGCGCATTGTGTATGGCTGGATGTTGAGGAGCGGCGCATATTGCGGGATCGTGGAGTTCATGTAAGTCATTGCCCTGGCTCAAATCTGAAACTAGCGTCTGGAATTGCTGATACACCGGGGATGCTCCATGATCATGTGTCACTAAGTCTGGGTGCTGACGGTGCACCGTGCAATAACAATCTGGATATGTTTAATGAAATGCGGCTCGCGGCAATTATTCAGAAGCCTCAACATGGACCTACGACGATGGATGCCCGCAGTGTATTTCGTATGGCAACTATAGGTGGGGCAAAAGCGGTAGGGATGGAAGATAAGATCGGTAGTATCGAGGTGGGTAAAAAAGCAGACCTAGTGCTCCTGAATCTCTTCAATTTCCATACCTTCCCCTCCTATGACGTAGATCCCATCTCTAGAATTGTATATTCAGCTACCCGGGCAGATGTGGAAACTACGATTATCGACGGGGAGATCGTGATGGAAAGAGGTCTGCTGAAGACTGTAGATAAGGAAGTTGTGTTAAATGAAGCGAACCGTTCTATTAAAAGATTGCTTAAGTATACTTCAATCGTCTGAAGATTGATCAACTCATAGTTAACAGGGATGTTCCAATGCCGAAAGAGCAGCGGGGCATCTCTTTTTTTGAGTGGAAGATAATTCTACCATTTTGATAAAAAAAGTAAGTATTGTTATACTAGAACAACCTGATATTTTACAAATTACTAGAATAGATTTGATATTTCGAACAAATGAACATGTAAGAGGGGATTATAAGTGAAAAAGCAAGGGCCGGATCGCGCCCATTTTTTTATCGTTGTTATATTGTTATGGTTAAAGCTGTTGCTTCTGAGAGTGTTGTTCTTTGATAGAATTGCTTGGGAATGGATTGCAGCGGATGTAGCGCCAGTCCTTTTTATTATGGGGATTTTAACGGTGATTACGCCATCTAGGGTGAGAACAACCGTCTATTGGATAATTAACGGCTTTTTATCGCTGTTGCTGTTCGCAGCCGCTGTATATTTTAATCACTTTGGTTCTGTTCCAACCTACCTGGCCTTATCTGAAATCAATCAGGTATTTCAAGTGAAGGCAAGCGTAGAATCTACCATAAAGAGTATTGATTACTTATTCTTCGTGGATTTTGTCATCTTCGCTATCTATGGTTTGATTCGCAGATGGAAACAAGGAAAGACCTACCCGCGTGAGCGCTCTAGTTCCCGGAAGACAGGATTCGTGCATGTGGTGGTGATTCTGGTATCTATTATTGGAGGCTTATCTTTATCGGCATATTCTGTCCACTCTGCACGGGGGATTACAAATGAGCTTGTACAGGCGGAAACTGCCGGATTTCTAAATTATGAAGTCGTTGCGGCGATTAAAATTAATGAAGATAACAATCTCATTGGAACGGGTGATATTAAGGATACGATTGCGAAGGTTGACGCCCTGCAATCTTCCTATCCTTATAGTGACAAGCCAGCGGGTACGACTCCTGATTATTTTGGCTCACAAAAGGGTAAAAATGTAATTGTGCTACAATTAGAAGCTTTTCAGAATTTCCCACTACATCAATCCTTGGATGGTCAAGAATTGACGCCAGTCATGAATAAGTTAGCGGATGAGGGCTTTTATTTTCCTCATGTTTACCAGCAGATTGGTCCAGGGAATACATCTGATGCTGAATTCATGAGCAATACGTCTATTTATCCGATTGGTACTTTGGCCATGTCTACCGGATTCGGGGACAGAGAATTGCCAAGCTTACCACGACTGCTAAGAGATAAAGGGTATGAGGCATACACCTTTCATGTGAATAAAGTAGGGTTTTGGAATCGGAATGAACTATATCCGGCGCTTGGGTTTAACGGTTATTATGACAAAGATTATTTTACGAATGATCATTTTAATGCGTTTGGTGCTTCCGATGAACAACTGTATATTACGGGTGTCGAGAAATTGACAGAGCTGAAGAAGAAGGGAACTCCCTTCTACGCACAGATGGTGACAGCATCCAGTCATCATCCTTTCAAAATCCCAGATTCCTTTAAGAAAATCACTGTGCCTGATAATTTGAAGGATACGATGCTTGGTGATTATTTGACTGCTATAAACTATACTGATTATGCCATAGGTACTTTAATAGAAGGTTTGAAAGAAAATGGATTGTGGGATAACACTGTTCTGGTCATGTATGGCGACCACTTTGGCCTGCAGCCTCAGGACGTTCCGCCAGAGCAAGTGGAAAGTGCACTTGGTGTTCCATATGATTCCCGGATCAGCCGCTTTAATATTCCACTCATTGTGCGTGTGCCGGGAATGGAGCAAGGGAAGGTAGTAGAGCGTACGGGAGGACAACTAGATATCCTTCCTACGATTGCTAATTTAATGGGTGTTTCACTACAACAAGAAGGTTATACAGCCTTTGGTCATGACCTGCTCAACATTGATCGTAATGTGTTAGGGATGAGATATTATTTGCCTTCCGGCTCCTTCTTTAATGATGACATTCTCTATGTCCCTGGAAAAGGATTTGCAGATGGTGAAGCTGTGTCGCTGGATACGCTCAAGCCGGTAACGGACTTCTCGAAATATCAGAGCGATTATGAGTATGTATTGAAGCTAATGAATTTGTCCGACGAATATGTGAAGCTGTTACCACAGAGATAGGGGGAATCATGAAAAAGTTCTGGAAACCGGAGTATCTCGTAAGCCTTGCCGGCTGCGGTCTCATTATTTATCTGCTATTCGTAGGACCTTTTATTGGGGTTGCTGATAATGGAGATTTCCTGCGTATGATGAATACCATCGGTCTGAACTACTATGATATTGCAGCATCGTATACCGACCAGTTTTTTAATTTTAGCCATTCTCGTTTTGCGTATGAGAATTTGTTTAGGGGCTTCTATCCTTCTTCACAGATTTTGATTGTGCTTGTACCGAGGTTGATCGGCGGGCTCATCCATGGCAGCTTTTTTGATGTTAGATTGCTCGGTGCAGTTTACGGTCTTCTTTTACTGGTGGCGACCTTGCTGCTGGTGAAGTACAATGCTCGCGGCTCTTATGTTACGGGGCTGCTGCTAGGTGTAGCTATTTTGTTTGTATTCTATGATATTGGGTATTTGGCATACTTTAACTCCTTGTTTGGAGAACCGGTATCGATGGTGTTTATGCTGTTGACCTTTGCACTGGGGTTAAGACTCACTAGCCAAGAAAAGCCTACGACTAAGGGGTTAACCTTATTTTTTATTGCGATACTGTTTCTGGTCACCTCCAAAATTCAGAATGCGCCGATTGGGATTGCCTTTGCATTGATCTTCCTGCGGTTTATGACGCTTGATGGTGAGCGGAAATGGAGAAAGCTGGCCTTACGCTTTTCGATTGCGATATTTCTGGTATCCATCGTTATGTACGTGACGGCGCCAAAAGAGCTGAAGCATATTAACCTGTATCAGACTGTGTTTTTTGGGATATTAAACGAATCACCAGATGTGAAGGGAGATTTGCAGGATCTCGGATTGCCGGAGCGGTTGGAGGTACTTGCGGGCACGAATTATTTTCAGACCGATACAGTGATCAAACAGGATGATCCTTCGCTGGTACCGGATTTCTACGACCGGGTATCCCATAAGGATGTATTGTTCTTCTACTTAGAACATCCAGGACGGTTAATAGATAATATGGAATATGCTGCTAGTAACAGTATGGCGATTCGTCCTTATTATCTAGGGAACTATGAGAAGAGTGAAAATAAGCCAGCAGGTGCATTATCGTACACTTACAGCGGGTGGAGCGAATTCAAGAACAAGCATATTCCGCATACGCTCGGATTTCTCACTATATTCTATCTGGTGTATTTTGCCGGGGCGGTGTTCCAATATTTCCGTAGTCGGGATGTTCAGGGAAGAGTTGCTGGTGAACTGCTGATGTTATTAGGACTGATAGGGATTTTCTCCTTCCTGGTTCCGATTCTTGGGGACGGAAGGGCTGACATCGGTAAGCATTTATTCTTGTTTAATGTGTGCTTCGATATGATGGTTGTAGTCATGTTCGGATGGGTTGTACACAAGGTAGTGGGAATTGTAAGACGTTAATTTATGGAACAATTCAAACAGCAAGTTTCCGATTATGGAGACTTGCTGTTTTTATTAAAATATAAGAATTTATATGTTCCATGTTGTAAATTATCCTTATATTTCTCGCTTAAACGCTTACCGTCCTTATAGGGACGTCGAAGGTGTTTATGCTTGTTCATCCTCTAATAGCTCACGCAGCATACCCTGGCGGTCATTCATAAATGCTTTGGTCACGGTATAGTGCTCTGTTTCCTCCAAGGCGACAGACCTTATGCCCTCACCTTCTAGAAGAAAAATCTCAGCTCCCGGATAGGACATTAGAATGGGAGAATGGGTCGCGATAATAAACTGTGAATCCTGTTGCACTAGCTCATGCATACGCACCAGCAGAGACATTTGCCGTAGAGGAGATAGAGCCGCTTCAGGTTCATCGAGAATATAAAGACCACGTCCTCCGAAACGATGAACGAACGCTGCGAAAAAAGACTCTCCGTGAGACTGCTCGTGCAGGGACTTGCCTCCATAGGAGTTCTTGATTGGTGGACCAAAACTAGGCTGTTCATCTAATTCATCAATGTAGGAAGCCACATTATAATAGCTCTCCGCGCGTAGAAAAAAGCCGTCCTTCGGACGTCTAACCCCTCTAGCAATTCTGAAATACTCATAGAGACTCGAATGCGAGGAACGAGTGTTAAAAGAGAAGTTAAGTGTTCCACCTTCAGGATTAAAGCCCCACGCAGCAGCAATTCCCTCTAGCAAGGTAGATTTCCCTGTGCCATTCTCCCCGACAAGAAAGGTTACTGGCTTTTGAAAAATAAGCCGATCCAGTGTTCTTACGGCTGGCAGATGAAATGGATAGGTTTGGAATGATGGAACCTGATCACGAAGCAGTTCTGCATGGCGCAAGTACAACGTGGTGTTGTTCATAGTGTCCCCCTTGTGAATGCTATAAATAATCATTTCCGCTCAGATATGAAGAGATGTAAGTCTCAAGCTAGACCTTTATAGTGCGTGTTCTAAAAGTACGGTTTTCAGCACCGAGAAGATTGAAAGAAGGTAGAAACTGAGGAGCGGAGCGTAGTGGAAGCTACGTGAGCACCGGAAGTTTCGCCTGAATTCAATATTCGATGTCGAGTAAGCTTCTTGGGCTACTTCGTGATCAAAAGCGGACTTTTTGAACAGCCTCTTATAGTATACCAGCATCCTGTGAGTGGATGAAATCATCTAAGGTTCGGGCAAGCCGGGCAAAAGACAGGGGACATCTGCCAATTTAGTTCTAGTAAAGACAGATGTCCATGAGGCGAGTGCTGACTCCGCATATAGTTATACTGTCTTGAGAATACGACGGGGCAGGGTGAAGGCCGTGAAAGCGAGAAAGAGAAAAAAACAAAAGCATCCGCGAGAATATCGCGACGGTTATCACGAAGGATATCGTCTTGGCATGTGTGAGGCTGTGCAACGTCTGAATACTCCAGGGGTCGAAGCCAGCCGACCATTTAAGTTAATGTATGTTCCTCAAGGATTTCAGGCGATCGACACTGGCGTAACGGAGGCGCTGCAGCAGCTTGTAAGTGAGCTTGTAATAAGTACTCCTGAAACGATGCTAGAAACCGCGGCACGGGAAATGCCTGGGGCAGTGCTAGTGATGAATGGGCTTCATGTATTCCCGGAAAATCATTTAGAACAGATTTCGGAGATAAGAAAGCTAGGCATCCCAACCGCCATTTGGTTTGTGGATGATCCTTATTTTACAGAGGACACTTCAGTCATTTGCAAGCATTATGATCACGTATTTACACATGAGCTGGGTTGCGTAGAGTTTTATCAATCCCTTGGGGTGTCATCGGTTCATTATTTGCCACTGTGTGTCAATCCAAAGATGTTCTACCCACGGCGTACCGGCCCGCAATATCAGTATGACATTGTATTTATTGGTAATGCATTTCGTAATCGGACAGAGCTGTTCGACGAACTAGCACCTTATCTTAAGGGGAAAAAAGTGCTTATCGCTGGGGGGTTCTGGGAACGCCTCGCAACCTATGATCAACTTACACCTTTTATCAGCAATGGCTTTATCCCGCCTGAGGAGACAGCCAACTACTACAGTGGCGCAAAAATAGTCATTAATATTCACCGCCCGTGGGAAGAGGGTCAGGATAACCGGAATAGCTACCGCCTTCCTTCACGCTCCATTAATCCGCGCACCTATGAGATCAGCGCCTGCGGTACTATGCAGCTTACGGATGTTCGTGAGGATTTGGGCAATTATTATCGGCCTGGTTATGATCTGGATACTTTTGGCTCCGCTAAGGAACTGCAGCAGAAGATTGAGTACTATTTGAAGCATGAAAAAGAGCGGCGAATCTATGCTTTACGGGGATTACGGACTACCATGCGAAACCATACATTCACTGCGCGTTTGCCTCATTTGCTGAATGTAATTGCTTCACGTGTATGAAATCTATAACGGGATAAAGGAGCGAGGATTATGAACAATAATGAATTTATTATGCCTACCCCCCCATTACCTCTTACACCTCCGGAGGAAGAAAAGCTGCGTGGTCGTCTGAGTGGTTTTAAGGGGGGGTATGATGAGGGCTATTTACGGGGGCGCCTTGCGATCCTGAATGGTCGATCTGAAGAAGTATTTCCTGTGCGGAATATTCATGTCATGTATGTCGCTTCTGGCAAAGGCTACCCTTACTCTCCTTTAGATGATGCGGTTCTTTGCGCACTACAAAAATTAACAGCTCAAGTCACAATTACGGATGTGCGTCAAAATCTAGTAGAGCTGGCTGCAGCGCAAAGACCGGATCTGGTATTGGTGCTAGACGGTATGGATTTACCTCTTGAGCAGATCGATGCTCTACGCACTAGTGGCATTCGGACAGCTATCTGGCTTACTGATGATCCTTATTACACTGACTTTACGGTCAAGATTGTGGCTCACTACGATTTTGTATTCACACTTGAACGTAATTGTATTGATTTCTATCGGGGACTTGGTTGCCCTGAGGTCCATTATCTTCCTTTTGCTGCTCACCTGGAGCATTACCGTCCTACTACAACACGTTCGTCAGTCAATCGGGAAGTTAGCTTTATTGGCTCCGCCTATTGGAACCGGGTGAACTTCTTCCGTGAGATTCTTCCTGATTTGATGAACTATAACACGGTGATTAACGGAATCTGGTGGGATCGTCTGCCTGAGGCTCCGCTCTACGGTGACCGTATTGAAATTGGCAAATGGATGTCCCCACAAGAGACGTCAGTAGCTTACAGCGGCTCCAAAATCGTCATTAACCTCCACCGCTCGCACATTGATGAAGTGGTTAATAACAATACGCTTTCGATTCCTGCCGTTTCTCCTAATCCGCGTACCTTTGAAATTGCAGCAACGGGCACGTTGCAATTAGTAGATGCTAGAGATGATATGGGATCTTTCTACAAACCGGATGAAGAAATTGTGACCTTTGCGAGTCCTCAGGAAATGATGGATAAGATCCGTTATTACTTAACCCATGAGGAGGAACGCCGGGCAATCGCGCTGCGTGCTTTTGAACGGACACTCAAGGATCACACTTACGCAAAACGTATTCACCAGATGCTAACAGTAATCTACGGCTAGACTTTGGCCCAAACTGGATATGGAAATGTGCGCTTAGCAGGGGACAGGTGTCGTGCCGGCATCTGTTTTTCCTCGATATACTGTAGAACCGGACCTCAGCGTATGCCTGTAACCTGATGAAAAGAAGCTGATGGAGCGGCTTGGATAGCTGAGCGGAGGCGAAGGTGGGTTATGGGCTGAGAGGGCGAGGCTCAGGCTAAGCAAATGCTTCCGAAGCGAGTTTTACTACGAAGTAAGAAACTTGAGCAACGCTTCGTAAAACTAAGCGAATGCTTCCGAAGCGAGTTTTACTGCGAAGTAAGAAACTTGAGCAACGCTTCGTAAAACTTTTAGGGAGGTGAATGGCTGCTCCAGGCCCTCGTTAGGGAGCGCCGAAACGCCATGGCTGATAAAGCTACAATCGTCCTCTTTTCACATGTATCTAATACACGCAGTATTACCGGAGCGGAGAAGTTGTTGTTGTTTTTCGCTCAGGAACTTTCTCCGTACTTTAATTGTATTCTCGTTGCACCTCAGGACGGCAAGCTGACTGCTCAGGCTCGAAGCTTCGGAATAAGTGTACAACTGCTCTCGATTCCTCTTTTATACGGAATGTATACTCCTTATGCAGGGCTCGAGGCAGATGCTCGTAAATTCCAGGAAGGCAGGGAGTATCACGAATTAACAGACTGGCTAACCTCTCTCCGCCCGGCGTTTATTATTACAAGTACCTGTGTGCATGCTTTGCCAGCAATGGCTGCCAAGTCACTTGGCATTCCGGTGGTATGGAAAATATCAGAGACGATAACAGACAATGAATATACACCCATTAGTGTAGATCTGATTCATCGGAATAGTGATGAGATTCTGGCTATTTCACAGACGGTAACAGCTTGCTTTCCAGAGGAAGTCAGAGCGGAGAAAGTGATCCAGCTTCCGCCTTCTTGGAATGACAAAGAAATGATGATTGAGGCTTGGAGTAAGCTTCGGGGCGAACGACGGCGAGAGCTAAAGATTAAACCGCAGGAGCAGCTGGTCGGTTATATTTCTTCTTTTATTAATAAGGAAAAAGGATTGGAACATTTTGTGAAAATGGCTGTGCTTGTGTACGCAGTCCATCCTAGTGCGAAATTTGTTGTCATAGGTTCAGCTGGTGACAAAAGCTACTATGATCGCTGTGTCCGCAAGGTAAAGCTTGAGGGACTGTATACCCGATTTAAATTTGTTGGTTATGCTGAATGCCTTCCATCTGCTTATTGCGCTATGGATGTGCTGGTTGTTCCTAGTCTGGTCCGCGAAGGCTTCGGAATGACTGCTTTGGAAGGAATGGCTTTTGGAAAACCCGTAGTCGCTTACGACTCCGGGGGCTTGCGGGAAATCCTGCACGCAGCAGGCTGCGGCGAAAATCTCGTGCCCGCGTCGGACATTTCCGCGCTGGCCGAAAGAGTCAACGTCATGCTGGCGCAGCCGGGGCTGGCGATAACCATAGGCGCCCAAGCGCGGGAGCGCGTCGACGCCGTTTATGGTCCGGCGGCTTATAGGAGCCGCCTGCAGGGTCTTGCGGAGATGTGGAGCCTCCGCTATTGCAGCGCAATGCCGGTGCGCGAGGCTGACAGCGTGGTAGAACCACCCGCTGTCCTGCCTGAATTGCCCGCTGCGTCGCCGGCTTTGCCGCGAAGCAAGGGCCTACCGAGCCGCGTCGCCCGCAAGCGACGCGGCAAAGCCCGGGCGCGCCGGCGAAGCGGGCGCCCGTTGGTTTTACGCCGCGCTGCTCGTAAGCGGCGTAAGGGCTCTGCCCGGCGGCGTAGCACCGCCGGGGGCAAGCGCCGCCGAGCCCGCCGGGGTGGGCGGCGGCGCGCTGCGTAAGTGCCTCGCTTGCCGCGAAGGTGGCAAGCTGAGTGAAAAGAAGGGGTATAAATGCCCCAGATTGTCGCGAATTCGGCTAAACGAGCGAAAAGAGGGGTATAAATGCCCCAAATTGTCGCAAATCTGGCTAAATGAGCGAAAAGAGGGGTATAAATGCCCCAGATTGCCGCAAATTCGGCTAAAGGAGCAAAAAGAGGGGTATAAATGCCCCAGATTGTCGCGAATTCGGCTAAACGAGCGAAAAGAGGGGTATAAATGCCCCAGATTGCCGCGATTCCAGCTGAAACCGCCAAATGAGCGGTATAAATCCCGCAGATTGCCGCGATTCCAGCCGGAACCGCTAAATGAGCGGTATAAATCCCGCAGATTGTCTCAATCTACTATTCTACCAATCCTGCTAAAAGCCCAAACTGCGCTTCTAGCAGTCTCAGTCCACCCGACTGAGCCAAGTCAGACCATCATCAAACAGGCAGGGGAGTGAACTCATGAAGATCATGACGATTTTAGGCACGAGGCCTGAAATCATCCGCCTCAGTGTTATCATTCCGCTTCTCGACGAACATGCTGAGCGGCACATTCTGGTGCATACCGGCCAGAACTTCACCGCCAGTCTCAGCGGCATTTTCTTTGCAGAGCTGGGACTGCGGGCGCCGGATTATGTGCTGCAGGATAAGCAAGCAGGACTCGGCGGCCAGCTTGCCGCCATGTTCGGAGGGCTAGAGAGCATTTTACAGAAAGAACAACCAGACCGTGTCTTACTTCTGGGGGATACGAATAGCGCGTTATGCGCGATTTTGGCCGAACGAATGGGTATTCCGGTGGTGCATATGGAGGCAGGCAACCGTTGCTATGACCTAAAAGTGCCCGAAGAGAAAAACCGCCGTGTCATAGATGCCGTTTCGACCATTAATATGCCATATACACAGCAGAGCAAAAGACATCTAATCAGCGAAGGCTTCCCAAGCAGACGTATTGTGTTAACAGGAAATCCGATTCATGAGGTCATGACTCATTTTGAGTCGAAAATCCAGGCTAGCAGTATTCTGGAGCAGCTGAATCTTACCTCAGGGCAGTATTTCCTTGTAACAGCACATCGTGCAGAGAATGTAGATGATCCAGAGTCCCTTGTACAAATTATGTCAGGTCTTAACGCAGTGGCTGAGCATTTTGGAATTCGTTTAATATGCAGCATTCATCCTCGCACTCGCTCCAAACTAACTGAGCAATTTTCTCTTCCAATGAATCCTCTCGTTGAATTTCATGAGCCCTTCGGATTTTTTGATTTTGTTTATTTGGAACAGCACGCCTTGTGTGCCATCACCGACAGTGGGACCGTACAGGAGGAATGCTGCTTGATGAAAGTACCAACCGTTACGATTCGCAGAACAACGGAGCGTCCCGAAACGGTAGATTGCGGAAGTAACGTGGTGTCAGGTGTTGACCAGAAAAGTATTCTACGTAGCGTCAAGCTGATGGCGGCGCTCCGTCGGGATTGGGAGGCTCCGGAAGGTTACTTGACTCCGGATGTTTCGGTAAAGGTAGTTAAATTTTTGCTTGGAGGGAACCTGCATGTTCAATAATAAACGGATTGTGGTCACAGGCGGCACCGGTTCCTGGGGGCATGAGCTGATTAGGCAACTTCTGCCGCAAAATCCTAAGGAAATTATCGTATTCTCCCGCAGTGAGTCCGCTCAGGTGGCGATGAGCCGGGAGTTCGAGGATCAACGACTCAGCTTTATCATTGGCGATATCCGTGACAAGGATGCGCTGGTCGCCGCCTGCCGTGGCGTTGATTATATTTTCCATTTGGCGGCACTCAAACATGTTCCGGTCTGTGAAGATCAGCCCTATGAAGCGCTCAAAACCAATGTTGTAGGCACTCAGAATGTGATCGAAGCAGCTATTGTGAATGGCGTTGAGAAAGCCATTTACATTTCTACGGATAAGGCTGCAAACCCGTCGAACTTCTATGGAATGACCAAAGCGATTGGAGAAAAATTGTTCGTCTATGCCAATCTAATTGGCTCAAACACCCGTTTTGTAACCGTACGTGGAGGTAATGTGCTCGGAACGAACGGCAGCGTAGTACATTTGTTCATGAAGCAGATCAAGGACAAGGGACAGGTACGTATTACCGATATGAAAATGACCCGCTTCTTTTTCACACTACGCGATGCGATTACGTTGTTATTTAAAGCTTCTGAGGTTAGCTTAGGTGGAGAAATCTTTGTCATGACGATGCCTACTTGCCGGATTATCGACCTGGCTGAGGTGTTAATCGAGGCCTCTGGAGAGCCGAATGTAAGTATTATCGAGACCGGAATTCGTCCGGGGGAGAAAATACACGAGATTCTAATGAGCGATTTCGAAAGCTTAACAACCGTTGTCTACGATGAACAGTATCTAGTGATTCTCCCTACGCTGAACATGCCAGAGTTAAAGGCACATTATAGCGCTTATCCTCATGTCTCTTTTAATAGTTTCAGCTCCGAGACGAATCTAATGGATCAGGAAGAGATCAAAAGCATCTTGATTCGAGGAGGTTTCCTGCAATGAAGCTGCTTATCCTTGGTGGAAACGGTATGGCGGGGCATATGCTGGCGGATTATTTCCGCCGCCAGGGCAAGCATCACGTCTTCCATACAACCCGGGATAAGAGCGATCTTGGCGGGCTGTATGTAGATGCGAACGATATAGCCGGAGTAGAGAAGCTGGTCGATATCGTCTCCCCTCATTGCATCATTAATGCGATGGGGGTACTCAATCAATTCGCAGAACGTGACAAAATTGGGGCTTACCACGTGAATGGCTTTCTTCCTCACCACTTGTGGCGGATGGCGGAAGCTGTTCATGCAAGACTTATTCATATCAGTACCGACTGCGTGTTTGAAGGAACACGCGGGGGGTACACAGAAGAGGATGTTCCTGATGGAACCTCTGCCTATGCGATTTCGAAAAGTCTTGGCGAGGTGCGGCAACCTGGACATCTTACGATCCGGACTTCGATTATTGGTCCGGAAATCCGCCAGGACGGCATTGGTTTGATGGATTGGTTTCTGGCACAGCGTGGTCAAGTGTCAGGATACCGCAGGGTGATGTGGAACGGAGTAACTACACTCCAATTAGCTAAGGCAATGGATACGCTGCTGGATTCCACGGTATCGGGGCTGATCCATTTAGCGCATCCGAACCCGGTAAGCAAATATGAGCTGCTTCAGCATATTCAGGCTGCATTTCATAAAGAGGATGTGGAAATCATCCCTGAGGATGAACATGTTCAAGATCGAACATTAGTGAATACAAGAACGGATGTTGATTTGCCGTTGCCTTCGTACCCATTGATGCTGCAAGAACTGGCTGACTGGATGAAACAGTCAGAGATGTCCCCATGAAAGGTCAAAAACTACTGATTACCGGGGCGGCCGGATTCACCGGTCGACATGCCGTTCATTTGTTCTTGGCAGGAGGCGCTGAGGTTACCGCTGTGGTGCGCCCGCCATCCACAGCGGGTGCCCTGTCTTCCGCTTTGTTTCCAGAAGGAGTGAAGGTTTACTACTGTGATTTAAGCAATCGGAAGGCTGTAGCTGAGATGATCAAGGAAACTACACCGGAGGCTGTCCTTCATTTGGCAGGAAACAACTCGGTGCCCGAGTCTTGGCGTAACCCTTTGCTCTTTATGGAGACGAATGTGATGGCTACGTTATATTTGCTAGAAGCCATGCGAAGTCTACCTACCAGTCGAATTCTCGTAGCAGGCTCGCGACTTAAATTCAAACCGGGTGTGGCGGCAGGACCCCCACACCCATATAGCCTCAGCAAAACAATAGAAGAGCTGGTGTCTCTGGCTTGGGGGACGCTGTTTAAACAACCCGTTCTGCTGGCTGAGCCCTGCAACCTAATCGGTCCCGGTCCTTCTACTGGTTTCTGCTCATTATTGGCACAGCATATTGTTCGTAGTGAAGTGTATGCAGACGAAGAAATCCCTCCCTTTAAACTTTCTTCTCGCTATGCATTACGTGATTTTCTGGATGTACGCGATGCTGTAAGAGCTTATGATTTTATATTGCGCGAAGGAACTAATGGAACCATTTATCGAATTGATTCAGGGACACAGCGGCAACTTGGGGATATTGCGGAGCAGCTGATAAGCTGCTCCAGTGCCTCAATTCCGATGGACTGGGGACCAGAACAAGCTGCTCTCTCTATTCCGGTTAACGGAGTGGCGGGGGATAAACTAATAACTTCAGATGCCTCTGCAACACCTGAAGAAAATGTAACTTCATTAGGCTGGAAGCCGGGAATTGAGTTTAGCCAGTCCTTAACAGATATTTTGGACTATTGCCGCGTGAACTGGGAAGGACGGATGTTATGAGACCGAAAGTATCGGTAGTGATTCCTTTTTATAACTGCCCTTATATAGAGCATGCCTTGCAAAGTGTGCTTTCACAGTCTTGGGAACCTTACGAGATCATCGTCGTCGATGACGGCTCGACCGTTCACACAGATCTGATTAGACCGTATTTTCCGCGAATTCATTATTTAGGGAAAAGTAACGGAGGAACCGCCTCTGCACTGAATCACGGCATCTTGCATGCAAGCGGAGACTATGTGGCCTGGCTCAGCTCAGATGACTTATTCTATCGAGACAAAATCAATAATCAGGTGCTGTTCATGGAGCAGAACCATTTGTTGATCTCCTATACCAACTTCAATTTTATTAACGGTCAATCTCAACTTGTTCAGATGAACGCATCGCTATTGTTTCCTAGTCACCTCGATTATTTACGTTGTTTTTTACAGGGGAACCCTATTAATGGCTGCACGGTGATGTTCAAACGAGAGGTATTTGGAGCGATTGGGCTTTTTGATGAATCACTTCCCTATACACATGACTATGATTTATGGTACCGCGCGATTCTGAACGGGTATGCACCTGTGATGCTGAATCAGTCACTCACCGCTTACCGTAATCATGAAGGGATGGGGACGCTTAAATATTACGATGTCATTATGGCAGAGGCAGCTGCAACCAACGCTCGCTACAAGGGTCCGCTCCAACACTTGATCTCTTCGATGGGGGGGTAAGAAGGTTATGTATCGGGAAATTGAAGTGAATGACTTTCTACCAATCTTATTGGAGCAGTTGAAATTCTGTGAAAGTATACTGGATATCGGCAGCGGCACCGGTACCCTGCTTGAACGGTATGAAGCCGCAGTTGTTCTAGGACTAGAAATTCACAGACCTTACCTACTGCATCGTGAATATAAATCACCTCACATTATTCCAGTGCATGGGGATGCTAGTCATATGGATAAATTATTTCTTCCTAAGACGTTCTCGGCAGTCACTTTTATCGATTCCATAGAACACTTTGAAAGGAAAGAAGGACAGAGATTACTCGGGATGGCCGAGAGAATCGCCTATAATCGTGTAGTTGTGTTTACACCTCGGGGTTTTTTTCCGCAGGAGGGAATGGACCATTATCACTTGCAAGGAGAACATTATCAAAAGCATCGGAGCGGATGGGAGCCGGAGGACTTCATGGAGCTGGGGTATGCTGTAACTGTACTTAAAGGCTTTCATCATGCTCAAAACCCATCATTTCGTGAGGCGTATGGTGAAGACCATGCTCCGGTAGATGCCTTATTGGCTTGCAAAACAGTGTAAAGAGCGAGCTTCAGGTGAAGGAGGTGAGCGCATGAGTGAAGAACCTAAAGTGTCAGTGATCATTCCTTTTTATAACTGTCCATATGTGGATCTCGCCATTCAAAGCGTCTTGGAACAAAGTTATTCGAACATAGAGATCATTGTAATCGATGATGGATCTACTCTTTGGATGGAGAAGCTTGAGCCCTTCAAGGATAAGATTATTTATATACGAAAAAGCAATGGAGGAACCGCCTCCGCGCTAAACAGAGGGATAGGAGTGGCTACCGGAACTTATTTTGCCTGGCTAAGTGCTGACGATTTATTTCATCCGAATAAAATCAATCACCAGATGCAAATGCTCAAGGGCACAGATACTTTGTTTAATTATACAGCCTATTATTATGTAAACGAGCAGGGTGAGCGGATTTCAGAGACGATAAGTATGATTTTTGACAGCAGGGCACAGTTTATTGAGACCATGATGTTAGGCTGTCCGGTGAATGGAAGTACGGTTCTTCTCCATATGGATATCTTCCGCACAGTAGGGAAATTTAATGAGAAATTGTTGTATACTCAAGATTATGATCTATGGTTGCGTATTTTGCCGTATTATACATGGTCTTATATAGAGGAACCGCTGCTTGATTACCGAGTTCATAACGAAATGGGCTCAGTGATTCACAAAGAGGAGCAAAAAAAGGAGATTGAGCAGGTACAAGCAAGACATCGCCGGGTTCTATCACGCTTGTTGCAAAAGGAGAGAGGGAAATGAAATTAATATTTCCTGTTCTAACTCTAACTAGGGGCGGGGCGCAGCGTATGCTCACGGAGCTGGCTAATCGTCTGACAGAAATGGGTCATGAAGTGACGATCCTCTTACCCAGTGATGGTGTCGTAGAATACGAGATGAAATGTAAACTGATCTATGCAAAAGAAGGAGAACTGGCAGCAAGCGATTTTCCAGCAGGAGATGTGATTATCTCCAACTTCTATACCACAGTCGAGGTATCACAGAGGGCAAGTGAAGAGGGGAAAGGCATTCATGTTCGATTGGCGCTTTGTTATGAGCCTACCTTTTTACCTGACAATAGCCGTTCTTTTTCATCGTATAATATTGCATCTAACCTACTGGTTCTATCACACTGGCAACAAGGAATTGTCCAGATGAACCATGGGATTAAAGGGAGAATCGTACCGATCGGGGTAGGTCCTGTTTTTAAAAATACGAAAATCCGTGATCGTAATAAAAGGCTGGTAATTTCCGCGATTATGCGCAAACCAGAGGGCGGATTCTCAGCTCACCGTGAGCAGGATTATTTACTTCAGCAATTAAACAAGGTTAAAGCCCACCATCCAGAGGTTGAAATATATTTAATTTCTCCTCCCGAAGAACAAGCGGAGTCTGCAACGCTACAAGCCCTAGTGAACGACGAACGTTACCAAATAAGAACTCCAGCGAATGATACAGAACTCTGTTTCCACTATAGTGAGAGCGACATTTTTGTAAGTTCGAGTACGTTTGATACAGGTTCGTTACCAGGGATCGAGGCTATGCGTTGTGGTGCAGCGCTCGTTACGGTTTACGCCGGTGGGAATAAGGAATATTGTACACATGGTCATAACTGTTTAATGTCCTACCGGTTTCAGAATCGGCTTGCAGATGACATTATAACCTTAATCAGAGATCCGTCTTTACGCCAACGATTGGCTCGTAAGGGTGAAGAGGTTTCACAGGATTTCACTTGGGAAAAAAGTACACAAATATTTCAAAATATGTTATTTGAGATTGTATCAAGGAATCCATCTTAGTATGTCCCAGAATTATAAAAGAACCTTCAAATCCACAAAAAAAAGTGGTTTGAAGGTTCTTTTGCAGTTAGAAGATGGCAAAGGAGTTCATCATTTCACGAAAAGACTGCGCATATTTTTCCGTACCGTAACGTGAAACCATATAATTTCTTCCTTGCTGGCGGAGTGCATTTCGCATTGGCATATTGTTCATTAGCTCTAGCCCTTCATTGACGGCCGTTTGGATGTTGCCAAGAGGATAAAATTTACCTGAAATATTATGCACAATAAAAGATCTAACGCCGTCGGAATCCGTGCTAAGTACGGGACAAGTGCAGCAAATGGCTTCCGCAACGGCATATCCAAATCCCTCTGTAACTGAGGTGGATAACAGAAACCCACCAGAATTGGCTATCGAGGAATAATAAATCGGCATCACATGATTTGGAATATTGGTAAAGGTACTCAGACGGTCATTCAGACCTAAGGTTTGCAATTCTTCTTGGAAGAGCTGCTTTTGATCCTCTGTGGCTAATTCAGGATCATGAAACATCCATAAATGAAGGTTTGGTTTGTGAAGGCGAATTTGATGGGCAATTCTCAAATATTCGCGCCAATTTTTGTTGCTTTCCAGACGCCCGACCCAAGCGATGACCGGATCAGCGGGAGGCTCAGCAGGGATGTGCTGAAAGGACTGAACATCAACAATATTGGGAATGACATACCGATGTAGCCATGGACAGATTTCAATAAACAGCTCCAGTAAATGATCCGTTGGTGGGATTAAGACAGCGTTACAGTAGGAGCGGAAATAAGGAATAGCGTCTTTGATTAGATCTTCCGCATGACTCCGTTTTCCAAGTCCTTGAGATTCGTATATCAAAATACCGCCATAACCGAGCTCACGCAGACGCTTAAGCAATAAATAATCGGATGTAACAATAATGGCATCATAGTTATGTGTCTCAAGTACTTCTTTAATCTCCTCATCTATAGAGGAAATGAAGACCGGAAAGTTAGCCTTATTCTGGCTTCCTGAACCAGGCATCAGATATAAAACATGACATTCGATCCCATTACGCTGGAGACTCTCGCACCGCAGCTTATTTAAAGTCTCCACCCCGCCACTCGGTATATAAAACGTGAATAAAACTTTCATGCACGTGCCTCCTGACTTTTGCGGAGCAATACCGACTCGTTGAAATACGGCTTACTGTTTATAAGATACGCCGATGTGCATTCGCAGGTGACGGTAAACAGACATTGTTCCAAATCCTTTCAGGATAGCTTGTTCTTCGGAAGGTCATGCTAACGACTGTTACGCTGCACACATACAACAATAGAGATGGAGGATGAATACATGATGCGATCCAAGATCAGCATGTCAGTCTCAGCCGCATTACTTCTAGGCTTGGTGAGTATTACAGGGTGTGGGACGAACACGGCAGAAAAGACTAATGTGCAAACTAATAGTGTCCGGGGGGTAAATGACGGACGTATCGGTGTAAACTCCGTACGCGGAGGAACAATGGGTACGCATAATATTACTAAAATGGAGGTCAGTCAGGAGCTTGCTGATCGTATTGCTGCTATGCCTGAAGTTCGCACTGCGAACGTAATGCTTGCAGGTAAAAATGCGTATGTCGCCGTAACGTTACATGATACAACTACTGGTCTTCGGGCCAAAGGTACTACATCTTATCGAGCCAAATCGTCTACAGTTCCTCACAATTATGGACCGACTGGAGTAATGTCGGGTACAGGAAGAGTGAAAATAGGACGCGATGGAATGAATGATACAGGGGCCGTAACGAATGGAACGAACGGAGCTCTGAGAGGCACCGTTAATACAGTCCCTGGTACAACAAGCACTGGACCTGCAACACTTGGCACGGGTACTCACAGAAATGGAACAACCGGAATGGGAAGTCTGGGAACAGGTACAGGAACGACTGGGACAAGAACCCATACTTATAATAATGGACCTCTGCTGAATAGCAACGGTTCGAAACATGATGTCAATATGGGAATGGGTATTGGTAACGGAATGGGCATGGGAACCAGAAAAACAACCGGAACAGGTACAGGAATGACAGATGGTGGTTTGGGGACTGGAATGGGTATTCGCAGTACCACTCCAAACTACACCAATAGTACGCATGGTACGAATTACAGAAGTAATTCCACACACATGAACAGTACTCATTCGACTCACATGAACAATACAAATAACACTATGAATATGAAAGAAACAGATACAGTAACTAAAGAAATTAAAGCGAAAATCGCTGCTGAAGTTAAAAAACATGATGCAACGATTAAGGATGTATATGTATCAGCAAACCCAGACTTTGTAGAGCGCGTTAACGTTTATGCAGAAGAGGCCCGTGCGGGTCATCCAATCAAGGGTTTTGTGGATGAATTCCGAACGATGGTTGAGCGAATTTTCCCGACGCGTAATTATTAATCAATAGTTCGATTTTATAAACAATAAAAAGCAACAGTCCTCACCTTTGTGGCGAGAATTGTTGCTTTTTTATTATATAACCACCTTTAAAGGGTAACTGGGCGACCGCCAATCCATACGCCTCGCAAATTCAATTCAGCGTCAAGACGCAGGATATCACCACGTTTTCCGGCTTCCAAGGTACCGATCGAACGCTCCATTCCAATGGATATCGCCGGAGTAAGGCTTGCAGCACGGGAGGCTTCTTCTAAGCTGAGCCCTACTTCTTGTATGAGATAACGGAAGCCACGAATCATGGTAAGTGTACTACCCGCCAAAGCGGCAGGGTTATCTTTAAGTGTGGCGATGCCATCTTGAACCAGCACAGGTAAATCACCGATTGTATATTCACCATCACTAAGACCAGTTGCAGACATGGCATCTGTAATTAATAACAAATTGTTATCTTTTTTTAGATTAGCCACTAGAGAAATCGCTGCAGGATGAACATGTATGCCATCGGCGATGATCTCCGCACGTATGCGTTTATCGAATAGTACAGCACCAGCAGTTCCAGGCTTGCGGTGATGTAGCGGTGTCATTGCATTAAACATATGCACGGCTTGATTTAACCCGGCATCTGCCGCGGCAATAACCTCTTCAAAGGAAGCATCGGTGTGACCGAGAGCGGCGGTAATACCGTGCTTACGGAGCCAGAGGATAGCTTCTAGTGCACCTTCGCGTTCCGGAGCCAAGGTGACTTGCCGGATCATGCCCGGATAATCATTCTCCCATTGTTCCAGCCACTCAATATTGGCAAGAACAATATGCTCAGGGTTTTGTGCACCGGACCATTTTGGGCTGATGAACGGTCCTTCCAAATGCATGCCCGCGATTTGTGTGTATGGCATCTCAGTGGCGCGATATGCGTTTATTTCGGCAAATACTTGGTCAATGGCTGGCTTAGAGGCAGTCATAGTCGTAGCCAGCATGGTAGTTGTGCCTTGGGAGCTGTGAAATTTAGTGATGGTATTTAAAGATTCAGCATCACTATACATAAAGTCGTGGCCAGCTCCACCATGTACATGCACATCTACAAATCCAGGGATGAGCAGGTCTTCCGAAGCTTGACCATCAGCTGGCCAGTGCGCGTAAGCCTCTGGAAGCCATGCTGCCTCGCCGGCATAATGAATTTGCTCACCCGATACGGCAATCACGCCATGCTCAATTAATCCTTGGGGAGTCAGCACTTTACCAAACAGTAATTTTCCTGCTTCTCTCTTTATTTCAGCCATTTTCCTGCTCCTTCATCTACAAGGACGATTACATTCGGATGGCTCTGCAGTAAAGATGCAGGGCACTGGGTAGTAATCGGACCTTCAACGGCATTCCGGATGGCTTCAGCTTTGCCGGCACCGCGTACTAACAATAGAATCTGGCGAGCTTTCAGAATGCCGCCGATGCCCATGGTTATTGCTTGCCGCGGTACATCGTCCAAAGAGTCGAAGAATCTGGCATTTGCTTCCCGGGTGTCTTCAAGCAAATCAACGACATGGGTTTTGCTGCTCAGATTGGCATCTGGTTCATTGAACCCGATATGGCCGTTGCTTCCAATCCCGAGGATCTGCAAGTCAACCGGTCCGTTCTCTTCCAGCATTTTGTCGTATGCGAGGCACTCCGCTTCCATATCTGCTGCATTGCCGTTAGGGATATGTGTCTGTCCTGGGTCAATATCAATATGATTGAATAATTGCTCGTTCATGAAACTGCGATAGCTCTGCGGGTGATCAACAGGCAATCCGATATACTCATCAAGATTGAAGGAAGTGGCTTTCGAGAAGCTTACAAGTCCTTTTTGGTGCATTTCAACCAATTTGGCATAAACACCAACTGGGGAACTTCCGGTCGCTAGACCGAGCACCGCTTTTGGATTGCTTTGAAGCAGGCTGGCGATAAGATTCGCACCCGTTTGTACAAAATCTTCATCACTATTGAACTTAAGAATATTCATTAAGATTGACCTCCTCGTTTGTTTCGATAATGTTGGACATTCAAATAAGATTGCTCCAGTCTAGGAATAAAATCCCCAAAACGGGTGCTGACCATTCCAGTAAACAAAATATCAATGATGTGTAGCTGGGCAATACGTGAAGCCATATCTCCTCGGCGCATTCCTTTTTCCAGAGAAGAGGAGAAGAGTGGAATATCAGCCAGAGTTGCCAAGGTGCTGCTGCCGTAAGAGGTTAGAGCGATGGTGCTTGCTCCGCTGGCTTTGGCACAAGTTAAAGCGTCAATGGTCTCTGGGGTTTCTCCGGAATACGATACTGCGAATACGACATCGCCTTCAGATAGCGAAGAGGCAGATGTAATCTGCATATGGGAATCAGCGAAAGCGGTGCAATTCACGCCAATGCGGATCAGCTTCTGATAGAAATCTTGTGCGACAATGGAGGAAGTCGCCATCCCGTAAAGATCCACTCGCCGTGCTTGGCACAATAAATTAACGGCTGCTTGTAATCGTTCCAGATCTAGGAGTGAAGTAGTATCCCGAATGGATGTCAGGTGGTTCGTTTGCATCGCTTCCACAATTACGGAAAGCGGGTTACCTGCAACGATATCCTGATAAGAAGAACTGCCATCCTGAGGCGCTGCATCGCTATGAGCAATTTCAGCCGCCAGCTTTACTTTGAAATCTGGGAAGCCTTTAAAATGTAGAACCTTACAAAAACGTGTGATAGTAGCAGGACTAATACCGCATTGCTCCGCGAGTTCTGTGATGCCCATATGAACGATTTCACCTGGTGATGACAGGATCCGTTCCGCCAGCTTGCGCTCCATTTGAGACAGCTTGGACTTTTCATGCTCAAGTGCATATAAAATTGGGGACATCAATCCACCTCGACTTCTAATGTAGCTTTTTAAAATTATTTTTAAAATTACTTCTTCAAATAAGAAAATTATTTTCATACTCAGAATAAAACAAAATCTATCCGGATGCAAGGGGTAAAAATGAATACAATAAGGATAATATGCGAGAATTATTAGTCTCTCTTCTATTTAAATAAAAACGGCCCACTCACAGAAGACTGCGAGGTGGACCGTTTTTGAACAATACTTGAAACGTGCTATACCGTAGAACGTTCAATAATGCGATACTCAAGCTTACGGTGTACAGGATGACTGTCATTATTTTGGATCTGATCATAGATGATCCGAAAAGCTGTAACGCCCATTTCGGGTAACTGGTTATCTATGGTGGTTAGACCTAAAAGACGTCCGATCGGCTGGTCGTCAAATCCGATGACGGCCAGATCCTCAGGAATACGGATACCGTTCTTCCACGCTTCGATGATTAGACCGGCTGCCACATGATCGCCTGAAATAATTAGGGCATTAGGACGGTTCTTCATTTTCAGCAGTTGGTGCAGTACACGTCCACCGTCCTCTTCATTCATACAGTTATACATCATCCAATCTTCCTGAAAAGGCTGGCCTGTAGCGGCTAGAAAGTCACTAAAGGCAATTTGCCGGATAGAACTACTGCTGCCATGTTGTCTGCCTTCACAGTAACCTATCTGTTCATACCCCTTATCATGCAAGTACTGCAGGCCGGAGCGAAAAGCGGAATAATGTTCGATATACACAGAAGAGAAGCGGCGTTCACCTCTATCTTGGCAGATGACTATCGGGCCATATGCTGTATATTCATCAATGACTTCTGAGCTCATTCTCGTAGATACAATTACCACGCCGTCAATTTCTTTGTTGCGCAGCATCTCCAGTACCTTGAGTTCTTCTTCATGACGATAATCGGTCTGGCACAGAATTAAACGGTATTGCGCTAGCAACGCTTCTTGGGCTAAGCCTTCAATAATTACAGAGAAATAAAAAAGGTTGATATTAGGGATAATAACGGCAATGGCGTGGGTACGGCCGGTAATTAGATGCACGGCATTCATATTACGCGTGTAGTTTAACTTTTCAATCGTATTTAAAACAGCGGTTCGTTTGGTTTCACTTACATAAGGATGATTATTGAGTACTCGCGAGACCGTTGTCACGGAAACACCAGCCATACGGGCGATTTCTTTTATATTAGCCATTCGAGAACAACAGCCTCCCTTTGGTGCTTGTGTGTAGTTTCTAGTCTTTTTATTCTATCATATCGTCCGTAAATTACTTTGCAAATAAAAAGCTTGCTATGGAATCCATTTCATAAATTAGACTGTAGTTGCAAGGGATTACCGGACTAAACCGGCGTAACCTAACGGGCGTGACGGACCGGTACATCTAGTTTCATTTCTAATGTAAAGGTCCGAGGATCGGCTTCATTTAAAATCTACAAAAAACGGTTGTCATCGTTAAAAGATGACAACCGTTTTTTTCTTTGTAGTTATACAGTTTGTGACGCTTTTGGTGCTCTATTGCGCAGCATCTCCCACACAATAAACGCAAGGACAAGCAGCTGAGGCACTAAAGTTTCCCAAGTTGGATACATCCCGAGCCAGCTAATAGAAGGTAACCCATCCTGTACATGTGCGGGTAGTTTCCCTGCGACTTGAAGGGAGTGAATGCTCTCTCCGAGAAAGCGGAATACTAAATAGTAAATAAGAAGTGTAGCTGTACGGAAGAAGGCGGCAATCGGCAATTTCGCACTTAAGGCAATAATTGCGTAACCTACAATTGCTAGAATGACTAGAGCACTACCGATCCCTAGCAGCAATTGAGACACTTTAATGGAAGGGGCCATCCCTACATAAAAAATGGTGGTTTCTGCTCCTTCACGTAAAATCGCAAGCGCTGCTACGGAGGACAAAGACCAGAGATTGCCCTTGGCTAATGCTCCATCCACTTGCCGTCCAACATAGTTGTTCCAATTTGCGGTATTTGATTTACTATGCAGCCAGCGTCCAATGGTAAGCATCATAATGACGGCTACAAGACCTGTGATGCCTTCAATCATCTCGCGTGCTCCACCAGATGCGGCGCGGGAAATGGTATAGGTGAGTAGAACGGCTAATCCGATACTCGCTACAAGTCCTACAGCTGCGCCAGACCAAATCCACTTCTGTGCTTTTGTGTTGCCATCACGTTTAAGGTAGGCAAGAAGGGCAGACAATACGAGGATCGCCTCCAGTCCTTCACGCAGAAGAATTAGCGCAGCATCCCAAGCATTATAGGTTGTCTCACCAGCCAAAGGAGTCAGCTCAGTGACCATATTATCCATGATCTTTAAGGCTTGATCTAGCTTAGGTGGATTAGAGAGCAGATAGCCAGTGACTGCTGCACTTTCGTTCTCAATATTGGTATAGACCGCTGGAGATGCGATCTGTACTTGTCCTTCAGCAGAGGGCCAATCTACGATGAATTGCTCCATGATATTAGCTGCTTCTGCGCTGTTGCCTGCTTTGGCGGTGGAAGAAGCTTTGCTCAGATGGCTGATCAGTCCTTCAATAGATGCTGGTTTACCGGAAGTATCCCCAGCATCTATTGCTTTGCCTTCACTGTAATCAGCAAGCAGCTGATATAAGGCTTCTGCTTCTGATTTCGCCGACTCCTCGCGGAGCGGTTCTGCCTGCAGCGCAATGCGCAGCAGGCTGATCTTCGTCTCCAGCAAGCTGTAGACGGCGGAATTGTCGGCCCGGATGTTGCGCTCTGCCGGCTTCCATCCGCTGACGATGTCGCGGTAAGCTGCCGCTGCCGCGCTCCAGTCGGCGCTGCGCACCGCATCCCGCGTGCGCTCCGCCGCGGGCAACAGCTTCGCCGCCGTCTCCTGGCCGGCGGCTCCAGTGTCACCGCCGTCCGTGCCGGAGGCGGCGGTGACATACGCGTCCACGCTTCTTGCGAGCGTGGACAGTGCCGTTTTGGCGGGCGCACCATCGCCCGCCGCAAGGGCCGCCGCCGCGTCTGCAAGCGCGGCGTCAACGGCGGCAGCCGGACCGGCAAGTGCCGGGTCCGGCGTGTTCGCGTTCGCGGTGCGCCACAGCGCAGCGAACGCTTCTACATCGGCGGCGGCCGCGTCCCAGCGGCTCTGGCCGGCTTCGACGAGTGCGCTGCCGACTGGCGGCAGCAGCTCGTCGACCGAGCCATCACCCTTCGCCCCCGCCGGGATAGATAGCATCAGTATACATATGATGCTAAACAGAATCAGTACGGCTGCCTTCGATAGCAGCCGTTTATTAAGAGAGTACATCGGGATAATCCCCTTTCAATAATGGACAGGAACATTCGATTGGAAAATTAGGGCTGGCTTAGCCTAAAAGTGCTTCCCCGATGTAGCCGCCTTTGCGAATACCTGGGAAACAGGCAAATACCGCACTGCCTGTATGCGTCATATATTCGTTTAGCCGATCACTTTTCGAGAGGCGCTGCTGGATCGCAACAAATTGCTTCATTAAATCCCGTTGAAAGCTGATGAATAATAATCCTGCATCGAGTTGACCTGTTGCGATATCTAATCCGCTGGAAATGGAGTAGGAGCGGCGCAGCATTTTGACGGTGCCGTCACCATGCGCTAAGGCTGAATGTGAATTCGGCGGAATGACGGGCTTCCCGGAAGCATCAGCCGCTTTCAGATTCAGATCATCGAATTCATCCTTTGCACCGATAGGTGCTCCGTTATGACGATAACGGCCGAAGGTGGCTTCTTGATCGCTCAGAGAAGAACGGTCCCAGACCTCAATTCGGAAACGTACACGGCGAACTGCCATATAAGTGCCGCCGCTCATCCATGAAGGACCGTCACTGCTGCTGTTCCAGACCACTTCGTTCATTTCTGCTTCGTTCGTAGTATCTGGATTTCCTGTGCCGTCTTTAAAACCTAGAAGATTACGCGGCGTCGCTCCCTTAGGATCTGCTGTTCCTGTGCGCTGGAAGCCTTCCTGTGTCCAGCGGAGTACGGCTGTGCCACGGGCGATACGTGCCAGATTTCGGATGGCATGGAAGGCCACCTGCAGATCATCAGCACATGCTTGGACACAAATATCTCCACCACACCACTTAGGATCCAGGTTGTCTCCCGTAAATGCTGGAAGGTCGGCTAATAGGGTTGGACGCTTGGAAGATAAACCGAATCTGTTGTCAAAAAAAGAAGGGCCGACACCAAAGGTAAGCGTACAGCGTGAAGGGTTTAAACCATCCACTTCACCTGTATCGGAGGGTGGGAGATTAGGGTTGTCATTGACGTCGCCAATGAGGCTGCCAGTAGTAAGAGAAGCTGCGGCAGTTGTCCATGCTTGCATTAGCTTTTTTACATCGGATAGCTTCGTTGTGGTCAGATCAAAGGCTGCGAAGTAAATAAAATTTTGCGCAGGGGTTAGAATGCCGGCCTGATGACTCCCGTAAAAAGGAATGGAATCAGCATCGGAGGTTACTGTTGGCTCAGCTACGGCATTGCGCGCAGCCATAATTCCACCAACACCTCCACCACCTAATAATAGACCAAGGCTAGTGGCGCCAGTAAGCCGCAGCATATCGCGGCGGCTTAGTTTTTTATCTAATATAAGACTGCTCTTGGTTTCTTCATTGAGAGGGGCACCCTCTGCATTCGCTGGTAAACCGGTAGATCTATTTTGCTTATTCATGATGATCACACTCCTAGAATAGTTCCCATGTTGGACAATGGCTCAGCCAAGGCATCCAAATTCTGACTCAACTTACGCACATCTTCTTCCTTCAGCTCTTCATAGGAAACATATCCATCTCCAGATTTGAAAGGAGCAAGCTCAGCTTGTAAGGCTGCAAACCGTTCACCAATCGTTTTTTCCAGCTCAGCATCTTTTTTCGCCAGTTCTGGCTTTAACAGCTCGTATATCTTTTGGGCGCCTTCCACATTAGCGACGAAATCGTACAGATCTGTGTGGGAGTAACGTTCTTCCTCACCTGTTACTTTAGATGAAGAAACCTCATTAAGCAGTTCTACAGCACCAGTAACGAGCAGATTGGCATCGATCTCTACGGTCTCTACTTTTGCACGCAGAAGCTGGGCATCTTTCAATAATTGATCTGCAACTTCGGTCATATCTTTGGTTGTATTGTCCTGCCACAGCGCCTTCTCAAGCTTGTGGAAGCCACGCCATTCAGCAGCATCTACGTCATTCTCACGGGCATCAATATTCGGATCCAAATCACCAAGTGCTTCTGCAATCGGCTCAATTCGCTCGTAATACATGCGGGCTGGCGCATAAAGTGCCTTTGCATCCTCAATCTTTGCTTCTTTAACTGCGTTCGTGAAATTTTCTGTTTGCTTTACAAATTCATCACATTGCTCGATGACATATGTACGATATTGTTCAACCGCTGATGTAAAGTCGGCAGTAGTTGCTGTAGTAGTATCAGATGTATTTGTTGCCTTGGTACTGTTAGCAGCAGCATTTGCAGAGTTATTATTGCTAGTGTTGCTATTACTGTTATTGTTGTTACTGGCACACCCGGTAAATAGTATGGAGGCTGCAAGTAGACCTGCAGGCACGGCATATGTGAATTTCATTGAATGAAGCACCCCTTTTTTTATATGTGAATGATAATCGTTATCATTTATGCTGGACTTATCATAAGTCCGTATACATTTACTGTCAATATAAAATTGTGATGTATTTCATAGTTATATTTTGCAAGATAAAAAAACTCTCGGGACTGGAAGTTGAGTTTGTAGAAATATATCTAATAACATCCGGGAATTAGTAAGTTAACACTTCGTTTGATTTGATCATTTATTTGCGCGAACGCAGCAGCTATCGGACACAGCTACCCTTAAACGCAGCTTTTTTCGAGATTTGGATCGCTATCGCACCTCATAGTCGCTATTGGCCTAAAAAACACCAAAGATTGCTCTCTTCCTTATAATTAGTGGCACTGGTGTCCGAAGCTCTGCTTAAGGTGATAAATATACTAATAACGCCATCTGGGTCCGTAACCCTCAGAAGGAGATGATGAATACACTGTTGAAGCGGGCAGTCAACGACCAACAACACAAAACAGCGATTCTCCAATAATGGCTGAATCGCTGCTATGTGTTGCTTACAATTTTTATAATTAACCGGGCCGTCTCATTTATAGGAAAAAACTACTTATTCGAGATCCCCATTCTGTGTCGTCTTTATTTTATTGTTCATTATGGGATTCATGTTCCGTAGTGGGATGATTTTTGAATACTTCTGCGGCTTCCTCAGCAGAAAATTCCGGTTCGAATTTACCGACTAGTGGCAATTTGTTTAATTTTGTAGTTTGTACCTCTGCCTTAGTAGGTTGATTATTTTTCGAGTTGCTCATACTTACACCTCCTTTTAATAAGAAACAACAAGTTGTAGTTTGCCCTGTAAGGAGATGATTCTATCCAAGAGATTTCAAGTTTTGCGGATGAATGTCCTCACTAAAGCGGTGTAATAAGCTTCGGATGGTTAAGCCCATTTTGTAGTTATGACAGCACCATTAACTTCATCAATACATAATATGTTTTGACTGTATCCCTTTACCTTGTTATACCAAACAAACCCAGGGCAAGGAGGGGTGACACCATTGAAGGGGAACGAACACCACAGCAAATTTCTGTTGACTCATCGTGAGCGCGAAGTTTTCGAGCTTCTCGTGCAGGACAAAACGACTCGTGATATCGCTGGTTTATTATTTATCAGCGAAAAAACAGTTCGGAACCACATCTCCAATGTAATGCAAAAATTAAACGTTAAAGGCCGTTCACAAGCGGTTGTCGAGCTGATCAAGCTTGGGGAGCTGAAAATATAGCTGGCCATGTCTTCGGAAGTGACGCGTTTAAGCCTTCTCCACCTCTAGGGGTGAGGGAAGGTTTTTTGTAGTGTCCGGAATATTAAATTTGACTACATTTTATGGATTGACGGATATTGGGAATGGTTGTAAAATCATCATAAAGTTAAAACCTTTAAACTTTTGAAATTATTTTGATACTTTCGATAAAGATGAAACTGACATTCAATGTTCGATTCTCAGTCAGGACGTAGTTGTGGCGAGAAGAGTTAGTCCTTTTTTATTTCCCTGAAAGTTATAACGTTTAAACTATTGAACTTGGAGGCATAGAAGCTTAGATGAACATTCATGATGTAGCCAAAAAGTCGGGGCTCTCTGTAGTGACCGTATCCAGAGTTATTAACAATTCACCTTCTGTACGTGAAGGCAATAGGCGGAAAGTGCTGAGTGCTATGGAGGAATTAAATTATCAGCCCAATTCAGCGGCGCGGAGTCTCGTGCGTGGCAAGACGGGAGTCATCGGTATGTCGATTACTAACTTTAACGACTCCTTCTATGACCGCGTGATTCGCGTGGTGAACCGGAAGCTAGCAGAACAAGGTTACTTCTTGGCCCTGTCGATAGCCGAGAATGAGGATGAAGGCGTTAACTTCCTGTTTCAGAAGGACCGCGTTGACGGGATTATCCTGTTATCTCCGCTTGAGGAAAAAGAATATGTGGAGGAGCTGAAAAGAAAAAATATTCCGTTTGTCTTGCTGGATAATCAGCTCCAGCATGAGGATGTTCCCAGTGTCGTCG
Organism: Paenibacillus sp. FSL E2-8871; assembly: GCF_038000345.1. NCBI lineage: Bacteria > Bacillati > Bacillota > Bacilli > Caryophanales > Paenibacillaceae > Paenibacillus > Paenibacillus sp. FSL E2-8871. Next base: position 3,465,131 of record NZ_JBBOBV010000001.1, on the reverse strand, counting down.
TCGATAACTATCAAGGGGGGTATGAAGCTACCAAGCACTTGATTGGTCTTGGACACACCCAGATCGCCTATATCGGTGGCCCTTCGGTGTTCCTGAGTGTAGCAGAGCGCAAGCGGGGTTATGTACAGGCGCTGGATGAAGCGGGACTATCGCCTTTCGGCACGGAATATTGCGGATTTACGGTAAGTAGCGGTTATGAGGTGGCCAAGAGATGGATCCGTGAAGATAAGCTGCCGACAGCCATTTTTTCAGGAGACGATTTTATTGCTTTAGGTGTTGTTCAAGCCCTGCGTGAGGAGGGGATTCTGGTACCTCAGGATATCTCAGTGGTTGGCTTTGATGATCAGCAGTTCGTAGGTGAATTTTATCCCCGATTGACGACAGTCAGACAGCCTGAGGCGCAAATGGGCAGCATTGGTGTTGATTTGCTGATGAAATTAATCAATGGGGAGGTGATGCCAGCTGTTGTAACGAAGCTCGCTCCTCAGCTTCTCGTGCGTGAATCCACCGCATCTGTAAGGTTAACCTAAATATTAGGAGTGAAACGAACTGTGAAGTACTTTTTGGGAGTCGATGCAGGGGGCAGCAAAACTTATGCAATGATTGCAAATGAACAGGGAACGGTCATTGGTGTAGGCAAGGGAGGGAACGGGAATCATCAAAACAATCGTGAGCAGGCGGAGAACAGTTTGCAACAGGCTGTATCGGGAGCGATTATAGCGTCGGGGCTGACAAAGGATCAGATGGAGTATTCCTGGTTCGGTCTGGCTGGAGCGGACAGAGAATCCGATTTTCGAATTTTACGACCAATCATCAGCAGACTTGGCCTTCCACGAACTGAGATTTCCTGCGATACCTGGATTGCCTTGCGATCAGGTACAGAGAGTAATTATGGGATCGTGCTGATCTGCGGCTCGGGAGTGAACAGCGCCGGTAAAAATCCGCGAGGCGTTACATACCAATGTGGCGGATTTGGCTATCGGTTCGGTGATTACGGCGGCGGCTATGATCTAAGCATTGAGGTATTCCGCAGCGTTCTTCGGGCGGATGAAGGAAGAGAGCAAGAGACTGTCTTAAGCGAACGCTTAATTCATTTGCTGGGCTATTCCAGTGTTTCGGAGTTAAGGGAGGATTACCTGGATCATTCCAGAGACTTGCCTCCCCAGATTACTGAGCTGCTGTTTCAAGCGGCAGATGAAGGAGACCAGGTTGCCACCCTACTGCTAACCAAGCAAGGGGATGAGCTCGGTTTGGCAGCGGTATCGACAATCCGCCATTTGGCTATGGAGGAGGATTCCTTTGACATCGTACTTGCAGGCAGCCTATTGACCAAAGGGGATCGCTCAGGCATCATCCGGCGGGCCATTGAACATAGAGTGAAGTATTCGGCTCCAAATGGCACTTTAAGGATTCTAACCCGGGAACCGGTTGTAGGCGCGGTCATTTTGGCAATGGAAAGTAGCGGTGTGCGTGTGAATCAGGAGGTTCTTGATCGTCTATCACTGGGTAAGGAGGGGCTATTATTATGAAGGAGACTTTGAAGCTCGTTGTCATCGGAGCGGGTTCATCGTATACGCCTGAGCTTATTGAAGGCATCATCATGCATCATAAAGAGCTTCCCGTCCGCGAAGTATGGCTGGTGGATATTGAGGCGGGAAGGGAGAAGCTGCATACGATTGCGGAATTAAGCAAGCGTATGATTGCTGAGTCCGGACTGCCAATTACCGTGACCCAGACGCTTGAGCGCAGGGAGGCCATCGCCGGAGCAGACTTTATCTGCACTCAAATCCGGGTAGGTATGCTGGAAGCGCGAAAATGGGACGAATTAATTCCGCTTCAATACGATGTCATCGGTCAGGAGACGACGGGTCCCGGAGGGATGATGAAAGGCCTGCGGACCATTCCGGTTATTCTGGATATTTGCAAGGACATCGAGGAGTTAGCTCCGGATGCCTGGTTGCTGAATTTTACGAATCCGGCCGGTATGGTAACTGAATCTGTTCACAAATATTCATCGGTAAAAAGCGTAGGCCTGTGCAACTCGCCGATCGGTTTTCAAAAGTGGCTCTCTGAGTTCTTCGGACTTCCTATAGAGAAGATCTATGCGGAGTTTGTCGGCATCAACCACCTGCACTGGGTATCCGATATCGTAATTGACGGTAAAAGCAAGCTACAGGAGCTCATTGATTACCCCCAGAACTACAAGGCGAGTAATGTGCCGTTTGATTCCTGGGACCACCGGTTTCTGAATACTTTGAAAGCCATCCCTTCTTATTACCTGAGCTATTACTACATGACGGACGCGATGCTTGCGGAACAGAAGGAAGCAGCAGCAACGATCGGATCGCGCGCTGAGGTAGTGAAGAAGGTGGAGGAAGAGCTGTTTGAGCTGTACCGGAACGTAGAGCTAAAGGAGAAGCCAAAGCAGCTGGAGCAGCGTGGTGGAGCCTATTACTCGGAGGCGGCAGTGCTGCTGATGCGCTCCATTTATAATGATTCCCGTGATATCCAGACGTTGAATGTAAGGAATAACGGAATGATTGACTTTTTGCCGGACGATGCCTCCATTGAGGTGAACTGTTTGGTAACCAAACAAGGTCCGCTGCCGATTCCGCTGCGCAAAATTCCGCAGCCCGTCAAAGGCCTGCTGGCCGCGGTCAAGCAATACGAGAGCCTCACCATCGAGGCGGCTGTGCATGGAGACCGGGATATGGCCCTGCAGGCTATGGTTCATCATCCGCTCGTGCGTTCGGTCACCGTAGCTGAACAGCTGCTGGATGAAATGCTGGAGAAGAACAAAGCGTTTTTGCCGTTGTTTCACTAGAATCGTCCAGAGGAGGAAAAACGGATGAACACGGCCGAGAAACCAAGTAGATGGAAGAAATTCACCAGTCAATTGGATTTACAGTCCATGGTTTGGCCGGGAATTATCTTTGTATTCATTTTTAGCTACATTCCGATGTATGGCGTGGTTATGGCGTTCCAGCAATACGATATTTTTGGCGGCATTATGAAGAGCCCCTGGGTTGGATTTATGCATTTCAGAATGTTCTTCGAGGCACCGGAGTTCTGGAATGTGATGCGAAATACCATTGTGATTAGCTTGCTTAAATTGATTATCTCTTTTCCAGCACCGATTCTTCTTGCACTGATGCTGAATGAGATCGGTAATATGGGCTTTAAACGCGTTATCCAGACCGTCAGCTATTTACCGTATTTCCTGTCCTGGGTTATTGTATCCGGTTTTGTATTTTCGCTGTTATCTGTTGACAACGGAACGGTAAACTATGTACTGGAGCGATTCAATCTGGTAGGGGAGCCAGTTAACTTCCTGGCATTACCCAAATACTTCTGGTCTATTCTAGTAAGTGTAAATGTGTGGAAGGAGGTCGGATTTGGGAGCATTGTCTATCTGGCCGCGATTGCAGGCATTGATCTGACTTTATATGAAGCCGCTTCCATAGACGGAGCAAGCCGATTTAAGCAAATTCACTTGATTACACTCCCCAGCATTACCCCCATTATCATCATCTTTATGATTCTTGCCATCGGCAGTCTGCTTAGTGCGGGCTTCGAGGACATTTTGCTGCTGGCAACCAATCCAATCCTGCGACCCTACTCCGATGTTATCGACACCTATGTGTACCGTGTGGGGATATTAAATGCCAGATTCTCTTATGCGACAGCGGTAGGGCTTTTCAAAGCGGTGATCAGTGTCATTCTGCTGGTGATGGCCAACAAAATCGCGCGCCGGGCAGATGTTAGTCTCTGGTAGGTACTACTACTCATAGCGAATGCTTCCGATGCAAGTTTTATTGGGATGTATCGACTGTAAGTAATGCTCCATAAACCTTTTAGGAGAGGTGAACAATGAGACTAAGCCTGGGCGACAAAATCATGCAGCGGACTATTTATATCCTTTTGACGCTGCTGGCGCTACTTATGCTGTACCCATTTTGGAACGCGCTGGTCATTTCCTTTAATCTAGGGAGCGATACGGCGCTCGGCGGTGTAACCTTGTTACCGAGAGCATTTACCCTGGAAAATTATTATATTGTGTTTCAGGATCATCGCCTGCTGAATTCTTTTCTGATCACCATTCTTAGAACGCTCGGCGGCACGGCATTGTCCGTCTTCTTCACGGCCCTGTTAGCTTACGGAATGTCCAAGAAAACATTGCTTTTTCGAAAACAATATATGGTGTTCTTCATGATTACGATGTTCTTCAGTGGAGGGCTCATCCCTAGTTATTTACTAGTTCGCTCTTTGGGTATGCTGGACACCTTTTGGGTTCTGATTATCCCCGGCATCATCAGCGTCTGGAATATGATTGTCATCCGCACCTTCTTCAACGCTTTGCCGGAGGGGTTGGAGGAATCGGCCAAAATCGACGGTTGCAGTAACTACGGCATTTTCTTCCGAATCGTTATTCCCGTCTCCGGCCCGGTGCTGGCCACGATTGCTTTATTTACTGCGGTCGGTTACTGGAACGACTGGTTTACGGGAGCGATCTATATTACGAAGGACGAACTGCTTCCTATACAGACCCTGCTGCGGCAGGTTATGAACTCCAACATTATGACCCAAATTGGTTCATCGAATGCCATCGCGCTGGATCATATGAACCGAAATCGGACGATTACTACGAAGTCACTGACCATGGCTACGATGATGATCGCTACTATTCCGATTATCCTGACGTACCCTTTTCTCCAAAAGTACTTTGTTAAGGGCGTAATGATCGGTTCATTGAAAGAATAGCAGTCTCCATATTATGTAGAAAGAAGGGAAAAGAATGGGCAATCGTATGAAATGGGTATCGCTTCTGCTGACTTCGCTGGTGCTTCTTCTCGCTGCCTGTAGCGGAGGGGGGAATTCTAACACTTCACCAAACACAAGCGAGAAAAATCTGAATACTGAGGTCACCACTGATGACGGCAGCGGGATTAAGCCCGTCACCTTCAGCTTCTATGGAAATTACGACTGGCTTACTACATCACCATGGGGGGATAATGAGGCGACAAAATGGATTCAAGAGAACCGTAAGGTTACTGTTGAACCGATTCAATCGGGAGGTGCGGCCGGAGAAAAACTCAACACGATGATCGTCGGTGGTGATTTACCGGATGTCATTTTTACTGACCGGGGATCCTCAGTGGAACGGCTGGTGCAGGCAGGGCAACTTGTTGCGCTGGATGATTACTATGACAAGTATCCGCACTTCAAGAAATATGTGAAGGAATCCACCCTGAATTTGCTCCGTTCAGATGACGGAAAAATCTATCAAATCCCCAACTGGTATACATCCGGGCAATTCGGCAACGGCGGATGGATGGTGAATAAAGATATTTATAATGAGCTCGGCAGACCGGCGCTGGAGACCTTTGATGATTTGTATCAATATTTACGCATGGTGCAAGAGAAGTATCCGGATGTTGTACCTCTGGAGGTTGGCGAGAAGGGGGCAGGTCTGGAAATTATGTATGGCGGTTTTAAGGAGAACTCCACCAGTAAGTTCATTTCACTCATGGGATATCCGGAAGGCGACAAGCTGTCATCTATCTTGGACGATCCCGCTTACGAGGAGATGGTGCTGTATATCAATAAGCTCTATCGTGAACGGCTGATTACGCAGGATGCACTGCAGCAAACCCAGGATGCGGTCAAAGAAAAGGTCAATACCAGCCGGGTAGCGGTCATGGTCGAATCCAATATCACTACGTATGGAGCCGAGGGACACCGTGCACTGACTGCGAACAATCCGGACAGCGGTTATGAAATTATTTGGCCGATTCATAAAGCCGGACTAGACAAAACACAAGTGTTTGTAAGCGGTTTCGAGACGCTGGGTTGGAACGTCAGTGTCATTACAAAAAAGGCCAAGGATCCGGAGGCCATCTTCGCTTACTTTGACTGGATTACGGGTCCGGAGGGACAGAAGGTGCTTTTCTTCGGTCCTAAAGGCTTGTACTGGGATGAGGAGGACGCAGACGGAGCACCAATTCCGAACGAGAAATACAAGACGACTCCTGCTAACGAGCGTACCGAAACGATGAGAAAATTCGAGGACTTTAACTGGGCGGGTAATACGACCTTTATTGATACGGCGAAAATGAGCTTAGAGGCGCTGCTTTCCGCGAACCAGAAATCATGGGAGACAGTGGCGCAGTCCACGGTGACCTGGAAAACCGCGCTGGACATTACGGAATTTGTGAATACCGATCCGCTACCGGATACGGAGATTGGCATCATCGCACAGAATGTAGGGGATATTTATACCCTTGCTTACGCACAAATGGTTCAGGCGAAGTCGGATGAAGAGGTATTGTCAGCACTGGAGACAGCCAAAAAGAACACCCAAAAAGCGGGGCTGGATAAGCTGCTTGAGTTCAGAACCGAAAAATGGCAGGAGAATGTCAAGAAAATCAACGCTACGAAATAAGATTATTGGAGGCGAGATTATGGCATTTGCGCTGAGATCGAGATTCATAGCAATGTTAAGCTTCGTGTTGGTTTCTTCGATAATGGGTGGTTCCGTTCCGGTTATGGCGGAGGAGGAGAGTAATCCCCCTTTCGAAACGGAAGTTATTGTACGGACCGTAAACCAGTTTAAGAACACGGCGGATGTCCAGAATTTCATCCAGCTGTCCACAAGCTACGGTGTCGATGTCATCAGCATGAACGTGAAGCAGGATGAAGATGATGAGGTTCCGTCTGGAAGTGTATTTTATCAGAGTGATATCGCTCCGATCGCGCAAGGCTACGAGAATTTCGATGCTCTGCAGGCTGTCATTACAGCAGCTCATGCTGCAGGAATTAAGGTTCATGCCTGGATTCCCCAGTTCCATGATCAGCAAGCCTTCCTTGCTAACGATGAGTGGCAGATGCAAGCGCTGGTTAATGGGGTTCAGACTCCGTTCACAGGTTCTAACGGCAACGAATACTTCGTCAATCCGATTCACCACGAAGTGCAGCAGTATGAGCGTTCCATCATTCAGGAAGTGATCGAGAATTATGCTGTTGACGGTGTTGTGCTAGACTGGATCCGCTTTGACAATTACAACATGGACGTCAGTGATTACACGGCCCTGAAGTATCAGGCGCAGTTCGGGTATTCCCCGCTCAGCATTGACTTCGATACGGATTCGCCTCAGCGTGAGCAGTGGAATGAATGGAGAACTGAACAAATTGGGCAGTATGTGGGCGATATTCGTCAGGATATCACCCAGTCCTCGAAGCCGTATGTGAAGCTCGGCGTGTATATTTTGCCGCCGGAATTTACAGAGGTTGGACAGAATGTAGCCAAATTCAAGGATGATATCGACTTTGTCGCACCGATGGCGTACTTTGATGACTGGGAGTTCAATAGTGATTGGGTATACAGCACTTCCTACGGCATTCTGAAGGATACGAGCGACCGGATCAGCGGCAGTGACGTGGAGATTGTAGCCACACTGGATAATGACTGGACTGATGATCAATATCAGGAGATTTACAAGGGAATCCGCGAGAATTATCCGGACGTGAAGCGCCTGTCGTTCTTTGCCTACGGGGCCTGGCCAGAAGATGAATTGGCCAATATCAAGGAACGTGAAACCTGGCCGACGCCAGGCTGGACGCCTCCGGTAGAACAAGACTATCCGGCTCAATTACCAGCAGGATGGAAGGCTCGAAATATCGGTTCTATGCCGGGAAACGTTACCTACAATTCATCCAATAAGCAATATACACTCAGCAGCAGCTCTACGGATATTTGGGGAAATGGAGATCAACTGAATTATATATACCAGTCCGTGAGCGGCAATGCGGAGATTATTGTTAAAGTGCAGTCCACTAGCCGATTGGACGGCTGGGCCAAGGCCGGCATTATGATTCGGGAATCGCTGGGTCATAATTCGAAGCACGCAGATATGATGCTTACCCCTGAGAATGGGGCAACCTTCCAGTATCGTGCAGAGACCGCGGGCAATATGGTCGACCATACTGCGGCTGCCTCGGCTCCAAGATGGCTAAAGCTGACCAGAAGCGGAAATACCTTCAAAGGGGCTATTTCGACGAACGGGAATAACTGGCAGACGGTTGGAACTGTTCAGATCCCGATGAATCGCAAGGTGTATATTGGCATAGCGCTCAGCAATCCGGGGGATGATTCGAGGAATAAGGCCGTATTTGGAAATGTGAAAATTACGGATTAAGACTAATACAATTACAACTATACATCATCATTCGCTTTATTTTCTATGGGCAAAGCAAAGATATCAGAGGCTTGATTTGTATTTAGACCTCCTGGAAAGCACCCGAAGCCTGGGGATTTGCTGTCAGGGAGAGAAAGAACGGATACCGGCTGACTTTGGAATCTGAGGATGTAATATAATCGGCAGAACACAGTGCAAAGCAGATTGGGTTAGAAGACATTCATCTCCGAAATACGGGTGAATGTCTTCTTTCTTTGCTCATAGTGTTCTGAAAATGTCATTTATCGTGTAATACAAAGCATTAAGTTCTTCCATATAAACTGTTTTTATTTTGGTTTTATCAGGATTGTCACTTATCATTTCCATAAAGACATCCGGATCATTAATGATACCATTAAGACTTGCGCGCTTTAACAATTCTGCATCGGAAATATCATCCTTAAACGACAGTCTTAAGATTTCCATAGTGTCGTTTACTATACCTTTGAAATTCTCTTCTTCCCCAAAGAAAGTTGCAATCTTATTCAAAAAGTCTGCATATTTATCTGGTATTTTTGAATTTTCTGAAAAAAATATCATTTATATCTTCTCCCTATATTAATCGAATTTTTAAATAGTTTTAAGTAATTGGCCAGTCTGAAATCATCTAATTATAGTCAGAAACATTATAATTGGATTTGGAACAATTGGCGGTTAAAAATGATACAGTAGTACTGTTTACACAGATTAAGTGAGTACGATATATCGGAAATTCTAACTTGTTTCATAGAGTTAAGTTATAGTTGACCAATTCGAAAGCGGCGGAGGCTGGGGATGCTAAAGACAGTATCAGTTATTTTTAATGAGCGACCAAAAAGGTGGGGATTAAGAGGGGATCCATATCTTTGGGATGAGCTAGAGAGGTACTTTCAGGAAGTGAATTATCCATGTACAGGTGAGGAGTTTGCAGAGATATTCAAATACGCATTTGAGGAATTAACAGGAAGTAGCTTAGGTGATTTAGATAAACAAATCTATTGTGAGAAATACAGTCATGGTGGTATGTCCAGTGGGCATGTTTGTCTGGAGTTTTGGATTGAAGTAGCGATTCCATTGCTAATTGAACGATTGGAGGGATTAGCAATTTAAATTGGTGAACAATCGGATGCATCTCACCTTCCCCCCACCACCAATGTAATGTAAAAACGAAACGTTAAAGGCCGTTCACAGGTGGTTATGGAGCTGAAAATATAGCTGGCCATGTCTTCAGAAGTGACGCGTTTAAGCCTTCTTCACCTTTAGGGGTGGGAAGGTTTTTTGTTGTTTATGCATATTTGCTAAAAGAACATTCAATTGATAATCATTCTCAATACATATATAATTAATCCAAAGTAAGGGGAAGTAGGGATGAGCATGAAGCGTAGCGATGGTCTGAATGAAGCGGAAACGATTGATGCCCATAAGACGCTTAGATGCGAAGGGTTTAGTATTACTTACCAGTTGGACGGAAGCCACTTTGAGATAAAACCACCGGTCGAGTTAGGGGAGGGCAGCTGCCGGAGCCTGCTTACTCAGCGTTATCTTCAGATGACGGATTTTGATCTCCAATTTAATCGGGATATCGAAGCGAAGGGCGAGTTTAGAACACCTCGTACGGAGCTGATATTCTGTATGGGACATGGAATTGAATGGGGGACCTCGCTGAAGCAGGACTATTTTGCCATAGATACAGGAGAAAGTGTGCTGCTTCACGGCGGAGTAAGAAGTGAAAATTGTATATACCTTAGCGGAGCGGGCTACAGATTCCTCAGCATAGATATGAGTCCGGCACAATTTGAGCGGATGACCAGCGGACTGACCGAGGATACACGGCTCCAAGCCGGAGGAGGAGCTGGGTTGTTTTTTGGCAAAAACGCTATCACACCATCTATCCGACTTATTCTGTCTCAAATTGCGGATTGTTCCTATAGTCAGGGTATGCGGGAACTCTATCTGGAGGGGAAAATGCTGGAGCTAATGGCTGTCTATCTCAATGAATCTTTATTTGAAGCTGATCGGATTTCCCACACGGTCAAGCTATCTAGAGATGATATGGAGAGCCTGCGACTAGCCAAGGAAATTCTGCAACGTGATTATTTACATCCACCGACGCTAGCAGGGCTCTCTCGCATTATTTGCCTCAATGAGTTCAAATTGAAGAAGGGCTTTAAGGAAATATTCGGTTATACTGTCCATGCCTATGTGATCGAACAACGGATGCAAAGGGCACAGCAGCTGCTAGAACATGGAAATATGACGGTAAGTGAAGCAGCATCCAGAGTCGGATACGTGAATGTCAGCCATTTCTCAGCAGCCTTTCGTAAAAAATTCGGTGTGCGTCCTGGAGAGTATCTGATCAGTGGTAGACAGCGTTCTTTAGGAACAAGGATGTAAGCTCGCATCGAAAACAGATGCTCCTGATTTGGTTGATTATAATCCCGGAAACGGTAGCAACCAGGAAGAGCGTTCCTATACACTAGTGCACAGAGAATCATTCTCAGTGCACTTTTTTTGTGCGTAATTATAAAGAGTGGGGGAACAGCTGTGAGTAAAACCAAAACTGGCATGTCGAGACTGTTGGAGATTGCCGGAGAGAAGCGAGGCCTGCTGATCCTGTCTGGTGTATTGTCATCGGTCAGCGCCGTGCTAATGCTGGTACCATTTTTATCAGTTTATTTCATCTTGGCCGAGCTACTGCGGCATGCAGCATCTCCTGGACAGGTTGACGGTGATGCAATGATCCGCTGGGGATGGATTGCACTCGGCGGCTTGGTTGGAGGGTTGGTGACCTCATATTGCGGTATTATGTGTTCGCATATTGCGGCTTTTCGTATTCAATATAATCTGCGTGTGCGAATGACCGAACATCTAGGCAGATTGCCGCTCGGCTTCCTGAATGGAACTTCGACCGGCGCAGTGAAGAAGACGCTGGAACAGAATGTTGACAAGGTGGAAAATTTCGTAGCGCATCAGCTCCCTGATCTGGTCAGCGCGCTGGCGTCTACGGTGCTGATGATTGTGGCGATGTTCTGGCTGAGTCCGCCGTTAGCTGTTGCCTGTCTTCTACCGATCCTCATAGGAATGGTTGTGCAGTCAGCACTTATGATGAGCAGTAAGGGAAAAACCAGTGTGAAGCAGTATCATGATTCTTTGGAGCAGATCAATGCTTCGGCGGTGCAGTATGTGCGGGGGATGCCAGCGGTGAAGGTGTTCGGGCAGACGGTGCATTCCTTCCGAAAGTTCTACAGTGATATGACCAGATACCGTGATTATTGTCTGGAGTTTACGGACCGTTATCAGTCAGGTTATGTTCTATTCAAAACATTGCTGGCCTCCTCGTTTACCTTTATTTTACCGGTGGGTGTTTTTATGCTAAGCGGTCAGCCGGATTCCATGTCCTTTGCGCTTGTGTTGCTGTTCTTTCTAATTATGGCACCAGGCGTATCATCTCCGCTCTATAAGCTACTTATGCTGGCTTCGAGCACCCGGGATATCGGCGAAGGCGTAGAGCGGATGGATCGTCTTTTGGCACAGCAGCCTGTACCAGAAATAGCAAAGCCGCTATCACCGCAAGCTTTCGACGTTGAATTTATGGACGTAACCTTCTCCTACAGTGAAGAAGAGGGGGCTGCGGCTGCGCTTAGCGAGGTCTCTTTCCGGGCAGTACAAGGGAAGGTTACAGCGCTGGTTGGACCGTCAGGATCAGGTAAATCGACGGTGGCCAGCTTGGTGCCGCGGTTCTGGGACCCGCAAGAGGGTGCGATCCGTATCGGTGGAGTGGATATCCGTCATATGGCGATTCATGAACTGATGAATACAGTTGCCTTTGTATTTCAGGAGACCTTCCTGTTCTATGACACTTTGTATGAGAATATTGCCGTCGGCAAACCGGGAGCCACGCTGGGTGAAGTCCAGGCTGCAGCAAGAGCTGCGCAATGCGACGAGTTCATCTCTCGGCTTCCGCAGGGATACGATACGTTAATCGGTGAAGGTGGCGTCTATCTCTCCGGTGGTGAAGAGCAGCGTATTGCGGTAGCCCGGGCTATCCTCAAAAATGCACCGGTACTTGTACTCGACGAAGCGACTGCTTTTGCCGACCCGGAAAATGAGCATCACATGCAGCTGGCACTAACGGAGCTTATGCGCGGGAAGACGGTTATTGTTATTGCTCACAGACTCTCCTCTATTCGTGAAGCCGCACAAATTCTGGTACTGCGAGATGGGCAAATCGTGGAGCGCGGAGATCACGATAGTTTAATTGATCTCGATGGACTTTACACTCAAATGTGGCATGCCTACAGTGACGCTGGAGATTGGCATTTGGAAAAAGGAGGGGAACAGCTATGAAGGTATTGCACAATATTACTGCTGGCAAACCGCAGCAGCTGCTGAAGCCTGTACTTTTTTCCTTACTGGCTAACATAGTTAGTGTGCTTCCGTTTGCGCTTGTAATTGAGGCGGTGAGGTTGATTTTTGCTCCTTATATTACGGTGGGTGCAGAGCTTCAGATAGAACGGCTTTGGTGGATTTGCGCGGGACTAGCCGCTGTTATGGTGCTGATGTTCCTGAGTGAGATCCCCGCATACCGCACTGCATACCGCGGGGCTTACAATGTTGCGGCACAGGGACGGGCGGAATTAGCAGAACATCTGCGTAAGCTTCCGCTAGGCTACCTGACGCGCCGGGATCCTGGTGATTTGGCCAATATGATGATGGGCGATTTCACGCTGGTTGAGACAGGAATTTCACATCTGCTGCCACAGCTTGCAGGGGCTTTTGTACTGCCGATATTCGCACTTGCGGGTTTACTATTCCTCGACTGGCGGATGGCGCTTTCCATGTTCGTGGCACTGCCGGTTGCCCTCCTAATTATGTACCTGTCAGGCAGACTGCGGCGCAGATTAGGGACGAATCATATGAAAGCTAAACTGAACGCCGCGAATCGGCTACAGGAGTATTTGAATGGTATTCGGGTGATGAAAGCCTACAACCTGACGGGAGAACGCTTTGTCCGTCTGGATAGCTCTTTTCGAACTTTGATGAAGGAAAGTGTGAAGCTTGAAGGGATATTCGGACCGGTCATTCTAACGGCTATGGCTCTTCTTCGTGCGGGTCTGACCTTGATGGTATACGTAGGTGTGCATCTATTGTTAGGCGGGGAGCTCGGTATTTTGCAGCTGGCGGTATTCCTTATTGTCGGCACACGCATCTATGATCCACTGACGACGGCGCTCGCCAACTATGCTGAATTCCGGTACAACGAACAAGCGGGTGAACGCATCGTAGACCTGCTTCGCCAGCCGGTAATGACAGGGACTACAGCTCCACTTCCCGAGAGCAGTACCATCCGCTTTGACAAAGTTACCTTCAGCTATGGAGGTGAGCCTGTTCTCAAACAATTAAGCATAGAAATGCCGCAAGGTTCATTAACTGCAATCGTGGGTCCCTCCGGCAGCGGAAAGAGTACAGTGCTGCGTTTGATCTCGCGTTTCTATGATCCTGACGAAGGAAGTGTTCTGCTAGGCGGACGCAATATTAAAGATATTGATCCAGAACATTTGCTAGGGTCTGTGTCGGTTGTGTTTCAGGATGTGTACCTGTTCCAAGATACCATTGGAAACAACATTGCCTTTGGACGGCCGGGCGCGTCGCAGCAGGATATTCAACAAGCAGCAGAAATGGCCCGTTGCCATGATTTCATTATGAAATTACCGCTAGGTTATGACACGCCGGTAGGCGAGGGTGGCAGTACGCTTTCCGGAGGGGAGAAGCAGCGGATCTCTATTGCTCGTGCGATTCTTAAGAACGCTCCGATTGTATTGCTGGATGAGGCTACTGCATCGCTTGACCCGCAGAATGAAGCCGAAATCCAGAAGGGAATTGATGCGCTGATTACGGGCAGAACCGTTATTGTTATCGCGCATCGGCTGAAAACCATACGAGGTGCAGACAACATTATTGTGCTGGAAGATGGCCGACTGGTGGAGCAGGGACGGCATGAAGCTTTACTACTACGAGGCGGATTGTACGACCGTCTCTGGAAGCTGCAGCAGCAATCCGTCGGATTCCGCATCACATCATAGGAAATGTCATTCACATTTTTAGGAGGGCAAACGTATGGCTATCACAAAGGATGAATCTAACTGGCCGATTATAAGCCTAAGTCTGAGAGTGATAAGGAAATGAGCCGTGCGGACAAAATATCGCAGCTGGCTTCAGCTAAATAAATTACAAAAGACGAAGCCCATTATGGCTTCGTCTTTTGTAGTTTTGCATACCCTTTTCATCCTAGAAAATAAGGTCCCTTTTACAAATGAACTATTGCACCGAAAATACAGTCTCCAGCTCAGGGATATATTCCTTGACCATATTGTTGTCTTCCCACAGTCCTTCAGTCCCAGCCGGGGCTTGACCTTCGGAAACGACTAAGTACGGTTTGATGGTTACGGTACTCGGTATAGTCTTGAAGGGTTCAAAACGAACATTATAAGATTCGCTTACGGGGTGAGCACCGATAGGCTTCAGTTGAACACCACGTTCATCCACAATGTCAAACTGAAGAGCGATGACGCCCCCGTTAGCACCCTTATATTTCGAAGGAATAGAAGCGAGCATTTCTTCTTTGCTCTGGCCCGGTTTGGTTTTGTACTCAATGGATAACTGCGTTGTGATTGGGGTGATTTCCACCTTACTGATCTGCAAGTTAATGTTATCGTGATGCTTGGTCTCCTCTGAAGTTAGTGCGGTAACGGGCGTTGATCTTGTAACAGGCAGAACGAATTGGAACGGGACATCGTAACCCTTTAACGTTACATTTACAGTCAAGTCAAACTGATCAGGGAACTGGACAGTCTGTATTGTTGTGCTCGGCTCATAATAAGTGTTCAAAACCTGAACCATTATGCTGGAAGCAGTCTCACCGTCCATATGTTCGTAACTCCAGAGCAGAGGTTGGCCTTTATAGAGAACCTCAAACTTATCCACCGCTCCTTTATTGGCATCTGAAGGCGGCGAATTGGGCTCCGAAGCCAGACTGTTTCCAGGAGTGGTTATGTTCATAAGAATTCGGGTCCCGTCAAATAACAATGTTGGAATATTCATAGTCACATCCCCATGGGTCACGCTTTGGTTTATGTTTGTGATTAAATCCTCGGCTTGTTGAACACCGGGATCTCCGTTGTTTTCGCCCCATAATGAATAGATTTGTCCCAAAACCGGAATTTGCTTGAGTGCATCAGCCATTGCGGGCGATACAAAGCCGGAAGCAAGGACTGTAACTCCAAGAATTGCAGCGGCTGCAGTGGAAATCAACCATTTATTAAAAGTTTTAGATACATTTTTCTTTTTCTGAACGGGGGAAATGGAATTATCGGTTTCCCTGATGATTTGGTAAGTCTCATTCAGTTTGGAGCGGGCAATATCCGATAACTGATCGGGAAGCAGGCTTTGGCAGTTTTTTAATTGTTCTTCTAACTTAGTGTTTACCATGTCGCAACTCCATTTCTTGATTGAATTGAGATAAATGCTTTAGCTTTTTGCGGGCGCGATGCAGCCGGGTCTTCACGGCTACCGTAGAAATTTCGAGAATGTCGGAAATTTGACTGATCGGCATGTCCTGTAGGTAATGAAGGTGAATGACAATCCGTAGATTCTCCTCAAGATGTTGAACGGCATCCCATATTTCGATTTTCTCATAATCCTTGGAAATGGAAGGGACTTCGGGAAGCTCTCCATAAGGGAGGGCTCTTGAGTTGTTTTTGATCATTTTGTTGCATTCATTAATCAGAATCCGGAAGATCCACGTTTTGAAAAAAGCGGGCTCTCTGAGTGTATGGATGGACCTAAAGGCTTTAAGCATCGTCTCTTGCAGGGCATCTGCACAATCTTCTTCTTTGTTGACGATGGACCTTGCAGTTCTATACAGAGGTAACTCTATCTCTTGCATCAACTGCACGAATGCTTCAGAGTCCCCAGCTTTGGCTTTGACGACAATAGGATTAATATGCAAAGATTTACCTGCTTTCTTGACTAAAAGTCTTAGGATGTTCGTAACGTTACTTAAATATTAGATCGGGTAGGTAGCTAGAAGGTTACAACGAAAGTAAACCTAAGATATCTGAGGATTGCACCGCTTGGGAAAATCAGCACACACGGGATTCTCCAAGCATTCTGGGTTTACAAAAATAATGTAGTATCTGGTGGGGCAGTTTTGCTTACTAAAAGCAAAAGCCCCCTCCGCCGTTTTGGCGGAAAGGACCAGTCGTACATGTTATTTGGTATTTTTAATAATGTTAGGTTTGTTTATTCAGCATTATCTTTAAATTTTCTATTTCTCTCTTATAAAAATCAACGGTCTTACCCTCTGTGACTCTCCAGTCCCTTTCTAGTAGCTCAATTATTTCGTGATGCTTTTCAATAGACTTATCATATTCCCCTTTTATTATATATATATGAGAAATAGCTTCAAATGCATCTGTATACTTTGGACTTGGCTGTAGTTCGTAACCTTTGGAATAGTATTCTATAGCTTCGTCGTACCTGCAAAGTTTAGCCATACAGTCTCCTCTGGAGGACCATGCAAGCCAATCCTCAGGATACAAATCAGTCATTTGCTCCCAGAGAGCCAGCGCCTGAGAAAGGTTACCCTCTTCCTTGCATATCAGCCCTCCATATTTTTGATATAAATGACCAGGATGGATTTGGTTCAATTGTTCCAGAATTTCTTTTGCTTCAATACATCTGCCGTCTGCGATTAAGTAGTTCATAAGCCAAACATAAGCCTGCCAGTAATCCGGGTGATTTGGCACGAAATTCTTATAATACGCAATGAGTTTATGGTGATTTGAAAAGTTCCAATCAAAAATGATTCCATTCTCCGCATCTCGCAAAGCATTATGATTACTTTTGCTGTCCGGAGCTAGTAGCAGTGCATCCTTGGCATAATGGGAAGCCAATTCACGGTGCTCATCTGAACGATGAATGTGTAACTGAGCTAGCAGGGTGAGACATGAGGACTTTTTTTGCGCATCATTTAGTTTTCCTTTTAAAAATTGATCAGCATAGTTAAAGTCGTCTTCAGATATAAAATGTTCAGTACTAATCATATTTCCAATTCGTTCTAAATGGATATCATCGGTTAATGCAAATAATTCATCAATTGTAACACCAAAAATCACGGATAAATCAGGAAGAATTTGAATATCAGGCATGGTTACATTATTTTCCCACTTAGATACTGCTTGGGATGACAGATTTAGTTTTGCTGCAAGTTCTTCCTGAGTTAGTCCTTTTTGTAATCGTAGTGTTTTGATTTTTTTTCCTATCTCAATATTCATTTGGATAACCTCCAATTTGTATCATTTCGACTAGTCAATTGAATTATAACTTTTAGTATAAAATATCCTCAATGACCGCTTGGTTAAGCGAATTAACCTATCAGGTTACCTTGGTAGGACGTTGGTTCAATTTATAAGAAGGGCCATCCTTTGACGGATGGCCCTAAAACTTACCGATATAGACAGTGCGGTGAATCGTATCATAAGTATCATCAGCTTAATAACGTGAGGCCATCACGATATTCTTCTCCAGTAATTCTCCCACCTGTTCATTGTAGGTGATAAACAAGGTGCATTTGGTTCATACAAAGATGGTCAGGAGCTGTATAATAGAGCGGCGTCAACGAAAAAGGACTTGTTCATTCTTGAAAATGTAAGCACTATGACCTATACGATCAACCAGAACCAGTTAGACAAGCTGTTGAAAAACTGAATGCCTTTTATAATGAAAATCTTTAAAAATAAATGAAACAAAGTAAACACCTTACGTTGAAGTACGGGTATTATATACCTTTAAATCAACGTGGAGGTGTTTTCTCTCGTTATGCCATTGCTTTTCAAATAAAATAGGTGATGAAATATACGGTATAAGCAGGAAAAATAAAGCCTATTTGTCGATCAAATATTTTCATTTGAAGAAGCTCAAAAGGTGATGGAGTATTCTGAATCGGGAAATAAAAGTCTCATAGAAGTTACGCAATCATTGTAGAGGATCATTAAAGACACTTCTATTAGAAATATTAAATAGTAAAATATACCATATGTAAACAATGACTGTTGGATGTGATTATACTGGAAAAGATAAGACTGCGCGCTGCTGTCTTATTCATTTGAAAAGGGTTCTATTTCACTAGTTAAGTTTGAGAACGATAATCTTGATGGTGTGCATTATACGCTAATAGGACTACCAACGCGTAGAATATAACTACTTGTGCCAAGAAAGGAGAATATCGATGTGTTTTCACTGTTATAGGAAGATAAGAATCCGCCACCTCTCCGAAACCAACGTGTTAAAGTAAGATACTACACAAAACATATGGGGTGTACCGGATGAAGATAAATAATAATTATTTGAAGGAACAATTAAAACATGTTTACTGGCTTAATGGGGGGCCTTGTGCTGGGAAGACTACCATGACCAAGAAATTTGTAGAGGAGCTAGGCTTTCAAACATTGGGGGATGATGTCTTAAAATACAGACCATTCACTAGTCCTGTTGAATACCCTGCCCTTCAATTTCCTAATCCTGATTTGGATTGGAATAAGTGGTTCAATAAACCCGTAGATGAGCATTGCGAGTGGCTATTTCAAATCGTCGAAGAGATGATGGACTTCTTTATCATTGATTTGTTAACAATTCCTAATAATAAACCAATTATAATAGATTTAGGAATAATGCCTGAACGTATACTACCGTTTATTTCAAAAGAGAGAATGATTTGTTTTTATACGTCCGATGAAGAGATAGAGAGATTATATTACTTTAGAGAAGATCATAAGATGATTTTAGATTGTATTAACGCCTACACGATAAATCCAGAAGAAACGATTAAACACGGTAACAAATCTATGGTTAAGTTCTCCAATGAGATTAAGACTGCTTGTAATAAAATGGGAATCAGAACCGTTGAAAGAATACCAAGTATGAGCGTGGAAGAACAATATAGGTTAGTTAGAGAACATTTTGGATTGTAGAGATGACCAAAAGGCAGATCTATTACAAAGACCCCTTCCTTGTTTAGGAGGGGGTTGTCTTTATATATTGGTGTAAATTTTAATATAAGTGCAACCCATCCTAAGAATTCTCTACTATATAGATAAGAGTGTTTAAAAGGAGAAAAACGAATGGAAGACCAAGGAATAATCCACCTATACTTACAGCGTTCACAGCAAGCCATTTTAGAGACTAAAAATAAATATGGGGCTTACTGCAGAGTCATTGCAAGAAACATTATTTCAAATTTCTCGGATGTTGAAGAGTGTGAGAACGATACATACTTAGCGGCATGGAATGCGATACCGCCCAATCTGCCTAGGAATTTTTCGGTATTTTTAGGGAGGATCACCCGTAATATTGCGCTTGATAAGTATGGTTATAATACAGCGAAAAAGCGTAATCGTGAGTTTGAAGTCATTCTAACGGAACTAGAAGAATGTCTAGCTTCGCCTGATACTGTAGAAACAGAGTATGAAGAAGGTGAGATCGCAAACTTAATAAATCAATTTTTATATGGCATAGATGAGCAAGCGAGAAACATATTTATTGAAAGGTACTGGTATTCCTATTCAATAGATGAGCTTTCTATGAGATTTAATATGAGTAGTAGTAAAGTGAAATCCATATTATTTAGGACAAGAAATAAACTTCGAGTTCATCTAGACAAAGAGGGGGTTAACCTATGAAAAAAGAAGATTTATTTAAGGAGATCGGACTCATTGATGAAAACTTAATTGAAGCGGCTGGGCACAATGGAACAGAGAAAAGGAAAAAAGGGATTTCTAAAAAGTGGGTTATTTTGGTTGCCTGTCTTGTCCTATATAGTTCAACCGCTTCAGCTTTATTAGCAACAGAATATTATAAAAATCAAAATTCAGAGCCTTACATACGTTATTTAAATGCTGAAGACATGGAGTTAGAGCCTACTACTCAATATGATGCGGAAAAATTTCTACATGCTTTAAAAAGTGATAATAATGAATATGTATATATTGCTATTAATAGGCTGGTAGAAAGCTTTAATGATCCCACGTTGAGAGTAAAAGCGTTAAAAGAACTTCAGCCATTTATAAAAAATGAGAATCAAAAAATCGCTGATGCGGCTGCTTTTGCCGTAGATATTTTGTCAAAAAGTTATCGGAGCCCTTATATTGTTAAGCTAGCAGACGGAAGTATGATATTTACGTTGTTTAATAATTATTCGGATTATGGAAGTCAAAATGTCATTTGGAGAATAAAAGACAATGTGCTTAAAGAATATTTAAGTTTTTCTGCACCATCTATGTATATTACAAAAATTATCCCTTCTCCAAATCATAAGTTAATTGCGATCGTAACATGCTCTAATAAAAGTAATTTCGTTCAAATTAGCAATATTGAAGAGGGAATGACAAGTCCAGAGTTAATAGAATCTGCAAGAGTCAAATATGGTGCACAAAAAGAATTAGATACATGGATTCGCACCGATCATGAGAATTATAGCTATGCTGATAACCTGGTGTGGAAAGACAATGATACATTAGTATTTGAAGGTTCTCTTGCCTACCAGAATACTGAGATTATTGAGAATGTTACTGTGAAGTATCAGTTTAGTAAAAAGATAATAGAAGTAAAAGAGAAGGGGTTGTGACCATCGGATAAACGTACTTTTTTTTCTTGTCCACATTTATACCTTACCAAAACGATGTAATTGCATTTAATGAATAATATCGATAATAAGGGAGGTTTTGAGGATGGGAAATAGAAAAGCTGGCGGTTATGACCCCGTACAGATCTTTAACTCCACATCGTTTAATGCATTTGGAAAAGTTGAATATGCATCCATCTTATGTAGTGATGACAATTATAATGTTCAGCGTGACGAGACTTGGAAAGCTTCTAGCCGTGGAGTCTGTTTGGTGACTAGAATCACTGCAACGGTTAGAACGCCGAGTGGAAATATTCAAGCGGAACCTTATACGTCTTCCGGCACTTCTTACAGCCAGTTTGCCATTATACAGGTAGGGGTAAATAAGTTCCAAGTGACGCGTGTTGTAAGTAACAAAAGACGTAAGTAAAATTGCAAGCGGGGGATTATCAAGGATACGCACCAAACATGAAAAGACGACAGGCCAAAGATAAGAGGCTGGTCGTCTTTTTTCTCGTTTTAATGGTTCTTATACCATAATATTCTGCGATGCATTGAGGAATCTTTCAAGAGCCGGAATGGGCGTAAGTCTGGTTGATAATTGCCTTCAATGATCCAAATCCGGAAGTTTTTGTCGATGCCTATATCGAACCCGACTTGTCTAAGCTTTGGGTAACGCTCTCCCAGTCGTGTGGCTGCCAATAATGCGATCTGTTCCGCTTTGACAAGCAAGCTCCGATCTCCGATTCGGGCTAATTTGAGTGCCTCAAGGACTGGAATGGTGCGGCTAGCCACATTCGTGACTAGATATCCTTGCGCCGCAACTTTCGCGTATGAGCCTGTCACGATCCAAGTGGATGAAGAGCTCTTTTGTCGCTGAACCATTATCCGAATGTCGAATGGCTTGTGTTGAATTTGGGCAAGCTGCAGACGCCTTTGGACAATATATCCACGACCTCTGTTTTTTTTACGGAACAATTTAAGTAACTTATCGCTGTCTGTCATGGTGAAGGCTTTCTTTTCGTTATGAATACGATAGGCGTTTGCACCGTTTCTTTTAATGAACAGGATATCCCTTCCGTAACTCCCGTTGCGGGGTTTCAATACGACGCTTTGATAGTGAAGCAGCATATTCGTTAATGCGTTCTTCTTAAGCAACTGTGTCTCTGGCAGCCGTCCGGCGAGAGAGGAACCTTTGCGAAGGATGCGATATTGCAACCATTTGTCTCTTCTGATTAAAATTAGAATCACAGCCTTTTTTAAACTTCTACGGTAATTCTAAGACAAATTAGGAATCAGCATAAGCGGATATTCGTCCATATTTATGAGCCGAAGCAGGTGAAAAAGGCTTTTAGGCGGCTAAATTTCATTACTGTTCAGCTTCGGCTGGGCGCGGATTATTTATTGGCATTCGCCCAAACACTCTTTCCGCGAATGCATATGATGATTGTGCCTACTCATTGAAAGGAGTGATCATATATGGGATTTTTTCCAACGCCGGGAAGCGGCCAATTCCCAGGGTTTCCGGGTGGACCAGGAGGACCAGGAGGACCGGGTGGACCGGGTGGACCAGGTGGACCAGGTGGATTTCCTGGGACTCCGGGACCTCCAGGAGCTGCACCGGGAGGCGTTCAAGCGCCGACGGCACCTCCACCGCAATTCGTACCGCAAATGTCGGCCACTGCATTTGCCATCGACCCCGGTGCGATCAGAGGCTGTTTGTTCCGCAACACATACATTTGGCTGAACAACGGCGAGCAATTCTGGTTCTTCCCGGTATTCGTCGGGCGTAATTCTGTTGCAGGGTTCAGATGGTTCGGTCTCTTCTGGGGGTACTTCGGTATTGATTTGAATCGGATTCGCTCGTTCACCTGCTTCTAAGGCAGACAGCGAAAGAGAACAGTCTGGGGGCTGTTCTCTTTGAGGGTCTTTTATGGATTTATATCCTGGTATTTGTCGATATACAGACTCCCGTCCAATTGGAGCTCTGCGTAAAATACTTGATCTAAAGAATAAATGTTGGCTTTCTTTAATTGTTGGTTGAGCCAGACAACGGAGACATCTATTTTATTAAGATTCTTTTCTACGATTTTACCATCAACGATAAGCTCAGTTGGGATATTGTGAATAGGTGCAACGTTTACTTTTATATCTTTTTTTGTTGCAGGCAGCAGTTCTTCTTTTATCAACACGCTAAGTTTACCGTCAGGTTCCAGAATTGCAAATTCGACTTCTTCGGGTGAAAAGACATCCTTATTCCGAAGTAACATGCTTAAATCGTCGATGTTGAGGTGCTGCTTAGCTAATGCCTCTTCCAGAATCTTGCCTTGTTTGACGAGAATCGTAGGTTGGCCGTCGAGAATCTCACGTGCTTTGACAGAGCGCAGTCCGATCAATGCAACGCTGAACGCCAAGAGCGACCATAAGACCAAGCTAGATATTCCTTGCAGCAGCGTGATTTGTCTGTTGACGATAATTTCCGCAGTGGTGGAGCCGAAGGTGATCCCTGTTACATAATTGAAAAACGTTAGATGTCCGACTTGTTTTTTACCGAGAAGACGCGTCAAAACTAGTAGAGCAACGAAAGACGTTGCCGTACGAAATAGAATTTCTCCATATGTCATATGCTGAGCCCCTTCTTGCATAACAGATAGTCTTAAAGTGACCCCCATTTTCCTCGCTTATACTTGTTAAGTGAAAGGAATCGAATGAACATGAACGGCTGGACGAACGTTTAGATAGGACATGACGTTGTGTTTTTAGTTAGAAACTGACAAAAAAGTATCCTGACTTTATAATTGTTTTATATATCCAAGTAGTGTCGCTGATCAGGAGGACGGAATGCAATTTCAACCAATGTATTATGACGGGAGATTTATTAAACCCCCTCCTCATTACCTTGGCATGGACAGTTGTGCTAACAGTAGTGTCTGTCATTTTGTATCAGCGGCGGTTGAAGGACGAGTAAGGGAGCTCTGAAGGGACTTTAGCCAGCCTTCGATGGGTCTTTGGTAGGGTCGAAACAAGCGGCCGACTGAGACTATATGACGATTATTCTCTAATTGAGGCTGTGATGTTGTCATGACGGGGCCTGCTGGGTAATAAAGATGATTAGAACTTTCAAATTTGGCTGAATTTGGATTGGGAGCCGAGGAAAGGGAGGGAAAGATCATGGCGGCACAGACAGTATCAGGCATCAGCTCTGTACAGACCATTGCGGCCTACGGCGGTACACAGAGTGATGTCAGTTCCCTGGAGAAACAGCGGAACCGGCTGATGATGGAACTGGATAAAGTGAATGCGGCACAAGGAAGTGAGATGCAGACTCCTTATCGCCGGGAGCAGCTGCAGCGGCAAATCCGGCTGCTGGAGTCCCAACTCGTACAGAAAAGCGGGAGTAGCGCCCCCGTAAATTTTGTACCGGCTTCTCCGCTTCAAGATCACCTCCCCCTCTCGCGGATTGAGTGGAAGGGAGGCCTCAAGGGCATCGGTCTGACCGATCCCCGGACGGCGACGGTGAACTCGGAGGGCCATTTCGACGCGTTAATTTAGGCAAGAGAGAGAAGGTGCGAAAAGCGTCCGGTGATGAACCGGCTTTTCGCACCTCTTTTTTGAATGCGCGGTGAACCGTATCTTAAGTAGCGGCAAGTTTCTCCTAGGTACCCAGCAAAACTGTGCATGAGATGTCGGATGGATGCCGACGATACTTGCTATATTGTTAGTGAAGGGAGGTCATTCGAATGGATTTGCTTGCAAATCTGAACGGGGCTCTACAATACATTGAAGAGAATCTTGCTGATGATATAGACCTGAAGGAAGCGGCTAGGTTGGCTTGTTGTTCCGAATATCATTTTTCTAGAATGTTCTCATTCCTTGCAGGCATCACGCTATCAGAATACATCCGTCGGAGACGCCTAACATCTGCGGCATTTGAGCTTCAAGCTGGAGAATTAAGAGTTATGGATGTGGCGGTGAAATACGGATATAGCTCAGCAGACGCATTTTCTAGAGCTTTCCAAGGCTTGCACGGTATTCCGCCCTCTTCGGTAAAGTTGCATGGCCCTTCATTAAAAGCCTATCCGCGCTTGACCTTTCAATTAACGATTCAAGGGGGAAGTGCAATGAACTATCGTATCATTGAAAAAGAGTCATTCTGTATCGTTGGCATTACGAGAAGGGTACCTATCCAATTTAATGGCGTAAATCCGGAAATCGCATCTATGTGGAAAAGCTTAACTAGCGATGACATCGACCAGCTCAAAAAGCTCTCAAATGTCGAACCTCAGGGACTGATTCAAGCATCGATGAATTTTTCTGAAGAGAGAATGGAAGAAAAGGGAGAACTTGACCATTATGTTGGCGTTGCTACAACCAAGGAATGCCCCGAAAAGTTAACGAAACTAGATGTTCCTGCAGCAACATGGGCTGTATTCGAAGCCGTTGGACCATTTCCCGATACATTGCAAAATGTCTGGGGACGCATCTATTCTGAATGGTTCCCTACCGCTAATTATGAGTTGGCAAGAGGCCCGGAGATTTTATGGAATGAGGGTAAGGATATATCTTCACCCACCTTCAGAAGTGAGATTTGGATACCGGTTTTGAAAAAATAATAAACGGTGATTACTATTGTACTTCTGATTTGTCAGGCCATCCCATAGAAGGATGGCCTTTTTTTGTTGGCGTGCCCAGAGGCACGCATTATCTAGTTGGTGAAAGTCCAACCAAAGGAGGGACCAAGCCACCTTTGTAGCTAGGATGCTTGCGCATGGCGAAATCTGTGTGTAAAAGCGCATCGACAAAAGTACTTATCAGAGATAGGGCGAGCAACAACCTAGGCCGCAACATGAAGTGAATCCTGCCGCGTCGTCAAAAAGGCCCTGCGAAGGGGAGAAGAAGGTGCCGAGTCTCGCAACAGTAGACGAAGGCCAAGGAAGCTGTACAGAACTTGGGTCAACAGTGAAGAACCTTCCGGCGTAAAGGGAACGGCATGGGTTGAAAGATAATGCAGTGAACTGGGGAGACCCTCCCCCACACAGATTTTTTTTTTTTTAGAAGTCCGTAAAAAGGTGCTCTATAAGTTCAAAAGACGAAGTGAACCGCCTGTGGGAAGGGAGTCCGAGGGGCACATAGTACCTAAGAACCTAAAGACAACATAACTTTAGGGAGGGAAGGAGTCCTGCTTTGTTTACGCTCTTAAAGGAGGTACGAGTGAGTGAATGCCAAAAGGCTAACGACACCAAAGGAAAAAGTTCAACAACTCCAGAGAAAGCTATGTCATGCTGCCAAGGAAAACAAGAAACGTAAGTTTCACGCACTATATGACAAAGTGTACCGAGAGGATATCCTTCTAGAAGCATGGCGAAGAGTCCGTGCGAATAAAGGCTCAGCTGGAGTGGATGCAATAACCATTGCAGAAATTGAAAGGCAAGGCGAAGTGGAATTTCTTCAAGAATGTCAGCAAGTTTTACGAGAGGGCAACTACCAACCGCAACCTGTCAGAAGACACTACATCCCGAAAAAGGATGGAAAACAGCGACCTTTAGGAATCCCAACGGTACGAGATCGAGTCATACAGATGGCAACGAAGCTCGTGATTGAACCCATCTTCGAAATGGATTTTCAAGAAGTATCTTTTGGTTTTCGACCAAAAAGAAGTGCCAAACAAGCGCTCGACCGCATCCGGAAAGCCTGTAACCGCAAAGGAAATTGGGTATTAGACGTCGATATCCAAGGTTACTTCGATAACATTAACCAAGAGAAACTCATGAAGTTGGTAGAAATGCGTATCAACGACAGAAGAGTATTGAAGTTAATAAGGAAGTGGCTTAGTGCAGGAGTTATGGAGGAAGGAAGTATCCGTCGGTCAGATTTAGGCACACCACAAGGCGGTGTAATCTCTCCACTACTAGCGAATATTTACTTAAATTATTTCGACTTGGTATGGAAAAAGCACGGAAATGGACTCGGGGAATTAACAAGGTATGCAGATGATTTGGTGATTGTTTGCAAGACGAAGAAAGACGCAGAACAAGCCTACAAGCTTGTCCAAACCATAATGGAGCGACTGGAATTAACCCTGCATCCAACCAAAACGCGAATAGTGGGCATATGGACGGGAGATGAAGGATTCGACTTCTTAGGAATGCACCACCGAAAAACAAAAGCGGAAACCTCGCAAGGAAAAGTATACTTTACAACTCAGCAATGGTTAACGAAGAAGGCAGAAGAACGTATTCGAGAAGTGGTCAAAGAACGATTAGCTCCGCCAAGAATGCGAGTGAGGTCGTTTCAAGAACATGTAGAATGGCTCAACCCGAAAATACAGGGATGGAGAAATTACTACTATACGAACTATAGCCAGAAGAGATTAGCCAAACTGGATTGGTATATTCTACAGAGGTTTGCAAGATGGTACGCCAAGAAAAGACAAAGAAGAAGATGGATAGGGACTTTAAACGAAGTGAAGTTCATTGCCAAACAGTGTGGATTAAAAACATTATTGTAGACCGTATGCGCATGAAAGAAGAACATCGGAAAGCCGTATGAGGGAAAACCTCACGTACGGTTTGATGAGGAGGGGCTGATTTTAATCAGTCCTTTACTCTAGTGGGGGATGGTTTGTAAAGTTGAGATTGACCCTTATTTTTACATATGAGAGAATAATGGAAATTTGAAAATGAAAGGAAAATAATGTATGAGCAATCTTTTCCGATTCATTCCTATTAGTCAACTAGCAGATAAATTTCCGGAAGGATCTTGGTGGGCGAAGTTTTACCAGGATTTCAGTGACGAGCAGCTAGCCGCTTATTATGAAGGGGATTTGACGCTGCCTTCTCTTAATCTGGATTGGGAGCAGGCTTTCCCGCAACAAAAAGAGGTAATCATCATTTTTATCGATGGGAATTTTACAGTAGACAATCTCTATAATAAAGAAACAGATGGTGCTATAGGGCTTATGGTAACCGGTAATTTGAATGCGAAAAATATAGCTGTAGGCGGTCAGGAAATCTATGTTTCGGGCAATCTGATGGTTGAGGAAATATTGTGCGGCACCTACAATCATGGGGAAACAATTGTTATAGGTGATCTTAGCGCTGCGGTTTTAGTTCAGGATGACGAGTACAGCATCAAAGTAGACGGGCAGAAATCTATTGCATGCTTAGTAAATGTATGGGAGGGAGACGGCGTATTTCAGGAGCTTCCGGTGGACATTCATGAGGTGTTGATTGATGAAGTTTTTCTGGATATGGATGAGGAGGACATGGAATTTTCCTTTTGCACGCTGGTGAATGTTATTGTAGAAGGGCGTTCCGCATTGAAAAAAGTAAATGAAACCCTCACGAGAAAGAAACCTGTTCATTTTTATTTTACCCATAACACGATCAATGAGGAAAATATATTGAAATTGACTCAGTGTATTTTAATGACGGATGACAAACCATCTTTTGATTTTCAGGAGCAAGGCGTATTTTTCAAAGTTCAACTGGAGCATATTGATGCAGACGGGGATGAGCGGGATCTCAGCGTTTATATGAAAGATCACCGGCATCACTATTATATTTGGCTGGAGCAAGATCATTCCATCGGTTTGTTGAGGAGAACCATAGATGAAGGGTCTGAGTGGGAGGATATTACAGAAGAGTCTCAGGAACAGCTAGCGGAGATTAGCGATTGCTGGACTATGTTGTTGACCTGTATTAATATGGCTGAACTTTATTTACGAAACATTGAGGTCCAATATGTGCAAGACATTTTGCAACACGATGTGATTCAGGAATTATATTCGGAAGAAGAGGAGGATGACGGGTTCTGGGACGGCTCAAAATATTACAGCTTCCGTAATGCGCATACGGACGAGGACGGAGACTACCTGCATGCTCGGATTGAAATCAAGACTCCAGATGAAGCGTATTATTTTTATACAGTGGATCATGGAACTTATGTTTCCCGGCATTATCAGCCGCCCAATCAATATGGCAAGCAGGACATGTCTTTTTTGGACCTTAGGCGCTGGGAGGCATCAGAGCAGTATTTTACAAGATTCAAGCAATTTATTGATCAGAAGATAGAGTTTGGCGTGGGTAGTTAGATCTTGACATGCTTAATTAAGAGGGAAGGATGATAGAAATGCCAAATGATAACCAAGCTTGTCTTTCAGCAGGTTCTGTTATAGAAGTTGGTAGTTATCCTATCAACCTGACAGGTCCACGCAGTCACACTCTTGTCCTTAAGCCCGGTGTAGGCAGTTTATCCATGGGTCCGTCGCAATTGGGGAAGAAGGCAGACCTTCATGTCGAGTCTGATGCGCATATCGATTGGACCGTATTCGATGTCTTTATCACACCGGCTGGCTCTCCCTGGCCGCGATTTCTGCATTATACAGGCAGTGATTCAGGCTTCTTTGACTGGGCACAGAAACGTCCCATTGAAGAGATGACATGGACTCCGATCCTGTCTCAAGACACGGTGGCGAACGCCAGTCAGTCTAATTTGCATGGCTTGCATGTAGAGTTGGGCCCATCTGGGAGGTCCCTTAGCCTAATGCTTCCGAAGCAGCCTTTCCGCCTGAGTGTGTCCGGCGATCTATCACGCTTCTCGGCCACAGGCGATATGCCATCTTCTCTGACACTAGCGCCGCGCACCGGGCGACGCAAGAATGATCCTCCTTTCTTGCTGCCCGACATGGGTGAGTTACACAAGGTAACGAGCCTGACGCTACAGAACACACCACTGGGACAACCCATCTCGCTGGAGTGTCTAAACAGGTTCCCAAACCTAACCTCACTGAGTTTGTGGGGAAACTTCTGCGACCTGGATTTATTGGCTCAGCATGCCCAGTTAACGAATCTGGAGCTACGCTTCATGCCTGATCTGGGGGACTTGCCGACCTTGAACGAGTGGCCGTTGCTTGACAGATTTATCGCTTACAATGTGGAAGAGATCACTGGTAAGCGTCTAAAACAGCAAATGAAAACACGCGCAGAAACCCGCCCTTGGACTGACCATGCTTCAGTGAGCCAATTACGAAAGCCTGAGTGGTGGACGACCGAGTTCGGGCGCCCGTTCTCGTCCTGGCCTAAACGTCTGGCTAAGCTTGCTAATGAAGCTTATAACGCTGCACAGGCAACTTTGTCTGAGGCCCGTAGCTTTGCCGAAGCCGAGGCCGCCATAACCTCTTTCACCGTACGCTTCAACAACGTCAAAGGCATCGACACCACCGAACGAGAAGATCTTGGTGAAGCGGTATGGCAACTCAGCCAGTCTGACCACCTGATTGGCCAGCCAATAGAAGAGGAGATGGCTCAATGCTGGTTCGATGCAGCGCGCGATTACTGAATGAAATGAAAGTTCAGTCTAACCTTGCTAAGTTCCTTTGTTTTTTGCCAAGTAGTTATCTGTCATTCTCATAAGCCTTTGAGTAGGAGCGAATGATGGATGATCAATCTAAAAGGAATGGGAGGTTCGAGGCGCTGCTGGAAATCGCGATTCACATTTACAAAAGAAATATTCCGGCTTTGCAGGCTGCGATTGCTGAGGCTCCTACGCCATCATTTTCTGACAAGTAATTAGAGTAGTCCTGCTACATTCGTCTGATATGGCTAAACTGATTTATTAGAACTTCCTCTAATGGCATTTTCTATCAAAAAACTGGGACCCGGATATCGGGTTTTAGTTTTTTTTTTTTGAATGGAGGTAAGAATCCATTATGCAAATTTCGCCTGGGGCCTTCATTTTAGGCCTCATATAAGGCTCTGTCTACAGATTTGATTCATCGGTTTCTATTAATTTTCCTCCGAAATATAAAAACAGATTACTTATGAGAATTTTGTGAGTGAGCTTTGATAGGATGATATTTGATGCTTTGTAAGAATTATCGGAAGTACCTGGTAGTAGTAGATCGTAAAAGGCTTACATACAAGCTAAGCTCAAAAAGGAGGAAATTAAAGTAATGAATCGGAGAAGTAGAAATCATTTTGCAGGGAAATTGTTCGTATGGTGCATGGTAATCTTGATGATTGCTACAACTCTATTTGCCTATCCTGCACTTGCAGCCAAGGGATGGAGTCAATATGGTAAGGCTGGATCAGAAAAAGGTACGAACCCGGGTGAGTTTGGGTACCCCGTCGGTGTGGCAACCGATAGCCTAGGTAATGTTTATGTCGCTGATTACGATAATAATCGCATCCAGAAGCTCGACATATCCACAGGTCTATGGGTGGAGTGGGGGAAAGGTGGCGGAGCAGCAGGCAGTGCCCTTGGAGAGTTTAATAGTCCAACAGGCATTGCTGTAGACAACAGCGGGAATATCTATGTTGCCGATAAATTAAACCATCGGATCCAGAAGTGGAACGCCGTCACAGGAAAATGGAGCAAGTGGGGAAAAGAGTACAATGGTAAATATGTTATAGATAATGGGTGGGGAATTGCACCCGGTGAGTTTCGCATTCCATCTGATGTGGCTGTAGACCAGGACGGAAATGTTTATGTGGCAGATACGACAAATCAGCGCCTCCAAATGCTTGATGCAGCAACTGGGAAATGGATCGTTTTTGGGAAAAATGGACAACGGACAGGAAGCCAGCGCGGAGAGTTTAATCAGCCAACCGGTGTGGCAGTGGACAGCAAAGGCAATGTATATGTGGCGGATCGTGATAACCATCGTATTCAGAAGGTAAAGATCGAAAAAAATAGAGTGGAGGATAATGGTGGGAATGTAACGTATGATTATACAACTAAATGGAGCGAGTGGAAGAAGGAAGGCGACGGTCCAGGAATTAATTTGGGTGAGTTTGATGAGCCCAACGGTGTTGAGGTAGATAACCAAGGCAATGTATATGTAGCGGATAGCAATAACCATCGCATTCAGAAGCTAAATATAGCATCGAATAAATGGACGAAGTGGGGAAAAGAATACGACGGTCCAGATCTCCCTAATAATGGTTATGGAAGCGAACTCGGAGAGTTTGACTATCCAACAGGTGTGGCGATCGATCGTATGGGAAATGTGTATGTAGCTGATTTCGGAAATCATCGCATCCAGAAATTGGCCAAATATTTGCCGCTCTCAGCCGGTCAATCTCATTCCGTGGCTTTAAAAACAGATGGTACTGTATGGACGTGGGGGGGCAATCAGAGTGGTCAGCTTGGATTGGGAGATGCAGGGCTTGAAACCCATCGCAAGACTCCTATGCAAGTAAAGAAAGAGGACGGGACTAATCTGGTAGCATTGCAGGTCGCAGCAGGAGGTTCTCACACTGTGGCATTAGATCCTGATGAACGTGTATGGACCTGGGGAAGTGATAACAACGGCCAATTGGGGGATGGTACTTCTGGATCAAGTCGAAACAAACCCTACATGGTAGATAGTATTACTGATGTAATAGCTATTGCAGCAGGCACATCTCATACTGCAGCTCTAAAGAGAGACGGTACTGTATGGACGTGGGGATGGAATGGAGAGGGTCAATTAGGGCTTATAAACACAGATCCCCAAGTTACCCACCCTAAGCAGGTCATGCTTGCAGATGGAACAACCCCGTTGATCGCCAAATCCATATTCGCGGGATATGACCAAACATTAGCAATCGATATGGATGGTACACTTTGGATGTGGGGTTCACAAGGTGATAATAAGAATAAATTTATACCAGAGAAAGTAAAGCACAGCGATGATTCAGACTTTAAAGCCCTATCTGCTTCAGCAGGTTCTAGATTTACGGTTGCTCTAGATAATGAAGGCAAGGTATGGACATGGGGATACAATAGTACTGAAGGAGCATTGGGAAATGGTAAAAGCGACAATGTTTCAGAACCTTACCCTCTCCAAGTAAGCGGACTTACGAATGTTATGGCGATTGATGCAGGCTCTATGCATACATTGGCTTTAAAGGAAGATGGTACTGTCTGGGCATGGGGATTCAATAAATATGGTCAGATAGGTAATCTGAGCAATGTTAATAGTCCAATTCCCGTATTCGTGCGTAATCAAGACGGGAACATCTTTCATGAAGCTATGGCTATTGCCGCGGGAGGTAATTATGCTGATCATTCTCTAGCAATGAAGGATGACGGTACAATCGTTGCCTGGGGTAATAATGGTGTTGGACAACTAGGAAATGGTAAGAACGTTAATAAAAATTATGCAGAAGATGTTCCAGGTCTTACCTTCACCGTAACCTTTGATTCGCAAAACGGAAGTGAAGTAACACCTCTATCCGATATTGCAAGGGATGCAAAGCTCACAGCACCAGATGCTCCAACAAGATCAGGTTATACATTTGCTGGTTGGTATAAGGACACTGAGTATAATAATCCTTGGGATTTCGAGGCTGATACTGTAACTGCAAATCTGATTCTCTATGCCAAATGGACAGAGAACCAAACCTATACAATTGCACCAATAAGTAACCAGACGTTAACGGAACTAACCGCTGGTTACGCGAATGGAACCCAGGAAGCAAATTCAATTACGATCACTCGCACGGGAACGGGCGACCTTGAGAATCTAACAGCAGCGATCAGTGGAACGAATGCAGGAAGCTTTGAAATTGCTGAGCCCGATGTGACCAAACTGGATAAAGATACGCCATCTGCGAATTTTACAATAAAGGCTAAGGATGGATTGGAAGCAGGAACCTATACGGCAATGATTGCAGTAAAAGCAACCAACATGACCGATGTAACGTTCACTGTAACACAGGTGGTAAAAGCATCATCAAATCCGGACCCATTGACCTATACAATTGCACCAATAAGTAACCAGACGTTAACGGAATTAACCGCTGGTTACGCGAATGGAACTCAGGAAATCAAGTCAATTACGATCTCTCGCACTGGGACGGGTGATCTTGAAAATCTAATAGCAGCGATCAGTGGAACGGATGCAGGAAGCTTTGAAATTGCTGAGCCCGATGTGACCAAGCTGGATAAAGATACGCCATCTGCGACTTTTACAATAAAAGCTAAGGATGGATTGGAAGCAGGAACCTATACGGCAATGATTGCAGTAAAAGCAAACAACATGACCGATGCAGTGTTCACTGTAACGCAAGTGATAAAAGCATCATCAAATCCGGATCCAATACCGACTTATACCATAGCACCAATTAGTAACCAGTCGTTATCTTTATTAACTGCTGGTTATGCAAATGGTACACAAGAAACCAAAACAATCACGATTACTCGTACAGGCACTGGCGACCTAGATAACCTGTACGTAGTGAATAGTGGAACACAAGCAGGTAACTTTGAAATTGCAGGGCCTGCTGTAACAAAACTGGACAATGGTACGCCGTCAACGACTTTTACAATAAAATCAAAAGATGGATTGGAAGCAGGTACCTTTACGACGACGATTACAGTTAAAGCAACGAACATGACCGATGTTGCGTTTAATGTAACTCAAACAGTAAAAGCACCTTCGAATCCAGAACCATATCCGAATCCTGATCCAACACCACCAGGAGTGCCTTCAACACCAACTAAAGAAGAGGTGTTGGTGGATGTGCGGGCTGGAGAAGGAGAAGTCATTTCCAAAACGCCGATTACCCGAACAACAGAACCAAACGGTACGGTAAAAGATGAAGTCACATTTACGTCGGAGCGTGCGAAAGAAGCGGTTGAACAGTTAAAGAATAAAACGGACAAAACCGCACGCATCGTCATTCCTGACGAGAAGGACAAAGTATCGCAGATCGATGTAAAGCTTTCTGCCAGTGCGGTAGGTACGTTGTCGGCTGGGCAAGCAAATCTCGAAATCTACACCGACAATGTCCGTATCGTCATTCCAAGCGAAGCCTTGAATGGCTTCGACAAGGACCTCTACTTCCGTCTTGTTCCGATAAAGCAAGCGAGTGAACGGAAAGCGGTGGAGGAACGGGCGAAGAAGGAAGAGCAAGTCCGGGAAATCATTAAGGGTCAAGAGATCAAGATCTTAGGTCGTCCGATGACGATCGAAACGAACATGCAGAGCCGTCCCGTGACGCTTGTTCTGCCGCTTAAGGACAGCTTGCCGCAGAATGAAGCCGAACGCCAAGCGATCTTGGACAATCTCGCCATCTTTGTCGAGCATAGCGATGGTACCAAGGAACTGATTCGTGGAGAATTGGTTGCGTACAAGCAAAACGAGATGGGCATCCGATTCAACATCAACAAATTCAGTACGTTCACCATGGTTTATATGAAAGGCTGGAAGGAATACTTTGTGTCGCAGCAGCAAGCAGAAGCGGGAACACATAAGCCGTATATTAAAGGGTTTGTTGACGGCACCTTCGGTCCGGAGAAAACCGTAACCCGTTCTCAAATGGCGGCAATGCTGGTACGTAATCTCGAAACAGAGTACAAAGGTAATGGAGCTTCGGTTTCTTCCTTCAAGGATACCGACGCAAAGCATTGGGCATTCCGAGAAATGGAGATCGTAAATCAGGTAGGCATAATGCAGGGATACATGGATGGACGCTTTGGCGCTGAGGATGGTATTACGAGAGCGGAGATGGCTGTCATCGTGGATCGCTGGATAGCGAAACAAGGAAAAACCAAGGCTAGAACAGATCACGAGATGATCTATACTGATCTTTCCGACAAACACTGGGCAAGCAAAGCGATTATGCGCATCCAAGGTTATGGCATTATGGAAGGTTATCAGGGCAATACGTTCAAACCAAATGAAAAGCTTACCCGCGCAGAAGCGGTGAAAATATTAAATCGCCTGTTCGATCGTGGGCCGCTGTATGGAGTCGAATCACCAAGTTTTACTG
The DNA here is from genome assembly GCF_038000345.1 of Paenibacillus sp. FSL E2-8871. Lineage (NCBI taxonomy): Bacteria > Bacillati > Bacillota > Bacilli > Caryophanales > Paenibacillaceae > Paenibacillus > Paenibacillus sp. FSL E2-8871. The sequence continues at coordinate 3,429,480 of NZ_JBBOBV010000001.1, read as the reverse complement.
ATGTACTAAGCACCCACTGGGCATTCTATGAAATCGAAGAAGCAGCCAAAGCGCATCAATGGGTGAAGGATAACCAAGGCAAAGAGAGTGAAAAATAGTATGACAGTTAGTGAAACATAGGAAGAGGATAGGATGAAACACAAGGACTCGTCGTATATGGATGATCAAGTTCTCTAACTTCAAAAAAAATGTGAAAGAGCTTCTCCGCTTTGAAAGCTGGAGAAGCTCTTTCGTGTCACCTTAGAAATGATACGCTGAGCTTTATTTTATGTAGCGACGAGTTTTTGGTAATAATGAGAGAAAAGAAGAGATGGAAATGAAGTATATCGTTGATTTCAAAAATTTGCCTGCGGAAATGATTTTATAGAATTATCTCCGCAAGGCGATGTATCCCCTGCTCAATTGATACTTCATCTACTTTTGCAAACCCCAATACCCATCCCTTTCTTTTGCTATCCAGACAATAGGATCCAAGAGGGTAAACACGTATTCCATGTTGTAGGGCTAAATTTGTCACAGTTTCTTCGTCGTATGATTCCTCAGCCTCAAGTAACATATGCAATCCTGTTTCTACTCCACTGAGTGTAAAACGCTCCCCTAAACCACTAGCCATAATAGCTTTTGTCATGACTTCGTGTCTTCTTCGATATACATTTCTGACTCTTCTCATATGCCGCATAAAATGACCCTTTTTAATGAAATGGTTTAGTGTTAGCTGATCCATAATCGGAAGATGACGGTAAGTCAGTTCTTGTACCTTCGCTAGTTGAGCAATTGCCTCGGATGAACCTATAATAGCCGAAATACGAATGCCAGGAGCAATCATTTTAGAGAAACTCATGAGATACAAAGTATTATTGGGTGCCTGACTAAACAACGTTGGCAGCGGCTCCCCACGATACCGGAATTCACTATCATAATCGTCTTCAATGATCCAAAACCGTTCTTGAACCGCTTTATGTAGCAATTGTTGCCGACGGGTCTCCGACATAACGACCCCTACTGCGCACTGGTGAGAAGGGGTGGCAAAGATCAGTTTGGATTGAGGGTGAATATGCTTCACCACCAGACCATACTCATCAACGGGAACAGGTACCACATTCATTCGTCGATATTTCATCGCCATCCAAGCAGCTGGGAAACCTGGATCTTCTACTGAAACTGTATCCCCATCAGCTAAAAGCGACTGTGCGATTAAGTCGATACTGTGTTGAGCTCCTGAGGTCAACAGAATCTGATTAGTTTGGATATGTATGCCCCGTTCAAGGGATAAATAACGCTGTATTTGCTCACGTAAAGGTGTGTAACCGTAGCAATTACCGTAAGCCCAGCTTGATAAATCCATTTCAGCAGATGCGTGGAGCAGCGATTGCCGCCAGTTCTTTTGGAATTGTTCATCCAAATAGGGTTCATGAGGACTGAAATCAATATCCACTTCTATCTGTTCTTTACCTCTGAACCAGTCATGTAAATGATCAACAGCTGAGTCTAACAAGGAGAGTGAAGGAGGTGTGGGACCCTCTGTTTCTATTTCCTTCGTTGACACATTGAATTGCTTCCATCTACTAACTCGCGTTCCTCCTCGGCGAGAGGTAACTGTATAACCTCGACTTAACAATTCCTCATAGACGATCTGTATAGTTGAGCGTGAGACACCTACGATGTGAGCAAGTTCGCGGGTAGGTATTAGTAATTCTCCTGGCGCCCAGACTCCGCTAGTAATATTATGAATTGCTTGATCAAGCAATTGCTGCCAGATCGCTCTCTTATCATTACGAATTACTTTCATCATCGTACACACCTCCAAATAGAAGCCCAATCATAATAATATTAATTATGGATTGCTTTAAACGGTCATTTTTGGATATTTTAATGCAATCCATTCATTGATATACTACCGTAACAACGCTGGTATTCGCAATTTGGTCGTTGCCGCACGCTAGAGTTAAAGGAGAGATATCGATATGAATTCGGTTCGTTACAAGAGCAGGGAATGCCTGGATCAAGAGAAGATTGAAGGGTTCCTTCAGCAAGCGAGATTGGGTTATCTTGGGTTGGCTGATGGCAAACTCCCCTATGTTGTGCCACTTAATTATGTATGGACAGAAGGGAAACTCTATTTTCACGGGGCTGGAGACGGAAGGCGGAATCAGGTGATGAGTGATAATTCAGAGGTGTGTTTTACGGTATGTGAGGAATATGGAACCATTACGGATCCGGTACCTGCGAAAACGGATACGGCTTATATGAGCGTAATGATATTCGGACAAGCAGAACCGATCACGGATTTGGATGAAGCCACTCATGTACTTCAGGAAATGATGAATAAGTATGTACCAGGTTACTATAATCGCCCCCTGTCCAAGCAGCATGTGGAGAAGTATAGATCAGCTGTATTCGGCGGTCCGGTTCAAGTTTATCGGGTAATTCCAAGCCATATGACGGCAAAAGAGAGTCCTATTGAAGCGGAAAAAATGTATAAAAAGGACATGGATACTGAGCGTCAAGTTTAACCACAGGATGTTCCCATTAACATTATTCAATAATGAAATTAGAGATTAGTCCTTAAGCTAAAGAGTATCAATAGCTCAATAAACAGGATAAGGCAGCCGATCAGTCAACGTGATCGACTGCCTTTATTCAGCTAACGGGCAGATTACTTAAACACTATTACAATAAAATTGTTCAAATGATGAAATAATCTGTTATTTAAAGCGCTATTATTTACCATTTGTTATTTACTTTGAAATAAGATATTATGAAGTTAACTTCACATGAAGTAAACTTCATATGAAACGAACTTCACTTCAGAAGAATAAGTTAGTTAGGAGAATTACATTTGAAAAAACTATTCATACAGCGACTTTTATTATCAATCTTGTTAATGGTATTGGGATTTATTCAATTATATCTCGATACATCGGAAGGATTTAATTATGGTTATGTCATGTTATTCATAGGTGGAATAATTTTGTTGATTTCAATAATTTCTTACCTTAAATCCCGCAATAACAAAATATTGGAACGGAACATGTCAAAGGAATATGATGAAAGAGATATTTTAATTGATGGAAAAGTTTCTCACTTTTCAATGCGTTTTTTGATGTATGTAATTATAATTATTATGTTTTTAACTAATTTTGTAGTAATTCCTACAAATACTGCATTATTAATTGTTTTAATATCTTTAATCATTAGTGAATTTGGTTCTAGAAAATATTATAATCATGTCCTTTAATCAAGGAGATATTTAATGAAAAATAGAGTGAAAGAATTACGACTAGAACAAGGAATAACTCAACAAGAACTAGCTGATAAAGTAAGTGTATCTTCTAGAACAATCATCTCATTAGAAAAAGAAAAGTATAATCCATCTGTGCTACTTGCGTATAAAATAGCTTCAGTTTTTAATTTATCAATTGAAGAAACGTTTATTTTTGATGAAGATGACAAATAATATTTTTCGTAAATATGCACATATGAAACAAATAATGGAGGAATATAATTGCTTAGTATATTATTTATTTTTGGGGTAGTTTTGATAGTTTGGGGTCTTTATCTTATGAGAAAAGAAGAGGGTTTATTTGGGAAAAATAGAAAAAGTAAAAACATATTCAATTTCATACTAATGGGACAAGCTTCAGGATTAGGACAATTTATAAGTGGGATTTTGTGTATTATAGTAGGGATTATCGCAATTATTATGAAGTAGTCATAAATATGAAGTTCGATTTTTTTAGTATGTGTTAGCGGCGGATCCTCCTTTAGAGATCCGCCGCTTATTCAGTTTAAAGGGGCTACTCATGATTTCAATAAATTCCTCAATTCCTATTTCTGTCCCGTCCCTTTTTCTTGAACGTGAGCAATGCTAATCTCCACAAAGTTCAGCACTTCGTCGGATACGGGATATAGTCCTGACTCTAATGTAGGGAGCTTCCTCACTTCCCAAAACTTCTCCATCAATTTCTCGTCTCCATTAAAGGTTTCGTGTGATAGCTTCATTAACTCGCAGGCAATGTTATAACCTTCATCAGATTCAGGTGGAACAGATTGCTGTATGCACCATTCAATCCGGCGCAGCAAAGAGGCATATTGCTGAGTGGTCTGGTCATTACTGTTGAGATTGGGTAGTGCATTCTGTAGAAATGCACTTTCTTCATCGTTGAAGTAATCGATCCACTGTTTAGAAATGGGTTGTACGTTATGGACCAGATGAGAAACCCGATCCCAGGAGAGTGTACCTTCTAGATCAATCATGTTGATCAAAGACGTAGTATTTGCAATACTGCCCTGAAGAGAAGTAAGCTGCTCCTGAAGATGATTATGATGTGCGATTAGAATATGACGAAAAGATAGCTTGTCCATTACATTTTGAATGTCTTCAAGCGGTAGTGATAGTGATTTAAGCAACGTTATCTTTTCGAGAGTGAATAAATCTTCCTCTGAATAATAACGGCGGCCGTTATCTTCCTTATAACTCGGTGTAAGAAGACCGATTTGATCATAATAACGTAGGGTTCGAACGGAAATGTTCCGCTGTTTGGATACTTGTCCTGTTGTCCATCTATTCATGTTTCTTCTTTCCTCTCGAAAATAATGCTTGTAGGTGACGTAACGTCACCTAATATCATTAAATTATATCACAGAGGATTGAGGGATTAAGGATGACCAGTACGGAAATGTGGAAGAAGATGGATCAGTGGACATGGCGTGAGTTTATTGCTTTACTTGCGCTTGAATTTGTATTCGTTATATTCGTTATCAAGTATGCGGTACAGTCAATGTATGAGCAATGGTTGGGGAATACTCTTTACTCAGGGACTCTTACAGGGCTTACCATCGCGATTGTACTTTTGTTAGGATTATATTTCATTGCTTTACGACCGAAGAAAATGTCCTGGACAGAGGTAGGAGTAAAGGGGTTTCCTGCGAAAGATTGGTGGAGGATTGCCCTGTGGACACTCATTCTCATCGTATTTAGTGTGGCCACTCTCTATCTCACGAGTTTTCTTGGGAATACGGTGGACAACAGCAAAACAGAGAGTCTGAAGCAAAATGTCACTCTATTTACTATAATTATTGGTATCGTGTCGGCAGGGATCGTGTCACCCTTTTATGAGGAGATATTTTACCGTGGATTTTTATATCGTTGGCTACGGGCTCGTGTTAGTATGAGATGGGCGATTGTGATTAGTTCGCTAATCTTTACTTTTGCACATTTTCCCACTATGAATGCCATGCCCGTGAATTTTATTAGTGGAGTTGTGCTTGCATGGACCTATGAACGTACGGGATCGGTCGTGCCTGGTATGATTGTTCACGGTGTGTTTAATACGATTGCCGTATTGTTAACAGCGATGAGTTAGAATGATGATTATATTATGTATACACGATGAGAGCTGATGACAGGACACGATAGTTGAGTAATTATAAATAACTTAAGGATATGCCGGTTTCGCTAGAAATTTCATCAAAAAAAAGCCTTTTGGAATAAAATCCAAAGGCTTTTTGTATGCTTATTTTTTCAAGACCTTATTCAACATCATAATTGATCAGAAAGAAAAAGTCTATACTTTGGGCTGGATTTTATTTACTATTGTGAAGCCGGCAAAACTTAATCAATGGAGTGTTGTTAATGGACGTTACCTATCATCTCGATCAGGCCGACTTACAGGATTATATTGGACGGATTTTTGGCACCAGTTATTTAATTACTCGTGTTTCACGAATGCATGGTGGCGCACAAAAGGTGGTCTACAAGATTGAGTGCAGTAATGGATTTTCCTGCGTTTTGTATGTGTGGGATCTTTCCATGAATTATTTTGAAGAAGAAAAAGCGAATGAAGATATAAATGAACAGTCCTATGGAAGTGATTTGTTTGAATTAAACAATAAGTATTTAACACAACATGGAATTCAGACCCCAGCACTTTATGATCTGAATAAGGAAAGAGACCGTTACCCATTTGATTATGCGCTTGTTGAATATATAGATGGACGTAAGGCAGAAACCTTTTTCCAACATTCCGAATTAGCTGTTCAAGATAAAGTGTTTCAGCAGTTGGGGGATATGCTTACTACAATGCATACCACCGAAAGGCAGATTTTTGGGAAAGCCAATGCTAACGAGATCAGTACAGAACAATGTCATTCATTACAAATGAAAAATGCGAAAGTACAGCTAGCTTACGCCTCTCAGCATATGGAGAAGATCGGGTCTAATCAAAGTAAACTGCTCGATAAGTTGTATGAGCTTGAATCAAGAATTAAGCCTAGAAAGCAGTATGGGTTTATTCATGGGGAACTGGGTCCTGACCATGTATTGGTTAATGATAAGCTGGAGCCCTTTCTGATCGATATCGAAGGAGCAGCGTTCTTTGATATTGAGCATGAGCATAGTTTTTTGGAGATGCGTTTTGAAGATTTCTATCGGTATCTTAAGAACGATAAGCTTGATCCGGATAGGCTGTTATTTTATCAATTGCATCACCATATATCATTAACTTCAGCGGGTTTAAAGCTACAGCATAGAGGATTTCCCGATCAACAATTCGCAAAAGGTCTAGCTGAATATCAATCAGAACGTGCGCTTAGGTTTATCGAAAAATGAAGCAAGAAGCGGCGCGTCATCTCTTGTCAAATATCGTGGGGAGCTGAATATTCGAGTTAATACACGGTAACGTTTCAACGAAGCGAAGGGGGAGTCAACCTAACCTAGGGAGACTCCCTCTCTCTTGTGCGTTCTAGGGACAAGCCTGACGGTAGTCAAGAGGTGTATACGAAAGTAAAGACTAGTATATAGATGGGGGTCCTTTCCTTTCCTATACTAGAACTAGGAAGAGAAGCAGCATGAAGTAGATTCACGACCTATTTTGAGACAATGTGGAGGGGTAATATGAAGAAAAAAAGTAGAATACTTCTGATCGTCGCATTGATCCTAAGTTTAACTATCACGGCATGCGGCAAAACCACAAATGAAGGGGAAAAGCAGCCTGAGAAGCAGCCTGAGACATCTGTGGAACAAAAAAATGAAGTGATTGAAGTTTCAACAGTTTCGGCAAGCGATCAGTATCTCAAATTCGATGAGGGCGAAAGCTTTGAGAAGAACTCGGTCTATGATGCGTATGAGAAAGATATCGGTGTGAAGCTCACGAATAAATGGGTGTCCGCCGATGACGTTCAATTCAAGGAAAAAGTGAAGATGTCCATCGCCTCCAATGATCTTCCGGACTTCATGAAGGTTAATGCTACACAGCTGAAAGAGCTGACCGAAGCGGATATGATTATGGATATCACGGACGTATATGACAAGAATGCGACGGATGAGACGAAGAAATTCTTGTCGATGGATGGCGGAATGCAACTGAAGACCGCCACTTTCGACGGTAAACTCATGGGGATTCCAAGTTCTTATAATCCGTACCAGTATCAGTTCCTCTATGTACGCACGGACTGGCTGAAGAAATTGAACCTGCCGGAACCGAAGACGATGGCAGATCTCTTGACGATCTCCGAAGCGTTCAAAACAAAAGATCCAGGCGGCACTGGGAAACCGTATGGAATTGTAATTAGCAAAGATCCATTTAACAACCAGTCCACAGCTGTTACAGGACTAATAGCATTCTTGAATAGTTACCATGCTTATGAAAATCTTTGGATGGAAGACGGAAATGGCAATTTGGTCAACAGTGACATTCAGCCTCAAGTGAAAGACGCACTTAAGGCGCTGCAGGAAATGTTCAAGAAAGGATTAATTGATCCTGAGTTCGTCGTTAAAGATGTGGAGAAAGCAGCAGAGCTCCTCTATAACAACAACGCAGGTATCGTATACGGCCAGTCTTGGGTACCGGCTCAGCTCGCAAAAGGCGCAGTAAAGGATGGTAAAGTCGTACAAGAGTGGGGCGTATTCCCGATTCCATCGGTGGATAGCGAACCTGCACTATCGCAGATAGGTTTGGGTGTTGACGAATATTATGTTATCTCCAAGCAAGCGAAGCATCCGGAAGGCGTTATTAAATTGCTGAACCATTGGATTGTCGTGGATAATCATCCGACGCCAGAACAGAAAGTGTATGAGTATGGTAAAGACCTGAAGGAGAAAGGCAACAACTACTGGCTTCTAAGCCCGCTTCGTGTTGGTAAACAAAAGGATAATAACGGTGAAATATTGCCAAAAGCGATCGAGAACAAAGACGAGAGCATTTTGGAGACGAAAGATCAAAAAACTCGTTACGAGCGTGCCATGAAGTATGTTGATGGTACCGATATCAACATGTGGTGGGAATATCTGATCTCAGGTCCAAAAGGTGCATATTCACTTGTTCCTGAAATTCAGAACAATAAACAGTACCTACAAAACAAGTTCTACGGCGCACCGACTCCAACCATGGCAGATCGACAAGAAATCCTGAAGAAGAAGCGGGATGAAGTATACTTCAAGATTATGATGAATCAAGTATCCGTGGATGAATTCGATAAATTCGTGGAAGAGTGGAAAAAGCTTGGCGGCGACGAAATGACCAAAGAAGTCAATGAATGGTACGCGACTCACAAACAATGATAGCAGGAGAATCGAGGGGTTGGACACAAACGACCTCTCTTTTCTTTAACCTAGTTCTTCATTTTTAGTCCTATAGCGAGGTGGATGGCATGAATGTATTAATGCGTATGTGGAAGAGGGAGTGGCCGCTTCACTTGATGTTGGTTCCTGGGATCGTATTGGTCCTCATCTTCAGTTATATCCCGATGGCCGGCATTACGATGGCCTTTCAGAAATACGTACCGAATAAAGGGTTGTTCGGCTCACCATTTATTGGTCTTAAAAACCTTCAGTTACTGATGGATTACCCCGATATCGGCCGGATATTCTTCAATACAGTATACATTGCGGTGATGAAAATTGTAGCAGGCATGGTCGTTCCGGTCACAATAGCGATACTGCTGAATGAGCTGCGGAAAGAATGGGTCAAACGGACCTTCCAGACGCTCGTGTACTTGCCGCATTTTCTATCATGGGTCTTGTTAAGCGGTATTCTAATCGATGTATTGTCTCCATCTTCCGGTATTCTCAATCAAGTGCTTGGCTTGTTTGGTATCGACCCTGTTTTTTTCCTGGGAGACAATAAGTGGTTCCCTTATGTCATGGTCATATCGGATGTATGGAAAGAGTTTGGATTTGGTACGATTGTCTATCTGGCTGCGCTTACCGGTATTAATCCGTCACTGTACGAGGCAGCGGAGATCGACGGTGCAGGACGCTTTAAGCAGACGTTACATGTGACGCTACCGGGGATGCTTCCTATTATCGTTCTCATGTTTACGCTTAGTATCGGGAATGTACTGAATGCCGGATTTGATCAAATCTTTAACCTATACAGTCCTCCGGTCTATGAGAGCGCGGATATTATCGATACCTTCGTATATCGTATGGGGATTGAGCAAGCACAGTTCGGTTTCGCTACGGCCGTAGGACTGCTGAAATCAGTCATCTCTTTCATATTCGTATCTATGTCCTATATCTTAGCCTATCGTGTAGCGAATTACCGCATTTTCTAATGCAATCGCGGTAATTCAGAAGGGAGACAGATCGTGCGTACTAACAGGTCATTCGGAAGAAAATTGTTTTTGATATGTAATTTCATTTTTCTGGCATCCGTATCTTTGTTATGCCTCATGCCTATTATTCATATTTTGGCGCTCTCGTTCAGCTCCGGGCAGGCAGCATCCGCCGGAAAAGTCATCCTGTGGCCAGTTGAATTCACAACGGCTGCTTATGCTAACGTATTTGGAAAACCTGAATATTTACGCGCATTCTGGGTATCGATTCAGCGGGTCCTTATGGGAACGACAATCAGCATGTTCCTGACGATTATCACGGCCTATCCATTATCCAAAGATTCTCGCCAATTTCGGCTGCGGACCTTCTATTCATGGTTTTTCGTATTCACGATTTTATTCAGTGGCGGGCTTATTCCAAACTATTTAACCGTGAAGAACCTTGGGATGCTCGATACAATCTGGGCTTTGGTGCTGCCAGGAGCGGTCACGGTGTTCAACGTTATTCTGCTGCTGAATTTCTACCGCAGTCTGCCCAAAGAACTTGAGGAATCTTCGCTGCTCGATGGGGCGGGTCAATTTACTACCTTATGGAAAATATATGTGCCGCTATCGTTGCCGGCATTGGCAACGACAGGTCTTTTCACCATGGTGGGGCATTGGAATAGCTGGTTTGATGGTATGATTTACATGAATCATCCCGAGAATTATCCGCTGCAGACCTTCCTGCAGACGATCATTATCAAAATGGATTTCCGCTTTATTAAACCTGAGAGGGCAGAATTAATGATCAAATTGTCCGATCGTACGAGCAGGGCAGCTCAAATATTCGTAGCAGCATTTCCGATTCTTATCGTGTATCCGTTCTTGCAGCGGTTCTTCATTAAAGGAATTGTGATGGGGAGTGTCAAAGAATAAAATAGGGCACTCAAACTATGACATTGCATTGCAGGAGAACAAACGATGAAAATCCGATTCTTGATTAAAGATTCCTCTATATTCCAGAAAATAATGGCTGCCTTTCTGGCAGCCTTGTTTCCGCTCATGGCGATTACCTGGTTGATTAATGAGAAGGGTTCGGACAATATTCGGAGTGAAATTTCCGAGTCTATTCTAAATACGACTCGCTTCTATCTGGATTCACTCGACAAGGAAGCAGACCGGATCAGCCGTTATTTGCCGAACTATGTGATGGACAAAGACTTGATGGAAATTGCAACTACAGGCAATTACATGAGTTATTACGATCGTGCGCAAAAAATACTAGATATCCAAAGACGGCTTGAATTGATGAAGAACTCAAGTCCATTTATTCAAGAAGCAAGGGCGTATATCCCTCTTATCGACCGAACGATTCTTAGCAATAAATTTGAAACTTCGATGAATAAGCAGGAATATGCTTCTATGCAGCAAAACAAGAGATTATACGAAGAACCTTTCATTTACTGGAACGATCGATTATTTATTTCCATGCAATACCCCATTAATACCGTTAAAAATCCGATTTATATCGTAGCGGTTGAATTATCGACTATCAAAATCCGAGAAACGTTATCTCAAATCGGCAGCTCGCGTGGTGGACAGAGCGTATTGCTCAATCTGGAACGTGGTTGGGAGATCGAGAGTGACATGGATCCGGAACTGCTGGAACAAATGAAATCCTTCGCTGCGGATAAGCGGAAATTGCAAAAAGACGAAGGATACGAAACGATTATGTATAATGGTAAGCGGTTTCTTACGGTATATAAATACTCCAGTCTCTGGAATTCCTATTCGATTATGTGCATTCCCGAAGAGACGATTTTGGGTTCTCTTGAGATTTATCGAACATTGTTCTGGTGGGCTTGCGCGCTAGCTGTGGGTATTGTCGTTTTCTTCTCCTACTTTCTATTACGATTTATCTATCGGCCATTAATGAAACTTGTGCATTCCTTTCGGCGCGTTCAGCAGAATAGGCTGGAACCGATCGTGATCGATCGTGGAGCCGATGAGTTCGGGTATTTGTACCAAGCTTTTAATAATACGATCCGATCCTTGAAAACACTAATCGAGGAAAATTACGAGCAGCAAATCAGGAACCAGCGTTCCGAACTGAAACGATTGCAATCGCAAATTAATCCTCATTTTTTATATAACTGTTTTTTTGTATTGTGCCGGTTAATTAAATCCGAGAATCAGAAGGAAAAAGCTTATCAATTCTGCCTGTACATCGGACAATATTTTCAGTTCATTACTCGTGATGACGAGGATGATATTCCGCTGGGGCTGGAGGTCAATCATTCTCGCACGTATGTAGACATGCAAACCATATGTTACGGAGACCGTATTCAAGTCAAGTTCGAAGGTGATGTTCCCGATCTCTTCGTGCCGAGGCTGATTCTGCAGCCGATCATCGAAAATGCTTATAAGCATGCCTTGGGCAATATGATTCAGCAGGGTGAGCTATGGGTTCATTGTGAGCGGGTGGGCGATGTATTCTCCATCTATGTCGAAGATAATGGCCGAAGCATCTCCGATGCGGAGATTGAACAGCTTCAGAAGCGACTGCGTCAATCCACCACTAGGATGGAGGAAACAACCGGAATCATAAATGTGCATCGCAGAATACAACTGCGGTACGGTGAGGAATATGGCATTACAGTGTCACGTTCTGCTCTTGGTGGACTTCAAGTAAGAATCAATCTAAGCGCGAACTAGAGGAGGAATCAGCATGTACCGACTGCTAATCGTCGATGACCTTCCCATTATTGTCGATGGTCTTCTGGAGCTATTCAATGAGACCGATCATTTACAACTCGAGGTTATGAAGGCATATTCAGGTGAAGAAGCACTGGAGGTACTGTCTCATCATCGTATTGATATCGTGATTTCCGACATTAAGATGCCTGGACTGGAAGGGATTGAGCTGCTTCGGGAAATCAAATCCCAGTGGCCAGCCTGCAAAGTTATTTTCTTAACAGGATACAATGATTTTCATTATGCAAGGAGCGCAATTACGTACGGTGGGTTCGATTATATTCTGAAGGTCGAAAGTGATGAGAAAATTATTCAGTCCGTAGAACGGGCGATTGAGAAAATTGAAGAAGAAAATAACCAAGAACAGATGATCGCTAGAGCGCAATCCAAAATGAGACTGGCATTGCCCTCCCTGCAAAAAGAGTATGTGTGGGAGCTCTTTCAAGGCAAGCATGTATCGGATAGCCAATTAAAGCAGGCGTTCAAAGAAATCGATATCCCGCTTGATGCGACATTGCCGGTTTACTTGCTCATAGGCAGGGTAGACGCATGGAAAGAAATGTTCACGACGCCGGATAAAGCGTTATTGACTTACGCCGTACAGAACATTTGCGATGAGTATTTGTCCACGCAGGTCAGATGCTATTCCGTTGTATTCGAGTTATCCAAAATCGTCTGGATGATTCAACCGAAAATCCCGGATGGATCGTCTATCGAATATGGGGATCAGGATTGGATCAGAGCTCATCGGTATACGAGCGGTATTCTGGAGACTGTGCAGGGAAATTGCAAGAGATTGCTGAGTTTATCGGTTTCTTTCCTTCTTGGAAGTGAAGCAACGACATGGGATAACATATCTGATCGGTTTCACTCGATCAAATACGGCCTGGTACAAGGACATGGATTATTTAATGAGGTCATATTGACCGATAAAGACATTCAAAGAGAAGTGAACGGTGATCTGAGTGGGAACTACCACGATGCCTTCTATCACGCCCGTGTTCAATTGCTGATGTCTTGTCTCGAGAATAATCATCGGGAGCAATTCAACAAGCTGTATGCCGAACTAACGTCCATTTGGAATGATGAGGAGTCGCCGAATGAGCGGAAGATCGAACTGTATCATTCGCTTTCAGCTATTTTTCTGTTCTATATCCATAAGAATCGGGAAATTCGGGATTACATCAATACGCTGATGGATCTGGATAAGTTATATCGCTATGGAGATTCCGCATCATGGTCGGAGCTGATTCAATACTTCTCGCAAATGGCGGATTGCTTCTTCGAATGGAATGCGCTGCGGGGTACGCAATTGCCGACAGAGGTCGTGAATAAAGTACATCGATATATTGAAGAACATATTTCCACTGATATCTCCTTAAATGCGCTGGCCGATTACGTGAGCTTGAATCCATCTTATTTGTCCCGACTTTATAAGCAAATCACTGGAATGGGGTTATCTAAATATGTGAACGACTATCGTAACCTGATTGCCAAGGATATGCTGCTCAACACATCGATGAAAGTGAATGAAATTGCTGCTGCCCTGGGGTACAACTCAGCACTTGCGTTTATTCGCTTCTTCAAGAAGCAGAACGAAACGACGCCGCAAGATTTCCGTATGGCAAGGATCCATATACAGAATCAAGGTCAATAAATGTATATGAAATGTCAGTAACGATCTCTTTTACCTCCGTTCCTACCGCCTTACAATGGAAGTACACTAGGTGCGCAAGAGGAGGAGTAGTCTTGAGAACATTAACAGCTGTATTACTTGGCGCTGGCAGTCGAGGAAGATATATTTATGGGCCCTACGCGGAGAAGTTCCCGAATGAATTAAAGATTGTTGCCGTAGCTGAGCCGGATGATGAACGTAGAAATCGATTTGCAGAGATTCATAGAATTGCCCCAGAACATGTCTACGATTCTTGGGAGAAAGTATTCGATCAGGGTCAAATTGCGGACGTGATGATAATTGCTACGCTCGATCGGATGCATTATATACCAGCGATGAAAGCGATGGAGCTAGGCTATCATGTCATGTTAGAGAAGCCGATGTCTCCTTCCATGGAAGAATGCATCGAATTGGAGCAAGCTTCGCTTCGGTATAAGCGATTGCTCGTCGTAACCCATGTCCTGCGATATTCCCCGTTCTGGTCTGGGATCAAAAAATGCATCGAAGACGGTGAACTCGGAACGATAGGTACGATTCAATTAACCGAAAATGTGGGCTACATGCATATGACACACAGTTATGTCCGCGGGAATTGGCGCAATTCGGAGGAGACGAGTCCCATGATCCTGGCCAAATCATGCCATGATCTGGATCTCATCTCATGGCTTATGAATCAACCGTGTACAAGCGTGAGCTCGTACGGATCATTACTGCATTTCAGGGCGGAGAACGCTCCGGAAGGCTCCGCGGATCGCTGTATCAACGGCTGTGAGGTTGAGAAGGAATGCGCCTTCTCGGCGATGAAAATATATATTCAGCCCCCGGAACACCCTTGGGCACGCTATATGACGAATGATTTGTCGCAAGAGGGGATCTTGAAGGCGCTGAAGGAAGGACCGTGGGGTCGCTGCGTGTATCGCTGCGATAATAATGTCGTGGATCACCAGGTAGTCAACATGGAGTTCGAGAACGGAGCGAATGCATCGTTCATCATGTCAGGGCTGACACAGAGCGGCACGCGCCGGGTTCAAATTATGGGAACACAAGGCGAGATCATCGGGGATATGGACAAAGGATCTTTCACGCTGTACCGCTATGTATCGGGCGAGAAGGTTGAGATTGGCTGCAATGTGGAAGGCGATGGCCATGGAGGCGGCGATGACCGTATGGTAAGCTCATTCCTGCGGAATGTGCGTCAATTCGACAGCAATCCATCGCAAGGTTTGACCTCGGCGACGGCATCCCTGCAGAGTCATTTGATCGCATTCGCGTCGGAACATTCGAGATTGAACGCAGGTCAGGCGGTCAAGCTTTCGGACTTGCAGAAGAAAGGAGAAATGTCTGTATAAGATCAAATGATACTAGGAAGCCTCTTTCGAAGTGATGGGATGCCGTCATGGAGAGGGAGGTTTTTTAGTATGTATTTGATTCAAGAAATCGAGTCAATATGGAAAAGGTTTTTCGTTACATAATCTCAAGGCATAATAAAAGACCGCTCTACTGGAATGATTTCCGGATCTGCGGCCTTAGGACAAGATTCTATTATAGGGTCAATCTGTATCTAAAGGTGGTGAGATTAATGGAATTTAACAGTCTTGATACGAGCTTCTTCTTCATAGGTGAGTGGTTTTGGGGATCTTGGAGTGTGCAAGTGGCGTTGCACAGAATATTCCATTTTTTGATAATCCTCATTACCTGAATTCATCGTTGGATTCCAATTTTCCGTTACCCAATTTTTAAGTTCTTTAAGACCTGCTAGCATTTCCTCCAGCCTCCTTTGGCGAAGAAACAATATATTTTGTATTGTTCTGGTTACGCTTTCATTATATCATAGAAATTAGTTTTTTAAAGCTGTGTCCACGTGAAAAACACAGTTTTTAAGTGAACATTGTGTGTTAATTAGGGTTTGTGCTTCCTGTGGAGAAAAGTGTCTCCTTGTAGGAGACACTTATATTAAATTTAAAAGGATAATCTATTGCCCTTGAGAGTTGCAAAGGATTTCTAGTAATTACCAATCCGGCAGATGACTTTAAGGTCGTAGATAGTGTTACTCTGATTATAACTAGAGCTGCATATATCGTCCGATATTCTATTTTTAATTGGAAATTATAAGGTCTTATTTTATGGGCGTTCACTTAAATGAAACTATTTTTCTAGTATGACCGTTCTTTTGGTGGAAATAAATTTTATTTTTAAAAAAATAGAGAAAATAATTTACAGAACCTAATTTAAGTGATATCTTGAATATGTAGAAAAGAAACCGTTCACATCTTAAGGGGGATTATCAATGACACTCAACAAGTTCCACGGAATTATACCTGCCTTCTATGCTTGCTATGACGATCAAGGAAATATTTCTGAATCCCGGACACATGCCTTATGTGATTACTTATTTGAAAAAGGAGTTCAAGGTGTTTATGTGGGAGGCAGTTCTGGAGAATGTATTTACCAGAGTCTGGACGAACGCAAAGCGGTACTTAGCTATGTAGCTAGTAACCTGAAAGGTAAAATGACACTGATTGCTCATGTAGGAGCCCCTTCCACTAGAGATAGTATCGAATTAGCAAAACATGCGGCGAGCTTAGGATATGATGCACTATCCGCAATCCCACCTATATATTTCAAATTACCTGATAGTGCAGTAACTAAATACTGGAGCGAGATTATGGAGGCAACTCCTCTACCGTTCATTATCTACAACATTCCTCAGACTACGGGATATACACTAACTCCAGCTTTATTCGAGAAACTGCTTACTAATAAAAAAGTTATCGGCGTTAAGAATTCTTCTATGCCACCTATGGATATTGAACGCTTCAAAAGAGTGGGTGGAAAAGATGTAGTGGTCTTTAATGGACCGGATGAACAGTATGTTGCGGGAAGAATCATGGGAGCCGATGCTGGCATTGGTGGTACTTATGCAGTTATGCCGGAGCTGTTCTTGCAAGCTAATGCATTTGTACTTGCCGGCAAGTTTGAGGAAGCAGGACAACTTCAAAGTGAGATCAACGATATCATCATCGCGCTTTGTTCCCTCAAGGGTTCTATGTATGCGGAAATTAAAGAGGTTCTGAGATTAAGAGGCGTAAACATTGGTAGTGTAAGAGCACCGCTTGAAGGGGTAGCCGCTGAAGATGCTGGTCCAATCGCAGACATTATGAAATTGATTGATCAAGCGATCGAAAAATATTGTGGTTAATGCAATGAAGAGAACCATCGTATGCTTTGGTGATTCCAATACTTGGGGCTACGACGCAGAGACGGACCAAAGGTTTAATGATGAAATACGTTGGACCGGACTTCTACAATCAGAAGTGTGCAACACTTACCGAGTCATAGAGGAAGGGCTTCCTGGTAGAACTAGTGTTAGTGACGATCCGCTATTTGAAGGGTTAGCCGGAATAGCTTATCTCTATCCATGCCTCATGTCACATGCACCACTTGATTTGGTGGTGATCATGCTTGGGACAAATGATACGAAAGAAAGATTTGCACTAACTTCTTATAACATCGCACAAGGTGTTGTTAGACTCGCTCATAAAGCTAGAGGGAGCGGGGCAGGTCCAGCCGGGAAAGCTCCAGAAGTGCTTGTGATCGCTCCTCCCCCCATTGGGGCAGAGTATTTGAATACTCCTATTGGTAAGCCAATGGGAAGTAATTGTAGCGAGAAATCTTTGGAGCTCTCTCAGCATCTTGCAGCTTTGCTTTCGGGGACAGATATCCACTTTATTGATTCCAGAGAATATGTATCGATGAATGAAATAGATTACATGCATCTTGATATACAAGGACATCGGAACATGGCTGATTTAGTGAAATATCATGTCAAACGGATACTAGAATAGGGGAGGATTTAAAATGAAGAAGAAACGTTTACTTTCGACAATGGTTGCATTAATGGTAATTATTTCACTGATTTCAGGATGCTCTGGTAACAACGCAGCAAGCTCTAATACATCCGATAATACTGCTAAATCTGGCAAGGAAAAAGTGGCGATTAAAGTATGGCTGACCCCTCAGTGGAAGGGTGTTGTGGATGCAACGGAACAAGGTGCTGACTATGATAGCTTCCTTAAGGCTGCTGCTGAGAAATTCAAGGCACAATATGATAAATATGATGCTGACATTCAGGTCGAAGTCATTGCCGGAGATCAGCGAGACCAACTCCTCAATGTTAACTTGAGCGGAGGAACGCCACCAAATGTCTTCTTTGAAAGCGTATTCCCAATGGGCGATTATGTTCACCGTGGAGCTTTGGAGCCTTTGACTGACATCATCGATGAGGACGCAAAAAGTGATATCGCACAAAATTACTGGGATGCAGTAACGTTCGGAAAAGATGTGTACTTCTACCCATTCCAACACAATCCAGGCACTTTGGTCTACAACGCAGACATGTTTAAAGCGGCTGGTTTAGAAAAGTTCGTCGGTGGAGAGTCCGAAATTAAGACTTGGAACTTGGATGAATATCAACAAATCTTGGATTGTCTGAAAAATAATCTTCCGAAGGACAAATATTCTAATGCCTATCCAATGGCACTGTACGCTGTGAATAATCAAGGAGATACGTGGAACCTTGCATACTTAAGAATGTTCGGCAACAAGTTCTTCGATGATCAAGGGAATATTGTTCTGAATGATGCGAATGGAGTTAAAGCTGCTACATGGTTGAAAAAATTATATGACGGTGGATATACAAATCCAGGTGCTGAATCTGTATCCTCCAATGATGCCAATGCCATGTTCCAGAATCAGCAGCTAGCGATCAGTTTCACCAATCCAATCTTGTTCAATGGAACAAAAGCAAATATGGAATCCGGCACGTCTCCAAAGTTTGATATGCGTCTTGCTAATATTCCGTCCGAAAGCGGAGATCCTCTATCCTTTACTTATGTAGTGGGTGCTAGTGTATTCAAGTCTAAAGATGCGAAGAAGACTGAAGTAGCTAAAGATTTCGTGAAGTTCTTTTCAAGTGATCCTGAATTAGTTAAATCCTCTAAGAATGGTATTCCTGTGAGAAGCTCCGTGGCTGAAGAACTTAAGTCGGAGAATCCTCTCTTTGCTGCTTATGATGCCAACTCAAAATATTTGTTTAACTTCACGGGCAATGTTCCAGGATATAGCCAATTAAGAGAAGTTTTGTACCCTGATCTACAGGCGCTTTACATGGGAGCAAAGACACCAGAACAGTTTGTACAAGATTATCAGACCAATGGTAATAAAGTGATTGATACGAATAAAGCTAGCTCTGTCATTTTCCAATAATCTAAGAACAGGTAAACAATAAACGATTAACAGCCTTTAGAGTCTGAAGAGGCTCGAAGGGCTGTTAATTAGAAAGGTAAACGATATGAAACTACGTAGTAATTACCTAAAAGAGAATATTACAGGTTATCTGTTTATTTTACCTCAGATGTTAGTATTCTTAGCCTTTCTTGTCTATCCGATCTTAGAAGGGATGCGCCTGAGTTTATACCAAATTAATTATGATAGTGAGAAGTTTGTGGGTCTGGCTAATTACACCACATTGTTTAATGATCCGGTATTCTTCAAGGCGATCTTCAATACGATTATATTCGTAGTCTTTATCGTCCTACTTACAGTGGGCTTTGCATTATTTGTAGCCTCGGCTGTATTTGATAAGAACGCTAAGTACGTTTCCTTTATAAGAGGGAGCTATTATATCCCGGTCATGGTATCCATGGTTGTAATGAGTATGGTGTGGAGTTTCCTGCTGAATCCTGCTAATGGACTTATTTCTTTTATATATAAAGATATGGGTCTTGGGACGATCAATCTTCTAGGAAATCCAAAGACAGTTTTGCCAGTGGTGATCTTTGTGACCTTCGCGACTAACGTGGGCCAAGCCATTATTCTGTATATTGCTTCGATGATTGGTGTATCTAAAGAGCTTTTTGAAGCAGCAGAAATCGACGGTGCAAGCAGATGGCAAGTAATTTCGAAGATCCTCATTCCTTCTGTAGGACCAACAACGACCTATATTACGATTATCAATATTATTGCTGTTCTAAAAATATTTGTAGTCATCCAGTTATTAACCGGCGGCGGACCGAACAACTCATCGGTAACCTTGATGTACTACCTCTATAATAATGCCTTTAAGTACAACCAACTCGGCGTAGCTTCTGCGGTAGGCGTTATCATGTTCGTGATTACATTGTTATTATCTGTGCCTCAGCTACGAAGCATGATTAAGGTGAAGTGAGGGGGAATACAACATGTCGAAAATAAGAAATAAGAAGAAGAGAGAGAAGTTTGATGTGATATCGAATGTGATCATTGTCCTCTTCGCGCTCCTTAATCTTTTTCCATTGTATTGGTTATTCACTAGTTCGCTTAAGAACAGTTCAGATGTTGTGAAGATGCCTCCAGACTGGTGGCCTAAATCGATCACATTCTCCAACTATGTGGATGTGTTTCAGAACCAACCGGCCTTGAGATGGACGTTTAATAGTATTTATGTCTCAGGCGTATCTACGATTATCGTTATTATTGTAGGCGCTATGGCTGCCTATGCATTCTCAAAGATCAATTTTAAAGGTAAAGATATCATCTTCATTATTTTCATATCGAGCTTGATGATTCCTAAGGAAATTATGATCGTGCCTTTATTCCGGATTACACAGCAATTTGGAATGGTGAATTCGTATAACGGTATGATTTGGCCGAACGTTGCGGGCGCATTTGGAGTGTTCCTATTAAAAGGATTCTTCGATTTAACCCCTAACGCTTTGAGAGAAGCCGGGAGAATAGATGGTGCAAATGAATGGAGAATCTTCACTCGCATCATGGTGCCTATTATTAAACCTGGTATTGGAGCCTTATTTATTCTGAATTTTGTGCAAGTCTGGAATGATTATTTGTGGCAGCTGGTTATAGGTCAAGAGAACAAAATGAAAACATTAATGGTTGGTACTGCAACCTTAATGCAGGATCTGAATCCTAATTTCGCATATAAAATGGCCGGAGCCACCATTGCTGCAATTCCGATGTTGCTAGTGTTCATGTTATTCCAACGGTTCTTCACCAATGGAATTACAGCAGGAGCAGTTAAAGAATAAATAAAGATGTGGAGTGGGTTACTGATGAATACTGAAAATAATGTACTTAAAAAGATAAAACATAAACTAGTCGTCTCCAGTCAAGCCTTACCCGAAGAACCGCTGCATAGTCCGTTTATAATGGGAAGAATGGCTTATGCAGCATACTTGGGCGGTGCTTCAGGCATTCGGGCAAATAGCGTAGCGGATATTCAAGAAATTAAGAAAACAGTGGATCTACCTATCATTGGGATCATCAAAAGGGTATATGAAGGTTCTGAAGTGTTTATTACACCAACCATGAAGGAAGTAGATGAGCTTTACCGCGAAGGGGTAGATATCATTGCTATGGATGCGACGGACCGGACTCGTCCGGATGGATCAACCATCTCAGAACTATTTCCTCACCTAAGAGAGACCTATAAAGATCAACTGTTTATGGCAGATTGCTCTACATTTGAAGAAGCTGCTAAAGCCGTTGAGCTGGGGTTTGATCTTGTGGGAACTACCTTAAGCGGATATACAGAATACACCAAAGAGCGGTCACTTCCAGATTTCGAGCTAGTTAAACAAATCGTAAGCAAATTCTCTGTGCCTGTGATAGCTGAAGGCGGTGTTTCCACTCCTGAAGAACTGAAGACAATGTTCGATCTAGGTGTTTATTCAGCAGTTGTCGGCTCAGCGATTACAAGACCAATGGAGATTACCAAAAGGTTTGTAAACGCTATTCAGTAGATTGCCGGAGAGGGTAGATAAGGATGAGAATTCTCGCTGTAGATATTGGCGGTACCAATACCAAGATGTGTATATGCGATAAACTTGGGAATGTTCATAACTTTAAGGAGTATGCAACTGAGAGCCACTTGGGAGGGCCGCATGTAATCTCAAGATTGCTTGATAAAATTGCAGAAAATGATGATTTTGATGCCATTGCTATAAGTACGGCCGGTCAAGTCAATGCTGAAGAAGGAATTATAGTCTATGCTAACGAAAATATACCTAGATATACAGGGATGAAGATTAAGGAAATTGTAACTAATCATTTTCATAAACCTGTTATGGTAGAGAACGATGTGAATTCAGCAGCATTAGGCGAGGCTCATTATGGTGCTGCCCAGAACTTTAACAATTTTTTATGCTTGACGTTTGGCACGGGCATTGGTGGTGCCATTGTATTGAACCACCAAATCTATAAAGGAGCAGATGGGGTAGCGGCCGAATTTGGTCATATCCTGACACATCCATTGTCAGATGCGGTGGAGGGACTGCCTTTTTATGAGAAGTATGCTTCAACCACTGCTTTAGTCAAGATGGCTCAGCAGGCAGATCCCGAATGTACAGACGGAAAAGTCCTTTTTGATAAAATTCACAAAGGGGACGAAGCTCTGAAACAGATCTTGGATTCATGGGTAACTGAGGTGTCCGTGGGTTTAGCCTCAATTATTCATATTTTCAATCCATCCGCTATAATTATTGGGGGCGGTGTTATGGAGCAAGAAGATTTAGTTCAAAGGGTCGAGGAACGGACGAAGTCTTTAAATATGGAGAGTTTTGCGGGTGTAAGAATTGTTAAGGCCTCACTTGGGAATAAGGCAGGCTTGCTTGGCGCTTCCTCTTTATTCGCACATTAAATCATTGTAAAGGAGGGGCTTATTTGCGAACAATCAGTATTTTTTCTTCTATTCATTCCAAGTACAATAATTTGACGAATACGGAGAAAAAGGTAGCGGACTACGTCCTGGAGAACACGAGAAGTGTTGTCTATATGTCGATTACTGATCTTGCAGATGCGTGCGATGTAGGTGAATCAAGTATTTTTCGATTTTGCAAATCTTTAAGTTATAAAGGGTATCAAGAGTTCAAGATTGCACTCGCTCATAGTATCACTGTAGAGAATGAGATCCCGCAGCTTACGGATCAAATTCTAATGGACGACACTACTGAAGCTGTGGCTTCCAAAGTGCTGACCACAAATGTAAGTGCACTGAACGAGACCTATAATTTAATTGATATACAGAAAATCAATGAAGCTATTGATTATATGATAAACGCGGAACGAGTATCATTTTTCGGCGTGGGCTCTTCATTAATCACGGCGATGGAAGCCAAAATTAAATTTATGCGCATTACAAACAAAACGGAGTGTTTGATGGATTCACATCTTCAGATGATGTCTGCGGCGCTAATGTCTAACCGAGATGTAGCTGTAATCATTTCTTACTCCGGTTCAACGAAAGATAGTATCGAGGTTGCAAGAAAGGCGAAGGAACGAGGCGCTAAGGTGGTGTCCATTACGAGATTTGAAAAGTCACCTTTAACGTCGTATTCGGATCTTACCTTACTTTGTGGTGCTAATGAGGGTCCTCTGCAGGGCGGTTCATTATCTGCTAAGATCTCACAACTCTATCTGCTGGATATTTTATATGTGGAATATTTCAAAAAGACTAGTGAGCAGTCCATTATCAATAAAGAAACAACAGCTGCAGCAGTTAGTGAGAAGCTCCTATAAGTGCGTGTTCAAAAAGTATGGTTTTCAGCACCGAGAAGATTGGATGAAGGTAGAAACTGAGGAGCGGAGCGTAGTGGAAGCTACGTGAGCACCGGAAGTTTCGCCTGAATTTAATATTCAATGTCAAGTAAGCTTCTTGGGCTACTTCGTGATCAAAAGCGGACTTTTTGAACAACCTCTGTAGATAATTGAGATGTGAGGAGAATGAGACAATATGATCTTAGGTTCATTGTCATCTTGGGAAGAGCATAGCAGATACGAGAATTCAGTCATTGTAGAGGCAATTGAGGAATTGAAAGTCATCTTACAACATGAACCTGATCTCGGACGAATCGAGATCCGCGGTAACGAGATATACGTTTCGATTATGGCGCTTGAGGCGAAGTCGCTAGAGGAACAGGTTGCTGAAAAGCATGAGGCTTATATTGATGTGCATTATCTGATCGAAGGTGAAGAAACGATCGGTTGGTCCCCTCTGCAAGAAGGGGTCGAGGCTACTAAGCCTTACGATGCCGAAGCAGATTATGCGCTTTATCCTCCGTCATCCGATGAAATTTTGTTAACTTTGAAGTCGGGGATGTTCGCTGTCTTTTTCCCGCATGATGTACACAGACCTGGTATGGGTCAACCGGGCATGAAGATTAAGAAGGCTGTTATTAAGATACATGTAGGTTTATTAAATTCATAGATTGAGAAAGCAGCGATTCTCCTTTTTATTGGAGGATCGTTGCTTTGCGTTTCGGTCATTTGCAGCTTGCTTCTGTAGATTATGGGCAGGTAAAAGCCAAATCGACTTCTAGGACTACTGAAGAAGTGAAACGGAAGCTCTGATAGATAATTAGGGAAAATCTCCCTCTAATTCAACTGATTCGTTGGTGAATAGATATTACCACGATTTTTAGGTAGGAATTCCCTAATTCTATTCATTAAAAGCAATTATCGGCTATAATCAGGGAGATTTTCCCTAATTACTCTCTACAAAGAATCCGTCCGATAATCAGGTTTCTCTAATTTTGTGACAACCACGTCTAATTTTACGTACAAACATTATAACGTTATATTTACTTAACGCGCTATTCGTGTTATTTTAAACATTATAATGTTATATGGAAAAAGGTGAGAACAATGGATGAAAGATACGTGCTCCGTCAGGTGAAACGAGTAAGCGGAGAAGAGATCGACATTGTAATCGAAAATGGCAAGATCGCTGAGATCACCCCGGCAGGTGAGGCGCATGGGGGGCAGGAGTGGGAAGGTTCAGGCGCGTACGTATCCAGTGGCTGGATCGATATGCATGTGCATGCCTTTCGCGAATTTGATCCGTATGGTGACGAGATCGATGAGATCGGTGTCCGGCAAGGGGTGACCACTCTAGTCGATGCCGGTAGCTGCGGGGCGGATCGGATAGGTGATCTGGCTCTGGACGCGTCTCAGGCTAAGACGAATGTGCTGGCTTTTTTAAATATCTCGCGGATCGGACTGCTAAGAATTGATGAATTGTCCAACTTGGAATGGATTGATAAGGAGAAGATCCTGCAATCCGTCCGAACCTACGGGGAGATAATCGTGGGATTAAAGGCTAGGATCAGCAAGAGCGTTGTCGGCGCGAGCGGGATTGAGCCGCTGCATATTGCACGAAGCCTTTCAATGGAGACGGGCCTGCCGTTAATGGTACATATCGGTTCAGCACCGCCAGATATCAGAGAGGTTATGCCCCTTTTGCAGCGTAAGGATATCGTGACCCATTATCTCAACGGAAAAGAGAATAATTTGTTTGCTGCGGATGGTCAGCCGCTTCAGGTACTGACTGAGGCCATTGAACGGGGAGTTCATCTCGATGTGGGACATGGAACAGCAAGCTTCTCTTTTAAGGTAGCTGAGGCTGCTAAACGTAATGGTATTGGACTGAATACGATTAGCACGGATATCTATCGAGTGAACCGAATGAAGGGACCAGTCTTTAGCATATCTAATGTACTTTCCAAGTTTCTATGTTTGGGCTATGCTCTGGATGAGATTGTGGCAGCGGTTACTTCCAATGCGGCGGAATGGCTGGGCAGGCCGGAGCTGGGCCGAATTCAGGTGGGAGATCCTGCAAACTTGACTCTCTTCACCCTGCAGCATAAGTCTGCAGTGCTTGTGGATTCTGAAGGAGAAGAAAGAATGACGGATAAAGTAATCCATGCAAAAGGAGTGGTTATAGGTGGGGAATTCATTAAATGCGAAATACGGGCTTAAACGCGTAATCAATGCAAGCGGCAGAATGAGTATCTTGGGGGTGTCGGCTCCGTCTGACACAGTGATGGAGGCTATGAAGCAAGGCGGACAGAGTTATGTGGAAATAGCGGATCTGGTGGATAAAGCCGGAGATTACACGGCACGAATTCTCGGCGCTGAAGCAGCGCTTATCGTTAACTCAGCCTCCAGCGGTATTGCATTGTCCGTTGCGGCGCTAGTGACCCAAGGCAATCGGCGCCGCAGTGAACGTTTGCACCAAGAAGCCATTCCACGCAATGAAATCATCATTCTGAAGGGGCATAATGTACAGTACGGAGCTCCTGTGGAAACGATGGTCTATCTAGGTGGTGGGAAACTAATTGAGGTCGGTTATGCGAATGAAGGCCGTGCTGAGCATATAGAGGATGCCATTTGTGAGCAGACGGCTGCCATTCTATACGTGAAGTCCCACCATGCGGTGCAGAAGAATATGTTATCCGTCGAAGAAGCATGGGAGATCGCAAAACGTAGGGGCATTCCACTAATCGTAGATGCCGCAGCGGAAGAAGACCTCTGTAAATATGTGAAATACTCTGACCTGGCAATTTATAGTGGTTCTAAAGCTATTGAAGGGCCTACATCCGGTATTATCGCCGGCAAACGTAATTATGTGGAATGGGTTAAGGTCCAATTGTATGGAATAGGACGCAGTATGAAGGTTGGTAAAGAAACTTCCTTTGGTCTGCTGCAAGCACTAGAGGAATACATGGTCAAGGAAGACAAGAGTGACACCGAGAAAGCGTCTTTGCAGGGATTGATGGTGTTGAATGAACTTCCGGGAATTCGTGTAACCATTGTGCAGGACGAGGCGGGCCGTGCCATCTATCGCGGCCGGGTTCAGGTTGATCCACAGCAGGCCGGAATTACGGCGAAAGAATTGGTGGAGGGGTTGCAGAAGGGCGAGATTGCGATCTACACCCGCGATTATGGAGTGAAGCAGGGATATTTCGATATTGATCCACGGCCGCTTCTGGGGGATGATCTGCACGTGATTGTAGACAGCATTCATAAATTAATAGGGGGACAATAAGATGACGATTTCACAACGTTTTTATAAGGGCCGCACCGCATTAAATGTACTCGCTAAAGATATCGCTAATGCTAAAGAAATTTATGAAGCGGCGGAAGGTTATGTACTGGTCGGTGTGCTCTCTAAGGATTATAAGACGGTAGAAGAAGCCGTAACCGCCATGAAGCAATATGGTCAAGAGATTGAAGATGCGGTATCCATTGGCTTAGGTGCAGGGGATAATCGCCAAGCGGCAATTGTGGCCGAGATTGCTAAGCATTATCCGGGTAGTCATATTAACCAGGCATTCCCGCTGGTTGGAGCTACACGCGCTAATCTTGGTGGGAAAGACAGCTGGATCAACAGCATGATCGCCCCTTCTGGTCACGCTGGTTATGTGAATATTTCTACAGGAGTCTTCAGCGCTGCGCAGAGTGAAGCGGCGATTGTACCTATAGCATCGGCAATTGCGCTTGTTCGGGATATGGGTGGTAATGCACTGAAGTATTTCCCGATGGAGGGATTAAGCCGTGAAGAGGAATACCGCTCTGTCGCTAAGGCCTGTGCTGAGGCAGAGTTCGCACTCGAACCAACCGGTGGAATTGATATGGACAATTTCGAGGAAATACTAGAGATTGCGCTTGAAGCAGGGGTGCCACAAGTGATTCCGCATGTCTACTCATCCATTATCGATAAAGAATCGGGCCAGACCCGGACCCAGGATGTGCGTGATTTGCTTGGAATTATGAAGAGGCTGACAGATAAATATGCCTAAACGAATCGGGGCATTCGGAGAAGTGATGATGCGTCTGCAGGTGCCGGGAGTTCAGCTGCTATCCCAGGGAAACAGCTTAAACTATTCATTCTCTGGTACCGGGGTTAATGTCAGCGCTGCACTGGCACGCTTCGGGCATGAAGGTTATTTGATTTCCCGTTTGCCGACTACTTCCTTGGGAGAGGCCGCCGCCGCGTATTTGCGGAAGCTGGGCATCTCTTCTAGCCTCGTTATACGAGGAGGAGAATATCTGGGCTTGTATTTCTTGGAGAACGGATTTGGTGCACGTCCAAGCAAGGTAACTTACAGCAATCGTCTGGAGAGTAGCTTCAATACGGCTCCTGAGAAAACTTATAATTATGAAGAGATTGCGCGAAGCCTGGATGTGATCCATTTCTGCGGCATTACGCTGGCTATGAACGATAGTGTACGTCATCATATGAAATTCTTGGCTAGAGCTGTCAAACAGCAGGGTGGGACTGTGATCTTTGATTGCAACTATCGTCCGTCCTTGTGGGGACCGGAAGGCTATTCACAAGCGAAGCCGCATTACGAGGAGATGCTGCAGCTGGCCGATATCGTAATGATGAATGAGAAGGACGCAATCTTTATCTTGGGGATCAGCACTGAACAAGCTGAACGTGAAGAGCAACTGATCGAACTGATTCCAGCAGTTGCGAAGCATTACGATATCTCGGTGATCGCAGGCACCCATCGCAGTATTCATGGCGACAACTCACATTCACTGCGTGGGTTTCTTTATAAGAATCAGAGCTTCTTCTTTTCGGATACGCTGAGATTTCTCGTCTATGATAGAATAGGGGCTGGAGATGCCTATACGAGCGGAATTGTGCATGGCGAGCTAACAGGATTTACACCTGAGCAGACAGTACGGTTTGCCGCTGCCGCTAGTATGTTAGCCCATACTGTCGAGGGCGACACTCCCATGGCTTCAGAAGCGGATATACTTCGAGCTATGACTCTATCCGTAGGCGATGTAGAAAGGTAGTGAACCTCTTGAGTTTGTCCCGAAAAGATAAGCCCTTATATATGCAAATTGCAAATATTATAAAGGATCGGATTCTACACGGAGTCTATCCTATTGGATTGAATATTCCTTCCGAGCCTCAGCTAGAGCAGGAATTCAATGTCAGCAAGATCACTGTACGCGGTGCCATTCAGGAGCTCGTCCAAGAAGGATTTCTGGAAAAGGGGAGCGGCAAGGGGACGAAGGTGATCCGTAATACCTCATCATCCAAGCTGTCCAAGTGGAAAAAATTCACGGAAATTCTAGTGGATGAAGGGCACCAAATTCGGAAGCAATGGCTGAAGGCGGAGCGAGTATATAATGAAGTCGAAAGCGAAGCCTTTCGTTTATTCGGCGAACGTTGTATACGCTTGGAACGCATATATAGTCTCAATGATATTCCATACGTTCATTACACGCATTATTTAGTAAATGGTATGGATGATTTGGATCTACTGGACTTAAATGCCCAGTCCTTGTATGAACTGCTTGAAGAGCGGAGCGTTTCCTTAGAGAAACTGCGTGATGAATTTTCCGTTGCCGTTCCTCCGCCTGATGTAGAGGAGATATTGCTCCTTGATAAGAAGTGTCCCTTGCTGAAGCGAACTCGTTATTCTTATGATGAGCTGGGCAAGGTAACTGAGTATAGTGTAGGCTTTTACAATACAGAGCTGCAGAATTATGTAGTGAACTATGAGGTGTAGTTAGCGAAAATCCGGAGCAATTTGCAGGGGAGATTCCTTGCAGAATGGTTCGGATTTTTTGCATCTTAGTATGTGATAAATATAACTATTTAAATTTATGAATATACAAGCTGTGATGACTGATGTAAAATTACAATACCTGAAGCGTCCTGGAACAGCTTAAGGGCTTTTTGCATGCTCTTTTGCAGATTGCAAAGAATAGGGGCATGTCTACTATAGAAAGATTAATGGAGGTAGGAGAGTTTTATGAAGAAAAAAGCATTAAAAAGAATGTTGATGTTGTCGATGATGGTCGTTGTCGTCGCTGTACTTGCAGTAGGTTGTGGTTCAAAGAATAACACGAATACAGCATCGACAGAGGGTAACGCAGCAGAGGCCTCAAAAGAAGCTGTTACTTTGTCGCTTGGCTTACTGCCTTCGATTGATGCGATTCCTTTTGTAATTGCTCATGAGCAAGGTTTTGATAAGAAGCATGGAGTGAACCTAGATATCCAAACGTTTAAGAGTGCAAAAGACCGTGATGTCGCCTTTCAAGCAGGCAAGTTAGAGGGGATCAGTGCTGATTTGGTTGCGATTTCTATCTACAATGAAGCCGGGCTGGATGTGAAGATCACTAGCACAACTTTTGGTGAATTCGATTTATTGACTGGGAATGACGCCATCCAAGATGTGAAGGATCTGAAAGGCAAAACTGTGATTTTGTCCAAAAATACTTCCACACAATATACTGTGGCGATGATGCTGAAACAAGCGGGTTTAACGGAAGATGATATTACGGTAACTGAGGTTCCACAAATCCCTACCCGTTTAGAATTGCTTAAGAACAATAAGGCGGATGCAGCTATTTTGCCGGAACCATTTGTAACTATGGGTAAAGCTTCAGGCTTGCGCGTGCTTAGCTCCACGCATATAGCGGGAGTGAATCCATTTGTATTGGCTTTTCCACAAACCGCTATTGATGCTAAGGAAGATGCGATTCGCAACATGTATGCTGCTTATGACGAGGCTGTAGCGTATATGAAATCTCATGATCAATCCGAATATATCGATCTTGTGATCAAAGAAGTTGGTTATCCAGAAACGTTGAAAGATGAGATCAAGGTACCTGATTATGTCCCTGCCAATCAAGTGGATGTGAAAGAAGTAGAAGCCGCATTTGCATGGGCACGGGAAAAAGGTTTGCTTAGCAAAAATATCTCGGCTGAAGATGTGATTTCTGATGTCCAATTCAAAAAATAAGGGACTCGTCATTAAGGGTCTTAAAGTAGAGTACAAGACAGGTCAACTGGCCTTAGGAAAGATGGATCTATCTTTACCGGAGCATGGGATTTACACGATCATCGGACCCTCTGGCAGCGGAAAATCAACTTTATTACGGGCGATTGCGGGCTTGCTGCCAAGCTATATGGGGCAAATTGTTTTTAATGAAAAATCCGTGCATGATAAAGAAAATCTGATCGGCCTGGTACCGCAAAACTACGGGCTTCTTCCATGGAAGACTGTACATGATAATATTCAAATCGCGATGAAAATCTCGCATACTGCGAGCACATCCAAGCAAGAACGGGAGAATCAGATTAATCAGTGGCTGTCATCGATGGGAATCTATGATTTAGCTGATCGTTATCCTCTTTCTCTTAGTGGAGGACAGCAGCAAAGAGTGGCAATCGCCAGAGCGTTCGCCATTTTGCCCACTATTTTACTGCTGGACGAGCCATTCTCCGCACTGGATGCGATTACTAGGGAAACGCTGCAGATTCTCTTTTTGGATAACTGGTCAGCGCATCCGGCGACTACCTTATTTGTTACCCATGATGTGGAAGAAGCTATTCTGCTGGGGCAGAAAATTATTGTTATGCCGTCTAATAAAAAAGAAGCTCCGGAAATGATCGATAATCAATTAGTGTTTCAGATGAAGCATGAAGATAAGCGGGACAGTGTAGATTTCTTTGAGCAGACTAAGCGAATCAGAAAGGTAATGCAGGAGATATGGTGAGAAAAAATCGGATTCATCACATAATAAGACTGTTGTTTGTGTTCTTTTGTATGAATGTGGTTTGGTATATTGCCTATTTGCTTATGAATCATTCGATTTTGCCGAGTCCATTCGCTGTATATAACGCTATGTTTCACTTAGGTGGGCAGGAAATTGCTTTAAATGTAGGATATAGCTTGTTCAGAATTTTTGCAGGGGTAGTGCTGGCGTTAATCATTGGACTGCTCATTGGTCTTCTGATGGGACGTTCGCTGACCTGGAATAAGCTGCTTGACCCTGTGGTCTACTTGACCTATCCTGTTCCCAAAATCGCCCTGCTTCCCGTTGTGATGCTATTCTTCGGGCTTGGTGAAACGTCCAAAATCTTAATGATCATGCTGATTCTCTTGTTCCAGATTATTATCTCCGTTAGGGATGGTGTGAAGG
Organism: Paenibacillus sp. FSL E2-8871; assembly: GCF_038000345.1. Lineage (NCBI taxonomy): Bacteria > Bacillati > Bacillota > Bacilli > Caryophanales > Paenibacillaceae > Paenibacillus > Paenibacillus sp. FSL E2-8871. Next base: position 3,397,730 of record NZ_JBBOBV010000001.1, on the reverse strand, counting down.
CTATTCCTGAGAATACCTATGATGTCTTAACGAGTATAGGGGCAAGTACAGTGCAGAAATTCTGGCATGTGACACTGCCAGGTGCACTGTCGGTCATTCTGAGTACGATTCGTATTTCACTGGGAACAGCGATATCTGTACTCTTTTTCACGGAGATTTATGGAACTGAGCATGGCATGGGCTTCTTCATTATGGATGCTTGGTTAAGACTGGATTATCCGGAGATGTATGCGGGAATTATGCTGTTCAGCTTGGTGGGGTTTGTCCTCTTCTTACTTGTTGATTATCTTGATTACAAGTTTATGAAGTGGCGGAATTAAATGTAGTTGGAGATTTAACTATAGCTTTCCTTTGTCGATTTTAGGCAAGGGGGAGCTTTTTTTGTGTGATTTTAGAGTGGAAACAAAGGGGCTTCAAATTAGTATATCAATTCGGTTAAGATGGATAAGTATTCGATAAACTGTATTGGATACACATCCAAACTAAGGGAGTAAAACGATGAATAAGCGCACATCGGGATTTGAGCACGGCACAGCATCCTTTGCTGAGAAGAAAGTTACCTGGCTGGAACTATTTTATGATCTGCTTTTTGTAGCTGCAGTTTCAAAAGCGAGTCATGTCTTGTTGCATGTAGAGGCGGGTACAATTCCACTTGAATATTTATCTAAATTTATCTTAATATTCATTCCGATCTGGTGGGCCTGGGTGGGACAATCGCTTTTTGTAAATCGGTTTGGACAGGACATCTTTTCACACCGAATATTTCTGATTCTACAATTATTTTTTGTATTAATAATGACGGCCAGCTTATCGGTTAACTTTGATCAATACTATATGCCATTTCTAATCGGTTATGTTGGCTTAAGAGCTATGACTGCCATTCAATATCTTACGGTAAATAAGAATGAAGCAGCTGATAGAAAGGACACTGCCCGTTATCTGGGAAGTCGTTTTTGGATTGGATTAGTGATCTCTGCTTTATCACTTTTCTTTGACTCTTGGATACGTTATGTAGTTTTGTATACAGGAATTACTATAGACATTTTGCTTCCATTAATCGGTCGGAGATACTTGGTGAAAAGCCCGATAAACACTCATCATTTATTAGAACGTTTCTCGTTGTTTACCCTCATTCTACTTGGCGAATCAGTGGTCAGTATACTTGCAGTCTTACAGTCTAGCCACTGGACGTGGCAATCTATTTTATTTGCATTATTAACTTTTCTATTAATTATAGCTATGTGGTGGCAATACTTTGATAATGTTGAAAAGAAAGTGGACAAAACCATAGAGACTGCCGGGCAAACTATAATTTATGGGCATTTATTTATTTATGTATCCTTAAGCATGATTGCAGCTTCAATCCAACTGCTATTTTTAGAACAATTAAATTACACATTTATGGTATGTTTTATTTTTGGATCGGTCCTGCTCTACTTCTTCTCTACCTCACTGGTCTTCCATAAATATAGACGTATACAGCAACGGTTAGGGATATTTCATTTGGCGTTATTATTAGGTATACTTGGAGTTTTTTTCGCAGTAGATTTGTTGTTCCTTATACCCAATTACCTGATCATTGGAGAAATGGTGTTATTTTTTGCTGTGTATGCAAAATTAACGACTTGAGCTTCGTTGTATCGAAGCTGAATAAATTGAAGAAGGAAGCCGGGTCATTGCAACCCGGCTTCCTTCTTTCATAATGGGAGTGTGCGGTATCCCCCTGTCGTTATTGCCCAAGAAGCGCTGGCACGATAAATCGGCCGAACACATTAGCTGGTGAGCCTTTCTTGTATTTATCCGCAGTAATGACTGCAACCAGCTCATAGGATGGAACCACAATAATATGCTGGCCCATGAAGCCAAGCGCAAAATAATAAGGGATCTCCTTTGGCTGCTGCTCCGTACCTGCATTGAATGATGATACCCACCAGTGCCATCCGTAGAAGCCCTTCTGTGGTAGCGTGGCTGCGACATAGGGGCGAGTGGACTTCTGAACAGTACCCGAATGAATGAGCTGTTGATCCTTCCAGCGCCCTTCTTGCAAATAAAGGAGACCAAATTTCAGCATATCCTCAGGCATCATATAAAGGCCAAACCCACCAGTATGTATGCCTTGTGGATCACTGTCCCAGCGATAGCTTTCGATGCCAAGCGGCTGAAATAGCTGATCTTCAGCAAATGCTGCAACGTCTTGTCCAGAACATTCACGCAGGATAGCGGATAAAATCTGGGAGCAGCCGGAGTTATAGTTCATCTCAGTGCCTGGCTTATGAGATAGCGGCTGGGCGAGCACAAACTTTATCCAGTCTGCGGTTCTAGTCATAGTCGGAAAGGAATTTTGCCCCCCAAATTCTGTCCAGTTAAAGCCTGCGGTCATCGTTAATAAGTGACGGATAGTGATCTCTCTTTTTCGTGGATCTTGATCCTCTTTTAATGAAGGGAAAAATAGAGAAATGGGTGTATCCGGTGGTGGAACCATTTGTTTATCTATGGCTATGCTGACTAAGGCGGCGAGCACGCTTTTGGTGCATGAGTTAATTTTACCTAGCTCCTTAGCGATTTCTGGCTCGCGATAATGCTCCAGTATAGGTTTTCCATGTTGAATGATTAGACAACTGCGAATTTCTAGGCCAGTAATACCGTCTATAAGCGGCTGAAGGTTCCAATCAGTAATGTGAATGGCCCCCTTTCATAGATGAGTTGAAGCTGTAGCTGCCTACCATTATAGCTTATATAGGGTGCATTACATAAACCTTGTAATTTCCTGTCGTTAATTAAATATGGAAAATATAAGTAATTATCTGTATAATGTTATGAATCACGTGTTAGAGGAGGATGAATTCTTTTGAAAAGCAATAACACTCACTTTGTTCATCAGACAGCTAAAACGGTATTGATTACTTCAGTGGCGCTCGCGTTATTATTACCCCCTGGCTTGGCCGCAGCCGATTCTACATCTGTTAGTAGCAACACTACGGTAACACAGGTTAGCACACAAGCGCCGGTGACTACAACGAACTCTGAGGCAGATCTTACAAAAGTGAAATTCACGCAGGAGCAAGCGATTGCGAAGCTAAAAGAATTATTCCCATCCCTAAAAGATGCAACGGTAAACAATGTACAACTGGGATCTAATCAAAGCTACCCCCCTCCAGCAAATCAAATGATCTGGAATATTCAGTGGCAGATTCAAGAGGGGAGTATGGGATATGGCTTTAGCAGTGAGGTAGATGCCATTAATGGAGATATCATCAGTACGTATATTTCATACCCTCGTGAGAATAACGAATCCTATTATCCACCGAAAGTATCGCAGACTCAGGCACTGGAGATCGCCAAGGCTTTTGTGACTAAGGCAGCCTCATCGGTTAAGAGCAGTGATCTGCAATTAAATGAGAATGCTGGTTATAATTATTTTTCGAACTCTTTATTCGGTCCTGTTCAATACAGCTATTACTTCAGTGTCATGAAGAATGGTCTTCCTTCTGGATCGGATAACATTAATATAGCCGTGGATGGCAACGGTAATGTAATTCAATTCTCTAAGTTTTCTCAAGGGCTTGAGTATCCATCTGCACAGCCGAAGATTACCTTGGAGCAAGCACAGAAGCAATTTGCGGAACAGTTTGATGTAGGCCTTTTTTACATTCCTACTTATAAGAACGGAAAACCTAACAACTGGATTCTAGGCTGGCGCCCAGTGGATCAGTCTCTATATCCTATCGATGCATTGACAGGCAAGAGAATAGATTATGAAGGAAAAGAATCCGTATCCACCGCAGTCGTGTATTCAGATGTAGCAAAGAGTAAGGATGTCTTTCAAGCAAGAAGCTCTACTACAGAACTTACTTCAAAAGAAGCGGAACAGCTTGTAAAGAAGGTTGCATATATTCCAGCAGATCGTAAATTGATCTCCCAAAGCTTGAGAAATGACTATCAGGATACAGATCGGAAGATCTGGCAGTTATACTGGGGTGGGGCTAGTGGAAATGAACGCTACATTGGGGCTGGCTTTCCAGAACAATCCTCTGCCGAGATCGATGCAAAGACCGGTGAAATATTACAGTACCAGGTTCAAGCTTATGGTGCTGCTCAGGATAAGAAGAAGGAAGAGGCAGCCCCTGCTGGAGGGAAGAAGCTTAGTGAGGCCGAAGCTAAGACTAAAGCACTTAGTATAATAAATAGCCTATATCCTCAGGCGAGTCAGAAGCTAAAGCTTGTAGAATATGGAGATAACTCAAACGTTACTTCAGACGGATCAGGATTTAGATATCAGTTTATTAGATATCATCAAGGCATTCCTGTGAGTGACAGTACCCTTACGGTTAGCTTGGATCTTTACGGCAGACTGATTTCTTACATGGGGAATCGGATAAACGGTATCGATGAAATCACATTATCTCCTGATGCAACAATTTCCAAGAAGGAAGCGCTCGAAAGTTATAAACCTAAATATCAGACTAAGCTGAAGTATACTCAGGTTGGTGGATACTATAGTTATAATAGCTATGCCGCGCCAAAGGTGAAGCTGGTATATGATACAACTTTTGATGAATCTAATGGATTATATCAGGTTTTAGATGCAGCCACTGGAAAATGGGTAGCGGTCTATGATTACCTCGGTCAGCAAGATGCTCAAATATCTGCAACGGATATCAAAGGTCATGCAGCAGAACAACCCTTATCAGAATTAGTAAAATATCATGTGATTACTCCGGATGCCGATGGTAAAGTAAACCCAGATCAAGAAATAACAGTTGGCGATTGGTTAACCTATCTTGCCAAGGCTTCTAATCCGAATTTCAGCAGTTATATTGCTAATAATGAACGGAAAACTGTGGCAGGTGTGAAGCCTGAGAATTCATATTATGATGTTGTTACTTATGCAGCAGATCGTAAGTGGATCAACAAGGATCAAAGCCTGCAAATTGATAGTAAGTTAACCCGGGAACAGCTTGCTGTTCAGCTGGCTAATTTTTTGAAATACAACAAACTCACAGCCTATCTTGATAAAGATGTAACGGTAAGTCAGTTCAGTGATAGTGCATCTATAAACAATAAGGGTGCAGTGGCTCTTGTAGTGAAATTGGGAATCCTAAAGGATGACAACGGCAAGTTTAATCCGCAGCAGACGGTAACGAAAGCGCTGGCGGCTACGGTGATTATGAAGCTAGTGGAACTGCAAGGTAAGACTGATCAGATTATAGGTCAATAAAAATATATAATGCAGAGCCTACTTCCCATTTGATGGTGGAAGCAGGCTTTTCTGTATGAGGAGCAAAATAGGGAATAAAAGAAAACAACCCGAAAGACAAACACCTTTACAGAAGGGGTGTGTCTTTCGGGTTATATTTGTTTTTGCTATTCAAATACAATTAATGGAGCTGTTTATCTACTTCTTTAACTGGATTCTCGTTAGCGTTCTCTTCTACCTTGCTGCTCATAAACCAACCGATTGCAGCGATGAGCACGAGTACAACATAGAAGGTAACCTTCCAAATGGTACTATGCGCGAAATCCTCGGAAAGAACACCAAGTGAAGGGTGTGCCAAGGTAATGACTGCGAGCTTAACGCCGACCCAGCCTACGATGAAGAAGGCTGCAATTTCAAGACCTGGACGGGTGTGCAGCAGCTTAACGAAGAAGGAAGCCGCAAAACGCATAATGACCAATCCGATAAATCCTCCGGCAAAGATGACGAGGAATTGTCCACCGTCAAGGCCTCCGATTTTTGGAAGACCACTTGCAGGTAGTGCAACCGCAAGTGCAACTGCGGCTAGGATGGAATCGACCGCGAAGGCGATGTCAGCAACTTCTACTTTAAAGACAGTAAACCAAAAGCTGGATTTCTTTTTGTTGACTGCGCCGTCCGTACCGCTTTCAGCTGCTTCATCCGTAACGGGCTTCTTGATTAATAGTTTTCGGAAGATATGGTTCCCCGCGATAAACAGTAAATAAAGTGCGCCGATGGCTTGTACTTGCCAAATATCAACCAGGTAAGAGATGACAAATAGTGAACCGAAGCGGAACACGAAGGCTCCGGCTAATCCGTAGAATAGTGCTTTTTTTCTTTCCTCATCAGGAAGGTGTTTAACCATAATTGCCAATACCAGTGCGTTATCTGCGGCTAGTAGTCCTTCAAGTGCTACAAGAACTAGTAATACCCAGCCGTACTCTAATAATAATCCCCAATCCATTACTGTTGTCCTCCCTTTTCTTATGCAAATATCTACTAAAAGATACTTACCTTACCATTTTAACCAATTTTATATAAAAAAGACCTTTACCAAACAGATTAGCCTTTGGAATAAAGGTCTAACCTGATTGGTAAAGGTCTCGCTAACAATGTTGAATTGCCAATAAAGCCGGAGAATATCCTCATATTCTCGTATTGACGACTTTATTTAACAGCTACTCCCCTTTACGGGATATATTAAATTTTTGATTTAATTCATTGTGATTTTGCCTAAGGAGATCATATACGAGTTGAAAGTTAATGTCAATAAAATGTTGGAGGAATAAGAGTTGATAGTAAGGGAATGTTGGAGGCTGTAAATCTGGATTGCATTGCTAGGAATAGGAGAGTTTAATTTTTCTGAGAGGGAGATTAAAAGTACATGTATGTCTTTTAATCTATGCTGATAATCAAATGAAGAAGTTTATTTTTATAACAAATAAAAGGGCACTTACTAGACGAATATCTATGTTCTCCTATAGGTAATTGGAGTAGTATACATTAGGTTTTCGTGGAGGTGCTAAAAATGGGCCATTCCAATCACATATCTAAGAAAAGCTGCAAAAAAAATGATTCTCCGTCAAAAAGAAAATATCATTTGGTTAAAAAATGTTCTTCAAAGAACTATTGTTGTAAGCGAAAAATCATCAAAAAGAAATGTGCTAATAATCGCACCCGCGGCATCACTGGAGCAACGGGCCCTATCGGAGTCAGAGGTCCCGTTGGAGTAGCGGGAGTCACAGGAACGACGGGCTCCGCCGGAGCAGTGGGAGCCACGGGAACGACAGGCCCCGCCGGAGTAGCGGGAATCACGGGAACGACGGGCCCCGCGGGAATAGCCGGAGCAGCCGGACCCACCGGAACGACGGGGCCAGCTGGAGTAGCTGGAGTCACGGGAGCAACAGGCCCCGCGGGAGATGTCGGACCCGCTGGAGTAGCGGGAGCCACGGGAACGACGGGCTCCGCTGGAGTAGCCGGAGCCACGGGAGCGACGGGCCCAGCGGGAGTAGTGGGAGTCACTGGAACGACGGGCCCCGCTGGAGCAGTGGGAGCCACGGGAACGACGGGCCCAGCGGGAGTAGTGGGAGTCACGGGAACGACGGGCCCCGCTGGAGTAGCGGGAGACACGGGGACGACGGGTCCCGCCGGAGTAGCGGGAATCACGGGAACGACAGGCTCCACGGGAGCAGCTGGAGCCACAGGAACGACGGGGCCCGCGGGAGTAGCGGGAATCACGGGAACGACAGGTCCCGTCGGAGTAGTGGGAGCCACGGGAACGACAGGCCCAGCTGGAGCAGTGGGAGCCACGGGAACGACGGGGCCCGCGGGAGTAGCGGGAGCCACGGGGACGACGGGTCCCGCCGGAGTAGCCGGAGCCACGGGAACGACGGGCCCCGCAGGAGTAGCCGGAGTCACGGGAGCGACAGGCCCCGCGGGAGCAGTGGGAGTCACGGGAACGACAGGCCCAGCTGGAGCAGTGGGAGCCACGGGAACGACGGGGCCCGCGGGAATAGCCGGAGCAGCCGGAGCCACGGGAACGACGGGTCCAGCTGGAGTAGCTGGAGTCACGGGAGCAACAGGCCCCGCGGGAGATGTCGGACCCGCTGGAGTAGCGGGAGCCACGGGAACGACGGGCTCCGCTGGAGTAGCCGGAGCCACGGGAGCTATGGGCCCCGCGGGAGTAGCTGGAGTCACTGGAACGACGGGCTCCGCAGGAGTAGCCGGAGTCACGGGAGCGACAGGCCCCGCGGGAGTAGCTGGAGTCACGGGAACGACGGGCCCCACCGGAGTAGCTGGAGTCACAGGAACGACGGGTCCGGCCGGAGTAGCTGGAGTCACGGGGACGACGGGCCCCACCGGAGTAGCGGGAGCCACGGGGACGACGGGTCCCGCCGGAGTAGCCGGAGCCACGGGGACGACGGGTCCCGCCGGAGTAGCCGGAGTCACGGGAACGACGGGCTCCGCTGGAGTAGCGGGAGCCACGGGAGCGACGGGCCCCGCGGGAATAGCCGGAGCCACGGGAACGACGGGTCCAGCTGGAGTAGCTGGAGTCACGGGAACGACGGGCCCCGCGGGAGTAGCTGGAGTCACGGGAACGACGGGTCCGGCCGGAGTAGCTGGAGTCACGGGAACGACGGGTCCGGCCGGAGTAGCCGGAGCCACGGGGACGACGGGTCCCGCCGGAGTAGCCGGAGTCACGGGAACGACGGGCTCCGCTGGAGTAGCGGGAGCCACGGGAGCGACGGGCCCCGCGGGAATAGCCGGAGCCACGGGAACGACGGGTCCAGCTGGAGTAGCTGGAGTCACGGGAACGACGGGCCCCGCGGGAGTAGCTGGAGTCACGGGAACGACGGGTCCGGCCGGAGTAGCTGGAGTCACGGGAACGACGGGTCCGGCCGGAGTAGCCGGAGCCACGGGGACGACGGGTCCCGCCGGAGTAGCCGGAGTCACGGGAACGACGGGCTCCGCTGGAGTAGCGGGAGCCACGGGAGCGACGGGCCCCGCGGGAATAGCCGGAGCCACGGGAACGACGGGTCCAGCTGGAGTAGCTGGAGTCACGGGAACGACGGGCCCAGCGGGAGCAGTGGGAGCCACGGGAACTACAGGTCCAGCTGGAGCAGTGGGAGCCACGGGAACGACGGGCCCAGCGGGAGCAGTGGGAGCCACGGGAACTACAGGTCCAGCTGGAGCAGTGGGAGCCACGGGAACTACAGGTCCAGCTGGAGCAGTGGGAGCCACGGGAACGACGGGTCCCGCCGGAGTAGCCGGAGTCACCGGAACGACGGGGGCGGCAGGAGTAGCCGGAGTCACAGGAGCGACAGGCCCCGCGGGAGTAGCTGGAGTCACGGGAGCAACGGGCCTCGTGGGAGATGTGGGTCCTGCCGGAGCCACAGGAACGACAGGCTCAGCGGGAGTAGCCGGAGCTACGGGAACGACGGGCCCCGCCGGAGTAGCGGGAGCCACGGGAACGACGGGAACGACGGGCCCTTCGGGAGCAGCTGGAGTCACGGGAACGACAGGCCCCGCCGGAGTAGCCGGAGCCACGGGAACGACTGGTCCAGCTGGAGTAGCAGGAGTCACTGGAACGACGGGTCCAGCTGGAGCAGCCGGAGCCACGGGGACGACGGGTCCCGCTGGAGTAGCAGGAGTCACGGGAGCAACGGGCCCCACCGGAGTAGCGGGAGTCACGGGGACGACGGGCCCCGCCGGAGCAGCCGGAGCCACGGGAACGACAGGGCCTGCTGGAGCAGCGGGAGTCACCGGAACGACGGGTTCCACAGGAGTAGCCGGAGCCACGGGAACGACGGGTCCGGCAGGAGTAGCGGGAGCCACGGGGACGACGGGTCCAGCTGGAGCAGTGGGAGCCACGGGAACGACGGGCCCCGCCGGAGCCACTGGAGCTACAGGTGCCCCAGGCGGAATAGCTCAGTTCGGGTATGTTTATAATTTAGGGGCTCAGGTGGTTCCAATAGAGGCGGATGTCTCTTTTGATACAAATGGACTTCTAACACCTGGAATTACACATGCCCCTGGGACCACTACAATCTCGGTTACTAATACGGGTAATTATGAGGTTGATTTTTCAGTTTCAGGTGTGGAACCCAATCAATTCGCATTATTCTTAAATGGCGCCGAGGCTGCAGGTACGGTATATGGTTCAGGTGCTGGCACTCAGCAAACTAATGGGCAGGCGATACTCGCTCTCTCGTCGGGCGATGTTCTTACGCTGAGAAATCATAGTTCAGCTGCTGCAGTTACTTTACAGACATTGGCGGGAGGCACTCAGGCAAACGTCAATGCTTCTATAGTTTTAAAGCAATTAAGCTAGGCAACAAAGAAATAGATTCTTCAGCATTAAAAAAGCGTGCAGGACTCTATTAGAGTTCTCCACGCTTTTTGTGTTAGCCCTTTACCGCCCCAGCGGTAATTCCCTTAGTCATCTGTTCTGTGAAGAGCAGATAGATCAAGATGGTTGGGATCGCAATGATCGTCATAACAGCGAACTGAGCACCGTAGTTGGACGAATATTCTCCGGCGAATTTCATAATGGAGAACGGAATGGTTTTGAGATCCTCCGAGGTGAGAAAGGTGTTCGCCATAATAAATTCATTCCATGTGCTGATGAAATTGAGTACACAGATGGTAGCTAGTGCGGGTTTCGTAATAGGGAAGATGATGCGGAAGATCACACCGTAAATGCCGCAGCCATCGATAACCGCCGACTCTTCAATCGCACGAGGGATGGTCTCTAGAAAACCAGTCATGATGAGTACACTCATTGGGATGACAATAGCCGAATAAGGCAGAATCAGTGTGTACATATTGTTCAGCATTCCGAGCTTGTTAAACAGAATAAAGTTCGGCAGCAGTGTCGCGTGAATGGGAATGATCATGCCCATCATGATAAGTGACAACACGATACCACTTAGCTTCCATTTCATACGGGTGAACGCATACCCCATCATCAGTGACACTAGTGCGGACAGCGCAACGGTAATTACTGTAATGATAAGACTGTTGGCAAAATAGCGTGGTACACGCCCATAGGTAAAAGCGTTTCTATAATTCTCCCATTGCGGAGGGGATGGCCATTTCAGAAAAGAGCTTCCGAAAAAATCACCACTCTTTAGCAGGGAGTAATCGATCAGCCAGATGAGCGGAAATAACTGAATCAAAGCAATGAGACAAAGAAACACCATCATTAGGATTTTGCCAGTTGTAGGTTTACTGCGCTTCTGTTTATGAAGCTTCAGATTGAGGGGCGAAGCGGCAGGTGCTAATGAATTATTCATATGATTTCCTCCGGTTACAGGGATTCTAAAACTCTCCGATATCTTTCTTCAGAACCTTGTTGAGTATTACGGTCAGTACAAGGCAGAACACAATGAATAGGATGGATATGGCATTACCGTAGCCGTATAGCGACGAGGAGAAGGCGGTTTTGTAAAGGTAGTTTCCTAAGAATTGCGTGCTATTAGCCGGGCCACCGTTGGTCATTAAGAACACGGTTTCCATTTGCTTAAGACAGGTTGTAACCGCGATGATAATGGCAACTCGCATCATAGGCGAAAGAAGCGGTATGATGATGCGCGTGTAGAGGGTATAGTTGTTCGCGCCATCGATCTTTGCGGCTTCGCTTAGATCACTTGGAATGCCTTGCAGACCTGAATAATATAGCAGCAGTGCGTATCCAAAACCTTGCCACATTACAACAATGATGATGCACCAGATCGCTGTCTTCGGATCTCCAAGCCAATCATGTGTGAGTGAATCCAGCCCAACGCCGCTAAGCAACTTGTTAAGCAATCCGTAATTGGGATGGAAAATCCCGCTCCACAGCTTGGCTGTAACTACAACAGAAATTACCGCGGGGATAAAAAAGATCGTCCGGAATATTTTTTCGTATTTACCGGAATTGGTCAGGAATATCCCTATGAGAATAGCAAAGGGATGCTGTAAGAATACAGTGGCAGCGGTTAGTAACAGGGCATTGCCCAGCGAGGTCCAGAATACTTTGTCATGAAATAGGATTTCGCGATAGTTATCAAAGCCAATAAAATTGTACTTGCCGATTCCGCCCCAGTCTGTAGAGCCGTAATAAGCGCTCATGAAGATAGGGATGCAAATCATAAAAGCAAACAGGAATAACCCGGGTGCGATGAGTAGAAATATCGCTTTTTTGTCGCTTAACACTCTGTGCATGGAAATCTCCGTCCTTTGAAAGAGTAATCTATCTACTACCATCGTAACGGGAAGCTAGACCCTGGAACATGCCGTATATTTCAGATGATTGTACACATTTTTTAAATTATGAAATGATAAATTCGTTGACGGCGAAGGCGTTTATACTCGAACAACAAACCCCCGGCCTCTGGGGGAGTCGGGGGTTTGTACGCTACTATTTATGATGCTAATTCAGAAGCGTCAAGATTCATGTTCTTAGTAGTGTTAGAGCTTATTTACCAGCCAATTTATCGGACGCAGCGTCAAGCGCTTTGGCGAATTCCGCTGTATTCATAGCGCCGGAGAGCAGGCTTTGGTGAGCCTCCATTACCTTTTGCTTGAACTCGTCGTTACCAATATCCTGTAGCGGAGTTCCGCTAGAAGAGGTCATCGAGCTGAAGACATCGACTAGTTCTTTTTGGAGTTGAGTTTCATTACCAGTCAAGAATTCATCGAATTTTTGCGCAGGTGTACCCGCGCCGGCTTGCCATAACATCTTGGACCAGTTCTCAGGAGCGAAGAAATATTTCAAGAAATCAATAGCAGCTTCAGGATGCTTGGAGTTCTTACTTACTGCATATCCACCACCGTACCAAGCAGCATCATCCGTTGATTTACCTTTATCTGAACCAGGGAAAGCGAATGCGCCTACATTATTACGGAATTCTTCAGAGAAGTTCACATCTGTAGCTAGGCCAGACTCCCAAGCGCCCATAAAGAACATAGCGGCTTGTCCTTGTCCGAACAAGTTACGCGCTGCACCGTAATCGGCGGTCAGCCAGCCGTCGGCAAAACCTTTAGCATTTGCGAAATCTTGCATTTCAGCTGCAGCTGCAACAAGACTAGGATCATTAAAGGATATTTTACGAGCAACAGCTTCATCCATCTTATTAAAATCACCATTTTGACGTTGAGCAACAAACTCATACCAGATTGGCAGCGTCCATGCATCCATACCGTTCATAGCGATAGGGTTAATCTTGTTGGCACGCAATGTTTTGACAGCTGCGAGCAAGTCAGCGGTAGTCTTTGGAACCTCGATGCCGTTGTCAGCAAAGATTTTCTTGTTATAAAACATAACCATATAGTCTGCACTACGTGGCAATCCATACAGTTTGCCATCTTTGCTGAAGCCGTCCATGGAACCAGAAACAAACTGATCACCTTCGAAGTCAGCGCTGTTCAGTTCAAGCAGTAAGTCATTATCGAGCAGAGGACTCAGGAAAGAAGGCTGACCCCAAGCTTGAATGATATCAGGCATCTGATTACTGGAAGCATATACTTTGATTTTTGATTTATAAGGTTCATCTTGAAGCGCTTCCACTTCTATCTTGACGTTAGGATGCTCTTTCATATAAGCGTCGATAATGTCTTGCTCCACCTTGCCTGAACCGTTTGCCCGATCCGCAAGTGCGGTGAAGAACTTCAGTGTAATTTTTTCGGCTGGTGCGTTCGCTGTGGCCTCGGCAGTAGCTTCGGCTTTGTCATTTACAGGAGCGTTTGTAGCTTTCGCATTGTTATTTCCGCCACCGCAGCCTGCAAGCAGAGCTGGAAGCATTAGACTCATAAGCATTAGCTTGATACCTTTACTTTTCATCAAAGACCCACCTTTTAGAATGATGTATTTTGAAGAAACGATTGTTATCCATCAAGGAAGACGACAACGTCGTTTCTTCTTGAAATATAAGAATGTATAAGTTTCACGCTATACATTATCCTTATATTTCTCGCATAAACGCTGACCGTCTATAAGAGACGTCGAAGGCGTTTTTGCTTGCATCCTCATCTTAAGAGTTTCTGGCTAATAGAAACATGGTTCATATTTAAGAATGATGTAGGCATTTTTTAGCGAATGTAAAAAGCCGGTTCAGGGTGTAATGATTTCAGTTATACTTGCTTTACACATCTTTCTATTATATAAGAAGGTGGTTCTCATGAATCGAAACTTTCGCTTAGTCAGCCGTTATCGCCATCTTCCGCTCCAATTTAAGCTGTTGTTATGGTTCGTCCCCCTGCTTCTGGTGACCATATTCGCTATGGGCTGGAACTCGTATCAGATCTCTTCACAGCAGGTGGTGGAGAAAATGAAACAGTCGCAGGATCATCTTACCAAAAAAACAGCAGAGCAGATCGATGAGATGGTGCGAGGCATGATTTCTTTTTCGAATACACTCTTTCTGGATGAAAGTGTGCAGCGGCTCTTAGCATCGTCTGAAGCACAAAAGGAACGTAATTCTGTATTTAAGACCGTTACCAATCTTATGGTTGCAGGCAATTCAATTCAATCGCTGATTCTGTATTCTTTAGACGATAACAATGGAGCAGAGCCTTTTGCTGCGAATCAGGCAGGATTGACGACAGGTATGAAGTACTCAGATTTTATCAAAACCTCGTATTATAAAGAAGCTATTAAAGCATCAGGTAGCCCAACCTTTGGACTCTCCAGGCCGACGGACGGCATTTTTGTAGGCGATCATTATCATAAGATTGTGCTTTCCAGAATCATCATGAATATTTACACCTTAAAGCCGGCAGGACTCGCTGTGATCGGTGTGGATGCAGGGAAGATTGGGAGCCAATATCTCGACAATGCTGAAGATGATGTAGATATGTTCGTAATTGATCGGGATGGGCTGATTATTACGGCTTCGAATCCGAGCTGGATTGGCAAAAGAGATCTGGAGCTTCCGTATTTTGCGGACAGCGACCCTAAGCTGACTGTGAAAAAAAGGCTGGAATCTACAGCGGATCATAAACAGTGGATTGTGTCGCATCTGCAGTCGGAGACGACAGGCTGGTATGTGGTGGTGGCTCATTCCAAGCGGCAGCTTGTTAAAGAGCTCGGTCAAATTTTACAGGTCACGATGACGATTGCTGTTCTGTGTTTAGTAGTTAGCCTAATGGTTACCTGGCTGGCAGCTGCTGCTATCACGAAACCACTGAAAAAGCTTTCCCGTTCGATGCGCAGACTGCAGACAGGTGATTTCACGCAGCGGGTATTTTTTGAAGGAAATGACGAGATCGGCTTACTCGGGCATGGTTATAATCTAATGGTGCAGCGGATTAAATCGCTCATCAATGATGTATACGCCTCAAGAATGAAGCAACAGGAGGCAGAGTTGAAAACGCTTCAAGCTCAAATCAGGCCTCACTTTTTATATAACACGTTAAATACAATCTGTTGGGAAGCTGAGAAGAAGGGAGATAAAGAAATTGCCGATATGGTGTATTCTCTCTCTCAAGTGTTCCGACTGAGCTTAAATGATGGACGGGATACGTTTACTTTGGAGCAGGAAGTGGAGCTGGTGACCAATTACTTGTTCCTGCAGAAAAATCGCTTTAAGGAGCGTTTTGAATTCGAAATTTCTCTGGATGAGAGTATCAAGGATTTCACAGTACCAAAGCTGCTGCTGCAGCCACTAGCCGAGAACGCAGTGATTCACGGAATTGAGCCGCTGTCTGGAAGTGGGCTGATATCCGTTCGAGCTTACCGTATAGAGAAGACTATTGTGCTTGAGGTACAGGATAATGGTGCAGGGATCACGGCAGATAGACTTCTAGAGCTTCATCAACGTTTAGCAAGGGGAAATTCTTTACCTGAGGAAGACAATGTTGGACGCACAGGATTTGCGCTCATGAATGTGCAGGAACGACTGGCCTTATTTTTTGCAGGAGCCTCTTTACAACTAGAGAGTGTGGAAGGGGCAGGCACACGTATTATTATTCATATCACTGTGGAGGGGCCATAAATGATGAAGCTGCTGATTGCTGAAGACGAAGATACGATCCGTGAGGGCATTGTGAATATGATTGATTGGAAGTCACATCAGATTGAGGTCATGGGTGAGGCGGGGAACGGAAGTGAAGCGCTGGCTTTGATGGAGAATGAACAGCCCGATCTTTTGTTAACGGATATTCGTATGCCACAAATGGGTGGTCTCGAGCTGATTGAAGTCGCACGGCGTAGAGGTTACGGCTTCCGGTCGATTATTTTATCCGGATATAACGAGTTTTCTTATGCGAAGCAAGCGATCTCCCTGGGTGTTGTTGATTATGTGCTGAAGCCATGCCGACCTGAGGAAATTCTGAAGACGGTACTGAAGGCCAAGGAACTTATTGAAAGACAACGATATCAGGAGGATGAACAGCTTAAAAGAGATCGTTCTTGGCATAAAAATGCACCGCTTGTCAAAAGCCAGGTTCTGTCTCAATGGATTTATCATCCCCCGGTTCCGCTAGAACGGCGACAGGAGCTGATCGGAGAGTTATCTATGGCGATTGGCTTTGAAGGACCACAAATTGGTCTGGTCAGCTTTGATTTTGACCCACCCTCCGCTACAGGAACAGGAAAGGATTTTGTACTTCTACGCTACGCAGCGTTAAATATTATCAGTGAGACCTTGTCTCCTATCTATAGAGGAAAAATAGAGACTTTTCATGATGGCAATAACTTGCTATGGATTGGCAGCGGATTAGCCGGAACCGATTCTCGCAAGCCTTACCGAGCCCCCCTCCAATTGAAAGAGCAGATTGAGAAGCTGCAGAGTAATTTGGAGAAATATCTCAAACTGTCAATCAGTATTGCCGTTGGCTCCTGTCGTTCGGATATTTCTGAAGCGCATCTGTCGTATAAAGAAGCTCTTCAGGCGATGGAATCGCGATTTTTGAACGGAAAAGGCGGTGTTTATTACTATACAGAAGGAACGGGAGTAATAGGTGGCGCTCCACAGGAAATCGGGATTTTAGATGATTCTGAATTAAATGTGCTGGAGGATGAAATGCTTGTGGCGGTGGGGGCTGGGAGCAATGAGCTCGCACTCGACCTGCTGGAGAAATGGCTGGATCGTTTTCGTAGCAATCCGGGATGTCTTAAGCAAGAAGTGAATATCCGGGCAACTGCTTTTGTAGTTCGATTAAAGAGACTCGCGCAGGAAAAACAAGTCGCTGGCTTCGAATGGAAGCAGCATTTGGTCAATTGGATGGAGCAGGCTCCACAGATAGAGACGTTGGAAGAATTGTCTACGATTTTGAATAAGGTCATGCAGAATGTGGTGGAGGCTTTTTCTAAACATCGTCCACTACATCGCACAGTAGTCACTGCTATGGAGATCATCCGCAATAAATACAATACCAATCTGACACTAGAGTATGTCGCGAAAGAAGCCTATGTTTCTAATACTTATTTAAGCTCACTTTTCCGCCAGGAGCTTGGTGTGAATTTTCTCGATTACTTGCACCAATACCGGGTAGAAGAAGCGAAAAAGCTGCTCCGCCAAAATCTAAAGATGTACGCCGTTGCAAAATTGGTAGGGTACGGTGAAGAGCGTCACTTTAGTGCTACTTTTAAAAAATGGACTGGACTTACACCTTCACAATATCAAAAGGGATTAGGGAAGTAGGGGGGATTTGTTATCTACTAGGCTCTGTGTGGTTAAACTCTACATATAGCTAAATAGGAGGTAACCGAGTTATGAACCCCAAATGGTGGAAAGAAAGCGTCGTGTATCAGATTTATCCGATCAGCTTCATGGACAGTAACGGAGATGGAATCGGAGACTTGCAAGGTATTATATCCAGACTGGATTATTTACAGGATCTAGGTGTAGATGTGATCTGGGTCTGTCCTATTTATAAATCACCTAACCATGATAACGGGTATGATATCAGTGATTACTGTGACATTATGAAGGAATTCGGTACGATGGATGATTTTGACCGGTTGCTCAGGGAGTTGCACGCACGTGGAATGAAGCTGATGATGGATTTGGTTCTGAACCACACGTCACATGAGCATCCTTGGTTTGTAGAATCCAGGTCGTCGAAGGACAATCCTAAACGGGACTATTATATTTGGCGAAAAGGTAAAAATGGCGGCCCCCCGAACAACTGGGAGTCTTATTTCAGTGGCTCGGTATGGGAGCTTGATCCGCGGACGGATGAATATTATCTACATCTTTACTCCAAATACCAGCCCGATCTGAACTGGGAGAATCCTGTGGTCATTGATAAGCTGCATGAAATGGTGGAGTGGTGGCTGAAGAAGGGTGTGGATGGATTTCGTTTTGATGCGATTGCACATATCGTGAAGACGAAAGGGTATCCAGATGCAGACAACCCGAACGGAACACCTACTGTAAGGGCCTATGGTATGTTCTCCAATCTGGAGGATGTGCATACCTTGCTACAGAATCTATACGATAAGGTATTATATTTCTACGATATTATGACGGTAGGTGAGACCTCGGGGCTCGGACCAGAGCAGGCGCTGGATTATGTAGGTGACGGACGCCGGGAGCTGAATATGACTTTTCAGTTTGAACATATGTTTCTGGATGCCGCTTCGCCGGGTAGTGGGAAATGGGATGTGGTTCCCTGGAGTCTACTTGAACTGAAAAAGATCATGAGTAGTTGGCAGACAGTTTTACATGAGAGAGGCTGGAATGCGAACTATTTATGTAACCATGATCAGCCTCGTTCGGTGTCTCGGTTCGGGAACGATCTCTTTTACCGGATTCCTTCGGCTAAAATGCTTGCGACCTTCATTCATATGCTGGAAGGCACTCCTTACATTTATCAAGGAGAAGAAATCGGTATGACGAATGTCTGTTTCGATTCCATTGATGAATACCGGGATGTGGAGACACTTAATTATTATGAAGAAAAGCGAAAAAACGGTGTTCCAGAAGAGCAGATTATGTCTGCGATTCATCATAAAAGCCGGGACAATGCCCGTACCCCAATGCAATGGGACGATGGACATGCAGGCGGTTTTACAACAGGGACGCCCTGGATTGAAGTGAATTCCAACCATATGGAGATTAACGCTGGCAATGCGGTTAAAGATCCGGATTCTATCTACAACTACTATAAACAGCTGATAGCGTTAAGAAAAAAACACAAGGTGATCGTGTACGGATTATATGAGCTACTGCTTGCAGAGCATACTGAGATTTATGCGTATACCCGAACTTTAGAGGATCAGCGATTGTTGGTTATTTTGAATTTTTTTGATAGAGAGCCTGAATTCGAATGGCCAGCGGGGTTCGATCCAGATCAGCTGGATTTATTAATCAGTAATTACCCGCAGTCAAAAGATCAGGATATTCGTTCTTTCAAGCTTCGTCCTTATGAAGCAAGGGTATATTTGCAGCAGCGTGTGTAAAGGAAGTTTCAATAAGAGTTGTCATTAAAGCCCAAGAGGTCAAGATGATGACTCTTCTTTGAGTTTGTCAGCAAAAGACTGTACAATGGCGATACATTAGCATACATGAAGTGGAGTTGCGGGATGACGCCTGTAGGAGGAGAGGAGAGACAACATGACTGAATGGTATGAAAAGAGCTTTGGTGAGGACTATCTGATCGTATATAAGCACCGGGATTTCGGTGGAGCACGTAAAGAAGTAGATCAGATGATCGCCTGGCTGAGACTGCCTCCAGGTTCGAAAGTACTGGATTTATGTTGTGGGATGGGACGTCATTCTCTGGCACTTGCGAAGGAAGGATACGAGGTTACCGGAGTGGATTTGTCGGAGGTCTTGTTGCGTGAAGCTCGATCTCAAGTCGAGGCGGAGAAGGTAACCTGGATCCGTTCCGACATGCGTGATTTACCACTAGATGGAGGATTCGATGCCGTAGTTAATCTGTTCACTTCTTTTGGTTATTTTGAAAAAGATGAGGAGCAAGTAAAGGTTCTGCGTGAAATCTATCGTCTGCTGAAGCCAGGTGGCAAGTTCGTTATTGATTTTTTGAATCCTGCGCATGTGATTCGTCATCTGGTGCCGCATTCTACGCGTGAGGACGGAGAGAATTTGATAGATGAGTCACGCCGAATTGAGGATGGTTATGTGAAGAAGGACATCATTCTAACCACTAAGAATGACCCTACGCCTCGTCAATATCATGAGCGTGTGAAGCTTTATTCACTGGAGGAGTTCAAGGAAATGATTGAGAAAGCGGGCTTGCAGCTCGAAGCTGTACATGGCAGCTATGAAGATGAGGTTTATGATGCAGAAAGGTCCACGCGGATGATCTTTGGTGGAACACGTCCCTAAATGGTTTCCGGAAAAAGATTCAAAGGTGGTGAACGCTCCATGTCTAAGGCAGAGATTACTTCATGGGACAAGAACATTCTCCAAGTCTCGGTACCCATGGACTCGCCTCT
Source organism: Paenibacillus sp. FSL E2-8871 (assembly GCF_038000345.1). Classification (NCBI taxonomy): domain Bacteria; kingdom Bacillati; phylum Bacillota; class Bacilli; order Caryophanales; family Paenibacillaceae; genus Paenibacillus; species Paenibacillus sp. FSL E2-8871. The sequence goes on along the minus strand of NZ_JBBOBV010000001.1, from coordinate 3,377,607 downwards.
TCGTCAAGTGAACAGCTATATTCTTTCGGACGAAGATGGCAGAGTCACTATTATCGATCCGGGTCCGCGCAGCCCGGATACAGAGAATTGCTGGCTCGGCATTCTGCAGGAGCTGGACTTGTCGTGGATGGATATTCGGGATATCGTCGTCACGCATCATCATCCCGATCATTATGGATTAGCCGGGTGGCTGCAGTCACAGAGTGGCTGTAAAGTGTGGATGACGGAGCGCGCCCATGCGGAGGCTAGGTTGATGTGGGGCTTGGGCACTGGTGAAGATCAGGGGAATGACATGGATGAAGATACGGGAAATGGCGTAGACAATGATGTAGGCATAAATGAGATCTTACCGGATTATTTCATCCGGCATGGGATGACGGAGCAGTGGTCGAACGGGATTAAAGCCCACTTGGAAAGCTTTAATTCCCAAGTGGAGCCGCAGCCTGCCGTTTCTTATTTCAATGTGGCGGAGCCCTTCAAGATGGGCGACCGTGAATGGCAGCTCATTATTACCGGCGGACATGCACCGGGGCATGTGAGCCTGTATCATGCTGACAGCGGGCTTATGATCTGTGGGGACGCTGTGCTCCCGCAGATCTCGCCCAATGTCAGCCTACTGCCAGGCAGCGATCCACAGCCGCTGCAGACGTTCCTTCAGGGGCTGCGGGAACTGGGCAGCTACCCGGTCAGCATGGCGTTCCCGGGTCATCGCGAGCCCTTCGCTGGCTTCGCGCACCGGGTAAGCAGCCTGCTCGCTCATCATGAGGAGCGGCTGGATACAGCGGCGGCGCTGCTCACCAGCGGTCCGCTCAGCGGATTCGCGGTGTGCGAATTCCTGTTTCGCAGCCGAGTAACGACTGTTCATCAGATGCGCTTTGCGATGAGTGAGACCCTGGCGCATTTGGCGGAATTAGTGCGCCGGGGACGGGCAGTCATGCTGGAGGCAGACGGCGGTTTCTTGTTCGACGCAGCTGAAAGTGTTGGAGAACATATTAGCTAGAGAGTATCTTACAAGCAAGATCGAATTGTACTGGAAAGTATAACTTGTTAAAGAGCAGTCCTGATTGTGGGGACTGCTCTTTTTGTATTTGAGTAACCTTGTTCCTCCTTCCCTCTTTCCATCCTTCGATCGCTTCCATATTCATGCGTTAGCGTATGTATTCGGACTCAGATGACGCTATTCGTTGATTTTGGAGCTTTTGAGGTTAGTATCGGACCGGAAAGGCGTTATTACTTGTACAGAGTAGTGTTTTGGGTCATTTTTGAGCGAATAGCATCTCTGGAGACCGTAAGTGTTCAGATTCAGGGTGATTTATGAGTGTAGCGCCTCCTGAGTCCGATAGCATGGGCGAAACGTTTCAAAAGTCGAGCAACTAAATGATGTATATCATGCAGGTAAACGTTGGTAGTAATTATAGGGAATTTCACCCTATAATTTTGGGTTTAATGATTCTAAATCTGTTTATAGGGAATTTCTCCTTATAATTCTACTGATTTGGCTATGAATTGAGATTTTCATAGAGATTATAGGGAAGAATTCCGTATAATCTCTATATTTGAGCCAAAATCGTTATTTTATAGGGAGGATTTCCCTATATGCAACGAGCCCCTGTAGAACCCCCACCGTAGAACCCCCACCGTAGAACCCCCACCGTAGAACCCCCATAGCAGAAGCACCATCGTAGAACTCCTCGTCCGCTACCCACAAAAAAGCGATTGTCTCAACAGCCCGCAGGGCTGTGAAACAATCGCTTTTTCCTCAGAGTTTCATATAGTCGTTCTGAAACTCATCGTTCTGGTGTACCTAAAACTCCTCACTCCGGAGTTTCATCATATTCCGCAAGTTTCCTAGCGGCCTCTTCGCGATCCTCTGGTGTGTGAGGCAGATCCAGCTCAATTTCGCGCTCCGCTTGCTTGCGGTGTGCGATTCGGCTACTGGCTGCCGCCGCCACGGCTCCAACGATGTCGTCGAGATAGGTGTGAATTTGTCCGGTACTTTTGTCATTTAGCCTTTGAAGAACGCCTGGCTTCAGCTTGTCCACATAGCCATAGTTGGTAAATCCGATACTGCCGTATACGTTCACGATAGAGAAGGCAAGAATCTCATCTACGCCGTACAATCCCTCATCATTTTCGATCATATCTTGAAGTGGGGAGAACAGCTTGCCCTCTTCTGCCATTACATCTAATTGAATGCCTGTTAGTACTGCATTTTGTACTTCTCGCTTGCTAAGCACCATCTCTACATTATGGATACATTCATCCATCGTTAAATTCGGATAGTATTTCTGTTGCAGGAACATAACGAGTTCCGCGATTTCTTCCAGGGTTACTCCACGCTTGTTCAGCCAGAATTTGGTCGCATCTGCGACGGCCTTGCTGTTCAGACTGTACGGAATTTTTTCGATTTTGTCATCAGCCATGTTCAGTCACCTCGTTGTTTAGTAAGTCATTTCATTACAGCAAACGTTAGTATGATGTTAAGGACTGTTGTTACCTCAGATTGTACGTTTACTGGAAGTATTTGTCCAGCGAGGGAAGTTTCAGCGAACTGAAATCCAGGCCCTACTTGAGATGAAGAAGTAGTTCACAGGCTTTTCCAACAATTTAGGATAAGCTGTTGTTATTTTTTGGACAAAGGTCTCGTATACATAGCAGTACAAATGATATCTAACCTTGAAAGGGGTAATAAATGATGAAACCTATGCAACAAATCCGCGGAATCTCCGCAGTATGCTTACTCGCAGTTCCACTGGCACTGTCCGGCTGTGGGCTGTTTGGTTCAGAATCGGCATCGATTGATGCTCCGCCACCAGAGGTTGAAGCACAAATGTTACAGACTAGTGGAAATACTACGTTGGATTCAGGTGTATTCGGTCCTGTGACACAGGATGATACACAGACAGCGGTTAAAGGCAGCACCAAAACTTCACAGGGCAATGCTTCCGGAGATCGGACAACTGTATTTTTGGAAGATGGTAATGGATTACTCGCTCCTGTATCCCTAAGCTTGCCAAAGAGCAAAGATTCCAGCGCACTCAAAAACTCGTTAATGGCATTAGTGAGCAAGGGAGAATATGCCTCATCAGTGCCTGAAGGCTTCCTAGGCGTTCTTCCAGCTGGAACGGAAGTTCAAAATATTACGGTAGATAAGAAGTCGAATTTAGCTGTCGTGGAATTTAATAAAGAATTCAATAACTATGATCCTTTAGAGGAACGTAAAATCCTCGAAGCTATCACTTGGACGCTGACCGGTCAAGATGACATTAAAAGTGTACAGCTCTGGGTAGATGGTAAAAAGCTCACAGAGATGCCGCTTCAAGGAACTCCGCTGGATCGTCCATTAACCCGCACAATGGGCATAAACTTGCCGAAGCAAGGTCCACTTCTGATGAACTCCAGTGCGGTTACTGTTTATTTTTCCACAACATCTCCTGACGGTATCCAATATTATGTACCTGTAACCCGATTTGTACCCGCCGGACAAGAACAGCTGACTGCTGCTTTGAACGAATTGATTGCAGGTCCTGAATCTGGAAATGGGCTGGAAATGGTCATGACACAGGGGACGATACTTGATTCCGTTGATGCTGGGCAGAACGGTGTAGTTACCGTGTCCTTGACGGATGATATGTTCACAGATGGTAAAGGTGTACCCGCTGAAATGCTGGAATCGGTCGTACTGACGGTTGCGCAAAATTCGGATGATTCTCTGGTACAAATTCGCTTGAACGGCAAGGAGTCGATTACGGATACAGATAATGTGGACTACAGCAAACCTGTTTCCGCACCTGAATATTTGAATGAGATCCCGTTATAGAATGACCCTGTAAGGTTTAAAAGATGCTTTTGTGCCTCCTCTTTGGTAGAATAAAAGTTGCTCAAAAAGACGTTACGTCCCAAGCATTGTGCTACTCGGTATTTATGACGGGGCAATGGGACTCACGCTAAACTTTTAGCTATACGATGTAGGAGGCAGAAAAGATGAGATCAAACGGGCGAAACGACGACCAATTACGGCCGCTGACAATAACAACCCAAACGAATAAATATGCTGAGGGCTCCGTGATCATTGAAATGGGAGATACCAAAGTCATTTGTACGGCTACTGTGGAGGAAAAAGTGCCTCCGTTTCTTAAAGGGCAAGGAAAAGGCTGGGTAACCGCTGAATATTCGATGCTTCCTCGGGCAACTCAATCCCGTAATCAGCGTGAAGCTGCACGTGGTAAGCTTACCGGACGGACTATGGAGATCCAACGGCTGATCGGACGAGCGCTTCGTTCCGTAGTGAATTTACATGCGTTAGGCGAGCGTAGTATTACGCTGGACTGTGATGTGATTCAGGCGGATGGTGGTACGCGGACCGCTTCGATTACAGGTGCTTTTGTTGCTATGGCATTTGCTATTAACAAAATTGCACTTCAGCACAAGTTGCCTGTGTTTCCTATAACAGATTTCTTGGGGGCAATCAGTGTCGGTGTTGTAGGGGATAAAACGCTGCTCGATTTGAATTATGAAGAAGATTCCAAAGCAAAAGTAGATATGAATGTAGTTATGACTGGCGGCGGTGCCTTTGTTGAACTTCAAGGGACTGGCGAAGAAAGACCGTTCACTCGTCAAGAGCTGGACCTTTTGCTGGGTCTAGGTGAGAAGGGAATCTATGAACTGATTGCTGCGCAGAAAGAAGCGCTTGGAGCGATTGCTCTCAAAATCCCTTCCGGCCAGCCGGGCCAAGAGGTGTAGCATGAAGTCTGACGGCGGTATTCTTATTGTTGCGACGAAGAATAAGGGGAAAGTACGCGAATTCGAGCATGCTTTTGCCCCGCTAGGGCTGACAGTGAAAAGTATGTACGACTATCCGGATCTGCCCGATGTGGTGGAAGACGGAGCCACTTTTGCCGAGAACGCCTTTAAAAAATCCAAAGCCGTAGGCGATGCCCTGGGAATTCCGGTACTCGCCGATGATTCGGGTCTTTGCGTAGACGCTTTGGATGGCAAACCGGGTGTATACTCTGCACGTTACGCAGGGGAAGATGCGGGGGATGAAGAGAACAACCTGAAGTTGCTTAGCGAGCTGGAGAAGCTAAAACAGGGTGAGGATACCGGACAGCCTTTGCTAAGTACAGCCCGTTTTGTCTGTACGTTGTCCTTATACGATCCAAGTTCGGGACGAGAATTAACCGCTGAAGGCACAGTGGAGGGATGGATCACATCCGAACCTGCTGGTGGTGGAGGCTTCGGCTACGATCCGTTGTTTTACTTGGCGGAATATGAAAAGACAATGGCCGAGCTAACGCTCGAAGAGAAGCAGCGGATTAGCCACCGAGGAACTGCGCTAAGGTCGCTGACTGAGAAGCTAGCTGCTGCTAACGACTTGAATTCCTAATCTAAGCGCTCCATGCGGTCGCATGAGAGATAAAATAAAGAAGCTTGCAAATCCAAGATACATATCTTGGTTTGCAAGCTTCTTTTGGTTTATTAGGTGAAACTTATCATATTAATGGATTAGTTCAGCTTCCAGAGTGCAGGTGTTGCTGTCGGTTCCCAGCCCAGAAGTGAAGTGTGGGGCTGCAGACATGTATACGTTAACCCGTTGTAGCTAACCTTATCACCCGCTCTGTATGCTACTCCTGCTGCCCAGGCAGATATTCCCGGACTCGGTGTTGCAGTTGGCGTTGGTGTTACGGTTGGTGTTGAAGTAGGTACTGTAGTTGGTGTCGGCGTTGGTGCAACGGTTGGCGTTGGAGTAGGTGCTATAGTTGGTGTCGGTGTTGGTACAACGGTTGGTGTTGGAGTAGGTGCTATGGTTGCAGTCGGCGTCGGTGTTACGGTGGGCTTCGGTGTTGGCGTTGCGGTTGGCGTCGCCGTTGGTGTTGCTGTCGGTGTCGGTGTTGTCGTAGGTGTAGGTGTAGGCGTTGGAGTGATGCCTCCATACAGTTTGTCGTATTCCTGCTGGGACGAGCTTCCGTTCAGCGTAATTCGCTGCGGACCACCCGAGAAATTCAGCTTCATCATGCCTGGAACTTCCAGTGTGGCTCCGTTTGCAATCGTTTGAGATGCAGTCCCGGTAATACGATAGCGATTAAAGTCCCAATCTGTAGAGATTTGCTCTACAGTACCGGCTCCCCATGCAGAGGTCAAGGTTGTTGTTGTCGGTAGATCGAATTCCAGCTTCCAGCCACCGGAGATATCCGCGCATGTGTTATTCGTTATTTTCAGGGAGTAGGTATAATTCGGATGATCGTAAGCGCCACTGAAGCTAAGACTGAAGTTCGTAGGTGCAGGTAGTTGTGGCTTCGGAGTTCCACCTGGCAGAGAGGCTGTCTTAAGCTGGTCATAGGCAAAATCGGTCAACGAGTTGCCGTACGTAAAGGTGCCATCACTCTTTTCAGAGTAGTCGCCGGTCAGTTCCCAGAACATCATCCCTCCCAAGCCTTTTTGCTTGATATAATCCAGTTTGTAGCCCAGTGACTCCTTATCTTCATACGTAAGAAAGACCTTCTTGTCTGCGTTAAATAAGTATGGAGTTTTGGTAACGGGATCGAAATAACGTTTGTTCGCTGGATCTTTGAGCAGATTCAGCACATGCCAGATTGGATTTGCGCCAGCCGGCTGCTCTGGTGCAGGATCATTCCAGATTCCGTATACGCCGTCGGCTCCACCTCCGGTTGTAGGAGCTGTACCATAAAGACCGGTGTTGTTGATGCCTCCATTTACATTCTTCCAGCCACGTGAGTAATAAGGAACTCCGATGACGATTTTTTCTGGAGGAAGCGTACCCAAATAGTATCGAACGGCCCAGTCGGTATTCAGAACCGGAGTGCCCAGCGCAGCTGTTTCAGTATCACGAGAATCCGGGTACAGGGCGGAATGCGGCCCAACATATCCATTCCAAGCGCCGTGGAAATCATAGGTCATAAGGTTCGCCCAGTCCAAATACTGGTTAGCTTCCCCTAGCTTCATTCCGCCCAGAATCCAAGAGGAGGCGGTTGCGGCGATGGTTAGGTCATATTTCTGATTGTCCTGTGCGCCTGCCTGATCCAGCTTTTCACGAAGCTTTTTCATGAGGAGAACATAGTTGTTGTAATTCACTGTGCGCAGCGGCTCAGCCACACCGAAGTCATTCGGGTTACCTGATTGACCAGTACCAGATGGGTACTCCCAATCAATGTCCACACCGTTGAATTGGTAGGTACGTAGAAAATCCACAACACTGTTGGCAAAGGTCTCGCGGCCAGCTTCCGAATTGGCCATGTTATAAAAACCACCAGAACCCGACCAACCACCAACCGAAATCAGGGTGCGGACATCGGGGTATAACTGCTTATACTTTACGAGTTGATTAAAATGTCCTTTATACGGCAAATTAGTTAATTGGTCAGGGTAGTCTTTTTCGATAGCTGCTGTACGGTCCATCAGATCAATCTTGTTCGTTTGAGGGTTTACCTTGGCGAACGCATAGTTAATGTGAGTGATTTTGCCCCACGGTATTTTATCAACAGTATAAAATCCTTTGTTCTCCTGATCTCCCCACTCCGGGAAGTAAGCTACAATTTTACGCGGATGATCTGCAGCCGGAGCTGGAGCAGTAGGCGTCGTCCCTGCTGCTAAGGCTACTTGCGACGATCCACCTGCACTTGTGTAAAGCGGAAGCAGAATGATGGCGCTCATTAAGGCCGCAATGTAGCGTGCGGATTTACTTCGCCTATTACGTGTACTTATGTTCATTTAACATTCCTCCAAAAGGGATAATATAACTGCGGGAGTAGATTAGGAACGATGATCCATTCGCGTTAATAATGAGTCTTAATTCAGCTTCCAAAGTGCGGGTGTGGTCGCTGGTTCCCAGCCTTGAAGTGAAGTATGGGGCTGGAGGCAAGTATACGTTTTGGCGTTGTAGCTAACGATGTCACCCGTTTTGTAAGCGATTCCTACAATCCAGCTAGAACTCCCAGGGGTCGGTGCTACAGTTGCGGTTGGAGCCGGAGTTGCTGTCGGTGCTACTGTTGCGGTTGGTGCTACTGTTGCTGTCGGTGTTACAGTGGCCGTTGGTGTGGGAGTTGCGGTTGGTGCCACTGTTGCCGTCGGAGTCGGAGTTGCTGTCCCGCATACGTTGATGAATTTCCAGACTCCAGCAGCACCGCTAAGGTCGGGACGATCGCCTTGAGTCCACCACTTAGCTTCATAGACTGAACCGTTGTAAGAAACTTGCTGGCCGCCAGTATATACGGCAGTCTGGTTCCACGCCGCTGCGCATTGTCCTGGAGTAGCCGTTGGTGTTGGAGTTACCGTAGGAGTCGGAGTTGCGGTTGGAGTTGCGGTTGCCGTAGGCGATGGTGTGGGAGTTGCTGTTGGAGTCGGAGTTGGTGTCGGCTGTACCACTCCTCCGCCAAGGTCGGCGTTCAGCTTGTTGGTCAGTGTTTTGTTCCGGTCACCACTTGTCTCCCAGAACATGGCACCCGCTAATCCTTTTGATTTGAGATAACTGATCTTATGGCCAAAAGATTCTATGTCGTCATAGCTGATAAAAGTTTGGTTCGTTGGATTATAGAGATAAGGCACTTTTGAAGTGTCATTCCAATAACGGGTATAGCCGTTTTTGTTAATATAATTAGCTTCGAGGTCGTAGAAATCATAACTGCCCTTCTCCCATGTGCCCGTGGACGAAATACCAGCGGACAATTGGTATTGACCATTTCCTGCTGCAGGAGCGCCTCCCCAACCACGGCCATAGAATCCCATACCAAGAACTAATTTGTTCGCAGGTACGCCATTGGCTAAATAGCTGGTTACCGCTTTGTCGATGTTGAAGTTTTGTGGTTCGGTCAGACCTGATGCAGATGCGGCTGGATCATAGTACAAAGGAGCATTGTGACCTGTGGTCTTATTCCAGCTCCCGTTGAAGTCATAGGTCATAATATTGATCCAGTCAACAATGGAAGCAATACCTGCAAGATTATTGTTATTGACGTACGTCGGTCCTGCACCGGAAGCAATGGTCAGCAGGTAGGTTTTGCCATCGGTCTGACCAGCAGCATTTAGCTTCTCACGAATTTTTTGCAGTAGAAGTACATAGTTTTCCTTGTCTTCGGGACGATAACTGTTGCCTGCGAGCCCACCGCTGACTGGGTACTCCCAGTCGAGATCGACCCCGTCCATTTTATATTTACGAATGAAGTCTACCGCCGAGTTGGCAAAAACCTCACGGGTTACGGCTGTAGCCGCCACATCCGAGAAACGGTTCGACCAGGTCCAGCCCCCAACGGAGATCAACGTTTTCAGGTTCGGGTTCTTTTCTTTCAGCTTCCATAGCTGCTTCAGATTACCTTTGATGGGGTCATCCCATTTGTCATCTCCGAAGCTCTTTCCGGTGTCAATCCACGGGTCACCCAGAACAATCGTGCCGTTCGGAACGTTAATAGTCTGTGCTTGCTCATTTTGACAGCTCCATGTTACCGGATTAGGGCCGGTAGGGTCAGGGTTGCCGTGAATGCCATTCCAACAAATATCTGCGAAGGCGTAGTTAATGACATTCATTTTGGTAGGATCGATATCTGATACATTGTAAGCCCGCCCGTAAGCGGCCCAAGAAGCGTAATAACCAACCAGTTTATAATCCTGTGCGGCGTTGGCCGTTTTGGCACTACTACCCAGGGCTGAAAAAAGTGTAAGAACAAGCGTGGCGATCATAGCGATCGCAAAGGTCTTACGTGAACTTTTTTTCGTGAATATCATTGATTTTATACCTCCAAGGTTCAATGTGTAGTTCGAAATTCTTTTCGGCAAGAAATCCCAACCTTCACCTCCCATAGTTTGAAATTCACCTGTACCTTCACCCTTGCAAATCTCTCATTCTACTGACACCCTGTTCAAAGATTTAGCAGCAAAAAAATAGCGGTCTACATGAAGCTCACGCAATAAGTAAGCGCTTTCTAAACTGCTGTTCTAAGAATTGCTTTTTGATAAACTTGTAGATGTAACATTGTTGAAGGGGTGTAGGGTGAGTAGAAGAGTGGGTTTGGAGTTCAATAATTAGGATTAATTTCTTATTTATGGGTGAAGGCATTTCTTATTTTCAAGCATAGAGAGGGATTATGCTAGGGATAAAATTCGGTAATATAGGGGGACATTTTTCTAATTCATGGATACTTGTTTAGGTGAACTTTGATAGAAAAGGTGCATGTCCTCTTTTTAAGGAAACTCATGCAGAACACATAACCTCCGATGTTATGAATATAAATTATATACATGCCTGCAATATTTTTACGGAATTACGCAACGCATCGCTGTTTCTTTTCGTTATAGTAGTATCATACGGAAGGTGGTGGGTTCACCGATGGTTGTGTTTTGGTTGATCGCAGCCGGTGTCCTGTTTGTTGTAGAGATGATGACGCTTACTTTTTATCTGCTATGGCTTAGTATTGGTGCGTTGGCCGCAGGTTTGGTGTCGTTGATTGTTCCTGAAGCCATTTTGTTTCAGGTGATCCTCGGATCACTGGTCGCACTTGGTCTGACTATATTCTCGAAACCACTGGTTTCTAAATTTCGCAGTTCACGTGGGTTCAAGGATACAGGCACAGAAATCGTAGGCAGGCAAGGAGTTGTCATTGAGCCGATTGAGCAGGGGCGTTACGGGCAAGTGAAGGTAGGCGGAGATACGTGGAGCGCGAGCTCTGACCAGTCTTTGGGCAAGGACGAAGTGGTAAGAGTAGTGAAGCGAGGCACGACCATTATTGAAGTAGAACGATGGGGGGATATGAACTAATGGAATGGGCAATTATTTCAATTATTCTAGTTGTAGTCGTAGTATTTGTGGCATTAACGATCAAAATCGTACCGCAACAACGGGTAGGTGTAGTGGAACGTCTGGGTAAATTCAATCGTCTACTGACGCCGGGTCTGAACATTCTGATACCTGTGATTGATCAGGTACGTACTTACCATGATCTAAGAATTCAACAAGCGAATGTGCCTCCACAAACGGTAATCACGAAGGATAACGTGCAGGTGCAGATCGACACGATTATTTTCTATCAAGTAGTTGGACCAGAGGAAGCTACGTATGGTATTTCCGATTATGTATATGGGGTAAGAAACATTTCAACGGCAACTATGCGGCAAATTATTGGTAAGCTGGAATTGGATGAAACGCTTTCTGGGCGTGAAAAAATCTCAACTGATATTCGTCTGGCGCTTGATGAGGCTACAGAGAAGTGGGGCGTAAGAATCGAGCGTGTGGAAGTCATCGATATCAAGCCTCCGCTCGATATTCAAGAAGCAATGGATAAGCAGATGAAAGCGGAGCGGAGCAAACGGGCGATTGTTTTGGAAGCGGAAGCTGCCAAACAAGATATGATCCTGCGTGCTGAAGGGGATAAGCAGAGCAAGATTCTGAAAGCGGAAGGCGACAAGGAAGCACGTATCCGCCAAGCAGAGGGTTCAAGACAAGCACAGGAGCTGGAAGCTCATGGTGAGGCGAAAGCAATTCAAGCAGTGGCTGAAGCAGAAAAATCACGCATTGAGCTGATTCGCTCAGCAGGTCTGGATGAGCATGTGCTCGCATATCGCTCCTTCGAGGCTCTGGCTGAAATCGCCAAAGGTCCTGCCAATAAAGTGTTCTTGCCAACAAGCGCTGTTGAAACGCTGGGAAGTCTTGGGGCGATTGCTGAGGTATTCAAAGCGAGCAAGGATAGTAAATAGATTTTACAATTCGTGCTTCTTCCGTTAAAGTAAAAAGCAAAAACAACCCTATGCATACGAAGCTATTGTTGCTCATGCAAACTTTGAAGGAGAGAAGCTACCGTGACACAAAAAGAAATCTCACCGTTAGTTGAACTGCTCGGATTACAGCCCCATGTTGAGGGCGGTTGGTACAAAAGACTTTGGAACTCCGAATTTGAAATTCCGCAGGAAGTGCTTGGGGATAGCTATTCCGGATCGCGCCATTCGGCATCTTCGATTTATTTTCTGCTTCACGAGGGCGAGCAATCTGATTGGCATACTGTTTTGTCCGATGAAGTTTGGTTCTGGCATTCCGGTAGTCCAATAGTGCTTAGTCTCGGAGGTAATGGAGATAAGCCTGAGAATGTGCAGGAAGTTATTCTGGGTCTCGATATTGCTGCAGGTCAACAGCCGCAGGTGGTAGTTCCAGCAGGCGTATGGCAGGCGGCTCGCCCGTTAGGATCAGAACCGGTCCTGGTATCCTGTATCGTTTCTCCAGAATTCCATTTTGACGATTTCAAACTGATTGAGAAATAAATCCCTTTATCCTTTCAAAACGGTAACAAAATAAAGTAGCGAGTCTCCTATCTTGGGAGGCTCGCTACTTTTTGTTTCACCCCAAATATTAAGTCCTCTTCTACCATAAATGCACAATGTAAAAATCCTCGGAGTCTTGTAAATATCCTCTATTCCAGTAGAACCGGGCAATTCATATGATGGAGTTACTAAAAACATACGAACAAGGGGTTCGTAAGTGGAAGGAGTAACACCATGAAGCCAAATTTAGAAACTAATCTCTCTCTACACAAGTCAAAACGCGGATTCGGGTCAAGATTGTCCGAATTGGGAAGTTCATCAAATTTCGTAGGCTACTTGTTTGTCGCCCCCATCCTGATTTTGATGGGAATCTGGTTTTATTACCCACTGGTTCAATCATTAATTTACAGCTTCCAAGACATCAGCTTCCTAAATCCGGATGCGGCAAAATTTATCGGATTGGGAAACTATATGGAGATTGTCCAGGATAAGGACTTCTGGACGGCTTTGAGCCATTCCTTATTGCTGACCGTAGTAGCGGTACCGCTGCAGGCGATTATCGCCTTGGTGATTGCAGTGAACCTGAACAAGGTGATGCACCTTAAAGGTGTGTTCCGCACACTGTATTACATGCCATATATTACCTCAACCATTGCGGTGACGACTGTATTTATGTATTTGTTCATGCAGAATGACGGAATTGCAACACAATTGCTGACCTGGTTTGGTTTCCCCGACGTTTCATGGTACGCCAACGTCAAGTATGCACTTCCATTCTTAATGATCCTTACCGTTTGGACGTATGTGGGATTCTACATGGTAGTGTACTTGGGTGGATTGCAAACCATTCCAAACGATATTTATGAAGCGGGTCGTGTGGACGGAGCAAATGGATGGCAGCAGTTCTGGAAGCTTACGGTTCCTATGTTGAAACCAGTAACCTTCCTTGTCATAATGTCCGGGATTATTAACGTCATGCAACTGTTTGACCAGCCTTATGCCTTGGCGAGAAACGGCTCGCTCGGAAGTCCGGCCGGTGCAACGAGTACAATAGTAACTTATTTCTACAGCCAGGCATTCAGCTTCAACCGTTCCGGTTACGGTAGTGCTGCAGCATTTATTATTTTCGCCCTTATTATTGCGCTGTCTATGCTTCAAAAACGCTTTCTTAAGGAGGAGATTTAGATGATGCTTAACCGGAAAACTCAAATTTTACGCTATGTACTACTGTTCGCATTCTCCATATTCTTCGTAGTGCCGTTTGGTTATGCCATCTATACTTCGCTTTTGTCCAAAGCAGACATCGGGCATCTTGTGCTGCCAAGCCAGTGGACATTTGAAAACTACAGGGACATTTTCCAAACCTCGGATATATTGATTTGGTATAAGAACTCGATCATCGTAACGTTCGGTATTTTGATTGGTAACTTGTTTGTTAATACGACGGCTGCCTACTCCTTGGCTCGTATTAATTTTCGGGGCAGAGGTGTAGTGTTTTTCCTAGTGATCGGGATGATGATGGTGCCTTACCAAGTGATGATTATTCCGATTTTTTCCATGATCGTTGATATGAAATGGCTTAACAGCTACCAAGGTCTCATTATTCCATTTCTGTTCCAGGGCTTCCTTGTCTTTCTGATGCGTCAGTTCTTTTTGACAGTGCCGAAGGAGCTTGAAGAAGCGGCGGAGGTTGATGGATTGAGCAAGATTGGTATTTTCTACCGGATCATGCTTCCGCTATCCAAAGGTGCGATTGGCACACAAATCATATTCAGTTTTACCGGTACGTGGAATTCTTTCGTATGGCCGGTGACATTGGTGAATGACAGTCGCTGGTATGTAATGACTGTTGGTCTGAACACACTTAAGAATCGTTATTTTGAATGGCCAAACCTCACGATGACCGGTGTTGTTCTCTTGACTCTGCCAATTATTATCGTCTTCTTGATGTTCCAGCGGCATATGGTGCAAGGAATTGCGACTACAGGACTGAAAGGTTAATACAGAATACGTTCAGACAGGAGGATGTAAAGTGATTGAATATACAGGATTGAATGCGCTCGATGACGGTTGGGTGATTGCGGAAACAGAGTTTGACGCTAGATTTTTAGGGAAGTTTGAAACAATTTTTTGTCAGGGTAACGGATATCTTGGGCTAAGAGCTGCTACAGAGGAGTCCTATCCGGGTGAACGCCGCAACTTGTTTGTTGCAGGAGCGTTTAACCGCTTTGCCAATCAGGAGGTTACTGAGCTTCCGAATGCCGCAGATATGGTGCAGCTCGAAATCCGTCTGAACGGTAAACCATTTCATTTAGAAAAAGGGAAAATTCACAGCTACCGTCGGGAGCTGGATTTACGGCAAGGAGAGCTCCGGCGTGACATCCTCTGGGAGGACGAGAACGGCGATCAGTTTAAGATGACTTTCCTGCGGTTCGTATCGCTACAGGACCGGCATCTAATGGGTATGCGGGTGGAAATTACCCCGCTGACGAAATCCGCGGAAATTTCAATTCGTTCCGGTATCAACGGGCAGATGACAAATTCGGGCGCACAGCATTTTATAGAAGGTGAGCGGAGGGTGTTTGATAAAGAGCTGCTCCAGCTTACCGCAACGACATCGGAGTCGAATATTGAATTTGTACATACCTGTGTCCATCAGATGTATGAGGGGGGTGTACGTCTTACAACTGCGCCAGCTCCGAGCATGGATCGCAGAAGAGTTTCACTGACTTACAAGCTTAAAGCGGAAGTCGGCAAGTGCATTACGCTGGATAAGGTGGCTTCGGTGCATACGAGTTATGATAAGGAGTGGAGAGATCGGGGGGCCGCGCATCAAGCTTTGCAGGATACCGCCCGGGAATATCTCAGCAAGAAGGCAGAAAAAGGCTTTGATGTACTTGTTAATGAAAACGAGCAGGCCTGGAAAAGCGTATGGGCCAAAGCCAACATTGAGATCAAGAGCAACGACGTCTTCGATCAGTTGGCCATCCGTTTTTCACAGTATCATCTGCTTCTGATGACACCTGCTCATGACAGTCGTTTCTCTGTAGGAGCCAAGGGACTGACAGGAGAGGGATACAAGGGACATGTATTCTGGGACACAGAAATTTTTATTCTGCCATACTTTTTGTATACGGACCCGCAAACAGCCCGTAAGCTGGTGGAATATCGTTATCACACCTTGAACGGTGCGAGAACAAAAGCGCGTGACAATGGTTATCGCGGCGCGATGTACCCTTGGGAATCCGCAGCAACCGGCGAGGAAGAGACTCCTGAGTGGGGCCCTGTAGATATCGTTACCGGAAAGCCAACCTTTATTTGGACAGGCAAAATCGAACAGCATATTACAGCGGACGTGGCATATGGCGTGTGGCATTATTATCAGGCTACCAGTGATCAGGAATATATGGATCGGTGCGGATATGAGATTATATTCGAAACAGCGACTTTCTGGGCAAGCCGGCTGGAGTGGAGCGATAAGGAACAGAAGTATCATATCTGTGATGTGATTGGTCCGGACGAATATAAGGAACATGTCTCTAACAATGCATTCACCAACTATATGGCCTACTGGAATATGACAAAAGCAATCGAATGCACCCGCAAGCTTATGCAAGCGCAAAGCAATGTTTACTTGACTTTAGAAAGTCAGTTGGTTCTATCCGAGCGGTTGAAGGAATGGGAGGATAAATCCAAGCTGATCTATCTTCCGCAGCCGGATATGCATTTCATCATTCCGCAGGACGATACTTATTTGAACAAGCAAATTATTGATCTGGAGAAGTACCGTGATCAGGATCAGGTGGCTTCCATTCTTGCCGACTACAGCATGACCCAGCTCAGTGAAATACAGGTTTCGAAGCAGGCGGATATTCTCGTTTTGTTTTACTTACTGGAGGACTGGTTCTCTAAAGAGACTAAAGCGGCGAATTGGCATTATTATGAGCCGAAAACGTTGCATGACTCTTCGCTCAGCTTATCCACGCACAGTATGCTGGCTAGCGATGTCAATGAACTGGAATTGGCTTACGATATGTTTGCCAAGGCAGCCCGCATTGATTTGGGTACAAACATGCATAGCTGCGATGAAGGTATTCATTCAGCTTCGATTGGCGGCATTTGGAAGGCAGCGATCATGGGTTTTGGCGGGGTTCGTTCCTGGGAGGGCTCTCTTCGCCT
Organism: Paenibacillus sp. FSL E2-8871; assembly: GCF_038000345.1. NCBI lineage: Bacteria > Bacillati > Bacillota > Bacilli > Caryophanales > Paenibacillaceae > Paenibacillus > Paenibacillus sp. FSL E2-8871. The sequence goes on along the minus strand of NZ_JBBOBV010000001.1, from coordinate 3,361,170 downwards.
GAATCCGAAACTTCCACAGGCCTGGGAGCGCTTGTCTTTCCCGCTTGCCTGGCAGGGTGAGCGTCTGCAGGTGACGGTTACCCGTGGCAAGCTGGAGGTAGAGCGCCTAACTTCAGGATTGGGTGAGCTTACCTTGCTCATTCATGGCCGGGAATATGTGTTGAAGGATCGTATCGTTACAGACTTGAAGGAGGCTGAGTGAAGTGAATAAAGAACATCAGGAGATTCAAGCCTTTATTTTTGATCTGGACGGAGTGATAACCGATACGGCGAAATATCATTATGAAGCGTGGAAACAGCTGGCAGATGAGCTGGGTATTCCCTTTGACCTGGAATTTAATGAGCAGCTCAAGGGGATCGACCGCATGGCTTCCTTGGAAAAAATACTGAGTCAACTACCGGACGGCGGTGCAGCCTTCACTTTGGAACAAAAAAAGGAATGGGCTGATCGGAAGAACAACAATTATAAGCGATTGATTCAGGCTGTGGATAAATCTGAAATATTGCCAGGCATCCTGGATTTGTTCCATGATCTCGAGTATGCCGGAATACCGATCGGGTTGGCTTCGGCCAGCCGTAATGCCGGCACACTGCTACGACAGTTGAAGGTAGATTCATATTTTCATGTGATTGCCGATCCGGAGAGTGTGGCTCATGGAAAACCGGCACCGGATATTTTTCTGAAGGCAGCGGAGGAGCTGGGGGTTGACCCCCATTATTGTGTTGGAGTAGAGGATGCAGAGGCTGGAGTTCAGGCGATAAAAAGTGCGGGGATGTTTGCCGTAGGGGTTGGTGATGCTGAGATTCTGTCGAAAGCGGACTATATTATCTCGGAAACATCGAAGCTATCTTTGTCCGAGATTCAGCAGCATATGGCTGGCCGTTGATCTTAATAAAAATTAAAAACTATGTAAGTTGAACGAATTTGCATGACCGTTCAGCTTACATAGTTTGCTATTGAAGAAAAAGAAGATATAGCATAAGATTAATTCGTCAAAATACAACAAATTATTACAAGAGGAGAGGATCTCATCATGCGGAAATGGAGTAGGTTTCGGGATCGAAACATACGGCAAAAGCTTTTTTTGACCTACACGCTGTTGATGATTGTTCCTCTTGTGGTGATTAGTATTTACTTCTACATATACGCCATGTCCGTCTTTGAATCCCGCATTGTGAAATCGTTTCAGGAGACGAATCAGCAGATGGTATCCACTGCGGACTCGTTTGTTAGCAGTATGTTCAAATCTTCGGAGCAGCCTTTTTATGACGAAAGACTGATGCAAATTTTGTCGAAAGATTATTCTGCTGAAACCTATGAGACGTTTGAAAAAAGTATGGATTTTCGCTACATAAGTGATAACGTTTTCAAAGAGTTGATGTCATTTAATCCGGATATTGATTCCATTCTGATCTACCCTGTAAATAGTTCATTAATCTACCGTAGGGGTTATGATACGACTTTCAATTATACATATAGTCCGGTACTTGAACCATGGTACCGGACCATTGTGAATAATGCGGAGAGGCCCATTCTGGTCGGCATGCACGAGGAGAAACAGATGTACGCCAAGCCCCGCCCTGTACTATCTGTAGGCCGTGTACTGGTGGATGTGGGTACCTATCAGAAGCTTGGTGTGCTGCTCGTTAATTTCCGGATGGATAAGCTTGAGAAGCTATTCAGCGGACTGGGTGACAAACAGGACGTAAACCAGTTCATCGTGGATGATAAAGGGATGGTTGTGTTCAGTTCAGATCCGGCCATGATTGGGATGAAATATAGTCAGGTCATGGCAAAAATGAAGCCGGACAAAGAAAACTACTATGTTGTTCACGATAAGTCCAATGTGTCAGGATGGCAATTCTACAGCATCGTTCTTCGTGACAAGCTGCTCGCCGAAATTAACCAGATACGCAATTTTTCTACACTGCTGCTTCTTTTGTTGATTATGTTGGGTTTCGTAACAGCATACCTTGTATCCGGCAGTATCACCAATCCGATTCGAAGGCTCAATCGGCTGATGCGCAAGGTAGAGAAGGGGGATTTTGATGTTACGGCTCAGCAGGACAGTCTGGATGAAGTGGGACATTTGTCGCGTTCCTTTAACCGGATGACTGCCGAAATCAAAGAACTGATTGAGCAAACCAAGATTGAAGAGAAGAAGAAGCGGAGTGCAGAACTTAATGCGCTGCAAAATCAAATTAATCCGCATTTCATTTATAATACGCTCTCCGTGATTAAATGGATGGCGCAGGCTCAAATGGCGAACAACATTACGGAAACAGTAGATGATATGATCAAGGTGTTGTCCTTCTCCACACGTAATACTCAGGAGTATGTTTCTATTGAGGAAGAAGTGGCCTTTATCCACAGCTATCTGGAACTGCTTCAGCTCAGGTATTTTAATGTTTTTGATTTTGAAATCGATGTTGCGCCGAATGTTCTGGAATGCAGAACGTTAAAATTTATGGTGCAGCCTTTTGTGGAGAATGCGGTGTTTCACGGCTTTGCAGAAGATTCCCGTCAATATAACTTGAGTATACGCGTGCAGAGAAAAGGCAGCGATATTCAGTTTACGATCTCGGACAACGGAATGGGGATCTCGGAGGAACAGCTAAGTAGGCTCTTGCAACAGGAAATGTCGGACGGGCAAACGATGAATTCCATTGGTGTGGGCAATGTCTCCAGAAGATTGAAGCTTCATTTTGGAGAAAAGTACGGGGTGACTATAAATAGTGTAAAAGGGGAAGGAACTACCGTTCTTATCCTGATTCCTGCTATGGAGCATCATCAGAACCACGCTGGAACGAGAAAAGAGGGATCCGCATGAAAATCATGATTGTGGACGATGAGTCCTTTATCCGAATGAATTTTAAGACCTTTGTGGACTGGAAACAACATGGCTATTACCTAATAGGCGAAGCTGCAAACGGCAAAGAGGCTTTGGAGAAAATGGATGAGCTTCATCCGGATGTGGTCTTTTTGGATATCCGAATGCCACTGATGGATGGGCTTGAGGTTCTAAGGCAGCTCCGGCATACCAAACATTCCTGCAAAGTCATTATTCTCAGCAGCCATAATGAGTTTGAGTATGCCCAAGAGGCGCTTAGGCTAGGTGCATGCGATTATATTCATAAACCAAATCTGACCCAGTCCGCTGTATTTGAAGCATTGAAGCGTGTCCGGACACAGTTGAATCATCAGCCTGTGGGAGATCATCTTGTTTCCTTACAGCAAAATGTGGAGAAGAACCGGAATGAGTTGAAAACGCTTTTTTTACGGGATTTAGCGGTCGGTGTTGTTCGTCATGAGTGGGAAATTGAGCAAAAGACAAAGCTGTACGATCTGAAGCTGAAACAGCCTAATGTGCTCTGTATCGTCATGTTGATTGATCAGTATGACAAGGTGAAGGAACGTTACAATAAGGGAATGGAGCATTTACTCGGGTTCTCGATCCTGAATATTTTGCAAGAAGTGCTTAATCGGTACAACGAGCTAGAACTGTTTCTGATGAGTCCGAACGAGCTGGTTATTATAAAAACGTATTCCGGCATGAGAAGTATGAATGAGATTCTGGAAGAACGCTGGGGGCTCATCCGTAAAATTGAAAAGACATTGAAGCAGTTTCTGAACATACAAGTCAGTTTTCTTATCAGCGGGCTGCACGCCCGTCTGCTTGATATTCCTAAAGCTTATCATGAAGCCCAGGAATCGGCCGAAATGCTATTTTATGAAGATCGAAGCAACGTTGTTGTCTACGAACCAGGGAGCATCAAGGAATTGAATGATAAGGCGTCGTTCACTCTGTTTGAACAGCGCATCCGCAAGGAAATGGACGATAAGAACGTATCTTCTGCTATCTCCATAGTTCATGAGATGTTTGCCGCGATCAAGGAGAAGAGATCTTTGGGACGTCATGCCACTTTGGAAATGTGCGTGAATTTGCACTGCCAGATTCAGTCCCACATGAAGGAGGACAGCGGCGAGGAAGACTATAACGGGATGCAGGAAATCATGTCCGCCGAGCGTTTGGAGCATCTTCACCTGCTGCTGGTCCAGGAGCTGGAGAGTCTGCAGGAGAGCTATACGGATGCGGCCACATCTACGAACTACAAGATTAAGCGGGTCATTGATTATATTCACCAGAACTACAATCAAGATTTGACACTGAATGAACTAGCTGGTTATGTCGGTCTGAACAACAGCTATCTGAGCCGTATTTTTAAGGAGCAAACCGGTTCCATGCTGATCCCGTACATCAATGGACATCGTGTGAAAAAGTCTCTAGAGCTACTTAAAGAAGGAAAACTGAAAACGTATGAGATCGCGGAAAAGGTAGGGTTTAACAGTATTGACAACTACTATATCAGCTTTAAGAAGATCTATGGGCTCCCTCCGAACGAATACCGAAAGACTAGCATGGGAAAGTAAAAAATCACAAAGATATGTAAAGATCCTCTGTTTGCTCTCGAATGCTGTATAGCTAAGATGAAGATAACACCACTTACGGTGAATCTTCTTAAATAAAAGGGGTAGTGACAAATGAGAAAGAAGTCAGTCCTGTTATTGTGCTCTCTGATGTTGATGCTGTCTACGGCAGCATGTGGCACCAAATCCAATACCGGTAACTCTGGCAACGGAGCTTCAGACAACGCTGGAGCGGCAAAGACGGAGAAGCAAGAAACCGTCGAAGTCACGATGGCATACTGGGCCAATGCATCCGAACAAAAGAACTTCGAATTTATGGTAGATGGCATTGATAAAGAGCATCCAAACATTAAAGTTAAGATGCAAATGTACCCAACGAGTGACGAGTTTTGGAAAGCGGTTCCAACGGCGATTGCTGCCGGGGTAGGGCCTGATATCATTGCTATGTCGGATGAAGGAAACTATGAGTATATCAAGAAAGGCGTACTCGCTCCACTCGATGAGATGATCGACAAAGTGGGGTTTGATAAAGAACGTATTACTGGATCGCTGTACAAAGGCTGGACAGATGATAATAAACTTTACGGAATTCCTTACGATTCTTCTACTTCTATGCTGGCGATCAACAAAGAGATGTTTGAAAAATCAGGAATCACTAAATATCCAGAAACAATGGATGAGGTTGTTGAGTTGGCAAAAGCCATGACTAAAGATGGTGTGAAAGGTATTATCGGCAGTATCGATCCATTCCACATCACTCAATATGTTCACGCTTTCGGCGGAGACTGGGGCTTCGGAAAAACGATCAATTCCAAAGAAAACGTAGCTGGTGTGCAGTTCTTCGTGGACCTTTTCCTCAAAAATAAGGTTGCTATTGCTCCAATCGAAGTAGGGGCTCCATGGGACGGCGAAGTATTCAGTCAAGAAAAAGGGGCTATGTCCACAGCTGGTCCATGGTATGTAGGTCATTTGAAAGAAGCTAACCCTGATATGGGATTGATTGCTCTGCCGATGCCTAAAGGTACGGTAGAAGCACAAAGCGCTTACTCTCACGGCTTGTCGATTCTGGACGGCAGCAAGCATAAGGAAGAAGCTATGCAAGTGATCAAGTATGCGCTGCGTGATGAGGCTCAATTAAATGCGATTGAGGCGGTTGGATATTCACCGGCAGTATCTTCTCTGCTTCCTAAATATTTGGAGAAGAATCCTGAATTGAAAGCAGTATTCGATAATATGGAAAAAGTCGGTATGCCATTTGCTTACCCTGAACAAACCAAAGCATTTCATGCGGATCTGCTTAAAGGCGTAGAGGAAATCATCTTTAAGCAAGATGGCTTGACGGTTGAGAAGTTGCTGAATGATCTCCAAAGTAAATACGGAGAAAACTAGTTATCGAGCGGTTGGACTTTGCCATAACCAAAGTCCAACCATTTTTTTCACAATCATATAAGGAGGTCAAAGGGGAAAATGAAAAGGTCGCTTAACAGTGTCATTTCAAAGATTGTACTCATGTGCTTGTTCATAACATCCATCGGTCCTGTGTACTCTATGCAGGCAGCACCCGCAGCACCCGCTCCTAAGATTAATGAAGGCGTGGTCAATGGCGAGTTTCCGCTGAATTTGACACAAACGGGGGATATCGACTGGCTGCATTTTAAAGCGGATAACTTGAATCAGCTTCAACGAATTCAGAAGGCAGGCCCAAACTCGGTCACCTTCAGTGTATATGGGGATACGGCAACTGAGGGCAAATTGAACAGAGGCACTGATGCCGATTACATGTCCTATACCTGGAGTAATGGTATGCCAGGATTTGAATATGGTTTAAATGACACGGGAACAGGTCTATTTTATCCAAAGTCCAGTCGAGACAAAGGAAGCTATACCAATGTTGGCTGGGATATTGAAGTAGCAGCACAGCCGCAGGATTCCACCCTTGTATTTGGTCTTGGGTTGTGGCAAGCGGATATAGATCTTAACATCTATACTGATGATATACTTTCGGTAACCCGAAACGTCTATGGCGATTCTGTTTCCAAGAACTATAAGTATCAAGTCAACGTGCCTGCTAATGTGAAGCTGAAAATTGAAGGGCGTTTGACAAAGGTTGTAGCGAAGAACGGAAATATGTCATTCTCTGGATTGGCTTTAAGCAGTGTGGCACTTGCGGATAAATTGCCGCTGCAAAATGAATACAACAGAGTTAGCAATATGACGCAAGGTCTTTATACAAATGAGACGTGGCAGGTTCTGGTGAATACGCTGGCTGCTGCCAAACTTGTACTTGATCGAACAGAGGCAACCCAGCCGGAAGTTGACAGCGCTATCAATGCTTTGGTAGCAGCGCAGCTTGGTCTGGTGAAGAGAGAATCGAACATTGTAATCGATTTTACGGATAAAGCGTTCAAGGAGTATACTTTCGGTGCTAAAACTGATCAACAGGACAGATATCAAACCTTCACAGTGAAGGAAGCTGTTGATATGAAGTATGTTCAGGTCAATGTCAAAAGATATAAAGAGCCTGTGAGCGACTTGATTATCAAGTTGCATGCAGTAAACAGTGAAGGGCTGCCGACTGGAGATCCACTAGTCCAAACGACAGTGGACAAAAACCGGATTGTGGACGGAGGACTCACTACTGCGGAGCTGAGCTACAGTCTCCTTCAGGATACGCGATATGCGCTCGTTCTGACTCAACAAGAGCGGGGCTCCGGGGAATACCGCTGGGTCATCATGTCCAAAAACTTTGAATCTCAAAAGGAGTCATTTGGTAAATCGACATCAGGTGTCTTTAAATCTGAAGCGAGTCTGGGCACGGGCATCATGAGAATTGTGAAAGAGGGTAACGTGGATCGGGCCCCGCTGCAGGGCTTGATTGAAGAGCTTAAGCAATATAACAGACAGCTTTACACGCTCCAGAGCTGGTCTTCCTTGGAGATAGCATTGAGCAGCGCTCATGAGCGTTTGAACGATGTGGATGTTAAACAGTTAGAGCTTGATACGGCATTAAATCAGGTTCAAACAGCTTTTAATAACCTAGTGCTAAGTACGAACCTGGATGTAATGGCTAAACAGATGGAGACGATCAGCCAAGCGGCCCTGATTGGCTACACCAGCCAGTCGGCAGATGCTTTGCATCAAGCGATCCAGGAAGCACAAGCTTTGAATACCGGTGCATCCGAGCAAGAACGGATCAAGGCATATTCAAAAGTGCTGAATGCCTTGGACGGATTGCAACTGGAAATGAAATATCAGTACGAATTGAACCCAAAAATGACAGCTGGGTTTGGTTTTGAAGGTGACAAGAACGCCACTCTGGCATTCCTCGATGGATCCTATCAGATTGGCGGAACCCGCCCTATGCAGAATGGGTTTGTGGCAACGAAACAAATCGTTACGTTCGGTGCGACAAATACGTCAGGCATCAAATGGTATAATGCAGAAGGCTATCTGCCGGTATTTATAAATGAGTTTGCTAAAGACAATATGGACTATAAAATTGAATCGTTTGGTAACAAACATACGGTAGAGAGCAAAGACTACGTTATTAACTATTCCAGAATGACGGTTACCAATCATTCGGATGAGACGCGTCTGCTGCCGGTTGTATCTACCAATCTGGTTCCGATGAATCAGGCTGCAAACGAAGTTTATACGATCAAACCTGGTGAGACTGTTATCAGAGAGTTTGCCATCGAAGGGGATAAGTATGAATACTTCGATGCGGGAAAAACGAGCTTTACATCTTTAACGAGAGAGCGAGTATCGAAACTGGGCACGTTTGATAGCAACTACAGTGAGATGAAATCATACTGGAATAACCGGCTGTCCACAGTAGTTGATATCGATCTGCCGAATAAAGAGCTGGTCAATGCTTTTAAAGCGGGCTACATTTACAACATGATCATTAAAGACGGCAATTATTTGCATGTGGGTGAGAATGGTTATGCGAGACTTTATTCTCACGATACCATCGGAATTGTTGTTCAATTGATTCAGAGCGGTGACTTTGCACACGCAAGAGAGTATCTGGAAAGCATACCTCTTACCGGCGGAATTAACATCGAGACCGGTCAAGTGGACCCGAACCTGTTCTGGGATGCCAACTGGAAGCTTCCGTGGACGTATGCTGTATATTTGAGCAAAACCGGCGATACATCCTTATTTGATGAAAAGATGAAAGCGGATGACGGATCAGAGGGTACCGTTTTCGATAAGCGGGTAAAATTCGGAGCAAGAAGCATTGAAAGCGACCGTGCTGGAGATGGCCGAATTATGAAAGAAACGAAAGCCATAGATTCATTGGGGTATTGGACGATTGACAATTACTCCGCTCTGACAGGATTGGCATCTTATGAATACATCGCGCGTGAGCTGTATAAGGTGAAAGGAGAGGCAAGTTATCTGGCAGAGGCGGAGTGGGCTAACGCTCAATACGAGGATCTGCTCGCTGCTTTCACGGCCAAATTGCAAAAAACAATTACCGACAAAGCTCTAAACTATATTCCTGCATCTGTTGTGCAAAGTAATGACGAGAACCGGATGAAGGACTCCCGGGATGCCAACTGGGCTTCCATGTTCCTGTTCGGAAGATGGCTGTGGGATGGATATTTGTATGGTGCGAACCAACCAGAGGACAATATCAACCTGACGATGCTAGATGATACTTATACCTATGGTATGGATCGACGTGTCAAGGAAGGAACAACCGATTCTCCATATAACTTTGGCGGTTATCCTCACGGCTTCTACTCCAGTGCATATAATGCCGGTTACGGAAGCTCCGCGCTTCGCGGTGAGAAATACAGAGACATGGGAATCAAAGCTTACGAATTTATGATTGAAAACTCCATGAGTGGACCGTTTAGTTGGTGGGAAGGTGTAGCTTACCCTACCGCAGAACCGAGTCCTTGGACGGCAACCAATGATGAGCTTGGTGTTCGTAATACACCTGGTGGGGGAGGATCTGCTCAGCATATGTGGGGGCAGGCCGTCAACTCGAAGGTATTGGTGGACTCACTGATCACTGAGCGAATCTATGATCAGAACACAAAATACGAAATTATTGTAGGACGCGGTATTCCTAAAGAGTGGGTTACGGATGCCGATAAGAACAATAATGTGATCGCGAATGTGCAGAACTATCCTGCATTCCAAGGCGGAAGAGTAGGATACAATGTGGTTAGAAAAGCAAACCAGCTTGTGTTTACATTTACGACCCGTCTGGAGCAAGCCAAGGCTGATACTAGCAACGCACAAATCAGTGTTCAATTGCCTAGTATGGTTAATAACATTCTGGAGTCTTCTAAGGGTGTTGTTGATAACGCTAAAGGTATCGTTACCGTTCCGCTCAGTACAAAAACATTAGCAATCACTTTGAGTGATCTACCTAAGCCTACCGATGTTGAGCTTGATAGGGAGGATCTTGCTATTGGATTTGCTGCCGGCGACTCTAGTGAATCGGTAACTCAAGACGTAGTCTTGAGAGCGGAAGGAAAGCGCGGTAGCTTAATCACTTGGTCCTCAAGCGACACGAATATGATTTCGAATACTGGTAAGGTGAAACGCCCAACTGTTTCTACTCAAGTGACGTTGAAAGCAAATTTGGAAAAAGATGGCGTTCAGGTTGAGAAGACGTTTGTCTTAACGGTTATCAAGGCAAATGAAGATTCGGGCAATAACGGAAACAATAGCAATAACGGTAACAATAGTAATAATAGCAACAGCGGAAACACCAGCAATAATGGCAATAACGGGAACACCGGAAACAACGGAAACAACGGAGGTTCAGTTAATCTGCCGAAATTTCCGGACATTTCGAATCACTGGGCACTCGATTCTATTGTTACCGCAGTAGAACGTGGAATTATCAAGGGTTATGAAGACGGAACATTCCGTCCGAATGCTGTGGTGAAACGCAGTGAGCTGATGGTTATGCTTGGCCGTGCGTTGAAACTCTCGGATACGGACACTACAACTCTTCCGTTTGAAGATGCAACTAGCATTCCGTCATGGGCGAAACCTTACATCTCCAGTGCAGTCAAATCTGGACTTATTAAGGGATACGAGGATAATTCTTTCCGTCCTGATGGTAAGGTGACCCGGATCGAATTTGTAGCGATGGTTGCACGTGCGCTCGATTTGAAGAGCGGTACGAAGACAACCTTGCCTTTTGCTGATGCTGATCAAATTCCTGCCTGGGGGAAAGATTATGCAGCAGCGGCATATGAGGCAGGTCTGATCCAAGGTAAAGGAAATGACCGATTTGCTCCAAATGATCCGGTGACGAGAGCGGAAGCGGTGACCCTGCTTTTGAGAATGTCTAAATAAGATTAGAATAATTTAGTTGGATAAACAGGTTAGAGGCTTGCGGGTAAGATGCAAGCCTCTTTTGATTTTACACAGCACCTGTTTTTTATGAGGATTTTGGGAATGATGAAGCAGTCTGTTATACTTTTGTGGTAGCGCTTGCTTCTGAAGCGTGAATTTAGGTTAAGTAAGATTAATGAATAACAATAAGCTTGGAGGGTTAAGCGATGAGTGAATTGAATGCACCGTTCTCGGGAGGTCCGACTTTAAATGATGGAGTGACCATGCCGTGGCTAGGCCTTGGCGTGTATCAGACTAAAGATGGAGAAGAGGTTATTCACGCGGTCAAGACCGCAGTGGAGCTTGGATATCGCAGTATTGATACGGCTGCTGGTTACAATAACGAAGAAGGTGTAGGTCAGGCTATTCGTGAATGTGGAGTGGCCCGTGATGAACTGTTTATTACGACGAAAGTGCGCAACCCTGATCAAGGCTATGAATCAACGCTGAAAGCGTTCGAAGTTAGCCGGCGCAAGTTGGGGCTGGACTATATAGATTTGTATCTCATACATTGGCCGGTGGCAGGAAAGTATCGGGAGACTTGGAAAGCTCTGATTCATCTGCAAAAAGAGGGCCTCATCAAATCTATCGGCGTGAGCAATTTTCAGATTCATCATCTGAAGGATATCATCGAGGACACTAGCGTAGTTCCAGTGGTGAACCAGGTGGAATTCCATCCGCTATTGACTCAGCGCGAGTTGCTGAAGTATGCCAATGAGCAAGGAATCCAGCTTGAAGCTTGGAGTCCGCTAATGCAAGGAAACTTAGATCTACCCCTCCTTAAAGAGCTGGCTGGAAAGTATGATAAGACCCCTGCTCAAATTGTACTTCGTTGGGATTTGCAGCAAGGCGTAATTACGATTCCAAAATCGGTACATGCGGATCGAATTAAGGAGAATGCGGGATTCTTTGACTTCACGCTTAGTGATGAGGATGTTAAAGCCATCGAAGATTTGAACAGAGACCATCGTTTCGGTCCGGATCCGGACAATTTTAATTTCTAAAAATTACGAATACAAGCCAAACAGCAAGCCACCGATACGGGGACTTGCTGTTTGGCTTGTTGCTTATTGTATGGAGACGTTATATTTACGCAGCCAGAGATCTACTTGAGCGAGATAAGCAAATAGCTGAGGACCGGACATGAGCTGACCGAACCAAGGCAGATTGGTAGAGGATTCTGGGGAAGCGGCGATCTCACGGATTTTGGCAGCATCAATTAAAGGGAGTATAGGTGAAGTGGAGTCATCTAGAATGTTCAATACTTGTGTTCGTACTGCATTTAAATAGGCTGGATTGTGGGTTTTCGGGTAAGGACTTTTTTTACGATATAACACATCGTCTGGAAGAATTCCCTCAAGCGCTTTGCGCAAAATCCCTTTTTCACGACCGTTCAGGTTCTTGATTTCCCAAGGAATATTAAAGACATATTGAACGAGCCGATGATCACAATAAGGAACACGTACCTCTAGTCCGGCGCCCATACTCATTCGGTCCTTTCGATCCAGCAAAGTGGGCATGAAGCGGGTGATGTTTAAATAGGACATTACGCGCATTTGTGCTTGTTTACCTGTCTCCCCATCCAATGCTGGGACTTCAGCAACTGCATCACTGTATCTGTCACCCAAATATTCCAGCGGCCGAATCCATTCATTAACTTCAGGGGATAATAGACTTGCACGCATTTTAGGAGCAACTGACCAAGGAAAAGTGCCCGAGGAGAGCATCTCCTCCCGATGGAACCAAGGATATCCGCCAAAAATCTCATCGGCAGCTTCGCCGGAAATGGCTACAGTAGCATTCTTTTTAATCTCACGGCAAAATAAATACAAAGAAGAGTCCACATCGGTCATCCCAGGTAAATCGCGTGTGTACAGCGCATTATCAAGTGCTTCTACAAGCTCTGGTGTATCAAATGAGATATAGCGATGGTTCGTATTTAATTCATCGACCATTCGCTTAATCCATGGACCATCTGCTCCGGGCTGAAAAGTATGGCTCTTGAAGTGCTTGTCGTTGTCGACATAATCGACGGAATACGTATCCACTCGTCCCTGACCATTTCGGTTGTAGTAATCGACTGCAAGTGCTGTTAGCGCACTGGAGTCCAGCCCTCCTGACAAGAGCGAGCAGACTGGAACATCTGAAACCAGTTGGCGTTCGAGCGTATCCTGCAGCAGGTCACGTACTTTAGCGGCTGTCTCTGCTTCATTGTCAGTATGTTTTGCGCTTTCCAGCTTCCAATAAGCGTAACTGCGCAGACCTTCGCGGCTATAGATCATGGCATGCCCCGGACGAAGTTCCTGCATATCCTTATAAACACCGTGTCCTGGCGTACGGGCTGGACCGATAATAAAAATTTCCGCTAACCCTTCGGGCCCGACTATGGGCTGTACCTTGGGGTGCTGCAGCAGCGCCTTAGGCTCTGATCCGAAAACTAAGACGTCATCCACTTTACTATAGAACAGAGGCTTCACACCTAAGCGGTCACGTGCAAAAAAGACCTGATCCCGAAGTCCGTCCCACACTGCAAAGGCAAAGATCCCATTGAGCTTCTCTGCACAATCCGGTCCCCATTCGATATAGGCATGCAGCAGAACCTCGGTGTCACATTGGGTACGGAATTGATGACCCCGCTGCTTAAGTTCTTGTTTGAGCTCGGGTGCGTTATATAATTCGCCGTTGTACACAATCGCGTATACCTGTTCGTCATGGCGGGTGATCATAGGCTGCGCGCCGTTCTCTGGATCGATAACGCTAAGTCTGCGGTGACCGAATGCGCAAGGACCTGAAATCCAAGTTCCAGCTGCATCGGGTCCGCGGTTTGCTAAAGTTTCAGTCATTTTGACCAGCAACTGCGAGTGCTGTGTGAGATCTCCGCGCCACTGGATAAATCCGGTTATTCCGCACATGATGGTTCATCCTCTCTTTTTGTGCGATTGTTGTCCTTACTTTTTTGCCAAGTAATACAGATATATGCCGAAGGAAGGCATAAAATGTATGTCCTTATCCGAACACTAGGGGAGAGAGGAATTTGCCAGGAGGGAAGGATGACAGGTGTATTATATTAAAGATGCCAAAATTCGCAGAATGATGGAGTATGACGGTGCGCCTTGTGCAGAAGTAGGGGTATTGCCAGGTGCTGTTAGTGATCCTGCGCTTTTGGTGTATATCGTGGAAGATCAGCGCGAAGAAGGCTATGAGATCGTCCGTATCCTCACTAACGACGCGGATACTTCTACCGATTGGTTTGATAACAATATGCATGATGCTTTTAAAGATGTGACTTCTAGCGCGTTTACAGGCAGTATAATTATGACGCCAGAAGATGAACGTTCCAAGTTTCAGAGAGAATTAATGACATACGGAGATTTAAAAAAGCAGCTGGAGCAGCATTTTCGGAATCTGGAGTAATATGGAGTAGAAATGAGGGTATCCGTAAGCTATGAAAATAGCTAGGATACCCTTGTTATTATTAAAACAGGATTAAGATTACTTATTTTCCAAAATGTTTGATCTTGAAAATTCTGCTGAATAAGGTATAATAAATATCGTTGCGTCAATACATATCATTAATTCTTATATGTCCCGGTAGCTCAGCTGGATAGAGCATGCGCCTTCTAAGCGCACGGTCAGGGGTTCGAATCCCTTCCGGGACGTCAAGTAACAGCCTTCCTTCGGGAGGGCTGTTTTTGCGTGCAGGGAAAGAGAAGCCCGGGTGGTTCGTCGGAGCATAAGCATCGATAGGATCAGCTTCGCAGTCAGCCCGAAAGGGCTGCATCCCGCTCGGGGCAAGTAACAGCCTTCCTTCGGGAGGCTGTTTTTGCGTGCAGAGCATCCTCGCCAAAGTAAGTAAACTGAAGCTCTGACAGATAATTAGGGAAAATCTCCCTATAATTCAGAGCTTTCTACTCAATAGACTAATAATTAGGGAAATCCTCCCTGTAATTTAACTAATTCGTTGGCGAATATAGATATTCCCCGATTTTTAGGGAGGATTTCCCTCTTTTCATTCATTTCAAGCAATTATCGGCTAAATAGAGGGAGCTTTTCCCTAATTACTCTCAAAAAGGCCACCCTATAATTTAGGTTGGCCTAATTATACGAAAAGAAGGTGCCGAAAAAGTAGCCTCCACTACTTTCTCGGCACCTTGAGCATTCCCGTGAGAAGGCTGTCTTGCATATGCCCACTGCTAAAGAAGCGGCCAAATCTCCTCCCAGACAGTATCTAGAATAGCTTGCATATTATCTTCCATACTGTTAATAGCGATTACTACTTGAGCATCCGGTACAACAATGCAGAATTGACCATGAGCGCCATCGGCACGATAAGCATCGTGCGTACACAACCAGAATTGACAGCCGTACCCTTGGCCCCAATCACCAGCTCCGTTATTTTCGATCTGCTTTTGTGTAACAAAATCAACCCAAGCTGCGGGAATAAGCTGCTGTCCCTTCCACATTCCTTTTTGCAAAAGAAGCTGTCCAAATCGGCTTAGTTCTTCCGTATTGATCTGAAGTCCGGCACAACCGAGGGTGATCCCTTGAGGGGCCGTTTCCCAATCGACGTTTTCTATGCCTAGTGGGGCAAAGAGACGGGGAACGAGGTAATCCTTTACGGTTTGTCCGACACGGGCCTGAACCATTGCAGAGATCATAATGGTATCCCCGCTGCTGTAGGTAAACTGTTCCCCAGGAGGTCTGTCTAAAGGTAGCGATAGATAATGTTGTATCCAATTTACATCCTTCAAGGCCAATCTTTCTTCAACCCAAAACGGTGGGGAATCATGCCCTGTACTCATACGTAGTAAATCGAACAAGGTCAACTCCCCAGGTTGCATGGAAGGAAGGACTTCTTTATAAGTGAATGCATATTCTGGAAACACATCCTTAAGTGTTGTATTTAGTGATAGGTTTCCTTCTTCGATGGCTAGACCCACCGCCATGCATGTAAAAGATTTGCTGACCGAATGCTGCAAGCGCCGAATATCCTCTGCAAGATCCACTTTTCCCACTAACGTTCCATTTTGAAGCACACGAACATTGAACACATTCAATCCACGTTCGCGGATCTGGGCTTCGAAGCGAGTCATGTTTAACATAAAATGTAGCCCTCTCTTTCTTAGATTCCAAGCTGGGATTAGGAAGTTTGGTAGTCGAAATCATTGAAAATGATGTGGAAACGTTTCCTCTTACTAGATATTAAATAGCTAAATCGATGCTATTCTATTCTTATTTTAAAGTCAATGCAAGTAGAAAGACTACTATTTAACACCAAAACAATTAAAATTTAAAATGAATTTGAGATGCAAATCATTTTTAGTCAAAAATCATAGGTTGACTTCTAAAAAATATCTGTCCATAATGAACGTATTAAGCGATTTAGATACGAAAACAGTCAAAATGATGTCATGGGAAACGTTTCCCATCATTTCATGCGTTTCCACCAAGCTGATTTCATCAGGTGCAGGGGAGCTCATTATAGGGGTGAAACAGGGGGAATTATGAATATCAAGGATATTGCAAGGCTATCAGGCGTTGGTATCGCCACGGTCTCCAGGGTAATTAATAACTCCGGTGTCGTAAGTGATGCAACCAGAGCTAAAGTAATGGCTGTTGTAAGAGAACATAATTACATTCCAAATGGAAATGCAAGCAATCTGAAAAAAACGCGTTCTAATACGATAGCGCTTATGGTTAAGGGAATTGCAAATCCGTTTTTTGCAGACATGATCAAAGAAGTAGAGCGTCAAGTGAATCTGCGCGGCTGCCCGCTTCTGATCCAGCATGTTGAAGATGGAGTGGATGAGATCAATGCTGCTCTTCAGCTTGTGAAGGAAAAGAATTTATACGGGGTAATCTTTATGGGTGGTACATATGACCATTCTGAAGAAAAATTCAAACAATTGCCGATCCCATTCGTTTTAACTACTATCACGACTACGAAGGATGTTGATCCTGCCGTATTCTCCAGTGTGATTATTGATGATATGCAAGAGTCTTATAAAGCTGTGAGCTATCTAATTTCACTCGGACACCGGAACATTTGCTTTTTGGCCAGATTTCCTTTGGTTCAGCATACTACCGGAAACCGTCGTCTTATGGGTTATATTAAGGCGCTTGAGGATCATGGGATTGAGTATGATGCTTCCTTGGTAGAGGATTGTGAATACAGTCCAAGTTCTGGTTTTACGGCTACGAAAAGACTGCTTAATAAGAAAAAAGATATCACCGCTGTATTTGCCGCATCAGATACCATCGCTATCGGAGCTGCCAAGGCTTTATTGTCTTTGGGTCTATCGATTCCAAATGATATTTCGATCATCGGATTTGACGGTATAGAGATGGCAGAATACTATCACCCATCGCTGGATACGATTAGCCAACCTGGGGTGGATATGGCGAAAGCCAGTGTTGAAATTCTGTTTGACCTGATTTCGGGACAATCGGAGAACAAACATGTGGTATTCGAGTCTGTTTTGGTGAAGCGGGGATCTTGCAAGAAGATTAATAAACAAGCATAAACGCCTTCGGCATAATTTCTTATATTTTAAAAAAGGTTCCGTAAGGAGATGACATATGGCACTTCTAACCGTTGAGACTGGTTCTCCTACCTTAAGAATGACAACGTCCATCAGTATCATCTCCCCCGTTGATTCGGGCAATACCACCGGAGGAACGCTCTATCTGTTACATGGTGCTGGCGACAATGCTAGCACATGGTACAGGCTGACCACCATTGAGCAGTATGCTAACAAGTATGGCTGTACAGTCATAATGCCTCAGGTAGGAAGAAGCTATTATACAGATATGGAGTACGGACTGGATTACTTCCACTATGTTACGCAAGAGCTTCCTGAGCTTTGTGGCCGAATGATGAGGCTGGATGATGATCCGCAAAAGACGTATGTTGCCGGACTATCGATGGGCGGATATGGGGCACTAAAATGTGCACTTACCTATCCTGAGCGTTACAGCAAAGTAGTTTCCTTATCAGGCGTTACAGATATTCAGAAAAGATTGAAAGACCCGCAAATGTCTTCGGATATGGCGAGGGAGATGGCAGGCACTTTCGGAAAACGCTTACAAGTTAAGCCGGATCAAGATCTGTATGCTTTAGCGGCTAAATTGGTCGACGATAAACGTAAGCTGCCTTCAATTTTGACCTGCTGTGGCTCGGAAGATCCATTTGTGGAGATGAACCGGGAATTTGCTTCTCATATGCAAGCGAGTCCCTATACATTTCAATATGTTGAGACTCCGGGAACACATGAATGGAGATTCTGGGAGGAACATCTGAAGACAACTTTTGATTTCTTGTACAACTAAGAGCAATGAGCAATTGCAGAAAGAGATATTATGGAGGATTTGAGATGAAAGACCAGCAACTGACGTCCCTGTTGAACCAGATGACGCTTGAAGAGAAAATAGCACAATTGCAGCAGCTAGCTGCTAATTTCTATGAAGGAGCGGAAGAAGGAGGGCAAATCACTGGCCCTATGGCATCCATGGGGATTACGGATCACATGATTGAGAACAGTGGTTCAGTACTTGGACTTTCGGGCGCAGAGCAAGTCATTGCCGTCCAAGAAGCTCATTTACGTAAAAATAGATTGGGTATTCCACTGCTGATGATGGCGGATATCGTGCATGGCTTTAAGACGATTTTTCCGGTGCCACTGGCGATTGGTTGCTCTTGGGATATGGAACGGGCGGAGCTAAGCGCTGAGATTGCTGCTAAAGAAGCGGCAGTATCTGGTGTACACGTTACTTTTGCACCTATGGCGGACCTTGTTCGGGACCCGCGTTGGGGAAGAGTGATGGAGTCTACCGGCGAAGATCCTTATTTGAATGGTAGGTTTGCCCGTGCATTTGTACGCGGGTTTCAGGGAAATGACTTGACGGGTGATGTAAGTCGTCTGGCGGCTTGCGTTAAGCACTTTGCAGCCTATGGTCTATCCGAAGGCGGACGGGATTATAATACAGTCGATTTATCAGAACGTCAGCTACGGGAATATTATCTGCCAGCCTATCGTGCAGCACTGGATGAGGGTGCAGAAATGGTTATGACTTCGTTCAACACGATTGACGGGATTCCAATAAGCGGAAACGTTAAGCTGCTTCGTCAGCTGCTGCGTGAGGAATGGGGCTTTGACGGCGTGTTGATCTCGGATTGGGGCGCGGTGAAGGAACTGATCCCACATGGTGTCGCCGAGGATGAGGCTGAAGCAGCACTTAAAGCTATCAAAGCTAGCGTGGATATTGAGATGATGACAGAGTGTTATGTGCACCAATTGCCAGCTCTTGTAGCTGACGGGCAAGTGGATGAAAGTATCATTGATGAAGCCGTACTTCGTATTTTGAAATTGAAGCAAAGACTGGGCTTGTTTGAGAATCCGTTACGTGGGGCAGATATAGAGAAAGAGCGCGAGGTAATTTTCTGTGATGCTCACCGGACAGCAGCGAGAGAATTAGCGGTTAAATCCTGCGTTCTACTGAAGAATGATCAGGTTCTGCCGCTTGCGACAGAGCAGCGGGTTGCGCTAATCGGACCGTTTGCTAATAACGGAGATATTCTTGGACCATGGTCCTGGTTGGGTTCAACAGAAGAAGCTAGCCGTCTTGCTCCAGCTCTTGAAGCTCGTGCAGCTGCAGGTAAGGTTACCGTTGCAGAAGGCTCCGGGATTGAGAGCTTTACAGAAGAGCAATGGCTGGAGGCGAAAGCGGCAGCGCTGGAAGCCGATGTGATTGTGCTGGCGCTTGGAGAACATTCGGATATGAGCGGAGAAGCTGGAAGTCGTTCAGATATCCGCTTGCCGGAAGCGCAGCGTGAGCTTTTGCAACGTATGAAGACGCTGGGTAAGCCTGTTGTGGTGGTGTTGTTTAACGGACGCCCGCTGGATCTTAGTGGTGTGATCGAGAACGCGGATGCTATTCTGGAAGCCTGGTTCCCAGGAAGCGAGGGCGGTGCGGCGATTACCAGTCTACTGTATGGTGACGAGAATCCGTCAGGAAGATTAACGATGTCTTTCCCTGTATCTGTTGGGCAAATTCCGGTCTATTACAATCATTTCAACACTGGACGTCCTCTACATGCACCGGGTGCGGACAAGCGTTATGTCTCACAATATCTGGACATTCCTAATGAACCGTTCCTGCCATTTGGCTTTGGTCTTAGCTATACGACATTTGGCTACAGTGAACCGATCCTTTCCGGTGAAATAATGACGAAGGATCAGCCTATTAAAGTAACTGTTACGGTGACTAATACGGGTAATGTACAAGGTGAAGAGGTGGTGCAGCTCTATATCCGAGACATTTCAGGAGAAGTTGTTAGACCAATGAAGGAACTGAAAGATTTTGCTAAGATCAGCCTCTCCCCGGGAGAAAGCCAGGAAGTGAGCTTTACGCTTACAGAAGAACAGCTTCGTTACTATCATAGCGACTTAAGCTTTAGCAGTGATCCGGGACAATTCAAATTGTTTGTGGGTCCAAATAGCCAAGAGGTTAAAGAACGCGATTTTCGCTTAACATTAGCTTAAGTAGAATATATACGACACAGGCTGTCGTAATAGAGGAGTGCAAGAATATGACTACTAATATGAATTCTAACATCCATTTAAACGCTGGAGACTTATCATTCACTTTTACAAACAGCGGGGACTTGTTCCAAGTTCTCCATGAACGGACAATGATCAATCAATTGCTGCCTAATATCGTGGATGGCTCCTTATCGAACCTATATTTACGCATTCATAGTAATGGAAGCATTCAAGCTGTTCCTTTGCTGGGCATTCATTCCTCAAGCACTGTACGTAAGGCTGGGAACCGCTTGGTTTGGGAAGGTACAGCAGAAAATATCGAGTATCAGGTTATTTTTACTCCGACGGCTCAAGGCGCTTGGTTCTGGGACGTGAAGCTTAAAGGGCAAGATGCAGATGTGGATCTCGTGTACGGACAAGATGTGGGTATTGCCGATATCGGTGCTGTTCGCAGTAATGAAGCCTACCTGTCACAGTATATTGACCATGCCGTATTCGAGGATCAGTCAAAGGGATATGTAGTATGCTCCAGACAGAATCAACCGCAAGGTGGCAAATTTCCATATCTACAACAGGGTGCAATCACTAAGGCAGCAAGCTTCTCAACAGATGGTTTCCAATTTTTTGGATTGTCTTATAAAGAGACCAATCAACCAGAAAGCCTGAGCCGTGAGCAATTAAGTAATGAAATCTATCAATATGAATTCGCTTATACTGCGCTGCAATCGGAGCGGGTGAAGCTGAGTGGGGAAGCCCAGTTTGTATTTTATGGATTGTTCAAGCAAGATCATCCAGAAGCGATTACCTCGTTAGAATTCACGAAGGATGTTGCTGTGGCTTGGGAAACGGTAAAAGAGTTGCCTTTAGAAGCTGAATCACCGCTAGAGCGTTCTTTCTTGACAAAAGAGCTGGGAGCACCACTAGCTGCAAATTCTCTGACGAGTGAAGAGATCGAAGCCTTGTTCCCGGTTCGCTATCAAGAGGAAAAAGAGGGAGACCAGCTTCTGTCTTTCTTCACGGAAAATTATGAGCATGTTGTATTGAAAGAGAAGGAACTTAAGGTAGAGCGTCCTCATGGTCATATTCTAATGAGTGGGGACAACGCTCGACTTAACGATAAGGTTATCACGACAACTTCTTATATGTACGGGATCTTTAACTCCCAAGTAGTCATTGGCAATACCAATTTCAACAAGCTAATGTCCAATCCTAGAAATGCGCTTAATATTCCAAAAGCTTCGGGACAACGAATCTATGTGCAGTGGAATGGCGAATACCGCCTCTTGACCATGCCTTCATTGTTCGAGGTTGGTTTCAACTATGCCCGTTGGTATTACAGAACAGATGGCGAATGCTTCATTATTACGAACTACACTACTGCAGATTCTCCGGAGATATTCCTGAATGTGCGTACGGAAAGTGGAAAAGCTTATCGCTATCTAGTCACTAATCAAATCACTATGAACGTTAATGAATACGAGCTTCCATATCAATTCAAGCAAGAAGGAGGAACCATAACCTTCTCGGCTGATAGAAGCGCACTAAGTGCAGGAGAATATCCTGATCTGCAGTATAAATTCCAGGTACAGGGAGCGGATTTCACTCTTCAAAATGAAGGTAGACTTGTCTCTCATGCTGAGAAGTCTGATGCACCGCTAGCTATTCTGGAACTGTCGGAGAGCAGTGAGTGGACATTGAACATTCAAGGTCTTCTGGATGGTAAGGAGATTCAATCGAGCAGCGGTACAGCTGAAGAGGAGATTTCCGCATACCGCGAATTCTACAGCGGGGTTATGAATGGCTTCCGCTTGACGTTAGGTGATGGGTCCGAAGGTGAGTTGTTTAAGGTAAATGCTCTGGCTTGGTGGTATACACATAATATGCTCGTCCATTATTCAGTCCCTCACGGATTGGAACAATACGGCGGCGCTGCTTGGGGAACCCGTGACGTGTGTCAGGGACCAGTGGAATACTTCATGGCTACGCAAAAATACGATCAGGTTCGTGAAATATTGCTGACCCTGTATGCTCATCAATATGAAGATGATGGTAACTGGCCACAGTGGTTCATGTTTGATAAATATACGAAGATTCAGCAAGAGGAGAGCCATGGAGATATTATTGTATGGCCACTCAAAGTGCTTGGAGACTATTTGGCGGTAACGCAAGACTACAGTATTTTGCAAGCGACTGTACCTTATACTCGTAAGCATAGCTTTGATTTTACAGAGGAAAAAGCGACGCTGCTGGATCATGCACGGAAGGAAGTTGCTTATATTAAGAATCACTTCCTGCATGACACGCATTTGTCCTCGTACGGTGATGGAGACTGGGATGATACACTCCAGCCTGCAAATCCACAGCTGAAGCAGTACATGGTTAGCAGCTGGACAGTGGCGCTTACCTATCAGACATTGAATCAGTTCTCAGAAGTGCTTCATAAAGTTGATCCAGCAGGTTCGGAAGAGCTGAAAGCGATGGTGGAGGGAATTCGTGAGGATTTCAACACACATATGCTTCAATCTGAGGTAATTCCAGGCTTCTTGTATATGGAGGACCCAGAGCAAGTGAAGCTTATGGTGCATCCAAGCGATACGGAAACAGGGATCCAATACCGTCTGCTGCCAATGACGCGCAGTATGATCAGTGAGCTGCTTACACCAGAACAAGCCGAAGCCCACTATGAAGTAATCCAAGATAAACTGTTCTGTCCAGATGGCGTTCGTCTGATGAACCGTCCAGCTCAATATGTTGGCGGCGTAAGCACCCATTTCAAACGTGCGGAGCAAGCTTCTAACTTTGGTCGGGAAATTGGACTTCAATATGTACATGCACACATCCGTTATGTAGAAGCTATGGCTAAGCTAGGGAAAACCGATCAGGTCTGGAATGGCCTAGCGGCGATCAATCCGATCGGAATCCGCGACGTGGTGCCAAACGCTGAACTCCGTCAGGCTAACTCTTATTTCAGTAGCTCGGATGGTAAATTTAACACCCGTTACGAGGCACAGGAGAATTTCGATAAACTGCGTAATGGTGACGTAGCGGTTAAAGGTGGCTGGAGAATCTATTCAAGCGGTCCTGGGATCTACATGAACCAGTTGATCTCGAATGCACTGGGGATCCGTACGGAAGGCGGAGATTTAATCGTCGATCCAATTCTACCGGAGTCGCTGGACGGAATGCGCTTTAGCTTTGAATATGCAGGCACTAAGGTAGACTTTATTTATCACCTTTCGGGCTCTGATAACAGTCGGATTACTGTTAACGGTACAGAAGTGCAAGCGGAAGGTACGCTTAATCGCTACCGTAGTGGCGGTATCCGTATCAAACGTGAGGACTTTGACCGCCTCTGCGTAGAAGCTGGAAATGTGATAGACATTTATAAGTAAGATAATAAAAGAAGGGCAATCTCCGCGATAAGCGTGGAGATTGCCCTTTTTGTACTACATACGGCTCGGTGTCGGTAACCCGAGCACTTCTAGCACATCACCTAAAGTGTCCTTAAACCTCGAAGTGAGCCAGAGGCGGAACGTGATGGTAGCCTCCTCACCTTTTAAAATCGGACATATAGAATAGAAGTTATTGAAAAGTGTGGCTAAGGTATGCGCATACGTGCAGAGTATATTGGGCGTCAATTCTATGCTTGCAGAATATAATGTCTCCTGCCAGAGGCTAAGCTGTCTCAGCAAAGCGAGCTCTGCTTTTTCCATTTCGAGTGGAAATTGAAGCTTTGAGGCATCTGTGATGAATGGGATTGTAGATTTGCTCAAAACACTGCTGGCACGGGCATAGGTGTACATCAGATAAACCCCGGTATTACCGGATATTTCGGTAGCCTGTTTGAAATCAAACACGATTTCCGTTCCCAGGTTAAACCGCAGCAGATAATAACGAATAGCAGCAGCTGCAATGATATGGCTGGAAAGACCCTCTTTATCGGAGCGCGAATGTTCTATGTTCTGTTCCATAAGCTTTACTAAATCGCTCACCTTAACGCCGATTCCTTGGCGCCCGGACATGGCATAAGAAGATTTCCCTTCTGAAACATCTATCCCCAGCTCAGCAGCAGAGGCCGGACTAAGAGAAACAACGCCATAACTTACATGATGGAGCTTCTCAGCCTGCTCGTTATATCCTAGTGCTCCTAAAGCCTGCTTAACCATTTGTTGCGGATATTCCTGTCTATAATCGATCACGTTAATAACACGGTCGGCATGTCCATAAGGCTCAGGGGTTCCAGTTAATCCTGTGGTCCATAAACCAGACGAGAATTCACTGTAGGTGAAATCTTTGGATAGTAGACCGAATTTCCAGAGATGATAAGCAATGTCTTTGGCTGTGTACGTCAAAATCCCATTCGAACGCACAAGCACCTTATCCATCTGATGATCCTCTGACTCCGCTCCACTGCTAACCTCTGTCCCTTGCTTTAGCACCCAGCAGCCCGCAAGTTTGCCTTCAGTCTCCTGTACAAAAACTGCCGTTTGCTTCAATAGCTCAGATGCGGCTGTCCAGAAGCCCTCTTTTAAAATATTGCTCTCCCACACCAGCAGGTCATAGTGAATACCAAAACGCTTCATTTCCGATACATGTTCTCTCACAATACGTTCAGCGACTAGGTTGCCCAGCCACGCCTCATTACCATCACCCTGTTCAAGGGCATGCAGCATATCCGTGCGCTTGTGAGTGATCTCTGGATTCCGTGCATATTCTTTGTTCACTTTGGCATATAGATCCCAGCAATAATCAGCGAAACGTTGATGTTCCCCTTCTAAAGGTACATTTAATAAACCAACGACTGTATCTGCCAGCTGATTGCCCAGATCATCCACGTAGTTATGGACCTCTACGTTATGTCCGGTTCTTTTCATGATTCTGACCAGCGCATCGCCGATGCAAGCATTTCTCAGATGACCTACATGAGCAGCTTTATTTGGATTGATTGAAGTGTGCTCTATGATGACCTTTTCCCTTGTGCTGTCAGGCAGATTAAAGGAATGTTTAGCCCACACCTGCCAATTCATATACAAATTAATAAATCCAGGAGCAGCTACTTCGACTTTTTGTAAAAGACCTGTGTAACTCTTTTGTAATTTAATTTCTGCTTTTACTAACTCTGCTATGACGAGAGGGGATTTACGCAGGAGTTTGGCTAGCTGCATAGCAATATTGCAGGAATAATCACCATGCTCTAGATTAGCTGGCTGTTCGATCAGAATTGCAACATCTTTTGGGTAGGCAACTTCTAAGGTGTGGAATACTTTTTTTACACTTTGTTCAATGCTGTGTTTGATGATTTGACTTAACATTTTATACCCTCCTTTGAAAATACAAAAAAGCCCTCATCTCAAAAGAGACGAGGGCTTTAGCGCTCGCGGTACCACTCTCGTTGCTAAACAGATGTTTAGCCACCTTACAGGATAACGGTCTTCAGCCGGGACTTCCTACTTAGGTTCAGAAGTCCATCTCACGGGTGCGCTTCATTAGGTGATCTGTACCGGCTTGCACTTACCCGGCTCGCTGTGGACTAGAACACGTTAACTACTCTCCCGCTCATCGATGCTTGAATAATTTTTATCAGTATAACGAATATTTCAAAAAAAGCAATAGGGTGTTACTCAGTAAAGTCTAGAAGATGCTTGAGTTTTAGATTGTCCGATTAGTAGATTACAAATTCAAAGAATAGAAGGTTGTCTTTTTTTCGGGTGGCAATTCCTTTGCTTAAATGTCCACACATTAACTTTAAATACAGAATATTACTATATAGAGCTATTAGTTATGAACCATGTTACTAGTGTTGTAGTTTTTAATCTTTCAAACTGCTGGTGGAAGGGAGGAGTGAATAGAGATGGCTTTATTTTCAACTGGACCTATAGATAATAGTCCAATTCTGGGGATCAGACAGACGCAAATGGTAACAGTAAAAGTAGTTAATCGTGATTCCCTTAATTCTTATAATCTAGTCATTCAAGGGTTTTTACTAGATGGATCAAGAACGATGTATGTGAATGAAATGGTGAGTCTCGCACCTAACCAAGTTTTAACTAGGAATTATTTTGCTGATTTAGACGCATTTGAATTTGAGTTTGCAACCTTAGAAGAAATTGAAGAAGAGATAGGGATCTCATTTTGGGGAAAACAGAATTCAGGGGGATTGGTAGATTCTCATCGCGTAGTAGCATGGGAAAAACATGCAGGAATAATCTAAAGGAGTGTTGAGAATTGAGCTATTTATCTACCGGGCCGATAGATAATACCATGGTGGGAGGTATACGACCTACTCAACATGTTACGATCAAAATCGATAACCGAAGCGACGTTATTTCTTCTACGGTTCTTGTCCAAGGTTATTATATGAATGGGACAAGAACTTTATATGTTAGTGAGCTTGTTAACGTTATGCCTGATCAAGTTGTAACAAAGGACTATTATGCGGATTTTGATGCGTTTGAATTTATTTTTACGACTTTAAGCCTGGTAGATGATCCTATTCAAATTTCTATATGGGGAAAAAATAGTGTAGGTCAAGTCGTGACTGCTCACCGACTTGTCCATTCAGAATTACACGGAGCAACGGTAGGGACAACTGGTGCTACAGGTGCAAATGGAGCGACAGGAGCAACAGGTGCGGATGGAGCAGATGGAGCGACAGGGGCAACGGGTGCGGATGGAGCAACAGGAGCCGCCGGAGCGACAGGAGCAACAGGTGCGGATGGAGCAGATGGAGCGACAGGGGCAACGGGTGCGGATGGAGCAACAGGAGCCGACGGAGTGACTGGTGCAACAGGGGCAGCCGGAGGAGCGACCGGAGCAACGGGAGCAGATGGAGCGACCGGAGCAACAGGAGCCGATGGAGTGACCGGAGCAACGGGAGCGGCAGGTGTAACTGGAGCAACGGGAGCGGCAGGTGTAACTGGAGCAACAGGGGCAACGGGAGCCGATGGAGCAACGGGAGCCGACGGAGTGACAGGAGCAACGGGAGCCGATGGAGCGACAGGAGCGGCAGGTGTAACTGGAGCAACAGGAGCCGATGGAGTGACCGGGGCAACGGGAGCCGATGGAGCCACTGGAGCAACAGGGGCAGACGGAGCGACTGGAGCAACGGGAGCCGACGGAGTGACTGGAGCAACGGGAGCGGCAGGTGTAACTGGAGCAACGGGAGCCGATGGAGTGACCGGGGCAACGGGAGCCGACGGGGTGACTGGAGCGACGGGAGCCGACGGGGTGACTGGAGCGACGGGAGCGGCAGGTGTAACTGGAGCAACGGGAGCCGACGGGGTGACTGGAGCGACTGGAGCAACAGGGGCAACTGGAGTGACTGGAGCAACCGGAGCAACAGGAGCAACGGGAGCCGACGGAGTGACAGGGGCAACAGGAGCAGCTGGAGCGACTGGTGCAACGGGAGCGGCAGGTGTAACTGGAGCAACGGGAGCCGACGGAGTGACTGGAGCGACGGGAGCGGCAGGTGTAACTGGAGCAACAGGAGCCGATGGAGTGACCGGGGCAACGGGAGCCGACGGGGTGACTGGAGCAACAGGGGCAGCTGGAGCAACAGGAGCGACTGGTGTAACGGGAGTAACAGGAATAACTGGAGTGACAGGAGCAACAGGGCCGAATATTCAAGCTGAGGGATTCTCTGCGTTCCTATCAGCTTTGTCAGTTTCTACTTCTTCCCAACTGACTGGATGGTCTGTGGCTTCTCCTTTCTATTCTGATCCTTCCTTTAACCCCGTTACGGGAAATTACACAGTTCCGACAACGGGTAGATATTCTATTGAAGCGACCATTAACTATTCCACAACTGCCTCAATCTCAATTAGTCTTGGTAGTGGGGTTAATCCAGCTTTCGTAGTTCAGAGAACTTCTCCTACTTCAACAAATTTGGTAAGTGGATTATTCCCTGTGTTGGATGTGAATGTTGCGCTTATTCTAGATTTGAGAGCTATTTTGGGAAGTGGGACTGTAACGCTGGTTGGAGAATTTGCACTAACAGCAGGTGATGTTATTGGCTTGTTCTATGTTTCTAATGGCTTGACGGTTCCTTTGAATCTGGGCGGTGCCAATACTTCGGGTATAGTTTGGTCTGTTCATGAATTGACGTAAATTTATCTCTGAGTTAATGGTACAAAGAGGGGATACTCTGTAGCCGTAAGTAAGGCTTACTGAGTTATCCTCTGTTTTGTTAACGGAACAAGTTTTGGGCAGAACGGAATAATGCTTCCAAGATTTTCAGTCTAATTGAATGATGATAGATTTCCAGAATTTTTAAAGTAGGATTCAATATGTATAGTAGTAGCTTTTGATGGATGTCCACATCTTAAGGGGAGATAAGAATATTACTATTAAGAGCCGAAAACTTCCAACTGAAAAATATAATAGGCTCATTGTTAGCAAATTTAGAGTAGATCGGAGGAATGATTATAGTAACGCTACTATTAAGAATTTTTTGTAGGACAATCTTGTTGTAGTCGATCTATTTAAAGATAAAAGGAGTTGGGAAATTGAGCTACTTATCTACTGGGCCTATAGAAAACAATCTGGTAGGTGGTGAAAGACCCACCCAGCTTATTACGATTAAGCTTGTTAATCAGAGCGATGTCACTGCGGCAGCGATTCAAATCGAAGGCTATTATATGAATGGTACTAGAACACTATATGTTAGTGAACTTCATACTGTGGGACCTAATCAAGTGCAAACGAATGATTATTATGCAGATTTTGATTCATTCGAATTTTTATTCACAACAACAGCTCAGATAGACGATCCTATTCAAATCTCTGTTTGGGGAAAAAGCAGCACAGGTCAATTAGTGACTGCTCATCGGCTTGTCTATTCTGAATTATATGGTGATAATATTGGATTTACAGGAGCCACCGGAGGCACAGGAGCGACGGGAAGTGCAGGAGACACCGGAGCAACGGGAACAACTGGAGCAACCGGAAGCACCGGAGCAAACGGAGTAGCAGGAGCAACCGGAAGCACCGGAGCAACCGGAAGCACCGGAGCAACGGGAGCAACGGGAGCAACGGGAACAACAGGAGCAACCGGAAGCATCGGAGCAACCGGAAGCACCGGAGCAACGGGAGCAACGGGAGCAACGGGAACAACAGGAGCAACCGGAAGCATCGGAGCAAACGGAGTAGCAGGAGCAACCGGAAGCACCGGAGCAACGGGAGCAACGGGAGCAACGGGAGCAACGGGAACAACAGGAGCAACCGGAAGCACCGGAGCAACAGGAGCAACGGGAGCAACAGGAAGCACCGGAGCAACGGGAATAACAGGAGCAACCGGAAGCACCGGAGCAACAGGAGTAACGGGAGCAACGGGATTAACAGGAGGAACAGGGGCAACCGGAGGAACTGGAGTAACAGGAGCAACGGGACTCTCTTTTGCACCAGTGAACCGCATATATGTTGCAAACAATCAAAGCGATAACGTTTCGGTGATTAACGGTCTAACCAATACCGTAATCGGTACAATTAATGTCGGTAATGGTCCTTTTGGTGTTGGGGTCAACACCTTCGCTAATAAGATTTACGTTGCAAATTCACAATTAGACAATGTTTCAGTGATTGATGGTTTTACCAATACCGTAATTGCTACAATCCCCGTTGAAAGTAGACCATTGGGAGTAGATGTTAACCCTTCTACCAATCGGATTTATGTAGCAAACAACAACAATAGCTCTGTTTCAGTAATAAATGGTTCAGACGATACTGTAATTGCTACTATACCCGGTTTTAGCGGGCCGTTTGCAGTCGGAGTCAATCCATCTACAAATAGCATCTATGTGACAAATCAAAGTTTAGACAACGTAATGGTAATAGACGGTATCACCAACAGTGTGTTTACTACCATTCCAGTTGGAGATAACCCTATAGGTATAGGAGTTAACCCAATCTCGAATAAGGTATATGTTGCTAACGCTAGTAGTAGTAATGTAACGGTTATTAACAGTTTAACAAATACCGCAGTTGTTACGATTCCTGTTACCAGCGTAACAAGTATAGGAGTAAATCCTTTAACCAATCGAATTTATGCAGCAGGTTCCAACAATATTACGGTAATTGACGGATTAGCTGATAGTATACTTACAGATATTCCGCTCATTCTATTTTCGCCAGGAACTGACGGAGTGGGAGTAAACCCTTCTACAAACACAATCTATGCATCGAGTCAATTTGCTGATTCAGTTTTAGTATTCAGTGGATCTACCAATACTCAAATTACATCTATCACGGTTGGTGATTCCCCCTTTGGGGTAGGAGTCAGTACGTAATTCTGTCCATGAGACGAGGGGAGATGGTTATGGCTATTCAATATCCATTTTTTGGGTACGGGGCTAATGTTGATTGTGCCGACCAACTTCTTCACGGCCTTGCAAGGGCAAACCTTCGAGGGCGTAACAATTATTGCACCACCCACGACTGCTTTTGCCCAGTTATCCTTCAGCTTGGCGCAGAGGGTTCCCGCTTGCAACATCCTGGTGGATGAGGTTATTGTGATGCTGACACAGGAAGTTAACGGAGCAACAGGAGATACTTGTGCACCTGGGCCGAACGTCCAACAAGAGGGATTCTCAGCATTTTTGCCTACATTTTCAGTTGCCACATCATCTCAAATCACAGGTTAGAGTGTAACGACACCTTATTATGATAGTGTGAATTTCAATGAAACTTCGGGCAACTATACTATTCCGGCTACGGGTAAATATCCATTTGTAGCGACTATCAATTATTCCACAACTACTACAATCACAGTAAGTCTTGGTGCTAGGATTAATCCATCCTTCGTAGTCCGGAGAACATCCCCTACTATAACTGATTTGGGAAGTGGGACTGTAACGTTGGTTGGAGAATTTGCACTAACAGCAGGTGATGTTATTGGTTTGTTCTATGTTTCTAATGGCTTGACGGTTCCTTTGAATCTGGGCGGTGCCAATACTTCGGGTATAGTTTGGTCTGTTCATGAATTGACGTAAATTTATCTCTGAGTTGATGGTACAAAGAGGGGATACTCTGTAGCCGTAAGTAGGCTTACTGAGTTATCCTCTGTTTTGTTAACTGGACAAGTTTTGGGCAGAACGGATTAATGCTCCTAAGAGTTACAATCTATTGAATATTGATAGATTTATAGATTTTTCCAATAGCACTCAATATGTATAGTAGTAGCTTTTGATAGATGTCCACACATTAAAAAGAGAAAAGAATATTACTATTAAGAGCCGAAAATTTCCAACTGAAAAATATAATAGGCTCATTGTTAGCGAATTTAGAGTAGATCGGAGGAATGATTATAGTAACGCTACTATTTAGAATTTTTTGCAGGCAATCTATTTAAAAATAAAGGAGTTGATAACTTGAGTTATTTATCTACTGGACCTATAGAAAACAATCTGGTAAGCGGTGAAAGACCCACTCAGCTTGTTACTATTAAACTTGTTAATCAGAGTGATGTCACTGCGTCGTTGATTCAAGTCGAAGGATATTATATGAACGGTACAAGAACACTATATGTTAGTGAACTTCATACTGTGGGACCTAATGAAGTACTAACAAATGATTATTATGCAAATTTTGATTCATTCGAATTTTCATTTTCAACACCAACTTTGATAGACGATCCTATTCAAATCTCTGTATGGGGAAAAAGCAGCACAGGTCAATTAGTGACTGCTCATCGGCTTGTCTACTCTGAATTGTATGGTGAAAATATAGGTTATTCAGGAGCCACTGGAGCCACCGGAGATACCGGAGCGACAGGAAGTACAGGTGCGACCGGAGCAGCAGGAAGCGCAGGAGTTACCGGAGCAACGGGAAGCGCAGGTGCAACAGGAGCGACAGGAAGCGCAGGAGTTACCGGAGCAACGGGAAGCGCAGGTGCAACAGGAGCGACGGGAAGCGCTGGAGTTACCGGAGCAACGGGAAGTTCAGGTGCAACAGGAGCGACAGGAAGCGCAGGGGTTACCGGAGCGACAGGAAGCGCAGGTGCAACAGGAGCGACAGGAAGCGCAGGAGTTACCGGAGCGACAGGAAGCGCAGGTGCAACAGGAGCGACAGGAAGCGCAGGAGTTACAGGAGCGACGGGAAGCGCAGGTGCAACAGGAGCGACGGGAAGCGCAGGTGCAACAGGAGCGACGGGAAGCGCAGGTGCAACAGGAGCGACGGGAAGCGCAGGTGCAACAGGAGTGACAGGAAGCGCAGGTGCAACAGGAGCCACAGGAAGTGCTGGCGCAACTGGAGCGACAGGAACAACCGGAGCAACGGGACCTACTGGTTCAGGTGCAATCATTCCTTATGCTTCTGGTCTTCCTGTAGCTATGACAACTGTATTAGGAGGCTTGCTGAATACTTCAAGTATCGTAGGATTCGGAAGTAGTGCGACGAATATTAGTGCTGCTGGCGGTACGATAGATCTCACCGGAGCGGCTGGAACCTTGCTGAACTTTGCATTCTCAGTTCCACGCACCGGAACGATTACTTCTTTGGCGGCCTATTTCAGCACAACAGCAGCGCTTAGTTTATTAGGTTCTACAGTAACAATCACTGCTCAATTATACAGTTCTTCTACCCCTAACAATACCTTTACTGCAGTCCCTGGTGCTGTAGTCACATTAAGTCCTCCATTTACAGGTGTCCTTTCACTTGGCACAATTAGCAGTGGTAATACCACAGGTTTGAGCATTCCTGTAACTGTGGGAGAGCGCTTGTTGTTGGTCTTTACTTCAACAGTATCGGCCGGAGTCGACGTTGCTACAACCATTGCAGGCTACGCTAGTGCAGGAGTTACAATCGCATAATCTGATGATGATTATGACGTATTTACTACAGAAAAAGGGATATCCGAAAAGCCGTTTGGCTGAAGGATATCCCTATTTTTCTCCAACCATCATTACACCTAGATCATCAGAATTTCTCGGATGTCTTGTTCTGTAAGGGTAGATAACCCTTCCTGACCTGGCTGGATCACTTCATCGATTAAGTTCCTTTTCTTCTGTTGTAGCTCATACATCTTGTCTTCCACAGTACCTTGGGTGACGAGCCGAATGACTTGAACTACTTTTTTCTGTCCGATTCGGTGAGCCCGATCTGCAGCTTGCTGTTCGACGGCAGGGTTCCACCATAGATCGTATAGAATGACAGTGTCTGCCCCTGTTAAGTTGAGTCCGGTTCCGCCAGCTTTTAAGGAGATCAGGAAAATATCACGCTCTCCTTCATTAAATTGATTACATAAATTTACCCGTTGAGACACAGGCGTTTGACCGTCTAGGTAAAAATATGGAATACCTTGATATCCGAGTTCTCGTCCAATCAAACCGAGCATTTCTGTGAACTGGGAGAATATTAGCATTCGTTTACCTGAGCTGCGGCATTCCTCAATGATTTCAAACAGCTGCTCGAACTTGGCGGAGCTTCCTTCATACCCATCCACAAATAGAGCCGGGTGACAGCATAGCTGGCGCAGACGGGTGAGACCAGCAAGGATTTTAATCCGATTATTATTACCGAAGCTATCCTGGGTCAGATGCTTAAGCGCCTCTTTTTTCAAACGGGCGAGATAAGCGACATATAACTTCTTCTGCTCAGGGAACAGCTCACAGGCTTGGAGTGATTCGATTTTCTCAGGCAATTCTTTTAACACATCACTCTTTAAGCGCCGCAGCAAAAAGGGACGTGCCCGTTTAGCGATAGTTTCCCTCGGCAAATCGTGAAAAGCCTTCTTACCTGGAAACAACCCGGGAAACACAGTGCCGAAGATGGACCATAGATCTTCTAGCGCATTCTCAACAGGAGTCCCAGTAAGTGCAAAACGATGCCGGGCTTGAAGAGCCATAACTGCTTGAGCGGTCTGCGTAGTATGGTTCTTTATGGTTTGCGCTTCATCGAGAATCAGGGTATGAAAAGATTTCTTAGCATACAACTGAACATCTCTGCGAAGCAGTGGGTAAGAGGTGATGATTACATCCGCCTTCGCTGCATTTTTTAAAATCCGACCGCGTTCCGTTAAGCTTCCATCTGCAATAACAGCCTTAATCTCAGGCGTGAACTTTTTAAGCTCATTATGCCAGTTGTAGGTCAGAGAGGCAGGAGCGACAATAAGAGCGGGCAGACCACTCTGACGAATATCCGGAAGCTCAGAGAGCAGAAAAGCGATACTCTGCAGCGTTTTGCCAAGACCCATATCATCCGCTAAAATTCCCCCGAAACGATAATGGGCCAGCGTCTTCAGCCACTGAAATCCATACTGCTGATAATCCCGGAGCACAGGAGCCAGACTCTCTGGTATTGGGAAATCAAGGTTCTCAGGATTGTGCATATTCGCAAGTAATCTTTTAAAGGATCTGCTCAGTTTGACTGAGTCACCTTGAGAATCGGAAGAGGTTAAGTGTAACCCACGAACGACTGGTAAAGAAAATTGCGCACCTTTAATCTCACCTTCTCGAATGCCCATCTCGTTCATAAAGGTGATGATTTCTTGGAGCTCCTCGCTCTCCAGCGGTAGCAGTGCCCCTTCTGGCAAGCGGTAGTATTTACGTTTATCCTGAAGTGATTTTAAGACCATCACAATCTCAGATTCGGGAATACCACCCATGTCGAATTTAAAATCAAGCCAGTCGGTTTTCTCATTCCAACTAATACTCACTTTTGGTGGCGTGGTTCCCGTGAATAGTCTTTCTTTGACAGCGGTGGTCGCATAGACCGTTAATAGTGGTTCAAGCAACGGAATCGTGTGGTATAAAAAAACGTACTCACCGTCCTCATCCGTCATAATATACCCGCCTTCGGTTTTGGCGAAGGATTCATGCTCCATCAGCTCCAGAATTCGGGCCTCTCCTTCACCGTCGCGTATAAGAATCAAGTCCGTACCGCGAACATGGGCTTTTTCATCCAAAGGATTGATGATAATGTCACCATACTGAAACTCTAGCCCGGCGAGCAGTCGATCTCTCACGCGGTCCAGATAGAGCCTGGCTATAAGCTTATGTTGCACAATTCGATCAGCAATAGATTCGGCAATATGCACGTTTCCCAGTTTTTTTAGACCAGGGATAACCTTGTCCATAAAGGGCTCCATTTGTTCGGGGGCAATATCGATGCCATCTCGACGAGAGGATTCCAGCATTTTTTTCATCTCAGATAGGCGCATGCATTCCTGAGCAGTTAGCTTCAACAGCTTACCTTCAGACAGCACGAGTCCGTAATCTTCCAGAACTGAGATCTGCTCCAGTCCTTGAATATCCAGATGGTAGCCTTCGCCTTCGGCTTGTTCGAACGCAAAGCTAAGGGGCGGTGCTTCATTAGACATATGAATGCCTTCGTACAACACCTCTTCTTGTTGCAGATATACCGACTGAACCTGTGTAAGTGCGGGCTGAAGCGTCTCCCAGAAAAAAGGAGGGATAGCCAGCAGGCGATCTCCCCCCAGGTTGCCACCATATGGAGAGTAGTTAGTGACGTTATCGCGATACATTTTTTCATTGAAGACAATTTCAATTAGCTTCTGAAGAACGATGTTATCTTCCTTCCGAAAGCTGTGAATGGCAGGGTCATAGACGAAATGCTTCGAGAATTCGAAGGTTTCTCCAAGATGTACACGTTCCAGAAAACCTCTTATTTTATGAACGACATATAGTCGTTTCGAGCCGATTTTCATTTCTATTCCCAGCATGGTAGTGCTATAGCTGTAAGTGAATGGCTTGCAGATGAACTCGACATTTAAAGGGATCCTATTATCTACAAAAGCCCCAGTACCGCTCGGACGCGGCTTATGGTTACTGAACATGCCTAGCAGGCTGCTCACCAGATGCTGGTCTCTGGACCTTCCTCCCATGTCTCGCGTAGAATCCGTAACATTACGTGGGGTTAAGACTCCAGTATCTTCAATAGTAGAATGGCTGGAAGTTCCAGTATGAGCTGGCCGTTCTCCAGCAGTTTCAAGGGCATCAATGCTGATCAGTACGGCTGCGATATGTTTGCAGAAAGGCCCTCCATGCGTGTAAGCAGGACAAGTACATTCTGCCGTGACATCACCGTCGATATCGATGACAACCATGACTTCGTAGCCAATGCCCCCTTGAACGAGCGCTTCATAACGAGAGCGGGGCAGATCTGGGATGGATTCATTACGTTCTTCAATATCTATTATATCTACGCTTCCAGACTGGTAATAAGCCAATCCTTTTTCAAAAATAGACTTGCCGCACAGCAGCTTAATTACCCGTTCTGTCACACTAAAGCCCATAACATAATTCCTTCCTCGTAACTTGTTCTTCGAAAAGTCCGATTATTATATAGTCCTTATGATAACAGAACGGGCGTGCGCATCAAATAGGGGCTGCTACTCCACTAATCCCGTGCATAATAAAACGGATCGTCAGGTTAATCTCTTCCTCATCGTTCCAGTCCTTCTCCGGTTGTAGCAGCAGGCGATTAAGCAAATACCCACCAATGGATGAAATAGTGAAACGTAGAATAGCGGGTGTGGGTAATTCAATGACTTCACCTTTTGCCTTGAAGTGTTCAACAATTTCGATGACGCGCTCCAGCACCTTGCTTAGAATATTTTCTGCGAACTGTTCTCTGAGCAACGGTTGAAAAGGAATCTCCTGTATCAGAATCTTTAGCATTTTAAAATTTCTACGGGCGAACTCCAGACGATTGACGATAAATGATCGTAGGAATTCTTCAAAGCTGTCATAGGGAACATCGAGTACCCCGTTGAAATTCCGCAGTACAAAAGGAGCGAGCATACGACTCATGGTAGGGCCAATGATGGAGAGCAGTAAATCTTTTTTGGTTTTGTAATATCGGAAAATCGTACCCTCTGCTACGCCTGCCTTTTGAGCAATTTCACTAGTCGCAGCAGCAGCGTAACCTTTTTCGGAGAACACCTCAATCGCCGCATGCAAAATGGAAATCTGCTTCGGTGTCAGTTTATCCTCTTCACTTATGGCCAGCAGCTCTTCAATCCACTGCTCTTCTATATTTTGTTCCGCAGAATCATGTTCTTTCATTACAATTATCCTCCAAACTTGGTTCATTCCGTTCAACCGATGAATGTTCTTAGTGAGGCTACATTTTCCGGTGTTTGCGCAGTGCCAATACATTCAGCACCATGAATAATAGTGAGAATCCGATCAGTACATAGACATCCAGAGCGATGGAATTCCATCCTTTGCCGCGGATCATGATGTTCATAAGCGCTTCTGATCCATAATAAATTGGGGTTGCGTAGCCGATGTGCTGTAGCCATAGCGGTAGGGTGTCGAGTGGGAACAGTCCGCTGAGGAAAACTTGTGGCACGATAATAAGCGGGATGAACTGAATCATCTGTAGCTCGTTGGCTGCAAAAGCAGATAATAGCGTGCCCAGCGTCAAAGCTGTCATCGACAGGAGTAAGGTGATCAGCATTACGTAACCAAAGCTTCCCGTCATCATAATGCCAAGAATCTGAATAGAGAACCATGAGATCAACAGCGCTTGGAATACGGTGAAAATGCCGAAACCACATACATACCCGAGCACAATCTCCCATCTTTTTAAAGGAGTGGAAAGTAAACGTTCAAGGGTGCCTGTAGTCCGCTCTCGCAGGAAAGAAACACCGGCAATCAGGAATACGAAAAAGAAAACAAATACACCAATCATAATCGGACCGAAGCGGTCAATCGTCTTCATATTCTCAGAACCGTATAAGTAGCTGATCTGGGGCTGTAATTGCAGCTGTTTCTCTGTACTTGGAAGGAGCTTCTGAGAAAGCTTTTGAAGCGTCATAATTACCGCCTTGTTGGCTGTAGGGTTGCTCCCCTCTAACAACACTTGAGGGATGACTCCTGAATTCCCAACGTTTCCGTCCAAAGTGATCAAAGCGTCAATCTTTCCTTCTACTAGAGCACTTTTCCCTAGCTCTTCGCTGGCATACTCTTTAATTGTGGTATTTTCTTCTTTTAACGCAGCTGAGATATTTAGTGGCACACCGGATACTCCGATTTTTGGCTCATAGGCGTCCCCGTTGAATACCAAGCTCATTAAACTTAGAACGATGAGCGGTGCAATGAACATTAAGGCCATCGTTCTTTTATCATGAATAAATTGTCGCAAAATCCGTAAGGTGATCGCTCGGATTCTCATGAACGGACACCTCCATAATATAGAAAGGCTTCTTCAATAGAAGCTGAGCCAGTGGCTTCAAGCAATCCGGCAGGTGTGTCGGCGGCAAGCAGCTTGCCATCACGGATCATTCCAAGGCGATCACATTTCTCAGCTTCATCCATGACATGCGTAGTGAGTACAATCGTGGTACCTTTCTCGTTCAGAGCTTTTAGTTCTTTCCAGATGGATAGTCGGAGTACAGGATCGATACCTACTGTTGGTTCATCAAGAAGAAGTAGCGGAGGCTCATGGAGCAGCGCAATCGCCAGGGATAGGCGGCGTTTCATTCCGCCAGAGTATTGATCTACTCTTTTGCGCAGATGCTCCTGAAGATCTACTAGTTCCATAACAGCTTTGATGCGTTTGCCGCGCTCCGCACCTTTTAGTCCATATAGCGCAGCGAAGAACTCCAGATTTTCTTTTGCGCTGAGTTCTGTATATAGGGCATCAGATTGAGCCATGTATCCAATTTGCTGCAGCATGGATAACTTAGGCATGGTAACACCAAGCACCTTTACCTCACCTGAGGTCGCCTCATCGATACCTGTAAGCAGCTTTACTAACGTTGTTTTTCCGGAGCCAGAGGGTCCTAGTATGCCGAAGGTTTCCGCACGCTCCACTTGAAGTGAAATATCTTCGAGCACCTGTTTGTCTCCAAAGGCTTTACTAACATGGCTCACTGAAATGACTGGAACTTCCGAACCCATATTCATCTCCTCGATTCTGAATAGTCTGGGATACAAAGTGGTGTTACTGAGTGCTCTGCACAACAATAATGAGTGAGCGCTCACTCATTATTGTGCTCCGGAATCCAGTAAATGTAAAGTGCTAGATTTCCGCTACTTGAAACTAACTTACAATTAGGTGTAAATCGCAAAGTAGCGGCATTTTTGCACAAGATGCGAATACCTGCTCACGAACCAACTTGATATGATGTTAATAAGGAATACAGCTGGGATGTTCGACAACTCAATGATGCAAATGCCATTGCTTCCGAAATTGATTAGGCGTTGTGCCGAAATGGGTTTTGAACAATTTGCAAAAATGAGAGCAATTTGTAATTCCCACTTCCTCGGCGATGTGTGCAACTGTGTATTTGCTTGAAGTCAGAAGATGAACGGCTTCCTGCATTCTTTTGACCGTTAAATAATCGGAAATACTGCTGCCTGTACATTCCTTGAACAAGTGGGATAAATGATGGGGTGAAAGATGTAGATCCTTGCTCATTTGATCGAGCCGCAAAGGTTCCTTGTAATGCAGCTGTAGCCATTCCATAATACGTTCTGCCTGATGTGGTTTACGAAGCAATTGTTCCATGGAGGCCGGCTTCTGCTGTGTATCCCAAAGCGGCTTTAAAGTACGTAGGAACGTGATGAGAAACAATGAGACCTCTTCCATGAAATCATTTTTGTGCAAAGTTGGAAGCGCTTTATCCAGATCCTTCAGAAGAGCTATCAGGGATTGCAGGTCCTGCTGTTCATACCATCGAGGTGAGGCAGAATTGCCGCTGTGAATATGATTGAAAAAGCTTTGTAGGATGGGCCACTTTTCAAAATAAGCTTTAAATATGCTGGGCTCATAATGCACGATCGAACGCACGAACGGAACCGCCTCATTAATTTCAATTTGAATATGATGCAGTTGATACGGCTGGAAAATACAAATCATCCCTGGCTTTATTTCATAGCTATTTTGATCAATAATCAGCGTCCCTTTACCTTCATGAACAATAAGAATTTCAACACCCTGATGAGCATGGAATGTACCTTGATAGTCGTCTGTATTTGTACTTGTTCTTTTATATACAAAATAGAGATGGAACGGTTGTAAGTCCTGCTGCTCATGGTACGTCACATTCGTGTTCCTCCTATTAGTAGGGATGCGGATAACCTATCGTTTACAAAAGTATAAGAGAACCATTGCACAGCTAGCAACATCTAGATTAAAAAGTCTTACTCACTAATGGAGGACACCGAATTATGGCAGAACAAAAGACAGAATTACATAACGCAGGGTATAAAGCTTGGCTCGAATATCCATATATTCAATCGAGTGCAGTAAGAGAGTGCTATTCTCCTTGGTGCTATAACATCTGGACAGTCAAACAAGATCATCCAGTGATCATAAGTGCTGTGCAAGAACTAACACGTGGCATACAAGGAATGCTCGATATAGAAGCTACCATTGCTGAATCTCAGGATAAAGATAAACAAGCTTGTATTGCAATCGGTACGTTTGATAGTAATCATCCGTTGATTACGCATACCTTTAGCGAGGCTACAAGGACAGCAATTGGATCAGAAGGATATGCCATTCGAACAAACACGGAGAAGGACTGTATTGCAATTGGTGCTTCCACACCCGTGGGTTTACTGTACGGTGTATTTGCATTCCTACGCTTGCTTGGAACGGGTCAATCGATTAAGGCGTTGGATATGTTGGATCAGCCGGTAAATACGCTCCGCATGATGAATCAATGGGATAACGTCGATGGAAGCATCGAACGTGGTTACGCAGGGAAGTCCATATTTTACTCAGACAACGAAATCACTAAGGACTTTGCTCGATTGCAAGATTATGCGAGAATGCTCGCTTCGATAGGAATCAATGCGATTGCTATAAACAATGTCAATGTACATCGGTTTGAAACGATGTTTATTACGGAGCGCTATCTTCCTGACATCACGAGGATTGCCGATATCTTCCGTACCTACGGGGTGAAGCTGTTCCTAAGTATTAACTATGCTAGCCCGATCGAAATCGGTGGATTGAATACAGCTGATCCGTTAGATTCTGATGTACGCCAATGGTGGAAGGCAAAGGCGGTAGAAATTTATAAATTGATTCCAGATTTCGGCGGTTTCCTCGTAAAAGCTGATTCAGAGAATCGTCCAGGTCCATTCACTTATGATCGTGATCATGCAGAAGGTTCGAACATGCTGGCTGAAGTTTTATTGCCTTTCGGGGGAATCGTCATCTGGCGCTGCTTCGTTTACAATTGCAAGCAGGATTGGCGGGATCGCTCCACCGATCGTGCACGAGCGGCATATGATCACTTTAAACCGCTAGATGGTCGATTCATGGATAATGTTATTTTGCAGGTGAAGAATGGACCGATGGATTTTCAAGTACGGGAAGGTGTGTCTCCGTTGTTCGGTGCCATGAAGCATACGAATATGATGATTGAATTTCAGGTTACACAGGAATACACAGGCCAACAGCGTCATGTCTGCTACCTCGTCCCTCAATGGAAGGAAGTTCTTGATTTTAATACTTACGCAACGGATTCGGAGTCATCGGTGAAACGGGTTGTTGATGGATCCATGTATGGTTATAAATATAGCGGCTTCGCTGCTGTTTCAAATATTGGCAATGATCATAACTGGACGGGGCATTTATTAGCGCAGGCCAATCTGTATGGTTACGGTCGTCTCGCTTGGAATCCGGAATTAAGTGCAGAGCAAATCGCGAAGGAATGGATTATGCTCACATTCGGTGCAGAGGATGAGCAGTTAATAGTCACGATTCGTGAGATCTTGTTAACCTCTTGGCATATCTATGAATCTTATACTTCGCCGCTTGGCGTAGGCTGGATGGTCAATCCAGATCATCATTACGGTCCAAATGTGGATGGATATGAATATTCGAAATGG
Organism: Paenibacillus sp. FSL E2-8871; assembly: GCF_038000345.1. Classification (NCBI taxonomy): domain Bacteria; kingdom Bacillati; phylum Bacillota; class Bacilli; order Caryophanales; family Paenibacillaceae; genus Paenibacillus; species Paenibacillus sp. FSL E2-8871. The sequence goes on along the minus strand of NZ_JBBOBV010000001.1, from coordinate 3,319,024 downwards.
GGAACGTATCATTTTGCAGACTTACAAGGGATTGGCGTAGACCGGACAATAAAGACGGGTACGGGATATGTTGCTCAGTATCAAGGAGCGAATGTAGATTTGTATGAATCGGTAGCTACATGTCCAGATGAGCTATTACTGTTCTTTCATCATGTACCGTATACGCATACTCTTAAATCTGGTAAAACGGTCATCCAGCATATTTATGATACGCATTTTGATGGCGTGGATCGCGCAGCAGGGCTGAAAGAGAAGTGGCAATCCCTTGAGGGGAAAATGGATGGCAGCAGGTTTGGGCAGGTGGCAGACCGTCTGCATGAACAGGTACTACATGCCCGCGAGTGGAGAGATATCATCAATACGTATTTCTATCGAAAAAGCGGTATCACAGACCAGCATCAACGTACAATATACTAAATATTAGCAGTAGGAGGAGTGTGTCCAGCAGGGCCACTCCTTCTGTTGCTCCATCCCTTTGTTTCATAATCCTATGAGAAGAAAGGAAGATACACCTTGAATCAGAAAAGATTATTTAATGAGGGCTGGGAATTCGCCAAGAGTACTTTAGAAGTGACGAATGCTGAGTCCTTGGATTTCCATCCCGTCGATCTCCCGCATGATTGGTTGACCGTCCCAAAAGCCATGATTTTGGCTGCATGGGGCGGTCTTTTAGTTTTAAGTTGGCTCTGTTCATACACGTTATTACGCTTTAATATAATCTGCAAAATTCTCCAGTAAGTATAAGGAGTTCATATCTTCACGTAAATGATGCTGGACTAGCTCATCCACTTTGTCTGGTTCATGGTTTGTCATACAATCCAGGATCATGTGATGCTCGCTCAAAATTTTCTCCAGCTTTTCTTGCTTTAGGTTATGCAAGCGTCGATATCTTTCATAATGCACATGGGAGAACTTAATTTGCTCCCACAAAAATTCATGTCCTGCTAATGTGAATAACGTCTTATGATAGGCGTCATCCAAAGAAAAAAAGAGCTCAGTGGCATGTTCTTGATGTATGGCATTTCTTTGCTCTTCTAGATTCTTTTTAAGTTCTATAATTCCTTTAAGAGTAAGGCTACCGCATAGACCCTTGATAATATCTTTTTCCAAAACACTTCTTAAATAAATCATTTGCTCGACAGATTCCAAATCAATGTATGAAACCAGATTCCCTTTCTTCGGATACACATCAATATAGGACTCTAGTGATAGCTGCTTTAGTACATCGCGCAAAGGTGTTCTGGATATCTGAAACCGTTCGGATAACACGGTCTCACTTAGAATGGATCCAGGCTTTAGTGTTAGGTTAAGAATTTCGTGCTTTAATAGGTTCAAAATATCATTTTTGGTGGACATGAGGTTGCGTCTCCATTGCCGTTGAATTTGTAATGCTGATATCTGAAACGGGATCCTGAAATAAGATAGTGATTTCATTATATATTTTATTAATCTTGTATACAAGATTGGTGATTATTGATTTTATGTCATTGACAAAAGGTATTATTTAAATCTAATATTTGAGTATATTATCTTGTATACAAGATCTCGACATATGAAATTATAGGAGGTTTTATCTAGATGAAAATGACATGGAGATGGTATGGAGAAGGCAATGACAACATTACGCTTGATCATATCCGGCAAATTCCGGGGGTAATGGGTATTGTCTGGTCACTACATCATAAGGTAGCGGGCGAAGTGTGGGAAATGGATGACATTCAAAAAGTAGCGGATCAAATTACGAGCAAAGGGTTTAGCACTGCCGTAGTAGAGAGTGTGAACGTCCATGATGATATCAAGATTGGACTCCCGACGCGTGATAAATATATCGATATTTACATAGACACCATACGGAAGCTAGCCAAGGTCGGTACTAAAGTGATCTGTTACAATTTCATGCCTATCTTTGACTGGACTCGGACGGAGCTGTACAAGGAATTGCCAGATGGCTCGAATGCTCTTTTTTATGAAAATGCGGCCATTAATGAGAACCCGCGCGACATGGTGAATCGTATTCTCAAGGGGGCCGGCGAATTTACGATGCCTGGCTGGGAGCCGGAGCGTCTTGCGAAGCTCGATGAGCTATTCGTCGCTTATGCAGATGTAACGGAAGAGAAGCTGTTCGAGAACTTGGTCTATTTTCTGAAGCGCATTATTCCTGTCTGTGAAGAAGTCGATATCAAAATGGCTATTCATCCCGATGATCCTGCTTGGCCGATCTTTGGCTTGCCCCGCATTGTCCGCAGCCGTGATACGATCCGTCGTTTACTTGACGCAGTAGATAGTCCGTATAATGGATTAACCTTCTGCACTGGGTCGCTCGGTACGAATCCGAAGAACGATCTGCCGGCTATGATTCGGGAATTCTGTAATCGCATTCATTTTGCTCATATTCGAAATGTTAAGGTTTTTGAGAACGGAGATTTTATTGAGGTGTCTCATCGTGGACGGGATGGCAGTGTGGATGTGGCAGAGGTTGTTAAAGCGTATCATGAGAATGGATATACGGGGTATGTGCGTCCAGATCATGGTCGTCATTTGTGGGGTGAAGAGAAGACTTGCCGCCCGGGGTACGGGCTGTACGATAGAGCAATGGGGATCATGTATTTACTTGGTGTATGGGACAGTCTCGACAATACGATGGGGGTGAAGTGAATGCTGCTTCTGACAAGAGAGAGTATTCAATCATGTGCAGAGGCATGGAAGGACGCTGACGTGGAGCTTCCTCAGTTTGATTATAAGCAGGTGGCGGAGAATACGCGCGTTAGGCCGGAATGGGTTCATTTTGGAGCGGGAAATATTTTTCGGGGATTTGTTGCGAATGCTCACCAGAAGCTGTTGGAGCTTGGAAAAGCAGATACAGGTATTATTGCCGCTACCTCCTCTGACTACGAGCTGATTGACAAGATTTATAAACCACATGATCATTTAACACTTCTCGTACTAATGAATGCGAGTGGTGAGTTTACAAAAAAGGTCATTAGCAGCATTACCGAAGCTATTATGGCAAACAAGAATCGAGCGGAGGATTACTGCCGTTTGGTTGAAATTTTTGAAAACCCGAGCCTGCAGATGGCCAGCTTCACCATTACAGAGAAAGGTTATACCTTGACCGGTCCTGATGGAATGTACCTTGATATCGTGAAGAAGGATATGGAGCAAGGGCCAGAGCAGCCATCCCACAGCATGAGTGTGATCGCTTCTCTAGCGTACCGTCGATATCTTAAGGGGCAGTATCCGATGACTTTTGTCAGTATGGATAACTGTTCGCACAATGGGGATATGTTGAAAAATAGCGTGATTACAATCGCCAAGGCATGGGCTGCGAAAGGGATTGTGGAGGAAGGTTTTGTTGCGTACCTCGAAGACGAGAGTCACATAACATTCCCCTTGTCGATGATCGATAAAATCACACCACGTCCATCCGAGGTAGTACGTAATGCTTTACAGGAGCAGGGGATTGGCGGCATGGATATACTTATTACCTCGAGGAACGCTCATACCGCGCCTTTTGTTAACGCAGAAGTTAGTGAATATCTGGTCATTGAGGATAAGTTTACGAATGGGCGACCTTTATTAGAAGAAGCCGGCATTATATTCACAGATCGTGAGACCGTGAACAGGGTAGAAACGATGAAAGTTACCACCTGTCTAAACCCCTTGCATACTGCATTAGCGGTCACTGGCTGTCTACTAGGCTACACACAGATTTCGGATGAGATGCAGGATCAGACCCTACGTACATTAGTCGAGCGGATTGGGTATAAGGAAGGATTGCCTGTAGTTGTAGATCCTATCATTCTACGTCCACAGCAGTTTTTGGATGAAGTGCTGCAAGAGCGATTGGCGAATCCATTTATTCCAGACACCCCGCAGCGAATTGCGACAGATACGTCGCAGAAGATAGGCATTCGTTATGGGGAAACGATCAAATCCTATGTACAACGCGAAGATCTTCATCCAGCTGAATTGACGGCGATTCCACTAGCAATTGCTGCTTGGTGCCGCTATTTGATCGGAGTGGATGATGAAGGGAATTCATTTGAGCTAAGTCCCGATCCGTTAATGGAGTCACTTCAAGCGCATCTGCAGGGAGTGACTTTGGGAGATTCGACCTCTAATGTGCATAGAATTCTAGAAAATGAGAAGATCTTTGGTGTACCGTTATATGAAATCGGTCTGGGTAGCAAGATTGAAAGTTACTTCTACGAGATGCTGAAAGGCCCAGGAGCTGTACGGAGAACGTTGGAAAAGCATTTAAATGAAGAGTTAGGGTAGATCACATTTACAAAAAGCCTCATGGAGTAAAAGCTACTGCACCCCGCAGAGCTATCCCCCATGAGGCTTTTTCGTGTCTAGTCCATTTGGTTTATCTGAATTTAGCAGTCTAGTACGCTAATATACCTACTTTTTCAAAAAAATAATTATAGTTAATATTTCCATAACATTCCTCTGCAACAGAGTTGACAATTGTAGACGAAAATGACATTAGCAGTTACCTATACGAAAAGGGTGAATCTAATTGAAAAACAGTAAATGGATTAGCGCAACGTTGGCTTCAGCACTTCTTGCAACTGTAGGCGTTGGGAGTGTATCTGCAGCTAGCATCGGCAGTAATGTAAAATCTGTGGCTACCAATCAAACCGCTGCAAAAACAGCAGTTAAAGAAGGTACAGCCACTTGGAATGTAAATGGTACGCCGATTGTGTTTAACACCATTAATAGCAGTGGTTACAAGTTGTACTCGCTGAATCAGGTAGCTGGTGAAATTGGAGCTAAGTTAGTACTTGGAGCTGGCGGGTTTGAACTTAATGACAGCAAAGGATTACATAATGTGAAGCTCAAAACAGGCTCAAAGAGCTATCAAGTAGATGGTAATTCCGAGACATTCACAGTTGCTCCAGTATTTTATAACGGTAAAACCTATGTAGAGCTTTCAAAGTTAGTTTATGCATTAGGTGGAGAACTGGATGCTGACGCTAGCACGATTCTAAGCTTTGCTCGTCCTGAAGGATTGTTTGATACTTTGCACTGGACAGCAGCTGGAAGTCTGATTGCGAACAAAAGTGATGCTGAATCTGCTCAACTTATCAAGTTCAGCACAGAGCCAGGTAACTATGAAGTATTTTCGTCGAATGACAGTGCGGTGGATTTTGCAGTATCGCCGGATGGGCAGTGGGGAGCTTTCAATGATGAGACTGGTTTGTTGAATCTGATTAACCTGTCTAGCGGAGCTACTAAGACACTTGGTACTGACAATAGTGTAAAAACAGATCTGGTTTGGTCGAACGATGGTAAAAGTATTTACTTTATCCAAGGTGACAAGCAGGAGAAAATCGCAAAAATCTCTGTAGACACTGGTGAAGTTAAATCCGTATTGGCAGACAAAGTAGAAAATAAATCCGAACTGCGCATTTCCGCTGACCAAAAGAGCGCCGTTTATATCGTTAACTTGACGGGTGTTGCTAAAAACGATGCGGACAGCACAGAAGATTCTCTTACTGTAGACTTCAGCTCTGCTGGAGAGCAGCTTTACAAGCTTGATCTTGCTACAAAAGATGCTAAGCCTGCTGCACTTACGACTACACCGGATAACAAGCTATACCCTGAAATTTCAGCCGATGGTAGCGTCGTATATCTGAGCGCAGATTCTGATGGCAATGCGGCTAACACACTGAAGGTTATCAAAGCAGACGGAACAAGCAGTAACCTTGCACTTGATGTCGAAGTAACTTGGTCCACTGGCGTTAACAATGGCTTGGTTGTAGCGGGTACAGCGGCAAACGGAAGCACAGTAGTCTACTCCATCGATAGTAAAGGTGCAAAAACTGAGCTGTACCGCTCCACTGAAGATGTATCTGAAGTTGCTGTTTCGAATGATGGAAGCAAGCTTGCTATCGTAAGTGATGGCGGTGTATGGGTGGTTCAAGGCGGTAAAGCATTGCAACTGTCGAAATAATAAATATCCCTAATCATATTTTAACGGCGTAGAGCCGAGAGGAGAAATAATACAAATGAAGATTTTCAAAAAGCTAACAGTAACGGCTCTAACGGCTGTAATTGCGGTAACCGCATCTTTCGCAGGGGTTGCAGCAGCAGCCGATTCACTTAAAGGTAAAATCACAGTTAACGGTTCAACCGCACTTCTTCCATTGACGCTTCAAGCGGCAAAAGAATTCCAAAAGCTGCACCCTAAAGTGAAAATCGCAGCCTCAGGTAAAGGTTCAGTAACTGGACCTCAAGCTGTTAAAAAAGGCATCGCTGATATCGGCGCTTGCGACTGGGATGCTAGCATCGACGTACCAGGCTTCAAAGCTTTTGACGGTCAAGTAGCAAACAAAGTAGCAGTTATTCCTTTTGCTACAATCGTTAACAAAAATGTTGGTGTAGATAACCTTACAACTGAACAGCTTAAAGGTATTTTCGCAGGTAAAATCACGAACTGGAAAGAAGTAGGCGGTGCAGATGCTGACATCGTGGTTATCACTCGCTCTTTCGGTTCCGGTACACGCGTTAACTATCAAGCTAAAGCTTTGGATGGCGGAGATATCGTTAAAAAGGCTAAGAACTACAAAGAAACAGGTTCATCCGGTGACATGAAGACTGCCGTAGGAACAACTCCTAACTCTATCGGTTATATCGACCTTGTATATGTAAGTGGCGACGTAAAAGCTGTTAAACACAACGGTATAGCTGCTACTACAGACAACGTAATCAATGGATCTTATAAGATCTGGGCTTATGGTTACTACATGACTAAAGGCCAACCTACTGGTGCTACAAAAGAATTCATCGAATACGTACAAAGCAAGAAGTTCCAACAAGGTTCCCTGAAAAAGCTTAAATTTATTCCGATCGCAGCAATGAAGGGCTAATAACATCTAAAGATCATATTGAACGGTAACAGCGGCCAGCTCCGATCTTGATACGGGGGTGGCCGCTTACAGGAGGGAAAGTATGGGGGCACCAGTCCAAGGCTTGGCAACTAGGGGAAAAGAGAGCGTAACGCAGGTTAGCGCTAATCCCAAACGTCATGGTAGACATTTGTTTAGCAACAAATTGTTTAAGTTTTATTTTTTATTCAGCATTCTTGCGCTTTGCTTTGTGCTTGGACTTGTAATTCTATTTATCGGCAAAACGGCTATGCTTCTGTTCGGCCATCTCTCGCCTGCGGACTTTTTCTTTTCCTTTAACTGGACGCCGGAAGAGGATTCTTTTGGAGCGGCTGCCTTCATTGTAAATACACTTTCACTAACTGCATTAACGCTGCTGATTGCAGTTCCTATTTCGGTAGGGATGGCAGTACTTTGTGCAGAGATTGCTCCAAAATGGATGAAGACTTTTATCCGTCCAGTGCTAGATTTATTGGTAGGTATTCCTTCAATTGTTTACGGATATATAGGCTTAACGGTATTACTTCCTTTCTTGCGCAGAATTAGTGGGGAGAGCCTAGGCGATGGCTTGTTAGCTGCTGCGCTTGTGCTCGCATTAATGGTGCTGCCAACGATTTGCCGAATCAGTGATGATGCCATTGTCTCTGTACCGCGCAAATATCGGGATGCTGCATATGCGCTTGGATCTACCCGTTTACAGGTAATCATGCGTGTAATACTGCCTGCGGCTAGCCGGGGGATTATCTCTGCGGTTATTCTGGGTATGACTCGTGCTGTGGGTGAGACGATGGCTGTAGTTATGGTTATCGGGAATACACCGCAATTGGCGAAGACGTTATTCACGCCAGCATCGGTGCTGACTAGTAACATCGTTATGCAAATCTCCAATGTAGAGTTTGACTCTACATGGAACTATGCGCTACATATGATGGCATTTCTCCTGCTAGTAATATCATTTGTATTAATTCTGATCATCCGCGTGCTGGGTAGAAAAAGGAGGGATGCAGCGTGAACGGATTCGCAAGTACAAAGCATACAGCGCGGGCTCAAAGAAACAATAAAATTGCAACCATAGGGTTTTATACGCTTGGGGCTTTAGTCATGCTGCTGATCTTCTGGCTGCTCTTCACGATTCTTAGTAAAGGTCTACCGGCACTTCGACCTGACTTCTTGATAAAACAGCCTGAAGAGATTGATCCGGGTGGCGGGATTGGCCCGGTGTTGTTCAACTCATTTTACATTTTGTTCATCTCGCTGTTTATTTCCATTCCAATCGGTTTGGGTGCGGGAATCTATATGGCTGAATATGCACCAGACAATAAATTTACAGGCGCACTACGTATTTGCGTAGAATCTCTGTCATCGGTACCATCGATTGTGTTCGGTATGCTCGGACTCGCGATTTTTGCGGAATATTTCGATATCGGTCTGACGATTCTTGGCGGAGGCGTCAGCTTGGCACTGCTGAATCTACCTATGCTTGCGCGAGTGACAGAGGAAGCGGTACGTGCTGTCCCCGGGGAGATCCGCGAGGCTGGTTATGCGCTTGGGATGACTAAATTCCACGTGATCCGCACGGTAGTCCTGCCTGTTGCAATGTCTGCCATTGTTACTGGGATTTGTCTCGTTGCTGGACGCGCCTTCGGGGAGTCTGCGGTTATTATCCTTACCGCTGGTCTCAGTACCTCAGGAGAAATGTGGGACTTTAATCTCTTCTCGCCGGGTGAGACCCTGGCTGTGCATCTATGGTATGTACAATCCGAGGCGATTGTCGAAGATGCACGTCAAATTGCGGATAAGTCAGCAGCCGTACTTGTATTTGTAGTTTTGTTTATCAATTTTGTATTCCGATTTCCGTTGTGGCTTAGCAATCGCCGGAAAGGACACTAATTCGTTCAAAAGGTACGTAAAAACTGTCACCCGGCAATGGATATCGGTGGGTGACAGTTTTTTTTGTCTTCTTATGATGAATTATTTAATGTAGCATTCCCTACGGATACGGCCAAAGGAATAACCTCGCGAAACACTCGCGGCAAGGCTGAGACAATATCGCACATTTCACTTTCATGTCTAAATTGATAATATTCGCACAAACACATCCTGCACTATTGCTTCCGCGTGCTCCTGCTTCCCAGCATACGAATAGTAAAAAAACTTTTTCGTAATGTGCCTCGATTTCCTCAAAGGATAAAGTATGATGTGGTGAGTAATGAGTAATGAGTAATGAGTAATGGTGTTAGAGGTGGCTTTAGTTGCACTTTATGCAGCTATTTATCATGGTGTAGGGTTTATTTAGGATTAATTGTACTTTGTGCAACTAAAAATGGAGAAAATGACAATCTAGGAGTTAATCAGAGAATATAAGTGTACGGAATACAGTTAAACCGAGTTGTTGAGGTGAAAGGGAACCTTTTAGTTGCACAAAATGCAATTAGAGTGTTCGAGTTAGGCAGAATCTAAGCGGAACGTTGTCTAATGATCTGACTGCTACGTGGGTGTATAACGTAGTAGGGGGCTTATCGAAGCTTGAACTCCACAGAAGCCTGAGCTCCATTGAAAAGTGAGCTACATCGAGGCCTGAGCCTCATGGAACCCTAAGCCCTAGGCTCTGCTCCTAGCTCTGTCCCTAGGGCTACGCCTTCTCCCAGGTTCGCATCCCCTGAACGCAAAAACAGCCTCCCCGAAGGAAGGCTGTTACTCTGACGTCCCGGAAGGGATTCGAACCCCTGACCGTGCGCTTAGAAGGCGCATGCTCTATCCAGCTGAGCTACCGGGACATGATTGCTGGCTGAAAAGCAAGCAGGAGTTATCATATCATGTACGCCGATGTTTTTCAAGCTGTTTTTTAAAAAGAGTACGGGGTATGCTATAATCTACAATTATTAAGTTTCGGAAGAAGCTTAAGGTCTTAATAACATTTATGACGTTTTAGAATTCAATTCACATAATTAGCTATAAGGAGGTGCCCTCATTAAAGATTCAGATTCCCCCGCCACAAAAGAGAATATCGTCCTGTTTCCCAAGACACTGGACTATTATCAAATCCAGCTTACGGTGATGCTGGAGAGTGAACGATACGGGGAAGCGATGGAGCTGCTGCGTTTTTTGTTGCAGTGTCAAGGACAGGAAGAACGAAATTACGAGGAATGGCGGTCTCTGCTGGAATGGCTCGAAACAGCTTTCCCCTACGCCTCTCAGAATGGAGATGCGGAAGGAGCCGTTCACCCCGAAGACGAAGATTTAAGGGAAGAAGATATGGCCCGTCTCTTGGCCAAATCAAAAATGACTGAGGATGCGGGGTATCCTCAAAAGCTGCTGCAGCGGATAATGAATGAGCCGCTGTCAGAGGCGACAATCCTAGCACTAGAGCAGCTTTCATATCTGGAAGGCGGCGGAGTCGATGAGGCGCTGACGGCATGGCTGCAGGGGGATAATGTTCACCCACTGCTGCAATTTCGGACCCTGCAGACCCTTCGGCGGCGTGGGATGCAGGGAACAGTGAATCTGATTCGTGGTCACGAAACAGCAATTGTAGAGATTGAAAGTGTGCCGCTGCAGACAGAGGATTTTCCACCACAGGTGAGTCAGGTGCTCGAGCGGGTAGCCGAGCAGGCGGAGGTACATGAGCCTACGCTGTATTATTTTGCACAGGAGCTCTGGGGCCAGTTCGTCATGTCGATTTATGGATCGGAAGAGTATCGGAAAATACTGGATGGGGAAGACGCGCTACTAGATATTTGGGCGGGGGCGTTACACCAGTTTGTATCTGAGAGCTTAAACGGTACACGGCAAGAGGAGGAGACTCGTGGAATGTACGGCATTACAGACGGCATGCGCTTTCAATTTGAGGGGGCATATCGTGCGCTCAAGGGTTTTGTAAAGACTTCTCTACTTGATAAATAAAGTAATGTTGTATATAATATAATGGTTATTCTGTGCGTGGATTGTATCATTTTTTGAAGTAAACTTGTGAACCTATATTTTGGAGGGAAAAGTATAATATGAAAGCAACATGGGAAAAAATAGAGAAGAACCTTGGAGTTCTTGAAGTAGAAGTTGACGCAGAACGCGTTGCAGCAGCACTTGATAAAGCTTTTAACAAAGTCGTTAAGAAAGCTAACGTACCAGGCTTCCGTAAAGGTAAAGTGCCACGCCCGATCTTTGAATCCCGTTTTGGTGTAGAAAGCTTGTACCAAGATGCAATCGACATTCTTCTTCCTGAAGCTTACGGTGAAGCAGTTGAACAAACTGACATCTTCCCTGTAGACCGTCCTGAAGTTGATATTGAGCAATTTGCTAAAGGTCAATCCTTTATCTTCAAAGCGAAGATCACGGTTAAACCTGAAGTGAAGCTCGGCGATTACAAAGGTCTGGAAGTTCCAGTACAAAAAGCTGAAGTGACTGAAGAAGAGCTGAGCGCTGAGCTTGCTCGTCTGCAAGAGCGTCATGCTGAACTCGTAGTAGTTGAAGAAGAAGCGGCAGCTAACGGCGACATCGCTGTGATCGATTTTGACGGATATGTTGATGACGTACCGTTCGAAGGCGGAAAAGCTGAGCGTCATTCTCTTGAACTTGGTAGCAACTCCTTCATTCCTGGATTTGAAGAGCAAGTAGTGGGAATGTCCACTGGAGATTTCAAAGATGTTGAAGTTACTTTCCCTGAAGAATACCATGCAGAGAACCTTGCGGGTAAGAAAGCAGTATTCAAAGTGAAACTGCACGAAATCAAACGCAAACAACTTCCTGCACTCGATGATGAGTTCGCTAAAGATGTAAGTGAATTCGAAACTTTGGAAGAGTACAAAGCAGATCTGAAAGCTCAGCTCGAATCCCGTAAACAGGATGAACTGAAAGGCCTTCGCGAGAACGCAGTTGTTGATAAAGCAGCAGCAAACGCTGAAGTTGAGATTCCAGAAGCAATGATCAACAGCGAAGTTGAGAACATGGTTCGTGACTTCGACACTCGTCTTCGTCAACAAGGTATGAACATGGATATGTTCCTGAGCTTCTCGGGTCAAACTCGTGAAGACTTGCAGAACCAAATGAAAGGCGATGCTGAAAAACGCGTTCGCAACAACCTGGTACTGGAAGTTATCGCTAAACAAGAGAACATTGAAGTTTCCGAAGAAGAAGTTAACGAAGAGTTGGCTACTATGGCTGAAGCTTACAAACGTACTCCAGAAGAAATTCGCAGCATCTTGGCAGCTAACGGTTCACTGGGCAGCTTGAGCGAAGAACTTTCTTTGCGCAAAACCATTGATTTCCTTGTTAGCAATAGTGTAGAAGTTGAAGCAGTAGAAGAAGCACCAGCTGCTGAAGACGCTAAAGCTGAGTAAGATTTTTCAAACTACCTAGAACGGCCGAGCAATCGGCCTCCATACAGATATGATAAGGCACGTAAGTTTCGTTACGTGCCTTATTTTTATCCTCGGGCACAGATATATGTGATTACATAGGTATCCGTATGAGCGTATGGTATTAAGGAAATTGGCTTGATGACGTCACTATCACAAGCGGTGGACAGGTCTGCTGTAGTGAAAAAATGACATCGGGCCGTGAACGTGTTAAAATATTTTTGAAACGATAAGACTAATCTGTATAGAGAAAAGAGGTTGGTGGCATGAGTCTGGTACCAATGGTTGTGGAATCAACAAGTCGTGGGGAACGTTCATACGATATCTATTCCAGATTGCTCAAGGATCGCATTATTTTCTTAAGCAGTGCGATTGACGATGATGTCGCCAATCTGGTTATTGCTCAACTGCTGTTCCTTGCAGCAGATGATCCCGAGAAGGACATTCACTTGTACCTCAACTCACCCGGTGGTTCAGTAACAGCCGGCATGGGTATATACGATACGATGCAATATATCAAACCGGATGTTTCAACCATTTGTGTAGGGATGGCGGCAAGCATGGGATCGCTCCTTTTAACAGCTGGGGCTCCGGGCAAAAGATACGCGCTGACTAACAGCGAAGTTATGATTCATCAACCGCTCGGTGGTGTTCAAGGTCAAGCGTCCGACATTTGGATTCATACCGATTGGATCCTCAAGACGAAACAGAAGTTGAATCAAATTTATGTAGATCGCACAGGTCAGCCCCTTGAAAAAATCGAACGGGACACAGACCGCGATAACTTCATGAGCGCGGAAGAAGCCAAGGAATATGGGCTTATTGACCAGGTTCTTTCTTCACCGATGAAATCTTAAAGGGGTGGTTAGATGTTTAAATTTAATGATGAAAAAGGGCAATTGAAATGTTCTTTTTGCGGCAAATCACAAGAGCAGGTTCGTAAGCTTGTAGCAGGACCGGGCGTTTATATATGTGACGAATGTATCGAGCTTTGCACGGAAATCGTGGAAGAAGAGCTCGGTCATGAGGAAGAGCTTGATCTGAAGGATATTCCGAAACCAAAGGAAATCCGCGATATTTTGGATCAATATGTAATCGGTCAAGAGCAAGCGAAGAAATCGCTGTCTGTTGCAGTTTACAATCACTATAAGCGTGTGAACAGCCAAAGCAAAATCGAAGATGTTGAACTGACGAAGAGTAATATTCTTTTGCTCGGTCCAACAGGTTCGGGTAAAACTTTGCTCGCACAGACGATGGCGAAGATTATCAACGTTCCGTTTGCGATTGCAGATGCTACTTCCCTAACGGAAGCTGGTTATGTCGGCGAGGATGTTGAGAACATTCTGCTTAAGCTGATTCAAGCGGCAGATTATGATGTGGAGAAAGCCGAACGCGGCATTATCTATATTGATGAGATTGATAAAGTGGCACGTAAATCCGAGAACCCGTCCATTACTCGTGACGTATCCGGTGAAGGTGTACAGCAGGCACTTCTGAAGATTCTCGAAGGAACGGTTGCTTCCGTACCTCCACAAGGTGGTCGTAAGCATCCTCATCAAGAGTTTATTCAAATTGATACGACGAACATCTTGTTCATCGTGGGCGGTGCCTTTGACGGTCTGGAGCAAATGATTAAACGCCGTATCGGTAAAAAAGTCATTGGCTTCAACGCAGCAGTTGAAGGACAAAAGGATCTCAAGCCTGGCGAATATTTGTCGATGGTATTGCCTGAAGACTTGCTCAAATTCGGATTAATCCCTGAATTTGTAGGCCGTCTACCGGTCATCTCGACTTTGGAGCCGCTTGATGAGAATACGCTGGTGCGTATCCTTTCCGAGCCTAAGAATGCACTCACGAAACAATACATCAAGCTGCTGGAAATGGATAACGTAGCGCTGAAGTTCGAACCGTTGGCACTCGAAGCGATTGCCAAGGAAGCGATCAAACGCAATACGGGAGCCCGTGGACTGCGCGCGATTATTGAGAGCATCATGCTTGATGTGATGTATGAAGTTCCTTCACGCGATGATATTAAGGATTGTGTGATCACGGAGCAGGTCGTTCAAGAGAAGGCTTTGCCTGAATTGAACCTTAAGAAAGACAAAAAGAAAGAGGAAAGCGCGTAAGTCGCTTACCTTAACAATACATGTCACTGTCTCCACCTTTCTTCCGCTTATCCCGCTTCACTAGCGGTTGCGAAGGGGTGGAGCTTTGGCGTTATGGGGGAGAAAAATCATGTTCTTGAGACACCAAACCCGTCCTGTCAATGTTGGCGGGCTCATTATTGGGGGAAACAACGAGGTTGCGATTCAAAGCATGTGTACAACCAAAACAGCTGATGTAGAGGCTACTGTAGCCGAAATTTTACGGCTTGAGGAAGCAGGCTGCCAACTGGTACGCGTTACTGTCAACAATGAAGAGGCAGCCGCCGCGATTAAGGAGATCAAGAAGCAGATTCATATCCCACTCGTAGCGGATATTCATTTTAACTATAAGCTCGCGCTGATGGCTATTGAGAACGGCATCGATAAAGTACGGATTAATCCGGGCAACATCGGTCGTCGGGAGAAGGTAGAAGCAGTAGTTAAAGCGTGTAAAGAAAAAGGAATTCCGATTCGGATTGGTGTAAACGCCGGTTCTTTGGAGAATCATCTCTTGGAGAAATACGGATACCCGACTCCAGAAGCTATGGTCGAAAGTGCACTGTACCATATTGGGATTTTGGAAGAGCTGGATTTCCACGACATTATCGTTTCCTTAAAAGCATCCGATGTGCCAATGGCCATCGAAGCTTATCGTCAGGCTGCGGAAGTTATTCCTTATCCGCTACATCTTGGGATTACAGAATCCGGTACCTTGTTTGCCGGTACAGTAAAAAGCTCCGCGGGTATCGGTGCACTGCTCTCTATGGGCATCGGCAGCACCCTGCGTATCTCGCTTAGCGCTGATCCAGTGGAAGAAGTTAAGGTGGCACGCGAGCTGCTGAAGACCTTCGGTCTGATCTCTAACGCGGCAACACTCAT
Organism: Paenibacillus sp. FSL E2-8871; assembly: GCF_038000345.1. NCBI lineage: Bacteria > Bacillati > Bacillota > Bacilli > Caryophanales > Paenibacillaceae > Paenibacillus > Paenibacillus sp. FSL E2-8871. Next base: position 3,303,754 of record NZ_JBBOBV010000001.1, on the reverse strand, counting down.
TTCTTGTCCGACTTGCGGACGACTTGATATAGATCTCTTCTCCATCGCTAATGAGGTGGAAGAATACATTTCGAAGCTTAAGGTGCCTATTAAAGTATCCGTGCTCGGCTGCGCCGTTAATGGTCCTGGTGAGGCGCGTGAAGCGGATATTGGTATTGCTGGTGCCCGTGGGGAAGGTTTGTTGTTCCGTTACGGTCAGATGATTCGTAAGGTGCCTGAAGCGGAACTCGTGAACGAGCTGAAGAAGGAAATCGATGCGATTGTTGTAGCGTATGAGGAAACTGGTGAAATTCCAGGGCGTGCTCACGCTAATCTTGCACCTCCGGTGCAATCAAAGTAATTTGGTCTTTTACGAATTAATGATTCAATTCATAATAAGTGGCGAAGAACGCCCTGTTACCCCCCGGTATATCCGGTGGTGGGAACGGGGCGTTTTTTTTGCGTGGAATTAATGATTAAGGGGGGACATTGAATGCATTATGAACAAGCCCATGAAGCATTTATTGAGAAACATCTAGCAAACAGGAATGGGGAACGACGAGGAAGGCTAGAGAGAGGGCATCGTCATGCCGAAGAAATGTTTTTACAGAATGTATGGTGGCCGCTTCGTGGGGATTTCAATGATCTACATCCGGAGTATGAGGTGCTGGATTGGCGCGGACGATCTTATTTCGCGGATTATGCTTTTTTGCCGGGGCCTATCAAGCTCTTGTTCGAGATCAAAGGGTATGCTGCGCATGTGAGGGACATGGACAGGCTGAAGTATTGTAATGAGCTAAATCGTGAGACGTTTCTGTACGGAATGGGTTACCAAGTAATTTCATTTGCCTATGACGATGTGGAACAGCGTCCTGAGCTATGCATTACACTGCTGCGTGTGGTGCTAAGTCGTTACTTAATTGTAGATGCACCACGTGGTCAACTGCTACTTGCTGAGAAGGAAATCATGCGATTAGTGGTTCGCCGAGCAGGGACAGTTCGTCCCAAAGATGTAGCAGAGTATTTTGCTTTGGACCCCAAAACGGTACGTTTGATGTTGATGAAGTTGTGTGAAAAGGGCTGGTTGAAACCTGTGACAAGGGGGATCGGTGTTAAAAATGTTGAGTATAGGCTGGGACGAGATGTCCTTTATTACTGGGATTGAGGGTAAGTAGAGGAGGTATCAAGAGGAGAGAAAGGCACTTTTTCAAAAATAGCTATGGTTGCATGCTTGTTATAGGGAAAATGTCCCTGTAAATAGAGCAATCTTGTTAAAAAAGAGAGTTTATACGGAAAAGTTCCCTATAAATTAACGATAATCATCCGTTTTAGCGTGAAATCAATGGATTATAGGGAGAATTTCCCTGTATATAACTTATTAGGACTCGTCACCTCCAACTACGGGGAGTTTTTCCCTATAATTCTTGGAGGGGGTTGTACAACAATTCAACAAATCCTCAATTGTGCGTTTACTAATTACCGAAACGGCTATACTACCTAATAGTAGCCAAAGGTGGAAAGGTAGACTGAACGAAACAGGAGGATGACCTATGGAATTAAGTATAGTTGTGATGATCGTGCAGCTCTTTTTCGCGCTGGTTATCGGCGTATACTTTTGGAATCTGCTGCGGGGTCAGAAGACAAACAAGACGGCGGTAGACCGAGAGTCGCGTAAGGAACTGGATAAACTACGGAAAATGCGTATGATTTCACTAACCAAACCATTGTCGGAGAAAACTAGGCCGGCTTCTATTGGAGATATTGTTGGGCAAAAAGATGGGCTCCGCGCCCTGAAGGCCGCACTATGTAGTGCTAATCCGCAGCATGTGATTATTTATGGTCCGCCAGGAGTCGGCAAGACTGCAGCGGCGCGCGTGGTCATGGAAGAGGCGAAAAAAAATGTCCTTTCCCCTTTTAAAAGTGACGCCAAATTCACTGAAATTGATGCGACGACCGCTCGTTTTGATGAGCGTGGTATTGCCGACCCGTTAATCGGATCGGTGCATGATCCAATTTATCAAGGTGCTGGAGCTATGGGCGTGGCAGGTGTGCCGCAGCCAAAGCCAGGAGCGGTGACGAAGGCGCATGGCGGGATTCTTTTTCTGGATGAGATCGGTGAGCTTCACCCCATTCAGATGAATAAGCTGCTAAAGGTGCTGGAGGACCGGAAGGTTCTGCTAGAGAGCGCGTATTATAATTCGGAGGACAATAATACTCCGGCTTATATTCATGATATTTTTCAAAATGGCTTACCCGCTGATTTCCGGTTAGTAGGCGCGACTACGCGATCCCCGGATGAGATTTCTCCCGCGCTGCGTTCACGCTGCATGGAGATTTATTTCCGTCCGCTATTGCCGGATGAGATTGCAGTCATCGCGCGTGACGCGATACAGAAGATCGGACTGAAGCCCAGCCCTGAAGCAGTCACTGTTGTGCAGCAATATGCAACAAATGGCCGGGAGGCGGTCAATATGATTCAGCTCGCTGCTGGACTAGCGCTAACGGAGCAGAGAGATACGCTAAGTGCTGCTGATGTAGAATGGGTGGCAGGCAGTAGCCAGCTTCCACTTCGAACAGAGCGCAAGATTCCTTCCGCGCCGCAGATTGGATTGGTTAACGGACTTGCAGTGTATGGACCAGGAATGGGCACCTTGCTCGAGATCGAAGTATCCGCAGCACCTGCGCAGAACGGTCAAGGTAGATTGAACGTAACCGGAGTAGTAGATGAGGAAGAGATTGGTGGAGGTTCTCGCACGATTCGGAGAAAGAGCATGGCTAAAGGCTCCGTTGAGAACGTATTGACCGTACTGCGTACCATGAATCTGGAACCAGACCGTTATGATCTGCATGTGAACTTTCCAGGTGGAACACCCATTGACGGACCCTCAGCAGGGGTTGCGATGGCAGTTGCTATCGTCTCCGCTATTCGTGGTCTTCCAGTGGATAATACCGTAGCGATCACTGGTGAGATAGGCATACATGGGCGTGTGAAGCCTGTTGGTGGTGTAATTGCGAAGGTGGAGGCTGCTTTTCAGGCAGGAGCTACTACGGTGCTTATTCCAAAAGAAAACTGGCAGTCCCTATTCGCTGACCTCGCCCCACTACGCGTCATTCCAATGGAAACGGTGGAGGAAGTATTCCGTCATCTGTTTGGCGCCGATACAGCAGATGTAAGGCTTCCAGCAGTAGCTGGAGAGCTATTCTCAGCAGCACCCTCACTTCTGAAGGCTGATGCCGCTGGCGAGTCTGCAAAGGGTTGAGCTTAAATTATTACCAAAAATGTAAGCTAGGGTGTGTTATGGTTTCGATAAGTAAATCGTGACTTGCCACTGTGAAAAAAAGGGAGCCGCAGGCGTGTCTGCTGCTTCCTTTTTTAAAGTATAGATTCACACTTTCCATAATCCTTACATTTCTTGGAGAAACGTTGCCGTTTTTTAAGGATAATAAGGTTGTTTATTCTTAAATTGCAAGTACTTTGTTGGTGTTTTGGGGCTGCTTTTGTTAGAATGAATTCATATGAGATTAATTGAGAGCCATGGGAGGTGCGAAAGCGATGATGACAAATAAAACAAAAGGTCGTCGTTTTCCTTTATTACCGCTAAGAGGTCTTCTTGTGTACCCAAGCATGGTTCTTCACTTGGATGTGGGCCGTGAGAAGTCAGTTCGGGCACTAGAAAAAGCTATGGTTGAAGATAATTTAATTCTTCTGTGTTCACAGTCGGAAGTGAATATTGAAGAGCCTGGTCAGGACGATATTTTTCGGGTCGGTACTGTCGCGAATGTGCGGCAAATGCTGAAGCTGCCAAACGGTACGATTCGTGTACTGGTTGAGGGTGTAGAACGAGCCGAAATTATTAATTATATCGATAATGATGAGTATTATGAGGTTATGGCGCGCGAGCTACCAGAAGAGGAAGATGGCGATCAAGAGTGTGACGCGCTGATGCGTACAGTACTTAATCAGTTCGAACACTATATAACGTTATCCAAAAAAGTGACACCAGAGACACTGGCTGCTGTATCCGATATTGAGGAGCCTGGTCGTCTTGCGGATGTTATTACGAGTCATTTATCGCTAAAGATTAAAGATAAGCAAGAAATTCTAGAGACGATTGATGTCAGTAAACGGCTAGAGAAGCTTCTTGATATTCTTAATAATGAGCGTGAAGTGCTGGAGCTTGAACGCAAGATCAATCAACGTGTGAAGAAGCAGATGGAGAAGACGCAGAAGGAATATTATTTGCGCGAGCAAATGAAAGCGATCCAGAAAGAACTCGGCGAGAAGGAAGGCCGGGTGGGAGAAGCGGAAGAACTGCGGAATCTCATGGAAGAGAAGAATTTGCCGGAACGCGTGAAAGAGAAGATGGAGAAGGAAATCGATCGTCTGGAAAAAATGCCAGTGAGCTCAGCGGAAGGTGGCGTAATTCGCAATTATGTGGATTGGCTGCTGGGTCTTCCTTGGAATGAACAGACAGAAGATGACCTCGACATTAAGAAGGCAGAACAAGTACTCGATGAGGACCACTACGGTTTGGAAAAACCAAAGGAACGGGTATTGGAATATTTAGCCGTTCAGCAGTTGGTGAAGAAGCTAAAAGGTCCGATCCTATGTCTTGTAGGGCCTCCAGGTGTGGGCAAAACCTCACTCGCTCGTTCCATCGCCCGTTCACTCAATCGTAAGTTCGTTCGCATTTCGCTTGGCGGTGTACGTGATGAAGCGGAGATCCGTGGTCATCGCCGGACTTATGTGGGTGCGATGCCAGGCCGAATCATTCAAGGGATGAAGACAGCGGGAACGATTAATCCGGTTATCCTGCTAGATGAGATTGATAAAATGGCTGCAGATTTCCGTGGCGACCCATCCTCAGCATTGCTTGAGGTATTGGACCCAGAACAGAACAATACGTTTAGCGATCATTTCGTCGAGTTGCCGTTTGATTTATCGAACGTTATGTTTGTTACAACAGCGAATGTAGTGCATAACATTCCGCGTCCGCTACTTGATCGGATGGAAATGTTATTCATTCCGGGTTATACGGAACTGGAGAAATTGCAGATCGGTAGCCGTTATCTTTTGCCGAAGCAGAAGAAGAACCATGGTCTTGCAGAAGATCAGCTGATCATCGAAGACGACAGTTTATTGCGTATCGTGCGCGAATATACTCGTGAATCCGGTGTGCGTAATTTGGAGCAGCAGATTGCAGCGTTATGCCGCAAAGCCGCGAAACAGATTGTGTCCAAGGAAAAAGAAAGTGTAGTCATTCTGCCGGATGACATCAAGGATTACTTAGGTGCATCGAAATACCGTTACGGTATGGCGGAGCTTGAAGATCAGATTGGCACAGTAACTGGACTGGCCTGGACTGAGGTTGGTGGCGATACGCTGCTGATCGAAGTGACTGTTGTGCAGGGAACGGGCAAGCTGACACTTACTGGACAACTGGGCGATGTAATGAAGGAGTCGGCGCAGGCCGCTTTCAGTTATACACGTTCGAAGGCGGAGGAGCTGGGGCTCCAGCCCGATTTTTATGAGAAGATTGATATTCATATCCATATTCCTGAAGGTGCGATTCCGAAGGATGGCCCGTCTGCAGGGATTACGATTGCTACCGCTTTGATTTCTGCACTCACGAAGCGTTATGTTTCGAAAGATGTGGCTATGACCGGTGAGATCACCCTACGTGGACGTGTATTGCCGATCGGTGGACTGAAAGAGAAGTCTTTAGCTGCACACCGTGCTGGATATAAAAAGATCCTTCTTCCCAAAGACAATGAACGTGATCTGAAAGAAATTCCAGAGAGCGTACGCAATGATGTGGAGTTCATACCAGTATCTAACATGGATCAGGTCTTGCATCATGCGTTAGTTGAGCATCATAATGAAATTAGCAGTGAGCCACCGAGTAGTGTGCATTAGAAAGGAAGTCCTATGAAAGTTAATATTGCCGAATTTATAATCAGTGCCGTTGGCCCTGATCAATACCCTGATGATGCTTTGCCAGAGGTTGCTCTGGCAGGGCGCTCCAATGTAGGGAAGTCATCCCTCATTAACCGAATGATTAACCGCAAGAATCTGGCTCGGACAAGCTCCACTCCAGGTAAGACCCAGCATATGAACTATTACCGTATCAATGAAGACAGCATGTATTTTGTTGACTTTCCAGGTTACGGATATGCTAAAGTGTCGAAGACGCAACGTGCAACATGGGGCAAGATGGTGGAAAAATATCTATCTGAGCGCGATACGTTGAAGCTTGTTCTGCTCATCGTGGATCTGCGTCATCCGCCGACCAGCAATGATAAGATGATGTTCGACTGGTTGAAGCATTATGATCTTCCTATGTGTGTAGTAGCGACTAAGGCGGATAAGATTCCGAAGACTCGCTGGCAAAAGCATATCAAGATCATGAAGCAGGAGCTTGGCGTGCTGCCAGGGGATAATTTCATTCCATTCTCTTCAGAGATTGGCCTTGGTAAAGAAGAACTTTGGGGATTGATCGATGGGTATGTTCTCTCCTCTCCAGATTCTGAAGATGCTGAAATAGATGGAAATGAACCTCAGCAAGAGGAACCTACTGAAGCATAAGACAAGAACTCATTTACAATCAAGCAACCATTCCATCTGGGAATGGTTGTATTTTTTTGTCGTAAAACTAAATTTTCTATGTGAAGGGACCGATAGATAACATATGAAAGATATCCATTGCCACATCTTACCCTTTATGGATGACGGAGCTACTGATTGGGAATCCGCTCTCGCCATGGCGCAAGACGCCTATAGGGACGGAATTACATCCGTCATTGCCACACCACATCACGCCAACGGTCAATATATGAATAACTCCGCTAGTATAAGAGAAGCAGTGGATCTGATGAATGAGAAACTTCGTCAGCATGGCAATCCACTGCTTGTTCTTCCAGGTCAGGAAATCAGAGTGTACGGAGATTTACTGGATGATCTGGAGCGGGGGCAACTGCTAAGTCTTGCAGACTCGCGGTATATTTTGCTAGAAATGCCTTCTTCACGAGTCCCACGCAACATGGAAGAAATCTGTCACGAGTTGATCATTCAAGGGTTCGTTCCGGTCATCGCCCATCCGGAGCGTAATGCTGAAGTAGCTGCTGATCCTTCTAAGTTAGAAAGATTGATAGAACTGGGAACACTCGGTCAGGTAACCGCACAAAGTCTTGCAGGCGTCTTCGGGAATAAACTTCAGAAGCTATCCCTGGAGTTATGTCGTAGAAATGCAGTACATGTGTTGGCCTCTGATGCACATGACAGTGTTCATCGTCCTTTTGGATTAAATGCTGCTTATGTGGTTTTAGAGAAAGAATTAGGTCCTGGGATGCGCGACTATATGCGCGAGAACTCTCAGCAAATTGTGGCAAATGGAGAGGTTATTCGTGGTAATCACGTACAAAAAAGGGGGAATCGACACAAATTGTTTGGCATTTTTTCCCGAAAGGGCTGACTAATCTACCTAATAGTGGTAGAATGGGTTTTATTGGGTGAATCGTTGATATACGTAATAGTGTAGACATAAGGTGAAATAGTCTAGGACTATAGTAACAAAAGGAATTTAAATACATATAAAGAGGTGGATATTTAGTGACTTTGAAAAAGAAACTAGTAGTATCAACATTGGCAGCAAGTATGGTAGCAGCATCCGTAGCGGGTCTTCCGTTGGGTAATCTTGGAGCAGTAGGTACAGCATCTGCAGCTACAGTTAGCAGCAGTACAGCAGTTAAGGAGAAAGTTCTTAATGTTTACAAGCAACTCTCTGCAACAGATGTAGTTTACCTCTATAATTTGAAAAATGAGGTTGCTGAGTTGGATCAGGCGACTTTCGAAAAGATTTTTGCTCCGATTCTGGATAAGCTTGCTTTGGAGAAAGAAGAAAAGACAACCTCCCTTAAATTGTTCCAAAGTGTTACTAGTGTAGTATATGATGTCTATGGGAACGATTTCTCCGGAATTCAAATTATCCGTAACGACGACAAAAATATTGCCCTGTTGAGCAAAATTGCAACTAAAGCGGGTGTGTCTGGTCTTACTGTAGATAGTGTTTCTGAATTCTTAATCAGTGTAGAAACAGAACTTCGTACACTGGTTAGCAGCAAGACAACTGCAGAGTTGTTGGAAATTCTCAAATCTGAATCTGGTTACGATACTTTGTTGGATGAGGCTATTGCGAAAGTATTGAGCCACACTACAGGAGCAGGAGCTCTTACAGTAAGCCAAGCGTTGCAAAATCTTGGAGTTACTGCTAGTGATGTGAAGCAAACATTGAAGAACCTGAATAATACGATTAAATCTGCGAAGCCTGCGGCGAAATCACTTGCACTTGCTTACGTTAAAGCGTATGGATTGGGCGATAATGGCAACGGCAACGGTAACGGTAATGGTGGTAGCAATGGTGGAAATGGAAATGTTACAACTCCTGTAACTCCTGCTCCAACTCCAGGAATCTACGACGTATCCAAGCTAGTAAGTGTTGTTGACGGTAAAGCAACATTGAAATTGGTAGATGCCGATGTAATTAAAGAGTTGGATAAGCTAGTTGCAGCGAATTCTGGCAAAACAGGTCTTACTTTGACCCTGAATCTGGGAACAGTAAGCGCTACTACAGTTGAAGTTCCGCTTTCCCAAGCAATTATTGAAGCTGCAAAAGCTAAAGGTGTTGCGAATATCGCGGTTACGTTCAATGGTGTAACAGTAACGATTCCTGTAAGTCAGTTCAGCACAGCTATTGCATTGACAGTAACTACCGCTAAACCAGAAGTTGTAACTTCTGTTACCAAACTGAAATTGGCTTCGGATGTGTATGAATTTGCACTTAGCGTGAACGGTGTAGCAACAAGCACATTCAAACAACCAATTACCATTAAACTTCCGCTTAAGAATACTGATGGTCTTGATAAAGAATTGCTGTCCGTAGCGAAGCTTGTATACGGTAGCCTGCAATTCCAAGGTGGTGTGCTTGATGGAGAGTTCATCGTAGAACCACGTGATACTTTCTCATCCTATGCAGTGCTTGAGAATAAAGTAAACTTTACGGATATTGCTAGTGTACAAGCTTGGGCTGGCAAACAAATTCAAGTCGTAGCTGCAAAAGGCGCGATTGAAGGCGTGGGCGAAGGCAAATTCGCACCGAAGAGCAATGTAACTCGTGCAGAGTTCGCTAAAATGTTGATTCGTGCGCTTAATCTGGAGAACAACTCTGCCGTACAAAGCTTTAGTGATGTAAGTTCATCTGCTTGGTATGCACCATATGTAGCAGTTGCAGCAGAAAAAGGAATCATTACTGGACGCAGTGCGGCTAAGTTCGATCCTAATGCAACCATCACACGTGCAGAGATGGCAACAATGATCTCCCGTGCAGTGAAATCTATCAATCCAGCTGCAACAACGAATGTAACGGCAATCAGCCAATTCTCCGATGCTGCTAAGATCAGTGCATCTTTGAGAGATGGCGTAGCATTCGCAGCAGATCATAACTTGGTTATCGGAAATGCTGGTAAGTTCAACCCGAACAATACGGCTACTCGTGCTGAAGCAGCAGTAATTATCTACCGTACTATTAACTTCAAGTAAGTAAATTTAAAAGTATAGTATATAGCCTCCTCTCATGTAGGTGAGAGGGGGCAATTTTTTGCCAATAGGGAAGTGCTGTACTATAGTAACGAAATATTTCAGAAATAGCTTGGAGGTAATTACACTTGTCATCACAAGAATTGGATCTTCGCGATTATTTTCAGATCGTCAGGAAGAGACTATGGCTGATTGCTAGCATAGTTGTTTTGGTGTGCGGTGTTGCTGGTGTGTACAGTCTGTATATTAAGAATCCGGTGTATGAAGCATCCACTAAGATTATTGTTAACCAGACTCCGACTCAATCGGCAGCAGCGCAGCTTGATTTGAACCAGATTAATACTAATATTCAATTGATTAATACGTATAAGGAAATTATTAAGACTCCGGCCATCCTTGATATTGTTACGAGAGATTATCCGCAGTTCAATATTACTGCAGAAGAGCTGTTGAAGAAGGTTAATGTGAGCTCCGTCAATAATACGCAGGTGATGACACTTGTCGTTCGAGATAATTCGTATCAGCGAGCCGCTGAAATCGTGAATGCCATTTCACTTGTATTCAAGGATGAGATTCCTAACCTATTTAACGTGGAGAACGTATCGATTCTGAATGAGGCCAAAGTGAATCCACTTAACGAGCCAAGACCCGTAGAACCGAATGTCTTAATGAATATGGCTATAGCTTTCATCGTTTCCTTGATGATTGGTTTAGGGATTGCTTTCTTGCTGGAATACATGGACGATACGCTGAAGACTGAAGCCGATATTGAGAAATATCTTGGTCTACCAACGATAGCGATGATTACAAGATTGGGTTCAGAAGAAAGCAAACAAGGCGCAACACAGGCACAGACGCAAACATCCAGAAAGGCGGGCGAACTCGAACATGTCACAGCTGCCAAATAAACAACGTCATCTGATTACCGTTACGAACCCTCGCTCCCCTGTATCTGAAGCGTTTCGTGCGCTACGCACGAATATTGATTTTTCCTCTGTAGATGAGACTATTCAAGTAATCATGGTAACTTCGTCCGGACCGGAGGAAGGTAAATCAACTGTTTCTGCTAATTTAGCTGCGGCTTACGCACAGGCAGATAAGAAGGTATTGTTGATTGACGGTGATTTGCGAAAACCGACAGCACATAAGACTTTTTCGCTTAGTAACCGATTTGGGCTATCTTCACTACTGTCGCAGCAGGCGGTTCTTGAGGATACTGTCCAAGATTCTGGTGTTTCCAATCTTTCCATTATGACCTCAGGACCGATTCCTCCAAATCCAGCAGAAATGATGGCTTCTAATCGGATGAGTACTCTTTTGCAGGACTTGCGCCAGCGTTATGATGTCATTCTTATTGATACTCCACCGTTATTGGCGGTTACAGATGCGCAGATCATGGCTTCCAAGAGTGATGGTGTCATTATGGTTGTCAGCTATGGCAAGGTAAAGCGGGATATTGCTGTAAAAGCTAAAGCTAACCTCGATCGTGTAGGTGCAAAAATGCTTGGCGTGGTTCTCAATAATGTAAAACGTAAAGCCAGCGAAGGTTACTATTACTACTACTATGGAAATTGATTTGTTCTTTAACAATAATGTTGTTTTTGGAGGCACTGAAAATGACAGCGAAATCTAGAGTGATTCTTTTATTCTTCATTGATCTTGCGATCATTTGGTTCAGTATTGTGACATCTTATTTGTTTCGGTACCCTAACCATGCTCTTCAGGAATACGTTGTACAGATGCTGCAATTTGGTGTGATTGCAACATTTGCATTCGGTGGAAGCCTGATATACTTCGGTCTTTACCGAAGAATGTGGCAATATGCCAGTATCGGTGAGATTATATCGGTTTCTAAAGCTATTGTAGTAGGGTCTTTATTTTCATTTGCACTGGCGTATCTAATTTTGCCGGATAGAGTACCTCTTGCCATAGAAGTTCGGTCGATGGAGACTATTCTTTTATTAGTAGGTGGAGTTCGATTTTTGTGGAGAGTACTTCATAATGATCGAATCAATTACAAAGACACTAAGACCCATACACTAATTGTAGGTGCAGGCGATTGTGGAATATTAATTGCTAGGGAAATGATGGGGCCTTCTTTTGCTCATACGAAGCTAGTAGGTTTCATTGATGATAGTATCAATAAATATCATTTGTCTATATTGGGTGTGCCAGTGTTGGGCAATCGTTACGCGATTCCCGCTATTGTGAAAGAACGGGAAATTCATGAGATTATTATCGCTATGCCTTCCGTTTCACGTACTGAAATCTCTGAAATTATTAATCTTGCGAAGAAGACAGGGGCCAAGCTAAAGATTATACCGGCGCTTAACGATCTGATCGCGGGAAAAATATCAGTGAAAAAACTGCGAGATGTTAGCGTTGAAGATTTACTAGGTCGTGAGCCGATAATAGCAGATTTGAACAGTATTCTAGGTTATGTACACCACAAGACTGTGTTAGTTACGGGGGCTGGTGGATCTATTGGTTCAGAGCTCTGTCGGCAGATTGCCCCATTTGGTCCCGACAAGTTAATGTTACTTGGACACGGAGAGAACAGCATTTATATGATTGAAATGGAGCTTCGTAAGAAGTTTCCTGATCTGAATATTGTTACCGTAATCGCGGATGTGCAGGACCGCAGTCGGATGATGGACGTATTCAGCAGCCATAAGCCACATGTTGTCTTTCATGCGGCAGCACATAAACACGTTCCATTGATGGAACGAAACCCTTCCGAAGCCATTAAGAATAATGTTTTTGGAACAAGGAATGTTGCGGATTGTGCAGATAAATATGGTGCGGAGAGATTTGTAATGATCTCTTCGGATAAAGCGGTTAACCCAACGAGTGTGATGGGTGCAACTAAGCGGATTGCTGAAATGTATGTACAAAGCCTGCATACCACAAGTAGAACAAAGTTCTCAGCCGTTCGTTTTGGGAACGTGCTTGGCAGTCGTGGAAGTGTAATTCCGGCATTTAAAGAGCAGATTGCTGCTGGTGGACCAGTCACGGTTACTCATCCAGAAATGGTCCGTTATTTTATGACGATTCCAGAAGCCGTTCAGCTTGTAATCCAGTCGGGTTCTTTTGCCAAAGGTGGCGAAGTGTTCATTCTGGATATGGGAGAACCAGTAAAGATTCTAACGTTAGCGGAAGATTTGATTACTCTCTCTGGTTATGAACCTTATAGGGATATTGATATTCAGTTCTCCGGTATTCGTGAGGGCGAGAAGTTATATGAAGAACTATTAACAGATGAAGAGAATTTAGGCTCTACAGATCATGGGAGAATCTTTATCGGTAGACCTAATGTGATAAGTCTGAATCAGCTAGAACTGGAATTTAAACGCTTGGAACGTGTTCTCGCCGAAGAACCTGAAGTTATTCGCGAAATAATCAATCAGATTGTACCGATGCAGCCCGTTGCCCAAGTTGCTATCAGCTAAATCATTCATAAAGGGGGATACATAAGTGTTCAACAAACGATGGAAAAAGATCCTTTTATGGACGCTGTCAATCATTGTAGTTCTGGGTGTAGGTGGTCTGTTCGCTGCTAATTATGCTGTGGATAAGCTGATGAATTCAATGGCAGATGGTTTTGATCTGGAGTCTGAGGATCAAGTTAGTGGTGGGCAAGATCAAGGAACTGCACCTGAAGAAACAGTAGCAGATGATAAGGTCGAACCTGTAGCTTCTGCAACACCTGCTCCATCAACAGATGATAAGGGAAGCAGTAATCAAAGTACTAAGGATAAGGATAATGGTAAAACTGGTGGAGGCAAAGAAGCTTCTGCCACCAGTGAGCCAACGGAAACTTCATTAACTACAAATAGGGAATTGAATACGGATGGTTATAGTGTAAATGTATCACCTGAAAAAGCACAGAAAATAAAAGAGAATGTAACTGTGAAAGAGAAGGCGGATGTCGTAACCATTGTCTTAGGGCAACTAAGTGTCTCGGACATTAAAAGACTTCAAGAATTAGCTAAAGGTGGTCTAACTTCAGAGGACAAGTATGAAGCACGTAGTATCATTCTCGGTAAAGTATCCGAAGAACAATATAATGAGCTTTCAGAGATTGCTAAGAAGTACGGTGTCAGTCAAGGGAAGACACGTGACCAAGTTCTTAAAGAAGAACAATCAAAAGCGAAAGAAAAGGGAAGTGAATAAGTATGTCTAAAGCAACAATACCAGCAGTAGCATTGCTTCTAGTAGCATCCATCGGATTGGCACCATTAACGGCATCAGCTCCTATATCTGCATCAGCTGCAGCAGTATCTAGTACAACGAGTAAGGCGGCAACAGCTACAGTCAAAGTACAAAGCATGAATGTGAAGATGATTTTTGACGGTGTTAGCATTCAACCACCAGTAGGGCAGTACGTGTTTATGTATAACAATACAACCTATGTTCCATTACGGTTTATGTCGTATGCATTGCAGAAGAGTGTAGCTTGGGATGCTAAAAACATTAAGGTTACTATAGCAGAGCCTAGCAGTTCGGAGCTAGTAGTGATTAAAGAGTACCTAATGAATGCAACAAACGGGAATAGTGCTTCAGTAGTATCTAAGAATCTTGTACTCAATCAAGTTAAAGCAAGCTATGTATTTAACGGTGGAACGAAGGTATTACCTACGGGGCAATCCAGTTTTATCTTGAATGGTTCCTTATATGTACCTCTACGTTTTTTATCGGAATCTGTAGGTCATAACATTAGCTGGGATCAGAAGACGAAGACTATTACTGCTGCTTCAAAGGCTTATCAAGAGCAAGGTGGCACTAAGGATACATCTCCAGTAGTGACATCAGCACCAACAGATTCAACCGGTGCAGTTGGTGCTGGTTCAGCGGGAACTGGTAAAGTTTCTTATGAATCCATTACTAGTGAAACGGAAGCCAAACTTACTGCACTCAAAGATCAAAGCCAATCGACATTAATGAGTATTGCTTTAGAATATCTCGGAGCAAAAGATGAAGCGAGTAAAAAGAGTATTAAGGCTAAAGGTGTACAACAACTTTCAGCGTTTACTGCTAGCTTCAATAGTATAGTAGCTGATGCTGAACAAAAACTAAACAATAATGATTATCCTACAGATGTAATTAATCAATATAGGGCTACATTTGAAATGGAATTGCAAAAAGGTATGGATAAAGCTAAAGACATGTAATTAATTGATGAATACAGATCTTAAATTAGAGATCTGTATTCATTTAATTAAGAGTAGTACTAATATTAGGCTTATGTCGCTTTTTAAACACAGATGTTATTCATTATTTCAGAAAAATGTATTTCAGTAATCAATATACTAGAAAATATATGCTTCAAGCATGAGAAAATATGGAGTGGCGGTGTGATAACTGGTTAGCATCGTAAAGATTTATCGTAAGGGCATTCGCAAACACTCGTAAATGCAGAAGCTCAATGTCAAATCGCTCTGTCAGCCGATTTAATATATTTGCGTGCGCAGTGTATCTAAACCAAAATCTAATATACCTGTATTATTTTAAATATGAGGAGAGCTTATGACTAATATAAAATTAAGAAATATTTCTTTTTCTCCACCTGATATTACAGAATCTGAAATTGATGAAGTGATAGATACCTTGAAATCAGGCTGGATCACAACTGGTCCAAAAACAAAATTATTTGAAAGAAAAATAGCTGATTATTGTTCTGCACCAAAAGCAGTTGCGATGAATTCAGCAACTGCGTGTATGGAAATGACTTTAAGACTTCTAGGTATAGGTCCAGGGGATGAAGTTATAACTTCAGCTTATACTTACACAGCTTCAGCTAGTGTAATTCACCACGTAGGCGCAAAGATTATTCTCATCGATTCTGGTAGGGAGTCCTTTCATATTAACTATGCTGCAATTGAAGAGGCTATTACAGAGAAGACTAAAGCAATTATACCAGTAGATATCGCTGGTGTGATGTGTGATTACGATAGAATTTACGAAGCTATAAATAGAAAAAAAGAACTTTTCAAACCTAATAATGACCTTCAGGAGGCTATAGGAAGAGTTGTAGTAATTGGCGATGCAGCTCATTCTTTTGGAGCAAGATATAAAAATAGAATAAGCGGTGCAGTAGCAGATTTTACAAGTTTTTCTTTCCATGCTGTTAAAAACCTTACGACAGCAGAAGGTGGTGCAGTGACTTGGAAAACAATTAATGGGTTTGATAATGAGGAGATATACAAGAAATTCATGCTATTAACATTGCATGGACAAAGTAAAGATGCTTTGGCTAAGTCAAAGTTAGGAGCTTGGGAGTATGATATTGTTTTACCAGCATATAAGTGCAATATGACTGATATCATGGCTTCTATAGGTCTCGTTCAATTAAGAAGATACCAAGAGATGTTAGAAAAACGTAAAAAAATTATCGGAAAGTATGACTCAAGGCTTAATAAATTAAATGTTAGAACATTAAATCATTCTGATGAAATATTTACTTCAAGTGGACATTTGTACTTAGTAAGGCTTATTGGAAAAGATGAGGGGTATAGAAATTGGGTTATAGAAAGCATGGCAAAAAAAGGGATTTCAACTAATGTTCATTATAAGCCATTGCCAATGCATACAGCGTATAAAAACTTAGGATTTGATATAGCGGATTATCCCAATGCATTTAATATGTATAAAAATGAGATTACGTTGCCTTTGCATACATCGCTTGCTGATGAGGAAGTGGATTACATATTAAGTTCATTTATAGAGTTACTTGTATAGGGAGGAAGTTGGATTGTATAAAAAGTATTTAAAAAGAATATTAGACATTGTGTGTGCTCTGATGTTAATGCCAGTAGTGCTTCCTATTATTATAATATGTGGATTACTAATTAAATTAGAAGACAGAGGGCCTGTTTTTTACAGAGGCAAAAGATTGGGGAAAAACAAAACAATTTTTAAAATGTATAAATTAAGATCAATGAAAGTAAATGCTCCCGATATTAGAAATAAAGATGGATCTACATTCAGTTCATACAATGATTCTAGATTAACTAAAGTGGGCGGTATTATCAGAAAGACAAGTCTTGATGAGTTGCCTCAAATCATCAATGTATTGATAGGCAACATGAGTTTTATAGGTCCACGCCCTGATTTGCCAGAGGCATTAAACCATTATAATAATAAAGAAATTCACAAGTTGAATGTGAGACCGGGGATTAGCGGTTATAGTCAAGCATATTATAGAAATTCAATTTCACAAACGGAAAAATTTAAAAATGATATCTTCTATGTTGAGAACTTATCTCTGGTTTTAGATATAAGAATATTCTTTGCAACAATTATTAATGTTTTTAGAAGAAAAAACATCAATATATTTGTTGATGAAAGGGAAGAGTTACGTATGTAGGAGGAATTTATCAATGATAGTTGGGAAAAAAATTAATCTAAGAGCGTTAAATCAAAGAGATTCAAAACAAATTTTAGATTGGGTTAACAATCCTACATTGAAATATTTCACAGGAACGATATACCCAGTTTCTGATGTTGAGCATGAGCTTTGGTTTCATAATAAATTATCTGATAAATTAAATAGAATATTTGCTATTGAAGAGCAAGAGTCTTGTGCTTTTGTAGGTATTATTGGATTAAATAATACTGATCTAATAAATAGGTGTACAGAATTATATATTTATATTGGTGATGAGAAATATTGGGGAAGAGGAACAGGAACTGATGCCATAAAGACTTTAGTGAGTTTTGTTTTTAATGAACTCAATCTGCATAGAATTTCTTTATCTGTATTTTCTTATAATAAAAGAGCTATTAGTACATATGAGAAAATTGGATTTGTTACTGAAGGAATAATGAAAGAGAGTTTATTTAAGTCCGGTAAGTACCATGATAAGGTTATAATGGCGATTATTAATGAGAAATAGGAGATTAATTAGGAGATTCAATATATGAATGTGAAAAGAAAAATAATGATTTTAGGTGCAAGTATTTTACAGCTTCCGGCAATATTAAAGGCAAAAGAAATGGGATTGCATGTTATAGCAATTGATATGGATAAGAATGCTGTAGGATTTAAATATTCGGATGTTTGTGAATGTATTAGCACAATTGATATTCCTAGAGTCATGGAAGTTGCAAAAAAACATTGTATTGATGGAGTGATTACTTTAGCTAGTGATATGCCTATGCTAACAGTTGCTGCTATTTCAGAGGAAATGAAACTTGTTGGAATTACTAAAGAGATCGCTATTAAGGCAACAAATAAAGCTGTTATGAGAGAAGTATTAAAAGAGCATGATGTCCCAATACCCTTATTTTTTAAGGTTTCTTCTAAATCGGATTATCTTAATATTATAAAAGAATTCAAAAGAAGCTGTGTTGTGAAACCAGTTGATAACTCAGGCAGTAGAGGGGTTTACTTGATTGAAAATATTGAAGATAAAAGTATAGTTGAAAAAGCATTTAGGCATAGTAAAAGAAATTCTAGAAGTGGTGAGATTATAGTAGAAGAATATATGATGGGGAAAGAAGTAAGCGTAGAGACGCTTAGCGTAGATGGTAATGTACATGTAATTGCCGTAACGGATAAGTTTACTACTGGAGCACCTTATTTTGTTGAAATGGGTCATTCTCAACCAACCAATCATAATAATGAAATTAAAAATAGAATTATGGAAGTGGCTGTACTGGCTGTTAAAGCGATTGGAATTGAAAATGGACCATCTCATACAGAGATTATCGTCACAGAAGAGGGACCGAAGATCGTTGAACTTGGTGCCAGACTAGGTGGAGATAATATCACCACGCACCTTACTCCATTATCTACGGGTGTTGACATGGTTAAGTGTTGCATTAATATTGCTCTTGGAGAAAAACCGGATTTTGAAAAAAAATTCAATAAAGGTTCTGCTATTAGGTACGCAGAAGCACAGGCTGGTATTGTTAGGAGTATTGAAGGAATTGAAGAAGCTAACAATATTGAAGGGGTTCAAGAGATCATTTTCACGAAATACGTAGGGGATAAAATAAATATTATTAATAGTAGTACAGAAAGAATTGGATTTGTGATCGCACAGTCAGTTACTGCTGAAGAAGCGGTTGATAGTTGTGAAAAGGCATTGAATAGAATAAATATAAACCTAGAAAATCCATCAGATGGATATTATGATAACTAATTGTTCTAATTATTTGAAATATAAATCCCGGCAGTTCTGGATTTTAAATTAATCATAAATGTAGTGATACCTGTGCATCAATTTACTCTCTGGGGAAATTAATCTTCATTTATTTCATATGCCATCCATTATGGACCCAGAATACACTCTTATGATTTAAAAAGAAATTTGTCTTGGTTTATGAATTTGATCTAAATTATTGAAAGAAAAATGGAATTATAAGCACTACTTTTCCACAAATATATTTGATCTAAGTGCTATGACTTTAAATATTTAGAGGTGTGATTCTCATAATAATAGATCAGCAGCAAGTATATTATCAACAGTGTGAGTAATTATAAATTGAGTAAGTAAATGGGGATATATAATGAAAAGATATGTGTTCTTATCTAATAGTCCAAAGCCAACTGAAGAAGAACGAAAAAGCAGGGAAAAAATCGAATTATCTAATGTAAGTCAGCCCTATTTAGAAGTCGCTTTAGATTTAGGATATGAAGTTTATTTCGGAGTTAATAGATCTACTCCACAAGGTTTAGTCTGTGATATGGATATTCACTTATACGATTCTCATACATACAGAAGTCTATTTGATTTGAAAAGCAACTTTATTGCGTATAGAAACTTAATGAAGTTATTGAAGATTGGGGGATTTGAGCTACTTCATTGTAACACTCCAATAGGAGGTGTAATTGGTAGAGTATGTGGGAAAAAGGCTAACATTAAAAAGGTTATCTATACAGCCCATGGTTTTCATTTTTATAAAGGCGCCCCATTAATAAATCGCACCATCTTTAAATGGGCTGAAAAAATTATGGCTCATTATACAGATGCAATCATTACTATGAACCTAGAGGATTATGAGGCAGCGAAAGAGTTTAAGCTTCGCAATGAACAAAAGGTATATTACATACCTGGGGTTGGAATAGATACTAAAGCGTATAAAAACATTCATATTAATAGGGAAGACTTAAGGAAATCCACAGGTTTGAAAAGTAGTGATGTCGTATTAATTTCAATGGGGGATTTAATAAAACGAAAAAATTATGAGTCTTCAATTAAAGCCATTGCTAATTGTAATAATCCTAATATTCATTTTCTGATATGTGGTAAGGGACCTGAATTGGAGAAGCTGAAAGCTCTGAGTAGAAAATTAAATGTCGAACAACAAATTCATTTTTTAGGTTTTCGAAAGAATATTAAAGAATTACTCAAAATTTCTGATATATTCCTTTTTACAACATATCAAGAAGGTTTACCTCGATCAATGATGGAGGCAATGGCGAGTGGTCTACCTTGTATAGCATCCAAAATACGGGGGAATGTTGATCTGATAGAGGATGAAATAGGTGGATTTTTAAGAGAACCTAATGATATCGATAAGATTAGTGAATGTATAACTATTTTGGCTGATAATCCAGAACTAAGGAAACGAATGTCTTTATCAAATTTAGAAGCCATTAGACAATTTGATATAGAACATGTGAAAAAAAAAGTTGAAAAAATATACATTGATATTCTGGGAGATTAAATGGAAAAGAGTATTAGAGTACTACATTTGCTTCAAAGTGATAAATATTCAGGTGCCGAGAATGTAGTCTGTGAAATAATTGAAATGTTCCGCGATACTGAATTAGATATGGTTTATTCCAGTCAAGACGGCCCAATTAAAAATGTCTTGGATGGGAGAAAAATTAAATTTATGCCTATGAAATATATCTCAATATCTGAGGTGAGGAGAGTAGTTAGAGAATACAAACCTGATATAATACATGCTCATGATTTTACTGCAAGTATTTTGTGTGCATTGGCAGTTAATTGTACAATTATAAGCCATTTACATAATAATTCACCTTGGATAAAAAAATATGGTTTAAGATCCTTAGAATTTTTAGCATCGTGCTTTAGGTATAAAAAAATACTAACTGTATCGGAATCTATATTAGATGAATATGTTTTTAGTGATCTTATTAGCAGAAAGACGATAATGGTTGGAAATCCCATCAATATTGATGCGATTCAAAAAAAAGCATTAACACCAAATTCAAAAACTGGAAATTTTGATTTGATATTTCTAGGAAGACTAGTTACTGCAAAAAACCCGATAAGGTTAATAAAAATAGTGAAGGTAATAACAGAAAAATTCCCTGATATAAAAGTTGCGGTAATAGGCGATGGTGAACTGCGGCAAGAGTGCGAAAAATTGATTGAAGAATTAGAATTAGTGAACACAATTACTTTGTTAGGATTTTTGGAAAATCCGTATCCTATCTTGGGCAATTCAAAAATACTCTGTATGACCTCTGATTGGGAAGGTTTTGGATTGGTTGCAGTTGAGGCCATGGCATTAGGACGACCGGTAGTATGTACATATGCTGGTGGCTTAAAACAAATTATTAATAACGAAACTGGTATGCTCTGTAGTAGTGATAGTGAGTTTTGCGATGAAATATATAAACTTTTAACAAATGTAACTTACTTAGAGATGAAAAGTAAAAATGCAGCTTCACGTGCGAAAACCTTGGATAACATATTATCATACCGTGAAATGTTGAAAAACATTTACCTTGACTAAAGATAAAAGGAGGGGACTACGATTGATAAAAGCTAAGAGCAATAATGAAAGTAGTAGTATTAATAAATGGAAGATTTCGATTATATGCATCGTTTACGATGTTCTTATGATCTATTACGAATTACTAAATAACGCGTTAGTCGGAATTGTTAGTGCATTATTTGCAATGTATCTATTTTACTTGTTCTCTATGAAAACTAACCTTTTTCAAGCTCTTTTCTATCTTATGATAATATTTATCCCTACTTCTTTTGTCTCAATTATTGGAACAAGTTATAGTGAATTTCCATTAACTTGGTTTACATTACTGACAATTTCTTTGTTTTTGATGGTAGTCTTTAAAGGAAGATTAAATAAAATATATTTGTTGTTAATTATTTTTTTTGCTGCATTTTGTAGTATCACTTTGTTCAGAGTAGAGAATCTTTCCGATGCATTTAAACAGATCTTAACGATATTCTTGTTTCTCTTTTCATTCTCAATAGGTGAATATTTGAAGAAATTTCGTAGTGAGAGATTTATTAAAGAAATGAATTTTCTTTATATTATGAGCGTTATTGGTTTCTCTTTACAAGTTTTAATGCAAAGATTTTACATCTTAAATACAGGAAAAGAAATAGGGCATTATACAATTTACGGGGTTGGTAGAATTACATATGGCGGATTAATGAATGATTTTAGCTTTACGACCTTATATATTGCAACTGGGGCTATGTTATTGTTAGTTTTATATTTTGAAGAAAAAAGAATTAAATTTTATCAGCTAATATTGCTTGAAATATTATTAATCTATTCAATACTGATCGTTAATTCACGAACAGGACTTTATGTTTTCTTGATTTTAGCTTCATTTTATATTATTAAGAAATTCATAACAGGAAATGTTAAGGCATTAGTAATTGTGATGATTGTAGTAGTTAGTTTACCGTATATATTTAATTACGTAATGTTAAGCCGAGGTGGTCAGGCCCTACTAGACGGGTCTGGAAGAATTGATAATTATTTATATGCACTAGATGTATTTTCTAACCATATTTTTTTAGGTGCAGGATTTGGACTAAACAATTTGTACCTTACAACGGGAGCTGGTGCTCCTCATAATTTTTTCATCCAGTATTTAGCTCAAGCTGGTTTGGTAGGAACTCTACTATTAGTCTCAAATTTAGTGATTTTATTTAGAAAAAACATAAATAAAACTAACAACAACAGATGGATAATATATACGGTTTTGTTTGGATCGATGTTTATTCCGGATATCGTAAGTTCTAGATTTTTATCTGTTACTATCATCATGGTTATTATTAGTTCGCAGAGTAATGAAAGTGAGGTGAAATCCATTGCGAAAGTCTGAATTCTTTGTTCAAAAAGCAATTAAGGCTTATAACAAGGGAAAAATAAGAATAGCAGTGTTGTATTGCTATGTATTGAGAATTATGTTTTCATTTGATTTCATATACACAGCCAGTGTTGATCCATCTGTGCAATTTATACACAATGGTTTAGGTTGTGTGATTCATCCAAAAGCTAAAGTTGGTCCTAATTGTAAAATATATCAGAATGTAACGTTAGGTGGAAACGGAAAAATAATCAATGGTAAACTAGAAAATCAAGGTGGTCCTATACTTGAAGAAGGAGTAGTTGTTTTTGCTGGAGCTTGCATATTAGGACCTGTCGTTGTGGGTAAAGGAGCTGTAATAGGTGCAAACGCTGTCGTTTTAAATGATGTTCCTCCTAATACTCTAGCGGTAGGAGTCCCCGCAGTAATTAAACCTTTAAAATCAAATTATAATTTTTTGCAAGCTTAATATAAGTTAAGAAAGGATCATCGGTATAATTAATTGAATAATTTCAATCAAAAAGTTATGACTGCAGTCAAGTGGTCTTCTATGGCAGAAATAATTGCCAAACTTATTGTCCCCATTACAAGCATGGTGATTGCAAGAATCCTATCACCAGAAGCATTTGGCGTTATTGCAACAGTCACCATGATTATCAGTTTTGCTGACATGCTTAGTGACTCGGGATTTCAAAAGTATATTGTACAGTTTGAATTTCCTAATAACAAAAAAATGCTTCAAAGTATCGCTGTTGCATTCTGGACCAACTTAGGTATTTCTTTTCTGATTTGGTTAATAATTGGATTTTTTTCGGAAGAAATTGCAAAATGGGTTGGTAATCCAGGGTTAGGGAGTGTTATAGCTGTTTCGGGTATATCATTACCATTAACATCTTTTTCAAGTATTCAAACAGCTATTTATCGAAGATATTTAGATTTCAAGACATTGTTTTATGTACGAATAATCGGTGTATGTGTTCCTTTGGTAATCACAATTCCGTTGGCGTTACTAGGTTTTAGTTATTGGTCTTTAATTATTGGAACGATTTTCGGGAATTTGGTTAACGCTATAATACTGACTATGAAATCGACGTGGAAGCCCACATTTTACTACAATTTTTCTGTGTTGAAAGAAATGTTAAGTTTCAGTATTGGATCTTTAACCGAAGCGATTTTCAGTTGGTTCACTTCATATATAGGAACATTTATTGTTAGCAGCGCAATGACTGTTTACTATTTAGGGCTTTATAAAACCACAATAACTACAGTAAATGGTATTATGGCGATTGTTACCGTTTCTACAACATCAGTATTATTTTCCTCCCTCTCTAGATTGCAAAATGATAGCATAGCATTCGAGAAATTTTATTTAAAATTTATAAAGGGCGTCGCCTTTTTTATTTTGCCAATAGGAGCTTGTATTTTTTTATACAAAGAGTTAATCACTAGTGTTTTATTGGGAAGCCAATGGAATGAGGCTATTCCTTTTGTTGGAATATACGGCTTGATGAGTAGTGTCACTTTAGTTCTTGCTCAATATTGCAGTGAGTTTTACAGGGCGAAAGGTAGACCGATGATTTCAGTATGGGCACAAATATTTCATCTTTTGTTTTTAATTCCTATATTGATTATTAGTTCAAAAACAGGTTTTCTAACTTTAGCCTATGCTACTTCATTCATTAAAATCCAACAAATTATTGTGCATTTATGTTTGATGTATTTTATATTTCATATTGGTCCTATTGTTTTGATAAGAAATGTATGGGGGGCTCTATTAGGATCTACTATAATGGTAGGATTTTCATTATTGTTGAACATGATGAATTCTGGTTCTACCTGGTCAGTAATTTCAGTCATTCTAAGCCTGACATTCTATTTTATACTGATGTATCTTGTACCTAGTACAAGAAATGATATTAGAGATTTACTTAATTATATAAAATTTCCTGGGAAAGATAGATTTTTAGTTTTATTTAATAGAAAAAAACAATAATACTACATATTATACAGAGAGGCGTTAATTATGGAAAATACTAACAATAAAATGATAAAGGTACTACACTATGCTCCAGGGTTTAATTCAGGTGGTATTGAATCCAGATTATTAGATTGGTATAGAAATATAGACAAAACGAAAATTAAGTTCTATTTACTAAAGTTGAATCAGATTGATGATAGTGATAATTTGAATGAGTTCCAAAAAATGGGTGGAGAATATTATAATTTACCCTCATTGAAAATGGGAAGTGTCATAGAATATATAAAAAAATTGACTCTCTTCTTTAAAGAAAATAAATTTGACGTAGTCCATGTTCATGATTTAAGTACAGGGATTTTTGTTTTGTATGCGGCTAAAAAGGCTGGTATATCATGTAGGATATTGCATTCTAGAACTACAGATTATCTTCCAAATGAAAAGAATGTTTCAATAAAGAAATTGTTAAAATCTTTAACTCCTTCATTAGCAACAGATTATTTCGCCTGTTCGTATGAGGCTGGAGTATGGGGGGTTGGAGAAAAGAAAGCGTCTTTGGTTAAAGTTATAAAAAATGGAATACAAACCGATAGGTTTCATTTTTCGGAAGATAAAAGAAATTCTATTCGTTCAGAACTAAAAATAGATAATAAATTTGTAATAGGAACGATTGGACGATTATCACCCCAAAAGAATTTGATGTTTTTACTTGATGTATTTAATCAATTGCAACATCAGCATAGTAATGCAGTATTAGTTATAGTTGGGGAAGGTAGCATGAGAAGTGAAATTGAAAATAAGGTAAGAATGTATGGACTAAATGATAAAGTGCTTTTATTAGGGGAACGAAGTAACGTTTGGGATTATTATATTTCATTCGATGTTTTTGTTGGTACATCCTACTATGAGGGTTTTGGAACTACTGCTATTGAATCCCAGGCAGCCGGTACACCTACTGTCTTATCCACGGGATTTCCTGAGGTAGTGTGTATTTCAAACTATATTACTAGACTGAGTTTAGATTTAAGCATGGATTCATGGGTACATACAATCTTAAACTATAAAGGAATTCGATTTAATAATGAGAGCATAGAGTTGGTAGAACAACATGGATATAGTGCATACTCAGTCGCAAAAGAACTTGAGTTGTTTTATATTAAACATATCAGGTGAATGAATGATTTAATATTTTCGTAATGCTATCTGATTTATCTTCTATGCGGTAATTCATATAGATTATTATAGCTTAAATCTTTTTTTGATTTTTGTGGATAAAATGGGAGGTATTACAATTGAAAATTACAATCGCTGGGATAGGGTATGTAGGACTTTCTAATGCAGTGTTATTAGCTCAAAATAATGAGGTAATAGCACTTGATACTGTTGAAGAAAAGGTACATATGATCAATAATAGGAAATCTCCTATTATTGATAGAGAGATTGAAGAATACTTAGAGTCTAAGGATTTGAATTTATCTGCAACGACTGATAATTATAAGGCTTTTAAAAATGCAGAGTATGTTATCATCTCTACACCAACTAATTATGACACGGAAAAAAACCATTTCAATACTACAACTGTTGAAGCTGTTATTGAAAGCGTGATTTCCATAAATCCAGATGCAGTAATGATTATTAAATCAACGGTCCCAGTTGGTTATACACAGAGAATAAGGGAAGTATTTAATACAGAAAATATTATTTTTTCACCAGAGTTTTTAAGAGAAGGCAAGGCTTTATATGATAATTTATACCCTTCTAGAATTGTTGTGGGGGAACATTCAGAGAGAGCGAGAGTCTTTGCTAATCTTTTAGTTGAAGGGGCAATTAAGAAAGATATTCCTGTATTATTTACAGATTCAACAGAAGCAGAAGCAGTTAAATTGTTTGCAAATACCTATCTTGCATTAAGAATAGCATATTTTAACGAACTTGATACATATGCAGAAGTTAGAGGTCTTGATACGATGCAAATTATTAATGGAGTATGTCTAGATCCTAGAATAGGCAATCATTATAATAATCCGTCCTTTGGTTATGGTGGTTACTGCCTGCCTAAAGATACCAAACAATTACTATCTAATTATGCAGATATTCCTCAAAATATTATGGCAGCAATCGTTGATGCGAATAGAACAAGAAAAGATCATATATCAGAAATGATTATAAAAAGTAATCCGAAAGTTGTTGGGATTTATAGGTTAACTATGAAAATGGATTCTGATAACTTCCGTCAGTCATCTATTCAAGGTGTTATGAAGCGAATTAAAGCAAAGGGTATTGAAGTTGTGGTGTTTGAGCCAACACTTGATGTTGATGAGTTTTATCATTCAAAAGTAATAACAGATTTTGAGAGATTCAAGGAGATATCCGACGTTATTGTGGCTAATAGACTATCGGATGATATTAAAGATGTTGAAGATAAGGTTTATACTAGAGATCTGTTTAGTAGAGACTAGCTTGATGTGCTCTAAAATAGAGTTGTGGAACGCTATTTCAAAAGCAATAATTGGATAATGAATTATTTCAACGCTTGTTTGAATGACTTTAGATATTGGCAACCTATTTGAAGACTGAAAGTAGGGAGGATATGAGGATTATATTACTCTTATTATGGGGGATTGCATTATTAGTATTCACATCTGCCTCTAATTCGGGATTTTGGGGGGCAGGTGAGATTCCTTTTTTTCATTGGAAATCAAATGCTGATTATCACAATCTACTCAAATTTGATTTAAAATTCTCAACTGCATACATTGGTCAAAAAATTGGACACTTTACAGGCTTCGCCATTTTTGCAGTACTTTTGAAAAGAGTGATGGGTAATTATAGAATGTGTATCGCTTTTTCCGTTACTTTTGCAGTTTTGACAGAAGTAATTCAATTATACTTTGGCCGTGATGGCAGATTATACGATATAGTTATAGATTCTTTAGGTATTCTTTTGGGTTTGGTACTTGTTTGGTTTATCAGAATAAAAAGTCGTAATAGATGGTCATAGCGCCCCGTCAAATAGACAGGAAGAAAACAGGTATCAAAGTGGCGACTTGCATTCGATATCTAACCGGTGCAAGGTCGCCGAGTTTGTTATGGGAGAATTCTTTGTTGGAGTAAATCATATGTCCTGCTGTGTGCCATTTGCGTGAGTCGAATTCAGATCTCGGGCTTCTCCAAGTACAGTTCCCTCGTAGAGAATGGCTACCCGTAAAGCTTCCCACCTCTTGCAAATTAGGATTGGGCTTTTTTAGTTATTTGACTTATACTTTCAGATCGGTCACTTTTTCTTATATGCTTTCGAAGTGTATACCCTTCCAGTTTCCTCCGTATTCCTCGATTTTTTTTTTTATTTTGAACTTCCGTAACCAATTTGCGATTAAAATGGTCAATTTAATCATGAGATAACTCAAGTTCTCCTCCAGAGATAGATGAACCGTCTCTTTCTTAATTCCCTTAATTAACGGGTAAAGGTTAATTTATTTGGTGGTATGGGGAAGGTTCCAATTTATTTGTGCTTTTTATTTCGTTCCAACCATATCGTAGAATTAACATTTGCGTTATTTGCTTTCTTCGTATTTTGATAATTTCATTTTTTCGTAAAGAGGATTTTCCACAAGAGTACAAAATAATTTTCCTTGTTTCATTACGTTACCTTGGATTTGTCTAAATTAATACTATAATTGCATTATATCCAATTGCAGATATCAAAAGAGGTGGTTATAAGAATTAATAATTTGCAACCTTGTTTCGTCCAAGGAGTTCAATTAACCTAATAGCACCTTAGTAATAGCCTTCGCAACTCCATTTTTAGAACCAACCTTTAAGGACGCTCCTTCAACTAGTTTTTTCTGTGTATAAGTTGTCACACATGATAGAGAGAAAACTATAATAAAATTAATATAGAAAGCATCTAAAGAAAATGGTAATAACTTTTTGATCTCAGACCAAAAATATAAATAAAAAATATGCCATAGATAAATCCAAAACGATGAGAAGCTGATAAACTTCACTACTTTATTAGAGAAAATCTTAATAAATAATTTCCTGCTACTTAGTAAGTACAATATCAATGAAATGAATAAGGCATATGAAATATAGTAAAGCCTTGCTGGGTATTTGTAATCTTGTGTTTGAGTAAATCCATTCGAGTACAAGATTAGGGATAGAGAGCAGAACAAAACACCGAACAATAACATCATATGGACTATAGTTTTGTTTCTTATTTTGGGGATTCGTACTCCCAACGCCGTCAGGCACCCATACGGTAAAAGGACGTATATAAAATTTTCGAGTACAAAGCTTAGGAATTTATTGTTGGTATATCCGAGGACAAGAAAAGATAATTCATAAGCAGCATAGATGGTAGCAATCATTGTAAAATAAACTACATTACTTTGTATTTTCCTATTCAGATACAGAAGGAACGGCGAAACCATTGCAGTTATTAAGAATACACGCACTATCCAAACATATCCAATGCCTGAAGTCAGTGAATAGCTAGATAAAATAGTGTTTATTGTAAATGGGTATTCTCGAGACATAATTAACGAAAAAATATAAATAACTAAAAAGAACCCTGTGAGAAAAATCCACGTTGGAGTTAACAATCTATTTAGCCTCTTTAATAGATATTTTCCATACGTGACATGGGATCTAGAAGAAATACTAAACGCCGTTCCAGAGACAAGAACCATCAAAGGAACATCGAAATTTCTCAATTGAAAGAGCAAATTAGGTGGAGAAACATGTGCTAAAACAATGCAGACGATGCCAAAGAACCTTAATATATCCAGCCTGGTATCCCTCTCCTTATTGATTAAATTTGAATATGCAACTTCCTTGATTTGTTCCACAATAATCCCCCTATGTCTCTTCGAAAATACATATTTACTTACAAAATAATGCAGTAATTAATTAAGCACAATGACATAAGTATACAACTTATTAACTTATAATTGATTAAGTATTTTTATATCGATTTAGATCAGTAATTGAAATTAATAAACCTGGGAATTTCACTTCCTAAATATGTAAGACGCTGCCGCGTTGTGATGATGTACGTTTGATGTTTGAACGTGGTCATAATATTCCTTTATAAAGTCAAATTTGCTAATGGCGTACACATCATAAACTGAAATAAGCTTCGCTAGAAAGTGTTCTTTGATTGCAGCAAAGTACTTCGACAGCCTAAATAGTCAACGTCACAGAATTGTAACGGTGCAGCGATGTTGATTTAATAATGAGTAAATCTGGATACATCACAGGCAACCCATTGAGGAGTACAATACGCGCACAGATAAACTCCTACTTGGAGGATTTAGTTGTGGCAAGTAACACATGGTTGGTGGAGTGACCGAAAGAGTTGTGAAACTACGTTCAACGAGTCTATTAAAATGATCGGCAACACCTAACGGTTACAAAGGACCGGAGGCAAATAGTATTCTTGATCAAATTAAGAACTGGTTTCGTTAGCTTCCGCCAAAAGGAATGGAGTCTATCATTTAGTAGATTATCGTAGTGTTCGGAATGTCATATACTTTATCTTAGGTGATCGTTATGAACGAAGTGAACTTAGTTTGTAAATCATGTGGTAGTGGTAGCACTACATTCACCAAAGGCGAAGTAAGCAGCGCAGATGCTAACCTTATGCCTATTGGAAAATCCTTTTCTTTTGGCTCACCACTTATCTACACATTTTGTAAAAGGTGCGGAGAAGTAGCGTCGATTAAAGTTGAAAAACCCGAGAAATTTTAAGTTCGTTAATAATTAATCACAAAATAACCCATCCTAACCGTAGCGAACCTGCGGTTTTTTATTTATAATAATTATTATCTGGATTTCATAAAGCGTTCAAAAAATCTGTAAAAAGTCGTATTTTCGTGTGATATACTTAACACAGTGTTTTGAGATGTTGTGAAAGTGAATATTATGTAAAAATATTCTTTAATATAACTGTACACAGTAATGAATAGAGACTAGGATGGTGAACTATCGATGCACATCGTCGTCGTTGGCCTGAATTATCGTACGGCTCCCGTGGAGGTTAGGGAACAGTTTGCTTTTGCGGAGAGTGATCTTCCGGCAGCGCTTCATCAACTGATGAAGACGAAGGGTGTGCTGGAAGGGGTCGTAGTAGCCACCTGCAACCGTACGGAAATTTATGTGGTCATGGACCGCCTTCATATGGGAGGTTATTTCCTCCGCGGCTTTATGGAGCAGTGGTTTGGAGTGAAAAACGAGCAATTTGCACAGCATATGTATATATATGAAGACGAGCAGGCGATTGCGCATTTGTTCCGCGTGACCTGCGGCCTGGATTCCATGGTGATTGGCGAGACGCAGATCCTGGGACAGGTGCGAAGTTCTTTTCTCACGGCTCAGGCTGAGGGTGTAACTGGAACTTGGTTCAATCGGTTATTTAAACAAGCGGTGACACTCGGCAAAAGAGCACATAGTGAAACGTCAATCGGCGAAAGCGCAGTATCTGTCAGCTATGCGGCAGTGGAGCTGGGCAAGCGGATTTTTGGCATGTTCACTGGTAAAAGAGTACTGATTCTCGGCGCCGGCAAAATGAGCGAGCTCACTGTAAAGCATCTATATAGTAGTGGTGCGGCTGAAGTGATTGTCGCTAACCGTACGCTGTCGCGTGCGATTGAACTGGCAGAGAAGTTCTCGGGTAAGCCAAGCACGATTGAAGATGCGCTAAAAACTCTTAATGAGGTAGATATCGTGATCAGCTCAACGGGAGCTGATGGGTATGTACTTTCGGCAGATCAGGTAGCGAATGCTATGAAGCGTCGTCCTTCGCGGCCGCTTTTTATGATTGATATAGCTGTACCCCGTGATATTGATCCTGCAGCGGCTAATGTGCCAGATGTTTTTTTGTATGATATTGACGATCTGGAGGGCATTGTGGAGAGTAACCTGGAAATGCGCCGGAGTGAAGCTGCGAAGATTGAAGTGATGATCGGTGAGGAAATGGATGAGTTCCAGCTGTGGCTTAAGACGCTTGGCGTGAGACCGGTAATCCGGGCGCTTCAGGATAAGTCGAATGCGATTCATGAGGAAACGATGGAGAGTCTGTTCAATAAGCTGCCTGAGCTGGACGAGCATCAGCGCAAGGTGATCCGTCGCTTGACCAAAAGCATTGTGAACCAAATGATGCATGATCCAATCAATGTTATTAAAGAGATGTCCGGTGGCAAGCAGGGGAATGAAGCTCTTGATTATTTCTCCAAAATCTTTGCGCTACAGGAACAGCTCGAATCTAATTCAGATGGCGGAGATTCCGCCCCGGTTAAGCAGTCTAGTTCCACAGAACGTACTGCCGGTAGCGGCGATTTTTCTGTGCCTAAGACGGTGCTTGCTCCGGCAGGCCTGTTGGGTAGGTGAGTGATATGCAACTGCTGAACGGAATATATGATGCCGCTCTGCTGCTATATGCCCTGAGCCTGCTGTTTGTTTTCTCGGATTGCCTTTATCGCAACCCGAGTGGGAAGCGGTTAGGCACGGGGCTTCTTGTTGTTGTGGGTCTTTTGCAAGCTGCAGGACTGGGGATTCGTTTCTCTCAGGAGAAGGGACTGCCCATTTTCACACCTTATGATTTCTTATTCTGGTTTGCATTTAGTATTGTGCTGACTTCGCTTGCGGTGGCTTTCACACGTGGAGGCGAGTTTACGATTCTGCTGCTTAGTGTGGCTGGATTCTGTGTTTTTCTCCTAAATCGGGTGTGGCTGACGGCGGGGGGACATACGCTTGAGACTTGGAGCTCGGTGTATGGCTGGTTGACAATGCATGTGATTTTGGCCAATTTGAGTTTTGCCGCACTGACACTTGGGACGGTATTTGCAATATTGTACTTATTCCTGCACACCAGACTCAAAAGCAAGCAATGGAGTGACCGAATTCGTCGTTTACCGAACTTAGAGACTACAGATAAATATTCTTACACCGCTATTCTGGTGGGGACTCCTTTGCTGGCAATCTCTCTGGTGGTGGCTAGCTTATCTATTGTTTCTGAGGGACGGACACTATTATTGAAGGATTTAAAAGTACTAACGACACTTATTGGCCTTGGAATTTACATATTTTATATTATCTTTAAGAAATCCGGGCGGAAAAGTGGAGTAAGTATGGCTCGCTGGGCGATTTTAGGATATGCTTTTACTATCTTGAATTTTTTGTTGAATTCTTTATCTGGTTTTCACGGTTGGAGCGGGGAGTGAAGAGCATGACTCGGTATTTGCCCATAATGCTGGATTGTGAAAAGCAACAGGTTGTGGTTATTGGCGGTGGTGCCGTGGCTGAACGGAAGGTGAGTGGGCTGCTGGAAGCTAGAGCGGTGGTTAAGATGATTAGTCCCTCTTTGACAGATACGCTTGCCTCTCTAGTGAAAAAGGGTCTCATGACCTGGCATGACCGCCCTTATGCTCCCGGAGATCTCCGTGGGGCCTTTCTCGTATATGCAGCCACTAACGATAGAGTGATTAATGAAGAGGTTGCGCAGGAGTCTAGGCGACTTGGCATTCATGTGAATGTGGCTAGCCATGCGGAAGCGGGGGATTTTATCACGCCCGGAGTTGTACGTAGGGGGCGTTTGACGGTAGCTGTATCTACTTCGGGTGCTGGTCCGCTTGCGGCTGCGAAGATTAAAAGTGTGCTTGAAGAGGCGCTGGATGCGGCGTATGAGCCATATTTGGATTTTGTACATACCATGCGAACCCGGATTAAGGAACAAGAATCTTCTGCTGAAGTTCGTGGCAGACTTTTGCGGAAGCTTGGGACGCTCGATGTGTTGAATGAAATGAGAAACGGTAGCTTTATCGCGTGGAGCCCGGAGGATATGGATGCTTGGATTGCTGATCATCGGGCGGAGTAAAAGTGCGCGTGGACACTGTGAAGATTACAAAATTAGGTTAGATTAATGATATGAGAAAAATAGGCTACTGTCGGGATAGGTGAGATAGCGGTAAAAGTACTGATGAACTAATTAGAGATGAGCAAAACAGCGAAAAGAGGGACAAAAATACCTCTCAATTGAGCTATAGTCGCTGAAGAAGCTAAATGAGGTGTATAAATACCCCTGAATTAGCTGAAAACGGTCGTATCAGCGAAAAGAGGGACAAAAATACCCCAGAATTGAGCTATAGTCGCCGAAGACGCTAAATGAGGTGTATAAATACCCTTGAATTAGCAGAAAACGGCCATATCAGCAAAAAGAGGGACAAAAATCCCCCTTAATTGAGCTACAACCTCGGAAGTACTATATATGTTCTACGGTGAAGAGTAAGAGGCAGACGCTATCAGGAGGAATGGACAATGCGTAAGATTATTGTGGGGAGTAGACAGAGTGCGCTTGCGTTGACGCAAACAGGGCATGTAATTGCTGATCTGGAGCGACTTAGTGAGGAGCATGGGTTTGGATTTACTTTTGAGGTGAAAAAGATTATTACCAAAGGGGACCGCATCCTTGATGTCACCTTGTCCAAGGTCGGCGGCAAAGGGCTGTTCGTGAAGGAAATCGAGCAAGCAATGCTTGAAAAGGAAATCGACATGGCAGTGCACAGCATGAAGGACATGCCCTCCGAGCTACCGGAGGGGCTGATCAACGGCGCTGTGCCGAAGCGTGTCGATCCGCGCGATGCACTGATCTCTAACGGAGGCGTCTCGCTGAACGAGCTGCCTCCTGGCGCACGCGTAGGCACAAGCAGCCTACGCCGTTCCAGCCAGCTAGCTGCGCTGCGGCCTGATCTGGTCATTGAGCCCGTGCGCGGCAACATTGACTCGCGGCTGGGCAAGCTGGAGAGCGGCGAATACGACGCGATCCTGCTTGCAGCAGCGGGGCTGTCACGCATGGGCTGGCAGGATCGCGTGAGCGCCTACCTGCCGCCGGAAGTTTGCCTGCCCGCTGTAGGGCAGGGCGCACTCGGCATCGAGTGCCGCGCAGATGACGCCGACCTGCGGAAGCTGCTGGCGTTATATAACGACGCCGATACAGCGTTGACGGTGGCGGCGGAGCGCACGTTCCTTGGCGCGCTGAACGGCGGCTGCCAAGTGCCAATTGGTGCTTATGCGGTGCTTGACGCAGCCGCGGAAGCCACTACTGCGGAGCACAAAATAATCTCCTTAACCGGAATGGTGGGAACACCTGACGGTTCAACGATTTTGAAAGAAACTTGCACTGGAGTGGATCCGGTACAGCTCGGCGAAGAAGTCGCTAAGAAGCTGATCGCAAGAGGAGCGGAGAAGATACTGTCAGACGTTAGGGGATGAGGGGATTGACGGGGAAGGTTTATTTGGTAGGTGCAGGTCCCGGGGACGCAAAGCTGATTACTGTAAAAGGCCTCGAGTGTATTCGAAAAAGCGACGTGCTGGTGTACGATCGGCTGGCAAGTCCTAGATTGCTGAAATGCATGAAGCCCGGCGGCGAGAAGATTTATGTTGGCAAGCTGCCGGATCGCCACACGATGAAGCAGGAAGAGATTAATCAATTGTTAGTTGATCTGGCTTTACAGGGGAAAACAGTGGTGAGGCTGAAGGGTGGGGACCCTACGATTTTTGGCCGCGTAGGTGAAGAAGCGGAGCTGCTGCGCAAAAATGGGATCTATTACGAAATCGTACCGGGTATCACGTCGGCGATCAGCGTACCTGCTTATGCGGGTATACCTGTCACGCACCGCGATCATGCTTCTTCCCTGTCGATTATCACCGGACATGAGAGTCCAGATAAACTGGATCATTCCATTCATTGGGATAAAGT
The DNA here is from genome assembly GCF_038000345.1 of Paenibacillus sp. FSL E2-8871. Lineage (NCBI taxonomy): Bacteria > Bacillati > Bacillota > Bacilli > Caryophanales > Paenibacillaceae > Paenibacillus > Paenibacillus sp. FSL E2-8871. The sequence continues at coordinate 3,268,398 of NZ_JBBOBV010000001.1, read as the reverse complement.
AACGAATGCCACGGGGACGTTAGTATTCCTGATGGGCGTAGCTAAAATAGGATATATCAGCGCCCAGCTGATCAAGCATGGGCGTCCGCCAGAAACACCAGTGGCGCTGGTGCGCTGGGGTACTCGCGCAGATCAGGAGACGTTGACGGGAACCCTCGCCGATATTGAGGCGAAGGTGAAGGCTGCGGATTTTCAGCCGCCGGCCGTCATCGTTGTTGGCGACGTGGTGCTGCAGCGTGAGCAGCTGAAGTGGGCCGAGGCGATGCCGTTATTCGGCAAACGAATCGTGGTAACACGGGCTCGCAGCCAAGCGAGCGAGCTGGTGGATATGATTGAGGAACTCGGCGGTGAACCCTACGAGTTCCCGGTGATCGAGACGATCATGCCGGAAGGCGCAGAGAAGAAGGAGAAGATTGCAGCGGCGTTTGGCGCGCTGGAATCGTACGATTGGGTATTCTTCACTAGCCCGAACGGCGTGGAGTTTTTTTGGCGCCACTTAGCGGAGCAGGGGGCGGACATTCGGGGGCTTCACCGCGCAAGGATTGCAGCGGTGGGGCCGGGTACAGCAGCCGCGCTGGCGCAGCGCGGGGTGATTGCTGAGGAGCTTCCGGCGAAGTTTCAGGCGGAGGGTCTGATTGAGAAGTTCGGTCCCCAGCTGCTGCCGGGGCAGAACGTGCTGTTGCCGCGCGGCGATCTGGGGCGCGACTGGCTGCCGGACAAGCTGAGAGAGCTTGGCCTTCAAGTCACAGACGTCGATACCTATGAGACGGTTGTGACGGGTGAGGATGACGACGAGCTGCTGAAGCTACTGGAGGAGGGGCGCGTTCACGCGGTGACTTTTACTAGTTCTTCAACGGTGCGCAATTTCATCCACATTCTGAAAAGAATGGGGCTCGAAGATCCACTCCCATTGCTAGCTAACGTGAAAATAGCCTGCATCGGGCCATTAACTGAGCAGACTGCCGTGGAAGCGGGGCTTACCCCGGGACTGCTACCTGAAGAAGCAACTATTAATAGTCTGGTGCAGGAGCTCTGTCGCTGGAATGCGGAGACTCAGCTACAAAAAGCTTGAATTGACGCCAATAGAACATCGGCTTTACAACATCGTCTGTAGTTGTATCTAAGCTCGGAAGCGCCACGCCGCTATTGTAAGTAACTTAAGTAACATTAAATTGGCCACCAAACGCAGGTACTGTTGAAGCTCAGAGTATGATGGATGGCGAAGTTGTAAACTAACTGGTGTGTGTATGGGTGAGTAAGTTTATGTGTGTATGTATAAAGTTCACGCAGTTCTAAGTGATATATTAGATGTTGGGTACTTGGATTAGTATGCAATCTAGTGGAAATATAGCTTTTAATCTGGTTACGAGACTGGTATGAGGTCTGTTAGCATGAGGTCTGATTGAGGTTTAGTTGCACTTTATACACTTAAATTCCCTGGATATAAGCGAAGATCGATTTTAATTGTAATATGTGCAATTAAAAACGGGCTAAAACAGGGAGTTTCGCTCTTTTGTAATAAATAACTGTAGAGAGTGCAACTAAAGCTTACAGTTACGATATAACATCAAAATAACTGCACAAACTACAACTAAGCAGCCGCAGTTAGTCAACGATCGAGGGTTTGGTTATATATTTTATTTTCAGGAGGATGAACAAATGAGCTTTCCAATTACACGTCACCGTCGTCTACGCGGTTCTGCTGGAATTCGTGGTATGGTGCGGGAGACAGTACTGAATGTACTGGATTTTGTACAGCCTATATTTGTGACTTATGGAACAGGTGTGAAGAATGAGATTAGCTCGATGCCGGGCGTGTACCATTTTTCGCTGGATACTTTAAAAGCAGAAGTGGACGAGATTGCCGCACTAGGCATTCCGGCTGTGTTGCTATTCGGGATTCCTGAAACGAAGGATGCTATCGGTTCTTCCGGTTTCGCAGAGGATGGAATTGTGCAAGAGGCTACTCGCTTGATCAAGCAGTGGTACCCTGAGCTGTTGGTCGTTGCAGATACCTGCCTTTGTGAATTTACGGATCACGGACATTGCGGGATGGTGCATACGCATACGGTAAATGGTGTGGTACACGGTGATGTCATCAACGATGCTTCGCTAGAGCTGTTGACCCGTACGGCGGTATCCCAAGCTAAAGCTGGAGCAGATATTATTGCCCCTTCGAATATGATGGATGGATTCGTACACGCAATTCGTGCGGGACTAGACGAGAATGGCTTTGAGCATGTGCCGATTATGTCGTATTCGGTCAAATATGCTTCGGCATTTTATGGCCCTTTCCGCGAAGCTGCGGATTCAGCACCACAGTTCGGAAATCGCAAAACGTATCAAATGGACCCTGCCAATCTGCGCGAAGCGCTCCGTGAAGCAGAATCCGATGTGCTGGAAGGTGCAGATATGTTAATGGTGAAGCCAGCTCTGGCTTACTTGGACGTGATTCGTACGATCCGCGACCAGTTCGATTTGCCTCTTGTGGCTTACAATGTGAGTGGCGAATATTCCATGGTAAAAGCAGCAGCGCTGCAAGGCTGGATTGACGAGCAAGCCGTTGTGCTGGAAATGCTGACTGGCATGAAACGGGCCGGAGCGGATATTATTATTACTTATTTTGCAAAAGATGCTGCGCGCTGGCTGCGTAGTTAATCTCAATCACAACGATATCGCTGCAAAGGCAGCTGCCTTATACCTGTGTGACCAAGAACAGAATAGGAGTGAAGATAGATGAGTAATGAGCCAATGGCGCGTAAAGAGGAAGCGTCCCGCAAGGCTTTTGATGAAGCAAAACAATATATTCCCGGTGGGGTGAATAGCCCTGTACGGGCGTTCAAATCCGTAGGTTTGACTCCAATTTATGTGGATCATGGGGTCGGCTCGCGTATTTATGATATCGACGGCAACAGCTTTATCGACTATGTATGCTCATGGGGACCGCTGATTATGGGTCATGCGCATCCTGAGGTTGTAAAGGCATTGCAGGAGACGGCAGTAAAAGGGACAAGCTTTGGCGCACCAACTTTACTCGAAACAGAGATGGCAAAAACCGTTGTTGAACGTGTGGCCTCTGTAGATATCGTACGTATGGTTAACTCCGGAACGGAAGCAACGATGAGCGCGATTCGTTTGGCACGTGGTTATACCGGACGCAGCAAAATCTTGAAGTTCGAAGGCTCCTATCACGGCCACGCGGATAGCTTACTTATTAAAGCAGGTTCTGGTGTAGCCACATTAGGTTTGCCGGATAGCCCGGGCGTTCCTGAAGGTGTAGCAGTAAATACCATCACAGTTCCATACAATGATTTGGAGTCCACTCAGGTTGCTTTCGAACGCTTTGGCAGTGAGATTGCCGCAGTGATTGTGGAGCCGATTGCCGGGAACATGGGTGTTGTACCACCACTTCCAGGATTCCTGGAAGGACTTCGCAAGTTAACCTCAGACCATGGATCTTTGCTTATTTTTGATGAAGTAATGACAGGCTTCCGTGTCAACCGTGGCTGTGCTCAAGGATTGTTCAACATTACTCCGGATATCACTTGCTTCGGCAAAGTCATCGGCGGAGGACTTCCAGTAGGCGCTTATGGCGGCAAAAGAGAGATTATGGAGCAAATCGCTCCTACGGGACCGATTTATCAGGCGGGCACACTTAGTGGTAATCCATTAGCAATGGCAGCAGGATATACTACGTTGAAGCTGTTAACACCTGAAGTTTATGATCGGTTGGAGCAATTAGGGGCACGATTGGAAGCAGGCTTGAATAGGAATTCCATCGAGACTGGCATTCCGCTGACCATTAACCGCGTGGGCTCGATGGTCTGTCCGTTCTTCACGGAAGGACCTGTTACCAATTTCGAGACGGCTAAGACTAGCGACACGGACCTATTTCGTCGTTATTTTGGTCATATGTTGAGCCAAGGCATTAGCGTGCCGCCTTCACAGTTTGAAGGCATGTTCGTATCGGCTGCGCATAGTGAGCAGGATATTGATGATACCATTGAGGGCCATTATAACGCCCTGAAAGCCCTTTGATTAACGGAGCCGGAGATCGAACCGGTGGTGGAGCTTGGACTAGACGTGGAGAGTGGCTGGAAGTCACACCCGGCAAAATCATTACTGGAGCCGAGGACTCTGAAGCTGCAATTGACAAGTGGCTGCTGGAAACTGTAGGGATGCCTGAGAAGCTTCATCTGCGTCTGCGCCGCGAGGGAGGCATTCAGTGGAAGGGAGACCGACTTCGGTTGGCGCTTTTCCCTCATCGTGAAGCGGGTATTGAACCGGTATGGGAAGAGCTTGAGGTGCTGTATGAGGATGATTTTTGCTTGGTTGCCCACAAGCCGGCAGGCATGGCGGTTCATCCGGATGGTAGTGGCTTAGGTGTAACGCTGGATCACCTTGTAGCTGCGCATTATGTCGCTACCGGTGTTAGTGTAGCTGTAAGGCATATTCACCGACTGGACAAGGATACAACAGGCCCGGTGATGTATGCGAAGAATGAATTCGCTCAGCTTGTCCTAGACGAGAATATGCGTGAAAAAAGCATCTCACGGCTCTACGCCGCGATCGTCGAAGGCACAGTGCCGCCTACGCTTAAAGTGATCGACGCGCCGATTGGGCGCGATCGTCATCATGCGGCGCGGAGAAGAGTCTCACCCGGCGGACAGTCCGCCGTGACTCGAATCCTCGGACGCGAAGCACTGCATGGCGGGAGCCTGGTGCATGTGCAGCTGGAGACCGGAAGGACGCATCAGATTCGCGTCCATCTCAGCCATATGGGTCATCCCTTGTATGGGGATGCGCTATATGGCGGCCCGGTCTGGGCTTCCAGCGCTGCCGGCCGACATGCGCTCCATGGCGAGCTGCTGTCTTTCCGCCACCCTTGGAGCGGTGAACAACTGGAAGTAAGCGATCCGTGGCCGGAGGATATGCTTCAGCTGCGGGAGCTGCTGTCTGAAGCGCCTTGACGGCTACGTTATAAACCTGAGAATCGTGGTATCAGCAAATGCTGGTATTACGGTTCTTTTTTTATCTATTTTTTCGTAGGGTATATAATTTTCTGTTTTTTCAGAAAGAAGCATCTATCTATGTCCTAATAGCAAAAGCAGCATATAATACTTTGTTCATGCGGAGTAGTTCATCTATTGGCCGGCAGATAGGTTCGAATAGTCCCTGAATTTATGAAATTAATAGCATCCTGTCCGGTTAGTGCCACCAAAGTTGTCATGCCTTTCTGTTTGAAGCATATACATGTGGGGAGTAACATTTTGGGCTTATGCTCTGGGCCTGTCTCAGGGTTAGATTATGCCAAGAAGGAGGACATATCCCGTGTTTGATCAGTCCCACGGCTTGCGGTTTGATATTTATGAACGCATTCACCTATCGGAAGAGCTTCCGGGAATAGCTGAGCTGGAGGAGGTTGAACTACTTCCGGAAATCCAGGTGATTCAGCGGGAGGATCGTGCCGAGTTATATGGTCAGCTGTTGCTTACCGGACTCTACCGGAGTGAAGATGACCGAACACAACGTCTGGAGCATGCCATTCCCGTTGAAATCACTGTTCCGCTTACACGCGTCAGCTCGATTGAAGATATCGGGGTGGAGATCGAGAATTTTGATATTGATCTGCTCACGATGCGCACAGTGAATATAACAGGCGTATTATCACTGCGGGGAATCGGTGGTGCGGAGCCTCAACCACAACCGGCCTGGCAGCAGGAAGAGTACACAGTTGCTTATTCCCCTCTCAGTGATGACAGGGTAATCGAAGCATCTGCAGAGAACCAAGAGCACGAAACTGATGCACTTTATGAAAATTCACAGTGGACCTTTGGCGAGGATGCATCGGAGGTTGCCGTAGAAGAACATGAGCATGCTGAAGCGAATGCAGGTGCATCAGAGCCCTCTTTGGTCTCGAGTGGAGCTGGTCATTCGTCCCCTATAGTGAATTTCTCATCCGCTCATGAGAAGGACAAGGGCGCGAAAGCGCGGACGCATAGTCTGGATTCGCAAACAGAGGATTCCAAAGCAGGAATAGCGGATTACTGGTTTAAAGCTGAGTCACAGAATGAAGCTGAGGCCACTCAGCTGGATCAAGTTAGCCAGGCGAGTCAAGCGGATCAAGAGCAAGAAGCTGAATATACTTTTGCTTCAAGAGAAACCGCTGTTCCAGCAGCTATTGCTGATGCAGACCAAGATATCGCTGTATTTGCTTCTGAAAACGTGGCAAACCATGAGCTTCACGCACAAGAAGAGAATGCGCAGCCGATCAGTGATAATACGAACGAAGGCTTAGTTTCTCAGGAGACTGTGCCACATACCGAGGAGAAACAAGATCTTAAGATTGCGCTAGGAAGCAAGAAAGAAGCAGAGGCTCCAGCCAAAGAACATCTCACCTTCTCTTCATTACTCAGCTCTAGTCGTTCTCGTAAAGAACAAGAGGCTCTCCTATCTGAAGGAAATGCATCGGCTGCAGCGATCATTCCAGAGGCCGGAAATAATACGGAGTGGAAGAGCAGATTCATTGCTGGAGCAGATGGCGCTAACCTATTCCGTAAGGTTCGCCTTTGCATCGTGCAGCGTGAAGAAACGCTGGATACAATCGCAGAGAAGTATCAGCTAAGTGCGCGGGAGCTGGGAATGTATAATCGATTGTCTGGGCAGAGTGTAGAAGAAGGGCAAGTGTTGTACATTCCGTAATTGAATTACAATGCGTAATCATATGAATAGGTGAATCCCGATCTGATAGTAGATCGGGATTTTTGTCTAAATATAAGAATATATAAGTTTCACGTTATACATTATCCTTATATTTCTCGAATAAACGCTTACCGTCCGTAAAAGGACGTCGAAGGCGTTTATTCTTGTGTGACCGGAGAACGTTAGAATGTGGGGGATCTAACCAACGCAGAGTGATGAATCGAATGAAAATTCGACATATGCACGCTATAAGTCGAAATTCCGCTTAAAGTCCCGCTGTAGAAGCCTATTCAGGTTGACTAGGGATGACTCAAAATGTATTATGGAGTAAGCAATATCTAAGTAAAGACTGGGAACGGGAAGAGTAGGCGGTCAGCCCTTCAGAGAGCGGAATGCAAGTGCTGTGACATTCCGTAGGATACAGCCACCGAAGTCGCCCCGGAGTTGCCCTTCTGAGCTTGTCTTCATGGATATGAAAGATAAGTTAGGATGTGGCCGGTAGCAGCCGTTATCTGTACGAGTGTCGCGCTAAGCTTCTGAACCGCAAGGTGAGAGAAGTGCAGGTTTATTTTTCATTGGCGCGAAACAAAGGTGGTACCGCGAAAGAATGGCCTTTCGTCCTTTGAGACGAGGGGTCTTTTTGTTTTTTAGAAACCAACTACAAGTAACCAAGTGGAGGTATCAGAGAATGGCTGACCAAAACAATTTAACAGCGGCAGATGCTGCCGCTGCAAATGATTCTAAGAATGAAATGCCAACCACGTATGATCCGAAATCGGCAGAAACCAAGTGGTATTCCTATTGGACAGAGGGTGGATATTTCCGTGCAGGCGGGCGTCCAGACGCAAAAGCATACAGCATTGTAATCCCGCCGCCAAACGTAACGGGAATGCTGCACATTGGTCATGCGCTTGATTTTACGCTTCAGGATATCCTGATTCGTACAAAACGGATGCAAGGCTTCGACACGTTGTGGCTACCAGGTACGGACCATGCCGGTATCGCAACGCAGACAAAGGTAGAGCAAAAGCTGCGTGAGCAGGGAATTTCTAGACATGATCTCGGCCGCGAGAAGTTTCTGGAGCAGGTGTGGGAGTGGAAAGATAAATATGCGAACACCATTCATGAGCAGTGGGCTAAGATGGGGCTTTCCCTTGACTATTCCCGCGAACGTTTTACCCTGGATGAAGGGTTGTCGAAAGCTGTACGCGAGGTATTCGTTAAGCTCTATAATAAAGGCTTGATCTACCGCGGCAAACGCATTATCAACTGGGACCCGGCGGCTCGTACAGCATTGTCGGATATCGAGGTTGAATATAAAGAAGTTAATGGTCACTTGTATCATCTGCGTTACCCGCTCAAAGACGGTAGCGGATTTATTACAGTAGCGACCACACGTCCGGAGACCATGCTGGGTGATACAGCGGTTGCTGTTCATCCGGAAGACGATCGTTATAAAGATCTGATCGGCAAAACGTTGATCCTGCCGATTATTGGCCGTGAGATTCCGATTATCGCTGATGATTATGTAGACAAAGAGTTTGGTAGTGGTGCGGTTAAGATTACACCAGCTCATGATCCGAATGACTTCGAGATGGGTCAACGTCACAATTTACCGCAGATTAACGTGATGGATGAGAGCGGTACGATGAATGAAGAAGCAGGACCTTACCAAGGTCAAGACCGGAGTGTATGTCGTAAGGCTATCACTGCTGACCTGAAGGAGCAAGGTGTGCTGATCAATATCGAAGATCATGTGCATCAAGTAGGACACAGTGAACGCTCTGGAGCGGTTGTTGAGCCGTACTTGTCCACACAATGGTTCGTGAAGATGCAGCCACTCGCTGAAGCTGCCATCAATGCACAGAAGGATGGGAACGGGGTTAACTTTGTACCGGACCGCTTCGAGAGAACTTACCTGAACTGGATCGAGAACGTACGTGATTGGTGTATTTCCCGTCAGCTGTGGTGGGGACATCGTATTCCAGCATGGTATTCCGAGTCTACTGGTGAATTGGTTGTGGCAAATGACGAGGAAGAAGCGCGCCGGATCAGTGGTCTAACCGACTTGAAACAGGACGAAGATGTACTGGATACCTGGTTTAGCTCTAATCTGTGGCCTTTCGCCACACTAGGATGGCCAGATGAGAACAGTGCAGATTTCAAACGCTACTATCCGAACGATGTGCTCGTAACAGGCTACGATATTATTTATTTCTGGGTAGCGCGGATGATCTTCTCAGCTCTTGAATTTACCGGAGAAAAACCTTTCTCAGATGTATTGATGCATGGTCTGGTACGGGATTCCGAAGGTCAAAAAATGTCCAAATCACTCGGGAATGGCGTAGACCCCCTTGAAGTAATCGAGAAGTATGGCGCAGATGCAATGCGTTACATGATTTCTACCGGAAGTACAGCTGGACAGGATCTACGCTTCCGTTGGGAAAAGGTTGAGCAGGCGCGTAATTTCGCCAATAAGATCTGGAACGCATCACGCTTCGCGTTGATGAATTTGGAAGGCGTAAGCTTTGACAATATTGACATTTCGGGTGAGCTAAGTACTGCTGATCGCTGGATTTTGCACCGTCTGAACGAAACTTCTCGTGAGATTACGCGTCTAATTGACTCGTACGAGTTCGGTGAGACCGGTCGCCAGCTGTACAACTTCATTTGGGACGATCTATGTGACTGGTATATTGAGTTCGCGAAGCTGTCACTTTACGGATCAGACGCCGCGGCAAAAGCGAAGACACAGTCTGTACTTGCCTATGTACTAGACCGTACAATGCGCTTGATTCATCCGTTTATGCCGTTTATTTCGGAAGAAATCTGGCAGCACCTTCCGCATGAAGGGGAGACGATTACGCTGGCTGCATGGCCGGAGTATGATGCTGCTCTGGAGAATCCGCAAGCCGTAGCGGAAATGAACCTGCTGATGGATGTAATCCGGGCCGTTCGTAATATCCGGGCTGAAGTGAATGTACCGATGAGCAAAAAGGTTGAATTGATCATCAAAGCGGGTAATGAAGAGACGCTGAGTATTATCACCCGTAACGACAACTACATTGGACGCTTCTGTAATACGTCTTCCTTCGAAGCTGGCCTGAATCCAGAAACGCCGGATAAGGTAATGTCCGCTGTAGTAACAGGAGCAGAACTGCTTCTGCCATTGTCGGGACTCATTGATATTGAACAAGAAATCGCTCGTCTGGAAAAAGAAGTACAGACGCTGAACAGCGAAGTAGAACGCGTAGAGAAAAAGCTGAGCAATCAAGGCTTCGTGGCCAAAGCTCCTGCTAAAGTTATCGAAGAGGAACGGGCGAAGCAGGCAGATTATTCTGCTAAACGTGAGAAAGTACTTGCCCGCATCGCAGAGCTGAGAGGATAAGAGACATGGATGACCTAAATCGGGGCGGAAGTACCGCCCCTCTTGCGACATACACCGAAGCGGTTGATTGGATCAAGAGCCTAATCCCTTTTGGGATACGGCCAGGTTTAGATAGAATCGAGATGTTGATGGACAAGCTGGGAAATCCGCACCGTCGGCTGAAGTTTATTCATGTGGCGGGTACGAACGGCAAAGGTTCAACTTGTGCTTTTTTGACTAGTGCACTTATACAAAGCGGCTATTCAGTAGGCACCTTTACATCTCCGTATATTACAAAGTTCACGAACAGGTTCCAATATAATAATACGGACATCTCTGAAGAAACGCTTGTCGAGCTGGTTAACCAATTACGTCCACTAGTCCAAGAAATTTCGGAAACGGAGTTTGGCTCACCTACGATGTTCGAGGTAACTACAGCAGTGGCCATTCTATTTTTTGCGGGCGTCTCTTGTCCTGATGTTGTCGTATGGGAGACCGGGCTTGGGGGAAGGCTGGATGTAACGAACATCGTGACTCCGATTGTTTCTGTGATTACTAATGTTGGTCATGATCACATGGATATTTTGGGAGATACGCTAGAGAAGATTGCAATGGAGAAAGCCGGAATTATTAAGACTGGCGTACCTGTTGTTAGCTGCGTAACTCAGCCGGAAGTCGTAGCGGTTCTGAAAGAGAAAGCAGCGGCTTGCCGCTCTACTCTTTATCTTGCCGGAGAAGATTTTAGCTATGAGGCTAATGAAATCCGTGAGGATGTGCAGACTTTTCATTTTAAGGGTCCCTTTCGTTCGCTTGAACTTGGGATCGTAATGAAAGGCGAGCACCAGATTAGCAATGCGGCAGCTGCCATGATGGTACTTGAGGTTCTGCGTCAGTATATGGCCTTTATGCTTGAGGATGAAGATGTGCTTGAAGGTTTGCGCCACGCATTCTGGGCTGGAAGGCTGGAAGAGGTAAGCAAGTCTCCAAGGATTGTACTGGACGGAGCACATAATCCGGAAGGTGCGGAGAGTCTTGCAAAAAGTCTGCCTCAGCTCTATCAATACGGTAAATTAAATTTACTTATGGGAATGCTGTCAAATAAGCATCATGAATCCTACTTTAAGCATATACTGCCTATAGTGGATACGCTCATCCTGACCGAACCGGATTTCCAGAACAAAATGGACGCGGAGAATCTGCAAGTTATCGCAGAAAGTCTGCGGGAGAAATATGCCAAGGAAAACTTGGCAATCATAGTAGAACATAATTGGGGAAAAGCGCTGCAGCTACTGAAGTCGATTACAGCGGAGGATGACCTTGCCGTCGTATCTGGTACGCTGTATTTAATCTCTGACGTACGCGGTACACTTTTGCAGCAACCCGATACTGAAAAAGGCTGGTGACGACTGTTGGATACTACTGAACGTGTGCATTTTATAGGGATCGGCGGCTACGGAATGAGCGCGATTGCCCGGGTAATGCTAGAAATGGGATATACAGTTACGGGCTCCGATGTGGCTGCCCAAGAATTAACGGATAAATTGATTGCTAAAGGTGCCAAGATTTATATCGGGCATACAGCAGAACAAGTAAAAGGTGCGGATCTAGTCGTATACTCTACGGCTTTGTCTAGTGATAATGTGGAATGGGTGGAAGCTGAGCGTCTTAAGATTCCAATTCTGCATCGTTCGCAAATGTTAGCCCGTTTATTGAATGAACGTAAAGGGGTAGCCGTTGCTGGAGCACACGGGAAAACTACCACCTCCTCCATGATTGCACTTGTGATGGAAGAGTGCGACGTTGATCCAACGTATATTATCGGTGGAGAGATTATGAATGTAGGTACGAATGCAAAGGCGGGACAAGGTGAGTTTGTAGTAGCGGAAGCGGATGAGAGTGATGGCTCTTTCCTGCACTATCACCCTTGGCTTGGGATCGTTACGAATGTTGAAGCGGATCACTTAGAAAATTACGACGGAGACTTTAACCGTCTTAAGGCTGCATACGTGCAGTTTATGAACCAAACGCGCGAAGATGGAACTGCTATAGTATGCTCTGATGATGAGAATGTGATCTCTCTTTTACCTGAAGTAACAGGTAAGGTGATTACTTATGGCATCAAGTCGAACACTGCAGATTATATTGCCACTGATATCGTTCTAGGCGATCGTCAGGTATCGTACACGATGAATCATAATGGAGAAGTGCTTGGACGGATTGAACTCTCTGTTCCTGGACAGTACAATCTTTATAATTCAATGGCAGCGGTAATCGCTTGTTTGAAATCAGGGATTTCTTTCGAGAAAATTGCTGAAGCGATTGTGAAATTCCATGGTGCGAAGCGCCGTTTTCAAGTGCTCGGAGAAGTCAATGACATTCTGGTCATTGATGATTATGCGCATCATCCTACAGAGATTCAGGCAACGATCAGTGCTGCCAAGGCAACAGGAAAACGGATTATTGCGGTATTCCAGCCTCAGCGCTATACACGTACTTTCTTCCTGTTAGATGCTTTCAGCCGTGCCTTTAGCGAAGCCGACGAAGTCATCATCACCGATATTTACTCTCCGGCTGGAGAGAAACAGATCGAAGGTGTTACTTCTGCGAAGCTGGTTGAGCTAATCGTTAAGAACAGTAATGCGGGCGCGAGACATCTGCCAACCAAAGAAGATGTTCTAGCTGATCTGACACCTCGTATTGCTCCAGGTGATCTGGTGATTACGATGGGCGCAGGCGATATCTGGAAGGTCGGATACGCACTGGCAGACGGGTTGAAGAAGAAGCATTAAGTTTACAAATTGAGGCTAATTCGAGGATATTTATATTCTCTATTCAATAGCACTTCCCAAAAATTTCGTTCAGATAATCCTTGTGTTTATCTGAAGGGAGTTTAGAGGGAAGTGTTTTTTGGTATTGTTAACGTATTTACTGATATAGTTATAAAGTGCTATAGTGCTGTCAGAAGAGGATCGATTTTTCAACGTATATTTGGGATCCCCACAAAGTACCCGAGTACGCATCGAAGCAAAGCCGCACTTTGTGGGGATATTTTCGCATAGGTGGTGACGTATGAGCTCCCTGCTTGAAATTAGAACACTGATTTATTTGTTTATTTTCGGAAATTTATTTATATTGTTGCTTATAACCAATTATCGAAGTACCGCTGTTAAAGATACAGCCTCCACCTTGTTCATCCGATCAAAGGAAGTGCAGCTACTCTTTTGGTGTTCCATTTTATTATGGGATTATCTCCCTCATGCGTTGTCCATTCCGCTTAGCAATGCTCTGATGCTTGGAGGGTGCTGTCTCGAAATTACAGCGTTACTGCTGATGATGGGAGTACTGGGGCCAAGAATAAAGCGATATTACATCATTCTTTCGATATTGAGTACAATCAGTTTTAGTATCATCGCATTATTTTTTAATCAAACCAACTTGCGTATCGCCTGTACTTCACTTTGGTCTATACTGTTTGTAGTTTATCCGGCTTATCATCTAACTGTGAATAAAAAGGCTACACCTCTTCAAAAAATATTAGGTGTATTATTTTATGTATTTGCAGCGATTATGCTGATGCGGGCACTTGTTGCACTGATTTGGGAGCCCGAGATGAATGTGTTCTCCACCAATCTTACGCAGTATTTGTATTATCTGGGGATGTATTTATTATTTATTGTGGGGGCTGCCGGTTTTATTCTACTCTCAAATGAGCATTCCTTCGTCAAACTAAAAAGAATAGCCAGTTATGATGATTTGACTGGGATTCTAAACCGTGGGGCATTTCTTCAGGAAGCGGAGATAAAGCTTGAAAAGGCAGTTCGAGAGCATGCCTACTTCTCATTTTTGCTATTGGATTTGGATTATTTTAAACAGGTCAACGATACTTATGGTCATGATACCGGTGATATTGTGCTGGAAGACTTCGCATCGACGATTAAAGATAATCTCGGAAATGGCGATTTGTTTGGCAGACTGGGGGGCGAGGAATTCGCAGTCATACTCTGTGGGGTAGATGAGCAAAGCTGCGACCAGAAAGCTGAAGCGCTTCGTGAGACGATAATGAATAATTCCACTAATAAGGTTCAACAGGGGTACACAGTTAGTATAGGTGTAATTACGATCATACCAGATCAGGAGATCTCGATAAATAAGTTGTACAAGCTAAGCGACAAGGCGTTATATCAGGCCAAACAAGAGGGAAGAAATAGAGTCATCAGATACCGATATGTATACTGAGAGTCAGGAATACTAGGGGGAGGTGAACTTCACTTATATGCATCTGGATCTCCAGACACTGCTGATGTGTCTCTTTTTGTGGCAATCGTTCACGGTGCTGCTTATCGTGGTATATCGTTTGCGTTATGCGCAGGAACAGACTTCTTCATTGTTTATCACAGCAAAATATTTGCAACTAGCAGCCTTGATCCTTTTATTGCTGAAGGATTTTATGGATTCGCCGCTCAGTCTACCGATCATAGCACTTCTTGCTTTGGCTGGAGGTACGCTCGAAAGCTTGGCGCTTCTAATGCTTCTTAGAGTATTTGGGAGCAAGGTTGAGAGATATTATTCTATATTATTCGGAGTATCCATTCTCGTTGTGGTGCTTATGTATTTGTTGATGCCAGAGGATCCGCTCGTTATTCCAGTCGCTTGTCTGGCTGGAGTTCTGATTATAGCCTATCCTGCTTATATTCTATGTCTGAAGGTCATGGAGACTTCGCTACAAATAATAATGGGACTGCTATATTGTATTGTCATCTTATCGTTGGCGGGTAGAGCTTTAGAACCGTTATATTCCGTGTTAGGAATCGATACACAGGTTTCACAATTCCTTTATGTGTTTTTTTATCTCGGGATTTATTTGTATATGTTTCTAGGAACCGCTGGAATTATGCTGCTTTATAGAGAGGATTCCTTTGCAGAAATGGAGCGGGTAGCAACTTATGATGAGTTGACCGGTATTTTGAATCGCAGGTCGTTCGTTCTGCGTGCTCGGCCTTTAATAGCTGCTTCAGCGATGAAGAAACTGCCCTATTCTTTTTTACTGCTGGATGTCGATCACTTTAAGAGCATAAATGATAATTACGGCCATAATACAGGTGACCAAGTACTAACTGATTTGGCGTCTAAAATAGAGCAACAGCTTGGCCATGGTGATCTGATCGGAAGATTTGGGGGAGAAGAGTTCGCAGTGCTCCTGCACAGAGCCGATGAGAAGAGTAGTGATGTTATTGCTGAAGGAATGCGCACAGCTGTTATAGGTTCAATGATTCATGGCGTACCGCTACACTACACGATAAGTATTGGAGTCATTACGATAGAATCGGGCGAACGTTTTTCTCTAAATAATCTCTACAAACTTTGTGATAATGCATTGTATCAAGCTAAGAAAAAGGGTCGGAACTGCGTTGTTAGAAGCTACGAAATATAAAAGTGTCTTCCTTTCGTCATTAGATGAGGAAGACACTTTTTTGTTTGCATAGGGAATAGTTCAGAATACCTAACGAGTATAAAATTTTGGAATAGAAAATTCATGTTCGTGTATTACTGGAAAAGTAGTTTTTTTGCTTGAATCTTCAAAAAAATAGCGATATATATAGGTTTATCGCAATGATTTTCGAATAAAGCATGAAAATATATAAAAATTTTAAAGGTTTCCCTATAAATCGACAAAAATTTTATGTGAAATGAGTTACTATTGAACTGCATCTAAAGTTGCAGTGATAAGTAGAGAGAATTTATATAAAAATTCAAGGAGCCAGAGTCATGCGAGAAAGAATGCTGTTCCTTTCAGCACAGAATCAAAGCGCAGAGGATCTAGAAGGAGAAATGAGAACAGGGAGTATTCTCGAGATTTTGCTAGGGAAATTTGATATTGATTTGCTGACGTATGCCAGTACGCACAAGGATATGTCTACAAATGATGGAACTGCACTAACGGTTCATTACATTAACGGGTGCATTACCTCGTGGAGATCTATGCTGCGTCCCTTACATATATTACGGAATTTCACTAATCGGAGTCATGCGGAGAAAGACATGAAGAGTACCATCATGGAGCTTTGTAGATCGAATAATTACAGACATGTATTTATATCGCATAGCTTGCTGGGAAATTGCATTGATATGGTTCGTAATCTGCTTCCTGAGGCCAGTGTTATTACAGATACGTATCGTTTTGAGAGCGGGCTTGCCGTTGGAAAAGAAATTGGGAAGCCGAGCAGCAGTAATCCTTATTATAAACTAAATGAGGCTTTGGTTCGGCGGAATAAGCGGAGACTAATGAATAAAACGGGTGTACTCTTGGCAACCTCGGAATGGGATGCCCTTTCATTCAAATCTCTATCCTTTGCGGATGCCCGTAAAGTTCATGTTGTTCCTCATTTCATAAAAATGAATGAATACGACGCTTTTACTGAGCCTGTTGCAAAAGAAAATTCAATGGTTCTGCACTGGAATATGAACACCAGACAGGGGATTAAGGCTGCCCAAAACTTCTTTAAGAAAAGCTACCCTTTGATTAAAGAACAAGTGCCTGATATCAAGTGTTACATCACCAGTCATGAGGTTCATACGGATGTATTGTCGCTTGTAAAGGATGATGTATCAGTTATTATCACTGGACCTTTGAAACCGTCTGCTGATTATATACGTCGTGCTAAAGCGGTTCTTGTGCCTATTCTTGAAGGTTGTGAAGTCTCCAGAAACATTCTGGAATCATGGGCACTCAAAACGCCGGTGGTTACAAGTTCTATAGTATGCGAGCGATTGAACTGTGAGCATAACCGTAATATTTTGCTTGCTAATACCTCAGTTGATGTTGTTGCTAGTGTAATAACGTTGTTAAAGAATCCTGAGATGGCAACGATTATTGCTGATCGGGCGCATCGCACATTGTTGAAGGATTACGAAGTGAATTATGTGAAGAATAAGATTCTTAGTCTTGTGTAAAAGGTACCGAAAAGGGCACTGCCTGCAGTATATAAAAAACCCGCGAGGACGTTTTAAGGTCCTACGCGGGTTATTTCATTCTTGTATGATTTTACAGCAGGTTGCGGCGTAATTCTTCTGGAGATTTCGGAGACAACATTCCAAGTGGAATATCGAATACTGTACGCGCTCCACTCTGTCCTTCTTGACTCATACGCTGAGCGGCTCTGGCATAGGCCAAGAGAACACTAGCTGTAAATTCTGGATTGCTCTCCAGCTTCAGGCCGAATTCAACAATCTGCTTCGTACCTTCCCCTGTTACACCACTGCGAATAACAAATCCGCCGTGCGGAATTCCGCTATGCTGAGCTGCCAATTCTTCTTCAGTGATGAAAGTAACCGTA
This sequence comes from Paenibacillus sp. FSL E2-8871, assembly GCF_038000345.1. Taxonomy (NCBI): domain Bacteria; kingdom Bacillati; phylum Bacillota; class Bacilli; order Caryophanales; family Paenibacillaceae; genus Paenibacillus; species Paenibacillus sp. FSL E2-8871. The sequence continues at coordinate 3,250,995 of NZ_JBBOBV010000001.1, read as the reverse complement.
GTATCATAATCTGCAAAATAGTTCGGCATATTCACGATTTCTGCACGAATGCGTTCTTGATCTGCCCCTGCTTCAGCCACTACAAAACACTCTCTAAGGTGTTTTTGACGAGTGGTAAGCTCTGGTGTTTCACCAGCGCGAATGGCCTCAATAACCTCTTGTACTGGAACGGTATATTGTACACCAGCTTTAACTCCATCTACTCTGCGGATCGCATCGGAGTGGCCTTGGCTAACGCCTTTGCCCCAGAAGGTGTATTCTTTACCTTGTGGAAGAATAGCTTCAGCGAGCAGACGATTCATTGAGAATAAGCCTGGATCCCAACCAGTAGAAATTACGCTGAGTGTTCCACCTTGTTTAGCTGCGGCATCAACGGTCTCGTAGAACTCGGGGATTTTGGCATGAGTATCAAAGCTGTCCACGGTATTAAACATCCGGGCAATGGCTGGTGTTTGTTCTGGCAGATCGGTAGCCGATCCTCCGCATAGAATCATAACATCCACTTTACCCTTATATTGTTCGACGGCAGAGATGTGTTCGAACTTCACACCGGCTTCTCCGGCTTCCAGTTGTCCAGGTTCTCTGCGCGTAAAGATCGCAACTAGCTCGATATCTTCACTTTGGTTGATAGCCTTACGTACACCTTTTCCTAAATTTCCGTAGCCTACAATAGCTGCTTGAATTTTTTGTTTCAGAAGAAGCCCTCCTAATCAGTAGTGAACTAAAGCATCATTTCTAGCTTACCTAGTATAGTGTACACTTTTAGCTCTTTTTATATAGTATATAAAAGGTACATGTAATGTAAACTGAATCTGCATAATCTTTCATAATTCCTATGGCTTAAAAATAGCATATCTCTCTATTGTCTATCATATATTTACTTATAGATTAGATGAGGTGAGGTGTAACTGTTGAATAACGGAAGAATGACATTCCGATTTGACGTGAACAAGGACGAGCCTAAACCAAAGCCTAAAGTGGTGGAGCGCTGGTCAAATGGCGGATTGGGCACAGCTGAAGAGTACGCTGAGGGACTGCGTCAAGAGGTAGGTCCAGCACAGCAAACATGGCTTTATGAGCCTGATTTTCGTTCCACGCATGAGGCACCACCGGAAGATTCCTATGACTATTACTCGGGTACTGTAGATCCACGTCAGGAAGAATGGGACGAACAGGATAAGGATTTTAGATATACACAGCAATCGTATCTTCTGTCAGATATGGTTTCGGATAGCAGAGATAAATTAGAGAATGTATCCTCTGGCAGTTACGGAGGCTCTTATCATACTCGGCGTCCTTCGTATTGGTGGAAATTAGCTCTTTCTGTTACGGGAGCCATCGGCACAGGGGTACTGCTTGGTTATGCTGCACTTTCTTTCTTTTACGGAGGGAATATGGACAGTAGCTCTGGAAATGGGACAGCAGACATGGCGGCTACTTCAGTGCAGTCCAGTGGCGCTAAAGATCCGGCAGGTGTAGGTACATCAGGATTACCAGTGACGGGTACTGAAAATGCAGGGAAGAACACCATCCCAGTTCAAGTAGCTGCGCAAAGCTATTATCTGCTTCAGTACGGAGTATTCAGTACACCTGCAGGTGCTGAAGAGGCTCGCCAGGAGTTGTTAACCGCAGGATTGGCTGCGGGTATGGACCCTGCCGACGGCAATCGTGTGTATGCTGGAATGTCATCCGACCGTGAACAGGCCAAGCTACTAAGCAGTGGACTAAAGAATCAGGGTATTGAGCTGTATGTGAGAGAGGTGGCGCTTCCCGGGGCAGAACAGCTTGTCTATACCGGTAATGCAGAGGAAGTGAAGAACTATTTCTCCGTGAGCGGGCAGCTGCTCAGTGAACTAAGTAGTCAATCAGCTTCTCTACTTAGCGCTGGCCAAACAAGTACGACAGCAAATACCTCCGCTGTGAGTGATCTCCACCTGCAATGGAACGAAGCAGTAAAAGTGCTGGAACAAGGCGTATCTCCTGAAGCCAAAAGCATTTGCGCAGCGTTAGAGAAATCAATGAGCCAAGGGATATCAGCCTGGAGTGAATATAACAAGAACAAGGCTCAGGGCCTACTTTGGGAAGTGCAAGAATCGATGCTGAGCTTTTTGACTAGCCAGAAACAGCTACTAACTGCAATGAATTAACTGATAGATTGTTGACTTTAAAGACAGCAAGCCTCCAGATGTGGGGGCTTGCTGTTTTGGCGCGAAAGAGGAAATTATCCCTATATAACTTAAACTATAATTGATACGGAGGATGGTATCGCTCCGCAACTTTTAGTGCAAATGGTGGTAAACATTACCGTAAGGGATTTTACGTTTGTATTGATCACAATTTCACCGTATAATAATTAGGGTGTCAAAAAATGGCGAGGGAAGACTGAGATGAAGAAGAAAAATGTAGGAACACTGCTGTTATTTCTAATTCTAGGCTGGCTGGCTGGAGCCTGGATCGCCAAGCTACTGCAGCCGGTAAAGGCTCTTTCTTTTCTAACAACATCGACTGTGCTTAAGTGGTCTCCGCGAGCCGATTTGGACATCATAACCTATGACATCACTATTCATTTGAAATTGTGCATGCTAAGTCTCGTCGGTATTATTACAGCTGTATGGCTGTACCGAAGACTGTAACTCTCGTTACTGATCAAGAAGGGACGTTTACAACGTGGACAACTCACAACACATTATTTTAGCCTCAGGTTCACCGCGTCGACGAGAGCTTTTGTCTTTACTGGGCTTGCCTTTTGAGGTCATTACCAGCGAAGCTGACGAAAGCACACCACCGGACTTTACGCCGGAGCAAATCGTGCGCAGTTTGGCTCTGCGAAAAGCAGAGGCTGTAGTGGCTGCAGCAGGAGAGCGTAACGCAGTAATTATTGGTAGTGATACGATTGTTGTACTAGATAACACTGTGCTAGGCAAACCGGTGGACGAGCTGGACAGTAAATCGATGCTTACCAGACTTCAGGGCCGGAATCATAAGGTATACACGGGTGTAGCCTGTATTGGACTTCCGCATGGAAAGACTATAGTGGAGCACCGTGTTACTTCCGTAACGATGAGAGCAATGACGGAGGATGAAATTATTGCTTATATAGCTACGGGAGAGCCCGCTGATAAGGCTGGCTCTTATGCGATACAAGGGCTTGGCTCCACCTTGGTGGAACGAATTGAAGGCTGTTATTTCAATGTTGTCGGATTGCCGCTGTCGCTTCTTGGCGAAATGCTGTCCGAGTTCGGTATAACTGTATTGAACCGGTAGGAAGCTTGGGAAAGAGGGATAGGGATGGAGTCGCAATCAGTAATGCTGCGGGACCTCCCCCATGAAGAACGACCAAGAGAGCGCATGATGCATTATGGGGCGGAATCATTAAGTCAAGCGGAGTTGTTAGCCATTCTGCTGCGTACGGGAACACGCCGTGAATCGGCTATTCATATTGCACAGCAGATGCTGGGGAAAATCGGTGGCCTGCGTGGGCTAGTTGACCTTAGCATCGAAGAACTGACCGAAATCAAAGGTATCGGCCCTGCCAAGGCCGTGCAACTAAAAGCAGGCATCGAACTTGGAAGGCGCCTTGCGAACTCCAGGTTTAACATGCCAGTCATTATCCGTTGTCCTGAGGACGCTGCGGAGATACTGACTGAGCAATTGCGTTATCTGCAGAAGGAGCATTTTGTCTGCTTGTTTCTGAATACGAAGAATCATGTGATAGGACAAGAAACGTTGTCTATGGGCAGTCTTAATGCTTCGATTGTTCATCCTCGTGAGGTATTCCGAGCAGCTATAAAATGTAGTAGTGCCTCTATCATATGCGCACATAATCATCCTAGTGGTGATCCAACGCCTAGTCCGGAGGATATCTCCTTGACCTCAAGACTGCTTCAGGCAGGCGAGATTGTCGGGATTGACGTGTTAGATCATCTAATTATCGGTGATAGCAGCTTTGTAAGCTTGAAAGAAAAAGGACACATGTAATATAAATGTGAAGATTTACTTAGGAAAAGGAGAATTAGCATGTTGGGTAGTTTTACGAAAGATTTAGGAATTGACTTGGGGACAGCGAATACGCTTGTCTATGTACGCGGTAAGGGGATCGTTGTAAGAGAGCCTTCCGTTGTAGCCATTAACACTGACACTAAGACGATTGAAGCCGTGGGTGAATCCGCTAAAAAGATGATCGGTCGTACACCGGGAAACATTCGTGCGATCCGTCCGATGAAGGATGGCGTTATCGCTGATTTTGACACAACGGCTACGATGATAAAATATTTTATTCGTCAAGCACAGAAACAACGTTCTATGTTCCAACGTCACCCTAATGTAATGGTCTGCGTACCATCCGGCATTACTGCTGTAGAGCAACGTGCCGTAGAAGATGCTACTAGACAAGCTGGTGCTCGCGAAGCTTACATTATTGAGGAACCTTTTGCTGCAGCGATTGGTGCAGATCTACCGGTATGGGAGCCAACAGGAAGTATGGTTGTTGATATCGGCGGAGGTACTACTGAAGTTGCTGTAATTTCACTCGGCGGTATTGTTACTAGTCGTTCCGTACGTGTTGCGGGTGATGAAGCGGATGAGTCCATCATTCAGTACATCAAACGTCAGTACAATCTGATGATTGGTGAACGTACTTCGGAACAGCTTAAAATGGATGTAGGTTCTGCCTTGCCACTTGAGAAAGCTGAAACTATGGAAATTCGCGGACGCGATCTCGTTACAGGCCTGCCAAAGACGCTTACAATTACTTCTGATGAGATCTGTGAAGCATTGTCCGATACAGTGAGTTCTATTATTGAAGCTGTTAAAGTAACTTTGGAAAAATGTCCACCGGAGCTCGCAGCAGATATTATGGATCGCGGGATTGTCTTGACAGGTGGAGGCGCCTTGCTTCGTAACTTGGATAAACTGCTTGCGCGTGAAACTGGAATGCCAGTTATTGTCGCTGAGAACCCTTTGGATTGTGTAGCTATTGGAACAGGAAAGGCGCTTGATAATATCCATTTGTTCAAGAGTCGCAGCAGTTCCAGTCTTCGCTCTAAGAGATAAGCCTATGTATTGCCACTTGTGTACGTCAACCCCTGTTATGGGAGAAATACTGTTGTTAGAGGGTGTTGAAACTGTTTAAACTCTTAAGCAATAAACGTCTGTTTATTCTGTTGATTACACTGGTGCTGTTCATTGTGGTGATGGGCTTCAGCTTGGCATCAAGGAGTTCCTTGTCCTGGCCGGAGAACTTTCTTAGAGATACTACTGGTTTCGTGCAAAAAATGTTCTACAAGCCCGCTGGATATGTAGCGGGCTTGTTTGAAGATATCGGAAATCTGAAAGATCTTTCTAAGGAAAATGAGCAGCTGAAGATTCTAGCCGCCCAATATGCACGTGATAAAGCGCAATACAATTTCATTCAGGTAGAAAATGAGCAGTTAAAGGAACAGTTGAAGTTCACGAAAGCTCAGGAGGAATTGTATAAATATCAATATCATATTGCGCAGGTGGTTAGTCAGACAACAGAACCAAGCAATAGTACGATTGTAATCGATTTAGGTGCTAAAGATGGCGTTCGACCAAATATGTCTGTGATTTCGGTGGATGGTTTGGTGGGTGTTATTAGTCAAGTCAGCAATTTCACCTCTACGGTGAAGCTGATGACCATGATGGATACGAATGACCCTAATTCTCAGCCGCCAATTGCGGCAACCGCTATTAACAAAGAGGGCAAAACCTTTGGTATGATTGAAAGCTATGATCCGAAGACAAACAAGTTATTGATGAACAAGATCCCGCCAGGTGATCCTATTGCGCCGAAGGATGTTATCGTTTCTTCTGGTATTGGGGGATTGTATCCGCGAGGATTGACCATCGGTACCGTTGAAAGCGTTGAGGTTGGTGAATTTGGATTAACCTCCACAGCAGTGATTAAGCCTTCAGCAGAATTTCAAGACTGGAAGCAGCTGATTGTTGTTTTTACGGAGGAGCGTGCTGAATAGTGAATATGCGCAGATCTGTTCTTGTTCTGTTACTGTTCCTCTTGTTCATTCTGGAGGGAACCATTCTGCCTTGGCTGATTCCAGATGTATGGCAGATGCGAATTATTCCGAATCTAGTGTTCGTTGTGCTATTGTTCGTGGCTGTATATCATCATCGTCATACAGCGCTTATACTGGGCCTAACTTTCGGACTATTACATGATGTCGTTTTTTATGGCAGAATTCTAGGAGCACATTCTTTTGCGATGGGTCTGTCGGCTTATTTAATCGGCCTTCTGTTTCAGATTCCGCGTGCTCCACTACCTCTTATGATGACTGTGATTCTGCTCGGAAGCTTGCTAGAGGATAGTGTGTTATTTGGTATTTATAGTGTATTCAATCTCAATCAGGAGCCTTATAGCTGGGCTATTTTGAATCATATGCTACCAACGATGCTCTTTCATTTTGCTATTGCTCTGATCCTCTACATACCGTTACGACGCCAGCTTGAGCTGATCAAGAAAGAGAAGAGTACGGAAGAAGCGGCATAAAGAAGCTTCTATTTTCTTTCTTAATAAAGCAGGAATTTAAGGGGCCCGGCACGAATGAATGAGGATAGGGGGCCAGGCATATGACAGTAAAATCCAAGCATGTAAGGATTAAGGGCATCAAGGATGGCCTGATATTCCTGCTAGACGACAAGTGTCCCTTCGAAGATCTTCTGAGCGAGCTTCGCTATAAGCTGGAGCACAGCCATCAAAATATTTTGACTGGACCGATTGTCCATGTAGATATTAAGCTGGGAAATCGTCTTGTAACTGAGGAAGATAAGGAAGCTGTGCTGGAGATTCTGAAGGGACAGGGAAATCTACTGATTCGTTCCATAGAGGCGCTTCCAGTGCCCGGCAGTGAGGATAATGACGCGTTGTTTCTTATGAGCGGGATTCTTCGTTCCGGTCAGGTGCTGCACCATGATGGAAATCTTTTATATCTGGGGGATGTGAACCCAGGAGGAACTATTACCTGTTCAGGCGATATCTATATTCTAGGATCACTTAGAGGTATGGCGCATGCTGGAGTAGATGGAAATGAAGAGGCGATTATCGCTGCTTCATTAATGTCTCCGACACAACTGCGAATTGCTGATATTATCAGTCGTCCTCCCGATGAGTGGGAAACCCGAGAAAGCAGTATGGAGTTTGCATATTTAACGAACGGAGCTATGCAAATCGATAAAATTCATAATTTAGTCAAAGTACGTCAGGATTTAAATGTGTTTAAAGGGGTGTAGCCTCCATGGGAGAAGCGATAGTCGTAACCTCGGGCAAAGGCGGAGTTGGCAAAACAACCACAACAGCCAATATTGGAACCGCACTTGCACTGCAGGGTAAAAAAGTATGTCTCGTCGATACCGACATTGGACTGCGTAATCTGGATGTAGTAATGGGGCTTGAGAATCGTATTATTTATGATCTTGTGGATGTAGCGGAGGGTCGTTGTCGCCTAAATCAAGCACTCGTTAAAGACAAACGCTTTGATGAGTTGTATATGTTGCCCGCAGCTCAAACGAAGGATAAAACGTCCGTCACTCCTGAACAAGTAAAAGATATTATTCTCGAACTGAAGAAGGAATATGAATATATTTTGATTGATTGTCCAGCAGGGATTGAACATGGCTTCCGCAATGCGATTGCCGGTGCGGATAAAGCGATCGTGGTTACCACACCAGAGCATGCTGCTGTGCGGGATGCGGATCGTATTATCGGACTGCTTGAGCAGTCACATGTGGAATCGCCAAAGCTGGTGGTAAATCGTATTCGCCCAGGTCTTGTGAAGTCTGGGGATATGCTTGATATTGAGGATATTTTACAGGTGTTGAATATTGATCTTATCGGAATTGTTCCGGATGATGAACTGGTCATTAAGGCCGCAAATAGTGGAGAGCCTACAGTTATGAATCCCGATTCGTCAGCAGCTATTGCCTACCGCAATATTGCTCGTAGAATTTTAGGTGATGCTGTGCCGCTAATGCAACTTGATCGGAAACCGGGAGCATTTAAGAAGTTCAAGAAATTTTTCGGTATGGCTTAATTCTGCACCAAGCAATCTTACTATAGAAGCATTAACGGTCCCACCACTAGAGAAATCTATGGGTGGGATTTATTTATTTAGTGGTATTTAAGTGCTCCACCTTGGGTGGGCTTGTTCTAAAGAGACTTCCGTGCTTCATAAAATGGAAGTAAAACAAGCCCGTCCGGAGGGATAAACATGGATCTCAAATCAGATATCAAGAATCGCCGCAAGGAGCGTATTCGTAGTTTGCTGGAGGAAATCCCGAATATAGAAACAGCAGAGGTGCCTCCGTTATTCGTTATGCCCGAAAAGAGTACGAGCTTCAAGGAGTGGGGTACGGGGTTTAAGAAAAATGAGGAGCAATCATCTATAGAGCCTGATCCGGAAGTGATGTGGAAAGAGAGACGGGGGGGCTGGGAGGAACAAGGAGGAGGAGGTTCTAAATTTTCTTCCGGTTTTATTCGACGGGTTATAGCCAGTGTGCTTGTGTTTGGAGCGGTGTGGGGAGTTTTTGCAGTTCACCAGCCATGGTCCTATAAAGTCCAAGCCTTTATTAGTGATGCCTTGAGTAATGACATGGATTTCACAGCAGTGCGGGTCTGGTATGAGGAGAATTTTAATGGTGCACCGGCGTTCATCCCGATATTTGGTGACAAAGACGAACCTGCTCAAAAGGCAGCAGCTCAACATGAGCTTAGTGCCCCGGTAGCTGGAAGTATTGTGGAGCCCTTTGCTTCCACGCTAAAAGGTGTAGAAATTATGCCTCAAATCGATTCAACCTCAAATGTGACGGTGAAGAGTATAGACATGGGACGTGTTCTTTCCATCTCTAAAGAATTGGACGGTGGCATTCGAATTGCGGTTCAACATTCTGGAGGAATTACAGCAGAATACGGACATTTAAATGGCACTAAGCTGGAGATTGATGACTGGATTCAGAGTGGAGATGAACTCGGGTGGATGCTGGAGAAAGAGGGCTCCTCAGCTCCAACGCTATTTTTTGCAGTGATGAAAGACAAGACTTATATTGATCCTACAGAAGTGGTATCGTTTGATTAGGATCTTAGGGATTGATCTGTCACTACATCCATTGTTCGTAATCATTATGTTGTTCTCTGTACTCACAGGACAATTTCTGGAGTTGCTAACTTTATTTACGATCGTCCTCATTCATGAAATGGGACATGTGGTGGCTGCCCTTTTAGTTGGTGTTACAGTCAAATCGGTTCAGCTTCTTCCGTTTGGCGGAGTTGCGATTATTGAGGATCATGGGCGGCTCACCGCTAGTCGTGAGATTGGTATTGCACTTGCCGGTCCGCTGCAAAATGGAATCATGATTGTTATGGCTCTTGGGCTTCAGCAAGCAGGTTATGGTAATCAGGAATTTTTAGTCTATTTTATAAATGCTAATGCCATCATTGCGCTCTTTAATCTTTTGCCTGTTCTGCCACTTGACGGAGGCAAAGTACTTCAGGCTACAGTTAGTTTATTTCTTCCTTATTACTATACTTTGCTATGGAGCGGACGAGTGAGCGTTGCTGCAAGCATTTTTGTGATTGTTTATGCGCTATTGCCTCTTGGAGCAGGTGGAGGCTTGAGGCTGAACATGGTTATGATCGGTGCTTTTTTATTGTATTCAAATCTCACGGATCATCGGAATTTACCGTACCGATTTGTTGCGTTTTTGATGAATAGGGAGGCGGTTTATGAGTATCATTTGCGGACAGGAAGTGTGGCTCGTCCAATTGTTGCCTTATCTGCGAAACCTTTAGATGCTATATTGCGTCTATTTAAACGTAATCAATATCATTTTATCTATGTATTAAACGGCGAAGGAAATGTTGTTGCTGTTGTGCCGGAACAGCGCTTAATATCTACCTACTTCGGAATGTAGTGTATTTATGCAGAGCGTGAGAAGGGATGAATGAATGAACGAAACCAGAGGTGAAGCCATGAAACAGATGATCGTTCACTGCACGCAGCACATTACCCGAATGGCTCTTCTGGAGAACGGAAGGCTTGTGGAGTACGCGGCTGAACGCGATCAGCAGCAAGGGCTGGTCGGAAGTTATTATAAAGGCCGTGTGATTAACGTACTTCCAGGTATGCAGGCTGCTTTTGTTGACATTGGACAGAAGAAGAATGCTTTTTTATATGTTGATGATGTTTTGCACCCTCATTTGGATAGACAGCCGGATGTGAAGCCTTCTATCGAGACGCTTTTGCAACCGGGTCAGGATATTGTTGTACAAGTAAGAAAAGAGCCTAGTGGCGGCAAAGGTGCGCGTGTAACGACCCATTATACATTGCCCGGTCGCTGGATGGTGTACATGCCTTTTGCCGATTATGTTGGGGTATCCAAAAAAATAAGTCGCGATGCAGAACGTAGCCGGCTTAAAGGAATTGGTGAACGTCTGCGAATGAAAGAAGAGGGGGTTATTATGCGGACCGTCTCTCAGGATGAGCCGCATGAAGCAGTGGAGGGTGATCTTTCATTTTTACGTGCGCAATGGGATAACATTACACGTCGGGCACAAACTGCAGAAGCCCCAGCTCTACTTCATCGTGATCTTAGTATTGTTCAGCGCTTTATAAGAGATGCTTTTAATCCACAGCGTGATCAGTTGATTATAGATTCTCCAGTTGCAGTTAAAGAAGCCAAGGCATTTCTGGATGACATGGCACCTGATGGGTACAAGCCTGTGAGTTTATATAATGGACCGGAGTCCATTTTTACAGCTTATGGGGTTCAGGAACAGCTGCACAAGAGCTTCAGTCGCAAGATCACGCTGGAGGGCGGAGCGACAATGATCTGGGATGAGACGGAGGCGCTCACCGTTATTGACGTGAACACTGCGCAATACATTGGAGGAGCATCCCTTGAAGAGACGGTGACGAATACTAATTTGCTTGCAGCAGAGGAGATTGGTCGTCTGATCCGTTTACGAGATACGGGCGGAATCATTATTGTTGATTTTATTGATATGGAAGAAGAGATACACCGTAAAATGGTTACCGAGCGGCTGGAGAAAGTGATCTGCAAGGATCGAACTAAAACCCATATTCTCGGTTGGACAAGACTTGGACTCCTCGAGATGACCCGGAAGAAGGCAAGACATGACTCAGCCAGCTTCGCACCTATCCTTTGTCAGTGCTGCGGAGGGACTGGGAAAGTTGGAGAATGGATGGAATGAGTTGACGATGGGCGATAAGTATGATAATATCTTCAAGTATGTGTTTGATTGATTCGGTCCTGCACATGCTGTAACCGCTCCGATCGGGTACATAAGTGCAGTTCCCACGGGAATCTGCCACCTAGACTAGGCGAGTCTGAGACATGAGGAGGTGCAAGTAAAATGTATGCAATTATCGAAACTGGCGGTAAACAATACAAAGTCCAAGAGGGCGATGTTTTGTTCATTGAGAAGTTGGAAGCTGAAGACGGCGCAAGTGTAACTTTTGACCGTGTATTGGCTGTTTCTAACGAAGGTGGTCTGACTGCAGGAACTCCGCTCGTAAGCGGCGCGTCTGTAACAGCTAAAGTCGAGAAACATGGTAAAGGCGCTAAGGTTGTAGTTTACAAATACAAACCTAAGAAGAACTACCACAAGAAACAAGGCCATCGTCAACCGTACACGAAAGTAACTATCGAGAAGATTCAAGCGTAAGAAGGTGCGTGAATGATTAACGTACGGATTACACGATCTTCGGATCTAAGAACTATCGTTGGCTTTGAGGTAAAAGGGCACGCGGGTTATGCAAAGCGTGGCGAAGATATCGTATGTGCCGGAGTTTCGGCCGTAACGGTTGGAACCGTCAATTCGATTGAGACTTTGACCGGAATCTCCATGGATACATCCATGAAGAACGGATTCCTAAGTGGAACATTAGGTTCCATTGATGATTTCGATACTTCCGCGAAGGTGCAATTGCTGCTTGAATCCATGGTCGTGATGCTAAATGATATCGCAGAATCATACGGAAAGTATCTTCAAATAGAGCAAGTAAATATTTAAAGAAGGAGGTTGACAACATGTTGAAATTGAATCTTCAATTGTTCGCATCGAAAAAAGGTGTAGGTTCCACAAAAAACGGACGGGATTCCCATTCCAAACGTCTTGGCGTGAAACGTGCTGACGGTCAAGCAGTAACCGGCGGTAACATCTTGGTTCGTCAACGCGGAACAAAAATTCACCCAGGCACTAACGTAGGCATCGGTAAAGATGATACGTTGTTCGCATTGGTGGATGGCGTAGTGAAGTTCGAACGTTGGGGCCGCGATCGCAAAAAAGTGAGCGTATACCCAGTTGATGTCGCTCCGGTAGCAGCGGCACTGGAAGCGTAAGCTTACGGAACCATATTTGCATGTAGAAGCCTCCGGCATGAGTGCCGGAGGCTTTTTTGTAGAATATTCAGAAGCGTTTATGGATACCTCTTTGAGCACTTTAGAAATGTATACCTTCAGAGTTTTAAGAAAACATAAACATCCTTAGACATATGTGAAATCTCTCGGTTATCTCTGGTGAACTACAGGGAACTGCTGTGTTATACTAGGAAATGGTAATTGATGAGGGTAATAATCTAAACGAAGTCATGAATTTTGCGAACTGAGGGACGGGGAGAAAGAATGAAATCCTGGAAAAGTGCAATCTGGGCAGTCATGTTATCCGTAATGCTTCCTTTAGGACTCGTGTATTGGCATACCTCCCTTTTGACGTGTCTGTTGCTTGGAATTTGGGTAGCAGCAACGGTTGCTTTCAGCTTGATTTGGAATCAGCGTCATTGGGAACGGGAACTGCGTATACAAGAGAACACTCTGCAACAGGCGGCGATTCGGACACTGAATCATCATCGTCATGATTGGATGAATGATTTGCAGATTCTTTACGGATATATTCAGCTTGGAAAGCCTGATAAATCCGTGGAGTGTGTGGAAAGAATAAAGGAACGCATAGCGCTTGATAGTCGTATCGCGAAGCTGGGCATTCCTTCATTGGTCTTCTATATCCAATCTTTCCGAACTTACCGGACTAGTCTGGAACTGGAAGTTCAAGTGGAGGAAGGATTGCAACTGGAGGAGAAGCTAAACCGGGAAGCAGGAGATGAGCTGACTTCAGTGATAATGCAGACCGTACGAGCTTATCAATATAACGGACTGGCTCCTCAGGGTGAAACGCGCAAGCTGCGTCTTGGCTTTATTCAGGATGGAGGAGACATTCTTATCTCCTTCGAAGGTGAGGGAGAGCATGGCAATCCCGAGCAGCTCAAAGGGCAAATTTATAATATAGTACAAGGGAAAATCATGAAAGCGGAGCAGTTTAAGCCCAGCAAGGCTTATGTAGAGCTGCGTTTGCCGCTTGAAATGTGAGGAAGGTGAACATTAATGTTCGTAGATAAAGCTAAGATTTATGTTAAGGGCGGAGACGGCGGGGATGGTATCGTTGCGTTTCGCCGGGAAAAGTATGTACCGGATGGTGGTCCAGCAGGTGGTGACGGTGGCCGTGGTGGCGACGTTATCTTCCGCGTAGATGAGGGCTTGCGTACGCTGATGGATTTCCGTTATCAACGCCATTTTAAAGCGGACAAAGGGATTAAAGGACGTAACAGAAGTCAGCATGGGGCGAACGCTGATCATATGATCGTGCGGATTCCACCTGGAACCATGTTAATTGACGATGATACTCAAGAGATCATCGCCGATTTGACTCGTCATGGTCAGCAAGTTGTTGTTGCCCGTGGGGGTCGTGGGGGTCGTGGGAATGCTCGTTTTGCAACAGCAGCTAATAAGGCTCCAGAGCTAGCAGAGAACGGCGAAGAAGGTCAAGAGCGGTATATTGTTATGGAACTTAAGGTTATGGCTGATGTGGGACTTGTAGGCTTCCCGAGTGTGGGCAAATCTACGCTACTGTCGGTCGTATCCGCAGCTCAACCAAAGATTGGTGCATACCATTTCACTACGATTACACCGAACTTAGGTGTAGTAGATGTTGGGGATGGACGAAGCTTTGTAATGGCGGATCTGCCAGGATTAATTGAGGGAGCTAGTGAAGGCATAGGGCTTGGTCATGAATTCCTGCGTCACGTTGAACGTACACGGATCATTATTCACGTAGTGGATATGTCTGGTTCAGAGGGGCGTGATCCCTTCGAGGATTGGGTTCTCATTAATGACGAGCTGAAGCAATATAATGCGGCTCTAATTGATCGTCCTCAAATCGTGGCCGCGAATAAAATGGATATGCCAGAGTCAGAGGAGAATCTCATCGCTTTCCGAGAACGCGTAGCTGAGCTGCGTCCGGATCTTGAGGTTATGCCAATCTCCTCGCTTACCCGTCAGGGTGTTCAGGAATTGTTATATCGTGCAACGGATATTCTTGATAGTATTCCGGTGGCACCGGTAGTTGAAGAAGTATCAGGAACAACTGAACGTAAGGTTTATAAGCTAGAAGCGGAAGATAATAACTCGTTCACCATTACACGTGATAATGAAACATATGTGGTCAACAGCCCTCGTATCGAGAAAATGTTGAAACGTATGCAGCTTAGCACACATGATGCGATTCTAAAGCTCGCCCGGACATTGCGACATATGGGTGTAGATGCAGAGCTTCGTAAACGTGGAGCTGTAGAGGGGACTATTGTCCGTATTGGTGAGTTCGAATTCGAGTTCGTAGAGAATAGCAGTTACTATTAATATTTAGCTGATTACAAAGCGCGACTTGTGTTCTCCTGTAGAGGAAGACACAAGCCGCGCTTTTTTTATTTCCATATCGAGTATATTTTTTTCGTGAAAAGAACCCAAATCACGATATATATCGTATACAATTAATATCGAAATACACAATTTCCCATCCGGGAACGCATACGTTATTCATATATCATAGATGATGAAAGAGGGAATAGCAGATGGCAATTATAGAAGTGGTGAAGTACGACGGTCCTCCGGGGATTTTCGCATGGAAATATCCTAACCAAGAGCTAGGGACATGGACTCAGCTAATCGTTAATGAATCTCAGGAAGCGATCCTATTCAAGGGCGGACAAGCGCTTGATTCCTTTACGGCAGGGCGGCACACCCTGAGCACCGCCAATATTCCTATTTTATCTAATATCGTTAATCTTCCTTTCGGTGGGAAGTCGCCGTTCACAGCAGAAGTATGGTATGTGAACAAGACCAATTCGATGAATGTTAAATGGGGAACCAGCGCACCTTTACAACTCCAGGATCCTAAATACAAAATTATGATTTCTGTTCGTTCCTTCGGACAGTTTGGTGTAAAGGTTGATAATCCGCGCAAATTTTTGTTGCAGCTTGTTGGAACGCTTCCTCAGTTTGATCACGATACGCTCGTGAATTATTTCCGCGGCTTGCTTATGTCAAATATAAATGAACTGATCTCATCCTACCTTGTACATAAGCAAATCAGTATACTGGAGATTAATGCCTATGTTGCAGAGATCTCAAAGCATATCCAGGGGCGGCTAGCATCAACTTTTCTGGATAATGGACTTGAACTGAATAATTTCTATATTGATTCCATTAATATTCCTGATGATGATCCGGCAACGATTCGATTAAAGGAAGCTTTAGCTAAAAAAGCAGAAATGGATATTATCGGCTTCAACTATCAACAGGAGCGCGGCTTCAACACGATGGAAAAAGCAGCAGGTAATCCTGGTAATCTTGGAGTAGGCATGATGAACACCGGGATGGGGCTTGGACTTGGTATGGGATTCGCTGGACCGGCTATGGATATGGTGAATCGTATGACCCGAGGGATGAGTTTTGATTCAGGGACTACAGTTGTGCGCCAAGAGCGCTCCTGTTCGAAGTGTGGGGTTATGAATTCTGTTGAGGGAAGGTTCTGCAGTGGCTGTGGGCATGCTCTGGAGAGTATTCAGCAAAGCGCATCGTCCGGAAACAAGATCAATTGTTTGGAATGTGGGCATGAATTGAAAGCAGGAGCCAAGTTCTGTCCTGGTTGTGGCAATCCTTATCGTGCTTGTCCAACCTGTGGAGCAGATAATCCTGAGGGTGCATCTTCCTGTGTCTCTTGTGGTAAAGAAATGCCTAAAGCCTGTGGTAAATGTGGAGAAATGGTATCACCAGGGGTGAGATTCTGTCCTCACTGTGGAGATAGCTTGGTTATTAAATGCGGAGGTTGTGGGCATGAGCTGAAGCCTAGACAGAAATTTTGTGCAGAGTGTGGAACAAAAGCAGGCTGAAGGAGGACGTTATGAACAAGGGCAAAAGCTATATTCGTATCATCACCATTATTTATGTGGCTGCTATAATACTAACGGTGTTCTCCTTTATAGGGTTAGGCTTCTCTGAATCACTGTTTCGATTCGTGATTTCGCTAGTTGCTGTTCTGCTGGCGGAGAGTGTGGTGTATGGCTATTGTATTTTTTGGCTCCGTACTGCAGGTAGTGTGCAGCGGACCTCACCCGTTCTTCTCAGCGGTGCATTCATCACGGGGATTTATGCGGTTGGAGTATTCGCATCGGCTATTGTCTTCGATTGGCTACTGGAGTTGTCCCCTCTGTGGTATGCTGCCGTTCAACTGCTGATTCTTTTGATTGGTGGAATCACACTAGCTGTGATCGGGATTTATGGATGGAATGCCGGAACAGAAGAACAGCAAATGCAGAGGTCCTTGCAAGCTTTTCGGCAGCATCAGAGTGAAATAAACGAGATCAGTACGCTGGCAAGCAGCTGGAACAATCCCGAAACTGAACAGCTTGTAAAAGTGCTCAATAAGTTACGAGATCAATTCAAGTTCAGTGATCCTGTATCAGATCCATCTTTATATGCTACTGAGGATATCATGCATCAGCAGATCTCCCTGTTGCATGATCATGTGAAGCTTCTGCTCATGACAAATGAGCCACATGAGAACTGGCAAGCTGAAATCAACGAAATGGCCGACAGTATTAAAGGTACACTAGAGCGGCGAAATCGGGAATTAGCGGCACTTAAATAGGAGGAAATAACTACATGAACAGATTGAACATACAAGAGCCGTCACCGACCCCAGCGGGGAGTGCAGCGGTTCCTCTGATTAAATTAGACCGGACTGGGTTTGATTATGTCATTCTTGCGGCAGCTTATCTATTCACACCCATTGGACTTGTTCTTGCATTGTTACGTTTGATGCTAACTCATTATAAAAATCATCGGAGACCCACCAATCTAAATCTGATCATGCATGTATTTATCGGAGGATTTGTTGAACTCTCTATTGCAATGTTTGTGGATACCATGAGTGGAAACACTGGAACTTCCGAATTATTAACGATCCAGATTTTCCTTGCAGTCATATTTTTGATTCCGGCACTTATTCTTGCGAGTGTGACAGCAAAAGCTAAATATACACTTTCTAAGCTTAATACTTCTTATATAGAGCTGATTCAAAATAAAAATATCCGATATGTCGGCAGTATATCTGAACGGATAGGTCAAAGCGAAAGTGATGTACGGAGAGATGTCCAGTATCTAAAGAATAAAGGATTACTGGATATTGATATTGTACTTTCCGAGGGGCGTCAGACGCCAGATCCATCCATGGCAGCACCTAATCTTGTACATCCTGAAAGGACTTCAGGCTTCGGAGCCCAAGCTTCGGGACAACAGATCCATTCTCAACCGCAGTCCTCACCGCTGCTGCCTAAGTCCATCCGTTGTCCGGGCTGCGGAGCACAGAACACGGTTCAGCCTAGTCAGTCTAAGAGCTGTGAATACTGTGGCACGATGATATCGTACAGTTAATGCCAAGGTTCTCCCTGAGCATTGTAGATATAACTTAACTAGGGGAGATAAAAGATGAGTAAATTGGATATACGAAGGCAGCCACCAACAACAGGCAAACCGATATATAAGCACGAATATGAGCGGACGGCGTTTGATTATACGACTATTGTGTTTGCGTATGTATTTGCTCCGGTTGGCTTTATATTGGCTGCCATTCGGTTATTATCTACACATTCCAAGAGACAGCGCAAAGCAAGCAATATTAACCTGTTTTATCATGCGTGTATGGGTGCCTTTGTAGAATTGGCGATCTATTTCATTATTAGCAAGCTACTCGGTCAAATCGATTATGTCGCACTCTTGATCAGGTTGGTGATTATCTACGCATTGTTTAGGATTCCCGCCATCAAATTGTCAGTTAGGGCCGTAGGATGGAGAGAGGGATTCACCTATCTTTGCAATGACTATATCGCTTTGGTTCTTGTGGACGGCATAAGGCATATCGGCAGCCTATCCGATATTCGCGGATTCAGTGAAGAGAACGTCCGCGAGGTTTTGGAATATTTAAAAGATCAGGGAGTACTTTCTCCAGATATTGTTTATTATGAAGGACGTGTAGACAATCCATTTGTAAAATTGCCGCCGAAGCTTATTTATTCCAAACGGGCACAAGCACTGGTGCGTGCGCCTGAGAATAACCTTCGCTACCGTAACAAGCGAGACCGGTCAGTGTTTGATCGAATCATCATGGCGATTGCCTATTTGTTTGCTCCGCTTGGGTTTGTACTTGCGATGCTTCGTTTTGTAAGCACTCATTATAAGAATGAGCGGAAATCATTTAACTACAAATTGCTCTATCATGTATGTATGGGAGCTTTTATGGAACTTGCCGTCCTCTTCGCCGTGGGGACCTACAAAGGGGATTTTAAGTGGTTCACTTTATTGATCATTCTGGTGGTCCTCTACTTGATCTTTATAATTCCGGCGGACAGCTTTGCAGGGAGGGCTACCTTCGCAACAGAAAACTTTGATTTTCTGTGCAAGAAGTATCTCATGCTGATCATAGTGGATGATGTTAGACATATTGGTAATTTAGCTGATATCACGAAACAAAGTGAAGATGATGTACGTAGAGACCTACGGTATTTGGTGAGATGGGGGTTACTTGCTTCTGATCTTGTCTATTATGAAGGACGTGTTAAGCTCTTAGATAAACAACCGCCCAATCTTGTGCATCCTGACCGGGCACAGCCCTCCGCGGCATCAGAGAACCAGCCATCATCTGGGCGGCAGTCATTACCGGAGAATAGGCCTAAGCCACCTGTCCAACTGCCGAAATCCATCGTTTGTTCGAGTTGCGGTGCTAAGAGTAGAGTACTTCCTGGGCAGGATAAAATCTGTGACTATTGCGGGACGACGATTCCATACAGTTAGTGTACATACGATTGCCTGCTGCCCCCGGGAATCCGGGGGTTTTGCTGCACCGTACTCCCTGGCCTCAGAGTATACATATAAAGTTATTGCATTTTATAAGTCTTTTCCGATATAATGTCCACTAAGAAAACACAAAAGTCTTTGAGGTGAGGACGTTCGTGAAAGAACGCTATTATTTGGTCCGTGAGGACATATTACCTGATGCCGTACTTAAGACTATGCAGGTCAAACAATTGCTTGAGGCCGGGGATGCGAAGACCGTACATGAGGGTGTAGAACAGGTAGGATTAAGCCGGAGCGCTTTTTATAAATACAAGGATGGCATTCACCTGATCCATCAGCTCGAACGTGAGCGAATTGTTACGATCTCCATGGATTTGGAACATGAATCGGGGATGCTCTCCAAGGTTCTAGGATCTGTGGCGGGGCATGGGGCTAACGTGCTGACGATTCACCAGAGTATTCCGCTACAAGGACGAGCGAATGTGGTGATTTCCGTGGAAATCTCACATTTGAATGAGGAGCTCGGAGAGATGCTTGATAGTCTGAAGAATATTCCGGGAGTGAAGCGCGCCCTAATCGTTGGACAGGGATAGAGAAGTTATATACGTAAAACTTTTAGGAGGATACAGATGAAGCCGGTTAAAGTAGGGTTGCTGGGTCTGGGAACAGTTGGTACAGGTGTAGTTCGTATCGTGGAAGGAAATCAAGAGGATTTGAGCAGTCAAGTAGGCTCTCCAATACTCATTGAGCGCATAGCGGTGAATAATTCCAATAAGCCACGTGATATTGAGGTTGACCCTGCCAAAATAACAACAGATCCATGGGATGTTATTCGTGATCCTGAAATTGATGTAATCGTTGAAGTGATGGGTGGTGTCGATGGAACAAAGGAATATATTCTTGAAGCTTTGGACCGCGGTAAGCATGTCGTAACTGCGAACAAGGACTTGATGGCGCTGCACGGTTCGGAGATTCTGGCTAAGGCGCAAGAGAAGCAATGTGATGTCTTTTATGAGGCTAGCGTTGCAGGTGGCATTCCGATTATTCGGACGCTTATCGAAGGCTTTTCTTCAGATAAGATCATGAAGATTATTGGAATTGTAAATGGAACAACTAATTACATACTAACCAAAATGAGTCAAGAAGGCGCATCCTACAATGATGTGTTAAAAGAAGCGCAGGATCTAGGATATGCAGAGGCCGATCCAACTTCCGATGTTGAAGGTCTGGATGCTGCCCGCAAAATGGCGATTCTCGGAACCCTAGGCTTCCGCACTAACGTGGAGCTACATGATGTAAGTGTGAGCGGGATTTCAGAAGTGAGTAAAGCCGATATTGCTTTTGCGAAGCGTCTCGGATATGAAATCAAGCTGCTGGGTATCGCTGAACGTCAGGATGAGGAATTTAGTATCAGTGTTCAACCGACCTTGATTCGAACAAGTCATCCGCTTGCATCCGTAAATGGTGTCTTCAATGCAGTTTATGTGTATGGTGAAGCGGTAGGAGAAACGATGTTCTATGGTGCGGGCGCGGGTGCAATGCCAACAGCAACTTCGATAGTAGCTGACTTGGTAGCCATTATTAAGAACCTCAAGCTGGGTGTTAATGGATTGAAGCAAAAAGTACCTTATAAGCAGAAGAAGCTTAAGAGTGATGAGGATATCTTTTATAAAAACTTCCTACTTTTACACGTTGATGATAAAGCAGGTGTATTGGCCAAGATTACTCAGGTGTTTGCCGAGTATGATGTGAGTCTTGATTCGGTAGTTCAACAAGCCAATCCAAATAATCCTGATGCGGAGATTATTATTGTTACCCATAACGCCAGCAAAGCAAGTATGAATAAAGTGCTGCGCCACTTTAAGGAACTGAAAGTCATCCACCGGATCAAGAGTCATTATCGTGTGGAAGGTTAGCACTGTAGATGGACTATACTTTCTATATTTAAACAATGAGTAAGGAGATTGCACCTGTTATGAGTACTTATGGAGTAGCAAGGGTTAAAGTACCTGCTAGTACTGCCAATCTTGGTCCGGGCTTCGATACTCTTGGCATGGCATTGCCGCTGTATGCCTGGATTGAGATGGAGGAAGCAGAGGAGACAGTTTTTCATCTATATGGTGACGAGATGAAGGGAGTGGCTCGGGATAAGAGTAATTTACTCTATAAGGTCGCTCAAATGGTATTTGCAGAAGCTGGCGTTACGGTGCCTGAAATATCTATTTCGATGTACTCTGAGATTCCGCTTACGCGTGGACTCGGCAGCAGTGCCTCGGCCATCATTGGGGGCATGGTCGCAGCTAATACGATGATCGGCTCTCCGCTCGATGATGCCAAGCTGTTTGATATGGCTACCCAGCTTGAGAAGCATCCTGACAATGTAGGAGCTTCCTTATTTGGTGGCATCATTACCGCAGTGTGGGACGGTGATCATGCGGATTACGTTCGCCTTGATCCACCTCAAGACCTTGAGGTTCTCGTGGTTATTCCTGAATTCGAGCTGGAAACCACAAAAGCACGGGGAGTGCTTCCAACAGAAATCTCAGTTAGTGATGCTGTGTACAACATCAGCAGAACCTCTTTAATGACAGCCTCGTTTGCATCAGGTCGGCTTGATCTGATCAGTAGAGCGATGCAGGATCGTCTGCATCAGCCCTATCGTGCAGCGCTTATTCCAGGCATGGAGAAGCTGCTCGCGGAAGCACCTAACCATGGTGCTTTAGGAATCGCACTTAGCGGTGCCGGTCCTACCCTACTGTGTTTAGTTGATCGCCATGAGACTCGTAAACGAGAGCTTGAGGCTTTCCTGATGAATACGATGCAAGAACACGGCATCTCTGCTCAGACTTGCTGGCTGATGCCTTGTACTTCAGGTGTTACATCAGAGCTTCTTGAAAGAAACGAGATGCAAAACGTATCATTTTTGGATATGATAAAAGGAGAAGTACGGTTATGAAATCAATAGCGGTATTGCCGCAGGGCTCGGTATCTCACGAAGCGCTGCTGCATTTGTTTAACGGCGAGCCTGTAAAAATTGTGCATCACAAGCTAATTTCCGATGTCTTTCTCTCTACGGCTGGTGGCACCACTGATTACAGCGTTATCCCGATTGAGAATACTATTGAAGGCTCAGTTAGTCTACATATTGATTGGCTCATTAATGAGGTCGATCTGCCTATGCAGGCTGAATGGATCTTTCCATCGATACAGAATCTCATCGGTCACCCGCTGGAATTCAGAGATACGAACGGCAATAAGGATTTCACTAAAATTAAAAAAATCCTTTCGCATCCTGTTGCAATGGCACAATGCATGCAATTTGTTCGGAAGCATGCACCTTGGGCTGAACTGGAGTCGGTCGGAAGCACCTCTGAAGCTGTTGAAATCGTTAAGAACAATCCTGACAAGGGCTGGGCTGCGATTGGTACTGCTCTTGGCGCAGCAACTCATGGGCTGGAGATTGTTGATCGGAAAGTTACAGATCACAACAACAACTACACGCGATTTGTCCTTGTCGGTCCGCAGAAGATTGATCTTCCACGGAGCAGCAATGGTGTAAAGACGAGTGTCCTAGTTACGCTGCCGGAGGATTTTCCCGGTGCTTTGCATCAGGTCCTCGCTGCCTTTTCTTGGCGGAAGCTGAATTTATCGCGTATTGAATCACGACCAACGAAAAAGAAGTTGGGTACTTATTATTTTTATATTGATGTGCTGGAACCGATAGAATCAGTCCTGCTACCAGGAGCGATTGAAGAGATTAGCGCTTTAGGCTGTCAGGTTCGGATTCTGGGCTCGTATCCCACATACACCTATGAGGAAGAGAAAGCGGAGGTGCAGTAAATTCATGGCTGAACAATGGATCTATCTGGATGGACAACACGTAACTAAGGAAAATGCAAAGGTATCCGTTTTTGATCACGGTTTTTTGTATGGAGACGGCATATTTGAAGGTATTCGTATTTACAATGGTAATATTTTTAAATGTAAAGAGCATTTGGACAGACTATATGATTCGGCGAAGTCGATCATGCTGGACATTCCGCTCACTTATGACGAAATGCTGGAAGCTATGGCTGAAACGATTCGCCTTAACGACATGCGTAACGGTTATATTCGACTGATCGTATCCCGTGGTCCTGGTAACTTGGGTCTTGATCCACGCCGTTGCCCTAAAGCCAGCGTAATCATTATCGTTGAACAATTAGCTATTTACCCAGAGCAAGCGTACATTAATGGGCTTCGTGCTGTTTCTGTATCCCAACGTCGTAATATTCCGGACGCACTGAATCCGAAGATTAAATCGCTTAACTATCTCAACAATATCCTAGTGAAAATTCAGTCCAATCTGGCAGAAGCCGATGAAGCAATCATGATGAATGCTCAAGGATATGTTACTGAAGGATCTGGAGATAATATTTTCATCATCAAAAATGGTGTGGTCTTCACTCCTCCATGCTATTTGGGAGCGCTTGAAGGAATCACACGTCTGGCGATCATCGAATTATGTGAGAAATTGGGTATTAAGCTAAAAGAAGAACCATTCACTATGCATGATGTTTACATAGCGGATGAGGTATTCTTCACAGGTACTGCTGCTGAAGTTATTGCTGCGCGTGAAATTGACGGCCGAATCATTGGTGAAGGACAAGCGGGTCCAATCACTTTGAAATTGCTTGAAGAGTTCCGCAATGTTGTTGACAAAGATGGCTATAAGGTTTGGGAATAACATTTAATCTTACAATTTGCTCTTTACATGCTAGTCGAGTAATGAGTATTGAATAGGCATTAGATATCCTTTCATGCATATGAAGAAGATGGCCGGAGGTCTCTGGTAAATCTTTTCATGTCTCATGAAAGGATTTTTTTTATTTCAGGGATGTCATTCGCCCATGGGCTGCATAAGATGTAGTAACGAAGGAGGCGGCTGTACCGCATATAACTCTGTAAGAGAGCAATGTTCCATCCAAAGGGTGTTTGCTTTCAAAGCCAGTTTTGCTGTGTAGCTGTAAGAAAGCAATACTCCACAAAACTTTTAGGAGGTTAATGCTACGTGAAAATACACATTGTCAAACAAGGCGATAGTCTGTATGCATTATCGCAAAAGTACGGAGTGCCGTTACAAAAAATTATTGAAGCTAATCCACAGATCAGTAATCCGAATGTGCTGGCACTTGGTGAAAAAGTAAAAATACCTACGGCTCCTGTATCCGTACCGGACAACAGTGAAGTTTACTACAAGCATACAGTCAAACAAGGAGATACCTTATGGAAATTATCTAAGGCGTGGGGAATCCCTTTAAAAGATATGGTTGAAGCAAACCCCCAGCTAAAGAATCCGAATGTATTGATGTTAGGGGAAGTAGTTAACATTCCTAAAAAGACATCAAACGCTTCACCCGTACAGCCAGGCTACATGCCTTCTAATGCTTCTGAGAAAACACAAGTTGGCGGGAAGGAATATACGGGTCCAAAAGAACAGCCAGTAGCTGAGGTAGTTCCTGCACCAAAACCGGAAACTAAACCAGAGGTCAAACCAGAAACTAAACCGGAAGCAAAAGCAGCAGAAAATAAACCAGAAGCTAAAGCGGAAACTAAACCTGCACCTAAATCATCGCCAAATATCTCGCCTTTGTACAATTCTGCACCACACCCATCGATGAACATTGCCCCTATTAATACTCAAAACGTTGCACCTAATCCTGCGCCGAATATGCAGATGGAAGTTGCTCCTGTGCAAGAAATTGAAATGCAGAGCTTATTTGTTCAGATTACAGTTCCAAATCAAGAGCCTGTAACTCATCATGAGGCAGCAAAAGCTGAGATGAAGCCAGTGGCTTGCAAAGAGGAAAAGGCAGATGCTTGTGACAACATGGGATATCCAGGACTAGGAGGAAATCCTTATCTCTATGATTCTTATCAAAATAGCCCTAATATGAACATGAATTGGGCACCAAGTTATGTTCAACCGGCGTCATATGGACCCGAATGCATGTCTCCATACTACTTTTCAGAAAATATGTATTCACCTAACATGAGTCCAGAACAATGGAATCCGAATGCTGCGCCTAATGTGAGTCCAGAACAATGGAATCCAAACGCTTGGCCTAATATGAGTCCGGAACAATGGAATCCAAATGCTGCACCTAACGTGAGTCCAGAACAATGGAATCCGAATGCTTGGCCTAATATGAGTCCGGAACAATGGAATCCGAATGCTGCGCCTAACGTGAGTCCAGAACAATGGAATCCAAATGCTGCACCTAACAATATGGAGGCTAATGTTTCAGGGATGAACCCGATGTATGGGATGTCATCGAACCTTCCTTGGCCAACTACTTGTGGGTGTGGGGGAATGCATGTTCAACCCTATTCATATGAAATGCCCGTATATAATACCTATCCTGCATATGGAAACCCAAATGCATTCTCTGCTTATGGAGCGGGAACACCTAATCAGGGAATAGTTCCAGCATCTCCTCTTGGAGCTTTTGGCGGGCCGATAATGTCGAGTATTCCGTCTAATCCGCAGTATCCAGGTATTGGTAATTATTCGCAGCATAATCGGGTTCCAGAAATCCAAGATCCTGAAACGTTTGTACAGGACACTCCCGAAGTTGCTAGAACAGTGAGTGAGGAATCTACTTCTGGCGCTTCTCTCAAGAGCAAGGGAACTGCAACGAAGGAAACGGCATCAAAAGCAAAGACCTCGAGTCAAAACAGCAGTAAGAAAAACAAAACAGCTGTGAAGTCTCAACGTTCAAATGCTGGTGGTCGTACAGAGAGCTCAAAGAAACGCAGAAATCCGTGGATTTCTAATTAATACAGTTCTAAACTAACATCCAATCTCTATTTAACGTGTAGGTTCTGATTATTAGAATCTGCACGTTTTTTATGTTTTATGAGAAGATAGGAATGAGAAGTAGGACTGAAGCGAAAGTACCTACTTATTTTTTTTGAATTTAGGGGTTGTTTTTAGAGTGGGTTATATGTTACATTATAAATCCAGTCGCAAAGAGGAGATAGAAACTTTCGGTTGGTGAATGTTAATCCGGATGAAATTACAAAAGACTTTGAAAAAAAAGTGTTGCAATTCATCGGAAAACATGATATATTATAAGAGTTGCTGCTGAGACATTAAACGGCGCCAACGAGAACTTGATCTTTGAAAACTGAACAACGAGTGAGTAGGAAATCACGAAAGTGAAATCCAAAATTAGAGAATTAATTTTCTCGTCAGATGTTTCAAAATGAGCATATCGCTCTTTTCAATACTAATTGGAGAGTTTGATCCTGGCTCAGGACGAACGCTGGCGGCGTGCCTAATACATGCAAGTCGAGCGGAGTTATTTTGAAAGCTTGCTTTCAAAATAACTTAGCGGCGGACGGGTGAGTAACACGTAGGCAACCTGCCCCTTAGACTGGGATAACTACCGGAAACGGTAGCTAATACCGGATAATTTCTTTTTTCTCCTGAAGAAAGAATGAAAGACGGAGCAATCTGTCACTGAGGGATGGGCCTGCGGCGCATTAGCTAGTTGGTGGGGTAACGGCCCACCAAGGCGACGATGCGTAGCCGACCTGAGAGGGTGAACGGCCACACTGGGACTGAGACACGGCCCAGACTCCTACGGGAGGCAGCAGTAGGGAATCTTCCGCAATGGACGAAAGTCTGACGGAGCAACGCCGCGTGAGTGATGAAGGTTTTCGGATCGTAAAGCTCTGTTGCCAGGGAAGAACGTCCGGTAGAGTAACTGCTACCGGAGTGACGGTACCTGAGAAGAAAGCCCCGGCTAACTACGTGCCAGCAGCCGCGGTAATACGTAGGGGGCAAGCGTTGTCCGGAATTATTGGGCGTAAAGCGCGCGCAGGCGGTCATTTAAGTCTGGTGTTTAAACCTTGGGCTCAACCTGAGGTCGCACTGGAAACTGGGTGACTTGAGTACAGAAGAGGAAAGTGGAATTCCACGTGTAGCGGTGAAATGCGTAGATATGTGGAGGAACACCAGTGGCGAAGGCGACTTTCTGGGCTGTAACTGACGCTGAGGCGCGAAAGCGTGGGGAGCAAACAGGATTAGATACCCTGGTAGTCCACGCCGTAAACGATGAGTGCTAGGTGTTAGGGGTTTCGATACCCTTGGTGCCGAAGTTAACACAGTAAGCACTCCGCCTGGGGAGTACGGTCGCAAGACTGAAACTCAAAGGAATTGACGGGGACCCGCACAAGCAGTGGAGTATGTGGTTTAATTCGAAGCAACGCGAAGAACCTTACCAGGTCTTGACATCCCTCTGAATCCACTAGAGATAGTGGCGGCCTTCGGGACAGAGGAGACAGGTGGTGCATGGTTGTCGTCAGCTCGTGTCGTGAGATGTTGGGTTAAGTCCCGCAACGAGCGCAACCCTTAACTTTAGTTGCCAGCAAGTAATGTTGGGCACTCTAGAGTGACTGCCGGTGACAAACCGGAGGAAGGTGGGGATGACGTCAAATCATCATGCCCCTTATGACCTGGGCTACACACGTACTACAATGGCCGGTACAACGGGAAGCGAAACCGCGAGGTGAAGCCAATCCCATCAAAGCCGGTCTCAGTTCGGATTGCAGGCTGCAACTCGCCTGCATGAAGTCGGAATTGCTAGTAATCGCGGATCAGCATGCCGCGGTGAATACGTTCCCGGGTCTTGTACACACCGCCCGTCACACCACGAGAGTTTACAACACCCGAAGTCGGTGGGGTAACCCGCAAGGGAGCCAGCCGCCGAAGGTGGGGTAGATGATTGGGGTGAAGTCGTAACAAGGTAGCCGTATCGGAAGGTGCGGCTGGATCACCTCCTTTCTATGGAGAATCGTCTTCTGCAATGAAGACATTCAAATCGGAAGTTAAACTTCCAAATCTCAGGTTTAGGCCTGTTACTCACTCGTTGCTCAGTTTTGAGAGTTTAAGCTCTCAGTAAGACTTGATCCTTGAAAACTGGATACCGAAACGAATTTGCGTTTTAGAACATCTTTTAGCAACTTGTGCAAACAAGTAAATGTTATTAGTGAGATGATTCCAAAGAGAATGTCATTGTATGATATTTTCCTGCGGAAAAATCAAGGTTAAGCTAATAAGAGCACACGGAGGATGCCTAGGCGCCAGGAGCCGACGAAGGACGTGGCGAACAACGAAACTGCCTCGGGGAGCTGTAAGCAAGCTTTGATCCGGGGGTGTCCGAATGGGGAAACCCAGCTGTGGTAATTCGCAGTTACTCATCTCTGAACACATAGGAGATGTAGAGGCAGACCAGGGGAACTGAAACATCTAAGTACCCTGAGGAAGAGAAAACAATAGTGATTCCGTCAGTAGCGGCGAGCGAACGCGGAACAGCCTAAACCTAAGAGCTTGCTCTTAGGGGTTGTGGGACGTCTCACATGGAGTTACAAAGGAATATGGTAGGTGAAGAGGTCTGGAAAGGCCCGCGATAGAGGTAAAAGCCCTGTAACCTAAACTGTGTTCTCTCCGAGACGGATCCCGAGTAGTGCGGGGCACGTGAAACCCCGTATGAATCCAGCAGGACCATCTGCTAAGGCTAAATACTACCTGGCGACCGATAGTGAAACAGTACCGTGAGGGAAAGGTGAAAAGCACCCCGGAAGGGGAGTGAAATAGAACCTGAAACCGTGTGCTTACAAAAAGTCAGAGCCCTATTAATGGGTGATGGCGTGCCTTTTGTAGAATGAACCGGCGAGTTACGTTTAACATGCAAGGTTAAGTCGAGAAGACGGAGCCGCAGCGAAAGCGAGTCTGAATAGGGCGAATGAGTATGTGGACGTAGACCCGAAACCGTGTGATCTACCCCTGTCCAGGGTGAAGGTGCGGTAACACGCACTGGAGGCCCGAACCCACGCATGTTGAAAAATGCGGGGATGAGGTGGGGGTAGCGGAGAAATTCCAATCGAACTCGGAGATAGCTGGTTCTCCCCGAAATAGCTTTAGGGCTAGCCTCGGTATAAGAGTAGTGGAGGTAGAGCACTGATTGGGTGCGGGGTCCGCAAGGATTACCAAGCTCAGTCAAACTCCGAATGCCATATACTTATTGCCGGGAGTCAGACAGTGAGTGCTAAGATCCATTGTCAAAAGGGAAACAGCCCAGACCATCAGCTAAGGTCCCCAAGTGTGTGTTAAGTGGGAAAGGATGTGGAGTTGCACAGACAACCAGGATGTTGGCTTAGAAGCAGCCACCATTGAAAGAGTGCGTAATAGCTCACTGGTCGAGTGACTCTGCGCCGAAAATGTAACGGGGCTAAACACACCACCGAAGCTATGGCTAGATACGTATGTATCTGGGGTAGGGGAGCGTTGTATGTGGGTTGAAGGTGTACCGTAAGGAGCGCTGGACAGCATACAAGTGAGAATGCCGGTATGAGTAACGAAAAGATCAGTGAGAATCTGATCCGCCGAAAGCCCAAGGTTTCCTGAGGAAGGCTCGTCCGCTCAGGGTAAGTCGGGACCTAAGGCGAGGCCGAAAGGCGTAGTCGAAGGACAACAGTTTGAAATTACTGTACCACCGTAATCCGCTATGAGCGATGGGGTGACGCAGGAGGGTAGTGACGCGGACTGATGGATATGTCCGTCTAAGCAGTGAGGCTGATGTGTAGGCAAATCCGCACATCATTAAGGCTGGGCTGTGATGGGGAGCGAAAATTACAGTAGCGAAGGTCATGATCTCACACTGCCAAGAAAAGCCTCTAGCCAGGAGAAGGTGCCCGTACCGCAAACCGACACAGGTAGGCGAGAAGAGAATTCTAAGGCGCGCGGAAGAACTCTCGTTAAGGAACTCGGCAAAAT
Source organism: Paenibacillus sp. FSL E2-8871 (assembly GCF_038000345.1). NCBI lineage: Bacteria > Bacillati > Bacillota > Bacilli > Caryophanales > Paenibacillaceae > Paenibacillus > Paenibacillus sp. FSL E2-8871. The sequence goes on along the minus strand of NZ_JBBOBV010000001.1, from coordinate 3,220,940 downwards.
GACCCCGTAACTTCGGGAGAAGGGGTGCCCCGGTAGTGTGAATAGCACGAGGGGGCCGCAGTGAAAAGGCCCAAGCGACTGTTTAGCAAAAACACAGGTCTGTGCGAAGCCGCAAGGCGAAGTATACGGGCTGACGCCTGCCCGGTGCTGGAAGGTTAAGGGGAGTGGTTAGGGGTAACCCGAAGCTATGAACCGAAGCCCCAGTAAACGGCGGCCGTAACTATAACGGTCCTAAGGTAGCGAAATTCCTTGTCAGGTAAATTCTGACCCGCACGAATGGCGTAACGACTTGGGCGCTGTCTCAACGAGAGATCCGGTGAAATTTTAATACCTGTGAAGATGCAGGTTACCCGCGACAAGACGGAAAGACCCCATGGAGCTTTACTGCAGCTTGATATTGAATTTGGGTACGATCTGTACAGGATAGGTGGGAGCCGTAGAAATCGGAGCGCAAGCTTCGGTGGAGGCGCCGTTGGGATACCACCCTGATCGTATCTAGGTTCTAACCTAGTACCCTAATCGGGTACGGGGACCGTGTCAGGCGGGCAGTTTGACTGGGGCGGTCGCCTCCTAAAGAGTAACGGAGGCGTTCCAAGGTTCCCTCAGAATGGTTGGAAATCATTCGAAGAGTGCAAAGGCATAAGGGAGCTTGACTGCGAGACCTACAAGTCGAGCAGGGACGAAAGTCGGACTTAGTGATCCGGTGGTACCGCATGGAAGGGCCATCGCTCAACGGATAAAAGCTACCCTGGGGATAACAGGCTTATCTCCCCCAAGAGTCCACATCGACGGGGAGGTTTGGCACCTCGATGTCGGCTCATCGCATCCTGGGGCTGAAGTAGGTCCCAAGGGTTGGGCTGTTCGCCCATTAAAGCGGTACGCGAGCTGGGTTCAGAACGTCGTGAGACAGTTCGGTCCCTATCTGTCGTGGGCGCAGGAAATTTGAGAGGAGCTGTCCTTAGTACGAGAGGACCGGGATGGACGTACCGCTGGTGCACCAGTTGTTTCGCCAGAAGCATGGCTGGGTAGCTACGTACGGACGGGATAAGCGCTGAAAGCATCTAAGCGTGAAGCCCCCCTCAAGATGAGATTTCCCAATTAGTAAGACCCCTTGAAGACGACGAGGTAGATAGGTTGGAGGTGGAAGTGCAGTAATGCATGGAGCTGACCAATACTAATCGGTCGAGGGCTTATCCTAAAAATACCCCAAAAAGTGAAGAAAAGGCTGTGAAGCTAATTCCGAGTACTTTCCGGGGGCCCCGTAAGAAGGGCAAACGCAAATTCAATTCGGATTCAGTTTTCAGGAATCAAGTTCTAAACCATATAGTCCTAGTGGCTGTATGATGATGAATTTGTTTTCAGCATTTGGCGATGCTGAGACCTGAATAATGCATTTGTACCGCAAATGCCCGTTTGGTGGCGATAGCGGAGGGGTTCCACGCGTACCCATCCCGAACACGACCGTTAAGCCCTCCAGCGCCGATGGTACTTGGACCGAAGGGTCCTGGGAGAGTAGGACGTTGCCAAGCACGCAAGACCACTGTTGAGTAATCGACAGTGGTCTTTTTGTTGTGCCTTGTAGAGTGAATTTGCTTGTAAGGGTTTTTATGATAAAGTGGTTTAATAGAGTAACTAATAGATTATTCATGGGGGATAAAGATCTTGATTATATGGATCAATGGAGCTTTTGGTGCGGGGAAGACAGAAACTGCATATGAATTACATCGCAGACTTCCTGATTCTTTTGTATACGATCCAGAGAATGTAGGGTATTACATAAGAGCAAACATTCCCGATGTGATGACAAAAAGTGACTTTCAGGACTATTATCTTTGGCGTGAAATTAACCATTCCATGTTAAAATACATAGCTAGCGAATATAGGGGAACGATTATCGTACCTATGACCATAGTCAACCCAGAATATTGGATGGACATTGCTGGTAATCTAATAAATGAGGGATTAGAGGTTCATCATTTTACTTTGTGTGCCTCACGAGAGACGCTGCTCAAGAGATTGGGTGGTAGAGGTGAAGGGGATGACTCGTGGGCCGTTCAACAGATCGACAGATGCCTCACAGGGCTTAATAAGGACGTATTCAAAGACCATTTAGACACAAATAACCTGACTACTCTAGGAGTCGTTAAGATGATAGCTAGTAAGCTTGATATCACTTTAACGCCTATTATAGGAGAAAAGTGAAAATATATTAATTTAGCTATTGCTATACTTCGAAATACATGATATAATCTTTTTTGTTGTCAAAACATTTTGTTTTCAATAAGGCCCGTTGGTCAAGGGGTTAAGACACCTCCCTTTCACGGAGGTAACATGGGTTCGAATCCCATACGGGTCACCAATTTCTTTAAAACGTAATTGTTCTTCTGAAATAAAATGTTGCATTATAGGTTGGAATGTGTTATGATAATTGAGTTGCTTCTTTACATGGAGGCTTAGCTCAGCTGGGAGAGCATCTGCCTTACAAGCAGAGGGTCGGGGGTTCGATCCCCTCAGCCTCCACCATGAAGCTTTCTTATGGTAATGAATAGCTAAATATTATTAATGACGCGGGGTGGAGCAGCCCGGTAGCTCGTCGGGCTCATAACCCGAAGGCCGCAGGTTCAAATCCTGCCCCCGCAACCAATTTTCATCAAGCAATTATATCTTTTGGAACCGTGGTGTAGTTGGCCTAACATGCCTGCCTGTCACGCAGGAGATCGCGAGTTCGAATCTCGTCGGTTCCGCCATTTTTCTTGCTTCATGAGCCATTAGCTCAGTTGGTAGAGCACCTGACTTTTAATCAGGGTGTCGAAGGTTCGAGTCCTTCATGGCTCACTTCTTAAGTGAGTCGGACACTAATACATATCGTGTGCGGACGTGGCTCAGCGGTAGAGCATCGCCTTGCCAAGGCGAGGGTCGCGGGTTCGATTCCCGTCGTCCGCTCCATATAAATTTTGCGCCCTTAGCTCAGCTGGATAGAGCGTTTGACTACGAATCAAAAGGCCGGGAGTTCGAATCTCTCAGGGCGCGCCATATTTTAACTTCATACTTTGCCGGCGTGGCGGAATGGCAGACGCGCTCGACTCAAAATCGAGAGGGAAACCGTGGAGGTTCGAGTCCTCTCGCCGGTATAAATTAGCAAGCGAAGCTCTTATGCGTTAAGCTAAGGGCTTTTGCTTTTCAAGTATAGTAAGGTAAATTATTATATTGTGGACTCTTAGCTCAGTTGGTAGAGCAGTAGACTCTTAATCTATTTGTCCAGGGTTCGAGCCCCTGAGAGTCCATCCTTAAAAGAAACGGCAGAGATGCCGTTTCTTTTTTTTTTTTTAAGAGTTATACGGTTTCAATTATAGTCACAAAAAAAGCCACGAAGTACGATATTAGCGTACTTCGTGGCTTTTGATATTTATGGAAGGATATTACCCGCAGCGCGGTAAATTTCATACCATTCTGGTCTGGTGAGTGTAATATCGGATGCTTTGGCAATATCCCGCAATCGCTGCGTATTGGTTGTACCTACAACAGGCTGCATATTTGCCGGATGTCTGAGAATCCAGGCAATGGCAATAGCGGTATTGGTAACCTCTTTTTCAGCTGACAAACGGTTAATGACCTCGTTCAATTCAGGGAACTTGTCGTTGTCCAAGAATACACCTTCAAAAAAGCCATATTGGAAAGGAGACCATGGCTGAATGGTCATGTCGTGTAGACGGCTGTACTCTAAGATCCCGCCGTCATGGACAACCGAACCGGAGTTGGTCATATTCACATTAAAGCCGGTATCAATCATACCCGTGAACATAATGCTTAATTGCAGCTGGTTGAACAGCAGCGGTTGCTTTACATTTTTCTTAAGTAGCTCGATTTGTAACGGGTTCTGGTTGCTGACACCAAAATGCTTGACCAATCCCTTGTTTTCTAGAATGTCAAAAGCCTCAGCCACTTCTTCCGGCTCGAACAGCGTGTCAGGACGGTGAAGCAAGAGCACATCGATATAATCGGTCTTCAAGCGTTTTAGGCTACCCTCCACGGATTGTAGGATATGCTCTTTAGAGAAATCAAAATAGCCCTTGCGGATTCCGCATTTGGTTTGGATCATCATTTTATCGCGCATACCAGGATTGTTCTGAAGTACCCCAGCGAATACCTCTTCAGCTTTGCCGTCCGCGTAAATATCGGCATGATCAAAGAAGTCTATTCCGAGCTCCAACGCACTATGTACATGTATATCAGCCTCTTTTGCAGATAAATCCGCAATCCGCATACAGCCAAGCGAAATTTGGGATACGTCAAGTACACCATTCGCTACACTTATTTTCTTAACCATGAGTGATTCACTCCTTAGAATGTAAGTTAGAACTTGCAGTATTTTATCAAACCATATCACAAAGTGGGAGGCTAAGCCAATATGCCCTACGACGTATAGGTAGGTTGTAAGCAAAGTACAAAAAAGAGGCTGCCACATCAGTAGAATTCACTACTTTTGCAGACAACCTCTTTGTTTATATATCCATAATTAGCATATGGAAGTATTCAGAATCATTTTAGTACATATTCGGAATGTCGACATTAGGATCAATATCTGCTTCGTAGTCTACGCCATCTGTTCTAAAGCCAAACAGATTGAAGAAGTCTTGGCGGTAGCCTTCAAGATCAGCTAGCTCACCTGCATTATCAGTTGTCAGCTCGTCCCAACGTTTCATAACCTCTGTCTGAACGTCCTCACGCATTTCCCAGTCGTCAATGCGGATCAAGCAGCTTCCGTCCGCAGTAGCCTTGCCTTCACCGTATAGGTGCTCAGAGAACAAGCGATACATTTGTTCAATACAGTTCTCGTGCAGGCCTTTTTCCTTCATCACTTCATAAAGTGCAGAGATATAAAGGGGCACTACAGGAATCGCTGAGCTCGACTGAGTTACGAGCGCCTTATTAACGGATACAAAGGCACGTCCGCCTTTTGATGAAAGAAGGTCATTCATTTGGATCGCAGTCTGTTCCAGATCGTGCTTGGCTTGGCCAATTGTTCCGTCCCGATAGATAGGGTGAGTGATTTCAGGCCCGATGTAGGAGTAAGCAACGGTAGTAGCACCATCTGCAAGGACATCAGCTGCTTGAAGCTGATCGATCCACATTCTCCAGTCTTCGCCGCCCATTACAGCGATGGTCTGACGTACTTCCTCTTCATTAGCAGGCTCAATGGTGGTCATGGATACTTCGCCTGTATGGAAGTTCAAGGTTTTATTCGAATAAGCTGTTCCCACTGGTTTAATAACGGAGGAGAAGGTTTCTCCTGTTACCGGATGGGTACGACGAGGTGAAGCGACACTATAAATAACTAAATCGATGGTGCCATATTCAGCTTTAATCAATGCAATGGTCTTCTCTTTAATCGCATCAGAGAAGGCATCGCCAACTATGCTGTGTGATTTAAGTCCAAGTTCTGCTGCTTGTTGTTCAAAGGCAGCGGAGTTGTACCAGCCTGCAGATGCGGTGCGCTGACCTTCCGCAGCCTTATCGAAGAACACACCAATAGTATTGGCGCCAGCACCAAAAGCAGCTGAAATTCTAGAAGCCAGTCCGTATCCGGTAGAGGCACCGATGACAAGTACATTCGCAGGTCCCTCAATTTTCTTTTGCGCTTTTACATATTCAATTTGTTGTTCTATTTGTTTGGCGCATCCCTCTGGATGGGCTGTTGTGCATATAAATCCGCGTGTTTTAGGTTGAATAATCATCAAGGAATTCCCCTTTGTATAAAAATTTAAGTCTACTGATACACAGAGAAAGTATAGCAAACAATATTTACTAATACAAAGAATTTAGGATATTCGATAAGAATCCGCTGCCCTGTATTTTTGTTTGTTGGCTAGCTGCGCTATCGAGTCTTGATCATTTATTAAGGCTTGCGGACTCCAGTGACGCTATTCCTTAGAAAAGGGGCTGCCCCAGTAGCCATTTCATGACTTCAAGGACAACCCCCTTTACATTATAAGGCGCTATTACGCCTTAAAGATTGAATCAATCGCTTTGATCTCATCTGGTGTCAGCTGAACTTTCAGAGTCTGGAGATTCGATATGATCTGTTCCGGACGTTTAGCTCCGGGAATAAGTGCGTCGATGGAAGGTACGGTCAAATACCAGGCTAGCACCACATGTGCGACTTCAACACCTTTGGCATCGGCAATTTGGCGAACCTTGTCCACCTTCTCCAGGTTTTTGGCAAAGGTCGCTCCTTGAAACATTGGGTTGTTCTTTCTATTGTCGCTGAACGTATCACCTTGCTTATACTTGCCGCCAAGAAGGCCGGACGCGAGTGGGAAGTAAGGAACGAAAGAAATGCCAAGCTCCTGCGTGTAAGGGAGCAGTTCTTTTTCTGCATCACGGTGCAGTAGGTTGTAATGGGATTGGAGAACATCCACATGCCCGTCCTTGTTGGCTTCTCTCAGCTGTTCAATGGAGAAGTTGGAGACCCCAATCGCTTTGATCTTTCCTTCATCCTTCAGCTTCTTAAGCTCGCCAACAGCTTCATCCTTAGGAGTGCTTTCATCAGGGAAATGAATATAGTAAAGATCGATATAATCTGTCTGGAGGCGTTTCAAGCTGTCTTCCACAGACTGTCTTAGAAAAGCTGGAGAGTTGTCGATCGTAACCTTATCGCCAGTAATCTTGTGAGCGCCCTTAGTAGCAATAACCACATTGTCACGGCCGCCTCTTTCTCTCAGCACTTCTCCAATAAGTTCCTCGGATCTACCTGGACCATAGATAAAGGCGGTATCAATGAAATTGATCCCATGGTCAAGAGCGTTGCGTACGATGTCTTTACCAGTCTCATCATTTAAGCCGGGAAATAAATTATGCCCACCAACAGCATTGGCACCCAGTCCGAGAGGGTGTACCTGCAAATTTGTTCTACCTAAAGTTATTTTACTAGACATAATCAATCGTCAGCTCCTTAAAATAGAATATGAACTATATTAAGTATAGCTAATAGCCCGTAGTAAGACAAATTGCTGATTTCCAGCTTTATACATGAATATTTAAAGCGTATAAGTTATGATATATAGAATAATTTTGCGTTCCCACATTTGTTGCCACAATGAAGTAAAGGAGGTTTGTCTTATGCTAGTTATTAATCAAAATGAAGTGGCTGAGCTATTAGCAATGGAGTCTTGCATCACAGTGATGGAATCCGTTTTGAAGGACTTGTCCGCAGGACAAGCCATACAGAGCTTAAGACAAGTACTCCCGCTGCACCAAGGCAATCTGATTGGCTTAATGCCGGGCTTTTTGCAGAGTGAAGAAGTAGCAGGTGCCAAAATCATCAGTGTGTTTCCAAGCAACCATGGCTTAGGTTTACCTTCGCATCAAGGCCTTGTTACGTTATTCGATTCTTCTACCGGTATTCTGAAAGCTGTAGTAGATGGACAGAAGATTACCGCAATTCGCACAGCGGCTGTTAGCGCAGTAGCCACTCGTTATCTGGCTAGAGAAGATGCAGAGGTGCTTGCCATTCTAGGTACCGGCGAGCAAGCCAAAAGCCATCTGGAAGCGATGCTACTGGTTCGATCGATTCGTGAGGTCAGAGTTTGGAGTAGAACACTTGCAAAGGCAAGAGATTTCCAAGCAGAAATGAGCCGTAAATATGGTGTGGACATCCTTGTGGCTGAGTCTATTCAAGAGGCAGTTAATCCAGCAGATATCATTTGTACCGTAACAGCATCCACAGAGCCTGTGCTCAAAGGGGAATGGCTGAAGCCTGGAGTACATATCAATGCGGTTGGAGCCTGTAGAGCAGCGGATCGTGAGCTGGATTCGGAGACCGTACGGTTAGCTAAGTTATATGTAGACCGATTGGAATCCGCGCATAATGAATCTGGGGATTATTTAATTCCGCTGAACGAAGGCGTGATTACTTCAGGCCATATTATCGGTGAAATCGGTGAACTGATCAGCGGGAATATTGAGGGCAGAGCTACAGCTGATGAGATCACTCTTTTTAAAGGACTAGGACTTGCAATAGAGGATTTAGCAGCAGCCAACTTCATTTATAATGAAGCTGTTAAATTACAAAAAGGCATTGAAATTGCATTCTAAGGAGCGACCACATGATGAGCACATATGAAGGTTTGTATGATTTCAAGTTGACGGAGCAAGACGAAGAGCAGGCCGTACATTTGCATGAGCAGAACATTAATATTGATCTGCTATTTCAAGGTCCCTTATCTCCAAACGCAATTCCAGAGTCTGTGTCTAAAAAAATAAAAGAGCTGTGTGAGCCCTATAAAGATGAGCCGATGATATATAGCAGCATGCCAGCAAAAATGATCACAAAGCTGTTGGCCAGCGGTGAGATCCCCGAGTATAAAAGTGAATGGTATAAATCGGGAATTACCGCGGGTAACCGGGAACTTCACTTAGAATCTTTAGAAAGCATGGTCACTAGCATGGCTGAAGTTCAGCTTCAGTTCGACTCCGCAGATTGGTTAGTAAAAGCATTAACCGCAGAGGACATTCGTTCAGCCAAGCGTAATGGGCATAAAGCGGGTATTATCACGGCACAAGAAACAGATGGCCTGGGTACCAATCTGGACCTATTAGATGTGTTACATAATTTTGGCTTAAGAATTTTACAATTAACTTATAACAATCAGAATCAGGTCGGTGCAGGCTGTGCAGAACAGTCGAACGCTGGGATTACGAATTATGGAAAAAGATTCATTGAGCGTTTGAACAAGCTCGGGATCATTGTAGATACGGGACATTGTGGAAAACAGACCACGCTCGATGCTTGTCAGTATTCTAAGACTCCGGTCATTGCTTCACACACGGGTGTAGAGGCTATCTATCCACATATGCGCTGTAAAAGTGATGAAGAGATTATCGCGATAGCGAAGACGGGTGGAGTCATCGGTATTTTTGCTATGCCGTGGTTTGTTCATGAAGATCCTAACCATACGACCATTGATCATGTGTTGGATCATATCGAATATGTGATTCGGCTTGTAGGCGTGGATCATATCGGGATTGGAACGGATTGGCCGATGAGCGATGTGCTCTGGTCATTGGTTTATTTTAAAGAACATATTGCACCTAAGCTAGGATTTGCCAAAGGAGACGGACCTTCTACTGAAACCGTTGCTGGGCTTGAAAAATATAGCTATTTTATCAATTTTACTAGAGGTCTAGTGGCTCGCGGTTATAAGGATGAGGATATTGCAAAGATTATGGGTGGCAACTGGCTGCGTGTATTTGAAAAAATTTGGGGATAGGGGATAAATAGATGACAACATACTTGAACACAACTACATTTAACTTCTACTGTTCTGGCATTTATTCAGGGAAAATACATTTTACGGAACAACAAATTAAACTCGCTAAGGTTGATCCACGCAGACGAACACAAATGCAATACAATGCGCTGGATAGCCAGTTCAAGACCGTCCTTCCATTTCAAAAAATCCACGAACACTTGGACGCTTACGCTAAAGCAGAATGGGTCAATGATGAGGTAGTTCTAAGTAATGGTGATCTTTATCAAAAGCATATTCAGTATCAGGCTGTATTGGATGGCCGTGAGCTTACTTCACAAGTATGGGCGCTACGAAAAGAGACGGCACTGGATATTGTGACCTTGGATGGTGAGATTATTGCCTTTCTTACGCCGAATCGGTATGGCATCGAGCTGATTGTTAAAGCAGGATATGAGAAGCTGACGCCTCTGGTTGTTTATGATGATCCCCTTTTGTCCAAGCCAGAGTATGGTGTAAATGATTTGGGTACGGATCTGATTCCGATGCGTGATGGCGTGAGACTGGCTACGGATGTGTTTCTTCCTGAGGGCATTCAGCCGGGAACCAAGCTGCCGACGATTCTTGTGAGAACCTGCTATGACCGTAATGGGAAAAAGGAGATTTTTATGAGATGGGCTAACAAAGGTTATGCAGTGGTATCACAGGACGTAAGAGGTCGGGCGGATTCGGAGGGGGAATTGATCCCTTTTTATAATGAACGGGATGATGGCTACGATACGATCGATTGGATTATCGCGCAGGAGTGGTCAGATGGCAATGTTGGAATGTGGGGCGCGTCCTATCTCGGCTTTGTGGTTGTCTCGGCGGCGACCAGTGGGCACCCTAATTTGAAGGCTGTTGTGGATGAAGTGAATGTTGGCTCACCGTTTGTAGATACAGCGCGTAAGGGTGGGACGCTTTGCTCTTGGCCACTCTTGTCTTGGACGCTTGCACAATCTGTGGGTACCCGGACGGATTTTGATATTTTTGGGGGCATTACGGTGAACCCAGAATCGGCCGTCGATGCGAGACCGATTAAGGAGATTCCACAGCAAATGATCGGCAAAGCATCCGGACCATGGGATTTGTGGAGCCAGCATCCGGAGTATGATGATTTCTGGAGAAACTGTACCTTTACGGAACGTGGGGATCAAGTGCAGGTCCCTATGTATGTGATCTCAGGCTGGTATGATGGCGACAGCCCTGGCGTATCGGAGACTTGGAGAATGCTGACTGAACATGATGTGCCAAATCGTAAAATCCGTCTGGGTGCATGGGAGCATGGGCCAAACCGAGCCAGAGATTATGAGGGAGTAAGCTTCGGCAATGATGCAGTCGTCTATGATTATGATGTTTCTGTACTGCGCTGGTTCGACCGCTTCCTCAAAGGCATTCCGAACGGAATAGATCAGGAGCCTAGAGCCTCTTATTATGTCGTTGGTGAGAATCAGTGGAGAACGTCGGAGGATTGGACACCAGTTGAAGCTACAACTACGCCGTTTTATCTTTCCAGTGCTGGTCGGGCTAATTCAGGACAAGGAGACGGGAAGCTGCTCATAGCGCCAGAGGAACACTCTCCAGAAGATACTTATGTCTATAACCCAAATGATCCTATGAATGATAGCGGTGAGCGGGAGCCTGAAAATTTGCGGAAATATGAGCTCCGAAATGATATTCTTGTGTACACTAGTGAGGTGTTGACGGAAGAATTGACTATTGCTGGCGAATTGTCTGCTGTCATCTACGCCGCTAGCACAGGTAAGGATACGGATTGGGTAGTTACGCTTAGTGATGTGAATGAACATGGAGACTCTATCCGGTTATCTAACTATATTGTCAGAGCTAAATATCGTCATGGGTTTGATGCACCAGAGCTGCTCACGCCAGGGCAAGTGGAGGCATACGATATTTTCATGCCGAATATTGCTCACAGATTTGCGGTAGGACACCGAATTCGTTTTTCGATTACTTCTTCCAGTAAATTCGTTGCTTTCCCGAATACGAATACTGGTGATAACCCGTATGAAGATTCAGAGGCGATTACAGTGCTGCAGACTGTTTACCATAATAGTGAATATCCAAGTCATGTGAAGCTGCCGGTTATTCCTAACGCTTGAACGATACTGCAAGGTCAACCTTGCAATTAGGATAAAATAGCGATTATTCACAGAAAAGCGCATAAATGATCCCTTCTCAGGTCACAATAGGGAAAAACCAGAATGAAGGGATTAACGTGTCGCGCATAAAAAAACAACTTTGGCAGCGATGGAGACGTTGGAAAAAGGCGCTTTGGGTAGGGGCAGCTTGTTTAGCTCTTACTGTACTGGCATGGCGCAGTATGCAGGTACCTGAGGAAATCAGTGGACTGCTGACGGATTCTAGTTGGACGGATAGTGCCGAAAGCGAGTTGGCCGCAGCTGTATTTAAAGTAGGCGTGGACAGCGGTGAGGAGAAAGAGAAGAGCACCATAAAAAACGAGCAACTGTTGCAGACGATCGCTCAAAGCGGACTCAGCAGAACCGTTCATTTAAAAATATCGTATGTATCTGGGGAAGAAGTTCAGACATTTCCAGGTGAAAAAAACCCGCTTCAGCTTAAAAAGATAATTCACGAACACCCTGCATGGAGCGGTTGGATCAGCAGCGATGGAGATTTGTGGCTGGAGCAAAAAGTGAATGATCTATCAACCCTAACGAAAAAAGAAGCCTATATCGGGGTCGATGCATTTGGGAACTTGAAATTATTTAAAGGCCCTCCGGTACAGGAAAAGGTTCTGAAGACCTTTTTTCAAATGGATATGGGTTCCTTGAAATCCTCTCTGCCGGAAAGTATTTGGAAAGAGCTTCATGAGGGCATTCGTGTACAAGATATTGAAGAGTACAACAGCGTATTGTCCACCTTCAGTGACTATGCGCGTGAGGCTGCCGAACATGTCATGCAGAATAAGCAATAGCATCCTTAAGCATATCAGCTGTCCTAAAGTCATTATTAATGGCTTTAGGGCAGCTTTTTTTTGCAAATATAAGAAAGTTTGAGGTTCTCATTGTAGGCCTAAAGTTGTCATTTCGCATTAGAGGGTAAACTTTTTTTCTCCCGGAAGGGGTATTTTTGCTATAATGGTTTGAAGGAATACATATGTTCGCTTCATAGCGGAGTAATGGATGAAAACGGTGGAATAAACTGCCTGTTATAGAGGAGAGATCGTGCTTGCGCATTTTGGGAATTGATCCAGGGCTGGCGATTGTCGGTTTTGGCTTTGTGGATAAGGAAGGTCATAAGTTGACCCCGGTCCAATATGGTTGTATCCAGACTGAGGCTCACACACCTGAGGAAGAACGTCTGCTGCATGTCTATGAAGGCATGGGTCAGCTCATTGATAAATATAAACCTGATGCTGTAGCGATAGAGAAGTTGTTCTTCGCACGTAATGTTACAACAGCATTGCCAGTAGCACAGGCCCGCGGAGTGACGATATTAGCTGCTGTACAGCGTGGCTTACCCGTCTCGGAATATACACCTATGATGGTGAAGCAGGCTGTAGTTGGTTATGGTAAGGCAGAGAAACGGCAGGTACAGGAAATGGTGAAGCTGCTACTGAAATTATCGGCGATCCCTAAACCGGATGATGTAGCGGATGCACTCGCGGTAGCGGTATGTCATGCCCATTCGAGCAGTCTTAATTCTAAATTAAATGAGGTATTGCGAAAATGATAGATTTTTTAAGAGGACCCGTCGTTCATTTAGAGTCGGAATATGTGGTACTGGATGTGCAGGGCGTAGGATATCGGGTGTTCTGCCCGAACCCTTATGCTTTTGCTAAAGTAGAAGGGCCTGTAATGATCTATATTCATTATCAAACACGTGAGGATGCGACGCTTCTGTTCGGGTTCCCGACTCGGGAGGAGCAAAAATTGTTCCGCAAGTTGATTGAGGTATCTGGGATCGGTCCGAAGGTTGCGCTCGGAATACTGACAGGTGGAACTCCAGATCAGTTGATCTCGGCAATTTACCAAGAGAATATAACCTTCTTAACGAAACTGCCGGGCATTGGCAAGAAGACGGCGCAGCGGATGATCCTAGATTTGAAGGACAAGCTGGACGGACTCAGTATGGCTTCCATGCAAACGGGATTATTTGCAGTTCCAATGGAAGAAGCAGCGGATGGGTTAGCTTGGCAAGAGGCTAGGGATGCCCTTAAGGGATTGGGTTATACCGAAAGTGAATTGGACCGTGTGTGGCTCGCTATGAAAAAAGAGGGCGCAGAGACAGGGACTGTAGATGTGTTGATGAAGAAAGCACTTGGGCTATTATATATTGCTAAGTAAAGCCGAACACATCCTTGAAGAAAGGGAGCGATAGGAATGGATGACCGGATTATATCCGCTAATTTGATGATGGACGAGCAAGCGGTAGAATTAAGTTTACGCCCTCGTTATCTGGGAGAATATATCGGACAGAATCAGGTAAAAGAAAACCTGAAAATATATATCGAAGCAGCCAAAATGAGAAGTGAAGCGCTGGATCATGTGCTGCTCTACGGGCCTCCAGGTCTCGGTAAAACAACACTCGCGAACATTATCGCCAATGAGCTGGGTGTGAATTTACGAACAACGTCCGGTCCTGCGATAGAGCGGCCGGGAGATTTAGCCGCCCTGCTGACGAACCTGCAGGAAGGCGATGTGCTGTTCATCGATGAAATTCACCGCTTACACCGGACGGTGGAGGAGGTTATGTATCCGGCGATGGAGGACTTCGCGCTGGACATCATGATCGGCAAAGGGCCAAGTGCCCGTTCGGTACGATTGGATCTGCCGCCGTTCACACTTATAGGTGCTACCACCCGTGCTGGCCTGCTGTCAGCGCCACTACGTGATCGTTTCGGAGTGGTCAGCCGCTTGGAGTTCTATACCATAGATGAGCTAAGCTTCATTGTTGCTCGAAATGCAGATCTTTTAGGAATTGAGATTGTCGGAGATGCGGCGGAAGAGATAGCGCTTCGTTCCCGTGGAACGCCGCGGATTGCGAACCGACTATTGAAGCGAGTCCGTGATTTTGCTCAAGTGCGCGGCGATGGGATTATAACCCCTGAGATTTCTGGGGAAGCCCTGAAGATGCTACAAGTGGATCCACGTGGGCTGGACAGCATCGACCATAAGATGTTAAGAGCGATGATTTCAAGCTTTCGTGGCGGTCCTGTAGGGCTGGATACGATTGCTGCTACAATTGGTGAGGAAAGTCAGACGATTGAGGATGTTTATGAGCCCTACCTGCTGCAGATAGGATTCTTGCAGCGGAGCCCTCGTGGAAGAATTGTAACCCCGGCCGCTTATCATCACTTAGGCCTTCCGCTCCCTCCGGAGCAGCACTGAGTCAGTAACTACATTTAAAAGGAGGATGCTGGATGAAGCATACGAAGATGAAATGGGGAGGAATAGCTCCACTAAGCAAAGGATTGCTAGCAGCTGCGATTGCTGTGGGAAGTCTCTTGATCCCTGCGGGTGCCAGTCATGCCGATTCTAATAGTACGATACGAGTTGCCCTTTATGCCGATATTGGTAGTAAATATAAATCTACCGTGCCAGTAGTAACTATGTTATCGACACAAAGCTTCACTTTGATGTCAAACCAACCAGGGAGCACTCCTTTGTTATCGGTGCCTGCCCAGAGCAGAATTCGTGTTAGTGTGGATGGTTATAGAGTAAAGGTAATGGAGACTTCAAGCTGGAAAACAGCTGCCGATGCGGCTAAAAAGCTTCAGTCCACCTCTGATAAGCCTCAAATTTATATGATTTCTAGAAATGGAACCAATGTGTATCAGTTGTATACAGGAGTCTATGCCAGTGAAGCTGCTGCCAAGGATGGACTTACCCGTGTAGTAAAGGCAGGACTCGGCATTCCTGCTGATCAAACCCCTGCGGTGAAAGGGGACAAGCATTTATCGGCGGGTCGCTATTCTTCGGAACAAGAAGCTGATACTGCTCTGAGTAGTATTACAGCTGCTGGTTTTGATGCCTGGAAGGTATTTCTCTCAGGAAGTGATGGCAGTGCTCAGTTTGAGGTATGGGTAGGCGAAGCTGCGAACGACAAAGATTTGGGTGCTGTTCAGACCGCAGTGTCTGCAGCATTGCCACAGCTTGCTATGTCTGCTGCAACTTCACCTGGGTTAATCATGCGTCTGGATGCTGGGCTGGACCTTAGTAGCGAGACACAGGCTAATCATTATATGGTTTCCGGAAATGATGCTAAATTTTTGGCCGTTGGCAATGAGGCTGGAATTCAGCTCGAAGAAAGATCCAAGCGTACCTACCGTGGAAATATGGAACTAAGTAATTTGAGAGGTTCCCTAGCGGTTATCAATGAAGTGCCACTGGAACAATATTTGTATGCAGTGGTTGGAGGAGAGGTTTCCTCCAGTTGGCCGGATGAAGCTCTAAAGGCTCAGGCTGTCGCCGCCCGAAGCTATGCAATGGCGCAAGGCAACCGTTTCGAAGTAGCGAATGTAGTAGATTCTACATTGAGTCAGGTATATAACGGAATCGGATCAGAGGCTCCAGTTATTATTAAGGCAGTGGATGCTACTGCCGGTGAAGTATTGATGAGCGGTGGTAAAGTTATAGAGGCTGTGTTCTCCTCGAACAGTGGCGGAGTAACCTCTGATCCATCAGAGGTATGGGGAAATGGTGGAGATGCATTTGCCAGCGTTCCCAGCAAAGAGGATGTCGCAGCTACCGCGACCGCTAAGAAGTGGTATTATTTACTGCTCGCTAATGGCACCTCTGGATACGCACGTGAGGATAACATTAAATTGACAGGAAATAAAACTGCAGCGGGACTGGATATAGCGACAGCTACCACTAAAGATGTCAATGTACGCCCGCTTCCTGCTGTTGAAAGTAGTGTAAGTGCGGTAGGTAAGCTGAATCCAGGCGAGAATGCTGTTGTTCTAGACAAAGTCTATGAGTCCGGTAGTTATAGCTGGATCAAAGGGCCATATACCTCTGCCGACCTTCTAAAAAGCTTGCAAGGTAAAACAACTAGCGCGCTCCCTTCTAGCATCCTTAATTTGCAGGTCACTCAGCGCGGTCCTTCTGGAAGAGCGATTCAGGTGAAAGCAAATGGTCAGGCACTGGATGTGAAATATCCTGATATGTTCCGTTCTGCGTTCAATGGATTGCCAAGTACATTGTTTGATATTGTACCAGCCGGAAGTTATACTGTATTAGGCGCTGACGGTGCTACCAGCACGATTGGAAGTTCACAGAGCGCAGGTGTACTCTCTGCATCAGGTAAGGTTAATGTGAACGGTAGTGGAACTGTAGTGATGGGTGGGGATTCCTCAGCCAGAGCGATTACTAACAGTTCGGGCTTTCTGTTCATTGGCCAAGGATACGGTCATGGTCTAGGCATGTCGCAATGGGGCGTGAAAGGCATGGCTGACAGCGGGTATGATTACAAGCAGATATTGCAACACTATTATCAGAACGTTACTATAGTTAAGGAATGAAGACAGACCATGAATGTAGACGCATATGATTTTCATTTACCGGAAGAATTAATTGCCCAGACACCACTCTCTGACCGTAGCTCTTCTAGACTGCTCTTAGTAAATAAGGAGGACGGGGAGCTGGCTCACCGGCATTTTACCGATATTATTAATTATTTTCAACCAGGAGATACGCTTGTTCTGAACGATACGAGAGTCATTCCTGCCAGATTGTTTGGGGCTAAAGAAGATACGGGGGCTAAAGCCGAAGTACTTCTCCTTAAGAATCTGGGAGACGATCGTTGGGAAGCTCTTGTAAAGCCAGGTAAAAAGCTCAAGACAGGAGCGGTTATCATCTTTAGTGATGAGCTTCGTGCTGTTATTGAGGACGAGGCTGATATGGGTGGACGAACGCTTCGGTTCATTTATCAGGGTATTTTTCAGGAGATTCTGGACAGGCTGGGAACAATGCCACTGCCTCCTTATATTAAGGAAACACTCGATGATCGGGAACGATATCAGACCGTTTATGCTAAGCATGAAGGATCAGCAGCTGCTCCTACAGCAGGGCTTCATTTTACCAAAGAACTGTTGGATCAGATTGAAGCCAAGGGTGTAAATATTGCTTATATTACACTTCATGTAGGTCTCGGAACATTCCGTCCGATGTCTGTTGAGAAGGTTGAAGAGCATGTTATGCATTCAGAGTATTTTGTAATGTCTCAAGAAACAGCAGACACTATAAATGCTACCAAGGAACAAGGTGGTCGCATTATAGCGGTAGGGACAACTTCTTGTCGAACACTTGAAACAGTCGGAAGACAATGCGAAGGCGGTCCACTAGTGGAATGTAGTGGCTGGACGGATATTTTCATCTATCCGGGCTATAAGTTTAGTGTAGTTAATGCGTTAATTACTAATTTTCATTTGCCGAAGTCTACTTTGGTGATGTTGGTTAGTGCTTTGGCAGGTCGGGAACATATTCTAGCTGCTTATGAAGAAGCGATAGAGCAGAAGTACCGGTTTTTTAGCTTTGGAGATGCAATGTTTATTTACTAATGTAAGAGGATGGGTTAACTTATGGCAGCAATTACTTATGAGCACATCAAAACGTGCAAACAATCCGGAGCAAGACTTGGAAGAGTCCATACTCCACATGGTGTGATTGAGACACCTGCATTTATGCCAGTCGGCACACAAGCTACAGTCAAGACAATGAGTCCTGAAGAACTGAAAGAGATGGATGCTCATATTATTTTGAGCAATACGTACCATTTGTTCCTGAGACCGGGCCATGATATTGTTCGTGAAGCAGGCGGACTGCACAAGTTCATGAACTGGGACCGTCCCATTCTAACGGATAGCGGCGGGTTTCAAGTGTTCTCGCTTAGTGACATGCGCAAGATTACCGAAGAAGGCGTTCATTTCCGTTCCCATCTAAATGGGGATAAGAAGTTTTTGTCTCCTGAAGTAGCTATGGAAGTTCAGAACGCACTTGGCTCTGATATCATGATGGCATTCGATGAATGTCCTCCATTCCCAGCGGAATATGACTACGTGAAAAAATCATTGGAGCGTACAACACGCTGGGCAGAACGTTGCCTGAAAAGTCATGCTCGCCCGAATGATCAAGGGCTGTTCGCTATCGTTCAAGGAGGTATGTATGAGGATCTTCGCCGTCAGAGCGCGGCAGATTTGACTTCCATGGATTTCCCGGGGTATGCTATTGGAGGGCTCAGCGTCGGAGAGTCCAAGCAGCTAATGTATGAAGTGCTGGATTATACAGTTCCCCTGCTGCCACAAGGCAAACCTCGCTATTTGATGGGCGTTGGTTCACCGGATGCGCTGTTGGAAGGTTCAATCCGGGGAGTGGACATGTTCGACTGTGTTCTGCCTACCCGTATTGCTCGTAATGGAACAACGATGACCAGTCAGGGAAGACTCGTTGTACGCAACGCAAAGTATGCCCGCGATTTTGGGCCGCTTGATCCGGAGTGCAACTGCTATACATGCCGGAATTATTCCCGCGCTTATTTGCGCCATCTAATCAAAGCCGATGAAACCTTCGGACTTAGATTGACGACATACCATAACTTGCACTTCCTGTTGGATTTGATGCGTAAAGTGCGCGAAGCCATCAAGGAAGATCGGCTGCTTGATTTTCGCGATGAGTTTTTTGCTAAATACGGATTATATGATAATCTTAAAGGCTTCTAAAGCTTCGTTGAGGTCCATGTTTTAATGTGCTTTGAAAGGGGGGAGAAATATGTTTCAATATGCAGCAGCAACAGGCGGAGGTAGTATACTGGGTCTTGTAGGTCCATTCGTACTTATGTTTGTAGTATTCTACTTCTTGCTGATTCGTCCGCAACAGAAGAAGACCAAAACACGTAATGCAATGTTGAAGTCTCTGAAAAAGGGCGATAAAATCGTTACTATTGGTGGTCTTCACGGTACGATCATGGAGATTTCCGATGATATCGTGGTTCTACGGGTCAATGATGTAACTAAACTGACCTTTGATCGCGGTTCCATTAGTCACTCCGTTGCCACGGACGTGGAGGAGAAAGTATAGTTTCGTTATTTAAAAGTACATAAAAAGCGGTGTCTTCTCATTAAGAGAATGACACCGCTTTTTTGACGTTCATCTTTCATCGTGATCTATGGGTTTAACGCATATCCGTTATTCGGCTGCGAACGGTGAGCGATTCTTCACGTCCCCGTAAGGTTAATTTGGCAAGCTGTACACCAACTGTTGAAGCTAGGACTGCTAGCAGAGTGCCGCCTATCATATCTGTAAGCCAATGAATGCCCAGATAGAATATACCAAAGACGATTACGACTGCGGAAATACTCGTAATGACCATCCACCGGCGGTTTCCTGAACGGAATGCCAGTAATGCCATCGTAACGGAAATGGACGTATGTAGACTCGGGAAGCAGTTGTTGAGACCGGATAGAGGGCGGTACTCTTGCTCAAACTTCGGAAATACATCCAGCATAGTAAATCTAACGCCTGCAGGTACATAGGACCATACTTCATTTACAGGGAAGTATAGGTAGAATGGAATTGCTACAGCATAGTTAATGATAATAGCATAGCAGGTTGCGTACAGCATCACACGGTTCTTATCTAACAGATAGACACCTAGAGAAGCTGCTAGTACAGATTGAAGCATGAAGATGTAGAAGAAAACTATGATAGGCGTTAGCCATGGACTATAGAATATATCCTGAACAGCTTGGACAAAATGCCCCTCTAGTCCAAATATAAATGATGTATAGTCTGAGGTGAGATGCATTTTTTCTTCAATTTGTAGTTCATATTTATTCAAGACCAGTACACCAAACATGCCTACCATCAGTAGCAGAAACTTATAGGATTGCAGCAGCTCTTTCCCAATTTCAACTAATGCCATGATTGGATTTCGACGAGCGCCAATCCATACTAATATCACTACTAATGCAACTGTGTACAAAACAATATGATTCATTGATTGGTAAAACAAAGCATTCGAAGCCTCCTTGATTCTCTTTATGAAGTTAGATGATCACAGTTTAACATATTTTCAAGGAATGTTTCGAATTTAATGAAATAATAATTTTAGCTTTTCTGTAAATTAACCCCAAACATTCCACCAAGAGCACCAATTGCTGCAGCAGCTAGAACCCAAAGAAGGTCAACGCCAGAGGGTGAGCTATCCAGTGCCAGAAATCCAATTAACAGAACGATAATCCCATAAAAGATTCCTGTAAGACTTCCTTGATACCAGCCTTTGTTCGTGGCTCTGCGACCGGCAGTTAGTCCTCCGAATGCTGCGGCTATGCCGTGCACTATATAAGTGTACATTGAGAGATCCTGCTCCTTCAGACCGCTGCCCCATAATAAAAGAGAGAGGACAAACGCGCCAAGCAGCATCCAAAGAAATGATCGACATAGGCCAGACAACACAGGATTGGCTATTCTCCAAGAGAACAGGCGCCGGATTAAATACATGGTACAACCTCCTAAAGTTTTTTAGAAAAATAATCTACATAATATATTATTCATTGTATGGGGAGGCTTGCCCCAATAGTACAAGAATGGGCATTGCAGTCTTTTTACCATTAATTAATATGTGAGCTTCTGAATGTTCCCTGTGCTGAGCGGTCAGAATAGGGTTACATTAATCCGCCCGAGAAAACAAGTCTGCGGGTGAGAGTGGAGGGGAGCGAAGCTATATGTTCCAGCATATCACTACCCATATCTTCTTAACCGTGCTGATGTATTTCTTCATATTCCTGTGCTTGCGCATTATGGGGAAGAGGGAAATCGGTAAATTATCTGTATTTGATCTGACGATCTCAATTATGATTGCTGAGATTGCTGTTTTTGTGATTGAGGATATTAAACGTCCGATTTACGAAGGTCTAGTCCCGATGGCCACCTTGGTCTTCATTCAAGTTGTGGTTGCACAGCTTAGCCTTAAGAGCAGAAAGCTTCGACTACTAATGGACGGTAAACCGAGCATCCTTATTTCTGGTGGGAAGCTGCACCGGGGGGAAATGCGTAAACAAAGGTACAATATTGATGATCTGCTGCAGCAATTGCGCGGTCAGAATATTGCTAGTCCAGCTGATGTAGAGTTTGCGATTCTGGAGCCCAGCGGTCAGCTTACCGTTTTCGAGAAAGACAAAGGAAATTCATCTTCCAATCAAACAGGTAATAGCGATTCAGCTGCTGAGAATAATAAGAATGATGGGAGCATTAATGTAAACAGTCAGAAGGTTAAGCTGCCAAAGAACAAAATCAGATATGAAGGACTTCCCATTCCATTGATTATGGATGGCAAGGTCCAGGATGATAATTTAGAGATGATAGGTAAAACAAGATTCTGGCTGAGAACTCAGATTCGTCAAAAGGGAGTATCCGATTTTCGGGATGTCTTTCTTTGCTCCATAGACCATAAAGGCCAGATTTATGTTGACCGTTTAGATAGCAGATAACCATTCTAGAGCCAACGCTTAATGAACGGCAGTCGATCCAAATCACGAAGTGAGATAAGGCCAGCTAATAGGCTGAGACCGAAATACAGGGCCATTCCTATCGCAGAGGCAAATAAAAATTGAATCCATTGTGCTTCTGCAATGGGAATGGAGATGTATACATAACGTACGCCAGCTCCCATAATGATCATTGCACATAAGGTCTTAATGGTATCGGTTATTCGTAAGGATAAAGAAATTAGACTGACTACACTGTACCCGTGCAGTAGAGTAACAAGAACGCTGTTCACTATAATGGCGATGATTGCGCCGTAGATTCCGTACTCAGGCTGTGAAGCTAATATAACAATCAGAATGATTTTGACTATTGCCCCAATAAGAGTATTGATAAGTGCCCTGCCCGGTCTGTCCATAGCTTGAAGTGCAGCTTGTAAGGGTGCTTGAACATAGATGAACAAAGCGAAAGGGGCCATTAATTTTAGCATAGGAGCGGTGTCCGGATTTCCGTATAACAAGTTACATAGTGGGACTGCTAGGACATACATAAGAACAGCAAAGGGAGCGCCTGTTACAAGAGCGAGTCGAAGAGCTTGGTGCATTCGTTTGTGAATGGTAGGCAAGTCCTTTCTCGCGGCAGCCTCGGATAAGGAGGGAACCAAAGACACTGCGAGAGAGGAAGTTAACGCTCCGGGAAGCAACAGTAAGGGGATAACCATTCCCTGTAAAGACCCATATTGAGCAGTCGCGGCGGCTGTTGCGATTCCGGCTAGTGCAAGACTTCGTACGGTAATTATAGATTCCAGTAGATAGGAAAAAGAGCCCACAAGCCGGCTTGCTGTAACAGGAATAGATACACCTAGTAAACGTCGTAGTATGGGAGAGGTTGATTTTACATCATCTGAACCAGAGTGTATAACCTCCTTCTCAACCGTTTGCTGTTCTATAGGGGTTGTTTTTTTATCCTTTTTCGTGATGACATAATATTGCCACAGAATGGCTAACATTCCGCCAATCTCTCCCACGGTTACGCCTAGCATCGCCCCTGCAGCTGCAAAAGCGATACCTTTGGGTAACAGCAGCCAAGAGAACCACAGCATAAAAAATATTCGCACGATAGACTCGAAAACGGAAGAAAGTGCGGAAGGAATCATGTTCTGCCTACCTTGAAAATAACCGCGGTATATCGCAGATACAGCAACAATTCCAATCATTGGGATCATGGCAATAAAAGTATAATAAACTCTGTGGTCTGTTAAGATCACATTGGAGACCCATGAAGCACTGACCAGCGCAACAATGGTAAAGAAGATTCCTAGTCCGACACTAAGAGTAAGGCCAGTCCGTAAAATTTGCCGCGATTTCTCAGGGCGGTTCTCTCCCTCTGCTTCCGCCACCATCTTAGCAATAGCTAGGGGAAGTCCGCCTGTAATAACAGTAACCAACACGATAAAGAATGGGTACGCGAGCTGATATAGACCCACACCTTCTGCTCCAATGATGCGTGGCAAAGCAATTCGGGGTATAAATCCAAGCATTCGATTAATGATGCCGGCGGCAAGCAAGATTAAAGTTCCTTGTATAAAGCTCTGTTTCCTCAAAGGTCACGCCTTCTTCCCCAAATGAAATGAAACGCTGTCCAACTTGTCTATTCTTATGGATATGCTATACCCCTGTCCCGGCATGCCTTGTTTTAGTAGTTGTAACTTTTTGTGACGGAAGGAGGAAAGCAGAGAACTTGGGTCGAATACCTATGGTAAGCATACGAACACGAGCGATCTTTGGAGGTGTCATCACGTGGAATCGGAACAGTGGAATCATGATCAACATAGTGAAGAAATCGAAGCCATGTGCCGCAGCAAAGCTGAAGAATTCCGGCTCCTCGGCTATGAGTATGTAACCAGCAAGGATATTTGGGATTGTATCAGTCGTAATTATGATAAGGATGGAATGCCCCCCTTGCATAAGCTGGTAAATGATATTTATTCCTTAAAAGCCAATAGTTACATGACTTATTTGACTCTTGCAGCTTATCGGGGGTTGAACTAAACAATAAACATCTCGCTTCTTTTTTTGCGAAAAGCCTTATAAAGCAGTAAAGTAAGAGAATAATAACTTTACATCTCCTATCTAAACGGATGTCTTGCTAATATGAGCAGGGGCGGCCGTTTCTTTGTGTGAGTATAGCTATGTCTATGCTGTGAATTGACGGTCATTTCACGTGTAGCTATAATAGGAATATTGAGTTAATGAAAGGGGAACTAGCTAGAGCATGAAGAGACTAATGGGCTTTATTATTACCGTGCTCGTTTTGACAGGCGTCATGGCATTTACTACTCCTGGACTGCTGGACAAGGTTAGACTTGGTCTTGACCTGAAAGGCGGATTTGAGATTTTGTACCATGCTGAGCCTATGGAAGCGGGAGCAGCGTTGTCCCGAGCTTCACTGTTGAAAACAGCAGAAAGTTTAGAAAAACGGGCCAATGCGCTCGGAACCAGTGAACCAGAGGTTACAACTGAAGGTACTGACCGTATTCGTCTGAAAATTGCAGGCGTTACTGATGAAGCCGAGGTTCGCAAGAAGATGAAGGAACCTGCAGTTCTGACTTTCCGTAGTGCTGCTGAAGGTGACGCTGAAGGTACTTACAGCAAAATCGAACTGGTAGGTAGTGATTTTGTTGAAGGTGCGGCAGAGGTTGGACGAGATAACCTGAATCAGCCAATCATCAGTATCAAAATAAAAGACAAGGATAAATTTGCAGAGATTACGAAACGCCTCTTGGGAAAGAATCTCGCAATTTATTTGGATGAGAACAAACTATCTGACCCTACGGTACAAGCAGTGCTTACCGACGGTAGTGCGTCTATTTCCGGTCAGTATACAGTTAAAGAAGCTCGTGAACTGGCTGACACCATTAATCTTGGTGCGTTGCCACTGAAGCTTACTGAGAAGTACTCCCAAAGTGTGGGTGCAACACTTGGTAAACAATCGCTTGATCAAACGATCAAAGCCGGTCTTTTGGGTTCTTTGATTATTCTTATCTTCATGATCGGTATGTATCGCTTGCCAGGTCTCTTGGCTAGTTTTGCACTGATCTTGCATACATGGCTGCTAATTGTAGTCTTTGTCTTAGCAGACTTCACATTGACGTTGCCTGGTATAGCCGCATTTATTCTGGGTATAGGGATGGCCGTCGATGCCAATATCATTACAAATGAACGGATAAGGGAAGAAATGCGCAGTGGTAAAAGTGTACTTTCTTCTGTTAAAGCAGGTAATAAATCCTCTTTCCGGACAGTAATGGACTCCAATGTCACAACTGTTATTGTGGCAGGTGTCATGTTCGCCTTCGGTACAGGTGCAGTCAAAGGCTTCGCATTGGTGCTGATCGTGGAAATCGTTCTGAGTATCGCCACGAATCTTTATTTCTCCCACTGGTTGCTTAGCCAGCTTGTTAAAGCCGGTAAGCTGAACAAACCGAAGAGTTTCGGTGTTAAGGAGAGTGATATTCGTGCGCTTTAAGAAAGAGCTTGATTTCGTACATCTAAGTAAATTTTTCTATGTTTTTTCCATCGCCCTTACAGTGGCAGGTTTGATTTTCCTAGCAACCTTTGGATTGAATTACAGCGTTGATTTCAAAGCGGGATCTAATGTTGATATCTCTCTGTCTAAGAATTTGACATTGGAAGAGGTTAATTCAGCAGTTGAAAAAACTGGGATTTCAAGTGAGCCAAGCATTACGTTAGGAAGTGAACGGGTCAACGTTCGTTATGATCAAGTGCTCGATGAGCAACAAGATGAAGCTCTAAAAGCAGAGATCTTGAAGCTGGACGATAAGGCATCGTTTGAGATTAACACCGTGGATACTGAAATGTCTAAAGAACTTGCACGCAATGCGATTTATGCGGTTCTCATTTCTTGTCTAGGGATTATCATTTATGTAAGTATTCGTTTTGAATGGCGGTTTGCCTTGGCAGCTATTGTTTCACTGATCCATGATGCCTTTATGGTCGTTGCAATCTTCTCCATCTTCCGTTTGGAAGTGGATTTGACGTTTATTATCGCGGTGCTTACGATTATCGGTTATTCCATCAATGATACGATCGTTATCTTTGACCGTATCCGTGAGAATTTACGTTTTGGTAAACAAAGAACCTATGAAGATTTAAAAGAGCTTGTGAATAAGAGTGTGGCTCAAACTCTTATGCGTTCTCTCTACACAGCATTTACCGTATTTATTGCAGCGTTCTTCCTGCTAATTCTTGGAGGCGAGTCCATCAAGATGTTCTCGCTTGCGATGGTTATCGGATTGCTATTCGGAGCGTACTCCTCTATCTTTATTGCAAGTCCGATCTGGCTACTGCTTAAGAAGCGTGAGAAGACTAAGGTAAAGAGCAGCCCAGCGAAGGGTTAATGTCTCAAGAGAAATAACATGGCTACACTTGAATGAAAAAAACATCAACTTTATAATTTAAGAAAGCCGCGTCAAATGCGACGCGGCTTTCGAAATCTTTGGGGTAGTATGTCATGTGTATTGTATCATCATGAGATTACTTGCTAGTGGTAAGGGGGGCCTCGTATGAATAAAGAACGATCACCGCAAAGCAAAACGGTTGCTTGGACAGGGATCATCAGCGATGTTACTTTGGCAGTAGCTAAGGGGAGTTTTGGCTATATTTCAGGTAGCAAGGCTTTAATGGGCGATGCATTATATTCTGGAGCAGATGCTGCAGCTAAATTGGCGGATATTCTCCCATGGCGCTCTGAACAAAGCACAAAGAGCAAGCAGCGGATAGAAGAGCGCCGAGGGAATAAGGAGCCGCTTTTGGCTATACTTTTTTCGGTACTAATTCTTATGGGGGGGCTGCAGATCGCCTTCTCTGCAATCCGTGACTTAACCGAGGGACAGTCATCCACCCGCGGAGAACTTGCACTTGTAACTGTCTTGTTATCTATTGTACTTAAAGAAGCTGTATTTCAATATCAATATCGGTACTTTAAAAAAATAGGTGATGGCAGTCATGCTGCTTATGCCAATAGTCATCGTTTCAGTTTGTATACTTCTATCACAGTATTAGTTGGGATATCGTTATCAATGGGGGGGACCTATTGGCATCCTCTACTCTATATGGACCCTATTGCCGCACTTTTAACAGGATGCTTAATTCTACGTAAAGGTTATTTGCTCATTGTTAATACTGTTAGTGTTAAGAATGCGCAGGAGCTACCTTCTGAGGAGGCAGCTAATTTTATTGAAACCGTACAACGTGTTCATGGTGTTATTCGTGTAGAACATTTGAAGGCACTTGAGCAAGGGAATTATGTGAATCTGCAAGTGAAGATCAGTGTAAATCCGCGTATTACGGTGATGGAAGCACAGGATATTTCGGAATGTGCAAGAAAGTTGCTGCAGCACAGGTTTGTTCATGTTGGTGAGGTACATATGGACGTAGTTCCTTATGATCCTGGCTATCCATACAAAAGTAATTATGAATTGGTGGATAATGATATTCCGACGCTGCTTCAGTAGTTCGCAAGGTGAGAGAAAGGTGAGCGCTATTGCTTTATTCAAAAACAAGATGGCAATCTCCGGCAGCCGATCCCGACGTCGTAAGGGATATGGCCCGGAGCCTTTCTATTTCTCCGCTCTTATCCTCACTATTAGTGACTAGAGGAATTGATACGCCACATGAGGCTCTATCGTTCATGGATGGCGGTGTGGAAGCTCCGCATGATCCGTTCCTTCTAAAAGGAATGGCCGAAGCGGTTCCCAGAATTAGAAAGGCTTTAAAAGAAGAAGAACATATTCTGATTTACGGTGATTACGACGCCGATGGTGTGTCCAGTACAGCATTAATGATTCATTTGCTGCGTTACTTAGGCGCTTCCTTTGATATTTATATCCCGCACCGTTCTAATGAGGGCTATGGGCTGCATAATCATGCTTTGGATTGGGCTTTACAGCAGGGTGTATCCTTGATCATTACTGTAGATACTGGCATTAGCGCCTATCATCAGATTGCTTACGCTAATGAACTCGGGATTGATGTGATTGTTACGGATCACCATGAGCCACCAGAGCTTCTCCCAGAGGCTTATACGTTGATTAATCCGAAGCTGCCCGACTGCCCCTACCCGTTCAAAGGATTGGCAGGTGTAGGTGTAGCTTATAAGCTCGCCCAGGCTATGCTAGGGGAGGAAACTCCCGAAGAATGGGCAGAGATAGCTGCTATCGGTACTGTAGCGGATTTAATGCCGCTGCTGGGTGAGAATCGTGAGATTGTTCGAAACGGCTTGGTGAGTATGCGAAAATCTCGATTCCCAGGTATTCGTGCCTTACTCGATGTTAGCGGCGTAACCATGAGTACTGTGAGCGCGGTAAATATCGCTTTTGGAATGGCGCCTCGTATCAATGCGAGTGGTCGTCTGGATCATGCTGGACGGGCAGTGGCGTTGCTTACAACCGAGCATACTGATGAGGCAGAGCAACTGGCTGGGGAGCTTGATCTGCTTAATAAAGAACGCCAATTGGTCGTAGAAAGAATTGTAGTGGAGGCCACTGCAAAACTGGAGCAGATGACTCACGGTGGAGAAATACCAGACATCATAGTCCTTGCTGAACAAGGCTGGAATGTGGGTGTGGTAGGCATAGTGGCTTCCAAACTGCTGGAGCGTTACTATCGACCTGTAATTATTCTGGATATTCATCCGGAGACCGGCATGTGCAAAGGTTCTGCCCGCTCTATTCCTGGACTTGATATATATGCGGCCTTATCCTCTTGTTCTAACTTAATGGATCATTTCGGTGGTCATCCAGCAGCTGCGGGAATGAGTCTGCATCGGGACAGCTTAGAAGCCTTCGCTGCGGCATTAAATGAATACGCTGCTACTGTGTTAACACCGGAGCATTTCGTTCCTGTTACTTCTGCTGATGCAGAAGTGTCGATTTCCGATTTGTCCCTACAGACCGCGCTTGAATTGGAAAGGCTTGCACCTTTCGGGATGTCGAATCCATTGCCAAAGTTCATCATTCGCGGGGCTACAGTGAAAGAGACACGCACCATGGGGCAAGACGGAAAACACTTGAAGATCGTCTTGCAACAGGGTAAGAGTACGATCGAAGCCTTGGCTTTTGGTAAAGGGGATTTGGCTAAGCTGCTCCCTGTGGGCACCCCGATCAATGTGCTGGCTGAACTGTCGATCAACGAATGGAATGGTTCGAGGAAACCACAGTTGATGCTACAGGATTTATCAGTTCAGGATGCTCAATTATTTGATCTTCGTGGTGCTGCTGACGCTGTACGGCAGGCTGCACATATTAGAGAGCTGCTGCTTCCCTATAGTGGTGCTGGCCCATATCGTGCTGCAGCAGTGTTTCAGAGTGGACGTATGTCTTCACAGACTGAATTGATAGGAATGTCCTTCTGGGTATATGATAAAGAAGCTGGCATTAGCGCCGCTATTAAGGATGATTCGATTCAGGAGTCAGGGCATGTCTCACTGTTATGTCTACTGGATATGCCGGAGACTCCTGAACAACTAGACGCGTTACTGAAGGCTTTTCCTAATGCTGATAATATTGCGTTATTGCATTCTATAAAGGATGGCCGAGAACGACTTATCATTCCGACACGGGATCATTTTAAAATACTCTATAAACTGCTGGCTTCGATCACTGCTGTTGCAACGCCAGAACATGAAGTGCTGCTGCGGCTAAGTCGACAATCCTCATTAAGTATTCGAATGCTTAGTAATATGCTAGATGTGTTCGAGGAGCTGGATTTTATCGAAAGAAGTCAAGGAAGTGTGACCTTTATTACGCAGCCTACAGCTAAAAGCCTTACAGCATCAAGACATTTTGTCAGACTGGGCCAGATGGCGGAAATGGAGCAGTACTTCATGGAAGGTAGCTTGTCTGAACTGCAGGATTGGATGTTATCACGCCGTTTAGGCGTATCATAAAGACTAAACAAAACAAAGCAGACGCTTACGAAGCAAGTTTTGCCGAAACGGACTCAAAGTAGCATATGCTAACAAAACAAAGCAGATGCTTACGAAGTAAGTTTTGTCGAACCGGACTCAAAGTAGCATATGCTAACAAAACAAAGCAGACGCTTACGAAGTAAGTTTTGTCGAACCGAACACAATGTAGCATATGCTAACAAAACAAAGCAGACGCTTACGAAGCAAGTTTTGCCGAAACGGACTCAAAGTAGCATATGCTAACAAAACAAAGCAGACGCTTACGAAGCAAGTTTTGCCGAAACGAACTCAAAGTAGCATATGCTAACAAAACTTTTAGGAGATGAAAAATTTGGATTTTAAAGATAGTATTCGCGTGATTCCTGATTTCCCAAAAGAAGGTATTAGTTTTAAAGATATCACCACCTTGTTAAAAGACGGTGATGCATATCGCCAAGCGATTGATGCCTTGAAAGCTCTTGTATCCCACTTAGAAATCGATGTGATCGCTGGACCGGAAGCACGTGGTTTTGTAGTTGGTGCACCTCTTGCTTATGCATTGGGTGTAGGCTTTGTGCCGATTCGTAAGAGTGGTAAACTGCCGTATGAGACTATCGAGGTTGGATATGATCTTGAATATGGTAAAGACACACTTGCTGTTCACACGGATGCCATTAAGCCTGGACAAAATGTATTGATTGCTGATGATTTGTTAGCAACAGGAGGTACTATAGCTACTTCGGTTAACCTTGTGGAGCAGCTTGGTGGTAAAGTGGTAGGCGCAGCGTTTTTGATTGAATTGGTTGAGCTTGCTGGACGTAATAAGCTTTCTGGAATTGAAGTTATTACATTAGTTGATTACGAAGATTAATGCGATAAACTTGTCTTTTCCCGGGAAATAAATCGGGATTTATGTATCGAATAATGTGGAAAAGTGCAAACAACAGCAATTCTCTGTTACTACTAGCGGAGGGTTGCTGTTTTTCGATTTTTTGGTCAAAAGAGATACGAAAAAAGACTGCCCAATCCATAAAATGGATCTGGAGCAGTCTTTTTGAATTATTAATTCATAAATAAATTAGTGAGCAGCTTTATCGCTTTCTCCACCTTCATTAGACAGTCCAAGAACTTCAATGAGTTTGAAGAATAGGGCTAGAACGATACCAACAATCGTAGCTAGAGCCATACCACTGAGTTTTACGCTACCCATAGTAAGGGTTGTACCACTAATTCCGACAACAAGCACCAACGTAGCCATAATCATGTTAGTAGCTTTGGAAAAATCAACTTTTTGCTCTACGAAGATTCGCAGACCGGATGCGGCAATTACACCGAACAACAGTAGTGATACACCACCCATTACAGGTGTTGGGATGTTAGCGATAACGGAGGAGAAAGTTCCGGAGAACGATAGCAGAATCGCAATCACTGCTGCGCCACCGATCACATATACAGAATAAACTTTAGTTAATGCCATAACCCCGATATTCTCACCGTAGGTTGTATTTGGAGTAGAACCGATAAAACCGGAGATAATTGTAGATATCCCGTTACCCATCAGGGAGCGGTCAAGTCCAGGGTCTTTAGCCAGATCTCTGCCAACAATATTGCTGGTTACAAGTAAGTGTCCAATATGTTCAACGATTACTACTAGCGATACTGGGATGATAGTCAGGATTACATTCCAATCGAAGGATGGAGTAACAATGGTAGGGTGAGCTAAAAAATTCGCATTAGATATTGCAGCAGTATCCACCATTTTCATAATATAAGCTAAGCCATAACCAGTTACGATACCGATGAGGATGTGAATGATTTTTGGGAAACCGCGGAAGAGTACAGCTCCAATTACGGTTACGCCCAGTGTCACCATAGAAAGTGTGATTGCTTTGCCATCTGGAGTCCAGTCTGCAACTGCAACACCTTCAGGGGCAATAAGTCCTGCCATTCGCGCGGCAACAGGCACAAGTTCAAGTCCGATCGTTGCTACGATAGCTCCCATTACTGCTGGAGGGAAGACAACATCGATCCATTTTGTTCCTGCATAACGGATGATCAAAGCAACGAGCACAAAGATAACACCTGTGATGATGAAAGCGCCCAAAGCAAGCGAGTACCCTTTCATATGATTATCTTTATGATCAGCAAGCACTGATAATACGGGTGCGATAAATGCAAAGCTGGAGCCAAGGTAGGCAGGTATTTTACCACGGCAAATCCAAATGTATAGCAGTGTGCCGATACCGTTCATCAGCAAAATCATGCCAGGGTCAACCCCGAACAAGTTAGGTACTAGCACTGTACTGCCAAACATGGCGAACAAATGCTGTAGGCTTAATAGAAAACCGGGGCCCCATGGAAGTTTTTCATTAACTTGAATTTCGCGTTGCAATGGAGTTCACTCCTCTTTCTTAATGGATATGATGTTGTCCAGCGAAAATCCGCCTTTACTAGATTAAATAGAACTGGACATTTTTACAACAACATTTTCACAAGTGTTATTAATTTGTCCGATTTTCATAACTTTTACTTCTTGAATACCATGAGATGGCAAGTGTTGACGTAATCCCTCGTAAGCGTCATAATTATAGACAACTTTGAACAAGAGCGTAAGTTGCTTGCGAAATGATTGGAACCTGCAGATTTCAGAATGATTGCGGGTTCATTTTATTATAGAAAGGAAACGGATACGACGAGAATGGGCATAGAGCGATTAATTGATAAGGCTGGCGCCTATATAAAAGATAAAGATCTTCTCCGCATCCGGGAAGCTTATGAATTTGCCGATCAGGCTCATCACGGGCAGATCCGCAAGTCGGGGGAGCCATACATTCTGCATCCGCTGGCGGTGGCAGATATTGTCGTCAATATGCAAATGGATGTTATATCTATTGTTGCGGCGCTTTTGCATGATGTTGTGGAAGATACGACGGTCTCATTGGAACAAATCCGCGCGAAATTTGGCGATACCTGCGCGATGCTTGTCGATGGCTTAACTAAGCTGGAACGCATCCGTTTTCGCTCAAAGGAAGAGCAGCAGAACGAGAATTACCGTAAGATGTTTATTGCGATGGCGCAGGATATCCGGGTCATCGTTATCAAACTAGCGGATCGTCTGCATAATATGCGTACGTTAAAGTATCAATCTGAAGAGAGCCAGCGACGTATTTCTTACGAAACGCTGGAGATTTTCTGTCCTGTAGCTGATCGTTTGGGGATTTCCGCGATTAAGTGGGAGATGGAGGATATTGCGCTTCGTTACTTGAATCCGCAGCAGTATTATCGCATTGCTAATCTAGTGCATAAGAAGCGGGCTGAACGTGAGCAATTTATCGACAGCGTAATTGGCCGTATTCGTGCCAAGCTGGATGAAATGGGCATTGAAGGTGATCTTTCAGGTCGTCCGAAGCATATCTACAGTGTCTATAACAAAATGAGTACGAAAAACAAACAGTTTAATGAGATCTATGACCTGCTGGCCATCCGTATCATTGTGGATAATATCAAGGATTGTTATGCAACCCTCGGAATTATTCATACCCTTTGGAAGCCAATGCCAGGTCGATTTAAAGATTATATAGCTATGCCCAAAGCCAATATGTATCAATCTTTGCATACTACAGTGGTAGGTCCTGGCGGAGAGCCAACCGAAGTGCAAATTCGCACTTGGGAAATGCATCGCACGGCTGAATTCGGGATAGCAGCACACTGGGCATACAAAGAAGGAACCAGCAATAATGTGAATCCTGAGAATCGGATGCCTTTTTTTCGCGAAATATTGGAGCTTCAGCATGAGGCCAAGGATGCCGAAGAGTTCGTAAAATCACTCAAAATGGACTTTTTCTCGGATCTTGTGTTCGTGTTTACGCCTAAAGGCGAGGTTATTGAGCTTCCTGCGGGTTCTGTACCACTTGATTTCGCATTCCGTATTCATACGGAAGTGGGTAATCGTACGATTGGTTCTAAGGTGAACGGGCGGATCGTACCGTTAGATCACAAGTTGAAGACGGGCGATATTGTAGAGATACTGACATCGAAGCATTCGTACGGTCCAAGCCGCGACTGGCTCAAGATTGCTCAATCCTCACATGCGCGAAGCAAAATTAAGCAATGGTTCAAAAAAGAAAAACGTGAGGAAAATGTCGAAAAAGGTCGCGAAGCGATTGAACGTGAGCTGAAGCGTCTGAATGTCGAGGTTTCTGAGTGGATTTCTGATGATAAGCTTTTAGAAGCAGCGAAGAAATTTGCTTTTAACGATGTTGAGGATATGCTGTCTGCCGTTGGATTTGGTGGGATTACCGCTTCGCAGATTGCTTCCCGTTTGACGGAAAAGCTGCGCAAAGAGCAGGAAGAAGCTGCTAATCATTTAGAGCTTACTTCAGAGATGAAGGAGATCAAGTCTTCCGGCGAAAAACGTAATCAACCGACCAATGGTGTTAGTGTAAAGGGAATTGAAAATTTACTTGTCCGTTTTGCACGATGTTGTAATCCGGTACCGGGTGACGACATTGTAGGGTATGTTACACGGGGCCGGGGAGTATCTGTACATCGCCAGGATTGTCCTAATATTCCGGGTGAAGGTGACGGAGAAGAAGCAGCAAGGGTGATTGAAGTGGAATGGGAAGGTACGATGGAAGCAAACTACAGTGTGGATATTGAGATTACAGGTCATGATCGTAATGGACTGCTCAATGAAGTGCTGCAGGCAGTTTCCGAGAGTAAAACGAACATTTCTGCGGTCACTGGGCGTTCTGACAAGAATAAAATGGCAATGATTCATATGACCATTCTCATTCGTAACACGGAACATCTGCAATCCGTTGTAGATAAAGTGAAACGAGTCAAGGATGTATATACAGTGAATCGGATCATGCAATAGGGCAAGGAGCGGAGTAGTACGATGAGAGTTGTAGTACAGCGTTGTAAGGACGCCAAAGTAACCGTGGATAAGGCAGTGACCGGAGAAATTGGCAAAGGCTTAATGCTGCTAGTTGGCGTTACGCATGAGGATACAGAAAAGGATGCCAAATATTTGGCGGATAAAATAGCAGGATTGCGAATTTTTGAAGATGATGCTGGTAAAATGAACTACAGTGTCACAGAGACTGAGGGAGCGATTCTTTCAGTATCCCAGTTTACTTTATACGGGGATTGTCGTAAGGGGAGACGGCCGAATTTCATGGGAGCAGCAGCTCCTGCGGAGGCCGAGCGACTTTATGATTACTTTAACCAAGAGCTTAGAGCTGGCGGCCTTCAAGTGGAGACGGGGGTTTTTGGAGCGATGATGGATGTGTCGCTGACCAATTGGGGCCCGGTTACTCTCATTTTAGATAGCCGCAGTTAATGAAAAAAATGTCGAAGATTGCTTCCTATTTATCAAGACCTTAACAAATTTCAAATTTAAAAAGCGTCCAACATATTAGTCTTGACTAATATGTTGGACGCTTTTTTGTTATTGTAATATTCGTTCTCCGTTGGTGTAATCAACATATTAATCTTGTTAATCACTTCAACACTAGCCGATAAGTCGTGAGTTTGGGCTTATTATCCACAAATGTGCTCGTCGAGACCATTAGTTGCTTGCCCGAAGGGCTCCAGGCGACGGTTGCGACATCCTGGAAATCGCCAAGTTGCTCGATCTTGCCGGTCTTCGCATTCGCAACGTAGACACCGTTCATGCCGTCCCTGTCCTTGTTATACACGGCGAACGACAAGTACGAGCTATCTGGGGACCAATCGAAAGCGTACATCTGAGTCGTCACGGCGAGCTTAGTCCGCTTCGAGGTGTCGTTCGAGTTCATGAGGAACAGCGTGCGTTCCGTATCCCCCGTACTCTTCAGCATGGCTAACTGATTGCCGTCAGGGGACAGTGACATTCTCCAGACAGATTTGTCCACGATCGTCTCTTTCTTCGTCTCCAGATTGTAGGCCGACAGTGTGTTATCGGGATTAGGGTTGACGTAGAAGAGCGTATTCCCGGTCTTCGCTACATAATCGAACATGACGTTTTTATCTTTGCTAAGCAATACCTCGTCTTTACTAACTGTCCCAACCTGCAGAATAGCACCTTTACCGTTGCCGACGATCAGATGGCTGGAGTCTGTCCACTGGCCCCATTCCTGTCCGCCCTTATCCTTATCCGTGATTATTCGGCTAGTTCCGGTTGGCAAATGCACAAGGACACCGCGACCCCCGTCCATCATGAACGAGGTGTTTTCATGGAAAAAGACATATTGGCCGTCCGGCGAGACAATCGGACTCTCATGCACGCGGTCTTCGCTCGGTTTCAGCGCCTTGACCTGCTTCGTTTTCAAATTGTAAATGTACAGCTGGGCAGGCTTCATTGGACCAGAGTCGGAATCAATCTTCTTCGCGTCCGGATTCGTCTGGGCAATTAACAATTCGTTCTCGTTCAGCCAATCTTGCGCATACAGGCCGTCAAGTCGCTCGAGTTGATCCATGGTGATTGGTTTATCGGTTTGCGAATCAGGCTTCTCTGGCTTGTTCTTGTCGATGACGGTAACTGGTGGGCTATTAGTTGCTCCACCGCCGTTACTCTGTGTTGTGCTGCTGCAGCCTGCGATCCCAACCGCTAGTAATACGATCCCAACTTGTTTCATCTTCATGAATGATGTATCTCCTTCTAAGCTGTGTTATAAATCTGATAAGAGTGTACCAACAGGATGTCTCCACAATATTTCGAATTGTTTCCAAGTTGTAAACGGATCGAGACTTGGAGAAGAGAGGAGTTGGGACTTATACAGAATCATGATGATAGAGGGGAAACTGTACTTCAAACACGCTTCCAGTGGAGTCTGACCGTTTCAATTGTATGATTCCTCTTTGCTTCTCCAACCATTGCTGAACGAGAGCAAGTCCCAAGCCGCTTCCTTTCGTTTCTTTTGAACGCGCCTTGTTCGCGGTGTAGAAGGGTTCAAAGATTCGCTCCTGGGATTCGAAAGGAATGCCAATTCCCGTATCAATAATTTCTACCTTTGCGTGATTCTGTTCGGTATACAATCGAATATTGACGCTTCCACCGGGGAGGTTGTATTTGATCGCGTTGTCCAGTAAATTAACGAAGATGTGTATTAAACTCTCGCGTTCCGCCCATATGGTGGCAGGTACTGTGTGAAGCTGAAAGGTTAGTCCGAATTTGTCAGCCTTGCCTTTCATAAGAGAGACGAGCTCGTCCAGCACGATATCAAGTGACACGGCTTCAGCCTGATATTCGAATTCGTACTTCTCCAGTGAGGCAAGGCGCAGCGCGTTTTCCACTAGCTTGTGCAGTCTAGACGATTCCTTGCGAATGCTTTCCATCGCTTGCTGAAACAGTAAAGGATCATCTGGGTACAGTTCCAGTAGATCGGCATATGCAGTGATAGAAGTGAGAGGTGTCTTAAGTTCATGACTAATATTGTTAATGAATTGCTTCTGTTGCTGCTCCAATACTTGTAGCTTGTCTACGACAAGCGATAGCTTCGCTTTCTCCGTTTCTAACTTCTTCATACTCGATTCGATCTCACGGCTCATGCTATAAATGCCCTCGCTTAGTTCGCCAAGTTCATCCTTACGGACTAGTGGTGCATGATCAATATACGCTCCTGCTTCAATGTTGTTCGCTGTCTGCTTGAGCAGAGTTATAGCTTTGGATTGTCGGTAGACATAGAGGAAGCCGAGCAGGAAGCTGGCGAGCAGAACGGTTGACCCGGATAGGAGGAACATTGTTCTTGTCTGCCGGTAAAAGGCGTGCAGCTCGCCCACGGGTCTCTGGAATTCGGCTACAGCGATCAGTTGTTCCTCGAACATGATGGGTGTGAAATAATATAGCACGTCCTGGACGTCCGAATAAGCAACCTTGCCCTGGAGTGCATACTGCAGCGCATCCGGCATAGTGGGGGAAGGAACGAGAGGCAGCGAATTCCCGATCTCGACACCGGTCTCATCGTACAGTCGGACGTGCAGTCCGTTGGATTGCCCCAAACGATTGGAGAGATCCATGCCACGATACTTCATGAATGCCTTCAAGCTGACCTGTTCCCCGGACAAGTAGCTCATCTTCACCGTCAATTCGGCGCGGTTCGTCATCTCCGCCATTTCACGCTCCAGTCCAGTACGTTGGTTGTGACGGATACTGCGTAGTACTAGCACACTAAGCACGCTCACCGTGAACAACAACAGGCCGGCGAGCAGCAGGGAGAACTTCCATCGTAAGCTCACCCTCATAAGTACTCCCGGGTGGCCTTGTAACCTACTCCGTATACGGTCTGGAGCAGACGTTGACCTTCGTCGCCCAGCTTACTGCGGATTCGCTGTATATGAATGTCGACAGTGCGCGTACCCCCGTCATAGTCGAGCCCCCAGACAAGATCTAGTAGTTCCTCGCGCGTGTATACCCGTTCCGAATGGAGGACGAGCAGGTGTAGCAGCTCGAATTCTTTGGGCGTCAGCCCCACCTTCTCACCGGCCACCTGTACGTCACGATGTGACGGGTTTACTGTCACCGCACCAATCATAATTGAACTGTCGGAGGGAGCGTGTTCCGCACTTTTCTCGACTCGACGGTGCAGCGCTCTAACTCGGGCGACGAGCTCCCGAATATCGAACGGCTTGGTCATATAATCATCTGCACCCAGCTCTAGGCCTAGTACTTTGTCTACAATGTCGTTCTTGACCGTGAGCAATAGGATGCCAATCCCTCTCCGGTTCTCCAGCCGACGGCACACATCATAACCAGACAGCCCTGGCATCATAACGTCCAGTACGAACACTTGCGGTTGGAACGATTCGACGAGCCTAAGCGCGGCTTCGCCGTCAGCGGCCGTTTCGACCTGAAAGCCTTCCCGCCGCAGTGCATAGGCGATCGCTTTCACGATAGAGCATTCATCGTCTACGATAAGCACTCTTTTATCCATGCTGTTAATCCTTTCCACCTCGCTATTGTTGTATTGATACGCCTATTCTACATTTTGCGCGCAACAAAAGCGATCCAATTGGGAATTTAAAAGCAAACACCAGCTCAAACGTATTTGCCGAAATTCCAGTAAGCCTCCTTCTTCTGATGGCTACAAGTATCCTGCGCGTAAAAGTCTGCTTGTTTCTGTTGTGTTGTAAGTAGAATCTTGCGCGGATAGAGCCTCTTCGTGCTGGATAAACTAAAGGTAGACAGTTATCCCGCACGATGCAAGGAGCTTAGCAATGAGACATTCACAGAAGGCATGGGTATGGAGAAGTATCCCGGCACTAGCGACAGGGAGTCCTGTAGAAGCCTATGCATTAGCCAAAAAGACGGAAGATGAAATTGAATCTCAAGTGATCAAAGGAAGAAGCCGTAATCTCTTACCGCGTACCTGAAAGGGGTGGTGGAGGCGGCTTTTTGATGCGGTTAACCGGGGATATTTTCTGATTAGAGGTTAGAAATCATTGTGATAAGGGTAATAGACGACAAGAAAGATCAATAAGTACCTATTCATTTGCACAAGCAGAGAGGAGAACTTATCACATGAGTAATGTTGCATTTTTACTAGCTAATGATTTTGAAGATTCTGAGATGAAGGTCCCTTATGATGAAGTTATAAAGGCAGGACATCAAGCTGACATTATTGGTTTAAAGAAGGGTGAGACCTTACTAGGCAAAAAGAAGGAAGTCTCCTACGCAGTCGATAAAGCCATAGCTGACGTTCAAGCAGGTAATTATGACGCGATAGTAATTCCTGGTGGTTCTTCCCCAGAAAATTTACGGCAAAATGCAGATATTTTGAAGTTTGTGAAAGAAGCAAACGAAGCTGGTAAGCCTATCGCTTCTATTTGCCACGGACCCCAAATTCTGATCAGTGCAGACTTGCTTAAAGGACGTACCATCACCTGTTATCCTCCGTTGAAAGATGATGTTGTGAACGCTGGTGCGGAGTTTAAAGATGAAGAAGTGGTAGTTGATCGTAATTACATTACTTCGCGTACCCCGAAAGATGAGCCTGCCTTCGTTCGTGAAATATTGAAGGTCCTGCAATAGCAATTTATAACATTGAGTCTTATAATCTAAAGGAGGTAATGGTAATGACCAGAAAAATCCAAGCATATTTTAGAACGGAAAATGAAGCAGAAGGTGCTAAAATAGCATTGATTAGTTACAAGGTAGATGGCTTGGAGGTATGGCCACTCACGGACCCCATTGGGGAAGATCGCAGAATTCTGTTTCCGATAGCCCCGTTTAGTAATACGACGTTAGCCGCAGGTACAGTAGGGACGCTTGGAACGGGTAGCACTCCGGCAGCTGGAGCTATGTTGGCCCCTGGTGTTGCCGCCTCCGAAACGCGTGATGAGCCTAAGACCCATTCTAGCGTGGATGAAGACCAGGTTAGTGCGGATGTAGCAGATGGAGAGCTCGAGGATGGGGATTTAAGTGAACTTCGTTATGTGATGGACCTAAGTGTTGCAGAAGAGAATTATAATGAGGTTGTGGAAACCCTTCGGGGCAAAGGAGCATTTGTAGAGCAATTCGATTAACAACAATCTATTAAAATAAACCGCTTTCATGAATGTAATATAATCGTAATATTACATACATGTTTCCTTAATATAGCGTGTTTATAATAAAGGCATGACCCCCTTTTTAATAATATATGATGATGGACCTGCAGCATTTGGCTGCAGGTCATTTTTTTTGTAACGGTTGAAGTTAAAGGTCAAAAGTTGAAAGTTGTCGAATTTTTTATTCAGCTTCGCATTTCCTGCCTTGACTTTAGCGCAGTAGTTCAGTAGAATTTAAAAATATACGATTTTATCATATGGTTTTGATGACGGGAACAAGTAATTCGAGGACCCACAACTCCAGAGAGGAATCCCCTGTAGATTCAGATGATATCCAGTACAATGGATGATCTATCGTTTCTGCTTGGCTGCAAGGATTCTGTTGATGAGCGAATGAATGACCTCCCCGAGAACGTACGGCGAAAGTGGGCAATGCATATTGCCGCTATCAGTAGCCGTTATGCGTAGGCGGGCGTTAACCGCTTTGAGCGGATTCAGAATGGTTCTGATCCGGAATGTGGGTGGTACCACGGGTGTATTATTGGTTATGATAATCCCTCGTCCCTGTTTTTTATAAACAGGGCGGGGGATTTTTTGTTTTGTTTAGCATGATGAAGTGATGAAGAGAGCAGATTTAGAGGGGTATTTTTTAGGAGGGATAGACTGTGGCTAAAGAAAGATTCGAGAAACCTACAGGAACGCAGGATGTGCTTCCGGGAGCTGTGGAGAAATGGCAGTATATTGAGGGGAAGGCTAGAGATTTATGCCGTCGTTTCAATTACCGTGAAATCCGTACACCGATGTTCGAGAATACGGGGTTATTCGAGC
The DNA here is from genome assembly GCF_038000345.1 of Paenibacillus sp. FSL E2-8871. Classification (NCBI taxonomy): domain Bacteria; kingdom Bacillati; phylum Bacillota; class Bacilli; order Caryophanales; family Paenibacillaceae; genus Paenibacillus; species Paenibacillus sp. FSL E2-8871. Next base: position 3,179,863 of record NZ_JBBOBV010000001.1, on the reverse strand, counting down.
GTGGAGTAGGCGAAACAACGGATATTGTAGAAGGCGAGATGTACACGTTCAAGGATAAAGGCGATCGTGATCTGGCGCTGCGTCCAGAAGGAACGGCTGGTGTCGTTAGAGCTTATGTTCAGAACAAGCTTTACGGTGAACCTGATGTAAGTAAGCTGTATTATATCGGACCTATGTTCCGTTATGAGCGTCCACAGGCAGGTAGATATCGTCAATTCCATCAGTTTGGTATTGAGGCTTTTGGAGCTGTGGATCCGGCTATTGATGCGGAAGTAGTCTCCTTAGGCTATCAATTCTATAAGGATCTTGGCCTTAAGGATGTAAGAGTGGAAATCAATTCTGTCGGTAACGCACCTAGCCGTGCAGCTTATCGGGAGAAGCTATTGGGCTTCTTAAGACCAATGAAGGATACCCTTTGCAGTGACTGTCAGCGTCGTATTGAGCGTAATCCGCTTCGCGTGCTGGATTGTAAGGTAGATCAAGATAAATTTACAGATGCGCCTTCCATTTTGGATAGTCTGGACGAAGAGTGCACGACTCATTTTGAAAAGGTGAAGATGCACCTTGATATCATGGGTGTGGAATTCACCATTAACCCTCGCCTTGTAAGAGGACTGGATTATTACACGCATACAGCGTTTGAATATAAAGCAGCAGGTATTGGTACGATTGATACCGTGGGCGGCGGAGGCCGTTACAACGGTTTGGTTGAAGAAATTGGTGGACCGGATCAACCGGGTATTGGCTTTGGGATTGGACTTGAACGAATTCTCCTCATTTTGGAGGATCAGAAGGTAGAGCTGGAGACGGCGAAGCCACTGGATGTGTACTTCGTAGCTCTCGGTGAAGAAGCTGATATCGAAATCTCCAAGCAGCTATATATTCTGCGCAGCCAAGGGTTCTCAGCAGAACGTGACTACCTGGGCCGGAAAATGAAGGCACAGATGAAATCCGCAGACCGTATGTCGGCACGTTATACTGCGATTCTTGGCGAAGATGAGCTGAAGAATGGTGTAATTACCGTGAAGTCGATGAATACAGGGGAGCAACGCACCGTGAAGCTGGATGAGCTGGGTCAGGCACTAGTTTAGACCATCTGACTAACGTCTTATGGTGACTGTATAGAGAAAGATTAAAAATGTATTTTTAACCATGAAGGGGAATGATAAATTATGCAAAGAAGTCATCAGTGTGGACAATTAACACCAGAACATATTGGACAGACGGTAACCTTGAACGGATGGGTGCAGACTCGCCGTGACCTTGGGGGCGTACTATTTATTGATCTGCGTGACAGAAGCGGTATTGTACAAGTTGTATTTAACCCAGACTACTCTGGCGAAGCCTTACAAATTGCTGATAAGGTTCGTAGTGAATACGTCCTGGCTGTTAAAGGTAAGGTTGTTAAACGTGATGAGGAAACCATTAACCGCAACCTGCCAACAGGTGAAATTGAAGTGCAAATTACGGACATTGAAGTGCTGAACGCAGCTAAGACACCTCCGTTCTTTATCGAAGATGGTGTGGAAGTAGACGAGTCTCTGCGTCTCAAATATCGCTATTTGGACCTTCGTCGTCCGGAGATGCAAAGAACCTTGCTGCTTCGCTCGAAAGCTTCTAAGATTTTCCGTGATTTCCTTGACAGTGAAGGATTCATCGACGTAGAAACACCGATCCTAACTAAGAGCTCACCGGAAGGCGCGCGTGATTATCTGGTACCAAGCCGTGTGCATGAAGGCGAATTCTTCGCATTGCCGCAATCTCCACAAATCTACAAGCAATTGTTGATGGTCGGCGGCGTTGAGCGTTATTACCAAATTGCTCGTTGTTTCCGTGATGAAGATTTGCGTGCTGACCGTCAGCCTGAATTCACTCAAGTCGACATTGAGACTTCATTCCTGTCACAAGATGAATTGCTTGGTATGATGGAGAAGCTGATGCAGCGTCTGTTCAAGGAAACTGTAGGAGCAGATATTGAGCTTCCGTTCCAACGGTTGACTTATGCTGATGCTATGGGCAAATACGGTTCTGACAAACCTGATCTGCGTTTTGGATTAGAGCTTGTAGAAATGAACGATATTGTTGCTACTAGTGGAGTTAAGGTATTCGCTTCTGTAATCGAAAAAGGCGGCGAAGTGAAATGTCTAAATGCTAAAGGCTGTGGCACTTGGACTCGTAAAGAAATCGATGACCTCGGACCTTATGCTGCTCGCTATGGCGCGAAAGGCTTGGCATGGATTCAAGTGAAAGACGGCGAATTCAAAGGGCCGATTGTGAAATTCTTCTCCGAAGAAGAAATTGCGGCTGTGAAGGAACGTACAGGCGCTGAAGAAGGCGACCTTCTCCTCTTCTCCGCTGATAATAAAAAGGTTGTAGCAGACGTTCTAGGCGCCCTTCGTGTTAAAATTGGACGTCAGCTCGGTCTGATTGACGATAACGTGTTCAAGTTCGCTTGGGTTACAGACTTCCCACTCCTTGGATATGACGAAGATCAGAAACGTTATGTAGCAGAACACCATCCGTTCACTCGTCCACGTGAAGAGGATCTGCATCTATTTGACACAGATCCAGGTGCGATCCGTGCACAAGCTTATGACATCGTTCTGAACGGTTATGAAGTAGGCGGAGGCTCCATGCGGATTTACAAACGCGAAGTACAGGAGAAGATGTTCGAAGCCCTTGGATTTACGAAAGAGGTTGCTTATGAGAAGTTCGGCTACCTGATGGATGCGTTCGAATATGGTACACCTCCACACGGTGGTATCGCTTTCGGTTTAGATCGTCTAGTTATGCTGCTGTCCGGTCGTACAAATCTGCGTGAAACCATCGCATTCCCGAAAACGGCAAGTGCAACAGATCTACTTATGGATGCACCTTCGCCAGTAGATGGTTCACAATTGGAGCAGCTTCATATTAAGCTGGCGCTTAAACCGAAGAAAGAAAAAGAATAATTAACTAATCGAAGCGGGCGAGGCAGATTTCTGCTTCGCCAAATCTTTTGAAGGAGGCTGAACCTCATGCTACATCAGTTCTCACGCACGGAACTGGCGATCGGGCCGGAAGGTCTGGAAATAATGAAGAACAGCACGGTAGCGGTGCTAGGCATCGGCGGTGTTGGCGGTATGGCTGTTGAGGCTTTGGCGCGTACCGGCATCGGCAGACTGATTCTGATTGATAAGGATTCGGTAGACATTACTAATGTGAACCGGCAGATTCATGCACTCACCACCACGGTTGGGCAGAAAAAGGCTGAACTGATGGTAGACCGTATTAAGCTGATCAACCCCGAATGCGAAGCGATTGCGCTCAACATGTTCTATACGGAAGAAACCTATGAGGAATTGTTCAAATTAAAACCTGATTATGTACTCGATGCTTCGGATACGATTATATATAAGGTTCATTTGATCAAAGAATGTCTGTCCCGTGGAATTCCAATGATCTCAAGCATGGGCGCTGCCAACAAAATGGATCCTACAAGATTCCAGGTAGCGGACATTTCCAAGACAACTTATGACCCAATTGCGCGCGTCATTCGTCAGAAGCTGCGTAAGGAAGGAATTAAGAAAGGCGTAAAGGTGGTTTTCTCTACGGAGCCGCCAATGAAGCCACGTCAGGATGTTACGGATAAGATCGTTCCGGAGAATGCGCCGGATCGACGTAAAGCGAAACAACCACCAGCTAGTAACGCCTTCGTTCCGCCGGTAGCAGGCCTGATCATGGTCAGTGTTGCCGTGCGTGATTTGCTTGAGGCTGGAGGCGTCAGCGTGTAAGTGAATCGCTGAGCTGAAGCTGTTTCAATTATAGCGGTAGTAGTAGTAAAATGGACCAAAAGGGCGACCAGCTGAAATCCAGTTGCGTACGCCCTTTTGTTGTGGTTAACAGGCGGGTCTGCAAGATGCAGACCACAAATAGGCATAATAGTTGAACCAGGATGAACTGTTAATTATAAGCCTTATTATCCGGGTAAAATCCGCCTGCGGAACTTAATATCAGTGGAGGTTTTTGTACATGAAATCAAATTTTTGGCGAAATAGTGTAGGGCTTGCACCTGAGAATGACTGGAAACGGGAGTGGGCTGCAGGGATCCTTTCGTATTTTGCTTCGGTATACATTGTGATGGTGAATGCGACCATTCTTCATGATGCGGGTATGCCGCTTAGACCAGCAATGGTGGCTACACTATTGACTGCCATTACAGGCTGTCTACTGATGGCCTTTGGTGGGAAGACACCGATCATCGTGGTACCAGGAATGGGGATAAACGCATTTTTCACATACACACTTGTACATTCTATGAATTTAGGTTGGAGAGAGGCGCTTACTGTAGTCGTAATAACCGGTGTGTTATTCGCTATCGTGGCCTTCACATCGCTCTATCGGATTCTAAGTGAGGCGATTCCTCAAAACCTACAGCATGCCATTACAGTCGGGATAGGGCTTTTTCTGACCTTTATAGGACTGCAAAAAAGCGGGATTGTGATTGCACATCAGACCACGTTTGTTGCTATAGGACATTTTAGCGATCCAGCAGTTATTACTTCCTGTGTAACCTTGTTACTCGCTTTAGTACTGTTTATCCGCGGGACCAACGGTGGTTTGCTTATAAGTATGCTGGTTGGTACAGGTCTAGCCTACTTGCTGGGAGCGGCTCACGCGCCTGAGAAGCAGGCATCCGGTCATGTATTTACGGGTTATGAAAGCTTATTTCTGGGAATGGACTGGAGCGGCATAGTGAGCCTTGTGTTCTGGATTGCTGTTTTCTTACTGCTCTTAATTGTTGTATTTGAAAATATTGGGCTAGTCGCCTCACAGACTATGATGGCAGGGCGTCCTGAGCGCTTCAAGAGTAGCTTACGAGCACTCTCTATTGCCAATATCGCTGCAGGTCTCTTCGGAAGCAGTCCTGTAGTAGCCGCTGCGGAATCTAATGCAGGTATTGCCGCAGGTGGACGTTCGGGACTGACCTCACTCGTGGCAGGGCTGCTGTTCGGGGCGACATTCCTGTTCCTCCCTCTGCTCTCCTACATTCCAGACAGTGCTATCGCTCCGATCTTGATTGTAATCGGTGGGCTTATGGTACAGAATGTGCGTGAAATGGACTTGGGAGATTTAACAGAGCTCTTTCCTTCTTTCCTAATCATGGTCATGATTCCATTCACCTATAGCATCGTAGATGGTATGGCTTTTGGATTTATTACTTATCCGATCGTGAAGCTTGCGGTGGGCAAGGGCAAGGAAGTACCTCCTGCGCTGTATGGGATTGCGGGTTTATTTGTAGCTAACTTTATTTTGCAAGCTGTGCTGTAGTCGTATGATCGCTTGAAAGATTTGGTATTTTAGTGCTGATTATGCTACAATGGGTATCCTTTTTGTGTGAGAAGAGGGAATGAGGAGAATGAAAATTTAAGCTCGATAAACTTTTAGGAGGTAACTGAAATTGGAAGACAACTTTCAAAGTGCCTATCAAGAGGAAGAAGACAGGCTGAATCAAGCGCTTACTGAGATTGACACCTTACTGGAGAAACTTAACCAGACTCCGGTGTACACGGGACATGATTATACGGAACAGGTGTTAGAAGCGAACCGTGATCAGAAGCGCAAAGATCTTGCCAAGCTTCGGCAGGAGCCTTATTTCGGACGGCTTGATTTTCAGGGCAATGATGAGAAGCAGCGGAAGGCACTCTATATAGGCAAAATCGGCGTAGACCGCGAGCAGGTAAGCGACCGTCCGCTAGTCATCGACTGGCGCGCACCGGTAGCAAGCCTGTTCTATTCGTTTACCGGTGGTACGGAGCCTGCCTCCTATGAAGCTCCTGAGGGGCTGATAGAAGGACTGGTATACCTCAAGCGCAACGTGGTGATCCGGAAGCAGATTCTGGAGCGCGTCGCAGATACGTACAACCGGGAGAGTGACGCACCTATGGTGTCAGATGAGTTTCTCGTCTATCGCCTGGGTGAGAACAAAGATAATCGTCTCCGCGATATCGTATCGACCATTCAGGAGGAACAGGACAAGATTATCCGGGCCGCCAAAAATACAGCATTGATCATACAGGGCGTAGCGGGAAGTGGTAAAACTACAGTTGCACTACACCGTTTAGCCTTTCTGCTGTATCAATACAAAGATCAGGTCTCTGCAGAAAAAATGATTATTTTTGCACCGAACCGAATGTTTCTGGATTATATTTCGGATGTACTGCCTGAACTTGGTGTAGGAAATATTGCCCAGAGCACTTTCCCGGATTGGGCTGCAAATGTACTAGGTCTGGAGCTTCCAGAGCAAGATGCTACGGAGACGATGAATCGTTGGTTCGAAACTCCGGGCGGCATGCCTGTGATTACAGAAGAGACACCTGGACGCTTCAAGGGTTCTACGGTGTTGATGGGAATAATAGAGTCCAGCATCAAGCTATTGGAAAGCAGCTCGGTACCTGAGGGTGATTTTATCCCATGGGAAGGTGCTGTACTGCGCCGCTCCATGATCTTGCGCTGGCATAATGAGGAGTACGCTCCTTATCCGCCAGCGAAGCGTAAGGAACGTGTAATGGCACGGATACATCGCTGGATTGAGATGGAGCTGAAGAAGAGTCCTTCAGCTGCAGCTATGAAGGATCGCAAGAAAAAAGGTGCTGCACGAGAAAAAGCATACAGTGCAAAATGGCCTAAGTATGATCCGCTGACGATCTACAAGCAAATCTTTCGTGCGGCTAAAGTCCCGGAAGATTGGCCGGTGGATCCACCTGAGAATATTCCAGCAGCTGTGCTGAAGGAAACGGCAAAAGAGCTGAAAAAAGGGATTATACGTGAAGAGGATTTACCACCTCTGTTATATATTTATTATCTTTTGAATGGGAACGAAGGCGACGCTCGTTTTGATCATGTGGTGATCGATGAAGCCCAAGATTTCTCCCCCTTCCAAATTGCGGTGCTAGATTTATACGTGCGTGGACATTCCTTTACCATTCTAGGCGATCTGTCGCAGGGTATACACGCTTATAAAGGCGTACACGCATGGGAAGAGATGCAGACCTTATTTGCCCCTGAGAACACGGCTTACCATGCGTTGACACGCAGCTATCGTTCAACCATGGAAATTATAGACTTCGCTAATGGAATTCTATCCTCGGGAGTAGAAAGTTCGTTGTTGGCTGTTCCTGTCTTTCGTAGTGGTGACCCTGTTCGGATGATCGCCTACGGAGAAATAGTCGGAGAACGGGAAGCTGAAGGAAATGCTCGTTTGAGCACTATACAATCGGCACTGAAGTCCCTGTCTGGAAGGGAATATCGTACGGTGGCTGTGCTGACACGTAGTCTACGTGAAGCCACAGAGCTGTATGCTGAACTAGAGCAGCATTTTGAAGATATTCATCTGATCGACGGTAGCATGACGCAATATCAGGGTGGATTATCGGTACTACCTGTGTATTTATCTAAAGGATTGGAATTTGATGCGGTCATCTTAGCAGATGCCGATCAAGACCATTACGGAGTGACAGCATGGGATGCGAAGCTGATGTATGTAGGCTGTACACGAGCGCTTCACGAGCTGTGGTTACTCCATAATGGGGAAATGCCTTCCTATGTGCAAACGGCGGTTGAAAGCGATTCTGAGGGGAACTAAGTCTGGTGGAGAACAGTTATAACTGTTTTTGAACTTGTAACTCCCCTACGGGTATGGCTTAATAATAAGTGTCCGGCCGGGCAAGAACACTTCTGGAAGGAGGCTGAGTGAAATGATTTCAGTATACGAGGTGGTTTCCGTCTAAGACGGAAACCCGCTTAAAGCGAGGAGGCCGTAAGGCCTCCTTATTTCAAAACATGAGATATATGTACCGATTATTCATTAGGATTACGAAATGTGAATTAGAATGTAGACGCTACCAAGAGGTTTTTATATAATGAAATTACGGATTTTTCCAAATATGAGGAGAAGAAAGGAGGCAGGTGACGTGGAAATTACTTTATCAGTAGTTGACGGACGCATAGGAACACACCTGTTGAAGGAGGAAATGCAAGTTGAGTTATGTAAATGGGAAGGATGTGCTCCCCCCTGGCTTGCTCAAAGAGCTTCAGGGATACATCCAAGGTGAACTGCTCTACATCCCGAAGAAAACGGAAGAGCGGGTTAGATGGGGCGAGAACAGCGGTTCGAGGAAAGAGATAGCAAACCGCAATGAGGAAATTTTCAGTTGTCATCGAAAAGGCGATTCCGTAGCAGAGCTTCAGAAGAAGTATCATCTGTCGGAAGAGAGCATTCGGAAAATCATATCAAAAATGCGGCTGGCAATAAATTGCTAGCGTACAGTTCAAGCATAAACGCCTTTGGCGTCCCTATAAGGACGGTAAGCGTTTATGCGAGAAATAATAAGGATAAAGTATAGCGTGGAACCTATACTTTCGTATATTTTGAAAAAAGAGCATGGCTCCCGCCTTTCTAAGACGAGATCATGCTCTTTTTATTTTTTTGTGAAAAATAAGTCTATGGTATGATAATGGGAGATGTACATTGGCTTTTATAAGAATATAGCAAGGAAGTGGAGTTATGGATTTATTTTCTATGGGAGAGGACAACGGGAGCGGACGGTTGCTTGCGGACCGAATGAGACCGGAGAATCTGGATGAATATATTGGTCAAGAACATATCATAGGCCGGGGAAAGCTGTTGCGAAGAGCGATCGAGGCAGACCAGGTCTCTTCGATTTTGCTCTATGGACCTCCTGGATGTGGCAAAACAACATTAGCTCATATCATTTCTCATCACACACAAGGTGAATTCGTACGCCTGAATGCGGTGGAGGCTTCTGTGAAGGATGTACGGGAGGTCATTGAACGAGCTCAAAATAATAAAAGACTTTACGGTTCTAAGACGATTCTTTTTCTGGACGAGGTGCATCGGTTTAACAGTTCACGTCAGGACGCGCTATTGCCAGCAGTAGAAAAAGGTACCATTACATTTATTGGCGCAACTACGGAGAATCCGTTCCATTACGTTAACGGAGCACTTATGAGCCGTTCTACCTTGTTTCAGCTAGAGGCGCTAACGAGTGAACACAGTCTGGTCGCGATGCGTAGAGCTTTAGCAGACAAGGATAGAGGGCTTGGATTTATGGAACTTCAGGTCGATGAAGAAGCATTACTGCATATTGCTACCATGGCTAATGGAGATATCAGGCGGGCTTTAAATGCTCTGGAACTAGCAGCGTTAACTACTGCTCCGGAGGTAGACGGGAGTGTGCATATCACGCTGGAGGTGGCGGAAGAGTCGATTCGGCGCCCCATTGTGAAGGCAGATGAATCGACGCAGTATGATGTTCTATCTGCTTTTCACAAAAGTATTCGAGGTTCTAGTGATGCTGCCTTGTTCTGGTTTCTGTATGCGGTAGAGAAATTGGGGATGGACCCGATGACTTTTATTCGTCGACTAATTGCAGCGAGCAGTGAGGATATTGGCTTAGCTAATCCCCAGGCTATGGTCCAAGCGGTGAGTGCGCTTGAAGCCTATAGAAATAACGGTTGGCCAGAAGCGAAGCTGAACATTGCGCAAGCCATTCTTTTCGCGGTGGAGAGTCCGAAGTCTAATGCCGTCTATACTGCTATTTCAAATGCAATGGCGAGTATGGATGAGATTAAATCCGCCGAGGTACCGCTACATTTACGTGATACACACTATAAAGGTGCTACAGCACTAGGGCATGAAGGGTATCAATATCCGCACAATTTTCCGGGGCATTATGTGAAGCAGGAGTATCTGCCTAAGGAGATTTCTCAGCGTGTCTTTTATCAAGCGACCGAGCAAGGAAATGAAATTAAAATCCGTCACAACCAACGACTCCGACGAGAACAATAGTCCACCAGTGACTGTAGTATCTTCCATTTTAATGCTAATAAGCAAATAAATTTAATGTAACACGAAAAAAAATTATTCAAAAAAAAGGCGGCCTAGAGCCGTTTTTTTGTTGTCTGCGTTACTTTTAATCACATGAACGAATTTTTTTTATAGGAAAAGATTGATAATTTACCATAAGTTAATTAAAATGAACTACAAAGTTACGGAGAAACAAGTTTTTATTCCGATGGAAGTACTTGTTCTATTCTTAATGGTGTTAATAATCATAACAGTCAATGTTTGATATCTTTCATGAAAAGAATGCTGTTATATCAAAATTTACATAATATTTCATTGGGTAAATTTTGAAACTTTTGCCGTTAGGGGGATTAATTTGAGCGAAGAATTACTAGAAATCAAGAATTTGTCCACATCGTTCAGAATCGTAGATGACTATTATGCTGCAGTAGACGATGTTACCCTGTCCGTTCGCAAAAATGAGATTCTTGCCATTGTTGGAGAATCCGGCTCAGGAAAAAGTGCGCTCGCCTTTTCAATTATGGGATTGCACACAAGGGCCAAAATAGACGGACAAATCAAATACAAAGGTCAGGATATCGTTACTATGTCTCCTGCTGCACTCAACAAGCTGCGCGGTCAAGAAATGTCTATGATTTTTCAAGATCCTTTATCCGCATTAAATCCACTCATGATTATCGGTTCACAGATTGAAGAAGTACTCATCCTACATGATTCCAAGCTTTCGAAGAAGCAAAGAAAAGAGAAGGTCATTGATCTTTTGACCAAGGTTGGAATCTCCCGTCCCGAACATACATATCAGCAGTATCCCCACGAATTATCTGGTGGAATGAGGCAGAGGGTTGTGATTGCTATTGCGATTGCCAACGGCCCCAAGCTTTTGATCGCCGATGAGCCGACTACGGCACTAGATGTAACCATCCAATTGCAAATTCTTGAACTTATAAAAAAATTAAAAAACGATATGCAAGCAGGCATTATCTTAATTACCCATGATCTAGGGGTTGTGAGTGAAATGGCTGACCGGGTTGCGGTAATGTACGCCGGGCAAATCGTAGAAATCGCAGATATTTATACATTAACGTCTAATCCAAAACATCCGTATACAAGATCCTTGTTGAACTCCATTCCAACCGTTAAAGAAGAGAAGTCTAGACTTCATGTGATTCAGGGAATTGTCCCACCATTACAGAAACTTCCGCGTAAAGGATGCCGTTTCGCGGCCCGAACACCTTGGATTCCGGAATGGGAGCATGAGGAAAATCCGCAGCTGCATGAAGTAGCCCCAGGGCATTTTGTTCGCTGCACCTGCCATAATAACTTTCATTTCCCGGATACTAACGAGGAGGCAATCTACAATGGGACTTCTTGAGGTTAAAAATTTAGCAGTTCATTTTCCAATCCACGGCGGCGTTTTTCGAAGGGAAATTGGCGTAGTCAAGGCAGTTGATAATGTTAGTTTTACTATTGAAGCAGGCAAAACTTACGGTTTGGTTGGTGAATCCGGATCAGGTAAGACGACTACTGGTCGTGGAATCATTGGACTCAATTCTATTACTAGCGGCAGTGTGATTTTTGAAGGACAGGATTTGGCTTCAAAGGGTGTACGTAAGCAAAAAAATATTCGCAAGGACATTCAGATGATCTTTCAGGATCCGTACTCTTCCTTGAATCCAAAGAAACGTGTGCTGGATATTATTGCTGAACCCTTACGTAATTTCGAAAAGATGTCTCCGGGCGAAGAAAAAAGACGTGTGCAGGAATTGCTTTTGCAGGTTGGATTAAGTCCTGAAAATATTCTTAAATATCCGCATGAATTCTCAGGCGGTCAGCGGCAGCGGATCGGTATTGCAAGAGCTATTGCGCTCAAACCGAAGTTGATTATTGCGGATGAACCTGTCTCTGCGCTGGATGTTTCCGTACAGGCACAGGTGCTCAATTTTATGCAGGATATTCAAAAAGAACTGAATCTTACGTTTCTGTTCATCAGTCATGATCTCGGAATCATTAGGCATATGTGTGATCACATTGGGATTATGTATAAAGGACGTCATGTGGAGCAAGGGACTGCTAAAGATATTTTTGACAATCCTCGCCATATTTATACCAAACGTCTAATTGCTGCCATTCCTGATATTGATCCTAAGCAAAGAGAGAAGCAGACGGAGTTTAGAAAATCAGTAAGTCTGGAATATGAACAAGCGCACCGGAATTATTTTGATGAACAAGGCATGCCTTATCCATTGAAATCCATTTCCGAGACTCATCTGGTAGCCTTGCCTGAGAAAGGTTGAGAATATGTGGAAGATTATTGTTCGTAGAATTCTTATTATGATTCCTCAAATATTTCTATTAAGTATTCTTGTTTTTCTAATGGCGAAGGCGATGCCGGGAGATGCGTTATCAGGGATGCTTGATCCAAATATTGATCCTGCGGCCATCGATGCGATGAGAGAAAAACTAGGCTTAAATGATCCGTGGTACATCCAGTACTGGGATTGGATCACTAAAGCGATTCAAGGTGATTTTGGTCAATCCTTCCGTTTCAAAATGCCTGTATCAGAGCTTATCGGTCAACGCCTCATGAATACACTTTGGCTGGCGATTGTCACGCTGATCCTTACATACCTTATTGCTATTCCACTTGGTATTACTAGTGGTCGTTATAACGATTCATGGCTGGATCGCCTCATTACTGGATACACCTATATTGGCTTTGCCGCACCATTGTTTATTTTCGCTCTCTTAATGGTATGGCTCTTCGGGTTTCATCTTCATTGGTTTCCTACTAGCGGCAGTGTTAGTCCTGGAGAAGTTCCGGGTACGCTAAGCCACTTCTGGAGTAAGTTATACCATTTGCTACTCCCTGCTTTATCAATGGCGCTGATTGCAACGGTAGGAACGGTACAGTATTTGCGAAATGAGATCATTGATACGAAACAAAAGGATTTCATCCTCACGGCAAGAGCCAAAGGCGCTTCAGAGTCTCGTGTATATAATCGCCATATTTTGCGTAATTCCTTACTGCCGATAGCTGCATTTTTCGGGTATGAGATTACTGGGCTCATTGGTGGTACGGTGTTCGTTGAAAGTATCTTCAGCTATCCGGGTATGGGTATGCTGTTCCTCAGCTCGATAACGATCCGGGATTTCAGCGTAGTAACGGCCCTAGTTCTTCTGTATGGGGTTGCTGCTATCGTCGGTGCGTTGTTATCAGACATTATCTTAAGTATTGTAGATCCTCGTATCCGGATTAAATAAGAAGATGAACACTTTGAGGTGAATGAAATGGCAAAAACAAGCGCAGAGATAGCTCTGCTGCAGGAAACAGATAAAAGTCCATCAGGCTTCAGAATTGTTTGGCGAGAGATTATCCGGGATAAATTGGCTTTGGTCTCATTGGTTTTCCTATTTACGATTATCGCCGCTGTTTATGGGATTTCCTTATTTTTAGATCAAAAAGAAATTGTTACGGTTGACTTGTTCGCCCTGTATGAGAAGCCTTCGGCTGTACACTGGCTGGGGACCGATTATGGAGGACGGGATGTATTCGGTCAATTAATTATAGGCACACGAAATTCCATGTCGATTGCTTTTATGGTTACTTTTTTTACGGGAGTCATCGGTATTCTAGTAGGTTTGATCTCAGGTTACTTTGGTGGAACGATAGATAATATTTCGATGCGTGTTGTAGATTTCTTCATGATTTTGCCTTTTATAATGATTGTTATAGCTTTTGTGAGTGCAGTTCCTAAATACAATACGTTAACCTTCTCGTTTATCATGACTGCCTTTCTATGGATGGGGATTGCCAGGTTAATTCGTTCCAAGACGTTACAAGAGAAGGAACTGGATTACGTTCAGGCATCTAAGACCCTAGGCTCCTCCAATCTGAAAATAATGTTCACACAAGTGCTGCCGAACTTAAGCTCAATCATTATCGTCACGATGACTTTAAATTTGGCAGCTAATATTGGATTGGAATCAGGCCTATCCTTTCTAGGTTTTGGTTTTCCAGAAAGTACACCCAGTCTGGGTACTCTTGTAAGCTATGCGAGAAATCCGCAAACGCTTGAGTTCAGATGGTGGATCTGGTTACCCGCATCACTGCTGATCTTGGTACTGATGTTGAGTATAAATAATGTGGGTCAAGCGCTCAAACGTGCGACCGACGCAAGACAAAGAAAAGGATAATAAGGGAGGAAATGATTAAATGAGAAAAGCCATTCGTTCAAAAGCTTTACTAGTTTCATTAATGTTAGTAATGTTGTTCGCTCTTGCGGCTTGCGGCTCCAAGAACAACAACGGAGCGGCTGAGTCAACAGCAGCACCAAGTGCCAGTGCTCCTGCGGAAACCGCAGAAGCGACGGCAGCACCTGAAGCAGAAGACGGACTTTATAACATTAAGGATTTCAGTAACATTAAGACTAATCAAGGTGAAGCTATTGATGGCGGAACAATTACTTTTGGACTCGTTTCCGACAGTCCGTTTGAAGGTACCTTGAACTTGAACTTCTATTCTGGAGCTCCAGATTCTGAAGTGCTGAATTGGTTCGATGAAGGCTTGTTAACTTGGGACAAAGACTATGTGTACACGAATGATGGTGCAGCAACTTATGAAGTAGCAGAAGATGGACGGACCTTTACCTTTACGATTCGCGACAATGTGAACTGGCAGGATGGAAAGCCAGTGACAGCAGAAGATTGGCTGTTCGCGCATGAGGTTATTGGTAATCCGAAATATGATGGTCCACGTTACGGCTCTGACTTTACGAATATTGAAGGTATGGAAGAATACCACTCCGGAAAAGCAAAGACCATTTCTGGTATTAAAGTTCTGGGTGAGAAGAAGCTGCAAATTACTTATCTTAAATCTTCCCCTTCCCTGTTAACGGGTGGCATATGGATTTATCCATTAGCTAAACATATCTTTGGTGGTATGGATGTTGCCAAAATCTCCTCATCCCCTGAAGTTCGTCAAAAGCCAATTGGCTTCGGAGCTTTTAAAGTGGAAAGTATCGTTCCTGGTGAGTCTGTAGTATTCGTTAAGAATGAAGATTACTGGCGCGGCGCACCTAAATTGGATAAAGTAATTTTGAAGGTAATCAACCCTACGACTGTTGTGCAAGAACTGAAGTCTGGTGGAGTTGACTTGGTGGATGCCTTCCCTATCGATCAATTCCCAGATAATGCAAAAATGTCAAATGTCGAGTATCTCGGTGCTGTTGACCGTGCATATACGTATATTGGATTTAAGCTAGGTAAATGGGATGCAGAGAAAAAAGTCGTTGCTACCGATCCTAAAGCTAAAATGGCGGATGTGAACCTGCGTAAAGCTATGTGGGCTGCTGTAGACAATGATACAGTGGGTAAGAAATTCTACAGTGGTCTTCGCTGGAATGCAACAACTTTAATTCCACCTTCCCATCCGGAATTCCATGATGCTTCTAATCCAGGTGTACCTTATGATCCAGAAGCTGCTAAGAAGATCTTGGATGACGCTGGTTACAAACTTAACGGTGAATTTAGAACGAATCCGGATGGCAGTGAGCTGAAGATTAATTTCATCTCGATGACAGGATCGGACATTGCAGAACCATTGGCTCAATATTATGTACAATCCTGGAAAGCGATTGGTCTGAATGTGAATTTGGAGATGGTAGAATTTAATACGTTCTATGATCGTGTTGGACAAAATGGTGAGGATGATCCTTCTGTGGATGTTTACCAAGGTGCTTGGACTGTAGGGATTGATGTTGACCCAACAGGTCTTTATGGTAAAGACGCGATCTTTAACTTCCCGCGTTACTCGAGTGCAGAGAATGATCGTTTGCTCACCGAAGGAGTCTCCGAGGATGCATTCGATGTAAATAAACGTAAAGAGATCTATAAAGAATGGCAACAGTTTATGGTTAACGAGATTCCTGTATTCCCTACGCTTTATCGTGCGGCCCTAGTTCCGGTCAACAACCGTATACTGAATTATGGAATTGGTGATGGAACTGGACTTTACTATAATGACATTGCAGTTTCTGCGGATAAAGCTGCAGTAGCTCAGTAAATAGAAACAACACAGAACAGCAGTTCAGGGAGAGTTTCCTGAACTGCTATTTGTTTGTTTCTATTTGAATCGCTCATTTGGTTATTATTCGCTTCAATGTCGGTTAGTTGTATTTCATGCAACTAAAACCTAAATTTTAGAGCTAAGAATGTAATATAACTGTACTTCATACATCTATTTTCCGGATGTGAAGATAAATAAGGGTTATCGGGTGATTTTAACTGTACATACTACAACTAAATCGAAAAGGGATTCTGAACACAAGAAATAGCTGTATAAAATACAGCTATTTCTTAGGTTCTCGTATATTAGAGTTAATGTTGTAAGTTATAGAATACACTTAAGCTTGCGCTGAAGGAACAACCTTCTCGGCATATTCTATCGTTCCGCCACCGAGACATTGCTCACCGAGATAGAAGACAACGGCTTGGCCAGGCGTTATCGCTTTTTGTGGAACATCAAATTCTACGTTTATCGTTCCGTCTTCCTGTGCTGTAAGGGTCACGCCTTGATCAGGCTGGCGATAGCGGAATTTGGCGGTGCATTTTAGCGGCTCAAGACCTAGCTCTTGCCCGTTAATCCAGTTTACACCGGAGGCAATCAGACTAGTGGAGTACAGGCTGTGGTGCTTGTCTCCTTGAACTACATAAAGAATGTTGCGGCTAAGGTCTTTTTCGGCTACAAACCAAGGTTCACCGTTACCGGAGCCACCAATGCCAAGGCCTTGGCGTTGACCCAATGTATAGTACATAAGTCCATCGTGGCGGCCTTTGATTTCTCCAGTTGTTATATCTACCATATCACCCGATTGTGCTGGAAGATACTGGCTGAGGAATTCACGGAAGTTACGCTCACCGATGAAGCAAACGCCTGTGCTATCTTTTTTCTTGGCAGTATAGAGTCCAGCTTCTTCGGCAATTCTCCGAACTTCCGGTTTCGGAAGATGACCAATCGGGAACATTGCTTTAGAGAGTTGATACTGTCCCAGCGCATTCAAGAAATAGGTCTGGTCTTTATTGTTGTCTACACCGCGGAGTAGCTTGTACACACCATCTTCTTCTATAACTCGTGCATAATGTCCAGTCGCTACATAATCGGCGCCAAGCTGAAGGGCTTTGTTCAGGAACTCTCCGAACTTGATCTCTCGGTTGCACATGACGTCTGGATTCGGCGTCCGGCCGGCCTTATATTCATCGAGGAAATAAGAAAATACTTTGTCGAAGTATTCCTTCTCGAAATTAACGGTATAGTAAGGAATATCAATCTGCTCGCATACGCGGCGAACATCCTCTGCATCGCTTTCGGCCGTACATACTCCGAATTCGTCGGTATCGTCCCAGTTTTTCATGAAGATGCCGATGACGTCATAGCCCTGCTGCTTGAGCAGAAGCGCCGTGACGGAGGAATCGACCCCTCCGGACATGCCGACGACGACACGGGTGTCTTGTTTTGCTTTTGTCATCGTAATCACCATTTCTGTACCCAAAATACCGGTCATTCATGGAACACCCGGCTCAAAATGTATTATAACATACCTGTCTACTGTAAAGCCTAAAATAAGAGGCTGAGAATAGAAAAATGTCCACCAGGGGTGAACATTCTTGCAAAATGTTTCGTTTGCCATTTCATTTGTGACTTCGAATATGATAACATAAACTAAGAGTAATCATCGGAATACCTTGATATGACAAACGCATGACTTACCGAATCAATAGTATACAATAACTAGACACTAAACCGAAAGAGGTGCCCCTTTGAAAATATCAACCAAAGGACGTTACGGACTAACAATTATGATGGAGCTTGCACTGAAATTTGGTGAAGGACCGACCTCACTTAAGAGTATCGCTGAGAAAAATGG
Organism: Paenibacillus sp. FSL E2-8871; assembly: GCF_038000345.1. Lineage (NCBI taxonomy): Bacteria > Bacillati > Bacillota > Bacilli > Caryophanales > Paenibacillaceae > Paenibacillus > Paenibacillus sp. FSL E2-8871. The sequence goes on along the minus strand of NZ_JBBOBV010000001.1, from coordinate 3,162,073 downwards.
ACTTTCTGAACACTATCTGGAGCAGCTAATTGCTCCTCTGCGTAACGCAGGACTTGTAAAAAGTATTCGTGGTGCATACGGTGGATACATTCTATCACGTGAGGCTAGTGCGATCACAGCGGGTGACATCATTCGTGTACTAGAGGGTCCAATTTCTCCTGTGGATTTCACTGAAGAAGATGACGCCGCAAAACGCGATTTATGGCTGCGTATTCGTGACAGCATTGCCGATGTACTGGATTCCACAACGCTTCATGACTTGATTAATTATAAAGAAGAGAGCTTGGCAGATAACTATATGTTCTATATTTAACGGGTATCAGAAAACCCGCGTCTTTCAAGGCGATATTAAGCTTTTTCGCAAACCGTTACCCGCATATTACCCGTAACGTGTTTGTTTTTAATTATTTATTGCCCATTCAAAATCATCAGCGATTTCATATTGACGCTGTTTAGTAACGTGGAGATAGATCAGCTCTGTGACCTTAGAATTGCTCTTGTGTCCAATTCGAGCCTGAATTTCTGGCAGGCCTACCCGTGGATTGGACGCAAGGAGTGATACGTGAGTGTGACGAAGACTGTGCGGCGTTAGATTAGTCATTAGGTTTGCTTTCTCCAACACTTTGCTCATAATCTTGCCAACACTAGTGATTGAGATTGGGTAACCTGGTAAAGTTGGACACCAGAATACAAAATTATCATTCGGGTTAAAGTGTTTGGCGGACAATCTTTCTTCATTTTGCCATTCTTTCAATAGTTCAAGCGCTTTGACCACAGTTTCACCAAAGCTTACTAACCGTTCGCTTTGTTCGTTCTTAGGTGGAATGAAAGAGTAGTTCTGAACACTCGTACCGTAAAGCTGCTTGTTTACATCTATCGTTCTTTTCTTCATGTCGATGTCCTCCCACTGTAAGCCGGCAGCTTCACTGATTCTAAGGCCTGTATAAGCCAAAACTACGAACAATGCCCATATATTGGTGGTAAGAACAAATCTACATAATTGAAGAAATGCTTTTAACTCGTCCTTCTCAAGAAATTTGGGAAGGACTTGTCTTTTTTCTCCAGGTCTTCGTGCTTGCTGACGCTCTTTGGGAATTATAGCTTCTGCTGTAGGATCTGATTGAAGCAGTCCTCCTCTCTTAGCATGTTCGAACATCAAGCTTCCAGCAGTATGAGCAGTGGTGATGGTGCTACGACTAAGCCCTCTTTTCTTTAATTCGTACAAAAATTATTGATAGGCACTGGGTGTGACCTCAGAAATAAGAAATCCACCAAATTTCTCATTAATCATTTTTAATCCGTATTGTCTAGATTTAATTGTATTTCCTGTAGGCTCCCTTTCAAGCTTGTATTCTTCTATCCATACTTTCCCCCATGAACTCACGGTAATGTTATACCCAGAAGGGAGGCCTTTTTGTAACTTTCGAGCTTCTAGCAAAGTTCCAAAATCCTTAGCTTCCTGTAAAGTGTCAAATCGAGGAGATTCTGTTTCTTTACTGATTTTCTTTTCGACTCCATCTTCAATGACAGTGGTAGGAATGTAATAACGATAAGTGTACTTACCATTGCGCTCACGGATATTTTTCGGTAACTTTCTTTTGGTGTTCTGTTTCTTTATCATCCTTATTATTCCTTTCTCAGAACAGGTGTTCTGTTTTTTGATATATGTAAACAACCTTTCAGCTGTGAAGCATGGAGGTTAGTAGAAGATATGAAATTGTTCTGGAATTCCGCAACGCATTAAAAATTGATATTTTGTCTCGTTTTGTTCGGGGGTCAAGTCTCCAACTAATAGATGCAAGGCAAATTGATTGGCTTCCCTTTCTATCCTATCCACAGAGAATAGAGTATTTCCTCTTAGAAATGGTGTGTTTACACCATGATGGAGGAAATGATGACCTAATTCATGGGCAACTGCGAAAGGTTGATTGAACCCCTGAAGTAGAGAATTAACATGAATTATAGGTATTCTACAAATGCAAGTGTAATATCCCCATGTGTCTTTTCCAAGTTCTTCGTATAGAACCGCGATACTTCTCTCAGATGCAATTCTTGATGGGTTATTGGTTCCATGGGTTTGAATGAGTTCTCTAATTATGTGTTTTCCCATGCCTTTTCTCCCAGAACTTAATCTCTGAATTTTTTTGGAGTGAACTTTTTCTTTGCCATCTCCTTTGACATCCTTAGTGTGTTTTCGAGTGAGATTCTTAATAATTCACGATCCTCGTCATCCATAGGTTCTCCCATAAAAGCAAAAGAGGCATTGCTGTTGAGATCGTTCATCATCTTTTCCAATTCTTTGGCGATGTCACGCTCGTCTTTTTCTGATAATGCATAATAAGGCTTGTCCTCTTGCTGATCCTTACTTTCCTCTGATACTCCCATCAGGTAATTAACGGTTACTCCGAAATAATCGGCAATTTTTTGAAGCTTTTCACGTTTGGGAGTGTATTTTCCTTGTTTCCAACTAGTGAGCGTCGCTGTAGTGATCCCTGTATCTTTGGCTACTCGATATGCTGTAATGCCATGTTGATTTAAAAGATCCTCAAATTTTTCGTACATAGTTTTCCTCCGCACTTTATCTCACGAAAAATAAGTTAGAAAACAAAGCTATTTACCGTTGACCAGCTTAGAAAACTATGCTAATATACAAACATAGCTTAGATAACTGAGCTAAATAAAACGGGTGATAGCTTAGAAAACTTATTTAACTTAGGTGGTACTTTGATTATATAAGAAATCTTAGCTATCAGTCAATACTTTTATTGGAAGGAGATATATATTGTGTATGAAAAATTTTTTGAGTTGTTAAAGAAATCTGGTAAGACACCATATCAGGTTGCAAAAGATACAGGAGTTTCGACAGCAACTTTAACAAACTGGAAGCAAGGTAACTACAAACCAAAAACAGATAAGCTGAAAATATTAGCAGACTATTTTGATGTAACTGTTGACTTTTTCTTACAAGTAGATGAAACGGCGGTGAGAAAATGAACGCGACAGAGAATTTAAGACCTACGATTGATGTGCTCGAAGCTGCCGCTTACTTGAACGTAAGCATATATACCGTAATCAATCGCATTAAATCAGGTAAATTGAGGGCCTATAAACAGGGAAATCACTGGAAAATCAAACGAGAATGGCTTTTGCAATACGAGACTGAGCTCATTTCGAGCTAACATATATCCATCAAAACATCGTATAAACAATCTATTCATAGGAGGTATTACTTTTGAAACTTACGGTCAACATGCTACGAAATGTATGTGCTATGTACCTGACACTTCGCGATCAGGCAGAAGCAGAAGGATTAAGCCAAGCAGCTGAAAATGCCACAAAGGGATATCGTTTCTATCGAGAATTACTTAACCAGGTATACGAAAAACGGCCATCCGGGGTAGGAGCCGGACAGCCGTCACTTAGTTGGAAAATAACAATTAAGACAAGAATACCACTGCCAGGAGGTGTTGGCAATGGCAAAGAGAGTGCGATCTGTAGATCGGACGGAACTTCGTAAGGAGCTTCGTAATCTTTATCTCGATCAATCGGATTATCTTTTGAATCATAGTAAACCATCTACGGCGATCAATTATAAGATCGACAAAGCAAAAGCCGCACTAGCCAAGGTGGACTGTGCATCTATTCATAAAGATACTCCACAGCGTCCAGGGGTTCGGAAAGCGAGGAAGCTATGAAGGATGAAGAATTAGACTGGCACATCGAACAAAGCAATAAACTGCGGGATCAGGCGAAGGCATACGACGAAGACGCACCAGGTGCAATGGTTGAGATCGTTCGCCTCTTAACGGCAGCTTATGATCTTATGGGTCGGATCTCCGCACAGATGGACGGAGACTATGAAAAAGTCTATACCCTGCGGCAGAACACATTCACGCTAGCCAAATCTCAGGCAAAAAAGGGCGATAAAATCTTGACGGCTGAACTGGCCACAATGGAGCTTCGTAATCTTGAGGCTGAGGCCTACGAACAGAAAATGTTCTGGCGTAACGAAAGGGAATCCGTAAAAGAAAAAATATACGAACTTAGAATGCGTGTCCGAATTGATATGCAAACAGGAGGTATGGCTAATGGGTAGCTTTGATTTTCGCCCGGTTCCCAAACCGGAACATAAGCGTGCTAAGCGTAAGCAGGGCCAGGAGACAGCCATTACAGCTAAGGTAGACAAAGAGATATACCGTCGGGCAAGCGAGGAAGGGTATACCGTCTGTGAGCATTGCGGCTGCAGCGTACCGAGATTTCGGTTTGAGAGGTGTCACATGCTCAATGCCTCCCAATATGGGACAGGCCGGGCTCCCTGGAACGTGGTTATCTTGTGTGGTCCCCGTAATGACAACGGGAGTTGCCATCATTGGGCAGATGAGACCATTGAAGGGCGAGACTGGAAGGCACGGAAGCAAGCAGAGCTTTACCTTTACTACACGGCTGGAGAAGGTCAGCAATATTGGAAATAAGGGCATGCATTGTGTCCGGCGGATGTCCTATGGAAATCCATCGGATAACAACCGGACAACGCGCGGACGTCCGTAGTATGTCCAGGCATTGTCCGTGCAGGAGGCGGTGAATAGCAATTGAGTGAGTCAACAGAAGCCCAAAGGTTATGGATCAAGAGCTATCAAGCGACGGATCGAGACCCCATTACACGACGATTTTGTCGTTCAACTGGTCTTAGTACCCCCGCCGCAGTAGGCACACTACACATGCTCTGGTGGTGGGTGTTGGACTGGGCGCAGGACGGAGATATCAGCAAATATCACGACATCGATATCGCTGATGCAGTTAGTTTCGAAGGTGAACCAGAAGCACTCATGAGAGCTTTGATAGATGCGGGGTATGTCGTTGAAAACCAGTCTGGGCGCGAGATTGCGAACTGGTTCAAAATCGGTGGACAGATCATTGAGTCCAAGAAAAAGGATGCTGAACGCAAGGCCGAAGCTCGGGAAAAGAAGCGGTTAAAGAAGGAGGGGCTTTTGGATGTCCAAGGGACGTCCACCGGACATCCACCGGACAGCACAGGGACATCCAATGGAGTTCCACCAGAAGTCCGCTCTATAGATAAAGAATTAGATTTAGATTTAGAACTAGATATAAATAAAGATTTAAATATAAACGGTGATGCAGATCAAAATCAAAATTCAGATCAAGATCCGAATCAAAAGTCAGAAACGAAGTCCAAACAGACCGCCGACGAATTGAAAGCGACGAACGAGGCGGCTACAAGCGGGAAAAATGGTTCAAAAGGGCGGCAAAAACCCGTCTACGAACCGGACAGCCCGTATATGAAAATGGCCATGTACTTCAAAAGTAAGCTTGACGAGCTGGCAAAAGTTTTAGAAGTAGATGATCTGGCACCGAAAGCGAACATGCAGACGTGGGCGGACGATTTCCGGAAGTTGGTAGAGCTGGACAAGCAATCTGACAAGCGTCTGATCATGGATGTAATGGACTGGCTGCCAAAACATGATTTTTGGCGCAAAAATGTGTTAAGTGCAAGTACATTTCGGGATAAATGGACGACGTTGCTTGTTGAAATGCGCTCTGGTAAAACATCCACGTCCAATAAGGGTTCCGGCGGCGGGGGCCGAGGTTACGGCAATCAAAAGCAAGTGATTCCGATTTCACAAGATGATGGAACGGCCGGAACGCCTACAACATCGGAATTTGATGCCATGATGAAGAAGGCAGCGGACCTGAAGGCTTCAAAAAATCGGGAAAAGGAGGCATTCAATAACCGATGAGCTACCTTTCACGCGCTCCTGGGATGCACCGCTGCATCTGTGGCTGGGAAGGTAAGCCCCAGCGGGATAAGAAGGCTAAAAACCCCGTTGATAAATGTCCGCAATGTTCCGAGAAAACTGTACTTATACCTTTACGGGAGATACCCGGATTCTGCTTCTGTTGTGCTTCCACAAACGGGAAGCTGCAAATTATAGATCATACGATGGTCCGCGAATGCCGCATATGTGGCGCAAAACTCAATTTACACACGGTAAAGCCGTGGATATGGGAGGTCAAAGGGATGGTACAAGCAGTAAATAAGCTTAGAACGGAAATGGAAGCGTCGAAGAATCCCTATGTGAAAGTAGTTGGAGAACATCTACTCAAGGTGTTGGAGATCAATCCTGCTGCAGCTGAGAAGGTACTGGCTGAGGGTAAGACCATTGCGGGAGCGTTAACTGCAATGAAAACTGAAGCTTCCAAGAACAAATTTGATGGCATGGCAATGCTGACGGATGAAGAGGGTTATGCCATTGCGTTGAAGTATTTCGGATTTACCGGAACAATTCCCACTCCTGCAGTAGCACCGGCTCAGGCAGCTCCTGAGCCGCCACCCGCTCCGGTGACTTCACCGCCAACGTTTGGCATTTCTGTTGATGATTTGTTTGGCGATCTGTAAAGGGGGAGCGGGATGGAATACAACGAGTTCAAAGCTCACTTTCCAGCAGGTGAGAGCAAAAAAATGGAAAAGTTTGTAGTCGATATTGTGATGAAGGATAGCAGATATCTATTTTTTAAGCAGAAAAACGGCATTCAATTGGCTTACTGCTCCCATTGCAAACAAACTCACGTCCCTGTCGTGAAGCTCCGGCACAAATCTATTGAACGGATGGTTTGCCCCAAATGTAAATCGAAATGCCGAGTGATAGCTGACTGGATGGGGCGGAAATACATGTCAGACAGAGCGGCTTTCGTGTGGTATGAACGATCGATTGTCGATCCTAATTCTATAACTGCCAAGGTTTACTCTGTCTATTGGGATTTCAGTGGAGAGTTAGGAGCAATCAAGAGAAGCTGTTGCTCCAGTGATGAATATCTCTTCTCTCCCGGAAAGAGTTTGTATTTCCGTTCACCTTCTGGACCAAAAGCAGGAGTTCACAGCGCATTTGATAGGTACTACTCTGGATTTGGAAGCTATCAGAAATTTATGAGTAAGGAGAACATTAAGCGTGCGGTTAGAGGTACGCCGTTTCAATATTCAACATGGGAGCAGTACACACGGTATGAAAATAGAAATTATGTTTCTGATATGACTGAGTTTTTTGATCTGGCTGCAAGGTACCCTTGCATTGAGTATCTGACCAAAAGCGGATTTGGTAGTTTTGTGTGGGCCAAGCTTTACAAAAGTAACACCTGGGGAGCTATAAGCTGGACAGCAAGCACTTTGCCTAAGGTTCTGCGCTTATCAAAATCCGAACTAAAGGAAGTCCGCGCACTCGGTAAGGAGATTACGACGAAGCAATTGAGATTCTATCAGCTTCAGCGTAAAGCGGGGCGGAAAATAACAATTTCCGAAGCGGTTATATTGTCTGAAGTCAGCGATGGTTATTACGAGGGGATATTTAACTCGTTTGTGAACTCGTCAGACGAAACGACTGTCTTGCGATACATCATGAAGCAAATCCGTAATGACCATTTCTCTACAGCTACCTCAATGCTTACTGACTGGAGGGACTACCGGGAGGAATGTAAGCAGTTACGTATGGATTTTAATAAAGAGCAATACATGTACCCAAGTAACCTGAGAGCGGCACATGCTGAGACATCGAAGAAAGTTAAATATAAGCATGATAAGAAAATGGACCAGAGGATAAGAAAACGGGTTCCAGATCTAGAGGAGACTTACGGCTTTGAATCTGCCGATTTGATTCTACGGCCAGCGCAGTCTTCGGAGGAATTGTTTAACGAAGGTGCATATCAAAGTATTTGTATCGGAGGTTATACAGACCGCTACGCTACAGGAACGATCGACCTTTTCTTTATTCGTCGAAAGAAAGAACTGGACAAACCATTTTACGCTGTTGAGATTGTCGATGGAGTGGTACGGCAATGCCGAGGTAAAGGGAACTGTTCTGCTACGAAAGAGGTCGAAGCTTTCATGGAATCATTCAAGCGGGAGAGGCTTTCCAAGAAACGGAATTCTAACAAATCCAATAAAATCCAGGGGGTAGCAGTATGACGCAATTATCTATGAGAACACCAGAAGTTATTGCCATTGAGATAAACAGTATTCGGGACCAGGCACAGCGGATTCTCCTTTCCGCCAGTGTAGAGATCGGCAGAAGGCTGACAGAAGCTAAGGCAATGCTTCCGCATGGAGAGTGGGGCAATTGGCTTGCTGATTCGGTTGATTACAAGCAGAGTACAGCCAACAACCTTATGAACATCTTTGAAAAATATGGCTCTGATCAGCTCAGCCTTTTCGGTGACAACACAAATTCCCAAGCGTTTGCGAATTTGACCTATACACAGGCAGTCGCATTACTCGGTGTTTCGGACGATGAGCGGGAGTCATTTGTCATTGAAAACAATGTTTCTGAAATGACAACCCGAGATCTGCAGGCGGCAATTAAGGAAAAGCAGAAGGCAGAGAAGGAGCGTGCAGCAGCTGAAAAGGCCAAGGAAAAGGCTGAGAAAGACGCCGAGAAGGAACGGAAGGCCCGCGAAAAGCTGGAGAAACAACAAGAGGACCACGCGTCTATTGTGCAGCAGCTGCAGGAACAACTTGACGCTGCACAAGCCGCTTCTGCCGCTGGCGATGATGGTGCAGCTGCCGAAGCAGAAGAAGCCGCTGAACAGCTCCGGGCAAGCTTGTCCAAGTCAGATGAACAATTGATTGAATCTCAGAAGCGTGTCAAGGAGCTAGAAGAGGCTCTGAAGGCGAAGCCTGTAGAGGTAGCTACAGCAACGGAGACGGTATTCGAAACCTCACCGGAAGTACTTGCAGAATTGGAAGCACTCCGGAAGAAAGCCGCTTCAGCTACAGGTGAAGATACTGCAATGTTCAAGGTACATGTCAAGAGCCTACAGGATAGCTTTAACGCAGTTATCGGGGTCATTACAACGTTGAAGGGAAAGGACACTGAGGTTTCAGATAAGTGCGGGACTATCCTAGTCGGAGCAATCGAGCGGATGCAAAAGATGCTGGTTGTCGTTACGCAGAAAGCGTCTGAATAATGTTATTTTTCTTTAGCATCAATGATCCTGAGGTAACCGACATTGAAAACCTCTTAGGCGAGAGCATTCAGATAATGAGGCAATACCATTGCTATCAAACACATGTAGGGCAAATAGCTCATTATTACGCACTGACTGCTAATTCACTGTATGACTTATCCATTGCTGAGGATTCGAATTATAGCCGTATATTTGCTCGTTATGATCGTTCCATCATGGAGCGGGACAATGATTATTTCTGTGGGGCTAAAAACCCGCTCATGAATCGCATATTTCGGAGAGAAGTTTAAGAAAGGGTGAATAACCAGTGGGTAAATGGATGTGGTAGATAGAACGATTCTCCGTCCATTACCTCTGGAAACTAAATGACTCAAGGGGGACATTTCATGAATGACTGGCACTTTGCGAATAAGGATAAGGAAGCAGAGAGGGCAGCAGGTGGACAGGGAGAGATCCGTTGCTCTCAACTCACACCAGAGGAGCTAGAGGTGATCCGAGTGAAGTATCCAGCTCCTACCGGTGTAAATGCTAAAAAGCCAATTCCAATATATGAATTCAAGCCACGGAAGGAGCTTTTATGATTGCTAATGAAATTACGATATCGGAACTGGATATACCCAAGACCTTAAAGACCATAACGCATTTGTTCGAACAATACCGAATAAGAAAGTTCGTAGTTGGTCAGGAGAGGGAAGATGAATTTATCAGTTGTATTGTTCAAACAGTAAACCGATTGCCAGAAGAAGAACGTGTACTAATCGAAGAACGGTATATGAGAAATGACTATATTAAAGATTGCCAAGTATATAATTGTAAGCTGGATTATCCAATAAGCAAGGACACATATGTTAAGCGGCGGAATAGAGCAATCCTGAAGTTAATCCTTGTCTTCTGCGATACCGGGTTTGTAAGGATTGATGAACTACTGAAAAATAGAGAAGGTGATTTTCTTGAAGGTTAAGGAAGTTCAGAAAGCATTAAAGACCGGTAAGCGATTTTTCAAAGATTGGAAGTTTGAAGATCCTGTTGAAGTGATAGCCTGGGGGAATGCATGGGTCAGATATACATCGCCTATCATGACCCACTGGATTTCAACCAACATACGAACGTTCGCTATGGGCTTAGATGGAGTATATAAGCAAGAAGGGGAGTGTTCTTCTGGGGGCGGTGGTACAAATGGAGTTATTCCCAAGGGTGACGAAAGCGGACAGAGAGGCTACCAAAGCTTTACTTAGGGATTACCCCCGGTTATGCCGGACAATCACAGTGTACCAAGCCAAGGAGTCGCTGACGAAGCTGGAGGTGCAAGTGCTCTTGGAATCAAAGAAACAGGTTGAGGAAATGAACGCAGCCTTTGAGCTTATTTTGGATGAGGAGGTTAAGGACATCATCAAGCATCGATATGTGAAGGCTCGTAAGCATAAGCTGACAATAGCAACTTATCGTGCAACATCCAGCGAGGCGACCATTAACAGGCGGATAGACGTTGGCGTGGAATCCATAGCTGAATGTCTCAAACTAGCCGGTATTATCTAACACTAAATAGGATAAGGGACATGGAGCAATAATTGCACTATGTCCTTTTTTTTGTAAAAATACTTAAAGCGTTTTAACTCATAAACTATGTCTATTTGTAGATTGTTTACATCTTTTAGAGGTATTACCTAAGATGTTATTGAATTATATGATTGGTGAAATTGGTGAATATGAAAGGAGCAAACGATAGTGAGGAAAAATTTTGAAATATTCTATGTGGCAAGTGAGGAAAATATAAAGACTCTTTGGGATAATGCTGTTTTTGTTTTAGATGCTAATGTTTTACTGAATTTATATAGGTATTCTTCTGACACTTCACAAACCATCATGAAACTTCTAGAGAATATATCAGACAGACTGTGGATACCACACCAAGTTGCTTTAGAGTATAACTTTAATAGAGTAAAGGTGATTAATGAGCAAATCGCTGCATATAGGAAGGTTCAAAATTCAATTGAAACTGCTTCAAACCAAATGATCGGTTCGATAAGTAAGGACTTGAATACATATAAGAAAAGACATCCGGTTATTAACGTAAGTGCAATTACGGAGAAAATTGAATTGTCTATAAAAGCAATAAAGGATGAGCTGTTAGATCAAGAAAAAACACATCCGGATTTCCTTTATAAAGATGATATTCGTAATTTTTTAGACAAACATTTTGAGGATAAGGTAGGAGGAGCTTATAATCAAGCTCAATTGGATTTAATCTTTAGTGAAGGTGAAGAACGATACAAACAGGAATTCCCACCAGGATACAAAGATTTAGAAGATAAGTTAGGTAAATTCAAACATCATGGGGATATTGTTATTAAGAGTGAGTATGGTGATCTAATTGTTTGGAAGCAAATTATTGATTTTGCAAGAGATCAAGAAAAATCAATAATATTTGTAACAGATGATGCAAAAGAAGATTGGTGGTTAAGAGATCACGGAAGAACCGTAGGCCCAAGAATTGAACTGTTAAATGAGTTTCACCATGAGACTGGGAAACAATTCTACATGTATGAATCTCATCGATTTATAGAATATGGACAAAACTACTTAAACCAGCAGGTCAACAAAGCTGCTGTTGAGGAAATAAAAGAGTTCACAGATATATTTTACGAAGGAAAATCAAAGAAATTAAAAGAGGGAAATCACAGAGGATTTGTTGAGAAGGAGATTCCTTTACATAAAGGGGATAAAAATTCCAAATTAATTCATTATATAACTCTTCTCAATGAAGAAGAAGAAAAGAAACATATTAAATATGGGGATATCGTCAAACATGACGGTTTTGGTATTGGGATAGTCAACTCTATTGATTATGAATATGTATCTAAACAAACAGGCCGTGTAAGAGCAAGAGCAGAAATAATATTTGGTGAGGGTAAAGGCGTAAAAAGGATATTTGTTGACAGGCTTAGAAAAATTGAATTAGATGATGCTGAATAAGTACCACGAATATTGTATAGGCTGATTTTGAGACTAAGCTGAGACTAAAATGAGACAAGAACAGACTTACAGTAGGGACATAGGACGGAACAACGTCCGGGTGTCCCTGCTGCCCCTTATCGCTGCAGGACTCGTCAGAGCTGAGCAGTGATGATGCCCGTTGCAATAGCAACAGATACCAAAGGGGCAGAACTGATAGCACTTGTAGCTAGTAGATGTTGCGGCGGTCTGATGCGGGGGACGAGGGTTTAACAACTACTCTCAACACGCTAAGCCCGAGCGTGAAAAAATACGGGTATTTTTGTAACAATTTAATCATAAGAGTATAAAATAGTAAGATAAAACCGACGATACTAATAATATAGTGTTTATATAATATTCATATTGGTGTAATATGGGTAATATTATAGTGATAAGGAGATTTTAACAATGAATGAAAATTCACAATCACAATCACAATTACCTATTTACACCAACTCAGTATCTGTGAGAATTTCAATGTATGATTTCACTCTAGATGTAGGATATACAGATGATGGGACAACTCAGGATATGCTAACACGTATAGCAATGAGCCCTCAACACTTTAAAGCTATGGTAAAAATGCTTGGAGCAAATTTGCAGGCTTATGAAAGGGTTTATGGTGAAATCAGTACAGCAGAAAATACGGATGTTTTAAAAATGATGGAGCAGGCATATGAAGCGGAGAAAGGCACGTTAATAAATGGATGAGCATGAACGTGAAATTCCAGCTGAGAAAAAGTCATTAAACAATAGCACAGCTGAGGCTCCAATACTGGTATTTTCAACTACCGATCCATTAGGTAATACTGTGCAATTAAAAACATCAACTTGGAATATGCATGTTCTTGATGGGGATCATTACAGACCAGAGTTCATTGGACAAGAGGAAGTTATAAAACGTGTTATTGAGGATCCTCAGTTTATTATTCCAGATGTTAAGGAAAATAGACAACGATATTATGGTCTTGTACATCTGACCACAAATAATAAAATAAAACCTGTTAAGGTTGTAGTTGATCATTCTACTTCTCCTAGTGATATTTGTACCGTTTTTTCAATGTCAAAGATGACTGAAACAGGAGAAAGAGGTATTACATATGCCCGAAAATAAAATAAGATATGATGACGAACATGACGTTATGTATGTCTTTTTCGGCAGACCGCAAATGGGATCTGAGGAAGAAGTTGCACCCGGTATTTATCTGAGAATTTCTGATGAAACAGAAGAAATTATCGGCATTGTGATTACTGACTTCAAATCAAGGACCAAAAAAGATTATTTGGCACTACCATTTTCTATTGACTTGACTTCGATTTTTCCAGAAAACAATAGCAAACACATACAATAAGAGATAAAGAACAAAAAGGGGCGCTGAAAAGCGCCTTTTTTTGTTGTACACCAATAGGAAAGGATGATCTTGGTGGATAAAGCAGCTGTACTTAAAATTGTTTTGAAAACTACATCGGTTGGCCGCACGGAACTTTCTCATCCTATGAAAATTCGTGGTGAACACAACCTAGATGCGTGGGTATATCAAATGAATCTGGATGCAGTCATGCGTGATGCCGTCTCTGTCTTCAGAATCCCTGAGGAATTACTCAAAAGCAATCAAATCCAGCACTTTGGGTCCTTCCCAGGGCCGGGGTAGGGTGCGGGTGCGTGTGAGCCCGATTCCTGGCTATTTTTGATGAAAAAAAATCACTGTGCACTGTGCATTTTGAGGGGGTGTTTATGGCTTGGAAAACGACGTGAAAATGATCGAAGAAACCTTATGTATCAGTGCTTCATACGCTTCTGAGCTATTCGGCGTCCACCGCAACACACTTGCACAGTGGACCAAGCTCGGAATGCCCAAAATGAAAAGTGGTTGGTATCCGTTGAAGGACTGCTATGATTGGGTGATCGATTACAAGTTGGGAGGCGATGACGACGAAGGTGAAGAAGGAGAGCCGAAGACCGATGCAGCCAAAAAACTGAAGCATGAAGCCCGATTGAAGGAGCAGCAGGCGGAAGCTGCCACGTTCAAAAATGCTGTGATCCGAGGGGAATATGTCCGTAGGGATGCAGTGATCAGCGAACTGCAACGTTTTTTCACTTCGCTGAAGCGGTCCATGAGTGGTTATAGCCGGTCGGTCGCCATGGAAGTCGCTCCGTATATTGATCCTGAGCTTGTTCGTCAGATCGAACAGAACATCAGTGATAAGACAAATGCGGTGCTGCTGCAAATGTCTGTCAGGGGTGTGTATCATGCCAAAAAAGGTCGGAAGTAAATGGGCTGATTGGCTGACAGAAGCCCTTGCTGTGTTGAAGCCCCCTGAAAAGCTCACGGTTTCTGAATGGGCCGATAAATACCGGGTTTTAGATAGCAAAACGTCAGCAGAGCCGGGTTTGTGGTCCACGGACCGAACGCCTTATTTACGTGGGATCATGGATTCCTTTACTGATCCAATTGTTGAAGAGGTTGTTTTTCTAAAGCCGACACAGGTCGGGGGAACCGAGTGCTTGAATAATATGCTTGGGTACGTAATATCTCAGGACCCCAACCCTGTAATGGTTGTTTATCCGAATGAAAAACTTGCTCAATTCACTTCTGAAAACCGACTGCAGCCGATGGTGAAATTGAGTCCAGCACTGGAAAGTCGATTTCATGAGAATCAAAGCAAGGATCTGGAGCTCCAGTTTGATGGGATGTATGTTGTTATCGCAGGGGCGGCAAGCCCTGCCGGACTATCAAGTTTGCCAGCTCGATATCTGTTCATGGATGAGGTAGACAAGTATCCGGCGGCAGCGGGGAAGGAAGCTGATCCGCGCTCACTTGCTCGTGAACGTACAAACACCTTTCCGACAAACAAAAAAATCATGCAGACATCGACACCAACGCTTCGGACTGGCCCGATCTGGACCGCGTGGGAATCAGCGCATGTTCAAATGGAATATTACGTGCCATGTCCGCATTGTGGTGAGTATCAAACGTTGACTTTTAAGCGTGTGATTTTTGATTCAAAGCTTGATCCGGAAATCATTCGTTCTGTATCTCATTATGAATGTGTTTTCTGTAATGGGGCTATCCGTGATGCGCACAAGCCAGCAATGATGCGTGCCGGCGAATGGAGAGACAAGAACGGGAAGACGGCGAGAAAAAGAATAACCGGATATTGGTTGAATGCATTATACAGTCCATGGATTCGATTTGGTGACGCTGCTGTTAAGTTCCTGAGCTCCAAGAAAGCCGGAAATGAAGAACTTCAGAACTTTATCAATTCATGGTTGGCTGAACCGTGGGAAAACACACAAATCAAACTGAACAGTGACAAAGTGCTTGAAAAATCGAGCGGTTATGAAGAAGGGGTTGTTCCGGATCGGACAATCATACTGACTGCTGGTGTTGACGTGCAGAAGGATCGAATGTATTACACTATCAGGGCGTGGGGCGAAGATATGACCAGTCATAACATTCGTCATGGTGTAGTGGAAACATGGCCACAAATTGAAGATGTGATGAACATATCTTATCTTTCGCGCGACGGAACGGAATTTTTCGTTAATCTATGCGCCGTGGACTCTGGTTACAATGCAGATGATACATACGACTTCTGCGCCAAAAATGCTGAATGGGCTGTAGCTATTAAAGGTTCTAACAATCCTATGCCTGCCAAGTACAAATTGACCAAGATAGATCGCGAGGACCGCGGTCTTTTTGGTATTTCGCTATATATGGTGGATGGGGGATATTACAAAGACTTCATTGCGGGGCGCTTGGATCGAAAGTCGAATGAACCAGGCGGTTGGTTTGTTTACGAAGACTGTGACGAAGATTATGCCGAACAAGTGACGGCGGAACAGAAAGTTTCTGAGAAGCGGGCCGGTCGCGAAATCGAGGTGTGGCGTCCCAAAACGTCTCATGCGGACAACCATTATCTGGATTGCGAAGTGTATGCTGCTTTTGCTGCCGACTGTGTGGGTATCCGGTACATGCGATATGAACAACCAGGAGAGCCACCGAAGCCACCAGAAGATAAACCAGTAGAGAATAAAAAATATTGGTTGCAAGGAGGTAATTCGTGGTTATGACACCGGAAGAACGTTTAGCACGGTATCGAGAACAATTAGTTGAAGTGGAAAAGGCAATTAGTGCGATCTTGGGCGGCGCTCAAGAATATCGTATTGGCAGTCGTAGTATTAAGCGGCCAGACCTAGGGAAATTGTACGAGGAGCGTAACCGATTGGAACAGGAAATCAGGTCCATTGAAGACGGCGGCGGCATGTTTCGGCTTGCCTATTTCGAAGGGAGGTGAAGAAACTGAACTGGTTAGATAAATCTATTGCAGCAGTCAGTCCGCGTTGGGCATACAAGCGTTTAGCCTGGCGTAATGGTATGGGCGTCTTTGATGCTGGTAGTAGGGGCAGGCTAAATCAAGGGTGGAATCCCTCCTCTGCTCCAAATGAGCAGCGCAAGCAGGCAGAGAGAACCTTGATTCGTGCTCGGGCGCAGGACTTGGAACACAATAGTGATATAGCGGCCGGGATTTTGCAGGCGTTCGATCGTAATGTGGCGGGTACAGGGATAATGTTACAAGCTAAAATTTCTCATGATACTCCTGGCAATCAGGCGGGTGAGATGAATCAGCGAATCGAAACTCTTTGGAAAGAGTATTGTAAAGCCGAAAACATTGATATTACAACGACCCAATCGCTAGAAGAGATCACAGAAATGATTATTCGGCGTTACATTGTGGATGGTGGAATACTCATTGTTAAAGTATATGTACCTAATAGTGAATTCCCGTTCAAACTACAGGTGCGTTCCGTGGATGAACTGAATACTTTGGTTCAGCCTGGTGAGGGAACGCGGATCGTAGAGGGAGTTGAGCTGGACGAGTATAATCGACCAGTAGCGTATCATTTCAAAAAGACAACGGATGGATATTTATTAAATCCGGCCGAAACTGTCCGAATTCCTGCCAAAGACGTTATATACCTGTTTAAAAAGACGAGCCCACAGCAGGTCCGGGAAGTCTCGCAGTTGGTTACAGCGTTGCCACGTATCAAAGATGCTAATCAATTTATTGAAGCTGTGAGCATCAAGGAGCGGGTCTTGGCTTGTATGGCAGTGTTTATCAAAAAAGATATTCCTCAAGGCGGTGTGGGGCGTGGTGTTCGCGGTGGCGGAGATAACACCCAAATTGATTACAGTGGTGTATCTTTGGCTCCTGGTATGATCGGGGAACTTAATCCTGGTGACGAGGTTCAAACGGTTATTCCCGCAGGTCAAGCATCCAATACCAAGGAATTTATTACGACATTAGTTCGTATGATTGCTGCTGGTCTAGGTCTTAGCTATGAGGCTGTATCCCGTGATCTATCACAAGTGAATTACTCGTCAGCCCGTCAAGGATTGATTGAGGATCGTAAGTTGTATAAAAAGCTTCAGAAAATGATCGTTGAACGCGTCCTACGTCCGGTGTACTTGGAATTTTTAGAATCCATGTACCTAAAGGGAAAGCTTGAACTGCCTGGATATTTGCAAGACCGTAACCGTTACACTGCTCATGTATGGGTACCGCCTGGGAGTACATGGATTGATCCTAAAAAGGAAGCAGACGCTAATAAAACGGCATTGGAATCAAACCAGGATACGCTCGCCCGTATTTGTGCAGAGCGAGGTGAGGATTGGCGGGATGTGGTGGTACAGCGTGCCGCAGAGATTAATCTTATTAATGAGCTGATCGGGGAACGGTCAGGAAAGGAGGATCAACCTAATGAGAAAGAGAGCCATGAGGATGAAGAAGAGTCTTCCGACGACGCTGCATAGAGCTGCGGGACCACCTGAGAATCAGTTATCTCGTACGCTGACCTTCAGCAAAGATAGCATTAATGAAGAAGATCGTACTGCTGAGCTTTCGTTTTCGTCGGAAGCACCGTATGAACGCTATTTCGGTAGTGAGATTTTAAGCCATGACCCCGGAGCGATTGACCTACAAAGGTTAACCGACGTCGGGGTTTTGTTATTTGCACATGGTCGAAATTCCAGATACGGTAATATGCCGATTGGTGTTATTCAAAAGGTATGGGTGGACGACAACGAACGTAAGGCAAGGGCATTAGTCCAGTTTGATGATGATGAGGACAGTGACAAGGTATTCCAGAAGGTGAAAAAAGGAATCATCAAGGGAGTATCTGTAGGGTACGAAGTGTCTTCATGGGAGGAAGTTAAAGCCGGAAAAGTGTCTGCCAATGGCCGCCATGCTGGGCCTGCTTACGTGGCACTTAAGTGGCAACCATTTGAAATCAGTATTGAACCAACTCCGGCAGATCCATCCGTTGGTGTTGGGCGTAGTTATAACCAAAATGAGAGCGAGGATGAAAGAATGAAGGGACTTAAAATGTTGGCTTTGGCCGCACAGGGTTTAATGCATGCGCAGGATAATGGAGCAGGAATTGGCGGCGGCGCTGGGACGCCTACACCACCAGAGGGGGATGGGCAACGAGCAGCCGCACCGCCTGGAATTGATCCAGCAATATCTGCACAACAAGGGGCGACAGCAGAACGATCCCGGGTCACAGAAATTAATTCTCTATGTCGTAACTTTGGTATGGACGCAACACCATATATTGAAGACGGCAGCACCGTGGACAAAGTGAAGGATGCAATTCTTCAGAAACAGATCGCGGACAAGGCGCCACAACGGTCAGCCATTCAGGTAGGAGCGGAAGATCAGGACAAGTTCCGAGCAGCCGCAACGGATGCGTTGCTGTTGCGGGCGGCGCGTACAGTTTCAAAACCAGCAGCGGGGGCAATGGAGCTACGTGGTTTGCGCTTGCGTGACCTGGCCGTCGAATGCTTGATTCGTGCTGGTGAATCTGGAGCACATCTGCTGCGTGATGAAGAACTGCTGAAGCGTGCACTGAGCCCAGATACTACTTTCCAAGGCATTATCTCCAATGCCGCCAATAAAACGCTGTCTCAGTCGTACCAAGAAGCCCCAACCACATTCCAGTATTGGACCGGGAAGGGTAGCAACTCCGATTTCAAGGCAGCAGAACATTACCGCATTTCCGAAGCTGGGAACTTGGAGCTGACATCGCAAAATGGAGTTATCCCTTATGATACAGCGATGAAAGACGAAAAGGTCACAAAAGCAGTGCTGACATACTCCAAACGGTGGGGCTTTACCCGGGAAGCGTTTATTAATGATGATTTGAGCATGTTGTCCCGGGTGCCTGCTGCTTACGTAATTGCGGCTAAGCGTGGTGTAAACAAACTTGTTTATCAGCTATTGGCATCCAATCCACTGATTTTTGATAACAAGAACCTATTCCATGCAGATCATAATAACTTGGGGACGGCAAGCGTGATTAATACTGTCTCTATGAGTGAAGCCCGCAGAAAAATGCGTACACAGAAGGATCAGCGGGGCATTTCTACACTCAATATCGCTCCAAAGTATTTACTTTCTCCAGCAGAGTTGGAGACTGCAGCCGTACAATACTTGCGTTCTGAAGCTGATCCGGCGGGAGCTCATAGCGGTGTGGTTAACGTATTCCGGAATTCGTATGAGGTGATTGTGGATGCGGAGCTGGATCAATACTCTTCTACCGCCTGGTATCTAGCTGCTGATGCGAACATTGCGGATACTGTGGAGGTAACTTATCTACGTGGTCAAGAGGAACCGACCCTAGAAACAGACATTCCTTTTGATCGGTTGGGTATGGATTTCCGTATCTATTTTGATTACGGTGTAACGCTACTGGATTCACGAGGTTTGTTTAAAAATGCTGGCGTAGCACCAGGAGGTGGAGAATAATGTTGATTTTAAAGGAACCACTAAACTATGGGGGCAGATTGTTTGAGGTAGGTGAAAATGTTAGGGGACGTTTACCTTTGGAGCTCACTCAGCAGCTACAAGAAATGGGGCATCTGGAAGAGCGGGAGGAAGAAAAATCGGAGGACGAAGTAGATACTTTGTCTGAAGATTCAAAATCACAGCGCGGGTCTAAACGTGGTTAGCTTCAAAGATTTCGTTTCCCAAGATATCGGCGTGTTCCTTAACGATGAAGAATTTGCAGACAAATTTGTAATCGACAAAAAAGAAGTTACTGCTGTGCTTGATCAAGTCATCGACAGCGATCACCCCCTGGCCTATGCCGAGGGGGTATCTTTGGTTACTCATGTGCTACATGTGAGTGAGGCAGAATTAGGGTACGCTCCCAAGCCTAACGAGATGATGGTTATTAACGGACAGCGGTACCGCGTGGACCGCGTAGGAGACGATATGGGCCTGCTTACGATCTCATTGGAGGCGAACATCACATGATAGATGTCCAGGCAGAGGCAAGAGGTATCCGAGAGGCGCTAAGACGGGTGGGGTCATTGGATGCGGATGTACGCAAGTCCTTTTATTCGGCGCTCAACCGGACCTCTCAACGTCTAAAAACTGAGTCTGGTCGCAAAGCAAAGGAAACGTACATCGTGAAGTCCAAGGCGGTTACAGATCAGGTGGTGCTCAAGCGGGGCAGCGTCAGTAATCTATCCAGCGAACTCCGCTGGAAAGGCGGTAACATTCCTCTGATGCAGTTCAAAACAAATCCCAAGGCACTTTCCTCCAAACGTCCGCGTGCCTTAAAAGCTGCGGTTAAGCGTGCAGGAGGTAACAAGAAAGTGGATGGTGCATTTCTCACTCGTATGAGTAATGGGCATATCGGAGTCTTTCGACGCAGCGCACGTCGCCGCCTACCCGTGGAGGAATTATATGGACCAGCGGTACCAGTCATGCTCAATAATTTAGAAGTCACCGAGCACCTGGAGAATGTGGCCATTGAAGAAATGGACAAGCGACTGGAACATGAGCTTAACCGCCGTTTAGGAGGTGGAACGTCATGACGTCAGTTATGTTGATGATGGCAATCAAGGAATTTTTAAAAAAAGAACTGGCCGACGATGCAGCGACGATTCCAGCGGTGCATCTTGGTGCATTGCCGAGCAAGACTGCAGAAAACCGGAATGATCCAGTTTTCCCTCTTATTATTGTTCGTCCCATGGATGGTGATAGTGACGATAAAGAAAGCCGAGCTCAAGTTAAATTATTGTTTGGGACACAATCCGATGATGATTCCGGTTTTATTGATGTGCTGAATCTCATGGAGCGGGTACGTATTTTGCTGATGAGGCAACGGATCATAGATAAAAAATTCCGGATTGAATCGAATTGGAAGTGGCAGTTTTTAGAGGACCAGCCGGAACCGCAATGGATTTGTCAGGCGATAACGACCTGGACACTTCCGCAAATTAGACAGGAGGTTAAGCATATATGACACGAAAAAAAGAAGATCAAATCCAAGTTTTGAGTGAAGGTGTTCAACAAAATACGGATGAATCCACTTCTGATCCGACCCTGACAATAAACCCGTCAGAGAAAGGGGGAGTAGATGTATTCACGGAACAAATAGAATCAGTGAAAGAAAAGGAAACGAACTCCCTTATCTATCTGGGCCCAAACCTACCAGGCGGACGTTTGCTTCAGTCCACAGTATTTCGTGAGGGGATTCCAGCCTACTTGGAACCCTTGCTTACTGAAAGACCAGAAGTCAAAGAACTGATTTTTCAGCTAAATGAAATGATCAACGCTCAGAAGCTGATCCTCCAAACTGGCACCGCGCAGTATGTAGCATATCAAGCCCTAATGAAAGGAGAAGTGAATAATAGTGGCATTTAAACATGGTGTAAGCATTATTGAACAAGCAACATCTGTACTCGCTCCAACACAGGCGAGCAGTGGTATTCCGTTTGCAGTAGGTACAGCACCGGTAAACATGGCATCAGCAGCAGTGCCGGTGAATACTCCAGTGTTGGTTCATACGTACGCGGAAGCAGTATCTGCGCTTGGTTACTCAGACAATTGGAAGGATTACACGTTATGCGAACTTGTTTACTCGCATTTTGCGTTGTATGCCATGGCTCCGATGATTTTGGTTAACGTGCTTGACCCATCCACGCATAAGACAAAGGTGGATCCGGCTGCATTGACTGTTACAAACCGAGTGGCTACATTAGCTGTCAGCGGTGTAATACTTCCAACTCTGACTGTTAAGTCCTCGGACGGGACTACACCCTACGTTAAAGATAAAGACTATACAGCTGCTTTTGACGATGATGGTCATGTAGTTATTACAACTAAGGCCAGTGGCGCTATTGGGGCAGCAACTGCATCACTTCAAGTGGGATATGACAAACTCAACCCTGCAGCTGTTGATGAGGATGACGTTATTGGTGGGGTAACTCTGGAAGGTGCATATACTGGTTTTGAATTAGTGAATCAGGTTTACCCGCGTTTTGGTATTCTCCCTGACTTGCTGGTGGCTCCGGGCTGGTCACATAAACCAACGGTGGCAGCAGTGATGAAGGCAAAGGCTGGGAATATCAATGGTAATTTCAAGGCAATGCCTTTGACTGACATTGATCCAGCACAGCCGTACACTGACGCAGGAGTCTGGAAGTCGGACAACAATTATACTGGTTCATTACAAATTGCAACCTATCCTCTACTTACACTGGGAGATAAGGTGTTTCACTATTCTACTCAACTTGCCGGACTAATTACGGCGACGGACGCGGCAAATGGTGGTATTCCGTTTGCCTCTCCCTCTAATAAATCACTTCAAGCGGATGGAACGGCACTAGCTAGTGGAAAAGACATTTTTCTGGGGATTGATCAAGCTAGTTATCTTAACAGTCTAGGCATAATGACTGCCTTGAATCTTGGAGTAAACGGCTGGAAGTCTTGGGGGAACTATACCGGAGCGTTTCCAGGCGTGACGGATCCGAAGGATAGTATCATCCCGATTCGCCGCATGTTTAATTGGGTTGGAAATAGCCTGATTTTGACTTACATGCAGAAGGTCGATGATCCTATGAATAAACGTTTGATCGCCGCTGTTACGGATTCCGTTAATATTTGGCTAAACGGTCTTACGGCATCTGGGGCGTTACTAGGTGGACGCGTGGAATTCTTAGAATCCGAGAATCCTGTAACAAGCCTGATGTCCGGAAAAATCGCTTTTCATGTATATATCACGCCGCCAGGACCAGCACAGGAAATTGATTTCTTGCTTGAATACGACACAACTTACCTAGCTGCAATGTACGCGGCGTAGAAAGGAGAAGCACACATGCCAAAAAGATCTGAACGGGTTATAGACTATTCCGTATTTTTGAGCGGAACGGAATACTTGGGGACAGCTACGGCTGACCTTCCTGAAATTGCGTTCCTGTCTGAAACGATAAAGGGAGTCGGAATTTCGGGGGAAATCGACGCCCCATCCCCAGGACAGACAAGCGCAATGACGCTTACGCTGAACTGGAATGTCGTGGAGAGAGCTTCTTTAAAACTCTTAGCTCCGGTCGTTCATGCTCTTGACCTTCGAGCCTCCATTCAACAATTCGATACTGCCACGAATGAGTATAAGGAATCGGCACTTAAAATTACTGTTCGCGGACGTCCGTTGAGTGGTGGATTAGGGGGGCTTGAAGCTGCAACGGCTATGAGTTCAACAACCGCGTTCTCCATTAGTTATCTTAAAGTTTTGATTGATGGCGAGGAAGTACTTGAAGTCGATAAATTAAATTACATCTTCAAGGTGCTGGGACGAGATTATCAGGCCCAAACACGAGCCAATCTTGCGTTGTAAAATATAAATCCCAAACGCTTGGGAATTTGAGGAGGAAAATGGAATGTCAGAAGAAACACAAGGTGCAGCAGAGGTATATACCTTTGCCAAGCCTTTTACATTTGAAGGGCAAGAGATTAAGGAGCTTACACTAAATTTCGATGATTTATCAGGAGAAGACATTATCGCCTGTGATCGGCTGTATCGCGCGGAACAGAGAGGTGGAATATCCCTTGCTCCTGAAATGGATAAAGCATACCAGGCATATGTAGTTGCCAAAGCGGCAGGAGTGCACGTTGGATTGATTCGTGCAGCCAAGGCTAAAGACTTTACTTCATTGACATTGAGGGCTAGAAATTTTTTGCTGCTGTAGGCTGTGGAGACGGTGAGGGAATTAAAGACCTCGCTGTCTCTTTAGCCATGATTACCTATACACCAGTCTCTTACTATTTGAGCTTACCTCTTGAAGAACTCAGGGAAGCTGTGGAGCGGGTGAATCGATTGCGGAAGAGGGGGACGTAGAACGTGGCGGGAAGAAGTAGAGAATATGATATTGCCTTTCGGTTAAATGGGCTCATGGATCCCTCGTTCCGTCAATCCATGGGCAACGCGGAACGTCATATAGAGGAATTAGAACGTGCATTGAGAGAAATGTCTAGACGCGGAGATTTGGACGATGTACGGCGTGACGCAGACCGTACAGATGATTCACTCCGTAATCTGAGGGACAGTGCTGGCGGCTTTGGCGATACACTGCGACAAGTAGCAGAATATACTGGGGCTTTTGCTTTAATCCAAGGTGCTGCTGGTGGTATGCAAAATATCGTAGGTGTTATCGCTGATCAGTCCGATGCTATGGCTCAACTACAGGCCGCAACAGGTGTAACTGCCGAAGAAATGCTTGCGATGAGGGACAGCGCTGAATCCCTATATAATGACCGTCTTGGCGAGGATTTCAATGACCTAGGCTCTGCACTGGCGACAGTTCGGCAGGTATCGCAGGCTTCTGGTGCTGAACTTGAGAAAATGACTAAAAACGCCATAGTATTCCGTGACGTGTTTGGAGAAGACATCACTCAATCAATCAAGGCTTCGGATACAATGATGAGAAATTTCAGGATTACATCCGAGCAATCATATAACCTGCTTGCTCAAGGTGCTCAAAAAGGCCTTAACAAGTCAGATGAGTTGATTGATACAGCCAATGAATACAGTGTCTACTTTGATACTCTCGGATATTCAGCAGAGGAAATGTTCAACCAATTTAGCGCCGGGCTGGATGCAGGCGCTTTTAATTTGGATAAAGTAGGTGATGCGGTAAAAGAATTCGGTATCCGGATTAAAGATGGCAGTGCAAGTACACAAACCGCTATGGCCATGTTGTTTGCACCGGATGATATCGAAGAATTTACACAAAAGCTAACAAAAGGTTCTTCTAAATCTGCTGAGTACATGGAATTACTGAAACACGTATCCAAAGATACTGCTGCTGAATTAGTCAAGAACTTAAAATCAGGTGGAACTAAATCAGCAAAAGCATATGAAGCCTTGCAGGGTATCATGGGTAAAGGTAATGATATCTTAGGCGGTCTAGCTGACGGATCTGTTAAGGGCAAGGACGCCATGCAACAAATCATCGATAAGCTGGGTGAAATTCAAGATCCAATCCAAAAAAGTACGATCGGTGTTGCTCTATTTGGTACTCAGTTTGAGGATATGGAATCTGGTGTTATTGCCGCTTTAGGCACTGCGCGTGAGCAGTTTGATATGACCAAAGCGACGATGGAAGAGGTAGCCAAGGTCAAATACGATACCTTGAGTAAAGATTTCCAGGCAGTAGGGCGGCAGCTCATGACCGAGCTTGTGATCCCGATTGGTGAGGACTTAATGCCAGCGCTTCAAAATTTTGCTGACTGGATGGGTGATAATACCGAAATATTAAAAGCTATTGCACTTGCAGCACCAGCGGCGTTGATTGGTAAATCTGTAACCAAAATCGTTAAGGGGTTTGGGACGATTACGACAGCGGCTGACGGAGCTGGAGGGGCTGCAGGCGGCTTCACAAAAGCGTTGGCGCTATTAACTAATCCTGTTGGACTTGCTGTCACTGGTGTAGCCGCCCTTACTTTGGGAGTTATGGCTTATAAGAAGCATCAGGAAGATGCGAGACAAGAACTGATTCACATGGGAGATGAGTTAAAAGAGTCATCCAAGCAGTATGAGGAAGCTTCTAGCAAAGCAAAACTTACTAATAACTTATTGTGGGAGTATGACCAACTTAGTAAAAAAATTGCGGATAGTGCCTCTAGCTCCGAAGATTTAGCAGGTAGTTCCGCAGAGTTGACGGCACAACAGGAGCGGCTGAAAGAAATTACCCAGCAGTTACAAGATATGTTCCCTGAGACTATAAGCCAACACGATATAGAGATTGGGAAACTTCGTGAAAAGGCTGGTCTTGCGAAGGAAATGGCAAGTGCTGATGAAAAAATAGCAAAATTACAACTCGAAAAAAATGTTACAGAAGGTAAGCAAAAGTTACCTGAAACTGTAGCAGAAATTCAGAGGCTTCAGGAACAAACGGAGGCTACTCAAGCTCAAAAAGATGCGTTGGATGTTGCTATTCCCGCCTTAAAAGAATATGCAGCTGAATTTGAGAATCTTAAAAACGCTGATCCTTCTGATGAATTAAGCACCCGACTTACTGAACTTGTCCAAAAAGTCAATGAAGTAGGCTCTACTGTAGGATATAACTTTGCAGGGGCCTTTCAACTCGACGGATTGGATAAAGCAATTGAAGATTTGACTAACAGACAAATTGATTCAATAGACACTCAAATTACAAAGCTTGGTGATCTTGACGCAGCCCAGCAAACTTACCAGGAACTTTATGAGCAACAATTAAAACTCATTGAGTTAAATCTTGGCGGTACTCTAGAAGTGCAATCCAAGAAGTTCATTGATCTATCCGACGAAGAAAAGAAACGTTTCGGAGCGTCTTTGGCCGATGTACAGGAGCTAAATGAACAAATGCTGCTGTTACCTACAGAAAAACAAATCAATATTGAGTTGCTTTATTCTCAAACCGGTCTTTATACACCAAAGGCACCTAATACTGTAACAGAAATAACGAACTCACTATTGCCGAAACAATTTCGAATGGATCAATATGCAGACGGTGGCATAGCAACAAAGCCCTCTATCTTTGGTGAAGCTGGTCCAGAGATTGCAATCCCAATTAACAATAAGCCTCGATCTCGATCCTTACTCGACATGGCTAATGACATGATGGGTTACACCAAAAACGAGAACCGTGAAGGGGATATTATAATCCATAATGCACCTGTTATTACGCTTCCAGGGGCAGATCCTTCCGTTATGAAATTAGTGAAAGAGGCTTTAAAGCAGTCAGAAGATAATTTAGAGCGCAAGCTTAAGGCGATAGTTGAACAACAAAGGCGGGTGAGTTTTCAATGACAACATCCTCATATAGAACTCTACAAGGCGATACCTGGGATGGTATCGCCTTTAAGTTGTACAAGAGTGAGCATTTGATGACATTGCTTATTAACGCGAACCCAGACCATGTAAGAACCGTTGTATTTTCTGGAAATGTAATTCTAATTGTACCAGAGAAGCCTGTAGATGCCTCTGAGACGCTTCCGCCATGGCGAAGGGAGCAATAATATGGAGCTAATGCAAGACGCTCGCAGAGCGGTGCTAGTGTTATCATACAACGGCAAAGACGTCACAAAGGATATCGCTGAAGCATTAACGGATTTCCAATTTAATGACGCAGCCCCAGGGACACTTGATAATCTCTCTATTACTTTGGAAGACGGGGAGCGGAACTGGCAAGGCCCTTGGTCACCGACAGAAGGAGATCGGATTAAAGGAGAGATTCGCACTATTAATTGGGATGGACCAGGAGAGATTAAAAAGCTACCCCTTGGCTCATTTGAAGTTGACTCATTTGATTTTAATGGACCACCGGATACAGTAGCTATTAAAGCTATATCATTGCCTGTAAGATCTGATATTCGACAGGAAAGACGCTCAAAGTCTTGGGAAAAGGTGACCCTTAAAACGGTAGCTGGGGAAATCGCCAAACGTGGGAGTTTAAAATTACTATATGAAGCGACAGACAATCCTTCCTATGATCGCCTTGAACAGTCTCAACTTTCTGATCTTGCTTTTCTGCTGGAAACAGCAACCAAGGAAGGTGTTGCTATAAAAGTATCAAACGGATCTCTCGTACTCTTCGACGAGTCTGTTTATGAGAAAAAACCAGTTATTGCAACGATTACACGTGGAGAAGATAACGTAAAAGGTTATGGATTCTCCTGGGGAACAGCTTATACAGCCTATCGAGCATGTGAAGTGTCTTATACAAACAATAAAACGAAAAAGACTGTAAAGGTGACCTATACACCGCCGGGAGCTCCCAAAAGTGGACCTATACTAAAAATTAACGAGCAGGCAGATTCTCAGGCAGCGGCACTTAAACTAGGCCGAAAAAGACTGCGAGAGAAGAACAAGGAGGCGGGTAGAGGGACATTAAGCCTTATGGGTGATATTCGCATGGCTGCGGGACTGACGATTAATATAAAGGGTTGGGGACGATTTGATGGTAAATATATTATCGTCTCTGCCAATCACGCTATAGGAGGTAGCGGGTTTGCGACTGACTTAGAAATTAGAAGGGTATTGGGGTGGTAGTATGATTGTAATTGGTCAAGTTTCAACGTCAAATAAAGTAACAGGTAGTGTGCGGGTCGCCTTTCCAGATCGTGATGATTTGGTATCTGGTGAGCTACCTGTTATTACGCAGGGAGGCTGGGGGAAAGAGAACGCCGTGCTACAGCCTGGAGAAACTGTGCTATGTGTCTTTTTGGATAACAGTCGTAGTTCAGGCTATTGTCTAGGTACTTATTACGGTTCAGAGGATAAGATGCCCGGAACAGCTGATCAGCGTGGTATATGGTTCGAGGATGGTAGCTATGTCTATTATGATCGCGCTACTAAGACTATTAACCTCAAAGCGGCCAGCGGCGTACAGATTGATGGCAATCTAAACGTAACTGGCAAGATAACGAGCGGAGGGTAAGAGATGGGAAACCAAAATTATGTTATGTCTAAGATTGGTAGCCTTGGGCCAGTGACTTTCGTCGTTTCAGAAGGAGCTACGCGAACGATTGACGAGTTCACTCGTAATACTGCTGGACGTTGGGCACAGCATGATATCATCGGTAAAAAGCCTAAAAAGGAGTGGCTAGGACCGGGAATTGACTCGGTGTCGTTTTCGGTGCAGTTAGATGCGCGGCTCGGACTGAATCCCCGAAAAGAGCTGGACCGACTTACTGAGTTGGAGAGGGCAGGCAAGGCACTACCGTTGATTATTGGACGTAAGGGTGTAGGAACTGGGCTCTGGATAATCACAGACATGTCTCAAGCTTGGGAGACCATGGACAACATTGGGAATGTTCTCACATCAAAAGTGAACATTACACTGGAGGAGTATGTTAAATGATCTATACCGTTGATATGACTCAGCCATCGACAATCAATTTTGCACCAATGAATAAAGCCGAGGAAGTGGCTCAGAACATTAGAACAATATTAACTACTCCTCTCGGCAGTTCGCCACTTGCCCGCGACATCGGGATAGATTACTCCATTATTGATGAACCAGGACCGATTGCTGAGGCTAGAACTGCAGCAGAGGTAACGACAGCAATAGTTATGCAAGAGCCACGAGCGCAAGTAGTACAAGTATCATTTAATGGAACGTTGTCTGATGCTCTGACAGGACACTTAAAGCCTGTGATTAAGTTTTCACTGGCAGAAGGAGTGGAGTAACTTGGAATATGTTGATTTGCCAGAAATACAGTTTGTTCCAGAGGATACGGCGGGAATACAACAAAACATCATAACTGTATACGAGGGATTAACCTCACGTACACTACAGCCTGCTGATCCGGTAAGGCTTTTTTTGTCTTCCCTGGCTTCGGTAATCGTGCAGCAGCGCGTTATGATCAACCGGACAGCCAAGGGTAATTTGCTGCGTTATGCTTCCTCCGTTGTATTGGACCACATGGCGGCGTTTCAGGGATCCGAGCGGTTGGATGCAGCACCGGCTATTACATCAGTTAAATTCACGTTATCGATGCCGTTGCCTTCAGCGACATTGATCCCAGCTGGGACGCGTGTCGGTGCTCAGGGTGGGGACGGGTCAATTTATTTTGCTACTACTCAGGTACTGGAAATTCCAGCCGGAGAAGTTGTTGGATCTGTGTTGGCTGCGTGTAGTAATCCTGGTCCTGCTGGGAATGGTTTTCTGCCTGGGCAGGTCAATGTGTTAATGGACCCCTTGCCCTTTGTGATCTCAGCCATTAATCAGACTGAGAGCGGTGGCGGTGCAGCTGCAGAAACAGATGATGCGTTTAAGGAGCGAATCAGGACAGCGCCAGAGTCGTACAGCACGGCGGGTCCGCGTGGGGCTTACGAGTTTTGGGCAAAATCAGCATCATCAGCCATATTGGATGTCTATGCGTACTCTCCAGCAGATGGAGAGGTGACGGTGCTGCCTCTCTTGACTGGCGGTCAAATCCCCAGTGCAGATACCATAGAAGCGGTAGCGGCAGTATTTGAGAATCGTGGAGTTCGTCCGCTGACAGATAAAGTGACGGTTAAACCTCCCCAAGCTGTTAGCTACAATACTGGACTAACTTATTACATTAGCCGCAGTAGAGCAATTGAAGCACCAGCAATTCAGGCGGCTGTAGCTGCAGCAGTAAGCGCCTATCAGCTATGGCAAAGGTCTCGTCTTGGCAGAGACATTAATCCATCTGAGTTGATATCGCGTGTAATGGCTGCTGGTGCTCTTAGGTTATCTGTTACAGCACCGACCTACACACCTATTGAGGCGACCCAAGTAGCGCACGAAGGTTCCACGACAATCACCTATGGAGGTTTGGTAGATGATTGATCTTAAAAGCATCAGTTTACGAGATATTCTGCCGCCAAATTTAGCTAGAGACCCAGCAATAGCAGCAGCAGCTACCGCATTGGATTTTGAATTACAGCAGACGGCCATTCTCATCGAGCGATTAGACATCTTTGGCAGAGCAAACGAATGGACTGAAGAAGAGGTTATAGAGCTGGCGTGGCAGTTCAAGCCGCCTTATTATGATCCTGATTTACCTATCGAGCAGCGTCGCGAGCTGGTGCGCACTGCGATTCCATTCTATCGTCGAAAGGGTACACCAGGAGCGGTTGAAGATCTGATTGCGCTACTCTTTGGTGAAGGCAGGGTTGAAGAATGGTGGGAATACGGCGGAGATCCATATCACTTTCGTGTCCTCACAAATAACGCTGATGTGACCACCACGCGGGCGCACGAATTTATCCGGGCAGTAGATGCGGTAAAGCGCCTGTCTGCTGTGCTGGATAGTGTGACAATTACACAGTCTGAGCCGTTGCAGCTCTATTTTGGTGGCGTGATTCACTTCGGCGAAACGATACGAATTTAAGGAGGGTTTGCATTGGCTGTTTTTGGAGGCATGACAATTACAATAAAAGGCTTGGCTCTACAAGGTAAGGCGCAGGCAGGCGCAAAGCTTGAATATACCCGGGTAGCAATTGGGGATGGATCGCTTAACGGTCAGTCCATGCCTGCGCTTAATGGATTGATATCACAGAAAATGGTTCTGCCTATTACACGTATCCGGGCGCAGCCGCCGAATAAGGCTACAATTGGATCAGTGTTAGATAACTCTGGCGTCACATCAGGCTTCTATTTTCGAGAAATAGGCTTGTTTGCTACTGATCCGGACATCGGAGAAATCCTATATGCTTATGCGAACTCAGGTGTGACTGCTGATTACATCCCACCGGGTGGCGGCTCAGATATTATTGAGAAGGTTTTTGATATTGATGTTGTTATAGGTACAGCCGCAAATATCTCAGCTAAGATCGACGATTCGCTTGTCTTCACTCAAAAGAAAGAATTTCTTGCTCATGTAGACAACGCTACAGCTCACATCACAGCTGCAGAGCGTACTGCGTGGAATACATCTATTCCTAGAGCAGAAAAGGGTGCTGTAAGTGGTGTTGCTTCACTAGACGCGAACGCCGACGTTTACGACGAGCAGATTCCTCCTAACATTGCACGTAAGGCCACTGAGATTACCAAAAGTGCTACAGACCTTAATACTATTACCACAGAGGGAGAATACCTTTGCACCAGTAATGCACTAGCAGTGACGTTCCTTAATATGCCGCCTACTAAAACGGCGTTCCATTTGAAAGTCTCCAAACACGCCGGATTTAATCAGACGTTTACCACATTCAATACTGTGGCAACTGGCGGTGATCGGCTTAGAATGTATACCCGTAACTTCTATGGCTCCACTTGGGGAGAATGGGTAGAGATTGAGAACACCAATAGTAAGAACGTTGCTAACGGATATGCGGGTGTAGATGCCAATGTCAAAGTACCAAGAGCAAACACATACAACTCCTTAGGTGGTATCTCTGCATTGTCTAACTTAGACACAGCGTACACAGCGGGTACTTACAGCGTAAATGCAAATGCCACTGGTACTCCTTCTTCTGGAGAATATGGACAAGTAATGATCAATGTAAGCCAAGGAGAGACACATAATGACGTTAACTGGATATGGCAGATGTTCTTCGGGACAGCAGGAAATACTTTTGTACGCCGTAAGGTAAACAACGGTGCTTGGTTCCCGTGGGTTCCTACATGGACAGGGAATAATGATTCCGTGTTACTCATGACGAAAAGTGCACTTACTAGTGGCACAGACTTTAATACACTAACAGCAAACGGAATTTATTCCATGAGTACCTATACTGGACTTGTAAATGCACCGTCTAATATAGAGTATGGTGTATTAATCGTAATGAAAACGGACGGAGCCAGTCCCTACGTAAAACAGGAAGCAACAAATGTAGTAACTGGTGTTACACAAACACGATTCAGAACTGGATCACTTACTTGGTCTGCATGGAAAACCAATGAGACAACCAATAATAAGAACGTAGCTGGTGGGTATGTGGGACTAGACTCAGTAGGAGCAATTAACGTAGACAAGGTAGTAGCACCTAAAGTTAGAACGGGGAGCTTCTTTAGAAAGTATCTTGGCTCTTTCACTACAACACCGGATGTAGGTAACGAGAAGCTGGACATTATCTTCCCTGATGTTCTGTCTGGATATGTAGACGTGGTACTATCCAGCAACTACGGGTACCAGCCAGCCTTTGGGCAATTGCGTAAAAGGTTTAGTTTCCACGCTGGAGACATAAACACGGGGACAATACATTTTCAAGAAACTATGTATGTAGAGACAATTGGTGCAATAAGTACAGCTTATGCTATGTCTGACCTTTTCTATGACTCTGCGTCTAAAACATTCCGTATCAGAATCTCTAAGCTACAAGTAAGTAATGGTAACCCAATTCAAGTCTACATTGAGGGAATGGGTGGAACCAATACCTTTGCTGACAACTTCGATAAAGCAACACTTAATAGTAATGTAATTACGACAGACTCTACCGTATATCCGTTACCAGTTCGAACCTTTGTTAAACCTACAACGTTTAAAGACCCAGTTACAACAGAGACAGGTTCTGTAAGGAATTATGCGGGAATTCAGTACAAGTACCATAATGTCGTCGGATATTCTACCACTGGTGGACTTACTGGTACAGTTAAAATAACGATGCCGAAGACATGGAGCAGTACCATGCTGAGGATCAAGATTAACGGGTATGATTACACTGCTGGAAAGGGTGCATGGGAGCTTACAATCGGTGCTTATAACTACGTTAGTACACCAGCGTGGACAAGTGCGAATGCATTTGCAGAGGGGAACCTACCTTTCACTTCTGTTCGTTTAGCACACGACGGTACTAATAACTGCATACTATTGGGTGGACTAACTACGGTATGGGGAATAACTTCTCTAGAGGTTTCAGAGGTATTAGCGTCATTTGGTGGGCTTACCGGATGGGAAAAGGGATGGCAAGCGGCACTTATAACGTCAGAGACTGGAATTACAAACGTTCTTTCACCTGCTATATCTTATGGTAACGCCAATACTCTAAATGGGTACACAACATCAACCACAGCTACCCCTAATACAGTAGCACTACGTGATTCTAAAGGAGAACTTGCGGGAGTAAGTAGTACATTAGTGAAAGCCAACGATATGCCTATAGAGTACTCTGCTAGTGGAATTACAGTGCTTGAGTATAATGTTACTGCAACGGATCAGACGCTCACGGTATCTGTGTACTTGACCCTACTAAAAGCTTCGAATATTACAATATACCTCCAGTACACCGATCCAAGACTAGGTATGTACGACTATGAAATTTGTCCGTCTAAACTTTTAGCTAGGGACGCGCATGTGTTTGTCCCCGCTTTCATAAGAGCAAAGTCGGGCACAACGGTTAGGCTTTATGTAGTGCATAGTGAAGAGACTAATCCAGCATATGTAACAGCTTCTATCGGAAAGGGGTAAACATAATGACACAGTTAGTTTTGCCGGGGACTGCTAAGGCTTCCCAAGTTCTTGAAGGGCTTGGATTCAGTGCTGGCTCCATTTACAACGGAAAAGGAACCATGAAAAACATGGGTGACCAAGAAATGAGCGCCGTGGGCGCTTATATGCAAGAAGGGTATCTGTCCTTGTCAGTCGGCGGAATTGGGGGAAACAACTATCAAGCTGTGAATGACGGCACACAGCTAACATACGTTGACCCTGTGCATTGCTCCGCTAAGAACATCATCATGGGGGTTGAAATGTTAGGGCTGGACGGAACAGCAACCTCAGACGCTACCGCAACAGCGGCGGATATCGCGGTGGGTAAAATAGCATACAGCCAAGGAGTTAAACTTACAGGTACCAACAACGCTTCGCCACCTATAGTAGACAGCGTATACCCTTGCTATAAAAACACCGTGTATAATTACCCTCCGGCCATACTGGCAGCAATCAATAACTTGGGTTTATGGCAGTCGCTATATATACAGCTCACTGAGAGCTACTTCGGGTCTTCGCCAGATTTTATTGTTTTTGTAAAGACAACAACTGGTGTGGCACCTCTCAGTTTTATAACTAACCAGGCGACCTGGTTAACAATATTATCGGCTTCTACATTTCAGCGAACCTCTGCTGCCGGGCTGAATAACAACAGAGTTTCTTTTAGGGCTTATCTAATTAATGGGTCTGCATAACAGCCACGAGCGACGAGAATTACCTTAACTAATCGAAAAAATATTCCAATTTATTACGCCCATATAGGCGTTTTTATTTTGCCCTCGGATCACCGGGGGCTATTTATATTGAGGGGGGAACGATGATGTCGGGAGGTGGCGGGGTTATGGGTACCGAGGATAAATTAGTAGAAATTCAAATTCAGTTGGCCAGAATTGAAAAAACGCTTGAAGTAGTACCGACATTGGCATCGACAATTGAAGCCACGCGAGATTTAGCGCGTGAAGCTATGCAATCTACTAAATCAGCGCACCACAGGCTGGATCGAATCGAGGATGCACAACGTTGGCTTTGGCGAACAGTTGGAGGGGCAATCATTACAGTTATTATAGGGGCCATTGTCGTGGCGATCAGAATGGGAGGAAACTAAGTTGATTAGAGATAAATACACGATCGAACGGCGTTATATCAACAAGCGCCAAAATGTACGGCCCGGCACCCGTTTAACATCGCGAACACCGGGCTTTTTAGTTGCTCATGATACAGGTAATCCAGGAGCAACCGCTGATAACCACTATACTTATTTTCAAAACCTCAAGGACCGCTCAGCCTCAGCTCAGACATTCATTGACGATAAAAAAATCCTAGAGATCATCCCAGCAGGTACTGGCTCAGATCCAGCAGAAAAGGCTTGGCATGTCCTCTACAGTGTTACAACAGACAATAAGCTTTATGGAGATGATGCTAATGATATCGCTCTAGGTGTGGAGTTATGTTATGGCGGAAAGATAAATACCATTGAAGCATACAAGCGCTTTGTATGGTATATGGCTTATTGCTGTGACAAGTGGGGTCTGAACCCACTGACACACATCCCGAGTCATAAGCAATTAGATCCTGCTCGTAAAAGTGATATTGATCAGGCGTTGGCTACAGTTGGTAAAACACTTAAGGATCTACTTTATGACGTGGTAGCTGAGATTAAAGAGCAACCAGTGACGATTGCACCGCCAGTCGCAGTGCAAATGCCTGCCAGTGTAGCTCAAAGGCTAATCGATGATTATGTATCCCCAGCATGGTTTGTGGCTCATAAGGAAAAGGATCAGGTGGGTTTATCGCATTTTCACAACCTTGCTGATAATCTTAGAATGGCTTCGGGTATCCCCTTACAGCCAGGTTCAACAGCGCCATTTAAGCTATTGCATAAAAGTAATGCCCAAGAAATTATTTTCCGTTGGCTCTCGCCTGAATGGTATACTGCCAAGTCTAATGGGGATAAATCGGGGATGGTTCTCTTTAATAATTTTGCAAATCACTTGCGTAGAGCAGCTGGCATGCCAGTAGAATAAGGGGGATTTATATATGGGAAATCAAAACTTAACAGATGTTCTAGCGTTCGCCTCGGTGATCGCTGTTTTTGTATTAGCAGGGGTGCAGTTTGTAAAGAAAACTTTTAATGTTCCTAACAACGTGCTTCCTGCAATCGGTTTAGTCATTGGTTTGTTGATCGGGGTTGTAGCTTATCCATTTACGGACTTATCTTTAGTGTTACGTTTATGGTCTGGTGGCCTTGCGGGATTGTCAGCTACTGGGTTGTTTGAACTTGCATTTAGTAAACGAGATGGGACTACAAAGGAGTAAACCAATTCACCCACTGGCTTCGGCTGGTGGGCTTTTTGTCGTTTACAGATTATTTCAGCATCGAGTAATATAGAGGCATCCGAAGCACCGTGTCCTGCCAGCATTAGAGGGATACATTAGTACATAGGGGTGATCGTGTTGAGCGATATATATAAAGTCTTGAAGACGGATGCAGAATTTCTAACAGCGGCCTTAAAACAGTCTCAAGTGGATATAATTGAACGCCGTGGGGATCTGGCTGGGTGTACAGTGGATTGTTGTGGTCCAGTCCGAAAATGGAGTCCTGTGAGTGTAAAGATAGATGGATCGTATTATATGAGAAGTGAATTTGAGTTTAGGATGGTTTTGGCATAATTGGTATAATAAATACCCCGTCAACCTTAAGTGGTTGGCGGGGCTATTTTTGTTTATTGTGCTGTATACTCACTTACTTCAAAGGTCAGAATCTTATCGTGAACTACGTATTCAGTGCGTTTGCTGAATGGGCCTTTATTGTTGTCATGCTTGTCGATTCCGTATCGAGTTGATCCGGTAGCTGTGTCAAACCAGCCAAGGAATGTATTGACTTCAGACATTGGGAGATCAAATTCTTTTTCGATCCCTGTTGTTAGAGTGACAGTTAGTATTGCTCGATCACCAGATGGTAGTTCAGGTGTTGGTGTTGGTTCTGGTGTTGGTTCTGGTGTCGGTGATGGCGTTGGTTGTGTGGATAAGTAACCATAAACATTGATCTCATAAACTTTTAGATCATAATCTGCTTTACCTAAAAAGATATAGGACACATTGTCAATATCCACGGTTAGCTCTTGTTCAGTTAATATTTGACCGCCAAAGACACGTTGCCCTATTTTAGAACCTTGTTCGTTATAGAAATAAGCGGAAAACCCTTGATTTCCGGGGTTTTCAAATTTTACTTTAAGTTTAGATATGTAGTTCGCTTCAGATAACTTTATCCAAAATCCTGTAAGTGAAGCTTTATAGTTTCCGACTTTTTCGAATGTAACCAGACTACCATCTGTTAATTTATCAGTAGTTGTGTTTCCTGTATTAATATCATTTCCGATCGTAA
This sequence comes from Paenibacillus sp. FSL E2-8871, assembly GCF_038000345.1. Lineage (NCBI taxonomy): Bacteria > Bacillati > Bacillota > Bacilli > Caryophanales > Paenibacillaceae > Paenibacillus > Paenibacillus sp. FSL E2-8871. The sequence continues at coordinate 3,124,488 of NZ_JBBOBV010000001.1, read as the reverse complement.
ATAATTTGCCAAAAACAATATCCGTAGCTGTTGGTGTAGATTTAATATTTGGTGTCGTTGTCGCATTAGCACTTAGGGAAGAAATAGGGATGATAGCTAAAACAAGCAAGAATATTAATAATATCTTAATCTTTTTCATTTGATACACTCCTCATTATGTTTATGAATTTTTACTTTACAAAATAAAACAAGGGTTGTCCAAATAAAAATGTCTATATATGTAATAAAGTGAGCGAATATGATTAAATAGTTTTATATCCCAATTGGTGAATAAGTTACTTGTTATTTTGGGAACGTTTGTTCGATTATAATACAAACAAACGTTCTTATTTTTGGAGGATGAATATGCTTAGCGATACTGCACGTAAATTATTAATGATCATGACCCACTCAGCAAATCATCACGCGCATATGCCAAGTTTACCGGAGTTAGAACGGCTAAGTGGACGTATGCCAGTCCCTATAAAAGCAGCTTTACGGGAACTGGTTAAGGAAAATTACATCGAGTGGAATCCAAACACACCGCCTGAGACAGCGATCATAATAGAGGGATGGGAACGCCCTGACCCACGGTTTAAAAGACACGAGTCAGTGCCACAGGATATCCAGTGGGGCATTAATGGTAGCAACATCGAATACTGGACTAAGTACTAGGAGGGTTACGACTGGATTAAAATAGAGGATGTAGTAGATCTGAGCACATAGTAAATTACCAAGCGTTTGGGAATATGAAAGCCCTACTAACCTATATGGTCGGTAGGGCTTTTTTTATTTGATGTCAACACTCCATTGTCCGTCTGATTTTATCGTAAGAGGGTAAGGTCCTTTTTCTTTAATTGACAAGGCTTTTGACCCTGAGTAATTACCGTTCTCTACGCCCAACAATCTCCCATCCAGTTCAGCCATGAACATTTTTGTTCCCTTGTTTTCGAGATTAAATGTTCTATTACCTGTTTCTAAATTCACGAAAAAAACGTCATCTCCTGATCCTGAAATGGAAGCGGGAGAAGAGTATGTTTTCCCTGCGTAGCTTTGAGTCACATTCACGGACCAGGTTCCGTCGGCTGTTATGTTTATTAGGTAAGAGCCATGTTCAGAGATTTCCTTATATATCCTGCCCGTATATTTCCCGTGATTTGCGACAAGTAACATTTCATCACCTGAAGGACTTAACAAATTCGCGTAGAAATTGGCGTCTCCTGTATAATCAATTTCAAATATGGCATAGCCTGACTCAAGATCGAAAGCGTCAGTGGCTTTTGTACCTGTACCTTTTAAGTGAATAGAAGGAGTTTGTACGTGTGATGAGGTGGCATTTTCCGCGAGGTTATCGATTTCTGGCTCTGTAGTGTAAACGGGAGCGCTGGAGAGTGTCCCACTTGACTCTGGAATGCTGAATGAAGTAACATCCCCTCCAATATCTTCATAAATATTCTTAACCTCTTTTGCGTTCCCCTCTTCTATTGCTTTGGCAATCAAAGAAAAACTATCTGTATTTGGCCCTTCATAATATGACATGATCGAATTAATACCATTGACGGCACTTTCCTTTTCTTCGGAAGTTATTCCCCAAACGCTACTGGCTTGAATTAAGTAAAGTTCTGTTTGTTTCATTAATGCGGTGTTGTCTTTTGTCCAGGAGTGATCATCTTTTTTTCCACAACTCGACAACAGAAGAGCTATTAAAACACCGCCGATCACAAGTTTAGGAATAGATCGGTTTTTGCTCATTTCCATCCTCCAATCCAATAAATATAGATAGTTTATCAGAATTGGATTAATTTTACTATGTTTGTATTTAACAAAGAACATTATATGTAACGGTTAGCTTTGCAAAGCTAGCTCGTAGCGGGTTCCCGCGACCATCCTGCGCTGTAGCGCAAAATGGTTTCGGCCAGTTCCCTTCCGGCCATCATCAGGCGAGATGTACTTTCTTTGGCATTAAAAGCGTTTGTTGTCGATTCCAAGACTTCGTTTCAATCCCTCTTGCAATACTTGGCTAAAGTTCAGATGCTGTTTTTCTGCCTCATCGTTTAACCACTTCGGCACCGTCAGTGTTTTTTTTACAGCCTTGGCTTCCATTGCATCCCTAACAGTTGGCATATAGACTTGGACTTCACAGGCGGCCTCTGTCGGATCTGCTTGCTTCAAGATATCACCGAGCACAGATGGTGAAGGAATAGGGTCATTGTCTTGCTCCATCACATACATAAACCCCTCAAGAGCTTCACGTGCTGCGGTGTGTGCTTCTTCAGCTGTATCACCGGAAGTCAGACATCCGGGCAGATCGGGAAAACGAACAGAGATTCCTTCGTCTGCCGTGTCTAGCAACGCCCAGTAGCGATAAACATCTTTCTTACTCATTTATATTAACCTCCTTGGGGAAGAGGGGCTTGCGCCCCTACAACCCTGCTGATTTTAGGATACTCTTTTGTGTCTTAGGAGGAAAGCTACTTCTAGGATGCGGGACTGTTATTTTCCCTGCCTTCGTTGGATGTTTGAAGTAATGGTGGCTACCATGTACTCCAACTATGTACCAACCGTCTTCTTCGATAATTTTTATGATTTCCCTTGAACTATACGACTTCATCTCAACCCTCCTTATACTTTTTATTATACACGTATATATAATACGTGTCAACGTGTAAATAACACGTGCTATATAAATGGTGCCTCTTTTGTAATGACATAAGATTGATTTGAATACTACTCGAAAAGTAGCGCCATAGGGTTAACTTGGACGGATCCTTTGATGTTTTTCGTTACCCGTAAACTACCCGCAGGCGGCCATGTAAGTTGTACTTTTTGCTTGTAGATTAATGTAGGTGCTAAATTGAAAAGATCCTTGTACAGCACGGGTTTAAACTGTTTATTCTAATCTCTTGTAGATACCCTTAAATATATGTTTTATATCTAACAGGAATCAGAAAACCAGCACGACGAAGTCTGCCTGCTGATTTAATAAAAGCATTCTTAAAAAGTCCTTCCCAAGTTTCTTGGAAAGGACTTTTTTTGAGGTTTACGGGCTGGTTAATAATCTTTGGGATACTGCGTTGGGGTGCTACGGATAGAATGTTTATTCTTTGAATAAATGATGAATGCGGCAGGGGGAATTCAATTGTTTTTAAGTTAGAAGGTCTGACATGTATCCGAAGATTTAATGTTAGGGTTTATTGAATACATTACTGAATGTCACAGTGTTGTCTTTGCTATCGATTATCGGCACATGGGTTGGGACGAAACAAATAAGCTTAGAGCCGCTTAAAAACTTTCTTCACATCTGGCTTAGAAACCTTGGTATTACTTTTTGGATTGAACTGTTGAGATTTGAAGTGAAAGCATTACAGGCAAGACAGGATCGTAAAACAGAAACTGTGAACACATAGCTAGCTGTAACGGTGTAGATGAATAAATAAATTTAGGGAACATCCATGGGGGCGTTCTTTTCTGTTGCAACTCGGACGATACTCTCAATTGCTTGCCTGCGGTATTTGGTATTAGGAGATCATTTCAAAAGACTATGCGTTGTTGGAATATAATACTCATATCATTTTCTCAAGTTGATAAGGTAAACATTATAGAGAATAAGATCTCCGATCAAGTAATAACGATATCAGAGTACCCTGCAAATATTGTCTGCGTACCAGGGCTAGTGTCCGTCCACACGCCGATATATCCTCCCGGCGGAACGGAAGTAATATCAATATAATCTCCAATTAAGGTAACCGGGGTAACACTGCCGGCATTCGGATCAAAGGAAACGTTCGTTATTCTTGTGTTCGTAAATGTCTGACCACCGTTGATAGACCGTGCGACATATACATCTAGTAAGAATCCGTTAACTTGGTTACTGTAATAGATCACATTTACTACACCAGTCAAAGGATCAACATCGATCGCAGGGAAGAAGTTCTGGGATCCTGCGGGTGCACCGGTAATGCTTACAGGGCTGGTCCAAGATATTCCGAGGTCATCTGAGGTCGACATGAATACATCGGAATACCCTTGTCGGAAATCTTGCCAGATGGCATAGGCACGGTTGGTATTAGGACCAACCGAGCGATCCGTTGAAATATTCGCAAACGTCAAGACACGGAAAGCATAACCAGGAACGGGCAGAACTATGGGTACAGGCACGATTAAGGACACGAGGACAGGTGCACCAAACGTTGTTCCACCATCCAGAGAGGTCCTGATCACAAATCGGAATTCTGGATTTGTTGTAATCCATGCGCCGTACACCGTGCCTACCAAATCCACCGCAACATCGGGACGTTCTACCTGATTAGCTTCACTGGATAGTAGAATTGGTGTATCCCATGTCGCTCCATTATCTCGGGACCGGCTTAGGAATGCTGTTGAATTACCGCCGTTGGCTACATTGAACTGATGATTGTAGGAAACATAGATATTTCCTAAATATGGGCTGGATTGCCCTACATCGATTGTGATATTCGTTTCATCATTATTAATGTAGGTTCCATATCCCATATTCACTATTACTGGACTACTGAAGGTAGTGCCGTTGTCGGTAGAAATATAGAATACAGTCGTTCCATCAGAAGCGCCGGGAAATACATGTGCAGCAATGGCAAATGTATTGGGAAAGGAATAGGCAACAGCAGGCGCTTCCGCTCCTGTAAATCCTGGTGGCAGAGGTAGTAAACTTTGCGACCAGTTTGCACCTCCATCTAGAGAGCGATACATCCCTATTAATGGAACTCCGGTCGTAGTGTCGACAGCTACTGCGATCATAATTCCTGGAATAAGCAGATTCACAGCAATATAAGGTTCGAACTTTGGCGGCAAACCTGTTGTGACCTGAAAATTGAAGTTTGTCATTGTCACCTCTCCTTTTTCCTCTTTCATTCTATGTTATGTGATATGGGGAAAGTGAACTGTGTACATGTCTAATTAGCTATTTATCCACGCTTTTCCCATTCCTCTTGCCTCACAACTTCCAAATTATTCCTGAATATATTGATAGAAAATGAGGGAAGGAGTGATGGAAATGCCTTATACCACTGGTCTTATTACGAATACAAGAGCAACAGGAACTGCAGCAAGTTATGTGGCTGTTAGTGTTCGTAATACTAGTAATGCGAACGCAATGATCATCGTCGAAATCTTCGGTGTTCCGTATTCAACGCTTGTACTAACACCGCTTTATGTCACAGGATATTATGTTCCAGCAATGAGTTCTGATATCAGAGAGTTCTTCATTGCGGGGAATGTATCCTACGAGGTTCAGATAAGTACCCCTTTTCCATTAGCAAATGTAGTATGCTCTACGTACGGTTTGGATGAGTTCGGAAATCTTGTTACCGATCAGAGAGTGCTTCAATCGGAATTAACGGAGATTACCGCCCTTTCTATACCTGTATAGAGTAATTGTTTAGACAATCATGCAGTAATCAAGAAGCAACCACCGATAGAAACAGGGTGGTTGCTTCTTTTTTTAGGCGCAATAAATCTCATAAAGGCATTCACACAGGCACAAAGGTGGAATTTAAATATACTAATTTTATACTCCAATGTAGAAAGAGGTAAAAATCATGACGGATGTAGGAGTAGTTATGCCTTTGTATACCCAAAAACCGGAATTCCTCCGGCAAGCTCTGGAGTCTGTTCTGCGCCAAACCTTCACCGAATTTCGACTGATCATTGTAATTGATGGTGCGCCAGATATGGAACCGCTTGTGAGATCAATAATTGCCGAGGATCCAAGGGTAACTATTATCTCTTATGTACAGAACAGGGGTATTGCACATGCGCTGAATACGGGCTTTGATCTTTTATTTAGCGAACCCAGTATTCAGTATTTGAGCTGGGTCTCCAGCGATAATGTTTATGAACCCCGTTTTCTCGAAATCCTTCGAGGGGCACTAGTGAAGGGGCCGCAGGAGCTAGGAATCGTGTACAGTTCTTTTCAAAGTATAGATAACGAGGGAAACCTACTTCATAACGAGCATCAGCTAGCTACTCAGCGAAATTACCAGTCACAGCCCAAAGAGAGATTGCTGGATTACTCGCTTATTGGTGTTTCTTTCATGTACAAATCGCAGGTTGCGAAGCTTGTTGGGGGGTACGGAATGGAGCCGGTGGAGGATTATGATTACTGGCTGAGACTTGCTGAACATTGTGATATTCGCTTTATCCCCGTGGAGCTGGTGAATTATCGTGTGGACTCTACCTTTAGTGTATCTGTACAGTTACATTCCACTGAAAATCATCGGAGATGGAGATATACGTACCACTTGACCCGCCATCAGGCGCGATTCCGTAGAGGGATTCGTCCTATGATTACCGTTTTATTTCCTGTAGTAAATGCTGGTGCGGAGGAAATAGCGAGGATAGAGAATTTGTATGAACAGACGTATAGCAATTATGAGTGTCGGGTGCTGGATTTATCACTTACGGGTCAACCATCTGTACTAATAGGTTCAATCCCTCATCCTGCAACAGAGTTTGTTTACATGCCAGGGGTTGTGGAGTCGCACGCGATTTGTGGAGCGCTAGAGCACTTGTCCACTCCCTACACGATAGTTTTAGGTCCCAAGATTTTCATCGGAACACTCGATATTGAATACATGCTGGAGGCTTTGATTACTACCGGTGGAGATACGATCTCCAATTATTATACGGATGATCATAGCTTGATTGGATTCCGGCATAGACATGTCCCATCGACTAAAAATCACTACTATAATGAGCTGTTTCGAAGCACAGATTTGTATGATTTGTTGAAGATCTATTTTTCCTAAAATAATATGTGAATGAGTGATCGTAATGAAGATTTTGTTCACCTTCTTCAACCCGAGCGGCGGCATGCAGACCCTGAACCGAGTTCGCTGCCAAGCATTACATGATCGCGGTGTAGAGTGTCATTTGTTGTACACACACCCTGGAAAAGGGCAGCAAAATATCCCTAATATTCAAACCTATATTACCAATAATGATGAGGAGATCAGGGGACTGCTCACTCGGGAAGCTTTTGACTTGATTGTAGTGTGTACGGATATTTACTTAGCGGAGCGGTTCAGAGGGTTTGGTTACAAGGGGCCGCTTGTTTTTGAGGTGCAGGGATTGGGGACCTTAGATGAAGCGGAGCAAGTTATTAGTAATTTTAATGAGCGGATTCACAAGCTAACCGATGCACTGCTCTATCCAGAAACCACTCATTTGCAGACGCTTTTTAAAGGTGGATTTCCATCTATTCCTCAATATTGCTTTGACAATCCGATCGATTGCGATCAGTTTGGATATACCAATTATCCCGCAAAAAGCTTTCCCATCCTCGGCTGGGTGGGACGAATTCAAACGAATAAGAACTGGAGAGAATTTCTACAAATCGGACAACGGCTGCTGGTGATCCATCCAGAGCTTTATTTATGGATTTTTCAGGACGATACTTTGTTTGAGCCGGAGCAAAAAGAGAGCTTCGAACAATTTGTAGCCGAGACAGGGATTTCCTCACGTTTGATTTCGCATTCCAATGTTCCTCACGGGCAAATGGCAGATTATATGAGCATTATTGGTGACTCGGGAGGATTGCTCTGTTCTACTTCTATTCTCGAGGGATTTGGGTATGCGGTAGCAGAGGCGATGTTGTGTCGTTGTCCTGTACTTACTACGGATTCGGATGGCATTCGGAGACTTGTCATTAATAATCATACTGGAAAAATATACACAAGAGGGCAGCTGGATGAAGCTGTGAATGCTGCTTTATCTTTAATGCATGATCCAGCACTGCGGGACAGAATTAGGATGAATGGCGAATGGCATATCCGAAACAATCTTTCCTCCGGGCTGTATGCGGATAGATTTCTCCAGATGTCTCATCAATTGGTGAGACGCCGGTCTAAGATCGAGCGCCGATGGTCTTAACTCTGCGGTTAAGCCGCAGGGTTAAGATGTTTTCTGTGCCTTTTCAATTAATTCCTTTGCATCATTCCTAACATTTCCGACAGCCATGGAAACTGGATAGGCTCGCATTAGTTGTTGATCATACGGTTTCAGGAGTCTTATTAGAGAGGTAGTGTCCTGATTGCCCCGATCCAGCCACTCTGTCTCATCCTCAGGCTTTAAAATAACCGGCATGCGATTATGGATTTCAGCCATAAGCTCGTTCGGAGTAGTCGTTATAATCGTGCAGGTACTTAGTTTATTACCCTCAGGGTCCATCCAAATATCATATAATCCGGCCATAGAGAAAATACCTCCATCGCGCATCACGATCCGCATGGGTTGTTTGCTGCTGCCCCGCACCTTCCATTCGTAGAAGCCGTCAGATGGGATGATGCAGCGGCGTGAGCTTACTAAGCGCTTGAAAGAAGGTTTCTCCAGCAGCGACTCTGCCCGGGCATTGATCATTTTGCTGCCGATTTTGTCATCCTTTGCCCATGAAGGAACCAGGCCCCAACGCAGTTCCCCAAGCTTATTGCTGGAACCTGTATGAATGACTGCCGGAATTTGCTGCATGGGCGCGGCGTTATATTTAGGGGCATAGTGGATAATGGTTGAATCATTCGCAAAATATCTGACCATCAACTCTTCCATAGTGACGGTTATTGTATAGCGTCCGCACATTATTTACACTCCCCAGTCAGTAGATTAGAAGTTCACTCCGTTTACAGCTTAATTTCATCATGTTATGCTCGGAATATTTCTTATTATAAACGAAGCGGAATGAATGAAGAAAGAGGTGCTCATTGGTGATTTTGGTAAGCTCTTGTCTAGCTGGCATGAAGGTGAGATATAATGGTACGGATTGTTTGGATGAGAAAATTCAGAAGCTTTTAAATGAGAATCAAGCGATTGCTGTGTGTCCAGAGTTGCTAGGAGGATTCTCAACGCCTAGAGAACCAGCCGAAATCATTGGTGGGAATGGCGAGGATGTGCTGGCAGGGACGGCTAAAGTAGTAGATCGATCAGGTACAGATGTTACAGATATGTATTTAGAGGGTGCTTATATTACGCTTGCAAAAGCCCAAGAGGTATCAGCTACGATGGTAGTGCTTAAAGAAAACAGTCCTTCTTGCGGCAGCAGTATGATTTATAATGGGGAATTCAAAGGGAAGAAAATAGCCGGAAATGGCGTTACTACAGCTTTACTTAGAAAAAATGGCATTGAGGTAACCTCTGAAGAGAACTGGCTACTATAATCCTAGCTTTCATAGGGAAATGATTACAATATTGTGTTCTTTCGCTTGTGGAAAACTCACTTCTCGCGCGGTATAATTTAATAGTTCCAAGTATAAACGTCTTCTTCGTCCTTTTTAGGACGGTCAGCGTTTAAGCGAGAAATATAAGGATAATGTATAATGTGAAACTTATACCTTCTTATATTTTTAGAAGAACTAGTTTCCTATACTCTAGAAGCGGAGAAATGAATATGAAATCCATCTATTTGGACCACGCCGCATCAACCCCGGTTCATCCCGAGGTGGCTAAGGTCATGCTGAATATAATGACAGAACAATACGGAAATGCATCGAGTGTACATCAGTTCGGGCGTTCAGCTAAAAGAATATTGAACGGGGCGCGCGATAATATCGCCGCCTTTTTGGGCTGTTCCCCTGACGAGTGGGTGTTCACTGGAGGCGGCACCGAGAGCGACAATTTAGCGCTCTATGGAGCAGCAACTGCAGTTTCCCATAAAGGAAAACATATTATCACCACCCAGATCGAGCATCATGCAGTGTTACATACCTGCGAAGAGCTAGAGAAGGAAGGCTTCAAAGTTACCTATCTCCCTGTGGATTCGACGGGCAGGGTATCTGCTACAGACGTAGAGGCTGCATTGCAGGAAGACACGGTGTTGATCAGCGTAATGTATGCCAATAATGAAGTAGGCACCGTTCAGCCTATTCAGGAGATTGGTCAGCTTGCTAGAGAACGGGGAATTCTGTTCCATGTAGATGCTGTACAAGCTCTAGGTGCACTCCCTATTACACTCCGAGAGCTTCCAGTAGATTACATGAGCTTTACTGCTCATAAGATCAATGGGCCTCAAGGGATCGGTGGTTTATACGTTCGAAGCGGAGCGCCACTGCATCCAAGACTTCATGGTGGCCTTCAGGAGCGCGGCAGACGTGCCGGAACAGAGAATCTAGCCGGAGCAGCTGGGTTTGCCAAAGCCGTTGAAATAGCGGTTAAGGGGCTGTCAGAACGTCAACAGAATATGAAGCTCCTACGCAGTAGACTGCTCGAGGAGCTGGATACTCTGATTGGACGGGAGCGTTACTCGCTTAACGGTAATACCGAGGAGTTTTTGCCTAGTATTCTGAATTTGAGCTTCCCAGGGGCTGGGACAGATGTTATGCTGATGAACCTGGATATGGAGGGGATTGCGGCAGCAAGTGGTTCGGCTTGCACCTCAGGATCCCTGGAAATATCTCATGTTCTGAAAGCAATGGGACTTCCCCAAAATATTTTAGAGTCTGCGATTCGATTTAGTATCGGTTTGGGTAATACTACTGAAGAAATCGAGTACGTTGCTCGAAAAGTTGAAACCATTTTGAATCGCCTACGTAAATGAGACTTGTTACTCTAGGTTTCGATCTGTATCGGGGCGATTCGGGCTTTTGGCTTTCTGAGAACTCGTAAGTACACTCAAAGTGAGGGGACCGAGGCAGCCATGAGACTACAAGATCTGATCGGCTTGGCTGTATTTGAAGTTGAAGAGGGGAATGAAATCGGCAAGATTGTCGATATTCTACTCGATTCAAACTGGAATATTACGGGTATTGAACTGGAAAGCAAATCTTTTTTTGGTGGCCATGTGAAATTTGTGGCATGGAAAGATATTGTGGCCTACGGCGAGGATGCTGTCATGATTCGGAGTAAAGAGTCGATTGATAAGACAGATGCCGATCATATACCTTGTACTTTTCTATTAGGAAAGAACAAACTTAAGGATTTGAAAGTACTGACTACAACTGGAACTATACTTGGACGAATATCGGATGTTTATTTTGACCAAAAGTTGGGAAACACAATAGGAGCGCTGGAAATCAGTGACGGGCTTGTGACTGATTTGATCGAAGGCCGCAAATGGCTGCCTTGTTCTGATGAGATGTCCATTGGTGAGAATGCTTTAATGGTTCCTGCAATGAGCGAAGAACGGCTACAAAAAGCCATTAATATTGTTAACGGATAGGTGGAATGTATTATATGAAGTGTCCAAATTGTAACTCCAAAGATATCGGAAAGATTGGTTCCCACCAGTTCTATTGCTGGGGCTGTTTCATTGAATTGACGGTAAACGGCGAGAAAATGTCGGTGTATCAAGTTGAAGAAGATGGCACACTCAGCTCGCTGGACGATCTCTTCTCCGGGGATGATATGACTCAGGATTTCCCGCAAATTCATGCGTCGTCTTAACTATGAATCTTGCTTTGTAAGCAAGAATGATCTATGTACTTAAAGCGTCAATCTCCTTTCAGTTGAAATCAGCTGCAGGGTTATTGGCGCTTTTTTTGGGTTCCCCGCAAAGTACCTGATTCAGCATCGAAGCAAAAGCCTCACTTTGTGGGGTTATTTTGTGTGCTTGATGGTTATTTTGCTGCGGCCATACATATACTTATTTACGAAGCTAGTCCAGGCTACAGTCGCAGGAGGGTACACTCATGGAGCAATGGTCCCAAAGTAAGTGGTTCCGCTGGATGATCGGAGTGCTGCTCTCCCTGATCATTTTGTATTTTGTTTGGTTGCTTCGTCCGATGCTGCAGGGGATATTTGTATTTTTGAAGGCAATCCTCGCTCCATTTCTGGCAGCTATGATTATTTCCTACGTGCTGAATCCCGTCGTTAGTATGCTGGCTGGACGGAAGATGCCGCGTAGTGTAGCTGTTCTACTTATATATGCAGTATTCCTAACGGCGATTGCAGTGATCGCAATTAACCTTATCCCGATGTTTATCGAGCAGCTTGAAGAGTTGAATGAACATTTGCCAGAGATGACGCTGCAAGCCCAAGGGCTGATGCGACATATGAATTCTAGACTAATCCCGCCCGGGGTCGAGATGGGGATGAACAACTGGTTTTTCCAATTGGAAAGTCGTCTCGCCGAAGGGATTTCTAATTTTCTCGATAATATAGGGACAACGATTAATGTGCTGTTCAATGCTTTCATCGTACCGTTTCTAGTGTTCTATATTCTGAAGGATTTTGATGTGTTTGAGCGGACGGTGGTGTCTTGTCTGCCCCGCGCACGCCGTAAGTCTATTGTAACTTTGTTAAAAGATATCGATGATGCACTAGGCAACTACATTCGTGGACAGTTTCTGGTCTGCATTATTATAGGTGTGCTTGCTTATATCGGTTATGCCATCATCGGAATGCCGTATGCTTTACTATTTGCGAGTGTGGTGGCAGTGTTCAATATTGTTCCGTATATGGGTCCCTTTTTGGGGGCTGCACCAGCCATTGTAATGGCTTCGACTGTTTCTTTTCGTTTAGTGCTGTTGGTTGCAGTGGTTAACACAGTGTGCCAAATCGTGGAAAGTAACATTATTTCACCACAGGTGGTGGGAAAGAAGCTGCATTTGCATCCACTGCTCATTATTTTTGCGCTTCTGGTTGGCGGTGAATTGGCGGGAATGATCGGACTTATCCTTGCTGTACCGTTCTTCGCGGCTGCAAAAGTCGTTATTCAACACTTTATGACGTATTTAATCAAACGAAAGCCCGTGTAAATAGGGTAAAACATTGACTATAGTCAACAGTTTTGTATATAATGTTGGGGAATATTACTGATGAACAGTCGGTATATATAGTTGATCGATGATGAGGAGTATTAATTCTATACCGTTATTGCAGAGAGCCGGCACTAAGGTGCGAGCCGGTTAACGGAACGGAGTGAACTCACCTCGGAGTAACGGCGCAAGTTTCAGGATATCCACTAGACATAATGGATGTCCTAGGTGAACCGCCGTCGCCTCACCCCCGCTAAAGGGTGCAAAGTGAGTGGCAGAATAAAGTATATTCAGCCGCTAACTAGGGTGGTACCACGGGAATTATAACCTCTCGTCCCTAGCGATAATACGCTAGGGATGGGAGGTTTTTTTGTAAATATAAGAGGGTATAGGTTTCACGAAATACTTCATGTCTTATATTTCTCGCATAAACGCTTGTCGTCCTTATAAGGATGCTGATGTCAGTTTATGCTTGGTTAAGAAATCTAAGTAGTAACACTCCAAGGAGGAGCAGACAATGAGCGACAATCAAACAAACAGTATACCTGCCGGCGGTTACCGGGCGCAGGCTATTGAACCCAAGTGGCAAAAGTTCTGGGATGAGAACAAAAGTTTTAAGACAGGTGAAGATCCAACCAAACCGAATTTCTATGCACTGGATATGTTCCCGTACCCTTCAGGTGCAGGACTGCACGTAGGTCATCCAGAAGGCTACACAGCAACGGATATCGTATCCCGTTACAAACGGATGCGTGGTTTTAACGTGCTGCACCCAATGGGCTGGGATGCTTTTGGACTTCCTGCAGAGCAGTATGCAATGGATACAGGTCAGCATCCACGTGATTTTACAGATAAGAACATCGATAATTTCCGTCGTCAGATCAAATCGCTGGGTTTCTCCTACGACTGGGATCGCGAGATCAGCACTACAGATCCAGATTATTACAAATGGACGCAGTGGATTTTCATCCAGTTGTACAACAAAGGCTTGGCTTATGTAGCAGAAGTACCTGTTAACTGGTGCGAGGCATTGGGTACAGTACTTGCCAACGAAGAAGTTATTGATGGTAAAAGTGAGCGCGGAGGCCATCCGGTTGTCCGCAAACCGATGCGTCAGTGGATTCTGAGAATTACTGAATATGCTGAGCGTCTGCTTGAAGATCTGGAAGAGCTGGATTGGTCTGAGAGCATCAAGGATATGCAGCGCAACTGGATCGGCAAATCCACAGGTGCAGAAGTGAACTTTGAAATTGAAGGTCACGATGCTAGCCTGACCGTGTTTACAACACGTCCAGATACATTGTTCGGAGCTAGCTACTGCGTATTAGCACCAGAGCATGAACTGGTTGATGCCATTACAACAGAAGCACAACGTGCAGCGATTTCAGAATATCGTGTGAAAGCTTCTCATAAGAGCGATCTGGAACGTACAGATTTGGCTAAAGAGAAGAGCGGTGTATTCACGGGTGCGTATGCAATCAATCCTGTGAATGGCGCCAAGGCACCGATCTGGATTGCAGATTATGTACTTGCCGGATATGGAACGGGTGCGATCATGGCGGTTCCAGGTCACGATACGCGCGACTGGGAATTTGCTAAACAATTCGGCCTGAATATCGTGGAAGTCGTACAAGGTGGCAACGTTGAAGAAGAGGCGTATTCCGGAGACGGACCGCATGTCAATTCTGATTTTTTGAATGGACTTAAGAATGAAGAAGCGATTGCGAAGATGATTGCTTGGCTGGAAGAGAAGGGCGTAGGTAAAGGTAAAGTAACCTATCGTCTGCGTGATTGGCTGTTCAGCCGTCAACGTTACTGGGGAGAGCCGATTCCAATTCTGCATCTGGAAGACGGTACAATGAAGACTGTTCCGGTTGATCAGCTGCCGCTGGTACTGCCTGATGTAGATGCGATTAAACCTTCGGGTACTGGGGAGTCTCCGCTTGCCAATGTAACAGAGTGGGTGGAAACGATCGATCCTGAGACTGGTATGAAGGCTCGCCGTGAGACCAACACCATGCCGCAATGGGCGGGCAGCTGCTGGTACTACCTGCGTTATATTGATCCGAAAAATGATCAAGAGCTGTGCTCCCCTGAGAAGCAAAAAGCATGGCTTCCAGTGGATCTGTACATTGGCGGAGCGGAGCATGCCGTACTTCACTTGCTCTATGCACGTTTCTGGCACAAGGTGCTTTATGATATCGGCGTAGTGGAAACGAAAGAGCCGTTCCATAAGCTGGTTAACCAAGGCATGATTCTTGGAAATAATAATGAAAAAATGAGTAAATCACGCGGAAATGTCATCAACCCAGATGAAATTGTTGAAGCTTTCGGTGCGGATACACTGCGTGTCTATGAAATGTTTATGGGCCCTCTGGAAGCAACCAAACCTTGGAATGAAAAGGGTGTTGAAGGGGTTCACCGGTTCTTGTCCCGTGTATGGCGCCTGTTCGTGAATGAGGAAGGTAAGCTCAATTCCAAAATCACAGCAGATGGCGGTACGGAAGAGTTCAAACGTACTTGGCACAAAACGATTAAGAAAGTCACTGAGGATTTCGAACATCTGCGTTTCAATACGGCGATTAGCCAGTTGATGATTTTCATTAACGATGCCTACAAGCAAGAAACCTTGTCCCATGAAGCTGCCGAACACTTTGTGCAAATGTTGTCACCACTGGCGCCGCATATTGCTGAAGAGCTGTGGCAACTGCTTGGTCATGAAGGAAGCATCAGCTACGTGGCTTGGCCAACTTATGATGAAGCATGGACAGTCGATGCTGAGGTTGAAATCGTTATTCAAGTTAATGGTAAAATCGTACAACGCGCCCTGATTCCGCTGGATATGGGTCAGGAAGAAATGCAAGCTCATGCGCTGTCACTTCCTAATGTGAGTGCAGCTGTAGAAGGTAAAACCGTACGCAAGATTATTGCGGTTCCTGGCAAGCTTGTAAATATTGTAGTGGGTTAAGCGAAGAACGCAATTCTGCCCGCAGCATCGGAGAAATCCGTGCTGCGGGCTTTGTTGTTCTAGCGTTCTTTAGGACCCTGATTAATAGTGTCGTGTCCGAATAGCTCATCAAGCTTAATAACATCCTCATCATATTTATCATGCGTTGTCGTGATGAGGCGTTCAAATACACCATCTAGACTGGTACGTAAGTGGTTTAACGCTTCTGCGGTAATGCCACCGCGAACAGCGACCCGTTCTTGAAGCTCTTGCGGGGTAAACTCCCCTTCTGTCAGTAATTTGCCTGTTCCAAGCAGCATTTCACCAGCGAGTCGACTGATTAATGTCTCTTCAATTCCAGTGGCCTCAACGGCTGCTTCTATCCATCGCTCAATGAAATAGCTTAAGAACGCAGGTCCACAGCTGGAGAAATCAGAAGCGATTCGGGTATGTGCTTCTTGGATTTCTAATGGAACACCTATGAAAGACAATAGCTGTAGCAGTACAAGCCTGTCTTCTTTATTAAGCCTGCTGCCAAATATGCACAGTGAAGTCCCACTCTTGACGCAGTGCGTAATGCTTGGGATGATCTTGGCAATTTTGGACGGCAAAGCGGATTCCAGATGATGTAATTGAACTGGACTTGTAATGGATACGACAATTTGCTCACTCCGGAGACATGAGCCGATCTCATCTGTTAATGTTTTAAATTCAAGTGGCTTTACGCATAAAAAAACGATATCACTTCCTAACGCTGTCTCCCTATTGCTTCCGCAAATGGAAATGCCGGGGTGACGCTTCTCAAGCTCCAGCAGCTTGTTCAGGCTGCGGTTGCTGGCAAGCACATCACACGGTTCTAGCGCTCCGGAAGAAAGAAAGGCGTCGATCAGCAGGCTGCCCATGCTGCCTGTTCCGATAAATCCTACTTTCACCTGTGGTTCCTCCTTTCTAGCATTGCTTTTTACTAACTGACATGAATTCTCTTCGTTATATGTATGCAGGATAGCCTTGGACAAATGACAGGTTTTGTATGAATTATTAAAGGGAATTCCAATTAAAGGAATGTATGAAGATTCACAAAAAAGTATAGGACGAATTTTCGTGAGGGGGAGCGCATTTTGAATAAAGGGAGTGTAGTGCTCGGAGTGGCTGTAGCTTTACTGGGTGGTGGGTTGCTATGGTCTGCAGGGAACAAGGGGGATTCCGGCATTGCCGGATGGGAAACCTTGAATGGAAGCATGGAACAAGCGATTGGAGTCGCTGAGCCAGATGAAGCTTCGGCTACAGAGGGCAAAGTGGGAGGCCAGCAGACGAAGGTAGATAAGCAAAGTGCTGGGAAAGTTACAGTGGGAGCCGAAGCTATTGGGAAGACTGATGCTTCTGGGAAAACAGATAGTGCTGGAAAGGCTGAAGTTAGTGATAAGTCTGATCCTGCTCAGAAGGTGAAGGATACTGCACAAGTAGAACATACTGTCCCGACTCCAGTAGATGAAAAAGCGACAACAGTTACTGGAGAGAATGCTTTGGAGGCGCTTGAGGTTACCACGTCAGTCGCTTCACAGGAAGGTAAAATAAATGTGAACACTGCGGGTGCTAAGGAGCTGATGGATCTTCCGGGCATCGGAGAGAAGAAGGCCCAGACTATAATCGATTACCGCAACCGTGAAGGGGCTTTTCGTAGTCTGTCAGATTTGGGGAAGGTGAAGGGGATCGGGCCCAAAATGCTGGAAAAGCTAAAGCCTTTAGTAGTATTTTGAAGATAAATGGGTATTGAAGGTACTGTTGAATGTGCTACAACCGTTGTCCTAGTGAATACTTGCGGGGATGTGCTACAATAGTTAACAACTATTTAGAAGGATATGGAGATTGATTATGACTGCTGCTTATCGTAAAGACTGGGATACTTACTTCATGGACATTGCCTGCATGGTCTCAACTCGTTCACGCTGTAATCGCCGACATGTGGGTGCTGTGCTGGTACAAGGCAAGAAGTTGCTAGGAACAGCGTACAACGGGGCGCCAATGGGCGTACCTGATTGTTCAGAGGCAGGCTGTATGCTCTCGGAGCAATATGAAATGGAAATCGTGGATGGCGTAGAGACAATGGTGAAGAAACAGCGCTGTATTCGCACAATTCATGCGGAACAGAATTTATTGCTATTTACAGACCGAATCGATCGGGAAGGCAGTACCGTCTATGTGACAGATGAGCCTTGCTGGACCTGCGCAAATATGCTGGCGAACAGTGGTATCGTGGAAATCGTGTATTACCGACCTTACCGTAAGGATATGGAAAAGGTTGAAGCGATGATGGCTGCCAAGGGTATCATATTTCGTCAATTGGAGAACTATGAGCCGCCAAGTGAAACGATGATCAAAGTATCGGAATAGCTGAACTGCACAACACCAATTTAATAAGATGGCTTGAGGAAGAACCTCTTGTGCGCTTTTATGGCGTATGTAGAGGTTCTTTTTTTGCGTAAATGAAAGGTTCGATGGTTCGATCAAAGAAGGACGCACGAATAAGTAGCACGGTGTAACTCAAAGATGCTGATCGTTTGTTGGTTGATTAAACAGTAACGATAACCGGCGAATAAACCTGCAAAAGTACATCTCTTACTGATACAAAGAGGGAAAAAACAAGAATTCCTGCAAATCTGCAGTTATTTTTGGTCCAGAAGAAGCCATCGAGCCATAAGTGAGGATATACCTGTATATTTGCAGTTTTTGGACTTCGTGAAGAGGATATCTGTTCAAAAAGCTGCACATTTGCAGGCTTTCTCTAGTCCGGCGAAAGGTACGCAGCAAAAAGTATGGATCAATAAAAGGCAATAACATTCGCATTGTGGGATATGAGCCGAGGCTCATGAAAGATTTTTTTATCCAGTATTGATAAAGGGGGGATGGAAACGTGAAGGAAAGACCTTTACTAAGCTTTACGGCATGCTGGGTGGCTGGAAGCGCAGTGGCTTGCTTAAACTCAGGGAACGGAATGCTGTTGGCTTGGGCTGGATTAATATTTTTGCTGATAAGTCTGAGGGTGTGGGGAACAATGAGCTGGAAATACATAGCTGTGTTGTGTATGTCCATTTCTTTAGCAGCTGGATATTGGGAGTGGAACGAAGCTCGCAATATTAGCGGAATTCCTGAACCGCTGGGTAGCACGATTGCAGAGCTGAATGGGAGTCCCGTGGAAGCTAGAGGCACGATCGTTTCCGGCGTGGAACGGGATGGGGATCGGGTTGATTTTATAATGAAGCTCTCACATATGAATCTGCTTGCAGAGGATGGTGAGAAAGTATCTGAGAATATGGATGAACAAGATAAAAGGGTGCAGGGAGAGTTAATCGCGGTGCAGATCAAACTTCTGGCTGAGCAAGAAATTGCTGTCGCTGCGGAGTGGCGAAGAGGGGATGAGGTGCTGCTTAATGGCGTGCTGGAAGAGCCGGCAGTAGCGCGTAATTTTGGAGGCTTCGATTATCGTGCCTATTTACATACGAAGAAGATTCATTGGCTATTGAAGGGGCAGGGAGCGGAAAATATAAGGGTAACCGTGCCAGATTCATGGAGTCCGTTAACGATTTTTCGCTTAAATGACAGCGCGCGAACGGCCCTTGGGGCGGAGCTGAACCATCTTTTTCAAGGACGCCACTCTGGGTATATGAAGGGCTTAATCATTGGGATGCAGGATGATCTCGATCCGGATACCTTTAAGCAGTTCTCCCAGCTCGGTTTGACGCATATTCTCGCTATTTCAGGTATGCATGTAGCGGTGTATGTAGGTGTTCTTTTATTTCTGTTCAGACGCTTACGCCTGACAAAAGAGACCGCACTAACGCTCACTTTCTTACTCGTTCCGGTATACGTCCTCTTGTCTGGTGCGGGTCCGTCCATTGTGCGTGCGGGGCTGATGAGTATGATTGCCTTGCTCGCTGCACGAGTTGGGATGCTGAAGGATGGACTGAATATTTTGGCGGCATCGGCACTGGTTATGTTGATCTGGAATCCTTATATGCTGCTCAGTGTCAGCTTCCAGCTGTCTTTTCTGGTGACCCTGGGTTTGATGGTGTACGTTCCGCTTATGAATCCTGTTTTGAGCATACTGCCACGCTGGCTTAAAGGTGCGGTCTCTGTGACGTTAGTGGCCCAATTAGTTTCTTTCCCGCTCACGATTTATTATTTTAATCAGTTTTCGCTACTGTCCTTTGTCGCCAATTTGGTCTTTGTGCCTTTTATTACTTTTGTAGTATTGCCGCTTGGGACACTTGCGCTACTGCTTGGACGACTGTGGGAAGATGCAGCAAAAGTACTGGCACATGTTACGGAGCTGCTGAATAACTTTACTTTTTACGCTGTGGAATGGATCAACGAATTTGCTGGTGGAGTTTTGATTTGGGGCTCGCCTTCACTGCTGTGGATCGGGGTGTACTATGTTTTGTTGTATGGTCTGCTGTATGTTGCCAAGCGAAGAAAGGAAGCTCGTTCTGCACCGCAATATATGGAGGATGAGACGAGACCATTAGCGGAGGCTGGTTTATCTGTGAACAGTCACGGTGGGTTTGGGAGAGTGGAGAATGCACGGTTTGCTATTGGTGCTTCTAAGGTTGGACGCTGGAGCGGAGAGATTGTTCTACTATTGGCAGTTGGACTGGGGATGTTGCTGTATAGGGGTTATCAGTCGGATGGTCAAGCGGGTAGAAGTACAATTAGTTATCTGGATATCGGACAAGGCGACAGCATTCTCATCACTACACCGAGCGGAGCACATATTCTAGTGGACGGTGGTGGAACCTTAAACTTTGGTCAAAAAGAAGAGTGGCGCGTTCGCCGAAGTCCGTTTGAGGTTGGAGCTAAAGTGCTGGTGCCTCTGCTGAAAAAACGTGGTATTCACCGTTTAGATGCGATTATTTTGACACATGGAGATCAGGATCATGCCGGAGGACTCCAAGCCGTGTTGGAAGAGATTCCGGTTTCGGCGTTGCTTTTTAATGGAACGTTAGTTGATCGTGAGTTTTATATGGGGATGATGAGGACTGCACTAGAGAAGGATGTTCAGCTGTATGCTGTACATCAAGGAATGACTCTTTCCCCGGATGATAAGACGGAGCTGTCCTTTTTATGGCCGGAGGGAAGGGGTGGAGAAGCGTCGGGTACTCCTTATCAGAATGGCATTCCTTTACTTGAAGAGCAGAACCACGATTCGGTAGCTTTTCGCTTAGAAATGAATGGTAGGAACTTTCTATTCACCGGAGATATGGATCTGGAAGCCGAGGAGGAGATTGTAGAGCAGGCTAAGCAAAAGGGCATCAGCGCTGGACCTGTCATTGATGTGCTGAAGGTGGCTCACCATGGGAGCAAGACATCTTCTGGCGAAGCTTGGCTTGACTTCTGGCAGCCTGTAGCAGCGGTGATTTCTGCGGGAGTCAACAACCTGTACGGTCACCCGAAACCTGAGGTGTTGGAGCGATTGTTGGATAGACATGCGGCTATCTTCCGGACGGATCAGCAGGGGGAGATACAGATGCGGGTGCGGGCGGAGGGGGTTGAAGTGCGATATAAGTTGGTGGAGGAAAAGGTAGGGGGATAGGGAGGGGAGGTAGAGAAGGTGGGTAGATGGAAAGGTAGTAGATTAGAAAATAGGATAGAAAGAAGGATGGGGGTTTAGGAGAGTGATAGAGTGTTAAAGGAGAGGGGAGCGTGCCTAGCTCCTCCCATTGCACTTTGTGCAATAGAATGCACTCCAAAGTAGCTGGATCTTCATTCTATTGTATTTTGTACACTCAAAATGAGGAAAAGAGCCTATTTCTCTGCGATTCGTTCGGCTGAATGCCAATGCAGATTTGTAGCGAGAATGACGGGATTACCTTTCGGATCTTTTAGCATCACCACCCGAAATCGGTTCTGAGTGACTTACATAATTGGCAGGTCAAATCCTGCTCAATCGTTCCCGTGAAAGGGCGTTTGCGTTCTCTTGGAATCGGATTCTGGAAGGTCGTATTGTTACGAAGCCGAATCACAAAATTACCGATTTTCTTGCTCTTGATAGTTGTCAAATACCTTATGCTTGCCATACGCCCGGTCTGCTACCAAATTATATCTCCAGTCCAATAAGTCTGGGCGGCTCTTCGGATCAGGTTCATATCCCGTCGTTTCGGTAACTTTGTGCAATTTTCCGTGGTCTCCAATGATCCCTACGTGTAGCTTAATACACGCTTTTTGACCTTTGTGTGGAGCCCAAGGCAGCCGTCCCAACCCTACCGTAATTGTGGTAAAATCAACGACCAGCAACTCCTTTGGAATGCCGAGTACACGCCGAGTCTTTTGATTGCACAACCCAATCATAAGATCTAGCAAACGCTTGAATAATTTAAAAAGGAACGTCTTTGGCTTTTTTGGAGAGAGTAGAATGATCTACAGAACGTTGCCAACAAAGGGCCATTCGCTGCTCTCCGTCCCGGTATCCATCCCACTGATGGAAGGTGGCTTCGCTCAAAATAGAAACAAATCATATACAGTAAGCTTTCTTGCCACATCAATATACTTCAGCTCTTTAAGAAGATGGAGTACCTTTTCCTCGGGAATCACCAATTGCAGAATATTCGATAATGAAGTAGACTTTCTCAACTCATAGTTTCCACTCGAAAAATGTTTGTTTTGTGAACGTACGGATCATATTCAGTAGTATAAAATGATAATAACTATTTATGATATATGCTTCATTTTGCATCCCCCTTAATATGAAATTAAAGAGAGGGGCGTGGAAAATGAACTTTAGTTTTAGAAGCTACCGTTCAGAAGATCTGTTAAAGGTACGTCATTTTCTTATTCAAAGTTATAGTAAGCTAAAGACTCCAAATACCTGGCTTATAGACCGCTGGGAATTCGTTATTTTTTTTCAGGAGACGAGAAGTGGAACGCTGGAGCAGTGGGAACAAAAAGTGGGTTTATGGGAGTATGACAATGGAGAGCTTGCTGCTGTAGTGTGCAGGGACGATGGGTTTTATTTTCAGTGTGACGAGATAAATCCTCCGGAAAAATTACTTGAAGAAATGTTCGCTTTTGCTGAACAAAAAGCTGAGGAAGAGAATGCTGGTTACGTAGAGCTGTATGTGCCAATACCGGAGAATATGACTTCTGCGGCGGAGGTTGCTCGTAAGAGGGGGTATCATCTAACGGGTGGTAAGGAAAGCGTAAACTCCTTGCGATTGGATAAGGAATTTCCTGTGGAGCTCCCCTCTGGATTCAGAATTTGCAGCGGAGATGAGATCGAAGCTACTTCAAAAGCGCTAGGACATGTTATGGCCTTCGACTATGCAGAAACGGCGGAGGCAGAGCTCACGCTGCTGCATTATGGGAATATGAGTAACGCTCCAAGCTATAATCCGCAGCTGGATCTTAGCGTTGTGAATGACGCGGGCGAAGTGGTTTCCTTTTGTAATATTTTTTGGGACAGCAGCAATAGAATTGGTGTTCTGGAGCCTGTAGGCACATCCGTTAATTATCGAAAGCTGGGACTGGGGCGGGCGGTCCTGCACGAAGGATTTAACCGTTTAAAACAACTTGGAGCTAGTAAAGTTTACGTAGGTTCGATGCAGCCTTTCTACGAGAAAGTGGGCTTTACTACAGAAGTTTGGTTGCAGGTGTGGGAATATTCAGGTCACACAGATTAAGTTGCTCCGGCTGCCCCCAACACTCGATCTGTCAGCAGTACCTAAACTGATAACGTACTATGGAAAATCCCCTTGATGGGTAAGTCATCAAGGGGATTTTTGGGTTTGAGCTCGGCAATCATATGCAGCACAGTAATCTCATACGTCGCACAGCAATCATACTGCCACAGCAATTATGCGCTGCAAACGGCCTCTGATTACACTTTGTGCACGTCTGTTGATTAGCTAAAAAAGCCTTCCATTCTAAAGGCAAAGTTTGCAGCGTAAATAAACGATCAAAATCGGCAAACGTTAACTTTATGCTCCAATGCACCACAGCATTTCCTTGGTCGAACAGGAACTTAAGTAACACCTAAACGAGTAAGGCAGTGTAGAGCTGAATTGCTTGAAAAGCTCAAAAGGAACATCTTTAGCTTATTTAGAGAGCGTGGAATGGTCCACCGTTCTGAGGCTACCCAAACCCATTCGCGCTTCACCATCTCGATATCCTTCCCACTGCTGGAACGAAGCTTCAGCCAAAAACAAAGAGGTCGTAGACAGTGAATTTCCGCGCCACATCAACATATTTAAGATCTTGAAGGAACGGAAGGATTTTCTCCTTGGGAATCACAGATTGCAGAATGTTCGAGATTGAAGTAGACGTTCTCATGAGGTCGCCTCGTTTCGGATCATCCCTATCATATATCCACACACCACCAATGAACGGTTTAAACGCTCATCGGTGGTGTTTTTTTATAGACAAACTTACTGATTGTACTGTTAAGTAAAGAACAACCTAATTATTTATTTTAAAGGGAACTTTTTCAAGTTTGGAAAGTCTTATTAGGCAAGGGGTGAGACGAAACATGCTAAGCGAAGATATGCCATATGCAGAAGCGTATGCGTCCGAAATGACCTTGCGGGAAATGATGGAGGAGTATGGCTCGGATGTGTGGAATTATGCTTTTTTCTTAACTAGAAGCCGTGAGCAAGCGAATGATATCAGCCAAGAAGTGTTCTTGAAGGCATATAAAAATGTGGGGAAGTACCGGGGACAATCGTCGATGAAGACTTGGCTACTTACGATTACTAGAAATACAGCCTTTAGTTGGAGTAAAAATAGCTTTTGGCGCAGATTCATACCATTTGGAGATCAACCTATCACTATAACTGCTCCGTCTGCAGAAAAAGAAGCGCTCGGCAAACAGTATGCGAACCGAATCTGGGGAATTATTATGACCCTACCAGATAAGAACAGAGAGGTGCTAGTACTGGATATTCAGCATGGGCTATCGATCAGCGAAATGTCCGATTTACTGAATGTACCACAAGGGACTGTGAAATCTCGGCTCGCGCGCGCGAGGGAGAAGGTTAAGCAAGCCATCCAGAAGGAGGAGAGAGAATGAAAGGCAAAGCTGATAATAGTAATCCAGTGATGATCGGACAGACTGATTGGTATGCACAAGCAGGCAAAAGGCCTTTTATTGAAGATGGCTTTACACCTGAGCTGATGATTCAGATCGAACAGGCTGCTACGCTTAAAAATAAAAATCACAGACGTTATCGAATAAACAAAAGTGTGCTACTGACCAGTGTGGCTATGATTTTGTTGATAGGTGCACTTAACCTGCCTATAGGCGCATGGAATAGTCATGGTCCAGTCGAATCTTCATCGGTGCAGTCACAAGCTGCAGGGATACTACCTTCTTCTACTCCTGCTACTAATGACAAAGCGTTAGAGCCCCCGACAAGTCCAGCAGAGTTTGAGATTAGCGGTAAGAAATATTATATGCCTTTGCCAATGAGCAGAGATAAGACTAAAGCATATGCCGTTGAGACAACAGCGGGAATCCTCTGGTCGCCGCCGCCCCCGATGGTTGACTACAAGAAGCCAAAGTACACACATCCTACAGAACCGTTCACCCTTTACCTGAGCTCGAAGGACCAGACGGAGCTATCGGCTTCTTCGGCTAATAGGATAAATACTTTTCCTCTTTATGCGGGAGGGGCAAGTACCTATCAATATTTGAGTGGGGTTTTTGGAGCAGGAGATTATGTCCTGTTAACTTCCTATAAAAAGACTCTTGGTGTAAGTATGTATGAGGATGGTAAGTTTTCGATACTTAATGTTAAAAAAGCAGCGGCAGGGGAAACTGTGGTACCGATCGCGCTTAAATCCTTTGATTATACACTATTAGATTACAAGTCAATCATTGCTGTTGATAAGGAGCATGAGCAACTCGTATTTAGTTACTTAGAAGATGCAGGGGATAAAAAGTACAAAGAGAAAACCGTACTTTATGATATGGAGACCATGAGCATTCCAACACCCGCTATAGCAATTAGGTTTAAAGAGATTACAGGGCAAGCATTAATCATGGATTATAAAGTGGACGGGGAACAACGTAAAGCGGATATTCTTCTGAAAAATGGATTGGGGTGGCTGGATGAGAATTGGGCTTTTTTATCGGAAGAGCAACAAAATAAGCTTTATATGGATTATTTGAATTCTACTCCTTAGTAGATAATTCACCCAATAAAAGCTATACTTTTTGATAAAGTAATTTTCTTTTGAGAAGAGTGGAGCCGAAGTGATGAAGAAGTTAACGATTGATGATGTGGCTCAAAAAGCGGGAGTGTCGAAGAGTACGGTCTCCCAATTTTTGAACAAACGTTTTAAATATATGAGTGAAACGACGAAGAATCGGATTGAGGCTGTGATTGAGGAGCTCAATTATCAACCGAATGGACTTGCGCGCAGTTTGAAACAGAATCGGACGCATATGGTCGGAATCATCGTTGCTAATATCGATTATTCGCTGTCTATTCAATGTATCCGGGCGATCGAGAACGAGCTGCAGCAACACGGAATCCAAGTAATCATATGCAATGCCGATGAGAATGCGGAAAAAGAAAGCAAGTACGTCGAAACCTTAGTTGCCCGCCAGGTGGACGGTTTGATTATTTTTCCGACGGGGAACAATCCATCTGCATACAGCCGACTAATAGAGGCGGATTTTCCGTTAGTGTTTATGGATCGTCTGGTAGATGGAATCACTACGCAGAGTTTGCTGCTCGACAATGAAATGGCGGCCAAGATAGGTGTGGGACAGCTTACACAGCAAGGCCATGAGCGAATTGCTCTGGTCACCCTGCCGCTAGGGGAGCATGCGATTACCCCTCGTAAAGAGCGGATCAGTGGTTATAAAAAAGCAATGGAAGAAGCGGACCTAACGCTGCGTGAGGAGTATATTTGTAGTGTGCCAAAAGAAGAATTAGCTGCAGGACTGAAGCGCCTTTTAGCGTTGCCGGAACCTCCGACAGCGCTATTGGCTACGAATGATATCACGCTAGCGGAGATTTTGAAATATGCGAATCGAAATGCCATCGCTATTCCGGAACAATTGTCTGTCATCGGTATAGATGATGCGGAGTTCGCGCAAATTTATAATCCGGTCATTACAACAATTCGTCAGCCTGCTTACGAAATGGGTATGCAAGCTGCTAAGATTATACTCTCTTGTATCGAGGATAAAGGTGCTTCTGTTCCTATCACTTATCGTTTTCCGCCGACCTTGCAACAAGGGCAGTCTGTGAAGTTATATAACTGACTACAAGCTATAGAAGCACAAAAAAATGCCGTTCCACAG
This sequence comes from Paenibacillus sp. FSL E2-8871, assembly GCF_038000345.1. Lineage (NCBI taxonomy): Bacteria > Bacillati > Bacillota > Bacilli > Caryophanales > Paenibacillaceae > Paenibacillus > Paenibacillus sp. FSL E2-8871. Next base: position 3,097,544 of record NZ_JBBOBV010000001.1, on the reverse strand, counting down.
ATCAACTGTGAGACGGCATTTTTTAATAATAAAACTCCCGAGCTGCTAGACTATAAGGCTGTAACGTTGTTGTTTCTTCTTGTGGTTAATTGTACTTTCTGCAACTATTTTAGTTTGTGCTTCCTGGATTGAGAGTTTAATTGTATTTTGTGCAGTTATTTCTGCGGGAAATTGCTGACAGCGATGTTCACCTGGTTTTTAAATGTATAAAGTGCAATTAAAGCCGAGAAGAAACGATTTTGACTCGATATAGTTGTATAGAGTGCAGCTATGTTGTGTAGATTTGGTTGCATTCAGCTATTTATGAGAATTACAGAAGTTTACTGAGATTATGTTGCGAAAGCTGACTCAAATCTATGTGCTTAAACCTCCTGCTGCATAAACTTTGCAAGCTCCTCACGGGTCGGAAGTCCATCCATATCGCCAGGCGACATGACGGCTAACGCACCGATCGCATTGCCACGTTTGACGGCCTCAGCAATCGGAAGCTTTTCCAGCATCGCACTGATTACACCAACGGCAAACCCATCACCTGCACCTACGGTATCAACGACCTGCTCTACCTTAAACCCGTCTACATAACCTTCTCCTTCAGCGGATTTATAGTAAGCGCCTTCAGGTCCGAGCTTGATGACGACTAAGCTGATGCCACGCGCCAGATAATAGTCCGCAATCTCTTCTGGCGTACTTAGACCTGTAAGAATCTTGCCTTCACCGAGTCCTGGAAGGAACCAATCACAGCGTGTAGCCAGATCATTGATCGTCTTCACCATTGTTTCTGTATCCGGCCATAAGCTAGGGCGCAGATTTGGATCGAGAGAGACCGTCTTTCCTTGTCGCTTCATAAACTCCATGGCATGAACAGAGAATTCATGACAGCTCTTGGATAAGGCGGCGGAGATACTTGTTACGTGTAAATGTCCTGCAGCATTAAAGTATGCCTCGTCAAAATCAACCAGACTAAGCTTGGAGGCTGCGGAATTTTTGCGGAAGTATTCGACTTTAGGATCGCCTGTAACAACCTTTGATTTGATTAACATACCCGTTGAATTTTCTTTAGTAAAAGTAATGTTTGTGGTATCAATGTTCTCTTTCTTCATTGCTTGAGCAATGAAATGACCAAAGTTATCTTCGCCAAGCTTCGTAACATAACCTGTAGGATGATTTAAGCGCGATAAGCCTGTAGCAACATTGCTCTCGGCACCTGCCAACGCTTTGGAGAACGAAAATACTTCATGCAGGGGACCCGTTTCATTCGCATAAAACATCGCCATCGGCTCCCCGAAAGTGACGGCATCCAACTGTTTACTCATTTGAGTTCCTCCTAGGGTAATGAATTTATCCCAGTATAATGATGTATAATTTGAAATTATCACATAAATCGGTTTTGTACAATAAAAGAATGATTTTTAATCCAAAAGGTGTTTTGGGTAAAAGAAAACAAATGACTAATAATTCCTTATAAAACAAGGGTTTGTTGGTCATTTTTATAAATTAATATCTCTATAAACATAAAAAAGTATTGACTGTTAACTGTATTGTTATTACTATCTGATTATAGATTATATCGTTTTGATTAGTAAATTTAATAAAAAAGTTTATCTAAATTAGTATTTCATATTCATCTATGATCGTACCAAGAGAAAGGGAGTCTACTGATGAAGAAAATGAAAGTATTGCAGAATGTGGCGTCGGTTGGAGTTGTAGCCGTTATTCGTGCTGATAGTGCTGAGGAAGCTTTTAAAATGTCCGTTGCTTGTATCGAAGGCGGTTTGAATAATATTGAGGTAACTTTTACTACTCCAGATGCGGATGTGGCGATTAAACGATTGGTAGCGGAGTACGGAGATCGCGCAGTGATTGGAGCGGGAACTGTACTTGATCCATTAACGGCGAGAATAGCCATTCTTGCAGGCTCGGAATTTGTGGTCAGTCCCTCTTTTGAAGCAGAGACAGCTAAAATGTGTAATCTTTATGGTATTCCGTACATGCCTGGCTGCATGACATTAAATGAAATGAAGGAAGCATTGAAGTTTGGTGTGGATGTGCTTAAGTTGTTCCCTGGCAGTGCGTTTGGTCCGGATTATGTGAAAGCGGTTAAAGGCCCTATGCCGCATGTGAACATTATGCCAACAGGTGGCGTGGATCTGAATAATATGGAAAAATGGATTGCCAACGGCTGTATAGCAGTAGGTATCGGGGGTAATTTGACTGCACCTGCGAAGGATGGTCGATACGATCAGATTACCGATCTTGCAGCTCAGTATGTGGCGAAATTTAAAGAGGTAAAAGGTATTTAATTCTATTTTTTCTTAATTCGAATAGATAGATTTATTGAAGGTTGTATAGCTGACGCATGTCAGCCGTACAACCTTTTTTATATACATATTTTCCGGCATTCAGATTTTCTTACATTATATGTTTTCATAAAGTATAGAATGAGGACAAAGGCAATAAACTATAAAGTAGAAGAGTTATGATGTTTGACTGACGTCTACGAATTGGAATGGTTTATTATCGGACCGGGAGTGAGTATATGCCTGCTTATCATGATAAAAAGCTGTATCTTGCAGCTGATGAAGAGGATGCGGAATACGTAGAAATTGCGTCGGCATTCCATGGTTGTAAGGTGACGGAAGGCCAGATCTATAGATTAGAGAGGAATTACAATAACCCTCATATTTTTGAGAATGGAGAGGCGTATGTTGTGGATGATGAAACTAGGGACAACTACGCAGTGTTCATGCTCTGCAAGATTGTGTTATATAAATAGAGTTATATGCTCGATTCTAAGGTTATTTCTTGTTTACTGACGGCTTCTTTTCCGACAGGAGGATAAGCCGTTTCTTTTGGAAATGGGAGATATTTCTTACCTAAACGCTTGCCGGCTTTATTGAGATGCCGAAGGCGTTTATACTTGTGTCATTTTTGTTATAAAGTTATTCAAAAGAGTATTTGAATGATTGAAGTTTCCCCTGTATGCTTAGTAGGAATTATTGGTTGTGAAATGCTATGAAATGTGCGATAGCGCTTTATAAAAGATGGCTTAACATGACGTTCTAAGAAAAGTTTGGTATTCTAAAAATATTAATTACAGGGTTGCAACAAATTCGCAGTCTTGCGCGTCAGTAAGATTGCATAGAGAGGGGGAACCTTCGTGGTGGAGCAGGGACTCATCAGAGCCGCTCAAGCGGGCGATCGCGACGCTCTAATCACCCTATTGCGAGAAATTGAAGGGCATGTATATAAAACCGCCTTCTACATTTTGCATAATGAACAAGATGCGCTGGATGCATCTCAGGAGGCCTTGATCCGGGTTTATACCAAAATCGGTTCATATGAGGAAAAGGCCCAGTTCAAAACGTGGGTTCAGCGAATCGTTACCAATATTTGCATTGATAAATTCAGAAGAACTAAACCTACAGTTTCTATTGATGAGCATGAAATGGTGTTTCAGGATAAACACAATGTGGAACGTGAGGTTCTATCCTCTTATTTAGCTGAGGATATACGTGAAGCGATTGATCAATTGCCCGAGCATCATCGGACAGTCATCGTCCTGCGCTATTTACAAGATTTTTCTTACAACGAGATTGCAGACTGCCTGGATTTGCCTTTGAATACAGTGAAATCATATCTGTTTAGGGCCAGACAGCAGCTGCAGAATAGACTTCAGGAGTACCAGAAAGGTGGTGTATCGGGATGAAATGCGCGGAGGTGATGGAATGGATGCACCGCTATATAGACCAAGACTTGAGCCAAGATGAGATTGTTGAGATGTTCCGTCATATCGATAATTGTCCTTCCTGCGCGGAAGTCTTTGAGCGGCTGACGCTTCTCTCCAAAGAATTGGAGCAGTTGCCAGACGTGAAACCCCCGTTTAGTCTGGTTGACTCTATTTTACCTCAGCTTGCAGAATTGGATCGAAGCAGTCGTGAACAAAGCGCTGTGAGAACCGAGGAACCAGTTGTAGTTCCATTTTCACGTGAAAGCTCCCGCGGTAAACCTTCCAAGGGAACCTCTATAGCAGCACGGACAGGCATTGGAGCTATCGCAGCTGCCGTAATATTAGGGATCGCTATTTTTAATATGCCGGATAAAATGCCTGGGGCAGAGGTAGAACAAATGATGCAGGATAGTAGTAAAGCGACCAGCGATAGTGCTAATAATATGGCTATTGGATCGCAAGCCTCTACTTCTGCTGAATCATATGAGGCTGCGCCTGCTAATAGTGGAACGGATTCGGGGGCTCTACCAGCTGCTCCTGATGTGAATGAAGATAACGCTGCATTAGATAGAGCGATGGGGCCGGTAGACCCTGCGTCGATGCCGACTTCTCCAACAGAAACTAATGCTGGATCTGGAGGACGGTCGATACCAGAACCAACAAATAATGTGAAGCCCAATCCTACGGAGAAGATTATGACGCCGAAGCCGGATACTGTAACGAAAGTTCAAACTCCGGATACTAGTGCTGGCGGTAATAATCAGTCCAAAGCTGATAAGAAGGATCAACCTGCTTCTATGGATAAAGGGATCGCAGCTGATTCAGCGCCACCTACGGAGGAATCATTAAAGACTTCTGATGAATTCGGAATGGGCGTTATGGGTTTTAACATTTCTAATGATTCTAATGATTCTAATGTACAGACTTGGACTTCCCCTGATGGGCATTATGCCGTTGAGTTTGCTGGATTACAGCTTGTTATTTATAAGAATTCACCCGAAGGTTCAGTGGAAGATAGGATAGCAGTGACTTCTTATCCATTAGAAGGAAATTGGATTTCTGGAGAATGGTCGGCGGATAGCTCGCAGTTTACGTATGTGACGGAGAAGGATGGTGTGAATACCACTAAGGTGTACACTGTACAGGAAGCAGCAGCTTCTTCAACGCCGATTACATCACCTGGGGCGACACCATCGAAGACTCCATCTTCAACGTCAACAAATTAAATTGAGGCTGGAACATTTTTCGAAGTTTCAGAATATACTATAGCAACCGGACAGGAACTAGAAAGTATAGGATTTGAAGAACATCGGTATGACCGTCGGATGGGAAGTTTCTAGGGCTTCTCACTCCGGCGTTTATATAGATGCGCCGCTTAAACGGAGGGGCTTTGGCCATGGCTGCCAGAGTTTCTCCGTTTTTGCATGTGCATTTATGTCGTTTTTTTTGCTACAATAGGAATCTGGGCAAATTGGGCTAGATGAATGGAAAAGGAAGTGGCGGAATGGATGCCAAAACGGCGATAAAAGAAATCAAACAAGGGAAAATCTCACCGCTGTACCTTTTGTACGGCAGTGAAAAATTTCGAATGAATGAATTCGCGGCATTGCTGGAAGACCAGCTGATTGCCAAAGAGGATCGCGATTTTGCGGTTATTCCCTTTGATCTCTCTGAGACGCCGGTGCAGGCTGTGGTAGAAGAAGCTGAGACTGTACCTTTTATGGTAGAACGTAAATTATTGCTGGTGCGGGACGCATCGTTATTTACAGCGGGAAAAGAAAATGCCAAACTTGAGCATCGTATAGATATTTTAAGTGATTATTTGCAGCATCCTGTAGATTTCAGTGTGATCGTCTTTATGGTGAATAGTGACAAGCTGGACGAGCGTAAGAAAATTGTGAAGACTGTTAAAACGGCGGGTACGGTATTAGCTTTCAACCCGCTAGGGGCAGAAGAGCTGCTACGCTGGGTAGAGAAAGGGATTCGTGAGCGGGGTTGTACGATGGCACCTGGCACCGCAGAGATTCTTATCACTAATGCCGGGACAGGTTTGCAGGGCTTATCCGCGGAAATGGACAAGCTATGTTTGTTCGCTGGTAAGGGCGGAACCGTAGACGCAGAAGCAGTAGAGAGTCTGGTGCATCGCGGAACGGAACAAAATGTGTTTACGCTTGTAGAGGATATCGCTAATCTGCGTCTAGATAAGGCGCTTGATACGCTGTATGAGCTGTTGAAGCAGCGGGAAGAACCCATTAAGATTGCTGCGCTGGTTGCGCGGCAGTTCCGAATTATTTTACAGGTGAAGGATTTATCAGCACATAGTTATTCGCAAGGTCAGATTGCCTCTCAAATTGGACTTCATCCTTATGCAGTAAAGCTTGCAGGGGAGCAGGCCCACAAGTTCTCAAGTGAACGTCTGCGGCAAATTTTAAGTGCACTAGCTGATCTGGATTATAAGATGAAGACAGGAGCTATAGATAAAGTGCTTGGTCTGGAATTGTTTATGTTGCGGCTAGGTACTTGAACTAAGCAGTGGAAAAAGTATATGGAGATGATCCATCTATGAAAAATGCCTAATCGGAATAAAAGTAACTTATTCAAAAGAGAAAAGTTGATCATTTAAGAAAACTACCTTCTTAAGGTGGTTTTTTTTCATTCAACTAACGTCTAAAGGAAACTATTACTTATATTTATAGAATAGTAGGCACAAAAAAACCCAACCGTATGAAACATAGCGGTCAGGTTCTTCAATTGCTCATTATGAATGTCGTCCTAGGCTTGAGCCTTAAGAGCGTTCAATTTCTTCGCCAAGCGGGATTTTTTGCGGGCAGCCGCATTTTTATGAACCAGACCTTTAGTTACGGCCTTGTCCAGCTTTTTGGAAGCAGCTTGGAAAGCAGCTTGAGCAGTTTCAACTTCCGTACCTGTCAGTGCTACATCAGCAGTTTTCACAGCTGTACGAAGCGCGGATTTTTGGGAAGCGTTCAGTGCACGGCGTTTTTCGTTCGTGTTTACGCGTTTAACCGCGGATTTAATATTTGGCATTGCATTCACCTCCTGTAAGACATTCGAAATCATTATCAAATGATTCACAACTTAAAATAGTTTAGCATGACCGGTAGTAAAAAGCAATACTTAAAGCTTTCAAATTAAACCATTTTAACCTGCATAAACAAGGGCTTTCTCTCGCACACTATCGACAAAAGAGCATAGGCAGAAGCTTGCAATTTGAGTTTTTGTCCGAAGTAACTCAAAGAAGTGTCTACTCACAAAACTAAGTATCGCTTCCGATGTGAGTTTTGTCCGAAGTAATTCAATGGAGCGATACTAACAAAACTTTTAGGAGGCTGGAACAATGGAACCGGATCTGCAGCTATATTCGGTACGCACGGACTTGGCGTTAGAGGCAAAGGAAATGGCTCAAGGGCCACAAAAGACTCCAATCCCTGGTGTAAACGAAGAAGTGGAAGAGTCTGATGGGATAAAAGTTACCCGGCTTGGTGTGGCTAACGCTGCCGGATCACAGGCGATAGGTCGCGCGATTGGGAATTATGTCACGCTTGAGGTACCAGCATTGCGCAATGGAGATACTGGCTTGCAGCAAAAAGTAGCTGAAGTCTTTGCTCGCGAATTCGAGGACTTCCTGACTAGGATTGGGATTGGTAAGGATGCATCTGTACTGATCGTTGGACTCGGTAACTGGAATGTGACTCCAGATTCATTGGGGCCGCTGGTGGTGGAGAATGCGCTCATTACTCGGCAATTTTATGAGCTCGTGCCGGATCAGGTCTCTCCAGGCTACCGTAAGGTAAGTGCTATTGCTCCCGGGGTGTTAGGGTTGACGGGTATCGAGTCGAGTGAGGTTGTACAGGGGATCGTGGATCGTACAAAGCCAGATCTTATTATTGCTATTGATGCGCTGGCATCCCGTTCGCTTGAACGGATCAATACGACGATTCAAATTGCCGACATCGGTATCCACCCCGGTTCGGGGATTGGTAATAAACGACGTGGATTGACGCAGGAAATTCTGGGTGTTCCTTGTATTGCTATCGGTGTTCCTACAGTTTGCTATGCTTCGACCATTGTAAATAATGTACTGGAGATGATGAAGAATCATTTCGGACAAGGAGCTGGTCACACTAAGGAAATTATGGGGATGCTAGACGATATTTCTGAGCAGGAACGATTGTCACTAGTGAAGGAAGTACTTGAGCCACTAGGACATGATTTGATCGTTACACCGAAGGAAATCGATGAATTTATTGAAGGCATCGCCAATATTGTAGCCAGTGGTCTGAACGCGGCCCTGCATGATGCGGTCGATCCTGAGAATGTCGGCGCTTATACCCACTAATTGAATTATAGCTAGCACAAGTCCGGCGGGATGCTGATGTACAGTATCTCGCCGGACTCTATGTCTATTCTCTCATTTACGGTTCTACTATTTCTCTTTCGCTCATAGATTTGGAGTATAAGAGATTACAGAGGGCTGGAGGAGGACATAAATATAATGAATAAAAAATGGTTTCAGCTTTGGAACATCGGCCGTTTACGTGGAAGAGTGCTGGATGCTTTATCGCTGGGAAGAACGATGCTGCTGTTGGCCGGAGGTTCGCTAGTATTTTTTATGCTGCTTGGCGCTGGTGGATTGGCCGGACAGAAGTTGAACTCTTCACCCATTCCATCTATGAAGGGGCTTGCGGCCTCCCTATCGAGTGGATTTTTCATGGAGCTGTTGGGGATGGAGGTCCCCCATTTACCGCAAGGGAAAGAGCCTTCCGCTTTTTCAGGTGAAAAAGTAACTTCCTTTGTATTTCAATTGCTGACCAGTGTGAATCCAAGTGATCCGAAGAGTCTAGTTTCTCGTGAAGTGCCAGGCTTGGCAGCGGATGATCCATTTCTTTTACGAAAAGGCTCGGGTGGCTCTACAGGAGCTCCTGTTGATTATCATCCGGGAACGGATGAACTGGCTGAGGGTGGAGGGGAAGAGGTTGATCCATCGGTTCCAAACGAAGTGGACAAGCCCGAAGATACTCCAGCACAGCAGCCTGAAGCGACAATAGCTCCGTCTCCTGAGCCATCAGGAGCTGCGGGAGGTACGGATAAGAGTGATCCGCAAAGCGAGACAGATAATCCCAAGGACACCTCAGTTAAACGGATCCTTATCTATCATTCACATCCTCGGGAGGCCTATAACCCTCTACTAGGAGTAGCGAACGAAAATCCAAGCTCTGCGGTTTCTTCTAAAAATGTAATGCTGGTAGGAACATATATTACGAAAAGATTGGAACAACGCGGGATTGGTACAGTTCATGCCAAAGAAGATTTTCTAACAAAAATTGCCGACTATAACTGGAATTTTTCCTACAAATACTCTCGAATGCTGGTTAAATCTGCGATGAGCTCAAATCAAGAAATGAGTGAACTTATCGACATTCACCGCGACTCGCAGCGTCATGGCAAAACAACTGCAGTGATTGATGGGAAAAGTTACGCTCAGGTGTATTTTATTATTGGACATGCGAATAAAGATTGGAAGAAGAACGAAGAGTTTGCGAACAAGATTCATCAAACGATTGAAAAGAGTTACCCAGGAATATCTCGCGGAATATGGGGAAAAGCTGCGGGTAAAGGAAACAACGGGGAGTACAACCAAACCCTCTCACCTAACAGTGTCTTGATTGAAGTGGGCGGTATTGATAATACAGCAGAGGAATTAAAGCGTACGGCTGATATTTTGGCAGACGCTATTGCGGATGTGTACTGGAGCAGTCATGACTCGGAGAAGGTAAACGCTGCTGGCAAGGCGACGAATCCCACAACCCAAGAGAGCAAGGGACAAACCAATGCTACAGCACCTCAAAAGTCGAACGGAGCTTCTTAAGCTACAGACATTTAATTTAGAATAAACAGCTTTATTACCAAGTATTTAAAAAGGAGTGGCTTACATGTCTCGTTTCGGTAAAAAACTGGTTATGGTCGGTATTTGGGCAGGGGTCGGCATACTGTTAGGTATGCAGTTCAGCGGCAGCGGAGGGGCGACCGTCTCTAAGCTGTTGCCAGGCTGGACCGACCTATCGACTACGCCAACCAGTCAAGTGACGGGCATGCAATCACAGCCGATTAAGAATGGGGTTACACAAGGTGGGCAGACTTATGTGTATGTTCCGATGGTGATCGACCCTCTCACAGGTGCATATACGCCTGTTTCTCCATTGCCTCAGAATAGCAATCCTGCGCCAACTACAGATCTTCCTCAGAAGGTGGTAGATGGGTATAATACGAAAACTCCAGAGCAGATTCTGATTCCTGAGGAACAAAAGCCGACAGTCGATGTGATAGCGGATAAAACGGCAGGCCTTCTGCAGCAAGCTTCTCAGAAGGGCATACGCTGGGTAGTCTCATTGTTCGATTCGGCGGAAGAATCACAATGATTTCAGGAGAAACAGTTATTTCACGGGTACGTGAATAGCTGTTTCTTCTGTTTTACGTAAGGGCGGGATTGATGGAGTAAGCTTGTACTGTTATAATAAGTGGATTAATATCAGGCTGTCTGTGGGGGTAAGGAATGACTGACGTTCAGAAAAGACAACAACAAATTCGCAATTTCTCGATTATTGCACATATAGACCATGGTAAATCGACACTAGCTGACCGCATTTTGGAATACACGGGGGCACTAACCACGCGTGAAATGCAGGAACAGGTACTCGATCAGATGGATCTGGAGCGCGAACGTGGTATCACAATAAAGCTGCAAGCCGTGCGTTTAACCTATCGTGCAGACGATGGTGTAGAGTATTATCTCAATTTGATTGATACACCGGGACACGTCGATTTCACCTATGAAGTTTCCCGCAGTCTTGCAGCATGTGAAGGCGCACTGCTGGTTGTGGATGCGGCTCAAGGAATTGAAGCGCAGACACTGGCCAATGTGTATTTAGCACTGGATAATAACCTTGAAATCCTACCTGTGCTTAACAAAATTGATTTGCCAAACGCTGACCCTGACCGGGTAAAGCAGGAGATTGAGGATGTTATCGGGCTGGATACCAGTGAAGCGGTTATGGCATCTGCCAAAGCCGGTATCGGGATCAAGGAAATTCTGGAGCAGGTGGTGAAGCAGGTTCCTGCGCCATCCGGTAATTCAGAAGAGCCGCTTAAAGCGTTGATTTTTGACTCTCATTACGATCCTTACAAAGGCGTTATCGTCTATGTGCGCGTAATGGACGGTAAAATCCGTGCGGGATCGAAGATTAAGATGATGGCAACTGAGAAGACTTTCGAGGTCATTGAAGTTGGCGCATTTATGCCGCGTATGACCATTGTCGATGAATTGAACATCGGGGATGTTGGATTTATCGTAGCTGGGATCAAGCATGTTGGAGATACCCGTGTCGGTGATACTGTCACTGACGCAAAGAATCCTACTGCTGAGCCGCTTCCAGGTTACCGTAAGATCAACCCGATGGTATATTGCGGGTTGTATCCGATTGAAACCTCAGATTATAACGATCTTCGTGAGGCATTGGAGAAGCTCCAGCTTAATGATGCTTCGCTAAGCTTTGAGCCGGAAAGCTCGAGCGCGCTTGGATTTGGTTTCCGTTGCGGATTCCTTGGACTCTTGCATATGGAGATCATTCAAGAGCGGATTGAGCGCGAGTTCAATTTGCCGCTAATTACAACAGCACCGAGTGTTATTTATCGAATTATGCTGACCAATGGCGAAATGATTCAAATCGACAACCCGTCACATTATCCGGAAATCGGAACGATTGACTACATTGAAGAGCCATATGTTAAAGCAGCAATCATCGTGCCTAACGACTTTGTAGGTACCGTAATGGAGCTGTGCCAGAACAAACGTGGCGAGTTCGTAAATATGGAGTATCTTGATACTAATCGTGTAACGATTACTTACGAGATTCCACTTTCTGAAATCGTTTATGATTTCTTTGATCAGTTGAAATCAGGTACAAAAGGTTACGCATCCTACGACTATGAAATTTGCGGGTACCGTCGTTCGAATCTGGTCAAGATGGATATCTTGCTTAACAATGAGCAGGTTGATGCTTTGTCCTTTATCGTTCACCGTGACCGTGCATACAACCGCGGACGTATCATTTGTGAGAAACTACGTGGGATTATCCCTCGTCAAATGTTCGAAGTGCCGATTCAAGCCTCTGTGGGTACGAAGGTGGTTGCGCGTGAAACCGTTAAGGCGATGCGCAAAAACGTACTTGCTAAATGTTACGGCGGCGATATTTCCCGTAAACGGAAGCTGCTGGAGAAGCAAAAAGAAGGTAAGAAACGCATGAAGCAAGTGGGTAGTGTAGAAGTACCACAAGAAGCGTTTATGGCAGTACTGAAGATTGATGAGTAGAAAATAGGTAGAGCCGGGAGAATATCCCGGCTCTATTTTTTTAAGCAGGAGCAGATTACAATAGGGGGAAGGATTGTAAGCACATACAAAGTGAGGGGAGTCCTCGTGAAGCGATTATATTTGAAACTTACGCCAAGTACCTTTAAGAATCGGATTTTGTTAGCTTTCTTACTGTTGGTACTAACACCCATTGCCATACTCGTTCTGTATAACTTCAAAGAGACAGAACAAATGCTTCAGGATAATGCGGAAACGAAGAACATAGAGCAGCTTATTGGGATTAAGAATGGTTTTGTTGATCTCATGAGTCTCGTTATGAAAACAGGGTCATTACTTGAACAAGATACAACGATTTTATCGATAATGAAGAATCCCGAGCAATCGGATGAAATCACGAGAAAAAAGCTCGTTGAAAACAAGTTTGGAGCGATTGAAAATACATTCTTCATGAGTGGAGCGACGGTGTATTATACTTTAATCGACCTTCATGGAAACGCATACACTTCCTTTATGCCGAGGGAAACCTTGAGCTACGATGAAATCCAATCGGAGGATTGGGTTCAAGCATTGAAGCGAGAAGGAGCGAATCGATATATATGGAATCCGAATGATAAGAATAATGTGGTCCGGGAAAGTACGACAAGTAAGAAAATGCTTAGCCTCTATGAGGTTATGCGTGATAATGGTTTTAACATTTATGCCTATGCAAGACTAAGTATCGATTATGAGGAGTGGTTTACTAGATCAACGTTAGGGAGTAAACAGGAAGGTTCTTTTTTTCTACTCGATGCCTCAGGGAGAATGATGCTTAATCCGGATAAGGATGAGACCTTTTCTCCAGATATTGCGCAGAGTATTGTGAAGAGTGATCACCAGCGGCAGACAGAGCGTGCTGCATCTATCATCGATCCGAAGGAGAAGAGCTTATACACATACAGCTACATCGAAGAGTTGAATGGTTATGTCGTTAAAAAGGTACAGCTAGCACAGCTATTTCTTGAGGTGTATAAGCAGAAGCAACGATTTTTTGCTGTATTTGGAGTCATACTACTGCTATTTGTTCTATTAACTTATTTTATATCATCGACGATTACAGTGCCGCTAAAGAAGCTGCAGAAGAAGATGGAGATGACCGCTAAAACGAATCTCAAAATGAAATTACCCGAGCAAGGGCGGGGAGAGATTCTTGCACTGACTCAGAGTTTCAATATAATGATCCATGATTTAAATGAGCTGTTGCAGCGTCTTCAGCTTGAAGAAAAACAGAAGCAATTCGTTCGATTTCAGGTGTTACTTTCGCAGATGAATCCACATTTCCTACTAAATACATTGAATACGATAAAGAGCATCGCCTTAGATAAAGATGATGATGAAATTTATGGAATTTGTGTTGCACTAGGCAAAATATTGGAAACAACCTTAAATACGGAAGTGGATTTGATTCTGTTAAAGGATGAGATTGTACTAATTGAATCTTACATGGAGATTCAGCGGCAACGCTTCGGACATGGGATTGAGATTCAATATGATATCAACGAGGAACTACAATACGCATTAATCCCTAAATTCTGTCTTCAGCCCTTAATTGAAAATAGCTTGATTCACGGCTTCGGTCAGTCTGTGAAACAAGGGAGAATTGATATTTCCGCTAAGGTGACTGGACAGCAACTATATCTGCAGGTTAAAGATAACGGCATGGGGATAGAAAGAGCACAGCTGAATAAGGCTGCACGGAAACGACAAGGAATCGGTGTTCAGAATATTAGGGAGAGCTTAGAGCTGTTGTTCAAGAATCAACGGACAGGTATGGACATTGTATCATCAGACACAGGAACTGAAGTGATTATCCATTTTCCACTTCTTATTTCAAAACCTTACGATGGAGGTAAGCTCACATGTGGAGAACGTTAATTGTGGATGATGAACAACCCGCGGTTAAAAGTATACGAAAGTTATTCTTAAAGGCTGGAATCCCGTTTGAAATTATAGGTGAGGCGGAGAATGGAGAAGTAGGCTTGCAAATGATTCGTGAGCTTCATCCAGATGTGGTAGTGACGGATATCAATATGCCAGTGATGGATGGGGTGAAGCTCCTTCAAGTTGCTCGAGAGGAAGGCTTCGACTGCCGATTTGTAATGTTGACCGCATTGAGTGAATTTGAATATGCCCGGCAAGCGCTCGTATTTGGAGCTTCGGACTACATTCTGAAGTTATCTTTAGATCTACAAGGTTTGAAGCAGACCATGGATAAGGTTCATGCCGAGCTGGAGCGAATGGTGAAGATGAAGAAGGCCGATAAATGGTTTCCTGAGAAGCAACAAACGGGACCGACAGATCATGTGGAGATGAACAAAATAATTGCTTATATTGAAGAACATTATTCTGAGGAAATCTCGCTCAAATCCATGTCAGAGTTGATCCGAATGGATGCCAGCTATATAAGTGACTTATTCAAGAAAAAGACAGGGAAAACGTTGACGAATTATATTCAAGAGCGGCGTATTCAGGCTGGGAAAATGCTGCTTGCAGAGACGAAGCTAACAATTAGTGAGATTGGGCAGCAGGTGGGCTTTGAGAACGATAATTATTTTATTAAAATTTTCAAAAAGTGGTGTGGCGTCACGCCAAATGAATTTCGAAAAGAACCAAAAAACGTTCTATAGTTTCCCAAATGTAGTTCATCCCCCAGAATCCGCTCTGATGATAAAGTTATAGACGTAGAGCACAACACATAATCCTTCCAAGGGGGAAGATATCGATGAAGAAAAAGTGGTATCCTGCAGTGCTTTCTGTCTTATTAGCAGGTACGATGCTGGCTGGTTGTGGTACTAGTGGAAGTAATGATGCGCAGGGCAGTGCAAATGGACAAACAGCAAAGGAGAAAATAAAGCTTACGATGTGGGGGGCAGTTCCTGCAGAAGCCGGGCCTCAAGCTGTAATTGATAACTGGAATAAAGATCATCCAGACATTCAAGTCGAGTATATCCGTAATGTAAATGACGATGCTGGAAACTTAAAGCTGGATACTGCCTTGATGACCAATCAAAACATAGACCTTTTCATGAACTACGATCTTGCTCATTTACAGAAACGTATGGATGCAGGCGTTGCCTTGGATCTAAGCACGAAGACAGATTATGATATCGACAGCCAGATCGGCGAAGACGCAGCAATGTGGAAAATCAATGATAAGTACTATGGGATTCCTACAAAGAAAAACATGGCGTTTGTATGGTTGAACAAAGATATGCTGGATGCAGCAGGATTACCGATTCCTGCGGTGGACTGGACCTGGTCAGATCTTGAGGAGTATGCGAAGAAGCTAACGAAGCCTGGTGTGTACGGATTATTGCAGGCAGATTCCTCCTTCCCAACAACGATGGACGGTACGCTTGCTGGAATGGGTGTGAAACAGGCGGATGGTACTTCAAACTTTGGGAATGATCTATGGAAAGAACACCTGGAAATATTGCATAACATGATGTTCGTGGACAAATCCACACCGGAATATGGCGAGCAACTGACCAGTAAAATGCCGGTTGACACCATGTTCCTGCAAGGCAAAGCGGCAATGCTAGCAGCAGGTGAGTTTATTTTCCGAAATGCGAACAACTTGAAAGACTATCCGCATGATTTCAAAACCGCGTTCGCCGCTATTCCAAAAGTGAATAAAGATCAAAAGGATTATAAATATTCGGGCGGTGTGGGTGACATGCTTTCTCTTAATGCGAAATCCAAGAATCTGGACGCAGCTTGGGAGTTCGCAAAATGGTATGCGGATGGCGGTATGCTGCCAATGGCAAGCGGTGGTCGTATTCCAGCCTCTAAGAGTGTAGATAGTAAGGAAGCAATGAGCCTTCTCATGAAGGGTGTGGAAGACAAATATGATACAGATTCAATGAATAAAATTGTATTCGGCAAATTCCCGTCCTTCCAGCTAAATGTAACTCAACAAGCCATTGATGCACGTAAAGAAGAGTATGAAAAATACTTCTTAAATAAGCAAGATATTGAAACCACGATGAAGAATATGCAAACCCGTTCGCAAGAGTTATTGAAATAATGAAATAGTTAGCATAAAAGAGAAGGAGGAAGATTTCTTCGTTCTTCTCTTTCGTGTACCCATTTTTCAGCATACGAAAGGCGGCGATACCGTGAAGCGGAGAAGCTGGATGGACAGACAAGGCTGGATCGGCATGACCTTTATTCTTCCGAATATGATTGGTATTCTCTTATTCTTTATTATTCCTGCAATCTATTCCTTTGTCCTCATGTTTACGAATTATCAATTTTCAAATCCGAATTGGCAATTTACTGGGCTGGATAATCTCAAACGATTGTTCCATGACGATAATTTCTATGCCTCGATCAAATATACGGTGATATTCCTGATATCGGTTCCAGTATCGATGGTGCTCGCATTTATTGTAGCGCTATTTCTAAACCGCAGTGTGTATCTTAAAGGCGTATTACGTGGAATGTTCTTCCTACCGTATATCTCCAGTGGAGTAGCCGTTGCATTTGTCTGGATGCTGCTATTTCAGCCTTCACAGGGACCCATCAATGAAATGCTTCGCTGGATTGGCATAACATCGCCGCCAGGATGGTTTGCGGATACGGAAACCGCAATGTATGCCATTGATATCGTACAAATCTGGCTGATGCTTGGCTACAATATGATCATATATTTAGCTGCATTACAGGAAATTTCGACAGAACAGCTGGAAGCTGCCCGGATCGATGGTGCAAGCACATTCAAAACAACATGGAAAATTGTATGGCCTCTTGTTAGTCCCACAACTTTCTTATTAATGATTACAGGATTAATTATGACGATGAAATCGTTCTCGATAATTCAAGCCATTACGGCTGGAGGTCCTAGCGGAAGTACGACGGTCTTATCACTATTCGTTTATAAAACAGCATTCAGTTATTACGATATGGGATACGCTTCAGCCATTTCATGGTTCTTGTTCGCCGTCATTCTCGTCATTACAGTCATTCAGTGGATCGGCCAAAAGCGCTGGGTTCATTACTAAATGATCCCACAAAGTGAAGCTTTGCGGGGGGCCCCGAAACCATAATTTAAAGGAGCAGGCGGTATGAATGAAAAAGCAGGAAACATGAAGGTGAAACTGCCAGTAACGATCATCATGTTTGTTCTAGGACTATTTATGATTGTGCCTTTCCTATGGATGCTCAGCACATCCTTTCAGACACCTGCCGAGGTGTTTAACAAATGGCTGCCTTCATCTCTCAACTGGAGCAATCATATTCGGGTGTGGACAGGAAGTCATGATTTTGTTCCGTATTATTTAAATTCACTTAAGATTTCAATTATTGGAACTGTGGGGGCGGTGTTTCTATCTGCCCTTGCTGCTTACGGATTTTCACGTACTTCGTTCAAAGGTCGAGATGGACTATTTGTCATATATTTATCCATGATGATGGTTCCGCCTCAGGTACTTTTTGTTCCAAAGTTTATCATGTTTAACTGGGTTGGGATTTACAATACGCATTGGGCGCTGATCCTACCAGCCATGTTCTCAATCTTCGGTGTATTTATGCTTCGGCAGTTCTTTATGAGCATTCCTAAGGAAATTACGGAATCTGCTTTTTTGGATGGGGCGGGGCATTATAAGATATTTTTCCGCGTAATTCTGCCATTAGCGAAACCAGCAATAGCAACGTTTGCTATTCTCGATTTCTCCTGGCAATGGAATGATTATGAGAATGCGCTTGTATTCTTGCAAAGCCCTAAACTATATACCATTCCGCTTGGATTGCAGAATTTTATTCTTGAGAACAATGTGGACTACAACGGGATGATGGCTGCTTCATCGGCTGCGATTATTCCAATGATTATTATCTTCTTTGTGGGTCAGAAATACATTATTCAAGGGATTTCAAGTTCGGCTGTGAAAGGCTAACTATAGGAGGGGTACTAACATGAGAACAGAAACGGTTAAATCCGATGTAACAGTGGTCGGTGGTGGACTTGCAGGAATGAACGCGGCGATCGCTGCAGCGCGCCTAGGGTTAAAGGTAGCACTAGTGCAGAATCGTCCTGTACTTGGTGGTAACTCGAGTTCAGAGGTTCGGGTATGGGTATGTGGTGCAACAGGACATGGTGTAAATCGATATGCACGTGAGACAGGCATTATGGGTGAGTTATTCATCGAGAATCAATACCGGAACCCGGAGGGAAATCCATACTTATGGGATCTAACGTTACTCGAAGCCGTGAAGGCAGAGTCGAATATCAGCCTGTTCCTAAATACCGATGTACGCGAAGTGGAAGCGGAAGGTGAGGCAGAGGATCGGACGATTCGCAGTGTGATTGGTTGGATGATGGGATCTGAGCGGTTGATTACGTTCAAGAGTGAGGCGTTCATCGATTGCACGGGCGATGGTTTGGTTGGCTTCCTGGCAGGAGCTGATTTCCGATTAGGACGTGAAGCCCGCCATGAATTTAATGAGGAATGGGCACCTGAAGTGCCTGATAACATTACATTAGGCAGTACATTATTGTTTTATACACAGGATACAGGAAAACCGGTACGTTATGTTGCTCCATCGTTCGCGAAGGATATTACAACAACGTCGATTCCGATCCGTCGGGTCATTCGGAGTGGAGATTCAGGCTGTCACTACTGGTGGATTGAGTGGGGCGGTGAGCTTGATACGGTGGATGAGAATGAACGTATACGTGATGAGCTATCCTCTGTTATTTATGGGATTTGGGATTACATTAAAAACTCAGGTCATTTTGATGCCGAAAATATGACGCTGGAGTGGGTTGGCTCAATTCCGGGTAAACGTGAATACAGACGGTTTGTTGGCGATACGATCTTAACGCAAAATGATATTCTTGCGCAGCGTGAATTTGAAGACCGGATTGGATTCGGAGGATGGTCGATTGATCTGCATCCACCGCAAGGGATGTATGCAGAAGAGAGCGGCTCGAAACATCTGCATGCGGATGGGATTTATCATATTCCATTTAGTTCGCTCTATTCGAAAAATGTGCGAAATCTACTCTTCGCGGGTCGGAATATCAGCGCATCTCATGTGGCTTTTGGAACAACACGCGTCATGGCAACCTGTGCGATCATGGGTGAAGCGGCTGGAACAGGTGCAGCATTATCCGTCATCAAAGGTGTAACCCCTCGTGAAATTCGCAAGCAGTATATGCATGAATTGCAACAGGTGATGTTAAAGCAAGATGCTTCGATTATTGGATTGCGCAACGAAGATCCGCTGGACCTCGCCAGAAAAAGCGAGATTCATGCATCCAGCACGATGAATGGTATACTGCTGGATCGTCCAGCCGAAGCTTATGAGCTTTCTCATGACGTAGGAATTTTGTTTCCGGTTGAAGGAAATATCCTTGGGTTGAAGCTGCTTGTGTCAGCAAGTACTCAGTCAGAGCTGACCGTTGAGCTATGGACGACTGGGCGTGCGGAAAATTACGTTCCAGCAGAGTGTAGACAGGTTGATGTTGTAATAGTACAAGCTGGAGAGCAGCAATGGATTGATGTTCCGGTACAAGAGGAGCAGTGGAGTTCAATCGGCGAATGTAATATCTTCGCTATTATTCGAGCAAATGAGCATATTCAATTGCATATTTCAGAAACCCCAATCACAGGTGTTATTACATTTGAGCGAGGCGTTAAACCTGTAGTCGATTCAGCGCTGGAGGATCATCAGCCAGATCAGCCGGTGATGGAGTGGAGCATGAAACAGCTTGTACGCAGGCATTTCTGTTTTGCGGTAGAAACATCCGCATATGCTGCATCCAAAGTCACTGACGGGTATGTTCGACCTTTTGCAGGGCCACATAGCTGGGTTTCTGAGCCGATGACTGCTGGTAGAACGGAGTGGGTAGAGGCGCGTCTCCCGGATACTACTTCAGTCTCTGAAATTCATTTTACCTTTAACGATGATGTTAATGAGGATCTTATCAACTTACATCACCATGAAACGCCATTTCTAGTTATTCCTGAACTAGTAAAGGCTTACGATGTAGAGTTGCTCATTGATGGCGTGTGGCAAGTCATGTTCCGCGTCAAAGACAATCATCGCCGGAAGAACGTACATCGTTTAGAGAAGCCTGTCCTTACGGACGCTGTTCGGATCGTTATTCATGAAACTAACGGAGGAGAACGTGCAGAACTCGTGGAAATGCGGATATATTAAGAAGAAACGGCTTAGCCGTCCTTATAGGGACAGTATCCGTTTCTGCGAGAAATACAAAATATATAGGATAACGTAAAACTTATACTTTTTTGTATTTTAAAATAGAGATCATTTATAAATGATCGCCCCTCGAAGGGAAGCCGTCAGGCTTCCCTTTTCTTGTTTTTTAGATTACACTAGTCAAACGATATTTTTATATAAAGGAGACAGCTAATGACTACGAATACTAATGGCCGTCCCCCTGAGGCCGTATACATTCATATTCCTTTTTGTACCAATAAGTGCTTTTATTGTGATTTTAATTCCTACGTTCTCAAGGATCAGCCGGTTATGGATTATCTCCAAGCCTTGGATCGAGAAATGGAGCTGACCGTCAAGAACACTCCACCGGGTGTCATCAAAACGATCTTTGTCGGCGGTGGTACCCCAACAGTACTGAAGCCGGATGAGATGGCTTATTTTCTAAAATCAGTTCGGACACATTTCCCAAACTGGGATAAAGATATCGAGTTCTCTATGGAAGCAAATCCGGGAACTACGGATATAGATAAGTTGGCGGTTATGAAAGAAGGCGGCGTGAATCGGGTGAGCTTTGGTGTTCAGGCGTTTCAGAACGAACTCCTTACGGGTATTGGCCGGATTCATAATGTTGACGATGTATACCGCAGCTTGGAGAATGCTCGTGCAGTTGGTCTTAACAACCTGTCGGTTGACCTTATGTTTGGTTTGCCGAACCAAACTGTAGAGATGCTGGGCGAAAGTATTCGTAAGGCCTTGGAGCTTGATTTACCCCACTATTCTATTTACAGCTTGAAGGTGGAGGAGAACACTCTTTTTCACACCCTATTTAATAAGAACAAACTTCCTCTTCCTAATGAAGAAGATGAACTGCAAATGTACCTCTTGTTGATGTCATCTATGAAGGAAGCGGGCTATAACCAATACGAAATCAGTAACTTCGCAAAACCAGGTATGGAGAGTCGTCACAATATCACTTACTGGCGTAATGAAGATTATTATGGTCTCGGGGCAGGTGCACATGGATATGTGGGGCGCCAGCGTCATATTAATGTTAAGGGTGTGAATCCTTATGTTGAAGCTACACGTAAAGGGTTGCCTCGATTAGACGCATACCCAATCACTGAAGCAGAAGCGATGGAGGACTTTATGATGGTTGGCTTACGTATGCATGAAGGCGTCTCTAATGAGGCTTTTCAAGCGCAATTTGGGCGTTCGATTGAGGATGTATTTGCGAAATCCTTGCATAAGATGCTGCATGCGGGTCTACTTGAGCACGAAGAGGGGACTTACCGACTCAGCAAGCAAGGGATCCTTTTCGGGAACGATGTTTTCGCAGAATTTGTAGGCGCACTGACAGAAGTTTAATTTTAAAATACCCCTTGAATTGTAATTCACTCTGTTGTATATTTATTCATATTATCAACAGAGGGGTGAATTAAAGTGCTTGCCAAGACGGAAATGATCCGCCATTCGTCTCCAGCAGGAGACGCACAGGTGATTTGCAGAAATGCTGTGATAGAAGATGTTGAACCGTTGTATCTGATGATAGAAGAATACGCACAGCGCGGGATCATGTTGCCCCGTTCCAGGCAGGCGCTGACACGCCAGATCGATCAATTCGTTGTTGCAGAAATTGGCGGCAGATTCGTTGGCTGTGGGTCACTCTTCAGACTCGGGAATGATCTTGTAGAGATTCGCTCGATCGGTCTGAATGACGAAGGTAAGGGCAAAGGTGTAGGCTCAATGATTTTAGAGAAGTTGGTTGAGGAAGCCAGAAACCAGAAAATCCCTAAGGTCATGGCATTAACCTACGCCGTAGATTTCTTTCTTAGAAATGGATTCGAAGTCGTCGAGAAAGAGATTTTTCCCGAAAAGGTATGGACAGATTGCGTGAATTGTAAAAAGCAGCATGCCTGCGATGAAATAGCAGTACTTAAGATGCTGAACTGACTTGACAATGTCAATGTCAGTTTGGTATTTTTGTATTAGTGGTTAGCACTCATCTGAGTCGAGTGCTAACGAATCGGAGCCAATAGCCGGGTAGGAGGGGATAACATGTTAACTGATCGCCAGAGAATGATACTAAATGCAATTGTAGATGATTATATTTCATCGGCAGAACCAGTAGGATCTCGCAGCATTTCTAAACGGGGTGATGTAGGGTACAGCCCTGCAACTATTCGAAATGAAATGGCTGACCTAGAGGATTTGGGTTATCTCGAGCAGCCTCATACATCGGCGGGGAGAATACCTTCCCATAAAGGATACCGATATTATGTGGATCATTTGGTACCGTGGAATTCCGCCGAAACGGCAGAGATGGGCACGATCCGCGCTTTTTTTGCCGAGAAGCTGAATGCGATGGAGCAGGTAATCCAACATGCGGCGATGATTCTTTCCAATATGACGAATTACACTTCCATCCTTCTGGGACCGGAGGTTTTTCATACATCATTGCGTCATTTTCAGTTGTTACCACTAGATGATAAAACCGCTGTAGCGATTATTGTTACAAGTACGGGTCAAGTTGAGAACCGTACGGTGAACATTCCGCCGGAGATATCCGTTTCCGAGATGGAGAAAGTGGTTAACCTACTGAATAGTAAGCTGGTCAATGTACCACTCTATAAGCTGAAGACTCGGCTGTATTCCGAGCTTGGCGAGGAAATGCAGCGTCACATCTCACATTATGAAGAATTAATGCAAGTGCTAGACATTGCGCTGGAAAGTGATCAAGAGCAGCGTATCTATCTTAGTGGAGCGACGAATATGCTTACACAGCCTGAGTTCAAGGATGTTGACAAGGTGAAAAGCATTCTTGATCTGCTGGAAGAGACGCCTACATTGCTCAAAATGCTGGCCCCTACAACAGGCGGCACAGGTATCCAGGTCCGAATAGGGACGGAGAACAATCATGAAGCGTTCGCTAACTGCAGTCTGATCACCGCCACTTATTCTCTTGATGGGCAGGCACTGGGGAGCATTGGTATCCTTGGTCCGACACGAATGGAATATGCAAGAGTGATGGGGATCTTGGGCATTTTATCCCGAGATTTGACAGCGATGCTGGCACACTGGTATAAGTGAACAGAGTCAACATTGATTACGTGAATGATTTTAATGAATGATTTTAAGGAGGTGAAGACAACTTGAAAAAGGAACAAGTTCAAGATGCTAATGAATTCAAAGATGAATTGATAAATGAGGAACCTGAGGCTGATGTAGCTTCGGAAACCGACTCATTTACGGCAGAAGAAATTAGTGAAGGTGCTTCAGACACAGGTTCGGAGGTAAAACGTCTGCAGGATCTCGCTGATGAATATCAAGGACGTGCGCTGCGTGCGCAGGCTGATTTCGATAACTTCCGTCGTCGTACTCAGAAGGAGAAAGAAGAGTTGGCTCAATATGCCACCTCCAAGCTCGTGACTGAATTGCTTTCAGTACTGGACAATTTTGAGCGTGCTTTAGTGACTACTCCTAGCAGCCCAGAATCCGAAGCTTTCGTGAAGGGTGTTAATATGATTTTCCGTCAGCTAGATGGGGTATTGAAGTCCGAGGGACTTACGGCTATGGAAACAGTAGGACAGCCTTTTAATCCTGAATACCATCAGGCTATTATGCAGGTGGAGAGCGAGGAGTACGAAGAGGGTATCGTAACGGAAGAGGTCCAAAAGGGATACCTCCTGAAAGATAAAGTCCTTCGTCCTGCTATGGTCAAAGTCAGCATGTAATCTGTATATATAGGACGGGCAGTATCTGTCCACCATGTACCAATCGAATTTTTTAAATATTTTATTATTTTAATGAGCGAATGCTCCATATACCTTTAGAGGAGGCAAATTATTGTGAGTAAAGTTATCGGTATTGACTTAGGAACCACGAACTCTTGCGTTGCCGTAATGGAAGGCGGCGAAGCCGTTGTAATTCCAAACCCAGAGGGCGCACGTACAACCCCTTCGGTGGTAGGTTTTAAGAAAGACGGCGAGCGTATCGTCGGTGAAACAGCTAAACGCCAAGCAATTACTAACCCTGATCGTACGATCAGCTCTGTTAAACGTCACATGGGTACTAACCATAAAGAAAGCATCGATGGTAAAGACTATTCCCCACAAGAAATTTCAGCAATGATTCTTCAAAAGCTGAAATCCGATGCAGAAGCATATCTTGGCCAAACTGTTACTCAAGCAGTTATCACAGTTCCTGCTTATTTCAATGACAGCCAACGTCAAGCTACTAAAGATGCAGGTAAAATTGCAGGCTTGGAAGTTTTGCGTATTGTGAATGAGCCAACAGCTGCAGCTTTGGCATATGGTCTGGAGAAATCCGAAGATCAAACTATCCTTGTCTATGACCTTGGTGGCGGTACGTTCGATGTATCTATCCTTGAACTGGGCGATGGATTCTTTGAAGTAAAAGCTACAAGCGGCGACAACAAACTTGGTGGCGATGACTTTGACCAAGTGGTTATGGATCATCTGGTATCCGAATTTAAGAAAGAGCAAGGCATTGATCTGAGCAAAGATAAATCTGCTGTACAACGTTTGAAAGATGCAGCTGAAAAAGCGAAGAAAGAATTGTCGGGCGTACTGACAACTACTATTTCTCTTCCGTTCATCACTGTAGTTGACGGAGTACCTCAGCATTTGGAGATCAACTTGACTCGTGCGAAGTTTGATGAGCTTACTGCTGGTCTAGTAGAACGTACTTTGGGACCAACTCGTCAAGCATTGTCTGATGCTGGTATGACGCCTGCAGACCTTACCAGAATCGTTCTGGTTGGTGGTTCTACACGTATTCCTGCTGTACAAGATGCAATTAAGAAGCTTACAGGTAAAGATCCACACAAAGGTGTGAATCCGGATGAAGTTGTAGCTCTTGGTGCTGCTGTTCAAGCGGGTGTATTGACTGGTGATGTTAAGGACGTTGTATTGCTCGACGTAACTCCGCTTTCCCTCGGTATCGAAACTGCAGGTGGCGTGTTCACGAAGATGATCGAGCGTAACACTACAATTCCTACAAGTAAATCCCAAGTATTCTCGACCTTTGCTGACAATCAACCTAGCGTTGAGATTCACGTGCTACAAGGTGAGCGCCAAATGGCGAATGGCAACAAAACATTGGGACGCTTCATGCTGAACGAGATTCCACCAGCACCACGTGGCGTACCACAAATCGAAGTTTCTTTCGATATTGATGCCAACGGTATCGTGAATGTTTCTGCAACTGATAAAGGCACTAACAAGAGCCAAAAGATCACTATCACTTCTTCCAGCGGTCTGAGCGACGCAGAAGTAGAACAAATGATGAAGGATGCCGAGCTTCACGCTGAGGAAGACCGTAAGCGTAAAGAATTGGTAGAAGCGAAGAACAGCGCTGACCAACTCGTGTATTCCACTGAGAAAGTGATCAAAGATCTTGGTGATAAAGCTGATGCTTCCGAAGTTGAAAAAGCAAACGAAGCTAAAGATAAAGTGAAAGCAGCACTTGAAACTGACAATCTTGAAGAAATCAATGCAGCTACAGAAGCATTGACTGAGATTGTACAACAGTTGTCCATGAAGCTGTACGAACAAGCTGCTCAAGCAGAGCAAGGTGCTGAAGGTGGCGCTGGAGCTGCTGAAGGCGCTCCTAAGAAAGACAATGTAGTTGACGCTGATTATGAGGTTGTTGACGAAGATAAGAATCAAGGGTAACCTTAAACGATAAGTGTATAGGGCGTAACTGATAAATTCTTATATAGTTAAGAAGGGAAGGTCAAAACCGGGTCATCCCGTGTTTTGACTTTCCTTTTGTAATATCAGTTTGCACACTCTTCGCGAATGCGCCTTCTGATATTGTAAGAATAAACATCTGCTGGAACTGGATGGTCAGATCCTGGGGTTTTATCGTATAATGGTTTCTTTGGCAGGTAATTAGGAATTTGAGTATGTAATGTACGGAGGTGAAAGCAGTGGCAGATAAACGCGATTATTATGAAGTGCTTGGCCTCAGTAGAGATGCTTCAGACGACGAGGTGAAGAAAGCGTACCGGAAATTGGCGCGCCAATATCACCCAGACGTGAATAAAGCAGATGACGCTGAAGCTAAGTTTAAAGAAGTAAAAGAAGCTTACGATGTTCTTAGCGACGGACAACAGCGAGCTAGATATGACCAATATGGCCATATTGATCCTAACCAAGGTATGGGCGGCTTCGGAGGCGGCGGTGGCGACTTCGGAGGATTAGGCGATATCTTTGATATGTTCTTTGGCGGCGGCGGACGTCGTGATCCTAACGCACCACAGCGTGGTGGGGATTTGCAGTATACGATGACCATTGAATTCAAGGAAGCGGTATTCGGTAAAGAAACTGATATCACTATTCCACGTACGGAAACTTGCGATACCTGCTACGGCTCCGGGGCTAAACCGGGTACTAAACCAGAGACTTGTTCCACTTGTCATGGTAGTGGGCAACAGGAATTCGTACAGAATACACCACTTGGACAGATGCGTAATCGTCGTCCATGTTCGCATTGCAGTGGTACAGGTAAGATTATTAAGGAAAAATGTACGACTTGTAGCGGACAGGGTAAAGTTAAGAAGCAGCGTAAGATTCATGTACGCATCCCTGCCGGTGTCGATGACGGTGCGCAGCTGCGCATGACTGGCGAAGGCGAGGGCGGCTTACGCGGTGGTCCTGCTGGAGACTTGTATATTGTCATCCGTGTCAAATCGCATGATTTCTTCGTACGTGAGAACGATGATATTATGTGCGAGGTTCCACTTACATTTGCACAGGCTGCACTTGGCGATGAGATTGAGATTCCTACCTTAACGGAAAAAGTGAAGCTGAAGATTCCTGCGGGAACGCAGACCGGTACTTTCTTCCGCCTTAAAGGTAAAGGTGTTCCACGTCTACGTGGATCTGGCCAAGGTGACCAGCATGTTAGAGTCATTGTTGTGACACCTAGCAAGCTGAATGATGAGCAAAAAGATTTGTTGCGACAGTTCGCCTCTCTAAATGGAGAAAACACACATGAGCATGAGCAATCCTTCTTTGATCGTGTGAAGCGTGCGTTCCGCGGGGACTGATATTTCTAACTTCATTAATTGAGTAATTGAATAAAAGCTGTTCCGATGCAGGGTATGCATTGGAACAGCTTTTTTATAGTTCAACTAGATGTTGTTCGAAGAACGTAGGTCCTCAAGCACACGGCTCAGAATTGTTGCTGCTTGTGCACGAGTCAGTGTACCTTGTGGATTGAAGCTGTCCGCAGTAACACCTTTGAGATAACCTTTGGTTACAGCATAGGCTACAGCGTTGCGTGCCTCCGCAGCGATGTTATCCGCATCCTTAAAGCTTAAAGGTGTCTTTGCTACTGTAAGATCAGCACCAAGAGCCTTAGCGATGATAAGAGCTGTTTCCTCGCGAGTCAGCACATCACGAGATCCACTTTCTTTGATGCGAGTACTCCAAGTGTCACCTTTTCCAAGTAGACGGTCGAAGAGCGTTAGAAGCTCTGCCTGATTTAAAGTGTCAGCAGGTTTAAAGCTGCCATCGGCTCCTTTGCCGGCAATGATACCATGTGAAGCAAGGATTTCGATATCGGTTTGAGCCCAGTGTGTGCCAATATCTTTAAAGCTTATTTTTCGGGATGCTGCACTGTAAGAACCGTCACCAGTAACGTTAAACTGTAGAATCCCTTCTTTAGAGATAGAACCAGGTAGTAGATAGGACCATTTATGATCCTTTGATTCTACATAAGCGGCAGTCTTTCGTGCATCATGAAGACTGCTGGCCTTTAGATTAAGCTGAAGGATGATCGGCTTTCGGGTTGTCCAACCATTTTTGATGGTGAGAATGGAAGAACCGATATTTATTGCTGCTGAGCTACCTGCTAAAACTGCTGTGTTGCCTGCATCTGTCAGGCTAATCGTAAGGGTCAAGCCGTTGCTGCTGATGAAATCCGGAAGAGTCGCGGCTGGAATAAGTACATTGAACCCACTACCGTTTAGGCGGAGTGCATTCTCCGATTTCTTTAACTGCTCGGCTTGGGCCGGGGTAAGAGAAATAACAACTTGGCTATATTTATTGAAGCTTACATCGCTAAGATCAAGAACAGAAGTTTTATCTTTTGCATTCTGGATCGAATTTGCAAGTGCAGTGTCTAAGATGTTGAACACCGCTGAAGGCTGGCCACCTGCTGGATCTGCACTCTCTACTAGCTTCCCAGATTTCAATGCGATTCCAGAAGCGGGAGCACTGGTTGCTGTAGGTACATACGAATCAGGTGATGGAGTTGGTGTTGGCTTCGGTGTTTCAGGTGTCTTAACACTTACGTTTACCGTTCTCAAACCAGATGGGATTGTTGATGTTGTAGCATCATTCCAGATCTGCACATCATACAGCTCGAGGGAATAGGCTCCTTCTACTGTAGGTTTGAAGGTTATTTTGCCTAGTGAGCCAGAGCCGTGATAAGCACCACCTGACAAATTGACGCTATACTGTGTCAGTTTGCGGCCGTCTTCTAGATCATAGGTTTGTGAGAATTCTGTAAGTGGAATACCTGAGAAATTCTCCTCTTGATACGTAGCCAGTTGTACGCTTGGCTGGATTACCGGTGTTTCAAGGGAATCGTCGTAAATGACAGCGAATGAAGCCCCATAGACGCCATAAACCTCATCTGTCACGGAATACCCAAGATCAACGGTTACCGGTTGTCCCACATCAATGGTGGCTGCAGATAGAGACGGAGTTACATTGAAAATACCATCTCCAGTGCTATAAAGCAGTCGCTGAGCATAATCATCGTCGTCCGCGCCGTTACCTACTTTATCAACCACATAGATTTTGTACTCATTAAGTCCCTCGTTAACAGGAACGTCAATGGAAAAAGCACCGTTATTTGCAATCACACCGCCAAATTTATAAGTATTCCCATCATAATGTTTACCTTCGGCGTACACGGTAAACCAGTTTCCAATAGGTTGTGTATTAGAAATATAATAGGCCATTAGGTCATCATCAATAAAACCGCTGATTTGAGCCGCACCAGGATCGGTTGGCGCTTCACGTTCATACTCCTCAAGTGTGATGCCGGAAACTAATGGCTTCTCGGTATCAATTGTGAACTCGGTCTTTTGATTCTCGAGCAGTTGCCCATTAGGAAGCACAGGAGTGATGTAGTAATGACCATCTGCTAAAGTGGACTTGGCGGAGGTCTCCAGGTCTGTTAACGTTCCATCCCAATTTGTAATCTCGTAAACGCCACGATAGACCTTTTCATCGATAGAATAAACTTCACCTAAAACTGTCGCAGGAGCATCTATTGGAGAGGCTACGAAACTTATGCCATCCAGTTCTTCATTGACAGAGAAGGTAAAGGTGGTGTCGTCTGAGCGTCCATCCCCATTAGGAGAAATCTGTGGACTTTCAAAAGAAAGCTGATTAACAGGCTCTAAGTTGAATTTATCGCCGACAAGTGCATTAAAGGGAAGACGAAGAGTTTCAGTATCAGAGGTTAGGAACAGGATCCCTTCATATGCACCCTCTTTTGCTGTGTCAGATACCTTTAGTGTAAATTGTGCATATTGATCTACACCTGAGGTAACGCTGTTTGGTGCAATATTAATACTAATGTCACCAGGCGCTTCTGTAAGCCATTCGGTGGAAAGAGTATAGGTTGATTCATTCCCATTAAAGTCTTCCACATAGACTGATTTCGTTACGCTAGCTCCTTTTGGGAGCAGGCCAAAGGACAAGGAACCTGTGTAATAAGGGATCTCTACAGTCCCAGGAAGGCCGCTAATTAAGCTCTCCCCAACTTTAGCGATAGATTCAGCTTTTGCTGATTTCTCCAAATTAATTAATCCGGCACCTTGTTGATATAGTGAGTAAGCATCCCCATCACGGTTAAAAATAGGATCCGCATTGTTCATCAGCAACGCTTTAATATCATTTGGCTTAAGATCAGAGTTTTCACTCAGTAGCAAAGCTACAGCCCCTACAACATGTGGGGTTGCCATGCTTGTACCGCTTTTTAAGCCATAAGCATGTTCGTAATCCCCACTCCAGCTAGGAATTGTGGAGTTGATATTTACTCCAGGAGCTACAACATCAGGTTTGATTAGATAATCCGGCATCCCCGGGCCCATAGAGCTGAAGTTTGCTAACTGATTGACTTCAAGCCCTATATAGTAACTGATAATATCTTTAGCAGCATCCAATTGAGCTTTTATCTTTTTCCCATCTGCTTGAGTAATTCCGTAGGTAGGAATGTAAATCCCGGGCGCACCAAGGGTGGGACTGATTTCACCAGCAGCATTATTAGCAATTAGGACAAGCTTGGCTCCAGCTGCTTTGGCATTTAGAGATTTATCTCCGAAACTCAGCACACCTCGATCGACAAGGACTACCTTATCTTTGACGTCCAAATTTGTGTAATCGGAAGTACCTCCAAGACCAGCGTAAACGATCTTACTGCCAGCAATATTATCAACTAAGTCTGGGGAGTAAGTTGCTAAGGTCCCTGGAATTTTTTTAACATCGCCAATATCAAAGAATGGGGTATTCACTGGGGTAGTAGAAGCACCTACACTAAGTGCGAGTTGAGATCCAGCAGGTTCGCCCAATGTTCCTACATCCGGTCCAGCGTTACCGGCGGCAACTACAACATTCACGCCCGACTTTATGGCGTTGTCTATCGCAATTGAACTTGCGGAATAGCTTTGGTTGACATCAGAGCCCAGTGAGAGGTTAATTATATCAGCTCCATCAGCGACCGCTTTCTCAATACCCGCGATTACAACCGCTGTGGGCCCGGAACCATAAGGGCCGAGTACGCGATATGCGTACAAATCTACCTCAGGTGCAACATCCAAAATTGTACCGGCTACGTGAGTGCCATGTGAAGTTTCGTAAGGGTTACCTGCTTTTGGAGGGAAGTTAGCATCAGGTGGTGTTTCTGACGGATCATCATCCTGATCATAGGCATCGTAACCGCCCTTATAATTATCCTTTAATAAAGGGTGATTTTTATCGATGCCAGTATCGACAACGGCTACCTTTACTCCTTCTCCCGTGTAACCTAATGCATGTAGTTTATCCGCGCCTATAAGATTGCCACTGTCTGAATAGGAACGTGTAACAGGCAAAGTCGCTACCTCAACACTGTCTGCTAACGCATATACTTCATCATTTGGATAAACAGCCGCAACGCCCGGAAGCTCTAGCAGCTTGTTTACTTGATTGGCTGGCAACGTAATGGAATACCCGTTAAAAATTTCACTGTATTCAAAACCGATGTCGGCATCGATTTTCTGCGCTGAGGAAATAAAGCTTTTATGCTCTGAGATAATTTTACTGCGTTGTAAGGAGACTGAGGATCGTAAAGAAGAAGTTTTAGCCTCATTTTCATACACACTGACTGGTTTATTAGTTAATTCCACGATCACGGATACTGGTGCTGAACCTTTGAGCACACCCGCGTAGTTATGAGGGGTCACACTTTGAGACTGTACATTATTAGCTAGGTTAGTTGATGTTTCAAGGGATGAGTTCGCAAATGCAGCGGATGGAAAAAGGACAGAAACAGCCAGTCCGAAGCTCGCCGCCCCAATACCAAATTTTTGAATAGAGTGTTTAAAGGTACGTTTCAAATAAGTTCATCCTCCCAAATGAATTTTTATATTGCAGTGTGTATCTGTAGTTCTCCTCCTCAGCGTAAAATGTAAAAAATTATGAAAATTAAATTTATTCTACAGCTATAACTTCAAATCGAATATACAACTTTAGCACTATATTGCAGGGAAGCGTCGAGGAAAATGTCGAATTCCCAGTAAATAAGTGGAGTATGAGAAAAAAAGGGCATAAAAGAAGTGAAATGAAGACAATATAAAGGAATGCAACAGATATCTGAATTTCAAGCGAGAGCGGGGATAAGATGTCGGAAAGATCTATTTTGGCTTATTTTAAAAGTCCTGAAGAAGCGGAGGGTGTTGCTCGTAAGCTCCGTGCACTTCGGGCCATTGAAATTTCCGTTGATCGCTTCAGTAGATATGGAGGCACGAGCTTTAGCTCAGGGGTAAACCCAGTGACAGGCAATGTTGCCAGAATGGACTCCATGACTGCTGAGCGTGCACACACAGGCATACTAGCTGCTGCTGATACCAGCGCCAGTGGGATGAGTCATGGCGGAGATGGAGGACCGACGGGTAGAGATATTTTACTTACGGTGATCTTGAATTCGGAGTCCCATGATCAAGCATTACGCTTAATTGAAGAAGCAGGCGGGATGATTTGAATAATAATTTTCTTAATAAGAAGGGAGACGATCGATACTATGGATAGAGAGAACTCGCAAATATTCTCAAAGACCGAGAAGATGAAAATGCTGTACGAGGCGAAGGCAGAGGACGTAGAGTTTTCAGCAGCGGAGGCAGATCTGGAGGATATCGAAGCCCAGGCCCGGGCTCTAGAAGCAGACAAACGTCAGCTGCATGAAATTCTGAAAAAAGAATAGATGCTAAAAGCTAAGGCAGATACCTCACAATGTGGGGTATTTTTGCGTTCTGATGTGTATAATTAGGAGAATAGCCCAAGCAGGGGGGAGAATATGGACAACGTTATTTTATGGATAGGTTTAGCACTACTTATCGCATTCTTAACTTTTATGAATCAGAAGCAACTGTACTCTTCAAAAGTAAAACAGGCCTACCGTGAGCTGCGGGAGCTAACTGAAAAAGTTCGGCTGGAACGATCTGAGGCAAGCGATTTATACCGTTGGGAAGTAGAATTAGCGGAGATGGAGAAACACCCGAACGAACTTAATAAACTGGATGCTGAGATTGGGCTTCGCCAGGCGTTTGTGATGTATTTGGAAAGACATAGTCCTCTGGATGCAAGACTTCCAAGTTTAAAGGAGGCTGCGTCCTATCAGAAGGATTCGGTATGGGGAATTAAGATCGGAGATTACGGATCCAAGAAATAAGGAAATGTACATATAAAAGGCTATGTTTGCTGGACCGTTTGGTATGTGCATTTTGCAAGAGACAAATTAGTATTAATAGGAACTTGCTTCGAACCCTGGCTGGAATTACGGCTGGGGTTTTCCCAATTATCATCACTTAGAAGTATCTCGATATTACTTGCCCCTCGTCAGAAATCGGCGTATAAACATCCGGGATGAAAGCTGGACTCTACCGAACGTTGGTGGGGTTATTTTTATTACGAATTAGATGCATTTTAATGAAAATCATGTATTTCTCTCTGCGCAATAAGAGCGTATAATTGTTCAGATATACTTCATGATGACGCGACGAGTAACTTGTAGATATCCAGGAGGAATTATTATATGGGAATGGTACACTCTCAGGGAGTTACCGATGAGCTTGTTGTCCGATCTTTAGAAAAAAATTTAGCGATTATAAGGTTTGATCTTGATCGACGAGTGGCTTATGTGAATGACGTTTTTGCTAGTTCGATGGGGTATAACAAAGAAGAGATGTATGGGATGCATCATAAAGAGTTTTGCTTTCCTCACTTTGTAAATAGCCCGGGCTATGAGCTGTTCTGGCAGGATCTTTTTTCAGGAAAAAGTGTACAGGATAAGATCGAACGAATGGATGCAAAAGGAAATGCGGTATGGCTGGAAGCTACATATATGCCTGTCTTTGATGAAAATAATGAACAGGTCATTGGCGTATCTAAGATAGCGACTAATATCACGGATCGACAAAATAACATGAGTGTTGTAGTACAGCGGATGCAAGAGATGTCGGACAGCTTAAATCATAGAGCCGAGAAAGGCATTGAACGTAGTCAAGAACTATTGCTGAGTATCGATAAAATAGCCGAAGTATCCATTGAAAATACACAGACTCTAGCTAATCTGGAGACACAAGCGGTATCGATTCAGGGAATTGTACAAACTATTCGTAACATTGCTTCGCAAACGCAACTGTTAGCGCTTAATGCAGCAATTGAAGCGGCACATGCCGGGGAGTTTGGGCGTGGTTTTGACGTGGTTGCAAAAGAAGTTAGGAAGCTATCTTCCATGGTGCAGGATTCGATCATTCAAGTGAAAGATAGTGTGGATGCCATTACGCTGGAAATCAATAAGATCTCCAAAGGAACAAACCAGGTGCAAGAAAATATAGAAGCTAGTCAACAGCAGATTCAAATAGCCTTAGATGATTTCAATAATATCTCTTCCTCAGCCCAGGATTTAGATACACAAGCACGAGAGGTTATGAATATCATTTAATTTCTGTATGCTGTTAGCGTGAATATAAAGGAAAGCCAGTTCCCAGATTTATGGGGAGTGGCTTTTTGTGTTGCGAGTATAATTGCTATCTTTCATCTGTTATTACTAGCATCTATAGTTTATGCTCAGAAAAACGAACCTTTTCCAGAGATTGGTTGTCATATAGATATCACGGATAAGAAAGGAGGGAGAAAGATTTGGAGACTAATCGGGAATTATTCGAAGCCTACAACAAGGATGTATATCGGACCTGCTACTATATGGTGCATGACGCCGCGGATGCGGAGGACTTGACGCAGGATGTGTTCATTACCGTATTTCACACGAATCGTGAGAACGTAGAGCATTTGAAGGCTTGGATTATGAAAATAACGGTCAACCATTGCCTGAATCATTTGAAACGGAAGCGTACTTTACAACAAAAAATATCAGACAATCTTTATTTATTTAAGAAGTCTCCTGAAATCCCTGTAGAACGATTGATTGAGCAGCGGGAGACGACAATGGAATGGGCGAAATATTTGAGCCAGCTCCCAGTCAAACTTCGGATGGTGATTACGCTTAGGTACATGCATGATTTCAGCTTGGCTGAAGTATCGGACCTGCTATCCATCCCGCTCGGGACCACCAAATCAAGGCTGCATAAAGGGCTAAAGGTATTGCGGAGAATTTTGCTGGAGGCTGGGGTTCAAATTGAACGGAAAGAGGGCGAATCTTATGAAAAAGTTGGAGAATATGCTGGAGCATCAGTTAAATGAGGGTCAAAGTGTAACATATCCTGATTTTGAAAGCATGTGGGAGAGAATTGAACATAAAAATACAACATCTTTTCACGCTCGGATGAGCAGTGGTAGCCAGAAACAGGGGAGAAACTGGAGCAAAATAGCACTTGTTTCATCGTTTTCAGTACTTCTAGCGGCGGCGCCAGTATATGCGGCAGTTCATTATAATTGGGATACAATGCTCCGTGAAAAAGGTGGTATTCAGGCGGCACTGGCACAAAACCTCGGTCAAAAGCTGGATCAATCGGTGACAAAGGACGGAGTGACGCTAAAGCTACATACCGCCATCGTGGATGAGAATCGAACGGTCATCTTATTCACATTGGATGTTGGACAACGACAGGACAGTGAAACTTGGCGTGTGACTGAGATGACCCTGAAAGGTACTGAGGGGGGAAATAGTTCTGGAGAGTACAATTATCTGAACTGGGACGAAAAGAACCAAATTTATAACGGTTATTTCGAAAGTGAATGGACACCAGAGAAGGACACCGTGAATGTTCAGCTAGTTACAAATGATATTCAGGCTTTTAGTGAACAATCGTTAGATTTGCCGCTGGATATTCACTCGACGGAGACACAGAGCTTCCCTATTGGACAGGAAGGGATGCGCAGCATAGAGGTGAAGCCATTTACCCAAGGTCAAGAGAAAATGTTATTCTCTTCAGCGATCATTTTTGATCAGCCAGAAGCAAAAGAATGGGCCTATCCAAATATTGTCGGTTACAAAAATGGAACGCTCATAAATTCGCTGCCTGGAGGTACTTTCGGTACACCAGGAGAAAAAGGGGAGTATACAGCGCAGCAATACTTTAAGGCGGAGGATGTTTCCGGTGGTCAAACGACTTATCAGCTGCAATATATGAAGAAAGAAAAAGATGTTAATGGACCACTTTCATTCGATCTTCAATTAAGCAAAAAGCAGATGGAGAGCGGGACGATAAAAACCAGTCTGAATCTGCCGCTCGAGGCAGGTGAGACTGATTACACGCTGGAGAATATGGTTGTGTCGCCTACTCAAATTCGAGTCACAGTTAGAAGTAAGGATATAGACAATGGCTTCCCTTATAAAAAGTATGCTCTTGAAGTAGCAGGCAAGACGCTTGAGGGGCATTTATGGAGATCTCCAGAGGGTGAGCCGGAGCTGACAGTGCTTCGTTTCGAACGGCCAGTCGATCTTGAAATTACGAAAGAGACTCCGATTACCTTTGTAGCTAAATATAAGGTGACTCAGCATGGCAGCTATAAAATTACAAATAATAATGATGACAAAATACCGCTTCTTTTAACGAACATCTCTCAAAAGAAACAGACGATTATCCAGCAACTCAACGGGTATCCGGTGAAGTGGACATACTATATGCAGGGATCCGATCTTTATGTAGAAACTGGGAGTGAAGATGCTCGCTTCGGTGGAATTAACCAAACACATATCGGGCTTGGTAAGGAGCGCATCCTAGGTAAACCGCTAACCGTCAATTTCGCGGGGGATGGAAACAACAAGGCCATTGATGTGTATAAGAATTTTAAAGGTACAGAAGCTACTATCTATATGTTCTACTATACAACTGATGATCCGGATAAAGAAACGAGAGTGCAGATCCAGTCATAAGAGTTAGAAGAAGCATAATTAAAGGAAATAGAATAACTTTTTTAGGGGATGAACCTTGTGTTCTTCCCTTTTTTTCGTATACAGTGAGTAGACGTTGTAAAGGTTTACTATGAATAATTAAAGGAGGGGGAAATGATGGAAGTCACTCGCTGTGCTTGGGTCAATGATGATCCTCTATATATTGCCTATCATGATGAAGAGTGGGGAAAGCCTCTGTATGGTGACCAAAAGCTGTTTGAATTGCTTATGCTGGAAGGGATGCAGGCAGGGCTGAGCTGGTACACGGTACTAAAAAAACGGGCGCGTTTCAGAGAGGTATTTGACGGATTTGATCCGAATAAGATTGTCCATTATGATGAAGCCAAAATTGCAGAGCTAATGAGTGATCCAGGGATTATTAGAAATCGATTAAAAATTGATGCTATCATTCGTAATGCGGGTGTGTATTTGCGAATTTGCGAGGAATATGGCAGCTTTGCAGAGTATCTCTGGAGCTTTGTCGGAGGTGTGCCAACTATTAATCATTGGAAGACTCGTGCAGATGTACCTGCTTCGACGGCTCAGTCTGACGAGATGAGTAAGACATTAAAGAAGAAAGGCATGAAGTTTGTGGGTACTACAATATGTTATGCTTTTATGCAGGCATCGGGGATGGTGGATGATCATTCGCTCAACTGCTTTTGTAGGCGTAAAGAGGACGTCGCAGGTTGTTGAGCTGTAGTTTGGCGTTACACCAATAAGAAATGTTATACTATGAAGCGAATGCTTTCGAAGCGAGTTTTGCACGAAGTAAACCAATGAAGCAAATGCTCACAAAACTAAGCCTATGCTTTCGAAGCGAGTTTTGCACGAAGTAAATCAATGAAGCAAATGCTCACAAAACTTTTAGGAGGATTACATAAAGATGTTATGGCATGAAGTGACGATACATACAACAGAAGAAGCACAGGAAATGATTTCGAATTTTTTATATGAAGCTGGTGCGGGTGGGGTTTCAATCGAGGAATCCGGCACACTGAATAAAGAACGGGATACACGTTACGGTGAATTGTACGACCAACCTTTGAATGATATTCCTGAAGGGGAAGCGGTCATAAAAGGGTATTATGCCGATTCCACAGATATGGATGCTGTTATAGAAGAATTGACTCCACGGGTAGTCGAATTGCATGAGTACGGGATTGATCCAGGCAAAGCGTTGATTTCTTGGAAGACTGTGGATGAAGACGAATGGGCGCATGCTTGGAAGCAATATTTCAAACCGCTACGCGTATCCAAACGTCTTACCATTAAACCAACCTGGGAGGAATATACGCCTGAGAGTCCAGATGAAGCCATCATTGAGATCGACCCTGGCATGGCATTTGGTACTGGGACTCACCCTACAACAGCTTTGTGCCTCCGTGCACTTGAAAAGAATATTAGCGGCGGTGAAGAAGTTATTGATGTCGGCACCGGTTCAGGAATTCTGGCTGTAGGTGCGATGCTGCTAGGTGCAAAATCCGTATTGGCATTAGATTTAGATCCGGTGGCTGTGGAAAGTGCACGGGAGAATGTAGCCCTTAACAAGCTTGAATCATCCATAACGGTAAAAGAGAGCGATCTTCTATCGCTGCTGGGCGGGGAAGGCGTAGCTGATACAGCGGCTGGAGAGATGTGGCCATCCGCTAGACCTGGTCACTCACTAGAAGGAGCCGTTCCTGCTAAGCAAGAGCAAGAAGGCAGCCTTGGCGTGACATTGCCTGTACAAATTGTAGTTGCGAATATTTTGGCGGAAATCATCGTATTGTTTACGGATGATGTGTACCGCGCGCTTCAGCCTGGAGGCCTCTACATTACCTCAGGTATATATAAAGATAAAGAAGGACTTGTAGCGAACGCGCTGAAAGCGTCTGGTTTTGAGATTATTGAAATATCCCGTGAGGAAGATTGGGTGGCGTTTACAGCCGGAAAGAGGTAAAGATGGATATATTACAAAATATAATTCGAGTAGATTTAGATCAGCTTCCTTTCCTGCTCATTACAATTTTAATTGCTTTTACAGTACATGAATTCAGTCATGCATATTTCGCGAATAAGTTCGGTGACCCAACAGCAAGATTACTTGGCCGCATGACGCTTAATCCTGCTGTTCATTTCGATTTCTTTGGTATTTTGCTGCTGCTAGTTGCTGGCTTCGGTTGGGCACGTCCGGTTCCGGTAAACCGCGATAACTTTAGTCGTCCTCGTCTCATGGGAGTCATCGTGTCGGCTGCAGGACCAATCAGTAACCTGCTCTTAGGAATTATTGGTGCTATAATATACGGTGCACTTGCGGCAACTGGAGTTCTAGATAATATCTCGAATGATCGCATGCTCGAGGCTGTATACTTATTCTTTGGCACCTTCATTCAATGGAACTTCTTTCTGTTTCTGTTCAATCTTATTCCGCTGCCGCCACTGGATGGCTATCGGATTGTGGAAGATATCGCCCCACGTTCGATCCGCGGCAAATTACAGCAATTTGAACAATGGGCTGTATTTCTCTTTTTATTGATTCTGTTTATTCCTGGGCTACGGACGTATACGATTGATCCGCTTGCAGGCTGGGCTAGTGAAATGTCCAGAACATTTGTACAGCTGTCTCTAAGAATTTTTGGCAGCTAAGGCAAGGGATGAAGTCTGTTCAACCTTTGTCAAACATTGTATTATGTAATTTGATCAAAATTTGATCGTTAATTTTCGTCTGACCGAACCTTATATTTCTTGAAGAAACGGGTGACGTCCTTATAAGGGCGACTAAGCCGTTTCTTCAAATATAAGAAAGTATAAGTATCACTCTATACTTTATGACTTATATTTTTCGATTAAACGCTTACCGTCCTTATAAGGACGCCGAAGGCGTTTATACTTGTTACTGAATTTATGAACAGGATGATGATGAGATGCAGCGATATTTCGTTACACCGGAGCAGTTTGGTGCGGATACCGTGAGAATTGATGGGGAAGATGCCCGTCATATCGCTAAAGTGATGCGTGGTAAGGCAGGGGACAAGCTTATTGTTAGCGATGGTGTTTCCCGTGAGGCATTAGTAGAGATTGCGCAGATTGAAATTGGGGAAGTCACTGTGAACATTTTGGAGTCCCTGGAGATGACGCATGAACCTCGAATTAAAATTACAGTCGCTCAGAGCTTGCCTAAAGCCGATAAGATGGAAACTGTCATTCAGAAGTGTACAGAGATTGGTGCTGTAGGCTTTGTTCCTTTTCTGTCAGAACGCACAATAGTGCAATACGACGAGCGTAAAGAAAGCAAACGACTGGATCGCTGGCGTAAAATTTGTAAGGAAGCTGCCGAACAGGCTCATCGGAACATCGTTCCGTCTGTAGGGTCACCGTTGTCCTGGAAGCAGCTTTTGCAGACTTTTAGTGAGTATGATGCTGTTTATTTCTGTTATGAAAAAGAGGAAGGCTTACAGCTTCGAAGCAGCGTCGCTCCATGGTTAGCATCGCTTTCGCCGCAGTCTGGCGGGAAAGTTATGGTTGTGGTAGGTCCTGAAGGAGGTTTTACTCCGGAGGAATGCCTCAAGGCAGAAGAAGCCGGGGCAGTATCCGTAGGACTAGGACGGCGAATTCTGCGCTGTGAGACAGCGGGCATGGTTGCCGCTGCTTGTATATTATATGAATCTGGAGAAATGGGAGGAGCTTAAGAGATGCCATCCGTAGCGTTTTATACTTTAGGTTGTAAAGTGAATTTCTATGATACCGAAGCCATTTGGCAGCTATTTAAAAATGAAGGTTACGAGCAGGTTGATTTCGAGGGTCCCGCCGATGTATATCTGATTAATACTTGTACAGTAACTAACACAGGTGACAAAAAAAGCCGTCAAATGATCCGACGTGCCGTGCGCCGTAATCCAGAGGCCATCGTAGCCGTAACAGGCTGCTACGCACAAACCTCTCCTGGGGAGATTCTAGATATTCCTGGAGTTGACCTTGTCATCGGTAACCAGGACCGCGATCAGATCATGACACATGTGAAGAATATTGAAGCCTCACGTCAGCCGGTTAATGCTGTGCGTAATATTATGAAGACACGCGAGTTCGAAGAGATGGATGTGCCAGGCTTTGCGGATCGGACGCGTGCTTTTATGAAGATTCAGGATGGTTGTAACAACTTCTGCACCTTCTGTATCATTCCATGGTCGCGTGGACTTTCTCGCAGCCGTGATCCAAAAAGCATCGTAGCTCAAGCGCATCAATTGGTAGAAGCAGGGTATAAGGAGTTTGTACTAACGGGTATTCATACCGGAGGTTACGGTGATGATCTTGATAATTACCGTCTTTCCGATTTACTGTGGGATCTAGATAAGGTAGATGGTCTGGAACGGGTGCGTATCAGTTCTATTGAAGCTAGTCAGATTGATGAGAAGCTGCTTGAGGTGCTGAACCGCTCCTCCAAAATGTGCCGTCATCTGCATATTCCGTTACAAGCCGGTCATAATGATGTGCTGAAAGCGATGCGCCGTAAATATACGACAGAAGAGTATTACGCCAAAATGCAATTGATCCGCCAGGCGATGCCAGATGTCGGGATTACTACGGATGTTATCGTTGGATTCCCGGGTGAGACCGATGAGATGTTCCGTGCCGGATACGATTTCATGAAGGCTGTAAATTACTCGGAGATGCATGTGTTCCCGTATTCCAAGCGGACAGGTACTCCTGCAGCGCGGATGGAGAATCAGATCGATGAGGAGATCAAAAATGTACGCGTGCAGGAGCTGATTGATCTATCCGAAGAAATGCAATTAGCATATGCCCGTAAGTTTGTAGGACAGACGCTTAGTGTGATTCCGGAAAGATCCGCTAAAGGAGCTCCGGGCCGTAATATCCAGCATGGATTCAGCGACAACTATTTGCAGGTCTTCTTTGATGGAGAGGATTCACTTCAAGGAGAACTTTGTGAGGTGAAGATCACCGAAGCTGGTGTGAACGAATGCCGAGGCGAATTGGTCGGGGTTAGTCAGAGCGGTCTTAAGCTGGCTGTTCGTTAAGGAATAGACGTTAGTTAAAAGACAGCAAAGGAGCAATTCTCCCGTTAATGGAGAATTGCTCCTTTGTGTGTTTGGCGTTAGCTGAGAAATGCAACCGCATAGCAGAGAAATAGCTGCCGGATGGCTGAGACGTGGCTGCTACATGGGAGAGGCATAGCTCTCTCCTAATCTTGCGGTTTTCTATGGAGATACCAGCATGCTTTTTAGCCATTTGAGCATACTTTCGGACTCCAGGGACAATATTCTTGGAAAAGTGGTACATATATTAGCAGTGATTTTGCAAAGAAGCCCAAAACTGCGCCCGTATCGCCCGGAAGGCGTGAAACGTGAGAAAGAGGGGTATAAATCCCCCAGATATCGCC
Source organism: Paenibacillus sp. FSL E2-8871 (assembly GCF_038000345.1). Taxonomy (NCBI): domain Bacteria; kingdom Bacillati; phylum Bacillota; class Bacilli; order Caryophanales; family Paenibacillaceae; genus Paenibacillus; species Paenibacillus sp. FSL E2-8871. The sequence continues at coordinate 3,055,175 of NZ_JBBOBV010000001.1, read as the reverse complement.
CGGAAGGTGTGAAACGTGAGAAAGAGGGGTATAAATCCCCCAGATATCGCCCGGAAGGCGAGAAAAGTGAAAAAGAGGGGTATAAATCCCCCAGATATCGCCCGGAAGGCGCGAAAGATGAAAAAGAGGGGTATAAATCCCCCAGATATAGCCCGAAAGGTGTGAAACGTGAGAAAGAGGGGTATAAATCCCCCAGATATCGCTGAGAAGGTGGTGCGGAGCGTCTGAAAGAGAAGCTCTCGCTTACAATCACTATAAATGATTGGTACTATGTCATCTTTTTAACTCTTTTATGGACGAAACTGGCATGATGAATCCTGATCGTTACGCAGAAATAATGCAGCTATTCCTGATAACGAATTCTTACGAGTAGCGCCAAGAAGTGGTCAGATAAGAGACGGGGGAACTAGCAGCCACAGTAACTCATTGCTTTTGGGGTCCCCTGCATGATCAAAAAAACATCCGCAGGATCATAAGGGAAATAACACCCGTAAGTACAGTTCCCAGCAAACTCCGGGTCTTTATAGCGATCCAAAAAGTAGGGATTGCCGCAAAAAGCTCAACGTTATTAGCTATAGGTGAGAATTTTCCATCATTTAAGAGGATCTCCTGACCTATTAGTGCCGCCATAACAGAGATAGGAACATAATTTAACCAGCGCATTCCCCATTCAGGCAATTCGAATCGGCTTAGAATCATTAATGGAACCACCCTTGGAATGAAGGTTACCAAAGCCGCCCCTAGAATAATCAAAAATACATCCCATCTCACTTCCATTTTTCAAGCACCATCCCTACTGTTGACGCAATGACCGTTGCAATAATGACACCTACACTACCGGAGAATACGAAGGAGCTAGCTACAGCGATGATTACTGCTAGAATTGCGACAACTAAATCAAGTTTTATTTTATTACGATCAATCATGGAAATAACAAGGATGCCAATGAACATGGCAGGTAAAGCAAACTGTAGACCGAATTGATCTGGATCAGAAATCCACTGTGCCAAAAAAGCTCCTGCTATATTCGCAATAAACCAATTTAAATAGGCAGTGAGATTAAGGCCATGCATCCATTTTTCACTGATTTGTTGCTTATTCACTGTTTGATTAATAGCAACTCCAAAGGTCTCATCTGTCAGCAGGGTTCCAACCAGCATGTTTCTCAGTGGGGTAAGATGCCGGAAATAAGGTGAAAGAGCTGCACTAAGCAAAATATGACGAAGATTCACGATAAATATCGTAACGATAATAGCAACAGGCGAGCTGCTTACAGCTATCATTCCAGCAGCTATAAACTGTGCTGAACCGGCATAAAGCATCAGACTGATCAAGGCAATCTCAGCAATGCTCAGCCCGGCGGTCTTTTGAACAACACCTGCTGCAAGTCCAATGCTCAAATAACCGAGTAGTGTAGGAATGCAATCTTTTACCCCTTTAAGGAAGCTATCCTCCTCTTTTGGAGTAGGGATTGTCTCTAGTTGAAAGTTCTCTATACTCATCGTAGCCCCCTTGGTTCAAAAAAAGAATGTAGTAGCTAGCATATTACTTCCTAATATATTGATCAACCCTTCACCTGATTATCTAGTCTGAAAGTCCTGAATTTGGCTTTATGGAGTTATAGGGTAAACACTTGGTGTACAATTGTCGATATAAGTAAAAGAGTGTGGGGATAAACCACCAAACGACATTATAACCTAAGGGAGAGAACAAATGACTGTGTACAGGAAAATGACGAAAATGCTCCTCATCATGATATTGTTAGCTACTGCGGTTTTTCCGGTAAGTGTCTTTGCAGCTGCCGGCGATATCAACTCGATTGAGTTTGAAAGCTCAGCCAAAGTGCAGCTTACGGTTGGACAAACGCCAAAGCAACTGAAGGTATATGCGAATGTGGAAGGGTCCTCCTCCAAAAGAGATGTGACTGGTGCAGTGGTATGGAATTCTTCTAACACTAACGCTGTAAAAGTAGTAAATGGCTTATTGACTCCAATAGATAGCGGAAAAGCTATTATTACAGCTACTTATAATCATGCACTCGCTACTATAGAAGTAGAGGTCTCACATCCGATCAAAGAATTAAAGCTCGAATATAGCTCCGAAGGGAATTACAAATTGGGTGACGAAGAGGATAAACTGTTGGTCAAAGCCAATGCGATTGGTGGCGAAACAGCGACTTCTGCCAAGGATGTAACGGCTGATACCACTTGGAGCAGCTCCAATACAAGCGTATTGACGATTGCAGAAGGTAAGATCACACTGGCAGGTGAAGGTACTTCAACCATTACTGCCAAATACAAGGACTTAACAGCAACCTTTAAAGCAGTAGTCAAATTGCCTTACTCTGGAATTGAACTTAAAAATGATAAGGGCATCGTAATTAAGGAAATTGAAATGCTCGTTGGCGATAATCCGGTAAAAATCGCTGCGTTTACCAAAGAGACTACAAAATCGACCGCAAATGATATTTCCACGAAAGCGGAATGGTCTTCTTCCAATACCAGTGTTGCTACGGTAGACAAGGGAGAAATCAAAGTATTAGCCGCGGGAAAAGCTGTAATTACAGTAACTTATTTAGGAATTACACAAACTTTGGATGTATATGTACGTGCTCCTTATGAAGCGTTATTGCTAACTCCATCAGGCGATCAATTCTTGTTTATGGGTGAGAGCTTGAACGTCAAAGCAGAAGTTCGAGATGCTGCGAATTCCACTCCGAATGTATCCAGTAGTGCAGTATGGAGTTCGGACAACCAACTCGCGGCGACGGTTACTGCGGGTACTGATGCTGCAGCGATCACCGCAAAAGCAGTGGGAACATCGGTTATTAAAGCAGAGTACAGAGGGATTAGTAAAAGCTTTAAGTTGACGGTATATCCTACGATTACTGAGTTGGAAGCTGATAAAAAGGAACTGGACATGTACACAGAGGATTCCGTTAGTTTGCCAAAGGTCAACGGAACCAAGCTAGATGGAACGAAGCTGGATCTCAGTCAAGAAATCGAGTGGACTTCTGCCAACGATGAGATCGCCACCATCAAAGATGGCAAGCTCGTTGCTGAAAAGGCTGGTACTGTTAATATTGTCGGCAAAATAAAATCGGAGAATCCTACCTCCTCAAAAGCATCTATCCGGGAAAAAAGTGTTGTAGTGAGTGTTACAGTTAAAGATAAGGTTCATATTTTGCTCGGACCAGAGGAAAACGTTGTGATTGTTACTGGTGAAGAGAAGGCTGTTCCTGAAGTCAAAGCTGTGATGGAAAATGGGAATGAACTCGATGCTACAGGTACTATGGAATGGGAGATTACCGGTACGAATGCAATTATCAAGACAACCTCTTCCGGCAAGGTAATCAAAGGACTGGTGAAGGGTTCTGCCACTTTAAAGGGAACCTACGCTAATAAGACTATTAGTATCCCAGTTACTATTGAACAAAAGGTTACTAAAATTGTTGTAGAACCGAATGCGATTGAATTGAATATTAAAGGTTCTAAATCCATAAAGGTAACGGCTTACTACTCTAATGGTAAGACGGGGAATATCTCCAGCAGCATGAATTGGGAGTCCTCGAATGAAGCAGTTGCCACGGTTAAAAGTACATCTGTTAAAGCCATAACAGAAGGAACTGCGACGTTATCAGGTTCTTATCAAGGGCTCGCTGCTAGTGTCAAAATTAATGTAGTTCCTAAGCTATTGAAGTTGACTGTCAACGAAAATAGACTGAAGATGGCCCCGGGAGCTGTTCAGAATGCGGTTGTGATTGCGCAGTATGATACGGGGAAGACCGCTATTGTTACTGGAAGTGCGGCGTGGACTAGCTCTAAGCCTTCTGTAGCTAGAGTATCTGCTAGCGGCCAGATTGTAGCTGTGAGCAAAGGAACGGCATCCATTAAAGGAAAGATTGGCACCAAGACAGTGACGGTAACCGTTACTGTGAAATAGATAAAGCAAATCATATAATAACTCTATAAGTGGTCTGGGTCTGCAAAGCCAACATTAATGTTGCTTTGCAGATTTTTTTATTTTAATCTATATTAATTCCGACTATTCCGATGTATAATTACATAAAATAAAAAAGAAGCGTAGGGGGAGATGAAAATATGGCAAAACAAAAGGTGTTATCGATTAAGACGATTGTTGCGATTGGTATCGGTTCTGCTTTATTCGTTATTTTGGGCAGGTTCGGTTCGATTCCATCCGGAATTCCAAACACTAACATTGAGACTACATACGCTTTACTGGCATTGTTCGCACTGTTGTACGGTCCGTTTGCCGGATTACTCATTGGTCTGATCGGACATACACTGAAGGATGCGATTTTTTATGGTTCCCCTTGGTTCAGTTGGGTGATCGCTTCTGGAATTGTTGGGCTCGTTGTTGGTCTGCTTGTGGCTAGAATTGGGATTCATGACGGGGAGTTCGGACGAAAGGAACTGATTCGTTTTAATCTGGCCCAGATTGTAGCAAACGCAATCGCCTGGTTCTTAGTAGCACCTGTACTGGATATTCTAATCTATGCGGAACCAGCGAATAAAGTATTCTCACAAGGACTTATCGCCGGAGCATCCAATATAGTCACTGTAGCAGTGATTGGCTCACTACTCGCAATTGCATATGCAAAGACAAGAACGAAGCAAGGCAGCTTGACCAGAGAAGCCTGAGTAGCATATAATCCAAACCAAAAGCCGGTGGAGATCACCGGCTTTTTTATGGCTGTAAAACATATAATGGAAGTGAAATTCTTCAAACGAAGCTAAGAGGAAGGTCAAGGATGAAAAAAGCAGTGATTGAATTTAAGGATTTTAGTTTTCAATATCGAGCACAGCAGGAGCCTACACTCACAGATATCAACTTAACGATTGCCGAAGGGGAGAAGGTACTTATTGTGGGACCCTCTGGTTCTGGAAAAAGTACACTGGCTCATTGTATAAACGGACTCATCCCTTTTGCCTATAAAGGTGAAATGTCAGGGTCATTGCGAATTATGGGTCTGGAGCAGAAAGAACTTAGTATTGCGGCATTGTCGGATCAGGTCGGGACTGTACTACAAGACCCGGATGGACAATTTGTTGGATTAACGGTTGGTGAGGATATCGCCTTCAGTCTGGAGAATCACGCGGTTCAACAGGCCGAAATGATAGAAAAGGTAGTGGCTGCGGCAACAGCCGTGGATATCCACGAATATTTGGGAGCGTCACCTCAGGAATTGTCAGGTGGTCAGAAGCAGAAAACAACCTTAGCTGGTGTTCTGGTTGGTAATGTGGACATCCTGTTGTTTGATGAGCCTTTGGCAAACTTAGATCCATATACCGGCACAAAAGCGATTGAGCTTATTGACCGAGTGCAAAAAGAGACCGGTAAAACGGTTATTATTATCGAGCACAGACTCGAGGAAGTACTTCACCGTGCGGTGGACCGCATTATTGTGATCCATGACGGACGCATTGCGGCGGATATGCCAGCCGCTGAGCTATTAAGCACTCGCTTACTTTCAGAAGTAGGTATTCGGGAACCTCTCTATTTAACGGCTTTAAAGTATGCAGGATGTACGATTGCATCAGATATGAATCCACAGCATATAGATGAAATTCGGCTGGACTCTTGCTCCATCAAGCTTGAGTACTGGTATGATAATAATAATTCGCAGCAGGATAAACGTGAGAGTCTACCTATCCTTGAGTTACATGATGTTTCATTCGGTTATGAGAAGAGCAGACCAGTACTTCATAAACTTAACCTTCTTATTCATAAAGGAGAGATGGTCTGTATAGCTGGGAGAAATGGTGCTGGGAAATCCACGGTATCTAAGCTTATCTGTGGCTTTTATAAGCCCACTTCCGGTTCGATATTGATGAACGGAAGGGATATTGCCAAGGATACGATTAAGGAGCGGGCAGAGCGGATCGGTTTCGTGATGCAGAATCCTAATCATATGATTTCTAAGACGCTTTTATATGATGAGGTTGCGCTAGGCCTTAAATTACGAGGGGTGTCCGAGGAGATTATTCGTGAGCGAGTGCATCATGTTTTGAAAATATGCGGTCTATACGCTTTTCGTAGCTGGCCTATCTCTGCGCTCAGCTACGGACAGAAGAAACGTGTGACTATTGCTTCTATTATGATCCTGGAGCCGGAAGTGATCATATTAGATGAGCCGACTGCAGCACAGGATTATAGGCACTACAACGAAATGATGGAATTTCTTTTGACGCTTCGGGAACAGGGAATGACGGTCATTATGATTACGCATGATATGCATCTTATGCTGGAGTATGCCGATAGAGCTGTAGTGTTGTCTGATGGTGTTAAGCTTGCTGATGATAGCCCTGAGCGAGTATTAACCAATATAGAAGTAGTGAGGAATGCTAATTTGAAAGAGACCTCACTATTTACATTGGCTATGAGGGTCCAATTGGATCAGCCAGAAGAGTTCGTAAGAAGATTTATTGCATACGACAGGAGGAGCCGGGGCGGATGAAGGCCACAATGTTAACTTTTACGAAGCAAGATTCACCTATTCACCGTCTTACAGGCGCTACTAAGCTGATTTTATTTATAGTGTGGTCTGTGACAGGGATGATTACATATGATACAAGATGTCTAATAGTGATGCTATTATTTAGTTTGATTGCCTTTAGAGTCTCTAAAGTTCAATTTCAGGATTACGCTTTCGTACTATATTTTATCCTGATCTTCTTTGTGCTTAATCATATAGCTATCTTTATTTTTTCTCCATTGGAAGGTGTAAAGATATACGGTTCACGTCATGATATTGTTCATCTTGTAGGTCGGTATACCGTTACATATGAGCAGCTATTCTATCAATTAAATATTGCCCTTAAGTATGCAGTAGTCATTCCTATGGCACTGTTGTTCCTTCTAACGACAAATCCTAGTGAATTCGCAGCATCTTTAAACCGGATTGGTGTGAATTATAAAATTGCATATTCTGTATCGCTTGCGCTGCGGTACATTCCGGATATCCAAAGAGATTATGAGAATATATCGTTCTCTGCTCAGGCACGGGGAATAGACATTTCTCGAAAAGAAAAGCTGCCTAAGCGGCTTAAAAATATCATTTCGATTCTAATGCCCTTGATTCTGACTAGCATTGAGCGAATTGAGAATATTAGTACGGCTATGGAGTTACGTGGCTTCGGAACTAATAGAAAACGGACTTGGTACAGCAGTCGTCCGTTCTCAAGAAATGACTATATTGCTTTAATCTTATTCGCTCTGATCGCAATATCTTCGACGGTAATCACTTTTTACGATGGATCGCGGTTTTATAATATTTTCGATTGAAGTATAATAGTACAGTTGTGGAAAGTTTGGGATCAGGCGTTACAGTATATTGTTACGATTGAAGACGTTTCTCCAGTCTTGACCATACAGGCAGGTAACATAATGGCAGTGCGATTAGCGAGCATACTACATTAAAAATAGTCTGTGCATGGGCGATTTGTGAGGCGGCTCCTCCGCCAATCCATGCAGCAGTTGCTTGTAGGGGACCGATTAGAGGTAGGAACAGTAGCGCACCGCCTACATTGAGCGCAACATGCGACCAAGCGACGAAGACGCCGGAAGATGAGCCGCCGATGGAAGCAATGACTGCCGTGACGCAGGTACCGACATTAGCACCGAGCACGATGGCTATGCCGAGCTCTGGCGGCATGGCACCCGAGGCGGCAATACCCATGGCCATGGCTATAACTGCTGCGCTGCTATGTAACAGGGCAGTTAAGCAGGCACCTGCGGCGAGTCCCCATAGGGCACTTGTGGCTGCATGATTCAGGAACCAGAGGAATAGGCCACTCTCTTGAAGAGTTCCGCCGATGGATTGCATGACTGCGATTCCCCATAAGACTAGGGCGAATCCTGATACAGCCAGGCTGATGAATTGCAGCGGCTCTGATATTTTCCGGCACAGTGCTACCGCCCGTGACGTATGTGGTAACTCGCCTGCTATAACCGCAGCTGCCCACAGACTCAGCGAGGCAGCCAGCAATGGGGAGGCCATGGAATTGATCTGAAGTCCGATCAGTTCTGTGGTCAAAGTAGTGCCGATGTTGCTACCTAAGATAATGCCTAGTGTACGAGCATAGGTGAGCAGGCCGGCATTCACCATACCGATCGTTAGCACGGTTACAGCCGTGCTGCTCTGAAGCAGGGCCGACAGCAAGCTACTGGCAATCATTCCTTTGATTGGTGTAGAGGTAGCCTTATTAAGGCTTCTAGTCATCAGAGGGCCTGCGAGCTTGGACAAGGCTGTTTCCATAAGCTTCATGCCAGCCAGAAAGATAATAAGACCATATATGATAGGGAAAAGCAGTTCACGGAACATAGGGCATACTCCTTTGGACGAGGGTTGTACACCAATATATGAAAGTAACAAGTAGGACATGTATAAAATCATTTTTAGAAAAACAGGGAGTTGAAGTCATTGGCATCGGTTATTTTAGAACGCAATCGTAAAAAAAGACTGGAACAGGGCCATCCATGGGTCTACGCAGGTGAAGTTGCATCAGTTGAAGGAAACCCAGAGGCTGGGGGATTAGTTGATGTCCTTAACCATCAAGGTCGGTTTCTGGCTGTAGGATATTACAATCCAGCATCGCAGATTCGGGTGAGAATTGTATCACAGGGACCGTTGGCTATAATGGACACCGCTTTTTTCGCAGAACGGTTTACGAATTGTCTACAGCATAGAGAACGTTTCCTTCCTGGGGCAGATGCTTACCGTTTGGTTTATGGAGAGGCGGACTTTTTGCCAGGGCTTATTGTGGATCGATTCGGGGATATTCTGGTTGTGCAGCTCCTTACACTTGGAATGGACAAGCGCCGTACAGAGATTGTTGAAGCACTTGTACAGGTTATGACACCGCGTGGTATTTATGAACGCAGTGATGTTAGCGTGCGCGAACTGGAAGGGATGGAGCAGACTACGGGTGTGCTGTACGGGGAATGCCCGCGTCATGTTACCGTAAGTGAGAATGGCCTTAAGCTGGTAGTAGATATCGAAGAGGGCCAAAAGACAGGCTACTTCTTTGATCAGCGTGAGAATAGAGCATCCATTGCCCCACTCATGAAGGGCTGGGGTGGACGAAGTGGCATTACGCTGCAAGAAATCGAAGCAGAAGATGGCTCGTTACAAACTTTGCCGGTAAACAAGAGTGGTAAACACGTAACCTTCCCTTATTGGGATGGTGCTACAGTGCTGGAATGTTTCTCGCACACAGGCAGCTTCACTCTGCATGCTTGCAAGTATGGCGCGAAAAAAGTAACCTGCCTTGACGTTTCTGCTCATGCCATAGAGAGTGCCAAGGTCAATGTGGAGCTGAATGGCTTTAGTGATCGAGTGGAATTTGTAGTGGATGATGCTTTTGCTTACCTGCGCAATCAGGTAAAAGGTCTGGAGGAACGTTCGGAGCGGGCGACGATTGCAAGCGGAACGGAATCAACAGTAGCGTCTACAAATGCTAAATCCGGAGGCAAAACAACCAAAACGGATACCTCCAAGCCGATGACAGCAGGTGGAGGTAAAACTTGGGATGTAGTTATCCTAGACCCTCCAGCGTTTGCGAAAACTAAAAGTGCAGTAGCAGGTGCTTGCCGTGGTTACAAGGATATTAATCTACACGGCATGAAGCTGGTGAACGAAGGCGGATATTTGGTTACTGCAAGTTGTTCTTACCACATGCAGCCGGATCTATTCCTTGAGACGATTGCCGACGCAGCTAAAGATGCAGGTAAAGTATTGAGACTTGTGGAATGGCGTGCAGCAGGCAAAGACCATCCGCAGATTCTAGGCGTTAACGAAGGACACTATCTGAAGTTTGCGATTTTTGAAGTGCGGAGTAAGAAATAAGCTGGCTGTTCATATAGGTAATGGATTTTATTCCGTAAAAGGAGTCTTCGATTGAGGCCTCTTTTTACGGATTTTTTGCTATGTTCTAAGAAGAGTAGGATTCGGGATTAACAAGGTACGTCCGCTTAGTCCGAAAAGTTGCCAAAACAGCACGAAATTCATGAATGGCGACTCCTGAGTCTCAATGTAATTCAGAAAGTATAAGCCGCTGTAATGCGGCTTATACTTTATTTTGATGGAAGTCACGATCAAGCTTAATTTTGACCCTCGGGTACATCATAAAATAATCGATTTACGGGTCGGATCAACAAATTTATCAAGGTGATTTTCCATTACAAGAGGGATATTTTATCGGTCATAGGCCGGTGGAATAGTCGAAGAGGTAGGACCAGAAGTTTCAAAAGTGAAACAGGGGTTATCCCTTGTATTTGATTTCATACGAGCCAATATTTAACTACTGGCTACTCAGAAAATTGTAAGGTAATATCGCCGTTATTTGTATAAGCAGATAATTTTTTCGAACCATTCTCTTTATTGGCAGGTAAATTGCTATCTCCTTTCTTTACCTTGCTTAAGATCGCGAAATCATCATATGACCCTGAAATTGAACCGCTAATATTTCCGTTTTTTGTTTCAAGGGTTATAGCCGTCCCTACATTCAATTTGTCCAGTTGGATATTTCCGTTATTTATGTTTACTTCCACTGTCCCTAAAAACACGATTGTCGGTAATACAATACTTTCATTTGATGTTTTTAAAGTCAAATTTTTTAAAGTTGCATCAGGTATCGATACCTGAATAGTTCTGGTTACTTGCGAGCCTTTTCCTCCGATATAGTCGTTCCATTCCTTATTACTGTCACTTACCATTGACAGTTCTTTATCGTCAGATAGATCAATCTTGTAAAAATTTTTCTCACTTTCATAGTAAACAATATGAATTTGTTCATCTTTAGATTGGAGGATACTTATTTTTTTGTCCTTTACATCAATTGTTAAGGTATCAATCTTTTGGGCAGGTATGGTGTAATTTTTTTCCTCCATGGAAGTGGAGTCGGAGGAACATCCTGCTAATGATATCAATAGTGTCACCAATGTGCATATAGTAGTTAGTAATTTTTTTGCAGTACTTTTCATTGTAAAATGCTCCTTCGTTAAATCATTTTTCTTTTAAATATAGCCAGTCCTACGAATTCCAATCTTAAGCTGCTATGCAGACAAATTCAGATATACAACAAAGGATAATCCTTTGATACATGATTTAGTTCTTCATATTTGCCTTCCTCTCTGGTAATAAATTCATTTTGTATTTCGTTGCGTTTATCAGTCGCATATGTTTTAATCATCATAAACTTTTGTGTTACAAAAAGGTCAAGAGGGTAGATATGAACAACTATTTTACAATTAAGCAAGCAGCAGAGATCGTAGAGATGACCACTGAGACCTTGCGGCACTATGATCGTATTGGATTAGTCAAGCCATGCTATAAAGATGAATTGTCGGGATATCGATACTATTCCGAGCAGGAGCTCGTAAAGCTGCAAACCATTGAACTGCTCAAAGCAATGGACCTTACTTTAATGGATATTAAAGATATTTTGCAGCAGAATGATCTCTCTAAAGTAATTGCATTTCTAAAACAAGCAGAAAAAAGAGCAGACGATAAAATTGCTCGTCTGCAGTATGCAAAATCGAAAATTAAACGTGCCTATCTACATTATGAAAATAAGTTCCACGACGGTTATAGTCAAAGTGAAAATTACTTTGTCAGACACATAGAGGAAAGGGTAATTATGCTTTCGAATAAAATGGAAAGCCCCACACTTAAGAATTTATGGGACTATCACAGACATTTCTATCAACAAATTGAAACGTCTCTGCATTCACAATTTCTGTTTGAAGATATGGCAGGAATGTTCACGACTGAAGGAATAACACGATTATTTGCTGTTTGCTTGAAATATCCGTCTTTAGAGGGGCTGACTGTGCTACCAGAAGGGGACTATCTGTGTGCAATTTGTACCGAAGAGAATAAGAATGCTGTATTACAAAATTTACTTGAAAGGGCAAAGACGGAATACGATGTGTGTCCAGATTTTGTTCTTCATAACATTATTGTGACTGGAATATTGCAGTGGGATTATCAGATACAACTGTTCATTAAGAAACGCTCATGTTAGATGAAATACAAAGGAAAGGTTTAGGAAAAGAAAAATATTTGATTGAAAGTCGCTAATTTAGCGGCTTTTTTTGATTAAGGAATCATGTTTCTTGCCCTTGACTGAGGACAAGAACGTTATACTTCGCCGATTAGATAAATATTTAACTATAGTTCAATGTTATCTATTAAGCTAACTGGCAGATTAACGCTATAAGCGAACCCGAATCTCGAACCCTAACTCTACGCTCCAAACAGAAAGCATCGAACGTTGCGCACCGGGTATTAACAAACTAGAAATACTAAACAGCAAGTCACCAAAATACAATAGTTGCTGTTTACTTCGTAGCTTTTTTATTGTAAATCATTAGAAAATACTAGCAAACGCATGTTCTGATATGTGCAGCTATGTTATACTGAGGGGACGAGGAACGACTGAACTTTTTCATTTGAACATTATCAAACGGTGAGTATTTCACCTTGTATCATATACATTTTCTCCGCTACGGAAGGAGTCTATCATTTATGTCGGTAACCTTTTTACTAGGCCGCTCTGGTAGTGGCAAGACAACAAAAATATGGGAGTCTATTTCTTCTTCATTAGAGAAGGAGCCTCTTGGCGCGCCGATCATTATTCTTGTACCTGAACAAGGTTCCTTTGGAGCAGAACGGGGGCTTTTGACCGTAGGGAATGTGAAGGGAAGCATTCGGGCGCAGACACTGAGCTTTTCTCGGCTTGCCTATCGAGTGAAACAGGAAACTGGAGGCAGCGCTAGTCTGCCGATCAGTGAAGAGGGTAAAAAGATGTTGATTTACAAAATCATCAGTCGCCGTAAAGAGGAACTGAAATTATTCGGTGCCTCTGCCGACAGACCGGGTTTTGTCGAACGGTTGAATCAACTGCATACGGAGATGAAGCGTTGCTGCTTGGCTTCCTCTGATTTAGAGGAGCAGTTATCCGCAATGCGAGGCGCTATTGCAAGAAGTCCTATTCTTGAAGGCAAGCTGGATGATTTACAGCTGGTATTCAGCGATTTAGAGAAGGAAATGTCACGCCTCTATATCGACGAAGAGGATCGTTTAGCGGAACTAGCTGAGCATATTCCTGATTCCTCTTACATTCGCGGGTCGGAGATTTGGGTAGATGGGTTCCACGGCTTTACCCCGCAGGAATTCGTAGTGCTTCGAGAATTGATGCAGCAAGCATCGAAGCTGACCGTGTCCCTTACACTTGATCGTTCGTATCCCTATGGAGATCAGTTGAATGAGCTTGAATTGTTTCACCCAACTGCGGTTACTTACATTAAACTGCGTGGAATAGCTGAAGAGCTGGGCATTGATGTGTGGGACGAGCTTCTGGAGCCAGCGGTTCTTCCGCGTTTTGAAGAAAGTCCTGTTCTTGCTCATCTCGAAAGGGGATATGACCGCCGAAAGGTCTGGATGGGTGCAGATGAACTGGCAAATGAAGCGATATCTATAGGCGCAGCAGTTTCTCATAGAGCAGAGGTTGAGGGAGCACTGCGTGAAATGATCAGACTGGCGCGAGATGAAGGTGCAAAATATGGTGAAATGGCCGTATTGATGCGTAATATTGGAGATTACGAGCAACTGATTAAACCGTTGTTCCAAGATTACGGAGTACCTTTTTTTCTGGACCAGAAGGTAAATGAGCTGCACCATCCATTGGTAGAGTTTGTACGCTCCGCATTGGATGTGGTGCGTCGACGCTGGCGCTTCGAGGATGTATTCCGCTGTGTAAAGACAGAGCTTTTGCTACCGCTGGACGGTAGTATTACGCGTGAGGATATGGACGCCTTAGAGAATTATGTGCTGGCTTGTGGGATTCAAGGGTATCGCTGGACGGATGGCCGTTCATGGAAAGGGATTCCTAGCTTGTCGCTGGAAGGCGGCAGACAGATGGATGAAGAACTGCTTGCTACAATGGAGCGATGCCGTGCTAGTATAACGGGACCTCTATTTGCTTTTGAGAAACGGATACAGAAGAGTAGAAGCGGCCTTGAACTATGTACCGCAGTGTACAAGCTGCTTGATGAGACGGATGTTGCCCGAAAGCTGGAGAAACTTAGTGTCGGTGCTATGGAGAAGGGGCAACCCGAGAAGGCTAGAGAACATAGTCAGCTGTGGGGTGCAGTGCTTGATCTGCTAGATCAGATCGTCGAGATGATGGGCAACGAGAGACTTGAATTTGATGTGTTCACCGGAGTCCTAGAGACAGGACTTGCTGAGCTTAAGATGGGACTTGTTCCTCCCGCGCTCGATCAAGTACTGGTTGGTAACATGGATCGGACTCGACCAACGGGAGTTAAATACGCTTTTTTGCTTGGATTTAATGAAGGTGTTGTGCCTGCGCAGTTTAAGGAAGATGGAATTCTCTCGGAAGGCGAACGCTCTGTGCTTGAGAACGCCGGTATGGAGCTTGCTCCTGGTGCTTCTCGTAAGCTGCTGGACGAGCGGTTTTTGATCTATAATGCGCTAACGACAGGAAGTCGAAAGCTCTGGATTAGCTACGCCACTGCTGATGATGAGGGCAAGGCGCTTCTTCCCTCTGAGGTAATCCGTCATTTGCATAGAATGTTCCCAAGGGTTCATGAGCACAGCTTGGCAGCACTTCCACCTGTAGGACTACCAGAAGAAGTCAGAGATTCCATTCACCTCGGTTACATTGGTCATCCAGAACAGAGTCTTCGTGCATTGATTATGCAGCTACGCCAGTGGCGCCAGGGGACGGAGATACCTGAATTATGGTGGGATGTGTATAACTGGTTCGCTGCTGATGATATTCGTAGTCTCGAATTGAAACGTCTGCTCAGTTCATTGTTCTACCGTAACGTGGGAACGAAGCTAAAACGTGGAACAAGCCTTAGATTGTACGGTGGATCGACACTGCGAGGCAGTGTGTCCCGGATGGAGAAGTTTGTTGCTTGTTCCTTCTCCCATTTTGCATCTTACGGACTTAGACTGAAGGAACGCCAGCTATATAAGCTGCAAGCACCTGATATTGGACAACTGTTCCATGCTGCATTAAGTGACATGGCGGTAAGACTGAAAGAAGAGGGCCGCGGCTGGGGAAGCTTGTCTCCAGAGGAATGTCGGCGTGAGGCAAGTGAGACGGTAGAACGTTTATCGCCGATGCTGCAGGGTGAAATTCTGATGAGCTCTAAACGTTACGGATACATCTCACGCAAGCTGAAAAATATTGTTGGACGTGCTTCTGTAATTCTGGGCGAGCATGCCCGCCGAGGCAGCTTTGAGCCGGTAGGGCTGGAGCTGGATTTTGGACCGGATAAGGAGTTGCCTCCTTTAAGAATTACGCTGCCGAATGGCTGTGTGATGGAGGTTGTTGGACGGATTGACCGTGTAGACATGGCCCGAGGAGAGAATGGAATTCTTCTGCGGGTGATTGACTATAAATCGAGTCAAAAAGACCTCAAGCTGCACGAGGTGTACTATGGATTATCGCTACAGATGCTGACCTATCTGGATGTGCTGCTTACGTATTCGGAGCAATGGCTCGGGCAACCGGCGCTTCCAGCAGGGACACTGTATTTCCACGTACATGACCCACTGTTAACCTCATCTAACGGGATGAACAAGGAACAGGCAGAACAAGAATTGCTGAAACGCTTCAAGATGAAAGGACTGCTTACAGCAGACCGCGAGGTAGTATCCCTGATGGATACGACTTTAGACAAAGGGTATTCTTCTATCGTGCCTGTAGCAGTAAAAGCTGATGGCAGTTTTTATAGTAGTGCTTCTGTAGCTACACCAGAGCAATGGGGACACTTATTATCATCCGTTCGGGGAACGATCTCGGATATCGGGACACGTATTACGGAAGGTGATGTGGCGATTGAGCCATACCGGATTGGGCAAGAGACAGCCTGCACATTCTGTTCCTTTAGACCCGTCTGCCAGTTCGATGAAGCCGTGGAAGGCAATGGCTACAACAATCTGGGTAAGCCAGGGAAGGACGTTATTTGGGATCTGCTGTCCCGCAAAGGAGGAACTACACCGTGAGTATGAAGTCTGAAATAGAAGCGAAACCGGAAGGAAGCATATGGAGTGATGACCAGTGGCGCGCCATCGCTGAGAGCGGTGATGATATCCTCGTTGCCGCGGCGGCAGGTTCCGGTAAGACAGCGGTACTTGTAGAACGGATTATTCGCAAAATCAGCAAGGAAGAGAATGGCTTTAGCGTAGATAGATTGCTAGTAGCTACGTTTACCAAAGCTGCTGCTGCCGAGATGCGCCAGCGGATTAGGGAAGCACTAGATCGGGAGCTTGAGGAGAATGGAGAGAATGACCATTTACGCCGTCAGCTGTCGTTGCTCGGGAAAGCCTCGATTACAACACTACACTCCTTCTGTCTGGAAGTGATCCGGCGTTATTATCAGATTATTCCTATAGATCCTGGTTTCCGTATCCTGAACGAACATGAAGCAGAGATGATGCGGCAGGAGCTGCTTCAAGAGCTACTGGAGGAAAAATACGGTGAAGTAGGTGAAGATGGCGCGGACAGCGTATTTGTACAGCTTGCTGACTGGTTCAGTGGTGAACGCAGCGATGATGCGGTACATGCGCTCATACAGCGACTGCATGATTATGCCCGCAGCCATCCTTGGCCAGAGCAGTGGCTTCGTGATACCGCAGCTGATTTCTCATTACCTGACACAGATAGCTTGGGTCGAACTCCTTGGGTGCTAAGTATTCTTGAAGAAGCGAAGCTGACCCTTGCGGGTGCAGCCAGTCAGCTTATCCAAGGCCGGGAGGTCGCGCTACAGCCGGGTGGTCCGGCGCCTTATGCCGAGAATTTGACGACTGACCTTGAGATGGTAAATGCATTGCAGGAGGCTGTGAATGAACGGCCATGGGCAGAATTATATGATATTTTCATGGAAGTATACTTTGGAAAATTGAAAGCTTGCAAGAAGGATTCGACAGATCCTGGACTGCAGGAAATGGTTAAAGAACTGCGCGATAGTGTGAAGAAGAGTATTTTAGATCTTCAGAAGGCATTGTTTGGCCGTCCTGCAGATGTTTTTTTGAGAGAACTGAACGAGGCGGCTCCTCTTATGGCAGAGCTTGCTGAGACGGTGATAGCGTTCGGTGAACGTTATCGAATCGAAAAAGCAGGACGGGGTCTCGTCGACTTTAGTGATTTGGAGCATTATTGTCTGCAAATTTTGCGCCATCCTGATTCTCTACCAGGCCATTCCCTGCCTTCTGATGCAGCGATGGAGTACCGTGCCCAATTCGATGAGGTCCTGTTAGATGAATATCAGGATACGAATAGTGTGCAAGAAGAGATTGTGCGGCTTATCTCCCGCGAAACACCTGGTAACCGATTTATGGTCGGAGATATGAAGCAAAGTATTTATCGGTTCCGTCTGGCAGAGCCGGGGCTGTTTCTGGATAAATACCGTAGCTTTGGCTCTAAGAATGCCGGAGGTGGCAGTAATACAGTTGGCGAATCCGAGTTAAGCGAGTTATCTGAGAAGCCTAATGAATCGTCCGGCGGTTCGGTTATCGATCTAGCCCGTAATTTCCGTAGTCGTATGGAGGTTGTAAATGCCGTAAATATGATTTTTCGGCAGATTATGAACGAGACAGTGGCGGAGATTAATTATGACGAGCGTGCTGAGCTTGTGTATGGAGCGAATTTCCCGGGTGCAGCAGAGAAGGGGCCAGATACTTTTTTTGCACCAGAGCTATTATTGATCGATCGCGGAGCGGCAGCAGGTAAATTAGAAGAGACTGAGGACGGTGAGACTCCACTTCAGGAAAGTGAAGCTATTGAAAGTGAGACTGCGCAACTGGAAGCACGGGCGATTGCTCGCCGCATTTTACAGATGACTGGCCTGAATGGCGGATCTCCGCTGCTGATTTATGATAAAGGGCTTAAGATTATGCGCCCAGTGATTTATGGTGATATCGTGATTTTGCTTCGTTCGGCGAGAATATGGACCCCTTTAATTATTGAAGAGCTTCGGATGGAGGGAATCCCTGCTTACGGGGATCTGAATAAAGGCTATTTTGAAGCTACAGAAGTAGAAATTGCACTCTCACTCTTAAAAATAGTCGATAATCCTCAGCAGGATATTCCACTCGCTGGTGTGCTTCGTTCACCTGTTGTTGGTTTAACTGAAGAGGAACTGGCTAAAGTTCGGATGTACAGCCATGGTTCTTTCTATCGTGCTGTACAAATGGCAGCAAACATGCAAGATGCAAACGAAGCTGAGGAAGAATACGATCTTTTCTCGGCTCATGTGATAGAAACAGCAAGTGCAGCGGAAGAGAAAGTTACCTCAGATAATAATGATGAAGTCATTAATGAGGTGGAATCTGGAAGTGGAGCTTTACCGCAAATCAGCCTAAAGCTGAAGCAAAAGCTTAAGAATTTTCTAGAACGGCTTGAAAGCTGGAGAGATGCGGCTAGACAAGGCAGTCTCAGTGAGCTGATCTGGCGTATTTATGGTGAGAGTGGCTATCTGGAATGGGTTGGAGGCTTGCCTGGTGGCTCACAGCGACAGAACAATCTTAAAGCTTTGTATGATCGGGCTGTTCAATTTGAGAATGATACTGCGGCGCGTGGGTTGTTCCGTTTTCTGGTGTTCATTTCACGGCTTCGTGAGAATGGCGGAGATCTTGGTGTAGCTGGTAGTGGCGGTGAAGAGGGCAATGGGGTCAGAATTATGACCATCCATAAATCCAAAGGCTTGGAATTCCCTGTTGTTTTTATAGCGGGCATGGCGAAGCAGTTTAATCGACAGGATTTGCATTCTCCTTTCCTGATGCACAAAGAGCTTGGCTTCGGGCCACGTTTTGTGGAGCGGGAAACACGGGTCAGCTACCCAACGCTTCCTTATTTGGCTATTAATCGTCGTACACGACTTGAATTATTGGCTGAGGAAATGCGGGTATTATATGTAGCTTTAACTCGTCCGAGAGATAAGATGATTCTAGTCGGTACCGTAAGAGATTTACCACGGAAAATTGCTAGCTGGAGCAGTGTGCAGAATCGGGATGAGCTACTGCTTGCTGATCATTTACTAGCCCGGGGTCGCAGCTATCTGGACTGGGTTGGACCGGCATTGATCCGGCATCCGGCGGCGGCTATTCTTCGGAAGCTAGGCGGCTCTGAAGGTACCGTCTCGACAGTGCTGCACAGCGATGTCTCGAACTGGAGCATCAGTGTGCAGAATGCTTCCGAACTGAATTCCGGGGCGTTCCTTCCTTCGGATGACTCAGAGGACAAAGCAGAAGAACGTCAATCTGTACTCAAGGCGCTGCAAAAAGGTGAATCTGTAAGCGTCTATGGATCAGTGAATAGCGATGAAATTGCTAGAAGACTAGAATGGCCTTATCCGTTTGCGGCTGCCTCTGGTATTCCGGCCAAAACCTCTGTTACAGAGTTAAAATCTTTGTTGTCGATGCAGGACCAGCCTTCTTATGATCTTCTAGAGGAAGGTGGCTATCCTGTCACCTCAACAGAAAACAATAAACGCACAGATGTGGCAGGAGCAGACAGTCTGCACTTGCGGCGTCCGAAATTTATGGAAAAGCGCAGTCTAACCCCAGCGGAGCGCGGGACAGCCTTCCATACGGTTATGCAGCATATTCCGCTGGAGGGTTCTGTTGATCCTAAAGTTGTGGAAGAAACATTAGCCCGTTTGCAGAGATTAGCTATTCTTACTGCTGAGCAGGTGGAGGCGGTAGCCCCTGATCAGATAGAGACTTTTTATGCGAATGAACTTGGTCGTAGATTAATAGATTCTTCTTGGAAGCTTAGAGAAATGCCATTCAGTTATATGCTTCCCGCAGGCGAGGCTTATATAGGGCTCGATTATATGAATAAAGCCGTCTCAGAGCTAAGCCATGGAAATAATAATGAAGGCTTTAGTGAAGGAGTGCTGATCCAAGGGGTGATTGACTGCCTGTTCCGCGAGGAGGACCGGATTATTTTGTTAGACTATAAGACGGACTCTGTTTTAGAACATCAGGGTGGGTTAGAAGCGCTTAAGGAAAAATATCGTTTTCAGCTAGAGTTATACAGCAAGGCATTACATGATATTTTGGGAGAACCGATCAGCGAGATTTGGCTGTACTTTTTTGACGGCGGACATGCTGTGAAATTATAAATCTATTCATTACCGCATAGGAGCGGGGAAAGAGGACGAAGATGCGGATATTGCACACGGGAGATTGGCACCTCGGCCGAACGCTGGAAGGAAGAAGCCGGCAGAAGGAGCAAGAGCAGTTCATAGATGAATTGGTGGAGATCGCCGATTTTCATAAAGTGGATTTGATAATGATGGCGGGAGATGTGTACGATTCCGTTAATCCACCAGCGGCTTCAGAACAACTATTCTATGAGGCTGCCGCAAGGCTGACTTCAGGGGGCAGGCCCCTTGTTGTGATCGCCGGAAATCATGATCAACCGGAGCGCGTATCTTCAGTTTCACCGCTTGTACTAAGGCAGGGGATTACATTAGTGGGGCTTCCTACCTCAGAGCCAGTGACTGTTCATGCTGCACGCACGGGTGAGATCGCCAAAATCGCAGCTCTTCCTTATCCCTCCGAGGCGCGTCTCGGTGAACTGCTTGCAGGAGATAGCGGAGAAGAGGAGCTTCGACTGGCTTATAGTACACGGGTTGGCAAGCTCATGCAGCTGTTGGGACGGGAATTCACGCCGCAGACTGTAAATTTGGCGATGAGCCATATTTATGTGCTTGGTGGTGTGGAAAGTGATTCGGAACGTCCAATTCAAGTGGGCGGAGCGTATACCGTTGATCCTTCTGCTTTGGCTTGTGGAGCGCAATATACTGCACTAGGTCATCTTCATCGCGCACAACGTGTCAAAGGGGAAGGAATGATCCGTTACAGCGGATCTCCGCTGGCATACAGTTTTTCTGAAGCAGGACAGGCTAAATCGGTGACGCTTATTGATGTTGCGCCGGGTGGCGAGCCAACCTTTGAAGAGATTTATCTTCGCTGTGGGCGTCCGCTTGTAAGATGGAGCTCCACTGGTGGATTGCAGGAGGTATATAACTGGCTGGATGAAGGTAGAGATGCTTCTGCTTTTATAGATTTGGAGATTCGGCTTAGTGAAGCCATGTCGATGAATGATATTCAGCGCCTGCGCAAATCACGCGAGGGGATCATTCATATTCGTCCAATCTACCCGCAAATGGAGATGGAGCTCGAACAAACTGCCCGTTCACGAATGCCGGTGCAAGAATTGTTCCGTAAATTCTATCAGCGTCAGACAGGTGGAGCAGAACCGGAGGATAGCTTGATAGAGCTGTTCTTACAGCTAACCGAAGAAGAACGGCGTCAGCCGGAGGAAGGAGAGGAGAACTAAGGTGAAACCTATTCTATTAAAAGTAGCAGGATTACAGAGTTATAGAGAAATGCAAGAAATAGATTTTGAAAGTCTGTGTGAGACGGGTCTGTTTGGGATTTTTGGACCTACGGGCAGCGGCAAGTCTAGCTTGCTGGATGCTATTACTTTGGCGATGTACGGGAAAGTGGAACGTGCCGTTAATGGAACACAGGGGATTATGAACCACTCTGAAGATTCACTCAGCGTGGCGTTTACCTTTGAGCTCACTTCTTCCGTGGGGGCACATCGTTATCGTGTTGAAAGGAAGTTCAAGCGGACTGGTGAACAAACTGTCAGCAACACGATTAGCCGTTTCATTGAAATCACACCTGACGGTGATAATGTTATGGCGGATAAGCTCGCAGATGTTACACGCTGTGTGGAGGAGCATATCGGTCTAAAAATGGATGACTTCACGCGAGCGGTTGTATTGCCGCAGGGGAAATTTGCCGAATTCTTATCACTTCGTGGCGTAGATCGTCGGCAAATGCTGCAACGCCTGTTCCATCTGGAACAGTATGGCGATCAGCTTGCGATTAAGCTTAGTCGCCGGGTGAAGGAGAATGAGGCTGCGCTCCGCGCGCTGGAAGCGGAGCAGCAGGGTCTTGGCAGCGCAGGCAAAGGGGATGTAGAGGCAGCGGCGGAGCGCCTCGAGCAGGCCACCCTTTATGCTGCGGAATGCCGCCGCAAGCTGGAGGCGGCGCTGCAGGTCTCGGAGCGTTTTGCGCGTATACGCGAGCTCCAAGAGGAACGGACCCGCCGCGAGTTACAGCGGCAGGGGCTGCTCGCCAAGGAGGAGGAGATTCTCCTCCTTGAACAGAAGCTCGGCCAAGCTGACGAGGCCGAGGCAAGGCTTCCCGCGCTGAAAGCATGGCGCAGCGCGGAAGAAGCCTTTAAGAGCCGATTGGCCCGCGCGGAGGGCCAAGAGGTGATGGCCGCCGCCGCCGAGCAGGAGGCGGCGCGTGCCGCTGCCGTCGCGGCTGCTGCGCAGGCCGCGCTTGCGGCGGAAGAGCCGGCCCTCCGGGAGGGGGCCGGCACCTACCGCCGCGCGCTCGAGCTCGAGTCCGAGCTCGGCGGCCTGCGGCGCGAACTCGCGGCTCTGCGCGAGCGCCGCGAAGAGGCCTCCCGCAAGCTGGCGGAGCTGCGGGAGGGCATGGCCCGGGAGCGTGAGCTTTTGGCCAAGGGCCAAAAGCGCCAGCAAGAGCTGCAGCAGAGCTTGCAGCCGCTCGGTGTCCGCTCCCAGGAGCGGCAGTCTCTGCAAGAAGCGATGCAGAGACTGCAAGGGCTGCACTCCGCCGAATCCCAGTGGGATAAGGCGGAGAAGGAGCGCCGCGAGCGTGCCGCTGCACTCGCGGCTGCGCAGGCGCGACTCGCGGAGGCCGAGGGCCGTCGCGAGCTGCAGGAAGCTGCTCGCGGGCAACTGATCCGCGAGGCGGCGCTGCATCAAGAGAAGCTGCTGGCGACAGAAGAAGCTGCGCGCGCCGCAGCGGAGCGCCTGGAGCAACATGTCAGCACTTTGGAAGCGGCTATGAAGGATCAAGAGCTTCACAGATTATCGTTAGCACTAGCTAAGGAGCTGGAAGAAGGACAACCCTGCCCTGTATGCGGCAGCGAGCATCATCCTTCACCTGCATTATTGCAGGATAGCTTAGAGCAACAAGAACTGGAAATGAAGCTTCAGCAAGTCCGAACATTGTCTAGACGGGCTTTGGAAGCTCGTCATCTGTTCCGTGGTCTTCGTGAACAGGATCAAGTATGGCTGGAGCAGGTATTTGGAAATGAAGTCATCGAAGCGGCAAATCACCCTGCAGCTGCAGGTTCAGAAGTAAGTAGTGCAGTTACTTCCACCGATTTAATCATTCCAGATGAAAAAGCCTTGGCAGAACTTGAAGCTGCACATTTGGGATTAAAAGGACAGTCAGGTGAAGAACGCCGAACTGCGGTACAGTGGCAGCAATCGATGCAGGAGGTCCAGCAGCTGTGCCTCAAAGAAGCGGCAGCTGTCGCAGGTGAACGGAGCTGGGTAGAAGGAATTGCTGCCAAAGCTGAGGAACTCAGCGCCCAGCTAACGGCTCTACGGCAGAACTGGACACAGCAGTTCCCGGATCTGGCACCTGGAGAAGTGGAACAAGCTTACCGTGATCTGTTAGCTAAGGATGCACAAGCTGAAGAAATTAGATCTCGACTTGATATCAGTGTCAAGTTTCTGGAGGAGAAAAGTGCTTCAGTGCAGAACCTTCAAGAGACCATAACGGGGCTGGATAAAGAGCTGGCTCAGTGGATCACACAGATCGAAGGCAAGGAAGAATTGCAGCGTGAAAAAGAACAGCGTTTACTGGAGTGGACGAATGGTCGTTCTGCTGCTCCTCTTCTAGCGGAATGTGAAGGACGTCTGCAGGAATTGTTAACTGCTCTGGAGACAAGCAAGCAGTCACATCTCGCAGCGGCGGAGAAGGCTCAGCATGAGGTTAAGGAAGCAGCGATTACTCGCCAGGCTGCGGAATCTGCGCGTGAACATTACGTAGCAGCTACCAGTCATTGGGAACAAAGCTTGGCTTCTTCACCGTTTAGTTCAGCCACTGAGGTTGAAGGAGCAGCGCTCACATCCGAAGCAAGGGAAATGGCTTATTCCCGCGTACGTGCTCATCGTGCCGAAGAAGCTGAGGTCTCGTTGCAACTGCGTAATATTGAAGAGAAGCTTGACGGAGCCAGCTTAAGTGAAGAAGAATGGCAAGAAAGTCAGGGGATCTTAAGAGAAAGCAAGGCTGAGGATGAAGTATCTCTTCAGTCAAGAGCACGTGCAGAGCGTGATCTGGAGGACCTGCGGCATCGACATATTCGCTGGATGGAGCTCGAAGCTAAGCAGATTGAGCACGCTTCTATGCAAGATCAACTCTCCAAACTACAGACGGTCTTACGTGGGAACGCCTTTGTTGAGTACATTGCTGAGGAACAATTGATGCAGGTGTGTCAGTCCGCTTCCCAGCGGCTTCGATTCCTGAGTAAGCAGCGTTATGCATTGGAGGTTGATTCGGGTGGCGGCTTTGTGATCCGTGATGACGGGAACGGCGGGGTGAGAAGACCTGTATCAACCCTGTCTGGTGGAGAGACCTTCCTAACATCCCTTTCGCTGGCACTTGCTCTTTCAGCTCAGATCCAGCTGCGTGGGCAATATCCGTTACAATTTTTCTTCTTAGATGAAGGGTTTGGTACTCTCGACCCAGAGCTGCTGGATACAGTGATTACTTCACTTGAAAGGTTGCATAATGACCAGCTGTCTGTCGGTATTATCAGCCACGTTCCAGAGCTTCGTGCAAGGTTACCGCGCAAGCTGGTGGTAGTTCCTGCTGAACAAGGTGGAGGGGGATCTCGTATCCTTTTGGAAAAAATGTGAAGCATTTTAAACTGTGTGATCGATATCACAGATACAGCATCAACGCGCTGTTATAATACAGCTAAGCCGACATTACTTTAGAAACACCTCGGCGGACGTATGACCGGGAATGTACTCCTTTTCATACGTCCGCCGCCGAATCAGCTTTATAAGCTGTGAAGGGTGTTTCTCTTTTTTTTGCCTTTTTAGGCCCTACGGGTATATATATAGCTCAACTTCATTTGTAAACGGATTTCATTCTGTAATAGATACAGTTTTAGAGTGTGGATGTTGAATCTTCTAGCGTCTTTCGTAATTGGTGATTATCCTGTATGATTATCTTATGATGAAGTAGAATTTCACCAATTTTTAGGAGGCAAGCACTCTATGGAGACCGTGTTTAGCAAAATTATTGAGGGTACTATTCCTTCCAAAAAAGTATTTGAGAACGAACGTATTCTTGCATTCTACGACATCGAGCCGGCTGCACCGGTACATGTGTTGATCATTCCAAAGAAGTTCATTGCTTCCATGAATGATGTCACACCTGAGGATCTTCCGCTAATTGCAGAAATTCACAGTGTAGCGCAACAGATCGCTATCGACCTAGGGATTGCCGAATCTGGTTATCGTTTGATCAATAATTGTGGTCCAGATAGTGGACAAGCTGTGCCTCATCTTCATTATCACTTGCTTGGTGGGGCCAAGCTGGGAGCTCTCACAGGAAACTCAGCTTCTCACGCATAGTACAATCATTAAATGTTGAAGAACTTGCCAGAAAAAAAGAATAACACGAAGGTTGACACCCTATTTCCGTTTGACCTATAATGGAATTTGATAAACCGTGTTATGCTCTTGGACGGTATGGTCGGAGGGAGGGGAAACTGTGTCTGAAACGAAAGTTCGCAAAAACGAGACAATTGATGCTGCACTTCGTCGCTTTAAACGTTCCATCGCAAAAGATGGTGTCTTGGCTGAGGTGAAGAAACGCAAACATTACGAAAAGCCAAGCGTTAAGAAAAAGCTGAAGTCTGAGGCTGCTCGTAAGAGAAAGTTTTAGGAGGATTACCCACGCATGAATCTTAGCGAGAGATTGAACGAAGATATGAAGCAAGCGATGAAGAGTAAGGACAAGTTCACGCTCTCCACGATTCGAATGGTTCGTTCTACAATAAAGTATCTTGAAATAGATTTGAAGAGAACATTGGACGACAACGAAGTGCTTGATATCCTTAGTCGTGAAATCAAACAGCGCAAAGATGCCCTCCAAGAATTTGAATCAGCGGGTCGCGACGAGCTTGCCGCGAGTACGAAGGCAGAAATCGAGATTATTATTAAGTATCTTCCCGAGCAACTTTCCGAAGAAGAAATTAAAGCAATTGTACAGCAGACCATCCAGGAAACCGGTGCTTCTTCGAAAAGTGAAATGGGTAAGGTCATGAGCGCACTGATGCCTAAGGTCAAAGGTCGCGCCGATGGTAAACTCGTGAACCAAGCGGTTCAGCAATTTCTGCAATAATATAGCGCCAGCACCCCTTGTAAAAGGGGTGCTTTTCTTTGTTTTGAAACGTAATTACGCTTACAACGTAATAAAGTTTATGTGTCCCGGGTCAAGTTGAAGAAGGGAGGTAAAAACATTGAAAAGATTACGGAAAATTATGTTAGCCAGCATTCCAGTTGTTTTACTGCTATTGCTCTTAACGCCGTTTATCCCGAACGTCAGCGCTGATGTAACGGTACCAAAAGCACCAAAGGCTGCGAATGGTGAGATGAAGAAAGGCCCTGTGTTTATTATTCCGGTTGATCAGAAAATTGAAAGAGGTCTGCAAAGCTTTTTGGAAAGAGGGTTCGCAGAAGCTGCTAATTATGGAGCGGTTCTAATTGTACTGGAGGTCGATACACCGGGTGGACTGGTGAGTTCAGCAGAACAGATTGGGACGATGGTAAGAGATAGTGACATACCTACGGCTGCTTTTATTAAAGGTGATGCCGCTTCCGCAGGCAGTTACATAGCACTTAACGCAGGTGCAATCATCATGAAGCCGGGCAGCATGATCGGTTCTGCATCTCTAGTAGATAGTAGCGGCCAGAAAGTAGATGACGCGAAGATGGTCTCCTACTGGAAATCAAAAATGATTGGAGCCGCTGCTCTAAATGAGCGTGATCCTGATATTGCTGCGGGAATGGTCGATAGTAATTTGGTTGTGGATAAGCCAGATCTTGGCGTATCTAAAGCGCAGGGCGAAATTATTGCCTTGTCTAGTGACGAAGCTTTAAAAGCTGGTTATGCTGATCAAATTACAACCACTCCAGAAGAGGCGATTACTTGGTTAGGTTATACTACAGATGACATTTTTCGTGTGGAGCATACGGGTGCCGAGAAAATGTCGCAATTTCTGACGAATCCGATTATTATGACGATTTTGCTATTCATCGGGATCACAGGCATTGTGATTGAGTTGATCGTTCCGGGCTTCGGTGCACCTGGGATTATTGGGACATTAGCCTTTGTTTTATATTTTTTCGGAAATTCTGTAGCAGGGTTTGCCGGATCAGAGACTTGGCTTTTGTTCATAATCGGACTTGTCATGCTTGTGCTGGAGCTATTCGTGCCGAGCTTTGGGATATTGGGGATACTTGGTTCCGTGAGCCTTGTGGCAGGTGTCGTACGCGCAGCATACAGCTTCACACATGCATTGTTTAGTCTAGGTATCGCATTCGCGGCTGCAACAGTAGTCATTGTGATTGTGGCTGTCGCATTTAAAGAACGTGGAATTTGGAATAGGTTTATTTTAAAGGATACGCTCTCTAAAGATCAGGGATTTGTACCTGTTGAAGAAAAGTTAAGCTTAGTTGGAGCTATAGGAAACAGTATTACTCCACTTCGTCCATCCGGAACGGCTATGATTGGCGGCGAGCGAGTAGATGTCGTTACTGAAGGCAGCTTTATTAGCGTTAATGCACCGGTCTCTGTTGTAAAAGTTGAGGGCGGACGGATTGTGGTGAAGGAAATTAAGGAATAAGGTAAAAGATAAAGGGTATGGCGAATAGTAGCTCCACAATAATTTACTGGAGGTTGTAAAGTTATGGAAGCATCTTTAATTACTTTTTTGTTGATTGCGGTAGTCGTAGTCATTTTGTTGAGTGTCTTTTTAAGCTTCTTCCCGGTCATGCTCTGGATTTCTGCACTGGCGTCAGGGGTTAGGATTAGTATTATTACCCTAGTAGCGATGAGACTGCGTCGTGTAACACCAAGTCGAATCGTTAATCCAATGATTAAAGCGACTAAGGCAGGTCTTGGACTGAATATTAATCAACTGGAGAGCCACTATCTCGCAGGTGGTAACGTAGACCGGGTGGTTAATGCGCTTATTGCAGCACAACGTGCAGATATTCCTTTGGAATTTACACGCGCAGCGGCTATTGATCTTGCAGGACGCGATGTGCTTCAGGCTGTGCAAATGAGCGTTAACCCTCGTGTAATTGAAACACCAGTTGTTGCGGCTGTCGCTAAAAACGGGATTGAAGTTAAGGTAAAAGCACGTGTAACTGTACGTGCCAATATCGACCGTCTCGTGGGTGGTGCGGGTGAAGAAACAATCATTGCCCGTGTTGGTGAAGGGATTGTAACGACAGTAGGTTCAAGTGATTCACATAAAGATGTCTTGGAAAACCCGGATTTGATTTCTCGGACGGTATTGTCGAAAGGTCTGGATTCAGGTACTGCTTTTGAGATCCTCTCTATTGATATTGCGGATATCGATGTAGGCAAGAACATCGGTGCGTATCTTCAAACCGAACAAGCAGAAGCGGATAAACGTATTGCACAAGCTAAGGCAGAAGAACGCAGAGCAATGGCTGTCGCTCATGAGCAAGAGATGAAAGCGCGTGTAGTTGAGATGAAGGCGCTTGTTGTGGAAGCTGAATCTCAGGTGCCTATGGCGATGGCTGAGGCACTCAGAAATGGTCAAATCGGTGTGATGGACTACATGAACATCAAAAATATCGAGGCAGATACCCAAATGCGCGGTTCCCTCGGCAAAATGAATGATCAGGACGATAATAACCGTCCTAACAATAATAAATAAAAGGGGATGTGAATCTCCATGAGCTGGATCTATATTGTTGCGGTTATTATCTTCGCGATTGTATCCAATGTGAACAAAGCTACGAAGAACAAACCCAAAGGTACTACACGCGGAGGGATGCCGACCTTTGGCGGAGGAGACGGGAATCCTCTCCACCGTAATAAGGATGTAGACGGGAACAGAGATCAGCCAGAACAGTCTGGTAGCGGGTTTCCTGCTCCTGTTACTACATCCTCCCGTGAGTATGACGCATCACCTGCATTTCCAGAGCCTGCGTACATCCCGACACCAGATTATTCTACTGGAGAAGGTATGTCTTTGGAGCATGCTGATGACGGAGTTGAGTTACGCACACAAAGAATGCAGGAAGAGGTGCGGCGTCTTCAATCTGCTTTTGATGGAATAGCGGGAGCAGATCCCAGGTCGAAGAAGACGAAGAGTTCATCCCCTGATACAGATGTTCAGTCAAACAGAACAGGGAATAGGGATGAGCTGCGTAATGGTGTGGTTTGGGCGGAGATTCTAGGACCTCCGCGTGCTCGCCAGCCGCATTCCTCCCGAAGATCGTAATTTTCGGTCAAGTAACAATTTAGCCTTAGCTTTCTTATCTTAACGATAGGAAAGCTGAGGCTTTTTTATGTTTTTTATACCTGAAAGGTGCTCCTTTATGAGTTCTTCTCATAAACAAAAGCGTTGCCGCATAAGGTGTACAGAAGGCAGGAAGGGGGAGCGTCTACTTATGACCCGTATTGGCCGCAGGCTGCGGGGATGGACAAACGGGGTGTTGGATTTACCACAGGACTTACTACAGGAAATGCCCCGGATCACCCTGATCGGCAATAAGGAACTGTATATCGAGAATCATCGCGGCGTGCTGCATTTTTCCTCAGGCCAGCTTAAGCTCGCGTTAGCTAAAGGATCGCTTGAAATCACAGGCGAGGATCTTGTCATTCGCAATATTCTTGGTCAGGAGCTGGCGGTAGAAGGCATTATCGGAGAGATCAGATATAAAGAAAGCGAGGGGAAATCATGAAGGAACCACCTCTTTCATCACTGCGGGGATTCGTTACACTGCATGTGACGGGGCCTCAGGTGGAGAGATTCATTAATGTCATTTCTGAAGCAGGTATAGTGATTTGGGATGTGAGGCCCGCTGAGGGCGGCGCTTCCCTTAAGCTGCTTCTGAATGATTTTTATGTCCTCCGTCCGATTTTAAAGAAGACAGGCTGTCGGATGCACGTTACAGGAAGAAGCGGACTGCCTTTTTTGATGGCGCGGCTTTGGAAACGTAAATTTTTTGGCATGGGAATATTGATATTCGGGATTATGCTCTTTATGTTATCTACGATGGTGTGGAGCATTAGAGTCGAGGGAAATGAAAAAATTGCCTCCGAGGATATATTGGCAGCTGCTCGCCAGGAGGGGGTGTATCCTTTTCAATGGATATGGCGTCTGGATGAGCCGGACAAGCTCTCTAAGGGGCTCCTAGCCCAATTACCCGGCGTTTCATGGATAGGGGTGCAGCGGACGGGGACGAGCATTAAAATTCAGGTGGTAGAATCTAAACAGCCGGATATCAAACCTCTACTTAGTCAGCGGCATTTGATTAGCAGAACAGATGCGGTGGTAACTGAAATATATGCGGAGCAGGGCAGACCGGTTGTAGCGCGTAACTCACGGGTTAAAAAAGGGGATATCCTGATCTCGGGTGCTTTAGGCGACGAAGAGAATGTACAGTATGTGGTGGCTAAAGGTGAGGTTAAGGGTCTAGTGTGGCATGAATACAATATAGAGGTGCCTCTTACAACAACAAGTAGCTCATATACAGGGGAGCGTAAGGATCGAACCTATCTGGTGCTTGGTAAATGGGCTATCCAGCTATGGGGTTATGGCGATTCTCCTTTTGAGAAATCACGAACACTTACTGAGCACGATCCGCTGTCCTGGCGGTCCATTAAGCTGCCGCTGGGCCTAATGACTGAGAAAGAAATGGAGATTAGTGAAACAAGTGAGACATTAACTCCAGAGGCTGGATTTGAAAAGGGAATAGAGCGAGCGAAGAATGATATTTTGGCGCGTTATGGCGTTGATAGCGTCATCAAAAGTCAAAAAGTTTTGCATGAGAAGAAAGAGAATGGTAAAGTTTATATGAAAGTGATCTTTGAAGTAGAAGAAAAAATTTCCGAAGAACTGCCAATAGTAAACAATTGAGGAGAATGAGGCTACTTGTCAGAACAGACTGCAAGCATTCGTATTACTTTGCAAAATGCGGGAGAGGCGCAATCGCTGTTCGGCCCGCAAGATGGATTCCTAAAAATCATCGAGAGTGAAATTCCTGCTATTATTGATTCCCGTGAAGCAGAGTTAACGATACGTGGTGCGGAGCGGGAAGTAGACATGCTGGGACAATTGTTTAATGTGTTGCTGTCCCTCATTCGGAGCGGTTACATACTTACTGAACGTGATGTGCAGTACGCTGTGGAGCTGGCGAAAGACTTTCGGGTCGATCAATTGCTCGATTTGTTCAAGGGAGAAATTACAACAACTTTTCGTGGAAAGCCTATCCGTGTCAAAACGATTGGCCAGAAGCATTATGTGACAACGATCAAGAAGCGTGATATTGTATTCGGAATCGGTCCTGCAGGAACGGGTAAGACCTACTTGGCGGTAGTGCTTGCAGTTACGGCACTTAAAGAAGGTTCTGTTAAGCGTATCATTCTTACGCGCCCAGCAGTAGAAGCAGGAGAGAGTCTAGGGTTCCTCCCAGGGGATTTGCAAGAAAAGGTAGATCCATACCTTCGTCCGTTATATGATGCCTTATACGACGTTATGGGGCCCGATCAGGTGGCTAAGGCACTCGAACGGGGATTGATTGAAATTGCTCCGCTCGCTTATATGCGTGGTCGTACGCTGGATGATTCATTTATTATTTTGGATGAAGCCCAGAATACAACGCCTGAGCAAATGAAAATGTTTTTGACTCGACTCGGCTTCGGGTCCAAAATGGTGATTACGGGTGACGTTACCCAGATTGACCTGCCTCGCGGCAAGAAATCCGGTTTGATTGAGGCTAAAGCGATTTTATCCGGCATAGAAGAACTCGGTTTTGTTTATTTTGCGGAGCAGGATGTAGTACGGCATTCCCTGGTGCAGAAAATTATCGTTGCCTATGACCGCTCTGCCGAAAACCTCCAATAAAGGGGATTGTCTTCATGGCTTCAAAGCAACCATCTAAATTAAGCGGATTTGTATATACGAACAACGGATGGAAGTATAGCGCGGCGACACGCTATGCTCTTTTCCTGTTACTCGGACTTGTGTTCTACTTCAGTCTGTCGCCCGATCTACTACCTAAGCGGTACGATATTAAAGAGAATACGCTCAGCGCGAAGGAGATAACAGCGCCTAAGCAAATTTTGGACAAGAAGGCAACACTAAAGGCGGCGGAAGAAGCAGCCGAAGGTGTATCTCCTAAGTATAAAATCATCCCGATGAGGGCCGATAATCTTGTGACATCGCTGCTGGACCGGATTGATCGTCTGAATCAGGATGATTTGATTTCGCAAAGCGATAAGACTGAGATTTATCGTGATGAGATCCCGCAGAGAGCCAATGATTTTATTTTGAATTTCATAGCCTCAAATCGGGGTGCAGGTACTTATTCCGATCATCTTTTGGAGGAAATGCAATCTGTCATAAAAGAGCAGACCTATGTCATTCCAGATGAAACTTACATTAAGATTCCGCGACTGACCTCTCAGGACATTATCGAAATGAAGCCTGTCGCTCGTGATATTGTGACTAGGCTGATGAACGATCAAATCACGGACGCCCAGACTGCGCGCGCCAAAGTGGCGGAGCAGGTCAGTATCAGCTCTCTGAGTCAGCGTACGGCGCGTGAGGTTGTGCAAGAGTTAGTCCGGCTCGTTATTACAAGCAATAAGTTCTATGACGAAGATGCAACGAAGGAAGCGAAGGTACAGGCTCGTGAGAACACACCTGATGTGTTTATTGAGCAAGGGGAGGTTCTTGTCGCTAAAGGGCAAAAAATCACCCCTGAGCTGTACGCCCTATTGGATGAGAATGGCCTGCTAAGCAATGAGGTCAACTATTGGCCTCAGGTTGGATTGCTATTACTTGCTACCATGCTATCTGCGGGTCTGATGGTGTTTATCCGTTACTCTGGCGGAACTGCGGGCTTCAAGTATAATAATTCCCAGTTATTAATGCTGGTGCTTGTGTTTGTTATTACGATCATCTCCATGCGGTTGACCGCAATTTTGCAGACGGATGTCCATTCCTATCTCGGGTATCTGGCTCCAGTAGCCATTGGTGCTATGCTGATTACCATGCTTCTGGATATGACATTAGCGTATTTCTGTTCTATTCTGATCAGTATACTCGCCAGTATCATTTTGAATGTTCAGCAGAATTCGGTGTTTGATTTTACCTTTGGCTTCTTTTCAATTGTTGTTTGTTATGTAGCTATTTTTGCCACTCATCGTGCAGGCCAGCGTTCCACATTATTAAAAGGCGGGATTATGGTATCCCTTTTTGGCTGTGTGACCGTCTTTATGCTGACCCTCTTAGCTGGTGGTGAATGGAAAGATGTAAGCACGCTGTATGCCGTTGGTTTTGCTTTTGCGAGTGGACTTTTGACTGCAGTGCTTGTGATTGGTCTGATGCCTTTCTTTGAAGCTACCTTTGGTATTCTATCTGCCCTGAAGCTGGTAGAGTTGTCTAATCCGAACCATCCCTTATTGCGCAAGCTTCTTACGGAAACACCAGGAACCTATCACCATAGCGTAATGGTAGGTAACTTGTCAGAAGCGGCCGCAGAAGCGATTGGAGCAGACGGCCTATTGTGCCGGGTAGGATCGTATTATCATGATATTGGTAAAACAAAACGTCCGTTTTATTTTATTGAAAATCAGAATAATATGGAAAACCCACATGATTCTATTGAACCGAAGCTTAGTAAATCTATCATTGTAGCTCACGCCCGCGATGGGGTGGAGATGCAACGAGAATATAAGCTGCCCAAACCGATTCGTGATATTGCTGAGCAGCATCATGGGACGACGTTCCTGCATTATTTTTACCATAAAGCCCTGAAGCTGGCGGAAGAAAAAGGTGTAGAGCCTGATTTTACCGAGGAAGATTTCCGTTATCCTGGCCCGAAAGCCCAGTCGAAGGAATCGGCTGTTGTAGGAATTGCCGACAGTGTTGAAGCTGCGGTGCGATCCTTGCGCAAACCAACCGTCCTTCAGGTGGAAACGATGATTGAGAAAATTATTAAAAGTCGACTGGATGATCATCAGTTTGACGAATGTGATTTAACGATTAAAGAATTGGACATTATTGCACGGACGCTGAAAGAAACGGTCATGGGGATTTTCCATTCACGGATCGAATACCCAGAAGATGTGCGTAAGCCGAAAAAAGAGGAAGGGGCAGCTAACCCATGAGTTTGGAGATCGTTTGGGATAACGAGCAAGAAGAATACGAGATAAAGGACGATCTCATAGCACTGCTGGAGAGCATTTTGCAAAAAGCAGGTGAGGCGGAAGGGATCGATCAGGGAGAGGTTGCGCTTACTTTTGTCGATAACACTCGTATTCATGAGTTGAACTTGGAATACCGGGGAATTGACCGTCCGACGGACGTACTTTCTTTTGCGATGAATGAAAGCGGAGAGGACGAGCTGGACATTATATACGAAGTAGAAGAAGGCGAAGCGCTGGAAGATGTTCCGGATGTACTGGGAGATATCATCATTTCCGTAACTCGTGCTCAGGAGCAAGCGCAGGAATATGGTCATTCGCTGGAGCGTGAGCTTGGTTTCCTCTTTGTGCACGGATTTCTGCATTTGTTAGGATATGATCATCAGGATGAAGCTTCAGAGGCTGAAATGATGTCTAAGCAAGAGAAAGTACTAGCTCAGGTTGGGTTGACTCGCTAATGGTGAAGAACACGGCGGTAGGACATAAGAAGTTCTGGCACTCTTTTCGGTTTGCATCGCAAGGCATCGTGTCGGCATTCAAATCCGAGCTTAACATGAAGGTGCATTGCTGTTTGGCTGTGGTTGTACTTGTTGCCGCTGCCGTGTTCAGACTTCCGCTGGCCAGTTGGATGTTGCTGCTCTTCTCCATCACGCTTGTCTTAACCGCCGAGTTGCTCAATACAGCAATTGAAGCGACGGTAGACCTGATCTCGCCGGAGATTCACCCACTGGCTAAGAGAGCAAAAGATACCGCCGCAGGAGCTGTGCTTCTTACGGCGGTGTTTGCTGTCTTAGTCGGGATCTATGTTTTTTACCACCCGGTGATGGACTGGATTACCGGACTTATGTCATAATCAGGTTACAATTCAATTCAGGGGAGAGGCGGACCCGCGTTTTGCGATTCCGCCTCTTTGGTTACTGGATGTTTAGGATGCGAGTTTTGTACGAAGAAAATTCAATGAAGTAATGCTAACAAAACTAAGTGGATGCTTTCGAAGCAAGTTTTGTACGAGGCAAATCAGTGAAGTAATGCTAACAAAACTTTAGGAGGACCCAAATATGGATTCCGCTCTTCTTATGCAAGAAGCGATTAAAGCACGTGCTAAGGCATATATTCCTTACTCCCGATTCGGAGTTGGAGCCGCCCTTCTTGATCAGGACGGTCATATTCATCACGGATGTAATGTAGAAAATGCTGCTTTTGGCCCAACCAATTGTGCAGAGCGCACCGCGTTATTCCGTGCCATCGCTGACGGTCATGCTATCGGTTCTTTCAAGGCAATTGCCGTTGTTGCCGATTCCGATGGCCCCGTATCTCCTTGTGGTGTATGCCGCCAAGTTCTAATTGAGTTGTGTTCACCCGACATGAAGGTTATCCT
Source organism: Paenibacillus sp. FSL E2-8871 (assembly GCF_038000345.1). Classification (NCBI taxonomy): domain Bacteria; kingdom Bacillati; phylum Bacillota; class Bacilli; order Caryophanales; family Paenibacillaceae; genus Paenibacillus; species Paenibacillus sp. FSL E2-8871. Next base: position 3,019,404 of record NZ_JBBOBV010000001.1, on the reverse strand, counting down.
TGGAAACATGAAGGGCGATATTGTTGAGACGACGGTGGGAGAATTACTTCCCGGCGCTTTTGGTCCCGTAGATCTGAAGCAAGGACAAGCTCCAGAATAAAATGAGGGTTTGATTTAATGCCTGTTTAAAGGCAAATCAGGTATAGTTAGACGAAGGTTATTATTTTAATTGCACAATGTACAGTTACATTGCTACTCTTTCGCACAAAAATGAATTTAGTTGCAGATAGTGCAATTAAATTTATGATATAGTCCATATTTGGCTCTTAAGACAGGATTTAATTGCACAGAATACAACTAAAACACCAAAACATAAACTCAAACTCAAATTAGTTGTACAAAATACAATTAAAAGTGTGCGCTAACAATCAAGTTAGGCTAAAATCGTGCAAATTATGTGTTGTTAGAGTAACATTACGAGGTGAGCGCCGCGGCGAAGCCGCTAGCGATTCTTTGCACATCGTAACTTGAAACCCTGCCTGTAAGCTGCATCACAGTAATCTTTATCCATGGCGAGCTTAATGCGAACCGTGTTAATAAACGAGAGTGAAGCGTGTCCCCAACAGGGGACGAAAGCGCTCATGCACGACCGTCCCTCTAATCCCGCCGAACGTTGCAGGTACGCCTATTTCCGGGTGTCCAGAGGGCCGGGGCCCTTGGGGTCCCCCTTGGCTAAGGGGGATTTAGGGGGATCGAAAAAGCTTTAAAAAAAGATTGAATGATTGAAAAAGATTGAACTAGAAGGAAAGTATGGAAGGAAGATAATATGAAATTCAAATCAGGCTTTGTCGCAATTATCGGCAGACCGAACGTAGGCAAATCGACACTCATGAACCAGGTTATTGGACAGAAGATTGCAATCATGTCGGATAAGCCACAGACCACTAGAAACAAAATCCATGGGGTCTATACAACGAATAATTCGCAAATCGTGTTCCTGGATACACCAGGTATTCATAAAAGACAGTCCAAGCTAGGCGACTACATGAACCAAACTGCAATGAGCACGCTGGGTGAAGTTGAGGCTGTACTGTTCCTTGTGGATGCTGCAGATGGTTTGGGCGGTGGAGACCGATACATTGCTGAGCAATTAAACGGACTTAAGACGCCAGTTATTCTTGTACTCAACAAGATCGATAAAATAGAGCCGGAAGCATTGCTCCCACTAATGGCTCAGTACAACAAGCTGCATAACTTTGCTGAAATCATTCCAATTTCTGCTAAGATGGGTAGCAATGTTAACACGCTGTTAGAGCAAGTCGCTAAGTATTTACCAGAAGGTCCGCAATACTACCCGGAAGATCAAATTACGGATCACCCTGAGCAATTTGTGTGCGCAGAACTAATTCGTGAGAAGATTCTGCATTTGACGCGCGAAGAAGTACCGCATTCCATTGCTGTGGCTATCGAAGATATGAGGGTTGAGCCGAATGGTGTGGTGCATGTGTCTGCCGTTATTTTTGTTGAACGTGATTCTCAGAAGGGGATCATTATCGGTAAGCAAGGTGCGCTGCTGAAAGAGGTTGGCAGACGCGCTCGGACAGACATTGAGAACCTTTTGGGTTCGAAGATTTTTCTGGAGCTATGGGTAAAAGTGAAAAAAGACTGGCGTAATCAGGACCGCGTTCTGCGGGATTTGGGCTTCCATAAAGACCTTTAAGATCTTTATCCGTCATTCCTCGTTTGGCAGGAATTGCAAGGATAGAACCTGGCTCATCGCACATCCTAATTCTTGAAGAGACATCGTCTTTCCCAAGAAAGGATGAATACGAATGCGAAACTTTTCGTGGAAGTATTTTGCAATGACAGGAGACGTCGATGCTTACCTGCTATACAAGGAAGCTGGCTATCCACTTGAAGACAGTGGATTACAGCTAGTGGAAGAAGAGAAGGTCTGTGATGAAGAAGCGCAATAAGGACTGGTTGCTTGCCGAATGGTTGGGGGAAGAGGCATGCTACACAGGGTGGAAGGGATCGTCATCCGCAGCATGGACTACGGCGAGGGGAACGCAATTATTACGCTTTGCACCGAGAACGCCGGGAAAGTAGGAGTTCTGGTACGAGGTGCTAAGAAGGTTAAGAGCCGCCATGCTGCCCTGATCCAGCTGTTCACCGTCGGGGAATTTGTTTTTTTTAGAAATAACGGAGGTCTTGGAACGCTGAATTCCGGCGAGATCACGAAGTCTCACCACCCTCTGCGTGAGGATTTGATTAAAGCAGCATATGCATCATACGCTTGTGAACTGCTTGATAAAGTCCTGCATGATGAGGAGACGGGGAGCTTCTGGTTTCGCCAGCTTACGGCCTGCTTGAACGCACTTGAAGAAGATAAGGAACCTGGAGTTATCATAAATGTTTATGAAATGAAGATTTTGCAAGCAGCCGGTTATGGTCCAGAGTTCGACACCTGTGTGATATGTGGAGCTGAAAAGCCTGATGAACAACTGCTGATAAGCCCTCGCCTTGGTGGAGCACTCTGCCGCAGCTGTAAACATAATGATCCTCCAGCAATGGAGGTCTCTGCTCGTGCGTTGAAATTACTACGCTTATTTGCCAGACTTGATCTAACTAGATTAGGGAATGTGGATGTCAAAGAAAGCAGCCGTGATGAGCTAAAAAAAATTATGCGTGCCTTTATGGATGTGCAGCTTGGATTAAAGCTAAAATCACAGAATTTCCTGGATCAGCTCGACAAGTACAAGATTTGACGAAATCTGATTTTTCCGTTACTATAGGAACAGTTTAATTATAAGATTGTCGCCGTTTTGCTCTACTTCGGGAGAACGTGCATTGATCGGGAAAGTAATGAGCGATATTGTCGCGATTCAGCGAGCTGGGGGTAGTGAGAGCCTGGCGGGACAATGTTCATGAACATGGCACCCGGGAGTACGGATACGGCGAATGAAAGTGGATTTCGTTCTTGTCTTTAGCAAGTGATATTGCTGAATCAAGGGTTGGAATCAAGTAGGGTGGAACCGCGGGAGAATAAGTTAAGCTCTCGTCCCTATGTCTGTTAATCAGGCATGGGGGCGGGGGTTTTTTGTTGCTGTCAGGAGCGAAAAATGCCGCCTCCATGGTAAGAAGTTTTAAGCAAGATGAACTAAAAAACTTGTAAAGCGAAGGAGACGGTATTATGAACTTTCAGCAGATGATTTTGACGCTGCAGCAGTTCTGGGCTGAACAGAACTGTATTATCGTACAGCCTTATGACACTGAAAAAGGCGCCGGTACGATGAACCCTATGACATTTTTACGCTCACTAGGTCCTGAACCATGGAGAGTTGCGTACGTAGAGCCTTCACGTCGCCCATCCGATGGACGTTATGGAGAGAATCCGAACCGTCTGTATCAGCATCATCAATTTCAAGTCATTATCAAACCATCGCCTGATAACATTCAAGAGATTTACTTGGATAGTTTGAAAGCACTCGGCATTGATCCGCTCTTGCATGATATCCGTTTTGTTGAGGATAACTGGGAGAACCCTTCACTGGGTTGTGCAGGTCTAGGATGGGAAGTATGGCTAGATGGTATGGAAATCACTCAGTTTACGTACTTCCAACAGGTCGGTGGAATTGAGGCCAATCCAGTTGCCGTAGAAATTACTTACGGAATGGAGCGGCTAGCATCCTACATTCAAGATAAAGAAAATGTATTTGATCTTGAATGGGTTAGCGGCATGACTTATGGTGATGTTTTTCATCAACCGGAGTTTGAACATTCTACTTACACCTTTGAAGTATCTGATGTAAAAATGCTATTTTCACTGTTCAACATGTACGAAGAAGAAGCGCGTAGAGCGATGGAGCAGCATCTTGTGTTCCCTGCCTACGATTACGTGTTGAAATGCTCACATAGCTTTAATTTGCTGGATGCACGTGGAGCTATCAGTGTTACTGAACGGACTGGATTTATTACCCGAGTGCGTAATCTTGCCCGCTCTGTAGCGGCAACATATCTTGAGGAACGCGAGAAGCTTGGCTTCCCGCTGCTGAAGAAAGAAGGTGCTGACCGTGTCTAAAGATATCCTGTTTGAGATCGGTCTGGAGGAAATTCCTGCACGTTTTATCCGCGCTGCGATGGAACAGCTGCAAGATAGAACATCCAAGTGGTTGGATTCTGCACGGATTACCCATGCTGGAGTTACTGCTTATGCAACGCCACGTCGTCTCGCTGTTTTTGTTAAGGATGCGGCTGAGAAGCAAGAGGATATCAGCGAAGAAGTCAAAGGACCATCACGCAAAATCGCACTGGATGCAAACGGAGACTGGAGCAAAGCTGCTTTAGGATTTGCCCGTAGTCAGGGTGTATCTCCGGAGCAATTTACGTTCAAAGAGTTAGCTGGAGTAGAGTATATATATGCTACTAGAAATAGTGCTGGGGTAGAGACAGCTTCGCTTCTTTCAGAAGGGCTTTTAGGGATTGTAAATGCGATGACTTTTCCGAAAAACATGCGTTGGGGAGCTTATGATTTTAAATTCGTGCGTCCGATCCGCTGGTTAGTTGCTCTTTTCGGGAAAGATATTATTAATTTGGAAATTACGGATGTAAAAGCGGGTAATGTGAGCCGTGGACATCGTTTTCTGGGTACAGAGACTGTAATTTCGGAGCCTGCACAATATGTTGAGAGCATGCGTGCGCAGCATGTCCTTGTAGACGTGAAGGAACGGGAAGAATTGATCCTGAAACAAATCAATCAATTGGCTGAAGAAAAAAGCTGGACGATTGCGATCAAAGAGGATCTTTTGGAGGAAGTACTGTTCCTAGTTGAAACACCAACCGTGTTGTTCGGAACCTTCGACCCATCTTTCTTGAACATTCCACAGGATGTGCTGATTACTTCGATGCGTGAGCATCAGCGGTATTTCCCTGTATTTGATGCAGCGGGCAAACTTCTACCTTTCTTCGTAACGGTGCGTAACGGGAATGCAGTATCTTTGGAGGTTATTGCTAAAGGTAATGAGAAGGTACTCCGTGCTCGTCTATCAGATGCCAAATTCTTCTATCAAGAAGATCAAAAGATGAAGATTGATGATGCACTAGCCAAATTGGAGAATATCGTCTACCATGAAGAGCTTGGCAGTGTTGGAGATAAAGTGCGTCGTATTCGCCAAATCTCCGATCGTCTTGCTGTAAAGTTGGGATTGTCTGATATAACCCTTTCTGAAGTAAGTCGGACTGCTGATATTTGCAAATTCGACCTTGTGACTCAAATGGTTTATGAATTCCCAGAACTTCAAGGCACCATGGGTGAAGATTATGCACGCAAAGCAGGAGAACCTGAAACTGTGGCAAAAGCAATCTTCGAGCATTATCAGCCAAGGTTCGCGGGTGATGCAGTACCATCGACAGATGCCGGTTCAGTTGTCAGCATTGCGGACAAGATCGATACGATTGTAGGTTGCTTCTCTATCGGTATTATCCCAACAGGCTCACAGGATCCTTACGCACTGCGTCGCCAGGCTGCAGGGATTGTTCAAATCGTGCTGGAGCATAAATTGCCGATTACGCTGCGCGAGATTTTTGAAGCAGCGATTGAAATTCATAAAAATTCAGGGAATTCGAAACATTCTGACGATGAACTACGTATAAACCTGTACGAGTTCTTCGGTCTGCGTGTTAAACGACTTTTATCCGACAATGTACGCTATGATGTTGTGGACGCTGTTACAGCAGCTGGCTTTGACAACGTGGTAGATGTTGTGGGCAGAAGCCGTGCGCTTATGGGTGGTGTGTTAGACCAAGCAGACTTTAAAATTACAGTAGATTCACTCACTCGTGTCAGTAATTTGGCAGCTAAAGCAACCAGCGAAGTGATTGATCCTTCTTTACTTAAAGAAGATGCTGAGCTGAAGCTGTACAATACATGGCAGGAATTACACACACCGTATCTTGAAGCGATGTCCGCGAATAATGCCGAAGAAGCACTCCGTATTCTCTCGGGTCTAAAAGATGCTGTTACAGCATTTTTCGATTCCGTTATGGTTATGGCAGAGGATGAGCAGGTACGTGCTAACCGTTTAGCTTTGCTAGCTGGTATTGATGCTGACTCCAAGGCGTTTGCTGATTTTGGCAAGCTCGTTTGGTAAACGACTGAGCACCGGAGTTCCCGGCTGAATTCAAGATTCGACATTTGATCAAAGGACAGCTTTTTGAACAACATCTATAAGAAAAGTTTGTGTCTTATGGTATAGAATGTTGGTTTGGGGTATAAATATACGGAACGGTGCCAATGCGTCATTTGACATCCGTTCCGTATTTATGCATAGAAAGAAGGATTTCTTGCGGTAAGGGCGTATATATATTACACGGGAAATTGGTGATGATCATGGAGAAGAAGTCCCGGTCTAGAACTATAGTCGTGGATGGGGATGCTTGTCCGGTCAAAAAAGAGATTGCTGAAGTTGGCCGCGCCTTTGGTGTGCCGGTACTGATGGTATCTTCTTATGACCATGCACTGAAAGCTGAAGAGGGTGTAACGGTTGTGCAGGTGGACCGGGGAGATCAGAGCGCCGATCTATATATTGCCAATCATATTTCTGCTGGAGATGTGGTATTGACTGGGGACTATGGTCTCGCAGCACTTGCGCTCGGGAAACGTTGCAGTGTTCTTTCTTTTCGTGGCCAGGAATATGACGATTCCAAAATGGATTTTATGTTGGAAGGCAGGCATGCCAGGGCCGTGGAACGAAGACGGGGACATTATTCTAAGGGTCCAAAACCTATAACGGCAGAAGAAAAAATATATTTTCAACATAAAATGACAAAACTTTTAATACTTTTGCAGGAGAATGTGGAGCAATAGCGAATTATATTTATTTGTTAAGAATTGAAGGTGGTTGAAGTGGCTAGCGGACACGGGAATATTCCGGAAGAAGTTATCGAAAGCGTGCTTGCACGTCATGATATTGTCGATACTGTCGGTAAGGTAGTCCATTTGTCCAAGCAGGGGAAATATTTATGGGGCCTCTGCCCGTTCCATTCGGAGAAAACCCCTTCCTTTACAGTTACCCCCGACCGGGGAGTATTTCATTGCTTTGGCTGCGGCATGGGTGGAAATGCCATCAAATTTAGGATGGAAATCGAAGGATTAACCTTCCCCGAAGCCGTCAAAATAATGGCTGAAGAAAGTGATATTCCCGTTCCTGAAGGTAAGGGAGGCCTAATGTCTCCTCCTGATCCGGAACGCGATCGGTTGATTCAAGCTTATGAATGGTCTGCAAAGTTTTATCATTACTTGCTGAAGAATACGGAACACGGCAAAGCCGCAATGGAGTATTTAAGAGCCCGGAACTTCAGCGATAAAATGATTGACCTGTTTCAGATCGGATATGCTCCGGACCGCTGGGATACTTTGCTACAATTTTTGGAGAAACGGAATTTTGACCTTGCTGAGATGGAGAAAGGTGGACTCTTGTCTGCCCGAGGTGAGGGTAAAGGCTATATAGACCGTTTCCGTGGTCGGATTATTTTTCCGATTGCGAACCGCACAGGCAAGGTGATTGCGTTTGCCGGAAGAATTTTTGGTGAAGGACAACCCAAGTATCTTAATTCTCCAGAGAGTAGATTGTTTAACAAAAGCCGGATTTTATACAATTTGCACCAGTCCAAAGCATCCATCCGCAAAACGCGGCAAATCGTCCTCTTTGAAGGATACGGAGATGTCATTTCGGCCTGGGAAGCAGGTGTGCATAACGGTGTAGCAACAATGGGAACATCTTTAACTGAAAGTCATGTAGCACTGATGAAGAGTCTGGCCGATGAAATTGTACTGTCTTATGACGGTGACCGGGCAGGACAAGCAGCTGCTATGAAGTCCATTCCAATGCTTGAAGGCAGTGGCTTGCGTGTAAAGATCGCCTTACTGCCAAGCGGGCTCGATCCAGATGAATTCATCTCAATGCATGGTGGAGAAAGGTTTATGGATCAGGTTATTGATTCAGCGGTTTCATCCATAAAATTTAAGCTTATATATCTGAAAAAAAACCATATACTCCTAGAGGAAGATGGCAAAATTGCCTACGTCAAAGAAGCTTTGGAGGTCATTGCTTCGTTACATTCCTCGACAGAGAGAGAGGTTTACCTAAGGGAAATCGCTTCTGAGCTGGAACTTTCATATGATAGTTTGAAGCAGGATTGTAATTTACTTAGGGCATCGATGCAAAAAAACATCCCTGAAGGGGATAATAACGACAAAAGGTGGAATAATGGTAGGCATAAAAAAGGGCAAGTGCAGACACCAACTTTGCTGCCCGCTTATCATGTCGCGGAACGGCGTCTACTGTCCTTTATGATTCAGGACCCGGAAGCTGCCACGTATGTGGGCGAACGCCTCGGAGAAGATTTCAACATCGATGATCATGCGGCAATTGCCGCTTATCTATATGCCTATTACGCGCAAGGCAAACCACCCGGCATTAGTCGGTTTCTATCATCGCTTCAGGATGATCGTCTAGAGAAAACTGCAACATCAATTTCCATGATGGATACACCTCCAGACTGGAATATGCAGGTGCTGGACGATTGTATCCGTGAAGTACGGAAATACCCACTGCAGCGCAAGATGGATCAGAAGCGTGAAGAGATGATTCAGGCGGAAAAGTCAGGTGACTTTTTGCGTGCGGCACAAATAGCAAGTGAGATTATAGCCCTAGAGAGACAATGAAATGTTGACAGGATGTACCTAGGGAGGAGGGAGTCGAATTATGGCGAACGATCAGCATACTGAATTGGAAGCAGAATTTACTTTGGATCAGGTTAAGGATCAGCTTATTGAGCAAGGCAAGAAAAGATCATCATTGCTATACAAAGATATTATGGAGAAATTATCGCCGTTTGATCAAGACCCCGAGCAAATGGAGGAGTTCTATGAACAACTCAGTGATTTGGGGATTGAAGTTGTAAACGAGAACGATGAGGAGGTTAACAGCCTCCGGCCAAATGAGGACAATGAAGACAAAGAGGGCGATGAGTTCAGCTTTGATGATGATTTGTCACTGCCGCCAGGGATTAAGATTAATGACCCTGTCCGTATGTATCTAAAAGAAATTGGACGCGTTCCGCTGTTGTCGGCTGACGATGAAGTAGAGCTTGCTATGCGTATTAAGAATGGTGACGAGGAAGCCAAACGTCGTCTCGCTGAAGCGAACCTACGTCTTGTAGTAAGTATTGCTAAACGTTATGTTGGACGCGGTATGCTGTTCCTTGATTTGATTCAGGAAGGTAATATGGGTCTGATCAAAGCGGTAGAGAAATTTGACCATAACAAAGGGTTCAAATTTAGTACGTATGCAACTTGGTGGATTCGTCAGGCCATTACCCGCGCGATTGCGGATCAGGCACGTACGATTCGTATTCCTGTACACATGGTTGAGACGATCAACAAGCTGATTCGTGTCTCTCGTCAATTGCTGCAAGAACTGGGACGTGAACCTTCGCCAGAGGAAATTGCGGCTGAGATGGAGCTGACGGTTGAGAAAGTTAGAGAAATCATGAAGATTGCCCAAGAGCCAGTATCGCTCGAAACACCGATCGGTGAAGAAGACGATTCACATCTGGGAGATTTCATTGAGGATCAGGAAGCCTTGGCTCCTGCGGATGCAGCAGCTTATGAACTGCTGAAGGAACAGCTGGAGGATGTACTGGACACGCTCACGGAGCGTGAAGAGAATGTACTTCGTCTGCGTTTTGGCCTAGATGATGGCCGGACGAGAACACTTGAAGAAGTGGGCAAAGTGTTCGGTGTTACCCGCGAACGGATTCGCCAGATTGAAGCTAAAGCATTACGTAAGCTTCGTCACCCTAGCCGCAGTAAACGGCTTAAGGATTTCCTTGAATAGTATTTCATGAACTGGACCTTCTGCTGCTCAGTAGCAGGAGGTTCTTTTATTTGAATTACGACCCTAAAAGTGCTGACCTTGTGTATCTGGAAAGAAGGATGAGCCAGTGAATTTGGAAAAACGCGAAATTATTATAAAAGAGATACAGTATTGGAGAAATAACAAATTGCTGCCAGAGCAATATTGTGACTTCTTAACCAACCTGTATGATGATGAAGCTGCGGCGAAGGATAAAAATCCGATTTCGCTGAAGAATCTACAGCAGGGAAACATCAAAATTTGGCTGTTTGGTTTTGGAATTATTTCCTTGATTTTCTTGATTAGTCTTTATTTTAGCGTTTTTCCCTGGCCTTTGCAACTTGCAACAGCACTATCCGTATTAATTATTTGTTATGGATACTCAGCGGTTTACAGGAACCGAAATCATGTTATTAGTCTTATCCTGGCGGTGCTGGGCAGTGTGTTATCGCTTGGTTTTGGGCTATGGCTGATTGCTTTGCATGATCTTGATCCTCAGCTCTGGAGACCGATTCTGATTGGGGCTTGTGGCTTGTTATGGTGTATTCTGGGATTTGTGCTCCGTATAGGCTTGCTGCAGTATTGCGGTTATGCTTTTTGGGCCTTATTATATGCGGGATTCTTCGGTGGAAAACGCCCTGAGGCTTCGATGCTAGAGCTTGAGCTCTTATGGCTTCCACTCTGTGTAATGATGGTGTGGCTGAGCTGGCTATTACATCACAAAGTTAAAGGCGTTGCCAATGTTTTTTTTGCAGTGGGAGTATCACTATGGATGATGCCGGAACTCGATGCTCTTTTATTGAGGCAGGATTATCCACAGTGGATTTCGTTTATGCTAATTTTAAAAATTGCGGTAGGCTTGGCCCTGCTGTTCTTGTTTCGAAAAAAATGGATAACGTGGGTGGCAACATGAACAATGTGAAATTATCAGATCGACTTCAGCAATTGCTGGAACAAATTCCGCAAGGAAGCAGGTTGGCAGACATCGGCTCTGATCATGCTCTGCTTCCTGTGGCTGCTGTAGAAAGCGGTAAGGCTGTATTCGCAGTAGCAGGTGAGGTAAACCCGGGTCCCTTTGATGCTGCTTGTAAGGGCGTTGCAGAGGCCGGACTAGGGAAGATAATCTCGGTGCGTCGAGGAGATGGCCTTGAGGTACTGGAACCTGGTGAAGTTAATTGTATCACGATCGCTGGCATGGGAGGGGCTTTAATTGCCTCGATTCTAGACCGTGGTCAGAGTCAAGGCAAGCTTAAGGATGTTACAACACTGGTACTTCAACCGAATGTGGGCGAGGATATTTTGCGCCGCTGGCTGTTAAATAATGAATGGGTTCTTACCGCTGAAAGTATTCTGGAAGAAGACGGCAAGTTATATGAAGTATTAACAGCTGTACCAGAGGATGCAGGTGCCGGAATTACGAATGCCAATGTATATCGAGAGGTAACGTTAGGCGATTCCGCTATGGTTCGTGGTCAGGAGACCTTGCTACAGATGGGACCTTTTCTGATTCAAGCACCGAATGAAGTGTTTTTTGCCAAATGGCAGGGAGAGGTTCAAAAATTGGAAGGCATTCTTACTTCATTGTCACGTTCAGAACTCGAATCTGCGGAGAATAAACGAAAATTAATTCGAGAACAGATCAAGGAGATTACGGAGGTGCTGCAATGCTTGCCAAAGGACAAACAGTAATTCAATATATGGAGCAGCTGGCTCCAAAGCATTTAGCTGAAGATTGGGACAAAGTCGGTCTGCAACTAGGTTCCTTACAGAAAGAAATAACCAATGTACTGGTTGCACTGGATGTGAACGATGAAGTCGTTGAAGAGGCAATTCGTCTCGGCTGTAATCTAATCATTGCCCACCATGCGATTATTTTTCGTCCGCTGCAAGGGATTCAAACAGACACTCCAATGGGCCGAATGTATGAAAAATTGATTAAAAATGACATCGCGGTATACATCAGTCATACTAATCTGGATGTTACCGAAGGTGGAATGAACGATTGGATGGCGGAAGCTCTTGGTATAGAGAACGGAGTGCCTATTAAAGACATTCATTCCGAGCAATTGTCAAAGCTGGTTGTGTTTGTGCCGAAGGATCATCATCAGAAGGTACTGGATGCCATTTTGAATGCAGGAGCAGGGGCAATCGGCAACTATAGTCATTGCAGCTTCAATATCGAGGGATACGGGACTTTTATTCCGGGAGAAGGCACAGATCCTTATATCGGGGAAAAAGGGAAGCTGGAGCGTGCTGAGGAGATCCGTATTGAGACAATCGTGCCACAAAGTATCCGCAATAAAGTGGTACAGGCTATGCTCAAGGCTCATCCTTATGAAGAGGTTGCCTATGATTTGTACACGATGGATCTTAAAGGCCGCAGTTTAGGGCTTGGGCGGGTTGGAAAGCTCAAAGAGCCTACCACACTTGGGCAATTCGTTGAGACGGTAAAAAAAGGTCTGAAAGTTGACCATGTACGTGTTGTGGGTGATTTGGATCGTCCAATTCGTAAAGCGGCTGTTCTCGGCGGTTCGGGTGGAAAGTATTATAACAGTGCTATTTTCCGCGGTGCGGATGTGTTGGTTACGGGAGATCTTGATTACCATACAGCACAGGATGCCGTGCTCGCTGGGATCACTCTGATTGATCCAGGACATAATGCAGAGAAGATCATGAAAGAGAAAGTAGCAGAGTGGATGACTGGGAAACTGGTGGAGCATAAGTACGATACAGCTGTACATGCTTCGCAGGTGAATACGGAGCCATTTAAGTTCCTATAAAATTGCCATTTAATAATGCTTGTGCCAGACAGGTGATGTCTGTATAATATATAATGTTGTTCGGAAAGTTTGACAGACAATCGCCGGTGACGTGAAGACGTCACGGGAGGAAAGTCCGGGCTCCATAAGGCAGGATGCTGGATAACGTCCAGTCGGCGCGAGTCGAAGGATAGTGCCACAGAAATGGACCGCCGATGGCCGCCTTAGGGCGGCACAGGCAAGGATGGAACCGAGGTGTAAGAGACCCCGAGGAACGCTGGTGACTTCGTTCCTGGTAAACCCCATCTGGAGCAAGACCTAATGAGACGCAGCAGATTCCTTTATTGGAATAGGCAGCCTTAGCCTGAGGCGCGTCTAGGTTGGTCGCTGGAGCTGTGCAGTAATGTACGGCCTAGATAGATGATTGTCGCTTATGGTGGGAGGGTAGTTCCCGATTGAACCACGACGAGCACAGAACCCGGCTTACGGCAAACTTTCCTAACTGCAACGTTATGATAACAACAACAACCATACAAGCGGCGGCGTATCTCGGGAAACCGGATCACGTCGCTTTTTTAAAATATAAGAAAGTATAAGTTTCACTTTATACATTATCCTTATATTTCTCGCAACGCTTACCATCCTTATAAAGACGCCGAAGGTGTTTATGCTCGTGGCAAGAAGATATGTAGAAAGTGGGAAACGTGTAGCATGGGTAATTATCAGATTTGCGGGTTCTGCGGACATTTATATGAACGAAACAATAAGAGGATGTGCAATAGTTGTGATGAGATGTATCAGAAAATCAGGCGTATCGTAGAGACTTCACCCGACACGATGGTATTAAATATATCCCTTCAAACAGGGGTAAGTGTCAGTCGAATCATGTCTTTCGTTGAAAATGGATATTTTAGGCTCAATAAAGATAGCATAGAAGTATTTAAGAAGTAAATTATTCTAAGCATGGCTGGAAAATAAAAAAAACCCGTCTTCCTCATCCCATAAAGGATGAAGAAGACGGGTTTTGTCATGCTCATGATCGAATGCCGGTCTGACTTTCCTGCCATTGTACCAACGCCTTCTCCAGACGCTGAACAGCAACGGGTACAAGCTCAGGTGGCGTATGTGTGAAATTCAGACGCATCTTATTCTTATGGGGCTGTGATGAATAGAACACTTCACCTGGAACAAAAGCAACACCGTTCTCTACTGCTAGAGGAAGTAATTCCTTCGTGTTGATCTCTTGGGAAAGTGTTAGCCAAAGGAACATACCGCCTCGTGGCTCCAGAAAATGAGCTTCTTCCCAGTTCTGTGATCGGATTTCCGCGGATAAGAGCTTCATTCGAGAATAATATTCTCGTGAGATGACACGGATATGCTGCTCAATATCGAAATGCAGCAGCAGTTCATCTAAAGCGCGCTGGTCAATGGTGCTAGAATGCAGATCAGCTGCTTGCTTTGCTTTCGCGATGGTCTTGATTAGATTAGAATCGCCGATAATCCAGCCGGTACGCAAGGCAGGGGCTACGATTTTGGAGAAGGTTCCAGTGTAAGCGACACAATAACCGCCGTCATAACTTCTGTCGATGGACGCTAGTGAGGGTGGATAAAGATCTTTATTTTCTTCAAAGGTTATTTCACCATAGGGATTGTCCTCTAAGATAAGAACATTGTAGCGGCGGCAAATTTCCACCACTTTCTCACGGCGTTCCTTACTCCAGGTTGCTCCTGAAGGATTGTTGAAGGTCGGAACTGCATATAGGAGTTTGGGCCGTAATTTTTGTATTTGATCTTCCAGGTGATCTGGCAGAATGCCTTGCTCGTCATTGTTTATCGTATGAATATCAGCTCGGTAAGAGCCGAGTACCTGCAAAGCTGCTAGATAAGTGGGGGCTTCAACAAGTACAGCATCACCGGGATCAAGTAGTATTTTACATAGTAGATCTATGGCTTGCTGGGAACCTGTGGTCAGAATCATCTCAGACGCTGTTACAGGGATTCCTTGCCGAGTAAGTCTTTCAGCGATTTTGTCACGTAGTGGAGTAAAGCCCTCGGTTAGTCCGTATTGAAGCACTGAGGTATCGCTGGAGAGTACACGGTTATAAGCGTCTCGTACTGCCTCCAAGGGAAACAAATCCTCCCCAGGCAGCCCGCCTGCAAGTGAAATGATGTCATTGCCCTGTGTAACCTTTAGAATCTCACGAACGGCTGATGATCCTAGATGATTGGCTGCGGCCGAGTATTTGATATCCATAAATGAGTTCTCCACCTTTCGATTTGGTGCTATCATAATAGGAGTACTGTATAACAGTAAAGCGTTGAATATAACAGTGGAGGTGAGGGGTTCATGCATATCGATTTGATTCGCAGCGGCAGTAAATCTTTGCCTCATCAAATCAGTGAAACCCTAAGTCAGCGGATTTCATCAGGACTGCTCCAGCAAGGTGTCCGGCTGCCCTCCGTAAGAAGCTTGGCTACAGCTTTGAGAGTAAGCCAGGTTACAGTAAGCAAGGCATACGATGTGCTTGAGAAGCGGGGACTTATTTATTGCAGACAAGGACAAGGCTGCTTTGTAACCGACCCTGAACACACTAGACGTCAGGAAGATGGTCGCTGGCAGGATGTATATGATGATTATTTGCCGCGAGCTCAGCTTTGGCGCAATTTTGATTACTCTGAAGTTAAGTATCCCTTTCATATAGCTGCAATTCATTGTGAGTTACTTCCTCTAAAAAATATTGGTGACTCCTTCGCATCATTAGTTACTCAGCAGCCGGAGCTTATGGCAACCTATGGGAACTTCCAAGGTGATCTGGAGCTGCGAGGAATTATGAGAGATCATTTAAAAACACGTGGAATTGCACTTACTTCCTCTGATGTAATGATCACAAGCGGAACTCAGCAAGGCATTGATCTGGTGGCGCGTACCTTTGTCGGACCAGGGGACACAGTGTATCTAGAGGCTCCTAGTTATACAGGGGCTATAGATGTTTTTGCAGGACGAGGTGCAGAGATGATTTTTGTACCTACGGACGGTGAAGGGATGCGGGTGGATATTCTCACAAGATTGTGTGATCAAAGACCGCCTAAGCTAATTTATACCATCCCTACTTTTCAGAATCCAAGTGGAGTAACCATGAGCATAGCAAGAAGACAACGTCTGCTGGAATTAGCCCGCAGTTACCGTTGCCTTATTGTTGAGGATGATCCATTTAGTGATTTATACTTCCATGCGCCTCCGCCGCCTACGATCAAATCGATGGATTCCGAAGGGCATGTAGTATATATGAAGAGTTTCAGTAAAGTTATTGCACCCGGCTGCAGAATTGCCTGTGTAGCCGCTGGTGGGAATATTCTGTCACGGCTTATCGCCGCCAAGTCCGCAAGTGATTTAGGGAGTCCGCTGCTTACACAAAGGGCGGTACTGCCATTCATAGCGGACAAGTATGAAACCTATGCTGCTCAGTTACGAGTTACACTCCGTGGTCGCATGGAAAAGGCGGCGAAGCTTCTGAAGCTTTACGCGCCGCCTGGAGTAAAATACATTCTCCCAGAGGGTGGTCTTAATCTCTGGTTGGAGTTGCCGGCTTCACCTGATATCGGAAGGCTACATGAGCTGGCCGAACAGGAGAGCATTTCTTTTTTACCGGGTGATGTTTGTTACTCTGCGGAGACCCCTTCCCGGCATATCCGATTGTGTTATTCACAAATGAATGAAACGGATATGGAGGAAGGCTTACGATTATTTCTCCGTTTGCTTGGTAGATTTTTGCAGATGGGTGGTTAAGGTTGTTACTTAGAGTTACTTAATCTTTGTTTCAATTGATTCATTTGTTTTTGGACATGCTGTGGCCATAGCTGTAGTGGAACCTGATTGCCGCTAGCGGCTTGCAATGTTTTATAGATATCGACCTGACCCCAGCCAAAATATTTGTCATGCCCGGGAGTGCCTAAATCAACAGCATTTTTGGTCATAAGATCCATAACTTCCGTATTCGTTAGATTCGGATTTAGTGAACGCACCAGACCCGCCAGCGCAGCGACATGAGGACTGGCCATCGATGTACCGGATAACGCGGCATACTGGCTATCTGGGTAAGTGCTTGCTATGCTTTCTCCGGGTGCTGCGACATCAATATAATCGCCGTAGTTGGAGAAGGAAGCTTTTTCCCCTGAAGCATTAGTTGCAGCTACTGCAATCACTTCGGGATACGCAGCAGGAAAACCTGGTCGTTCTGTATTATCGTTGCCTGCAGCAGATACGAGGACGATATCTCGGTCGTAGGCATATTTGATCGCGTCATGAAGAAACTGGGAATCCGCATAGTTACCTAAACTCAAGTTTATGACTTTCGCACCGTTGTCCGCTGCCCAAATGATTCCTTCTGCAACAGAATAAGTGGTACCTGCTCCTGAATTATCGAGTGCTTTTACCGGAAGGATCTTGTTGTACCAGCTGATTCCAGCTACTCCCTCTCCATTATTGACCAGGGCGCCTATAATTCCAGATACATGTGTGCCATGTCCAACATCATCTTCTGGAGTGGAGCCATTGGTGATCGCGTTATGCCCTGTCAAAAGCTTGCCCTTCAAATCCGGATGATTGATCTGGACTCCCGTATCCACTACGGCTACGATCACTTCTTTACTTCCCTTAGAAAGATTCCAGCCCAGCTCCGTTTCGATCGCTGGCAGATTCCATTGATAGGTGGAGAATAACATGTCATTTGGAGTAACTGTTCCCTCTGCGTTTTTAGATATCGTATCATTGGTTAAATACATATAGTGAGGCTCCGTATATTCGGGGTGCCATTTATTGGTGAAATAGTCTTTGAGCTCATAATAAGTCATCTTCTCCGAACGGAAAATATAGGCATACCCAAGCTTACGTGGCTTCTTGCCGTTGATATCAGCGGTTATCGTTTGAAGCTGCCCCGGAGTAGGTGAGTTGTTGCGGAAACGTACGACAATTTCATTCTCATAAAAATGGCTCGCGTTTTCGTTATCATGACCGGTCTTAACGGTGATATCTTTTAAATTATCGGTATGAACGGATTCTACACGGTACTTACCTTCCTTCGGATAAGGAATGAGACGCAGGTTCTTCAGCTGATGGTCTGCCACACGACCAAGCACCTTTTGGTTAATAAGTGCAATGATGCCTACATTTTTTTCTTTGTTCCGCTGAGCGATAAAGTAATATTTCTCTTTACCGATTGTAAACGTTGGAGATTCATAGGATTGATGACCATGGATCGCTGATTTCGCCGTCTTAAGATATTTTTGCAGCTGCTGATTCTCCTGTTCGGTTCCTTGAGGAAATGAAGAGGACTTAAAGGTTTCCGTTTTATGCTTGCGAAAATCAATCCACATAAGCATAGTGATAAATCCGTGGTTCTGCTGCAAACGTTTTGCATACACTGATTTATCATGAAGCGAAGTGATTCCATCCGTTTCAGAGAGGAGCTTAGTCAAATGTCTGCTGACATCCACTCTATTCAGATGATCCGTCGCATCAACATCTTGAGATAAGGAGCTTTTCTTCAATGATTTTTCCTGTGAAGGGTTTGGTGCTGAATGTAGGGCTGAAGTTGGAGCAGGATTTGGTACAGCAACATTAGCGACTTCTCTGGTCGTCCCATTAGTGGCAGGACGTAGCGCAAAGGTAAGTAATACAACTGTGAACGCAGCTGTTACCAAACCTGCAACCGTTAGATTTTTACGTGACATGATTTCCGCTCCTCTACGCATTGTAATGCCTATAGGTTTAGAAGAGAGCGTATGTTTTATGCATCTTAGAAAAGGATACCTTCCTAACGTTTTTTATGATAATATCAGAGAGAATAAGCATCTTGAGTTCGCATCCTGATATTGCAGGAGATACGTCGATAGATGTTCTTTTGATTTTCAGAAGGTTAGACTTCTCTGTGTTTGCATCCTGATATTGCAAGAATAAAGAGATATGTCTAAAGACTATTTCTTCATAAGATTAACTTTATTGACTACAAGAGCAGGGAATAATAAGGGGGAGCAACCGCCATGTCAGCAGCCAATGTGCAGAAATTATGTGAATCGACGAGAGACAAACTTAAAGATGTAATTGATAAGATGGAAATTTTTCTGAACGAGCATGCATTGCCTCAGCTTGTAACAGAAGATGATGAAGAAACTGTACAATTTTATCAAGGATTTCTATCCGATGTCCGTCATCTGTTAGTGTTCTCGGAAATGTCTTATGAGAAGCTGGGAGTTGCGCTGCGTCGTGCTACATTCGATGAATCTTTTGCGCAGAAAGCGCTTTATAATGTATATCACTATGGCGTGAATAACTTCTTCTATCCAAAGAACGAAAGCTATTCTGAAGATGGACGTTATGCTTATACTGGACAGGATGCTATCCGTTTCCGTAAAAAGCCAGTTCGTCCGGCGCGTGATATCATTCTAGAAATTACCAAGACCTATGAAGAGCTACGCGATGACCTTACTTATTATGAGAACGACTATTTGACTGAGAAACGTATGCAAAATCAGGTTTAACAGTTAACTCGTTCGTGTAAAGGATCAGCACTTCGTCATAATGACGAGGGCTGATCCTTTTTTGACGTATTAGAATTTATATATTTGGGGCCCCCACAAAGTACCTGAGTACGCATCGAAGCGCCCCCCCACTTTGTGGGGATATTTTGCGTGGGCATCGTTACATCAACTGGAAACCGTCCTGTCGAATAGGGGGTAAATCATGCGGACATAATGAAGCCGAGGTGATAAATATGTCGAGTGTAAAGCCATTAGTCAAATGCAGTGTAAGCAATTGTCATTATTGGGGCGAGCATAATTTATGCCGGGCAGAAGAAATTATTATTGAGATCGACAAGCACGCTGGCAGTGGATTTAAAGAAGAATATGCTGAAGAAATGACGAATGAAGGTCACCACGATCAAGTCGCAACATCGTCTGCAACATGCTGTTTAACATTTAAGCCGAACTCCTAGGAGGCCGCCCTAATGGACAGAGAAAAGGAACATGAATCAGGTTCATCAAATGGACAATCCGGTCCGAGAAAAGTTATTTTGCGTCCGCGCAGAGTAGACTATCCACGCCGGGACAGAGAACATCAAGAGGAATATGCCGCAGAGGTGAATCCGGTTTCGATGCCGATCCGGGATACAACACCACGCGTGGCGAGTGAAGCAAAGGAGCATGAAGAGGAATATAGTGGAAGCAAAGCGATAGGTTATACTGGGCTAGCTATGGGTATTGCCTCCTTGTTTCTCTGGTCCATCATACTTGGGCCCATTTCAGTTGTGGTTGGTTATTATGCATATGCCAAGGAGCAAAAAACGCTTGGGGCATGGGCGATGGGGTTAGGGATTGTATCCACTCTTAGTTACTTTGTGATGATACCCTTTGCTCGCTAAGAAATGAACTGGTAAGTTTGAATTATAACAGGCTTTAGACCTAAATATCAGGGTCTGAAGTCTGTTTTTCATTCCAGCATATAGCAATAATCTCGGATAAAATGTAATATTAAGCCGTAATTCATCGAAATCTAAGGTTAGACCAATAGATATGATTCAACAGGATCAAAGGAGTGCGCCGGTATGGAGATTAATCCCGCTGTAACCAATGGGTTAGGGCAGCTTAAATGGGTAAGCTTAAAGAGTGCAACCGACAAGAGTAGCTCAGCAAATGAAACTGAAAGATCAGGCGCGTCAGCCTCTCAATTTGCAGCAATGCTTCAAGCTTTATCTTCTAACTCGTCTAATGGCGGGGATACAAACTTCTTGACGTCACTTCCGGATGCTTCATCAGTTAGTAGCTTGTTATGGCAACAGATAGGCGGAACAGCTGAAAGTATCGATAGTGTAATTTCCGGGGAAATAACGGATACTAAACCAACAAGCTATGATGATCTGATTCAAACGGCGAGTGCTAAGTACGGGGTGCCAGTCGATTTGATAAAAGCTGTGATTGATACAGAATCTTCCTTTAATCCAAACGTTGTCTCTTCGGCTGGTGCTAAAGGATTAATGCAATTAATGGATGGAACAGCGCGTGGGTTAGGGGTTTCTGATTCATTCAATCCTGCTCAAAATATTGATGGTGGTGTACGCTATCTGTCTTATCAATTGAAACGCTTTGAGGGACAGGAAAAGATGGCATTAGCGGCTTACAATGCAGGGCCTGCAAGGGTAATTAACCTTGGGGTAAGCAATGATCAGGAATTATTGGAGAAACTTACACTGCTCCCTAAAGAGACGCAGTCTTATCTCACTAAAATAGAACGCGCTCGCGCGGAATACGCTGTATAATAAAAAGGATCAAACGGGTATTTCCCTTAAACCACATGCTGGTATTTGGGATCACCGTTTGATCCTTTTTCGAAATTTAAAAAAGAATGATTCTGTACTTTAAAGAAGTAAAGGAGACAATCGATATATGCTTTACTGGGATTATGCCGCCGCCACACCACCCTATGAAGACGTGGTGAAGACGATGGAACAAATTATGAAGCTGCATTATGCTAACCCGTCCTCCTTACACCGCGCCGGTAGTGAAGCGGCAAAGCTGATCAGGCGTTCACGAGAAGTATGTGCAGCTGCGTTATCTGTACAACCAAAGGAGATCCTATTTACATCTGGGGCTACGGAGAGTAACAATTTAGCCATTAAAGGTGCTGCTTTGCAATATCAATCAAGAGGACGTCATCTGATAACTACAGAAATAGAGCATCCCTCTGTGTATGAAAGTTGTCTGCAGCTGCAACAAAATGGCTGGGAGATTACTTTTGTAGCGCCTGACAGCACTGGAATGATTGATCCAGAGCGAGTGGCTGCTGCAGTACGGCGTGATACCGTACTCGTAAGTGTGATGCATGTAAATAATGAAATTGGAACAGTACAGCCGCTGATGGAGATTGGCAGGCTGATTAAATCCGTAAATCCACGAACCTTATTTCATGTGGATGGCGTTCAGGGATATGGTAAGCTTGCTGTTGACCTCAAAGGATGGAAAGCGGATCTTTACAGCTTGTCTCCTCACAAAATTCGAGGTCCTCGCGGAGCGGGGCTTCTCTATATTAAAGAAGGAATTCAACTGTTCCCCTTACTTTCAGGTGGTTCTCATGAAGAGGGACTACGTGCTGGAACTGAGAATGTACCTGCAATTGTTGCTTCTTCCAAAGCCGTGCGGATGGGTGTTGAGCAGCGCGAAACCTTCTATGCCCGATTGCTCCCACTTCGGGATCGGCTGTTACGCTTCTTGCACAGCGTTCCTGAATTTGTTATAAACAGCAGAGAGGATGGAGCCCCTCATATTGTGCATTTCTCATACCCTGGCATGAAAGGGGAAGTGTTCGCCCGTAAGCTGGAGGAACTAGGGATGGCTGTTTCTACTCGATCGGCTTGCTCCTCCCGACTGGCAGAACCTAGTCGTGTTCTATTATCTATGGGGAAAGATGTCTCTGTAGCTTCAGGAGGCATCCGCATCAGTTTCGGTGATAGTCACACTGAAGAAGATGTCGCAGCGCTTGAGAAAGCACTAATTACTGCGGTACGAGCTTTAAAGATTGCTGAAGGAGGTATGAAGTAACTAATGAGTGTGATGAATCAAGAATCTGCTAAAGGCAGTGCCAATAGTATTGATTATGCCGATATGCTGCTTTTGCGTTTCGGGGAGTTTACATTAAAGGGCAAAAACCGTGCCAGATTTGAGAAAACGGTACTACGTCATGTGAAAGAAATGATTAAGCCATATCCAAAGGTGGTTCTAACCAAAGAATTTGGAAGAATTTACGTGGAACTGAATGGAGAAACTGCTGCCCCATTGGTAGAAGCATTGAAGAATGTATTCGGAATCGCTTCTGTCAGTCCGGTAAAGGTGGCCAAGTCAGATCTCGAGGATATTGTGGCTGTCAGCCGTCATTTTTTGGAGATCATCGCACCTGCACTGGGAACTACATTTAAAGTTAATGCACGCCGGGTGTGGAAAGAGTTCCCATATGGCTCCATGGAGATGAATAAGCTAGTCTCGACACCACTGCTGCAAGGCTATTCCGGACTTACTGTGGATGTAAAGTCACCTCAATTGGAGCTGAAAGTCGAAATTCGTCAAGGTCATACTTTTATATTTTGTGAAAATATTGCTGGTGTTGGTGGATTTCCGCTTGGTACGAATGGAAAAGCGATGTTATTGCTGTCCGGAGGCATTGATAGTCCTGTAGCCGGTTGGTCATCCATGCGTCGTGGACTCGAAGTGGAGTGCGTACATTTCTATAGCTATCCTTATACGAGTGAGCTTGCCCGGCAAAAGGTGGTTGATCTTACGCGGGTATTGTCACGATATGCGGGAGTCATCAAGCTACACTTAGTACCTTTTACAGAGGTGCAGACATCTTTTACCGGAATAGGTCAGGATAATCTGATTATTACGTTGATGCGTCGAGCTATGCTGAGAATTACTACACAGCTTGCTGAACGTGAGGGTGCCCTCGCGATCGTAACCGGTGAAAGTCTTGGACAGGTTGCTAGCCAGACGTTACCAAGTATGAATGTGATCGG
Source organism: Paenibacillus sp. FSL E2-8871 (assembly GCF_038000345.1). Lineage (NCBI taxonomy): Bacteria > Bacillati > Bacillota > Bacilli > Caryophanales > Paenibacillaceae > Paenibacillus > Paenibacillus sp. FSL E2-8871. Next base: position 2,996,229 of record NZ_JBBOBV010000001.1, on the reverse strand, counting down.
TCGTGCGACAGAACTTCCTCTTTTACGTCCGCTGGTAATGATGGACAAAAGTGATATTGTAGAGCTGTCTAAGAATATCGGCACCTATGACCTGTCAATTCTTCCTTATGAGGATTGCTGTACATTATTTGTACCTAAATCACCTACAACGAATCCGAATTTACGGATTGTAGATAAGATTGAAGCTACGCTCCCAGGTTACTCTGCATTACTGGACGCAGCGATTCAAGCCACGGAGACCGTGCTGATCACTCCGTATGGAGATGAGAAGCCTAAAGATGTAGTAAGTGCTCAGGCTGGATTACAGGAAGAATGGTTCTAATATTATAAACAAAAGGCTGTCTCATTCGTAGCAACATCTACGGTTGAGGCAGCTTTTTTGAATTATTATGGCTTGATTGGCGTCTCCAGTGTCCTCCAATTAAGATGCCAACAATGATCACAAATATAAACAGAGCTCTCAATAGTGGATGCTGCTCAAAAAATGGGGATAGCTGCTGCTCATCTGTAATCATGCTTGAGGCTGTAAACCCTAGGACTGCTGAGCCAATATAAATAATCCATGGATATTTGTTGATTAATTTAATAAAGAGAGTGCTTCCCCAGACCACAATTGGAACGCTGATTAACAGTCCTATGACAACTAGAGAGATATTGTGCTTAGCGACTCCCGCAATGGCGATGACATTATCCAGCCCCATCGCAGCATCGGCTAGAATGATTGTACCCACAGCGGCCCCTAAGCTTTGACCAGCCTTGATATTCGTTGAATTGTTCTCATCTGTTAACAGCTTATAGGCAATTAGAATAAGTAAAATCCCGCCTGCCAGCAGTAACCAAGGGATTTTTAATAACCATACGACCAGAACCGTTGCGAAAATCCGTAATACGACGGCACCTGCTGTTCCAAGCACAATTGCTTTTTTTTGAGTGCTGTTCGGCAAATTACGCGCAGCAAGTCCGATGACTATGGCATTGTCTCCCGCCAGAATGAGATCTAGAAAAATAATATTGAGCAGTGATAATACAAACTCCCATATGGATGTATTCAAGGCATAGTCACCCCTAAAGTTAGTTAAGATGAGCACGAAGATATGCTTAGTTTTGTATACGCAAAAAAAGGGGCATACATGCTTTCATCCTCAAAAAAAGTTGGACAGGAAGCATAGCTTGTCACTTCCGAACATACATGTAGTTACATGTGATTCGGGGAGGTAAAAGCGAATGGAATCATTATTGCTCCTTGGTGAAATATTGATGATCAATCTTGTGCTGAGTGGAGATAATGCTATGGTCATTGCGATGGCCAGTAAGGACCTTCCGGAGAAGCACCGGAAGATTGCGGTATGGTGGGGAGCTGCGGGAGCTGTTATTCTGCGCTGCTTGCTAACTTTTGCTGCGGTATTACTGTTGAAAATCCCTTATATCCAGGCTGGAGGAGGAATTCTGCTGCTATGGATTGCGTTCAAGCTGCTGCTGGAAGAAGAGGAGGACCTTAGAGTCGCGGAAACATCCTCCGTATGGAAATCCATCCGAACGATTCTCGTGGCTGATTTTATTATGAGTCTTGATAATGTCCTGGCAATTGCCGGTCTAGCCAAAGGGGATTTGGCTTTAATTGTCATCGGGATTGCGCTCAGCATTCCGATTGTAGTATGGGGAAGTGGCCTCATTGTGGGGTGGCTGCATAGATTTCCGATACTCGTATTTATCGGCGCTTATATTTTAGCCTTTACAGCAGGTGATATGATGCTTCAGGATGCAAAATTAGGGACAATGCTCTCCTTTTTGCTCCCATCCACGCATTCCATACTGCCGATCGCTTTAGGAATATTAGTAGTTGTTACTGGAGCAATTAAACGAAGAACAACATCAGTAGGTTAATAAATTGCAATAAAAGGCAATACTACAAGGACATCTCCATAAATTGGAATCGTCCTTTTTTGACGTATCAGAAAGTATATATTTGGGGCCCCCGCAAAGTACCTGAGTACGCATCGAAGCAAAGCGCCACTTTGTGGGGATATTTTGCATGGTCAGTGATGGCATTTTGTGTATGTTTCAGATAATATATGAATAAGAATCCTGTCGTTTTCTGGGTATGAGACGGCAAGGTAATGAGGTAGACGTGAATTTGAAGGGATGGGTGAAGGATGTCTTCCAAGAATGACATGAGACTAGGTATATTCATTGTAGCTGCGGGCGTCTTGATTTTATTCGGTAAGCTGGGGGTCTTCGGATTTTTGGGACGAGCCCTTTGGCCGCTAGTGATTTTACTTCCAGGATTGGTTCTACATATGTTATTTTTTAGCCGCCGCGCTTCGGCAACAGTATTGATTCCCGCGGGAATATTAACGGTATATGGTTTATTGTTTGGTCTTTGCAATATATGGGGATGGGGGCTTATGAAATATTTATGGCCTGTGCTTCTGCTCGGCATTGCCGTAGGTCTGTATGAATATTCCATAAATTCTCCAAGACGGTCAGGGGGACTATCTGCAATTGCTGTAATACTAGGCGTTCTAAGCATAGCGCTTTGTATTTTCAGTCTTATGGGTACGGGTGTGATCTATCTAATTGGTATTGTATTCATCGTGGCAGGAATTTGGCTGATTACAGGTCGGGGTAGAACTCGTGGCCGAAATAGATGGTATCGAAGTTAATTAATGTTGGATCTTGTGAAAAAAAACGGAATTTGCCAACTGTTTTTTTCATAAAAAGACTTGCTTTTCATAGTGCTTTCACTATAATATTAATGTTATGTTGAAGCGTCGGCTTTCTGCCTGGCGCTTCTTTTGTGAGACTGCCGTGACATGCTAAGAATTTTAACAGTTTTAATTTGATAAATGAGAGGATTTGGATACAAATCATGCATTCAAGAAAAGATATTCGCAACATTGCGATCATTGCCCACGTTGACCATGGCAAAACAACACTCGTCGATCAGCTTCTTCAGCAATCGGGGATCTTCAGCGCACACGAACACGTACAAGAACGCGCTATGGACTCTAACGATATCGAGCGGGAACGCGGAATTACAATCCTAGCTAAAAATACAGCAATTACTTATAAAGAGTTTTTGATCAATATTGTGGATACACCTGGACACGCTGACTTCGGTGGCGAAGTAGAACGGATTATGAAAATGGTTGACGGTGTATTGCTGGTTGTTGATGCTTATGAAGGCTGCATGCCGCAAACGAAATTCGTTCTGCGTAAAGCATTGGAACAAAAACTTACACCGATCGTTGTCGTGAACAAGATTGACCGTCCAGCTGCTCGACCTAAGGAAGTTATTGATGAAGTGCTCGATTTGTTCATCGAACTTGAAGCAAATGACGAACAATTGGAATTCCCGGTTGTCTATGCATCTGCTCTTAATGGTACATCAAGCATGGTTCCTGAGAAGCAAGATGAGACAATGCTTTCACTTTACGAAACAATCGTTGAGCATATCCCAGCTCCAACTGAAAGTGTAGAAGACCCGCTTCAATTCCTCGTAACGTTGATGGATTATAACGAATACTTGGGTCGTATTGCTATTGGCCGTGTAAACCGCGGTGTGATCAAACAAGGTCAATCTGTAACTGTAATTATGCGTGACGGTAAGAGTAAAACCGCACGTATTGAGAAATTGTTCGGCTTCCAAGGTTTAAAACGTATTGAAACAGAAGAAGCGGGCGCAGGGGATATCGTTGCTATCGCAGGGATCAAGGACATTAACATTGGTGAGACCATTGCTGATCCAGCGAATCCAGAAGCACTGCCTGTTCTTAAGATCGACGAGCCTACGATGCAAATGACTTTCCTTGTGAATAACAGTCCTTTTGCTGGTAAAGAAGGTAAATGGGTAACTTCCCGTAAACTGCGTGAGCGTCTCTTTAAAGAACTTGAGACAGATGTGAGTTTGCGTGTGGATGAAACGGATAGTCCTGATGCATTTATCGTTTCTGGACGCGGTGAGCTTCACCTTGGTATTCTGATCGAGAATATGCGTCGTGAAGGTTATGAAATGCAAGTTTCTAAACCACAAGTAATCATTAAAGAAATCGATGGTGTTAAATCGGAGCCACTTGAGCGTCTTATGATTGACATTCCTGAAGAAAGCATGGGCTCTGTTATGGAAAGTCTGGGCACTCGCAAAGCCGAAATGGTCAACATGATTAACAACGGTACGGGTCAAGTACGTCTGGAGTTCCTGATTCCTGCACGTGGTTTGATTGGTTACAACACTTACTTCTTGACTTTGACACGTGGTTACGGTGTTATGAACCATGCTTTTGACAGCTATGCTCCACTGGTTGCTGGTCAAGTTGGCGGACGTCATCAAGGTGTGCTTGTAGCCAGTGAGACTGGATCAACAACACAATATGGAATAGTGGGCGTTGAGGATCGTGGTATTCTCTTCTTGGATGCAGGTACAGAAATTTATGAAGGTATGATCGTAGGCGAGCATACCCGTGATAACGATATTATCGTTAACATCTGTAGAGAAAAAGCACTTACCAACATGCGTACCTCAGGTAAGGACGATACTGTAAAAATGAAGACACCACGTACCTTCTCTTTGGAAGGCGCACTTGAATATTTGAATGATGATGAATATTGTGAAATCACACCTAAATCCATTCGCTTGCGCAAAAAGATTCTGAACAAAGGCGAACGCGAACGTGTAGAGAAGCAACGTAAAATGGCACAAGCAAACGCGTAAGATCAGCTTATTATAGTAAAGAGCCGTCGGAGGTTTAACTTTCGGCGGTTTTTTTTATAACAAAAACTTCCCTTACTGATGATATAATGTAAACGTATCTTAAATTTGGGAGGAGTGCGGTATCTATGCAAGTCTGGTTTGCTGAGCATCCAATCGTCGCTTATATTGTTATTTTTATATTGCTTACATTTGTGTATAATCAGGTATTTCGTGTGAATCAAAAGTTATCGATTGGCAAAGAGATTATGCTGTACATAATGATGGCAATCGGCTCCGGCATGCTCCTCATTTTTCAACATGATAAGCTACCGATCATTCAGTGTCTGCTGGTCGCCGTCGGATTAATGCTGATGGTACGGATACGTTATATCGTAGAAGCTCGACAGAAGAGAAAGGCTGCAGCTGCAGCAAAAAGACAGTAATCGAAACTTTTACTGCTTATGCAACGTCTATTTAAGTGTAGCAATTTTAATTCCAAATGAAATGAAGAGGACTTTATTCTACTATGAGTACACGAAACAGCAGTTTACCTCCACGAGCAAGTGGTCAACAACCGAATAATAGAAAACAGCCTGTGAAGGGTGCTCCTAAGAAAAAAAAGAAGAAACCGCAAAAGAGAGGCTTTTTTGGCAGATTAGTTAGAATCCTGTTAACCTTACTCATTATTGCGATTCTTGGCGTATTGGGCTACGGGGGCTATCTGTATTGGAAACTTGAAAATGGGGTCTTTAATGCAGGTAGTAAAGGAACGGTTGCCCCAGGACATTCGGCTACAGAAAAACCACTGACGATGCTTATCCTGGGTACGGATAATAGACCAAAACATCAATCTAGATTGACAGATGTTATTATGGTTGCAGCGCTTAATCCTAAGACGAAATCAGCAACCATTGTCTCTCTTCCACGCGATACCTTAGTTGAGCTCAATGGATACAAGCAAACGAAGATTAACGAATTCTATGCTCGCTTTAAGGGGAAAGAAGATTCTTCTGGCATTTTGGCAGAAGATGAGATGAAGACAATGATGGGCAAATATCTAGATATTGACGTAGATTATACAACGATTCTGGATTTTCAAGGCTTCCGCGATGTGGTGGACGAGCTTGGTGGAGTCAAAGTCAACATTAGCGATAATATGTGTTATACAGACAGCGTTGACGGTACGAATATCAATTTGAAAAAAGGTCCGGCGGAGCTTGATGGAGATAAAGCGCTAGATTATGTGCGATACCGTAAATCTAATTGCAAGCCTAAGACTAAGGGTTCAGATGATTTTGATCGGAACAAACGTCAGAATGAGGTCCTTCATTCACTGGTGGATCAGATGCAATCGCTTGGTGGAGTATTAAAAATAGGCAAGGTACTTGACGCAGTGGATAGTAATATGAAGACTGATATCGAAAATTCGCAGATTAAAGATATGATTGCGACTTATTGGAAGATTTCCAAAGATGATATCGAATTCAAGCCCGTGACTGGAACGTGGCGAAGTCCGTATGTATATATTAATGATGAGGAGCTTGAGGCTGCCAAGAAAAGCTTGCAGGATCGATTAGCAGGAGTTTCTGCTAATTCCACTTCAGAATCCACTGAGGCGCCTTAAAGTCCTTAATAACACTTCGCCCTAAAATTGAATGCAAGTTTCAGCCTGTGCTATAATATAATAAATTGAATGAATTTACGCCGCATAGGGGGCCAGTACTTATGTCCGAAGCCGTTGCTCAGCTGAACGAAACCTTGTTATCGATGCTGCAATCGGAAACTTTTGTTCTTCTCAACACAGTTGATGCGGAATCAGGAGGTCCAACGTCCACGGCCATTTCGTGGATTTATGCAGTTAGTCCTAGTACTGTGCGTCTGGCTGTAGATCATCGTTCCAGACTCGTGAACAACATGAAGGTCAACCCGTTAGTAACCGTCACTGTGTTCGGTGAGGGTACTGTCTATGCTATTAACGGCAGTGCCGTTGTAAAGCAGGATCCACTTCAGGATGTACCTTTCAAGATGTGCTGCTTTGATGTTGAAATTATGGCGGTGCGTAACGCGCTTTTTTATGGAGCGCAGCTTGAATCCGCCCCAAGATATGCAAAGGTTTATGATGGACGTGCCGCTGAGAAGCTGGACGGACAAGTATTTGCTGCCATGAAAAAAGCCTAGTGAGAATATCACTGGGCTTTTTTTGTCCTCTACTGTGCATTTTTAATCGGCTTAGTATCTTCTGGCAGCTGCGGCATGATTCGACCGATGATATCAGCCAGTTCGGATGAGAATCCGGAAATTGGATGTCCCTGCGAGATATGACGGCTCATGTCCGCTAAGCGGCTGGAGAGATCCATATCGGCAGTGACAAGTGCACGTACACTTCTCGGGTCTTTGCGGATAGCTTCCGCTACAGAATATTTAATGCTTCCAACACGTGATCGGTCTAGAGAACCTTCTACGTCAAGACCTACAATGGCTACCTTGTTCATGACTACACAGTGTGCACCATTCACACCAGGAACTCTTTTGGCCAACTGTTCAAAATGGTCCTTAAGTGCAATTTCACTTTCGCCCTTAACACTGACGGTGTGACCAGCTTTTGAGGTGGCCTTAGGATTAGTTGCATCATCGTTGGCCAATTGCCGAACCTCATGGTTTCCCGTACCCTTTACAGCATTCGCAGATTGTTTATTCTGAGGAGAGGGTGATGTCTTTTTATTAGCGATACCGCAGCTTGTCAATAGCAGCAGTACCAGCAACAGACACATTGATTTTCTCATATGTGATTACTCCTTTCAGCCAAGATCGTTTCTGTACCTTATCTTTTCCCTTGGCGGAAAGAGTTATGTATGATCAATCAAACCAGGCGCTGTGGAGGGGATAATATGAACAAGATATTTGTGCTAGATACCAACGTGCTTTTGCACGACCCCAATTCGATTTTCTCTTTCAAGGAGCATGAGGTGGTTATTCCGGCGGTTGTGCTGGAAGAAATCGACTCCAAAAAGCGCAACGCTGACGAAATCGGTCGAAATGCCCGCACGGTTTCCCGATTGCTCGATGGACTTCGTGAGCTAGGTCATTTGCATAGTGGTGTGGAGCTGGAGCATGGAGGCAAGCTGAAGGTAGAACTTAACCATCGCAGTTTTGTGAAGGTACAGGAAATGTTTGGTGAGGTATCTAACGACAATCGGATTTTGGCTGTAGCTCTCAACTATTTAATCGAAGAGAAAGAGAAGCCTGATCCGCGTCCCGTAGTGCTTGTGAGTAAGGATGTGCTGGTCCGTATTAAAGCGGATGTGCTAGGAATTACGCCAGAGGATTACTTGTCAGATCGCACTGGAGATTTAAATGAACTTTACACTGGTTACCAATCTCTGCAGGTACATCCGGCATTGATTGATGAATATTACAGTCACCGCTCTTTAACGGTTAAACAGCTCGGGTTGTCGTATCCGTTGTACCCTCATGAATTTGTGATCCTCAAGGATGAGATAGGCACGGGCAAATCAGCTCTTCTCAAAGTGAATAGTGATGCGACCCGTCTGGAGCCGCTTTATCTGGGCAATGATTCAGTTTGGGGGATCAGCGCCCGAAATGCTCAGCAACGAATGGCATTGGAGCTGCTTCTCAATGATGAAATCCCGCTTGTAACCATTACGGGTAAGGCTGGTACAGGGAAGACATTATTGGCGCTTGCTGCCGGACTATTCAAAGTTGAAGATGAGCATAAATACAAAAAACTGCTTATTGCTCGTCCAGTAGTTCCTATGGGTAAAGACATTGGTTATTTACCCGGAGAGAAGGATGAGAAGCTCAGACCCTGGATGCAGCCTATTTATGATAATCTTGAGTTTCTGTTCGACACCAAAAAAGCTGGCGATATCGATAAAATCTTAATGGGCTTAGGCAGCATACAGGTAGAAGCCTTAACTTATATTCGTGGCCGTTCAATCCCTGCGCAGTTCATTATTATTGATGAAGCTCAGAACCTTTCCCGTCATGAGGTGAAGACAATCGTCTCCAGAGCGGGTGAAGGAAGTAAAGTGATTCTTATGGGTGATCCGGAGCAAATCGATCATCCGTATCTGGATGCTGCGAGTAACGGACTTAGTTATATTGTTGAGAAGTTTAAGCAGCAAGGGATTAGCGGACATATTACTTTGGAAAAAGGCGAGCGTTCCCGCCTAGCCCAATTGGCAGCGGATCTTCTCTAACCTATTCCTATCTTCAATCTCAGCCGGGAGAAGCATAACTCCCGGCTTTTTCCTGCCCGCCCAGAAACGGCGGAGGAATTTAGTAGGCTATGATACATAAATGGAGAGCGATTAGCGGAGGGAGAGGAATTGTTCTGGAGAAGCGACAGCGCTCGCCTTTGTCTTCAGATTTATACCGATAAGATATATAATCAATAAATCTGGGGACAACAGCGATCGGAAGAATAATCCGCACACGGAGCGCCCTTCGCACACCAAAGAATTATGCACGAATAAACTCCTCCGTCGTTTCCCCTATATAATAGAAAGAGAACGTTTTCACATTCTAAAGACAAGCAGCGGAGGGTTTGGTAAAATAGGGGTGACGAATCATGGGGAAGGTGGGGAATTGTGCTGAAACGCAAAAATTATTGGCTGCTTTTTGCAATTTTACTACTATCGCTGACAAGCTTGTCACCCAGTATGGAATTGAGTACCAATAACGACCCACATCCTATGAAAAAACCACAAAGTCAGTCGACAAACCCCTCTTCAGGGGAAGAGGGAACTATAGATAGCCTGCGCATAACAGTATCGTTAAATAGTGAGGAATTCAATGAACTGGAGCTTTTAAGCAATCGTTATACTTTAGAAAGTGGAGTAAAGGTAATATTAAGAAATATTGATAGCGAGGATGCAGACGAAGTTTTGAAGCGTGATCTAACCATCGGGGATAGCCCGGATATCGTTATGGCGGATGGACGAAGTATTCTCGACTGGGCTACACGTGGATATTTATTGCCGGTGGATGTGTATCAGAGCATTCCGGGAACTGCACCGTTAACTCAGTTAATCCCATGGATGCAATGGAACGGATATAATTGGGGAGTGCCGCTGGATATCGACCCTTATGTACTTGTTTATTCACCACAGCGTCTTGCGGAACTGGGATTCACTACCTTACCAAGAAGTCTGGAACAGTGGAACACATTGCTTCAAAATGTGCTTAAAGAGCAAGGAAAATATTTGCTCGCAATGGATACACGTAATCCATATGGATTGTCCGCTGTTATGGAGAGTATGAACAGCAGCTTGCTATCGGATAACCAAGAAGTGATAAATTGGACTCAGAATGCTCGCAGTTATTTTTACCTTACCAGTCGATATAACAAAGATGTTTGGGATATGATTCAGAGCGGAAGCGTTGCTGTTGCAGCTCTACCGCTATCTGAGTGGAAAAAACATGGGAATTCGTCTTTAGTTGCTGAAGCACCACTGACCGCAAGTAACGGGAGAGGACTTGAATCTTATTACAGCCGTTCCTTTGCACTTCCAGCTCAATCCCCAAATCCAAAGGAAGCCGTGAATTGGCTGACGTTTATCACTTCTGAGGATTCTCAAATGGATTGGCTGGAGAACACGGGAAGCCTGCCTGCGCTGGATGTCCTATATCGTTCAGAGCATGATTTCAAATATAGGCTTCCTTTTGGAGTCGAATTATTACTGACAGAAGAAACCGCCCTGGAGGTCGAATTCCAAGGCGGCTGGAGTAAGATTGTTGAAGCAGTATCCTTACTGCTTACAGGAAAAATGGATGCGGCCGGGTACAAAGATTTCATCAAGGAAGGCTTAGAATGAGATAGAAAGTTTAACTTGGAGGACGCCTTCTTTACTATCTACTTCTGTGGCGCGGAGGAAAGAAACGATTTTTCCAGGGTAAAAGCCTAAATCAAATTCCTCCTCAAGTGTTCTTCTAGTGGTATCAGGTAATTCGAGACCATTAAATACAACATGATCTACTTGGAATATAAGTCCGTTGATGGGTTCTTCCTGTATGATGTAGTGACCGGTTAATGAAAGGGCTAAAGCTCCACTTTTTCCTGTGGCAGTAATCGTTCCGTCATTAAAATGAAATGCGAAATCGTTAAATAGCTTATTCTGGGACTGAAGGAATTCGTTTAAATCCTCTTCCTTCAGATTCAGAACATAAGTCATCCCCTTACGAGTAAGAACTCCCTCTCGATTCTGGACAAACTGCGGTAATTTATTCATTGCGGAAGACAATGCTTTGAAGTAGGTCTTTACCTCGCGCAAACCAATATTCTCCCAATATAATGTGAATTCTTGAAGTAGAGCGCTCATATTATCAGGATCACTACTGTCTTTAATCCCGCCTTCAATTTCTTTATTGAGCGCGGCTACCCGAATTTTCTGTTCCTCCAGAGCGGTTCGCAGCTGTGCAAGATCCTTCGAGCTGCGCTGTGCAGTCTGGAGGGTCTTCTTTAGATTCTTATATTGGTCCTCGTATTGTGTGAGAATGTTGCGGTCATTTCCGATAATAATTTCATAATAATCAAATAGTGCCAGAAATCTGCTAATGCTCTTCGCGGATAGAAATGCGGTCAAGAGACCGTCTCTATCCCCCATATAATAAGAACGAAGGACCGCGCCTGCACGCTCTTGTTGGTTTGCGATGGCAGATTTTTTCTGGATAGCTTGCTCTTCTAGGTAATCTACCTTTTCTTCAAGCGCTTTTTGTTCAGCTGTAATCTTGATGATCTCCCGTTCGATTTCTGCGGAAGATAAGGTCTGCTCCAGAAGTTTACGGGTTTCTTCATTATCTGGTATAGAGGAATTGAAAAAAGAACCGCTAGGATCGGCAGACAGGTACATCGTAGATTGTAACGGAAACAATGTACAGCAGAAGAGAATTAGTATGGTTGCCATCATGCGGCTTTGGGCATTGCGGGAGCGCACCACACCACCACCTTTTTTTGAAATTTAAGATAAAAATTTATCTGTTTCACTCCATAAATCATCCTTCTATTTCTCGTAGAAACGGAAACTGTCTGTAAAAGACGGCAAAACCGGTTCTTCCTGAATGGATATATGTATGTACTAATAATATGTTTAACCCTTCTAAAATAGCATACATACAAAAAATCCCCACAAAGTGAGGCTATCCTTCAATGCGTACACAGGTATTTGAGGGACCTCATATATAATATATTAACTGATAAACAAAAAAACGGAAGTGATCCTTATTAGATAAGGACCTCATCCGCTTCAAGAGAGCACTGCAATTTATAGTGGAAGACCCATTTGAAAGATCGTCCAATAGCTGAAACCGGTGAAAGTCAAAATCATGTATGCCCAGAAAAGTAGGACATAAGTTTTTTCAGTAAACTTCAAATAACCGAGAATTACGAAAAAAGCGGTTTGCAAAAAGAAAAGCAAGGCCATTTCTGTCAGACCTCCGGCGAAAGCCATCAATCCAATAGCCAATGTAAAAAAACCTAATACCCGAAACATGCGGTCCAAGAGAGAGTCCCCCTTCCAGTATGTATCTCACGAATATTCCTTCGACTTATTATACCCGTTCAGTAAAAATGTGTAAACGAATTCATTGAAAAAAATACACTAATCTTGAAAAAATGTGATTTTTATAATTGACTGAAGTGATTAGTGCTTGAAAAAAGAGAATTTATTACTTAAAGCGTATGATGTGGGCAGATAATGGAAATACAATTTAGTATCAAATAGATTCTATGAACTCTATGAGAAGCATAGAAATGGAGTAAGCAGCTTTTATCCCTATTCACTACCCGGCAGAGCTGTCGGTTATGGAGATGGTTATTTCAAGATGTTGTTAGGAGGTTTGGTTGGATGACAGCCGTTAGACAGGATGCTTGGAGTGCAGAAGATGATCTAATACTGGCAGAAGTAACCTTGCGCCACATTCGGGAGGGCAGTACACAACTTGCTGCTTTTGAAGAAGTGGGTGAGAAAATCGGCAGAACGTCGGCTGCTTGCGGATTCCGCTGGAACAGCTGTGTTCGAAAAAGCTATGAAGGTGCAATTGGAATCGCTAAAGGCCAACGTCAAAAGAGAAGTTACCTGAAAAAGCAACCGTCGGTAAGAGGAGCGCAGGTAGCGGGTCTGATTCTCGGGGATACCGATGAGGAATTCGGACGAGGCGAAGGATTAAGTGAAAACACATTATCCATTGATGCGGTTATACGTTTCCTGAGACAATGGAAAGGTACGATCCAGGAGGCAGGACGCCAGCTGAAAATGCTGGAGAGAGATTTGCGCGAGAAGGAAGATGAATTAACAGAATTAAGATCTGAGAATGAGCGGTTGTCAAAAGAGGTTAATCTTGCTCAAAGTGACTACCGGGTAGTCAATGATGATTACAAAGCTTTAATTCAGATTATGGATCGTGCGCGTAGGCTAGCTTTCTTAAACGAAGAAGAAGAAGAAATGAAGACTCGTTTCAAAATGGATGGGAACGGAAATTTAGAACGTATTGAATAAAAGATAGGCAAACTAAAACACCCGTAAGTGGTTCGCTTTATTAGCGCCATTTGCGGGCGTTTTGGTTTTGTATTGTCATTTATGGAGGACGACAACGGCGGTTCTTCTTGGTATATTAAGGCTATACTTAGAAAAATTGCGCTTGAGATCAACAGGAGGATCAGATGAAAATCGATATAATCGGTGCGGGTTCACTTGGGCTGCTTTTGGCAGGGAGGCTGACCCAGTCCGGGAATGAAGTGAGATTGTGGTGTCGAGGGGTAGAGCAGTACCGGAAATTAAAAGATGAGGGCTTAACTGTGAGCTATGAGGATGGGCGCGATCCAATTTCGATTTCGGGGGATCGATTTGTGTCCGCACCAATAGAGGGATTTGCAGATGCCTATCTCCGTGAGCCCAGTGATTGGATCATAGTAACGGTTAAACAGGACATACTACATAATGTTTTACCTGAATTTCTAGCCCCTCTTAGGGAACAACAGGTACACATCATTTGTTTTCAAAATGGCATTGGACATATGGAGATGCTCAGTAACTTGCTGCCGAAAGCAAATTTATATGCTGCCGTAACAACAGAAGCTGCGAAGCGAAAGTCTTTAACTGAGGTCATTCATGCAGGTGCGGGGGAGGTATGGATAGGGAAATGGAGCTTAAAGAATGGACAAGCCCATAGTATACATACTGATTTACAAGTGAATTATTTAATAGAAGTTCTCATTATGGCAGGATTCTCAGCCTTTTTGTCGAATGAAGTGGATACCATGATTTACCGGAAGCTCCTAATCAATGCCGTTATTAATCCGCTCACAGCGATTTGGCGTATTCCAAATGGTGAACTGCTTGCTTCAGAAGAGCGCCTGCAGTTAATGAGAGAACTTTTTAGAGAAGCTACTATGGTATATGATGCCTGCGGAATTACTTATGATCATGATGCGTGGGATAACATCCTTAAAGTGTGCAGGACAACGGCTGGCAATACTTCGTCCATGCTGGCAGATGTTCTAGCTTCAAGAAGCACAGAAATTCATTGGATCAATGGAAGTCTTGTAGAAATGGCAGAACGCACTGGAACATTGGTTCCTTTACATCGCTTGATCTGCCAATTAGTTGAGGGAATATAGGTATGATCTCGGAGGAGAGGTGAAGCTATGGGATTGCTGATGAATTCGGTCGGTACTTTAAGTTTGATTCCAATAATACCGTTTTTAATTGTTTATTTCATTGGAAGAGGCTTAAAAAAAGATAAAAAGAAAACTTTTATGCTCGCTATGGACGTGACTACATTTTTTTTATTATTATCGGTCTCCGCATTATTTAACAACTTGTTTAATAACGGTTTTGGGTTTTATCTTATACTACTTATTGTATTAATATCCACTGGATTGATTGGAGGCGCTCAGAATCGACTGAAAGGAAAAGTAGATGGGAAGCGGTTATTTCGGGCAGTTTGGAGACTTTCCTTCTTTTTTATGAGCGTCGGATATTTATTATTTATGTTTGTAGGGCTAATTAAGTACATATCACAAGCGATGTAATGTTCCACTGCTCCGGTGAAGCGGCAACGTCACAAAAGTTTAAAGTTTTAATAAAAAAAGAATTTTCTGAAAACATACCACTAGATTTTTTTGACCACTGGTTGTATAATCATAAACCATATACCACATTCTATTTAGGGGGAACTGCTAGATGAAGAAGAGTAAAAGTCTATTGCTAATGCTTGCATTAGTACTTGTTATCGGCACAGTGCTTGCTGGCTGCGGCGGAAACAACGCGAACAGCGGCAATAAAGGTAACGCTGGTAACACTGGTAACACGGCAACTGGTAATGCGGCTACAGAAGAGAAATTGGCTGCGGACCAAACATTGAGAATCAACCTAAGCTCTGAGCCTCCGACATTTGATCCAGGATTGGCACAAGATAGCCAAGCTAACACAGTCCTGAAGACTATGTATGAAGGTTTGACTCGCATGAATGATGAATCTGGTCAAGCTGAACCAGGTGTTGCTGAAAGCTGGGACATTTCTGCTGACGGTCTGGTATATACTTTCAAACTCCGTGATTCACAATGGAGCAACGGCGATCCTGTAACAACAGAAGACTTCGTTCGCGCTTGGAAACGCGTGCTCGATCCTGCTGCTGCATCTGCAGCGCCTTACGCTTATCAATTGTACTACATCAAAAACGCTCAAAAGTATTACAACAAAGAAATTACAGATTTCAGTCAAGTTGGTGTCAAAGCGGTTGATGAGAAAACTCTAGAAGTTACTCTTGAAGCCCCAACTCCATACTTCCTTGGATTGCTTTCCTTCTATACTTATTACCCAATTCACAAATCCACTGAGGGTAATGCTAAATGGGCAACAAGTAAAGACAGTATGATCGTTAACGGTGCTTTCACTCTTACTGAGTGGACTACTGGACAAACGCTTGTTGTATCTAAAAATGATAAATATTGGGATAAAGATGCCATTAAACTTAGCAAAATCGACTTCTCCCTTGTAAACAGCGGTGCAACTGAACTACTCAGCTACAAGAATGGTGAATACGATCGTGCCGGTGGACCAACTGGTGAAATTCCATCAGAACAAATTCCAATCGTGCAAAAAGAACTTCCAAAAGAATTCAGCCGTAAAGGTATTGCTTCCGTATACTACTACGAATTCAATATCACTGAAAAACCTTTCACAAACGCTAAAATCCGTAAAGCTCTTGCAATGTCCATTAACCGTCAAGCTTTGATTGACAATGTAGTACAAGGTGGACAATTCCCAGCATTCGGTTATGTACCTCCGGGTATCGCTGGTGCTGATGGTGAATACCGTACAGCAGTTAAAGATAACTACTTCACTGAAGATCTAGAACAAGCTAAAACTTTGCTTGCTGAAGGTCTGAAAGAAGAAGGTATGGATAAACTGCCTACATTCTCTTTGACTTACAACACAAGTGAAGGTCACAAGAAAATCGCTTTGGCGATTGCTGATATGTGGAAAAACAATCTTGGTATCGACGTACAAACCGTTAACCAAGAGTGGGCTGTATTTATTGAAAACCGTCAAAACCTGAACTACCAAGTTGCACGTGCTGGTTGGACTGCGGATTACAATGATCCAATGACTTTCCTTGATATGTGGGTAACAGGTGGCGGTAACAATGATACTGGTTACGCTAACCCTGAGTATGACAAATTGATCAGCGAAGCTAAAGCAAGTACTGACTTGAAAGTACGTCAAGACAAGTTTGCTGCAGCTGAGAAATTGCTCATCGAGCAAGATCAAGTTTTGATTCCTTTGTACTACTACACTAACAACTCCCTGACTAAAGAGTACCTCAAAGGTGTTACTCTTGACTTCAGTGGTGCAATTGACTTGACTCGTGGATACTTGCTTGAGCACTAAGATTTAGCTCATGTAATTTAAACAGAATAGTTAGTTGACTGAAGTAACACAATACTTCGGGATATATATGTGGAACTCCATATATATCCCTTTTTTTTGTATTTCCGTCTATTTGTTATTTATTGTTATTTATAACATATTTAGAAAATGGACAAAAATCCGTTTTTTTCATAAAATCAATATAATGCTCTCAAAAAATTTGTCGGAGGAGGTGTGATGGGGATGGTTCGTTATGTCGCAAATAAATTCTTCTATATGTTGGTTTCATTATTTGTACTGATTTCAGCAACTTTTTTCTTGATGAAAGCTATTCCAGGGGATCCGTTTACTTCTGAGAAAAAAGTACCGCCAGAAATTAAAGCGCGTTTGATGGAGCAATATGGTCTGGACAAGCCGCTCTCTCATCAGTATTTTAAGTATTTAGGTGATATTGTCCAAGGTGATCTGGGTGTATCCATGAAACGCCTGAATCAAGATGTATCACATTTGATCGGTCAAACCTTTTCAGCGTCGCTGAAGCTGGGACTCGTCGCAATTGTTGTGGCGGTTATTGTTGGGGTTCTTCTCGGCATGTTAGCGGCACTCTATCACAGAAAGTTTCTTGACAGCGCCGCGATGGTGTTGGCAGTTCTGGGGATTGCGGTTCCGAGCTTTGTAGTCGCGTCATTATTACAGTATGTGTTCGCTTTCAAATTGGGTTGGGTACCGGTTTCAGGTTTTAAAGGGCCAATCTATTATTTCCTACCTGTAGCAGCGCTCTCGGCGCAACCAATAGCATTTATAGCTCGGTTGACCCGTTCAAGTATGCTTGAAGTTCTGAATGCGGATTATATCAAAACGGCTAAGGCTAAGGGATTAAGCTGGATGGCAATTCTGAGCCGCCATGTACTTCGTAATGGTATCCTGCCAGTTGTTACTTACATGGGTCCTATGACAGCTAACATCGTAACTGGTTCGGTTGTTATCGAGCAGATCTTTGGTGTTGGGGGTATTGGTAAACAGTTCGTGGAAGCGATTGGTGTCCGTGACTATACCGTTATTATGGGGATAACCATTTTCTATGGTGTACTACTCATGGTGGCCCGTTTCATTACTGATATTGCTTATGTATTGATTGACCCACGTATGAAATTAAGTGGAGGAAAGGAGGGCTAAAGAGTGGCATCTGATAATAACTTGTTAAAGAACATGAATCTAAAACCGGAAGACTTTCAAAAAGTCGGTGTAGATGAAAAAGAAGCCGAGGTAATTCAGCGGGAGAGTCTCTCTGCCTGGAAAGATTCTTGGCAACGGTTGCGTCAAAACAAAATGGCGATGACCGCGCTTGGGATTCTAGGCTTGATCGTGCTTGCAGCGATTATCGCTCCTTTATTCTCGAAATATAACTATTACTCCAATGACTTGATGAATACCAATAAGCCCCCTTCCTCCGATCACTGGTTTGGAACGGATGATCTTGGACGTGATATTTTCGTTCGTACTTGGTACGGCGCACGGATCTCCTTGATCGTTGGTCTAGCTGCGGCAGCCATCGACTTGTTTATCGGTGTTATCTATGGAGGTATTATGGGCTTCTTCGGCGGCCGTGTAGATAATATCATGAACAAATTCTCTGAAATTTTGTACTCCATTCCTTATCTGCTTGTTGTAATTTTGCTTTTGGTTGTGCTTGAACCAAGTCTTGGTACCATCATCCTGGCCTTAACCATCACGGGTTGGATTACGATGTCGTGGATTGTACGCGGTGAAATTATGCAGCTTAAGAATCGCGAGTTCGTATTGGCTTCTCGTTCCATGGGTGCAGGTTCTGCGAGACTGTTGTTCAAACACCTTCTGCCGAACGCAGTGGGTCCGATTATTGTAACGATTACACTTTCTGTACCAAATGCAATTTTTGCTGAGGCTTTCCTAAGCTTCTTGGGTCTTGGTGTACAAGCTCCTATCGCTTCACTTGGATCTATGATTAACGATTCACTCACCGGTTGGTTGTACTATCCATGGCGCTTCCTGTTCCCTGCCATTCTGATCAGTTTAACCATGCTTTCTTTCAACATTTTCGGTGATGGTCTTCGTGACGCGCTTGATCCTAAGCTGAAAAAATAGGAGGGTTATGGATGGAACCTATTTTACAAGTCAAAGATTTGCATGTTTCGTTTTTTGTTAAAGGCGGAGAAGTGCAAGCTGTCCGTGGTATGAATTTTGAAATTGGCAAAGGTGAAACGGTTGCCATCGTCGGCGAGTCCGGCAGCGGTAAGAGTGTAACTGCACAATCGATTATGCGGTTGATCCCTTCCCCACCCTCTAAAGTGAAAAAGGGAGAAATTATTTTCCAAGGACAAAATCTGCTAGACAAAAGCATGAAAGAAATGGAATCCATTCGCGGTAAAGATATTGGCATGATTTTTCAAGACCCGATGACTTCTTTGAACCCAACCATCAAAGTGGGCAAACAGATCACTGAAGTTTTGATTAAACATCAGAAAATGTCAGCGGCCGAAGCGAAAAAGCAAGGTATTGAGATGCTCAAATTAGTTGGCATCACAAATGCTGAGGCTCGCTTTAACCAATATCCCCACGAGTTTTCAGGCGGTATGCGCCAGCGTGTAATGATTGCAATCGCGCTAGCCTGCCGTCCGGCTTTACTCATAGCGGACGAGCCTACAACGGCTCTTGACGTAACCATTCAGGCGCAGATCATGGAAGTTATGAGAGAGATGCAGCAAAAACTAGGTACCTCCATCATTTTGATTACCCATGATCTTGGCGTCGTTGCCGGTATGTGTGATCGGGTTATTGTAATGTATGCAGGTGAAGTTGTGGAGACCGGAACAAGATGGGAAATCTTTAAGAATCCACAGCATCCATATACCAAAGGTCTGCTGCGCTCGATGCCGCGTCTGGACCAAAAGAAGGGCGAGCCGCTCATTCCGATCATCGGCACACCGCCAGATCTGATCAAGCCGCCGATCGGCTGTCCGTTCACCGCGCGTTGCAATGAAGCAATGCATGTTTGCGAACAAATCGATCCCGGCGCCACAGAATTCAGCGAAACGCATATGGCGCGTTGCTGGAATCTGCATTCGATGGCCAAGGAGGTGCAGTACTCTTGAGTAAGAACCTAATAGAGGTAGAAGGTCTTAAGAAATATTTTAATGTAGGTCAAGGCAAGGTTCTTAAGGCTGTTGATAATATTAACTTCTCCATCCGTGAGGGCGAGACGCTTGGAATGGTAGGGGAATCCGGTTGTGGTAAGACTACTGCTGGACGTACAATTCTTCGCTTGTATGAGCCAACTGCCGGAAGTGTGAAATATAATGGTACAGACATTTA
Organism: Paenibacillus sp. FSL E2-8871; assembly: GCF_038000345.1. NCBI lineage: Bacteria > Bacillati > Bacillota > Bacilli > Caryophanales > Paenibacillaceae > Paenibacillus > Paenibacillus sp. FSL E2-8871. Next base: position 2,976,297 of record NZ_JBBOBV010000001.1, on the reverse strand, counting down.
TAAATTGCCTTCTAACAAAATGAAAGCAATGCGCCGTGACATGCAGATGATTTTCCAAGATCCGTACGCATCACTTAACCCGCGTTTTACGGTTTCTGATATCATCGGCGAGGCACTGGACATTCACGGAATGGCTGGCAGTCGTGCAGAACGTAAAAAACGGATCGAAGAGCTGCTCGATATGGTTGGTCTTAACCATGATCACGCTACTCGTTATCCGCATGAATTCTCTGGTGGACAACGCCAACGTATTGGGATTGCCCGTTCGTTAGCGGTAAATCCTAAGTTCATCGTTTGTGATGAGCCGATTTCCGCGCTTGACGTATCCATTCAGGCTCAGGTCGTAAACTTGCTTAAAGAATTGCAAGATCGTCTGGGATTGACTTATCTTTTCATCGCGCATGATCTGTCCATGGTTAAACATATCAGTGATCGCGTAGCAGTTATGTATTTGGGTAAAATGGTAGAATTGGCGGAAAGTGAAGAGCTTTATGCAAATCCTATCCACCCTTATACCAAATCTCTCTTGTCAGCTATTCCAATTCCGGATCCGGAAATTGAAGTGAACAAGAAACGTATTCACTTGCATGATGAGCTTGGTAGTCCTATTTATTCTGCTAACGAAAAGAGCAATGATAGTGACTTTGAATTAGTAGAAGTATCCAAAGGACACTGGGTAAGCAAAAAATTTGCTTAAATCTATAGCGAGTATTAGACAGGCGGGAGCGTTATGCTCTCGCCTCTTGTATGTAGTGGGGATATTTAATAATCATTTTAATGGATAAGAAAATAAAACGGCTGCTCTTGCATTGCTTTTTTGCAGGTATGTAATTCTTTTGACGCGGCCCCTGACTTTGGATACAATCATATAGAGTTTACGAACTTGGATTTACATATAACTGCTCAGTAGAACTGGAGGCACTAGCAAATGAATATTGTTAAGGAACCGCTCCCGGGTGGATCTGCACTCGCGCGCGACTATATAGAAAATTTTGAGAAGGTTAGTCATTTGTATGGTGGGGATTTCCGAAGCAAAGAGAGTCGAAGCATTCGGGCAGAATGGCTGGATCGTAGTGATGGTCTCCGTGCAGACCGGACACAAGTTGCTGCATGTCTACGGCAATATAATGAAAAGCATAATTCACATGATGCGGTGATGTCTTCACTGGCACTTTTAGAACAGCCGGGAACGTTAGTGGTTACTGGCGGACAGCAAAGCGGATTATTTACAGGACCACTACTTGTAGTATATAAAGCAATGACAACCATTATGGCGGCAAAAGAAGCAGCAGAACAGCTCGGTCGGCCTGTAGTCCCATTATTCTGGATTGCAGGAGAGGATCATGACTGGGATGAAGTGAATCATACGTATGTATTGAATCGTACGCAAGAGATTACAAAGATTAAGATAGAGAAATCAGAGGAGAAACGATCCTCGGTGAGTAATATTCGTGTAGAAGATGAAAGCTGGCAGCAAGTAGTGGAACAGCTGGATGCGCTACTTCAAGATAGTGACTTTAAACCGCAAATTATGGAATTTATTCGATCTTCTTCGTTTAGAGCAGATAGTATGACGGATGCTTTTGCCAAGCTGATGGGTTCTTTATTTGGTAAATTTGGTCTGATCCTGCTCGATTCTGCTGATCCTAACCTTCGTAAGTTAGAAGAGCCTTTCTTTACTTCGCTAATTATGCAGAATGATGCACTGGAAACAGCGTACATGAATTCTGCTTCTGATATCGTGAACGCTGGGTATGAGCTTCAAGCTGACGTTACGGCAGGCAATGCCAACCTCTTTTATATACATGAAGGTGTACGATTATTGCTTCATAAGAAAGATGGCGTTTTTGCCGATCGCAAGGGCCAGGTATCGTTCACCCGGGATGAACTACTGGAGGAAGTGAAGGTTCATCCGGAACTATTCAGTAACAACGTGCTGACACGTCCGCTTATGCAGGATTATGTGTTGCCGGTTCTAGCAACGGTGCTAGGTCAAGGTGAGATTGCTTATTGGGCCATTCCGCATCGTGCGTTTGAGATCATTGGGGGACAAATGCCCCTGATCATCCCGCGAATGTCTTTCACAGTGGTGGAAGGTACGCTTCATAAGCATATGGATAAATATCAACTAAGCTTTGAGGACGTAAGACAGGGACTAGATCGTAAAAGACATGAGTGGTTGGCTGCACAGGATGAGCTGGGGATTGAACAACGTTTCGAAGAAACTAAAGCTACTTTCTCCGCCATGTACGAACCACTGATTGAGCAGCTTGGAACCATTCAGGCAGGTCTGCTAAAACTAGGGAATAACAATAAAGATAAGATTTTAGATCAGATCACTTTTTTACAAGCGAAAGCCCAAGATGCAATGGCAAAACAGAATGAAGCTGCAATCCGTCAATGGGAGCGAATCGAGCTGTCGTTAATGCCACTGGGTAAACTGCAAGAAAGAGTGTACAATATCATGTATTACTTGAACCGCTACGGACTTCCATGGTTAGATGAGCTGATGGCTATTGAACCGGATTATAGTGGGACGCATCGTATCATTTATATGTAGAGAAGTATTGCTCCATAAAACAAGGAAGTAACGCTCACAAAACTTGGATTATGCTTACGAAGCGAGTTTTACTGCGAAGTAAAACATAGAAGTATCGCTCCATAAAACAAAGCGTATGCTTACGAAGCAAGTTTTGTACGAAGTAGATTCAATGTAGTAACGCTCACAAAACTTTTAGGAGGTTTCATTATGAGTTCATCAAAACAAAATAGTATCGTGGCTGATATGTCACTCGCACCCGAAGGTCATTTGAAAATCGACTGGGTTCGTCAACATATGCCGGTATTGAACCGTATCCGTGAGCAGTTCGAAGCTGAACAGCCATTCAAAGGACTAAAAGTATCTATTACACTTCATTTGGAAGCTAAAACCGCTTATCTGGCGAAGGTAGTCAAAGCAGGCGGTGCAGAAGTAACCATTACTGGATCGAATCCACTGTCTACACAGGATGATGTATGTGCGGCGCTTGTAGAGGACGGAATTACCGTATTTGCTAAATACAACCCGTCACCTGAAGAGTTCAAAGCCCTTAATATCAAGGCGCTGGAAAGCAAACCGGATTTGATTATTGATGATGGTGGGGATTTTGCTACATTGCTGCATTCGGAGCGTCCTGATCTAATGGAGAATATTCGTGGGGGTGCTGAAGAAACAACAACCGGCATCATTCGTCTAAAAGCTCTTCAAAAGCAAGGTGTGTTGAAGTTCCCAATGGTCGCAGTAAATGATGCTTATTGCAAATATTTGTTTGATAACCGCTATGGCACAGGCCAATCCGCATGGGATGGAATTATTCGAACAACCAACCTGATCGTTGCGGGCAAAACCGTAGTTGTTGTCGGATACGGCTGGTGCGGTAAAGGTGTTGCTATGCGTGCCAAAGGTTTGGGCGCAAAAGTGGTTGTCACAGAAGTGGATGCTATTAAAGCCGTTGAAGCACATATGGACGGTTTCGAAGTTATGCCTATGCTGGAAGCTGCTAAGGTTGGTGATTTCTTCGTTACAGTAACTGGTAATCGTTATGTCATTCGCGGTGAACATTATGATGTGATGAAGGATGGCGCAATTATGTGCAATGCAGGTCATTTCGACGTTGAAGTGAATAAGCCTGAATTGTCTGAAAGATCCGTATCTCAGCGTACTGTTCGCAAAAATATCGAAGAGTACCAGCTTCACGACGGACGTAAACTATATCTGCTTGCAGAAGGCAGACTTGTAAATCTGGGTGCTGCGGATGGACACCCTGCCGAAATTATGGATACGACCTTTGCGCTACAAGCGCTGTCGTTGAAATATGTAAATGATAATTATAAGAGCATCGGCGTAAAAGTTGAGAATGTTCCTTACGAGCTGGATGAGCAGGTAGCACGCTACAAGCTGCAAAGTCTGGGCATTAACATTGATAGTCTGACTCCAGCACAAGTGGATTATTTGGACAGCTGGAATCTGAACGATTAATTACGGAACGCACAACAATAAAGTATATTAACCAAGTGTACCTTGAACTGAAGCAACTTTTGTAAAATATAAGAGAGTATAAGTTTTACGCTATACATTATCCTTATATTTCTCGCTTAAACGCTTCGGCGTCCTTATAAGGACACCGAAGACGTTTATGCTTGAAAAGCCATGCAGCGGACAAGATTCCGATTGTATGGCTTTTTTCTGTGGCGAAATGTTTTTTGGGTAACGATCCATCTGATTTAGCAAAAAATTCCTTTCACCAGAAAAAGGTTTTTGATTTTTAATGGCGAATCTATTATGCTTAAGTGGTGAAAAGTGGGGTAAAGTGGGGATTCGGGGATTAGGGGTGGGAAAAAGGATGTTCATGGGAGAGTATCAACACAGCATTGACGACAAAGGCCGAATTATTATTCCGGCTAAACTCCGTGAATTGCTTGGAACCTCCTTTGTGACGACCCGTGGTCTAGACTCCTGTTTATTTGTTTATCCCATGGAAGAATGGGCAATCATGGAACAAAAGCTAAAAAGCCTTTCACTGATGAAATCAGATGCCCGTGCATTCAGTCGCTTTTTTTTCTCAGGCGCAACAGAATGTGTATGGGATAAACAGGGAAGGGTAAATCTGCCGGCCAATTTAAGGCAGTATGCCAAACTGGACAAAGACTGTGTTATTCTGGGCGTTTCGAACCGGGTGGAAATCTGGAACAAAGAGCTATGGGAGCAGTACTTCGAACAGTCCGAGGAATCGTTCAACGAAATTGCCGAAAAATTGGTGGATTTCAATTTTGATCTATAAAACACAATATCGAATACTGTCCTGGAGGGATGCAGCTTGTTTCACCACATCACGGTGCTTAAAGAAGAAGCGACAGAAGGGCTGCACATCAAAAAAGACGGAATCTATGTAGATTGCACTCTCGGTGGAGCAGGCCACAGCGCACTAATTGCTTCCAAACTTAGCGGCGAAGGCCGATTAATCTGTTTGGATCAAGATGATTGGGCTCTGGAGAACGCAAAAGAAAGACTAGCTGAATACGGAGACAAGGTTGTACTCATTAAGACCAATTTCCGTGATCTGGAGAGTGTACTTAAGGATGTGCCCTTTGTACCACAAAAAGATGGCATTCCCCAAGTGGATGGGGTCCTCTTTGATCTTGGCGTATCCTCTCCCCAGTTTGATGAGGGAGAACGCGGATTTAGTTACAATCATGATGCTCCGCTGGACATGCGAATGGATCAGACGGCGCTATTAACGGCTGCTGATATTGTGAATACGTGGTCTGAGCAGGAGATTGCCCGTGTGCTTTTCCAATATGGAGAAGAGAAGTTCTCGCGGAGAATTGCTAAGAAAATTGTAGACAGAAGAGAAGAAAGTCCTGTGGAGACCACAGGAGAATTAGCTGAGCTTATCAAGGAAGGTATTCCGGCGGCTGCACGAAGAACGGGAGGACACCCCGCTAAACGTAGCTTTCAAGGTTTACGGATTGCTGTAAACGACGAGTTGGGTGCTTTTGAAGAAGGATTACATAGCGCAGTACGTTGCCTTGCACCAGAAGGTAGAGTATCCGTTATCACTTTTCATTCACTCGAGGACCGAATTTGCAAGCAAATACTAAGCAGCTATTTAAGCAGATGTACATGCCCGCCTGACTTTCCGTTTTGTGTATGTGGCGCGAAAGGCACGCTTAAGTTAATCAACCGCAAACCGCTTGTGCCTTCTGAAGAAGAGCTTGAGCTTAATACTCGAGCCCGTTCAGCTAAGCTGCGCATTGCAGAAAAATTGTAATTGACGATAAAGGAGAGTCAGAGATGGCCTATACCCGCGGCAATTTAGCAGTTCAGCCCAAAAGAAAAGAAGAGGTAAACCCCCTTTACCGCGAGAAGACAAAAGTAGTTACCAAACGAAGAGTACTTCCGCTGCAAGAGAAACTTTTGTATATGCTGACGCTAGGAGTATGCGTTTTGGTGGCTATCACCCTGATTTCACGTTACGTTCATATTTATGATTTGAACTTGCAGGCCCAGAAATTAGATAAGGATATAGCGACTGCTAAGAAGCAAATTTCCACGTTTGAGATGGAGAAGCAGAACTTGGAGCAGAAGGTTGCCCAAAAGGCAAAGGATCTTGGATACGTAGCACCGGATGAAAATGCTACAATCTTTATTCCGGCGAATCCGATATCGACAGAAGGCGATAATTAGTGAGCGATTGGCAAGATCGCAATAAAAAAATTGTGAGGTTCGCTTATGGTAAAGAGAATAAAACTTCGCACGCTGTTTATAGGAGGGTGTATTACCCTCTTTTTTCTTGTTTTGATAGCTAGAGTGTTCTGGATTCAAGTAATGGAGGGCTCAGAATGGCAAGAAAAGGCTGCTACACTTTGGGCGCACACTTCGACTATCAAAGCAGAGCGAGGAACGATTTCTGACCGTAATGGGAGTGTGCTCGCAAGTGATGTCCCTGCTTATACTGTGGTTGTAAACCCGGCAGTCATTGCTGAAAAGGGAATTGGTGATGAGGTCGTCAAGGGATTGCATGAGCTACTCGGCAAGCCAGAAGATGAGCTGCGGAAACTGGTTGAAGCGAAAGACGAGAACGGTAAATACCTCAAGAATCGTGAGGTTCGTAACGAAGGCTGGAAGATCGATCAGGAACTTGCGGATAAGGTGAAAGAATTTTATGTAGCCCTAGGTAAAGAGCATAAAATTCAAGAGACTGGGATTGGTCTTGTTAGAGAGCAGAAACGATATTACCCTAAGGGTTCGCTTGCTGCGCATATATTAGGCTATACAGATCGAGATGGCAAGGCGATTATGGGTCTGGAAAAATCCCTGGATGAACAGCTTAAGGGAGCCGATGGCAAGCTGCTTTATCAAAGTGACGGTCAAGGGGTTAAGCTGCCGGATTCAAAAGATACCTATAAACCTGTAGTAAATGGAAGTAATTTCAAGCTTACAATCGACAGTACAATCCAGCAATATATACAAGCGGCCATGGAAAAGGCATATGCGCAATATAAGCCGAAAAGTATGAGTGTCATTGCTGCTGATCCGAATACGATGGAGATTTTGGGGATGGCGAATATGCCTACCTTTGATCCTAATAAATATATGGATACGGGTGCTGATGCAGCGGGTTTCTACAATCATGCTATCAAATCAACTTATGAGCCCGGTTCGACCTTCAAAATTGTAACACTTGCTGCAGCTGTAGAAGAGAAGCTTTTTGATCCCGTAGCTACATTTCTGTCAGGATCTATCAGAATTAAGGGATACAGTAAGGCATTACATGATATTAATCGTGCCGGCTGGGGGCAAATCAGTTTCCTGGAAGGTGTGAAGCGGTCTAGTAACGTTCTTTTTGTAAAACTTTATGAAATGCTCGGACAAGATAGACTTTTACAGTATATTGATGATTTTGGCTTTAATGGGAAGACAGGAATCGATTTGCCAGGGGAAGCCAGTGGGGTCGTTAACCCTAACCTTGGACGTCCTATCGAAATTGCTACACTTGCATATGGGCATGGTAAAGTGCTAGTTACCCCGCTTCAACAATTGGTTGCTGTATCTGCTATCGCCAATGGTGGGAAACTGATGACTCCATATGTGGTAAAAGAGGTTACGGACCCAAACACCGGTGACACTAAGGTTACTCAGCCTAGTGTAGTGCGTCAGGTGATTGATGAGGCAAGCGCCAAGAAAACCGGTGAATACTTGGAGCAGGTAGTTGCCGACCAAGTCAAAGGTACAGGACGCAACGCTCACATAGAAGGTTACCGTGTCGCAGGTAAGACAGGAACGGCTATCAAGGTTGAAGGTAAGGACTACGTGAAGTCCAAAGTACTGGTCTCCTTTATTGGTTATGCGCCTGTGAATGATCCAAAGATCGCTGTTATTGTTATTATTGATGAACCGAACGTTGAGGTTGGCGGCGGTAAAGCTGCAGCTCCTGTATTTAAAGAAATCGTATCTCAGTCTCTGCAATACATGGGAGTTCCAAAGTTAGCGACTGAAACTAGCGATAAGGATAGTAAAAAAACAGTTGAATCTGAAGCGCCTGTGCTCCGGACCACACCTGATCTGATGGGCAAAACGATGAAAGAAGCAAGAGAGACACTTCTGGATCAAGGATTTGATTTTGAAGTGGTCGGTGAAGAAGCTTCTGTGGAAACCCAATATCCAGAGGCTGGAACGAAGCTTGCTCAAGGACAGCGTATATACCTATTAAGCAAGCAAGGGGACAAGCCTACCATTCCAAAATTACAAGGAGAGTCGCTGCGTGATGCGCTTGAGATTCTAACACTTCTAAAAGTGGAGATTGCGGTAGAAGGCGAAGGATATGTCTCGGAACAGATTGAAGGAACAAAGAACGGCAAAACATTGGTTACTTTGAAGCTGAAACCATTAAATGATAAGAGTGAAGAGGATCCTACAACTTCGACTGCTGATGAGGGTACGGAATCGGAGAGTGGGCCATAGGCTTGTTCTAACCCCTGTTTGTCCCGAATAGTCATGAAGATAAGAGCTCATGTCTATAGGTGAAAGCGGGGGAGAACGGAATGAAAGTTTCGAAGGTCGTAACACGGCGGAGAATGTTGTGGACGCTGCTGGGACTGGCAGTGTTATTCGGTTCGCTGGTCGTGCGTCTTGGCTTTGTGCAATTATCCCAAGGCGAGAAATTAAGTGACAAGGTAGAAGATTCCTTGCGCCGCAATATTCCTTTTACAGCCAAGCGTGGTGAAATTTTGGATCGTGAAGGTATACCGCTGGCCTATAATATCAGTACGCCTACGGTTTATGCGGTGCCTGTGCAGGTGAAGGAGAAGCAAAAGACAGCGCAGCAATTGGCGCCTCTGCTTGGGATGACCGAGGAGAAGCTGATGAGCTTGCTGACTAAAAAATCAATGTCGGTGAAACTACAGCCCGGCGGCCGCAAAATTACGATGGAACTTGCCGCGAGCATCCGTGATTTGCAGTTGCCGGGCATCGTTGTCGCTGAGGATAGCAAAAGATATTATCCGTACGGCGATCTTGCCGCGCATATACTAGGCTTTACAGGTATTGATAACCAAGGAATTACCGGGGTCGAGAACATATACGATAATTTACTTAAAGGAATAGCAGGCAATATTTCGTATTTGTCTGACGCAGGTGGAAGACTCATGCCTGGATCATCGGAGAAATATTCTGCCCCTCAGGATGGACTTAATCTGCAATTGACGATTGATAAACAGATTCAATCCATTATGGAACGTGAGCTGGATCAAGCTATGGTAAAATATCAGGCGCAGGGTGCTTGGGCTATAGCGATGAATCCGAAGAATGGTGAAATTCTGGCCATGGCTAGTAGACCGGGTTATGAACCGGGTTTATATAAGGAATATGATCCGCAGATCTATAATCGGAATTTGCCCATTTGGATGACCTACGAGCCTGGTTCGACGTTCAAAATCATCACACTTGCTGCAGCACTGCAAGAAGGTAAGGTAGACCTGCAAAATGATCATTTCTATGATCCTGGGTTTATCGAAGTGGCGGGTGCGAAGCTGCGCTGTTGGAAAAAAGGCGGCCATGGCAGCCAAACCTTCCTTCAGGTGGTTGAGAACTCCTGTAACCCTGGTTTTGTTGCTCTTGGGCAACGGCTGGGCAAAGAAACCCTCTTCAAATATATTCGTGATTTTGGTTTCGGCAGCAAAACAGGAATTGATCTAAACGGAGAATCTAATGGGATTCTGTTCAAGCTTAGTCAAGTTGGTCCGGTGGAGCTTTCGACTACGGCCTTCGGCCAAGGGGTCTCGGTTACACCTATCCAGCAGATTGCTGCGGTATCCGCGGCTATCAATGGTGGCAATCTCTATAAACCACATGTAACAAAATCATGGGTTAATCCGGAAACGGGAGAGACTGTATCAGAGGTGAAGCCTGAGCTTGTGCGGCAGGTCATTTCGGAGGAGACATCCAAGAAGGTGCGGGCAGCACTTGAGAGCGTGGTTGCCAAAGGCACGGGACGGCCGGCTTTTATCGACGGCTATCGTGTAGGTGGCAAGACGGGTACTGCACAGAAGGTTATAAATGGACGTTATTCTCCGACAGAGCACATTGTTTCTTTTATTGGCTTTGCGCCGGCGGATGATCCGCAGATCGTTGTCTACACTGCAGTGGATAATCCGAAAGGGATTCAATTTGGGGGTGTAGTTGCAGCTCCAATCGTGCAAAATATTTTGGAAGACTCGCTGCACTATATGAAGGTTCCTGAGCGCAGTGATCAGCTTCCAAAAACTTATAAGTATGGTGAAACTCCGATTGTGACCGTGCCTGACCTTACAGGTGCAACCGTACAAGATATCTATGAGGATTTAAATATGAATTTTAATCTGGCGCGTTCAGGCTCTGGCAATACGGTCATCAATCAGGCTCCGAAAGCTGGGGCAAGAGTAGAACAGGGCTCAACCATCAGGATTTATATGGGAGCTTCTAGTGAATAATGATAAAGGTATAAGGGTTCAGTTTGTATCCGAAAATGTAGAGTGAGGGATTACTATGAAAGTTAATGAATTATCTGCTTGTCTTGCCACTTCGCGTCTATATGGGGACGGGGAGGTGGAGATTACTGATCTTCAGACGGATTCCCGCCGTGTAAGTCCGGGTGATCTGTTTATCTGTTTACCGGGTCACACTGTAGATGGACATAAATTTGCGCCGCAAGCCGTAGCCTCTGGAGCATCTGCTATCGTATGTGAGCATAAGCTAGAGCTTGATATCCCACAGATCGTTGTGGATGACTGCCGTTTTGCGATGTCTGTCATGTCGAATGCATTCTTTGGCTCACCTAGCAGCCGAATGAGAATGATCGGGGTTACGGGTACAAACGGGAAGACAACTACGACTTATCTTATTGAGCGAATTATGCAAGACCAGAATATGAAGACGGGTCTGATTGGGACCATTCAAATGCGCTATGACGGCAAAAGCTACCCTATGTCAGGGACCACTCCAGAATCGCTAGATCTGCAGCGCTCGCTTCATGATATGGCCTCCAAAGGTGTGGAATGTTGCGTCATGGAAGTCTCCTCCCATGCGCTTCAGCAAGGACGTGTGAAGGGTGCGGACTTCCGTACAGCAATATTTACGAACTTAACCCAGGATCATCTGGATTATCATCATACAATGGAGGAGTATCGGGCGGTTAAAGGTCTATTCTTCTCTAGACTAGGAAATGTGATCTCTCCTTGGAAAGAAGAACGCAAATATGCGGTGCTTAATGCTGATGATGAGGCGAGCCACTATTTTGCAACCCAAACTGCAGCGGAAGTGATTACATATGGCATTGATAACAACGCTAATGTCCGAGCTTCGCAAATCTCGATCACTGCAAAAGGAACTTTTTTCCATGTAGATACGTTTAAGGGTGAGACGGACATTTCGCTTCGTATGGTTGGTAAGTTCAATGTCTATAATGCACTTGCGGCGATTACGGCAGCGTTGTTGGAGGATGTGTCACTGTCAGATATCAAGACTAGTCTTGAGGCGATTGATGGGGTAGCTGGACGGGTAGAGTCAGTAGATGAGGGGCAAGAATATGCCGTTATCGTTGACTATGCACATACACCAGACGGGCTGGAAAATGTATTAAGAACGGTCTGCGAATTTGCTACAGGTAAAGTGCTTACTGTGTTTGGCTGCGGAGGAGACAGAGACCGCACGAAACGTCCTTTAATGGGTAAGATAGCTGCAAAATATAGCGACATGATATTCGTAACCTCTGACAACCCTCGGACGGAGGACCCTGGGCTAATTCTGAAGGATATAGAAGCAGGACTAGTAGAGGATGGAGTCACCTCTGACCGGTATCATATGATTGTTGATCGCCGAGAAGCAATTGGGAAGGCTATTGAAATGGCAAGCTCTGGCGATGTAGTATTGATTGCGGGGAAAGGTCATGAGACCTATCAACTGATTGGCGGAGTGGTTCACGATTTTGATGACCGCATCGTCGCTAAAGAAGTTATAAGGGGTCGAAGCTATTGATTACAAGAACACTGGGACAAATTGCTGTGATGTGCGCAGGGGAACTTCCTGCTGCCGAAGCTATGAATATACCACTTACGGGCGTCGTTACTGACTCCCGTAAGATAACTACAGGTTGCCTGTTTGTTCCTCTAACGGGAGACAAATTTGACGGTCATCATTATGCAGCTACAGCTATGGCTGCTGGTGCTGCAGGGACCTTATGGCAGCGTGATAAAGGTCCTGCGCCTGAGGGTGGCGGAGTCATAATTGTTGAAGATACGCTAGAGGCGCTTCAGAAGCTGTCCGCTGCGTATTTAAATGAGGTCGCTCCGAAGGTTGTCGCAGTTACGGGCAGTAATGGCAAAACAACGACAAAAGATATCATTATGGCCTTGCTCGAAACGCAGTACAAGGTGCACAAGACAGAAGGAAACTTCAATAATCATATTGGTCTTCCGCTCACGATTCTATCCATGGCTGAGGATACAGAGATTGCAGTGCTTGAAATGGGTATGAGCTCGCGGGGAGAAATTGCTCTGCTGGCTTCTTTGGCTGCACCAGATGTTGCAGTCATTACTAATGTAGGTGAGTCACATCTGCTGCAACTGGGATCCCGCAAAGAAATCGCCCGTGCCAAGCTGGAAATAGTTGAAGGGCTAAAGCCAGATGGACTGCTAATTTATAACGGTGATGAACCGCTGCTGACTGAGGTAATGCAAGAGTCCACTTTTGAGGCTCCGGAGGGGATGGTGTCCTTCCGTTTCGGCCTGAACGGAGATAATGATGATTATCCGACTGGGATGATGTCCCATAGTGGTGGTATGACGTTTACGTCAAGCCTTCATAAGGAACATGCTTTTACATTACCGCTGCCAGGCCAGCATAACGTTGTTAACGCGTTGGCTGCACTAGCGGTTGCTCGCCATTTTGGAATTACAGAACAAAATGTAGAGAATGGGTTAAGTAATCTTAAGTTGACGGGCATGCGGATTGAAGTGATTCGGACTTCTTCCGGGCTTACACTTTTGAATGATGCTTATAATGCCAGTCCGACTTCTATGAAGGCGGCCATTGATGTGCTTCAAACTATGAAATGCAGTGGCAAAAAAATCGCAGTACTGGGGGACATGCTGGAACTTGGGCCGGATGAGATACAGTTTCATAAAGAAATTGGCTACTACCTAGACCCCGCAGTGACTGATTTTGTATATACCTATGGTCCATTGTCAGTCCATATTGCAGAAGCTGCAAAGGAAAGATTCGGAAACGAGCGTGTGCTGGCTTTTACGGATAAGTCAGAATTAACAGCCGTCCTTATCGAGAAAAGCAGCTCCAAGGATATTGTACTATTCAAAGGATCTAGAGGGATGAGGCTTGAGGAAGTGCTTCAGAGCCTTAATAAAGAGATTAAAGAGACCTAAAAAAATGGAGGGGGTGCACCCATGGATTATCAACTATTGTTATTGACTATTGCTGTTTCCTTTATCCTTGCGGTCATTGCCGCTCCGCTCTTCATTCCGCTACTGCGCAGGATGAAATTCGGACAGCAGGTGCGAGATGACGGACCGCAATCCCATTTAAAGAAAGCGGGAACGCCGACGATGGGCGGTATCGTAATCATCGTGGCTTTTACATTGGCTTATCTGAAATTTTCCGTGGTGAATAACGATTTCTACGTACTACTAGTGGCTACGCTTGGTTTTGGACTGATCGGATTTTTGGATGATTATATCAAAATCGTATTCAAGCGTTCTTTGGGCCTTACGGCGCGTCAAAAATTGTTCGGGCAGCTGTTGGTAGGTGCTGTGATGTGCGGTCTGCTGATTTCTGCAGGACATAGCACAAGTATCAGCGTTCCGGGTACTGATTTCAGCTTTGACTGGGGCGGCTTTTTCTACTATCCATTCATTATTATTATGATGATGGCAGTAACGAATGCTGTTAACTTTACCGATGGAGTAGATGGTCTGCTGTCTGGTGTAAGTGCTATTGCTTTGGCAGCTTATGCTGTTGTAGCGATGCAGGCTACGTCAATTGCAGCTGGCGTGTGTGCAGCGGCAATGATCGGGGCCGTTCTTGGATTTCTGGTCTTTAATGCCCATCCGGCTAAGGTGTTCATGGGAGATACCGGTTCATTTGGTATTGGCGGTGCGATAGGTGCGATTGCCATTGTCACAAAGAGCGAACTGCTGTTTTTAATTATTGGCGGTGTGTTTGTGGTGGAAATGTTATCTGTCGTGATACAGGTAGTTTCTTTCAAAACCCGTGGCAAACGTGTATTCAGAATGAGCCCGATTCACCATCATTTTGAACTTGGTGGCTGGTCGGAATGGCGTGTGGTAATTTCGTTCTGGGCGGTAAGCTTGATATTAGCCGCTGTTGGACTATTTATTAGCAAGGGGTTGTAGCGAATGAAACATCCAGATATGTATCATGGTGAAGAAGTTGTGGTTCTTGGGCTCGCAAAAAGCGGTGTCCAGGTTGCTAAAGTGCTGCATGATCGAGGCGCTGTAGTTACGGTGAACGATAAAAAGGAAAGAGATCAAAGTCCCGAAGCTTCCGAATTGGAATCTTTGGGAATTTGTGTTATAAGCGGTGGGCATCCGGATGGACTGATTCATGAAGGTGTAAGTCTGGTCATTAAGAATCCAGGCATTCCTTATTCTGCGCCTCCTGTGCAAAAGGCTCTTGAGCTTGGCATTGAAGTAGTTACAGAGGTAGAGGTTGCTTACCGTCTTTGTGCAGCACCGATGATTGGCATCACGGGATCCAATGGCAAGACGACAACGACGACCTGGGTAGGTCAAATGCTGGACGCTGCAGGTAAGAATCCGATTGTTGCAGGTAACATTGGCACGCCTCTCTGTGAGGCTGCGCAAGAAGCTACAGAGGATAACTGGATGGTGGTCGAACTCAGCAGCTTCCAGCTCAAAGGTACGGAGACTTTCCGCCCCAAAATAGGTTGTTTGTTGAATATTGCGGAGACCCACCTGGATTATCATGGGAGCATGAAGGATTATGTCGATTCCAAAGCAAAGCTGTTCGCCAATCAAGTAGATACGGATACGGCTGTGCTGAACTGGGACGATCCTTTTTGCCGGGAGCTTGTGCCGTATATGAAAGCTACTATTCTTCCGTTCTCTATGTCCGAGGAGCTCACTCATGGTGTGTTTGTTAGCCCATCCTATATTACGGGTCAAGATGACGATCTGAAGCGCCTTATCATCTATCGCGAATCTGCAGACCGAGAAACAATCATTGCTGATGTAGATTCCATTAGCATTCCGGGACGGTTCAATGTGGGAAATGCACTGGCTGCATGTGGAATTGCCATTGCTGCTGGAGCGGACCCCTCTTTATTGGGTGAAGTGCTTGCTTCATTTCGCGGTGTGGAGCACCGGCTGGAGTATGTGGCTGATAAGGCTGGAGCCACTTATTATAATAACTCCAAAGCAACAAACTCCAAAGCGACGATTATGGCATTAACGTCCTTTGAGCGCCCTGTAGTGCTGATCGCTGGTGGATTAGACCGTGGTTCCGATTATTTGGAACTGCTGCCTGTCCTGAGCGGACGTGTTAAAGCGCTAGTGGCGTTAGGGGAAACTAAGGACAAGCTAACGAATGTAGCGCAGCTTGCAGGATTAAAGCAGATTATCTCCGTCGATAATGGGGAGAGTGCCGCTGCCGTGCTTGAGCAAGCTGTGCAGGAAGCTTCCGCTCTGGCGGAAGAAGGAGATATCGTTCTTTTGTCTCCTGCCTGTGCAAGTTGGGATATGTTTACATCCTATGAAGAGCGCGGGCGTATTTTTAAAGAGGCGGTGCATAACCTTTAAGTAGGGGGGTGGATAAGCCCCATCCCTACTACGGATGCAAGAGGTGTGCTCCTGATGAACAAAACTCGTCATGCTCCCGATATTTGGTTGCTGATTCCTATTCTATCTTTGCTGGTGATCGGCATGGTGATGGTGTACAGCGCCGGGTCCGTTCTGGGCTTCCGCAATTATGGAGATTCGTTTTACTTTGTAAAAAGACAGCTTTTGTTTGCAGGACTAGGATTAGTCGCAATGTTCGTTACGGCGAATACCGATTACAGGGTGCTGAAAAAGCTGGCTAAGCCGGCACTTCTGATCTGCTTTTTCTTACTTGTTATTGTGCTTATCCCTGGTATTGGTGTAGTACGCGGGGGAGCGCGCAGCTGGCTAGGAATTAGCTCCTTCGGGATCCAGCCTTCCGAATTCATGAAGATGGGGATGATTCTATTCTTAGCCAATTGGCTAGGAAAAGAGGAATACGACATCACTTCCTTCACACGCGGCTTGCTCCCACCACTTGCGCTCATTGGGTCAGCCTTCGCGCTGATCATGCTCCAGCCGGATTTGGGTACAGGTACCGTCATGTTTGGTGCAGCCTTGATGATGGTCTTCACAGCAGGGGCTAGAATGAAGCATTTACTTTCACTTGGAGTAGCTGGTGCGGCAGGGTTTGTTGCTTTGATTGCAGCAGCGCCTTACCGGTTGCAGCGGATTACCGCTTTTCTTGATCCTTGGTCCGACCCCCTTGGTGCAGGCTACCAGATCATTCAGTCGTTATATGCGATCGGTCCTGGTGGGCTCGGTGGCCTTGGATTAGGAATGAGTCGGCAGAAGTACAGCTATGTACCTGAGCCACAAACAGATTTTATTTTTTCTATATTGGCCGAGGAGCTGGGGTTTATCGGTGGTTTGGCTGTGTTGATCCTATTTCTTATTCTAATCTGGCGCGGGATGAAGGTGGCGATGAGTCTACCTGACCGTTTTGGAAGCTATCTGGCCGTTGGCATCGTCTGTATGGTGGCTGTGCAAGTCATTATTAATATTGGTGTTGTTATTGGTCTAATGCCTGTAACGGGCATCACGCTTCCTCTGATTAGCTATGGCGGATCTTCACTTACACTGATGCTAACATCCCTTGGCATTCTATTGAACTTATCCCGTTTTGCGAGGTGAAAGAGATGCGTATCGTATTAAGCGGCGGAGGCACGGGTGGACATATCTATCCTGCGGTCGCTGTTGCTAGGCAAATGGAGTTGGAAGATAGCAAATCTACCTTCCTGTATATTGGTGGAACGCGTGGCTTAGAGAGCAAGCTTGTTCCTCAAGAGAATATCCCTTTCAAATCTATTGACATCACTGGTTTTCGGCGCAAGCTATCCATAGACAATGTCAAGACCGTGATGCGTTTCTTGAAGGGTGTTAAGGCGTCCAAAGAAATGTTAAGAGAATTCAAACCAGATGTTGTGATTGGAACAGGCGGTTATGTGTGTGGTCCAGTCGTTTATGCTGCATCCCGGTTGGGCATCCCTACTTTGATCCATGAACAAAATGCCATACCAGGTCTAACTAATCGCTTTCTGAGTCGGTATGCGAGTACAGTTGCCGTAAGCTTTGAAGGAACAGAGTCCTCTTTTCCGGGCAGCAAAAATGTGATCTATACTGGCAATCCACGTGCCACAACAGTTACTACAGCAAGTCCGCAACGTGGATTCGCATCGCTGGGGATTTCGGATGGCAGTACTGTTGTTTTGGTGGTTGGTGGCAGTCAGGGAGCTAAGGCTATTAATAGAGCCATGATTGAAATGGCCCCTAAAGTGGGTAAGGGTAATGGTGTTCATTATGTGTATGTTACAGGTGAACCTTATTTCGAAGAGACTCGGGCGGAATTGCGTCAAAAGCTGGGTAGCATACCAAACTGGTTGCATGTCCTTCCTTACGTTCATAATATGCCAGAGGTGTTGGCTTGTACCTCCTTGATCGTTAATCGGGCGGGAGCCTCTTTTCTCGCTGAGATTACAGCGCTGGGTATTCCCTCTGTACTCATTCCATCTCCTAATGTGACGAATAACCATCAGGAGGCGAATGCAAGACAGTTGGAACGTGAAGGTGCTGCTGTGGTGCTGCTTGAGAAAGATTTAAACGGCACGGCACTATATGAGGCGGTTCAAAAAATCATCGGAACTGAAGCCGTGCGTGAGCAGATGTCCGTGGCCTCCAAACGACTCGGCAAAAGAGATTCTGCAGCAGTAATCACAAGCGAGCTCCGAAGACTTGCGGGTAAGAAGTCTTAAGATATCATCGTTTTCCATACGGATTTTCCTTATTGGCAGCTCTCTGTCACACACTTGGAGGAACGAACATAGGATAATCCTATAATCGTGACAATCACCCAGGACACTTCCAAACCTGAGATGTAGTGCAGGATATTCTTGAAATATAAGAAAGTATAAGTTTCACGTTATACATTATCCTTATATTTCTCGCTTAAACGCTTATCGTCCTTCTAAAGGACGCCGAAGACGTTTATACTTGTACATTTCATATGAGCTTGTAACGGAAGTGTTTGTGGTGGGTGAGCGGTAATCTCGGAGGTGATACATTGGACAAATTGGTGATTGAGGGTGGAAGTCCCCTGTCAGGCACCATTCGTATCCATGGAGCAAAAAATGCGGCGCTGCCGATTCTAGCGGCAAGCCTGCTGGCCGAAGGAGTTCACTCACTGCATAATGTGCCGAAGCTGCTGGACATCGAGACTATGCTAGACATCCTAGATCGGCTGGGCTGCAGGTGCGTGCATCAAGAGGATACGGTGACGATAGATACGTCTGCCGTCGGGACATCTCATATCCCTGAGGATTTAATGCGGCAGATGAGATCTTCCATTTTTCTAATGGGACCGCTGTTATCCAGATTTGGAGAGGTAACGATCTATCAGCCTGGGGGCTGTGCGATCGGAGAGCGTAAAATCGATCTTCATCTACAGGGACTTAAGGCGTTAGGGGCGGAGATCGAGGAGAGCAACGGAAGAATATTCTGTCGGGGTTCTAAGCTTATAGGGAGTGATATTCATCTCGACTATCCAAGTGTAGGAGCAACGGAGAATATTATGATGGCTGCCGCAAAGGCAGAGGGAACAACAACAATATCGGGGGCAGCGAGAGAGCCGGAGATACAGGACCTACAGCAGTTTCTAAATAGCATGGGTGCTCAGATTATCGGTGCAGGTACGGACACCATTACAATTCAAGGGGTGAAAAACCTATATCCCTGTACGTATGAGGTGATACCTGATCGGATTGTGGCTGGAACCGTAATGATTGCTGCGGCAGCTACACGAGGGAATGTGACTTTGACACATGCCAATGCGGGGCATCTGACTTCGCTTATTCATGTGCTCAAGCGGGCTGGTGTTCAAATCACAGTGTGCAATGATATAATTAATATCAGTTGTATGGGGCGTCCACGTGCTGTTGAGAGAATTGTGACTTCTCCTTATCCTTCTTTCCCAACCGATCTGCAATCTCAGGTCATGGTGCTGTTGTCTCTCGCTGATGGTTTCAGTGTAATCAAGGAGACGGTGTTTGAGGGACGATTCAAGCATGTTGAAGAAATGGCGCGGATGGGCGCTGATATTTCTATTGATTTGAATCGTGCGTTTATTCGCGGCGTTCAGAGATTGTATGGTGCTACTGTGGAAGCTACTGACTTGCGTGCGGGTGCGGCTCTGGTTATTGCTGGGCTTGCTGCACAAGGGACTACAGTCGTTGAGCAAGCACACCATATTGACCGCGGGTATGATGGAATAGAGAAGCTGTTTCAGAAGCTTGGCGCGCGCATAAGCCGCAAGGTACCCGTACCGGATCCACTTGATTTGGCCAATTAAAGCTCCCTGTCTCCTTCAGTTCTACCAAGGAAGGAGACAGGGCCTTATTACGGAGATATGAGAATGACAACAACCCGATTACCTCTTCTTAAAGAGGACAAGCCTAAGAAAAAAATGAGCCGTAAGATTACGGCGATCCTGCTGCTACTGTTCACTGCGCTTCTTGCTGTGATTTTTTTCAGATCGTCTATTAGTCACATTACAGTGATAGATTTTCAGGGAAGCAAGTATTCTACTAGTGAGGAATTACTCTCGCAAAGTGGAATTCATATAGGTGGACAATTCTTTGCCGTTTCTACGAAGTCTGTGGAACAATCTCTGCTGGAGCTTAAGACAGTTAAGGCTGTGGCCGTAAAGAAGGATTTCCCCGGGGTAATCACAGTGAAGATTGAAGAATTCCCTGCGGTGGCCTATGAATTGGAACAGGGTGGCATCTTGAAGGCGATTCTGTCGAGTGGAGCAGCGGTGACTGTTAATGAGACTGGTATTGCTGTAGAGAAACCTATATTAACCAACTGGGATCCAGCTGATCCTAATAAGGCTATCCTATGCCAAACGCTTGGAAGCATTTCTAATGAATTGACAAGTGATATCTCTGAGATTGTTCCCTCGCCAACCTTGTCATTTCCGGATCGTATCAAGCTCTATACTAGATCCCGTTTCGAGGTGATCACTTCCATCTCTTTATTGAAGAGCAAAGTGTCATACTTGAATCAGGTAATAGAGACAAAGGAGCCTGGACTTATCACGATGCTTGAAGCTGACTCGTATGTTCCTTTTCAGGTCGAAAGTGAGGAGCAAAAGGGCGATGAGCAAAAAGATGTGCAAGAGTAGAGTAGAGGTAAATAGTCCCTACTAATAGAGTTCAAAAAATGCTACAATCGGAGTTACGGGCAAGAAGCTATATCCCTCTTTTTTCTTCGATTTTTTTGAAATATAATCTTATATATGGTTAGTAATAACCGAATAGGTATATATTTCTTGTGATAATTATCATTCTTATAAAAAATTATGAGTAACTAATCACATTTAGGGATGTTGGAATATTATTCCGTTCAAAAAATTTGTAGAAAAAAGAGGGAAAGGGTTAGGTATGTTGAATATGTACAGAGAAGTTTCCCGGGACCGGGAAAAGGTTATGCAAATTATTTCGATTATAACAGGAGGTGCCATAGGACTTGAGCAACAATGACATCATTGTTAGTTTGGACATCGGTACATCCAAAGTTCGGGCAATAATTGGGGAAGTTACCAATGGAACCTTTAATATTATTGGCGTTGGATCTGCTGATTCGGAAGGAATACGTAAAGGCGCGATTGTAGATATCGACCAAACTGTGCAATCGATCAAAAGTGCTATAGATCATGCAGAGCAAATGGTGGGTATTCAAATATCAGAAGTTTATGTAGGCATTTCCGGTAATCATATTGGCCTGCAATCCAGCCACGGTGTCGTGGCCGTTCAGAATGAGGATCGTGAAATCGGTGAGGATGATATCGATCGCGTTATTAAAGCTGCGGAAGTCATCGCTATGCCTCCGGAGCGAGAAGTGATTGATGTTGTTCCTAAACAATTTATCGTCGATGGTCTCGAAGGTATTCAGGACCCGCGCGGGATGATTGGTGTTCGTCTAGAAGTGGACGCAACCATCATTACGGGTGCTAAGACGCCAATACATAATCTACTACGATGTGTTGAGAAATCAGGGCTGAAAGTGAAGGATCTTGTGCTGATGTCTCTTGGTGCTGGTGGATTGGCGCTGTCCAAAGACGAGAAATCGATGGGATCTGTTCTGGTTGATATCGGGGCCGGGTCGACAACGATAGCCATATACGAAGAAAGTTCCCTTTGTGCAACCTCTACGATTCCGATCGGCGGAGAATTTGTAACTAATGACATTGCATACGGACTACGTACACTTACTGATCAAGCGGAGAAAGTAAAGCTAAAGTATGGTTGCGCATGGATTGACGATGCAGCCTCTGACGTTGTCTTCAAGGTGCTGCGCATTGGCAGTAATGTAGAGAAGGAATTTAACCAAGAGGATTTAGCGGCAATTATCGAACCACGGGTGCAAGAAATCTTCCATCTGATTAAACAGGAAGTGAAACGGCTTGGTTACAGTGAACTACCTGGAGGTTATATATTAACGGGTGGAACTGTTTCGATGCCTGGCGTATTAAAGGCGGCTCAGACTGAACTGGCTGCATCTGTACGCATCGCTGTACCGGATTATATCGGTGTACGGGACCCTGGGTTTACCGGAGGTGTTGGTATCCTGCATAATGTTGTCCGTAGCTTCCGTGGAAGAAGCAGTGGTGGAAGCAGCAACAAAAAGACGGTCAACCGGAGTAAGCAGAACGCCACTCCAAATCAGGAAACGGTTCAGAAGACCGGGTTTGTCGAGCGTCTAAAGAACATGTTCAGCGAGTTTATATAAGTGTAAGTCCAGATATACTTGGACCGGCCATCCAAGCACATTGAGGGGGAGATGGAACAATATGTTAGAATTTGATTTTGAAATGGAGAGCTTGGCGCAAATAAAAGTCATCGGCGTAGGCGGCGGAGGTAGTAATGCTGTCAACCGGATGATTGAAAATGGCGTTCAGGGTGTAGAATTTATTACGGTTAATACAGACGCCCAAGCGTTGCATATGGCCAAATCGGAGCACAAGCTGCAAATCGGGGACAAGCTGACCCGCGGGTTGGGTGCAGGAGCTAATCCTGAAGTCGGTAAGAAAGCAGCGGAAGAATCCCGTGACTTGATCTCTAATACCCTTAAGGGCGCAGATATGGTGTTTGTTACTGCAGGGATGGGTGGCGGTACAGGAACAGGTGCAGCACCAGTTATAGCTGAGATTGCTAGAGAGTGTGGAGCCTTGACTGTGGGGGTAGTTACTCGCCCGTTCACTTTTGAAGGAAGAAAACGTTATAACCAGGCAATGCTTGGAATCGAAGCTTTGAAAGAAAAGGTCGACACGCTAATCGTCATTCCAAATGACCGTTTGCTTGAGATCGTTGATAAGAAAACACCGATGTTGGAAGCTTTCCGTGAAGCAGATAATGTTCTCCGGCAGGCTGTTCAAGGTATCTCTGACCTAATTAAGGTTCCTGGTCTGATTAACCTTGACTTTGCGGATGTAAAGACGATCATGACAGAGCGCGGTTCAGCGCTTATGGGTATTGGTATTGCAAATGGTGAGAACCGTGCGTCTGAAGCAGCACGTAAAGCCATCATGAGCCCACTCTTGGAAACGTCTATTGAAGGCGCCCGCGGCGTAATCATGAACATTACGGGAGGATCCAACCTCTCTCTATATGAAGTTAATGAAGCGGCTGAGATCGTTACATCCGCCTCTGATCCTGAAGTGAATATGATCTTTGGTGCGATTATTGATGAAGGCCTGAAGGATGATATCAAAGTAACAGTAATTGCTACTGGCTTTGAACATAAACCATCGCCTGAAACTCCAGGACGTCGTCCGGTCTCGACGAATAACGAGCCTGCGGCAGCACCGGATAAGAGTTCAGCTAATTTACGTCCTTTCGGCAATCAGAGTTCTTCTGACCAGCTCGATATTCCGACGTTCCTTCGTAATCGTACTCGGGGCAACAACGACTAATTAAATAGAATCAAGATTATACGAGAACACCGTATCGCTTAGCTGATTAGCTATAGCGGTACGGTGTTTTTTTGCGTAAATGTAATAAGGATCAAGCAAGACTATGAACGGCACTGTGTAGCTCCAAGGGGGTGATGGTTGACTAGGTAGTTACAGTAGGTGGTAACTGGTAGTCGGAGAGCGGCAACCATTAACCATCAAATAATCCTGCAAAAATACAGTAATTAATAATAAGTAGATGGTTGAAGCGATGATTCCTGCGAATCTGCAGTAATTCCTGCGCCAAATAAAGATTTCTAGCCAAAAGTGAGGATAATCCTGTATATTTGCAGTTTTTGGACTTCATAAAGCGGAGTTTTGCACAAAAAGTTGTATATTTGCAGGATTCCTCTATTCCATTAAATGATCCAGCGAATGATGGAGCGAATGACGCAGTGAATAAAAGATATAAGAAATTCCATAAAGAAGGAATAAATCCCCACGCGCTATAACTCGACAAAAAAACCGTAAGAATGCCCCCCAAGTTTAGACAGACTTTGAATGCGAGACTTTCTATACTAATCATATCGTCCAAAAACAGAGCCTGATCCAATTTGGCTAGAGGATAGATTCCGCCATTAAGCAGGTGAATGCACTGGTTGTTTATATTGACTTGATATTCGCCGCCAATCTAGTGATCGACGGAATTCTTTTGTGGCTGACAGGCTGGATGGTTAAGCTGAGAATCTCATGGTGGCGTTTAATCCTCTCAGCTCTCGTTGGCGCACTGTATGTAGTGATGATGTTTGTACCGGAGCTGTCTTTCATGTATACCTTCCTTATCAAGTTTGGATTGTCGGTGGTTATGTTATGGATTGCCTTTGGTTTTGGGAGTCTGCAAAGCTACCTTCGCACTATGGGAGCTTTCTATATTATCAATTTTGCAGCCGCAGGTGGAATTGTCGGTATTCACTATTTGCTGCAGAGCTCCAGCGACATTTGGAATGGTATTATGTTCACTGCTTCAGGAGGGCATGCCTACGGCTTAAAGATCGGCTTTTGGTTTGTC
Source organism: Paenibacillus sp. FSL E2-8871 (assembly GCF_038000345.1). Classification (NCBI taxonomy): domain Bacteria; kingdom Bacillati; phylum Bacillota; class Bacilli; order Caryophanales; family Paenibacillaceae; genus Paenibacillus; species Paenibacillus sp. FSL E2-8871. Next base: position 2,951,896 of record NZ_JBBOBV010000001.1, on the reverse strand, counting down.
ATTGCAGTATTCCCCCTGGTGTTAATCTGCTTCAAGGCAGTGCATTCTTCACGAATCAGAAGGGAGCAGCTTGAAACCTATATCGGTGAGGTGGTTGTTGAAATTGATGGTGTAAGTGTTTCCTGTCCTGGCCTGTTAGACACAGGTAATCGTCTCTGTGATCCTTTGACCCGCATACCGGTGATGGTGATGGAATCGACGCTCTGGGAGGGGCATCTGCCTGCTGCATGGAAAGGGAGACTCACTCAGGATGGTGCGGACAGACTTTTGCTAGAAACGGACGGGCAGTCGTTTGCTTGGCAGGATAGGATGCGACTAGTACCTTACAGGGGGATTAACCGAGGGGCATCATTTATGCTCGCACTGAAGCCAGACCTTGTGACGATAAAGCTCGGTGAAGATATCTTTTATAGTAAAAGAGTCTTAATTGGGCTGGATGGCGGGACACTCTCAGGAGATGGAGCCTATCGGGCGGTCATACATCCGGATTTAACTCAAAAAGAGAGCGCCACTGATGCAGCACTACCTTCCTAATCTTTAAAGCTAGCTGAACCAAACTTCTGATGGCTGAAAGCGGGAATTAAAAGCTTCATACGCTAACCGTGTACTTCTTGGAGGAGGAACAATAATGGTCAAATGGAAAATTGCTCTGCAGCTGCAATATTACCGCATGCTGTTTCTACTGGGGCTGAAGAGTCAGGAAATCTATTATATCGGCGGGAGCGAGGCTCTACCTCCACCGCTGACACGGGAAGAAGAAGAGTATCTGCTTCAGCGGCTATCTAGCGGCGATGCTGCTGTTCGTGCGATGCTGATTGAGCGTAACCTGCGCCTCGTAGTGTATATCGCTCGTAAATTTGAGAATACCGGAATCAATATTGAAGACCTGGTTTCGATAGGGGCTATCGGATTAATTAAGGCGGTTAACACTTTTGATCCCGAGAAAAAAATAAAACTAGCAACATATGCATCACGTTGCATAGAGAATGAAATTTTGATGTATTTGCGGCGTAATAGCAAGACACGGAGTGAGGTTTCTTTTGATGAGCCTCTTAATATCGATTGGGATGGTAATGAGTTGCTGCTCTCAGATGTTTTAGGGACGGAAAATGATACCATCTATCGGAACATTGAAGAACAGGTCGATCGCAAGCTGCTGCAAAAGGCGCTGGAAAAGCTGAGCGAACGGGAAAGACTCATTATGGAGCTGCGTTTCGGACTGCGTGGGGGCGAAGAAAAGACGCAAAAAGATGTGGCGGATCTGCTCGGCATTTCCCAATCTTACATCTCTCGTCTGGAGAAACGAATTATTAAGCGGCTGCGTAAGGAGTTTAACAAGATGGTGTAAGGTGAAATTAGCAAGGAATAAAATGGCCAACCCGGGAGATAATGTACAGTAATGTTTCTCCTTGGGAGGTAAATCATCATGACCCGAAATAAAGTCGAGATTTGCGGTGTGGATACTGCTAAGCTGCCTGTTCTAACGAATGTGGAAATGCGGCAACTGTTCACTTCGCTGCAGCAGCAGGGCGAGCGATCCGCCAGAGAGAAATTGGTAAATGGTAATCTTAGGCTCGTTCTAAGTGTTATCCAGAGGTTCAATAATAGGGGAGAATTTGTTGACGATTTGTTCCAGGTGGGCTGCATCGGTCTGATGAAAGCCATCGATAATTTCGATTTATCACAAAACGTTAAGTTCTCCACATATGCGGTTCCGATGATTATTGGTGAGATCCGCCGTTACTTGCGTGATAACAATCCGATTCGAGTATCGCGTTCACTCAGAGACATTGCTTATAAGGCGCTGCAGGTACGCGATAGTCTGACCAATCAGAATTCGCGGGAACCGACGATATTCGAAATCTCTGAAGCACTTGGCGTACCGAAGGAAGATGTAGTCTTTGCCCTTGATGCTATTCAGGATCCAGTGTCCTTATTCGAACCGATCTATCATGACGGTGGCGATCCTATTTATGTAATGGACCAGATTAGCGATGATAAGAATAAGGATGTGTCGTGGATCGAAGAAATCGCCTTACGTGAAGCGATGCGTAAGTTAGGTCAAAGGGAGAAACGAATTTTATCCATGCGGTTTTTCGAAGGGAAAACACAGATGGAGGTCGCAGATGAGATTGGTATCTCACAGGCACAAGTCTCACGTCTAGAGAAATCTGCGATTCAGCAAATGCAAAAGCATGTGAAGTCTTAAATCGTCTGAAATGAGGAGATATCCAGAATCCGTGATAAGGATTTTGGGTGATCTCCTCTTTTTACTGTTTCAGGAATTATATTGAGCCCCCGCAAAGTACCTTGGTAAGCATCTAAGCATAGCCTCACTTTGTGGGGATATTTCATGCATGTGGCCAAGCTTTCATAACATATATTGGACTATAGGTCTGATTGTACAGGGGTGGTGAGATGAACGAGGATTATTTAGGATCAGCCAAAAAAATGAAAATCTCTGATTTTCAGACTAAGGACGTTATTAACATTGTGGACGGCAAGCGGCTGGGCCAAATCAGTGACTTAGAGCTTGATTTACGCCGAGGTGTCATTGATGCAATCGTAATTCCCGGATACACTCGGTTTATGGGGTTGTTCGGAGGCGGAACCGATCTGATTATTCCATGGCGAAATATTGTCAAAATCGGGTCTGATGTAGTGCTTGTGAAGATTGAAGAATCAAGAATGCCTCAAGGGCAGGACGAACGAGAAACGATGTATTTGGAACGAGGGGACCGAGGCGAACGGCGCACTTATTAATTAGGTGCGTTTTTTGTTTTTTATAAAATGATTCGAAATGGCATGGCTTAAAAGTTAGTAAATTTGATGTTCTAGCTTAAGCGGCATTTTGTAGGGGTATTTACATGTGGTACACTAAGGCGGAGGTGAGGATATGGAACCGTTTGTGCAGGGGAAGGAAACACTTATGCTGCTCCATCTGGAGCCTTGGCGTGTGAAGCATAAAGAAATTACAGCAGGTTTTACGGGTAGACAGGGAGGGGCTAGCAAAAAGCCTTATGACAGCCTGAATTGTGCATTTCATGTTGGGGATGCTCCGGAAGATGTCTTAACGAATCGTAGGGCGCTTGCGAAAGCTCTTGATTTCAAACCTGAAGCTTGGACCTGTGGAGAACAAACCCATGGAGCAGAAATAGCAGTGGTAAGGGAAGCCGATCGTGGGCGGGGTCAAAAGGATAGAACCTCGGCATTTCAGGCAACCGATGGTTTGCTTACGGATGTACCGGGAGTTTTTCTGACTTCTTTTTATGCGGATTGTGTACCCCTTTATTTTTATGATCCTGTGCACCAAGTCGTCGGTCTTGCCCATGCTGGCTGGAAGGGAACTGTGGCCCAGATTGCAGCCGCTATGGTGAGTAAAATGGAGACCATTTACGGAAGCCATGCGCAGGACATTATTGCAGCGATCGGACCATCCATTGGTGACTGCTGTTATGAGGTGGACGATTATGTGATGGAGCATGTTCATCGACTGGAAGGTGATCTGAGTAAACCAACAGAAACAGCCAGTACTGTGGAGCTGTACAGAACATCTGACACAGATGAGAACAAATACATGCTAAACTTGAAAGAAATGAATCGACGCATTATGATTAAAGCAGGAATATTGCCGACTCATATCGAATGTACATCTTGGTGTACAAGCTGTAATCAAGATTTGTTCTTTTCTTATCGTAAAGAAGATGGGGTTACAGGCAGGATGACGAGCTGGATCGGAATAAAGGAGAGTTGAAAGTTGGCTTTAACACTGCAGGAGAGAATTGCTGAGGTAGAGGAACGTGTAGTACGTGCCTGCGCGGCAAGCGGCCGGGATCGAAATGACGTCAAGGTAATTGCAGTGACGAAATATGTTTCTCTGGAAATGGTGTCCTCCGTATTGGAGGCAGGCCTGGAGCATATTGCCGAGAGTCGCTGGCAGGATGCTGAGCACAAATGGAAGGTTTTAGGGGACCAAGGGACATGGCATTTTATCGGGCATTTGCAGACCAATAAGGTTAAAGACGTTATTGGCAAGTTTCAATATATACACTCTTTGGACCGGATATCTCTGGCGCAAGAATTACACAAAAAGGCGATTGCCGCAGATCAAGAAGTGAATGTCTTTCTTCAAGTAAACATCTCTGGAGAAGATACGAAATTTGGTCTGTCGCCTGAGGCGGTACCTGGATTTTTGCGTGAAATTGCTAGTTTAGATCGTGTAAAAGTAATTGGACTAATGACGATGGCACCTTTAGAAGGTGATCCGGAGCTTACCCGCCCTGTATTTCGCGGACTTCGTGAGCTGCGCGATGAGCTCAATCAACTTGCTTTGACACCTGAACCGATTACGGAGCTATCAATGGGAATGTCGAATGATTTTGAAGTGGCGATACAGGAAGGAGCCACCTGGGTACGCCTAGGTACGGTGTTAGTAGGCCATTAGGAGGGATCGTGATGAGCGTTATGAACCGATTTATGAGTTTTTTGGGCTTGCAGGAGGAAGAAGAAGTTGTGGAGCGGGAGCAAATCCACGAAGAGGATGAGTATGAGCCAGCCCCTGTCGAAACCCGCAAAAATCAAAGGGGCAACGTTGTCAGTATCCATTCGCAGAAGAATGTAAAAGTTGTACTTTATGAGCCACGTTCGTACGATGAGGCTCAGGAAATTGCGGACCATCTCCGTTCTCACCGGACGGTAGTGATCAATCTTCAGCGTGTCCGTAATGATCAGGCAATGAGAATTATTGATTTTTTAAGTGGAACCGTTTATGCCCTTGGGGGAGGAATCTCTAAAATTGGGGGCAATATATTTATGTGCACGCCAGATACCGTTGAAATTCAAGGTGCCATTACGGAAATCCTAGGTGACGATCCAGACTATAACAGAATGAGGTGAATGAGCTTTGCCCCAAATTGATTACATTATTGATATGCTGTTTAATATTTATTTTTACATGATTATTTTCTACGTACTGATGTCGTGGTTACCAAACGTTCGTGAGAACTTTATCGGAGAACTGCTGAGCAAGCTTGTTGAGCCGTATTTGACACCATTTCGTCGATTTATTCCGCCACTCTTTGGTACGCTTGATATTTCCCCGATCATTGCACTATTCGTCTTGGAATTTGCGGCAGGTGGACTCAAATCCATTCTGCACTTAATTTTTTAGGCAGAAGTGATGAAGACAGAAGTTTACGGGCATTTTCATCCCGATGAAAGACAATTTGTGGACAAGGCTTGGGAATGGGTTACCCATGCTGGAGAATATCATGAGACGAAACTGACCGAATTTCTAGATCCGCGCCAAGGATTTATTCTGCAAAGTCTCGTCAATCGACATCCAGATGTTATCGTTAGATGGGAAGGCGGCCACCCTGAGGCAGAGCGGAAGCGAGCACTCATTGCGCCTGATTACCGTGATCTGGATCATGAGGACATGGAGCTGAGCGTTCTTGCGATAACCTCTGGTGAGCAAAAGTTTCTGGCGTTAGAGCATGGGGACTACATGGGCTCTATTCTGGGTCTTGGAGTAAAACGTGGAAAAATCGGTGATATTCATGTTCTGGACGATGGTTGTCATGTGGTAGTAGCTGCAGATATTGCAGATTATTTAGACATGAATTTAACTGGAGTACACCGAATACAGGTGAGCACGGAGGTATTGCCACTTTCTGCCTTGCGTAATAGTGAGGTGAAGCTGGAAATGATGGATTTGACTGTAGCGTCCCTACGATTGGATGGCATAGCCGCAGATGTAACACGGCTTAGTCGAAGCAAAATTCTTGCTCCCATCAAGGCTGGGCGCGTTCGGGTAAATTGGAAAGTGGAAGAAGACCCTTCCTGCGGACTTAAAGATGGTGACATGGTATCTATTCAAGGATTTGGTCGATTCAAGGTTCTAGAGGTTGGTAGTTTGACGAAAAAGGGCCGATACCGTGTTCAGGTTGGTAAATTTGTGTGAATCCCTTGCAGGAATCCGGCTTTACTTGTCGAAATTGATTATTTCGAGGGAATCAAACATTTTTAAAGCAGGACGCCGATATTTTATAAAAGAGGCGAACCATGAATGGCAGTTGGAACGTCGATACATCCTCTGCCTTTACTTGAAGTACAGTCTTTCTTCTTTGTCTGCTGCGCAGGTATGGTTCAGAGACTTAGAAGGTCCGAAATTTCTAGGAGGTGCACAGCATGCCATTAACACCGCTCGATATACATAACAAGGAGTTCTCTCGGAGACTTCGCGGTTATGATGAGGACGAGGTCAACGAATTTCTGGATCAAGTAATTAAGGATTACGAAAGTGTCATCCGTGAGAACAAAGAGCTGCAGAATCAGCTTTTGTCCATTCAAGAGCGTTTAGATCATTTTGTGAATATTGAAGAGAGTTTATCGAAAACGATCTTAGTCGCTCAGGAAGCGGCGGATGATGTGAAGAACAACTCCAAGAAGGAATCGCAGCTCATTATCAAGGAAGCGGAAAAGAACGCGGATCGGATTATTAACGAAGCGTTATCCAAATCCCGTAAGGTTGCTATTGAGACTGAAGAATTGCGTAAGCAAGCTTCAATCTATCGCACTCGTTTCCGCACATTGGTGGAAGCACAGCTCGAGCTGTTGTCACAAGATGACTGGAATGCCTTGGAGAGTCGTGAGGCAAGCGAGAACGTAACTTTTAAGGATGATGTTCTACATCGTATCTAATGCATTATGATGAATGAATGCTGCTTGAATTTATAGGGGGGAATTCCCTCTAATTTATAATTTCATGCTATAATCGGCTAAATAGAGGGAGTTATTCCCTCTATTTTTATTTTTCGCTAAAATCGATCATAATAAAGTATTCCGCCTGCACAGGTATACTCCTAATTGCGGATTTGGCTAGCGGTTGTTGACATTTAGACTTAAAAAGTCTATAAATAGAACATATCTGTATAATGTTTATATGTATTCGATGACGGGACAAGTACGACAAGGTAACGTTCTCCAGAGAGTCGGCGATTGCTGAGAGCCGATTGTTCGAACCCTGCCGGAAGATCTTCCCCTAGAAGTTAAGCTGAAGCGTTGATCGTGCGTAAGCTTAGCCGTCCGCCGGACGTTACACCGGACCTGTGCATGAGATTTACGCGCAGGACTGAGATTGTGCTGAATACACTCCCCTTAAGGATGTGCTCATGCGCAGAATTAGGGTGGTATCGCGAGCGTTGTCTCGCCCCTTTGGGGGTGAGATGACGCTTATTTTGTTGTTCCGGGGTGGCCATCCCCCTAAATCCCCCTTTCTAAGGGGGACCCCAAAGGGCTGCCGCCCTCTGGACACCCGCAATGTAAAGCCTCGTGCAAACGGGTACGGTGGTGGAAGCGAACGGACTCATGTGGCTGAAGGAGCGGCCCTTCTTAGGCTCCCCTGGCGGGTTCGCCTGCGGGGCCTTCATTGCTAGGGCAGACCGACGTTTCACTCGCCGCTCCATGTGGCACCCCGAGCCAGTGCTGCCCTGCGGGATTGCGGCTCGGGTACCGAAGGCAAGAGCTGAATCAGACTGCCCAAGGATCGAAAAGAGCTTTACAGACTAAACCATGAAAGGATTGACCATCACATGCAAAAAGTAGATGTCAAAGAAAAAGCACGGGCAAGAGATGTCCGCATATTGAAGAAATGGAGCGACGAAAATACGTTCCGTAAATCGATGGAGAATCGTGAAGGACGTCCGAACTATGTATTTTACGAAGGTCCTCCAACAGCGAACGGTGCACCGCATATCGGGCACGTACTGGGCCGTGTAATCAAGGATTTCATCGGTCGTTACCAAACGATGAAAGGTTACCGCGTGGTACGTAAAGCGGGCTGGGATACACACGGTTTGCCAGTAGAACTAGGCGTACAAAAGAAGCTTGGCATCTCCGGCAAACAAGAGATCGAGGAATATGGCGTAGAAAAATTCATTCAGGAATGTAAAGACAGCGTCTTCGGTTATGAGAAGCAATGGCGCGAGTTTACAGAGGGTATCGGATACTGGACGGATCTAGATAATCCTTACGTAACTTTGGATAACACGTATATCGAGAGCGTGTGGAACATCTTGGCTACTGTGCATGACAAAGGGTTGCTCTACCGCGGACACCGTGTTAGTCCTTACTGCCCAAGCTGTCAGACTACCCTAAGCTCCCATGAAGTAGCCCAAGGCTACAAGACCGTCAAGGATCTCAGTGCGACTGCAAAGTTCAAACTGGATGACAGTGGAGACTACGTACTAGCTTGGACGACTACACCTTGGACGCTGCCAGCACATATGGCGTTAGCCATGAACCCTGACATGGATTATGTACGTGTACAACAAGAAGACGGTATCTACATTGTTGCCAAAAATTTGGTGGAGGAAGTAATGAAAGGCGAGCACACAGTCCTTTCTACACATAAAGGTTCCGAGTTTATCGGCAAAACCTACGCTCCTCCATTCGGATACATCAAGGCAGAGAAAAGCAATGTCATCGTAGGTGCTTCCTTCGTTACAGATTCCAGTGGTACAGGGATCGTACACATGGCACCAGCGCATGGTGAAGATGACTACAAGACTTGCCGCGAGAACGGCATCAGCTTCGTGAACGTGGTTGATAATTCCGGTAAGTATACGGATGTAGTATCTGATTTTGCTGGACGCTTCGTGAAAGATTGCGATTTGGATATCGTTAAAGCTTTGTCTGAAAAAGGACTGCTTTACGGCAAAGAAAAATACGAGCACAGCTATCCGTTCTGCTGGCGTTGTGATACACCACTCTTGTACTACGCAACAGACAGCTGGTTCATCAACACTACAGCGATCAAAGATCAGCTGATTGCTAACAACAACAGTGTAGATTGGTATCCTGATCATGTACGTGAAGGCCGTTTCGGGAAGTTCCTGGATGAACTGGTGGATTGGAATATCAGCCGTAATCGTTACTGGGGCACACCGCTTAATGTTTGGGTATGTCAAGAAACGGGCAAAGAGTTCGCTCCACACAGCATTGAAGAACTGAGAGCGATGGCGATTGGCGATGTACCTGAGGATATCGAGCTGCATAAGCCTTTTGTAGATAAGATCAAGCTACGCAGTCCTTTCAGCGAAGGCGCAGAGATGGTTCGCACACCAGAAGTTATCGATGTTTGGTTCGATAGTGGTTCGATGCCATTTGCGCAAAGTCATTATCCATTTGAGAACGAGGATAAGCTGAATGATCAATATCCAGCGGATATGATCTGTGAAGGGATCGACCAGACACGTGGATGGTTTTACAGCTTACTAGCTGTATCTACCTTGTTTAAAGGTAAAGCTCCATATAAAGCTGTTATTGCTCACGGTCATATCCTTGATGAGAATGGTCAAAAAATGTCCAAATCAAAAGGCAATGTTATTGATCCTTGGGATATCATGAACGATTACGGCACGGATGCTTTCCGTTGGGCGATTCTATCCGATAGTGCACCGTGGAATAACAAACGTTTCTCTCGTGGCCTTGTAGGGGAAACCAAATCGAAAGTTGTAGATACACTGGTGAATACGCATGCGTTCTTGACGCTTTATGCCGGCATCGATGGTTATGATCCTGCTGATCATCCTTTTAAAGTATCGGAACATAAGCTGGACCGCTGGATTTTGTCCCGTCTGAACAGCTTGATTCTTTTGGTAGACAAAGGACTTGCAGTAAATGACTTCGTGAATACATCCAAAGGCATTGAGAACTTTATAGATGAGCTGAGCAACTGGTATATCCGTCGTTCCCGTGACCGTTTCTGGGGGAGTGGTCTAGGTGAAGATAAGCTGGATGCTTACCGTACACTGACCCATGTGCTTTTGAAGACAGCGTCTTTGATGGCTCCATTTACACCGATGTTGTCTGAAGATATCTTCACGAACCTTGGCGGCGGAGAAAGTGTGCATTTAGCAGATTATCCGGTTGCTGATGAGAGCTTGATCGATAAAGAGCTGGAAGAGGATATGGAAAGTGCGAGACAAATCGTTGAGCTGGCGCGTAATGTGCGTAACGAAACAGGCATTAAGAATCGTCAACCGCTGTCTGAGCTGATCGTTTCGATGAACCGTGACTTCCATTTGGCTGAGTATGAAGAGATCATCAAAGACGAGATCAACATCAAGAACATCGTGCTAGAGACTAGCGATAGTGGATTTGTTGACTTCACACTCAAGCTGAATCTTAAAGTTGCCGGTAAAAAATACGGTAAAAACGTCGGCTTCCTGCAAGGCTTCCTAAAAGCTTTGGACAGTGACTCTACCCGCAAAGCGGTGCAAGATGGCTCAATCGCGATTGCGACGCCAGAGGGAGAAGAGCTGGTGATCACTTCTGAAGAGCTACTCGTTGAAAAAGAAGCTAAAGCAGGTTTCGCCGCAGCTTCCGGATATGGAATTACGGTTGCGCTCAATACCGAAATCACACCTGAGCTTGAACAAGAAGGCTGGGTTCGTGAGATCATTCGTGCGGTTCAAGATTACCGTAAACGTTTGGATCTGCCGATCGAGAAACGGATCGCACTCACGCTGAGTGTAGACGAAGAGCTTAAAGCAGCAGTTACAGCCTTTGAGAATGTATTGCGAGACAATGTACTTGTGACTACGGTTGATTTTGGCGGAGAACACGCTTTTGAAACGGTAGATGTCGGTGGTAAATCCATCGGTATCCATATTGAAGTGTAAATCTGCATTACCTGTCCCAAAACAGCATATACTAGCGGCACAAGTGTAAACAGAGAACTTCTGTTTATGCGGGAAATATAGTCTTTATATTTCGCCCGCGAAAATAACGAGCCTCGTGCTCAAGGAGATGTATTCTCTTTGACCGGGCTCGTTTACTTTGTGGCGAATATAGACGTATGAGAGGAGCTGTGGCTGTGGAGGATCAGAAGAACAGAATCTCCGTCAAGACATCCGGCAACAAGAACAGCCCAGATAAGGGAATGGAGAAAAAGGTTATTCCTGAGGAAAACCCTGAGCGTTTAACAGCAGATCATCGCAATCCAGAAGACATTCCACTGGAAGAAAAAATGAATACAATGTATCGATTAACCTTTGAATGGGCCCATATCTTAGAGAAATCACGAATTTATCAGTATACGGAGCTGTTATATTCACCTTGGACTCTAATTTGGAAAAATATTTTATATGGAGCGGCTCGTGGAGTAGGGATCGCGCTTGGCTTTACTTTTTTTGCGGCAACGATCATCTATGTTCTTCAGGTTCTTGGAGCCTTGAATCTACCGATCATCGGAGATTATATTGCGGATATTGTACGAATTGTTCAGCGTCAGCTGGAATTCAAATAGCTTTTTAAGGCGTAGCTGTCTTTACTTGGTTTGTAGGAGAGAGTGGGGTTCGGTCAATCTTATTTGGTATATTTATCCAACCTTGGGCTTCTATATTTCTCCCCAGTCCGTACCTTTCCTTTTTTAATCTTTGGAGAGGGCTGCGCTGCTTTTTTTCCTCGTGTATGATGCGTAAGCCTCTCATTAATAATAAATATCGCCGGTCATCTTCATGACTAAGTTGTTGTACATTTTTAAAATAGTCGTGATTCACTTACGTTACACTCCTTGTATGTCGATTTCAGCATCGTTAGATCAGTTTAGCAGCTGAATCTGAACATTTTCTTAACAAAATGAAGTAGAGCTGAAAAAAACAAAAAAACAGCGGGCCATTCCACGATGAAACTGGAACCGCACGCTGTTCATTTTTTTGTGGGGACGATGCTTTTACTCCTCGCCTTCGAGCGGATCAAGCATGTAACTTCCCTCGCCACTATCCTTGTAACGCTCGTAGCTACGTCCCGGTACTACAATTAAATGGTTCCCTGTAATATCGGTGGCGATAAAGTTCTCCCAAGGCTCTACGCAGCCTTCCAGCTCATCAGCTTCAATTTCCATATCATTATAGGAGTCAATGTTGCTACCCTCCGCCATGGCGGGGGAATCGGAGTTTCCATAGCTTTCTACAATCTGCCAGGCATCCTCACCGTCAAAGCCGTTTTGATCCTCTCGTTCATCGAGACTCGTACGCCCAAATGGAGGAGACAAAAATTCTTCTTCAATGGGCCGAGTAAAAGGTGCATTTTGACGTGGGGCGTGCTCTTTACAATAAAGCGTGGAGGGAATAGCGGATAGACGCTCAAAAGGGATCGGTTTACCGCTAGCTTTACATATCCCATAGGTGCCTTCATCCATAGCGTTGAGAGCAGCTTCAATATCATCCAGCTCATGCTCGTCCCGCTCTAGCAGTGAAATATCCATGGAGCGATTATACAAATCGGTGGCTGCATCGCCTGGATGGTTGTCATTCTCGGAAAGTTCTCCGGTGCCATCCCGCATGGATTCCTGTAAGCCGTAATTTTCATTATTCTGAAGCCTGTGCTGAATAGTATCACGGTCTTTTTCTAATCGGGCGCGTAGCTCTGAGAGCTGCTGTACTGTCAGGTGCGTCATGATGAGTAAGCTCCTTTCTGTACTTTATTAAGAATCCTTCCGACAAACCGATTTGCACCGGATGGTTCTTTGTTAGGTTGACCTGAGAGGCGTTATTTTAGCGATGGAAAATAGTCCCCAAGATTAAGCGCCCGAGAGGTGTCACGCAATAGACGATCTTCTAAGGGCTGTGCTACAATATACAAGTCTTATAACAGTATTCGTACCGCATTTGGCGGGAAAAATAAGAACGGAGTGACAACTTCTGTGGTGTACTATTTGATTGCTCTTATTGTATTTTTGGTGGATCAGGGAACGAAGTATCTCATTGCCACACGTCTGGAGCTTGGGGAACAGATTCCGGTGATCGGGAATTTCTTCCTAATTACCTCACATCGTAATCGCGGGGCTGCTTTTGGGATTCTACAAGGTCAGCAATGGTTCTTCTTTTTAGTTACGGTTGTAGTGGTTGCAGGTATCGTTTGGTACTTGAACAAAACTAGACATTCGCGGAAGATGCTATCGGTTGCCCTTGGACTTGTTCTGGGTGGAGCGATAGGTAACTTCCTAGACCGGATGATCAGTGGTGAGGTTGTCGATTTCCTTCTGTTTAATTTTGGAAGCTATAGCTTCCCGATTTTTAACGTTGCGGATTCATGTATCGTCATTGGGGTTGGGTTGATTCTTTTGGACTCCTTCCGCGATCTTAAGAATGGTGAAGAAATCACGGAAATCAAAGAAGTAAAAGAAGCAAAGGAAGTAAAAGAAGGGAATGAATGATTTGAGTAAAGACGTCAATCACCAAGCGGCATCTACGAGCGAAGAAGAGAGGGACGTCACGGAGTGGACCGTTTCAGCAGAGAACGCGCGGGAGCGAATCGATAAATTTATAACGGAATCTTGGGAAGAGGATATTTCTCGTTCTCAGGTGCAGCTGTGGATCAGTGGTGGCCATGTTACGGTTAATGGGGCACCGGTTAAAGCTAACTATAAGCTCTCAGAAGGCGATAAAGTTTCCATTGTCGTACCAGCAGCGGAAGTTACAGACTTGATCCCAGAGAATATTCCGCTTGAAGTTGTATACGAAGACAGCGATGTCATTGTTATAAATAAGCCGCGTGGTATGGTTGTACATCCGGCTGCCGGGCACCCGTCAGGCACCTTGGTAAATGCACTGATGTATCACTGCAAGGATCTGTCCGGTATTAATGGTGAGATTCGTCCAGGTATTGTACACCGTATTGATAAGGATACCTCTGGTCTTATTATGGTGGCTAAAAATGATGCCAGTCACGCGTCGCTCGCAGCACAGCTTAAAGAGCATAGTGTAACACGCCGCTATATAGCAGTTGTACACGGCAATTTGTCGCATGACAAAGGAACGGTTGACGCTCCGATCGGTAGAGATCCACATGATCGCAAGCTATACACTGTAACGGAAAAGAACAGCAAGAAATCTGTGACCCATTTTACGGTGATGGAACGTTTCGGTGACTGTACACTACTGGAGCTGCAGCTGGAGACCGGCCGCACGCATCAGATCAGAGTGCATATGAAATTCATTGGTCATCCGCTTGTGGGTGATCCAATTTATGGACGCAGTAAAGGAACAGCTATGAATGGACAGGCGTTACATGCGGCGGTGCTTGGATTTATTCATCCTACGACAGGTGAATATAAAGAATTCAGCAGACCTATTCCGGAAGACATGGAAGAAGTTCTGTTCACATTGCGTAGCAGATAAGTACAAATGAAGTGATAATTAGTCTATGGTATTGAACTCTGCTTTCCATCATATTTAATAACATAAGGATAAAGAGAAGGTTATGCCTTATTCTTTATCCTTATTTTTTATCACAGAAACGGATCTCTAGAAACATAAGCCATCCAAGGGACGGCGAAGCCGTTTCTTCTAAAATTAGAATAGATATCCAGGAGATGAGATGAAAGTATGAGTATTGAACAATACCAAGACAGCTTCATTCAGACTAATTTTGCAGACCGCATCGGCGGTGCGAACTACGGCAAGGACACTTCGATTTATAAATTCGAGAAAATCAAACGTGCTAAAGCATCCGCAAAACAGGATTTTCCTGATATTGAATTGATCGATATGGGCGTAGGCGAGCCAGATGAGATGGCTGATGCAGGTATCGTGGCTAAGCTTGCTGAAGAAGCAGCTAAGGAAGAGAACCGTGGTTATGCGGACAATGGAATTGCTGAGTTTAAGACAGCTGCTGCTGATTATTTGCGGGAAGTATTCCGTGTTGAAGGCATTGATCCCGTTACGGAGGTAGTTCACTCGATCGGTTCTAAGCCTGCACTGGCGATGTTGCCTTCTTGCTTCATTAACCCAGGAGATATTACGATCATGACGGTGCCGGGTTATCCAGTGCTGGGTACACACACTAAATACTTGGGTGGACAAGTGTTTACAGTTGAGCTGAAGAAAGAGAATAACTTCCTTCCAGATCTGAACGAAATTCCAGAAGAAGTTGCTCATAAAGCCAAGCTTCTTTACTTGAACTATCCAAACAATCCGACGGGCGCTAGTGCGACTCCTGAGTTTTTTGCTGAGGTAGTTGCATGGGCTAAAAAATATGATGTAGTCGTTATCCACGATGCACCATATGCTGCCTTGACCTATGACGGTTTGAAGCCGCTTAGCTTCCTCTCTGTGCCAGGTGCTAAAGATGTTGGCGTGGAGCTGCATTCCTTGTCCAAGTCTTACAATATGACAGGCTGGAGAATCGGCTTTGTTGCAGGGAATCCTTTAGTTGTTAAAGCCTTCAGTGATGTGAAGGATAATAATGATTCCGGTCAATTTATCGCGATTCAAAAAGCTGCGGCTTACGGTCTTGCTCATCCAGAGATTACTGAAGCGATTGCTGCCAAGTATTCTCGTCGTCACAACCTTTTGGTAGATGCACTGAACAGCCTGGGCTTCCAAGCTGAGAAACCAAAGGGCTCCTTCTTCCTTTATGTTGCAGCACCTAAGGGTGTCAAAGGTGGTCGCCGTTTCGAATCCGGTGAGGATTTCTCGCAATTCCTGATCCGTGAGAAGCTAATCTCTACCGTGCCTTGGGATGATGCAGGTCCGTTTGTACGTTTCTCTGTTACCTTTATTGCAAAAGGGGAAGAGGAAGAAAGACATGTCATCTCTGAAATCCAAAGACGCTTAAGCGATGTGGAGTTTGAATTTTAAACATTAGTTAGACATTGAAGCCGCCTAGGGGAAACCTTGGGTGGCTTTTCTTTATGTAGTGGCTAGTCTACTGTGGATTAGACTACTGTAGAATAGAGCCTGTAAGATAGGGAATTCTTCCCTCTGATTTTGTGTTTTAGCTTCAATCCGCTAGAATATAGGGAATTTCCCCCTCTATTTCAGCATATTTGGTTGTATTCAAGGAAATCCTTTAATTTATAGGGAGGAATTCCGCATAAACTGATTATAATGACTATTGTGGCCTAATTATAGGGAGGTTTTCCGGTTTTCCCTATAATACCGCCTTCCTTTTGTTGTTAATAGAAGCAGGCTTGGAAAGTGTTGTAGTTTAGGCAGATAAAGTTGACATGCAGGGTTTGTTCTGTCATAATTCTCATTAAATGAATAGCGCCTTTAATTCAGTCCTGTGAGGCTGGCAAGGTAACGTGAATCGAGGTTCGCGACTCTTAGAAAGGTATCCGTGTGTATACACCGGACTGTCTTTTTATGCGCGCGGCCATCATCTTCTTCATCTGCGGATTTCACTCCTTGCCTGTTATAGGCAAGGAGTTTTTTGATTTCCAGGAACTTGAACAGGCGAAACAAGTGGAGGGTGACAAGATTATGGTTACTGAGAAAAATGTAATTATGGACGAAACGGCGATCCGCCGGGCATTATCGCGTATTGCTCATGAGATTTTGGAGAAGAACAAAGGGATTGAGAATTGTCTGCTGGTCGGTATCCGGACACGAGGCGTATACCTAGCACAGCGCATCGCTGAGCGGATCAAGGAAATTGAAGGCGTCGAGATTCCTTACGGCGAACTCGACATCACGCATTATCGGGATGACCGTGAAGTAGGAGGCAGTGAAGCGGTAGTGAAGAGTAACGTCATTATTACTTCCGGCAGTGATGGCATCCATGATAAGAAGGTCATTTTGTTCGACGATGTGCTTTACACTGGACGCACCATCCGCGCGGCGATGGACGCTTTGATGGATTGCGGACGCCCACGAATGATTCAACTGGCAGTACTGGCTGACCGTGGACACCGCGAGCTGCCGATCCGACCAGACTACATCGGTAAGAATGTACCTACCTCAAAGCATGAGCAGATTGAAGTGGCGCTGAAGGAATACGACGGCAAAGACGAGGTCTACATTATTTCAAACCGGGAGGAACGATAACATCATGACACTTACCAAGGTAAAGGAACGTAGTCTGCTGGGAATAAAAGAGCTTGACCGGTCGGAAATCACTGGGTTGCTGGACAGAACAGCGTACTGGGACAATCAAAGTGAGAAGCTAACTCCTATTTTGAACTCGCATTTTATTTCTAACATGTTCTTTGAGAACAGCACACGCACTCGTTTCTCCTTTGAAATGGCAGAGAAACGACTGGGTGCACAAGTACTGAATTTTACGGCTGCAGCTTCTAGTGTAGAAAAAGGGGAGTCGATCTACGATACAGTACGCACACTGGAATCGATGGGGATCGATGCCGGAGTTGTGCGTTTGAAGCCTGCAGGTGTGCTGCAGCAGTTAGCTGAGAAGGTGTCCATACCGCTTATTAATGCGGGTGACGGCAACAATGAACATCCAACACAAGCGCTGCTTGATCTATACACCATGACCAAAACGTTTGGAGATTTAAAGGGTCTCACGGTTTCTATTATCGGGGACATCATGCATAGCCGGGTAGCACGCTCCAATCTGTGGGGACTTACAAAGCTAGGGGCTAAAGTGCAATTCTGTGCACCGGAGAATATGAGGGCTCCTGAGCTTATGAAATACGCACCTTATGTAACCATAGAAGAAGCTCTTAAAGCAGATGTAGTTATGATGCTTCGTGTGCAGCTGGAACGTCATTCTTCTGGTATCGTACTTTCCGCGGAAGATTACCGCAGACATTATGGTTTAACGGAAGAACGCGCAGCTAAGCTCGCAAAAGATACAATCATTATGCACCCAGCTCCGGTTAACCGGAATGTCGAGATTGATGATGCAGTTGTAGAGAGCAGTCAATCAAGGATTTTCCCGCAAATGTCTAATGGGGTTCCGGTTCGGATGGCAGTTCTCGAAAGAGCTTTATTATAAAGTTTAAAGAATGATGATGAATAAGGACTAATAAATATACACAAACATGAATTTTTATTATATAATAACGAGAGGACCCGCAGCCGGGATCTGTGGGTAAAGGTAGAATCATGACAGTGATTATTAGAAACGCCAGCGTATTGAATAAGGAAGGCTTGTTAGAGCGGAAACATATTGTACTTGAAGAAGGTGTTATCTCGGCCTTAATCGATGGAAATGAAGCTGCTCCAGAGGCTGGAGAGATCATTGATGCTGAAGGCAAGCTGCTCATTCCAGGACTCATTGATATGCATGTGCACTTACGCGAACCGGGATTTGAACACAAGGAAACCGTGGAAACCGGAAGTCGTTCGGCTGCCAAAGGCGGATTTACAACCATCGCTTGTATGCCTAATACCCGTCCAGTAACAGATACCCCGGAAATCGTACAATTTGTCAAAGACAAAGCGCGTGAAGCTGGACTCGTTAAAGTACTTCCTTATGCAGCCATTACGAAAAATGAGCTCGGACGTGAGCTGACTGATTTTGCAGCACTTAAAGAAGCTGGAGCTATTGGTTATACCGACGACGGCGTGGGCGTGCAAAGTGCTCAAATGATGAAAGATGCTATGAACATCGCCGCAGCACTGGATATGCCAGTCATTGCTCACTGCGAGGATAATTCACTGGTTGAAGGCTGCTGTGTAGCCGAAGGTGAGTTCGCAAGAAAGCATGGCCTGAAAGGAATTCCAAATGAGTCAGAAGCCATCCATGTTGGACGCGATATTTTGCTGGCTGAAGCGACAGGCGTTCATTACCATGTGTGCCATGTAAGTACTGAACAATCGGTGCGACTGATTCGCCAAGCGAAAGAAATCGGCATTAAAGTGACTGCTGAAGTGTGTCCGCATCACTTGCTGCTCTCTGAAGAAGATATTCCAGGCCTTGATGCCAATTGGAAAATGAACCCGCCGCTTCGCTCCCGCCGCGATGTTGAAGCATGTATCGAAGGTTTGCTTGACGGCACACTAGATATGATTGTTACGGATCATGCGCCGCATAGTGAGGAAGAGAAGGCTAAAGGCATGCAACTTGCACCTTTTGGTATCGTTGGATTCGAAACAGCTTTCCCACTACTATACACAGCGTTTGTAGCAACAGGGAAATGGGATTTATCCTTACTAGTACAAAGAATGACTGCTGATCCTGCACGGGTATTCAGACTGAACACCGGTGTGATGGATATAGGAGCTCCTGCAGATTTGACACTGATTGATTTGGAGCAGGAGAAAGAAGTAGACCCAGGATCTTTCGCAAGTAAAGGACGGAATACTCCTTTTGGTGGCTGGAAGCTTAAGGGCTGGCCAGTAATGACATGGGTAGACGGCAAAGCCGTATGGACTGAGAAAAACTAGCGGACTGGTGGGGCGGAGTTGCAATCTTTACGGATGCAGCGATTGTGTACACGTTCACTCCGGAAGGCTTGTAAGGCATAAGCATTAGACTACAGAAACAAGAAGGAGTGGAATGGAATGCAGGCGAGATTGCTGCTGCAAGACGGAACTTTATTTACAGGTACCGCATTTGGCGCTGAGGGCGAGAAGACAGGCGAGGTTGTTTTTAATACAGGAATTACAGGATATCAAGAGGTGCTGTCTGACCCTTCATATTGCGGACAAATCGTTACAATGACTTACCCATTGATAGGGAACTACGGGATTACTCGGGATGACTTTGAATCTGTTCGACCTTTCGTACACGGCTTTGTAGTGCGCCGTCATGAAGAAGTACCTAGTAACTGGCGTGCTGAATATAGTGTGGACGACTTGTTGAAAGAATACGATATTCCAGGGATCAGCGAGATTGATACTCGGATGTTGACTCGGATTATTCGCCACTACGGAACAATGAAAGCGATCCTGACCACCTCTAACAAACGTGTAGAGGAACTGATGGAAATGATGGGAAATACTACGATTGAGGAATTGCGCAATCAGGTAGCTCGTACATCAACTGCAAGTTCGTACAGCAGCCCAGGCAACAAAGAAAGAATTGTACTTGTGGATTACGGTGCGAAGGCTGGTATCCTACGTGAGCTTAACGAACGTGGTTGTGATGTTGTTGTAGTGCCACATGATGTAAAAGCGGAAGAAGTTCGACGTCTGAACCCAGATGGTATCCTACTGTCCAACGGCCCTGGGGACCCGAAAGATGTGCCTCACGCTGTCAAGACGATTTCCGAATTGCTTGGTGAATATCCGATCTTCGGCATCTGCCTTGGTCATCAGTTGTTTGCACTTGCTTGTGGAGCGGATACAGAGAAGCTGAAATTCGGTCACCGCGGTGGGAATCACCCTGTGAAGGAACTGGAAAGCGGACGCTGCTTCATCACTTCCCAGAACCATGGTTATACCGTGAATGAGGAATCTGTGAAGAACACTGAACTAGAAGTTACTCACATTAATAATAATGATAAGACTGTTGAAGGTATTAAACATACTCGTTACCCAGCATTTTCGGTGCAATATCATCCAGAAGCGGCGCCAGGACCACATGACAGCAGTTACTTGTTCGATCGCTTCCTTCAATTGATTGCCGATCATAAAGCAAAGACACCTGTTGTTTCACGTCAGGCACAACTTGCGGCAAACGCCAGAATCACGGCGCCAAAAACTAACTTACAGCTTGAAGCCGTGAAAGGAGCTCTATAACATGCCAAAGAACGATAAACTTAAAAAAATACTAGTGATCGGTTCCGGACCGATCGTCATCGGCCAAGCAGCGGAGTTTGACTACGCAGGAACTCAGGCTTGCCAAGCCCTTAAAGAAGAAGGCGTGGAAGTCGTACTGATTAACAGCAATCCAGCAACGATTATGACAGATACAAATATTGCAGATAAAGTGTACATCGAGCCTATTACGCTTGAATTCGTAACTGCGATTATTCGCCAAGAGCGTCCAGATGGATTGCTTCCAACGCTGGGCGGTCAAACTGGCCTAAATATGGCTGTAGAATTGGCTCGTGCAGGTGTACTTGAGCAAGAGAATGTTAAGCTTCTCGGTACACAGCTTGATTCCATTGAGAAAGCAGAAGATCGCGATTTGTTCCGTGATCTAATGCGTGAATTGGATCAACCTGTACCGGACAGCACCATTATCACTACTGTAGATGAAGCAATGAAATTCGCTGAGGAAATTGGATTCCCTTTGATTGTACGTCCAGCTTATACGCTTGGCGGCACAGGCGGCGGGATCTGCGATAACGAAGAAGAGCTGCGTGAAACTGTCAAAGCAGGAATTCGTTACAGCCCGATCGGACAATGTCTGGTTGAGAAGAGTATTGCCGGCATGAAGGAAGTTGAATACGAGGTTATGCGTGATGCTAATGACAACTGTATCGTTGTCTGCAACATGGAAAACTTTGATCCTGTAGGCGTACATACAGGTGACAGTATCGTTGTGGCACCTAGCCAGACGTTATCGGATCGTGAATACCAAATGCTGCGCACAGCTTCGCTCAAAATCATCCGCGCCCTGAATATTGAGGGTGGATGTAACGTACAATTCGCACTTGATCCGCAAAGTTATCAATATTATGTAATCGAAGTAAACCCGCGTGTCAGCCGTTCCTCGGCTTTGGCGTCCAAAGCAACTGGATATCCGATTGCCAAAATGGCTGCCAAAATCGCGATGGGTTACACGCTGGATGAAATCGTCAATCCGGTTACCGGACAGACCTATGCATGCTTTGAGCCTACACTTGACTATATCGTAAGTAAAATTCCACGCTGGCCGTTCGACAAGTTCATTCATGCGAACCGTAAGCTGGGTACGCAAATGAAAGCGACAGGCGAAGTAATGGCGATCGGCCGTACTTTTGAAGAGTCGATTCATAAAGCGATCCGTTCCTTGGAAATTGGTGTTCACCGGTTCCGTCTGCCAGGTGCAGAGACACTGGAAGAGAGCGTGCTGCGTGAACGTCTTGCGAAGCCTGACGATGAGCGTCTGTTCCTGATTGCTGAAGCTTTCCGCCGTGGTTACGGTTTGCAAGAAATCCAGGATATTACGAACGTGGACTGGTGGTTCCTCTCCAAAATTGAAGGTTTGATTAACTTTGAAGAGGTTATTCGCGGCGAAGAAACTTTGTCTGCGGAAACTCTATACCAAGCGAAACGTAAAGGCTTTACAGACCGTGCGATTGCTGAGATTCGTGCAGAAGGACAAGCGAACGGGAAATTTACCAAAGAAGCTGATGTGCGCGCGCTACGTTTGGAGCAAGGTTTAACACCTGTGTTCAAAATGGTAGACACTTGTGCGGCTGAGTTCGAAGCTTCTACACCGTATTACTACTCGACTTATGAGACTGAGAACGAGGTCATTCATTCTGATAAGCAAAAGGTTATCGTGCTGGGATCTGGTCCAATCCGGATCGGTCAAGGGATTGAGTTCGATTACTCCACAGTCCATGCGGTATGGGCCATTCAAAAGGCTGGATATGAAGCGGTTATCATCAATAATAACCCTGAGACTGTATCTACAGACTTTAATACTTCGGACCGGTTGTATTTTGAACCCCTATTCTTCGAAGATGTCATGAACGTAATTGCGCAAGAGAATCCGATTGGAGTTATTGTTCAATTCGGAGGTCAAACAGCGATTAACCTTGCGGCACCTCTAAGTGCTGCTGGTGTGAAGATTCTTGGAACTAGCCTTGATAGCATTGATGAAGCTGAGAACCGTAAGAAATTCGAAGCTTTGCTGGCACGCCTTGATATCGCTCAACCGAAAGGCAAGACGGTTACCGACGTGGATCAAGCTGTAGAAACTGCACAATCCCTTGGGTATCCGGTGCTGGTACGTCCTTCCTACGTACTAGGTGGACGTGCAATGGAAATCGTATATAACGATACTGAACTGCTTAGCTACATGGTAGAAGCGGTGAAAGTGAATCCGGAGCATCCGGTATTGATTGACCGTTACATGCTAGGTAAAGAGGTTGAGGTAGACGCGATTTGTGATGGTGAGACAGTAGTTATTCCGGGCATCATGGAACATGTCGAACGCGCAGGTGTTCACTCCGGTGACTCTATCGCCGTATATCCTCCGCAATATCTGGATGAAGGTCTAAAAGAGAAAATCGCTGAGATCACAATTAAAATCGCTAAGGAACTGAAAACAATTGGACTGGTTAACATCCAGTTTGTTATCTATCAGGACGAAGTGTACGTAATCGAAGTAAATCCACGCTCCTCGCGTACGGTTCCTTTCCTGAGCAAGGTGACAGGAATTCCAATGGCGCATTTGGCAACTAAAATCATTCTCGGCAGCAAGCTGAAGGATGACGGTTATACAGAAGGTCTGTGGCCGGAAAGCGATTATGTATCGGTTAAAGTGCCAGTGTTCTCTTTTGCCAAACTGCGCAGAGTAGAACCTACACTCGGACCTGAAATGAAATCAACCGGTGAAGTTATGGGCCGTGATAAATTGTACGCAAAAGCTTTATACAAAGGTCTGATCGGAGCAGGGATGAAAATTCCAGCCACAGGCGCTATCATCGTTACGGTGGCAGATAAAGATAAAGCAGAAGCTGTGGAACTTATGAAGGGCTTCCACTCCATGGGTTACAAAATCATTGCAACTGGAGGCACGGCACAAGCGCTTGAAGAAGCAGGCCTCAACGTAATGAATGTAAACAAGCTGGATGAAGGTGCGCCAAACATTCTCGACTTGATTCGTGGTGGGCAAGCTAACTTCGTCTTTAATACACTGACTAAAGGCAAAACGCCAGAACGTGACGGGTTCCGTATCCGCCGTGAAGCGGTTGAAAATGGCGTCGTATGTATGACTTCACTGGATACAGTGACGGCACTTCTCAGAATGCTGCAGACGATTAACTTCTCGTCACAGTCCATGCCTGCTTTTGTCGGACAATTGAACTAATCTCATAAAGATGCATAGGGCGGTTTGCGTTTACGCAGACCGTTCCGCTATGCCTAGGGTCTAATAAATAAAGGGTGTGGATGTAGTCTGCACTGGATAGGAGCATGGTTATGGGAGTAGGAGAAGTAGAGTGGAAAGCGATGGCGAATCGTCTGATGATCGCTTTGGATTATCCTGATGTGACTGGAGCAAGAGCCTTGATCGATAAGCTGGAAGGAATTCCTTGCTATATGAAGGTAGGCATGCAGCTGTTCTATGCGGCAGGACCAGAATTTATTCAAGAGCTGAAATCTCGTGGCTATTCTGTGTTCGTTGACGTGAAAATGCATGATATCCCTAACACGGTAAAAGGTGGCGCTCAAAGTCTTACGAATCTTGGCGCTGATATGTTTAACGTACACGCGGCAGGAGGCTCAGCCATGATGGCTGCAGCACGCGAAGGAGCGGCTTCAGCAGTTAGTGCTAATGCTGCCCTTAAGATGCCTTTGATTATTGCAGTTACCCAGTTAACCAGTACGAGTCAAGAAGTGATGAATAACGAAATTGGGATCGCTGGAGAGGTAGCGGATACTGTGGTAAGATACGCCAAGCTGGCTGCCGATGCGGGTCTAGATGGTGTAGTAGCATCGCCACAAGAGTCAGCAGCTATCGCAGAAGCTTGCGGCCCAGCATTTTGCACGGTTACACCGGGTATCCGGCCAGCAGGTGCTTCCTTGGACGATCAGTCCCGGGTTATGACACCTGGAAAAGCCATTCGTCAGGGTAGTCACTACCTTGTTGTAGGACGGCCGATTACAGCTTCACCAGATCCACGTCAAGCAGCACTAAACATTATTGAGGAGATGACCCTAGCATGAGCTCATTAAATAGAAGTGAACAAGTAGCAAGTTATCTGCTTACGATTGGAGCAGTAGCACTGCGTCCCCAGGAGCCTTTTACATGGACCTCTGGTATCAAATCGCCGATCTATTGCGACAATCGTCTGACTATGGCTTACCCAGAAGTTCGTAACTATATTGCAGATGCCTTCGCGCAGCTTATTAAGAGCGAGTATCCGGACGCTGAAGTGATCGCAGGTACAGCAACCGCAGGTATTCCACACGCGGCTTGGGTAGCAGATAAACTGAACCTGCCAATGGCTTATATCCGTGATAAAGCTAAAGGCCACGGCAAGCAGAATCAGATCGAAGGTCTGATTAAACCGGGACAAAAGGTTGTTGTTATTGAAGATCTGATCTCCACAGGTGGAAGCTCCATCAAAGCGGCTCAGGCCGTGCAAGAAGCTGGCGCAGAAGTGCTGGCTGTACTCGCGATCTTCAGCTATGAGCTGGATCGTGCAGTGGATGCTTTTGCTGCAGCTGAAATGCCATTACAAAGCTTGTCCAACTACAGCACATTGATTGATGTGGCTCTTGCACAAGGTAAAATTGAATCGACGGACGTAGAAGTACTGAAGTCTTGGAGAAAAGATCCTTCATCATTTGGTGTTTAAGCTTAAATAAATGATTATAGTTTAGGCGAGCCTCTCACTTTTTAGTGAGGGGCTTTTATTTTTTAACAGACACAACATACTCAACTGTCATTCAAGACACGAATAGTTGTATTTTGTACACTTAAACTAACTTTTCTTAGAGGAATTGGCACTATAGTTGCACTTTGTGCAATTATAATCAGCCTAGTATCTGCCGAAACCTTCTAGTAGTGGAGATCGTGTATCTGCAAAAGCTCCTAGTAACATTTTTATGAGAATAATATGAAGAAATCGTAGTATAACTTTAAACGTCCTGTAACTTCCCTTCTTGATTAAAGCTTTATACTGTTACTAGGATTATGGATTATTTATCCATAAGATGTAGAAGAATCAAGTATTTTATGGGAGGATATAATAATGAATCATAAAAACAACAATAAACGGCTGTGGCGCCGCTGGTTAAGCCTTGGGGTATGCGCTGCGCTGATACTACCCTTAATCTCTGATGGGTGGAATACGGCTTGGGCTGAGCCTTCTAAGGCTTCAGTGGAGCAACGTGTATTGCGTATTGGGAGTCTATGGTCTGGGGAGGACGATTCGTTTTTTCGTCAGCAGTTTACGGATATGTACGAGTTGCAGCATCCAGAAATCAAATTGGAGATTATTCCGGCTATAGATACGAATGACCTTCGGTACAATAACACCTCCTCAGACGCGAGCTCTGACAATTTGGAAAATATCCGAGCGATTATGGGAGGAGATAAGCCTGTTGATGTGATCGTCGGTGATAGCGCATTAGTGAAGAGTTTGGTGGATCATAATCTTGTCCAATCGCTGGAGCCGCTTATAGCGCGTGATCAGTATGATTTAAGCAATATGGCGCCTACGATGCTGAATGGAGTTCGTGAACTGGGTGGAGGAAGTCTTTTTGCGTTGGCGCCGATCTTCTCGTCTAGTGCGCTTTTTTATAACAAGGGAATCTTTGATGCTGCTGGTGTGGGCTATCCAACGGACAAGATGACTTGGAATGAACTGTTTACGCTGGCAGATAAGGTGACGAAGAAGTCGTCTAATAAAGAAACTCGGATATACGGGTTCTCGATGAACCGTTACTTAAGTGATCCATTCTGGGATATGCAGAGCTATGTCGCACCGCTAGAACTTACGATGTACGATAATAAGGGTCAGCACATGACTGTAAATACTACACAGTGGAATCAGGCTTGGACTACTTACAGCCAGTTGGTTAAGAAACAAATTGTACCTGAGTTAAATGGGTTGGATTTTGCAGGAACAGAAGGGAATGCCTACAGTCCAATCCAAGGCGATCTGTTCCTCACAGGAAAAGCAGCAATGGTCGTTGGAGAATATGGTTATCTCAATGAACTGGCGGGAGTGGCCCGTAATGCTGCTAAGATCAAAAATTACAGTCCCATCAAATGGGGTGTGGTTACTGTACCTACCTTTCAGGAAAAACCGGATGTTGCCATTGGAACATGGCTTGGTAATATGATGGCTATTAGTTCTACGGCTACTAATAAGGAAGATGCCTGGGATTTGATTAAGTTCGTCAACAGTAATGAGGTTGCGAAAATTAAAGCCCATAACAAGAGTGAACTGACTTCCCGTAAGGATTATATTACCGCTCAGACCCCTTCTGTAAATTTGGAAGCTTTTTATACGCTTAAGCCTTTACCTGCAACGGATCCTTTATTGATCAGTTTACAGATGCAGAAGCCTGGGATTAGCCGGATTAGTGATGTTGGACGTCAATTATTCATTGATGTTTATCAGGGGAAGAAAACCGTCGAGAATGCACTCAAAGCTTGGGAGAAGCAAGGGAATACCATGCTGGATACACTTGAAAAAGATCCCACGGTCTATTTTGACTCGATCGGTGAATGACTCTGGAATATGCCCTAAGCCACCAGTTTTCTGGTGGCTTATTTTGTGGAACTTGGGCATGATAAGTTCAGAGCGGTGTATCATAAATTTGCGAAAAGGAGAAGAGAGCATCATGAATTGGATATACTTCGCGAAACTGTTCAGGACCAGATTTCAAGCAGGTTGTTTGGCTAAAAGATTGGAGCAAGATGGCTGGATTTACGGTTATCATGACCCACGTTTTGTAGAAATTTATCGATCCCGTAAGGGAAGGTACGGGGTTAGATTTCTGCCTTGAGAACTTTTATAAATTCTTCCTTGACGTAGACCCAATTTGTAATGTATATTATTTATTGTCGCTGTTTGAATATTTTTTCTGACGCGGGGTGGAGCAGCCCGGTAGCTCGTCGGGCTCATAACCCGAAGGCCGCAGGTTCAAATCCTGCCCCCGCAACCAATTTATTTACAACAGCAATTCTACATTCGGATATTTTTAGATCCGGGCCCTTAGCTCAGTTGGTTAGAGCGGTCGGCTCATAACCGATTGGTCGGGGGTTCGAGTCCCTCAGGGCCCACTTATCAAAAACCCTTACTTTGTAAGGGTTTTTTGCTGTCTATAGGATTAGTGATATAAAGAAAATAGGATTGGGAAAGGCCGGGATTTTAAGTTTGCTAACGGATTTGCTAACGAGAATTATTTTTCTGCAGTTTCGAGCTGTTTTTCAGCGTATTTATTCAGTTCTGCTTCAATTTTGTCAACGGCCTCTTCCTGCATGATTGGGAGTAGGTGTGAGTATCGTTTGTTGAACATCGCTGGAGTCATACCCAGTGGTTCAGCAGCTACCTTTGGATTTATATAACCTCCGCCAGGGTAGCAACATACTAAGTCATTATCCTCATATGAGTCTCCATATTCTTTTTTTATAATCCTCGATTTGTTTGTAGCGTTCTTAAGGTCATCAATAATATTCTGAAAAAGTTTTACCTGTCGTATGGAATCATTCGTTCTCGGGCGTTGAATGACTAAACCATCACGTGTCCAGTTAGCCGTCTGGATCACCTTGAGTTCTTTCTTTTCGAAGTCGATATCACCCCAGCAAAGTCCAAGGATCTCACCACGTCTCATTCCAGTATAAATTGCCAATGAAAACACAATAGACTGGCGGGCGCCTCATCAAGCTAACAGGCAGTAAAGTTTAACTTAAAATAAACTTTCCGTTTCCCGCAGTTAACTTAAGGTGTAATCTGAAAGCACCTTTTTTTGAAGGTGATACTCATCAAGAACCGTATTTATGAAGGAGTAACTTAATGCAAGCTATTAAATCTATAATAGAGTGTCCAGAGCGTCATATAGAGATTGCTGAATATGTTAAATAAAAATATAATTCGAAAAGAATTATCGCCATGGATCGCTCCTCTGTTCATTGACGAGAATGAGCGAGGGCAAGGTTTAGGTTCAGTATTGTTGGAGCATGCCAGAAAAATGGTGGGGCAATTGGGATATACGAAGGTTTATATAACGACTGACCATATTCGTTACTATGAGAAATATGGATTCAGAGAAATCGGTTTGGATAATTTCGAATGGGGACGACCCACCAAAATCTATGAGCACGACACTATAAAGTAATTTATCGCAACACGGTTTGTTTGGGACTTAACTAATGGGAAACGATAGTTGAATCTACAGAGGGATGGTATCAAACATGGACTATGAAATCAAAATAGCAACCTTGGAACATAAAGAAATACTCAGCAACCTGTTACAATTCTATATTTATGATTTCTCAGAATTTATGGAGTTGCAGTTTGAGGCAAACGGTAAATATGGTAATTATCCAATTGATGAATATTGGTCTAAAGACCCCAATTATCCATATTTAATCAGTCTCAATGGGAAATTTGTTGGATTTGTCTTAGTCAAATTAAAAAATCGGGAAGAAGATGACGCATATTTTTCTATTGCTGAATTTTTTATTGCGAAGAAGTATCGTAGGCTGGGATTAGGGAGATTGGTTGCTAAAGATATATTTGATATGCACCAGGGAAAATGGGAAGTTTACCAAATAGATAACAACAAGCCCGCTCAACTCTTTTGGAAAAAGGCAATAGAAGAATATACAGGAGGAAAATTTACTGAACGAATTGAAGTAGGAAGAAGAACACAAGTATTCTTTAGTTAATGATATTCAGGACTAGCAAGGGCTTACGCTAACGGGAAACGTGAGTCCAAAAACCAACAGTAGTCTAGGACTTTTTCTTACTAGTCATATATACATAATGTTCCAAATAATTTATATTAAGGTTCTAGGGTTTGGGAGTAATGGCATTGCAATTTGGAAGAACCTCGCCGGCATTGGCGAGGTTCTTATATTAATGGGGGTTGCTGGTTGACAAAAATGATAATTTTGTTGGTTATTCTTGCTATCATTACTGCTGTTTTTGTATTCAAAGTTTTATCAAGAAAGAAGAGTTACCCTCCCCAAAGTCTAGTTATTGATCCACTTAAGATTACGATCCAGGACATAGACCGAATGGAAGACGGAACTGGCTTTGTAGAATATCTGTATCGTTTATTTTTGGCCATGGGTTATAGTGATGCATATAAAACGAGAGGAGGCAGAGATTTTGGATCTGACTTAGTGTTTACAGACGGGGAGGGGGTTCGAAATGTTGTTCAGGCAAAGTGTTATTCTTATCCAGTAGGGTTAGAAGCTGTTCAAGAGATCTATAGCTCCATGAGATATTACAGGGCAAAAAAGTCCATGGTAATATCAACAAATCAATATACCTCAGCGTGTGAAGAACTTGCTAGTTATAACGCCGTAAGATTACATAGTAGAAGTGACCTTATAGAAATTATAAACTTTTTCAAGTCAGGGCAGATTGATAAAGCAAAGGATATCCTTGAGTCAGGGCCCAGGATTATACTGGAGTCATGGGATAATAAAGTAATTAAGAAGGACTTCAAAGTTGAAAAACGATGGGTTGCGAAGAAATAGATAGTTCGTAGAACAAGGAGCTTTTATACTGATGAACAATGAAGATTTTCAATACAGAAATACATACTTTTTCGTAGGGAATCCAACGATTCTATGGATCACCATACTTGGCTTGGTGTTGTTAGGATTTGTATTGTTTTATTTGATTAAG
Organism: Paenibacillus sp. FSL E2-8871; assembly: GCF_038000345.1. NCBI lineage: Bacteria > Bacillati > Bacillota > Bacilli > Caryophanales > Paenibacillaceae > Paenibacillus > Paenibacillus sp. FSL E2-8871. The sequence continues at coordinate 2,921,724 of NZ_JBBOBV010000001.1, read as the reverse complement.
AAATACATAAAGCAGAGAAAATGAAACCAGGTATTTCATTATTGTTCAATAATTATGATGTTGCGAATGAGGAACGACAATCTTTGATGGTTGTAATGATGTGTGGAGCCCTCATATCTATTGGTGGATTAACTATTTGAAAAACAGAAAAGGTATTGTTGTGATGATCGTAGGAGTTATTGTATTAGGAAGGCTGGAATTTTGAGCTTGCTAACGGATGCACTGATACCAGATTTATCGCCATGCGCTTGCAGGGATAGTTTAAATCTTTTGAATGCACTAAAGAGCAGAGAGGTTTTATTAAACTTAAATAGAGGTCTGACATTCATTTGAAAAAAGTGCTATGATTATTAAATCAGTGTGTAGAGATATTGGTCTTTTTATTGGGCCAAAAATATATGTCTCATGATACGTCTGCCATCTGAAATATGATTCACGGAGATGACAAACATGCATGGAGACACAAGACTGCCCAGAAACGGAAAAGAAGGTATATTATTTTCACTCATTATTTCAATCATTTCAGTAAATACTATTGCCCCTATTATTGTGGGGTTGGAACGTGGCTTCAGTAAGGAAGTGTATATAGATACACTAAAGGTTATTCCGTTTATGTGGATGATCGTAGTTTTATCCGTAAGATTAGTTGCAGGGCCGATTGTTGGAAAAGTGATGCCAAAATTCATGGGACAAACCGATGGATTTAATGCTAGGGTGCTGTTGAATACTTTATTGAATGTTACGGTGTTATCTATTTTACTATCGATTATCGGCACATGGGTTGGGACGAAACAAATAAGTCTAGAGCCACTTAAAAACTTCCTTCATATCTGGCCAAGAAACTTTGGTATAGCATTTTGGATTGAACTGTTGGTTGCTCAGCCGATAGCAAGATTTGCGATGAAAACATTACACACAAGACAGGATCGTAAAACAGAAAGTGTAAATGCGTAACTAGCTGAAACGTTGTATACGAATAAGAATCTCAGGAACGTCCATCGTGGGCGTTCTTTTTTTGAGTCCCGTTATCATAGCAGTATTGAACATGTAAAAGAGCCATCATAGGATTAACCTACAACGGCTCTTTTATACTTAGAATCTGATATTCTGACATGACGCAATGCAAACCATGCAGCCAACACAAAAAGGGCGCTGTCGCAAAGCCATGAAATGGTTTTGCAGCAGCGCCTTTTTTTGTATCCAGCTAGACTTTTCTAATGGGTATGGTTCCCGAAAAGTTGTCCCAATCGTTGTTCCTATCGCTGTACTCTCGGTTTTCGACCATCATTTTTATGGTTTCATACTATCCCATAGCTGCTGGAATGCCCCGGACTCAACCTCGAAGAATACAGGTGCCTGACCGTAACGTACTAGCCCTTGACCAAACAGCGTCAGCTCTACCCTGGCGTTGTTTTCCAGCAGGAGATAGAGAACCTTGCGGTCTTCGCTGTCGTAGATGCCTTGCGCGGTAAGAGACTCTGCTGCCAGCGGTTTGGCTGCTTGGAGTGCCTTCAAGAAGCCATTAAGCGCCTCGTCGTCAGCGAGCGTTGTGTACTGCTGCTGTCCGTTGTTCCAACTGTCGAAGCTTTCCCATTGTGCGGAAGTAATTCGACCTTCCAGATTTAGCTTGCCAAATAGATCTGCGCCGCTGTTTACGGTGATCCCGTTTGTATGCTCGTACAGTTCGGCGAATACCTCGCCGTTGATTTCCGAATAGGACATAATCAGGAAATCGGAATCATATCCCTTTACGGAATAGATATCCGTTTCGCCGATGTTTGAAGCTAACTCAATATATTTGTCTTTACCGCTCCATTCATCGATGCCACCTGTAGTACGTCCCAGCTTGTCACCGCGCAGAGCGGCAGCATCGGCTGCGTTGATTCGAGTCGCAGACTGTGTATAAATGTTATCTTTATATACGACTAGAGCGATCATATCTGCCATAACGCCAGATTTGGTATCCGGCAGTTCCAGCTTGGGGATAACAATGCTTCCGGACGCATTTGTGCCAGAATTGTCTGGTTGGCTTGGACCTGGAGTTACCTGAGCGATTTGCCCTTGAGTACTCTGGCCATTTAACTGCTGCCATATATTAGGTGCAGCTAAGCCGATCCCGGCGGCGAGGACGATACTTGCCGCGATATAAACCGTCTTGCGTGGACGTTTCCGTTCCTGCTGTTGCTCCAGTTTGTCTATCAATTCTTTTTTCATCTCTTCACCTGGTTTCATAGAATCCACCGCTCTCTTGTATGATGTTCGAAACTGATCTTCTTTCATTGTGATTCCACTCCTTCCAGCTCCAGTTTTAACAGTTGCCGTCCCCGTTGAAGTCTCATCTTCACGGCAGACTGACTAATCTGCAGAATCTTGCTGATTTCCTGGATGGGATAGTCCTCGTAATAATAAAGATGGATTACGGTTTTATACTTCATAGGCATCGCCATAACTAACTGCAGTAGAGCCAAATCCTCGGGGGTGTCTACCGCAATCGGCTCAGCATTTTCCAGCTTAACCTCGCGCTTGCGCCAGCCTCTGCCCAGTAATGTTTTACAATGATTGGTGATTACTCGGATCAGCCATGCTTTTTGATGTTCAGCGTCTTTGAACTTTGGTGCTTTTTCTATCAGTTTGATGAAGGTATCCTGAGTGGCCTCTTCGGCATCTTGGCGGCTGCCTAAATGGACCAAAGCAATCCGGAACAGCATATCTGCGTAGATTTCGTAACTCTTTATCACATGATTTCCCGGCCGGGTCATGGATCGTTGCATGATTCTATGCCCCCTTTACCTATAACACCATTTAGGACGGCATTTGGTCACATTATGTTCCTGAGAAAATTTGTTAGCGTCTAGATCAAGGGTTAGAATCTAAAAAAGGTGCGATTGCCCCAGCAGCCATATCATGACTGTTGAGACAATCGCACCTTTATAATAGAAGTTCCCCCTTTACGGGAGGGTCTCCTCACTATGTTTATATGTATAGTTTGGATCAAACCTTTTTACAAGAGCCATGCTATATTGATAAATACGATCCTTTTCTTTTCTATAAAAGTATCTTGCATGGAGTTCATCTGCAAAGATAACCGTTGTACTTACGACGGGAGCCTTACCAATCTGGGTATAGACTTTATAGAGATCTTCATTCTTATAATCTCTCGCATCTACCAAATAATGAATCACTTCATTGTCCATGTGATTTCGGAAGGCCTGAAGCGCTAAAGAAGCGACTCCATATACAATAACGAAGGTAATAAGAATTATTTTTGTTCTTTTCTTCATTAATTCCCTCCATTTAGATAAAATGTATATATTATAAGATAATATATTGTGACTGGTATGTCATATCTATTGTATCTTGTAATTTACACATTAGAAGGGAGGAAGAAAATGATGCAACAAGAAGAAAAAATACAGGAGCTGGAGCGGCGAATTAAGGTATTGGAGAATCATACTAGTCCCAGGCTACCAGGTCTCAAAATCTTATGGTTTATTATTTGGGGAGTTGTGGGTATATTCCTCATTCTAACTCTTATTGGTGTGATTCAGTTTGTATCCGCATAATAAAGAGCTTACTATTACAAATAAGGCAGCAATTTAACTACCGATAGGTAACCCGCGTAGGTAAAGAATTGCCTGGGTATACTATACTTGCTGCCTTTTATTATGAACTTACACAAATCATCTTCAGTCTTCTTTGGGTTCTTGCAATAAAATGGAGAAGGTCCCCGTTTCATGATCCACTTCAATCGACTCGATCCCAACAAAATCCGGAATTTCGGGGTGTACTGCATCTACGTTATAATCTGGATGAGTCATCAATAATTCAATTACTTTAATGGCTTCCATATCGATCCCCCTTGCGAGAAATTCCACCATAATTAATGGTCCTTCATTGCGACTACCCTTATTATCTCCGCAGTCATTATTGAATATGTGTTAATCGTTCTTCGTTTCTTCCCATCACGGCCAATAATTGCCCCTGAAAAACACGTCTTTGAATTTGATCAATCCGCTGTAAAGCCAGCTCGCTTGGCACTTGAAATTCTGCTGCAAGATAGCTGATTGCATCTTCACGTTGCTCAGGCAATGTCATGCGGGAGATCATGGAGTAGGGCATAGCTGCATAAAGAATAAATCGCTCAGATTCATCCTCCTGTGCCCGCGTAAAATGTTCTGGCATCAATATTTGATCAGTACCATGGCGGAGCAGATGACAGAGCTCATGGAGAAACTCTAGCCGCTGCAGACTGGCTGGAAGCCGGTTGTCAATAAACATGGTGTACATCCCCGCTGATGCTTCGATGCTCTTGCTTCTTACATCCAAATAATGAACCCAAATATTAAGCCGTTCTGCAATATAAGCAATCGAAATTTGCGAAGGCTGAGTAAGGTTCAGACGCTTGTATAAATCTTCTGTCCACTTCTCCAGCGCAGTCATTTGATAATAGGATTTCATGTTATTCATATCATTCACCTCATTCAGAATCAGTTATAGGATCGTATGTTCGCATAAATGAGCAAAAGAAAAGCCCGAAGGCTATGTAAAGTAAAAAACATAAGGACACATAAGAACGAGTGTTCTCGTGTGTCCTTAGCATAAAGCAATTAAACACTAATATCAAGTGTTTTTCCTAAATTCGGAGCAACGCTTTTGCCCAGCATTTCCACCATCGTTTGACTCTGGGTTTCAGCCTGATTTTTGGCAATATTCATGACTTGTATTCCTACATTTTGAGCTAAGGATGCCTGGCTCATTGCCATTGATAATGCGGCTATATCCATATTGCACCTCCTTTGTGTATATCCTGTTTATCGACAGTGCCTACCTAATTCATTAGGTGAATAGCATTTGTTTGCCAATTCGCCCAAACAGCTTATCTCCTTTTTACATATCTTGTGCTGTAGTCATTAATCATTAGGAGGAATTAATTATGGGAATGGAACATTGTGGTTGTAACGTAGGTCCTGTAGTAAGCCCAGTAAATGTAGGTCCGGTGTGTAGTCCTTTTACTTCAACAGGAGCTATTCTGGTACTCTTCATCTTGCTGGTTATCATCACTAAAGCTTGCTTATTCTAAGCTAGCTGATGCACATTGTAGCCCCATCCGGTATACCGGATGGGGCTATTCTTTTGAAGCACTGTTCACGTTAGCTTATTATTTGAACATAAATTCTACGCGGGTTCCATCCGCAAAATCTTCTAACTGATTGCCAACCCAGCTTCCTGCGCCGCGGTTATCTTTTGGGGTTATGTATTCAATGTCGGCCCCTTTGCCGCCTTCATTACACATGGCCATGGGCCATTCATCGCGGTCGTAGCCTTTTTTGGTGGGGATCCCTTTTAAGGATTCTTTGCGGTTGTCTTCAGCCTGCTCACGGTTAATCGTGCACGTCGCGGACTCCCCTTTGGCAATCGCGTCCTGAATGTGCTTAGCGGTCTCAGGATAACGATCTGATGGGAAGATCAGCTGAACAACTTCTGAATCGGATGTGGACGATGGGGCTGCCGGATCTCCGTTCTGTTCATACCAGTAACCGCCCAAAGCAAGTAACACAACAATGATGAGACTGGTGAGTAATTTCTGTATTTTCAAATCTGCTCCTCCTTTTTTGGAACTTAAAATAGTATATCTTATATCATAATGCAGTGCGATTTAATATACTTAGGAAAAATAAGAGGAGGACGGAATTGGATATGGAGTATTTGATTACGATTGAAGATCAGACGCTTATAGCCTCTGCTGAAGATATTATTACTAGACGTTATGAATGGGGAAGACACCATGTAGGGGCGGCGCTCCGTACTAAGACGGGGGAAATCTTTACAGCGGTACATGTAGAAGCTAGCATGGGACGAATTACAGTCTGTGCAGAAGCGATGGTGATTGGAAAAGCGATATCCGAAGGCTACAAGGAATTTGATACGATTGTTGCGGTAAGGCATTCTGATCCGGACAGCGAGGAAAGAGAAATTAAAGTAGTTTCTCCCTGCGGGATGTGCCGTGAGTTAATTGCTGATTACGGGAAGGATTGCAAAGTTATTGTATCCGAGGACGGCCGGTTAGCTAAATATGATATTTCTGAATTACTACCGCTGAGATATACGAGGTAAATTGGAGATATAGTCAGGAGCGGCCGGGCTCCTTTTTTTATTGAGCCGTGAATTTATTCAGCAGTTCCTTACACTGTCCTAAATTACTTTACAACTTCATGTCCATTCGCTGAGTTCATGTCACTATTGTCCCCATACTATAACTTAAAAAAGTTAAAAGGATGTGAGAGTGGATGGAACAGCGCAATCTTCGAAATATGGTTGATTCGGCATCGAGGTTTGTGAGCGATGTTCAGTGGCAAATCGCGTATCGTAAATTGCAAATGGCTCCGGCGGATTCGGAAACGGTACCTTCTGCTCAGAAATTGTTGAATACCCTTTATTTTCTGCAAGGAAAAGGATGGATTAGTGGACAACATGATTATTTGGAGAGCGCGGATGAGTTCAATGGGAAGCTGAAAAATACTAGCGGGCAATACGCCGCCCTTCACGGATATGAGCTGGGGGCAATCAATAATCAGACGGCGGCACTATTAGACAATCAGCGGGATTGGGTCGTTAGCAGTGCTATTCGCTGGTATAAAGCCGGTGGAATCGTAACGATTAGCTATCACGCTCAGTTGCCAGGGACTGCGCCAGCTTGGGATAACGTATCTACGAGCATAAGCAACGCTGATTTTGACAAATATATAACCCCGGGTACCTCTCAGTACAACGCACTGATCGCTGATCTGGATAAGATAGCCCTTTCTTTAAAAAAACTAAATGATGCAGGTGTTCCTGTGCTCTGGCGGCCGTATCATGAAATGAATGGCGGATGGTTCTGGTGGGGGAAGAAGATCAACTACGTGGGACTGTGGAACCTTATGTTTGACCGTTTCACCAGCTATCATAAGCTGCATAATTTATTGTGGGTCTGGAGCCCAAACGCCAAAAATCAGTGGAGTGATGACCCTGCCGAATACTACCCAAGCGGTGACAAAGTAGATGTGCTGGCACTAGATATCTATGATGGGGATTTTAAGGGGAGTCACTATAATAGTCTATGGGATCTGGGGCGTGGAAAAGTGATCGCGATTGGAGAAAATGGAGAGCTACCGTCCCCTGCACTACTATCTAAATCACAGCCCAAATGGTCTTATCAGATGACCTGGGGCAAGCTTCTTTATGAGAAGAATACCGATGCGGTAATTAGAGCCTTTATGAATGACAGCTTTGTATTCACGCGGGAAGAGTATGCTGCTGAGGCGGCAATTGTAGCCGCTAAGGGAGACAGTGTGCTGCAGAGTGGACTATGGGGGCAATATTACAATAACATGACTCTTAGCGGTGCACCAGCGCTGACGCGAACCGATGCTAACATCCAATTTTCGTGGAAACAGGGTTCGCCTGATCCAGCCATTCGTGTCGACGCTTTCTCTGTACGGTGGAGTGGAAAACTGACTGCAGCCTATAGTGAAACCTATACCATTTACTCCTCCTCTGATGACGGGGTACGGGTGTGGATTGATGGAGGGCTGATCATTGATAGCTGGGTGAATCAGAGTGGACAGGAGCGAAAAGGCAATGTGAATCTGATAGCTGGCAAGCTACATGAAATAAAAGTGGAGTACTATGAGAATGAGGGGGACGCGCGAATTGTATTGCAGTGGGAAAGTCCTAGCCAACCCAAAGGGATTATTCCAGCAGGAGCGTTTTATCTTCCATAAGACGATATCCGAACTGATTCGAGCATCGGAATATTAGCGAAAAAGCCCCGGATTTCGGGGCTTTTTTTAATGTGAAAGAATCTTAGATTTGTTCACGGTAGCTAATGTTGTTGGCGATCTTCTCGTCACGAACAGCTTTGCGCAGAACATCTTTGACGGTTTGGGCATCATGGATTTTTCGGAAAAGAAGCTGAGGCGCTGAGGCATCATCAGAAAATACAGTTAATGTACCGATGCCGAGCATCCGGTCCATGATAGATTGTGCTACGGATAAATCGCGTACACGCAGTAATTCGATTTCTTCGACATTTTTACCGATAAGTCCGGTCTTTACCATAATGCGCTGGCTTGTAATGGTGTACGTAGTCGTGTTTAGGCGTACGATTCCTTTGAGGCGATCAGAGATACTGGCTGGTTTGCCTTTCCAGAGAACGACTTCTTGAGTAGCATTTTGATTTGCTGATGTACGACGGGTGGTCACTGGAGCAGTTCCGTCAATGCTAGATCCGCATTCTCCACAAAATTTAGCGCCCTGCTTATATTCTGATCCGCAGGTTGTGCAATAAGGCATAAATACTCTCCTTCCCTGATTACAATTGAAATAATTATAACATAATAGTCATTTTACATAAATTTCATTTGCGCTTTACACAAACCGACATTATTCTGTTAAGTGGAGGGATAAATAATGAAAAAAGTGTTACTAATAGGAACGCTAATGCTGACTGTCATCCTTAGCGCCTGCAGCAATAATAATTCAACTTCATCGGCTCCTGCCTCGGAAGAAGAAGTGCAGGAAACCGTGCAAAACTTCTACAATGAAATGTCTAAGCTTGATGAATTAGGAAAATCATCTTTAACGGAGTTCAACGAAGCTATTGCTGCTTATTCAGCAGGAGAACTTTCGGACAGGCAGTTGGAGAAGAAGATTAACGAATTCCAAAAGACCGCAACAGACTTATCCAATCAGGCTGAGAAAGTGAAAATTTCCTCTAGCTTGCCCGAAGACATTCGTAAACTGCTTGATGAGTCCAAAATTGCTTTTCAAAGTGCTTATTCTCTAAAAGAACAGGCCTCTCAAGGTGCTGATTCCGCAGAGGTCACTGCTGAGAAGTTCGAGGAATTGAATCAGAACGCTGACGTCGCGATGCTATACGGCATTTCCAAGCTTAATGAAGCAAGAGAAGCAACAGGACTCATCGATGCTGATGGTCAGTCCACCGCTGAATCAGAGAAAGTTCAAGAATAGATCGAAATTTAGACGCTGAACAGTTCAACTGTCAGCGTCTTTTTGATGCGATTTTGAGCTTGAGTAGAGGTAACACTGCCAATCCTATAAATAAGCCAGCTACGATTCCTTTTGTGAGGTCTGAGAGGGTACTGCTTCGATATACGAGGGGGTATAGACACAGGAATAATACGGGAATTAGGATGAGCAGGGCATTGTTTTTTTTCAAGTGGAAAGCTCCTCTCAATTAGATATTCATTATTATACAACTTTTAGATAAAAGAGGAGGATTTTGAAGTGGTATCTTTTTCCTGATTATTGATTATTCAGCGAAGGTGTGGATATAATACAAACATACGTTCGTGTGTAGCGGAATAAGTATAGAAATTAGGGAGGGGTTACCATGGGCAAAAAGCTGGAGAAAAACGGACTGTGGGAAAGCAGTCGCATGATGCTGCCGGAGCATAAGGTAAGAATTATTAGGGATGAACGAGAGACGCTGCGCCGCATTAAGCCTATTCTGGATGAGCAGAAGCTGGAGGAGATCGAATGTACACTTGCTTTATCGTTACGGAGTCATGTGCGCGTCACTGTTGTGCTGTTTGATCCTTTTGAGAATACGACAATTAGTGGTTTTGTGACTTCCATTCACACCCACTCGCGTGAGTTTAAGCTGCAGTGGGCGGAGGAATGGAAGTGGATCAATGTAGATGATCTAGTGGAGGTTTACATCGTTTAATGCTGAGAACCGCTGACTTCACTTTTTTCATAAGCAATTAGGGTCACCGTTGGGTTGCCGGTCAGATTTGCAATGGAAGCTTCGGCATTTCGAATAATTTCGAGTGCTTCTTCCTGCTCGCTCAGGGCAGCAACTTTATAGCTATCACTATGAATGTCCATATGTGTTCCCACCTTTCGCTAATATTTTGCCCTTTTTTGTAGAAATGATCCAAGGTGAAGAAGCTATGAATAGGTGCTTTTCAGGGGATATCTCGGGGATACCGGGGTCTTTTTTTAAAATATAAGAAAGTATAAGTTATACACCTATCCTTTATGTCTTATATTTCTCGCATAAACGCTTATCGTCCTTCCTTATAGGGACGCCGAAGACATTTATGCTTGTATGCTAAGGCAAGCAGGGGTATTAGTACAAGCGAATGGGGAAGCGGGATCATTGATTATACCAAGGGGTGATTCTATGCTGACTTTAGATCAAGTGAGGGACAAATCGGCAGCGAGGCTTGTTGGGCTTCATCCTGTTTTGGCAGCAGGGGCGAAGGCTTTGATTCAGCAAAGCTATGCCAGAGGAGTGCCCATCGTTATTACTCAGGGATTGCGGTCGATTGCTGAACAAAATGCCTTGTATGCGCAGGGGAGAAGTAAGCCTGGACCTATAGTTACCAACGCCAAGGGTGGAACCAGCTATCACAATTATGGCCTTGCGTTTGATTTTGCGCTTTTGCTGCCGGATGGAAATAGTATTTCCTGGGATATGAATCGTGATGGTGATAAAGATAAAATAGCGGACTGGCAAGAGGTTGTACAGGTGGGAAAACAGCTAGGGCTTGAGTGGGGAGGAGACTGGACGTCTTTTAAAGATTATTCACATCTGCAAATGGCCTTCGGCTTAACTACGACTCAACTTCGGGCAGGTAAACGTCCTACGACGGATCAGGTCAATGAAGCTTTAAAAAGAATTACTGGGGAGGATGACCAGGTGAACAAAGACGTTAAAGTAACGATAACCTTAAACGGCACTAAACTTACGGATGGTGTTCTTGATACCGGCGTAACGTATGTACCCGTGCGTGCTCTGGCTGAGGCGCTTGGAGCAAAGGTTACGTATGACGCAGCGAGCAAGACAGTGAATGTTGTAAAAGAGTAAAGCTATTCATGTATAGACAGTGCCACCCAAGGGGAAATTATCAGTGATAACTAACCATAAAGGGAGGCATAACACTGTGAATAAGCTGATAACAAGCCTTGCATGCGGTACTGTACTGTCAATGAGTATAATGGGAGCTAGTTACGCTAATCCAATCGGGTCAGCCGCTTTAGGCGGTATCCCGAACGCGAATACGGGCATGGATGGTACCGTGAATAACACTCGGATGATGAATACGGAAGGCAATCTAATGAACGGCACCACGGGAACGATGAATCAGCATGAGAGCATTATGAAAGATAAGATTCGCACAGGGGAAAATTATAGACCTAACACCAATAACTACAATGAAAATTACACCCGGGATAACTACAACAGAAATACGGTAACTCCACTATCCAACACTACAACGGACGGTAGATATCGCGCAACCAGTACAACTACAAATACTGGGACTACCAGCAGAGGATCTAACTGGGGCTGGCTCGGATTGTTTGGACTCTTGGGCCTTGTCGGAATGAGAAGCAGAAGTGACGAACGCAGATAATCGACATGCCAAATAACCCGTGTCGGCACACGCTGGAACGGGTTATTTTTAATGTGATAAAACTTTTTTTGAAAAAGGGATTGCGCGTTATCGATATTCATGATATTATATTTCTTGTCGCGTTATACGTAAACATCGTATGAAGCAACAACACATAATATGCCGGGGTGGCGGAACAGGCAGACGCACAGGACTTAAAATCCTGCGGTACGTGAGTACCGTACGGGTTCGACCCCCGTCCTCGGCATCACAGTGAAAACCTTGAGAAATCAAGGTTTTTTTCTATTATGATACTTATAGAAACAAGAGAAGCAGTTCTTGGTAACATGGAGAATGTAATTCGAGAATTGGCGAAACATAAAGATAAGTCTCCTGCTTCTCCTGAGGTTCAAAATTTAATAAGTAAATGGAAAAGCTGCCTTGAAGAATTTATGGTCGTTTTATCAATGACTTTAATCATTTTGACAAGCATTGGCGATTATGGCCGTATATCAGATAGCCTATCTCATTTCTATGGTATAATTCCATTTTAGAACATCAATCCATTTTGGAAGGGACATTATATGTTTAATTTGAATGATTGTATTGGTTTCATAACGAATACTGCTTCAAAAAAAATAGTAGACGAATTCAACAGGAGACTTAAAGACATTGGAATTACGAAAGTAAAATGGACGGCCCTTTTTTTTATCGGGGAAAAAGATGGAATATCCCAAAAAGAACTATCCCAAAAAATGAATGTTAATGAATCGTCTATAGCCAGGCTTCTTGATCGCATGGAAAGAGAAAAATTATGCTCAAGAGTCAGAGATTCTCAAGATAGAAGAATAATCAGAATTAATCTAACGCAAGAGGGCGAAGATCTAAGAGCTGAGTTGCTTCCGATAGGTCAAAATTTTCATGATGATGCAACAAATGGAATATCCCAGGAAGAACTGCATATTTTTACGACAGTATTAGATAAGATGGTTCATAATTTGTCAAAAATCCACTAAATCGTTCGATATTATTATAAGGAGGGTTTTTTTTACGTAAATACTTTACATAGCAACTATTGCAGTGTAAAGTATTATTATGAAATCATAAGTGAAACAATTCACATGAAAAGGATGGGATTCAATTGAAGAAGGATGTAAGACAAATGCTTCATGATTTTACAAGCGGGTTAGCTACTCTAGCTGAGACTAATGGGGACAGCGTAAATGCATTTATGAATTTGCTGGGAACCAATTATGCTGATGGTGCCTTAGACACCAAAACAAAAGAACTGATCAGTGTAGCGATTGGCGCGTATAATCGTTGCGAGTACTGCATAGTGTTTCACGTTTATAAAGCCTTGGAAGCAGGAGCGACCAGGGAGCAGATCCTTGAATCTGCTATGGTTGCTGTTGCCTTCGGCGGTGGACCTAGCATGGCGTATTCAGTCACATTACTTAAAGATTCTATTGATGAATTTGAACAAGATTTCAAGTAAGGATGTCATTTCATTGGCAATCTCTGCGCAATTGGCGGAGGTTGCCAAATTAATGGATACGGTAAATGTGAATAAAACTACACATCAGACTAGGGGGAATTTATGTGGATATAAAACTTGAACAGCTTACTGGGCATGAAAAAAAATCAAGAGTGGGAAAGATCAACATTTCTGTCGGGGAATCAGTTTCAGTGGGCCAGACCTTATTGCAATTGGAGAGTAAAAAGGGCAATTCCCCTTTTAATTCAAAATATAAATGCGTTATAAATGAGATTCTGGTTGAAGAAGGACAAGAAATTGAGTTAGGCCAGTGTTTATTTAAAGTTACTGCTGAAAATGCAGGAAAAGAAAAACCTAAGCTGGATTATTTTGGAGGGATGGTTTACGGTAAAAAGGAACAGTTACAAGCGGACCTGTTAATTATTGGGGCGGGACCAGGGGGTTATGTGTCGGCCATCTATGCTGCTAAACGTGGAATTAAAACGGTTATTGTAGAAAAATTGTCTGTGGGTGGAACCTGCCTTAATGTAGGTTGTATTCCAACCAAGGCTTTGATTAAATCCTCGGAGGTCTTTCATAATATAATGAAGGCCGAAGATTTTGGCATTACGGTTAAAGATATTCAGCTTGATATGGCTAAAGTGATTGATAAGAAGGATGAGATCAAGAATACATTGGTTTCAGGGATAGATTACTTGCTTTCAAAAAATAATGTGAGAATGATCAGAGGTAGCGCATCCTTTGTAAATGACAAACAGGTTCTTGTCAAGAATGGAAAAGATGAGTATACCATAGAAGCGACGGATACCATTATTGCAACAGGTTCAAAAATTGCCAATATTAATTTACCGGGGATAGATCATGAATTTGTTCTAAACAGTACATCGGCCCTTAAACATAAGGAGAATATAAGTTCTATCACCATTATTGGCGGTGGTGTAATAGGCATGGAGTTTGCCTTTATCTATTCCAATTTTGGAATTCAAGTAAATGTTATTGAGTTTTGTGATAGGCTTTTGACCATGGTGGATGCGGAAGTCTCAGCAGAAATTAAAGAAATAGCTATGGACAGAGGGATTGGAGTCTACACTGGAGCTAAGGTTACAAGAATTGAAAAAGACCAGAGTGGCAAGGCTATTGTTATTTTTGAAATGGACAATGCTGAAAAATTTATCACCAGCGAAAAAGTCTTGGTTGCTATTGGAAGAACGCCAAATATGGATGATCTGGAAATAGAAAAGGCGGGCATTGCTTTAAATGAAAAAGGCAAAGGCATATCTGTTAATGAATACCTTCAAACGTCTGCAGAACATATATATGCTATCGGGGATGTAACGAATCGTATTCAGTTGGCGCATGTAGCCTCTCATGAAGGAATAGCAGCTGTGGACCATATTTTAGGGACGCCTTCTCATGTAGATTATGGTATGGTGCCCAATGTAATATTTACAACGCCAGAAATTGCATCTGTAGGTTTAACAGAAGAGCAGGCCGTGCTTAAAAATATGGACATATCGATTAGCAAGTTTCCTTTTCAGGCTAACGGAAAGGCTTTAACAATGAGAGAGGAAAAGGGCTTCATCAAATTAATTAAAGATTTGTCCAGTGGCAAAATAGTGGGTGCTTCCATTATTGGGCCGGAGGCTTCTGCACTAATAAGCACACTCACAATAATGATGAACAGCAATATCACTGAGGAAGAAATAATACACACTATATTTGCTCATCCTACTACGGGAGAAGCCATTCACGAGGCTGTTTTAGGTTTTAGCATAGGAGCACTCCACTTCGATGAATAAAATTGTCCTTTCCCAAGAGAATGATCCCTATTTTAATTTGGCCTTGGAAGAGGAGCTGTTGAGAAACGCCTGCCACGACGAAGTTACGTTATATCTATGGCAAAATGATAAGACTGTAGTGATCGGCAGAAATCAAAACCCATACACCGAATGCGACATCGAACAATTAAAGAGTAATGAAGTGAGTCTGGCCAGAAGAATTTCGGGCGGGGGCGCCGTATATCACGACTTGGGGAATCTGAACTTCACCTTTATTTTCAAAAAGGAGCAGGAAAACCTCGAAAAGCAATTAGAGGTCATTAAAGGTGCAGTTGAGGGCTTTGGATTAGAGGCAGCGTTATCTGGTAGAAACGATTTAACTTATAAGGGGAAAAAGTTTTCTGGGCATGCTTTTTACGCAGAAGAAGAAAACGGATTTCATCATGGAACATTAATGGTGGAGGTCAACCTGGAGCAGTTGGAGAGAATATTAAAACCGTCAAAATTAAAGCTGGAAGCAAAAGGAATAAGCTCTGTAAAAAGTAGAGTCATCAATCTGAAGGAACTGAATAATGACATATCTGTTGCCAGCTTGACGGAAGCGTTAATAAAAAGCTTCAAGAATGTTTACGGCAACGTTGCTGCTCCGGTGAGATATAGTAAAATGACATATACACCTTTACTTATGGAAAAATATTTTGATAACAAATGGATTTACGGAGAGAGCCCTAAATATAATGTTATTGTAGAAAGAAGTACGCCTTCAGGCAATATTCAGGCTTTTTTTAACGTGGAGCATGGAGTTGTAAAATTTTTGAAAATTTATTCTGACAGCTTAGCTATTTTGAATTTCGAAGAGTTTGAAAATAAATTCATAAATATAGATTTCCATCAAATCATGGAAAAAAATCTTCTTGAAGAAATTTTTCGGGATTTGTATGAGAATAGTTTTATATAAATTTGGCGGCGCTGATACGCTTTGATGCGATTGTGCCGTCCTTCGCCTAAAAAATTAATCATATAAAGCTTCAGTACATTTCCTGCCGGGGTGGCGGAACAGGCAGACGCACAGGACTTAAAATCCTGCGGTACGTGAGTACCGTACGGGTTCGACCCCCGTCCTCGGCATCACAGTGAAAACCTTGAGAAATCAAGGTTTTTTTGTTTTTTTGGATTAGTTTCAAAAGAGATTTTTATTTAGAACAATTATTAAGCGCACAGGATTTACTCCTTTAATTATGGAGTTTTGTCATGAAAGGTACCCAACTTACTAGCAAGTTCCTCTTCCCCGGTTAAAACCTCGACCATGATGCCCGCCCCCAAGCGAAATCCATACTTGAAAATAGATGTTAACTCCATGCCATGAGTTTGAGCATATAAGTCTAATAACGCTTCCAACTCGTCGAACTCCTCCTCTGAAAGTCGCTCCTTCCAAATCTCTATGATTTCAGATATTTAGCGCCATTTGAAACAATATTTTTTTTAGAATTTCTTGCCAACGCATTAGATAATCAGAATGAGAGGCGACTTAATTGACAAAGAAGAGATGGCTAACTATTTTTATGTTGAGTATAATCTGATGATTACTAATAACAGTTCGTTGGATTTAAAAAGCGTAGTTGTTACTGTTGATGAAAAAGATACCATCCAAATAGATGCTTTGATCGATAGTAATATTAAGCTTGGAGAAGTTGCAAAGTTCCAGATGAAAAATGGAAAACATGTATTTAAGGTTACACTCAATCCGAAAAAAAATTACTCAGTAAGTAGAGAATTTACCGAAATTATTGTCATCAATAACTTAGTCTCTTCTGAACAGAACACTAACATAAACGATATAGTCATTAATCTTTCAGATTTTCTAGAGGGTATGACAGGAGAGCTCCTTGTTAAGAATCCGATAGATTACTTGTTCAACTCTACTTTTGATTTAACAGGCATCGAAGATCAAATCGTTGCCCTATATGCCAAAAAAACGCCATCCTTTCCTATAATTCTACAGAAAGGATAACGTCTTTTTTGCTTTATGGGTAGTGTAAAACCTTAGCTGATAGCGATGGGGTAGCGTCAGGAAAATACGGTTATCCTGACACTACCCCGTATACAAGTTAAGTTACAAACAACTAATTTGAACTTAATGCATTATTGACAGTTGCGCTGTCCACGATTTGAATAAATTTTTTAACCTTATCATTCTCATCAAATTCATATAGATGGCAAAAGTCTGCTATAAATGATTTTCCTGTTGCTTTATACGTCCCACTATATTTTCCGTAGACGATAACAGTGTGATTATTAAACGCATAGATTTCATCTTTTGCAGAATAGCCATCCCATTCGGTTCCAAGGCGTTCATGTACGTTTTTCACTACTTCATCTGGACCTACATAAGTACCCGCATAAGGAAATCCAGCAGCTTCTGTCCAAGATACATTATCACTTAAATACATTTTGAAGGCATCCAATTTTCCTTCACCGGTTAATACATACGTTTCATGTAATAATTTTTGGTATATATTCATAACATTACCCCCAAGGAATTTCTTTCGTTACAACTTTTGCACTTAATTCTAATACGCCTTTATTTGCATAGCCTGGATATGCTGCTTCAAGCTTTGCAACAAAATCCGTAGAAGTTTTACTTTCTTCAGAAGCTTTAATTGCAGTTTTTAGATAATTGATAGTTGCAATAAGTGCTTGATTATCTAAGGATTTTTCAATTGAACCATGGCTTGGTACGATTATGTTAGCATTTAACCCTTGTAACACTTTCAAGTTCTCAATCCAAGCTTCCATTGCTTCTTTTGAGCTAGTATCTGCTATGAAAACATGTATTTCGTTGAAAATATCAATGCCACCAATCAATAATTTCAATTCTCTGTTAAATAAGCTTGTTCTGTAATTATCTAAACCTACAAGTTCAAAAGTTAAACCTTGAAAGTCAATGGTTTTTTCTGTAAATACTTGAGGCAATACAACATTACTAGGTGCGTTCTCTCCAAGTGCATTTTTCCAGACTTTTAATTTACCTAAGACAGAATGAACAATATGTTCAACAGTGGATTCTGTGGCATACGCAATGGCTTCTGGATACGCTGCTTTAAAACTTTCTAACCCAAAGTAGTAGTCCGGATCTCCATGGATAATAAAAATTTTATCTAAATATAAGTTATTTTTATTTAGGTAATCAACAATTTCTTTCGAATCGGATTGAGTAAATTTCGTATTTATTAAGAATGCATGTCCTGCTTTTTCAACTAAGGTTGCAGTCACCATAAAACTATTTTCTTCAGAACTAAATATCGTCAATTTCACATCATTTTGATTCATTTCGATGGTTTTAAACATAGAATTTTATCTCCTTTTTGGTGAAATTATTTAATAATATAACAATCTTTAAAACGTGCTTCAATTTTATCCGACGTCATTACTCCGCCACCAATAGGAATTAATTGGTTATCTTTGTGTAGAAGTAAAGAGGGATAGCTATTTATACCAAGTTGTTGAACCGTGTTGAAATCATTTTGAACATCTATTATAGTTTCTTGAGATTTTAGTCGCTCTAGTACTTGTTCAGGATCCAAATGATGATCAATAGCTATCTTACGATATGTTTCAGGGTCACTCAGACTTTTTCCATTATAATAAAACGCTTTTTGCATGGCAGAAGTAAATTCTAACAAACGGTTCGGTGCTAATGAACGTAAAGCTGAAAAGCCAATTGCAGCATCTTTTGAATTCATTGTAAAAGTACCTTCTGACAACAAAGCCTGATATGAAGGACCAAATTCTGCACCAGTAAGTTTATTAATTCTTTTATTACCTTCTGATATATATGAGAATTTTTTTATTGGCAGATTATCTAAAAATAATCCTCCGGATAAAACAGTTAACGGAATTTCAGGGTGATTTTTGTAAAAACCTCTAATACTTTCTGAAAATCCATAGCACCATCCACAATATGCATCCCATACATATATAAGGGTGTCTTGTTTTGTCTCCATTAAAAACGCCTACCTTTATTTTTTTATTATTAACCAATCTCGCTGTTACTTAGAAATTCTCAGCTAACTTTTTAGAGCGTAGAATTGCATCTTCTTTAATCTATTGTGCTTTTTCAGGCGCCCTATTATGCCCTTCAACATCGATTGCTTCAAAAGAAGGGACGCAAAAAAAAATCATCATTACCAAAAGATGGCGATGCTCCATTTCTAGTTCTTCAGCTGGACCTTCAGAGTAGAAAGCACCATGTACTTGAATATGCAGTGCTTTTTTATCTGTAACAGGTACTGTTACTACTAGTTGTAACCATTGTAGTTACAACTAGAATGAAAGTCAATTCTTATTGACGAAAAAATTAACTTCCTATTATTGGGCTCAATCTAAAAATTAGTGGTTGATATGTTCAACTCAATAAACGGTGTCGATTGCATTCAATTAAAATGCCCGCCATATAACAACCACGATTGCGTGTGAAGTAGTGCCGGCGTTGGTAAGCTTTGATACGATTATGTCGTCCTTCTACGGTTGCACTCGTCCAACGGCAATGATGGTAGTTCACGATCTCATCCTGCCAATTACGCATGGTTTTCAAGGTGCTTCGCACGGCGCTTTCATACACAAAGGGCAGTAACGCAAAGCGTCTGCCCTTCATTTTGCTAACATTTTTGTTAACATGGCTACATATACAAATTTCTGAACGCAGAAAGTACAGAACACAAAAAAGTGCCGTCAACCCGCGTGGTTAAAGGATTTGTGTTCGTGCTTTCCGTGGTGTTGTTTCAGGACTTAAAATCCTGCGGTACGTGAGTACCGTACGGGTTCGACCCCCGTCCTCGGCATCACAGTGAAAACCTTGAAAAATCAAGTTTTTTTTGTTTTATTAATTTTAAAGCTTCCTCCAAAAGCTAAAGGTCCTTTGTACTTAGGAATCACATCCGAGTACACAGAACTCAGGTTGATAATACTCTTATTCAGTGCTTGTCAATTCACAAGCTCTGGAGAGGAGTTTTTTAATATGAAATATTTCATGAACCACCGTATATCGAATGGTATGTGAGAGATTGGAGTTCATTGATTATTGTCGAATAACATCTTAATTTGTTGTATTATTGTTTAAGCTAGTTTTCAAGATTCAAGGAGGGTTATAGTTTGCTTACACTGAGAAGAGCCGAGCCGCGTCAAAGTAAAAAGCTCAGTCTCACATCGCTGCTTACGGGCTTGGTTACGCTGGTGGTTCTACTAACCTCAAGCATTCTTCTGATCGGTTCATACGAGTCCAAAAAACAATCATTGATGGAGACTACGCTCCATTTGAATTACTACAACGCTGACCGAATGACCAAGACAATGGACTCCTTATTTCAGTCCATGCGCAGCAGTTTGGAATACAGCGCTGCCACACTCTCCGATGACGATGGCTCAACGCCGAAGCAAGTAGATGATAATTTAGAACTGATGCGCAAGAGTAGCAATTACTTCAATTCTATCGCTGTAGTCGATGCCGACGGGATGGTCCGCAACGTAGTACCGACTAGTTTGGGGACAACAGGCGACCATATTACTTCTAAGGCCAGTTTGGAAGCTCTGGCATTCAAAAAACCTTACATATCCTCCCCCTACATGACCCCAACCACCAAGAGACTAATCGTTTTTATGAGTCAGCCGATTTTCAGCAACAATGGCATATATCGCGGTATTTTGAGCGGCACGTTTTATCTGCAAGAGAACAATATTTTGTCTATGATTTTTGGCGACAACAACGTGGACGATTCTGGCTCTTATTATTATATTGTGGATTCAAGCGGGCATCTGTTGTACCACCCGGATAAGCAGCTCATTGGGGAGGATGTCAGCAGTAACAAGGTTGTACAGAAACTTATGAAAGGGGAAAGCGGGGAACAGCAAGTGCGCAACACCCGTAACGTTGAAATGCTTGCCGGATACTCCAGCGTACCGGCCAATGGCTGGGGAATCGTGGTCGTTTCGCCGATTAGTGTCATTCATCATCAACTGATGGGCCACCTTCGGACAATTCTCGGGTATTCGTTGTTTCCGTTCATTATACTCCTAATGGGCGTCATTCTCGTAGCGTGCAAGTTGGCCCGGCCTTTTGTCTCCCTGGCGAATCTGGTGAGCAGGATGGGCAAGGAGAAGATTGTATTGCCGGAAGCGAAGCCGCAATGGAGCCGAGAGGCAGATCTGCTGACCAAGGCTGTGTTGCTTGCCGCGACGGATATTCAGAAGCAGACGGATCAACTGACCCAAGAGGCTACGACGGATGCACTGACCGGTTTAATGAACCGGAGATCGTTAGTGTATACGATGGACCAGTGGATTGCCTCAGGGCAACCGTTTTCGCTCATTGTGCTGGATGTAGACAAATTTAAACTCGTGAACGATACCTACGGCCATCTCATCGGCGACGAAGTGCTGAAACATGTAGCCAAAGTTATAGTTAACTCGTTTCGCCCAGACGATGTTTGCCACCGCTACGGCGGCGAAGAGTTCATCATCTTGCTGCCCCATACTAGACCCGAGGAAGCTTTCACCGTAGCTGAAAGAGTCCGGCGGACACTGGAACAAAGCAGGGGTCCAATCCCGACACAGATTACGATCTCCCAGGGAATCGCCCATTATCCTGTTCATGCATTGGAGCGGGAGGGGCTGCTGGAGAAGGCCGATCAAGCGTTATACTTGGCCAAGAGCAGGGGAAGAAATCAGACGATGGTCGCAGATGGTTGAAACCATTGCTCGGCATCACAGTGAAAACCTTGAGAGATCAAGGTTTTTTTGTTTTAAGTTCCCAATTAAAGAGTGGGGCACACTGTACACATGCCGGTTCCTAAGGATGGAGACTACAGTCATTTATCAGAGGGGGCAGGATATTGTCCACTAATGGACTCCGGAAGTGATTCTCGTCAAACAACTGATTCAGATGAAATCTACGATGATTGTATTGCAAAACTGAACGAAGTCGGCACAGAGAAAATGGATTGGGAATCTATTGACTGGTTAAAGTGTTCAGCTTATTTTGTATATCAGCAAGGGGATTTCTCATCTGCCTGTTTTTATTTTGCAGGCCTGATCTCATCTTGCAAAGTTATAGTACTTTCAAGGGTGATGGCTTCATCGACCGCAAATGACAGTCTGATGTCTGTTAAGGCATCCGCTAATGAGTAGGCTGAAGTTCCCGTGTGCAGGAAGCTGGACATATTCAATAAGGCTTGTCCTATCCCAATCTCTTCATCAGAAAGGGGAGAGGGATGAAACGGGTTCTGAAATAGACTAAGCTGTCCTGCACGCAATTCATGCAAGGAGAGACTTTCCAGACTGCCTTCCTGTCCGCCTTGAATCCGACTAATGTTCATATACTCGGTCTCTTCGGTTCCCAGGCGACGGATAATCTCATTATCGCGAATTTCTCCATGTGATCCGCGGATGAGTACCCGGTTGGTACGGAGGGGCGAGAAATATTGGGAGCGAGTGAAGTCAAGCACAGCGCTTTTGCCGGAGGGAAACACCATAATTGCGATATCCTGCTGCTCTGTCTTCAGGTCATCTTCGGCCTCCCTCCCCCTATAAGAGAAGTCCATGATTGGAACCTCTAGCCGGCGAGCTGTGATTTCACATGCTGTGCCAGTGATCGAGAGCCATTTACGGATCAGGCTGATTCCATGATAACCATGCGCAACAGAGACTTGAACATGACCTACCTCGCCCAAATGTCCGGTTTGAATATAGGCGGTTCTTGCCTGATGGTGAGGCAACAGCGGATATTGCTCGGCTATTTGGATCAGAGGGAAATCAATGGGGCTGGATCGAAGCAGTTCATATTCAGCCGGCGTAGAGGCGGTGGGGGTTTCGGCCAACACAGGTACTTGCAGCGCTGCAAGCTCCAACAGCAGTGAGGCGGCAGCGGTCTTGGACACCGCCAGCACCACAAAATCGCTCTCGGCCGCAAGGTGTTCTATCGAGCTGTATACGGTCAGTTTCCATTTGTCGATCAGTTGCTGGTATTTGGCAGGGTTGCGGATCAATACACCTGTTACCTGAAATTGCTGCGGAAGCAGGTGAGCCAACTTAAGATACATTTCCGCCCGCCAGCCGCTTCCGATTATTCCAAAACGAATAGGTCTGTTCATCTTTAAAATACACCTCTAATGGTTGATTAGTATGTAAATACCTTCGTAGCACAGGCATCAGTTGTCTCTTATTATTGTATATAAAAAAATGATAGAGTACATAGGATTATGTATAATGTGAAACTATTACTTTTTATTGTCTTTAGCTAAGCTATCTTATGTATTTACATACAAAGGAGCGATTATCCAATAGCCGGATGATCGCTCCTTTGTATAATCCACTTATAAAATTTCAATCAATGACCCATTCCGTGATTGTTAACGGTGTAAATTGTAGAACCGGAATCGACAGCGGAAGCACCTGCAGAGGCGATCATCAAGCTTGAACTAATTAAGACTACGACTGTAAGTAAGAACATTTTCTTTTTCATTAGTTAACTCCCTCTCTATTATAGTTTTCATTATGTTGTGATGCACTTGGAGCTGTGATTGATTAGCATAGACTCTAAGGATCTCAAATAATGCCGCTGCTTTCTTAAAGCCTGTATCATCTTTCAGCGTAATACTTAATAGTAAGGTTTCCAGAATTGTGTTTATCGCATCGCACATATTCTCCTGTTTGTAGTGGTACATCGCCAGCAAGAATTTGTAATCCACAAAATATCTTATACTCTCTTGAGTTCCTTGTGCTCCTATATCGTTAGCGTTTATTTCGAATTCACTCAGAATCCAATCTACGGAATAGTTATATTTTATCGAGGATTCCAAGATGGTAATTAGTCCTGGCAGTAACTCTTCCTCAGCACTGTTTCTAATAAATTCAACATACTCCTTTAGAACTCCTGTCTGGCCTTCCAAAAGGTCGAGCACGTAGGTATTGGCTTTTGCAATATTACAGTAGTATTTGACTTCATTAATTCCTTCATCATCTAGTCCTTTAATCCAGCCCAATTCAGCATATTTTTGAATACACATTCTAGCTTCAGGATACTTACCGAGCTTTTGCAGTGCGATTCCTTTTGAACATAAGCTAAATCCAAAATAATAGGGAATACTCCGCTTTAGGTTTTGTTCTCTCAATGTGTCACTGCTTGTCTCATATATGAATGCAATCTGGGTAATCAATCTATCTGCAATTTCAATCATAGCACCCCAATTTTCCAATGAAAAAGATGCCTTAAGCATACTAGTTAAGAAATCAGCATTTAATCCATCCAAATCCAACTTCAATGCGATCTTCCTTTCTTCTGTATATCATTCATCTGTTATAGCTATGTCGGTTGTATCTCTAGACTATTCTTTATTTTACCAATAAAGTAAGTGATTTTCATCACTGGAACGAGGAAACAAGAGTTTGTTTTGTGATTGTCCAAATATAACTAAGGTACAGTGTTTTCACTAAGTTCCATAGAATCGAGGGAATTATGTTTGTTAGGCTGTTTATTTGCCCCTCTATTTAGGGGTTATTTGTACGTAAAATACCGAAATGTACCTATCTTGGAAATCCATATTCAATTATGATCTTTCCGAAAGAAAGCGCTATCAAAGTAATTTTGACCACATTTCCTGAGGGGGTAAGGATGATTTGAAGCGAATGGGAAAAAGATTGGGTATGAGTCTGCTAGTATTCATTATTGCAGCAGCACAGTTCGGTTTTACAGGAATGAAAGGCAATGTTGCGCAAGCGGCGGAAAAGAGTATGGCTCAAAAGCCGTATATGGGCTGGAGCAGTTACAGTATGCAAGTGTATGATGGGGCAGGAAACTGGACATCGGCGGAGAGCGTTAAGAAGCAATCGGATGCGATGCTTGAGAAGCTGCAAGCCCATGGATATGAATATATTAATATTGATGCGGGCTGGAATGGCGATATGGATGAATACGGGAGACCTATTCCTAGTAAAGTCCTTTATCCGAACGGATTTCAGGAGGTCATTGACTATGTTCATAATAATGGACAAAAGATTGGGATCTATCTGATCCCGGGGGTATCTATCGATGCATATAACCGAAATCTTGAGGTGTATGGGACAGGCGGCGAATGTCGTATTCAGGATATTACGGCCAAGCCGCTTACCATTATGGATTATTGGAATTCCTACACCTATAAAATTGATTTCACGAATCCCTGTGCCCAGAAGTATGTGGATTCCATTGCAGATATGCTTGGTGAGTGGGGGATCGATTTCGTCAAATTCGACAGCGTAACCCCTGGGTCGGGGATTGACAACTTGAGCCGGGATGCACGCGGCGATGTAGAAGCATGGTCCAAGGCTTTGGATAGAAATAACATCTGGTTTGAGCTATCCTGGGCGCTCGACCACAATTACGTAGAATTCTGGAAAAAATATGCTAACGGTTGGCGAATTGATTGGGATGTTGAATCTTATGACGGCAGTGGGTTGACAGCATGGCCGAGTATTTCCCGATTATTCCCCAAAGCAGCACTTTGGTGGCGGGATGCAGGCCCTGGCGGCTGGAATGACTTCGATTCCCTGAATGTTGGTAACGGCTCCATGGATGGTCTGACCAAGGATGAGCGGAAGACTGCGATGACGTTCTGGTCCATTTCTTCCGTGCCGCTCTATACAGGGAATGACATGACACGGCTGGACAGTTATGGACTAGAACTGCTTACCAATGATGAGGTTATTGCCGTAAACCAAGCCGGACGTCCTGGTCATCCGGTATCGATGGATACCCAGCAGCAGGTATGGTATGCCAATAATGGAGATGGGACTTACAGCGTTGCTTTGTTCAATCTGGGTAGTCGGGGTGCGGAGGTTAAAGTCAAATGGAGTGATCTTGGCCTTGATGGTCCGGCTTCAGTGCGCGACCTATGGAGCCATTCCGAGCTGGGAACCTTTGAGAAGGAATTCAGCGGTGGCATCCTTGAACCCCATGCCTCTCGCATGCTTAAAGTAACCGCGCTAAGCGGTACATCAGCTGTCAATAACGATGATACAGGGATGCGCTACAGCGGAGATTGGAAGCGAAATGGAGGCAAGGAGCTGTTAGAGGGGAAGCAGGATCTGAGCATTACAATCAAGGATTCCAGTGCTGCTGCTACGAACACTCCTCAAGAGGATGCTCTTAACTCTGGGGCTGACCCTACTGCGGATTCAGCTTTGACAAGCAATACCACCGTTACGGATGTGGTTTACATTAATGATAATGACAGCGGCATTAAATACAACGGCACATGGCAGGTTAGCTCAGCCCGAGAACATGGAGATTATAATGGCGATGTGCATTATACCGAGAAAGACGGTGATTCTTTTGAGTACACCTTTACGGGAACAGGCATTGAGCTGCTGACGGAAAAGCATGAATCGCAAGGAGAAATGATTGTTACATTAGACGATGGGGTTGCACAGACTGTAAATGCGTATACAAGTGGACCAAGAGAGGTACAACAATCTCTTTACAGTGTAGCAGGACTTTCTAACGGCCCTCACACGCTTAAGGTGAGCAAGGGATCGGGAAATTATATGCTGCTCGACGCGCTGAAAGTGACAACAGAAAGTCCGGCTGGGGGTCAGAACAGTTCTATCACTCCGACTTCCGCTGGGTTTGATAAAGCAACGGAACAACAGAAGGATGTCACTGTCTCGCTTAATCTGCATGGTAATACGCTGAGTGGTATTGAGAATAATGGAGTGGCACTCCGCGACGAAGATTATACGGTGACTAATGACAAATTGACCATTAAGAAGGAATATCTTGCACAGCAATCTGCTGGCATAACAAGTCTTAACATCAACTTTAATGCCGGTGATCCACAGACACTAGCGGTACACATTAGCGATTCTACAGGCATCCGTTATGTGATGGTTAATAACGACGATCCGGGAATCAAATATAACGGTACTTGGTCCCGCAGTAGTGGAAGAGGAGTGGGCGACTACAATGACGATGTGCAGTATGCGGAGCAGAATGGTGATTCTTTTGAATATACCTTTAGAGGAACAGGGATTCAACTGTTCACTGAGGTAGATGAATCACAAGGGGATATGGATATCTATGTAGACGATCAATACAAGGGCACGGTAAGCGCTTATCGAAACGGGCGATTGTCACAGCAGATTCTGTACAGTATCTCTGGGCTTACAGATGGACAGCACACACTCAAGGCTGTGAAAAAATCAGGCAGATTCATGCTGCTTGACATGCTCAAGGTAGAGATTCCGAATATGATTAATCCGATCGCAGCGAGCTTTGATAAATCGCCTTCTGCTCAGCAGGACATTGAGATTACACTTCTACAACAGCCGGAAAGCTTTATAGGCATTACGAATGGATCATATCATCTGGTTCCTGGGACCGATTATACGGTAGCTGGTGACCGTGTTACACTGAACAAATCTTATCTCGCATCACAACCAGTGGGAAAGCTGAACCTCAGCTTTACTATTGGTGGCGATTATCTTAATGATGTGCATTCAACGACAGTGGAAGGCGATTCCTTTGAATATACCTTCAAGGGCACTGGAATCCGCTTGATCACACCTACGGGTCCAGATCAAGGTGAAGTAGATATTTATGTGGACGGACAATGGATTCAGACCATGAATGCTTATAGTCAGAGTCGACTGACACAACAGGAGATTTACAGTATTTCTGGATTGGCAAGCGGCTTACACACACTTAAAGCTGTGAAGAAATCAGGTAATCTCATGCTGACAGATCAATTGAAATTCACAGTCCCAACCAGTGATGGCGGAACAACGAACCCTACAGAACCTCCAACACCAACGCCGACAGCAACACCTACACCGACTGATGCAGGGGGTCCGTCTATACCAGCTCAGCCTTCATCCACACCTACCCTGACTCCGACGCCAACGCCAACTCCGGCATCTGGAACTGATGGGAAGGATGATTCCGAGACGATGCGACATTCGGCGTATATCAACGGATATCCGGGTGGCTTCTTTAAACCCGATGCTCCCATTACCCGTGCTGAGATGGCAACCATCCTAGCGAAGGTTGCTGAGAAAGAGGCCACTGGATCAGGCGTAACATTCAGTGATGTATCCTCCAGCTATTGGGGGGCAGATGCTATTGCGAAAGTAGCTAAGATGGGACTAATGAACGGTTATATTGATGGTACTTTTAAGCCTAATCAACCATTGACGCGTGCAGAAATGGCTAGTTTAACAGCCATGCTGAGCCCGAATTCTACAACATCGGGCCGTGGCTTCTCTGACATCACCGGTCACTGGGCACAGGCAGCGATAAAGAAAGCCCAAGATATAGGCATAATGAATGGCTACAGTGACGGAACTTTCCGCCCGAATTCCAAGCTTACTCGTGCGGAAGCCGTTACAGCTATCAACAGAGTTTTGGGCAGGGGCCCGCTTATGGGTGTCACACAGTCAGGGTGGAACGATGTTCCAGTCTCCCACTGGGCATTCGGTGATATTGAGGAGGCTTCGACCGACCATATCTCGAAGCCTAGTACACAAGGCGGAGAACAGTGGACAGAATAAGTTGAGCGATGAATGAACGGAGGGGCCTTCTTTGGCCCCTTTTTTCTGAATGATATGAGATGAGAAAAAGAAGGGGAGATGAGCATGAATATTCTGATTACCGGAGCAAGTGGATTTATCGGAACGGCTCTAGCCAAGTATTTGGCAGATAAACATACAGTAATTTGTCTGTCACGCCAAGCTCCGGAAGGGGATTTTGCGTATGTTCAGGGTTCTTTTGATTCGGCGGAGGATTTGAGCAGGCTGGACTCGTATGATATTCAGGCGGTGATTCATCTTGCCGCAGTTACTGGCGGCTCTACTGAGGAGGAAAGCCTTGCTGTTAATGTGCTGGGAACAAGGAGATTGTACCGATATCTGCTTGACCACGGTTGCCAAAAGTTCATCACAGCGAGCTCCATTGCCGTGGTGGGTGGACTCACTGAGGATTTTATTCCGCTTGAGCTGCCTATCCCAGATGATCATCCCTGTATGGCAGCGGATGCCTATGGGCTAAGCAAGGCTATGGTCGAGGAGCTGACCCGGTATTTTCATCGCAATCATAAAGATACCGACTTTATCAATCTTCGCTTTGGAGCTGTAGCCTCCCCAGGCTGGATTCCTCCTGTCTTGAAGACAGGATCCAAGCCAACGCTCCCGTTCATCACACTGGGGCATGTCCATGCTGAGGATGTGGTGGAGGGAATTACTGCGGCACTGCAATCTCCACTTAAGCCGGGGGTAAGAACTCTCAATCTGGTTGGGCCGGATGCTAGCAGCAATTTGCCAGTGGCTGAGCTCCTTACCCCGTTGGTGGGGAATGATTATAATTTGGATTATTATCATTTTTCCGGTCAAGAATATAAGCCTTTGTATGCTATGGATCGTTTCAAGGAGGAATTCGGTTTTGTGCCTTCACGTTCTACCCGCCATACGATGGGTACAACTTAGAAGGGTTAACATACTGGAAAGATAAAAAATTCGGATGGTGAATAAAAAGCAGTGATAACGGCGTATATCGCTGCTTTTTATCCAGTTCTGAAAGTTTTAACACCTGTAAAATTGGGTTTGCACACTTGACTATTAAGTAAAATGTTTTAATCTATGGTAATGATAGCGCTATCGAAATGATATTAGGGGAGGGGTCACTACGCTTAAATATTCCAATATCTTTCGTAAATTCTTAATCTCCTATGTAGTCATTTTGGTCATTCCCAGCATTGGCGGATATATGTCCTATCTGACTTCGATTTCTGTGACAGAGTCTATCTCTATTGAGAACGGGGTCACCCAGCTCCAGAAAAGTCAGGAAATATTGGAGCGCCGCATGGCGGAAGTAGAAGGGTTTACCAGGCAATTGGCAGTCAACCAAGAGCTAAACGTTCTGATGAATGAAAGAGACAATGAGACGAACGTGTATGGCATTTGGAGAACGATGCGGAATGTCCTGACTTTCGGTCAGACGAATGATTTTTTGCAAAACTATTATATTTACCTCGCCAATTATAATCTTATTCTAACCCCAGGTTCTTCTTACCGACCGGAACATTACTACTCTAATTTCAACTATAAGGATCTTTCGCTACAGGATTGGACCAAAGAAGTGCTTGAGAAAACCCATCGCAGTGAAATCAAGCCACTCAGTGACTATGTTAGCAGGGGCATGCAAACCTCCGTTATTACCTATATGCAGTCACTCCCTCTGGATAGTTTCAACGATTCCTCACCAGCTGTCGCGGTAGTGATCATAGACGAGAAAATCATTTCTAGTCTGTTATCTGGTCTAACTGAGCGATACGGAGGCTGGGTTCATATCAGCGATGCTGAAGGAAATACGATTGTCCTGCAGGGAAGTGATGAGCAGAAAATGGCCCATATGACCGCTGATTCGGATTTTGATAAAAATAAGGTTAGTCAGTTCTATGAAGACGATCTAGTGATCACGACTCGTTCGGATTCGAACGGCTGGGTATACCAGACAGGAATTCCCCGGCATATTTTGATGGAGAATGCTAACAAGATCAAGCAAATGTCCATACAAATTACGGGAGGAACATTACTCATCGGCTTGATAGTTGGACTAATATTAGCTTACCGTAACAGCGCTCCAATCAACCATATGCTTAGCGTCATGAAGGAGCAATTTGGCAAGGAAGAGGCCTCCGCCAAGAATGAATTTGACTTTTTAAGCGGAAATATTGCCAATATGATCACTAAGAACAAGTTGCTGGAAACCGAACTTAATCGTCAGCTTCCGTTGGTCAGGGATGCATTTCTGAAGCGGTTATTAGCAGGTGAATTCAAAACGCATGATGAGATTCTCACTGCCGCCGAGCAGGTGGGGATTAACTTGAAACAGAACACTGGATATGTAGGAATTGTTCAGATTAACGGCTATGCCGGTATGGACAGCGTTGAGATTCTCAATGAGCTGAATGCTTCCCGTTTGCTGCTGAAGCAGTCCCTATCGGATCTCGGAGTGGATGTACTAATGACGGATATGGGCTCCGACAAAGTGGTAACTCTGTTTTTCTCCAAGGAAGAAGAGACCGACAAAGCGTATGAGGCAGAAAATATAACTAACATTCTGGAGAATTTGGCGCAGTACGTTTTTAATGAGTACCGTATTACTACTCAGGCGGGCTTCGGTGATCTTTTCACAGAAATAACGGAGGTTAGCCTTTCCTTTGACCAAGCCAAACAAGCTCTGGAATATGCCGTCTATATGAATAAAAAAGGAATTGTATGGAGTAGCGAAGCCCAAAATGAGAATACGACCTACTATTATCCACTGGATACAGAGCAACGTCTGATCAGTACCATTCGGGCTGGAGAGCTAGAAGAGGCTAAACGGATTGTCCGTGCGATTGTTGCCCAGAACATGGAACAGCGTGATTTATCCATGGAAATGAAGCAACAGCTTGTTGGTGAAATAAAAGGGACGTTTCTTAAGCTTCTGGATCAAAAGGCTTTTACAGAATACCCGGACATCGAGAGTGTGAAGCGGAGGGTCATAGACATTGGTTCATCGGAACGACTCGAAATGATTCAGACCGAATTTTTTGTCATTATGGAAGAACTGTGCGGACTTATTGCAAATAAAAAGAAGGATGTTCATATTCAGATTATTAAGCAGATCAAGGAATATACCGTAGAGAATTATTCGGATACAGAGCTGAGTCTGTACCGGGTAGCTGAACAGGTGGAACGGCCTGAAAAATACATTTCTCAATTGTTTAAAGAGGTTACCGGTGTCAATTTCTCCGATCATCTGATAAAAGTGAGAATGGATCAGGCTGTGATTTTGCTCAAAGATAGTCGGTATACGGTCGATGAGATTGCTATGCGGGTGGGCTATAACAGTTCACATTCTTTCAGACGGGCCTTCAAGCGGTTAATCGGCGTTTCACCGAGCGCTTATAGACAGTCTATTGATGAATAAACAGTTGTTTGGTGAAAATTAAGTATTAGACTGATTCATTAAAAGAAGCAGCGGCGGACCAAGACTTGATAAATAAAGTCTTAGACTGCCGCTGTTGTCGTTCAACTAACGTTTCCCGGTAGCTTTGAGGATCGCCGACGGTCTATGCATCACCAATCTCTGATCTCCGATATACGTGTCTACTTTACTTTATTTAATAAGCTTGTCACCATTCTGCTCAATGTCCCTTGATCGACGAAAGGAGCAAGACTTGCCAGCAGATCTGGGCTAAGATGTTCAGCTTCGACTCCACCAATCAACTTCTCGAGATTTTCCTTGTTCAGAAAAGGTGCGAGGCTTATGATCTGGTCCGCATCGATAGTGCCGTCTACAACCCGGTCTACCAAGCGGCTTAATGTTTCTCTGCTAATAAAGGGTGCCAGCCCTTGAACGGAATGCCAGCTCAAGCTGCCCTCTTCTGCTTGTTGTACCAACCGATCTACATGTTCTCTATCAAGAAATGGGGCAATCCCAACAAGATTGTGCACTTCTAAGGAACCGTCAATCGATTTATCTACCAGTCGACTTAATGTGTCGCTGCTGACGAACGGAGCGAGTCCAGTAATAGTATTCCACACAATTTCGCCCTCTTCTGCCTGACGAACCAGTTCATCCAATGTATCTGTTCCAAGGAACGGAGCCAGCTTCATGATCACGTCTAACTTAAGGACGGTGCTGTCTAATCGTTCTGTAACCTTATGCAGAGCGCTTGCTTTTACAAACGGCGCTACTTCTACAAGCTCCTCCAGCTCCGCCTCTCCGGTATTGACCATCTCTGCAACTTGTTCCGGCCTGTTCTCTGCGATCTCCTCAACGATCGTTCCTAGGTGCGGGTGCTCCCGAATTTCTGTATTGTCTCCTGCATTTAAAATGTCGTCTACCGTTTTGCCGAATAACCTCGCAAACTTCGGAAGCGTTCCGATATCCGGTAGCGAGTCGCCCCGTTCCCATTTCGATACCGCTTGATGACTTACATTCAGTTGATCGGCAAGTTCCAATTGGGTCAAATCCTGGTCTTTGCGAAGCTTCGAAATATAAGCTCCAATTTTACGCAAGTCGAGCATTGTATACCTCCAATAAACAAAATGTACAGTGCGCACTGTCAAAAACAGCATAGCATTTCTGCAAACGCAATCCTATCAAGCGTTGGTTGAATTGTCTCATGCGCTTTATTCAACTGCCGGTAGAATTGTCCAGATTGAAAATCTCCAGAGAGGGGCCTGATTCCGGAAAAATGGCCGTTCTACAGCTATTTTGTTCTCCCTGAATAGGGTTATTTGTACGCTGAAATGCCCAAGTGTACCTTTTCTTTGGGGATAAAAGTCAATTATGATCAACTCGTAGAAAGCGCTATCATAAACTACTGGCGGTTGCTTAGGGGGGATTGTTCTGGAGAAAGAAATAGTATTACATCACAAGTCGTTACCGAAGCGTAAGGGCTCTGTATTTTTACAAAATGCTCGTAGAAGTATGAAAAAGCACTGGCAGCTACATTTGCTCGTGATTCCACCTCTGTTATTTTTCCTCATTTTTAAGTATTATCCAATGCTGAACGCGGTTCTAGCCTTCAAGGACTACAACGTGATTAAAGGAATATGGGGAAGTCCATGGGTTGGATTTCATAATTTTCGATTATTTTTTGATAATCCGCAGTTTTGGACGCTGCTCAAGAACACCATCATGCTTAGTGGTTACCTGCTGCTGGCGGGATTTCCAATTCCGATTATCCTTGCGCTCATGATTAATGAATTGCGCGGGGGAAGGTTCAAAAAGTTCGTCCAGCTGGTCTCTTTTGCGCCTTATTTTATCTCGACGGTTGTCATGGTGTCCATTATTATGCTATTTATGGCACCTCGTCTTGGATTTGCGAACATCGCTCTCAACTTCTTCGGTTTGGAGTCGATCAATTTCCTTGGAGAACCGGGAATGTTTCGTTCGATTTATGTCTGGTCTGATATTTGGCAGACTGCGGGCTACAGTGCCGTTATCTATTTAGCAGCGCTTGCCGGCATCGATCCTACGCTTTATGAGGCAGCCAAAGTCGATGGCGCTTCACGCTTTCAAAAAATTCGTTATATTGATCTGCCAGGTATTGTGCCTACCATCGTCATCATCCTGATTTTGAATGTTGGGAATGTCATGGCTATTGGCTTTGAGAAGGTCTATCTTCTGCAGAACCCGCTCAATCTGGCGAATTCCGAGATCATTGCCACTTATGTCTACCGGGTCGGTTTGCTGAACGCCAATTATAGCTTTGCAACTGCGGTTGGTCTATTCAACTCGGTAATCAACCTTATTTTGTTGCTTACGGTGAATGGCTTGGCTAAACGCATCACAAACAACAGCATCTGGTAGGAAAGGAGCAACCACATGGCAGCAGTTCAACAAAAAATTAAAGAATCAACTGGCGATAAGCTATTTCTGACCACTATTTATATTCTACTCAGCCTCGTGGTCATCGCGGTAATTTATCCGCTAATTTTTATCATCAGCAGCTCGATTAGCAGTCCAGCAGCCGTTACCTCCGGTCGAGTCTGGTTATGGCCTGTAGATATTTCCTTCAAAGGTTTCAAGGTTCTGTTAAATACACCCGAGATCATTACAGGCTACGGCAACTCCATTTTTTATACAGCCGCAGGGACGTTCATTAGTGTTGTGCTTACGATCATGATCGCGTACCCTTTATCACGCAGAGGTTTCTTCGGACGC
This sequence comes from Paenibacillus sp. FSL E2-8871, assembly GCF_038000345.1. Lineage (NCBI taxonomy): Bacteria > Bacillati > Bacillota > Bacilli > Caryophanales > Paenibacillaceae > Paenibacillus > Paenibacillus sp. FSL E2-8871. The sequence continues at coordinate 2,887,305 of NZ_JBBOBV010000001.1, read as the reverse complement.
AACACTTTGATGATGATCATCACCTTTACGATGATTTTCAGCGGCGGGCTGATTCCGACCTATATGGTCGTGAAGGAACTCCATTTGATTGATACCCGCTGGGCACTGCTGATACCAAACGCGATTTGGGTATGGCAGGTCATTATTGCCCGGTCATTCTTTCAATCCTCCATTCCGGAGGAGCTGCTGGAAGCCAGCGAAATCGACGGTTGCAGTGATATGCGGTTTGTCTGGAGCGTTGTCATTCCATTATCGAAGCCCATTATCGCGGTGTTAGTCCTTATGTATGCGGTAGGACAGTGGAATGCATACTTTGACGCTTTGATTTATTTGAAATCCGCGAATTTGTTCCCGCTTCAGCTTGTCTTACGAAGCATCATCATCCAGAACAACAGTGCAGGTACAATGGATGCGATGAAAATGGTGGAGCGGCAGCAGCTTGCTGAGCTACTCAAATATGCACTTATAGTTATCGCTACTCTGCCTGTACTTGTTATCTATCCGTTTGTTCAGCGTTATTTTGTCCAAGGAATGCTGGTCGGTTCAGTTAAAGGCTAATTCACAGCTTTCAGAATCTGGAGAGGGGGAGAGGCACGCAGTAAAATGACAGAAAGATATCGTACCTGCCTAAATTATAAAAGGGAGTGATCGGATTTGAAGAAAAGTATGATGACCTTGTCATTGGTGCTGGTATTAATTCTTACGGTGGTGTTAAGCGGATGTGCTAATAAAAATACAGATAACACATCCTCCGCACCTGCTGACTCAGGTAACTCGGAATCAGCAAGCAAACCGGTGGAAATCAGCGTGTTCTCGGTTCAGGAATCCGGGATCGATGTTCCTACCAATAAATTTTCGAAATTTGTGGAAGACAAATTCAATATTAAATTCAAATGGGAAATCAACCCTTCAGACGGAGCCAAGGAAAAGCGCCAAATCTCACTTGCTAGTGGCGATTACCCTGATGCTTACCTGCTCACTCACTATATCGATCAGTTCTCACAGGCAGATCTTTTGAAGTATGGCAAACAGGGCGTACTGATTCCTCTGAACGATCTAATTGATAAATATGCTCCGAATATTAAAGCGGCTATGGAAAAGAACGATAATTTGAGAACGCTTAACACAGCGCCTGATGGTAATATCTACGGGCTTGTCGCTTACACAGAGTGCTTTCACTGCTCCTATCCGAGCAAAATGTGGCTCAATACCGAGTGGCTGAAGAAGCTGAATCTGGAAATGCCGAAGACAACCGAAGAATTCAAAAAAGTGCTGGAAGCTTTCAAAACACAAGATCCGAACGGGAATGGAAAAGCAGATGAAGTGCCGCTGAGTGGCTCCATTGAGGAGTTTGGTGTACGTATTGTGCCATTCCTCATGAATGCATTTGTATACGATGATGACCGCAATTATCTGAACATGATGGATGGAAAAGTTCAATCGGCGGCTGTCACACCGGAGTGGAAGGAAGGCCTGACCTATATCAAATCTCTGTTTGACGCAGGTTTGATTGATCCAGGGGCATTCACACAGAATGCGGAAGCCTTTAAGAAAATCGGTGAAAATGCCGATGCGGAAATTCTAGGCGCTGGTGCGGGCATGCACCCTGCGATTTTCGTCAATATTGATCCAGGCAATAGAAGCTCGGCACACTACAATCCTGTACCACCGATTAGCGGACCGGAAGGTATCTCCTATGCGACTCATGATGCAGGTGGCGTATCCCCAGGAGCGAAATTTGTCATCACCAACAAAGCTAGCGAGGAAGCACAGATCGCTTTAATTAAAATGGTAGACTACATGTTTACTTCTGAAGGACAGACCAATGGTGGCAGCGGTATGAAGGGCATTGATTGGACTGATCCAGAAGAAGGCGATGTAGCACTGGACAAAGATGTTAAACCAGTGATCAAGACCATTCCTATGGCGGAGGGCGAAGCGCCGCGCAATGCGGGCTGGAGCGGCATGGGTCACTTCTATATGCCAAAAGAGTACCGTGATACCTTCGTTCAAGCTACTGACGTCTACGCTTCCAGCGGTTATGAACGCAGATTGTATGATGCGACTCTGCTGTATGAAGGACATGAGCCTAAAGAATTATTCCCGATCTGGTCGATTTGGATTGATCCAAGCGAAATCGATGAAGCGAGCTTACTGCAAACCAACATCAAGAATTACATTGAGCAAAATCAGCTTCAATTCATCACGGGCAACAAGGATCTTAATAAAGATTGGGATGCATATATAAAAGGTTTGAAAGACTTGAAGTTAGATCGTTATCTCGAAATCTTGCAAAAGGCTTACGAAACTTCTAAAAAATAAAATATTGAAATCAGAATCAGGTGCTGTAAGATATACCCCAGCACCTGATTTCTTGATTTCAAGGGAAAATATACATTTTTATTTACGGAGGATCAGTCATGACAGAAGAGAAACATTGCAATCATCAATTTGTGGTTCCAAGACGGGGACTACCGAATACAAGCGTAAGACTTGCGGGAAAGGAGCCGGTGACTGTCGCCTTTTTGGGTGGTTCCATTACAGAGGGGGCAGGTGCTTCCGACGCAGATACATTTAGCTGGAGAGCGCTGACTGGTAAATATCTGCAGGAGCGATTTGCGATTCATGAATTCCGCTTCATCAATGCGGGAGTGGGTGGAACGAATTCCACGCTGGGCGCTCACCGATTACAGTCGCATGTCCTGGAATACGGCAAGATTGATCTTCTATTCGTTGAATTTAGCGTCAATGACGGCAACGACCGGGAAGAATCCATTAGAGGTCTGGAAGGAATTGTGCGCCAGTGCAGACGGTTGTCGCCCGGCACTGACATTTGCTTCTTGTATACGGCAGCAGAGAAGAATCTGTCAGGGAGCAATCCCTTTAACATTGCCGTCCACGAAGAAGTAGCTGAGCATTACGATCTTCCATCTGTTAATTTTGCAGCTAGAGTTTATGCACAGACTCAGGCCGGACAAATGGAGTGGACTGAGCTGGCTCCGGATGGATATCACCCCAATGATGACGGACATGCGCTGTATGCTTCTTTTTTACAGGAATATTTGGATGCAGCTCTTGTTCCTGACAACACACATTCAAATACCGGAAGCGCGTTAAGTATTGCTCCTCTGGAGGAGCGAAATTATGAATACGGTAATTTACTGGATTTCAGAGGCGCTGATCATGCAGATGGGTTCGAGTTACGCGAGCTTACCCCTGATGATCCACTGATGAACTGGCGATTTGGAACGGAGCATTTATATACAGACAGCAAAGAGGCATCTTTTTCTTACACGGTAACCGGACAGAGTGTGGGTCTGCTGCTGCTCTACGGCCCGGACAGTGGGATATTCGAATATTCGCTCAATGGCGGTCCCTTTCATGCGGTTAACTTATTCGATGAATGGTGTCCGCTTGCGTTTCGGCCTATTATTGCTATGTTCGGAATCGAGGAACAACGTCAGGAATTGCAAGTAACCGTGCGAATTACAGGGGAAAAGGATGAACAGAGTAAAGGCACCAGTCTGCGCATTTTGCAGCTAATGTACAATTGATTATTCTAACCTAGAGGATTATACTGCCTCTTATTAAGCGTTTACAATGCTAAGGAAGTTGGTGTTGATCATTTCTTTTACAGAACACAACGTCGATTCTTCTCCTATCGTAATCCGCCTGACTGATTTTGGTGTTCTGCCGGATTCCGGCTTGGATGCTCAGCCAGCCATGACAAGAGCTATTGAGGCAGCCGCCGAAATAAATGGGCCGGTCCTGCTGGATTGTCCAAATGGCTGCTATCATTTCTATCCGGAAGAGGCGATCCGGAAACCCTACTACATCTCCAACACTACCAGTGAAGAAGAGAATCCTGATGTCACCAAGACTATAGGAATTCTCTTAAAGGGGCTGCACAATTTAACATTTGAGGGCAATGGCTCTCTATTTATCTTCCATGGCAAGCAGACTATGTTCTTGCTGGATGGATGCAAAAATGTAGAGATTCGTAATTTACATACCGACTATGCTCGGCCGACTGTGACAGAGATGGAGATTACTGAAAGCGGTACTCATTATTTCGATGTCCAGGTTCACCCCGATTCGCGTTATGAGATCAGGGATGGCAAGCTGGTCTGGATCGGTGAGGGCTGGAGCTTCTCGGAAGGACCAATGCAGATCTACGATCCATTGCGCAATACGACTTGGCGGGTGGACAACTGGTCGGAGCTGGCTGATTCGGTTGAAGAGCTGGGGCCGATGAAGCTCCGCTTGCATTTTGATCATCAGCCTGAGGTTGTTCCCGGGCAAGTCCTGCAAAGCCGTGATGGTATTCGCGATCAGGTAGGTGTCTTCATTGTGGAAAGCTCTAACATCACGATCAGCGATGTGGGGCTGCATTTTTTACACGGACTTGGTGTTGTGGGGCAGTTCAGCGACAATCTCACCTTTCAACGCATGGATATTTCGCCGCGCCTGGAGACAGGCCGAACGGTTACTGGCTTTGCGGATTTCATCCACATGTCCAGCTGCCGAGGTAAAATAACTGTTGCAGACAGCCGTTTTGCCGGTTCTCATGATGACGTCGTCAATGTCCATGGTACCTATCTACGGATCGTTGAGAAGCTGTCTGCGAATAGGGTGAAGGTTCGGTTCATGCATCCGCAGACTTACGGTTTTATGGCCTTCCATCCGGGAGACGAAATTGAATTTGTTCGTTCTGGCTCTCTGACTACCTATGCTGCTAATGAAGTGATAGAGGTTACGCGTCTCAACCCACGCGAGCTAATACTGACTTTAGCACAGCCTATTCCTGAGGGGATTGGCAGCCATGATGTGATCGAGAATGTAATCTGGACACCGGAGGTTGAAGTCGTAAATAATCACTTCGCGCGGGTACCGACCCGCGGTATCCTTGTGACAACCCGGCGTAAAGTAGAGATTAAGGGGAATGTTTTTGATCGGATGCAAATGAGTGCGATTCTGGTTGCCCTGGATGCGGAGTCTTGGTATGAGTCTGGCAAGGTGGAGGATGTAACCATCGCTGACAATCATTTTATTGAATGCGGGGGCATCGAGCATCCGGTTATTTTCATTTCGCCAGAGAATACAGAGGTTGGTGAGAGCACTCATGTTCATCACGGCATAGTTATTAAGAACAACAGGTTCGAGACTGGTGAAACGTTAGTCCTTAGTGCCAAGAGTACCCGCGGACTGGTCTTCAGTGCTAACGAAATTGTCATGGGTGGGGAAAGGACGAACTGTCTTTCCAGTGTTGAGGATGCGATACGTTTTACCGCCTGTAGCGAGGTCGACATTCAGAATAATTAGTTCAATGAGTTAGGGGAGGTTGTGTTAGATCGCGATATGGATCGGTAGATCGATGTATAGAAAACGCTTTATCTGATCTTTATAATGAGGGCAGACTTGGGGGAATACATTATTTAATTCATGACAGATCGTGAGGGAGAGAACCAATGAAACTTCAATATGACAAGCCAGCAAATGTATGGACCGAAGGGCTTCCGATTGGGAATGGCCGTCTGGGTGGTATGATCTTCGGCGGTGTGGAACAGGAGAAAGTCAGTCTAAACGAGGATACATTATGGTCGGGATTCCCGAAGGATGGGAACAATCCAGGTGCTAAGGAAGCTTTGCCAAAGGTTCGAAAGCTGATTCAGGAGGGCCGGTATACAGAAGCGGACACCCTGACTAGAGAGATGCTAGGTCCGTACACCCAATCATATCTGCCGTTTGGAGATTTACTACTTCGTTTTGAGCATGGTGGTGTTTATCAATCCTATCGGCGGACATTAGATATTGAACATGCGGTTCACCGCATTGAATACAAGATTGGTAAGGTTACTTATACCCGTGAGATGTTCGCTTCACATCCTGATCAGTTGCTCGTGCTGCGTCTGACTGCAAGTGCACCGGGAGCGCTGAATGTACATGCTACGCTAGATAGTTCGCTTCGGCATAGCCTTCACGCTCAGGGTGATAACTTTGTACTCTCGGGAACTGCACCGGAGCATGTTGATCCAAGCTATTTTTGGAGTGACAATCCGATCCAATACGGAGAACCTGGCAAGAGCAAGGGCATGGCCTTTGAAGGACAACTCTCCGTAGTGGCAGAGGATGGGGAAGTTACCGTTGACGATAGTGGTATTCATCTGTTGGGAGGAACGGCTGCAACCTTCTATTTCAGCGCGGCTACAGGCTTTAATGGCTTTGACAAAATCCCGGGAACTGAGGGGAAAGATGCTTCTGCTATTGCAGCTTCTTACTTGGCAGATGTGAATGGAAAGTCTTACGACAGCTTGCTTCAAGCGCATGTCGAGGATTACCGATCACTTTTTGACCGAGTGAAGCTTCAATTAGGTAAGACGCAAGCCCCGGAGTCGATGTCCACGGAGCAACGGATTACGACATACGCGGCACAAGACCCTGGTCTTGTCGAGTTGCTGTTTCATTACGGGCGCTATTTGATGATCGCAAGCTCGCGCCCCGGAACACAGGCTACTAATCTGCAGGGAATATGGAATGCGGTTACCCGTCCGCCGTGGAGTAGCAACTATACACTGAACATCAATACAGAGATGAATTATTGGCCAGCTGAAATTTGTAATCTGGCGGAATGTCATGAGCCGCTGCTGGATATGATCGGAAATTTGGCGAAGATGGGTGCAGAGACTGCTCAAGTCAACTATGGTGCCCGAGGCTGGGTGGCTCATCATAATACGGATCTATGGGCACAGACAGCACCGGTGGGGGATTATGGTGACGGAGATCCAAGCTGGGCTTACTGGACGATGAGTGGCGTTTGGCTGACACAACATCTCTGGGAGCATTATGCTTTTGGCGGGGACGAGGAATATTTACGGACTTCCGCTTATCCTGTGATGAAGGAGGCGGCTCTGTTTGCACTGGATTGGCTTATTGACGATGGTAACGGAAGGCTTATGACCTCCCCATCCACTTCACCAGAGCATAAATTCCAGACAGCGGAGGGCTTGGCTGCAGTCAGCGCAGGTGCTACTATGGATATTTCGCTCATCTGGGAGCTGTTTACGAATTGTATCGAGGCTTCGGAAACGCTTGGAACGGATGAGGATTTGCGTGCAGAATTGGTAAGTGCTCGTGAACATTTATTGCCACTGCAGGTTGGTAAGTACGGACAGTTGCAGGAATGGTCCTTAGACTTTGAGGATGAAGATATGTATCACAGACATACCTCGCATTTGGTCGGTATCTATCCGGGCCGGCAGTTGTCAGAAGAAGAGACCCCTGAGCTGTTCGCTGCCGCCAAAACTTCGCTTGAACGGCGTGGGGACGAGAGCACGGGCTGGAGTCTGGGCTGGAGAGTTGCGCTCTGGAGCCGCTTCCGGGATGGCAACCGCTCACTGCGCCTGCTCTCAAACATGCTGCGGCTGGTGAAGGATGGGGAGTCCGAACAGTATAGTCACGGCGGTGTTTATGCCAATTTGCTTGGCGCACATCCACCGTTCCAAATTGATGGTAACTTCGCCGCTTCTGCCGGAATTGCTGAGATGCTACTGCAATCTCACCTGGAGTATCTCGATCTGCTGCCTGCACTGCCAGATGAATGGCAGGAGGGAAGCGTGGCGGGGCTACGTGCCCGCGGTGGTTTTGAAGTTAGCATTCAGTGGGATAGAGGCCATCTCGTGGAAGCACAGATTACCTCCCTTCTAGGCAATGAATGTGTGATCCGCACAGATGCTTCGCTCATGGTGAGTAATGGCGGCAACGAGATGGAATTTGACCGCTCCGTAGATGGAACGGTGAGCTTTCCAACGACCGCAGGCCAGACCTACAAGCTTATAGTTGGTAAGCAATAATAGTCAGTTTCATACGAATATGGACAGCAGCAGAGACCTAAATTACAGGATCCTGCTGCTGTTTTTTTGTACGAATATAATGCTGATCAACAATTAGGGAAAAACTCCCTGAAATTCGGAGATTTTTGCTCGCAAGACTAACAATCAGGGAATTTCTCCCTGAAATTCATCCGATCTGGTGGTGAATTTGGAATTCACTCTGTTTTTTAGGGAGGAATTCCCTCATTACATTGAAATATAGTGTTTTCTGGCTTTTTTTAGGGAGGTTTTCCCTAATCTATCTCTTCTAGCTGCCCGAAGGTGAAAACGGAGTGTGGATACGAAATTGTTGAGCATGAGTAGTATTTTATGTACATCCTCTTCTTCTTGTCATCGACATGAATACTAGGGGGATTTAGGTTTGTGCTAGATGTGTTAGATCGCGGTATGGATCGGAAGATCGTTGTATAGAAAACGCTTTATCTGATCTTTATAATGAGGGCATACTTGGGGGACACAGGTACAGAGCCTGCCGCCTTCAAGGTCCAAAACGCAGTAACAAGGAGGCAAATCATGCTAACTGATAGTGCTACAACGGTAAAAGTGAATACGGACACAGCATCTCTTATCCGTGTAACCAATGATGAGGTGAATCTAGAGATTGATCTCGGGACGGGTGAAGCATCCGTTGCCCGCGGAAACACTTCTCATGTAAAAGGGATTCGCAGTGCATTCCGCTGGCAAGGTCGGGAATATAACACTGAACATTATCAGAGCCACACACTGAAGTCTCAGGAAGTGGTAGTTCGTGAGGGCTTTGGAAAAGGTGTTCACGTAGTCATTTTGCACGAAACGTCCCTGCTGCCACAGCTGGAGCAGCATTTCTATATTTATGAATCTTCATCATTTGTATTGATGCAAATCGTAATCGCAAGCGATGAAGAGATCAAGGCAAACCGGATGGCTGTCCTTCAGACCAAATCGGTGTCACTTGGCGGGGAGTCAGAGCAACCCGAAGAACCAAGCATTCTGCGTGTGCCGTACGACAACGACAAGTGGGTCAGATATACAGTAGTGAAGCCGCCGATGGATACGGAAAGCTATGAGGTAACCGCATTGTTCGCGCCGGAAAGCCGGCAGGGAATTATTATGGGTTCCATTACGCACAAGGTGTGGAAGACAGGGATTCGTATCAAAAGCGAACAGAGCGGAGGAATCGAGGAGCTGGATCTTTACGGCGGCGCTGTAAGTGAACTGACCCGCGATTTCCAGCCACATGGTTATGTGAAAGGAACTAGAGTAGAGTCGCCGCTCGTTTTCGTAGGGTTCTATGATGATTATAGAAAAGGGCTTGAAGCGTACGGTCAGGCTAATACCTGGATAGAGGCTCCTCTGTCATGGGATGGCGGCGTTCCTATCGGCTGGAATAGCTGGTCTGCGGCAATGGCTGAGCTTGATTACGATCTTTATACATCCACCAGTAATTTTCTGAAAAATGAAGTGCAGCCGCTAGGATTCCAGAATGAGGACACACTGTACATCAACTTTGATGCTTTCTGGGACAATTTCACACCAGAAGAAATGAAGAATGCACTGGACCTGGTTCGGGAGAACGGTCATAGACCGGGAACTTACTGGACGCCTTTTGCCTTCTGGGGAAGTCCGGCTCAGTTTGGAGATCTCGTGGAAGGTACAAACGGCAAATACACTTATGGTGATATCTTGCTGCGAGACAGCGAAGGAGAAATTTTGCCGGATGTTGATGGAGGGCTGGCCATTGACCCGACACATCCAGGCAACCTGCAAAGAATAGATTGGTATACGAATAAATTCATCTCGGAAGGCTTCGAGTATGTCAAGCTAGATTTCTTGGCGCATGGTGCACTGGAAGGGCAACATTACAATTCGGAGATTACGACGGGAATTGCGGCATATCACTATGGGATGATTTACTTGCAGAACAAGCTCTCACCAGAGGTGATCGGTCGGCCGTTCTTTATCAATCTATCCATCGCTCCATTGTTCCCTTATGCATTTGCGCATAGCCGCCGGGTATCCTGTGATGTCTTCGGCACGCTACACGATACGGAATATTTGTTGAACTCGTTGACACATGGGTGGTGGATGAGTCATACCTTGTACCATTACAATGACCCGGATCATTCCGTGCTCTACAAGAGCCACAACCAAGATGCCACTGGCTGGCATGAAGGACGGAGCCGACTGACTGCTTCGGTCATCGCTGGAACGGTACTTCTGCTAGGCGATGATTTCCGAAAAGAAGAAGCAGCCGCACGGGCCAAAGCGTGGCTGGGCAATAAAGAGATTATGGATGTCGCCCGCCTAGGGAAGACTTTCCACCCTGTCGAAGGGGATCTTGGCAAGCAAGCTTCCGATACTTTCGTACTTGATGATGCAGAAGATGATGTATTCTATCTTGCTGTCTTCAACTATGATGCTGTGAATTCTGCTCATAAATCTATCTCCTTGGAGCGTGCAGGGTTGAAGGGTCAAACAGCTTACCAACTGCTTGATCTATGGGAAGGCACACAAGGGGAAACAGCGGGAGAGCTTGTAGTTACGCTCGAACCGGCAGAGTCCAAAATCTTCAAATTAACGGCAAAAGCCAACTGATTATACACATTGAAAAAAGAATACGCGCAACCGCTTCTCGCGGATAGCGCGTATTCTTTTTTGTTGGAGTCTTACATTCGTATTCGGCTTTGCGGATTAAGGCGGTATTGTGTTGGATTAATGCCGTAGCAGGTACTGAAATGTCTGGAGAAAGGATGGATGGAAGGATAACCCAGCTTCTCAGCGATCGCAGTCACACTAAGCTCACTCTCCAGAAGCAGTCCTGCCGCCCGCCTCATGACTAAATTATGATGGTAGACGCGTGGCGTCATTCCGGTCTCCCGTAGAAACAGCTCATGGAAATATGTCCGCTTGAGCCCGCAGAACTGTGCCCAATCTTCGATAGACTTACCACGCTCGGGGTGGGTGTTCAAATATTCCAGCAGGCGGACAATACGATAATCACTTGGCTGATGCTGATGGAGGGCATTATACCAGCTCAAGATCCAGCCGTACAGATAGCTATTGGCCGTCTCATTACGATAGAACAGCGCGTCATTGTAAGACTTGGCAATCATCACAAGACTATCGTATAGCAGAGGATATTTAGCTAGTGGAAATACACAAGGCAACTCGTTCAGCTCGGCGCAGGGTGCTTCGGTGGCTTTTTTTTCAAATTGTAAGACTTCAGGGGCATGGATAAATAAAAGGTTATTAGATACTGGAGAGCGGTTGTCCCATAAATCAAAATAGATGTTGTAGGACGACAGTGGATGAGAAGGCATGATATGAAAAGCATGGGGCTGACCGGGACGGAGAAAGACAAGTGTCCTCCGTTCAATCGGATAACGTATTCCGTCGATCTCCATCTCACCGGGGCCATCAGTAAACAAGTGGAACGCGTATGCATTACCGACTCTCAGATGCTCATTGCTGCTGCCGTCGTACACATAAGGCATGATTGCGCCGACATACGGAGTCATTTCAGATAGTTTATTCATGCGGCCCCTCTTTTCTATTCTTACCGTACAAATCGTCAAATAATCGAACAGGTCAACAAAGACAGTGATTAATCCAAATGATACGATAAATACAATGAATCCGCAACATATTGGATAGGTTTAAGAAAGTGTGATTCATCTTGAAAGAGATGGAATTATGAATAATTTTACACTATATAGCGGATTAATTAACAACATTTTTAGAGGGTTATCGCGCTTGCACAGATTCTACTATGGACAGGAGAAAATAAAATGAGCGATTTTAGATTATGGTATTCTACCCCTGCAACAGATTGGTCACAAGGATTGCCACTGGGCAACGGAAGAATAGGTGCAGTAGTGATAGCTGCTCCGTATCGTGAGGTATGGAACATGACCGAGGTTACCTACTGGTCGGGTCAAGCTGAGTCAGAGCCTGCTCCTTTCGGAGGCAAAGCTGCGCTGGAAGAGATGCGAAAGTACTTCTTTGCTGGCGATTATAACGAAGGTGACCGTCTAGCCAAACAACATCTGCAGCCGAAGAAACGAAATTTTGGTACGAACCTTGGTTTATGCGAGGTTGTCATTGACTTTGCAGAACAGGACACGGATTCCAGGTCAGCAGCGGCTATCGAGCGAGAGCTGGATTTGACCTGTGCGGTGGCCCAGACAGTGGTTCAAAGTAGTGGAACAACGCTGCATCGTGAGATTTTTGCCTCCCATGCTGATGATCTGGTGGTCTCAAGAATTTGGAGCGATGAACCGGGAGGTGTATCCTTTACGATCGGTCTGGAGGGTGGTTCAGAGTCGTTTACGACTCAAGTCGTGAATGACGACACTATTGAATTCAGAGGACAAGCCACAGAGAATGTGCATAGTGACGGCACTTGCGGGGTATGGGCAAAGGGACAAATTAAGGTAAGCATTTCCGGCGGTACGATGTACAGAGGGGACGGTCAATTGAGAATTGCCGGAGCCAATGAGGCTCGAATTTATTTTGCCGTCAGCACCGAGTACAACCGTAGTAACTCAGAGTGGGAAATGGAGAGCAGCAGCACATTACAGCAGGCTTTGATTAAAGGATATGCGCAGTTAAAAGAAGATCATATCGAAGATTATGAGCAAGAATATGGTAAGGTGGATATCCAATTAGGTACCACTGGGAAGGTGAATCTGCCGACTGACCAACGTATTCGATTACTGGCACAGGGCCAGGAGGAGGATTCGCAGTTGTTCGCGTTGTTCCTGCAGTACGGACGTTACCTGACTATTGCTGGAGCTCGGGCAGACTCCCCGTTACCGCTGAATTTACAGGGAATATGGAATGATGGTGAGGCTTGCCGTATGGGGTGGAGCTGTGACTATCATTTGGACATCAATACGCAAATGAATTACTTTCCGACGGAAGTCGTAAATCTTGGGGACAGTCATTTACCATTAATGCGCTATATTGAGGGTTTGTCTCATGCTGGAAAGTCAAGCGCTCGCGATTTCTATGGCAGCAAAGGCTGGGTAGCACATGTATTCTCGAATGTCTGGGGATTCACGGCTCCGGGCTGGGAGACATCTTGGGGGCTAAACGTTACAGGTGGACTATGGATTGCGACGCATCTGATGGAGCATTATGAATACAGTCAGGACCGTGTATTTCTGGAGCAACAGGCATATCCAGTGCTAAAAGAAGCCGCAGCATTCTTCCTAGATTATATGACCATTCATCCCAAATACGGCTGGTTGGTGACTGGACCTTCGAACTCGCCGGAGAATCATTTCTATCCTACGGATAGCAGCGATGGGGCACAGCAGCTGTCTATGGGTACCACTATGGATCAGATGCTGGTGAAAGACCTTTTTGAGTTTTGTTTGAAGTCTGCGAAGCTACTGAATACGGACGAGGAACTACAGGAGCAGCTGGAGCAAGCGATATCCAAGCTGCCACCATTTCAGATCGGCAAGAGAGGACAGCTGCAAGAGTGGCTAGAGGACTACGAGGAAGCGCAGCCGGAGCATCGGCATTTGGCCCATTTGTTCGCGGTATATCCAAGTAATCAGATCACACCAAGTAAGACACCTGAACTTAGCGCTGCGGTGAGAGTAACACTTGAGAACCGGATGGTTCAGGAAGAACTGGAGGATGTGGAATTTACCGCAGCATTGTTCGGTCTCGGCTTTGCCAGATTGTATGATGGGGAAAAGGCCTTTAATCATATTTCTCATTTGATTGGTGGACTCAGTTTCGATAATTTATTTAGCTTTTCCAAATCGGGCATTGGAGGAGCGGAGTGCAATATTTTTGTGATCGATGGGAATTTCGGGGGTACGGCTGTTATTGCCGAGATGCTGCTGCAAAGCCATGAGGGTGAGATTCATCTGCTGCCTGCACTTCCAAAAGCATGGGGTACAGGATCGGTATCTGGACTGCGGGCCAAAGGAAATGCTGAGGTTGATGTAGCTTGGGACAATGGTCAATTAGTGGAAGCTACGATCCGTACCTACTCGCCAGGAACCGTGACACTTCGGTTGGGAGATAGAAGAGCTACTGTTCAAGGAGAAATAGGAGGAAGCTACTATTTTAACAGTCAGTTAGAGTTGGTATAATGATTCAGCGGGGGTGATATGAACCCCCGCTTTAATTATGCTGGGTTATTAGCGCATGATTAAAGGGCTATCCGGTCTGTTATGGACCGGATAGCCCTTTTGCCGATGTCTGCAAATTAACGATTTATGCCTGAAAATAACTTTCATTTATTTGGATCATAGTAGCCTAAGGGGAAAAGAATATAATAGAAGAAACAGATGCAGACAACAAAGAGGAGGGGACATCAGTGTATAGTATTTTTCTAGTTGATGATGAAGAAATAGGCCTTGAGATGATGAGAGATTATATCCGCTGGGAAGAAATGGGTATTTATGTCGTCGGAACTGCGAGTAATGGTAGAGAGGCTCTAGAGAAGATAGAGGCCATTAGACCTGATATTATTCTTACAGATGTCCAGATGCCGATTATGAACGGTATTGAAATGGCTAAAAAAATACATGAGAGCTATGACTGGATGCAGTTAATGTTCCTGACTGGGCATGACGAATTCAACTATGTAAAATCGGCTCTAAATGTAGGTGCTGTTGGATATTTACTGAAGCCCCTCGACTTGAATGAAATTGGAAGCGTTATCGCAAAGGTGAAGCAGCGCTGTGAGGAAGTTCAAATGAAGAAACGTTCCATGGAGGCGGCTAAAACGAACCTTCTTAAGGAGCTTTCCTATGAAAAAAATGCGGAACATGCCGCTGATCTGGCGACCAGCTATTGCAAGCTTACCCGTGAGTCTGAGAGGAATCGCTACGCAATGGCGCTGTTCAGTATCGATCCGATTGAGGCAGAGGGGGAACAGCAGAGTCTGGAGGATTGTAAGAACCGGTTGGTAGCTTTTCTGGATCATTTCTTCAAGTCGAAGAATATAGAGACGGTATTTGTGCCTTACAAAGATGGGGAGGTAGGTGTGTTTATGGAAGCACGCCAACAGCCTGGGTATTATGCGTGGGAGGATTTGGCCGCGGCTATCCGAAGTGGACTGGATTTCACAGTGACGGCAGCAGTCGGTGCACAGGAAACCGAATTAACGGAGGTTCATTGTCTGTATAAGCAGACGCGTGAAATCCTAAACGAGCGTTTCTATAAAGGTACGGGTTCAATTATTCATGCCTTGGCGATTTCAAACCAGTTTGATAGTGAGCATGTGCCACCTTTTAATAGGAAAGAGTGGTTTGAAGCTATCAATCAGCTAGATTTCGAGCAAGCCGCACAGAAGCTGCATCAGTATTTCGAGGGGCTAGCCCTACTAAGAATCAAGAAAAAAAATATCTGCGATTGGGCGATTGATCTTGTCGACGAACTGCTGGAGCAACTGCATCAACCTGTTCCTGAGGGGGTTAAACGGGCGGAGTTATATCATTCCATCTATAATGCACTGACTTTAAATGAGATTGAGGATTTGATCCTGGGCACTGCAGGCAATGCCATGAGCTTGCTGGGTGAGCGTCTTATGGACAAAAACACGAAGCTAGTTCACAAGGTTCGCAGTATGATCGACCAGAATTTTGATCAGCCGATTACGATCAATAGCTTATCTGATCAGGTTTATTTGTCGCCCAACTATTTACGCTCCATCTTTAAAGACAAGACTGGTATCACGATTCACGATTATTTAACACGTATCCGGCTCGATAAGGCTACAGAGTTGCTGGCTGACGGCTCGCTCAAAATTCAGGATATCGCCCAAAGAGTCGGTTACGAAAGCACATCTTATTTTATCTCCCTATTTCTGAAGAACCAAGGGGTTACACCTAACGAGTATAGGAAGAGTCTATGATTGTGCCAGCGCTTCAGTTCGGCAAATAGGAAATAAAGTTACTTTCCCTTACGAATAGTAAACTTGCGATATGGATATTAATCCCTCTGCTTTTTACAATTAAGCATGTATTATAACTAGCACATGTGAGGGGCTTCATTCATCAAGGCAATCAAAGGTGTTTTAGTTCATCGAAAATCGGTAGCGCTTTCAAGATGCTTCTTAACCAACTCCTTTGATGACTTGATGGACAGATATAGCCCGAATATCACAAAAGTGCAAGGAGACCTACAAACGGAGGGATTAAATGTTCGGGAAAGCAATGAAAAGAGGATTTTTGTTCTTGGTCATCATCTGCTTGGTAATAGGCAGTGGCGGTCAGTTTGTCAGTACGGTTTATGCCGATGATACGGAGAGTACTACCTATGAAGCTGAAGCTGATGGAAATGCTATGACTGGCAATGCTTCTATTTCTGAACACCCAGCGGCTTCCGGGGGGCAGAAAGTCGGAGGCATGTATCAAGGAAGCACTTTGCAGTTCAATCATGTGACTGTAAGTGAGAGTGGGAATTATAAAATTACAGTGTACTATATCTCTGGCGATTCGCGGCCATTCAATATCAGTGCCAATGGCGGCGATAAGCAGTTTGAAGAACCACCCAAGACAGTGGATTGGGATACGGTGGGAACTTATGATGTGACACTTCCGCTGAATGCTGGAGAGAACAGCATCCTGATTGATGACAACAACTGGTATTCTCCAGACATCGACAAGATCGTAATTCATGGACTGGACGACAGCGACCCAGGTGAAGGATCTGGAGGCGACTGGAAGGAGAAGCTGCATGGTGCAATCATAGAAGCTGAAGCGCCTGAAAATATAATTACAGGCAACGCCAAAATAGCGGACAGCAGCGTTGGTTCCGGTGGAAAAATTGTAAAGGATATGAATAAAAACAGTACTTTACAGTTCACAAATGTCACTGTGCCGGCAGCGGGAACGTATTTGATCCGTATTTCCTATATTTCCGGTGACCAGCGGCCTGTCTATATGCAGGTGAATGATGGACTGGATGAATTGGTTGATCTGCCAAAGACAGCAAGCTGGGATACGGTAGGAACTTATGATGTAGAAGCCTCCTTGCAGGAAGGGCTGAACACGATCACTTTCTCGGATCATGACTGGTACTCTCCAGATTTCGATCGGATTGAAGTCATTCCGTATACGATCAGTTATGAAGCGGAGTCTCCGGTCAATGATTTAACTGGAGAAGCGCGAGTTGGCGATAGCCCGAATGCTTCCGGTGGACAGAAGGTAGGGTATCTGAATGGCGGCAGTTCCTTAACTTTCAATAAGATTACGGCTCCGATGACAGGGGATTATCGGATCACGGTAGCTTATTTCTCAGGTGACCCGCGCAGCTTATACGTCAGCGCTAATGGTGGGGCAGAGCAGTATTATGAACTGCCAAAGACACCAGACTGGGATACGGCGCTCACATATGAGCTTACACTGCCCCTGAACGAAGGCGAGAATACAATCAAATTCTCAGACGGCAACTGGTACGCGCCAGATCTGGATCGAATTATTGTAGAACCGGCATTGGGTACAGATCCTAACCCTCCAGTTGAAGCGGATGGTGATCTGGGGACACCAGGGACTTCGAATAACTACGGGGCCATCACCGTTACCGAATATACTTATGGAACGCTCGTATCGAATGGACAATATGAGGTTTCCTTTAATACTAAGTCTGGATACGCAAGCTACAAGTGGACGGATGGTCAGAAGCTGCAAGGAATCTATAGCAGCATCAAACTCGGTGATACTCTCGTTGAGACTACAAGCTATGAGAATCATGCAAGCGCTGGTGCTCCAGTAGAAATTCAGGATGGCTTTGGCAAAGGAGTGGAGCTTACTTTTGTTCATACCTCAGCTGGACAGCCAACGCTCAAACAGGTTTACAAGTTTTATGACGATCAGAAGTATTTCTTAACTCGTCTGGATGCCATTAGCGATACGGCGCTACAGACTAATTATATGTCACCTATTACCGTAAAACGTTCAGGTGGAGTGGATATCGGTGCCAGTGCAGATAACCGGGTACTGACCGTTCCTTTTGACAATGATGCTTGGATTCGTTATAAATCTCAATCTATGAACCGAGCGGATACCAGCTATGAAATGACGACTATTTTTAATAACTCGACACGCAGCGGCCTTGTGCTCGGGTCGGTAACTCATGATACGTGGAAGACCGGGATCGACTGGAAAGGTTCTTCTAATCGGCTGAATGAGCTAGCGATTTATGGCGGAGCAGCCAGCGACGTTACACGGGATACCCAGCCTCATGGCATCCTTACAGGCGCAGAATTGTCTTCGCCGATGATTATGGTGGGGGCATTCAGTGATTACCGCACAGGACTTGAGGAATACGGAAAAGCTAATGCGATCATCACACCTCCACTGTTGCTGAATCCTGAGTTGCCGCAAGGCGTACCTGTTGGTTTTAACAGCTGGGGAGCTTACGAAGGTACACTTTCATACCAAGACGTTGTGGATGTCTCCAATTATTATAAGGAGCACCTAAATGATTTCAATAATAACGGTAATGTATTTATTAATATGGATTCCTATTGGGACAATTTGAATGATAAGCAGCTTGCTGACGCTGTATCAGTAATTAAGGGCAATGGTCAGCATGCAGGTATTTATTGGGCACCATTTGTATATTGGGGCAACAATATGAGCCAGCCGGTAGAGGGTACCGACAATAAGTATACGTATGGCGACATTGTCCTCAAAGATGCCGAGGGTAAACCGCTGCCGACGCTGGATGGGGCTTTTCCTCTGGATGTGACACATCCAGGTGCTAAACTGCGCATGAATTATTTTTTGGACAAATTTAAGGATCTGGGCTTTACCTTCATCAAATTGGATTTCTTGACGCACGGTTCGCTTGAGGGACAACATTTCGATCCAACCGTAACGACAGGGATTCAAGCTTACAATGAAGGAATGCGTTATGTGAAAGATCGTTTGGATGGCAAAATGTTCATTAGCGCATCTATTGCGCCAATCTTTCCAAGCCAATATGCACACAGCAGACGTATTTCCTGCGACACCTACGGCAAGATCAATGAAACGGAATACATGCTGAATTCGTTAACTTATGGATTCTGGCAAAATGGCACAATTTACACCTATACGGATCCCGATCATTTAGCGTTGGCCCGTGCTTCCAGCTTAACTGAAGCTCGCAGTCGAATGAACTCTGGCGTCATCGCCGGTACCGTACTTCTCGGTTCTGATGATGTTAACGATCCAAAGGCACAGGAGTACATGACTGCCTTGTTTAACAACAAGGAGGTTCTCGAACTAGCGTTAAAAGGAAAAGTGTTCAAGCCGCTGGAAGGAAATACGAATGCAAATGCAGCGGATACTTTTGTGATGAAAGACGGCAACGATTATTATCTGGCTGTATTCAACTACAGCGCCAATGCTTCTGCAGACAAAACGGTGAATCTTGGTAGAGCCGGACTGGACGCAGCGGATTCGTACACGATGCAAGACCTATGGACGGGAGAGGTTTCGACTATTTCAGGAACACTCGCGTTGTCCTTGCAGCCGACTGAATCGAAACTGGTAAAATTGACAGCTGCACCTAAGAAAGTAACAGGTGTATCGCTAGATAAGACAGAGCTAACATTAACCGCTGGTGAAACCGGAAAGTTGACGGCTACGCTATCTCCGGAAGAGGCGGCGAATAAAGCAGTACACTGGACTTCGAGCGATACGTCTGTAGCTACCGTAGTGTATGGAACGGTAACGGCTGTAAATGCTGGGAAAACCACAATTACTGTGGAAACAGCAGACGGCGGCTTCAAAGCTATGGCAGAAGTTACAGTCAAAGCAGCCTCCACTGTAGAACCGGGAAATCCTGAAGTCCCTGCGAATCCGGGTAACAACAACGGTACTCCTGGTAGCATTGTAGATCAAGAGAATGGCGCGGGCACTCTAATCCTTACACCAGAGATGCTGAAAGTGGATAGTGCATCTGGTAATGTCATCGTGGAGATTAAGGGAGATACACAACAGATACAATTATCCTCTGATGTAGTTCGCCAGTTGGCGAATCACACACTGGTTCTGAAGTCCGGTAAGTTCTCCATGAAGGTGCCTGCGGATCTGCTCCGCCAGTTGCAGAGCAAGCTACCGGAAAGTCAGCGGGATGATAGCACGATAACCCTGAAATTAGTACCACTCAGCAGCAAGGCTAATGAGATCATTGCTGCAGCGGAGGGAACTACTCAAGCACAGGTTAGACTCATGGGTGATATCTATGAGTTCAGTCTGTCGGTGACCACGAAAGCTGGCACATCAGAAACGCTTTCTGCGTTCGATCAACCCATTACGCTAAGCCTGACAGTAGGAGAAGGTTTTGATTCCAAGCGTGGAGGCATTTACTATATTGCGGATAACGGTAAGCTGGAATATATCTCTGCGAATTATGCTGATGGTGTATTGACAGCACAAGTTAACCACTTCAGTAAATATGCTGTGCTGGAGCTCAAACGGACCTTTGTCGATGTGCCAGCCAATCACTGGGCTAGTCCTGCAATCCAAGAGCTGGCGGCGAAGCTGTATGTTCAAGGGACTGGCAAAGACAAGTTTGAACCAAACCGTGCGATTACGCGTGCCGAGTTCACCTCTATGCTCGTTCATTCCCTAGGGTTGACCACAAGGGGAGATGTTAGCTTTGCTGATGTTGCACCGTCTGCTTGGTACGCGGAGTCCATTTCTATCGCTTACAAGGCGGGCATCGTGAGCGGCAGGAGTGCGACCAAGTTCGAGCCGGCTGCACAGATTACCCGTGAAGAAATCACGGTCATGTTAATGAAAGCTTATGAGCTGAAGAATGGCAAAGTAACTGTTGCTTCAACTGATGTGACATTCAAAGATATGAAGCAGGTCTCCTCTTGGGCAGCCGCTTCTGTAAAGGGAGCAGCCAGCCTAGGACTGGTTCAAGGTCAAAATGAAGGTCTATTTGCACCAAAAGGGATCGCTTCCCGAGCAGAAGCGACCCAAGTGATTTATAACTTGATTATGAAGTAAAACATTGCAAATATACAAATGAACGAAGGAGTTAAGCAATCTCTAGATGCTTAGCTCCTTCGTTTTTGGTGTTCACTGAAGCTTTATTAAAATGATAATGGTTATATCGAGGGGCTCGTGGCAAGCTCGTGGTAACTAGGCTAGGTGAGAGCGATTAGGGAAAATATCCCTAAAAATAGCCAGAAAATTCCTGGATGCAATGTAATTAGGGAAATCCTCCCTAATAATCGGGCGAATTCTGAATTTACCTCCAAATCAGCAAATAATCAGGGAGGATTTCCCTGATTATCAGTATAATGAGCAAAAATCGCCAAATTTCAGGGAGGATTTCCCTAATTATTAATCAATATTTCTGATTTCTCAATAAGCTTTAATAAATCCAAACGATCTGTAGCTACCTACGGACCATATTGCGGTTATTCAGATGCGTGGTTCCTCAAATTTCCTTTTGCGGCAAACGAATTTGCACAGTGGTTCCTATTCCGAGCCTACTAAACACTGTAACGCCGTAATGCTCACCAAACCTCAGTTTTATCCGTCGATCTACGTTTGAAATCCCATAACCTCGCCCGGGTTTATCGTCAAGTAAAGTGTGAAGTGTCTCACGGCTCATCCCCATGCCATCATCAATTACAGATAGAATAATATCACTATTTTCGACTATGCCTTTGATATGAATATTTAGCGGGCTTTCCTGATTCCACACCGCATGAAGCACCGCATTTTCTACAAAAGGCTGCAAGGCTAGCTTGACTGTAGAGTAAGGTAAGATCGCTTCATCAATATTGTAGGTGATGTTCAGTTGTCCTTTGAATCGGATCAGTTGAATGGCATTGTAGCTTTGCGTCAGCTTCAATTCTTCATTAATAGTTAAGATGCTCTTTCCTTTATTCAGGGAGATGCGATAAAACTTGGCGAGATGAAGCACCAAATCCTGAATGCGAGTATCTTGATGTTTTAGGGCAAGAGACGAAATGGAGCCCAGTGTATTGTACAGAAAATGGGGGTTGATCTGGGCCTGAAGCAGGTCAAGCTCTGCCTCCTTGTTCTGTAGCTCCTTCTGATACACTTCGGTGATTAGACTCTTTAAGCGTGTAGTCATTTGCTTGAAGGCAAAATGAAGCTGGCCAATTTCATCATTACCTAAATATTCATCATTCGTAGGGTTGAAGTCACCACGTTCTAGCCGCCGGATCATTCGGATTAACATTCGGATACGCTTGCTAAACATCGATGCAGTAATATAAATCAACAATAATGCGACGACTATAAAGCCTAAAGAAATTTTGATGATGAGCTCTGACAGTGATTTCGCATCCTGAATGATACTGTCATAAGGGAATATAGAGACGGTTTTCCATCCATTTGTGAGCGTGTTATAGACGGCGAAAGCCTTTTCCCCTTTATAGGTAGTATCAAATCTGCCAGAAGGCAATTCATCAAAGTTCTGATCAAGCATTTCCGGCAGACTTGTATTTAATAATTGTTTGTCGGCGGCTGATAAAATAAGGCCCTTGTCATTAACAATAAAAATATCTTTGCCGCCTGCTTCTTTCTCCATTAAAGAATAGATCACCGATTCGGATATTTCGAAGACCAGAATACCGTAGGGATATTGGTTGCGATTATTGTTCAGTAACCTAGCCAGTGTAAACATTGCGGGATTATCTTGTGACTGTGGTGAGGACAGATGAATAATATTCCCATGAGACTGCATCAGCTGCTTGTACAGCTCTGTCTCTTTCACTTCGGGTGTAACTGGCTTGATATAATAATTATCCTTGGGCAGTGATGGATTGTCGGAATAAATGAAAACGCTACCAAAATCGGGATAGGCAGCCATTACCGTGTCTATACGATTGCCAATATATTGATAGACGTCTAGATAAGATGGATCATCTTGATATTCGCTCGTGAGGTAAGTGGCTAGCCTATTATCCAAGTAAATAGAAGCGGAAATATGCTCATAGCTGTCCAGTTTGTTCTCCAGGTTCTTGTTGATCTGGGCCGTTGAATTCATCATATTGATGTAGATTTGATCGGTCAGCTTTGATTTTGTAAGTTCGAATGAAAAATAGACAAAAAGCATCATTGGAAGAATGGTGACCAGAACGAACACGAGGAATAGCTTGGAGCGAAAGCTAAGGTCGATAAAAGGCATATAAATATACTTTTTGTAAAAATGACGCATCGTAGAAGTCCCTTCTTTACTGTGAATTCACGGAAAGCCAAGTTTATCATATCAGACTGAATATCGAAATCCAATGCTCGAATGTTCAGAAACTCCTTTAAAAAGCGCTATCATTCGGAGGATTGAAGTATAGAAAGGAGCCCTATACGGACTTAAGATAAATAGGAGAGAAGCTGAATCGAGATGTAGCAGGGCATGCTGCACTAAATAAAAAGGGAGGGTATTTGATGCATAAAGCAAGCGCTATCAAAACAGTCAGGGGCAATAATTTTTGGTACAGATTAAAAGAGCAGAAATGGTTATTTTTGCTAATGCTCCCTGCCATAATTGCGACATTGCTATTTTCCTATGGACCTATGTTTGGTATGTATATGGCATTTACAAACTATCAACCGGGTGGAGGAACATTTTTTCAACAATTTTTCCATGCTGACTTTGTTGGCTTTAAGTGGTTTGAATATTTCTTTACCACAGGAGACTTCTACCGTGTAATGCGTAATACGCTTGCGACAAGCCTCTTGACCTTGTTATTCGGGTTTCCTGCGCCGATCATACTCGCGCTTGTGCTGAATGAAGCAAAACAGGGATTTTTCAAACGCTTTACGCAGACGGTTTCTTATCTACCGCATTTTATCTCATGGGTTATCGCCGCTAACATTGTTATTACGCTGCTAGCTTCCGATGGGATGTTCAACAATCTTCTAGTAACGCTCGGGATTGTTAACGAACCGGTAGCTTTTCTACAAAACGGACCTTTATTCTGGTGGATTATCGCCTTATCTAATATGTGGAAAGAAATGGGTTTTAGCGCCATTATGTACCTAGCTGCAATATCCGCTATTAATCCAGAGCTTTACGAAGCCGCAAGAGTAGATGGAGCTAGCCGATTCAAGCAAATGTGGAATATTACGCTCCCTGCTTTACGTCCAACTATCGTGATATTGGCCATTCTTGCAGTCGGAGGTATTTTGAATGCCGGCTTTGAACAACAATATCTGTTGCAAAATAACACTGTACTTGAGTACTCGGAAGTTATCGATATTTATGCATACAAATACGGGTTACAAAACAGCATGTTCTCCTACGGGGCTGCCGTGGGGGTATTCAAATCCGTTATTGCCTTCATTCTTGTTGTAATCGTGAATCGAATTTCTAGAAAAGTGAACGACCAAGCGTTGTTCTAAATAACAAAATGGAGAGGAGCGCTTGAGATGTTTTTGAACAGATACGGAGATCATATCTTTAAGTGTTTTGTATATTTGATTCTCATCCTTGTGTTGCTAGTTACCTTCTTACCTTTTTGGAATATTCTCGTTCTTTCATTAAATGCTGCTGAGGATACTGTTCGTGGCGGCGTCTACTTTTGGCCAAGAGATATCACCTTTGATAGCTACAAACAAATTTTGAAAGATACCGAAATTATGAATGGGATATGGGTAACAGTTAAACGGACCGTAATTGGTGCACCACTGTCGGTTCTTGTGATTACGATGCTTGCTTATCCGCTAAGCCGGCGGAATTTGATGGGACGCAAGGGCTGGAACCTTTACTTCGTCTTTACGATGTATTTCGGAGGCGGTTTGATTCCTTATTACATGGTGCTTAAAGCCCTGAATATGATCGACACTTTCTCCGTTTTTATTCTGCCAGGCTTGATGAATGTCTTCTATATGATTATTGTCCGTACCTTTATGGAGGGATTACCTGGTGAGATTGAGGAGTCAGCGAAGGTAGATGGAGCGAACGACTTAATGATTTTCTTCCGGATTGTGCTGCCGTTAACAACACCAGTACTCGCGACAGTGGGCCTCTTTCAGGCAATATCGCATTGGAACTCGTGGTTTGACTCCTATGCATTTACTTACAGCTCAGACCTGAAGACCTTGCAAGCTGTCCTCGTCAAAATACTGAGTCAATTCCAGACCGGAGGTATGGTATCGCAATCGCAAATGCTGGCAAACTCCGCCAAGCGAAATGCTGTTTCAAGCGATACGATCCGGATGGCAGCGACGATGGTTGCAACATTGCCTATCGTTCTAGTATATCCGTTCCTGCAAAAGTATTTTGTTAAGGGTATGACTTTGGGAGCTGTTAAGAGTTAATATGATTAAATAACCGAACGCCAGCCGGAGAGGAGTTGTCCAGCTGGCGGCCCTGAAGGGGGGTGAGCGGACAGACTTGCTTGGTTGCTTGATAGACTTGTGACGTAACTTAATTAATGGGAGGAATTAGGGTGTCTATGATAAAGAAAAACAAATTGTTGAGCGTAAGTATAACTGCTGCATTATCTGCTTCACTATTAGCGGGCTGTGGCTCTAATGATGGAACAGACAATACAAACAAAGCGGCTGGAGACAATACAAAACAAGAGCCGATTACACTTACATGGTTTGATTCAAATACTAAGGGAGAGCCTTTTACTGATGCTGTCGCCCAAGAAATCACTAAAAAGACTGGCATTGAGATCTCTATTCAGCAGCCAACAGGAAATCCGACAGAGAAGCTAAGCTTGATGCTTGCCAGCGGTGACTATCCGGATGTGGTCGTGATGAGCCGTGGGGATGCTTCACTTGATAAATACATTACAAGCGGTGCCTTTATTCCACTCGATGAGCTGATTGAGAAGAATGGCCCTGATATCAAGGAAATGTATGGCGACACACTGACCAAGACTCGTTATAAAGATGGAAAGAACTATTACTTGGCTAACTGGTATGGACTAGATAGTGATCCAGTCTTCGGGATGCTGATGAGAAAAAATCTGCTTGCAGATCTGGCACCGGACAAAGCAGATGGCTCAACACCGCTTACAACAGATGAATTAGAAGCGATTTTGAAGGATTTTAAAGCGAAAAACAAAACGATTGATGGAAAAGAATCGATTCCAATGACCATGAACGGCGAGAATATGGGCGCCAACCTTGGAACATTCAAAGGCATGTGGGGTCTGAAAACTTACTATGATAACAATGGAACATTGCAATATGATGTTAAGGATCCAAAGTATCGTGAAATGTTGCTCTACGTAAATAAATTATACAGAGAAGGTCTGATTGAGAAGGAATTTGCGATTAGCAAAACGCAAACTTGGGTTCAAAAGCTGGCTACTGGCGCAGTATTCTCCACACCAGGCGCTTACTGGGATCCAGGTAACGGGAACGGAACTTTGAAGAAGGATGGCGGAGAAGATAATCAGCTCTTCCCATACAAGGTTGTTGCCCCTGGAGTAGACCCTGCCCAAACGACATTTGGACCAAGAAGCTCACTTGGATGGGATGCTATCGCTATTACTAAGAACAACAAGCACCCTGAAGAAACAATGAAGCTGTTCAATTTCTTGGCAAGTGATGAAGGACAGCATTTGCTGCTGTGGGGCCAAGAAGGCGTTCAATACACCATGGTGGATGGCAAGAGACAACCGGACCCTGCATTCTTGGATAGCTTCAAGGAAAACTGGGACGACACAGTCAAGAAGAGCGGTGTCCGCAAATGGTTGTGGTTTATCAAAAATGGTCTGGATGCAAATGAACAGCCTTACGATATGGCCGTTAAATATCAACGCAGTGAAGTAGATCAGATGGCAATCAAGAGTCTTGGGGATTCCGTATGGGATACAGCGGCATATGACAACTTGAGCCCTGATGGCGGAACACCTGAAGCACTGACTGCACAGAAGGTAAAAGATATTATGGATCAAAGCATTACGAGAGTAATCATTGCTCCTACTGAAGCCGAAGCCAACGCGACATTCGATAAGATGCTTGCGGAAATGAAAAAGGCTGGGGATGAGAAAGTAGAAGAAATCATTAACCAAAAGTACGCAGAGCGTATGGAGCTGTGGAATTCAAAATAATTATTGTAAGGGCTTCCTCTCTGCATTCAGGCAGAGGGGGAGCCTTTTTCTATGTTTTCAAATGTTAATTAAACTAGTCTATTAGCATGCGCATTTTTGCGGAAATCCAGCGGGGCCTGGTGATAGTACTTTTTGAATTGATGATAGAAATGGCTGACATTGTCAAAGCCGGACTCCAGAGCAATTTCGACCACACGTAGTTCTGTAGTAAGTAGCAGATTACGTGCCACGTTGAGCCTAAGTTGGTTGATATATTCTGTTGGTGTCTGGTTCAAGTACTGGCGAAAGGCCCGGTTGACATGACCGGCGCTTCTGCCCGATAACTCGTACAGGGCATGAAGGCCTTTGTTTAAGTTTTCTTTTAGATGCATCTTGGAAACGGCATGTTCGAGCCACAGTGGGAATTCTGGCTGCTCGATGGTTTCTGGAGAGAAAAAATGCTGGGTAAGTGTATCTACGAGTATTCCTTTCAGATAAATCCTGGACTTTACTTTGTCTAAGGTAGAAAGCATTCGGATGCGTTCGAAAGAACGAATGAAATCATCCATCTCCATTTGAGATAACATGGTGATTCTAGGGAGCGGAGTATGTAATAGCCCGTGCAGGAATCCTTCTTCATTCAGGTAACTAAAGGCATCATTAATGAGGCTTTTTCGGCAGGGAATGTTCAGAAAGCGGCAATCGTTATCCCCGTCAGCTTCATAGCGATGGGTATCATCGGGCCGGATGAAGACAAGGCAGCCAGATTGAAGAAGCTGGGCAGCCCCGTTGACGATATGCCGGCACCGGCCTTCAGTGAGTATGAAAAATTCATAAAAATCATGCGTATGTTCTGGGGATACCTGACTCAGAGATTCTACCCAGAAGGGATCAGCTAGCAATTCGGGGTTTATATGGCTTGCCTCAGTGTATTTGATCATGTTTTTCCTCCAGTGTTAGTGATGTTAAAATAGCACACTACTTTTGCGAACACAATAGAAGAAATGTATACATATTATTGTTAAAATTTTTATACAAGAAGTCAAAATAGCACATTTGTGGAGGCGAAAATATGCAACTTGTCAATCTAAACGGAAAATGGGAAATGAAACGGCTTCATGAACCGAAATGGCTGGAAGCCAACGTGCCAGGCTCTGTCTACCATGATTTGTTGAATGCAGGTGAAATGCCAGATCCGTTCTACCGCGAGCAGGAGTATGAGGTTCTGGAACTGTCCAATTACGATTACGAATATAAGCGTAGTTTTCAGCTGGAAGCAGGCGTACTAGAGCATGACCGAGTATTTCTGCTGTGTGAAGGGCTCGATACGCTTTGTGAGCTTTCCCTGAATGGAACTAATATTCTGAACAGTGACAATATGCACCGGACGTATGAAGTGGATATCAAGTCTGTATTGACGCCTGGTGATAATACTATCCACGCCATTTTTCGCTCCCCAGTAGAATTCACTCTACGGAAGCAAGCAGAATTGCCGCTCAGTGGATGTGCTGATGCGGTAGAGGGGATATCGCATCTGCGCAAAGCGCACTCCATGTTCGGCTGGGACTGGGGTCCAAAGTTACCCGATCTAGGAATCTGGCGTAGTCTCTCTATTCAGGGTTACAACAGTGCTCGCCTTGAAGATGTTTATATTACGCAATTCCATGAGAAGGATAAGGTCATGCTGGATGTTCGAGTTAGAACAGAGAGCTGGCAAGCGGCTGATCGAGAAATTGTGGTTAAAGTTCACACACCAGCGGGTCTGTGCATTGAGCATCGTGTGTCTGAAATGATTGGGACGGATCAACATATTGCACTGGAAATTATGGAGCCAGAGCTGTGGTGGCCGAATAATCTCGGTGCTCAGCCACTGTATAACGTAGAGGTTGTAATTGAGGAAAAGTCACAGGAGTTAGATCGTAGAGAATTTCGGATTGGACTTAGAACCATTACTGTGAAGCAGGAAGAAGATCAGTGGGGAGAATCGTTTGCTTTTGAAGTCAACGGTGTGCTTATTTTCTCTACAGGTGCCGACTATATTCTGGAAGACAATCTTCTACCTCGCGTGTCTAGGGATCGCACGGATCGCTTGCTCCAAAGCTGTGTCGCTGCCAATTTCAATACGATTCGCGTATGGGGTGGCGGGTATTACCCGGATGATTATTTCTATGATCTCTGCGATGAATATGGCCTCATTGTCTGGCAGGATCATCTGTATGCCTGCGGCATTTATGCTCTGACGGAAGCCTTCGAGGAGAATATCACTCACGAGACCATCGATAACATGAAACGTCTTCGCCATCATGCTTCGCTAGGCTTGTGGTGCGGCAACAACGAGCAGGAGCTGGCTTGGGACGAATGGGACTGGGAGAAGCATTACTCACTGCAGCTTAAGGCAGATTATATTAAGCAATATGAGGTGCTTCTACCGGCAATTGCTAAAGAAATTGATCCGAATACTTTCTATTGGCGTGCTTCACCCTCCTCCAAGGGTAGCTTTGACAAGCCAAATGACGAAAATTACGGAGATATGCATTACTGGGGGGTCTGGCATGGGAAGGAACCGTTTACCGATTATCGGAAGCTATATCCGCGCTATATGTCTGAATTCGGATTGCAGTCTTTTCCGGGCTTGAAGACCATCGAGTCGTTTACGCTGCCGGAGGATCGCAATATCTTCTCTTATGTCATGGAGTCCCATCAGAAGAACAATACCGGGAATGAGAAAATTCTCTACTATATCGGGGAGACTTACAAATATCCGAAAGATTTTGAGTCTGTTCTATATGCCTCGCAGTTGATCCAAGCAGAAGGGATGCGCTGCGGCGTTGAGCACTGGCGCAGACATAGAGGTCGCTGTATGGGTGCGTTGTATTGGCAGTTGAACGACTGCTGGCCGGTAGCTTCTTGGTCCAGTATCGACTATTATGGCCGGTGGAAGGCTATGCATTATGCGGCTAAACAATTCTTCGCGCCGATTCTTGTTTCTGCCCATGACGAAGGAACGAAGGTCTCCCTTCATGTCTCTAACGAAAGCAGAGAACAAGTTATTGGTGAACTGAGTTGGAGACTGCTCACTCGGGCATCGGAGGTCTTGCTGGAAGGCATAAAGCCAGTGGAGATTGCCGCGTTAAGTACTGCTGAGTTCGAACAGCTTGATTTCGGCCGCATCCTGGATTCGAAACAGAAGAAACGTGAGACTTATCTGGAATATTCTTTTGAGGTAGAGGGCGAGACAAAGAGTGGCGGAACGGTCCTGTTTGTTAAGCCGAAGCATTTTAGCTTCGTTGACCCTGAGCTTGAAGCCATACTTACAGAGGAAGAAGAACAATTCGTCATTACTGTGAAGGCTACGGCGTATGCTCGTTTTGTCGGCCTAGACTTCAAGGAAAGAGATGCTATCTTCAGCGACAACTATTTTGATATGTCGGGTGGTACAACTAGGACCATTACCATCGCTAAAAAAGATCTCGACCAGCCAGCTACGGCGGAAGAACTTCGTGCACAGCTTACTGTACGCTCCGTATTTGATATTTAATTAGGAAGATTCACAGGAAGTAGGCCCTTATCTTGGGGCCTCTTTTTTTATGTATTTTTTTTACTATAGCCGCTAATAATCATTTATTGTTCTGCAAAGCTTAATAACATGAAATTGAATTTTTTATAGATCAATATTTTACTACTTAAGGTATAGATATTAAGATTGTATCCCCTTCCAATTATCTTTAAAATAGACTTCAAACAACAAGATAAATTAAGTCAGTTATATTACAACAAGATCTGATAAGAAGAGTAGGAGGATATTATGAGCATTTATTATGATGACAGCCGCAAGGTGTTTCATTTACAGTCTGAGCAGTCCAGCTACGTTATTGAAGTCGTTAGAGGTGAGCTTCCAGCGCATGTCTATTGGGGTCCTAAATTAGAAGGAATAGTGCAACCGCTGAATTTGGTGGAACGTTGCTCTTTTAGCCCGACCTACACAATGGAGGACAAGAGAATCTCCCTCGACACTATTCCAAGTGAATTTCCGTCTTATGGGAATGGTGATTTCCGGGAACCAGCACTTGAGGTTCATTTGGTAGATGGTACGACCGTTACGGATTTCCTTTATAAGAGCTATAAGATCAATAAAGGGAAGCCTGAGTTAAAGGGATTGCCTTCCACTTATGTTGAAAGTGAAGAAGAAGCAGAGACACTGGAACTTTTTCTTCAAGATGACAAAAGTGGACTGATTGCTGTATTAAGCTACACCGTGTTTAATAATCAGGATGTGATCACACGTTCTGTACGGATTGAGAATCAAGGTAAGGACAATGTGGTGCTGAAGCGTGTGTTAAGCGCAAATGTTGACTTCCATGATTCCGATTATGACATGCTGCAATTATCCGGTACTTGGACGAGAGAACGCCATATCTATAAAAGACCGCTTG
This sequence comes from Paenibacillus sp. FSL E2-8871, assembly GCF_038000345.1. Classification (NCBI taxonomy): domain Bacteria; kingdom Bacillati; phylum Bacillota; class Bacilli; order Caryophanales; family Paenibacillaceae; genus Paenibacillus; species Paenibacillus sp. FSL E2-8871. The sequence continues at coordinate 2,856,004 of NZ_JBBOBV010000001.1, read as the reverse complement.
TACCTGGTATCCACCGAATTGACAGTAAGCGCGGCGCGAGTAGCTCCACGCAGAATCCTTTTATGGCTTTGCTTGCAAAAGATGCAACAGAGGACCACGGTGAAGTATACGGGTTCAGCCTTGTGTACAGCGGAAGCTTTCTTGCGCAAGCAGAAGTGGATCCATACGGTATTTCCAGAGTGGGGATCGGCATTCAACCGTTTAATTTTCAATGGCTGCTTGAACCTGGGGAATCCTTCCAGGCTCCTGAAGCTGTGCTGGTAAGATCCAGTCAAGGGCTTGGGGGATTATCAAGGACTTATCACCGCCTATATCGGACCCGGTTATGCAGAGGCGAATTCCGTGATCGTAAGCGCCCTATTCTCATCAACAACTGGGAAGCTACCTATTTTAATTTTAATGCAGATAAAATCAAAGAAATCGCTCAAGCAGGCAAAGATCTCGGACTTGAACTGTTTGTCTTAGATGACGGCTGGTTTGGGAAACGAGACAATGATGATAGCTCCCTCGGAGATTGGGTAGAGGATCGCCGCAAGCTTCCTGAAGGTCTTGGAAAACTTGGAGAAGATATTACGGCAATGGGCATGGAATTCGGATTATGGTTCGAACCGGAAATGGTATCGCCAGAAAGTGATCTTTATCGTGAACATCCAGATTGGTGTCTTCATGTGCCAGGTCACAAAAGAACGTTAGCTCGCCAGCAGCTTGTTCTGGATTTATCCCGTAAGGATGTATGTGATTATATTGTGGAATCGGTTAGCTCCGTGCTGTCATCGGCTCCGATTACTTATGTGAAATGGGATATGAACCGGAATATGACAGAGATTGGATCTGCTCTTCTGCCAGCGGAACGTCAACGCGAAACGGCTCACCGCTATATTCTTGGACTTTATGATGTGCTGGAGCGTATCGTCACCCGTTTCCCTCATATTTTGTTCGAAAGCTGCTCCGGCGGCGGCGGACGATATGATCCGGGAATGCTGTACTATATGCCACAGACCTGGACCAGTGATGATTCGGACGCGATTGAAAGATTGAAGATCCAATATGGAACAAGCATGGTGTATCCTGCAAGCTCTATGTGTGCTCACGTATCGGCTGTTCCTAACCATCAGGTGCACCGTATCACACCACTCGAAACACGCGGTCATGTTGCGATGTCTGGTAACTTTGGCTACGAACTAGATATGACCAAGCTAACTGATGATGAGCGGGAGGATATCCGGAAACAGGTTTCTGAGTACAAGGAACTGAGAATGCTGATTCAGTTCGGTGATTTCTATCGACTGCTTAGTCCATTTGAGGGGAATCAGACTGCGTGGATGTTTGTTTCGGATGATAAAAAAGAAGCTTTTGCCACGTACTTCAGAGTTCTGGCCGAGCCTAATGCACCTCTCCGTAGATTGCGGTTGAAAGGACTCGACCCAGCTAAGAACTACAAACTTGAGCTTAACGGTGAAGTGTACAGAGGGGATGAGCTGATGCACTTCGGACTCTCACTTCCACAGCTTGAGGGCGATTTCAAAAGCTTATTATTTGTACTCAAAGAGGTTTAATAAGAAAAGGAGTAAGCCACTGGCTTGCTCCTTTGTTATATGGATCAATTTTCGAAAAATACATGTTTGGTTTGGAACGCTAGATCCTGTTCGCGGTAAGTCGAAGGATTGACCCCAAAATAGGATCGAAAAACCTTTCCGAAGTAGCTGGCATTATCAAATCCGCTCTCCGTCGCAATCTGGTTGATACTCAAATCTGTTGTTTTAAGCTTGGAAGCTGCCAACTCGATCCGCCGTCTTTTTAAATATTCAAAGGGTGAAAGATTGATGTTTTTTTGAAACAGTCTGCAAAGATGATGTTTGGAAACACCAACATGAGCGGCAACATCGTCTAAGCTTAGATTATTATTATGCAGATCATCCTTCATGAATTGAATAGCGGCGTGAAGCTTGTCATTTTTTATATAGGTGGTTAACAAATTTGGTTTCTTGAGGTATTTCTCCATGGACAAGATCCACTGAAAGACTTTTCCCGTTAAAAGATGCAAATCCCTTTCTTCATGAACCTGAATGTCCTTGAATGTACTCCACAATAAATCTATCGAAACCGATTCTTGGGGGAGTTCTACAATTGGACCGCAATGAGCAGCGAGTTGGTTCCAAAGTGAAATCGCTAAAGGCCCCCGTAGATTGAGCCATAAAACTTCCCAAGGCTCTGTGCCTTCTTCCGGATAATAGTACCTGTGTATGCTGGGGACAGTCACTAGAAAAGCTTTGCCCTTCGTTAACCGATGAACAACCCCATCGATTTCAATTCTACCCTCTCCCGATAATGTGTACTGAAAAATAACACAACTTCTCTCCGTCCGGTTCTGGCCGTTGAAGGAGTAGGCAGGTGAATCGAGTTGTTCCCAACCGATAGAATCAAACAGAAGCATGGAAGCTTCTTCTTCCGAGCGGAAGGTGTAGGAGGAACGGAACATTAGCAAAATTCCTTTCTAGAAAAAGCTTTTGAGTACAGATCAATAATTTACTACTGTTGTTTACTCTATCAAAGTGTAAACTTTTTTCGTTGTCTGTTCAATCTCTGTTGAATACGCAGGTCTGGATGCTCATTTTTTATAGCACATGGATGCACTCTAATGAACTGTGATCTCGTTCGGTCTGGATTAGATTATTCTCAGCTTTAAAAAATCAGATCCGGTATGGTGGGGGAAATTACCTCACCTTTTTTGTTGCTTAAAATTCCCGATTACGCATATAATACAAACAAGTGTTCTTATTTTTATGGAGGCGATCGCATGCAAATCAGCATCGGCCAAATAATTGAAATTATATATCAGGATAAGGCGAGAAATATCAGCCAGCGGAAAATTGAAATACACAGTATCCGTGACGGACGCATACGAGCAAGTTGTCTGACTACAGGAACGCCTCGCATGTTCTTGGCAGCAAATATTCTTTCATGGCAGCCCGTGCAGGAACAACGTCATGCCTAAGAATCGCGTCATTCTACTGTCTGATTGCCAGGCATTTTACGCCTCTGTGGAGAAAGCTGCCCACCCTGAATATCGAGATAAACCTGTTGCAGTGGGGGATCCAACAAGAATGAACGGTATTGTGTTGGCGGCCTGCCCGCTTGCAAAAGCGAAGGGGGTAACAACGGCTTCGCGTGTAGGTGAAGCTTTAGCAAAATGCCCAGAGCTAATCGTAATAAGGCCACGCATGGGGACTTACATTAAAGTATCACTCTTAATATCAGAGATTTACCGAACATATACCGATCTGGTAGAACCCTACAGTATCGATGAGCAGTTTCTTGATGTCACAGGATCTCTTGCATATTTCGGAGGATCGCTGCAGGATATGATTCATAAAATTCAGCATCATGTTTTACTTTCGACGGGAGTCTGGACTCGGGTAGGTATTGGATCTACTAAGGTTATGGCAAAGATGGCGACAGATAACTACGCCAAAAAGATGAAGGATGGAATTTACGAACTGACTTTTGATCAATTAGAGACGACCCTTTGGAAACTTCCCGTGCAGGATATGTTTATGGTAGCGGCTAGAATGACCAAGAATTTTTGGCGTATGGGTATATCCACAATTGGAGATATTGCGCGAATGGAACTGTCAGAATTTAAGCGACGAATGCGAACTACCATGGGGAAGCAAAGTGATATTCAAGCGGAATATTATTGGCAAACTGCGCGCGGGCTAGATCCTAGTCCAGTGGTCACAGGAATGCGTCATCAAATCAAATCAGTGGGACATGGCAAGGCTTTGCGCTGGAATTTATACACCAGGCATACGGATATTGAGGTTGTGCTGCTTGAGCTCGTCATTGAAGTATGCCAGCGAGCCCGGCGGTATGGTTATATGGGATCGGTAGTATCTATTTCAGTTTTAGAGACGGACGGAGAGCGTTCAAACGCTTACGAGCGTCAGATGACATTGCCCGAACCCACATCACTAACACACGAAGTAGCTGCTGCTGCGCAAAAATTATTTGCAGACAACTGGTCGGGCCTTCCCATAGGTCGATTAGCGATTTCCTTGACTAACCTATCAGATGATAGCGTCATCCAACTTACACTCTTTGATGACAGGGTTCGGGCTTACAACAAAGAACGTGCAATCGATCAAATAAAAGCTCGTTATGGCAGTAAAGCTCTAATCAGAGCTTCATCTATGCTTGAATCCGGTGTTGCCTTAGAAAGAGCTGAACAGATTGGAGGTCACTATAAATGAGTAAACTTGAGGGTAATGAACGCTGGAAAACGAAAATGATCATGACCGAGCATGTTGAGCAGTACGAGGAACAGCAGCGTGAGAACCCAGATAAAATGATAACTGTGGAGGAACGTACGATGGTTCGAGACCTCATTTTGCTTCCTTATATAGATACTATGGTTAGCAAGAGCCTGAAAGAGATCGAGCCCTCCAGCAACATTCTTAAACGTGCCTATCTGATGGCTGGTCAAGCCATTCAACGCCGGATCATGCAGGATACTTATCGGCTGCAAAAAGAGCTGAAACAGCGGAATATCAGGGTGCTGGCAGATGAACAGGAGGAATTCTTGGTGTATTACAAAATCTTTTGCCGAGGATATCAGGAACGCTTTGGATTAACTCGAGATGTTATGCGTACAGAGATAAGCTTAAGGTTGACTAAATACACAGCTGAACTCGGAGCAATATTAAAAGATCATTTGAAATAAAACAAGGCTTTGTCAGTAATTATACTGGCGTGGTCTTGTTTTATGTGAACCAGAAATTAATCCCGGAGACCTTCTACTGATGGAATAATCGCCCAGGGATATGATAAGCTCATGTAGAGTTATCATATCCCTAAACAGAGGAGGGAAATCTATGAGCCGTTTGATCACAGGGAACACTTATTATGGATTTCAGGTTGTTAATGAGGAATTTATCCCGGAGAACGAATCCAACGTATTCACGCTGGAACATCTGAAGAGCGGCGCCAGGCTGCTGTTCGTGCAGAATCAGGATGACAACAAGGTATTCAGCGTAAGCTTCAGGACCCCGCCTGAGGATAGTACGGGGGTCTTTCATATTTTGGAGCATTCCGTATTATGTGGTTCGGAGAAATATCCGGTCAAGGAACCTTTTGTAGAATTACTGAAAGGCTCGATGCAGACGTTCCTGAACGCATTTACGTTTGGGGATAAGACGATGTATCCAGTAGCGAGCCGGAACGATCAGGACTTCTCTAATTTGGTGGAGGTTTATCTGGATAGTGTTTTTCAACCGAATATTTATAAGCAACAAGAAATTTTTGAGCAAGAGGGCTGGCACTACGAGCTTCAGCATCCCGAAGATGAGTTAATCTATAAAGGCGTGGTTTACAACGAGATGAAGGGTTCATACTCCTCGCCGACTACGGTATTGATGGATAGAATCAAAAAGTCATTGTATCCGGACACGATTTACCGTCATTCTTCAGGTGGAGATCCACAGGAAATTCCTGCGCTAACCTATGAGCAGTTTCTCAAGGCGCACAGCAACTATTATCATCCGTCTAACAGTTATTTTTATCTCTACGGAGACGTTAATATTGAAGAGAAGCTGCAATTTATAGACCAGGAATATCTTGGTTCTTATGAACGAAATAGCTTCGATACTTCCATTGCCCTACAACAGCCCATTGGAATGACGGAGCTGGTAGGGGATTATCCGATTCTGGAAGCAGAAACAGCCACTGATAAGACTTATTTGAGTCTGAATTATGTGATTGGAACTTCTACAGATCGGGAACTGAACCTTGCTTTTGATATTTTAAAAAGCATGCTGATGGACAGCAACGCAGCTCCGCTCAAGCAAGCCTTGCTCGAAAGTGGACTTGGCAAAGACGCGTTTGCTTTTTATTCCGACAGTATGGTTCAACCGCTGCTAGGTATTACGCTGACGCATTCCAATGCCTCCTCCAAAGATGCCTTTGTGGAGCTGGTGAAGACTACATTAAAGCGTTTGGTCCAGGACGGACTAGATGAGAAGCTGGTGCTGGCAGCGGTCAACAGTAAGGAATTTGAGCTGCGGGAAGCGGACTTTAACCAGTATCCGAAGGGTCTTACTTACAATATCGAAGTGATGAAATCCTGGCTCTATGACGGTCAGCCGACTACTCACATGCGCTATGAAGAGGTGCTCACGGCCATTCGGGAAAAGCTTGCGGACCGTTATTTTGAGAAGCTGATTGAGGACTATTTGCTGAACAGTGATCATTGCAGTGTGGTGGTACTGAACCCGTCCAAGACGATCGCAGCGGAAAAGGAAGCATCCACTCAGCATCAATTGAGTGAATACAAAGCGTCACTGCAACCAGATCAGTTGGAGCAGCTTGTTCAGAGTACACAGCATCTTCTGGCGCGGCAGAGTCGTGCGGATGCAGCCGAAGATTTACAGAAGCTACCGAGCTTGTCTTTACAGGATATTAACCGCAGCGTAGAACCTCAGGTGCCGACCCATGAACAAATCAATGAGGGAATAAAAGTGATCCACCATGAGGTAGCTACCCATAAGATTACCTACTGCAAGCTTTATTGGGATACGGGTGTTATAGCCCCTGAAAAGATTCCTTATTTGGTGCTATTGGCAGAGGTATTGGGCCAAATGGAGACTGCGTCCTACAGCATCGAAGAGCTCACCAGTGAAATCGGGATCAAAACCGGGGGCATATATTTCAGGAATGAGCTCTATGGCGCTGCAAAAGCTACGGGGGCGAGCTATCAGCCTAAATTCTCTGCGCTGGTGAAGGTGATGGCGGGGCATATTGGTGAATCACTGGACCTGCTGCGAGAGATACTCTACACAAGTGCGCTCGACAATCTGACCAAGCTGCAGGAAATCGTCCGCCGGGAAGCCTCGCAGATGGAATCGATTCTGAATCAAAGAGGGAATGAGATTGCGGCCAGCCGTCTGATGTCCTATTTCTCGGACATGGGAGCGTATCAGGAACAACAGGGCGGCGTTACTTATTATCGCTTTATCCGCGAGCTTGCCGAGACGTTCGATCAGCAGGGAGCTCAGGTGGCAGACACACTGAAGGACATCTGTGGGGATTTGTTCAATAAAAACAACTTGGTCATCAGCGTGACTGGTACGCCTGATTTGTATGAAGAATTCATAGCTAATGCAGCGAAGCTGGGTATCCAGGATCGGCCAGTAGTAAATAAGCCTAAGATTACGGCACAGGGACATGCGGACAATGAAGGATTCATGTCTTCCAGCCAGGTACAATATGTGGTTAAGGGATACGACTTCACTAAGCTAGGATTCACATATTCAGGCAAAATGCAGGTGCTCAAGAAAATCATGAGCCTTACCTATCTGTGGAATGCCGTACGTGTGAAGGGCGGTGCGTATGGCGGAAACCTGGTTCTGCGCAGAGATGGGATAATGATGTTCACCTCCTACCGTGATCCGAATTTGCAGGAGACGCTGGAGGTTTATGATCAGGCTTATCGATTTGTTGAGGGGTATGAAGCAGATCCCGATGAGATGACCAAAGCGATCATTGGCACCTTATCTATGCTGGATCAGCCTCTTAGTCCCAGCGCACAGGGACGGCGGGCGGACCGACATTATTTTGAACAGGTGACGGAGGCCGAACTGCAGCGAGAGCGGGATGAAATCTTGTCGACAACACCAGAAGATATCAGACAGTACACCGATTTACTTAAGGCTGTGACGGAACAAAATTATTTCACGGTGGTCGGCAATGCTTCAAAGCTGAAATCGACAAAAGCATTATTCGGAAGTTTAGAGGAACTTGTGAAGTAACAAGAAAACAGGATTCTGAAGAAGGACATCCATGTATTACGCTTTCCGTTCATTGAACGGGAGGCGTTTTTGTTTTGGATAAGTTGGAATCCGTCTTTGACCAACCTGCACCGTTGACGTCCCCCTAAAGGGCGTTTATAGTACAATGAGGTTTAAACAGAATTTTTGACCCTTGAATTTATTCAAAGGTTGGAGGAGCCAGATCATGAAAAGACCCAGCTCACTGAGAAGTAAAATTAATGTTTATTTTATTACGATGCTAGTCGTTATTTTGGGTATTTTCAGTTTAGCCATCACCCAATATTTCAAAGAAACTTTTCGTGAGAATGCGGTTAGTACTGGAGAACAACTCGTCGGGCAATCCATATCGACTATGGATACATACTTCAGCCACCTCAAGAAGATCATCCAAGTCTTAGGTAGTAATGAAAATATCTTAAAGGCTGTTGAATATCGCAACTCCGTGGACGAGATCAACTACAAATATGAGCTAGCTAACAAGTGGACTGTTGAATATGCGATGCAAAATGCAATCGGTTACAATTATGATATTAAAGACATTATAATTATCGGCAAAGAGGGCACCGCTTTATATCATTCTGGAGGCTCTATCAAAAGTGATTATAACTTTTGGGAGCAAGATTGGTTTCCTTCAAAGCAGGATGACTATGCCATCGTAAAATTCACAGGCTTACACGCACAAGATTATTATTTTAATAAAACAGATGAGCAAACGATCTCCATGTTCATCCCAGTTAAAGACTACCGAAATGTACATAAAGACTATAACGCGACATTAGTGTTTAACTTTTATGTGGATAAGATGTTTTACTCTGGAGATTTATCTTTTTCACATGCGATCATGATCGTTGACTCCCAAGGTAATATCGTCTGGAACACCTCGAATAACTTGAATGGAGAGCAGATGTTGCAAATGAAGCAGCAGCTTATCGGTGATAAAGGTAGCTTTATTGTCGATCAGACGGACTCAGATACATCTCCATATTCAGTGGTGTATGATACTTCGCAGATCACTGGCTGGAAAAATATTGGTCTCAAATCGCTGGATGAAGTAGATCGTCACATTCATGTATTGATCATGTTCTCTTTCTACTCCGTATTAGCTACCATCGCTGCCGTACTAATATCATCCATGATCATTTCAAAAAGTATTACGAAACCGATTACAAAGTTAGCTCAGAAATTCAAAAGGATTCCATTGGAAAGCTTAGAAGTAGATTTATACGATGACAGTACTAAGGAAATTCTTATTTTATCTGCCACAGCGGACAAAATGATTAACAAAATTAAAGATCTAAATCATGAGGTTTTGTTTGAACAGGCTAGTGCGAAAGATGCCCAAGTACGGGCACTCCAGCATCAAATCAATCCGCATTTTTTAAATAATACATTGCAAATTATTAAAGCATTAGCATTAAGTAATGATTCACAAGCTATATCTGAAATTTCAACGATTCTAGGTAAAATGTTGACTTACTCCATATACCAGCCTTATGAAATGGTAGAACTGATGAAAGAAATTCATCACGCAGAGAACTTTCTTAAGATTCAAATGTACAGGTATCCCAATATGTTTGATTACGAGGTAGTTTTTCCAGAAGATTTATCAAGCGTGAAAGTTCCTAAGTTGATCCTACAGCCCATTGTAGAAAATGCAATTCAACATGGGATATTAAAGAAAGGTCACGGTTATTTAGTAATCTCAATTCAAGAAGAAGATGAGCATATCCTTATTTCTGTAATCGATAATGGCGGGTGTATGTCAACGGAGGAACAAGAGCAGATAGAATATGAACTTAAAAACAATCAGGTAGGAAGCAAATCAAGTAGTATCGGTCTTGCGAATATTCATGAGAGGGTTAAGATCTCATACGGTGGAAATTGCGGCATCCGTATAAACTCGGAATATGGTAAACAGACCACAATATCTATTGTTATTCAGAAATAACAATACTACCGGATAAAGAAGGGGAGACAGCTATGATCAGCGCATTAATTGTAGATGATGAGCTTTTGACGGTGCGTATGTTGGAGAATACAATTGACTGGAAGTTTTATGGTATTCAAGTTATTGCAACTGCGCAATCTGGGGAACAAGCTTTAGCTCTGTATCGTAATTACCAAGCCGAGTTGATCATTACCGATATTAACATGCCCGGTATGAATGGGATTGAGTTCATTAAACAAGTCAGAGAAATAAACAAAGAGACTAGGATTATTCTGCTAAGTGGGTTTGGAGAGTTTCAGTATGCGAAGCAAGCATTGAAATATGGAGCGTCTGCCTATATTTTAAAACCATTTGATGAGCTGGAATTAGATATGGCTTTAAAGGAAGTTGTAAATGAAATTTCTTCTAACAAAAAAACACAGAAGATGATTCAGCAAAATAAGCATATTTCTCAAAGCAGAATGATAAAAGGATTTATGAAAAAAACGGTCGCAGAGAGATCTCTTCAAGGGATGGCCAGTGAGCTTAATTTTAGTTTTGATAATTATGTCTTGTTCAGTATGAATATAGAGAATGAAACGATTAATGAATTTATGGACATCAGTAACATACTTCTTTCTAAGAGTAGTTATATTCAGGAGATTTTATCAAGTGTTTTAAGCGGATATGGTGAACTCATAATTTTGGAATATGAAGAGGACGGGTGGTATATTTTAATTTCTCAAATTCACTTAGACCAGGCCCCGCAATGTGCACAAGAAATGATACATTCATTCATGGAAACGTTCGCAATAAAGTCTAACGTATGTTTTAGCAGTTGTTATCATGCACTTAAAGAACTCCCGCTAGCTTACGATGAAGTAGAGAAATTGAAACGCCTAAGTCAATATACAAATAACGGTGCAATTCTGGGTCACGGATACAATTATAAGACTACTGCGTTCGATAAATTGCAGATGATTGAAGATGAGAAGACGATTGTCTCTTATATTTTGAGTGGCAAAATTGTCCCGGCTCGTGAAAAGTTGATTGAAATCTTACAACATACTATTCATATCAACCCTTCTTCTCTGGATGATGTGTATGATTTTTGTTTTAACACCCTTACTGAAATTAGGAAATATCTTTTAGAGGGGAAATATATTTCTTCGATCTCTAATGTAATCATGAACGTGAACTATCAAGACTTACTCAAGCTATCGACCATCGATCAACTTACAAACTTTATGACGAAAATGATCAATAGCATTACTACCCTTGAAAATAAAGGGAACTCCAGTGTCAATCAGTCTGTGGAGAAGTGTATTCAATATCTGGAAGAGCATTATAGCGAGAATGTTTCTTTGGAAGAAGTATGTGAACATGTAGCGATGAGCAAAAACTATTTTTGCTATTTATTCAAACGTGAAACGGGAAAGAGTATGTGGGTCTCATTGACTGAGATAAGAATGGATAAGGCTAGGTATATGTTAGAGCATACCGATATGAAAAGTTACGAGATTTCTTATAATATCGGCTATGATAATCCAAGTTACTTTTCTAAACTCTTCAAAAAGATGCATGGTATGACACCTAATGAATACAAGAATAAACACATAACAAAGTGATATAAAACGATAATATATTTCGTGTTGGAGTTGTTAGCTCGATGATACAATGACGAGATCATAGAACTCTGAGGGAGTGATCTTGTTGAATATTTCATTTGAATTGTTAGAGAGCGAGCATTGGTATGGCGGGTATTCACATCATGGGTGGGCCCAGCCTTTTGGAGGGAACTCTGAAATAGAATTGGATCTGACCATCAATAACACCGTAAACCAAGCGATGCCATTTTTCGTTTCGACGAAGGGAAGATATATTTGGTGTGCAGACGGGTTCCATATTCAATTTAAAAAAGACAGCATATCGATCGATTATTTTAAGAGTGAGCCCATATTGAATGCACAGTTTAATACTCTTAAAGAGGCATATAACGATGCACGCGCCAAGCACTTTCCTGTCCAAAAGGGATCTATTGGGATGAATCTATTTACAGCGCCACAGTATAACACTTGGATTGAACTGACCTTTAATCAAAATCAGATGGATGTAATGAAATATGCAGCGGATATCACAGGACATGGTTTACCAAGCGGTGTTCTGATGATTGATGACGGTTGGAGTGATTATTATGGGAAGTGGTCATTTAACAAAGAGAAATTCCCTGACGCCAAACAAATGATCGAGGACCTACATCAACAAGGCTTTAAGGTAATGTTATGGATATGCCCTTTTATAACGCCAGATACGACGGAATTCAGGTTTCTAAGAGATCACAACATGCTTATTCAAACGAACGATAAGGAACCTTTTATCACCAAATGGTGGAATGGATATTCGGCGATATTAGATATGTCTAATCCGAATACGATCAAATGGCTAGACCAGCAGCTTGGTGTACTAATGAAAGAATTTGGGGTAGACGGATTCAAATTTGATGCTGGTGATAGTGTGTATTATTGTGATGACATGATTACTAATAGACCAACGGATCAGAATACGCAATCTCGTTTATGGGCGGAGTATGGAAGTAAATACGAATATAATGAGTTTCGGGTGACGTGGAAAGCGGCAGGCTTACCTCTTATGCAGAGACTAGCCGATAAAAATCATAGCTGGGACGAGCATGGAATACAATCGCTAATTCCTAACACACTTGTACAAGGAATAACAGGTCATCCGTTTGTATGTACCGATATGATTGGCGGGGGGGAATATTTGAACTTCCATCAGAACCGTCAGCACTTGGATGAGGAATTGTTTGTTCGCCATGCAGAGATTGCTTGTCTGCTTCCCACGATGCAATTTTCTGCTGCTCCATGGAGAGTACTCAGTCCGGAGAACTTTGATCTTATTAAGAAAAGTGTTCAGCTTCGAAATGAATATCTCCCGCTGATCCTTCAACTGGTGGAGAATGCCCGTCTTACAGGTGAACCGATCGCCAGATTCATGGATTACGTCTTTCCTAATCAAGGTTTGGAGAACATCAATGATCAATTTATGTTGGGTAATCAAATATTAGTCGCACCTATACTTCTAAAAGATGCTACCGATCGATGGGTAAGGTTGCCTAAGGGAATCTGGAAAGATCGATACGGTCATATATTGGAAGGTGGAGTCACTGCTGTTTTGTCCCCAACAGAGGGTGAACCCATCGTATTGGAACTTCAATCATAAGCTACTGATTCCTAACGCCTACGACATAGCCAGTGATTTTTTGCCGGCATTGTGTGGGCGTTTTTTTATGGAAATGATGATCGGAATATAGTGTTAGAATATATTTGCATTTGTTTGCTCCATCGTAATCTGCGTTAACATTCGGCCTCCACGGTCGCTAAAAACCATAATAATGTATTAAAAGATCATGAATATTATTGATTCATTACCCCTTTAGGAAGCGCTATCATTGAGAGGTAAAGAAGAGATCATAATACTAATTTCGGAGGGGTACACATGAAAAAAGCATTAGCGGTGTTGCTTACTGCTATATTAGTCATTTCGGTAATTTCCGGTTGTGCAAAGTCGGAATCGAAACCAAATGCTAATTCTGACAAAAAATCTGCCGCAAATACTGAAGTCAAGAAGGTTAAAGTTCGCCTGATGGCTTACAACCAGGAGAGTATTCGAAAATCGTACCTGGAATTCTTAAAAAAGGAGCTTCCGAATATTGAAGTAGAGTTTCAATTTGTTGCCTTGGATCAGTTTAACAGTGTCTTAAATACACAGCTTGCCTCCAAGGAAGGACCGGATCTGATTGAGACCGGCGGAGAAACAACTCTCTTAGCTTCAGCAGGATATCTGCTAGATCTTACAGATCAAGACTTTATCAGTAATTATATAGAAACAGGATTCCAAGCTTATACACTCAAAGATAAGATTTATGCTGCGCCGCTACAGTCCTGGTTCGAAGGTATTTACTATAACAAAGCTATCTTTAAAGAAAATGGATTGACTCCACCACAAACGTTTGACGAGTGGATGCAAATTCATAAAACCTTGAAGGATAAAGGAATTAAACCGCAGTCTATGGGGGCGTCCTCTTGGGAACCTATGATGAAGCAATCCATGGGCATGGTGCTGAATGAGTTTTATTCCAAGTCAGAAAACAAAGGCTTCGACGACAAGTTTAATGCTGGTGAAGTGTTGCTTGCGGACAACTGGAGTAAAGCACTTAAAGATTGGAGCAAAACTATAGAGCAGGGATATTTAGATTCGAACATGTTGGGTATGGATTATGATCAGGCGCTGGATGAGTTCGCAACAGGTAAGTCAGCGATGTGGCAATCAGGCCCTTGGGCATTAGAAACGATCAAACAGAAGAATTCCAATCTTGAACTAGGGATGTTCCCGTTTCCAGGTGTTGAAAAAGGACCGGGCTGGATGATCGGTGGACCGGGCAGTGCTTTAGCGATTAACAAAGATTCGAAAAATGTGGAAGCAGCATTAGAAGTTCTAAGAGTTACAGCAACGCCTGAGGCTCAAAAAGCTCTGATCGCAGATAATGTAGGCAGTTCTTTCGTGAAGGGTGTAGAGGTGAATTTAGGTGAAGAATTTGCAGACGCTGCTGCAGCCTTTGAAGCCGGGAATGTATATGGTCCGTGGCTGTATTGGTTGGGCGGAAACCCAATTGTTGAAAGCTACGGTAAGGCACTTCAGGAAGTACTTGCAGGCTCAAAGACAACAGATCAAGCGCTGAAAGATGCCGATCAAACGGCAAAAACAATCAGAGATTCCATGTAAATTAACAGACTAGATATGTTGGAAGAAAGGGGCTATCATAGCCCCTTCTGCTTAGGGGAGGAACACATATGAAGGTGGTATTCACGAAAACCCTGCGGAATCACTACGTGTATTTATTGATGATTGCCCCAGCACTCATTGGGTTTAGCATTTTTTTTATTTTGCCGACACTGATGAATTTTGGATACAGTTTGACGAATTGGTCTGTGTATAAACCTAATTACAGCTTTATCGGAATTAAGAATTTTGTAGAGCTATTTCATGATGTGCAGACAACGGCCGCGGTTAAGAATGCATTTGTTTATGCGATGGTCATGACCCTTCTACAGAATATTTTAGCCATTCCTTTGGCGATTGCCCTATCTCTAAAGCTCAAATCAGCCAATTTATTAAAAACAGTATTTTTTGCTCCAGCTATTCTGAGTATTTTAATCGTAGGTTATCTATGGTCATTTATCATGACCTCAGCAGATCATGGTTTGTTGAATCAACTGGTTCACTTGTTCGGGTTTCAGCCCGTTAATTGGCTTGGTAACCCCAAACTCGCCCTATTTTCCGTCTTGTTCACGCAATTATGGCAATGGACGGGATGGGCTATGGTAATCTATCTAGCAAATATTCAAAGTATAGATGAGTCTTTGTACGAGGCAGCGAAGATCGATGGTGCTAATGCATGGCATAGATTCTTTAAGGTTACGCTTCCTTTGCTTTACCCTTCTGTCTCTTTTAACGTTATGATGAGTATGATCGGTGGTTTAAAGGTGTTTGATATTATCTTTTCCATGACTTCAGGTGGACCTGGATATTCTACAGAAACGATTACTACCATGTTGATTCGCAGAGGATTTACAGAGGGAAGAACCGCATATGCGGCTGCCTTTGGCGTGATTTTCTTTTTACTTGTATTAATAGTTTCCAAGGTTATTACCTGGAGCTTTAATAAATGGGAGGAGAAAATATCATGAACAAACGTAGCCTGATCATACTAGAAATTGTTTTACTCATCCTTGCCGTTATCATGTTGATCCCGATTTATTATCTGCTTGTTACGACATTTAAGACACCTGCAGAGGCAGCGCTCAGCCCAATGGGACTACCTCAGAGCTTCATGCTAGACAATTATATTAAAGCCTTTACCGCAATGAATTACCCTCGAGCGCTTCTGAACAACGTTATTATTAATGTGTCTTCCGTGTCATTATTGGTAGCATTCTCATCCATGGCCGCTTATGTAATTGCACGAAGACCAGAAAAAATGTATAAACGAATTTATGGGATATTCATGATTGGGCTGATGGTTCCCTTTCAGATTTCATTGATTCCGTTATACAAAGTTGTATCTGGATTAGGCGTAATGAACTCATTAGTGGGTGTTATATTAGTCAGTGTCTTTTGTATTAATATGTCGTTCTCTATATTTTTGTTTAAGGGCTTTATTAATACGATTCCCTATGAGTTAGAAGAGGCGGCGGCTATTGATGGATGTAATAAGCTCCGCGTTTATTGGGTGATTGTATTTCCATTGCTCAAGCCTATCATCGCAACCGTATGTATCTTAAATGCGCTGGCGGTCTGGAACGACTTCATGACTCCACTTTTGTTCCTACAGAGCCCTTCCAAAGCAGTAATTTTACTAGAGGTTTATAAAAATGTTGGGCCGTTCTCTACAGATTGGACCGCATTTTTCCCTATGATGGTATTGGGCGTATTGCCAATGATTATATTCTACTTGTTTATGCAGAGATTTATTATTAACGGGGTTGTTGCAGGATCAGTAAAAGGATAAGAATAACGAATAAGAGCGAAGGTCTTTTGTAGACTTTCGCTCTTATTTTCTTTTGAGATTTTATTTAGTTAGAACATTGACAGTTAGAGTTCTAACTATTATGATAATGATGTTACTTAGAGTTCTAACTAATACGAATGCGGAGGAAATAATAATGAGCAAACCCGTTGAAAATACACCATTTTCTAATTTGATTCGAGAGATCGGGATGAAACTAAAAAGTACAGCTGACGCCAGGCTGAATGAGCTAGGGCTGAATTCACAGCAAGGACGCATGATCGGTTATATTTTTGAGCATCAAGAAAAAGGTGTGATTCAAAAGGATTTGGCGGAAGTCTTTAATAGAAAAGGGGCGAGTATCACCAGCATGCTTCAAGGGTTAGAAAAGAAAGGCTATATCAAGCGGGTCACACCTGAAAATGATGAACGGCAGAAGAGCATTTTTGTTTTGGAAAAGGGCGCTCTTTTGGTCGAGGAGTTCAATGAGATTTTCTCAGGGGTAGAAGCAAGCATTACAAAAGCACTCAGTCCGGAAGAAACAGCAAACTTAAAGTCTTTACTGCAAAAAGTTAATTCAAGTCTATAAACGTTCGGAGGGTTAATCATGGAAACAGAAGTCTCCAATCAATATTATTTAGAATCGGCGCCGATCAAGAAGGCAATTGCTCATTTATCCATTCCTATGATGATCGGGATGTCTGTAGGTACCATCTATAATGTAATCAATGCTTATTTCATTGGCTTACTCCACAATACTAGTATGCTGACTGCCATTACGCTGGGTCTACCCATTTTCACAGTCCTTATGGCCTTTGGGAATATGCTTGGCGTAGGTGGCGGAACATTTATTACAAGGCTCGCGGGGCAAAAGGATACGGAGAAGGGAAAGAAGGTTGCCGGATACACTTTTTATGGAAGCATTATAGTGGGTATTCTTATTGCTCTAATAGCGATGTTAGCGATTGATCCAATTACGCGATTACTAGGCGCAGATGCTGCTACTCTAGACTTTACTAAGGCTTATGCTTTGACCCTTTTTGCCGGTGGATTTGCCATTGTGCTTAATTTTGCCTTGGAACAGCTAGTCCGTTCCGAAGGTGCCTCCAAAGAATCGATGTATGGTATCTTTATTAGTACGGCTTTAAGTTTAATTTTTGATCCACTCTTTATTCTTGTGTTGAAATGGCATGTGGCAGGTGCTGCGTTGGCGATGGTTTTAGCGAATGTGGGTTCCGCGATTTATTATGTCTATTTTTTAGAAACGAAAAGTGAGCATTTAAGGGGATTTTTGAAGCAGTTCAAGATATCTGTTCGTGATCAATTAGAAGTATACAAAATAGGTGTATCGGAGTTATTGCAATTTAGTTTTGTGATTGTGAGCACGCTTTTGTTAAATAACTTCGCGATTCAATATGGAGAAAATGTGGTTGCCGGATTTGGTGTGGCCTTAAGAATTGTGCAAGTTCCGGAGTTCTTATCAATGGGCTTATTCTTAGGTTTGATTCCGCTATTTGCGTTTAACTTTGCTAGTCAAAATATGGCGAGACTTAAATCAACGATTAAACATGCTTTTGCCTATATCGGAGGTATTGCTTTTGTCTTTGTAGGTCTAGTGTTTCTGTTTAGAGGAACGATCCTGCATTTCTTCTCTAATGATCCTTCAGTGTTAAGTATGGGAACTTATATTTTGGTAGCCATGCTGATTTCCGCTTTATTTAATGGATTTACAGGTTTGTTTATAAGTATTTTTCAAGCGACCGGACAGGGGATACCAACTAACATTATGGCCATCACACAAGGCGTATTGTTTATCCCTATGATTATCGTGTTACATTCTGTCTTTGGACTTCATGGCGTGATCTGGTCAATGACCATAACAGAAGTTATAACGAGCTTAATGGGCGTCATCTTGTTTATGATTTTTAGTAAAAAGCTGAAAAGCACTGGCGGGGATGGAAAAGGTGTTATAGAGGTAGCGTCCGTGTAAAACGATCTTTACTTTACGTGGAAAAATAGAAATGTAGTGGATGGCGGGAGCATGGCTCGCGCTTTTTTTGCAAATATAAGAAAGTATAAGTTTTACAATATACTTTATGTCTTATATTTCTCGCATAAACGCCTTTGGCGTCCTTATAAGGACGCCAAAGGCGTTTATACTTGGTTGTCTAGAAAACTTCGCAACTAAAGGATCGGTAAAATTAGTTCCAAAATGAACAATTCTAGTTCTTATGATTACGGCTTACTTTTTCTACAATTATGGATAAGTAAAGGAGGAGAACTATGATACGAAAATTTCATCTTAAAATGGATACGCGCGAAGCAATCGCTGGGTATTTATTCGTCGCTCCACTGATGTTGGGGCTGATCATCTTGACGTTGATCCCAGTGCTGGGCTCACTGCTGTTAAGCTTCACGAACTGGAACTTTGTGGCTGGGTTAGGGGGGATTAAGTTCGCGGGCATGGATAATTTCATAAGGCTGTTTCATGATGATGCTTTTATGAAAAGCTTGCTGAACAATCTGCTCTTTATTATCACAGTACCGGTTACGATCATCGTTGCTCTGCTGTTAGCGATCCTGATTGATAAACAGGTGTTCCTGAAGGACTTGTTTAAAGTGATTTACTTCCTTCCCTACATCTCCAGTGTAGTTGCCATCGCTATGGTTTGGCAGGTAATGTTTCATCCCTCATTAGGACCTGTCAATCAATTCCTGATGTCACTGGGGTGGAGTAATCCGCCAAAATGGTTAGCTGATATCCATTATGCTTTGCCGTCGCTTATGTTGATCCAGATTTGGATTCAACTCGGTTACAACATTATTATTTTTATCGCTGGGTTACAGAGTATTCCGAAGGACCTTTATGAAGCAGCTGATATTGATGGGGCCAATAGCTGGCGGAAATTCCGCAATATCACGGTTCCCTGCATTTCGCCAACTACCTTTTTCCTGCTGGTTACAGGGGTCATTGGTTCATTTAAAATCTTCGATCTGATCCAAGTGCTGACACAGGGTGGACCGGCCAATTCCACGACCGTTATCGTTTATGAGCTATATGACACCGCCTTCAATCAATTGAAGACTGGTTATGCCTCTAGCATGGCACTTGTCCTGTTCCTCATCTGCCTGATCATTACAGCCCTGCAGATGTTAGCGCAAAAAAAATGGGTCAATTATTAAAGGCAGAAAGGAGAAATTACAGTGAGAAAAGAGCTTCTATCCAGAACGTTCTGGACAATCGCAATGGGACTGTTAGGTATCGCATTTCTTTTACCGTTTCTATGGATGTTATCCACTTCCTTTAAACTGGAGAAAGATGTGTTTGATTTTCCGATACAATGGCTGCCACAGCAGTGGAACCTCATTGAGAATTATAAACAGGTTTGGTCAGGTGATTTCGCTCGTTATTACGGAAATTCCATTTATATTACGCTGGCAACGACTATAATTAATGTGCTGATATGCGCACTGGCTGCTTATGGGTTCTCCAAGCTGCGTTTTCCGGGTAGAGATGCGATGTTTGTAGTTGTATTGGCCCTTTACATGGTTCCTCCGCAGGCTTCGCTGGTTCCACAGTTTCTACTATTTAACTGGCTAAATCTGATTGATACGCATTTAGGATTGATCTTAATTAACAGCTTTAGTATTATCGGTGCGTTTATGCTCAAGCAATTTTTTATGGGGGTAAACAACGAGTATCTTGAATCGGCGAGGATGGATGGAGCAGGTCATTTTCGTTCTTTTCTACAAATTGCCTTTCCGCTGATCCGTCCCGCTGTAGCTACTTATGCTATTCTGCGTTTTATCTGGACCTGGAACGACTACCAGTATCCACTCATTTTTTTGAAATCTAAAGAGCTGTTTACTATTCAGTTAGGTATTCGGTTGTTTGGGGACCAATACGGGGATGTTTATTCCCTCATGATGGCTGGTGCGGTATCTGCAATTCTGCCACTGCTGATTATTTTTGCTCTCGGTCAGAAGCAGGTTATTGAGGGAATTGCCCTCGGAGGCGTGAAAGGATAATAAAAGTCAAAATAGTTTCTCTTCGGTAGAATATGAGAACTTTCCTCGTCTATCCTGCATGTTAGGATGTTCTTGTAAGCAGTTACATAGCTTTGGCTGTAAAGCGAGGTATACCCAACACATTTATAGGAGGGTCTATATGAAAAAGAAATTATTATCCGTGCTTATGATCACATCTATGGCGTTGTCACTCACCGCATGCGGTGGAAATGCGAAAACAAATAATGCAGGAGCAACAGATGGGCCTGATGCTGGTGGAAATAAGGAGCCTGCAGCAGAGAAGGTTACGCTGAAGCTGAGTACCTGGCAGACGGAAGCCAAAGCGAAGTGGAGCACGATTATCGCAGAGTTTGAGAAGGCGCATCCCGACATTCATGTAGAAGTGGATCTACTGAATGAAAAAGGGGATTCTGTAGCCTCTATGCAGAAGCTGGATTTGATGGCCGCTGCAAGTGACCCGCTGGATATTGTCGAACTGCCGTATACCAACTATTCGCAGCGTGCAGATATCGGTGTGTTAGCGCCGATGGACGAATATATTCAGAAAGAAGGGTATAAGCTCTCCGATGAATATCTAGTGGACACTACGGTCAATGGCAAAGTCTATGCGTTACCGTCATCTATGCAGCGCTGGTTCGTGCTTCTTAACAAAGAAATGCTAGATGAGGCTGGTCTGCCGGTTCCGACCGACTGGACATGGGCGGATTTCGAAGAGTATGCCAAGAAATTGACCAAGGGTGAGGGCGCAACGAAGCGTTTTGGCGCCTATCTGCACAATTGGCCGGATTATTTCCAACTCCAGCTGATGAGTAAACCTGAGGATAATACTTTTCTGAAATCTGACGGAACCTCCAATGCCCTAGACCCGCAATTTAAGGCTAATCTGCAGATGATGAAGAAAATGATGTACGAAGATAAGAGTGCTACTCCTTACGAGGATATTATTTCGCAGAAGCTTGCCTACCGGAATCAGTATTTTAATGGTTTAGCAGCGATGCTTCCGATGGGTGACTGGATGGTTGCGGAATCGGGTGGAACGGATGCCATTCCAGCAACCTTCGTTACCGCATTTGCGCCGATCCCTCGACTGGATAGTGAGAGCAAACATTACTCACCTGTTCAGCCAACCTATATGGGGATAGCTGCTAAATCCAAGCATAAGGAAGCAGCTTACACCTTTGTACGCTGGTATACCTCAGAAGGACTGGAAATTGGCGGACGTGTCTTCTCTGGCTGGGCGAAATCGGATACG
The DNA here is from genome assembly GCF_038000345.1 of Paenibacillus sp. FSL E2-8871. Classification (NCBI taxonomy): domain Bacteria; kingdom Bacillati; phylum Bacillota; class Bacilli; order Caryophanales; family Paenibacillaceae; genus Paenibacillus; species Paenibacillus sp. FSL E2-8871. Next base: position 2,834,387 of record NZ_JBBOBV010000001.1, on the reverse strand, counting down.
AACAAATTGGTGGATACGATTGTGAGTGGTTCTAAGGATCCATCTATGATTGATGTTGATTCCCTGAAATATACGATGGAGAATTCGACACCTGGTGCGACGCAAGTTCCGGCTAAATATGCGGATGAAGCTAAGAACAACGTTATTCCAGAAGCGGAAATGTATCTCCTTGGCCAACAGGATCTGGATGTCACAGTTGCCAATATCGATAAGAAAATTTCGGAGGTCGTTCAGAACAACAGCGGAAAGTAGGCGGAGACTGATTGTACGCTTCCCCAAGGGGGCTTATAATGTGGGGGCAGGAAAGCATTTCTGCCTCCTGCTCCAAATTTAAAACAGATATGGGGCCTGTCATCCGTGTTTAGAAAGCATCAATCACTTCGAATGAAACTTGTCTGGTCTTCAATGATTTGCGTACTGATCCCGCTAGTCTGCATTTACATGGTTACAGATTATTTAACCCGGGATCTGATTCTGGAGAAGGCCGTTGGCAGCGCAAGAGAATCTCTCAATGCGTCCAGTGCCAATATGAATGCCATTTTTGAACAAACGCTAGAGCAGTCCAATTTTGTGCTTCAGAACAGCGAAATCAGGCAGATGATGTCTGCTGTTCCAGAGTCGCTCCATTCAGCGAAAGAGATCATCCAGTATAACCGTATGTCGCGGATGCTGGATGATATGTTCGTTCTTTCAGAGTATTTGAAAGTGACGCTGATCGGTAAGAATGGATTTATTTATACGAGTTATCCTTATAGCGACTTTAATCCGAAAACCTTTTATAGCGAGCGTTGGATGTCACTATTGAAACAAACTCAGCCGATTTCGACTTTCTGGAGAGCGGAGCACGACACCTACTACAACTATTCTGATAAGGGCTCAGCCAATTGGGTAACTATTGCGAGACCTATACAATCGACCTCCAGCAGCACGATCGGATATATGATTATCAACATCAATGAGCGTAAACTCCGCCCTTATCTGAACAATGACAATGGCAAAGAGATGATGCTTTTGGATGACAAGGGAACTGTAGTCTCACATGCTGATCCAGCCCGAATTGGTGAAACAATGACGTGGTGGAAAAAGGAAGGTCGGCTTGATACTGTCGAGATCAGTGGGGAGAAATTTTTGTATGTTGACCAGGAGCTGAGCAGCAACAGATGGCAGATGGTGAGCATTATCCCTATGAAGGCGGCATTGTCAAAGAATAAACAGATTTTATTTATCAGCTTAGCCGTGCAAATTCTATTCTTTACCTTCTTTTCCGTTCTCTTAACTGTTCTAATCTCTAAGCTGACTCAGCCCATCGTGAAATTAAGTGCTTTTGTAAAGCGAATAGGTCGTGGTCAATTGGACGAACGTTCGCTAATCCGTGGGAATAATGAGGCGGCTCAACTGGCCCGTACCATCGACCAAATGCTAGATCGAATCGAGTCCATGATTGAACAAATCACCTATGAGCAAACAGGGAAAAGAAAAGCTGAACTGGAAATGCTGCAGGCACAGATCAATCCGCACTTTATGTTTAATCTGTTGAATTCGATCCGGTTAAATATTCTGATGCAAGGAGACAAGGAGAACGCCGAGTTGATTGGTTCGTTGTCGTCTTTGCTCCGTATGACCTTTAACAGAGACAATGAGTTTATCCCGCTTCGTGAGGAGACAGATACGATATCTCATTATGTGACTTTGATGAATTTTCGTCATGCCAATCAGGTCAGGCTGGAAATGAATTTAGCAGACGGAACTGCTGAAGCACTAGTGCCTCGGTTTATGATTCAGCCTATGATCGAGAATGCCATCATCCATGGTTTCGAGCAGTTTGGTGGTGAGATCTTTATTGAAGCTCGTATTATTGCAACTACAGGAACCTTGGTTATCACCATTAAGGATAATGGTATCGGAATGTCACAGGAGAATTTAAAAAGACTTCGTGAAACCGCATACAGTAGTGAGCAAATTGCAGAAGAGGACAGAAAAGGATTCTCCGGCATAGGCTTACGTAATGTGGCCCAACGCCTCAGTATGATTTATGGTGCTTCATTTAAGTTGAATATATCAAGCGAACCTGATGTGGGTACGGAGATTTGTTTGGAGTTTCCACTGAACTACGGAAAGGTGGGTATAGAGAATGCTGACGGCAATTTTGGTGGATGATGACTATCCGGTTATCCGTTATTTGTCGCAGGCCGTGTCATGGAGTGAGCTCGGGATTGAACTCACCGGATGTTATTATAGCGGTCTTGAGGCTTGGGAAAAAGCACGGCAGAATCCACCGGATCTGATTATCACCGATATTGGCATGCCTAAGATGAACGGACTGGAGATGCTTGAGAAATTCAGAGCGATGAAGCCCGGAATTCGTGCGATTATTCTGTCCTGCCACAACGAGTTCAAATACGCTCAGCAGGCGCTGAAATTAAACGTAGGAGAATATATTTTAAAAGAATCACTGAATATCGAGCAGCTGGAACATGCACTCAGAACACTTGTGAAGGAAGTGGGTCTGAACAGGCAGCAGCATACCGAGATGCAGGTATATAAGCAAAAGCAATCACAAAACCGTGCTGCGCTAAAAGAAAAGTTTCTAAAAGATACATTATACCAATCTTGGGACAAGGTAGCTTGGATCGAGCAAGCCCGGTCAAACGGAATTATGATCCATGCCAAGACCTACATTCCAATGCTTATAGTGATTGACCGTCCAGAGGAAGCCTCACGGGTGCGCCGTATGAGTGAATATACGATTTCTTTTGCCGTCGAGAATATTATGCAGGAAGTGCTTGAGGCTGATCACAGTTTATTTATTTCGAGATACAGCCATAAGGAGATTGTTATTCTTTTCTGCAGCGACCAGTCTTCCAGAGACCACCAAGCGATCTATCATTCCATTCAAAATGCAGCCTCTGCAGTACAGAAATATCTCAAGCTGTCTGTCTCCTGCATATTTGGTGCTGAGGCACGCAGTCCTGAGGAAATTCGCGGAACACTGCAGCGGATGTTAAAGGAGAAGATCCAGCGGTTTTATTTTCCAGCAGCGGGCATCCACCGTTTTGAAGAGATTAGCTTTTCGCGGGATGATATTTATGCCGAATATGGAAGTCTGTACGCTGTTATTAATGATGATATTGCCCTGAATAGGGAAACAGAGCTTCGTGTTCATGTAAAGGAATGGCGAGAATGGGTGGCAACGCAAAAGTTTCATCCAAATGAAGTTAAGGAATGTGTTCTCCGGTTGCTGATGGACTTGCAATTGAAGACGAAACAGCTGCTGCAGTCTCCATTGCCTATGGCGGAAGAAAAGCTGTTTAGCGTGGTGAGTGACATTGATACCCTCGAGCATTTGGAAGAGTGGTTAGTTCAGTACTTGGAAGAATTAGCGCGGAAAATAAGTATATTCTCTATCAAGTCTAAACGCAGCGAGGTTATTAAAGCCCAGCAGTTCGTGATCAGTCATGTAACGGAGAAAATAACGCTGGAGGACATGGCTGGACGCCTGAACTTGAATGCCAGCTATTTCAGCCGCTTGTTCAAACGGGAAACAAACCAGAATTTCATCGAATATGTAAATATGCTAAAGCTTCAGAAGGCAAAAGAGCTGCTTAATCAGTCTGGAAAGACTGTGGAAGAGATCTCCGAGTATCTGGGATATGCCAACAAAAGTTATTTTATCAAGCTGTTTAAACGGGAAATGGGCATGAGGCCTAGTGAATATGCGGCTTGGCATTGAGTTTGGATTGGAGGAACCATTACTGTGGAACTGAAGGGTACTAAAAATGAATTACAAATGTTCTTAAATGACCTATATGCTCCGCTGGATAGTCGATTTACTTCTGGATGTGCAGGAATCGGTATGGGAGCTACAGGATCAATATACAATGAAGCTACCGCGCTTATGGAAGCCTTCGCTCGTCCGTTATGGGGGCTTGTTCCCCATGCCAGCGGGGGAGGGGAGAGTGCGCTTTGGCCGAAGTTCCTCGAGGGGATCGTCAATGGGACTGACCCTGAACATGAAGAATACTGGGGTGAATTCTCAACCAAAGACCAGCGTATGGTGGAACAGGCCGTGCTGGGACTGGGGCTTGCTCTTGCGCCGCATAAGCTGTGGGAGCCGCTGAGTGATGTTCAGAAAATGCAGGTATATAACTGGTTGAACCAGATCAATCATGTGGATCGTTCGAACCCGAATAACTGGCTGATGTTCACGGTTCTTGTGAATGTGGGCTTTAAGAAAGTCGGATTGCCCTACGATCAAGAGATAATGAATCATTATTTGGAGAAGATTGATACCTACTACTTGAGTGATGGCTGGTATTCCGATGGGCTGACCGATCAGAGAGACTATTATATTGCTTTTGCTATGCATTATTATACGCTGATATATGCTAAATTGATGGCGGATGATGATCCTCAGAGGGCTGCAGTTTACCGGGAAAGATCCGCGCAATTTGCCAAAGATTTTATGTATTGGTTTGCTGAGGACGGAAGTGCTATTCCTTTCGGACGTAGTCTGACCTATCGTTTTGCGCAGGTCTCTTTCTGGAGTGCGCTGGTGTATGCCGAGGTCCTTCCTTTTTCATATGGCGTTCTCAAAGGAATTATAATGCGTCATTTTCGTTGGTGGTTTGAGAAGCCTATTATGGGAATAGACGGATTACTAAGTATCGGATATGCTTACCCGAATCTGGTAATGACGGAGAACTACAATGCCCCCGGATCACCGTATTGGGCCTTTAAAGCTATGCTTATTCTTGCCTTGCCGGATGATCATCCTTTTTGGCAAGCGGAAGAAGAACCACTGCCTGTATTGAAAGAGATGTTACCACTCGAAGAGGCACGTATGCTGGTGAGTCGTCCGGAAGGAAATAAGCATGTTATTGCCTATACCTCTGGTCAGATGGCTAACTTTGATATGGCCCATAGCGCAGCTAAATATTCCAAGTTTGCTTACTCCACGCTGTTCGGATTCAGTGTGCCGAAGGCGGGTTATGGCTTAGTTCAAGGCGCTTACGACTCTACATTAGCATTGTGTGAATGTGATGAACATTACCGGGTACGCAGATTCTGCGAGACGTGGGAAATTGGAGAGAATTATGTATATTCACGCTGGCATCCCTGGAGCGATGTACATGTGAAGACATGGATTATTCCAGCGGGTCTGTGGCATGTCCGTATTCACAGCATTCATAGCGCCCGGTGTCTCGACGTAGCGGAGGGTGGATTTGCCATTGGCCAGTCTGCTGGTTTCTCACGCAGTGATCGGGAAATCATTCATGTATCTAACACTGCTGTCTCGGTGCAATTGCCCTGGGGAATCAGTGCCATACATATGCTAAGCGGTTTTGACCGGGGAGAATGCGTGCTACCCGAACCGAATACTAATCTGCTGAAGCCTCGGACGTTTCTTCCGAGCTTGATCTCCAGATTGGAGCCGGGAGATCAGGTACTGATATCTGCTGTCTTTGGAGCAACGAATACTCCGGAGAATCAGGCCAGTCTGGCTTCGCCGCCGCTTATTCAGTGGCAGTCAGACGGAAGGATTGCTGTATACGATCCTAGTAACGATGCACTTTTGCATACTGTTGATTTATTGGAAAGGAGCAACAAAGATGTGGACTAAGGCCATTGAGGATGCGATTCACAAAATTGGGAGTAACATTACTAACCATCCGGGCAAATTGCCTCATATCGCCGAGGGGCAACAATACGAATGGGGAGACAATGATGATTGGATAGAGGGATTCTATGTGGGCATGATGTGGCTTGCCTACGAATATGGTAAAGATTCATTCTTTAAGGAGGCGGCAGCCTCATGGCTAGGGGACTTCAAGCATCGTTTGGATCAGCACATCGCCTTAGATCATCATGATATTGGCTTTTTGTATTCACTAACTGCAGTAGCGGAGTGGAAAATAACAGGCAGTGAAGAAGCCCGAGCTGTCGGTCTGCAGGCTGCAGATACGTTGTGTAAACGCTGGCGTGAAACAGCTGGAATTCTCCAGGCTTGGGGTCTAGAGAGTGATCCTGAGAACGGGGGGCGTATCATTATTGACTGTTTGATGAATTTGCCTCTGCTGTTCTGGGCTGCGGAGGAAACGGGGGACAATCGCTACTATGATATAGCCCTTCAGCATGCGTTAAAGAGCCGAAAATTTCTTGTGCGCGGGGATGCTTCCTCTTATCATACTTTTTACTTTGATCCGGCTACGGGGAGTGCGATTCGTGGAGGAACTCATCAAGGGTATGAGGATGGTTCGACCTGGACTCGTGGTCAAGCCTGGGGAATATACGGTTTTGCGCTGGCGTATCGCTATACGCAGAATGAGGAATTTCTTATTACTTCTAAAAGCCTGGCTCATTATTTTATAAGCCATCTTCCGGAGGATAGTATGGCTTATTGGGATTTCGATGTGCCTGTGGAAGCGGGGACCCCTCGCGACAGCTCGGCTTCAGCCATTGCGGCTTCCGGTCTTTTGGAGTTGCTGGATCTTCTGGACGCAGATGACCCGGATCGTGCTATTTATGAAGCAGCCTTACTCCGCAGCATGAAATCCTTAGCGGAACATTATGCGACATCCGGAAATCCGGAGGCGGAGGGGCTTCTAAAGCATGGTTCCTATCATGTCAGAGGTGGACGTGTGCCTGATGGCCATATGATTTGGGGAGATTATTATTATTTGGAAGCGCTGATCCGTATGCAGACGGGAATCCGAGGATATTGGTAGTAGAAGTCAATAGCAGTGCCCCTTTCTCGATAAGTCGGAGGAAGGGGCACTGCTTTATTTATTCCCCTGCTTTAGTTACAACATTTAAACGCAAGTGACGAGAAACTGCTCTCTGTGTAAGGTAATACTCATTATGCAAAGCAAAATGGGTTAGTGTTAGCTCTGGATAAATATATGTTATATTAATGCTTATGGGTGCTAGGAGAACAGTGAAGATAGATTACGGCATACAAATGGGGGATCAAACATTGATGGTACGGATTATAAGAAGTATAAAATCTTTGATAAACACTAACTCGAAAAAATTAGCATTTAAAATACCATTTGCCTATTTTTTAGTCATTTTGCTTACGGTGGGTTTCAGTTATGGGGTGTTGAATCAAATATCTACTAATTCAGCCCAAAAGAAAATTAACGAGGCTTCTTTGCAAACGATTACTTCTATACAGACAAACGTTGATTTAATGATTGAAAACGTAAACAATTACTCTAAAATGATATTTTCCGATCGTAATCTGCAAAACTTGTTAAGGCAGGGAGGGGTGTATTCCAATCTGGATACACAATCTAAAGTTAGCGCCTATTTGTATAATCTTATGCAAGCGGTTCCTATAATTGATTCTGTTAATATTTTCGACAATACGGGGCATCGTTTTTCCGTCGGAACACAGGAATTACCAACTTTTATGGAAGCGGACATAAAGGATGCCTCATGGTATGAGCAAGTTGTAAGTAATAAAGGGAAATATATTCTAAGATTAAATGGCAGCGGAGCTTTTTCAAGAATGGGAGCCGATGAAAATTTCGTATCTTTTATACGGTTGATTCGGGATATTGATAACACTTCTCCCCTAGGGGTGTTGGTCATTAATATCAAAGACGACGCCTTTGTACAGGCGTATTCCAATCTGCTGAATCAGAGTTCCTTTGAAATTGCTATTTTAGATGAAAATAATCATATCATCGTATCCGATTCCACCCAAGATCAACATAATTCAGTCTATAAAGAGATCCTTATGACAAACAGAGAGAGCCTGGAACAACAATTTCAGAAAAGCAATTCAGGATCTCTTACATTGAATTCTGGTTCACAGAAGTATAGAATCTCTTATCTCTCAGGTGGAGAATTTAATTGGAAATTTGTAAGTATTACACCCTACAATACAATTGATTCGCGGAATAAATCGCTTGTACTCTTGGCATTGCTTCTATTGATTATCAACGGAAGTATTTTCTTTTTTAGTTCCTTCATCATTTCGCGCAGTATTATTAATCCGATACATAAGCTCCTCCGATCCATGAACAAAGCTCCTAGGGGTAATTTTATGAAAGTAAAAGTAGAACGCAATATTTATGAATTCGAACAGTTGTTTAACGGTTATAATCACATGATTGAGGAAATGGATCAGCTTCTGACCCGAATCGTCGAAGAGCAGAAGATGATTCGTAAAGCTGAATTGAATACACTGCAATCCCAGATCAAACCGCATTTTTTATATAACACGCTGGACTCCATTACTTCGTTGGCGTTGTCTGGATTAAACGATCAGCTATGTGAAATGATTGAGGCATTGGGAAACTATTATCGTATGAGTGTCAGCAAGGGCTTAGACGTTATCACTCTCGGTGAAGAGATTGAAATGGTTCGTAATTATTTGAAAATCCAAAATATACGTTATCAGGATGTCTTTGAGGCTCAGTTCGATGTGGATGAAGACTGCCTTCAATATCCTATACCCAAGCTGGTTATACAACCATTGGTTGAAAATGCGCTTTATCATGGTATTCGGCCTAAAGGAACGAAAGGAACGATTACAATCAGCGCGCGAAGTATGAAGGATGAAGTGAGAATATCCATATCTGATGATGGTGTTGGGATGTTGGAAGAAGAGATTATGCAAATTCTTGAAAGAAAAGATCAATTAAAGAGCTTTGGATTGTGGGGAACTATGGAGCGCTTGCGTATTTTTTATGGAAATAAAAACTGTATTAAAATCGAAAGCGAATTAGGAAAAGGGATGACGATAACGATAATTATACCGAAGGGATAGATACGCAATGGAAAAATTAAAGGTTTTGATTGTCGATGATGAATATTTGATAAGGAACCTGCTTAGGATGCGCATTGACTGGGAAAAGCAAGGCCTAACTATTATAGGTGAAGCTTCCAATGCACACGAAGCTTTGGATATGGTGGATGAACAGAGACCGGACATTATTTTTACGGATATTTATATGCCCTCTATCAACGGAATTGAGTTTAGCAGGGAAGTTTTAGCAAAGTATCCGGATATAAAAATTGTTATCGTTACAGGTCATGACGAATTTGAATATGCACATCAGAGCATCAAAATGGGAATTTCTGATTTCATTCTAAAACCGATTCGTGCTTCAGATTTGCTCAATGTGATTGATAAGCTGAAAAATAAAATATACGAGGAGCGTACGCGAGATAAGGAATTAGAGAGATTGAAAGAAGATTTAGAGCGGAATTTTCCATATCTCAGAGAAAAATATTTATATCAGTGGTTAAAGGGCGATCTTTCCAAAGAAGAGATTCATGAAAAAGCGGAATATTTTAAACTGCCGATGTTCCTAAGCAAAGAGGCCTTTCAAATCGCTATTCTAGAAATTACCTCAGCATCCGTAAAGCAATCAGAGGAACAGTTGATTCTCTTGGGAATGGAATGCAGATACAAAGTGGAATCGTTCTTCCAGAACGACAATCAAGTGATTATTTTAACAGATACCCGAAACCAAATTGTAGTCATTTCATTTAACCAAGCTACGAATCTTGTCAGCGATTGTGAATCACTTATAACCAATCTGTGCGAATCCTACAAATGCTATGTTAACATCGGGATCGGGCGCAAACGTATACATATAGAAGAAGCGCACCTTGGATATCAGGAAGCATGTCGTGCGGTGCAATACAAGGTCTTTGTTGGAAATAATCAGGTTGTTTGCTTCGAGGATATTGTAGGAAACAGGGAGGCGCATTACCAGTCGAATCCAGATCGCCTTCAGCAGCTGCAGTTCTACATCAGCGTTGGTTCGGGCGAGCAGGCAATTCAAAGTCTAACGCAGATCTTTGATGTTGCTTTCTCCAGTATAGCTCAGTTTCGTCTAGCAGCGATGGATGTGATCAATGAATGCCAACGTGCTGCGATAGAGCAACAGGTCGAGGATGAAGAAGTGTCCAATAAAGAAACATGGGTCTCTATTCTCACTGCAGACAATTTACCGGAATTAATGAACCTATTGGAGAGTTATGTCCTTCACGTATCAAGAATTATTTATTCAAAAAACCAAACAAAAGAAGGGGACCTCATCAGTCAGGTGAAAGAGTATCTCGAGAAAAATTTGGATGATCCCAAATTAGGATTAGCTAGTACAGCTGGGACTTTCTTCGTCAGTCCAGGTCATTTGGGACGGCTTATGAAGAAAGAAACGGGGCAGACCTTTGTGGAGTATCTTACGAACATACGTATGAAAAAGGCGGAAAGCCTGCTGAAGAATACGGATTTAAAAGGATACGAGGTTGGTGAACAGGTTGGAATCAAGGATGCGCACTATTTTAGCATCTTGTTTAAGAGGTTTACGGGGATGTCGATGAATCAGTACAGAAACGGTAAATGATTAAGAGGATATGTTCGAATAATGAAAGGTATATGTTGGTATTTTGAATGGAGTTATCATGGTAGCTTCCCTAAACTAATACTAGAAAGAACAAATTTCATTTGGGGGGTTTATTGATGAAAGCGTTATTAAGAAAGACGATGAGCATAACATTGGCTATAGGAATCGTAGGTAGTGTAACTGCATGTTCATCCGAATCATCTGGAGGAACTCAGTCGAAAAGTGGAAGTGTTAAGTTGACATTATGGGACCAATCCGTAGGTAATACTGATCCATCTGCAAAATTATTGCCGGAAATCGTTGAGAAGTGGAACAAGGAGCACCCAGAAATTCAAGTTGTACGATCAGGAACGACTGGCGAGCAGTATAAAACCAAAATTAAGACTTCACTTGCCGCAGGTGAAGCACCTGACATTTTTTATGGAATGGGTGGAGGCAGCTTCATGCAGCCTTATATCGAATCCGGCAATGTGCTTGAAATTAGCAGCTATTTAACGGACGAAATTAAATCGAAGATGGCTCCAGGTATGTCTGAAGCTATCGAGGTTGATGGGAAAATCTATACACTGCCTGTCTATACCCATATCGCTAATCTTTTTGTAAATACTGAGTTGTTCGATAAAGCAGGAGCCAAAATTCCGACAACCTATTCAGAGCTGCTCGATGCGGGAGAGAAACTAAAGGCAGCGGGGATCACCCCAGCTCTTATTGGAGAGAAGGACCGCTGGCCCGGTATGTATTGGTACGATATGATTGCGATGCGCCAGGCAGGAAATGATGCGGTTATTGAGGCATTTAAGGATCCTTCCAAATGGAATTCACCAGATTTCGTTGCTGCAGCTACTAAAATGCAGGAACTTGGAAAAACAGGCTTCTTCAATAGCAGTATGTTCAGCATGAGCTATGATGAAATGCTTGGAGCGTTTAATGCAGGACAAGGGGCTATGATGTTTCAAGCCAACTGGGTAAATGCAGGTATCGAAGATCCTTCCTCGGCCGTCAAAGGCAAGGTCAAGGTGATTCCTTTCCCGGTATTTGAAGACGGTAAGGGAAAGAGTACTGAAATTTTCGGAGGAGCGGTGGATGGCTTTTATGTCAGCAATACCACAAAGCAACCCAAAGAAGCCGTTGAGTTTCTTATGTATCTAAGCGAGCAGCTCGGTACACAGGGCTTCCTTGCCGGAGCAGGGCTTCCTAGCTGGAACATTGACGCTCTTGATACTTCTGGTCTGTCCACACTTGATAAATCAGCAGCAGATATTATGAAAACAGCAACTTCTTTTATTGCATGGTGGGACAATATTCTCCCGGCTGATTCTGCGGAAGCTCACAAGAACTTAATCGCGCAACTCTTGGCAGGAGACATCACTCCTGATGAATTCTGTAAACAGATGGCACAGCTTAAACCAACGGAATTAAGCCTCTGATCTGTGAAAAAAATGAAGCGAGATGTGGTCAGAGACTGTCTCTGGCCACATTTTTGAGAGGAGAACCCTGATGAACTCTGTATTTTCGAACAAGAGGGCCATTGCTATATTTGTCCTGCCTACCCTCCTCATATTTTGTTCCATTGTATTAGTTCCGATCTTTATCTCCAGTTACTATAGTTTATTAGATTGGAATGGCATCGGTAAAGGTACGTTTATCGGACTAGACAATTATGTGGAAATGTTCACAGACTCACGAGCATTAAATTCCATAAAAAATTCTATGCTGTTCGCGGCAGCATCAATTTTCATTCAGTTGCCTATATCGCTTTTACTTGCCCTTATATTGGCCTCTTCGGTCAAGGGTGAAGGATTCTATCGTGCAATATACTTCATTCCAGTGCTTATCTCAACCGTTGTAATCGCGCAACTGTGGTCCAAAATTTATAATGCGGATTACGGACTTTTGAATTGGTTACTGGAAAGCGTGGGTCTTTCAAATCTGGCACAAGATTGGCTTGGTAAAAAAGATACCGCTCTTGTGGCGTCCTTTATTCCAACGCTTTGGCAGTATGTCGGCTATCATATGTTACTGATGTATGCTGGGGCAAAGTCCGTTTCACAAGATATTCTCGAAGCAGCGAAAATTGACGGAGCTTCCCGTATAAGAACTGCATTCTCCATTACCATTCCACTAATGAGGCCTATTCTGAAAGTATGTCTTGTCTTTTCAGTCATTGGTGCCTTTAAAGTATTCGATCTAATTTATGTATTGACGGGCGGAGGTCCTTTATTCTCCACTGAAGTACCGAGCACGTTGATGTATACAACTATTTTTGACACTTACAGATATGGATATGGTAGTGCGGTATCTGTTTTCATAATTCTGGAATGTTTAGTGTTTACAGTAGTTATTAATAAATTTTTTAAGACTGAATAGAGGTGAGAAAAGTGAGTACTGCAAAAGTGGTGTTGCGAAAAAGGTCGAATTATTTTGGGAAAATACTACTGCAAGTGTTTCTAATCCTTGTGGCAATCGTACAAATTTACCCCCTTATCTGGCTGGCATTTTTCTCGCTGAAAGATAATAGTGAAATATTCAGTGGTGATGTCGTAGGCCTTCCTAAGGAATTTCTCTGGAGCAACTATGTTAAAGCCTTATCAGACGGTAATGTATTAACTTATTTTTTTAACAGCGTGTTGGTAACGTCTGTATCCATTATTCTGGTACTGATTCTTGCTTCTATGACTGGTTATGCCGTCGCGAGGATGAACTGGAAATTCAGTGAATTAACGATGACCCTGATCCTCCTAGGGATGATGGTGCCGATTCATGCGGCCCTGCTGCCGCTGTTTATGGTCCTGAAGAACTTACATTTGCTGAATACTTATTGGTCCTTGATTATTCCTTATGTTGCTTTTGGTATCCCTTTGGCCGTGTTCATCGTCAGTAGCTTCTTTAAGGGACTTCCCCGTGAATTGGAAGAATCAGCGGTCATTGATGGATGCGGCATTTACAGAACGTTCTTTTCCATTATGTTGCCGCTTATAAGTCCTGCTATTGCAACGGTTGCGATATTTACATTCCTATCTTGTTGGAACGAGCTCATGTTTGCGACTACGTTCATCAATGACTCACTCTATCAGACTTTAACAGTGGGTATGATGTCCATGGTGGGTACCTATATCACACAGTGGGGGATTATTGGAGCGGGGCTCATGATTGCTACGATTCCAACGATTGTAATCTACTTGTTGCTCAACAAACAGGTACAGAAGAGTATGATCGCAGGCGCAATCAAGGGATAAGGGTTAAAAAAATAGAAGGGGGATCTTTTAATGAATGCTACTATTACTGTCAACACTGATCAGTCGTGCGGTACGATCAGTCGTCATATTTATGGGCATTTCGCCGAGCATCTTGGACGTTGTATCTACGAAGGGATCTGGGTAGGCGAGGATTCGCCGATTCCTAATACCCGTGGTATTCGGAATGATGTTCTAGAGGCGCTGCGAGGTCTTAGCATACCGGTGCTCAGATGGCCGGGCGGGTGCTATGCTGATGAGTATCACTGGAAGGATGGCGTTGGTCCACGTGAGGCGCGCAAGCATATGGTTAATACGAACTGGGGAGGTGTTGTGGAGAACAATCACTTCGGTACCCATGAATTCTTCGACCTTTGTGAACTGCTGGACACGGAGCCTTATATCTGCGGAAATGTTGGCAGTGGCACCGTTCAGGAGATGCAGGAGTGGGTGGAGTATATGACCTTTGACGGCGAATCACCTATGGCCAAATGGCGGAAGGCTAATGGCCGGGAGAAGCCTTGGAAGCTCAAATATTTTGGCGTCGGAAATGAGAATTGGGGTTGTGGCGGCAACATGCGGGCGGAGTACTACGCCGACGAATACCGCCGTTTCCAAACGTATGTCCGTAATTACGGACATAATCAAGTCTATAAGATCGCTGGCGGTGCTAACGTTGATGATTACCACTGGACGGAGACGTTAATACGTGAAGCCGGTGGACTTATGGATGGTCTCAGTCTGCACAACTACACGGTGCCTGGAGGATTTGAGATCAAGCGGCCGGCGACTGGCTTTGATGAAGCGGAATGGTTCGAGACCATGCAGCTCGCGCTCCAAATGGACGAGCTCATTACCCGACACACGGCGATCATGGATCAACACGATCCGAAGAAACGTGTGGGCTTAATTGTCGACGAGTGGGGTACCTGGTTCCAAGTAGAACCGGGTACAAATCCTGGCTTCTTGTACCAGCAGAACACGCTGCGTGATGCGCTTGTTGCGGGACTGCATTTCCACGTCTTCCACCGTCATTGCGACCGTGTCCACATGGCGAACATTGCCCAGACAGTCAACGTACTACAGGCGATGATTCTAACGGAAGGTGATAAGATGTTGCTGACGCCGACCTATCACGTGTTCGAAATGTTCAAGGTGCACCAGGATGCAGAGGCGCTCGCGATTCACTTAGAGATTGGCGAATACCGTGTGGGCGATGAATCTCTTCCGCAAGTCAGTGCATCGGCTTCGAAGCGGCCTAATGGAACGATCGACATCAGCCTTTGTAACATCGACCCCCATCACCAAGTAGATATATCTCTAGGGTTACGTGGGTTGGGAGGAATGTTGAATGTTAGCGGCCGGGTACTGACGCATACAGATATGAATGCTCACAACACATTTGGGCAACCGGAGAGGGTGAAGCCACAGTCATTTAACGGCGTTACGAGTGTAAGTGACGACGGTTTACTGGCAACGCTGCCGCCGATGTCCGTGGTCGTGTTAACACTCAATTAAGAATTGTGCGCTTAGATGCGGCGTTGACATGGCATTATACCGCAGCAATAATGGATGTACATGAGCATTTATAGGATGTGAATCGGAAGGAGTAATATAATGGCTAAATTATCATTAGTTCATAAGGTCCCAACTCAGGAAAAGGTAGTCGCTTTTACGTTCGACGATGGGCCGCATCCATTATATACGAAAGAGTTGTTGGATATCTTCCATAAACATAATGGTAAAGCGACTTTTTTTATGATCGGTCAAGAGCTCAATATGTACGAGGCTATCGCAGCACAGGTTCATATGGCCGGACATGAGATTGCCAATCATACCTACTCCCATCCTGATTTGACAACACTGACTTTAGACGAAGCAAGAGCTGAATTGCAGCGGGCGGATGATACGATTCGTAAAGTGACGGGAACGCATGTATCGAACTTTAGACCACCTTTTTTTGGTGTTAACGATGATATTCTTAGGCTTGCTGCAGAATTCGGATACCATTCGATTGGCGCTGTAAACGGTGAGGCGAAGGATTGGGAACAGCCCGGTGTCGATTTTATTCTGGATCATACGAGACCAACCATCGAAAATGGAAGCATTTTTTTGTTTCATGATGGGTATGGCGAACGAGCTCAAACCATTGAAGCTGTCCGGATATTGGTGGAAGAGCTTGATGCCGAGGGTTATCGATTCGTGACTTTAAGTGAGTTGTTTGGAATCGCTGATCTCCAGCTATAAAGATTAGTCGAAGGTAAGCATAATTTCCAGACGCTGTTGTCTCCGGATTTTCTGGATGGTCTCGTTTTTAGTGATCAATGATTCCTTCATAACCTATTAACAGGGCCCCTTCCCCGATTTTATCCAGGAAGGGGCCCTGCTTTGTTGTGTAATGGCTGTACTCTCTGCTTGCTTGGGAGTGGATTTTCACCAAATCTGAATCTTGTGTATGAGCCGGGTCTCACGCTTCCAAAGCATCTAAAAAAACCTCACCCATTCGAATTGGGTGAAGTTTTTTAAATTATACGTGGATTTACTAGATTGATGTATTATCTCTTTGTATTTGGATGTTGTGTGGATTCCCGAACGATCAGATTAGACGGAAGGAGAATTTCAACAAAAGGCTCATCAGGATGGTCAATACGCCAGAAGAGCTGTTCAACAGCTTTACGTCCAAAGTAAGACAAATCTACATTCATCGTTGTAGTCAACGGTGTTGTTATTCGTGACAATTGTCCATTATCGAAGCTGACAATGGATACATCTTGGGGAATTCGATACCCAAGCTTGTACACAACGGAATTGATCAAGAATCCAAATCCGTCATTGACACAGAACCATGCCGTAGGCTGCTTATCGAGCGCTTGTACAGCGTTGAATACATCATCCATTTCTTCTATTACACGATCGATTACCCATATCGGGTTGTATTCAATTCCAGCCTGGTATAGAGCCAGGCGATAACCTTCTAAGCGCTCGTAATAGCTTGGTGAGAATTGTATATTGCCGATGAAGCCAATACGGGTATGTCCCAATTCAATTAAATGCTGTACTGCAGTAAAAGCGGCATAGCGATTATTGGTTAGAATACTATCGGCCTTAAGATCAGGGTGATGGTGATCAATTAACACGGTGGGAATACCTGTATTGGTCACTGCCTGAATATAAGGGTTCGTAATATGGGATAGGATCAAGACCCCTTCTACAGATTGATCCAATAATATAGGAGGCAGGATTAAATTCTCAGAAGAATGCTTATCAATAGATTGAATAACCATACGCTTATTCCGCTTCGCTGCTTCCTTCTCAATGCTCAAATAAATTTCTCCAAAAAAGTTTCGTTTGGAAAATGCAAATTCCGATGCCAAAATGGCAAAGGTTCCTACTTCTTCTTCAGTGCTTTTACGCCCTCTCGAATAGATGTAACCCATCTCATTCGCTGCATCGATAATTAATTGCCTCGTTTCTTCACTGACACCGTCTTTACCGGACAGAGCCTGAGAAACAGAGTTCTTCGATATATTTAATCGATCGGCGATATCTTGCATAGTTACCTTCACCTTCATGCGAAGATACGTCCTTTCTAATAAAAAGTGTAATGAATATTCTTCCATACTGTCTCTCATAATACTAAAGATTATGCTGCAAAACTACATTACAATTCTAAATTATTATAACATTACAAAATTATTTTGTAAAGTTAATGCATATAGAATGTAATTGTGTCTGTTATATAAAAATTCGAAGAACAGGTTGACAATTTCGCTTAAAACTATAATAATAGCAATTGTAACGCTTACAAAACTTGAAATTAAGTAATTTTGTAACGTTACAAAAATTGATTTATAGATTACTAAATGCTGTACGAAAGTGCATCTATACTTTAGGGAGGTTTTATTTTATGAAGAAAAAGCTTGCAGTATTAATTTCACTTACGCTTGTGTTCACGATTCTTGCTGGTTGTGGATCGAAGAGCAGTAATTCAGGCACATCAGCAGATGGAGTAACAACCATTGAGTTCTGGGCTGCGCCTAACCCGACTCAACAAGCATATTGGCAGAAAATCGCCAAGGAGTATGAGATTGTTAACCCTAAGGTGAAAATTAACGTAAGTGCGATCAAGGAGTCCCCTACTTCTGAGGCAAGTATCCAAGCCGCAATCGCGGGTGGAAGCGCTCCGACGATGACTGAGAATATTAGCCGTGGTTTTGCAGCACAACTTGCGAACAGCAAAGCATTAGTTCCATTGGATACAATTGCTGGTTTCAATGATATTGTGACAAAACGTAATATGACCAAAACGATTGAGCCTTGGGAATTTGCCGATGGCCATCAATATGTTCTTCCAATCTACTCCAATGCAATGTTGTTCGGATGGAGAACGGATATTTTGAAAGAAGCTGGTGTGAACGAAGTTCCAAGAACATACAGTGAAGTGATTGAGGCAACGAAAAAATTAAAAGCAAAATACCCGGATAAATATCTTTGGGCGAAACCTGACTTAGCAGACCCTACCTCTTGGAAAAGATGGTTCGACTTCTTTATGCTGTACAATGCCGCTTCAGATGGCAACAAATTCATTGAAGGCAGCCAGTTTGTTGGCGATGAAAAAGCTGGTGTAGACGTTCTTACTTTCGTGGACAATCTTCGTAAGGAGAAAGGGCTGCTGTCTCAGAATGTAACAGAACCTTTTGAAAATGGAGTGGGCGTATTTACGGATGTAGGACCTTGGACATTCAGCACATGGGCTGAGAAATATCCAGAGCTTCAGTACAAGGAGAACTTTGAAGTAACATTGCCTCCTGTACCTGACGGTATGGATCCAGCGAATGCAAAAACATTTGCGGATGCTAAAGGAATTGTTATCTATGCATCGGCAAGTCCAGAGCAACAAGCTGCTGCAATAGAATTCATCAAGTGGGTATATTCGGATGACCAAAACGATGTTGCCTTTTTCCAAGAAACAAACTTGCCTCCAGCACGTGATGATGTAGGTACAAATGAAGTGTTTAAACCAGTATTTGAAAAAACGCCTGTATTGCAAGAGTATGCAAAAGCAATCCCGAATGCTGTTCCATCCATGGACAATCCGAAATTCAACGAATTGCAAACCTTTATTGGTCAAGAGGCCTTTAACAAAATCGTTCGTGGTGAGATTGATCCGAAAACGGGTTGGGACAATATGAAGAAGGCGATTGAAGGGGAACTTCAATAATGATTGAAAAAAATAATAATCGGTTAGGCTGGCTTTTTGCCAGCCCTTACCTTATTTTTTCGACTGTGTTTTTCTTGGGCCCGCTTATCTGGTCTCTATATTTGTCTTTTACTAACTGGGACTTGATTTCACCAACTTATGATTTTGTAGGATTCAAGAACTTTACCAAAGCATTAGGCACACCAGGGGTAAGATCGGCATTTTGGGTAACGTACAAATTTATGATCGTATTTGTACCGATTGTCACAGCCATGTCGCTTTTTGTAGCGGTAATTGTAAAAGGCTTACCTAAATTAAAAACCGTATTTCTTATTGGATTTTTCTTGCCTTACCTATCCTCAGGGGTTGTTGCATCCCTTATTGTTAAAGGTTTTTTGTCACATACAAGTCCTGTTCAGACGTTTCTAAGGGATCGGTTAGGTCTTGATATTGACTGGCTCGGCGGATCTTTCTCGGCATTGTTCGTCGTTGCGATGATTATGGCTTGGAAATTTACAGGTTACTATGCGTTAATTCTTACTTCAGGTTTAGAAAGCATTGATCAGGAAGTATATGAAGCAGCGGCAATTGATGGCGTGAAGGATAGCCAAAGGTTCTGGAAAATTACGTTGCCTTTGCTTTACCCTGCGATTTATACAACCTTAATTTTATCCTTTGGTGCAACATTCGGTATCTTTACTGAGGTCTACCAATTAACAGGCGGCGGACCGAACTATGCAACGAATACATGGCAAATGGAAATATACAGTCAAGCATTTAAGAACCTGCAGGCAGGTTACGCATCAGCTATCGCGATTATGGCTGCGGTTGCGACATTTATATCTATCTTCGTAATCCGAAAAATTCTGGAAATGTGGGGTAAGCGCAATGGTTGGGTCTAATTCAAACATCAAGCTCCGGCTGTCGATCCGCTATCTGATTGCGATCGTACTGCTCGTGATTATGGTATTCCCCTATTTATATATGGTATTGAACTCACTTGCAGATTGGTCACAGGTAGACCGGAAGCTGATACCGACGAAATTTACGCTGCGCTCGTATCAATGGCTCTTTACAGGTGGTGAGACCGGGATTACAAGACCATGGATTCACGCCTTCTTTAACAGTGTGTTCGTTTCCCTGGTATCTACAGCCTTAATGATGATGTTCGCGATTATGGTCGCTTATGCGTTGGCGAAGCTGAAATTCCGCGGGAGAGACTCTATTAACAACTTTGTGTTGTTTCATATGTTCTTTCCGGCAATCATTCTGATCATCCCTAACTTTTTGATTATTCAAAAAGTAGGACTGTTCGATACGTATTGGGCGCTCATTATTCCCAAGGCGATGAGTTTATGGGGGATCTTCATGTACACCAACTTCTTTAAGGCGGTACCCGACGCTTTCATTGAAGCTGCCAAGCTGGATGGGGCATCCGATTTCAAAATCCTGTATAAGATTATGATGCCGATGTCGAAGTCCATTACGACCGTTGTATTCCTATTCCTGCTAATGGAACGCTGGACAGAGCTCCTATGGGATATGATCGTCGTCCGAAGTGACGGGATGTTAACATTGAACGTTTTATTATCTCAGATGTTCGGTCCGTATCAATCGTATCCGGGTCCGATGTATGCCGGTGCAGTGATGCTCACCTTGCCAATCATTATTTTGTTCATTATTTTCGGCAAGAAGTTCCAGGAAGGCATGCAATTTAACTTGAAATAGGTCTGCACAGGAGGGGTTATCGGTTGGAACAGCCGTGGTGGAAAGGGACGGTATTCTATGAAGTGTATATGCCAAGCTTCTGTGATAGTAACGGGGATGGGATTGGTGATTTCGGCGGTCTTACTTCCAAGCTGGATTATTTGCGGGAACTTGGCATCGGAGGGATTTGGCTAACGCCGTTCTATAAGTCTCCAAAAGTAGATAACGGGTATGACATTGCAGATTATTGTCAGATTGATCCAGACTTTGGAACGATGGAAGATTTCGAACGGTTTATTCAGGAAGCGAAGGCTCGCGGGATCAGAGTGATTGCCGATCTTGTCCTGAATCATACGTCTTCAGAGCATGCATGGTTCAAGGAATCCCGATCTTCAAGGACGAACCCGAAGCGGGATTGGTACATTTGGAAGGACGCTGTGAACGGCGGCGTACCTAATAACTGGGAATCGTTTTTTGGTGGAACCGCGTGGGAATGGGATGCTGCAACAGAACAGTATTACTATCATGGGTTTGCGAAAGAACAGGTCGATTTGAACTGGGCGAATCCCGAAGTTAAAGAAGCGATGAAGGATGTTATGGCTTATTGGCTGGGCAAAGGCGTAAGTGGCTTCCGGTTAGATGTTATCAACTTCTTATCGGTGTCCGATCAATTCCCAGATAACCCGATGGATGAAGTAACGGGTGAGCAGAAGCATGTACATGACCAGAATCAAGATGGAATTATGGATGCCATCGAGGAGATTAGCAGGTTTGTTCATGCGCATAGCGGAATGTTCATGGTAGGTGAAGTCGGCTCTGAAGATATGGACATGCTGAAGCGTTACAGCGGAACGGGTAAGTTTGATGTGGTCTTTAATTTCAATCTGGGAAGCCAGAAGGAATTTAGTCCAGAGAATTTGTTCGCCGAGCTTAAGACGATGGAGAAGGTGCACCGTACAGATCAGATTCCAACGTTATTCTTCGGTAGTCATGATATGGACCGCGTAATTTCGCGTTTTGGTGAAGGGGACGCGGAGATTGAGCAAGAACGGGCCCGCCTTATGGCAACGTTGGCCTTGACCGCAAAAGGGGTACCTTTCTTATATTTCGGTGAAGAGATTGGGATGCGGAATTTCGTAGCCCATAAGCTGGAAGATATGCGGGACATCCAAGGATTGAAGGCATATGAAATCGCACTACAGCGGGGGATAACCCGGGCGGAAGCCCTAAAAATTGCGAATGCAAAGGGAAGAGATGCGTCCCGCTCTCCAATGCAATGGAACGCAAGTCCACATGGCGGGTTTACGTCAGGAACACCATGGATTGGCATGGGCCCGAATTATCAGCAATTAAACGTGGAGTCCGAATGCAATCAACCGAATTCATTATTACATTATTATAAAAAGCTTCTCCACTTGCGCAATACACAGGATGTATTTCAATTCGGGGATTATGACGTGCTGGAACGCAGAGGCAATCTTATTTTATATGTAAGAACATTGAAAGAACCCAATACCAGAGCGCTCGTAGCCTTGAATTACGATAATCAGAGCATACAGATTGATCCTAGTGAGCTGCTGGATGGGCAAGCAACTAATATATTGTCAAGCCGCCGAGACATAGTGAGCGGTACAGACTTGGTAACTCTGTTGCCGAATGAAGCCGCAATATGGATGCGTGCGCCGCTATTATTTGACTAGAGAGGAATTTTATTATTATGAAACTGCTCAAGAATGCTGTGAAGACATGTGAACAACTGCTCATGGAATACGCGATGAAAGAAGTATCCGTAACCAATACACAGAAATTAACATTCACAGGTGTAGATCATAAAGATGTCTACAATATTACAGCTCCATTCCAAGATGAGGGTGAGTGGGTGATTGCGGGTCGGGTTGAATCCCGTGACAGCGAGCATTCCGATGTCGTTTTTTTTGTCGAACGTGATGGACAATGGGTACCCCGTGAAGGAGCGCCTACCCTTGAACTTCAAGATCCTTTTTTCACGAAAATTAATGGCGAATTGATAGTTGGAGGCGTTCAAATTTATCCGCATCCTGTAAAGGCTGATGCCTTAATGTGGCGTACAGTATTCTACCGCGGAAAGAACATCGCGAGCTTAGAACCATTCTTTAAAGGACCGGATGGCATGAAAGATCTGCGCCTAGTGGATCTGAAAGATAGCATCGGAGTACTGACCCGCCCTCAAGGAGATAAAGGAGGACGCGGTAAAATCGGCTTTACCCGCATTGCATCGTTAGAAGCGTTATCCATTCCATTGATCGAAGAAATACCGTTATTGGATGGACAGTTTGTTGATGAAGAGTGGGGCGGTGCGAATGAAGCACACTTGCTAAAGAACGGACTGCTCGGTGTTCTTGGGCATATCGCATCTTTTGATGATTCGGGCGATCGTCACTATTACCCGATGGTATTCGCTATCGATCCGGCAACAGGTGAGTACTCGGATATTCAATTAATCGCTGTACGCAATCAGTTCTTGCCAGGCGTTGCCAAACGTCCTGATTTGGAGGATGTCGTGTTCAGCGGAGGGCTCGTACGTCATGAGGACGGTACAGCTAATATATATGCAGGAATCAGCGATGCGGAAGCACAACGAGCAACAATCCCTGATCCTTTTGCTCAATTTGAAAAATTATAAGTATGAAATCCATTTGGTTAAGGGAGTTTTTACAACATGAAAATCTATCGTTATGAACAAAATCCACTTATTACACCGGCGGACGTTAAGCCGTATCACGATGACTTTGAAGTGATTGGTGCATTTAATGCCGGTATTGCTAGCTATAATGGTGAAATATTAATGTTTCTCCGTGTAGCAGAACGCCCAATTAGCAAGGATCCAAAAATTGTGAAAGCTCCGATTTATAATCCGGAGACCAATGAATTGGATATTTTGGATCTGAATACAGATGATGAGCGCTTCGACTTCTCTGATCCGCGTGTGATTAAGAATAAATCCGCTAGTGCTACATTTCAGTACTTGACTTCATTATCTTATATCCGAATCGCTCGAAGTAAGGATGGACATCATTTTACGGTGGATGAGAAGCCATTTGTGTACCCTTCCAATTCACTGGAGACCTTCGGGGTAGAAGATCCTCGGGTAACCCAAATTGGGGATACCTACTATATTTATTTCTCGGCAGTCTCCCCTGTGGGCGTTGGAGAATCGCTGGTATCAACTAAAGATTTCGTGAATGTAACTCATCACGGCATGATCTTTGGGCCGGATAATAAAGACGTATTGATTTTCCCAGAGAAAATTAACGGCAAATATTATGCATTGCACCGTCCAACGACGAAAAGCACGGGAAATCCTGAAATATGGATTGCAGAATCAGACAATTTATTATATTGGGGCAATCATAAGCATCTAATCGGTTTGCGTGACGGTATGTGGGATAGTGGCCGGATTGGCGGCGGTGCGGTTCCATTCAAGACCGATAAAGGTTGGCTGGAGTTGTATCACGGGGCAACACTGGAACATCGTTATTGCATGGGAGCAGTTTTGTTAGATCTAAATGACCCCTCGAAGGTGATTGCGCGCTCCAATGCTCCTATCATGGAGCCGGAAGCGGATTATGAGAAGAACGGATTCTTCGGCGATGTTGTATTCTCTTGCGGTGCACTTGTGGAAGGCGATGTTGTTAAAATGTATTACGGAGTCGCTGATACATCAATGGCTTGCGCAGAACTTAGTGTACAAGAAATTTTAGATAGCTTGATATACGTATAACAATAAAACGTCAAAACCGAAGTGGTTTTGGCGTTTTAATTTGGGAGAGAGGATGAAGAGAATGAACATTAAATTAACTGAAAACTGGAAACTTCGTGATTTTCATGTGGGGGAAGCCCGGGATCTTGAAGTTGCATCGCCAGAGTTTATTGATTATTTCTGGATGACCACCTCAGTGCCCGGTGACATCCATACGACGCTTCGTGAGAAAGGCATTATTGATGATCCTTTCTTTGGCCACCAAGATCAGAAATGCCGTTGGATTGAAGAAAAGGTATGGTGGTATCGTACGGTCTTTTCATACGATTCTGATCTTAAACCTGGTGAGAAGATGGAGCTATTATTCGAAGGGTTAGATACCTATGCAACGGTATATCTCAACGGTGTGGAGCTTGGATCAACAGATAATATGTTCATTAGCCATTCATTTGATGTAACCCGTGAATTAAATAAAGGGAAAAATACGCTTGCCGTAAAATTTGATCCTATTCATGTACACGCAGGCGATAAAGTCCAATATTATTGGTCGGGCTATAGTAAGAAGCGGATTTGGACACGTAAAGCGCAGAGTCATTTTGGCTGGGACTGGGGTCCGCGTCTGGTCTGTGCAGGCATATGGAAAGAGGTAAAGTTGATCAAACGGCGTCATGCACATTTAGATCATGTGTTTGCCCGTACAACTTCGATAGAGGGTCAAGTAGGTGTTATTGATGTGGATTTATGTGCACATGCCTTTGATCGCGGATGTTCGTATACGGCGCGTGTGGAACTATTAGACGGGACGGAGCATGTTGCGGAAGCGAATGTCGCTTTGGACAGAGCTTCAGGGATTACAGTTGACGGGGCGATTACAGCGCGTACGCTTCATCATTCAGTTACCTTGCAGGTGATGGATCCAAAGTTATGGTGGACCCATGATCTAGGAACGCCTTTCTTATATCATCTACGCGTTACGTTATTTGCTGATGGGGAGCTAATAGATACCTATGAGCAGCCATTTGGGATTCGAAAGATCGAATTGATGCAGCTGGATGAAGAAGGGCGCCATGCTTTCACTTTTGTATTGAACGGCGTAAAAGTTTTTGCTAAAGGTGCAAATTGGATCCCTATTGATAGCTTTATTGCGAACGTGCCAGATAGCCGCTATATACATCTGCTT
The DNA here is from genome assembly GCF_038000345.1 of Paenibacillus sp. FSL E2-8871. Lineage (NCBI taxonomy): Bacteria > Bacillati > Bacillota > Bacilli > Caryophanales > Paenibacillaceae > Paenibacillus > Paenibacillus sp. FSL E2-8871. The sequence continues at coordinate 2,808,964 of NZ_JBBOBV010000001.1, read as the reverse complement.
CAGATGGCCAAGGATGCCAATATGAATATGATTCGCGCTTGGGGTGGAGGCATTTATGATCGGGATATTTTCTTTGATGAATGTGATCGGTTAGGAATTTTAATCTGGCAGGACTTCATGTTCGCTTGTGCGTTGTATCCAGATTACAATCGTAATTTCATGAATAATGTTCACCGCGAAATTGAGCAGGTCGTAAAACGTCTTCGCAGTCGTACGAGCCTTGCTCTATGGTGTGGGAATAACGAGAATGATTGGTTGTATGAGGCACTGTCCTCTAACGGCGAGATCACACATCCCTTTTATGGAGAAAAAATTTATCATGAGCTCATGCCCGCAGTACTAGAGCAACTCGATCCCACACGAACGTTTTGGCCTAGCTCGCCTTTTGGCGGCAATGATCACAATTCACGTGATGTGGGCGATACCCATAACTGGCAAGTCTGGCATGGGAATAATGAGCCGCGTCAGTTTGGTGAACCGCAGACACAGGATTATAGTGTTGAAGGGATATCGTTCAAACGATTCAAGTCAGACTTCACGAAATTCGCCAGTGAATTCGGTTTACATGCGGCTTCCAATCGTTATACTTTAGCGAAAAACATGCCGGACGATCAGTTCTTCTGGGATAGCGATGAAATGAAGTACCGTAATAAAGATGTCCATTATCCAAAGGGCATTATGCTCATGGAAGGTTATACTGGAATTCCGAAGGATATCTATGAATATATTCAATTCTCGATGCTAACCCAGGCAGAGGGTTTAAGGTATGGCATTGAGCATTACCGCCGTAATAAGCCGGATACGAGCGGGGCTTTATTCTGGCAGTTCAATGATTGCTGGCCGGGAACGAGCTGGTCTGTCATCGACTACTATGGTTTACCAAAGGCGAGCTACCACTATGCGCGTAAATTCTTTGCACCGGTACTCTTATGTGTGGATCATGATCCGAATGGACCGCTGCAGCTATGGGCTCTCAATGATCGCCGCGAAGCTTATCAGGATGAGGCTGAATTAACGATTTATCGGATGGATGGTACAATTGTATATCAGCGTGCATTCGATGTTACCGTTGAGGCGAATAGTAAAGTTAATTTTGCCAAGTTAACTGAAGCTGAGGTACTGCAACAGCATAGCCCGCGCGAGGTTGTGGCTGTACTTCGTTCGAAGAAGATGGCGACAGAAGATTATGTACTCTATTTAAGAGACTATAAGGACATGAATTTTCAACCTGCACATATTCAGATCTCTGTGGATGAAGCGAAAGGACATATCCGCTTGATCACAGATCTTGTGGCACGGATGGTGATGATCGAACTAGATGCACCCTGGGTGATTATGGACGATAATTTCTTTGATCTGATTCCGGGTGAGGAGAAGACGGTTCGTGTGCATCATGTGGATGCCGGGGCACTGCCTTGGGAAACCTTACGTGTAACGGCAATGAATGATGTGGGTTTACAAAAACTAGGAATTAAGGAGATGAGCTAAGATGAAGGCGGCTGTATTTCAAGGAACTAAGCGCATTGAATTTAAGGACTGGGAAGCTCCGGCTGTTGGCTCCAAAGAAGTTAAACTTCGTGTGAAATGCTGCGGGATCTGTGGTACAGATCAGCATATTTATCATGGATACCCAGGGTCTGCGGAGGTGACAGCTCCGATTGTGTTAGGACATGAGCTTGCGGGCGAAATAGTGGCTGTGGGTGATGAGGTTACGACCTTACAAGTGGGGGACCGTGTATCGGTTGATCCGAACATCTATTGTGGAAACTGTTATTTTTGCCGGAATGGAAAAGTGCATTTATGCGATAACTTGCAGGCTGTTGGGGTGACTCGAGACGGCGGCATGGGCGAATATTGTGTTGTTCCTGTAGCGAACTGTTACTTGCTACCTGATGAAATGAGCTGGATCGAAGGGGCAATGATTGAACCTTTAGGTTGTGTGCTTCATGGCTATAAGAAGCTGGATATCCGTAAGGCACACCAAGTCCTGATTATCGGCGGTGGTTTTATTGGTCAATTGTTCTTGCAGCTCGTCAAAGCTGCGGGTGTTAAAGGGATCATTGTCAGTGAGCCGGAAGTGTTCAAACATGACCGATTAGTCGAATTAGGTGCGGATGAAGCCGTATCTCCTACAGCAGAAGGCGTGATGGAAGCTCTCCATCATCAATTTGATATTGTGATCGAATGTGTAGGCCGGGCGGATTCCATGGAGCTGGCGGTTAAGGCATCACGTAAGGGTGGACAAGTCTTAATGTTTGGAGTTGCTTCCCCGGACACGTTGATTCAAGTCTCACCATTCGAAATTTTTACAAAAGAGTTGAACATCATGGGCTCTTTCATTAATCCATATACACATGAGGAATCGATTGCGTTAATTGAGAAGGGGATCGTTCAGATTGAGTCGTTGATTAGCCATCAGTTTTCGCTGAAAGATATACCGGAAATCATGGGCGAATATCCGAAACTGCGTGTTTCTAAAGGGATTATTGTGCACGAGAGGTAGTATTTAATCATAGTAAGCGTACAACAACGATGACTGTTGGCTATTTGCCATAGGTCATCGTTTTTTTGTGGGCAAAAACTGGCTGCGACGAGGTCTCTCTTTATAAAATATTGAAATTAATATTCAGTTGAGAATCCCTTCACTATCAGTTTACGATTCAGAGTTAGAGTTAAAGGAGGCCATGAGAAAAAGGAGCTTTTTCATGAACACAGATCCTAAAGTACTTATTGTTACGTCGGCATTTGGGGACGGGCATATGAAAGTGGCTGAGGCCATCGAACATTCATTTAGACGTCGGGGGATTAATCGGATTACAACTCTGGATCTATTCGCTGCAGTCCACCCTACCTTGAATGAGCTATCCCGAAGGTTCTATTTAAACAACACGGGGTATACGCAAGAATTTTATGGATTCTTGTACACAATGACGAGCAAGATGAGGCCAGAGCAGTTCATGGGTAGACTCATCCATTCTATGGGCAAACGAAAAGTACAAAGGATCATCGACGAGATACAGCCGGATATTATTATTCATACCTTTCCTTATTTGGCTGCTGCTGAACTAGCTTCAACAACAGGAAGTCGAACACCTCTGTTCACGGTTATGACGGATTATGTAGTTCATGGCAGGTGGCTTCACCCACGAACGACGAAATATTTTATCGCTTCAGAAAGCATGAAGGCGACTCTGATGTCAGCAGGGATCGCTGAAGAGAAGCTTGTGGTCAGTGGGATTCCCATTCGCGAGGCTTTTGAACAGTCTCAGGATCGTGAAGCGCTTTTGCGCAAACATGGGTTAAAAGGAAATCGTCAATATCTATTACTAGCGGCAGGAGCTTACGGCGTATTAAGTGACATTGGCGGTTTAATAAAACGAGTACTGCTTCAATCAAGCTTCGATGTCATCGTATTGTGCGGGAATAATCATAAGCTTCGAGAAGCTACGGGGGAGCTTTTTCAAGAGAACCCTCGAGTTCACATTTTGGGATATACCGAAGAAATGCAGGAGCTGATGTGCATAGCTTCCTGTCTATTGACCAAAGCTGGCGGGATTACCTTGACTGAGGCGATGGCTCAAACACTTCCAGTTATCGTCTATCGACCTCTCCCCGGTCAGGAGGCAGGCAATGCAGAATGGTTATCTGGGCAGCATTTGATAGAGATTGCACGAAATGAGGAGCAGTTAGTAGAGCAGCTCCAGCGATTGGAGCATATGGCGTACAGAGATGAAAGGGAACAGCATATGAAGGTCTTTTCGCGGAAATCAGCCTCGGATGCTATCGTTACCGAAGCTTTAGAGGCTATTAAATTGCGTCAGCCCTCTGTTCCCGCAGCAAAATCCATGCTTGTTGAAGGGCAGGCGAAGACGATTCATGGATATTATTAGGAAGAAAGAAAGACAACAGCAGACGTTTACCCGCCTCGCAATGATTCTCTTTTTTATAGAGTGGATAAGAGGGGCTGTCCTAATCACGTTCTTACCCACTTATATATTGACGAGCTGGGGGCTTACAACGTCAGTAGTTGGCATTGCGGTCTCCGTACACTATTTAACGGACAGCTTGATCAAAAGCTTCATCGGCTATCTCTTGGATAGATATCCTGGGCGTACCGTGCTTCATGGAGGGTTCTTTCTTGGGTTCGTTGGACTGTTATTGATGGTGACAACGCATAGTCCGTGGATGCTTATTGTAGCCTCTGCTTGCTTGGGTGCTGGATTCTCACCGATCTGGATCCTATGTATGAGCCAGGTATCAGAGGAAAAACGAGCACAACAGATGGGAACCTTGTACGTATACTGGATGGCTGGTCTAGGTCTGGGTCCCGTAATGATGAATTTGTTAATTGGTGGTGGGCTGTCACTGTCCCTTGCTGTCATTGGATTATTTTTTGTAGCGGGCTGGATCATGGTAGGTCTTGTAAAGATGAACAAGGTCTCGGTGCAGAGTGTGAATATATCCGTAGGTGAGCAGTTTGTATCTCTATGGAACAAAGTAAAAAAGGGAGGATTTCTGGTCCCTGGCATGCTGCTGCAGACTACAGCGGGCGGGATACTAGTCCCTTTTCTAACAAGCTTTGCTATTTCGCATCTGGGTCTTTCCCATTCTCAGCTGTCTATCGTGTTATTTATGGGAGGAGCAGGCGTAGTTCTATTTCTTGTGCCCATGGGAAAATGGTTTGATCAAGTCGGAGGGAAGTGGTTCCTTGTCATTGGGTTCGGCGTATTTGCGGTTGCCTTGTTCGGCTTAACTTCTATTAATTCCTTCTCCGCCGCCATTGGGCTCTCGCTTCTGCTAGGGTGTGCTTATGCTGCTTTACTTCCCTCTTGGAATGCTTTAATGGCCAGTTACATTCCCGAAGATTCTGTAGGGATCAGCTGGGGACTATTGTTTTCCATAGAGGGTTTAGGGGTGGTTATTGGTCCGCTAATTGGAGGCTGGCTGGGAAGCTCAGGAAATCAATTGCTGCCTTTTCAAGTCAGTGCCTGTTTGTTTGGATTGATTAGTGTTGTCTACTTGCTATCCCCCGCCCGGTTATTTATTCATAGAAACAGAGGGATGGAGAAGCTTCCAAATGTATCGTAGTTAAGATTGATTTAATAGACTCTTCACAATTCCTGCAACTCCCCTGACTTCCGGCGCCGCCGACTCATGAATACCAAAGACAATGCAATGATCGTGAGAATAATCCCAAGTACTTGAAATCCCTCAAAGCTGAACTTGCCTCTCATTACGATGCCTATCAACAAGGAAGAGAGAATGGTTCCCAAATATCTTGAAGTATTAAATAAACCGGATGCTACGCCGATCATTTCCTTGGGTGAACTTTGGAACAAAACTGCTTGCATACCTATATTATTCAACCCATTGCTAATCCCGAATGCAGCCAGTGCCAGGCACACGCTAATAACCGGTGAAGATTGATTCAATGTCACGAGCCATACCGATCCCGCAGTCATCAATACAGCAGACACTAGTAGTGCCGGTCCTGGTCCGGATTTATCGATCCATCGTCCTGCTATTGGAGAAGTAACTAGAGAGCATAGGCCTAAGGTTAGCATAAGTATCCCTGTTTGATACTCGCTGACATGGCGAACCATTTGCAAGTAGGACGGAACTCCGAAAAAGAGTGAGTAAAAGAGTACATTAACGAGCATGAATTCCACATTAACCCATGTCATTGCAGGATATTTAGCAAATGTGCGTAAAGGGATAAAAGGCGAAGTCGCTTTTAACTCATGTCGTACGAACACCCCTAGCAGAGCGAGTCCTATCAGTGAAACAATGACATTTCCTAAAGCAATGTGCCCGGATGATTTTGCTGAGAGCAATCCAATGAGCAGGGCAACCAGACCCATTGTGAAGAGCAGAATCCCTGATCCATCTATCCAATCGAACCATTTGCGAAGAGACATGCCCGGTGCAACGGTTAATGACGAGTTTTCCTTAGGGATATTTCTCCAAGATAATAGAAAGCTCACTACCACAAATGGAATATTGACGAAAAAGATAGCGGGCCAGCCCCACCAGTGTATGATAACCCCGCCAATAAAGGGTCCAATGGCTGCCGCACCAGATAGGAAGATGGACAAAACAGACAGCGCTGTCGCTTGTTTTTCCGTTACATGAATTCGCACTATAGCCATCCCAACGGCAACCATCATGCTTGTTCCAATGGCTTGCACAATGCGGAACACGAGGAGCCACGCGAAGCTTGGTGCGAATGGAGCTAATAATGAGGCAATGAAGGCTACTACAAGCCCGGTAAGAAATATTTTCCTCCTACCAAATAAATCGCTGGCCTTTCCCATGACGGGTTGAGCGATGCTACTAGCAATGTAGAAAGAAAAAATAATCCAGGAAACACCTGTATAGTCAAGTTGGAATACATTTTGCAATCTTGGAATAGCAACAGAAACCATTGAAGAGTTTAATGGGTTCAATAGTATCCCTAGACCCACTGAAATCATTAACCACCAATTCCGAGCACTCATTTTGTGTCCCCCTAAAGCGTATTAATGTCATCCTACTTGATTTTAATTATTCATTCCAACGCATTTTATGTTATATTCTCATTGACTTAAAGGAATGAATGGGGTGCGAAATGGAACTTCTACAGCTGCAATATTTTCTCGCGGTAGCTCGGTTGGAACATGTGACTGAAGCTGCGCGAAATCTGCACGTTACTCAATCATCACTTAGCAAAACAATACAGCGCTTGGAGGAGGATCTAGGAGTCCCTTTATTCGATCGAGTAGGAAGGAACCTGCGTCTGAATGAGTTCGGAAGCAGATTTCTTCGCCGTGCAGAAAGAGCTTTGTTTGAATTGGAGCAGGGGAAGCAGGAGCTTAGCGATTTATCTCACCCGGAACATAACACGCTTGAATTAGCAGTGACCACCGCCAGTACATTACCCAATATCCTTCGCGAGTTTCGAAAAAAGCGACCTGATATTCAATTTCATGTGCAGATGCTGACTACGAAGGAAATGGTTACACTTTTGGATAGAGGAGAGGTGGATTTCTGCTTGTCCTCACCCCCTTTAGAAGGGGACGACATCGAATGCCAAGTCGTATTTATCGACCCAATCCTTGTAGCGGTTCCTAAGGGGCATCGGTTGGCAGATCGAAGCAGCGTATCTTTGATAGAGCTGAGAGATGAATGGTTCGTCGGGGTTAAGAGTGGTTATGGAACTCGGGATTTAATAGACTCTGTGTGCCAATCGGTTGGATTTACGCCTAAATATGTATATGAGGGGGATGAACCTGCAAGGTTGATCACTCTTGTGGAAGCTGAGATTGGACTTGCCTTCATACCAAGTACAGCAAGAAATTCACGGGAAGACATCAAATATCTCCAAATAGAGAATCACGAATTGGTACGGGAAATTGCTCTAATATGGCACAAGAGTCGGTACATTTCTCGGGCTGCTTTGGAATTTCGTGAGGTAGTTGTAGAATATTTCGGATCGTTATCCAAAGAGGTTTAAGACAATTGGGGATGGTTATCTAGAGGTATTTAACTGGATGCAAAAGAACAATTGCATCCAACTCAAGGACGCATAGTCTATAGAAATATTTTATAATGAAGATGTAGAAAAATCAGGTAGTGTTTAGTTATCTGATGTTGGTTCTTCCATAAACCATGAGATATGGGTGCATCTCTTACAAATAAGTATAGCAGCGTTTTTATTCGCCCAGTCAAATCCTAGAAAGGATGCTCCGCTTGTGTTAAGCAGTTTATAATCCAGATGAAAGGTATCGTTTTGACAACAAGGACAGGTTATTCGCGCGCCTGCAGCACTGTATCTCATTTTAAAAACCTCCTGTGAATTTGTATAGTTCTTTAACGCACCTGAGGTTATTAAGGTTTCATATACTCGAACTTACTAGTCAATTTGGGGTGGAATTATGAATAGCTGGGAAACAGCTTTATCAAAAGTATGTGAGCTTTATTTTTCATCGGAAGTGAATTCGAAATTAGAATGGATCTTGGTGGGCTCGGTGGGTTCGGTTTTACAGGGCTGTGAAATGACTCCGGGAGACGTTGATATTTATACAAAAAATAAAGAAGGGATTGCACAATTTGCAGAACTTCTGAAGAAATATTCCTTGCTGGATAAATGTGAATGCCCTCATGGGGAGAACTGGTTATCCTCTTTAGAAGAACCTGCATACACTCAGACCTTTTCTTCGGGCTTCTCATGGACAAAGGGGAGTTGGATCATCGATGGGTTTAAAGTGGAAGTCGTTCATATCTCCAATTCAGCGGGAATTCCTGATTCTATGGATGGCGATGGGATATGGGAAGGTGGACAATTCATTTGGAATCATTTTAGGAATGTGACAATCGGACGGTACACTATTCCTACGGTTCCTCTAGAAATACAGCTAGAATCAAATTTAAGAAGACAACGATCAGACAGGACACAAGCGATTATTACTGCATTGCAAAAGTATGGATACGATCAAGAACTAATGGAAAAAGCTCTATCAAAGAAACACCTACCATATTTTTATTCCCAAATGAATTGAGCAAAGGAGATTATTTTTAAAAAGGGAATTAACTGGTATAATATGGTTTATAATCGAGAAAGGTGTTGATTTCTATGTCTGACTTTTTTGATCCAGGACCTAATCCGAATGTGACGGACCCTGGCGGTCATAAAGCAAACCATGATGTCAATGCGCAAAAATATCATACACAAGGTGTTCCCGGATTTTGGAGCGAGGTAATCAATCTGTTCATCGTGGTGGCAATAATTGCAGTTATTTTCTTACTCATATGGATCTTCTAATGGTCTTGTAATGAAAAAATGACAGCCCTCATTTAACTCGAGGGCTGTCATTATCGTTATTGAGCTGAGTATCCTCCATCGATGACTATTTCCGAACCTGTAATGTATGAAGATTCATCTGTTGCCAGAAATAACGCCGCTTGGGCAATATCGATGGCTTGACCCAAACGCTGCAAAGGTGTTGCCTGAATCAATTGGTCTAGCAAATCCTTTGAAGTACTTAAAGCTTGAGTCATTGGCGTTTCAATAATTCCAGGGAATAGAGTGTTTACCCGTACGCCTTGACGGCCGAAGGTTGTAGCAGCCGCTTTAGATAATGCACGAACTGCACCTTTGGATGCCGAGTAGTGATTAAAGCCTTGACCGATCAGAGCTGTATAAGAAGAAATATTGATGATCGAACCTTTCTTTTGAGCTGCCATATAAGGCGTGACATGTTTAATCCCAGCGAACGGGCCATAACCATTGATGGAATTGATTTTCTGCCAATCCTCAATATCGATTTGATCAAATGGCTTTTCAGTAGAGATGCCTGCGTTATTGACAAGAATATCAATCTTACCAAAACGATCATGTACTTCCTTTGCCAGCACTTTCCAATCCTCATCTGAGGCAACATTCAATTTCATTCCATAAACATTCTGTTTCTGGTTTACTTTCTCTAGCGCTGCCTCATTGATATCTGCGGCAATAACGATAGCGCCTTCTTGAGCAAACAGATCTGCCATGCTTTCACCAATACCGGAAGCCCCACCTGTAATAATAGCCACTTTATTATCTAATCTTTTCATTTTATATTCTCCTAACGAATTAAAAGATAACTGTTGGAATAACAACTGCCATTACTACTATGCCCAAAAAGATGTGGGTATATCTCCAGCCTTTGCTAGCGATTAAGTTGCCTGCCATAGGTTGAAGGATAGCTCCGAATATAACACCTGAAGCTACCGTAATTCACACGTTCCCCAATTCATTTCCTTGAGATCTTTATTCAAATGAACAGGAAATCAATTTAGTGGGAAGGTAAAGGGAGGGGGCAGTCTTGCTGCCCCCTCCCTTTAATTTGGTGCACACCTGTCTTATGCAGACAGGTGTGCACCAGTTCTACTTCTTAATGTGAAAGTGCCTTGCCCTTTTCCAAATAGCTGGTGTCGCCGACTTTTCCTACCGTAAACTTGCCGTTCTCCCATTCCACGATCGTTACGCTGGAATTCGGCAAACCGCCTTTGCTCATATCCCAGGCTTTAGGGTCAAGCCCCATGACCAAATCCAAAATGGTGATGCCGTGGGAAACGACTATGATATTCTTTTTCGACCCTTGGTTATCGGCAATGATCTGGTCTACTGCCGCTTTCGTCCGGGCAAAAACCTGAGCCATGTTTTCTCCGTTCACTGAGATGTAATCGAGTTTCTGGAATGAAGCAACGTTTGAATTCTTCATAATATCTGCTTGATAAGCGCCTTCCAAGTCACCGAAGTTCATTTCTCTCAACCGCTTATCCGTTTTCAGAATCATGTTTCGGCCTTCCAAAATGGTATCGGCCGTATCTACCGCACGTCCGCTCGAGCTGCTGTATGCTGCGCTGAATGAAATGTCATGCAAGCCTCGTGCCAGATCCTCGGCTACCTTGATGCCTTCTTCCGTGAGCGGAGCATCCGAGAAGCCTTGCATCCGTTTTTGCACGTTAAACAGCGTTTCGCCGTGACGAACGAAGTAGAATGTGAGCTTGTTTTGGCCATTTTCCGCATAGCTCTGATCGCCGACTTTTTGCACCGTGTATTTACCGTCTTTCCACTGAATCTTCGTTACGCTCGAATTCGGCAAGCCGCCCTTGCTCATATCCCAGGCTTTCGGGTCGAGACCCATGACCAAATCGAGAATGGTGATGCCATGCGAAACGACAAGCACATTCCCGCCTTTTGTTTTGTTTGCTTCAACAATTTGATCCAGCGATGCTTTAGCCCGCTCGAACACGCCTTGCATATTCTCGCCGTTCACCGAGTTGTAATCGAGTTTCTGGAACGAAGCAACATTTGTATGCTTCATAACATCTGCTTGATAAGCGCCTTCCAAGTCACCGAAATTGATTTCTCTCAACCGCTTGTCTTTGATCAGCTTGAGATTGCGGCCTTCAAGAACGATATCGGCCGTGTCGCTTGCCCGTTCGCTCGTACTGCTGTACGCGGCTACGAACGGAATGTTCTTCAAGCCTCTGCCTAGATTCTCGGCTACTTCAATTCCTTTCTCTGTTAGAGGAGAGTCGGAGAACCCTTGCATACGTTCTTGTACATTAAATATCGTTTCTCCATGCCGTACCAGATAGAAAGTAATCCCTTGATCTTGATCTTCCTTTTTAGCGGTATTATCTGCATTTGCACCAACATTGCCTACACTAAATGAACTTAAAACAAAGAAAGCCATCATGACAGTAAATAACTTAGATAAACTCTTGTTCATATACATATCCCCTTTACTATCTATTTTGAAAGCGTTAACATTGTAATTATATCGAGGGTCTTAAATTCAAAATATCCATTTTTTAAGCAAAATTAAGGCTTATTTTTTCGTGTTTCGTTTGAATGGGAGATGTACTTATATATCCAAATTAAAAAAAGCTATTATATAAAAATTTATTTGCGGAGTATAATGCTAGGATGAAGAGAGGTGAACGGTGGCTTTGGATTACATTTATGAAAGCATTCAAATGAACAATGATTTGCCAATTAATATATTTCTTCATAATGCACAATTTGTGGAGGACCACTGGCATGACAGCATTGAGTTACTGTTCGTTCTCAAAGGGAAAGTCGATGTCTATATTGAAAAGAAAAGATTTACCCTACAAGAAGAGGATGTCTTGATCATCAACAGCAATGAAATTCATTCCATTCAATCCCATGAGAATAATTTGGTGCTTGCCTTGCAGATTCCCATTTCATTCATTAAAACTGAATTTGCAGATATCGATCAAGTTAGGTTCCTATGCAAATCCTTTCTATATGGAGAGGAAGAGCAAGAAAAATTTAATGAAATTCGCTCTTTATTAGCCGAAATGATGTGGGTATATAACAAAGAAAATTATAGCTATGAGCTCAAAATAAAGTCGTTACTATTCCAGCTAATTTACGTACTGCTTTGGAAATTCAGAGAGAGTCGCGAAGATAATAGTAGTCGAATTGGTTCGAAGTACACAGAGCGTATGTTAAGTATCGTGAACTACATCCAAGGCAACTATATGAAATCACTTAGCTTGTTCGATATTGCAGAGCAGGAACACTTATCGGTTCCATATTTGTCTAGTTTTTTTCAGAAAAGTATGGGGAAGTCCTTTAGTCAGTATGTCAATCAGCTTCGATTGAAACATGCTGTCAGAGATATCACATACACGGATCATTCCATTACTCAAATTGCTATGGACCATGGATTTCCGAGTTTAAAATCATTTCACAAGGTGTTTAAGGAAGTTTATAAAATAACACCGATTCAATACCGTAAGGATTTGCAAAGGTATGAGGAGCTTGAGAACCTGCCTTCAAATGATTATGCAACTTACTTGGATTTTGATCGTGAGAATGCGTATGAGGCTTTGTTCAAGTATTTGCCTTCACCTGATCAGCAAACAGCCGATAAGACGCTTGATAAAGGTGTAGTCACAAAAGAAATTAAGGTGCATCTCTCCGGTAAGAGTACGTTGATTAAACCTTATTGGCGAAAAATATGTACGATAAGCAAGGCGAAGGAAATTTTAATGAGTGAAGTGCAATCGCATTTAAAGTTGATTCAGGAAAAGGTCCAGTTTAGTCATATTAGGTTTCATGGGATATTTGATGATGAGATGATGGTTTATCGCGAGGATGCACAAGGCAATCCGATTTTTAATTTCTTCTATGTCGGACAATTAATAGATTTCATACGAAGCATTGGACTTCGCCCTTACATTGAGTTTGGCTTCATGCCTAAAGATTTAGCGAGTAGTGAGTCTTCTTTCTTCTATAAGAAGAGTAATCTGAGTAAACCCAAGGACATAGGGAAGTGGAGAAAGCTCGTGGAGCAATTACTTTTGTTCTGCAAAAACCGTTATGGAGAAGAAGAGATGAAGCATTGGTATTTTGCTTGCTGGAATGAACCTGATTTGCAAGTTTTTTGGCCAGATGCGTTCGAAGATTATGGCGAAATGTATATTCAGACTTATCAAGCGGTTAAAGCTAGCTGTCCTAAATTCCAAATGGGGGGCCCAGATCTTTTTTCAGAAACGGTATATCAAGAGTCTTGGTTAGATCATTATTTAGATTTCTGTATCACAAATCATTGTATTCCCGATGTTATTTCGTTCCACAGTTATCCAGTACGAGAGCAGCGAGTAGTAGATAAACCAATATCTTGGATACATTTAAGTAACGATAATTATTTGAATGAAACGATTCATTTGTTAAAAGATAAACTGAAAGCAAAGCTCTCGCAAGTGCCTGATGTTCAAGTAACGGAATGGAATTCAACACCATTTCACCGCGATTTGACGAACGATACCTGTTATAAAGCAGCCTATATTGTGAAGAATGTACTAGAGAATCTAGATGAACTGCAGAGCTTAGCTTACTGGTCCTTGACGGACTTACTGGAGGAGCTGCCACCAGCAGAGGAACCCTTTCATGGTGGATTGGGCTTAGTTACGAGCAATGGAATTCTAAAGCCAGGTTATTATGCTTATGAGTTGTTAGGCAAGCTTGGTGATCGCCTAATGGAGCTTGGCGCTGGATATTGTCTCACAAAATCGTCGCAAGGCTATCAATTGATGGTGTACCATTATTGTCATTTTGATCGATTGTATGGGACGTCTGATTCACTAGGAATTGACGCTTTGAATCGATATCACGTCTTCAAAGACACGAATAATTTAGAGATGAGTTTTGTGATCCAAGGAATACCAAGTGGTGTATACAAGCTTCGTCAAACTACGATAAATCGGGATCACGGCAGCGCCTATGATACATGGCTTGAGATGGGTGCTCCAAGTTCACTTGATGCAGATGAAGTGGCCTATTTGAATCGTAAGGCTGTACCCAATCAAGTGAGGAAGACGATTGATATCCAAAGTTCGCTCGATATTAAATGTAAATTAAACCCTCATGAAGTTCGATTATATGAACTATGGCCTGTGTATGATGCATAGTGCTTTTAAATGAAATCTAATAGGCTGACCCTAGCATCCATTTCATGGATTTGGGTCAGCCTTTTTTTATGATTTTATTGAAAACGCTTAATTTACTAGTTATAAAAATCATGAAATTTGGTCTATTTTTGATTAAGAAACGGAAAGTTGAATGGATGAAAATTGTCTATAATCACAAATGTAAGGGGTTACAATACGGTTAGTCGAAGCTTCCTTACCATGATATTTACAGGGGGTACATGTATGAATAAACAAGTTTCATGGAAAGAAAGAATTAGTTATGGTCTAGGAGATACGGCTTCTAATCTTATTTTCCAGACGGTTACCTTATATTTAATGTTTTACTACACGGATGTATATGGGTTGAATGTCGCAGCTGTAGGAACCTTATTCCTTTTAGCGAGAATTATTGATGCGTTCGACGGACCGATATTTGGAGTCTTAATTGACCGCACGACTTCGAAATATGGGAAATCCAGACCCTGGTTTCTTTGGTTATCGATTCCGTTCGCGGCAATTGCAATTCTTGCGTTCCTGTCGCCGGATTTCGGGGATACAGGAAAATTGGCTTACGCGTATATTACCTATATTCTACTGAATGTTTTATACGCAGGTATTAACTTGCCACTCACCTCGATTTTGCCAAGCATGTCAAGTGATTCACAGGAAAGAACGGTAGTGTCATCGGTTCGTATGATTCTGGCGCAAGTAGGAGCTATATTTGTCAGTATTGCGACTCTGCCTCTTGTTGATGCGTTAGGAAAAGGCGATCAAAAACAGGGTTTTATGTTAACGATGATGATCTATGCTGGTGTAGCGGTCGTATTTTTCCTGATTACATTTAAAAATGTAAAGGAACGTGTTCAAATTGACGGCAATCGTCCAGTCCCTTTTAAAGAAGGAATAAAAGCAATTAAAGGGAACACACCTTGGTGGATCCTTTTGGCTACTGGGCTGTTCGTATTTATCGGAGTTACAGCAAAGGGTCCTGCTACGATTTATTACTTTAAATATAACCTAGGTAGAGAAGACTTAATTCCGCTTGTTAATGGCCTTAACGTTCTAATGTTGCTTGCGATTGTACTAGTTCCTTTCTTGAGTAAGAAATTAGGTAAACGTAATGCGGTCTTTATAGGTATGAGCATTGGTATCGTAGGGCAAGTCATTATCTATCTAGGTGCACAGATGATGTCTGTTCCTGTTGCATTAACGGGTGTCATAATCAGTAATTTTGGTGGGGGATTTGCATTTGGTCTACTGTTCGCGATGATTGCTGACACGATTGATTATGGAGAATGGAAATCAGGAGTAAGGGCACCAGGCTTACTATCTGCCGCAAGCAGTTTTGGTGCTAAGTTCGGAATGGGGCTCGGGGGTGCGATTGCAGCTTGGGTTCTAGCCTTAGGGAAATATGCACCGAATCAAGTGCAAGCGCCATCGGCTTTGCTAGCAATTGAATTCAATTTTGTATGGTTACCCTTAATTGCGAATGTCGTTGTTATTCTATTATTCCTGTTCTATAAGCTAGATAAAGATGAGCCCCAAATGATTAGTGACTTGACAGCTCGTAGAGGAAACACGGGAATTGGAGCCTAAATAAGAATTATTTAATTAAACCTAAGAATTTAACTAGGGAGATGAAGGACATCATGGAAAAATATCTATATGAAAATCTGTTGGCGGAACTAGAGAGACGGACAGAGGTTAAGAACGTCAAAGGTCTAGATATGATAATTAAAAAGCTTCCAGATTCAGATGCTGAGGGAGAAATGGACGCTCGTGTTTTGCAGACAACAATCGAAAGTGCTGAAAAGATGGCTGCGATGGGCAAGCCACCTGAGGGAGAGTTCGATTTAATGGCAATGGTTCAGGGGATGCGTGCAATGATGGGCTCGCCGAATACAGATGTAACAACAACGGATATTCGTACAGAATCGAGAGATATAGAAGGTTCAGAGGACTCTATCCCAGTTCGGATCTATTCTCCAGCTGAAAGCTCGAATGTCCCGGCGGTAGTCTTCTTCCACGGTGGTGGTTTCCTGGGAGGTACTTTGGATGTAGTGGAGAATCCTTGTAAAGCAATTGCTGAGAAAGCAAATGCAGTTGTTGTTTCAGTGGATTACCGTCTTGCACCTGAGCATCCGTTCCCTGTAGGATTAAACGATTGCTTTGATGCTGTTACCTGGGTATATGAGCATGCGGCAGAACTGAATGTAAATCCGAATCAAATCGCAGTATGTGGCGATAGCGCAGGTGGGAACTTATCAACAGTATGCGCGATGAAGGATAGAGATCTAGGAACAGGTATGATTAAATTCCAGGCTTTGCTTTATCCGACGGTGAACATGGCTGGGGCAGCAACGGATGATTTCGAATGGAATATCGAAGAGTACACGATTAACAATCATCATGAGCTGATCAAGGGACTATTAATGGGTATGGGTGATATGACGGCTATGCTGGACAATATTTATTTACAAGGTAAGATTCCCGCAACAAGCGCCTATACTTCTCCCTTATTAGTAGAAGATTTAAGCGGTATGCCTGACACGTTAATTATTACTGCACAGTATGATTATTTGACACTTGAGTGTGAAGCCTACGCTAGAAAACTACAACGTGCAGGCGTTAATACACAGTATATCCGATATAATGGAATGGACCACGCGTTCATGGATAAAATCGGCGTTTACCCACAAGCAGAGGATTGTATGAACGAAATTGCTAGAGGAATTAAGCGCATTTTCGGATAATAACGTGCATAATAATATAAAAGATCGCTCTCCTTATCTTGTCTAATCAGCAAGATGAAAGAGGGCGATTTTTATTAAAATCTCACCACTTCCTTTTTATTAACACACAGCTTTTTTAGTACTGGGAAATTTGAATGTTCAGCAAGCCTTAGTATTAGTTTTTTTCGTGAAGAAAATAAGATTCCAGACACATCTCAAGAGCTGTGTCTCTTTGACGTACTTGTATAAATACGCGCTATCCCAAATCTCATTCCTCAGACGGAGAAAGTATCCATCTGGAGCCAGTTATCTAAATTTAGATACTAAAATAAAATAAATTTAACAATGGAATCACTCTTTTAAATCGTACGGGAGAGGATGGTTATAAGGTGGAGAAAATTATAGAAGTACGGGGGATTAGCAAGGTCTACGAGAAAAGAAAGACGAAAGAGAAAATACATGCCGTTCGTGATGTTTCTTTTCATGTAAATCGTGGAGAGGTTCTCGGTTTACTAGGCCCCAACGGTGCTGGGAAAACATCAACAATAAAGATGCTCTGTGGTTTGTTAGAATCGGATGGGGGTTCTATATCCATTAATGGCTTAGATATTTGTAAGAAGAGACTCAAAGCGCTAGAGCATATCAGTGCTGTATTAGAAGGGAACCGGAATTTATATTGGCGTCTTACGGTTCGGGAAAATTTAGAATATTTTGCAGGTAACCGGGGGTACTCTCGGAAGCAAATTGCCGATCAGACAGATAAATTATTAGAGCAATTCAACCTTAAAGAAAAGGAGAATGAGCTGGTTAATGGATTATCTCGGGGGATGCAACAAAAGCTGGCAATCGCTGTGGCGCTATTAGCTAATACGGATGTCATCTTGCTGGATGAGCCAACGCTCGGTTTGGATGTTGAGGTTAGTTATGAATTACGAAATATTCTAAAAACGATAGTGAGGGAAGAGAAACGTACGATCATTATTAGCTCACATGATATGCCTGTCGTTCAGGAGCTGTGTGACCGTGCCATTATCATTAACAAAGGTGAGGTTGTGATTGACGACAGGGTGGAGAATTTACTTAAGTTATTTGAAACAAGGGCATATTCCATTAAATTAGGTGAGCAATTAAGCCCTGAACAGGAGAATAAACTGTTGAGTATATTCCCTTTAAGTACTTATAAAGCAAGCTCTCATGAAACGATCGTGGAAGTGAATTTAGAGCATGGTCAGGATATCTACGAGTTGTTCGATCTTCTGAAAGAGGAAGGAACGATGGTGGAAAGTATTGATCGAATAACCATTGATTTTGAACAAGTGTTTATTCAGATTGTGAAGGGAGGTAAGACTCATGAAATGGCTCCATTTGTTCAATGCTAATTTTCGTAAGGAATATATTGAGATGAAACGTTATCTACCGAACACAATCGCGTTAGTAGTCACTTTTTATATTATATTTCTGGCTGCATTTTTTGGAATTATGTTCATAGGAGATCCAGCCAGCTTTGATACGAATGTCCAATATTCAATTGTAAGTGTAGTCTTTTGGAGCTTAACGATGATGACGATGAACTTTATTGGTTATTCGGTAATCACAGAAGCGACGCGTGGAACGTTAGAGCAGTTATATATGTCTCCCATGGGTGTGTGGAAAATTATGCTCACGCGGATCGTCAGTCAATTGGGCTTACAGTCCGTCATTATGATTCTCTTGCTGTTTGGTGCGATGCTAACCTCGGGACAATGGTTGAGTCTTAATCCCATGACAACGATCCCAATCATTATAGTTACTATGATAAGCATGGTAGGCGTTAGTTTTATGATTGCTGGTTTGGCTATTATTGTGAAACAAATTCAAGCATTTCTACAGATTTTCCAATTTGTCTTGATGGGACTTGTATTTGTTCCGATCACTGTAGCTCCGTTTTTAGCTTTTGCCCCATTCGTTAAAGGCGTGAATATGGTAAGAACGGTGATGCTGGAGAATCTAACGTTAACGGATCTATCTTTATCTGACTATGGCGTATTAATATTAAATTCGCTGGTTTATTTGATTCTAGGGCTCGTTGTGTTTGATCGCTGTGAGAAAATAGCCATGAAGAAGGGGCTTCTGGGTCAATACTAGCGCACACAATCGTTTATTTATTAGGTATAGCTAATACTTATAACCTGCCATAACTCATTGGTGTAACGGTATAGGCAATCGGATATGCTATATTAATTTTAATAATTTGTTCACGAGGAGATTAATATATGAGCACTCAAACCGAACCTAAAAAGCGAATCGTTACTCCATTTCGATATGATATTGTTGGCAGCTTCCTGCGCCCTCAGGCGTTGAAAGAGGCTAGATTAAAATTCAAGAACAGCGAAATTACAGCAGAGCAGTTGAAGGAAGTAGAGAACGACGAGATTGTGAAGCTCGTGCAAAAACAAAAAGAGGTAGGTCTTCAAGCGGTAACCGACGGCGAATTCCGCCGCTCTTGGTGGCATCTCGACTTCTTCTGGGGCTTTGACGGTGTAGAGCGGACCATTATTGATCAAGGCTACCAATTTAATGGCGCGGAGTCGAGACCAGAAACTGCACGACTGACCGGAAAAATAAGCTACAGCAGCCACCCTTTTGTAGCGCATTATGAATTCTTAAAAGGTGCTGCTGGTGAGGATGTTGTTGCGCGTCAATCGATTCCTGCAGCAGCGCAATTCCTGTTTGAGCTGGATCGGGTAGAAAATAAGGAAAGCACGAATGAATTATACCCGAATCGTGAAGAGCTAATTTCGGATATTGCCAAAGCATACAAAGCGTCAATTCTTGCCTTTTATGCAGCGGGCTGCCGCAGCATTCAAATCGACGATTGCACGTGGGGAGCGCTGTGCGATGAACAGTTTATAGCATTTATGAATCAGGTTGGTGTGAATGTAGCTGAATATGCGAACGAGCTTGCGAAGTTGAATGAAGAAGTGGTATCCGGACTGCCGGAAGATCTCATTGTAACGACACATGTATGCCGAGGCAATTATGTTTCTACTTATGCTGGAGTAGGCGGAGGTTATGAACCTATCGCGCAAACACTTCTGAACATCAATAACTACTCAGGTTACTATCTGGAGTTTGATACTGAACGTGCAGGTGACTTCAAACCATTACGCTTCCTAAAAGACAATCAGCAGGTCGTGCTTGGCCTATTCTCTTCCAAATTTGGTGAGCTGGAGAGTAAGGAAGATATTCTAAAGCGTATTGAGGAAGCGAAGCAATATGTCGATCTAAACCGGATTTGCCTGAGCCCGCAATGCGGCTTTGCTTCCACGGAAGAAGGTAACCACCTTACAGAAGAGCAGCAATGGCGCAAGCTTGCTTATATTAAAGAGATTGCTGAAGAGATCTGGAATTAACTCTAATTAAAAAGTAGACAGAGACAATACACCTTTAACCATTCGGATGTTCATCCGTACGGTTAAAGGTGTATTTTGATTTAAAGAGTGTACATGGATTTACTTGGCGTGCTGTCACTATACCAGTGGATTGAGAGTAATCAGGGAAAAGCTCCCTAATAAAAGCCGATAATTGCTTTAAATGAATGGAATCAGGGAATTCCTCCCTAAAAAACAGAGTGAAATCAAGTTTTACCATCAAATCAGTCGAATTTCAGGGAGGAATTCCCTAATTGTTGGCCTAATGATCAAAATTCACTGAATTTTAGGGAGGAATTCCCTAATCTATCAATGCCTTGATATGAAAGGGGGCACCGAAAAGTAAAAAAAAGGGAAGTCTCATTTACGAGACTCCCTGTTTGTATTCATCCTATTTTGTATAGTTATCGAAGTAACCTTGAATATAAATCATCGGTGTTCCTTTATCGCCACTACCAGAAGTCAAATCAGATAATGAACCAATTAGGTCCGTTAATCTACGAGGAGTAGTCCCTTGTGCTTCCATCGCACCAACCAGGTCATCATTTTTATTCTGGATGTATTTAGAAATGGCTTGTTTCAGCTCTTCACCACGAAGATGAGAGAAGTTGTTATCGGCCAAATATTTCAATTTCACTTCATTTGGTGTTCCATCAAGTCCTGCAGTGTAAGCAGGGGATACAACTGGATCTGCCAGTTCCCATATTTTACCGACTGGATCTTTGAATGCTCCATCGCCATAAACCATAACTTCTACAGTTTTACCTGTAATTTCTTTGATTTTTGCTTGGATACCATCTACGATAGGTTGGCAGTTGTTTGGAAATAGTTTTACGCTTTCTTCTGTTGCTTTATTGGATCCAAGCAGACCATAAGCTTCGTTAAAGCCACTGCCATCAATGGATTGTGTAAGAATATCATCCAAGCCAAATACTTTTTCAGCACCGTTGTTTGTGAGAATGCGTTTGGTTCTGAAGCGAGTGTGAATATCGCAAGTTAATACATTTTTTGTATAGTTTAAAATGGTTTTTGGGTTGTTGGAGAAGATGACTTCGCAAGCCACACCTTCAACTTCAATCAAACCTTTATAATATTCGATATAGTCAACACCTGTGAATGGGTGCTTAATATAGCCGAAAAACTCACGGAATTGAGCCTCTGTTAACACATCCGTCCATGGATTAACGCCCTTAGCATCTAATTCGTCGATGTCTACAAGATGGTTGCCCACTTCATCAGATGGATAGCTTAGCATTAAGACTACTTTTTTTGCTCCTTTGGCAATTCCACGCAAGCAGTTAGCAAATCGGTTACGGCTAAGGATAGGGAAAATAACACCCACAGTTTCTTCACCGAATTTTGCCTTTATATCAGCAGCAATATTATCAATTGTCGCATAGTTTCCTTGTGCCCGAGCCACAATGGATTCCGTTACGGTTACAATATCACGATCCTCGATCGAGAAACCTTCGACTGTTGCTGCATTCAATACCGTTTGCACTACGATTTCTTCAATGTTATCCCCATTGTTAATGATAGGCCCGCGGAGTCCACGTACCACTGTTCCAACTACTCTTTCCAATATGATCTCTCCTCTTATAAGGGTATACTCTATATATAAGTAATGGTTATAGACCCTATATTACTATACCCTTTTAGAGCGATATAAGTAAAATTAATGTTTATAATATCTAATATAAAAATGATTTATAGATATAGAAGCTTTTAGAGATTTTTAACATTGCCGTTAGAGATAGAAAAACAATTTCTCGGGGAGGGAGAGTCGTATGAACAAAATGGACCGTTTGTTAGCTATAGTGCTTGAATTGCAGCGTAATAAAGTGTTGCGAGCGGAGGATTTGGCGGCTACGTTTGAAACGAGCGTGAGAACTATTTATCGGGATATTCAGGCACTTAGTGAAGCGGGCGTATCCATAATAGGAGCGCCAGGGCAGGGCTACTCCTTGATTGAGGGCTATTTCCTGCCACCCGTTAGTTTCACGCTGGACGAAGCAGTGACATTGCTTATCGGGACTAACTTTATCGAGCAGTGGTTTGATGCCCACTATGGCAATAAGGCTAGAAGTTCTAAAGCAAAAATAGAAGCTATCCTGCCAGAAGCCATCCGCAGTGAAGCATCACAGATCCGCAAAAGTTTTCGTTTATTTGCATCCGCAGCAGATATAGCACCAATACAAGAAAAGGCATGTCTGGAAGCCATTCGTCGAGCGATATTGGAGGAAAGGAAAATAAGATTTCGTTATTCCAAAAGAATCGCCGAAGCTGATGGGAACCGTCAAAGTATTCGTACGGTTGCTCCTTACGGACTTGTGCTTCATCAAGGATCATGGGTACTCGTCGCCTGGTGTGAATTGCGTCAAGACATCCGTCATTTCCGGTTATCCCGAATGAGGGAGCTTATTGAACTGGAAGATAAATTTATACGGCCAGCGGATTTTCAATTGGAGGTATACCAACCTCCTGATGATCGTAACGTTCATGTGGTTATCTTAGTCCATTCTGACATAGCTGATAAGGTAAGGGAATCGAACAATTTCTATATGGAAACTATAGAGGATCATGCGGAAGGCTTACGGGTTACTTTTCGGGTTCGAGAGCCAGCGGAATTGCTGCAATGGGTGCTGGGCTGGGGAGGCGGCATGGTTGTGCTAGAGCCGGAATCTTTTCGCCATCAAGTTAGAAACGAACTAGAAATAATGTTAAAACGCTACTGACATAACGCTGTCAGTAGCGTTTTTGTATACTTGGGTAATCAATGACTACAGGAGCTGATATATAATGATTACAACAAAAGAAGCCTTACAACGTTTTGAAGAAACTGCGACATACTATATTCAAGAAGTAGAGCGATTCAATCTGGAGCAGCTGAAGCAAAAGCCAAGTGAAAACGAGTGGTCCATCGGACAGATGGTTCAACATCTCATTAACTCGGCACTATATATGCAGCTTCGTAATATTGATCAATGTCTGGTGCCAAGCCAAGATCCCTTGGTATCCCATGTGGGGAAAACCGAGGATGGTGCGGCTATATTTGCACAAGGAAGCTTTCCATCCATTCGTATTCAGGTTCCGCCTTCCGCCCAATATACGCCGGAGCAGCCGGAGAGTAAGGAACAATTAATTCAAGGGTTACATTCAGTCATCCAAAGAATGAGAGAGATCGAACCGCGCCTCGAAAAAGCGTCTAAACAAAATACCGTATCTCACCCGCGATTCGGTGGACTATGCGCGGAGGAATGGTTCCTGCTTATTGAGATGCACTATCGTCATCATCTTCTGCAGCTGGAGCGGTTAAACAAAGAATTGTTTCGGAAAGTGATGTAATACCAAAAAAGAGGCCTTTGCTGATCTACAGCAAAGGCCTTTCGTCATAAAAGAAAGGATCTTAATTTCCTGAGCCAAGCGTCGCTTGAACATAATCTTTATATTCACTCGGATTAACTCCAAAATGCTTCTTGAAAAGTCTGGTGAAAAAAATTGATCGTGTATACCGATTTGCGTAGAAATCTCTTTGACATAAGTCTATCTTGCATGATCTAGAGAATCCGGGACAACTTGCGATACGCCCGCGGAGAAATCCCCTCATTCGCCGTGAACACCCTGCTGAAATAATGGATATCGGGATAGCCGACCTGATCGCCCACCCGTTCAATCGGCCAATCCGTTTCTCGCAGCAGCTTACGCGCTTCCCTATGCCGGATCGAGCGGAGGTATTCTCCGGGGGGCATACCTGCGACCTCACGAAAGAGCTTGGCAAAGTGGTCCTCATGCATATTCATGGATGTGGCCATGGATTTATTGGTCCAGCGTTCTGCTAACCGCTCTTCTATCTCGTCTATTAATGCCCTGATCCGCTCGGTGTGAACTGAAGACTTAGCTGCATCTCGGGAGCTTTGCGTTCGAAGCAGCGAAGTCAGAATACCAAGTAGTAGCCCTCGACAGACCCACTCATAGCCGGCAGGCCGCATAGTGAATTCATGAACGAGCTGTTCCATGGCATGAACACATTCGGGTGGCGGGGAGTAGATCGGTTCTTGTGACAATGGCATGAAGGGGACAGTTACGGCTTCAAAGGCGAATTTATCGTGTATGACTTCATCCTCATTAACTACCATATCTTCATCATGTGTAATAATTGATTCCCCAAAGAAATCAAAATGGATTCCAATAAGCTTAGTATCTGAATCTGACAGGATAACATTCTGATGAAATACCCCAGATGAGAGGAAAATTAGCTGCCCAGCGTTCAGTATATATTCTTCCGTATCCATCTTTGTTAATAATTTGCCCTGGCGAACATATAGTAGCTCGAAGTCATATAGCCTTCTTCTTTGGAAGGTGCAAGGCGGAAGTGTCTGCAATTGTGCATAGTGAATTCCGGGTGCCCAATCACGAGAGGGTACCTGCTTTCTCAGTGGGTAAGAGGGATCTTTGTCAGACATGTCACTGCCTCCTGAATGATTAATAGAATAGAACGGAATAATGCAAAAAGTCTCTTCTTCGCCTAAATAAATCGAATTTTAAATCTAGTATAATATAAATAATTAAAGGATACAAAGTGCATCTAAGCCTAGGAAGTGAAAAACGGAAAAGAACAAATAGGAGGAGGATTCAAATGAAGAAGGGAATAAACATCTGGTCGTTTCGCGAAGGAACTGAAATTAAAGAATGCGTACGTCTAGCCAAAGCGGCTGGATTTGAGGGGATCGAGCTGTCATTAAATGAGTCAGGTGAACTTGGCCTGCAAACCACTGAGAAAGAAGCGCGTATCCTTCGTGATTCTATTAATGAAACGGGTCTGGAGATCGCGGGTTTGGCAACAGGTCTATATTGGTCTTATGCGATGACTAGTGAATCTGAAGCGAATCGAACCAAGGCAATCGATGTATGCAAAAAGCAACTGGAGCTGGCGGCTGCGCTAGGTGTAGATACAATTCTTGTCATCCCTGGCGCTGTTGGTGTGGATTTCATCGAGGGCTGTGAGGTTGTTGATTATGAAAAAGCTTATGATAGAGCGCTGGAAGCGATTAGTCATTTAGCCAAGGATGCTGAGCAAGCAGGCGTTTCTATTGGTCTTGAAAATGTGTGGAATAAATTCTTGCTGTCTCCGCTTGAATTACGTACTTTTATTGATACGGTCGGTTCCAGTTATGTAGGTTCCTATCTTGATGTTGGGAATATCGTGCATTCCGGTTATCCAGAGCAGTGGATACGGATTCTAGGCCATAGAATTAAAAAGGTGCATTTCAAGGATTACCGTCGGACGGCTGGTGGGCTTCACGGATTTGTTGATCTACTCGCTGGGGATGTGGATTATCCAGCAGTCATGAAAGCGCTTGAAGACATTGGATACAACAATTATGTTACCGGTGAAATGATACCGTCATACACACATTATACGGAGCAAATTATTTTTAATACTTCTGCAGCTATGGATGCCATTCTCGGACGTACCACTTTCAAAGCTTAAAGTATGGGGGAAGGCGATGCTCAGCCTATAGCAATCATTGAGGCTGAGATACAATCCGCTGGGCTGGAAGGTGCTTGGATAGAGCTTGTTTAATTATTAATCATTTAGCTAGGGAGGCTTCACTATGTTGAAAATAGGTTTGATTGGCTTTGGATTTATGGGCCGGATGCATTTTGATAATTATGTTCGCTTAACGGAAGAGGGGCATTCCATTGCCCTTAAAGCCATCTGTGACTTGCGAATTGAGGAATTGAAAGACGGTAAAGCGGACGGCAATATGAGTACCG
The DNA here is from genome assembly GCF_038000345.1 of Paenibacillus sp. FSL E2-8871. NCBI lineage: Bacteria > Bacillati > Bacillota > Bacilli > Caryophanales > Paenibacillaceae > Paenibacillus > Paenibacillus sp. FSL E2-8871. The sequence continues at coordinate 2,783,073 of NZ_JBBOBV010000001.1, read as the reverse complement.
CTCGAGAAGTGTATGATTTAACAGCTTACAGTCTCTATGATGATCTGGAGAAAATGATAGCGAATGAGGAACTGGATATGATCGATATCGCAGTTCCTACTTACCTGCATGCTGAAATGGCTTGTTCTTTGCTGGAACGAGGATATCATGTCTTTTGTGAGAAGCCGATGGCTAGAACTTCAGTAGAAGCACAGAAAATGGTAGAAGCAGCGGAGCACAGTGGAAAGAAATTGATGATCGGACAGTGCCTGCGTTTTTGGCCAGGGTATGAATATTTGAAAGAAGTTGTGGAAACTGAGCAATTTGGTAAAGTGACAGAAGGATATTTCTACCGTGGTTCAGGGGCTCCTAAAGATTGGTTTCTGGATGAGAAGCTAAGCGGTGGATGCATTGTGGATATGCATATTCACGATACGGATATGATTAACTATCTGTTCGGCAGACCGGATAAAGTATCGACCTTGGGCCGGAATGTTCTACCGGGAAGTGGGTATGATATTGCTTCTACACACTATTTTTATAAGGATGCAAAGGTGATCAATGCTCAGGTGGACTGGACGCTGGAGGGCGACTTTGGATTCTACATGGGGTACAGGGTTAACTTCGAGCGAGGAAATGTTGTATTTGATGGTAGTGGAGTCAAGGTGAATCCCAATGATGGAGCAGGCTTTACGGTAGAGCTTTCCCCGGATGCGGGTTACTACAGAGAGCTGGTCTATTTCTTGGATGCGATTATTCAAGATAAGCCTATTATCATTTGTACGCCTGAGAGTGCAGCAGATTCTTTGGAAATCATAGAGGCGGAAGTACAGTCAGCAAATGCCGAAGGGGAATGGATTGTACTTAAATAGCAGGATATAGAGGATGCATAGGCGTGACTGGAGGAACGATCATTGCAGATGATTTCTCCAGTCACGTCTTTTTGGCATGCATTCTCAGCTAACCTTTATTGCGCTGGAATTTTGTGTTGTCCCTAGCATAGTGTGATACGGAGCCGTCATATCTTCTAAGACGTACCTGTACATCGGAGAACTCTTCAACGATTCCTGAGGCAACCTCAGAATACATTCCATCAGGGTCAAGCTGTAGGGCAGTGATATAAGTTTGGGATAAAGCGGCTATAAAAAAATCAATGTTTTTATTAAGTGTATGTGGCATGGTATTCCCTCCGGTGATATCTTCAACATGTATGAATATAAATAATCCTAAGGAACTATTTTACCACGATTTGCGGATGAATTTGAGGAGGAATTACTTGATTTCGGTCAAAAATATGCGAAATTTGGTTGTAATTGTATTAAAATCCGAAGATCATCCGAGGGCAGGTAGCGAAGTTGTTTCGCTGTCTGTCTTTTTTTTACTTTCTGGTTTGAAAAGAAACCTGCGGACGGATATGATTTGTGTAGTGAAAGGATGATCGTCAAATGACAGAACAACTACAAAGAGCCAAGGAGTTATACACACGATTTCTGGGTCATTTTTTAGATATGCATAAGGCAGGTTTGCTTAAGGAGTATAAGAGTTTTGAAATTCCTAGAGAACAAGAGATAGAATGGCTCAATGAAATGGCCTTGGCGTACGCCGAGCAGTTGTCGATCCGAGATTGGGATGCAATTACTGCCCTAGACGCTTTATCGAGAAACTATCAAGACAGCTGGATTGTGGAGAAGGTATCTTCTTTTGCCTCGCGGAATATGATGAGTGCGGATAGTCTGGTTAGATTGATCTACGCAGAGAAACTGGTAGGGATTATTGGCTCTCATAAACAAGTGATCCCAAAAGAACTATTATTTGAGGCCTGTAAAGTTGCTGTGCAAATTCTCGAAAATGTAATCTCACAGCCGCTGGTCATTGACCCTGGACATGAGCTTAAGGAGCTTGGCCTTAAAGATAAGAGAGCTTTGAACAGTCGTGCAGAGCAAAGCTTAGGACAGGTGAAGGTGCTAATTAATTAACCGTTGGAGGGGAAATATGAGATTACTCGTAGCGCAACCTAATCACGAACCACATTTGCAGCATTTGCTCAAAGAAATGAGCAGACAGGATTCTTTTGACGCGGTGTTGTATCCAGAAGGTTATGTAGCAGATGAAGCCAGTGTAAAGACCTTAAGTGAAGTTGCCAAAACATATAAAAAGCTGATCATTACAGGATATAGGAACAGCAATAACAAGGATAGAGCGCTAATGATTCATCCTTCTGGGGACATCATTTTGGAACGAGCCAAATCGCCGATGGATGAACAGCTGTATCGCCCGTCAGTTGCGGAAGCGGATGGCCTCAGTATTGGTTATTTGCTGTGTGTTGAGCTTCTGCAAGGATACGTTGGTTTGGAAGGACAGGCTAAGTCGTTAGATTTCATCGCACATCCGATTGGGGTAGGCATGTTCAGCGAAGAACAATTTGAATTATGGATCGAGAAACCACTAGGATTGCTGTGAAATATAACACGATGATTATTGGGACAAGCCATGCTGACGGATCTTACCGAAATTGTGGAATTTCGATTCCCATCTCATATTGGATCGACTCTACCGGACAACCTATTTATATTTCGCGTAATGATACGAGAAGTCGAATGATTAATCTCGATACTAGGCAGGTTAATGTTCTAGATTAGGGAATAGCCGAAGTTGACACACTGTTGTCAAATTGGGTGTGCTACGATTTCATAACAGATTAATTTCTGATGATTTATAGAAGAAAATGAGGGATACACAATGGCTGAACCTTTAAAAGCGATGTACAATGAACAATTTCTGCATGGTTTTGGCGAAAAGATTCGCAGTGTACATAGTGTTTTCGACACTGATGCATTTGTAATTTCGGCTGTGGCGGAACCTTGGGATACGCTCGAATTGAAGGCAAGGATGCGGCGGATTACGGAGACACTGGGAAGTCATTTACAGCTTCCTTATGAGGAAGCGCTGGCGATTCTGTTCGCTATTACTGAGGATTGTGTGGGATTTCCATACTTGATCTTTCCAGATTTTGTAGAGGTATTTGGTCAAGGGGCTGAGCATTGGGAGCTGTCTATGCAGGCGCTGGAAAGGTTCACACCGAAGTCGTCAGCAGAATTTGCGGTTAGACCGTTTCTCTTGCGTGAACCGGAGCGGATGATGGAGCAAATGTTAGTATGGTCGAAGCACCCCGATGAGCATGTGCGCCGGTTAGCAAGTGAGGGGTGTCGTCCTCGTCTTCCATGGGGACAGGCTCTCCCCATGTTTAAGCTAGATCCAGCCCCTGTGCTGCCTGTGCTTGAGCAGCTTAAGGCGGATTCTTCCCTATATGTGCGCAAGAGCGTGGCTAACCATTTGAACGATATTGCGAAGGATCACCCGGAGGTGGTACTTGAGACAGCTCGCCGCTGGATAGGTATAGATCCCCTCACAGACTGGATTGTGCGGCATGGTTGTCGTTCTTTAATCCGTAAAGCTAATCCGGAGATTATGGCTTTATTCGGATATGCGGAGCAAGCAGACGAAGCAACACCACTCATAACGAGTGCTTCTATAACGATTGATCCTACCCAATTGCGAATTGGAGAAAACTCTGAATTACAATACAAACTTCAAGTTTGTGAAGGAACTCCTGCCCGTGTTCGAATAGAATATGGCATCTATTTCGTGAAGGCTACAGGTCGAACCTCTCGTAAATCTTTCTTACTATCGGATAAAACAGTACCTGGGGGTACAATTCTGTCAGGCAAACGGACGCATCGCTGGGCGGATTTAACCACTCGTCGTCATTATCCCGGGGAACATCGGATTGTACTGTTGGTTAACGGGCGGGAAGTTGCAGATACGTTGTTGAAACTTGAGGGGGATCAGTAAATGAAAAAAGAAGTATTGATTTTTATTTCTAATGGATATGCAGATTGGGAAGCTGGCTATATAAGTGCTGAACTAAACAAGCCAGAAAGTGAATACAAAGTTAAGACAGTTTCTTTAAATAGCGACAATGTACAATCTATGGGCGGATTTACTGTTATTCCAGACTATACTATAGATAGTTTACCCGCCCAGTTTGAAATGTTAATTTTAATTGGGGGTACAGGCTGGAAAGATAATTCAGCGATTACTCCAGTGATTGAAAGTTGTATTCAGAATAGAACTCCTATAGCGGCTATATGTGACGCATCAACCTTTTTGGCAGAGCGTGGCTATTTAGATGAGATTCCTCACACTGGAAATTCATTAGATTACTTAAAAGAGTTCGCTCCTAATTATAAAGGACACGCAAATTTTTTAGAAAAACAGACCGTTTCGAGTGAGGATATCATTACTGCTAATGGTACGGCTTCTTTGGAATTTACAAGAGAAGTCTTGAAGAAGTTAAAGGTTATGCCATTAGAACAAATCGATGGATGGTATAACTTTTTCAAAAATGGGTTTTATCAAGAATAATGAAGTCATGAAAAAAGGTGTTCTCAGGTCTTATCGACTTGAGAGCACCTTTTTACTTATTTTTTCACTTCTGTAACACCCGTTACTTTTCCTTGATCCGAGGTATCGAAGGTGGATTGATACTTAGCATCTGCGAAGTAAACATTCCCTTCAACCGTTGCATTTACTAAACTGAAGCCATCTGCTTCGACGTATACATCACCAATAAATGTGCCGCCTTGAATACGGGCGTTTTTACTTTTGATCGTAAGTTTTGGTGCAGTTAGTTTATAGGAGTTAGTAATATTGTGCTCTGCATCTTGTGTGTAGAGAGCGATTTTTCGAGCAGGTTCATCTTTATTCGTGAATTGCCCGTCCAGCACGAGATCCTCGGTGAAGGTTAAGTCTTTCAGCGTAGCAGCAATCCAAGTACCGTCCGCACTGATTGCCTTTTTAAAGGCCTCTTCATTATCCACTACCGACGCTGAGGTTACAGCATCAGTGGTGTTATTAGTGTTGCCAGCGTTATTGGTGTTACCAGGTGTAGTTGTGGCGGTAGGGGTAACATTGGCATTGTTATTGGTTGAGTTTCCGCATCCGACCAACAGCACAATTGCAAATACTGCGGCTACGCTTGCTATCTTTCTCATCTGTATAACCTCCCTGAGTAATTGTACTGATATCCTACGAGCTTAATATAGACTGATTAGTTAGTATTAATGTGGTGTAAGCACAAACGCTTACCGTCCTTGAGAGACGATGAAGACTTTTCTGCTTGAGTACACAATAATATTTACCGATCATTCTACAAATGGTAATATAGGCCTGGACATCTCTGGCGTATAGTATGACCTGGAAAATATGAATTATTCGAAGGAATTCACGAAAAATAACATTCTTCTTTTGATGAAGAAGCATTTTGGATTACAATAAGTTAAGGTGAAAAAAGGAGCTGTACCAATGGCTAAACAGAAATATTATGTAGTATGGGAAGGCAAGCAGCCGGGAGTCTATAGCACTTGGGCGGAATGCCAGGCGCAGACCGATCACTATACCGGAGCCAAATATAAATCGTATGAATCTAAAGCGGCGGCAGATGCGGCATACACAGCGGGCTGGAAAGGTAATTGGGGAACAGGGTCATCAGCATCCGGTGCGGCTAAGTCCAAGGGGACAAGTTCTTTTAAACGAAGCGCTACAGTGGAGACCTCAGCGGAGATCGATTACAACAGCATTTCTGTGGATGTTGGAACTCGTGGCAATCCGGGTCCAGTCGAATATAAGGGTGTGGATACGCAAACCGGAGATATTATCTTCTCTTGTGGGCCGATCAAGAAGGGCACAAATAATCTAGGTGAGTTTTTAGCGATTGTGCATGCCTTGGCGCTCCTGAAGAAAGAGGGAAGTAATAAGACAGTCTACAGCGACTCTGTGAATGCAATGAAGTGGGTAAAGCAGAAGAAAGTAGCGACAACCTTGCCACGTGATGCTTCAACAGAGGAAATATGGGTACTTATTGATCGGGCAGAACGTTGGTTGCAAACCAATACATATGACAATAAAGTGCTTAAGTGGCAGACTAAAGAGTGGGGCGAAATTAAAGCAGATTATGGTCGGAAATAGTTACAGTAAGGTTCTGGGTTTCGGCTAGAGGAGGAGAATTGGGGATGTTCGGCAACGATTGGGATGAGATATTACAAGATGAAATGCAAAAGCCCTATTTTCTGGAGCTAATGGCTAATCTGGAAAGTGAATATAAGGAACATACAGTCTATCCGCCAAAAGAATTACTGTTCACGGCGTTAAAGCATACACCTTATAGTGAGACAAGGGTTGTTATTTTGGGACAGGACCCATACCATGGAGCGGGACAAGCACACGGTTTAAGCTTCTCGGTAAATCCGGGGGTGCGTATACCGCCTTCACTGCGTAATATTTATACGGAGCTATCGGAGGATATCGGTGTACCAATTCCAAACCACGGATCCTTACTGCGATGGGCAGAACAGGGAGTGCTTATGCTCAACTCGGTACTAACGGTACGTGAGGGAGAGCCGAATTCTCATAAAGGTCTAGGCTGGGAGACATTCACAGACACCATAATGAAGAAGTTAAATGAAAGAACTACGCCGATGGTGTTTATTTTATGGGGAAGTCATTCACAGAAAAAAGGTGCCTTCATAGACCAAAGTCGTCATGAGGTTATTCAGTCTCCACATCCGAGTCCGCTCTCGTCGTATCGTGGATTCTTTGGTAGCCGTCCTTTTTCGAAGGTCAATCAGTTTTTGGAGTCGAAGGGAATGAAAGGTATCGATTGGTTCATTTCGGACATATAACTAATGGGATGTTGGGAAGGGGGAGGGAGCAATGAAGCATTGGGTTGGTAAACCGGTTATCATGTACTGCGGGGACGAACCTTACACGATCATGAAAGGCATTCTGCGCAAATGGGATCTTTCCGCTTCTGTAGCGGTCATCGGTCATCAGGAAATTGCTGTGCCATTTCGGGATATTGTGGTCATCAAAGCTTTGGCTCCTAGAGAAAGAGCACTGCCTCCAGTCTTGCATTCTGTGGGTTATGTGATGAGGGAACGGCAGCAATTTGATAATGCAGTATATTTTAAATCGGCTGTAAGTGTTTGGAAAGAAGATCGGCTGATTGCTCTGAATACGACCATCATTTCGCATACCAAAGGTTCAGTTACACTTCAGGATGGACAGAACCTTATGAAAGGCAATCATATTTTTGTAGTTCGTTCTTTGCGAGGTTAATTTCAGTAATCCTATAAAGAAGCACGAAAAGGTACATCTCCAATTGGAGATGTACCTTTTTTTATTTATGGAATCTCATTCAGTTCGTAAGTGCTATAGATTCTCATGCTTGAGAGGCTCAGCCTCTTCCTCTCGATCTGCAACAATAATCTCATACACTCGCAGAAAAATAATTTTGGCAATCATATAGACGGGCAGCGCAATAAGCACACCAATAATACCGTAGAAATCTCCACCTATAAGAACAAGAAGGACCGTGGTCAGTGGATGCACATCTAATGATTTTCCGTAAATGATCGGTGAGAGTACATTATCTTGGATTTGCTGTGCAATGAATATGACGACCAGCGACCATATTGCCATCGTGGGTGATTCAATGAATCCAACAATAACTACTGGTACTCCCGCAAGGAAAGAACCCACATAAGGAATGAAATTGAGCGGTACTGAAATTACTGCGAGCAGCAGTGAATAAGGCAATCCGATGATAAGGAAACCGATATACAACATAATACCGAGTACGACGTTTAGCACCACACGTGTGACGATGAAACTGCTCAGTGCGCTGTCGATATCCCCGAACATTTCTTTGCCTTCTTTACGGTACTTTCTAGGGATTAAGCCCTGTAGTTTTGGTGACAGCTTATAGTCATCTTTTAGCATGTAATACAAAATGATGGGCAAGGTAGCGATTAGAATAACAATGCTGGAAACTACGCCGATCAAATTGGACATCGAATTGGTCACCCAAGTAATAGCCTCGCTAAGATATTCTGATATACGGGCAGCTACGTCGGAGTCCCCTTGGAAAAAGCGTGAGAGTGTGGGATTATCCCTTAAAGCATTGAACTGATCCTGTAATCCCTGAACAAGGTAAGGCGTGTTATCAATAAAGTTCTGAATTTGTTCTTGCAGTGTCGGCCAGACTAGAACCCAGAAGAGAATAAACAATCCAGCAAACAAGAAATAAATGAGCAGGATGGAGAATGCCCGGTTTAATTTTCTTTTCTCAAGAACTCTTACTAACGGTCGTAATAAGTAGTACATGAAACCTGATAGTACCATGGGAACGAGTAATAATCTGATAATGGCAGCCAGTGGTGCGAATAGAAACATTACTTTGGAGCCCAAGTACAAAATAAGTAAAAAAGCGATAATAGCAAGACTTGTCCGAAAATACTTCTGTTGTTGCAATAGGAACATCCCCCAAGTTCAAAATATAATCTATGTAGTTTAATAACCCTAATTCACATGACTTGATTCAAAAGAATGGATTACTCTCCTATAGGTAGTTCTTGGCATATCCGTGGAGGATGACCCTATGACTGAGGCTACGCCAAGTAAGTTGTTCACAACACATAACCATAACATCATCATATAAATCGCTCATCGCTCGGGGGCTTTGTGGATCATCTTAACTTCCGTCTAGAAGGTTTCTTTGTGGAAAGGGTGAATATTTCTGGTACTTTAACCTCGCCTCCGGTTTCCTTCGTAACTTGTCTTGCCTTGACGAGAGATAAAAAAGCAAAAAATTCCCCTAAAGTGGCCAGTGCGGCAGCAATGATTTCATAATCTTCAGCACTTAATTCTGCTGCTTCCTCACTATTACCGTTCCCGTTGTTATTTCCATTACTATTTCCGTTACTCTTAGCATTGCTGTTACTGCCCATTTTTTTGTTATTTCTTCCGTTGGCCATTTCTGATCACCCGCTTTTTCCTATATGTAGTATTAATATGTTTTAAACATCAGTGAGGAGATAGGCAATTGGTATGTAATTTTCTTATGGGCTTGTTTCACCTTGAGCAAAGCATGAAATCATTCCATTTATTACATTTTGCCGGAGTATCATTTTTAATGTTAAAGCGCTTTACAGATGATGAAAACGCTGTTAAAATCATAAACGAGCACAAATGATCAATAACAGTCATATATAATCAAATAATGGTCATGGATTTCCAAAGATAAGCGCATTTAATAAATGGGATAGCACTGTAACTTAAAGGAGCGAACCACGATGTTGTTTGAGGAAGAGAGAAAACAAAGAATCGTGCTTTTTGTGGAAAAGAATTCAAGAGCTTCGGTACAGGAGCTAAGTCAGGAACTGGGCGTGTCTGAGTCTACTGTGCGCCGTGACCTGAAAGAGCTTGAAGAAGCCAAGTTGCTGAAACGAACGCACGGCGGGGCAGTATCCCTGCAGAGTGTTAACTTTGAGGCGACTTATCCAGATAAGGAAGATCGATTATTGGATGAGAAGCAGAGGATAGCACGCAAGGCCGTAGAGATGATTCAGGAAGGCGATGCTATTCTGCTGGATGCTGGAACCACAACGCTACAGATTGCCAAAGAGCTGAGGGCTTTTTCTAATATCAAAGTCATTACGAATTCGATTATGGCGCTTAATGAACTGCGGGATTGTCGCAATATAGAAGTCTCGATTACAGGCGGAATGTTAAGGCCGGATACATTGGCTTTTGTAGGACCGATGACAGAGCGCTCTTTAGAGATGGTAAGAGTTGATAAAACCTTTCTTGCAACCAACGGATTAGACTTACGAGAAGGAATCACTACACCTAATATGCTTGAAGCAGCGACCAAACGTAAGATGATCTCGGTTGCGAAGCAAGTAATTCTTCTGGCTGATCATAGCAAGCTCGGTCAAGTATCCTTCTGTAAGGTTGCCGACGTGACGGAAATGGATCACTGCATTATTGATTCTGGTGCGTCTGAAAAGTTCATCCGTGAGATTACGCAAATGGGCGTAGATTTCTCGCTGGTATGACCTTAGGTGGAGGATGTTCTACGGTTAGAAAATGTCTTAATTTGAGTGGTATGGAATCATTGTAAGATCGTTAGGAGAAATTACATTTGCCGCATGTTTAGCCGGTAATCTATGGCTTAGAAAACCAAAATAATTGAGGGATAATTATGATCTATACAGTAACGCTTAATCCTTCCATCGATTACATCGTGGAAGTTGAAGATTTGAGACTTGGTGGCTTGAACCGGATGAAACGTGATTTGAAGCTTCCTGGAGGTAAAGGGATCAACGTATCACGCGTGTTAAATCAGCTTGAGGTTCAGAATAAAGCTATAGGCTTCCTTGGTGGATTCACTGGACGATATATTGAGGAATGGTTGCGGAAAGAGTCGATTTCAAGTGATTTCGTATTTGTTTCTGATGATACCCGAATTAATATCAAGCTTAAGCATGGAGAGGAAACGGAGATTAATGGTGCAGGGCCCATCATCCGAGATACGGAGGCAGAGGCATTATTACAGAAGATGGCTGTTCTGAATACAGGCGATGTTGTGATATTGTCCGGAAGTGTTCCTCCTTCACTGGGTGCTGATTTCTATGACAAGTTGATATCTGTATGCAAGCAAAGAGGGGCCGAATTTGTCATTGATACTACAGGTTCAGCGCTGAAAAAGGCACTCCCTCATCAGCCGTTGCTCGTTAAGCCTAATCATCATGAGCTTGCAGAGCTATTCGGCGTTACGATACAGACTAAGGAAGAAATTATTACTTATGGTCGCAAGCTGCTCGAAGCTGGCGCGAAGCATGTGTTAGTTTCAATGGCTGGTGAAGGTGCCTTGTTCATTACGGAACAGGGGGTATACCACGCCAATGCTCCAAAAGGAGCAGTGAAGAATTCTGTAGGCGCAGGCGATTCTATGATCGCTGGATTCGTTGGCACATTTTCTTTGACTGGAGATTTAATGGAAGCTTTCCGTGCAGGTGTTGCCTCAGGTAGCGCAACAGCTTTCTCTGATGACCTGGCAGATAGAGAATTCATTGAGCAGCTGAGACCGCTGATCAACATCTCAGAAGTGTAAGCTAACAGCATTCAAAGTACTAAAGGGAGTTGGAAGATGTGAGAATTACGGATTTGATGATAAAAGATACAATGATTATGGATTTAAAAGCAACCACTAAAGAAGGTGCAATTGATGAATTGATTGCCAGTCTTGCCGCAAGTGGTCGTATCAATGATCCTGTTCTATTTAAAGAGATGATCCTGAAGCGTGAAGAGCAGTCCAGTACTGGGATTGGTGGCGGTATCGCAATGCCACATGCCAAGACTAAAGCGGTGAATGAAGCGACAGTTGTGTTTGCTAAGAGTGCGACGGGCGTCGAATTCGAATCACTTGATGATGAGCCGGCTCGGATCTTCTTTATGATTGCCGCCCCAGAAGGAGCGGGCAACATGCATCTTCGTACATTGGCCTCGCTGTCCAGACTGTTGATCGATAGTGAATTCATTGAACAGCTGATGAATACCCGAACTCCAGATGAGGTATCCGCCTTGTTCGATGCGAAGCAGGCGGAAGGAGAAGCCAAGGAGAAAGAGAGCGAAGCTGCTGAAGCTGTCAAGAAGTCAGATCCTGAAAAGCTAATCGTCGGCAACCCAGATTCCCAAGCATTCGTCGTAGCTGTTACTGCTTGTCCTACAGGAATTGCGCATACCTTTATGGCTGAAGATGCGCTCAAGAAGAAGGCTCTGGAAATGGGAGTTAATATCCGTGTAGAGACAAATGGTTCAGAAGGTGCCAAAAATGTCTTAACACCCGATGAAATTCGGCGTGCAAGTGGTGTAATTGTGGCAGCAGATAAACAAGTGGAAATGGCCCGTTTTGATGGTAAGCCAGTACTGCAAAGACCGGTTAGTGACGGTATTCGCAAATCGGAAGAGCTCATTCGCAAAGCAATGAACGGCGATGCACCGATTTACCATAATGAAGGTCGTAGTGGTAATGAAGGAGAGTCCAAAGAGAAATCCGGCAGTATCGGCAGTAAAATATACAAGGACTTGATGAACGGTATCTCTCACATGCTGCCGTTTGTAGTCGGTGGTGGTATTCTGCTGGCGATCTCCTTCCTGATTGAACAAGTCGGTGGAGAGAATCACCCTCTATTCCAGCTGCTGCAGACGATTGGTGGCGGTGATGGTGCCTTCCATTTCCTAATTCCGGTTCTTGCTGGGTTTATTGCGATTAGTATTGGTGACCGTCCAGCCCTGATGCCAGGTATGGTTGGCGGTTACATGGCCTTGAATTCCAACGCTGGATTCCTCGGCGGTCTGGCTGCAGGTTTCTTGGCTGGTTATGTTGTTATCGGTCTGCGCAAACTGTTTGCAGGTCTGCCAAAAACGCTCGACGGATTAAAGCCGATTCTGTTATATCCGGTATTTGGTCTATTGATAACCGGTGGATTGATGTATTACCTGTTCGATCCGATCTTTAGCTGGATGAACGTAGGACTCATTAATTGGCTTAACGATCTTGGAACCGTTAATGCAGTCATTCTGGGTCTCGTTCTCGGTGGAATGATGGCTATTGATATGGGAGGTCCTTTCAATAAAGCGGCCTACACTTTTGCCATCGGGGTATTCACTACCAGTGGAAATACTAACGGATTCATGATGGCGGCTGTAATGGCAGGCGGTATGGTTCCTCCACTTGCAATAGCGCTTGCTACTACTTTCTTTAAGAACAAATTTACAGAATCAGAACGTAAGTCAGGGTTAACAAACTATGTATTGGGCTTATCGTTCATTACAGAAGGGGCGATTCCATTCGCTGCTGCCGATCCACTGCGTGTCCTGACTTCTTGTATCCTAGGTTCAGCCGTAGCAGGTGGACTCACTCAGTTTTGGAATATCAACGTTCCAGCACCGCATGGTGGGATCTTTGTAGCCGCGCTTTCGAGTCATGCGTTGTTGTTCCTATTGGCCGTTCTGATCGGATCTGTTATTTCCGGATTAATGCTCGGATTATGGAAGAAACCTCTTGAGGCAAAGTAATAAAATAAATAATTTGAACTGCTGGGTGCCAGACGCTTCTTCTGGTGCTCGGCAGTTTTTTGAAATATAAGAATTTTTATGCTTACGCTAAAAACTATCCTTCTATTTTTCGCAGAAGCGATCCATCGTCCCTAAGAGGAAGCCGAAGGCGTTTCTTCAAACTTTGACCACGCATGCCCCTCTACCCTTGCGAGAATAATCTCCTTCATTGAGGTTTATTTTTGTATAATTGAAAATATATATAACAAGAGGGCAAAGGAGCGAGCGAGATGATACTGCACAAGGGGGAGGTCTTGTTCCGTCAAGGGGACAGCTGCGAATTCTTATATAAGGTGAAAAATGGGCTGTTCAAGGTAACAAGGCTTCATGAAAATGGGAACATGGTGTTATTCAACATCTTGTATCCTGGTGAGATGGTTCCCCATCATTCACTCATTTCGCCAAAGGAGGCGCATGGAACAGCGGTTGCGATGATGAAGAGCGAGGTGGAGGCAGTTCCTTCAGCGGAATGGTATCAACAGGTACGGGATGAGCCAGGTCGAGCGATGGAAATCGCCATCCTTCTTCAGGAGAAGGTACGGTTTATGCAGACTCGGCTAGATCACCTTACTGTTGGAACACCCGCAGAACGTATGGAGCTCTTAACCCGTTGGTTCAATGACTACTCTCATGGCGCAGCGCTAACAGAGCTTTTGACACAGGAAGAAATTGGACAATTAATCGGTGTGAGACGCGAAACAGTCAATCGTTTGTTGCGTACCGTGGAGTGATTCCTGCCTATTTTTATAGCGAAGTGTTTAGAGTGGGGGATCTCCGTGGTATAATGTATTCAGAACTTATTAAATTACAGAAAGGATCAGGATACCATGTGTCCCCGAAGGACGATTCCCCAAAGGACGATTTGGAAACGTTATGATCTGTCTTATACTTAGCTTCCCTGTAGAAGGTGCGTGAACCGTTGTTACTCGACGAACCGCCTCTGCGAGGGGAAGGAGTATATATATGCGAAGGAGCAATACCTCCGGTTTTACCCGTCGTAGAGGTTGGTGGGACGTTTAGCCGCCATATACGATAAGGGGAGACCTGTATGAGGAACCACAATTACGGAGTGAATGTACTGCTCCGGTTGACAGTCATTTTGTTTGGAACATTCTTGCTTGCATTTGCTTATTATCACATCAATTTTCAGAACCATTTGTCTGAGGGCGGATTCGTAGGATTATCGCTACTCGGCAAATATGTATTAGGAATTTCACCTTCAATTTCAACTCTGCTTCTAGACGTTCCAGTACTCTTGATTGCATGGATGTTCAAAGGGAAAGCGTTCGTGTGCAACACCTTTGTCTCTGTAGGAGCTTTTACAATCTTTTACGGACTCATGGAACGTTATTCCGGTTTGGTCATCAACTTGCAGAGCAACTTGGCATTAGCAGCTCTTTTGTCTGGCGTACTGACAGGTTTAGGCGCGGGAATTATTCTGCGAAGCGGCGGCGCAAGTGGTGGAGACGATATTTTGTCGCTGCTGATCAGTGAATGGAAGGGAATTAAAGTAGGTACAGTATTCATCATGTTGGACGTAGTCGTTCTGGCATTATCACTCTTTTATATGCCTGTTAGAGAAACGTTGTATACGGTGATGGCGGTAGTTGTAGCTGGTTATGTGATCACCTTTACAACCTCTTTAGGTAAACCAAAGTTAGTGAAGGCGCCAAAGATTCAGTCTACGCTGCGTAAGCCACATGATGGTACGGTAATATGAATAAGACTGTATAAACAGCTTATTTCGGGGATATACTATATTTAAGGTCAGCCAGAATTTCTGGTTGACTTTTTTTGTTTAGGAAATTATACAATACAAAAAAATGTGGATAACTCCGAAGAAAAAGGAAGGAGGGGTGAACGTGAAGAAGCAGGAGACATGAAATAAACGAGGAGTCATCCGTCAGATTCTAAAAACCGAGCGGACCTTATATCCTCCGAAATGCATGTTTTAGTCGAGCCTACGGACAAATGTATGCGAAAAACCGAATAAAAATGTGCCGCCAGTAACGTAAATGAGCCAATGTATGCGAAAAATCGAATACAATGTGCCGCCGGTAACGTAAACAAGCCAATGTATGCGAAAAATCGAATACAATGTGCCGCCGGTAACGTAAACGAGCCAAATGTATGCGAAAAACCGAATACAATGTGCCGCCGGTAACGTAAACGAGCCAAATGTATGCGAAAAACCGAATACAATGTGCCGCCGGTAACGTAAATGAGCCAGCGCTGTTATTCGCCCCAGATCACCCGGGAAGGGGCTTGTTATTAGGGAATAAGCGCAATACGGACCGTCCCTAATATATGTGCTCATTTCATCGAAATAAAGCCATTCGGTCCGTAAGCGGAACCTCACTACGAAAGTGTATATGGATACGAGTATGGAATTACGGATGTACTCAGCTTGTAACTCTACCTCAAGGACGACGTCAGGCGTTTTTCTTGTGTTTCTCTATAAAACAAGATGGCGCACAGTGATAATCCTGTACACCATCTTTATTTAGCCCACGGCATTCGTGATAGCTTCGCATTCGTCCGAGCAATGACCACTGTGCTGTGCTTCACAGTCCTCACAGCAAATATGCTGAAGGTGGCAAGCATCGTTGGCGCAGTTGATGAATTGGTCAGCTGGCTGACCGCAGTGATGGCAACGACCAACAATGATATCCTCGTCGGTATGATTAATCTGTACGGAGATCCGCTCATCGAAGACATAACATTTTCCATCAAACAGTTGGCCCTGTACCTCAGGGTCTTTACCATAAGTCACAATGCCGCCATCCAGCTGGTACACCTGCTGGAAGCCTTCCTTCATCATAAACCCGCTTAATTTCTCGCAGCGGATTCCGCCTGTACAGTAGGTTAGGATTGGTTTATCTTTTAGCTCGCTCATATTCTCGCGAATCCAGTCCGGGAATTCTTTGAAGCTGTCTACTTCAGGGCGGATGGAACCGCGGAAATGACCAAGATCGAATTCGTAGCCGGTACGACCATCCAGAATTACCACATCATCGCGCTGCATCATTTCATAGAAATCTTTAGGCGCCAGATGCTCTCCGGTGATCACGTTAGGGTCCAGTTCATCCTCGACCCGGAACGTCACGAGTTCTTTTTTATAACGAACGAAGATCTTTTTGAAGGCATGACCATCAGCCTCATCGATCTTGAAGACGATATCGCTAAACAGCGGATTTGCGCGCAAATCCTTCATGTATTGCTCGGTTTGGGCAATCGTACCGGACAGTGTCCCGTTAATGCCCTCATCTGAGATGAGAATTCGTCCCTTTACGTCAAGCTCTTTGCAGTAAGCCAAATGCTCCTGAGCGAATTGTTCTGCATCCGGCACTTTTACAAATTTATAGTATAGCAGAATTGCATATTCCGATTGTGGTTTCATTCTTTTCACCTTTATCATTAGAATTAGACTACTAAATAAACGTTTAAGTATAAAAAGTATTGTAACATATTATCAAGACTTGAAAAAGATACTCTTGAATCGGTAATGGTTAAAACTTGGATATTAGTAAGGAAAACAGCGCAATGAATATGTCTGAATCATCATACCTATCTATGGGGGAAGTCTGCGAAGTGTCGGCGCGAGTGGAGGAGACGATATTTTGCCGCTGCTGATCAGTGGATGTAGGAGTCAAAGTAGGTACTATATTCATCCTGTTGGATGTAGTCGTTTTGTCGGCTGGTATAAACTGCATTTTTCGGGGATACTACTATTAAGGTCAGCCAGAATTTTGGTTGACTTTTTTTGCTGGATATAGGCGAATAACATGGATAGTTATGATTGGCGAAACCGTTAATCACAACGCGCGTATTAATTTTCATTCGAAGAGTCACATGGTGACTTTAATAATAAGGAGGAACTGCGGGATGAGTGCTCACGAGATTGATTATGTCATTATGGGCGAGGAAATTCAGTGTGTGGAGGTGCAGCTTGACCCCGGAGAGAGTGTAATTGCCGAAGCTGGAAGCTTCATGATGATGGATCAGGAAATTACGATGGAGACGATCTTTGGTGATGGTAGTGGGGGGACGCGCGGAAGCGGACTGATGGGTAAGCTGATGGGTGCGGGCAAGCGTCTGTTGACAGGGGAAAGCTTGTTCATGACCGTATTCACACATAGCGGTTCTTATGGACGAAAAAGTGTCACCTTTGCTGCTCCATATCCAGGAAAAATCATCCCGCTCGATCTTCAGCAATACGCTGGAAAAGTGATCTGTCAAAAGGATTCATTCCTCTGTGCGGCGAAGGGCGTCTCGATCGGTATTGAATTTCAGCGCAAGCTGGGCACCGGATTTTTTGGTGGAGAAGGCTTTATTATGCAAAAGCTGGAGGGCGACGGTCTTGCATTCGTACACTCTGGCGGCTACGTTATGGAACGCACACTACAGCCGGGAGAGACGCTCAAGCTGGACACAGGTTGTCTTGTCGCTATGACGTCTTCCGTGGATTATAATATTGAGTTTGTAAAAGGTGTCAAAACCGCGCTATTCGGCGGAGAGGGCCTGTTCTTCGCCACACTGCGCGGACCCGGCAAGGTGTGGGTGCAGTCACTGCCGTTCAGCCGTATGGCTGACCGCATTCTGTCCGCAGCTGGTAACAGCGGACGCAAAGAAGAAGGCAGCGTACTTGGGGGACTCGGCAATCTGCTGGATGGCAGATAGATTAGGGCGAGTTTGATGGGTAGAACATTCGAGGCACAGAATGAGCGGTTTTAGCGAGTGGCTTATTAGGGGGAGACAAGGACAGAAATACCCTTCTTGTGCGTGTTGGCCCGAATAGCGCGAAAGAGGGGGAAAAATGCCCTAGATTTGCACGGATTGAGTGGATCCAGCCAAAAGAACGGTATAAATCCCGTAGAAATGGCCGGATCCATTTCTAATTGCTTCAGCAAGACATTAGTTACTTATGTTCGATGTGATATTACCATTCGACGTTTGAATTATCGACTCTGTGATGTCCACCGCTACTGTATTTGCAACTAACTATATAGTGAGACCCGTGAATGATTATGCTCATTCACGGGTCTTTTTTAGAGGTTGGGCTTGGGATAGTTTAATTCATAACCATCAAATACCTACCTCGCGTTAGGCATGACGATTTGCCTCACGTTACGCTTGGCGACCTGCCTAGCTTTACGCTGATGATCTATCATACAATCTCCCTAACAATTTGACTAACCCTGTCCACGATGTATATATTATTTGGCAAAGCCCTTATAAGAGGTTGTTCAAAAAGTCCGCTTTTGATCACGAAGTATTTCAAGAAGATTATTCGACATCGAATATTGAATTCAGGCGAAATTTCCGGTGCTCACGTAGCTTCCACTACGCTCCGCTCCTCAGTTTCTACCTTCATCCAATCTTCTCGGTGCTGAAAACCGTACTTTTTGAACACGTACTATAATGTTAAGGCTGTGACCGGAGGCATGATATGTTCAAAATATTTATTATAGAAGATGACCGTGGACTGGTGGCTCTGCTGCAGGATTATTTACATAAGTTTGGATATGAAACACAGGCTGTGAATGATTTCGAGCGTGTTCGCACTCAGTTTGAGACGTTCGCTCCGCACTTGGTTCTTTTAGATGTTAATTTGCCAAAATACGATGGGTATTACTGGTGCCGCCAGATTCGTGGGATTTCCACCTGCCCTATCCTTTTTATATCTGCCCGCGATGGCAAAATGGATCAGGTGATGGCGTTGGAGAACGGAGCCGACGATTATATTACGAAGCCCTTTGATTACGAAATTGCGATGGCCAAAATCAAAAGCCAGCTGCGACGCGCCTACGGTACCTATGCGGGAAGCAACAATGAGCGTACCCTAACCGTTGCCGGAATGGCACTGGATGTGGAGCGACTAGTCCTTACTCGAGGAGAAGCCAAGGTGGATTTAAGTCACACGGAAGCCAAGATACTAGATGAGCTGATGCAAAAGTCTGGAACTATCGTTACCCGCGACAGACTGCTCGAAAAAATCTGGGATGATCAAGCCTTTGTGGATGAGAATACGCTTAATGTCTATGTCACCCGTGTACGTAAAAAGCTTGCCTCTCTTGAGATTACGGACGGTCTACAAACCGTTCGAGGTCAAGGCTACCGCTTGATTCCGAATTGGGGGGATGAGGATTGAAGCTATTTTTAAGGGAGCAGATCCCTTTAATTGTTGTCTATCTAGCACAGCTCATCTTGATCACACTAGTATATCGGCTGGATGGGGGCAGTGGTGTGAGTGTTAGTCTGTACGCTGCTCTTCTCAGTACTTGTCTGCTGCTTGGCTACCTCGCTTATCGGTATATCAGCAATCGTACGTTCTATGAAAGACTGGAGACTGTACCCACCTCTCTAGATGAAGCTGGCGGTCCATTACAGGATTCTCCGCTTGCCGTGAGTTTACGAGGACTACTAGGGTCACAATTCCGCCTCTACAAAAATGATTTACACAGCTACCGCCACAAGCTGGAAGAACATATTCACTTTATTAATCAGTGGGTGCATGGGATGAAGACGCCATTGTCTGTCATCCATTTGATGATTCAAGATAAAGACGGACCGCCTTTTACGGCGATAGGTGATGAACTAGACCGTCTGAAAAAAGGACTGGACACTGTACTTTACACGGCTCGGTTAGATACTTTTGAGCATGATTTTTACGTGGAACGTTTGGATTTGGAAACCCTCGTACGTAGCGTGACCTCAGAGCAGAAGCGTCTGTTCATACGTAACCGTATATTTCCTACTATTAAAATTGATAAGCAAATCGTTGTAACCACAGATGAGAAATGGCTAAGTTTTGTGCTTACGCAGATAATTACGAATGCAATACGTTATACGACGGAAGTCGGCAAACATGTATATTTCCATGGGTACATACAAGAAGAAAAGAGAGCAGTACTGGAGATACGAGATGAAGGAGTTGGCATCCCAGCAGGTGATCTGCCGCGTGTGTTTGATCCTTATTTTACAGGTGTGAATGGACGAACCTTTCAAGAATCCACGGGGATGGGTCTATATCTTGTGAAACAGATCTGCGGAAAACTTGGTCACGAGGTGAGCATTTGCTCAGAAGAAGGTAAGGGCACGACCGTGCGGATAGTGTTTAGGGAGTCCAACCTTACAAAAATGTAAGGTCATTGTAAGTTAGAGAAATGGCAGCCTGTGTATACACTTTGTATAATGAAGGCAATCCAGTCGAAAGAAGGAGAGGTAACACTTGCCCATTCTAGATGTTCATAATTTATCAAAAATATATGAGGGTAAAGTGTCCACTCAGGCATTGAATCATATTCGTTTTTCTGTTGAAAAAGGGGAGTTTGTTGGCATTATGGGACCTTCGGGGAGTGGAAAAACAACACTGCTCAACACGATCGCCACCATCGACCAGCCGACCTCCGGTCAGATTCTGATCAACGGTCGAGATCCCAATCTGCTTAGCAGAAAAGAAAAGGCACTCTTTCGCCGCCATGAGCTTGGTTTCGTCTTTCAGCATTTCAATCTGCTGGATACGCTCACTGTAGAGGAGAACATTGTGCTGCCTCTCACGCTTGCTGGTGTCCGTGTTACGGAAATGGAGAGCAGATTGAAAGAAGTAGCAAGTATGCTGGACATTGAGCATTTGCTGCAAAAAAGGACATACGAGATTTCAGGTGGACAGATGCAGCGGACCGCCATCGCCCGGGCGATGATTCATCGTCCTTCATTGATTTTAGCAGATGAGCCTACAGGGAATCTGGATTCCAAAGCTTCAGGTGAAGTCATGAATATGCTGACAGAGGTGAATCAGGAAGAAGGGGCAACCGTGCTGATGGTCACACATGACGCAGTGGCTGCGAGCTTTTGTAACCGAGTCATCTTTATTAAAGACGGACGTTTCTATAGTGAAATGTACAGGGGGAGCAGCAGAGGCGCCTTCTTCCAAAGTATCATTGATATGTTGTCTCTGCTTGGGGGAACTAGCCATGACCTTTCGGCAATTCGCTTATAGGAATGTTACACGTAACAAGCGTAAATATGCGGCTTATTTTGTCGTCAGTGCTTTTTCAGTGATGATCTTTTTTGTGTGCGCATTGTTTATTTACCATCCGGATATTTCTAAGAGCTTGGTTTATAGTACAGCTGCTCATACAATGATGGCGGCAGAAGCCATTATTTATGTGTTTTGCTCCTTGTTCGTTCTTGTATCGGTCGGATCATTCCTGCAGTCACGTAAGATGGAGTTTGGGATTTTATTGATGCATGGAATGACGAAGCGACAGCTGAACATGATGGTATTTTTGGAAAATATGATGATCGGCACCTCTGCCATCCTGACAGGTACTTTACTAGGGTTAATTCTGGGCAAGTTGTTTTTGATGATCGGATCTACTTTTCTAGGGATACCTCTTTTAACGTTTCATCTTCCATGGCAGGCGCTTGTACTAACGATATGTAGCTTTGCGCTGTTATTTATTCTAATCTCGCTAAGCACGTTCTTCTTTATTGGGAATGAATCACTGATGCGGCTGTTTCAGGGAGAACGAAAAGCAGAAGAGGAACCTAAAGTTTCCTTGGTGTTATCTATACTGTCTGCTTTATTGCTGTTAACGGGCTATTTTATGGCGGCTACAGCACAAGCGGCTTCGGTTGAAAAGGTGATGTTCCCGGTCGTTATAATTACGGTTGCGGGTACCTATCTCTTTTATACTCAGCTCAGTATTTACACTGTTAAACTACTTAAGGCGATCCGGCGCCTGTATTGGAACCACACGAATATCATTACTTTATCGGGCTTGTCTTACCGCTGGAAAGAGAATGCCCGAATGTTTTTTATGGTGACGATTGTATCCGCAGTCTCTTTTACTTCAGTGGGAGTATTCGCATCGATCCATACGCTTTCCAGAGAGTTGAAATTGGACTATCCCGCAGCAGTTGGTTATGTAGCCAAAGGCAATCAATTGCAGGATCCTTTTGATCAGCATTTGGACGAAATTAAGGAAGAGCTTACAACGCTCGGTTTACCCTATGAGACACTTAGTATTCCGATTAAATACGCAGAGGTGGAATCTCAGACCGGGCCAGATCGCACGTTAAGGCTTCCCTTGATTGCTTACAGTGATTATAAGCTTGCTCTGCTTCGTGCAGGGTTTACGACGGATGAGCAGCCTCTAAGTGGAGATGAAGGACTGGTGATGATCGGTTCGCAACGAGACCGGAGTCTGCAAGCGGGTAGAGTAAAGCCGGTATATACCTTGAAGCAAGGTCTTTCCATTCGAGAAATGGGTTATACCCAGCATGTTCCGATTGCCGAATATCTATTGCCGGAGCTGGATGGAAGGGATGGGGGAGATTTCAGTGGTGTTGTGATTAGCGATGAGCTTTACAAGGCTATTCATCCCGTACAGACCGATTTGTATACAGGATTTTACATGGATGACTTCCCGCGAACAGTAGGTATAGCGGCGGATCTTGCTCATAAAGGGAAACGGTCCTATGAAAGTAACTCGCCATACGCGATTGTTGTTAGCGGCACGCTGTTTGAAATACAGAGAACATTGTACAACACGATGCTATTCGCTTCTTTACTGGTGGGTACTGTCTTTTTCATTGCAGCAGGCAGCTTCCTTTACTTCCGGCTCTATACAGATCTAGATCATGATCGTCATCAATATTCTACATTGTCCAAAATGGGACTTACAGATCAAGAGCTAAACCGAATTGTAACGATACAATTGTCGTTGTTGTTTTTTGTTCCGGTTGGGGTAGCCATTTTGCATAGTGTGTTTGCCTTTATTGCGCTTCAGCGGTTGTTTTACTTATCTATTGCTGTGGAGACCGGGGCGGTGTTATTGGGATATTTGGCTGTCCAGGGACTTTACTTCTTTTTTATTCGCAGCCGTTATTTACGCAACTTGAAGAAGAACTTGATCTGAATAATGGGGGTTACGAAATGCAAGCATGGATTACAGATTTTATGGAGCAGTTTGGTTACTTTGGTATTTTCCTGATGCTCGCTTTTGAAAATATATTTCCACCGATTCCTTCCGAAGTGATCCTTCCTTTTGGCGGATTCATGACAACCACAACGAATTTGACCATTCCTGGTGTAATTATTGCTGCTACGCTTGGCTCACTGCTGGGTGCAGTGATTCTCTATTATATCGGTCGTTTGTTGGATGTAAATCGCTTGGAAAAGATCGTTGAACGCTGGGGCGGCCTACTCCGGATTAGCAAAAAGGACATCCACAAGGCTGACGCTTGGTTTGACAAATATGGCTATTGGACCGTACTATTTTGTCGGATGGTTCCACTAGTGCGTAGTTTGATTTCGATCCCTGCAGGGATGTCGGGCATGAAATTTGGAGTGTTTATGATCTTCACAACGATTGGTACGCTGGGATGGAATCTATTGCTGGTGCTTATTGGTGCGGCATTGGGTGAGTCCTGGGAAGACATCGCCATGTATATGGATATGTACTCCAACGTAGTGTACGTGCTTCTTGCAGGTGGAGTAGTGATCCTTGGGTATTTGTTCTTCCGCAAGCGCAGCCGGAAAATGAACACCGAAGGTTGAGCCGAGAAGGACTTATAGATAAAAGTTATGATTAAAAGGAGGAGAACAAATGGAGCTATTAACGATTATTAAAGCTATTATTTTGGGAATTGTTGAAGGATTGACTGAATTTGCTCCGGTATCCTCCACAGGTCATATGATTATTGTTGATGATATGTGGTTAAAATCGACAGAGTTATTTGGGCAATATACGGCCAATACGTTCAAAGTGGTTATACAGCTGGGGTCAATATTAGCAGTTGTAGTTATTTTTAGAAATCGGTTCATTGAATTGCTGGGCTTAAAGCGTTTCAGCCGCAAGCAGTTGGATCCTGTAACCGAGCAACAACCACAGCTTGAAAAAGGCGGCCACCTGAAGCTTACACAGGTGCTTGTAGGTTTAGTGCCAGCAGGCGTGCTGGGGGTTCTGTTTAATGATTATATTGACGAGCATTTATTCTCTACATCCACCGTGTTAATCGGTCTAGTAGTCGGTGCTGTATTAATGATTATTGCGGATCTATTCGGACCAAAGAAGATTCAAACGGAGAGTGTCGATCAGATTACATATAAGCAGGCGCTAGGTGTTGGTCTGGTCCAGTGCTTCTCCTTGTGGCCGGGATTTTCTCGTTCCGGGTCGACGATTTCTGGTGGTGTTCTTCTGGGTATGAGTCATCGCGCTGCTGCTGATTTCACGTTTATTATGGCTGTTCCAATCATGGCAGGCGCCAGTTTACTCTCACTGATGAAGAACTGGCAATATTTCACCATCGATGCCCTGCCGTTCTTCATTGCAGGTTTTATCAGTGCCTTTGTATTTGCACTATTATCGATGCGTTTCTTCTTGAAATTGATCAACCGGATTAAGCTTTTACCATTTGCTATATATCGCATAGTACTTGCTGCAGTAGTATATTTCGTGTTTTTCTAAATCCGTTATAAGGAATCGATATAACAAAAGCCCCCGTAATCTATTGCAGATGACGGGGGCTTTCACGTATGATGACATCAGATTTAAGACACTCACTTTATCCTTATAATTCTCGCATAAACGCTTACCGTCCTTAAAAGGACGCTGAAGGCGTTTTAGCAATTAAATTATAAGAAAGTAAAAGTTTCACGAAATACTTTCTTATAATTCTCGCATAAACGCTTACCGTCCTTAAAAGGACGCCAAAGGCGTTTTAGCTTGACAATATCGGAGACAGGTGCTTGCCGGAAATTAGTAATTCGGTAGGCTTAATAGGGAAATTCGGTTTGAAGCCGATGCGGTCCCGCCACTGTAACGGAAGAGTCCATAGCAACATATGTCACTGGCAATTTACTACTGCTGGGAAGACTGCTAAGGATGTTGACACCGCTAGCCAGGAGACCTGCCTGTTTCAACAGCACTGCTACACCTACGGAGGATAGGAAGGTGTTAGACGTTAACCATAGGTATATTATGGGCGTCTTTCCCTTTGACTTTTTTAGGGAAGGGCGCTCTTTTTTATAGGAATGCAAGTGATATCGAGTCCAAAATAAGAAGATGGAGAAGGGGAGCTGCAAAGTGACGAACAAAGTAAAAGTAAGCAATCTTGGCTATCCAAGAATCGGGAAAAACCGCGAGTGGAAGAAAACGTTGGAAGCCTTCTGGGCGGGAAAAATAAATGAGGAAGAGTTCCGTTCTGAAATGACAGGAATTCAGCTTCAGCATTTGAAGACTCAGCAGGAGGCAGGAATTGATTTAATTCCGGTAAATGATTTTACGTTCTACGATCATGTGCTAGATACAGCTGTAATGTTCGGGATCGTACCTCCACGTTATGCGTATGATGGTGGCGACATTGGGCTTGATCTTTATTTTGCGATGGCTAGAGGAAATGCTGAGGCTACCGCTTGCGAGATGACTAAATGGTTCAATACGAACTATCATTACATCGTTCCAGAGATCGGTGCACAAACGCCGCGTCTGACCGAGAATAAACCACTGGCAGCTTATCGTTTTGCCAAGTCCCAAGCGGGAATTGAGGGTAAACCTGTGGTTTTAGGCCTTTATACATTCCTTAAGTTGTCAAAAGGTTTTGCATCTGCGGATATTGCGAAGATTGCTGCTCGGTTTCTTCCGGTTTACGTTCAGCTGTTGCAGGAACTGAAGCAAGAAGGAGTAAGCTGGGTACAAATTGATGAACCAGCGATTGTTACAGGAATTAATGAATCAGAATTATCCTTACTTCACTCGATTTACACAGAAATTGCTGAATCCGTGCCTGGATTAAATATTATTCTGCAGACTTACTTTGAAGCTGCTGAACCGCTGGAGGCACTGTTCAAGCTTCCGGTACAAGGTTTAGGTCTTGATTTTGTCCATGATGGCGGGACGAACCTGGCATCGATTGAACGTCTTGGCTGGCCTGAGGATAAGTGGCTGGGAGCGGGTATTATTGACGGACGCAACATCTGGCGCTCAGATCTGGATGCTAAGCTGCAGCTAATCGAGAAGCTGAGTGTACATGTATCACTTGATCGTCTTATTATACAGCCTTCTTGCAGTTTGCTGCATGTTCCGGTTACTGTTCAGGGTGAGGTGAAGCTGAAGGCCACCGTCAAGGCTGCTTTAGCTTTTGCTGATGAGAAGCTTAGAGAGCTTGGCCTGCTTGCTGCAGCCTTAGAGGGTACAGCAGAAGCTGCTGCTGCGTTGACGGCCAGTCGTGAAGCCCTTACTGCCTTCCGTGCACTTCCTGAACGCGGTCGTAAGGATGTGGCCGAGCAAGTTCTCGGACTTACAGATTTACCAGACCAACGTAGCCTACCTTTTGCTGAGCGCCTGAAGGTGCAGCAGGAGAAGTGGCAGCTGCCACTTCTGCCAACGACAACAAACGGAAGCTTTCCACAGACCGTAGAAGTGCGCCAGGCAAGGTTGAAATGGCGTAAAGGCGTATGGAATCAAGAGCGTTACGACGGGTTCGTTCGTGAGCAGATTGCAGATGCAATCACTTTCCAAGAAAAGCTGGGTCTGGATGTACTCGTGCACGGTGAGTTCGAAAGAACCGATATGGTGGAGTTTTTCGGGGAGAAGTTGGATGGTTACTTATTTACTAGTAATGGCTGGGTTCAATCCTACGGATCACGCTGCGTTAAGCCCCCAGTTATTTATGCGGATATAGCTTTTATCCAGCCTATGACTGTAAAAGAAAGCGTCTATGCTCAGTCGTTAACTTCCCTTCCTGTTAAAGGTATGTTGACTGGTCCTGTTACGATTCTCAATTGGTCTTTCGTACGTGATGATCTTAGTCGGGAAGCAGTAGCGAATCAAATTGCCTTAGCGCTCCGTCATGAAGTTAAAGCTTTGGAGGATGCAGGCATAGAGATGATTCAAGTAGATGAACCGGCTATCCGTGAAGGACTTCCTTTGAAGGCGGAAGATCATGAGGCATACTTGAATTGGGCGGTGAAATCGTTCCGTATCGCGACGAATCATGTGAAGGCTACGACACAAATTCATACCCACATGTGCTATAGCGAATTTAATGACATAATAGACTCCATTTCAGCGATGGATGCGGATGTTATCTCTATTGAGACTTCACGTAGCCATGGGGAACTGATCGTTAGCTTTGAGGAGCAGGAGTATGATAAAGGAATTGGTCTTGGTGTATATGATATCCATAGTCCACGGGTTCCTGCAGTAGAAGAGATGACAGCTAATATTGATCGTGCGCTGCGGGTGCTTGATCCTGAACAGTTCTGGATTAATCCGGATTGCGGTCTTAAGACACGTGGCTGGCAGGAGACAGAAGATGCACTTCGTAACATGGTAAAGGCTGCCGCTATTGCAAGAGAAAATGCAGGAGTTAGTGCTTCCAAATAACATAAGAGGTATACAATAAATCATAGCCGGGGAATTTCTCCCTGGCTTTTTATTTCAGCCACTTGATAATAATTCTCATTCTTGATAGAATGAGAAAAGAAAAGAAGGAACCGTGGAGGGTCCCTTCAAATCATCACCTTATTTGCTTTCGAAAGTCTTGCAATCTGTTTCTTCTGCACGTGTAGGTTCTTGGGAGCTGTGGAAAGCTACAAAGATAGAATCAGCACTGCATTTGTTCTCTTCTGCCCAGTGGGTGCAGGAGTTAACTTCGCAAATTACGTCTTTTGCCATGAGGGTTCACCTCCCCTTTTGTAATAGACAGCATTATTAAAAAACTTCTCTGTTCAACAAGGTGGAGCTTGTCCGAACAGAACCGTGTTCTGCCCTCATTCATTATGAATAGAGGGTTTTTGGTATTTTTTTACGTGGTTAGACGTGGTAATTGTACCAAATAAAGTGCGTGTAAGCAAATGGGTTATTCGAATGGATATGTTGTCCCATATGTCACTAGAAGTGGTTTGACTAGAAGAATCTCTCAGCCTGTATACAACAGTGCTTCTGTATAATAGCTTAAACTAAAAGAGTTGCAGAAATGCGACTCTTTTTTTTATTTTGAGAACATAATTCATAAGAAACTGTACACAATTCCATTTTTCAGTGCAACCTTCCAAGTTTTGGAACGTCTTAGTAAAGAGTTACGGAAGAGATCTGCTTAGAACAAGACATTCCGTAACGATATTATGATCCATGCAAGCGGTATCTATTACATTTTTGGAGGAATGAGAATGCGTAAATGGGGTCTGCATTACTTATGTTTATTAATTCTTGCGGTAGTCTTGGCGGGTTGTGGCTCAGCGGATAGGAATTCAGCGGCAGATAGTTCGGCAAAAGAAAATGGTAGTACGAGTAACGACGCAGCAGTAGAGGTACAGTCGCAGAACTCGATGGCCTCAACAGCGAATCAAAGCACTTCGGCAGCTCCTGAGGCAGAAGCAACTGGCAGCGAGAACTTGGCTGTAAAGGGCTCCACATCAGAAAATACAGTTCAAGCAAGTGCAGGATTTACTGGTAGCGATGTAGTAGCGGGCTTGAACAAGAAGCTGATCTATAAAGCGAATCTTAACATGGAAGTAGAAGACTATGGAAAAGCACAGACTGAAATACGTAATTTAGTAACCATGGCCAATGGATATATTATTGAGTTTAATGAAAATATGTCACAGTACGAGCAAGGTGGGACGTTTATCCTTAAGGTACCTGCCTCCGGATTCTCACCTTTTCTGAATAAATTAGAACAAGTAAAACACGAATCTCTACAGCGCAGCATTCAAGGTCAGGATGTCTCTGAAGAGTACGTTGATCTGGAGTCACGTTTGAAGGCAAAGCAGCTAATGGAAGCACAATATACAGAGTTTATGAAAAAAGCAACGAAATCCACTGATCTGGTCGCCTTCGCGAACGAGCTTGGTTCGATTCAAGAGAGCATTGAACAGATTAAAGGTAGAATGCGTTATATCAATCAGAATGTATCCTTTTCTACAGTAGAATTGAGAGTGTATCAGACGGATGAAAGCATTGCTGTCAAAGAGAAGAAGGAGCAAGGGCCGTTACTGGAACGTGCTTCAGATGCTTTAAATGGAAGCTTAAATGCACTATCTGTGATGTTTCAGTGGATTGTCGTTATCCTTGCAGGAGCGTTACCGATACTTATCGGGGCTGCCATTATTTTAGCTATTGTATTAGTTTCCCGTAAAAATATTCGTGAGCGTCGGGAGCAGCAGACCGAGAGAATTCGTCAGCGAAATAAGGAGCTGAACAGAGAGCAAGCCATCCCTGCGGCAACAGAGCCTAAGGAGGCAGTTTCAGAGGATAATTCGAAGGCTAATAAGGACTCAGAGGACTCAAAGAAAGATTAGCGCTACAAGCATAAGAATAATGTATAACGTGAAACTTATACTTTCTTATATTTTAAGAGAAAAAAACGGTTGTCATCCTAAAAGGACGACAACCGTTTTTTTTATGTGCTGAGGATTGATGTTTAGGCAGGCTGGAAGAGTACGCGATACTCCCCGTATCCTTCCTTCTCCAAATCCTCTTTCGGTACAAATCGTAGCGCCGCCGAATTTATGCAGTAGCGTAAACCGTTTTCTCCGGGACCATCGTCAAAGACATGGCCTAGATGGGAATCCGCTACTTTGCTGCGCACTTCAGTGCGGACCATCAAATGACTGAGATCCGTCTTTTCTTTCACAGCGTAGTCCCGGATGGGACGAGTAAAGCTTGGCCAGCCGCAACCGGAATCGTATTTATCCTGCGAGCTGAATAACGGTTCGCCAGATACGATGTCTACATAAATACCATCTCCATGGTGATCCCAAAAATCATTTCGGAAAGGAGATTCTGTTGCACTGTTCTGAGTGACTTCATATTGAAGAGGGGTTAAACGTTCTTTCAAACTTTGTTTGTCCTCTTTATGTGTCCAGTGGGTTTCGATAAAATCCTCTCGGCCAGAACCTTTACGATAACGTTTGTAGTGGCCTGGATTCTTATGATGGTAGCCTTGATGATATTCTTCGGCAGGATAGAAGGTGGTTGCCGGGAGAATCGGGGTTACAATCGGACTAGAGAATCGACCGCTTGCTTGCAGAGCTGCCTTGGAAGCTTCTGCTTGTTCTTTTTGTTCCTCCGAATGGGTAAAGATTGCTGTTCCGTAAGAAGTCCCGCGATCATGGAATTGTCCACCTGCGTCGGTAGGGTCAATTTGCTGCCAGAACAGCTCAAGTAACTTGCTATAAGGGAAAATATCTGGGTTGAACGTAATTTGTACAGCTTCAACATGTCCTGTCGTTTCAGAACAAACCTCTTCATAGGTTGGGTTCACTGTATGACCGCCGGTATAGCCAGAGACGACACTAATGATACCTGGCAATTCTTCGAACGGCGAGACCATGCACCAGAAGCATCCACCTGCAAAGGTTGCTTTTTCCGTCTTGGTATTTATATGGTTAGTCTGATGTTCACTCATTGATATCCCTCCATTCACATAATGCAATTAAATAGATCACAATTTAATTATAAAGCAAATACTAACTGCCTGCCAGTTAGTAACCGATAAGTTCTTTCGCTATCGGCTGTTCTTCGCTTCTTGAGAGCGCGGACGCAAGCTCAGTCCAGCGATAATTAGCACAGCGGCATAGGCGATGATGGCAATAACCGCACTTACAGGGTCCTGAAACAGATGATCCCCAAGGAAAGCGTATAATGCAATCCCCGGTATTTTTCCTATGCCGGAAGCTACAATATAGCTCCAAAAGGGCAGACCAGCAGCTCCAGCGTAGATGTTAACCGCTGTTTGGGGAATGATTGGCATGAGTCGTGCTAGGACAATCGAAGCGAAAGGTCGCCGCTCAATGCCTACTGTGAACTTTTCGAGTGCGGGAATGGAGGCTAAATAAGCTCTCGCTTGGCTTTGAAACAAGTACTTCACAACGCCAAAAAGGATTGCGGCAGCCAAATTTGTAGCTAGCCAGCAAATCAAGGCACCCGCTAAACTTCCGTATGCATAACCGAAGAATCCGATGACAGCTTTATAAGGAACAACTGGAAACAGGGCCAGTAAAGTTGCAATCCCTATAGAACTGAAAAGATTATGATCCTCTTTCATCCAGCTTAGGATGTCATATCTGTAGATAAACGCAAGGATTGTACCCGAAACATAAAGAACAATCGAGAACAATTTCTTCATAGATAATATGCCCCTTCTTCCACTCATTCATCTCATCATACGGGATATGAAGTAAATATTGAAGCAAAGATCAATTGTCAGAGAATGAGAAGCAGGTATAATAGCATTTGTAGAGAACAAAGAGAAAAGAACGATATATTGAAGTGTTAAGAGGGGGATGGATCAGTGATTGTACCTGAACGTAAAAGAGTCGCCATAATAGGAATCGGCAATATAGCCCGCAAAGTATATTTACCACTGCTCTCTCAGCATGATTATGCCGAGGTAGTTGGTGTTCTTAGTCATTCACCGACAACGGTAGAGCAGGCCGTTCATACCTACCGTTTTCCTAAAGGGACGACTAATCTGGAAGAGCTGTTATCTTGGGATCTGGATGCAGTATTTGTACATAGCCCAACAACTACTCATTATGATATAGTAACAAAATGTCTCGAACGTGGGATTTCGGTATATGTAGATAAACCACTTTCCTATGATCTAGAAGAGTCCAGAAGGATGGCAGAGCTAGCACAAGATAAGGGGCTTTTGCTAGGAGTGGGCTTTAATCGCCGTTTTGCCCCAATGTATGTCACCGCCAAGCAATGGCTTGAAGAAGTTGGCGGAATTAGCCATTGCAGTGCGATTAAACATCGAACGAAGCTACAGACAAGCACCAGCCGCGAAACCGTGCATGATGATCTTATCCATATGCTTGATTTGCTGTTGTGGTTGTGTGGAGATCAGTATGAACTGCTTCGTAGTCATCTTCACTCTAGTGGTGAAGGTCGTCTGCTGCAGGCATCTGGAATGCTAGGCTGGAAAGATAGTGCAGTTGGGATGTACAGTATGGTTCGTGAAGCTGGTGTGGATTTGGAGAAGCTTGAGCTGCACGGAAATGGCAGATCGGTGGAAGTAGTGGATCTAGAAAAAGCCATTCTTTTTGAAAAAGATACCTTACCGCATATTCAAGGCTTTGGAAGCTGGGATACTGTACTCGATAGAAGAGGTTTTAGTGGAGTGGTGAATAATTTTCTTAGCAACATAAATACACCGGAGCTATGCAGCATTGCTGCTTCAGCGGTACTGCCTAGTCATATGCTGGCGGCACAGCTTGCTGAATGAGGTCTCTGAGAAAGGAGAAGAATATATGGAGGATAACCGTAAATTAGTGGAGGAACAGATCATCGAAAGCTATAAGCGCGAAGAAGAGATGATGATTCTTGTATTCGCTCAGTGGTGTGTAAATAATGGACTCGATCCACATGCTTTATACTTGCAGGCTTATCCGCAGCAGGAAGGGAATGAAGCCTTGCGTCAGGCACTTGCCCTCACGGTTTCCGCGGAGGAAGCGGGGGACATTTCTGATGACACCGTTTTGGGTGTACTTTCGCTTTTTGGAAATGATGACTTGGCACAAATCGTAACTGAAGCGATTGCTCTAAGGGGATCTAAAGGACCAATGGGGGATTGACATTGGGGATATAATAATAGAGTCAGATGAACTTTTTTCGGTAAACGATGTTCATCATGGTTAAAATGTGTTAATATTATATATACTAACTAATAGTAAGTTTCGCTAGTGAGAGGTGAGAACAATGGAAGAACATCAATTTGCGATGTGTCCCAGATTTGAAACAGCCTTCTCTTTCTTAGGCAAACGTTGGAATGGACTTATTATTCAGACATTGATGAGTGGACCGAAGCGTTTTAAAGATATCTCCGGCCTCATTCCTTCAATGAGCGATAAGATGCTGTCCGAGCGGATGAAGGATTTGGAAGGTGAGGGTATCCTGGTTAGGCATGTATACCCAGAAACACCCGTACGTATTGAGTACGAATTAACAGACAAAGGCCGTGCATTGCAGCCTGTTATGCAGCAGATTCAGTCTTGGGCTGAGAGCTGGGTAGACTAAAATTCACAGTGATGTTGTGGCCCTTTTTCCGGAATGGTGGAAAAGGGGCTTTTCAATTTCTAAATATTAGACAGTGACAGTATTGTTCCAATCCTTTATGCTTGAAAAAAACTTGCACAGTTTAAAAATAATTGTAATATAATAGAAAAACATTGTATGATCCTTGAATGGAAACGCTCGCGTATTGGTTTTTGCTCAAATCTACTCAGCTGGAGTACAGGCATAGCAAAACTATTAGGAGGCGAGGGAGATGAAGACGAAGACGACCCTGTTTTCCCGGGAAATAACGTATGGAAAAAAGGATGTTGCTGAGCTAGAGAATGCTTCTATTAAAGTACAGCTCATCTATGACAAGACGTTGTTCATGCTGCATAGCTATCTTCCTGATTCCTTATGGGATGCGTGGATTGGCGTGCCTTACAGCATTATCTCTTCACTCTACAAAGGAAACAATGATAGTGGGACTATTTTTCAAAAATGGATTCAAAGTCCGACCGGCTGGAAGTGTATTGGTTGTGAACGGCACTGTCTGGAGTCCACGGAACCTCCACAAGATGTAAATGCGGCGAATCATGGGCGACAATATAAGTTTCATAACGGCATTCGCCAGAGTATGGTGCTTCAAGCCTTAATTTGGTCCATGTACGAGAATACCGTATTATTCAAACCCTTTTTAGGCGACGAGCCTTTTTTTGACGATGATGATTTGCATACGATATCCTCTTATTTCGTTCCAACTTATCTTAATGAGTTCCACCTTATTGAGCGGTCTAAGCCATGTAAAGAATACAAAGATCAGAATATACGAGTCTTTCAGGAATGGATTTCCGCACCTGATCTTGTCCTTAAATGGAATGGTGGCTTGACGGAAGGCAGATGGATGACCGGTGTTTATATGGATCACTCCCGTTTTGCCGGATTGGGACCTTATTTGAAGGATTCAAAGGGACAGCGGACGTATATGCAGGCTTATGTGCAATAAAGTGAGTTGAAAAAGCACCTTTGTAGGAAAAGGTGCTTTTTTGCGTTTACTTTGCATGTACATCCATCTCCAATTTCGTTCAAAAATAAGATACAATTTCCGTGCGTACAATCACAAGTCAAAGTTCCTTTCAGGGTTAAGGTGAAGAAGTGGATAAGATTTATTCAGAACCTAATCCCATAACCCAAGGAGGAGCTATAATGGAAACTAAACAACTTAATGATAGTATTTCGGATTCGAAGCAAGCACAATCGGTACAGGCTGGGTTTACCCCAGATGCACTAGTGAGGGATATTGTATTACAGTTCCCTAAAGCGGCAGATTATTTCAAAGCAAAACGGATTGATTTCTGTTGCGGTGGAGCTAAACCTCTTGCTGAAGCAGCTGCTGAGCGTGGTCTGGATCAAGAGATAATTATCAGTGATCTTAACAAGATGTTCGAAGAGTATCCAGTACCCGAAGAGGAGATCGCTTGGAATACCGCACCTTCAGATGAGTTAATTGACCACATCATAAACAAACATCACCGCTATCTTCGTGAAGAGCTACCTCTCATTAGCCAAAATGTAACTAAGGTGTATCGAGTGCATGGTGGGGATTCTCCCCATTTGGTGGAGTTACATTCCTTGTTCAACACACTTAAGGAAGAATTGCTTACGCATACGGCTAAAGAAGAAGAAGATGAGTTTCCTAAGCTGTTGATATATGATGCTAATCCTAGTGAAGAAGGTCTGTCATCGCTCCGCGAGTCATTATCTGAGCTGGAGAGTGAGCATGATGGTGCGGGCGACATTTTGAGAAAAATGCGTAGTATTACAGATGACTTCACTCCACCAGCGCATGCTTGCACAACCTATCGATTGACATATGCCCGGCTGGAAGAGCTGGAGAGTATGACTTTTGAACATGTACATTTGGAGAATAATATATTGTTCCCTAGGTATCAGTGAAGACGAATATTGTTCTAAAGAGTCCCTTAGGGGCTTTTTTTATAGGGAATTATAGAATGTACAGAAAAGCGGATAACTCCGTTGAAAAAGGTAGAAGAAATGATCGTGAAAAATATGGGTAAGATCGATTGATGGATGGATGGCAGGCAGGTTGGCGGAAGGATGCTTAAACGCGGACTACGAGATAGCGCCGAATGAGCAAAAAGAGGGGAATAAAGGTTAGCTTTCAAAGTTTTTTGCCAATTTTTAATATCATTGGGGAGATAATTAAAGGTACTGAGAAGTAAGCTTATTATTACTTATTTGAGAACATGGCTTGTTTAAGTTATCCTTAAAAAGACAGTATACATAACTTTACAAGCCTGAGACGCTATATGGTCATTAGGCGGGACAAGGCGGTGCCAGGATGCCCATGCGATCTTTGTGGAAATTGATGTTAGGATTAGTCATTGTATTCATAATAGGTGGATGCTCTACTAACAATGACGGCAATAGTAATGCTAATAATGGTGTGGCAGGATCAGAGGGACCGACAATATCGATAAGGGTTGGAGATAATGAACTGCTTACTAAACCATCAGATAGGTTACTTAGTGGGAGTTATAGAAATGGAATATCGATCATGGAGCTACTGAAAGGTAGTAATGTTGCCACATTTGCTGAGGATAACTCAAGCATTGTTTCGGTAAAGGATTTTTCGCTAGAGGCGGGAATGGTTTGGGAGCTTCAGATGGGCGGTCAAATCATTGGGAATGCGGATTGGAATAATACTGTAGGGTATGATTCACAGCTAGTCTTCACCGCGAAGTCGAAGGACCATCAAGCACCACTTCAAACTGTAAGGCTGACCTTGAACGGTGGGAGTGTAGAAGTAGACTTGCATCATACGTATATTATGTTATTTGAAGAGGATTTAACTGTAAGAGATCTGCTCAAAAGCTGTAGTAGCGTACAGTTGGCCGATGACAATAAAAAGGTGCTTTCCGTCGACGATTATACTCCTCTTAGTAATGAAGAATGGAAGCTGAAGGTGAACGGAAAACAACTACTCGATGATGGAATGGATATGAAGCTCAGGGCTCAAGATGAATTGGAGATTTTATTGACTTTACGCTAAAAAATCGTACATTAAGCCAGATCAACGGTTGTTCAGAATCGTTAATCTGGCTTTTTATGTGGAAAAGATATCTAACAATTATCAGTACACTAAAGTGTGAAAATATTCACAATTGAAGTGACTGCAATCACAATGACGACTTGAATTTGAACCGTATAATTCCAATATGTAGAAGAGAAATTGATCAGGTATTCATAAGCTTGAGGAGGCACCTAACCATGACAACGATAAGAGAAAAACTAGTATTAGTCGGCAACGGTATGGCAGGCATAGGTACGATTGAGCAGATATTGAAGCTGGGTGGAGCTTATGACATCACGGTTTTTGGAAGTGAACCTCACCCCAATTACAATCGGATCATGTTGTCTTATGTTCTTGAAGGAAGTAAGAGCCTTAATGATATCATCCTAAACGACTGGAATTGGTATGAAGACAATAATATAACTCTACACACGGGAACAACGGTCACACGAATTGATGAAGGCTCGAAGCAAGTTGTTACGGATAGTGGGATGATAGTCCCCTACGACAAGGTAATTATTGCGACAGGCTCGAATTCGTTTATTTTACCTGTACCTGGCAGTGATAAAGAGGGCGTTGTAGGATTCCGGGACATTTCAGACTGTGATGCGATGCTGGCAGCGGCCAAACAATACAGCAAAGCAGCTGTTATCGGCGGAGGTTTGCTTGGGTTGGAAGCGGCAAAAGGTCTTGTGAACCTTGGTATGGATGTTACCGTAGTTCATTTGATGGAAGATCTGATGGAGCGTCAGCTTGATCGGAATGCCTCCTCGATGCTGCAAGCTGAGCTGGAGCGTCAAGGCGTGAAATTTGCTATGGGCAAACAAACGGTAGAATTGAGCGGGGAACAGAGAGTAAGTGGATTGCGTTTTAGTGATGGCAGTACGCTTGCTGCAGATTTTGTGGTAATGGCTGTTGGAATCAAACCGAACGTGACATTGGCAAAACATAGCGGAATCTCCGTAAATCGTGGGATCGTGGTGGATGATTATTTGCAAACTTCCATGCAGAATGTATATTCCATCGGCGAATGTGCTGAGCATCGCGGTATGTGTTACGGACTGGTGGCTCCACTATTTGAACAAGGCATGGTTCTAGCTAAACATTTATGTGGTAGCGATACCAAGCCTTATGAAGGTTCGATTGTTTCCACGAAGCTTAAAATATCTGGGGTGGATGTATTTTCTGCAGGTGAGTTTTTGGATTCTACTGAACACACTGTGATCTCAAGCAAAGATGAATGGAAGAAAACTTATAAGAAAATTTTGCTCAAAAATAATGTGATTGTCGGTGCGGTCTTATTCGGTGATGTGACGGAGTCCGCGAATCTTCAAAAGTTAGTAAAACAAGGCGCAGTAATGACCGATGAGATTTATACGGAGGTTATGGGAACAGGCTGCTGCGGTGGCGGAGCTAAGAAGAGCACATCCGTGGAAGCAATGGCGGACGAAGAAATTGTCTGCGGCTGCAATGGTGTAACTAAAAAAGCGATCGTAGATGCTGTTACTGAACATGGTTTTACTACTGTGGATGAGATCAAAGCATGCACTGGCGCTACTCGCTCTTGTGGTGGTTGTAAACCCGTAGTAGAACAAATCCTGCAATTTGTCTTAGGTGACAGTTTCCAGCAAGCTGCTAAGCAAGGTATTTGTGGGTGCACAACGCTTAGCCGTGATGAAATTGTTGCTGAAATTACAGCTAAAGGTCTTAAAACAACAAAAGAGGTCATGAATGTACTCGGTTGGAAACAAGAGGAAGGCTGCTCTAAGTGTCGTCCGGCGATTAACTATTATCTAGGGATGATGAACCCTGATACCCATCAAGATGAGAAAGAATCCCGATTTGTAAATGAAAGAATGGGTGCGAATATTCAAAAAGATGGAACCTACACCGTGATACCTCGCATGTATGGTGGGGTAACAACGCCGGAGGATTTGAAGAAAATCGCCGATGTCTCCCTTAAATATGATGTGAAAGTAGTGAAGGTAACTGGAGGGCAACGCCTGGATCTAATCGGTGTGAAGAAGGAAGATTTGCCTAAGGTATGGGAAGAGCTGGATATGCCTTCCGGCTACGGTTATGCCAAATCCCTGCGTACGGTTAAGACTTGTGTGGGCTCCCAGTTCTGCCGCTTTGGCACACAAGATTCGCTGGGAATGGGCGCGCTCATAGAACGTAAGTATGAACGTCTTGATTTTCCTGCCAAGTTTAAAATAGCTGTCAACGGCTGTCCACGTAACTGTGCGGAATCCTGCACGAAGGATATTGGCATCGTTGGAAATGATGGTGGTTGGGAAGTGTTTATCGGTGGTAACGGTGGGATCAAGCCACGGATCGCAGACTCCTTCTGCAAAATTAAGACCGATGAAGAGTTGATTGAAGTGTGCTCCGCTGTGATGCAATATTACCGTGAGACCGGCAATTATTTGGAGAGAACTTCCGAGTGGGTTGAGCGTATGGGACTTGAGCAGATTCAAATGGTTATTTTGAATAATGAAGATAACCGCAAAGAGCTGGCCGCACGGATTGACTTTGCTCTGACTCAGGTTACGGATCCTTGGAAAAAAATGCTCAATGACAGCAGCACTCGTGCTGCGCTTTTTGAAGAAACAAGAGTCTAGCGGGATATAACGCACACAGAAGGGGAGAGACCAATGAATAAGACAACACAAACGTATCCAATAGGATCAGTACAGGATTTCCTGCTGCAGATTGGCCGTGTGGTGATTGCTGGAAATGTGGAGCTGGCTGTATTTCGTACCTCTGACGGAGCGATCTATGCACTTGAGAATCGGAGCCCTCATCCAAAAGGGGGGCCGCTTGCGGAAGGGATCGTTTCGGGTCACTTTCTTTATGATCCACTGTATGATTGGAAAATAGATCTTCGCACGGGTGAAGTTCAGGCACCTGATCAAGGTATCGTTATGACTTATCCAGTCTCCCTTGTCGGAGACATTGTGGCAGTGAGCTTGTAGACACCGAAGCTTGTAGTGAAGGATGAAATAGAAAACGGTGGGGTGGAGTACTATGTTTACTCAAAGTGTGGAAAACATTGTTGAGGCGGCAGTCAGCAAGCGAGACCAAATGAATGAAAGTTTACCAAGATATTTTCTAGCAGCCCTTTTGGCAGGAGCATATGTAGGCATTGGGATTATCCTTATTTTTTCGCTGGGAGCGCCTCTAGCGGCTGCCAAATCGCCTTTCCAACCCCTCATTATGGGTGCATCCTTCGGTATTGCCTTGACTCTTGTTGTGTTTGCAGGCTCAGAGCTGTTTACCGGAAATAATATGTTCTTTACGGTTAGTACACTAGCTGGTAGAACAAGTATCTGGGATACTGTCAAGAACTGGGTGCTTGTGTTTGTAGGGAATGTGGCAGGGGCAGTGATTTTAGCACTTTTGATTCGAGGAACTGGACTATTCAGTGCGGCTCCCCCAGAGCATCTGATCTTTGCGGCTGCAGCCAAGAAAATGAGCCTTCCGTTTTCGGAGCTATTTTTCCGTGGAATTCTATGTAACTGGCTGGTCTGTCTAGCGCTATGGATGGCCTCACGCGCTAAAAGTGAAACTGCGAAGCTGGTTCTAATCTGGTGGTGTTTGTTTGCCTTTATTGCGAGTGGATATGAGCACAGTGTGGCTAATATGACGCTGCTGAGTGTTGCTGTATTGCTCCCGAATCACCCGGACACCGTTACAATTGCCGGATGGATGCACAATATGATACCCGTTACATTAGGGAATATAATTGGTGGTGGCGTATTCGTTGGCATGGCCTACTGGATGATCTCTCCCGTGCGTGGTACACAGACCAAGCGTTAAGAGTATATTTATAGTTATAGGGCTGACCCAATTTCGGGTTCAGCTCTTTTTCTAAATATAACAAAGTATAAGTTTCACGCTATAAATTATCCTTATATTTCTCGCATAAACGCTTACCGTCCATTAGGGACGCCGAAGGCGTTTTTGCTTGTCTTGTGGTATAAAAAAAGACGCCTATGTTAGGCGCCTTTGACCACTCTATTTTATAATGTGTAGAATAATTGGGTCATGTATGTTTCATTGAGGAGAATAGAGGGTACATTATAATGGAATTAAATTCGGCAGATCTCGTTTGGACACATTTCGCAGTGGCAAATTTCCTGCAGCATGCCAAGATCCTTGATGACAATCATACCGTTCTCGTACTCAACCGCGTCTTTTTTACGCAAGTCACTCAGCATCCGGTTTACACTCTCACGAGTGGCACCGATCATGTTGGACAGATCTGTATGCGTAATTTTTTTGTTGATGAGGATGTTCTCACCATCGCTGCTCTTCTCACCATAAGTATTACCAAGTCGAATGAGAGTGGAGCAAAGTGCGCCTGGTTTGCCATACATCATCAAATCACGGAATTTCGTTTGAGTTAGACGGTGATGAATGCCCATCCATTTCATAAAGTCGATGGCAAAATCACAATGTTGGCAAATGAGAATTTCTAAATCCTTTTGCTCGATAACGCCAACTTCACTTTCTTCAATCACTTCTGCAGTAAAGCTGTGCTTGGTGCTGAAGAATGGGTCCGCTTGACCTACCATATCGCCGGCTTGGTACATATAAAGAATAAGTTCTTTACCTTCATCCGTTGATTTAGTTAATTTCACACGTCCACGTTTGATATAAAACAATTTATCCGAGTAGTCGCCTTCCCAGAAAAGATGTGAACCCTCTGGAACAACGCGTTCTTTCATAGTAACAAGAAGTCTGTTGAAATTCTGTTCGGAGAAACAGTTTGTATTTCCGTGGGCTTCGATGACATTGTAATGTTCTTTTAGCATAATCGACATCCCCTTTATTCCCTCAGTTTTTCAGTAAATTTTAAATTAATTATACCTCTAAAATCTTCGATTTGGTTAAGAAAAACCATTTAAAAGTGTCGAATTTTCAACATTGTGATTATTTTCACTTCAAAAGTGCTAGATGTAATATGATTTTTAACTAAAAAGGAGTAAGAAGTATATGTTCTTTATATATCAGCAGTGGCAATCCATTATTCTCAAATAATGGGTCTGTTGCTGTTTTTTTTTGTTCTTATTAGATTCTACATATTATACTGCAAAAATTCATGATATAGAAATCCGTTCGATTTCAACTCCGTATAAATGCACACATCTTCATTAAGGTCAGACATTGGCGCAACGGGTATGGAACGATATCCTGAGAATGGAGCAAAAACCAGGAGAAGGGGAAATCATACATGGCTAAAGTGGCAGACAAATATCTTAAGGTAGATCCTTGGGCAATTATTGAAGAGGGCTTTGATCCAGAACGAAATCGGACCTCGGAATCTATTTTTTCACTGGGAAATGAGTATATGGGTGTGCGGGGGTATGCTGAGGAAGGTTACTCTGGGGATTCCCTGCAAGGCAGTTATTTCAACGGGCTAAATGAACAATTGGACATTGGCAATCATTATAAAGGGATTATTCGCTCGCTGAGATATATGGTAAATGCGGTGGACTGGCTGTATACGCGGATCACTGTGAATGGTGAAAAGCTTGATCTGGCAAAAAGTAAAATATCGGATTATGTGCGCAAACTGGATCTTCGTAGTGGGACCTATCGGCGGGAGCTAATCTGGCACCTAGATGATGGGAAAAGCTTAAAAGTTGTCTTTACACGCTTGGTAAGTATGACGATGTCTCATCTGGGACTACAACGGGTGGAATTTGAGCCCCTTAATTTCTCGGGCAGCGTGGACATTTGTGCAGGTCTTGATTTCAGCATTATTCATGAGGAACGCGGCGAATGTATGTGGAGTAGTCTCCGCAGTGGAGAACAAGGATCTACCACAGCTATTATGGCGAGAACAGTGAATACAGCTAACAAGCTATTCTCTAGCTTTTCGTTACAATCTTCACAGCCGCTTCAGCTTACGCGAGTTGAATATGATAAATTTATTGGACAAAGCTTTACTATGGATCTTGCTCAGGGAAAAGCGACCCATTTTACAAAGCTGGTTATCAACTGTTCGGATAGTGAATCTGCCCATACAGCTGAAGAGCTGTGGAGCAAGGGGATAGCTCTTGCTGAAAGTGCAAGCCAACTGAGCGATACTCAAATATTCGCGGATCAGACGGCATATTGGAATGGAATCTGGGAGACAAGTGATATTCGGATCGAGGGCGATCCTGAGAATCAGCAGGGCATTCGTTTTTGCATTTTCCAGCTTTATCAGACTTATCATGGTGATCATCCTGGGTTCAACATCGGCGCTAAAGGATTGACGGGAGAAGTGTATCGTGGTTTGGCGTTTTGGGATACAGAGTCGTATTGCTTACCATTCTATATGTTTAATAATCCTAAGGCTGCACGGAGTTTACTGGACTTTAGATATAAGACATTACCTCAGGCTATGCAACGTGCTAAAGATGTTGATTGCGATGGCGCTTGCTACCCTATTGCTACAATAGACGGAACTGAAAGCTGTGATCTCTGGCAGCATTCGAATCTTCAGCTTCATGTAGGGACTGCTATTTCCTATGGTATCTGGCATTATGTTAAAAATACTGGGGATAAAGAATTCCTGCACAGTAAAGGTGCTGAAATGCTGATTCAGATCAGTAGATTCTATGCTACACGCGGTCAATGGGGTCAACAGAGTGGGAAATATGGATATTTTGGCGTAATGGGTCCTGATGAGTTCCAATTGATGGTGAATAATAACTGCTATATTAATTTGATGGCCCAAAAATCATTTGAATACACCCGTGACACCCTGAGTGAAATGAAAAAACAGGCACCAGAGGCTTTTGCATTGGTTGCGGAAAAGACGGGGCTTCATGACGAAGAACTTACCGATTGGAAAAATAAAGCAGACAATATGAAGATTCCGGTTGACGAAGTGACAGGAGTATTTGAGGAGCATGATGGATTCTTCGATATGCCACATATTGATATTCATTCCATTCCTGTAACAGAGTTTCCGCTCTACTCGAACTGGTCGTATGATCGATTGTACCGTTATGACATGATTAAGCAACCGGATGTTCTCATGTTTATGTTCTTATATAATGGACAATTCTCTAAAGAAGCGAAGCTGGCTAACTATGAATATTACGAGTCTAGATGTATTCATGAGTCTTCACTTTCACCTTCGATCCATTCGATACTGGCAAGCGAAATCGGCAAGCCAGAAGAAGCCTATTCGTTCTTTGAATTTGCGACAAGACTGGATTTAGACAATTACAACCGTAACACACGCGAAGGATTGCACACGACTTCGATTGCAGCCGCTTGGATGAATATTGTGTATGGCTTTGGAGGTATGCGTTCAGATGGGGATCGTTTGTCCTTCCAGCCTTCATTGCCTGAGCGCTGGAACGAGTATAGCTTCCAAGTGATGTATGAAGGGGTATTACTACGTATTTTGGTCAATAAGACTTCAGTAACGCTCACCGCAATTAATGGGGGTAGCACTGATATTACAGTGTATGGGCAGTCAATTACGGTGGACGCTTCCGGGACGATGCTTCCGCTAGGTGAAGGGATGTTGGCTCGATGAGCTGGGCGGTTAGGGATAGCTGTTTTGACAAGCAACTGGTGACGACGAACGGGAACAAATATATGTTAGGCAATGGCTATATGGGGTATCGCGGGACTCTAGAGGAATTCGGTAAAACTGAGTTAGTTGCCGTAACTTTAGCTGGTCTATATGACAAAGCGGGAGATAAGTGGAGAGAACCTGTCAATGCTCCAAATGGATTATGGACCAAGATTGTCTGCAACGGTCAACCTTTAAGTGTGCTAGAGCAAGAACCGAGCTCTCATGTTCAGGAGCTGAATATTCGTAGTGCCATTCATCATCGGAGCACAGGCTATAGTCTATCTGATGGTGGGATGTTGACATTTACAGCAGATCGTTTCGTAAGCCAGGACAATCTTCACCTGCTCGTTAGTAAATACTCTATCCATAGTACACAGGACTGCCAAATTGTGATTGAGACCGGGATTGACGTAGATGTATGGGATATCAATGGTCCCCACCTCTATGGTCAAAAAGTACAGTCACAGGGTGAGGCACTAGTCTCTTCCTCCACTAGTGGAGAATTGAACATTCCG
The DNA here is from genome assembly GCF_038000345.1 of Paenibacillus sp. FSL E2-8871. Taxonomy (NCBI): domain Bacteria; kingdom Bacillati; phylum Bacillota; class Bacilli; order Caryophanales; family Paenibacillaceae; genus Paenibacillus; species Paenibacillus sp. FSL E2-8871. The sequence continues at coordinate 2,738,871 of NZ_JBBOBV010000001.1, read as the reverse complement.
GTAGTTGTGGCGGAGAGAGCCGTATTTAATTTCGGAGATCAGCAACTGGATGAGGGCGCTAGTATTCGCCGGATTTCTTTTGAAGCGCGTACGGGTGAGACCTATGAATGGTTTAAGTACGTTGCGGTATATACTGGACTTGATGTTAGTGTACCGGAGTCAGAAGCAGTAAAGTCTGTTCTAGCTGCTGAAACGCTCGGTTATGACGAGTTATTACAGGCTCATCGCCAGCAATGGGAAGAAAGATGGTCACTTAGTGATGTCATTATCGAAGGCGATGAGGATGCCCAGTTTGCTCTAAGATACAGTATTTATCAGCTGTTAATTATTGCACCTACAGTTTCGGAAAAGGTTTCTATCCCGGCTCGAGGTTTATCGGGTCAGGTCTATAAAGGGGCCGTATTCTGGGATACGGAGATGTTTATGCTGCCTTTCTTCCTGCATACTGATCCAACGGTTGCTCGCAACCTGATGATGTACCGGATTCATACCTTGGACGGAGCTCGCCGGAAGGCCGCGGAATATGGTTATTTGGGAGCATTCTATGCTTGGGAAAGTCAGGATACAGGAGACGATGCTTGTACACTGTTTAATGTGAATGATGTATTTACCGGTCGACCAATGCGGACTTATTTCCGTGATAAGCAGGTTCATATCAGTGGGGATGTTGTACATGGGATCTGGAAATACGTTCAATTTACAGGTGACGAGAGTCTGCTGACTAGCGGAGGGGCGGAAGTGATCTGGGAATGTGCCCGGTTCTTCTACTCTTATGCTTACTATAATTCAGTAAAAGAACGCTTCGAGATTCTAGATGTAACAGGTCCAGACGAATATCATGAGCGTGTGAACAATAATGCTTTTACGAATGCTCTGGTTAAGGAGACACTGGAGATTGCCTTGCGCACAGCAGAATTGCTGCAAGATAAGTATCCGGAAGTGTACAATCAACTCTCTACAGAGTTTAGCGAAGGTCCGTTTCTGACAGAGTTCAAAGCTATGCTGGATAGCTTCTATGTTCCGCAGCCAGACCCTGCCAGTCTTGTCATCGAACAATTCGACCGTTACTTCACCTTAGAAGATGTTAGGCTGCCAGATTTGAAATCCCGTGTACTTAACAAAAATGAGTATTTGGGTGGCGGTAATGGATTAGCCACAACCACAACAATACTGAAGCAAGCGGATGTCGTATTGATGTTAAATCTATTCAAACATTCCTTCACCAAGGAAGTGAAACAAGCGAACTGGGAATTCTACGAACCGCGCACCGAGCATGGGTCAAGTCTTAGTCCTTGTATCTACGCTTTGGTAGCTGCCGATATTGGTTCGCCGGATTGGGGATATCCATATTTTATGCGCACGGCTACTGTTGATCTCACGGGAGAATCTAAGCAGTACGTAGGCGATCTTTATATCGGTGGTACCCACCCAGCCGCTAACGGTGGTGCTTGGATGGCTGCGGTGCTTGGTTTTGCAGGGTTGGATTATGATGGGGAAACTGTCCATATCAAACCTTCACTGCCTAAACATTGGCAGTCTGTTGAGCTTCCGGTTACGCTTCGGGGAGATACCTTTAAACTGCGTATCAGCAAGGATGAAGTTACAGTTACCACAGCAGCTGACTACAGCGGGACTCTGGTGTTCTCGGTACAAGGGGGAGAAGGAAAGTCCTGTGGTGCAGGTGAGAGCTTGCGGCTAACCTTGGCTGAAGCAACAGTATAGACATTAACTAACAACGGAGAGGAAGTAAATCCATGTTGCAAAATATGAAGGGTGCCATTTTCGATCTGGACGGCGTTATCGTAGATACGGCCAAATATCATTATTTGGCTTGGGCGAGTCTTGCTGACGAGCTAGGCTTTACATTTACAGAGGAGGATAACGAACGTCTTAAGGGCGTGAGCCGGATGAGATCGCTCGATATTCTTCTGGAAGTTGGTGGCCTACAATTTGAAGAAGCGGAGAAGCTTGCGATGGCGGAGAAGAAGAATCGCCTATATGTAGAGTACATCTATAAGCTTGAGGAGTCGGAACTGCTTCCTGGGGTCAAAGAATACTTAACTGGACTGAGAACGCGCGGGATTGGAATTGCGTTAGGTTCAGCTAGTAAGAATGCAGAGTTTATTTTGAATAAGCTGAACATTACGGATCTGTTCGATGCCGTAGTTGACGGTAACAAAGTGTCACTTGCCAAACCGGACCCGGAGGTATTCTTGATCGCTGGTCAGGAGCTAGGCTTACAGCCGGACGAATGTGTCGTGTTTGAGGATGCGGAAGCGGGCGTTCAAGCAGGTAAGGCTGCAGGTATGAAGGTAGTAGGTATAGGTAAGCCGGAAGTACTGAAGGAAGCCGATATGGTTGTAAAAGGATTGTATGAGTTGTTGAGTTAAATAAAAAGGTGACCGACTCCAAAGTAGCTGATGCTACTGTGGGGTCGGTCTTTTTTTGCTTTAAATTCCTGTGCTCACGCTGTGTATTCAGCTATCAAGTACAACTGCGCACACCAAGTAGTAATGTCGCTCATTGGGTAATCCAATCGCTCATCCAAAAGCTCAACAAATGTGAAGCCCACAACAGTGTAAAACAGAGGAGAATAATACCTCTCATAGCCCCACGCAGTGGCCTTCACTCTCCCTCCCTTTTTTCTGTTTTCGGTTTTTTTGAGAGGGAAGAAGGTCATGGAGAGGAATTTTGGAACTGGAGGAGCGAAAGCGTCCGCCTTTGTCTCCGGATTTTATCCGCCAGTGGCGGTATAAATCAGAAAATCTGGAGACAACAGCGGCCGTAAGTCCAAAGTTTCCTCGTAATGACACCATGATTCCCTCTCATTCAAATCCGCACAACAGAAAAAAACTACATACAAATGACCATAAAAAACTTTAAAATGAACATATGTAAGCGTTTATCTCTTTGATATAGTTATTGAACCCGGAGGTGTGATTATAGTGTTGTCTAGGCTGATTAGATTGATTCGAAAGCTGAGCGTCAAGCAGCAGCTCATCCTACTATTCCTGATTATGATATCTCCTATTTTCTTTTTGAACATATTTGGGAATTTGAAGGCGGAGCAAATACTGAAGCGCCATGTTACGAATGCATATGTGGAATTGAACAAGCAGAACTTTACGATCATTAATCGGGATATCGATACAGTAAATAAAATCACTACCACCGTGATTCAAAATCCTCTGATTCAGCAAATGAATATGACTGGCTCGGATACCATACTGGAGCGGGTCAAACGATATGAGACAATAGAGAAGCTGTTGGTCAGTTACTCTCAGGGGGCTGAACGTGGTGATGGCATCTATTACTCCCTTTATATATACGATCCGAATGATTATTACTTTTTTGCTCCCAATTTTCCACAGGTTAAGAAGGCGGGAGTTTATTTCTTTTCTAAAGTCGAAGAACCTTACTGGTTTGAGGAGGTTGTTCAGAAGAAAGGACGCGGCTCGCTGAAGTTCACAGAGAGGCTAAGCGCACAAGCGGAGAATTTAAAGACACTTACTTACATGAGAGCTGTAAACAACATTTCCAGAAAAGCGGAGACCATTGGAGTGTTGGTTATCACCAAAATGGACTCAAAAATTGGAGAATCCCTCAAATCCATCTCTTTGCCTGACGGCGAAATTTACTTAACAGATTTAAACAATCGTGTTCTCGCCTCCACTACGAATAATACTGGAGAAGTGATTGAGCTGCCGGAGACGGTTGTTGCCGAGGATCTGGAAGGTACAGTGGATGTGATTACCTCTGATTTTATCTATGTGGTTAACAATAACCATGCGCTTGGACAAAAACTGGTTTACAAAGTTCCGGTGAAGGCGCTACTGCAGCAACAGAACGAAATGAAAAGTGTTATTCAATATATCACCGTGGCTTATGCAGTATTTGGACTAATTATGATTACGTACTTCTGGCGTTCATTAATGACTCCTTTGCAAAAGCTGGCTTTTTTCGTGCGAAAATACGAGCCGGGTAATCGAGTTCCAGAGACACCACGGAGGGGGAGTAACGATGAGGTCAGTGTGCTGATTGCTTCTACCTATGATATGGCCCGAAGGCTGAACGGATTAATCACATACAAATATCAGATGGAGCTTAAACAGAAGGAATCCCAGCTTCAACTTCTATATCAACAAATCAACCCTCATTTGCTTTACAACACCCTAGAGAGCATTTATTGGAAAAGCTCTTTAGAAGGAAATGTCGAATCCGCCGAGATGATCAAGGAATTGTCCAAACTAATGAAGATCAGTCTTAGTCGGGGAAGGGAGCTGATCAGCCTTGAAGAAGAGCTGGAGCATGCAACGGCCTATATCAAGCTACAGCAGCACCGTTATGATTATGTATTTCAAGTTGTGATGAATATTCACCCGGATACGAAAAGCAACCTAATTCCAAAAATCACGCTGCAGCCATTAATAGAAAATGCTATTATTCATGGGGTTAAAAATATGGGCGAGGATGGCGAGATCATCATTACTGCAGTATGTGAGGATGAAACTGTTAGGATCTCTATTGAAGATAACGGCTATAAGTCTGTTGACTATGAAGCCATAGAAGCTGTATTGAATGATGAAAGCCCCAATCCCACTAGCGGTTATGGTATCCGCAATATTAACCAGCGTATTCATTTACATTTTGGCTCTGATTATGGCATCAGCTATACCCCTCGTACAGAAGGCGGAACGCTAGTAACAGTTAAGCTTCCGAAATCGGAGAATCAGGACTAAGGAAGGGGAGCATGCAGATATGTTCAATATATTGGTTGTGGATGACGAACCATTGATTTGTAAAGGATTGAGCAATTTATTAGCTTCATCCGGGCTGGATATTTCTAATATCTATACAGCTAATAGTGGATTTGAAGCACTAGACTGTATACGTATGGAGGAAATTGATCTGCTCGTTACGGACATACAGATGGGTGCGATGAGTGGAATTGATTTGATGCAGCATGCCAAACTAGCCAAACCATGGGTACAGACCATCGTGATTTCTGCTCATGAGACGTTTCAATATGCTCAAATGGCTGTTAGGCTCGGGGCAAAGGACTATTTAATCAAGCCTTTGAATAGTGAGCAGTTTTTGGATTCGGTTCGAAATGTGCTCCTTAAGATGGGGAAGCCCTCACCAGAACTAGATGTCTTCATGTCTGGAATTAACGAAAGCTTTCGACTGGAAGAGCCGCTGCCGGAATATAGCAAGCTCTTGAACGAATTACTCACTGACCCTGGAGTTGTACTAGCTGAGGGAGATAACCTCCTGAAGCTGGATAACCTGAAGCTACAAGGGCCGTATTTTTCCGTCTTAAAACTTAAGGTGCCACTGTCTGGAGCGAACCAGGAAAAGCAGTATACTATGCGGGACAGACGGCTTCTTTGTTATGCTGCGCTGAACATTGCCAAAGAATTAATGGATCAGGAATGGAACTCGATAGCCTTTTATGCGCCGGATGGAGAAATTACGATCATTATTCAATGGGATGAAAAAAGCTATGAGGATTCTTCTGCCGGCCAAATCAACAGGCTAGATATACTTGGTCGTAGTCTACATTTTAATATCCATAAATATTTACATCTGAACGTAGTCATTGGCATTAGCCAGATTTTAAAGGGGCTTTCGTTTATGGCCGTTTTGAACCGCCAAGCCTCTAATGCAATTCTCTGGAATAATGAGCATAGTGACCATTACGTGTTCTATTATGGGGATTTCAACTGGAACAGTTACACGAGTGATCCTTCTGTAGAAGAACTTCATACGCATAGCAATCTGATCGTACAAAAAGCAAAAGAATATATTGACGAGAACTATGCTCAAAAAGGACTGACGATTCACGATGTGGCTAAGAAAAATCATGTTAGCCCCAATTATTTGAGCTACCTATTTAAGAAAAATACAGGTTATAACCTGTGGGAATATGTAATTAAGCTCCGGATGGAGGAAAGTCGGGAGATGATTTTGAATACCGATCTTCGCAGATACGAAATTGCGGAACGTGTGGGTTATGAATCGCCCGAGCATTTTAGTAAAATTTTCAAAAAATATTATGGGATTAGCCCCAGCGAATTGAAGAAGTAAAAACACTCATGACTTCGGTAGATATAGACATGTTCAGTACAACCCTCATTTCCTACAATTTAAGGTAGGAAGCATTTTGCGAAAAATGCTGATAGAACAATGGAATGAGGGAGCCTGATGAATCAAACCGCAGTAGTAACCGAAAACCCGGCGACGCTGAAGGGGACACCGTACAAGCAAAACCGCTGGAAGAAAAACTTTTGGGGATATATGTTCCTCGTACCTGCCGTAATTATTTTTATTATGTTCTTGTGGGTTCCAATTTTTAAAGGCTTACTGTACAGCTTCTACCATGTTGATTTTGTGAAAGGTAATAGCTTTGTAGGCTTTGAGAACTACAGTAGAGCACTTAGTGATCCAGATGTTTTGACCGCATTAAAGAACACTGGGTATTACATGTTTCTATGTCTTATTATCGGTTTTTGGGTTCCGATTGCTTTTGCTATCATGATCTCGGAGCTGAGAAAGTTTGGGGGCTTTGTACGTGTAGCGGCTTACCTTCCTTTCGTAATGCCTGGTGTGGTTCTCTATGGACTGTGGAGATGGCTTTATGATCCGGTGGGCCCGATTAATGCGTTACTAGGCACAATGGGTGTGGATCAGGTTGCCTTCTTAACAGATACAAGATGGTCGATGATTTCCCTTGTGTTTATGGAAACATGGCAGCAGTTCGGATCAGGGATGCTAATATACTTAGCTGCTGTACTCAGCATTCCAAGAGATTGGTATGAAGCCGCTGAGATTGATGGAGCAGGTATATGGGCACGTATAAAGTACATCACATTGCCTTCACTGCGTAATTTAATCTTTTTGATGCTGATCCTGCAAATTATTGGTACTTCACAAGGGTACCAGTCACAGATGGCGCTGCTTGATGGCGGGCCAAATAATACTACGCTTACCTATGCGCTGTTGATCGTGAAATATGCATTTACAAGACTCGATTATGGAACAGCTACTGCGCTTGGCATGTTAATGTTCATTGTCCTAGGTGGTTTGGGCATTTTACAGTTCAAGCTTAACAAGGAGGACTACTAAGATGAAGAGCGCAGATAGAGGAATTCTTTCAGAACACGATTTGAAAAAAACAAGTAATAAGATTGTTTATGGCTTGATGTGCGTAGTCATTTTGGTTATGGTTTTTAGCATGCTGTACCCGATTTGTATGACGTTATTCAACGGGTTGAAGTCGAATCAAGAGGTGAATTCATTCCCGCCTCATTTTTTCCCTCAGGAATGGCACTTCAGTAATCTTAAAGATGCGATGAATTACATTGATCTACCCATGTTCCTTAGAAACACCATTTATATCTTTTTAGGGAATATGGTCGTGACGCTTGTCGTATTGGGAATGTCAGCTTTTAGTATTTCTCGTATGAATGTTCCTTACAAAAGAGCTATTTATTTCTTCTTCCTGATGACATTGTTTATTCCGGCGACCAGTTACATGATCCCGAACTTTGTCAATTTGAAGGAGCTTGGATTGCTAAATCAGTACGCGGCCTTCTGGTTGCCAGCGGGAGCGAACACGTTCTACTTTCTATTGTTAAAGAACTTTTTTGACGGAATTCACCCGGAAATCTTTGAAGCAGCACGAATTGATGGGGCCTCTGAGCCGAGAAGCTTTTTCTCCATTGCCGTGCCACTATCCATTCCGATTTTTGCTACATTAGCGATCTTTATCTTTTCTACCGCATGGAATGACTGGTTCTGGCCATCTCTGGTTATGCACAGTGAAGAGAAATATACGCTTGCGACAGCCATTTATAAATACGTTATTAATGTGAAGGCACTCAATACTAATATTAAATTTGCAATCCTGTTTATAGTATCCTTGCCTCCAATCATTGTCTTCTTGATTTTCCAGAAATTCATTATGCGTGGGGTTGCTTTGTCGGCAGTGAAAGGATAAGCAATTATCGACGAATTTACCCACGGATCGTAAACATGCACATGAAAGGAATATAAATGCACCTCGTTTGTAAACGGTTTCTAATTTATGATCGATATGTAAGATAATTATGAGTTGAAAAGGGGAGTTTCAATGCGTAAGTACTCTAGCGTTCTACTAAGCGTACTTGTAGCCGGATCGTTGTTATCTGCTTGCAGCGGCAACAATAACGGAAACACAGCGGGAAACAAAGGCGGGGAAGCATCTACTGCGCCAACAAATGCGGTAACGGATAATACAGCAACCGCTACAGAGGCGCCAGTGGATGACATTACTCAAAGAAAAGTGACGATCAAGATTCACTATCCAACACCTGACTTGACTGAAGTGAGAGCGCAAGAAGATGACAAGATTAAACGTTTCCAGGCTGAATATCCAAATGTTGAAATTGTTAAAGACGACTGGCAGTACAATGTAAGTGAAATCGGAATCAAAATGGCTGCGAATGAAGCACCAACCTTCTTTAACACCTATGCTACAGAAGCTAAATTCCTGGTGGAAAAGGGCTGGGTTGCTGACATTACGGATCTTTGGAACAAATACGAATTTAAGGATCAAATTAACCCAGTACTGCAAAATCAGTTCATCATTGATGGTAAAGTTTTCGGAGTAACTCAAAAAGGTTATGTAACAACTACTATGATCAACAAAAAAATGCTGGATGAAAAAGGCGTTGCGGTCCCACCAATGGATTGGACTTGGGATGATATGCTGAATACGGCTAAAGGCGTAGCTGATGTCAAAAAAGGTATTTCCGGTATTGCTCCAATGGGTAAAGGTAACGAAGCAGGCTGGAACTGGACCAACTTCCTGTTCGAAGCTGGCGGTGAAATTCAAAAGGTTGAAGGCGGGAAGGTTGTCGCTACCTTTAATTCCGATGCTGGTGTTAAAGCACTGGATTTCTACAAGAAACTTAGATGGGAAGCTAACGCGATTCCTCAGGACTGGGCACTTGGCTGGGGCGATGCTGTAGGCGCATTCCAACAAAGTCGTACAGCTATGGTAATGGCTGGGTCCGATGGCGTAATCGAGCAAGCACTGAATCAAGGTGGACTGAAACCTGAGGATGTGCTCACATATCCAATGCCTGCTATGGAAAAAGGCGGCAAGCATACGGGGGTACTTGGTGGTGATTACCTCGTAATTAATCCGAATGCAACACCAGATGAGCAAGAAATGGCATTCCGTTATATCACATTTGATTACTTCTCTGATAAAGGTTTGGAAGCACTGGATGCAGTTCTTCAACAACGTACAGCTGATGGTAAATACTTTATCCCGCCACTCTTAGATTACTACTCAGCAGATTCTGAGTTTGGTAAGAAGACCAAAGCGGTTTATGACAAGTACACCAACGTATACCAATATAGCCCTGACATTATGGGACTTTTGGATGGTAAACCTGAAGCTCAATACAATACACAGGACTACTACGCAACCATGTCCAATGTCATTCAAGAGCTGTTCTCCAAAAAAGGAACGGATTCCAAGAGCCAGCTAGAAGCAGCAGCTAAAACAGTACAAGAGAAATTCTTTGATACGATTAAAGCGGAATAGTTTAATGCAAAAACCGGCCCCTTTGGGGCCGGTTTTTTTGTTGTGAAGATTTATAAATTTATAAATCTTCAGAAATAGTGATAATCTATTGGAAATTATTACAGTGTAGGAAAATCGTAATTGACTGTGATGAAGAGAATATATTTTTGTGTACTGATTTTAGATATATGGAATAAAAAGGAGCTGAAATTTTGCTTATTAAAGTATAATTCTAAGATTTAAAGGGTTTTATAGCACATAAAATGGTAAAAAGACTATAATATGATCGAATGAAAGCGCTTTGAAAACAAATCAAAAAAACTTTATACTTTGTGAAAGATTTCACTATACAAGGTGGAAATCATGTGATAAGATAAATGTGTAGAGAAAAACAACTAAAAATTGACAGGAGGACGAGGGAGATGGCAGTTAAGAACGAAGTCGCCGCCCAAGTTAAACAAGTTACCGCTGAAGAGTATATTCAGAATTTAGTGGATAAAGCAAAAAAAGCGCATGAGGCGTTCATGGCGCTAGACCAAGAGCAAGTTGACACAATCGTTCATGCAATGGCGTTGGCTGGACTCGACAAACATATGTACCTCGCAAAATTGGCCGTAGAAGAAACTGGACGCGGCGTATACGAAGACAAAATTACGAAGAACATCTTCTCAACTGAATATATCTGGCACGGAATTAAATACGATAAAACAGTAGGCGTTATTGAAGACAACGCTTATGATAGCTTCCAAAAAATTGCTGAACCCGTCGGAATTGTTATGGGTATCACACCGGTAACCAACCCTACATCCACCACGATGTTTAAAGCGTTGATTTCGATTAAGACACGGAACCCTATTATATTCGGTTTCCACCCATCTGCGCAAGAGTGTAGTGCAGCTGCTGCAAAAATTCTTCATGATGCTGCCGTGAAAGCTGGCGCTCCTGAGAACTGTATCCAATGGATTGAAATGCCAACAATGGACAAGACAAACGCATTGATGAACAACCCAGACGTTGCTCTTATCTTGGCAACTGGTGGTTCTGCAATGGTAAAAGCAGCTTATAGCTGTGGTAAACCAGCACTTGGCGTAGGCCCTGGTAACGTACCTGCTTTCATTGAAAAGAGCGCGGATATTGATCAAGCCGTAACGGACATCATTCTTTCTAAAACATTTGATAATGGTATGATCTGTGCTTCCGAGCAAGCTGTTATTATCGAAGAACCAATCTTCGATCAAGTGAAGAAAAAAATGATTGCTAATGGCTGCTACTTTGTGAATAAAGAAGAAGCTGCCAAACTGACTAGTGGAGCAATGAACGTAGATAAATGTGCGGTTAACCCAGCAATCGTAGGTCAATCCGCAGTGAAAATTGCTGAAATGTGTGGCATTCAAGTCCCTGCCGGCACAAAGATCCTGGTAGCAGAACTTGAAGGTGTAGGCACTAAATATCCACTTTCCGCTGAAAAATTAAGCCCGGTTCTTGCTTGCTACAAAGTTAAAAATGCAGATCAAGGTATCGAACGCGCAGCTCAAATTGTTGAATTTGGTGGTATGGGACATAGCTCGGCTATCCACTCCAACAACGAAGAAGTAATCATGAAGTTCTCTAACCGTCTGCAAACAGGACGTATTCTCGTTAACTCGCCTTCCACACATGGTGCGATCGGCGATATCTATAACACTAATATCCCTTCGTTGACTCTGGGTTGTGGATCTTATGGTCGTAACTCCGTGTCGCAAAACGTTACAGCAATCAATTTGATCAACGTGAAAAGGGTGAATCGTCGTACCGTGAATATGCAATGGTTTAAAGTACCTGACAAGATCTATTTCGAAAAAGGCGCTACTCAGTACCTGACCAAAATGCCTGATATCACACGTGTCGCAATTATCACTGACCCAATGATGGTTAAGCTTGGATATGTTGAAAGAGTTGAACATTACCTGCGTCAACGTCAAACTCCTGTAGCTATCGAAGTGTTCTCTGAAGTTGAACCAGATCCATCGACAACTACAGTTGAAAAAGGTACTGCAATGATGAACAGATTCCAACCGGACTGCATTATCGCACTTGGCGGCGGTTCCCCAATGGATGCTGCAAAAGGAATGTGGTTATTCTATGAACATCCAGACGCAGACTTTAATGGTCTGAAACAAAAATTCATGGATATCCGTAAACGGGTATACAAATTCCCTAAACTTGGTAACAAAGCTAAGTTTGTAGCGATTCCAACTACTTCGGGTACAGGTTCGGAAGTAACATCTTTCGCAGTTATTACCGATAAAACAACTGAACAGCACACCAAATATCCTTTGGCTGACTACGAGTTAACTCCAGATGTGGCTATCATTGATCCAGAGTTCGTATACAGCTTGCCAAAAACTGCAGTTGCTGATACAGGTATGGACGTATTGACACATGCTATCGAAGCTTATGTATCTGTTATGGCGAGTGACTATACTGATGGTCTAGCTATTAAAGCGATCCAACTTGTATTCCAATACCTTGAAAAATCGGCGCTGGAAGGCGACAGAGTAGCACGTGAGAAAATGCATAACGCATCAACACTTGCTGGTATGGCCTTTGCCAATGCATTCTTGGGTATTAACCACAGTTTGGCGCATAAATGGGGCGGACAGTACCACACTGCTCACGGTCGTACTAACGCGATCCTTATGCCACACGTTATCCGTTACAATGCTAAAAAACCTACGAAGTTCGCTTCGTTCCCTAAATATTCGCACTTCGTAGCTGATGAGCGTTATGCTGAAATTGCCCGTATTCTGGGATTGCCAGCTCGCACAACTGAAGAAGGTGTAACTAGCCTGATCAATGCTATTCGCGATATGAATAAAAAATTGGGCATCGAAGAATCGTTCCAACAACTGGGCTTTGATCCTAAGGACTTCGAATCCCGCGTAGATTACTTGGCTGACCGTGCGTTTGAAGATCAATGTACAACTGCCAATCCTAAGCTGCCACTGGTATCTGAGCTTGCTGATGTATACCGTAATGCGTTCTACGGAAGATTTGATAATTAATAAATGGTTAAATAGAGAATAGGATAGTTGTGGACTTAGATAAAGGTGACAAATATCACTCGAAAGGTGATATTTGTCACAGTGTTTTTATAGAAAATAAACTAGAATGTTTATATAAACAACGGTCCCACATATGAAATGTTGATTGTGAAATTTGGAACAACCACATCTTTTGGGGATCACGAGACACGGGATCAACCTTCAAGCCCGCGATCTCTACAAATATAATAAATATAGATGGAGGGATTTAGCATGTCGGTGATTGAAAAAGAAGTAAATGAAGTGAAGTCCGGTTGGAGAAGTTTTACAAAAGGTAAATGGTCCAAGAAAGTTGACGTTAACAACTTTATTGCTAGTAACATTAAGCCTTATGAAGGTAACGAAGAGTTCCTCGTAGGTCCTACTAGTAACACAACTGAACTATGGAAGATTATTTCTCAACTGAGCAAGGAAGAAAGAGAAAGAGGCGGCGTATGGGATGTTTCCCTAGATACTGTCTCCACAATCACTTCACACGCTCCAGGCTACATTGACAAGGACAAGGAACAAATCGTAGGCGTACAGACTGACGCTCCTTTCAGACGTTCCATTCAGCCATTCGGCGGGATCAAGATGATGGTCGATGCTACGAAGGCTTATGGCTTCGAGCTTCCACAAAACATCGTCGACATGTTCACGAACATTCGCAAAACGCATAACCAAGGCGTATTTGATGCATATACACCAGACATGAGAGCAGTACGTAAATCCGGCGTTATCACAGGTCTTCCTGATGCTTACGGCCGTGGACGTATTATCGGCGACTACCGCCGCATTGCTCTGTACGGTATTGATTTCTTGATTAAAGACAAAAAGCAACAACTAACTGAGCTTGAAGTTGATTCCATGACAGAAGAAGTAATTCGTTTGCGTGAAGAGCTGTCTGAGCAAATTCGTGCACTGGGCGAATTGAAAGAAATGGCAGCAGCTCACGGTATGGATATTTCCAAACCAGCGACGAACTTCAAGGAAGCTACTCAATGGGTATACTTTGGATATCTGGCAGCAGTTAAAGAACAAAATGGTGCGGCGATGTCCCTGGGACGTGTTTCTTCCTTCCTAGACATCTATGCAGAACGCGATATTGAAGAAGGTACTTTGACTGAAGAACAAGTACAAGAAATTGTCGATCATTTCGTAATGAAACTGCGTATCGTGAAATTCTTGCGTACACCTGACTATAATGATCTGTTCTCCGGCGACCCTACTTGGGTAACTGAATCCATCGGTGGTATGGCTGAAGATGGAACCACTCGTGTTACCAAGAACAGCTTCCGTTTCCTGAACACCCTGTACAACTTGGGTCCAGCTCCGGAACCAAACTTAACTGTTCTGTGGTCCGAGAGATTGCCTGAAGGCTTCAAGAAATATTGTGCTAAGGTTTCCATCGAAACTAGTGCAATTCAGTATGAAAATGACGATCTAATGCGTCCATACTGGGGTGACGATTATGCTATTGCTTGCTGCGTATCTCCAATGCGTATCGGTAAACAAATGCAGTTCTTCGGCGCTCGTGCCAACCTGGCAAAAGCTTTGCTGTATGCTATTAATGGTGGTAAAGACGAAAAATCCGGAGCACAAGTTGGACCGGAATTCCCAGCGATCACTTCTGAATATCTGGATTATGACGAAGTAATGAAACGCTTCAAACCGATGATGGAGTGGTTGGCTAAGACTTACGTTAACACTTTGAACATCATTCACTATATGCATGACAAATATTCTTACGAACGTATCGAAATGGCACTGCATGATCGCGACATTCTGCGTACGATGGCTTGCGGTATCGCTGGTCTGTCCGTTGCAGCTGACTCGCTGAGTGCTATTAAATACGCGAAGGTTAAACCGATCCGTAACGAACAAGGTATTGCAATTGACTTCGAAACCGAAGGCGAATTCCCTTGCTACGGTAACAATGACGATGCTGTAGACAGCATCGCAGTAGAATTGGTTGAAACCTTCATGACAATGATCCGTAAAAACAAAACTTATCGTGATGCTGTGCCAACTCAATCGGTATTGACCATTACTTCGAATGTAGTGTACGGTAAGAAGACAGGTACAACACCTGACGGACGTAAAAAAGGCGAACCATTCGCACCAGGTGCTAACCCAATGCACGGACGCGACAAGAAAGGTGCTCTGGCTTCACTGAACTCTGTAGCCAAACTGCCTTACTCCGATGCACAAGATGGTATCTCCAATACGTTCTCTATCGTACCTAAGGCACTAGGTAAAGACGATGAATCCTGTAAGTCTAACCTGGTACACATGATGGACGGATACTTCCATAATAACGCTCAGCATTTGAACGTTAACGTATTTAACCGTGAACAGCTGATGGACGCTATGGATCACCCAGAGAACTATCCACAATTGACTATCCGCGTATCCGGTTATGCAGTTAACTTCATCAAGCTGACTCGCGAACAGCAAATGGACGTAATTAACCGTACGTTCCATGGTTCGATGTAATTCGTTCCTATTTATAAAGATCTTTGATTTAAATTCTACATTGAAATAGTTGCAAGGAAGATACCGCCCTTGTCTCAAGGGCGGTAATATCTTGTTTGAGAATGGTTAAAATTTTAAATTTCACAGCCGCGATTAAGGGGAATGACAGTCTCAAGGACAGGGAGCTTCTTCGTGAAAGAGGGACTGTCAGTCTATCGTGGCGAAAGGATGACATCCTATGATTAAAGGTCGCATACACTCTTTGGAAACCTTTGGGACCGTTGACGGGCCTGGTATTCGTTTTGTCTTATTCATGCAGGGCTGCTTGTTGAAATGCCAATATTGTCATAACCCTGATACTTGGGCTTTAGATGAAGGCAAAGAAATGAGTCTGGAAGAAGTGCTTTCTGAGATCGAGCCTTATTTGAACTACTATCGTTCTTCCGGAGGCGGACTGACTGTATCCGGTGGAGAACCTACTTTGCAGGCACAATTTGTAAAGCAGTTATTTACGGAAGTTAAGAAACGTTGGAATTTGCACACTACACTAGATAGTAATGGTTATAATGAAGGTGACAAGATTAATGACTTGTTGGATGTTACGGACTTGGTAATGCTTGACTTGAAGCATATTGATGAAGAAGCACACATTAAGTTAACTGGAAAATCTAATGACCGGACCTTGAAGCTTGCACGCTGGCTATCGGATCATAACCGTAAGATGTGGATTAGACATGTATACGTTCCAGGCATTCATGACCGTGAAGAGGACCTTATCAATCTAGGTCGTTATATTGGAACCTTAAATGGCGTTGAGAAATTTGAAATCTTACCTTATCATCAAATGGGTATCTATAAATGGGAAATGCTCGGCAAGGCTTATGAATTGGATGGAGTGCCATCCCCTACGGATGAAGAAGTTCAGCGGGCGTACCGCTTAGTCGAAGAAGGTCGTAAGCAGACAGCGTTGGTATAATTCTTACCTACATTAAGTGGAGCCGTTCCTTCAGTGATTTACTGCTGAAGGAACGGCTTTTTTTGTTATGAGGGACGTCTGATGTCATATAAAGGGGTAATTTTGTATTTTCGCTTTAAAAAAATGGTATATTTACTGCTGTTAATTAACGACTTGGAAATACGTTATGATATATATTGTATCATTGCATTGAGTTTTTATGATTATTTTCAAAGTGTATGTATGGTTAAATCACGCTATAAAGCTTTTAATCGTAATTATTACTGAAATAAAGTTATATTATATTACATATTGTGTAGTTGATTCCGCTTTCATTAGAGATTTTTATCCCTATAGTGGATGAATCTTAACCTTACGAGAATGGAATCTGTTTTCTATAATAAGAAGTGTAAAGCACAACATTATATGGGGGGTCACAAGAAATGAAAAAAGGTATGACTTTGCTATTGTCCCTGATTTTTGTATCATCAGCTTTACTGGCAGGTTGCGGAGGCAACAACAATGCATCTTCTAACAAAGGAGATGGAAACGCTACCGCGACGAATGCAGCGGATGCTACAAATGCTCCAGCAACAGAAGAACCGGTTAGTAGCGAGCCGTTCGAAATGACGATTCGTCACACTCAAATCGGTGCCGACAAACAGAAACGTTTAGCTATTCTGCAAGAAGTAGTGAAAAAGGTAGAAGGCGATGTACCGGGTCTGACCTTTAAGCTTGATGGAGTAGATTCAGATGTAAACCGTAAAGAAAAATTACGTGGTGAAATGGCTGCAGGTAATCCACCAGAGATCTTCGATCTTTTCGGAAGCCCTGACTCTAAGATCTATGCTAAAGAAGGTAAATTACTCGATCTGACTCCAATCCTAGAGGAACTTGGAATTAAGGATAAATTCTCAAATCTTGATCCTTTCACTTATGAAGGAAAAATTTACGGATTGCCTATCGGTGGATCTGGTGAAGGTTTCTTCTACAACAAAGAATACTACAATAGCAAGGGTTGGAAAGCTCCAACAACATTTGCTGAATTGGAACAACAATTGGCTGACATCAAGGCTGACGGAAAAGTACCTTTGGCTGGTGCATCTAAGGCTGGTTGGGTACCACTTATGCTAGCTAACCACTTGTGGTCACGTTATGCAGGTCCAGATGTAACCGCTAAGTTTGCAACAGGCGAAGCTAAATGGACTGATCCAAACGTTGTAAAAGGTTTTGCGAAGTACAAAGAATGGGTTGACAAAGGATACTTCAAAAAAGGCGAACTTGGTTTCGAGTATGCTGAATATACAACACAATTCACTAGTAGCGAAGCAATCCTCTTGTATGATGGTACTTGGAAATCTTCCGTATTTAAAGCCGGACAATCTGGCGAAGGTTTGATCGGTAAAGTTGGATTCTTCAATATTCCTCCAGTTGATGGTGGCGTAGGCGACCAAACTGCATTGATGCGCGATGTAAACAATGGCTACGGTTTCTCTGCTTCTGCTGAGAAAGATCCACGTCAATTGGCTGCTGTGAAATCTTTCATCAAAAACTTGTTTAACGAAGAAATGCAATTACGTGGTCTTGTTGAAGATGGCGTATTGCCAGCAATGAAAATTGATCAAAACGTGCTGAATGAAAATATTACGGATGATCTGATGAGCGAAATCGTAGGTGTACTTAATAACTCACAATCTTCGTTCCCAGCATTTGACTCACTTGTTCAAGCTGATGTAACTACAGAAATCAGTAACATTCAAATTCAAAAGCTAATTGGTGGTCAGACAACTCCAGAGAAAATGGGCGAAGCTTTACAGAAGGTACAAGAAGAAGCAAACGCAGCAGTTGAATAAGTAGCTGCAAATTGAATGTACCCTGGTGCCAGAACCAGGGTACATTTTTAAACTCAAAGAATTTATGTGTTTGCAAAGATCTAAAACATTCATTGTTCGCCAGATGTCAAAGCAACCGGAGGTAGTCATGAATAAAGCACTAAGAAATCCATTGGTATTTTTCCTTTTTATTCTTCCAGCACTGATCTTGTTCACGATGTTCTTCATCTATCCCATTTTTAGTTCAATCTATTACAGCTTTACTAGCTGGAATGGGGTATCTGACACAGTCAAGTCTGCCGGAATCAGTAATTTTGAGAAGGCATTAGGAGACGAACGATTCTGGATATCTGTCAAAAATAACGGTTTCTTTATTCTTTTCTCCTGTTTTGTACAGGTACCGTTAATCATATTCTTCTCGTTATTGATATCGAATGTAAAGAAGCTAAAAGGCTTGTATAAGACAGCGGTCTTCATGCCTTCTATTATGTCTACAGCAGTTATCGGTATTCTATGGGGCTTCATTTATGAGCCCAACATTGGACTTTTAAATAAGGTTCTAGGCTTAGTTGGTATTGATCCACTTTACTGGCTGTCGGATGAAAGATTCGCAATGTTATCCATCCTGATCACGAATGCTTGGCAATGGACCGGATTCTACATTGTAATGGTACTTGCAGCTATTCTGTCGATACCAGGTGAATTGGATGAAGCAGCTGCCATTGATGGCGCAACTGGATTCCAACGTGCTACACGCATCACGCTTCCACTAATTGTTCCAATCATCTCTGTTGTGATCATGTTGTCCATTGCTGGAGCAATGAAAGCGGCGGATATCGTCATTGTAATGACTAAGGGTGGACCTGCTGGTTCAACCGATGTAATGGCAACTTATATGATTAAATATGCTATCACTAACTTTAAGTACGGGTACGGTAATGCCATTGCAGTCCTGATCTTTGTATTTACACTGGTGGTTACAGCCGTTTATCAGCTGCTGATAGCCCGACGCACAGAAAGGATTGAATACTGATGCCACGCGCCCTGAAAAAAAGTTTGCCACATGTCGCACTTTTGTCCTATCTACTAGTTATTCTATTTCCTTTCCTGTTCGTGTTATTCTCCTCTGTGAAAAAGGATAATAATGCAATAGCACTTAACCCTTTTGGAATTCCAAAGGAGTTCGTCTTCAATAACTACGTTGAAGCTTGGGTAAATGCCAAGATCAGCACCTACTTTTTTAACAGTTTGTACATTTCCATATTGGCTTCTGTAGTATCTATCATTCTAGCGTCTATGTTTGCTTTTGCAGTTACTCGGATGCGCCAAGGCAAATGGAATACGATTTTGTTCACCTTAGTTATGGTGGGAATGCTCATTCCAAATAACGCATTGATGCTTCCTATTTATACGATTGTACGTAAGATGGGGATTCTGAATACGCACTGGGCGTTGATTATCCCTTATATCGCGAATGCAATTCCGTTTACGATAATTATATTGGCTGCATTTATGCGCTCGTTGCCTAGAGAAATTGAAGAGGCAGCGGTCATGGATGGGTTGAAGGCACCAGGTATCTTTGCTAAAATTATTGTACCTCTAACCGTACCTGCCATGGTTACTGTATTCATTGTTAATTTCCTGGGCAATTGGAACGAATTCTTGCTGGCAAACTACTTCCTATCAAATGATGAACTACGTACGCTCCCAGTGGGTATGGTTCAATTCCGTGATCAATATCAGATGAACTATGCACAAATGTCAGCGGGTATCGTCTTCAGCGTTCTGCCAGTAATTGTGATTTATGCGATTTTACAGGAAAAAATTATTGAAGGCGTAACTGCGGGTGGCGTAAAAGGATAACTTTTTTTCTCAGTCAGGAGCACTAGCCGATGAATTTGCGCTATAAATTATTTACGGCATTTTTGGGCCTGATAATCATTCCCTTATTTATTCTAGGCATGCTTATGTTTTTCGTGACGTATAACTCTATTGAAAAGAAGTACAGTCAACAGTCGGAATACTCACTCAAAGCAATTAGTTACAGTATTTCAAATGTGTTAAAAGATATGGATAACGTCACAGACAACGGAATTGCTACCTCGGTTTTTCATATGGCACTTAGCGCAGAAGATCCTTCTAATCAAGATTTGACTGATGCTGAGCAACTCAATTTGAATGCAAGCCAGCGCAATTTCCGTAGTCTGTTGTTTAACCATCCATCGATTAGCTATGCTTTTTTATACAATTTTAACGGTAGAGGTAACTCTGAAATCGTGTCGCTTTTTAATAAGGAAAATTTCCGAACGCTACCCTATGATACTTTCAAAAAAAGTGATTTGTACCAGGAAGTAATGGATTTGAATGGCGTGCCAAAATGGCTGGCTCCTCATGAGTATCCCGAACTTACAGGAACTGAACCTGTGTTTACACAAATTCGACTCGTGAAGGAACTGAGCTTCTTTCAGAACATAGGTATCCTTGTTGTACAGATCAAAAATTGGGAGCTCGAATCGATATTTCGCAATTTAAAAATTGGGGATAGTAATCAGGATGTTTCGTTTATGCTAGTAAATGATGACGGAATGATTCTATTTGACCCAGATCAAAAGCTGGATGGGCAGGATATTCAGTCATTCGCGAATAAAGAGATTACCTTCAAAAAAGGGTTTCAGAGTTTTAAAACAGAGTATAACGGGGAGAAGAGTATTCTCTCCATGTATCATTTGAAAGATTATCCTTGGAGTCTAGTGTCTGTAACCTCATGGGACTCTTTATCTCGAGAAGTTACAGTATTTGCACGCTGGTTTGTAGGGGTTATCTTCCTTTGCTTTTTGGCAGCGGTGATCTTCAATCTATTCTTTATGAATCGCATTACTGGTGCAATAGCCGTAATTGTTCGTTTTATGCGACGTGTTGAGGATGGAGATCTAACTTCGCGGGTAGAAGTGAAGGGGAATGATGAGTTAACGCTTCTTGGTAAGGGCTTTAATGATCTTATGGATAAAATTAACCGATTGTTTAACAGAATCCATTTGGAACAGCGTCGCAAGAATCAAGCCGAGATGCGTGTTCTACAGGCTCAGATTAAACCGCATTTTTTATTCAATACGTTAGAGTCGATTAATGTTCTGGCTATACAGAATGAAGGCAAGAAAGTCAGTGAGATGGTCTACCGACTGGCAAGTATTTTACGTATTAGCATTCAGGATCGAGAAGAAATTACACTGGATGAAGAGATTAAACATCTTCGCAATTATTTGGATATTCAAAAATTTAGATTTGAGGATTTATTTGAATACGATATTGATATCCCACAAGAATTGATGAGTTGCGGCATTTTAAAGCTTACTTTGCAACCGCTTGTAGAGAATAGCATTCAGCATGGATTTGAGGGTATTGATTACAAAGGTCAAGTTTCTGTGAAAGTTTGGGAGAAGCAAGGGGACTTAATTTTACGAATTGAAGATAACGGTATTGGAATTACACCATCTCAGTTGTCTATTTTCCAATATATAGTGAATGATCCTGTGGAGCAAGAGGTTGAAGTTGAACGGGAAAACCGGATGAATCTTGAACGTAGAGGCCTTGGCATTCGCAGTGTAGCGGATCGCATCCGCATTGAATACGGTGACAGATATGGAATATTTATTTGTTCCAGTCCAGGATATGGTACTATTATTCAATGTGTCATACCTAAATACGAGCAGGGGGAAGATCATTATGCTAAAAGTATTATTGGTAGATGACGAAGCCCCAATTCTGAATAATCTGAAGAGAGTGTTGCCATGGCAGGAGATGGGGATGGAGGTCGTCGGTATGGCGCGAAGCGGCATGGACGCCTTGCGCATTGCTGAAGAGGAGCAACCCGATCTTGTGTTGAGTGACATTCGTATGCCAGTGATGGACGGGTTAACTTTTGTAGGAAAGCTGCGGGAATTGGGATTGGATAGTGAGGTACTGCTTCTTACCGGGTATCAGGAATTTGACTATGCACGGGAAGCGATCCGGCTTGGGGTAAAAGAATACATTTGTAAGCCGATACATTATGAGGAACTTGGCAATAAGGTACGTGAGATCGGAGCTAATATCCGTAGTAAACAGTTTAAGAATAAACTGTATAATAGCATCCCTTTGTTTCAAGAGATTCCTGAAGTTGACAATGGCAAAAAAACGCCGGATCAGCTAATGAACTTGGCCGCTCAATACATCACTGAACATCTTCATTCAGGTATCGGGATTGAGGAAGTGGCGAATAAGATCGGCATCAGTGGCAGTTACTTCTGCCTCTTGTTTAAGAACCGGTTTGCAATGACTTTCGTGGAATACGTAACACAACAACGAATTGAAGCTGCCAAGTTTATGCTTACTAACAGCGATAAGAGCATTACGGTGATTGGTTCCGGAGTCGGTTATCAGGAACGACGTTATTTCACGAAGGTATTTCAGAAGCAGACGGGGATGTCTCCTAAGGAGTATCGTGACCGAAACGCGGTGAGGTCGGCTTCACTCTGAGGATGTTTGGACTTCCGGTCGCTGTTATCCTCGGATTTCTTGATTGGAAACCGCTGCTCGCGGTTGAAATCCGAGGATAGCATATGCTTCCGAGGTAGCTTTCCAAGGAAAGCTTTTAGGCGAACGCTCCGCTCCTACAGTTCCAAACCTCCTCTCCGTTCCTTCTCCCTCACCACACTTCGTTGTGGGTATGGGGTCATCCCACTCCTGCGGATGTGGGGACTCCCTTGGGAATGCATGGACTATCGACCAGCCAGCAGCTGTGATAAAGATACATAAGTTATAACCAATTAAATGTTTTTAAACAGTAGAGATGATTATCCTTAGTTACTGAGGATAATCATCTCTTTTTTTATAGAAATATAATATGCTCCCTATACTCCCAAAATTTATCATATGTTTTAATTAGAGTGTAAGAAGGAAGTGCAAGGCGATAGCCAAGCAAGCGTGAAAAAGGCTCTAGATTGGGATGATGGGGAAATGGGGGAACAGAACATGAGTGTGACGAATCCTTCCGTCAGCTTATCAGAATTAAAAAAACGCGGCAGGGGGAGAGTGCCGAATTTTCTGAGAGTGATGAAGAAATATTGGGTGTTCTATTTGATGATGCTCCCAGCCATTATTATTCTGATCATCAATAACTACATACCGATGTTAGGGACGGTAATTGCTTTTAAGGATATCAATTACCAGAAGGGCATTCTAGGCAGTGATTGGGTCGGGTTCTCGAACTTCAAATATTTATTCTCGACAGAGACGGCGTGGATCATTACAAGAAATACCCTGTTGTACAACACTGCGTTTATTGTACTCACACTATTTTTTTCACTGGCTTTTGCGATTATGTTTAACGAAATGCGCAGCAGATGGCTATCGAAATTCCATCAGAGTGCGATGTTTCTCCCATATTTTCTCTCATGGGTCGTCGTCAGTTATTTAGTATACGGCTTTCTAAGTGCTGAGCACGGGTTCATGAACAAGACACTGCTTCCGTTCTTTGGGCTTGATCCAATTGAATGGTATTCGCAGTCGCAATATTGGCCGGGGATTCTAGTGATCGTAAAGCTGTGGAAAGAGATTGGCTATACGACGGTCATTTATATGGCCGCGATCATCGGCATAGATCACGAATATTATGAGGCTGCGCTGATTGACGGTGCTTCTAAATGGAAGCAGATTCGTAAAATCACGCTGCCGCTGATCAGTCCGGTTATCATCGTAATGACGCTACTGCAGATTGGTAGGATTTTTAACGCAGACTTCGGATTGTTCTTTCAGGTTACTAGAAACGCAGGAGCATTATACTCCACTACGCAAGTTATCGACACCTATGTATATCAGACCTTCCTGGCGATTGGTGATATTGGGATGTCCTCTGCCGCGGGTCTCGTTCAATCTATTGTAGGATTTCTACTGATATTCTTAGCAAATCTAGCAGTACGACGAATAAGTAAAGATGATGCGTTATTTTAGAGGGAGGTGAGCGTGTTGAGCCAGACAGAAACTGCAATCGGGCCGTCGGGTCGTACAGGAAAGAGAGCTAAACGGCAAAAACAACCCAATGAAATTTCTAATATCTCCAATTTGTTAATTAATATATTCTTCTGGATCTATACGGCGATTTGTGTGGTTCCACTGATCCTCGTGATTATCGTATCGTTCTCAGATGAACAATCGGTTGTGCAGCACGGCTACAGCTTTTTCCCGAACAAGTGGGATATCTCGTCATATGAATTTCTGTTAAAAGATTATTGGCAAATCATAGATGCGGCTGCCGTTTCCTTATTTGTGACGGTGGTTGGAACGATTCTGAGTCTCGTAATTATGGCAATGTATGCCTATCCTATCTCGCGTGGGGATTTTCCACATCGTAATTTCTTTTCGTTCTTTATGTTTTTTACACTTTTGTTTAATGGAGGCTTAGTGCCCTGGTATCTAGTTTATACTCAAATGATGCATTTGAAAGATACGCTATGGATTCTGATTATGCCACTGCTGGTTTCAGCATTCTTTGTCATCATTTTACGAACCTTTTTTGCAAACACAATCCCGCCGGCACTAGTTGAATCCGCTAAAATTGACGGGGCACCGGAGTTTCGGATCTTCGTTCAAATCATTCTGCCTTTGTCGTTACCGGTGCTAGCTACAGTGGGATTATTTCAAACCTTGGCGTATTGGAATGACTGGTATCTAAGCTTGATCTTTATTTCACCTGAAGGGCATGTCAATCTGCAGTATCTAATGTATAAGACGATGTTGAACGTTCAGTTCCTGACTGCAAGCCCCCAAGCGATGGCTGCCCTAGCTGCACAAGGTGTAGAAATCAATCTGCCGACAGAGACAGTAAGAATGGCAATGGCTGTTATTGGGATCGGTCCTATCGTATTCGTTTACTCCTTCTTCCAAAAGTATTTTATCAAAGGACTTACCGTTGGTGCTGTTAAAGGCTAATGAGGATTGGAATGGCTTAATTCGGCGCTCCATGCAAGTGTGTGAACGTCCGATTCAGCATATATAAATATTTTGAGGGAGGTTATGGTGTACATGAAGGCTATTCGAACAAGCACACTTTTAACGCTGATGCTTATCGTAGTACTCAGTCTTAGCTTAGCTGGATGCGGAGGGAATAACGGGAATAATGAAGGAGCCTCACCAGCGCCAAGTGAAAATGCAACCGCTACCAATGCTGCGGCAACAGATGAGCCCGCTGCAGATCCTACAGCTGAACCGGAGAAGAAATTAGATCCTTATACTGTTAAGTTAATCTATGTCGGTGCCGTTCAAAAGGATGAGCAGGTTGTAGAAGACGCTATCAATAAGCTTCTGGAACCTAAAATTAACGCCAAATTGGATATCGCACCGATCGACTGGGGTCCATGGGACAATGATGTTAATCTGAAGATTGCCAGTCAGGAGAAATTTGATATTATTTTTACAGCCCAATGGAAAAATTATGTAACCAATTCAGCTAAAGGTGCTTACCTCCCACTTAATGATGATAGCGGCAAGTACGGTAATCTATTGAATGAATATGGCCAAGGGATTCTTAAAAATCTCGACCCGCAATTCTTAAAAGGTTCTGCGATCAATGGTGTGAATTATGCCGTTCCTACGAATAAGGAGCTAGCAGCACAAGGCGGGATCGTTTATCGCTCCGATATTGCTGATGAACTGGGTATTGATATGTCGAATGTAAAGACCATTCAAGATTTGGATGCCGTGCTCAAAGTCGTAAAGGAGAAGAGACCTGACCTAACTCCACTGTACTTCAAGCAAGGAGAGACCTTTAACTCCCAGTACATGGCGCAGTACGATACGCTTGGTGATGCTTCAATTCCGGGCGTTCTGCTTAAGGATTCATCGGACACTAAAATTCAATCCATGATTGAACTGGACCGTTACAAAGAAATCATCAAGCTTACTCGTGAATATATGAAGAAAGGTTATATTAACAAAGATGCGGCCGTGGCTACAAATTCAACGCAAGATGCAATGAAGGCCGGTAATGTCTTTATGACAGTACAATCACTTAAACCTGGTAAAGATAGTGAATTGGCTAATGCTACAGGTTTGGTCGGAAAACTGAAACAAATTGCTTTTAACGAACCGACGATTTCTACTAGTGATGCAGCAGGATCAATGTTAGCGATCTCCGCTTCCTCGGGTGATCCAGCTCGTGCCATGATGGTATTAGATCTTTTGCACACGGATAAAGAAATCAATAATCTGCTCGTATTTGGTGTAAAAGGTGTCCATTATGATGTCGTTAGCGGTGATACGATTAAAGCTACTGACAAAACGGGTGACTATAATACCGCTGCCGCCTGGATGCTTGGAAGCCAATTCCTGAATCCTGTATGGGAAAGTGAAGCTCCAGACAAATGGGAGCAATTCAAGGCCTTCAACTCCAAAGGTAAAGCTTCTGTTGCGCTCGGTTTTAACTTCGACGCATCCTCTATGAAGACTGAAATGGCAGCTTGTAAAGCTGTAATGGATGAATACGATATCAGTTTGGATACGGGTTCTGTTGATCCCGATACCGTATTGACTAAGTACGCCGACAAGCTGAAGAAAGCCGGACTTGATAAGATTATTGCAGAGAAACAAAAACAATTAGATGCTTTCTTGGCTGCTCAAAAATAAATACTTTAAATGAAACTAAAAGGCTATCCCCGGCATGATTACTGCGCTGGGGATAGCCTTTATTGTACGCTTGGTGAATAGGTTAGCGGAAAGAAGTATCTATTTTTTGCGCTACCTGAATGGCAAGTGACCAAGCCTGCTCGGGATCTAGCTTACCTTGCTCGGCTTTGGTTAAATACTCGAGCATATTTGTTTCTACATCGGCGTGGTGCGGACCGTAGTAGGTGGGAACTACTTCTTGTGCTGCTGTAGAGAGGACACGTCCAACCTCAGAATTAGGAAAATAGGGATCAGACAGGTTATGGATCTCTGGATCGTCATAAATTTCGGGCGTGGAGGGAAATGCCCCTTCTGACTTAAATGAAATTAGCTGTTGTACGGGCTCGGTTAACCATTTGATAAGCGCGAATGACTCCTCTGGATGACTGCCTGTTCTAGGCAAGGTAAGGACGGAACCTCCTCGATTAGCGCTATTTCCTGGGATGGTCGTTACATTCCATAATCCGCTGGCTGTTGGAGCACTACTCTTGATATGATCAATCATCCAAGCCGGACAGAGCATCACTGCAAAGTCGCCGTTTAGCAGACCTGCGCCCCAGCGCTGTGTATCTACAGCAATACCTGCGGATAAATTCAGCTTCAGAGCTTGAATTGCAAAGTCCCAAGCCCCTTTTACTGCTGGATTATTTCCTATGATCAGCTCTTGGGAAGTGGGGCTGTAATATTGAAGCTTGGACTGACGCAGAAGGGTTAGATAAAGATTCTCTAAGTCATTGACAAAGGCTTTGCCTGTTGCCTCATAGACTCTAGTGCCGGCTTTGAGGAATTGGTCCCAAGTTTGGATTCGCTTTGCTACTTCTTCAGGTTTGGTAGGGAGTCCAGATAACGCGAATATGTCAGTCCGATACAACATAGCATAGGGACCAATATCAGTCGGTAATCCGAAGATAAAATCATTACCGAGCACCTCCTGCCATTTCCAACTCAGAAATTGATTCTTTAGATCATTCGCTCCAAATGTTGTTAGATTATAAAAATAATCGGGGAACTGCTTGAAACGATCCAAATAGCTAATATCAATGGCCGCCACATCAGGGGAACTATATCCTGCTGCGAATGAAGTTTGCAGCTTGGCGGGAAGCTGCGTGGAGGTTGAGGTCTGAATATGGATTTCTAGCTCGGGATGCTGCAATTGATACTCTGCTATAAGCGGCTCAAGACCTGATCCAGCCGTAAGCCAGATGTTCAACTGGATCGGGTCTTGAAGGTCGATATCTTCCTTAGAAGGAGAGATCTGGCAACCGCTTGTATGAAGCAGCAATCCAAAGCTTAACAGGATAGTCAACAACTTAGCATTCACATGCAAGAGAACACACCTCGTCTTTATTTGTTGTGCTTCTGAAATTCCTGAGGAGTCATACCCATGTATTTCTTGAATATGAGGCTGAAGTACGCAGGATCTTTAAAGCCAACTAATTCGCTAACTTCGTAAACTTTGAGCGTAACATTATTTAGCAGTTCTATCGCTTTTTGAATACGAAGCTTGGTAAGAAAACTAGAGAAGCATTCTCCTACATCGTCTTTGAACAGACGGCCCAGATAGGTTGGATTCATGTATAATTCATCTGCAATCATTTTGAGAGAGAGGTTCTCTTGGAGTCGCGAATTCATAGCCTCAATCATCATAGAGATTACTCTGCGTGTAGCCTTTACCTGTAGTTGTTCCGTAAGCTGTGGAGAAGCTGAGCACATGGATACATCACTATAATAGATAACGGGTCGGGTACTATCCTTTTTGAGCTGTTGGCATGCCTGCAGGCTCTCATGATAAGCTGTTGCGAGGGCTCCAAGATCATAGTGAGGGTTGGAGACACCCGCGCTGAAAGGTGATTTCAAGAGGCTAGACAGCTTAATCATCATTTCCTGAGTTAGTGCCTCATCGATTCTTTCGGATTGTTCATGGGGATAAAACAACATGATTATCGCTTCTTGCTCCTCTTGAATGCCGACAACATTAGCGTAAAGCGAAAAACACTCTTCTAATATATTGATTACGGCTGCATACATCGCTTGTTCAGACCAGTACTGTGGCATAACATCACCTAGGTGATTTACAGTAATGATGACAAAAGAATGAAAGGGAGGTATGAGCTGTTCTTCAAAGTAGGGTAATGGAATGCCATAAAGTAGATCAGAAAGGCGTTTCTCCCGAAGGTTCTTTTCTCGCAGCTGCGAGACTTGCCTGTGTTGCTTCTTCAATTCCAGACGTTCATACACACTTGTTACGACTTCGAGGATATTTTCAACTGAATTTGGTTTGACCAGATATTCTCGTACACCGTACCTTATGGCTTGGCTGGCATAGGAGAAATCCTGATAACCAGTGAGCAGTATCGTCTCGGTGTCAGGGTAACATTCATGGATATGCTTAGAAAGCTCGAGTCCATCCATGCCAGGCATACGTATGTCTGATATTACAAGGTCGACTGCCTGCTCTTTTAACAGTTGTATCGCTTCTAATCCGTTCTCTACTGAACCAATGATGCTAAAATTATGGTTCGCACTTCCCAGCATGTCTGACAGGGATCGTCGGACAAAACTTTCGTCGTCAACAATTAACACTTTCATCACTTCGCCCCCTACCCTTGATCGAACTGTAATGGAACAGTGACTTTTACGA
Organism: Paenibacillus sp. FSL E2-8871; assembly: GCF_038000345.1. Classification (NCBI taxonomy): domain Bacteria; kingdom Bacillati; phylum Bacillota; class Bacilli; order Caryophanales; family Paenibacillaceae; genus Paenibacillus; species Paenibacillus sp. FSL E2-8871. Next base: position 2,709,635 of record NZ_JBBOBV010000001.1, on the reverse strand, counting down.
GTAAGCCTCCGAGCTCGCTGGTTGATAAATGAAGGCCAAATCCATGTCCATAGATTAGTTCTATACGATGATTCAGATTGGAGAGACCGATACCCGTGTGGAGCAGCTTCTCCGGATTAACCTCGCCGCTGATTAAGGCCTCTGCCATTCTTGCCTCGCTCATGCCTTCTCCGTTATCTTCTACTGTTAGCACAAGTGAGTTGCCTTCACTATAGGCCCGAATACGTATAAGCCATACTTCGCGCAGTGTAGGTTCAAGTCCATGCGTGATAGCATTCTCTACAAGGGGCTGAAGGGTTAGCTTCATGAGCTGCCTATTCATGACCTCAGGATTCACGTGCAGATCAACCTGTAGTTTGTCCTCGTAGCGTAGTTTTTGCAGGTAAATGAACCTTTCTAGTTGTTGTAAATCTTCCTCAACCGTAACAAATTCCGATCCACGATCAATGCTGTATCGAAGCAAATCGCTTAGTGCAATAACCATCTGTGACTCTTCTCGCATGTGTTTATTAGCTAGTGACCAATAGATGGTGTTCAAAGTATTGTAGAGAAAATGAGGACGAAACTGTGCTTTAAGAGCTACGATCTGAGCTTGTTTTTCACTGATTTGTTTGCTTGAGAGGTCAGCAATCGTATGGTCTAGGTTTTGAAGCATGGAGTTATAGCTTGAGTATAGGATAGCCATTTCTTTATTCATGGTTGTTTTTACAAACGGTAGCGTGGTTCCGCGTTCAACGTTGCTTAGCTTGGTTGCGAGATTACGAAGCGGCTTAGACAGTGTCCACGAGAAAAAGAAGGTAAATAATAACGCTGCGGCCATCCCGAGCAGGCCAATTAAAATAATATTTCTGCGAATGCCATTTAAATCTTTAACAGCTTCTTTAGAATCAATGTAAGCAAAAATGCTCCACTCGCTGTAGGGGGAATAAGCGTAGGATACGAACATATTGCGGGAGTTTATGGTATTTGGGATGATTCGTGCTTTATGATTACTGAATTGACTTAGAATTCTATCATCCATATACAGACCTATCTCATCTGGATCGGTGGAATAAACAATGGTGTTGAAGGAATCAACAATTTGAATTTTCTCATTCTTACCAAGATGAAATTGGCTGACAGCGTTATGGATAACCTCCACAGGAAGGACGAGAAATAGGGTTCCTAGCCGATTTAAATCATTCCAATCATTAATTTGCCTAGCTCCCATGACCACAGGGATCGTACCGTTCTGCCATACATCTACACCAAACCAGAGCATACGGCCGTTATTCTGGGCTATAGCTGGAAACCAATAGGCGCCGCGGATTTCTCTCTCGCTGTCCCAGATTACTTTTAAGGAGCTGCTATTGGTATATACCTGATTATCTGAAAGTCCGAGCAGCTTGAACTGGATGTCATAATTGATGGAACGTGTCTGTTGATCGATGTAGCGGGTGATATCCATAGCGTCAGTAGGAGGTGTGCGGGATTCTGCTAAGTCTCCTAGTGTTTCTTGAATCAAGGGACTGAACATGATCGTAGAAGAGAGTTTGTCGTTATCTTGAAGAATAGCGTCCATTTTACCTTGAAGCTGTTTGACGGACTCCAGAATATATTGGTTCGACCGGTTAAGAACGGCTTGGGATGACGATCGGTAGGACAAAAAAATCGTAAAGGCTACGATAGTGAAAATGATCAGTGAGAAACCCATGATTAATTGAACGAGGATGGAGATTTTCTTGGACATGTCATCACCCGCATAAAAAGATATTCTTCCATACATTGTAACAAAAGCAAATGAAAGCGAATATACCTTGCTGTAAAATACACATATTTATATGGATAATCTCATATTTTTCGGGTAGCGGATGAAAGGTTGTTTTTGCTTGTTTTAATACTGGGTTAATCTTTCTTTACTTTAAAATGAAACTTTTTGCGGTCGGATGCGTCTAATACTATGTTTTGTTATAACGAACGTGGCAAAAAGCAATCTTCCGCTCCGCTGAGAGCGGTTGCGTTTTTGCGGGGAATATAAGAGGAGTATGAAAAAGACAGAGACCTACTTATATTTACAAATAGGAGCAGAGGAGTCATATCATGGATTTGAAGAAATTAACGTTAGTTGCTGTTTTGGCCATATCTCAGGCCGCCTCGGCAGTGCCGGCTTTTGCTGAATCTGTCAATAGTACCTCAGGTAATACCAATGCAGTAGGAGCAGCTGCCACATCTGCGACGGATGTAATGCCAGAAGCTACTGACCCATTGCCGCCAATGCCAACTGAGGTACCAGGGGGAGTCGTATCACCTACACCAACTCCAACTCCAATCCCTGGGGCAACAGCTGAACCGACGACAACAACTGAACCGACAACAACATCCGAACCTACAGCAACAACTGCACCAACTGCTACACCACTCCCAAGTGCAACACCTGAAACCACTACACAACCTACACCAACGGATGGTGTTCGTGCTGCAGCTAGTAATCAGCTTGTACTTATGATGAACAGCAACAAAATGTACCAAAACGGCGTTGAGTATTTGGCTAATCAGCCAATGGCCGTGAAGAATGGCGTCTCATACGTTTCGATCCGAGCTATGGTAGAACGCGTAGGTGTGAAATACATTTACGATTATAAAACGAAAGAGACCATTGTTACCAAAGGAAGCGACGTAATGCGCTTTAAAACGGACAGTAAGATCTATTCCGTTAATGGTAAAAATGTGACGATGAAAGGTCCAGCTTACCAAACTAATGGTACATTCATGGTTCCTTTGACGTCCATCACCGGGGCATTAGGCATTCCTTATACCGTTGATAATGTGCAAAAACGAGTAATTCTTACGCTGAACACGAAGCCAAAAGCTTCTTTTACAGTGCCAACTGAAATTTATGCTGGTGATCCTGTGAATTTTGTAACTTCCAGCTCTTCACCGAATGGTACGGCCATTGTCGATGAACGCTGGGAAGGAAATAAGCAAGATATCTATGATACACCAGGATTTTATGTAGTATCCTATTCCGTTATGGATGCGAATGGACAGTGGAGTGATCCTTACTCTGTGACCATCAACGTACTAAAACCAAATACACCGCCAGTCGCTAATTTCACGACAGACAAAGATTCTTACAAGATGGGTGAAATGATCACTTATTCGGATCTAAGCAGCGACCCAGACGGTGATCCAATTGAAGTGACTTGGACGAACAAAGCAGAAGCTTTCTTTACACCAGGTCCAGCAACAGTCGCTATTCAAGTCAAAGATTCACATGGCGCAATCAGCACTTTTGAGAAGACCATCAATATTTCAGATGAAATCTTGTACAGTAAAGAAGATTTCTATAGATTATTCGGTGCTCCGGGTAGCGTATTTAACATCGACGGATCGATGGTTCCAACTTGGCAGAAGGTAGCCTATAATCTTTCTTCTGAGCCATATAACCTTATTCGCAGTAATAGTCCAGAAACAGTGAATACGGAAGGTATCACATATAAAGAAACATCATTCGGCGGAACTCGCTTCTTGGTCCACCATAAGAATAATATGAATATTAAAACGAAGGTGTATGTGATTGCTAAGAATAACAATCTGTACCCTACGACAATTACAACAGAGTATGTAGGCTTTGGCGGTCCAAGTTCATTTCCAGAAGGCACTGGTAAAATGTCTGTGGAACGTTACTGGAAGTCTATGATTACTAGGGAACATTATAAGACAACGGTCCTTCAACCAGGAGAAAGCGTCTCGATTCTTACGGATCTAAACAAAATTGCAATGAAACCAGGCGAGATTGTATCCCTCCAAGCGGATTTGTTTAGCGATTATCCTATTGAATATAATGTCATGATGATCGAAGCGAATAAAGATCCTCTAACTACACTTCCTACACTTCCAATATTGGATCGTGATGGGGTGCATAACCGAGGAACTTATGCTGATTCTACACGCATCATCACGGTTACCGACGAAGTAGGAACAACTCCTGCGAGACTTCTTCTCGGTGACAATTCGAGTGATTTGAATTTGACCGGTGTAGACCCAATGAATGGTACTGAAGCATCCAATGCAGGTAACTTTGGTGTGTTATACAAAATCAAATTCGACCGTGTTGCACCTAATTCATTGATTACGTTTAATCCACGTGGCGGTAATTACATGGGACCAGTTATGGTTAATGGTCAAATCGTACAAATGCCGAATTCAGGAAGTCTCTCTAGTGCTGATATGAACAGTGTGATTTATCGTACTGGCGATTATGGCGGCTCGGTGGAGATTTTGTTCACAGCAGCTTCTGGTAGTAACTTGCCGGTGAATTTCCTAGTTACACCGCTGCCAGCGAAGAAATAACAAAATAGGTCCATCCTTTAAGTTATTTGGGATTCACCTGAAATAAAAGTCCGGCTGAATATTCCGCAAAGGAATACTCAGCTGGACTTTTTGTATTTAAATGTATGATTTTACTCTGATGAACGCTCATGCACTTGGTTGTTTCATTGACGGGGCATTTATTTTGGGGCATTATTAAGAGAGTGAAGCATAAATGAAATGAACTGAAATGTAATGGGAGATGAGCGTATGCTGTCGACAGAACAAATATTAGAGGTCATGTCGGGGCAAGGTCTGCGAATCACCGACCAACGCAAAACGCTTGCCAAGTTATTCGGCGAGAATAAGGGTTATTTGTCAGCGAAGGATGTCTATGAGCATATGGGCCGCAAGTATAGCGGACTTAGCTTTGATACCGTGTACCGCAATCTGCGTGTAATGGAAGAGCTTGGTGTACTTGAACAAATCGTCTTTGAAGACGGCGTGAAATTCAAGGGAAGCTGCAATCATCAGGATCACCATCATCATATGATCTGCCTTCAATGCGAGAAAACCTACCCGATTAATTTCTGCCCGATGAATTTAACGGATACACCTGATCAATTCCGGGTAGTCAAGCATAAATTTGAGGTGTTCGGTTATTGCAAGGAATGTGAAGAGAACCGGGAAGAAGAACTAGTCGCAGCAGCTAATCGCAAAAAAGGGGTCTAAGAATGGCGACCCTTCGTAGAACGATCCAGGCTCCCATTCGGGTGTACCGCAAGTACATTTCCCCGATTAAGCCTGCCACTTGTCGCTTCTATCCAACCTGCTCTGCCTATGCACTAGAAGCTATTGAAGTCCATGGTCCACTTAAAGGTTCATGGCTTGCTGCCAAGCGGATTGCTAGATGCCATCCCTTCAATCCAGGGGGACTTGATCCGGTTCCGCCTCTTGAGGAACACCCCACGAAGAAGGATTCTGCTCGCGCGACTTGACACGAGCCCTTGCCATTGGGTATATTCACAGGTAATAGTATGAATTCCGAGGAACGGATGAGTAAATCGGTACGCCCATTACAGAGAGCCGGAACGAGCTGAAAGCCGGTATGGAGCGTTAGATTGAATATGGTCCGGGAGGAACTGTGTTCGAGCGGGAACTGCAATTGAGGTTCACGTAAGATAACGGCGTGTTCCAGCGTTAATGGACAGTTCCCGAGAGGGAACTGGCGAAGCCTGATCTCTGTGAAGAGACAGGAAATTTGGGTGGTATCGCGTGAGTTATACTCTCGCCCCATTAAAGGGGCGGGAGTTTTTTGTCTTTTTATGAAAGAAAGGATGATTAATCAATGAGCGAAAAGAAAACTTTTTACTTAACTACACCTATCTACTATCCGAGTGATAAGCTGCATATCGGACATGCTTATTCTACCGTAGCTGGAGATGCAATGGCCCGCTACAAACGTCTACGCGGCTATGATGTAAGGTATCTTACAGGTACAGACGAGCATGGTCAAAAGATTGAACGGAAGGCAGAGGAAGCAGGCAAAACCCCTCAGCAGTTCGTTGATGACATCGTTGTTGGCATTAAGGAATTATGGCGCAAGCTAGACATCTCCAATGATGACTTTATCCGTACAACGGAAGAACGTCATAAAAAGGTTGTTCAGGATATTTTTGATCGACTGCTCAAGCAAGGTGACATCTATAAAGGCGAATATGAAGGCTGGTACAGTATTCCGGATGAAACCTTCTATACAGAAACACAATTGGTCGATATCGTTCGAGATGACAATGGCGTAATCATTGGTGCAAAAAGCCCTGATAGCGGTCATCCGGTTGAACTTGTGAAGGAAGCGAGTTATTTCTTCCGGATGAGTAAATATGCAGATCGATTGCTGCAATTTTATGAGGAGAATCCGGAGTTTATTTTGCCGGAATCCCGTAAAAACGAAATGATTAACAACTTTATCAAGCCTGGTCTGGAGGATCTTGCGGTTTCCCGTACGACTTTCGATTGGGGTGTTAAGGTTAAAGGCGATGAAAAGCATGTAGTGTACGTATGGATCGATGCATTGACAAATTACATTACTGCTTTGGGTTACGGTTCCGAGGATCGCAGTTTGTACGATAATTTCTGGCCTGCTGATGTGCATATTGTCGGCAAAGAAATCGTCCGTTTCCATACGATTTACTGGCCAATCATTCTAATGGCGCTGGGTGAGCCTCTTCCGAAAAAGGTATTTGCTCATGGCTGGCTGCTCATGAAGGATGGCAAAATGTCAAAATCCAAAGGGAACGTAGTAGATCCAGTTACATTAATTGATCGTTACGGCCTGGATGCACTTCGTTATTACCTGCTACGGGAAGTACCGTTTGGTTCGGATGGTACATTCACACCGGAAAGCTTTGTAGATCGGGTTAACTATGATCTTGCTAATGACCTTGGTAACCTGTTGAACCGGACAGGTGCGATGGTAGAGAAGTATTTCGGTGGAGAGCTTCCAGCGTATGAAGGAAATGTAACAGCATTTGATGGTGAGCTTCAAGCTGCGGCAGTGAATACTTATGCCAAAGTAGAAGAAGCGATGGAAAAAATGGAGTTCTCCGTAGCGCTAACAGCGATCGGGATCTTTATCAGCCGCACCAATAAATATATTGATGAGACACAGCCTTGGGTGCTTGCTAAGGATGAGAGCAGAACAGCTGAGTTGGCTTCCGTAATGAGACATCTTGTGGAAGGTCTTCGCACCGCTTCCATTCTACTGCAGCCGTTCTTGACGCAAACCCCAGCGAAGATTTGGGAACAGCTTGGCATCGAAGTTGGTGAATTAACGACATGGGACAGCGGCAAGACCTTTGGTCTGATTCCGGCAGGAACAAAGCTGGTGAAAGGCAATCCGATCTTCCCACGCCTGGATGTGGAGCAAGAGGTAGCTTATATCGCCGAAGCCATGGGCGCTGGTAAACCGGCTGCTGAAGCGACCGAAGCAGCACCTGCGGCTCCTGCGTTATCCGAGCCTGAGGAAGAGCATAAAGAAGAGATCGGCATCGACGATTTCGCCAAGGCTGAGCTTCGGGTAGCTCAGGTCATTGCAGCTGAGCCTGTGAAGAAAGCCGACAAGCTGCTGAAGCTGCAGCTGGATCTAGGTTATGAGCAGCGTCAAGTCGTTTCTGGTATCGCGAAGTTTTACACACCGGAAGAGCTGGTAGGCCAAAAAGTGATTTGTATTGTGAACCTGAAGCCAGTGAAACTGCGCGGAGAATTGTCCCAAGGGATGATTTTAGCGGCTTCTAAAGGTGACCAGTTAACCATCGCCACAGTTCCAGATAGCATGCCAAATGGAGCTATTGTGAAGTAAGACTCGTTATGTAGAATCTATATATGTAATTGTTATATAAGAAAGGGAATGCTCCTTCAGCCAGCTAGGCTGTGGGAACATTCCTTTTTTCAACGTATAAGCAGGGATAAAATTCAGAATCATCTTATTAGGATTTATTGTTGACTTATCGTAATGATTACTATTATACTTCTAATAGTAAAGATTACGATTTGAGAGGGAGATCAATTTAATGGTTGCTTTGAAGTCACGAATAAGTCTGCTTATACTTGCATTGGTGCTTGTATTTACACTCACTGCATGTGGACCAAAGAGCAGTGGAAGTATAGTTGAAGGGAAAGTAAATGTTGTAACTACTTTTTATCCTATTTATGAGTTTACTCGGGAAATTGGTGGAGATGATATAAATGCCATTAATCTTCTTCCGGTTGGTGTAGAGCCGCACGATTGGACACCACGCAGTCAGGATATTGTCAACACCTCCAAAGCGCAATTGTTCTTGTACAATGGAGCAGGGCTTGAGGGATGGGTTCCTAATTTTCTAAAAGGACTTGATAGCAGCAGTAAAGTGGAAGCTGTTGAAGTAAGTAAAGGTGTTGATTTAATAATGACCGATGAAGATGACGGACATGATCATGGGGGAAGCGGCGAAGAGGATCATCACGAAGATGATGCTGATCATAATAGCCATTCTTCTGAGGATAGCCTTCATACGGACCCACATACCTGGGTAAGTCCGAAATCAGCGATCATCATGGCGCGCAATATAAAAGAAAGCCTTCAATCTGTGGACCCTGAGCATAAAGATGCTTATGAAGAGCGTTACAATAAGCTTGCTGAACGTTTACAGGCTTTGGATAGTAAATTTGAACAGGAGCTTACCAAGCTGCCTAACCACAAAATTGTAGTTTCGCACCAAGCTTTTGCCTATCTTGCCCGTGACTATAAGCTTGAGCAGCATGCGATTATGGGATTATCCCCAGACGCTGAGCCGCGTGGACAGGATTTAGTAAACCTGGCGAAGATGGTTAAAGAGGAGAAGATTCAATACATCTTTTTTGAAGAGCTTGTCTCCGATAAACTGGCTAAGACGTTAGCGGCTGAAGCTGGTGTGTCTACTATGGTTCTTAATCCGGTAGAGGGTCTTACTGCGGAGCAAGAAAAGAACGGGGATAACTACTTCACCTTGATGGAGAAAAATTTGCAAAATCTGATTATGGCTTTACAATAAAAAGGAAAGTATAAGGAAAAGGCGGTGCTAAAGCATGCAATCGGTATCCTTGGACTGCCATCAGCATATCATCGATATACAGGATCTTTCTTTTTCATATGGTGAACAGAAGGTGATCTCGAATCTTAACTATAGTGTAAGAGAACGAGACTTCCTTGGTATCATTGGTTCTAATGGCGCTGGTAAAACAACACTGATGAAGATGATCGTCGGTTTGCTTCCGGCAAGCAGTGGTGAAATCAAACTATTTGGAACGCCTGTCCGCAAGTTTAAAGACTGGGAACGGATAGGTTATGTTCCACAAAAGAACGCCTTCAACCCGCTGTTTCCAGCAACGGTGCGTGAAGTAGTGCTATCTGGTTTGTACAACAACAAGAATCTTATTCGAAGAGTATCTAAGGCTCAGCATCGTCAGTGCGAAGATGCACTTGAAGTGATGCGGATACAGGATATTGCGGAGAAAAGAGTAGGCCAGCTGTCAGGCGGTCAGCAGCAACGTGTATTTCTAGCACGTGCGTTGATCAACCATCCGGATCTGCTGATTTTGGATGAGCCTACAGTCGGTATTGATGCTGAATCACAAGCAGGATTCTTTGAATTAATTACACATATGCATGCCCATCATCATATGACATTCCTAATGGTGTCGCATGATATTGACATGATTAAGAATTACTTAGGGAATGAACCTGTGCAAACGAACGGTAAGATTAACTTTTTCTCCCGTCATTCTCATGATTTGCAGAATTGTACAGAGGAGAACCTGCAGCACACGCTCTCTTAGGTCATAGTTAAACTCTGGTAGTAAAAGGGAACACTCGATTATTGGGGGCGTACATAGAGCATCGGATATGTTCAGTAACCCCACCTCCTACGCCAGTTGCACTTGACGGGTTCCAGAGGGCAGAGCCCTTTGGGCCCTCCCTTGGAAGGGAGGGTTTGGGAGGGATCGAAAAAAGATTTTAATAAAAGCTTTTAAAAATGTTTCAATTGTTCTACGGAGGAGAGTTAAAGTTGGAAATTCTATTTAGCGATTTTTTTCAGCGAGCGCTTGCGGGCGGTCTTCTGATAGGTATTACAGCGCCGCTTATAGGCGTTTTTCTTGTGCTCAGACGTTTATCTATGATTGGGGATACGCTGGCTCATGTTACGATAGCCGGTGTGGCACTTGGTTTTTTGACAGGATTTTACCCGCTGGGAGCAGGTCTTATTTTTGCAGTGGTGGCTTCCTTCGCGATAGAGAAGCTGCGCAAGGCTTATAAGAGTTATGCAGAGCTCTCGATAGCCATAATTATGTCGGGTGGAGTGGCTTTAGCCTCACTCTTTTTCACTTTAGGAAAAGGTTATAATGCAGATGTTATGAGTTACTTGTTCGGTAGCATTTATACGCTAGACAATACCGATTTAATCGTAGTAGGGATCGTAACGATAGCAGTTGTAGTAGTAGTATCTCTGTTCTTTAAGGAGTTCTTCTTACTTAGCTTTGAAGAGGATGCTGCGAGTGTCAGCGGACTCCCAGTGAAGCTGCTTAACATGTTGATTACCATTCTGACGGCGCTTGTAATCAGTACTGCGATTAAAATTGTTGGATCTTTGCTAGTATCAGCTCTACTGACCATTCCTGTGGCCATCAGCTTATTGTTATCTCGAAGCTTTAAATCCTCAGTCATTCTATCCGTCATCATTTCGGAAATTGCTGTTGTAGGCGGATTAGTGGTTGCAGGAGTTTGGAATCTGGCCCCTGGTGCAACCATTGTGCTTTTACTCATATCCCTATTAGTGTTGACTTTGATCGGTAAAAAGGGTTTGCCTGCATAAACAGCGAATAAAATATAGGGTATGCCCTGAAGTGACTCGAATGCTGGAAGGAGAGCCGCTACCTTGTCTAATATCAATGCAGGAATAGCCTTAGCAGCAGGGGTAGCATCGTTTATATCACCCTGCTGCTTACCGCTTTATCCCTCTTATTTATCGTATATTACCGGATTATCCGTTCAGCAATTGAAGTCAGGCAGCAATACCAAAGAGGTCCGTATACGCACAATAACCCATACATTGGCATTTATTTTAGGTTTTTCAGCGGTTTTTTACACCTTGGGATTTGGTGCAGGACTATTTGGACAATTTTTTAATGGACAGCGTGATCTGATCCGGCAATTATCGGCGATTTTGATTATTGTGATGGGATTATTTTTGCTTGGGATCTTTCAGCCGCAATTTCTACTTCGCGAACGTAAGCTTGATTTAAAATGGAAGCCGGCGGGTTATGTGGGATCCTTTATTTTTGGGATCGGTTTTTCAGCGGGCTGGTCTCCATGTATTGGACCGATTCTGACTGCGATTATCGCACTTTCTGCAAGTGAGCCTGGCACGTGGTTCACGTTAATTACGGCTTATAGCATCGGGTTCGCATTGCCATTCTTTGTCTTAGCCTTCTTTCTTGGAGGAGCCAGACGTATCCTTAAATATTCAAATGTGCTGATGAAGATTGGTGGCGTTCTCATGGTATTTATGGGCGTTCTGCTCTTTACAGATCAAATGTTTCGGATCACAGTTTGGCTACAGGGAATCACACCAGATTGGCTCATTTTTTAAGTGAAATAATCAATTCCTGCTTCTGGAAAATGTTCGAATATCCGCTCTGTGATAAACTCTCGCAGGGCGGTTTGTTGTTCATCTGGATAGACATATTTATTTTGTCCCCAGCGCCCCCATTTCTTCTTACGCTTCTCCATGTCCATTTCTAGCTTGGATTTGGGGTAGCGCTTCTCTATAACCGTCTTAGCGGTTTTGGTGAATCGATGCTGAATCATTTCGAAGGTTAATCCTTTTCCGACTTCAGGGGGGAGAGTCTGGGCTAACTTGGCCAGTAGCTCAGCATAACCTTCTTGCCAGCCGTCATACCAAATAATTGGAGCAATGATAAAGCCAAGTGGATAACCCGCCCGTGCTACCTTTCCAGCGGCTTCAATACGCTCCTCAAAGCGGGAGGTGGCAGGCTCGAAATTTTTGATTACATAATCTGCGTTGACGCTGAAGCGAACTCGGGTATGTCCGTTATGCTCCAAAGCAAGCAGTGGTTCAACATGTTGGTATTTGGTCACAAAGCGCAGACGGCCAAGGGGTTCTTTTGCCATAAATGTAATTAGTTCTGCCAGAGAACCGGTAATATGTTCAAGTCCTAAAGGATCTGATGTGCAGGCAGCTTCAAAAGTGGTGATTTCTGGATTGCGCTCCTCAATATATTTTTTGGCAGCATCTATAATGTCACCTGTGTTTACATATACGCGAATGTAGGGCTTTGCTCCTAAGGTAGTCTGCAAATAGCAATAATGGCAGTGCCCCATACAGCCGGTGGCAATGGGAATAGCATAATCAGCCGATGGCTTGGATTGGTCAAATTTCAAAGTTTTGCGTAGGCCGACAACAAGCGTTCTTTTGGCAATTTTATATTGCTCGACCTCAGTTTCACCAGGGAAATTCATAATACGATTATGTGATGTGGTCATACGGTATGGGATATTGTTAGCCTTTACCCATTCCATTATTTTTTCACCTTTAGGGTAATTTAAAGCATTCGGTTCGAAGAAAACAAGCTCTGGAAGAAAAAGTGCAGTAGGTTTTCTGGGTCTTTTTACAGTAGAGGGCTCTGGCGTCACTATAGTCATAAATTCACGCTCCTTTTTGAATGACGAGTATGTTTATTATGTCTAACTCAGCCCCAATAGAAGCATGGTAAACATGTGCAACTCATCTGTAAGTTCCTTTGAAGGACTTGCCAAGGTGCGTTAGAAACATGTATCATTGTTAGAGCAAGGTTTGGCCCGGCGCCATGCTCATTATAGAAAAGAGGTAAAGTTTAATGCCAACACCCAGCATGGAGGATTATTTGGAGCGCATATACAAGCTCATAGATGAGAAAGGTTATGCGCGGGTCTCGGATATTGCCGAGGGACTGGAAGTACACCCCTCCTCTGTGACCAAGATGATCCAAAAACTGGATAAGGACGAATATCTCATCTATGAGAAATATCGTGGGCTTGTCCTAACCAACAAAGGGAAAAAAGTAGGAAAACGTCTGGTTGATCGTCATCAACTATTGGAGGAATTCCTCGGATTGATCGGAGTACAGCAGGAATACATTTATAATGATGTTGAAGGAATCGAGCATCACTTAAGTTGGGATTCGATTACGCGTATTGAAACATTGGTAGAATATTTCCGCCGCGACGAAGAACGTGTACAGACTTTATATGCGATTCACAACGAACTGACAAGCGATTCTTGAAATGTTTTTCCCGAAACGGATACTGTCCTAAAAGTTATGCGCAGCAAGGCTTTCGTGAGCATAATCAGTGGATAGTATAGCCGTTTCTATTTTGTTTAGTGCAACCTTTCCCAGTTTTTAGCGTCAAAACGGATACAGTCCTTTTAAAAATATAAGAGAGTATGAGTTTTATTCGGTACTTCTTATATTTTTTGCAGAGACAGATACCCCCTTTTTAGAAGGAGGCATTCTCTCATCTGCTTGAAGGATTTATCCGTTTTTTCTTATTTTTTGGATACATATTTTTTAGATTTGGGGAGGAATTATGAATTATCGTAAATGGATGTTGAGCTTGTTAGTACTTATGTTGTTTCTGCCTTTATGGTCTCCTGGTGCACGCGCGGCAGCGGTGCAAATTACGATTGAACTGGATGGAGAGGCGCTGATTAGTGATGTGCCTCCGTATATCACAACGTCTAATGTAACGATGGTGCCAATAAGTGTGATCAGTAAAGGATTAAATGCCGGCGTAGTATGGAATCAAAATAGTAAGACTGTAACGATCACTCAAGGAGATACGGTTCTCAAGCTGACCAGTGGACTGAAAAACGCATGGGTAAACGATACTTCGGTAGCGCTGGATACATCCGTGCAGATTAAGCAGGGGCGGGTAATGGTACCCATTCGTTTTGTAAGTGAGCAATTGGGACTGCAGGTGTTATGGGATCAGGTTAATAAGCATATTTCCTTGATCTCCAACACTGAACCACCACAATCTGTCGATCCAGAAACACCAACGACACCTACGACACCGACGACACCAACAGTGCCGACGTTACCGACTATCCCTGGTGGATCGACTGGTAAGGAGATGAAGGGGGCTTGGATCTCTACCGTATTCAACCTGGACTGGCCTTCAACGTCTTCGGCAGGAAATGAAGCGAAACAAAAACAGGAGTTTGATAATTTGTTAGACAAGCTAAAGGCTGTTGGCTTTAATGCTGTATTTGTTCAGGTTAGACCTTCAGCAGATAGTCTGTATCCATCGACTTTAGTTCCTTGGTCTAAGGTATTGACGGGTACACAAGGGAAGAATCCGGGATATGATCCTCTAAGCTATATGGTCAGTGCTGCGCATTTCCGCGGCATGCAGTTTCATGCTTGGTTCAACCCATTCCGTGCAACGACGGATGCTTCCACCTCAGCGTTAGCAAGTAACCATGTGGCAAAAGCACATCCAGAATGGATTGTGAATGCCGATGGTAAGAAATACATTAATCCAGGTATTCCGGAGGCTCGCCAACATATCATCGACACGGTGATGGAAGTGGTTAAAGGTTACGATATCGATGGTGTCCATTTGGATGATTACTTTTATCCTTCAAATGTTACTTTTGCCGATGATGCTGCTTATTCTACCTATAATACGAAAAAGCTTTCTAAAGCTGATTGGCGCCGAGATAATATTAATGAATTTGTCCGTCAGTTGGGAGAACAGATTCATAAGGTGAAGCCAAAGGCTTCTTATGGGATCAGTCCTTTTGGAGTATGGCGAAATATTAAAAATGATAGTACAGGTTCGGACACGACTGCAGGGGTATCTGCTTATGACAGCATGTATGCGGATGTTCGGACATGGATTAAGCAGGGCTGGATTGATTATGTCGCTCCGCAAATTTATTGGAGTTTGTCCTTTAGCACAGCTCGTTATGATAAGTTAGTTGATTGGTGGGTAAAAGAAGTCGAGAATACGAATGTTAAACTCTACATCGGGTTAGCTGGTTATAAGGTCGGAGCCAGTGATCAAAAGGCTGAATGGCAAAGTGGAGATCAAATTATTAATCAGCTCAAATATAATGAGAAGTACGAAGAGGTTGCAGGTAGTATTATGTTTAGAGCGAATGACGTCGTAGTCCGCAATCCGTTCGGATTGTCGAGCTTACTGACCTTTTATTTTAAATCCTAATAGTTTAGTTGTTATTCATAAGGAGTCATGAATGTTCCCCCGTGCTCATAGATAAGCAATAGAATCTATGGGAAACGGGGGATTTTTGTGTATGGAGATTAACGCAGTATTTGAAGGAGGAGGCGTAAAGGGGATTTCTCTTGCGGGAGCAGTTGAAGCTACAGAAAGGGCAGGCTGGACTTTTAAAAGGGTAGCAGGAACCTCCTCAGGTTCGATTGTAGCCACTTTACTAGCAGCGGGCTATGAAGGGGAGGAAATGTGTCGGATAATACAAGGGACATCCTTTTCATCGTTTCTGAAGCGAGGTCCCATTTATAATACGGCTATCGTTGGTCCTGCGCTGCGAGTGTTATTGAAGAAAGGATTATATTCTGGGGAAGCCTTGGAGTCCTGGATAAGAGCATTATTACTAAAAAAGGGGATCATCACCTTCCGTGATCTGCCTCCCGGTAAATTATCTATCATCGCATCCGATATCACAAATGGAAGGATATTGGTCTTGCCAGATGGCTTGGAGCAGTATGGGATTTCTGCGGAGCATTTTGAAGTGGCCAAGGCAGTGCGAATGAGCTGCAGCATTCCTTATTTTTTTGATCCTGTGATGTTAAGACTAAACGGGCAGGCAGCAAGAGGGAAATCCTTTGCCGAGCAGTTTGTGTATGTTGTAGATGGTGGGCTCTTGAGTAATTTCCCTTTGTGGCTATTTGACGGCAAGAATAATGGGAGCAAACAACCTGGGAGCAGAATTCCTACGGTAGGTTATCAATCGGTAGGTAAGACCGATCCACAGCCGCATAAAATTAGAGGGCCATTCAGTATGCTCCAAGCTCTGGTAACCACCATGCTCTCTGCTCATGATGAGAAGTTTATTGAAGGGGATAAATTTGTTCGTACGGTAAAAATTCCTACGCTTGGGATTGGAACGACTCAATTTGAAATTACAAAAGCGCAAAGCGATGAAATGTATGCTGCTGGACTCAAAGCAGGAGAAGATTTCTTTAAGGAGTGGCGACCAAGATAACGAACATGATAATATCCATATGAGAAAAAAGCATCCCGCACGTTACTAAAAACGTGGAGATGCTTTTTGGAGTTCTTATGAAGTTAGTGATACTTCGGAAGCTGATCATCATTTTTCCCTTTACTTCCTTCGATCACTTGGAAAGGATAGCTTTTGCGTTTGCCTGGTGCAGCTTGAGTCTTGCGAATTCCTGCTACCTTTGACATGGTCTTCTGGGAAGGCTTCACTTTAACCTTAGATCCACTGCTGCTACGAGCGTATTTGCCTGGTCCCATTTTTTTGTAAGCATAATAAATGATTGCTAACAGTACTAGGGGGAGAATCAGCTTCGACAGCGTAAAGAAGGGCTCGGTCAAGACTCCAATCACAAAACCGAAAATCGCAAGCGTAACCGTAATCCAAAAAATTAAAGCATGCCTGATCATAGATCACTCATCCTTTCGCAGGATCCAATATGCCGCCTGACAAACTTGCCTCCGAATATCCTCTTGCTTCAATCGCAGCATCAAGCTCACGCATACGGTTAAAAGAGGCAATAGATACTTCTACCTGATCGTCTTTTGGCTCTTTGGTTGTAAGGAGTTGCAGCCACAATCCAGGGTAACCCAGATATTTAAGCCCTGGTACTTCTCTTACCGCATTGGTTCCCTTTAGAACTTCGAACGATACACCAATTACGACTGGCAACAAGATTATCCGCTGGATCACTCGTTCCCAAAGATTATCCCATGGGACTACGGAGTAAATGATCACACCGAGGATAATCGTCAGCATCATAAAGCTACTTCCACAGCGGTAATGCAGACGGCTGTATTTCTGAACGTTCTGAACAGTCAGTTCTTCGCCTGCTTCAAAAGCGCTGATGACTTTATGTTCGGCGCCGTGATACTGGAACAGTCGCTTGATCACAGGTGTTTGAGAAATCGCCCATAAATAGACCAGCAAGAGAATCATTTTGATGCCGCCTTCTATGAGGTTGTGCAGTACGTAGTTATCAAATACATTTTTAAATAAAAAATCCTCTACAAATACCGGAACAAGCGTAAAAATGAGCTTTCCGAACAAGAAGGAGAGAATACCCATTACAGCAACCCCGAAAATCATTCCAAGGCTCCAGCCCTCATCCTTTTTCTTCGGCTTCGCTTTTTCCTTCTCGATATCTTCCGGTTCCAATTCATCTTCAGCGTAGGATTCGGCTGAATAGTTCAAGTGCTTAGAGCCTTTAGCGCTGGCATCTATTATACTGACAAGGCCGCGAAGCAGCGGAATCTTGCGCAGTTTCGTGACCCAGCTCTTATCGCTTTTGGGTACTTCTAAAAATGTGATTTCCTGATTCTTGCGTCGCACGGCTGTTACATTGATATGCTTACCGCCGAACATGACGCCTTCAATGACGGCTTGGCCGCCGTAACTGGGAGTTTCCTGGGACAACCAATTCACCTTCTCGTATTTAATATGATTTATATAATACATTGTAACTAATTTTTGAAGACATTACTAGTTGGATCGCCTTTTGCTGTACATACTATCTTCTAGAGAGAACGAGAGATAAATCGGCATTGAAAATAAAGAAAGCGAGGCAATTTCATGAGCAAATCTCATCAACAACAATCGGGGCATACAAATATTTGGCTTTTTGCACTCGAATTAGGTTTTTTTGCAGGATTAATTTGGGGTGGGCTTCATTGGCTAGTCTATTGGTTCAGTTTTACCAAAGTAAGCCCTGGCTTTATCGCAGAGCCTTTTTTCAGGCATGCGTTTTTGACAACAGCATTTGGACATTTCGTGGGATATATGATGTTTATTGTATTTTCGGTCATCGCCTCCATGCTATATGTCTTGCTTCTCCGTAAGCTGAAGGGACCTTGGCCAGGCCTGGTCTACGGCGTTTTATGGTGGGCGATTATATTTATTCCCGGCTCGCAGATGTTTCTTATGCAGCCCCCATTCAAGCTGCCGTGGAACACTGTCATTAGTGAGTTCTGCATTTTTCTGCTATGGGGAATGTTCATTGGATATACAGCAGCGATCGAGTATACGGACGAACGGAAGCGTGAGCAAAGTACAGCGCTTGCCTAACGGCGCGAAAAAACTTCTCAAGGGGATATCCCTATGTTAAAATACAATGTGGCTATTTCGAGAGGAGAATGAAAATGGGTAACAAGCGTGTCTCCAAGCTGCGTAAGGTTTTGCAGGATCAAGGATTGGATGCAATGTTGATAACTAGCGGTTATAACCGCCGCTATTTAAGTGGATTTACCGGATCGTCCGGTTATGTACTGGTGACAAGTGATGATTGTTATCTGCTGACTGACTTCAGGTATATGACACAGGCCGCGGACCAAGCAATGGGGGTTAAAGTTGTAGAACATACAACTAAGTTCATTGATACAGTTCGCGAGCTTCTGCCTTCTGGTAAAGAGGTACGTATCGGTTTCGAACAGGATGATGTTTCATTCAGCGCGTACACCTCATATGCAGAAGCACTTAAGCCGGCAGTGTTAGTTCCAATTTCCAAAGCTGTGGAAGACCTTCGTATGTTCAAGGATGAGGAAGAGCTTGCCGTTATGCAACGTGCAGCAGATCTGGCCGATGCTACATTCAGTCATATTCTGAACGTGATCAAGCCGGGCATGACTGAGCGCGATGTTGATTTGGAAATGGAATTTTATATGCGTACCCATGGTGCAACTTCTTCATCGTTTGATACGATTGTTGCTTCAGGTGAACGTTCGTCCATGCCACACGGCGTAGCAAGCAGCCGTGTAATTCAAGGCAATGAATTCATTACCCTTGATTTCGGTGCATTACTTGATGGCTATTGCTCAGATGTGACAAGAACCATCGCACTCGGAGCACCGGATCCGAAGCTGAAAGAGATCTATGATATTGTGCTGGAAGCTCAGCTACATACTTTAGCACATATCAAGCCGGGTATGACTGGACGGGAATGTGATGCCTTGGCACGTGATATCATTGCTAGCTACGGATATGGTGAACAATTTGGACACAGCACAGGCCATGGACTTGGAATGGAAGTTCATGAGTGGCCGCGTTTGTCCAAACTTAGCGACGATGTTATGCAGCCGGGGATGGTCGTAACTGTGGAGCCTGGCATTTATTTGCCGGGAATTGGCGGAGTACGTATTGAAGACGACATTGTGATCACGGAGAGCGGAATATCACTGCTGACCCATTCGTCTAAAGAATATACAGTACTGTAAGTAAGTGTGATGTATTAGATTGATTATAAATTTTGGAGGGATTTTTAGTGATTTCAGTAAATGATTTTAAAACAGGTTTGACCGTAGAGGTAGAGGGAGATATTTTTACCGTTATTGATTTCCAACACGTTAAGCCAGGTAAAGGCGCAGCATTTGTTCGTTCCAAGCTTAAGAACTTGCGTAACGGTAATACAGTAGAGCGTACATTCCGTGCAGGTGAAACGATTGGCCGTGCTATTATCGAAAACCGTGGTGTACAATATCTCTATGCCAGTGGATCGGACCACGTTTTCATGGATAACGAAACTTATGACCAATTCGAATTGTCCGAAAAGCAATTGGAATGGGAATTGAATTTCCTTAAAGAGAACATGACTGTAAACATCGTTAGTTACAAAGGTGAGATTCTTGGGATCAACCTTCCTACCAGCGTAGAGTTGAAGGTTGTTGAAACTGAGCCTGGCGTTAAAGGAAACACGGCTCAAGGTGCTACGAAATCGGCCAAGCTTGAAACCGGACATAGTGTTCAGGTTCCATTGTTCATCAACGAAGAAGACATCTTGCTGGTTGATACTCGTGAAGGTAAATATATCTCCCGCGCGTAGGAAACAGAACAATAACCTAGATATTACCAGAAGAGCCTCCCCGTTTATACGGTGGAGGTTTTTTTATGAACAGTAACGGATAAAGATGCTATGGAACCCTACATTAAAATACTGGAACTTGAGTAAAATAAGCACAGCTGAAGGGCAGATGCTGACTTTATCTTTTTTTTCACAGCGTGGAAATTTAATAAATTTTTATGAAACCATTAACGCAAGGCACTGTTTTCGTATTATACTGATTTAAAGCGGGAAACCGATTAGAAGCAACTACATAGACCGATATGGGGAGTGAATGGGACTTTGTCACTTTATGTTATGAAATTCGGAGGCAGCTCCGTCGGCGACACTGAACGAATGAAACGCGTCGCCAAGCGCATCGCAGACAAGCAAGATGAGGGACATCGCTGCGTTGTGGTTGTATCTGCAATGGGGGATACAACAGATGATTTGATCGATACGGCGAAGCAACTAAACGGGCAGCCGCCCGCACGTGAAATGGATATGTTGATGACGACAGGTGAACAAATCTCCGTCGCTCTATTGTCCATTGCCCTGCATGGGATCGGGCGGAATGCAGTTTCTTATACAGGATGGCAGGCTGGATTCCGAACAGACGAAACTCACGGCAGAGCTCGTATCAATGAAATTGACCCGCGTCGTGTATTAGCGTCTTTGAAGCGTGAACAGATCGTGATCGTTGCAGGCTTTCAGGGAATGACTATGGACGGTGAGATCACCACATTAGGCCGCGGTGGTTCGGACACTACAGCCGTAGCATTGGCTGCTGCTATTCAAGCAGACGTATGCGAGATCTATACCGATGTAGATGGTATCTACTCCACAGACCCACGTATCGTGAAGACGGCACGTAAGCTGAAGGAAATCTCTTACGATGAAATGCTGGAGCTTGCCAATCTGGGAGCAGCTGTATTACATCCACGTGCAGTGGAGTATGCTAAGCGTCATCAAGTTAAGCTGGTCGTTAGATCGAGCTTTAATCATAATGAAGGTACCGTTGTGAAGGAGGAAACAAGCATGGAGCAGGGAATCGTAGTTAGTGGTATTGCATTTGATAAGAATGTAGCACGTGTCAGTATTCTTGGAGTTCCTGATGTACCAGGTGTACTCGCTCAGGTCTTCGGCAAGCTTGCTGAAGAGGGCGTTAACGTAGATATCATCGTACAAAGTGGTGTACAGAATGAGCAGGCTGACTTCTCATTTACAGTTTCTCTTGATGAGCTGGATCGGGCGAAGGAAGTTATTAAAGAAATTCATAAAACTTTGCCTTATCGTGAAGTTACCTCCGAGGATAACCTGGTGAAGGTATCCATCGTTGGTGCTGGTATGGTCAGCCATCCAGGGGTAGCGGCTCAAATGTTTGATGTACTCTCCCAAGAGGGTGTAAGCATCAAGATGGTCAGCACTTCTGAAATCAAAGTATCTTGCGTCATTGAATCAGGCAATTTGCCATCAATCATACAGGCGCTTCATACCGCCTACAATCTCGATACAACAGAGCAGGCTTTCGTCGGAGGTCCTAAAGATCGCCGATAAGAGCTGCTGAGTAAACAAAGAGGGATGCCTTACAGCCAAATGGCTGCGGGCATCCCTTTTTTTTATTGTTTAGGAAATTATACAATACAAAAAAATGTGGATAACTCCGAAGAAAAAGGAAGGAGGGGTGAACGTGAAGAAGCAGGAGACATGAAATAAACGAGGATTCATCCGTCAGATTCTAAAAACCGAGTGGACCTTATATCCTCCGAAATACATGTTTTAGTCGAGCCTACGGACAAATGTATGCGAAAAACCGAATACAATGTGCCGCCGGTAACGTAAATGTGCCAATTGTATGCGAAAAATCGAATACAAATGTGCCGCCAGTAACGTAAATGAGCCAAATGTATGCGAAAAATCGAATACAATGTGCCGCCGGTAACGTAAACAAGCCAAATGTATGCGAAAAACCGAATACAATGTGCCGCCGGTAACGTAAACGAGCCAAATGTATGCGAAAAACCGAATACAATGTGCCGCCGGTAACGTAAATGAGTCAGCGCTGTTATTCGCCCCGGATCACCCGGGAAGGGGCTTGTTATTAGGGATTAAGTGCAATACGGTCCGTCCCTAATATATGTGCTCATTTCATCGAAATAAAGCCATTCGGTCCGTAAGCGGAACCTCACTACGAAAGTGTATATGGATACGAGTATGGAATTACGGATGTACTCAGCTTGTAACTCTACCTCCAAGGACGACGTCAGGCGTTTTTCTTGTTTAGACTTACAAACCGAGTTTGTTGCGGTATTCCTGCGGTGTTATGCCATAATGCTTCTTGAATAGATGAATGAAATAGCTAGGTTTTTGATAGCCAAGCAAGGTAGAAATTTCATAGATTTTTTCAGGCGACTGCTCTAGCAAGAGAATTGCATTCTCCATACGAATACGAAGCGTATATTCACTGATTCCTTCACCAGTTTCAAGTTTGTAAATCTTCGAGAGATATGAAGGATTCAGATATACGCTTGAAGATATAGTCTGTAGTGAAGCTGTACCAGGGTTCTGCGCGATGTAATCCTGTACCTTGCGGATAATGGAGTTTCGGGAATCCTTCTCCACACTGCTAACCGAGCATCGGTAGCTGGCGATGACCCGTTCACTCCAGTTGCGTAGCTCATCGACTGTTTGCATAGGCTGCCCGCTAGTAACGGTGTAGAAATCTTCACCGATCGTGTCAGCCAGCCATTTTTTTGTGCGATGAATAAGTGAAGAAATGGAGGAGGCAATGGCAAAATAAGCTTCAAGGATATGCTCCTGTGAGTCTCGCCATTCTTCTTCCAGCTCTTTCAGGATTGCTGCCAGCTTATCGTTGGCTGCTTCCCATTGGCCCATTTCCAGCAGCAATTCGAGAGTCGGTGTTAGGTAGAGCTCATTTAGCTGCTGCATTTCACCGCGGTTTGGTTCCTTGGCTAGTGAAATGAACAATTCGGTATCCCTTCCGATGAAATGCCTGAAACTCGCCAGTGAGGACTGATACATGGTCCGGATATCTTGCGGAAATTGGCCTCTTTTACTCGTTAGAACGGATACGCCTACCTTTAAGTAGGATTTAGCCGCACGTTGGAGCTGAAAGGCCTGTGTTTCAATCCAGACATCTAGTTCCTCTTCTTCGCTTATCTTTGTTGATTCAATCGTATTTGGAAGGGACTTATCTGACAGCAAGCAGACGATAAATCCGTGCATATCTGTACAATGCCATAACGCCATACGGGGGCCGAACAGCTCAGCAGCAATGTTAGTCAGTGCATATTCAATGAGTGTCTCATCACTCTGATCGTACTCGCCTTCTGTTGTGTCTATCCTCAGCAGCATCATGCTGTAGGAAGTGCCTCTGGCAATGGGAACTTCATACATTTGAAGTTTTTTGGAAAGTGGACCTATGGCCGGGTCCTGCTTCAGAATGCAGCGTTCCTTTTCATTTATATAACAGCAAGGGAGGTAGATCCCTGAATTTATCCTAATCGTTTGAACCGGCCCTGAATCTCTACAGTCTCCACAACATTGACGAAGGAGCTTGGGTCTGCCTCAAGAATAGTTCTCCGCAGATTTGCAAGTTCATACCGAGTCGTTACTGTCATTAGCATGGTATTTCCCTCATGACTGTATCCACCCTCTGCATTGACGACAGTGATGCCATGAGGTAACTCTCTGAGACGGGTCAGCATCATCTCCCGTTCTTTGGTAACGATAAAGCAGGTCAGCTTCACATGGCGAATATGGATCATATCGACTACTCTACTCTTTACAAAAATACAGAGCATAGCGTATAAGGCGGAATCCCAGCTTTTAAAGAAGCCTAAACTCAGAATAACTAATCCATCCATTAAGAACATGATATTCCCCATGGGAATATCCCGTTTACGTGAAATAATCGAGCCTAATATATCAAATCCCCCAGAAGAGCCCCCAGTACGGAGAGAAAAACCAACGCCCCCAGCAATAATTACTCCGCCGAAAATACTTGCAAGAATGGGGTCCTTGGTCATTTGCACCTCAGGAATAATGGTAATGAACCAGGTGGTGGCCACGACGGAAAGCAAGCTTAGTAAGATGTACTTTTTCCCCACTGCAATAAATCCCCAGACAATTAAAGGAAGGTTTATTACAAAATAAAGCTTAGAAATGTACTTCGGATCCGTTAAATAACCGACGACCGAAGCCACCCCTGCTACCCCACCGCTCAGAAGCTGATGAGGAATTAGAAACAATCGCATCCCGCTTGCAATTAAAAAGGCTGAAAAAATAATGATAGCTACTTCCTTGAGTGGTCTGACTACGGTCCGCATGTTTTGCGGTAACCCGTAACTTCGAACTTGCATGACACAAATCCCCTCTTTTTCTTATGTCTTTATAGTCTGCTCTTTTTGAAAATATAAACCCACTATATTTCCAATTAACAAGGATACCACAGATGGAAGTGTTCGTAAAAAATAATTTTATCGTACTGATTATATTTATTTATATAGTTGTGTACTATGAACTCTTTCACAGTTGGACTTGCAATTCTGTCATTTCTCCTTGTCTAAAGTGAGTAATTATCGCATATCCATGGATAAGAGAAGGACAAACAAGCCCTGAATATCATTCTGTGTGAAATAGTAAAAGTTAGGAGTGGAGTGGATTGGACAAGTATGTAAGCTGGATGGCGACTCTTCGGCTGTTCTCGGGTAGTGCGGAGATTATAGCTGCACTGATTATGCTGCGCTTGAATCAGGTAGACAAGGCGCTCGCAGTCAATTCTGGACTAGCTTTGGTAGGTCCGACGATCTTGATATTGACGACAGCGATCGGACTTACAGGGATGGCTCAGCAGTTGTCCTGGAGCAAACTGGGCTGGGTCGGTTGCGGTGTAGCCTTTCTCTTAATCGGGATTCTAAAAAAATGATAGATGATAGGCATATTGAGCGCGTACAAGCATAAATATGGAATAAAGCAATTAGATAGAGGACAACTTGGGGGTACTTTGTATGGCTGATGATTGGTTGCAATTGTTTCCTGAAAAAGTAAGAGCACTATTAAAGTGCCTTCCCCTTCCGCTACTTGGAATGGTGGAAGAGATTCGGGTCCGTGAAGGTCGTCCGCTGGAGATTAACTATTCAGGTAAATATCACTTCCTTAGAGCAAATGGCAGCGTAACGCAAAGGCCGGAAGAAGCCTATAGGCCGGATCGGGAGGACACTCATAGACTGCTAGATCTGATCAGCAACCATTCACTATATACGATGGAAGAAGAGCTGAGAAAGGGATTTATTACGATTCCTGGCGGCCATCGAATAGGACTTGCTGGTCGGACGGTGCTGAGTGGTGGTGGTGTGGAGCATCTACGCGACATTACAAGCTTCAATGTCCGCATAGCCCGTGAGGTTCCCGGAGTCGCGGATAAAGTGCTACCTTATCTGCTGGACAAGGGGAGGCAGCGAATGATGCACACCTTGATCCTCTCGCCTCCACAGCACGGAAAGACAACACTTCTTCGCGATATCGCAAGACAAATCTCCTTAGGAGATTTGGGGAAGCGTGAAGGCGGAAGACCCGGTTTGAAGGTGGGGATTGTCGATGAACGTTCTGAGATTGCAGGAAGCAGACGCGGGATTCCCGCCTTTGATGTTGGTCCGCGCACAGATATTCTCGACGGCTGTCCCAAAGCTGAAGGCATGATGATGATGATTCGTTCCTTGTCACCGGATGTATTGATCGCTGATGAGATTGGTCGTCCTGAAGACGCTGAAGCAGTCACTGAAGCGCTGCATGCTGGAATATCAGTCGTTGCTTCGGCTCACGGTAAAGAAGTAATAGAACTGGCTCGTAGGCCCGGGCTTGGCGGGCTATTGGAACAAAAGATGTTCGAAAGATACGTCATTCTGCATCGCTCAGAAGCAGGGCTCTCCTTTCGTGTTCTGGATGGACAGAAACGCGGATTACTTCTTATCTCACCCGGGGATCGATTAGGTGGTGATTTACATGCTTAAGCTATTCGGTGCCGTTCTGATTGTGCTGGCTGGTACGCTAGCAGGGCTCCAATTTGCAAAACAATATGCAGACAGGCCAAGACATATCAGAGGCTTGATAGCAGCGCTACAGCGGCTGGAAACAGAAATTATGTACGGCTTTACCCCATTGCCTGAAGCTATGCGGCGTATTGGGATTCAGTCTAAGGAACCGCTCAAAACGTTGTTTATTAAAACAGCTGAGGAGATGAGCCCACCCCTTGATCGAAGTGCCCAGGATGCCATTCAGAGGGCTATGGACTCGCATTGGAAGTCTACCGCATTGAAGGGGACAGAAAAAGAGATTCTCCGCCAGCTCAGTTGTACTCTCGGTACAAGCGATAGGTCCAATCAGAGCACTCATATCGCGTTAGCATTGCAGCAATTGAAGCAGGAGGAGTCGGTGGCCAGAGAGGATCAAGGCAAATATGAAAAATTGAGTAAAAGCCTGGGTCTGCTGCTTGGAGCATTGATCGTCATTTTGATCTTTTAGCGAGGTGCCAGGAATGAATATTGAAGTCAATGCGATTTTTCAAATTGCCGGCATTGGCATAATTATCGCCATGATACACACGGTGCTTAAACAGATGGGAAAAGAAGATTTCGCACATTGGGTTACCGTAATCGGGTTCGTCGTTGTGCTATTTATGGTTATTCGAATGCTGGACGGACTGTTGCAGGAAATAAAAACGATCTTTCTTTTTCAATAGGCGTGCTATGGAGATCATTCAAGTTGTTGGAATAGGGCTGATATCGACCATATTGATTCTCGTGCTGAAGGAACAAAAACCGATGTTTGCCTTTCTCCTCGCTACTGCCACAGGGATTCTGATCTTCCTGTTTCTAATCGGCAAGATTGGAATGATACTTTCCACACTGGAGCGGGTGGCAGAGTCATCGGGGATGGAAATGATCTATTTGAAGACCGTGTTCAAAATCATCGGAATTTCATATATCGCTGAATTTGGAGCACAGATTGTGCGTGATGCAGGGCAGGAATCGATTGCTTCCAAAATAGAGCTCGCCGGAAAAGTCCTCATTATGGTACTAGCTGTACCCATTATCAGCATCATTATTGAAACGGTCATGAAGCTGCTACCTGCTTAAAGCAATTGAAGGAAGCTAAGCAACGATTAGGGAGGAGAAGTTATGCAAAAGTGCAGTGTTTTTCGTCCTCCAAAATTAAAAATAATACTGTTGCTGCTTCCATGCTTCTTCATTCTATGGTTTGCAGGTACAGCTCAGGTGGCCATAGCTTCTCCAGCAACTCCAGCACCTGGATCGGGGAACTCCTCCCCAGTAGACCAGTGGGTCAAGGGTCAGGTGAACAATCTGCCAACAGATAAGGTGGAGTCGTACTGGGATCAACTGATGAAGGATTACGGAGGTTTTTTTCCAGACGGGGCAACACCATCACTTATGGACATGCTGCTTCCAGGGGATAAGGGACTCAGCTTACAAGGTGTATTATCTGGGCTTCTTGGATTTATGTGGCATGAGGTGCTGTACAACGGAAGGCTGCTGGTCACGATTGTCATGGTCAGTGTGCTCAGCATGATACTGGAGACGCTACAAACCGCTTTTGAGCGAAAAACGGTCAGCAAGGTGGCTTATACGCTCTGTTATATGGTAGTGCTCGTTATTGCCGTGAACAGCTTCAATATCGCTATAGGTTATGCGAAGGATGCTATCGACCGGATGATTGATTTTATGATGGCCATGATTCCGCTACTGTTCGCGTTACTAGCTTCCATGGGGAACATTGTTACCGTCTCGGTCACACATCCACTAATTGTTTTTATGATTCATACCGTTGGCACACTGATCCACACCATTGTCTTTCCACTATTATTCTTCTCGGCGGTGCTGCATCTCGTAAGTGCATTGTCGGAGAAATACAAGCTGACCCAGTTGGCGAATCTGCTAAGAAATATCGGGGCTGGATTACTAGGAGTACTGCTCACTGTGTTCCTCGGTGTGATTTCAGTCAGGGGAATTACGAGTTCAGTGACAGATGGTGTTACGATCCGGGCCGCTAAATATATTACAGGCAACTTTGTTCCGGTCATCGGAAAAATGTTCGCAGATGCAACAGACACAGTGATCTCAGCTTCACTCCTGGTGAAGAACGCTATTGGGCTATCCGGAGTGATCATCATTTTGTTCCTTTGCGCTTTTCCGGCGATCAAAATTCTGGTGCTTGCTCTGATCTACAATGTAGCTGCTGCTGTAATGCAGCCATTAGGAGAGACGCCGATTGTGGTCTGCCTCCAGACGATCGGAAAAAGCATGGTGTACGTATTCGCTGCTTTGGCAGCTGTATCGTTAATGTTTTTTATGGCTGTCACGATCATGCTAACCGCTGGCAATTTAACCGTCATGATGAGGTGAGCTTGATGGCTATGCTAACAAAACTTAGCGGGTGCTTACGAAGCTAGTTTTGTACGAAGAAATTCTCTGAATGCTATGCTAACAAAACTTTTAGGAGGGAAACGATGAGCTGGTTGGGCGATTGGCTACGAGAGATCATACTTGTCGTGCTGCTAGCATCATTCGTTGAATTACTGCTCCCAAGCAAATCCATGGAGCGTTATGCAAGGCTGGTGCTGAGCCTCCTGATCTTACTTACCATGCTTAGCCCGATCGTTTCTCTCCTTAAAGGTGACGCAATAGCCGAGCTGAGTATAGCCATGGGGCGTCAGGAGAAAGAGGGAGGCTTATTCACAGGAGGGGGAAGTGGAGATCCCTCTTTGGAAAAGATTCTGGTAGATGGTCAAAAGCTTGCACAAGGGCGACAGGATCAAAGCCTAAAGCTGGCCGCAGAAGAGGTTGCTGAGCAAATGAGGGAGCAGATCATCAGCGAGACCGGCAAACGCGGGGTTAATGTCACTGTAACGCTCGGCATGGGGAAATCCGGCGGCTCCGGTAATGAAGATATTCCTGTCATCTCTGCAGTGAAGGTCTCAATGTCCCAAGCAACAGCTAATTCCATAGGGGCTTCCGGTAATTCCAGCGCAGCCGCTGCTCCGCCGATTGCAATCGCTCCTGTAGAGCCTGTAGAAGTAAAGATCGGTACAAATCCAGAGAGTGGATCAGCTTCTGCAGATGAGCCCAAAGCAGTGAATGGAAATGTAACAGAAAATAACACGACTTCAAGTGAAACGGAGTCCATCGTAAAGCTGTTGGAACAAAAATGGGATTTGGATCCCAAAGTAATCCAAGTGGATGGCGGCGTTGTGAATAACGTCAAGTTATGAGTCTGTAGCTTCTAAACTATCAATGTTAGGAGGGATAGGAGTGGGCAATTGGCTGAAAAAGCTGGAGCAATGGGCTGGGGGTGGGGCTGGCAGTCCGAAGAGAAGTCATACTTTCCGCTGGCTAATCATTCTGGGTCTGCTGGGCGCAGCGATTATGCTGTTTAATTCCTTCGTCAATGTGAAGAAGATTGATAACGAGAATACGGGGCGTGAGCCACCGCTGAATCAGTCCTCCCAAACGGCGCTGGTACAGAGTGATCCTGGAGCTACTAACTCGTTCGAGAGTATTGAACAGACACTGGAGAACCGGACGAAGGAGATTTTGGAAAAAATCGTTGGTGTCGGTACCGTTGATATCATGGTCACTGTGGAATCCACGGAAGAAATTGTCGTGGTGCGAAATATGAACGACTCCCAGCAGCTTAGTGAGGAGACGGATGCCAGTGGTGGAAAACGTCACACGACACAATATACGAGGGATGGCGAAATCGTAACCTACTCGCAATCGGGTGATGAAACACCTATTGTGACGAAGCGGATTAAGCCTCAGGTACGCGGCGTACTGGTAGTTGCCAAAGGTGCAGAGAACAAAGTCGTTCGTGGACTTATCGAGCAGGCTATCGAAAAAGGCTTGAATGTCCCAATTCAGCGCATTTCAGTAGTACCACGCAAACAAGAGTAGCAGGAGAAAGTCAAGAAGTGAGTGCTTCCGAAGTAGCCACTAGATTAAATTTTAGGAGGAATTAAGAATGAACGGCAAAAGACAAACAATATGGTTGGTTTCTATGCTCAGTTTGATGGTTGTACTCTCGGCATACTATTTATTTACTGAAGATTCAGGTGCATCGGTTCCAAAAGACACAGCAGGAACTATGCAGGTAGACTCCTTGAAAAAAGATACAGCAAACGCAGCATTACCAACGGTTGGCGACAAAGGAATCGTTGTGAACGAAGTGGTCAATCAAGGAGATGTTGTTGCTGATGGAGGCGTTGTAGATAACGCTACAGCCACTGACGATAGTGCAGCTACTGCAACTACTGATGACAGTGCAACTACAGCGGTTAAGGATGATAGTAGTAAAGCTGCAGTAGACAGCGGTAACTCTGAGAAAGCTTCGACGGACACTGCTGCAAAAGACTCCAGTAAAACTTCTGACACGGCAGCTAAGGACACGGCAGCTAAGGACACAGCAGCTAAGGACACAGCAGCTAAGGATACAGCAACTAAGGATACGGCAGCTAAGGATACAGCGGCTACTACAACATCCAAAACCCCTGCTAAGAATGATAAAGAAATCCTGGATGAAGTAGCTTCACAAAGTGTATCGGCGAGCAGCATGTTCACTAACTACCTGTATGAACGTGAGCAAAAGAATCTAAAGAGTCAACAAGACTTACTCGCTTTGATTAACGATATGGAGAAGACGCCTGCTGATAACGCAGTTGCTCAAGAACAGCTCCTTAACCTTGAAGAAAAAGAATCTAAAATTACGGGCATCGAAGAACAGCTTCAACAAAAATATGGGGAAGCCATCGTGAAGGAAGAAGCTGGGGACAGCTATAAAGTAGTCGTACTGAGTGACAAGCTGGATGTAAAACAAGCGGTTAGCATCGTTGATCTCGTAATGAAGGAACTGAGTGTGTCTCAGGATAAAGTTAGTGTTCAATACGTTTCCGAGAAATAATAAGACGTGAAATTATAGGAAAAATGACGAAAGAGCTCGGGTTCTCCCGGGCTCTTTCCATTTCTAGCGTTTATGATATAATACATAAAGTTATCTTGTCCGCTTAAGAAGTGGCTTCGAGAGAAAGCTGAAGGAGTGAACTAATGTATGTTCAAGTTGAGCGAAATTAAGGAATTAATTAAATTGCTGGACCAGACCTCCTCTGTACATGAGTTGGAGATCGAAAGCGAA
Source organism: Paenibacillus sp. FSL E2-8871 (assembly GCF_038000345.1). NCBI lineage: Bacteria > Bacillati > Bacillota > Bacilli > Caryophanales > Paenibacillaceae > Paenibacillus > Paenibacillus sp. FSL E2-8871. The sequence continues at coordinate 2,678,471 of NZ_JBBOBV010000001.1, read as the reverse complement.
GGAATGAAGCTTGCAATTCGCAAACCGGATCGCCCTGAAGCTGATGGAACAGCAGTACTGGCGACTCCTTATAATGCCTATCCCTTTACGCCTGCCCCGCAGCCGCAGAGCGTGCAGCAAGTGTCCTATCCAGTAATCAGTGAGGTTCCTCCAGCGCAGCAGCCACAAGCCGTCGCAGAAGGCAAACTACATAAAATTGTATCTCCAATGGTGGGAACATTTTATAGTGCCGCTTCTCCGGAAATGCCATCGTTCGTTAATGTTGGAGACCGTGTTGGTGAGAAAACAACGGTATGCATTATCGAAGCGATGAAGCTGATGAATGAGCTGGAAGCGGAGATTAAAGGTGAAATCGTGTCCGTACTGGCCGAGAATGGTCAGCTTGTAGAATACGGTCAACCACTATTCTTGGTTAAACCGGAATAAATACCGCAGATTACTTATGGAGCGGAAGCTTCGCAAAACTTTGGGAGGAAACGCATGAACATTCAAAAAGTGTTGATTGCCAACCGCGGCGAAATCGCGGTCCGCATTATTAGGGCCTGCCGAGAACTGGGCATTTCCACCGTCGCGGTCTATTCGGAACCCGACCGGGATTCACTGCATGTCCGGTTGGCTGATGAAGCTTACTGCATCGGTCCGATGCCGTCCAAGGACAGCTATCTGAACTTTACAAATATTATGAGTGTAGCCACCTTAACAGAATGTGATGCCATCCATCCTGGTTATGGATTTTTAGCTGAGAATGCAGATTTTGCAGAAATTTGTGAATCTTGCAATATTATCTTCATTGGGCCATCTCCAGATGCAATCAACCGTATGGGTGATAAAGCTGTGGCGAAGGAAACCATGAAGCTGGCTGGAGTTCCGATCATCCCGGGCTCAGATGGCCTTGTAGGTGATGTTGAGGAAGCCGTCATGCTGGGTCGTGATATCGGATACCCGATTATCATTAAGGCTACCGCAGGTGGCGGGGGTAAGGGCATTCGGATTGCTGAGGACGAGGAATCATTGGTGAAGCAGATTACTGCTGCACAACAGGAAGCGCAGAAGGCGTTCGGCAACGCTGGTGTATATTTGGAAAAGTACCTTACAGGTATGAAGCACGTAGAAATTCAAATTATTGCAGATAAGCATGGTAATGTAGTGCATTTAGGTGAACGCGACTGTTCCGTACAGCGTCGTCGCCAAAAGCTGATTGAAGAGGCACCTTGTTCTGTACTTACACCGGATATCCGTGAAGCGATGGGGAATGCAGCAGTTCGTGCAGCACTCGCTGTGAATTATTCGGGAGCGGGAACGCTTGAATTCTTGCTTGGACCGGATGGACAGTTCTACTTCATGGAGATGAATACTCGTATTCAGGTAGAGCATCCGGTAACGGAAATGGTTACGGGTGTGGATTTGATCAAGGAAATGATTTCGGTTGCAGAAGGAAATCCTTTGTCATTTACACAGGAAGATATCGTGATTAATGGCTGGTCGATTGAATGCCGTATCAATGCGGAAGATCCAGAACGTAATTTTATGCCTTCACCAGGTAAAATCGGCTTTTATTTGCCGCCTGGAGGTCTCGGTGTTCGTGTAGACAGTGCGGCGTACCCTGGTTATACGATTTCCCCTTTCTATGATTCTATGATTGCAAAGCTGATTGTATGGGCACCCACACGTCAGGAAGCGATTGCAAAGATGAAGCGCGCCTTGGCTGAATTTGCCGTGGAGGGAATCCATACTACGATCCCTTTCCATCAGAAACTGTTGGAGCATCCTGTATTTCTGGATGGTAATTTTGACATCAAGTTTCTGGAAGAGTATGAAATTTAGGACGACTTCGCTTTGTTTGTCATAAAGTTCGTCAAATGATATAGTATGTTTAATAAGAGACGTGCTTTACGCTTGAATTTATGAGAATCTTTGTTGAAAGGTGTGAAGTCTAAAATGAGTACATTGCCGACAGAATACGAACGGACAGAAATCGGTGAGATCCAGATTGCTCCTGAAGTGATCGAGGTGATCGCAGGTTTAGCGACCGTTGAGGTTAAAGGTGTAGCTGGCATGAGCGGTGGTTTCGCCGGTGGTATTGTTGAGCTTCTCGGACGTAAGAACTTGTCTAAAGGAGTTAAAGTAGAGGTTGGACAACGCGAAGCTGCAGTGGATGTTTCTGTAATCATTGAATATGGTAACCGTCTTCCTGAAGTGGCTGCTGAAATTCAGCGTAATGTTAAGCGTTCCATCGAGACTATGACTGGTCTGACTGTTGTGGAAGTGAATGTGCATATTCATGATGTACAATTCAAGAACAACAACACTGTAGACAAGAACGAGGAAGCTGAAACGGTTCTTCGCGTGAAATAACAGTCGTCGTTCTTCCATAAACCCCCGACAGTAAAGTCGAGGGTTTACTCTAATTTAAGGAGGTTATGAGACTCGTGGCAAAAATTTTGGACAGACTTTTGCTGTTTGTCTACAGCTTAAGTATCGGAATATTATCTGTTATTGCCATCCTCCTCTTGAGCGGTGCTATTCCTAAAACTTTGGAGATTGAGAATGGACCAGCAGCTTATATTACTGCAATTGTAGTAGCAGTTGTCTTGTTCCTTCTGAGCATCCGATTTTTCTACATCTCTTTGCGTCGTGATCGCGCTTCTTTACCTTCTGTTGATCAGCGTACAGAGTATGGGGATATCCAGATTTCAGTGGAGACCATTGAGAATCTGAGTCTGAAGGCTGCCGGTAAAGTGAAGGGAATCAGAGATCTCAAATCGCGTATTCGCGTTTCTCAGGCGGGCCTTGAAATTACAATTCGCGCAGTAGTGGATGGTGAACATTCATTGCCGCTACTAACCACAGAAGTGCAACGTCAGGTGCATGATTTTGTGCAGGAGACAACCGGTATTCCGGTTGCTGATGTGTCTGTATATATTGCTAACCTCACGCAGTCTCCAAGCTTCAAAAGTCGAGTGGAATAGAGGTGAATTTCCCTTATGTCTTGGAAAGAAGTATGGGAAAGTCACGGGGGTAGAATCGCCGGAGTGACTTTCGGCATTGGTCTAGGTTTGATATATTTAATTTGCGGTTTTTGGGATATGTTGTTCTTTGCACTGGTAGTGTTCATCGGATATACGTTCGGCAAAAGAAAGGATAACGCAGAGGCTCCCCTGTTTCAGTGGCAGGAGCTGATTACGCGTCTATCCGGACGCTGGCGTCCCTTCAAGTGAACCGCGATAGTCTTTTTCCCGGAGCAGGAAGCCGTAAGTTTGTGTTGTCCAATGCCCCTGGAAGAAAGACTTTGCGGTTTTTTTAATTGTGAAAGATATCTTTAACGGACATCGGACAATAATCCTCTAAGGATTAGGGATAGAATTCGAAGGATTTGGGCTTAAAATAATTATAGGCGATGTGATTAAAGTCTGAATTATTATCACACTTGAGGTGTGAAGTTATATTTATGGTTGCCCGACGTTATAGAAGTTTGAGTAAAGATGTTAATGCGATATAAGATTTTAGGAGGAACACATGAAAAGACGTATAGCGAGAGAGATTATTGTCCAAAGCCTGTATCAGATGGAAATGAACGATGTAGAGAGCGCGGAAGCTGTGGAAATGCTGCTGGAGGAAGCTTCAGAGGAGAATGAAACAGAGCGTGTAATTACGGACGAAATTCAGCTTAAGCACTATGTGGTGGAGCATGTAAACGGTGTGTGGGAGCACAAGGTTGCAATTGACGATATGCTTGAGCATTACTTGAAAGGCTGGCAAATGAGCCGTCTGTCACGTGTGGATCGTCAAATTTTACGTCTTGCGGCGTATGAAATGGTGTTCGCGAATGATGTTCCGGCTAAGGTTGCTGTAAATGAGGCTATAGATTTGGCCAAGCATTTTGGAACGGATGATTCCGGTAAGTTTGTAAACGGTGTGCTTGGTAAGATGATCCAGGAGATCGATACAATTAAAGCTGACCATTCTTAATTTTTAAAAAAATAAGCAAGTATAAGTTATTCACCTATTCTTTATGTTTTATATTTCTCGCATAAACGCTTACCGTCCACGTAAGGACGCCGAAGGCGTTTATGCTTGTACAATAGTAAAGTATATAAAAGGGGAGAGACTATCATGACAGCAGCAATCATCAGTGGTAAACAAGTATCTGAGGAAATTCGTATTGGTATTGCCCAGGAGGTTGCTGAACTGGCGAAACGTGGCGTGAAGCCCGGTCTGGCAGTAATTCTAGTAGGTGAAGATCCAGGATCACAAGTTTATGTTCGCAACAAGGAAAAATCTTGTATCAGCCTTGGTTTCCATTCGGAAGTGCATAAACTGGATGAGTCTACTACTCAAGAAGAATTGCTGGCTCTCGTAGCGCAGCTTAATGGACGCGATGATATTGATGGGATTCTAGTTCAACTTCCATTGCCTAAGCATATTGAGGAAAAAGCTGTTATTGATGCGATCTCCGTGGAGAAAGACGTTGACGGCTTCCACCCTGTAAATGTAGGTAACCTAGTGATTGGTGCTGACAGTCTGCTTCCTTGTACACCTGCAGGTGTAATTGAACTAATCAAACGTACAGGAACAGGAATGGCTGGTAAACATGCTGTGGTCATTGGCCGCAGTAATATTGTAGGTAAGCCAGTGTCTTTGTTATTGCAACGTGAGAATGCTACTGTGACGATGTGCCATTCCCGTACAGCTAATATGCAAGAAATTAGCCGTCAAGCAGATATTCTAGTTGTTGCGATCGGACGCGCGAATTTCATTGACGCTTCTTACGTGAAACCGGGTGCTGTTGTCATTGATGTAGGTATGAACCGTTTGGATAACGGTAAGCTTGCGGGTGACGTTGATTATGATAGTGCAAAAGAAGTTGCCGGATACATCACACCTGTTCCGGGTGGGGTTGGACCGATGACAATTACAATGCTGATGAGCAACACGCTGATTGCGGCTAAGCGCCGTCACGGCTTGGAATAGGGGTAGGAATTCATGGCGGCAGAGCGGCAGGTCTATTCGATAAAAGAACTCAACCGTTACATCCGCATGAAGCTAGACTCGGATAATTTACTTTCGGATGTATGGATTCGCGGAGAGATTTCCAACTTTACGCATCATGGTAGCGGTCATATGTATTTCACGCTAAAGGATGAGAGCAGTCGGATCAAGGCGATTATGTTTGCTTCTCATAACCAGCGCCTACCCTTTATTCCGAAGGAAGGTGCTCGGGTAATTGCTAGAGGTAATGTGACCGTATATGAACGGGACGGGCAGTACCAGTTCTATGCCACACACATGCAGCCAGATGGAATTGGTAGTCTATATTTAGCCTATGAGCAGCTGAAGAGCAAGCTTGAGCAAGAGGGGCTGTTTGCAGAAGCGCGTAAACGTCCTTTGCCTCGCTTTCCAAAGTGCATTGGCGTGATTACTTCGCCAACGGGGGCAGCTGTGCGGGATATCGTGATTACACTCCAGCGGCGGTTTCCGCAGGTGGCTATTGTAATCTATCCCGTACTGGTGCAAGGCAAAGGCGCCGCGCCATCGATCGTGAAGGCGATTGGAGCGTTGAACCGCATGGATGAGGCCGACGTGCTTATCGTCGGCCGCGGCGGCGGTTCGCTCGAGGAGCTGTGGGCGTTCAACGAGGAGGAAGTCGCGCGAGCGATATCGGCATCAAGGATTCCGGTCATCTCGGCCGTTGGCCACGAGACCGATTTCACGATTGCCGATTTCGCCGCCGATCTCCGCGCGGCTACGCCCACAGCGGCCGCGGAGCTAGCCGTGCCACACGCCGGCGAGCTAGCTGCGCAGCTTCGCCAGCAACAGCAGCGGCTGCGCCAAGCGCTGCAAAGACGCGCCCAGCGCGGACGCGAGCGTCACGCGGGGCTGGAACGCTCGCTGGCGCTGGCAGGCCCGCGCCGCTCGCTGATGCAGCACACGCAGCGGCTGGATCAGCTGCGTGAGCGGCTCCAGCGCTCAGCGGATGCACGGCTCAGCCGTTCCCGCGAGCGCAAAGCTGTGCTGCATCATAGTCTGCAGCGGTTCCATCCGCACGGCAGTGTTGCTGCTGCGCGTCAGCGCACCGAAAGCATGCGCCGTGAGCTGATGGGTGCGATGCAGGCCCGCCTGCAGGAGAAGCGAGCTCGCTATGTAGCGGAGATTCGTCATCTGGATGCACTGAGCCCTCTTAAAGTTATGTCGAGAGGCTACAGCTTAGTCTATGACGAAGCGGAAGAACATTTAATCAAATCGCTGACCGAAGTACAGCTTGGCGATCTTGTAGTGATAAAGATGAATGACGGACAGCTGAACTGCCAGGTATGGGGAATGAAGGAGGATGGCAAAGACGATGACGAAGGAAGCGGAACTTGATTTTGAAGGCGCCATGGACCGGCTGGAGGAAATCGTACGTGAGCTTGAACACGGCGACGTTCCCCTGGAGAAGGCCATCGATTTATTTCAGCAAGGTATGAAGTTATCTCAGCTTTGCGGCAGCAAGCTTGAGCAGGTTGAGCGTAAGATCGAAATGATTACCCTAGAGGACGGAGAACTGCGAAAGAAGCCGTTTGGTGCACGTCTGGAAGGGGACGCCGATGACTCGCTTTGAGCATGAGCTTGAGAGAAACTCTGAAGGAGAAACACTGCGTCAGCCACTGGAGGATTACATCGCGTCCTTAAGCGATCTAGTCTCACATGAACTAGAGGTTATTCTCCCCACGCAATGGATGGTTCCAGAGAATTTGCAGCAAGCCATGAAGTACTCACTTATGGCTGGGGGCAAACGCCTCCGGCCACTGCTGGTAATTATCGCATGTGAAGCACTGGGAGGAAGCCGAGAGGCTGCCCTGCCTGTCGCTGCTGCTATAGAGATGGTACATACCTACTCGTTAATTCATGATGATTTGCCTGCCATGGATAATGATGATTATCGGCGCGGGAAGCTGACGAATCATAAAGTCTTCGGGGAAGCGACCGCTATTCTTGCGGGTGATGCCCTTCTGACCCATGCTTTCTACAGTGTGGTACAAGCCTCGCGTAAATTTGGCGTCCCTGCGGAAAGTGTACTATCCATCGTGGAGGATTTGGCGGAAATGGCAGGTCCTCGTGGTATGGTTGGCGGTCAGATTGCAGATATGGAAGGCGAGCAGGGTCTAACCGATCTTGCACAGCTAAAGTACATTCATCTGCATAAGACAGGAGATTTGATTATCTTTTCGCTACTAGCTGGCGGTCGTATTGCAGGTGCTAACGAGCAGCAGCTTGAGGCTTTGCATAAATTTGGAACAGCCATTGGACTCGCTTTTCAAATCCAGGATGACATTCTAGATTTGGTTGGAGACGAAGGTAAACTTGGCAAAAAAACAGGCAGTGATGTTAAGCAGCATAAAGTAACCTATCCTTATTTTATTGGCCTCGAAGCATCGCGAGAAGAAGTGAAGCAGCTTACAGAAACAGCCCGTAATGCTGTTCTGAACGGTGGCTTTCATGACAGCCAACGCCTGCTGGAAATTGCAGATTACTTAATGGCACGTGATCACTAATTATGAACTTTCGAAACGGCTGTATTTCGACAGCCGTTTCGTTTGTGTTATAATGGGTTTTATATAATTTACAACATCTAGGAAAGCGGGGAACTATACGTGCTGCTTCCACAAATAAATGATCCTAAGCAACTAAAATCATTGTCAGTCGATGAATTAACTACCTTAGCGGAGGAAATTCGTCGATTTCTGATTGAGAAGCTTACAGCAACTGGGGGGCACCTCGGATCCAATCTAGGAGTCGTGGAGCTCACTTTGGCTTTGCATTATTGTTATAACAGCCCTCGTGACAAAATGATTTACGACGTTGGCCACCAGGCTTATGTTCACAAGATTCTGACTGGTCGTCAAGACCGCTTCGATACCCTGCGTAAATATCAGGGCTTGTGCGGCTTCGTTAAGCGCTCCGAAAGTGAGCATGATGTGTGGGAAGCTGGACATAGCAGTACCTCATTATCGGCAGCAATGGGGATGGCGATGGCTCGCGATCTCAAGGGTGAAGACAATAAGGTTATTGCGGTGATTGGTGACGGTGCTCTTACTGGTGGAATGGCGTTTGAAGCACTTAACCATATTGGCCATGAGAAGCGTAAGCTGATGGTTATTTTGAACGATAATGAAATGTCAATTGCTCCTAATGTAGGGGCGATGCATAATTATCTAAGCAAAATACGTTCAGATCGCCACTATTTGCGTGCCAAAGATGAAGTAGAAGGGCTGCTTAAGAAGATTCCGGCTATCGGAGGACGATTAGCGAAGACTGCTGAACAGTTAAAGAATAGTCTCAAATATATGATGGTACCTGGAGTATTGTTTGAAGAGCTCGGCTTTACGTATCTCGGTCCTGTAGACGGACATGATCTGGAGAAGATGATTGACACCTTCCACCAAGCAGATAACGTGGCTGGACCTGTGTTGGTACATGTACTAACAACTAAAGGTAAGGGCTACAAACCGGCTGAGACCGATTTCTATAAATCACATGCCATTTCACCATACAAAATTGAGTCGGGTCAGGCGCTTAAAGCTGTGGGTCCTCCAATGTACACGGAAGTATTTGGCGAGACGCTGATCGAACTGGGTCGGGAAGATTCCCGTCTGATTGCTGTTACACCTGCGATGCCAGGAGGCTCGGGTTTATTTCCTTTTGCTAAGGAATTTCCCGATCGTATGATTGATGTCGGGATTGCCGAGCAACATGCGGCTACGCTTTGTGCAGCTTTGGCTATGGAAGGGATGAAGCCGGTATATGCGGTTTATTCTACCTTCATGCAGCGTGCCTATGATCAGATCGTCCATGATATTTGCCGGCATAACGCGAATGTTATGTTCGCCATTGACCGCGCGGGGTTTGTAGGTGCGGATGGTGAGACTCATCAGGGTGTGTACGATGTTGCTTTTATGCGCCATATTCCGAATATGGTGATGATGATGCCAAAAGACGAAAATGAGCTGCGTCATATGATGAAGACGGCGCTTGAATATAATGACGGTCCGATTGCTTATCGCTATCCGCGTATTAACGGTACAGGTGTAGCAATGGATCCTGAGCTGCGTACTATTCCAATCGGATCATGGGAACGACTGCGTACAGGCGAAGGTTATGCTGTTGTAGCCTGCGGACCTATGGTTCAAGTGGCTGAAGAAGCCGCTGATTTACTCAAGCGGGAAGGGATTCAGGTAGGCGTCGTAAATGCGCGGTTCCTGAAGCCACTCGACAACTCCATGCTGCTTGATTTGGCTCACGCTGGAACCAACATGGTTGTTATTGAAGAGGCTTGCCAAGCGGGAAGCCTCGGCAGCTCGGTATTAGAATTCTACGCAGAGAATGAAATTTATGACGCTCGTGTACATCTGATGGGTGTACCTGACATCTTTGTGGAGCACGGCTCTATTAAAGAACAGCGCCAGGAAACAGGTCTTACTGTAGAGGCGCTATGTGCACGTATCAAGTCCATGATGGCTTTGAGTGCTTATAACTACAAAACAACTTCGTCTTCCTAAATGGAAGCCGGAAATTAGCAACCCTTTGAACGATCGGGAGATGACCATGGAACACCGTAAAGAACGGATAGATGTACTACTTGTTGAGCAAGGTTTTTATGAAAGCCGTGAGAAGGCTAAAGCAGCCATTATGGCAGGACTGGTGCTCGCGGATGAAGAACGCATTGAAAAGGCTGGTATGAAGGTGTCACGGGAGGCTACCCTTAAGGTTAAAGGCTCTGTGCATCCTTATGTCAGTCGTGGAGGACTAAAGCTGGAGAAGGCTCTACGCCAATTTAATATTGATCTTACGGGACGGACCATGCTGGACATCGGTGCTTCTACTGGAGGCTTTACGGATTGTGCACTTCAGAATGGAGTAAGCCATGTGTACGCGATTGATGTTGGCTATAATCAGCTGGATTGGTCGCTGCGTAATGATGAACGCGTTAGTGTGATGGAACGAACGAATTTCCGATATATGACGCCTCCAGATTTGGTGGGTCCGATTCCAGATTTTGCGAGTATTGATGTTTCATTTATCTCTTTAAAAATAATTCTTCCACCGCTCAAAGCTTTGCTTAAGCGCCCGGCGGATATTGCTGCGCTGATCAAGCCGCAGTTTGAGGCAGGACGGGAGAAGGTTGGTAAATCAGGTGTAATTCGTGATTCTGCTGTTCATAAAGAGGTATTAATTAATGTACTGACCATGGCGGCAGAGCTAGGTTACCAGCTGCAGGGATTAACTTTTTCACCGATTACAGGCGGGGAAGGCAATATTGAGTTTCTTGCTCACTGGAGACTAACACCTGAATTGGCGGAAGCTGAAGAAGGTACATTACAGCCTTCAGATGCTGTATCATCAGTCATTCCAGTGGAGGATTTCCCATCCCTAGCGGATGAAGTGATTAAGCAGGCTACGGGTACTTTTAATGTAAATTCGACTCATGGAAACTCATCGCGCCGGTGAGTTTCTTTTTCCATATGGAAAATAACAATTATTTGGAAAGCTTCTAAAAAGGCAGCTTAGAAGAAGGAATTGGCATGGCTTCACGCGAATAAATCACCGAGGTGATTGATAGTGGCGGGTAGCTCTGACAAGGTCGTCATGGCGTTTATTGGAGTAGCATTATCGATTTTTATAATTTATCGGATATATATATGGCTGCAAAATTCTCCGCGTTCTTTCATGAAGGATCAGATCCCGTTTAATAAAGTGATTATTCCTCACCCATCTATAGACATACTAGAGGATGAAGGGTACGAGGTCGTTGGAGGGAAGCTCAAAATCCCGTTGTCCTTCAACGTAAACGGGGCGCAGATGTATAGCCGGTTATTTATAGATTATGTGGCGACTAAAGAGGAAGGATCAATATATTTGGTTATCCTTTCTAGACCACGCAAACCTTTGGATTTCACAGGCAGTGGCTTACGAGATACCTTGCTTCCGTACTTGCTGATTTATCCGGAATGTAGCGGAGTTTTGTATGTTAATACTGCAGCGGGATCTATTCAAGTAATTAAGCTTGGCAGAGATGACGGAGAATCAAACTGAGTCCATATTTAACTAGGTGTATGCTTCCGAAGTAGTTTTGCCGAAGCAATTCGGGGAGCATCGCTTACAAAACTAAGTTCATGCTTCCGATGTAGTTTTGTCGCTGCTAATCTGGAAGTGTCGCTTACAAAACTTTTAGGAGGCAACAATGAAGGGTCAACGACATATTAAGATACGTGAGATTATTACGCAAAAGGATATCGAGACACAGGACGAGCTGGTAGAAGCCTTGCGTGAATCTGGTTTTCAGGTTACTCAAGCTACAGTATCTCGAGACATTAAAGAGCTATTGCTCATCAAGGTTCCTATGGATGATGGAAGATACAAATATTCGCTTCCAACTGACCAACGGTACAATCCAATACAGAAGCTGAAGCGCGTTTTGGTGGATAATTTTGTGCAGATCGATTCATCGGCTAATCTTGTGGTGATGAAATGCTTACCAGGGACGGCTAACTCAGTCGCTGCTTTGATTGATAATATTGACTGGCCACAAATTATGGGGACCATCTCTGGTGATGATACCATTCTAATTATTTGCCGCCAGCCTGAGGACAGTAAGACTGTAATTTCACAAATCATGGGTTACATTTCTTAAATTATAAGAAAGTATAAATTTCATTATATTCTTATCATCTTCTCGGAGGTGCTCTATTAGTGTTAGAAACCTTGTCTATCCGCAATCTAGCCGTCGTTGAGGCGGTAGATGTGCATTTTTATCCTGGCTTCCATGTGCTCACAGGGGAGACTGGGGCAGGTAAATCCATTATTATTGATGCGCTTGGACTGATTGCCGGAGGGCGCGGCTCCGCGGATTCTATTCGTTACGGTTGTGAAAAAGCAGAGATGGAAGCGCTCTTCAGCCTCCCTAGCGGTCATCCCGTCTGGGATACTTTAGAGCGTCTTGGCATTGAGGCTCAGCGTGAGGAGCATCTTATAATACGCCGTGAGCTCACCTCTCAGGGTAAAAGTACATCACGAGTAAACGGACAGATGGTCAATCTTACTATGCTACGTGAAATTGGCGAGCAGCTGGTTAATATTCATGGACAGCATGAACACCAAAACTTATTGAAGGCAGAACGACATTTGGGACTGTTAGATACATACGGAGAACCCATTATCGGGCCGCTAAAAGCGGTATATCAGGAAAAGTATTCAGCCTTTGCAAAAGTGGAGAAAGAGCTCCGAGAGCTGCAGGAATCCAGCCAAAAGGCTTATCAAATGCTTGATTTGTACCGTTTTCAATTAGAAGAAATTTCATCTGCAGCATTAAAACCGGGAGAAGATGAATTACTTGCCGAAGAACGGGTCAAACTATCCCACAGTGAGAAAATGATGGATTCCGTATCCGGTGCATATGAGCTTCTCTACGATAGACAAGGCTTAGAATCCATAGGTAATGTCATTTCCAGACTCGAGGATGCGGTTCGTTATGATGAAAAGGGTCTTAAATCCGTGCTTGAGCAGCTGCAATCTTCTTATTATCAACTAGAGGATGCTGCATTTCAGCTTCGTGATTACCGAGAAGAGATCGAATTCAATCCACAGCGACTCGAAGAAATCGAGAATCGTCTCGATTTAATTACCGGCCTCCGCCGTAAATACGGAGATAGTGTAGAACAGATCTTGGCTTATTATGAACAAATCCATCGGGAAACCGATCTGCTTGAGAATAAAGATGAATATCTGGAGAAACTGACGACCAAACGCGATGCATTGCTGTCTGTATTGATGGAAGCAGCTACTGAATTAAGTGAAGCACGGAAGCTGTGTGCGTCTGATTTAGCCACGCAAGTGGAGAGTGAGCTTAAAGATCTTCAGATGGAAAGAACTTCGCTACAGGTTAAATTAGACACGTTGGAGGACCCACGTGGAGTTGATTATAAGGGTCGGCGTATTCGTCTTACAAGACAAGGGATCGACAGTGCGGAATTTATGATTTCCCCTAACCCTGGCGAGCCGTTAAGACCTCTTGGCAAAATTGCCTCGGGTGGTGAGTTGTCGCGAATTATGTTGGCAATGAAGAGTATTTTTGCGCGTCATGATGCGATTCCAGTTCTGATTTTTGATGAGGTAGATACCGGTGTGAGTGGTCGGGCTGCTCAATCCATTGCAGATAAACTGTATAAGCTGTCCTCCACTTGTCAGGTGTTCTCCATTACGCACTTACCGCAGGTGGCTTGTATGGCTGATCATCAGTACTTAATCCGCAAAAAGGTTGAGGACGGAAGAACCATGACGGAAGTGGAATCACTCTCGAATGATGGACGTGTAATGGAGCTGGCCCGAATGCTGGGTGGGGTGGAAATTACCGAAAAAACATTGCACCATTCGCAGGAAATGCTTAATTTGGCCGAGGCAAGTAAGGCTGCAACAAGCTAAGCGGAACAATGATTGACAGTAATAAAAGCCTGGGGGCAAGGTTATCTTATAGGTACGCAATTGGCGACCACCTTTTTCGTCAAGCGAAAGAAGCAAAAGGGAGCGTGACAGCCATTGAAGCCTAACCTCAGGAAGTTAATGCCAGGCCTTTTATTTGCCTTCTTTCTTAGTTTATCGGGCATAACGGGAACCCACCAAAGTTTTGCCGCACCACTGAACAGTGAACCTGCCAAGGTGACTGCGCATGGAATGAAACCGGAACTGAAGGTGATCCCGGGAGGTCAAACGATCGGAGTAAAGGTGAAATCAGCAGGTGTTCTGGTTGTTGGACATCATCTGATTGAAGTATCCGAGAAATCCAAGCTTTCCCCAGGTGAGGTCAGCGGTTTGGTGCCAGGTGATTTGATGATCTCCATTGATGGAGAGAAGTTGGACGAGTTATCTAAGGTGGCCAAGCTTGTGGATCGTGCTGGAAAAGCGAATAATTCTCTGACGATTGTCTTTAAACGCGCTGGGAAAGAGCATACAGCCAAGCTGAAACCCGCGTATGATATTAATGACAAAGTCTGGAGGTTAGGCCTGTACATTCGAGATTCTGCAGCGGGTGTCGGCACGTTAACTTTTTATGCCCCGAAACAGGGGGTTTATGGAGCTTTAGGACATGTGATTACGGACATGAATACAGGAACACCAATTGTTGTTGGCAGCGGTCATATTGTTCAGTCCAGTGTAACTTCGATTTCTAAAAGCCAGGATGGCGATCCGGGCGAGAAACGAGCCCATTTCTTAAAAGAAAGCCAAGTGCTTGGTAATGTGGAGAGTAACACAGATTTTGGCATCTTCGGTAAAATGAGTCGTAATCCCGAGCATAGTCTTTATAAAGAACCTATTCCTGTGGCAATGAGCAATCAAGTCAAGGAAGGTCCAGCTGAAATTCTTACCGTTGTAGATGGGCAGCAGGTAGAACGATTTAAGGTTGAGATCATTCATGTGGCACATCAGCAGACGCCGGCGACAAAGGGTATGGTCATTCGTATCACAGATCCGCGACTGATCGATAAGACAGGTGGTATCGTTCAGGGGATGAGCGGAAGTCCAATCGTTCAAAATGGACGGCTCATCGGCGCTGTAACTCATGTGTTTGTAAATGATCCTAAGTCCGGCTACGGTTGCTTCATCGAATGGATGCTTAAGGATTCTGGTGTAACCCTACAGGAGAATAGGTATCCATTAAATCTTAAGGCGGTTTAGCCTTAAGATTTTTTTGTCGAAGGATTACGAAGATCATCGAACTTTGAAATAAAATATTTAATTATAATCCATGCCAGAAAAAAAATAAAGAAAAATAATTTTCGACAGAAGGGAATTCAATCTCCATGTCGAAAATGTTAAGAGACAAGAAAAAAATGTTATTTTCGAATAGCAGATATAATTAAGGAGGAAGCAGCCAGTGCAGAATATTGAAGTGTTGTTGGCCGATGATAACAGGGAGTTTACGAATTTGCTTTCCGAATACATTTCTGAACAAGAAGATATGACGGTAACGGGTATCGCCTACAATGGTGAAGAAGTGCTTCAAATGCTAAGCGAAGCACGCAAAGTTCCCGATGTCCTTATTCTTGATATCATCATGCCACATTTAGACGGTCTGGGTGTCTTGGAACGTCTGCGTGATATGGATCTGAATCCTCAACCGAAGATCATCATGCTGACCGCTTTTGGTCAGGAGAACATCACTCAAAGAGCTGTACAGCTTGGTGCATCCTATTATATTTTGAAACCGTTCGATATGGAGGTCCTGGCAAATCGTGTACGTCAGCTTGTAGGGGTCCAAGGCAGCATGAGCTCATCCTCTAACATGTACAACTATTCGTCGACGTCCAGATCGAATGTAGTGCCGCTTACGAAGGGCAAGAATCTTGATGCTAACATTACCTCGATCATCCACGAGATCGGTGTTCCAGCACATATTAAGGGCTATCAGTACCTGCGCGAAGCGATCACCATGGTATATAACAATATCGAGATCCTTGGTGCGATTACAAAAACACTCTATCCAGCCATAGCAGAGAAATTCAAGACCACGCCTTCACGCGTTGAACGTGCCATTCGCCATGCGATTGAAGTGGCTTGGACCCGTGGCAACATCGACTCCATCAGCCATTTATTCGGCTACACCATTAATATCTCCAAATCTAAGCCTACTAACTCGGAATTTATTGCCATGGTAGCAGACAAGCTACGGATTGAGCATAAGGTTAGCTGAAAGGGTTAGGGGCAGTGCGTGGTAAGGGATTGTGGGTTTCTGGTAGGTGTTTACAGTCAGTATATGAAAGCCAATAAACTTGTTTTGAAACCGATAAATTTTTTCCATCTCACCCGATAAACCTTTTTGGTTTATTGGGTTTTGTTTTTATAGGAAAAGAGATGGGGGATTTGTATGAAGTTATCGGATTTGGAGTTTTTCTTAGAAGACTTTTTAGCATATTGTCAGAATAAAAATTTATCACGGAAAACGATTCATTCTTATGAACAATCTTTGAAGTTATTTGTTGCTTATTTAAAGAATCAGCATGATGTAGATAAGGTGAAAGAAGTACGTGTTGGACATATTAGGCAGTATATTGCTTACCTACAAGAGCGAGGGAAATATACGGTAGTAAATCGTGAGTCATCTAAATTGGTCAACTTTCCAGAAAATAGAATGGACTTTAAAAAAGAGGTTTCATCAATCACAATTAATAACTACATTCGTAATATAAAGGTTTTCTTTAATTGGTTGAAACAAGAAGGAGAGTTACTAAAAAATCCTGTTGAGAATATCTCACAAATAAAAACTGTTAGAAGACAGAAAAAGGGGATTAGTCAAGAAGAGTTTAATGGATTGATTGAAAAGTTTGATTATACCAAGTTTCATGGATATCGAAATAAAATCATCGTGTTATTGTTACAGGATACTGGCATGAGAATTGGTGAATGCTTAGAATTAACCGTAGATGCAATTGATTTTAAGAGTAAAATGATTCTATTGACTAAAACTAAAGGTAACAAAGAACGATATGTCTATTTTTCCAATGTGATGCAAAGGGAATTAAAGCAATATCTAAAATTTAAAGACCGTTACACAGAATCCGAATTACTATTTCCAACAACCAAAGGGACTCCTTTAAGTATCCAATCGTTTGAGAAGCAATTAAAGGATGCTAGCAAGATGGCTGGGATAGATGTTCATCCTCATATGATAAGAAATAATTTCGCCAGACATTATTTACTAAATGGTGGAGATTTCTATACGTTGTCTCGTATTCTTGGACATAGCTCTGTAACTGTAACTGAACAAGCTTATATGGATTTAACCCGTGAAGAAATAGCAAAGAAGTATCAGAATCATTCTCCACTTAGCAAGTGGAAGCTACAAAAGTGAAATTTTAATATAATATTTAATTCTGCAAATATCAGCAGACAGTCATACTTCATTTACAAATCGAGGAGATTTCAAAGAGAAATGTATAGGAGCTGATCAATGTTCGTAGGCGTATTCTCTTTTGCGAAGGTTAGCACTATCCTTCATCATTAGCATTTTCATCTGGGGATGTACCTGAGATAGATTTTATATATTTCGTTCATTGTTTTTCCATATTAGTTTAGAGTAATGGCTAATGCGATGTTGCTATATTGATTGAGTAAGAGATATCATTGAAATATAGTAATTAAAGTGGGGGATATACATATGGAGGGTTTTGCATCATTTTTAATTTTTTTATCTTTTTTTGGAATGATATTAGCCTTTATCGGAATTATCAAGGGAAGTATTAAGTTTTTAAGAATAAAAAGTAGGAAGAATAGTGCTTTTCTATTAATTGCTTTTTCTATATTAATGTTTATTGGAGGAGCGCTAGTACCAGTAGATAATAGTTCAGTTGCTCTTCAAAATAACGAATCTCAGAAAGAGGGAACAACAGTAGTTTCCTCTAACACTTCTGTATCACGTGACAGTGTTAAGGGAATTAATAATAATCAAGTTGTAGCATCGCCATCACCAACAGAAGAGCCAGTAATTAAGAATCAAGCCACTCTTACTGGTCTGCTCGAAGTACATTACATAGATGTTGGACAAGGTGCATCCCAATTAATTCTGACGCCAAACGGAAAGACCATGCTTATAGATGCTGGTAATAATGATGATGAACAGCGCGTTGTTAATTATTTGAAGGAACAAGGTGTTAAAAAAGTTGATACTCTTATTGGAACACATCCAGATGCTGATCATATTGGCGGTTTAGATGCCGTAGTAGATTCATTTGAAATTGGATCGATTTACATGCCAAAGGTTTCATCCAATACGAAAACATTTGAATCTTTACTTAATTCCATTAAGAATAAAAACTTGAAAGTCAACACAGCAAAAGCTGGCATTGATCTCAAGCTTGATAATCAACTGAGTGTAAATGTGATAGCCCCAATTAACACCTATGATGATTCAAATGAAATGAGTGCTGTAATAAAGCTTACATTCGGGGATAACTCATTCCTCTTCACAGGTGATGCTGAATCCAAGAGTGAAAATGACTTACTCGCTAATGGAACCAATTTAAAATCAGATGTCTTATTGGTTGCACATCATGGATCAAATTCATCTAACAGTCAGTCATACTTAGATGCTGTAAATCCTACATATGCGGTAATTCAAGTAGGTGAAAACAACTACGGTCATCCAACAAGTAATATTCTAAAACGTCTCACTGACAAAAATATCAAAATATACCGAAATGATAAACAAGGAACTATTGTATTTACTTCTGATGGCACAAACATTACAGTGTCACAAAAAGAGTGGAAGGCAACCATTACAACAACAGCCCCAACAATAGCTCCAAAAGCAGCTCCAAAAGCAGCTCCAAAAGCAACCAAGTCTCCTGAAAAAAACGTCTCGCCTCCAAAGGATTCTTCAACAGAGGATGTTTATTACAAGAACTGTACCGCTGTTAGAGAAGCGGGAGCAGCTCCAATTTATCAAGGTGATCCTGGATATAGTTCAAAATTAGACCGAGATGGTGATGGAGTAGGCTGTGAGTAATATTTAGGAGGTGTTTCTTATGAAGGGGATTGTTGATAGAATCGAAGGAGATTACGTGGTAATTGAGATCGATGGTCAAACACAGGATGTTGACAAATCTGTTGTAAATACATCAGTCAAGGTTGGTGATGTCGTTGTTTTTGTTGATGGTGTTTGGACAACTGATAGAACGGAAACAGAACAACGAGAGCAACAGATTAAGAAGCTTATGGATAGTGTTTGGGCAGATTAACGATGCGGATAGGATGTGTTGGTATGGACATTAGTTCATCGATTGCATATCGTAGATTTCTAAACGATTACTATCATGAGTTTAGGATGCGGCACTATACCGATGTTATTGACTTTTTAGAAGATGATGAAGAACATACCTTTGATCAGTTCTTGTTAGAGTATGAAGTGTATATTGATGTTGAAGCTAACTTCTCGTACGCTGAGCCTGAAATATCCAACGAGTTAGCTGATCCTAGCATTGCCCAAAAGAACTCAGAAAATAGAGTGTATGCTGATGTTATTAAGATGATTAAAGTGAAATTGAAGGATGCTATATTAAACTCGTCGGCATATTACCATTTAGCAGAAAGGATTATTTAGTGTAAAATAGGTTTTCTATAGGTCTGTGTTTAGTATAAAACCCATGAAATGGTCTATTCTCCCTTTCATGGGTTTATATTTATTTTAATACTATTCTTAACTCACTATGGTAATTTTCTAAGACAACTATCGAGTATCTGAGCAATAAAACATATATTTTTTATGAGTACTTTGTGGTTTTCGCATTCAGTTATAAAACTATATATAGCAATTTAAAATGCTTAGCTTCAGCAAAAGATAAATGAGGAGTGAAAGAAGATACTCAGATATGCTCTTGAATATGCGACTATACACATTTATGCAGTTATTCATACATTATTAAATTTCCAGTCTTCTCTGCCAAAATCGATTAACTATTTAAGTCGTAATCACTTATATAGTAAGAAGATAATTAGAGGAGGAGTACAGATGGAATTTAATATGAGTATAAGACAGGGGTATCAATTATTACGAAAACAGAAAAAGATTAAGTTGAAAGACCTTTCTGTAATAGTAGGAGTTTCAGTGCCTATGTTATCAATGTACGAAAATGAGAATGTCAATCTTCATAAAGAAAAAGAAAAGAAGTATCGTGAGTTCATTATCAGTCCCTCTGATTCAAAGTGGATAAAGAATGATTAAGCCTTTAAAAAGAGAATATTTCAATTGTTATTCAAAGTACCCTTGTTAAAGTTTTTGAAAATGGACAAGGGTCTTTCTTTTATCTGCTGCGCTTTATATGATAAAACCTTGAAACCTTTTTGGATTTTCGAGAAGACAGATGAAGCCTACGAGCCAATTATTGCTCGTAGGCTTTCTTTCTGTAATGAAAAAAGCGTTTTGGACGAAATTTGAAAAGGAGTGATGTAATGAGCAATGCCACAGTTGTACAGACCAATGATAATATATTTATAGGCTCAGATTCAGCAACATCAGCAATGTTAGATGGACAATTATATAGGGTAGATCAAAAAGCGACCAAGTTATATCATTTTGATAACTTGGTTTTATTTTGTTCTGGGAACTTAAACTATTGCTACGATTTAGTGGAGGAATTTTCAAAAGAAAAATTCAAAGATGCTACTGTTATCAGGAACTTATTGATCACAAGTCACAATGGAGAAGAAGTTGATATTTTGCTGTGTGAATTTAAAGATAATAAGTCGTTTGTATATCAAGTATCTCCTTATAATGATTTTGAAATTGTTTGTTTTTCAGATATCCCTATTGGTGGGGTAAATGTTGTGACAGCAGGGATAAAAACAAAAGAGTCTTACAATCTAGCATATGAAAATTTACTCGAAGGTAAGAGTGTTTCCGATTTATATAAGTCGATCTTTGATGGTATCTCATATGAAGGAATTGGTGGAACATTAACTGTGTACAGACTTAATGAAAGCGGAGTTAGTAAGTATCTCACTCATGAAATTACAGAGAAAGTAGAATTGAAAACTCTAAGTATTAGAGATGTATTAAATCAATTTCAAATGCAGTTAATCGTAGGAGAAAGGGTATATGGTAAGCTTTTTACAGGTGTTAACCTTGCTCTCGAAGATGAAGATGGTGTTATGCGGACACAAGGTAGTAAGACGCAAATCTTTGATCGGAATGGCGAACTCGTAATGAAACTTGGACTAGTTGATGAGAAGCCTGATGTATTTGGGCTTTGGTCATTCAACGATGTCACTAGAGTTAAGCTGGACAGTACAGAAGGCTTTGTTATTGATAGAGCAAGCAAGGATGCTACTGCTTATCCAGATGGGTGGGAGAAGCTAATGTGGGCTGACCCTTTGGATGGTACGCTCTATACGAAGGGGTTAGTAGCTGAGAATATTAAAATCGTTAATAAGGTTGGAAAAGTCATTCTGGACGCTGAGAATAACTATCTGAACATTGGCGACTTCAACACTATCGTAATGGACAATAAGCTTACTTCAATGGAAAAAATGCAAATCATTACAGAGTTGTACAAGATCAATTCTGGCTATCACAGAATACTTGAACAAGCAGTGGAATATCAACGTTCTCAACGTGACGATATTTTTGATATGGATGCACAATTCTTTGCCAAGACTCCAAGCAAAATTGACTTGTATTCAACAACCCCTTTGACAGATGCGTATTTCGCGTTAATGACTTATATCTCTCAGTATATCGAAATCATCACAAAGGATAGTCCATTAAACATCAATGTGAATTCTCCTATGACAGATCAAACGAGTGAGATTCCAGACAGAGCAGAGTTCATCTTGAAATTTAGGACTTACTACGACGAAGAGATTAACCTTCGTAACAAAATCGAAGATGCTCAGTTCTATTCAGGACTTAACATGGGTCAATACTATAATAATGTTGTTATTGGTCAATATGGATTCATTGCTTTGCGTGATGATGGAAAGTATCGCTCAGTTCTTAATGCGACGAATGGTTTGGCGTTGCAGAAGTGGGAGAATAATAAGTGGGCTAATAAAGTGTATGGTTCTATTGGTAATTCTTCATATGAAGATGGAACGCTTATTGCAGAGGATTTAGTAGCGAAACGCTTGCGTATTGAAACTAAGCAAGGAAAAGTATTGCTGGATGCCGCTGCGCTCAACTTCGACTTCTCTGTGTTGGATTCGATCATCCTCGATGATGTGATTATGTCAACAGAAAAGATAACATTAGCCAATAAATATAAGAGTATTACAAAACAATACATTACTCTTGAAGAACAGTTGGATAGGTATGTAACGACTATTTATAGTGACAGGGATTCTACTTACTCAGGTCTTGATGTTGCGAAAACTAGATTGGTTTCAGCAGGAGAAGATTTGACGAATACGTTTAATGCCCTGACATCATACATGGCTCCTGTATGGGCTGACATGAACGCTAAGACTCATATTGTTGACGATCTACACTCCACTAGGGATATCTTCCACGCTAAGTGGGAGGACTTCTACAAGGCGTATGAGTATGGTAGAAGTATGCTTGCAGACTTCCTTGAGAAGAGTTCATTACAATTAGGAAGAAACTATAACAATACTGTTATTGACGCTTTGAATGGCGTTGTTGTTACCAGAGGTAACATGATGAATAAAACTACATTGAATGCCACATATGGAATTAAGATTGAGCGCAATGATGGAACTGCACAATCTCCAAGTTGGTATAAAACATTCTATGTTGATGTTGATGGAAACCTGTTTGCAGAAGATATGAGTACAAGAAGACTGCGTATTCTTGATGCTAATTTGGGCGATGCGATTATATTTGATTGGCAGGATGGAATTACGATCAATGGTAAACGTGGCGAAGTAATTAGATTAAATGCAAATGAAGGAATTGACATTAAGGTCAATGGAGAAAAAAGATTCTGGATTCATAATGATGGAACGCTTCGGGCGAGAAAGCTGATTATCGAACCAGACATAGATGGGGAATTAGTACTTGATGAAGAGACTGATGGATATATCTCTGATCTGATGGTAAACAGCTTGAAAGCAGTAGAAAGAAACGGAGAAAAGCAGGATTATGTGTATATACGTAATAACTTTTTAAAGTTGAACACAGGCAATTCATCAAAAAGTGATATAACGAAATTTATGTTACTTTTAAATAAAGAAGACTCGAATTCGGACTATAGCTATCCAGAAATGATTTGGGGGCAAGGTAATGGAATAGGTGGAAACATTGGTTATATTAGAAAGCTCCCGAATGCAATGCAATTTCAATATACTAATGATGCAGGAAATATGAGAGCGTTAGAATTGAATGCGGCACAAGGTAGTGCAGTTAAGTTGTATGCTGTTGGTGGAGAAGTGGCTGTTGAATCAGATTCTAAAATTACCTTAACCTGTGGTTCTAGTTCGATCACGTTAACACCAAATGGAGTTAAGATTGTGGGTACTAGAATAGATTTGAACTAAGAAGCTATAAAAGCATTAAATAGCCCTTATCTTTATGACTAGATGGTGGCTATTTGATGTTTTTTTAAAACTTTCTTGAGTTTTAAGTTAAAGCTTATTTCACGTAGTACTTTCTTTGGCTTTAATAAATATAGTAACTAACTAAATGTTGAAAAAATGAATAGGTAGTGATATTATATTAATATTAACTTTAATTAATATTTCTTATGAAAAGGGATGAACCAATTTGCATAACGTTATATATCGGATTATTAAGACTAACATATATGTTATTGAGAAGCAGAGTGGCTACTAAGTCACTCTGCTTTTTTTAAAAAAGAAAAGCTGTACTGAACTTTTCTTGGCTTCAGTAAAGGAGGGGGTCTTTATGTAACTTACTAGCTCAGAATAAAACAAATAATGCAATTAATCAGAGAGGACTGGTCTAATATGAAAAGCACAGGATTTAAAGACAACAATTTAGATAACTTCCCTGTTAGTGAGGATCGTATGTTTATTGGTCAAATATCATCATCACCCGCTGTTGGAAAAATGTTTGCTAGGAGAAGCGAGTACTTGTCTGTAGTTAAGGAATTTAAGGAAGCTGTCAAATTTCATGGTCTATTAAACAAAAGTAATAATTCCAATTCTATCCTAGTTTTGAGGAGTAACACTTATATTGAAATCGTTGAAAGAAAAAATAGTGTTTTCTTGAGTGTAAGCTTTAAAGGAGATAAGGCTGGATTCTCTGGATTTACTGATTCGAAGGGAATTGGATATGAAAAATTCTTAGAAAGTTATAAGCGACAACCCTCTATATTGGTTGCGCTGATTTGTGAAGAGACTAGTGAGGAAACGTTTTTTTTAGGAGTGAAAAATGTTAGAATAACAACTCTTAAAGTACAGTAGGTATCTTTTTACTATAAATCAGTCTAAATAGAACATTGATTTTATTTAGACTGATTATCTAGATTATGAGTGATGTAACACCACTAACTCAAGATGAGCCTTTGCTGCGACTAACTAGAATTTAAAAGTCTTTGAGTAATGAACCCATATATGTACGAATAGAAAGGTAACTTATGATTAATGAGTCTGATAAATCTAATAAACAAGGAAAAATAGTTGATCTGAATCATTACAGATTAAAGAGTATTCAGGATGGGGAATTGTTACAGGCAATGAATAACAAACCGATTCCGTTCCACCGATTGTCAGCTCGCGACAAACAAGAGAGTATTGAGGCAATGAGAGATGATGAATAAATTATTTTTTGCATATTTAACATCAAGTAAGCTTACTCTATTGCAAGTATATTATTGTAATTATCTTATATTGGAGGCTAACTTGAACAGACACTTCGAAATACCTCATATAATAAAAAATATTCAAATAAAATTTTCCGAAAAGAGCAAAGTGGCTAATAGAGCTACTTTGCTCTTTTTTTTGGAAAATAATCGTCAGTACTTTTTTTGGTTTTATGGAGAGATGGTGATGTGGGTTTTACAATGATGCTTGCATGTTTCATATGAATTAAGGACTAAATCATAATAATTATAAAAGGAGAACTGTAAAGTGACTAATATTAATATAGTAGATGCCCCTTGTGGGTATGGTAAAACATCTTGGGCGATCCAATACATGAATGAAATGAGCGTTGAATCCCATAGTTTCATTTACGTTACGCCATTTCTTGAAGAGGTCAAAAGAGTACAGCAGTCTGTCCATTTAAGAGAGTTTCACGAGCCAAAATCGATTAAAGGTGACACTAAACTGGAAGACTTACATCGACTGTTAGGAGAAGGCAAAGACATTGCAACAACTCACGCTTTGTTCAAGATGGCAAATGCAGAAACAAGAGAGTTAATTCGAAGCAATAACTATACTTTAATTCTGGATGAAGTAATGAACGTTATTGAACAAGTTCCACTAAAGAAGGATGATTTGGAATCGATGGTAGACCTTGGACTAATTGAATATGAGATTAATGATAGAGGTTTGACCTACATCAACTGGAAGCAAGACAGACTAGAACACGAATCACAATTCGATATATTCAAGAAATACGCTATCGGCAACAACCTTATGTTGTGTGCTGACAAAACGGCTTTGATGTGGAATCTACCATGTGACATTTTCAAAATGTTCAAAGGTGTAT
Source organism: Paenibacillus sp. FSL E2-8871 (assembly GCF_038000345.1). Lineage (NCBI taxonomy): Bacteria > Bacillati > Bacillota > Bacilli > Caryophanales > Paenibacillaceae > Paenibacillus > Paenibacillus sp. FSL E2-8871. Next base: position 2,653,318 of record NZ_JBBOBV010000001.1, on the reverse strand, counting down.
TCATCTTGACTTACTTGTTTAAAGGTCAGTTTCAGCGATACTATTACGACTTACATGACATTAAATATAGATACCTGTCTGTTGCTAAAGACGATCAAGAATATAGACTTGTGCAGTACAATGATAGAGAAGTCCACGACAAAGAACATATACGTAGACGGATAACAATCTACGAAGGCAAGCTTAATGATATTGGTGACGATCGGAATAAATTATCTAAAAGTTGGCTAGAAAACAGTAGGAATAAAGACATAATTACAACACTAAAACGAAACACTTTTAGTTTTCTGACGAATCACTGTAAGGCTAACAATAGCACAGCACTGTGGACTACTGTTAAAGGAAACAATGAAAGGATTCAGAAGAAGCTGACGCCAAAGGGTTACAAGAACGCATTTATTCCAATGACAGAACGAGCCACAAATTTACACAAAGACAAATACCATCTTGCATATCTGGTCAATAGATTCATGAATCCAATTGAAAAGGGATTCTTTCAACAGTACGATGTTCAAGTTGATGAAGACACTTGGGCATTGTCTGAACTCATTCAGTGGGTTTGGCGTAGTAGCATTCGGGACGGTAAACCAATAGTCATCTACATTCCAAGTAAGAGGATGCGTGATCTGTTCAAACAGTATTTGACCTCAGACAAGTTCGAGACTCTTCCCGAGGAAGCTGTGACAGATCAACCGCCAAGTGACTGGAATCTGTGACTCATAATGCAATGGAGTGCATTATGACATCAAAAAACATCAATAAAATACAGTCTTTTTTTTTAACTTCCTTAAAGAAGAAGTACAAAAAAACTATGCTACATTGAGTATACGCCAAACGATTCGAAAAGCAGAGCGTTCGAATCGTGACAAGGACAAAAGCGAAGCGTAGTCCGCGTCAGGCACTTTGTTATTAAATTTGGAACAGTACTTATATTTTATATTTAGGAAATAAAAGTACAATACAAGTAATTAGTTCTATTTAATAAATAGATGTAATGATGATTTGGTTAAAAACCTAATTATCTCAAAGGATTCATAAAACGATCTTAGAAAAAGTTATGTCATAGTTTTGGCATTATAGGTTATCTAGTATAAGAGTAAGTATTTTAATATGAAGGATTACTGATAAACTTTTTGTTAATTAGCAATTCGCTTTCGCTCATTGCGGGCTAACGCGGACACCGCTTCGCTCCTGTCCTTGTTTATGATTCGAATCGCTTCGCTCTTTCGAATCATTTTGTGATACTCCATGTAAGTATATTAAGGAGAAATCAAACGATAATTCTAATTATATAAGTGGAGAAACAAAATGATACTTTTTTCTTCACTATGTTCTTGTTACTTGTTAAGAAGCAGATTTAAGGAAGAATATTAAATAGAATTCTTGTAACGCACATAGTACACATCCAGCCCGAAATCTATATTAATTATTGCGCGATACGATAACATAAGAGGATCACATTGCCTTGTTATTCATTAGCTATAAGTGTCAATGATAGGCTTCAACTGCTGTACTCTTAGCTTTCAGGAACAGGATAAGAAAGCATTTTGGGCTTTACGTAGAAATGCAAATATGGATTGGTTAGCTATGGTGGGGATTCAGTTAAACGGAGTATAAGGCAAAAGGCTAAGGAGCCATCAGTTAATCTGTTTGATCTCTTTGTCGCTCATGGTGCAGAGAAGGATATGATATAGAAAGCAAAGACACCTATCTCATTATGAAGTGGGTATCTTTGTTTGTAACTCATATTATTGAACTATCGTTCCCCGTTAGCTTAATATGATATGCTTCAACGCTCGGAAAGCGGCAGCTAAGAAGCTTCCTTCAAAAAACTAGTGTAAAATCACTTTTCAAACACATCCACCCTTACAGATTCATTTCTCGATAATCACTGTCCAGTATACTGTAAAAGAATTGATTTACCCATTTGCCTTGCCAGGATAGTTCTTCTCTAAATATCCCTTCTCTGACCATTCCTGTCCTTTCCAACACCTTGTATGAAGCGATATTGAATTCATTGCACATAGCAACCACTTTATGCGCATTCCAATCTTCAAAAGCATACTTCAACGCTATTTTTGCAGCTTCTACAGAATATCCATGCCCTCGATATTCAGGAAAGATACAATAACCAATTTCCCAACTTTCACGCTCTTTTACATACCAATGAATATGCAGTTCTCCTATAGGTGTTTTTTTTGGATCATCAAACTTTATTATGTATTGTTTATACCAATCACTATTAATTTTTTCTACTACATTCTTCCTAACTGCTTCCTTATCGGATGAAATAGAATCTTCGAAGTGCCATAAGGAAGTGCAAGTTTTTTTATCAACAATGAATTCTACATCGTCTAAAGTTGCCTGAGATAATATAATTCTTTCTTTCAAATCTTTTCACCATCCAATTTGGTTTTATTGTGATTTCATATAACGGTTTATTAACGAACTTCTTAAATAACTCTATATGTAGAGTATTCGTGAAATTATTGAGCTATCCTGCCCCGTTAGCTCAATAATGGTTCCTTGATTTGATTTATTACATAATGCCTTAAATTATTTAAATCTGTCTCTGAGAAGTCTTTTTTCTTAGCTTTATCGTTATAAACATCTACAAGATTTTCAATGATGTCACGGTATTCTGAAGGGACTAACCCAACAGCCCACTCACCAGCTTGTGCTTTTGAATATATCGCTTTTTTTTCTTTATAAGACCAAATTCTCAGAAGTGTGAGGATTCCTGTAGTTAAAAGTTCTCCATCTAATTTGCGGAAATATTCTATTCCCCAAAAAATAGAATCCCAGAAATCTTTTTCAGGTACTACTGGGAATATTTCACTGATGGCTCGACCATAGATACAAATACCACTTTGGTTGATTAAAGTTACATGACAAGCAATATCTCCATCTGTATAAATCTCCTTAATATCCCAGAATGCCAAATCATTTTCACTAGAAATGACCTCGAATTTTGGTCTCCAATATTCACTGAAGTGAAACTCATAAGGGGTAGGGTGTGTCCAAGGATTAAGGTCTGAATAGCACAGAATACTTATCTCGATTGGTGACGGCTTTTTATGTAAAGCTAAGAACCCATTCATTAAATGTAGCCTTTGAGGAGCGGTTAATGGTTGTTTAGTGATTACAATCATGTCTAAATCACTGTGGGAAGGCTGAAAGCTACCTAAACATAATGACCCGTGAAGGTATGTTCCAATTAAGTTTTCACCCAACGCATGATTTAAAAAATCTGATATATTTGTTATCTGAAGCTTTATTTCTATAGGGCAATCATCCCAGCGATATCCACTCAAGAGAAATCCACTCCTTGTCTTAAATATTCTATATTTGATAATAACATGCTCTCGCATAATAATGGTAATAATAATCATATATAACTATTTTATCCTAATTAATTATAGTTGCGTTTATTAAGCTAACCTGCCCGTTCGTATTATGAGATCAACCAGTTCTTTCTGGTTGATCCTTTTTTCATTTGCATAGAGGATTAAGGTAGCCTGGTCGAACGTACCTGCCCGTGGGACTTGATCCTGAGCGCTATAGCTTAATGAACAATAACAGAGTTACGTGGATGATACCTCAATGATAATAGTTCCACCCAGCAAGAGCATACTAATTATAAGCGATACGATACGGCTTAGAACATCATAATGTAATATATTAGTTGTCAATTACCCATTAATTGGGGGTTCGTAAGTGGAGATAACGATGTTAGTGAATGCCTGTGAATATAATGTGTAATTTTATATGCTTGAAAATTACCGATAGAGTATCAATACATCTACGAAAAGGATAAATAGTGTTCAACTACAGCTACTATGCTTGGTGTAGTTGAAATAATGGTTTCTAGAGAGGATTAATGTGATTGACGATCGTACTCTTTAATTTGACGATAGAATGTATTAGGCTTCATTTCATCCCTTCGCACCTGATTAAGAATAGGATCATTTAGACATATAATAGCTCATAATGGAATCGAGAGCGTTATCCCAAATGAGTAGACTCTCTTGGGACATAATGGACTCTCAGTGTTATCAACGGTTTACAATGTCCCATATACATGTTTCAAAAATGATGCTACAATATGGTTAATTAATACATATTGGGACGAGGTAGATACAGATGAAATATGGATATGCGAGAGTAAGTAGCGTTGGTCAGAATTTGGATGTTCAGTTTAAGCAATTACAAGACTATGGTTGTGGAAAAATATTTAAAGAGAAAGTTAGTGGTAGGACTAAGGAGCGTAAGGAGCTACAAGCGATGTTAAAATTAGCAACTAAAGGAGACACAATTGTAGTTCCAAAGCTTGATCGTCTGGCACGAAGTACAAGAGACGCACTCACAATCATAGATGATCTTAATAACCGAGAGATTGCCCTAGTCATATTAAATATGGGTGGAGACGTTGTGAATACGTCAACTGCTATTGGAAAGCTTCTTATAACAGTACTCAGCGGTATTGCAGAGTTTGAGGCTGATATGACCAAGGAACGACAAACTGAAGGTATTGCTGAAGCGAAATTGAGAGGTGTCTATAAGGGTCGTCCTAAGAAATACACAGGGAAACATAGCGGTTTAAACCATGCTGTAGATTTATTTGTGAATAGAGATACTAATAAATACACCGTAAAGCAGATATGCGAAATTACCAAAATAGGACGCAGTACACTTTATCGAGAGTTACAGGAACGTGGACTACAAGAAGCAGTGATTTGAATAGGAATATAACATGTTAATGTATCACTCGAAAGATAAGGATCATGAATGTTATGCGAAAGGCAATCCTTGCGAGGAAGGCTTCTGTTCGTATTAGCTGCTAGGTGAATAGATATACATGCTGTTTATTCTGGAGCCATGTTCAGCGGATATGATTCTACGTTACAGTGTGCCAAGTGAAGAAGATAAGCATAAGGCTGTAAAAGCAATATATAAGGATCTGCCACTCAATATGAGTAGTTTTTTGTATTTGTATCAAATTACATAAAGGTTAATTGACACATTTCATTTGTGGGTATGTATTATTCATATTTGCCGTGGACAACGTGACGCTAAAACTGACTTAGAGTGTGTCTAGGGTTGAGCGAAAGGGAATTTTGTAATCTTAAAATGCTGATAATATAATTAAAGTGGATTAAAACTTCATCTTTTAGTTGTTAACCGAACTTTGTCGAGCAATAAAAAAAAGTAGTTGCCGTTTCCTTGGTGGGGAGTTAGGAGATTACTTTTTTGTTTTCTCCATATCGGATATAGTATATTTGAAATAGAAATTATATATGGATCTCCGAGGAGTGAAATTATGAAGCCCAAAAAGTTTGAATCTTTTGATGAAGAGTTTCTGAAGTATAAACGCCAAGTTGTAAAACCTGCATCCTATGAGAAAATCAGAAAAGCAATAGGTTCATTGACGAAAGAAGAGGCTGATGCACTCAGAGAAGATGTTCGGCGTTCGAGAGAGGAAGACTGGAGATAATTCAAGTGCAGATATGTATTAAGGTATTCGATCCAATTGAAGAAGATAAGCAGTAAGTAGTTGAACACATATACAATGATTAGCCACTCTATATAAGTGGCTTTTTTGTTATGGAAAATCGGGAGGGGGATGGTTTACAGTTGAAACTAGACTTGTATATGGGAAAATGGCAGATACACATACAGCCAATAATTTGATGATGAGTTGGAGTGATCAGTAAAGACAATCTGACGTATTACCCATTTTCATTTTGAAATGATCGCTTCGATAATGATATAGGTCGTAGAATAGGCGCTATTAAAATATAATCATCAATGTTAAATTGATCTAGGCTTCTCGGAAGCTTCAAAATGTAAATTGTCCGTCAAGAATCTCACAATGATATCTTCTGCAAGCAAGTCATTGACAGTGTTGTGCAGGTCGATGATGGAACGTGCTAGGCGTTCTATCTTGGATACGACAAGCGAAGCACCTTTTGACATTGCTTCTAATAGTTCCTTAGTCTCTGTGGATGTTCCAGTCACTTGTTCATGGTAGATGTTAGCACAACCTGCTTCTTTGAGCAGGTGCTTCTACGTCTTAGTCCGTTGTCCTGACCTACTGTCGATGTTCTAGGGTATTCGTACATAGTCATTGTCGATCACTCTATATAGTCCAGATGTTTTTAGACTTTTACACAGTTAATTCCAGACTATCTTTTATACAATGAACAGTCTAAATGTTAAAGACTTCTAAACTCCTTTCTAGCTAGGGCAGAAGTGGAAACTTCTAGACTTAGAAACTGAGGTTAAAGGCTTTGAAGCACACTATGAGCGTTATATGAAGCGAGAAGTAAGCAAATCAGCTTTGGCTAAAGAGTTGAACATATCAAGACCCACTCTTGATAGATTAATCAGCGAGCAACAGAAGTCCTTATAAGGGTTTCTCATACAATCTTAGACACTAAAGAGAGGACTCAGATTAGAGTCCTCTCTTTTCACTTAGTTGATTTAAAGACATAAGCTACATTTATAGAAAAGTATTTCCAAAGTCATATGAAACATCAAGAGTTTTATCTTTGGTTATTTCAATTTCTTTAACTTCATGTTTATTCATATGTAAATTGAACTGCACGAAAATGTCCCAATTCGGAATGATTGGTTTCAGTGTCGAAACCACATAATCACTTAAATCTTCTTGAAAATTCCTAGTCGTATTTTTCGATGAAATAACAAGATAATATTTCCCAGCTTGGATTCCGCTCAATTCGTAATCACCATACCCATTTGCCTTGACATATTGAAGCCCCGAGTCTTTCGGAACAGAACCAATCGTAGCAAACAGTTCACCATCGTTTTTTGAAATCTTACTTTTATCGAAATTCTTTGGTATCAAGAATATTTTCGCACCAACATCACCTTTTGTTCCAATAACCTTGTTATATTGCCAAGTAATAGTCCCTTTAAGATTCCCTACTCCAACATTTTGTGTAGGCGCAGGGGCTTGTGTAGGCGCAGGGGTTTGCTTTTGATTGTTTATACTATATGTCTTTGTTTTTTCATCATATTTCGTTGTATACCCAAAAAGCGTAGCCACTTCTTTTAGAGAAACATAATCTGTTTTATTAATATTTACTGGCTTTGAATTAAGTTGTTTTGATTGCCCATTTACTACTAACTTAATTTGGGAAAATACACCTTGAACTGTATTGCTAGCAAATGCTACTGTAGTACTTGCTATAGTTACTCCAAAAACTAATCCAATTGCTAAACTCTTGAAATGTACTTTCATCACTTTTCTCCTCACGATGTGTTTAGTTGAATAAACTTAATACCTCCTAATATGTTAACTGTACTTCATAAATATTACCAACCAAATAATGTAAAATAACTTATAAAAGCTTACATTTTGTACAGTTCATGTCTGGCGCTTTTCTCAATGGAAGATTGATTTTATTTATACCTAGGAAGCCCTAGAAATCAATGGTTAATGCCCTGTACAAGAATTCTAAGGTCATGAATCGGAAATAAGAAAAGCCCAAGGATGCTTTCCTTGGAATGTTTAGATATAATTTTAAGACATTCAATGCGATATGAAGAAGATAAGCGGAAAGCTGTAGATACAATATACAAGGACTAGCCACTCAATAAGAGTGTTTTTTTTTATTATGTTGGAGCGGGTGGGGATGGTTTACAGTTGGAAAGTGATTTTTATGTGGTGAAATGGCAGGTACACATACAGCCAATAATTCGATGAAGATTTGGGAGCGAGCAGTATTTACTTTTAGACGCGCTGAACAATTCTCAATTTTCATTTTGAAATAATCGCTTTGATAGTGGTTGAGATCCTTAGAAAAGGCACTATTAATACATACACACTAATGGTACATTGATGAGTAAAAGGAATGAGTCTGCTAAAGTGTTTTTTTCTATTATTAAATTAATCAACTCGCAGAAATGATAGGAGTTCAATTTCAATCAATGATACTGGTGAGACAGGAGGAACTATAATGGCAAAGAAAAATAATACATTTCAATATGAAGTAGGAGAAGAGTGGGCGAATGAGTTTTTCTTAGGAAAAGAAAATCAAGGATATATTGTTAGGACAAGAGCACATTTTAAAGAAGAAGAAGAAGATATAACGTATAATAAAGAGCGTGTTGGAAGTCTATTCAAGCAGTTACAAAAACTTAATAAGACTTCTGATAACTATCTTATCATTGTTCGAACTCATGAGAAACAAAATGAATATTCACTAGACTATAGTTATTTCATACACGTTTCTGAAAAATTAATTGAAAAATACGCATATAAGAAGAGTCTGACATTTTATCCAAGGCGTAAAGGTGATTTTGGAATTGACTATTGGGAAAAAACGGGGTTAGTGAAGTATTATCCTATTAATAAATCATATCTTACAAAATCAGTTAATTATAAAATTGATGAAGTTAAAAATGATAATCAATTGTCAGTAGTAGACAAAAAAAGTAAGAAGCGTAATCCTGTTTGGCATCGCGATGAGTTAATATTAGCACTTGAATTATTTTTTAGACATAATCCTTCAAAAATTAATAAACATCATCCTGAAGTTACTAAATTAAGTGAGTTACTGAATAAGTTACTGATACATACTGATAGACCTGATAAGGATACATTTAGGAATAACAATGGGGTTTATATGAAGTTATCAAATTTTCTTCGATTAGATGCTTCTTATTCAGGTAAGGGATTAACTGGTGGAGGCAAGTTGGAGGCAGAAATTTGGAGTGAATTTGCTGATGATTTGAATAAACTTAAATTGGCTTCTCAATTAATAAAATCAAACATAGAAATAAATGAAACTACAAGGAAAGTGAAGGATTTGGTAAGCCAGAATGTATTGGATAACCTAAAAAAACAAACTATTATTTTTGGTGAAAGAGAACTGGAAAATGCAATCTCTAACATGTCTGATGAAGAATTTAAAGAATATATTAATACACTTGATGAAAATTCAAGTTTAGAAGTTAAAGATGGTCTTCTGAAAATAAGAAAATACAATAAAAAAATAATTGATGATTTGAAAAAAAGAGCAGGCTATTGCTGTCAAATATGCGGGGTAACTAGTATTGGGGATTATGGAGTTCCTGTTGTTGAAGGTCACCATATAGAGTCATTCTCGCTAACCCAAAACAATAAACCTGAAAATATTATGATTTTATGTCCAAATCATCATCGACTAATTCATAAAGCAAAGGGGATCTTCAATAAATCAAACTTAACCATTAAATATGCAAATGGGAAAGTTGATATTATCTCAATTCCATTACATTTAATCTGAGCGTACTAATACCTTTTATATGAAGTGTAAGTAAATTTGGAATTGAGAAGGCATCCATGTGATGTCTTTTTTTATTGCTTAACGATCCAATAGAATAAGGGGGTATGAAATAAAATAAAATTATCCGATAAGACTGAATTGTTGAGGGGTATGTACATAAGGCACTCGACAATATTATAGAAGGCAATGATCAAACGAATTTACTTAATGTATAGTTCAAGGTTACTCTACAGAAGAGCAAGTTCTTTTTATTGTGATACCAGTCTTGATATCATAGAGTATAATAAACTGTAAAAAATTTCAAAAGGGGCGTATTATTTTGAATTGTTTTAATTTGGCATCTTTAATTCAATCTAAAAGGAATTTGAGAGTTATTGCTTTCGCTGATACAGTCGAGCATATAGGGTTGAAGTATAAAGAAAATGAGCTTGAATGCTTAGAAAGGTTATACGATAACTTAGCAAGTGTAAGAGATTTAAGTAATTTTTACTTTGGTTATATAATTCCTCAGATAGGTAAAGAGTTTGATCTTCTGAGATTTAGTATTGAAGATATAATAAATATTGAATTGAAAAGTGAAAGTAGTAGTGAGGAAATTAAAGAGCAATTGAGAAAAAATAGATATTATCTTAAAGCACTTGATAAAAAAATCTATACATATTCTTATATATTATCAGAAGATATTTTGTACTGTTTAGATGACGACGAAGAAGAAATGAGAAAAGTAGAATTTGAAGAACTAGTAGATTTATTGGAGGCACAAGAAATTATTGAAAAAATTAATTTAGATGAACTGTTTCTTCCTAAAAACTATTTGGTATCTCCATTCAATTCAACAAAGAAATTTATGGAGAAGAATTATTTTCTCACAGATCATCAACTAGCTATAAAAAAATCTATATTATCAGATTTCAGTAATTCTAGTTACTGTTTTTCAGGAATAACAGGAGAACCAGGAACAGGGAAAACTCTTTTAACTTACGATATAGTTAAAGAATTGAGAAATACGAAGAAAGTAGCTATTATTCATTGTGCAAAACTAAATCGAGGTCAAGAAATTTTGAAAAATGAATATGGTTGGAAAATATATTCTGTAGCATCAATAGATGAATTATTTCATGATAATGAATATGAAGTAGTTGTTGTTGATGAGGCTCAAAGAATTTATACAGCTCAACTAGATCAATTACATGAATACGTAACAAATAATAATATAAAATGTCTATTCTCATATGATGCAAAGCAATGTTTTAGTGATTTCGAATTCAATAGGGCTAATCCTAAAAAAATTGAAGTCGAATTTAAAGCGAAAAAATATAAATTGACAAAAACTATCAGAAGTAATATTGAAATTGGAACGTTTGTAAATAATTTATTCAATCCTAGACAGTCTAGGCTAGGTGGTGAATACAACAGTGTTAAAGTGGAGTTTTTTTCTGATTCGAACTCTGTTTTGCGATATGTAAATGAACTTAAGAATAGAGGATGGCGAGGCATTAATTATACCTCATCTAAATATAATCAAGTAACATACGACAGCTATCAAACATCTAATAATCCTAATGCACATGAAGTAATTGGTCAAGAATACGATAAAGTAGTAGCTGTAATAGATAGGAATTTTTATTATGATAGTCAAAATTACTTAGCTTCACAAAGAGTTAAGGGTGCTCCAGGATATGATTTAGATAAGATGTTATATCAAATAGTAACTAGAGCGAAGAGTGAACTGTTGATACTAATTCTAAATAATCATGATGTATTAAAAAGATGCTTAAATATATTCAACTCAAAGTAAAAGTGTATAACACTATGTAATTTAGATTAGTAGTTTCAAATTGAGAATTAGTATTATCATCCTGATAATGTGATTTTACGAAATGACTAGCCACCTCAGAGGTGGTTTTTGTTTTGTTGGAGCGACTGGAGCGTGATTTACAGTTGGAATTGATAGTTATAGTAACAAAAAGCTGTGACACATTCAGCTAGAGATACGATAATAATTTAAGTGAAGCGTGTGTTTTATGATGTCACCATATACCACTTAATAACTCATATGTTGCATTCCCCACTCTCGTTAGAGTGTGATGGGGAATATGTGTTTGGTTTCCTGATCTTGGGAGAATAGGTATAATGATAGGTGATATTATGTGTTTGTTGAAGAGTTTTTTTCCTGATAGGATATCTGTTTGAATGGAATTTCAATAATATTGGATTAGTCTTAGTATTGACATGTCTATACCTGATATTTTTGCGTATAAAGTATCAGATAGTTAAATTGGGGGGGACAGATGTGGCTAATCAGTTTATTTCAGATAATGATTTAAAAAGTGTAGAACATTTATTAACACATACTGAATCGTTTATGAATCATGTACATATTATTAATCAGAGCTTTAACCTTCTTCCAGACAAAATTCATATTGGGACTACTATAAATTTCGTAGATATGGAGGAATATAGGGAGGAGTTTGTAGATGAACTGGTAAACACTATATGTGATTGGGTGTACAGTAATGAAAAAGCCCAAAAAATTATTGATCAGTTCATTTCGGAAGAGAATAGATCATTACAAAATGCGCATTCAAAACTAAGGAGAATTGCTATTAAGTACTTCAGGGATCGAGATGGTAGAGATTTGAATTTGCAGGGTCAATTTGGAGAGTTGTTACTATTCAACTACATTCAACATTTTTTTCGAGCTGTTCCATTGATTAGAAAGATGCCTATTACTACTTCTACTGGGCATGAACGATTTGGTGCGGATGCAATACATTATAAATATGAGGATAATAAAAATATAATATACTTAGGTGAGTCTAAAGTTTATACCGCCTCATATCGCTTTAAAGCAGCCTTTGAGAATTCAGTGACTAGTATTATTTCAACATATCATTCTCACAGAAAAGAATTAGGTTTGTATATTATAAGTGATTTCTTGGATGAGGAATTAGTGAAAATAGCCCAAAAATATAAAAGAGGAATCCTAACCAATACTGAAATTCATATGGTTTGTCTTATAGGTTACAACGAAACAACTGAAATTACTAGAGACAGCGAAGAAGTAATAAAGAAAAGTATTGAAGAAGTATTAATTGATAAGTGTACGAACCTAGACAAGGCGTTCTTTGACGATATAGCAGTAAATCTCCTTACCAGAATTAACTACATCTTATTTCCTGTATGGAAACTTGATGAGTTAGTTGAAGAATTTCAGAATCAGATTAGATAGGGGGTTAGAAAATGGAATTCATTTTAAATCGAAATGATAATTTAATTCTAAAAAAAATGCTGTTAGTTGAACACGAGAATGTAGCAAGTAAACTCGGTCTAATTAATAGAGTTCCTTCCGATATAGAAGATGAAGAACTACCCGATATCATTGGATTAATAGATGATTTATCAAGGGAGAAGGATGAAAAAGCTCAGAAATTGACAACACTTTTATGTGCTTTGCTTTGGAATTACAAGAAAAGCAATTGGAATGGATTAAGAGAATTCTTCTTAATTATTCTTTCTCGAATAGGTTTATCACCAACAGCTATTATGGTAGATGATGAGTATGACTATGAGAGTAAATTGCATTTCAGATTAAACAGTCTTTTTTCAGAGATGTCAGTAGCACTCAATAAAATGCAGTATGAGGTGACTGTAGGGCTAGAAAATTTCTCGCTTACGAAATTCCAAAAAAATGTTTGGGATAAAATAGATGGTAATAAAATTGTAGGAATTTCAGCTCCTACCTCAGCTGGAAAATCCTTTGTAATTCTTTTGAAATCAATTGAGATATTATTGGAAAATAAAGGCATACTCGTATATATTGTCCCCAATTTAAGCTTAGTATCTCAGGTGTCAACTGATTTTCGAGCACTTTTAAAAAAGTTCGATATGAACGAATATAGAATCTTGAATACATATAATTCTGAAAGAAATGAACAGGAAAGAGTGATTTATGTTCTTACACAGGAAAGAGCAATAGGAGCTTTTGCTAATGAAGAAAATCCATTCAAAAATTTGAGGTTGCTAGTAGTAGATGAAATTCAAAATATTGAGAGGGCATCAAGCGAGAATGAAGAGCGTTCAAAAATACTGTATGATACATTAACAGAATTTAGAATTAATGCAAAACCCGAAAAAATTATTATTTCGGGTCCTAGAATAAACAATATAGAAGAATTAGCAGAAGAATTATTTGGTGAAGAAGCGGAACAACAAGAAACTTTACAGTCTCCCGTAGTTAATTTAACGTATGCTATTTATAAAAATGACCAAGGTTATTACTTGAGACAATATTCAGATGTACTAGAAGAACCTAATTCGATTCCTTTGTATAATTCTGAGGAAATAAAGGGCATAGGACAAGTGAGGTATACTGAGCCATTCCATAATTATTTAAAGTTTATTCTTAATGGGCTTGGTAAAAACTCTATAAATATTATATTTTCTCCCAATCCTAATCAATCACGTAAGACTGCGTTAGCGATAAAAGATGAATATCCGGAAATTAATGGAAAAGAATTAAATGATTTAATTAAATATATTGAATATTCCGTTCATCCTAAATACGATCTTGTCGATACACTACAACGAGGGGTAGCTTATCATAATGGTAGATTACCTCACCATGTTAGAAGAGTGGTTGAAAGAGCAATTAATGATAGAATTATTAATAATATAGTTTGTACAACTACATTAATGCAAGGAGTAAATTTACCGGCTCAGAATGTAATAATTAGGAATCCGAATTTATTTATTCAGAATAGAGAGAATAATTCTCCGAAATTATCCAACTATGAATTTGCAAACTTGAGAGGGAGAGCTGGTAGATTATTAAAAGATTTTATTGGTAGAACATATATTTTAGATGAGGCTTCCTTTGAACATGATGAAGTAGAACAGGCAGTTTTTTTTGAAGATTCACATAAAGAACTAAACGCTGGATACTCTGTTCGTTTTAATGAAAATAAACAAACTATCCTCAGATGTTTGTTGGAAAATAAAACTCCAAGTAGTGAGATAAAACATGCTTATTTTTTGCCATACATAAGAAACTGTATATTGAGGTATGGTGTAGATGCTAAAAAGAATTTGGGTAAAGTTGGTATAACAATACCTGAAACAATCTTTAATGCTGTTAGGATATCTCTTAACGCGCTCACAATTCCATTAGAAATATGTATTAAAAATCGATATTGGGATCCTCTGGTATTAGAGAGTTTATATAAAAAAAGAAATAAATTCAAACTCCCAAATACTATTTTTCATCCTAATCTTGTGAATGAATTAATCGAAGTAATAGTTTTTATGAGGAAGGAATATTATTATTACTTTGAGAAACACCTTAATGTTGAAAACGACTCTTTGATCTACTCAATGTGCATCAATGCTGAACAATGGTTGCAAGAAATACCTCTTTCCAAGATATTAAATACTTCATATCACATTAATTCTGAAAAAATAGATTCTACTATTAATACCTTACAGAACACAATATCGTATAAACTGCCAGCGTTGCTTAAGCCTTTATATGATATTAAACATCCTGAAAGTAATATACTATCATTTATTGAAATGGGTGCATATAGAATTAAAACAAGGAAATTAATTGAAATGGGGGTACCCAGAGAGACTGCGATAGAAATAGCTACCTATTTCCTAGATGGATTAAGTGAGAATGATGAAGAATTAGAGAAAAGGATTATTCAAAGGATAAGGAAGGAACGTAATAGTTTTCCTTATTGGATAAAGGTTCAATTAGAGAGTATTTTATAAGTACATTAAGAGGGAGACACGTTATAATTTTTAGTTGCTAATATTGATAGTTTTTACTATTGTCCTCAGGCATTTGCCGCAAATGTGCATCTAAAATTGATTTATTGAATAAAAAGGCGACAGTTTCTCCTGCTGCCTTTTTATTTTCCGAATTATAGGTCTGCTTCTGTATCCGAGTTATTAATTTCATGAGCTTTTAGGCTTTGAACTTATCTTCATATTTAACTCATAATACAATATTCACAGACATCTGAATTATGGTCATTAAACCTATAAATACCTTGTGAGATGGGAAAAGCATATGGTTTGAAAAATCCCCTAAACCCTTACGGCTCTAAGCGGCAACATCGACTCCATCAGTCATCTATTCAGCTATACGATTAACATCAACAAATCTAAAACTATAGATACGATTTAATTGGAATTTTGTAATATACGCAACGAACGAGCATGTATTGCTCTAGAAAAGTGGCAGTCTTTGACTGCCCTTTTGTTATGTCGAATAATCCAATAAATTGATATATTTCCAAGAGGGATATGGTATGATTTTACTAGTTTGTAATTGGAGGTAGCCCTAATGGTATATATTTTGTCTGTATTAATTGTTGTAGTGATTGTAGTATTTGGTTTGTTACTCTTGAGTTATCAACGTAAACAAAAGAGATCAGTAGCTTTTACCGAAGAGAACTATGATATAAAAGCTGTCTCCATAGCTGAAATAGATAAAATGGAAGATGGTTCAGGCTTTGAAATGTACCTATATAGGCTGTTCATGGAACTGGGCTATTCAGGAGTCTATAAGACTGTAGGGAGCCGTGATTTCGGGGCGGATGTTGTTTTCACTGATCGTGAAGGTGTCAGGAATGTCGTTCAAGCAAAGCGATATTCCATTAGCAATCCAGTGGGTATCAGCGCTGTACAGGAGGTTTTCTCTTGTATGCGATACTATAAAGCTAAGAGAGCCATTGTGATCGCTACAACCAAGTTCACGGAGCCTGGTGAGACGCTTGCTGGTATCAACCATGTCAAGCTACTAGATCGTGCTGACTTAATAAACGTGATTGAGGCGTTCAGAATCGGTGACATCATAGCGGCACGTGACATCATCGAAGGGGAGCCTAGGATGATACTGGAGTCGTGGTCAGAAGCGAATAGTGGTGTACTCGGAGAAGTTCGAAAAGATTACAAGGCTGAGAAGTATGTAAAGAAGGTTATGGGAAAGTGAAGTTGATATATTTACTTTATTAATTATTCTATTTAAAGGTGAGAATATGATAAAATATGAGTTTTCTAATTTATCTCCTGTCGAATTTGAAGAGCTAAGTCGAGATTTATTACAAAAACACTTGAGAATAGTGTTTGAAAGCTTTAAAGAGGGAAAAGACCAAGGTATTGATTTGCGTTGGTCATCCAACGATGAGAAAAATATAGTCATACAATGCAAAAGATATAGTGATTATAAATCACTTTTTGCAAATTTGAAAAAAGAGGTTTTAAAAGTAACAATGCTAAATCCTCAAAGGTATATTATTGTGACTTCTGCGGGGTTAACCCCAAAAAATAAAACAGATATTAAAAAGCTATTTAATTCATATATAGTAAACACATTTGATATTTATGGGAAAGATGATCTCAATAACTTAATTGGTTTATATAGCGATATTGAAAAAAAACACTATAAATTATGGATGTCAAGTACCAGTATTATGAATAAGTTACTACACGCGAGTGTAAGTAACCGCTCGAATTTTCTTACAAATAATATAAAAGAAGACATTAAATTATTTGTTCAAAATAAGAGTTTTTTTGATGCAGTAAAAATCCTCAATGAGAACAATTTTGTTATTATTTCCGGAAATCCAGGAGTGGGGAAGTCAACATTAGCGAAAATGTTAGTTTATCAATATATAGCTGAAGATTTTGAAGTGGTAGAAATCTCAGAGGATATTGAGGAAGCTTATAATGTTTGGGTGGACGAAAAGAAACAAGTTTTTTTTTATGATGATTTTCTAGGTAGTAATTTCTTTGAGCAATCAATTGCAAAAAATGAAGACAAGAGACTTTACAGTTTTATGGAACGTGTAAAAAGAAGTAACGATAAAAAGTTAATTATGACAACAAGAGAGTATATCTTGAATCAAGCTCGTTATAAGTTTGAGGTTTTATCCAGAAATGACGTTAATTTGGCAAATCAAATTCTTGATATAGAGGTTTATACAAAAGTAGTAAAAGCAGAAATATTATATAATCATTTATTTTTTTCAAGTATTCCAAATAATTTTAAATATGCTGTACTTAGAGAGAAAAATTACAACAAAATAATAAATCATAAAAACTATAATCCTCGAGTTATTGAATCTTTAACATTAAGATTAAATACTAAACTAGTAACATCAGAAGTGTATGTAGAAAGAATCTTAACCAGTCTAGAAAATCCAAGCGAAATTTGGCAACCAGCCTTTGAAAACCAAATAAGTGAATTGTCAAGGTATATTTTATATTTCTTAACATTAAGCAATGGTGCTGTAACAGAAGAACTATTAATTGAATCGGTACTTAATATGATTAAAAAAGAATCAAACCTATACTTCACAGCTGCAAGTAGAGGTGATTTCATAAAGTCATTTAAAGAATTAGATAATACCTTTGTTAGGATTTATAAAAATTATAAGGGGGCTACTCTCTTCCAGTTTCAAAATCCATCAGTAAGAGATTTCTTAATTCATTACATTGAGAGAGATAAACAATTGCAAGTGATATTGATTGGAAATTTAAATATCTTCAATTTCATGTTTAATCTTTTCAAAGTATATAATAACAAAAAAAATTTAGCGTATTATTATTCCAAAAAAGATACTTCACATAAGATTGATATGCGTGATAAAAAGAATCTTTTTGAAGATAAAATAATAAGAGAATTTGATAAGATGATCTATCTTGATAGTAATGGAGAAGTCATTGTCTCGGAATCAATCAATGAAAAATTGATTTATCTTCACGATTACTATGATTATAGTAATTCTGATTTAAATGAATTAATATCAAATAAGCTTAAAACGATTGATTTAGAGAGTTTTGAGTTTGATGAACGTGAGACCTTGGTTGATGTTATTAAAAGCGTTCAGTTACACTTAACAATTGATACCTATCAATTTTTCGATTCATATATGGATTGTATAAATTGTTTAAGTGATGTCAGGGGTTTAATAGAACTGAGTAAATTATTTCCTGATGATTTCCAGAAATATCTCTCGAAACACAAGGATTATTTCGATCGAAGTGTCGCAGATGCGGTAGATATAGATATATCCGAAATATCTAAAAATGAGGATGAAATTCTTGCTCTAATGGATGAATTAAATGAGGTGGAAAAGTATTTTAATGGGACTATGGATAAAGCTATGGACGATTTAAAAGAAATGCTAAATGAGTTGGAACAAAAAGAGGAATCGGTAGAAAGATCTAAATTACGACCCGTTGTTAATAATAATAATAATGACCTCGATATTGATATTAAAATAGATAATATGTTTAGTGCTTTACTACATCAATTATGATTAAGTAATTGATTGACCGCAGCATAATAATAAAGTATCTTTATGTAGCACACAGAATTACCAAAATTTAGACCGAATTTCATGACATCAGTCCTGTGTGGCTAGAAACGACAATCACTGAAAAACCCAGTGTTATCAACACTTTGGCGAAACAGGCAGACGCACAGGACATAAAATCCTGTGGAAGTTGAGTAATGAAATCAGTAAGGAATTACTCATAAATCCGAATACGTTGTAACGAAAGCACCTTCTCATTTAGAGTAAGGTGTTTTTTGCATACTTGTAACTATGATTGAAATAACACTTCCTATGGTGATGCAGAAGTTCTCTTAACCTCCTTTCTACTAAGCTCAATATATAGGTCTGCTCTTGCATACGAGTTATTAATTTAATGAGTTTATAGGCTTTAAACTTGTGTTCAAATTCATCACATAATACAATATCCATAGACCAATAAATTCAGGTCATAAAACCTATAAATACCATGTGAGATGGGAAAAGTATATGGTTTGCAAAATCCCCCTAAGCCCTTACGGCTCTAGGTGGCAACATCGACTCCATCAGCCATTTATTCGGCTACACGATTAATATCTCCAAATCTAAGCCTACTAACTCGGAATTTATTGCCATGGTAGCAGACAAGCTGCGGATTGAGCATAAGGTTAGTTGAAAGGGTTAGGGGCAGTGCGTGGTAAGGGATTGTGGGTTGCTGGTAGGTGTTTAGGCTGAAACGATTTTGCCTATAAACTTCTTTTTGGGTAATTTAAAGCCAATCAATTTCTTATTTGTATATGTATAAATTTCACTCCTTTATTGGGTTGGTAAATCCAATGGAGGAGTGTTTGTTTATGACTGATTTTTAATTTCAGATTGATAATTTTATGTTGTATTGTACTTCGCAGGGAATATCTTATAACACATCTTGTGTAAAATGAATTAGAAGCAGATGAACAGTTAACTTTCTTCAATAGAGTTGATTATAGAGATTATCTATTGGAACAATTTAGCATCTGATAAAACAAATATTTTATCTAAAAGGAGACATATGAACTTGAAAAAATAGTGGGAGTGTGGAATATGAAAAAAATATTATTGGTTTGTATTATGATAATGTTGATGCTAGCATCGGCTTGTGCAAATGTTGAAATGACATCAAATCCAAATACTTCTAGTGAGCCTAAATCTGAAACGGATGAGTCTATTATTCCAAAAAACAAATCCGTATATTGTGCTCAAGAAAGTATAAATTTGAATAGTGAAACTGAAAAATATTTCTATGGAACTTGGAAAGTTGAGAAGCTTTTAGGATTTGCAAATTCATATAATGATGCTTCTGAATATCCAACAGGGCAAAAATTTATTGGAGATGAAATTATCATCAAAAAAGACTTTTTTTCATCAAAAGGACTTAAAAACTATAGTGTTTATCAATATGAACTAAAAAACCCATTATATGAGATTACAGCGACATGTTATAACTCTGACTCTTTATATAGATTATATAAAATAGATATCCCAGACTTAAATATAAATGATGTAGTAAAAGTAATAAATATAAGTGACCCTTCTACAAACCTTGGAATACCTTTAAGTTTTTTTGTTGTTAATAACGATAGGCTTATCTTGTTATCAGAGGCAACTATTTTTGAGCTTAAAAAATACTGATTAAATGAATGCGATTCTGAAAATGCCTGTGAAAATTTAAGGTTTACTTAAAAGAGTTAAAGGGGAATTGAGTCTTTGTAGAATATTAGGTCATTCCTCAGTGGAGGTTACTCAAAATGCATATCTTGATTTTTCAGACGAAGAGATTGGGAAATATCAACTACATAGTCCTCTGGCTAGTATGGATATATAATTATTCAAAAAGACAGCTAACTCTATTGTTTAGAATTAGCTGTCTTTTTGTTGTTTTATATCCTATTCCATCTGAAACCAAACTTACATACTCTCGAACTATTCATGTGGTGAAATAATGAAAATATTCTATAATATAACGATTATTTACTCAAAATAATAGTTAAATATTAATGGCTTCTTAACAAAATTGGAGGGTGTAAACGTGAATCGATATGTAGTTGGTGAAAATGTTACAACGCCAGATGGTAAAGGAAAGGTTTATGCCTATAGTAATAACTGGTATACAGTAAAGTTAGAAAAGCATGGTGAAATTAAATATTACACAGAACCGCAATTAAGCAAAGTATAATAACACTGCTAATTAAAAAATGAATCCGAAGGAGATTACATAAAATGGGCCTATTTAAAGCGAACCCTGAAAAGGAAGCAAAGAAACGAGAGGCAAAAGAGCTGCGTAAGGCACTTGAAGCCGCTGGTCGCACCAATTACGTTATGATTCATCACATTTCTAGGTCCCCAAGTCTGAAGCAAATGTAGTAATGGGGATTGGGCAGGGAGTCGAAAAGAACACACTTAGAATAAACGGTGAGACTGTAACTGTCACAGGTTTGGAGTGGCGTATAACGAACTATGACAAGCATTTAGAAAGCGTAAGGAAACACGATTCTCAAGAAAAAATAAGAAAAAGAATTAGTTCGAAAACAGAAGGATTAATGGAAAGTTTAAGAAATGGACAAAGGAAAACAAGGATAGGTTAAGGGTATATAGAGATAAAAGGACTGCTAAAAATTATAATAATTATTTTGATAATTCGTGTGCTTACTCTGGATTAAAAGCAGATGATCATTATATTTCAAGAGGCGCTACCATGCAAAAACATGATCTACACAAAGAACATGTGAACGACGATGGAGCAAACGATTTATCCAACTGTGTACCAGCTTGTTATAGTTGCAACAGCCAAAAATGGAAATTCTGTTTTGAGGACTGGTACAATGAAAGCAACAAAAGCTATACTGAGGATCGGATTAATAAGATACATATTTGGTTAAAAATTGACTTTAGAAGATATCTGGAAAGTTAATAAATTTTTTGTTTTACTAAGATATATATAAACATGGTTAAGTTGAAAAAGCTAAAGATAATTAAACTTGAGAGAGCATTAAACATACATAAAAAATCAGGCGCGTTACAGAATTTACTGTATAGTGCCTGATTTTTTCCATGAAATTAACTACTCCATAGAATTCCATTAGTATTAATAAATTCTTTTATTTCTTTTCTGTATTAAGTAGAGAATTCCGCCAAATACGAATCCACAAATTACTCCAGCCAATAATGATTTAAGTACAGCGAGAGCAATTTCTTCAGTTGATGAATCAGTTACTGCAATATTAATAATAAATATTAAACTGAATAGTACTGTCGATACAAGGAAAGACTTTGATTTTAGAAAATTAATCATTTTTTCTCCTCTATTGTTTTTTAGTTGACAGTTTTATCCCAAAGTACTCATCCACTTTTATCGCCTTCTTGGAATACATTATAAAATTTATCCTGAACAGTTAGTCCATAACCTGCGATTTCAAGTCCGAAATGAAATTTACCCTTTCCGAAAATTCTCACTTTTCCAGTCATTTCATAGGTAACTCCTTCTTCCCAATCGTCAACCTGCCAAATTGACAAAGTGCCTTTGTTATACCAAGCATCGACTAGATGAGGATTAACTGCTGTACCATTATAGGTAAAGTACCCTTGTACACTAATTGAAAAAATTGTGTTTCCCAGTATACTTTTAACATCGAGAGTATATGTTTTTGTTGGTGTTGCTTGACTTGCTGCTAATTTAGCCATATCGCTCGATAATAAAGCACTATCAATGACTTGTTCATCATCAGTTACTGTCTCGACAATAAAGAATGGGGAATCAGTTGATGTAATTTTAACATTATCTGAGATAATATGTTCTTTGAAATTTCCATTCTCAATGTTAGTTCTTAAATAACTTTTGAGATCCATGTCGCTATCAGCTTCAGTTTCTGGAAGAACAGTTTTTTGGTTTGTATTAACAAAGTAATCCGTTATTAAGGATTCATTCACAGGATTATTTTGAAAAAATGAATTGATTGCTTGATTTGCTTCTTTCGTATTGTCAACATCAGCCTGTTCCAAATTCTTGATAAGATTATCTTGAATACTTTGTATTTCTTCAAGATATTGAGTGTTCACTGCTGTAGCACCCACAGTAGCTGAGAATAAACTGAACAATAGTAAACAAGAGAATAAAGACATTAAACATTTCTTCATAACATAATCTCCTTTGTGGTATATTTGGAATAATATGGAGTGTATGGAAGCCGAATCTAAAACTAAAGAGTAATATTAAAGCCCTTGAGGATTATCTCAGGGGCTTTAATATATGTGTCTATTTCATATACTTTATTGATTAGTTCTCAGTAATCACCACAGTTTAGATTTTAATCTCCTGGCTATAATTGTTATATGCAATTACGAGGGAGAACGTTTCATATGACTAAAAAAACCAACAAGAACGAATATAAACTTGTTATTCATTACGCCACTCCTGAAGCACATGATAAAAAGATCGGTAAAAATCAGATGAGCAAAAGGAACTATAAAATGAATTTGTTAGTTATTCACTATGCTAGCGAGGAAGAATCTAAGTCTATTGAATACCTTGAGGAAGAACTGATAAAGCGGTACTGATGAGGCAAAAAAGTTGGGTTTCGAATGGGGCGGAGATTGGACTTCGTTTAAAGATTATCCACATTTTCAATTGACGTTTGGACTGTCTACTGCAGATTATCGTAATGGTAAACAGCCAACTCAAACACAAATAGTTTTTGCCTATGCTCTTATTAGTCCGAAACCAGATAAATCAGTTCAAAAAGAGGATGATAATGTGGTAGCAGTTAAGGACGTTCTAACTAAAGATAATAGTGTACATAACGGATTTATTAAAGATAATGAGAACTATGTTCCAATTAGTGTATTGAAAGCACTAGGTCATAAGGTAAGCTGGGACAATGTTAATAAAAAGCTGTATATCAGCTAATTTATAGGTGTGATGCGAAAATGCATTGCACCTATTTTTTTTATTTATATCTGGCTACGTAGTATAGTCACAATGTAATGTCATTGTTAACTCTAGATGCTTACGACATAATAAAATATGTAAACAATTTTGCGTACTAATGTCTAACCGTATGCCAATAAAGTCTATGAACAATTAACATAACCAAGATGTGAAATCCCTTACCCCATAAGGGCTACACTATTAATATCTCCAAATCTAAGCCTGCTAACTCGGAATTTATTGCCATGGTAGCCGACAAGCTGCGGATTGAGCATAAGGTTAGTTGAAAGGGTTAGGGACAGTGCGTGGTAAGGAATTGTAGGTTGCTGGTAGGTGTTTACAGTCAGTATAGTATATAAGAGCCAATAAACTTGTTTTGAAACCGATAAATTTTTTCCATCTCACCCGATAAACCTATATGGTTTATTGGGTTTTGTTTTTTGTATTAGGCAGTATGTTGCGGCATGAGCTATCAACAAATCAATGCAGTAAAAAGACACTGAGATCTTATTCATCAGTGTCTTTTTTATAGACATTTTTCACCAGAGGATTGTAATTTTTAAAGCAGCTTAATCAGCTCTTCTAGCTCGTCAACCATACCTTTTGCAAGTTCAAAATTATTGTCTTTTAAAGCTAATTCTATTTTCATTTCAACTGCTTTTTTATTTTGTTCATTTTCTAAATAATCTTTATCAAAATGACTGGCATAAATCATCTTTCTGAATTTTCGCATACTCATTTTTCTAATCGTCTTATCGTCAATGATTAATACATAATCCATACCATTTACTACAGAATAGAAATCATGAGAAATCATGAGAATCGCACCTTTATAGTCTTCAATGGCTTTCTCCAGTGCGATTTGTGTATAGGTGTCTAAATGACTTGTCGGTTCATCAAGAAGCAATAAGTTTGCTTTGCTAGCAGAAACTTTTGCCAATTGCAGTATATTTTTTTCGCCACCAGATAAAGATTCTATCTTTTGATTAAGAATTTCTCCTTCAAAGCCATAGTTTGAAAGATGTGCTCTAATCTCGTCATAAGTTGCAAACCCAGCATCGATGAAGTCTTCTAGTATGGTATTAGAATCCTTTAGCACTTCGTCTTGAAGCTGAGAAAGATAAGCTACTTTAATATCAGCATTTATTTCAATTGAATCATGATTATTTTTAAAGATATCTCGGAGTAAAGTCGTTTTCCCGGTACCGTTTGGACCGATAAGGGCTACTTTATCTGTAGGTTTCATCTCAAAGTTAACATTTTCTAAAATCAACTCATCAAAGGAAACACTATAATTATTCACATTTAAAACAGTGATGTCTTCTTCAATTTCATTGTCCACACCAAAACTGATTTTCGGTTGCTTAATATCAACGAATGGCGCTTTAATTTTTCGTGCTTCCAATCTTTCTTGAAACTTAACCCTAGCTTTTAACGCTCTCCCTCTAGATGCTTCTGAATTATAGGTTGCGATCGCTCTAAGATTATCAATAATGTTATCGTATCTCTCAATTTCTTCTTGTTCAGCGACTGCGATTTCTTGTAACTCAATTTTCGTCTGAAGTAATGAGAAGTTATACTCAATATATCGCCCATCGAACTCTTGGATCTCCATGTTTTCAAGGTGTATAATTTTGTTAAAACAATGATTCAATAGATAACGGTTATGCGTAACAACTAGCAATATTCCTTTGTGAGCATTAATAAGATTTTTAAGTGCATTTAGGTTTTCAAAATCTAAAAATACATCGGGCTCATCCATAATCATTAAGTCTGGACTAGTCAGCATTTCCTTCATCACTTGAATAAGCTTGAATTCCCCACCACTTAGATCGGATACCCTAGCATCTTTTAGCTTCAAAAGGTTGGCTAAATTTAGTTTCTTATTAATATTGCTTTCAAAATCATTTCCATCCATTAAATCAAAGGCATCTAGAGCTAATTGATACTTTTCGAGTAATGAATCAATATCTGATGATGTTTCCATTTCAGTGAGAATAGCTGTTATTTCATTTTGTATCTTAATAAATTCTTCTCCTATATATTCAAAAACGGTTGTTTCTTTAGTTCTGTCTACTTGTGAGAACTGACTTACATATCCAATTTTGCAGGTTGGGTCAATTTCTAACTTGCCTTCGAACAAATATTTTTCAGGATCCATCAGTATATCGATCAGTGTACTTTTACCACTGCCACTTGTTCCTATAAAAGCGCAATGTTGTGCTTCTTCAAGCGTAAATGAAATGTTTTTATATAGTTCTTTTTGCGGGAATGCGAAGGATAAATTATCAACTTTTATCATAGTGTTACCTTTCTTTATAACTAAAATAGTGACTATTAATAGATGTATTGAGGAGCATAAGATTTTGAGTTTACCGTTGATAGAGTAACACTGTTTACAAACAACTTCAATCATTTCGAAATAAAAGAGCTTGATATACAAAAAAACACTCCTTTATTGGGTTCGGAAAATCCAATAAAGGAGTGTTTTTTTGATTGAATCTAAAATTCCCAAATCATTGCTCGCCCAATTCTTTTACTTTAAATTATGAATTTATGATTTAGTAGGGCCCACGAATTGATTTCTAGAAGCACCTAGACCAAATATAAAGAGTAAGACAGATGCGCCAACTAATATGAAGAGTGGAAGGGTCCAACTGTTTGTTACATCATGCAAATATCCGATTAACGCCGGGCCAATTGCAGCAAGCAGGTATCCAATGGATTGTGCCATACCGGATAGTTCTGCAGCCTGATGTGCATTAACTGTACGTAAGCTGAAAAACATCATGGACAAACTAAAAGCGAAACCTCCTCCGATTCCGAGTATAATGATCCACAAAAGAATCATACTTGGACTCCCGTAAATTAATCCTAGTGTTCCAATCAAAAGCAGAGTCGATGTAATGGCAACTAAAGAACGTTGGCTAGACATGCGCCCAGCAATGATAGGAACGATAAACGTAAATGGAAGTAGTGCCAGCTGCATAATTGAGAGAAACCAACCCGATTGACTAGAACTGATGCCTTGATGTTTTAGGATTTCAGGTAACCATGCAATTAGAACATAAAATATTGTAGATTGTATCCCCATAAACAAGGTGATTTGCCAAGCAAGCGGGGATCGCCATATATTCATATGATTGTTGACCACCTGCTTATTGCCATCAACAGAAGTTTGTTTCGTCCGATATTTCATTTGTGGTAACCAAAAAATTATGGATACAATGCTTAGAATACCCCAGATTCCCAACGCACCTTGCCATTTCAAACCTAATCCAACTGCAAGAGGAATACTAATACCAGAAGCAATCGCGCCACATAGATTCATGGAAATGGCATAAACACCTGTCATCGTACCAACTTGTTTAGGAAACTCCCGTTTAATAAGACTCGGCAATAATACATTACACACTGCGATTGCAAATCCAATGATAGCCGTTCCGATATACAAATTAACCGCTCCAGTTAGGGAACGTAAAGCAATGCCAATGGTTAAAAAAATGAGGGAAATCAGAATGATGAGTTCCGCTCCAAACTTTCGACCTAATTTAGGCACAAAAGGTGATAACAAGGCAAAAGCAAGCAGAGGGACTGTGGAGATCAAGCCTGCTAAAGTATTGGAAATATGAGTGTTGTCCCGGATGAGACTTACTAAAGGTCCAACCGAGGTTAGGGGAGCACGTAGATTTGCCGCAATAACAATAATCCCCAGTATAATTATCCATCTTGCAGATTGCATGTGGTTTTTATGACTTGATGTTTCATCTTTACTATTAATAAATTGGTTTTGCGAACTCATGATGTCTCCTCCTACATAATTATCTTAAAAATAAATCAATACTTGTACTATCTTTTTATCTTTTCTTCTGATCTTTAAAATCTCAACCATTCGCGCGAATAAAATAAGTATATTATAATTAATATATTATAACAACTGGTATATTATAATATATTAATGTGAATTCAACTTCTTTATATTCATTAATCTTTAATTAGTTATTTTTAAAATGAGCAAAAAAATTACACAAAGAATCCTCGTTGAATGAAGATTCTTTGTGTAATTTGATAATAAAACAAACCGGAATTTTCCGAATATTAAATTCCATATTTTAAGGTGATATGTAGAACAACTTCGCTGTTCGTATGATTTGAATATGAATGTGAACCATCTGCACGAAAACTAATCGAATCATATTGATTCAATGTGTAGATTTCTTCATTAACATGAATGGTAATGGTGCCTGTCATTACCGTCGCAATTTCGGTTGTATTCATATGATGAACTTCCGGATGGTAAGAGCTGTTAGGTTGTAAATATGCACGGTACATTTCGATATCATGGCTTGCATTTTTAAATATTGGTTCAACGACCCAATTCTTTTGATCACTAGCAAATCGTAGTCCTTCACCGGCTCGGTAAAGATTTACAGGATTTTCTGATGAGAACAAAGCCATAAACGGTAAAGATATGCCTTTTGAGATTTTCCATAACATTCCAACCGTTGGATTTGTTTCTCCGCGTTCAATATTTCCAAGGGTAAGTTTGCTCACACCCGTCAGTTCTGATAATTCTTCAAGGCTCAGTTGTTTTTCTTTTCGAAGTTTTTTGAGTGTTGAGCCAACCTGTAATATAATTTGTTTTGGATCATCAACTTCCACTTGATTTCCACCTCATTCGTAGCAAATATATTGTTAAGTATATTAGTTTTCAGGATTCATTACAAAGTCAGTTTGTCATCCTAACTGAAATTTGTATTAGTTCAAATTAAGTTTCAAAGCATAGTCCATCAAATAAACTTTTTGAAAATAATGAAGTGAATATTCTTTCGCTTGACCATGATCTAGGTGAAGACACTGAGGGAAATGAGCTGAAGAATGGGTATGATTTTGTGAAATACTTTTGTGAGCATGGTTTAAGAGCAAATAAAATTTATCAACATACGGATAATCCTGTAGGCAGAATGAATATGTACGAGACCTTGTTGGCTGCTCAACGAAGAAGTTTTATAAATAAGGATATAGAAATTTATTATTATCCCATAACAGTTAATAAGTATAGTGGAGATTGATAAAAGAGGATTCAGAGGTTAGATTTGTTATACTTCATGTAAAGATGTCCTAATTACTACATAACTTTATACCCTAAAAGCGAGGCGTAACGAAATGAATACATCTGAGTTTCAACAGTATGTGAAGAAGTTCAGTGAAACCAAAGGTTTTGACACGAGCTCCATTGAGCAGAGAATGCTGTACTTAATGACTGAAGTAGGGGAATTGTCCAAAGAGGTGCTATCCGTATCCTTCGACCCCGGTGCAGAGAAGAAAGAAAACTTGGGATTTGAGATGTACGACGTGGTGTGGAATATTTTTGATCTAGCCAATAAACTGGATATTGATCTAGAGCAGGCATTTAAACGTAAGCTGGAAATCAATGAACAGAGATCATGGGAGTAATACAAAACAATCCAAGGACATCCCGCTCGGGAAGCCTTGGATTTTTTGATCTATAATTTTTTATTTAAATGAAGCATAACCTTCATCAGCCATTACAACACTACCGTTAATTGCACTAGCTTCTGGCAAGGAGAGCAAGTATACAGTGTCTGCAACTTGTTCAGGCAATGTTAATTTGTTACCCATTACTTTGCTCTTCATCTGGTCGACCATTCCTTGATCTTTATATCCTTGGATAATTGGCGTATCTACAGCACCTGGAGCAACGGCAAGCACGCGGATGCCATGAACGGACATTTCAAGTGCTGCGGATTTAGTCATCATAATGACCGCACCTTTGGAAGCGTGATACGCGAATGTACCTGGGGAAGCTAGGAATCCAAATACAGAAGCTGTATTGATGATGACCCCTTTGATGCCGAGCTCACGCATTTTTTTACCTGCTGCGATAATACCGTGGGCAACACCATGCTGATTGACATTAATAACACTATGATAATCTTTAAGGTCTTGGTCTAGTACAGGAGTGACGCGGCCGATCCCGGCATTGTTGAACATAACGTCAATTCTTCCATATGTGGCAACGGTTTTCTCAACCAGTGCTTCTACCTCTTCGTATTTTGAAACATCCGTTTTGACGAAAATAGCTTCGCCACCATCCTTGATAATCTGTGCGACCGTTTCTTCACCTAATTGTTGATTGAAATCGGCAACGACCACTTGATCACCTTTTCTAGCAAATTTAATTGCGGTTTGTTTCCCGATTCCACTGGCTCCACCTGTAATTACGGCTACTCTTTTGTCTGTCATTTGGGACTCCTCCTCGAGAAATATAGTTATACTAGAAATATAGGTTCATAAGGTGAAAAGGTTATTTACTAACTTATTTACATTGTAGCACTTGTCTAAATTAATTAAAATTTAAGTAAATTTAATAGGTGTTAAGTAAATATTAACTTAGGGAGTGATTCAAATGAATTTAGAGCAATGCGAGAATATCGTAGAAGTCGCAAAGATTGGTTCACTAACCAAAGCTGCTCAGAATCGTCATATCACCCTGTCTGCCATAAGCCAGTCCATAACACTGCTGGAAGCGGAGCTTGGAGTTACTTTGTTCATTCGTTCGCGAGGCCAACGAGCAGTTCCCACAGCAGAGGGACAAGCCATTATCGGCAAAGCAAATGAAGTCTTGATGAAAGTAAATGAATTAAAAGCTGAAGCACAGATCTACAGCGATGCGCTTAGTGGTCATTTGAAGATTGCTACGATTCCGGGACCCATGCATTTAATCGTGAAGGTCATATCCGGTTTTAAAGCGGATTTTCCAAATGTGAAAATAGAGATTTTTGAAAAGGGGCCTAAAGAAATTCTGGATAATGTGCTTCAGGATGAAATGGATATCGGACTGATGGTCTCGCCAGAGGGCTTATCAGAGAAACATAAAGGGGTCGTATTCGAGGAATTAATGGAAGGTAAGATTGTTGTAGGCGTACATCCTCAATCACCACTAGCTTTAAATACAATAATTACGCCCGAACAGTTAGTAGGCCAGACGTTGGTTTTATACGATGATCATTACATACAGGACTTTGTGGAGCGTTATTTACTGAAAGTTGGGCCGATGAATATTCTTTTTACAAGCAATAACACCCGTGCCATTGATAATGCAGTTGCGTCAGGACTCGCGATCACGATTGGGATGGATTATTCTTTTCTAAAAACATTTGAGGGTTCTCAGAAGATCATGAAGACGATCGAGCTACGATCACCAGATCATAATACTCCGGGGTCCATTGTTTCAGCTTCTAAACAAGGATCGAAAACGGTCAGAAGATTCATCAACAGGTTGAAACATGAATTTGAGGAGGGGATTAGAAGAAGTTAACAGTATGCCTTGGTAGATTTTATCTAACCTTTACGCTTCCTAGTTAATATGAACCCTATGATGTTGTCCATTTCAGATCGTAATAAGGACAGCCAAGTGGGGAGGATGTCAACACAGTGAGAAGGTATCTAAGGCAAATTAATGTGGCAGTTATTTTTGTTTTGTTGATTTCGTTGTTGCAGCCGGGAGTATTTGTTCACGCTTCCATTTCTGATCTACCAGCAACAAACTACGGAACCGTTATTGATATACGGCAAACAGAGCTTGCACCTGGGGCGATGTACACCTGGATGGATCTTCAGAATGAACGTGGTTTACAAAAGATACATGCAGTGGAGTTCAACCCAGGGCAAGGCCATTTAGAACTGCGGGCAGGTACGAAGGATGGAAAGGTATACGGTATGAAGGGTGTTACAGAAATGGCCGCTTATGCGGATTCGCCTGGAAACCGGGTGATCGCAGGGATTAACGGTGATTTTTATGAAATCTCCGGTTTTGCCACGGGTGTTCCAAATGGATTATTTATGGATGATGGTGTAATCCTGAACAGTTCGATTTCAGCTTTTACTTTCGGTTTAAAAGAAGATGGCAGCTCGATTTATGGGGTGCCGGAGCTGACCAAGAACGTAACGATTAATGGAAAAACAACTAATTTAACCAGCATCAACCGTTATCGAAATACGAATGAGCTGGTTCTTTATACGGAAGATTATAATACAACTACAAAGTCGACCAATGAGGGTGACGAGGTTGTTCTAGATATTGTCGAGGGAGAAGTGAAGAGCGGTCAGACCTTGAAGCTGAAGGTATCTGAGATTCGCAACAATCAAGGCAATACGCCGCTTACCAAAGGAAAAGTAGTTTTGTCTGCTAACGGAACGTCTCGTGCTGTTCTGCAGGGGTTATCGGTTGGTGATAACGTTACTGCGGCCTTTGCGCTTAGCGGAGAATGGAATGATGTGAAGGTAGCCATTGGCGGCGAAGGGCCGCTGGTAAAAGACGGAGTAGTTCAACAAGGTGTTGGACCTTTAGGAATTCATCCGCGTACAGCCATTGGGACAAAAGCGGACGGAAGTCTCGTTTTATTCGAAGTGGATGGAAGATCGCCAGGTTTTAGTGAGGGCGTAGATACCGATGAGCTTGGCAACATTCTGAAGGATATGGGCGTAGTGAACGCCATGAATCTGGATGGTGGCGGCTCTTCTACTTTTGTGGCCAGAATGCCGGGTGCATCTGGTGTCAAAATGATGAATCAGGGCTCTGATGGCTATGAACGTAAAACCGGCAACGGTTTGCTGGTCGTCAACACAGCCCCAGAGCAATCTACAGCTTCTAAGCTGGTTGTGCAGCCGAATGCGGAACGTATTTTGCAAGGCTCCAGCTTTATGTTCAAAGCAGCAGGAATGGACGAGAACGGCCATCCGGCACCTTATTCGGGTACGCTGAATTGGCAGGTGGACGCTGACCTTGGTACTGTCGATGCGAACGGAGTCTTCACCGCAGGAACCACTGCCGGCACAGGAACGGTAATTGTAGAGGCTGGGGCAGTCAAAGGCAGTGGGGAAATCGAAGTCGTGGATAAGCTCACAGACCTTAGGTTTCCTGATGAGATCAAAACTTATTCTTCAGGTGCTGCTGCGCAATTAACTGTGAAGGCGCTACGTAATGGACAGGTAATTCAAGCTGACAACCATAGTTTTGAATGGCGGGTTGAGGGCGAGATCGGAAGTGTGGACGAGAAGGGTTTGTTTCAAGCGACGAGTGAAAACGGGAAGAACGGGAAGATTTATGCTAAGTACGGGGACGCCCAGACCTCTTTTGAAGTAAATGTGGGGTTGCCGCCTGTAATGCTGGAGGATTTTGAGAATGGCATTGATAAATATATTGCCTCCAGTGCAGCAGCTAACAGTGTGGCAATTCAGGAAGTGACAGATCAGGATTTTGTCCGTAATGGGGATAAAGCCTTAAAGCTGGAATATGATTTTGTTAATAAAACAGGCACATCGGGTGCTTATTTAGCCGCAAGCTCAACTGCCAATCGGATTCAGATTCCGGGGTATCCTGAGAAAATCAGTATGTGGATCTACGGAGATGGCAAAAAGCACTGGCTGCGGGGACAAATTCGTGATGGCAATAATGCGGCAGTGCCCGTGGATTTTACCGATCAGGTAAATGGTGTGAACTGGACGGGTTGGAAATACGTCGAAGTATCCGTGCCTAAGGGAAAAACCACCCCGTTAACGATGGATATGCCTGTCCGCTATATGGAGACAAGCAATCTTAACAAGAGTGCGGGAGCTATTTACGTTGATGATATTCGTGCCATTTATGGTCCGATAGAGGAGGATAGAACACCTCCTGTGCTTAAAGATGCCTATCCTGGCGTGAACGAAATTGTCAAAACAGCTACACCGACCCTTTCCGTTAATGGTGAGGATGATGGTTATGATCCTGTGGTGCATCCGGGAACGACCTTAATCGATCCGGACAAAACACGTGTGTATGTTGACGATCAATTAGTGGAGCATGGCTTTTATCCTCCAAAAGGTCAAATCACCTATAAACCAAAGGTTCCGCTTACAGAAGGCCGTCATAAAGTAAAAGTTGCCATTCGCGATTTGAGCGGTAACCAGACGATAAAAGAATGGTATTTCACAGTGAATTTGGGCTCTCCATTCTATGTGTACAAAACACCAGAAGCCGTTTATGCCGGGAACACTTACACTTTGGATGTAACGGCAGAGAAGGCGGGCAAGCTGAAGGAAGGAAATCTTACGTTTGCTTTTAATCCGGCTGCAGTTAAAGATTTGCAGGTAATTCGAGGGGATAAGGTATCAGAAACGCAAATGGAGTCAATCATTGATCCAGCTTTGGGCACTGTGCGTCTTAACCTAACGAATATCAATTCCTCCAATCTACGAGATACGGATCTCATCGGACAAATTCAATATACGGTTCGAAATGATTATGTGGGTCCCTTTACTCAGGAGCAGCTCGCTGGGGATACAAGCAAACCTTTTGTAATTGAAAATACATCCGGATCTGTAACTTCGACAGAAGGTACCGGGGTTCCTATTTCTTTTATTGGAGCGGCTGTTGAATCTGTTGTAAAGACACAGTTGATGCTCACTTGGAACCATTATGATCTTGCGAAGGGCTTTGATGCGTCTTTTGCGGTAAAAGATCTGAACGGAAGTGTTGTTGAAGGTGCGAAGCTGCTGTTCGATGGATTGGAGGTACAAGGCGCAACTTCAGAGGGAAGTGGGACACTTACTACTGGCTTTGTCACTTCAGCAGAAGGAACTTTTAAATTGCAGGCGGTAAAAGGAAATACCTATAGTCCTGTAATGACGTTCAAGGTTGCTCCATATGACGGTACTGCTGCCCCGCGTAATGTTAATGTTACGATGGGCCAGGATGCAGCGACTTCTCGCCAGTTTACTTGGCAGACAGAACCTTTAACCGTGAATACTGTAGTAGAATTGGTGAAAAAGGCAGAATTCACAAGCTTTCAAGCCGCGAATGTAATGAAAATTACTGGCAACAGTTCAATTTACAACACCAACAATGATGGAACGATGCGAGTTCATAAAGCGGAGGCAGTAGGGCTTATCCCTGGAACCGAATATGTATATCGTGTGGGGGATGGGGAGTCAAATGTAAGTGAGCAAGGAACCTTCGTTACAAGCGGGGGGGAGAGCGCTTCTACAAAATTCTTGTTTATCGGAGATTCTCAAGCAGATTCTAAAGCGGGGTTTAGTCTTTGGGGCAATACGATAGAGGCTGCTTTTGCCTATATGCCGGATGCTGAAATGCTGGTCCACGCTGGAGATATGGTGGATAAAGGCTTTGAACAAGAGCAGTGGAACTGGTGGTTTGATGCAGCCCAAAAGCAGCTGATGAATACCACGCTTGTTCCGATTATTGGGAACCATGAAGTGATGGGAACCAATGGCGATGGGGATTATCTGGCGCAATTCAATAACCCGCAAAACGGTGCGGCGAGCGTAAAAGGTACGAATTATTCTTTTGACATTCAGGATACACATTTTGTGGTTATGAATACAGAGCATTCAGGTGCTCCGTTCACTGAACAGGCAGAGTGGCTGGATCAGGATCTATCTGCTACAGATAAAAAGTGGAAGGTGATTTTTTTCCATCAAGGGCCCTATGGCAGCATCTATTCGAATGAACAGGTGCAAGCAAAGTGGGTGCCGGTGTTTGATAAGCATAATGTGGATCTAGTGATGAACGGCCATGATCATATTTACTTGCGAACTTTTCCAATGAAGGATGGTAAGCAGGTAGCAGAAGGCGAAGGCACACGATATGTTATCGGCGGTTCCTCCGGTCCTAAGTTCTATGCGCTGACGCCACGTTTTTGGCAGGAAAAAATATATGATGAAGATGAGCAAATCTATACGGCTGTTGAAATTGGGAAGAACGAGATTACGGTTACGGCAAGAACGGTAGACGGTGTAGAAATTGACCGTTTAGTGATCGGAAATTTTGTTCCAAAATCCATTAAGCTGGATCAAACAGCTGTTGAGCTTGAGCCTGGTGCTAGTCTGCAATTGCAAGCTAAGGTAGTGCCGGATGAGGCTAATCATCTGACAAAACTTTGGTCCATCGTTCCTGACACGACAGAATCAGTAGTTACCGTAGATGGAAATGGCTTGGTTACAGCGCTAAAACCAGGGACAGCTAAGGTGAGAGTCACAGTGGCAGGTTACCCGAATATTTTTGCGGAAAGTAAGATAACTGTAGATGCGCTGCAAGCGATTAAGCTTCAGGGCAAAGGACAACTTAAACCAGCAGAGGTCAACCAGACAGTCACCGAAGCTGTCTATGCATCCGGTAAACGAATCCCGATATTGGATGGACTTCATTATTCCAGCTCGAATGAGCATATTGCTACAATCAATGAACAGGGCTTGGTCCAGGCTCATCAGGAAGGCTCTACTGTGATCTCAGTAACCTACAGGGAGTTCGCCTCGGAGTATAGTCTCGTCGTAACAAATGATGAGGCTCCTATTCTTACAGAAATAACGATAAAAGGGCCGGATTCGCTGGAACAGGGAAATAAAGGCTCCGTTGTTATTCAGGCGGTATATAGTGACGGAAGCAAGCAAGAATTGGTCGAGGGAGTAAGGTATGATACATCTGATCATTCCATTGCAATGATTAGTGAGAATGGGGAGCTTCATGCATTGAGTGCTGGTATAACAAAAGTCAGCGCTGTTTATAAGGGGTTCAGCACTGAATATATTTTGACAGTGACTGAGAGCACGCCAGGTACGACTCCGACACCAAGCCCAGAGCCAACACCGGAACTAACACCAAGTCCAGAGCCAACACCAACGCCAACTGCTACACCGACACCAACTCCGTCGGCATCTGCACAAACAGGTGTAGTAACTATAACAGCCTCTCAACTGTCAGAGAACAAGAATGCTCAAGGTGAAGTTGTGGTTTCTGTTGACGGATCGGTTACGGAATTGCTTTTGCCAGGCAATGTGGTTGAACTGCTTGGACGCGCACCGCTTAGAGTGGTTATGCAGGATTTATCCGTTACGATTCCTGCTACAGTACTGGCAGAACTTAGTAAGCTAATCTCAGCTGAGGCTCTTGCCAAGAGTACGATTTCACTACGGTTGAACACTTTAGCTAGTAATACAGCCGTGGATCTGTTGGATCGTGCAGGTACACTAGCTGGAGCACAATTGAGAGCGAAAAGTGATCTGCAAGAATGGTCGCTCAGCATCCTCACAGAAAATGGCCAGTCCTTCTCATTAAGACAGTTTGCAGAGCCGATCACGATTTCATATAAGGTCGGTGCGACTGTAGAGCAAAGCTTACTGGGTATTTATTTTATGGATGATGCCGGTAAGTTGGAGTATATGAGCAGTACATGGATGAATGGTTATCTATCTGCTGCTGTCAGTCATTTTAGTAAATATGTTGTATTAGAATATGACAAAACATTCAATGATCTGAAACCGGATCACTGGGCTTACCTTGCTGTGAAGCAGCTTGCGGCAAAACAGCTTGTACAGGGGGTAGCTGTGGATCGTTTCGATCCAAACCGTGCGGTTACACGTGCGGAGTTTACAGCGATGTTAGTCCGTGCGCTTGGCTTAAAAGGTCAAGCAGTAGCTGGTTTCACTGATGTACCTGCTGATAAATGGTATGCAGAAGCAGTAGGGTTAGCAAAACAAGCTGGAATTGTTAACGGTCAGACCGCTTTACTGTTTGAACCGGATGCCAAGACCTCTCGTCAAGAGATGGCAGCGATGCTGGCTCGTGCATATGCATACGCCAATAACAGCGTATCTGTAGCTAGTCTTAACGTTTCAGCATTTAATGATATTGGCACTGCATCACAATGGGCTCAAGAGGCTATCAGCGAGGTGTACAGACTTGGATTGATGCAGGGACGTGCTGTAGGGCAATTTGCTCCGAAGCAAAACGGCACACGTGCCGAAAGTGCACAGATGATCCTCAATCTGTTGAGTGTTTTGGAGTAACGATTATGGCCAGTTCCAGGTTGTTGGGACTGGCTGTTTTTTTAACAAATTGGATTAGCTGGAAGCACACAATGGTTTGCATACAGTAGATGGTTTGGGATCATTATGGACTGTATTGCAGCTATTTCAACTTTTTGGTGGTCTTTTTCCAAGTTTTCGGACATCATAACTCTTATTGTCATACTTTTGCACCGAACCGTAGTATATTTAAATGAACAGTTGCATCTGAGTCCGATAGCTGAGTGAAATGGCATAAATCAGCTTAATAAGATCTCCTCGGTCCGATACGCTGTAATTCCCAACCAACGATTACAATCCAGAGCCTGACAGATGAGTATCAAGTCTTCTCCGATTTTTTGGAAATCTAGTATTATATTGGGTTTTTTGTACTGAGAATCACCCTTCAGAGGCAAGTAATTACTAGTATTAATTGTTATAAGCCAACACAAATTGTTATGTTGTGTTATGATAGTAGGGAGGTGACTCCCATGAATGATTTTGAGAACTATCCCGATGAGCTGGGTAATTTCATTCGGCACATCAGAAAGACGAGAGGGTTAACCTTAAGAGGACTGGAAGAAAAGAGCGGCATAAGTTACTCACAGCTTAGCAAGATCGAGCGTGGAGAGAGCATTCCGCTAAAAGACAATCTGGACAAGATCATCGAAGCACTTGGAACAGATCTGAAGAATCGGATGTATCATTTGGCAGACTATATGCCAGATATTGAATATATCAAGACCTTAAAGCATGGTTATGAGCTGCCACAGCTTAAACAGTCTCAGGACTACATTTATGAGACGGCATTTAACAAGCTTAAGGAATTCAGGGCAAAGGAAGGTAAAGAAACATCTTACGTTTCCTTTGATTCTAATGAAGTCATAGTTTATGAAACGGAATATGGGGCAGGAATGGTAATAGAGAAGATTGAGAAATACAATCTTACCGACGTCCTGAACGATAAGTTTGAGGGTTGCCTCGACTCCTTAAGAAAGAGCCCTCGGAAAGGGCGTCAAGCCTTTCTATTTGGCGAGTGGTTACGGGAGTGCGTTTATGAGCTGAAGGAAGAAGAACAGGATCAGGTCATACAAGCGCTCAAAGAATTTACGCAGTTTAAAGTACAACAGATAAAGGGTGCTTATAAATAATGTGTGTTTCATAAATGATCTCAAAAATGAATAATGTTGCCCTTTCTTGCAGCCATCTATTCATCTTGATCCATAAACTAACAACTAAAAATGGTTTGACAGAAAAGGGGATATTAATAATGAAAATTAACATGAAGTTTACCAGCAAGGGAAAAGTCGCTATAGAGAATTTTAATAACGAGGAATTGCTGGAGATCTTCGCACGATACATCAAGACATTATCCAAAAAGTATGATATCGAAGTTGATGTTCCTCTTGAAGAGAATCAAAATATTGTTGGTGATGGCGCTGTAATTGCGACTGCACAAAATGTGAAATGCGATGTAGAAACATTTTTCAAAGAGCTGGGTAGAGATATTAAAGTTCCTTTGAAGAAAAGACTTGGCGGAAAATTGGAAAATGTATTTAAAACGGAAATTACGGAGTAGAAGATTACTCTATTTCAGGGAGTAGTCCTTACTGAACATAAAGAAGGTAGGGCCTTCAGGAGGCTCTACCTTCTTTATGTTGATGATGTTAACATGAAGACAATCTAGAGAACACTCGCAGTGAAGCCATAGGAAGTTATGTAATTATGTCATAATTTGCGAATTAATTTGTGTATGGGGATGTTATGATTTTTCAGTTTGAATGAGATCTCTACTGTCTAAGATCTCTCTAACAATCTCTATGAAATCTGGTAAAGCTTGTGCCTCAAGCGCTAATTTATAGATGTTAAGTAATTCTTCATCAGATATTGATTCAAGAGATGAGGGGCGTGGTGAGGGATGAAAATAGTAATTCATTTGGTTCCTCCATCATATATTTGTTTTTATTACACATTTATATATATGGTATCATTTGGAATACAATCCGTCTCCTGTCATTCATCCTACGAATTTTCCTTTACATCTTAGGGGAATTATGGCATAATGACTATTTTTATGTGATAATAGATTGGTTTACTTTGAATTTTAATAAACAAAAACAATCCCGACATGTATAGTACATGTCGGGATTGTTTTAATCAGAGTCTTTCTTATGAGTAGATAAGTACTTCTTTAGGCGAGGTTCATTGGATTCCGAAACGGTAGTGAACTGCTTACCTTGATTAAAGCATACAATCTTGCGTCCGGGATCATAGCCTTCTATGTTGTTGATATTAACGACGTTGCTGCGGTCAAGGCGTTCGAATCCCTTACCCTCATACGCTACGGAAAGATCGGAAAGCGTGGTGGGGAGAATAAATTCGCCTTCTTTCGTATGGACGAATATTGTATTCTTATAATTCGAGAAATACAATATATCTTCCTCTAGAATATCACTAGAGGAACCGTCTTTCTGTAAGACACGCATCTTTTCCCCATCCTTGTTTGATTACTTGCGCAGTTCTTTCGGAACTTCAGGACTGTAAAGTGCTGGTTTTAGAATTGTTGCAAAAACAACAGCAGAAGTAGCTAGTATGTTAGATGCATAACGAGCTAAATTTTTCTTCATTTGATTGGCCTCCTTTGTAATGGAATTATAACTGTAAAGGA
The DNA here is from genome assembly GCF_038000345.1 of Paenibacillus sp. FSL E2-8871. Lineage (NCBI taxonomy): Bacteria > Bacillati > Bacillota > Bacilli > Caryophanales > Paenibacillaceae > Paenibacillus > Paenibacillus sp. FSL E2-8871. The sequence goes on along the minus strand of NZ_JBBOBV010000001.1, from coordinate 2,613,205 downwards.
TTGAACTAAAAATGCCAATCCAATGACAGACGAATGGATCCAAAAATTCAAAGAAACCAGAATTATGGAAATGATCTTTAAACCCAAATACCATTCTTTAGGAATCTGAGCATTAGCATCAGGATTTGGAGCACATAGAATCATTACAAGCAAAGAAAAAAGATTAATCCAAATAAAATGGTTATGTATTAAATAAGTGATATGAGGGATCAGTGAACAGATAAAGATAGATACAATATTGCAGGCCCTTGCGGTTTTTAGATGCACACCACCAGAAGACATTCTTAGGAGTATGAAGCTAAATAAGGCTAAGAATGTTTCCTTTAGCTGTCCTGTGAGCCCGCCAATGCATAACGAGGTTATAATGATTAATAAAGTATTCAGAATAATGCTAAGGGCATAATGCATGATTTCAATGGAATGTGTTTGCTCGGGATTACTTTTCTTAATGACCTCAACAATCTTAAGAGTTAAATGATTCATAATTATTTCTATCCTTTTTGTAGGAGAAATAAAGATATCCCCATAATATTATTCCATAGAAAATTGGGATCAAGAAAAAGAAAAAGGATTCAAGAAAGTAGCTGATTGAAGTAATGACAATTAGTGTAGGAAGATTAAGAGCGAATAGTATTTTTTCGCTAGTCGTTGGTTTGATTTTTACATCGGGTTTATCAGGTACAAAGTCAAATCCAATACGTTTATGACCCACATACATACCAATGAGAATCGCGGTTAATGCTGATAAGATCTGCATTGTAATCATGTTTATTGTAATCGGGTTCGAAGTATTTAGAGACATGTTGATTACAGAGTCTAATAGATACATAAGACTGGGTTGAATCACAAAGTATGTTTGATAGACCATCCCGGTTAATATAGAAGCATAGAAGGGATGAATCCGGAATAACAGCCACATAAAACAAAGCATTAGCGCATATTGTGTGAGGATATCTAATTGAAATAACTCATAGTTGATTCTAATTGAATAAGAAAAAAAGCCCATGATAAAACTAGCAAACACCATCTCTTTATGATAAATGTCAATTTTAAAGATTTTGAAAGCCAGAAAGAACATTGCATATGTCTCTAGTCCTGAAAATAATATAAACAGAATAAAATCTATCATGCCGACACTCCCGATGTCTTCTAGTATAACTAACCCTATTATTGCAAGTATCGTATAAAATGGACTAAAATACAACAACTACAGTATAATTTTCCTCCTATTTTTTCAAAAAAATTCAAAATGAGAGGGGTTTAGACATGGATCGACGTCCAAAAAGCAGTGAGTATCTTGAGGAATTATCAAAGTATGTCGATTTAGTGCCAGTTGAAGGGGACATTTGTACTGTTTTTAGAGCGCAGACGGATGAGATTTGTAGCTTTATTTCGAACCTTACGGAAGAACAAGGAGAGCATCGTTACGCTCCTGATAAATGGAGTATTAAGCAAATGGTTGGCCATCTAGCGGATACTGGAAGAATTATGTCTTATCGTTTGTTGCGCGTTGCAAGAGGAGATACGACTCCGCTGGCGGGCTTTGATGAAAAGGACTATGTGCCTACCGCAAATTTTGAAGCAAACACTCTAGAAAAACTACTGGCTCATTACAAGCTTGTCCGAGAGTCAACGCAAGCTCTGTTGGACACTTTGCCGGAAGAAGCATGGACTCGTAAGGGAACGGTTAACAATGCAACCATCTCCGCGAGAGCAGTGGCGTGCGTAATGATTGGGCATGATCATCATCATTTGAATATTCTTAAAGAAAGATATCTGGTTTAATCGAGTTTTATTTTTAAAAAAAGCATTCCTGAGGCCATTGCGGCTTCGGAATGCTTTTTTAGCTAAAGGTATATATTTGGGGCCCCCCGAAATGTACCTGAGTAAGCATCGAAGCAAAGCCTCACTTTGTGGGTATATTTTATAGTGGAGGATTCTTGTGACATTTACGGCATACTGGATAGTAGGCTTCATTGCCGCCAATTTGGATTTGCTTGCCGCTGTATACAGGCTTACCATTTTCTACTCTTAGAGCCATCGTTGCTTTGCGCTCGCAGAACCAGCAAATGGTCTTCATTTCCTCGATTTTATCAGCGTAAATCAGCATGTATTTGCTGCCTTCAAATAGCTGGTTCTGGAAATCATTTTTAAGTCCAAATGCCATAACGGGAATGCCTAGTTCATCTACAATCCGTACTAGCTGTAGAATGCAGTCCTTGCTTAGAAATTGACATTCATCAATTAGTACACAGTGGGGTTTGGGCTGGTTACTGCTGACTATATTATAAATATCGGTATTCTCGTCGACGGGTATGGCCTGTTTCCGCAGCCCAATACGGGAGGAGATAAAACCAACTTCGTCCCGATCGTCTATGGATGGAGTGAAAATGAGCACCGATTTCCCTTGCTCTTCATAATTATGCGCAACCTTGAGTATCTCAATAGATTTACCGCTGTTCATTGCTCCGTATTTGAAAAACAATTGTGCCACTTCCATCTATCCTTTCGTATAAGCCAATTATCTAATCTTAAAAATGCGACCTTATTAGAGTATCATATTCGTGTCAGCTGTATCCAGTGAAAACATTGCGATAGAATTGAATGTGGTATGATAAAAGGAATCATGTGATTGGAAAGGAAGTAATATGTGTGACTGAAAAAATAGACGAATACAAGGAACGGTTAGCTCTGATTCAGCAGAATGAAAATCTTTCTATCGAGGCTGAGGCTTTGCTGGAAGAGATGATGGCAGATTTGGTGGAATTGAATCGAAGCAATAAAGCGCTGCGGCGGGCAATAATGAAAACTGGGCAGGCCTCCACGATGTCGACTCGTTTAAGGGATGCACTGTACGAATAGAAAAAGAGGGTATGCGAATGGGTTTGATTTTCTCTTTTCTCAAAAAATATAAAGTCGCTGCAATAGCTGCCCTAGTGATGATGCTTATTGAACTAGCGGTGGAATTGTCACAGCCTTTACTCATTTCCAAAATTATTGACCAGGGCATTAAAGAACAGAATTCCTCTGTAGTATGGCTCTGGGGCGGTGTATTGATCGGCAGCGCAGTAGTCGCGTTTATAGCTGGGGTATTAAGTTCTTTTTTTGCTGCCCATGCGAGTCAGAGCTTTGCGTTTGATCTTAGGGACAAGTTATATGAAAAGGTACAATCCTTTACATATGAAATATTCAATCGGTTTGCTACCTCGTCGCTGATCACGCGTCTGACCGGCGATGTATCGCAGCTGCAGGACACTATATTTATGAGCCTCCGCTTTATGACACGGGTGCCACTGGTTGTGGTGGGCAGTGTGATTATGGCATTGGTTGTTCATGTGAAGCTGGGATTATTTCTCACTGTAGCTCTACCTTTGTTGCTTCTCTTCCTTTACTTCATCATGAGAAAAGCTTCTTTGTTATTTCGCAACGTACAAAATCGGCTTGACGGTGTGAATGGTGTAATCCAGGAGAATTTAACGGGAATTCGCTTAATCCGTGTGTTCGTGCGCATGGGGCATGAGATTGGACGTTTTACGGTCTTTAGCGGGAATTTGATGAAATCCACGGTATCTGCGCTACGTTTGACGGAGACAACGATGCCATTTGTTATGCTTATTGTGAATGCAGCGATTATGTCGATCCTATGGTTTGGACGGATTGAGATTGCAAATGGGGATGCTACTTTAGGAGAAACTGTTGCAGTTATTAACTACTCTTTACGAACCATAGGAGCGTTGTCAGCTATATCTGGACTTGTCGTTACAATTTCCCGAGCACGTGCCTCCTCACAGCGTATTACAGAAGTGATGTCAGCAGGCGCTGGAGTTAAGGAAGGCGGAACCGCAAAGGGCGAACCGATACAGGGTCACGTCCAATTTGAAGGCATCAGCTTCAAGTATCCTGAGAGTGATATTTCGGTGCTAGAGGATATTACTTTTGAAGTTGCTGCTGGTGAGCGGGTAGCGATTATGGGAGCCACCGGATCAGGAAAGTCTTCTCTTGTCGGTCTAATCCCACGTTTATATGAAGAGACAGACGGTATCATTCGCATTGATGGGCAAAAGAGCACCGATATCGATATTTCAAGATTGCGGCGATCGATCGGTTACGTTCCTCAAGAACTGCAGCTCTTCAGCGGATCGATTCGCGATAATATTGCTTGGGGCAATGAATATGCCACACAGGAACAAATCGAACACGCAGCGGCTGCCGCACAAATTCACGCAACAGTGATGGGTCTGCCCAAAGGTTATGACACAATGCTTGGTCAGCGAGGGGTAAATCTGTCTGGTGGGCAAAAGCAACGGTTGACCATTGCTCGGGCGCTTGTGAGGAAACCTGCTATTTTGATCCTCGATGACAGTACGAGTGCGCTTGATGCTGTGACAGAAGGACTTTTGCTGGAGGCACTGAAAGAGATTTCATGTACAACCTTCCTGATTACTCAGAAGATTAGTTCTACAGCATCTGCAGATTTGATTCTGCTGTTGGACGAAGGACGCTTAATCGGTAAGGGAACACATGACGAGCTTATGACAAGCTCTGCGCTGTACCGCAAGATTTATGAATCACAGGTAGAGGAGGCGAAGCAGCATGTTCAAAGCAATTCTTGAACCCTTTCGTCACCCAAAACCCGTCATTGAGCTTGGAGCAGGAAGAAGCCTTGGCTCAGCTGCTGGAGGGAAGCCAAAAGCAAAGGCGAAGGATTGGGGCGGCACGCTCATGCGGATTTGGAGCTACCTTGCCGAGCGTAAAGCTAAGCTTTTTCTCGTTCTGTTAATGGTAGTCTTCAGCTCGGCTTTAGCACTGCTCGGGCCTTATATGATTGGTAAAGCTGTGGATGATTATCTGGAAGGCACTGGCGGACGATCGTGGACGATTTTTCTGATCAGTCTAGCTAGTGTTTATATCTTCTATTCATTAACTTCTTGGCTGCAAAATATATGGATGATTGAAATTGCCCAGGAGACCGTATTTCGGATGCGCACGGAGTTGTTTTCCCATCTTCATCGGTTGCCCATCTCATTTTTTAATCGGAGACAGCAGGGCGAAATTATGAGTCGCCTCACCAACGATATTGAGAACGTCAGCTCTACGCTGAATAGCTCAGCTATTCAGATCTTTTCCAGTGTTTTGACATTGCTCGGAACGGTGGGGGTAATGCTCTGGCTCAGTCCTCTATTGACGCTGCTCACGTTCCTGGTTGTGCCGTTGATGTTATTAGGCATGCGCTGGATTACTCGGCGTACGGGTCCGCTTTTTAAGGAACGTCAGCGCAATGTGGGTGAGTTAAACGGTTATATAGAAGAGACGTTATCCGGTCAACGGATTATCAAGGCTTTTTCACAAGAGGAACGGGTCATCGCTGGTTTTCATGAACGCAATGAGCGAATTATGCTCTCTGGATACTGGGCACAGTCGATTTCTGGCTTCATTCCTAAGCTGATGAATGGACTTAATAATTTGAGCTTCGCTATTGTGGCTGGAGTCGGTGGTTTGTTAGCGATTCGCGGAGCGATTACGGTCGGTGTGATTATTGTGTTTGTAGAATATACGCGTCAATTTACTCGCCCTCTTAATGACTTAGCGAATCAGTGGAATACACTACTGTCAGCGGTTGCAGGAGCGGAAAGAGTGTTTGAAGTGCTGGACGAAGAGACGGAAGCTAAAGATGAAGGTGCAGCCACTTCGCTGGTTAAAGTTGAAGGTGCAGTGAAGTTCGAAAAGGTATCTTTTTCATATGACGGAAGTTCTAACACACTGCATGATATTAGCTTTGAAGCGAAGCCTGGCGAGATGATTGCCTTAGTAGGACCTACCGGTGCCGGCAAAACAACACTTATCGGGCTGTTATCTCGTTTCTATGATCCTAATCAGGGTAAGATTACGCTGGATGGCTTAGATGTCACTTCGATTCGGCGTGAAAGCCTGAGGAGCCATATGGCGTTTGTATTGCAGGACTCCTTTTTATTCAAGGGCAGCATCCGCGATAATATTCGTTACGGTAGACTGGATGCTTCCGATGAAGAGGTCGAGGCGGCGGCCAAGCTGGCTAACGCTCATTCTTTTATTATCCGTATGCCGGAAGGTTATGATCGAATGCTCTCTGCAGATGGTAGCGGTATAAGCCAAGGACAGAAGCAATTGCTATCCATTGCAAGAGCCATTCTTGCCAATCCTTCGATGCTTGTTCTTGATGAAGCCACTAGCAGTATCGATACGGTGACCGAAATCAAGATTCAGGAAGGACTTCAGGCGCTAATGAAGGGACGGACCAGCTTCGTTATTGCCCATAGACTGGGCACTATCCGTGCAGCTGATCGAATTCTTGTTCTTCAAGGGGGCAGATTGCTGCAGCAGGGCTCCCATGAGGAGTTGTTGAAGCAAGGTGGCTTGTACAGCGAGTTGGTGCAAGGCGGTCGTAGGGAAGTGCTTGATAAGGCTAGGCTTTAAGCTGTGCATAAAAAGGCGGGAGTTTTCAAGGAAGCGCAGGTCGCGTCCATGAAAACTCTCGCCTTTATGTAATGTGTGGATATTCATTATACATATGAAGTGAGCTGTTGGATGGTTTAATTGCAGAATGTGCAATAGATTTCGGTTGTACAATGAGGGGATGATTAAGCTGCTTATGAGATCGTTTCTTGCGCGGCAGCTTGTTTCGCTTTTTGTTTCTCCTTGAACCGAGGGCCAACATAATTACGTTTGCGGTCTCTTGTTAGAATCCAGCCGCCAAGGAAAGTCATACCTGCTGCAAAGAGAAGAAACCCTCCGCCGAAATGCAGCCAAGCGAAATCTGGAACAACGGAGTCATCGCCATGCATAGAGATATAATCAAAAATATCGTCCTTCATCATTAAGAAGCCCTTCATTGCGATTAAACCAGGAAACACAAGAATAAGGATGGCAATGAAGCGTGAAATTAATAGTTTCATAAGTGTCTCCTACCCCTCTTAGCCCATTAGATTCAACCATATGATAACGCTTTAGTAAGAAAAAGTCCATTTGGATATGACGTTTATAAGTTTTGTAATACTCTAAAAAGAGAGTACAATATACAATGTAAAATGAACTTACGTGTAATGACTGGAGGATACATATCATGACAATTTCATGTGACGTGGCCATACTTGGCGGAGGAACCGGGGGATATGTGGCAGCCATTCGCGCTGCACAGCTTGGAAAGTCCGTCGTCGTCATCGAAATGGACAAACTGGGAGGAACCTGCCTGCACCGTGGCTGCATTCCTAGCAAATCGCTGCTCAGAAGCGCAGAGGTATATGCTGAAATCAATGAGAGCGAGAGCTATGGCATTGAGACAAGCGGTGTACAGCTTGTATTCCCAAAAGTACAAAAGCGCAAGGAAGCGGTAGTTGAACAACTTCATCAGGGCGTACAATATTTGATGCGCAAAAATAAAATACAAGTTATTAAAGGCAAGGGGCGCGTAACGGGTCCCTCTATTTTTTCCCCGCGTAGTGGTGCTGTTGCTGTGGAACTAGAAGACGGTGAAATGGAAACAGTGGTCTCTAACCATCTTATTATTGCTACAGGATCTCGTCCGCGTGTATTACCTGGTCTGGAACCAGACGGGAAAGTTATTCTTAGCAGTGATGAAGCGCTCACCCTCGACGAGTTACCCTCTTCCATCATTATTGTTGGAGGCGGAGTAATTGGGGTGGAATGGGCCTCTATGCTGGTTGATTTCGGAGTGCAGGTAACGGTAGTTGAAGCTGCTGGTCAGTTACTGCCACAAGAGGATGAAGAGGTAGCTAAAGAGCTGCAACGTTTACTTAAAAAACGTGGGGTTAAAATACTGACTGAAGCTACAGTGGATGCTGCAACCTGCAAGGTAACGGACGATGGAATTTCGATTGATGCCCGTAAGGGAGAGCAAACTCAAAGTCTATCCGCAGAAAAGCTACTTGTATCCGTAGGTAGAGTAGCGAATGTAGAGAATATTGGTCTGGAAAATACTGATATTCGCTTTGATAAAGGAATTATTGCTGTAAATGCTAGTATGCAGACGGCTGAGCCACATATTTATGCGATTGGTGACTGTATTGGTGGACTACAACTAGCTCATGCAGCCAGCCATGAAGGCATTATGGCGGTCAACCATCTCGCTGGTGAGAAACTTCACCCTTATCATACACATCTTGTACCGCGTTGTGTCTACACACGTCCTGAAGTTGCGAGTGTGGGTCACACTGAGAAGGAAGCTAAAGCATTGGGACATGATGTAGTAACTGGTAAATTCCCCTTCTCGGCCATTGGCAAGGCGATTGTGTACGGTCAGAAGGACGGGTTTGTTAAAGTTGTGGCGGACCGAAGCAGTGGAGATATTCTCGGTGTGCAGATGATAGGTCCGCATGTTACCGATCTAATCGGGGAAGCTGCATTGGCTCAACTGCTGGATGCAACACCTTGGGAGGTTGGCGAGGCTATTCATGCTCACCCTACACTTTCGGAGATCGTTGGAGAAGCAATGTTAGCTGTAGATGGAAGATCTATCGGGATTTAGCTTTTCTTTTTGGGTAAAAAGGGATTATAATAAACTCAAGCCAAGTCTTAGTACCAGGTTTTAAGATCAGGATACAATTGGTCTTAAATCCTGTAAGACTCAGGCTTTATGAATAAGGAGGTATCTCTTTATGGAATCCCAAGATACTGTAGAAACGATTAACAGACATAAGCAGCTTGGACTAAGTGACGGCCAGGTCATCGATATGTACAGATATATGCTGCTCGCACGTAAATACGACGAGCGCAGTCTGCTGCTTCAGCGCGCTGGCAAGATTAACTTTCATGTCTCCGGCATTGGCCAGGAGGCGGGTCAGGTAGCAGCAGCATTTGCGCTGGACCGGCAGAATGATTATTTTTTACCTTATTACCGTGATTATGCTTTCGTACTCTCCGTGGGTATGACTACTCGTGAATTGATGCTGTCTGTGTTCGCAAAGGCAGAAGATCCAAACAGTGGTGGGCGGCAAATGCCAGGTCACTTTGGTAGTAAGCGTCTGCGTATTGTGACAGGCTCAAGTCCTGTAACCACGCAGGTCCCTCATGCGGTTGGTTTTGCTTTGGCAGCCAAAATGCAAAAGAAAAAATTCGTCTCATTTGTAACCTTCGGGGAAGGCTCTAGCAACCAAGGCGATTTTCATGAAGCTTGTAACTTTGCCGGAGTGAATAAGCTGCCGGTTATTATCATGTGTCAGAATAATCAGTACGCGATCTCTATTCCTGCTCACAAACAGCTTGGCGGTAAGGTCAGCGATCGTGCTCTGGGTTATGGGTTTCCAGGTGTGCGTGTAGACGGCAATGATCCACTGGAAGTATATCGTGTCGTTAAGGAAGCTCGGGAAAGAGCACTTGCGGGTGAAGGTCCTACGTTAATCGAAGCCATGATGTACCGTTTATCTCCACACTCCACCTCGGACAATGATTTGGCTTATCGGACCAAAGAAGAGGTTGATGAGAATTGGAAGAAGGACGGCGTAGCAGGATTCCGTAATTACCTGATCGGTCTGGGACTTTGGAGTGACGAGCAAGAACAAGATCTTATTGCCGAATGCAATCTTGAGCTTAAAGCAGCAATCGAATATGCTGACAACGCTCCGTTCCCGAAACCGGAAGATACACTGCTGCATGTTTACAGTGATTCCGACCTGAAAGGAGGAGCATAAATCATGGCTATAATGGAATATATCGATGCCATTCGGCTCGCGATGAAGGAAGAAATGGAACGCGATGAATCCGTGTTTGTGCTTGGTGAGGACGTGGGGCTCAAAGGTGGCGTATTTACCACAACAAAAGGCCTGCAAGAACAGTTCGGAGAAGAACGTGTACTAGATACACCGTTAGCGGAATCAGCTATAGCTGGTGTGGCGATTGGTGCAGCTATGTATGGTATGAAGCCGATTGCTGAAATGCAGTACTCTGACTTCATGCTTCCAGCAACGAATCAAATCATTAGCGAAGCGGCCAAAATCCGCTATCGTTCAAATAACGATTGGAATTGCCCGGTTGTCATACGTGCGCCTATCGGCGGTGGTGTATTCGGCGGTCTGTACCATTCTCAGTGTCCGGAATCGATTTTCTTCGGTACACCAGGATTGAAGATTGTCGCACCTTACTCTGCTTACGATGCAAAAGGACTTTTGAAGGCAGCCGTACGTGATCCTGATCCGGTTTTATTCTTCGAGAACAAAAAGTGCTATAAGCTGATCAAGGAAGAAGTGCCAGAAGGTGATTATACCGTTCCTATTGGCGAAGCTAATCTGCTGCGTAAGGGAACAGATATTACGGTTATTGGTTATAGTTTGCCATTGCATTTTGCGATGCAAGCAGCAGAAGAATTGGAGCGCGAAGAAGGCATTACAGCGCATATTCTGGATCTGCGGACCTTGCAGCCTCTTGATCGTGAGGCGATCATAGCTGCTGCTCGTGAGACAGGGAAGGTTCTTATTGTGCACGAGGACAATAAAACGGGCGGTATTGGTGGCGAAGTGGCGGCGATTATCGCTGAGCATTGTCTATTTGAACTAGACGCGCCGATCTTCCGTCTTTGTGGTCCCGATGTTCCAGCGATGCCAATCAGCCCGCCAATGGAGAAGTTCTTCATGCTTAGCAAAGAAAAAGTGAAGGCGGAAATGCTTCGACTGGCGCAATATTAAAATAGTTGAGTGGACGCAAAGCTTCGTACAACTTAAAGATTATGCTTACGATGCAAGTTTTACTGCGAAGTATTTCTAAGAAGCGAAGCTTCGTAAAACTTAAAGATTATGCTTACGAAGTGAGTTTTACTTCGTAAAACATTTGAGGAGTGAAAAGATGTCTGACAACCAAAAGTTGACTGACGTGATCATGCCGCAGCTGGCAGAATCGCTAGTATCGGCGACGATCGGCAAATGGCTGAAGAAACCGGGCGATCCGGTAGAGCAATACGAACCAATATGTGAGCTTATTACAGATAAGGTAAATGCTGAATTGCCTTCAACGATAGATGGAGTTATGGGTGAACTATTGGCGGAAGAAGGTCAGGTTGTCAATGTCGGTGAAGTCATTTGTCGTATTGCCGTGCCTGTGACTGCACCTGCTGCTGTAAACGTGACTAACACTAATACAGTTGCAGCTAATAATGTTGCAGAACAAAATGCGACTTCAACTGCTAACGATACGATGCGTGCACGCTACTCTCCTGCGGTACAGACTTTGGCGGCTGAGCATAACATCGACCTGACTTTAGTTATGGGTACTGGTATGGGTGGCCGAATTACCCGTAAGGATGTGCTGGCCTTCATCGAAAGTGGCGGAGCTACATCTCCAGCTTCGATTTCTGCTAGTCAACCAACCCCAGTGGTGTCACAACCGCCTGCTCCACAGTTCGTTCAAGCCCAAGAGAAGAAGGCGGAAGAGCCTCTTCGCCATTCGGGTCTACATTTGAGCGAATCTCCTCGTATTCCAACAATTGAAGTCGAGGGTGGACGAGGCAGCAGTTCGGAATACCTGATTGATGTAACACCAATCCGGAATACAATCGCTACAAGAATGCGCCAAAGTGTCTCGGAGATTCCGCATGCTTGGACAATGATTGAGGTAGATGTGACTAATCTGGTCGCACTGCGCAATAAACATAAGGATGAGTTCAAGCGTAAAGAAGGTATCAATCTAACCTATCTGGCTTTCATGATGAAGGCTGTTGTGAGTGCGATTAAGGATTACCCGATTATGAACTCTGTCTGGGCTGTAGACAAAATTATTGTCAAACGTGATATCAATATCTCGTTAGCGGTAGGTACTGAAGATTCGGTTATCACTCCTGTAATTAAGAAGGCTGATCAGAAAAACGTTGCCGGGCTGGCACGTGAGATTGATGAATTGGCACAAAAAACCCGCGAAGGCAAACTGAGTCTGGAAGATTTGCAGGGAGGGACTTTCACTGTAAATAATACCGGCTCATTTGGCTCCATTCTTTCTTATCCAATCATTAACTATCCACAGGCAGCGATTTTAACGTTTGAATCGATTGTAAAAAGACCTGTGGTCATTAACGATATGATAGGTGTAAGATCAATGGCTAATATTTGTCTGTCGCTGGATCATCGGATTCTGGACGGAGTGATTTGCGGTCGTTTCTTGCAACGCGTCAAGGATAACATTGAAGGATATACCCCAGATACGAAACTTTACTAAAAAATAATAACGAGCCAAACTGTGCAGGCATGAGACTGAAAAAGGGGACCTGACGGTATGAATAATTCGGATATTCGTAAGCTGCAGATTTCATATGACCCTATTATGGAGTATGGGGAGGCTTGGGATCTGCAAAAGGAAAGTGTGCACGCCATTGATGCTGGTGAGCAACCGGAACGATTGATTCTTTTGCAGCATCCACCTACCTATACTATTGGTTCACAGAATCATCCCGAACATCTTCTTCTAGATGAAGAGCAGCTCAAAGAAAAAGGAATTGCGCTGTTTGAAATCGACCGGGGAGGAGATATTACATATCACGGACCGGGTCAGCTTGTAGGTTATCCGATCCTTATGCTCGGTGAAGAAGGTAAGGTAGATTTACGCGGGTACTTGCGCAGTCTGGAAGCAGTGATTATTGATTATTTGGCATCCTACGGAATTGTAGGAGAACGGAAGCCGGAGTATACAGGGGTATGGGTTGGCGACGAGAAGATCTGTGCCATTGGTGTCAAGTTTAACAAAAGCAAATTCCGAAGAGGGTTTGTTACTAGCCATGGTTTTGCTTTTAACATTTCTGAAGGAATATCTGGATACGGCTTTCAAGGGATTATTCCATGCGGTATCACTGAATTTGGAGTAACTTCCCTAGAGGAGTGTGCAGGTCGTCGTTTTGAACTTCAAGATGTGGCTAAAGAATTGGTTCCGTATTTTCTAAGACACTTTCCTTATGAAGAGCAGGATGAGTTCTTTGGCACTATGGCTTAAGGTTGATTAACGAACTAACAGGCAAGCCAAATAGCGGCAAGGGGGTCCCTAGCCGCTATTATCAATGTTCCTTGTGTAGATATTAACCTGCAAGGAAAGGCTCGATAACCATAAAGAGCGTAGAGGCAATCATGGCGAACAACATGACGTAGATGAAGATTTTGAACCACTTATTACGTTGCATGAGTAACTCCTTTAGATTTAGTTTAAGTTAATAGCATGAAGATGGATGGTCATTCTGTACAACCATTGTAACGTATTCACGAAAGAGAGGGAAGTCCAGTGATTTCACAAGACAGATTGATTCAAGAATTTATGGAGCTTGTCCAAGTTGATAGTGAAACAAGAAATGAACGGCAGATTGCCGATGTGCTCAAGAGCAAATTTAACGCTCTTGGCTTAGAAGTTACCGAAGATGATTCCCAGGAAAGAACTGGACATGGAGCGGGTAATCTGTTCATTACCTGGCCGGCTGAGAACGGCGGATCTGCGCCAAAGCTTCTGTTCACTTGCCACATGGATACAGTTGTTCCTGGACAAAGTATCAAGCCTACGCTCGGCGCGGATGGATGGATTACAAGTGACGGCACTACGATCCTTGGAGCAGATGACAAAGCTGGGCTAGCTGCACTGTTCGAAGCGATCAGAGTGATTCAAGAGCAAAAATTGCCACATGGTCAGATTCAGTTCGTAATTACTGCGGGTGAAGAATCTGGATTGCTAGGTGCACGTTCGATGGATCCGAGCAATTTGGATGCAGACTTCGGTTTCGCACTCGATTCCAATGGTGAAGTCGGTGCGATTGCAGTTGCGGCACCTACACAAGCTAAGATTACGATGCAAATCTTCGGAAAATCAGCTCATGCAGGTGTTAATCCAGAAGACGGCATCAGTGCGATTCAAGTAGCCAGCAAAGCGATTGCTGCCATGAAGCTTGGTCGGATCGACAACGAAACGACTGCGAATATCGGTAAATTCGCTGGCGGCGGACCTACGAATGTGGTGTGCGATCACGTTCAATTGGACGCAGAAGCACGTAGTATCGTGCAGGAAAAAGTTGGCGATCAAATCGCTTCAATGCGTGAAGCACTGGAGACCACTGTCCGCGAATACGGTGCAGAATGCGAATTCCGCAGTGAAATTATTTATCCAGCGTTCAGCTTTAATGAAAATGATCCAGTGGTACAGCTTGCACAGCGGGCTATCACTTCTATGGGTCTTACGCCCCGTCTGTTCCACTCTGGTGGAGGAAGTGACGCTAACGTATTCAATGGCCTAGATGTTCCGACCATTAATCTCGCTGTAGGATACGAGCATATCCATACCACTAAGGAACGGATTAAAGCCGAAGATATCGTTAAAGTGGCTGAGCTTGTAGTAAATATTGTTAAAGAGAGTGTGAAGGGCTAACCTTCTTATAAAATAACAGAGCAGCGATCCTACCGTAACGGTGGATTGCTGCTCTGTATTTTTTTATGGGGAGTTTAATGCAGCCAGATTTAGGGGGATCCAAAAAAAGTTATTTGAAGCTAAAGGACCCAGATGACGCTATAAGCAAATTTATCGCCTTTTGGGACACCCCTATATTCGGATACACATGTATGACTAAATCCTAAAGGAGAGAGTGAATTTACCCTGCTTTGGTTGGAATGATCTTGGATTGATCCTTTAGGGAGAGAATGTATGAGAGAGGCATATCGGGCCCATACCGCTCTATCCACCTAGCTAAAATGGCCTTGATTTCCTCCGGTTTACCTACCATTGTAACTGCGGATGAGCTTGTACGGCTGAAGATTTCGTTCATCTGAAATTCCTTCTTTCCCTTTAAGTTTGCTATAATACACCGTATGCACAATAGAGAAAAAGGAGACCAGAAACTTTATGGGAGAACAATATTTGCACAGCAAACCCGAGCTTGATGAAGTGACATTGTCTACACAGCCTGTTTTTGATGGGAAGATTATATCTTTACAGGTGGACACAGTGAGACTGCCTGATGGAAATACTGCGACACGTGAAGTTGTGAAGCATCCCGGCGCCGTAGCGGTGCTTGCTTTAAACAACAACAAAATGCTTGTTGTAGAGCAATACCGTCAGCCCATGCAACGCACTGAAGTAGAAATTCCGGCTGGGAAGCTGGATAAAGGTGAAGATCCATTAGTTGCGGCTGGTCGTGAACTTCAAGAAGAGACTGGATTTCACAGTGGAGATTTGAAATTGCTTAAATCCTTCTATACTTCTCCCGGCTTCGCCGATGAGATTATTCATTTGTATGTGACTACTAATGCAAAGCCAGGAGATATGTCCCTGGACGAGGACGAATTTCTAGAAGTTTCGGAGCTTACCCTGGAGGAAGCGTATCAATATATGGCTGACGGGCGTATCGCGGACGCGAAGACGATGATGGCAGTGTATGCTTGGCATCTATACACGCTGACAGGCCAATGGAATTAACAACTGAATTGAAGAGTTTCTATTGCGATTTGCATGTTCATATTGGACGAACGTCGGAAGGACAAGCGGTCAAAATCAGCGGCAGCCGCGAGCTTACCTTTGCGGGCATTGCCAAAGAGGCTGCAGAGCGCAAGGGACTAGAAATGATCGGTATTATTGATAGTCATTCACCAGGGGTTCTACGTGATATTCAGCGTTCCTTGGAATCTGGAGAGATGACGTTAGCTGAAGGTGGAGGGATCGCTTACCGAGGGACTACGATCATTCTGGGAACAGAGATTGAAATCCGCGAGCCTGGGCGAAAAGAGTGCCATGTGCTCGCCTACATGCCGGACGTGGAGCGCATGACCGATTTTAGTGCGTGGATGAGCCGCTATATGCGGAATGTGAATCTAAGTTCCCAGCGCCTGTATGCTCTGGCTAGGGAGCTTCAGGATGAGATTTATGGGCGGGGAGGGATTCTTATCCCTGCACATATTTTCACGCCTCACAAGGGCTTGTACGGCTGTGCAGCGGAGCGTATGGCAGACATCTTTGATCTGGATCGCATAACAGCAGTTGAGCTAGGGCTGAGTGCAGATTCGGAAATGGCGGGTTATCTTTCTGAGCTGGATGACTTCACATTCCTAACGAACTCTGATGCGCATTCACTGGGCAAACTAGGTCGAGAGTATAATGTAATGGCGTTGGCACGACCTTCTTTTGCTGAACTACGACTCGCACTAGAACGTAAGGAAGGGCGGAAGGTAACAGCTAATTTCGGACTTAACCCCCGGCTGGGTAAATACCACCGCACCTACTGCGGAGGTTGTGGCAGTATTATTGACGAAGCTTATGGCACATCGGAACGCTGCCAATATTGTGGCAGTCTTAAATTGGTGAGAGGTGTATTCGACCGGATCCTAGATATCGCAGACCGCAAGACGCCTCTAGTACCCGCAAACCGTCCGCCTTATCACTATCAGGTTCCACTTGAATTTATTCCAGGCCTCGGGAAGGCTAAGATGAACGCGTTACTGCAAGCTTTTGGCACGGAGATGAACATTTTACATGGCTGTGGTGAAGCGGAAATTGCTAGCGTAGTAGGAGTGGATTTGGCGGCTATGATCGTTCGGGCTCGCTCAGGCATATTGGAATTATCAGCAGGCGGTGGGGGAACATACGGTAAAGTCGTACAACCTGGAAAGTAGAGTTATTGTCCTAAGGACAAGTCATATCGCGGGACGTTTTCTCATATGGTGTAACATGTAACCGGAAAGGGGAACGTCTCGATGCGTAATTTAAGGCTGATGATGAAGGAACAGACGCCTCTGTATATTTTTGTCGGCGTATTATTTCTGGTAGGTGTTGTATTTGGAGCTCTTATCGTTAGTGCGCTTACGATGGATCAGCAACAGGAGCTGGGGGATTATCTAGGAAATTTCTTTGTAACGGTTGATCAGCAGGGTCTACCCGCAGCACCTGATTCGTACTGGAGTATAGCGGCCTTAAATCTGAAATGGATTGGGCTGATCTGGATCCTTGGATTATCAGTCATTGGGCTGCCGGGAATCTTGATTCTTGATTTTCTTAAAGGGGTATTGATCGGCTTTACGGTCGGTTGTCTAGTAAGTCAATATTCATGGCACGGAATGCTGTTCGCATTAGTCTCCGTGGCTCCGCACAATCTGGTACTGATTCCTGTGTTGTTAGTAAGTAGTGCAGCGGCGATCGCCTTTTCCTTGCAGATGATTCGTAGCCGAGTGCTAGGACAACGTCGGACGCCAGTGACTCGCCCTTTTACTATGTACACCATATTGTCACTTGTAATGGCACTGTTGATTCTGGGCATTTCTAGTTTTGAGACCTATGTTACGCCGATCATGATGCGCTGGGTTACGCCTTCACTTGTACAAGCAGTGACTACCTTGGGCTTGCAGTAAAAGCGTTTGACTTCTCAAAGCGACACCCCCTATAATGGAAGAAGTGGTTTGAAGACCGGTGAGGTTATTTTCCAAGGGGGAGGGAGACAATGGAAGCTCGGATAGACAAAATTAAGCAACAGTTACAATCCCAAGGATACAAGCTTACACCCCAACGGGAAGCGACCTTAAGAGTGCTGCTGGAGAATGAGGAAGATCATCTTAGCGCAGAAGATGTTTTTATGCTCGTGAAAGAGAAAGCTCCCGAGATCGGTCTTGCGACTGTATATCGTACCCTGGAACTTCTTAGCGAGCTTCACGTCGTAGAAAAGATTAACTTCGGTGACGGTGTCGCCCGTTATGATCTGCGAACAGATACTGCGAAGCACCATCATCATCATTTAATTTGTGTGCAATGCGGTAGTATGGATGAGATTCGCGAGGATTGGTTAGGTCCGCTAGAAGAGCGACTGGAGAAAGAATTTAATTTCACAGTGCTTGATCATAGACTTGATTTTCATGGGATATGCTATCGGTGTAGCGATAAGAATAATTCAAACGGAAATCCGTCCTAAGTCATCTTATAATGAAATTCACTTCATAAGCTCTCCCCGGTTTTTTTGCCGGAGAGAGCTTTTTAAATGATTGGTCTATTGGAGATATACATATCAGTCCGTTTTGGTGCATAAGGTGAAGGACGAGCAGATCTTAACTGTATGTTAGAGGGAGGCGTCCATATGATCGTTTCTGTGCCCAAAACAGTTCGAAAGCTGTATTTTATGATCATGTTTGTGGCTCTAAGCTATTTGCTCTACAGTGCTATGAGCTGGCTTGGTGAATGGATCAGTCCGATAGAGAATTATGGAATTCCTGAAGGCTCCGCTGTTCGGGCTTTTGATCATGCCGATCGTGGTGATGATGGTCTGGATACAAGACAGCGTTTGCGCTTCTATTACTGGTATGGAGAATGAAAGCTTCGCAGGAAGCAGGAACAAGCGAGAAGAATGTCGAAGAAAACAAGGTGGATTCATGCAGCGTATACTAAATGTACACATCTGCAGAACCCTCATGCTGAATGTGCTGCAGGAAGTCACTATGAGTAGCTGCGCCAGGACAGGAGCGTGAAATAATGAAGTCACACTTGCAGCCGTTTTTACATTATTTGTCCGGAGATAAAGGCTTGTCCCCGAATACACTGGAATCTTACGGTAGGGATGTATCGCAGTTTCTGGAGTTCGCTGAAGAGCGGGGGGCTAGTCAGCCTGATGAGATCCGAAGATCACATGTGATATTATATCTTGGCTCATTACGCGGAGCTGGTCGAGCAACAGCAACGTTGAACAGGAGCGCAGTGTCCCTCCGTGCTTTTTTTCATTATTTACTGAAGGAACGTTTGATTGAGCAGGATCCAACACTGGACATGGAGACCATGAAGCCTGATAAGAAACCTCCTATGGTGCTTACCATTTCG
Source organism: Paenibacillus sp. FSL E2-8871 (assembly GCF_038000345.1). Classification (NCBI taxonomy): domain Bacteria; kingdom Bacillati; phylum Bacillota; class Bacilli; order Caryophanales; family Paenibacillaceae; genus Paenibacillus; species Paenibacillus sp. FSL E2-8871. The sequence continues at coordinate 2,594,419 of NZ_JBBOBV010000001.1, read as the reverse complement.
GAAATAGAGCAGTTATTGGCTGCGCCGGATGTAAGTACGCCACAAGGGATGCGCGATAAGGCTATGCTGGAATTACTCTATGCAACAGGCATTAAGGTCTCTGAATTAATCTCACTTAACGTGGATGATGTGCACACGGATATGAAATTTGCGCGTTGTACAGGAACTTCTGGCAAGGAGCGGGTAGTTCCCATTGGAACCCTTGCAGCTGAGAGTGTAGCGGCTTACACTTCACTTATGCGGGACAAGCTGCTTCGTGATCACCAGGAGGAAACAGCCATGTTCCTGAATAGTCTAGGGGGAAGATTAACCCGGCAAGGCTTTTGGAAAATCATAAAAAAATATGCACGGGAAGCAAACATTGAGCAGGATATTACCCCGCATACACTTAGGCATTCCTTCGCAGCCCATTTACTGGAAGGCGGAGCAGATTTGCGTTCCGTACAACAAATGCTGGGTCATGCCGATATTTCGACGACTCAGATTTATAACGGTATAGCCCGTAAGAATATGAAGGAAGTATATGAGAGCCACCATCCTAGAGCTCGATAATTCTGCTTTAAAGATGCTTTTTGTGAGTAAGATGGTTATGATGGAATCATACTGAAAGGATAGACTGGGGAATGATCCGCAGGTTATCTTTTAGCAGAAACGGATACCTGATAAGCGGTACATTGTATCGCTGACTTCGGAAGCGTATGTCTTCTGGAAGACGGTACAGCCGTTTCTTCTTGTTGGTACGAAAGAATATCTATATTAAAAAAGGAGTGAAGACAACTATGTCCTCATTTAAACGAATTGGTTTTATTGTTCTAGATAGTGTTGGTATCGGTGAAGCGCCAGATGCTGCGAATTTCGGTGATGCTGGGTCGCACACGCTTGGTCATATATTGGATCGTGTTCCTGGTTTGAAGCTTCCTAATCTCCAGAAGCTCGGGTTAGCTAATATTGCTTCGCTGCCACCGCTAGAGCCTGTAGCTTCACCAACAGGGTACTACGGCAAAATGCAGGAAGTATCTGTAGGAAAGGATACGATGACCGGACACTGGGAGCTAATGGGGCTGAAGATTGAGGTTCCTTTCAATACGTATCCTGACGGTTTTCCAGCAGAATTGATTGAGAAGTTCGAAGCGGCAACTGGTCGTAAGGTAATCGGGAATAAACCGGCTTCCGGTACGGAGATTCTTGTTGAATACGGCGAAGAACAAATGAAAACCGGTGCTTGGATTGTCTATACCTCTGCGGACAGCGTATTCCAGCTTGCTGCACATGAAGATATCATTCCACTCGAAGAGCTGTACAGCGCTTGTAAAATAGCCCGTGAGCTGACGATGGCTCCAGAATTCTCGGTTGGTCGCGTGATTGCTCGTCCATATGTTGGCGAACCAGGGAAATTCGTTCGGACGCCAAACCGGCATGACTATGCTGTGAAGCCGCCAGAACCAACGGTAATGAACGCGCTGACTGATATCGGTAAGGATGTTATCGCAGTTGGTAAGATCAACGATATCTTTACAGGAGAAGGAGTTACGGCTTCTTATCCAACGAAGAGCAATGAACATGGAATCGAAGTTACTATTGAGCAGCTTCGTCAACCGTTTGACGGTTTCCTGTTTACGAATTTGGTGGATTTTGATTCTTTGTATGGACATCGTCGTGACCCAGAAGGATACGGCCGTGCACTGGAAGTGTTCGATCAGGCCCTGCCTGAAATTCTATCTACGCTCGGTGAAGATGATCTATTGATTATTTCTGCAGACCATGGTAACGATCCGATCCATAGTGGAACTGACCATACCCGTGAATATGTACCGCTCTTAATCTATAGCCCGCGGTTTAAACATCCAGAAAGTTTGGGCATTCGTGAAACCTTCTCTGATGTAGCTGCAACCATTGCTGATAACTTTGGTGCGAAGGCGCCGCAGTATGGGACAAGCTTTTTAGCGAAACTGCAATAAAAGGGTTGTGGGTTGCTCCACAACATCAATGAAGGAGGATCATCCATGAGCGCATTAACTCAAAAAGAAATTCAAGAAGCAGCTATTTATATAAAAGACAAATGTCCGGTGGCTCCGGAAATTGGATTGATCCTTGGTTCAGGCCTCGGTGTGCTTGCAGACCTTATTACTGATGGAGTAAGCATTCCATATGATGAGATTCCTCACTTTCCTGTGTCTACTGTAGAAGGACATGAGGGCGAGCTATTAATTGGTATGATCGAAGGCCGCCGAGTCGTGATGATGAAGGGCCGCTTTCATATGTATGAGGGTTATGGACCGGAGGTAACGGCATTCCCTGTACGGGTTATGAAAGAGCTTGGTATAGCGAGTTTACTAGTAACGAATGCAGCTGGTGGAGTGAACACAGATTTCACGCCGGGTGATCTTATGCTTCTTACGGATCATCTTAATATGACTGGGCGGAATCCTTTAATAGGACCTAATGATCCTGCACTTGGTGTGCGCTTCCCAGATATGTCGACCGCCTACAGTCGCCGCCTGATCCAGGTAGCCAAGGAAACGGCAGCTCAGCAGAATTTCGAGTTCAAAGAAGGCGTATATGCAGGTCTATTGGGACCTTGCTACGAAACGCCTGCTGAAATCGTAATGCTTCGTACGCTAGGTGCCGATGCTGTGGGCATGTCTACTGTATCGGAGACCATTGTTGCTCGTCATGCAGGTATTGAGGTTTTGGGCATCTCCTGTATTACTAACATGGCCGCGGGAATCCTGGATCAACCTCTCAATCATGAAGAGGTGATGGAAACTGCAGAACGTGTGCGTGAACGTTTCTTGAAACTGGTCTTAGGCTTTATTCCGAAAATGTAATTTCGGGCACTGCATTTTGAATTACTGGGAGGTCATAATTATGACACAAGTGATTAAATTTAAGCCATTGACGCATGAACAGGTAGTTAATTTAACTAAACCAAAATATATCGGATTTGCTCGCGCAAATGTCCGTGAAATGCAGGTGTAAAATGAGAGCTGTCGACATTATTCAGAAAAAAAGAGACGGTGGAGAGCTGAGCCGTGAGGAAATATCCTTTCTAATTCAAGGCTATAGTAAAGGTGAAGTTCCTGATTATCAACTTTCCGCTTGGGCCATGGCGGTTTATTTTCAAGGCATGAACGCACGGGAGACCGGTGATCTAACGATGGAAATGGCGATGTCCGGTGATCAAGTGGATCTGAGCCCAATCGCAGGCATTAAGGTTGATAAGCACTCCACAGGTGGAGTGGGAGATAAAACCACCGTGGTGCTTGCACCGTTGGTAGCCTCTGCTGGAGTACCGGTAGCGAAGATGTCCGGCCGCGGACTTGGGCATACAGGAGGTACACTTGATAAGCTGGAGTCGATCACTGGCTTTTCTATAGAGATGGATCGCGAGCGTTTCTTTGATCAAGTAGGGGAGATCGGAGCTGCCGTGATCGGCCAGTCGGGCAACATTACACCCGCTGACAAAAAGCTGTATGCCCTTCGGGATGTAACAGCAACTGTTGAATCCATCCCTCTTATTGCAAGCTCAGTGATGAGCAAGAAGATTGCAGCGGGTGCAGACGCCATTGTACTGGATGTCAAAACCGGCAGCGGTGCTTTTATGAAGACGCTTGATGATTCAATTGCGCTTGCCCAGGCTATGGTGGATATCGGCACCCATTTGGGTCGTAATACTGTTGCCATCATCAGTGATATGGATCAGCCACTGGGTTACGGGATCGGAAATGCGCTGGAAATTAAGGAAGGAATCGAGACCTTGAAGGGTCACGGTCCTAAAGATTTGCAGGAAGTCTGCCTTATTCTGGGCAGTCAGATGCTTGTTCTTGGCGGTAAAGCCAAGGATGAAGCGGAGGCTCGTTCGATTCTGATGACACATATTGAAGATGGCACAGCGCTGGAGAAATTCAAACAGATCGTGAGTGCGCAAGGCGGAGATGTTTCACAAATCGATGATCCGGAGAAACTCCCTGCTGCTAAACGATTCATTGAAGTGAAAGCGAAGACTAAGGGTTTCATTGAGGGGATTCAAGCAGAAGAAATCGGCATTGCTGCTATGCTGCTTGGTGCAGGACGTGAAACCAAGGAATCTGTAATAGATTTGGCTGTAGGTATTCAACTCTCTAAAAAAGTTGGAGATGCTGTAGAGATTGGTGATACACTTGCAGTATTGCATATCAATGATGCCAGTGATAAGAAAGTAGAGGAAGCTGAGGGTAAGGTGTTAGAAGCTTACCGTATTACTTCTGAATCGGTTCCACCATTGCCATTGGTGTTCGCGCTTGTTACGAAGGATGGAGTAACACGGTACTAGCCAAGGAAATGTAATTATTGTCATGACAAAGACCTGAAATAGACAGTACAATAGCGAGCCTCCCGTATTAGGAGGCTTGCTGTTTTACGTTTTTGACGAAGCAGCTACAAATGCTTATCGATAAGATTGAAAATCTGAGAAGCCCCGCTGCTTGTATTACATAATACGACCACAGTCTCTCCACTAGCCGGATAGATAGCCGATCGGAAGGAAACACCGGGATCGTATCCCATAATGTGAAACTTGAACACTTTTTCTTCTCGGAGGGTGATCCATACACCATAACCATAATAGCCTTCACCATTCACATGTATGTGGGGAGTAAGCAACAATGAAGTGAGTACTGGACTCAAAAGGGTATGGTTCATTAGCCCGTTCCAGAATAACTGCATGTCGGGAGCAGTTACGAAAGCTCCACCGTCAGCGCCTCCTTTTACCGGGATTGAATAGATGTTGCTTCTCCAGCTACCGTTCTCTTCCTCTATGTATCCTAGTGCACAGTTGGCTGGTAAGGCATCTAACGTAAAGTAACCGGATTGCTCCATTCCGCAAGGCTTAAAGATGTGAAGCTCCACATAATCGGAAAAGGACATTCCACTCAATTCCTCCACCAGAAGACCTAGCACGATATATCCGGCATTGTTGTAGTGAAAACGTTCACCAGGGGTCCACATCATGGGGAGGTTTCTAAACATCGGTACAAAGTCTTCCAGTTGCCGTAAAGTGTACATAGGTTGTGTCTTCCACAGTTCTTCGAAGTCATCCATGATTGTTTCATCAAAATAATCTGGAATCCCAGAGCTATGCGTAAGTAACTGATGTATGGTGATTTCAGAACTAAAGAGAGGGAACTCTACCTTCTTCAGATAGTCTGATAATCTGCTTTCGAAAGAAATCAATCCCCTTTCGACCAGTTGACAGACGGCAATTGCTGTGAATATTTTACACCCGGAAGCGATCCCGAACCGAGTATGAATATTATTTTCGCGCTTATCCGACTTATTGGCATAACCGTGACAGCTGCTGGCGATTTCTTTATCATATTGTTTTGCTAGTACTACGCCTGAGAAATCGTTCTGTTTTGCTTCTGTCTCAATATAAGTTTCAAGTGGGTTCATTCGTATATTCACTCCTCTGTAAGACAGTATAGGTTCTTAGTTAACATTCGTGAAAGTCTACGATTTACCTTTAAAAGTCCTAAAATGAGAGCTAAAAAAATGGAAATACTTTAAATTTGAAATATTATTTAATCTCCCCTATAATAAAAATGCTCTGCAACTGCTGCTGGGCTTTTTTTAATTGATGACATCCTTACTTCTTGAGATAAATAATTGTGGTTATTTCCTTAAAAATGGAATAATTTTCACCCTTTCTGACGAAACTGGAACACAGTACCTGTGATATGAAGGTTAACGTTCAGGAGGGGAACCATTGTGAGAAAAATGCGTTTTGCTGTGCTTGTGCTCTGTATCGCTGTATCGGTTCTAGGACCTATGTCAGGCGCTTATGCAGAAGAAAAAACCAAGGACTCTGGCAGTAATGCTGCCGCTGTAGACCTCGCACCGGGAGCACGTTCTGCTATTTTGATGGACGCTGGTACCGGAACTGTTATTTATGAGAAGAACAGCCATGATAAGCTGCCTCCCGCAAGTATTACGAAGATTATGACGATGTTACTAACGGTGGAAGCGCTGGATGAAGGAAGGCTGCAGCTGACTGATAAGGTGCGAACAAGTGAATATGCGGCTTCTATGGGCGGATCGCAGATTTTTCTGGAGCCTGGTGAAGAAATGTCGGTAGACGATATGCTTAAAGGTATCGCTATGGCTTCTGGTAATGATGCTTCTGTGGCGATGGCGGAGAAAATAGCTGGTTCAGAGAGTGCTTTTGTCGATCTGATGAATAAACGTGCAGAGGAACTGGGTCTAAAAGATACCCATTTTGCCAACTGCAACGGTCTTCCAGCCGCCAATCACTATTCCTCAGCTTACGATATTGCGGTCATCAGTCGTGAGCTTTTGAAGCATGATCAAATTATCAAATATACCGGTTCCTATCAGGATTACTTACGTAAGGATTCAACCAAACCGTTCTGGTTGGTGAACACGAACAAGCTAGTGCGTTTCTACACTGGTGCTGATGGTTTGAAGACAGGTTATACTGCTGAGGCAAAATTCTGTCTGTCCGCTACAGCAGCAAGAGATGGCTTACGTGCTGTCGCTGTTGTGCTAGGCGAGCCGAACACAAAGACGCGCAATAGTGAAGTGTCAGGCATGTTCGATTACCTGTTCTCGCAATATAAAGTACACACGATCCACAAAGAAGGGGATGCCATAGGCACCCTAAAGATTGAAAAGGGCGTAAAATCCGAGTTGCCGATAACGGCCAAAGAGACGTACAGTGTTCTTTTGAAAAAAGGTGTGACTCAAGAAGGCATTCGCCACGAACTAGTATTGCCGGAAAGCGTGAAGGCTCCAGTAGCTGAAGGTCAATCTGTGGGCAAGCTAGTGGTCTACCAAGGAACCCAAGTGATTAAGGAGTATGAATTAAAAGCAGGGGAAGCTGTGCCGAAAGCAGGCTGGTGGAAGCTCTTTAAGCGCACAACAGGCTCGATGTTCGGTGTAGATTAAAAACAGTTTTTTTGTAGATTACCCCCATGTACTCTGTAGATTCATAGGGGTTTTCTTCTAGTTTTGTCGTGAGGCAGGATTCCTGATTTGCCGCGTAGAAAACCTTGTCCTTGAAGGGAATAGGTACTGTCTTTCAAGGTCAGTTTTCAAAGCAACGAAGAGGAGAGTGGCAAGCATGAATTCTCATGTGGAGATGGAGCATCACAGGGGTGTGTTGATTGTCCGTTTATCAGGGGAGTTGGATCATCACGCAGCCGATTTTGTAAGAATGGATATGGATGAAGCGATTATGCGTGGTCAAGTATCGCATTTGGTTCTTAGTCTTAAGCATCTGCAGTTTATGGACAGTTCAGGCCTAGGCGTGATTCTGGGAAGGTATAAACTGATCCACAGTAAAGGTGGAAAAATGGTTGTGTGTGATGCAACGGCACCTGTGAAGCGGCTGCTGGAAATGTCAGGCCTGTTCAAAATCATGCCCCTATATGACGACGAGAGTACTGCACTCTCGGATTTGGAGGTTGCGTTATGACAAATAGTAAGGCTGGTAACTTCATGAACGTGCAGTTCGCTGCACGCTCGGAGAACGAATCGTTCGCACGTGTAGTCGTAGCGGCGTTCGTTTCCCGGCTTGATCCTACGATGGACGAGCTGAATGATCTGAAGACAGTCGTGTCGGAAGCGGTCACCAACTGTATTATTCATGGGTATGATAGTGATCCGGAAGGTATTGTGACCATTTCGGCATCGCTGGACAACGAAACGGTACATCTAACCATTGAGGATCAAGGACGGGGCATTGAGGATTTGGAGCTGGCGCAACAGCCGCTGTATACCTCTAAGCCAGAGCTGGAGCGGTCGGGCATGGGCTTTACTATTATGGAGAATTTCATGGATGAATTTGAAGTCACTAGTGAACCGGGACACGGTACTTCTATCTCAATGAAGAAAACCATCGTCTCGAAAAAAGCTTTATACAATTAGGGGTTGGAGCCATGGATGCAGAGTCAAAAAAAGCTCCGCCGACCTATTTGGACGATGCGGAGGTCAAACGTCTTATCGCGCTCAGTCAGGCCGGAGATAGTCTTGCCCGCGACACGCTTGTAAGCTGTAATATCCGACTGGTCTGGTCGGTAGTACAGCGGTTTATGAACCGCGGGTATGAGCCTGACGATTTGTTCCAGATCGGTTGCATTGGACTCCTGAAGTCCGTTGATAAATTTGACCTCAGCTATGAGGTCAAGTTCTCCACTTATGCGGTGCCGATGATTATCGGTGAGATTCAGCGTTTCCTTCGTGACGATGGCACCTTGAAGGTCAGTCGTTCCCTTAAGGAAATGGCTAATAAAGTTCGTAAGATGAAGGACGAAATGTCTAAAACGCTTGATCGTCTGCCTACGATTGGTGAAGTTGCGGAAGCGTTAGGGGTTACACCCGAAGAAGTGGTATTCGCGCAAGAAGCCAATAAACCACCGACCTCTATCCATGAGACGGTGTTTGAGAATGATGGAGATCCGATCACGCTGATTGATCAAATCGCTGACGAATCACAGGAGCGTTGGTTCGATAAGCTGGCATTAAATGAAGCTATCGGAGGCCTCAGTGAACGTGAACGTCTGATTGTTTATCTTCGCTACTATCGTGATCAAACGCAGTCGGAGGTCGCCAGTCGCCTAGGGATCTCTCAAGTACAGGTATCCCGGCTGGAGAAGAAAATATTGCAGAATATCCGTGAGCAGATTGCTCAGTAGGATAAAGTTATTCATGTAATGACGCTTGTAAAATAGCGAATTAGAACAAAAAGCCGCCCCGAAAAAGGGGGGGCTTTTTATGTGGAGGTGATCTCAATATGCATTCACTCGGCGACGAGAATGTGATCACATGGTCTATGGATATGGAAGAAAATCTACTGACGATGTCGAGAATTTTAGAGGAATGGGTTGGTTGCACAAGTAAGACTAAACCGCACAGCCCTAGTTTTTTACGGGAACTTGTGAATGTAGTGGATCGTGATCGATATGATGCTTACATGGAAAGATTAAATGCTGGTCATATCAGTAGTCTTGAGTATCGGATGCAATTACCTACTGCAGGACTGAAGTGGGTTCAAAATATCGGCACGCCTATCCTAAATAAGGAGAACAAGGTCTGCCGAATAGATGGGGTTATGCTGGACATTACTGAACAAAAAACGGCACAAATTCAATTAGAAAGCACATTTTCTTTGTATCAACAGATGTTCTCTAATCTAGATGTGGCGGTTTGGTCTTACGATTACGTATCTAAGAAAGTGTTATTTATATCGGATGCCATTCTCAATATCACCGGTTATTCCGTTGAGCAGGCGAAAGAGGATGACTTTTGGCTTCGTATTGCACATAAGGAAGAAAATCCCTTGTTTCATGAGATCATATCATCGGTTGGTCAAGGGATTCCACAACTTAGTGAATATCGAATCATCCACGCAAGTGGTGAGCCTCGATGGCTACAGGTCAGAATCATACCTAGTCTAGATGAATCCCAAGCGGTGGTTCGGCTAGACGGGATCTTGGCAGATATCACTGAAAGAAAGTTAATGAAGGAGGCATTACTCAAAAGTGAACAGCGCTATAAATCCTTATTTGACTATAACTCAGACGTCGTATGCGAGGTGAATCTGCAAGGTAATATTTTGGCAATCAATTCTGCAGCAGAGCAAATTACTGGAGAAGCTTTAAATATGGTCGGAGAGAACTTGTCCATCATGAATCTATTTGGAGTAGAAAATATACCGAGGATGTCGGATTTTTTTGAAAGAACAGTACGGGGATCTGCTCAGCACTATGTTGTTGCCTCTTCGCGTAAGGATGGATCAGTGAGCCACTGGACTATGAAAAATATCCCTATTTATGTGAATAGTCGTATTGTGGGTGCTTTTGTGGTCGCTAAAGATATAACATCAACAGTAGAAGTAGAACATAAGCTGGCACAGCGTGAAGCAGAGTACAGACTTATTATTAATAACATGAAGGATATGATGGGGGTTCTGGATCAGAAAGGAAATTTTATTGTAGCTTCGCCTTCCTGCGAAACTCTAATCGGTATTCCTGTAGGTCTAATCAAAGACACTACGATACTTAAGTATATTGATCCAGATGAGCAAGAAAGCTTGCGAGAACAAATATCAAATATTTTTCGGACAAAAGCAAGCAAGATGTTTTACAATCGTTTTATTCACACAAAAGGTTATATCTTAAATTTAGAATGTCTTGCTACTCCCGTTCTAGGTGAGGATGGAGAAGTAATGAGTATCGTAATTGTAGCAAGAGACATTACTAAGAGAGTCCAAATGGAAAATGAATTAAGGGAAAGCGAGGAGTTCAATCAGCAGCTGATCAAGATGTCGCCTGAAGCGGTTGTTCTGCATAGCGATTATAAGTTTGTTTATGTAAATTTCTCTTGTCTTGGATTATTTGGAGTTAGCGATGAGAATCAACTGATCGGTAAAAATATTTTCAAGTGGGCGCATCCAGAGTATCTGACGCTAACGAAAGAACGCATGCGAGAGATCTATAAAGAACCCTATAAGATCTTAGTTCCTATTGAACAAAAGGTCGTACGTTCAGATGGGACGATTATCGATGTAGAGGTAACAGCTAGCTCCATTTTGTACAAAGGAAAAGTCGCATGTATCTCTATATTTAGGGATATTAGTGATCGAAAAAAAGCAGATGAGGATAGACAACATACAGAGCAGATTATTCGAGAGAGTGAGGAACGGTATTTTCGCCTGCAAACGAGTCTCGATCAGTTCTCCGAAGATCTTTTTGGTGTGATGAAGATTAGTCATATGGAACAGCGGTTACTTAGAGAAGTCAGAGAAACTCTGCAGATAACAAATATAAAATTTATCGCAGTTGAATCCAACCATGATAAATTATGTGAAATTATCGAGACGGAGCAAGGGTATTCACTCAAGATCGGGGAGTCCCGAGGAAAGAGCTACTTGCTATCGATTAACGAGAAGACGCTTTTACTAGAAATCAGTTCTATTCGAGTGTGGCTGGAGACGATTACCCGTTATGTCAGTGTTCTCTTTGATCATTTTTTGCTTATCGAAGATTTAACGAAGGATCTTGAGCTAGCGGCTTCTAAGCAAGTGGCCCCTACATGGCTTCTTCGCTTTATGTTTAATTTATCAGAGAATGAGCGAAAACGGCTTGCTCAGGATTTACATGACTCAGCGCTCCAAGAACAGATTATCTGGTATCGTAAGCTGGATTTTCTTTTAGGTGAAAGGTCCATTAATGGGGAACTTAGAGAACAACTAGAACAGATCTCAGAAGGTTTACTTGATGTTATTTATCAACTGCGGATTATTTGTAACGAGCTCCGACCTCCTGCATTAATCAATGAAGGTCTTATCTCCTCGCTGGAGACGTTGTTTGAATTTACGCAGCTACGTACCAACTATCAGATTTATTTCGAGTCTGAAGGATTCACGCATAAGTTAGATGATGAAGTGCTTATAGGTCTGTACCGTATTGTGCAAGAGCTTTTAGCTAATGCAGCAAAGCACTCTTTTGCGACAGAAGTCCACATCACCTTAGTTAGTGAAGACAATCATATTCATTTGGATTATAAAGATAACGGAATCGGAATGAATTTATTTGGTGAGGATTCACTTACAAGTATGGGGATTTATGGGATGAAGGAAAGGGTTCGAAGTATGGATGGGTCAATAGTATTCCGATCGCCAGATAAAAAGGGATTAGCGGTCAATATATCTATACCTACAGATTAATCATGCGGCATAACAATTGGATAGAGGGGTAGTCATAGGCATGATTCAAATATTGTTAGTGGATGATCATCCATCTGTTATGGAAGGGACTAAAATGATATTAGAGCAAGAGGGAGACATGAAGGTTACTCTAGCTAATTCAGCGGATGAAGTGCTTGAAATGGTGAGTAGTCATTCCTTTGACGTAATGTTATTTGATCTTCATATCGCGGATGTGAATGGGATTGATTTGGCGAAGCAAGTATTAACAATGAACGCGGATGCGATTATCTTAATCTACACCGGATATGAATTTACTAACAAATTTAACCTGATGATCGAATCGGGGATCTTTGGTTTTATCTCAAAAACAACCAATAGAGAGCAGTTGATTACAGCGGTAAGATGTGCATTAAGAGGGGAAGTCATTCTACCGCGGACCTTAGTCAAGCAGTTAAGAAAAGTACCGCCTAAAGGATTAGAAATCAATGATGAACAAACAACCTCCATGATTAGCAAAAGGGAACATGAAATGCTGACGGAAATCGCAAAAGGAAAAAGTAATAAGGAAATAGCGGAGATTGTGCTTATGAGTCAGCGGTCACTAGAATATAGTTTAACGAATTTGTTCCAAAAGCTAAATGTGAAATCTAGAATTGAAGCGGCTATTAAAGCTAAACGGCTCGGAATATTGAAGGAATCAGATTTTACTAATTCATTGTGAAAATACGTAACAACCCTATAGATTGAAATCCCGATCACTAGATAGTGAGGCGGGATTTTTTGTTTTGCGCGTCATTGCGGAGGTACGCAATAATTTTGCGTGATCACGCTATTTATTTTCGGTTACCATATTCTTCTTACCGTTTATGATGAAATAGTTCCTAAGAATTACTAAAAATTGACTAACGTAATGAGGTGCAGAAGGATGAAATGGTTTTATAATTTGAGAACAGCAGTGAAGCTAATCTCAGCATTTGTGTTGGTATCAGTCATTTTATGCTTTGTAGGATTCTATGGAATAAGTAATTTGAGTAAGATGGATGAGTCCATCGAGGATATGTATAAAAATCGCTTAACACCGATTGCCTATCTCGGTGAAGCGAATGAACTTTTTTTAACGAATAGAATAAACATCCGGGATATAAATACGATGGCCCAAACCGAGGTGAAGAAAAAAGAATATCGGGATAAATTACATAAGAATGTCCAAAGCATTGAAGACATCATGAGTAAATATAGTAAGACAAGATTGAGAGAAGAAGAATTAGAGAAAATGAAGGATTATCCTGAGATCTGGCAACGCTATACCACCAGCGTGGATCATGCAATTGAATTGGATAAGAAGATCATTAGTAATGAAGAATATACGAATTATTTGCTGACAGGAGATTTACAGCTGGCCACTACGGAGATGACCGATTTCTTGCAAGGTTTAATTGACATCAATATGAAGCAGGCACAGGAATCCAGTGATAACGCCAATGAATTATATCAATCCTCTCGGTTGATTACCTTTAGTGTTACTATCATTGCACTTTTAATCAGCGTGGGTTTTGGCTATCTAATCTCGCAAATTATAGCACGGCCTCTTAATCAAGTGATGCGCCTGCTAGGTAAAGTAGCCAACGGAGACTTAAGCGAAACTTCGAATCTAAATTCTAAGGATGAGATCGGAAAACTTGCGAATTCTGTGAATGAAATGGTTCTGAACTTAAGGCATACTGTGGGGGGGATTTTGTCCTCTGCGGAAAGTGTCTCGGCGGCAGCACAGCAAATATCAGCAAGTACTGAGGAAGTAGCTAGCGGCAGTATGAGTCAAGCCACTGCAGCGCAAACGATGAATGAGTTGTTCCGAGAATTGTCTGAAGCGATTAATTCAGTAGCTCAGAGTGCAGAGCAAGCCTCAGAGCTGTCAGATCATACGATGCGTATTGCTCAGGATGGAGGTGCGGTGGTTACTGACTCCATTCAAGGGATGACGTTACTTAACAACCAAATGTCTAGACTAGAAGAAGGCTCAGATAAAATTGGCGAGATCATTGCGGTCATTGATGATATTGCAAAACAGACCAATCTGCTGGCTCTTAACGCAGCTATAGAAGCGGCTCGTGCAGGTGAACAGGGCCGAGGTTTTGCCGTTGTAGCGAATGAAGTAAGAAAGCTAGCAGAGCGGAGCAGTGAGGCTACTAAGCAAGTCACGGACATAATTAAAGAAATGCAAAAAAATACACACCAAAGTGTGAATGCGGTAGTCGAAGGCGTAGCTTTTTCACAAAAAAATGGGGAAGCCTTTGATCATATTCTCTCTATGGTGAACGATACCGCTCATAAAGTAACAGAAATCGCTGCTGCCAGTGAAGAACAGGCCGCGCAGTCATCAGAGGTGTTGTACTCGATTGAGAGCATATCGGCAGCAACGGAAGAAATGGCGGCAAGCAGTAGTGAAACGGCAACAACGGCTAATGCATTAGCACAGCTTGCGGAGGAACTAAATGCACTCGTATCTATTTTTAAAGTTAAATAAACAGTGTCATGGGGATCATCATTGATAGGAGAGGAGAAGTAGTGCAAAAGTTAAAGGTGCTCGTTGTAGCTACTTCAGTAATGATGCGTAAACAGATCTCGAACCTTATTGCGGAGGATTCAATTATCGAGGTCATTGGAGCAGCTCGAAATGCATCCGAAGCGGTTAGTATGGTTCAAGAATTCAAGCCTGATGTCGTGACGATTGATATAGAAGTGCCAGAATTGAATAGTTTAGTAGCGCTCTCTAGTATTATGTCGCAACGTCCAACCCCTATCCTTATCCTAAGCTCGGGATCAAAGGATGGAATAACAGCAACTATCACAGGTCTACAGAACGGAGCTGTAGATTTTATATCCAAGCCCACTCAAATCCATGGACCTGATTTATCCCAAATAAAAGACGAGCTAATATTCAAAATTAAACAAGCTGCTCAAATTCCTTTGAGAACCCTTATCCTTAACAATATTACTGTTTCGAAAGTGATGACAGGACTACAGGCAGAAGACAATTCCAAGAACGGATGTACGGAAGAATTCGATCAAATCGTAGCCATAGGATGTGGAGTTGGTGGTCCGAAGGCGCTTGAAATCGTAATTAGCTCGCTCCCGGCAAACTTCCCATATCCTTTATTAATCGTTCAGCATATGCCACCCAAGTATACGAAAGTATTAGCAGAACGATTGAATCGATTCTCAAGTGTACGGGTGGTTGAGGCGAAAGATGATCAATTGGTACATGGTGGAACGGCATATATCGCACCTGGTAATTGTCATATGACCGTAGTTCAGCAAGGGCAAGTATGTAGAATCAAACTTCACAAGAAAGCTTCAGTGAACGGATACCGTCCATCCATTGATGTATTGTTCGAATCGATTTCTGGACTGAAAATCTTGAAGCAGCATTTGATTCTAATGACCGGAAGGGGAAACGATGGCGCGAGAGGCATGCTGAATGCCAAACAAGCTGGCGCCCAATCTACCCTTGTAGAGTCGCAAGAGACTTCGATTGTAAATGAAATGCCTGAAGCGGCGGTTGAGCTCAAGTGCGTGGATTATGAAGTTCCTTCATTTTTGTTAGCCTCGAAGATTATGGAGGTTACGGGGATGTTGGACGAACAAATTTGATGAATAATCATTACCATAGGCGTTGGTAGGAGGAAAATCCACCAACGCTTTTTTTATGTAAACCTAGGGTTTCATCCCAAGTGGGGATAAAATTCCTATAGATCTATTCCATGTTGACACTTCCAAATGATAACGATTATCATTTGAGTTGTGAATGGCTTTATTTGTATTGGCGAAGAAGGAGAGGCTTTCGATGGCTTTAAAAATATTGAATTTGGAGATTCATGATCTTTTTGAACAATTTACAGAGCGGATAGAAGGGCATGTTGAGCACAACCAGTGGGAACAACGTCTTACCATACCCTCGCATATCGGTCAGGGAAGCATTACACGTACGCGGATTCGTCCAGGTATGGAGATCATGTATACGGATATAACTTACGAACAAGATATGAAGCTCTACATTCAGGAAGCTTGTCCGTTATTCGAACTAAGCTATAACGTGAGTGGAGAAATCTATTGCGAATGGAACGGCAAGGAAAGTCACACGGAGAAACAAACAGGCAATGTTCTTTTTTTAGAGGATGTTCAGGTGTATGAAGAGAAAAAAGCTGGTGTCTCCAATCAATTGTTAGAAATACGGCTAGCTCCTAGCGAACTGCTGTATTATGCCGGAGATCTAACGGAGAAACAACAGATGGAGACCTGGCTTAAACATCATCGTGGAAATATTGACCGTTATCCTGACACTGCGGCGATTCGAAAATGTGTCTTTGAAATGATCCATTGTACTTATCATGGAACATTGAGACGATTATATATGGAGAGCAAAGCGCTTGAATTTATCGCTTTATTTGGGGAGTCCGATGGTTACGGCTCTATGAGCGGGAGTATGACGTTCCGGCCTGATGATATTATAAATCTAAAGCGGGTACATGAGTTGGTGCAAATCCATTTCGAACAACCGCTGTCCATACGTGAGTTAGCCAAGCGGGTAGGCATCAATGAATTCAAGCTAAAAAAGGGTTTCCGTGAGTTATTTGGCATGACGATCTTCGAGCTTGTTCGTATAAAGCGGATGGAGAAGGCACTTTGGTACATGGAGGTAGAAGGTTTGAATATAGGAAAAACAGCCGTTTCGGTCGGATATAGTAATGTCAGCAATTTCACGACAACCTTCCGTAAGCACTATGGCTACAATCCAAGCGAGTACTTAAAACGTATCGAACAACAGAATTTGGAGCGAAATAGGATCTAGAAGGATTTGTACTTACAGATGGCTTCATGCAGTAGAACATAGGGTTCGGAATCGAACACTATATTCTGCCTGTTTGAGGTTTTTTTGTGTTTGCTCCCTTATCAAGGAGTAAACCTCCCTTAACAGGTAGAGAAAAAGACTATTCTAATTGATAATCATTATCATAGATTTCATGAAGAGGTGGTCATACAATGCAAGAAGTTGATTCGCGACGTTGGTATGCGCTATGGGTTATTCTACTTCCAACATTACTCATTTCATTGAATACTTATATGATTCAAGTCGCTCTTCCATTAATGCAAAATCGCTTGAATGCGAGCTTCTCTGAAGCACAGCTTATCGTCACCGGATTTTCGCTAGGATTAGCTGTGGCGTTGATCATTAGTGGTAAACTTGGGGATATACACGGCAGAAAACGGATGCTGATTATCGGAGTGAGTGGATTTACGATTATGGCAGTATTGGGTGGTTTGACCTCAGATCCGACACTTCTGATTGTTATTCGCATCATACAAGGTATGGCAGCTGCGCTTATCCAGCCTCAGGTTTTGTCTACACTTCAGGTCAGCTTTCTGCCAAAGGAAAAGGGGCTTGTTTTCGGTATTTATGGTGCAATGATTGGCATTGGATTCGCTTTCGGATTTATTCTCGGAGGCACTATTGTGAATTGGAATACGTTCGATCTTGGTTGGCGAACGGTATTTTTTTTCAATGTGCCCTTCGGACTTCTCGTCCTGCTGTTAATGCCGATTGTTCCTGAAACAAGAGCCGAGCAGACGCACAATATTGATTGGACGGGAAGCTTCCTACTGCTGATCGGTTTGTTTCTGCTGATCTATCCGTTATCTGAGGGACAAAAACAAGGATGGCCCTTGTGGATCTCAGGCTGTCTAATTATAGCTTTATTCGTGTTGTTTACTTTTATCTGGGTTGAAAATCGGAAAGGAAAGCAGGGGAATTGTCCATTAGTCGATCTGTCTATTTTCAGACATAGAACATTTAGTATAGGTCTGGCGACCGTGCTTGTCCTTTATCTAGGCATGTTCTCCTTCTTTTTTGTTTTAAGCTACTATATGCAATTTGGCTTACACTATAATGTTCAAGATACAAGTTTGGTTTTTTTGGCTATAGGTATAGGTTTTTTTCTGACTTCCCTGATATCATCTCGAATGGTCAGAAGATGGAGGATGAGTGTACTTAAAATAGGTGCACTGATAATGGGATGCTCTAGTTTATTACTTATATGGGAGCTAAATGTGGATGCGACGCATCTGCTGGGCGCACGAAATATTTTAATATTATTGATATATGGCTTCGGTCTCGGCATGGCTACTACACCATTAGTCAACGTCACGCTCAGTTCAGTACCAGCAAGGATTACGGGCACAGGATCAGGTCTGATCACTACATTTATGTATTTAGCAAACTCGTTAGGGGTGGCTCTAATCGGTATTTTGTTCTCCACTTCGTTGAAACATTCTCTTTTGGAAGCAGATTTATCGGATTATGTAAGGGCGTTTTCCTTCTCACTGGCAGCTATCGGAGGACTTGCTTTTACTGGTTTTGTTTGTCTTTGTTTCTTGCGAGAGCGGAAATGATAGAGGAGGAATCAAGTTTTCTTGTTTTGTGAGCAATCTAACAACCGTTCTCTTCACTTAGTTTTATAGTATTTACAGGAATAACATAATTCCATTTAATGTTAATCCTCCAAGCTATGAAGGGGACGGTGCGAGCATGCCTATTCTAGAGGTAGAGAGTCTCTCAAAAGAATATAAAGGCAAGGGCAAAATGAATGTGTTTCGGGCGCTAAACGGCATAAGCCTGAGTGTGGATAGCGGAGAGCTTGTAGCGATTATGGGGCCTTCGGGGAGTGGTAAAACGACGCTGCTGAACATCCTTAGCGGGATCGACACGGAATATAGTGGGGTAGTCCGGATTGCAGAGACTAGTATAAGCGAGATGTCTAAGAACGAGCTTGCACTGTTTCGCCGGCAGCGAATGGGGTTCGTTTTTCAAGATTACAATCTGCTGGATAGCCTGACCCTACGGGAAAATATAATGGTGCCCATGGTTCTGGATGACCAAGAGGGAGACGACATCAATACCAAGACAGATGAGACGTTATTGCTCTTTGATCTGGGCGAGGTGAAGGATAAATATCCGTATATGGTTTCAGGAGGACAGCAACAACTAGCGGCGATTAGCAGAGCGATTATTAATGATCCGGAGGTGATCTTTGCGGATGAGCCAACGGGGAATTTGGATTCCAAATCCTCAAGTATAGTGATGAAGACCTTCGCCAAACTGAATGCTCTGAAAGGAGCAACGATTGTGATGGTCACGCATGATCCTTTTGCGGCCAGCTATTGTAATCGCGTGCTCTTTATCAAGGATGGGAAGGCTCTATTAGAGATTACTAGGGACAATAAAGAGCGGAGAGCATTTTTTGATAGGATTCTGGAGAGTCTGGCCTTCATTGGAGGGGGAGAAGATGACCTTTAGGAGAATGGCTATTCAGATTTTTAAGGCGAACCTTAGAAGGTATTTGTTATTTTTCCTATGCAGCAGCTTTACGATTATGGTCTTTTTCGCCTTTTACTCCCTGTACACGAACCCTGATTTTAATGACCCCTATCAAGTAAATGGAATGGTGTCTGGTAATTTATATGCTCCTTTTTTGGTTATGAGAGTGTTTGCTGTTCTATTTATTGTATATGCGCAAATGGCCTTTTTGAAATTTAGAAAAAGCGACTTTGGGCTGTTAATGGTTCTTGGAATGACGAGCCACAATATCCGTAAAATTATTTTGTTAGAAAATAGCTTGATTGCATTAGCTTCGATTCTCACGGGTTTAGGTGCAGGGACGGTCTTCTCCGGTCTTTTCTTCTTCATCATCTCGTTGTTTGTTAATATAGGGGGCAGTTCTTTTTCACTTACGCTGGAAAGTTATCTGTATACCATTAAATTCTTCGGGATTATTTACATAGCTGTGATTGGAATCCAATTAATATTAACGCTGAGATACAACATTGTACGCCTTCTAAAAGAATCCAGAGCCGCAGAACGTAGCCTTCTTCATGGTAAAATCACAGGGATTATCGGAGTCGTATTACTGGGGATCTCCGTTTATGATATGATTACAAATTACAGTCCAGATGATGCCCGTATGATGTTGATCAATCTGGGAGTAAGTATGGTGGGTGTCTATTTGCTGCTGTCAGGTCTTGGTGACTGGATGAAACTTTTTATATCGCGATCAAGCAGAACCTATCACAAGCACCTGCTGTTTAGTTCCAATTTGATCTATACCCTTGGTCGCTCCAAAATAGTGCTTTCTCTTATCACCTTCCTCGTCCTCATCACGATTTCTCTAAGCGGTATTATTTTTTATTTGACCTGGAATGCTGAGGATATTCCTGTTGCAAACAATCCATATGATATTGCCTATGCAGAAGTATTCGGGAAAAATAGTATCTCACCAAAAATACTAAGCGAGATCACGGATCATGGCGCCACGCCGCTGCTTTCACACCAAAAGCTGGAGTATATCGACTTGTTTAATTTCAAAATATTTCTGGACCAGAATATAAATGCATTAATAGGCAGTGATTATCATGTGGAGAAAGATCACTTTTTTAATCTTGCCTTAGTTGCTCGAGGAGAAGAATGGAAGAATCAAAGACCAGAGATGCCCAGCTTCGAAATGAAGCTTTCTTCCGGGAATCATACGTTGTACTCACAAGGACTTATATTTAAAATGCTATTTAACCCTGTGCCGAATCTTATGAATGGTCTTCATGTCATTGTTAACGAAGAGGATTATATGGCGCTGAAAGCGGAAAATAAAAAAGCGATCGGTAACCTTCAGCTCTTGAATTTTAAGGATTGGAAAAAAACTGCGGATATAGATGCTAAGTTAAATGCCGCTTTAGCCAAATATAACAAAGACAATACAGAGTCCTGGTATGGCAATGAGCGGCAAGAGGCGCTCGTATTCTCTACGAAGTCTAGAATAAGTGACTATCTACAGTTACAGGAGTCTGGCCGATTCGGAATCTTCGTAATTTCATTTGTTGGTTTAATATTTTTCGGCGCCTCCGGGATAGTACTGCATTTCAGTATTCAGACCGATTTAGAGCGTGAGAGGATCAAATTCAGGAAGCTGAACAAGATTGGAATTACTTCTAAGGACGTGGATCGCATTATAGGCGGCCCTTTAAAAGTGCTGTTTTTTCTCCCGTATGCATTAGGTATTGCATTGTCTTCTTTTTATGTTGTTAGTTCTTCCAGGGTTGAAATGTCTACAGCTCTGGAGCCGATGTGGTTTTGTTTGTTGGTAGGCGGAGCGTATCTTTTATTTCAAGTCCTCTTTTATCGTATATACACCAAAATATACACTCGCAATATGCTGGCTCATATCGGACTGCTTGATGTTCCCACAACGAATAATACAAGATGTAAATTTAATTCCAATTATGATAATATTAACAAATAAAATCGTGGGGGGATTCCATTTGAAAAAGATTTTTTCCAGAATTGCAGTCGCATTAATGATCTTGATCCTTGTTGCGATAGTCACTTGCTTTTATATTGGTGAATTCACCTATGCGTATGGATTAATTTTGGTGCTGTTTTTCGTATTTGCGGGGATGGGGCAGCTCTATAAGCTTAAAAATGATGAGTATATGTACAAAAAATTAAATAACACTGAAGAGTATAATGAATATACTAGATGATATAAATTTAATAGAAACTTCTTATGTATAACCAAAACACCCCACTTTAGGCGATGCCTAATAAGTGGGGTGTTTCTTTATGTGTCTATTCTTATTTCTTACCGTTGCGCTCAAGAATCATATCAACGAACAGATCGATTTGTGCAGTAATGGCAATAGGATCATAGCGATAAAAAGTATCAAAATCGTTGTAGAACAGATGGTCGTTCTTCGCAGCAGCAAGTCCGTTCCAAACGGGTGATTCCTTCAGCTCTTTCAGCTTATCACCTTTTTTATCAGGATCATAAGTAGTTAGGAACATGTAATCCGCTGCATATTCTGGTAACAGCTCCATGGATAGCTGCAGTGTTTGGTTGTCATTGCTGTTCTTAGTAGGCATTTTCAGCTTAAGTGCATTATAGAGGGCTTGTCCACCACGGCCCGCATTGTTACCGAAGGTCCATAGCTCACCTTTGTCAGTCAGCTCATAAATTCCGAATGTATCATTTTCATTCACGACACCTTTAAGCTTTTCGCGGCCTTCAGCAGCCTTTTTCTCAAAGTCAGCAATGAATTGCTCAGCTTTATCAGGTGCTCCTACAATATCTCCAAACAGTTTTACGGTTTCATAGATGTTCGTAGCAGTTCCGTATGGAATATGAATGGTTGGAGCGATTTTGGATAAAGCATCATAGTTGTCATCGTACATAACTACAATTAGATCAGGTGCAAGTTCTAGTGCTTTCTCAGCATTGACTGGAGCACCAACATCTTGTGTGTTTTTGAGCAGGTCTTTCAAGAAGGGGTTATCAAAAGTACTAGGTTCAACGCCTATGACGTTAGCTCCAACGGAGAGTAATTCCCCACCATAATAATCTGTAACGATCCGCTGAGGTTTAACTGGGATTTGAACAGTACCTTTAGTAGTTTCATAGCTGCGCATTTCGGCAGCGGAAGCATCAGGAACAGCTGTTGCCTCTGCACTCGGGGCTGTTGTTGCTTCAGTTGTCGCTGTTGGTGTATTAGATGAAGCCTTGTTGTTTCCCCCGCAAGCCGTCACAAATACAGACAATAACATTACGAGTGCCAGGATGGGGAAAAGGGTCTTTCTTTTTAGCATGGTAAACCTCCCTAAGTATATGTACCAAATGATAATAATGAGAATCATTATCATCATTATTATCAATTTGAACTGTATCAAAGCTTAGAATTTCTGTCAATGCAATAAATTAAATGGTACCAATTAAATCTATCTATTGCCAAACCTAGGAAATGTAATTTACAATAGTCTAATGATAATGAGAATCAATTTCACAGAAATAGGGTGGCATTCATGAATCAACAGATAACTACCAGGATAGGAGCCGATAAAGGAGTAGTTAAACGAGAATTTCGTTCACGTCCTTGGGCGGCAACATTAATCTTGGTCGGCGGTCTGGCGCTATTATTATTAGGAATCGCTGTTTCCGTCTCCTTCGGTGCAGCAGATATTAAGCTGTCTGTGGTATGGTCAGCTGTGTTTCACTTTGATCCGGAGATCATGGATCATCAGATTATTAGAGAATTAAGATTACCTCGTGTACTTGGCGGAGCAATGATAGGGGCTAGCTTTGCAGTTGCAGGTGCCATTATGCAAGGGATGACGCGAAATCCATTGGCTGATTCAGGTCTGATGGGTATCAACTCAGGCGCAGGATTTGCGCTTGCACTATGTTTTGCTTTTTTTCCAAATTTATCGTTTATGTATTTGATTCTATATTCTTTCGTGGGTGCCGGCGTAGGCGCGGGTGTCGTATACGGAATAGGATCACTTGCTAAGGGAGGATTAACTCCTGCTCGTTTGGTGCTGGCCGGTGCTGCTTTTAGTGCACTTTTGTCTGCGCTGAGTGAAGGGGTAGCTTTATATTTTCACATCGGTCAAGATTTAGCCTTCTGGTACGCGGGAGGTGTGGCTGGAACGAAATGGATCCAACTCAAAATCATGTTCCCTTGGATAGGGGCCGCTTTAATTGGTGCAATGGTAATCTCTCGATCGATCACGATGCTCAGTTTAGGTGACGATGTTGCGAAAGGTCTAGGTCAGCGTACAGGGCTTGTGAAGTTGGCAGGTGCATTAATCGTATTGATTTTGGCTGGATCATCGGTTGCCGTAGTTGGTGCAGTTGGTTTCATTGGACTAATTATTCCGCATTTGACACGATTTTTTGTGGGTGTCGATTACAGATGGATTATTCCTTGTTCAGCGATCCTCGGCAGTCTACTTGCTGTATTTGCAGATTTAACTGCGCGGATGATTAATCCACCTAATGAAACGCCACTTGGAGCTATTATTGCACTGATTGGTGTACCATTCTTCCTTTATCTTGCACGTAAAGAAAGGAGGGAGCTGTAATGATGGAAAAGACGACATTCGGTTCCTTCGAAGCCGCCAAAAATAAACGGGGCTTAATTATCATGATTTCTTTGGCGGTACTAATTGTGATTGCTTTTATTATTAGTATGAATACAGGTTACATACGTTTGACTCCTATGGAGTTGATTAATACATTGTTCGGTAAAGGAACCGACAAGCAGGAGTTAATCTTGTTTCAGTTTCGGCTGCCACGTATTGTGATTTCCGTTCTAATTGGGGCAGGTCTGGCTGTATCCGGTGCTGTGATGCAGGGCGTCTTTCGTAATGCGTTAGCGGACCCTGGTATCTTAGGGATTAATGCTGGTGCAGGAATTATGGTTATGCTGTTAATCTCTTTTTACCCTACGGCAACCGCGGCTCCAGTGTATCTGTTGCCAATGGTAGCGTTCGTCGGTGCGGGGCTTACAGCTGCCTTAATCTATGCTCTAGCTTATAAACGGCATCAAGGAATATCGCCTATGCGTCTACTGTTGACTGGTGTAGCTGTCGCAGCTGGGATGAGTGCAGCTATGATCGTGCTTACGCTAAGGCTTGATCCAGAAAAATACCAATTCGTCGCTACTTGGCTAGCAGGCAGCATTTGGGGAACAAGCTGGAAGTTTGTACTGTCACTCCTACCGTGGATTCTTATTCTGGTGCCTTATGTCATCTATAAGTCAAGGGTGATGAACGTACTGAATCTAGGGGAGCAGACCGCTGTGGGACTTGGTGCCGCAGTAACGAAGGAACAATTTCGGCTTCTTGCGGCTGCGGTAGGATTAGCAGCGGCGAGTGTCGCTGTCAGCGGTGGAATTGGTTTTGTGGGATTGGTCGGACCCCATTTGGCGAGACGGTTAGTTGGGCCGAAGCATCAACTCATGCTTCCGACTTCGGCACTGCTTGGGTCACTACTCGTTATTACAGCGGATACCATTGGACGCTGGATCCTCCAGCCGTCTGAGATTCCTACGGGTATCGTTGTAGCTGTAATTGGAGCACCATACTTTTTGTATTTGTTAGCCCGTACGAAATCTTGATGAAAGTAGGCTGATCTCTCACCAGAAGGAGCGAATTATTAACATGTTGCGTCGTTTTTTTGCTTACTATAGGCCCTATAAGGGATTGTTTATTCTTGATTTTTCTTGTGCTATTGCTGCTGCACTACTTGAACTGGTCTTTCCGTTAGCCGTTAACCGGGTAGTAGATGATATGCTGCCAAGCGGCAATTGGAGATGGATACTCTATTCATGCCTCGGCTTGCTGGGGATATATATTGTCAGTGCCTTTATGCATTTTGTCGTCACTTACTGGGGGCATAAGCTGGGGATTAATATCGAATCGGATATGAGAAAAAAGCTTTTTGACCGAGTTCAGAAGTTATCTTTCAATTTCTTTGACAACAACAAGACCGGCCATCTAGTATCCCGGATGACAAATGATTTGATGGACATCGGTGAGATTGCCCACCACGGTCCAGAGGATCTCTTTATAGCAGTAATGACGCTGCTCGGTGTGTTCGGCATTATGCTCAGTATCAATTGGCAATTAGCTATTCTGACGTTTGTGATCGTTCCGCTTATGATTTATTTATCCATGTACTTCAGCCGGAAAATGTCTAAAGCCTTCCACATTATGTTCGCGGACATTGCTGACTATAACGCACGTGTGGAGAACAATGTAAGCGGGATCCGCGTTGTGCAAGCTTTTGCTAATGAGAATCATGAAATTTCCCGTTTTGCGGTCAATAACGAACGCTTCCGTATAACAAAGCTGATGACCTATCGAATTATGGCTTGGAATTCATCCTTTAGCTTTGTTCTCATGAAACTGGTCTCGTTATTTGTTCTCGTATGCGGAACATATTTTGTAATCCAGAAGCAAATGACCTACGGTGAATTTATTGCTTTTGTGATGTTGTCCAATGTATTTTTAGGACCATTACAACAGATTAACTCGGTCATTGAGACCTATCCCAAAGGCATTGCAGGTTTTAAACGTTATCTCGAACTGCTGGAGACGGAGCCGGATGTTGATGATGCGATTGAGGCTAAGACAGTTCATGATCTTAAGGGGAATATAACCTTCCATGATGTGGCTTTCGCCTACAGCGATAAAGAGAACGTACTCCAAAATGTGAATCTGTCGATTCAAGCAGGAGAGACCGTTGCTCTGGTCGGTCCATCTGGTGCGGGTAAGACAACGCTTTGTAGTCTACTACCTCGCTTCTATGATGTAAGTGAGGGTAACATTAGCATTGATGGAATTGATATTCGTTCCATGAAGCTTGAATCTCTTCGTTCACACATCGGGATTGTACAGCAAGATGTATTTCTGTTTGACGGAACCATCCGTGAGAATATCGCTTACGGGCGGTTGGGTGCCTCCGATGAAGAAATCTGGGAGGCAGCACGGCGCGCCCAACTGGAAGAGCTGATCAAATCCCAGCCTGCTGGGCTGGATACTATGATCGGGGAGCGGGGCGTTAAGCTCTCTGGAGGTCAGAAGCAGCGGCTGTCCATTGCCCGGATGTTCCTGAAGAATCCAACGATTCTCATTCTAGACGAAGCCACATCGGCGTTGGATACCGAGACGGAGTCCGCAATTCAGGAAGCACTTGCGGAGTTGTCACAAGGTCGTACGACGCTTGTTATAGCTCATCGATTGGCAACGATCAAGAATGCCGACCGTATTGTTGTTGTTGCGGAAGGTGGTATCGCTGAACAAGGCAGACATGAAGAACTGTTACAGACTACCGGAATTTACAGTCGACTACATGAGGCACAATTTGGAGCGTAAGAAGCTAAGGGCATCAATAGAATATACTTTTGGAGGGACATAATGAACAATCAACTGGAATTATACGATGTAACGATTATTGGCGGCGGACCTGCTGGGATGTATACAGCTTTTTATAGTGGAATGAGAGACCTCAAGACGAAGTTGATTGAAGCGAAGGATGAGCTCGGAGGAAGAATGCTTATTTATCCTGAAAAAATGATCTGGGACGTAGGCGGAGTAACGCCGACTCTCTGTCATCAGCTGATCGGGCAGCTCAAGGAGCAGGCGCAGACCTTTGAACCCACCATTGTGCTGGGACAGCAAATCATGAATCAAGAGAGACAGGAAGACGGGACATATATTTTAACCTCGTCTACCGGGGAACAACACTGGACACGAACCGTTATTCTGGCAATTGGCTACGGAATCCTACAAATGGCTAAGCTCGAAATCGAAGGTGCGGATCGCTATGAGGTGACGAATCTTCATTATACCGTTCAGGAGCTAGAGCCATTCCGTGGCAAAAGAGTGCTGATCTCCGGCGGAGGAGACTCTGCAGTAGATTGGGCAAATGAACTGGAGTCCATTGCAGCAAGTGTAACGATTGTGCACCGTCGTGAACAGTTTGGAGGTCATGAGAAAAATATTGTGCGGATGAAGGAATCTTCGGTCAATGTCCGCGTGCCCTATGCAGTAAGCCAATTACACAGCAGTAATGGGGAAACGATAGATCAGGTGACGATCAACCACATAGAGACAGGTGAATCAGAGCAATTTGAAGTGGATGCAGTGATCGTAAACCATGGTCTTAAGAGCGATTTTGGTCCGTTAAAAGAGTGGGGCCTTGATATGGGCGAATGGTGTGCGAATGTATCTGATAAGCTGGAGACCAATCTCCCAGGCATATTTGCAGCTGGTGACTTTGTGGATTATACAAGTAAGGTACGTTTAATTGCCGGTGCTTTCACCGATGCAGTTCTGGCGCTTAATAGTGCCAAGCTGTTCATAGATCCAACTGCGGCTAAAGTTGCTTATGTTTCTTCTCACAATGAGCGGTTCAAAGAGAAGAATAAGGCGCTTGGTGTCGTTGACGACCATTAATAGCGGTAAATTCTTAAGGAATAGGTTTGATTTTAATGTTGAGCGTATAGGGCTTCTTATCCATTTCGAGCGGAGAGAAGCCTTATGCGCCTTCTTTATATTTCAAGGTTTAATAGCCTGATGATCTGGAAGGGAGCAGGAATGAAACTATCTAATAATAACCCGGTTCACAGAATTTATATGTTAAAAGAGGCTGGGAAACGCCAATGCGGCGGTGGTCACTTCAGTAATCTCCAGATTGCCCAGTCCCCACTCTTCCTGACACCAATAGAAGCTACTGTTCTAATAATCATTGAAGGAGAGACAGTAGCTCTTAAAATAGGTGAAATTCTTTTTTTAAGCGCAGGTGCGACTTATCATATTAATGCTCCATTAGAGTCCGTTATCTCTGTTCTAGCAATCTCCTATGAGGTATATGGGCTAAGCAATAGCACGGAGCAAGAATTGGTCTATGGACTTTGCCGTGAATTTTTTCCGGTCAATGGGATCTTACCAGTACGTACGACGAATAAAATAACCCGCTTATTCAGCGAATTGGAAGACGTTGCTGCCAATAATTTAGAAGCACAGGCAGATAGAATTCAATCCTTGCTGCATCAGCTGCATCAACTGGTTGTAGAGGCTGATACTGAAGCAGACATTACGGATAGTTCATATTTCAGAATGCTCTCTTATATTCACCAGAACATCCAAAAGGAGATTACGCGAGAGATGATGTCTAGAATGATGGGATTTAATCCTCGCTATTTCTCAGTATGGTTCCGCAAGCAGACGGGGTGGAGCTTCACCGAATATGTAGCTCATTTAAGAGTGAATAAAGCGAAAAAATATTTGATGTCCAGCCAAGCAACAATCCAGCAAATTTCTCAAAAAGTAGGCTATTCAGATGGACTATATCTGAGCCGGAAATTCAAGCAAGTCACCGGGATGACTCCAACAGATTTCCGTTTGCGTCCCAAACCGAAGCGGATTGTAGCGTTGCAATTTTTCGGGGATTTACTTGCGCTGGGTGTGAAGCCTGTCGCGGTTGAAAAAGATGTGATGAACTACTCATTGCTTTTACAGCCGGAACTGGCGGATGTACGATCGTTTGAGTTGCAGGGATGTCCGGCGGAAGCGGACTTGTCTGGACTGGAAGCTGATATAGTCATTGCACCGACCTATCTGAGCCCCCGTCAGCTTAAATGGATGGAAAAGTTGGGTCCATTAGTTACGGTGGAATGTGATGAAATGGACCGCTTAGAACAGATTCGTTTATTCGGCAGACTGCTGGGAGAAGAGGAGAGGGCAGAAGCATGGATAAGACACTATCATTTGAAAATAGATTTGGCCAAGCAGCGCTTGTCCTCACTAATTGAATCTGGTGAAACGGTAGCGGTGTATGAGATTAGGCAAGATAACAGTATTTATATCTGGAATCATACAGCCCGAGGTGTGTACAATCTGTATCCAATGCTAGGGTTAGCTCCGCCGGACAAGGTAAGGTCAGATGTTCTGGAGCGGAATGATCATCTATGCATCTCACTGTCGGAATTGCCAATATACGCGGCTGACCATATGTTTGTGGTTGTATCAGGACGAGAGGACTGGATGTCGAGAACACGTAAACGCATTAGCAAGAGTGTGGTTTGGCGCAATCTTCCAGCATTCAGGAATGAACGCATATATTACCTCAAGCTTGAGGAATTTTGGGGCAGCGAAGGGCTTGCACTCGAACGTCAGTTGGAGATACAGACAGATTTGTTAATCGGCCATAAGTTAAGCTGACAATCGTCCATAGCCAAATTGATGTATTAGCGTGTATATATGTTTTCCCACGGAGACGTTATATTAAACATGGATCTAAATGATATTGATTATCAATATCACAAAAATATAAAGTCTCAAGGGGGATTTACATTGTACAGAGTAATATCGTTAAGAAAAACAAGTATGATAGCCGTTGTACTTACGCTGGTGCTAATGTTGAGCGCATGCGGACAAGCTGCTAATCAGGGGAATGCTCCAGCTAGCACGTCTGCTGAAGTGGCTAAAAGCACTAATGATTCTGTAGTTGCCAGCACGGAGACGGCTGCTGATGCAGAGTACTGGACATACGAAAGCGACAAAGGTCCGGTGCAGATCCCACGCAATCCACAAAGAATTGTAATTCCGGTACAAGACTTTATCGGTGATCTTCTGACGCTGGGGGTGACGCCCATTGCCGTAGCTGGGAATGACATCTTGAACCATCCATATTTCAAAGAGGCGCTTACAGGTGTAGAAGTAGTGGGCGATGACATGACGGTGTCCCTGGAGAAAATAACGAGCCTGGAACCGGATTTGATTATCACTTATCAGGAAGATACCTATGAGCAAATCTCCAAGATTGCTCCGACTGTCTTTATTCCTTGGGGCAAATACGACTATAAGGAACGATTGATCGAGATCGGGAAAATCTTGAACAAGGAGCAGCAGGCTGTAAAATGGGTGGCGGATTTCAATCAGAAGCTGGAAGCGAAGAAAGCGGAATTGGCCGATCTGATCGCAGCTGACAAAAAGGTGGCAATCTTTGAAATTGCCGGTAAAGAGCTGTATCTATACGGTTCGTCATATGGGCGTGGTGGAGAGATTATATACAACGGATTGGGGCTGCATGCACCTGATCTTGTCGAAGAGGTAGCCTTTAAGGAAGGCTGGGCTTCCCTTTCTCTCGAAACGCTGCCCGAGTATCTAGGAGAAGCTGATTATATATTCCAAGGCTTCAGCCGTGGTGTGGAGCAGGACAAGCTGGACATTCTGGACAGTGTCTTCTGGCAAAGTCTACCTGCTGTTAAGGCGGGTCATGTGTTCACTTACGATCTCAAAACTTATTATCTCTCTGATGCTTATGCGCTGGACAAGCAGCTGGATGAGATAGTCACGTTGTTGAAGTCCCTACAATAAGTTAAATTTGAAGCGTGAGATAAAAACACTCACAGATAAAACGCATTTAGATGCTTATAAGTTATCTTAGTAGGAATTTTGTACAACAATAAAGGGATGTCCGCTTAGCCGCTATGGCTTCGGACATCCCTTTTCCTCATGCATTATTTATTATTTATTAGCCAATCGGCCAGCTCTTCGGTCTGGGTTAATACCGCGATAGGGTCATAATACCAGGAACGTTCTTCTTTCCAAACATAGAGGTGTCCATTTTTGACTGCAGGAAGGTTGCCCCAAAATGAATCAGCCTTGTAATCAGCTTCTGTAAGGTTATTTGAGGTTAAGATAATATAATCTCCGGCATACTTAGTTAACGCTTCTTTAGATATTTCCGCCCATTGCTTCTCCATAATCTCCGCTGCTACTTCTGTAGGCGGCTTGCGACCAAGCGCTTGATAGATGGGCTGTCCGCCTCGGCCAAAGTTATCGCCATAGACCCAGATAGATTTTCCACCGTCTTCCATGATGGAGAAGGTTGCATCCGCCGGGAGGACCTTGTCCACTTTTGCTTTAGCTTCGGCTATCCGTTTGTCATAATCTGCAAGCCAATTCTTTGCTTCTTGTTCCTTTCCAAGGAGTTCTCCGAAATAGGTTAATTCTGCATGAGCATCTTTTAAATCCCCGTAAGGCACAATGATGGTAGGAGCAATTTTGCTAAGCGTTTCATAGCTTTCTGCTTGTCCCGAAATAATCAAGTCAGGATTTAGTGCGATGATTTTTTCAGGTGACATTTTACCGTACGCTCCTGTGTCTGTAACACCGGTAAGAGCCTCCTTATAATACATATTCTCTAAGGTCAAGCCTGGAGCTCCGATAGGAATGGTATCAAGAGCTATTAGACTTCCCAAGTATTCCTCAGCGACAATTCGTTTAGGATGAACAGGGATTTCAACATCACCTTTTACGGTATTTACTGTCTTGACAGCAGGGGTTTCAGCACTTTCTGCTTCTTGACTAGTTTCGGTTGGTGCTTGTGTTGCTGCTGTTGTATTACTGGTGTTACTGGTACCACCTGTATTCTCCACCGTAGTATTGGAATTTCCACAAGCTGATAGGACTAGAATTAACGTCAGCATGAAGGGAAATAGAAGCCAATGATTCTGTTTCGAAGTATTCTTTTGTAGATTATGCAATTTGTTGTTCCTCCTATGGTAATTGATTATCATTCTCAATAAGAACTTTACAATCTTCTCTGGTTATTTACTATGGACGAATATGATCTTCGTTTGTGCATATTTATGATGTCATCACACGCAGCAATTCTTTAAGCTGTGCTTGAGAAGACAGCGGATCAAATCCATAGAACATGTCACCCTGGTTCAAGATGTATACCCGATTGTTACGGACTGCATCTAACTGCTTCCAATCACGAGAACGCAGAAGGCGAGAGAGGCGTTTTCTTCCCTCAGAAGATGATGGGATGCTAGTGATAATAATATAGTCTGCAGGATAGGTTCCGATTTCCTCAATAGAAGACACTAGATACCCTGAATCCATGATTCCGTTCTCCATAATGATAGATGGTGGCTTGAATCCAAGATCTCCGTACAAAATCTGACACCCCCTACCGTAACTGCTACTGAAACAATAAGCTGCTCGGGAACTAAGCTCCCAAACGATAGCTGTCCCTCTTTCCGATCCTATCGAATGGTTCAGTTTCTTATTGGCAGCATGGCAGAGCCCATCGTAATGACCTAACCATTCTTCTGCTCGCTGTCGCCGGTTGACTACATCAGCGATCAAACCAAATTGCTCTCGCCAGCTCATTTGCATAAAGGGTAATTCAATGACCGGAGCAACTGGAGTCAGAATCTTATTCTCAGGAATATTGTAGCTGATAATGATATCTGGTTCTGCTAAAGCTATCGAATCAAATAGAAGGGAAGAGTTCCCTTCGTTCATCGTAAGTTGTTTGGAGGCTGGCACTTGCTCTAAGCTCCGATGCCAATCCGAATAAACACCGAGTTGAGGCATAATTTCCAGTACCCGTAGGATAGCTGTGTGATTGTAGTTTAAAGCAACAATTTTTTTGTTCTTATTCTGATAGGCTGTAGGTGAAAGACCCACAAGCTGCTTGAATTTACGGCTCAGATAAGTTCCTTCTTCATAACCAACCTCATGCGCCAGCGTTGTTAGATTTGGGGAACTGGTGAGGATTCGCTGCTGTGCTCTGCGGATTCTTAACAGTGTAATATAAGCGCTGAAAGTTTGACCCATAATTTTACGAAAGGTACGTGAGAAGTGTTCAGGGCTTACCCCAGCTAACGTAGCCATCTGCTCCCGAGTAATATCTTCGTTGTAATGAGCTTCTATGTATTCAAACACATTTTCAATCCAGCTTCCTGACGTCTCCTTTTTAGCAGCCAGTTCATGATGAAGATCCACGATGAATTGAGTGAATAATTGCTGGACCTTAAACGGTTTCCGATCATCGGGTTCTATCCAAGCACTGTAAAGCTCACCAGATAGTGCGATCAATTGTGTGGAGGCGTGGTGTAAGGCTGGGCTGCCATTTAGAAAATTTTGCTCTTGCCTATGGTTGGGCATACTGGTGTACTCTATCCACATCCCCTGTAACTGTTGCTCAGTCTTTAGCTTCAATTTTGAAGTTGCAGCAAAGGTCATGATGCTTCCGGATTCGAGGCTATGAAGTTCGCCATCTATCTCAAGCTGACCTTTACCTTCCCAGACAAACATAATACAGGAATTCGTAGCTGGGATGTTATCGGTTGCGTAGTGGGAAAGACTTGTTAGGCTACTAATCTTAACAGGCATATAAAAAGGATGGGAATGATGTGGCATCCCGCCGGATTGGATGGGCATGGTAAAATCGCTTCCTTTTTTCAATGATAATCATTCTCAATTATAGTATACCAGTCTTTCTTTCTATTGACTATAATGGCTCTTATGATAGTGTTTAGAATAATCCGCTAACGAATATTTTTAGGTATGAAAGGAATGGGGATTTCATGACAACTTGGAATTTACAAGGAACCGTAAGTCACTTGTTGATATGTAATGGTAGCAGCTGCAAGAAACACAAAGGTGAAGAGGTAGCTGAAGCGATAGAAGATGAGATTGAAAAGCAAGGTGCACAGAGTCTTATACATACAACGGTAACCCGTTGTAATGGTAGATGTTCAGATTCCTGCGTCGTGATCGCGTACCCTGAAGGTGTGTGGTATAAAGAGATCACACCTAAATCAGCGAAATCGCTAGTACGGAAGCATTTACAGGGCGAGAGACTTGAAGATCATCTGCTGTATACATATGATGGTCAGCTGATGGCTGCAAATGACAAGGGGGCTAAAGGGAAGAAGAAAAAATAGCTGTCTACTGATCGAAGCTTCG
The DNA here is from genome assembly GCF_038000345.1 of Paenibacillus sp. FSL E2-8871. Lineage (NCBI taxonomy): Bacteria > Bacillati > Bacillota > Bacilli > Caryophanales > Paenibacillaceae > Paenibacillus > Paenibacillus sp. FSL E2-8871. The sequence continues at coordinate 2,560,565 of NZ_JBBOBV010000001.1, read as the reverse complement.
CAGCTAAGTGAAATCAAAGTAGAAATGATTGAAGTACCGTCAATGCGCTGGCGGTATTTTTTGTCTTTTCAGGAAAGCAACTTCGTTTCTTTTTGTTTAGTAGAGGATTATGATTGAATGAAAGGAAGATCTAGGGGGAATAGACATGTTTAAGAGGTTTACAGTGGATGATCATGCAGAAACGGCGCAGTTGTTTGCGGAATCTTTTTGTGAATTACATGAAGAAACTTTTCATACATATATGATGCTTGCGACTGAAGAATACAGTACTACGATTGCAGAATTCATGGCGTAGCAGATGCCGAAAACCCGGATTCTAACAAAGTATATCAATCGATGGATTTGTGGAGGCGGGCAGAATTGCGGATATCAAATTTGACTTGCGCCCCTAACGTTGACTATGCTATTAAAAAGTGAATAAAATAACACTTCATATAAGGTGGCGCATGGGGGAGAGGGTTCGATGGAGAGGCTGCAGGTGTGGCCGGGGAAGTTTAAAAAGTTTTTTCTAAACAATAAATTTGTGGTAACCTTACTTATTTTATTGTTAACTGGGGTAACTATCCTGGTGTTCTCAAAGATACCGTTTATTTTTACGCCTATATCTGTATTGCTGCACACGGTGGCTGCACCATTGTTACTATCCGGTATCGCTTATTACTTGCTTAATCCGTTAGTAGACCTAATGGGAAAAAGATTCAGGATGAAACGTGTGTATGCAATCATCATTCTTTATCTGTTAATTGCGGGTATTATTACGTTGATTCTGGTGATGGTGATTCCGATTCTTCGAACGCAATTATCTGGTTTGATTGACGATTTTCCAAGGTATAGTGACTTGATCCAGGAACGATTTATGAATCTAACGGGAAGCGAATTTTTTGGTCAAGTTCAAGATAGTATAGGAACCAACCTAAGTGAAATCACCAGTAAAATTACGGCTTGGGGCACTTCTTTTCTGAATAATGCGCTAACAGGTGTAGGGAGCTTCGTCGGAGCCGTTACGGAGATTGTGCTGGCGGTGGTGACGACACCGTTTATTCTATTCTACTTGCTTCGTGATGGAAAAAGATTGCCAGATTACATTTTGAAATTTGTACCTACCGCGCTCCAGCCGCAGACTCGGATGGTAATGTCGGAAATGAACGCCCAGGTATCTTCCTATATTCGAGGGCAAATTATAGTAAGCTGCTGCATTGGTGCGCTGCTCTATATTGGCTACTTGATTATTGGTCTGGAGTATTCACTTGTCCTTGCCATTGCCGCTGCTTGTACAGCAGTTGTTCCCTATTTGGGTCCGGCAATTGCTATTACACCAGCCTTAATTGTGGCCATGGTCACTTCACCATTTATGCTGCTGAAGATGATCATCGTTTGGACGGCTGTACAGCTGATTGAAGGAAAGTTTATCTCTCCGCAGATTATGGGCAAGACACTGAAGATTCATCCGATCACGATCATTTTTGTGATTATTTTTGCCGGTAAAATGTTTGGCGTTCTTGGCATTATCCTTGCAGTTCCTGGTTACGCGGTGCTCAAGGTTGTATTTACACATATTTTTCAATGGTTCCGGTTCCAGTCCGGATTGTATAAGCAGATTGAAGAGAATAAGGAATAATGTGGAAGGGTGAAATGTAATGGTAGGACCGATAGCAGTAACCTCTTATGGTAAGCTTCAAGGACGAGAGGAGGATGGCGTGAACGTTTGGCGTGGAATCCCTTTTGCCGCTCCACCAGTTGGAGAGCTTCGATTTCGTGCGCCGCAGCCACCAGAAGCTTGGAGCGGAATTAGAGATGCTTCTGATTTTGGTCCAGTTAGCCATCAGCCAGCGGATACGAGAGGTACGCGTTTCGGTGGCTTAACACCTCGTCATTCTGAAGATTGTTTATATTTAAATGTATGGTCACCTGCATCCCCAGGCGAGGCACTCCCTGTAATGTTTTGGATTCACGGGGGTACATTTGTGACTGGTGCTGGAAGTCAGCCACAGTTTGATGGCACTAGTTTCGCGAAGAATGGTAATGTAGTCTTGGTGACGATTAATTATCGACTGGGACCATTTGGTTTTATGCATCTGTCTTCGCTTGGTGATGGATTTGCGTCTAATCAAGGCTTGCTGGATCAAATTGCCGCGCTGGAATGGGTAAAGCTTAATATTGCCGCCTTTGGAGGCGACCCTCAGCGAGTTACGGTATTTGGAGAATCAGCTGGCAGCATGAGTATCGCTGCCCTTCTGGCTATGCCTGCTGCAAAGGGATTATTTACTGGAGCGATCATGCAAAGTGGGGCTGCTCAAACCTTGCCAAATCAGCAAGGGAAAGCTATTGCTGTAGCATTACTTACTGAACTAGGCATTTCTCCTGAAGGAGATACCAGCCTACTTAATACGTTCTCAGTGGAACAAATTATAGAAGCAGCCACAAGAATGACCATTAAATTAACGGGTGGTTCAATAGGCATGTTATTTCAGCCTGTCATTGATGGGGATACGCTTCCTGTAGATCCTGCACAGGCTGTGGCAGAAGGATCGGCCCAGGGGATTCCTTTGTTGATTGGAACCAATCGAGATGAGGGGAATTTGTTTTTCAGGGGAGAAACACCAGGTGCAGACTTTGATGAATCGCTCAAGGCGCTGGAGCAGATGATGGGAACTGGAAGTCTGGCGGAGGTTGCCAGCCACTATTCTTCTACATGGGAAGGACAGGCGGAGATTCTAACGGATCTATATTTCTGGGGAACCTCTATATCCTTAGCTGAGAATCAATTGGCCTATGCGCCTGTTTGGATGTATCGTTTTGATGGGACGGTCCCTGGCCATCCATTGTTAAATAAAGCTGTACATGGTGCGGAAATTGTCTATGCTTTTAACAATCTGTCTCATGTAACTCGCTTGGGTGCGGAAATTACACCGGCGATGCAAAAATTGGCTGAAAGTATGCATACGGCATGGATTGCCTTTGCTCATCGAGGAAACCCAGCTACATCTGAGTTATCATGGCCTGAGTATAATCTGGAAGAACGTCCTACACTGATCTTTGATGAAGAGATGCGAGTAACTCAAGATCCCGATTCAGAGAAACGCAAGAGAATTGTCTCTATTCTGGTTTGAGAAGTCTGAGGAGATGAACGGGGATGAAGGTCCAAGGATTTAATCATGTGACGGTAAATGTGAGTGATTTATCACGTTCATTGAATTTTTATACTGGTATTTTGGGTCTTCAGCTAATACACAAAGGGAATACAGATGCCTATCTGGAATGGGGAAGCGCATGGATTTGCCTCATTGAAAAGCCAGAATACACTGAATTAATGGGCAGTGTAATTGGTATAGACCATATTGCCTTTAGTATAGCGGAAGAACATTTCGAGGAGGCTGTACAGGTACTCCGTACCCACGAAGTACGAATCATTAGAGGACCTGTTAAAAGGGGAGTAGGCTGGACCGTCAACTTTCTCGATCCAGATGGGATTCAGTTAGAGCTACACACCTCTAATCTAAGAGAAAGAATGAGTGTTTGGAATAACAAACAAGAATAAAATAGAAAGGGGAGCTTCTTAGCCAATTGGCTAAGAAGCTCCCCTTTTTTCTATCGACCTAAATATTCCTTAATCCCTAGAACTACTGCTTCGGCTATCCTATTCTGAACATCTACCGTGAAGAGTAATGCTTCGTCCTTGGTATTACTTAAGTAACCACATTCTAATAAAATGGCTGGCATTTTAGTTTCTCTTGTTACATGATAATTTGCTTGACGAACCCCTCGATCCTGAAGACCTGTAGCAACAGTAAGATATTTATGAACGGTTTGCGCGAATAATAAACTATCTTTACGTGTGTAATAAGTCTCTGTGCCACTAGGATTGCTCTTACTGCCCACAGGGATACTATTGGCATGAACAGAGATGAACAGATCTGCTTTTACCTTATTGGCGAGGTTAGATCTGTCCTGTAGGGTCGGGTATGTATCATCACTTCGAGTGAGCACAACCTCGATATTTGGCTCTTTCTTTAGTAATTCTGCAATTTTTAGAGCTGTTGGCAAGGTGAAATCCTTCTCTTTCAGGTTACTTCCAGTTCCAGGATCTTTCCCACCATGCCCTGCATCAATAACGATTATCTTCTTGTCTGTGTTGCCGGTAGAAGGTGGAGGCGTTGTGACTGGTACTTCAGGTACAGTGGTTGCAGGAGGCGTGGTGCTTGTCCCATTTAGATCCACTATAATAAGTCCATCGTTAGCATTCGTCACACTGTAGTTATTCGCGCTGTTCAGATCAATAACGATCCGGATCGTAGATGGAGAACTACTGAATAATGAATAACGAATGGTTGAGACGTTAGGATATTCGGTAATCGTCAACTGTCCATTTTGGTTTTTTCCGACTGAAAGGTTCTGATGAAAGCTGTCGCCGAAGCTGGCGTTTGGTAAATCTACGACAATTCGGTCTTTATCTGTCATTGTGAATACATTTGGTGTTATACTGCCGTTCACCGCGATGATGAGCTTGTTATCAACGAAGCTAAGATTTGTGACTGCTGCCGTCGAGGTGTTTCCATCAGTTGTTGTGTTACCCTTCGATCCATTATCAGAGGGTGCGGTTACAGATGTGTCTGGAACATTAATTTCTGGATCGCTTCCGCCAATCTCCGGTACTGGAGAAGTTAAGTATACCGTTTTGGTCACATTATCCCAACCGACAGTAGTTCCTGTCTGTTCTCCAACAAATCTTAAAGGGACGAGGGTCGTGTTGCCACTGAGAAAAGGAGGGTTGTCCAGTTTTACCTGTTTCCCCGAAGCCTCTGCCATCGCATTATTCACGATAAGCTTTAATGTCGTTCCCTTTTGCTCAATGGTTGCAGTCTTGGTCACATTATCCCATTTCACGGTATAACCAAGCTGCTCCGTAACGAGGCGAAGTGGAACCATCACGCTTCCATTTACAATTTGAACCTGTGCTTCTTTTGAAATCTTAAGATCATTGCCATCTAGATTGATGTGTGTTTCTGCAGAGCCGGCATAACCAGTTCCTGGATGAACTAGCACCAACAAAAGCAGCAGTAACGCCAAAAAACCAAACTTCTTCATCTGCAATCCCTACCATCCCCGTTTCTTGGTTTCTAGCAATTCTTACTTTTTCTTCCTTTGATGCAGTTTCAGCGTATATAAATCTTAAACGACAATAGTTTCCAAAAGTTGCGCTCTTTTAGTGTGAAAAAGGAAAAATTTCGGTATGAAAAGCGAAAAGAGAGCTTTCCCAAACATTTGGGTTAGCTCTCTTTCCCTAACAATATTTTATTGCAAAGAAGTATAACCCGTTTTTTCTACCAATTCCTGACCTTGAGCAGATTGCATCCAATCTAGAAAGGGCTGAATATTGGGGTTGTCACTTCCAGCAGTCACAGCATAAAATTCTGTAGCCAAAGGGTACTGTCCACTGCGAATACTCTCTTTGTCGGGCTTAACACCATCGATGGCGAGTAGTGCAATTTCCCCACTTTGATTCATTTCTGAGGCGTAAAATAAGAAGCTGTACCCGAGTGCATTTTTATAATTGCGATAACTGGAGGTTTGCTTAATAATTCCGCTCATAATATCCGCCACGTCTTCCTTAGGAGGTGTCATAAGTGTAGTGTCTCCCATAAACTTTTGCAGCATCGTCTGGCTCCCACTATCCTCTGGGCGTTGAAAAGCGCGAATACGGTTATTAGCTCCGCCTACATCTTTCCAATTGGTGATCTTGCCTGCCTAGATATCTTTAAGCTGGGCGGTGGAAAGTCCAGTTACTTCGTTTCGTTTATTCACAAAAAATACGAAAGCCTCGCGGCCGATGGGTGTGAGCTTCAGCTCGACGCCTTTTCGCTTCGCATGTTTCTGCTGAGCAAGAGAAGGAGCAGCGACAAAAATAATATCAGTTTCACCTTCGATTAGTCTTTTGTAAGCTTCCGGTGTGCTACTGCAAATCACTTGACTTGTTTGAAAATCATATGGATTATAACTACCCACAGGATAAGCAGATTGCACGAAAGCTGAATACAGTGGGTAAAGTGCGGTTGCGCCATCCAATTTTGGTAAGTTATTATCGATATGATATGAAGAAGGTTTATCCAAATTCACTGCTTTGGTATTCTCAGCAAAAGGTTCGTATTGTACCAAATTAACTTCCCGATCATCGACCGTGGCAATGCTGTTGATATATGCTTGTTTGATCTCATATCCTGCGGTTACGAGCACACTAAGTCCGAGGATGGATAGCAATATAATATTGCTTGTTTTTCGGGACAATACATTAAATATAAGGAGTACAGCATAAATAGCTATCACAACAGATAAACTCGCCACAAGTGGAGTATAAAACATTAGTCCCCCGTAAAGGGCGGTAATTATCGAACCTATGAATCCTAAAAAAGCTATGACTCCGACAGCAAAAAAGGAGAACAATAACTTCGTCCAGAATGACTCCTTCATCCAAAATGATTCTTTCATAACAACCTCCTCAGATAAGTTCCTAAACTATGGAAAAATAAACATAATTTCATTATACAGATTTTTTTGGATGAGACAGTAGAACAATAACGAATAAAATATGTAATAAAAAGCTGTAATACATGAAAGTTGTATGTATATTTTCATAAAGTACTGGACGAATGGCAAGAAGAGGTTTATTCTGAGATTGTGAAAAAAACAACGGAATACAAGATTCTCGGGGTAGGGTGAAATTCCCAACCGGCGGTAATGTTCAAAGCGAACTGAGCCCGCGACTCACTTGTTCTGCTTGCAGAGAAGTGACTGATCTGGTGTGAATCCAGAGCCGACGGTAAAGTCCGGATGGGAGAGGATCATAAGATAAAGGCGCTAGGAGTCTATCCTGTACGTCTTTATTGATAATGCCCCCGAGTCGACCTTTTATGGTGATTCGGGGGTTTTTGGTCTCTTATCGAGGGTTTGTATCGACAAGGAGAATGGAATTATGAGTAATGTAACAGCTTCATCATCAGCTAATAAGGTAAGCAGCACGTCGCCGTTACGCAGTGGGTTTTGGCTCGTTGTGTTCGGTGCAGCACTATGGGGTGTTGATCCGCTCTTTCGTATTATCCTCTTAAAATCTTTGACCTCATCGCAAATTGTTCTTTTGGAGCATGTGGTGCTTTTCTTGGCTGCTTCCCCTGTTCTTTGGCGTCACCGGGCGGAGCTAAAAGGTATTGGATTTCGCCAGATTGGAGCTTTGCTAATTGTTTCCTGGGGAGGTTCTGCCGGGGCGACAATTCTATTTACGATGGCACTCTCCAGTGGGGATTTAAATGCTGTGCTGTTGCTGCAAAAGCTTCAGCCAATATTCGCTATCGGTCTTGCAGCCTTAATTCTTAAAGAACGTCTGCCTAAAAATTTCGGAATCCTCATTTTTGTGGCACTGGTAGGAACCTATCTGCTGACCTTTGGCTGGAGTATTCCATTCGGACATGTGAACAACTTTATCGGTGTTAGCAGTCTGATGGCCTTAGGAGCGGCCGCATTATGGGGTGGCTCAACAGTAATGGGACGTTATCTGCTTGGGTCTATGAAATATGAGACAGTGACTTCCCTAAGATTTATATTGGCGCTGCCGTTGCTTTTCGTTATCACAACACTAGAAGGAGCTCCTTGGCAGATTAATGGTGGATTTGGTGCATCTGCTGCTATTGCTATTAATTTGTTGCTACAGGCTTTGCTGCCAGGACTACTCAGTATGCTTATGTATTATAAAGGGCTTAGCACAACCAAAGCTTCCTTCGCTACATTGGCTGAACTAAGCTTTCCTATGACGGGAGTAATCATTAACTGGATCGTATTCCAACAGCTCGTCACCCTACCGCAAATTATCGGGTTCGCGTTGATCTGGACCGCTTTATTCTTCATATCGAGTCAACAATCTAAAGCACAAACGCTCTGAGCAGACACTGATTGTATAGATTGAACTAAATAAAGTATAAAGGGATGACTGGAATGCCTAGCGGCTTTCGGATCATCCCTTTTTGTATGTCTCTACAATACATTAGACTGCAAAAACTGCAGAAATGTTTCGTACGTAGCATATAGCGTAATAATTTAAGCCTTTACAATAGAGAGGACGATAACAGTGCTTGAACAAGCTATCACTTGTCTACCACATTTTGCAGGCAGAAATTATCTATGCGTTAATGAAGATTATTTGTACAATAGAGGCTATGACATTTGAGTCGGAGTGTGAAGGAAAGTGTATAGATATAATTTATTTACCAAAATCGTAAGTATCATGGTCATCATGCTGATTCCTATTACGATCCTCTATTTCTATTCCAATAAGACGACCACGGATGTGCTACGTACGGAGTTAAATACTTCGAACAGCAATCAGCTCAGTTTTTTTCAGAATCAAGTAGAGAGCAATATGGAGCTGTTGTCCTCCTGGCCGATCCTGCTCATTCATGATCCTGATATTTTGAGCTTAAAGGATACTTATTTGAAGGGAACACATTTGAACCTGGATGCGATAAACCTGATTAAGCGGATTCAGACCAAAATCAGTATTCAGGAAAGCTCCTCCAACTGGAAGAGTAAGTTGTACCTATATTCACCGTCCATCCACCGAATGGTGTCAGAGAATGATGCTAAACCGTATTCGGATGAGGATTTGAAGCGGGAAGTAAAGTCAGGCTGGCATGTAGAAAAGATCATTGAGCAGGATGGCGATCATTTTGTGTTCTCTTGGTTTTCTTTTACCCCCTTCATGTCAGAGTTCACTCCTGAAAAGGTCAATACGATTATGAAAGTGGAGTTTGACAGCCGAAACATTGAAGATATGCTGGATAAATTCAAAAGTGATGGCAGGAGAGATCCTTTTTATTATAAACAGGGTACTGGACTTATCTTTAACCGTAGTGCTGACAAGCTGCTAGCTAATGAATTGGTAAAAAGGCTGGAGCAAGAGCAGCTAAAGCAAAGTGAAAATCGTACAGTGAACATTAATGGTGAGTCCTACAGTGTAAACATAGTCTATTCGGATAAAATGGGCTGGTATTTGATCGACTATATGCCGCTGTCAGAAATACTGCATCCGATCCAAACCTCCAATCGCTTATTTTATTTTGCTATTGGTGCATTGTTATTAATGAGCTGTCTCGTAGCCTATCTACTATATGTTCAGGTGCAGGTGCCTGTTAGATTATTGGTTGGAGGCTTCCAGAGGTTGAAGCAAGGAGACTACTCTGCACGGGTGGAGATCAAAGGTAAGAATGAGTTCAGCTTCCTGTCCGGAAGGTTTAATAGCATGGTGGAACAGATTCAGAAGCTGATTGAGAATGTGTTAATGGAAAAAATCCATGTTCGAGAAGCTAGATTAAAGCAGCTTCAATCCCAGATCAATCCGCATTTCTTCTATAATTGCTTCTCGTTTATTACGAGTATGGCGAAGCTCGATAATATGGGTGCTGTCGTCGGTATGTCGCATAATCTATCCCGGTATTACAGATATACGACCCGCCAAGAACGCGATCTTGTCGCTTTATCTGAAGAAACGGAATTTGTGACTCACTATCTGGAGATCCAAAAAATGAGGATGAGCAGACTTCAATATGAAGTTCTTATCCCGCCGCAAATGCGGAAAAGAGATCTTCCTCCGTTGGTTCTTCAGCCTTTGGTCGAGAATGCGGTTATCCATGGGATTGAGCCTGTCTCTAAAGAGGGGCTGGTGCGAATTACGGGCACATGCAACGGAAGAGTTATGACATTAACGGTTGAGGATGACGGAAAAGGCATGACCCCGGAGGAAATTATCGTATTGGACAATAAGCTAGGCAAAGCGATGGATGAAGAAATGGGCTGCGGGCTTTGGAATGTGCATCAGAGAATGCGGCTGCGTTTTGGTGAGGATGCAGGATTGACGATTGCACCATCATCACTCGGAGGATTGCAGGTTAAACTTCAGTGGTTGTTACCGCTAACTGACAATAATATGGATGACATCTAGGAGGGAATATGATGATAGAGATATTGTTAGTCGATGATGAGCCTTATGTAACAGAAAGTCTGGCTCGCACGATTCCGTGGGACGAGATTGGCGTAAAGCAAGTGCATCAGGCGGCATCGGGTGCCGAGGCTCTGGAAATATTGGAACAGCAGGACATAGATATCATGGTTACTGATATTTCGATGCCTGGAATGTCAGGTTTGCAACTAATTGAAACGGTGAGCGAGAGATGGCCGGATATCCGGTCGATTCTGCTGACAGGTTATTCTGATTTTCAGTACGCTAAGAAGGCGATTCAGCTACAGGCTTTTGATTATATTTTGAAGCCAGTAAGTGATGAGGAATTTATCAATAGTATCTCCGGAGCGATAGAGTCTCTAAAAGACGAATGGGAAGCACATGATAAATATCATTTACTACTCTATAATCGCAAAGCCGATTACAGTGTTTTACGGGCCAACTTGATGCATGAGTTACTACTTGGTAGAGTGCTGTCTGAGCGGACACTTGCATTAAAGCTTAAGGAATATGAAATCTCTTTCGAATCAGATGTTGAAGCGGCGATGTTATTGATTCAGCTGGGTAAACATTATGCCGCAATGGATCATCATTCGGTTTCCCTAATGGAATATGCCATCGGCAATATTGCCGAGGAGCTCTTTAAGGAGCAGTTCCATGTCTGGTTTTGCAAAGCACCCCATGATTGTTTAATTTTGCTTGTGGAACTGAAGCCGGTCATCCAGCGAGAGTTAGAGAAGTCGAATAATTACGATGCTGCGAGACAACAAATCCTTAAGTCAGCCATTGCTAACTTCAGAATTAGTGTGAGTAACTACCTGAAGGGTGAGATATCTCTTATCGTAACGGAGTGGTTTGCTTTTCCCGAAGGGATGACGGCTGCCTATCGAAGTGGCTTAAGTTCAATGTATTTGACAACACATAATGAAACAGGCTCGGTACTTTATCTGGGGGATCGTCATCTTCAGGAGATGATGAGCATCAAATCACTCGAAAGCCTTTATCGTCCGCCAACGCTCATTCATTTGCTGGAATCTAAGCAATGGGATACAGCCCGCCAGAAGATAGCTGATGTGTTCCGAGATATGGAGAATGCACGCTTTTCAAGTGAGCATCTGTATGAAGTCTTTCTGTCCATTACTAATGCATTCATGTACATTGCCCACAAAGGGGGGCAGTTCATCTCACAAATCGACCAATATGCATTCGATCCGATGTTGACTCAGAGCATAATTGTTTCTTTTGACAAACTGAAGGACTGGGCGTTCGATATGCTAAACAAGCTTCAGAAGGAACTCTCAGAAAGTGATCAGAACACGAAAAGTTATATTATTAAGCAGGTACATGAGCTGGTAGGGAACCATTCTGGGCATGATCTGTCGGTCAAGACGATAGCGGATCATGTGTATCTGCACCCCGTATACTTATCTAAAATATATAAGGCAGAGACAGGAGAAGGGCTCGGAGACTATATTATCCGCATGCGGATGGAACGTGCACTTTATTTACTTAAGAATACGAATAAAAAAATCTATGAAATCACTACCGAACTCGGATATCAGAATCCGCAATATTTCAGCAAAATGTTCAAAAAGCATTACAATATGACACCAAATGAATTTCGTGACGGATAGAGAGGTTGAGAAAGGTGCAGAAACCTTGTTTAAATGACGTATTCGACATCATCTTCGTTCCCTATAATTAAGTTATAACCAACACATAAGGAATCTAAGGGGGAACAAAATGAGCGCGATGAAGAGAAAAAAATGGCTGCCGCTCCTGTGTATGAGTATGCTTTTGGTAGGTAGTCTCGCAGGTTGTTCGGGCAATAATGCCGCTGATGGAAAGAATACAGCCGGTGATACGACTACCAATACAACATCTAATTCTGAAAACGCCTACAAGGATAAATATGATCCTGAGGTAACCATTACAACGGTATGGGGTGTTGACCCTGAGCTTAAATTCAAGAATGGGGAAAGCATTGAGAATAACGTAGCTACGAAGTGGACAAAAGAAAAGTTCGGCATCAATATTAAATCACTTTGGTCCATCACAGATACGAATGGTGCTTTTGGAACCAAACTGCGCCTGTCGATGTCATCTGGTCAGGAAATGCCCGATGTTGTAACGATCGGTACGGGTGATAGCACGATTGCTCAGGATTTAATCGATTCCGGTATGTATGCTGAAGTGGGAACACTATTTGATAAATACGCTTCAGCTACTTGGAAAGAAGCCATGGCACAGGATCCGAACGTATGGAACCAATACAGCCGTGATGGCAAAAGAATGGGTCTGCCTGTACTCGATTACGCGTACAACCATGATTACATTCTTTGGATCCGCCAAGATTGGCTGGACAAGCTAAATATGCAAGCACCTAAAACGATAGATGAGCTAGAAAAAGTTATGGATGCATTCAAGAATCAGAACCCTGATGGCTTGGCACCAGACAAGGTAACTCCGCTTAGTATCGGCTTTAAGACATCGATGAACACTTGGATGGGCGATCCTTCTTGGATCTTCGGTGCTTATGGAACGCTTCCGCAGCAATGGAATCTTGATGCTGATGGTAAATTGGAATACGGCTCTGTAAATGCAGGTATGAAGCAAGGGCTGGAAAAAATGAAGGAATGGCTCACAAAAGGTTACATTCCTCAAGAAGCAGCGCTTTGGGATGAGAACAAAACAGCTGAGCCAGCAGTGGCGGGTACAGCAGGTATTCTCCCAGGACCTTACTGGATGAGCGGTTGGCCGCTTCAAGATACTGTGAAGAATGCTCCGGATGCTGTATGGGCTCCAATTGAAATTCCAGCGGGACCAGATGGTAAAGTTATGCGTCATGGAACACAGTTCACCAACGGTGTAACTCTGATTAGCACTAAGATGAAAAATCCAGAAGCATTCTTCACCTATCAAAACTATCTGTTCGATAACTTCGCTGATCCTAAGCCGGGTAGCGAGCTGGATAATGGCCTCTTCGCAGGATATGACTATGAACTAGATGCAAACGGTAAGATGATTGAAAATGATAAAATTGCTGGTGGTTATGTGAACAGCGTTCGTTATATGCTGGTTCGTGACGGTGCCCGGATTCCGGATGCCCAAATGAAAGCTCTTCTTAATCTTGCAGATGGTGCTGAACCAACCACTCGTTTAGAGAAGGATGTAGCTGTGAACTATGGTAAGGATACCCCTGCAGCTGCAAAGGTTCTACTGGCACAAGAGGATAAATCCTTCAAAAATATGTTCACCGGTCCTACTACTGAAACTATGAAATCGAAGATGGATTATCTGAACAAAATCGAGAACCAAACGTTTAATGAGATCATCTATGGCAACAAGCCACTAGAAGCTTTCGATACCTTCGTAGCGACCTGGAAATCAGGCGGCGGCGACCAAATCACTAAAGAAGTAAATGAATGGTATGACAGCGTAAAATAATGCTCTGTTAAGGGTATAAGTAGCACAATTAGGGACTGTTTCCTCAGCTGTTTATTTAGCTGTGGGAACGGTCTCTTTTTGCGTTAGCGGTTATCTGAATTCGTATAAATTAGCTTCTGTTTCTATACGGTAAAGAGATTGGTTTTGTACCATATATATTGGTTTTGCTCGCTATTTGGGGAATCCTGTCGTTGCTATAATTTGAGTATGGTTACAGAAGAACTTGACACGATATGGGGGACCAAGGATGAGAACACTTAAAAAAACATGGCCATTTCACTTAATGTTGCTGCCGGCGATGATCTTCCTGATCATCTTCAGCTTTATACCGATGGGCGGAATTGTGATGGCGTTTCAGGATTATAAGCCATGGCTAAAAATTTCGGGATCAGCGTGGGTTGGATTAGATAATTTCCGCTATCTATTTGAACGTAATGACAGCATGCAGGTCATTTGGAACACATTGATTATTGCCGTTCTGAAGATGATCTTCAATCTGGCTGTGCCGTTTGTGTTCGCCATTCTATTGAATGAGATTCGTAAGGTTTATATACAGCGTACAATTCAGACATTGGTTTATTTACCTCACTTCTTGTCTTGGGTCATCCTTGGCGGGATCTTGCTAGATTTGCTTGCTACAGATGGCTTCGTCAATCAGATCCTCGGCAGTATGGGAATTAAACCCATCTTTTTCTTAGGAGATAATAACTGGTTCAGGTTCACGGTCATTCTCACGGATGTATGGAAGGAATTTGGTTATAACACGATCGTCTTCCTGGCTGCTCTAGCAGGAATTAACCCTTCATTATATGAAGCTGCTGAAATAGATGGTGCAACCCGCTGGAAACAGACACGTTTTATCACAATGCCTTCTCTACTGCCAATGGTTGTTGTGGTAGGTACTCTGGCTCTCGGAAATGTATTGAATGCAGGGTTTGACCAGATCTTTAACCTCTACAATCCGCTGGTCTATCAGAAAGGCGATATTATCGACACCTTCGTATACCGGACAGCTATTCTGAATGGTGAGATGGGCTTTGGTACAGCAATTGGACTGTTCAAGTCAGCCATTAGTATGGTCCTAATCCTTGTATCGTACAGTCTGGCTAAAAAATGGGCAGGATATCGCATTTTCTAAACTACCAAAGGAAGAGGGAGACCTATGTATTACAAAACTAGAGGTTATCGTATTTTCAACATATTCAATACTTGTTTTCTGATCATACTCGCACTCATGTGTATTGTTCCTCTGATTCACGTATTAGCTGTATCTTTCAGTGCCAAGTCTGCGGCTGACGCCAATCTGGTGGGCTTGTGGCCAAAGCAGTTCTCTCTGGAAGCTTATAAAAAGACAATGAATAATCCGATATTCCTACACTCTATATGGGTATCCGTACAAAGAACTGTACTCGGAACCGGACTTACGCTTCTGATTACTTTTCTGGCAGCTTATCCGCTATCTAAGGAAAACTCAGCCTTCAAAGGCCGGAATGTTTATTCCTGGTTGTTCGTGTTCAGCATGGTGTTTAATGGTGGTCTGATTCCATTCTATATTGTTATTCAAAAGATTGGCTTAATGGATTCCTTCTGGGTACTCGTTCTGCCAGGTGCGGTGAATACATTCTTGGTAATTCTAATGCTGAACTTCTTCCGCGGTATTCCTAAAGATTTGGAGGAAGCTTCGCTAATTGACGGCGCAGGACATTTCCGTACCTTGTTCAGCATTTACTTACCGATTTCATTACCATCGATTGCGACAATTGCACTGTTTAGTATGGTGTTCCACTGGAACTCCTGGTTCGATGGACTATTGTATTTGAACAATTCTAAGCAGTTTCCGCTGGCGACCTTTCTGCAGACCGTTATCATTCAACGGGATATGAGCTCCATGAGCATTAATCCGAAGGAGATGGAATTAATCTCGCAGACAACGGTTAGAGCCGCGCAAATCTTTATCGGGGCTGCTCCTATTCTAATCGTATATCCATTCTTGCAGAAGTATTTTGTTAAAGGAATGACACTTGGTTCTGTAAAGGAGTAGGGATGATGATAACGACATTTATCAATGGAATGGACATCTCATTTTTGGATGAAATAGAGCAGGGCGGAGGCAAATTCCATAGTCGCTCTGTTCGGACTGCTGAGGAAGGTGAGGAATTACTCCACATCCTTAAGGACAATGGAGTAAATGCCATACGGCTGCGGATTTGGAATGACCCTCCAGGCGTCTTTTGCAATTTGGAACGGACACTGGTTATGGCAAAGCGGATCAAAGAAGCAGGGCTGGATTTTCTACTGGATTTTCATTATTCAGATAAATGGGCGGATCCAGCTAACCAATGGAAGCCAAAAGCTTGGGAGGCACTTGACTTCAGTGGTTTGACATCCGCCGTGTATGATTATACACGCGAGACACTTGAAGCTTTACAGTCCCAAGGCACACTGCCCGATATGGTGCAGATCGGTAATGAAATTACGCCAGGCATGTTATGGGGAGAAGGCAAGGTTGATGGAGATTGTGATACTCCGGAGCAGTGGGAGCAGTTCACTACGCTAGTTAAAGCAGGTATAGCGGGCGCGAAATCCGTCGATTCTGACTTGTCTATCATGATCCACATTGACCGGGGTGCTGATCATCCGGCGAGCCGTAACTTTTTTGATCGTTTCTTAGAACATGGTGTAAATTATGATGTTATCGGATTATCATTCTACTCTTGGTGGCATGGTACTTTGGACGACTTGCAGCTTAACCTGAACGAATTAGCGCTGCGTTATAACAAGGATATCATTGTGGTGGAAACAGCCTATCCATGGACACTGAATGCACCAGAAGGATTTCCATTAATTGTTAATGAGGAAGCCCAGCTCCATGATGGTTATCCAGCCACAGAAGAGGGTCAAGCTAAGTATATGAAGGATTTCATAAACGTAATTGAGAATACACCTAACGGAAAAGGAATCGGTTTTTATTACTGGGAGCCTGCTTGGATTCCTTCGCAAAAGGAATGGTCTGTTGGGCATGAGAATGGGTGGTCCAATTTAGCTCTGTTTGATTTTGAAGGTAAGAAACTGGATTCGCTCCATTTCTAAAGATTATTAGGATAGAAAAGAAGACAGCCAATGGTTAAGCACCGTGGCTGTCTTCTTTTTTAATTCAAAAAGGCATCTAAAGCCACCGTAGGCTTACCAGAAGAATCAAAGGCACCTTTTGTGTAAGCGTACCATGTACCATAACTCTCCGGCTCCCAATAGAACACGCCAAGCCCTTTACCGCCACTTACCGATTTTGTTTTGCTAATGATGTCGGTAAGAAAAGCTTTCGCCGTTGTTGGAGCACTAACGTCCATGCCGACCTCTGAAATGATCACCTCTTTACCATACCGGGCAACCATATCATTCATATTCGTTAATGTCTGAGCATTCAGTGTAGACCAGTTGCTTGTAGTGGGATAGAGTGACATGCCGATCACATCATAGTTGGCACCGTTAGACTTCAGACCATCAAACATCCAGCGGAATAAGGAATTGTCGTAGCCGTTAGAGAGGTGGACGATGACTTTTGAACTACTACTGACCGCTTTTACTGCACTATATCCTGAATTGATCAACGCGGCAAAATTACTCATACTTACAGAAGCCTTTCCATCCTCCCAAAGCATTCCATTATTCGTCTCGTTCCCTACCTGTACCCATTCTGGCGTAACACCGCTAGCTTTGAGTGTATTCATAACATCATACGTGTGGTCATATACCGCTGTCTTTAGAGCTGTAAAGTTCTTGCTGGTCCAGGCAGTAGGTTTCTTCTGATTGCCAGGATCTGCCCATGTATCACTGTAATGAAAGTCAATCATGATTCGGAACCCCATTTTCTTGGCCCGAACGGCCTGTTTCACAACATCGGCTTTGTTAGAGAAATTAATGGAAGGGTTAACCCAGACCCGTAGTCTAATGGAGTTCATTCCGTGATCTTTGAGAATTTGCAGTAGGTCTTGTTTCACACCGTTATCATTGTAAAAAGACCAATTATAGTACTCCATCTCCGATAGCCAGCCTACATCAGCCCCTTTTGCAAAAGTCGTAGCAGCTTCCGCTGGTTTGTTATTCCCAAAGTTGAAACACATACTAAACACGAGAGACAGGCAAACGAACAATTTGAACGTAGTTTTTGAGTTCTGTTTGTTCAACAGGCGCCCTTAGCATAGCGATGTTTGTATCCGTTTACCTTAAACTCCTCCCTTTCTCTTTTATAACAAGATTGTAAGGTGGGGTAAGCATTCCCGATACCAATAAAAATTCAACATTTCAGCATCTTTCGAAATTGATTCAGGGCTACAAGAGTAAAAATAAGGCTTTACTCCCATACTACCGTTATCTTGCACCGGAGCTACTTGACCACAACCTTTAGGAGGAATGCGGATGAAACAACATTCTGCTCCCGCCATCTATATACAGCTTAAGAACCGGGTGACGGTGCCCAAAGGTAAAGGTGTCACATTGGGTGATATTGCATTTTTGATCGCGGAGCCAGAGCTGAAAGAGTCGTTGGAATCGATTCTGCTAATGAAGCCAGAGCAAAGTGACGGTAATCTAATTTTGATTGACCTTCTGATGGTTATTCCCCGCATTTATGAGCTGGTGCCCGAAGCCGACATTGAGCCGATTGGTGAAGGCAGAACGATTGTGCAGATTGAAAGTTCGGTGGAGAGGCGGAAGCCTTCAGTAGCGATGTTTGTCTTAGTGTGGCTGCTGCTGTTCTTCGGATCTGCGCTGACAATCATGAATTTTCATGCGGATGTAAACATGCAGGAGGTTCATATCCGAATCGTGGAGATGATAACCGGCCATCGGGATGAACATCCGGTTGTATTTCAGATTGCGTATTCTGTAGGAATCGGCTTTGGGATGGTCATTTTTTTCAACCATTTATTTAAGAAAAAGTGGAATGAAGAGCCTACACCGCTAGAAGTGGAAATGTACCTTTATCAGAAAAATATCGACCAATACGTCATCAATGAGGAGTATAGCAAAATGAGGCGCCGTGGAGAAAATCAACCAGAGAACGTGGAGGACGGAAGATGACGGCACCTATAACACTAGGGTTGAATTTGCTGCTGGGTATTGCAGGGGGGATCGCTGTAGGTGGCGGTGTGATCGCTTTATTTGTGGTTCTCGACATGGTGCCCCGTCTGGCTCAATTAACTTCTTCTTACGATAAAGTACATTGGTACGAGGGTGCGATGGTAGTTGGATCATTGCTAGGAACCGTAAGTGATTTTTGGAATTGGAAAATATCCTCAGGTCCTTTAGTTGAACTTGGTATAGGACTTTTTGACGGGATTTTTGTCGGGATGCTCGCTGCAGCATTGACCGAGGTATTAAATGTGCTGCCGATACTCGCTAAACGCTTGAACATGACACATTATCTGTTCGGGCTGTTAATGGCGATGGTAAGCGGGAAGGTCGCGGGTTCTTTGTTCGACTGGTTTGTATACCGATAGTAAACGGGGGTTATGGAATGAGCAAATTTATTCACAGCGGTGATTCTGTGCCAGAAGAGGATCATCAGGAAGAAAACGCTGCGGCTGCAGCAGCAATGAAGAATACCGCAGAGGATCTAGTTGATGATCATACCGAGGTTAACGGAGCTTCTATGACCAGTGATGACGCAGATCCGGCGGAAAATATTACAGCAGCTGATCCGAGTCAAGAACAGCAGGATGCAGAAGCATCTGCGGAGCTAGGGGCAGAAGAGCAGAGTACCAAAGCATCAGCTCAGCCGAATTCCGGGCAACAGGATGCAGAAGCATCAGATGAGCTAGGGGCAGAAGAGCAGAGCACCGAAGCGTCAGCAGAGATAGGGGCAAAAGAGCAGAGCACCGAAGCGTCAGCACAGCCGGATTCCGGGCAGCAGAGTGCAGAGGCATCGGATGAGCTTGGGGCAGAAGAGCAAAGCGCTGAAGCTGCACAGCCGGATTCCGGGCAGCAGGATGCAGAGGCGTCAGATGAGCTCGGGAATCAGGAGCAGAATGAGCCTAGTAAAGGATTTTTTGCCAGGTTATTCGGCTTAGATTCAGACTCGGAATCCGAAGATGAGGTACAAGATCAAAATACCCAACAAGCAGGCGGATCAGAGTCCGCAACAGAGTCAGGGGAAGAATCTCAAGCCAAAGTGACGCCAAAGTCCAAACAATCTAAGAAGCAAGCGCAACAAGAGTCACAAGACAGCAATCAAAAGGGAAGCAGCAAGCTACAGAAGAAACGAGATCGCGAGCACTCCAACTCGTTAAAAGAATCCGTCATTTACTGGCAAGGTAATGATGAAATCCCAATGTCCTTGCAAGATACGAAACAAACACTTACAGAGGTAATGGGACTGGGCACAAGCTTTGATGTAACGTTCAGACAGATGTCCTTTGGCGGACATAAGACAGCTCTACTCTGTTTAAGTGGATTTACCAACACAGATGTGACCGATGATATTCTAAAACGTCTGACCTATCTCACCTCTGAGAATCTGTCTACGGGTGTGCTGTCTAGCTTTATGAATGAATATGTCCCTCACATCCAGGTGGAAGAGGGGAATTCTTTAAGCGAAAGTATCGAGAAGGTACTAGAAGGTTTGAGCGTGCTATTCGTCGAAGGTGAGAACAAAGTTATCATCATGGATACTCGTTCTTACCCTAGTCGCAGTCCAGCCGAGCCTTCGATTGATCGGGTGGTGCGCGGTGCGCGCGACGGTTTTACAGAGACTTTACTGAGCAATATCTCGCTTGTGAGAAGACGGGTTCGTGATCCAGGGCTGAAATATGAGCTATTTCGGGTTGGACGACGGACACAGACAGATGTATGCGTGGCTTACATTGATGATATCGTTGATAAAACACAGGTTAAGTCTGTTATCGAAAAAATCAAAAGCATTGATATTGATGGTATTCCTCTGGCAGATAAACAATTAGAGGAGGCGATTATCGGCGGTGGATGGAATCCATATCCTATGGTGCGTTATTCTGAACGCCCTGACGTCGTAGCTTCCAATTTATTGGAGGGACGGGTAATACTGTTTGTAGATACCTCACCAATTGTTATTGTTCTTCCGACTACTTTTTTTGATCTTTGTCAGCATGCAGAGGAGAATCGTCAGACTCCTTTTATGGGAACGTACTTGCGGTGGGTCCGTTTCATCGGTATATTTGCGTCCATGTTCCTGCTGCCGCTATGGATGTTGCTTGTCATTCATCCTGAACTAAAGCCGGCTATGCTGGATTTCATTGGACCTCAAAAGACCGCCAGAATTCCAATACTCGCCCAGTTTCTAATTGTGGAGCTTGGGGTTGATTTACTGCGGATGGCTGCAGTACACACACCAACGCCTTTAGGTTCAGCGATGGGTCTGATTGCAGCTATATTGATTGGCGACATAGCGGTTCAGAGTGGTTTGTTTGTAAACGAGGTAGTCCTGTATATGGCTGTAGCCTCCATTGGTATGTTTGCAACCCCGAGTTATGAGCTGGGTCTTGCGAATCGAATCGTCAGGCTTGCGTTGCTAGTTGCCGTAGCTGCATTTCAGGTGCCAGGATTTATGATTGGCACGACGCTACTGACTATTTTCCTAACTACCCATCGCTCCTATAACTCGTCTTATATGTGGCCGTTTATACCTTTTAATGCAAAGGCAATGAGTGAAATTCTAGTGCGTAAGCCAGTCTTAAGCTCGAAGACAAGGCCGTCTTTCAACAAAACTAGAGACAATACAAGGGTGCCGCCTACTCAAAAGAATGATTAACAATCGTAGGAAAATACAAAACTACTGCAAATTAGTCCATTCAATGGAGTTCCCACTGTCTGTTATACTGAATACACTAAAGACAGGGTGGAACCTTGATATTCCACAGAAATTGGAGGACTAAAGAATGTTTCTACACGGTACTAGCCGAATTAACGATGCTGGGCATTTGGAGATCGGCGGATGTGATGTAACTGAATTGAAGGCGGAATATGGAACCCCGCTATATATATTGGACGAGCAATTGGTGAGACAACGTTGCCGGGAATATATGGATGCTTTTAAATCCTCTGGACTTGGGTTCCAAGTAGCTTACGCAAGTAAGGCGTTCTCAGTAATGGCTATGGTTCGTTTGGCTGATGAAGAAGGCTTGTCGCTTGATGTTGTATCTGATGGCGAACTTTATACTGCTTTGCAAGCTGGCTTTCCTGCAGAACGCATTCATTTTCATGGCAACAATAAGACGTCTGAAGAGATCGAAATGGCGATTGATGCCGGGATCGGCTGTTTTGTAGTCGATAATCTGGTAGAGCTTAATCTTTTGCAGTCGATTGCATCACGTAAAGAAGTTAAGGTTAACATCTTGTTACGTGTGACACCAGGTGTCGAAGCTCATACGCATGAGTATATAACAACAGGTCAGACCGATTCCAAATTTGGATTTGATATCGGTAATGGATCGGCTTATGAAGCAGTTAAAGCGGCAGTCAGCAAAAAGAATTTAGTGCTGCTTGGCGTACATTCCCATATTGGTTCTCAAATTTTTGAAACGGATGGATTCCAGCTTGCTGTTGAACGTGTAGCGAGTTTTGCTCGTAGTGTTAAAGAAGGTTTGGAAGTGGACTTCCGTGTAGTAAACCTAGGTGGAGGTTTCGGTATTCGTTATGTTGAGGGGGATACCCCATTACATGTTTCTGAATATGTAACTGCAATTACGGATGCCGTGAAGACTCATTTTGCTGGAATCTATAATGCTTTGCCTGAAATTTGGGTGGAGCCGGGCCGTAGTATTGTTGGAGATGCAGGTACTACACTTTATACAGTAGGTACGAACAAGGATATCCCAGGCGTGCGTAAGTACGTTGCCGTTGACGGTGGGATGACTGATAATCCACGTCCTGCATTGTACCAATCTAAATATGAGGCATTACTTGCTAATCGTGCGAATGAAGAGGCTACAGAAACTGTTTCCATCGCTGGAAAATGCTGCGAGAGCGGAGATATGCTGATCTGGGATGTAGAGCTGCCTGAGGCTGAAAGCGGCGATCTGTTGGCTGTAGCCTGCACAGGCGCTTACAATTACTCCATGGCGAGCAACTACAACCGGCTTCGTCGTCCGGCTTTAGTGTTCGTTCAGAACGGACACAGCGATCTTGTAGTGCGCCGCGAAAGCTATAATGATCTTATTGCCAACGATATTGTTCCTGAGCGTATCGCTAAACAAGCTGCTGTTGCTAAGTAACAGCCGTTAATGTTAGGTAGGGAAAACTGGTAAGGCATAAAGAGCAAGCAGGAATTACTCCTGCTTGCTTTGCTTTGTGCGTAGTTTCATAGTAATATAATTGAGGTATTCTAAATTTGTTAATTTTGAAAGGGGTCATTTACATATGGCAAAGCAAGCGAAAATTACTCTTGAAAATGGCGGCGTAGTGCTGATTGACTTGTTCGATCAAGATGCACCAAACACTGTAGCTAACTTTGAAAAGCTAGCAAAAGATGGTTTCTACAATGGATTGACATTCCACCGTGTTATCCCTGGTTTTGTAGCTCAAGGCGGATGTCCTAACGGAACTGGATCTGGTGGTCCAGGATACACAATCAACTGCGAAATCAACCCAAACAAACACGAGCGCGGAACACTTGCTATGGCACATGCGGGTAAGAACACAGGCGGAAGCCAGTTCTACATCTGCTATGCACCGCAACCACACTTGGATGGAGTTCACACTGTATTCGGTAAAGTAGTTGAAGGTATGGATCTTGTTGATACTTTCAAAGGACGCGACAAAATGACTTCGGTAGAAATCATCGAAGCTTAAGAATTCTTAATTTAAAAAGGCTAGTCTCCGGATTATCGGAGGCTGGCCTTTTCTTATTTAATAAGGAATCCGGCTTGTTCGTTTACGTCTCGATTTACGCTGCTCTGGCATCCAGAAGAATACCAAATACATGAGCAGAAACACAATGAAGGCAAATAACTCTTCAACAAGCAGGTAATAAGGATAAGGCCCGAAATAATCCAATACAGAATAAGTGCTGGGCTTATGAGATAGGAACATGTAGTTAGATCCTAGGATGTAATTGGCGATCCACACACAAGCGGCCACAATGTTTAGTCCAAGCATGGTGAACAGGAGAGATTTCCAAGTGGGCTTATAGCCCTCAATCCAGGTCATATAAAGAGAAGCGAGAACAATACCACCATGTGCTATAAAGAACAGTAGAAATCGGAAATGAGGGAATGGATAGACCAGATTTGGTGTGAGTAAAGCAATGAATGCTCCACCAATCCCAGCAAAATACAGAAAGGAATATAGTGCTCGGCTGCGAGTGATCAGCATGATAACGGATAGTAGTAAAGTAATTCCGCATAGTTCGAGCGGGAGTGAGCTGCTGGACTGCCATACGCCTTGAGAGAGGTACCATATTTGAAGTCCTGTTTCTGAGAACAAAAGAATAATAATCAGCAGCAAGCGCACACTTTGCCGAAGTCTCACATCAGTCCGAATCTCGAATCTTAAACTGTAAAACAGTATACAGACCAATGTAATGATAGACAGAGCAATCCAATGTGAAGGGGAGAACATAATGAAATCCTCCGTACGCTGTAGATCAAAATAAGATGAAAGATGCATGAACCAACCTCCTTCGTACCTAAAAAGCACTTCAAAAAACAACTTTGTAAATTTTTGATATTTTCTGTTTCGTAACATCCATAAAATGGTTATATATGTATGCGTTCTGTCAGCTAACCCACAAAAGGATGGCTTTTCATTATTTTAACATAAGATGGGGCAATGGGCGCGGAATTACATAAGAAGCATTCGAGCATGAGGAATGGCAGAGATTACGCTTCAAGAGGAGATACAAACACAGAAAAATCAAATTGGAGAAGGAATTGGAGGCTTTAGGATAATGTTAAAGAAAAGAATAAGTGTGATGATCGTTATTCTGATGCTTGTAGCGCAATATGCCTATGGCATCGGGTTCACTCCACAAGTACAAGCAGCGGCAATCGATCAAGAGCGGAATATCATCACCAGTGTCTCAATGGCTGTATATGGTGAAGACGGGCAGACGGTTACGGATAGCGTCTATGAGCAAGAAGCTAATGTAACATTAGATTATATGTGGTCTCTTCCTAAAGCTCATCCGTACAAGCAAGGTGACACCTTTACCTTTCAGCTTCCAGAGCAGTTTCAGCTTTTTAATGATATTAGCGGCTTGTTAGTCTCGGAGGATGGAGATGTAGGAACTTTTACAGTTGAGCAGTTATCACACCAAGTAACAATGACCTTTAACGACTACATAGAAACGCATGATGATGTGCAAGGAACGCTTCGGATCAATACTAAGTTTGATAAACAAACAATCTCAGGAAGTACTGTTCAGCAGATTTTATTTCCGGTGAGCGGTGGTGTTCAGACGGTTACTGTGAATTTTAGACCGAATGTAGGATCGACCATTGAGAAGAGGGGGATTCCTCAGGGTTATAATGCAGACCATATTCTATGGTCTGTTGACGTAAATAAATCATTAAAAACTGTTGGGAATGCAGTCGTAACGGACGCTATACCAATAGGGTTGTCACTTAGCACTCCGGTTACTGTGAGTGTGTATCAACTGAGTATCCAGTTGGACGGTTCGGTAACACAAGGTGCACTACTCGATACCAGTAAATATTCTACAGAGTTCACTGGAGGATCGTTAAATGTTCGTTTCACTGATCCTGCGATTTCGAGTGCTTACCGTATTGAATACTCCACAGCTATTACTGATGAGGATCGGCTAAGCTTCACGAATACAGCGACTTTTACAGGAGATGGGCAAGTTCCTGCAAGTTCTTCTGCTACTGTTCAAGTAGAACGAGGAGGAAGTTTGAACAAATACTCTAGCGGATATGACTGGAGCAATCAAATCATTTCCTGGGCAATCGAATATAACTATAATAAAAAAACGATTCCGCAAGGAAATGCTGTACTAAAGGATTTGTTTAATGATTCTCAAGCGTTAGTAGCCAATTCTATAAAGGTATACACGGTGCAACTGGATTCAGCGGGTACAGCAACGTTGAGTAATCTTTTGACCAAGGATATTGATTACACTGTAGTTGCAGCTTCAGACGTGAATAAGTCAGGGTTCACCTTGCAATTTAAACAAGATGTAACATCTCCTTATCGAATCGAATATAAGACCAAAGCTATAAAGCGTGTGTTTGAAGATACCATAATCACTAATACAGTTACGGACAGTACCTATACTGGAGAAGCTACACGCTTAATACGGTCAGCCATTTTGTATAAGAACTTATCAGGCGTAGATTATCAGAATAAAACGGTTGGATGGAAAGTCACATTAAACAGTGATAACTATCCAATGGGTCAGGTTGAAGTTACGGAGTCATTCCCGTTTGGCGGACTGAAGTTTATTCCGGAATCACTCGTAATTAGAAATTCTAATGGGAATGTATTGAATCCTTCCAAATATAGTTTGGTTTACAATGCTCCTGTTCAGGCTAATAAAGGATTCAAGGTTGTCTTTAATTCGCAGATTACTGGTCTTTATACGATTAGCTATACAACGGAATTTAATAAGGATTGGATTTGGTCTAATACTGAAAATTTCAATAACAAGGTTAGGATGGACTGGTTAGACACTTCCGAAATTCCTCGCACAACAGAAGCAGAAGGGCTATTTATTCCAAGAACTGAAGCGAAAAGCAATGGTTTGAAGTTTGGTTCTTATAATGCTTCAACTAAAGAATTAGCTTGGACATTAGGGGTCAATTATAATAGCAAAACGGTTGCAGAGCCAGAAGTCGTGGATATTTTGAAATCGGGTCAAACCCTGGTTCCTGGATCGCTGAAAGTATACACCATGAATGTTGCTAAGAATGGAGACCCAACGAAAGGTGTCGAGGTAAACAGTAGCAAATACACTTACGGTGTTAATGGTAATAATGAGCTGAAGCTCTCTTTTACAGATGCTATTCAATCCGCTTATTATATAGAATTTCATACAAGTCTTGAAGGCAAAGTCATTGGCACTTCTATTGATAATAAAGCCAATCTCTATGATGGGGCAAAAAAGGTATCCAAGGATTTGAACGCTACCGTAAAGATTCCTTATGGAGACGAATATCTCTTGAAAAATGGTGTTCAGAATGGCGAAAAAATCGATTGGAGCATTCAAATTAATCGTAGTCAGTCTACTGTGAAGAATGCGTTAATCAACGATACTCCTAGCGCTAATCAGATTCTGCTGCAGGATTCATTCTACCTGTATCCTACAATCGTAGCTGAAAACGGGGATGTAACAAAAAGCGGACCTGAATTGATTCAGGGTATCGATTACAGCTTAGAAATAAAAACGGATGTAGACGGCAAGCAGTCGTTTGATTTAAGCTTCGCCAAGGAGATTAGTAAACCTTATATTCTCGACTATCAATCCCTGATTATGGCGAATACAGGAGACAAAGTTATTAATTCTGTTCGTTTCAGTGGATTTAATGTTATCGAAATAAGCAAAGATTCTTCTAAAGAAATTATCATCGGTGTGTCGAGTGGATCAGGATCAGGCAGCGGGGTTAGAGGTTCCTTGATGATCAAGAAGCTGGATGCAGAGGACAACTTGAAGACGCTGGCAAATGCAACTTTTGCACTCTATCGCCTTAACGGCTCAGACCGGGTATTTATTAATAGCTTAACCACAGATTCCGCTGGTACAGCAACATTCAATAAATTATGGTTGGGTAACTACGTATTGATTGAGACGACAGCTCCTAGTGGCTATGTACTTGATCCTAAAGAGCATCCAGTGTCCATTCATTCTTCATCAACGAATCAACTCGTAATTACGAATCAAAAAGCAGTGGAGCCTACACCTACTGCAACGCCAGAACCAACTATAGTCCCAACCGCAACACCATCAGCTTCATCGGAACCGACGGCTACTCCGTCAACAGAGCCGACATCAGGACCTGCGTCTACACCAACCTCAGGAACCCCAGGAGGTCCGTTGACACCTACACCTACGAGTTCGCTGGTGCCAGGAGTAATCATCAATGATCCGGCAGTACCTGCTGGCCCTGGGAATACGAGCGATCTGGAATCCGCGACATCAGAAGAAGTAGGAACTCCTGATTTAGTTATTACAGATGAAAATGTTCCTTTGGGTGAAGTCGACATTGTTGATGAGGAAGTTCCGAAAGGTACAGTCAACAACAGCACTTCAAGTGCCCCTCAGCTTCCAAAGACGGGAGAAAGTAGCCCTGCGATGCTCTACATGACAGGTATTGGATTAATAGCCATAGGCTATATTCTAAACCGTGTGTTTAGACGTGGAGGAAACTTAAAGTAAGTGAATAAGTATGATTTGAAATTGAACTGAAAGAAGCACCCGGCGTGATTATAGTCGGGTGCTTTTGTTTATGTTCAGAACCTATTCACTTGCAGGGAAGGAAGTCTCAAATTCGGTTTGTTTACGTGAGCTTTTGGCTGAAATCGTTCCACCGTGGAGCTCTGTGATGCTCTTGGCAATCGCGAGTCCTAAGCCGCTTCCGCCAGTCTCTCTGGAAAGTGACTTATCTACACGATAAAATCGCTTGAATAAGTGGGGGAGAACCGTGGCAGGGATCGGGTTACCGTAATTCGTGCATGTAGCAATCACTCTGCCGTCTTTTCTATAAACGGAAATATCTAGAATCTTACCTTCTTTACCGTATCTAACCGCATTGGTAAATAGATTCTCATATAATCGTACTAACTCGTCCGCATCACCATGGATAATCAAAGGGCTCATATCCGTATGAATACGGCAGGTCATATCCGCTTGCTCCAATACGGGAGCGAATTCCTCGACAAGCTTTTCGAGCAGCTTGCCGAGATCTACAGGCTCCATATTAAGGGGAAGCCCGTTGCTGCTAACACGTGTATAATCAAATAAATCGTCGATTAGCTTTTTAAGAGTCAGGGATTTCTCATAGGCGATATTCACATAATAACGCAGCTCAACCTCGTTCTTATAACGATCCTTCTCCACATATTCCAGGAATCCCAGTACAGAAATTAGAGGGGTTCGAAGATCATGGGATACACCAGTGATTAGGTCATTTTTTTCTTTCGCTGCTGCTCGTTCTTCATCTATAGCGGATTTTAGCTTGCCCGCCATGAGGTTCATATTTTCCGCGAGTTTACCGAGTTCATCCGTTCCTGTTACTGGTACCTTGAAAGATAAGTTGCCGTCAGCAATCGCTTGAACCCCGCTTGAAATGTTATGAAGATGGCTTGTTGTATTTCTGGATAGCTTCAGGATGAAAAAAATAAACAAAGGAACCCCAATAAGAATCACTATAGGAGTAGAACCGATGTTATTGGTCACCCAGCGGATGAGTTTAACGCCCCAGAAGGAATGAGAAGGATTGAGCCATAGCAAAAGGGATGTCCCATAATAGCCGACCAATAAAATTGCTGCTGTAAGAGCTAGACTCGTTAGGCTAAAGCCAACTATTTTCCAAGATAAGGTATCGAATCTTTTAAAGTTCATCTAGAAGAACCTCCTTTTTCCAGTTTGTAGCCAACGCCCTATACCGTCTTTAAATACTGTGATTTTCTTGAATTAGCTTCAATTTTTTCTCTGATTTTTCGAATGTGTACGATGAGTGTATTACTGAGTCCAGTGATTTTATCTAGTTCCTGACCCTTGGCAGATCGGGAATTTTTGTGTTTCCCGAATTTTTATACAGGCCTCTATACCGTCCGTACTACAAGAAGTATACAATATTCTCGATTGAAATCCTTATTTGAAGGCTGGCGAGGATCGATGGGAAACAGTTTGTTTAGCTCTTTGAAAAACTTAAGGCTATTATAAAACCGTCCACATACCAAAGATGAAACAGGCGAACTTCCCAATGGCGGCATGTAAAAGTAAAAAGTAAACTTAATAGTTTCTTAACAAGCCTTAAGATTTGGGAAGCGGCTATGCTATAATAATTTCAAATTCAATAGGTTGGAGGAGAATTGGAAGATGTGGAAAGAGTTTAAAGCTTTTGCCCTGAAAGGAAATGTACTAGATTTAGCCATTGCTGTCGTTATCGGAGCAGCTTTTGGTAAGATTGTGACTTCATTAGTATCTGACATCATTATGCCAATTGTTGGCTTGATAACAGGTGGTATAGATCTGAAGGATCGGGCTCTAAGTGTTATGGTTATGCATAATGAACTGCTTATCCCTTATGGGCAATTTTTGCAGGCGGTAGTTGATTTCTTTATTATTTCCTTCTCAATCTTTATGGTGATTAAACTGGCTAATAAATTCCAGCGCAAAGAAGCCGTTAAAGTTGAAGTGGTGGAGACGCCAGCACCCGCAGAAGATATCGTGTTGCTAACGGAAATTCGTGATTTGTTGAAACAACAAGAACGCGGATTGTAATTGGAAAAAGAAAAAGCGCCTGGAGATACAGTCCAGGCGCTTTTTCTTTTGTTATGTAAATGTATGGAATGGGTTTTAACTGTACATTTGCAGGCTATATATAACCATGTCGTTTCTTCTAGTAATCACCATACCTCTCAGAATTAAGTTACAAATTTTAAGTAAATATATAAAACGCACTTGCATTTCGAAGGTGTAAGTGATAATTTTGTTAGTAAGGAAAACTTGAACCTCAATTAAATAAAGGATCAATCCTTCAGGGCAGGGTGCAATTCCCTACCGGCGGTGATGTTGTTGTAGAGTGCTTATTTATTAAGTTTATCTACCACACTTAGTCCGCTACCCGGCTCGCGTTGTTGACGCGAACGGTGGACCCGGTGAAATTCCGGGACCGACAGTATAGTCTGGATGGAAGAAGGAGAGGTTAACCGCTTGTCTGTAATAGACAGGTGGACTGCAGTGTTTTCATTTATTATGTGCGATATTTCACAATTGCCGTCGATTGACGGTTATTTACGCACACTTTTATTTGGACTGCCGATAAACTCTCGCATAACCCATCTTTACTCCTCCTGGAGAATGAGATGGGTTTTTCTGTTTTTACGCATCAGATAGACAGTAAGTGGATAGGAGGAACGAGATGGATAATATGAATGACGAGTTTTATATGTCGTTAGCGCTAGATATGGCAGAACGGGCCCAAGGACAGACGGGAATTAACCCTGTTGTTGGCTGTGTTGTTGTAAAGAATGGAGCGATGATTGGACTTGGGACTCATTTGCAGCGCGGAACAGGTCATGCTGAGGTTCATGCCTTGAATATGGCGGCTGGCCAAGCACAGGGCAGCACTGCCTACGTAACACTGGAACCATGCAGTCACTATGGCAAGACTCCGCCCTGCAGCCAAAGGCTGATCGACGAGGGAGTAGCCAGAGTGGTAGTCGCTTGTGAAGACCCTAACCCTCAGGTTGCGGGTCGCGGCGTTCAAATGCTGCGTGAGCATGGCATTGAAGTAGAAGTAGGGTTGCTGCGTGAACGTGCGCTGCGGTTGAATGAGCGTTTTATCAAGTATATTTTGACAAAACAGCCTTTTGTTACGCTCAAGAGTGCCAGCACGCTGGATGGTAACCTAGCTACTAAATCTGGTGACAGTAAATGGATTTCAAATGGTGAAGCGCGGGAGATCGTACATACGCTGCGGCATCGGCATCAGGGAATAATGGTCGGTGTGAACACAGTGATTGCAGATAATCCTTCACTGACGACAAGAACGGAAGTGCCGGGTATTCATCCGATACGGATTGTGATTGATTCTGGACTACGTATTCCTTTGGATTCAGCAGTTGTAAGTGACGGTCTAGCGCCTACTATCATCGTGACAACTGAAGCCGCAGATGATGAAAAGAAAGCAGCACTTCTTCAAGCAGGTGTGCAAATCATTGTTAGCGGAGCAGGACCACGGGTGGATTTGAAGGCTGCTATGGTAACACTCGGTGAAATGGAAATCGGATCGATTTTACTTGAAGGCGGAGGCACGCTAAATGGTGCGATGCTGGAGAGTGGGCTAGTTGACCGAGTGATTCTCTTTTTCGCTCCAAAGATTGTTGGCGGTGGTGCTGAAGCGAAAGGGACGTTCGTATTTCCTGGTGTAGAGCTAATGAAGGATGCGATTTCTCTGGAGGGATTGGAAGTAAAAGTGCTCGGAGATAATGTATGTATCAGCGGTACTCCGGTACGCTAAAGTAAATGATTACAAAACTTAATCGTGTGCTTCCGGAGCAAGTTTTGTTCGGAGAGATAGCGGAGAAGTGTTACTCACACAAAACTCCTAGGAGGGAAAACATGTTCACTGGATTAGTCGAAGAAGTTGGCACTCTGAGAAGTGTCTCCACCGGTGGAGAAATGATGGTGCTGAACATTGCCGCTTCCGTCATCATGGATGATTTGAAGATTGGTGATAGCGTATCGGTTAATGGCGTCTGTCTTACAGCGACAACTTTAGGCGAGAACTATTTTACAGTAGATGTCATGCCTCAGACCTATCGAAACAGTAATCTGAAGGAGCTACGTCCTGGCAGTCGGATGAATTTGGAGCGAGCAATGGCAGCCGGTGGTCGATTTGGAGGTCATATTGTTCAGGGACATGTAGATGGCACTGCTGTCATCAAAAGCGTAAAACGTGATCATAATGCAGTAGTCTATGAGATTGCGCCGGATCGCAAATCGCTGTTTAAATATATCATCCCTAAAGGGTCGATCACGATTGATGGCATTAGCTTAACAGTAGTAAAGACGACGGCTTCATCGCTTACTGTATCCATTATTCCGCATACGTTAGGGGAAACTGTGCTAACTTATAAGCGGGCAGGAGATAGTGTGAATATTGAGTGTGATGTCCTGGGCAAATATGTAGATCATCTTCTTCATTATGGCTCAGCTGCACAGGATGAAGAAAGAGATAGCAGTTCCGGGATTAGCCGTGATTTCTTGGCGGCAAACGGATTTGTTTAAATAATGAGTAAGCTTACGAAGAAGGAAATAATCCTTCGTAAAGCTATTAGGAGGATAGGATCATGAGCGAACAATCGAAGAAGGATAGTGTCTTGGATCCGATTGAAGAAGCGATATATGATTTAATGCGCGGCAAAGTCATCATCGTGGTGGATGATGAAGATCGTGAGAATGAAGGGGATTTTATAGCTCTTGCTGAACGGGCGACACCAGAAGTCATCAATTTTATGATCACTGAGGGGCGTGGTTTGGTCTGCATGCCAATTACCGCTGAGCGTGCGGAAGAGCTTGAACTACAGGCTATGGTCAGTCACAATACAGATAATCACGGCACAGCCTTTACTGTATCGGTTGACCATATAGATACAACTACTGGTATATCAGCAGGGGAAAGATCCTTGACTGTAAAGGCCATGATTGACCCTAAAGCGAAGCCGTCTGATTTCCGTAGACCTGGCCATATGTTCCCGCTGATTGCGAAAAAAGGCGGTGTACTGCGCCGTTCCGGACATACAGAGGCTGCTGTTGATTTAGCCCGTATGTGTGGTGCATATCCAGCCAGTGTGATTTGTGAAATCATCAAAGAAGATGGCTCGATGGCCCGGTTGCCTGATCTGGTTGAGATTGCTAAGAAGCATGATCTTAAGTTGATCAGCATCAAAGACCTCATTCACTATCGGAACGAGAAGGAACAGCTCGTCAATCGCGAGGTGTCTGTACGTCTGCCTACCGATTTCGGTGAGTTTCAGACCATTGCCTATACAAATGAAGTGGATGATAAAGAACATGTAGCATTGGTGAAGGGCGATATTTCCGGTGATGAGCCAGTGTTAGTACGAGTACATTCCGAATGCTTGACGGGTGACGTATTCCACTCCCATCGCTGCGATTGTGGTCCCCAGTTTGAAGCAGCGCTTCGGCAGATCGAAGCTGCTGGTAGAGGCGTATTGCTCTATATGCGTCAAGAAGGCAGGGGCATTGGTCTTATTAATAAGCTTAAAGCCTACAAGCTTCAAGAAGAAGGACTCGATACTGTAGATGCCAATCTAAAGCTTGGTTTTCCAGCAGATTTGCGTGATTACGGGATTGGAGCACAAATTCTGAAGGATCTAGGTATAAGTCAAATTCGTCTCTTAACGAACAATCCTCGAAAGATCAAAGGGTTGGAAGGTTATGGATTGGAAGTTGTTGAGCGAGTGCCAATTCAAATGCCGGAGAATAAGGATAATACTAATTATCTCCATACGAAGCAGGCGAAACTTGGGCATTTGCTGTCTTTTGACGACATTGAACAAAATGAGGATTCGAAAGTATAATCACACACAATAAAAAACGAAGGGTAGATGAATGATATGCCGAAATATTTAGAAGGACATTTAGTTTCCGAGGGGTTAAAATACGGAGTCGTAGTAGGACGTTTTAATGAATTTATTACTAGCAAGCTTTTGTCAGGTGCACTTGATGCATTTAAACGCCATGGTGCTAACGATGATGAAGTAGATGTTGCTTGGGTTCCAGGCGTGTTTGAAATTCCGTTAATCGCTCAAAAAATGGCGGAAAGCGGTAAATACGACGCTGTAATCACTTTAGGAACTGTTATCCGTGGCTCTACAACGCACTATGATTATGTATGTAATGAAGTCGCTAAAGGGGTAGCAGCAATCAATCTTAAAACCGGCGTACCGACGATTTTTGGGGTTGTTACTACTGAGAATATTGAACAAGCCATTGAACGTTCAGGAACCAAAGCAGGGAATAAAGGCTGGGATGCTGCAACTGCTGCGATTGAAATGGCGAATCTTAACAAACTGTTTAAGTAAGACAGCTATTGACGAATCAGTCGAATTCGTGCTTATTTATAGTATAAGAAGAAAGCATGGATTATAGAGCCCTTTCTACTTGTGTAGCGTCCATTAGGGCGCTGCACTTTACTTTTTTAGGCGGGAGGATGCTTCGTGACTGTATTGTACAAGCTGGAAACGTTTGAAGGTCCGCTGGATCTGCTTTTGCATTTAATCGATAAGGCGGAAATCGACATCCAGGACATTCCGGTCGCCGAGATCACCGAACAGTATATGGAATACCTGCGAAGTATGCAGGAGCTTGAACTGGATATTACGAGTGAATTTCTCGTGATGGCCGCAACCCTATTATCTATAAAGAGCAAGCTATTGCTGCCCAAACCACCGGTCATTGAGATCGATGATTTTGAATATTACGAAGAAGATGAATTTGATCCACGAGCTGAACTTGTTCAGCGACTGATTGAGTATCGTAAATTCAAGAGTATTGCTGTTCATTTAATGGATATGGAGAGCGAGCGGAGCTTGATTTTTACGAAGGAGCCGGAGGATCTGGGTCCATACGTGCCTGAAGAGATTGACCATACGCTAAAAGGACTACATACTTCCGACCTTATAGCTGCTTTCCGTAAGGCACTTAGTAAGGCGGCAAGAAGGTCATCTTACCAGCGGATCACCCGGGACGAAATATCGGTAAAAGATCGTATACGTGATGTATCGGATGCGCTGCAGCGCAGAGGAAAAGGCGGAAGGCTCCATTTCTCAGCACTGCTTCACGATGAAATGGCGCGACACGAAATCGTAGTTACTTTTCTTGCGATTCTGGAACTGATGAAAATGAAGGCGATTTTTTGCTATCAAGAGAAATTGTTTGAGGACATCGTAATGGAGTGGAGAGGAGGAGAACACTTCAATGGATTACAAAACGCTGAAATCGATTATTGAGGGCCTGTTGTTTCTATCAGGTGATGAAGGGATCTCCGTACGGCAAGTCGCCGAGATTACGGAGCAGCGGCCAGAGCTTGCAGCTGGGGCATTAGAAGAACTGAAAGAGGATTATGTAACACAGGAGCGGGGATTGCAGGTAGTCCAAATTGCCGGAAACTATCGGCTGGCTACATTACCTGAGCATGCCCATTATTTTGAACGCTTGGCTTATTCCCCATCCAGATCAACCTTGTCTCAGGCCGCATTAGAGACATTGGCGATCGTGGCCTATCGTCAGCCCATTACACGGGTGGAGATCGAAGAGATTCGAGGCGTGAAATCCGAACGTGCTATTCATACGCTGAATAACAAGGATTTGATCCATGAGGTAGGTCGTGCGGAGGCCGTAGGGCGTCCAATCTTATATGGGACGACTAAATCATTCTTGGAGAGCTTTGGCCTAGCAAGTCTGAATGAGCTGCCAGAACCATCTAACTTCGAATCCACTGATAATTTGGAAGAGGAGACACAGCTATTGTTCAATAAGCTGGATACTCAAATGACGTTCGAGGATATAGAGCAACCTTAGTTTTTTTTGTTATTCCGCAATGATTTGTATTGCTGGGACTGCCCATAAACCATTCATAATGGTTTATGGGCAGTCCCTATTTTTTTGTAGAGCCACATTTTTTAGCCAAACCCCGAATTTTTTCCAGATTAAATTGCCATACTAAACCAAAGGTTCCCATTATTAAGGTTTCTTGGAGGTAAACACGTGACGTTATGGCTTGGAATTCCCCTCGGATTGCTGGTACTGGCAATGATCCTGGTTCTGTCTTCATCTATCGATTTCCGCATCCGGTGCTATAAACATGACAAAAATGATCTGATCGAGTTAGATGTTAAGACACTTTTTGGTCTGATCAAACTGCACTATGAACTGCCTCGATTGGTCTTTAAGGGATTGGAGCAAGGCGTGCTTGGGAAGTTTAAAGAGACGGGTACCGCGACTACAGGTGTTGACACTGTAAAGGAAGAACAATTCGATAAAGAAAGAATTGAGCGCTGGCGGGACAATGTACAGCTAGCAGTGAAATCCACACGTGGATTGAAGAAGTGGTTCAAGGAAACTGTATCACATGTCAAAATATCAAAGCTCGACTGGTCCACAGACTTCTCACTAGGTGATGCGGCAGACACTGCCATAGTATCAGGAGCCGTCTGGGGATTGAAATGGAGCATCGTTGGATTTATTTCGCAGAGGGTCAAATTGAAACACAATCCACGAGTGTTTGTGAAGCCTGTTTTTCAAGATGAGCATTCTTTTTCAATGGAGTTCGTATGTGAGGGTAAATTGTCCGTTTCCTATGCCGTATACGCATCATTGCAGCTTATTCTTCGTGTCTTGAGGGAGGCGGGGGGAATCAGTAAGTGGAGAAAAATACTAAAACGGATGCGTAGGGAGTCTCATGGGCAAAGTTTAGAATGAAAGTTACATACAAATGCGTGGATGTGGGGATGATAAGCGCTGTAGAAGCAAGAGAAATCGTACTCAATTAAGGAGGAAACAATATGAGCGACCATCCTATTCAGGGTCTAATGCAAACAGCGATGGAAAATATCAAGGGCATGGTAGATGTTAATACGATTGTTGGAGATCCAGTACAAACACCTGACGGTAGTATTATTCTGCCGATTAGTAAGGTGGCCTTTGGGTTTGCTGCAGGGGGTAGTGATTATCGAGTAGAGGATTCTATAAGTGGATCAAGCTCCCAAGGCGGTGTCAAAATGCTTCCTTTTGGTGGCGGTAGTGGGGGCGGTGTCTCCATCAGACCGATCGCTTTTCTAGTGGTTGGTAAGGATGGGGTAAACATTGTGCCACTCGACAATCAAACGCATTTGTTCGAAAAAATTATCGATGCCACGCCTGGGCTCATCGACAAAATCCAGACCATGTTCCAAAGCAGCAGTTCTTCAGGTCAAGCTGGGTCAACTGCTACACAAGCACCACAAGCACAAGCACCACAAGCACCTGCTAAACCCGATCCAAGTACATCCCAATCTTCAACACATTAGGTACACATAATTCAACAAATAGCCTCGGGGATATCGCCTTACATCAGGCGGTGTCCCTTTTTGTGTGGAGAGGACATACCCTAAGGCTGGTCCGCATACACTTGTACAACATAAGCATGAAATGAATGATTTTACTTAAGAACCGATAAGAATCCGGAGGATAAATATGAAGACAATAACCCGTAAATTTCCAATCGCCTTATTACTGAGCATTTTGCTGCTGTTTCTGACACCGCTAACTTTGATTCATGCGGAGAACAGCTCCATATCTACGCATGCAAGGGCAGCGGCGCTGATTGATGTGGAATCCGGGCGTATTTTGTATAGCAGTCGAGGAGATGAGCCGATGCTTATTGCCAGCCTGACTAAAATAATGACCGCCCTCGTCGCTATTGAGAATGGTGATTTAGCATCCAAAGTCAAAGTTGGTAAAAATGCTTTCGCCAAAGAAGGCTCCTCTATTTATTTACAGCAAGGTGAAGAGATGACGCTGGAAAATATGCTGTATGGTCTAATGCTGCGCTCTGGGAATGATGCGGCAACAGCGATCGCTGAACATATCGGCGGTTCTGAAGAAGGGTTTGTATACCTGATGAACAATAAGGCTGAAGAGCTCGGATTAAAAAATACTCATTTTGCTAATCCGCATGGTCTAGATGCTGAAGGCCATTATTCGAGTGCTAACGACTTAGCTGAACTGACGGCGTATGCTCTTCATAATCCTGTATTTAAACAAATTGTGAAGACACAGGAGAAAACTGCGGACAATCCAAATGAGAAATGGGATTACAAGTGGAGAAACAAGAATAAAATGCTGTACTTATATGAGGGCGCAGATGGTGTGAAGACAGGATATACCAAAAAAGCGCTACGCTGCCTGGTCAGCTCAGCGACCAGAAACGGCCAGCAGCTTGTCGCAGTGACTATAAATGATGGGGATGACTGGAATGATCATGCCTCACTGCTAAACTTCGGGTTTAATCATTATC
Source organism: Paenibacillus sp. FSL E2-8871 (assembly GCF_038000345.1). NCBI lineage: Bacteria > Bacillati > Bacillota > Bacilli > Caryophanales > Paenibacillaceae > Paenibacillus > Paenibacillus sp. FSL E2-8871. Next base: position 2,522,381 of record NZ_JBBOBV010000001.1, on the reverse strand, counting down.
CACTAAAAACAATGATCGAACGCGGGGATCCCGTTAGTGGTTATGACTTCGTGACAGCCAAAAAATTTGCCTATCCGCTCGGACAAGGCGAGCAGGATAGAGTGACCACTAAACTTGTCTTGAATCAGATCCCTGCGGCGTCAGTCAAAGCTGCAAGATCAAACTTTGGATTGCAAGGGGTTCTCGTTCTAGATCTAGGTGGCAAGGAGATAGGCCGGGTTCCAGTGTATACACGAGAGTCCTTACCTCCTGAGGAATCCGCTTATACTAAAAAATATAGTACAACGCAAGCACACACTTATCCTGCTGATAATTGGTTTCAGGCTATAGGGAGTGCACTGAAGGCGTTATTTAAATTGGGCGAAAGTTCCAAGTAAGCAGATAGCTGAATAATGAAGAGGGAGGCGTATCCATGATTAACGGGATCTGGCTAGGAATGATCATCATCGGTTTTCTGTTCGCCGCCGTTAACGGCAGAATGGATGAATTTACAGCCGCCGTATTCGACGGAGCCAAGAGTGGGGTTACAGTAAGTTTCGGCTTAATAAGTGTGCTTGTATTCTGGCTAGGAATCATGAGGATCGCAGAGGATGCTGGTTTGCTTAAAAAAATAGCCAAAATTCTTGGACCAATCGTAGCCTTCCTCTTTCCAGATGTGCCGAAGGGCCATCCTGCAATCGGATATATTCTCTCCAACATGAGCGCTAATTTGCTTGGACTTGGCAATGCGGCTACACCTATGGGGATCAAGGCGATGCAGGAGCTGCAGAAGCTCAACCCGGATAAAGAAACGGCCACACCAGCCATGTGTACCTTACTGGCGCTTAACACAGCAAGCATTACGCTAATTCCCGCGACGCTAATTGCGATCCGATTGAATTACAATTCGGTAGATCCTGCGGGAATAGTAGGCACAACCCTCGCCGCAACGGCTGTGGCGACTCTTGCGGCTATAGTGGCTGACCGGTTTTTCCGAAGGATGACGTTGCTGCGCAAACCTCCAAAGCCGCCGTCAGCAAAGTCTGGTTCTGCTCCATTGGCCAAGACGTCGCTGCCTAATTCTTCATTGAAAGGGTGAGCATGACTTGTACCAGTTAATCAGTCTCCTATCGGCATGGGCGATTCCGGTCATGATTACGTTCATCCCGCTCTATGCTTTTACGCGTAAAGTCCCGGTGTATGAGTCATTTGTCGAAGGGGCGAAGGATGGATTTGGAACGGCAATCGCGATTATTCCTCATCTTGTGGGAATGCTTGTGGCGATCAGCGTCTTTCGCGCATCGGGCGCACTCGACTTCCTAATGGGATTCATATCTCCTGCTCTGCGGGGACTTGGCGTACCTCCAGAAGTACTGCCGCTCGGCCTTCTGCGGCCCCTCACTGGGACAGGCTCGCTTGCTTATACCACGGATCTGATTCGCGTTCATGGTCCGGATTCTCTAATCGGCATGATTGCCTCCACCATACAAGGCAGCACGGACACAACGCTCTATGTATTAACGGTTTATTTTGGAGCCGTTGGTGTGCGTAACGGACGTTATGCACTTAAGGTAGGTTTATTCTCCGATGTTGTTGGCTTCGTCGCCGCGATCGCGGTCTGCCTCCTGCTTTTTGGGTAGGAGGCGTCACCCCCTTTCCTTCCTCGACATATGCTATTGCAGCAATGTGGAGGGAGGCAATCCGCTATGAACTACAAAGGTTTTATTCTGCATCAGTCTCGCTGTACTTCCATCAATGGCAAAGGCTTTGATTTCTGGGTTGGTGTGGACGGAGCCATTTATGCAGCACCGCTGCTGACCGATCCGGAGTATATTCACATTTGCTTGGAAGGTGATTTCAGCTGGGAAGATGGTATTCCTCCATTATCTGGAAGGAAGGATCAGCTATTTGCCACAGGTAAACTCATTTTAGAACTGGTAGAGCGCTACCAAATCTCCCCTTTAATCATCGAACCCCACAATAATTACTGCCCAGGCGCATTTTTTCCATGGAATGAACTTGTGATTTATCCCTCTGATGGTTATCATTAATCTGAGGTGACTAGTCGAAAATGGAAAGATTACAGAAAATTTTGGCGCAGGCAGGTGTGGCGTCCAGACGTAAGTGTGAAGAAATGATTTTGGCCGGTAAAGTGGAAGTCAACGGGGAACTCGTAACTACGCTTGGCACGAAGGTGGACCCCGCAACAGATATTATTAAAGTCTCCGGTAGACTGATCCGGGGCGAGAACAAAATCTATATTATGTTCAACAAACCTAAAGGAGTCATTACAAGTGCTTCCGATCCAAAGGGTCGCAAGGTTGTAACAGACTACCTTAAAGGAATTACAGAACGGGTTTACCCTGTAGGCCGTCTGGATTATGATACGGAAGGACTGCTGCTGTTAACGAATGATGGAGATTTCGCTAACTTGCTTACCCATCCTAAGCATCATGTACCTAAGACGTATCACGCTACGGTCAAGGGTATCCCGCACGGTACTGCACTGGACAAGCTAAAGGCTGGGATCAAGCTGGAAGATGGTATGACAGCGCCTGCCGAAGTAGAGTACAAAGATATTGATGAAGCGAATAAAGAAGCAGTAATCAGTATTACGATTCACGAGGGACGTAACCGTCAGGTACGACGCATGTTTGATGCGATTTCACACCCCGTTCTCCGTCTGAAGCGGATTTCATTCGGGGATATTATGCTGCAAAATCTTAAACGTGGATCCTACCGTCATTTGACAAAAGATGAAATTAACCATCTGCAGCAAATTGCCAAAGCAGGATTACTCAAAGAAAGAACTCCACGTAAAGAGTCATAAAGACACACAATATTCACAATTAAACCCCCTAATACTGTGACGAAATTCGTTATAATGTTCATAGGATGTTCACACCTTACAACATAAGTATGAGTTGCGTCACAGAAGGGGGCTTTACATGTGGGTAAAGCGAGAAAACCAATTCAAATCGTAATTCTGTTTCTAATCGTTCTAGTGGGTGGTTATGCAATTGGTTCCTCTGTATTTGGTGGAAGCGGAAAACCAGAGGAAGGTAGTAAAGCGCCTGCCATTGATTTGCTGGGTCTTGATGGACTTGGGCATACGTTAGACGAGTATAAGGGTAAGGCTATTGTGCTGAATTTCTGGGGCTCATGGTGCACGCCATGTGTAAAAGAAATGCCGGCTCTCCAAGCACAATGGGAAAAATGGAAGGACAAAGATGTAGTCGTTATTGGAATCAACGTAGGTGAAGATCAGATGACTGTCGAGAATTTTGTGAAGCAAGTCAATATTGATTTTCCGATTTTGATGGACACGGGACGAGACGCTGTACGAAGTTATGGTATTTCTCCACTCCCCACTACTTTTTTTATTAATGCAAAGGGTAAAATTGACAGCATTCATATTGGCCAGCTTGATTTAGATTCACTAGATGATCAAATTGGGAAGCTGGTGGATTGATGAGTGAACGCGAGGCTTTTATAACCAATACCAAATGTGAATGTGGCCATCAGAACCCTGTAGGCACTGTTCTATGTGAAGCATGCGGAAAGCCGCTTGGCAAAGAATCGGACTGGGGCGAGAATCTGGAAATGCGTTATGATGGTGTAGCCCGTCGTTCGCAGCGTGTTAATCCAAGCATTATTGATCGAGTTTGGAACTTTTTTTCATCTGTCAAAATAGCGATATATCTAATCGTTTTGACACTGTTAGGCTCTATGCTGGGAACCATTTTCCCTCAGGAGAGTACTTTCCTTAATATTGATGCATCGAGTTATTATAAGCAGGAGTACGGAACAGCTGGGGACATCTACTATAAGCTTGGACTTTCACATACATACGAATCCTGGTGGTTTGTGACTCTACTCGTAATGATTGGTGCTTCACTAGTCATTTGTAGTTTGGACAGAGTACTTCCGCTATATAAGGCATTAACTAGGCAGAAAATTCGGAAACATCGTCAGTTCTTAACTCGGCAAAAGGCTGTGCTAGTTACTGAAGTGCAAGAAGAACCAGAAGCTTGGGTTGCTCGGGTGGTTCAGCCTATGCGTAAAAAGGGCTACCGAGTCAAGACGGATGGAGGAGCTCTGCTGGCAGAGAAACACCGCTTCAGCCGCTGGGGGCCTTACGTAATACATATTGGTTTGATTATTTTTTTACTTGCTGTACTGGCAAGAGGATTGCCGGGTCTCAACATGGATCAGCATCTTGCTTTCCCGCAAGGGGAGATTACACAGATTCCGGATACTACCTATTATTTAAAAAACGAGAAATTCACCGTAGAGTTCTACACCGATGAAGAGATGCCAGAGGAGTTTCGAGGCAAAAAGATCCTTCCAAAATTATTCCAAACTAAAGCAGTGCTATATAAATGTACCGCGGATTGCGCAGATCCTACTAAGGAACCGCAGCTTACCGAGGTGACAACGCATAATATCCAAGTAAACTCACCTTTGGATTATAAAGGATTGAAAGCGTATCAGTTTGATTATGATCTAACACCTGTACTGCGTTCTGTACAGCCTGTGCTTAAAAATTCCGCCACTGGGGAGTCGTACGGTAAATTCAAACTGGATATGAAGAATCCGCAGCGTACAATTACAGCGGGACCCTATACGATGACTTTAAAAGAGAAGTATATGGATTTTGGACTGAATGAGGATGGTCAGCCGATATCTAAGTCGCCTTATCCGAATGCACCAGCATTCTTATTCTTGATTCAAGGACCGAATTTGCCAGCGGTAGGGCAGCAGTACTTCTATTTTCCTAAGCAGGTAGATAAGTCTCAGTTTCAGCAGGTGGCTATTAACGATAAGCTTGGTGGCAGCAATAGATTTCTTGAGCTTGAAGTGGACAACATGAGCGATGTTGATTTTTCGGAATCGACTACATACTTGAATATACGTATTGATCGTGCAATGCCTTTTGTATGGTTAGGTGCAGCAATCGTGATGCTGGGTTTAATCCTTGGATTTTACTGGCAGCATAGACGCATCTGGCTTACCGTTGTAAACGGAGAGCTAATACTCGGAGGACATACGAACAAGAATTGGTTCGGTTTCCGTCGTGAGATCGTTTCTATTTTAGAAAAAGTAGATATGGTAGTCGATGAAAAATCAATAGATAATGGAGGAGGCCTTACATGAGCTTGCTCGATATCAGCAGTGCCGTCTTTATTGCCGCATTCTTATTATACAGCGGGTCGTTTATGTTATTCACTATCGCTATCATGGGTCGTAAGTGGTCGGGCCGCAAGCCAGAGGAACATACTGCTCGATGGGGTAAAATAGCTTTTATTGTTTCTTCTATAGGTCTTATCTTTCATCTTATTTATTTCTTTACACGTTGGTTTGGTGCAGGACATATTCCGGTCAGCAATATGTATGAGTTCATGACTTTCTTATCCATGATGGTTATGGTAGCCTTTACAGTGATGTACGCGATCTATCGCAAAGTTATTCTCGGTCTGTTTGCAGTTCCAATTAGCATTATTGTGATGGCGTACGCAGCTGTATTTCCTCAGGAGGTTCAGCCGTTAATTCCATCCCTGCAATCGAACTATCTCAAGATTCACGTAACACTGGCAGCACTAGGTGAATCCTTTTTCGCGGTAGGTTTTGCGGCAGGACTGATGTATCTGCTACGGACTGTTAATTTTTCCAGTAAAGAGAAGGCGGATCGTAAGCAACAGAGACTGATTGAATTTACTCTCTTTTCAATCATTGTTATAATTGGGTTTCTGGGTTCAGTTTTTGCTTTCCGCGGAGCAGGTTATGAGACTGTTTTTGTCCGTCCCAACGTTACGATTGACAGCGCAGGGCAGGAAAATAGTACAATAGAGAAAGTGAGTTATCGAATGCCGCCGATTGTTGCTCCTCACAATAGCGAAATTGAAAGCTTCCAGTCGTTTCTTGGCATGAAAGAACCTCTCTTTGAAGCTCCTTCATGGATGAATGGTGTGAATGCTGGCCGGAAGTTTAATACTGTAATCTGGTCGATTCTTTCCGGATTACTCCTTTACGGAATTCTTCGCTTGATCGTACGCAAGCCACTAGGCGCAGCGATTCACCCGGTTATGGAGGGGATTGATGAAGGCGATCTAGATGAGATAACGTATAGGGCGATAGCCATTGGCTTTCCTATTTTCACATTAGGCGCTTTGATTTTTGCAATGATATGGGCGCAAATAGCCTGGGGAAGATTCTGGGGATGGGATCCCAAAGAAGTCTGGGCACTCGTTACTTGGCTCTTCTATAGTGCTTATCTTCATTTACGATTGGCTCGTGGATGGCAAGGGCGAAAATCTGCCTGGCTTGCCGTTCTAGGCTTTTTGGTCGTAATGTTTACCTTAGTTGGCGTTAATCTAGTCATCGCCGGACTTCATTCTTATGCGGGGACGGACTGAGCATAGTTTACCTGCTAACACAGCACAATGGATTTAAGGTTACGTTCTACTGTATTTGATGAAGGGGTTGTTGTGAAATGGCAGATCATTTAAACAGAATTCTGGTAGTGGATGATGAGGAACGCATTCGCCGCCTGCTAAAGATGTATCTTGAAAAAGAAGGTTATGAAATCGACGAAGCTGAAGATGGCGAAATCGCTCTTCGCAAAGCAACAGCAAATGACTACGGTCTAATTTTGCTGGATGTTATGCTGCCTGGCATTGATGGAATGGAAGTGCTGACCCGACTCAGAGGGGTCAAATCAACACCTGTCTTAATGCTTACAGCTAAAGGCGAAGAGATTAATCGTGTACAGGGCTTTGAAATGGGCGCGGATGATTATGTCGTGAAGCCATTTAGTCCTCGCGAAGTGATTTATCGCGTGAAGGCCATTATGCGCCGTTCTTCAGCAACAGCATTTTTGTCCAAAGAGAGCAACTCCAGTAATAACATTGTATTCACTCATCTTATTATTGAGCATGACGCACACCGAGTAACTGCTGGCGGTGAAGAAGTGAGTCTGACACCGAAAGAATACGAACTGCTGCATTATTTGGCGATTTCACCGGATAAAGTGTTCTCTCGTGAAGAACTCCTTAAAGATGTTTGGAATTATGAGTTTTTCGGAGATTTGCGTACAGTCGATACCCATGTTAAGCGTCTTCGTGAAAAACTGAATAAAGTATCACCGGAATCCGCGGCGATGATTACAACTGTATGGGGTGTAGGCTACAAACTTGAGGTACCTAAATAAGTGAACTTCTGGAGAAGTCTTGTCGGCAAGCTGTGGGTCACGATCATCTGCCTGGTCGCTGTCGTGCTTATTACACTCGGGTTGTTTCTACTTCCCTATATCGACAGCAACTTTGCTAATTCCGGCGATATCAAACGTTTATTTATGTATACGTGCATGATCGGATTTTCTTTGACGACATTCTTCGCGTTGTTCTTGTTTACCAAGATCACTCAACCGATGCAACGTGTCATCGAGGCTGCAAACAACATTCGACGTGGTGAATACGGAACAAGGCTGACGCTGGTCACAAGTGACGAGATTGGCCAATTGGCGACTTCCTTCAACCATATGGCTGAGGAGTTGGAAGAGAATATTCGCAGTCTGCACCATGAGAAGGGCCATCTATCCAGTGTATTACGCAGCATGAGTGATGCTGTAATCACCTTTGACATCGAAGGCCAGATTATTCTGACCAATCCGCATGGTCAATCGCTACTTGAGAGCTGGAGCGATTTAGAGTGGGAACAAGAGAGTGACATTGAACCTCATACGGAAACGGCTGAGAGTAATGTTCCACCTCCCCTGTGTCCTTTATTTTTGAGCACGTTGAAACAAGGCGGCGATGAGCGTTCTAATGTACATGTCCGGCAGGGCGTGTGGTCCGTCCATATGGCACCTTTATATTCTGAGGGGAGCATTCGTGGAGTGGTTGCTGTTCTGCGTGATGTGACTGAAGAAGTGCGACTCGAAAAAATGCGCCGTGACTTCGTGGCAAACGTCTCTCATGAGATTCGGACGCCATTATCGATGATGCAAGGTTATAGTGAGGCTTTACTTGACGGCATGGCTTCTTCACCAGAGGAAAGCAGTGAACTGATTCAGGTCATTCATGATGAATCGCTCCGTATGGGACGTCTTGTAAAGGATCTGCTCGACCTTGCGCGAATGGAAGCTGGACATACGGATATGCTGAAGGCAGAAGTAGATGTGAACGAACTGCTGGAACGAGTGTATCGTAAATTTTCCGTACGTGCGAAAGAGCGTGATATTCATCTGCAGCTAAATAAAGAGAGCGATGTCCTTGTTCTTAAGGCAGCGGATGAAGATAAGCTTGAGCAGGTCTTAACCAATTTGCTCGATAATGCTTTTCGTCATACGCAGGGTGGCAAGAAGATCACAGTTCATACAGGAACTTGTGTCTTAGAAGGGCGTCGCTATTTTGAAATTAAAATTCAGGATGAAGGCGTCGGCATTCCGCAGGAAGATCTGCCTTATATATTTGATCGTTTCTACAAAGCCGATAAGGCACGTGTACGGGGAGAATCAGGTGGAACGGGACTCGGGCTTGCGATTGTTAAAAATATTGTTGAATCGCATCACGGAACCATTTCAGCTTCCAGTAAGTTGGGCGAAAGTACAACCTTTACCCTAAGACTTCCTGTCGAAAAACAGTAATTCCAAACACAATGTGTGATAGCGCCTCTGACAGCAGAGGTGCTTTTTGTTGAAACAAACACATTAATCTTGTTCATCGTGGAACATATCTCATTGTTTATGCTTGGGAGGCCATCAAATGATTTTATCTTTAGACCAAGGGACTACCAGTTCACGAGCCATAGTGTTCGATGAGGACGCTAGAATCGTCTCACAAGGGCAATATGAGGTTAAACAATCTTTCCCACACCCTGGCTGGGTGGAGCATGACCCAGAGCAAATTTGGGCGTCACAGCTTGCAGCTGCAAGAGATGCGATTACTCAGGGCGGGATAACGCCTCAGGAAATATATTCCATTGGAATTACAAATCAGAGGGAAACGGCCCTGATCTGGGATAGAGCAACAGGTAAGCCGATTTATCCTGCGATTGTGTGGCAGGACAGACGTACTGCAGAGCTGTGTGAAGAGATCAAGAGTAAGGGGTTAGAGGTACTCATTGCTAGCAAGACGGGACTCGTTGTGGATGCTTATTTTTCTGCAACTAAATTCTCCTGGATTCTTGATCATGTAGAAGGCGCACGAGAGCGGGCGAATAATGGCGAGTTACTAGCTGGGACAGTAGACAGCTGGCTAATCTGGAAGCTTACTGGCGGGGCTGTACATGCTACTGATGTAACTAATGCATCGCGTACGATGCTATATAATCTACATGAACGCTGCTGGGACGAAGAGCTAATGGAGGAGCTTCGTGTACCACGCACCATCCTGCCAGAAGTGAGGATGTCCGGTAGTGAATTTGGAGCAGCAGACGCGCAGTGGTTCGGGACAGAAATACCTATTCACTCTGTATTGGGGGATCAACAAGCTGCTTTGTTTGGACATACTTGTCTTGAACCCGGCAGTGCCAAAAACACATATGGAACTGGATGCTTTATTCTGATGAATACAGGTACAGAAGCTGTAGTCTCCAGTCATGGGTTGTTGACCACTGTAGCTTGGGGAATGGGGGATGAACTCTATTATGCACTCGAGGGCAGTGTGTTTGTAGCCGGAGCGGCTGTACAATGGCTTCAGGAGGGGTTAGGACTCATAACGGAGCCGGCAGGCTCGGAAGACAAAGCACGGGAAGTAGAGGACAGTGAAGGGGTTGTCGTCGTACCTGCTTTTACTGGACTAGGTGCCCCTTATTGGGATATGTATGCACGTGGAGCAGTCTTCGGTCTAACTAGAGGAACCACCTCGGGGCATTTGGTAAGAGCAACGTTAGAGGCATTAGCATTTCAGTCTAGAGATGTAATTGGGGCGATGGAAAAAGATGCAGGCATGCCATTGACCGGACTTCGTGTAGATGGTGGAGCGGTTCGTAATGATTTGCTGATGCAGTTCCAGTCTGATATCCTCGGTAGTGAAGTTACTCGAACTACATATGCGGAGACGACTGCGCTGGGAGCAGCACTTCTGGCTGGATTAACCTCAGGAGTCTGGACAAGAGAGCAGCTAGAAAGCTTTAACAAAGCTGAGAGGATCTTTTCACCTGTAATGGGTATAGATGAGCGTGAACGACGTTACAACGCCTGGAAAGACGCTGTAGCGCGTACCATGGGCTGGGAAAAACATGAAAGATATCAGTGATCAGGGAGATGCATATGTCTATGTTTAATGGAACAGAATCTGATCTACCGAGTGGACTATCTAAGCCTGCACTTCGAGCACTTCATGGTGCTGGGTATACACAGATTCACCAAATCAGTAAGCTCACTGTGTCAGAGCTTCTGCAGCTCCATGGGATGGGACCAAAAGGGATTGATGTACTACGGCGTGCGCTCACTGAAAAGGGGTTATCCTTTGCCAGCGAGTCCTAAAGAACAGATCAACCTAAAAAGCGGCAAGCTAAGGATAATCCTTGGCCTGCCGCTTTTTAGGTTGTAACGCTTAATATTCAATAACAAATGCAACGTTTTGCCATCCAGCGCCCACTGTCCAGAACAGAACTTTATCTCCGCGTTCGATCTTTCCTGTAGTAATAGCTTTGTGTAGAGCGATAAACGGGCTACTGGTTGAGGTGTATCCGAATTCATCACCTATGTAAACCGCAACCTCACGATCAATACCCACTTTTTCACAAACACCAACGATATTAGGTAGTGAAAGCTGTGAGAAACAGGCCGCTTTTATAGATTCAGGCGCTATGTTGTTATCAGATAGAAGCGTGCGAATCGATTCAGAAGCAGCATCTACGCAAATGGAATCATCAAATGGAATGAACTTCACATTGAATTCTCCAGCCGCGACGCCTTTTCTACCCAGATTAGCCAAGCCTTCAGCCGGGAACATGGAGTTGCCATAAACGCATGTGTCTGTTTGATAGACAGAATCAATGAAGCCTACCGCATTATCATCGCGCACAAGAAGGACTGCCGCAGCTGCATCACCGAAGTTAGCATAATAGACAGGATCATTCTTATCTGCATGAGGTGCTACATAATCGGATCCGATGACCAAAGCACGTTTAATTCTAGGATTGGCTTGCATTTGACGGCTCACCTGTTCTACGGAAGCAGTCATACCTGCACAGTTAGCGTTGCTATCTATACAAATTGTATGGGATGCGCCGTTAATTAAACGGTGAATCATTAAAGAGTTAGTAGGAAAGATATATTCAGGAGTTTGACTTGCATAGGCAATAAGATCGATATCAGCGCCAGTGAGACCATTTTTATCCAACACATTACTGGCAGCCTCAAAAGCCATCGTAAGAGAATTTTCTTCCTCATTCTTAATGCTATAGCGCGTATCACGACCTAAAGTGGTCAGTAGACCTCGGATATCAATACCCTTTTCGTCAAAATGCTTAATAAAAAAGTCGTTACCAACTTTATTACTAGGATGATAGATATCAATGTCTTGAATACGAATTCCGGTCATATGAATGAATCCTCCTGAAAAACTCTATAGTTTTTTTAGTTATAAGAAGAATTAAGCTGTAACGGTGGAAATGATCTCGATGTTATCTAGTCCTGCTTTACGACCCAGACGAGCAAGCTGCATTTTAAGAATTGGGTTATTCTCAAGGGTTAGATTTACTTTTACAAATCCATCATTCTTAAACATTACGAAGCAACCTTCCAAAAGAGGCACAACATCAGGAGCAGTTACGTTTAGCTTTCTGCAGTCGATTTGTAATTCATAGTCAGCTGGAGTGATAGGATTAATAGTTTGTTGATAAGCTTGGATAGATTTCAGACCATCTTCTTCAGAAAATGTTCCTTCCAGCTCAATATTGATCACTTTTTTAGTAGTGTCTGTCTTTAAAATAAACTGTCCCACGTTAACATCTCCCGATATTTTAATTTTACTGAAAATAGTTACTTTATTTCTTCAATCGTTTCGAGAAGAATATTAAAAGCGGTGATGATTCTAGGTGCCCCTATAGCGGGTACTAAGTGTAATAGAATACCTTTGAGTTGTTCTACAGTAACTCCCACACGAAGAGCCATGACATAATGAACACCCAATTGATCAAACTGACCCATCGAAATCAGGGCAGAGATAACTGCGATTTCCTTCCAGTCAGCTTCGATTGTGTTGCGTTGAAAAATATCGCCGTAGGCATTCCCCATAATAAATTCAGCCAAATCGGGGAAATGTTCTTTAATCGGAGCCAGTGCTTTAGCTCCGTAGTCTCCAGAGAGATTCGTGAAGTGGTTCAGACCACTGTTTACATTGTCTTTCATAAGTGACCTCCTAATTTAGGTTCAAAGTACGGTGAGCAGTCGGAGGGACCTCATCACGGTCTGTTAGCAGTTCAATGACGGCAACACGGTTGATGGCAACAGCATCCTTGATGGCTGTTTCGAACTCCTCCGCTGTCTCACATTTGTAACCCTTAGCGCCTAGTGATTCTGCGAATTTCACAGCATCCATAGGGACTTCGTAGATAGTTCCGTCAATACGTCCTGTAGTTTTTTCCATACCTTTTAGAGCCATATCTAGCTGTTTATTATTCACAACAATGAATATGACAGGAATATCCTTGCAGACAGCAGCGTTAATCTCTGCGCCTAGCATCATAAAGCAGCCATCTCCTGTAATGCAGAAGATCGTTTCTTCTGGAGCAGCAACCTTTGCACCAATCGCCATTCCGATGGAATTACCCATACAAGCAAAGTAAGCATCGAAAACAAAACTGCCCGGTTTCTTAACCTTGTACCATTTCGCAGCATGGAAACCGTGACTTCCATCATCAACAAAGACTGTGCTGTTATAAGGAATCAAATCACTCATCGTACTCAAGACCGATGCAAGTGAAAGGTTTGGTAAAATCGGAGGCTCTTCGGTATAATCGGAATTTGTCGGTGCTTCGCGTTTTGTGATGTTGTTCGTGTCAATATTATTGAGATAGTAAACTAGATTGTCCCGTAGATCTCCAGTCACTGGAATCGTTTTAGAGAACAATATTTTTCCGACAAAAGTCGGATCGCTATCAAACTGAATTAATGTTGCAGGATGATTTTCCCTTTTAAGATTACAAATAGTCATATCACTTAAACGTGACCCGAGAACGATAAATAGATCACTTTGATTCAGCAAGTCATCCCCATGGGTACAACCGCCTACTCCAATTGGACCGTGATAGAGTGGATGATCCCAAGCTATAGCCCCTTTACCACCTGGAGATGTAACTACAGGAATATTAAATGTTTCCGCTAATTGAATTAGCTCACTATGTGCTCCTGAGCGGTTAACGCCTTTACCCGCGATAATTATTGGATTCTTAGAGTTATTTATAGCATCAAGTACACGGTCGATATTAGCATGGCTAACCAGTGATTCGCGTTCAGGGATTACAATATTACATTCCTCTAGCAATTCCGTTTGTACATCAAAGGGAATACAAAGGTGAACTGGACCACGATTACCGCTCAAAGCAATGGATATGGCATGATTAAAGATTGTGTTAAAGTGATCTCCACGTTCAATAAGCTTGCTATATAAGGTGGCAGGTCTAAACATATCAGCTAAATCAGCTAGAAAAGAAGTAGAGTCCTGACATTGGGGAATTCCAAGCTCTTTAATAGATTGATGGCCAGTAATAAATAGGACAGGTAGGTTGTTAGCCTTAGCATGTGCTGCTGCAGTTAATAGGTTTGTTCCACCAGGACCTGAAGTACCAAAAGCTACACCTAGTTTTCCAGTTTTAAGCGCATACCCGGCTGCTTCGAAGCCGGAACTGGACTCATGTCTCCCAGGAATAAATTCAATACCGTAATCTACCATTTTAAGAACAATAGGACAAATGGATTTCCCAATAATACCAAAGGAATGGGTAACACCTAGGTTCCGTAGTGCTTCCGACATGTAATCTGCGACTGTCTTCAAAAAATACACCTCACAAGTTGATTGTTATTTTAAAATCAAACATTAGAAAACCTGTGCTCTGAATTAGGGCACAGGTTGGTGGCATAAATCGCCATAGAGACTGAACAATTGTTCAGTCGTCTTGGTTTTCTGCAACCTGGCAGTCATGGCCTCTGATTAAAAATGAGGCTGTAGATCCATGGTTTTGCGTCATCCTCTTTCGAAGATTTTGCCAATATTAATTTTAAAATTTATAAGAATAATTTTCCTTTACAATATATTCCTAGAGAACCTTTGTCAATATATTTTCGCAAATTAACTCGAATTTTGACGAAAGTCTTGTCCAACCTATGAAATAATAGATATAAAAAAAACTCCCCCTAAGTCAAAACTTAGGAGGAGTTTTTGGACTTGTTTATATATTTTTGCAAGTGACTTAAAACTTGAAAATATGGATAGTCTTCTGTAGATTAAACACAGCCTGTGTCATTTTCTCAGTTTCTTCAGCAACAGACTGCAGGGCATTAATTTGTTCATTCATAGCGGCGGATACTTCCTCGGTGCCGGCAGCGGTTTGCTGTGTGATTGCAGAGATATTCTCTATTGCACTTGAGATTTTCAAGGCACTTTCCAACATCAGATCACTTTCAGCAGAGAAGGAAGAGATTTGCTCGGTAATATACTGCACACTTTGCACAATTTGAGCAAAGATATGAGCAGATTGAGTGATCATCTCATTCTGTACCTGTACGACTTCTTCGTTGATAGCGATATTGTCAATCGCTTGTTTGATATCAGTTTCGATGCTCCGAACTAAGCCAAAGACTTCCTTCGTTGAAGCCGTTGATTCCTCGGCAAGTTTACGAACCTCCTGTGCGACTACAGCAAATCCTCGACCATGCTCTCCGGCGCGTGCTGCTTCGATGGAGGCATTCAGCGATAAGAGGTTGGTCTGCTCAGCGATCTCTGTGATGGTTTTTGTAATCATCGTAATTCCGCGAGCATTATGAGACAGGGCTTCGATAGTATCAGCTACTTTTTGAGTAGCCTGGATGTTTTTGCGCATGCCTTCAGCTTGAGTATCAACGGACTGCCGTCCTTGTTCAACTAGTTCTAATGTATGTATTGAACGTCTGTTCATTTCTTTCGTTGAGTTCGTATAATTGGATACTTTATTCTCAATATCTTTAATGGATTCTGTCATTTCAGCGATATCCGTAGATATTTCATTTGCACCAAGAGCTAGCTCGTTAGACGAAGAGGCTACCTGTGCCATGACAATTTTCAAATTTTGATTCTTATCTTCGATTCCACGGCTTGCATCCATAACTTGACGAGTGATTTGTGATGCTTCTGTCAAAATCTTCTTGAGCTTGTCAATCATAGTATTAAAGGAACGACTTACGTCCCCCATAGACCCGTTCTCATCGGCTCTACTAGTAAAATCCCCTTTTGAAATACTATGAGATACATTCGCGATGTCATCAAAAGAAGATGTAAGCGTTCTCTCGATAAAGCGGGCCACGGGGAAAGTTAGAGCAGCAAGAACTACGATTAGAACAATACCCAAAATAATGTTGCCTAAGATCATAAAAGTAACTAAAACAGGAATAGCAAATAGTGCGGCAACGAGGTAACATCCGGCAACAATTCTTTGTTTTAACGGAAGTTTATGCATCCAGTTCATTGGTATAATGTCCTCCTTATTAATATTATGTATTGGTGTTATTATATGGGATTTAAAGGTGATTGGTCTATAGTAAGAACTGACATAAATCTTCTTTTCGGAGTAGTTCTTTAGATTTCGTGTCAAAAATCCTCATAAATAGCGGAAATTTTTGCGATAGCAGACTTTACCATCTCTAAAAGTTCTTGCGGTGAAAGTACAATAACCGAGGGACTAAAAGAAAGGATTATCCGGCAGGCCGACTCGATCGTATTAAATTCGGCATCTACGTTTACCCACTCTGCTTTGCTAGTTGGCTCTATCAATTGGACAGAGACGAATCTTTCTCGCTGTAATTCTTTTAAGATAGATGTTCTAACCCTTAGCTTTACTTGATACTTTGGCAGTGCTGCTTTAAAGGCAGTGGTGGACTCTTCCCAGTACTGTTTTAAATCAAAGTCATCAGGTCTTTTAAACCACTCATGAGTCTCCTCAACGTTAACTAATCTGGACACACGAAAGGTCCGTAGTTCATCTTTGCTTTTGGCTACGACATACCATACTCCGCGTTTTGCAACTAACCCAAGAGGTTCAATGAAACGGACCGTTGTCTCGTTGCTCCGGAGATAAGTGATTTTTACTTTGCGGTCCTCCCAAAGTGCTCTCTGCAGTACAGAAAGGAACGGATAAGTCTCATCCGAAGGATGCCAACTGGCGCCATCAATATGAATACGCTCGCTTAGGTAATTTGCTGGGTTACTAAGTCGATGTGAGGATGCAGCCTCTAGTTTGAGAAGAGCGGAAGAGTAGTCGTCTTGTATCCCCAGATCCTTCATTATTGATGCGTCAGCGGACAGAAGCAGTGAACCAATCTCTTGTGGCTTCATTCCCGTTAGGGAGGTTCGGTACCCTTCAGTAAGCATCCAGCCTCCTTCACGACCACGTTCAGCTAAAATGGGTATTCCTGAAGCACTTAATGCTTCCATATCACGAAACACAGTTCGTTCTGATACCTCGAGTGTTTGGGCCAATTCTCTAGAAGTCATTTTTCCACGATTTTGCAACAGAAGTAATATTGATAACAAACGGTCGGCTCTCATTAGGCTATTGTACCTCCTCGAATTATTGATTAGACGATCACCATTAATCATTTCTAAATCATGATTATATTATATATGTCAGTTGATGTCATATATACGGGCTATACTTATAAAACGTAAGGAATGTTCACAGAATATTGAAATCCGAATTCATGTGGAAAGGGTTGAGGGCTATGACATTGAAAGGGAAAGTTGCATTGGTTACCGGGAGCAGCAGAGGTGCCGGGAGGGGAATCGCTTTAGAATTAGCAAGAAGAGGCGCTTTTGTCTATATTACAGGGAGGACCACAGATGTATCCGTCACAGAACATATTAAGGGGAGCATAGATAGCGTACTTTGAGAAATAAAAGAGAGTGGAGGCTCTGGTGCGGTAATACGATGTGACCATACGAAGGATCAAGAAACAGAAGCAGTGATCCGTCAGATCGCTGAAGAGCAGGGGAGGCTCGATATCTTAGTTAACAACGTATGGGGAGGCAATGATTTAGCTATCGAGCAGAAGCCTTTTTGGGAGCTGCCTACAGCTCATTGGGACAATATGTTTAATGCCGGTGTGAGAGCACAGATGATCACAAATTATTACGCAATTCCCTTCATGCGCAAGGCTAAAACTGGTGGTCTAATTATCCATACAACCTTCTGGGATCATTATAAATATTTAGGCAACTTTTATTATGATCTTTCTAAAAATGCACTTTTACGTATGGCTTTCGGATTGTCGAAGGAGTTAAAGGATGACGGCATTGCGGTTATTCCACTTTCACCTGGATGGATGAGAACAGAAGCGGTTCTAGAAGCCATGAATACAGATGAGGAACATTGGCATGGAGTTGAGGAACTGAAAATGAGTGAATCGACGACATATATTGGTCGAGCAGTGACTGCACTAGCCGCTGATCCAGAGGTTATGTCTATGTCCGGTGAGCCGCAGCAGGTTGGAAAGCTTGCTGAAAAGTATGGTTTTACTGATATTGATGGAAGGATAATCTCTTCGTTCATAATATAGGAAGAAAAAGATGCGTAAAATATAAGAAAGGCCACTCCAGTACATTCTGGAATGGCCTTTCTATATTATAGATTAAAGAAGGATGATTTCTTCAGCAGTGTTAATTTCTGGTAAACCAGCAAGTTTAACAAGGACTTGCTTAGGAACGGCTTTGTCAACGGTCAGCAGCATGATTGCAGCGCCCCCAACAATTTTACGTCCCACTTGCATGGATGCGATGTTTACATCGTTCTCACCAAGCAATGTACCTACGAGTCCGATAATCCCTACTTTGTCGTTATGGGATACAAAGATTTGATGACCTTCAGGAGCAATATCAACTGGGAACTTATTCACTTGAACAATCCGTTCTCCGTAACCTTGCAGCAGGGTGCCGGCAACAAGATACTCTTGGTCACGATCAGCTTTTAGAGTAACAGTAATCAGGTTGGTAAAGCCTTTAGTTTTAGAAGCTTTAGTTATTACTACGTTCACGTCGCGTGTTTTCGCTAAATGCATGGAGTTTACGATATTAACGTCCTCCGCAAAGTGGCGGGAGAGTACACCTTTTACAATGTAGCGGGTTAGTGGTTGGGTATCTACATCCGAAAGATCACCAGCGTATTCAACATGGATTTCACGGATAGCAGCAGCCGCAATTTGGGTAACAAAGCTGCCTAGTTTTTCCCCAAGCGTGAAGTAAGGTTGAAGCTTATTCATTACACTTGGAGCAACTGGAGGAATGTTGACCGCGTTAATGAACGGTTCATTACGCAGAATATGCAACACTTGCTCCGAAACATCGATCGCCACATTTTCTTGAGCTTCAATCGTAGAAGCGCCAAGGTGAGGAGTCACGATGATTTTTGGATGAGACAGGAAAGGATGATCTGCTTGCGGCGGCTCTTTCTCGAATACGTCGAACGCAGCGCCAGCAACAATACCGCTATCTATAGCTTCTACTAATGCCATTTCATCAATTACACCACCACGTGCACAGTTGATGATGCGCATTCCCTTTTTCATCACTTCGAATTGTGGGCGAGAAATCATATGGCGTGTTTCCGGAGTAAGTGGAGTGTGCACAGTAATGAAGTCTGCTCCGCGAACAACATCGTCTACGGAAGCCAATTTAACTTCCATCTTTTCAGCACGTTCAGCTGTTAGGAAAGGATCAAAAGCAAGAATTTCCATACCGAAAGCTTTAGCACGTTTAGCCACTTCGCTACCGATTCTGCCCATTCCGAGTACACCTAAAGTTTTGCCACGAAGCTCTACACCTACGAATGTTTTTCTATCCCAGGTTCCACCGATTGTTTTTGCATAAGCTTGTGGAATATGACGGGCCAGAGCCATCATCATTGCGAAAGCATGCTCACAAGTCGTAATTGTATTTCCATCAGGAGCATTGATTACAACAATACCACGCTTTGTTGCAGCATCCAGTTTGATATTATCTACACCAACACCTGCACGACCAATTACTTTTAGATTTTTTCCTGCTTCGATGATTTTGTCTGTTACAGTAGTTTGACTGCGGACAAGGAGGCCATCGTATTCACCGATAATTGCAATGAGTTCGTCTTCGCTGAGTCCTGTTTTTTTGTCAACAACTACATCTTCTGCGTCCATCAATTGCTGAATGCCCAAATCACTGATTGGATCCGATACTAATACTTTAAACATGGTTTCTTATCCCCCTTAAAGTTGAAAAGCTTTATATGTCGAGGACGCCTTTTTGGGCAATCCACAATACCTGAAGATTCACGAACTAGTAGAGAAAAAACATGTGATAATAGTAGATCAACGCGGTGTCGCATAAAAGAAGCTGCGTGCAGAAATGCCGCGGAATCGGTAACTTTGGGCAAAAGGATAGTATAGATTAGGTATTTAGAAATTAAAAAAACTCCCGACCCCCATACTACTGCCGTAGTAAGGGACGAGAGTTATCTTCGTGGTACCACCCTAATTCACTGCAACTTGGAAGAAGCAGCCTCATTGGCCTGCAAAGGCCACACTGGTAACGGAGTTGATCCGATTGCACCTACTTTAAGGTTCGATACAATATCTCAGGAGCGCTAAAGACATCTGTTTGTCACCGGTTTGCACCAACCACCGGCTCTCTGAAGACTTCCAGAATCTTTGTTCCATCATCGTTTTTGATTGATTAATTTTTTCATAATGTAACACGGTAATGTAGATGTGTCAATAGGCTTTGAAAGTAAGCTTTCTTGAAGTGAACTTCATTTTTCGTTATGATTCAATGACTGGTTCTATTCATAAAAAAACGGGAGCTGTGGAATCGTCTCCTTGCTATAGTACTGCTCTCGCCACTTCATAAAATCCTCTACCTGTATAGCACCTGTGGAAATAAGCAGGGTTACTGAGGACTGAACATCCGTAAGATTCAATGAACTGGCTGTACCAGAATGTATCAAATCGTCTATTTTTGCAGTAATGTCCTGAGGATCGTAGGCTGCAAAAATTCCGCGATTTAACATCATATCAGCGATGGATGCGTTCTTTTGAAGAAGAGGCATTTTTTTCCACTGGATAAAGGACATGGTCTTTAGCTCACCAGCAACAGAAGGGATTTTCTGGTTTGTCTTAGAGCCCCACTTTAGCATAGAATCATAAAAGTTCTTTTGTGCGAGCAATCCGAATTTAACCGCACCGGCAGTATAAGGATCATTTTTCAGCAATTTTGCCGTCTCTGCACCAGATGCACTTGCACTTATTTCACCAGAAGCTTTTGAGAATAAAGTTAAGCTTTTGAGTATGTTTAGCTGTGATTGATGTAATAAGGGAGAGTCGGAAAAGATAGAGTCCTGGTTAACTCTTTCATATTGTTTATCTGCTAGAAGGCTAAGATTCTTCATAGCTGCTGCATTTACACGGGCATCTGTACTGCGTGCCAACTTGTCCACTTGTGTGTTCCAATTCTGCTTGAATTCCCGATAAGGCAAAAATACGTTATGATAGAAAGTAACAAGATCCTTCTGTTGGTAAGAGCCCGTGAATTCTTCTAATCCATATCCATTACTGCTCTTTTGTTGCTCATATTTAGCTTCCGTTTTGTCTGCGCCAACCTTGACGCCTGTGAAAAATGCGGCGAAGGCGCAAATAAGGAAAAACAAAAAAAATAGAGTGTACAACATTTGTGTACGGGAGTTACGTTGGCTCATAATAAGTGCTCCTTTTTCTGGGGGAATTATCCTATGTATTATGTATTGATAGCAACATTATGGACGGTTTCTCTTTCGGAGCTGCCCCAAAAAATTAAAGAACAGGCAGGTCACGATGAAAAAATTCAAATTTGGCGAGATTAAGATAAAAAAAGTAGAGCCAGGTCAGTTAACAGACCGTCTTCTGCTCCTCAATCTCTACATTACTCAGGGGCTTACATTAATTATCGGTTTGATATGGATATTATTTCAGAAAAGAAATCCTTTTCAGCTATTAATTTTTCCAGAAAACGTACATTTTGTGGCATGGGGTCTTGGACTTGCTGCTGTAATGCTGGTAGTTGATTATTTATTGACTCATATTGTACCTGAAGAAAGTATGGATGACGGGGGAATAAACGACCTTTTATTTCGAAATCGGCCCGTATGGCACATTGTTGTAATTGCAGCTATGGTATCGATCTGTGAAGAGCTTCTGTTCAGAGGAGCCATTCAGTATTCCATTGGTCCTTATTGGACGAGTATTTTGTTTGCTCTTATTCATGTTCGCTATTTGCGCCACTTTGTACCTACCGGATGGGTGTTCTTAAGCAGCTATGGTCTTGGATATATATACATTCAATCAGGAAGCCTATGGGCACCTATACTATGTCATTTCTTCATCGACCTTTTCTCTGGTCTGGTGATCCGCTACAGGAGGGAATCATGAGTGAGGAATTGAGCCGGTTGAAGTCTCGTCAGAAAAAGCGCAGTGGCGAAGGCAAAACTTCTGGCAAAAGTAAAAAAATGAATCCGCGATCGGAGGGGGCTCCTAGAAAGAGCAATCATTCCCGGACAACAACGGCAACTTTATCAAGGAAAGCGCGCCGTCCTGCGGCTTCTGCGAAGGGATCTAACGCTGGAAACAAAGAGCAGGAAGAATCTGTTCCATCACGTTCGAGTACGTATTCATCAGAACGGGTTCGGCTTAGTAAAATGTTTGTTAACTCTCTGATTTTCATTTTTGTAATATTGCTGGTAGCGCTCCTCTGGTGGGGAATTGAAGGGGCGCCGCCTTTGAGTACTTTATGGTGATTTTTTGGGTTTGGGGATTGGTTGTGGTTGTGCTTTTGATCGCGCTAATCATTGCAGTGATTATGGTGAGTAACGCCTTTAGAAACAGAATTATTACCGAGGAAATAATTTTGAAGTCGCTCCCAGATGAGTTTGATGGATTTCGTCTCTTATTTATAACTGATATCCATCGCCGCCGCCTTCCAACAGCACTGCTGACTCCGTTAAAGGGAAAGGTGGGTGCTGTTTTATTAGGCGGTGATCTAACGGAAAAAAACAGTCCTCTGGATCGACTGACTGATAATATGACTTTAGTGACTTCTATTGCTCCTACCTATGTAGTACATGGAAATCATGATTATCGAGCTGATATTTCACTAATTGATCAGATTATCCGGGGCAGTGGTGCAAAGCTGTTAATGGATGAGAATGTGCGTATTGAACGTGAGGGAGCTTCTCTTTGGTTAACGGGAGTGGATTTTCCGAAAAAGGGTGGTAACACTTCTTATCAACCATTACCTGGATTAACGTCACATGCTTCTTCAATAAATAACACTTGTCGTATCATTCTTGTTCACGATCCGCTCTGGTTGTCCAAACGTCAAAGTGTGCCAGCGGATCTGATATTAGCAGGCCACACGCATGGAGGGCAGGTCATTCTTCCCTTTTTGGGTCAAAGGCATGTGGAAAATTTCTATCATAAATATGATGCAGGAATGTTTCAATGGCCCAGAAGAGATGGGACAGGAAGGGATGCGAAGCTGCTGATTAGCAGAGGGTTTGGAACCTCTCACTTGCCGATCCGCTGGGGAAGTCCTGCTGAGATGCACGTGCTAACGCTCCGTAAAGAGAAACATTAGAAAACTGTCTTTGTACTGATTGAACGGGTGGACAAAAAAACAGGTAATCTCCTTTCCATCAAGGGGATTACCTGTTTTTATTTATCCTAATTAGGAATTAGCGCATCTTAAGCTCAATACTGCGAGGGTCTACAAAGCTATAGCCCTTGCCTTCAAGAGTAGTAAGCAGTTTATCCAACGCTTCAACTGTCCATGGTAGCTCATGCATCAGAATATTACTGCCGGAATGCAATTGATCCGTCACATTTTTGATTAACTTATCTGTTTTCTCGGTTTCTTTCTCTTTCATTTCCCAGTCCAGTGATCCATTGGACCAGGTCATATACAACATCCCATTCTCAGCGGAAATCTTCTTCCCTACATCTCCGCCAGCACCATGTGGGGGACGGAAAAACTGAGGGGCTTCACCAATAATCTCCTTGACCGCATTTTGAACGTCTTCGATTTGCTTTTTGACCTCAGTGTAAGACTTGTCCTTCAACACAATATGATCCCAGCTATGGTTGCCGATAATTCCTCCGCGGTTATGAATTAACTCTAGAAGCTCGGGATGCGCTTTAACGCGGTATCCATTCACAAAGAAGATCGCTTTGGCCTGATGTTTGTCCAGAACATCCATTAACGGATTAATCATTTCCGCATCTTTGGGACCGTCATCAAAAGTGAGCAACACGACTTTTTTATTTGTAGTTTCCTCATTTGGGACGATGTCGTAATTTTTGTTCATATGGTACAGCAGTGGAATTTCAGCGGAGGCTTCATCCTTACTGGCTGTATTATTACTACCTGTAGTTCCTCCATCTGCTGTCGCTTCAGGGGTAGGGCTGGCTGTAACTTCAGGGGAAGGCGCTGTAGTTTCTGCGCTCTGTGTAGCTACCGCCGTAGGCGTATTGTTTGTGGTGTTTGTATCCTCGGCTGTCTTTCCATTCGCACCGCTGTTACCACAGGCTGTCAGCAGTAAGGTAGCCAGTAGGAGCACTGATGTCATTTTACCCACTTTTTTCAACTCGCTTTCTTCTTATTAGGTTGCATGAGCGGCAATCTTTCCGCGAACACTAAACATGATTTTACCATACAAGGAGGCTGGAAATATGAATACTTCGTCATTTTTATGTGGGGTGCTGATGGGCGTCGCAGCCAGTATGATTATGTCCAAAAAGCGGAATTCTCTAATGTCTTCGCTGGGGCAATCGGGCGGTTCCATGAGTGGAGCAGCAGATAAAGCAAAAGAAAAAATAATTGGTATGGCTACGACAGGATTTGGAAACACTGCTGCTTCAAGCAGCAATGCAAGCAGTAATACAAGCAACAATGCTCAAAGTAATGGTTCGAACAGCGGAACCTCTGAGCATAAAACGGAATCACCGGCAAAATCAAAAGAATCCAATCTCAAATTACTGAAGGATTTCATTCGCAACAATCCTGAAGTGAAGAGCGAAGTGGAGCAAATTCTTAAAGAAACGCATACTGCCATACCGGGATTGTAACCGTAAAGGACTCCTTCAGAATCATTTTGAGGATGAAATATTCCGCAGAATGATTCTTTTTTATATTCAAGGGCTTGAAAATGGTTTATGAATTAGAATAAGCTCTTCAGTAGTGGCAATGCTTTAAGAGGATTTTATATATTTATTTTCGTGCATTTATCTCTGCAAAATGATAACATACATACATAGTAACCATTTTTGGCTCATTACTCGGGACTCATCATACATTATAATAAATGAGCTTGCAAAAGGAGGATCCTGTCATGAGAATAGAGCGATTAAGTCAAGATAAGATACGGATTTTCCTCACTTTTGACGACCTGAGCGAGCGGGGCATCCAGAAGGAAGACATGTGGCAGGAAGTTCCCAAGGTTCATGACCTGTTTACGGAGATGATGGACCAAGCATATAGTGAACTAGGCTTTGATGCTACCGGTCCGCTTGCCGTAGAAGTTTTCGCATTGCCCGCCCAAGGCATGGTCGTTATAGTGACCCGAGGAAAATATGATCACCATCAGTACGGTGCGTCCGGGGAAGAAGAATTGCCAGAAGAGATTTACGAAATGGAAGTTACTCTTGAACAAAGCGACTCCATTGTATATGCATTCCGCGATTTCGAGGTTCTTGTTGAAGCGGCCCATGTGCTCATTGGTAATATTACTTCCCAGGGGAAACTGTATTCTTATAACAATAAATGGTATCTGTACTTCGATCCTAAGGAATTTGAAGAAACAGCGTTGTCAGGTCTTGTTGGCGTACTAGCTGAATTTGGAGATTCCTCACCGGTTACTGAAGCTGTCCTCGATGAATACGGGAAGACAGTAATGCCGGAGAATGCAGTCCAGTTATTGTGCACTCATTTTAAGCGTCAGGATTAAATAGCATGATAGGGCTGATAAGCATTATTTTAGCTGATTAGCCCTATTCTTGTTCTTGATGGTATGGCGGTCAGTCATTCTTGAATTAAAGCTGTTATCTGCCTTGCTGTAATCAGCAGAATAAGGCGCTAGGGATATAGGGAGGTTATTCGGTGCTCGTGTTATCGGTTATTTCGTCGGCAGTAGCGCCGGGACTTGCTCTACTGACCTTTTTTTATTTGAAAGATAAGTATGATCAAGAACCGCTTCATATCGTTATTAAGGTGTTCCTGCTAGGCCTTCTGATTGTATTCCCTGTTATGATCATTCAGAGAGGACTAATGCTGGGGCTGAATGGCGGTCCTTATGTGGAGTCGTTTCTCATATCCGCTGGCGTGGAAGAATGTCTAAAATGGTTTGTGCTTTACCATATGATTTATAATCACACCGAATTTGACGAGCCATATGATGGGATACTATACGCCGTAGCGATTTCGCTCGGCTTCGCAACAATAGAAAATATAATGTACGCTTGGTATAGCAATGCATCAATCGGTTCCATGTTCCTGAGAGCACTGCTTCCGGTTTCTGGACACGCTATGTTTGGTGTAATCATGGGCTATCATTTAGGGAGAGCCAAGTTCTCAAAAGGAGCTAAAACAAAAGGGATTCTGTTAATCTCTATCTTGCTGCCATGGTTGTGGCATGGGATTTATGACTTTATTTTGAGTACGACAGCTAACTACTGGATATGGTTTATTGTTCCTCTGATGGCTATTCTATGGTACGGAGGGATGGGGAAAGTGGATAGGGCAAATAGCCGGTCCCCTTTCCGCTTTCTGAAACGAGAAGAAGAGGTTAACCTATAATCGAGATGGACACACTTATATTCAAAGGATTGTTCCTTAGCGGGAGATTCCAGAGAGGAGAGAGGTGTCTTTTTTTGCGTATAAAAGTACGTATACTTTGCAAACAATGCGGTGAGACCTACATATTAAGAGGGATAAAAGAGCAGGGTGTGATTCAAACCGGCTTTAAGCAATGCCTTTGCAGTAATAGCAGTGGCTTTGAAATTGAAGAGAGAGCATAAGCGCTATGCTATGCAAATTTGGAGTGAATCCCCTCTATTCAAACACTTTAGTCATAATGTGTTACAGAAGGGTGCATAAGACTCCTAGTTTATTGTCAAACTAACGCCAATAAGCTATCGAAAGGAGTCTTGTAGCCTTATGTACAAAAGATTAAGTGCTGTAATGTTCCCGCTGACTGCGCTGCTGTTAATTGGAGCGCTCGTGTGGGGTTATCAGGAGAATCAGGAGAAGAATGCGATCCTAATTAAGGCGGAGAACCAATATCAGCGTGCCTTTCATGATTTGTCTTACCACGTGGAGCGTCTTCATGGAGAGCTGGGAAACACACTAGCTGTTAACTCCGCTTCTAACGGGATGCACCGCAAAGGACTTGTTAATGTATGGCGGATGACCAGTGAGGCGCAAAATGAAATTAATCAGTTGCCACTCACATTACTGCCATTTAGCAAAACGGAGGAGTTTCTGTCCAAAATCTCAAACTTTTCTTATAAAGCTGGGATTCGTGATTTCGCTAAGAAGCCTTTGACAGATGGTGAATTGAGCAATTTAAAAGCATTGTATAAGAGCTCTGGAGAAATCTCAAAAGATTTGCAAGATGTTCAGAATAAAGTGATTGGTAGCCGTTTGCGCTGGATGGATGTTGAAACCGCATTGGCTACAGAGAATAAGGCAGAAGATAATTCGATTATTGACGGCTTTAAGTCGGTGGACAAACGTGTCGAAGGTTACCCTGACTTGGATTGGGGTCCTTCAGTTGCAAGCATTTACGATAAACGCTCTGTAAAAATGCTTGGAGGTACCCCTGTTTCAGTTGAAGATATCAAACGTAAAGCCATTAAGTTTGCTAATGCAGGCTCGAATGCTAAGGTAGACGTTAAAGAAAACGGCAAAAATACAAAGTGGCCTTCTTATACGGCTACAGTCAGTGGTTCGAATAATAAGCAGATTATCAGTATGGATTTCACCAAAAATGGTGGTTTACTGATCTCTTATTACGATAACCGTGAGATAGGACCTGCTAAGGTGACCCTGGAAGAAGCAGTTACCAAGGCGGAGCAGTTTCTTAAGAAAAAAGGATATCCTCATATGACTGCGGTTAATGCTGACCGTTATGATAATATCGGGAATTTAACCTTTGTAACGAGCCAAAATGATGTCTTGATTTATCCTGAAAAAATGACGATCCGAATTGGACTTGATACTGGGACGGCGGTTGGATTTGAGGCTAGCGAATATGTCAATGAGCATAAGGACAATCGTAAAATTCCAAAGCCAAAGCTGACTTTGGCGGAAGCGAAGAAATTTCTGAATTCGGATTTCAATGAGAATTACCATCGCATGGCTTGGATTAAAAATGATGACTCCGTAGAAGTCTTGACTTACGAATTTGGCGGAGAGGTAAATGGTACTCAGTATCGTATTTATCTTAATGCGGACGACGGCATCGAAGAGTCCGTGGAAGAAATCAGGCCTTCTTCAGGGGTAGAACAAAAGTGAAAAAACAGGGCACATCCATTATTTGGATGGGCCCTTCTTTATTTTTGAAATTCAAATAATATTTATCTCATTGGGTGATATTCCCATGCTATAATCATTGTTAACTATACTGATTTGGCGGTGACATCTTTGTATCCTAAAATTAATGAATATCTATACATACAGGTTGCTTCCAGTGACGCTGCTGAAGCAGAAGTTGAATATAGATCGAGAATTGCAGAGACAGAGGACGACGCATTCCTGATTGAAATTCCTATGCAGGAGAGTGACGGTCGTCTGAAACGACTTTTTATGGGGGACGAGCTTTCGGTTTATTTTATTACTGAGGGTGGCATTAAAAATTACTTTAATACTCATGTTCTCGGGTTTAAAGAAGATGTAATTCGTATGGTCCGGATACAAAAACCAGAGGCGGATTCGATTTTCAAAATTCAGAGACGAAGCTTTTTTCGGGTGAATGCAGATCTTGAATTAGCTGTGAAGGATAGCTTTGGCAAAAGATTCCTTGTACGTACAGATGATATCGGTGGCGGAGGAACGTCTTTCTTGGTGGATCACCAAGTGAAGCTCGAGGTGGGAGCGAGATTATCCTGCTGGGTTCTAGTGCCTTATCGAAATGGTAGCATTGAGCATGTGGATTTTGAAGGTGAAGTGGTTCGGATTAAAAAGCTTGAAAACGGGCGCCAATTGGCCATGCTGAAATTTGTGGCTATTACGGATAATGAGCGTCAGAAAATAATACGTTACTGCTTTGAACGACAGTTTGATTTCCGCAACCGATAGGCATTTTTCTTAGCTCTATTAAGTGTTCTGATTTTGCACTGAAGTATAAACTGTGGTATAATTTTATAAGTCGCAGGCAATGCCTGCTTTTTTCTTGATAATATCATCAAGCATATCCATTTGTATGTGCTCCTTGATATTGCAGGAACGAACTTGACATCGCTAGATGCTTTTCTTATGAAAGAGTGTTTGAGGAGGAATGCCCCGTTGGATAGGCAGGGTACACATACTTACGACAGAATTAACGTCGCCATCGACGGACCTGCCGGGGCAGGCAAGAGTACTGTAGCCCGATTGGTAGCCCAGAAGTTGTCTTATATTTATGTCGATACAGGCGCAATGTACCGGGCAATCACCTGGTATATGATCCGAGAAGGCATAGAACCGGAAGATCAGAATCAAGTGAACCAGAAAGTTCACGATATGGTTATTGAGCTTATTCCGGAAAAAGAGATCCAGAAGGTGCTGATTAATGGGGAAGACGTAACGCCGCATATTCGGAGTCTTCAGGTTAGCGGCCTTGTGTCGCAGTATTCGAAGATCGAAGGTGTAAGGTCCAGACTGAGTCATTTGCAGCGTCAGATGGCGCTTCGCAAAGGCGTTGTAATGGATGGCCGCGATATCGGTACGACCGTGCTGCCCGATGCCGAAGTAAAGATTTTTATGACGGCAAGTGTGGAAGAAAGAGCTCTCCGTCGTTATAAGGAATTGAGAGACGCGGAATCGGTGACGCTTCAGCAGCTTGAACATGATATTGCACAGCGGGATCGTCTGGATGAAGGACGGGAGATTTCACCGCTGCGACGTGCGGAAGATGCGATTCTTCTCGACACGACCTTTATGGATATCGATCAAGTTGTGGAGGCCATTGTATCCCATTGTAGATCTCATGTTGACGGGGAGAGAAATCATTTATGATTTATGTATTTTGCCGAGGATTGCTTCGCTTGATTTACGCAATTGTTTTCCCGCTTAAGATTGTGGGGGAAGAGAATGTGCCAAAGGAGGGCGGGGTGCTGCTCTGTGCCAACCATATTAGTTTGCTGGATCCGATGACTATCGGGATTAAGTTAGACCGTCAAGTAAAGTATATGGCTAAGGCAGAACTTTTTGAGGTTCCTGTGCTTGGCTGGCTCATTAACAAATTGGGTGCTTTTCCGGTCAAACGTGGTGGTGTAAGCAAAGAATCCATTAAAACGGCCCTTAACACACTTCGCGGTGGTAATGTCATGGGTATCTTCCCGGAGGGTACGCGTAACTCTGACGCCGGAGTTGCCAAGAAAGGTGCTGCAAGCTTTGCACTTCGAAGCGGTGCTGCAGTTGTTCCAGCCGCTATTGTCGGTGAGTACAAACCCTTTCGACGGATGGTTGTAGTCTATGGGGCTCCTATAGATCTCAGTCAATTTGCCGGTGCAGGAAGTGAATCTCTCGAGGCTGTTACCGATGTCATTATGGAACGCATCAATGAGATGAAGAAGTCGGGTATACCAACTGTTGGTTAAGGGATAAACGGAATCACAAATTTCGTCCTGTGCTATGATTAAATAACGGCATAGTCGCTATTTTTTGGAACATACTATCTTCAAGTGTAATTTGTAATACCAAGCAATGCTTGTTTTGAACTCTGCTATACGCAGGTTTAAATAAATGGGGTTTTGAATCGAGGAGGCTAATCACATGTCTGAAGAAATTAAAAATCAGGAAACTACGGAGAGCAATGAAACCGTAGAAGCGGTGGAATCCGCTGTGACAGAAAATAACGGAGCTGTAGAAGAAGTTGCTGCCGTTAACGAAGAAGAAGTGACTAACCAAGCTGACTTGGAAATCATTTCTCTGAAAAAAGGCGATACCGTGAAAGGAACAATCGTCAAAATTGAAGATAACCAAGCTTATGTAAGCATTGGATATAAATACGACGGTGTGATTCCGATTCGCGAATTGTCCGCAGTACAACTGGACAACGCTGCTGCAGCAGTAGAAGTTGGACAGGAAGTAGAATGTAAAGTTGTTAGCATCAACGACAACAAGGAAAGCCTTGTTCTTTCCAAACGTGCTGTTGATAGCGAAAAATCATGGGAAGATCTTGAGAAGTACTTTGCTTCCCAAGAAGCTTTCGAAGTTACTGTGGCTGACGTTGTTAAAGGCGGTCTAGTAGCTGATGTTGGAGCACGTGGATTTATCCCAGCTTCCATGGTTGAGCGTCACTTCGTTGAAGATTTCAGCGATTACAAAGGCCGTACCCTTCGCGTTAAAGTGAAAGAACTTGACCGTGAGAACAGCAAAGTAATTCTGTCCGCTAAAGAAGTTCTTGAAGAAGAGTTCGAAGCTAACAAGCTTAAAATTATGGCTGAACTGTCTGAAGGTCAAATCATTGAAGGTACCGTACAACGTCTGACCCAATTCGGCGCATTTGTTGATGTTGGCGGAGTTGACGGTCTTGTACACGTATCCGAAATCGCTTGGAATCACGTAGAGAAGCCTTCTGATGTAGTTTCTGAAGGTGATAAAGTACGTGTTAAAGTACTTAAGGTTGATCCTGAAAAAGGAAAAATCAGCCTGAGCATTAAAGCTGCTGCTCCAGGTCCTTGGGACTCTGCTGCTGGCGAAATCAACATCGGTGATGTTGTAACAGGCGTTGTAAAACGTCTTGTGAACTTCGGAGCATTCGTTGAATTGCTTCCAGGTGTGGAAGGTCTTGTGCACATTTCACAAATCTCCCACAAACACATTGCTACTCCACACGAAGTATTGAAAGAAGGACAAGAAGTACAAGTGAAAGTACTGGACTTCAATCCATCCGAGAAACGTGTTAGCCTGAGCATCAAAGAAACTGAAGAAGCTCCAGCACCAACTGCTAGACCTGAACGCAGCAACAGCAGAGACAGAGCTCCTAAAGAAGTATTGAATAACCCTAACGTTTCTCTAAGCAACGAAGGCCTTAGCTTCACGCTTGCTGAACGTTTTGGAGACAAGTTGGACAAATTCAAAGGTAATAACTAATCCTGCTTTTTGAATATACGGGTAAAGTAATCGGCGAGCCCTCGATACGGGGGTTCGCCGATTCTCTTTTTCCAGTGACAGAAAGATTTATTGGAACTAACATGAGTGTTAGCCAATTTTAATGTTTTTTGCTATGATGAGTATCGTAAGGATGACAGGAGGAATGAATATGGCAAGACCCGTTGTGGCAATCGTTGGGAGGCCTAACGTCGGGAAATCGACGATTTTTAATCGGCTGATTGGCGATAGATTGGCCATTGTAGAAGACAAACCGGGGATTACACGTGACCGGATTTATGGTATTTCAGATTGGAACGGTAAGTCGTTCAGTGTGATTGATACCGGAGGTATTGAAATTGATGGAGATGACACGATTCTGAAATCTATCCGCGTTCAAGCGGAGCTGGCGATTGAAGAAGCGGATGTTATTGTATTTATGTGTGAGGCGAAGAGTGGTGTGACGAATTCAGATGAAGAGGTAGCTCAGATTCTGTTCCGTTCAGGTAAACCGATCGTTCTTGCCATCAATAAAGTGGATAATATGAAGCGTGCAGATGATATTTATGAGTTCTATAGCCTAGGTTTTGGAGATCCAATCGGAATTTCCGGTAGTCATGGTACAGGACTCGGTGACTTATTGGACGCTGTCGTAGAACGTCTGCCAGAGAAAATAGATGATGAATATGATGACGATGTCATTCGTGTAGCTTTGATTGGCCGTCCGAATGTAGGTAAATCCTCTTTGGTTAACGCAATTCTGGGTGAAGAACGCGTTATCGTTAGTGATATTGCAGGTACTACTCGCGATGCTATTGATACGCCTTTTGAACGTGATGGACAACGTTATGTGCTTATCGATACTGCAGGTATGCGCAAAAAAGGCAAGGTATATGAGAACATTGAGAAATACAGTGTTATGCGTGCGATGCGTGCGATTGAACGGGCTGATGTGGTTCTCGTTGTAATTAACGGTGAAGAGGGCATTATCGACCAGGACAAGCATATCGCTGGTTATGCACATGAAGCTGGTAAAGCGTCTATTTTTGTTGTAAACAAATGGGATGCCATTGAGAAAGACGACAAGACTATGCAGAACTTCGAGTCTAAGATTCGTGACCACTTCTTGTTTATGAGTTACGCACCGGTTGTCTTCTTGTCGGCTTTAACTAAACAGCGCCTGCAAAAACTGCTGCCAGTGGTGCAGCATGTATCTCAACAGCATGCACTACGCATTACTACGCATCTGGTGAACGATGTTGTATCGGATGCCATTGCGATTAACCCTCCTCCAACTGACAAAGGCCGTCGCTTACGTATTAACTACGTAACGCAGGTTGCGGTGAAGCCACCGACGATCGTGGTGTTCGTAAATGACCCATCGCTGATGCACTTCTCCTATGAACGTTACTTGGAGAATAAAATCCGCGCGGCGTTTAATTTCGAGGGAACGCCAATCCGTCTCTTTACACGGCGCAAATCCGAAAACGAAGGTTAGGGGAGAAGAAGTGTGGCGCTTGAACTTCTGGTTATCGTTGTAAGCTATTTGCTTGGTTCTGTCAGCTTTAGTGTGCTGTTCGCCAAGCTACTAAAGGGAATTGATATCCGTCAATATGGGAGCGGCAATGCGGGGGCTACCAATACACTGCGTGTACTGGGAAAAGGTCCTGCGATATCTGTGCTAGTGCTGGATGTACTGAAGGGTGTTGCCGCAGTTTGGTTAGGAACTTGGGTAGGCGGCTGGGGAACCTGGGTTGCTGCTCTTTGCGGAATCGCTGCCATTGTCGGACATAACTGGCCGCTTTACTTTCGTTTCCGTGGGGGAAAGGGCATCGCTACTACGATCGGTGTTATGGCCACACTGTGTTTATGGCCTGCACTGCTCGCTGGTGTTATCGCCATAGGATCTATCTTTATCACTCGTTACGTGTCACTTGGCTCGTTAATTTTTGTCGCGCTGACACCGGTCTTTCTATTGTTGACAGGATTTACACAGCCTGTGCTCTGGACCAGTATTATCATTGCGGTTTTTGCCTTCTGGCGGCACCGGACGAACATTGTTAAGATTGTAGAGGGCCGTGAGAACAAGATAGGCTCAAAAGTAAAAGGAGGGAATCGTGTTGTCTGATAAAGTAACCGTACTAGTAGCGGGGAGCTGGGGAACTGCGCTGGCAAGTGTGCTGGCTGCGAATCACTCGGAAGTTTATCTGTGGACACGTAACTCTGATCAAGCTGCCGAGATCAATGGTTCTCATATCAATAATAAGTATTTACCGGGGATTTCTCTGCCCGCAAACATCATTGCAACCACCGATCTGGAGACCGCAGTTTCCGGTTCTAAAGCGGTTGTTATTGTAGCCCCATCTTCAGGTATGCGACAGGTTGCTCGCAGTCTGAAGCCGTTCTGGAAGGATGAAATGCTATGCGTTCATGCTACGAAGGGCTTTGAGACTGAAAGCAAGAAACGGATGTCGATCGTTATTGCTGAAGAACTAGGCTGTGACGAAGGGCAGATTGTCGTTCTCTCCGGACCGAGTCATGCAGAGGAAGTAGTGCGCCTGTGTCCTACTACAGTTGTTGTGGCTTCACCTGATGATAAGCGTACTGCTGAAGCACAGGAAATGTTCATAAACAATGATTTTCGTGTATATACGAACCGTGATCAGGTAGGAGTAGAACTTGCCGGCGCACTAAAGAATATTATTGCACTCGGTGCAGGTCTATCCGATGGTCTAGGATTTGGGGATAATGCTAAGGCGGCGCTTCTGACACGTGGACTGGCCGAGATTTCTCGGGTGGGCGTCGAGCTTGGAGCGAATCCTTTGACCTTTGCAGGGCTTGCAGGTGTTGGCGATCTTGTAGTGACTGCTACGAGCCAGCACAGCCGTAACTGGCGTGCTGGCTTTATGCTCGGGCAAGGGAAACCACTGGATGAGGTGCTGGAGTCGATGGGAATGGTTGTCGAAGGTATTCGTACCACGGAGGCAGCTTATGCCATTTCCATCAAGCTAGGGGTCCAAATGCCCATTACAGATCAAATTTATCATGTCCTTTTTAAAGGTAGAAGTCCACGTAGTGCTGTTGAAGCTCTGATGGGCCGTGATCGTAAACCTGAGCTTGAGGCAATATCTCAGGAAACTTGGGAGCAGTGGCATTCCTGATCCTGTTCACCTTTTTCCGCAAATTCTCATATGTTGTATTGGGGATTGACGGAGGAGGGATGAAAAGTGAGCAGAGATTTTTCCAAGGATGCATTGAACGCCATTAACAAAAAGGCGGGCAAGAACATTACGGAAAGTGCCGTCAAAAAGCTAGCCAGTACGGTCAAACCAGGAACTACGCAGAATGAAGCCCAGCTCCGCCAGTTAATTAAGCAGGTGTCATCGATGGCGAAAGTGCCGGTCAGTGAAGCTACTGTGCAGGAAATTATTAATGCCGTCAAAAAAGGCGGCGCAGGTTCCGGCACAATGGAGTCTTTAATGAAAATGATGCTTAAAAAATAGCTTTAGGTTGGGTGAGCAAAAGATTCAGAATCCATGAGATTCTGTTATCTTTTGCTCTTTTTTTATTTATTGTAAATCTCTCTCAGCTAAAATATCTTAATAATAATATATAAAAAATGATGTTTTTTTACAGAATAGGATAAGGTCATGATATAATAATCCCTAATATATTACAGGCGAATGGGGGCTTTGACCTTGGATCCGATGACAAAAATGTGGTTGTCCCTGATTGCAATGCTGATTATGGGACTGTCTGTATTTCTAATAACTTTTGCTCGGAGTAAAACAAAGGGACTGCTTAAAGCACTGCTATCTATCCTTGCGTTTGTCATCATGTTAGTTGGCCTATTGGGCGGAGTTGTTTCGATTATGTAAGCAGTTACATAATGTTGAGGAAGGAAGTAACATCATGAAATCGCAAAATGGCGTCACCGTTATGTTTCAACCTGAAGGTCGTAAAGCTGTGGTGAATCGCGGTATCTCGTTACTGGAGGCAGCTCGTAAAGCCGGAGTGACGATTACCACTCGCTGTGGAGGCAAAGCAGGCTGTCTGATGTGCAAGGTTAAAATTGCGACTGAAGAGGCCACAGCGCTGAGACCGCCAGGGGATATTGAACGACGTAAGCTTGGAACTACGTTAGAAGAAGGAGTGCGTCTGGCTTGTCAGGCTGCCGTATGGAGCGATGTGACCGTTCAGGTGCCAGAAGATCCACTTAAGGCTGCTGTACGCCGTAAGCTTGAAGCTGCACGGCGTGGGGAAGAAGATGAGCTGTGGTAGTGTTAGATTGTCACCGTGGGAGGGACTCGGTTGGAGTTTATACGAAGAAAGAAGAAGCTAAAGGCAGGAGCAAGACTTTTTCTGGTAGTGATGTCAATCGCTCTTACTCTTTCCGGATGTCTGTATCCTGGAGAAGAAAAGCGTGCTAGCGTTAATTATCGAGAAAGTGTTAAACGGATACAAGCAGCCGTTGATGATTTTCAACAAGAGGAAGGTGTGCTTCCGATCCTTAATGCGGATGAAGCTACTCCAAGATATGAGAAGTTCCGGATAGACCTAGGCAAGCTGAACAATAATGGATATTTGGATGATATTCCGGCTACGGCTTTTGAACAGGGCGGAAGCGCTTATTTTCTTATTTTGAATGAGGAAAGCGATCCAGTTGTTAAGGTGATGGACCTTGTTACCGTTCAAAAGGTGAATGATGTGCAGCGTCAGATTAATCGTTATAAATCAGCTCATGACGGCTCTTTGCCCGTACTAGATGAGCTATATCCTGGACTTTACACCATTGATCATAAGAAAGCAGGAACAAGCTCCATATCATTAACTAGCGTCTATTCCGGGCAGGTTCTTGATTTCATCATGGATAAGGCTGGAACGGTCTATGTAGATTATGTCTTTGATATTATAGCTGCCATCGAAAAGAATGGTGGAGAACATGACGAGAAAAAAGATTTGCGACTAGATCTGGAGGAAGCTTCCTATTACGTGCCCGTGAAGTCTTTGCCGTATCTATGGATTAACAATCAGCCTGTCCCGCAGTCTCCTAGTTGAAGTGAAAGTTAAAGCTTAAGAGCGTCTAAGCTTCGGTTATATCCGAAGGATTAGGCGTTTTTGTGTTGTTCAGATATTGCCTTAACTGAAGCTTAATTGTCTTACATAAATCGTAGATGGAATTAAGGTTCAGTTTCATAGCGCGTAAGACTGGATTGCTAGAAATGATGGTAAGAAAGGAGATTCAGCTCAGCTAGAAATAAATCATGAAATAATCGTAACCGTATAAAATTAGAGGCAAAAGGATGTAGATGACATACGCTAAAATTTCCTTCATGCATATCCACTAAAATAGTTCTATCAATAAATCCTATCTCATATGATGGATGAGTAAGCTTCCGGGCGTCAGACGCCTTGCGGCGCGCACAACTAATTTTTAGAAATTACATTGCAAAATGCGCGATTATGGGTCATAAATTCGTTCCGGATACATATGATGATACTAGTCCAAATGCATGTCCGAGCATTCGGAGTTTAGCGCGGGGCCAGTACGTCCCGGTCGAAAGCAGCTAGGCTTCGGGCGGGCATACGATAAGTCCGGTTGATGTCCTGCAAGGGTCAGATTACCGGCGGAACGCGAAGTCGATGCTCTTCAGGCATTTTTTCTTCGGAGTAATATGAGGAGGGGATCTCTTTTGGAAAAAGTGGATATTTTCAAGGACATTGCCGAGCGTACCGGCGGAGACATTTATCTTGGCGTCGTCGGCGCGGTTCGCACGGGGAAATCGACATTTATCAAGCGCTTCATGGAAACAATTGTCCTGCCTAACATCACGAATGAGGCAGATCGGGTAAGAGCTGTGGATGAGCTTCCGCAAAGCGCAGCAGGCAAAACAATTATGACCACTGAACCTAAGTTCGTGCCTAACAACGCAGTCCAAATCAAGGTTGCGGAAGGGCTTGAGGTTAACGTTCGACTGGTAGACTGTGTGGGTTACGCTGTAGAAGGCGCTAAAGGCTACGAGGATGAGAATGGACCACGAATGATCTCTACACCTTGGTTTGAGGAGCCAATTCCTTTTCAGGAAGCGGCAGAAATCGGGACCCGTAAGGTCATCCAGGAGCATTCAACGCTTGGTGTTGTAGTAACAACAGATGGTACGATTGCAGAAATTCCGCGGAACTCGTACGTGGACTCTGAAGAGCGCGTCATTGCAGAGCTGAAGGAAGTGGGTAAGCCATTTGTGCTTGTCATTAACTCCACTCGCCCACGCAGTGAGGAAGCACAGCAGCTCCGTAGCGAGCTAGCCATCAAATACGATATCCCTGTCATGACACTCAGCGCAGCAAACATGACCGAAGAGGATGTAACAGGTGTACTGCGTGAAGTATTGTACGAATTCCCTGTTCATGAAGTAAATGTGAACTTGCCAAGCTGGGTCATGGTGCTTGGAGAGAATCACTGGCTGCGTAGTAGCTATGAGAACTCCGTTCGCGATACGGTAAAAGACATTCGCCGCTTGCGGGATGTTGACCGGCTCGTATCTCAGTTCACAGAGTATGATTTTATCGATAAAGCAGGCCTAAGTGGTATGAACATGGGTCAAGGTGTAGCAGAGATCGATCTGTATGCCCCAGAAGAGCTGTATGATCAGGTTCTGATGGAGGTAGTAGGGGTTGAAATCCGCGGTAAAGATCACTTGCTCCAGCTGATGCAGGAATTCTCACACGCGAAAAGAGAGTACGACCGTTTCTCTGAAGCTTTAGAAATGGTCAAGACTACCGGTTATGGTATTGCTGCTCCTTCACTAGCTGAAATGGCGCTAGATGAACCAGAGCTGATTCGTCAAGGCTCTCGCTTTGGAGTTCGCTTAAAGGCCACCGCACCATCTATTCATATGATTCGTGTTGATGTTGAATCTGAGTTCTCACCAATCATTGGTACAGAGAAACAAAGTGAAGAGTTGGTCCGTTATTTGATGCAGGATTTCGAGAACGACCCGATTAAGATTTGGGAATCCGATATTTTTGGGCGCTCCTTGCATTCCATTGTGAGGGAAGGTATTCAAGGCAAGATCGCGATGATGCCGGATAATGCGCGCTACAAATTGCAAGAAACGCTTGGCCGGATCATCAATGAAGGCTCAGGCGGGCTTATTGCAATTATTCTCTAACTTAAATTTAAGCAGATTGGAAGAGTGGGAGAGATCCCACTCTTTTTATGCGTAAAAATAACGAAACTTGATTCCTAGTTCCTATAATAACGGTGAATCTGACTCAATTTTTTTTCTGAAAAGAAGAATTAACCTGGTCTTATAGGTCTATAAAATTAGATGGCAATTGGATGTTTATGCAAGCATAGATGATAATTTCTACTCCTTTTTTGTCTAACTGCTTGAATTTATGGATGGGCTGTATTACTATAAGTTTGTTGCGCTTCAAGGTCTATGGGCGCCAGTGTTCAGTAATAAACGGGATTATCACGTATATTTTACGTTTAAACGGAAACAGTGTATGATACCGGAAATTTACTCAGGGAGGTGAGAAAACATGAATAAATCTGATTTGATCAATGTAGTTACAGAAGCAACTGAACTTCCCAAGAAGGATGCTACTAAAGCTGTAGATGCGGTTTTCGAAGCAATTACAGAAGCGCTGCAAAGCGGTGATAAAGTACAACTGGTTGGATTCGGAAACTTTGAAGTGCGCGAACGTTCCGCACGTAAAGGCCGTAACCCACAAACTGGTGAAGAAATCGAAATTCCTGCAAGCAAGGTACCGGCATTCAAACCTGGTAAGGCGCTGAAAGACGGAATCAAATAAAGATTTCTACATATCAATCCCATAGTCTTTTTAAGTAACAACTATGCCGCCCTCCAAGGCGGCATTTGTTTTTTGGAATAGCATGGGCTGTACATTAGGTTTAGAGGAGGATCAGCGATGACGGATAAAAATACGAGCGAAAATCCGCTTCCGACAGGTAGCGACTATATTGTGGTTAAGGCCAAAGAAAATGGCGTTCAAGTCATTGGGCTAACTAGAGGTACGGATACACGCTTTCATCATACAGAGAAGCTAGACAAGGGTGAGGTGTTGATTGCCCAATTTACCGATCATACCTCAGCAATGAAAATCCGCGGAAAAGCTGAAATTTTAACGAAACACGGACAATTGGAAAGTGAAAGCTGAAAAGCAGGCATAGCCTGCTTTTTTTCAAAATATAGTAAGGGTGAATGATCATATCCACAAAAAAAGTGGGTACTATGGATAAGGGGGCGTGTCCATGAACAAAGCCTGGTTGATCGGTGCCGTATTACTCTTGACTGCGACCTCTGCTGTTATTTTGCCGAAACTGGCAGACTTAGACTCATCCGTACAGCAGAAAAATGGGACAGTGGAGACTTTTACTGGCAGCCATAACACAGTGCTGGGCAATGACAATCTTGTTGATGTTCTGGGCGCTCTTCCGTTGACCTTATCCATAGATAGCGTTGGCTGGGAAGATCATGTTCTGTCACTGGATCTGAAAGTGAGCGGGAACGATCATGAACCTGAGGAACTCTATCAAAATATGGCTCAGGCCATTTCCTTTGCTATTCAGGAAACCTCGAATGTGGATCAACTTCTACTTCGCATTGTGGTAGAAGATAAATGGCTTGGTAGCCGCCGACTGCTGTTAGCTGGAGATATCAGACGTTCTGAGTGGTCTTATACGCTGCAAGATGAACTTCAGTCTGCGGGTAATCTTCCTATATCGGATCGTCTCAAAACGGGCTTCCGCATTAGTGAAACCGAGCTCTGGAAGAAACAGTTCATTTATCCTTGAATGGATTAAAAGAAACTCAGGCGTACCACAGTGCGTGACAAAAAAACATGTGATATAATAGACAAGATTGTGAACAAACGAATTATTATTATGTCAATGGCTTCGGAGGCTGAAATGAAACCGTACTGCATACCGCAACTGGCTAAACCCTACACCGACTACGACATGATTCAGAAGCATACGGATTTGCCGCCGTTTTCTGATGGCCGGGGTCATTTGTTATATATTTTTCTAAATCATGCTTCTTCTGCAAAAGGAAGTGCCGGAGAGTTGTACACGCTTGTGACAGCGCTTGTTCAACTAGGTCTGGACACGCATGAGGTTATTGACCGTTCGAATGATAGACGGGGGGGAGACCCTATGCGTTCCCGTCAATTGAAGGTTCTAGCTGGCGATTACTTCAGCAGCTGGTTTTACCATTTGCTTGCAAAGAGTGATCAGATCGAGATGATTGGAATCTTGAGTAAGGCGATTGCAGATTTCAATGTCTTGAAAGCGAATCTCTACGTGAAGATGAGAGGCATACGCCTTTCGGCTGAACAATACTTGCGGCACATGGTACAGCTGAATATGCGGCTGTTCCTTTCTTTTACGCCTATGATTGAGAACTCCTTAGTGGAGCTGTGGGAAAAACTGCTGGCAGAATTCAGTCAGTGCGAGACCGTTGCTATTGAGCTTCTTCGTAGTGATGATCCTGCGAATGCAGGGAATGGCTATTGCTACTGGAAGATGATGGAGACTGCAACGGAGGAAGAACGCAAGCAACTTCAAGACCTGAACCTTGATCAGAAGGAATGGAAGATGCTAAAAATGAAATATAAATGTGATTCGCAACTGACGGACAAGCTTCATCAATCGCTTCAGTCTATTCAGGGGCTATTGCAAAGCGTTAAAGACGAGAGTTTACTTAGAGAGCTAGAGATCGCGCTGGATCGTTTTCTCCTGCAGATGAAGGTCACAGGACAAGCAGCCGTGGAGGGTTAAGGGATGACTATGGAAAAGACGACAACTGCTGTGGGTGATAACAGCAAACCAAAAGAGCAGTTTGTACATTCCGTATTTGAGAGTATTGCTGGAAAATACGATTTGATGAATGACATCCTAAGCTTTCGCCGCCACAAGGCATGGCGTAAATTCACGATGAAGAAGATGGGGATGAAGCGCGGGGATTCGGCCGTTGACCTATGTTGCGGAACCTGTGATTGGAGCATCGCTTTGGCGGAAGCCTCGCAGACTGGCAATGTAATCGGACTGGATTTCAGTGCAGGTATGCTTGAGGTAGGTCGCCGCAAAGTGGAAGAGCGCAAGCTTCAGGACCGTATTTCGCTGGTGCAGGGCAATGCTATGGAGCTGCCTTTTGAAGACAATGCATTTGAATATGCAACGATTGGATTCGGTCTACGCAATGTGCCAGATCCTGTTCAAGTGCTTAACGAAATGAAGCGGGTAGTAAAACCTGGTGGAATGGTTGTATGTTTGGAGCTATCCAAGCCGATGAAACAGCCGTTTAAAGGTGTATATTTCTTTTATTTCCAGCGTGTGCTTCCATTGCTGGGTAAGTTATTCGCGAAAAGGTACGAGCAATACAAATGGCTGCCAGAATCATTGGCAATGTTCCCAGACCGGGAGCAACTGGCCACTATTTTCCGTGAAACCGGACTTCAAAAAGTGGAATCCTTCCCCTTGACCGGAGGCATCGCGGCATTACATATTGGGCTCAAGGAGAACAGGAATGTTTAAGAAAATCGGTATCTTTTTACAAATGATTAAGTTTGAACATACGGTATTTGCTTTACCCTTTGCCTTTATGGGTGCTTTACTGGGATCCGTTGTCATGAATGATAGCCTCCCATCCTGGAGTCAAATTGGCTGGATTGTAATCGCTATGTTTGGAGCACGAAGTGCAGCTATGGGATTGAATCGATTGATAGACCGAATCAGTGATGCCAAGAATCCACGCACAGCGGGAAGAGCGATTCCTGCAGGTTTACTTAAGATCGGTGAAGTTGTCATTTTTATAGGCATTTCGTTTTTCTTGCTCTTTTGGGCAGCCTTTAAATTGAATCCTTTGTCAGCTAAGCTGTTACCTATCGCTGTATTCCTTCTTGTTATTTATTCATTCACTAAGCGCTTTACATGGGCATGCCATCTTATCCTCGGCCTCACCATTGCGCTTGCACCACTGGGCGGCTGGGTAGCTGTGACCGGTAGTGTGAATTGGACTTCAATGGTATTTTACTTCACAATTGTGTTTTGGACGGCTGGTTTTGATGTTATATACTCTTGTCAGGATGTTGAATTTGATCTTAAAGAAGGCCTGAAATCCATTCCAGTGCGATTTGGGGTCCAAGGTGCACTCGTTATTGCCCGTGTGTTTCACATTCTTACGGCGATTGGATTCGTATCGCTGCTGTTTTTGACGGATTTAAGCTGGTGGTATGTGGCTGGTATGATCCTCGCATATATTATTCTCTTTTATGAGCATTATATTGTGTCTCCGAGTGATCTCAGTCGTTTACAGACCGCTTTTTTCACTATGAACGGCGTGCTAAGCATCGTGGTGTTCTCTTTCACTTTGATTGACTTGGTGGTGCATTTCAAAAAATGACGCTTACTAAACCGAAAAACTTCGTGGTAGGAATTACAGGGGCAAGCGGTGCTATTTATGGTATTCGTCTGATCGAAACGTTGCTATCGCTAGGCTACTCCGTTCATTTGGTAGTAAGTAATGCGGGCTGGCGCGTTTTTAAAGAAGAACTAGGTTATATCGCATCAGACCGGGAAGGCTTTTTGAACGAAAAGTTCAAAGGCTATCCCGGTTCTCTACTTTATCATCCTGTCGCTGATATCGGTGCATCTATTGCAAGTGGTTCGTTTCGTGTGGAAGGGATGATTATTATGCCTTGTTCCATGGGAACATTGTCTGCGGTTGCTAATGGAACCTCCGACAATCTGATGACTCGTGCTGCTGATGTTATGCTTAAGGAAGGACGTCCACTGGTCCTTGTTCCTCGTGAGACACCTCTGCATGCTATTCATCTTGAGAATATGTTGAAGCTGTCCCGTCTGGGGGTTCGGATCATTCCGGCAATGCCGGCGTTTTACTTTGGGCCACAAAGTATGGATGATCTGATTAATTTCATGGTGGGTAAAGTGCTTGACAGCTTTAATATTGAACATCAATTATTTCGCAGATGGGGGGATTGAAAGGATGGAGAATAACAGCCACACCATCATAGGTAAAATCAGCTATACTAACTCATGGCCGGTATTTCACAATTTTCATCCCTCTGCACTGAAATATCCGGCAGAGATGGTGAGTGAGGTACCTGCCATTCTTAATCAGGGGATGAGTCGTGGAACGATTCATGTGGGTGCATTATCCTCTTTTGCGTATGCTGAAGCCAGTGATAAGTTATTGCTGCTACCTGATTTATCG
The DNA here is from genome assembly GCF_038000345.1 of Paenibacillus sp. FSL E2-8871. NCBI lineage: Bacteria > Bacillati > Bacillota > Bacilli > Caryophanales > Paenibacillaceae > Paenibacillus > Paenibacillus sp. FSL E2-8871. Next base: position 2,478,592 of record NZ_JBBOBV010000001.1, on the reverse strand, counting down.
GTAAGTGCGGACGGTCCTGTGAGGTCTATTTTTCTTTTTTCTCGAGTGCCTCTTGCACAGATAGGTGCAGGTACGATTGCTGTTACGAACACTTCTGCAACATCGGTAAATTTGCTGAAAATTTTAATGGAAAAGGCTTTTGGCAATAAACCAGAATATATTAGCGCTAATCCTGATTTGGATGCTATGATGCATCAAGCAGATGCCTGCTTACTCATTGGTGATCATGCGATTAAAGCCTCTTGGCAGGATCAAGGGTATATCGTTACGGATCTGGCGGAGCTTTGGAAAGAATGGACGGGCTTAGGGATGACCTTTGCGGTCTGGGCAGTGAATCGAAAAGCTGCGAATGACAAACCGGAAGCCATTGCGGAGATTGCAGAAGCTTTTGCTGAGAGTAAACTGCGGGGATTAAGTGATTTAGATCCTATAGTACTTGCAGCCTGTACGACAATTGGAGGAACTAAGTCTTATTGGGAAGGGTACTTTCGCAATTTAAGCTATGATTTTGGAGAAAGGCAGCAGAAAGGTCTGAACCTCTATTTCCGCTATGCCTATGAGATGGGTCTGCTGCCGCAGGCAGTGAAGATGGAGATTTGGAGTCATAAACTGTTGACACGGGTGAAGGAATGAAACGACTGCAAATATTCGGATTACTGAACAGAGACATGGATCAGATTGAAAAAGATTTGTACCGTAGCGTACAGGGTGATGACGACCTACTAACCGAGACTTCTCTGCATTTACTAAAAGCTGGCGGTAAAAGATTGCGTCCCGTATTTGTTTTGATGGGTGGGAAATTTGGAAAGTATGATCTTGAGAAGCTGAAGCGTGTGGCGATACCGCTAGAACTAATTCATAGCGCTTCACTAGTTCACGATGATGTCATTGACGATGCAGAACTGCGCCGAGGTGAACTTACTGTTAAGGCCAAATGGGGCGATAAAATTGCTATGTACACCGGTGACTACATATATGCGAAAGCACTGGTGATGACGACGGAGCTGAAGAATCCGCGAATTCATCAGATTTTGTCCAAGGCTATGATTGAAATGTCGATCGGTGAGATGGAGCAGATTCGTGACTTCTTCAACAGTGAGCAAAGTGTGCGTCATTACCTGCGGCGGATTCGCCGTAAAACAGCGCTGTTGATTGCAGTCAGTTGCCAATTAGGTGCACTTGCTGCTGATGCTGAACCAGAGGTGGCTCGTCTACTTTATAATTATGGATATAATGTAGGGATGGCTTTCCAGATTCGTGATGATTTACTTGACCTCTCAGGCACTGAAAAGCAAATCGGTAAACCTCCAGGAAGTGATATGCGGCAAGGGAACATCACCCTTCCTGTCATTTATAGCCTGGAGGATGAAAGATTGCGAGCTCCGCTTCTTGAAGAGTTGAAGTCTATTCGTGAAGGGCACAGCACAGTAGGGCGTGCTATTGATCTTATTCTTTCTGGAGACGGAATCACCCGTTCGGAGGAGCTGGCTTCGCGATATATCGCGAAGGCACTTGCTGCACTAGATCAGTTGCCTAACAACAAGACTAAGCGTAATCTGCGCGATATTGCCTTTTTTGTAACAGGTAGAGCTTATTAGTATTTTGGTGATCATGAAATTAAACGTTTCCAGAAAGCTCGGTTTCTGTTAAGATAGCGTCAAAACAACCCAACTAATGGGAAATTGGAGAGTGCCTCTATGGAAAAGACGTATCTGATGGTCAAACCGGATGGAGTACAACGTGGATTAATTGGGCGTATTGTCTCACGCTTTGAAGATAAGGGCTTTAAGCTGGTCGCTGCAAAGCTGATTACAGTTAGTGAAGACCAAGCAAAAAGACATTATGCGGAGCATGCTGGTAAGGACTTTTTTGGGGAGTTGGTTTCTTTTATAACTTCAGGTCCAGTGTTTGCAATGGTATGGGAAGGTGATGATGTTGTAGCATTATCCCGTACACTCATTGGTAAGACGAAGGTAGGAGAAGCCTTGCCGGGTACGATTCGAGGCGACTTTGCCAGCCATACACCGCTTAATTTAATTCATGGATCAGACTCGCCTGAAAGTGCAGAACGAGAAATTGCTAATTTCTTTACTCCAGATGAATTGAATCTTTATAACAAAGAGATCGCAGTCTGGATGTAGGAGCCAAGCGAGAGGCGGGGGATTAACATGTCTGATCGTAATGTTGCAGCATTAACAGCAGATTCAGATTACATCGGGTTTATTCATCATGTTAAGCAAAGCACCGGAATTGATCTGGCTCAGTATAAAGAAGCGCAGATGAAGCGGCGTTTAACGACTCTTCGTGTGAAGAATGGATATCAAACCTTTAGTGATTTTTTTGCAGCAATGATGAAGGACAAGGAATTATTTTATGAATTTTTGGACCGAATGACGATTAATGTCTCCGAGTTTTGGCGGAATCCGAATCGGTGGGAAGTACTGCGAGATATCATTCTTCCTGACATACAACAATCTGGTCGCAGATTGAAACTGTGGAGCGCTGCATGTTCCACTGGAGAAGAACCCTATACGCTGGCTATGATTTTATCGGATAAGAATTTATTGGGACAGACTGGTATTCTGGCTACGGATATTGACGACGGTGCGCTTTCCAAAGCAAAGCAAGGTTTGTATCTGGAACGTTCTTTAAAGGATGTGCCTAAGGATGTTGCTGCGCGTTATTTTAAACCCGAGGGTCATTTATTCAAAGTTAGCGACACGCTTAAGAAAAACATAGATTTCCGTAAACAGAACCTACTGCTGGACAAGTTCGATGAGGGTTTTGATCTTATCATTTGTCGCAATGTAATGATCTATTTTACTGAAGAGGCGAAGAATAAGCTCTACCATAAGTTCTCGGCTAGTTTACGTCCAGGCGGGTATTTGTTTGTAGGTAGTACAGAGCAGATCTTTACGCCAGCGCAATATGGCTTTGAATCGACGGAAACCTTTTTCTATCGTAAAAAATAAATACTTCTTGCTCCTTCGTCTGTGTACTTTTATAGGTATACTTTCGCTATCGTTCAGTGATACTGGGTAGTAGAATCTGTAAGCTAAGCGAAAGGATCGTTAAACCGATGGACAAAAGCAAGGTCATTGCCGCGTACAAACGAGGCTTTATTACCGTTCGTGAGTGCGGGCAAATTCTCGGTGTAGAAGAAATGCAATTGAAGCGCCTTCTGCAACTGGAAGAGCGTAAGTCTACATTTCCTTCAACAAGTCAGCGGATCGGAAGCTAACAAGTGCCGGACCGAGCCGAGGAGCGCCATTCATACTCTTTAGAGTATGAATGGCGCTTTTTCTTTACACAAAAACCAATTCATTTTGTCACGAATGGAGTCGTTTTAGGGAGATCCCTTTCTTGTCAAAGAGGATTGCCTATACTATAATGAGCAAAGATCATTAGGATTTTAGCGGTTTACAGTTTAAAAGTATAAAAGGGGGAACGCAGCATGAGTTTGCGCTATTTAACAGCGGGGGAAACGCACGGCCCCCAGCTTACGGCCATTATTGAGGGATTGCCAAGTAATTTGACATTGGATTTTGAAGAGCTTAATTTTCAATTGCAGCGTCGACAAAAGGGTTATGGACGTGGACGTCGCATGCAGATTGAGAAAGATACGGCACAAATTGTAGGTGGAGTGCGTCATGGCTATACTACAGGTGCTCCAGTAGCCTTGGTAGTAGAGAATAAAGACTGGACCCACTGGAAGAACATCATGAATATCGAGCCTATTCCTGGCAGTGACGAAGAAAAACGCCGCGTAAATCGGCCGCGTCCTGGCCATGCAGACCTGAATGGCGGATTGAAGTACAACCATACGGATCTTCGTAACGTACTGGAGCGCTCCAGTGCTCGCGAAACAGCAGCCAGAGTAGCATGTGGCGCTGTAGCCAGACAGCTGCTTGCAGCTTTTGGCGTGAAGGTAGCAGGGCAAGTTATTCGTATCGGTGAAATTGAAGCACCTGCTAACGATCTGCCTATCGATGAGCTGATTGAGCGGACAGAACAGTCCTCTGTCAGAGTTGTCGACAAAGAAACGGAACAGAAGATGGAGGCTTACATAGATCAGATTAAGGAAGAGGGCGACTCCATCGGTGGAATCGTTGAATGTATCGTCGAAGGACTTCCTATTGGACTTGGCAGTTATGTACAGTCTGATCGGAAGCTTGACGGAGCAATCGCTGGGGCGGTAATGTCGATTAATGCATTCAAAGGCGTTGAAATCGGCATTGGGTTTGAAGCTGGCAAATTGCGTGGATCGCAAGTCCATGATGAAATTATGTATGAAGCTTCTAAAGGATACTACCGTGCAAGTAACCGCTTAGGTGGTTTTGAAGGTGGTATGACTAACGGCATGCCGGTTGTAGTTCGCGGTGTCATGAAGCCGATCCCTACCCTTTATAAACCGCTTCAAAGTGTGGATATTGACACGAAAGAACCATTTACAGCGCAAGTTGAACGCTCCGACGCTTGTGCAGTTCCAGCGGCGTGTGTTGTTCTGGAAAACGTAGTAGCTTGGGAAATCGCAAAAGCTTTCCTTGATAAATTCGGTGGCGACTCACTGGAAGAAATTAAAGCGAACTATGAAAATTACCTATCACAGCTGGAGAGCTACTAATTATGCGTACTATTAATGTAGATTTGGGCGACCGCTCGTATCCTATACTTATCGGTAGTGGTTTACTAAAGGACATCGCCCATTATTGTACTGAGGCCGGATTTTCGGAGCGTAGTCCACTGTTAGTAGTGAGTGATACTGAAGTAGCGCCAAGGTACTTGCCGGCACTTGAAGAAGCTTTACGTTCTCACGGTTATACTGTGGTTAGTCACATAATGACGGCAGGTGAAGCCTCTAAATCATTAGCCGTGTATGAAGAAGTCATGACAACCGCGATTCAAGCAGGATTAGACCGCAATTCAGCAGTTTTAGCTTTAGGCGGCGGCGTGGTTGGCGATTTAGCAGGATTTGTAGCAGCAACCTATATGCGTGGAATCGGCTTTCTGCAAATTCCAACGACGATCCTAGCTCATGATAGTAGTGTGGGTGGTAAAGTGGCGGTCAATCATCCATTAGCCAAAAATATGATAGGGGCTTTCTATCAACCGTCAATGGTACTCTACGATTTGGATACATTACGTACTCTTCCAGCACGGCAAGTGTCATCAGGTCTGGCTGAAGTGGTAAAGCACGGTCTCCTCGTGGACAAAGAGTTCGCATATTGGTGTCGTGATCATGCCGAAGAGCTGCTAGAGCTGAATGTCGAAGCCTTAGGTTATGCTTTAGAGCGTGGCTGTGCAATTAAGGCAGAGGTAGTGGCGAATGATGAGCGTGAGCATGGACTTCGAGCGATATTGAACCTTGGACATACGATCGGACATGCCATTGAAGCAGTTGGTGGGTATGGTGTGTTTCTGCACGGAGAAGCGATTGCGATTGGGATGGTGGGTTCAGCGCTATTGGCTGCGAAGCTTGGGCGGGATACTTCCATTTATGAGGATACTGTATCTATGCTGACCGCGCTGTCACTGCCTGTACGGCTTCCTTCCGAGTATGATGAAGATGAACTGATGGACGCTATGATGCATGATAAGAAATTCAAGGAAGGCAAGATGACCTTTATCGTGCCTGATTCCATAGGCTCTGTAAGCATTGTGAACGATGTGCAGGAGTCGCTTGTGCGAGAGGTTCTCGCAGAGCTTAAGAAGGAGGGAAGACCGTGGTAAACCGAGGAATTCGCGGAGCAACAACCGTGACTAAGAACGAAGAGGCAGAGATTTTACGTGAGACCGTTATATTACTGCGGGAGATCGTAGAACGTAATGATGTTATAGCTGAGAATATAAGCAATGTATGGATTACGATGACCAATGATCTGGATGCTACTTTTCCTGCAAGAGCTATTCGTGAGATTGAAGGCTGGGAAATGGTTCCACTTATGTGTTCAACGGAAATCCCGGTTAAAGGAAGCTTGCCGATGTGTATCCGGTTGATGGTACAGATTAATACGGGTAAATCGCAGCGTGAGATTCGCCACGTTTATCTGAATGAGGCTCAGAAGCTACGTCCGGATTTATCAGAGAGCAAGTCTTAAATTATAGTTGTGGGTTGTCAATGACCCTCGTCATCATGTATAGTGTAGTTAGCCGAGTATAGAAGAGTTTAGTTGAGATGAGTATAGTTGAGCAGAGTGCGAGAAGTTTTTAGATTAGCATGTATCGTGTAAGCAGAGTCTTTATTTTGATATGCACTGAAGTCATTTATCAGTGATATATCTTGTTTAGGGATAAGTCTGTAAACACTACATTATTATGCTAATCCATGCTCAAAAACATATACTTACTTACACAAACCCTCTACTTCGGTAGAGGTTTTTTTTGTATTTCGGAACCATTCATATATCTAAGGGGGCATCTAACAATGACGAATCCAAGTGTTCAAGAGGTGGTAAAGCTGTCGCGGGATTATAATCTGATTCCTGTTGTAAAGCGACTGCTCGCGGATATGGAAACACCTATCCGGTTATTCCAACGTTTCGCTGAACGTGATCGCGCGTTCTTACTTGAAAGTGTAGAGGGTGGAAAACAATGGGCACGGTATTCGTTCATCGGTAGCGATCCCTTTTTGATGATATCCGGTAAAAAGGGTGCAATTAACGTTGAAGTCGGCGGAGAGAAGAAGCAACTATACGGAAAGCCGATTGAGGAGCTTAAAGCGTTACTCCGTTCATACCGTAGTCCTAAACTTGACGAAATGCCTCCATTTACTGGAGGGGCTATCGGATTTTTCGGATATGATCTGCTGCAATATTATGAGAAGTTACCTCAGCATCCTGTGGATGATCTCCAAATGGATGATATAAGATTTATGTTTTGCGATCGGATCATTGTTTTTGACCATGTGAAGCAACAGATTCTGCTTGTTGGTAACCTGCATGTAAAAGATGGAGATACAGATTCGGATATCAGATCCAATTATGAAAGCCTGAGTCGTAAGCTGGAGGCTATGGCCGAAGATCTGCAAAAAGAAGGCCCTAAGGAAAATGTGAATCGTCGCAGCATTCCGCAGGATATCGAGCTTGGAGAGATTCATTCTAATCTCACTAAAGAGCAGTACATCAACAATGTAGAACAGGCGAAGGAATATATTCGCTCAGGCGATATTTTTCAAGTGGTATTGTCACAGCGGTTGCATATTGAAACGGAAGTTTCTCCATTGCATGTATACCGGATGCTCAGAACTCTTAACCCCTCTCCTTATATGTACTATTTGAAAATGGACGAGGAGATTATTGTTGGCACTTCACCTGAAGCACTCGTAAAGGTAGATGGAAATCGTGTGGAGACACGGCCGATTGCTGGAACTAGACCAAGGGGTGACAGTGAAGCATCAGACCGGGCGTTTGCTGCGGAGCTCTTGGAGGATGAAAAAGAACGTGCGGAACATCTGATGCTTGTTGATCTGGGTCGTAATGATCTAGGGAGAGTATCCAAATTTGGTTCAGTAAAATGTGATTCCTTTATGGAGATTGAAAGATACTCCCATGTCATGCACATGGTATCGAATGTGTCAGGCACGCTCAGTGAGGATAAAGATTTCTTTGATGCCTTTCTCTCCTGTCTGCCTGCAGGAACGGTTTCTGGGGCACCGAAGCTGCGAGCTATGGAGATTATAGCAGAGCTGGAAAAAGAAGCTCGAGGTGCTTATGCCGGAGCAATTGGATATTTAGGGTTCTCAGGAAACATGGATTCTTGTATCACCATTCGTACCATCATCTTCCGGAAAGGTCGTGCGTACGTACAGGCTGGAGCGGGTATCGTTTGGGATTCGGTTCCCGAGAAAGAGTATGAAGAAACGGTGAATAAGGCGAAGGGCATGCTGAAAGCTATTCGTATGGCAGAAGCTATGTTTCCATCCGAAGTGAAAGAGAAACAAGTTATCAACCAAGATTATATGTACGAATATACCCCTGAACAAGTGGTTTGATTTATATAGTAACTCATTAAGGCTGGGAGGAAGAACATTATGGATGCAACGAAATTAATTCAATCAGGAATCGCGGGACTAATCGAAGGCAAGAATCTGACACGTACAGAAGCACGGGATATAATGGGTGCTATAATGCTAGGAGATGCTTCACAAGCGCAAATCGGTTCACTGCTGACCGCCTTACGAATTAAAGGAGAAACCGTGGAGGAGATTACGGGTTTTGCAGAAGCTATGAGAGGGTTCGGCACATCCGTACTGACTGATCGCGCACGCTTGTTAGATACTTGTGGTACGGGCGGTTCCGGCATCCATAAATTTAATATTTCAACCGCCTCAGCAATTATTTCATCAGCGGCTTCTGTAAGAGTTGCCAAGCATGGAAATCGCTCTGCTTCAGGCAGAGCGGGAAGTGCGGATGTACTTGAAGCCCTTGGCGTAAACATCCATCTGAATGCAGACCAAGCCCGAGAATGTCTGGATCGTATCGGCATCTGCTTTTTATTCGCACAGATTTATCATCCTTCGATGCGGCATGCAGCAGCTCCTCGCAAAGAGCTTGGTGTTCGTACGATCTTCAATATGCTGGGTCCTCTTACGAATCCCGCTGGAGCTGACCGTCAGCTCCTAGGGATTTATGACCGAAATAAGACGGAGACGGTGGCTAATGTACTGAAGGAGCTGGGTTCCAAGCGCGCAATGGTTGTAAGCAGTTCGGATGGTCTGGACGAGATCAGCATCTCTGCCTCTACATTAGTGTCTGAATTAAAAGAGGGTGTAGTGACCACTTATGAAATTACTCCGGAGGGATTAGGTCTTAACAGACATCCACTTGAAGCTGTTTTGGGTGGAGACGCAGCAGAAAATGCAGCAATTATTACCTCTGTGCTCCAAGGTGAGATCAATCCCTACCGAGATATCGTGTTAGCTAATGCAGGAGCATGTATATATGTAGCGGGTCTGGCAGATACCATGGCCGGAGGCGTCGAGAAAGCTAAAGAAGTAGTGGATTCGGGTAAGGCATTATCCAAGCTGAAACAGCTTGTTGTGATGACGGAGGAGCTTAATTATGTATCTTGATAAAATTGTCTCTACAAAGATCAAAGAGGTGGAGGCGCTCAGTAATAGCTTTTCTCTAGCTCAAGCTGAACGTGATATAGCAGCACTCCCTCAGACTAGAGGCTTTCGTAAGGCTCTGACCCAGGGGAAGAACAGGGATATGGGTTTGATTGCGGAGGTAAAGAAGGCATCTCCTTCAAAAGGGCTGATTCGTGAGGATTTCGATCCTGTTTCCATTGCAAAAGGTTATGAAGCGGGCGGAGCTGATTGTTTATCTGTTTTGACGGATACAGATTATTTTCAGGGCAGCGCTGCTTACTTGCAGCAAGTGAAGGAAGCTGTAAATCTGCCGCTGCTACGCAAAGATTTTATTATCGATGAGAAACAGATTTATGAAGCGCGTATTCTTGGAGCAGATGCGGTGTTGTTAATCGTTGCTATTTTGACACCAGATAAACTGTCTCATTTTATAGAAATAGCTACTGAGCTTGGAATGGATGTATTAATCGAAGTTCATGATCGGAATGAGCTTGCGGTGGTATTAAGTACAGACAAGATAACACATCCTAATATTCTGCTGGGTATTAATAATCGTAATCTGCGTACCTTTGAGACGTCCTTAGAGACAACGGCAGAGCTGGCAGCACTAGTACCTCAAGGGGTTCCTGTGATCAGTGAAAGCGGAATTGCAGGGCCAAGTGATATTGACTACTTAAGAACGACTGGCGCTCACGGGGTCCTCGTAGGGGAATATCTAATGCGTCAAGCAAATGTAGAAGAAGCGGTAAATGGATTGCTAGGAATGCTTCCAAATGGAAAGGACCGTGTCCGGCATGGCTGAGACATTGGTAAAAATCTGTGGACTTCAGGACGTTGAAGTGCTAAAATCTATGTTACACTTACCACTAGATTATATTGGATTTGTATTCGCTCCTAGTCGTCGCAGGGTTACTCTGGAACGTGCTTCCGAACTGATTGCTGAACTTCCGCAATGGAAGACTAGTGAAAAACCTAAAGCTGCTGGGGTTTTTGTTAATCCAGAGCTGTATGAGCTGAGCGAACTGCTCTCCGTTGTGTCACTAGATGTCATTCAGCTACATGGGCAGGAAAGTCCGGCCTTTTGTCAAAAGGTTCGGCAAGCTTTCCCACACGTTCAGGTGTGGAAGGCATTGTCTGTTGCTGATAAAGAGCGTGATGACGCGGATAACAAATATACATTGGAACAATACGCAGGCTTCGTTGATGCTGTATTGTTAGATACTTATGATCCTAAGCAGAGCGGCGGCTCTGGGCGCACGTTCGCTTGGGAGAGGTTGCCTGATTATCAGGAAATCGCGCTACGAAATGGTTTGCCGTTATTTGTGGCTGGCGGACTTCATCCTAATAACGTAGGAGAGTTGCTAGATACTTATGCTCCGTACGGAGTAGACGTATCTAGTGGAGTAGAGAGTGAAGGCGTTAAAGATATTATTAAAATGACAGCTTTTGTGGAAAGGGTGAAGCAATCATGACACAAGTACCGGACCAGCATGGACGTTTCGGTTCATTCGGAGGGCGCTTCGTGCCCGAAACTTTGATGACTGCATTGATTGAGCTGGAGGAAGCCTATGAGAAGTATTCGGCAGACCCTGCTTTTCAAGAAGAAATAGATTATCTCTTAAAGCAATATTCCGGACGGGAGACCCCACTGTATTATGCGGAACGTCTAAGTAAACATCTGGGAGAAGCAAAAATATATTTGAAGCGTGAAGATTTGAATCATACGGGTGCTCATAAGATTAACAATGCGATTGGTCAGGGAATTCTGGCTAAAATGATGGGTAAAACCAAGGTGATCGCTGAGACTGGAGCTGGTCAGCATGGTGTAGCTACTGCTACGGTTGCAGCCCTACTTGGTATGGAATGTAAGGTGTTTATGGGGGAAGAGGATACTCGTCGCCAGGCACTCAATGTATTCCGTATGAAGCTGCTTGGTGCTGAGGTGATTCCCGTTACTTCCGGATCGCGTACCTTAAAAGATGCCGGCAACGAAGCGCTTCGCTACTGGGTTAGCAATGTGGAAGATACTTTTTACATTCTCGGTTCTGCCGTAGGCCCACATCCTTATCCAATGATGGTTCGTAACTTTCAGCGGGTTATTGGTGATGAAACGCGGCGCCAGATTCTTGAGGCTGAAGGAAGACTGCCGGATGTGCTTGTTGCTGCAGTAGGCGGCGGTAGTAATGCTATCGGCATGTTCTATCCATTCGTAGAGGATAAAGGTGTCGGTATGATTGGCGTTGAGGCAGCAGGCAAGGGAATTGACACACCATTTCATGCGGCGACGATGAGTAAGGGGACTCATGGCGTATTCCAGGGTTCGATGAGTTATCTACTACAGGATGAGCATGGCCAAGTAACAGAAGCTCATTCCATCTCCGCAGGGCTGGATTATCCTGGTGTAGGTCCTGAACACTCTTATTTAAAAGATATCGAACGCGCAAAATATGTTCCGATTACGGATGCAGAGGCGCTTGATGCACTGAAGCTGCTATGTGTAACGGAAGGTATTATTCCAGCTTTGGAGTCAGCACATGCGATAGCCCATGTAGTGAAGATGGGTCCAACCCTTACCAAGGATGATATTGTTGTTATCTGCCTGTCAGGCCGGGGAGACAAAGATGTGGAATCGATCATGGCGTACACAGAAGGGAAGGGAAATGAATGACAACCGAAACTACAAACCGGATGGATTTGGTATTCCGGAAGCTTAAAGCTGAAGAACGGACGGCATTAATTCCTTTTCTGACGGTTGGAGACCCTGATCTGGAGACTACGCTTGCCATCATCGCAGAACTGGAGGCGGCAGGTGCAGACATTTTGGAGCTAGGAGTACCTTACTCTGATCCGCTAGCAGATGGCCCTGTCATTCAGCGAGCGTCTGCACGAGCTCTGCGGGGGGAGGTTCACCTGCGTACCTGTATGGAGACCGCGTTAAAAGCTCGTCAAGCCGGAAGCAGCCTGCCCTTTATTTTGTTTTCCTATTACAATCCTATCCTGCAAATGGGGCTGGATACATTTTTCGCAGAACTGAATGCTCATGAGATTAGTGGTCTTATTATTCCAGATCTTCCTGTCGAGGAATCAGAGGAGATGCGTCGCCGCAGTAGTGAAGTTGGCGTTAATCTCATTCCACTAGTTGCACCGACCTCAAGTGAACGTATTGCGAAGATTGTCTCAGGTGCGAGTGGGTTTATCTATTGTGTATCCTCGTTAGGTGTGACAGGGGAACGATCCACTTTCCATGCTGATGTAGAGGCGTTTATTGATTCCGTGCGTCAAGCTACGGATCTGCCGGTGGCTGTAGGATTTGGGATCTCAAATGGCGAACAGGTTGCCCGCTTTGCTCAGATTTGCGATGGCGTGGTAGTAGGTAGTGCGATTGTTCGTAAAATAGAAGAGGTCATTCCGCTGCTCGATAATCCCGCTACACGGAATGAGGGGCTGTTGCAAATTCGAGAATTTGTGGCACAATTAAAAAGACCATAACAGTGTCATTTTGACCTGTGTATAGTGGAGTAATCAACTATGGAGAGCGAGGACTATTCATGAATCCAAAACCGAATATAGTTAATCTCCCTGTCTACAAACCAGGGAAACCTATAGACGAAGTTAAGAAGGAGCTTGGCTTAAGTGAGGTTATTAAGCTTGCATCCAATGAGAACCCGTATGGAGCTTCCCCGAGTGCTAAAGAAGCTATTCTAGCAGAGCTTGAGAATCTTTATCTATATCCAGACGGATCGGCCGTTGAGTTGACGGCAGCACTTGCCAACCGTCTTGGTGTGAACAGCGATAATATTATTTTTGGCTGTGGTTCTGATGAGATTATTGCTCTTATTGCTCGTGCCTTCTTCTTGCCAGGTGATGAGACAATCATGGCTGACCAGACCTTCTCTGTGTATAAGAGTAACGCAGATATCGAAGGCGCTGTGTCCATCGAGGTACCACTTGTAAATGGTACACATGATCTGGATGGGATGCTGGCCCGTATTACGGACCGTACGAAGGTTATCTGGATTTGTAATCCGAATAACCCAACAGGAACGATTGTACCAGAGGAAGCCTTGGTTTCTTTCCTTGATGCTGTTCCTTCCAATGTAATGGTTGTTCTTGATGAAGCATATTGTGAGTACGTAACAGATCTATCTTACTCCAACGGTATCCAATTATTAAATCGTTATACGAATTTGGTTGTGCTTCGCACATTCTCCAAAATTTATGGCTTAGCTGCATTGCGTATTGGTTATGGCGTTGCTAGTCCTGAGATTATTTCATTGATCAACAAGGTACGCGAGCCTTTCAATACCACTCGTCTTGCGCAAGCCGCGGCTCTTGCTGCCTTGAATGACCAAGAATACGTGGAGGAATGCCGTCGTCTTAATAGCGCGGGTATTGTCCAATTACAAGGTGAATTCAAACGTCTGGGCCTTGAATCCTTCCCTGCACACGGGAACTTCATTATGGTAGATGTTCGAAAACCTGCAACCGAGGTTTTCGATGCTTTGATGCGTAAAGGAATCATAGTAAGAGCGGGTCATCAAGTTTACCCTACTTATATTCGTGTTACTGTGGGCTCTGCTGAACAGAACACAGCGTTTATAACTGCGCTGGAACAAACGCTTATAGAGTCTGGTGTGCGCGCTTAGTAATAAACAGCAAGACTAGACTAAAAAAGGCAGGTAGTTCAAAGAACATGACGACAAAAATAGCTATATTCGGTGTCGGTCTGATCGGAGGCTCACTGGCCCTTTGCTTTAAAGGCAAGGAGGGCCTGACCGTCGTAGGACATGCCCACCGTCCTGAATCCGCGAGTAAATATATAAGCAGAGGTGTGGTTGATCAAGCCACGCTTTCTGTTGAAGAAGCGGCACTTGATGCTGATTTCATTTTTTTATGTGTACCGGTAGGGATGTTAGAGGATTATCTGCAGCAATTAAGTAAGTTGCCTCTAAAACCCGGCTGCATTATTACAGATGTAGGAAGCACGAAAGCTAGTATTGCCGCATGTGCGGTCTCCTTAGATATTCCTGGAGTACATTTTATCGGCGGACACCCAATGGCAGGATCAGAACGCTCAGGTGTTGAGGCAGCTTCATCACTGCTATTTGAGAATGCCTATTATGTGTTGACGCCCCCTCCAGGAGTGCCAGATGAGGCTTATCATGCACTGGAGTCTTTACTACACCACACAAGAGCGCAGATTGTACGCCTTGATCCAGAACGCCATGATGAGATTGTAGGTGCCATTAGTCATTTACCGCATATTATTGCTGTTGCTTTGGTAAATCAGATTCGTGCCTATGACGATACCGACTCCTTATATAGCACGCTAGCTGCAGGGGGCTTTCGGGATATCACTCGGATTGCGTCCAGCGATCCTATAATTTGGCGAGACATTTTGCTGAACAATCGTTCCGTAATGCTTCGTTTATTGAAGGATTGGAACGAGGAAGTTTCTTCTTTTGTTCATCTCCTGGAAAGTGAAGATGGCGTAGGAATTGAAGAGGCTTTCCAAGAAGCGAATGGCTTCCGCAGTCAGTTGCCTGAACGGCGCAAAGGCATGATCGCACCTTTATTTGACCTACATATTGATGTACCGGATCATCCGGGGATTATTGGTCGTATTGCAACTGAGCTGGGGGACCAAGGCATTAACCTTAGCAACGTACAAATCATCGAGAGTCGTGAAGATGTGCCGGGAATTATGCGCCTATCTTTTCGTCAGGAGAACGATATGGAACGTGCGAAGGTGCTTCTGCAGCAGCACGATTATACCGTATATGTGTAGTTAGTAGCCCTTCCAATATGGAGGGGCTTTTATTTCGTTATAGGATCTGAAATAGGATCTGAAAGAGCATACTGCTGAAAACAGCTACTGCTTCAAGTGGATGCAGAAGAGGTTATTAATAATGAGTGGGGCTAATACAGCGCTTACAGGACAAAAAAAAGACCGCTTACAAAGTAAGCGGCTACAGTTCACAATAAATTGGAACCGTGTAGTATTTGGATAGGAGTGGAGAGAAACCATACTGTACTTTTATTATATGTATACGTTTACATTTTGTCAACAGTTTATTGAAAAGAGATTAAAGTCACATTACAGTGATCAAAGTCTTATGGTTGAACTTCATGTTCGTTTATAATCTGTTGTCAGGTCATGCTGACGAGATTACTGCTCTGAAGTCTATTAATGTCATCCTATGAGAATCTGTGATACAATAGATCTGGTATATTTCTAGATTCGTTATAAAATTTATATGCTCATAGAAATATGCCATTTTTCTTTTTATATTCATCACAATCATCATGCCTTAATTATTGGGTGTTTGAATATACATAGGTGTATTTCAAAATTGAAGAACGGATAAGTTGCACGTCATTTATTTTTCCTTAAATTCCCACAAGGAACGTTTGTCTTACATAAAAGGTCGACAATATCGTTTCTTCTTGTAATAAACTAAAAAGTTGTAGTAAACCAGCGCAACTTTTAAAGCCCAAACCGGTATAATAAGTACGGACCGGACGGGAAAAGACGTGCAAGGGCGAGGAGGGCCAATCTCACCATGACGGATTCCCAGTTGATCCAGGAAATTAAACAAGGCAACACAGAATTATATTCAGAATTAATGCGTCGTTATCAACGAAAAATATTGGCATTTGTATATCATATGCTTAGAAACTCACAAATGGAGCTAATTGCAGAGGACCTTTGTTCGGAGACTTTCTACAAGGCATTCCGTAGCTTGCATTCCTTTCGAGAGGTAGATGCTTCCTTTTCAACGTGGTTGTACACTATTGCTCGTAATACCGTGCTGAGTGAGCTTCGTAAGAATCGTGCCGGAAATGTATCCCTAGAAGAGAGTGGATATACTCCCGTTGCACCGTTTGAAGTAGCGCCTGAGCAGGCTGCATTGCGTAAAGAACGGATGAATTTGGTTCGTGAGGCAATTAATAATCTTCCGGAGAAACAACGCTCTGCGCTAATCCTGCGTGAATACGATCAGATGGATTATCAAGAAATTGCAGAAATTTTGGATCAGAGTGTAAGCTCCGTGAAATCATTGTTGTTTCGTGCCAGAAGTAGTGTGAAGCTTCAACTCGAATCCTATTTCAATGAGCCTGAAGTTGAAGAGCAGGTTGAGAGGGTGTAAGGCGAATGAATTGCAGGGAAGCGCAAGAATGTATTCCGCTCTTGTGGGACGCTCCCCCCACACATCCTAGGCGGATTTTGCTCGAACAACATATTGAAACTTGTCCTTACTGCGCTGCTGAATGGTCTCTGTGGCAAGAGAGTAGCCAGCTTATGCATGATTTGAAAGAAGAGATTAGTGAAGAGCGTGCAGAAGTTATAAATGTTAAAGTTATGGAGCGGATTTATCTAGAGAGTCCTTGGTTGATGCCAGGGGATGGGAAATCCGCAGGGACATCTACCATTGTTCGTCATAGGCTTAGTCTCTGGATCGCTTGCTTCCTGGCGGTATTTTTGTCTAGTGTTCTTTACTTTACTATGTTTAGAACACCTGCAGATATCACTGTGGCTCAAAGTGGAATTGTAGAGACTGGCGTTGCTGGCTCTATGGAATGGACTTCTACTTATCCCATTTTAGGCTCTGAAGGTGGGATTATTGAACCGCTTGTAGTAAATATGGGACCTACTCATCCTCAATATTGGATGATGTTATCCATGCTTGGCGTGGGTTTTGCAGTGTTTTCGTTAACCCGGCTGAATCGATATCGCAGATCATAAAGGGTCTATTGATGTATGACTTAGCTATTTCAGTATATAATAGTGTTAAGAACGATGTAGGAGTCCCTTTATGTAAAGATAAGGGGCTTTTTTGTATTCTAATACGCATAAAAGAAGACTTTTTATTTCATCCATGTTACATTAAGAGACAAATACTTGGGTGAAAAGGGGGAGGCAATATGTTAATCGGCTTGATACGCCATGGATTGACGGACTGGAACGCAATTGGAAAGATACAGGGGCAAAGTGATATTCCGCTTAATGATGAAGGACGCATGCAAGCTGCTATGCTTGCTGACCGCTTATTACAAGAGCCGTATCGCTGGGATTATTGCATTACAAGTAACCTTTCCCGGGCAGCAGAGACAGGCAAGATCATCGCTGATAAATTAAATGTACCGTTGCTTGATCCTGATGATCGGATCCGGGAACGTGCCTACGGGCAAGTAGAAGGGCTTACTGCCGCTGAGCGTGAAGAGAAGTGGGGGAAAGATTGGAGTCAGCTTTCACTTGGTCAAGAAACTGACGAACAGCTTCAAGCACGTGCACTTGCCTTTATGGAGGATATTTCTGCACAGCATCCCAATCGGAACATACTAGTTATATCTCATGGAGGGTTCCTCGCTCAACTGTATACTGCATTTTACAAAGATAAGTATTCTGAGCGAATTGGAAATTTATCCCTGACAATTTTGGAGAAGAAAGAACGGGAATGGAACCCTATTCTATATAATTGTACTCGCCATATCCTGCAAAATCAGCGTTAACCCGTGCATCGGGTTATTTTTTTTGCGCAAAGGGGAATAAAAAGGGCTGTATTTCCCATAATGGTAGTAAAACGGTGAGGCGATAAAACATGAATCTGGCGGATATGCTCACTTATGCAGATATTGGACAGCTGACCGCCATAGCGGGACGCTACCGGTGTGAATGCAAGCAGAATTCCAAACATGACTTGATCCAGAGTATTTTGATTATGCTTGGAAGCAGAAGTTTTATGGAGTCTCATATCCGGGAATGTGCTCCGGAGGATCTACGGTTTCTGAATACATTACTTTTTGATGAACGCAGCTACTTTAGTCTGGAAGATTTGTTGGCAGTAGCTAGACAGGCTTCTTTTGATGCTCCAGAAGGAAAGACCGGAGGCTTCCGGGAAATGGTTTCTCGTTTCAAAAGCGGAGGCTGGCTCTTTAGCGGTTCCTCCCAGCAAACCAGATACTTGTTCCAAGTGCCTAAAGACTTGAAAGATCGCTTTCGTGAGACTATGAGCGCACATATCAAGGATAAGATTGCGGTTAGCTCTGAACCAGCCATGTATCGAAATGAAGGAGAATTGTTATTAAGTGATCTGGTTATGCTTCTGAGATATACCAAGGAAAATGAGCCAGAGCTTAATCAGGAAGGGGCAATGTATAGGCGGTATCAGCAAGGAGTGATGAATGCACTTCATATTCCGGAGGATCTTCTTAGCAAAGGCGGCTGGAGATTTGGCTATGGTAGGGCATGTGAGCATTATCCGCCTAGATTAGCGCTCCTGTATGATTATGTTCGTCATCGCCGCTGGATCACTGAAGAAGGTTTTCGGCTAAGGCTTACGGCGACAGGAGAGTCAGTGTTAGCCGACGGAAAATGTGACTCGTTGATGCAGATATTCTCTTTTTGGTTAAAACTATATAAGGGGGCTGTACCAAACCTGCCTTCACTTGTGTATTGGGTAAGCATTAGTGCTGGGAATTGGGTGAGCGTACCTTCATTAGTGGATGGTATTGGGTGGTTAATTAAACCGTTCTATTATGACAATGCTGCCTCTATTCTGGAGCAACGAATTATTCGGATGATGGTGCACCTTGGGATGCTTAAATTAGGGGAGACTACTGCTGGTCTCACTGTGATGATGACGCCGTGGGGGATGGAGATAGCCGTGCCTAAACATCTATAGTAGTATGGAGGCATACAAGCAAATGCTTATGCTTATGAGGATTACATACGTAGATGAGGACTTCGCTTTGGTTGTTGATAGGAACAATAGATGAAGTATTGATCAGAATGGGTAAATATGTAGAACGTAGACAGGATTGTTGAATATGATTTAGTAGGTGCCGTCACTTTTGAAACCGAAAACAAAATCATCTTGATGGATATCAAAATATTAAAGCAATAAGGATCTCTTAAACAGCGGAGGTGTATCGAATGGACAAAATGAAGGCTACGTACGAAGTGATGCTAGGACTTGCGGCAGAAATGGTGTGGGATGAAGCGCTGCGAAAGCGTCGCTCCGACATCTTGCACCGTGAGATTGACACGGCGCTGGCTACAGGAGATAAATTGGCTTTTCGAAATCTTACAGAAGAACTTAAAAGTTTGGCATAAAGAAATGCGCTTAGCGCATTTCTTTTTTATTAAATAGGTACCTGTTCAACTCACTTTCTGTATCAATTAGAGGTGAAGGAAGACGGGTCAAAATCTAAATCTAGACGTTTGTCTTCCTCTTTCAATATAATGGGATTTATAACATCGGGCAAATTTGTGAAAAGTGGACGCGAAGAAGGATCGCAAATAGGGAGATGACATTAATGAAATTCAGTGATTTTGAAGTTGAACAGTGGGAAGAAAATCGAAAGTTCTATGATACATGTCTCATACCTTTTACAGGATTAAGTGGGTCCGAGAGTCCTCCTGAGACGGTTCGGGCATTAGAAAGATTACGTGATTTTATGGATTTGGTGGAAATACCGTTTAAGGGACGGATTGTAACTTACCCGGCGATTCAGTATGGAGGGGAAGGATATGTCGATCTAATTAATGAGGTTTGCCGAAAAGTCAAATCCAGTGGTTTCCAGTATGCCGTGGTATTAACAACAGATATAGCACTTCTGGAACAAGAAATTTTTGAAAGCGATTTAGTACTCTCTCTGCCTATCATTGAGGGCTCTCTGGAAGGTAAGATTAATAGTGATATTGGTATGAAAATTCAAAAGATGTGGGGAAGGTGAGTCTCTTTTAAATGTGACAGAAAATCAACAATTGTAAGTGAAAATCACTTTTTGGCCTGTCACAAATTAGACAATATTCTTGACGGGTTTTAGTGCCTAAGCTATTATTAGGTTGAATCGAAATGGTATGTGATGTATTTCATTGAAAAGATTTGAAAACGGATTATTTATAGTAAGGCATCTCTGATCGGACACCTTAGATACTTTCTTATATCTTGAGAAGGGGGTTATATAACAGTATGAGCAGCCATAATGATCAACAGGATATTTGGCCTGAACAACCACCCAGCCGTAAAGAGATGTCGCGCAGGCAATTTTTGACCTACACGCTAGGTGGCGCTACTGCTTTTATGGGAGCAGGTACAATTCTCCCAATGGTCCGTTTTGTCGTGGACCCAATATTACATAAGAAGGGCGCAGGTGATTTTATAAAGGTTGCTGAAATTAGCAAAATCACCGAAGAGCCCCAAGAGTTTACGTTTGAATTGAAACAGAAAGACGGATGGTACGACAGCACAGCGACGCTGACTGCGTGGATCCGTAAAGACGCAAAGGGTGATATTTATGCGCTTTCACCCATTTGTAAACATTTAGGATGTACGGTTGGATGGAACAATGATAAGGCACATCCGGACGAGTATCACTGTCCTTGCCACGGTGCGCGTTATACCAAACTCGGCAAAAATCTCGAAGTAGCTCCAAAACCGCTTGATCAGTATAAAACGAAATTTGATAACGGGTGGGTTCTTTTGGGTGATATTGTGCCTAATACAGTAGCTAGTGAGGAGGCGTAGGTTCTAATGTTTAAAAATGTCTATAACTGGATTGACGAACGTTTGGATGTTACGCCAATTTGGAGAGACGTGGCCGACCACGAGGTTCCTGAGCATGTTAACCCGGCCCATCACTTCTCTGCGTTTGTGTATTGTTTTGGCGGACTGACCTTTTTTATTACAGTGATTCAGATCTTATCGGGTATGTTCTTAACGATGTATTATGTTCCAGATATTATCAATGCTTATGCAAGTGTTGAGTATTTACAATCTAGTGTTGCCTTTGGACAAATTGTTCGCGGAATGCATCACTGGGGTGCCAGTCTTGTCATTGTTATGATGTTCCTTCATACGATGCGCGTCTTCTTTACAGGCTCTTATAAAGCTCCGCGTGAGATGAACTGGGTAGTTGGAATGCTCATCTTCTTCGTAATGTTGGGGCTTGGTTTAACGGGTTACTTATTGCCTTGGGACAATAAAGCTTACTTCGCGACTAAAGTAACACTCGAAATTGCTAACTCTGTTCCAGTGATGGGACCCGTATTGAAAGAACTTATGCAAGGCGGTACGATTGTTGGTGCAGAAACGTTGACTCGGTTCTTCGCACTTCATGTATTCTTCCTCCCAGCGGTGCTTCTTAGTCTGCTCGTAGGACACTTTATTATGATCCGCAGACAAGGGATTTCTGGACCGTTGTAAGTTAATCTAAGAGAGGAGGAATACGGATGGCACATGGAAACAATTCTAAGGAAAAGGTTGTATATGTCGGTGATACCAGAGTTCGTAAAGGCAATGGATTTATCACACCTCCAGACTATTCAGCCTATCCTGGTAAATCGGAAGCCTTTATCCCTAACTTTCTACTGAAAGAATGGATGGTTGGCGTCGTTGTACTTGTAGGAATATTAGTGCTTACTATTTCAGAGCCAGCGCCGCTAGGGTTTCCAGCGAATGCGAGTGCTACGGTTATCCCAATTCCTGACTGGTATTTCTTGTTTCTCTATCAGTATTTGAAGCTTCCTTATGCTTCAGGTGATTATATCGTTCTGGGTACATTAGGTGTAACCGGTGTGGCTTTTGGTTCACTTCTTTTAGCACCATTTCTTGACACGGGCAGAGAACGTCGCTTCTATCGTAGACCGATCGCTTCATCTTTGATGTTCTTATCGCTAGCGGCGATTGTGTACTTAACAAATACCGCTTGGACGGAATACAAACATGAAATGGCTGAAACTGGTCAAATTCCTGAAGATGTTCAACGGGAAGAGAAGGCGGCAGAGAATAGGGCGAAGGGGCTTCCAACCTCGAGTGCAGTTAAGGCAAAGGAAGTAGCGATTGTAGATAAGGATGATCCGGCTATGGGGCTGTTTAAGCAAGCTACTTGCATCTCTTGTCATGCGGCGGATTTGAAAGGGGCAGGCGGGCCTTCACTTCGCGGCGTTGGGGACACCCATGATAAAGAAGCAATCCTTACTATTATAAAAGAGGGTCAAGGACAGATGCCGAAGATGTATGATATTGCTCTGGGAGCGGGGCTTTCGGATCAAGACATTGATGCCTTGGCAGACTGGCTTGCCAAACAAAAAAGCGAACAGTAAAATAAAAATAACGCAAAACCTGATCGAAACTGCGGTCAGGTTTTTGTATGTCTAAATGTAAAGTTGCCACTACTTGGGAGGTTAATGATCTGTATGTCCGTTCTTGATAAACTGTTTAAGCACCGAGGAATCATTTGGTTGTTATTTATTGTGAATCTTCTCGGTACCATTTATGGCTACATATGGTATGGCAATCAATTGGAGTTCACGGCGGCTAACTTTCCGCTTTGGTTGCTCCCGTTTGTTCCAGATAGTCCAACCGCGAGCTTGTTCTTTACCTTGGCGCTGTTGCTAATGCTCTTTCCTCCAAAAAGCTATACGGGAAACAATGTAAGGGAGCTTATTGAGGCGTTAGCGGTTGTGACGTCTGTGAAGTATGGGATTTGGGCAGTAAGTATGATTTTTGCTGGAGGTTATCAAGGAGATATTCTGGTTTGGAAAGACTGGATGCTGGTGATCTCTCATTTGGGGATGGCGGTAGAAGCTTTGATCTATGCACGATTCTTTTCTTTCCGCAAAATGATTCCGCTAGCGCTGTTCTGGACCCTTGCTAACGATATGCTGGACTATTCCTATGGAATATACCCATGGTTACCTTCTGTACTGAATGATGATGTCACACAGGTGCAATATTTCACGATGGCGCTTACGGTGTTTAGTGTAATTGTTGCTTGGTTGTTTAGTAGTAGACAAAGACCAGTAGACTCTATCTATCAGTTTAAGAACAGGTTCTAGTAAGCAGTTCTAACCCTTGTCCGCCTGCCATACATTTAGAATTATAAGAAGTATAAGTTTTATACTATACTTTATCCTTATAATTTTTCGAGAAACGAATATCGTCTAATAAAGACGACAACGTCGTTTCTTCTTAGGTAGGAGGGGGATGTCTCATGCTCCGAGGGAGATATTATGTGTTGGTTATTCTAGTGTTTTGCTGGTTACTGACCAGCATGAATGTTGAAAAAGCCTCAGCAGCGCAAGGGAATGCTGGTGAAGGTTCTGGCAAGGTTTCGAAGCAAAGCGCCGACGTTAGTTCGGGCAACGGTTTGACAGTGATGAGCGGAAAGACTGGAGCACAGCAGCTAGAACAAGCCGCTGAGGCATTGTATGGGTATGTCTTGGAAGGGGATGTGATGAAGGTCCGACAAGAGACCGAAGAGATCTCTAGGATCATAGTGTCCTCTTCTTTTGAAGGAATGACCTCTGTAGAGGGCATTAATGCGTTGTCAGGGGTCATTATGGACCTGAAGGCTGCTGTGGCAAGTGCAAAAGTATCTCAGCAGCAATTGGAGGCTACAGCTACCAGGTTACGATTAGCTGCCAACAGTCTGAATCAACCCGGACAACCCATTTGGCTTCAGTATTATAAGCTAATTCGCGAGGATTTAAATGCGATGGAGCAAAGTGGTGCTACAAATGATCTGGCGGGATGGAAAACGGCTGTAGAGAGGCTACAGGGCAGGTATGAAAATATCCGGCCAGCGGTGATCGTCTCTCGGAAACCTGAAGTTGTAAATGCTTTTGATTCTTGGCTCTCTTATGCCGCAGGCATTCCTTCTTCCTCACAAAAAATCGAACGGGCCCGGTTGCTTGAAATCGTGTCTTATGGTCAGGATACTGTGCGGGTAATGTTCGGAAAAGAGAAGGATGAGCCGGCTTTGTCAGTACCCCTGGCCTCACAAGAATTTGGGATTTGGGGAGGACTAGCCGCAGGGTTTATTATCGCTGTATTAGCTTATGCGGGTTATCGTAAGTACCGTGGAGAGAATCAGAACTTCAAACCAATTTAGTGGAATGGTTATATAAATAAGTAAAAGGAGCGGGGAAGAATCCCCCGCTCCTTTTTTAACGAATCAAAACTTATATATTTGGGGCCCCCGCAAAGTACCTGAGTACGTATCGAAGTAAGGCCCCACTTTGTGGGGATATTTTATGTTTCTCTGAATCCCTCGCCTTGTACGTCGTGCACATCGCTAATAATTACGAACGCGTGCGGATCAATCGATTTGACCAGTAAACTAAGACGGCGAATTTCCTGCCTTGAAACTACACAGTACACCATATGTTTGGCTTGCTTAGAATACGCACCGATTGCAGGGATGAGTGTTACACCTCGTTCTAGTTCAGCAGTTATTAGATCAGCAATTTGGGGTGCCTCATCACTAATGATTGTAAATGCTTTGGCGGCATAAGCGCCTTCCTGGATAAAATCGATGACACGCGATGCGATGAACACTGCAACGAGTGTGTATAGAATTTTTTCTTTGGGAATATAGAAGATGGAAGAGCCGATAATGAAAATGTCGATGGCCAGAATAATCTGCCCCATACTCCAGCCGAAATTCCGTCCCAGAATTCTTGCCACAATGTCTACGCCACCTGTAGTGCCACCAAAACGAAACACAATCCCAAGCCCGGTTCCAAGTGTTACCCCTGCGTATAGTGCAGCAAGAATAAAGTCATGTTCGGTACTGAAAGGAACAATCCATCCAGCAGAGATCAATCTTTCGAAGATCCACAAGAAAAGGGACAAAGATCCGATTCCTACCCCTGTGTATACAATTTGGCGGCCGCCTAGAACTTTCCAACCGAGCAGAAACAATGGGAGATTGATAAGGAGTGTTGTTAAAAAGATTGGAATGTCAAAGGCATAATTAAGCAGCAGTGTGATTCCCGTTACGCCGCCTTCCATTAGTTGACTGGGAATGATGAAATACAGTAGTCCGAATGCATATACTGCGGTTCCGAGCATGATAGGGGCAACTGTTTTGCTGATTGAAATTACCTTGTTTGAATTCATGGAATCCCTCGTTAGGCCTTGTTTAGGCAGTTTTTCTTTTCCTATAGTAAGTATACCTTTTCTTGCGGGTGTTAAAATATTCAAAAAAGATTTGTCTTCAAAACGTCTTTACGATAACATAGGGGCAAACAGAAGGCAAGATATACAGAGGGGGCAAAGATACATTTTATGGACAAAAGTCTTGGTGACATTCAGCGTGAAGTAGACGCTTATATATCGCAATTTAAAGAAGGATACTTCAGTCCGCTGTCTATGTTAGCCCGCATGTCCGAGGAAGTCGGAGAGTTGGCGCGGGAAGTCAATCATGAATTCGGTGAGAAGCCGAAGAAATCTGATGAAGCAGAGAATTCTATAGAGCTTGAATTGGGAGATATTTTGTTTATTACTGTTTGTTTTGCAAATTCTCTTGGGATTGATCTGACTGAAGCACATAATAAGGTCATGCATAAGTTTAATACCCGAGACGCTGGTCGTTGGACACCAAAAGACACCGATTAGGCCTCTATAACATATGCTGTACCAAACGAACGGGATTTAGCCGTGAGGATGGTGAGGATATGGATCAAAGGGATTATGTAAGAGAAGCCTATCGCTCTATATTGCGTAGTGACTTTGCAGAAGCTATTGTTTGCTTTGAAGCCGCGATTGCAGCAAGTCCGGCTGATGCTGAAGTCAGATATCGTTGTTCCATAACGTATGCCCGCAGTGGTATGCTAGATAAAGCTTTAGTTCATGCTCAGGTGGCTATGAAGTTAGATGGCAGCAAACCTGAGTATAGTCTACATCTACAGCATCTTCAAGCTATGATGCATGTACAGGAAGCTAAGCGGTTGATAGAAGATGAAGATAACAGAACTCGTAACCCGTATCATCCGATTACGCTACTTAAAGAGGCCATCACCCTTGATCCATTATATGGGGATGCTTATGTATGGCTTGCCATCGCACATAGTCGGGTGAATGAACATATGCAGGCTATGGCCGCCTTGAAAGAAGTGATTTCTTTACATCCGGATGATTCTGGCTTGCGAGAATTGATGGTAGACCTTCAGAAATCCATACAATCGTATATGCAGTAACTATATAACTAGTGAAAGCGAGGATGAAAAGATATGAGCAACAAGATCAGAGTTATCGTATCCGGTGCAGGCGGGAGAATGGGTAAAGAGGTTGTTAAACTTGTGCTGCAGGACGAAGAGTTGGAACTAGCGGCTGCGGTAGATCGTTCAACAATGGATATAGATGCAGGCCGTCTAGTAGGTCTCGAAGACTCAGGAGTTATTGTAACTTCAGATCTTGAGGCTGCCCTCGCGGGAAGCAACGGAGATGTTGTGGTCGATTTCACTACACCACAATCAGCGTATATGAATACAGTGCTAGCCATTAAATATGGAGTGCGTCCGGTTATCGGTACAACCGGATTCACACCGGAGCAAATTGTGGAACTGGACAAGCAGTGTCAAGACCAGGGGATAGGTGGACTTATTGCTCCGAACTTCTCCATAGGGGCTATTCTGTTGATGAGATTTGCGGCTCAAGCTTCAAAATACTTTCCACATCTGGAGATTATCGAGTATCATGGTGACCAAAAACTGGATGCTCCATCCGGAACTGCAGTCAAAACAGCAGAGATGATTTCAGAAGTACGGGAAGAGCTTCGTCAAGGAAACCCTAAAGAAGAAGAAACGATTGAGGGTGCGCGTGGGGGTTACTATAATGGATTCCGGATACATAGTGTCCGTCTTCCTGGTGTGTTTGCCCAAGAAGAAGTGATTTTTGGTGGGTTCGGACAATCCTTAAAAATTCGGCATGATTCTTATGAGCGAGCAGGCTATATGCCAGGCGTTAAGATGGGTATTCAAAAGGTAATGGGATACACTGGCTTGATCTATGGATTTGAGCACTTTATAGAATAGACAGGGGAGAACACCATGTTAAAGATCGCATTTATTGCACATGATCGTAAAAAAGATGAAATCGTAAATTTTGTATTAGCCTATGAGCATGTATTTGTAGGTCATGAACTATTTTCTACGGGGACTACTGGCCAACGGATCATGGATGTGACTAGCTTGAAGATTCATCGCTATATGTCAGGACCATTGGGTGGAGATCAGCAAATTGGGGCAATGGTAGCCCAAGATGAATTGGATCTTATTATTTTCTTGCGCGACCCATTAATGGCACAGCCACATGAACCAGATATTACAGCTTTACTTCGTCTATGTGACGTATATGGTATCCCTGTAGCAACGAATATCGCAACAGCTGAGGTGCTTGTGAAGGCGATTGATCGTGGTGACTTTGCTTGGCGTGAACTCGTCCATAAATACAAACCAGGTGTTGATGAATGAAGCTGGACATTCTTGTATTTGGGGCTCATGCGGATGATGCGGAGATCGGAATGGCAGGTACGATTGCGAAGCATACCGCTGCAGGACTAAAAGTAGGTCTGTGCGATTTAACAGCTGCGGAAATGTCCTCGAACGGTACTGTAGAGCTACGCATGGAAGAGGCACAGCAAGCTGCTGATCTGCTTGGCGTGTCTGTGCGGACGAATTTGGGTTTATCTGACAGAGGGCTGTTTATAACAGAAGAGCATGTGGCCGCTGTGACAGCAGAAATTCGCCGGTTTGCTCCTGCGATTGTTTTTGCTCCTTATTGGGAAGATCGTCATCCGGATCATATTGCGTGCAGTAAGTTAGTAGAAGAGGCTGTTTTTAATGCTAAACTACGTAAATATATGCCGGACAAGCCGGCAGTTCCGGCTCCACAGCTGTTTTTTTATTTTATAAATGATCTAGGACGTACGGATCTTATTGTAGATGTTACTAAACAATATGGGCTGAAGGAGCAGGCGTTGTCCTGCTATCGCTCCCAGTTCACCAAGCCGCTCGGTGCCGATGCTGTATCCACACCGCTAACGGAAGGTTATATTGAACGTGTTCGTTCCAGAGACATGTTGCTTGGACAGCGGAGACTTATTCCCTATGCGGAAGGGTTTGCAACAAAAGTTCCCTATGCAGTAGATCTGTTTAATGCAGGGGATCAAACTATATAAGGTATAGAAGGGGACGGAATATGGATCGTTTGAAAATAGGCATCACTTGTTATCCGTCTCTTGGCGGCTCAGGCGTAGTAGCGACTGAATTAGGAAAACTTTTGGCCGAGAAGGGACATGAAGTTCATTTTATTACACACAGCATTCCGTTTCGGCTAGGGAAATTCCAGAAAAATATATTTTACCATGAGGTAGAGGTTAATGATTATTATGTATTCAAATATCCTCCTTATGATTTAGCACTTGCTACGAAGATGGCTCAGGTTGCCAAAATGCAGAATTTAGATCTGTTGCATGTTCATTACGCCGTTCCGCATGCTGTTTGTGCTTTCCTTGCTAAGCAGATGCTTGGTAATGATATAAAAGTTGTAACGACTTTGCATGGCACTGATATTACGGTACTTGGACAGGATGAATCGCTAAAAGATCTAATCCGTCTTGGAATAAATGAAAGTGATGCCGTAACAGCCGTATCGAAGGATCTCATTAGAGAAACACGAGAAGTGCTGGATATTACGCGCGAGATCGACCTCACTTATAACTTCGTTGATCATCGTGTCTATTATCCACGGGATGTATCGAATCTGCGAGAAGATTTTGCTTCTCCTGAGGAGAAGATCTTGATGCACATCAGTAACTTCCGCCCAGTTAAAAGGGTAAGCGATGTTGTCGATATCTTTGCTAAAGTGAATCGTGAAATCCCTTCACGTCTGCTGCTTGTTGGCGAAGGGCCAGATCTTCCTAAGATTCAAGCTAAGATCAGTGAAATGGGTCTGGATGATAAAGTCCGCTTCTTAGGAAGACAGGATGAGATTGCTCAAGTTATTTCGTTGGCTGATCTTCTTCTGTTACCTTCTGAGAAGGAAAGCTTTGGTCTGGTCGCCCTGGAAGCGATGGCCTGTGGTGTTCCGACTATAGGTTCTCAAACCGGAGGCATTCCGGAGCTCATAGAACATGGCAAGACAGGATTCATTGCTCCAATTGGTGATACAGAAACTATGGCGAAATATGCAATCAAACTCCTATCGGATGATCGCATGGTGGAGCGGTTCAGACAAGCTTGTCTGGAAACGGCCTGCAAAGATTTCTGTAAGGATTCGATTACAAGTCAGTATGAGGATATATATTACCGTGTGCTCGGGCGCAAGGTACCTAGACTGGATACAGTCAGGGGGTAAGGAGTTCGTAATGAAATGGAAAATGGCGCCATCTGCTATGGCTCTTGCGGCGGAAAATGTAATTTCTGAGCTAACGCAAAACGGCCATGAGGCTTTTTGGGTTGGAGGCTGCATTCGCGATGAGCTATTGGGTAGGCCAGTGCATGATATGGATATTACAACTTCAGCAGTGCCGGAGGAAGTGATAGCCATCTTCGCACGCAGTATTCCGACAGGACTAGCACATGGGACGGTCACCGTGCTTCAGGATGGGCATGGATTTGAGGTGACGACATACCGAACTGAAAGCGGATATGTCGATCATCGTCGTCCGGACCATGTTGAATTTGTTAGTGATGTGAAGGAAGATCTTCGTCGTCGTGATTTTACGATTAACGCTATATGCTGCGGGCTGGGTGGAGATTTGATTGATCCCTTCGGAGGCGAGAAGGATCTAGCTCTCCGTGTGATCCGCTGTGTGGGTGATGCAGAGGAACGGTTCGATGAGGATGCGCTTCGCATGCTTCGCTGCGTTCGTTTCGCATCGGTGTTAGATTTCTCCATCGCTAAGAATACGTGGAGAGGGCTCCTGCGTCAGCGAGATAAGCTGGCGCATATTGCTGTGGAGCGTGTCCGCGCGGAGCTGGACCGCATCGTAGAGGGGCCGCATCCTCGGCGCGGCCTTGCTATGCTAGTGCGCTGTGAGCTGCTCGCGCGTGGGAAAGCCCCGTTCCCCTGGAACGGAACCGATCTGGCGGCGGCTGCCGCCTTAACGGCCGGGATAGGGGAACTGGAGAGCGCCCACCTGCGGTGGGCGCTTCTCCTCCATGCCCTGAAGCAGTCGGCCCAGGAGGCCGATGAGCTGCTGCGGGCATGGACGTTCTCTGGGACGACGCGTACCAGCGTCGTCCAGGTGCTGCGGGTCCGCGAAGCTTGGACCGCTGCCCTGGAGGCTATGCCGCCGGGGGAACCGGGCGGCATGGATCTACTGCGGCGGCGCTGGATCGCCGCCGTGCTGACCTTCGGCGTGGAAGCCGCCGAAGGGTGGCTCTCGCTGCTGGCGATCCTGCCAGCAGCTGCCCTTCCCGCTGCGAACTCGCCAGCGGACTCGGAAGTCTCACCCGCTGTCAACACCCAAGCGGTCTCAAAAGACTCGCCCGCTATCACCACCCCAGCGGTGCCTGCAAAAGAGTGGATCGCACAAATGCCATTGAAGAGTCTCTCGGAGCTTGCTGTTACGGGCAATGAGTTGGCGGAAGTGCTTGAGAAACGTCCAGGACCTTGGCTTGGCAATATGCTGAGTGCACTTCTGCAGGCGACTGCTTCGGGAGATCTTCTTAACAATAAACAAGAATTGCTGCTTGAAGCAAAAAGGATGGATGGACATGAGCTATGAAAAAGCGCTGTCGCTAACCGGGTTGAAGCAGGAAGCTTCTGATTCGAATTGGCTAGACAGAGTTCAGCTCCTGGAGTCTGTCGTATCTACTCAGGAGGAAGCCAAACGAATGGCGGAAAACGGTGCACCAGAAGGAACAACCGTAATCGCTGAAGAACAGACCGGTGCTAGAGGACGAATGGGTAGAAAATGGTTTTCTCCTCGTGGCAAAGGCATTTGGATGAGTATTGTATTGCGTCCGAATTTACCTTTGTTACAGACTCCTCAGTTAACACTGCTTGCTGGGGTTGCAGTCTGTAAGGCAATTCGCCGTGTAACCGGAGTAGACGCCGGGATTAAATGGCCAAATGATTTGCTTGCGGGCGGTCGAAAGATATGTGGAATTTTGCTCGAGTCTTCGCTAAGAGAAGGAGAGCTTCATTATTGCATCGCCGGGATTGGAATTTCTGCGAACTTGACTGAAGACGATTATCCTGATCATCTGAAGAAAGTAGCGACTTCTCTTCGGATTCAGCGGGGCGGTGTCCCTATTGACCGTTCGGAGCTGGTAAGAGCTGTATTGAATGAGTTAGAGCTGCATTTCAATCTTTACATGGAACAAGGTTTTAAACCTATCAAAGAGCTGTGGGAGTCGATGTCAGTTACTTTGGGTCGCCAAATCGCTCTGAATAGCCCTCAGGGACGCTCTGAAAGCGTTGTGGTAGGCTTGGATGAGTTAGGTGGACTAATCCTTAAAAACAGCGCAGGAGAGATTTCTAGCGTATGCTCAGGTGAAATCGAGCTTTTATAAATCTTTTTTATATGACAGGGTGTCATCCCCTGTCATATTTTTTTCGTGTATTTCCGAGTCCTTTTTGTTATACTATGGGGCAGAGGCGGTATCGTTTTGCGAACTGTACTCTTGATCTGATGTACTTATAATGGTTTTATTATTGGAATCACCTTCATAACTGCGTTAGACGGTTACGTTGGATTCTGCTCTGAGCCGTAAGGACCGAGACAGAAGGGACGATCGCGAGTGACTCTTTTTTGCCCTTCGGACCTTTTTAGCAAATCGTTGCTAAAAGGTTTTTTTGTTGCGATTTTTACGGGGATGTAATTTCAAAAAGGAGGACGAAGAGAGAAATGGCAAACAAACAAGCACTTAATATTGTAAAAATGAAAAAAATGAAAGCAGATGGTGAGCGGTTAAGCATGCTGACTGCTTATGATTACCCATCGGCTCTACTTGCTGAAGAAGCCGGTATCGATCTTATTCTGGTGGGTGACTCCCTGGGAAATGTGGTACTTGGATATGATACAACTTTACCTGTTACGATTGACGATATGGTCTACCACACTCGTTCGGTAACTCGGGGCGCACAAAAAACATTCATTGTGGCAGATATGCCATTTATGACCTACCACGGAAGTATAGATGAAACCTTGCGGGGTGTGCGCAGACTGATGCAGGAAGGGCGGGCTCATGCCGTCAAAATGGAAGGCGGTCTCGAAATTTGTGAGACAGTTACTGCGGTTGTAGCTGCGGGAGTTCCTGTGCTGGGGCATATTGGACTTACACCACAATCGGTAAATATGATTGGCGGCTACCGCATTCAAGGTAAGGACGCCAAAGATGCAAAACGTCTGATGGATGAAGCTAAGGCCCTTGAAGCAGCAGGTGCTTTTGCAGTGGTACTGGAGCTGGTGACAGAAGAAGTAGCACAAGCAATTTCTGAGGCACTGAGCATTCCGACCATTGGGATTGGTGCAGGTCGTTATTGTGATGGACAGGTATTGGTTTTCCATGATTTGTTGCGTTATGCCTCACCCTACCGTGAGAAACGTTTTGTCAAAACCTACGCGGATGTGGGTAGCCTGATTCGTGAGGGTATCAGCCAATATGTGCAAGAAGTGAAGGATCGCTCGTACCCAGATGAAGGTCATGTTTTTAAAGCAGATGAAACCGTTCTGGAATCTTTATACGGCGGTGCCGGAAAGGATGGGGAATAAGATGAGAGTCGTCAGAAGCATTAAGCAACTGCGCGAAGCTTTGGAATATATGAGACAAGGTGGGCATACCCCGATTGGGTTTGTTCCAACCATGGGATACCTGCATGAAGGACATGCCAGTCTGCTTCGGCGGGCAGGAGAAATGAGCAACACGGTCGTTATGAGCATATTTGTGAACCCGCTGCAGTTCGGACCGAATGAGGATTATGATTCCTATCCGCGCGATGAAGAGCGTGATTTGGAGCTTGCGGAACGCGAAGGTGTCGATATTGTATTTATCCCCAGTGTGGAAGAAATGTATCCGCAGCCTACCCGGACTACTGTCTCGGTATCAGAGCTCACCACTCGACTTTGTGGGGCTTCGCGTCCAGGACATTTTAATGGCGTAACAACAGTTGTTAATAAGCTATTCAATATCGTGCAGCCAGATTATGCTTTCTTCGGGCTAAAGGATGCTCAGCAAGTAGCTGTGCTCCGCAGAATGGTATCTGATTTGAATATGAATGTTGAAATTGTACCTTGCCCTATCGTTCGTGAAGGAGATGGACTTGCACTTAGCTCGCGTAACGTATTCTTATCTCCAGAGGAACGTTCTCAAGCACTGGTGTTATCTCGTTCCTTGCGTGAAGCGCGTCAGTCCATTGAAGAAGGAAAAGTAACAACCGTTGCTGAAGTGCGGGAATTGTTGACCTCGGTTATTTCCAGTTCTCCTTTGGCGGTCATTGATTATGCGGAAATACTGACTTTCCCTAATCTGGAAGGCTTAGAGAACGAAGTTTTATTAACGGATGTAAATGGGGAAATTATTATAGCGCTTGCCGTGAAGTTTGGCAGAACGCGATTAATTGACAATAATGTATTTATTCCAAAGGAGGTTGCCGCTCTTGTTTAGACATATGATGAAATCCAAAATTCACCGCGCGACGGTGACAGAAGCGAATTTGAATTATGTGGGAAGTATTACCATTGATGAGAACTTAATGGAAGCGGCAGATATTCTTGAGAATGAAAAAGTGCAGATCGTGGACAACAATAATGGTTCACGGTTAGAAACCTATGTTATTCCAGGGCCTCGCGGCAGTGGTGTGATCTGCCTAAATGGTGCAGCTGCACGTCTTGTTCAACCGGGAGATACAGTAATTATTATTTCGTATGCGATGTTGTCTTCGGAAGAACTGGAGTCGCATAAGCCAACGGTGGTATTCGTGGATGAGAACAACAGACCCGTGAAGCTGGCTGATCATGAATTGCATGCTACAATCGCTTAAATTATGGACTTACGCCATGTAATGAATGGCAGGGATGAAAGACCCCGTTCTCGCAGAAAATGAAGTCAGGCAAGCTGAACTGATTTCATCTTCAGTAAGGGGGGATAGCCCATGTTTCAACATTTGTTTGCTGAAATGAACAAGGTGCTTCAGGAGATCGTTACAGATTACCCTACAGCGGAGGGTGCCCGCCGGAATGAGCTTTTATGCAATTATAATATGCTGCATCGACTTAGTGATAAAGTGATGGATGAATGGCTGGCCTTTGCAGAGAAGCTAAGTCACTTTCGTGAAAGTGTAGATTTTACGACTGTGGTTGAAGAGGAAGTGCCAGAGCAGGAAGCACCCGAGCTGTGCATGGATACTTTTGTTAGAGGTCAGGGGTATTATAAGCTGCTGATGTATGGGAAATGTATTGAACAGTTTAAGGAAGTTATTGTGCAATATCCGGATAGCTTGGCTGCTCGATTATATTTAGCCATCTCTTACCTGCAGGAAGGGGAGGGGGAAGCTGCTTGGAGCCATCTGAACCATATGCTCGGTTTGATACGGGAAACCAAGCTGAAGGCAATGGTTTATAACGCTTTAGGTTGCATCAGGGCCTCTCAAGAACGTTTCAATGAAGCGCAGGAGCTGTTTGGCCTTTCTTTGCAACTTGACCCGGCACTTCCTGAACCAACCGTTAATTTGGAGGTTTGCCGCCGCCGAGGAGGTAAGCTTCATTTCGGAAATCAGCTTGTTTCATTATTGTAAATTATTACGTTTACGGTTTATTATTCCGCATTTTCATTCAAGCGATGCATCCCCTGAACCAGTGGTGTGCATCGCCTTTTTTCGCAACTTCTGTTATGCTGATTAAGAGTCTCAATTGAAAGGGAATAGAATTATAATGAAATTTGCCGTGCTTGATTTCGAAACAACGGGAACCCAATCCGTGGGTGAAATTATCCAGGTTGGCCTTGCAATTATAGAAGAAGACCGGTCCATCTCCCGGGTATATGGTTCCTACGTCAAGCCCGGAACGCCGATACCTCCTTTTATAACTGGTCTAACGGGGATTACCGACGATGATGTAAAGGATGCACCTGAGCTGGATGAGATGATGATGGAGCTTGTCCCACTCTTGGATGATGTTGTGCTTGTAGGGCATAATGTCGCATTCGACTTCCATTTTTTGCAAAATGCTTTAGACCGATGTGGGTATTTACCATTTCAAGGGCGGATTTTAGATACGATTGATTTTCTGAAAATCTGCTTTCCTTCCCTCACATCCTATCAACTAGGATCAGTTAGTGCACATTTTGGAGTGACGCATGATCGTCCGCATCAGGCAGACAGTGATGCACTCGCAACTGCTCTTGTATTGCTGAAATGTCTGGAGGAGCTCTACGATTTGCCTCTGCTGACGATTCAGAGACTCTGTGAGCTGTTTACGGAAGAGGATAGTGATCTGGGTTGGTATTTTGATGGTCTGCTGCGTGAACGGGAAGCGGAGACGCTTCAGCCCGAAGGTGATCTGACTTTCTATCGTCAATTAGCGCTTGCTGTAGGAGACTGGAATGAATTAGCTCCACCTCGAGACGAGCATGCTGAGAATCCACTACACAATTTATCTTTTACAGATTATATGGATGAAGTAACGAAACGACTTAAAGAAACTTTGCCACAGTATGAAAGCCGAGAAGCTCAGGATATTATGATCAATGAGGTGATGACGGCACTTGCCGAAGACAAGCATCTATTGATCGAAGCAGGGACAGGAACCGGTAAATCCCTTGGTTATTTATTGCCTGCCATATACCAAAGCGTACGCACTAATGAAAAAGTCATGGTCAGCACTCATACTATTAATCTGCAGGATCAATTGCGTGAGCGTGATATTCCTTTGTTAACGCAGGTAGTTCCTTTTCCATTTAAAGCTGCAATTTTTAAGGGCAGAGGGCATTATTTGTGTCTTCGTAAGTTCGAACATAAAATTAATAAAAAAGACTTTATAAGTCCGAGGGAAGATGCGCTTACTGCGGCTCAGATGATCGTTTGGCTGACACAAAGTGAATCAGGAGATGACGAAGAGCTCAATCTAAGTGGACGTGGCGGAGATTTTTGGGAGACGGTGGCAAGCGATACCGATTCTTGTCTGGGTCGCTCGTGTCCTTGGTTCCGTAAGTGTTATTATCATCGGGCTAAGCATGAAGCTGGTATTGCAGACGTGGTCATTACGAACCACTCTAAGCTTTTCGCTGATGTTAAGGCTGGGCATCAACTACTTCCCGCTTATGAACATCTTGTAATAGATGAGGCCCATCATCTGGAGGACGTGGCTGGCAAGCATTTAGGCATGCATATGAAGCATTTCACGGTGGCACATACATTATCGCGTCTTTATAAGGATAGTCGAAATGGCCAACTTCCTACACTTCGCCAAATGCTTCAGTCATCAGGCAGTGAGGAAGCTTCTGAATGGAGCGGAGTGATCGATAGAATCTATCCGGACCTGCTTACCGTAAAAGAAACCTGGGATCTGCTTAGTGATAAACTATTCAGCCTCTTGCCGGAACGTAGCGATGCAGCGGCGGGAGAAGCCGGCCAGTTAGTCATGCGGCTACTTCCTACCCGTAAACCGAAAGATTGGGATGAATTGGTTGCTTTAGAGAATACTATGAATCTGACATTAAGCGAAATTATCCGTAAAGGTGATAAAATGCTTAATGAGATGCGAGATCAAGAAGGTCAATCTTCCTCAGATAGTCTAGTTACCGATATTAGCGGCTTATTTAAGGATTTAGCTTCTATACGTGAGCAAGTACGGTTTTTTATGGGATTAAATGATGAGAATGTAGTATATTGGCTGGAGGCGAATGGAAATTATCGCAGTAAATCGCTACAGCTGTATGCCGTTCCTGTTGATGTTAGTACTCAGCTTAAGGAGCTGTTTTTCGACAAGAAGAAAAGTATCGTGCTAACTTCGGCGACACTCTCTGTCGATAAATCTTTCCAGTTTATGATTGATAATCTCGGACTTAATGAAGCTGCGGAAGAGGGGCGTCTGATGACATCACTCCTGCCTTCTCCCTTTAAGTATCGGGAGCAGGCGCTGTTAGTTATTCCGCGGGATTTCCCTAGTGTGAAGGGGAGTGTAGGCGATGCCCGATTTGTCGATACACTCGTACAGTCACTAGCAGAAGCAGCTATTACAACACGTGGGCGGATGCTTGTCCTGTTTACTTCTTACAAGATGCTACGCCAGGTTTACGATCCTCTGAAAGAGGCTCTAGCCTCACAAGAGATCACGGTGCTAGGTCAAGGCGTGGAGGGGGGCAGCCGTAGCAAGCTGATCCGCCGTTTTCAGGACAGTGCAGCTTCTGTACTATTAGGAACAAGCAGCTTTTGGGAGGGTGTAGATATTCCAGGTGAAGCATTAACATGCTTGGCCATCGTGAGGCTCCCATTTCAACCGCCAAACCACCCTCTAGCGGAAGCGAAGTCTGAGTTATTACAAGCCCAGAAAAAGAATCCGTTCATGAAGTTGTCTGTTCCTCAGGCGGTTATTCGCTTCAAGCAAGGATTTGGGAGGCTGGTACGGACAGCGCAAGATCGGGGTATTGTTATTGTGTATGACACAAGGGTGATAGAATCTCACTATGGGAAGTATTTCCTCTATTCGTTGCCTGGCCCGAAAATGGAGCATATGCTTACGGATCAAATGGTTCCTCGTATAGCGGAGTGGTTGGAAGACGGAGGCGTTTCTTGAAAAGAACGTCATCGATCTTATTAATCACTCTACAAGGAAGGGCGGTATAAGAATACCGCTCTTCCTTGAGACGAGGTGCAGATATTTCGATAGGATTTGAACAGAATATCACTTAAATTAGGAGGTAAATTATGAAATCGGATAAAATATCAGAAGCCGTTGTTCGCAGACTTCCTGTGTACTTGCGTTTCTTGAATGATCTCCAGAAACGTGAAATATTAACCGTTTCCTCACAAGAACTAGGACAAAAACTTGATTTAAATCCTGCTCAAATTCGTAAAGATTTAGCTTATTTTGGAGACTTTGGTAGAAAAGGTATCGGGTATGACGTAACTTATCTTATTGAAAAAATCCGTCATATTCTGAAGCTGGATCAACAATTGAATGTGGCTTTAGTAGGTGCTGGTAACCTTGGACATGCATTATCTAATTACAATGCTTATCTGAAAGATACTATGAAGATTACCGCTATATTTGACTCCTATGCACCTAAGGTAGGGCGGAAAATCAACTCTCTTACCGTTCAACCGATGGAGGAGCTTGGTCAGACGGTTCGTGAGCAAGGTATTCGAATTGGGATAATTACTGTGCCTGATTCAGAAGCGCAGAATGTAGCAGATATTCTCATTGAGTCTGGCATTGAGGCGATTTTGAATTTTGCACCAGTGATTCTAAAAACACCATCGAATATCCGTGTTCATGCTGCCGATTTTACAACGGATTTGCAAAGCCTTGCTTATTATTTGAAAGACGGAAAGGAAGAAAGCGGAAATGAAGAGCAGTAAAACGATTATTAAGGGCGGGCGTTTTCTTATTCCGGGAACGGATGAGCCGGTTCTGAGCGGATACATGACTATTGAAGATGATTTGATCACTTACATAGGAAAAGAAGAGCCTTTAATGGAAGATGATGTGCAAGTTGTTGATGGCAGTCGTCTGCTGTTTATGCCAGGTCTGGTAAACACACATGGCCATGCCGCAATGTCATTGCTTCGTGGTTATGGAGATGATTTAGCACTTCAGGTGTGGCTTCAAGAGAAGATGTGGCCAATGGAAGCGAAATTCACTGGAGAAGATGTATACTGGGGAACCTCCTTGTCGGTACTGGAAATGCTAAAAGGTGGTACTACAACCTTCTTGGATATGTATGATCATATGGACCGAGTAGCAGAGGTGGTCGAATTATCAGGCATCCGTTCCGTACTGATGAGAGGCGTAATCGGATTATGCCCAGAGGAAGTACAAAATCACAAGCTTGCGGAAGCGATTTCTTTTGCACGAAATTGGCATGGTAAGGCTGGCGGCAGAATTACGACGATGATCTCGCCACACGCCCCATATACTTGCCCACCGGACTTCTTTGTTAAGTTTGTACAAGCGGCACATGATTTGGATTTACCGATGCATACCCATATGTCCGAGACCAAACGCGAAGTGGAGCAGAATGTGGTGGATTACGGACTTCGGCCTGTAGCGCATTTAGAGAAGCTTGGAATGTTCACTCGTCCGTCTATTGTTGCTCATGGCGTTCATTTGAATGATGAAGAGATCGAGATACTGGCTCGTCATGATGTAGGCGTGTCTCATAACCCAGGAAGTAATCTGAAACTGGCTAGTGGAGTGGCTCGGGTTACGGATCTTCTAAAGGCTGGTGTGAAGGTGTCACTGGGTACAGATGGTGCGGCAAGCAATAATAACCTGGATATGTTTGAAGAGATGCGTCTTGCAGCCCTCATCCATAAAGGTGTAAGTGGTGATCCGACGGCTGTTCCAGCTCCGGAAGCGCTGCGTATAGCTACAGAGTATGGCGCAAAGTCTATCTTTTTAAATGATGTGGGTAGACTCGCTGTTGGCAAGAAAGCGGACTTTATCGCGATTGATATAGACCAGCCGCATATGCTACCACACACAGATCTGTTGTCTCATGCTGTATACTCTGCCAGCGCCAAGGACGTTGAGCATGTATGGGTGAATGGTAAACAGGTTGTAAAACATGGAGAATGTGTAACGCTAGATGAGGAAGCAATCCGTCGTAAGGCGCAAGAATCATTTGATGGACTGCTTAAACGATAGTCTAAGATCATAACGAATAACTGAAAGGCTGTGACTTTCTGCGATTGCAAAGTTACAGCCTTTTGTGTTTCTGATAATTAGATCATTGAATTGGATATGAAACTTTGGATAAACACACAGGTGTGTTATATAATCAAAAAAGATATATTACTAGAAAGGGAGCTGTACCTTGAAGAAAAGGAAAAAATGGATCCTCCTGGGGTCAGTTCTGATTCTGCTCCTTCTGTTCGGACTTATCCAGTTCTATGCTTATATTATGAAAGATCAATGGAACGAGCGAGATATCGCTAAGGATGTCGCTAAAACCAGTGCTGGTCTGACAGAGGTAACCAAAGCGCAGAAATCCGTGTGGGATGATAATGCGGTGTACTGGGTCTTAACAGGGAAGAATGAAGCCGGGACCGAGTTGATGGTTTGGGTACGTTTTACTGTAGATGGGAAGTTTGCTGAAGGAACCGACGCAGTATATGCTGAAGAACTAAGTAAAGGGACCTCTGAAGCGAAAATGCGTAGCCTTATAAAAGCCGATCTTCCGGACATCAGCATTGAGCGGTTGTTGCCAGGAGTATATAACGGGGAGTATGCTTGGCAGCTTTTTTATAAACAAAGCGGTCGATATTATTATCAATTTTATCGGTTCTCAGATGGGGCTCGAATGGGTGAAGGTTACAGTTTACCTAGCCGCTAAATTAAACAAAAGCATTATAGGAGAAACAAGCGGACCATTTATGGTTCGCTTGTTTTTTAAAATGACATATTATTTGATATACTATAAGTACACGAATTGTGATATACTATAAGAGTAGATTTTATATATTGGGATTTAAAGATTCATACGAAAAAAGGTCTGTTATTTAAGAGTAACAGCCCTTTTTTTGTCGAATTAAATCAATAAATTAAATAAAATGGAAATAATTAAAAAATAAAATTTTAAATATCTTCACACTTTTTTTCAATATAGTATATACACCTGTGATATACTACTGTTTGTAATTAGAACAGTGTTAGTAGAACGTCAGGCTCTGATGAGCTCTTAGCAGCTATGACTTTGGATCATTCTGTTTACATTTTTTCATCTTTGAGAGGAGGACGTTTCTTGAAATTACGTCTTGTACCTGTACTGATAACGTCTCTACTGTCGGCTATGCTATTATTCGGAGGATTCTTTTTATATCGTCAGTTTGCTTTACAGGAACCGCTCCAAAAGATTGTAACCGGATTTGAGGGAGTAAATACTTCACATATTAGTATTAACCGCGATGAGGTCACTTTGAAACTTGATTTGCAGCCGGGCACGAATTTACGTGATCTAGTATCGTATGTATCCAAAGAAGGAAAATCAGTGATTGAAGGACGTAAACTTAAACTCGATGTGGAGCAAAATTCAAGTGAACTATTGGATGATTACTGGGATAAAGCGATGTTCTCTGTAGCTGAAGCCATGGAGAGCCGTAAATATACGATTATACCTACAGAACTTGATAGATTGAAACAGCAAAATACGGAATTTAAAGATGTGATAGCATCTACTGATATCGACGACAACAATGTGTACGTAAGCTTGAGTAATGGAAAAGAAAGCAAATTTATTATTTTGCCGCGAAAACCTGCGACCTTGGGGGTATGGAATAATGCCTAAGTACCTTAAAGA
Source organism: Paenibacillus sp. FSL E2-8871 (assembly GCF_038000345.1). Taxonomy (NCBI): domain Bacteria; kingdom Bacillati; phylum Bacillota; class Bacilli; order Caryophanales; family Paenibacillaceae; genus Paenibacillus; species Paenibacillus sp. FSL E2-8871. The sequence continues at coordinate 2,437,244 of NZ_JBBOBV010000001.1, read as the reverse complement.
AATTTTACTCGGATTTATTCCTGTGCTGTTTATTTTCATGGCTTTTTTAGGTATTAATATATTCCCGATTGTTATAGCAGCTGGAATGCTTACTGCATTACTTATAATTGCTCATTTGCGTGGCGGGCTTACGGTGAACGCTGGTGCGGGGAAGAAACGCCAGAAGGAAGGGCCTTCAAAGCTCACTTTTGAAGAAATTGGTGGGCAAGACAATGCGAAGCAAGAGCTTCGTGAGGCACTCGATTTTTTGATCCGGCACGAGGAGATTAGTAAATTTGGGATTCGTCCTTTGAAAGGGATTCTGCTCACTGGCCCTCCAGGAACAGGTAAGACCCTTATGGCCAGAGCAGCAGCGCATTATACAAACTCCGTATTCGTAGCTGCATCAGGTAGTGAATTTGTAGAAATGTATGTTGGTGTCGGGGCTGGTCGGATCCGCGATTTGTTCAAGGATGCTCGTAACCGTGCTGTTAAGGAGAACAAACAAAGTGCCATTATTTTTATTGATGAAATTGACGTAATTGGCGGTAAGCGCGAAGGCGGTCAGCAACGTGAATATGATCAGACCTTAAATCAGCTATTGACCGAGATGGATGGTATTTATAATAACGAAACTCCGCGTATTTTGCTGGTAGCTGCAACAAACCGGAAAGAAATGCTTGATTCAGCATTGTTACGTCCTGGACGCTTCGACCGTCATATTCAAGTGGACATGCCTGACAAAAAGGGCCGCAAATCGATTCTCGAATTGCATGCGAAGAATAAGCCTCTTCATACAGAGGTGAGTCTCGACAAAATCGCTGAAGAAGCCTATGGCTTTTCCGGTGCTCAGCTTGAAAGTGTCATGAATGAGGCTGCGATTTATATGATGCGTGAGGACTTGACGAAAGTGGAGCAGCGGCATCTGTCGATGGCGATTGACAAGGTAATGATGGGTGAAAAAACGGATAGAGAAACAAATCATGAAGAGAAAAAGAGAGTCGCCATTCATGAATTGGGACATGCCATCATGGCAGAGCTCCTTCGTCCCGGAAGCGTTAGTCAGGTTACGCTGACTCCGCGTGGGCAAGCCCTTGGTTATGTGCGACATAATCCTCAGCAAGAGCAGTATTTGTACACCAAAGATTATCTCGAAGATCAGATTATGATTGCACTTGGTGGAGCAGCTGCTGAAGAAATGTATTATGGTGGACGAAGCACAGGTTCACGCGGTGATTTCGATCAGGCGCTGAATATTGTGGAAACGATGATGAAGTCAGGTTTAACTTCGCTGGGTATCGCTAAGCTGGAAATGGTTACCACTGAAGAACTTATGAAGGAAAATAGTAAGATATTGGATGAGTTGATGACGCGCACTCGTGAGCACCTTGAAAAGCAACGAAATGTATTTGATTACTCTCTTGACATTTTAATGAAGGAAGAAGTACTCTCTGGAGAGCAATTTCGATGTCAATTTCGTGACAGCGTCCTTTTACCAGCATAAATATTTATGCTGGTTATTTTTTTTTACTTTTCAGGCATGCTAAGATATCATTATATGTCGGGCTTTATAAATTTTTGCGACAGACAAGGTACAATACAAAAGTATAGATACCTGAAAGGATGGAGACTTTTTTATGAATTTCAAAAAAATAGGTGTCATCGGCGGTGGCACAATGGGACAAGGTATTGCTGAAATGTTAGCAGCCAAAGGCCTGGATGTATTACTAGTGGAGAAAACCGCGGAGAAACTGGACTACTCTTACGAAATGATCGAGACAAGTCTAGATAAGCAACTGGAGAAATGGGCGATCACTCAAGCTGAGAAGAAGCTGATTCTTAGCCGCATTCAAAAAGTGACACATTTCGCGGAGCTCAGCTCTTGTGACATGGTTATCGAAACCATTGTTGAGGATTTGGAAGAAAAGAAAAAGATTTTGAATCAATTGGATCAAGTATGCCCGAACCACATTATTCTTGCCAGCAATACATCAACACTTAGCTTGACTGAACTTGCAAGTTCTACGATGTATCCGGAACGCGTGATCGGAATGCATTTCATATATCCTGTAGCTAAAGTGGATCTTGTAGAAATCGTACGTGGTCTGAAAACTTCAGATGCTACTTTTGAAGATACAAAATCCTTTGTTGATGAGATTGTTGAGAAAAAAGGTGTAATGATTTATGAATCCCCAGGATTTGTAACATCACGCCTCATTTGCTTGTTTATCAATGAAGCTATGCATGTGCTGCAAGAAGGCGTTGCCTCCGCACAGGATATTGACGATGCTATGCGTATTGGTTATCAATTCCAATATGGACCACTTGAAATGGCTGACAGATTTGGCCTGGATTCGGTACTTGCGGCACTCGAAAATATGTTCCGTGAATACGGAGAACTGAAATACCGTCCTTCTACAATTCTTAAGAAGATGGTACGTGCAGGACAACTAGGTATGAAATCAGGAGAAGGCTTCTTCAAGTACGACAAGGATGGTGACCGTGTATGAATATTTTAGTTATTAACTCAGGTAGTTCTTCTTTGAAATATCAGCTGTATAACATGACCGATGAATCGGTTTTGGCTAAGGGTTTGGTTGAACGTATCGGGATGGATTCCTCCATTCTGAATCATAAACCTACTGGCAAAGCGGAAGTGACAGAAGTAAGCGAAATTCTGGAACATAATACTGCGATCCGCAAAGTCCTTGCTTGTCTTACAGACAAAGAGCATGGTGTAATTGAATCTATTAAAGAAATTGATGCTGTAGGTCACCGCGTAGTGCATGGTGGAGAGTTCTTCAAATCCTCCGCACTTGTGGATGCTGACGCAAAAACGAAAATTCGTCAATTGTTTGACCTTGCACCACTGCATAACCCAGCAGCAATGATGGGGATTACGGCTTCTGAAGTAAATATGCCAGGTGTACCGCAGGTTGTTGTATTCGATACTGCATTCCACCAAACCATGCCTGAAAAAGCTTATATGTACGCTATTCCTAGAGTATTGTACAATAAATATAAAGTTCGTCGTTATGGCGCACACGGTACATCACACGACTTCGTAAGCAAGGCTGCTGCGGAGTACTTAGAGCGTCCACTGGAAGATCTGAAGATCATTACTTGTCATATCGGTAACGGCGGTAGTGTAACTGCAGTTCAAGGTGGAGTGTCCGTGGATACTTCCATGGGTATGACCCCTCTGGAAGGTTTGATGATGGGTACTCGCAGTGGTGATCTTGACCCAGCAATTGTCCCTTACGTGATGAACAAGGAAGAATTGTCCGTAGGCGAAGTTAACTCCATGTTGAATAAACATAGTGGCCTCTTAGCAATTTCGGGCGTAAGCAGTGACATGCGCGATATTATTGATGGTATGGAAAAAGGTGAGCCTAATTCCACACTAGCTTTTGAAATGTATGAGTACCGCTTGCGCAAGTATATCGGTTCATATACGGCTGCTATGAACGGTGTAGATGCGATCGTATTTACTGCCGGTGTTGGTGAAAATGCTTCATTGCTTCGTGAGAAACTGCTAAATAACCTTACGTTCCTGGGTATTGAGTTGGATGCTGAAGCTAACAAAGTTCGTTCCGGCGATCCACGTCGTATCTCTACGGAAGATTCCAAGGTACAAGTGCTAGTAGTTCCGACAAACGAAGAACTTGTCATTGCACGTGATACACACCGTATTGTGCAAGGAATTAACGGCTAAATTAGAGGAGAGATTGAAGGCATGGCTAACAAGAGTGTAATTAAGAACGTGAATGAACATGTTGGAGAGAGTGTTGTTATCGGTTGTTGGGTAAACAACAAGCGCTCCAGTGGTAAAATTCAGTTCCTGCAGCTTCGCGATGGTACAGGTTATATTCAGGGAGTTGTAGTGAAATCAGAAGTGCCTGAAGAGGTATGGGATGCAGCTAAGAGCCTCACACAGGAAAGCTCTTTGTATGTGACCGGAATTATCCGCGAGGAACCTCGCAGTCAATCTGGTTTTGAAATGACTGTAACTGGAATTGAAGTCCTGCATCTTACAGAGAATTATCCAATTACTCCGAAAGAGCATGGCGTAGATTTCTTGATGGATCACCGTCACCTCTGGCTGCGTGCCTCGAAGCAGCGGGCTGTTCTGGTAATTCGTGCGGAAATTATTCGTGCAATCCAACAGTTCTTCAACGAGAGTGGATTTACAAAGGTGGATCCTCCGATTCTGACGCCAACGTCAGCAGAAGGAACTACTAACTTGTTCCACACGAAGTACTTCGATGAGGACGCCTATCTAACACAAAGCGGACAGTTGTACATGGAAGCTGCGGCAATGGCACTAGGCCGTGTATATTCCTTTGGACCAACTTTCCGTGCAGAGAAATCTAAGACTCGTCGCCACTTAATTGAGTTCTGGATGATCGAGCCAGAAATGGCCTTTACAGATCACGAAGAAAGCTTGAAGGTTCAGGAAGAATTTATTAGCTTCGTAGTGCAATCTGTATTGAAGAATTGCCGTGCGGAGTTGGAAGCGGTAGGTCGCGATATTTCCAAGCTGGAGAATATCAAAGCACCATTCCCACGCATTACTTATGACGATGCGATCAAGTTCTTGAACGATAAAGGCTTTGAAGATATTGCTTGGGGTGATGATTTCGGTGCACCTCATGAAACAGCAATCGCAGAAGCATACGATAAACCTGTATTTATTACTCACTACCCTGCTTCTTTCAAAGCGTTCTATATGAAGCCAGATCCAAACCGTCCGGAAGTCGTACTGTGTGCGGATATGATCGCTCCAGAAGGCTACGGAGAGATTATTGGTGGTTCACAGCGGATCGATGATCCTGCGCTGCTTGAAGAGCGTTACAAAGAGCATAATCTTTCGATGGACTCTTACAAATGGTACATGGATCTGCGTACTTACGGATCTGTACCTCACTCTGGATTTGGACTTGGACTTGAGCGTACTGTAGCTTGGATCTGTGGCCTTGACCATGTACGTGAGACTATTCCATTCCCACGTACACTGTACCGTCTCTACCCATAAGTTCTTATATTTGAAGGGGGACGTTCATGGACGGCAAAGGATGGAGTACCTGGGGCGAAGGCGTCTCCTTCGGTCTGGAGAACGGAATGGCCGTCATACCTTACGCATTACTGAAGTATTACCGGAAGCTGAATTTAAGCGGAAGTGAAGCTATGCTGCTGATACATCTGCTTTCTTTCAGGCAGGTGGAAGGGATTGACTTCCCTTCTCTTGAGGAGCTTCAGGTTGTAACTGGCCGTAGCATATCTGTACTAGCAGGAGAGTTGCAGAAGCTTATGAAGGAAGGTTTTATTAGCATCGATGGAGACAACGATGAGCTAAGAGACATCCATTATGAACGCTACAATTTCTCAGGGTTATACGGAAAGCTTGGTGCTTATCTAGCGACAGTTGTACAAGAGCATGAGCAAGATAAGCACGTAGGTGGCTATGCGACGTCGGCACCGCGGGCTGCTTCAGGGGGTGGATTCGGCGCAAAGCCCCCCTCATCTCCTTCTCAACTTGGGGCTGAAGAGCAAAGCCGAAATCTATTCAGTATTTTCGAAAAGGAATTCGGACGTCCGCTATCTCCAATGGAGTGTGAGACGATATCCAGTTGGGTGGATCAAGACCGGTATCCCGAGGAGCTGATTCTGTTAGCGCTGAAGGAATCTGTATTTGCAGGAAAGGTTCATTTCCGTTATATTGATCGAATATTGCTGGAATGGGCCCGCAACCGGGTCAAGAACGCTCAGGATGTTAAGAACTATACACAAAAATTCCGCAATGGCGGAAGATAGATTAGGAGAGAACCGCACTGCTTTAGCCCATCGCTAAAGTCAGTGCGGTTCTTTTTAATATTTTTATTAAAAAGTGCAGGGGTAGTTGTAATCGGGCGCGTCTATTGCTGTGGGAAGGAGGGGAGAGTCATTGAAGAAGAGGTATTAATCCAGCGGATTTGCCAAGGTAACGAGGATGCGTTCCGTCAATTTGTAAATACATACAGTCAGCAAATTTACAAAATTACTTATTCTGTATTACGCGATGTCAAAATGGCTGAAGATGCTGCTCAGGAAGCTTTTTTACAAATGTACAAATCTCTCCCTGACTACCGTTATCAAGGCTTAAAGTCATGGATTACACGGATTGCCTTAAATAAGGCAATTGATGCGAAACGTAAACGTGATCGACTTAGGGAACTTCCTGTTGACTATGAGCTTGTACTGAGCCAGACCGCTTCCAACGAAGAGGATGTGTTGTCAGGTGTTATACGCCGTGATCGGATGGATCGGCTGCTCGGTGAAATCAATAGCCTGCCTGAAACTCATCGTGAAATTATGGTGGCTTATTATCTGGAACATAAAAAATATGATCAGATTGCTGCAGAGCAGGGAATTTCCCTGAAGACGGTAGAGTCCAGATTGTATAGGGCGAGACAATGGATTCGAAATCATTGGAAGGAGGACGAATGGCTATGATGAAGCGTGGAGACGATCTAATCCAACGGGAACAAGCAAAAGCTTATATTGAAGGTCACATGGACGAGGCGATCAGAGAAGATTGGGAACAATTACTGCTGGAAGATGAAGAAACGTTTACTTCATACATGAAAATGTTGGATGAGCTACAGGAGGATCTGCCTTCATTGGAGAATTCGTCTGTTTTTACAGAGAAAGTTATGGGAGATTGGGCTAACCTGACGGAATCTTCTACAGCATTGGAACAAGTGACGGTTGAAGAAGGGGGGCGGCGATATCGCTGGTATGAAAAGACAATCTTTCATTATGCGGTTGCCGCGTCACTTACGCTGTTGATAATGTCATCTGGTATGTTTGATAAGCTGCACACAGGTCAAATGGAGCTAATGATCCCTAAAAAAGATAATTCCCTATCATTTAGCGAGCAAGTCATACAGGCAACTAGCGGATGGTTGGATCAGCTAATGGGCAGCAGAAAGTGATGAGAGGAGAAATGAAACATGCAACAGCAGCGTAGTAAATTAAAGGCTTTTTTTCTTAATTTGATTCCTGGAGCAGGTCATTATTATATGGGAAAACGCCCACAGGGAATTGTTTATCTTCTGTTAAGCTTTGGCATCTTATTTATGTCATTCTTAATAGCCGTGGCTGAAGGTGCCGAGGATATTCTATTAATGGGTGTGATAGGGTTCCTACTTATTGGGACGGTTTCGATGGTGCATCTGGTGGTTAAAATGCTGCAGATGCCTGCTCCGGCAATGACTCCAGATGGATCGAATTTTGATTTTTCTTCAATGCCCGTTAAGACAGACGATAATGAGCGTGTACATGTAATTTTATTATCGTTCATTCCAGGATTGGGTCATTTTCATATGGGGTTGATGCAGCGAGGATTGTCTTTCCTCATTTCTTTCTTCGGTTTCATGACCGTGATGTTATTCCTGGCAGGGATTACGTCAAGTGATGTTTTCCTTCTCCTGTTTGGCGTATTACCAGTGATTTGGTTATATTGTATGTTTGATGCGGTTCAGTTAATCCATCGCAAGCAAGCTGGTGAAGCGCTGGTTGATCGCACTTTATTCGAAGAGATGGAGGCTGGTCGTGAGGAAGGACGCCGTAGCAAAGTTTTGGCAACATTGCTTTCTGCTTTTCCGGGTGCCGGACAAATGTATCTAGGGCTGCAAAAAAGAGGATTACAGCTCATGTTACTATTCCTAGGAAGCATTTATGTCATGGACCTACTGCGGTTAACGCTACTCTTCTTCCTGATCCCAGTCATTTGGTTTTACAGTTTGTTCGATGGCTTACAGCTTGTCAGCCGACATGGACGTGAACCCTTGCAGGATAAGCCAGTCATAGAAGGATTTTTAAATCATCAAGGATGGCTTGGAGCTGCTCTGATGTGTCTAGGACTGTATTATATTGTAGTTAATGTCGCAGTTCCAGCGCTTGATATCAGATTTCCTGAATGGCGTTTGGAGTATAGAGTCAATGAATATTTCAGGACTATTATCGTATCTGTTTTATTGATTGGCGGTGGTTTGAAGCTGATGGCGGGAAGCAAGAACAATAAAGGGAGAAAAGGGACAGGTGGTCATTCTTGAATAATCCGACAGAATTACAGCAGGGAGTCATTGTTCCAAGTGAACGTCCAGTCACTGAAGATAAATCAAGACGCTGGCGTGTAGGAACGTTGTCGATGGGATTGAGCCTTTTATTTCTGGGAGCTCTAATTATGGTCTCGCAGTGGAGGGGCGCGGAGGTGTTCGAGACGACGTTAGCTTGGTGGCCGATCATTTTTATATTATTAGGATTAGAAATTGTAATATACACTTTATGGTTTCGTGGAAAAGGAAAAATGTATTATGATGTGCTAAGCGTTCTGTTTGTTGGGTTTATAGCTGTATGTTGTCTGGTTTTTGCAGCATTTAGTTCTTTAGGATTAACACAGGAATTTCGCCGTACCGTTTCAGCTGTGCAAGAAAGTTACGCATTGCCAGATTGGAAGGGAGCCGTTCCAGAGGGCGTTAGTACCATCATTATCCAAGCTGCAGAGCCTTATGGGATTAAAGTAGATCAAACGGGTGGAAACGAGCTGAATGTATTCGGGAGTTATTCTTCAAATAAAGGGAAGCTACAAGAAGCACAAGAGCAACAGCTGCTTCAAACTAAGCATGTTGGGAATACGCTATACATCATTTTAGGGGAAACTCCTAGAGATCTGCTATTCGATAATTCTAGGAACACGCTGGACGTGACTGTTGGGGCTCCGGCTAATGTTAAAGTGATTGTTCGAGATACTTATGGAAATGTTGTAACGGGCTAATCATGGCCTTAAATTGAAAAAAAAGATCGCTTCCTGACCAATGTGGTATGGGAAGCGATCTTTTTATTTTACGAATGCAGCTCTTTCTCAAGCGCAGCGCCCATTTCACGGGAACGTTCGGCACAGCGATTTACTGCCGCGATGACAGTTTCAAAAAATTCTCCCTGCTCGAGTACTTCTATCGCTGCTTGTGTAGAGCCATTCGGGGATGTGACCTTCTTACGAAGTGCAGCTGGATCCTCGCCCGTCTGTTGTACCATTCTAGCAGCGCCTAGCACTGTTTGAACAGTTAGCTGTGTGCTTTGTTCAAGCGGCAATCCGCCACGGATACCTGCGGCGATCATAGCTTCCATCATATAATAAATATAGGCAGGCCCACTGCCGGAGATACCCGTTAAGGTCTCCATGCGTTCTTCATCAATGACTGTTGTTAGTCCGACAGCTTCAAAGATGTTGAGTGCTAGGCGTCGTCCTTTCTCATCTACTTCTTTGGAAAAGGCTATGCCAGTGGCACCAAGACCTATGGAACTAGAAGTATTCGGCATAGTACGGACGATGGGTTGCTCTTTACCAAGCAGACCTTGCATCGTTCGAATGGACAGCCCAGCAATTACAGAGACTATGATCTGATCAGGTGAGAGAAGTGGGCTGAGTCCCCGAAGTGCTTTTGCAGCGTCTTTTGGTTTCATAGCCAACACGATTACTGGTGAGTTCCGTAGGTAATCTGTTTTTTGTTCAGGATCATTTGTACCGATTACACCGTAACGACTTCTTAGTTCTGCCAGACGTTCACTACTGCTACGGTTAAGCATAATAACATTATCGGATTTTACGATACTACGGCTAATCATCCCGCGAACGATGGCTTCTGCCATAGAGCCTGCGCCATAAAATACAATATTATGATTCATAAGTGGAATGGAAGGTTGCTGACACATGGCTCAAAATCCTCCTAAAAGTGGTGTAATTAATAACGGATGCATGGACACTAACCCCGAATTTGACCTGTTCCGTAAATCTTATATTTGGTTGAAGTAAGAGCAGGCAGACCCATCGGTCCACGGGCATGGAGTTTCTGTGTACTAATGCCGATCTCTGCACCAAATCCAAATTCAAAGCCGTCTGTGAAGCGGGTTGAAGCATTGTGGTAAACAGCTGCAGCATCAACCTCCTGTAAGAAGCGTGAAGCGTTATCCGGATCTTCAGTTACGATACATTCCGAGTGCTTCGTGCCATACTGGGCGATATGCTGCATAGCTTCGTCTAAATCGCTGACGATTTTGATATTCAAGATATAATCATTATATTCAGTAGCATAGTCCTCTAATGTTGCAGGTAATGCCCATGGGACAAAGGATAATGTTTCCTGGCAGCCACGTAATTCAACGTTAACATCACGGAAAACTTCGGCCAAAGAAAGCAGATACTCGTTTGCGTAATCCTTATGAACGAGTAGCGTCTCCATGGAATTGCAAACTGAAGGGCGCTGTGCTTTGGCATTCAGACTAATGTTCTGAGCCATTTCTGGCAAAGCGCTTGCGTCGAGATAAGTATGGCAGATGCCTGCACCCGTTTCAATGACGGGCACGGTTGCGTTAAGAACAACATTTTGAATCAGAGAACTTCCTCCGCGAGGGATAATCACGTCAAGTAGTCCGTTGAGCTTAAGCATTTCATCAACGGAGGAACGGTTGGGATCTTCGATCAACTGTAGCGCATTTTTCGGCATTGAAGTATTTGCTAGAGCGTTGTGAAGAACCTCGACAATTTGTCGGTTGGAGGACAGGGCGGAGGAGCCACCACGCAACACAACAGCGTTACCAGTCTTTAGACACAGACCAGCGGCATCAACAGTTACGTTTGGACGTGCTTCATAGATGATGCCGATGACACCGAGTGGAACACGGAGTTTCTGGATGTTGAGACCATTTGGACGTTCAATAGTTTCTAGCGTGTCACCAATTGGATCAGGTAATACAGCGATTTGTTGAAGTCCTTCTGCGATACTGTTAATTCGGCCTACATCTAACGCTAGTCGATCAAGCATGGACTCGGGAGTACCACTTAAGCGTCCGCGTTCCAGATCTTCCCGGTTGGCAGCAATGATGGCTGGAGCTTCACGACGCAGCGCATCAGCCATAACTAAGAGTGCTTCATTTTTTTGGCCGGTAGTTAGACTCGCTAATACTCCGGTGGTTTCCTTGGCTAATTTTGCTTTATTGACAACTTCACTCATGACGATTCCTCCTTAAATTTGTATGGGCAAAATTTTTACCTCAATGTAATCCATTCGTCACGGTGAATGACCTCCAGCCGGTGTACTTCTCCCAGCTTCGGTACAATCTGACGGCTGGGTAAGCCTTGAATACTGCGCAGCTGAGTGTCATCGTAATTCACAATCCCGCGTCCCAGTAATTTGGAGTCTGGTCCAAGGACTTCTACAACATCCCCAGCGTGAAAGTTACCTTCGATCTGCTTGACGCCGACAGGCAGCAGACTATGACCGCCATGAAGCAGCGCTTCAACGGCGCCTTCGTCAACGTACAGGGAGCCGAGTGGGGTGGACATAAAGCCAAGCCATTGCTTTTTAACAGGTAAAGAAGATAACTTGGTTGCAAAATAAGTACCTCGGCCCGAGCCTGTCGCTGCGAGTTGTAAATCCCCTGGTTCGGTAGCCCTCCCAACAAAGACGGGCACACCGCCTCGTGTAGCGATTTTGGCAGCATCGATTTTTGAACGCATGCCACCTGTCCCCACACTAGAGCCAGCTCCACCAGCAATAGCATAAATCTCCGGCGTAATATCATCAACGAACTGATAGCGAACAGCGTCGGGATGTTTCCGAGGATCTCCACTATATAAGCCATCCATGTCAGTTAAGACGAGCAATCTGGTGGCTTTCAGCAGGTTAGCTACCAGCGCGGACAAAGTATCGTTATCACCGAATTTTAACTCATCAACGGAGACGGTGTCATTCTCGTTAAATACGGGTACCGCTCCTAGGCGAAGCAGCTCTTCTACCGTCATCATAGCGTTGTTCATAGCTCTGCGACTGCAAAAGTCGGTACGGGTTAGTAGGATCTGTGCTGTGGTTATTCCATGCTCGGCAAAAGCTTCCTGATATGCCTGCATGAGCAGTACTTGGCCTACAGCTGCAGCTGCTTGCTTCTCATGCAGCAGCTTCGGACGTGTAGGATAACCGATACTGCGAAAGCCTGCGGCTACAGCACCGGAGGTTACTAATAACACCTCGCAGCCGTTTCTCTTCAATTCCGCAATCTCTGAAGCGAAGAAGGACACGGCTTCGCGATTCAATCCGCCTTCTGTTCCAGTCAGTGAGCTGCTGCCTATTTTGACTACGATTCGTGTCGTCATATCTGTTCACTTCCTCAGTATTTTTATAGATGCTGAAAACGACAAAAAGCCCCCATCCTTAGACTTAGCAAAGGACGAAAGCTTGTAAACTTCCGCGGTACCACCTTCATTGATGAGGGATCATCCGACTTCATTCTCGTAACGGGAGGATCCGTCCTGCTTAGCACAGGCCGCTCGGGGGTAGGATTCGGAACGAAAACCGCGGTAAATTCTTTCAGCCTGTCGGAATTTACTCTCTAGGCGCGGTTAGACTCATTCTTACTGGTCCCGTCTGCACGTTTCACTTATTTTCAATAGAATACCATGGAGATGGTTGCTTTGCAAAGGAAAAACGAAGGAACTATTTCTCGCATTAGAAAGCTTTGATTATTCTGTTTAAGCTCTAAGTAAGGGTATAATCTGTTACCAAGAGGTGGATTGAATTGACTAAAGACAACAATCCTGAGCAGGCGCAGAATCAAGATCTAAACGAAAAAGCGGCCAGTTAATGAAAGTGTGGCTCGGTGTCAGATGATCAGAGCGGCCTTCCAAGGGGCTATTCTTCGGTTAATTCAGATACCGTAGATTTAAATGTTTCTACAAAAGCCTTAGCGGCTTTAGATAAATAACGTCCGCGTCGATAGGCTACGACAAGTGTTCGGCTAGGGGCAGGATCAGTGAGCGGTAAGTAGACAGGGACGAATTCACTCCGCGGTGCACGGGCAATAAAATGAGGCACAAGAGTTACACCCATTCCAGTGGCGACCAGTGACTGAACTGTTTCCATGTTATTGCTCTCAAAAACAATTTTTGGTTCGAAGCCAGCGTTTCGGCACAGATCCATAGTCATTTTACGGAAGCCTTGGCCTTCTTTAAGTACGATAAATGGCTCGTCCTTTAGTTCTTCCAAAGAGGTCTTAGTTCCATCTAAGCTACGTTTAGCTAGCGGGTGTTCGGGTGGGACTGCAAGATCGATCCTTTCCTCACCCAGTTCTTCGTAAGCAAGTGCCGGAATTTCGAGCGGCAATGAGAGCAGGCTTAAATCAGTCTGACCACTCGCAGTGAGCTTCTCTAGGTTCATGGAGGAGTCTTCGAGCAGAGTGATTTCTACTTCCGGGTAATTTTGTTTAAAAACCGGAAGCACATGCGGCAGTAAATGTGCACCAGTGATCGGCATACTGCCTACAACGACGCGCCCGGTACGCAGTTCAGAAATATCAGACATTTCTTGTCGCAGCAGTTCTACGCCATCAATGATGATTTGAGCTTGCTCTACGAATTTAGATCCAGCATAGGTCAGTTCAACAGAGCTGGTATTTCGCTGGAACAGCATTACACCGAGCTCTTTTTCCAGCTTGGAAAGCTGCTGACTGAGTGATGGTTGGGCAATGTGCAGCTTGTCCGCTGCACGGGAGAAGTTTTTTTCGGCTGCGATTTGCAGTACATATTGTAGTTGTCTCAGTTCCATGTATAAACTCCTTTGGGAGATTGTTTTTACTTATAAGTATAAACTATGAAACTGAAGTTTTATATAGGTTCACATGTAAGTTCGTGCACGAACGCACTGACCGGCAAATAGGAAGGGGTGGATTACCAGTATTCGCTGGAGTCCTTTATGTTTGCCGGTCTAATTTCGATGCTACGCTATTACGTCTTACTATACTTTGCGGGCTGGAGAGATGCTTTGAGGGTTGTTAAATATATTTCCCGGGTCATATTTAGCTTTGACTCTCCGTAATCTAGGATAGTTCGCTCCATAATATACTGGTCCGGAATTTTTAATTCCCTGGTCTGGAACGTTGATGTAGCTCCCCACGATAAATGGCTGCAGCTTCCGGCGTGTATTTCGTACTACGAATATATTTCTGGCAGCTTCCGATTTCTTGATCCATGAGCTATTCCACTCAACATAGAATTTCGCTTTACGCCAGTAAAAGGCTGTAGATTTGGGTGACTTACGGCTCACAGCTCCACCCCAGTTGAGGAAAAAGAAACCTGCGAATTCTCCCTCCACTTTCTCTAAGAATTCACGCATGGACTTAATTGCCTTGTCCGGGAAGGGTTTTCTTACGAAACCGCTGGAGAACTGGTTGCTGACTCTTTGAGTTAGCACTGGATCAGGCGCTAACATAAAACTCACTACTTTTGTATAGGGCAAAGAGCGGATGATTTGATTCGTAGGCGTTCCAACGCTCGTAACGGGCTTTAAGAGGCGGGAAGCCTCTGCCTTTGATCCGAGGAACAGCCCCGTCATAGTGACATTACCGCCTTTTTTCGGACCAATGGATAATTCACTGCCCAGTTTGGTATTAACGCAAGGAGCCCAGAGTTGCCAAGCTTTGAATACCTTCTCGAACTGATCCCAAGGCCAGGTGATACGAAAAACGGTAGCCGAAGCTGGAGCAGGACGTACTTTGAATTTGTAACTGGTGTAAACTCCGAAATTCCCCCCGCCACCTCCGCGGGAAGCCCAGAGGAGATCAGAGTTACTATTCTTATTGGCACGAATAATTTTCCCTTTGGCATCAACCATTTCGAGTTCGATTAGATTATCACTAACAAGGCCCACGGTTCGCTGGAGCGGTCCGATACCCCCGCCTAGGGTGATGCCTCCGATTCCAACCGTAGGGCTATCACCGAATGGAGCCATATATCCTTGCCCAGCAAGCGTGTGTGCAATTCTCCCCACTGTATTTCCGGTACCCACAAAAACAGTTCCTGATTTTTTATTTAGTTTGATTTTCTTCATTTCACTTACATCGATGACAATTCCTCCGGTGACCTGTGAAAGATTAACCTCCAGAGAATGTCTACCGCTTCTTGCGCGGATGGGGACTTTATTCTCGTTAGCCCATTTTATGGCGTTCGCAACATCTTGTGTTTTTTGTGCGAAAACAAACACTTTCGGGAATTTGTCAGTATGCGGATCCCAATTCTTACGTGCCGTTTCATACCCTTGATCACCTTTGAAAATAACTCGCCCGGTAAGTCTCGTTCCTGACCTCAATTGTTCCAACTCCTTCTGCGCTAACAAATGCACTGCATTTCAACAACCAGGACCCGATATAGTATGAAGGGCATTCGTCTAAGGAGTGGGCTGACTAGGGTCTCAGCAAAAATATCATCTTCAATTTATAGGTTAAACCTATCACTTCTATAGATATCATATCTTGGAATTATAAAGATGGTGATGTTATATTTAGATCATTCAAGAGAGACTCCACGCTCTCTTCCAATGAACGATTCTATTAATGAGGTGAAATTATGAGCAACAAGACAATGTTTGAGAAGATTTGGGATAATCATGTTATTTATCAAGAGGAAGGTAAACCTAGCATTATTTATATCGATCTGCATTTGGTTCATGAAGTAACTTCTCCACAAGCTTTCGAAGGACTTCGCCTCAGTAACCGCAAGGTTCGCCGTCCTGAGCTGACTTTCGCTACAATGGATCACAACGTTCCTACCAAGGATCGTTTTAATATTAAAGATCCAATTTCCAAGCAGCAAATTGATACACTTTCTAAAAACTGTGCAGATTTTGGTGTTAGATTGTTCGACCTGAATGATATCGATCAAGGCGTTGTACACGTAATGGGACCTGAGATCGGCTTGACGCACCCTGGTAAAACTATCGTTTGCGGTGACAGCCATACCTCCACACATGGAGCATTTGGTGCGCTGGCTTTTGGTATCGGTACTAGTGAAGTTGAACATGTAATGGCTACCCAATGTTTGCAGCAATCCAAAGCTAAGACTATGGAAGTTCGTTTCACAGGTAAACGCAATCCTGGCGTAACAGCAAAGGATATGATCCTTGGTGTTATTGCTAAGTATGGTACTGATTTTGCAACAGGTTATGTAATTGAATACACAGGTGAAGCTATTCGTGAGCTGTCGATGGAAGAACGTATGACCGTCTGCAACATGTCGATCGAAGGTGGAGCAAGAGCAGGTTTGATCGCTCCTGACGAAACTACTTTTAACTATCTGCGTGGACGTCAATATGTGCCGCAAGGCGAAGCATATGACGCTGCTGTTGAAGGATGGAAGAGTCTTGTTAGTGACGAAGGTGCTCAGTATGATACGGTGGTTGAATTCGATGTGGAGACATTGATTCCACAAGTGACTTGGGGTACTAGCCCGGGCATGGGTACAGATATCAACTCTAGCGTGCCAAATCCGGCTGACTTTACCACTGAAAATGAACGCAAAGCTGCTGAAAAAGCGCTTGAATATATGGATTTGACTCCTGGAACTCCTATTTCTGAAATTCCAATTGATTATGTATTTATCGGTTCTTGTACTAACGGACGGATCGAAGATTTGAGAGCGGCAGCCGTGGTAGCAAAAGGCCATAAAGTCTCTGACAAGGTTACTGCCATTGTTGTTCCTGGATCTGGTCGTGTTAAAATGCAGGCTGAGAAGGAAGGGCTTGATAAAGTCTTTACTGACGCGGGCTTTGAATGGCGCGAAGCGGGATGCAGCATGTGCCTTGCGATGAACCCTGATGTACTGCAACCTGGGCAACGCTGTGCATCTACCTCGAACCGTAACTTTGAAGGACGTCAAGGTCGCGGTGGACGCACGCATCTGGTATCCCCAGCAATGGCTGCTGCAGCTGCGATAAAAGGCCGTTTCACTGATGTACGTGATTGGAATTATAAGACGGAAGCTGTCAGCTCATAGAACTAGAGAGAACACGGGAGGATAAAACTATGGATGCTTTTAAAAAATTAACAGGAATTGTTGCACCAGTAGATCGGGTGAATGTAGATACGGATGCTATTATCCCAAAGCAGTTCTTGAAACGGATTGAACGGACGGGATTTGGACAATTTTTGTTCTACGAATGGCGTTTTGATGAAGCTGGTAACGATAACGCTGCCTTTGAAATGAATAAGCCACGCTATAAAGGTGCTTCTGTCTTGATCTCACGTGCTAACTTTGGCTGTGGTTCCTCACGGGAACATGCACCTTGGGCGATTATGGATTATGGGTTCAGAGTTGTCATTGCACCTTCTTATGCAGATATCTTCTACAACAACTGCTTTAAGAATGGCATTTTGCCGATCAAGCTTTCGGAAGAGCAAGTGGATGAGCTGTTTAATCGGACAGCCGAGCATGATGGCTACCAATTGACCGTGGATCTTGAGAGCAATACACTTCACGATGAATTTGGACTGAGCATCAGCTTTGATCTGGATGAGCACCGTCGTCAGTTCTTGCTGCAAGGTCTGGATGATATCGGATTAACCCTTCAGCATGCAGATGAAATTGCTGCGTATGAAGAGCGTCATGCGGCTAAGTTATTCTCTTAATAATAGGATATAACTGGTTTCGTTCTTAACTTTTACAAAAATTACGCAAAACTTCTATTTCCGGGTGTCGGAAATAGAAGTTTTTTTGCTATAATCGAAATATTGATTGGTGATAAAGGAAACATTTGGTGATTTCTGTCGTCTTAGTACTTATCTAGATCTATTACTTGCAGAAGGAGCGGGGAAATGAAAAGAGTTGGGTATCGAACGTTGCTACTATTGTTGCTGCCATTATTATTACTATCATTCACTGGACGTGAAGCTGCCGCAGCTGGTAGCAGCTCAGGCAGAATTATTATGGACAATCAAGAGCTTGCTTTACCAAAAGGAATTAAACTTGAGAACGTCAATGGTAGCGTTATGATTCCCGTCAGAGTGGTAGTGGAGAATCTTGGATTTGAGGTATTGTGGGAGCAGCAGGCCCGCAAAGTAACGGTTCACCAAGATGGAAAAAGCATTGAGCTGGCTGTAGGAAAAAAAACAGCTGATGCGGATGGAGTAACGTTTGATTTAAATGCAGCACCCAAGCAAAGCGGTGGTACAGTTCTCGTTCCGATTCGCTTCGTAAGTGAGCAGTTCGGTCTAAAGGTTGGCTGGGATAATAGCGATAAAACGGTCTATTTGACGGGTGGACAAGCTTCGGTGGCTACACCTGAGGGAACCGTTACTAGTCCAACAGCAACAAGTACTCCTTCTCCAACTCAGATGACTACACCCGGCGTGGATAATGGCACAAGCGCTGGAAGTGTTTTGCCCTCACCGACACCACAATCATCCTCAGTACCAGGAAGCACTGGTGTGAATGCAGCAGGTCCGCTTGTAAATGGGGCAGCCTTCACTGAGAATCGATTAATCATCGCTGTTTCTGGGGCTCCTAAACCTAGCATCACAAAAATGAGCAGTCCAGATCGAATCGTCGTAGATTTTCCCGGTACAGCTTTTGCTCCAGATTTCGTAGGAGGTCTACCGAGTATTACCACAAACGGAAGTCCGCAAGGGAAGCTGGATGTTACTGGTTACCCTCTAGTTTCTGAGATCCGGTATGCGTTGTTCAGTGTAAGTCCTTCTACTGTTAGGTTCGTGATTCAAACGGTCGGGAGCCAGCCTTATCAATTAAGTACGGATGAAAGTACTGGACTGGTGACACTAGATTTGAATGTTACAGGGAGTGAAGGGAATACCTCAGGTGGTAGTGGAATGACAGGAAAGCCAGTTGTAGTTCTCGACGCGGGCCATGGAGGGACACAATCAGGAGCAGTCAGTCTCACGGGTAAGCTGGAAAAAGACTTCAATCTGTCAGTTATCCGTAAAGTGCAAACACTACTTATGCAGGAAGCTTTGGTTGACGTCGTATTTACTAGGACTGAAGATATTACGTTGGGTCTTCAGGATCGAGTAAATATCGCAGAAGCAGCAAAGGCTAATCTATTTATTTCAGTGCATGGGAATTCACTAGAGCTGGGTTATCCGAATAGAGACAAAATAAATGGCAGTGAAACGTACTATTCGCGTAGTGGGAGTCTGCCGCTTGCTCAGGTCATGCACAAACATCTGATAGCAGGTACTGGATTCAAGGACAACGGAGTAAGAACGAAAAGTCTGCATGTTACAAGAGAAACCAGTATGCCGGCAGTACTTCTAGAAGTGGGGTATCTTACTAATTCAGGAAATGAATCAGGGATGTATAGTGAGCAGCTTCAAGACAAATTAGCGAGAGAAATTGTAGCCGGTATTAAGGAATATCTAGGACTTTAATGCTTAATGTTGGTGAGATTTCTCAATTTTTATGGAATATATTCGCAACCTTTATAGATTATTAGCGTCTAATAGAG
Organism: Paenibacillus sp. FSL E2-8871; assembly: GCF_038000345.1. Lineage (NCBI taxonomy): Bacteria > Bacillati > Bacillota > Bacilli > Caryophanales > Paenibacillaceae > Paenibacillus > Paenibacillus sp. FSL E2-8871. The sequence continues at coordinate 2,417,940 of NZ_JBBOBV010000001.1, read as the reverse complement.
GTCTGAGGTTGACGTAGACAGGCCATCACGATCGCCATTCACAGGCGAATACTAGATTTAGAGGTGAAGAATGAAGAAATTCAGTTTGATGTTGTTTTTGTTGCTCTTAGTATTTGTTTTGCCTGAGAACGGACATGCTGCTGCCGGGAATAGCAAGATTTTTCTGGACGGCAAGGAGCTGACCGCAGGGCAAAATGTCCCGGTTGAGAATGTGAATGATACAATCATGGTGCCGTTAAGGTTGATCTCTGAAAGCCTTGGATATAACGTGGGTTGGGATCAGAAGAGCAAGACGGTAACGATTGAACAGCAAGGAAAGGTCATCAAATTGGTTGTGAATCAAAAGATAGCCTCAGTTGATGACAAGACAGTAACACTTACCACAGCACCTATCCTTCGTAGTAATACGACACTTGTACCGATTCGGTTCATTAGTGAACAGTTTGGATTAAATGTCTCGTGGGACAACGTGAAGAAGAGTGTGTATCTTATTACCCCAGGATCCTCAAATGATAACGGCAGTTCAGGTGGAAATACTGAAAATGGTGGATCTGAGGTTGTACCGCCGGTAGATCCTTCTAAGAATTTAACGATGGTAAATGGTGTGAGCTTTAGCGAAAATCGTTTGAGCATTGCCATGGAGGGTAATTCAGTACCGAAAGTGACAGTGATGACTGGGCCGGATCGGTTAGTTGTTGATTTACCTAATGCCACCTTCTCAGACCTATTTGGCACAGGACAGATCCTTGATCCTGACCTAAACGGTAGCTTGGAAGTGAAAGATTATCCCGATGTATCAGGAGTACGTTACTCCCTTTATAGCACGAATCCTTATACAGTACGTTTTGTAATCGATTTGAACTATGCTAAGAATTACAACGTTAGCGTAACTGGAGACGATTCTAAGCTGGTTGTAATCGATCTAAATGCGGAAAGCACTGATGATACTACTACACAACCAGGAAATAATGGCAGAAAGCTAGTAGTATTAGATGCAGGGCATGGGGCTAAAGATTCTGGAGCAGTGGGTGTTACAGGTAAATACGAGAAGAATTTTAATTTGGCCATCGTACTTAAGACAGCTGAATTGCTGAAAAAAGAAAGTAATATTGACGTCGTGTTAACACGAAGTAATGATACTTTCTTGGAGCTTAAAGAAAGAGCAGCTATGGCGAATAATTTAAAAGCTGATATCTTCATATCTGTACACGCCAATAGCTCAGGTTCCTCATCAGCTAGTGGAACAGAAACGTATTATCAACGGGAAGCCAGTAAAGCATTGGCGAACGTGATGCATAAATATCTTGTTCAAGCTACAGGGCTTAGCGATCGCGGTGTACGTTATGGGAATTTCCATGTTATCCGTGAAACGAAAATGCCTGCAGTATTACTTGAAGTGGGATACCTTAGCAACAAAAAAGATGAAGCATTGCTCTTTACAGATGCACTTCAAAACAAAGTTGCGGCTTCAATAGTGAGTGGGATTAAGGAATATTTGGGTATAAAATAACAGACCAGTGGCAGACGAGCGCCGCAAAGTCAGCTTTCTGCTTTTATTTTAAAAGGCAAGAAGTGGTTTTGCGGTACCTGTCTGCCCGTATTCATCTAGAGGAGGCGTTTATTAATGATGAAACAAAAATGGAGTACAATTGGGATCGCTACACTGCTTCTGCTAGTGATTGCTGGCTGTGGAGACAAGCCTACTGCGGCTCCAGTAAATGGTGTGGAGCAAGATACTTCAAATGTTGTAAGTGGTGCGGGGGAAAGTACACCGGCTCCAAGCGATGAACCAGGAAATGAAGTGACTAGCACTCCGCAACCGACAGCAGATAATAGCAACACAGAAACTCAGGCAACTGCAAAGCCAGTAGCAGATGAGAAGCAAAAACAGAGCCAGAGTATCGATGCATATTATACGGATTCACAAGTTATGGATCTGATTCCTGCTAAGACTAGCATTAGCTTCTCTGACGATGCCCAGAAATATACAGAGACGTTCAAAGCATTGCAAAGCAACGAGAATACTGACCTTGTACCATTATGGGGCAAAATTGAACTGAAATCGTTAAAGTTTGTTGATGGTCAAATTGTGATGGATCTTCATAAACCTGATGAAGCACAGCTGGGTGCTGGTGGGGAGTCCTTAGCGATTTCATCACTTGCCAAAACCTATTTTCAATTTGAAGAAGTAAAAAGCATCGAAGTTTTGGTGGATGGTGAAAAGGTTGAAAGCTTGATGGGTCATGTTGACCTAATGCATCCTATGACTAGAGATAATATCTAATTGTTATTACAACAAAGGATAAAAGCATCTAACTGACGAACTTTAAACTATACTATTTATTTGAGTCATAGAGAGGGGAATAATCTATTGTCCGCGCAAAAAAGGTCAAAACGTCCATTGAAGGCTTATTCTACGAAAGCAGTATCGGCTGTTATGGCTGGAACCATGATTTTTAGTGGCGCAAGCGCAGTGTTTGCAGATACAGCCGCTACAGCAGCAACAACTACTACACAATCTGTAGGCATTTTTAGCGATGTGAAGGCAGGCTTTTGGGCTGAAAAGCATATTTATAAATTAGCATCACAAGGAATTGTGGTTGGAAATAATGGTTTATTCCGCCCGGGAGATTCTGTAACTCAGCAGGAAGCCGTGCTTATGGCATTACGGTTTATGAAGTTGCAGGATAAAGTGGATACTTCTTCAACGGTTGCCTTACCTAATGATTTTAAGGTTACGAATTATTACAAGGATTATGTAGTGTTGGCCTTTCAACAAGGTCTACTTGATAAGGCTACTGAAATGGCTCCAGATAATCTGAAGACTTCTTGGGGAGAGCGTAAAGCCTCCCGCGAATGGATTGCTGAACTCTTAATTCGTGCACTAGGAAAAAGTGCAGATGCAACTGTAGCAGCTAGCAAACCGACAGGCTTTGCAGACGATTCTAAAGTTTCTGCGAACAAAAGAGGGTACATCAACGTTGCTGTTGATCTAAAATTAGCCAATGGTCTTGACGGTAATCGCTTTGATCCACAAGGGGCTGTGACCCGTGCTCAGCTGGCGACCTTTTTCAGTCGGGCAGAAGCCCATAATACACTTGAGTATGATAACACTTACACAGGAACAATTAGTCAATTGAAAGACGGGAAACTGACCGTGTTTAATAACGGAAAGTCTTCTACATATACCCTGGGAGCGAGCACCGCTTATTACACAAGCGCTTCTGAAAGTAGAATAAATCTAAGTGATATCCAACCTTACACAAAGGTTACTGTAATTGGAGCGACATATAATGCAGCTTATGTTGAAGTGACTGACCCTACACAACAAGTGGAGAGTCTTTCCGGAAGCTTCGCAATGGTAGCACCTGGTAATAAGCTATGGCTGAAATCAGCTACTGGGTTCACTGAATATTACTACGATGAAACGACTACCTTTGTAGACGCAAGTGGGACTCCAATTGAACCTGCTTCGCTGGTAGCAGACAGTGTAGTTACTTTGCAACGTGAGACTTACAGTGGATCACACAGAGTGGTCAATGTTCAAGTGACTTCAGGGGTAGTTAACAAAACGACAACAGGAACCATTCAAAGTATAGATCTAACTGGGAAAAGCATTACGTTTAAAAATGCTGCTGGTACGGTAGAAACCTTTAAATGGGAAGATGGAACTTCATTATTCACTTATCAAGCATCCGTATTGCAGCCTGCAGAATTGAAGACAGGTTCTGCTGTTAAATATACGGTTAAAGAAAATGTGATACGGTCTGTAGAAGTGACAGAAGGTGTTGAACGGACAGTTCAAGGTGTACTTACAGAACTGACCAGTTCAACTGTTGTTTATAAAAAAGAAGATGGAACTCGTGAAGTCAAACTCCTGGCAACAAAACCATCAATTGTTATTCCGAACATGAATAGCGCTGTGGCCGATGATCTTATAGCTGACACAGTAGGTGGGGACAAAATTCAGCTTACGCTGAACAGCAGTGATCAAGTCATAAAGATTGAAGTGTTAAGCCGTCAAATTGAGCAGTATAGTGGAGCGACGGTTATTGATTATAATACTAAAACTCAGCTGTTGACAGTTATGGATACCAATAAAAAGGCGCATGTCGTTCAGTTGGATGAAAAAACAAAACTGTTAATTGAAGGTGCACTTCCTAACTTAACTAATATCGGTACGAAGCTTATTGAGAACCGTAAAGTAAATGTAAAAGCTATAGGACAACGGGCTTTGTCGTTGGAAATTGTCACAAAGTATGAAGGAACCTTGACGGCTGTTAATACTTCCTCGAGAACTATTGTATTGAAGCTTAATGATGGGCAAACTTTAACGATGCCTTATCCACAATTAATTGATCTCTTTGGTAAAAATAGTCCAACTTTAAGTGATGTTCCTGTTGGTAGTAATGTGACAGCCTCACTGACAAATGGCCAGGACATTATTGCAGTACTGAAAGTGAAGACAGCTTTACAAGTTGAAGCAGCAACTGTTAATGCCGGAACCAATCGTTTGAGTGTTAAATGGAGCGGTGGAACAAGTGAGATCAATACTGCTGTACTTCCAATAACAAATGAAGCAGGCGAAAGTATAAAACTTACAGCTGTGAAATCGGGGGATTTTCTTAATGTGACTTTTGATGGAAGCACTCCGCTTGCTATTCAGTTAGTTAAGCTTACAACGGGTCAGATTAGTTCAGTTGATGCTGCAGCGAATAGTTTGGTTGTAAAAGAGTATGCTGGAGCGGCACAAAACTTTGCTGTAAGCGGTGGGGTTAGAATCATTCGTGATGGCGCTACAACAACTGCTCTAAGTAACTTAACAACAGCGGACAGAGTGGAGATTCGTAAAGGCACGGATGGAGCGACAGTCATTCGTGTGTTACCACAGTTAACTCGTTCATTCTCTCGCTATGACAGTACGACGAACTCATTGGTGACGAAGAGAGCTAATCTGAACGATAAGTATCAGTTCACTCTTGCTTCAAATGTATATATTCATCAAGGAGATACGACATTGTCCGTGCAATCTCTGAAAGAAAATGATAATATTATAATGTATTTCAATAATGATATCGTGGTTGAAATTGTGAAACAATAGTAGCAATGGTGGATTTCTGGGTGAATCACCGTCTTGACACAGGAGCTTTGCCTGCGTCAAGACGTTTTTTTTGAAATATAAGAAAGTATAAGAGTTGTATTTTCTTGAAATGTATGAAACCATACGTTATAATACAGACTTTGCTTATATTTCTTTACATTAGAGAGGACACGCTCATGTGAGTTTTAATGAGCGTAATCACTCCGTGGAGGGGACACTATGAAAGTTGCAGAGGTCCGCCACATTTTGGATACGATTGGAGACTTGTTCCCTGATGCTCATTGCGAGCTAAATCACAGTAACGCTTTTGAATTAACGATAGCGGTACTGTTATCAGCCCAATGTACGGATGCAACGGTGAACAAAGTGACCGTGGACCTGTTCCAAAAGTACAAAGCCCCCATCGATTATATTTCTGTACCGCTGGAGGAATTGGAGGGGGATATCCGGCGCATCGGCCTATATCGTAACAAAGCTAAGCATATCCAAAGCCTATGCTCTATACTCATAGAACAGTATGGTGGCGAGGTGCCTGAGGCTCATGACTTGCTTGTAACTTTACCCGGTGTAGGTCGTAAAACTGCAAATGTAGTAGTATCCAATGCTTTTGGAGTTCCTGCCATTGCAGTGGACACGCATGTGGAGAGGGTTGCTAAACGACTTGCATTAGCAGGCTTGAAAGATTCTGTGCTGGAAGTGGAAAAGAGGCTGATGAAGGCTGTGCCACGTGACGAATGGACGATCACTCATCACCGGCTTATCTTTTTCGGACGATATCACTGCAAGGCACAGAACCCAAAATGTCAAGTTTGCCCGCTCCTTGATGTATGTCGAGAGGGCAAAAAACGTATGAAAACAGCTGTTGTCAGGAAAGCTAAAGATCATACGCCAAAAAGTTAGAGTTGAAGAAGAGGATGGGATAGAGATGAAATGCATTTCTGTATACACAGATAATTTTGAAGTGTTCTCGGATATTTTTGATCGCGTAGTGGAAAGCCCACTTGAAGAGAACGAAGAGCAAGAAGTAGAAGGTATCACGATCAGTCATTCCGGTGACGTTCCTGAACACTATTTTGAGCGTATGTCAGTGAAACCCGAGGTTGTTGTAATGAGAGATAAATCTCGTGGTTTGACTATTCTGCAACACGGAAAAGTATTCGAAATACTGTTGCCTGTTTCGGAAACTGCATAAATTTAGAAGTGATAAAAGGAGTCGGCTCTAGGGTTGGCTCCTTTTTTGCTTCTTACTTTTCTAGCGAAAAAGCAGAAAGATGTTTGAATAACCTCATTTCGTAAGAGATGATAGGTTATTTTGTAAGTAGTGTGTATTTAATTTGTGTCAAACTGGTGATAAACTGTAATTATTATTTATAAAAAAGGTTCTGCGTGACATCACAGAAATTACACCTGTATAAACATTGCATAAGCATAAACGTCTTCGGCGTCCTTATAAGGACGGTAAGCGTTTATGTGAGAAATATAAGGATAATGTGAAGCTTTTACTTTCTTATATTTTAAAAATGAGTCTGATATCGTATTCTTGAATGGGTTATATTCAAAGCATGATTAGATGGTAACAGTGGAGGTGGAGAGTCAGTGAGAGCGGAACAGGTTAGAATCGAGAAAGAGACATTAAGTGAAACGGCATCGCTGCTTTTCCAGTTGCGTGGATTAATGCATCGCTGGGGTGATGAAGGCTCTGAACGTATATATGAAGATTTACAACATAAAGAGGGTGGGAATGAGCTGACCCTTGCTTTTTGCGGACATTTTTCGGCAGGAAAATCCAGTATGATCAATCTTCTTTGCGGCAGTTCAGTGCTGCCTTCTGGACCTGTGCCGACTAGTGCGAATATTGTCTCTATTCGCAGTGGAGTTCCACGAGTGCTTATTTATCCTAGAGTTGAAGGAAGTAAAAATGATCCTGCTCCTATAGAGACAACTCCAGAAAGATTACAAGAATACTGTCGAAATGGTGGTGAATATTCCGCAATTGAAGTGTGGAATGAGATACCACTGCTAGGCAAGGATGGCGTACTATTGGATACACCTGGTGTAGATTCGACGGATGATGGTCATCAGGCGGCCACCCGGTCTGCGCTGCATTTAGCTGATGTCGTATTTTATGTAATGGATTATAACCATGTACAGTCAGAGAATAATTTGGCCTTTGCTAAAAATCTTAGTGACTGGGGTAAACCTTTGTATCTGATTGTTAATCAGATCGACAAGCACAGGGAACAAGAGATTTCCATTGAGGAATATAAACGTCAACTTGAAAATGCTTTTGAACAATGGGGGATTCATTGTGCGGGAATTCTATTCACCTCTCTCAAAAAGAAAGAGCATCCTCTTAATCATTGGGATCATCTACTCAGCCTTATAACCGAACTGTTGGAACAAAAGGAGCAGCTGCTTCAATATAGCTTGTCTCGTTCCATTCATCATACAGCGGATTCTTCTCTAACTGCATTCCGTGAAGATCAGCAGGAGGAAAGAGCTGCTCTTCTTGAAGAACTAGAAGGTACGAATGCTGAGACAGTGACGAATGAACTGAAGTCACTCGAAGAAGAGAAGGAACGACTTGAGGCGTTGCCTCAGCAGTCACGAGCGAGTTTGCGAACTGGCCTAGACACCTTACTTAATAATGCTAATCTAATGCCTGCAGATGTAAGAGAGGCGTCGGGAAGCTATATGGAAAGTGCTAGCCCTACGTTTCGATTAGGGTTATTCTCTACGGCTGCACGGCGGGAGAAGGAACAAAGTAAACGACTGGCAGTCTGGCAAGGACTGTTGACCCGAGAGGTTTCCGCTCAGCTGGAATGGCATTTGATTCAGCTGGTACGTGATTGGGCGGAGAATCTCGGGCTGTGGGAGGAGGAGGCGGAGACGACTCTGAAGCAAGGATTCCCGGCGGTGAGCCAGGAGTGGCTGGCGGCTGCAGTTAAGCCGGGAACGGGGTATAGCGGCGAGGCGCTGCTCAATTTCTGCCGCACACTTGCGGCTGAAATTAAGAGCCAGTTCCGCCGTGCCGCGTTAGCGGTGAGCGATGAGCTGTTAGCGAAGCTGCCGCCGCTCATGGAGGAGCAGCGAGCCGTACTCCAGCGCCGCGAACAGGCTCTTGCGCGGCAGGCGCGCGCCATTGAGGCGCTAGCCGCGCTAGACCGCGCGGCAGCTGCCCGCGCGCACGAGCTCGCGGCGCTTCTGCCGCCGCGCCGGCCCCTCACCCCCGGCATCCTGCCGGAGGTGAGGATAACCCCGCGTGGTGCCGCGCAGAGTGCCGCACCGCGGGAGGTCCAGCCGCCGCAAAACGCCGCGGCTGGAAGTGCCGCCGCCGCAAATTGGGCGGCGGGCACGGCTTCGCCGGCGGGCGGCCGCCGCCGGCTATCGGCAGCCGCTGACGCGCTAGCGGCTGCGGCAGAGCTGCTGCGCCGCGAGCCAGCGATGGCATCGGCGGCGCGGAGTCTGGCCGCACGGGCGGAGGATCTCGCCGGCGGCCGCTTTACCCTCGCGCTGTTCGGTGCATTCAGCGCGGGTAAGTCCTCCTTCGCCAACGCTTTGCTCGGCGAAGAAGTGCTGCCCGTGTCTCCACATCCTGCCACGGCTGCGGTCAACCGCATATTGGCGCCGGAAGGTGACTTCCGCCATGCCAGCGCGGTTGTCACAATGAAGACCATGGCAGATTTCTGGGATGACATCTGCCATTCCTTCAGTGTGCTGCAACTAGGAGAACCACAGCAAAACTCATGGACAACAGTTCTAGCAAGCTTGCCTGCTAGGGGAGTTCATCCCTCTGCGTTGCCACATGCTGGATTTCTAAGGGCAGCAGCGGCTGGCTGGGCAGAAGCTGAGCCCTTGCTGGGAACGGTGCGAACGGTTGATTTAGAAGAATACCGAGGCCTTGTAGCGGAGGAGACCCGAGCCTGTTTTGTGCAAGGGATTGATTTGTATTATGCCTGTCCATTGACCGAAAGCGGAATTGTACTCGTGGATACACCAGGAGCCGACTCATTGCATGCTCGTCATACAGGCGTAACCTTTAATTACATGAAAAACGCAGACGCGATTTGTTTTGTTACCTATTACAACCACGCCTTTTCAAAAGCAGATCGAGGTCTGCTTGCGCAGCTAGGCCGAATTAAAGATAGCTTTGCACTTGATAAAATGTTCTTTATTATCAACGCTTCTGATCTTGCTTCAGGCGAAGATGAATTGGAAGAGGTACGAGAACATGTTGCTCAAAATTTACGTGCAGGCGGCCTACGCTCGCCGAGAATTTATGCACTCTCTAGCTTGCTTGCTCTGGAAGGTAAAACTCAGCATGATTATGAACGCTATGAGGCTTCCCGTTTCCATCATTTTGAGCAAGCCTTATCAAGCTTTGCGGGAGATGAACTTCCTCAGCTTTCACTTAACGCAGCTGCAGAGAGCATCGCATCTGTTCGCCGCAGGGCGGAAGAGTGGCAGAATCTCGCTTCCATGGCGGCAAACGAGCGTGAAGCAGGATTAAAAGAAATGCAAGAACGTCGTCAGCTAGCTATGAAGAGACTTTCCCTATTGGAGACCGAAGAACGTCCTAGCAGAGATCTTGTTCATGAAGGTGAGGAACTGATCTATCATGTCTGTCAACGAATTAGCTTCTCCTTCACCAGAAATTTTCAGGAATCTTTCCACCCCTCATTATTACGTGAGGACGCAGGAAATTTAAAAGCTATCTTCGCTGCGTGTGGTGCAGAGCTGATGCGTACCACTAAGCGTGAATTGGAGCAAGAGCTATGGGCGACAACGCTGCGACTAGAAAGTACCGGGCGTAGACTTGTTCATGAAGCGGCTGAAGCGGCTGCTACTGAGCTGTTTTTCTCTACTCAAGAGTTTCATCTGATGGAGAATGAAGAAGCAGCATGGCCTTCTCCTAGTGAGCTGGAATGCCAGCTTCAGTCCGTGGAATGGCCAACCTTATGGGGACATTTCAAATCCCCTCGCTATTTCTTTGAAGGCGCTGGCCGGGAGCAAGTCAAAGGTGCGGCTGAGCCTCTTGTAAAAGAAGCTGTTAATGTTGCGGCGGCAGATCAGAAGAAAAAATTGCTTGCGCATTATGTCGATTGCATAACCAGAGAATTAAAGGTTGCTGAAGAACGCCTACAAGAAGGGTTAGCGGAGCAAGAGAAAGCGATGTTAGATCTCCTTAAAGGGGGTGAATCCGCAGATCATTGGGGTCAATTAGGTCACCAATTATCTCTCTTGGAACAATCTTTTGTTGATAGATTAGACAAAAATCTTTGAAATTTGTAGGAAATTGTCGAAGAACACTTGCAATCTGGCGTATGATGGATGAAAATAAAGAAGCCTGAAAATATACAATGAAACTGTTTTGTTTTCAGAAATTTATGGAAACGAGATAGTCAATTTGCCGAAAGAGGTTGAAATCGACAATGTGGGGAGCTCCTTTTTCAGCTCAAAGCCGCAAGCTGCTGCTACTGGGCAGCGGGGAACTGGGTAAGGAAGTCATAATCGAAGCTCAACGTCTTGGCGTAGAGACCGTAGCTGTAGACCGTTATAGCGATGCACCAGCGATGGGTGTAGCTCATCGTTCACATGTTATTGATATGCTGGATGCAGAGGCGCTTAAAACGCTTATTCGCTCAGAAAAACCGGATATTATTGTTCCGGAGATTGAAGCAATCGCTACTCATGCTCTTCAAGAGCTTGAAGAGGAAGGTTTCTTCGTTGTTCCGACCGCACGAGCGGCTCGTCTGACCATGGACAGAGAAGGCATTCGCCGACTTGCTGCTGAAGAACTTGGATTGCCCACAGCGGATTATCGTTTTGCAGATAGTCTGGAAGAACTGCATCAAGCCGTTGCAGAACTAGGCACTCCTTGTGTCATCAAGCCGATTATGAGTTCTTCCGGCAAAGGTCAGAGTGTTTGCAAAAGGCCTGAAGATGCAGAAGAATGCTGGAACACTGCTTTGGATGGAGCGAGAGCTAAAGGGACTCGTGTTATCGTAGAGGCATTCGTTACCTTTGAAAGCGAGATTACACTTTTAACGGTGCGGTCCGTGTCTGGCACGATATTTTGTCCACCTATTGGGCATATTCAGAAGGACGGGGATTATGTCGAATCATGGCAGCCTCACTTTATGAAGGCGGAACTTCTGGATGAAGCTCAGTCTATTGCCAAGGCAGTTACCGATCAGCTCGGAGGTTTTGGTATTTTTGGAGTGGAGCTTTTCTTGACGGATCGAGGCGTATTGTTTAGTGAAGTGTCCCCTAGACCTCATGATACGGGGATGGTAACGATGGCAACGCAGGATTTATCTCAATTTGCAGTGCATGTCAGAGCTATTCTTGGTTTTCCAGTCCAGTCAGTACAATTACTGACACCAGGTGCCTCAGCTACGCTGAAGGCTGAAGGAGAAGGACGAGCTTTTGTTGTGACCGGAATTGGTGAAGCTTTGGAACTACCTAGGACTCAGGTTCGGGTGTTTGGTAAACCAGAAGTCCGTCCAGGGCGGCGGATGGCTGTAGCGTTAAGTGCGGCGGAAAATGTGGAAATCGCGCGGACGGTAGCCAAGCAGGCAGCGTCTATGCTAAAAGTGGAGGTAAATGAGGATGAACAGTAGTACCATGGCACCTGTACTGGAAATTCGCAAATGCGGCTTGAATGATCTGGAGAGAGTGACAGCGCTTCTGCGTGAATTCGGCTATCCAACAACGCTTAGCGTGATGAAAGAGAGACTTGAAAGCATGGAGAATAACCATCTCCAATGCACGCTTGTTGCAGAACTAAACAATGAAGTTGTGGGAATGGTCGGTCTTAGACAGGTAATCTCGTATTACAAACAGACAGATTGTATCACTGAGATTACTGCACTTATCGTATCAGAAGAACTCAGAGGAAACGGACTCGGTAAAAGACTTGTGGCCGCAGCTGAAGAATGGGCACGTGAGCAAGGTTGCTGTCAGCTCTTCTTGAGAAGTGGTAACCGCGTAGAACGCGCACCGGCACATGCTTTTTATCGTCATCTAGGTTTCGAAAAGACAGCAGGTTATCGCTTTAACAAAGCGTTGCTATAATACTTATAGGTTCCGATCATCCCCATCCCAGCTACGGCGGGATGGTTTTTTTTTGCTCAAAATCTATTTAAATAACTTAACCATAGATGGAATAGTTTGAATCATATAGAATGAATTTTATGACAGTTAAATAAATCGTGTCCAAAGAGGGATGAGAAATGTACAAGTTAATACTTGCTGAAGATGAAGAAGATGTAAGGGAAGGGGTCATCAGTCAGATTGATTGGGAGCACTATGGCTTCGAAATTGTAGAACAGGCGGAGAATGGACGAGAGGCAGCGGATGCGATAGATCGTTTGCTCCCGGATGTAGTTGTGACTGATATTCAAATGCCTTTTATGAACGGGCTGCAGCTGGCGGAATGGATTCGCGAGCGGCATCCTAATACCAAGATCATTATTCTGACAGGGTATGATGAATTTGAATATGCACAGAAGGCGATTAAACTGCAAATCGATGAGTATATTTTGAAACCGTTTTCTTCACAGGAGCTGATTGATGTCCTGCTAAAGGTCAGAGCCACTATAGAGGCTGAAATTGCAGAGAAGGAGAATGTTTTTGTACTCAGCGAGCATTATCGGAAAAGTCTGCCTGTGCTGCGTGAGCAGTTTTTATCTTCACTAGTTTCACGCAAGTTACGAATGAATGAAATAGATGAGAAAAGTTCGGAATACGGAATAGATCTACATGGGAAATGGTTCCAAGCCTCGGTAATTAGTGTGGATTATATTCGTCCAGAGCGGGAAACGGTTAGCCTTACCGCTGGTAAGCAAAATTCTTTGCGAGATACGGGAGAGAGAAATTTACAGCTCTTCGCTGTGCTGAATATTGCAGAAGAATTATGTAATAAGCATAATTTTGGCAGGGTGTTTATCCATCGTGATGAGGTAGTGCTTCTTTCCATTTGTGATGCAGGAGAAGAAACTGAAATTTCGGGGAAAACTTTTGAAATTCTAGAAGAAATCCGCCACAATGTGCAGCGGTTTCTTAAGCTAACGATAACCGCTGGTTCTGGAACGGTTTGTCACTCGCCTGCTATGCTATTTAACTCCTTTGGAGATGCTATGCAAGCGTTAGATTATCGTCTCATTCTTGGCAATAACAGAGTCATTTGGATCGAGGATGTGGAGTCACGTTCGAATACACTCTTGGCCTATGATGAATTGACCCAGCAGTCCTTAATCCGAACGATTAAGATGGGAACCGTACAGGAGCTTAAGGAGGTCGTGGAGGAGTTATTTGGCGGATTGAATGCTGAGCAGGTATCTACTCAGGATTATCAGATTTTTTTGCTGGAGATTATTACATCCATCCTGCGTGTAGCCAAAGAGTCCGGTAGTGATGCTGCTAAGTTCGTTGGATCTGGCATTTCCTCATTAACTGAGATGAATAAATTCAATAGTATGAGTGAAGCCAAGCAATGGATTATTACGATCTGCAGCCGGCTAATGGACTCTATTGCCTTAGAACGCCAATCTAGCTATAAGCTGCTCATTGATGAAGCTAAAGATTACATCCGTAGCCATTATGAGGAATCGGATATTTCTATCGGAAAGGTCTGTCAGCATTTACATATTAGTACGGGTTATTTTAGCAGTATTTTTAAGAAGGAAATGAAGATGACTTTCGTTAGTTATCTCTTGCAAATCCGATTAGAGGCAGCGAAGGAACTTTTACGCTCCACGGAACTGAAGGCTTTTGAAATCGCCGAGAAAATTGGCTTTGCTGATCCTAACTATTTCAGCTTTTGCTTCCGTAAAAAATATGGTCAGTCTCCCAAAGAGTATAAAAATAGCTCCAGAGGAGGGTAGTTATGCGGCAAGAAAAGCCCTATTCTTTTCGACTGCGGCCGCAGCATCCAACAGGGGGAAAACGTCGATTGTCCTCTAAGCTGCGTAGTATTCAAGTAACGATTACGCTCACTTTTACATCCGTTGCCGTTCTTGTAGCCGTCGTTGTCAGCCTTATGCTGTATAACAAGTTTGCGAAGACAGCAGAAGAGAATGCCAATATGAATATGCAGCAGATTATTGAGCAAGTGAACTACAATTTGGAGCTTTATGTAAAAGGAATGCGAAATATTTTTGAAACTGCAGAAGATCAAATTACGAATAGTCCCTCTGTGGACTCCGCTTTACTGATGGAAAGAATGGCCATGTTAATGGGAAGTAGAGAGGATCTGGTTTCTGCTGCGGTTTTTACACCACAGGGGAAATACGTCGTGGGTACAGCAGGACAGAAGTTGCGCAGCAACACACAGTTAGAAACCCAGAGCTGGTTTACAACGGCCAAAAGAACATCTGAGATCTCCTATTCAGCGCCCCATATTCAGAACTTGTTTAAAGGTCAATATATTTGGGTTGTGTCGATCAGTAAACTCATTCAATATCAGGAAAATGGAGTCCTAAAAACGGGTATCCTCCTGATGGATTTTAACTTTCGCACCATAGACGAGCTGAGTAAGCAGGTTAAGCTTGGTAAAAGAGGATACGCTTACATCCTCGATCAGTTAGGCAACATCGTGTATCATCCGCAGCAGCAGCTTATTTATGCTGGTTTAAAGTATGAGAATGTGGAGCCGGTATTGGAATATGCTTATCGTAGCTATTTGGATGAGTCTACAGGTGAAAAACGATTTATTACAGTACGTACGTTAGAACAGACCGGGTGGAAAATAGTAGGTGTTGCTTATTATGACGAGATCGTGACCACCAAGCGTGATCTGAACACCTTTTTATCCTGGTTCTTAGCGGTAGTTATTTTATGTGTAATTATCGTATCTGTCGTTTTGTCTGCGCGAATTGCCCGCCCGATCCGTAAGCTGGAACGGACACTTCAGCAGGTAGGAGAAGGGGATCTTAATACTCGAATCGATGTGAGTGGCGCCTATGAGGTAGAACAGTTGTCTAAACGCTTTAACCTCATGCTACAGCGTATTCGTCAATTGATGGATCAAATTATTTATGAACAAGAGACGAAACGTAAGGGTGAGCTTGAAGTTCTGCAATCCCAGATTAATCCACACTTTTTGTACAATACTTTGAACTCTGTGATCCGGCTTGCTGAGCGTGGTAAGACGGAGGAGGTCGTTACAATGATTCAATCTTTATCTAAGTTTTTCCGAATTAGTCTAAGCAAAGGGAATAATATGATTACCGTGCAGGAAGAGCTTGATCATATTCGTCATTATCTTGTCATTCAGAGCTTTCGTTTTAAAAATAAATTCCGCTACGAGATCATTGCACAAGATGAAGTACTGCAGTGTCAGACGATTAAGCTGATTTTGCAGCCGATTGTAGAGAATGCCTTGTATCACGGAATAGAAATGATGCCTGATGAAGGCTTTATCTCTATCCAAGCAGAACTGAAGGACAATCTTGTCATTATAAGGATTAGTGATAATGGATTAGGAATGTCCAAGGAGACTATGAAGGTTATTTTGACAGGCGGTAGTAAGAGTATGAGTGGTTCGGGGGTAGGCGTAAGAAATGTGAATGAGCGTATTGAGTTGTACTA
Source organism: Paenibacillus sp. FSL E2-8871 (assembly GCF_038000345.1). NCBI lineage: Bacteria > Bacillati > Bacillota > Bacilli > Caryophanales > Paenibacillaceae > Paenibacillus > Paenibacillus sp. FSL E2-8871. The sequence continues at coordinate 2,402,246 of NZ_JBBOBV010000001.1, read as the reverse complement.
TGGCCGTGAATATGGACTTTCTTTTGAAAGTGAAATTGAAGAAGGCACTACGGTTACCCTTATCTTCCCGGCACTAGCAAAAGGCGAAGGCAATGAAGGGCTTAAGGAGGATGAGACATCGTCATGAAAACCTTTCGTTTTTGGCTAACCTTGTTAATGTGTGCGGTGTTATGGACTACAGTTACCTCTTGTTTTAATTCAGCGCCCAATTACATCAATACAAATAAGACCCGTAATATTCATCTTATTGTGAAAATGAACAGGGGCGATTACTGGAATACGGTTAAATTGGGAGCAGAAGCTGCAGCGCAGGAATTCAACGTCAAACTAACCTTCAAAGCTCCGGACTCCGAGAGTGACATCACAGAACAGGTGAAGATGGTGCAGGACTCCATAAAAGAAAAAGCAGACGTGATTATTTTAGCTGCAAGTAGTTACATGGGGCTTGCTCAGGTTGTAGATCAGGCGGCGTATTCCAAAATTCCTGTCATATCCGTAGATGCGGAAGTAGGTTCAGCAAGAGTAAGGACATATATTGGCTCGAACGGCTATGAGGCGGGTCAAAAATCTGCAGAACGATTGATCAAGCTGTTAAAAGGATACGGCGAGGTTGGCATTATTAACTTCACCAATTCAACGCAGAGTGAGAAGCTGGAGTCTTCTAACGGCATTGAGTATGGTGCAAGAGACGCGGAGGAGCGGGAGAAGGGATTTTTAAATTACACTGCACGTTATCCGAATATACAAGTGGTTGAGATTTCATACACGACCTCCAGTATTAAGGATGCAGAAGATCTTACGCAACTGATGCTGCTGAAGCATCCGAATCTTCGGGGAATCGCGAGCCTGAATGAGACTGCTTCACAGGGGGCGGCAATGGCTATCCAAAGTCGGGGGCTGCAAAATATAAAAATGGTAGCCTTTGATAGCTCTCCTTCCATGATGGAATTGCTGCAGGACGGTACTGTTCAAGCAACAGTGATCCAAAATCCTTTTAGCAACGGGTATTTGGCTGTAAAACATGCCGTTGAAGTGATCGAAGGAATCGATGTACCAGAACGCGTCGATACAGGAACAAAGCTAATTGATTTGGACAATATGCTGTGGCCAGAGAATCAAAAGCTGTTATTTCCGTTTGTTAGATAGGAGCTGTTTTAAAATAGGCGCCGAAGGCGTTTATGCTTATACGTTTCGTGTAACGGATACCATCCTTGAATGGGGCGGTATTCGTTTTTATTTTAAAATATAAGAAAGTATAAATTTTTAATGAAAATCATCCTTATATTTCTTCTTGGGTTCATTAGAATTTTTATAGTAATGAGTAGGATTTTATATTCGCAAGCGTTTTCAGGTGAGGCATAATATGGATGTACCCGAGACGATCAGGGGCAAACAAAAAAAGAAGTATAAATAGGAGGTCAATGAATAATGAAAAAAATCACTTCCGTTCTATTAGCTAGTGCTTTGCTGGGTGCTGCTCTGACAGGCTGTGGTGGCAACAACAAAACTACAGATAGTGCTACAGACAAGGCAACTAACGCTCCAAAGACTGAGAACTCGGGCACTACAACAGAAACGCCTAAAGTTGGGGTCGCCATTTACAAATTTGACGATACTTTTATGACAGGTGTTCGTAACGCTATCGATAGTGCCGCTAAAGGCATCGCTACAGTAGATATCGTAGATAGCCAAAATTCACAACCCACACAAAATGACAAGGTTGACTTATTCATCACTAAAAAATATAACGGGATGCTGATTAACCCAGTTGACCGTACAGCTGCTGGCGTCATTATCGAAAAAGCAAAAACAGCAAACATTCCAGTGGTATTCCTTAACCGCGAACCGCTTCCTGAAGATATGAAGAAATGGGATAAAGTTTATTATGTAGGTGCGAAAGCAGAAGAGTCCGGTACAATGTCCGGCCAACTGATTGTTGACTACTGGAAAGCACATCCTGAAGCGGACAAGAACGGCGACGGAGTTCTCCAATATGTAATGTTGAAAGGTGAACCAGGACACCAAGATGCTGAGCTTCGTACTACTTACTCTATTCAAGCTATCGAAGATGCAGGAATCAAGGTAGAGAAGCTGGCTGAAGATACAGCAATGTGGGATCGCGTAAAAGGACAAGAAAAAATGGCGGCATTCCTTGGCTCCCACGGCGACAAAATTGAAGCGGTTCTTGCTAACAACGATGATATGGCCCTCGGTGCAATCGAAGCTCTGAAAGCCTCAGGCTACTTTACGGGTGACAAATTCATGCCGGTAGTAGGTGTGGATGCAACTGCTCCTGCGATTCAAGCGCTGGAAGATGGAACAATGCTTGGAACGGTGCTAAATGATGCGAATAACCAAGGTAAGGCTGCCATCACAGTTGCTGCTCTGCTTGCTAAAGGCGAAACGCCTTCGAAAGATAATGTAGGCTTTGATATCACTGACAACCAATACGTATGGATTTCCTACAAAAAGATTACGAAAGACAACATAGCTGACGCTAAGTAATTAACCTCGGCTACAGAGTTACTCATGATCATATGACAGCACGGGGAGCGGATAACCGCTCCTCGGTATTTCTTTTAGGCAGGGAACAGGATGGAACCGCTGTGCCTCTCATAAAAAAGAAAAAAAGCGTAGGGGGCGTAACAACATGGAAAAAGCTGAGTTTTTGCTGGAAATGAACAACATTACTAAAGAATTCCCCGGCGTTAAAGCGCTGGACGATGTTAGTTTAAAAGTAAGACCGGGTTCGGTGCATGCACTTATGGGTGAGAATGGTGCAGGTAAGTCCACACTTATGAAATGTCTTTTTGGTATTTATTCACCGGATGCCGGTGAGATCTTTTTGGATGGCGAGAAGGCTTCTATCAGCAGTTCAAATGATGCGTTAAAAAGTGGTATTTCGATGATTCACCAGGAGCTGCATCCCGTGCCGTTCCGTAGTGTTATGGAGAATATCTGGCTAGGACGTTTTCCAACGAAGGGAATCGGACCGATTCAGTTTATTGACCATAAGAAAATGTTCACTGATACAGAAAATTTGTTTAAAGATCTGGATATCGACCTGAATCCCGAAACATTAGTGGGTAAGCTTTCCGTATCCAAAATCCAATCCATTGAAATTGCGAAGGCTGTCTCTTTTCACTCCCGAGTTATTGTAATGGATGAACCCACTTCTTCCCTAACCAGTGTGGAGGTGGAACATTTATTCCGGATCATACGGGATCTCAGAAGTAGAGGCGTAGCTATTATCTATATATCTCACAAAATGGAAGAGATTCTCGCAATCTCTGACGAAGTTACTATTATGCGTGACGGTAAAAAATTCGGAACCTGGCCAGCGGCGGAATTAACTACAGATATTATCATTTCAAAAATGGTGGGCCGCGATTTGACCAGCCGTTTCCCTGAACGCTTCAACGTACCTGGTGAAGTATACATGAAAGTGGAAGGCTTAACCTCTCCGGAGGAAAGATCTTTTAAAGATGTGTCTTTCGAATTAAGACGTGGAGAGGTCCTTGGTGTTGGGGGTCTGGTAGGTGCCCAGAGAACTGAAGTAATTGAGGCGTTGTTCGGTTTGCGAGCCTTGAAATCCGGAACGATCTCTATTAAAGGCAAGGTTGTTACTATCAATTCTCCGAAAGATGCTAAGAAACACGGAATGGCTTTGCTTACCGAAGAGCGTCGTGTAACCGGTATCTTCCCAGTTTTATCTGTCCATGAGAATGGTGCGATTGCTAATCTCCATCGTTACCAAAAACCGTACCTCTTGCTGAATAGCAAGAAGAAAAAAGTTGAAGTAGATAAAATGATTGAAAAATTACGAACTAAAACACCTACAACCAAAACGTTAATCATGAATCTTTCTGGTGGTAATCAGCAAAAGGTGCTACTCGCCAGATGGCTGCTTACTGAGCCCGAAATCCTCCTTCTGGACGAGCCGACCCGTGGTATCGACGTAGGGGCTAAATTCGAGATTTACTCCATAATTGCCGACTTGGCCCAGCAAGGGAAAAGTATCATTATGATCTCCTCTGAAATGCCGGAGCTGCTCGGAATGTCTGACCGTGTAATGGTCATGTCGGAAGGACGACTTACAGGAATATTAGAAGGCGAGCAAGCTACGGAAACCGAAGTTATGCGTCTCGCTGCACAGCATTAAGGAGTACGGATAGGAGAATATGCTTGCGTAATTTTAAGGGGGATCACTACTAATGAACGTTAAAAAAGCTCAATCCTTTGTGACTCAAAACGCAATTTACATCGTGCTGGTACTGCTGATTATGGGGATCATCATATATGATCCAAACTTTATGTCCATCAACACCCTGCGTGACGTACTGATTCAGTCGTCTACACGCGTTATCATCGCGCTTGGGGTTGCCTTTATCCTTATTACGGCAGGTACTGACTTGTCCGCTGGACGGGTGGTTGGTTTTACGGCGGTTATCTCCGCTTCGATGCTGCAAATCCCAGACTATTCCCGTCGGTTTTTTCCAGATCTTCCGCAAGTGGAAGTATGGCTTCCAATCCTTATTGCTATCGTTGCGGGTCTTCTCTGTGGACTTATAAATGGTATTGTCGTTTCCAAGCTTCACGTTCCGCCATTTATCGCTACCCTGGGGACTATGCTCATCGTGTACGGGCTGAACTCCCTGTACTTCGATATGGATCCTAACCAATCCCAGCCAATCGGTGGTCTGCGTCCTGATTTCACCAAGATCGGCTCGGGCTTCATCGGGAGCGGCCAATATTCAATCCCGTATATCGTGCTGATAGCCTTGGGTGTCGCCGCCATTGTGTGGGTGGTATTTAATAAAACTAAGCTGGGTAAGAACATGTATGCGATTGGCGGAAATATGCAGGCAGCTAAAGTATCCGGTATCGATGTTTCCAAGAACCTGATTTACATCTATGCCATTGCTGGTGCGCTTTATGGTCTGGCAGGCGTTCTGGAAGCTGCTAGAACAGGTGGAGCAACTAATAACTACGGTAACATGTATGAGCTTGATGCCATTGCAGCTTGTGTAGTTGGTGGTGTATCTACAACCGGGGGTATCGGTACTGTGCCGGGTGTTTTAGTGGGGGTTATCATCTTTACTCTCATTAACTACGGTCTGACCTTTATTGGCATTAGCCCGTACTATCAGTTGATTATCAAAGGTTTGATTATTATAGCCGCAGTCGCATTTGATATGCGGAAGTACTCTTCGAAGAAGTAGCAGCGTGGTCGCGTGGTGATTAAGGGCTAACTCCGGGGAATATTGGGCTTACGATCGCTGTTGTTCTCAGATTCCTTGATTGAAACCGCGTTAGCGGTTGGAATCTGAGAACAAAGGCGACCACTTCGTTTCTACAGCTCCAAAATTCCCCTCCGTTATCCTTATCACCTCGCTGGGGTAGGGCAGAAGAAGCGTTTGCTAGTTATCGCAAACGCTTTTTGGCATGCCTGTTTCGATGGCTTCGCTTCGAAGAAGTAGCAGGTAAAAACAAACAACTAACACTGACACAACTAAATCTGCCACAACCAAAACTGTTATAACTAAAACTGCCGCAAAAACACTGATACAACTAACACTTCTGCAACTAACACCGTCACAACCAACATCACTATATCCAATACCGCTACAACAATATCGTGCGAACACCTTCTCCTACTGTCGCCAGTAACCCAATAGCGATTTAGCCACGCCTAAGACCAACTTATATTAGATGCAGACACTTCACTCGTTTTTGTTTGAAATGTGGCAAATGAACGGTGAAAATCCCGTAGAATCAGCTGAAATGATCTACAGGTGGCAAATGAACGGTAAAAATCCCGTAGAATCGGCGGAATTGAGCTACATGTGGTAAAAGAACGGTAATAATCCCGTAGAATCAGCTGAAATGAGCTATATGAAGCGGAAGCGTGAAGAAACAAGGGCGTAAATACCCCAGAAATAACGGAAAAGAGCCAAAGTGGAAGAAACAAGGGCATAAATACCCCAGAAATAACGGAAAAGCGCCAAAGTGGAAGAAAAAAGGGCATAAATACCCCAGAAATAGCGGAAAAGAGCCAAAGTGGAAGAATAAGGGGTATAAATGCCCCAGAAATAGCCGAAATGAGCCATTGTAGAAGAATAAGGGGTATAAATGCCCCAGAAATAGCCGAAATGAGCCATTGTAGAAGAATAAAGGGTATAAATGCCCCAGAAATAGCCGATATGAGTGATTGTAGGAGAATAAAGGGTATAAATGCCCCGGAAATAGCCAAAACGAGTCATTGTGGAAGAATAAAGGGCATAAATGCTCTAGAATTAACCGATAGGAGCAATGCGAAACCTTGAATTCGTGGTGAGACTGAGTTGACGAAAAACGTTAATAGCAGCTGAGAAAACGGCATGATTGCGTGCAAGCGGTATCGTTCGTTCTTCTCTCTATACTTTAATGCGTGTGTGGTACAAATCAATAAATTTGGAGACAACAGCGATAGGAGCAACGTTTCGTTCTCGGAGCGAACGCCCAGCACAAACCGCCATCCTCAATTACACTCCCTTATTAACTCAACGGCTCCTACGTTACTCCACACCCCGATCCAAGTACGCTTCTACAATAGCCCTAGCAAATCTCCCGCCTCATCTTGTCAAATCCTCCGCACCCCACGAACCCGTGAATCCCCCAAGCTTGACTCCTCAGTGTCCTGATTCATCCTCAAGCGCATCCCGCAAATCCCCGCACCCACACTCGTACTCGTCCCGTGGCTCAATCCACCCTCAATCACACTCCCTTATTAACTTAACGGCTCGGCTCCTATGTTACTCCCCACACCACGACCCGAAACTTCGCCCTGCACCCCAAACCCGCCTCGCAGCACAACCTTACTCAAGCGCATCCCACAAACCCTAGGAGTCACACGAATCCCCGGACTGTCACATCCCCCGTCACCAGCCTTGCCACCAGTCTCTGCCCCCCGTCCAACATCCCACCGTGCAACCTGTATCGACACACCTAACACACTTAATGCGTTTTAACCCTTCTCCCACACCTCAAAGATCAAAATCACATAAACCAACATTCTCCCATATTCTATAGGCAAATGCCTTTGTTAAAGGGGAGCGACTCGATGTTAAGGATTAGATTGAATGAGCTGGGGAAAGGGAATGACAATGGTCCATTGCAAGCGGATGTATGGAGATGGGACGGCATTGGCTGGAACGAATATATTACGCAGCAAGAAGAAGATTTCATACGCACAGAAGAGGAGCTGTTCGTTACGATCCCGGCAGAGGCGGGATTATATCGTGTAGACTACTCTAATAAGCCTTATGAGACGCCGTATGTATTACCGGAGTGGGTTGATGACGAATTAAGGAATACTGGGCTACATCCGGCGCCCTTTAATCTTAAAGAGGGTATGCTCTGGGGATATATTAACGACGAAGGTCGTGCTCAGATTGAACCTAGATACGAATATGCTGAGGATTTTCAGAAGAACGGGCTAGCAATTGTACAACGAAAAAACAGTAGCGGACTGATCGACAGCTCTGGAAGGGAGCGGGTGAAGCCCATTTACTCGTTTATTGCCCCTTTTTCGGAAGGACGCGCAGTAGTATCAGATGCGAAAGGGTACACATTTATCGATGAAAAAGGTAAAGAGGTGACTCCAGCCCGTTATGATTATCTAAACTCATTGCATGAGGGACTTGCATTATTTTCGAAACAAAATACAACGAGTGGTCCATCACTATATGGGTATGTAGATGCGCAAGGCAAAGAGGTTTTGCCTGCAATTTATGTGGACGCCAATGATTTCATGAATGGTGTGGCTTTGGTCAAGATTAAAGAGGGAGAGTACGCACTCATTGATCCTGAAGGGAAGATTCTCTATACGTACAATCACCCATTCGTAGGGAGTCCGGGTGATGGGCTGCTCTCCTATCAAGCGACTGAGAACGGTAAGTACGGCTATTTAAACATGGATGGAACAGTAGCTATTCAGCCACAATTTACTTCTGCCTTACCTTTCTCTGAGGGGCGTGCAGTGGTGAATACCGCTGAGAACTATGGCAACGCCTACGGGCTGATTGATAAACAAGGAAAAATGATTATCCCCGCGAAATATTATGAAGTCCTGCAGCTTGGTGAAGGTAGAGCAGCTATAGGAACACCAATATTCCCTAGTCAACCTTATCGAGGCTCACGTTACATTATCGCTGATGCAGAGACAGGAGCAATTCTGAGCAATCATACCCTGCTTGGTGTGAATAATTATCAGGACGGACTGGCATCTGTATATGATGCTAAGGAGACTTTTTTTATAGATCGAACTGGAAAAAGAGCAACTCAGCCTCCAGTTATTCAAGGGACGGGAACACTTACCCTCAGTGGACGCCTAATTAGAGCAGATATAGATCAACGTACAGCATATTATGATCGTCAAGGGAAGCAGATTTGGAGGCAAAATGGAGTCATCCCACTGAGACCTCCATATTCCGTAGTCGAGAAGAAGTACAAACCGAACAGGGATTATCTGGTTTACTATCCGGTTGTTGAAGGAATTGCAAGCGCGGAAGTTTCTAGAGAGGTTAATGATAAATTACGGAAGCTTTCGCTAGTCGAAGACCCAGGTAGTAATGGAGCAACACAGGATTTCAGTTATAATGGTGATTTTTCAGTGTCCTTTTTCCGCAAAAACCTTCTAGTGCTGGAGTTAACGGGTTACCGTTATCCTTTTGGAGCAGCCCACGGCATGCCTACCAAAATCTATACACATACTAATGTACGTAACGGAAGGTTCTATAAGCTAGGTGATTTGTTCAAGCCAGGAAGTAGATACGTGGAGAAGCTCAGTAAAATCGTAGGTAAGCAGATTGAGAATGATCCTGAGTACTCCTATGTTTTTCCGGATACGTATAAAGGAATTACCTCAGCTCAGCCTTTCTTTGTAGATAATGAAGCGTTATATCTTTATTTCGCACCTTATGAGATTGCTCCTTATTCTGCGGGTTTTCCTACTTTCCGTATTCCTTATGCAGAAATTATGGGACTTATCTCTACTGAGGGAGAATTTTGGCAATCGTTTCACTAGTTACTTATTATCTATTAGCACACAGAAGTTGCTATTCTCTCGAGAATGGCGACTTTTTTTGCTTTTTAACGCCAATATCGAATGCAATTCATGCTCAGGAAACTTACAATCAAGACTAGTAAATGTTAAAAATTAGAAGAGCACAGCTGATAGATTTATGCTACAATGACTGAGGAACAAATTACAACTTTGTAACATTTGTAGCTAGTCACTCTAAGCAGAAACATATATTACACACAAGAAAGAGGAGATGGCAGAATGAAGAACAAGAGATTAAGAGCAATTATTGGTGGTAGTGTAGCAGCTGTTATGGCACTTAGTATTTCTCTTCCACTCGAAGCGAATGCGGCCTCAACTGAGGTAACAGTAATTAAATCAGGTACTAGCTATGAGCAGGTTTTACAATATTTAAAACAAGCTAACCTACAGGGACTCCCTATTTTTAATAGCACAATCGTGGTAACCAAGCCTCAAACAGGAACGGTTCCAAATAAAGATACATCTACCGGAACTCCGGTTACTAAGCCTTCGGATACAACTACTGTAACTAAGCCTGTAACTAAGCCTTCGGATACGACTACTGTAACTAAACCTGTAACTAAACCTACAGAAACTACACCTACTACAGGTGCTGCGAGCAATAAAGGAACTTATGTTCAACAGATCGTAACGCTGGTAAATAAAGAGCGTGCAGCAGCTGGTTTGAAGCCTGTTTCTGGGTTGGACAGCCTTCATAAAGTAGCAGCTACAAAGGCTACGGATATGCGTACTAATAACTACTTTTCACACACTTCACCTACGTATGGTTCACCATTCGATATGATGAAATCCTTTGGTATCACTTATAACGCTGCAGGCGAGAACATCGCTATGGGCCAAAAAACACCAGAAGAAGTAATGAAAGCATGGATGAATAGTCCTGGTCACAAGGCTAATATTTTGAATGCTAATTTCAATTATATCGGTGTAGGTTATGACAATAACTACTGGGTTCAAGAATTTATTGGTAAATAATCGAAAAAAATGTTGCTGGAATCAAACGTTCTCCGATGAAAATCGGGGAACGTTTTTTTGTACCCAAACTTTAATCGCTAAATTTTTTTGAAAAATTTTCGTATTCAGATTCAGGTTAAATAAGCGGATTAGCTGGATTTATTTCTATTTTAGACATTTGCAAAACCGGTATGGAAGATTTATGTTTATGTACATAGTTAAGATCTTTGTAAAATGTGGAACAATACATAATAGAACGGCACACGGAGGGATGGCTTTGAATGATTCAAAGTGGACATGGCGCACGGTCAGCCTGATTTCCATAGTAACAACAATAATTCTAATTGTAGGTTTAGTTTATGCGGTCAGAGACATCATCTATCCGGTTGGAGAAGCGTCAGGGACCAACTTACCTCAGCAAACAGCCGCTCCAGTGACGGAGACGGTTAAGAAGCTCAAAGTTGTTGCTCTCGGAGATTCGCTAACCAAGGGAACTGGTGATAACACCGGAGAAGGATTTGTTAAGCGTACGGTTAGTGGTTTATCCGCTAAAGGTGTCGAAGTTGATTTACTGGGTAATATGGGAATTAATGGTTTAACAACTGCTGGACTGCAAAGCAAGCTGGATGAAGATGGTATAGATTACGCGCTGCATATGGCGAACGTCATTCTGCTCTCGATCGGAGGGAATGATTTATTCAAGGACTCCAATATTTTGCAGAATAGTGGCGCACTTCAAAGTGAATCCACGACTGATCAAGAGCTGACTCCAGAGTCTTTGCTAGCAGCCCTTCCGGAAGCAGTAGAAAGATTAGGTAAGATTCTGGAGAAAATCACGGAAATCAATCCAAACGCTCAAATTTATTATATGGGGTTATACAATCCCTTTGGTGATATACCAGATCTACGTGTACCAGGTAATCAGGCGGTTGCGAAGTGGAATAATGCAGCAATGGATATTATTAATAAGCACAGCAATATGACATTGGTTCCAACCTTCGACTTGTTTAACAAGCATTTGGGCAAATACTTATCAACGGATCATTTTCATCCGAATGGGGATGGCTATCAACGAATTGGAGAGCGATTCATTCAGGCTATACACTAGAACAGAAGTGAGAGCCAGCTTTCTAAGAATGATGATTTGTATTAGATAAAATATCCTTTGAGCAAGTACTAGCCGAGGAAATGACAGTAACAAGGAGCTAAGGAGAATATGACAAAAGCGAACAGTGGAGAATCCAGCCCGGTCGTCTTGTCTGTAGACGGGGTACGGAAAAAAATAGGGCGAAAGTGGATTATAGATGATGTTACGTTTGATGTGAGAGAAGGAGAAATCTTTGGCTTCCTCGGACCCAATGGAGCTGGGAAGACAACTACGATTCGAATGCTTGTCGATTTGATTCGTCCAAGCGAGGGCAAGATTATGGTATGTGGTTACAATGTGAACCGAAATCCGGAAAAAGCGTTGCAATTTGTCGGCTCTATCGTTGAGAATCCTGAGGTATATACTTATTTGACGGGATGGGAGAATTTACAGCATTTTGCCCGAATGCAGCCAGGTATAGATAATGCACGTATTAGTGAAGTTGTAGATATCGTTCGGTTGGATCAACGAATCCATGATAAGGTAAGTACATATTCGCTTGGGATGAGACAACGACTTGGTATAGCGCAGGCTCTTCTGGGACGTCCGCGTCTGCTTATTCTGGACGAGCCTACAAATGGCTTAGATCCAAAGGGAATTAAGGAGCTGCGAGAATTTATACGCAAACTAGCAGATGAGGGTTTAGCGGTATTTGTATCGAGTCATTTACTTAGTGAAATCCAGCTTCTCTGCGACCGTGTTGCAATTATTAGTAAAGGGCGAGTACTTGCAGTGGGTGCGGTTGATGAGCTGATCGCTCGAAATTCTCCGTATGTACTTTGGGAGCTGGAGCCTTTTGCTGTAGCTAAGGGATTACTGGCTGATCGCCCGGATATTCAGATTCAGAATCTGGAAGACGTTACCTTGGATGATTCAATAATTGCAGGTATGGGCCCGAATTCTTTAATCACAATTATGGAGCAGGATTTGATCCCTGAGATTGTGGCTGTTATGGTGACTGCTGAAATCGAAGTTAGGGCTGTGCATAAAATCAATCCGACACTGGAACAGCTATTCTTGAAACTAACGGAGGGTGAGAACGTTGAATAATATGCTTCCGCTAATCCGTAATGAATGTTTAAAAATCATAAAAAAGAAACGGTTTTATGTTATACTGCTGATTCTGATTGTACTGGTGCCTATGTTCACCTACGCTCAAATGCGCTCAGCTGAGCGTAGCCGAGATAAATTCAACTCCGATTGGCGCCTGGAGATCCAGCAGCAGATCATTGATAATCAAAATTCTTTGGGTAGCGACCGAATTCCAGAGGAATGGAAGACTTATCGGCGAATATTTGTACAGCAGCTTCAGTACTACCTTCACCACGATGTGAATCCGAACGAGCCAAGTGGGGTTACCTTTACCCGTGAGTTTATGGATAATTCCGTTACTTTATTTATTCCGCTACTCATTATGGCGGTAGCCTCGGATCTAGTTTCTGCGGAGCGAACTACAGGGACGATCAAAATGCTGCTGACAAGGCCAGTTAAGCGTTGGAAAGTTTTGTTTAGCAAATTGGCGGCACTGCTTATGTTTGTCTCGCTTATTGTACTCTCCACCTTTGTGATCAGCTACCTTATCTCTGGTCTTGCTTTTGGATATAAGGGCTTTAATATCCCTGTCTTTACAGGCTTTAAGATCAGTGGAGACTCGGTGGATATGTCTACTGTGCATGCAGTACCACAATGGAAATATATGCTTATGCAAGGTGGATTGGTCTGGTTCGTAAGTGTCGTAGTTGCCCTGCTTGCTTTTATGATCTCTGTACTTGTAAGGAGCACTGCTGCTAGTATAGTGGTTATGATGGCAGCGCTGATCGCTGGAAATATTCTGACTAATATGGCCTCAGCCTGGACAACAGCGAAATATTTATTTATGGTAAATCTTGGACTGACCGGTTATTTGTCAGGAACTCCCGCACCCATAGAGGGGATGTCCTTGTCATTTTCCATGGCTGTACTGGCTGTATGGGGGGCTGCTTCGGTGATCATTTCATTCGCCGTCTTTACGAAAAGGGATATTTTGAATTAGAATGTACAAAGTGACGAAAACGTTTGTTTGCATTTCTAGAGATATAAGAAAGTATAAGTTTTGCACTTATACTGTATGTCTTATATTTCTCGCTTAAAGGCTTACCGTCTTTATAAGGACGCCGAAGGCGTTAATGCTTGAGTATAGAGAAAAGAAGGAGGAGCATGAATGCTCGAACAGATCGATATGTTTGCTGAAGTTTCTAATAACGGCGAGAATAGCCGTACTGGATACGATGCTGACGACATTCAAGTGCTCGAAGGTCTGGTTGCAGTACGCAAACGACCTGGCATGTATATCGGCAGTACAAGTTCTTCGGGACTACATCATCTAGTATGGGAAATTGTAGATAATGCTGTGGATGAGCATTTAGCCAAGTATTGTACGAAGATTGACTTACTACTTCGCAAAGATGGCTCAGTAACGGTGACGGACAACGGTCGTGGGATTCCAACTGGAATGCATAAGACAGGAGTGCCAACGCCGCAAGTTGTATTTACAATTTTGCATGCAGGCGGTAAATTCGGTGGATCTGGTTACAAGAAATCAGGCGGTTTGCATGGCGTAGGGGCTTCAGTAACGAATGCTTTGTCTGAATGGCTTGAAGTAGAGATTTATCGTGAAGGCAAAATCCATCGTCAACGTTTTGAATATTGGGTGGACAAGAAGGGGAAAGAGCATGTTGGCGAACCAGTAACGGGCCTTGAAATTCTGGGCAACACCAACAAAACCGGTTCGAAAATTACTTTTAAACCGGATATTCGCGTCTTTCCAAATGGAATTGCCCTGAATTATGATACGCTGGCAGAGCGAGTACAGGAGATTGCCTTTCTGAATTCCGGTCTGCGTATTACGCTGCATGATGAGCGGAGCAATCGTCAGGACGAGTTCTTTTACGAGGGTGGAGCAAGCCAATTCGTACAGTTCTTGAATGAGGGCAAGGATGTTCTACATGATGTTATTCACTTCAGCGCTGAAAAGGACGATATCGAAGTGGAAGTAGCCCTTCAGTACAATGGAGGCTATACAGAAACCTTGGCTTCCTTCGTTAACTCCATTCCTACTCGTAGCGGCGGTACTCATGAGACAGGCTTTAAGACCGCGTATACTCGTGTGTTGAATGATTATGCCCGACGTACACAGCTGCTTAAAGAAAAGGATAAGAATTTAGAAGGAAATGATTTGCGCGAAGGTATGATGGCTGTCATTAGTGTCAAAATGTCCGAGGTTGAATTTGTTGGACAGACGAAGGATCAGCTTGGTAGTGCTTCTGCTCGTAGTGCAGTAGACTATATCGTATCTGAGAATATGGCTCGTTTCCTGGAAGAAAACCCACAGGTAGCACAGAGCCTTCTGAAAAAATCAATTCAGGCCTCGAAGGCTCGGGAAGCGGCTCGCAAAGCCCGCGATGAGATCCGTACAGGTAAGAAACGTAGCGAGAGCTCGAATCTTGGCGGAAAATTATCACCTGCGCAGTCTAAGGACGTTACACGAACTGAGCTGTTTATCGTAGAAGGTGATTCAGCTGGTGGCTCAGCGAAGCAAGGCCGTGATTCAAAGATTCAGGCGATCTTGCCGCTAAAAGGGAAACCGATGAATCCGGAAAAAGCCAAGCTGCTGGATATCCTGAAGAACGATGAATATAAAGCGATCATTTCCACGATTGGTGCAGGAATTGGTCCGGATTTTACCGTCGAAGACAGCAATTATTCCAAAATTATCATTATGACCGATGCGGATACAGATGGAGCGCATATTCAGGTGCTGCTGCTGACATTTTTCTATCGTTATATGAAGCCGTTAATAGATGCCGGAAAGGTTTTTATTGCTCAGCCTCCGCTTTATAAGCTGACCCGCAAAACGGGCAAGCTGGAAACCGTAAGGTATGCATGGAGTGATGAAGAACTGCAAAATTACTTAAAGGAATTCGGCAAAAACTTCGAGCTTCAGCGTTATAAAGGATTGGGTGAAATGAACCCTGATCAGCTGTGGGAAACAACGATGAATCCAGAATCGCGTACACTGCTTCAGGTGCAGATAGAGGATGCTGCTAAGGCTGAGCGTCGAGTTTCTACACTGATGGGTGATAAAGTCGATCCACGTAAACGCTGGATTGTTGAGAATGTCGATTTCACTGAAATTGTAGAGTAGTTGCAGTTAGTAGTGCTGCAAGTGACGATAATCCCGATTTTCAAAAAGCTTGGTGATTCTTGGAACGTTGGGGAATTTTGGAACTGTAGGAGCGATAGCGCCCGCCTTTGTCTCCGGATTTTATCCGCATTAGCGGTGTAATCAAGAAATCTGGAGACAACAGCGGCCGGAAGTCCAAAAATCCCTGGAGTGTTCATGAGAATTACCACACTATTTTAAAACGGGCAGTTTGAGGAACAGAAGGTGAGCCAAGTGAGTAGTTTATCAGAACAATTTTTGCCGGCTTTTCTGGAAGAGGTCGTCGGTGACCGCTTTGGTCGGTATTCCAAATATATTATTCAGGACCGGGCGATTCCCGATGTCCGCGATGGACTTAAGCCTGTACAACGCCGTATTCTTTATGCGATGTACGATTCTGGCAACACGCCTGACAAGCCGTACCGCAAGTCAGCCAAAACCGTCGGGGATGTAATGGGTAATTACCATCCTCATGGTGACTCCTCGATTTACGACGGTATGGTTCGTATGGCACAGCCATGGAAGATGGGGCATGTTCTCGTTGACGGTCATGGCAACTGGGGCTCGATGGACGATGACCCAGCTGCGGCAATGCGTTATACAGAAGCACGCTTATCTCCGATTGCAATGGAGATGATGCGTGATATCGAGAAGCGGACGGTGCTGTTTAAGGACAACTTTGACAATACAGCCAAAGAGCCTGTGGTTGTTCCTTCCCGGTATCCGAATCTACTCGTAAACGGCACGAGTGGGATTTCCGCAGGCTTTGCCACTGAGATTCCACCACATAACCTACGTGAGGTTATTGATGCTTGTATCGCAGTGATGCAGAAGCCGGATATTGAACTTGAAGATATCATGACCTTTATGAAAGGTCCGGATTTCCCTACAGGCGGCACTATTATGGGCGGAGACGGCATCATGGATGCTTACCGCACTGGTAAAGGCCGTATTTATTTACGCTCCAAGACTGAGATTGAAAATATGCGTGGAGGCAAGCAACAAATCGTAATTACGGAAGTTCCATTCCAGATTGTAAAATCACGACTAGTTACCTCCATGGAGAATATTCGATTAGAGAAGAAAATCGATGGCATTGCTGAAGTTCGTGATGAGAGTGGACGAGAAGGACTTCGGATTGTAGTTGAACTCAAGAAAGAAGCGGATGCCCAAGGCGTTTTGGCGTATCTGCTCAAAAAAACCGATCTTCAAATCACCTATAACTTCAATATGGTGGCGATTGTCAACAAGGCTCCGCAACAGCTTGGTCTTAAAGCCATCCTGGAGGCTTATATCGCGCATCAGCGTGAAGTAGTGACTCATCGCACCCAATTTGATCTGGAACGCGCAGAAGACCGTGCTCATGTCTTAGAGGGCTTGGTTAAGGCACTGAATATTCTGGATGAGGTCATCGCTGCCATCAAAGCATCGAAGAACCGTCAGGATGCTCAGAACAATCTCGTGTGGATGTTCGGGTTCAGTGAACGTCAAGCGGATTCTATTCTTACCTTACAATTGTATCGTCTGACGAATTTGGAGATTACTTCACTCCAAAAAGAATTGGATGAAATGATGGCAAAGATTACACATCTGCGTGGCATTTTGGAAAGTGACAAGAAGCTCGTAGCTGTAATCCGTAAGGAATTGCTGGAGATCCGCGATAAATACGGGATCGATCGCCGTTCGCTGATCCAAGGCGAAGTTGAGGAGCTTAAGGTTAGCCTTGAAGCGCTGGTCAACGCAGAGGATGTGTTAGTAGCACTTTCCGCTGACGGTTATATTAAGCGTACAAGTATGCTTTCCTTTACCCGCTCTGGTGGGGAACGTCATACATCAGGCGTTAAAGAAGGCGATCATATCGTTAAGCTGCTCGATGTGAATACCCGTGACAGTCTGCTGGTATTTACGCGCAAGGGGCAGTACTTCTTACTTCCTGTTCACCAGATTCCAGAGTTTAAATGGAAAGAACCTGGTACTGCGATTGTTAACGTTATCGGATTGTCTAAAGGGGATGGAATCATTAGCGTGATTCCGGTCAATAATCTTGATGATCCGCAGCAAAGCCTCGTGTTTATCACCCGCAGAGGTCAGGTTAAGCGTACAGAGCTCAAGGAATATTCTACAAGCCGCTCTGGAGCCGTAGCAGCCTGTAAGGTAGCAGACGGTGATGAGATCATTACAGTGGCTACTAGTACGAATGACAAGGACATTGTACTCGTGACTCGTGAGGGAATGAGTATTAGATTCCATGAGAATGAAGTTAATCCTATGGGCCGTGTTGCATCCGGTGTAAGAGGCATTCAGCTTCGTGAGGGCGATGAGGTGATTTCTTGCTTCTGGGTCAGTGAAGATGAAGGTGAAATCCTTTCTATCTCCGATATCGGATATGCGAAACGTTCATTACTAGTGGATTATCCATCTCAAAGCCGCGGTGGCAAAGGGATGCCAACCTTTGAATTTAAGGAAGGCAAGCGAGTACGACCAAATGGCAGTAAATTGGCAGGGGCTTTCTATTGCAGAGAACCGCTGGAACTTAATGCAATTACACGGGAGAATGCACATCATACATTCTCTTCTGAATCTGCACCACTCGGAGAGCGTCGTTCTACAGGCAAACAGATTGTTCCTGTGGAGAAAAAGGATGAGATTGTTAATCTTTTCCCAGCAGTTAAGTAAAACAAACTAGTAATAAACAGATTTGTTAAAATAACTTATCAAGGTGCTTAGTCAATTCTTCTTGAGAACTGACTAAGTGCCTTTTTTTAATTTTCCCGCTTATCAGTTTAGAAGATTTATTTTTCTTCTTTTGCAGGAAATGGAATTTGTTTCGCGAAAATGTAGTTATACCGGATAGAACCGCAAGGAAAGGAAGGAATCAGTGTGCACGCTTCTGAATTCAGTAAAATTTGGCATAAAATTTTAAAAGATTACAAACTACATATGGACAGTAATCTTGCCCCATCGCTAACGGATGCCCAACTCACAGTACTTGAACTGCTTCAGGAACGTGATGCCATGAAGCCTTCTGATCTGGCTCCACATCTGGCGACCAGTCCTGCAGCGGTTACTATGTTACTTGATCGGATGGAGAAAAATGGGCTTATCATTCGGGAGAGAGATGCTGCGGATCGCCGTATTGTATGGGTGAGTATAACGGAAATTGGAACGCAGGAGACTGTACGTGGTTTGAAGATCCGCAGTGATTTTTTTGCAGAAGCGCTTGATCCGATATCCTCTCATAATCAACAGCTACTACTCTATTTAATGGGCAAAATGGTTGTTACAACTACACCGGAAGGTTCTACACCATGAATATATACAACAACACTTTATTTCAAAAAAAAGAAGGCCATCCATTAACGGATAGCCTTCTTTTGTAATTCCTTGGACCATAAATCCCAAGGATGGGTTTGCGGAGGCAGGGAAATAAGTTCTACTTCTTCTTTAGTAACAGGGTGGGGAAAGCCTACAAGTGCAGACCACAGTGCAATTTGCTGTCCAGGTCTGTTCACCGAAGCTCCATACTTCTGATCACCGTATAAGGGGCAGCCGATGGAGCTAAGCTGCACTCGAATTTGATGTGAACGACCGGTAAGTAAATCGATCTTGAGCAGGCTGTAACCCTCAGCGCTGCCAAGTACTGTGTAATCCAGAATGGCTTCCTTACCGCCGGGTGTTCCTTTCCGGACTACAGTGACGGTATTGCTCTTGGCGTCTTTAAGCAGCGTATCGGTAAGACGGCCATGAGATGCTGGTGGTTTTCCGTGCACGACCGTTAAGTACACCTTATGAAAGCTGTGAGTTCTGACACACTCGGATAGTCTTGAGGCTGCTTTTGATGTCTTGGCAAAGATCATTGCACCCCCAACCGGACGATCCAGGCGGTGGACTAGCCCCATATAGACGTTGCCAGGCTTGTTAAAGCGTTCCTTCACATCTTCTTTGAGCAGGTTGAGCAGATCAGGATCTCCAGTAGCATCCTCCTGAACAGGAATATTCACGGGCTTCACTATGCCTAGAAGATGATTATCTTCGTATAACACTTCAAAGCGCTTCGACATTCCGTCCAGCGGCTCGTTGCTGCCAGATAAATGCTGTGTCATGGCTTACGCCTCCCAGCGTCCCAGAATACCGCATGGCAGGTTCATGCCGGAGGAAGTGATCGGAAGACCGATTTCACCGGAGGTGAGCTTCCCGCCATAACGTTTACCCATGGTCATCGACAACATATTACGTAGGACAGTTGGAGAAATCCCAGTGGTGTATGAATTGATTAGCATAAACAAAGGTTTGTCGCTCATTATTTGCATACAGCTCTCAAGGAAAGGATATAAGCTGGATTCCAGCTTCCACATTTCTCCGCCAGGTCCTCTTCCATAGGAAGGCGGGTCCATTATAATCGCATCATACTTACTACCACGACGTTGTTCACGTTGTACGAATTTGAATACGTCATCCGTGATGTAGCGAACTGGACGATCACCCAGGCCGGACAGCTGGACATTTTCTTTGGCCCATTGCACCATTCCTTTGGCTGCATCCACGTGAACAACAGAAGCGCCGGCACTTGCTGCGGCTACAGTAGCTCCACCAGTGTAAGCAAATAGATTCAGTACAGAGATCGGACGGTTAGCAGCCGCAATCTTGTCCATCATCCAGCTCCAGTTGGCCGCTTGTTCAGGAAATAATCCTGTATGCTTAAAATTTGTAGGACGCAAATGGAATTTTAATTTTCCGTAACTAATTTTCCAATCATCCTTTATTGTTTTCTTCATTTCCCATTGTCCACCACCCGCTGAGGAACGGTGATAATGACCGTGTACATCACGCCATTTCGCTGTCTCATTGGAGAGTGGCCAAATAATTTGTGGATCCGGACGGCGCAGGATAATGTCACCCCAACGTTCAAGCTTCTCTCCACCGCCAGTGTCAATTACTTCATAGTCTTTCCAGTCGCTAGCTATATACATTTTTTAATCCATCCTTCAAAAATTCATTTAGCCTTTATTGTACATCATTTCACCATATAGCTACAAACAAAATACGCACAAGCCCAACACTCTACTTATTTTATCCAATGAAGATTATGTGTATAATATTTCCATGCTCACAGCTATTATTCTGGCAGATCAAGCAATGATTGTGTATGATCAGATATCAGAGTCTTTACAATATTTATGATCGGAGAATAGCAGCTTATGTTCAATCTCGCGCCTCTATATTTCCCGATAACTGCAAATCCAGCACAAACTAGTGAATTTCTACCCAGTCAAGCTTTGCAGCCATATATTCGCTGTTTCTGGGGCTCTGTCACACCGCGTATTCCTACAGAGGCATCCGTTCACGTAGTGGACAAGGCATCTGGTTACGAACCTCGAATGGAAACAATTATTCCAGATACATGCATGGACATTATTTGGAATCTGAATGAATCGACAGGCTTAACAACTACCGTTTTTTCCGGCATCAATGATGCTCCTTTTGAAGTCCCTTCAGACAGAGGGGAAGGTATGATCTCAACCTTTGGTATCCGATTTCATTTCTGGGCCGTTCATTTTTTTGCAGAAGACCATCTCCGGGATGTCCTGAATGCATTTGTAGATGTGGACCAATACTTTTGTACTTTTAAAAAAGAGCTAGGACTTCTGCTGGAACAAGCAAATTCTATGAATGATAGGATAGTGGCAGCTGAGGCTTATCTTTTTCAGCGTCTTGAGCGTGGTGGACGGACTAATGATCGAATGATGAATGCAATTTATACCCTAATTAAACAAAAGGGTGTGGTAACAGCTGAGGATTTGGAAACCAGCTCTAATCTAAGCCGACGCCAACTCGAAAGACTTTTTCAAGAATACATAGGTGTATCACCTAAAAAAACAGCTGACCTTGTACGATTTCAAAATGTATGGCGGGAAATGTATCAACTGCCTGTGCAGACGAAGAATATGCAGGATCTTATTTTTACGTATGGATTCAGCCACCAGCCTCATTTTATAAACAGTTTCAAGAAATATGCAGGAAGAACACCACTTGAGGCTTTAGTCTATGCGGGCAGATAAATGTCGCAATTTTGCAATACAAAGGGTGCTAGCCTTGTTAAACTCAAGTAAGAAATGGGCACTATGATGATGAGAATGAAAGGGGACAAATTATGATTTCGTCTTTTGAAGGTACTAACATCTACACTAAGGATACTGCTTCGTTGGCTGCATTTTATTCGGAGGTGCTAGGGATTCCAATTCCGTTCGAAGGCTACGGCAATTTTGATGGCGCAAAGATTGGATTCGACAAGAAGCAGCCTGGAATCATCATTTGGGATGAGACGAAATGGGAAAAGCTCACGACTGGCTTTGTTAATTTAGTATTCAGCTGTGATAATCTCGATGAGACGTACGAGCAGTTAAAGGCTAAGGGACTGGATTGTCAGCCACCGGTTACGATGGCGTATGGCGGGAAAGAAATGAATTTCCGCGATCCAGATGGTAATCACATTACCTTGCTCGAAGGAGCATACTAAATAATTTTGAACAAAAAAGGGATTGAACGCAAACATCAACCGTGTGAATAAACGGGAGTTTGCGTTTTTTTTATTTTATTCATTTGACAATGATAATCATTATCAAATAGAATGAAGGTGAAGCACACATCATTTAAATTTTATGTTTAGTAATGGGAGGAACAGAAAGATGACTAAAGTGCTAGTGGCATACGCCAGTCTAACTGGAAACACTGAGGAAATGGCTGAATTGATTGTAGAGGGAATACGCCAAGCAGGCGGTGAAGCCGTTTTGAAATCGGTCACTGAATGTAACGCGGTTGAGATAAATTCATATGAAGGCGTTCTGTTAGGAGCATACACTTGGGGAGATGGTGAGCTACCTGATGAAGCTCTTGATTTCTATGAGGAGATGGATGAGCTTGATTTGACCGCTATGAAATCAGCAGTTTTTGGCAGTGGAGACACAGGTTACGCGATTTATTGTGGAGCCGTGGACTTATTCGTGGAGAAGTTAAAGGAACGTGGAGCTGTGATATTACAGGATAGTCTTAAGATTGAATATGGCCCGAACGCTGCTGAAAAAGAAGCTTGCCGTCAATTCGGTCGTCAATTTATCGAAGCTTGTATGGTGGCATCATAGGATGGGCGGGCCAGCGGGAAGTTGGATGAAGAAACAAGTGAATTTACATACGCCTCCATATAAACGACTGCATGATTATCGAGTGGAGCACATTATGCTTGGAGGGGCCGAGAATTTATCAAGCGGAGCTCCAGCGACCGGGCTCCCACGCTGGCGCCAGCAGGTTCAATATGCTGTAGGGCATACACTTAACGACTTTTATAGTTTGCTGCTTGAAGTTCGAAGGGAGACACCGATACAATTTCTATTAGAGCGTCGTTGGCCACCTAGGGGGGATGCTTTTCCTTCATTACTGCAATATTGGGATATCAAGACGAGTATAGCGGATGAACTAATGCGTATCGTTTCGACCAATCATTTACTGGAAATTCCGGTAATGCTATACGAGCAGTGGTATGTGCCAGTCCCAGAGCTGAGCTTGGAGCTTTCGATGATTACTCAATTAGCTTGGAATTCTACTCAGAATGGTCGAAGCCTGAACATTCAGAAATTTATGGTGAATGGCAATGAGGATACTATTGCGGGCTTTTTGCATATGACAAACGTCTTTTGTTATGCGGCTTACGGTGAACCTGCGGAGACCGTGGAAATCTACTCCTTGCTAGACGGTCGTAAATACTCTTACAAGGGAAATGCAGTCCCGTATAAGGAGTCTTTGGATTATGTTCGATTGTTATCTGTATTTCTGGAGCAGGAAGTGCACGCTGATGGCTCATTAAACTGTAGCGACCGTAGAAATGATAGAGGCGAAGCTAATGTTGGAGGCTTTGGGCTCATGTGATTACTCCTAATAATAAAATAAGGCCTCCTGCTCTACAGGCGAGAACGCCCATTAGACAGGAGGCTTTAATTCTATGGATTAGCCGATATAACGGTAATAATCCTGTTTATTCTGAATGATAAAGCCACAGCTTTCATATAGCTTAAGCGCATTGGGATTATCTAGAGCGACCTCGAGATTAATTCCATTATAGTTTTTACGTTCTCGTTCGATCGTTTGAAGAAGTGCACTTCGTCCAATGCCTAGCCCACGTAGCTTCTTGCTGACAGTAAATCCATAAATCCAGGTTTCATTATCTTCGGTCCACAGCCGCATTTTACCAACAGGTTGTCCGTCCATTTCGATCATAATATGTTCTTGCAGGCCTTCCTGTTTCTGCAGGTCATAGAGTTCGGTAGCATCTTCAGTCTTTATGTCAAAGCCTCCACAATCCAGCTCAACGAGAATTGGGGCTTCGTCTTCACGAGCAGGGCGTAAGATCACAGTCCCTGTGGCTGAGCTTGCTTCAGAAGAAGCAACCGAATTTCCGCCCCATTTCATTTGGTATTCCGCGTGATTAAACTCTAGTGGTAGCGTTTGAAGGAATGCTACACCAGATGATGAGGCAGCAGGAGCGTTTAGAAGTAGGGTATCAACATTGCCTCGTTTGATAATAGTTTGCGCTCGGTTCCACAGTGAGGTGAAGATGCCCCGTCGGCGGTAGCCTGGTCGAACCATGCCACAGACCTCCATATCGCTTCCAAATCCATAAAGTCCTAAGAAGCCGACGAGTAAATCATCTTCATATGTCACGAGCCATTCCGTATCTCCTACGCTTGATGGCTGGCGAAGCATATCCCAATTCAATTTCAGTGAAATTCCATCATATTGCTCACAGCGTTCTTGTAATTCTTCTATATTTCTCAAAGTATCAGTAGTAGTCAAACCCGTTTCCTCCTAAAGTGTATTTGAACTAAGTGTATTAGTTCGAATAGGTTAATAAAGCTTCACGGAAACGGGAACGGAGATCAGTCTCGCTCGCCTGTGTTCCCGCTCAGCACGTCCTTATACTCCGGATGCTTCTCAAATTGATGAGCTGCATAGGAGCACACAGGAACAATTTTCAAATTTTCATTTCGAGCCTTATCTACAACAGCCCGTACAAGTTCTTCACCGGTACCTTGACCGCGCAGTTCCTCAGAGACACGAGTGTGGTCAATGACCAATTCCCCAGCATCTTTATCCAAACTGTATGTGATCTCGGCAAGGTCCTTACCGTCATTCGCAACAAAAAAACGTCCTGTTCCAGTTTGAATTTGCATCTTATGGCTTCACTCCTAAAATGTTATTGCCTATATTTTACTACCACGATTTGCAAAAAGCGAGGAACGAAGCAGATTGATTGCTCGCCCTGGACGTTTGATGGCGTTCCATAGATGGATTTATCGGGGAAGTTAGGATTACTGGTGTGAATAATGCGCTCATGTTACTCAAGGCAGTTGCTTTGTAATGTTTGTTCTGCAAGTAGTCTGGCTTTGCGGAATGGGGATAGAATGCAGACGTGATCGAGTGACTTTTGGCGAGCCGAGAAGGTGGAAGGGGTTGGATTTCTGGACAAGCTAGTGTGCTGGATACGCAAGCCGGCCCAGACATTCCTGGCACTCTGACGCAGGAACATCCAGGACAGCCGGACTCATGGGAATCCTTGAGACCTCAGCGTGCCCAAAATCCCTGTTATCATAATCATCCACTGGAGCTTTCGGACTCAGATGACGTTATTTGCAAATTTTTAGCCGTTTTAGTAAAGTTTCAGACTCCATTGCAGCTATTCCTTAGGAAAAAGCACAAATTAAGACGATTTCTATGCCAATAGCGCCTATGGAGTCCGATAGAACCCCAAATTGGGGGGAATACTGCTTATAAGGTCCACTGTGCCCGATAGCAACTTCGTGAGGGTATGTGTTCACCGATGGAGCCGAACTGTAATGTCCTGCTGCATATGAGTAGCAATTCTCTTTTAGACTCTCGCAATCTCAAAATCAAAGTGAGATGCAAATAAATTCTGCATTCAAACAGTAGTCAAGCAGCAGTCAATGAATTTTTATACACTCCCGTTTATAAAGTAGCTTGCGTATTCTCAGGATAATACAATAAGATTAAGAGAATATCTCACTACTGAAAAGAACCGCTAGCAGGAGGAATCATTGTGGAATACAAAGTTGAGGTTGAATTTGGATCGATTTATGAGTTGTTGAATAGCTTACATACTTATCTATGCAAAAAATCCTATAAGAAGATTGACCTAGGGGTAGCGTGGGTTACTGAAATTGAAAGCGCCCTAAGTGAGGAACTATTATCCCGTCTGAAGGAAACTGAACTAAACAATGAATGGAAAATGTTGAATCTGCTCATTTACTGTTGTCCATTCAAGGATGATGTAGACAGTGTATTGAACTGGATTGAAGGGTTAACAGTTGGCGAGTTATATGAGACCTTATCAAAATATGTAAAGGTATTTCCAAGCCATATGGAGGATTACCGTAATCGCGTAGTATTTTTACTCTCCGAATGGAACCGCCAGTACTTTAGTCAATGCAATCCTGCGATTCTAAGCAAATTACAACAGCATACGGATTTGAAGAACATGGAGCTTAATGCACTGGAAACTGCTGATTTTGTGAACAAAACGACCAACGGATTCTATTTCATGCCTACTGATGGGCTTAAGAAGCTTGTATTAATTCCACAGTATCATTTTCAGCCTGCTAATATCATCTATTGCTATGGTGAATTAACAATCTGTCATTATGCGGCCTGGATTTCGATGGAGAACGAGGAAATTTCACCTTTTATGTATAGAGCCATTCGTAGTCTGGGTGAAAAAAGCCGCCTGAAAATTCTCCAAGCTCTTAGCGGTGGTCGCAAAACATTCACCGAAATTGTTAAGCATGCGGGAATCTCGAAGGGGATTGTTCACGATCATATTTTTAATCTTCGTTGTGCGGGTTTGCTTCATGCCTATATTGAAGGGGAGAATGTCACCGGATATAGTCTGCGTCTGGAAGGCATTCATCGGATGAATGAGCAGCTATTTGAGTATTTAAAATAATCATTTCACAAAAAAAATATAACCATCTAAAAGTCAGAATTCTCTTATGCAGAGAGGGTTTTGGCTTTTTTTAGTTGTCTTAATTCTCATTTGATTCTGTTTATAGAGAATTTTTTTAAAGTTCTCTCTTTACAGAACTCGAAAACCTTTCTATAATGAACATCAGAAGTTATTCATACTTAACAGGTAGGAATTATAGTTATTATTCTATTAGAGAGAAAAGGGAGATAGGTACATGAGAAAAAATGCGATTGTAATCACTTCATTACTGCTTACGGGTTCACTGTTACTTTCTGCTTGCGCTAACAACAGTAATAACGAATCCTCGTCTGGTAACAACGCGGCTGCAGGGTCCAATTCAACCAATGTGGAAGCAACAACTCCGGCAGAGACTGTTCCTGCGGGTGCGCTAAGCGAGCCTTTTACCGCAACCGATTTGTCCAAACTTCCAGCAGTTGCACAGAAACGTACAGACACCATTATCGTAGGGTTAACGGACCCAAGCGGAGCTTTTACTCCGTATTTTCAGCAAAGTGGTTATGATGGCAATGTATCTTCACTGCTATACGCTTCTCTCGTAACTGTAAACGATAAAGGCGTTCCAACACCGGAGCTTGCAGAGAGCTGGGATGTTTCGGATGATCAGCTTACATACACGTTCCACTTGAGAAAAGATCTGAAATTCAGCGACGGTTCACCATTGACAGCAGATGACGTGGCTTTTACTTGGACGATCCAATACGACAAATCGTATGACGGTAGCTCCCAGCTTCCATCACTAAATGTTAAAGGCGGCAAAGCCTATAAAGATGGTACTTCTACAGCAATAGAAGGGATTAAAGTGATTGATCCACAGACGATCTCAGTGACACTTGAGCAACCAAACGCAACAGCGCTGGTACAGCTCGGCTCGAATGTTCTGTCGAAAGCTTACTATGGCAAGGACTATAAATTTGGAGATCTTGAATACATCAAGAAGCTGCATGAGAAGCCACTTGGAGATGGACCTTACAAGCTGGAGAAATTTATTCCGGGGCAAGAAGTGCGTTTTGTAGCGAATGAGAATTATTTCAAAGGTAAACCAAAGACGGAGCATTTCATTTATAAAACTACGGAAGGCGATGTATGGCAGTTCGTAGAAACAGGTGAGGTAGACTACGCTTCTTTTAGTGCGACAGACGAGAATATCGAGAAGCTGAAAGCGCTCGGTTTTGTGAATATTATTCCTTACACTCCAAGTACCTATGGTTATTTGCAAGTCAATCTGAAGCATGAACAGCTCAAGGATAAGCTTGTACGTCAAGCCATTGTGTACGGTCTGGATCGTCAGAGTATTTATGTAGATGCAGCGCAAGGTGCAGGCTCAATTGCCAACATCCCGGCATCCCCTATCTCTTGGTCTTACACGGAGGAAGGCATTAATCCTTACAAATATGATCCGGAAAAAGCAAAACAATTGCTGGATGAAGCAGGCTGGACAGTAGGCGCGGGTGGTATCCGTGAAAAAGATGGCAAACCGCTTACCATTCACTACCTCGGCTCTAAGAGCAAAAATACAGATATTTTCATTGCTGTAGCTAAAGAGAATTTTGAAGCACTGGGTATCGATTTCCAGCCTGAGGTTTTTGCAGACTTTAACTCTTTGGTATCTAAGGTAGAAGGCGGGGACTACGATCTCGTATCCTTCTCCACTAGTATGTTGACTGATCCGGCTGACGGGTTTATGCAATTCTTCGATGGAGAAATCACGGATTATGACAATCCGAAATTCCTGGAACTGTACAATAAAGCCTTGGCTACTACTGATATTGAAGCACGCAAAGCGGTATACAAAGAGCTGTATCAGCTCTTCAATGATGAACTGCCTATTATTTTCACAAGTTACAAAAAGACTGTATACGCCTATAACGGACGTATTGAGAATCTATCGGTCAGCCCGTTCATCGGTCTTGCTGGCAGTCTGCCAACTTGGAGCCTGAAATAAATAAAACAGTGTCCCCTGCTCTGATGAGCAGGGGACAAATCATAAGGAGTCTGTCATGAGCGCTTATTTATCGAAAAGACTGTTGTACATGGTCATTATCTTATTTGCGGCATCATTATTGATCTTCTGCCTGTATGCTTCAACTCCCGGGGACTTCATAACCGGAAATATCAAATTGACTGCAGAACGTAAAGCTGAGCTGCGAGAGATTTACGGCTTAAACAAGCCGATGCTTGAGCGGTATGGAATCTGGATGAAGAATGCGCTGCATGGCGATTTCGGTTATTCCTTAGCCCAACAGAAGCCTGTGCTGCAGCTTTTTAATGATTATATTTGGAATTCCTTTCTACTGGCTGCCGTTTCCACGTTTCTGACGTGGGTGATTGCAGTTATTATTGGTGTGATTTCAGCCTATAAGCAATATTCATGGTTCGATACACTCGTGATGATCGCTATTTTCGCAGCAATGTCGCTGCCGTCATTTTTTATAGGCTTATTCCTGATCAAAATCCTGGCCGTCGATCTCAAGTGGCTCCCTCCGGGTGGAATAATCACGACAGGCAGTAATGCTACGGGTCTGGCGTATTTTAAGGAGATTGTAACGCATATGACCCTTCCGGTTGTTGTTATGACCCTCCTTGGATTAGGATCGCTTACCCGTTATTTCCGCAGTAATATGATCGATGTCTTAAAGCAGGATTATATTCGTACCGCCCGTGCCAAAGGCTTAAAAGAACGCAAGGTGCTATTTACACACGCCTTACGTAATGCCTTGCTGCCCGCAATTACACTGGTTGGTTTCGAGCTTCCAGCACTATTTGGCGGATCACTTATTATTGAAAAAATATTCAATTGGCCTGGGATTGGCCAGCTGTATATGCAGTCCTTCGGACTTAGGGATTATCCTTTGCTGATGGGCTTTACGATGTTTATTGCCATACTTACCGTCATAGGAACGTTGCTTTCGGATGTTTTGTACCGGATTGCCGATCCTAGAGTTCGGCTATAGAGAGGAGGAAGCTGACGTGGCAGTTCAAAGTAATGTAGCGGGAATCTCCAAGCCCCAGACCACCAAAGGAAAATCCTCTTTATTCCGACAATCCCTTCGGAGGTTGCTGAAGAACAAGCTGGCGGTATCCGGGTTTGTGGTAGTGATCTTTATGTTTGCGCTTTGTTTTATTGGCCCGCTATTCTCACCCTATACGGATAACAAAATTAATATGGCACTGATGAACAAGGCCCCTGATATGAAGCATTGGCTTGGCACTGACGCGCTGGGCAGAGATATTTTGACCCGGGTGATGCAGGCAGGACGTATTTCACTAACAGTAGGACTGGCATCAATGGTTCTTTCGGTGTTTATTGGGGCTCTTTTGGGAGCCGTAGCTGGGTATTACCGCGGAATCGCCGATCAAATCATAATGCGGATTGCGGATCTTTTATTGACGGTTCCGAGTTTGCCGCTGCTCTTTATTTTTGGAGCATTATTATCAGAGTGGAAGATTCCAACGGACTACCGGATGTATATCGTTATGCTTATGCTCAGCATTGTGAGCTGGCCAGGTATGGCGCGTATGGTACGGGGGCAAATGCTTAGTCTGCGAGAACGTGAGTTTATGCAAGCAGCTGTAGTATTAGGCCTTCGGGATCGGCGTAAATTGTTTAACCATTTGCTGCCGAACATTGTCCCGCTGCTGATCGTTATGGCAACGCTCAACATCGGTGGTGCAATTCTGAGTGAATCGGTTCTTAGCTTTTTTGGGCTAGGTGTTATGCCGCCAACGCCAACCTGGGGCAATATGATTGACGCAGCGAATAATATGATCGACTTCAAGGATCGGCCGTGGCTGTGGATTCCGCCTGGGCTATCCATCTTCGCGACAGTAATCGCGATCAATATTTTTGGTGACGGACTCCGGGACGTACTTGATCCTAAACAGAAGAGGTAGGTGACCCTCACATGAGTGATTTAATGAATATAGACGGTCTAAGTACATACTTCTTCACGGAAGAAGGAAAAGTGAAAGCCGTTGATGATGTAAGCTTCCGTGTCCGTGAAGGAGAGACGGTCTGTATCGTCGGAGAATCGGGCTGCGGCAAAAGTGTAACTGCGATGTCCATCATGGGTCTTGTTGAAGAGCCAGGGGGCAAGGTTGCCCATGGCAAAATTGATTTTCAGGGTGAAGATTTGTTGCAAATGGACAAAAACACACTGCGAGCCATCCGTGGCAACGAGATCGCGATGATCTTCCAGGAACCCATGTCCTCTCTTAATCCTGTAATCAAGATCGGTGAACAAATTATGGAGCCGTTGATCGTGCATTTGAAGATGAATAAGAAGCAGGCGCGTATCCGGGCGATTGAACTAATAAAGCAGGTAGGCATATCACGACCTGAGCAAATTGCTGATAGTTATCCACATGAATTAAGTGGAGGGATGCTGCAGCGGATTATGATCGCTATTGCCATCGCCTGCAGTCCAAAGCTATTGATTGCAGATGAACCGACAACGGCGCTGGATGTAACGATTCAAGCACAAATTCTGGATATGCTTCGTGAAATTAAAGACAGCTCCGGCATGTCTATTCTATTAATCACTCATGATCTGGGTGTAGTCGCAGAGATGGCCGATTACGTGATTGTTATGTACTCCGGAAAGATTGTGGAGGAGGGGGAGGTTGTTGAATTGTTCAACAATCCCAAACACCCTTATACGAAAGGGCTGCTCAAATCGAAGCCAGTTATCAATCAGCGGCAGGATGAGCTGTATTCCATACCAGGCCAAGTGCCAAATCCGCTTGAGTTGGTACCCTCTTGTTATTTTCATGACCGCTGTGAGCATTGCATGCCTGTATGTGTCAGCCAGCAGCCCCAGCTTAAAGAAGTGGCCAGCAGACAAAAGGTAGCTTGCTGGTTGTATGAGGAGGCGGTTGTTCATGCCTGAGGCACTGCTTGAGGTCAATCATCTGAAGAAATATTTCCCTGTCACTAAGGGATTGCTTAACCGGACGGTTGGGCATGTAAAGGCTGTTGATGATATTAGCATCACGCTTCAGCCAGGGGAGACGTTTGGGCTTGTAGGAGAATCCGGGAGCGGAAAGAGTACGGTCGGACGGACGATTTTACGGCTAACGGATAAAACGGCAGGCGAGATCAAATTCAAAGGGATAGACATTCATTCTTTGTCTCCCGCTGAATTGCGAAATATCAGACCCCAAATGCAGCTAATCTTTCAAGACCCGTATAGCTCACTTAACCCTCGGGTCCGCATAGGTGATGCTATCGGAGAAGCTTTACTGGATCATGGGTTATGCTCAAAATCAGAGGTTCGTGATCGGGTGCTTGAGGCGCTTGAGGCATGTGGTTTATCCTCTTATCATATTGATCGCTTTCCGCATGAATTCTCAGGAGGACAGCGACAACGGATCGGAATCGCGCGTGCGCTTGTGCTGAATCCTGAGCTAATCATTGCAGACGAGCCAGTCTCGGCCTTGGATGTGTCCATCCAAGCACAGATTATTAATTTATTTAGTAAGCTGCAGCAGAGCCGTGGGCTCACCTATTTGTTTATCTCCCATGATTTGAGTGTGGTTGAGCATTTATGTTCAAGAATCGGTGTTATGTATCTTGGATCTATGATGGAGACGGCTTCTAGAGATGAATTATTTAAGAATCCGCTCCACCCGTATACCAAGGCATTGCTATCAGCTGTTCCAATACCTATACCCAAGCTGAAAAGGGAAAGAATTGTCCTTAAGGGGGATATCCCGAGCCCAGTGAACCCGCCTTCCGGTTGTAAATTTCATACCCGGTGTCCCTATGCACAAGAGGTTTGCAGATCTGAAATCCCGGTATTCCGGGATGCCGGCAATAACCATTTTGTAGCTTGTCATTTGGTCTGATAGCTGTCAAAGATACAATGATGATTCGCTCCTAAGTCTTGAATAATTAAAGTTGAATTGTATAATAATACAATTTGACCTTATTTTTGCCTGTGCTCAAAAATTTTTAAGGGTTTCGAAGCCAGGTTAATGGGGTAATAGAGAGTGGTTAGGTTAGACGTACATATCTAATCGGTCTAGTATAAAATCCCTACTTAGGAGGAATCATCGTGAATACAACAGTACGTTTGACAGAAAGATCCGGCTCGACTTCTTCACAGCGCAGAAAAGGCTTTGTACCGGTAGTCGTGTACGGTGCAGGTTCAGATAGCCAGTCCTTTACAGCGGATGCTAAGACAATTACCGGGATTTTGGCTAATAACCCTCGGGCAGTATTAACCTTGGAATTACCAGACTCGGGTAAAAAGAACGTTGTCATCCAAGAAATCCAGCGCCAGCCAGTATCCAAACAACTGCTGCATATTGATTTTCAACAAATTGATATGAAGGCTAAATTGGATACAAAAGTGGCATTCCACTTTACAGGTGATCCAGTAGGTGTGAAGAGTGGCGGCGTGCAGCAAATTGAATTGCATGAGCTGGATATTCGCACACTTCCAGATAAATTAACGGCATCCTTTGAGGTGGATCTCAGTGGACTAGATATTGGTGATCAATTGCTGGTGTCTGATCTTCCGAAGCATGAAGGCTGGGAAGTATTGACGCCTGAGGACACTTTGATTGTCCGGATCGCACCTCCAGCAGCTCAAGAGCCAACCGATGAAGATGCTGCTGAACCAGCTGCAGTCGAAGCTTCTGGTGAAGATAAAGCAGAATAGAATAGTGATTAAATCATAAAGAGCAGATAGAATCCTACCCAAGGAGCTGTCTGCTCTTTTTGTTTTGTCTTCGTGAACACGAATTAATAAAATAAGTGCGGTCTTTCGTATAGTTTCTTAAATGGGATTTATGGTTGTTTCGCCTCATTTAGTTAAAATTTTACAGAAAATCGTTGACGAATAGGCCGCGAAGGCTGAAAATGAGGACAATTACCATGGTAAAGAATTCAAAAGTTCCTGTTGTCGCTGTTTGAAAACGCTTTAGTATTATGCTTCAAAGAACTCTCATTGCCCAGTTCATCATGATTATGAGGAGGAAAGTTATGAAGATGAGGAAGCTGTTTTCGATCTTAATGACAAGTCTGTTGGTGCTTGGGGTAGCTCTACCTTTTGGTGGAAAAGCGAGTGCAGATGCCACAAGTGATGCTTCAAATCGTGCTTTAATCTGGTTGAAGGCCCAGCAGGATGCAACAGCGGGGTATGCTTTTGAGGGATTGGTAGATAGCTTTGAGGATTTCTGGGGTCCAAACAACCCCAAACAGATTGTATACACGTATGATCAAGCTGTTGCAGCCATTGCCTTTATTGTAAAAGGTGAGCGGGCACGGGCAGAGCAGGTGTTGAACAAAATGCGGGACATTCAGGACCCTTCGGGCTTCTGGCTGAACTCTTATTGGTATAACAATGGCTACGGAGAAGAAATTCGTAAACATGTGGGGCCGGTTGTATGGATGGCAATGGCAGCTATGGCTTATGAAAAGCAATATAATGACACGCGATATCGTCCGATGGCGCTCAAAGCGCTCGATTGGAGCTTACAGTATAAAAAAGCAAATGGCAGTATCGCAGGAGGATGGAGTGCTTGGAGTAACTCTGATGAGCCTTGGAGCTCTACCGAGCACAATATCGATATTTACCGGGTGCTGCAGTATTATGCTTCGGTAGATTCCTCCAAGGCAGCCACGTATAACAGTGCAGCTTCTGGAGTGAAAACATTCCTGGATAATTATGTGTGGGATGACAGTGTCAAACGCTTCAAGGGAGGCTGGAAAAACGATACGAATTTGATCGACCCTAAAATTCCATTGGACGTGAATCCATGGGGAGTATTGGCCTTAGGAGTATCCGGCACCCATAACTACGGTGCAAGCTTAACTTATGTGGAAAATGCCTCCGGCACCCCGGGGACCCTTGCAAATCCGCGTTACAAGCAGACGCTTACTTACAATGATGCTGGGAATACGCTGACCGGCTATGATTTTGACTGGACGGATGAAGTTTTACCCGCATATGACGATAACGGGAATCAAATCGGTAATACGGGTGCTGATGTATGGTTTGAAGGAAGTGCATTTATGTCGCTCGCCTACTTTATGCAAGGCAATGTATCCAAAGCGGATGCCATTAACACTGAAATTATTAAAAAGCAAGGCACAAGCGGCGCTTCACTAGGGGGAATCCCCTATTCGCTGAAAGGGACCAGCAACAGCTATTGGGTGATGGCACAGCAAAACTGCGTGTCCAGCACGGGTTGGTTAATTCTATCACTACACCGGTTTAATCCATTCACAGGTCAATACTTGACGGGTGGTGGTAATACTGGAGATACGACAGCACCTACTGCACCTGCTAATCTGACAGTAACCAGCAAGACGGATACAGCAGTTAACATGAGTTGGTCTGCTTCAACTGATAATGTTGGTGTAACGGGATATCTTGTTTATCGTGGAACACAGCAGGTAGCCTCTGTGGCAGATACTACAGCTACTGTTACTGGACTAACTCCAAGCACAGCCTATACGTTTACAGTAAAAGCTACGGATGCAGCGGGTAATCTATCATCCGCTAGTAATGCCGCAACAGTTACTACAAATCCCACTGGAGGCAGCGGAGGCGGTGATCATGTGACGGCTGACTTTACAGCAGGGGTAACGAGACTTTCTTCAACAGAAGCGAGCATTTATATTACACCTGTGACCAGTGCTCTTTATGTAGATGTGCATTATAAGGTTAACGGGGGGCCACAACTTAATTACCGGATGACCAACAGCTCAGGTACATGGGAGCAGACGGTGAGTGGGTTAAGTGCTGGCAGCAGTATTGAGTACTGGTTCACTTATGAGAAATCCGGTCCACAATATGATTCAGCGCATTATACCTATGTGCAGTAAGGTTAATGAAAGACTTAAACGATAAGATTTGTAGATAGAGCAAGTGAAATAAAGAAGGCTGTCCCAGATGCCATAGTATTGGCTCGGGAGGGCTTTCTTTTCTTTGTTTTAGGCTATGTTAAATCATATTGTTGATATTTAAGTTTTACGAACGTTTGTTCTGTTATTAAGATGACACTATGGTAAGGAGTTGATTACCCATTGGATTTGAAGGAAATGAAGTAAATTCCAACGGAATCATTCCAAGGTATCGTCGAAATGGACGAGGGGTTTAGTGCAACAAATTTACTTTTACAACGTATATATAGTGCTTCCATATTTAGGGATATTAAAGGGATTAAGAGGAATGTTACTGAAGTATATCTACGAACTAACAAGGTTTTCCATTAGTATTAATTCAAATAATTAGAGGTGATTTCATGAACAAATCTGGATTTTTATTTTTTATTGCTGCAATTATATTTTTAATATCAGGATGTCAAAAGGCTGGTTCCAACGATGAATTAGCTAAAGCGCAGGTGCAGGTTAGTGCATTAGGATCATCATTTAGTATCCCTACACTGGATGGATATGAAGTTAGTTATGTACAACATAAATTCCCTCCAAAGGACAAACAAGGCAACTTTATTGGAGATAATCAAGAAGTTTTAGTCACATATACGAAAAACAAAGGGAAACTGGAGAAGTTAACAAAGGAACAAAAAGCGTCCAATGAAAGAGAAATCATCTACGGACCTTATCAAGGAGAAACACTCATTGAAATAACCTATAGCAATACTCAAGTTGATTTGAACGATGCTGATATTATTGATATTAGCGGCAATCAGGTGCAAAAAATAAAAAAAAGTGATTATACGTTTTTAGCATTCAATGCTTCAAAAGGTTCAATCACTTTAAAGTTCAACAGTTTGGATGAGGATACAATTCTAAGCATTGCTCAACAAGTAGTAAATGAAAATAAATAGGATGGGGTGCTGCTGTACATGGAATGCTTAGGATGTAGAATCGCTAACGGTATTGAACCTGACTTGAATATTGTTTATGAAAATGAATTTATTACTTGTGTGCTTGATATTGCTCCTTTTAATGAAGGACATACTCTAATCCTCCCCAAAAAGCATTACTGTGATGTCGAAGAGATGGAGTCAGAGACTGCTTATGCTATCATGGATGCTTCGAAAAAACTTTCAATTGCTTTGAAGAGCTTGTTTAAACCTGACGGTATAAGAATTTGTCAAGATGGAGGGAAGTTTAACGACCTTACCCATTACCATATGCATCTCATTCCGAGGTACGAAGGTGATGGATTTATCTGGGGTGAACCATTACACCCACATGGTGCTGAAAAACGATTAAGCCAAACCAAAAAAAAGATTCTGAAGACATTAAGTGAGGAAAAGAGAAGGAGTCGATAAAGACTCCTTCTCTTTTTGTCATAAATTAATATGCTAGCTTAAATCAAAGAATACAGTGCGGGTAAAAGAGCGCAAATCCTCCTCAAGACGGAGGTACGCTCTTTTTTTATGCCGTAAAATCTTGGAGGGAAACTTTAATACAATGATTTGTTGCAGTAGGAGATTTAAGGAGGAGTGTTTTATTTACAACGTAACAGTGTTATGTTACGATGTTTTCGAGGAGTGATCGCATATGGAAGATGATTTGATTTCGAAGAAGCAACTGCTGGATTTAACCGGTATTTCATATGGGCAATTGTATCGCTGGAAAAGGAAGCAGTTAATCCCCGAGGAATGGTTTATTCGCAAATCTACCTTTACTGGACAAGAGACTTTTTTTCCTAAAGAGATGATCTTGTCGCGAATTTACAACATTGTGAATATGAAAGATGGGCTTTCTTTGGATGAAATGGCTGATAAGCTATCGGATAAGGCATCCTTTGAGAAGGTGAGTTTAACTGCTAAGGAAATTATAGAACGTAACATTGTTTCGACAACAACACTGAGGAAATTTGGAGAAAGTCTCGGTGATGAAAGTAAATATACTTTCGAGGAGCTCGTTCATTTATTCGCTGTAGACCGCCTACTTAGTGCTGGGGAAATGAGTATGGAGGAGGCGGAGCTTCTGTTTCGCACTTTGCAGGAGAAAGTTTCAAGGCTCGAGAGTGGAAGCTGGGAGTTGTTTTTTGTCCGGAAAATGGGGGTTTCATCCTTCATTCTGGCACAAGCGCCTGCGGAGTTATGGTTTGATGAAGGGGTTAGATTAGTCAGTAAAATGACATATGCAGATTTGATCGAACAATTGAAAGGTAAGCTTGCCTACAAGCTTGTTGAATAGGAGGAAGAGTAATGGACAAAAATCAGCTGCCTGATTTGATAATAAACGGGGTTAGTGGTGGGGCCGGAGGTACTTACAACAACGTAAACATGGATGGTGTAGGTAAAGTAGTCGGACCGATCGTGGCGCGAATGTTTAAAGGAAATGGGCATATGAATTTGAATGATGATCTCACAGCAGAAGAAGCAGAATGCAACGGGGTCATCAAAGTGATGGGTAATATGCGTTTTGGTACCCTAAAGGTGGATGGGGTTCTTAATGTAGGTAAGAGTTTTCGAGGTGAAAGCTGTACCCTTAACGGAATGGTGAGTGTCAAAGGGGATTGTGAACTTGAGGATTTTGTAGGTGAAGGTAGCTTTAGTGTTGGTGGTTTACTAAGTGCCGGTCATGTGGATTTCAAACTGCAGAGTCAAGGGAAGGCTAATGAAATTGGTGTGGAAAGCCTCGTGATACGGCAAGTGAATAATGGGTTTTGGAGTAAGATGTTTAGCGGAATCATCCCTAAACTTCGACCTGAGCTATGTGCTCGAACGATCGAGGGAGATTTTATAGATGTAGAATATACAACTGCGGATATCATCAGAGGAAATATTGTCATTATTGGCCCAGGCTGTACACTCGGACGGGTAGAGTATCGCGAACAAATTACAGTGCATCCAGAGGCTAAGGTTGGAAAGGTGGAGAAGGTCGGTGAATGATAATCTGAAAATAATTGGAACAACATCTTCAGCCGGTGGTTCTTTCAAAGATGTTAAGATCAATGGAGAATGCAAATTCGCTGGAGATGTGAATTGCGAGAAGATGAATCTGACTGGAAATGCCAATATAGCTGGAAATCTGCATATGAAGCAAATGAAAATCACTGGCGAAATTGCACTCGAGGGTAATCTTGAAGGGGATTCCTTACGTGGACAGGGTGAAATAAAAGCAGCCTCCGTAAAAATCGATGAGCTTCATCTCTACGGAAATTTGGATGTGAAGGGTGATTGTGAAGGGGAAAAATTGCAAATTTCTGGTGCCTTAAGCGTAGCTGGATTACTTAGTGCTGAGCATTTGGAGATTAAATTGTTTGGTCCAAGTAGTGCGAAGGAGGTTGGGGGCAGTATCTTAACCATTAAGAAGAGTAAAACGGGGAGACTGCTGCATATGATGAAGCCAACTTCGAAAATACTGTTTGAAGCGGGGCTAATCGAAGGCGATGCTATTGATCTGGTCAATACAAAGGCTAATATGGTAAGGGGAGAACGTGTAATCATTGGTCCGGATTGTGAAATTGAAACGGTGGAATTCCGCGATACACTAGAAGTTCATAAGCACGCAACAGTGAAGCATCAAGTGAAGATATAAAGAGAATTGTATAATCATTTTTTTGAGAAAAAGAGGAGTGGAACATATGAGTGCTGCCAAATCGCCCAATCTGGGTATTGTAATCGCAGGTCTCCTATTAGGAATTTTGATGGCCTCCATGGACAGCACCATCGTTGCAACTGCAATGGGTAATATTGTTGGGGAGCTTGGCGGAATGGACAAATTTGTCTGGGTGACATCAGCCTATCTCGTAGCCGAGATGGCGGGTATGCCCATTTTCGGCAAGCTGTCTGATATGTATGGTCGTAAGAAGTTTTTTATTTTTGGAATTATCGTATTCATGGCGGGTTCGGCTCTCTGTGGAACGGCTGATACAATAACTCAGTTAGCTGCGTACCGGGCCATTCAGGGCATTGGTGGCGGGGCGCTGGTGCCAATCGCTTTTGCCATCATGTTCGATGCTGTTCCGCTGGAGACGCGGGGCAAGCTCGGCGGGGCATTCGGAGCAGTATTTGGATTGTCGAGTATATTTGGTCCATTACTGGGTGCGTATATTACCGATCATATTGCTTGGCAGTGGATATTTTATATTAACTTACCCCTTGGACTGTTGGCTTTTGCGATGGTCGTATTCTTTTATAAAGAATCGCATGAGCATTCTAAACAGCCCATTGACTGGTTGGGCGCGGGTACGCTGCTTGGTTCAGTCATTTGCTTAATGTTTGCGCTGGAGCTAGGCGGGAAAGAGTATGCTTGGAATTCTTCCATGATTCTTGGTTTATTTGCAGCCTTTGCCATCCTTGCAGCAGTGTTTCTTGTTGTAGAGACTAGAGCGAAAGAACCGATTATTTCCTTTGCTTTGTTTAAAAAAAGATTATACGCGGTGAGCATTATCTGTGCACTATTTAGCGGTGCAGCCTTTATTGTGGCTTCTGTGTATATTCCGATCTTTATTCAAGGGGTATTGGGCGGATCAGCTACAAATTCAGGACTTGTATTGCTACCAATGATGGTTGGCTCAGTGGTTACAGCTACGATGGGCGGATTTCTGATGTCAAAAACCAGTTACCGCAGCCTGCTGATTCCTACATTCGCACTTTTGGTGATCGGTACTGGACTTGTAGCGACACTCACGCCGGATGCTTCACGACTGCTTGTTACTTTATATATGATTTTAATTGGGCTAGGGATTGGTGCTTCATTCTCAGTGCTAAGTACGGCATCTATTCATGGATTGACGGCACAGCAACGCGGCTCTGCCAGCGCAACACTGAATTTCATTCGTTCATTGGGCATGACCATAGGCATTACTACCTTCGGTATCATTCAAAGTCACTATTTCTCAGGCAGTCTTACCAAGCTACTATCGGCTAATGGTGGAGGAGCGGCTCCGGCGGGAGCTATGGATTTTAAAGATCCGCATGCTTTGCTCTCACCTGAGACTAGGGCGCTCATTCCACCTGAAATTCTGGGTAAGATTACAGCTGGTTTATCCTCATCCATTGTAAACACCTTTGCTTGGGCGGTGATTCCTGCAGCTTTAGCGTTATTGGCTTCGTTCTATATGGGACGTCAGAAGATGGATGCCTCTGCGGAGGGGGATGTTCAAGCGTCTGGGCATTAGCATGTAGTCTAGATAATATTCGTTTGATTATGTTTCAGTGAAAATAGACATATAAAAAAACGACCACCACTTCGGGTACTTCCTAAGTGGTGGTCGTTTTTTGTCTAAAGACATATATGCCCTCCATCACTAGTCCCGCAAACAGGTAGAAAATGGTCGATTGTACTGCGAATTTGGTTCACAAGTATCTGACGGTTTCCCTGATAAGGCGTTCTGCTCTCTATCTCGCCAGAAGCTCAGATTCTGATACTCTGAAAACGTAATCAAAATCTGGGTATAGGAGATTCCGATATGGGGGTACCTGCTGGCGAACTGCTTCCCAGCGTCGATCCGGTTCATCGATCCCGCTGGAAGATGAAGAACAAACATAAGTTGTTCTTCATGGCTTTTCCATTTCTTGTTGTCACCTTTATTTTCTATTATCTGCCGATCAGCGGATGGATTTATGCCTTTTATGATTTCATTCCCGGAATACCGTTGTCTGACACGCCTTACGTTGGTTTGAAATGGTTTAAGACGATTGTATCTAATCCGACACAGACCGCAGAGGTTCTGCGGGTGCTGAAGAACACGCTTGCCATGAGTTCACTCGGATTAATTACATCCATCTTTCCAGTGATCTTTGCCATTATGTTGACTGAGATTAAGTCAGGCTGGTACCGCAAGTTGGTGCAGACACTAACCACGATTCCAAACTTTATCAGCTGGATTCTGGTATATGCATTGGCATTCTCGTTGTTCTCTGTAGATAACGGTGTCATCACTCACATTTTAGTGCAGCTTGGAGTGGTTGATGAAGGGTATAACTTCTTAGCCTCCAGCTCAAATATTTGGGTCACGATGATCGTTTGGTACTGGTGGAAATCGTTAGGCTGGGGTGCCATCCTCTATCTTGCTGCAATCGCAGGCATTGATCAGGAATTGTACGAAGCTGTTGAGGTGGATGGTGCAAGTCGGTTCCGCAAAATTTGGCATATCACCATTCCAGGTCTGATTCCAACCTTTTTTGTACTGCTGCTGCTCTCCATAGGTAATCTAGTCAATAACGGGATGGAGCAGTACTTTGCCTTTCAAAATGCGATGAATAAGGATTCTATTGAGGTGCTGGATCTTTATGTATACAACATCGCTTTCGCGAACAACTTTCCTTTTGCCACGGCCGTCAGCATGTTGAAATCGGTTGTCAGTGTAATTCTACTATTCGCAGCGAACACGTTGTCTAAGATGGTGCGTGACGAATCTATCATTTAAGTCAGGGGTGATCCCACTTGAGAAAGAAAAAACTAACGGCTGGAGAACTTATCTTCCAGATTATGATCTATACGCTCTTTGGATTGTTCACCCTGTCATGCATCTACCCATTCTATTATTTGTTCATCAATACGATCAGCTCGAATGATCTTAGCGCAGCGGGGGATATCAAATTTTATCCAAGACAGATCCATTTTGATAACTATAGTAAGGTGCTAAGAATCAGCGGTTTAGGACATGCGGCAACAGTCTCCGTGTATAGAACGGTTGTCGGGACGTTGCTTACTGTGGGGTCTTCAGCTTTT
This sequence comes from Paenibacillus sp. FSL E2-8871, assembly GCF_038000345.1. Taxonomy (NCBI): domain Bacteria; kingdom Bacillati; phylum Bacillota; class Bacilli; order Caryophanales; family Paenibacillaceae; genus Paenibacillus; species Paenibacillus sp. FSL E2-8871. The sequence goes on along the minus strand of NZ_JBBOBV010000001.1, from coordinate 2,360,175 downwards.
TTAGGATATTTGTTCACCAAAAAGGAAATGTGGGGCCGGAGTATTTGGTACCGGAGTGTCGTGGTTACGATGTATTTTAGCGCAGGTCTGATCCCTTGGTATATAACAATGCACAATTTGCATCTGACCAATAATTATCTGGCTTATATTTTGCCTACGATTATTACCCCATTCAACATCATTTTGGTCAAAACCTTCGTTGAGGCCATTCCTCCATCCCTTGAGGAGTCAGCGTCTATGGATGGTGCTGGTTACATGCGGGTGTTCTGGAGCATTATTGTACCGCTTACTACGCCAATTTTGGCTACGATTACGATTTTTTCCGCAGTGAATCAGTGGAACTCATTTATTGATACGGCGTTTCTGATGACAGATACGAAGTACTTTACGCTCCAATTCTTGTTATGGCGTTATTTGAACGAGTCCAGCTCGCTCGCAGCTTTAATTCGTAATTCACCAGATATGGCCGCTAGTGTAGCGAATATGCAGACTCCAACCTCTGTACGGATGACCGTAACGATGATCGTCGTATTGCCGATTCTAATCGTGTACCCATTCTTCCAGCGCTTTTTCGTCAAAGGGATTATGATCGGTGCGGTTAAGGGCTAATGAGCTACCGGATCGGTAACGAAATGGGGTTTTCCTCTGCTAGGAGCAGAGTTGAACTATAAGTGAAGATACGAAAGGGAGGGTATAAAGCAATGAGACTAAGAAGAGCATCGCTTGTCATGCTATCCGTAATCCTGGTCTTTGTTCTGGCAGCATGTGGCGGGGGGAATAATACGGCTAACTCGGGTAAAAACACGAGCACAGAGAAGCCTACTTCCGCTGCAACGAATGCGCCGGCGGAAGAAACAGCAGCACCGGATGACGGAGCACTTGATCATTCCAAGCCGCTGAAGCTGACCGTATTCTCTACAACAGCTAACTATGCGGGTCCACAAACCGGGTGGTTTGCCAAAATCATCAAAGATAAGTTCAATATTGAGATGGACATTGTTGCTTCAAACCTGACAGGTGGAGATACCAAAATCTCTGCAATGATGGCTTCCGGAGATCTTGGGGATATCATTATTTTCGGTGATGACAAAAACCATTATCCAAATGCGATCAAAGGAAAGCTTCTCTTAGACTGGACACAAGATGGACTTCTGGACAAATACGGAAAAGACATTGGGAGTACGTTCCCAAAAGCTATTGAGAAAGCAAAGGTTGCTTTTGGTGGTGGATCATCCGTTTTTGGCATCGGAAACAGCGTAGCTTCTAATCCATCTGGACCTTCTGAAGGGAGAGATATGACTTGGGGGCCAGACCTGCGATGGGATCTTTATCAACAAATCGGAGCACCTGAAATTTCAAAGATTGAAGATTATCTGCCCGTGCTGAAAAAAATGCAAGAGCTTGAACCAAAAAATGAGCAAGGAAAGAAAACCTATGCTTTCTCGATGTGGTCTGACTGGGACGGCAACTATAAAATGACACTGGCGAAACAGTTCGCCAACATGATGGGCTATGACGAAATTCCTGATACCGCTGTATATGTTAAAGCAGACGAAGAGAAATATTATGACTTCTTATCCGAAGACAGCTGGTATATGAAGTCGCTCAAACTGTATTTTGAAGCTAACCAAATGGGTCTGGTGGATCCAGATTCTATGACACAAAAATTCGACGATGTTGTAGCGAAATACAAGGATGGTCGTCTGTTATTCTCTTGGTTCCCGTGGCTAGGGGCAGCAAACTACAATACACCGGAAAGAACAGCAGAAGGAAAGGGGTTTGCATTAGTTCCGTTCAAGGATGAGCTGATGTATTCCACTGGCTTCAATGTATACGGTGGTAACGGTATTATAGCAATCGGTGCAAAAGCTAAAGAACCTGCTAGAATTATGGAATTCATTAACTGGATGTATACTCCGGAAGGTGCAATGATCTCTGCAGGAAGCGGAACAGCGGTGCCTAACGGACCTAAAGGTCTGACTTGGGATATGGATGCAAGCGGTAAACCTGTCGTGACTGACTTTGGTTGGAAGGCTTATGCCGATCAACAGAATACGCAAGTGCCTGCAGAATATGGTGGTGGTGATTACTACTACGGCTCTAATCAAATGAACTTCTCTTTTGTAGTTCCGGCGATGGTGAATCCAGACAATAAAGAGCCATACGATCACAATCTATGGACGACAACCCTAGAGCGTAATCCGTCTAAGCTTGATAGTGACTGGAGAGCGAAGATGGGCGTTCTGACGCCTAAAGAGTATTTTGAGAAAAATAATCTATTGGCCGTAGCACCACAAGGCTTCACTGGAAAAGAACCATTGATGATGGACAAAACACTGGAGCAAAAGAACAAACAAATTGGTACGGTCATTCAACAAATTTCTTGGAAAATGGTTTTTGCTAAGGATCAAGCCGAATATGACAAATTGAATAAAGAAATGCATGATAAGGTGAACGGTCTCGGCTATGCCGAAGTTATGGATTTCTCGATTAAAAAGGCAGAGGAATTGTTCGAGGCTCGTAAAAGCGTGAAATAAGGTGTGATTAGAAAAATACAAATAGGGCGGGGCGGCGTGGAGGCTGTTCTGCCCTATTCTATTCAATTAAGGATAAATGTGGTATTCTCACATTGATATATATATAGAACGCTTACAGGAAGAAGGAAGAGGATCATTCGGATGGTAAGAGTACTTAAGCGTAATCATACCCCAGTTGTCAAATCCTTACGGAATACCTTATTCATCTATCTAGTTATCGGAACACTTCTTCCGCTTCTCTTAGTAGGATTCGTAACCTACACCTCTATTTACTCTATTCTTTCAGGGAAAATTGGCAATGGTATAAGTGCAAGCTTGAAACAGGAAGCCTCTAGCTTGGAGAATGCCATCGATAATATGGATTTTGCCTCTAAACAGTTTGCGCTGGATGGTCAGATTGTGGAAGAAATGTCCTCATTTATTCAGGAAAAGCAAATTTATCGCAAATCGCAAATGATGAACTCCATCAACCAGAAGATCAACCTCGTTAATTTCACGAATCCCTACATTGGACTTACAGCCTACATTATGCCAAGCAGTGATGATCCGGTTCTGTTTACGAATATGAGTGCGCGCAGAAATTTCGATATCAGTACGTTACCTTCTTTTATGCGATATAACGGAGCTGATTATTATGGGCCGCATTCTACGATGTATGCCGTCGGCGATAATCTCGTGTTCTCAGAACAGCGCATTGTACGCGTACCAGGTGAGCATAAGCTATATATTTATTTAGAGACGAATTATAGCCTGCTTCGCAAAATATTTAATCAGGAATCTTACGGAATGAAAGTAAACCATCTACTTGTGAATCAAGAGGGCACTAGCACTTATGTCATTGATGGTAAATTACCTCAAGGAATTATCAAAGCTGCTGGAAGCAACTCTAATCTATCACATGAAACACTTACCGGATATCATCTGTTTCGATACGCTAGTCCACAGGGATGGAAGCTTATTGCAGTAGTTAAAAAGTCCGAATTCAACAGTGAAATTTATTCTTGGTTCTATAAAATGATCCTGCTCGCGTTCTCGACACTACTCTTTGCCGGAGTTCTGGCTTGGATGATTTGGAAAAAGATTTATGGTCCTTTGCGCAAGGTTAACCTTGAAATTAATCGAATGGCGGAAAATGTTACCTCTCCGGTTGCCTACACGAATGTGGAAGAGTTTGATTTTGTGCTTAGTAACTTCCAGCAGATGAAGAAACAGGTGAATGAGCTGATTGTTGCGGTAGCCCATAATGAGAAGCAGAAAAGCCAATTCGAGATTGAAAAGCTGCTTAGCCAGATTAACCCTCACTTTTTGCATAATACATTGAATACGGTGCAGTGGATGGCAAGGCTTAACGGTCAGAAGGAGATCGACAAGCTGGTTACCCTTCTTGTAAAGGTGCTGCATTATAATCTGGGCAAACAAAGCATCATTGTTACCCTTGGAGAGGAAATTGAAGCGATCCGAAATTATATGGAACTGCAGCGCATCCGTTATGACTATGAATTCGAATTTAACGTGGAGGCTGATGAGGATGTATTGTCTGTGGCTGTCCCCAGATTCTTACTTCAACCTCTTGTTGAGAACTCGATTTATCATGGACTAAGCGATAATGGCAGGGTGGACGTCTTGATTACAGAGCATGGTGAAGGAGAAGTTCAGCTGTGTGTAAGAGACAATGGGGCTGGAATGGATGTGGATACGTTAGATCAACTGCTGTCAGAGGATGGCGCCAAGAAACGGGGGCTCGGAATCGGATTCTCGTACGTGAACCGGATGCTCAGAACCTACTATGGAGAACAAATGAAGCTAGAGATGTACAGCAAGCTAGGGGAAGGTACGGTTGTATCTATCGTGATTCCGAGGAAAGGTAAGGAGGACTTCGATGATTAAGGCTGTAGTGGTTGATGACGAGAGACTTGTACGGAAAGGCTTCATATCTCTAATTGATTGGTCATCCTTAGGGGTTGTGATTGTCGGCGAGGCGGGAGATGGCAAATCGGCCTTGGAGCTACTTCAACAACAGGATGTGGATCTGTTATTTGTAGATTTGACCATGCCCGGCATTTCTGGGTTCGAGCTAATTAAACTAGTAAGGCAGCGTTTCGCAGGTATTCGCTGTGTTGTGCTTACTTGCCATCATGAGTTTGACTATGTGCAGGAGGCCATGCGTTTAGGAGCCGTTGATTATATTGTCAAAACTCTATTGGAGATGGAAAATGCGGACGAGACTATACGTCGCCTGGTCGATCGCATCAAATGGGAGGACAATACAAGGGATGCACTGGTTCATGGTGAAGGTAAAAGGATAGCTGCAGACAAGGCACTGCTCTATTTACCATTAAGCAGCCATTGTAATGAAGAAGAGTTATTTCACCTATCCTTCGTGAAGAATAATCCGCTGATTACCTTTCATGAGATGTGGATGTCGCCCTTGCTTCACCGGTTCTCGGAAGAGGAGGGGAAGCGTGAGCTTAAGAACCAGCTTTCTGGGAGATGGCAGACCGCGCTCATCAGTGGGTTAAGAGATCAGTCACTACAGGAATTGGAGGAGCAGCTCACCACGAAGCTTCGGCATATGCTATTTTATCATTCTAGTGCTGAAGAACTGACCTTTCTGAATTATGAGGAACTAAAGAAGGAAATAGCGATTCCCCATTTAAAACCGGATGAAGCTGATCTATTCGTGCAAGCTCAAAATCTCAAGTGGACGATTGATGGAAACGAATGGGAGAATTTTGTAACGAACATACTCCTGCAGAAGCCAAGGCAAGATAGATTTCTAACGTTCGCCCATTCCCTTTTGCAAAGCTGGAGTTCTTTACTTTTGAAGTCAGAGGATGCTGTTCAACTGGAACGGGATATTTCTTTTAATTTGAACTGGTGCCATTGGAAGACCTGGCTGCGCCGATTTTCTGATCATGTGGGAAGGAGAATGCTCGAGCTAGGATTGACTAAAGAGGTGATGTCTTGCCTTATTCGCGCAGTTCGTTACATGCAGAGCCATGCAGGTGACAAAATCAATCAGAGCGACGTAGCGGCGGAAATTAATATGAGCCGTGGTTATTTCAGTCAATGTTTCGCTCGTTTTGCCGGGGAGACATTCGGTGAATGTTTACGGGGAATGCGGCTTAAGTTGGCTAAATCATTATTGCGGGAGACTTCATTACCCGTCTGTGAGATTGCTTCAAGGTCTGGCTTTGAAGATGACCGTTATTTCAGTAGACTGTTCAAAGAACGTATTGGTCAACTCCCGAGTGAATATCGTGCGGAGGGGAAGGACCAATGATGAGATTGTGTAAATTTATCCTCTTACTTGTAATGATGATCGGACTTACATCATGCCGTGACCAGAACAAAACAGTAGATTCTACTCGAAGTCCTCAGGGTGAGGTCGAAGATGCTTCTGTAGCGTATAGCAAATACGAAGATCCGATAGTGATTCGTGTAGGATTTAAGGTTCCCGATTCCAGGCTAAATACAGGTGACAGCAACGACAACAATCCAATCACCCGTTATTTGGAGAGCATTACGAATATCAAGGTAGTTCACTCTTGGGAAGCGAAGGGTGAAGATGCTTTTAATCAAAAAGCACAGCTTGCGATCGATAGCAATGATTTGCCGGATGCGATGGTTGTTGATCGAGATCAATTGAAGAAACTCATTGATAATGACATGATAGAGGATCTTACAGAGACCTACAATGTATATGGCTCTGATTTAATTAAGGATATGTACAATTCTACTCAGGGTGAGGCATTATCCGATGCTTCTCGATACGGCAAATTATACGGATTGCCTAATGTAGCCATTGATGCGGATTCGCCTGTTCTGCTCTGGGTGCGTCAGGATTGGCTGGATAAACTGGAGCTGCAGGCACCGCAAACCTTCGAAGATATTGAGAACATAGCGAAGGCTTTTATTGAGAAAGACCCCGATGGCAATGGCAAAAGAGATACGGTCGGACTTAGCGGCTACAAGAATATCATCTATGGGACAAAGCCATTAGTAAATGGTCTGGATGCTGTGTTTAGTGCATTGCATGCTTTTCCCACCAATTGGATCAAGGATAACGCTGGGAATATTGTATATGGATCCATTACACCTGAGACCAAACAAGCGCTTGCCAAACTGGCTGATTGGTATAAAAGAGGGTTGCTGGACCCTAATTTTGCACTTTATAAAGAAACGCAAGAGCCTATTATTACAGGGAAATCAGGCATGTTCTTTGGCCCGTGGTGGATGCCATATTATCCTTTGTCAGAGGCGGTTGCTCTCGATACGAAGGCAGAATGGAGAGCGTATGCTGCTCCACTTGATGAGTCTGGTAAGTTTGTTGCTCATTTGGCTCCGGTAACAGACCGTTACCTTGTTGTACGTAAAGGTTTTGAGCATCCAGAGGCGATTATGAAGCAGTTGAACGTGTTTACAAGACTTGAGAGAAGACAAGACCCTAATTCGGAGGAAGTTAAGAAGCTGGATGATTTCTCTGCGCAAACAGGAATTCAGCTGCGTGCTTATTATCCGTTTGACCTTTTAATTGATTATTCGGATGCGATAGAGAAACATTATGCAGATATCCAGCAAGCTTTGCATGGCAAAATAGACCCGGATACATTAAATCCAGATACCCGTCTCATTTATGATCAATGGGTGGAGGACACTGAACAACCAAAGAAAGATCTGGAAGGCTGGAAAGCAGCGAATGCATATAAATATGGAGTTGCCGTTTTAACCTCAACTGCAATTGAGGGAGTGCGGGGAGTATTTTACGGAAACACCCAACTAATGAAGAGTAAGTGGACGGAGCTTCAAAATCTGGAGAGCGAGACATTTTTGAATATTATTGTGGGCGATTCACCGATTAGTGACTTTGATGTTTTTGTAGCGAAATGGAAGAGCCTTGGTGGGGATGAGATTACGAAAGAAGTTGCTGAGACCGTAAAATTGAAGTGAACACGGGATGATATAGGTTTTTTCTCTAAAAGTAGCGGAGTGAATGGACTGATTGTGGAAAAGTGGAGTGTCCTCACCAAGGAAACGGGAGCACTGATCGATAATTAGGAAATTCCTCCCTGTAATTCTGAGATTTCTGCTCATCTGACTAATAATTAGGGGATTTCTCCCTATAATTTCGCTGATTCGTTGGCAAATACCGATTTTACTCTGATTATTAGGGAGGATTTCCCTAATAATTCTCAAAAAAAAGAAGCTGTCCCTTAGGTAGCCTTTACTACTTTTGAGACAGTTTCTTTTTTTGTCCTATTCTTCGTCAGTGCTGATTTTTTGAAGTAAGTTGCGAAGCTGCTCTACTTCCTCGCTGGTTAATTTACCAACTAGGCTCTTGTTGTAATCATCTAAAATAGACTGAAGAATTGGCGAGAAATCGATTGCTTTAGGCGTTGGATACAGTAGTTGAGAGCGTCGATCATTAGGATCTGGTTTACGTTCAATATAACCCGAATTCTCTAATTGCTTCACGGAGCGTGCGGTGGTGGCTTTATCGAATTTTAGTTCAGAAGTTAGTTGATCTTGTGTAATTCCTGGTCTGGAAGTAATCAGTTTTAGAAAACTATGTTGCCCACCACTACCTATTCCATAGGGCATTAATTTTTTTACCAATTGCTTTTGATTTTGACGATGAAAATAGGAAATCAACTTTCCTATAGGCTCTTTTTCCAAGATATAGACACCTCTTTGGGTTTATAGTTCGCGTATTTGCAACTCTGAGACAAAGTGTACAATAAAGTCGTTGCGTGTGCAACTAAATTGATGTACACTGGGTAAGTAAGTTTTGTTGCGTACGCAACTAAACGTTGATTATATATTCAATGAGGTGTTAGTTTATGAGTTCTATTAGCGCAACCTATCAGGAAGACAAGGAAATTCAGAAGAAACGCTGGATGATTTTAATTGTTTTGAATATTTTCACCTTCATGTCCACACTTGATGGTAGTATTGTCAACATCGCTCTGCCAGAATTATCGAAACAATTGAAGCTGCCTATGGCACAAATCGAATGGGTAACCACAGGATATTTGATGGCGATTTGTGCTGCGATTCTTTTCTTCGGGAAGCTTGGAGATATTGTCGGGAAGATTCGAATCTTTAAGATGGGTACGATAGTTTTTGTTATTGGTTCTATGCTGTGTGGATTTAGTTTAAGTTTACCTGCATTACTTGCTTCGCGTGTCATTCAGGCTATCGGAGCTTCGATGACAATGGCGAACAGCCAGGGAATCGTTACGGATATCTTTCCTGCCAATGAGCGGGGTAAAGCGCTTGGTTTCATAGGTACATTCGTGTCTCTGGGAAGTATAGCTGGCCCTAGCTTAGGTGGGATAATGGTTTCAACATTAGGCTGGGAGTATATCTTTTGGGTGAACATTCCTATTGGAGTGATCGCTATCCTGTTAGGCTGGAAGGTACTGCCTAAGGATTTAACTAGGACGAAATCTACAATAGACGTTCCGGGTAGTTTACTCTTCGCTATTTTTATCATAAGTTTGTTCGCAGGGCTTTTATTGGGACAGCAGCTCGGTTATGGCGATAGCTTAATTGTGACATCTTTAATCGTAGCTATAGCCAGCTTCATTGCTTTCTTATGGACGGAGCTTCGCAGGAAAGAACCGCTACTGCAATTGTCATTATTTAAGAATCCGTTGTTTTCATTAAGTATTTTATGTGGGTTTCTCGTGTTTACAGCGAACTTCTGCTTTAATATCATCGCGCCGTTTTATGCACAGAATATGCTGAATCTATCGCCCTTTGAAGCGGGATTCCTGTTGATGTTATTACCGATATGTATGGTAGTCGTAGCACCAATAAGCGGTGCTTTATCGGATAAAATCGGGTCTGAATTCCTAACTTTTGCAGGGCTGGTAGTCATGGTTATTGCTCAGTTTGGATTAGCTGAGCTTCATGAAGGAAGCTCTGTTGTGCTGGTAGGCGTGTGGATCGCTATGTTAGGAATAGGGAGTGGTCTGTTTCAGTCGCCAAATAATTCGCTTGTGATGTCCAAGGTGCCTAGAACTCAGCTTGGTTCTGCGGGCAGCGTCAACTCGCTTGTTCGTAATGTGGGGATGGTCGTTGGTATTACGATAGCTACGACGATTCTCTTTCATGTGATGAGCAATGAAGCTGGTTATCGGGTAACAGGTCTAGTTCCAGGTCGACCAGAGTTATTTATCAGTGGGATGCATGTAGTGTTCATGACTTCGGCATCCATATGCTTTGTGGCTGCACTGCTAACGGGTTGGAGAATGATAAGTGCAAGAAGCGCCAGAGTGCAGACTTCGGAAAGACCATAAGGAATAAAAGAAGAAGATCCTTCTGACGCTACGGCGTGGAAGGATCTTCTGTGTGATGATATTGAAGGGCTTTCTTAATGGCTTGCAAGTATTGATACCGATAATGATCATCCGGTTCTAAATAGGCACCCTCAGCCCATTCGTTCCAAGCGTTAATATAAATAAAATCACTTTTGAACATCTTCTTGGTCCTCTCAATTTGTCGTGACAGGTATTGACCGAATTTGTGAGGATTTGCACCTAAAGTACTTTGTCCGGCAGCACCTTTGCGTGGTGTATTATCCCAGTTAACAAATGCTCCCGGATATATAATTTCCCCATCCCTATGAGGTGTCCGTTCTAACATAGATTCCCATAATTCGTCGTAATCAATGACAATATGCTTTTGATCCTCCACCTGCTTGGAACTCCATAAGTGCTTAACACCACCATGTGCAAATGTGTAGTGAGGCTCGAATTCTAGACTGGCGTCGAACCCGTGCTCTGTCTTTAGGGGGAATCCGCCCAGTGTCCGGACAAGATGAAGCCCCTTAAGTCCGTTTTGCTGAGCTAAATCACGCCAACATTGAAGCATTTCATCACACCGAGGGATGCTGGAGGATCTATAGATAATAAATACTGGTTTGCCGTCTACGCAAATATATCGTTCATCTTTGAAGGCCTCCAACAAAGCATAAAAATGCATTCGCCAATCCCGTTCTTCTCCATATTCCTGTGGCATCAAGACATCTTCTTCAGTGCCATCCCAGCTACGTGTCCAAGGTTCGTTAGCCCAAGACAGACAAAAGGGGAAGTCAGGCTCTTTGCTGGCAAGAATCTGCTGAACCGGTTGTTCCAGAAGTCGCCTGCCATTGAACCAATAGTGATAATAACAAAAACCGTAAATGCCATGAGCTTTTGCAGTTTCTGCCTGCCATTGTTTCACATTAGGGTCCGTTAAATCGTAGTAGTTATTATTTAATGGTTTTTTCGGTTGATCATGTTCAGGATAAAGGGCTGTAGCCTTCCTGACATTTGTCCATTCTGTAAATCCTTCTCCCCACCAGGAATCGTTCTCTGCTATCTGATGAAACTGAGGCAATACAAAAGCGATGCATTTCAAGTCGAGTCACCCCCTATGGTTCCGTGAATATTTTTTTGAGAAGCAGCTTTCCCTGCTGAAGAAAAGAATGATTGTACTTCACTTCCTTTAGAGCACGAGAGGCCGAAATTCTCCTTGCATCACTATGAGCAATATAGTACTTGAAGCTCTCAGAGAGCTCTTTAAAGTTCTGGAAACGAATAAGACTTTCTTCTGTGATGGGGTAAATTTGAAGATGGGGATGATCTTCCACGAACTGAAATACGCCGCAAGCAGCGACCTCCATAATTTGCTGCACAGATCCTGTGCAATTGATGATGATCCTTGCTCCATTATAATAGTTAGATATTTCTGTTTTATCGTAGGTGATGTCTATGAAATTTTTGGTGGGCTCCCACCCGCTACCAATGGTCATTATCTTGAGACCATGAAGTAGTTCCGAATGAGCTAGGGTGTCAAGAACACTATTCATTTGAAAATGGCCGAGAATGAGTACGTCACTGTGGTAACGTTTCTCCACACGTCTTGGATAATAGAGTTCTGTATCTGGAGCATAAGGGAGGTAGCAAGAATGTTTCTCCCGTAAACCTTGATAATAGATTAGATTAGCTATGTTCTGTGTGAAAATATAATCGAATAACAGCGCTAGATTACGTTCTGTTCGGGTAAGGCAGGTCGCGTCTGCCATCCATACGGCCTTAGGAGCTTTGTAAGCTTTGAGGGCAGGAATATTCTCCTCAGGGAACAGGGATTCTGATCCCAAGGCTAATATCAGATCAGGCTGATACTGGGCTAAATATTCTTCTAGATTATGATGTAACTTAATGGCAAGCACTTCTTTGACCAGATGCCTTAGCTGATCTTTAAAAAGTCGTACGTTAGGCATTTTATCACTTATCTCTGAGGGAACCAGAAGCAATACTCTTAATTGCTTTAGTTCCCGTGTTATGGTTTCCGCTCTATAAGAGTTCTCGAGAATGAGATTACGGTGTTGCGATTGATGAACTTGGCTGATGGAGACTTCGTGAGTTGAGGGCCTTTGAGGAGTGAGCCTAGTAGCTGTCTTCTTCATAATTCCTCCTGTATTCATTGGAGCCAGTCGTTCGCTCTAGCACCTAGTCTTGCTAATCATTATATGTGTAGGGGGTTCATTTGACTTTAGGTATAAGACCATTAATCTGAATCTCGAAGGAAAAAGCGGATTTAGTAAAAGATGTATATCTATCTATGACCGGATTGTCTTGTCTAACATAAAATATACTATAAAACCTGAAAGGGATGATCGTCTTGCCAACCTTCGATAATATTCTTGTTACAGGAAGTCAGACCATTCAAAATGATCTGCATGTTAACGGGAATGAGACTATCGATTCAAATCTGCACTTGAATGGTAGTCAGACGATAATGGGAAGCCTTAATGTGAACGGTAGTGAATCTATACTCGGTCATTTGGGGGTTACCGGTGAAATTAGCGGTGCAGGCACCATCAAGACTGCGACCCGTTTGATCGCGGTGAATCAGGCTTTGTCACCAGTTTCAGCACCTACGAGCCTTCAACAAGTCAGATATTTCGCTGTGGGAGTTGCAAGTCAGACAGGACTCGTGCTGAAGGGCACGGATGGAAATGACTATGTATTATTTATCGATTTGACCGGGGGAACACCTAATATTGGGATCCAGCGGGCTTAAATCTGATAACATTAACATCTTCAAGCTCTGAACAATAAAAAACAGCAAGTCGCCTAGGTACAAATAGGGACTTGCTGTTTGAGGTTTCTATTAGTTCTTAAAGCTGTGAATTGGAGCAGGAATTCGTCCGCCTCGGTTGATAAAGCTGGCACAATTGAAGCCGTTAACAGCCATGACAGGCGCATATCCAAGGAGGCCGCCAAATTCTACGATTTCGCCTACATCCTTGCCAATGACAGGAATGACGCGAACAGCGGTTGTTTTGTTGTTGACCATTCCGATAGCAGCTTCATCGGCGATGATGCCAGAGATCGTCTCTTTGGTGGTACTTCCCGGAATAGCAATCATGTCCAGTCCCACAGAACATACACAGGTCATGGCTTCTAGTTTCTCAAGCGTAAGAGCACCACGCTGTACGGCTTGAATCATTCCGTGATCTTCACTAACTGGAATAAAGGCTCCACTGAGTCCGCCAACATAGGAGGAGGCCATCACGCCACCTTTTTTAACATTGTCATTTAGAATCGCCAGAGCGGCTGTTGTTCCTGGTGCGCCAGCTTCTTCCAGACCCATGACTTGAAAGATCTCCGCAATGGAGTCCCCAATTTCTGGTGTTGGGGCCAGAGATAGATCGATAATCCCAAAAGGTACGTTCATCCGTTTCGATGCTTCCTGAGCAACTAGTTGTCCCACACGCGTAACTTTAAACGCAGTCCGTTTGATCGTTTCACACAGGGTTTCGAAGTCCTGACCCTTCACTTCCTCTAACGCACGCTTGATTACACCCGGGCCACTGACGCCAACGTTGATGACACATTCCCGTTCACCAACACCATGAAACGCTCCAGCCATAAAAGGATTGTCCTCAACCGCATTACAGAAAACAACCAGCTTAGCACAGCCGATGGAATCCCGATCCTTGGTGCGTTCCGCAGTTTGAATAATGATGTCACCCATTAATTTCACAGCGTCCATGTTGATTCCACTTCTGGAGGAACCGACATTGACTGAGGAGCAGACTCTTTCAGTAACAGCCAGCGCTTCCGGGATACTGTCGATCAGAATGCGATCACCTTTGGTGCACCCTTTTTGTACAAGCGCAGAGAAGCCGCCAATAAAGTTAACGCCAACTTCTTTGGCAGCCTTGTCCAAAATTTCCGCTACAGGCACATACGTATCCGTCTTCACGGCACCAGCAGCAATAGCAATAGGGGTCACAGAAATCCGTTTATTAACAATGGGTACACCGAATTGTCTTTCCAGATCTTCACCTGTTTTGACGAGCTTCTCGGCGGATCTAGTGATTTTGTCGTATACGTTTTGGTTAAAAGTTCTCATATCTGTATGTGCACAATCCATGAGGCTGATCCCCATCGTTATAGTACGTACATCCAGATTCATTTCACGGATCATCTTATTCGTTTCTTGTACTTCCACCAGTGATATCATGGTCATCCTCCTAAATGCGGTGCATAATATTAAAAATATCCTCATGCTGAAGCTTGATTTCCACGCCGATCGCTTCTCCGATCAAATGTAAATCTTCAACAATATCCTCAAATGCTTTAGTCGCGCCAGAAATGTCTACAATCATCATCATGTTAAAATAATCTTGTACAATCGTCTGAGAAATATCCAGAATGTTCAAATTGTGCTCGGCAAGATATGTACATACCTTGGCAATAATCCCTACTTTGTCTTTTCCTAATACAGTAATAATCCCCTTCATAAATGCAGCCTCCCTTTGTATATGGTGATTACGCCGTGTAAACGGAATGAACCATTCCAATCATTATTACAAATGCTGAAGCAAGCTTCAACCAAAGGTTTTTTGTCCGTTTGATCATTTTTATATAAAGTCCTATGAATTTAAAGAAAATTCGATTGACAGTATATGAAAAATATGATGAAGTGAGAGATTGATACGATACTCTGAAGGAGTAAATATGACTACACAAAAATATAAAAATATGGTTGAAGAGCGGACCAAACAAACCCTCCAGGAATGGTCGGAACTGTCGGAAGTTAACGAGAAGGACATTTATCGTTTTTTGCATAATTTGAAAGGTACGGCAGGAACAGTGGGGTTACAAGAAGTTGAACAGTTTGCCGATGCAACGTTGCCCTATTTCATGGAAAGTAGCCTTAAGAACTGGTCTATTGAAGAGTGGGGCGATTATTTGTATCCGCTTATTCCACTGTTTAATCAAGATTCATCGGTTTCTTTAGGTTCAGTTAAGACGTTAGACAAAAAAGGAAATGATGATTCGCTCCCACATAATGATATTTTGCTTATTGATGATGATGTAGAATTAGTGGCTTATTTAAAAGAATCATTGGAGAAGCAGAACTATTATGTAAGCATTGCCTTGTCCGCTGAACGAGGTCTCAAGATTTTTTATGAAACCAAACCGGATCTAATTCTTCTGGATATTCTTTTGCCTGATATCAGCGGAATTGAGGTCTTGAATCAAATTATCGGCAAAGCCAAAAAAGAACGTATTCCAATCATCATTATAAGTGGGGAGTACTCCAAAGCGACTCAACTGCATGCGTATAGGCTGGGTGTGATGGATTTTTTATCGAAGCCTGTAGATATTGATTTATTTCTGGCTTTGATTAAAAACCGCTTTGAGTTAAAGCGGGAGTGGCAGGAATCCATCATTGTGGATGAATTGACGGGTGCGTTTAATCGAAAACACTTTAATCAAGTGATGAAGCAGCTGATTTGCGATTTTAAGCGCACAGAACGGGTGTTTTCTTTAGCACTGATTGATCTGGACTATTTCAAAAAGATTAATGATACATATGGTCATCTAATCGGAGATGAGGTATTACAGTCCTTGTCTGAGCTTGTAAAGGGTTCGATTCGCATGGAAGATACCTTTTGCCGCTTCGGTGGAGAAGAGTTTGCTGTGTTTCTGCCAAATACGGATGCAAGTTCTGCATTGACAGTAATAAACCGTATTCAGGAGCAATTTGCTGCCACCGACTTTTTTGCGAAGAATGAAGTCTTTCATGTGACCTTCTCGAGTGGGATATCAGAGGTAACAGAAGCTGAGAATATTGCCGATAAAATTGTAGAAGAAGCAGACCAAGCTCTCTATGCCAGCAAAGATGCCGGAAGGAATCAGACTACACTCTACACGGACCATTTATCGTCGACTAAAAAGCATTCGGTTCTAAATGTAATTGTTGTGGATGATGATGCGTTGATTCGAAAAATAGTGACTCATCAGATTGATACTTGGGAGCCGGAGGATATTGCTGAGGTGAATATCAGCAGTTATGCGAATGGGCTGGATTTCTTGCAATCGGATTGGTATTCCATAGATGAGAAATATATCATTCTACTAGATGGTGTGATGCCGGATCTTGATGGCGTTGAAGTCCTGGAAAGAATTCGCAAGACGTATCCGGAAGTGAATATATTAGTGATCATGCTGACAGGGAGAAATAATCAGGCGGATATTGTACATGCCCTGCAGATGGGTGCCGATGATTATGTAGTAAAACCTGTCCATATGCCTGAGCTGTTATCCCGAATGGAACGGTTGGCTCATAGATTTTTGTTCTAACACGAAGGGAATTGTGCGAATATGCAAAAAATAATGGTAGTGGATGATGAAGAAGTATTACGGATGTTAATCGAGGATACATTGGAAGATTTGGAGAATGTTGAAATTCACACAGCGGAGAATGGGTTGGAAGCTCTAACTAAGCTGTCTACGGATCCTTATGATTTGGTGATTCTGGATTATATGATGCCGGAAATGACAGGGATTGAAGTGCTTCAGCAGCTGGATGAGGAGAAAAAGAAAACTACAGCTATATTAATGTTAACGGCCAAAGCTCAAGATGTAGATCGAATTCGAGCAGTTGAAGCAGGTGCGCGTTACTTCATGCCGAAACCATTTAGTCCGATGGAACTCTTGCAGATTGTGGAGGGGATCCTGAGTGGTGAAGGAAAGTAACGCTAATCACAGTATCAAAAATAAATATTTCCGCATCATTGTATTAGTGTTTTCTTTAATCATTCTTATGGGAACTGTATTTTTTATTTTCATAAACTTTGAGCAAGATGAACTAAGTAGAGAACGTGAAAGTTTGCAGTATAAAGCAGACACGATCAGCGAGATGGCGGGCACGTTAAATGAGGTGTTTTTCCGAGCTAGGGGATTCACTTTGCTTAAGGACGAGAATGAATTAAAGCTCTTAAATGCAGCCTTAGTAAAATTTGATCAAATACTGGATACGTATTCTAATCTTAATTTATCCGCCGAAGAAGCCTTGTTTAGAGATGGTTTAAAATCATTTTATGTCCAGTATAAAAATAAAACGCTACCGGAAGCGATTCGGCTTGTCGAGGCTGATGATTATGCTGCTTTGAGAGTACTATCCGGAGATGGTATTACTAAATCAGTGAATGATTTTCTAACGTATACGAAAGAGTACAGACAGCGATCCGATGCAGCATTAAATACCATGGCTTTGGATTATATCAAACGAGCTAACGAATTCACCTTTATCGCCTTCTTTTTTAGCACGATTATTCTACTGTTCTTTACCTTTATGATCTGGCGGATTCTTAAGAATTTGATTAATCCTATTTTGAAGCTGGAAGGGGCCACTCATTCCTTGGCTGCCGGTGAGGAAATTCTTCTCGGCAAGCTTAAGCATCAAGATGAGATTGGTCGGCTTTATAATGCATTTCTAAATATGGCCAGAAGTATTCAGGACAAAGAAGAAGAATTGATGATGCAGAATGAAGAGCTGCACGCGCAGCAAGATGAACTTCAGGATCAGCAGTACAGACTGCAACGTTCGCTTAGTGAAATAGAGAGTATGATGAAGGCACTCGATCAGTCCTCAGCGGTGGGGATCCTTACAGATAAAGGCGTATTTACCTACGCGAATGATAATTTAAGCAAATATACCGGCTATAAAAATTCTGAAATTATCGGTTTTACCTATAAGTTATTTGAACTCTATAATATATCTAGAGAACAGATGCAGAAGATCTTCAACAAATTATATACGGGTGGGGTATGGAGCAATGAACTCCAGATTCTGACTAAAGACGGATTGCCAATCTGGATGCATCTGACTGTCGTGCCGTATCTGAACAATGAGGGTGTGATTTATCAGTACATTTTTATCGCGTATGATGTCACCTCTATGAAAAGTGTACAGCTTGAGCTAGCGGAAACGCTGAAGAATACAGAACAGACCAAAAAAATGCTTGAACTAAATAATCAGCTGAATCATGACATTACGTACACCTTAGATAAACAAGAATTTGCAGATAAGTTTATTCAGTTCATGCATCACCTGTATTCATTTGATTCGAGTTTCTTCCTTTTTGTAAAAGATAAGATCGCGGCTGTTAAAGGGATTCCTCAGGAAAATGTAGAGCGTTATCTCGCTAATGAGAACAATGAAATGTTATATCGTTTGAAGACGGAAAAAACCTATCTGATTAAGCGTCTAGCTACGCAATCGGAACAGGGGATTTCTGCGAATGAGGTCTACTGTTATGATTTCTATACCACTGTTGTAAATTCAGAAGATGAGATTCTAGCTGTATTTTGCGGAACCCGGATTGGACATTCTTTCAGTAAAGAAGAGATTAATGAGGTTCAAGGAATGATGAACCGCGTAGCTCTGGCGATTGAACGTTTGTTCATGTACGAAGAGATTGAACATGGGCGAAAGCTGAACCGTGATATCGTGAATAACGTAAACGAAGGCATTCAGTTCGTGAGTACAGAAGGCATGATGCTTCAGATGAATAAGGCGCTGTGCAACATCGTTAACTATGATTGGATTGAAGGTACACTGACTCCTAGAAAAGAATGGATGGATTATTTCATCGAACGCTCGAATGAGAACCATGAGCTTCGGTCGTTTTTTGAACAGGCAATCTCTGAGGATGCTCTGGAGTCCAGCAGTATGCAATACTCCATTGGAACGGAATCCAAGAAGCATATTGATGTTTATGCGATTCCTGTTTTCCGCCGGGAGCTTAGAATTGGTACATTGTTTGTATATAGAGATATCACTAGGGAGTACGAGCTGGATCTTATGAAATCTGATCTAGTCAGTACGGTAAGTCATGAGCTGAGAACACCATTGTCGAGTGTATTAGGATTCACGGAACTGCTATTGTCCAAAACCATGAAGCCTGAGAAGCAGCTGAAGTATTTGGAGACGATTCATAAGGAAGCGAAGCGGTTGACTGAGCTTATTAATGATTTTCTGGATCTGCAGAGAATGGAGTCAGGGAAGCAGCAGTATATCACGGAGCATGTAAATCTTAGTGAAATTGTCCTTGGGGTTATCGATCAATATAAACTTAGTAGCACACATCATGTGCTATTGGTGGATGAGGCTCTGAATGCGGAGGTAGATGTGGACAAGGATAAGATCGTTCAAGTTCTAACGAATTTGTTAAGTAATGCGATCAAGTTCTCACCGTCTAACAATGAAGTGAAGGTACTGCTGCATAATGAGCCGGATCATATTATTGTGCGTATCCAGGATAATGGTCTGGGCATTCCAAAGGATCAAATCGGACAGCTATTCCAAAAATTCAGACGAGTGGACAACAGTGCCTCCAAAAGAATTGGTGGAACAGGTCTCGGTCTTGCCATCTGTAAAGAAATTATTGAGAAACAAAAGGGAACCATCGGTATTGATTCGGTAGAGGGTGAAGGGACAACCGTTTGGTTTAGTCTCCCAATCCTTAATGCAGAAGTAAGCTGGCAGCAAGATGAGCTGAATAAATGGAATGCCGATAAAGAGCTCAAACCGAATGTAATGATTGTTGAAGATGATTATAGTCTTTCATTGCTTTTATCAGAAGAGCTTAAAGGGAAGGGGTTCCGTGTTACCCATCACTATCATCCACAGCAAGCTTTTGATCAGGCCTTGAAAACACCATTTGTTGCGATCGTGGTTGATTTGATGCTTGGTGAAGAACTGGACGGCTGGGATTTGATCCGAATGCTAAAAGAGGATTCGAGAACAGAGAATATTCCGATTGTTATCTCTTCTGCTCTGGATCAATCAGATAAGAACCAACTGAATGATGTGATACAGAAGTATTTAACGAAGCCTTATCCGCCAGGTGAGTTATCGAATACGCTTGAAGAGATTGTGAAGATAAAGACAGGGGTAGGCGAGGTATTATTTCCCGAAAGTAAGAAGGATTTATAGTTTTTATTTATCACAATATTTTATAAATAGTATCATTTTTTATAATGAAACCGATCAAAACAGGGCAAATCATACTGTTTTGATCGGTTTTTACGTACTTTATAGATACTTTTTCAATAATTAACAATTTTTAGGTGAAAATGACTTCATTGATCGTTTACAAATATTGTGATAGCCTGATTTTATGAGGTTCTAAAAAAGGCTCAGATAAATTCAATTGAGGCACGGATCATAACCAGATTTCATGTTTAGGAGAGGTGGATATTGTTGCAACTACAGGTAACGAACAGTCCTTTTAACGAGAACCAAGTCGAGCTTCTCAATCGTCTTCTACCAACCTTAACGGAGACGCAGCAAATATGGCTCAGTGGATATTTGTCCGCGATTGGACGTACTACGGCCGCAGCGCCAGCAGGTGCTGAATTTCAAGTGCCATCGAATACGATTGGAAACACAGAGGCTGGCGCTGCCGTAACGAGCCAACCAGCAGCCTCACGGGAAGTGACCATATTATTTGGTTCGCAAACGGGTAATTGCCAGCGACTTGCCGGGAGCTTGTCCCGCAAGCTGGAAGAGCAAGGATTTCAGGTCACACTCTCCGCGATGAACAATTTCAAACCTACAGCGCTTAAAAAGGTTGAGAATCTACTTCTATTGGTGAGTACTCATGGAGAAGGTGAACCACCTGATAATGCAAGGATTTTTCATGAATTTCTTTACAGTAAAAGAGCTCCTCAATTAGAGAACCTGCGGTTTTCAGTTCTGGCTCTGGGAGACACCTCTTATGAATTTTTCTGTCAGACGGGTAAAGAGTTCGATCAGAGGTTAGAGGAGCTTGGTGGTAAGCGCCTAAGTCCACGTGTAGATTGTGATCTCGATTATGACGATTCCGTTGCCGAATGGTTTGAAGGTGTAATTGGTGCATTAAATGCAAATTTAAATGCTCCAGCCATTGCTGCAAAAGCGGTTCAAGCCGCGGAGGACGCAGAGTCACAAGAACCTCTATATACTCGTAATAATCCTTTTAAAGCAGAGGTACTGGAGAATCTGAATTTGAACGGACGCGGCTCGGACCGGGAGACTCGCCATTTGGAACTATCGCTTGAAGGCTCTAATATACAGTTTGAACCTGGGGATGCACTGGGAGTATACCCAGAGAATCATCCTGAACTGGTGGACGCTATTATTCATACTATGGGCTGGAATCCTAATGATAAGGTTCCGTTTAATAAGAAAGGTGATGAAGGAGCCTTACGTGAGGCACTTCTGCATCATTATGAAATCACTGTATTGACCAAACCACTGCTGGAGCAAGCGGCAAAGCTGTCTGCTTCAAACAAGCTGAGTGAGTTATTAGCTCCAGATCGTGCTTCGGAGCTTAAAGAGTATATTCAAGGACGCGATCTACTCGATTTGATCCAGGACTTCTCACCGTGGGAAGGTCCAGCCAGCAGTTTTGTGACGATTTTACGGAAGCTTCCTGCACGGCTATATTCTATCGCCAGCAGTTATAAAGCTAACCCGGATGAGGTTCATCTAACCGTCAGAGCTGTACGTTATGAGGCTCACGGTAGGGAACGTTACGGTGTCTGCTCAGTGCATTGCGCAGAAAGAGTAGAGCCGGGAGATACATTGCCTATTTACATTCAGCATAATCCTAACTTTAAGCTGCCGACTAATCCGGATGCACCGATCATCATGATCGGACCAGGCACAGGTGTTGCACCATTCCGCTCTTTCTTAGAGGAACGTGGGGAGCTGGGAGCGGAAGGGAAATCTTGGCTGTTCTATGGGGATCGGCATTTTGTAACTGATTTCCTGTATCAGACTGATTGGCAGAGAATGCTAAAGGATGGCGTTCTAAGTAAGCTGGATGTCGCCTTCTCACGTGATACCGAAGAGAAAGTATATGTACAACATCGCATTTTACAAAAGAGTCGTGAGGTTTATGAATGGCTGCAAGAAGGTGCTCATATCTACGTTTGCGGTGACGAGAAGTACATGGCGCATGATGTTCATTCTGCACTGCTTACGGTGATTCAGAGTGAGGGCGGACTGAGCCCTGAAGCGGCAGCGGCTTATCTGGAAGATATGCAACAGACGCAGCGTTACCAGCGTGATGTCTATTAATGGATAGATGGAGTTATCGAATGACTTCGGGGGGAGATAACAACAATGGCAAACAATGAGAAGGTTAAGCCGATCGGCGGGCCTCCAAGTGATGTTGAGCATATTAAATCGGAGAGTAACTATCTGCGGGGTGCATTAGTTGAGACACTAAGCAATCCGATTACGGGTGGTCTACCTGAAGATGATAATCGGCTGCTTAAATTTCACGGAAGCTATATGCAGGATGACAGAGATTTGCGCAATGAACGGGAACGTCAGAAGCTGGAGCCGGCATTCCAGTTTATGCTTCGCGTAGTTGCCCCAGGTGGTGTAGCTACACCGGAACAATGGCTGGTGATGGATGATCTGGCACAGAAGTATGGTAACGGAACCTTACGTCTGACTACAAGACAGGCATTTCAAATGCATGGCGTTCTCAAATGGAACTTAAAAAAGACCATTCGAAGCATCAATGATACGCTAATGACAACCCTTGCAGCTTGTGGGGATGTCAACCGTAACGTAATGAGCAATCCGAATCCTTATCAATCTGAGGTGCATGCAGAAGTCTATGAATGGGCGCGCAAAGTTAGTGATCATCTATCCCCACGTACTCCTGCTTACCATGAAATTTGGCTAGACGGTGAAAAGGTAGTGGATAGTTTAGGAGATCGGGCAGAAGTTGAACCGATCTATGGTCCGGTATATTTACCGCGTAAATTCAAGATTGGTCTTGCGGTGCCCCCTTCAAATGACGTAGATGTGTTCTCGCAGGATCTAGGCTTCATCGCTATTCTTGAGAATGATAAGCTGGTAGGGTTCAACGTTTCTGTAGGCGGCGGTATGGGAATGACGCATGGCGATACCAGCACGTATCCTCAGCTTGGCCGTATCATTGGTTTTTGCCGTCCTGATCAAATGATCGATGTAGCGGAGAAGACAGTAACGATTCAGCGGGATTATGGAAATCGTTCTGTCCGTAAAAATGCACGGTTCAAGTATACGATTGACCGCCACGGTCTGGAATGGTTTGTCGATGAGCTGCATGAAAGACTCGGATGGCAGCTTGAGGCGGCACGTGAGTACCATTTCGACCATAATGGAGACCGCTACGGCTGGGTGAAGGGTACGAATGGAAAATGGAATTTGACGCTTTATATCCAAAGCGGACGGATTCATGACCAAGAAGGGTACACATTGATGACTGGACTGCGGGAAATTGCCAAGATTCATACCGGGGATTTCCGGCTTACGCCGAATCAGAATTTAACGATTGCTAACGTAACCACTGCCAAAAAGCGAAAAGTGGCTGAGCTGGTTAAACAGCATGGACTTACGGACGGAGCTCATCTGTCTGCGCTACGACGCAGTTCGATGTCTTGTGTGGCGCTACCAACCTGCGGACTTGCAATGGCTGAAGCAGAACGTTATTTGCCTTCGTTGATTGATAAGCTAGAGCTTGTCCTTGATGAAGCTGGTCTACGCGATGAGGAAATCGTGATCCGGATGACAGGCTGTCCTAATGGGTGTGCAAGACCGGCACTAGGCGAAATCTCGTTTATTGGTAAAGGTCCAGGCAGATATAATATGTACTTGGGAGCAGGGTTTACGGGAGATCGCTTGAACAAAATGTATAAAGAAAACATAGATGAAAAAGAAATTCTAGAGACGCTGGAGCCAATTCTTCATCGTTATTCGAAAGAACGTCTGCATAGCGAGCATTTTGGAGATTTCGTGATCCGTGCAGGTTATGTCAAAGCGGTTTCGTCAGGTCTTAATTTTCATGACTAATCTAATTTAGACTGAAATGGGTGTCCCAGAGCCTGCATTATGGCTGATGGGACACCTCTTTGTTGGTTGGCCTTACCCTAACCACATTTTTATAAGAATAAGGGGAGTTTTTTAGTTTCAGACAGGAATAAATATTTTTTTTGCTTAATGATTTGGATTTCTCGTGTTTTTCTTTCATAATATAAAGGGGAAACTAAATACAAAAGAAGAGCCATTGCCCGAGAGTGATGTGTTCTGTACAGAAGAGGCGATATTATGATTATCATGAAAACGATGGAAGAAATCGAAAAAATGCGTGCGGCGGGAAAAATTCTCGCTGAATGTCATCGTCAAATTGCGCAAATTCTACAGCCGGGAATTACTACCTGGGAGATTGATGAATTTGCAGAAAAATTTATACTGTCTCAAGGAGCAACTCCTGAGCAAAAGGGATATAACGGATATCCGTACGCAACCTGTGCCTCTGTAAATGATGTAATCTGCCACGGATTTCCGAAAAAGGAACCACTTAAAGATGGAGATATAGTAACCATAGACATGGTAGTTAACTTAGATGGCTGGTTGGCAGATTCCGCTTGGTCATATGGGATTGGCAACATTAGTGAGCAGGCGACTAAATTGCTAGACACCACAAAGGAATCTTTATTCCGTGGTATCGAGCAGGCAGTTGCAGGCAACCGTATCGGGGATGTCGCTCATGCAATTCAAGTTTACGCAGAGTCTAATGGTTTTTCTGTTGTGCGTGATTTTATTGGCCATGGGATTGGTTCAGAAATGCATGAAGCACCAGAGGTACCTCACTATGGTCCGGCTGGCAGAGGACCTCGTCTTAAAGAGGGGATGGTATTTACCATTGAACCGATGCTGAACACAGGCAGCTACAGAACAAAAATTGATGCGGATGGTTGGACTGCACGTACCATTGACGGCGGTCTGTCAGCACAGTATGAACATACATTAGCTATCACCCCTCAAGGAACCATTATTCTGACTGAACTATAATTTAGGGTAGAAAAAAGACCTGATTAGCTTCATCTTCTCATGATGTTGCTGATCAGGTCTTTTTGTTGTTCAATTAATCAGTTAATCAGTAATGTTGCGAGTATAATATTCAATGATATCTTTTCGACGAATAATTCCGACAAACACGCCTTCTTTATCAATCACAGGAACAAAATTCTGATCTGCAGCGAGCGTCAGCATATCCTCCATTTCGGCATTTATGAGAACGCTCTCGTTATGAACATGCTTTTGGATATCGCTTACTGTAACTTCCCCTATATTGTCAAAAGTTAGGCCTGCTGTGTTTTTCAGCTTCCATAATAGATCACCTTCCGAAAGTGTTCCTACATATTTTCCTTCATTATCAATAATAGGGATAGCCGTATAATGGTGCTGCTCCAATTGTTCTAAGGCTTCCAGCATGGATAGTGAGTTGGTGATATAGGCAACTTGATCTTTAGGCAACAAAAAAGAGGAGATTTCCATCGGCATGAACTCCTTTGTATTGAGATTTTTTTAGTTAGGCTACTTTTATTTAAACATACTTTTTGAAGGGATAGGTGTTTTAAATTTTATTATTTAATTATAGGTGAAAAGACCTATTTAATGATAGTCGTATTTTGTCGATTAAAGATAAGGTATATTATCCTAGAGTGGAGTTGTTCAGATGGCGTTATATCGTAGGCTTTCTTTAACGGTTAAATTTGTTCTGGTAGTAAGTTTAGTTATCATTGTTATCTTTTTCTTTAGTCTAATCGCGAATCTGCTTAATCTTCGAAGTGTGAGCATATCGAACGGTGAACTAGAGGCGGAAGTTGCTGGGCGAAGTTATGCGGAAACGATTCAGAATAGTATGGTAGACATAGAGTCGGCAGCAAAGGTATTCACAGATGTACTGGTTGAATCAAGAGAACATCAAACTTTGAGTCGTGAAGAAGTTATTTCTACTATGAAATCTATGCTTGAGAATAGACCCGAGCTTTTTGCAATTAGTACATTGTGGGAACCCAATGCCTTCGATCAAAACGATCAGGCTAATATCAATAAGACGCCATATGATGATGGTACGGGGCGTTTTATTCCTTATGTTCTTAGAAATAAAGGTTTAATAACGGTTGAACCCTTAAAGAATTACGATGTAGAAGGTGCGGGTGATTATTACCTTTTACCTAAAAAAGAGAAAAAACCGATCTACATTGAACCCTATTCCTATGAGACGACTGGTGGGGCAATAGAGATGATTTCGGTTATGCTGCCTATTTTGGACAAATCGGGCACTTTTCTTGGGACGGTAGGATTTGATGTTTCGTTATCAAAGCTCCAGGAGGATGCTGATAAATATAAACCTATGGGTGGATACGTTTCTCTAGTCACGGGTAATGGTAAATATGCAGCTAATCCTAATGATCCAGAAAGTGTACTTAAAGATTTCGGTGATACGGAAGAGAAAGCTGCGCTGTGGAGACAAGTGAAGAATGGGAAGTCGGTTCAGGGGTACACCAATAATTCCAAAGGAGAAAATGTACTTCGTATTTTTGTTCCGATTCCACTGCCAGAAAGCGATCAGGTATGGTATACGCAGACTGCGATTCCTAAAGCTACAATCATGGCTGACTACGAACAAGCTAAAACAGAATCTTTTATCATCATGCTTGTTGGGATGCTGATTTTAGGAATAGTTATAGTCTTTCAATTATGGTTAATGGTGATCAAACCGCTTCGAGTATTATCTGAGAAATTGCAGCTTATGGCTCAAGGGGACTTAACACAAACCTTGCAGGTTCGAAATGATGATGAATTCGGTAAGATGTCTTCACATTTTAATCAGATGACACATAAGCTTCGAGAAATGTTTGGACTTGTGGCTGATTTATCGATGTCAGTGGGTGCTACTTCTGAAGAGTTGACAGCGAACGCGGAACAGACAGGGAAAGCTGCTGAACAGATTGCTGTGGCTATTGGACGAGTCGCCGAGGGAGCGCAACTGCAGAATGGTTATGCAGGAGAATCTTCTCTGGCCATGAGCGATCTTAGCATTGGAGTGCAACGTATCGCTGACTCTTCATCAGCGGTGTCTGCATCTGCAGACGAAGTAACCGATCAAACGAAGAGAGGCAGTGCACAGCTTCAAATGGCGGTGAACCAGATGACAGAGCTTAAGCAATCCGTGGATGAGACGAGTCTGGCGATTGAACGACTAGGTGAAAGATCTGTACAGATTAGTGGGATTATTGGTCTGATCTCGAATATCAGTAAACAGACTAATCTATTAGCATTAAACGCAGCAATTGAAGCATCCAGAGTGGGTGAACAAGGTCGTGGATTTGCTGTAGTAGCTTCGGAAATACGCATGTTGGCGGATCAAACGAAACAAGCTGCCGAACAAGTTACTGAATTAGTCGAACATGTGGTCCAAGATACTAATCAAGCCTCACAGGCTATGGCTATTGGTAATGAGCAAGTACGTATCGGTGTGCAGGGTGTATCTGACAGTGATCTTTTGTTTACATCGATTCTTGCTGAAATGACACAGGTTACAGATCAGATTCAGGAAGTATCTGCAGCTGCACAGCAGATGACTGCTGGTACAGAGCAAATTTCAGCTAGTGTAAAAGTATTAGCCGAGCTTGCATCAGAAGCGTCCGCGGATTCACAAAGTGTAGCAGCAGCCTCAGAGGAGCAGCTTGCTTCTATGGAAGAAATTTCAGCTTCGACGGAATCCCTCAGCTCAATGGTGCAAGATTTGCTGGACAAATTGTCTTATTTTAAAATTTAAACTGATGTGATATTGTGATTACAGGTGGGAAACCCTGTCCTTTTCTAAAGGATTAGGGTTTTTCCATTTATTACATAATCTAAAAGGTATCTACATGCCATCGGATGTGCTATAATCAATATATCGAAAGTAGTTACCTGCTAATTCACATAGCGTAGAGGGTTATTCTTAAGATGACAATAACCTTGTACCATATGTGAATTTTTATTTTTTTAGAGATTTTGTAAGAGATTTTTTTGGGATAAGAATAACATGTAAATTAAAAAAAGGTGGTAATTATATTATGCAAACAGGAACAGTGAAATGGTTTAACGCAGACAAAGGCTTTGGTTTTATCGAGGTTGAAGGCGGAGAAGACGTATTCGTACATTTCAGCGCAATCACTGGTGATGGATTCAAGTCTTTGGATGAAGGACAACGTGTAGAATTTAACGTAGTTCAAGGCAATCGTGGTCAACAAGCTGAGAATGTTGTAAAACTCTAAAGTTGTGAAAAGAATCCCCAAACTTATAGTTTGGGGATTTTTTTAAATATAAGAAATTACAAGTTTCACACAATACTTTATGTCTTATATTTCTCGCTTAGTAGAAAGGTGGCGGATGTAAGTGCAGGTGTTTGAAGACTGGAATTTAAAAGTGAAGAAAACCTTTAACGCAACAAGCAATAAAGAAGTATTGACTGTGTCTGAGGCTGGTAGCTTGCTTGGTCTGTCTAAAGATCAAATGAAAAGCTATGTAGACCAGCATAAGTTAACTAAAGTCCCGATCATGAGAAGTGTTGTCAGGTATCTTATACTGAAAAGTGAAATTGATAAGATCCTGAACAAAACCTAATGTAACCTCAAAAAACTTTGCAGACCCATCCTTGATAGGATGTGGTCTTTTTTTTGCCTCAAAAATTTCTTATAAAAGAAACTTATCGATCCAATGATCGTCTATAATAATGGGATATTTAGGTAATGGAGGGTAGGCACAAATAAAAAGTGATGTTCATTAATGGTGAGAAGTCGCATAAACAGAAAGGGTAATTCATTCAAATGAAAAATAAACAGAGCACTCATCCACCTGCTTCATTTGCTTTAAGTAGAATCGAGAAAAAGAAAGTGAAAAAGAATAAAATCAGCAAGAAAATGAAGATGTGGTACTTTTCGATCGCTACCTTACTTCTTGTTGGGCTGGGATCCTTTATTTTTCGTAAAGAACTAATGATTTTTGGGTTTGATAATGTTGTAGCGCCAACTATTGAACACACCCTTGAAGAGTCCTATGTGCCGTTGGAAGACACTGAAGAATCTGGATTACAAGCAACGACGGAAAATAAAGACCGTCCTTTCTCTATCCTTCTACTAGGCACCGATCAGCGTGGCAAAGAAAACGGACTTTCTGATTCCATTATTTATACAGTTATTCGACCTGTAGACCATAAAGCACTGCTCGTCTCCATTCCCCGTGATTCATATACTGAAATTATTGGAGCAGAAAATATCAAAGGAGCAAGAAAAGAAACCAAGATTAATGCAGCGCATTCCTACGGTGGTCCTCAGATGAGTGTGGATACCGTTAAGAATCTACTGAACGCACCTATTGATTACTATGCTACTATTAATTTTAATGGGCTTGTGGGTGTTACAGATGCTCTTGGAGGAGTGGTGCTTCCAATCACCAAGGTGATAGAGAATAAGAGCCCCGATCATGAAAAACTAAGAATTGAGCCGAACAAACCGATCTATTCCGGTAAGGAAGCTTTAATGTATGTAAGATATCGGGAAGATTCTGATTTTAAGAGAACAGAGAGACAAAGGATTTTCCTAAAAGCAGCGCTTGATCGGATGAAAAGAATAGATAATATTCTTAATATACAGAACATTATTGAAATTGCTGGCAGTAACTTTAAAACCAATATGAAGTCAGATTTTATTTTGGATTTGGCTAAGAAGGTAATTCTTGAAGGTGGAACCCCTAAAATAACGAGTCATATGCTCCAAGGGGAAGGAAAACATACGGATCAATGGTATTATATACTCAATGAAAATGATGTAAAGCGTACCCATGATATGATTGAGATTTGGCTGAATCCAGAATCTACTGAGGCTGATCTAATAACTGCTTCTAAGGATGATGCTGCATAATATTTTTGCTATTCTATTTTATATTCACACGGAGGTTAGCTTCTATGGCGGTAAAATCAAAGGAGCAAATGATACTCGAATTTAAGTCTCTTATTCCATTCGTGAAATCATTAGAAGAGGTGCCAGATAAACATTGGGATAAGCCCATAGCTACTGGTAAATGGACCGTGAAGGATATTCTCTGTCACCTCATGCTCTGGGATAAATATTTCTATGAAGGTGCTATTAAGAAGATTATTTTGAAAGAACCACTAACAACGAAACATTTGGATTTTAACGAATTTAATGCTAATGCGATTGAGTATGCCAAATTGTTATCCAAGCAAACCTTGATTGAACAATTTGTGCTCTACAGATCTAGAATTTTAGATGCAGTCTCTGGATTAACGGATGAAGAATGTGATTTGGAATATAAGGATGGAGACCGCAAGAAGTTCAGTGTTCGCAAGTATATGAGAAGTTTTATTCCGCATGATAAGCATCATAAAAAACAGATTGAACAATTTCTAAAATACATACAGCAAGGTTGAAAGTTTGCCTTTTATGGTTTAAGCTTTAGCACGATTCTGAACCAATTTCATGGATTGCCGAATGAGTATTGGGCCGAACATGCTGCCGGCTGAGGCGGCTATAAAGGAATGTAAGGGAAACCTTATGGCAAAGTAAATGACCGTTCCAGCTACAAAGTCAATAAGAATGAATTTCTTGATCTCGGATAGTGGGATTGTAACGAATACAAATGATTCTTTATTTTTCAAGTGGTTGACCTCCTAATTGATAACGCAGCATATAAATCCACTGTTCATTCTATTTTGAGAACAAGATGTCCCATTCGAAATATTTAGACTAACGGCATAGAAGAGTAAAGGGTGAAGACTCGAATGGATAATCAGGATCATCAAAAAGATCGGAAACCGCCTATATATACAGATAGCAAATCATGTTATGGAAGAAATCAGGATGAGAAAGCTTCAGTCACATGATCTTGTCCCATCTGAAGGAGAGATTGCGAAGTTGTACGGTGCCGACTTTAATAAGCCTGGCTTTGAATTTGTTCGACCATTACCTAGCCATCAGCTATATGAGCCCATCGTGACTGATATGAAGCGAGTAAATGGAAAACGGTTCTTGCTACGTTTACGCATGCCGGTACAAGCCTATGAATTATATGGTGCGCCGAAGGAACTTGAATTAGTGTATGATTTTGAGCATGAAGGTACGGTTGACGTATCACTGCAATGGTTCGGAAAAGAAGCCAACCGCCTTCCAGAAGCAAGCTGGTTCGGTTGTGCATTGAATGTCGATAATCCTAATCTTTGGTTGATGGATAAGATGGGCTTGCCAGTCTCACCTTTGCGTGTAGTGAAGGACGGGAATCGTAATCTTCATGCCATTGGACGTGGCGTTAGTTATCAGGGGGCAGATGGGAGCGCCTTTATCGAAACCATGGATGCTGCGTTGGCTGCACCGGGTCAAAAAAGACTGCTACAATTCGATAATTCTTTTGTTTCTCTAGATAAAGGATGGCATTTTAATTTGCACAACAATATCTGGGGTACCAATTTCCCTATGTGGTACGGTGAAGATGCAGTATTTCGTTTTCGTCTAAATTTACAATCGAACCGTAAGTAAAATAATAGATGTACTTGTGACTGAAATGCACCCCTTAGAATAAACATTGGAAAACCCTCTGGGTTCGATGTCTTTCTATGAGGTGCATTTTTGCTCAGTTTCTGCAACTGATAAGATCTCAATGTTAAAAAGACAAATTTCCACTTGGAAAATTTGGTTTTCATAGGTGATATCCCATATTCCGCCGATTTCTTCTACCGCATTCTTTACGCTTTTTAGACCGATACCATGAAAATGCTTGTCTCGTTTTGTTGTGGCTAATTCCCCGAAATGATTCATACGTATTGAATGCTGATATGGATTCTGTATTCTGATAAATAAAGTACCCTTATGATAATGAAGTTGGAATTTAATATAGGGCTGAGTCACACCTGGATGCCTGCATGCTTCTATGGCATTATCAAGGGTGTTCCCTAGAATAATGCTAAATGCATAAGCATCTAGGTCAAGCTGAGGTGGAATCTTAATATCCGTTTGAAAGGAGATACCCAGCTTTTTGGCAAATTGCGACTTGTAATTAATGATAGAGTCGATTAGGATGGAGCCGGTATTACTTTCACCTGAAGAGAGTTCTATTACTCCAAGAAGCTTATCCACATCATTCAGTCCGGCTTCTTTTTCCCCAGCTTGTAATTGAGACCTCAGGCCGAGCAAGATATTCCTGAAATCATGTTGAAACGTAAAGACTTCTTGCTGCCTTTCTTTCGTGAGCAGATACTGGTTCATATAGTAGGTGTTCTGCTGTTCCAACAAGTAGTTTTTATTCTGTGCCGATTGTATGGTTAATACACGATCACACAAAAGAATGATCAGGAAGTTGATCAATAGCATTCCTCCGGACAAAGTCGGATACAACGCCGGATATTCCCGCAATGACAGCTCACCCGATAATTTTGCAATACTGAGAATGCTGATAAACGGAAAGCAGAACAGCCCGATCCAATACCAGCTGCTTAGACTGCCCTCGCCAAAAGCTTTGGTAAAACGAAGCGTGATCTGTACCAGTATAAACATCAGAATCTTAGACAAAAACAAGGTAAAGATGTATCCGCTTGTCGTATACACAGGTGCAGTAGCTGCATCTGAAAGAATAATCAGTGCGACTATAAATAAAGCAGCACCAATACGCCATTGTATTTTTCCTTTATACAAAAAGGACAAGAGAACGATCCCCACTATATTAAGCCCTAGCATCCATAAGCCGGGGAGTGGGCTGTAATGAAGGAGGAGTACGAAAATATAATAAGCAGTGTATACGGAATAAAGGATTACTTTGGATTCCCAAAGCCGTGGGAAACAATGATCATAGAAATAATGAATGATAAATGGGAGAGCTGCCAGTGTGAGGGCATAGAACAGCTCATCCAGTAGAATATTATTCAAGCAGACTCCCCCTGAATTGCAAATAACTCTTTTTCACTACGGTGCTTTGCTTATCGCTAATCGGAAGTTCTTCCCCACTCGTTAATACAATTTTTTTGCCCTGAATTTGTTTTATGTAATCGAAATTCACAAGATACGATTGATGAATCCGCACAAACTGCTTCGAAGGTAGCTTTCCTTCTTCTATAGATAAAGTACTGTAATATTCCGTTTGATCTTCCGTTGTTTGCAAAATGATTTTTCGGCGATCACTTGCCAAGTACATAATATTACGGATTGGAATAAGTAGTTTAGTTCCACTTTGGTGTACAGGCAGTAATTTTGGTTGGTTTTGCTGACGCTTGACCTTTATTTGCTGAATCATAGAGATTAGTTTTTTTTCAAAAGACTCGTTATGTATAGGCTTCTTTATAAAACCGGAAGGTTGAACGTCAAATAGTTGAACATGATACTCTTCGTGGCTCGATACGTAAATCAACCGAACCCTATCATTATCACAATCTCTCCGTAATATATGACCCGCTGTTATTCCGCTTATTCCCTTCATTTCTATATCCATAAAAATAAGATCAAATGGACAACCATGTTGAATGGCTTTCGTGAAACTTTCACCAGAATAGAATATCGATACCTCTATCTTTACAGTCTGCTGAATGGGATGGTTAAGGATCAATCTCTCAATATATTCTGTTGCCTTGAAATCATCATCACAAATAGCAATATGTATCATGTGAAATTCCCCTCCTGTGTTATAAATAATAATACATTATATGGGAGTATAATCAACCTTTATCCTTTTAGGGATCACTTGGAAGCGGCGAAAGTTACATTTATTCCCGTGTTTTTTACCATTGCGATTAGTAATTCTAGTAAACATGCTAATTTAATATCAATTAGTAGCAGACGGTATGGAGGAGTTGAAAAATGAATACAACAATCTTTGAAGCTGAGGGATTAACTAAACAGTACGGCAGTGCAAATGCGCTTCATAATATAAATATGCAGATTAAACAGGGTGATATCTATGGCTTTGTAGGTGAGAATGGAGCAGGTAAAACCACACTCATGAAAATAATTAGTGGATTAGTTTACCCTACAAAAGGGACTATCCAATTGATGGGTAAAAGTAGTGAGAAGGACATCGCACGAGTCAGAAAAAAAATGGGGGTTTTAATAGAGCTACCTGCCCTCTACCCCCATATGAATGCTGAAGAGAATTTAAGCTTTTATTGTAAGATTCATGGTATTTCGGATTTCAAGAGAATTAAAGATGTGCTGAATTTAGTGGGACTAACGGATGTTGAAAACAAAAATACAACGGAATATTCTCTGGGCATGCGTCAACGCTTAGGGCTGGCAATTTCCCTTCTCAATGAACCGGAATTTTTAGTGTTGGATGAACCGATTAATGGACTTGATCCTACAGGAATTGTAGAGATGAGAAAATTATTGGCTAAGCTGGCACATGAAAAAGGGGTTACCATCTTGATTTCCAGCCATATCTTGAGTGAGCTCCAATTGTTAGCTACCAAATTCGGGTTTATTCATAAAGGGCAGTTCATTAAGGAAGTCTCTGTGGAAGAACTCTTGCAATCAGCCGAAGCACAAATTTGTATTAAGACCGTTGAAATAGCTGCAGCAATAAACGTGCTTAAGAACGATCTTAATATTCATTCGATCACATTGTCAGAAGCCGGAGAAATATTGGTTCCCAAGGATTTGACAGATCTTGAACAGTTAATGTCAACGTTAATTAGAAATGGAATTCCACTTGAAGGAATCAACCTGTCCACAGCAAATCTTGAGCATTATTATATGGATCTGATAGGAGAATGAGCAATGAGGGATTTTCTGAAAGCTGAGTCTTACTTTATAAGAAGGGATATCATGTTTAAGGGAATTTCTCTTCTGTTCCTTATAGCAAGTCTGGTACTAGCAATCTGGATTGGCGGTAAAGGTGGTTTTGAAATCGGTAATCTCGCGGAACCCTTAACGATTGTGACACCTTTGTCTTTATTTTTTTATTTTATTATTCCAGTTTACGTATGTTTTTTTGCAACCGAAGGATTTGAATATGGATCAATCAAAGTTATCCTGGCTTCCGGACAAAGCAGGTTTATCTATATCACGGGGAAATACCTTTCTGTTTTTAAAATTATTATATGGTGGATTTTACAATTTACAGTAGTGTTTTATCTCGCTTATATGATAGCTGCTTTGATAATTGGGACTGACATCGGTAATCGTAATTTTTCTGCTGACTTGATTCAAGTTTCCCGTGTACTGGGATTAAATATCCTTTATTTATCAGCTTATGCTGCTCTAATCATTATGGTAGGTATCCTTATTAAAAGAACGGCTTCAGCGGTGGTTGTAACTTTTCTAATTATATTCGGAGACTTCATGATATCCGGTTATTTCCGTGATGCTTCCTCCGCATTGTTAAGGGGGATTTCAGACCATGCTTTAACGACTCAGGTTATGAAGTTTTCCGGAATCTACGTCGTTAATTCACAACATATAGTCCTAACCGGAGCAAAGAGCTTTATGGAAGTGGTGTTGATTCCTGTGATTATCATAGCTATTAGTTTGTCTGTCACCTATATTTCGTTTGGAAAAAGAGATATACACGCGTAGATAAAGGAGGAATTGAAATGGACAGGGGTAATAGATCACCAAAAACGATCGTTATTGTAGGTGCGTTGCTAGCTATTGTAGTTTTTGTTGTTCTTTTTGTTGGTATTGAGATGGGATGAGGCTAGTCTCAGTATATGTCGCGGGGAGTTATGTGAAATGAAATACAATGTAGTATGGATCAGCATTAAAGAGTTATTTCATCCTTACCGTAAAAACATTTGGATAATCAGTATTGTTATGTTGGTGACTTCTATAGGGAGCTTTTTGACTCCTTGGTTTACCAAGCAACTTATTGACATTGGTATTCTAGGTTTGGATTTTTATCGAGTTATTCAATACGTAGGACTAATTTTTTTAATATTCCTTATCCAACAATTACTTGGTATTTTTCAATTCTATTACTATAAGGAAATAAGTGTGAGAATACCATATGACTTGAATAAGAAAGCTTGTAAACATGTGTTATCCGTACGCACGAAATTTTTTAAAGACAGAAATTTCTCAGTAGTGATGTCTGAGCTTTTTCAAGATATCGCCAACATATCGTCTTTGACAGACACGCAATTTTTAACATCTTTCGTTAATCTATTTAAAGTTTTCGCCGGCTTAACAGCATTGTTTTATATTAACTGGAAATTAACTCTAGTTATGCTCGCTACAATTCCAGTCAAAATGCTAATTAGCAGTTTTTTATATAAAAAGCAAGTAAAGGTATATGAGATCATTATGCACTTGCAATCAAATTTCTCAGAATGGTTAGGGGATGCAATTAGTGGCATTGAAGCGATAAAAGTATGGGGGATTACTGGAAAACGACTAGCGAAACTGAAAGTGAATCTGGATGGAAGTAAAAATGCTAAATCCAAGTTAATGCGTTATGGATTTATTGATAGTATATCGGGTTCGTTTATGACGACATTGTTTACTTGTGGTCTTTACTTGTACGGTGCTTGGTTAATCCAAAAAGATGAAATCACCATTGGCGGTCTGGTATCTTTCATTTCGTACTCATCATTGGTATTTGAACCAATTACTATCATATCGTATTTGATTACGCAATTATCCAGCGTGAAACCAGCCTTTGAGCGGTTTTTAAAATTTCTAAATACCGATGCTGAAATTGATAAACCGGAAGCGAAGGAATTATTAGAATCAATATCTATCAATGATCTGAAATTCGAAAACGTATCCTTGGTTTATGAGAATGAAAAAGCTCTGGATCAAGTGAATTTTACCATTCAAAAAGGTGAGAAAGTAGCGATTATTGGTTTGAACGGCAGCGGCAAATCATCTGTTGTAAATCTGCTGCTAAGATTCTATGAGCCAACTGAAGGCAGCATCAAAATAAACGATAAAGATGTGAAAGAGTATACTTTTGAATCCTATCGCTCAATATGGAGCTTGATGGCTCAAAACAATTATCTTTTCAATGATACTGTGGCGAACAATATCAACATTTCTGAAGAGCTTACACTTACTGAGATATTGGAAAGCTGCAAACAGTCAGGGGCATATTCATTTATCCAAGACCTACCCGAAAAAATGGACACTCGAATTGGTTATAATGGCGCTAAACTATCGGGTGGACAAAAACAAAAAATAGCACTTGCCCGAACATTAGCACGTAAGGATACAAAAATTCTGCTATTGGATGAAGCAACCTCAAGCTATGACTATTATTCGGAGCAGGTTTTTAACGAGGAACTGTTATCTTCAGATCGTTATATGATGACTATCATTATCACGCATCGACCGGAAGTATTAAAGAGATTAGATAAGATTATTTATTTAAATGGTGGCAAGGTTCTTGGGATAGGAACTTTTGATGAGTTGTATACATCTCAGGAGAGTTTTAGAGATATGATTACTAGTACTCAAAGGGAGGAAACCCCGGATGCCTTTTATTCCTTTTCAAACGAGAGCGAATCTACATTACGTCTATGACATGAATAGAAACAGTATTTATAAAATCAAACAGAATCAGTATGAAGCGTTAAGTCATATTTCTGAAGGCAGTTATGAGGAAGCTGATGTAAATGTGCTTAAAGATTTTCAAAAGAGAGGGCTTTTAGCTGAATCTCCGATTCTACAAATTGAGCATCCGGCAAGTCAAATGTTGGAGTACCAGTTAGAGCGCTGTGTTAACTCAATCACTTTTCAAATGTCTCAAAATTGCAACTTGCGTTGTGGTTACTGTCCTTACTCAAGCAATGAAATTTATAATAATCGTTCACATTCTGCTCTGAATATAACCTGGGATACTCTGCAGCAAGGGATTGATTTCCTTGTAGCCCATTCTAAAGACGTGGACCACTTGCATGTAGCTTTTTATGGTGGGGAGCCTTTGATTGAAAAAAAACTCATCATAGATACTATGAAATATACACAGGAAAAAGTCAGCGGCAAAGAAATTTCCTTTGGTATGACTACTAATGGCACACTTCTGGATGATAGTTTTGCAAGGGAAGTTCGTGATTTTAACATATCCATTATGATTAGCCTGGATGGACCGAAGGATGTTCATAATGAAAATAGGACGTTTGTAAATGGACGTGGTTCCTATGAGAATGTATATCGTAATGTTGTACATATTCGAGATAACTATCCTGATCTATATCAAAAACTGAAGTTCAATACAGTTATTAGTCCAGATGGTAAGTTCGAAGAAATCTTTGATTATTTTAGAGCGGGAGAAGGAGTTAGTGACCTCTCTAAAGTTAACTTTAATACACTATCCATGAACTATACAGAGACGGAATTCGTTTATGGTGAGGCTTATTTTGAAGAACGAAATTACGAAGCTTTGAAGGCATATCTATTGCTGCTAGGAAAAGTAAAAGAAGAGCCTGTGGCCTATCATAAACGTGATATTGAAACCATTTATAGCTACAAAGAGTTTCTTTCGCCAATCAATGAGACCCCAAAAATTGCTCATCCTAGCGGGACTTGTATACCAGGCTTGAAAAAACTTTTTGTAGATGTAAACGGTAACTTTTTTCCTTGTGAGCGTATAGATGAAAATTCTTCACTAATGAAAATGGGAAATCTTCAGGATGGTTTTGATATTAAAAAGGTTCGAGAAATTTTGAATGTTGGAGCAGTTACGGAACAACACTGTAAAGAATGCTGGGCCTTTCATTGCTGCTCTATATGCCCCGCTGCAGCGGATAATGGAAAGGATGAACATTATTCAGAAAGCTATAAGCTTAGCAAATGCAACAGGGTTAAAGCGTCGGCATTAGAGAATTTGAAGAACTATACGATGATGAGGGAATTTAAATATCAGTTTAAAAGAGAGGATATTTCACTGTGAAGAAAAAACTGGCGGTTTACCCTTTTCATAAAGGTCTGATGCCTTTATTGCTAACAGAAAGTGAGCTTCAGAATTTCGAGCTGATATATGCCGTAGTTCCAAAAGGCTGGGAGTCATTCGATGAAGTGGACGACACTAAAAAGGCTTTAATATGTGATGAAGAGAGCTTTTATTTAAATGATCTGATTAACTCTGTTGATGTACTGTTATTATGTAAGCCTCAATTTCAAGTTGATGAATCAGGTTACTGCCGGTTAACTTCTCTTGCAGAAGAGAAGGGAAAGCATATTATGTACGTGGCTGAATTGAAAACTGTATTAAACCAATCAACCATAGAGGGTTGGGAATGTCTGAATCTAGAGCATCCTTCTATATCGAAACAGAAAGCATTAGCGAGTATCGACGTCCCAGTTATTTTAATTATGGGGATGGGGGAAAACTGCGGAAAATGGAATTTGCAGCTTAAACTAAGTGAAAACTTTCGCAATTCGGGATATAAGATGAGTTTGATTTCCAGCAATGCACTATCTAGATTATGGGGATACCATACAATCCCAGACATTATAGACGGCAATGATCTAACGTTTTCAGAACAGGTCGAGAGTATTAATGCCTATATTAAATATATAGAACAAGCTGAGAATCCAGATGTCATTATTATTGGAGTTCCAGGAAGCATTCTTAAGTATAGCACTTCAGTTCCCAATGGATATGGGTATATACCTTTCCTAATCAGTAATGCAGTCACACCAGATATCACAATATTAAGCTTGTATAACGGAAATTACGAAGAATCCCATTTGAAAGAAATGAAGTCCACTTGTTTATACAAATATGGCGTTAATATTGATTACTATCATATTTCTGAGAATGTTTGTTTATATAATCCAGAAGCAAGACAACTAGAATACTATTCTGTAGATTATCTGGACTCAGTGGAAAACAATTCCTATTCTCAAGAGGGGATGTATACTTTTAATCTTTCTAATTCTACAAGTCAGGAAGAGGCTTTTAGAAGAATTATAAGTGAGCTGCAAAATAATATTCCGATGATTTAAAGGAGGGGAAGGAGTTGTTGTATCTAAACGAACAGGTTATAGAAGAAACAGTCAAAAATTATGTCAAAGAATTCGATAGAACGACCAATCTATTAGGTGTAACTTCTGTTAGAAATATAATTTATATTTTAACAGATCTCGAGAACGAACTTGGATTCCAGATCAATGATTCTTTTGTCCGTGAAATCAAAGACTTAACTGTAGAAAAACTTATTGAAGTTATACCGAAACATCTAAAGTAGTGGCATAGAAATTTCGCTCTATCATTCTCAATGCTGACATAAGAGATGTATTCAAAACAGACCCTATGACAAACTGAAAGGAGGGGACTAAACAATGGAACTGAATAAAAACGCTTCTCAACAAGTAGCTCCTATGGTCTCTACATTTGCAGCTTGCTGGTGTATGTGCCTATGCCTTATTTTTACAGAAAAAAGACATAGTGACCAATTAGATGCTTTGAATGCTGTTAAAAATTAGTGAATTTATGCATCACTAATTGAGATCCTGTTTTTGACGAAGTTTTATTAGAAAATTGGCTGTTTTGGATACATCCTTTATGTCAGCATTTAAACTCTAATATAAAATCTCCGGCAACAATATTGCCAGGAGATTTTTTTGTTCA
Source organism: Paenibacillus sp. FSL E2-8871 (assembly GCF_038000345.1). Classification (NCBI taxonomy): domain Bacteria; kingdom Bacillati; phylum Bacillota; class Bacilli; order Caryophanales; family Paenibacillaceae; genus Paenibacillus; species Paenibacillus sp. FSL E2-8871. The sequence goes on along the minus strand of NZ_JBBOBV010000001.1, from coordinate 2,319,892 downwards.
GGGCTTGTTTTGATTGGGCTGATATCGGAAGAGTACTGAAAGTCACAGAGGATTATTTTAATTATCGATATAATGAAAGCGTTATCTTTTTTATTGCAGTTTACTTAAATTAAAAGGAGATAAGCTATGAGAGTGAGCAAAGTTTCTTTTAACCAGCTTGTGTTTATTTGTTTAGGGATTCAATACATGTTAATGCATTTGTTCTCTGCAGGCGAGGCGATTGTCATCACATCCATAGAGCTTGTTATATACATGATTTTTACCGTTGTTGGCCTTGTAGGATTTTTTATGCGGAGCAGAAAAGTGGATAGTGAGGCTATTTCCGGATTGGTCGCATTATTCTTCAGTGTATTATGGATGGTATCTTTATTTTCGCAATTTAAGAAAGAAAGCTACCCAGATGCTTTAACGGTAATTAATTCGCTTGGCGTAGCTACTGCCTTACTTGTGCTTCTGGCTGAGTTCATCATTATAGCTAAGGCCTAGCGTAAACACGAACAAAAAACAAGACAGGTCTATTTAAGACTTGTCTTGTTTTTTGTGCATTCCCAGAAATGAAAGCACACCCTGAGCATTCCGCTTAAATTCATATTCTGAATCATGCTTCGTATGATGGAATCTTGTTTCCGAGATTGGATAAAAGGGAGTGACCTCTACATCATTCCAGACAAAATAGTAATCTTGGCCACTACGCTCCACGCTCGCTTTGCAGCCATATCCCTCATAGGCTCCCATATATGAAGCATAAATGCTATCATCAAGCGGGTAGGCTTGCGGAGAGATCGGCACGCTTACAGGTTCACCGAAGACTAATCCAGCTAGCGATTCCGTTAACTTAGTGACGGGTACGCAATCATAATTAGTCAACATGATGACGCTTGTTTGATCTTCAGGGTATCTATGCAGTTCACTTCGGAAGCCGCGATAGGCACCGCCGTGATACATTCTTTTTCGATCAAAACGTTCGTCCAAGAACCAACCGAATCGATATTTGAGATTACTGGAATGAAAAGCCATCTCTAGGGTGTTATGAGACACTAATTGATCAGAGTACAAGGCTTGATCCCACAGGAAAAGATCGGCAGCCGTCGAATACATCCCGCCAGCGGATAAGATAGAACTCATATTTATGTATTCCCCCTGAGTATACTCTCCCCAAGAAGAATGATAAGGCGAGGCTAATTTCGGAATAATTTGCTGGTTGTTATAAACTCCTGTATTTACCATGCCCAGAGGCTGTAATATAAAAGTAGTGATATAATCTTCAAATGTCATCCCTGTAATCTTCTCAATAATCATCCCCAGCAAATAATATCCTGAGTTGTTATAGGCAAATGAAGTGCCAGGCATAAATGCAGGGGGCTGACTCACAAATAGCTGAAACATCTCCTGTGGAGTCAGCTTTAGCTTATTTAATTTTTGATTATATTCGGGTATGGAAGTGTAGTTGGCTATACCAGAGGTATGTCCCAGCAGGTGAAGGATGGTAATCCCCTCTAGTGCATGCTGCTGAGGGAAATATTTTAGGATTGGATCTTCCAGTCTAAGACGTTTTTGTTCTTTTAGCATGAGGATAGCCATGCCAGTGAATGATTTGGTAAGTGACCAGATCCGGAATTTGGTATCTAAAGTGTTGGGGACCTGATGTTCAAGATTCGCATATCCGTACGCTTTATGTAACTTGATTTCTCCACGCTGAGCTATTAAGACTGTGCCACTTAATGGCCAGCTTTGTTCGTATTTATCTAAATAGTGCTCCAGACGCTGGAACTGTGTATCCACAGGTAACCCCTCCTTAAAGGCATATTCTAACATAATAATAAATTCAGTTGAAGTGGAGAGAAATCGATGAGATATGATTGTTTGATTATTGATGATGAAATTGAGCTTGCGGAGACCACCTGCGAATATTTTAATTTGTTTGATGTTCAAACCGCATTTGTTACGAGCGCCGATGCCTGTCGGAGCTTTTTGAGTGAGCATCAGGTGTCGATGTTACTCCTAGATATTAATTTAGGTGGTGAATCCGGCTTCCAGTTATGCAAAGAACTGCGTCAGACGACCGGGATTCCCATCCTGTTTATTAGTGCCCGCTCCAGTGAGGATGATGTATTAATTGCGCTAGATATCGGGGGAGATGATTATATTCATAAGCCGTATACCCTGAGAGTGCTGCTGGCAAAAGTAAAGGCGGTGCTTAAACGGTACAACAACGAAGTTGTAGCCGAGTCCTCCCTTCTTGAATCCGGACCCATACAGATTGATCCCGAACTCAGAAGGGCAAGTCTTAACGGCGTACCCCTCAAGCTGAAAACAATGGAATATAAATTGCTAAAGTTTTTGATCCAGCATAAAAATCGGGTAATCCCTAAAGAGGAGCTATTTGCAGGGGTATGGGGAGATGTTTTTGCGGGAGATGGCACCTTAAATGTACATATCCGTCATCTTCGTGAGAAGATTGAGCAGAATCCTAACGATCCGCAGTACATCCGTACCGTATGGGGCATCGGTTATGCTTTTGAGGATAAATAGTGATGACTAAAAAATTGCTACTGGCGCTAATGCTCACTATATTCGCTGCAAGTATAACTCTCTTATTCCTGATATTTAATTTGAAGGTGGAGACCCCAACAGACCGAGTGGCGATCAATACCATTGTTAAGCTTACAGAGCAGCATTGGGATAAGCTTGAGCCGAAACTGTACAAGGAAAGTCCCTATGATTTCGCCATTATTGATACCTCTGGTAAATTAAAATATCAGACTGAAAATGTGATTTCCGTTAGCGTTAATGAAGCTATCAATAATCGGGATATCTTAGTCGACGTTGTTGTTCAGGATCAGCTGGTGGGTAAAGTAATTATTAATAATGATTACCGTACGATTTTTATACATATGAAACAACAATTTATACAAGTTTCTGTTGCAATGCTGCTTTTGCTTACAATTCTAGGCATCCTCTATATTTGGTTCCTGAATAGATCCATTCTTCGTCCATTTCGCAAAATGCAGCTATTCGCGAACCATATCGCAAGAGGCGATCTTGAAGTGCCTCTGGAAATGGATCGTAATCATCTATTTGGTGCTTTTACCGAAAGCTTCGATATGATGCGGGAAGAGCTTGCGGCGGCTAGGCACAGTGAATATTTAGCGAATAAGAGTAAGAAGGAGCTGGTTGCTAGTCTCAGTCATGATATTAAGACACCCGTCGCTTCGATGAAGGCGATTACGGAACTGATGTTATTAAGCGCAAGAGATGAGAAGACAAGCAGACAGCTAAATACCTTGTATTCCAAAGCGGATCAGATTGATCGTCTGGTCACAGACATGTTCCATTCCACCTTGGAGGAACTGAATGAACTAAAAGTCAGCTTAACGGAGGAGCATAGTCACCTGCTGACCCAAATTATAAATAATGTGAACTTCTACGAACGGATTTCAGCTGCATCTGTGCCAGACTGTATCATTATGGTGGATCCCTTACGGATACAGCAGGTCATCGATAATGTGGTGAACAATTCCTATAAGTATGCCTTCTCGTGTACACCCATCGATATTACATTCGAGATTAGGGATCATTATCTGGAGGTTGATATTCTGGATTATGGTCCTGGTGTTCCTGAGGAGGAATTGCCTTTAATATTCAATAAATTCTTTCGGGGCAGTTTGGCCGTGAGCCAGAACGGTGCAGGTCTAGGTCTGTACATTTCTCGTTATATGATGCAAAAAATGCAGGGCGACATTGTATGCTCCAATCGGGAGGATGGATTTACTGTAAAGCTGCTGATTCCTTTAGCAGGATAGAATTAAGAATTCGCTAAGGATTGCACAAAGACATGTTAAGAACATTTAACGTACGATTAGGTTGCAATTACGAATGAGTCTGTGATTGCAGCCATTATATTGTGCGTAGAGCTAGGGTTACTATTAGCGTAATTAATGAGCATGAACGTAAATGGAGTGTTCAACATGAACGAAGTGAATAATAAAGTATTGATGCAGACCCATAAGCTTGGAAAAACCTTTTCCCATGGAGGAACTCAGCAGCATGTATTAAAAAATCTAGATCTGACCTTATATCATGGTGATTTCACGATTATCATGGGCAGCTCTGGTTCTGGTAAATCAACACTGCTGTATGCCATTTCGGGAATGGATAAGCCAACGCTTGGAGAGGTCTTGTTTGAAGGTCAAGATATTACGGCGATGAGTAATGATCAGCTGGCGATATTCCGGCGGAAGAATTGTGGATTTGTGTTTCAGCAGATCCATCTGCTCGATTCAATGAGTGTCCTCGACAATGTATTATCAAGTGCTTTTCTTGTCCAAAAGGATAGAGCTGGGGCTGTGGAAAAAGCCAAAAAGCTGCTCTTAGATGTAGGCCTGGATGACACCATCTGGGGTAAGTTTCCAGCGCAAATCTCAGGAGGAGAAGCTCAGCGTGCCGGAATTATCCGGGCCCTGATCAACAGTCCAAAAGCGGTCTTTGCGGATGAGCCGACTGGAGCGCTAAATAGCTCAGCAGGAATAGGGGTACTGCGTGTCCTAACCGAGGTAAATAAGCAGGGGCAAAGCATAATTATGGTAACCCATGATCTCAAAACTGCGCTGCGTGGTAATCGGATCTTGTATCTGCAGGATGGAGTAGTCATCGGAGATTTGCGCCTTTCCCCTTATAGCGAAGATAGTGGACCTGAACGGCAGCAGCAATTACAGTCCTTTCTGACCGAATTGGGGTGGTAGGGATGAGAAGCTTAATAGGAAAGCTTGCTTGGTCCAATATTCGTAAAAGAAAAAGTGCAACGATTACGCTCTTCGTATTGATTATGATTGCTGCGCTGCTGCTGAACATTGGCCTATCAGTCAGCTTGAAGCTTAATTCTTTTCAGCAAGAAAAAATATCGAAGCTAAATACACCTGATATCACCGCTTATTTTCCTTTAAATGAGAATGTGAAGAATTATGAATCTCTGGTGGATAGCTATCCTTATACTGAAACATGGGAGAATGAGGCGGCGCTTCTGCTACCTGATGTAAAGATAAACTACGGGGGAAACAATACAGCTATTGCTTTCTTGATTCTTAATAAGGATTCGGAGCGCTCATTGGGACTATTTAATACCACTTCTCGGTTGGAACCTGCGGATCAAAATACAATTTATTTGCCGTATATCTTTCACGGAGGCTCAGGGTATAACCTTGGGGATACGATCTCGTTTGAATACGATAACAACAAATTTACTTATACCATCGGTGGATTTACGGAGGAACCCCTTTTTGGGACATTGACGAATGGGGCTTTGAAAATATTTTTAAACGATGAAGGTTATAAGCAATTAGAGGAACGGCTTGGGAAAGAAGTTCAATTTAATCTTTTATCTGTACAATTAAACGAACGGGCGAAAGAAGTCAAGCTGGAGCAAAAGTTGAGTGAACAGATTTTTGGATCTGGAAACACAAGTTCATTTTTAGTCATGCGAACTGATGTGGGGCTCGAAGGTAACCGCGTTTTTGTGAATATTTTAGCCGCTATTCTGATTGTATTTGCATTGATTATGGTTGTAATCTCGTTGATTGTGATCAGGTTTCAGATCTTCGGGAATATTGAGGATAACCTAACCAACATCGGTGTTTTGAAAGCGAACGGTTATACGTCAAGGCAGATCATATCCTCATTTCTGTTACAGTTCGTCTCAGTATCTATAATGGCCTCCATACCGGGAAGTTTGATCTCTGTTCTAGTCATGCCCTTAGTAGGTAATATGATTTCGTCTTCGGTTGGACTGTTGTGGCCGACAACTTTTGAATTATTAAGTGCTTTGTTGAGTTTGCTTATCGTTACGGTGCTGATTCTCTTAGTTGCCTACCTGTCTAGTAGAAAGATTCGAAGGATTACTCCGATAGCAGCTCTTCAGAGCGGGCTTCTTACCCACAATTTTAAGAAAAATCATTTTCCGCTAGCGAGCACTTCATTGAATTTGCAATTCGCCTTAAGTCTGAAGTCTTTATTTAGACAGACCAAGCAGAATTTTATGATCGTGCTGATCGTTGCAGGGTTGACCTTTTCGAGTATATTTTGCTCCATCCTTAATTTTAACTTTAAAGGGGATACTTCAGCCGTTTTAGATTTAGTGGGTCTAGAACGTACCAATTTGCAACTTGATCTAAAAAAAGCTGATCATGATCCAAAGATATTTGCAGAAGTAGAGGCCATGCCTGAGGTTCAGAAGATCTCCATATTGGAAGGTAGAGTAGCTTCTATAGATGATTCCAGTTTTATGCTCCGTGTATCTGATGATTATGCCAAGCTGGAGACGCAGACGGTCTATAAAGGTAGACAGCCCATTTTTGATAATGAAATTGCGGTATCCGGTGTAATTGCAAAAATGAAAAATAAATCGATTGGGGACGAGATTCCAGTTACGTTTAATGGGGTAACCCAAAATTATTTGGTGACTGGTCTTAGCCAGCAGATTAATCAGTTAGGTATGGTTGCTACTATAACAGAAGATGGAATGAGAAAATTGCAGCCGAATTATTCCGTCCAGTCCATTAATGTGTACTTAAAGGAAGGGGAAGATCCTCAAATCTTCATTCAAAAGCTTGAAGAACGTCTCCCTGGACAATGGAACGTAACGAACATTTTAGACATGTTAGAAAGCACGCTCAGTACATTCACTTCAGCAGTATCTTCTATGACAGCAGTCATTACCGCGGTCACAATTATAGTGGTTAGTTTAATTTTGTATTTGGTGATTAAGACGTTGATTATGAAACGTAAGCGGGAATTCGGTATTCTTAAAGGTATCGGATATACGACCTTTAATCTGATGACACAGATTACGTTCAGTCTTTTTCCGGTGATTGTAGTTGGAGTATTATTGGGGAGTTTAGCAGGTTATTTTTTCTCGGATTCGGCGTTTGTATTATTGCTTTCAAGTCTAGGCATTTATAACGTTCAGCTGGCGGTTAGTCTGCCTCAAGTGCTTCTACTGTGTGCTGTCATTCTAGTTGTTGCTTATGTGGTATCCATGTTAGTTGCAAGACGGATTCGGAAGGTCAGTGTATATGATTTGATTATGGACTAAGAGCTTGAACAAAAAACAACGAGCTGGAGGTAGGCCGCACCTGTATTAATAGGTTTCACAGCCACTCCATACTCGTTGTTATTTTTATTACATATTCATTCGTCCGTCATCATAATTGAATTGCCAATCGATGCCGAATTTATCTTTTAGACTACCATAACACGAGCTCCAGAAGGTTTCTTGTAATTCCATACCTACTTTTCCGCCTTCTTTAAGCTTATGGAAATATTTATTTATGCCATCCAAATCCTTACTAACTACCGAAAGACTAATGTTATTTCCTTCCACAAAAGGCATGCCCGGAAAAACATCAGAGAACATTACATTACTGCCTTCGATATTCAAGCGAGTGTGCATAACTAAATCTTTGGCTTCTTCAGGAAGAGTGAAATTGGGATCAGGTGGTGTTTCGCCAAAGGTCATGATTTGTGGACGTTCAACGCCAAATACCTCCGCGTAAAATTCTGCGGCTTGACGGCAATTCCCGTTGAAATTCAGATAAACATCGATAGACATTTACTTCACTCCTTAAAAGTTTTATTGGCATCGAAAGCATAGTTTAAAGTTAAAATTTAAGATATCTCGCGACTTCCATATTGTATCATTTACCAGTGTATAAACAAATATACTTATAGTCTCATTTGGTATGAACTTTTACATGATTATAAAAAGGAGCCGCTGGAGTGTTGTCCAGCGGCTCTTTCCCTATGATTTAATTCGTTTACCGAGCAGAATTAGTAGCCATATGATACCGGCTCCTACTATGGCATGACCGAGACCCGCAATATGCGGTAAGAAGCTGATATCAGTCCCGTTAATTTGCAGCATCCCGCGAGTGGCCATAGTACCGATCGTGATCAGGAGACCAATGTTATATACAATGTACCATGCGCCAAAGGATTTAGCTTCATGGATATTAAATAACTTGGCTAGGATCAATGCGATTATAAAGAAGAAGAAGCCCAGTACAAGGATATGAGTATGAAGTGCAACTAAGATGGTGTTTCCTTCGAAATCATTCATTTTGGTAATTTCACGATAAGCAACACCTGCTATCAAACCAAGAATCGCATAGAAAAAAGACGTATAATACAATTTTTTCATGATCATGACTCCTTTATGTTTATTGTTATATTGAAATCATATCTTTCAAATAAGAACGCAGTATGAACAAATGATTATATAGTGATTAATTTCACGGAATTGACAAAAATAAATCTCTTAAGCATGTCCCACATAGTTTCCACACAATATTCATCTATAATCATTAATATTATTGAACCCCACTATTCATTGAATTCAGGGTGTTCGATGGCACGGGAGGATGAATATGAAAAAAGCGGATTGGATCATAGCCATTCTAGTTATGGGAATGGGTCTGATGTGCATGTTGGTTTCAGCAAATTTTTTTCGTATTGATTTTTTCCGTATTATAAAGTAGGAGATGGTTTTTTTGAAAAGAGGAGTATTTGCAGTAATCTGTGTTGTTATTTTGTCATTTGGAATTGGAACAGCAGCTTATGCTGCCGGGTTTGCTCCAAGCACTTTTAAAGAGATGTTGCCCTTTATGAAAGAAAGACATCCTAACTTAGGTGATTCCGAGCTAGAACAAATGTATAAGAGCTGTCATCAACAAGAGGGCATTTCTAATACTCGTGGAATGATGTAAGGCTATGCTGATAGAGTCAACTATAAACAACGCCTTTTAAAAAGAACCCTTTGTTGCATACAACAAAGGGTTCTTTTTTTATCTTTATCATCGCATAAGTATCGTATTAAAATCTTAAGTTACCGGGTTCAATGCTCCCTGATACTCATACATTAAATTGTCAATAATCTGCTGTACGGACAATATCTCTTTAATCTCATGAACTCTGGACCCGGCAAACACTAATCCGTTCTTAACATCTCCTCTAAGCGAAGTTAGCAGGGATTCCATGGTACAGAAGCGATGCGAACATACCTTTAGACAATTAGAGCATTTTGCTATTTTTAATTTGGCATCATCACTAATACGTTCTGTGAATTCATTACGAATCGCTCTGCCATCTAGCCCAACTGTAGACTTAATTAGAATAGTATCACCTTGCTGAGCATCTACATATTTTTGTTTAAAGGCCAAAGGAGCATCACATTCATGGCTCGCCACGAAACGAGTCCCCATCTGAACACCAGAAGCGCCAATCCGAAGGGCTTTTGCGATATCATCTCCTGTCAGAATCCCACCAGCAGCAATAACCGGAATCGAAACGGCTTCTACAACCTCAGGAAGAATTTCGAACATGGATCTCTCTGTACCCAAATGGCCCCCAGCTTCAAATCCTTCCACTACGACTGCAGAGGCACCAAGTCTTTCGGATATTCTGGCTAATTTGGCGGAGGAAACAATAGACACCACAGGAGTACCATACTCTTTACCCCAAGCATAAATATCTCTGGAAATCCCGGCTCCAGATATAATAAAGTCCACTTTTTCTTCCAAAGCGACCTTCATTTTATCAGCAAAATCCTTCATCGCGAATAGAACATTCACACCGATATATCCAATCCCTTTTGAGAGCTCTCTTGTTTTGCGAATATGCATTCTCAGTTCATCAGTGGTGATTCCTGTCCCGGAAATGGTGCCTATCCCGCCTGCATTGGCTACAGCAGCAGCTAAGCCACTTAAGGATATGCCTACGCCCATACCCCCTTGAATTACAGGAACCTTGGATTTAATATGCCCAAATTGGATTGTTGGCAGTTTCATATACGCACCTCTTTCACTAGTTGTAGACCGTTATACAATGTCTACTGGAGTAACAGCTATAAAGGTATCACAGTTAAATCTTTGCAGATGTGACTGTGCGCATGCTCAAACTATGTTAAATATCATGTTCATATTATAGGAGGGGAAATATAGAAATCCGTTTATGATACAATAAATAGCAATATCATAAGGAGAGAAGGACTATGTATGGAGTTTGAATATTTGCTTCGTGTAGTTGGAGCTGGAATTTGTGGTGTTTTAGTTGGCTTTGAACGAAAAAGTCGGATGAAAGAAGCGGGAGTTAGAACGCATTTTATTGTTGCTTTAGGTGCTGCACTTATGATGATCATTTCAAAATATGGATTTCAGGATCAAGCTGATTGGTCCTATGTTAAGCTCGATCCCGCACGTATAGCTGCCCAGGTAGTAAGTGGAGTGGGATTTCTTGGTGCAGGAATGATTTTCATGCATAGACACACTGTGAAGGGCCTGACAACTGCAGCGGGGATTTGGGCAACGGCGGGACTAGGGCTGGCGATTGGATCGGGCCTTTATATTCTTGGTGGAGGAGCAACAATTATTATCTTACTTGGACAAAAGATTTTGCATGGCCGCTACAGTTGGCTGGCCTCACCGAAAACGCAACAGATTGTGATCTGTCTGACTAATTCAGAAGGAGCCGTGAGTAGAATTCAACAGCTCCTTGAAGAAAAAAATATTACCATTTTAAGCTTTCACGCTGAAAATAATAGTCTTGCCTCCGAATTGAATTTAGAAATTATCGTAAAATTTCCTGAATCGTTTAATGCTGTGAAATTGTTGTCACTGATACAAGAGGACGCGTCTGTTAAGGCAGTAGAGTTTCAATAATTTTTTTAACACTACGCATCAAAAGTTGGTTTCTATATGAAGAACTTGCTTTTGATGCGGGTGCAATCTCCATTTCACTATCAATCCGCGCACGATTCTACCTTTTTTCCAATATTCAGATTCACAAAACTTCTGCATCGACCCCAAACCTCTTTTGTTTTTAAGATATTTCCTCCACCTCTAAATTAAGTTTTTCCTATTTATAGTTTCCGCTCGGTCTATTATGAGAGCGGCTTTGGTCTTCGATGTTATGTTTGTGTTATGTATTTATTGGAGATTGTTATAAAAATCACATATTAAACGCTTTCATTTATTTCGAATAAAAAAATATGTCATTTATATTGACATACAATCAATGAGCCTTTATTATTAATCCCATCACTGGAGAAACTAAACTGAAATTTAATCAAATAATACATTAGCGTAGCTTAATTGGCAAATTTTTTCTTATTTTTATAGTTTTATTAGTTTGATTAATGCACTGAAGAAAATAATTAGGAGAATGTCTGTGAAAAAGCACGATCAGGATTTTATGAAGCGGCAAAATCGTTTGACGGTCTTCGAAATCATAAAAAATCAACAACCAATTTCTCGCGCTTCCATCGCCAAACAAACGGGTATGAGTCCTACAACTGTAAGTCGAATTGTTGGGGAATTAACTGAACAGGGCTATCTACTGGATTCGGATCAGGTATCGTCAGGATTAGGTCGGAAATCAACGTTGCTAGCTATGGTTGACGCTTCTGTATTGTCGGTTGGGGTTGAGCTGGATCGCAGTCTTATGATTGTAGGTATCGTAGATTTGCAAGGTAAGCTTCTCTGCAGCAGGCAATACCCGCGTACTCCGGACGAGAGTCCAGACAAGACACTGGAACGAATCAATGAAGCGATTGAACAACTGACGCAGCAGCATGTGATTGACAGAACACGTATCGTCGGTATTGGCGTTGGACTTCCTGGAATTGTGAATAACGAAGAAGGTATTGTTGTCTTCTCTGTTCAGCTTGGATGGAAGAATGTTGCCTTAGCAAAACGCCTAAAGGAACTAACCGGTTTTGAAATTGCTGTAGATAATGAGTTGAAAGTTAGAGCTCTTGCTGAACACCTCAAAGGCGCTGCTGTTGGATCTGTCCGTACCGCACTATTGGGCTTCGGGCAAGGCGTTGGCTCGGCGATGATCCTTGAGGGAGAGATTTATCGCGGGGTGATGAACAGTGCTGGTGAAATAGGGCATACGACAGTGGATCCTAACGGAATGATGTGCGAGTGCGGTAAGGCGGGTTGCTTACAGACCTATATAAATATCAGTTCATTGTTGTCGGAAGCCAATCGGATTCGTCCGATTCGCACGATCGAGGAGTTATTTGAAGCAAAGGATGCAGGAGAGCATTGGGCGGTTCATTTGATCGAGCGTGCGCTCATGTATATGGCGATTACAATCAACAATGTCGTATGCATGTATAACCCTGATAGTGTGATCCTGAGTGGAGAACTTGTAGACAAATTTCCGGATATTTATGAAGCAGTCGAGAAGCTATATCTTTCACGCTTCACATGGGAACCCCTTCGTGGGTCTTTCTCCATTCATCGTTCGATGTTGAACGAGAATGGTGTAATTATCGGATCTGGACTACTATCGCAAAATCGTTTTTTCGCATTGGATTAAAATAATTACATCGAAGGAGGTTGTACATATGGGGTTTACAACATTAGTAGAAGAATATCGCGGTGGCTTACTGGAGAATGTCCATTATGGTGCAGTTAGCGTGGTCGATGAGAAAGGTAATATTTTGTATAAAGCAGGTAATCCGGAGCATATGACCTATCTTCGTTCAGCTGCTAAACCATTCCAAGCTTTACCGGTTATGAAGCGTCGGATCGATGAAGTTTACGGTTTGACAAGTAAGGAAGCCTCACTCTTTACTGCTTCGCATCGGGGAGAGGCCTTTCATATTGAAGCACTTGAATCTCTTTTTCAGAAAATGGGATTAAAAGAAGAGGGACTTCATTGTTGTTCTACATACCCACTGAATGAGGAAGCCAAGGCAGAACGCCATCGGGCGAATGAGCCCACTCGTAAAATCTTTCATAATTGCTCAGGTAAACATGCAGGGTTAATGGGCCTTAGCAAATATATGGGTTGGGATATAGATACTTATTATGATCCTAACCATCCCGTGCAACAGGAGATCATTGATATCATGGCTTATATCGCAGAAGTATCGAAGGAATCCATTCCTCAAGGGATTGATGGCTGTGGTCTTCCTATCTTCGCACTCCCTCTTCATAAAATCGCTTATTCATATTTAAAGCTAGCCTGTCCTGATTTGATTGAGAATACGGAAATACGTAACGCAGCTGCTGCGACTGCAAAGCTTATGAACGATAATCCGGTGATGATTGCGGATACGAAATTCGTCTGCTCAGAGCTTCTAAAGGATGATAATCTGACGGCAAAGGGCGGCGCTAAAGGTGTATATGGGATTGGACTCCGAAAGGAACGAATCGGTATCTCGCTAAAAGTATCCGATGGCTCCGAGCAAGTATGGCCTTGTATCATCGCATCGATTCTGGAACGTTTAGGCTATAGCAATCAAGATACGATTGATCGTTTATATGCACTCGTGCCGAACACTATTGTTAATGATGGCGGCACAGTTGTAGGCGAACGCCGTGCTGTATTCCAATGGGAAGTCTGATTATAAGGATCGAGAATAATCTTCAAGTCTCATGAATAATTGGACTGGGAGCTTTTCTAATACATCGTTTCTAAAGGGGAGTGTATAACATGAAAGTAAAAGGAAAAGTATGGTCAATGTTCATGCTGCTGCTTATTACAGTAGTAGTGACTGCAGGGTGCGGCAACAAAGCGAACAACGAGGGAAAAGGCGGCAATACCGCTGGTGGAACTGAAACTAGCACCCCAACTACAAAAAATGATAAAGACATTGTAATTGCCATCAATTCTAACTTTATTACGCTGGACCCTCATAACGCAAGCGATACACATTCAATCAGCGCTGCCAGAACGATGTACGAAGGTCTAATGGGTTTTGATGAGAATATGAACGTAGTTCCTGTCCTTGCTGCTAGCCATTCCATAAGTGAAGACGGGTTGGTCTACACGTTCAACTTGCAAGAGAACGTTAAATTCCAAGATGGTACTGACTTCAATGCTGAAGCGGTTAAAGTAAACATCGCCCGTATTCAAGATGAGAAGAACAATCTGAGATTGCGCAAAAGCTTTGCAAAGGTAGCAAAAGTGGAGACTCCTGATGCCAAAACCGTGGTTATTACACTCAGCGAGCCATACAACGCATTTTTAAATAAAGTAGCTATGGCACCTATTATTAGCCCGAAAGCTTTAGAAGAAAACGGAGCTGATATTTCGAAAAAACCTGTAGGAACGGGTCCGTTTAAGTTCAAAGAATGGGTGCAAGGTGATCGTCTAGTTGTTGAGAAGAATACGGATTACTGGCAAAAGGACTTGCCGAAAGTGGATAGTATAACCTTTAGACCCGTACCAGAGAATGGCTCACGGATTGCGATGCTGAAGACTGGAGAGGCTGATTTCATTTATCCAATGCCTACCGAGCAAGTATCCGAGGTTGAAGGCCTTGAAGGAATTACTATAGATACCATCGATTCAACCATTGTTCGTTATGTTACTTTGAATACGATGAAGAAACCTTTCGATGATGTAAAGGTACGTCAAGCCATTAACTATGCTATCAACAAAGATGCGTATATCAAGGTGGTGAAATCGGGTCTTGGCGCTAAGCTTGATTCCACGATGTCATCCAAAACACAATATTATTCCCCACAAACAGGTTATGACTATGACATTGAAAAAGCTAAGCAATTGCTTGCGGAAGCGGGTTATCCAGACGGATTCGAAACCGAAATTTGGGGTGAGAATGAATCCGAAACTATGAAGGGTATGCAATTTATCCAACAACAGCTAGCGCTTGTAGGCATTAAAGTAGAAGTGAAGTCCATGGAAGGCGGTACTTTATCCGACCAAATTAACGCTGCTAAAACACCTGAAGAAGCAAAAATTCAAATGTGGTATGTCAGCTGGTCTCCATCCTCCGGTGATGCAGATGGTGCTACTAGAGGGTTGTTCAGTAGTGAAATGTTCCCACCTGCTGGCTCGAATACAGCTTATTATAAAAATGAAAATGTAGATAAATGGATTGCTGAAGCAAACAAATCTGTTGATCCAGAAGCGGCTAAATCCATTTATGCAAATATTCAAAAAACAGTATGGGAAGATGCTCCGTGGGCATTCATGGGCGTTGACCAAATCATCTCAGGCAAAAGATCGAATCTGGAAGGTGTCAAAGTCTTCCCGGATGGTTCCATTAATGTCCTAAATGCAGAAGTGAAATAATTCAAGTCAAACGCAAAATTTAATTTCCCAAGAATTGAACGAGGCCGCTTCTTAAGAATGGTAGGAAGCGGCCTCAACTAAATCATTTGTCGATACTGAAGGGGGCTTATGAGTTGGGTAGATATGCTTTACAAAGACTCCTCGGGGTTATTCCGTTGCTATTCATTGTATCGGTATTAGTCTTTCTGTTTATTCACTTAATTCCGGGCGATCCGGCCCGGCTTATTGCGGGTAAAGACGCCACACTTGAAGAGATTCATGGCATTCAAGAGCAACTAGGTCTCAATCTGCCGCTGTGGAATCAATACATAAACTACATGAGCGATCTACTAAGTGGTAATCTGGGCAATTCGATTCGATCAGGGATTCCAGTAACCGATATGCTAGAAAGTAGAATAATGCCTACCTTGTGGTTAACGTTTCTCAGCATGGCTTGGGCGCTTGTCATTGGTCTTCTAATTGGTGTTATTTCAGCGGTTTATCGTAATAGATGGCCTGATCACTTAGGCACATTGACAGCCATTTCGGGGATGTCGATTCCTGGATTCTGGTTAGGTTTGGTACTCATTCAAATTTTCTCGGTAGAGCTTGGTTGGTTTCCGACCGGTGGTGTAGATTCCTGGAAGTCGTATATTCTTCCTTCCATTACACTTGGAATGGGAATTATGTCGATGCTGGCTCGTTACTCACGGTCATCGATGCTAGAAACGTTACGGGAGGATTATATCCGTACTGGACGTGCGAAAGGCTTACGCGAGTATGTTGTTATTAGCAGGCATGCGCTGCGCAATTCTCTTATACAGGTCGTTACTGTAGCTGGACTTCAATTTGGGTTCTTGCTTGGTGGATCGGTAATGGTTGAGACAGTGTTCAGTATTCCTGGCCTTGGTAGACTGCTGGTGGATTCCATTTTGTTCCGGGATTATACAGTTATTCAAGCTTTGCTGCTGCTGTTTTCAACACAATTTATCCTTATCAATTTAATAGTAGATTTATTGTATGGCATGCTCAATCCGAAAATCAGGTTTTCTCAGTAAGGTAGAGTAACTGTGAGGCAGAATTACGATAGTTTTCTATAGGGTGAATATAGGATTAGGAGGGATATCATGAGCGACAATTCGGCGGTAATGGGAACTAATTCTCCTATACCCGGAGAGGTAATAGCCCCGGAGAAAACAAAAGGCCGCGCGGGTGTTTTTATTCGCAAGTTCAGCAAACAAAAGATGCCCCTTGTGGCTGCATTTTTTATCATATTGCTTTTTTTAATTGCCATTTTCGGGCCATTTCTGACCCCTTATAATCCTGATGAACCGAACTATGATGCGCTAATGCAGGGTCCGTCTGCCAAGCATTGGGCGGGAACGGATGAATACGGCCGTGATATTCTAAGTCGCTTAATTGATGGTACAAGGTTGACTTTGGCGGTCAGTCTGAGCTCCGTATTGATTGCAGGTGTACTTGGAACCATCCTTGGTCTTGTCAGTGGATATTATGGCGGTTGGCTGGATCGGATTATTATGCGTGGCAGTGACGTATTGTTCTCATTCCCTGATTTACTGCTTGCCATTGGGATCGTCGCTATACTTGGGCCTGGTTTATCCAACGTTGTGATTGCCGTTGCAGTCTTCGGTACACCCTCGTTCGCCCGCATTATTCGGAGCGTAACATTGTCTGCGAAGGAAACATTGTTTGTTGAAGCTGCCCGTTCAATGGGTGCAAAGAATCGCAGAATCATTTGGCGACATATTTTTCCTGAAACAGTCCCTAGTATCATCGTTAATCTATCCATGAAAATTGGCGGGGCAATCTTAGCCGCTGCGTCACTGAGCTTTCTTGGAATGGGTGCGAAGCCAACGGAGCCCGATTGGGGGGCAATGTTAAGCATGGGGCGCGATTATTTAAGTATAGCTCCTCATATCGTTTATTTTCCGGGTTTAGCTATATTTTTGACAGTACTTGCATTTAACCTGGTCGGGGACGGACTGCGCGATGCTCTTGATCCCAAAATGAAAAACTAAGGAGGGACAAGACATGACTCAAAATTTGCTGGAAGTACAAGGGCTGAAAACGGAGTTCAAACGCGGCGATGGAAGTATAACGGCAGTTGCAGGTGTTGACTTTGTGATTAAGAAAGGTGAAGTGCTGGGTCTAGTTGGAGAATCCGGCTGTGGCAAAAGCGTTACCTCACTGTCGATTATGCGGCTCCTTAAGGATACGCCAGGCCGAATTTCTGGCGGTTCTGTTCGTTTCGAGGGAACGGATCTGACAAAGGTTACGGACAAAGAGATGCGCCAGATACGGGGAAATGAAATGGCGATGATTTTTCAGGAGCCAATGACTTCGCTTAATCCTGTGCTGAAGATTGGTTTGCAATTGATGGAACCGATAATGTTGCATTTGGGTTATGGTCGGAAGAAGGCTCGTGAACATGCCATTCATATGTTGCGGTTAGTTGGTATACCACGTGCGGAAGACTTGGTGGATGAATATCCGCATCAGCTCTCTGGCGGTATGAGGCAGCGTGTCATGATTGCGATGGCGATGTCTTGCCACCCGAAACTGCTGATTGCAGATGAACCAACAACGGCGCTTGATGTAACGATTCAAGCTCAAATCCTAGATCTAATGAAGCACCTGAAAGAAGAACAGGATATGGGAATGCTGCTCATTACCCATGACCTTGGTGTAGTAGCAGAACTATGCGACCGTGTAGTCGTTATGTATGCTGGTCGTGTAGTGGAGGAAGCTTCCGTTCATGAGCTATTTGCAAGACCGCAGCATCCATATACGAAGGGATTAATTCAATCCGTTCCTAAGCTGCGTCAAAACGTACGTCGCTTGGATTCCATTAAAGGGAATGTACCTGATCTATCACAAATGCCAGCAGGTTGTAAGTTTGCGCCACGCTGCGATTATGTCACAGAGCGTTGTCTCTCGCAGGAGCCAGAGTTACTCCCGATTGAGGGACTAGAGCGAAAGAGTCGTTGTTGGCTTACACAGCAGGAGAACACGGAAGGAGGGGAACGTTTGTGAAGGAGACTCCACTCATTGAAGTTAAAAGTCTGAAGAAGTTTTTTTCGGTGAAGAAGGGCTTTTTCGGAACTACTAGATATTTGCACGCAGTTGATGGGATCTCATTCGCTATACGTAAAGGAGAAACGTTCAGCCTTGTGGGTGAAAGTGGCTGTGGTAAATCTACTACGGGTAGATTAGTGACTCGCTTGCTGGAGCCGAATGACGGTGAAGTGTGGTTTAAGGGTCAAAATATTAGCCATATCTCAGACAATCAAATGCGGCCTATTCGTAAAGATATACAGATGGTGTTCCAAGACCCCTATGCTTCGCTTAATCCACGGATGAAGGTGAAGGATCTTGTGGCTGAACCTCTGCTCATTCATACAAAGCTCTCGTCCAAAGAACGGGATAAACTAGCATGCGAGTTACTAGAGACAGTGGGATTGAATAGTATCCACGCCGAGCGCTACGCTTTTGAGTTCAGCGGTGGGCAGCGACAACGGATTGGAATCGCCCGGGCGTTGTCTGTTCGCCCAAGCTTAATCGTAGCAGATGAGCCTGTGTCAGCACTGGATGTTTCGATTCAGTCACAAGTGCTAAATCTGTTGCAGGATCTGCAGGAAGAGTATGGCCTGACATATTTATTCATTTCACATGATCTAAGTGTTGTTGAGCATATTAGTGATCGAATCGGAGTTATGTATCTTGGTTCGCTCGTAGAGACGGCGGATAAGGATACCTTGTATGATCGTCCAATGCATCCATACACACAAGCACTGCTATCTTCTGTACCTGTACCCGATCCTACCTTAAAGAAGGAGCGCATTATTCTAAAGGGAGATCTTCCAAGTCCGGTTGATCCACCGTCGGGATGCCGTTTTCATACAAGATGTCCTTCCTGTATGGAAATCTGTAAGCAGCATGTACCGATATTCCGAGAAGTCGAACCAGGTCATGAGGTTGCGTGTCATTTATTTGATGAAGAAATGCTGAAATTAGAGCGGTAACTGAAATTGTGAGATAACTTTACGGAAAAGAAGGGACAGCGATGAATATCTTATTCGATTCCGCTAATGTGGCGGATACTATTGTCTATTTAGCTTATGACGAGGAGTCTTTTCCTTTTAAGCTGGGAGCGCCCCACAAACAGTGCAGCAGTGTGACTTGGTTACATGCTCGCACTGAGGAAGAGTCTGATGTGTTAGCGGTAGGAATGGGAAAGCGCAAGGATATTACGCTTGAGAGGATTCGCCGAGCGGGTGGAGCTGCTGCTCGTGCAATTCTGAAGGAAGGACGCAGTAGTGCTTCACTTGTTCGCTTAGCATCCGAGGCTATAAATAGGAATAGGGATATTTCTGCTGCTGATGAATTACAAGCTTGGATGGAAGGCTGGATTCTCGGCTTGTACCGTTTCCAAACTTATCGGGGAACTACCAAGGTGGAAGGCTCTGTTGATTTACAGCTTCAATCGATAGATTGGCCTGAGCTGTCATCGATTGAATTGGAAGCTGTACGTGTTTCTGCACAGATACGCGCTGAAGGAGCTGTAGTTGCTCGCGATCTTGTGAATGAGGTACCTGGGACACTGAATCCTGATCGTTTTGCGGAATGGATGGCAGAATTTTTCGACCGTGATGATGCTGCTTTGAAAGTCCATATCTATCGAGGACAGGAGCTTGTGGAACTTCAGATGAATGGGTTGCTCGCAGTTGGAGCAGGGAGTAAGCACGCTCCAGCCCTAGTTGAAATTCGTTACGAGAGTAACCCTGAATTACCGATGTTAGCACTGGTAGGTAAAGGTGTAACCTTTGACTTAGGTGGCATGAATGTGAAGACAGCTAGCGATATCAGCGATGCACGCATGGATATGGGGGGTGCAGCTGCTGTAATTGGGGCTATGGATATTTTGATACGGAAGCGTGCCAATGTAAATGTGACCGCACTTATTCCAGTCGTTGATAATGTGCCAGATGCTGAGGCTATGTTACCTTCGTCTGTTATCCGCTACCCTAACGGGGTAACTGTTCAGGTTGCGAATACGGATGGCGAGGGTCGACTTATCATAGCGGATGCGCTTATTCATGCCGCGAATATCGGAGCAAACCAAGCTGTTGATATCGCTACCCTAACTGGAAATGTCGGTGCGGCGCTCGGATTAGGCATCGCGGGCATATGGGGCGATGCAGATATAACGCAGAGCCTGGTTGAGATCGGGGAGCGTAATGGAGAACGACTGTGGCCCATGCCGTTAATGGATGAATATGAAGCAGATCTTCGGAGTAATTACGCTGATCTCCGCAATGTTAGTACTTCCCCCTTTGCAGGTGCGATTACAGCAGCCCTATTTATTCGGCGCTTTGTAGCAGAATCGATGAGCTGGGTTCATATTGATATGGCTGGGACGGTACAGTACAAACAGGATGTAGGGTACTCAGAAGCTGGAGCGACGGGATATGGTGCACGCCTCCTCGCCGATTATGTCATGAAGCAAGTACATCATTAACAACTGGAAGAGGGGGTGAAAGTTATGAGATTGGAAATCATCGCTACTTGTATGGATGATGCTCTGACGGCTGAGGCGAATGGCGCAGATCGTCTTGAGCTTATTACTGCCATTACGGAAGGTGGATTAACACCAGGAATAGGGTTGGTGGAGCAGGTAGCCAAATCGGTTAGCATTCCTGTCTTTGTTATGGTCCGTCCGCACAGTCGATCATTCAACTATTCCAAGGATGATATTTTGACCATGGCTGCAGAGATCAGGCAGATTGCAGCCAGTGGTGCTTCGGGAGTTGTTCTTGGCGCATTAACACCGGAAAAAAAGATCGATGAGCATGCGCTTGAAATATTATTACCGTTGACAGATGGCTTACAAGTAACCTTCCATCGTGCTTTTGACGAGCTGGAGGACCAAATTGCAGGTTATCGGACGCTTTGTAATTACCCGCAAATCACTCGTATACTTACCTCTGCTGGACCAGGTCCGGCACCTGAAGCCATTCCCGCTATGCGTAGGCTAGTAGAGGAATCAAGAGGTAGTTCGATAAGTATATTGGCTGGAAGTGGTTTGAAGCCAGAAGGTATTACATCGTTTATTCAACAGACGGGAGTCACAGAAGTACATTTTGGATCGGCTGTTCGTCATGGCAAAGATGCTTTGTCGCCAATCGATCCAGTAGCCCTGCGGGCGTTAGCTAAGAATATTCATTCGAACGGCTAATAATAGATAGTGAAAAGGTGAATGGTTATGCATAAGGCTGAGAGCTATGTAGTAGGAATTGATTTAGGCGGAACAAAAATTGCCGCAGCATTATTCGATTCAAAGGGTACCGTGTTGAATCGGGAATTAATGGAGACAGCTGGCGCGCACACCGCTGAAGAGGTGGTGCAGCGAATGATCGGAATGATCCGCTCTGTATCCGAAGGGCGACCGCTGATTGGAGTTGGACTGGCTTCTCCTGGAGCTGTGAATAGCCAGGATGGAATCGTAATTCACGGTACCAATCTTCCTGAATGGGATAATGTTCCACTGAAACATTGGATGGAGTCAGAACTTGGCATAGAAGTGAAAGTGGTAAACGATGCGAACGCTGCGGCTTGGGGCGAGTATGTAAGAGGAGCTGGCAAAGGCTCGAACAACATGGTGTATGTTACCTTCAGCACAGGAATTGGAGCTGGAATTGTTATGGATGGTGAGCTACTGCTCGGAACGAACTCATTTGCTGGAGAACTCGGTCATAATATTATTGACCCGAACGGAACGGAATGTAGCTGTGGAAGATATGGATGCTGGGAAGTATTTGCTTCGGGTACAGCAATTCGGGATATAGCACTGCGGAGTATGGAGAGCAGAACGTCGATGATTACAGAGCTGGCTAGTAGAAGTGGTGAAAAGATTAATTCTCGACACGTCTTCGAAGCGATGGCACTAAAAGATCCGGTGGCTGTCGAGGTAATTGAGCGAACGATTCATTATATGGCGATTGGATTAGCTAACGCGGTACATACGTTTAATCCTGATCGCATTGTAATTGGTGGAGGCGTAAGCAAAGCTGGTGAACTACTGTTTCCAGCGCTGAGAGAGAAAACAGAGGAACTTGTCATGAAGCCATATAAAGGAACTTATACTATTGAATCAGCAGGTCTGAGGGATGACGTAGGTCTTATAGGCGCTGCAGCATTATTTCATACCGTCTAGACTATCTGATCTATTTATCAAAGCTAGCGAAAACGGAGGGGCTGAAGAGATGGGTACAAGAGAAGAAAGAACGAGATGGTTCTTACAGGATAGATTCGGTATGTTCATTCATTGGGGATTATATTCCATTCCAGCACGAGGTGAGTGGATTCGTGGAAACGAGCGAATGAGTAGAGAGCATTATATGACGTATTTCGATGAATTTGACGCATCTCGATATGACCCGAAGAAGTGGGCCAGCGCAGCTAAAGCAGCGGGGCAGAAGTATGCGGTTCTTACGACCAAACACCACGACGGATTCTGCTTGTTTGATAGCAAGCTAACAGATTTTAAAGCGACTAACACGCCTGCTGGACGTGATCTCGTTCGAGAATATGTAGACGCTTTCCGGGCGGAAGGTATTGCTGTAGGTCTGTATTACTCTATTATTGATTGGCATCATGATGACTATCCTGGATATGGTGATAAAGCGCATCCGGATCGGGATAACGAAGCGGCTAAAGACAAGCCCATTGATTTTGATCGATACTTGGAGTATATGCATGGACAAGTGAAGGAACTGTTGACGAATTACGGCAAAATCGACATCATGTGGTTTGACTTCTCCTACGACAATATGACCGGAGAGAAATGGAAAGCAACGGAGCTAATCCGTATGATTCGCTCTATCCAGCCGGATATTATTATCGACAATCGTTTGGGTGGGAATATCCGCGCGGCCGAGCCAGAAGAATATGCTGGAGATTTCTTTTCTCCAGAGCAGATCATTCCTCCCGGTGGCATTGTTGACGTGAATGGTCAATCCATTCCATGGGAAGCATGCATTACGCTTAATGATAACTGGGGCTACCATTCCGAAGATAAAAATTATAAATCAACCCAGCAGATCATTCGCTCAATGGTCGAATGTATCAGTAAGAATGGCAACCTACTCCTTAATGTTGGACCAGATGCTAAAGGTGAAATGACACGGGAATCACTGGGTATCCTTGACGAAGTTGGGGAGTGGATGCGCCTTAATGGCGATAGTATTTATGGATGCGGGAAGTCTTCGCTGCCTAAGCCAGAGTGGGGACGTTATACGCAAAAGGGCAACAAGTTGTATGCGCACGTCTACGACCGTGGAATTGGCCCGATCTATTTCCAAGGCCTGAAAGGTAAGATTAAAAAGGCTAGATTACTACGTGATGGTACCGAGCTAAAGGTGGAGGTGCCGTGGATGGCTGAGGAATATTCGGATGTTGACGGTGGAGCGTTTATTACATTAAAAGGGGCTAAGCTTCCCGACGAGATGGATACAGTTATTGAGCTTGAGCTTCTTTAATTAAACCAGATAGAGTGTCCCATAAGTCATGAATGGCTGCTGGGGCACTCTATTGTTTTTTGATTGATTCCTATAATAATTACGACATATACAAAGTGCCTATCGAGCACAGATGACTCTAATCGAAGTATTATTGCATTTTGGGGATGTTAACGGACCGTATAGACACTATTGGTATGAAAAACACCATTTATGAACCTCTTTCAAGGGAATAGCTGCGCTGGAATCCGAAACTCTGTTTAAAAGGCTGGGAATTCGCAAATAACGTCCTCTGGGTCCGTAACACTTAGAGGGTGCTGACTGACACTGTGAAAGCTGTTGAAGCAGGCAGCCAACGAATCAGAATACAAAGCGGCGATTCTCCAAATAACAGGAGAATCGCCGTTCTGTGAATACTAAAGGCGAGCCTTGCGGAAGCCTTCATATATATTGAGAACCGCAACTAAAATCAGGCAAGCAATTCCCCCACCTACTAACCCCGTTTCAAATTGATTAGCTGAAGTTGTTAATAAATTAGACATGTAGTTAATGAATTCTTGGTTAAATACATTCGGATTTATAAGGATAATAGCGAATACAATAAGCACTAAAAGCTCGAGGACCGTATTACATAATGCTAATTCTCTAGTCCATTGTCTCTTGATTAATTTATATATAGTTAATGCGACTTCTAATCCGATCACAATAAGAATAATAGGCCAATAATCAAGTAACACATGCTGATTAAAAGCTGGGGCTACGAAGTTAAGTGCGCCTTCACCGCCTCTATAGACTCTGATCAGGTGTTCAGCATTAAAATAAACAGTAGCCCAAATGGCAGTCCACAGTAAACTTCCGAACACTTCGAAGCTTGTAATTGCTTTTTTCTTATGGACAAGCGCGATATCCTTCAAATCATCAGGAGTCCATTTCCTTAATTTTGTAGTAAGTGGATGACCTTCCTTTCCTTTATCCGCCCGTTCGATAATAGCGAACACAACAGTTATCCAAAAAAAGACTTGGATTCCTACTTCAAGGAAGGTTCCAATTCCTCTACTTATAACTGCAGTAACA
This sequence comes from Paenibacillus sp. FSL E2-8871, assembly GCF_038000345.1. Classification (NCBI taxonomy): domain Bacteria; kingdom Bacillati; phylum Bacillota; class Bacilli; order Caryophanales; family Paenibacillaceae; genus Paenibacillus; species Paenibacillus sp. FSL E2-8871. The sequence continues at coordinate 2,295,203 of NZ_JBBOBV010000001.1, read as the reverse complement.
ATATCCGCAACTGTTTTATCTCCGCTATAGCCAATCAAGTAATCAGCAACCAGAGCGATTAAAGAAACAACTACAGCGATCGGTATAATCATTTTTAACAACGTAACATATAAATCGAAATAGCGTGGGCCGATGAGATACATGGGCTGATCGCGATACTCACTAGCTAAAATAGCGGGATTGCCCAATTTTGTAAGGACGGCTTTTACCTCTTTTTCGTCATAATCATCCGGTAACATATCCTCGATGGTAGATCGTAATTCGAGAGCGATATCCTCCCGATTTTGTTCCGGTAACCTCCGAGTCACTTCGTGAATGTAAATCTCAATCAGCTTCATGGTCATCCTCCCCTTGTAATAGGCCGTAGAGTTCTTTCGAATTCTTAAGCCATTCTTCCTTTAGCTGTAAAAAAATTTCTACGCCATAGTCACTTAGAACATAATACTTACGGGGTCTGCTCTCGGATGTGTCCCAGCTGCTCGTCACTAATTCCTGTTTCTCTAATCGGCGAAGTAATGGATATAGGGTGCTTTGATCGATGATGATGCTGGATTCCTCCAACAATTGAACGAGCGAATATCCATACTGGGGTGTTCGTAATTGACTTAAAACGGCTAGCGTTAACGTACCTCTTCTAAGCTCTGTGATTAAAGAATTTAATAAAGTACTCATTCACCCACCTCATTATTTAAAATATAAGGATTTATAATTTCTTATAAATTGTTCTTATATTTTTGGTTTAAACGCTCGCTGTCCTTGAGAGGACGTCGAAGCCGCTTATACTTACTATGTGTCATACAGTATTCGATCTATACTATGCATCATACACTATTGTTGTTCCAACATCAATTGAATAAAATAATCTTCTAAGAAATAAATAAGAAAATTTTTCTATTTTGTGAAGCAGTTTGATTAAAAGGAGGTTGTGAAATGATTCCATTTTTTAGTGACATCCCGAATGCTTCTACATGGGAGGTAGTTAAACCGGTTCATAAGGGTTGGTCAAAGGGAAGTTACTAATATGCTGAGCCGAGCGGAGAGTGTTCTGGAGTGGTATGATGATTTTCAAACCTATATTCCGAAGTGGTATTTGGCAAGCGTGTAGGATTTCTACTGAGCTTGACTCCTCATCAGTTTACTAGTATACTCATATTAACAAATCAAATAACACATAAAATAAACAAACGATGGACGTGACCAAATGAGAAACAATGGATTCACTGAAGATAACCAATTAAGCTTATTGATCTGGTTGCGGCTGGTTAGGGTATATGAGAATAGTAACGATCTTTCCAATGAATTCTTGAAGCAATTTAATTTAACAGTTAATCAATTCGATACCTTGGTACAAATATTATTACATCAGCCTGTAACACAGATGGAAATTGCCGAGCATCTAACCATTACTAAAGGTGGGGTATCCCATATGCTTGGCAGATTAGAGAAAGAAGGATGGATTGAACGTAAACAGGATTGGAAAGTGAAGTACATTACTTTAACGGAAAAGGGCCAAACACTTATTGAGAAGGTACTGCCCTTGCAATCGGATTTCCAAGCCTCGTTATTCGATCCACTGACAGATGAGGAGAAGAAAGTGTTTTACAGCATGCTTAAAAAGATTCATCGCCATAGCCAAGATGAGAATCGACTCCCGCGAGGTGTTCAGTAGTATCGCAAAAGCTTTATTGATAATAAAGCTTACTTTTTTCCTCATCAGTATACTAGTAAACTTAAATTCAACAAAACTCATTAGGAGGTTTTTAAAATGAAACAACAACCCATAAACGGACAACATCATGTGTCTATGCTTACTAAGGACGCTAAACAAAACTTATGGTTTTATACAGAGGTCCTGGGACTGAGACTTGTAAAGAAAACGGTCAATCAAGATGATCCATCCATGTACCATCTATTTTATGGAAATCGTAATGGTGCTCCTGGAACCGAAGTATCTTTCTTTGAAATGCCAAATGCAGGTCAGACCCGCAAAGGGACGAACAGTATTAGCTCTTTCTCCCTTCTTGTTCCTAGCGATGAAGCCTTGACATATTGGGCTAGTCGATTAGATTCTTTTAAAGTTCCTCATGAAGCGATTGTAAGTATCGGGGAACGTAAGTCGCTTACTTTTTATGATAGAGATGAATTGACGGTCCATTTAGTATCGGCTGAAAAAGATAACGGTATCGAGCTAGTTGAACCGTGGATTACAGAAGACATCCCTCCAAAGTATGCCATCGTTGGGTTAGGACCCGTTGAATTGACTGTACGTGAAGCTGGCCGCACAAAGGCGGTTTTGGAAGATATTTTGGGCTATACACAAGGTCGGACAGTACCCTCCATGGGGGATTCGAAAGTGATGGTAGATATATATGAAACGGGGAAGGGTGGTTTATACACCGAGCTCCACGTCAAAGAAGTAAATGATAAAGATCGGGAGAGACCAGGTAAAGGGAGCATCCATCATGTGGCTATAAGAGTGAAGGATATCGAAGAACTAACCGAATGGGCCGCCAAGATCACTGCTGCAGGCTTTAAAAATACAGGGGTCATTGATCGTTATTACTTCCATTCCTTGTATTTCCGGGATCCGAACCATATTCTTTTTGAGCTTGCTACAGATGGCCCGGGATTTGAGATTGATGAAACTTTTGACGCGCTAGGAGAGAATTTAACCTTACCTTCATTTCTGGAAGAACGTCGTGAAGAGATTGAATCGAAGCTTCATCCTATCCGCTAAACCTAATACAACTTTGAAAAGAGGACATAATCATGATGGAACAATATAGAATCGATGAGAAAAAAGGGTTGGAGCTAGGTTTATACACGTTAGGTGATCACACCACAGACGCCTTAACAGGAAAAGCAATTAGTGAACGACAACGGATTCAAGAGATCGTAGCTGCTGCCAAATTAGCTGAGGATGCTGGATTAGATGTATTTGGAGTAGGCGAGAGTCATCAACCGAAATTCATTACCTCAGCAGCCTCGGTAGTCCTTGGAGCCATTGCAAATGCAACCGAACGTATAAAGCTTGTCAGTTCAGCAACTGTACTAAGTACAGCAGATCCTGTACGTGTATATGAGGACTTTTCAACATTGGATTTGTTATCAGGCGGTAGAGCAGAGATTGTTGCTGGACGTGGATCGCGTCTCGGGGCCTATGAACTTTTTGGTTATGACGTAAGAGATTATGAAGAATTGTTCGAAGAGAAAATTGAATTGCTCATGAAAATAAATGAGTCCGATCGCATAACGTGGAAAGGGAAATTCCGCCCTGCATTAAATGATATGGAAATCTTCCCTAAGCCCTTAAATGGAAAGTTGCCAATTTGGCGAGCGGTTGGCGGACCTCCAGCAAGTGCAATTAAGGCGGGAAGAATGGGGATCCCGATGATGCTGACCACCCTTGGTGGACCGTCATCTGCCTTTAAAGGTTCTGTAGACGCGTATCGTATGGTTGCTGCAGAGTCAGGGTTTAATCCAGCAGAACTTCCCATCAGTACAACTTCTTTAATGTATATTGATCCGGATTCACAAAAAGCATTCCGCGATTATTATCCATATATCAACCACTTGATGAAAGAACTTCGTGGGTCATACTATCCGAAAGAACAATTTGCGGAAGCGATGAGTGTGAGAAATGCACTGCTCGTGGGAAGCCCGCAACAAATTGTGGAGAAGATCCTCTATCAACATGAGATGTATGGCCATAATCGTTTTCTAGCTCAGATTGATGTCGGTGGGTTACCTTATGCTCAAGTGGAACAAATGATTGACCTGTTCGCATCTGAAGTAGCACCAGCCGTAAGACGTGCTACAGCTAAGAAATAAGAAAGAGGGGATAGTATGAAGATCATTGGGATTTCAGGATCCATTGTTGGATCGAAGACTAGAATTGCTGTACAGCAAGCACTTAACAACATCATCTAATGTACGAAGTGCAACAGAAACCTTTTTTTTGAGGTCTGTATATGACTTTCTATTGCACATTATGCAATGGAATGGAGTTCATATTCTAATTTAATCTCGTATTTCAATAGAATCAATAGTAATATCGACATAGACATGAGCAAGAACTTAATCATTTTGTTAAATAACTGGAAGTATATAATTTGAGGATTCATTTCTGAAAAGGGGGAGTAGTGTGACGAATAACCTTATTGCAAATAGTAGGTTGTATAATCAAATGATTGCAGGCTCTTTACATCACACACCAGAGCAGGTCGTGAAAAAAATGGGGGCTATGCAAGCGCAAGACTATATGCAGGCGGTTTGGGCCATCGGACTACGTTCTCCTGCTACGAAATTAGCTGATATAGAGCGTGCAATCGCTGACCGTAAGATTATACTTACTTGGACGCTGCGAGGTACGCTTCATTTCGTCCCAGCAGAAGATGTAAAATGGATGCTACAGCTCTCTGCACCGCGTTTAGCATCACAAACGAAGCGGCGAATAGCTGAGCTTGGACTTGATGATCAGACACTGGAGCGATGTAGAGAAATTATTGTGGATGCTCTAAAGGGCGGGAAGCAGATGGATCGTTCGGTCCTACTTCAGCTAATAGAAGAGGAAGGCATCCACACGGGGAATCAACGCGGTTATCACATGCTCTGGAATAGTGCCTATCAAGGACTGATTTGTTTTGGTCCGATGAATGGTAAACAGCAAACGATTGTATTGTTAGAGGAATGGGTGCCAGATTGCCGAGAGCTATCTTACGAACAATCGTTGCAAGAACTCGCGTTGCGGTATTTTACAGCTCGTGGATTGGCGACCGTTAAGGACTTCGCTTGGTGGGCAGGCATAACTCTTACTGATGCAAGACATGGGCTGGAGTGTGTGACCAATGAACTTCAATCGGCGGATATAAATGGCAGCGAGCATTGGATGTCTAGCCATCGAGTAGTTTCAGCGGATGAAGAGTCAGGTATCTATTTACTTCCGGGTTTCGATGAGTACATTCTTGGTTATAAAGACCGGAGTGCTGTACTTGAACCTGAGACGGCTCCTTTAATTGTTCCTGGCAACAACGGTGTTTTCCTGCCTATGATTGTTGTTGGTGGCCAAGTTATAGGTACATGGAAACGTTCGATTAAGAAAAAAGGAATTGAGATAGTCATTCATCCATTTAGAGAACTTGGAAATGCTGAAGAAGCTGTGTTTAAAGCTGCTGAAAGATATGCTGCTTTTATCGGGCTGCCGATACTCAATTTTAGCGTGTCTTCTACATTGACATGAGAATGAAAATATCGTTCAGGGGTGAAGATCAAGTTCATGAATGAGGGCGAGTTAAGGTGCTTTATAGAAGACGAATACATATGGAACAGGTGCAGGCACTAACGCACTTATTAGCCCCTGAAAGTTGATTTTTCAGATAGTTCTGATAAGAACGTAACCCGGCAGGTGCGACCTGCCGGGTTTATTCATAAATCTAATTGACTATATGAACTAGATTCGTCTAGCTAATTCTGCACCCTCCCAAATAGCATTAAGCGCTCTGCGAGCTTGCACTGCATCCCCAATTACATGATAAGGAATGGAGCTTTCCTCCAAGAAGTTCTGAAGGGATTGCTTGTTTAGGGCACGTGATCCTACTGCGATTACTACATAATCGGCTGGCAGGCTGAGAAGCTCCCCATCTTTTTCAACCATCACGCTATTCTTTTGGATCGTCATGCACTTGCTGTTGGTCATTAATTTAACATTGTGGCCATATAAGCTTTCCATTACACAGATCTTACGAAGGATACCCAGATCATTTGCTACATCGGCTTGCATTTCTACAACAGTGATTTGATTTCCGCGTTCGACCAGGAGCTCAGCGACCTCGAGACCGACCAAACCCCCTCCAATAATAACAACTCGACCTTCAGGATGAGCTGTTCCCCATAATACATCATGTGAATTTACAACATGACTACTCAGAACACCTTCTACTGGAGGAATAATCGGGGCTGATCCGATTGCAAGAATGACTTCATCCGGACTGATTTCTTGAATAAGCTCTGGAGTAACCTCCGTATTCATTCGGATTTCTACACCTTCACGTTTAGCGGTCTCTCCCATATTCAGAGCAGCCGCGGCCATTTCTTCTTTACGCGGTGCGGCACCAGCGATATAAAGCTGTCCGCCTAGAATGTTATTTTTTTCGCATAAAATTGGAGAATGCCCACGACGTTTCAGTGTGATTGCTGCTTCTAATCCGGCTGGCCCACCACCGGCTATAAGTATTTTTTTTGGTGTGCTCGCTCGCTGTAATTCATATTCACTTTCTCTTCCGGTAGCAGGATTAAATACACAGCTGATGAAAGGCACCTTCGGATTTACGAATCCATCGAAGCAGCCTTGATCACAACCCACACATTTAACAATGGTGTCCGCGCGTCCAGCTAATGCTTTGTTACAGAATTCAGGATCTGCTAATTGAGCGCGGCCAATAGCTACGAAATCAGCCAGTCCTTCGGCAATAATTCGATTAGCAATAGCTGGATCATTAATACGACCTACAGCTATAACTGGAATGTTAACCACGGATTTAATTTGTGCTGCATTATCTACATTGAAGCCCACAGGTAGATCGATAGGTGGTACTTCATATTTAATAGCTGCGCCTGCTGGAACTCCGCGCGATACATTAATCGCATCAATACCAGCATCCTCAGCGAGCTTCGAGAAGAGCTTCATATCTTCCAGTGTAAGTCCGCCGGGAAGATCCTCGATAGCAGAGATTCTCATCAAGATAGGGAACCTAGGTCCAACGGCTTCTCGAATGGCACGGATACAAGCGAGCGGAAAGCGACAACGATTCTCCCAGGAACCGCCGTACTCATCCTGACGGAAGTTCATCGCTGGGCTTAGAAATTGTTGTGGCAAATAACCATGACCAGCATGGAATTCTACACTGTCAAATCCAGCTCTTTTCGCACGTGAAGCAGCATCTGCGTAAGCTTGAACCATCTCACTAACTTCGTGATTCTCCAGCTCTCGGGGGATATGTGTTACACCCTCGAAAGGGACAGGGGAGGAGGAGACTTGAATCAGGTTGGGAGTTACTTTCCCTCCATGCCATAACTGAAGACAGCTTTTGCCGCCTGCATCACGAATAGCATGAGCCAATTGGGTCATACCAGGAATGAATTTATCATCATAAATGGCTGGAGCATCCTCAGAAGCAGCCGTTGGGTGAACGGTTGTTACTTCAACTGTATTTAAGCCGTTACCTCCTTTTGCGCGTGCTACATGGTAACCAATCAAGCGCTCGCTGACATACCCACCCGGAGCATTCATTTTTGTTCCCATGGCAGGCAAAATGACCCGGTTCTTAAGCTCCATATTTCCTATCGTACCTTTGCTGAACAAATGTGCGAATTCCATGCTATAACTTCCTCTCTATATATAGGTTAAAAATAACTAGGTTATTTTATCCTATACTATCGAACGGAACGATAAAAGTATGTGCATAAAATCACGAAGTATTTGGCACAAATGCAGTCCTTGAGGTAAGATAAGAAAATGACCGGAAATGAAGTCCGGTAGTTCGGAGGATGAATATGGATATTGAAGTCTTGATTCTGGCTCAATTAATGAAAGGGTCAAAACATGGTTATGAGATTAAAAAAAATATCATTTTTGTAATGAGTAACGATAAAATCGTTAATAATAATTCGCTGTATCCGAAGCTGAAATTGTTTGAAAAGCGAGGTTGGGTGATTAAAAAAACGGAAATGCAGGAAAACCGGCCTAAACGGTATGTGTATTCCATCACAGCCGAGGGTGAGGAGCGGTTTCATATCTGCTTGAACGAATTTTCACTGGAGACTATTCGTATTGATAATGAATGGTCTATTCGTCTTGCTTATTATGAGCTACTGGATCAGGAGGCCCGCCGAAGATTACTTGATTACAGAGAGACTTACATGAAAGAGAAGCTGGAACATTTACAACAGTTATCCCTAGTGGTTGGGAACGGTGAAGATTTGGATTACTCTGAAGAGCTATATTTTTATACCCGAAGTATGGTATTACATGAGCTAGAGTTAATTCATGAGCTTTCCTATAAACTGGACGCCTTGGATATGCATTGATCCGTATCTCGCTGTCGATCATCATTGTAACTGAAATTAATCAAGAAGGGGGTTTTCCTTGAGAAAAGTATACTTATTAACCCTTGGTCTTGTACTCCTGTTTATTTTTTCAGCCTGCGATCAAGAACAGGCAAGCGATTCTGTAATTAAGGAAGTAACGGTTACATCCAAGGGGAGAGTCATTCAATCTGTCTTAAAGCCACTTGAAAGGAACACTAATTCAGAAGAAGTTAATGTATCTTTCCATAGCCTTATGGCTGAACCGGATGTTTCAATTCCCTATGTGAAGCTTGGAGAAATCATAGAAATCGAATTTAGCAATACAGCCCCAAACAGCTACAAATTGACAGATTATATTTTGAAAGATAATGGTACTTTAAAGTATAAAAAAGAAACAGCAGAGCTGGTAAATGTTGAATGGGCGGATAAGACAGCTACTTTTAAGCTCGATTCGAATATGGCGGCTTTTCTTAGTTCAGATAGTAAGGATTATGAATCAGGGGCAACTATACGGGGATTTCGACTGACAGGCGAGTGGCTAGACCAGACTAAGGAAATCACGTTTGTTATTCGAACAGATGCTAAGTAGGTATGGAGATCATCATAGTGTATAAGGAAGAACCCGGGATTGCGATTCATCAATCAAAAAGACTAACCAGAAAGTCTGGCTAGTCTTTTATGTTGTTCGATCTTTTTATTTCACTTTAATACCCATGGCTTGCGCAACCTTAGTGAATACTTCGGTATTTTCGTATACTCCTGTAAACAACTGAGCGTTTTTGCCCATGGCCGTAATTGGAATATCCACTGCTGTATGACCTGAAGTTGTCCAGTCTACAACGAAATTCTGTTTGGAGTTAGCGATGGCAAACGGACCATCTTCTTTGGAAATGCCGTCACCTGATTCATCTTCAGCGTCTACGGCTTCAATAGAGAATCCACCTGTTTCATGGTCGGCGAGAACTAGGACAAGGGTATCCGGATTCTTTTTAGCGAAATCTTTGGCAATCTGTACGGACTTATCTAACTCTTGCCCCGCTTTAATCGTCATCTTGGCATTGTTTTGGTGTGCAAATTCGTCAGTACCCTCTTCTTCAACCATCAGGAAAAATCCTTTTTTATTTGCTGCAAGCGTGTCTATCGCTTTTTTCGTCATTTCAGGCAGGGATACAACCGGATTGTAGATATCTCCTTCACCCTCTGGCTTTTGCTGGAACATTTCCTCATTTGCAAATAACCCGAGTAGCTTGCCGCTTTTCGCCTTTTGCATATCGGTTTTGTTCGTTACGTAGGAGTATCCAAGCTGTTTCGCTTTGTCTACAAGGTTCCCCTGCGTTCCTTTGCTCTTCTCTGAAGGATCTTCAGCTGGCTCATCTGCGAACTTACCTGGATTCCCAGCAGGATACCAGAAGTCTTCGCCTCCACCGAGAAGAACGTCAACTTTGCTCTTGGTCAGAAGCTGCAGAGCGATATCACTTTGTTTGGAGCGATCTTCAACATGAGCACCAAAGGCGGCGCCTGTAGCATCAGTAATTTGGCTGGTAGTTACAACGCCTGTAGATTTCCCTGCTGATTTTGCATATTCCATAATGGTTTGTACGGACTTTTTATCTGCATTCATCCCAATGGCACCGTTATAAGTCTTGACTCCGCTGGCATAGGCTGTGGCTGAAGCAGCTGAATCTGTAACAGGGACAGTGGAGCTTGTATGAATTAGTCCAGCATATGGCATAGAATCCATCGCTAGATTTCCTTTTTCACCTACTGTAGCTAGGCGGATGGCATTTCGCTGGGCAGTACCCATTCCATCACCGACAAACAGAATCACATTTCTTGTGTTTGATGAAGCTGCATTGGCCTGATTTGGTGCTTGTGTAGTGACTACGTTGGAAACGAAGAGAGCAGTTGCTGCAGTCGCTACAATTGCCGTCTTAACGCCGTACTTTTTCGGTGATTTCATAATTTCCCTCCTAATGTATGTTTACAACCTCATACTATAGTAATTACATTAAGAGAATGTTTTCGGATATTGTAAAAAATGTAAATTGTAGCGTGCTTGAAAGCATAGGATTTACAGTAGGCAAGGTTTCAAAATTAAATATATCTAGGTGTATTATTACAATATTGAATATATTCATCTCCGAATACAGATTTTAAATGCTGCTCTTCCTGAAGAATAAGTAAATGAATGGCTACTATGTTAAGAAAGAATATAATTAGTGTTAATGAATTTGGATACATAAGATACAATCCAAGAAACATGAGATCAAAACCGACAAATGCGGCATTTCTACTAAATTTATATATACCGTGCGTGATGAGTTTTGTTACAGTAGACTTATCAATCCCAACTCTCCACGAAGTACGCATGGCAATCATTGCTTGTATGAAAATGGAACATCCGAGGGCTACTACACCAACACCGATAAAGTGAATCGCCGGATGATTAAAATGTTCTCCTACTAGTGTAACTATGTATGACTCCGCTAAGGAAAACGTAAACCACGCTGCTCCCCACACAAAAGTAGTAGTCTTAACGAACAGCTCGGTATAATGGATCATAGATCGTTTATTTCCTTTAGCTAATACGTTTCCTTTAATGTGGTTCTTTTTGTAAAGTATAAGGAGCTTCAAAAGGTAAGAAATAAGGAATATGGAGAAAAGAATTAGGGATAGGATATTTTTTAGATTACTCATTGTAATTTCCTCCTCACTAATACATATGAATGATTGTTCATATGTTTGCTTATATCTTATTTCCTGATGCTGTGCATGTCAACTAAATATTGATTTAGGGGGATAATGTGAAAACGTCAACGTATAAAAGATGGTGGTTAGGGGTCCTGATTATTGCGGCTATTGCATTAGTAAGTACTGGAATCGGAATGCTGGTTAAGCCATCGGGGTTGTCAACATATACTTCAAAAGAGTATAAGGTCACTTTGAAGTATCCCTCCGAGTGGGAAGTAAATCCAGAATATGCTGAGAGGTATCAGGGGAACGACGGATTTTTTCAATTATCCGCTATTTCTGGAGAGGGGTTATCCATCGATGAAGTAGCAAACAAGGATGCATTTCATCAACTGAAGCCTTATGGCTCTGATCCACAAATCATTGAACTGACACTAGAGGGGTTAAAAGCGGAAGAGAAAGCACGATTGATTGTGCCTTCTGCAGATCAGGAAGAGGAATGGAATCATCAGGCAGCTATTATTTTGAAATATCCAGAAGCGGTGAAAATAGGAGATTCTTTGTACAATTATTTTATTTTATGGGCGGATATAAAGCATGTGGAGGACATAGGTCAGACTGTTCGATTTACTGGAAAACCGTAAAGTGTTTGCGCACGAAGAAAGTCTGCTGGCTTAATTACCGGTATCTCTAAGAAATATTCCAACTGCCATTTTTGTGTTTTTTGAGCTTGACGACTCGTGGCATTATCCCATGGCGGGTACACTCGTAGTGCTCTTTTGCCACCCTCACCTTTATTGGATAATATATCTTGTTTACCTAGCACAGCTTTTGGAAATACAAATTGACCAAAGTGATTCTCAATGCGCGTACTTATAACGAAGAGATCAGCAGGATCTGATATATTATAGGGTTGGATGGGGCCATCTCCAATTCTCTCCCATAACGTGACAAACTGCCCGATCTTTGTAGGTGTGATTTTTGCAACACGGAATCTAATGGATAGCGCGTTTAAATTAAATATATACGCCCCATAATCAGCATTGTGTGGTTCATGAATGAGGTCAGAGCAATCAAGATTGCATGGGTTATATACAAGCTCTTGGGTAGCAAGCAGATCACTATGAATGATACCTGAAAAGCTGTGATTTTTAAATTTCATCTGTTCAAATCTCCCGGTTGAGTTCCTTAAAAACTCCTAATGTTCTCTATCTTAATGCAAGAATAGGGAGTTCACAACCGTGAACAGAGCACCTTTCCCTTGAGACTGGAGGTAGTCGTATGGAATCCATACATAAATTAATTGAAATTTTTAAGCTGAGTGTTTTGAATATAGAGTCTGTTCCAGAGTCGTTTAGTTCTGAAGTGTATAAACTTACTCTTAATAATCTAGACAACGTATACGTGAAAATTCCATACAACAGGGATAAACTGGTTCGCGAATTTGAGATGCTTGAAAGACTAAAGGGTGTTATACCTGTTCCAAAAGTATTGGATTTCTGGGACGGAGATAATAGAAGTGTCGGTGCATTGCTTCTCTCCGCTATAGATGGGGTGCCTTGTACGAGTAACATTGATCAGAGTCTGGCGTTTCAAATCGGTAATTATCATGCCATGCTTCATGAAGTTACCATGCCAGCGTATGGATGTTATGGATCCGATGGTTTTCAGATGGTAGAGAACAATAGCTGGAGATTATACCTGAAAAATAATTTTGAAAAGTGGAAAGAACCTTGTAAGGAACTCCTTCATCCTGATTTATTTGAAAAATGTATTACTCACTTTGATAGAGTATATTCGGCGTTACCTGAACCTGATGGGCCTTGTGTTGTTCATATGGATTTTCGACCAGGCAATATATTAATAAAAGATAATAAAGTCGTTGGTATAATTGATTACGAGAGCGCTCGTGGTGGTTCCACTGAAATTGATTTTACAAAAATAAACCGATACGTCTGGGAAGTGAACCCGCTAACACGGCTCCCTTATGTGCAAGGCTACGAATCGGTTCGTCCTTTACTTGATCTGGAAGCTATAATACCGTTTTATAGTTTTTATGATGCTTTTAGTGCGGTAGTTTGGTGTAAAACCAGAGGGATTGAGAACAATAAGGCATTTCTTCAGGAAAGTATAGAGGTATTGCAAAGGTCTATAGAAGGAATGAATTGATGGGAAAAAATGTGAAATGACTTTATTGCATGTTGGGAATTGCTGTGCTTGCTTTATTGAATAATCCTATGCTTGGTAACGCTAGACTTAGAATGTTCAGAGGCGGTTATGAAGGAAGTATTTGAATTTCAAGGAAAAGAAAAGTAAATAAATAGAAGTGAAATGTTTAATCGTATGGGGGAGTAGAAGCTTTGGAAATAAAAAATAAACAAGTTGAACAACGGTATTGTCCTTTATGTAAAGAATTAAATCATTGTGGTGCTAATAGTGGTGATTGTTGGTGTTTTCATACGGAAATTCCTGCAGAATTACTAGAAAGGGTGCCTTTGGAACTGAGTGGTAAAGCCTGTATCTGTCAAAGATGCGTAGAGGCGTTTAAAAAACATTAAATTGAAATTTAACTAACTCAAGACGAAAACAGTAATTATATTGTGTATACTTAAATAGTAATATAAAAAAACATATGGGGGACACAGATGAGAAAGCCTATAATTGCAGTTGATATGGATGACACGATATGCCATCTAGTCAAACGAGCTATATACCATAACAACAATGATTTCCCCACTCATGTACTGAAGTACGAGGAAATGCATGATTGGAATACGGATCATTTACGTCATCCAGATTGTACACAAGATGTATTCTATGGGCGGCCTGGTTTATATGAGGAGCTTGAATTATTCGACGAGCATGTTGTAGGTGAAATGGAGAAGCTGCACAATGCTTATGATGTTATTATTGTTACGGCGGCCCAGCCCAGTGCGGTTGTTGAAAAATGGAACTGGCTGCAGAAGCATATGCCGTTTATTCCCATCGAAAATTTCTTCCCATGCAAACGAAAGAATCTTATTAATTATGATCTTCTGATCGATGACGGGGTTCACAACTTGGTTCCTGCATTGCAGGACGGAAGGAAAGTACTTTGTATTCCGCATCCATGGAATTTGAGAGCCCGTGAACAATATGGATTTCCATTATTGACCTCCTGGGAAGGTGCGAAAGAGAAGATTGATCAGATTTTTGAAAATTCAAGAGACTAGCTGATTTGAGGAGAGTTGCTCACATAGAGCAACTCTCTTTTTTAATACTTTTTAGATTTTTTTGCCTATTTTTTTCGTAACTACTTCATCTGTCGTAGTAATTATGGTATACTGCAACTACTACGACAGATGAAGTAATCATAGGGGGTACCATTTTTGATCAGCAGTGATGTTATACGTGGTTACAATGATACGATGATCCTCTACATGCTGCTCGATGGGGAATCCTACGGGTACGAGATTTCTAAGAATATCAGGCAGCTGACTCAGGAGAAGTATGTCATGAAGGAGACAACGCTGTATTCCGCCTTTACCCGGCTGGAGAAGAACGGGTACATTGAATCCTTTTATCTGGATGAGAGTCTTGGCAAGCGGCGCACATATTACCGGATTACCCCGCTGGGTCTCGCCTATTACCGAGAAAAATGTGAGGAATGGAAGGTTACGCAGGAAGTTGTAAACCAATTTATCAAGGAGTGGTGATAGTGCATGGAGACGATCATAGTATATCTGGATAATATGTTTGCGGGTCTGCCGAAGACTCCGGAACTGGAGCATTTGAAGCAGGAGCTGCTGTCCGGGATGGAAGATAAGTACCTGGAGCTGAAGCGGGATGGCAAGTCTGAGAATGAGGCGATCGGTATCGTTATTTCGGAATTCGGCAATATTGAGGAGCTGACTGCTGAGCTAGGCATCCGTCCAGCCGGACAGGAGAAGACTGTGCCCATGCTTAGTGAAGAAGAGGTTTATGCTTATGCGGCTGCTAAACGTAGCTCTGGATTATGGACCGGTCTTGGTGTTTTTCTCTGCGCATGCGGGGTGGCGCTGTTGATTACTCTTAGTACATTGTTTGAAAATAATGCTGATATGGCTGATAAAGGTTCGATGCTGGGGATGGTCGGAATGTTCGTGCTGGTCGCTGTGGCCGTTGGGATGTTCATTCATAGCGGCATGAAACTCGAGCGCTTCGAAAGTCTAGAGCAAGGCTTTCAGCTACCTTATGCGCTCAAAACGGCGCTTCAGCGCAGTCAGGCCCTTTATGCTCCGACTTATCGCCTTGCTTTGATTGTGGGCGTCTGTCTTTGTGTGCTGTCGCCAACCTTTATCTTCGCAACTTCGTATTTCAACGATGATTACGCTGCTTATGGAGTTTCTGCCTTTCTGGTGATTGCAGCAACTGCGGTGTTCTTGTTTGTCTATTACGGAAATATCCAAGAAACTTATAAGAAGCTACTGAATGAGCCACATATCGATGCAAAGTAGAAGGGAAAAGAACAATTTGTGAGGGCTGTGTTGTGGCCGTTGGCGACAGCGATTTTTCTGTTTACGGGCTTTGTCTATGGACGCTGGGACGTCAACTGGGCTGTATTCCCAATTGCTGGCATCCTGTCCGGCATGTTCAGCAATGTGTATCATATTTTAAAGCGCAAAAAAGTCTCCTGATTATGCTGACTGCACATTAAGGTAACCTCATCCTTTGGAGGTTACCTTTTTTCTTTTGGCGTGCCCAGAGGCACGCATTATCTAGTTGGTGAAAGTCCAACCAAAGGAGGGACCAAGCCACCTTTGTAGCTAGGATGCTTGCGCATGGCGAAATCTGTGTGTAAAAGCGCATCGACAAAAGTACTTATCAGAGATAGGGCGAGCAACAACCTAGGCCGCAACATGAAGTGAATCCTGCCGCGTCGTCAAAAAGGCCCTGCGAAGGGGAGAAGAAGGTGCCGAGTCTCGCAACAGTAGACGAAGGCCAAGGAAGCTGTACAGAACTTGGGTCAACAGTGAAGAACCTTCCGGCGTAAAGGGAACGGCATGGGTTGAAAGATAATGCAGTGAACTGGGGAGACCCTCCCCCACACAGATTTTTTTTTTTAGAAGTCCGTAAAAAGGTGCTCTATAAGTTCAAAAGACGAAGTGAACCGCCTGTGGGAAGGGAGTCCGAGGGGCACATAGTACCTAAGAACCTAAAGACAACATAACTTTAGGGAGGGAAGGAGTCCTGCTTTGTTTACGCTCTTAAAGGAGGTACGAGTGAGTGAATGCCAAAAGGCTAACGACACCAAAGGAAAAAGTTCAACAACTCCAGAGAAAGCTATGTCATGCTGCCAAGGAAAACAAGAAACGTAAGTTTCACGCACTATATGACAAAGTGTACCGAGAGGATATCCTTCTAGAAGCATGGCGAAGAGTCCGTGCGAATAAAGGCTCAGCTGGAGTGGATGCAATAACCATTGCAGAAATTGAAAGGCAAGGCGAAGTGGAATTTCTTCAAGAATGTCAGCAAGTTTTACGAGAGGGCAACTACCAACCGCAACCTGTCAGAAGACACTACATCCCGAAAAAGGATGGAAAACAGCGACCTTTAGGAATCCCAACGGTACGAGATCGAGTCATACAGATGGCAACGAAGCTCGTGATTGAACCCATCTTCGAAATGGATTTTCAAGAAGTATCTTTTGGTTTTCGACCAAAAAGAAGTGCCAAACAAGCGCTCGACCGCATCCGGAAAGCCTGTAACCGCAAAGGAAATTGGGTATTAGACGTCGATATCCAAGGTTACTTCGATAACATTAACCAAGAGAAACTCATGAAGTTGGTAGAAATGCGTATCAACGACAGAAGAGTATTGAAGTTAATAAGGAAGTGGCTTAGTGCAGGAGTTATGGAGGAAGGAAGTATCCGTCGGTCAGATTTAGGCACACCACAAGGCGGTGTAATCTCTCCACTACTAGCGAATATTTACTTAAATTATTTCGACTTGGTATGGAAAAAGCACGGAAATGGACTCGGGGAATTAACAAGGTATGCAGATGATTTGGTGATTGTTTGCAAGACGAAGAAAGACGCAGAACAAGCCTACAAGCTTGTCCAAACCATAATGGAGCGACTGGAATTAACCCTGCATCCAACCAAAACGCGAATAGTGGGCATATGGACGGGAGATGAAGGATTCGACTTCTTAGGAATGCACCACCGAAAAACAAAAGCGGAAACCTCGCAAGGAAAAGTATACTTTACAACTCAGCAATGGTTAACGAAGAAGGCAGAAGAACGTATTCGAGAAGTGGTCAAAGAACGATTAGCTCCGCCAAGAATGCGAGTGAGGTCGTTTCAAGAACATGTAGAATGGCTCAACCCGAAAATACAGGGATGGAGAAATTACTACTATACGAACTATAGCCAGAAGAGATTAGCCAAACTGGATTGGTATATTCTACAGAGGTTTGCAAGATGGTACGCCAAGAAAAGACAAAGAAGAAGATGGATAGGGACTTTAAACGAAGTGAAGTTCATTGCCAAACAGTGTGGATTAAAAACATTATTGTAGACCGTATGCGCATGAAAGAAGAACATCGGAAAGCCGTATGAGGGAAAACCTCACGTACGGTTTGATGAGGAGGGGCTGATTTTAATCAGTCCTTTACTCTAGTCCAATTTGCTGGAACATCATTGACATGATGTATTAAGTGTATTTAAATGGAATAGACTGACGGTCGGTCTATGAAAAGGAGGACTCAGAATAAATGAGAATTTCCAAAGAAGCGGAAGAACGCAGAAATGAAATATTAGATAAGGCAGAAATGCTTTTTTTTACGAAAGGTTATGCGAGAACTACAGTGAACGACATCTTGCAGGAGATCGGGATTGCCAAGGGCACGTTCTACTATTATTTCAAGTCGAAGGAGGAGGTTATGGAAGCAGTGGTCACACGATTCATCGATGCTGGAGTAGACGTTGCGAAGATCATTGCTGCTGATTCAAAGCTCTCCGTACATGAAAAGCTACTACAAATCATAATGGCACAGAAACCTGATTCGGAGAGAAAAGGTCACATGATTGAACAGTTTCATCAAGCTGAGAATGCACTAATCCATCAGAAAAGCTTGGCTGAAACTATTTTGAAGCTAACACCTGTGTTGACAGAGGTGATTGAGCAGGGAATCGAGGAGAGCTTGTTCCACTGTCCTTATCCTAAAGAAACGATGGAATTTCTGTTGGTTGCCTCACAATTTTTATTGGATGAAGGGATTTTCAAGTGGCAGCCGGAAGAGATCATTCTCAAAATTCAGAGCTTTATTTATATTATGGAGACTACGTTGGGAGCTGAAAAAGGAAGCTTTTCCTACGTAACGCAAATGTTTGAGTAAGGTCCGTGCAGGGAGGATGAATGAGACGCAGGGGAGAGATCGTCAATGCTGCTACAAATTGTGAAAAAAGATTTTCAAAGAAATAAAATCATAACGATCGTCTTATTTATTTTTATGATGTTATCGGCGTTACTTGCTGCTTGTGCTTCTCAAGTCATTATGGAATTGTCCGGTTCTTTAAGTCATTTGCTGGATAAATCAAAGGCTCCCCATTTTGTTCAAATGCATTCTGGTCCAATAGATAACGCAGGTATTCAAAAATTCGCCTCTACAAATCCACTTGTTAAGAATCAACAAACTGTAGAAATGCTAAGGATAGATGGCTCGCAAATTGTCTTAGGAAACAGCAATAAGTCGGAAGAGAACAGCGTAATGGATATAGGTTTTGTTAAGCAGAACCCATCATTTGATTTGCTGCTGAACTTAGAGAATCAAGTGATTAGGGTAGCTGAAGGAGAAATCGCAGTTCCTATTTATTATATGAAGCAGAATGATCTGAACATTGGTGATCAGGTTACCCTTTCCAATGGACAGTTAGATCAAAAATTTATGGTTACGGATTTTGTTCGAGACATCCAAATGAATCCAGCTATTGTTAGCTCTAAGCGCTTTGTCGTAAATGACACGGATTATAATGTACTTAAGAAGAACCATGGAGAAGTTGAGTACTTAATTGAATTTCAAATCACCGAATTAAGTAGACTTAGCGAGTTCCGGAATATCTATCAATCCTCAGATATGCCCGCTAAAGGACCAATGATAGACTATCCTTTGTTTAAGACGCTGAATGCGCTGACAGATGGGATTATTGCAGTTGTCATTATTTTGGTAAGTATCCTTCTTATGATTATTGCCGTCCTATGTTTAAGGTTCACGATGATCGCGACTTTAGAGGAGGATTATAGAGAGATTGGCGTCATGAAGGCAATTGGGATCTCACAGCGAGATATTAGAAGGATCTATTTGGCAAAATATATGGTGATGGCAGCATGCGCTTCACTGCTAGGATATATATTATCTTTGGGTGTGGTGCGATTGTTTACAGCGAATATCACATTGTATTTGGGGACTGCTCCGAAAACGATCCTTCAGCCTATTGTTCCAGTCTTAGCGGTCGGTTTGATCTTCGGGATGATTGTGTTCTTTTGCAGAGTTATTCTTAGAAGGTTTAATCGTATAACAGTAGTAGACGCTTTAAGGTCAGGGACTGTGGGAGAGTTGAAAGGCAATAAAAGTAGAGTAGTGCTGAGTAAGCGCAGGCATATAAATGTGAATGTTTTTCTTGGCCTAAAGGATGTTTATGGACGCTTCACCATGTTTGGATTGCTATTCTTCGTATTTGTGATCTGTCTGTTTATCATTCTTGTACCAGTAAATATATTGAATACCCTTCAGTCTCCTCGGTTTATTTGTTATATGGGTGTAGGTCAGAGTGACATGAGAATAGATTTGCAGCCATCTGATCAAATAGAGAAGCGATTTAATGAACTGATAACGACGCTAAATAAGGACTCCGAAATAGCTAAATTCTCACCATTAGTTACTTCTCGATTTAAAGTGCTAGGCAGCGATGGCGTATGGGAGAACATCAATGTTGAAACAGGAGATTTCTCTATTTTTCCGCTCACCTATATTAACGGAGGAATCCCTGAAAGTGGGGATGAGATTGCCCTTTCTGATCTGAATGCCAAGGAATGGAACAAAAGGGTAGGGGATAGCGTTCTTTTGGAGGTAGATGGCACTTCGAAAAAATTGACGGTTAGCGGGATCTACCAAGATATAACGAACGGTGGTCGAACTGCAAAAGCCCGATTACCTTATAACCCGAAGTCCGTGCTATGGTATATCGTAGCTTTAGATGTGAATCCGAATGTTTCCGTTCAGGAGAAAATGGATCAATATGCAAAGTTATTTTATCCAGCCAAAGTTACTCATCTAGAAAGCTATTTATCTCAGACGCTCGGGAATACGATTCGCCAATTAAAGCTGGTCACTGGCTTATCCATTGCTATCTCGATATCAATTTCAGTATTGATTACAGCTTTATTTCTAAAAATGCTGCTAGCGAAGGACGTCTCGCAAATTGCAATTTTGAGAAGCATTGGCTTTACGTTAGAAGATATTCGAAAGCAATATCAGGTAAGGCTACTACTGGTTTCTGGTCTTGGAATCATTCTCGGAACCTTTGCAGCTAATACCATCGGTCAAAAATTCACTCAATTACTCGGATCCTTTATGGGAGCATCCCAAATACAGTTTGTAGTTAATCCGGTAATAGCTTATCTTGTTCTCCCTCTTTTTTTCATGCTCATTGTAGCACTCACAACCGTAGTAAGCACGATATCGATGAAGAAATCCAATTTATCTAAACTGATTGTCGAATGAGGGTGAGGTGGTAGTATGTTCATATTAGAGACGAAGGGTTTAAATAAAACCTTTGTAACCGGGCAAGGAACCCCGTAGACGGTATTAAAAGATGTTCATCTACAGGTATCAAAGGGAGAATTCGTAGCTATAATGGGGCCTTCTGGCTCAGGGAAATCAACATTGCTCTATACGATCAGCGGCATGGACCGGATGACTTCAGGAAGTGTTGTTTTTAAAGGGCAGGACATCAGTGGTCTTTCTGAGAGTGAATTAGCTGAACTGCGTTTAAATCAAATGGGATTTATTTTTCAGCAGATGCATCTTTTAAAAAACCTGACTATTCGGGACAATATCATCTTATCCGCTTATCGAGCTAAAATCGTTAGTCGTAGAACCATCAATAACAGAGCCGCTGAGTTAATGAAAAAAACCGGAATCTCCGCACTCGCTGAGCGTGATATTACACAAGTGTCGGGTGGACAACTGCAAAGAGCAGCGATCTGCAGGTCAATCATCAATGAGCCTGATATTCTATTTGGTGATGAACCAACTGGTGCATTGAACTCTAAAGCTGCTAGTGAAATTATGGAGATATTAATAGATATTAATCAGACGGGTACAACGATTCTACTGGCTACACATGATGCGAAAGTCGCTGCTCAGGCAGAACGTGTCCTGTATATGCTGGATGGCAGCATAGTTTCTGAGCAATGGCTTGGTAAATTCAATCGCATAAATGGGGACTTAAAAGAGCGGGAAGAGAAGTTGTCGGCTTGGTTATTGAAGTTGGGATTCTGATTGATAGGAAAGGGATATATAACATGGGAAATCTGAATTATAACTTAAATTTCGAAATGCTATGTGCAAAATACAAGTTAGGTCATTTGAAAAATGAACCAGAACAGGTAACAGGTGGTCTTCTACACAGAATGTATCGTCTACAAACGGACAAAGCGCTCTATGCAGTGAAAGCTCTAAATCCTCAAATTATGTATCGGGATACAGCCATGAACAACTATACTCTTTCTGAAAAGGTTGCAAATATGGCTTATCAAAATGGGATAAATACAGTACCAGCTATCGTGTCCAAAGATAGTTTTATGCATGAATTCGAGGGTCAATTCTATTTATTATTTCCATGGGTCGAAGGTAAGGCATTGCCATCAGGAGGTATTAATATAGAGTGTTGTAAAAAGATTGGCGAAAACCTTGCTAAAATTCATAAGATCGATTTCGCTACACTTCTTGATCATCATCCTAATGAAAATCTTGAGGCAGTAAATACATCAACTGTTCGTTGGAATGAATATGCACTAACAGCAAAACAGGATGGTTTGGAATGGTCTAGCTTGCTATTAGATAACCTGAATCAAATAAATCATTGGGAAGAACTTGTAGATTCTTCAGCGGAACAATTATTGAATCATATGGTTATCAGCCATCGGGATTTAGATCAAAAAAATGTACTATGGGATGAGCATCAGATACCCATTATTATTGACTGGGAAGCAGCAGGACCTATCCATCCAACCCAAGAGCTAATAGATGTAGCCCTTTATTGGTCAGGCTTTGAATCGGGAAGTGTAAGCAAAGATGCTTTCTGTACGCTTATTAATGCATACCGCGATCATGGCGGCGAGATTTATGCTAACTGGTCCGATGTGCTCAACTATGGTTTTCATGGGAAGCTAGAATGGTTAGCTTATAATATCAGACGGTCACTTGGAATAGAGAGCACGGATGATACAGAGCGAGAACTTGGAACCCGTGAAGTAATAAATACAATCACTGCTTTAAATGACTATGATCACTTTATTCCTCAGTGTATCGAATGGTGTAACCAAGATTACTAAAGGAGAACTTATATATGAATGTAGTAAACGCTACTATGGAGGATATAAGAGGATGGCTGGAGCTGGCGGCAGAGGTGGAGTCCCTTTTTGGGCCGATGGTAGATGATCCGAATTTCACTCTAGCGTTAGAAAAAAATATCAGTCGACAAAGCGCTTTTTGTGTACGAGAAAACAATGGTTCGCCAGGTTTAAGATTACTTGGAGCTGTGTTATTCTCTTCATCCAATGCCCCTAATTACAAGATTGGTTGGTTATCTGTTTCAGCCATAGAGAGAAATAAAGGAGTTGCGACAGCGCTTCTTAACAATATTCTCGAAAGTATCGAAACCCCAGCAGAGATATTCGTTACTACATTTGGTGAGGATCATCCAGAGGGTCAACCTGCTAGAAGATTTTATCAGAAGTTTGGTTTCTTTCCTTTGCAGGATGGGGTTCCAAATGGCCTCGAAGGTGGCTCAAGACAAAATTTCAAGCTGACGATCGCTCACAAGGATTCATTATGAAAAAAATAATTTATTTATCGGTGATTTCATTTTTCTTGCTAGCGATTTCTTTCAGCCCATTGTTCAACTATATCCGTGAGTATATGATTTCAGATCAAATCAATCAGCGTTATGAGATCAACCATGCTGAGAAAGGGTATAACACGTTAAACGTTCAAGAACTAACGGTTGATGATAAGCATATTAAGATCCAAGAAGAAAATACAGGCAGGAAAGCAGAATTGACACTTTGGGATGAAGAGGAGAGTGTCCCGCCTGGAGATATTGTGAAAGTTCAGTTTTTATTAAATGGTCAAAAAATCTCAACTCCTGATGAAATATGGTTGTCTAATCGGGAACGAGGAAGCAGATATTTCTCATGGATAGATATCCTTACTGTTACGGATCGAAAGACTGGCGAGAAAGAAATTAATATAGTCCAAAGACTTACAGATGATAGTCAGCCGATGGAAAAGAGAAAATGGAAAATAATCACGATCTCACATGATGGCAGTATAGAAGAAAAGGTGCTGAGTTATGCTCAAAGAAGTGACAATCATCTAGGGGTGAAGCTTATCGAGTTCTCGGGTACATCACTTATGGGTATGGGCTACTATTCGGATATTACTAAAAGTTATCCAAGTGTATTTTTTCCTCTAATTTATCCATTTTTAACAGGTGTCGTGGGAATCTTCTTATTGATCATTATAGTTGTTCAATTACTGATCGAGCTTCATAATAGGCGCGTTATTAGGAGAAACGGGCGATAACGGTCATAAGATATGTTCTAAAATTACTTATAATTACGAATCACCTTTAACTTGGACAAGGTTAATAAAGCAAACAGTAGTATCAGGACTCCGATGGAACCCATGACAGGGGCTGGACTGAAGTGATCGGACAGGAATGAAACAGCTGTAAGACCAATTGAGGGTGCTACACTCATAATGGAGCCAAGTACACCGAAGACTCTACCTTGTATATCCTCCGAAACTTCCAGTCTGAGGATTGTATTTATCAGCAATGTACAGAATGAGAACATAAAGCCAATTAGAAGAATGATGGGAATGGCTAAGTTAGCAGTAGTGACGAACGATAACAGGAGGTACAGGGGACCCAGACACAGCAGTCCAGTCATGATAAAGAAGCCGCGATTCTTTAATTTGGAGCCGAGAAACAAGATCATGCTGGAACCAATCATATAACCTAGAGGAATGCAGGCTTCCATGAGTCCAAACTGAAAGGGACTAGAATTCCATACTTTGACGGCCATAACTTGCGTTAGCATCAGTGAAGGCATAAAGAACAAAGTGAGCGTAGGAAGCATGATGATTATTGCTCGGGCGAAGGGGTATCTCCAAATATAACGAACGCCATCCGCAAGATCCTGTGTGAATTTTCTTTCTTCTTTAGGTCCGGTATTCACTCGGTTTGGGAGTGGAAGGGAGCGGACAGCAAGAACTAGTAGAAAGGAAACGAAAAATGTAGCTCCATCAAATAATATGGCATCTGCCGCTCCAAAACTTGCTACAAAAATACCTCCAGCCGAATACCCAATCGTCCTACAGATGTTCTCCGACAGGTTCAGAATCCCGACTGCTTTTTGCACATGTTCTTTTCCAACTACAGTGGTAATTGAAGCTTGATACGCAGGGGATTGGAATAATGCTGAGACTGTCGTAAGTCCCGTTAATATGGCCACGATAATGAATGATGTAGAAGACATGGAAATGGTCAGAGCAAGCGTAACTGCTAGACCGCAGCTTATCAAATCAGTGATTAACATAATGGTTCTGCGATTGATCCTGTCTGCGAGTGTGCCTCCTATCGATCCGAGTAAAGAACTGAGCAATAGATTGATTATCGTAATAATGGCAATCATTTTAGCGCTTCCGGTCGTCTGAAGTACCCATAAACTTAAAGCAATGCTGTGAAAGGTATTTCCAAACAAAGAAATGGAATAGGAGCTGAGTAGCAGCATAAATCTCCGGTTTCCCCAAAGGGTTGGATAGGATTGAGCGGTGGTGGATGCATGTTTTGCTAATACAGGATCTGTCATGGGTAACTCTCCTCTCGACTTAAACGCTTAAGTGAATATCGAAAAAAAATTAATCAACAAAATAACGATTATTCTCTTGTTTGGAGTAGTCAGGACGATGTAACAACTCCTGCATTAGTTCAAAAGCAGTGGCTGATTTATCCCCAGTGAATATGAATTTCTGAACGTCTTCTCCAAGCATTTCTGGGCAATTACAGGTACATAGAACAGAAAGACGTGCGAATACCCCGGATTTTTCAACACAACTTCCGATAAACTCATTAATAACTATGGCCTCTTTGTAGATCCCCTCCGATAAGATTGTATTCAATTCTTCCATATTTTGAACTTTGAATATTGCTTTCTCAGGTAAAGGAAGACTATCTTGGATAAAGTTAGTGAGCAGGGAGTTATTGAAGCTCTCCATAATTAAACAAACCTGTGAAAGATCCTCCGGCATTACCTTCCGTAGAGCTGAACGATAATTGTAAAGAACTTGCTTAAACAGCTTATCTTCAATCATGCTGTCGATCAAAATCAAGGGGATACCTTCTACAAAATGTTTGGAAATCGAATAGAAGGATTCATCGTGCACATCGATCAGAAAGACGGCTTCGAGCTTTCTTTCAACGATGATATTCAGAGAAGGATGGTCAGTACCAAGAGAATATAGCAGCGTATGATATCCGGCATCCGTTAAACGCTGTTCCAAAGCACGAATAAAGGTGAATTGGGCATAGAGTTTCCAAGGTGGCATATAAGCAGAATTATGGACAAGTACCCCTACTAATCCCGTTTTTTTATTGGCAAGCGAACGGGCTGCTAGATTAGGAATGTAATGAAGTTCTTCGGCAAGTGACAGAATTTGATTGCGGGTCTTCTCAGGAATGGTTTGGTTATCGACGCGGTTCAGAACATAGCTTACAGTCGCAACGGAGACATTAGCTTGTAGCGCGATGTCTTTCATTGTAGTCTTTTTCACCAGTAAACTTCTCCCTTGCTGAGATATTTATTTCCAAATATTATCATTAACACTTGAAAAGAGTCAACGATTGACTTTATACCAAGAAGCAAATGATGCTTGTGTTCATTTTTATAATTTGGGTAAATAGATATAAGAAGCTAAATCAGTCAGCGAGAAGAGGTGTGACTCATGGGAACGAATCTTAGTCGGGAAGAGAGCGCGCTGTGAAACCGCTTTAGATATTGACACAAATTTGTGAAATTATTCACTTAATTATTAAGGATTTTAATATATAATTAATTCATAATCAAAATTAGGGGGAATCGAAAATGAGACTATTTAAAATGATTTTAGTGGCTGGGGTTTCGGTAGCAGTATTGGCAGGTTGTGGAGCAAATGAGGATAAAGCAAACAATTCGGCGGCAACTTCAGCTCCGGCTGCTGAGCAGACAGATGCTGTCACTACAGCTTCGATCGTGAATCAAGCAGATGCGTTTACTAAGGCTGTTAGCAAAGATGGAAACTGGATTGTTGCGATTCTAAATGATGTAACGATTTCTGATGAGGTTGTTGTAGCTGGAGAATTCCGTAATAAAGGAGCCGCAGATGGCGACATCTACCGTAAGATTGCCCTTTATTCGCAAGATGCTGATCACAAGATCACTGCTACTTATACACTAACCGTACCAAAGTTTACAGTACAAAGTGAGAATTTGAAAGTTGAAGGCGGAACGATTAAAGGCGATGTTTATGTAGAAGCGAAAGGCTTTACTCTGCCTGAAACCGCCACTATTGATGGTAACCTCTATTTCGCAAGCGAAGATCTGAAAACATCAGCTGTTATTGATGGAAAAGTGACTGGAACAACAGAAGTTAAATAATTTCGTAATCAACTTATACAGTAGAAGCCAATCCATAGACTATGGGTTGGCTTTTTTCTTTTTGTGATTATGTGATCTTCAGTTGATTTTCTTAATATTGAACTTATAATATTACTACCACTACTAGGAGGAACACATATGTCTAAGGAGTATTCACGCACATATATCGAAAGTGTAAAGCTTGAAATGTTAAATAGATTGGGACTTAAGCAAGTGTTCTTTAAGGAGCAAATAGGTGACGGCCTGATTTTTGAAGCGGTTGGTTTTGATAAAGGGAGCAAGCATCGTTTTTGTGTTAGACCGAAGACGAAAACAATTGACGAATTTATTTCAGGAAAATGGATGAAGGTCCGCAGCTTTACAATCAAAAGTGTGGAAATTTAAAATTGAAGTCTAAAAAGGGAACCCCATTTAAATCGGAGTTTCCTTTTTTATTTTTGAGAAGGATTCATTGATAATGTGAAGTATCGCCGTACAGATCGATAGTTGTATTGTTGTCAGTTAGGGTTACTTTACACAATGCTGTAGAGAGAATATCCGGTAGTTCCCCTAATTCCTGCAATGATTTATTGAGAAAATGAGCCATAATGACTTTCAGGGTCATCCGATGCGTGACAATAAGTACCTCATGTCCTTCATTATCGTTAATGATACGCTCAATAGTCGGCGTTACTCTTTGTTCAAGCTGACTATAGGTCTCACCTGGGGCTAGAGGAATAAAAAGATCAGGTCTGGTGAAAAAATGGGTGTACTGTAATGGATATTCTTGTTCAATCTGATCTGTGTTCATTCCTTCCCAAATGCCCATGTTAATTTCCATTAATGAAGCTTGCTGTTGAATCGGTAAACTCCGATTTCCTCGTAAAATCTGCGCAGTATGCAATGCTCTTGGACTAGTACTAGAATAAATGGCTCCTAAATTCTCACCTTCCAAACGTTCTCTCAACCATTCCGCTTGCTGTTCACCCAAGGTTGTTAACGCTGAATTTTGATGTCCTTGCATTCTTTTCTGCAAATTCCATTCGGTCTGCCCGTGACGGGTTAGAAATAATACTGTCTCTTTCATTAACGAAACCTCCCTTTTGAATAGTTGTAAGTATAAGATAAATAATTATAAATAAACAATATATAATAGTTAATATTCATAATGTATAGTTATAATAAGAAAGCCGAAGGTCCGTTAAACAATGATTTTATTTTATATAGTTAGGAAGAAATCAGGATGAACTATCATGTATTAAAATTGTTTTATTATGTTGCAATAACAGGGAGTGTGACCAAAGCCTCCGAACGTTTGCACATCAGTCAACCCGCTATATCAGCGCAGATCCGCAAATTTGAACGGGAGAATAATATCGTATTATTAGAGGTCATAGGAAAGAGAATGGTGCTAACACCGATTGGGAGAAAACTGATCGAACCACTTGAAAAGTTATTTGCTATGGGTGAACAGGTACAGCAGATTATTGAGGATTATCATAAATTTCCTGCGGGCCATATTCGGATTGCAGGTAATTACCTGGCCACAAGCATACTCATCCCCCGGTGGGCATCATTATACAAACAATCTTTTCCGGAGGTTAAAATTCAGATCTTTACTGCTAATTCTCATGAAGTCATGGAACAATTAAATAACTTTGAAGCAGATGTGGCGATTTATAGTGATATGGCGTTTCCTTCTCATCATACAGGGGTGTTCGAACATCGTGAGTTGTACAAGGACGAGTATGTGTTCGTAGTTTCTTCAAATCATTCTTTAGCCAAGCAGGAGGTTAGCTTTGAGGAAGTGATGGCTGAGGCATTTATTATGAGGGAGGAAGGTAGTGCAGCCAGAGAGAGAATTGTACAATTATGTGAAGAAAGAAAGGTACAACAACCGAAGATCGAACTGCAATTTAATGGAGTAAATGAGGTTATTCAAGCCGTGATTGCCGGTTATGGGATTAGTTTTGTATCTGCGTTGTTAGCAAAGCCTTATCTTGATCAGGGTATGTTAGCCAAGGTCGAAGTGGAAAATGTAATCTCAAAGCATTCGATATGGATGAGCCACAGAAAGAAAGAGCTTCAAGAAAGCTATATCCAGTCATTTATTAAGCTCGTCATGAAACAATTAAAAGAAGCGGATAATTTATACTCGGTTCCAACGCATACACCTTAATTAAAATAACTTATGAATTACGATGTATGCATTGAACTGAGATCAAAGATTGGAATGTAATTGAAGCAACTCAGGTGCACTAATGTCTTCTGCTTCAGAAGATTTAAATTGAATGTTATATAATTGTGAGTATAGCCCATTCATTTCTAATAAAGACTCATGTGTACCTTCCTCAACAATCGAACCCTGATTTAACACGATAATTCTAGATGCTTCACGTATGGTGGATAGTCTGTGTGCAATAACCAATGTGGTTCGATTCTTCATTAACAAATCAAGAGATTGCTGAATCATTCGCTCAGATTCGTTATCGAGTGCGGAAGTTGCTTCATCTAGAAGAAGGAGTGGAGCATCACGAAGAAAAGCTCTGGCAATGGCTATGCGTTGTCTTTGTCCACCAGATAAAGTCGATCCATGTTCACCTAGGATAGTGTCATAACCATGGGGCATCTTCGTAATAAACTCTTCTGCACCTGCGAGCCGAGCGGCTTCTCGAATATCCTCTTCGCTAGCTGTACTAGAACTGAAGGCGATATTGTCTCGTATAGTTCCTGAGAACAAATAAGGGGTTTGGGGAACATAGGTAATCATTGCACGTGCTTCTTCAAGCTGATCATGTACAGACTTTCCATAAACCGTGATGCTTCCTGCAGTAGGCTCATAAAGTCCATTACATAATCGAACGAGCGTCGTCTTCCCTGACCCGCTTGGCCCGACAACCGCGATAGTTTCTCCATGTTGTATATGAATATTAAGCCCTGTAAATAGGGAGGCTTCATTATCCGTTTTACCCGAATAGTTGTAGTGGACATCCTCTATTTGTAATGCAGCTACCTCTACGGAAGCGAATGTTGATGAGCTGGATTCTGGCAAAGGATGAGTAGCTCCTTCATCAGGTGCATCAAGTATAGCGAATACGCGGTCAGCTGCACCTAAAGCCTCCTGGACACCTCCCCATGTTTGAGACATATGGACAAAAGGCCATTGAACCCTACCCATCAAAATAATAAAAGCGAGTACTTCACCTGCTGATGTTCCGCCACTTAGAGCTGATAACGCAATTAAAGCGGCGCATGTCACCATTACGAGATTGTTGATAAAGGCAGAAGATTGCCATAAGAGACCATTTAGAAGCGATTTTCGCAGCTGCATTCTTCTTAACTGCTCACGTTCTAACGCATATTTATTTAAGAGAGTTTCTTCAAGCGAAAAGGCTCTTACGACCTTCATTCCTTGAAGCGTTTCTTGTAAGATTCCTCGTAATTCCGCCTCTTTTGCATATATTTGAGTAGATAATTTTCGTAATCTGCGATCAAAGAAACGTCCGGAAAGAAAAACAAGGGGACCCGATCCAAGAGCTAACAGGGCGATCCAGACATCCATTTTAGCCAAATATAGAAAGGAAATGAAACAGAGAAGTAGATTATAGCCTAGATCGTATACGATGCTGTTTATCATCCCCATGGCCATCCCTGCATCCTTAGTGTTACGAGAAGTCAAATCACCTGAATGCATGGACTGAAGGTAACGGAATGGAAGTCGGTGACTTTTATCAAACAGCTTCGCACGAATATCCCAAGCCATCCGACTTTGCATAACAAAGCGGAAGTAATGCTGCACCATAAGACAGCAGATAATGATGACACAAGCAATGGCACAGATTACAGTTATACGTGTTAATGCATCCATATTGGCGTTGTTGATCGTATCAATAAATACTTGCTGAATGGCTGCAAATCCTATGTCCATTACGAGTTTAGCAGAGAGCAGGAGTACAGCCACAATAAATCCAATTCGATAAGGGCTAGCGTAAGAGATTAATCTACGCAGAGCATACCCCAATTTTAGATTCTTGGATTCCATCTCATTCATATCTCTACCTCCCTGACCAGAGTAGAAATATCAGCCTTCTTCATTGAGGTCTCAACCATATTGTAATACTGTCCTTGTAAAGTCATTAACTCCAGATGAGTCCCAGCTTCAACAATAGAACCCGCCTCCATATAATAAATGTGATCTGCATCTCTGATGGTAGATAGTCTATGCGCGATAACAACCGTTGTACGATCATGCATGAGTTCTTGCAGGGCCTGGCCGACAATCTCCTCATTATGGCTATCAAGTGCAGCTGTGGGTTCATCAAGAAGGAGAAGCTTAGGCGCTCGGACAAACGCTCTGGCAATAGATAGCCGCTGCCTTTCACCGCCAGATAAGGTATGGCCCCGTTCCCCAATGGAAGTCTGATATTGAAGGGGGGTTCTCATAATAAATTCATGTATCCCCGCACTTTTTGCTGCTTTAATAATTTCTTCATAGGTTGCGTCAGGTCTTCCCCATGCAATATTTTCATATAGAGTTCCAGTGAACAGATAAGGCTCTTGAGAAACATAAGCCAAATGATTACGCCAAGACCGAGGGGGAATGCTGCTTAACGGCAACTTACCAGATTGGATGACCCCTTCATTAGGTTCATAGGTTGCGAGTATTAATTGAAGGAGGGTGCTTTTTCCACTGCCACTAGGACCGGCAAACGCAGTTACTTTACCTGGTTCTATGGTTAGATTAACGTTAGTTAATACTTGATGATTACCATAATGAAAACCTACATTCTCAAAGGTGATAGGGTACAAGCCACTAATTGCTTGGTTGTTATTCATCGGCATTTCTTTATGAGAATCTTCCTGATTACATTCACGGCTTGCGTCTTCTTCTGGTAAATCAATGACTTCAAACAATCGTTTACCTTGCGCCAGCGAGGCTTGTAATTCTGTCCATAGATTAGCCAGCTTTGATACAGGGTTTGTAATTTGCTCGAAACAAATCAGAAATGCCGCCACTGCTCCCACATCCAATCTCCCTTGGATAACTAGATATCCGCCGTAGGAGAGAACATATAGCAATCCACTAAGAATAACGGCAAAGGGCATATTATAGCCCACAGCTTCTAAGCGTGTGACAGGTAAATGAATGTTGAAATATTGCCTAACACGTTGTGTGAATTGATTATGCAGCTTAGGTACAAGGGAGAAGGCACGCACAACCTCAGCACCCTGTACCGTATCTTGAATAAACATTTGTTGAGCGGTTTCAATTTGCTGTCTTTGCTCGTGCATGGAACGTAGGCGGGAAGTGAAGGGAATCATCACAAGTGGAACAAGCGAGCAAATCAATATAGTTCCGAGCGTTAAGACATATTGGAGTGAGAGCAGATAAGTTAGGAGAAATGTAATTTGCATCAGATTACTGAATAGTTCAATGGTCTTCTGATTGATACCTTGCTGAGCAGCTGGGGCAGAATCATTGATACGACTAATGAGATCAGCAGAATGATAACGATCCAAATCTTTCATCTGTACGTTTAATAATCTAGCTAGCAGTGATACCTGAAGCTTGGAGGTCGACTTGAATTCAAGCACACCTGATAAGTAAGTCAATAAGAAGCTGGCTAAAGCATCTACAATAACGATTATTAGAGCAAAGATAGCACCAGACATCAAAAAGGACATGTTCTGATTCGTAGCAGCGTTGATTATACGTCGTAAAGATTCGGCTATCCCAACTGTTGCAAGGGAAACGACGGCAGCTAAGAGACATAATATGAGGTACCAGCCTAAATAGGGTTTTCCAAGTTTCAGTAAACGCATAAAAGTGTTAGAAACTACTTTGGATTTTTTGATCGAGTCTGCTTCTATGTTTGTAGATCCATTCAATTTAGACCCTCCCCACTATGGTTTTAATTTGCTGTGGTTCACTTAAAAGATAGGAGGTTCCTCATCGAGCATGACTTTTGTGGTGACGGCAAGTAATTCTCTCAATTTATCCATTCGAAGATGGTAATATAATCGATGATCGGTTCTTTTTAGTTCGATAAGGTCTAAAAAAAATAGGAAGTTGGCATGATAAGTTACTGCCGCGGGCGTTATGCCAAGTGCTGATGCAATTTCTTGTCCATAGTGAGGGCGATTCCTTAAGAGCAGCAAGAAGTCTAAACGTCGTTTATCCGAGAATGCTTTTAAAAAAAGTTCAGTTTTCTCTCGATCAGCAGCTGGTCCGAATACATGATCATTAAAAATGCCGAATATAACCCAAGCGATACGAGAACTTCCTGCGTAAAAGAAGAGAACATGATTCCCAACTTGTGAGAAAAAGCTGACATGAAAAGTAGTGGGAACATCATAAACTGCAGGTTCATTTTTGTTGATATCACGAATGAATCTTTCAGGATTCGCTAGGAACAAACCTTCATAACGCTGAGAGGCTTGTTCAGACTCCCTTCTTAACTCCTCTTTCCAAAGTGAAAAGACATCCTTGTAGAACTGGTTTAAGAGCTGCATATAACGTAGCTTAGTTTCTTCGGGATAAGCAAGGCACTCTAGTAATGGCCCCTGCGCTTCAATCACATCCAGCTGCGGTTTTGTTCTTGCCACAAGCTCAGCCATTAAGCGGGTATCCTTCTTGACGATTTCCCAATCGTTTTCTTCTAGCAACTCATCTAATTTATCGTAATACACACCATATACCATTTCAGCGACTACTTTTTCTGCAGGACTCTTTTCCAGTCGATTTATCCATGCTTCAGCTGTTTGTGGTTCTGGACAAGTGCAAATGGATTCATAGAAAGCAAAATCGAGTGCTTTATGAAAAAAGTTGTACTGGAAAAAAAACTGAAGTTCTCGGTAGGAGTGAGGTGACAACCGTGCTCGTGCATCTTTATGATAAGACAACGCTTGTGGGTCCATTTCAAGTTTGTAATCCTCAGCTGCCTTAAGCAACTGCTCTTCACAAGCAATCATTCCCATAGAAACAATGAATTCCAAAGCTTCGTTGTACGCAAATTTTATGTTCGAAAGTAAGGTGTCTTTCATGTTATCTTCCATCATAACCTCCGATATTTCTCGTTATAGAATTTAAATGTTGGGATGATACGACTAATATTTAATGATGACTTAATGTTAAAATAAACCATTCATTTTCTTTTGTAAAGGAATATTTTACAATTCGTACTAACTGCTAGGATTCGGTTGTCGTGCATGGTAAACTATGGATAAAAAATAGGAGGGGCCATGATGGAGCCAATCGTGTTCAAACAAATTGAATTTGTACGTAGTGTTACTGTTCGTGCAGTTGAAGAACTTTCCGAGGAACTACTAGATATCATTCCACAGGGCTTTAATAACAACGTTAGATGGAACTTGGGACATATTTATTTGGTGCAAGAGAAGTTCGCTTTTCATTCCGCTAGGGAGCTTATGCAATTGCCGGAAAGCTTTGAACGATTATTTGCAAAAGGTACTAAACCTGCAGAGTGGAGCGAGAAACCACCAACACTTGAAGTGTTAATTGAGATGCTTTCGGAGCAACCCAAACGTATTCAGGAAGCTATGCACAATCGCTTAAGTGAGCAAGTAACCCCTCTTACAACGGGTAGTGGATTAACTTTAAATACAATCGGAGAATTCATAAATTTCACGCTTTACCATGAAGGGATGCATTTTAATACAATCAAACTATTAAATCGATTTGCTGATAAAAGACTTTAGAGATCTTTAGTAGACAAAAGTCTAAGGTCAAGGAGGTATTCGATGGAGGTTGGAAGAATTTTAGGTATTGCATATAATGTGATCCCAGTTAAAGACTTGGAGAAATCTGCAGCTCGGTTTGTGAAACATTTGTCGTATCACTTCATAACAATTTGAGTTCTGAAGATGTGAAAGTCGGAAACATTAGCGATGAAGGTGAGTATGGGAAGTTTTTTGTATTTGAAGATCTGGATGGTAATTTATTTGATGTCTGGGAACACCATGATTGTGAACTGGTTTATTAGCCTCACAAAGGATAGCGAGTTCAATCGATATCCTTTGTTATATATTGGAACGAAAAAAAATTTGTAATGAAAACGGTTTTATGATAACCTAGTTAATGTAATACATGTAACCGGTTACACATTGGGGGATGAAATGAATGATGATGACGATTAAAGATGTTGCTAAAATAGCTGGAGTATCGGTGGCAACCGTTTCTAGGGTGTTAAATGATTCTGGTTATGTGAATATCGATACTCGAAAAAAGGTTGAGGCAGCAATCAAAGAAATGAATTATACCCCTAATGAGGTTGCAAGGTCTTTGTATAAACGGAAATCCAAATTAATCGGACTTCTATTACCTGACATTACGAACCCATTCTTCCCGCAATTAGCACGTGGGATAGAAGATCAGATGCAGGAGCATGGTTATCGGATAATCTTTGGTAATAGTGATGAGAACGAGGAAAAGGAATTGGATTATATTCAAACCTTTATCCAAAATAATGTCATTGGCATGATCTCATCCACTAATTTTCCTGAGAAAGATATTTATTCTAATTTAAAAATTCCGGTTGTATTTCTTGACCGTACTTCTAATGACAGTCCTTCCGTATATGCAGATGGCAGAAAAGGCGGACGCCTTGCTGCTCAAGAAATCATTGCACGGGGAAGCACCAAGATTACAGTCATGCAAGGACCGGCACATATTAAACCGGCGCAGGATCGATTTCAAGGTGCGATTGAAGTACTTGATGAAATGGGAATCACTTATCAAGTAATCCAGACTTCATCTTTCTCCCACACGGAAGCGGAACAATGGGCTGTAGAGTTATTTGATAAATATATAGACACAGACGGCGTAATTGCAAGTAATGATATCGTGGCGACAGCAGTTATTCATGAAGCACATCGCTTAGGTAAAAGAGTGCCACAGGATCTCCAAATCATTGGATTCGATGATATCCCACTTAGCAGCCTGTTGTCTCCTTCGTTATCCACTATCCGTCAGCCTGCACATGACATGGGCCGTGAAGCGGCTGGTTTACTTATTAAGTTAATTGAGCAAGATAAAGTAGAAGATAAAATCATTCAATTACCCGTCAGCTTTGTGGAGCGGGAAACAACAAGAAGTAAAGAATAGATGACAACATAAGAAAGGTTGATGGACATGGCTAAGATTTGTGTAATTGGAAGTTGTTCAATGGATTTGGTGGTAACCTCATCTAAGCGACCTCACGCAGGAGAAACTGTTCTTGGAGAGAGCTTCGCTACCGTTCCAGGAGGCAAGGGAGCGAATCAGGCCGTAGCTGCTTCGCGTTTAGGGGCAGAAGTTATGATGGTTGGTTGTGTAGGTGAAGATTTCTATGGTACGGAGATCATGGAGAATCTTAAGAGAAATCGGGTTCTTACCACCAATGTGGAACCGGTTACACATACCAAAAGCGGTACTGCTCACATCATTTTAGCAGAAGGTGATAATAGTATTATCGTTGTAAAAGGAGCTAATGATTCAGTTACTCCTGCTTTGGTTGAGCGAGCACTTGATGCTATTAAAGGATCTGATATGGTGCTAATCCAACAAGAAATACCCGAAGAAACGGTGTCTTTTGTAAGCGAACTTTGTCATAAATTTAATATCCCTATGCTGCTTAATCCGGCACCTGCGCGTCCCATTAGTGACGCGATTATAGAAAATGCCGCCTATCTGACACCTAATGAACATGAATGTACGATTTTATTCCCTGGGATGAGTACTACAGATGCCTTACGGAAATATCCAAACAAGCTGTTTATCACAGAGGGAAGCAATGGCGTACGATTTTACGATGGAGAACAAGAAGTTCTGGTTCCTACTTACAAAGTTAACGCTATAGATACGACAGGTGCTGGAGATACTTTTAATGCGGCATTTGCAGTTGCTTTAGCTGAAGGCAGCTCCATTCTGGATAGTGTAAAGTTTGCCAATCGAGCGGCTTCCTTATCCGTTACTAAATTTGGTGCACAAGGTGGCATGCCGACAAGAGCAGAAGTGGAGGCGAATCTTTAGTTATGAAGAAACAAGGGATATTAAACAGTCATATTTCCAAAGTGCTTACTGACTTAGGCCACACTGATATAATTGTCATCGCAGATGTGGGGCTTCCAGTTCCACCAGGTGTTCCGAAGATTGATTTGGCGGTTAAACTAGGGGTTCCTAGCTTCCAAGATATCGTTGATATCATTTCGGAGGATATGGTCATCGAAAAGGTGATCGTTGCAGAGGAATTAGAGACTGATAATAAAGTCACCTCTCAATACTTGAATAATAAATTTAAGGAAATACCGATAGAAGCATATTCACATGAGCAATTTAAGCAGCTGACGATGCAGGCTAAGGTTATTATTCGCACGGGTGAAGCTAAGCCGTATGCAAACTGTATTCTACAAGCTGGGGTCTATTTTGGATAAAAAGGGGGTTCTAAGTGTATGCACATTACGATGAAAGATATTCATAAGTCTTTTGGCGCTAACCGTGTATTGACCGGTGTGGATTTTGAACTTAAGGATGGTGAAGTTCATGCCCTGATGGGTGAGAATGGCGCAGGTAAGTCTACGCTGATGAATATTCTGATCGGTCTGCACCAACGTGACCAAGGCACCATTCGTATAGATGATCAGGAGAAATACTTTACGAATCCCAAAGAGGCAGAACAATATGGAATCGCATTTATCCATCAGGAGCTGAATGTATGGCCAGATATGACGGTTCTGGATAATCTATTCATTGGCAAGGAACGAACATCCAAATTCGGCCTGTTAAATAGGAAAGAGATGAAAGCGTTAGCAAATGAACAGTTTGCTAAGCTCTCTGTGACCATTCCTTTGAACCAAGAGGCGGGGGAATGTTCAGTAGGTGAAAAACAGATGATTGAGATCGCTAAAGCGCTTATGACTCATGCGAAAGTTATTGTTATGGACGAACCTACCGCTGCATTAACCGAGAGAGAAATACAGAAACTATTTGAAGTCATTGCCTCGTTAAAGAAAGAAGGCGTCTCTATCGTCTATATTTCGCATCGGATGGAAGAGATTTTTACGATATGTGATCGAATCACCGTTATGCGAGACGGGAAAACCGTAGACACGAAGCCCATTCCTGAAACTAATTTTGACGATGTAGTTCGGAAGATGGTAGGTCGTGAATTAACGGACCGGTTCCCTGAGCGTACTTCTAAACCCGGAGAAGTGGTTCTTGAAGTTAAGAATGCTTCAAAGAAAGGGCAATTTAAAAATGCTAATTTCTCTGTGCGAGCTGGCGAAATCATAGGATTCTCTGGATTAATGGGATCTGGACGTACAGAGATGATGAGAACCTTATTCGGATTAGAATCATTAGACCAAGGTGAGATTTGGGTGAAGGGACAGAAGATTACCATTCGGAATCCCAATGACGCTATGCAAGCTGGAATCGGCTTTGTTACAGAAGACCGCAAAGATGAGGGGTTAATCCTAGATTTCTCTATTCGAGATAATATGGTACTGACGAATTTATACGACTTTGCCCCTAAAGGTGTAATCAATGCTAAGAAGGAACAAGAATTCGTGGACATGCTTATTAAACGGCTACACATTAAGACACAATCATCATCCACTTTGGTCCGGAATTTATCTGGGGGTAATCAACAGAAAGTAGTTATCGCCAAATGGATTGGTATTGGCCTCAGTGTTCTTATCCTTGATGAGCCTACACGCGGCGTCGATGTTGGGGCAAAACGGGAAATTTATCAGCTTATGAACGAATTAACTGAACGTGGTGTCGCCATTATTATGGTATCCTCAGAACTTCCTGAAGTCTTAGGGATGAGTGACCGCATCGTAGTTGTTCATGAAGGGGAAATCAGTGGAGAACTTTCACAACAGGAAGCTACGCAAGAAAAAATCATGACGTTAGCTACAGGGGGGCAATAGTAATGACTACTATCAAAGATGAGAGTGTAAAGAAAGGTTTCCAAATTGGGCAAATCACGCAGAAATTAGGGCCATTACTAGGGCTAATCATTCTAATTATTATCGTAACCGTGCTGAACCCAAGCTTTATGGAACCCCTTAATATACTGAACTTGCTTAGACAAGTCGCAATTAATGCGCTTATCGCTTTTGGGATGACTTTTGTTATTCTAACGGGTGGTATCGATTTATCAGTAGGGTCTATTCTAGCTTTATCCAGTGCCTTCACAGCCAACTTGATGTTGTCAGGCTGGGATCCAATCTTAGCTATTGTTGTGGGTTGTTTAGCGGGTGGACTGATGGGGATGGTCAACGGACTGATGATTACGAAAGGTAGAATGGCGCCGTTTATTGCTACACTGGCGACCATGACTATTTTCCGCGGATTAACGCTTGTATACACGGACGGTAATCCGATCACAGGTCTTGGTGACAGCATGACGTTCCAATTGTTTGGTCGTGGATATTTACTAGGAATACCTGTACCTGCTATCACGATGATTATCGTATTCGCTGTGTTGTGGATTGTACTGCATAAAACGCCATTTGGCCGTAAAACGTATGCTATTGGGGGTAATGAGAAAGCTTCCATTATTTCAGGGATCAAAGTAGACCGCATCAAAATAATGATCTATTCCTTAACCGGTATGTTATCAGCATTGGCTGGTGCCATCTTGACCTCTAGATTGAACTCAGCGCAACCAACAGCAGGTACATCCTATGAGTTGGATGCGATCGCGGCAGTAGTATTAGGGGGGACGAGCTTAACAGGTGGCCGTGGACGTATCGTAGGCACATTAATTGGTGCTCTTATTATCGGGATTCTGAACAATGGCTTGAACTTGCTCGGCGTATCATCATTTTACCAAATGGTAGTTAAAGGGATCGTTATTGCGATTGCTGTACTCATAGACCGTAAGAAAGCCGTATAAGGGGGATTCCATATGAAAAAGCTCACATTAATTTTTACTTCCTTACTCTTGATTCTTATGACGGGCTGTTCCTTAGAGCCTCCAGAGTGGGCAAAGCCGAACAGCGGCGGGGGCCCAGGGAATATGAAGATTGGATTATCCATTTCTACCTTGAACAATCCGTTCTTTGTATCTGTTAAAGATGGAGTTTTGGCAGAAGCTAAGAAGCTTGGTATGGAGGTTCTCGTTATCGATGCGCAGAATGATTCGGCCAAGCAAAGTAATGACGTTGAAGATTTAATGCAAAAAGGTGTAAATGCGCTGTTGATCAATCCAGTAGACTCTTCAGCGATCTCGACGGTTGTTCAGACAGCTAACAGTCTAGATATTCCAGTCGTTACTTTGGACCGTTCTGCAGATAAGGGAGACATTAAAGCCCTTGTTGCCTCTGATAATGTAAAAGGTGGATCAATGGCAGCTGAATATATTGTAGAGCAGCTTGGAAAAGGTGCAAAGGTTATAGAACTAGAAGGATCACCGGGAGCATCAGCTACCCGTGAACGCGGGAAAGGATTCCATGAAATTGCCGACACGCAGCTTGAGGTGATTGCGAAGCAAACTGCTGATTTTGACCGTACGAAAGGATTGACCGTTATGGAGAACCTTCTCCAAGGAAATCCAGATGTACAAGCGGTTTTCGCTCATAATGATGAAATGGCTCTTGGTGCTATAGAAGCGATTCAGAGTTCAGGTAAGAATATTCCTGTCATCGGTTTTGATGGAAATGAAGATGCACTTAAATCCATTGAGGCGGGTAAACTCACAGGAACCGTTGCTCAGCAGCCTGCATTAATTGGGCAGTTA
Source organism: Paenibacillus sp. FSL E2-8871 (assembly GCF_038000345.1). Taxonomy (NCBI): domain Bacteria; kingdom Bacillati; phylum Bacillota; class Bacilli; order Caryophanales; family Paenibacillaceae; genus Paenibacillus; species Paenibacillus sp. FSL E2-8871. Next base: position 2,254,761 of record NZ_JBBOBV010000001.1, on the reverse strand, counting down.
GCGATTCAAGCAGCGAAAGACGTATTAGATGGCAAGACGGTTGAGAAACTGATTGCCGCACCTCTAAAACTGGTCGTAAAAGAATAAGTAAATGACTATAGAAAAACACTGCATTCGCCGATTTGGTGAGTGCAGTGTTTTTGATATATATAAGCTTATTTTTCCTCAATTACTCTATCCGGTAACTGTGTTACATAACTATCTGATAGATGGAGAAGCTCTAAAGCACGATCGAACTCATCCTCGGTCGTTTGTTGCGTGTGGTTACCATCTCCAGATAAGGTATAATGCTGACCATCCTCGAAGCCACTGCCAGATAGGAAGAGCTCTTCATTATTTACGAACGATCCTGTTGGCAAATAATAGCGCTGAGGAAGTAGGTTATAAGTTGATTGATTCAATAAATCTTGTCCGAAATGAATATGATCCGCAAGAGAAACACCCAATAAATTAGATACAGTAGGCAAAATATCCACTTGACCGCCCAACTGTTCTTTTACACTTGGCGTTGTAATCCCCGTCGCTGATAGGATCAACGGAATATTAATTAATTCGCGTTCCGTATATTCATGACCAAGGATTTCCTGTAATAAGACGTGATCGCCCTCTTTTAGAGAGAAGATAGGAAGTCCGCGGTGATCTCCGTACAATGCAATCAAGCTGTTATCCCATACCCCATTTTGTTTGAGCTCATCAATAAAAAGTCCAAGTGCATAGTCAGCATAATTTTGAGCACGAATATAATCCCCGACTAATGTTCCTTCGAATCGTTCTGGAAGGGCCATTTTGTATTTATCCTCAGGGATCGAGAACGGATTATGCGCTGACATCGAAATAACATGGGAGTAGAATGGCTGATCCTTCTGATCCATCCTTGCTAGCTCTGCAGCTGTTTTCTCATACAACACCTCATCAGAAGCTCCATAAAATACCGTGTCCTCTTCACCATAATATTCCTTATCGTAATATCGATTAAATCCTAAGGCAGTATAAAGCTCGCCACGGTTCCAAAAGTCGACTTCATTGGTATGGAATGTTGCCGTATCATAACCTTGCGCTTGAAGCAGCTTAGGTAAGCTTGGAAGCTCTTTTGGCGCATACATTTGAGTGGCTGGACCATCAGGTGGAACATAGAAAGAAGTATTTACAATGAATTCGGCGTCAGAAGTATTTCCTTGTCCAACCTGCTGGTAGAAACGCGGAAAGTAATAACTGCTAGCCGCAAGCTTATTCATATTCGGCGTAATTTCTACTCCATCAATCTTTAGATTGATTAAGAAGTTCTGGAAAGACTCCATCTGAAGAATGACCAGGTTCTTTCCTTTGGCGGCTCCAAATTGAACCGGATTTGAGGTTGCTTGAATTCCTTTGGTCTCGTTAATCGCTGCTTGTGTAATCTTAGCGACGTCGATTTGTTCTTCTTCTTGATTGGCTAATAGAGAGTAAGCTTCATAATTGAGAATGCCCATTTGCTCGGCTTTAACGGTTTCGTTCATACTGGCTCGGTTAGGAAAAATATTCATTGCGCAAATGACGATGGAAACACAGAATAAGATCGCAACCGCTTTCCGGTTACTTTTACGCGACATGGCTTTTTTCCAATTAAGTGCCTTCTGTTTTCTCAACATGACCAAACCAATGACAATGATATCCACAAAAATAAGCATATATTGCGGACGCATGACCGAGAAAATACTTTTCTTAACGGCTCCAACTTGCTTGACCTGATCTAATACTTGTGAAGTAGCAATAATGCCAAAATGATTATGATATACAATGAGTGAGAAAAATAGTGTAGTGATCAACACATTGACCAGCATGTAGATGGCAATTTTTCGTTTCGTTGCGAACCATTCAATCAAGCAAAAGACTAGAAGCACAAAAGGGATTTCTTTAAGCCATGTGGTCCACGTAGGCCCGTCTTCAAAGAGAAAATACCAAGCAAAATAACTTTTAACTAGCATAATGAGAGAGAAAAATAATAGGGATCTTTTACTGAGTGTACGAGGTTCTTTAAACGGCATCTCTTATGCCCATCCTTTTCTTTTAGATTAGTTCATTCTATTACTTGAAGTGTTTAAAATCAACTAGATTGGGGTATAGAAGAGACTTATTTTCCTTAATATTACATTTAGGTGAATGAAACCATACATAGTATAAAAAAAGTTATTTTTATGGGAAATGAACTTTTTAAGTTACTCCTAACTCTTATAGGGGAGAGAGGTGAAGGCATGGATGTTGCTCGTTGGGTGAAAAAAGCCAAAAAGGGGAATAAAGAAGCATTGCTCCACTTAATCATGTCTGAAAAAGACGTTTATTATAGGCTAGCGTTCAGCTATATGGGGAATGCGCATGATGCCATGGATGCCATGGAGGAAATGATCGTCACACTTTATGAAAAGATCGGTCAACTAAAGAAAGAGGAAGCATTTTATAGCTGGAGTAAGACGATTTTGGTGAATGGCTGTAAACGACTACTTCATAAGCGCGGCAAGCTGGTGCTGTTAGAGGATTGGAGTAAGGTTGACGATAGGGAAATAGGCCAAGTAGTGAGTAGTAATGATCCTTATCGCAGAAGTGAGCAGCAAATGGATATGGAGACCTTGTTGTTACAAGTAAATGAACATCAGAGAGAAGCGATTCAATTAAAGTATTTTCATGATCTCGATTATCAAACGATAGCTGACATTACGAAGGTTCCGATAGGAACGGTTAAATCAAGAATTTACCATGGATTACAAACGCTCAAAAATCAGTACAGAGGTGATGTTGATGAACAATAACGTCGAGCAACAATTAGCTGATGAAAAGACACGCATAGCGTCCATTACCGCACCTGAAGAATTAGAAATGAGATTAAGAAAGGCTTTGAATTCGGATCCCGCAAAAAGAACGAAAAGAATAGCACCGATTTGGAAGGTTGTTGCGGTTGTTTTATTGGTGACAGTGATTTCTGGACAAAACTACAATGCTTTTGCTTATTATGGAAAACAGCTTTTTGGCTTTGATGAATTGCTTAATGGCACAACTTTACAACAGCTAAATGAAAAAGGGTTGGGCCAAAACATCAACAAGAAAACTACGTTACTAGACGGAACAACTCTTACCATTAACGGAATTATGGCGGACGCCAATCAATTCATTATGTATTACACCTTAACTAACCCAAATGGACTAGAGGATATGTCTGTAGACGCTTTTAGACCCTCAAAAATAAGTGGTTTTTTAACCGATTCTAACGTAGTAAGTGGTACATCATTAATCAATGAAGGTCATACGGAGATTAAAGGTCAGATGTCGTTTGACAGCGTAAATCCATTTTCAAAAAAACTAACGTTACACTTTTGGCAGCAGCTAGTAGAGAACGGCCAGATGAGCGAAGGAACAGTTACGTTCCCTTATAACCCTAATGAGGCCATGGAAACTCAGATTAAACAATCGATCAATAAAAAGATTAAAGTCGACAAAGGTACGATTACCTTCAAATCAATCACAGCTACACCAACGATGACTGTAGTAAAAGGGAAGCTGGATGTCGATAGTTTTGATCGAGTGAAGCTTGGATTACATGGGATACAATTAATTGTCGATGGAACACCTGTTGAGATCCTGGGTAGTGGTAATCAAACCTCATTAGGTGGAAGAACATTTGATATTCGCTTCGACACATTGCCTAAGGAGCTACATTCCATGCAGCTAGTCGTTAAAGAGTTTCCTGGATATCAAAAGCTGGAAGCAAAGTATTCCCTGACTTCCCTTAGTGATAAGCCATTTATGTTGGGTGATAAAGAATTATGGTTAAAAGATGTCTCCAAAACCTCTCAAGGCATCGAAATAACAATCGCTTCTGACGATGATGTAATGCTGGATGGTGTGTCTATAGAAACGAACAACGAGAGTACATCTTTAAAAACAACGATTAATCAAAAAGAGACAAAGCAAGTGGACGGCAAACTAATGAAAGAACGAACTTTATTATTTGATACACAAGCAGAGCCTGAGTCACTACTAATAGAAGGGATGCACTATTTGAAGATATACAATAAAGTGATTGAGATTCCAGTAAAGTGAAGAAATGTGCAATATCCATTTTTTATAACATATGGTAATCTATATGGACGTGAGAAAAGGAGGGGCACATGGATAATACAGAGGTTTATAGAGTGAGGCGTCCGTCGTTAATACCACTTCTGGTGTATATCAGTCTGCTAATGGGGATTCAATTATTTCAAATTTATAATCTAAACTATCGCTATACAAGTAGTGACAACTTAGTGCTTTCTTGTTTACTTTATGGTCAGGCTATTTTGTGTTTCATTGTTGCAATTGTTTTAGTCTACAGGATATTTACGATCAGAAGAGTTGTTGAAATTCAGATTCAACCGGAATCTATATTAATAGAAGATCTAGGAATAGAAGCAGAGCGGATTAATGACATATATATAAAAGGATATTTTAGTCCTGTAGTTGGGATTAGACCTAAAGTGAATAAATTTGTTCCTTATAAATTATGCTTTAATTTTCTGTCACAAAAAGATGAAGATGAAATAATGAAACAGTTAAAAGCTTGGGCCGAACGAAATCAGATCAAAGTAACTCATAAAAATTTTTCGAGATGGTTATAAGCTCTTCTAGACTAATATACGAAATGAAAGACACTGACTCCTTGTTGGTGTCTTTTTTTTGATTAAATCGTTATGTCATATGACATGTAACGAAGCTAATTGGTGACAGAACGTTTCTAGCTAGAATGACAATCCGTTTGTGATACTCAGAACAGGTTTACTATTTACAACTAACCCTATAGAGGAGAATGGATTATGAAGAAAAAGACACGCAAGCTTAGCGTCATCGCACTATTATTATCAACAGCTGTATTTACAGCATGTTCAGCACCAGTCTCCACTAACGCAACCAGTTCGAAAGGATCTTTTAATGGAAAAGAAATCGAGGCTTTCGCGGACCCTATATTTGCGCAGAAAATGAAGGAATACAATGTGAACGGATCCAATTTTGTAGTGGTTAAAGACGGAAAGGTGCTCGTGAATAAAGGGTACGGATATGCGGACAAAGAAAAGAAAACCCTTGTTGATAAGAATACCGTCTTTCAGATCGCATCCGTGTCGAAGACATTTACCGCTTTAGCAGCTTTGCAGCTAGTGGAACAAGGAAAGATGAATCTTGATCACGATATCAATGCGTATCTTGGCGGAATGAAAGTACCAAATGAAACGGAAACTCCGTTAACCTTAAGAAATATGTTATCTTACACAACGGGCTTTGATTACCCGGATAAAGCTAACTTTGTTGCACCGGAATATGTAGATCAGGACATCCCCATGAAAAAGTTTATGACGGAGCATATGCCGACTGTCGTTCGGACGCCGGGTGAAGCGTATACCTATGATAATTTTGCCTTTTTACTTGCGGGCTATGCGATTGAGAACGTAAGTGGTACCCCGTTTTATAAGTATATGGAGAACCATGTGTTCAAACCGTTAGGAATGAACTCTACTAGTGCTCGATTTACCCCAGAGCTTTTAGCTAGAATGGCCACGCATTATGGACCAGATGGTAAACCTCATCCAACCTTTGGGCATGCGCCTACCGATGGGCCACAGGGCAGCATCCTTTCCACAGGAGAAGATATGGCTAAATATTTAACTCTGTTTCAACAACAAGGTAGTGTGAATGGGAAGCAAATCATTAGTAAAGAAACCACGAAGATGATGCAAACCTACTCTGTATTTGCGAATGAATCGCTTCCGATGACGACGGTTGGAGGATTTGAAGGGTATCGTAATGATCTGATGAATGGCTATCATGTGGTTCTCAAAGGTGGAAATATGCCTGGTCATCAATCACTGATCGTATTATTGCCAGAGGAGAATACCGCTTTCTACATGTCCTATAACAATGACACAATGATGAGCTTAGACATTTATGAAGCCTTGATGGATCACTATTTTCCTGAAAAGAAAGCACCAGAGGCGCCAACGTATCTCCCATTGCCTGCATCAGAAGCTACTAAATATACTGGAACTTATTTGAACACCAGATTCTATTTCTTGAAATCGAACTTCACCTATGCAGATGGCAATCTGATTATGGAGACTGGAACAAGCGGTACACATACGTTACGAATGATTAATCCGCTATTGTTCGAAGATGAATTAGGTAACAAATTGGCCTTTAAAAAAGATCATAAAGATCAGATCGAATACTTTTATTATACGAATCCTAATAGCCCAGACTTTGTTTCAGATGCTCGTAAGGTTCACACGAAGCCAGCATTCGCTGATGTATCTGAGGAGAGCGTTTATAAATCTTACATCGACAACCTGTATTCGCTTGATGTGATAAGTGCTAAATCTGGCAACAATTTCGAACCACAGGGAACGATGACGCAAGGTGAGTTTATGGATGCTCTAATTCTTGCCCATGGATGGTACGGCTTTCCTCATTTAATTGAGGGGAATAAAGAATTAACGAAAAAAGGAATCCCTGGTTTTGATCGTAATGCTGTCATCACAAGACAAGTAGCAGCCGTTATGATTCAAAATCTAAAACAAGCTAAGCAAGCTTCAGAAATTACGCTTAAAGGTGACACAGACTCATGGGCCACTGATTCGATCATAGCATTAGTGTCACAAGGCATTGTAGATCCTGATACAAAAGTGAATGATGACGGGTCTGTCGATTTTCGTTCTAAAAAGCCTTTGCTTCGCCAAGAAGCGAGTGCTTTACTTGATCTTGCTTTTGGATACTATACGTTGCCAATCAAACACTAAGAATTGGACACCTCAGAGAGACTCTTTGGGGTGTTTTTTTTAATGATAGGTTTAAGAGCTAAATGAAATTATCGGTAGTATAAGGTTGTTTTAAATGCTAAAATTACCCAAAAGAATTTTCTTACAGCAAGGAGGTATTCTGTTGGATTACAAAGGGTCATCGGTGTATGACAATGAAGATTTTTTCTATAACTATTTATTGAGAAGAAACAGAGCGGATAGCCCAAATAACATTATTGAAAAGCCGGTTATATATGATCTTATGGGCGATGTACTTGGGAAAAAGGTGCTCGATTTAGGATGCGGGGATGCTAAGTTCGGATATGAGTTGCTTGAGCAGGGATGTAACTTTTACGAAGGTGTGGAAGGTTCAAGTAATATGGTCAAAGCGGCAAAAGAACTGTTAAATACATCTAAACGTGAGATTCACCATGCTACTATGGAGAGTTGGAATTACCCAAAAGAGAAATATGATTTGGTAATCTCTCGATTGGCTATTCATTATTTACAAGACCTAGAACCAATCTTTGATAGTATCCGTAGTGCGCTTATCCCTAATGGTCAGTTTATTTTTAGTGTACAGCATCCGGTTCTAACATCATCCATGAAAAGTGCAACAACTTCAGAAAGAAAGTCGGACTGGATCGTCGATAACTATTTTGAAATGGGTAAGAGAATGGAGCCTTGGATTGGAGAAAGTGTAGTTAAGTACCACAGAACTTTTGAAGAGTATTTTCAGTCACTGAAACATGTTGGATTTAAAATAGAGGATATTAGAGAATGTAAACCAAATCCTCAGTTTTTTAATAGTGAAGGAGAGTATAAGAGAAGGATGAGGATCCCACTTTTTCTCGTGTTTAAATGTATAAAATAGTTTGTTGAAGTAACGCTAGTCTAATAAGCATATGAATGCAAAGAATTGCAATAAGGAGGACTAAGATGAAACGGATGCAGTTTATACGCCCAACCGAGCATTACGATCAAAGAATTACGGATATCGATGAGCAGATTTGTGCATTGATAAAACAACGTAAGGAACGCTCGGATAATAATCCAGGATTCCCATCTTTTGAGTATATTTCAGATTGGGCGGCGAGGTTTGAACTCTACGAGGATTTTTTGAAAACGGTATTTGGGACATTATTTAGTGAAGATCATTTTAAGCCGATGGTCGAGCCAACGGGTTTTAGAAAACATATTGCTGTTCTACAATCTATTGAGGCAGATGAGTTCTTCTATACACTGACCTCTATACGACAATACAGTAATGCAAGTGTTGTCACGCTTAGTATAGATTGGGATATTACCTCTGAATTATATGCCAATAAACTTAACCATTTTGAGCTGTATATAGGAGAAGCGTATGACAGTAGAATGACGAATGGCGGAAGTTCATCAGGGCATGCAGCTTATAACTACGTAGTATCTCCGCCACTCCCCGACGATATCTCCGGTATTAAATTAGAGTTCAGGGAATTTAGTTCACCCTTAAAGAAGGATGGGACAGATACTGAAATTGTGTTTAAGCTAGAATAACCATACAAAGTATTTTAACAATAGAATCAAGCAGGAAGAGGTACGTATCTATGAATCAAATGATCTGGCTAACTGGACTATCGGGTTCAGGTAAATCTACGCTTGCAGAGGAACTGAAAAATCACATTGAGAATTGCTACATTCTGGATGGTGATACATTGAGGAGAGGTATTAATCAGGATCTTCAATTTAGCGAAGAAGATCGATTGGAAGTTGGTAGAAGAATTGGTGAGATTGGTAAGATTCTGCTTGATGCGAACCTGAATGTGATCGTTGCCTCGATCTCTCCCTACCGCTCTACACGCGATAAGGTCCGTTCTCTCATAGGGGATTCCTACAAGGAAGTTTATGTTCAATGTCCTTTGGAAGTATGTGAGGAGAGAGATCCGAAAGGTCTATATAAACAAGCAAGAGCCGGACAAATCAAGCATTTTACGGGTATTGATTCTCCATATGAGGAGCCCGTTAGCCCGGATGTGATCGTAGAGACAGACAAGTTTTCCTTAGATGAATGTGTGTCGAAAATCCTTCAACACACATCAGCTATCGGGAGGAAATAAAACATTTATTAAATTTGATAGAAAAGACGAGCAAACCATCAACGGTTGCTCGTCTTTTTTACGTTCCATTGTCAGTAACACTGCTGGAAAATAGTTCTGCGAATATCATTGTAAATGATAATCATTATCATATATGATGGGGGTATAAATCTCTCAACATGGAGTGATAGAGAAGGGGGAGCGCAAGACGGTGACATTGAATGATCAAGCTTTGCTATGGAATCAGGCATTCATCAAGATCATAGATATACGACATACAAGAATGGAACAAGGCGAGGAGCAGCATGCGTACAGAATGCCCTCAAGCGTCTTCTTATATGTGACTAGAGGTAGCGCACATCTCCAATTGGACGGCATAGCACACCGCATCAGCCGGTTTTCCTTGCTCCATGGGGGCAAGGGTCTCTACCTTGATATTACGGCAGATGAGCTGCTGGAATACTATATTATTTTGTATAAAGCGGTACTAGCACTACCATCCCGTCAAGAAACGATCAAGCTGATGGAGAAGCACAATCCGTTTCAAATGCAATATGTATTTAAGCCCCATTATCCGATTTCCGTTTTCCATCATGTCACCTCCATGAGCAAGGAGTGGCATCGTTCAGATCTACTCAATAAGCTTCAAGTTAAAGCGATATTTTATCAAATGGTTTATGAAATTCTAGAGCAGATGGAACGCCAGAATATCATAGCCGTTAAGCCTGACTTGGTGGCCCAAGCGGTTCGTTATATTCATGAACGCTATCGGGAGCCGATAACGCTTGAGACGCTGCTTGAACACCTTAGTTGCAGCTCCAGACAGCTACTGCACGCCTTTAAGAAGCAAGTGAGAACGAGCCCGATCGATTATTTGATTCAATTGCGGATGAGCAAAGCGAAGCAGTTGCTTCTATCCACAGATTTCACGCTGAAGGAAATTGCCGAGAGTGTAGGCTATACCGACAGCTATTATTTCAGCCGTATCTTCAAGAAATACGAGGGTGTTTCTCCCACCAGCTTTAAAGAAGCAGCGTTGCAACAGGAGCAGCGTCGAAATAATCCATCCTTCGTGTTCAGATCTCCCATTGTTGCTAGAAGGCAGCAACGTTATATTGGTAATGAGTTTGAGAATCATTATCAATATAAAAGAGAAGGGGAAATACCGATGTATCGTAAGTCAAGAACAACAATGGCAGCAACCTTATTATTTTGTTTCGTTCTCTTTTTGAGTGCATGCTCGACAGGGGGAACGAATGTCACACCGACAAGCAACAGCACTTCTACTAATAATGTTGCAACTTCCGCAAGTCCAGCTGCGAGTCCGTCGACGGATGTAAGTAATGACACAAGAGTGATTAAGCATGCGATGGGGGAAGAAACGCTTACCGGCGCCCCTGAACGTGTTGTCATATTGACCAATGAAGGAACAGAGGCACTTTTGGCACTGGGCATCAAACCGGTCGGAGCCGTTCAGTCTTGGATTGGTGACCCTTGGTACGACCATATCAAGAAAGACATGGAAGGCGTTACGGTTGTGGGAGACGAGCTTCAGCCGAATATTGAATTGATCGCGAGCCTCAAGCCGGATCTGATTATCGGTAATAAGGTCAGACAAGAGAAAATCTACGACCAATTAAAGCAGATAGCTCCGACGATATTCTCCGATGACCTGGCAGGAGATTGGAAGATTAATTTCAAACTCTACTCCGAAGCTTTAAACAAGCAGGAAGAAGGAGCGCAGGCGATGGCGGACTTCGATAAACGAGTTGCGGAAGTCAAGGCGAAGCTCGGTAGCAAAGCAGACACGAAAGTGTCGGTGGTGCGCTTCTCCGCGAAACAAGTGCGTATTTATCAGAAGCAAACGTTCTCCGGCGTGCTCTTGAGCCAATTAGGAATTGCACGGCCTGAATCGCAGGATAAAGACTCCTTTATCGAAGTTATGACCAAAGAGACGATTCCTAGCATGGATGGTGATGTTCTCTTCTATTTCGTGTCGGAGACTCCGGGCAAGGACGATGCATCGAAGGTCGTGGAGGAATGGAAAAAAGATCCGTTGTTCCAAAATTTGAGCGTTTCAAAGAACAAAAAGGTGATTCAAGTCGATGAAGCAATCTGGAACTCGGCAGGCGGATATGAAGCAGCCAATCTGTTGCTGGACGAACTCGTTAAATACTTTGATGTGAAATAATAAAGGCGGATCGAATCAACAAGCTGGCGCTGTATTCGCGTCAGCTTGTTGACGATTCCGGCAGTTTAGTTGTTAAGACTGCCAATGAATAGGAGGCTCGGTGCAGACGTGAATGGTTCTTTCCTAAGCAAGCGAAAGCTCGCCGGCCTAGTTGTCGGTGCAATTTTGCTTCTAATTAGTATGTTATGCAGTGTATTGTATGGTCTTCATCAATTCAGCTTGAAAGATCTATGGCTGGCTTACAGTCAATTCAACGGTTCGAACGAACATCTTATTCTGACGAAGGTTCGTGTTCCCCGAACCCTGATTGCGGCACTGGTGGGGGCAAGTTTAGCAGTAGCCGGGGCAATTATGCAGGTTCTGACAAGAAATCCGCTGGCTTCTCCCTCTGTCTTCGGTGTAAATGCGGGCGCTGTGCTATTTATTGTCATCGGGCTACTCGTATTCGGTTCCTCGTTAACGATGAGCGGCATGGTCTGGCTTGCTTTCGCAGGTGCGGTCGCAACATCGGCGGTTGTCTATACGCTTGGATTGCAAGGAGGCGGTTTCGAGCCTGTAAAGCTGACCTTGGCCGGCGCTTGTATGGCAGCTTTCGCTTCCTCTATTACATCCGGCATTATTCTAATTAATAAGCAGTCGTTGGAATCAGCCCTATTCTGGATGATCGGCTCTGTAGAAGGAAGAAATCTGGAGCATTTATTGATGGTTCTGCCTTATATGGCAATAGGAATGACGATCTCACTATTACTATCGGGCTCGTTAAATATTATGGCGATTGGAGACGATAGCGCGAAGAGCTTGGGACAGCGTCTAACGCTGGTCCGCGTGCTGTCGGCTACGGCAATTGTACTATTGGCGGGAAGCTCGGTAGCAGCAGCTGGTCCGATTGCTTTCATAGGACTTATTGTCCCTCACTTATGCAGATACATCGTTGGGCATGATTTTAGATGGCTGCTTCCTTATACCGCATTAGTTGGGGCGATTCTTTTGGTGACTGCGGATTTAGCATCGCGCTTTATTCTGGAATCCAGAGAAGTTCCGGTTGGTGTCGCAACGGCGATTATCGGCGTTCCCTTTCTGATCCATGTGGCTAGGAGGAAACAGCATGCTTAAAGCGCGTATAGCGAAGCATTCGTTCTTGTTGTTTTTAGGTTTAACTTGTATCGTTGCCGCCTTGTCGCTCCTTAGTTTATCCGTTGGGGGAGTTAGCGTACCATTAAAAGAGGTACTTGCTTCTCTTACGGGACGAAACGCAGAAGCCAGTAACCTGATCATTATGCAGTTCCGTTTGCCTCGAATAGTAGCCGCTATACTCATTGGCGCAGCATTGGCAGTAGCGGGTGCGCTATTACAGGGCGTCATCCGCAATCCTCTCGCTTCGCCCGATCTGCTGGGTGTAACCGGAGGGGCATCGGTAGCTGTGGTTGCCTTCATGACTTTCGTGACCGGCTACAGTATCCACTGGGTACCGTTCATAGCCATTGGTGGCGCGTTGGTTGCGACAACTATTAATTATGTATTTGCTTGGAAAAAAGGCGTGTCGCCGTTTCGGCTGGTGCTGATCGGCATTGGCATTTCTACCGCAATGGGGGCGCTCACTACGTTTCTGCTAATTAGCGGGCCGGCTTATTTGGCCGCACAAGTGCTGAATTGGATGACGGGAAGCATCTACGGCACCAATTGGAGTTATATTGAAGTGCTGTGGCCATGGGTGGCGGTATTCATTCCTTTATCGCTACTGCTCGCGAAGGAATTAAATGTGCAATCCTTAGGTGAGGATGTCGCTCGCGGGCTTGGAAGCAGGCTTCAGCTAAGCCGAATGCTTCTCTTATTTTATAGCGTTGCACTTGCCGGTGCTGCAGTTGGCGTAGCCGGGACGATATCGTTCATCGGATTGATGGCACCGCATATCTCCAGAATGCTTGTTGGAAATTCTTACAAGCTGATCATCCCGGTATCCGCGTTAATAGGTGCAATCATTCTACTGTTGGCGGATTTGGCAGGAAGAATGCTTTTTCAACCGCTAGATGTTCCGGCAGGCGTGTTCACAGCAGGCATTGGAGCTCCTTTTTTCATGTATCTGCTGTTTAAGCGCAAGAAGATTTAGATCTTCTTTCAAGAGGATGAGAACAGAGGGAGGCAAAGAATGGGTCAGAAATTGGAGCTTTTTGACGTAACTATAATCGGTGGAGGACCGGCAGGGTTGTATGCTGCCTTTTACAGTGGAATGCGCGACATGAAGACGAAACTGATTGAGGCGAGAGAGGAACTCGGAGGAAGGACATTAATGTATCCGGAGAAGATCGTCTGGGATGTCGGCGGCATGGCCCCGAATCGCGCAGCACAGCTGACAAAGCTCATGATCCAGCAAGCTCAAACTTTTGATCCGACCATTGTACTGGGTCAACAAATTACCGGGTTAGAGAGATTGGTGGATGGCACGATGCGTATAACATCTGCGACCGGAGAGCAGCATTGGAGCCGGACGCTGATTTTGGCCATAGGCCATGGTGCGCTAAAGCTTGCTAAGCTTAACCTGCCCGGAGCGGAAAATTACGAAAAGGATAATCTCCATTATAACGTTACGGATGTGGCAAGCTTTCGCGGTAAAAGAGTGCTAATCTCCGGAGGCGGTGATTCAGCTGTCGATTGGGCTAATGAACTAGTAGGAATCGCTTCATCGGTTACGCTCGTACACAGGCGGGATCGATTCAGTGGTATGGAACGGAATGTGAGGCGGATGAAGGCATCGAACGTTCAAGTTCTTACGCCATATGCCATTAAGGATTTATATGGGAATGGCAATCGCCTTGATGCTGTTTCAATCGCTCCATTAAATGCGGAGGGGGAATGGACGGATGAAACAGAACAGGAGCGTCTTGCGGTGGATGCCGTCCTAATTAATCATGGGCTACGCGGGGATTTAGGTCCTATTGTAGATTGGGGGTTAGTGAGAGAGGATTGGAATTTTAATGCGGACGAGAAGCTGGCAACCAATCTTCCAGGAGTGTTCGTGGCTGGAGATACGGCAAATTACGGAAGCAAGCTTTATCTTATTGCCGGAGCTTTTACGGATGCAGCGTTAGCCGTGAACAGCGCCAAGTTGTATATCGAGCCGGATGCGTCAACAAGAGCGCAGGTCTCCTCAAATAACAGTAAGTTTGATCAGAAGAACAGGGCGTTAGAACTTGTAGAGGAACGAAGCTGAAGGGATGACTTACAAGTGATGTAAATTCATTAATAGTTTTGGAAAGTTTATCTATGTTTGATGCAGAATTTCAGCTACTATTGTTAAAGGATAGAACAGTAACTGTTCCTGCATTAATGCACATAATTAATATGACGGTACACTATCTCCCTTATAGTTTAGTGATGCTGAATCTGCTTATGTCTATGGATCTCTACCTATCTATCCTTCTAATTTATGATCGGAGATGGTATAGATGAACTCATTGAAAAATAAAATTGCAATCGTTACTGGAGCAAGCAGATCCACAGGAATCGGAACAGCCATATGCCGTTCACTTGCAAGCCAGGGGGCAGATATTTTCTTTACGCATTGGCATCCTTTTGATGAAACAGAAGGGAATGGTGGAGAAAAGGAATGGCCGGAACAACTTTGTGCAGAACTGAAAAGCTTGGGAGTCAGGGCGAGTCACATGGAAGCAGATTTTTCCAATCCTGAAATCTCAATAAAGATTATGGATCAGATAGAACAAACTTTAGGAAATGCTTCCATTTTGATTAACAATGCAGCTTATTGCGTGCCCACGAATTATCAGAACCTGAGCATCACTTCGTTAGATCAACACTATGTAGTGAACAATCGTGGCACGGTTTTACTCAGTACTGAATTTGCCAGAAGATTCGAAAAGAATCATTCAAAGGGGACTCCAGGTAGAATTATTTTTATGGTTTCTAAAGGGCCTGACCCTGATAACCTGGCTTATATATTAACAAAGGGTGCATTAATTGGATTAATTGAACCTCTTTCTGTTGGTTTAGCTCCGCTACATATCACAGTTAATGGTTTTGATCCGGGTCCTACGGATTCCGGGTGGATAACGGATGAGATGAAAACTCATTTTTTACCTATGTTTCCAATGGGAAGAATCGGTTTGCCTGAAGATGCAGCTAGAGGCATTAGTTTCTTAGCGAGTGATGATTCGCAGTGGATTACGGGGCAAGTAATAAAGTCTGAAGGTGGATTTCTAGGAAAATAAAAGACATAAGTACTTCATCCTGGCTACCGATTGAACGGTAGCCTTTTTTAGCTAGTGGGCAGACTCTCGCTACAAAACATGGAAAATGATGATATAATATCCAAACTCAATAATTTAGATATGAAGGGAGAAGCCCAGCATGATTACTCTCAGAAAGATCACACTAGAAAACCGACGTGCTATTTTCAATTTGGAGGTTTCAGACGATCAACGTCGCTTCGTAGCTTCCAATTTATCAAGCATGGCTTCGTGTTATGTCCTTGTAACCAATGGTGGTCATCCATTTCCGTTTGCGATTTACGCGGATGAAGAGCCGGTTGGTTTTGTGATGATGACTTATGGAATTACTGGATATGAAGTGCCATCCTTTGTAAATGATAGCTATTGTATCCTGCGACTAATGATTGATAAACGATACCAGAATCAGGGCTACGGCCGAGAAGCCATGACAAGAATTTTAGAATTTATCCGCACTTTACCGGCTGGCCCCGCACAATATTGTTGGATTTCTTATAAGGCTGATAACTTGTCCGCTAAAAGGCTCTATGAAAGCTTCGGTTTCCGTGACAGCGGCGAAATTATTGAAGAAGAGCTAACAACCGTATTACGACTTTGATTTGCTTTTTACTTGGAGATTTCGAACCGTTTCGTGAAATCATCGTTACTTTGAAGCAGTATCAAATCACAATTCACGTATCGGAGATGGGACTGGTTCCCATGTATTGATCGATGTCTCATAGCAATGAGAGAAACCGCTACTCGAAAATGCAAGTAACGGTTTATACTAATTATCTATATTCCAACAGTTCAATTACATTGCCAAACGGATCTACAATGGCGTTATAGATGCCTGGAGGACACTCGCGAGGTTCATCGTATAGCACTTTGATACCAAGCAGCTTATATTGCTGAATAGAAGCGACTAGGTCCTCGACTTGGAGTCCAATTACAACTTGCGATTCTCTTGGATACTGAACTTGAGTATTGAGCTCCACTTGACAGAGTACAATCGGGATAGGTTCGTGCTTCAAGCTAACAAGGCAATCATCATATTGGGTGGAGATTTCGAATCCTAATTTATTACAATAGAAATCAATGGCAACAGTCATATCTGCTATGTTAATAGAAATAACACTGATATTAGGCATACAATTATTCCTCCAATAGGTTAGAATACGTGCACAAACAAGGGATAGGAGCATTTATTGACAGCACAATATACCTTGACCTGCCTCTAACTTGCTCTTAAGACTTAAAAGCCAGCTTCTAGCGGTTTGTGACGGTTCAGATTCTGTCCATCCCGAATGACATATCGTAACAAGTGTACCATCGGAAAGAGCTTTCAATTTCACCTCAATCTGTGTTAGATTTGCGGGCTTATTCATGACTTCAGTGAACGGATCAGGACCTTTCCATTCAAAGACGAGTGTATGAGGTGCTTCTATCCGAAGTATTTTACAGCCAGCAGTACTCATCGATCGCTTGTTGCTAGGATCGAAGTAAAGTTCGTATTTCCCACCTTCCTTCAATTCGACTAATACTTCTGGTGCAAACCATTCCGATAGACGATCCGCTTCAGTCCATGCCTTCCATACCAATTCTAGATTACTGTTAACGACGATTTGTGATACTAGACTCATCTGGTCACCTCTTATCAGGAAGATTACTGTCAATTTGATTAAGTATATGTGATTAATCAGCTTGTAAAGTCTTCTAGTTTGCTCGCTTTCGGTTATATTTCTCAAACAATAACAGCGGCAAATTAACGACGATTGGTGGATCATACGGGAGAGGATCTCATAAGAGGAGATGTACGTGCAACTTCGTTGTAATATTCACTTCAACAGGTTCATCAAATTTCCCTCGCAAACATGTATCTAACTTAAAATAGTCAACAGGATTACGACTCCATGGAATACCTGCTGCAAGTATGTAATACGTACCAGGTGAGATATCAGTAAATATGCATTCGCGATTGCGCATATTGAGCGCAGTACCGACGATGGGTTTCTGATCGGGAATGGGGCGTGGAAATAAACCTACAAATAATAGACCGCGAAAATCCGGTGGTGTCTCTAGTTGACAGTGAATGCACATTTGTGGTGAGGATGGCAATGTATCAGATGTTAAGGGTGTGTGTTCATATTGATTCATATTGGAGAATAATTCAGACGAAGTGGCTGCAAACTTCTTAGGTGATAGGCCGACGAATTGCTTGAACCGATGATGGAAGGAGCCGGCACTTCGGAAGCCTATCGAGAGCATAATCTTCGTTAGCAACGAAGGTTGTTTCAGCAGAGCTTGTTTACCAGATTCTATCCGCAAGGCGGACAAGTATTGGCGTGGTGAAATTCCTGTTGCCTTCTTAAATATTCTAGTGAAGTGATAGGCGCTATAACCGACTAGATGAGCGAGTTGCTCTGAAGTTACTTCTTCATCAAGATGCTCCTTCATGTATTGAATAGCTAGCTCCGTCGCGTGGATATAGCTATGATGTGGTAGATGAGTAGGCTCTACGTTAACCATCTCCTTCATTATCATAGGGAGTTCATAGTGTGTAATATTAAAAAAATCCTATATATGTAGTATTTTAGGTTTTATTTGAACGCAGTACAATGCTTAGTTGAAAATATGTAATAAGGAAAGCTCGAGGTGTGATATGGACAGAGTAGCGAATATAAGAACTGAAGAGAAGAGATATCATGACTTGTGTTACGATAGTTATAATTTGTTCGAGCCAGGTTCCTGGCTACATAGACCCGTAAAGACGGTAATCGATCTATTAGAAGAATACAGAGATCAAGAATACTTAAGTGTATTAGATTTAGGAGCTGGGATTGGTAGGAATAGTATCCCCATAGCGGAATCCATGAAAAATAGAAATGGGAAGGTAGTTTGTGTTGATTTATTGGAGTCGGCCATAGAAAAATTGGAAGGTTATAGTCGAAAATTTGGAGTCGAACCATTTATTGTAACAAGACTATCTGACATTGAATATTTCATTATCGATCAAGAGGAATATGACATTATCTTAGCTGTATCTGCCTTGGAACATATAAGTTCGGAAAAAGCTCTGGAAAGTAAACTTAACGAAATGATTATTGGAACTAAAAGAAATGGAATCAATTGCATTATTATCGGATCGAACATACAAGAGGTAAACCTTGAAAATGGACAAGAACTAGACCCGATGTTTGAAGTGAATATACCTACAGTAAGAATGATGGATTTATTAGTTCAGCAGTACACTGGATGGGAAGTTAAACAACGATTTGTAAAACAAATAGAATATGAAATTGATAGAAAAGGCCAACCCGTAAAACTGACAACAGATTGTATAACCTTTGTTGCTAAAAAAATATAATAAACACTAGGAGATTGTTATGCCTTTCACTTTTGCTCATCCTATTTTTGCACTTCCTTTTAAATATGTGAAACCAAAATACTTTAGTGCTACCGGCTTGATTCTAGGAAGTATGTCACCTGATTTTGAATATTTTATTATGCTTGAGCCCCATCAAAGTATAGGGCATTCTATAACAGGATTATTATTACAGGCAATTCCCCTATGTGTGATTATTGCACTGATTTTCCATTTTTTAGTTAAGGGGATATTAGTATTGCATCTTCCTTCGAACTATAATATAGATCAACGAGCGTACAATACCTTGAGCAAGTGGAGATTGACTTCTAAGGGCTGGATAGTGTTCATCATATCTGTGATTATTGGTTTCTTTACTCACGTGTTCATCGATGGTTTTACACATTTCAATGGTTACTTTGTAGAACAATTTCCCCCATTAAGGGATATAGTGATTTATAATTTCACTCTTTATAAAATATTGCAGCATTCGTTTTCCATATTCGGATTACTCATGGTAACTTGGATCATAGTTAGGTCGTTGTATCGACATCGAGAAACGGTAACAATGATACCAACAGTTACAACAATACAAAAAAATATTTTTTGGACATCAGTAGTTGTTGTAGCGATAGTAGTAACCAGTATGAAGTTACTTTTTAGTTCGAGCAGGAATATAATTGGTATTCTTGTGGTTTCGCCTATTACAGGGGGATGTTTAGGAATATTGCTTGTATCGATCATAATAAGAGGTTTACAAAAGACAAAATAATCATAATTCGATTCGTTAAATAAATTACGAGTAAGAATATCATCGCATCATTAAAGTATCCATTGGATGTTTTTTGCAATAATAGAATTTGTAAAATTTTGAGACTGCGGAGAAATGTGAAACAAATTCAATGGATGGTCCTATATTCAACTGTTGGCCATGGGGAGCCCTGTTTTTTATTAAGCACACGCCTCTTTGGGATGTAGAACGGACCGAGTGGACCTTTTATCCTCCGAAATGCATGTTTTAGTCGAGCTTACGGACAAATGTATACGAAAAACCGAATACAATGTGCCGCCGGTAACGTAAACGATCTAAATGTATGCGAAAAATCGAATACAATGTGCCGCCGGTAACGTAACGAGCTAAATGTATGCGAAAAACCGAATACAATGTGCCGCTGGTAACGTAAACGATCTAAATGTATGCGAAAAACCGAATACAATGTGCCGCTGGTAACGTAAACGAGCCAGTGCCCTTATTCGCCCTGATTCACCCGGAATGGGATTGTTATTAGGGAATAAGTGCAATATGGTCCGTCCCTAATATATGTGCTTATTTCATCGAAATAAAGGCTATACGGTTGGTAAGCGGAACCTCACACGGATACGAGTATGGAATTACGGATGTACTCAGCTTGTAACTTTACCTCCAAGGACGCCGTCAGGTGCTTTTTTTATTATTTTAAAAATGGTTGAGAAATACATAGTTAATAAGGGGAACTTTACTTATAATATTATTTTAGCGTATTTTTCCAGTACGCTGTATTTTAAGCAACACTAGGCTGAAAGGAAGTTATCCCTTGTTTGAGACCTTGCTTTTGAATTTCTTGTTTTTATTGTTTCCAATCTTAATTTTTCTACTTTTCTTTGAAAATCGTGCTTTTGCTTATAATAGTAAGATTCTAGTTCTACTGTCGGCAGTGACCATGTGTCTCTGTATAGCCAAACCTTTTAAACTCGATATGGGCTTTATTTTTGATTTGAGATATATCCCGTTTATCATTGTGGCTCTTTTTGGTGGATACAAGAACGTTCTACCGCTATATATCCTTTTAAATATCTATCGATTCTATGTGGGGGGAGAGGGTACGTTACAATCCTTTCTTTTCGCCACTTCAATCCTAATCCTAGTTCCTCTATATAGTAAAAGGTTCTTAAAACTAGATTCGAAAAGTCGCATCATCGCGGCAACAATAATTTCTTTTCTGACAATGGGATTTTACCTAATTATATTAGGCTTTACACAGGGGAGTTTAAATAGGGAATATTGGTTTCTCACCTTAAATGCCTTTACGACGCATGTCGGGGTGATGTGTATCAATATGATCTTAATAGAAAAGATTATTACTAATATTAAGAATCGCGACCGAATTATGCAATCTGAAAGATTAAATGTCGTGAGCGAGCTAGCGGCAAGTGTATCACATGAAATCAGAAACCCGCTTACAGTGACCAGCGGTTTTTTGCAGCTGTTGAATAAATCTAAGACGATCACAAGGGAGGAGAAACAGTACGTAGAGTTATCTCTATTAGAATTACAGAGGGCTGAAAAAATCGTGAGTGACTATCTTTCATTTGCTAAGCCGCAATCCGATAATATGGTTTATTCCAACATGCAGGAGGAGGCAGAATATACTAAAAATATCATCATGCCTTATGCCACTATGCACAAAGTAGAGGTCAAATTTAATTTTAATAATTCGCTATTCAAAAATTATGATCGGAACCAAATACAGCAATGTCTTATTAATCTATATAAAAATGGAATCGAAGCCATGAAGGAAAAGGACGGTGGTACGCTGTTCATCGATATTTCGGAAAAAAAACAAAATATTATTATCAGTATTCGCGATACTGGCATTGGAATGACAAAGGAAGAAATATCGCGTCTCGGTAAACCGTATTATTCGACCAAAGCCGAAGGGACAGGACTGGGAATGCTTATGGTCTACAGTACCATTGATAAAGTGAAAGGCATTGTTGAAGTTGATAGTGAAAAAGGCAAAGGCACAACGTTCCTTATCACCATTCCAACATAAGGGCAAGTTGCAGAGCGTCTCGTTTGCTGTTTATCCCCCACTAGGAGTGTGTAATACCTTTCATGAATGGATTTCGTGTCATAAGGGCAACGACCTTGTGCGAGGTCCCAGCTGGAGGTGCAGCAATGGAGATATTTGTAACTATAGGTGTCAAACTGATCATTAGTTTCTTTGGTTTGTGGATCATTACCTTTATTACTGGCCGCAAGACGCTTAGTCAATTGACGCCACTTGATTTCCTGTCATCATTGATTTTAAGTGAGATTGTAGGGAATACGATATATGATAATGAGGTGAAGATCTGGCATCTGCTGTTTGCGCTTTTCATCTGGACCGCTTTGTCTTATTTGTTTGAAAAGGCAACGACCCATTTTGTGAAGTTCGGGAACATGGCGGAAGGCCGGACGGTGTTGCTTATTGACGATGGCAAAGTGAATCAGGATTTGATGGAGAAATACGATATTGAGTTTACCCAACTGCTGTTTATGCTGCGGCAGCAAAATATTTTTTCTCTAAGTGAAGTGAAGTATGCTCTGCTCGAAACGAATGGCTCACTGTCGATTATGCGCAAGTCTGAAGAGGAGCAATCGGAGCAGTCTTCCTCTTTTTCCATTACAGTTATTGATAAAGGTAGGCTGCTGGAAGATTCGATGCGTGGCAGAACGATGAATAAGATACAGATCCAGGAATGGATCAGGGAGCATGGCTATCAATGCGTTGAGGACATTGCTTATGCTGAATACAAGGAAGACGGATCACTCTATATCATACCTAAAAACAAACCATAAACCTTGTTAATAGTAATATATTTTAATGGAGGTACATCTTTATGGGGATTTCTTTATGTAAAGCAGACGTAAGTGATGCGGAATTTATTCATCAAATGCAAGTCAAAGCCTTTATGCCATTACTGGAGAAATATAAGGATTATGAAACCAGCCCAGCCAATGAATCCGTAGAACAAATGATAAACCGAATTAATCAGTATTTTACAGATTATTATATAATTAAGACTTCTGATATTGCTGTGGGCGGTGTCCGAATCGTTAAAAAGGAAAACAATACTTACCGTGTCAGCCCCATATTTATTATGCCAGAATACCAGGGGATGGGGATCGCCCAGCAGGTTTTTGCAATCATTGAACAGAGATATAATGACGCGAAAAAATGGGAGCTGGATAGTATTGAGCAAGAGCAGAGGAACTGTTATTTATATGAAAAGGTAGGATATAAACGAACAGAAGAAACAAAGCGAATAAACAATAAATTAACTTTAGTATTTTATGAAAAAACTATTGATTAAAATATAGACAGCGGACAGCTCGTGTCCACTGTCTTTTTTGATTAAAATTAATAAACTCTAATACGCTTCACAAATAACGATAAAATTAATCCGATAACTGCAATTGCTGCGATAAATAAGTATGCATGTGTAATTCCTGCGGTTAAAATTTCAGGCTGTGCAGCAGTTGGATGTGTATTAGCGAATCGTGTTTGTCCGCTAGACATTAGTGTAACAGCGAACGTTGTACCAAGAGCACCTGCGATTTGTTGAAGTGTGTTCATAACAGCAGCCCCATCCGGATAGTATTTCACGGGTAACTGATTTAAGCCATTGGTTTGAGCGGGCATAATGACCATAGCTAATCCGATAAACATAGCGCAGTGTATTAAAATAAAGGTCAGGTTACTGGTTTCAGTAGAATTGCTTGTAAATAGAAAACCTGCAATGGTTGCGATGGAGAATCCAAGCGGCAGCAATAATTTCGGACCGAATTTATCAAATATTCTACCCGTAACTGGAGCCATAGCTCCGTTAATCACACTGCCTGGAAGGAGTAGAATTCCTGCAGCTGTAGCTGATAACAATAAACCTCCTTTTAAATATAACGGTAATAAAATGGCAGAGGATAAGATGATCATCATTCCTAAAAAGACCATTATCAGACCTATTGTAAACATAGGATATTTAAACACTCGTAAATTTAGCATCGGCGTTTCCAACTTAAACTGTCTTAATACAAACAGGATTAAGCTGATGACACCAACGATAAGAGGCAGATAGACAATGATTTCACTTAAAGCATGATCAGCGATGTTGCTAAATCCAAATACGATGCCACCAAATCCGAAAGTAGAAAGTAGAATGGATAAAATATCTATTTTAGGTTTAGAGATTTTGGCTACATTTTCGATAAATGTTAATCCGAATCCAAATGTAAATAATAATAAAGGTAAACTTGTCCAAAAGATAAAATCCCAGCCCAA
This sequence comes from Paenibacillus sp. FSL E2-8871, assembly GCF_038000345.1. Lineage (NCBI taxonomy): Bacteria > Bacillati > Bacillota > Bacilli > Caryophanales > Paenibacillaceae > Paenibacillus > Paenibacillus sp. FSL E2-8871. The sequence goes on along the minus strand of NZ_JBBOBV010000001.1, from coordinate 2,231,039 downwards.
ATGATCCACGATCAAACCAGACAAAGTTGGTCCGATGGCCGGTGCGCACATAATAACAAGTCCCATCATCCCCATGACAGTTCCACGTTTATGTGCAGGGAAAATTATTAGAATAATGTTCGTCATTAGGGGCAGCAATAAACCAGTTCCCAAGGCTTGCACTAAACGCGCAATTAATAAGGAGGTGAAATTGGGGGAGAGGGCAGCAATTAAAGTACCAATGATAGATAATAACAAGGATGCTGTGAATAATTGTCTAGTGGTAAACCATTGCATTAATAGGGCGGATATCGGAACGAGGATACCTAATACAAGTAAATATCCTGTGGTTAGCCATTGAACCGTTGAGGCGTTAATTGAAAATTCATCCATTAAGTTGGTAAAAGCCATATTTAAGGCGGTTTCACTAAATAGTCCGACGAATGCTCCTAGCATAAGGGAGAAGGCCATTAGGGCGGGACGTTTAACTTGAACAGCTGCTGTTGATTCCATGATAGGGATAAACCTCTTTTCAGAAATGGATTCGCATTATTTTTGAAGAATAGATGATATGTCAACTATAGAGCAGAGGATATGCATTTATGCCTCTCTTACATTATTCTGCACACGAGTTAACAAAGTTGTTAGCGCTGAGTACTCCGCAGGAGAGAATCCTGTCGCTATAATTTTGTTTAATTTGATCGTCACCTCATTGATTGTAGTCTCTAATTTCCTGCCTTCGTCTGTGACAAAAACATTTACCGAACGACGGTCTTGCGTACTTGTTACTTTATGAATGTACCCCTTGTTCTCTAAGCTTGCGATCATTCGGGCAACACTGGCTTTATCCTTCCCAAGCTTATTAGCAATCTCGTTCTGAGATAGACCTTCTTTCTCAAGCAACAAAGCCATAAGTAAATGTTGTTCAGGCGCAAGCCGAACGGGTGCAAGCAATTTTGTTAAATAATTGGCTATTTCTAAGTGTAAATCTCGAATCACTAATCCTAGTGGGTCTTTGGAATCCATGTGATCTCTCCTAATCAAAATATAGATGATATATCAACGTTCATGATTTGTTTATATTAACATAAAGTAACACATGCATGTCAAGTCAAAGAGAAATCAAGTACATAGGGTTAACAAAATTTATAGTAGAATTATAGACTTTGGTACAAGCGTGAAGACCTCTTCCACAATATATTGTTGTAAATACATTGTAGGAGGGCAAATCATGAAGCAAAGAATATCTTCAATAAGAAGAGTCAAAAGTTCTTTGAGTAAAGGAATAAAAACGAAACGTAGTCCCGTAACGAAAAGAGTAGGGCGGTCAAGAATTCATATTAGACAAGCTAATGCGTTTGAACTACAAGTATTTAGATTGGTCAACGAAGAACGGACGAGTAGAGGAATTGCTGCCTTAACTCTAAATACGCAGCTTACTGATCTTGCAGTTTTGAAATCAAGAGATATGAGGGATAATAATTATTTTAGCCATACCTCTCCAACTTATGGCACCCCATCTCAAATGTTAGATCGATTTGGAGTGGCTTGGCGTGCTTATGGAGAAAATATCGCGGCGGGCCAAGCAACACCTGAAGCAGTAATGAGAACGTGGATGAACAGTACTGGTCATAGAGCTAATATTTTGGATCCTCGCTTTACGGATATTGGGGTTGGTTATGTAGGGGGAACTGCTACAAGTCAATATCAACATTATTGGACACAACTGTTTATTCAGAAACCATAAGAGATTACAGAGAAGCCACTCTATAATGAAATACGCCTCTGATTGTGTGTCTAACCATTGAGGTGAAGTTCATTTATGGGGTGGTTTGTCTTGTGTTTTTGAACTGCTTTACAGAAACCTTTCTGGAAGAATGTCGTCTAACAAGATATGGAATTTTGAGGAGGGGAACTATGCGTAAAAAATGGATACTTATAGGCGTCTTGCTGCTTATGGCAATCACTCCATTGATTGATGTCACAAAGGTACAAGCCGCAAAAGTATTGTTTGACGGAACTAGTAGTGCGGAGCAACTAAAAGCACTAGCTTCGATTAATAAAATTCGGCAACAAATGGGGTTGGATGATGTGAAACTTGATCCTGCCCTCGTTAAGGCGGCGATTAATCATGCTCGCTACGCTAATGCTAATTTTACGATAAAGTCTGAAGGCGATTTATCTATAGAAGTGAAAGGTCGTGAGTTCTTTACCCAACAAACGCCTAAAGAGAGAGTGTTAACTTCGGGTTTTAGCGGAGAAGTACCGGAGATTATGGAAACCGTATATATGAAAGAGCGGGCCTATGATGAATTTGATATGGCTTCAGAGATTAACGAGCTAGCAGTTATGCATGATCGCAGGGAAGTGATGCTGACCCCGGCAGTTGCTTCTATTGGCATTGCACGAGTGGGTAAGTCTACCGTGATTGTTGGTGCTGTGAAGTCAGAAGGCGTAATGATTACACCAGCGACTGCGAGCGTATTTCCTTATGATGGAATGACGCGAGTGTGGGCAGGCAACATTTACAAAATGAATGCACAGCAGTTAATTCAAGGAGAAGCTACAACACTTACGGTGTTTAGTAGTCTACGGGATGTAGCAGACCTAAAGGCTAAACTAAGCACACAGGCAGGCAACCGCCACATTAGTATCCCGCTTAGTGTGAAGAAACTCAATTCTGGTTACGGGTATGTACTAACAGCGCAGCGTCAGTTGAGGGGGGATCGGGAGTATACCGCGGAGGTTTCATTTCAATCCGGTGGCGAAACGCTAGTGAAAAAATGGACCTTTAAGACAAGCCCATTCCTGTATCAGTTGAACATTGATGATATGCCACTTCTATCAGCACCGCCGCTAAACATTGTGAATGGCATTTCAGAAGTGCCCATGCGTTATCTCTTTGAGTTATTTGGAGCCAGGGTAGAATGGAACAAGGCAACTCGCACGATTACCGCTGAAAAAAATGGACTTTCTCTGAAGATGACCATCGACGATCATACAGCCTACATTAATGGACAAGCTGTGCAGATGAATAGCCCACCTCATCTATACGGTTACGCGACCTATGTTCCTCTCCGATTTATATCCGAAACGTTCGGATATGATGTAGAATACGATCCGATCGAACGTTCGGTGGACATTTGGACAGGTCTTTTATGAATATAAATAATCTATTTTTCCACATACTATATTGTAATTATAGATACTTCAACGACCCCAAGAGAAATTGGAGCAAGCTCGTTAGAACCCTTCAGCATCATGAACTTCTCTTAGTGACTGGAGGGAAGGGCAGTTTTATGATGGAGCGAAAACGACATTCGTTTAAAGCTGGTATGTTATTCTATATTTCTCCAGATGTTAAGCATTCAATAGAGATAGATGCTGAAGATCCCTTATGCTTTCTGTCCGTTCATTTCAACTATGCGAAGGTGAGCGTGAACGAGGAGAACTGGGGAATTAGTGGTGATGTGGATTCACTCCATTTGCAAGCTGTATCCGAATTGAAGGATTATTATCAAGTGGAAGATATCTTCGGACAAATGATTCAGAGCTGGAATACTAAGCTGCCAGGGTATGAATTTGTAGCGAAGACTTTGTTACAGCAGCTTATCATTGCAATTGCTCAAAATACACAAAAACAAAGTCAAAATTACTCCACTTCATTAAAGGTGGAAAAAATTATTAATTATATGCATCAAAAGATCAATGAGAAAGTTAGCTTGAGCGAATTGTCAGATTTGGTACAGCTTTCACCTGCTTATTTATCGAGAGCATTCAAAGAGATTACAGGTTATTCGATCATTGAGTTTTTTAATAAAATGAAAATTGATAAAGCGAAAGAGCTGATTCTTGAAGGGGACATAAAAATCAAAGCGGTTGCGCAAACCCTTGGATTTACGGATGAATTTTATTTCAGCAGAATTTTTAAAAGAATGATAGGCATCAGCCCTTCGGAATTTCAGAGCAAAAATGTCCATGGAGTTTAGAATAATGCATGGTATAGAGCCAATCTGACTGTTAATATGAGGTTGTTATTGTTAGCAGAAAGAAGGCTTTTTTTATGTCCATGTGGAAAAGGAATTTGATCGTTTGCTGGTTTGGTATGTTTGTAACGGGTGTAGGTATGAGCCAGATTGCGCCAGTATTGCCACTTTACATTAAGCATCTTGGCGTGGATAATGCCGATTCCGTTGCTCAGTTTTCTGGCATTGCTTTTGGGATTACCTTTATCGTTTCAGCCATATTTTCACCCATTTGGGGACTGGCGGCAGACAGGTTCGGACGGAAACCAATGCTTTTGCGGGCAAGTCTTGGGATGGCGATTGTGATCAGCTGTATGGGTTTTGCACCTAATGTGTATGTATTAATTGCACTAAGATTATTACAGGGCACAATAACGGGTTATAGTACAGCTGTACTACATTAATCGCAACTCAGACGGATAAGGAACATGCAGGATATGCTTTAGGAACCCTTTCAACAGCCAGTATTGCTGGAGCCTTGCTTGGCCCAACGATTGGTGGTTTCATTGCAGAAAGCATGGGTTTACAAAGTTCATTTTTTGTTACGGGTGGACTGATGCTGGTTGCCTTCATTACAACGGCTTTGTTCGTGAAGGAATCTTTTCATCGTGAAGATAAAAAGACGCTAAGTATCAAGGAGGTCTGGAGCAGTGTTCCAGAGAAAAGCCTAACGCTAACCTTGTTTGTAACCTTCTTTATTCTAACTGTTGCTTTATACTCTGTAGAACCAATCATTACGGTATATGTTACTCAGCTCTCCAAGAGTGCTAGTCATGTGGCTCTGCTTGCAGGGATGACCTTCTCAGCTTCAGGGCTGGCTAACATAATTGCTGCTCCAAGGCTTGGCAAGTTGTCTGACCGAATAGGTGCTCAACAAGTTATACTAGTTGCGCTTATAGCGGCAGGACTCTGTTTATCCCACAAGCGTTTGTTCAGAATCCTTGGCAGTTAATGGGTCTGCGTTTTCTACTAGGATTAGCGGCAGGTGGGTTAATACCTTCTGTGAATATCCTCGTTAAGAAAATAACACCAGATGCGCTTACAGGCAGAGTGTTTGGATTTAACATGTCGGCAGGTTATCTTGGCACATTTGCGGGTTCGGTTCTAGGTGGGCAAGTGGCAGCCTGGTTTGGGATCCGAGATGTATTCTTTATTACGAGTATTTTGCTATTGATAAATGCAGGCTGGGTTTATTTTAAAGTATATAAAAAACTAAGCTTAAATGGGAGAGAAGACAATGGAAGACTTAAAGAGATCAGAAACTGAATGTATTGATGCAAAGAAAACGGCGCTGGTTGTAATCGACTTGCAAAATGGAATTGTTAACATGCCGAATAAGGCTCCACATACAGGTGAGCAGGTGGTTCAGAAAGGTAGCAATTTAGTTCAAGCCTTCACGGAAAAGGGGGCATTTGTAGTACTTGTAAGAGTATCCTCGTTAGATGGTCATGATATGTTAAGACCTCAAACAGATCTGAACATGAATGCAGGAGCCATTCCAGAAGGTTGGGATACCTTGGTACCTGAATTATCTGACTTCAAAAACGCACATGTGATATCTAAACGTCAATGGGGGGCATTCTTCGGAACGGATCTTGATTTACAGCTACGGCGTCGTGGTATAGATACAGTTGTCTTGTGTGGTATTTCTACATCCATAGGTGTGGATACGACAGCTAGAGAAGCTTATCAGCTTGGTTACAACCAAGTTTTTGTGGAAGATGCAATGACTGCTTCTACGAAAGAAGAGCATGACTATGTGTGTAAAACCATTTTCCCTAGGATCGGCAAGATTCGGTCGAGTGGTGAAGTAATATCTCTGTTAAAATAGGATGAAAAGCCCTCATGCTCTCTGTAATCCCAGAGATTGTCATGAGGGCTTTTGTTTGAAATCATGTACTTACATGAAGATAAGGAGTAGTATCCCAGCCAAGAAGCAGTAATAAGAGAAGTACTTCAAATTACCTTTAGCCATAATCCCCATAAACCAGCGCATAGAAAAATACGTAACGATTAGTGTAGTGATAAATGCAATTAAGTATGGAATTGCTAGTTGCGCTCGGTTCGGGTCACTGGCAATATCAGATGCACCCATAACAAGTCCGCCCAGACTGATTGGAATATACAACATAAAAGAAAAGCGTAAAGCAGTTTCTTGCTTCATTCCCACAGCAATGGAAGAGATGACCGTTGCGCCTGAGCGACTTATCCCAGGAATAAGAGCTACAGCTTGGGCAAGTCCGACTATGACTGCATCCTTCGCTTTTAAATCCCCATCTTGTTTACGACCGCGAAGATTACGAATTAACCATAAAGCAACCCCGGTTACCAGCAAGGCGATGGACACGGTGTGTACTGAAGAGAAGATCTCCTCAATTTGGTCCTTAAAGAACAAGGCTACGATAACCGCAGGCATGGTACCAATGATAATGTACAAAGAGAACATAAAATCTGACATATATTCCTCTTTGCGGGTCAGAATAAATTGAACGAATCCAGTGATCAATCTTCCGATATCTTTGCGGAAAATAAAGCAAATCGCAATTAGAGAAGCCGTATTTGTTAGGATTTCAAATGATAGCCCATTCTGTTTTAAGCCTAGCAATTTCTGCGCGATGATTAAATGGCCGCTCGAGGAAACGGGGATTGGCTCAGTTGCCCCTTGAACAAACCCTAGAAACAAGTATTTAAGCCACAGTATAATATCTTCCATTTTTCCTCCCAGTATTTTTTGTAATCTTTGTAATCATATCTCATTCAATGAAGAAATGACAATAGAACCATCGTGCCATATCTAAGTTCATCCCCTTAAATGAGGACTTGACTGAACCAGTTATAATATTCTTGAATGGCTTGTACACTAACCGAGCCTATCGCGAAAGTAAACTAAATGAGGTGGAACTATTTGTAGTTCATTAATTAAAATTCATCGGCAGGGCATTCCGAAAGCCGCCAGCGTTCTGGCAGAAGCCTTCGCAAAGGATGATCCATTGTATCAGCATATTTTGCCTGATGAAACAACCAGACTCCGCGTATTAAACATTTTTTTTCATCGTTATATTGAGATGTTGTATCCTTATTCGGATTTACTAACGACGTCAACAAATTATGAAGCTGTCGCCTTGGTGTTCCATTCGGAGCGTCAGAGCGGGACATTGATTTCGAACGTCAACTATATGAAACAAATTGGGCTGGCGATTCTCAAGTGTTTACCGATTTGCCGAATCATTGGTGTGCGAGGATTTATTCGAGGGTTAGCCACTTTGCGCAGTATGAGTTCCTTATGGCTATCGATGTTTGGTGATCAGAAGTATATGCATTTGGATATGCTTGTAGTGCAGGAACGTTACCGTGGGCAAGGATATGTATCAAAGATTATGATGCCGCTGCTCGCCGAGTGCCGCGAGAAGAATGCATTATGCACGTTAGAGACACAGACGCTAAGTAATCTTCCCATCTATGAGCATTATCAATTCCGCACGGTTAAGGTTATCCCTTTACCCAACAGTACATTAGAGCAGTATTGCATGGTATGTACTCCAGATTCTGCAGAGTAGAAATGCGTGGATAGAATCTATTATTTTGTTTAACAATAAATAGCACAACCTTCGATGAATTGATATAATAGAAACATATATTCGCGTACTTCAGAACCCTATACGGATGTATACGGGTTTTATTTTTATTTGGTGAGGATGGCAGAAAGATGAATTGGTCGGATTTTGGCGAACGAAATAAACGATTGAATCCCCTATGGAATCTGGGGGCTGGGATGAACCTTGGCGAAATCCAACCGTACAAAGAAATGGTATCTTTAAGCATCTTGCTACAAGTCTATTATTTGGAGCTAGAATCCAATGAGAGAAGATCCAAGGAAGATATCATAGCGTTGGCTTGGACTGCATTGGAACGGTTCAATATTGCGAATCTCGGGACTACCGAATCCGTAGAACGTTTAGTAGACGGCCTGCTCTGGAGCGGAAATGGTGGGGATTTCGAATCCTATTATTATGATGATGCGGCTCGGCAAATGTCTGTGCAGAAATATAAGTATTTCATGGTGGATGAGGATGCGACCCGCAGTAGCTGGGAAGAGAGCGGCAGAACAATCTATCGTCTCTCCGAATATGCCATGGAGCTTATTTTTATGAGTCATGAGATTATTGAAGAGTTCCAGATCAGCATCAAGCTGCTCGAGATTCAGATGCATATTAAGCATGGACGTGTAACTCGGGCGCTTCAGGATGTGAATGAGCTTATCTCCCGGGTTAGGAAGATGACTCATGAGCAGCAGGAATACCGGAATGCATTGCGCCGTAACCCGAAGCATATTTTTAGTGAATTCGGAGTGGCTCGGCATCAGCGACTCGAAGAAATTCATCAGCAGTTCGATGAGGAACGCAAGCATTTTGATAATATTCATCGTTCGCTGGCCCGGCTAGCCAATGATGAGAAGGATGTGATCGACTTTAATGAGATCCGTATTCTTTCTGAACGAGTCGAGCTCTCAAGGCGTGTACACGATGAGCTGGCTGAGATAGTCTTGAATATTTTCGAGGTGGAGACCAACTTAAGATTGAACTTCCCTGAACTTTTCTGGGGAGCCTCCGGCTTTAATTTTCGTACGCATGTATGGGAGGAATGGGTTAAAGAAGAGGGTCTGCCAAGCGGTGACAGTCTTGATCTGCTACTAAGTGGATTGTTCGCTCCGAATCAGGATTTTGTCTATCCACTTCCTTGGGCTTGGGAGGAACAAGAGGTTGGTTTTATCCCGGATATTGTAATAGATGAACTTGAAGATGAGCTCTATGCTGAGAATGCTCAATATATTCCTAAAGGTATTCCATGGGCGGAAGTCGTTGAACTGTGGAAGCCTGTGTTCAGTGCGCTAGCCGAGCGGGGAAGCTTTACGTTTACTACAGAAGCTTTTACCGAGGAGGAATTAACAAGATGGGCACGCACACCAGATGCTGTCGATCTGTGGGTGCAGTTTTTTCATTCAGAGATTGTAGTACAGGAACAGGCTCCGGAGAACAGCAACGGATCTGATGAATGCCAGCTGCTAATCAGGTACGTACTAGCGGATGATCCTCAACTGGAGAGCTTGCACGGCAAGCTATTGCGGACGAGCATTGCGCAAGAATCAGCCCTAAGGGTACGCTGGTCTGGTCTAGACATGAGCCCATATACTATTACGATCGTGGAGAGGTGAGAGGTTACTAGCATGAGTTATACATTAGAACAGGTACAGCAAGCTTCACGGCTATTTTTTGAATTACTTCGTAAAAAAGTAATCCCTCTCGATGATCCTGCGGCAGCGGAATGCCTGCAGGATGCAGGAACATATGATGCGCTTCAATATGTTGCCAAGGAGGCAGGCTGCCGAGTGATGAATTCGGGACACCGTCTCCATTTGTTGGTCAATCCACTCGGGTCAGTGTTCGCCACCAACTTTACCCAGTTGAAGAATAAATACTCACGAATTGAACGCAAAACTCATTTACATATCATTAATATCATCATCCTTGTGTTTCTGGCCGAGATGGATCAGGACGAGACTCACTTTAAGTCCGGGCAGGACAGTATGTCCTATATACAGATATCCGATCAGGTGTCTTCACTTTTCCAAGCATGGATGCAGATGGATGATGAAGGCCGGTTTAGTCAGCAGTGGCGCTTGGATATCCAAGCGATGTCGAAGGTGTGGACTAACCTCTATATGCAAACTAAGAGTCAGGAAGAGAGCGATCTTCTGACAAGAGGCGCAGGCTCACGAATTGGGCTGATTCATGAAGGCATGAAGCTCCTGGAAGAGGAGAAGCTCGTGTTCATCTCGGAGTCAGAGAAGCGGATATTCCCACGGGAAGAGCTTTATGAGAGAATGCGGTATTTATATCATGATGTTGACCGGTATCAGGAATTGAAGAAACTCATCGGACGAACTTTAGCTGAGAAAGACGGTGCTATTAATGCCGCGGATTGAACGCATACGGATTACAGGACTTAAATATGAGAAAATGCTCAAGAAATATGATGATATGATTCTGGACCTCTGTAACGAAGAGGGGCCAAGCAATACGCTTATTACGCTTATGAATGGAGGCGGGAAGGGCGTACTGCTGCAATCCATATTTCAGTTATTAATGCCTAAAACACCATGGGGAAAAGACAGTGAGAACCAGGTGGAAGCATTTTTTCATAATCATAAAAAACAACTTAAACCTTACACCTTTCATGTAGCTATCGAATGGCATCTGGACAACAATGAGCGTAATGAATATATGACGACTGGTATTGCTATGACGGCACATAACTCACTGGATCAGCAGGATATTAAAGTGGATTACCTTCTATACGCACTTACCGATTATGGCGATGCGTCTGAACTCACCCTTTCGACGTTGCCACTCTTCGATGAAGAGACTGCTGAACCTACGAGTTTTGAAACGATCCAGCAATTTATACGAGATCGGCGGGGAGAAATTGTACCTTTCGGTAGTCATAGCTCGGATTTAAAAAGATATTATGATTTCCTGGCTACCCGGGATATCCATATCGCCGAGTGGCGCAATATGCGGCGGATTAATGGGGAAGAGGGTGGTATTAAAGGTTATTTTAAAAAGAATGACGCCTTTACCAACCATAACTTATTCGAAAAGCTAATTATCCCTGAGATTGGCTCCAGTCTAAATGAGGGACCCAAAGAAGAAGACAATACGCTGCAGCGGATGTTTATTGACACGGCGACAGTAGCTCAACGTCTACCGATGCTTGAACAGCGGGAACAGGTCTATACAGAGTTTCTTGGCATCGCTGCACCTTTATACGAGCTGGTGAAGCTAGGAGTAGAGGCAGAGAGTGTTGTTCAAGAAACTGAACTTCGTGGGCGTCAGATCTATACGGTTATTCATGAAGAACAGAGAAATGCGGAAGAAGAGCGAAGTAAGGTTGGTAATGAACTGGCGGGTCGTTATCAGGATGCGAAGCAATTGCGATTTGAGACGGACAATCTAAAGTATTTGCGCAGTAAGGAAGAAATGGAACTGAAACAGGAAGAGTTCAAAAAGCTTAGTGATGATCAGAGACGTGCACGTGGACGGCTGGACGATTCCAAGACTCAGGAGAAAAAGCTTGAAGTGGCTCATTTCTTAGCTAAACGTATGCTCCACACACGACAAATTGAGCAATGGCAGAAAGAAATTCAAGCGATCGAAGGATCTCTGGAGATGAAAGAACGTCAAGAGGTCATTCAGACGGCTAAAGAAAAGCTTCGTAAACAATGGGATGTGGTGTCAAGCCTCTGGCAACAAACGATCAGAGGATTTGGAAACGCTGAGCGAGCACTGACGACTGAAGAAAAAGGTCTGCGCAAGGAGCGGGAGAGCTTTCTGTTGGAGTTAGCAGGCCTGGATATCCAGATTAATGAATTGACGCTATCTATCCGTCAATATACAGAAGAACTCGGAACATACGCAGCTCAGCATGGTCAGGACGCTGCACATGCTCCGGTGGCGGCGCTTCAACGTACGATTTCAGCTGCCAAAACGATACTTCTGGATATGGAAGTGCTAGACGAACAGCATAAAGAGGCAGAGAACCGAAAGCTGGCACTGCATAAGAATCACGCAGAACTCAGCGAGAAGCATCGCTCTTATGAACGAGAGGTAGACGAGCTCGGGGCACTGCTTGATTCGCAGACCTATAAAGAATCACAATTATGGTCACAGATTGTTGTTCTACTGGAAATGTTTGATGAACATAATCGTTTGGGAGCTACTGGCCTTTTTGAAGAGCAGGATACGATTCAACTACGATTTATCCGAAAAATGGATGAAGTGGAGCAGCAGACAAAACGTTCCAGACGAGAGTACTACAATCAGCTTATGGACGTGGAACTTCAGAATCAATCCTACTGGCTGCCGAATTCAGATATTCTCGCGGTCAAGGATACACTCGATTCGCTCAAGATTCAATCCACACCGGGCAGTTCCTATTTAAATGATCGTCCATACCTTGAACGTGAGGAAGAACTAGAGCGCCATCCACTCCTTCCTTATAGTCTGATTGTTACCCGGCGCGAAGCTGATAAAATTAAACCGGATTTGCTGAAGGACACACTGCTCAAATCAGCGGTGCCTATCTTTATCCGTGAAGAGATGGCAGCTTCAGATCCAGTATCTTTTAAGCTTCTAGCTAACCAAGGCCCACAAATGGTACTGGAGCCAGATCGGTTCTTAAACTTTAAGAGCGGTATTCAGGCGAAGCTTAAGGAGCAAGAACAAGTGCTTCAGGACGCGGAGGCATATTTATCGAAGTTGAAATCTGTGCGTCAGGAATATGAGCGGTTATATCAAACAGAGAACACTGTGACGATTACAGCCAAACGCAATACCCTTATGAAACTGCAAAGTGAACTTCAGCAGAGCATTATCAGTCTGAGCAGCGAGATTAATGAGAACGAGAGCACGCTTGCTCGGATCGGTCGGGAACTTATCGAGAATAAGGTGCTTAGTGCAGAGCATGAGCAGAGAGCAGCAGCGTTACAAGGTTGGATTGAACGTTCGAAGAAACATGAGCAGGATCAAAAGGAGAAGAAAAAGTATACAGATCGTAAGAGTCTAGTGAGCAAAGAGCTTGCGAGTAAGGACCAGCAACTCGAGCATCTTGAAGCGCAAATGGTAAGTCTTGGCGGAGAGCGTGAGAAATGGATGGGAGATGCCAAGTATGCTCTGTTTCCTAGACTGCAGCATTGGTTCCCTGAAATTGTATTTCCGACATATCATCAGCTTTCGGATGATATGGAACCCACACCAATAGATCCCGTAGAGCAGAACCTTCTGTTGCAGCAGCTCAGTACCGTTGAAAGTCTGCAGCAATCGCTGACGGAGAATGAGCTTGAAATTCGAACAAGAGCCGCCCAGATTAAAGCGGCGAGCGAGAATCTAACGGAGCTTGAAGCCAGCCTGAATCAAGTGGATGAGAATTGGCGGAAGGTAACAGAGCCTGCTGAATCTACTGAATCCATTATGGCTGCAAGAAACCGTCAAAAGTCGAAAACTGCTTCACTGGAAGAAGACTATCAGATGGTTCACGATTCTTTCATCCGTTGCCAGACCGAATTGGAGAATTTGCAGAAGGAATTGCGTAAGGTAGAAAAAGGAATCAAAGAGAAACATGAGCGTGCCGTGGAAATTTGGAATGAGCAACTCGAGCAAAAAGAGGCGGACATTCAGGAGCGTTTCCAAGAGAATGAGCTCATGCTTAACCAGTGTAAACGATCTTTGGAAAGAATGGATGCGCTTATTCAGACGTTATCCAATCAAATCAAGATCATGAATGCGCATATTGAGGATCGGGTCAATCTACGGACTGTGCCAGAAGAATTAATGCTGAGCGTAAGAGAAGGCTGTGAGTCACTGGTTGCTGACTGGCTTCTTCGTATTAAGGATAGCCGAGTTAGACGGGACGAGGTCTCCAGAAAGGTGAAGGAAGAGAAAAATTCATTAACCGGAAAACTTGCCAAAAACGAACGGAATTCTGAACTGGAGACCAAGATTCTAGATCGTTTAAATACGGTCCATTGGGATAATTTCGCTATTGCTCAGCAAGTCCTAGATTCGATGTTACGTAGCTCACGCGATCAGATTGAGAGCATTCAAAGCGATAAGGAGGATATGGATCTGTCCCGCAAGATGTGGGTAGCCCGGGCTTCTTATCGTGTAGTACAAATCATTGATATTATGAAGCGAATGGAACGTCGGATGATTATTCATAATGAGAATAATTATGCCTTCCCGCTGGTACGCCTGAATTATAAGAATATTAATATACCGAGATCTAGCGATGAGGTAGAGCCGATGGTCAGCGACTATTTCAATCGTTGTATCCATGAATTGCTCTCAAAATATCCAAAGATTGAACAAGTGCCAACACTTATAATCAAAGAGGTTATTAATGACGGACGAATCGTCTATGCGGCGCTTCAGAATCGCTTTCCGATTCTTCAGGTATATAAACCAGTAACGGAAAATTACTTCCTCTACGCCGCTCCGGAAGACTACCATTATTCCGACTGGGAGATCATCAATCGGGGTGCGCTGGATGAGGCTGTCGGCAGTGGTGGACAGCGCCAATCTGTGCAGCTACTGGTAGCCATGATGATCATGACGCATAAACGTGTGAATCGTGAGAACAAAGGATGGACGGTCTTTTTATATGACAATCCTTTTGGAGAAATGGTATCTAATAATGTGCTTGATCCCGTATTTGAAATTTCTAAGGCTCTTAAATTTCAGTGGCTGATTGTAACGCCACCGGAGCTAGTGAAGAATGACGTTAGCGTTCGCTTTGGTGTGTACTGGCAGCTCTATTTCGGAGGTGTCAAAGGGGACATGCTAGAATCCACCCTAGTCAAGGGAGGAAGAAAGCTCATTCCTGTTTCACTTTTTTGATCCCATGTATCAATAATGAAAGAAGCTTAGTAGCATAATGCTGCTGGTATTATCCCCTCATGGTTGACAGTGAAAAAAGAGCACATGGTATCATGTGTTTAACACAGTCGACCGGAGGGGATTTTTCATGGCTAAAAAAGGGCAGACGTTTACGAAGTATTCAGAAGAGTTGAAGAACGAGGCGGTTCGACTTCACTTAGAGGAGCATATGAGCTATTCACAAATTCTAGAAAAACTCGACATCAAGAGCGATGCTCAGTTGGTGAGGTGGATACGTAAATTTAAAAGTGGGGAGACCTTTGAGGACGGACGTGGAAAAGGTGGAAGGAAACATTTTGACAGTAAAGACGAAGAAATCGCGTATTTGAAGGCACAGGTCGAATACTTAAAAAAGCTCAATCCCAATCTACATGGGGAGGGAAGTTGGATACAAATACCCGGTGCCAATCCATTCAAGAAATGAGCGAGCGATACCCGATTGTTTGGCTGTGCAAACTGGCTGAATTGTCCCGGGCTGCATACTACAAATGGAAAAAGACCTCTGACCTGCGGGAAGCACGCCAAGAGAAGGATACGAACCTTAAGGAACATATCTTAGCCATTCATCGGTTACGTCCTGCCTATGGCTATAAGCGAATGCGTACAGCGCTTCGAAAAGAGGGATTTCCCGTAAACCATAAGAAAGTTCGCAGGTTGATGAGAGAGCTAGGCATCCAATCAGTGATTCGCAAGAAACGCCCGTTTGCCGGGCGTAAGCCTTCTGTCTTATTTCCAAACGTACTCAACCAGGAATTCACAGCCCACGCTCTTCAGTAAAAGTTAGTCACGGATATTACCTATATCCGTACAGGCCACGAATTTGTCTACTTATCTGTAGTGATGGATCTGTACAACAACGAGGTTGTGGCTTGGAGAATCTCTGTCCGTAATGACTTGAAGCTAGTGGTAGATACTGTGAAATCTCTCCAAGACTCAAAGGCTCTCCTGCACTCTGACCAGGGCTTTCAGTACACTACTCGGACGTATGCCCAGGTTTTAGAGGACAAGGGTTTGGTCGGTAGCCACTCCCGGCGGGGGAATTGCTACGACAATGCTTGTATAGAGTCATTCTTCTCTCACCTTAAGACCGAAAAATTGTATTTGGAGAAACCCAAGAATCTTGAAGATGCTGAACATTTGGTTAAGGAGTACATCCTTTACTACAACAAGGAACGCTTCCAGAAAAAACTCGGCGACCTGTCTCCGGAAGAGTACCGGAACCAGATCGCCGCTTAAAAGGCTTCTTTTTTACTGTCTACTTGACGGGGCTATGACCACTGCTGGAGCTTCTTTTTTGTTATACATTATCCTTATCTTTCTCGCTTATAACGCTTACCGGCCTTAAAGGACGCCGAAGGCGTATATGCTTACTATAATAGAATTAATAAAATTTCGAGACTGCGGAGAAATGTATGCGAAAAACCGAATACAATGTGCCGCCGGTAACGTAAACGAGCCGAATGTATGCGAAAAACCGAATACAATGTGCTGACGATAACGTAAACGAGCCGAATGTATGCGAAAAACCGAATACAATGTGCCGCCGGTAACGTAAACGAGCCGAATGTATGCGAAAAACCGAATACAATGTGCCGCCGGTATCGTTAACGAGCCAAATGTATGCGAAAAACCGAATACAATGTGCTGCCGGTAACGTAAACGAGCCGAATGTATGCGAAAAACCGAATACAATGTGCCGCCGGTATCGTTAACGAGCCAAATGTATGCGAAAAACCGAATACAATGTGCTGCCGGTAACGTAAACGAGCCGAATGTATGCGAAAAACCGAATACAATGTGCCGCCGTAACGTAAACGAGCAGAATATATGCGAAAAACCAAATACAATGTGCCGCCGTAACGTAAACGAGCCAGCACCGTTGTTCTCCCCAAATTACCCGGGAATGGGCTTGTTATTAGGGAATAAGTGCAATATGGTCCGTTAAGCGGAACCTCACTACGAAGGTATGGATACTAGTATGAATGAGGATCATTCATTGCGGCACTTCATATGCTATACCGCAGCTTCCTCTGGCTCTAAAATTTTTGGAATGGTTACCGTAAATGTAGTGCCTTGCTCAGGGACACTTTCTACAGTGATCGCTCCGCCATGATTATGTACAATATTCTGCGTGATCATAAATCCAAGGCCTGTTCCTGTTTCTTTTGTCGTATAAAATGGTTTACCAAGTGCTTTAATCTGTTCCTCTGTCATCCCGCAACCTTCATCTTGCACGCTGATTCGGGCTTCACTTTCATTTGTAAGCACATGAATATATATGTTTCCTCCACTATTCATTGCTTCCATCGCATTTTTGAGTAAATTAATAAATACCTGTTTCAGCTGATAAGCCTCACCATGGATCCAAATGGAGTGATCTGTACAGACAGGGAGGATCTGAAGGTTTTTCAGTGCAGCTTGTCCATTCATTAGTGTGGTGACTTGTTCTAGTAAAGATAATAAATCCACTGCTTTACTGATATGCGTCGTTTGTGGCTTGGATAAGACCAGCAGCTCGTTAACGATAAATTCGATGCGTTTCAATTCTGACTCAATAATGAAAAAATATTTATCATTCATGCGCTCGGAAGAGCGAAGCAGCTTCATGAAGCCGTTAATGGCGGTAAGCGGATTTCTGATTTCATGAGCGATTCCAGCTGCTAATTGCCCTGCGGTAGATAATTTCTCGGATTGGATTAGCCGTTCTTCTTCCAGCATTTGCTGAGAGACATCTTTAAATATTCCGATAAATGCCATGTTTCCATTGAAGATAATCGGTAATGTGAATCCATCCACAAATTTCTGCTGACCATTTAAGCAATTAATTAAGTAGCAAACAGAGCCAATCGTGTCACCACTGTAATACCTTTCCCTTCGTTCTTGGAGGATTGCATGGTTGGTAAGGTCTACAATATTAGTAGTGGATGTACCCACCAATTGATTCAGGCTCTCCGCATGGATTAACTGTAAGCCCGCTGAATTCACATACTGAATAATCCCTTTTGCTGTAATAACAACGGTCAGAGGTAATCCCTCCAGGAGTTGCAGGAATGATTTATCTTTTTCTAGTAGACTGCTTTCCGCTTCTTGCAGCTGAGTTTCTATATGCCTGATCAAGGTCTTGTTCTCAAATTGAGTAAAATAATATAGGGGTGCACCATTAGCATCCGAAACGATAGATATGGAGATCTCTATTGATAACAGCTGTCCGGTTGGTAGGTAGTAGTCCTGTTGGAATCGATGCGGATGGATGTTCATAGAGGAAAGAGACCTTCCAAGCTCAGCAATTTCATGGATCTGACTTAGGAGGGTTCGGACGGATGGTGAAGGTGTTATTAACTCGTTATGATCATATCCCAATAGGGTACTTAGGGCTGAATTCCATTTTAGGAACGTTCCATCTAACGAAACTAGAGCCATTCCAATTACAGCATGTGTAAAAGAAAAATCAAAACTTTGGAATTCATTGGACCGCACTGCTATTCACCTCTCATATTCTTTCCACTATATGTAATAGTCATAGTATAAAACATATAATCAAATAAAATATATAAATTTTTATGTGATCGATAATCGTTCGAAATAGCTATGTGTTGTTGTGAAAATAAGGGTGCAAGAGTCAAACGATTTCAGTTAGAATTAAAGGATATGTTGTATTTTTAGAAAGTGGAGGCGTTGTGCCGTGCAATCAATCGTTGGTGAAATCAAAGAAATTAATCGCTATCCAGTCAAGTCATTTGCAGGTGAACGATTGGAAACCTGTGTAATAGAACCGTATGGAATGTTAGGGGATCGCTTCTGTGCCTTTTATGATGAGTCAAAAGAGGGCTGGTGGCGGTATTTTACGGCTAGAAATAATCCTGAAATGCTTACCTACCAAGCGCAATTTATCAATGGAGAAATTCATGTAAGGGCTTCGGATGGACGAACCTTTGGATGGGATGAGCATTTATTGGAAGAAATCCAAAGCCAAACTAAAACGCGAATTACCATGTCTAGTATAAAAGCTTCACATCCACAGCCAGAGCACCCGCAATTGTTATCGGTGGATGGCGCCAGTATTTTACTCATTACGGATGCTAGTTTGAAGAAGCTAGAGGCTGCGTGGGGACATTCCTTAGATCAGCGCCGGTTTCGTGGGAACTTTGTTATAGCTCTAAGCGATGAATCTCTTTTCGAAGGGGATTGGATCGGGCGGCAGCTCTCCATAGGAGATGTTCAGCTACAGGTAGATAGTTTTTGTGAGAGATGTATGGTTATCACGATGGACCCAGATAGTCAGGAAAGAGACCCTAAATTATTGAAAAAACTAAACCAAGAATTTGAACTACACTTCGGAGTGTACGCTTCTGTAGTTAAGACAGGGGAAATCAGAATTGGAGACAAAGTAGAATTAATGGATTAGATAATGATATAAACGTCCTTTACATTCTCATATGGATAATTTACCCTTTAAAGGAATGGAAAATTCATAGCGGGAGGGAATGTATGAAGAAGAAAATAATATCTCTGTTGATGGTATCTTTACTTTTAGTAGTTTATCTTCCAACGAATGCATTAGCAGCGGATAGTAGCAAAACGCAAACATATGTGAACACTCAGAAGGTCGCAGCAGAGAAGGCAGCATTCTTAACGGAAAAGATAGGAACGACAAGTCTCCAATATGCTCTTATCGATGGCGATAATATCGTTATGAGCGGCACAGCTGGATACAGCCATGTGGAGAGCAAGACAGCACCAAGCACTACAACGATGTATGGAATTGGCTCGACGAGTAAAATGTATACGACCGCTTCTATTATGAAGCTCGTTGATCAAGGAAAGGTAGATTTGGATGCACCTGTCGTATCGTATCTGAATAATTTTACAATGGAAGATTCACGCTATAAGCAAATCACCGTACGAATGCTGCTGAATCATTCATCAGGTCTTGGGGGTTCGAACTTATCAAACTCTTTCTTATTCAATGATTCTGATTCTATCGCCAAAGATAATTTGCTAGCGACTTTGACAACTCAACGCCTAAAGGCAGATCCAGGAGCCTACTCAGTATATTGTAATGATGGATTTACGCTGGCGGAGTTGATTGTTGAGAAAGTTAGTGGAATGGACTTCACTACATTCATCCATCAGAATTTTACAGGTCCTTTAGGGCTTGGGCATACGAAAACGCCAGTAGATTCTGTGGATTCTAGACAGCTGGCAAGTGTATACAATGCTACCTACCCTGCCGCTTTACCCCAAGAGACGATTAACGTGATTGGAACAGGGGGCATCTATTCTACGGCTGAAGATTTGGTGCGATTTGCAACTATTTTCACTGGAGGATCGAAAGAACTTCTATCAGAAAAATCAGTAAAAGCGATGGAGCAAGAGGAGTACAAGCGTGGAATGTGGCCAAAAGGAAAAGATAATTCGTTTGCGTATGGATTGGGCTGGGACAGTGTAAATTTATATCCATTCAATCAGTACGAGATCAAAGCTCTGACAAAGGGTGGGGATACAACTCTGTATCATACTTCACTTGTTGTATTGCCTGATCAGCAGATGGCAGCAGCTGTGGTATCTTCTGGTGGGGATAGCACAACCGATCAGATGCTTGCTAACGAAATATTGCTCAGTGCGCTACAAGAAAAGGGAGTTATCAAGGAATTAAAACCTACACCTACATTTAAAGCTTCGAACAAAGAGGTTATGCCGCAGGAATTGCTGGATTATGCTGGTGTCTATGCTGATTCTACACAACTGATGAAGATAGAGATTAGTAAAGCTGGGGAATTGAGTGTATCTTCGATTATGGCACCTACATTTCCAGGTCAGAAATTTTCGTATAATACAAACGGTGAATTCTTAGATGCAACGGGTACTAATAAAGTCAGCTTTGTGAAGGAAAGCAATGGACGTGTCTACCTTTGGATTCAAGGGTATGGGGTCATTCCAGGGCTTGGTGAGACTGCTCTTTCTCAATATTCAGCTGAAAAGCTAGAGGCAAACGCTTTATCCAATGAGGTCTTGTCAGCTTGGCAGCAGCGTCAAGGGAAATTGTATTTTGATGTCAGCGAGAAGTATAGCTCACAATTTTACATGAGTATGCCAGTAGCTGGAATTGCTATGTTCCCTGATGCACCGGGCTATATGGGCTCAAATAAAATAACTGGGCCGAATAAAGCTGAAATGACCGTGCAAATTCCAACTTTAGGTGGGCGCGATCTTGCGGATATTGTTTTTGAAAATAAAGAGGGCGTGGAGTATCTCAAGATTGGAAACCAATTATTTATAACGCAGGATGCCATTAAACCTATCTATGCCGGCCCGCAATCATTGGTAACCATTCAAGCAGATGGATATGCGAGATGGTATGAAGTACCTGAGACAGCATCAGGCAAGTTGATGACAGTAGGGCTACCACCTAAAGGTTCCTTTGCTGTCTATGATGCGAATGGTGTGTGTGTAAATTTCTCTACTGTCAGTGGTCTTACGAAAGTTAAACTTCCGAATAACGGGAAGATTGTATTTGTAAGCGATGTGGGTGCGAAGTTTGAATTGACAATCAAGTAGTAATAAACCATTTAAGTATATTTTATTAAAAAAGATCCTGTTATCCAGATAATATATCTGGATAACAGGATTTTTATTAGAAAATTCTATATTCCCTATTTAAAATTCTTAGAAAACTCTTTTATTTTATCTACAAAAATCCCCTTGAGCTGATCAGTACCTTCTTTGGGAGCCTTATAGGCTTTATAACCGCCAAAGGATTCGATGCAAACCGCAGCTTTTTTTAAATCATCTGGGAAATTCTTCTCAATTAATTCCTCCGTAGTCTTTGGTTTTTCGTTACAAATATAGTAGCCCATCTTCTTATTTAGAAACTCATCTTTATTTTTTTTGATAAAATCACGAATCGCTTTATATATTTTCTCGTCTCTTACTCCAGCACCTAAAATAATGCTATCAAATGCCTCAAGACTTGGCTTCTCTATTTCAATATTACAGATCTTACTCTGAGGAAGCTCTTCTGATAATACCTTTGCGCATTGCTCTGTTGCCCCTGATTTTGTAGCGTATAGAATAAGTACTGCCATTGTGGTCCCTCTTTTCAGTTTAAATTGTTCAGGTTTAAAAATACCCTCACAAATCGAATATCTTGATAATCAAGATATTATCTATACTATCGAAAATGCAGATCTTTTGTCAAGTTAGCAACAAGTTCTCATGCGTTAATCAAACACCCTTATTATGGTATCATAGGGATAATTACGCTATCACTAACTACATCTTTTAAGAATCAAACGATAAAGAGGGGAGTGGAGATAAGTTGAGTATTATCGTAATGCTAGTCATCTATTTTTTGCTTGGAGTATTCGTGATTAAATTAGGCATCGATAACTCTAGAAGTACGCAAATATCAAAAGAAATATTAAATGAGTTAAGAGAAATCAAAGAACTAATGATAAGAAATAAATATGAATAACTTCTTAGAAGGAGGGCATCAGGATTGATCATTCCTTTTTTATTATTAATTCTTGCTTTTTCTGGTTTTTTTCTAAGGATATGGATTGTTGGCCCGGATAAAGAAAAACTTTCTGACGACGGTAATGAGCTAAATATTAAAGTTAAATTAATACTCGGACTTATTGGATTAATTTCGGTAATTGTCATAATGATAGCTGATGGCGTACAGGGGATGGGAATGAAGTGGTTTTGGATTGTATTCATAATTATTTCCCTAGGATTTCAGTCATTTATTGATTGGAAATTTTTAAAGCATACGAAACAACATATCGTTTCACTGATTTTGTTAGTTGAAGGTGTGGTGTTAGTTTATTTCCTTTTCTAATCGTTTGTACCATAAAGCCTAATCTCCTGTCGCGTGCACAAGGGATTAGGCTTTTTTGCTTATTGTAGATAAACGATCCTTTTGATTTATTGATCACTTTTTCACATAAGAGGAGGGTTAAAATCTACCCTAGTTTAAGTTATTATTCGCCTATCCGAATTCATGAATGGAGCTTTATAATCTCAAATGTAAGCGTTTCCTAAATGAGTATAAAGGGGATGAGGAGATGACGACAAAAGGGACAAAACGTTTTATATGGGGATTTCTTATAGTATGGGTCATGTTAATGACGATCTTTACGTTTAATGATCTGAATCTATCCAAAGCTCTGTATAACGAACATGAATCGCGGTTTGGTTGGTTTTTTGAGGTATATGGAGAACATCCAGCTTTTCTAGTGTTATTCGCAGCTGGAAGTATTCTATTTAGTACGGTTAGAAATGAACGGTTGATAAAGAAGATTATGGTCCGTCTGGTGTCCGGATTATTCATCCTACTTAGTGGATTTGGTATTATAACGATTACTTTAACTCGTGGGTATGGGCTGGATGGGGATCATGTTATGATCAACAGTTTAATTATAACCGTACTCTTTGCAACGTTGTGTCAATGGCTATTGAACCGTATAGCTGTTCAAACGCTAAGACAGTATAATCGTGCTGCTTGGGCAGCTATCCTGATCGTATTCGCGGAGATTCTGCTTGTAAATGTCCTCAAAATCTTTTGGGGCAGGATGCGTTTTCGTAATATGGAGGGCGATTATTCTCTATTTACAAGCTGGTTTCTCCCCCAAGGCATTCAAGAGAACGGCGTCACAACGGAAGCATACAAATCCTTTCCTTCGGGTCACTCTGCCAATGGCTGGACCATGATGCTGTGGATGATGTTTATGCCTTTCGCTAATAAATGGCGCAATATCATGCTTGTCTGTGCGGTAGTGTGGGGAATCAGCACCTCGACTAGCCGCGTCATTATGGGAGATCATTTTGCAACGGATGTATTATTTGGAGCATTTATTACAATTACTTGTATGCTGCTGTTCTGTAAGCTCTTTAAGGTTGATCTGTATCCTAATAGTCAGCCTAACGCTACCGCTCTGTTAAAAGATAAAAATGCCCCCTATTTTCGTTAAAATACGGACAGTTTAAAAGAATCAGCTTCAGTACAATGCAATTAAGAAAGCGCTAACAAAATGCGGCGCAGGGGGAGATGGTAGTATGAATGAAAATCAAATGCCATGGAGAGAGCGAATTAGTTATGGGCTAGGCGATACCGCGTCAAATCTAATTTTCCAGATGACAACACTTTACCTCATGTACTTCTATACGGATGTGTTTGGTCTGAACCCTGGTGCAGTAGCTGTGGTATTTCTTGTTGCACGGGTAATCGACGCGATCGTCGAGCCGTTCATTGGTGTCATGATTGACCGCACGAAAACAAAGTGGGGGAAATGCAGACCCTATTTTCTTTGGCTTGCTGTTCCTTTCAGCTTGACTGCAGTACTTATGTTTTTGACGCCGGATTTTGGTGATACGGGCAAACTTGTATACGCATACATTTCGTACACCGTGCTCGGTATTATGTATTCCGGTATTAATCTACCACTGTCTGCAATCCTGCCAAGTCTGACTAGTAATTCTAATGAACGTACAGTGATCAATACGGTTCGTATGATATTCGCCGTAATTGGGGTTGTTACAGTTAGTGCTGGAACGATGCCGCTTGTGAAAGCTTTTGGTGGTGGCGATCAAGCAAAGGGTTTTCTGGTCACCATGATCTTGTTCTCAAGCATTGCACTGCTGCTGTTTCTAAACATGTTTGCGAACACTAAAGAACGCGTAAAAGCCATTGATGAAAAACCGCTTCCGATGCGAGAAGGTGTTAAAGCGCTCAAAGGCAATGTACCTTGGTTGATCATGCTTCTGATGAGTTTGTTCCTGTGGATCACAACATCGATACAAGGACAGACCAGCATTTATTATATGACCTATTATATGAAAAAGCCTGAACTCATTCCTATCGTGAATTCCATGCAATTATTGATGATATTTTCGATGGTGATCGCTCCTTTTGTAGTGAAGAAAATTGGGAAAAGGAACACAATTATTATGGGATCAGTGGTTTCTATCATTGGCTACCTTATTGCAATTACTGGGGGGAATGCCCTTTCTGTTCCGGTGCTGTTGGCAGGGCTTCTTATAAGCGGGCTTGGCATGGGAGTAGGAGCAGGTCTGATTTTTGCAATGATGGCCGACACGGTTGATTATGGGGAGTGGAAATCAGGTGTTCGGGCACAAGGCCTACTTTATTCAGCTGCTAGTTTTGGGGTTAAGGTGGGGATGGGACTCGGTGGAGCACTTGGTGGGGTGATATTGTCGATGGGTGGTTATGTAGCTAACTCCACGGCGCAGTCAGAATCCGCATTAGCTGCGATTTCATTTAACTATTTGTGGGCACCGATTATTTGCCAAATTATTATGATTACTTTGCTGTTGTTCTATCGTCTTGACAAGGATCAGCCCGTTATGATACGTGAGCTCGAGGAACGTCGCAATTCTTCTATCGCTATGTAGAGAAACTAGTCAATCATAAGGAGTGAAATGAACATGGTACTTAACATTCAAGAACTTATTGCACAAATGACTTTAGAGGAAAAAGCAGGCATGTGCTCAGGACTAGATTTCTGGCAGACCAAAGCAATCGAACGACTAGGTATTCCTTCCATCATGATGACAGATGGTCCACATGGTCTGCGTAAGCAAAAAGCCGGGAATGATCATTTGGGTATATTCGATAGTGTCCCTTCTACTTGTTTTCCGGCAGGAGCTGGAATGGCTTGCTCTTGGGACCGGGAGCTAATCAAGGAGGTAGGCGCAGCCATTGGGGAAGAGTGTCAGGCAGAAGATGTCTCTATTTTACTGGGGCCTGGAGCTAATATTAAACGTTCACCCTTATGCGGCCGCAATTTTGAATATTTCTCTGAAGATCCGTATTTATCCTCCGAGATGGCAATAGGCCATATTGAAGGCGTTCAGAGCCAAGGCGTAGGAACTTCGTTAAAACACTTTGCTGCAAATAATCAAGAGCATCGGCGTATGTCTGTAGATGCAATTGTAGATGAGCGTACACTAAGGGAAATCTATTTGGCGAGCTTCGAAAGCGTGGTGAAAAAAGCGCAGCCATGGACCGTTATGTGCTCCTACAATCAGGTGAACGGCGAGTATGCTTCAGAGAATCCGTATTTACTCACGGATATATTAAAAGAAGAATGGGGACATGAAGGGTTCGTAGTTTCTGACTGGGGTGCGGTGAATGAGCGAGCTAAAGGCTTAGCGGCGGGTTTGGAGCTAGAAATGCCGTCAAGTAATGGTGCCGGTGATCAGAAGATTATCGATGCGGTTCAGAGCGGAACATTAGCTGAAGCAGCACTGGATCGTGCGGTGGGTCGCTTGCTTTCTATTATTTTCAAAGCTGTTGAGAATGACAAAGAAAATGCTTCCTATGATCCTGAGGCACATCACCAATTAGCTAGAGTTGCTGCCAGAGAAAGTATGGTGCTACTCAAAAATGAGGATGGGTTGCTTCCCCTGAAACGTGAGGGATCCTATGCGGTGATCGGTGATTTTGCCCGTAATCCACGTTATCAAGGTGGTGGAAGCTCACATATCAAGCCAACTAGGTTGGATGATATATATTACAGCCTTCTAGAAGAAGCGGGTTCATATGCGAAATTGAGTTATTCTCAAGGTTACGTTTCTGATAGCGATGAGCCGAGTCTGGAACTTATTGGGCAAGCCATAGAAGCCGCTTCACAAGCAGATACGGCGATTGTGTTCGTCGGATTGCCAGAGCGCTATGAGTCTGAAGGCTACGACCGGACTCATCTTCGTATTCCAGAGAGTCAAATCCGTTTGATCGAAGCAGTCGCTGATGTTCAGCCTAACACTGTCGTTGTGCTGAGTAACGGATCGGCCATTGAAATGCCTTGGATCAGCAACGTCAAAGCTGTGCTTGAGGGTTATCTAGGTGGGCAAGCGCTTGGTGGTGCCATCTCCGATCTGTTATTCGGAAACGTAAGCCCATCAGGTAAGCTGGCAGAGACCTTCCCTTTGCAGCTGGAACATAATCCTTCCTACTTAAATTTCCCTGGCGAAGGAGATACCGTTGAATACAAGGAAGGATTGTTCGTAGGATACCGCTACTACGATGCTAAGCGAATTTCACCTTTATTCCCGTTTGGTTATGGTCTCAGCTATACAACATTTGCATACTCTGATCTTTCGGTAAGTTCGCACTCTTTGAAAGATACTGACACGCTGCAAGTAAGCGTGAAGGTTACCAATACTGGCGCTATGCAAGGCAAAGAAGTAGTACAGCTATATGTAAAAGACGTACTCAGTAATGTGGTGCGGCCAGAGAAGGAGTTAAAGGGCTTCGCGAAGGTAGATCTGCAGCCTGGGGAAACGAAGCAGGTAAGCTTTACGCTTGATAGCAGAGCGTTTGCTTATTATAACGTGAAGCTGAAAGATTGGCATGTGGAAACCGGTGAATTTGAAATTTTGGTGGGAGCTTCTTCCCAAGAGATCCTGCTTGTTGAGTCTGTGGTTGTTGAATCAACTGTATCCCTCGCTAAATCCTATACCCGTAATTCAACTATAGGTGATCTTATGGGAGATCCACAGGCTGCTGCTATTATTCAAGCTATGCTGTCACAAGCTGGTGAGATGATGCCCATGCTTCAGGATGGCTCGGATATGATGATCGAGATGATGCGCAACATGCCGATTCGTGCAATGGTTATGTTCAGTCAAGGTGCTATGACGGAACAAGGGTTAGATGAGCTGATTAATCTATTGAATTCCAATAAATAAATCTGGGAGAGTGAGATAAAAGACATGATAGATTTGAAAGCTAAACCGTTTCATCTAGATGATGAGGGGATTAAATGGGTAGAACAAACCTTAGCCTCTCTGGATTTGGTGGGCAAGGTCGGGCAGTTATTTTGCCCGATCGGGTTCACCGATGATAAGACGCAGCTGGCACTTTTGACACAAGGGATTAAGATTGGCGGGATTATGTTCCGTCCCGGTCCAGGAGAGCTGGTGCAAGAAACACATCGCTACTTGCAGGATACATCGGATATTCCGCTGCTAATTGCAGCTAATTTTGAAGCAGGAGGTAATGGTTCTGCGGCAGAGGGTACTTTCTTCGGCAAGCAGCTGCAAGTGGCGGCGACGGATAATACCGAAATGGCTCGTAAACTTGGTATCATTGCCGCGCGGGAGGGTGGTGCTGTAGGCTGTAACTGGGCTTTCGCACCCATTCTCGATATCGACTATAATTTCCGTAATCCGATAACCAATGTTAGAACATTCGGTTCTGATCCGCAGAGAGTAGCTCGCATGAGCAAGGCGTACACCGAAGCGATTCAAGAGCATGGCATGGCCGTATCTATTAAACACTTCCCTGGGGATGGCGTTGACGAAAGGGACCAGCATTTGTTGACCTCTATTAACTCACTTTCAGTGGAAGAGTGGGATGCTACCTTTGGGAAGGTATACGCGGATTGTATAGAAGCTGGCGCACATACGGTTATGGTAGGGCATATCGCTCATCCCGCCTATTCCAGAGAATTAAGTCCGGGGATTACAGATTTGGAGATTATGCCTGCAACGTTAGCTCCTGAGCTTTTAAATGATTTATTGCGTAACAAGCTCGGCTTTAATGGATTAATTACTACAGATGCTACGCCAATGGCGGGATTCACGATGGCAATGAAGCGGGAGCTAGCGGTTCCGACATCCATAGCTGCAGGTTGTGATATGTTCCTCTTTAACAAGAGTTTAGAAGAAGACTTTGCCTATATGATGAAAGGAATTGAGACCGGCATTCTGACGGAGGAACGCGTGAACGAAGCAGTGACTCGTATTCTTGCAGTGAAAGCTGCGCTGGGACTTCATAAGAAGAAACAACAAGGCACGCTCGTTCCAGAAAAAGAAGCCCTTGCCGTCCTTGCTTGCGAAGAGCATGTGCGTTGGGCTCAGGAATGTGCAGATGAGTCAGTTACATTAGTGAAGGATACACAGGAGATGCTCCCCATTAGTCCTGAGAGTCACAAACGTCTACTGGTATTCACACTAGGAGGCGAGGAAGGATTATTCGGAGGGGCAGATATTGCACCTTACTTCATTTCCAAGCTAAAAGAGGAAGGATTCGAGGTAACGCTCTTCAATAAGAGTGAAGTTGATTTCAGTGCCATGTTCGGAGGTGTAAAAGCGTTAACGGATCACTATGATGCTGCGGTCTATATCTCAAATCTGGAGACCCATAGTAATCAAACCGTTGTACGGATTAATTGGGCACCTCCATTTGGGGCAGACATGCCATGGTATATTCAAGAACTGCCAACGATGTTCATTTCTGTAGCGAATCCTTATCATTTGATCGACGTCCCGCGTATACCAACGTTCATTAATGCCTATTCACCAAGTAATTATGTGGTAGATGCACTGATTGAGAAGCTTGTGGGGCGTTCCTCCTTTAAAGGAGTTAATCCTGTGGATCCGTTTTGTGGCTATTGGGATACACAACTATAATTAGAATTCATAGAGATCTGTAATAGTATCAAGCGATTGAATAGGATAGTTCTATTCAATCGCTTTTTTTATAATATAATAGGGCATTAGACATATATTGAGAGAGTGAGAGGAGGGTGCTAGTTGCAAAGCTACACCTACGAAAATATTGAGATGGACGATCATCTTCCGGTCCACATGTTTTTGCACAGTACCCATCAGGTCCCGAATCATTGGCATGATAGCATTGAAATATTATTCGTACTCAAGGGGAAACTTGAACTTTTCACAAAGGACAGATTTAGAGAGTTAAATGAAGAAGATTTGTTCTTGATTAATGCTAATGAAATTCATGCGATTAAAGCTGAAGAGAATAATTTGGTGCTAGCTCTGCAAATTCCAGTTTCTTATTTACTTCTGATTGAACCTCAGATCGAAAGAATGTTATTCGATTGTAATTCTGCGGCTGCTAGCTATGAAGAACAATCTAAGTTTGATGAACTTCGTACATTGCTGGCTGAGATGATGCTGCTCCACAATAAGCGCCCACAAGGGTATCATCTACGCATACAGTCCTGTCTTCTTAATTTAACTTATTTACTCATGCAAGGATTTCGTGAACAAGACCAAAGTCCTGAGAAACATGATGATAAGCATCGTGAACGGCTATTGCGAATTACCTCTTATGTCAAAGAGAACTACAATCGGGCAATTAACATCCAGCAGTTGGCCCTTCAGGAGTATTTGACCGTTCCGTATTTATCGCGTTTTTTCAAAGAGTATATGGGTACTTCCTTTACCAAATATGTGAATGCGGTGCGTTTGGATAAAGCTGTAAAAGATTTGACGCTTACCAATCTATCCATCACACAGATCGCTCATGATCATGGGTTTCCCAACCTGAAATCCTTTAATGCGGTGTTTAAAGAGTTCTATCGACAGACGCCTGGAGAATACCGGAAGACCGTCTTGGACGGACGCAGTTCATTTCAGAAAAGCAGTGTGGCCCAGTTTAACTACTTTGACATGAATCCCACACAGGCGTTTGAGTCGCTATTCAAATATCTGCCTAACAAGAATTTATCAGCTACTTCCAATCTACCAGTTGCCCTTCATATACATAAGCAGACCCATGAGATTTCGGTAAAGTCTAACCAAAGCAAGGAGCTTGCACATACTTGGAAGAAGCTCATGACGGTAGGAAAGGCCAAAGAGGTATTGTTTGCAGAGGTACAAAGACATATCAAGCAAATGCAACAGGAGATTGGGTTTCAGTATATACGGTTTCACGGTATTTTTGATGATGAGATGATGATTTATGGCGAGAATGAGCGGGGAGATGTGAGCTTAAACTTTGCTTATAGTGATTCATTATTTGATTTTTTACTGTGCTCCGGATTGAAACCGTTTTTAGAGCTCTCTTTTTTACCACGCCAGCTTGCGGGAGAGGGAGCTACTTCTGTTTTTTATAAAAAGAGCTTTGTGGGTAGTCCTAAGGACCTCGGTAAGTGGAATCAGATGATTCATCAGTTTATTACACATTACATCCATAGATATGGCATTCATGAAGTGAGGCAGTGGTATTTCGAGGTGTGGAACGAACCGGAAATCCATATTTTTTGGCCAGATACTTATGAAGCTTACTGTGAGCTGTTCATTTCAACATTTCAAACCATCAAATCCATAGATTCTGAGCTACGTGTGGGGGGGCCAGGTGTTTTATCTCTTACGTTAATGCAGTCAGATTGGCTGACAAGGTTTATGAATGATGTGTGCAGACGAGGCGTAAAGCCTGATTTTATATCCTTTCACAGTTATCCGTATGATGAATCGTTAAGATCAACTCAAGTGATTCAGGTGGATTATGAAGAGAATCCGGATGTGTGGTTTCAGACAATAGAGCTTTCAGCGGATACAGAATATTTATCGCGAGTCATTATTAAATTGAAGAAAACCGTATCGGAAGCTATGGGAAGTGATGTTCCTGAACTGCATATGACAGAATGGAATGCCACAGGCTCTCACCGTGATTTAGTGAATGATACATGCTTTAAGGCAGCCTATATCGTGAAAAATGTACTGGAAAATATGGATGGTCTCCATAGTTTTGGTTATTGGACGGCTACGGATTTGCTAGAGGAGTTCAAAATGTCGTCAGAAACGTTTCATGGAGGTTTGGGGCTGATGACATATAACGGGATACCAAAGCCATCCTTCTACGCGTTTAAACTACTTGCAAAATTAGGCCGCCAATTCATTCATCAAGGGAAAGGATATTACATTACTAGTAGTGATATGGGGCTGCAGGTGTTGATGTATGCTTACGCGCATATCGATTCATTGTACCAAAAAGGTGATGCCTCGCTCATTAATCGCACGAATAGATACGATGTGTTCGAAGAAGGTGGAGACATAGAGTTGACGTTGGAGCTTGCAGATATTCAGCCAGGCTTGTATACGATCAAAAGACATACAATTAACAGGCGAAATGGAAGCGTTTTCGACCTGTGGGTACGAATGGGGGCGCCTCATCCTATAGATGCTGACACCCTTAATTATTTGAAGCAAGCCAGCTGCCCGCAACTGACCTTTGAACAAGTCGAAATAACGAGCACCTATTCGTTAATTAGTAAGTTGTCTTCGCATGAGGTGCAGTTGGTGGAATTGATGCGCTTATGATGGGTTATTTACAACTGGACAGAATCCTGGGTTCGTTAGACAAAGTTCCTCGGAGTATTGCGGTTGAAGCTTGGATAGCTCTGTGAAATAGTAGCTGATCATATGATTACCACTTGCCGATCCATTCTGAAATGACAGTGATAAAAAAGTGTGGACATGACTGTAATAGTACTTCGTTTCCCGTTTAGGTAGCCTGTATACATGTGGAGGCGCGTAGGTAACAACATCAAAGAGATTGGCATAACGGTAACTCTTGCGGACATATTGTTTAAAAGCATTAACGAAGTTCGGATCGCCTACACGTGGTGAACCATAGGTGTACAGAATAGGTGAGATGTGCGAGGTGTTGGCCGCAAGATCAATAGCACATAAAGTGGCGAGTGCTCCGCCAAGGCTGTGACCAGTAATATATAAGGTCTTATCGGGAGATAACTTAGCGAGTGTAGAGATAATCCCATCGCGCGCTGATGAGTAGATATTCGTGAAACCGCGGTGGGTAAGGGTATCTTCTTTAATGTAATTGAATCTCTCTTGTGAGGCCATAACGTTTGACATCCAATCGGTTGTGGAGCTGGTTCCTCGGAAGGCAACGATAATCTCTTGTGGAGATTCCAAAATAAATCCAAAGCGTTCCCACACCTCGCTGATGGATCTTGCTTCAATCGTATCTACGATCTGATAATCTAATGGAACAACGAACGAACCAGCTTTATTTGAGAACTGCGCATAGGTCTGTCCGCAGATAGCAGCTAGAAAGATAGCCCTTTGCTCTTGATCTTTTTTGGTACCCATGTGCATCCCGCCCTTCTTCCTAAACTATATTAGGGGGACGAGGGAGAGATTCCTATATCATGCAAGACCCTGTACTAATGAAAGGGCTTAATTCTACACCGCTTGAATACTTACTTCAGATGATCTGTTATTAGGAGGTTTAACGATATGAATCTAACTTTAGTGTACGTAAATGATTAAATTACTTCGAAAGTCAAAAGTTCAGCGACGCTTAATGATTTCATTTCTGCTGCTGGCTATTATCCCACTGTGCACCTTCGGCTTTCTAGCTTACCATAAATCGAATGAAGCAATCACCTCTAAGACAACTACCTTTGTAAATGATATATTACGCCTCTTAGGAAGCAAGATCGGAACAGAAGTGGCCAAATATGAGACTTTCGCCGATCAAATCATGTTGAATGGAGATATTCAGCAAGCACTGCTCCGCTACAATAGATTGAGTGATCTTGATATTAGTAACATACATAAGAAGTTTGAAGACACTGTGTTAAGCGATAAATTTTGGCTGTTTGCTACAATCAAAACACTACAGATTCTAACTAATAATGGACAAGTTCTGTACGATTATGGATACGAAGAATTTACTACAGAGGATAAACAGCGAATATTTGCTCAGGCCAAACAGAATAAAAGTGCAGATATCTGGACCACAGCCCATACGACAGCTGGTGATAATATCCTTTCATTGTCTAGGAGGATTCCACTTTCATATGGATCGGGTGAAACTGTAGGGTTCGTCATTATGGGGATTGATGAGGAATTATTCTCACAGATTTTGTTTGGAAGCATTAATATGGGACAGGGTAGTGAACAAATCATTATGAATGATGCAGGAGAAATATTGACGAGCAACAACCACTTGTTTCAGTCGGATCAAGATTTGGAAGCTAATCGTACTTTAAATCATTTGATTAATTCCCGTATGGAGACGGGGACAGTAACGCTGCGGGCAGAACCCTACTTTTTCTTAAATACACATAATGAGGTACTTCATTGGAATGTAATTAGTTTAATTCCGCAAGCCTACTTGAATATGGGATCTGTAGAGATTAGAAATGAAATGTTCTTCATTGCCGTCATATGTGTAGTTGTTTCATCCTTATTTGCAACCTTCATCTCTGTTAGTATCTCCACCCCCCTTAAGAAGTTAGTGAGTGGAATGAACCAGGTCATGCGAGGTAATTTAAAGGTAGAAATAAACGACAATCATCCAGATGAAATCGGATACCTTTCAGGGAAATTTGAAGCCATGATCGAGGAAATCAAACTATTGATTGACCGTGTGGAGCAAGAACAGGCACAGAAGAGGGGTATTGAGCTACAAATGTTGCAGGCACAAATTAATCCGCATTTTCTATTTAATACATTGAGTTCGTTAAAATGGACGGCGATGCTAAGTCAGGCGGATAGTGTAAGCAATGGTTTAGGTGCACTGGCTGAATTACTTCGAAGTACAATTGTTCAGAAGAATGAACGGATAACGCTTGGGGAAGAGCTTCGGAACATCAAGAACTATGTCGTTATTCAACAAATTAGATACGGGATGTCATTACAGGTTGATGTGCAAATTCCTGAACAGTTATTAGATACTCAAGTGTTGAAATTTTTGCTTCAGCCCATTGTTGAGAATTCGATTATTCATGGACTAAGCGGCGAGAATATGGAACCTAGAATTACAATGACTGCTGAATTGAACGGAGAGGTGTTAAAGATTAAGTTAAGCGACAATGGGAAAGGGATGAGTGCTGAGAAGTTACAGGAGATATTGCAACTTAAAGATAATCATTCAGAGAATCGATTAGCAAATATCGGTATTGGAAATGTACGGGAGAGAATCAAATTACATTATGGAGACCCCTATGGATTAGAGATTTGGAGTAAGCCTGATCAAGGCACGGATGTTATCATCACGATACCTTATATTTCTACACTTCAGGAGGACTCAGCTGATGCGGATACTAATTGTGGATGATGAGAAAATAGTGAGGATTGCACTTAGTACACTAATTAAATGGGATGAATATGGTTTTAAATTAATGGGTGCTGTTGCAGATGGATACAAAGCTCTTGAGGTCATAGAGACAGAATCGATCGATATCGTGATTATGGATCTAGTGATGCCTAACATGGATGGACTTGAATTAATCCGAACGCTCAACGAACGCAAATTCACTGGGAAGTTTGTGGTGCTTAGTAATTATGATGATTATGCTTACGTGCGGGAAGCCATGAAGCTTGGAGCAGAAGATTATATGTTGAAGCTGACGCTTAAGCCAGATGAGCTGATTGTCTTGCTGACGAAGATCTCGGAGCAATTATTAACGGAACGAGAGCTTAAAGAACAGGACATTCATATGAAAATTAAGCTTAATGAAACGCAGCTTCAGCAACGGAACAGCATATGGAGAGAGCTTCTTTTAGATCAGGAGCAGGACATGGTTTATTTGTTACAAGAAACACAGAAGTACGGGATACCCTTCGATAGACTTGCTGGTAATCTTATTATGATAAGAATCGATGATTATGTGGAGGCGCTAAGTAACGGCAAAATTAATAACAAGAGGCTACTTAGCTTTTCTATAGCGAATATTGTGAAAGAAACCGTGTCTGATCACTTTGCATTTGATTTCATAGAGATGGAGAGTAATCAGTATATTGTTATAGTTTATGAACAGAGCGGTTATTCTGACGAACCCAGTTGGTTACTGTTGATGAATAACTTAGTGCAGATGCTTAAGCTGTATTTGAATTTAAGTGTCAGCATTACATTAAGTGATGCATTCGTAGGTTTGAAGCAGTTGAGAGAACAATACACTTTGTGTCTGCGAGCATCTATAAACAACTTTTATACGGGGCCTGCATCTGTCTTGGTTGCTGGGCATTCAAAGTTAACCCAGTCACTACACTCCATTAATTATGTGGAATGGTTGGATCAAGTCAAAGCAGCAGTTGAAGTAGGGAACACAAAGCTAGTATTGGAGAATATAAGCATATTATTTAATGAGGCAAAACAAATCAAATGGGACCCTTCAGCCTTAAAATTTCACCTTTTGGGATTATTATCTGATCTAGACAACTTGATCTTAAAATGGAACACACAAGTACTATCATCCACTGAACAAAATAGAGTAGGGGCAACAACGCTCTTAGAGAGTTTTGAGAGTGATATTTCACAAGCTGAGTCTATGGAAGGGCTTAGTCTATCTATTGAACAAGCGATGCAGGAAGCCATTAATCTATTGTATCAAGTTAAAAGTAATATTTATCGCAAAGAAGTACTTCGAATCACGGAGATTTTGCAGGAGAATGTTGAGAATAAAATAACGCTTGACCGTCTCGCTCAAGAAGTAAATATGAATGTTAATTACTTATGTCGTGTATTTAAGCAAGATACGGGCAGAAGCATTGTTCAATATATGAATGAACTAAAAATCAATAAGGCAATTGAATTGTTAAAGCTTCCGGATACGAGGATTAAAGAGGTGGCTTCACAAGTGGGGATAGATGATCCGTTTTATTTTAATCGGGTATTTAAGAAGGTCGTGGGGCTTAGTCCTTCAGATTTCCGTAAGAAATTACTCGCAACTAAATAAGTCCAAGGAGGAGGCACCTGTTATGAAATCTATGGAATCTATTAAAAATAGTTTAATATTCGCAGGTGTGATCCTATTATTATGGGCTAGCACAGGATGTACTCCTTCAGATTCGAGCTTGAGCAAAATACAATCCTCCCAAGTGAAACATGAGTTTGCGAACAAAATTCTGAACTTAGCTGTATTTGAGGGAGGGCAAGGAAAGGATTATTGGCTCGCGGTGAAACAACGATTTGAATCAGACTATCCAGGGGTAACTGTTAATTTGACTGCAAGCCCCAAGATCATGGAAATACTTAAACCGCAAATCGCAGTTGGTAATCCACCCGATATCATTTATATCTCACAGAGTGAGACGACAGGTATGATTGAAGAAATGTTGAGAGATAAATTATTACTCGATTTGACGGATGTATTTGAAGGGAATGCTCTTGATAATCAAGAACCTCTTAAGAATAAAATGCTGGATGGTATTTTAGATTATGCTAATCCCTTAGGGGATGGAAAAATTTATGCT
Source organism: Paenibacillus sp. FSL E2-8871 (assembly GCF_038000345.1). NCBI lineage: Bacteria > Bacillati > Bacillota > Bacilli > Caryophanales > Paenibacillaceae > Paenibacillus > Paenibacillus sp. FSL E2-8871. The sequence goes on along the minus strand of NZ_JBBOBV010000001.1, from coordinate 2,194,546 downwards.
GCACCGTTCTATACCTCTCCAATGGGGCTAATCTATAACAAGACTCTTTTTGAGAAAAAAGGCTGGAAGCTCCCAGAGACATGGGATGAATTCTTGAAGTTAGGTGAGCTCGCTAAGAAGGATGGAAGATCACTATTTACCTACCAAGGTTTGTTTCCGGGTTATTTAGAGTCTATTTTCTGGCCGTCAGTGGCATCTGTAGGGGGGATGGAAGACGTCTGGAAGGCGGAAAATTATGAGAAGGATGCATTTAGGTCCGATTCCGTCAGACAAATAGCTGAGGTGTTGAGTGCTATAGCACAAAAAGGTTATGTCATGCCAGGAACCGTTAAGTTAAGCCATACACAAGCACAGGCTGCTTTTCTACAAGGTAAGGCATTGTTCATTCCTTGCGGAATATGGATAGAGAATGAAATGAAAGGCACTCCACGCGAAGAAGGATTCGAATTTGGTTTTCTCGCACCACCTGTGTTTAATAAGGGGGATCAGAGGTATGTCATGTCCTATTTGGATAGCCTGTTTATTCCCGCCAAGGCGAAGAATATTGAACTTGCCAAGGAGTTCCTGCGTTATCAATACAATGATGATATCGTTCAGTTAAATGCGGAGAAATCCAAAGGTATAGTCACGGTTAAAAATGGTCTGGAAATCGTAAAGCCATACACTTCTCCAATATTCTATGATTCCGTTCAAATATCTCAAAAAGATGTAGCACCGATTGTTTTTCAATGGAAACAAGCATCGCAGCTAGTCATCAAAGACGTAGAGGCAATATGGAACCCCATAACTGGCCTAATGAGCAATACGCTGACTGTTAAACAGTGGCAAGATGAGGTTGAGAAAATAACCAAGAGTGTGCGGGAATTAAGTTCTTCTATAGAATAAACCTGTTTATTGAGTGTCCTAAATCGTACAGGTTTTGTTCAATTCTGTTAATGGTAGCTTTAGCATTTAGCAGTGTAAAATTGGATTAACTATATGGGATTGGATGTGACGTGAATGAGTGTAGTCATTTCAACATTAACTCTTGAAGGTGCATTATTAGAAGGAGAGAATCCTCTTCCAATGTTCAGAAACAGAGACCATCATACAAAAGTAGGAGATAATGGTACACTTACGCCAGAATTGAGACAGCAGCTGGGTGAACATACAGGTGGGAGATATTTACCTTATCGCATGCAGGATCGCTATACACGTGAAAGAAAACCGATGGTTATGAAGTCGATTGTATTGGAAAATGACATCTTAAAAGCAGTCTTTTTACCTGAGTATGGAGGTAGACTCTATTCGCTTAAAGATAAACGTACGAACAAAGATATATTGTATACAAATCCTGTCTTTCAACCGGCTAATTTAGCGATTCTAAACGCTTGGTTCTCTGGAGGGATTGAATGGAATGTGGGACAGGTAGGTCACACCTTTACGACCGCCTCTCCCGTGCATGCTGCCAAATTGATGGATGATAAGGGCAATGAATTTCTAAGAATTTATGAATATGAGCGTTGTAAAAACATTTTTTGGCATATTGATTTTCATCTTCCTCAAGGGGCTAAGGAGCTCTCTGTCTATGTAAGAATCATTAATGATAGCAAAGCGTCGATTCCTATGTATTATTGGACAAATATTGCAGCACCGGAAACCTTGCAATCAAGAGTATTCTCATCCACTAGTAAGGTTATCTATATTGATCACCAAGTGAAGGGGTTTGGATTGGGAGATTTGCCAGTGCTTCCTTCAGTTCCAAATGAAGACTCGTCATATCCAATGAGAATTCCTTTCTCTAACGAGTATTTTTTTCAGACAGAAGCAGATTATAAATCCCCGTGGGAAGCAATTGCCTATGAGGATGGTAGTTTATTCTACGAACGTTCGACTAGCCTCTTAAGATATCGTAAATTATTTTGCTGGGGCAACCATGCAGGTGGTAGAAGATGGTGTGATTTCTTAGCGAAGCCAGGCGAAGGTAATTATGTTGAGATACAAGCAGGGCTTGCTCCAACACAGATGCATGGACTAGACATGCCTGCAAATTCAATATGGGATTTCACTCAAATATTCGGTATTACTCAGGTGGATGCACATAAGGCAAATCAAAGCGATTGGTCTGAGGCTCGGGATTTTATTGAAACGCAAGTCAATGAACAATTGCAAGAAGATGAGGTGTATATTCTTCATGAGAAGTTGCAAGCTTATGCTAATTTAACACCATCAGAACTATTGCACTCAGGCTCAGGCTGGGGAGCACTTGAGGACATTCGTAGAAAAGCTCATAATGAAAGGTCGATTCCGGATGGATTTCTATTCTTGGAATCCAGTATTGCAGCACCGCAACTTCCATGGTTAGCCCTGTTACAAGAGGGAGGTTTGCCAGTGGGAGATGTGCAAGATATTCCGGCCTCTTGGATGGTCCAAGAAGAATGGATGGAATTGCTTCGTACCAGTCTAGAGCATGCAGATAATCAAATATGGAATTCCTACTTGCATTACGGCATTATGCTCTATGAGTATGGAAAGGAAGATCAAGCAATAACTGCATGGTATCAATCGCTTGAATTGAAGCCGTCTGCTTGGGTTTATCGTAATCTGGCGATTACCTCTGAACAGAGAGGAGAGGCAGATCAGGCTCTGGTCTATTATGAACTGGCGTATTCTTTATACAATGGCTTTCCTGACAGAGCATTTGCAGATGAGTATATTAGCATGTTGATTAGAAATAAACAATTTGCTAAGGCTTGGAGTGTGTACGAATCACTTCCTGAAGAGTTCAGGCAAAGTGATCGTCTCCAAATTATTATTGGAGCTGCTGCTCAGGAGTTGGGTCATAATGAATTCCTATTATACTTATTCCAGAAAGAATTTGCTGTGATTCGTGAAGGCGAAGTTACGATTGTGGAGCTGTGGTATAAATTTCAAGCTAAAAAGCTAGCGGAGAGCCGAAATACTGTATTATCTGAAGAATTAATGAAGGAAGCTATCACCCTATATCCACCGCCTAATAACATTGATTTTAGAATAGTGGGAGCTTAACCAAGAGAGAGTTTCGATGATTTTAATCGAAGCTCTCTTTTTTTTAGGATGCTGAAGGTGATTAAAATTTAGATAAAATTGTGCATGCTTTGTTCAATATCGTCGATGTTAGACCTGAGTTGCTTCGTTATATACTTACTTGTGAAAGCACTTTCATATTTGAGGGGGATGCTACACACGTGAAAAAAAGACAAAAGAAGCTCACAGGTTTGTTGCTTGCTATGTCGATGGTTCTAACGTTATTGGCTGGTTGTGGATCAAGCAATACCACGAACAATGCTGCCCCGCCTGAAGCAACTAAGGAGAACACCCCTACAGCTACAACTGAGGCTACCACCGAAGTTAAAGCTTCTGGACTAGAAGGTAAGGTAGTATTCTGGTCGATGTGGAGCAGCACTGAACCACAAGCGAAGGTTATTGAGTCTGCAGTTGCTGAATTCAAGGCGGCTAATCCAGAAGTTGAAGTGGATCTGAAATTTACCGGTCGTGATATCTTAAAATTGATCAAGCCTGCTTTGGATGGAGGAGAGCAAATTGATATCTGGGAAGCCGATCCAGGTAGCCCAGCTGGTATTCAAGGGATGAAAGATTACGTTATGAAGCTTGATGATTTGCTTGCGGAGCCATCCATCGGAATGGAAGGCAAGTCAGTAAAGGATTCAATGATTCCAAGCTTGTTAAGCTGGATACAATCGCTATCCACAAAGTACGGTTTAGAAGAAGGTATTTATTCGATTCCGCAGCAACCGTATGCAGTACTCTTTTTCTATAACAAGGAAGTGTATGAGAAAGCTGGGATAACAAAAGCACCTGCCACTTGGGAAGAATTCCTTGCAGATGCTGAAAAAATCAAAGCAGCAGGTTCAGCACCGCTTACCTTTGATGACGCATATCGGGACTTATTTATTGGATCCTATCTGGCAAATGCGATGGGGGCAGATTGGGTAAGCCAGCTTGTGCAGGATAAGACCGGTGAGATGTGGAATGATCCAATCATTCTTCAATTCGCTAAAGATATGGCTAATTTAAACGCTAAAGGTTTTTTCTCTAATAAAATTGCCGGAAGTAAATATCCTGCGGCTCAGCAAGATCTCGTGCTTGGTGGTTCTGCCGCTTATCTAAATGGAACATGGCTTCCGAATGAAGTGCTTGCCACCTCAGGACCAGATTTCAAATGGGGCACGTTTCAATTCCCAGATGTTCCAAATGGAAACGGTAAAGGTGGAAAACAAGGGTTGATCTTTGGATCTCAAGGGATGTTCATTAATAAATCGAGCAAGAATGCAGAGGCTGCTTTTGAGCTTATCAAACATATCGTTAGTAAGCAGATACAAGAAAAAATGGCGAAGGATGCACTTGCGATCCCAGCAACTATTGATTCTGAATGGCCTGCGATGCTTGCTGAAGCAGAAGCTGCTTTTCTAAATGCAAAAGAAAATATGCCTTGGGGTGGAGGTATTGGTGATGGAGGCGACTTTACGCTTGCTACCATTGTGCCTACCTTCATGGAACTCATCACTGGCAAACTGAAGCCAGAAGAATTCGGGCCGAAGCTAAGTGCGGAAGCTAAGAAATTCTACGCTGGTAAATAAAACATAACAATTCCAAAATTACCCTCCGTCACTTCGTTCCCTTTTCTCGAGTCTTTTTGTTCAATCTAGATTTTATGTAAATCTATATGTGGCGGTCACTAGCGGCGGCTGCATATAGATTTTTTAAAGTATAAGGAAGAATAAGTTGCACATTATGATGCGGGGGATACAAAGATGAGAATTAGTAAACCGATTATGATGCTATTCCTTCTGCCTGCTACCCTGGTTTATATGTCGATCTTTTTTTATCCAACCTTGCGGGCAGTGTTTATGAGCTTTTACGAGATATCTAATATAAACAGTAGTATCAGTGAATGGAAATTTATTGGTTTAGACAATTACTGGGGGTTATTTCATAATTCCTATTTTTTAAATTCTTCATTAAATGTGCTTAAGATTTGGATTATTGGTGGACTCATTGTTTTCGTTATGGCTTTTTTCTTCTCCGTGCTTATTTCCTCCGGCGTTCGTTTCAAAGGCTTCTGGAGAGCCTTGATTTACCTGCCTAATACTGTATCTGTTGTTGTCATGTCAGTAATATGGCTTCAGTATGTGTATAATCCAACCTTTGGATTGTTGACACATGTATTTCGCCTTCTTGGACTTGAACAATTAGCCAATATTCAATGGACGGATGACCAGCATATATTTTTATCCATGCTGATCGCTTTTTGTTTTGGATCAATTGGTTATTTCTTATTAATTCTTGGTGCGGCCATGGATCGGATTCCTAATGATTACTACGAAGCAGCATTATTGGAAGGAGCAAACACAGTATATCAGTTCTTCCATATTACTCTTCCGTTACTCCGTGATGTGTTTAAGACCACGCTGGTGTTATGGACGGTTACAGCCATTAACTTCTTTGTATGGTCTTCCATTTTCGGGAGAAATGATCCACATACGATGACTCCTGGCTATTATATGTACTTGAAGGTATTTGGTGGGGAGAGAATTTCTGATACGCAAGCTTTCAATGTTGGAGCAGGGGCTGCGATTGGTGTGTTGATTACTGTTGCAATTATTGGCTTTTCCTTCTTGATTGGTCTGTTGTTTAGGAAGGATCGTTTAGAATACTAGGAAGGAGGAGACAATATGCGTCTTCACTCAATCACTCGAATCATACGATATGTTCCATTAGTAGTCTGGCTTATCTTTACAATTATTATTTTTGGATACGCATTCCTTGCTTCACTCAGCACAACAAGAGAGATATTTACGAACAAACTACTGGCGAGCGGATTTCATTTCTCTAACTATACCCGATTATTCGAAGAAACGAAGATCGGCTTGTACTTTTTGAACAGTCTAGTTTATACGGTAACCTCTTGCGTAGGTATTATTGTTGTTGCAGCTCCGGCTGCTTATATATTGGGACGAATTCAGTTTAGGGGAAAAAGGTTAGTTGATTTAATGTTTATCTCGGCATTATCAGTTCCGGGGCTACTGATCTCGATCCCGTTGTTTTCGTTATTTTATTCATTGAATTTAACAGGCTCAACATTTACGTTAATCTTTGTATACATTTTTACGAATGTCCCTTTTGCTGTATTTTTGCTTACAGGGTTCTTTGCATCCATTCCGAAAGAATTGGAGGAATCAGCAGCGATCGATGGATGTGGGCCGATTAAAGCTTTTATCAAAATCATCTTACCTATGGCACAGGCTGGTATTTTGACGTTAACGATTTTTAATGTGATGGGGATCTGGAATGAATATTTTTATGCTCTGATCTTTGCTAATAATCCGGATCGACATCCAATAGCATTAGCTCTTCAATCCATCGTAGTAGGATATACGAATACTGGTAATTACTCGGGTATTTTTGCTGCATCACTTCTGGTGTTTCTGCCCACGTTTATACTTTATCTTCTTGTGTCCAGAAAGATCGTTGCTGGAATTACAATCGGTTCTGTAAAAGGTTGAGGTAATAACCACCTAATAATATAGGTGGTTATTTGCGCACCCATAAGTATTCCTTCGGAAACTTAACTTGCGACAAGGAAACCCATACAGTACACTTTCTTTAACTAGTACAAACCTAAGATAGCTTGGGAAAGAACTTTGAAAAAGGAAGTGTTAAATAGTGGATTTAGAGATGGTCATGCAGGAGCTGGAAGCGCTTGGCAAGGAACGAACCAAGAAAATATATATGTCTAATGGAGCAAAGGAACCGCTATTTGGCGTGGCTACCGGAGCAATGAAGCCAATCTTCAAGAAAACCAAAATAAATCAGCCATTGGCTGAGGAACTTTACGCGACTGGGAACTATGATGCCATGTATTTTGCCGGCATCATTGCTGATCCCAATGCAATGACGGAAGCGGATTATGACCGATGGATGGATGCGGCTTATTTTTATATGCTGTCCGACTTTGTAGTGGCAGTAACCTTGGCAGAAGCAGATATTGCACAACAAGTTGCCGATAAATGGATCGCGAGTGGTGAAGAGCTGAGAATGTCAGCGGGCTGGAGCTGTTACTGCTGGCTGCTTGGCAGTCGGCCGGATGTTGAGTTTTCCGAAAGCAAGCTTGCTGGTATGCTTGAGATGGTGGAAAATACGATTCATGATTCTCCAGAACGTACCCAATACGCAATGAATAATTTCATGTACACAGTGGCCGTATCTTATTCGCCACTTCATGATAAGGCCAGTGAAACCGCAAGAACTGTAGGGCCAATTGAAGTTGATAAGAATAAGGCAAAGAGTAAATTGATTCACGCGTACGCAAATATTCAAAAAGCAGTCGACAAGGCTCGGCTTGGTTTTAAACGCAAGCATGTAAGATGTTGATCTAGCAGAAGCTTCTAGAGAAGAAAAAGGAAAAAGGATTCCCTGAAACTTCACTCTGCGTTACTATATAGAAATGACTCCAAGTGGGAGAGAGAAGGGGGAAAAGCATACATGGGCAACTTATTGGAAATTTTGCACAAGGAAGTCGTACCGGCAGAAGGCTGCACAGAGCCGATCGCAGTTGCGTATGCCGTCTCCTTGGCGGCAGAGCTTCTCGAGGAAGAAATAACGGGGATTCAGCTGCATCTCAGTGGTAATATTATTAAAAATGCAATGGGAGTGGGTATCCCTGGGACAGGCCAGACAGGTCTGCCTATCGCAGCAGCCCTTGGTGCGGTGGTCGGACGTTCGCACAAGGAGCTGGAAATCCTATCAGGTCTGACTCAGGATGAGCTAAAGCTGGCAAATGACCTGCTTGATCGAAAGCTGCTAAAAGTGGAGATAATGGACACTCCTGAGAAATTATATATTGAAGCACAGGTGAAGACAGAGAATCATACAGCGACTGCCATCCTTGCTAAAGAACACACTAATATAGAATATCTGGCTCTGGACGGGAAAAAAGTGACACCTAAGAAGTCTAAAGCAGATTGTGGTAAGCCTGGACTTTCTGATACTGAAACCTATGAAGGCTCTGTAGATCGGATATTCGAGTTTATAACTACGGCTCCATTTTCAGACCTTAGCTTCCTCTTGGAAGGCGCTCGGATGAACAAAGCGATTTCCGAAGAGGGACTCCGAGGCGATTATGGGTTGCAAGTAGGGAAGAAGATGAATCAGCAATCTGCTGTGAATTTGTTCGGCAATGATGTAGCGAACAAAATAATAGCGGCTACTGCTGCGGCTTCAGATGCTCGCATGGATGGCAGCGCAATGCCTGTGATGACAACAGCGGGCAGCGGTAATCAAGGCATCGCCTGTACGCTTCCTGTTATATCTTTGGCGGAATTACTTGGCAAGGATGAAGAGACGCTAGCTCGGGCGCTTGCACTAAGTAATCTGGTCACTGTGCATATCAAGCATTATATTGGGCGGTTGTCGCCTTTATGTGGTTCAGGAATTGCAGGTGGAGTTGGAGCGAATAGCGGGATTATTTATCTCATGGACGGCACTCTTGAGCAGATCAAGCATGGGATACAGAATACGATAGCCTCTTTATCAGGTATGATTTGCGACGGTGCAAATTCAACCTGTGCGCTGAAGATATCCACCTCCACCAATACGGCGATTCAGGCAGCCACACTGGCGATGAACAATATTGCTCCTACAACCAAGGATGGAGTTATTTTCGAAGAGGTGGAAGACACTATCCGCAACATGGAGCGGCTGGTTCAGGAAGGTCTGGCGGATACTGACAAGACCATCTTAAATATCATGCTCTCCAAAGGCGGAGCGAATTAGCTTCCTTTAAGGTAATAACAGGTTAGAACATCTTAATTTAAGACCGTCTGGTTCCCTACATGAATGGCAGGAGACTGGGCGGTCTTTTTATCTATTCAGTAAGGGTATTTGTTATTGCGAAGATTTGCATTAAATTTTAACATAACTTATTCTGAGATCATAAAGGCATAGACTGATGGTATAAAAAGGAGATATTATGACGGAGAAGATAGATATAGGATGGAACTTTGAGAACAGTTATGCTCATCTGCCGGAATCCATGTTTACAAGGATCAAACCAACTCCTGTGCGTAAGCCGGAGTTAGTTATTTTAAATGAAACATTGGCTACTGCCTTAGGGCTGAATAGCACAGCACTACATAGTAAGGAGGGTGTTCAGAATCTTGCAGGCAATGAAGTCCCTGAAGGTACTGTAACGCTTGCTCAAGCGTATGCTGGACATCAATTCGGACATTTTACCATGTTAGGTGACGGCCGAGCTGCGCTGATTGGTGAGCAGATCACACCCCAAGGTGAACGCGTAGACATTCAGCTTAAGGGCGCGGGAAGAACACCATATTCTCGTGGTGGCGATGGCCGAGCCGGACTTGGACCGATGCTTCGTGAATATATCATCAGCGAAGCCATGCATGGTTTGGGTATTCCTACCACTCGCAGCTTGGCAGTGGTAACTACTGGAGAAACGATCATTCGAGAAACAGAGCAGCCTGGTGCTATTCTGACCCGAGTTGCTGCAAGTCATCTACGGGTGGGCACCTTTCAATATGTTGCAGCGTGGGGTACTGTTGAGGATGTCCGTACTCTGGCAGATTACACATTACAAAGACATTATCCGGAAGCTGTTTCTCAAGAGAATCGTTATCTTTTCCTGCTTCGAGAAGTGATTGGACGTCAGGCTGAATTAATTGCCAAGTGGCAGCTGGTAGGATTTATTCACGGAGTAATGAACACCGACAACATGGCGCTTAGCGGAGAAACGATTGATTATGGTCCTTGCGCCTTCATGGATGTGTATCACCCAGAAACGGTATTCAGTTCCATTGACCAGCAGGGTCGTTATGCCTATGGCAATCAACCGGGTATTGCCTCTTGGAATCTCGCGAGATTCGCGGAGGCTCTCCTGCCATTGCTGGCTGATGATCAAGAACAGGCGATTCAGCTCGCTGAAGAGGAAATTGCAGATTTTAAAGAGCGGTCTTACCATCACTGGCTCTCAGGTATGAGGGCGAAGCTCGGAATCTTCAACGAAGAGGTAGAGGATGTAGCGCTAATTGAGGATCTGCTAGATTTGATGCAGAAATATCGGGCAGACTATACCAATACCTTCCGTGCCCTAACTTTAGAGAAGCTGGAAGAAACCGCTCTGTTTGGTGCAGCGGAATTTACGAAGTGGCAAGAGTTATGGCAGGCTAGACTTAGCAGACAGCAGCAATCGAAAGAGGTTTCGCTGCAGCTAATGCGCAATAGTAATCCTGCGATCATTCCGCGGAACCACAGGGTAGAAGAAGCGCTCCAAGCAGCAGTACAACAGGAAGATTACAGTGTGATGGAGCGATTGCTTAAAGCTCTTTCCAATCCTTACGCGTATTCCCCTGAACAGGATGAATACTCGGCACTACCTGAGGAATCAGCACGTCCATATCGAACCTTCTGCGGCACTTGATTTGCTGATAATGATCTAAATAATGAGGTGAAGTAAGAATGTTTCATGCATATGATGTTCTGGCTAACCAGTTGCTAGCTAATGCGAATGATCCAAGTTGGTATGTGCCCTTTGAGGTAGCCGTAAAAGACTTAAGAGAAGAAGAAGCATTTTGGAAAGTAACGGAAGAAAGCAATAGTATTGCTGAGATAGTGCAGCATCTGCTCTACTGGAATGAAACTTGGCAAACAAGGTATAAAGAAAAGAGTGTCCATGCGGTTCCTTCAGTGGATAACAATAATACCTTTGTCGTTGCAGAAGGAGTAACGTTCCAAGAGCTTCAACAACAACTCTTAGAAGTTCTTTTATGTTGGCAGGAACTGATTACAAAGGAACAATTGGATGCCGATGTTCAAGAATTCCAAGGCAGTCAGTGGTGGGAAGTAATAGGCAATGTGACAACACATAACGCGTATCACGTGGGGCAAATCGTTTTTATTCGAAAGATCCAAAAGAGTTGGAATCGCACTATGAAGTGAATTGAAGGACGTTAACGGATGTACATTCATCTGGCTAACGTCTTTTTTGCGAATATCAATGAAGATAAGTTGCGCAAAATACTTACATATACTTATAATTACGTATTTAATACTTGCAAATACTTACTTAATAACTTATGATGACTTTAGGAGGTGCATACATGATGTTTCAAGAGGAGAGATTGTTAAAAATACTCGAATATTTGAAACAACACCAATCGATGAGTGTTCAAGAGATCTGTACGCAATTTGATGTATCCAGAGATACCGCACGTAGGGATATTGTTAGATTAGTACAAGAAGGTGTTGTGATCCGAACGCATGGAGGGGTATCGTTACCTGAGTTACAAAAAGAATTGTTATCTTATCAGGATCGATTGATCGATGAATCTGAGAGTAAGCAGAGGATAGGGAAGGCTGCGGCGCAGCTTATCCAAGATCATGAGACTGTGATTTTAGATGTATCAACCACCGTGCAGTTTGTAGCAGAACAGATCAGCGCGAAGGATATTACGGTTGTCACGCACTCGATTGATAACGTAGGGATCTTGTCACAGCGGGAGGATCTGCAAATTTATGTTCTTGGTGGTTACTTGAATGTGAAAAACCGCTTGTTATATGGCCCTTCTATTATCGATAAACTTAGTGAAATCCGTGCTGATAAAGCCTTTATTGGAGCATCCGCGATCCGTGCTGATGGACTCTATTATCCATATGAAGAAGATGTGCGGGTGAAGAGAGAAATGGCCCGAAGATCAGATCAAGTCATCTTAGTGGCTGATCACACCAAATTTATTGGCAAATCATTTTTCCGTCTAGACTTTGAGTTCGTTGACATTCTAATTACCGATCGGGAACTCCCCAGTGAGATCAGAGAAATTCTAGATCAGAAGAACATCACAGTGATTGAATGTCCAGAAGAAACTGAAGAGGCTCGAGAGCAAGACTGATAACAAAACAGAGGAGGATATTTATGTCTTATATTCTGCAAAATGTACAAGTGGCGCTTCAGAATCGTATTGTCCCAGCGGCTAATGTGTGGATTTCTGAAGGGAAAATCATAAAGATAGATACAGAGGATCTTTCGATTCCAGAGGGACAATATGAACGGATCGATGGTGGTGGCCATTTATTAGTACCCGGGATGATAGATGTTCATATTCATGGCGCCAATGGCTTCGATATGATGGACGGTACGGAAAAGAGTATCCAAGAGGTCTCAAGTGCTTGTGCTTCATCTGGCTGTACCTCATTTCTGGCTACATCTGTGAGTTCTACGCTAGAAGATCTTTTAGAAATGATTCGTAGTGTCAAGCGTGTGATTGGACATGAAGTGGGCGCAAAGATCGCAGGTATTCATTTAGAAGGACCTTACTTGAACCCGAAGCGAAAAGGAATGCAGAACGAAAAGTATCTACGCCACCCCAACTTAGAAGAAATGAACCTGATTTTTGAAGAAGCGGGTTCACTTATTAAGATGGTTACAATCGCTCCGGAGTTGCCGGGAGGGATGGAGCTCATTTCCTTTTTGAAAGAAAAGGGTGTAGTTATAGCCATCGCTCATTCGGATGCCACATATGAAGAAGCTAAACAAGCCTTTGCGTCGGGGGCAAGTCATGTTACGCATTGTTTTAATGGCATGCGGCCTATCCATCATCGAGATCCAGGGGTAATTGTGGCTGCTTTTGAAGAGAAGCATGTAAGCCTTCAAGCGATTGTGGACAACGTCCATCTGCACCCTGCAATTATTCGATTAATGCATACCTTGAAAGGACCAGAAGGAATGGTCTTGATTACAGATGCACTGCAAGCTATGGGATTAGGTGATGGGGATTATATGTTCGGAGGCCATCATGTTACGGTATCCGAGGGGGTAGCGAGACTGAAGGATGGAACGCTAGCTTCAAGCACAGTGACTATGAATGAAGCTTTACGTTATACTGTCGAAACTGGAATTCCATTGATAGACGCCGTAAAGATGGCTTCAACTACGCCGGCCAATATTCTTGGACTTCAACAAAAGGGGACAATAACATCCGGCTTTGATGCTGATCTGGTCCTCTTGGATGATGAATTTAAAGTGTGCTGGACAATGGTGAATGGTCAAATTTCATAAATCATGATGAATACAGGTTACTTCTGCTCAATGCAGTTGTAACCTGTATTCATGTGCGGTTATGCCAAACACGCTTTTAAAATGCCGGTTCAAATGAGTTAAATCCACAAATCCACAATCTACTACAGCGGCATAGATATCCTTAGTTTTCTCAATGGATTGCTTGGCATGCTCTACCTTGCAATTTAAGAAAAATTGATAAGGTGATATTCCTGTATGTGTCTTAAACTCTCGGATAAATTGATATTTGGAAAGTCCAAACTCTTTACAGAGATCATCTAGTTTCAGTACATGTTCTAAACTGCAGTACATCATTTCCTTTGCTTTTTTGACAAATTTATTATTTATCCTGTGCTCTGTAACTAGTTCAGTATTAGATACTAGATGAACCAGGTTTAACAACAGCTCATTGCACAAGGACTCCTCTTTGCCATTCTGGATGGCATGACTTAGCGCTAATATGCACTGTGCCAATTTGTCATCGTATAGAATGGGAGAGGCGAAGCGAAGTTCTTTTTTTCCAAGGATCTCTTGTATCAAGGTTGGTTTGATATATAGCATGACATAATCAATACCTGCTTTATCATATGAATTGCCATCATGCGTTTGCTCTCGATTAAATAGCATTACGCCATTTTTATGAGAGGATTGCAAGCTACCATCAAGGTTATATTGCTGAATGCCACGTAAGGTGACACCGATTGCGTATTCCTCATGGCAATGTTTTTTATAAGTGAAATCACTCATGCTAGCTGACAATGTTAGGATATCTGCTGACTTTTTATAGTTGAATTTCTCCACGCTCTTAACCTCCACGACTTATAGGATTCCCGATATCATAATGGCAGAGTATACTAAAAATAGTGCCATCAGAGTATTTAGAACTTTTTGGTGATTTTGCAGAAATGCTCTGAAGATTGCCCCAAATACAACCCATGTCGTAAAAGCAAAAAATCCGATCACAGTTATTATTATAACAAACATAAATAAGGTGAGAGAAGAAGTATAGAATGGCATTACATAGCTGGGAATGACTGTTAAAGTAAATAAGAGCACTTTAGGATTCACAAGTTGCATAAGTAAACCCGACCGAAAATTGGCATTTGGATTAGGCTTGTCTTCCGTTGCACCCATTTTAAAGATTTTATAAGCAAGATAGAGCATATATATACTTCCGACGACTTGCATAATGATCAGGATATTTGGGATGACCTCCACCAGAACACGATTCATCAAGGTAGAAAGGATAAGCAATAGACCAAAAGCCATCGTAGCCCCGTATACATACCGCATGGTTTTCTTAGCCCCTGAATGTTGCACGGAAGAAAGAATAACAATATTGGCAGGACCGGGTGAACATGTAACTACAATGCAATAGAGAAGAAAGGAAATTATATTCATGATGACCTCCAGTAAAAGTTGTCTTATGAATATAAACCTCATAACTTGATTGTTTATAGTACATTATTGCAGAGGAGATCAACATAATGAATGAGACAAAACATTTAACTATTAGTACACTCACTGAGGGCGATTATGTATCTACATGCCGGGTATTTGAAGAATCAATATCGGATGCCTTTAACAAAGAAGGATTAGGTCACTTACTAGAGGATATACAAAGTGAAACCGATCATAAAAAGCAAAAGGCGCTATCTTCACTGGAACAGGCAAACTCGGATATTTATTTCTTTATCGCTAAAATCAATGAGAAGGTTGTGGGTACGATTTCCTATGGTCCCTGTGGTGAGACTATTCAAATCTGTGCAGAACATCAGTTGGATCATTTGGGGGAATTGGGGAGTTTATACGTGTTGCCAAGCTATCAGGGGCAAGGGATTGGTTCGGCATTAATTAAGAAAATGATGATATTTCTAAACGAACAAGGGATCGAGCAATTTTGTTTGGACAGTGGCTATAAACGTGCACAGATCAAGTGGAAGCGTAAATTTGGGGAGCCTTATAAGGTAGTAAAAGATTATTGGGGACCCGATTCCGATCATATGGTTTGGTTGTGTAATGTAAGAAGTGATAAAATGGAAATTGTACACCATATGAAACGATAGCGTCGTAATATTATATATATAATGTCGCATTTTCCTACTAATAAAGGGTTTTGTTCTGTGATATTTTATTAGTAGATGTCAGAATAACATATATACGGGAGGCACAAGCAAATGACGATTAGAATTGGTAAGATTAGCTATTGGCATGTACATGCTTGGGACTATACGAAGCAAGCTCAAGAACATGAGGATACTGTATTGGCTGCAGTTTGGGATGAAGATGCAGAGCGTGGGAAAAAAGCTGCCGAAAGCTTAAATGTTCCTTTTTTCGAATCACTGGATGACCTGCTTGCGCAAGAGGATATAGATGCCGTCATAGTGGATGCGCCGACCAATGTGCACAGAGATGTAATTGTAGCTGCGGCTAAAGCGGGCAAACATATTTTTACGGAAAAAGTAATTGCCCCCACACATAAAGAAGTTGAAGAGATCATAAGCGCAGTGGAAGAGAACGAGGTGAAGCTGACCGTATCCTTGCCACGTCTAAATGATGGATACGCATTAACGATTCAAGAAGTTCTAAGTCAAGAACTGCTCGGAGAGATTACTTACGTTAGAGTTCGCTTATCTCATAATGGGGCTACAGAAAACTGGCTTCCCGATCATTTCTATAGCTTGGAACAATGTGGTGGCGGAGCTTTGATTGATCTGGGCTGTCATCCTATGTATTTGACGAAGCTTTTCTTAGGTCAAGATGTGACCGGTGTAAGTGCTAATTTTGGTTATGTAACGGGCAAGGAAGTAGAAGATAATGCAGTGGTAACATTATTTACGGATTCAGGAGCAATTGGTGTGGTCGAGGCTGGTTTCGTGAATAGTCATTCGCCGTTTACCATCGAGGTACATGGAACCGAGGGGACTCTTCTTTACGGAACACCAGAGGATAAGCTTCTTCTTAGAAGTAACAAATCCGCTGACAAAGAGGAAGGATGGAAAGAAGTAGCGCTACATGCTAATCGTGAAAGCGCATTCCATCAGTGGGTTAATCATATCCAAAAGGATACTTTCGCCACCGAGAATGTTCAAATTGCTGTGGAGCTTACGAGATTAATGGAGGCGGCGAATCGTTCTGCTAAAGAAGCTCGTATGATTCGGTTAGCAGATCTAGACGCTTAACCGGTCTCCACCTGTTAGGAGGATTTAACATTGAGTAACTTTCCCTATGAGATGATGTTTGAGAAGCATGATATGCTCGAAAGATTGGATATTTCAATCCAATGGGGACATTACGAGATAACAGTTCTTAGATTTCATTTGACCTCTTTTCCGCCGGGAAGAGTCATAGATTTCCATAATCATTCTGAATTCGAATTTCATTTTATTCCAAGAGGAAAGGGAGAAGTGACTCTTGGCGATTTAAAATACCCCTTGTCTGAGGGAATGTTTTATTTAACCGGACCGGGTGTCATGCAC
Organism: Paenibacillus sp. FSL E2-8871; assembly: GCF_038000345.1. Taxonomy (NCBI): domain Bacteria; kingdom Bacillati; phylum Bacillota; class Bacilli; order Caryophanales; family Paenibacillaceae; genus Paenibacillus; species Paenibacillus sp. FSL E2-8871. The sequence continues at coordinate 2,177,956 of NZ_JBBOBV010000001.1, read as the reverse complement.
CGCCAAGAGGCGGATCCAGATGATTCTATGGAAGAACTGTGTCTACATGTGGACATCAAAGAGAAGATCAGAGAGGAGGTTGATCCTTGGGAGGTTGCGGAGGCTGAGACCTGTGTTCAGAAGCTAAAGCAGCTACCACTAGTTCCAGCGCAAGATTATCACAGCGCTATGAAATGTTTTCTTGAAGCCTATGAAGCTTGTGAAGGTAAACTAACGGGATATTACACTTCCATTAAACATCTCGTAATCAGCATTTTATTAAAGGCAGTAAGAGCGTATGATGCAGGTGGAATTCGAACAGAAGCACCTGTTAGAGATATGTCAACTTATCGGTACCAATACGCCATTCAATATATGGAAGCTAATTATTCAGGAGCTGTTACCTTGGAGAATGTTGCTGAAAAGCTGAATATTAGTTCAAGGCAGCTGCAGCGAGTATTTAAACAAGTTAACGCCGATCAATCTTTCAGTAGGGCGCTTGAGGATATAAGGTTGAAAGCGGTCTGCCGTAAGCTTGAAGAAAGCAATTGTCCGATCGAACAAATCGCTCAAACGGAAGGGTTTACGAATGCTACATATTTGCATATTGTCTTCCGCAAGCGGTTAGGCATGACTCCAGCAACTTATCGAAATACAAAACAAACTAATTAGAAGTGAGGGTGAAAGATATGAGTAAAGTGTTTCGCGTAGGAATTATTGGATGTGGTGGAATTGCGAATGGCAAGCATCTTCCAAGTTTGAGCAAGCAAAGTAAAGTGGAGATCGTAGCTTTTTGTGACATTATTAAAGAACGTGCTGAAGAAGCAGCGGAGAAATACGGTACTAGCGAAGCTGCTGTATATACGGATTACACAGAACTATTGAAAGATCATTCGATTGATATTATTCATGTGCTTACGCCGAATGATGCTCATGCAGAAATTTCAATTGCAGCCCTTGAAGCAGGAAAACATGTTATGTGCGAAAAACCAATGGCCAAAACGGCAGCAGATGCCAAACGAATGGTGGAAGCAGCGAAACGTACAGGCAAGAAACTAACCATTGGATATGACAACCGCTACAGAGAAGACAGCTTATATTTGAAAAAAGCATGTGAGTCCGGGGAGCTTGGTCATATCTATTTTGCAAAAGCACATGCCATCAGACGGAGAGCGGTACCGACATGGGGAGTATTCCTCGATGAAGAGAAGCAAGGTGGAGGACCTCTGATCGATATCGGAACCCATGCGCTGGATCTAACGCTGTGGATGATGGATAACTATAAACCAAAAGTCGTGCTGGGCACTAAATATCACGAACTGTCTCAAAAAGAAGAGGCTGCCAACGCTTGGGGACCTTGGGACCCTAAAAAGTTCACCGTAGAGGACTCAGCCTTTGGGATGGTCGTAATGGAGAATGGCGCCACAATTATGCTGGAAGCGAGCTGGGCACTCAATTCTCTGGATGTGCATGAAGCGAAATGCAGCTTGAGCGGGACTGAAGCAGGCGCAGATATGAAGGACGGACTTAGAATTAATGGAGAGAAATTCAGCAAGCTGTACACCAATAAAATTGAGCTTGGGGCAGGCGGCGTTGCTTACTATGAAGGAAAAGCAGAAAGTGCACCTGACATCGAATTAAGAAAGTGGATCGAGGCTATTGAACAGGATAAAGACCCGGTTGTAACACCTGAACAGGCTTATGTTGTTTCGCAAATATTAGAAGCGATTTATGAATCTGCACAAACGGGTAAGGCTGTGTATTTGGATTAGATTTTTGACAAGCATAGCGATATAGAGTAATATCCACTTGTGATTTAATTACAGGGATCTGAGACAAGACTCTCTCTTTACTGGGAGAGTTTTTTTGTTTTTTTTGCATGTTTGAATACTGGGTTATAGGGGTGAAGACCATGAACACTGTAGAACGCAATCAAGTACTTATTGTGGAAGATGACGATAATATTAGACGGTTTATAGCTATCAATTTAACGAATAATGGGTTTGTGGTTAGTGAGGCTGCTTGTGGAGAAGCAGCATTGCAGAGCTTTGAGACGAACCGGCCAGATGTTATTGTTCTGGACATCATGTTGCCGGATTTAAATGGGTTTGAGATCTGCCGGAAGCTAAGAGAGCAGGATCCTGGGGTCATTATCATTTTTTTAACAGCACGAGGACAAGATCTGGATAAAATCAATGGCCTTGAAATTGGTGCCGACGATTACATTGTGAAACCTTTTAATCCATTAGAACTGGTGGCACGGATCAAAGCGATATTGCGTCGTACAGAAACAGCTTTAAAACCGCAAAAAACTATCCTTCAAGCTGGACCGATTCGCCTGGATTTGAACTCGAACAAGATGTTTAAGCACGATGACATTATTGAATTAACCCCGAAGGAATTCCAGTTGATGAAGACCTTTTTAGAGCATCTGGATACAGCACTATCTAGGAATGAATTAATGAACCTGGTCTGGGGTGAGGATTTTATTGGTGATCCAAAGACAGTAGATGTTCACGTGCGTAAGCTAAGAGAGAAGATTGAAGAGGACGCCTCTAACCCGCATTGGATTGAGACTGTATGGGGGCTCGGATACCGCTTTAGAAAGGATGGTTGAAGAATGGGTATTCAGAAAAGATTAGTAGGAAGCTATTTTGTAGTGATCTGTCTTACTGTGCTCATTCTTGAGATTATTCTTAATTTATCTGTACGTTATTATTATTTTCATAATATAGAGCAAACCCTGATGAATCAAGCAGAACTGTCGGCTTCTTTTTATCAGCAATATTTTAGCGACGAGGATTTAGAGGCGCAATCGGATAGGTTGTTAAAGGGCTTTGCCAGTCATTCCGATGCACAGGTACAGATTATTAATGCTGAAGGTCGGCTGTTGCAGGATTCTAATGGAATCCAAGGCGATTTTACGATGACAGATAATATGGATGTGCAAGCAGCCATAAAAGGGCAGCCCGGCAGTTGGAAGGGTGAGGACCCTGTAACCGAGGAAGCTATTTTTACGGTGTCCTATCCTTTACAAGCCAAAGGCAACATCGTTGGGGAAGTAAGATTTATTACCTCCATAACGGAAACGATACATACAGTTAATCAAATTGCGGTTTTACTGATCGGGGTAGGTTTGCTCGTGATTGGTATTGTCACCTTGCTTGGATTATTACTATCTTGGACCATAACCAGATCCATTAAAGATCTGAAACAGGCAGCAGACCAAATGTCCGAAGGAGATTTCAGCATAAGAGTACAAAAGCGTTATCAAGACGAGCTTGGTTCCTTGGCAGATACATTGAATATGATGGCCAGTCGAATCTCGAAAAGTGAACAGCTTAAGAATGATTTTATCGCATCCGTATCCCATGAACTGCGTACGCCATTGACCTCTATCAAAGGCTGGGTAATCACCTTGAAGGCGGGTGGGGAGAGTAACCAGGCTCTGTTTCATGATGGGCTAGATATCATTGAATCTGAAAGTGACAGGTTAACTCATATGGTGGATGAATTATTGGATTTCTCCAAATTGGATAACGGAAGAATCGCAATTCACCTCACGACTGTGGATCTAACAGAGCTGTTGCAGCATATTGGCAGACAACTCACCCCTAGAGCAACCCGACAAGGCATCTTGCTTCAAGTGAAAATAGAAGAGAATCTGCCTGTCATTCAAGCTGACGAGAATCGTGTGAAGCAAGTCATGATTAATCTCATTGATAATTCGCTCAAATTCACTAGTTCCTCAGGTCGAATTCTTATTACTGCCCATACGATTCCAGGGAAAGTTGTAATTACAGTTGAGGATACTGGGTCAGGCATCGCAGAAGCGGATTTAGTGAATGTGCGGCGAAAATTCTACAAAGGGGATCAACAGGCGTCAGGCAGCGGTTTAGGACTGTCCATCTCGGAACAGATCATTACATTGCATCATGGCGAGCTGCGAATAAGCAGTACTTTAGGCAAGGGAACGATTGTCCAATTTGACTTGCCGATATAAATAGAGCTCAAATTTAACTATTTCATAACCACTTTCATCTCTTTCACAGATAAAATACTATATATGCGGACAAGCGAGGAGTCGATGATCCAAATGCCGAGCAAATTCATAACAATAGGTGCTATGTTAACAACGATACTTTTGCTCGGAGGATGCGGAGTGCCGGCGACACCAGGAGAGCTGATTAAGCCTCCATCATCAGAAGCAAGCCTGCAGCGAGACAAAACGAGCCAGGAATTTATCAAATGGCTTCCCGACAAAGCTCAATTGATAACTCCGTTGGATGGACAAGAGGATAATGCTATCTCCTTTGGGGATATGGATGGAGACGGTATCGACGAAGCTGTAGTTGTATATGAGTACAGCAAAAACAAAGGTTCTTCTATAAAAGCAATGCTGCTTAGGCAGGAAAATGAAGCATGGCAAAAGATTTCGGAGGTTGAGGGGTTTGGGTATGGTCTGGATTATGCCGGATTCTATGATGTCGATGATGATGGCCATAACGAACTCGCGCTGGGCTGGTCATTGGGCGAGGCAGGGAACGGACTGGATATTTATACGCTGAGTGAAGATAAATTAAAGCTGTTATCGAAGAAGGCGTATCAGGACAAATTTGATCTGAGATAATCATTCCACTTTATAATCCGCTGCACTTCAGCTTCATCTTGAAACAAGATGTATTAGTGCTCAGGCGGATTATTTATGATGCTCATTTTACAACAAGAAAAATACAGAAATTAAATAGAGGTTGTATCATGTTTCTCACCACCAAAATTGCAAAGCTGGACAGATCCGTACTTTTTCTCGTAACATGCCTAGTTGGTATTGGTACTGTTGCTATTTATGGCGCGACTACGGATACACGGTTAGATGGACTTTACATCAGTTCGTTGTATTTATTTGCTTTATTTTGCATACCCATGTTATTCATCGCATTGGTAGATTATAAGATTCTATTAGGCTGGTTAGCGTATCTCTTTTATAGCGTGGGTATTGGTCTACTTGTGCTAGTTAAGCTGGTTGGAGAAAACCTCAATGGTGCCGTGCGTTGGTTAAGTATTGGAAGCTTTCAGCTCCAGCCCTCCGAGCTGGCTAAAATATGTACGGTGCTGCTCATTGCTCATCTAATGGGTAAACGAGAAGGACAGCAGCTTCGCTTTTTTCAAGATTTAGTGCCGGTTTGTTTCGTTTTTTTAATTCCTTTTATTTTGATCATGGATCAACCCGATTTGGGTACAGCGCTCGTTTTTGCGGGCATATTGCTTAGTATGCTTTGGATAGGTAACATCCGTGCTCTATATATGATCTTGATCCTCGGTGCGGTGATTATTTCGATTGGCACGATACTATGGCTCTATTATGCCAACTTCGATTTGTTATCCAAGATTGTCGAGCCCCATCAATTGTCACGAATTCAGGCTTTTTTGGATCCGCAGAGTGATCCCGATAAATCTTGGCATGTCAAAAACGCAATGATAGCCATTGGCTCCGGAGGATTATCGGGTAGTGAAGGTATTTTTTTGCGAAAAGGATATATTCCATACGCGTATTCCGATTCGATCTATGTAGTTATCGGTGCAAAATACGGTTTTATAGGTTCATCCATTTTGCTGATGCTATATTTATTGCTCGTCTATCGAATGATCTTTATCGCACTCGAAAGCAGGGATCGTGCAGGGGCATATGTTGTCACCGGGTTTATCGCCATGATTATCTTTCAAGTTTCTGTTAACCTTGGAATGCATCTTGGATTGCTGCCCCTGACGGGGATATCCTTGCCGTTTATTAGTTATGGAGGTAGCTCGTTACTTACTAATATGATTGCGATTGGCATAGTGCTAAGTGTGAAAGTCCATCAGGATGAAAGCACGGATTGAAAAAGCTACTGGAACTGAGTGGAGGGAATTATGACTAACAAACGCAAATGGACAACAACTCGTAAAATTCTGACGAGCATTGGACTTATCTTAGGCGTAACGATTATCGGAATTGGAGTATATGCAGGGTATTTATACAAAAAGACGGATAACGCGATAGAGCGCATGGCTGCTCCAGTCAACGTCCAGCCAACCGCTGCCCCAGAGGAAAAAAAGGAAACGGTATCGGTTGAACCTATGATTTTTCTGCTTGCCGGGGTAGATAGTCGGGACGGTGGTGGTGGGGTAATGAATACGGATGTGCTAATGCTTGTCAGCTTCAATCCTGACACAAAGTCGACGAGTTTCTTATCTATACCGAGGGATTTGTTGCTAAAACCTAAGTCGTTGCCCTCTCGCAAAGCTAATTATTATTATGCTTACCATTACATAAAAGATAAAACTGAAGCTATCCCTAATACAAAAGAGTTTTTCAGCAATTTACTAGGTCTGCCAATTGATCACATGGTTGTGGTGAATTTTGATGTGCTGAAGGAGACGGTGGACTTGCTTGGCGGGCTAACCATTGATGTCGATATGGATATGAAATATATCGATTCGGCAGATGGAACGAACATCGACTTAAAGAAGGGCTTGCAGAAGCTGGATGGCAAACATGTGCTTGATTTTGTGCGTTACCGCAAATCGAATCAAGGAACGGCTGAATCCTCCGATTTTCAGCGCAATGATCGACAGCAGCAAGTAATTAAGCAGATTCTGGATAAGCTAGGGAATTTCCAAGGCGTGTCCCAATGGGGGAATGTATTGGACATCATCGGTGAAAATGTGAAGACTGATATTCCACAAGCAGATCTCCAGCAATGGTTGTTGAACTTCCCTAAACTCAAACCAGCTCATATCAATTCCTTACATGTGGAATCTCTTTGGAAGAGTCCATACGTGTATGTGAATAAAGAGGATCTTAAACAAGCACTTACTACTCTGAGTACGGAAGCGGGCGTTAGCTCCGAAAGTTCATTGCACTTGGAGAATATTGGGACGGTAGACTAACATTGTGTAAGTTGGATCTAGCTATTTCCATTCGTAAGTCCTTTCATTAAAATAGTGTTACTTACGCTGCTCTTAGGAGCAGTTTTTTTGTGTTCAACTAATAATCCCGATAACCTGTAAAGTAATCCGCCAACGGGTAGAGGCCTGACTTCCAGGCATAGTACCATGAACACAGCGATTATGAATCGTATATTGTTTAGGTTTACTTGAGAGGAGAAGGGGATTTCATGAAATACAGACTGGGTATTATGTTTCTAATCGTACTTACAGGGATGATATCGATAGCTGCATTTAATCCGATTATTGGCCCGCTTGCTCGAAATTTGGGACTTAGTGATTTTCAATCAGGATGTTTGGTATCGGTAGCGGGACTTTGCTGGCTGCTCGGAGGATATTTCTGGGAAAAACAAACATTTATGAGCCGAAAATGGCTGCTCGCTTCGATTATGTTCGTCTATATGGCAACACTAGTCATTTTTGCACTGTTGGCTGATTATGCAGTACATGCTGCGAGTAAAACAAGCCTATTTTGGAGTTTCTTTATACTTCGCGCAATCGCCGGTTTTTTCTTTGGAGGTATTCCGGCATTAGCACAAGCTTATGTTATGGGCTGGAGTACAAAAGAGACCCGAACTCAGGGAATGGCATTATTCGGTGCAGCCAATGGACTTGGCTTCGTAGTAGGACCTGCAATGAGCGGAGGAATGGCTTCGCTGGGACTCACCTCACCAATGTACGCCGCAGCCATATTATTATTCACCTTGGCTATTTTATTTCTAGTGTTTATTCCTAAAGAAAAGAATATCGAGATCGAACGGCAGGCGATTTCACTTTCACCCAATGACAAACGGATACGCCTCTATTTATGGATTGGACTATTGCTATCGTTTGCTCTGAATATCGTGCAGGTTACTATCGGATTTTTTGTGCAAGACAGCCTTGGATACAGTACCCAGCAAGCCACTCAGTTAATTGGAACGGGTCTGGCTATCTCGGGAGTAATGGTGGTGATCTCGCAAATTGTGATCAGCAAATATCTCAAATGGCATCCTAAAAAAGTGCTGCTCGTAGGGCTATTATTTGTGGCTTTGGGTCTGCTAGGCTTATTATTGTTTATCAGATTTGCTTATGTGGACTTTACATTCTTGGGAATTGGCATCGGCTTTACATTGCTTGGCTACAGTGCGGGTGCTTCAATGGCGGTTCAAGACCATGAGCAAAGAAGCGTTGCTTCCTTTATTGCGGCCCTTCAAGGTGGAGGATCATTCATAGGTCCAGTTATAGGCACAGCTTTATACACCGCTAATATGGCACTTCCTTACTCTTTCTGCGTGTTGTTGATTGGTATTGTAGGTATCGCGAATTTGAAAAAAAGATCAGCGGATCGTGTGGAGAGTTGTTAAATAGAAATGCTGCTCATAGAGTAGATTCGAAGCTGTCGAGGGAGTCTCGACAGTTTTTTATTCTATAGCTTTCTGCTGGCAGTGGCTTTATGTAGAAAATAAGGAGAAAGAGTTTTTTACCTCGTAACAGCCTTCCAATTAATAGTATAATAAGAACTCGTAGGAGTTATTTGAATAAAGTTGTAGGGATGTTTTCCAGAATAACTTTGTACGAATACATACTCTATTTGAGGGAGAAGGAGCTGAGAGCATGACTGTTAAGACTACAGCGGAACAAATCCGCATTATAGAATATGATCCTTCTTACGCTAAGGCGGTTGCAGAAATGTGGAACCGTAGCAACGAAAGCTGGGGTGGAGGCACCAATCAGAGAACAGAGGATACAGTGCGCCGCGAGATGGAAATCTCGTCCAATCTGAATGTGTTTCTCGCCGTTGATGGTGAGGAAGTGGTCGGCTTCTGCAGTTTTGCTCATTACCGTCAAGACGAAGGAGCTTTGTATGTCCCATTGTTGAATGTACGACCTGATTATCACGGATACAAGGTAGGTCGTAATCTGATTTTGAACGCTGTTCGCACAACAATTGAAGCGGGCTGGCCACGTCTTGATCTGTTTACTTGGGCAGGCAATACGAAGGCCGTACCGATGTATAAGAAATGTGGATTCTTTTGGGAAAAAAATGAGGATTACGTTCATCTGATGAACTTTATTCCGACGGTTCTGCAAACGGAAGCACTCGCTCCTTATTTTGAACAGCTGGATTGGTATGCAGATAGTACCCGTGAACTGCCCATTCAGCCGGATGGTCGCCGGGAGCGTGGTTTTGATTTCTTCGATTACACTTGGCAAAAGGGAGAACTCTCCTTACGTGCAGAATTCGAGAAGACCGGTCGCGGCCTGACGGCTCTTGATACACCTGACTATGAAATCTCCACGGAGATTGACGATCACGATCTTGTATTCGGTTCCACCTACAAGATTCGCTATCACATCAAGAATCGTTCGGCGTCTGATCTGGCTATTGAGATCAAAGGCCAAAATGACAAGAATATTCGTTTTGGCTTGTCTGCTGCACCAACACTCGCGCCAGGAGAAACAGTTATCGTAGAAGGTGAGTTCGAGCTTGATCCGATTCGTGAAGAGCAAAACGACAAGAAGACTCACCCCGTGGTTATGAGCAAATGGATCATCGGTGGCAAGCGCGCTGAGTTCCGCATAGGTGTTGCTCCTAAATTCCCGCTGAAAATGATGATGGAGTTGCCAACACGTGAGCTGTATCCGGGTCTTCCCGCTGAGCTATATTTGAATGTTGAGAATAATTTTGCAGCGGAAGCGGAATTTACTTTTGATTTGCCAGAGGAAGAATTTTTGACGTGGGCGGATCGGACAGTAAGCTTCTCGGTTCCAGCTAAAAGTAAGGCTTCCATCCGAGTACCCTTTACCATAAATTCATATGGCCTTTATTCACGGGATATTGAGGTGACGGCCGTTCCGGCTGGAGAGAAGGCAGTGTCCTTCATCAGCAAATTATCTGTGCTAATGAAAGGAACACATGGCCGCTTTGGTGGGGAAAACGGGGATCAGTGGGTGGCTGTAAACGGCACCTACTCCGTACATCTTAATAATAACGACAATGGGATGTGGATTGAATATCCCGGCTCGAGCCATAATTTCTGGTTGACCCATCCGAAGTTAGGTAAACCATTCGCCGAAGAATTCTCGAAGAAACAGGCTAAAGAAGTAAAGATCTATTCCGAAGGAGAGGGCCAAATTCTAGAGACTCTTTATGAATCGGATGAATTCCCGGGTCTGGAGATAAAAAGAGTGGCTAAGCTCTTTGCAAACGGAATCGCTGAGTTTTATAGCGAGGTACACAATACTAGTAACCAAACGTTGGAAGAGGATATGTATCTGCTAACGAATTTCGGATTTTTTGGCAAACGGCTCATCCTGCCTTATCAGGGGCATTACGTAGATATGGGCGATGCTTATTCGGGTGATCCGAGTTATTGGGACAGCGCTCAAATTACGGAAAATTGGTTGTTTAGCAAGGAAGAAAATGTCACATGCGGCGTTTGCTGGGACCCTTCGCTGAAGCTGCTTCGTCCGGAGTATCCACTTGGACTGGAACATAATCTTGGTCAAATCTCTGCTGGAGATGTCGTACGAACAAAGACGCTGGTGTTCGCTTTAAACACCTTCCTGAAGTGGTCGGATTTCCGCACCTTTGCACGGAAGCAGCTGGATCCGATCACACCGGTGTTGGATGATCATCTTGAATTAACGCTCGGCGGTGGAAATCCGTTTACGGCGGGGGCGCTTCATGCGGAGTTAATCGAACGAAAGATGACTCCACTTAATGGAAGCCTCGAGCTGTATGTACTAACGGATAGAGGAGAGGAGCAGATAGTCGCTGAGATGGAGCTGCAAAGAGAGCAGAATCTGCACTCCGCGGGCTTTGAGCTCTCACCTGAAGAAGCAGAATCTTCTTCAGAACACAGCCAATCAGGACAGAAGGTTCGAATCGTCTATAGTGGAGAGGATCGTATTCAAGAGCGAACAGGCCTCTGGTTCCCTCAAACGGAAACAGCAGCCGTTGTCTGTGGCACAGAAGAGGGACCAGCGGGTCCTATTTACACTGTGAGTAACGGAGTACTTTCTATTGCAGCTGCTCCTGATTTCGGCAGTGTTGTGCATTCCCTGAAGCACCATGGAGAAGAATGGCTGGATAGCTCCTACCCGGAAGCAGCACCACGTTCCTGGTGGAATCCTTGGCATGGTGGACTCGGTGTAGGTATTTCAGGCATAGGTGGATTTAGTCGTTTGGAGGAACCAAGAAGCGCAGCTTGGACCGAGCAAATGGATGTTCAGGGCAATGTATGGAAAGGATTACGTATCACTACTTCAATCGAGAAGCAGGAAAAGAACCGAGGGATTTTTGTTAATCAGCATTACCTTATGCTCCCCGGCGTCCCTGTGCTCTGTGTGTTGCATTCGGTGACTAATGACAGCGGAATGACCTTGCCGAATTATTCGTTGTCGGAGGAGAATTATATCAAACCTTCGCCAGTCTATGCCGAAGGATGGATGGAATTCTCCAAGGAGGGCAAGTTCTTATTAGGAACGGTTGAAACGTATCTTGAGGCCAAGGGACTATTGCGAATTGGTGCATCTTCGCGTAAGGATATGCTGCATATGGTGAGCAGTCACCCGAATCAGAGTGCCTCGGCGTATGTGAACAATAAGGTATTTAATCACGGGGTGCATCATCATCTTCCGCTTCTAAATGGAGAAACCGTTTGGACACAGCCCTCCTTCCTGATCATGGGAGAACTCGCTCTGAATTCAGAGGATGTCCGCAGTCTTTTGAAGCTGACCTTTGCTAGACCTACTGACGAAAAGGAGATCTTAAATGCCGATCATTGATATTCACATTCATCTGTCGGACATCGACAGCTTTCATCAAACAGCACTGGATCTCTCCAAAGTCGATTACACTGCTGCCGGGCTCAAAGCGGAGTTTGATAAGAACGACGTTGTTCTCGGCATTGGAATGGGGGTCACGGAACAGACGAAGGGAGCTTTCCCTGACTCTACTTCCCCTAATCCGATGAGCCTTGACTTGGAGGATACTGTGCCGCCTTTCTTAATGGAATGCGTGGGGATCAATCCGAACATGCTCGGAGGAAAGGATGCACAAGAGGAACTGGATCGAATTGAGGCACGGCTGCAAGCGCCCGAGGTAGCTGGTATTAAGCTCTATGCCGGGTACTATCATCATTACGTTTATGACAAAATCTATTCGCCGATCTATGAGCTGGCAGCAAAGTATGGCACGCCTGTGGTCATTCATACCGGTGATACGTACTCGATGAATGGATTGCTAAAATATGCACATCCACTTACCGTGGATGAATTAGCGTTTCAACGACGTGATGTGAATTTTATGATCTGCCATCTTGGCGATCCGTGGGTGATGGATGCAGCTGAAGTGGTGGCCAAAAATCCAAACGTCTATGCCGATTTGTCCGGCCTTGTGGTCGGTGATCGGCCTCATTTTGAACGGTTCATGAATGAACCTCTGTTCATGGATCATTTTCGCCGGGCGCTGGTGTATTCCGACCACTATGAGAAAATGTTGTTCGGCACGGATTGGCCACTCGCTCCTATTGACCTGTATGCGGAATTTGTCCGCCGACTTGTCCCTGAGCAGCACCACGAAAAAGTATTTTACGAGAATGCCTTCGCCTTATTTCCACGCATCCAGCAGCGGATTGCGGCGCTCTAAGCATTACGAACAAGCCGTCCTTTAGTTCTTCTAAAGGATGGCTTGTTTTTTGTAAAAGGATATTAGCTCATCTAGCAACCCTATCATAGAGAACGTAATCCCAAGGCTCAAGTGCCTTGGGATTTTTTTGCTAAGAGGGATAGTATAAAATCATGCTTAACCGGGTTATTGTTTGTCCTGGATTATGATATACATGGGGTTTGTCTGCGAGGAATGTGATAGAATCACCTGATTTCAAGAGGTATTCATTGTTATTGACACGGAAAGTCAATTCTCCGTCAAACACGGTGATTAATTCTTCGGTACCTTCCATATGAGAATTGGCATCAAGGTATCCACCCTTGTCTATCTCCACGGTATAACCTTCAAACCGTTTACTTTCTTCAAATGGAAAAGATAGATACACTCGATATTTTCCGTTATCTTCAAGCAGTGGCTGAATGTCACTTCTTAAGATTACTCTTGTGTCAGGCTTTGGGTAATCTATCAGCGCAGAAAATGAAATTTTTAAGCCATTGGCGATTTTCCAAAGGGTTGTAATGGTTGGTGTCGATTCGCCTCTTTCGATTTGACCAATCATTGTTTTGCTGACGCCTGTTAATTCCGCAACCTTTTCCAGGCTTAACTCTTTACTTTTTCTTATCTTTTTTATATTTTCCGCAATAATTAGATTTATTTCTTCCACTGTAATTACTCCTGTCTCCATTTACTTTATAACGATCGTGATATACAATAAAACGCACGAATGTACGTTATAACGTCTGATGGATACATTATAGCATACAAGCTGGAAGGGGAGATATAATTTAGTGTTTGTTTCTTTGTTTTTATATGCATTTGTTGCAAGTTTTACTCCGGGACCCAATAATATTATGGCAATGGGTTTTGCAAACCAAGTTGGGCTCAAAAAATCAATGAAATTTTGTTTAGGAGTGGGTACAGGATTTTTTATAATCATATTGTTATGTTCCTACTTTAATCTACTTTTGAATAATCTTCTTCCACAAATTAAATCTATTATGGCTGTAATAGGGGGAATCTACATGCTGTATTTAGCAGTTAAAATGATTACAAGTAAACAAGCAGAAAGTGATACAGCTGGAGATAAACACAATAGCTTTATTGCAGGAATGCTTTTACAATTTATCAATCCAAAAGGGATATTATATGGGATCACAGTTACATCGACATTTATCCTTACCTATCCTTCTTCCTCTTTTAGATTATTGAGTTATTCTTTAATTCTTGCTTTCATCGGTTATATGGGCACTTTTTGTTGGTGTTTGTGTGGTTCTCTTTTCAAAAAAATGATATCTAAATATAGAAGTCAATTTAATGTACTGATGGGACTGTTGTTAGTGTATTGTGCAGTTTCGATAGTGTTGGGATGAAGGATTATTAAGGGAAAATCAATATTCGACCAATACTTTTTTGTCTAGTTATTTTTTACTTCTAAAGCTTATGATATTGATGTATTGTGGATAGATACGAGGACAAAGGAGATGCAATATGCTACTATCACTCACATTTCTTAAACTTCAATTAGAGGGAGTTCTGCGTAATAAATTCGAGCAGGGGCATCAAACCTCTGGTTATTTAGCTAAGTTGGAAAAGCTCCCTGCAAGCTATGATGCCTATCTAGAATTCGCCCATAGCTTGGCTGTCATTCCAATGAGGGACAACTGGCCTTACTATGAGCCAAACGATTTAGATGAGATATGGCGGGAATGTGATCCGGCTCGACCTCTAGGTCAGGTCGGGATTTTGAATCTGAAGGATAGCTCAAAGCGTGTAGAGGCAGGTTTCCTTGCTTCAGTCTGTGGCTCAATGCTAGGCAAACCGATAGAGGTAAACCCCAGCTTGTTGGAAATACGTCAAGCGTTAACTTCTGTAGGGGAATGGCCACTGAATGATTACATTTCTGAAGAAACTCTCCATGCGCTGGATCGTCGTCATTGGTCTTGGTTTGAGACGACACGGGGGCGAATTCGTTATGTGGCACCTGATGATGATATCAATTACACATTAATGGGAATGATGGTGCTAGAACAATTCGGTGATGGTTTTTCGAAAAGGAATTTAAGAGATTTATGGTTAAATCATCTTCCGCTAAGTACAACTTGGGGTCCGGAAAGAGCTATTTTGATGCGATCAGGCATTAGCTATTTGGAACATGATAAGGAACTATTCAATCATTCTGAAATAGAGGCTTGGCCTGATTTTATGGTGCAAGGTACGGAACTATGCGGTGCGGCGATTCGTGCAGATGCTTACGGATATGCCTGTCCTGGTCAACCTGCTCTGGCTGCTGAGCTAGCTTGGCGGGATGCAAGTTTTACTCATCGCCGGACCGGCATTTACTCCACGATGTTCATTGCTGCTGCGATTGCTGTTGCTCACGTGCAGCGCGATCCCATTGAAATAATCAATACGGCTCTGCA
The DNA here is from genome assembly GCF_038000345.1 of Paenibacillus sp. FSL E2-8871. NCBI lineage: Bacteria > Bacillati > Bacillota > Bacilli > Caryophanales > Paenibacillaceae > Paenibacillus > Paenibacillus sp. FSL E2-8871. Next base: position 2,162,914 of record NZ_JBBOBV010000001.1, on the reverse strand, counting down.
ATTCGTACCTAAAAGAAGCCGATTCTACGAGATTACTAAAGATTGCCTTGAGATGGTAGCGAATGCAGATGACTGGCTGGAAGCGTATCAGAGCATTAACCATAAGTATGCGAATTATTGTCACTGTGATGTTTATCAGGAAATAGGCACCTTAATTAATACCCTGCGATTTGCAGACAATGTTGGTGATGGAATATGCAAGCAGGTGATGCAAGGAAACGATACGGATAGCTTTGGAGCAACGGCTGGCTCTCTGCTTGGGGTTTATTTCGGTCCTGATCACTTAGAATCAAGGTGGCTTAAACCTTTTCAAGATCGGATTCATACGGGGCTTTCTAATTTTCATGAGCAAAGTCTTTGTTGTTTAGCGGAACGGATGGGGCGTCTACCAGAGCTGCTGCAAACCGGTCGATATCAAGTTCAGCCTAGTGAGCTCTATGTGAGCAAGAATACGGATCTCGATACATAATAAGCTTTCAAAAATCCACAGCAACAAATGTTGCTGGTGGATTTTTTTGCTTTTTATTTTTTTGAATTAGAGATGAATAATTCAATCGTGCTTTACAAAAACTTTATTCGATTAAGTCACTACTTTGCCAAATCAGGAGGGGTCGTTATTAAACCATTTATCGTAATAGTAGCGCTATTGCTCGTTACAGCTTGTTCGGGTAATCAATCTGCCAACAACCAAATGACTACTCAACAAACGAAGGTTGGACATCATGCTGGCAAAACAGCTACAACAACAACCTTAACTCAAGCGTCTTCTATTTCCACAGAGAATGCTAGGAAATCAACGATTAATGCTAAACAAGTACCCGGCGATGTAACGAAATGGCTGGATGGGTTTATCCGCACTACTCCACCTACAGGTGGTACAACAGGGGATCAAACCACTTATCCGCAAACTTCCGCTAAGCCACAGTATTCTGCTAATCCGCAACAATCGGCCAACCCACAATATTCTGCTAATCCGCAAACCTCCACCAATGCATCGGCATCAGTGCAGAAAGTGTTGGAACTGGTAAACAAAGAAAGAACAAACGCAGGCTTGAAACCCCTTAGTTTGAATAGTGAGCTGTCGAAAATGGCTTTGGCTAAAGCGCAGGATATGTCCGACAACAATTATTTTGACCATCAGTCACCAACCTACGGATCTCCGTTCGACATGATGAAGGCATTTGGGATCTCCTATAATACAGCAGGGGAAAATATCGCCAAAGGCCAGTCGAGCCCGGAAGAAGTAATGAATCAATGGATGAACAGCCCTGGTCACCGTGCCAACATCCTGAATAGTTCCTTTACTGAAATTGGAATAGGTTACTATAACAGTGAGTGGGTTCAAGAATTTATTGGTTAGTGTGATCAGCAATCTAAACGTCACATATTAAAAGCTAATTTTAAAACCCATGTCATCAGACATGGGTTTTATTTTTTTAAAGGAGGGTAGTTAATTCCACATATGGCTGGAAGATCGAAATCGATGATCACTATTTCGTCTGGGTTTTGTCGACATGCTCGGAGGGTTGACCTTGCGATGATGGAGATTGCTGTGGCAGCCATTTTTGTACCAGTGGCCACATTAAATAAGTTATTGTGCCTACAATCAAGAAATTAAAGATGATGAGTTCTGAGGTACTCATGACGCGAAAAGAAGCCATTAGATTACGAAATGTTTCTTGTATGCTAAAGAGTGAAATGAAGTCAAGCAGAAAGGTCAGTGCTATTACTAAGATTAATAAGAGTATAGTTACGACGAATATTTTCATACTACTTCCCTGCCTTCATTGTTAATCTTCCAATAATATTTGCTGTTAATGGGTAGAATAATCACGCAAAGAGCAGCAAATAATGGAGAGAAAGGTGAAGGGCATGGCAGAGGATGGCAATGCAAGTAGCAAAAGTGCTGGAAGCAATCCACAATGGACCGTCCCTTCAATTCCGATTGATTCAACAGAATTAAGAGTCAATTTAGAGCAGATTCGCCAAAAGACAGGGAATAGTGGAGATATAATTATTCGAGAATTTACGATTGGGGGCTCGGAGGAGGAGCTTCAAGCCGCAATTATTTATGTGGATGGCATTGTTAACAATACAACCATTAATCAATTTGTCATGGAAGTCTTGCTGAACGTCATGCTGAGTAATGAACAAAGGACATTAAATGATCTGGTCCAAGTAATCACTGATAAAATTGTTCCAATCGGTGGTCTGAAGACGCTTGTTCAATGGGATGAACTCTATGATGCTCTGTTGTGGGGGCAGACTATTTTATTAATTGATGGATCGAATGAAGCCCTAGCGATTGCTACATCGGGCGGTGAAGTCCGCGCTATAGATGAGCCTGGTACGGATACTTCTATTCGAGGATCTCGTGAAGGGTTTGTTGAAAGCTTAACGACAAATATTTCGATGGTTCGGCGTCGCATAAGAAATCCTAATTTATGGCTGGAATCGATGACATTAGGTCAAGTTACACATACCAGGATAGGGATCATGTACATAAATGGGATCGCGGATGATAGCATTGTTGAAGAGGCGAAGCGACGTCTCCGCAAGATCAAATTGGATAGCATTCTGGAATCAGGATATATTGAGAAAATGATAGAAGATCAGAGTTTTACTCCGTTTCCAACGGTCCTACCTACAGAACGCCCAGATACCGTCGCTGCTAATCTTTTAGAAGGAAAAATTGCAATTATGGTGGATGGAACGCCCTTTATGCTAATCATCCCAGCCGTTTTTAATCAATTCTTTCAAATTACAGAGGATTCTTATCATCGGTATGATATCAGTGTTGCATTGCGGCTGTTACGAATCGTAATGTTCATCATTTCGATGATTGGACCTTCTTTCTATATTGCAGCAACAACCTTTCATCAAGAAATGATACCAACGCAGTTAGTGATTTCGCTTGTTTCACAGCTAGAAGCAACGCCATTTACCGCGTTTGTTGAGGCGCTATTAATGGAGGTTATTTTTGAAATTCTGCGTGAAGCGGGTGTTCGTATGCCAAAAGCAATTGGATCAGCAGTATCCATCGTTGGAGCACTTGTCATTGGGCAGGCAGCTGTACAAGCAGGTTTAGTGTCAACGGCAATGGTTATTGTTGTTTCACTTACAGCTATCTCTAGTCTAGCGACGCCTGTTTTCTCAATTGCTGTATCCGCGAGATTGTTACGTTTTCTCCTCATGATCAGTGCAGCAACGTTCGGTTTCTTTGGAATGATTCTTACCTTGATTATGATCATTGCACATATGTGTAGTTTACGTTCATTTGGTGTACCTTACATGGCTCCTTATAGTCCAATGATGCATGTAAAGAATAGTCAGATTCATGCACCTTTACCGATTTGGATGAGACATTTGATTCCAAAATTGATGAAGAAGCCTACAACAGAGCAAGTGGGTGATCAAGATGGGACGTAGAATGGCACGGTTTTGTTTGTCGATGGTTATGATTGCTCTCCTTACGGGTTGCTGGGATAGTCGAGAGTTAACGGATATCGGTTTTGTGGTTGCGATGGCGATTGATAAAGGAGAAAAAAAGAACATTAGGGTTACGGTTCAGATCGTGAATCCTGTAAATGTCTCAAGTACACAAGGAGGAGGTAGCCCAATGCCTTTACCTCCAACCACATATTCAGCAGAAGGAAATAATGTATTTGATGCCACTCGTGTTCTCTCACAAAAACTTTCTAGGCAATTGCATTATGGTCATGCGATAGTTCTCTTGGTAGGTGAAGATTTAGCTACAACACAAGGGATAAAGAAGCTTTTTGACGGCATTGAGCGGGATAGTGAGTTTCGTCCTTCCGCTACAATGGTTATCGCGAGGGGAACGACGGGAGAAGAAATCATTAAACAACGAACGAGTCTCGATAATTCACCTGCCATTAAAATTAAGAAAATGGTAGCTGAAACCGAGAAAGCATTTGGTGAAAATATTGATGAGAAAATATACCAAGTCATTCAAGCCATCGTCTCATCTGGTAAAGAACCTACGATTACTGGCATTCAACTCGATTCTACAAATAAAGAAGACAAATTAATGGCTAATGGAATTGCTACTTTTAAAGATGGAAAATTAATGAGGTGGTTAGACGGAAATGAAAGCCGTGGATTCTTATGGGTGTTAGGCAGAGTTAATTCGACATTGTTAACCATGGATTGGAATGGTCAGCCACATACAATCGGGATCGAGAATATACGAACCAAATCATCATTTCATTCAAGCTTTGATAAATCCGGTAAACCAATTATTGAGGTGAAGATTGGCGCGGATGCAAATATTGGTGAGGTTGATGTCCCAATTGATGTAACTAACCCGAAATTGTTCTTGCAAATTGAGCGCCTGTACATGCAAGCCGTTCATGATGAAGCGGTAGCCACGATTAAATTAATGCAACAGCAAAAGTCGGACATTTTTGGATTTGGAGAAGTGGTGCATCGTGATCACCCTAAGCAATGGAGAACGTTAAAGCGGGATTGGAACGATGTGACCTTTCCCACCATTGAAGTAAAAGTGAAAGTGGAGGCTTATTTGCGTAATACTGGGTTGCGTAATAGAACCATAATGGAAAGTATCGATAATAGCTGATAAATGAATTGTTCATAGAGAGAAGGAGTGACATTGGAAAAAGCAAAGATCAGTCCCCGTCAATTGCTTATCCTTGTATTGATGTTTGAAATCGTGAGTGCGATTATCTCCGGATTTGGTGCGGAAGCCAAGCAAGATGCATGGATCACCGCAATCCTCGGAATGCTCGGGGGAATTTGTTTATTTCTAATCTATCATCGATTGTCTTTATTTTATCCGGATCTTCCGCTCACGGAATATGCGAAAAAAATATTAGGGCCCGTTGTGGGTCGTATCGTCGCCTTGTTATATGTCGTCTATTTCTTGTTTAATGGGAGTTTTGTAGTCCGTGAATTCGCCTCAATGGCTGTATCCTTTGTTTTTACACAGACTCCCTTTCTCGTTATTATTGCTTTGATGCTACTTTCGGTTATGTATGTCATTGGAAAAGGTATTGAGGTGTTGTCGAGGACAGCGGAGCTCTTTTTTTCTGTGTTACTTCTTGTTACTGTAACCGGTCTAATTTCGATTGTTACATCTGGGAATGTAAATCTTCAAAATTTAAGACCTGTACTTGAAGAGGGATGGTTAACCGTACTGAGGCAATCGATTCCAAGCACCGTTGTATTTCCTTTTGGAGAGATTATAGTGTTCTTGATGTTGTTTCCCTATGTGAATAAACCGCAACAAGTGAAGAAAACAGTGATTACAGGATTATTGATCAGCGGATCTTTTATCGCGCTTGTTACGATGCTAAATGTGTCTGTCCTCGGTGCGGATCTATTTACAAGAACACAATACCCATTGCTGACAACCTCGGAGTTGATTGAGGGAAGAGCTTTATTAGAACGATTGGATGTATTGTTTCTCGTCACGGCTATTGTCGGTGGTTTTTTCCGTATCGGCATTTATTTATATGCGACGCTAATCGGTGCGGCAACATTGTTCGGTATTCCCTTCTATCGCAAATTAATGATCCCCGTGACTATGGTTATGTTTATTTGTTCCATTGCGATGGCAGGAAACTATGTAGAATTTATCTATACAGGATTACGTGTCGTCCGGTTCTATGTCCAGATTCCGATGCTGTTTATCATTCCACTAATACTTCTAGTGATGGGCTGGCTTCAAGAGAAGAAGAAGCTGAAATCTGCGAAATAAGGAGCTTATATTCTAGAGTTGCATTTATTAGCCTTTACAATTATACTCGTCATAGCAACTATAATCATGTCAATTATCTGGGGGCCATACCATTGGAATTAGAAAAATACATAGGCGTAATTGTACACCGGGCAGATTTAAAGCTGAATAACTATTATCAAAAAGTGGTAAATCCCTTTGATATTACGGTGGACCAATGGGAGATCCTCGTTATTCTTTGGGAGAGTGAAGGGATTACTCAAAAGGATATTGCTGAAAGACTCTATAAAGATCAAACTAACATTGCGCGTATGCTCTTCAAGCTTGAAAAGAAAGGCTTTGTTCATCGTGTAACCCATGAGACGGATAGAAGATCTTTACGTGTATATCTAACCTCTAAAGGGCGTGAAATAAAAGATGAGATTCTTGCTCCCTCTCTTGAAGCGTATAGAAAGACCATTGAAGGGTTAACTGAGGAAGAGGTTGAAACCTTTAGAAGGCTACTTTCTGTCATTCATAATAATGTAAAAGATTTATAGTAGATTTTGTTTGTAAAAGAATAGATCGTCTCAACCCAATTAGTTGCTATGACTATTATCGTCAAGACCATTTGTTTTTGTATCGTTTTTTTTATTATCTAATACTTGCTATGGCAACTAATACTTCGACAATTATAAGGAGGATTCAAAGATGAGAACAAGCAATAATAAAATCGGGATTTTTGATGCCCAGTACAGAGCGTTGACTATCGGTATTATTCTGGCAGTCACAACAGTAGCATTTGAAGGATTGGGGGTTACGACGATTGCACCAAAGGTGGCGCAAAGTTTGAATGCGATCCATTATTATGGTTGGATTTTTAGTGCATTTCTTTTATCCCAAATCATTGGCACAATGGTCATTGGACAGCAGATTGATAAGAATGGTGTATATAAATCATTTGTAGTTTCTATTCTAATCTTTGTTACGGGTATCGTCATTGCAGCAACTTCCTTCAATATTTACATGTTGATCGGCGGAAGAGCGTTTCAAGGTTTCGGAGCAGGTGCGCTTTTAACTTGTGTATATTCCAGCATTACTTTAAGTTACCCTGACAATCTAAGAACAAAAATACTTGCAGCTTTCTCTAGTGCTTATATTCTTCCAGCATTAATTGGTCCTTATATCGCAGGGCTTTTAGCCGAAAATCTTTCGTGGAGGTTCGTGTTCTGGCTTGTTCTGCCTTTCATTGTTCTATCTGTATGGTTAACGCTCCCATTATTTCGTAAGTTACAAGCTGAGAATAATAATGCTTCATCGACGAAAAGAGGGACGAATAAAGAAATATACGCAATTTTGTTAACATTAGGAACAGGGCTGCTATTAGCAGGATTAGGATTTTTACCTTATTGGAAGGGGATTGTGATTTCAATTGCAGGGGGCTTGATTATGATTCAACCTTTACGGAAACTGCTGCCAGAGGGTGCATTAGTAGTTAAAAAAGGTTTGCCGGCAACCATTGTTACTAGAGGGCTGTTTGTTGCATGCTACTATGCTGTTGAAAGCTATGTTGTGCTAGCACTAACAAATGTTAAAGGGTTATCGGCAGATGTTGCGGGCTTAATCGTTGCTGCTGGGGCTATAAGTTGGTCAATAGCAGCGTGGTTGCAATCCAAGCTTGATGAACAAGACCATGGGAGGGGCCGTAGACAACGGGTGATGATTGGCGTTGCATTTATGATTGTCGGAGTTGCGCTGGTCATAACCGTGATAGGCATTTCAGGTAATGGAATTGTGCTCGCAGTGTTCTCACAAATACTTACCGGTTTTGGAATAGGGCTGGCACATCCAACCACGGGAGCTATTGCACTACAGCATGCCGAAGATGGCGATGCAGGTTCAATTTCAGCGAATATTCAATTTATTGATGCGTTTAGTCCTGCTCTTAGCATCGGATTAGGCGGTGCCCTAATTACCATTAGTGAATCCTTTGGATGGGGCGTAATGACAGGAATCCTCTTGGCCTTATCGATCCAGCTTCTTTTCGTAATTTTAAGCTTTATAGCTACTTTCCGAATTGCGAAGAAGGCAAGCTGAGGCAGATATAATATATGACTGTGAAAGCGAGGGGGAAGATAAGGCTGTACTGACTGGAGCCTATTTAAACATCTCAAATCCCATCTTTATGGGATTGGTCCTGGCAATGGATCTACTTATAATTGTTAGTAATTCTTAGACAAATATGAGTGGGGACGGGATCAGTATGATTGTTGCAAAAAATACAGAGCTAGCGGGCACCCGCAGGCGACTGTTGGGTATGATGGCGGCTATTTGTATGGGAGCTTTTATTTCCCATTTTACAGCCGGAATTATGAATGTATCGCTTCCTTTTTTTATAAATCATTTTCAGACGGAGCTTGCGAAGGGGTTATGGATCACAACAGGGTACCTACTAGTGATTACTGCGCTTCTCCCTGTGATGGGAAAACTGGGTGATCGTTATGGGTTTCGCCGCATTCATAATCTCGGATATGTGATTTTTACAGTTGGTTCGATCTTGGTCGCTTTTTCACCTAGTCTGCCAATATTGCTTACGCTTAGAGTTGTGCAGGGCATAGGCGCTGCGATGTTCCAAGCAACGAATATTGCGCTCATCACCATCCATATGCCGAAAGAGAAAAGAGGACATGCACTCGGAATTCTGAGTACGGCAGTCGCACTGGGCGGGATGACAGGCCCTATTGCGGGAGGGTTGATTGCGGAGTGGCTTAGCTGGCAGTGGCTATTTTTGATCCATGTTCCTGTGGCGATTGTGGCTACAGTTATGGCTTACCGGTACATTCCGAGCCGTGTGGAAGATCGTAAGTCGGGAACTGTCAGCATCGTGGGGGCTAGCTTGTTCATGGTATGGATTACCTTGCTTCTTCTCGTGATAACAAATGGGAGCAAGTGGGGTTGGGTGTCTACGCAGACGATGGCGAGTTTGATGGGGTTTCTCTTGTTGTTGGTCACGTTTCTATTATGGGAACGGAGGCAAAAGACACCTTTTTTACCTCTTCGGGCGCTGAGAATTCCTGCTGTGGCGGGTGGCTTGATCGTTAGCTGTGCCTCTTTTATTCTTTCTAATACCTTGCTTGTCCTTATTCCATTTTATTTGATGGGAGCAGCGGTTCAGTTTTCGTCCTCCACGACCGGTTATATTATGGCTGCTTATCCCATTGCATTGGCTTTTGCAGGTCCTCTTGCAGGCTACTGGTCCGATCGTTATGGTTCTCGTCGGCTGATGCTTATGGGGCTGAGTGCTATGGGTGGTGGGTTCATCCTGTTGCTAGTATTTTTAGAGTATATCCCGGTCTATGGAATCGCTGCGATTCTATGTCTTATTGGACTTGGGATGGGGCTCATTGCTTCTCCGAATAATAGCTATATTATGCAGCAGACGCCTAAGGAACACGTAGGTTCAATTGGAGGAATAATTGCCTTAACACGAAATGCGGGGATGGTGTTTGGCTCAGCACTTGGACTTGGGATGGTGAGTGGAGAGATAGGGCAGGAGAATCAGCTACAGGCGTTCAAAATGGTTTTTGGGATTAATATTTTCATTTGTATAGGCGTTATTATAATGATGGTTGTTATCAATAGACGGCCATTTAAATCTGCTTGATCTAAAAAAAATGTGTGTGTAATCACAACTCAAGGTTTGGTGTTCTGTTACGTTGAGAGTAACGAAAGATTATCTAAATATGGAGGATAACGATATGTTTTGTTACCAGTGTGAACAGACACCGACTGGCGGTTGCACCGTTGTTGGAGTATGCGGCAAAAATGAAACCATTGCGAGTTTACAGGACACGATGATTTTTGCCTTAAAAGGAATTGCAGCTTATGCAACACATGCTCGGCAGCTAGGATATAGCGATTCTGAAGTGGATCGTATTACCCACGAAGCTTTGTACATGACCTTGACCAATTCCAACTTTAATACGCAGGAGCATTTGGAAATGGCGATGAAGGTTGGAGATGCGGCGGTTCGCGTCATGGATCTGCTGGATCGTGCGCATACGGACCGCTTCGGGATTCCACAACCAATCACAGTCAGCCAGAATAAAATTGAAGGTCAATGTATTGTGGTGACAGGGCATAACCTGTATGCACTCGAGGAATTGCTGCAGCAGACGGAAGGAAAGGGCATCAACATCTATACCCACTCGGAAATGCTACCTGCCCATGGCTATCCTGCGCTCAAGAAGTATAAACATCTGAAAGGCAACATCGGCAAAGCTTGGTACGATCAACGCAGACTTTTCGAGCAGTTTCCTGGTGCGATTCTTGCAACTACAAACTGTGTGATGCCGATTAAGGGTACGTATGCAGACCGCTTTTTCTCATATGAAGTAGCAGGGCTGGAAGGTGTAGCGAAAATCACGAATGACGATTTCTCCCCACTGATTAATCGTGCGTTGTCATTACCTGCGGCTGATGTAGAGTCAGATCTGGTACTTACGACAGGATATCATCATGAAACAGTAATCGGGCTGGCACCAGAGATCATTCAAGCTGTCAAAGATGGGCATATCCGCCGGTTTTTCGTCATTGCAGGCTGTGACGCGCCAGGTAAAGGTGGGAATTATTACCGCGAGTTGGCGACCTCCTTACCGAACGATACCGTCATTTTAACCACGTCTTGCGGAAAATTCCGCTTTAATGACGTAGATTATGGAACTGTTGGAGACACAGGCATTCCGCGTTATATTGACCTTGGGCAATGTAATAATTCTGGTTCTACGGTGAAGATTGCTTTAGCTCTGGCTGAGGCATTTGATTGTACGGTGAACGAGCTACCTGTCAGCATCGTGCTGTCTTGGTTTGAGCAGAAAGCAGTAGCCATTCTGCTTGGTTTGTTCAGTCTTGGCATTCAGGATATTCGTATCGGACCGAAACCGCCTGAGTTTATCTCGGATGGGGTGTTGGATGTGTTGGTAGATCTTTTTGGATTAAAGTTGATTACTACTGCCGAGGAAGATATGAACGCGATGTTGGCGTTGTCGTAGGTTAATATGGGTGCTTAATACTTGAGACATATGGAGTGCTGTGTGTCATTGGCTAGGGCACAACATTTAATATCGCAAGACTAAGCTCAAGCTGAGAAAAAAGCTTGGGCTTTTCTTGCGTTTTGAAGACAAGCTACCATACAAACATACGTTACGACTGGGGGGATCGCTTTTCCAAGGTTATTGTCTACAGTTATGAATTGTATATTTTTATATTGTTTCGTAGCTGAGCTAAAAATTTATTTGCTGCATTAGAAAACACTTGATGTTTTTTCCAGATAATATTTAAATTAGCCTCTAATTTGGGGTTTAAAGGTTTAAAGCAAAGCTTGCTATCTCCTGATGTATTAATAAGTTTATCCAAGCACAATGCATATCCAATATTTTCCTCTACCATTCGTGCAGCATTGTAAAGTAGATTATAAGTTGCGACAATATTGAGATCCTCAATATTCGCTCCAAACCATCCTGTGAATTCGTTACTGACAGCAGTTTGACGTGAAATTAACAGTGGTTTATCTATTAAATCTATTGGCTGGATGAACTGCTTGTACGCTAGAGGACTATCTTTGCGCATTAAAACACCCCAAACATCAGTAGCAGGTAATTTTATATAATCATATTTTTGTTTATCTGTGGGTTCTATGACAATGCCGAAGTCTAATAATCCACTGTCTAACCTGCTAGTAATATCGTCAGCATTACCACTGTATAAATCAAATCGAATACTTGGATAATGTTCAAGTAATTCTTTTGATGCTTTGGCAATGAAATTCATAGCTTCTGTTTCACCACCACCAATGTAAATTTCTCCGCTAATCAGCTCGTTTGATTCTTTAAAACTGGCTTCGGTTTTATCTACTAGCTCAATGATTTCCTTCGCTTTTTTAAATAAGTACTTCCCTTCATCTGTTAAAGTAATTTTCCGATTTCCTCTTTCAAATAAAGTTGCTCCTAATTCCATTTCAAGGTCTTTTAATTGTCTTGATAATGTAGGTTGAGACAAATGCAGCTGTTTTGAAGCAGCCGATATATTCTCTTCATTCGCTACAGCAATGAAATAGCGTAATACACGAATTTCCATAACAGTCTCCTTATTATATCTATGCTTAAAAAGCATAAGAGTGTATTTGGTATAAGTATTAGTCATTTGAATCATATAAACTTATGATGTGAATGAAAAGGTTGAACTCTAAACATATGAACCTCATTATCAGAAGTATAATTAAATTGGGCTGGTGATTTTAAAAATGGAGATGAAAGAATTTATTAATTTTTGTAAGAAGGGAAATTCAATTTCGGGTGAGGATAAAGAATTGCATGGATTATTAACTCAATGCAGTTATCAAGCTCAAAAGATCACAATGGAATTGAATACATCCTATCATTCAAAAGAAGAAATAGTGGAGATTTTTAGTGAACTTACAGGCAATAAAGTTGATTCGTCGTTTATGTGTTTTCCGCCGTTTTATACAGATTTTGGGAAAAATATCACTGTAGGGAAGAATGTGTTTTTCAACACAGGTTGTTCCTTCCAAGATAGAGGTGGAATTAATATAGGGGACGGTACAATGATTGGTATGAATGTCACGATTGCTACTCTTAATCATGGGTTACCTTTAGAAACGAGAAATGTAACCTATCCCTCTCCAGTTATCATTGGAGACAATGTATGGATTGGGTCAAACGCTACCATACTGCCCGGGGTGACGATTGGAGATAACTCTGTTGTTGCGGCAGGAGCAGTTGTCACTAAAGATGTTCCAGCGAATACTGTCGTTGCAGGAGTACCGGCAAAAGAGCTTAAAAAAATTATTAACAATTTGTAATACATCTTAAAAACTCAAGCGTAATGCCGCTTGAGTTTTTTCATGCATGTATATTGCATTTCGTTGGTAGGTAATCCAGGCACACAAGCCAAATCGATCATAAAAAAGATTCCCATCAGTGATTATTGGCGGGATATTGTTATATAATCAACCCCATTTCACGGAGTCTATCTTTAATTTTCTTTATACGAGCTTCTTTTTCGGTAGCTTCAGTTAATACCACCACAGATGTTTCGTTATACTTCTTTATAATCCTCTTTAAAGTTAATTCTTTCATATCCTTTTTACTCTGCATTGTAACACGAGGGACAATGGTATGGTTTTCTATGGTTTTGGGATCTGCAGAAATTCGTTCTAGTAAATTAAGTAGAAGCATCAGTCTTTTGTGTCCCAACCTCGGAACTTGGTATAGTTTTTTCCATGTGGAATTTAGTAGGTGATCAAGGTTTATATATCCCTTGGAGTATAGAGCATTTATGAGGCTCGTTAAATTTGGTCCCTGCTCTTCTGCATAAGCAACAGTTACGATACAAGCAATATCCTTACTATAAAGATGCGCTGGAAGTGGGAAAAATTGTATTAATGCCGCATTTCCATCGATGATGTCATTCATGATGATTTACCTCCAATAAAAATTTTTGGTCATTATTCACGTATAGAATTCTGGTGAAGGTTGTGCAAAATATTATTACACTCTGCATTATTAAAACCCAAGTTACTGATCATTTTCTGAACATCAGCAAAGCCCATTGCATGAGCATGTAGAATATTCAGAAGATTTTACTATTTAATAAGTAACAATCGACTCGAATATTCGCTGCTGCGCTTCGTAATCAACACTAAGTAATGGTATGATGTAGGCATCAATTTTATGGGGTGCACTATAATGGATATTCGAATCAAAGAACTGCTTGATGCCACACAGCAAAAATATGGATTGGACAACTACTACTTACACTCTCATGAAATTTATCGCGACGTTACGATACTGGGAGAGACCAACTATTTTCTTAGTATGGAATGGTTTCCTGCACATATGAAGGAATGGAAGGGCGATTACAATCCGGAAGGAACTGCCGTCATCACGATTGACCTACAATCCCGCAACTATAAAAGTGTGATTTTTGTTGGCGGGATATCTTATGCGAATGGGACACCATTCCAAAATATAGATTTTAACGGAGTCATCCGGTGGATTGAAGATGAGGCAAGGATTGTATACGGTAAACAATTCCACTTAGAGAAGGAACAGATTGGAGAATATCATTTTATTGAAAAAATAGGTAGCATACCAGTCACTCCTGGTGGACGGATCGAGCTTCGCTTCGATGCGGAAGGCAGGCTTGTTTTTTACAGTGTATATGGCCAGTTTCCTTCCAGCTCCCTTGTGCACAAAGAGAACTATACTCTCACACTTCAAACGATAGAGCCACAGGCGAGGAAACAACTACAGCTTATAGAATATCCGGTGTACGAGACGAAGCAACTCCTGCCGATCTATGGGATAGAAGAAATCTACATTACAAATGACGGAACAACCACCATCCCATTTGAGTTTATATCAGGTACAAGAGCACGACTGAATATTGATCAAGTAATCCATTGGGAGCAACAGAATACGGAGCTGGAGCCGTTCGAAAGGACGGAGATACGCCTACTTGAGGTAGCTACCATTGAGCAGGCAATAGCTCGTGAGCCGCATCCGGACTCATTTCCTATCACAGACGCAGAACAAGCCGAATGTATAGCCGCAGTCGAAGCTGGTTTAAGCCAGCTCTTTCCGGATGAATCCGGAGAATGGATGTTGAAGACTTTTCAACGGGAAAGAGGACATATTCAGGCAACACTGAGGATGAAGGCGCCAAGTAATCGTATATTCCAGCGTAAGATCCTCCTGTTCATCGATGTGCAGAATTATAAGGTTATAAATTATATGGATAACAAGCCAATGCTCGATATGTTTGATGAGTTCAAGAGCGAAGAGGGGATTTCTGTAAGCCATGACGAAGCTTATGACAAGCTCAAGGGATGGTTCGAATTAACACCCGTCTATGTGTATGATCCTGGGCAGAAGAAGTATGTGCTGTGCGGGAAGTTAGATTGTAATTATGCTGTGAAGGCCATTAGTGGAGATGTGGTGGAGTTGAGTAGTTTGGAATGATAGTGCAAGCTTTCTTATACTGAGTAGGACGAATAAAGGTAATGAAGTATAGTAAGGTGATGCAAATATAATAAAATGAGTAGAACTTACTAATTTTGTGAGTTACTTTGGGAGTTGAAAATATGACGACAGCTACAGGAACCAAGGAAAATCCTTGGAAATTAAAGACACCACCGCAAACATCCGAGTATGAAATGTACAAGGTCGAAAAAGACGGTAAAGAAATTATAGTTTGCACTGTAGGGAAAACGGTTTTGCATTATGACTATCGCTGTATTGAAGATCTGCACGCCATGCTTATACAAAATGGTGATTGGATGGAGTTAGGAAGTGCTGATGAGCAAAAACCAGCAAAAGAAGGTACCGTTGAAGCATGGGGGCGTTCACCTGAAAACCCTGTTGGCGGTTGGTATGGATTAAAGAAGGGACTTCGGGGGCGATTTGGAATGTATATCCCACCGTTGCTCGAAGAATTGGGTCTTGCGGAAGTAGAGCATAATCCAAGAAACAATCGGATGAAAGCGATCTTGTAAACGAAGGAGAGCCTAAAGGCTCTTCTTTTTTTTGAGCTATGCCCCTAACCTGTGGTCTTTCATACACATTGCAGTGATTACTTTAGTTACAAAACGTTTTTTTTAGTTACATAAACTTTCAAGGGCAGGGTCTTTGCCGTTAAGCTGATTGTAAAAATATTCACAAGGGGGCAAAGCTATAACATGAATAAAAAAGTAACCACTGCTCTTATTCTCGTTCTCTCAGTCATGCTTGTTATCACAGGATGTGGCAACAGCAACAGCAACAATGGAAACGGGAACAAGAACACCAGCAAGAACACCAGCAAGATCAACGAGACAAAGGAAACTGAAGCTGTTTCGGGAGCATCCAAAGCTAGCTATACACCGTACGATCAACTAAAAGATAAATATGACATCATCATTATTGGTGCAGGTGGTGCCGGAATGTCTGCTGCACTTGAGGCGAGAGCAAAGGGTATGAACCCGGTTATTTTTGAAAAAATGCCGGTTGCCGGCGGAAATACAACAAAATCATCTTCGGGAATGAATGCTTCTGAAACGAAATTCCAAAAAGAGCAAGGCATTGAAGACAGCAATGATCTGTTTTATGAAGAGTCCTTAAAAGGTGGCCATGATACGAACGATAAAGAGATGCTTCGTTTCTTCGTAGACAATTCCGCAAGTGCGATTGATTGGCTGGATTCTATCGGGATTAGATTGAATAATATCACGATTACAGGCGGGATGAACGAAAAACGCACACACCGTCCTGAAGATGGCTCTGCAGTAGGACAATACCTTGTCAAAGGCTTGGTGAAAAACGTACAAGAACAAGGCATTCCCCTTTTTGTGAACGCCAATGTCAAGGAAATTACCGAAAAAGACGGTAAGGTCAATGGCGTCAAAGTTATCTTTGACCAAACGGAAGAGAAAACGATTACAGCGTCTGCTGTCGTGGTGACAACCGGCGGTTTCGGCGCCAATTTAGACATGATTTCAGGAGTCAGATCTGATTTGGAGGGGTACGTTACCACCAACCAGCCGGGCAGCACCGGTGACGGTATCAAGATGATTGAGAAGCTCGGCGGTACCACAGTCGATATGGATCAAATCCAAGTTCACCCGACTGTGCAGCAGGAAAAATCCTATCTCATTGGGGAGGCTGTTCGTGGGGAAGGAGCGATCCTGGTTTCAAGTGTAGGCAAACGTTTCACAAACGAACTGGATACAAGAGATAATGTCACCGCTGCAATCAATAAGCTTCCTGAGAAGTCTGCGTTTCTTGTATTTGATTCCGGCGTAAAATCTCGCGCTAAAGCGATTGAACAATATGAAAAAATGGGCTTCGTTATCGAAGGAGATTCGATCGAGGCTTTGGCAACAAAAATGGACGTACCGGCAGATCAGTTGAAAACTGCACTAGAGACCTGGAACAGCGCGGTGACGAATAAACAGGATGCCGACTTCGGCAGAACAACCGGAATGGATAATGACTTGTCCGGCGCGCCATATTATGCAATTAAAATCGGCCCGGGAATTCACTACACGATGGGAGGCGTGAAAATCAACACCAACACAGAAGTTTTAAATAAAGACGGACAACCGATTCCAGGCCTTTTTGCAGCAGGCGAAGTTACCGGAGGCTTGCATGGTCAAAACCGGATCGGCGGTAACTCTGTTGCGGAAATCATTATTTTCGGCCGCCAAACGGGTATGAAATCCGCTGAATTCGTAAAAGCACAATAAGTTATCCCCCTGCCTCTTTTCGGCTAGGCAAACAAACGCTTGGGCTCATCTTAGCCATGCGTTTGTTGTTTTATTATAACGGTGTAGCGTATAAGGTCATAGCCATCCTTGCACGTATACGTTAGAATGAAGAAAAATTTCCGGAGGGACAGCTGATGAAAATTGGCAAACATACACTTCGGCTGCAAACAACAATTACTTTGATGATTGGTGCAGTTCTTATCATAATGCTGCTAGTGGTCTATGTGCTATTTAGTATAAAGGTTTCCTCACAAACAAAATCCTCGTTGGAACAAAAGGCTGTGATCATTTCCCGTACGTTATCGCGTAACCCTCTAATTATTGAAGCGTTAAACAAATCACGCAGCTCGTCTGAATTGCAAAGCTACACTGAGGAAATCCGATTGTTGAACAATGTGGAATTTGTTGTGGTCATGGATATGAATGCGATCCGATATTCCCATCCGGACAAGGACAAAATTGGTAAGCATTTTATCGGTGGCGACGAAGCCGCAGTCTTGCAGGGGCAGGAAAGCATTTCGGAAGCCGAGGGTTCTTTGGGCCCATCTGTAAGAGCGTTTTCACCTGTCTTCTCTGCAAGTGGGAAACAATTAGGAGCGGTGGCAGTAGGGATATCACTGGGAAACATCAGACTTGCCATAAGAGAGAACGTGGGAATCCTTTATTGGGGATTGCTTATAGGCAGTCTAATAGGGGCTGCGGGAGCATTTCTGCTGGCACGTGTTATCAAAAAAATGATGTTTGGCATGGAACCGGCCGCTATTGCTAAGCTTTTGGAAGAGCGTAACTCCATGCTACAGTCAGTTAGGGAGGGAGTCATTGCCGTTGATAAAGAGTCACGTATTACTTTGATTAATACAGAAGCCAGGCGTTTGCTTGCAGCCATTGGCATGCAGGATGATCCCTTGAACCAGTCGGTAGAGAGCTTTTGGCCATCACTGCGGATGAATACAGTGCTCAAAACCGGTGAAGCCAGCCAGGACTTGGAGGTGGAGCATAGCGGTGTTACGTTACTGGCAAACGTGGTTCCCATTCATGTAAAGGGAGCTGTAGAAGGTGCAATTGCCACATTCCGTGATAAGACGGAGATCAGCATACTTATGGAAAGGTTATCTGGCATCTCCTTATATGCTGAGGCATTGCGTGCCCAGGCGCATGAGTTTATGAACAAGCTGCATGTAATATTAGGATTAACACATATGAAAAGGTATGATCGGTTGGAGGCGTATATAACAAGTACTGTCACAACAACACAGGCAGAGATGGGAACGGTGGTGAGACAAGTGAAGGACCCTGTGATGGCGGGATTTCTATTGGGTAAGCTGAGCCGGGCCAGAGAAGCCGGAGTTCGACTGGTGCTTCTGGAGGATGGGGTTCTGCCGGAGCCTAGCGATCCGGAACGCTCCTGCCAACTCATTACGATAGTCGGTAATCTTTTGGATAATGCAATGGAAGCGCCGGAAGGTAGAGGCAGCAAATATATTCATTTCAGCTTTCAATATCAGGATAAGACGCTGGTAGTTACGGTTAGCGATAATGGAAGCGGTATCCCAGATGAGAAATTGCCGCTTATTTTTCAACAGGGGTATTCGACAAAAGGAAATGACCGAGGCATCGGCTTGTATCTGGTTGAGCGGAGCCTTAAAGCTATGGGAGGTAAGATTGTTTGTGAAACAGGAAAGGGAGAAGGGACTCGATTTACGGTTAGTTTACCCTATCGAGCAAAGAGTGATGGTCAATGATTAGTGTATTGATTGTAGAAGATGATCCGATGGTAGCCGAGATGAATAAATTCTATCTGGAGCAAGTGGAAGGTTTTCAGTGTAAAGGCTGGGCAAAATCAGTGGGTGAAGCTCTGATCAAATTGGCAGATGAGTCTTTCGAGCTGATTCTGCTGGATATTTACATGAAAGAGAGCAATGGATTGGAGCTGCTGTCCGCTCTCCGTCGAGGCAGTAAACGAATAGATGTGATTATCATTTCAGCTGCGAGCGATAAGGACAGTATCCGAGACGCGCTTCAGAACGGTGCAGTCGATTACCTTATCAAACCGTTTGAGTTTCAACGCTTTCTCGCAGC
The DNA here is from genome assembly GCF_038000345.1 of Paenibacillus sp. FSL E2-8871. Taxonomy (NCBI): domain Bacteria; kingdom Bacillati; phylum Bacillota; class Bacilli; order Caryophanales; family Paenibacillaceae; genus Paenibacillus; species Paenibacillus sp. FSL E2-8871. The sequence goes on along the minus strand of NZ_JBBOBV010000001.1, from coordinate 2,143,814 downwards.
CCTTTCCGCCTACAAGGAGCAGAATTTTCTGTTCCGCAATCAGGATTCCCTGGATCAGTCTGAACTAGATAAGCTAACCGGGTATAGGAAAGAGCCCTCGGCCGTTCAGGATTTATCCAAGGGCTTTACCCGGCATACATTGCGGACGGTCTGGAAAGCGGTGGAGACCCATAATGCAAATTCCTTTAGCACTGAAGAGATTGCAGTTAGTTCCGGAATCTCGCGGGTTTCGGTCGGGAAATATCTTGCCGTCCTCGCAGATATGGGAGCGCTGAACAGTGAATTGACCTATGGCACCATAGGAAGACCTGTACAGCGATATCGCATGTCTTCCCGCGGCAGTTCTGTGATTTCTAAATTCATATAGCCTCTTGGAGTGGGCCGCCGGTTCCGTGTTTTATATGGAATCGGCGGTTTTTGATTGCTTATTTTTGATAGCGCTTACTTTAATAATTTTTATAATTCAATCAATAATTACGTAAAAACAAAAGCGCTTTCATTTCCGCTACTATAAGGCTAGAAAAGAGTTTAGGAGGAAATGAAAAATGCAAAATACGATTCCATCACCTGTTTCCAAAGGAAAGGAAGGTCCCCTGCCAGAAAAGGCTGCCTTCATTCAAAAATGTAAGCAATTTAAGGTCGGTGTCTTTCCGCTCCCTGTGTATCTAGCTCTGGCAGTGGTCATTCTTCTTGCAAGTGTGGCGGGGAAGCTACCGAATGACATGATTGGAGGATTCGCTGTCATTATGGTTCTGGGTATTCTGCTGAGTGATATCGGTATGAAGCTTCCCTTGTTGAAAAATATAGGCGGCCCCGCAATCATGGCCCTTATGATCCCATCCCTGCTGATTTACTTGAATTTGTTCAACTCTACTGTGACAGACGCTGTCACCACATTGATGAAAGAGGCCAACTTTCTGTACTTGTACATCTCCATCCTGGTGAGTGGCAGTATGCTCGGCATGCACCGCAAAACATTGGTAGCGGGTATTACGCGGATCTTCATCCCGCTGATCGTCGGGACGATTGCAGCGGTTCTCGGCGGACTACTGGTAGGAACGCTCACAGGTTATAGCATGTATCATACTTTCTTCTTTATTATCGTACCGATCCTTGGCGGTGGAATCGGTGAAGGCATTCTTCCTCTCTCGATTGCATACTCAAGCATTCTGGGTGGACACGAAGCGGGTTATTACGTATCGCAGATGATCCCGTCTGCAATTATCGGCAACGTATTCGCCATCATTGTGGCGGGCTTCCTGAAACGTCTGGGCGAGAAAAAGCCCCATCTAAGCGGTAACGGTACACTAGTCAAATCCGGTGACGATCTACAGCATGACAATCCGGATAGCAAACCCAAAGATTTCATGATGATGGGTGCGGGACTTCTGATCGCATGCAGTTTCTTCATTGTTGGGGCATTGCTTGCAGATTATGTAGGGATACCCGGACCGATTGTCATGATTCTGATGGCTGTACTGATCAAATGTGTCAAGGCGCTTCCCGAAAGATTCGAAAATGGGGCTTACCAGTTGTATAAGTTCGTTGCTGGTAACCTGACATGGCCGCTCATGGTAGGTTTGGGCATGCTATACGTTCCTCTGAAGGATGTAGCTGCCATTATCTCTCTACCTTATGTGCTGACCTGCCTCGCCATCGTCTTCAGCATGGTGGTTTCCGGCTATTTTGTGGGAAGAAAAATCAATATGTACCCTGTCGATGCGGCAATTGTAACCGTCTGCCATAGCGGCTTGGGTGGAACCGGAGATGTAGCCATTCTCTCTGCCTCCAATCGTATGCAGCTCATGCCATTTGCCCAGATCTCCACCCGGATCGGCGGCGTCAGCACTGTTATTGTGGCAACTATTCTATTGCGGTTTTGGAGCTGATTAGGATGTCAAGCATACGGCCAGAAAGCTTATAGAGAAAAATAAATTGCAATTAACAGGAGGAACAGTAATGAAAATAATGGATGAAGTAATGAAGATGCATGTCGGCGGCAAGCTGGAGACAGGCTTGAAGAACCCTATTCGAAGCATGGAGGATTTATCCAAGGTATATACACCCGGAGTAGCTAAAGTGTGTCAGGCTATCGCCGCAGACCAAGATAAAGCATACGAATATACGATAAAGAAAAATTCGGTGGCGGTCGTTAGTGACGGAACAGCTGTACTCGGACTTGGCGATATCGGTCCCAAAGCAGCCATGCCGGTCATGGAAGGCAAAGCAGCGTTGTTCAAACAATTTGCAGATGTGGACGCTTTCCCAATCTGCCTGGATACAAAAGATACCGAGGAAATTATCGCGATTGTTAAAGCAATCGCCCCTACCTTCGGAGGCATTAATCTCGAAGATATTTCTTCGCCTCGTTGCTTTGAAATTGAAGCGAGACTTAAGCAGGAGCTCGATATTCCAGTCTTCCACGACGATCAGCATGGAACGGCGATTGTGGTACTGGCTGGAATTTTGAATGCATTAAGAGTATGCAACAAGGACATTAAGAATGTAAAGATAGTGGTCAATGGTATTGGAGCCGCCGGTATCGCCGTATCTAAGATGCTCCTGCATGCCGGTGCTGTAAATTTGATCGGTGTGGACCGCCAGGGTGCAATTAACCGTGCTGTCCATTACGATAAATCGCATTGGAGCGAGTTTGCACTAATTACGAATCCTCATCTGGAGAGAGGTTCCTTATCTGAAGTTATTCAGGGTGCCGATGTATTTATCGGACTATCCGCCCCCGGTGCCTTAAAGCTAGGTGATGTAAAAAGAATGGCTGCTGATCCGATTGTATTTGCCATGGCCAATCCTACTCCGGAGATTGATCCTGAAATTGCCGCGCCTTACGTCAAGGTTATGGCGACAGGGCGCTCCGATTTTCCTAACCAAATCAATAATGTTCTCTGTTTTCCCGGTATTTTTCGTGGAGCCCTTGACTGTGGCGCCACTGAAATCAATGAAGATATGAAACTGGCTGCTGCAGAGGCGATATCTTCAGTAATTGACGCCAGTGATCTTCATGAAACTTATATTATGCCGAATGCGTTTGATCCACGGGTAGTGGAGCGTATCCGGGAAGCGGTTATTCGAGCGGCGCTCAAGAGTGGTGTGGCAAGAATAGGTACGTTAATGGAAAGCAATTAAAGCTGTATAAACATCCGATCCGGATTATTCACAAATTAGTTTTTCGGAGTTCTGTGCATATCTCGTATCCATGATGTTAGGTAACTCTGCCTCTAGAGTTACCTTTGTTTATTTATCTGGTTTGCAAAAATAAAAGAAATCAGTTATATTCAATGTAATTAGATAATCTAACTATAGGAGTAAGGAGGTATACAAATTGAAAAGAAAGCCTGCCAAGGAATATACGACCGAGCAACAATTACCGAGACTTGGAACATCGCCTTATTTGAAGTTGATGGAGCGTACAGCCTCATCCGATACCAATCTAAATTCTGCGCACCTGGGCCTAATTATGCTCTGGCTGGGAGATAACATTTTAGACATGGTGGATATTGATTTAGCTGCTTTTGACATCACGGAGAGCAAGCTGGATCTATTACTCCTATTATCCCTTCACGCAGATCAGGAATTGGTTACACCTTCATCCTTAGCAGACAGATTGGGTATTCGCCGATCGTCCGTAACGGCCTTGTTAATATGGCTGGAGAAAAGAAATTTGATTGTTCGTGAACCGTATGCCAAGGATGGCCGTATGACTCACGTTCGTATTAGCGCTGAAGGCAGTACGCTTGTGAATCAAATATTGCCTACGTTCTGGTCTACTTGCGCATCCCTTGTTGATGAATTAGATAAAGAGGAGCAAGCGGTGTTCCAAAAAGTGTTGGTTAAACTAAATGCAAGCTTAGAAAAACGACTTAGATCGGGGAGATAATTTTTTTGGTCGTATAGTTAGATAATCTAATTACATCAATTCAGAGGTGGATATGATCTGATTTGATAACCGTGATGGATATTACAACATGAAGGTATGTGATGCAAAATGAAACAAACTCAGCATTCAGGGGACCAGCAGCAGAGTCGTGAGCAGCATTTTATATCGCTGCGCATCATGTTTAAGGAGATGTTCTTGCACACAAGGTCGCAATGGGTCTTTCTTATGCTTGGTGCCGTCACAGTGATAGCCATTTCCATTCTTGAATTTATGATCCCTCAGTTAACTAAAGAGATCATAGATCAAATCATCCCTGAAAAAAACTATTATGCGCTACTAGAAACGGGAGGTCTTATCCTGCTAGCTGCATTGCTGCTGGGGATATTTAACTTCAGTAGCAGTTATGTAATGACAATTGTTAGTCAGAAGGCAATTTTCCAGTTGCGAAACAAATTGCACAAACACACATTAAATTTGGATTTGAAATTTTTTGATCGTAATCGGACCGGGGATCTTATGGCAAGGTTAACGAGTGATGTAAATCAACTACAGGAACTGGTTTCAGCCGATAGCCTGTCCATCATAGCGGATGTCATAACCTTCGCTGCGATCGTGGGGTACTTATTATATACGGACTGGCAACTAGCATTAATTACACTTATAACCCTGCCTTTTTTATTTATAACATCACGATATTTCAGCCTGCGCATTAAGAGTGCCTATAGAGCGGTACGTCACATATCAGCTCAGTTAAACAACTCACTTCAAGATACGTTGTCAGGCATACGGATGATCAAGTCTTTTGCAAGTGAAGATGCGGAAGCTAAGCAGTTCGAGGCATTGAGCGAACAGCATCGGATAGCCACAGTCTTTGCTTCAAGGTTATCGGGAACTTTCTCGCCAATTATCGATTGGCTGAATTATGTAGGTATGACGTTGGTGCTTCTGTTCGGAGCGTGGCAGGTTATGCATGGGAATATGTCCGTTGGTGATATCGTAGCTTACTTAGCTTACTTGCGTTTGTTGCAAGCGACCATCCGTTCCTTTAGCAGAATGATTACCAAAGTGCAGCAATCGGCAGCAGCATTCGAGCGCATTCAAGAAGTCTTAACAACCGTTCCAGAGGTTTACGATAAGGAAGGAGCGATTGTTCTACCGCCCGTAAAAGGACAAATTGTGTTTGATGATGTTGAATTTGCATATGAAGAAGGACATCCCATTCTACAAAACTTCCAATTGCGGATTCCATGTAACCAAACTACGGCTTTGGTTGGTTCGTCAGGATCAGGAAAGTCAACGATTGCTTATTTGATTGCCCGTTTGTACGACGTTCAGCGAGGAGACATTTATATTGACAGTTATCCGTTAACGGAAGTGACGGTGAAGTCGCTTCGTCATCAGATGGGGATCGTATCTCAGGACGTAATTCTCCTCAATGGCACGATACGTGAAAATATTGCGTACGGTAAACCTCAGGCCACAGAAGATGAGATCAAAGCGGCTGCCCATGCCGCAAACGCCCACGAATTTATTTCAGCCTTTCCAATGGGCTATGATACGCCCATCGGGGAAAGAGGGGCCAAGCTTTCCGGAGGACAAAAGCAAAGATTGTCAATAGCCAGAGCTTTCTTGACCAATCCTCGCATTCTTATTTTGGACGAAGCTACTGCTGCTCTGGATACGGAATCTGAACAACATATTCAGCATGCGTTATCTGTGCTTCTTCCAGGTCGAACTTGTCTGGTTATCGCCCACCGTCTTTCCACGATTCAAAATGCCGATCAAATTGTTGTATTGGAGCATGGACAGATTGTGGAGTTGGGAAATCATGAAGACCTACTCCGGCGAAATGGGCGATACAAGGAACTATATGAGATGCAATTTCCAACGAAATCTTCCTTCGAACAAATTTTATAATTGAGGTGTAATATGAATAATTCAATCAATTCTACGGGTGCAACTAGAAATTATACGCTTATGACCATGATTCTTTGTTGGACCGGCCTTGTTGTCATGTCCAGTCTATACGTAACGATTCCGCTAATTACATTGTTTGCACAGCTTTTTGAAATTTCCACGACGAATGCTGCCGCTGCGGGAAGTACTTTTTCGATAGGCTTTGCCATTGGTTGCTTAATCTATGGCGCGCTGTCCGATAAATACGGACGGAAGACAGTTATATTTGCAGGGCTCCTTTTCCTGGCATTGATTTCATTAATTCTGGGAACGGTTCACAGCTTTGCATGGATTTTAGCTTTAAGAGGACTACAGGGAGCAGCAGCAGCAACCTTCTCTCCAGTAGCACTTGCCTATGCGGTTGAGATGTATCCAGCGGAAAAACGGGTAACTACCATTGGTTTTATCAGTACAGGATTTCTGATTGCAGGTATTGTAGGTCAAGTGGCTAGTAGTATGCTCAGTGAGCATTATGGCTGGAACGCAGTTTTTTATATTCTTGCCGTTGTTTATGCGTTGACCGCTATATTAGTGTTTTTCTTCCTTCCCAAAGGAGGTATCCAGCAGGCACATGCTAATATCTGGGAGCCTATTAAGCAAATTGGCAAAGTGTTTGTTCAAAAACAATTGGTGTTATGTTATCTAGTGGCATTCGTTCTGCTTATGTCTTTTGTAAGCATGTATACAGTACTGGGTAACTATCTAAGCTCAGCTCCATTTGAGCTAAGCAAGCAAGAAATTCTTTCTGTCCGTTTTGTCGGCATATTAGGTATGCTCGTTTCTCCATTCGCGGGAAGAATATCCAAGCGTGTCGGCGTAGGTATAACGCTTCGCGGTGGATTGCTGCTAGCGATCATTGGTTTGGGGTCTATGGGGATGATTTCTAATCTGCCACTTCTTATTGTGATGAGCATCCTTTTTGTGGCGGGGATCGCACTAGCCGTTCCTTCACTTGTTTCGCTTGTTGGGCAAGTGGGCGGCAAGATGCGCGGGATAGCTGTATCTGTATATACTTTTATATTGTTTACAGGCACAAGCTTTGGTCCGATTATCTCTCTTCAATTGATGAATCATGCAAGTTATTTAATTACATTTCTTCTATTGGCATGTATTTTGTGCATTGGGTTGATAGCAGCATGTCTTATTCATCATGAGGAAGCAGGGGAGTTAAACAGCCAGTAAATTTGTGATCAATAAACAAAAGACGATGAAATGACATCATAACGATTGTTTATTCAAGGTAACTTCTTTTGAAGTTACCTTTTTACTTTGAAGTCACGTGGCCCGTAATGTGGTCTGGAGAAGCTTATGTCCTAATGAAAATAGTTGTATAAAAATTTGATATACGCGCAGAGAAATTCCGGTGAATAGCGTCAAATAGAAGTGGACGTTAAAAAGATTTAATTTGGTTCATTATGTTCCTTGTTGCAGTCGAACAGTTCTTAAGCTTTTTGTAAGAATCGGATAAGAAAAAAGAAAGTTCTGTTATGTACAATGTATGAAATGAGAGACTATAACTGTATTAAGGATGGTGGATGAGTTGGGTTTCAAAATACGTAAAACCACAGTGCAATCCGTCTGGATGATGTGGGAAAAAGCTTTTGCGTTGCTTTCACATTTTCGCGGATCGCATAAGTCGAGTTTTGGTATATGTACCGTGATGCTAAAAAAACACCGGGGGCAGCCAATTGTATGCCAGGACGCCACGGTCATCAACCAGGGGGAGTGGGTGGGAGAGCTCCACCTCGATAATGGAAGCATCCTGAAGTTGATCCAGTCCGAAGGATCGGATCGTGCTGCACTCCAAACGGCTCGCATGCTGCGTAAATCAATGCAGCAAATCAATGAAGCCTTCGAATCGCAGTCCGAGTTCAGGCAGGTCAAGGCTTTATTGGGTATTACACTGCTACATCGGGGATTAACACACGGTCTTGGTTTTGAACAGCAAAATATAAAGTCCGGTGTTTTTGAACGCATCACCACCATTTATCTTCGATTGCTGCTGTCTGCTATGCATCCGGAAGGGAGACACAGAATCAGTCGGCGAACCGAACAACTGGTCCCGATGTTACTGATTCATTCACGGGCCTCACTGAAAAATAGGTTCTCACCCGGACAGAACTACTCTGGATAAGTCTTAAGCTTGTTATATGGAGGTGTAATTATTCTTACATATCTAATAGGAGGAATACTATGTACCGCCACTCTTTACATGTTTATTCCGAGTTTGATTACGCGAGTGAGCGGCTTTGGTGTCTTTCGCAAAGGAACGGTAAAAAAACAGGTGGCATTCACTTTTGACGATGGGCCACATCCGAAATATACGCCGATATTGCTGGATTTATTGAAGTTGCATCAAGTGAAGGCTACTTTTTTCGTGCTAGGATCGCGAGCGGAGCAGTATCCAGACCTGATCAGAAGAATGGATCGGGAAGGCCATCAGATTGGCATCCATAATTATTGTCATACCTCTAACTGGCTGATGCTGCCCCGTACTATTAGGCGAGAACATCTGGACCGCTCCGCTGATATTATAGAGTCTATTGTCGGGACTAGGCCCGATCATTACCGTCCACCCTGGGGATTAATCAATCTATTTGATTTCTTTCGATACAAACAGTATCGAATTGTTCTGTGGTCGCTGAAGGCAGGCGACTGGAACACCCGGGTCTGTCAAACCCGGATGCAGGCCACTCTGTTAGGTGGAATCACCGATGGCTCCGTTGTCTTACTTCACGACAGCGGTGAGACTGTGGGCGCGGACCGGCATGCTCCTTATTTTATGCTGCAAGCTTTAGAAGAAGTGCTAAACCAACTGCAGGCAAGAAACCTGCAATTTGTTCGCCTTGACGAAATGTCTTGACGTATTCCAGTGTTTTTGCTGTTAAGTCTTAAATTGCTTGCGGAAGCAGAGCGGCGAGATACCCATCATTAATTTGAAGGTTCGTCCAAAATGGGAGGTGTTATCAAACCCAACCATACCTGCAATTTCAGTAACATTAAAAGAAGAGCCAACCAGCAAATCACGCGCTTCTTTAATGCGGATGTTATTGATATATTCAATGAAGCTGAACCCGGTAGCTTCTTTAAAAGTTCGGCATAAGTAGGAAGAGCTTATGTCGAATTTCTGTGAAATCTCACAGAGCTTAAGCGGTTCCATATAATGTTGATTTACATAATTAACGATGTCCAGGACTTTCTTATGTGTACGATTGGATTCCACCAATGGGGCTACACGGCTGTCAAATAGTTTACGATTAAGATAGAGAAGCAACTCCACCAATATTATTTGTTGGTACTGTTCATATCCGCGAGCTTGCTTCTTTCCCTCCTGGATCATCTTCTGAAAAAGCTGTTCGATGAAATACTGGTCCTTCCCGGTCATCTTCAAAGCGCGGTAATCACTTTTGAATAACTCGAGCAGTTCCTCACATTGACCGCCGGTGCAGAATTGCTGCAGGAATTCTTTTTTAAACAGCAGTGTAACCCGTTCATACATATTGCATCCAGAATTGACCAGTTTGTGCATTTCATGAATATCCATAAATAGCAACGTACCGCCCGCAACCTGATAGGTTCTGTCCCCTATAAAATAATAAAAATCCCCGGATATTAAATACAGAATCTCATATGCATCATGATAGTGTCTTGAAGGCATGCTGGTGTATACCTGTTTCTTGCGGCTGATCTCAAAAAGAGTAGACTCATAAAATACCGGTTTCATTCAGCACCTCCTAAGAGGATTGTAGACTTAATCTAGGGGTTGTAGCAATATATGTATAAAAATTAATAATTACAAGAAAATACGTGCTGTTTGGACAAACTTTTTGAGATAAGCTTAAATTGAATTACCAAGTGTTGGAAAAAGGAGGGCTGTCATGCTCAGATAGGTTGGGGATAAGGTTCGCTGCCACTCAAAGTTAAAGCGCTTAAACTATTTAATCAAAGGAGAGATTGCGGTGCTTAATTCAACGAATAGTAAGGTTTCCAAGAAGATGAAATTTTCATTGTTGCTCCTGCTCAGTTTTTCAATGATTTTTTCTTATGGCTATCTGTCCAGTGCATCTCAACAGAAAAGTTATGCGGCAGGGAACCCTGATTCTAATTTCTCACCGGCAACACTTCAATTCTTGCGCGACAACACAGGTCTGGATGGTGAGCAGTGGAACAATATTATGATGCTTGTCAACAAACCGGAGCAGGACGATCTGAACTGGATCAATTTTTACGGATATTGTGAAGATATTGATGATGACCGCGGGTATACGATTGGAATATTCGGTGCGACTACAGGTGGCTCAAATGATACCGGTCCCGACGGTCCGGATCTGTTCAAGGCATATGATGCTGCCAAAGGCGCGAGTAATCCTTCGGTTAAAGGCGCATTGGCCCGGATCGGTGTCAAGGGTTCGATGAAAGGGAAGATCCTCGAAATCAATGAAAGCGAAGAGAGCTTCTGCAGAAAAATCGGCAATTTGCAAAATGATCCCGAGTGGAGAGAGGCTATGTGGAAAACGTTCTACAATATCTACATTAAATACAGTGTGGAGCAGGCCCGCAATCGCGGCTTTAACTCGGCATTAACTATTGGTTCCTTTGTGGATGCAGCGCTGAACCATGGAGCTACTGGCGGCTCCGAGACTCTTCAAGGGCTTTTGGGTAAATCAGGAAGCAGCACAGATGAGAAGACTTTCATGACCAAATTTTATAAAGAACGGACCAAGATTGTGGATACTAATGAGTACAACTCTCCGCCTAACGGCAAGAACCGTGTGAAGCAGTGGAGCAATTTGCTCAACATGGGAGAGACAGACCTGAAGGGTGCAGATTCGGCAGTCCTTCAAGTCACCGACTGGGAACTCCAATAACAGGAAAGCGAGAGTAGACAAAACCGCCGTTCTTCTTGGAGACGGCGGTTCGATGATAAGTGAGATTAATGAAGAGGGAGATGGTCGAATGGATAACCACCAATCTTATCTCAAAAACAGATTTCCAAAGGTAATCAGTCTAATGGTTATAGGTTTGCTGCTTGCCATGGAGTTGACCGGTTTTGTTTCAGCAGGAAGGGAGGGAAATGAGGAAGATCTTGCAAGTGAAGTTACTGCAGCTCAGGAAACGATTGCCCAGTGGATTTTTAAAGACAAAGGCGAGAACGGGGTATTTCCGGCTACAGGCGGGGTATATCAAACGGCTTCATCCATTCGTGATGTAGGAACAAATACGGATGCATACACCTATGAGCCCAGTGAGAACAGCATTCGCAACCAGGGCTGGCATGAAGGAACGGGCACTAAATACTGGCTTGCCACGCTTTCTACCCAAGGCTTCGAAGGTATCTTCCTCTCTTCACAGCAAACTTCTTCAAGTACAGGGCCTAGGGATTTTAAGGTGCAATACAGTATAGATCAGCAGGAATGGACAGATGTTGCGGGCGGCAACCTTGTTCTAGCCCAGAACAATTTTAATTGTTCCAATAATTCCTGCAAATTAACGAACCTCGTTTTGCCTGCGGGAACTAACAATCAAGATGTACTCTATATCCGCTGGGTGGTTAACTCTACGAAAAGCGTGAGCGGGGGAACAGTGTCCAGCTCAGGCTCAAGTAGAATCAAAGATGTAGTAATTAAAGGAACACGTAGCAACGGCGAACCTGGGGACACTCCCACACTTGAGGTAAGCAAAACTCCCGCTTCAGGGGCTGCAGATGTTTCCCTTAATGCAGAGATCACTGTGAAGTTTAATAAAGCCATCAGTCTCGATAGTGGTTATCAAGTTGAAATCACAGAAAACAATGTTCCTCTTAACAACATCTCTGCCTCGCTTCTCGGTCAAGACTCGGTCAAAGTTAGCCACCCCAATTTTACTGCCGGCAAAACTTACAAGGTGACCATCCCTAAAGAGCTTGTTAAGGGGGCTACGGATGGCCGGACACCGGAGAACGATATTACCTGGAGCTTTAAGACGAAGTCACCGGATACCGGCAACAAAACACCAACACTGCTGAACATGACTTTTAATGGGGACCCAAAGACAAGTATCGCCTTTGACTGGTATACAGCCGAAACCGTCAGAGGTACAGTAGTGCAAGTGGTGGAGGCCTCCAATGCGGGAGGAAGCGAGTTCCCGGAACAACTTGCAACCTCTTATGAGGGTAGCTCAACAGTTATTGAAACCTTAATGACATCAGGAGACAGAAGTTCCAAAAAGTATAAAAAGTTCGCTAGTCACAAGGTTATTACAAGCGGTCTCAATCCTGGAACTAAGTATATATACCGGGCCGGTAACGGTGATGCGGACGGCTGGAGCGAGGCGGGTTCTTTCACCACGGACAAGGCGGATAATCAGGATTTCCATTTCCTCTACGTGACCGATACCCAAGGCTCAAGTAAATCGAATTTCGATCTGTGGCAGGATACTTTTAAGAGAGCGATTGAGAAAACGGTAGATCCCAAGTTTGTTCTTCTTACAGGGGATCTAACGGATGATGGTGATCTGGAGCAGCTGTGGCAGTGGTTCTTGGGTGTGCCGAAAAAAGAATTTGCCAATGTGCCATTTGCACCGATTATCGGCAACCATGAGATAGAGGATTATCCGAATAATAACTTCTATAACCATTTTAATCTTCCAAAAGATGTCGGGACGGGTGCTCATGACGGGTCTGTATATGCTTTCGAATACGGCGATGCCCTGTTTATGCAGATCAATTCCCAGTACGAAGGAGAGGTCAAGCCGTACAAAGCAGATATTCAGTTCACGAAGCAATTGGAATGGATGCGGAATCAGGTGGCAAAGACAGATAAAAAGTGGAAATTCGTCTCTATGCATAAGGGAGCTTATTCCTCAGGGGATAATGCTTCGGCAGAAAGCGACCGGGTAGAATTTTACCGGAAATATCTGATTCCTGTATTTGATGAGCTGGGTGTGGATATGGTGTTTGAGGGACATGACCATATGTATATGAGGTCTTTTCAAATGCTGAATAACGTTCCGATTAAGAATGTCATTACGGATGAGCAAGGAAATGTGCTGAATCCCAAAGGGACCGTGTATCTAATGGGTAACTCGGCCGCTTCGAAATTCTATGCTATTAATCCAGACGCAGACACTTTTTTTGCAGCAAAAAATGATCAGCCCAACAAGAAAATGTTCGTGGATGTTTCCATTACAAACGATGTGCTGAAATTTACATCCTACACAGCAGTTAAAGATAAACCCCTTGCCGTCTATGATGCTTACAGTATCAAGCGGACTGACGTCAAACCCGGCATTGTCGAAAATCCAAGCGCAGTAAGACAGTCAGGGAACCGTGCAGTTCTTTCGTGGAAAGCACCAACAAATAGCCCTGAGCCGGTGCGAGGTTACCGGATTTATGAGAAAAATGATAAAGTTAGCACAAATTGGAGCGTGTATGTGCCGACGGTAAGCGGTCAGACGAGTTACAGCTATACATTAAACGGCATAGATTCTGCTAAAGCCTACAATTTCGTGATTAAAGCAGTGGGGACAAGAAATAATTCGCTTCCAGCAGAGGTAGGAATGCAATGAATCCTCGAAAAAAAAATTACTAACCGAATGTACCCTGGTTAAAAGACACTAGCTCACGCTAGTGTCTTTTTCCTTCCAAGGGCAGTCTCATAAGGATGCCTCATATTTTAATGCACGCCTAATAATGGATTTCTATTCACCTTGCAAATAGCGTTTTGTTTAATTGTCTAATTTAAGGGGAAACAAATAAGCAGGGGCCTAAGGCCTCCTGCTTATTTAACATTTTCTCTAGACTTTAATGATATATTCCTTGCCTTCCTTACGTTTTTTAGCATATTCAGCTGTTGCTGTAAAAAGTACGTCAGAGGATGAATTAAGTGATGTTTCAAAAGAATCCTGCAAAACACCTATGATGAAACCTACACCAACGACCTGAATCGCAATATCATTCGGAATGCCGAATATGCTACACGCCAGCGGAATGAGTAAAAGCGAACCGCCGGCAACACCCGAGGCACCTGCAGCAGATACAGCGGATAGAATGCTAAGAATAAGCGCCGTACCAAAATCTACTTCAATGCCAAGCGTATGAACAGCTGCGAGAGTTAAGACAGAAATCGTAACCGCTGCACCCGCCATATTAATCGTCGCACCTAATGGAATGGAGACCGAATACGTATCTGTATCCAGCCCCATTTTTTTACATAATCTCATGTTGATAGGAATGTTTGCAGCTGAACTCCGAGTAAAAAATGCGGTAATTCCACTTTCCTTCAGGCAGCTAAAAACAAGTGGATATGGATTTCTGCGAATATACAGGTATACGATCAAAGGATTGACAATAAACGCTATAAATAGCATACATCCAATAAGAACGAGAAGTAAATTTCCGTAATCGAGCAAGGAAGAAAGCCCGTTTGTTGTAATGGTATCAAAAACAAGTCCCATGATTCCTAACGGTGCCAAGCTGATTACCCATTTGACGATTTGTGATAGAGCATCTGAAAAATTAGCAAGCAGGTTTTTTGTACTGTCATGGGCATTTCTTAAAGAAATGCCAAGAAGGATAGCCCAAGTTAGGATGCCGATATAGTTGGCATTCATCAAGGCGTTTACCGGGTTGTCGACAACATTGAACAGTAAGGACTTAAGTACTTCTACAATCCCATCAGGTGGAGTCAGATCTTCAGCACCCTTTACAAGTGATAAACTTACCGGAAATATAAAACTTGCAATAACTGCTGTCAGCCCCGCCAAAAAAGTACTTAAACCATAGAGGGCAAGAATCGATTTCATATTCGTTTGATGGCCTTTTTTATGTTTAGAGATGGCAGTCATTACTAGGAGCAAGACCAATAAGGGCGCAACCGCCTTTAATGAGAATACAAATAAGGAACCGAAAATGGTGATCCCTGTTGCATTAGGAATCGATAAAGCCAAGATAATCCCCACTATAATCCCCATAAGTATTTGTTTTACCAGGCTTAATTGGTTCCATTTGAGTATAAATGTTTTCATGTATTCCCTCCGGTTTCAATATGGAAATATTACTAAGCCCAGCCAGCAGTTGTAATGAGATAAGTTAATATTTAACGTTAGTTTATCATGAAAATTGTCGGCCGTGTACGAGTGCCAAAAATTGTGAAAAGGTAATTGAACGATATGATCGAAACAGTGAAAAACCACGAAATACAGTTTCACTGTATCTCGTGGTTTTTTAAGATTTAGGTATTTAATGTTTTTATTACAACATTACTTTAACAACCATAGCGCCGGGGAATTAGCAGGCTCCCAACCGGTTAACGATGTATGGGCTTGACGACATTCATACACAGAACCATTATAGGTTACCAATGTACCGACTGTGTAAGGGGTATTGGGTGCCCAAGCTGGGGCTGTAGACGCTGTAGCGGTTGTGCCATTGATGGTGCTGGCCACTGATTGATTGCCTGCGGCGTCGAAGGCATGTACATTGAACGTATATGTTGCACCGGCGCTAAGACCTGTTACCGTATAATCCGTTGTGGAGCCAGGTACAGTGGTGATTAATGTCGTTCCTCTATAAATACGGTAGCCTGTAACACCAACATTATCCGTTGACGGATTCCACATTAACTGAATACTGGAGGATGTTGGTGTCCCCATAACATGTAAGCCGCCGGGGGCTGTGGGTGCTTCCGTATCATTACCGACAGGTGCATTAGTAGTAACACTGACGGAATTGCTTCCATTTGAGACATTTCCAGCAGCGTCTTTTGCCTTGACACTAAAGGTATAGGCAGTATTCGCGGTTAATCCAGATACGGTGTAATTTAATGTAGTGCCGGATACGGTTGCAACCAATGAAGTTCCGTTAAATACTTGGTACCCTGTTACACCGGTATTATCCCTGGATGCGTTCCAGGCCAATGAAACGCTGGTGGATGTTTTTTCAGTTGCCGTCAAAGCTGTTGGTGCGGAAGGAGCTTGGGTATCGACAGGGTTGCTTCCGCTAAAGTTGACATCAATGACATTATAGAAGGCGTTCGGAGTATCTGCGACTTCCCACACAGCCAAGATGACGTGGTATCCACTACGTTCCGGAACGTTAAACGTGTCTGAGTAAGTGAAGGGTGGCTGTACACCTCCATAGTTCACCGAATAGAAAGGAGTAAGGTCGAATGAGTCCCGAGTAAGAGCGGCGTTAGGATTCCAGTCGGGCTTTGTAATATAGTATTTCCAGCTGGCCGTCGAATGAGCGGCAGTCAATTTCCAAGTGAATGTATTTTGTCCGGCAGAGA
Organism: Paenibacillus sp. FSL E2-8871; assembly: GCF_038000345.1. NCBI lineage: Bacteria > Bacillati > Bacillota > Bacilli > Caryophanales > Paenibacillaceae > Paenibacillus > Paenibacillus sp. FSL E2-8871. The sequence goes on along the minus strand of NZ_JBBOBV010000001.1, from coordinate 2,127,698 downwards.
TGTTGACTTTAGACCAGCGTGTAGCCGATTGTTCATCAAGCTTGGGAAAAGCTCCGTTAGCGCTTGCAATCTTCCCGTCTGCTGGCCCTGCAGCAGGGAACCCCTTAGGTGCCTCTAGACTTTGGGGCTCATAAACAATCGGGCCACAATCTGTATTTTGTCCTGATTTACAGAGTGCAGCCCGGCTAGCAGGTCCTTCAACATAACCGTGAGAAAAGGATCTTTCCGGGAATAACATTACAACCAATGAAAAAATCAAGATCATACTCCCATAAGCTAACAACTTTACCCTAGGTGAATGAGAAATACGGATAGATGACATTTTACTCCTCCTTTTTATATAAAAATATGCACTGCGAACAAATGATGCATTCAGTCCCGAACGTTTTGTCTCAATTACAACTCCTTTCTTTGTTGAACGTATTTATATAAACTCATAAAGAGCTCATATATCGACATGAAAGGTAAGAGAAAAAGGTGCGTAGGGCTAAATTCATTGAATGATAACAATTTTTGTAACACCATAGTGATTATATGCAAATAAATGGTATTTGTCTACCAAATTTAGAAAGAATATGCTATTTTTTAGCATGAAAATTCTCCCTCGGAACACGATCTATATTCCCCTTATCGTTCCATATAATTCTTGGAATTTGAAAGATTCATTTAGAATGATTAAACGACAAAATATATTATTTTCTTAATTTCTCTCTCTTTCTTTTTTTTTTTTTTTTTTTGTGATGAAAAATGAAAAATACTGTATGTAAAATAAAGCGGTAAATTATATATTATTCAGAAAATTACAATAACAACGCTTTCAAAGGTTGCTATTTTTGGTTTTATTTACTATTATTAGTTGGAATTACTTACAAAGGATGTAAGTAATTGATATTAGTGTGGGATTAACTGTCTGGAGAACAGTTCAATTCATAGAATTATAAGCTTTAAATAGATAAAAAGGAGTGAGGAGATGCAATACTTTTTTTATTTGTCAACCTTCATTTTTATTGGGTTTCAAATTCTTTACACAGTCATCCCTTTATTTTTCAGTAAAGTTAAGAAATTGAACAACGATTGTGCTGAAAAATCGATCTCCGTTTTAGTTCCTGCTTATAACGAGGAGCTCACCATTAAGAATTGCATAGATGCAATGGAGGGCCTAAATTACAGTAACTATGAAGTCATTATTATTAATGATGGTTCGAAGGATCAGACGTTTCAAAAATTAAATGAGCTTTTGGACTTATCAATAAGTGACAGAGAAGCAGAGGGCAAGCTTACATACGGCGCTATTAAAGGGATTTATCATTCGGAGAAATATGAAAAAATATTTGTAATTGATAAATTCAACGGCGGAAAGGCAGATTCTCTCAACGCCGGCATCGATTGTGCGAATTCTGATATTGTTATTACGCTGGATGCGGATAGCATGCTGGAAATAAACTCGCTTAAATATGTAAATCAATATTTTCAAGATGATAAGATCATCGCTTTAGGTGGGACTGTGAAGATCGTACAGGGTGCTGAGAAAAGAAATGGAGTTATCCAAGATAAGTTTACTGGTAAAGGGATTATAAAAAGCCAAGTTATCAGTTACATCCATGGATTTTATGTTAGAAAACTAACACAATCGGTTTTTAATTCAATCGTAGTTATTTCAGGCGCATTTGGTGCCTTTTATAAGAGTATATTGGTGGATGTTAACGGGTTTCGTAGTACTGTAGGAGAAGATATTGATATTACCTTAAAAATTCACGAGTTTATTAAAGCGAATAACTTAAATAAGAAACTCGTATACGCGCCAGAAGCTGTATGTTACACGGAATGTCCAGAAAACTTAAGTAACTTTTATAAACAAAGAATACGCTGGCAAAAAGCTTTTGTAGATTGCATATTAATCTATTGGTCCAAATTATCACGAAAGTTTAGCGTTGGCGTCAGTCTCTTTTTTGCTATAGATGGTTTTATCCTAGGTACATTAACAGGATTTACAAGCGTTTTTTATCTTATACAATCGCTCTTTCTGGGTACCAATTTATTTCAGGCCATTATTCTCTTGTTGTCTGTTATCGTCATTAATGCGCTGCAAATCGGGATTTCTCTCTATTTATGCAAAAAATATGGCAGCAATTATTCAGTTAAAGATTATATTCGGATGTTTGTGTTTAGCCAAGTTGAATTACTAACCTATCGAAATCTGCTGCTTTATATGAATATCGTAGGCACGTTTAAATATTTTGATAATGACGAGGGCTGGGGATTCGTTGAGAGAAAAGGGGTTTCAAGTATCAGCTAGTCTCCTAACTGTAGCTATTAACAAACTACCCATCCGGAGGTACTTATGAATCATATATTGAATGATAAACGAATTATATTTATAGATGTATTACGAATAATGGCCATCGTTGCAGTCATCATTCTGCACTACACTGCAGACTTGCTTACAAGGACAAATGATTTCAATACAACCGCTTGGTGGATTAGCAACTTTTTTAATTCGATATCCAGATTTGCTGTGCCCGTGTTCTTTATGATAAGCGGTGCGATGATCCTTCGAGTGGAAGTGAAATCATATCGGCAGTTTTATATTAAAAAAGTACTTCCTTTAATCATTTCCTTAGTTAGCTGGTCACTCATTTATGCCGTTTACACCCAATATTTCATTCAAAAAAGCAGCATGGGCGTTTATGATTTTTTCATTCATTTTTCGTATGGTTTAATCTTTGATAAGAATTATATACATTTATGGTTTCTATACGCGATTATTGCGATCTATATAACAGTTCCTTTAATTAGTAAACTTGTAAAAGTATGCAGTGAAAAGGATATAAAATATTATCTGCTGATATGGTTCTTGATAAGTGTGGTTTATAAATTCATCTCTGATCTTGTATTCAGATTGACCTCCGAATATATCAATATTCCTATAACCAATATCCCTTTGTTCATGGGTTATTTAGGATATTTTATCCTGGGATATTATCTCTTTAACTATACGATATCGATGAAAGCCAAAAATCTTTTCTTTAATTTAGGCATAATATCCTTTTTTGTAACGCCATTAGCGACCTATTTTTCTTCCTTGTACAGTGGTGTGCTAGATGAAATGTTCTATGGAAACTATTCACTCACGACATTTTTTATGGCTATTGGAACGTTTATCTATTTTAAAGAAAAAGAAACCGCCATTAGCGAGAAGTTAAATTACAAAGTCAAAAAAATAATTAGCTCCATTTCCAAAGCTAGCTTTAGTATCTACTTAATTCACTTGTTGATTGAAATATTGGTATCCAGAAGAGCAGAAATACAAGCTACTCTACTCCAATCTATAGGCAACCTTACTTTTAATGTAATTATTATATTCTTAATCAGCTATTTCACGGTTAAAGTCTTAAATCTAAATAGATACATTACACATGTCTTATTTGGGGGAAGAAGTTAACATGATGAAAATAAGTGTATATACAAAAGTCTTCCTGGCTATATTAGTTATAGGCATGGGAATTTACTATTACAATCTCAATGATTCAGACAAAAAAATAACTTCCGTGTACATACCGTTATGGAAAGACTTTAAAGATCTTAATCTAAAAGACAAAAACATTGATATTGCTATTCTCGCCTTTGCCAAAATTGATAAAACCAATGTATATTTTGATCTGGACCCTGCTAAAAATGAGATCATTAAAGAAAATATAAAGAAACTACAAGGAAATAATAAAAAAACGAGCTTCATCCTTGGTGTTGGCGGCTATAAAGCGGACGGATTCTCCGATGCTTCATTGGATGGAAACCGGTACAACTTTACTGAGAGTATGATCGCAATGGTTAAGGAGTTAGATTTAGATGGGATCGATATAGACTGGGAATATCCAGCCTTTGATTCCTGGAATACGACTAAAGCCCGACCTGAGGATACCAAGAACTTTACTAGTCTAATGAAGGAACTTGATGAAAAATTGGATAGACTCCCGCGTAAAAATAAAAATTACTATTTAACCTTTGCTGCAGGGAATGAAGAGTGGTTCTTCAAAAACGTTGAAGTTAAAAAAGTAGAAAAGTATGTGGATTTCATTAATGTCATGAGCTATGACTTGACTGGAGCTTGGTCAGATACAACAGGGTATAATTCAAATTTATTTATAGATAAGCATAAAAAGAGCAAAACCAGCGTGGATCGCATTATTCATTTATATTTAGATCGTTATGTTGATCCGAACAAGCTTCTCCTAGGTATTCCAGCTTATTCCTACGGATGGGAGAATGTTAAAAGTGATGTGAATAAGGAGGCCTCATTTTTACTGGGTAAACCTATCAATATCGACAAAGTAGATTTAAGCTACAAGACGATAAAAGAAAAATATATGATCCAAGATGGATTTAAACGATACTTTGACGATACAGCGAAGACGGCCTATTTATATGATGGTGATACTTTTATTACGTATGAAGATAAAGAGGCCTTGCAGGCAAAAGTTAAATATATCAAAGATAAAAAACTGGCTGGTGTCATGGTGTGGGAGTATTCTCAAGACTCTGACGACGGCATTGTTAAGTACTTATCTGATAATCTGAATAAGTAGCAAGTGTTAAATAGAAGAGGAATAGTCTGAAGAGGCTTATTCCTCTTTTTTGTGTTTTCTTTCTTTAGCTATCCTAAAGCTGATTTGAAGTCTATGCCCGAAGTCGTCCGCATCTTTGCTGAACATCATCGTTGTTAAAGCTGTCCATTCCTCCTACGGTAACTCCTCCGAAAGACAGCTTCACTCTTCACCAGATCATGGTTCATTGCGCATTGGCGTGACTTCTGTTCCTTTTAACGGCATAGCCTTTGCATTTGTATCTTCAAAGTATAACGGCAGTCCTTCTGCTAGAATAGGCAAAAGGGTTTGGGTTGGGTCTTGGCGCTGATGATGAATATGCAGGTGGGGTTCTGATGTGGAACCACTATTTCCTACATGTCCAAGCACTTCACCGGCATTGACGTGATCTCCAACTGCAACGGTAACACTATCTTGTTTGAGGTGATTAAGTAATAAGTAGGTTCCCGTCGCATCAATTCTGAGATAAACGTGATTTCCTTCCATGGAAATGAAGTATTCGGTACCTGGCACAATATCAGATTCATCGTCAAAAGCTGCAATAACCGTTCCAGATACCGGTGATAGGACCTTTTGCTTCCAAATTCAGTAATCTTCCAGATTAGTACTTCCTGTATTATAGGGTTCCATGACTAAATCATAGGCCCAACGTTCCGAAGGCCAAGTGGCATGAGGCAGATTATTGTCGGTGGAATCACCACCCCAGCCAACAACTGTTTGCTCAGAAAATGGCCATTTAACTGTGACTGAAGGGTGGACGTTGATTATACGTACAGGATATACCAACTGTATAATATTCATGGTCAGGAGGAAATGTGAAGCTAATAAAGTACATAAAACGAGAGGCATCCATTTATCGGAAATTCTTTTCTTCTTGATAATAGAAACTAATATTAAAAAGATATTTAATAATACTCCTACGAAACCTAGCATTGGGATGATAAATTTAAGTGCCATCCATGCATAGACACCAGGTAAGCCGTTAATCAAAAATACGCAGATCCATGACAGTAATGCTGCAGCTAAAATTGTACTACCTAAATACCCGAATGCTTGAATGATTCTTTTCATATTCGCTCCTAACGTATAAGAAAGTATATAGTAGTTAGACGAATATAACTGGAAAATCACTTCGACTGCTATTATGGATAATATCACCGCAGGGAAATCTGGAAAACAAACATTTGTACAACTGTATTTGTCTTGTACCGTTCTTTGATGTTGGTAATAGACTATATCAATCTCAGAGAAGGAGTTGATTTAGTTGGCCAACAGTGATATACGTCTTGCTCTTTGGTCGGGTACTAATTTTACCAATCGCAGGATTCGATTCAGACGTGGAGGAGTTGCGGTTCGTGATCTTGGAGCGTTTCGGTTTAACAACGTTCTCTCGAGTTTCCGTCTCAGAAATGTTGTGCAGAGCTCTGAAGTAACGCTTGTACTATTTTCACGAATTAACTTTCAGGGATCGTTCCGTGTATTCCGTGGCAGCCAAAACGTAGCGAACTTGAATAATTTTAACTTTAACAATGTCACATCTTCGTTTATATTGGTAGGCCGTATCCTTACAAGCTCCGAAATTTCCCAAATTCAAAGCACTGGTAGAGCGCCTCGAGATATCCTCGTAATAAGACAATAATAATGCAAAGGGTGCCCCTAGGGCGCCCTTTTTTTTGCAATTATCAGTAGCAAAGGTCAAGACAAAATATGTACAGAATTTAATATATAACAAGAGAATAGGTGCTGCTCCCGTAAACAATCCTCCTTTAAACTAGAAACGTACTTAACAAAATCTGCTAGAGGAGGATTCAAATGCGCAAAAAGGTTATCGGGAGAATTTGCAGTACAGTTATGGTTTGCAGTCTGCTTGCAGCAGGCAACGGAACGACCTACGCCAGTGGCGCCAATAACTCTGATGCTCCTACAAACAATTCAGTCAAGAACGTGATCCTGTTTATTACGGATGGGATGAGCTTATCCGATGTGAATTTGGCCAGATGGTATCAGGGAGGACAGGCGCTTGCGATGGATAAGTATTTCAGCGGGCTGGTCAGAACCTATTCTACGGATTCACTTACCACAGATTCCGCTGCGGGAGCTACGGCTTATTCCACTGGCCATAAGGTTAAGAGTGAGACGGTATCCATACTGCCCGACCGAATCACTATGCCGTTCGTGGACGCAGTTAAGCCAGAGGACGTGAACAAACCTCTGCTTACGATTATGGATGCAGCGAGAATGGCAGGGAAAAGTACAGGAACGGTATTTACTTGTGAATTAACGGATGCGACGCCGGCTACATTTTTAAGTCATGCCTACACGCGTGACAATGCGCAGTCTATTGCAGAACAGATGGTCTACAGTGGTGTAGATGTTCTTCTCGGGGGTGGGTCCGGGTATTTGGTACCCGGCAAAGAAGACATTAACCGTAAGGACGGAGAAGATTTAACCAAAATCCTGAAATCAAATGGGTATGAATACGTAACGGATAAGACAGGTTTAATGAATTCTAAAACGAATAAAATCTGGGGGTTGTTCAACCCCGAAGCACTGGATGCTGATTTTGACCTGAACCCGCAAAAGCAACCGAGCCTTGCTGAAATGACCAATGTAGCGATAGAGAAGTTGTCACAGAACGAGAATGGTTTTATTCTGATGGTCGAAGCAAGCCAGATTGACTGGTATGGTCATGATAACGATCCAGTGGGGATTATGAGTGAGACATTAGCGTTTGATAAAGCCTTCAAAGCCGCTGTTGACTTTGCAGAAAAAGACGGAAATACCGCAGTCTTGTCCGTTTCGGATCATGCTACTGGCGGGCTCAATATGACGAACTATGATTCCACCAAAGACCTAGTCACCGTATTGAAGAAAGCGAAGCACACCAGTTATTACATTGAAGGCAGTATTAATGAGAGCAATTTTAAAAAGGTCCTTGCGGATAATTATGGACTTAGTGATTTAACTAAAGAAGAAGCGGATCAAGTCAGATTAGGCATGAAAGATAACCTTTCACCGGTCATCGGTAAAATCTTGGGGAATAAGATAGGCGTAACCTTCTCTACGGATGATCACACATCGGAAGAGGTTGGATTGTTCGCCTACCATCCGGCTAATTATAAACCGACCGATTTCGTGAACAGCGGTGTAATCCAGAATACGGATGTGAATAAGTATATTCAAGAAGTGACCGGACTAAAGCTGGCGCAGCTTCAGGATACACTGTACGTATCCAGTGATAAATTCAAGGCCAAAGGAGCTACGATCACCCTAGACAAGACCGATAAGACTAATCCGGTGGTTGTAGTGAAAAAAGCAAGCCAAGTTCTCAAGCTGCCTATAGATAAAAACATCGCCATTCTGGATGGCAAAACAACGAAACTCAATGTACTGACAGTAATGATTAAAGATAAAGTGTGGATTTCACAGGATGCATTAGACTTGATTCTCTAATTATTAGAGTTCATGGCATGATTCTTCGACTAAAAGTTAAAGCGCTCAAACCCGAAAACCCCTTTTTTATGAGGGGTTTTTTGTTGCAGGCTTTGTTCCATAGGTCATCAAGCGCCAAAGCTTTTCTAAGGGTCCCATGGAAAAGAACTTGAACCAGATGGTACTACAAATGATTTGAATCATATAAATCAGAACAGCGATGTAAAGAATATCTTTTGGTGAAACGACTTCGAGACCTATCATTGAAATGATTGCCGTCCCTATAATGCTTTGAGCTACATAATTTGTAAATGCCATTTGACCCACCCGTGATATGGGTGTCAGGAATTTCACCATTTGTTTGTTTTCTAATAGTAGAAATAATGTTGTTAAGTAAAACAAAGTGGTTGGAAGTGATCCTAAGCCCGTAACTGAATCTACATTGCTGCTCCCGCTTTGAGAAGCGTTCCAAATCCATAATGAGAAACCAACGAACAAAAGAAATGATGCCATTTGAATCCATCTAATTGGTTTTGATAATTCTTGTATATGTGTCAGCCAACCTGACTTTGCAGTTAAAAAACCGGCTAAAAACATAATAAAGATTTGCATAGCGTCATTAGAAAAAATATCAAGGATAGATGAGACTGCCCCTTGAGACGGTAAAAATATTTTTACCATCAAGGAAATGATGTAAATGGATGTCATACCCATAAGCCACTTTTTAAGTGTAGAAACCGTTGTGTGATAAAAAGGGATCAGAGACAATCCGATAATGGCGTATACGGGTAGAATGGTTCCCCAAAAGATAAATACATGAATGATTCCCAGCAGCAAGAGGATTAGTAAACGTCTAGCCATACGCCATCTAGGTCGATCTCCCCGGCTTTCGGCTCTTGAGGCGAAAATGTATAGACCTACACCAAATAGGAATGAAAAAATAGAAAAGAACTTTTTTTGTACGAGGATGATTATCAAAGTATGGATGATTCCATTAATGCCACTATAGTCTGGTAAGGGATCTCCTTCAATAATAACTTTAAAGGCTCCAACATTTATCAGCAGAATGCCAAAAAGAGCAAGCCCGCGAATGATGTCGAGTGAAATGATTCTTTCTTTTTGTGAAATCGAGGGATTCATTAATAGTTCTCCTTTGAAAATAGTTTCATTTGCTTAGAAGTCAGTATAAGTGGAGAACCTTACATTAAATTGATGCCAACATTACAGGATCCTTAAATTTGATAAAATGTTCCAACTCCAGTTGAATTAGAATCCGTTTTATGGTTAATATGAATACTAAATAATTATAGGGTGTGAACTAGAAATGTCAGCATATACTCAACCAATCTTTGTGGCGGCGATCTTTTTTGTGGTTTTAGCATTTGCCTTATTTGTTCCATGGCTCATTTATACCTATAGAAAGTATAACTATCTGCCATTTTCTACCACGTTAATTTCATTTTCGTTTATTTTTTACTTTCTAGCAGCGTTATTTTTAGTCTTGTTGCCGTTGCCAGAGATACGCGATACTTGTTCACTACAAAAACCGGGCACACAACATTATTCACTTATGCCATTTCAATTTATAGTGAGCACCTTAGGGAATAGTGGTATCGTGTTATCACAGCCTGCAACTTATAGACTGTTATTTAGCCAACCCTCATTCTATCAAGCTTTTTTTAATTTCTTGCTATTATTACCTTTTGGTGTTTATTTGCGATATTTTTTTCAAGACAAGAAACACTGGAAAAAAGCGCTAGCAATCACGTTCTTATTAACATTATTTTATGAGATAACACAGGTAACAGGTATTTACGGGATTTATAATTGCCCTTATCGTATTTTTGATGTGGACGATTTATTGTTGAATACTACCGGCGGGGTACTGGGCTTCTTTATTGCTCCAGCTGTGTTGGCGTTATTCCCATCAAAAAAGAAAATTAATGAGAAAGCAGATAGATTATTGGCTCTTGATGAAGTAAGAGGGATGTCTGTGTTGCTGGCTGTTATTATTGATATATTTATCAGCAACATAGTAGTTAAAGTTGTGCTGAGTATGACCAACGTTAATATGGTTAGTGAATTTATTGTGAGCACAATTACACTTTCTGTAACCTTGTTTATTATTCCATGGATTTGGAATGGATCGACAATCGGTACGAAAATAATGCGTTATCGCTATGACAGTAAAATAAGTCGAGTGGAAACGAACAAGCGATTATTTAAACGCTTTGGTGCCATTTATGCGATGTACTTCATAACAGTCATTGCGAATACTTTGAATAACGTGGAACTATCAATGGATTCTCCATTTTATAAGGCATCTATATTCTTAACGTTAGGTGCAGCATTGACCTCTATCATCTTAACGATCGTGTTGTTCATTCATGTTATATTAGTCGTGTTTGGCAAACAAAAACGCCGCTTTTACTTTGATGAAGCTTCTGATTTATATACAACGAGAAAAAAATGAATTTTTTTCAATCGTAAAGGGGTACTCCGTAGTCTTAAATGGCTACTGGGTACCCCTTTTTTTGGATTTAAGCTTATTGTAAGGTTGGCATGAATTTGCTGTAAGGTTCACAGCCTATAGTATAAGTATCAGCAAATTATGAGGTGAAATGAATGGAACCATTATTAAAAGTAGAAAACATAAAAAAAGTGTACGGGAAGTTAAGTGCTGCATACACAGCCTTAGAAAACGTGTCATTTGACATTCATGAAGGTGAGTTTGTAGGGATTATGGGACCTTCGGGCGCTGGAAAATCAACCTTGCTAAATTTGTTAGCAACTATTGATTCCCCAACTGAAGGGAAGATTTATATGAAGAACAAGAGTATTCATGATATGAAGGAAGCAGCCTTATCAGACTTCAGACGTGAACATCTCGGCTTCATCTTCCAAGATTACAATTTACTCGATTCCTTGACTGTAAAGGAGAACATATTGCTTCCTCTGGCGATTGCTAAAATTCCAGCGAAGAAAATCAATCACCTCGTGACTCAGATTTCTAAAGTATTTGGGATTGAAGATCTACTGGCAAAATATCCTTACCAAATCTCTGGTGGTCAAAAGCAAAGAACCGCTGCGGCTAGAGCGCTCGTGACAGAGCCTGCACTGATTTTGGCTGATGAACCAACAGGTGCGCTTGACTCTAAATCAGCAACAGATTTATTGGAAAGCTTAAGCACTTTAAATGAAAATAACAACTCGACCATTATGATGGTGACTCATGATGCCTTTGCCGCAAGCTTCTGCCGCCGGATTATTTTCATCAAGGATGGTTCATTTTCAACAGAAATATTTCGTCGTGATCAGACACGCAAAGCCTTCTTCCAAGAGATCTTAGATGTTCATGCGGCCATTGGGGGTGAGGTAGATGACGTTATTTAGTCTAGCAAGAAAAAATATAGCCCGAAACTTTTCGCAATATTTTTTATACATTGCATCGATGGTGTTTAGTATCATCATTTACTTTACATTTGTGACTTTGAAATATAGCGATACGATAGCAGAACAGACGGCTTCATCCCAAAAACTTGGTTCACTAATGAGTGGGGCGGCAGTCATTCTCATCTTTTTCGTGTTCATATTTATTGCTTATTCCAATTCATTTTTTATGAAAAAGCGTAAAAAAGAAGTCGCATTGTATGCGTTGCTAGGGGTACGTAATCGTCAAATAGGTTTTATGCTCTTTTTCGAAAATTTATTGTTAGGATTATTCTCTTTAGTAATAGGAATTGTACTTGGGTTCCTATGTTCAAAAGGATTTATGACGATTTTAATTCATTTAATGGGTTATGACGTTGTAGCACCCTTTACATTTTCAGCGGCGGCAGCGATGAACACGGCTATCGTATTTCTAGTTATATTCTTAGTAACATCGTTTCAGGGCTATCGCTTGATCTATCAATTTAAGCTGATTGATTTATTTCATGCTTCCAAAAAGGGAGAAGTGGCGCCTAAACCATCTATGATAGTAGCTGTTCTTGGAGTGTTACTCATTGTCTTGGGCTATTGGCTTGCAATGCAGGACCTTTTCACTTCTAAGGTATGGGAAAAAACTGGATTCCCCTTGACTGTATTAATTATTTTAACAACGGTTATTTTGGGTACATTTTTATTGTTCCACAGTGTGACTGGCTTTGTGTTAGTAATGATTAAGAAAAATGAAAAGTGGCTTTGGAAAGGCCTTCATGTCATTACTATTTCGCAGCTGCTCTATCGTATTCGTGGGAACGCACGTACATTAACTGTGATTGCCGTGTTGAGTGCTACGACAGTAACTGCCGGTGGAGCGGTCTATGGCCTTTATTACAATACGAATGACTCGGCGAAAACGATTAATCCGAATACCTTTATGTATCAATCCACAGATGCAGAAATGGACAAGCAAGTGAGTGCTGTAGTATCAGATACAAAATACGATAAAAATATTGAAGCACTATCCATTACGTTTCATACGAAAGAGTTAAACTCGTCGTCAACATTCGATAGCTCTGATAAAAGAGAATATACAGTTATCGATGAAAAAACATACAACCAATTAGCAAGTCTACAACATAAAGAAAAATTAGATGTAAAGGACGGCTACGCGGTTATTTTAGATATCGGATATGACAAAAGGTTCTCACCAATATATACAGGAAAAACTATAACAACAGGAAACGGCCATCCTCTCACATTCCAAAGCTTTAAAACGCAAAGCGTATTGAATGTAGGTACAGCAGGTATAACCGTGGTAGTCTCGGAGGACCAGTATAAAGTGTTGCAAAATGATGGGGAAGTGCTGCACTATCGTGTTCTTGGGGTAGATGATGCTTCTGTAGATTTATCTAAAAAAATTGCAAACCAATTACCTAAAGAAGCGCTATTTTCAAGTGGTCCACAAGATTACCAAACAAGTTTGGAAGGTGTGGGTTCTCTGCTGTTTATCGGAAGTTTCCTTGGTCTAGTATTTCTGGCTGCTACAGGCAGTATCATTTATTTTAAGGTTTTAACAGAGGCAGAAGAGGATAAATCACAGTACAATATGCTGCATAAAATGGGTGTCAGTGCAAAAGAAATGCGAAAATCAATTGCGTCACAGGTATTCGTTATCTTTGTTGTACCGCTTGTAGTAGGGTTATTGCATAGTGTAGTGGCTTTAAAAGCATTCTCTAGTCTACTGATGATAGATTTAGCAAAACCTGTGTTGCTCTGGATGATTGCTTATACCGTAATTTACGGGTTGTATTATTTCTTAACCGTAGCTTCTTACAATCGTATTATCACACTAAATAATAGAACAGAAGGATGATTGAGATGAAAAAAATTCTAATTACTATGGGTATTTTGTTTGTTATTGGAGTTGTAGGGGTCTTTGCTATAGCCAAGATTGATTTCAATCGCTTCAATGCCGAAAATTACTACTTACAAATCACAGAGGATGGGGAACCCCATGAATATAAACTGAGCGATGGTTCAGTCATGACCTCTTATTCTTATACACTAGAGGCTACAAATGCCAAAGGTACTACAATTCCACTGGAATTTAATGCACAAAAAAATCTTCGTAAAGGCGCCTACTTGAAAATGTATGTAAAAAAAGGTGATCAAGTCTCCTCATACGATGAAGTGAAATTAGAGGATATTCCGCTAAAGGCACTAAAAAACTAATAAATTGAAGAAGGGCTGTCTCCAATAAAGTAAGTGGAGAACAGCCCCTTTCTCTGCCTAATAAGTAAGTCATTTTGAATTATAAAAGTATAGTAATGGTGGTACCGGTATTTTCAACGCTCGTCAAATCGAGTTTCCCCTCATGAGCCCAAATAATATCTCTGGCGATGGCCATACCTAACCCAGTTCCATGCTTACTCGTTGTGTTTGTACCCCGATAGTAGCGTTCGAAAACCTGTTCCAGATCTTTAGCTGGAATACCCTGGCCATTATCAGAAATTGTAATTTGGGTATGCGGACTAATGGTTTCCACTCGAATCTTCACCACAACATTTTCATCGTTATGCACCAGCGCGTTGTAGATAAAGTTAAGGATCGCTCGTTTTAGTAATTTTTTATCTACTTTATGTACGGCTTTAACCATATTTGCCTCAAACTCTATCTGCCGTTCACCAAAGGTCGGGTCATTTAAAAGTTCAATCGTTATTTCTCGTAGAAACTGAACGAGATTCACCTCTTCAAATTGCAGGGATAGCTGGTGATTACGCAAACGTGTCGTTAAATTGAGGTCATCTAACAGATCTTTCATATACATCGATTTACTCTTGATAATTGACGTGTATTCCTGTAATTCTTGGGCTGTTAAATCTGTGGCACTGTCGTTAATAAATTCTGCATAACCTTGAATAGAAGCAAGTGGTGTCTTCATGTCATGTGAAACATTGCTAATCCATTCCTCACGCATTTGATCGAGACGTTTACGTTCCTCTTCATGTCGATCGAGCTTTTCAGATAGTTCATTCATATTACGAAAAACATCTTCATAAACACCTTTGGGAGTAGGCATTTTCTTAAAACGTCGTTCCCTGAGCTGTTGAATACCCTCTATTAATGTATGAAGGGGTGCAGTTAACTTTTTCCCAAATAGAAATCCAATGAGGATTACAATAAGCACATCAACGATTAAAAAAATGAAAAGAAAAACATTAACATCTTTGAAAATTTTAGCGTAGTCATAGGTCATTACGTACCGGCCTATTTTTGGATTATTAATCCCTAAAAAGTAACTGAAATTTTGGGCTTCGCTGACAAAAACCGTCGTGCGTGCATCTAATTCTTTATATTTATACATTTGTACAATTTCAATAGGAGAATACTCTGTTTTCAATTCTTCAGGGGTATAAAAGGCAGCTGCTTGCTCCCCTTGGTCATTCAAGAATTGTACCCAGGCGCTCATTTCTTGTAGTTTTTTGAGACCTTCTTCATTCACAACAGGTTTGCCAGCCTGTAATTCTACGTATTGTGAAAAGGTCCGGCTAAAGGTTTCTGCAGATGCTTCTTCAGTGCCAAAGTTATTATTATTTACCTTTATAACGAATAAGGAAAGGAACAAAATCGCGTTTACAATACCAACGATCACAACAATAGTCATAACCGATCTTAAAAAGCGGAGTGTCAATTTCCATTTCAACTTGTCTCACCCCTTGGTATGTAATTTATAACCTAACCCTTTAACCGTTAATAAAAAGGTTGGCTTTGAAGGGTCTACCTCAATTTTTTCGCGTAAGCGCCGAATATGTACCATCACTGTATTATCGGAACCAAAAAAATCTTCACCCCATACCTGTTCAAACAAGGTTTCTTTGCTTATGATCTGATTCGGATGATGCATGAAACAGCTCATTAAACCGACTTCTTTGGCGGTAAGCACAAGGGGTTCGCCATTTTTTTTTAATTCTGTCTCATTGGCACTAAGCTCAAAGGGGCCAACTTGCAAACTTTTCGGAGCCTTCTTTTCCTCTGTAAAGCCAGCTCTTCTCAGTTGTGCCTTTACCCGATAAGCAACTTCTTTGGGACTGAACGGTTTAGTAATATAATCATCGCCACCTATCGCCAGTCCTAACAGCTTATTAATTTCCTCATCCTTTGCAGACATAAATAAGATCGGTGCATTTGATGTTTCCCGAATTTTTCTGCATAAGTCATATCCTTCTCCATCTGGTAGCATAATATCTAGCAAGATAAGTTCAGGATTATACTCCTGAAACTTGTCCCATCCCTCTGCAACTGTCCCGGCAGTTACAACGTCTGCAATACCTTCTTTATGTAAAACTGCCTTCATCAGACGAGCTAAATCATCTTCATCGTCTATGATTAATACCCATTTATGACTTGCCATTTGTTTCCCTCCAAATCCGTCTTTATATACATTATTACATTATAAAGGACTCTTTATTTCTTGCGCAAAAAAATCGCAAAAGAAAGGCTTGCATGAAGATGGGTATTACTTAGACGAACATAGCAAAGCAATATTCGGTGATTTATTAAAATTCATTCTAGATAGCCAAATTAGGTAAGGAGGAGAAATTGTTACGCCCCCTGCCTTCCATGGCATTGATCTGCGCTGTATATGGCCCTTTGAAGATGTTCGCTAAAATGATGGGAGAAGGTGAGTTACTGTATTCGCTTGAGCTCGAAGAAGAACTTGCAGACAGCTTTTGGAATGCCATTAGATGGCTTGATTGAAGCCCTGGGCGTTGATTACAGCATATTCCTGATGATGCGGTATAACGAGCTAGAAGGGGATGTTGGATCAAGCAACGGTGCTACATCAAAGAATGTAGTTGATAAATCGAGTCATATTTAGACGGCAGTAAAATTTAAAATACATGCGTTATACGTATGCTGAGAACAATAGAAAGAATCTTCGGGGACCTTTGTGGTCCCTTGTTTCACCATATCAGAAGGTATATAATTATCGACTATACCTTACAACTTTATTACGCTATAATCAACGTAAAGTCACCAGATGACCTAAGAATAGGATGATTTTAATAGATTAATTAATATTAGCTTTTGATATGCCAAAACGTATTTTGTTATTGAAATAGGTTGTTTATATTGTTTATGATATTATTAAAGGTGTTAATTAAATCTAGAGTAGGTAGATTATGAGTCTAAATGACAACGTATTAATTAAAATTCGTGAGATGCGAGAGAGTTTTACACCAGTTGAACGATTGGTCGGAGATTACATTTTAGAAAATACGGAAGAGATCCCTCATTTGTCGATTAAGGAATTGGCTCAATCGAGTAAGACAAGCGATGCATCTGTCCTTCGTTTCTGTAAGACGATGGGTTACAGCGGATACCGCAATTTTATTGTGAGTATATCGGCATCTTTGGGTTCTCGTGATGAGGATTCAAAGGCTCAATATACAGATATTCAGCCAGGTGACGATCTCTCGACAATTATATCAAATATTTCATTGAATAATTGCAAGTCCATTGAGGATACGCTTAGTGTTATTGATCGAAAAGAAATTACAAGAGCTGTAGAATTACTATGTCATAGTAAGCGAATTGTTTTCTTTGGAATAGGTGCTTCGGGACTCGTTTGTATGGACGGGGAACAGAAGTTCTCGCGAATTAATAAGATGTGTCATGCCTATACAGATGGTCATAGTCAGCTCACGGCAGCAACTTTACTTGAGAAAGATGATGTTGCCATTTTCATTTCTAACTCTGGAGCAACTAGTGATATTATTGATGCACTGGAAATTGCCCAAAAGAATAGAGCGAAATGTATTGCGATTACGAAGTACAATAAAAGTGAGCTTGCGGAGCGGGCGGATATTGTACTGAGCATATCCACACCTGAAATAACAATCCGCAGTGGGGCTATGGGCTCGCGTATTGCGATGCTTACGATCATCGACATATTATTTGCTGGTGTCGCAAGTGCAGAATATGAAGAAGTAAAAACCTACTTAACAAAAACGCATAATATATTAAAGAAAAAACTTAGAAATTAGGTTCTGATAGAATGAATGTGGAGGAAAGCATTGATCATGGATCAATGCTTTCTTTTTTTTTTTTTTTGTATTTCATTCACTTCGTATACTTAAATATACTATTTATCAATCCATGTCAGATTATCTACATGATGAATACGTTGATCTAATGAATATAATAAGTAGTTTAGTTCAATAATTAATAGCTTGGCACACAATTATGAGGAAGAAAATGAATGGAATCGAAGACGAAACATCATCCGGTTGAACACGGATGATGTAACTTTATGTTTCGTTTGGAGCGACAATCAGCAAATAATACATTTTTTTTAAATCGATTTAACCTTAGAGCCATGGCGATCAAAGCAATTGGTAAAAATTTAAATTGCATCTTGTAAGCGCTTTATAAATGTGGTATAACATAGTGTGTAAGGAATGAAATAAAACATCAGAATTTATTTTCTTTATGAAATTATATTTCAAAATGTATTGACGAAGCGACGGTGTTGTATTAGTATAAGAACATAATAATTGTAAGTTAATCTAACGCGTTTTGTTAATTACATGACAGATTAAGGCTGGGAAGAAGGAGGATGGCTATGAATGACTACCTTGCGGGATTGACAACAGAGGCTGTGAATCCAGACACATTAATGATTGATGAATGTACTACGGAAGAAATGATCCAGTTAATGAATCAACAAGATGCACTGGTCCCCAGAGCTATAGCTGAGGAGATTCCGCAGATTGCAAAGGCGGTAGATATTCTACATCATAGGTTGTCTAATGGTGGAAGAATGTTTTACATAGGAGCTGGCTCATCAGGAAGATTAGGTGTTCTGGATGCTTCCGAATGTCCTCCTACCTTTGGTACAGATCCTTCCTTGGTGCAGGGCTATATTGCTGGTGGTGATATTGCTTTGCGTACTGCGGTTGAAGGCTGTGAAGACGATATGGATGAAGGGATCGCATTAATCGAAAGCATTGGTGTAACAAACAAAGATGTACTTATTGGGATTTCGGCAAGCGGTAGTGCAAACTACGTTATTGCAGCTTTAGCGAAAGCAAAGGAACTTGGAGCAGCCACTATCGGTGTTTGTAACAACAGAGGCTCAAAGTTCGAACCCATTGTAGATGTTTGTATAACACCTGTTGTAGGACCTGAGGTCATTAGCGGTTCGACTCGATTAAAGGCAGGAACTGCTCAGAAGTTGGTGCTTAATATGCTGACAACATGCACAATGGTCAAGTTAGGAAAAACGTACAACAACTTGATGGTTGATCTGAAGGCTAGTAATTTTAAGCTCGTAGATCGCTCGATTCGTATCATCATGAACACGACTGGTGTAGATACATCAACCGCCGCAGAAACACTTGAAAAAGCATCTATGAACTGTAAGTTGGCAATTATGATGATTAAATCGGGGTTAGATGCAAAAGAAGCAGAACAAGTACTTAACGCAAACGGAGGACGCTTGAAACAGGCAATCTCATCATTGGTTTAGGTGTGAAAAGTGGAATAACAGGATGGATGCTATTAATAATTGAGGAGGCTGTTTTCGATGAAAAAAAGATCACGTGGATTAACTCTGTTTTTGTCAGGAATCATGATGGTATCACTATTATCGGCTTGCGGAGGAAACGGAAATAACGCTCCAGCTTCTACAGATTCCGGTAACACAGGAACTAGTAACGGTGGTTCTGAGCCTAAAAAGGATACGATTACAGCACTTTTACCTCCGATATCAGCGAACTATCAAACACGTTTTGCTGATATGGAAAAAGAATTTAATACACTACATCCTAACTTGACTTTGAAAATCGAGCCAGCGAGCTGGGAAGATATGACGCAAAAACTTGATACTCAAGTAAATGCAGGTTCTCCTCCAGATATTGCTTTTATCGGTGCTTCGGGAATTTCGAAATATGCAGCACTTAATGTACTAATCGACCTTAACGGTGCCCTTTCTGATGAAGCCAAGGCAGATTATGACGAAGTTCCATTGAAATATTTCCAACTAGGTGACGCTCAATACGGCCTACCAGCGTATATGGAAATCCACACTATCGGTGGTAACAAACAATTCCTTGAAGAAGCCGGAATTGATTGGAAAAGCATTCAACAAAACGGTTGGACTTATGAAGAGTTCCGTAATGCAATTTCTAAAGGCGTAGTGAAAAATGATAAAGGTGAAACTACTCGTTATGGTTTCGTGTTCGCAACATCTGGTGTAGCATCTAAAGACTATCTAGCTATTCTTGCTAAAACTGCAGGTTTACCAGATTACTTCGATAAAGATCTTAAATATACGTATACAAGCAAAAACTTCTTGGGGCTACTTACATCTATTCGCGAAATGATCAACGATGGTTCTATGCCTAAAGAGCTAAGCTCTATCGAT
This sequence comes from Paenibacillus sp. FSL E2-8871, assembly GCF_038000345.1. Lineage (NCBI taxonomy): Bacteria > Bacillati > Bacillota > Bacilli > Caryophanales > Paenibacillaceae > Paenibacillus > Paenibacillus sp. FSL E2-8871. The sequence continues at coordinate 2,107,811 of NZ_JBBOBV010000001.1, read as the reverse complement.
GCTGGTAAACGGTGGAACATGTTCCTAACGGGTCAAACGATGATCACAGGTAAAGGTTTATCTGCATTTGAAAACTCTGCTCGTCTAAACAATGAGAAGATTAAAGCGAACGATGGTTCAGCTGTTGCAGATTCTATTGAAGTTGATTATATTTCACTTCCAGTCCCAACATTCAACGGTGCCGATTATGTCCCTACTTCAATCGTTGATGGTTATATCGCACTTCGTGGTAAAAAAGCTCCATCTGAAGAGCACATCAAAAATATTGCCCTAGCAACGAATTTCTTGTCTTCTGGTTCAATTGCTGCTAACTACAGTAATGAGCTGTTCTTATCACCAATTACTGAATCTGCACGTAATGCAGAAGTACTTGAAAAATTCCCTCGTAACGAAGATAACGTTGCTGCAGGTAAAGCTATGATGGCAAAAGCGCTTCCGGCTCGTACAGATATTCCTACTGATCTGGCTGCTGAAGCATTAAAAATTGAAACAGAAGTTATTATTCCTAAACTACAAGCCTTACTTGCAAATGAGATTGCTCCACAAGAAATGTATGATGCAGTTAAAGCAGCTGCAATTAAATCTTTCGGTAAAGATGGTATTGTAGTTGACTAGTCTGTCGTAGGCTGACATGTGAAAGCTGTGCGTAGCTAGAACGTACAGCTTTCCTTCTAAATTAGCTAGAGCTTGTACTGTTTTTAGAAGAGAGGTGCGACCCAATGAATCAAACGTTGACTAAAAGAAAAAAATTGAAACTCGAAAGTGACTCAGGTTGGGGATACGCGTTTATCGCAGTAGCACTTATTGCGTTTTCTTTATTTACCGCATATCCAGTCATCAATGCTTTTATTATCAGCTTACAAAAATATGGTCCATTAGGATCCACTTTTGTCGGCATGGATAACTTCGTTAACTCGTTTTCAGATGAACTTTTCTGGAAAGCACTGAAAAACACGTTAGTATATACGCTATTAACTGTTCCGTTTAATATTCTTCTATCATTTTTAATTTCAATTTTGATTATTCCTTTCAAGAAAAAAACACAAACGATCTTTAAAGCACTATATTACTTGCCAGCCGTAGCATCTGGTGTAGCGCTTTCTGTTGTGTGGCTGTGGATCTTCGATCCGTTAAAATCAGGTATTGCCAATAAGCTCGTGAGTTTTTTAGGTATTGAAAATCAAAACTGGCTTGGTTCCAGTGCAACTGCAATGTTCTCACTTGTGTTAATGTCATGGTTATCAAGTCATGGTACAGCAATTATTATTTATATAGCCGCATTACTCGCTATTGATAACAGCTATTATGAAGCAGCTGAAATTGACGGCGCGTCTTTCCTGCAAAAGCTTTGGTTTATCGTTGTCCCTTTCCTTAAGCCAACAACGCTATTCCTACTTGTTACTGGTGTTATCGGTTCCTTCCAAGTATTCCAAAACGCTTATCTTATGACAGGCGGTGGACCAGACCATGCAACAACAATGGTAGGTTTGTTAATCTTTAACAATGCGTTCACATATTTTGAGTTTGGTGAGGCAGCGGCACAATCATTAGTTCTAGCAGCGATTATCGGATTTATATCTTTCCTTCAATTCAAGTTTATAGGTAAAGATGTAGAATACTAGGAAAAGGAGCAGAATACTATGGGTTTGTACAACAATAGCTTAAGAAGCAAAGGGTATCTGTTTATACGTAATGGTGCAAACATTACGTTCCTTATCCTATTTGCCGCAGCTACCATATTCCCGATATACTTTATGGTCATCTCCTCGTTCGGTGATCCGGTAGAAGCTGGTGCAATGAGCTATTCTATCCTACCATCGAAGATTTCATTTGAATCTTATAAATTCTTCTTTAACTTCAGCCCACATACATGGGACTGGTTATTGAACTCCTTTATAGTGGCAGCGTGTATCACGGTATCTAACGTATTTTTTGCTACACTTGCTGGATATGCTTTTGCAAAAATGAAATTTAAAGGGAAAAACATTTTGTTCGCTATTTTGCTGGGATCTATGATGATTCCTGTTCAAGTCACTCAGGTTCCACTATATATTTTGATCGTAAACATTTTTGAATTACAAAATACGTACACAGCGTTGATTATGCCGAGCATAGTAACGGTATACAATATCTTCTTGGTTAAGCAGTTCATGTCCTCCATTCCAGGTGAAATTATTGAATCTGCTAAAATCGAAGGTTGTTCCCAGCCTAAAATCTTCTGGTATATCATTATGCCTCTATCTAAAACAATTATGGCAGTACTAGCAATCCTAACGTTCATGGCGGCATGGAATGACTTTTTCTGGCCGTTCCTAGTAACGAATACGATGGATATGCAAACCATTCAGGTCGGCTTGAAAAACTTTCGCTTTGCGAATACAACTTACTTTGCACCGATGATGGCGGGGGCAACCATTTCAGCAGTTCCAATGTTTATTTTGTTCTTCAGTTTACAAAAATACTTCCTTGAAGGGGTAACAGTTGGAGCGGTGAAAGGTTAATGGACAAACAATCAAAAGTTGATGCAACATACTTAGTTGGCTTGATGTCCGGTACATCAGTAGATGGTATTGATGCAGCAGTAGTTAAGCTTTTCCCATCAGCCGAAAAAGAACATGGAGTAGAGATTGAATTACTGGCTTTTGAAAACACACCTTTTGAGATGCAAGTTAGAAACTCCATATTTGAGCTTTTTGATCCCGCTAGCGCTACGATTGATAAGGTTGGCGCAATGAATATGTGGCTTGGCGAATTATACGCCCAAGCCACATTATCCGTTATAGGGAAATGCGGCCTTTCGCCTTCGCAAATATTCGCAGTAGGATCGCATGGTCAAACAATCTATCATGCTCCGGATGAGAATGTTATGGGCGGTTATAATCTGCATTGTACCGTTCAGATTGGGGATGGTGCAGTTATCGCCAATCGCACAGGAATTCCTTGCGTATCAGACTTTCGAGTTGCTGACATGGCAATGGGTGGACAAGGAGCTCCGTTAGTACCATTTACCGAATACTTATTGTTTAACAATCCAAAGAAAACACTTCTGATGCAAAATATTGGCGGAATAGGCAATGTGACTGTTTTGCCTGTAAATGCCTCACCGGATGAGGTATTTGCTTTTGATACGGGTCCTGGAAATATGATTATCGATGGCCTTGTATCGCAATTATTTGCACCAATGACAATGGATGTTAATGGCGAAATTGGTGCGGGCGGTCAAGTGATTGATGAGCTATTGAAATGGATGCAGCAGGATAAATATTATACGATGCCGTTACCAAAATCGACAGGCAGAGAACGGTTTGGCCAACAATACGTGGCACAAATTATTGAAATGATGAAGGTTAATAACTGGAAAGCAGAAGATGTTGTTGCAACAGCTACGTACTTAACTGCCTGGAGCATCGTCGATAGCTATGAACGGTATATTGCACCGCAGCACCAGGCTGAGCAATTGTTAATTGGCGGCGGTGGAAGCTATAACAAGACGCTTTTGCGTGATTTACAGCACTTATTTGCACCGCATAACGTGCAGGTGCTGACGCAGGAGGATATCGGTGGTAATAGTGATGCTAAGGAAGCAATTGCTTTTGCTCTGCTAGCGTGTTACACGATGGAGCGCTTACCAAACAATATCCCGCTAGTAACTGGAGCTTCACAGCCAGTAGTAATGGGCAAAATTTCCTGGCCCTATATTGGACGTTCACAGGAGGCTTAAATGTTGCAAATCAGACCCTTTTCAATTGAAGATCACTCTGCAGTTGTAGAGCTTTGGAATCGTGAGGCTACAAAATATGATTATAAGCCATTTACAGAGCGAGAGTTTCAAGATACATTCATCGACCATCCTTATTTTGACGCTGACTGTATATGGGTAGGCTGTGACGAAAAAGGGATTGTTGGTTTTGCAGCTGGCTGCTGCGGTGACGATCTCCCTCTTGGAGATGTGGCCGGTTATATTACGAGTGTTATTATAGATAACCATGTGGCTTCTCTGGAGCTTTACGATGCTTTTCTATTGCGTTTAGAAAAAAGATTCCAAGAACTTGGGAAAAGACAAGCGGATGTATTGTTTTTCAACCCTGTTAAGCTGAAGTGGAGTATACCAAGTGCACCTCAGCATGAGCATAATAATGCCCCGGGCATCAGTAAGGACCAGCCATTATATGAAGCTTTAATGGCTAGAGGCTACGAAGATCGAGCGACGCAATGCGGCATGTATTTAAAACTCGGAAGCTTTATTGTTCCCGAAGATATTTTAGATAAGGAAACCAATGCAAATAGCAAGGACTATTACATTACGTCTTATGTCCCTGATTTACATACAGGGCTTGAAGCAACGCTTGCTGCCCTGCAAAATCCGCAGTGGAAGAAGGATATTGTTACTTATGTGAAGGTTGGCGCACCACTTGTAGTAGCCGTGTACGGCAACGAGGTTGTGGGCTTTGCAGGTCCAATTATTTCGCAGCCTGATGGAAGAGCATTTTTTTGCGGTATCGGAGTGCACCCAGAGCATGAGGGTCATGGCCTTGGCAGTGTATTATTTTTCAGAATGGTTGAAGCTTTTCAAAATGTGGGCTGTCAATATATCTCTCTATTCACTGGAAATAATAATCCGGCTCTTCGAATCTATCAAAAAGCGGGCTTTACTATTGAAAAACAATTTTCTATATTGCGGAGGGAACTTTAAAGATGAGCGAAAAATTCACAGTATTAGCAATTGGAGCGCATGTTGGTGATGTGGAGCTAGCTTCTGGTGGTGTGCTCGCTAGTCATAGTTTAAAGGGAGATCGCATTGTGACACTAGCGTTAACTGCGGGTGAACGAGGGGTCCCGGCAGGACAGGATATGAAGGAATATCGTCAGCAAAAAGTGAAAGAGGCACAGGTTTTTGCGGATATGCTAGGCGGTGAAGCCATTGTATTCGATGATTATTGTGACGGAGAGTTGCCTGACAATCAAGAAATTCGTATGGAGGTTTGTGATGTAATTCGTCGCGTGAAGCCTAATATTATTATTACACACTGGAAAAACAGTATGCATAAGGACCATGCGCTAACGCATCATATCGTAAATGATGCCCGTTTCTTCGCAAGTCTATCATCCTTTGAACGAGCGCTCCCCGCGCACTTTGCAGCAAGATTATATTACTCCGAAAACTGGGAGGATGCGGTTGATTATGTCCCTTACGTATATGTGGATTTCGATCAAGCGGCATTTGATCTATGGATAGATGCTTTAAGCAAGCATTGGTTTGTGACGAATAGCAAATCTTTCAAATACATGGATTACTATAAAGCACTAGCAGTTGTTCGCGGCTGTGAAGCAAGAAAGACATATGCAGAAGCATTTATGGTGCCTGCTGAAACGGTGAAGGTTAGGCAGTCTAGTCTTTGGTAACTATTCAACTAGCTAAGAGGGAGTGTTTCTATGTATAGCAGGAAACATTCCCTTGTTCTATCCATTTATGCGAAAAAGCAGCTAGGAGGCAGCTTCATATGGTGTTAAATGGGATTGATTCTATAACGAATTATCGTTATTTGTTCGAAGGTAAGCGCGTAGGATTGATTACAGCGCCGACAGGTCTTACGAAGGATTTTGCATCAACGATTACTATATTACATGAAAATTTTAATCTTGCTGCGATGTTTTCACCTGAGCATGGCGTTCGCGGAGATTTGGATGCAGGGGCAGTAGTAGACACTTACATGGATCCTTTTACGAATGTTCCAGTCTATAGCTTGTACCGTAAAGACTCCAAGCGTTTAACAAAAGAAATGCTGAATGAAGTAGACATCATTGTATACGATATTCAAGATGTTGGTGTACGCTATTACACATTTATTTATACGATGCTGTATGCACTTGAAGATTGTGCAAATGCAGGCGTAGAATTTGTTGTTCTTGATCGTGTTAATCCGCTTAACGGGGTAACGGTAGAAGGGAATGTCTTGAAGCCCGGCTTCAAATCATTTGTTGGAAATTACGAGCTAGCCGTGCGATACGGCTTAACAGCAGGTGAGGTAGCAACGATGGCAAATGATCAAATGAATTGGAATGCATCGCTGCATGTCGTTCGTTTGGAAGGCTGGGAACGGAGCATGTCCTTCCCGGATACAGGATTAACTTGGGTCCATCCTTCACTTGGAATGCCACGATATGAAACAGCTTTATTATATACAGGAACATGTTTATTTGAAGGCACGAACTGCTCGGAAGGACGAGGCACAACGTTCCCATTTGAAATGATTGGTGCTCCGTTCATTCAAGCGCAGCAATTGGCAGATGAGATGAATGCAAAAGGTATCCCGGGTGTGCTTTTCCGTCCAGTTCATTTCAAGCCAACGTCATCTAAACATTCTGGCGAGCTATGCGGCGGGGTACAAATTTACATTACAGATATCCAAGTGCTGAGGCCTTTAGAAGTTGGGGTAACCTTATTATTTACGATAAGAGATTTGTACGAGCAATTTTCATTCCTGCCTCCTGTAAAGGAGGGCTCTCGTCCATTTATCGATTTGCTGGGGGGAGACAACATGTATCGTACGGAAAATATGCAAGCCAAGCAACTGCTTGAACAGTTTGCAGCGGAAAGCAAGCAATTTGCAGAAATAAAACAGCAGTATCATTTATATCGCTAGAGGAAGGTGAATAATTGATGAGAACAATAGAATATATGAGCTTGCGCGAAAAGATTGGACAAATGTTCGTAACAGGCTTCCCTTCAACCGAGATCACTCCTGAGCTGAAGGAAGTTATTGAGCATTATAAAGTCGGCAATATTATTTTATTCTCACATAATATCGACAATAAATATCAATTAGGCGAGCTTGTTACTGAGCTGCAGCAATGGTACACGACACATACTGGTATCCCGGGTTTTATTACGATCGACCAAGAAGGCGGTCGAGTCACTCGTATGCCTAAAGACGCGACCAATGTTGCTGGAGCCATGGCAATTGCTTCTTCAGGACGACCTGAAAATGCGTATGCAGCAGGCAGAATGACTGCCAGAGAATTGAAAGCATTAGGTATTAATTTTAATCTAGCTCCAGTTATGGACGTTAACAATAATGCATTGAATCCAGTCATAAATGTTCGTTCATATGGTGATTCTGTTGCAACAGTATCCCAGTATGGAATTCAAATGATGAAGGGATTACTCGATGGAGGCGTCATGTCCTCACTTAAGCATTTTCCAGGTCATGGTGATACAAATATCGATTCACATATTGGCTTGCCTACAATTGAAAAAACACTTGAGGAATTAGAGCAGCTTGAGCTGCTGCCGTTTAAGGCCGCAATTGAGCAAGGCGCTCAAGCGATTATGAGTGCACATATTTTATTTCCGAAAATTGAAAAATCCGGTGTGCCCGGAACTATGTCTCATACCATTATTACAGAGATATTAAAAGGAAAATTAGGATATAAAGGGTTAGTTGTATCGGATTGTTTAGAAATGGACGCGATCAAACGATACTATGGTACGGCAAAAGGAGCGTTAGGAGCTGTTAAAGCAGGTATTGATTTGGTATTCATTAGTCATACTCCTGAGACAGTGAAGGAAGCGATTCATTTGATCGAAGAAGCTGTAGCCATCGGTGATTTGGATGAAGCGCTAATTGATGCAGCTGTTACAAAAATTTTAGCTTATAAAGCACAATATGCGACGATTGAGGAGCTAGATTATGAACTAGTTGGCTGCGATGTACATCGCCGAGCAAATGAGCTAATGCGTACGGAAACGATCTGCCTCATTAAAGGTGAGCTCCAGCCCATTCATACCGGTGACGAGCAAGTGTTATTTATGGGTTCCTATTCATACCGCACCGATCTTGCGTCCAGCAGCTTGAATCAAGCTCTTAGCTTTCCGCAATATATGGGGGAGCATTTTAATACAGCTTATGAGATTATCGACATTGACCCGAGCGAGGAGCAAATCAACGCTGCGCTGCCAAAGGTACAAGGCTACAAGCATATTGTTATCGGCTTGTTCAATGCGCGTGAAAACAAAGGTCAGCTTGCGCTTGTTCAGAAGCTGCTGGCTGCAGGCTGCAAAGTAACGGCCATTACATTAGGTCGCCCGTATGATTTACCGTTAATCGAAGGCGAGTTCTGCGGAATTGCGGCATTTGAGTATACACTTGATGCATTCAAATCACTCCTTCCAATCCTAAATGGTGAGGTTGTACCAACTGCCAAGATTACGATACAGATGTAGACAAGCATAAACGCCTTCGGCGTCCTTTCAAGGACGGCAAACGTTTATGCGAGAAATATAAGGATAATATATCGCGTGAAACATATAAATTCTTATCTTTGAAAAAGGTACAACAAGGGGACATAGGTATGGCATTTATCGTTGGAATTGATGGGGGCGGCACGAAAACAGCTGTCACAATTACCCATGACCAGGAAGACGCTTTATTCACCTTTACTGTAGGGCCTATTAATTATAACGGTGGTGATGCTGATGCTATTGCCGCCTCCTTTGAGGAAATTTTTAGTCAAACGAAGCTCTACTGCGGTAATTTACAAGAAGTTGCTCATATATGTATAGGTGCGGCAGGAATAAGTAATCCGCTGGTCATCAATTTTTTGGAGCAGCATGTGAGAAATAACGGTTATATCGGGTCATTAACGATTACAGGCGATCAAGAAACCGCATTATACGGAGCACAAAATGCGATGCAAGGCATCATTCTCATTGCCGGTACAGGATCGATTTGCTTTGGGGTCAATGAAAAAGGAGAGCAGCATCGCACAGGAGGCTTTGGTCATCTGATTGATGACGAGGGAAGCGGTTATAGCATTGGGCGCGATCTATTATCCGTATTAGTTCAAGTGGAGGACGGAAGAATAACCGATACGGTCATCCCAGCGATGGTATATGAGCAGCTTGGCTTAAGCACTGTGAAAGAGATTATTGGCTTTGTTTATGATAAAAATACGACGAAAAAAGATATTGCGCAGCTCGCACCGATTATGACGACCGCATGTGAGAAGGGCGATGCACATGCAATAGCGTTAGCGGAGAAATGTGCAACCAATCTATATGAGCTTGTTGTGCCTGTTATTGAACGGCTTAAGCTATATGAAAGTCCGATTGCGATTGCAGGAAGTGTGCTGCAAAAGTCTCGCTTTGTGAAAGAAGCCTTGGAGCGAAAGCTCGCACAGAGCTACCCGCAAACAAAGCTGATTTTGCCAATTAAGGATGCAGCCTACGGTGCTGTCCTGTTAGGAAGATCAAAAATGAACAACGACTAGTTTTTGTCGCTATGGAAAAATAAGGGTGTGTCATAAGTCCGAGCAGTTGGACTTGCGACACATCCTTATTTTAAAATAGTAGGAATCAAAAATGGCTTAAAATTTATCGGTCAAATAAAACACGGCTTGTTGTTTCGGAAATAGAGCTTGAAGGATGTTAGCGTGCTCAGTACTGTCCTTTGCTGCGCCTTCTTCATTATAGCCAAACATGATATAAGTCATTAGCTCGCGTTCATCTACTTCTATTGAAGTAACGGGAATGGTATGATTACTAGCATCGGAAACAGAAAGCTGCTTTTGCTTATAATCCAAGTAGATACAGTCCTCATTGCTGCGAAGTGCAATATGCAGCTCCTGGTCTGCAATTATGTTGCTACGGTTTAGGCGATCTTCTAATTCAGGCTGAAGCTTATGGAAAGTTGAACTGAGATTGATCATTTTCCACATCGCCATATTGATTTGAATTGAATTTGCTTGATGCTGTTGGTAATAGGAATATAGCTTATGGTCCTCTGGGAGCATCGCTAATATTTGCTTTGCATTTTGGCGCAGCTGACATAAGGCATGAAACAAAGCTTCAACGCCGTTTTCGGCTTCGTTCAAATACAATAATTCATTAATAAATACTTGTTCAGTATCTTTCTTTTCAATGATGCCATAAGCGACGATTTTCCCATTTCTGCGAAGGAGCAAGCAGTCAACTTTCTTCCATTCCGGCCAGGTCAATAAATCATTCCAATACGTTTTACTTCGGATCACGGTGTAGGTACGATTCTTATTGAATTGTTCATAGATGAAACGGATATCATCGAGATAACAGGCTTCAAAAGGAATGATTTCATCACTGCTTTGCTGCTGCTCCAAACTTGCTGGTTTTTCAATTGCGAAAGCAGTCTCGGGAATAAGTCTCCAGCCAGCTTTTTCATAAAACGCATGCTTGCTAGCCAAAAGCAAGCTTATATCATAATCGGTTTCTTTCATATAGTTGGTCTGCGCATGAAGAATTTTGTGTGCAAGCCCCAGCCCGCGGTAATTTAGATCTGTACCGACACTCCCCATTGCACCTGTTTTCAAGATCGCTTGACCGACTCTAATATGAAACGGGAAAATTTGTACATTGGATGCAATCTTACCGTCAACCATCGCAAACCATGTTGTATCTGGATCATATGTGGTGTCTAGGTCTAATCTTTCTTGGAAAAAAGCTCGGCCAACGGAAAAGCATTCATCTAAAATATCGTAAATCTTTTCAAGCTGCTCTCTAGTTGGATGGTTCATTACGATGATGTTTGGTGTCGTCGTCATCTTTCATTTTCCTCCTGCGACGTAATGTTGGGATAAATTTAATAAATAAAAAAAATGGTTTTTTGGAATTTAATTTCTTATTTATAGTTTAATATTGAAATAAAAATTCGTCAATAATGGAACGTGTGGAATCGTAGAAGTGATACAAAGTTTAGATTACTCAATATAGTCTAAATGAGGATTAGGAAAATAGCGACTTCGGCTGAGCAATTACAAGCACAAAGCGCACAAATGAAGGCGAAGCTTAAAAAGAAGAATGATAAACCGTTCAAGAACTTTTTGCGAAAAATCGGAAATATTTTCATACCAATGATTCCTGCATTTGTTGGAGCGGGTTTAATTGCGGGGAAGTATGATTTCGCAAATTGAGCTAGACTTAAATGAATTGCCAGAATCAGAGAAAAAAGTAGTGGAGTACATTCTTGCAAATGCTAAAGAAGTGCTGCATATGACCATACATGAGTTAGCGACAAAAGCGGAGGCAAGTAGTGCGGCGGTTGTTCGTTTTTGTCGGTCGCTTGGAATAGAGGGCTTTCCAGCGCTGAAAATCCGTTTATCAGCGGAAGTAGAAAATACGCAGTATGTTGGCTACTTTGATGTTGAATCGAATGAAACGGTGCATTCTATCATTGATAAAATGTTGTCAAATACAATACTGACCTTTCAGAATACGGCCAGTTAACTCGACGCGCAGTCTATTGAGCAGGCAGTGAGCCTGTTACAACAGGCAGAAGTGATTTATGTTTATGGGATAGGTGCCTCATTTATTATTGCAGAAGATGCAGCACAAAAATGGCTTCGGCTAGGCAAAAATGTATATGCGATTTCAGATCGTCATTTATTGGCGGCAGCCATGGCTACGAAATCAGAAAATGCCGTCTTCTGGGGGATTTCGTATAGCGGTGAAACGAGAGAGGTTATTCAATTATTAAAACGAGCTAAGGAACAGGGGATAAAAACAATCAGCCTCACTCGTCCTGGTAATAACAAGCTCTCTCAGCTTGCCGATGTTTCTTTATTTACATCACGTGCGCCGGAAGCGCAGCTTCGTAGTGCGGCAACAAGCTCAAGATTTGCGCAATTATTTGTGCTCGATATTGTCTTTAGCGCATATGCATCTGCTCAGCATGATTTTACTGTGGAGCAGCTAGCGAAGACAAGAAAAATGATTGAAATTTTGAATGATTAAATTACGATAAGAAGCTTCTACCAGAGTATGGTGGAAGCTTTTTTATTGTAGAGTGCTTTAAGTAGATCGAACTATTCTTCCACTTAATAGTATAATCAAATTGTATTCCTTATTTTGAATGGAGGAGATTTTCTGGAAGCTAAAGTAGTAACATTATCCCCTTTTCATGTTGTAGGTTACAAAATTGAAGCAGATATTAATGAGTTTGAGTCTGGTCTTGGTAAGAACATTTATGATTCGCTATTTGAAAGAAAAGACGAAATTCAAGACAAGAAAAATGAGAATGTAATCTTAATACAGATTTATCCTATGGAGCCCGATTTTAATCCTCAGGTTGACAGGTTTACACATATTCTTTGTTATGAAGTAAGTAAACAAGGTGATGTTCCGTTAGATATGATAGGTCATGCTGTCGGTGAGAGTAAGTATGTTACTTACACACATCAGGGACTTGAATCGGAACTTAGTCGTTCATATGACTATTTATATGGACAATGGATTAGAGAAACTGGAAATGAACCTAAGGATTATGATTTTGAAATTTGGGATGAAAGATATAAACCAGAAAGTCTAGAGAATGAGATTGATTTGTTTGTAGCATTGAAGTAATTATTTATGCTTTAGCCTAGACGTGAACAAGCTCCTGTGAATATCACAGAAGCTTGTTTGTGTTGCGGATTATTATTTTTTGCTGGGATTGCGCTTAGGGTTATCTGTCTGACCTAAAATATAGTCGATGCTTACTTTATGGAAATTAGCTAGCGTAATTAAAACGGCGCTCGGAACATCCAAATTTCCATTCTCGTAGCGGGAGTAGGTGGCTTGTGTAATATGTAAAAGCTCAGCCATTTGTTGCTGTGTCAGATCTTTATCTTCGCGTAAGTCGCGGATTCTTGTGTACAATGCTCATCACCCAAGCCAAGTTTACTTTATGCGAAAATTGCATATTGTTATTTATGCGATTTTCGCATAAAATTTATACGTGTTAGGAGTGTTAGTTGCGAAAGGAGGCATGATGGTGATCATTTTGGAGGATTTTTATTATGGAAGATTGAGTCCGAATGAGTTAATTAAGCCAAGTGATCCGGAATTGCAGAAGATTAATCAGAAAATCATTAATTTTTTGGAGATGCTCAAAGAGAGGTTATCCGAGGAAGATTTTGATCAAGTCGAAAAGTTATTCGATTTACAGAGTGACTCAAGCTCTTTGCATTCAGCATTATCTTTTATCCAAGGTTATAAAATAGGAGCATTAATGATGATTGATGTATTTAGTGGTGATAAAGATTCTATTTATGATGGCATATAATAAGTCAGTAAAGGAACCGGGGTGTAAATACGCTTCGGTTCTTTTTGGGTTTATTTCATGGCAAATAAGAATAGGATTTCAAGCAGAAATATCCGTAGAAGTAATCAGGTTAGATAGTGATAGGGCAAGAATTAACTCAATGTATCCTTTGACTTCATGTCCATTTTTGCCAGAATAGAATACAAAACGATTATGCGAAGAATGAAGCAGGACAAAGAGGCTGGAGTGAAGAAAGGCATTTTGACAAACGGAAAGCAACTGTTTCCATACTATTATGATAAGAACACAAGGTCGGTACTGGTGGATGAAATGAAGCGTCCGATTTATCGAGCGATTGTAGAGAAATATCTTAATGGAACAAACCTGAGCAAGTATTATATTAAGCATGGACGGACTTATTTATACTCTGACGCAGTAATCCGCACCATTGCAGATACGAGGCGAGTCCTTTACCTACATAGAATTTCAAACAGATGTACTTGCCATAATTCAGTTGTCAGATGAGTAGCTCTGTGTAGCAAAAAAACTGGATAAATTGTTAATTTCATCCCTATAGTCACTAAAATCGATTATAATAAAATTTATGTTCAAGTCGATTACCTATCCTAAGTTAATAGGATCATCATACGCAAAAAGGCGTAGTGATGAATCGCCTATGCTATAAGGGTTATAGAGTTTTCAAATACACACTTATGTATAAGAGGAGGCGAATGATATGACGATAATGCCTGTTATAGTAATGATCTTTGTATTTGTACCTGCCATTGTACTCATGGTAAGCATGCCTTATTTAACAAGAGAGACGATTAGTTTTGGGGTCACCGTCAGCCCTGTACAATTCCATAGTGAGCCTCTGCGCCAGATGCGGAAGTCATATGCTAGGGTTAGTGCTACCTTGCATACCAACCTATTCATTGTTTGTATCATCTGTCTAATATACGGTGGTGAACATTCCAAGCAACAAAGTTGGATCATTGTCACTTATTCACTCGCCATGGTCGGAATCTCCCTAGTCATAAACATTAGCTATCATTTCAAAATGAAAAGTTTACTACCTATGCTGCCTATTGCTCTGGAACCATCGATCATGGCAGTGGACACTGGATTTCGGAAAAGAAACATTGGCTTGTCTAATAATTGGTTCCTCATTCATGTTTTAATTACTGTTGTTAGTATTGTAACTGTGCTATACAACTACGATCTGATTCCTGATCAGATTCCGATCCATTACAACAGCAGTTGGAACGTAGACCGCTATGCAGCTAAATCTTTTAGTTCTGTGTTTATGCCTACGATAATGCAAGTGTTCATAACACTTTTGTTCATATTTGAGAATTGGAGTATTCGCAGAGTAAAGCAGCAGGTTCAACCCAATGATCCTAACCGTTCCATCAGACAAGACGCAACTTACCGCCGTACTTGGTCATATTTTATGCTTACAGCAAGCTTCTTAATGGTTATCCTGTTTTCTGTCGTGCAACTAAACATGATATCTCTGCTTAACATGAATTTCGCTATCCCTATTATCCTAATCATAATAGCCCTTATTATCCTATACGCCTTGGCCTTAACGTTCTGGGCTGGTCAGGGCGAAAGCCGCTTGGAGCGATCTGCCGATAGCTCCAATGTCAGACCTGTCCATGATGATGATAAATGGCGATTTGGTATGATTTATTTCAATCCCAAAGATCCAAACCTAATCGTCAAGAAAAGGCTCGGAGTCGGCTGGGGATTAAATTTCGGTCACCCATTAAGCTGGCTGTTTTGGCTCGGAATTATTGTACTGTTAGTTGTGGTGCGGTAACAAGGCTTGGAGGTTAATACTCACCGGAGTATAGGCGAAGTTAGAGTTTCAAAACAAAATATTTACCGAAAAAAACGCCTAAAGGGCGTTTTTTATTATCTTTAAGTATCTCAGTAATATCTTTTTTGAATTAAATCGCATATCAAAGAGTATTTCTCGTATTAATATCTCTTTGTTACAATCAGATTGTTATCTAAAGGAGGGTATAAATTGAACTATCGCAAATTAGGAACGAGTGGTTTACATCTAAGTGAGATTGCTTATGGTAATTGGATTACACATGGTGCTCAAGTGGACAATGATACTGCCCATGCTTGTGTTCTCGCTGCATTGGATGTAGGGATCACAACATTTGATACTGCAGATGTATATTCCGATACGAAAGCTGAGATGGTGCTGGGCCAAGCATTAAAAGGAGTGCACAGAGCTGATATCGAATTGTGTACCAAGGTGTGCCATCCCACAGGGACGGGACGTAACGCAAGAGGTCTGTCTCGCAAGCATATTATGGAGGCGTGCCATGCTTCACTGAACAGATTACAGACCGATTATATTGATATCTATTATGCGCATCGCTTTGACGCAACAGTATCCCTTGAAGAGACCTTCTTGGCTTTTTCGGATCTGGTGCGTCAAGGTAAGGTTCTCTATGTCGGGATAAGTGAGTGGACGGCGGATCAGATAGCAGAAGGTGCTGTTTTGGCGAGGGAATTGAAGGTGCCATTGGTGGCTAGTCAACCTCAATATTCGATGTTATGGCGCGTGATGGAGACGGAGGTAGTTCAAGCTTGTGAGCGGGAAGGGATTGGACAGGTGGTCTGGTCACCGCTTGCTCAAGGGATTCTTTCAGGTAAATATATGCCAGGGCAACCATTGCCAGAGGGTTCTCGTGCTTCAACAGCTGCGGGCTCACCATTTATGAACAAATTGGCGGGTCAGTGGCTTCGGACTGAGGTGCTTGAGGCGGTCTCGAATCTCTCTTCCATCGCCAGTGAAGTTGGGTTGACGCTTCCGCAGTTGGCTATAGCATGGGTGTTGCAAAATCCACAAGTCTCATCTGCAATTATTGGGGCATCCAAGCCTGAGCAAGTAATAGAAAATGCCAAAGCTGCGGGAGTTCGTCTGGATAGGGAAGTTATGATGCAAATCGATAGGGTGCTAGAAGGACTCGTTGAACGTGATCCTAGAAAAACGGGCTGAATATTATATTATTCACCATGAATAGCTTCTGAACTCATTTGTCCTATGATCTCTAGTAACGCGGATAAGGAGGCACGATCGCAATCGGTTCTCCAAGCGGCATAAAGGGGAATCGATGGTGTGCTTTCTTCAAAGGGGCGAAATACGACACCTTCGCGCTGAAAAATAGCAACTGAAGAGGGCACAATGGAAACTCCAAGATTAGCAGCTACCAAGTTTACAATGGTGTACATCTGAATGGCTTCCTGTACAACATTCGGATACATGTCGTGTTGGGCGCAGAAGCTCATAATGAGGTCATGAAAAGGAGCTCCTAAATGACGTGGGAACGATATAAATGGCTCTAAAGCTAAAGAGCGAATGGATAACACCGGTAAATGAGCTAGGTGATGCTGCTCTGGCAAAACGGCAATAAGCGATTCATTGACTAAGGGACGATGGTCGATATGCTTGCCCGACTCTGTATAACGTACAAATCCAATGTGAATCGTTCCTTCATGTAAAGCCTGCCACTGCTGAGCAGACGTCATCTCATGTAATGTGAGTTGTACTTGTGGATAACGTTCCCGAAACATTTTTAACATATCAACCAATACTCCACCAGCTGCAGAATCTATAAATCCAATATTCAAATGTCCGATAATTCCTTGATCGACTAATTGTGTTGTTTTAATAGAGCGTTCCAGTTGAGATAAAATGGATTTAGCCTCCTCTAGAAATACCGCCCCCGCTGGCGTTAGACGAACTTGTCTTTTGTTCCGTTCTAATAGTTTCACACCAATCTCATTCTCCAGAGCTTGAATTTGCTGGCTTAAGGGAGGCTGCGTCATATTCAGCTTCTCTGCTGCACGGTTAAAATGCAGTTCCTCTGCTACTGCGATAAAGTATTGCAATTTTTTTATGTCCATACTGTTCAATCTCCCTTGAAATGCTTCTCCAAGCAAGTATAAGGATCTTTGAACGAAAATGAAAGGAAGGGCTTGTCGTCCCCCCTACATAAACTTACCTCCTCCATCTTAATTTTTGACAAAAAACATTATTGCAATTAGATCGTAGAATTTGTTAAAGGGGACTAGAGATGGTTTTATTCGAGTGCACGATGCGCTAGACTAGATATGACGAACTGTTAGATTGGTCATAAGGGGGAGAACGACGATGATAAGAGGATTAACAACAGCAGGTTTGGGTGAACTCAGTTCTAATGAAGAATATATCAGACTTGCGAGCCAATTCGGCTTTCAGTCGATAGACGCAAATCCATTGGAGTTAGTGCAGCAGTATGGTAAGGATGGGGCTGTTCAATTGCTGGAAAGCCATGGCATCATGTTAGGATCATTTGGTTTAGCGGTAGATTGGCGCACAACAGAGGAAAGCTTCAGGGAAGGGTTGAAATCGCTTACCCAAATGGCTGAGGCCGCTGCTGCATTAAATTGTATGACATGTTGTACATATATTTTACCTTCAACAGATCTTCCGGTCGCACCGTTCATGATTGCAGCCACGAGACGTTTAAGACTATGCGCGGAAATATTAGGCGCTTATGGAATTACATTAGCATTAGAGTTCGTAGGCCCTCATCACTTACGTACACAATGGGCAAATCCACTGATCTGGACGATGCAAGATACGTTGAGCTGGATGGAGACGATTCAAGTAAGGAACATCGGATTGTTATTGGATTCTTACCATTGGCATACGAATGGATTAACGAGTGAGGATCTGCTGAAATTACAACCGTATCAAATTGCATATGTCCATATTAATGATGCTAAACCTCTACCGACAGAGGAATTGTTAGATTTCGATCGATTGTATCCAGGAGAAGGTTCTATTGATCTCACAGGATTCTTGGGAAGCCTGAAAAAGATCGGGTATGCCGGTGTGATCGCCCAAGAAGTTCTGGCGCCAGCTTCCGCGCAAAGTTCATCTGAATTATTTTCTCGTTCTAAAGCAGGCTTCGATAAAGTATTCTCATCACTGGAAAACGTACCAATATAGAATGAACTTGAAAATATTCAAAAAAGGGAAAAGTGGTGGAAGGGAATTTTGGAACTGTAGGAGCGGTAGCGTCCGCCCGAAAGCTTTCCGTAGGAAAGCTCGCTTCGAAAGCATAGGCAGTCTGCGGATTTCAACCGTTAAGAACGGTATAAATCAAGAAATCTGCAGACAACAGCGGCCGGAAGTCCAAACATTCTCTGGAGTCGCGACCAACCCGAAATAGGAAAATCATCAGATCAATCTATATAGCATTTGATGATCTCGCGTAAATTAAGTTCTATAAAAACTTCTGCCGAAGTGTTGGTAGAAGTTTTTTTCTGTTAGCAAACGCTCTCCCCATGTGATAGTATTTCACTAAAATACGGAGATGACTATTTAGCGGATCCAATGTTAGTGAGAGGGGAACAGTCGTGTCGATTCGGATAAAATTACTGTTATCTTATACGGGAATGCTAGTCGTTAGTTTACTTATCATCGTAATGACGGCAGCTTTATTTACAATTGCATCAACTGGAGATGTTCATAGTCTTCGGGATTTTTATAAAGTGCACTATCAATTAAATCCGTTGTCGGAGCAAGAAGAGTCGATTTTTTTAGAATTAAAGTATTTAGCCAAGCATGACCCGGATGAATTGCAGAACAAGGATTTGTTACTGGAATATGATTTTAAGCTAAAGACAGAGAAAGCGGGACTATTTGTAAGGCGAGTAAATGACCCTGTGTTTGAATCGCGCACCTTCAATCAACCTGAATTAAAGGATGCTTTACCTCCTTACGATCTCAATAACTATCAGATTCGTAACACGTTTAATATTAAAGAAAGATTTTATGGCTATGCCAAATTTGACTTTAAATATTCGGATGGGGCGAAAGGCAGTGTTTTCGTCATCAAAGAGCATAGTCCTTTTGCGGAACTCACACGGAGGCTGCTACCGATCTTTTCATTGATATTAATTGGCGTTCTTGTGGTTGCGAATGTACTATTATATCGCTGGATTACACGAAGTGTTATTAAGCCACTGAACAAGTTAAGGGATTCCGCAGAACGAATTCAAGAGGGTGACCTTCAATTTGAACTTAACCTGCAATCCAAAGATGAGATTGGGGAGTTAAATAAAGCGTTTGAGACGATGAGACAGAGGTTACAAGAGTCAGTGAGCCTTCGTCTGCAATATGAGGAGAATCGGAAAGAATTAATCTCAAATATTTCACATGATTTACGTACTCCGATTACGAATATTAAAGGGTTTATTGAAGGCATACGAGATGGTGTCGCCAATACACCTGAGAAGATGGACATGTACGTCGACATTATTTATAACAAAACCATTGGAATGGATAAATTGGTTGATGAATTGTTCCTATATTCCAAGCTGGATTTGAATCAGGTCCCATTTTCGTTCGAAGCTGTGGATATTATTGCATTCCTTGAGGATTGTATCGAAGAGATGCGCTACCATAACGAAAATAAAGGAGTTTCATTTCAGCTAGACGACCATAACTCCGAGCGTATTGAGGTTGTTGCAGATTTAGATAAATTAAAACGGGTATTACTGAATGTAATTGGAAATGCGCTGAAGTATATGGACAAGCCGGACCCTTTAATCCGTTTTTCTCTGCAAGTGGATAGTGAATGGGTGACTGTTGAAGTGAAGGATAATGGAATGGGTATTGATGCTGAAGCACTTCCACATATCTTTGAACGGTTTTATCGTGCAGAGCCTTCTCGGAATCTATCGACAGGCGGTAGCGGACTTGGTCTTGCGATAGCTCGTCAGATTATTGAAGGGCATGGTGGGTCGATATGGATGGAAAGTGAACCAGGTGTGGGATCAAGCTTGTTCTTTACTTTAAAGCGAACGACCGATGAAGGAGGATTTCATTCGCATGACACGGATTCTGATTATTGAAGATGAGGCAACGATAGCGCAATTGGAAAAAGATTATTTTGAACTGAACGGTTTTGCCGTTGATATATGTCATACAGGTTCTGAAGGGCTTGGGCAGGCTCTTGAAGGGGATTATAATCTTATTATCGTAGATTTGCAGTTACCTGGCATCGATGGCTTTGAATTATGCCGCCGTATTAGGGAGGCTAAGGAAGTGCCGATCTTTATCGTATCTGCGAAGAAAGAGGAGATCGATAAGCTTCGGGCGTTTAATCTCGGAGCGGATGATTATATTACGAAGCCCTTTAGTCCAAGTGAATTAGTGGCAAGAGCGAAAGCGCACCTAACGAGATATGAACGCATGCTCAGCAAGCTAGAGCCAATGGAGAAGCATGAGATCCAAATCCGTGGAGTTCATATCGATAAAAATGCCCGCAGAGTGTATGTACGTAATCATGAGGTTTTGTTTACCGCGCGGGAGTTCGATGTACTGGTCTTTTTAGCGAGTCATCCGAATCGGGTATTCAGCAAAGATGATTTATTCGAACGGATCTGGGGGATGGACTCCAGCGGAGATATCGCAACGGTTACGGTTCATATTCGCAAAATACGGGAGAAGCTGGAAGCGGACCCCTCGAATCCACAATATATTGAAACGGTGTGGGGTGCAGGATACCGGTTTACGGTGTAATGGCGTTTTTCTTTAAGATTTTCGATAATTTTAAACTCTAGTTAATACTTTATTAATAAATCGTTTCTGGGGAGTTTATTTCTTTCCTTTATCATTCAGTTATAGACATGAGCAACAAATAACTTAATGATTTTAGAGGGGGAAATACAGTGAGAATCGTTTCTAAAAAAGCAGCAGCATTAATGATCGCAGCAACACTAGGCGCAACTTCTTTACCCTTTGCCGTGTTAAATGTACAAGCAGCACCTACATCAGGCAACATAGGAATATCCGCAGCTGCATCTAAGTTTTCAGATAAAGAAATTCAAGAAGCCGTTGAAGTACTTGCGGGACTAGGTGTGTTACAGGGTTATTCAGATCATTCGATGGGTGTGCACCATCCAATCAATCGTGCAGAATTAGCGAAAATGGTAGTATTGACTTTTAAATTACAAAGCGCTGAAGAGAACACTGCCCCATTCACCGATGTGAATTCGAACGTATGGTATTACAAATATGCGTCAGTACTTGTTGGTTTAGGGATAATGGAAACGGAAGATGGTAAATTTAGCCCTAATAAAACGGTAACGGATGAAGAAATCGTGCAAGTTGTATCGAAGGCGTTGAAGCGTGATGTCTTATCGGTTAACTACTGGGCTAATAAATTGAAATCCACTTCTGGACCTGTAACACGTGGCGAAACAGCGGCCTTACTGAATACAGCACGTAAAGCAATGCCATCCGATAAAGCTCAAATTACAAGTGTGAAATCGATCAATGAAATTACATTAATCGTAACCTTGGATGCTCCTTTGACAGCTGAGAATGAGGTGTTTGCTAAAGCAAAAGAAGATTTTGTATTCAATGACGGTCTAACCTTAACGAATATGCCGCGGCTGAAATCGGGTTCTGTTGCAACGTACATTGTTCCTACATCGGTGCAAAAAGCTGGAACAATCTATAATTTAACGTACAAAGGTAAGAATGCAGGATCATTTGAAGGAAACGCAGCCAAGGTGGATATGACAGCAACCACTCAGGTAACCAACGACACCTTTGAGATTGAAGCTCTGAAAACAAATGGCGTCATTGACTATGGATATGTCATCTCTGCATACAGTGGTGGACGTGGTGCTAACGCATTTGTTTTGGATGAGAACAACAGAGCAAATGGCATCACGTATCAAATCATTCCTTCCATGCAAGGTAGACAAGTAACGATTACCCCAGAAGGTGGAGAATCCATCGTTGCCAAGTATGTTCCATTTACACAATCAACAGATGGTAAGATTGAGCCGAAATTCCGGCTTCCTGAAGGACAAGTCTTGAAACCGGGTGTGAAATATACCGTAACATCTGACTGGGCCAATATAGCAAATCCTTCATTCGAAGCAAAAGAAATATCTCCACTGCAAATCTCTGGCGCTGAAGCTGTCAGCGATACATCCATCAATGTATCCTTGGCTCAAGACCCTGGCGATGAATTGTTTTCGGGTCGTAGTGTACAACTAACCGCTCCAAACGGAGACAAATGGGTTGCAACCTATAAATTCTCCAGTCGTAAAGGTGCTGTTGGTGTATTCGATATTACGAATAGCGGTAAATTGGCTGCTGGGACAGTGTATACTGTAACACCACTAGGCGCATGGGCAACTTCTCAAGCCACATTCACTTCGAAATAAGGGGAGTCTACATGAAGGTGTTGAATGTCATGCGCTTTCTCGTCTTAACACTCTTACTCTTTATATCAGGATGTCAGACCGATGATTTCAAGGTGTTAAACAACCAAGGGCAGCAATCAACTCAGGAGGTGAATAATGAAATGGATAAGCTGAACCAAGCGCTTTTAGCAGCGACTCGTCAAGGAGATAAGGAGCTTATAACAATACTATTAACAGACGGTGTAGATATTGATGTTACAGATAATGAGGGTAGAACGCCCGCTTTAATCGCTGTACACACGAATCAACTGGATATATTCAAATTATTGCTTGAAAAAGGTGCCAATATCAATATCCGCGACAATCGCTCGGATAATCCACTTCTTTATGCAGGCGCTGAAGGAATGCTTGATTTTGTGAAGGTATCTATTGCTGCAGGTGCTGATACCTCAATTGTGAATAGGTTTGGGGGGACCGCACTCATCCCTGCTGCAGACCGTGGTCATGTGGATATTGTGGAAGAACTTCTTACAAGTTCTGACGTCAATATTGATCATGTCAATAATCTGGGTTGGACTGCATTACTAGAAGCTATCATACTAGGCGATGGGGGCAAAGAACATCAGGCTATAGTGCAATTGTTAATACATCATGGTGCTGATATTCATATAGCAGATTCTAACGGAGTTAGTCCCTTACAGCATGCGCAAAATAGGGGTTATCAAGAAATGGTAGAAATGCTAATGAACAAGAGTAGTGATTCGATATAATTTAAAAAAAGGGAACTCCGCTCAAAACGGAGTTTCTTTTTTTTGTCCTTTGAAACTAGGATTACCCACCTCTATAAACCTCACAATATAGTATAATCAGACTATATTATTCAATAGTGGAAGATGGGAATATAGCACTACTAAATTTATCGAAGAATGAGGCGTACATGAGAACTTCGGAGAATAAAATTAAGCTAAGTCATATGTTATACATAGTAGTATTTATCGGTATTTTAATTATTGTACGTTGGGGCTGGTATAATCATTTTTCGTTATCCAATCCTCCTGCTGTGAAGCAAGGCGTGTTAGATTTACGTGGGGTGGACATTGAATCACTAAGAACCTTTCCGCTGGATGGTGAATGGGAATTTTATCCTGAACAATGGGTGAATGCTACCAATATCGACAACGCTACGAAGGGGCAGAGGCTTCAGGTACCGGGTAACTGGGATGTTATATTTAAGCCTGAAGAGCAAAAAAAGGCATATGGATACGGAACTTATCATTTGCGAATTCTGCTGGATCAACCCTTATCTGAGCCACTTAGCTTTTGGTTCCAATCTATCTATACTGCATCTGAAGTGGAGATTAATGGAACAGTTCTCTCACGGTTTGGTGAGTTATCTGAAGAGAAAGAAGGCCATGTTTCTGTCGCGAAGTCATTCCTGATCAGTTATACATCGATAGATCAGAAACAAATGGATCTGTTTGTTCGGGCATCAAATTATGAGTCTCCGTTAAAAGGAGGCATTGTTAGGTCTGTAGAGTTTGGCATTCAACATGAGATAGATACAGTCTACTGGAATTCCATCGGCTTGCAGCTAATCGTAGGGGTACTGCTTCTACTACATGGGCTGTATTTATTGATCATCTATTTGATGGATGTGCGAAAAACAGAGTTGATTATTTTCTTCTCGATGATGGTTGCAGCGGCTGTATCCATTGGGGTTGAACATAATGGACTATTGTTCCGGTTTCTTCAGGTTGATTTTGCCTGGACGTTGAAGCTAAAGGTTCTTTCGTATATAGGGTTCTGCTTGTTCCTGTTCCTGATGGGTAGAGAGCTTTATGGGAATCTGCGGAAAGGCAAGGCCTTTTATAGTTACATCTTCTCACTCCTCGTTTTTACACTATTTATAATCTTTGGTCCAGAAGAGACAGTGCTATATTCAATCGAAAAAGGGGTCTATATGATCCTGTATTACGTTCCAGTATGTTGGACGGCTTATTATTTTATAAAGATGGTATCCATTCGAGCTGAGGGTGCACTATTTTTATTATGTTCAGTGCTTGCTGTGATTAACAATATACTATGGGCGTCTGTTTATTACGTAGGAACCTCGCAATTTATGTTTTATCCGGTAGATTTAATTGCTGCATTAGCCACTTTTTCTGCCTATTGGTTTAGAAGATACTTTAATCAGTCCCATCAGAATGTGTTATTAAACGCTCAATTGGCAGAGACGAATAAATTAAAAGACCGTTTTCTGGCGAATACGTCACATGAACTACGGACTCCCCTACATGGAATTATGAATATTGCCCAGAGCGTGTTAACGAGGAAAAAACATGTGCTGGATGAAGAGAGTCAACGTGATATGGAACTGCTAATTATGGTTAGTCGGCGGATGTCGCTCATGCTGAATGATTTGCTTGATGTGGTGAGATTGCAGGATAAACGGATTGTGATGAATATAAAAGCAGTGCATGTAAACTCCTTGGCTGAGGGTGTGCTGGATATGTTACGCTTCCTTACCGGTGGAACAAAGGTGGAGCTTAGCATGCATATTAATGAGGATTTGCCGCGTGTACATGCTGATGAGGAGCGATTGGTACAGATTCTGATAAATCTTGTTCATAATGCACTTAAGTATACCGAACAGGGTAAGGTTGAACTGGTCGCTGAACAAGTGGGTAGGGATGTATGGATACATGTTACGGATACAGGAATAGGTATGGATGAGGCATTGAAGAAACGTGTCTTTATGCGCTATGAACAAGGGGCTTACGGGGAAGGTGGTATTGGACTGGGACTTAGCATCTGCAAGGAACTGGTCGAGCTGCACGGGAGTGAATTATTGCTGCAATCGCAGCCGGGTCAGGGGAGTAAGTTCAGCTTCAAATTACCCGTAGTAGATGAGCGTGTTCAATCATCTATTTCGGATGTTCAACTAGAAAAGGATACGATAACATTATCACCATTCAGCGCATGGATAACAGCTGAGACATCTACTATGGTAGCTGCCACATATTCCACGAAGGAAGTAGAGCCACTCTCTAAGGTTGATTCAGACTCTGATATTATACGTGTTCTGGCAGTTGACGATGATTCGGTCAATCTAAAAGTTTTACAAAATATTTTGTCAGATGGAACCTATCAGATGGTGACTGCGACTTCTGCACGGGAAGCGCTGGATAAGTTAAACCATGATCGATTTGATCTGATCATCACTGATGTGATGATGCCGGGCATGTCTGGTTATGAATTGACAAGATTGATTCGTGAGCGGTTCACGATGTATGAATTACCTATTATACTACTGACTGCTCGTAGTGAGCGGGAGGATGTCTATGCGGGCTTCTTGGCTGGAGCAAATGATTATGTCACCAAACCGGTAGATGCGATGGAATTGAAGTATCGAGCCTTGTCCCTTTCATCTATGAAGCGAGCGGTCAATGATCGGTTGAGGATGGAGGGTGCTTATTTACAAGCGCAGATCCATCCACACTTTCTCTTCAATACACTGAATTCGATCATGTCCTTAAGTGACTTTGACACTGCCAAAATGAGAGAGCTATCAGATGCATTCACAACTTATTTGCGCATAAGTTTTGACTTCTTAAATGCAGGCAAGCTCGTTACGCTGTCACAGGAGCTTAAACTGGTGGAGAATTATATATATATCCAGCAGCAACGTTTTGAAGAGAGACTCCATGTGGAATGGGAAGTAGATGCAAATCTTGAAATGTTGATGCCTCCGCTTACGATTCAACCACTAGTTGAGAATGCTGTTCGACATGGCGTTTTAAGTCGCGCTAAAGGTGGAACACTGCGTATTCACATTGAGACACGTGCGGATGCTGTTCATTTTAACATTGTAGATACAGGGATTGGAATGGACGAAGCACAAGTCAGCATGCTGTTAAATCCGAATGGCTATAAGAATCAAGGTATTGGGCTGCTTAATACGGATAGAAGATTGACGCAATTATATGGACGTGGCTTGCACATTCAAAGTATTCCTGGCTTGGGAACTACGGTGTCATTTATCATTCCTGTTAAGGATTGATTATGATCATGGGGTAACTCCTTAGAGTTATCCCTTTTTGGTTTTTCTTTAGAAAATTATGTGAATATTTCACTATTGTTGCATCATTGATTGTAAAAATAAAAGCTACCTGCCATTATTACAGAGAAAGGAAAATTTGTGATCAAAAAACCATTCATGATAGGAGAATTAGAATGACAAATAACTTATTTGTAAAAGAGACAAGAGAACAACTGAGCTGGATGAATTGCCCCGAGCGTTGGGAGTTTACAGACTTAGATGAGCTTACAATAATTGCACCACCTAAATCGGATTTTTTCCAAGACCCGGCAGGTAAACATTTCGCAAGTTCAGCGCCATTCTTATCCACCTCTGTGGGTACTTCCTTTGAAATGACGACCAGAATTAGTGTCAATATGCGGCATAAATATGATTCAGGCTGCCTCATGTTTATGATGGACCATTATAACTGGGCCAAAATTTGCTTTGAGTTTGACGGACAGTATCCCA
This sequence comes from Paenibacillus sp. FSL E2-8871, assembly GCF_038000345.1. Lineage (NCBI taxonomy): Bacteria > Bacillati > Bacillota > Bacilli > Caryophanales > Paenibacillaceae > Paenibacillus > Paenibacillus sp. FSL E2-8871. Next base: position 2,080,967 of record NZ_JBBOBV010000001.1, on the reverse strand, counting down.
TAATCGTGTCTGTGGTGACAAGGGAAGGGATGTCAGATGATTGTAACTCCGTACAAGTTGCTGTAGACAATCCGTATTTGCGTATTACCAAACAAAATCATTGTGTTACCTTCTCCTATTCAGAGGACGGAGCGAATTGGACACTGATCCGATATTTTGGAATGAAGGAAGGTGCTGAATGCGTAGCAGGTGTTGTCGCACAATCTCCCCAAGGTGAAGGCTGCTCAGTGAAATTCGACTATTTGAGTTTGTCGGAATCGAAGGGTGAAAGCCGCTTCTAATGGATCAATTTTTAATGAACAATCCTTTTCGGTCTAACTGTAATTGTTTTGAAGTGAATTGGATGATGAATTCCTCCACGGCGGATATGGTAGCAATGATACATACAAAGACATTCCAAATGGTGTGATCGATGTGGAGAAGCCATAGAGGAGTTATAAATAAGAGGAGTCCGGTCAGTTTATTGCCATAGGTGTGAATGCTTGCGTAAGTTTTGAATCTTCGGAGGGCAACCCCTATCGATGTTAGACGGATGACCGCGATCATGAAGATCCATATCATGATTTCGAGCGTAAGTCCCAGAAGCGGATATAGTGTAAATAAGGAGACCGCTATCAGTATCGTGTCGGCTGCGGAATCCAGTTTTGCTCCAAGGCTACTTGTTGTGTTCGTCATTCTAGCAATAGGTCCATCGATCAGATCGGTGACCCCGCAAAGGATATAAATTACAAGGAAGGCCAAACTTAGCGGATCGAGGAATAATAACAACATTGCCAAAATGATTCTGCCAAACGTAATTCCATTGGGTATTCCCTTCATCATTCAATCCCACCTTTGTATACGACCTTATCTTATTTCTATTTTACCAGAGGAGTGCAAATTCTATAAAAAACAAGCCGGAGCGAATGCACGCTCCGGCTTGTTTCTATGTTTGTTAAAGCTTATTGCGCGGATACAGACTTGAACCATTCGTTAACTTCTTTAGTGATTTGGTCACCGCCATTGGATTTCCAATTGGCAACGAATTGGTCAAAGGAGTCTACTGGCAGTTTGCCATAAATAATTTTGTTGAAAGTTTCCATTTCGGACTGACGAAGCAGGTTCCATTTGGAAACCATTGTTGGTGTAGCAGCACCAGTAAAGTAGTTTTGTTTACGAATGTCTAGTTGTGACATAACCACTTTTCCTGCCGCCCAGTTTTCTGGTTTACGGAACTCTGCCATTTGTTTTTCATAAGGTGTTACAGGTGTCTCGCCGTCAGCAAGTTTAACCAAAGTCTTCATAAACAGATCAGGAATACGGGCCGGACCTGTTAAGAATGGGAATTCATTGGAGAAGTCTTTAATCTTGTCTTTATCACTTGTTGGTTCTCCATCAATCATATCCCAGTCGTAACCTTTAGCAAAGCCATATTCATATTGACTGCCTGCAGCAGGGTTAGCTAAGTTATCAAGCAAGTAGTTATAGTACAAGAAAATAGCTTCTGGATGCTTAGCATCCTTGTTAATCATGATACTAGCATTTACACCGGAATTCTGCCATTTGGTTCCAATCAAACCATCTGGTCCTGCTGGAACCGGATAACCTTTAATCATCGCTCCAGGTACATTCTTCATAAGATCGGGAGCTGGCCAGTCTGGAACCCAGTTGGCGCCTGGCAGAATACCAGCTGCACCTTTCGTGAAGCTCTCAGCGGATTTACCTTCATCCCAAAGGGCGGAGTCCGTGTGAATATATCCTTTATCCATCCATTCGCTAAGCTTTGCGAGTGCTTGCTTAGCACCTGGGTTAATGGAACCATATTCAAGATTGCCATCTTTATCTTTGTTCCATTGTTCCTCAATTGTACCATATGCCCCGAATAACCAGTCTAGCTGGCCCATCCAGGTATTTGTGTTGTTTTTCAAAGAAATTGCAAGCGGGTACACATCTTTAGGCGCTAAGCCATCAGGGTTTTCGTTCTTAAATTTGTCCATGATGTTCTCAAGATCGGCGATGGTCTTAGGCGCTTCCAGCTTCAGCTTTTCCATCCAATCTTCACGTAACCACAAGAGCGTATCATCATTGTCGGTATATTCAAGGATCGGCAGATTATATTTCTTACCGTCTTTAGTGAATGGGTACCAAAGTTCTGGATGTGCTGCAACGTGATCTTTCAGAATTTTGTTTGCATACTTATCAAACAACTCATCGATAGCGATGAACTGACCGGAATCAATAAGCTGATTCGTCAATACTGCGTTAGTTGGTGCAAAAACGAAATCAGGAAGCTTTTCGCCGGAAGCAATGGCAAGTTGAAGCTTTTGTCTGTATTGATCGTCATTTGCAGGATACCAAGTATCTTTATGCTTCATACCCAATGTTTCAAGCATCCAGCGATCGTGAACGTTGTTTTCTTTGGTATCACCTTGAACATACTTCTTAGGCATCAATACGGCACTGAACTCGATCGGTGGATCGTATTTGCCTTTTGCGAAAGCAGCATCTGCTTCGGATTGGGTATTATTGGTAGCGTTACCATTTTTGGCATTCTCATTAGATGTGCCGCTACTGCCACATGCTGTGAGAGTGATAAGTGCTGTGACCGTGAGAAGCGACCACATTTTCTTGAACTTGATCATTCTTTAATTCCCCCTACTGTGTATGATCTTTACAAGTGTAACTTTAACAACTTGTCGGGGATGTCATCTATATGAGATTTTTAGTTTCGATAGGACTCTATCATGTTATTTGTTAGTATCTCTATATTCCTGCGGCGTTACCCCAAACTGCCGTTTGAATACTTTGATAAAATAAGCAGGGTCCATATATCCAATCTCCATGCTGATTTCATAGACTTTTTTATTGGAGGTCTTCAGCTTATGACAGGCACGATCCATCCGCAAGCGCGAGATATAATCACTAATGCCTTCACCTGTTTCAATCTTATAAATTTTTGATAAATGGGTCGGATGGAGATTTACATGGTCAGCCAGAACACGTAATGATACATCATCATGCAAGTTCTTATCCGTATAATCTTGAATTTTCTTTACATACTCGGAACGTATGTCTTTGATTTCGTTGGATGTGCCTTCTTTTAGATTGGCTAGAACACTTAGCGACCATTTTCTTAGTTTACTAATGCTGGTAAAAGCATCCCCACTTTGCAACGCTTCTATATCGGTCCCCATTAAGTTTGCTAGCGTATGACCATTGCGATGTGCAAGATTCGTGAAAGAAGCAGTAATTAAAAAGCCAGCCTCCATGCAATGCTCCCACGATTCAGACCATTTCTCATCCAGTTCGGCACAGACGGCAAGCAATTTCTCTTCGGCCGCATCCCAATGTCCACTCTCCAGTAGATGAATCAAAGAGGGTGGGGTATAAAGAGCGTCTAAAGGTCCTTGTGCTGAGGGAAGCTCCAAGTCACTGACCCGCATAATGAATTCTCGCTCATCTCCGACAATTTGGCGGAAAGAGGAGGAGGCCTGATGAAAACGATTCGACAGCTGCTCAGGAAACTTGAACCACTCCGTGATTACAATGGATAGTGAGCCTTTCAGAAATTGCTTGACCTTATATTGAAGTTGTAAAGAAAGCTTCTCTAATATGGATTCTTTTCCAAGGTCAGTTCCTTGTTCTTTAAGCTGGAGCAGAAACACAAGATATCCATGTTCCTCTTTAACGCCCCAGACTTCCATAAATTCTCCCATAATCTCTTCAGCCATATTAATAATCGCATATTCAATCAAGGTTTGATCGGTATTATCAAATTCTCTGAATTCTTCTTCCATTCGTACCAGCATCAATGCGGATTCTCCGGATTGGAAGGGCAGATCGTAACTCACGAGCTTCCGTTCCCATTCACCGGCTTGAAAACGATGACCTTGCAAAGCATCCAGTAGCAAACGCCCCCGTAAAACAGGGAGGTTCTCCCGGAGGGTAAACTGGGTTCGTTTAAGAGAACTTATAAGCTCCCATTCAGCATTCAATTGATTGATCGCATTTTTGACTGCTCCGAGCAATTCATCATCAGTCGGCGGTTTAAGTAAGTAATCCACGGTCTTGTTTTGAAGTGCTTTTTTGGCATAATCGAATTCTGAATGGCCGGATAAAATAATACATTTAATTTTTTTGTTATGTTTTCTTATCCGCTCTATCAATTCGATTCCCGTCATTTCCGGCATTTGAATATCTGAGATTACTATATCAATGGGATGCGTATCAATAATTTGTAGCGCTTCACGTGCGGAATAAGCTTTATGCACATGTTCAATTCCTAGCGTATGCCAGGGTTTAGTCATGGAAAGATTATCTACCCAGTGTGCTTCGTCGTCTACTATGATCATCTGCATGTTGTTAGTCTCCTTGATGTTCCTTTAATTTATAACTATCATCCTCAGTTGGGATTTCCCAGATAATTTCTGTTCGGAATCCACCGAGAGGGGATGGCTTGAAGGTAAGACTTGAATGATTGCCGAACAGGTGAATGATCCGCTGATTTGTATTCCAAAGACCACAACCCATTTCCTCCTGCAAAGGCTCCTGCATTTTACGGTTTAATGCTTCTAGCTGATCCGGATTCAGGCCAGGACCATCGTCATCGATATAAATTCTACAGAAGCCGTTTGACTTCTCACCACTAATCTTGATCTCACCTGATGAATAGGACTTCGCTACTCCATGAATCACAGAATTCTCCACCATAGGTTGAAGCATTAGGCGAGGTACAGATTGGCTAAGCATATCCTCAGGAATATCAATATGATAATCAATTCTGCCATTACGCAGTTTCTGGATATCTAAATAGTTGACTAAGAGCTTGATTTCTTCCTCCAAAGAAGCCGTCTCCCGTTCCATCCGGGTGGTATAACGATAGTAAGCACTTAGATTATAAGCCATTGAGACGACTGCGTCCTCATCTTTCATCTGGGCCATATTGATAATATAACCAAGACAGTTATAGAGAAAATGCGGATTAATTTGCGCTTGAAGCTGCTTCAGGGTAGCTTCTCGAGCACGGATCTTTTCATTAAATACATTTTCTATCAGGTCTTGAATTTGATGGGACATATCGTTAAAACGACGGAACAGAAACGAGAACTCATTTTGCTCATTGCTATGAAGCCGTACGGAGTAATCTCCTTGCTGTACGCGCTGTAAACCACTGACTAGTTTTTTAATCGGATATTGAACGTTTCTATATAGCAGAATGGAAGAGGATACTCCCACAACAAACAGCAGAATCATTGTGATATAGAATAAATCTCGACTAAGAGAAATCGGTTTGAGAATTTGATAAAGGGGGACAACATCTACTAAATGCCAATCCAAAGAGGCTGATTTCACAGAACTGACCAAATAGTTCTTCCCATTTAGCTTCACTACATCCTGAGTTGTATTCTCCGGAGAGTGATTATCCAGGTAATTAACTAGTTCGTCGGATAGCTGCTTGTCCGCGCTACGGTTGAGGATCGGTTTCTCCCCTTTGTGATAGAAGAACGGATCGCCTTGCCCACCTGCTTTGTACGAATCGAGCATGTTCTGAATGTTCGTATAACTGAAGCTGGCTTCAATGACTAGGCTACTTCCTGTTAACGTCCCCGGCTGAGCTAAGGAATCCGTTAAGAACCAGTAAAAGGATTTTAAATCGCCTTGAGATTCCACACCATGATCACCATACGTCCATCTTCCGCTCATATTTGCTTTTAAATAATCCTCATCATACCCGATGGGTCTGTCGTAATTGGCGATGACATCTTTATTCTGCTGTGAATGAACGGCGTATCTGGTCGGCCAAATATCTGTAACCCCAGCTTGAAGCACCATCTTTTCCTGGAGGATATATCTGGTCTGCATCTGATCATAACGATCTTCCCATACATTTAGTCCATTGAATGCCCTGACGTTGGGATCTCTTGAAAGAATAAGGGTGAAGTCCATCATCTGATTAATTCGAGAATCGATCTGATTGGATAAAAAAGTGAGTTGTTTCGTATTGGACGTCTGCAACTCTTTGCCTACAACCTCGAAGGTGACGTTATTTGAAAAGGTATACATGATAATGATGGGAATGAATAGGAGTATGATCAAGCTGTTTATTTTGGCAAACAGACTAAATCGAGACTGTAAGTTTCCTCTAAGTATTGTAAAGCGCTTCCATAAATTCATAAATGCCCCTCCAGATGTTGTCCTAATAAAACCCTATCAAGCCTAACAATGTTATATAGTCAAACCTGAGAAACGCCTGATACTATTTATAGCAGAGATCCCCATCACACACAAAATATTTTTTTTGGGAACAGGAGAGAGCTATGGAGGCTAATATGGAGGTTAACTCGATACCACAGGCGAGCCTAGAAAGTCAGCCGAGTAAAAAAAGAAAAAAAGGCTTTAATCAACCATGGATTCTCCATTTTATGGTGTTGCCAGCGGCAATCATGGTTTTTATTTTTTCTTATATTCCGATGTCCGGAATTCTTATGGCATTTCAAGACTATAAACCTGCACTAGGTTTTTTTGATTCCGAGTGGGTCGGACTTAAGCATTTCAGGTACATGTGGGAGAATGATTATTTCCTGTCCATTACGTGGAATACGTTATTTTTTGCTTGCTCCAAAATTGTTTTGAACTTGATTATTCCGTTTATCTTCGCCTTATTGCTTAATGAGGTAAGAAGAATGGGCCTTAAAAGAACTATTCAAACACTCGTTTATCTTCCGCACTTTCTGTCTTGGGTTACACTTTCAGGGATTCTTATTGATATCCTTGCTCAGACAGGTATTGTCAATCAATTCCTCACATCTGTATTCGGCATCAAGCCGATTTTCTTCCTAGGAGACGGCAACTGGTTCAGGTTCACTATCATTGCTAGTGATGTTTGGAAAGAGTTTGGTTTCAATACGATTATCTTTTTAGCGGCACTTTCGGGTATCAATCCATCACTTTATGAAGCTGCTGAAGTGGATGGGGCGGGGCGTTGGAAACAAACGATGTATATCACAATTCCTGCGTTAATCCCAATCGCTATCGTAATCGCCACCTTGGCACTGGGTAATGTGCTCAACGCAAACTTTGACCAGATCTTTAACTTGTACAGTCCATTGATCTATCAGCAGGGAGATATCATTGATACTTTCGTGTATAGAGAAGGTCTACTAAGCGGACAGTTCAGTTTCGCAACCGCAGTTAATCTATTCAAATCGTTAATTAGCTTAGTCTTAATTGTAGTCTCTTACCGACTTGCTTATAGATTTGCAGGGTACAGAATTTTCTAGAAAGGATGACAACTGATGTACCATAAAACAATTCCATATCGAATATTCAGTATTATCAATAATGTGTGCTTGACTATCCTTTCCGTGCTCTGCCTGCTACCTTTGTACCACTTACTCATGGTATCTCTTAGTGCATCCGCACCTGCTAATGCTGGATTAGTCACATTCTGGCCGATTGACTTTACCTTTGAAGCCTATGCAAAGACGTTTAATAATGTCAATTTCCTTAACTCCTTGTGGGTGTCTGTGGAACGGACAGTACTCGGAACAGGACTAGCGCTGGTGGTAAATACGGTTGCAGCTTATGCGCTGTCTAAGGAAACAAGAGTCTTTCGTGCAAGAAACGTCTATCTTTGGTATTTTGTTGTCACCATGCTGTTCAGCGGTGGTCTGATACCGGGTTACATTCTAATTCTGAAGCTTGGTCTCATGAATTCATTGATGGCACTTATTCTTCCTGGATTAGTTGCTGTATTTAACATCATTTTGCTTCTGAATTTCTTCCGTACCGTACCTAAAGATCTTGAGGAAGCAGCTTTTATTGATGGGGCAGGACACTTTCAGACCTTTGTGAAAATATATTTACCGGTCTCCTTACCTGTTATTGCAACCGTCTCTCTATTCCTTATGGTAGGACACTGGAACGCTTATTTTGACGGTATTATTTATATCAGAGATGCAGACAAGCTTCCGCTAGCGACGTTTATGCAGACGATTATCGTTCAGGCAGATATGTCTAAGCTTGATCCGGCAGCCGTTGCTAATTTATCACAACGAACCATCCGGGCCTCGCAGATTTTTATAAGTGCTTTGCCAATTCTATTGGTTTATCCTTTCCTTCAACGTTTCTTTGTAACTGGGATTGTGGTAGGTGCTGTAAAAGAATAATCTCTTTTTAGAAAAAGAGTTTGAAGAAGGAGCTACGGTTCTAGTCCAAGACTAGAACATGTAGCTCTTTTTTTATTTAGATGGATTTCATGGCTAAACTGGATAATTATTGAAAACAATAAAAATATTCAGAAAATTTTCATATGACGATCATGCTAACATAGGCTATAATGAGGTCTAAAAAAGAAAAAAAAGAAAACGGGGCATAAGAATGAATCAATTTAAAGGTGAAAAAAATCTTCTCTCAGAGAAGAAGGAGCGGTTCTCTTCCGCCGGCTTTATTTTCGCAGCGATCGGGAGCTCAGTAGGTCTGGGGAACATGTGGAAATTTCCGTATATCACTGGGGAAAATGGGGGGGCGGCTTTCTTCCTTCTCTTCATTGTATGTTTAGTGTTGATCGGTTTACCCGTATTGTTGGCAGAGTTGGCCATTGGTCGTAGCGGACGTGGAAGCGCGGCTACTGCATTTGTACGTGCCGGAGGCGGGAAGAACTGGATGGCCGTCGGATTTCTGCAAGTCCTTGCACCATTTTTAATTCTTTCCTTTTATATCATTGTTGCAGGATGGACGTTGAACTACGCAATGATTGCCTTCAATGGACAATTGTTCAGTTCCAGTAATTATGCAGGTGAATTCAGCTCCTTTATATCTGGACCTATGCCAATTGTTTGGCAGGGGATAGCAATCCTTATAACGGCGGGTGTTGTTATTCTTGGAGTATCAGGCGGGATCGAGAAATTTAATAAGGTATTGATTCCTGGTCTGGTTGTTCTCCTAATTGTATTGATGATTCGTGCGGTTACCTTACCAGGTGCAAACGAAGGAGTAGCCTTTTTCCTAAAACCAGACTTTTCGGTGCTGACGGCGGAATCTGCGTTAGTCGCTTTGGGACATGCTTTCTTTTCATTGTCGCTTGGGATGGGAATTCTCCTGACTTACGGCTCTTATGTGGATAAAAAACAATCGCTAGGAACTGCTGCACTCGCTGTCGGGGCAGGAGATTTGTTATATGCGTTTATCGCAGGATTGATTATTTTTCCGACGACATTCTCATTTGGCATTGCTCCTGATCAAGGTCCTTCGCTAATTTTCATTGCTTTACCAGCAGCTTTCTCAGCAATGCCATTTGGTGCATTCTTTGGTGGTTTGTTCTTTATCTTGCTGGCGATTGCTGCTTTAACTTCTGCCGTATCTCTGCTTGAGGTGCCTGTATCTTTCGCGATGGAGCGCTGGAATTGGAGCCGGAAACGTTCAGTTTGGATTTTGTCATTAGTATGTTTCCTCCTCAGTATTCCTTCGGCGATGTCACTGGGAATGGTCCCTGAGCTATCGTTTGGCGGCAAAGCGTTGTTCGATTGGGTGGATTTTGTAACTTCTAACATTATGTTGCCACTAGGCGGTCTGTTGGTTACCATCTTTGCCGGTTATTTCTGGAAAGGGGCAGCAGAAGCGGCTGGGCTTAAGGCAGGTTGGTTCCGCGTTTGGTTATTTATGCTCCGGTATGTTGCGCCGATTCTGGTGTTCTTGGTGTTGCTTCATACTTCAGGGATTATTAAATTTTAATTTAATTCAATTTCTAAAAAATCATTAAAAAAAGCTCTACGACCCTTGTGGTTGTAGAGCTTTTTTTGATATTGAAGATAAATACATTATTCCTCTAAATCCTACTTGACTAGGTGGATTAATTGGAATATAGTATAAAAAAAGATTGCACGAATCAATTCAAAACTAATAATTGTATACAATTATACAAATATATTGTTGAGGCTCTTGCCCGACAGATTATCGATGAGGAGCTACATAAATATGGCGATACGATCACGTAGGTTGTCAAAGGATAATACCTATGATGCATTAAAACAAAAAATTATTGATAGTGAATTAGAGCCGAATCAACCTGTACATGAAGAAAATTTGGCAGCGTTACTAGAGGTTAGTCGTACTCCACTAAGAGAGGCAATACAGAGATTGGAGAACGAGGATTTTCTCATTCGACAGCCAAATGGAAGACTGCGGGTGGCTTCTGTGACACTCAAAGAGGTTGAAGAAATATTCCAAATTCGCAGCATGCTTGAAGGCTATATCGCAAGAAATGCAGCTAAGCATGCTACAGAGAACGATATTGTTAATTTAACGACGATGATTACAAAAATGAAACACTCCTTCCAACTTGGCGACAATCAGAATTTTGTAACCTATGGATTTGAGTTCCATGATTATTTATCAGAAATCAGCGAACTAAAAACATTCGAGAAAGTTCTGAATCAATTAAGAGATCATTCCCTTCGCTATTGTAGATTCGTCTCCATGCATGGAGATTGGAATACACAGGCGGATGAAGAACATGATCTTATCTTGCAAATGATCGCTGACCACAATGAAGATGGCGCTGAAAAAGCAATGCGAGATCATATTTTAAGCAGTCTAGCTACTGCACTTGACCGGATTAAAGGTATTGAAGAAAAGTTGGAAGCATAAAGAAAGGGGAGCACTTTACTATGAATATACTTAATGAGGTTGATCAAGCATTAGCGAATCAATTAATTGATGTTCGTAGAAACCTACATAGAGAGCCTGAATTAGCTTATGAAGAATTTAAGACCACAGAGAAATTACGGGAATGGCTGACCCATGCCAATATTCATATTCTAGACCTTCCTTTACAAACCGGACTTATCGCAGAGATCGGACAAGGTAATGGACCTGTTGTAGCTATTCGCTGTGATATTGATGCACTTCCGATAGAGGAACAGACTGGATTATCTTTTGCTTCTGAGATTCCTGGAAAAATGCATGCTTGTGGGCACGATTTTCACACGGCTACGATTCTAGGAGCTGCCTTATTGTTAAAGGCACGTGAAAGTGAATTGCCTGGCAAGGTTAGAGTATTGTTCCAACCAGCAGAAGAAACAGGGCATGGAGCGGAGAGTGTCTTAGCATCAGGAGGACTCAAGGGTGTTGACGCTATATTCGGTTTACATAATTCACCAGACCTGCCTACAGGAGCTTTTGGAACAAGAACAGGAGCTTTAACAGCAGGTGTTGATCGGTTTGAAATTACGATAAAAGGTGTCGGCGCTCATGCTGCTTATCCTGAAAAAGGTGTGGATTCCATTGTCACTGCGGCTCAGATCATTACCTCGCTACAAACCATCGTAAGCCGTCAAAATAGTACCACTGAACCGGTTGTGTTAAGTGTCACCAGAATTAATGGGGGCTTCACATGGAATGTCCTACCGGAAAAAGTGGAATTAGAAGGTACGGTACGAACTTACAATGAAGAGATTCGTCGCCAGATTCCAATCCAAATGACCCGAATCATCGAAGGAATTGCTGCAGCTGCTGGGGCAGAGGCTAAGCTACATTGGTATCCAGGACCACCAGCAACGATTAATCATGGCGAATGGGCTGACTTTACCAAAGAGGTCGCTTCAGATGCCGGATATATAGTACATGACATCCCACCGCAAATGGGAGGAGAAGATTTCTCCTTTTATTTACAACAGATACCGGGTGCTTTTGTAAATATAGGATCAGGCCCAGCCTATGCTTTACATCACCCTCGATTCGATGTGGATGAAGCTGCGATTTTACCCGCTGCGAAGTACTTCGCTTTATTGGCAGAACAAGCGCTGGTGAAGCTACAAGTCAAAGCTTAATTGATCTCCTAGACCTAAATCCTAAAGATGATTGAGAGGAATGTATATGATTGAACTAAAGCAGGTTTCCAAAACGTTCACTCGGAAAGGAATCACGATTGATGCTCTTAAAGGGATCGATTTAAAGGTCGATAAAGGCGATATCTTTGGCGTTATCGGCTATAGTGGTGCGGGGAAAAGTACATTAATTCGTTTAGTCAATTATTTGGAAAGACCTACTGAAGGACAGGTCTTCGTTGCTGGGCGTGATTTAGGAACCTATAACGATAAAGAGTTACGGGCGGCTAAGAAGAATATCGGCATGATTTTTCAACATTTTAATCTATTAGAATCTAAAAAAGTATTTGATAATGTAGCGATTCCTCTAGTTCTCTTAAAAAAGAATAAGAATGAAATCCGCCAGCGTGTACAAGAGTTGCTAGAGTTTGTTGGATTAAGTGACAAAGCAGGGAGTTACCCTAGTGAATTGTCAGGTGGACAGAAGCAGCGGGTCGGGATTGCCAGAGCGCTTGCCTCGAATCCATCCATCCTATTATGTGATGAAGCGACTTCTGCCTTAGATCCACAGACGACACATTCTATCTTACAGCTATTAAAAAAAATCAATGCAGAGTACAACATTACTGTGATGATCATTACACATGAAATGTCTGTCATTCAAGAGATTTGCAACAAGGTGGCGGTGATGGAAGAGGGCCGAATTATTGAGCAAGGAAGCGTTCTAGATGTATTCGGTAGTCCGAAGCATAAGACCACACAAAATTTTGTGAAGACGGTTATTCAGAACAGCATTACGCCAAGCGTCCAAAAATCCATCAAAACAGAACCCGGAAGTGTCCTTTATAAACTTAATTTTGTTGGAGAAAGCGCCTCTGAGCCTATCCTGTTCGAGATGATTCGATCCTACGATATGAAGGTCAATATTTTATTTGCGAACACGACCGAGATTCAGGAAACGATACTGGGTACAGTAATTATTCAATGCAGTGGAGATACAGCTGAGATTAACAATGCGTTATCTTTCTTAAAACGTCATGGAGTCGGTGTAGAGGAGGTAGAATCTAATGTTTTCGACCACATTAACAGGTGATCAATTTCTGCAGGCGATTATTGAAACGATTCAGATGGTTGGCGTCTCCTTATTTGTTGGCTCATTGATAGGGATACCCTTTGGGATATTGCTTGTAATCACTCGTCCTGGTGGGGTTTTGGAGAACAAAGCGCTTTACGCCATACTAAATCCGATCATCAACATTATACGCTCTCTGCCTTTTATTATTTTACTTGTAGCGATTGTACCTTTCACTCGTTTGATTGTTCATACTTCGATTGGGACAAGCGCAGCGATCGTACCTTTAATTATCTATATCGCACCTTATATTGGACGTTTGGTAGAGAACTCCTTGCTTGAAGTAAACCCGGGAATTCTTGAAGCTGCTGAAGCGATGGGGGCTACGCCATTTCAAGTGATATGGTACTTTTTGTTGCCAGAGGCGGTTGGATCATTAATTCTGTCTTTGACAACGGCAACGATCGGGTTGATCGGTGCAACTGCAATGGCTGGAACGGTAGGGGGCGGCGGTGTCGGCGACTTGGCGATTGTATATGGGTACCAACGTTTTGATACGGTTGTCGTGGTAGCTACTGTTGTTATTCTCATTATTTTAGTGCAAGGCATTCAATCTTTAGGCAACACGCTAGCAAGAAAAATTCGCCGTTATTAGTCATTACATATTCCGGGAGGGAGTTTGGCAGATGAGTGAATGGAGCAAGCAAGATCGATTTAAAGCGATATTATCTGGAGAAAAGGCAGATCGCCCAATTGTAAGTGGTTGGCGGCATTTTATCGACAAAGAACAAACTGCAGATGATTTAGCGCAAACTACGATTTCTTTTACGAAACAATATGATTGGGACTGGGTCAAGATCAATCCTAGAGCAACTTATTTGGCGGAAGCTTGGGGCAATCAATATGATTTTACGGATTATCAGACTGTATTTCCAAGGCAGCAAACAACAGCAATTCCATCAGCGGTTAATCTATGGGATATCGAAGTTAAAAAGGCGATGCATACAGCTTCCTTGGCAGAACACTTAGAGGGTGTTAGAAAAATTCGTCAAGGACTACCTGATACCCCACTAATCCAAACGGTATTCTCTCCATTGACTGTATTGCTATTTATTGTAGGACGTTCTGCTTATGTTACAAAAACAGTGTTTGGCATTGAGCATCCAGTAACTTTGGAGTCGTTATTTAAGGAGCATCGTGCGGCAGCGCACCATGCGTTACATGCGATTTCATTAACCTTAGCCGATTATGTACAAGAGCTGCAGCAAGTGGGTTCTGACGGTTTGTTCTACGCTGTGACAGGCACCGCTCACCCAGGATTATTTGATGAAGCCATGTTTGACGAGTTCTCCAGACCTTATGACTCTATTGTCTTAGAAGCTGCAAGCTACGGCAAAAACATTCTTCATACTTGTGGGGCTTATGCCCAGCCTGAGAAATTTAATGATTATCGAATTGATGGGATCAGCTGGGATACTGTAGCCGAGGGGAACCCTGGTTTAGAGGCGGATCTTAAAGCTACTAAAGTAGGTGGCGTCGATCACGGGTTGTTCGCTGTAAACGATATCGCACAAATTAAGCAGCAGGCTAAAGAAGCACTGACATTAATGAAAGACCAGCCTTTTATTCTTTCTCCAAATTGCGCTATCCCACTTAATGTGACGGATGAGGCGTTAGCACAACTAAAACAATCTATATTTGAATAGGAGATGAAGTTATGAAAAAGTTGATAGTAGTGTTGATGATAGGGGTTCTAGCGGTGTTGACGGCTTGCGGGAATAGTCAATCCGATAATTCTGGAGATAAGAAGAAGCTTACCATTGGATTTGGTGTGGGAACCTATGAGGAGCAATTCCGCCAATCGATCCTTCCGATCCTAGAGAAACAAGGCTATAGCGTTGAAATTAAGTCTTTTTCGCAAAACATGCAGGTCAATCCTGCGATGAAGGAAGGCTCCATTGACGCAAGTATCTTCCAAAGCACAGCATACATGGAGGCAATCAACAAAGAAATCAAAGCAGACATGGTAGGAATTGCTTATGCGCCTGGTGCACCACAAGGTCTTTATTCCGTAAATCATACTACACTTGACGATGTTAAAGATGGTACAACCGTAGCTGTTCCGAATGATCCGGTGAACCAAGAGCGTGCACTGCGTATCCTGGAAGAATTGGGTTGGATCAAGATTAAAGATGGCGCAGGCGTAGCTGATTTTAACATCAACAGCATGGAACCGGATAAATATAATATTGATATTAAAATATTGGACCCTGCTCAAATCCTAGTTTCACTGCAAGATGTTGATTACGGCGTTGTAAACGGGAATTATATTGCTAATTCAGACAGAAAGATTACGGATGCCTTGAAAATCGAAAATACGCCTATGGAACACAGAATTATCGTATCGGTTAATAAAAAGGATGAAAATACACAGTGGGCGAAAGACTTGAAAGCAGCTTATGAATCTAAAGAGTTCGAAGAATATATTCGTGGAATAGAGAAATATGATGGTTTCATTCTGCCTGAAGCATGGGACAACAATTAAGTAAGGAAGTGAACGCAAGTGACACAAGAAAAGATTCATTTTATCGGTGGAGGACAGATGGCGGAAGCGATCATTCGCGCATGTATATCCAACAACACCCTGTTGGTAGATCAAATTAGTGTATCTGACATTAATGAAGATCGTCTTCAGTTTTTAAGTACCAAATACGGAATAGATACGAAGAGCTCACAGGAGCAAAGCCTATCTACTGCAGATCTGATTGTGGTTGCGGTGCGTCCACAGGATGATTTAACTACACTTGGACAAATCGTACAACAATTCGCTTCACCTACCGCAGTCATCGTATCGATTGTGGCAGGTGTAACGAATGTCCAATTAGCTGGTTATTTTGGAGCTGAGAGGTCCATTATCCGTGTCATTCCAAATACATTGACGGATACAGGCTACGGATATAGCGGTGTAGCATTAAATGCTTACGCTAGCCGTGATCAAGTGGAGCATTTCTTACTCGGATTTGGTAAAGTGCAATATCTGGATGAGACATTAATGGATATTTTCACTGGATTTGGTGTGGCTGGCCCCAACTATATTTATTATTTCATTGAGTCTTTTGTAGATGCAGGTGTGCTTGCCGGATTGCCGCGTGAGCAAGCCTGGAATGTTGCACTGGAGAATATGATGGGATCGGTAGCTATGCTGCAGCAGACAGGGCTGCATCCAAGACAACTGCTAGATATTAATAATTCACCTGGCGGAGTTGGAATGCATGGCTTGTACGAATTAAATAACAGTGATTTCGCAGCAGGTCTGCAAAGAAGTGTTCTGGCAGCTGTGAAGCGTACTACTGAGCTAGGAGTGAAGTAATCATGGCAACAGTGAAATGGGATCACTTAGTACACTACGTCAATGATCTGTCCAAACCGGTTGGAATTTTTGGAGCTCATGATTTGGTTGCTTTTAAGGGAGGTTCTCATAAAGATTGGGGAACCTATAACGCATTAAGTTATTTCGGGCTAACCTATCTCGAATTTCTGGGCATTGAGAATCTTGAGCTGGCAAAGGCAACCGAACATAATCTAGTGGTGAAAGACGCTGTAAAACTTCTGCCGGAGCATGAAGTCTTAAGCAGAGTAGTCATCCGGACAGATGATATTGAAGAAGTAGCGGATTCCCTTAAGGCAGCGGGTTTATCACTATCTCCAATCATCGATGGGAAGCGTCTAGATAACGAGGGAAGATTAATCGAGTGGCGCATGATGACTATCGGTGGTGACTTTCAAGGCCTAGTCTATCCGTTCATCATTCAATGGAGCGGAACAGATGCAGAGAGGTTAGAAAGATTAACTTCGTCTGGAGTCATCCAGCCTCATCCTGCTGGTCATGTCGAAATCGTGCGCGCTGTATTCCATGTCTCCGATCCTGCAGCTACCGCTAAACATTGGGGATCGATATTCGGACTGCCTGTAATAGAGTCAGAGGACGATTGCTTCAGCCTTAAGATTGACGATAAGTCGTTTGCTTTCGTGCAAGGGGATGAGAACCAGTTCAAGCAGGTGATTTTTGAGACAGATTCGTTAGCGCTGAAAGGGAAGACGATTCAGATCGGTGACGGGGAGTATGTTTTTGTATAAGGCATTAGTTTCTATATAATTTAAGATGAAAAGACTTGCTTGAAGGTATTGATACCTCGAGCAAGTCTTTTTGCTATCCATTGATGTGATCTTTTTGTTTTAATCAATTTGTAAACCAGATGAAATTCCATTTTATAGTAAGATAACCATGATAACGAAGATTGAAAACCTCGAGTATGCAGTTAAGAGATAACTTTCAACGGATTAATTCATGTACCAAAAGTATAGTGTCCACATTGATTGGGATTGCAATTGAAGAAGGATGTATCCCTTCTGTTGAGATTACTTTGAATAACAAATGTTTTTTGCGATGATAACTTTTTCAAGTACAGATAATCGGCAGTCATCGAAATATCGTTGTTGTCACAAAACGACTCCTTATCTCGTTTTATATGCAGACGGAATAAGGAGTGGTTGCAATGAAAGAATTGACATGCATCGTTATTGGCGGAGGATATGCAGGTATTAATGCAGTTAAAGCGATTCGGAAAACATTTAAGGGGCAAGCAAGTAAACGAACACTCCGACTTATTTTAATCGATAAGAACACTTATCACTTTCGCAAAGTATTGCTTTTTAAGCCCGCGGTCGGAGATGAAGAGATTACTATCCCTCTGACTAGGTTATTTCCCGAGGGGGTTGAATTCGTTCAGGCTACTGTAACGAAAATCGAATCAGGGGAAAGAAGGCTACTTTGTCAGGATGCTGTAGGAAATAAGAATTCGATAAAATATGACTTCCTCGTTTTGGCGGTGGGCAGCGTCGTGCGGCAACCCGACCCTGATCAAGGAGGTTTGGCATTAGCGAGTTTAGACGCTGCGTGGAAGATCCGAGAGGCATGGCGCGCGAATATAAAGAAAGCTGTAAAGGAAAAAAGCTCGAAAGAACGTCAGAGATTAATGACCATTGCCGTTGTTGGAGCGGGCATAAGCGGCATCGAGACATCTGCCGAACTAGCTTATTTTTTTCGTAATGATGCGGTATCATTGGGACTTGACCCGAATGCTGTAAGGATAAATTTATTTAACGCGAATAAGAGACTTTTCCCAGAAGGCCCGGCAAAAGTAGGCCTTAAACTGGAACGTTCACTTGACGCTTGCGGAGTAACTACCTTACATGGAAGTAGGGTGTTACAGGAGAAAGAGGGAGTGCTAACCTTATCTAACGGCGAGACGATGTCCGCTGGCCTATGTGTCTGGACGCTGGGGCTGTTACCCAACCCAATGCTGCAAAGCATCGGGTTACCGATCACTCCGGAAGGATACGTGATCGTAGATGCAAGTTATCGGGTTCAAGGGGCCCAGGGTGTATACAGTATCGGCGACTGCGTGCGAATCGTAGACCCTGCTAGCGGATGGGTGGACGGGAAGACGTGTAAGGAAGCGACCGCCCAAGCAGCAAGGCTTGGAAAGATTTTATCGGCGGATATTGCAGGGCGTCCAGCACCCATGCATAAGGAATTTATTGACTTTTTTTGTTTTGCCTTAGGTCCGGAGCAGGGAATGGTATGGACACATCAATGGGGGTTAGATATTATTTTTACAGGAAAGCTGGGTTGGCGAATAAGGAAATTCACATGGGATTCGGCAAGTCTGTTAAAATAATGTAAACAGAGGGTTAGTGGAAAAGGGTGGAATTTTAAGATGCAAGAATTATATGAGCATTATAAAGGGCTGCTTTTTACGCTTGCCTACCAACTGACTGGATCGGTCTCCGATGCGGAGGACGCTGTGCAGGACGTATTCCTGAAGTTGTATGATGTAAAGCTGGATCGATTGGTTGAACCTAAAGCATATTTGTGCAAAATGGTAACTAATCGCTGTCGGGATTTATTCAATTCGGCGCGTAAGCGGCGAGAACAGTATTTCGGGCAATGGCTTCCTGAGCCCCTTCTTACTCCGAATGATGAATCGTTTGAATCGGTTGTTCAAGGTGAGCTGCTGTCTTATGCTATGCTCGTCTTGCTTGAAAGGCTGTCCCTTACGGAACGGGCAGTGTTCGTGCTTCGTGAGGCGCTCGGCTTTGAATATGCTAATATTGCTGAGCTCGTTGGCAAAAGCGAAGCGAATTGCCGCAAGCTGATCAGCCGTGCGAGAGGAAAAATGGGGATTACCCCCGATGAACCAGTCAATCCCGAAGCTGCAAGCGAAGAGTGGGTCCGTCGACTCCTAGCGGCTCTCGAACAGGGTAACGTGGATAGGGTTGTATCCATGCTCTCCAAAGATGTCGTGTTGGTCTCAGATGGAGGGGGTAAAGCCTTCGCCGCCGTCCATCCTATTGAATCGCGCGATCTCGTCGCCCGTTTCCTTCTCGGCTTAACTCGTAAGGCTCCTCATTACGAAGGAGGCGTGCATGTAGAAATGAGGGATATAAATGGCCAAACAGGACTCGTTGTCCGTTCAGGAGATGGCATCGTAACTGTTGCGCTAATGCATGTCGAGAGAAATTCGATTCGCAACTTATACTTTGTTAGGAACCCAGATAAGCTGAGGCATTTATTGAAATGAAAAGAGGATTTGAAAAAAATCGCCGTTAGAACAGTTATGGAGATGTGGGGGAGTGAGCACTCCGGTAACACTAACGGAGTTGATTAGTAATAACAAGGAATTCAGGAGTGTATCAACACTACTAGGATCAGAATAAAGGAATACAGTGGATTAGCTAACAAATCACTTAAAGTGCTTGTTAGAAGTTAAGTTTAGTGGTAATCAAAGTGAGGGTTATGTTATGCCAAAAAATGATAATATGCTAAAAATTCTATGGATGTTGAATTCGGGAGAGAAATTGACTGCAAAGCAGATATCGGAAAAGTTAGAGATGAATATAAGAACAGTTTATCGGTATATTGATGCACTATGTGCCAGTGGTGTCCCTATCATATCCGACACAGGGCACAATGGCGGGTATAGCTTGCTGCACAATTTTATCAAATCTCCTCTGCTATTTAGTATTGATGAAAAAAAGACACTGCTTCATGCTGCCCTATTTGCAAAAGAAGCCGGATATCCTTTGAGTGAGGCATTAGAGAATGCAACATCTAAGTTGAAAATGTATTCGAATCAGGAGCAGGAAAGTATACTAAGCCATCATTTAGCCGGATTTGAAGTAATAAACCGCAAGGGATACCCCGCTGTTCAGCCGGTATTGCAGGAATTGGAGCACGCTGTAGCAAATGAATGGTCTGTAGAAATTTCTTATCGTAACAGTCATGAAGAGCAGTCCCCAAATAGGGTAATAGACCCCTATGGCGTGGTTAATTGGAACAATAAGTGGTACACAATTGCATTTTGCCACCTGCGGAATGAGATCCGCAGCTTTCGGGTAGAACGAATTCTGAACATCACACGCACGCCATTCTCATTTAGGCGTCCCAATGATTTTTCAGCGCGTACTTTTTTTATGAAAAATCTGTTACCAGATGTAGTAGGTAAATCCGAATTAATTTCTTTAATTATTGGTGGCAGGGCAGAGGCGTTGGATGATTTATGCATACATTGGTTTTTGGAGCATCATTTGCAGGAGCGGACATCAACGCAAGCATTTTTTTTACTTGAGGAAGAATCACTGTATACATATGTTCCGTATATAATTCTTCCCTATGGGAAATCCATTCAAGTTATAGAGCCACAGAATCTAAAGAATAAACTTGTGGCGGTTGCTTCAGAGTTAATGGAATATTATCAAGTTTAACAACTTCACTGACAGCAGATGTCAGTGAAGTTGTTTTATTATAATGATAACCACTCATTAAAGATGAATGGTTGCTGTTACCTAATAAACTTTATGAGGAGCACTTAGAAATGAATAATACAGTATATCTTTATGTGTTTGATACCATGTCCGATTGGGAAATAGGTTATTTAGCCGCCGAACTGAACTCTGGAAGACACTTCAGACAGGGGCTGGCTCCAGCAAAAATAGTCACCGTTGGGATAGAAAAGACTCCGGTAACTACAATGGGCGGATTGAAAATAATGCCTGACATTAAAGTGGATGAGTGCAGCATTAAAAGCGTAGATGCACTGATTTTACCTGGTGGAAATACATGGACAGAAGCTATTCACGTGCCTATATTAAAAATTGCCGAGATGTGTTTAAAGGAAGGGATAGTAGTTGGAGCAATTTGCGGTGCTACCTTAGGACTTGCTCAAGCAGGATTGTTAGATTCACGTTGTCACACAAGCAATGATTTGGCCTACCTTAAAATGATTTGCCATTCTTACACGGGCGAAGAATATTACAAAGTGGAATCTGCTGTCACCGATGGGAAATTGATCACCGCATCCGGAGTAGCTCCATTAGAATTTTCTGTTCATGTTTTAAAAGCGCTAGATGTATTTTCTCCAAAAACATTAGACGCTTGGTATCGTCTTAATAAAACTCAGGAACCTAAATATTTCTACGAGTTAATGAATTCAATCCAATGACAGTATAGGGATATTAGGCATGTGGAGTGCTGTGTGTTGTTGATTCACTAATAATATCTGAAGACCACATTTACCTATAAATAGAAGCCCAGGCGTGTTCAACGCTTGGGCTTTTGCAGTTTGGTCTAAGCCGCGCTATCATCCAATAATTCTCTAGGGGGTCATGATTTTTATTTGATCGGAATGTACAGATCTACTTTGGAATCAGGATGATCATATCCTAAATATCGTTGATCGTATAGCTCAAAATCCTCACGCTCGTCCATTTCCTCTTTCGTGTTAAGGAACCACGTTCCCAAAATATAATGGAACGTTTGGGGAAGCGTGCGCAGTGTACCAGTGTGAGTGAATACGGCGTAACGCCCCTCTGGAATTACCTTTTGCACAAATTTTGCAGGAAGTCCTTCAAAAGAATCCACTTCGATGCCAGCGACCTCTGTAAATAGCACCTCATCACTCATGGAGTATAGGCTGTTTTCATGACAGGCCTCGCAGATGCCAAATCCTCGTCCATTAAGTGAACGATGGGGAATTTGAGTAGAAATATTGTTGAATTTCTGCCACAGTTCGGCTAGTTTGTTATCCTTGAGCGTTGTTTCTCCACGTATTCCGGCGACCTTCGTCTCTGGGAGTTTTACAATGGTAGGGTGTACGGTAACATTGCAAGTTAGATGCTCCAATAAATTAGCGTGCAGTTTAGTCTTGGAAGCAATGAAGGTGTCCAGTCGATTGATACGGTATTCCTGCGGGCTGACCTTATATATGAATTTAAACGCACGACTAAAAGACTCGGCGGACTCAAAGCCGTTGTCTAGCGCAACATCTATAATTCTTTTGTTTGTGTAAAGCAAAGCTTTTGCAGCATTGGCCAGTCGACGTTTCTTAATATAGCTGCCGATGCTTTCCCCTAATATAGCGGTGAATTGGCGGTTCAAATGATAGTAGGAATAGCCTGCTGCCCGTGCAACATCCTCTACTTTAATCGCTTCGCCAAGCATGTCTTCAATATAGATTATCGCTTGCTCTAACGCCAGTCGATAGTCCAATTTGAATCCCTCCATCGGTCAACTGTTCAAAGTAAAGAGTGATAATCGAACATAGCTTTGTCCGCGCTCTCCATACAAATCTGGATATTTGTTGTGGAGTCTGGTATAGCTTGTTTTAAATCATAAGTCTGCCAGCCATTTTCCGCTCTGCCGCCCCAACATAGCTCAATTATACCGTCTGCGGGGGAGAACACCATGCTTTTGGTTGTACCGAAGTAATCCTCATAATAATGACTGCACAGCCCATTCGGGTATTTGGACAACAGCATCTCCTTTAGATGTTCGTTCGTCATAGCTGTTGCTCCTTTCAGTTGTGAAGCGATCCACTCCCCTCGCCGTAAAGAATGAATGGCAGCCTGGGGCTCATAACGAACTAATGGTGGAAGGACTGGATGATTGGTAGCCCAGAGGAACTGCTCTTGCGAAGCTGGACTAATTTGCTTCGTCGCTTGCATGCCGTTCATCGTTTCAAACAAGGCGGCATTCCCTTTTTTATCTAGCAGCATCAAATTGACATTACAGGCGATAGGCATCTCTTTTAAATAATACAGTGATTCTTCGACATTTTTACAATTTTCCAGTAACGCCCGAATGGCCGCCCAGAAATGTAATCCTTTTACTTTAGGTGCACGCAAAAAGGGCACAGCCCCGACAGGAAAGCCGCAAGCACTCATTGTAACAGCAAGTCCGTGCTCATTAAAACCGTCGTCTCTCCCAAAGCTCATTGTACTTGTGCCCATGTGCGTATATTTACCTGTTACTGAGGTTCTGACTAACACAAAATCCTCGATCTGATGATTGAATTCATAGTTGCGAGCTAACAATGGCTTGTTCTGTGTTGTCATATTTGGCAGCAAGGCAATCTGACTGCATCGCGGCAGCAGATACGTCATGGCGTAGTAAGCGATTTGCTCGGTATTAACCTTTAATGCATCGGCAAAGCCAACAATTTCTTCTGAAATGCCTGGGCACCACTCATCGAATAGTTTGACAGCGTCTTTATATTCTGTTAGACCAAAGCCTTCGAGTTTACGAGTGTAAGCAATCTTGTGTGCTGTATTTTCTGAAATAATATTGCCTAGCTTATACCCAATTTCATAGCTTGTTCCTTTCAAATCCAGTGTATGAACGGAAATCGTTAACATCCTGTTCCCTCCTTTTTTCTACAGTTTAAGGTGGAAAGGGAAGCAGTGCATGATATTTTGTGCTGTTTTGATGATAAAGAAGGGAACGTGCGGTGCTGTTCAAGGCTTACTGAAGTTAATGAAGGATATAACAAAGGCCCATCATATCTTATCGGATGGGCCTTTACAGGGGTGATTGTTGCAATTCCGCCGTTTATTCTACCTCACTAAGAATCTTTTCAATTTTTTCGATGCGGGTTCGAATTTGCGACAATTCCTCAGATGATTTGTCTTGTCTATCCTTGATTTCGTGCTGCATGACGGAAAAGCTTCCCGTCAGCTTGCGGAACTCATCCTCCAAATTGATCGAATATGCGTTTTGGGTTGCGAAACGTTTGGTCTTAGACTTCTGAATAGTGACTACGAGTGCAACAATTACCCCCAGAACGAGAATTCCGAATCCGAATGCCATTCCGAAATAACCATATAAACTTCCGCTGTCTTGATTCATGGATAGACCTCCTATTATTCATCATCTGTTTGAGAAACTTTGACACTTAATGTTGGGACCAATTTCGCAATTATTTCCGGCGAGAGTAGGATATTAAAATCCGTTAGCTCATAGAACTTCATCGCCTTTCCGTCATTTGATAACTCTAAGCTGCCGGATACCAAATCGGCTCCTTCTAACTTCTGTAGATGTAAATACAGCAAAGGCCGACTTATACCGATTTCCCGAGCAAGCTCACTGACATATTTCCGTCTATCCTTCAACGACGCAATGATGCGCAGACGATAGGGATTGGACAGGGCTTCCAAAATACGTAGTAAATCGTTCCCGTTTTCTTTCATGAGTAATTTCTCCGCTTCGAACTGCATAGTTGGAACTTTTATAAAAGGAGTATAAGTTTTTATACCACCTGTAAGAAAAATATAACACGTGTTTATTTATTGAGTCAATTTGTTTTTTAGTTAGTTACAACTATTTTTTGAATGATTTTATTACATCACAATGATTAGGATATAACCGTATTTTTCCTTCGTGTTAATTAGGTTATAATCCATACATTTAGAATAGCAGTGCATATTATGTTTTAAGAAGTAAAAGGGGGGATAATCAATGAGCTGTGGAGTTGGAGGCAGATTTACTTCTACTGGAGAAATTTTGGTTCTTTATATCTTATTGGTAATTATATTATCTGCTTGTTTCTTTGTATAATAGCAGGCTATCAGAAAGAACAATAGTCACTGTTACAAGGCTATTGTTCTTTTTTCGCAAATGTTGTTGGGCAGGCTAATCCTTTATTTCGTTCCAATTACGAGAATAAATCCGATGTATTCATGATAACGGTCCATTATACTATTGTACTGACTGATCACTTCCCAAATCGTGTGGTCAAGAAAGGAATCTGCATCCATTTGTTGATAATTGTCCGGATGCTCTGTAAGATCCTCACTTGATTTAGGAAACAAGAAGGGACCATCTATCTGTGAATGATAAAATCCCATAGTGTTTACTAATGCTGACCAATCATTAAAGTCCCACAGATTCTTAACATGATAAAATGTACTAATCATTTGATTAATTTCTGTAGACATAGGTTTATATTGAATCATTTCTCTGTCAAAAAGCTTGCCTCCAGTCCGCAGAACCCTATAATATTCCGAGAATGCCTTTTCTGTATCCGTAAAAATGGATACAGACTCAACAAGAATCACATCAAATGACTCGTTAGGAAAAGGAAGCGAACTTGCGTCGCCTACTAAGAATTGAATTGAAGAATTCTCTTTTTCAGCCCGTATTTTTGCTTTTGAGATCATATCTGATTGAATATCTATACCTATTACATCATGACCTTGCGCAGCTAAATAACAAGCTGTTCTACCAGTGCCACAACCAACTTCAAGGATTCGGGAGGCAGTTAGTAGAGGGTATTGTTCAAATTGCTTTAAAGTTGCTGTAAACCCTCCAGGATGAGCATTTCCAACACCTAATTTAGCCAGCATATTCAAATATTCCATGAGTTTAAATTCCTTTCACTGCGGGTCTTATTTTATAATATGAAAAAAAAATAACTTTGTACCGCAGTGCGGAATATTACTAACTTAAGGACATACATAAAAGAAAATATTGGTTTATTTTTAAATTAAAGGCCAGGTCGTCAAGCATATAATTAATTGCTTGACGATCTGGCTTTTTTTGCTAAAAAGGATATGATTGTCCGTTCTTTTAGTAGTCTCCGATTACAAGTTGGGGTTTTATTTAATTAATCCAAGAACACTTGAAAATAATGTAAATGTAGAGTATTGTAAGTGATAAGTAGTAAGTAGTAAGTAGACCAAAACGCTCACCATACGGAATAAATATCATCCAGTAAATAAGAATTTATGGATAGGGGTGGATGGTTATGATGGATTTAAAATTAGCACCAAGTTTTTCATTGCTCGCACTTAATGGACAGAGAAGTCTTCATATGACTACTGTTAAGAAAGTGTCTTTACGCAGCATGGCAGCAGCCGTTATATTGGAGCTTTACTTAGAGGGATGTATTACACAATCTGAGAACAAGTTGATTTTGCCCAAGGAAAAACTTGATCAATCTCATTCAACACTTTATAGAGAAACGGTTCTGCAACCCTTGCTTCATAAACATGCTGAAGTGAATGGAGATCTTAATTGGTGGGTAAAAAAGGCCTCCACGCTGTCTAACAAACAATTAAAAAAGTTCGAGACCGCGATTTCAGATTATCTTAAAGCAATGGATTTGCTTGAAGATATCCCAAGTCTGTTAGGGAGCGACATGTATTTTGATACTGCCGAAGTTGAAGTTAGAGCGTATCGCAGTAATATGGAGGCGTACTCAAGCATTACAGAGAACATTCGCGCAGAGATTTTGGAAGAGGGTTCAGTAACGGATGAGGTCATTTGTATGCTGTGGCTGCTTCGTGAATGTGGATGCATGCATGATTTCTTCTCGCTAAATGAAATAGAAAAGGTAAATATCAAACTACATGATCTATACCAAAGTAATGTATGGGCAAAGGCATTGCTTCCAATACAAATTCGCCATGGAATTGAGCTGGGAATCAAACGCTTTTTAGAATTGAAGACAAAGTTTGCGAAGACTTTTATCGGTAGTAGCATCAATCTTTTATTCCCTGCCCTAGAGCCATCGCGAGCTGTCTTTATAGAAACAGAGTCTTGGTTTGATAATCCTAATCAAAGACTAGACGCAGTTATTACAAGATTATTGTCCTATGGACATGAAGTTAAGGTGATGGAGAGAGGATCGATTGCGACCCTTAAAATTGATAATTTGTTATACGATGCGATCCCGCATTTTGTAATGATGAAAGTGCCAATCCAAGGTGTGCGTCTTGTTCCGAAGCGCCCGCTGTAAAGGAGTTGGTAATCAATGTCTAGACAACGCTCCATGGAGAATATTTTGGCTTCAGAGTATGTATCTATAGGTGAATTGGTAAGAATCACAAACTCTCGTTATAGTACACTCAAACATTACACAGAAGAAGGCATGCTTCCCTTTGAACAGGCCGAGGAGAATTTAACACGCAGATATAAAAGAGAGAAAACCGTCGCACGCATTCTTTGGATCAAAGAGATGAAAACAAACGGTTTATCTATCCCGCAAATTAAAGAAGCTTTAGGAATGAATTAAACATCGGGATTCCCGATGTTTTTTGCTTTTTTAGTCAAAGAATTATAAACCCTCAGATAGCCGGGCCCCAATCATCTGAACAAATTGCTCAGCCGCAATAGACAGCTTTCGATCCCGTCGTACTGCAAAACCTATACTGCGAGGTAAAAGCGGATCTTCTAACTTCAACTCATGAAGCTTTCCACTATGAAGATCCTCTTGCACGAAAGAACGGCTGATAAAAGCTGCCCCATACCCTAATCTAGCGAACTCTGCTAGCAGTTCTATGCTCCCCAATTCAATATCTGGAATTACCGATAATCCCTTAGTCGCAAACCATTGTTCAACAAATACTCTAGTACTGCTCCCTTGAGAAAATAAGATTAAAGGCAGCTCTGACACTTCTCTCATGGTAAGTGAACGACTAGCTAATCCTTGATAGGCTTCACCTACTACAAAACAATCCTCTAACACAGCCAGCGTCTGTATATTTAGCAGTGGATCGTGAAGCGGCATATGGACAAAGGCACAGTCGATCTCACCATCTTTTAAACGCTTAGTGATGTCTGGCGTCTTCCCATGAGAGAGACGAATTCGTATACCTGGGTATGTGCTATGAAAGGTATTCAACTGCGGCAACAAAAGGTGCTTGATCAGATAATCACTGGCTCCGATTCGTATTTCTCCCTCATTTAACTGCTTCAAGCTCTCCAGATGCTTCTGTGCAGAATCCAGCATGAAAAAGGATTGCTCCACATATTCAAATAGCGCTCGTCCTTCTTCTGTAAGCTCTACACCTTTGGACAGCCTGTGAAACAGCTTCAGCCCTAAGGCTTCTTCCATTTGTTTAATGGCATAACTCACAGAAGGCTGTGTAATATGTAGTTCCCCTGCAGCTTTTGTTAAATTTCGATGACGTGCCGTTTGCCAGAAAATACGATACCACTCCAAGTTGAACATGTGGTATAGATCACCTCTATATCATTATGGTAAAAATCCAATTTCATTTATTTCATTTCATTCATTATAATCAGGCTAGAGGAATAATTCAAAGGGGTGGATGAAGTGGAATTCAATCAACCGGACTTAGAAGCACGTTCTCCATGGTCAACGAATAGCGATAAACACATAGTGAAGATTAGCCCAGCGAAAGCGGTAATCAATGGGACGATAACCATATCAGGAAGCAAAAGTCTGACGAATCGGGCCTTGGTAATCGCTGCTTTAGCTGATGGACGTTCAGAAATAAAGGGAATATTAAGAAGTGATGACTCTTACTGGTGTATTGAATCATTAAAAAAACTGGGGATTCCCGTTGTGATAGAAGAAGAGACAGCTGTTGTGGATGGAAGTGGCGGCAACTGGCCGAATCCGACTGGTGAGCTATATGTAGGAGCGGCAGGTACGGTTGCGAGATTCTTACCGGCTGCACTCGCGGCAGGGACTGGCACTTGGACAATGAATGGAAGTAAACGGCTTTGTGAGCGGCCACTCGCGCCATTACTCAATGCATTAACAACCCTGGGTGCACAATTTGAGTATAAACAAGCCGACCGTTGTTTACCTTTTACATTAGAGGCAAAAGGTCTGCAAGGAGGAAAGGCAACCATGCCCGGCTCCACTTCAAGTCAATTTATAAGTGGATTACTGCTAGCCGCACCGTATGCCAAAGAACCGGTAACCGTGTATATTGATGGAGAAGTTGTGCAAAGAGACTATGTAGAGATGACCCTTACTATGATGGCCTCCTTTGGTGTAAAACCAGAAGCATCTCAGGACGGTCAATCGATAACGGTTCCTGCAGGAAAGTATCAAGGTCACACGATCACTTTAGAGCCTGATGTATCCACATGCTGTTACTTTTGGGCGGTAGCTGCACTTACGGCAGGACGTGTACGAATTGAAGGGATCAATGCTAGCAATACAAGTCAACCTGATATCGAGTTCTTAGACGTTCTGGAGGTAATGGGCTGTACCGTTGTTCGTGGGGAGAACTTTGTTGAAGTACAAGGTGTCCCACGGCTTAAGGGTGGATACACAGTGAGTATGAAGAAGTGGTCGGATCAAACACTAACAATGGCTGCTATGGCTATTTTTGCAGATGGTCCAATCACTCTAAAGGATGCCGCACATATCAGACATCATGAATGTGATCGGATAGCCGCGATATGTGAAGAAATAAGTAAGACCGGAATACGTGTGGAAGAGTTTGAGGATGGTCTAACGGTATATCCGGGTCAGCCACTCCCAGCTTTACTAAATTCTCATGACGATCACCGGATGGCTATGGCGCTTTCTTTAATCGGCTTGAAGATTGAGAATATTCAGATTATCGACCCTGGTTGTGTCTCCAAGACCTGTCCAGATTATTTTGACCGTTTGTCAGCGTTAGGCGTACAGGTCCAATACTAAATAAGGAGTGCATATATAATGGCAGGAAATACATTCGGTGAAGTGTTCAAAATTACAACCTTCGGTGAATCACATGGTGTGTCGGTAGGGGTCATAGTGGATGGTGTAACACCAGGCGTCGAGATTAACGAAGCGTATATACAGAAACAGATGGATCGGAGAAAACCGGGCCAATCTTCAGTGACTACTCCTCGTAAAGAATATGATGTTGTCCACATACAATCTGGAGTATTTGAGGGGAAAACAACAGGTACACCGCTCTTTGTAGTTCTTCAAAACCACGATATGAGACCAGAAGCGTACAGCGAGATCCAGGACGCTTTTCGTCCGGGCCATGCCGATTTTACTTATTTAGAGAAATACGGCATTCGGGATCATCGCGGTAGCGGACGTGCTTCAGGTAGAGAAACTGCGGCAAGAGTGGCCGGAGGTGCGATAGCTCGTAAGTTGTTAGAGAGAAGAGGCGTACAGGTAGTAGCGTACACACAAGAAATCGGAGGCATAAGATGTGAATCCTTCGATGAGGGTGTGATTGAACAAAACGCTGTCCGTGCCTGTGATCCAATTGCAGCTGACAAAATGATTAAAAAAATTGAGGGGTTAGCCGAGATTGGGGATAGCTGTGGTGGCATTGTAGAATGCCGTATTCGTGGCGTGGTTCCGGGTCTTGGAGAGCCGGTCTTTGATAAATTGGATGCAGAACTGGCGAAAGCTATGCTGTCCATTGGCGCTGTTAAAGGGATAGAATTTGGAGCTGGCTTCGAAGCAGCAACGATGCTGGGGAGTGAGCATAATGATGCGAGGAATAGCGATGGTTTTCTAACTAATCATTCCGGAGGAATCATCGGGGGGATTAGCACAGGACAAGAAATCGTATTTCGGATCAGTGTAAAGCCTACTTCGTCCATCTCTGTGCCACAGCAAACGACTAACATCAAAGGGGAAGAACAAGAGATACGCACCGAAGGCAGACATGATCCATGTATTTGTCCGAGAATCGTACCTGTCGTAGAGGCTATGGCTTGTTTAGTACTGGAGGATCAATACAAACGACAAGCTGCTATGCTTGGATAATTCTAGAGCGGCATAATGGTGATGTTTGATTTTGACATGATCATTGAATTATTTTCCATTTAATGATATTTTTAAGATCGATTCATTGTCTCAGTCTACCCTGGAAGGAGCTGTACCATGGAACGATCAATTTTTATGAAAAGCATTGCTGCCCCTCTCGGCTTAATCCTGTTCTTGACCAGTATCGGTCTTGCCATTTCCTTTGCCGTCCCACAGCGGTCAAAAGCAGCGGTTGTTAAGTCTTCTTCTGCTTTTAGTTTGTTTGAGCAAAGAGTGAAGAAACCTTCATCTCTCAGTCTGGCCCAAGCCACCTTAGTCAATCGTATTGATGAGATGACGCCAGCAGAGGCTAATTTAGCCGTTTTACATTTGGAAAATGCCCTGAAAGCTTATCTACCTACAGCAATCAAACGAATGAATACGCCTGCTATTCAACAAGATATCAAAGATATTTATACTCCAGGCATGTCAATGGTGCTGGCTCGATCCAAGGTGAAGCAGTCCCAGACCCGTGTTGTTCTACAGGACTTGACTGCCATGGACTATAAGCTTGTATTGGGTGGCGGACGCTTTTATCCAATCATTCAATACAAAAGCTTCAAAGTGTTCAAACCTTACGTCTCCAAAGATTTGCAAGCCTATATCGAGCTGATGGCTACTGAGTCTGAGCAACCCTCTGCTGTGAACGGAACTTTGCTGATCAACTGGTACAAGGTCATAGAACGGGCTATGGCATATGAAGATTTTTTGTCAACCTATAAGTCTTCCAACCGTACAATAGCTATTAAGGAAGCCTATAACGTAGCCAAAGAATATGTGTTTAACGGTACCCAAAACTCTCCGCTCTTTGATAAGATAACGCAAGTGATGAGTGAAGAAGCGGCAATTGCATACGAGAATACATTGTCAGAAGCGGGGCCAGAGCAGATTGAAGCCAGCCCACTACTGATCCAGCTTGAAGAATTTTTGATGCTACTGGAGAAGAACGGGGATAAGAAGACGCAGGCTGTTAAGGATTTTCTGAAATCGATTTAAGCTATAAAAATTTCAAAATAATAACTCTTGGAAGGCACTAACGTCCTGTTAGTGTTTTTTTTGCGAAAGGAGAACCTATGAACCGAATACTAGTCATTGGATCTGCTGGATCGGGCAAATCTACCTTGTCTCGCAAACTACATTACATACTTGATCTCCCTGTTGTACATTTGGATACCTATTACTGGAATGCCGACTGGGTTCCTAAACCAAATGAAGAGTGGAATAATATTGTCGAACAATTTATCAATGAAGAGCATTGGATCATGGATGGTAACTATTCAAGAACGATGGATATCCGAATTATCAAAGCCGATTTAATAATTTTCTTAGATATGCCTAGACTTCTATGCATCTACCGAATTATCAAACGACGAATTATATATCACAAGAATTCCAGACCGGATATGAATCAAGAATGCCCAGAAAAATTAGATTGGGATTTTGTGAAATGGGTTTGGAATTATAGAAAAAAAGGTCGAGTGAACACTATAAAGAAACTTGAGCAGATTAAAGGACGTAAAGAGGTTGTTATTCTGAGAACGAGGAAAGAGATGGATGAGTTTATAGGGAAGGTGGAGAAGGAAGGGGCTGGTCTGGGATGACTTGCAAACTGTTAGTTCAATCTGTAAATAAGTCATTAGAAATTGTTGATTTGTACTTTGTACAAGGATGGTGTAGATACTATCACAACGGGTCATCCTGCGGTTAGAAAGTTTAACAATTCTAAGTTATGAGATGATCCTGAATGGGTGGATGGTGTTTTTGAAAAGCTTGAACAATATAAATTCGAACTGAACTCTTGAGCATGTAATTGGATGAAGAGCCAATAGAAATGATAAGCAATTAAAGCAGCGATGTGCTAAGGTTTTAATTCTCAGCCCTAGCACCGCTGCTTCATTTTTAGAGCATCTAATCCAATTCTGCTATCATCTCAAGGCTTTACCCAGGATCCCTTCAGATCCATTTCCCGAATACAATCAGCCGAGTCATTCCTGTTGTTACTAATCATTGGTGTGACCGGGTACACCTGCATTTCATCTGCTGAATAAGGCCGCAGAATCGGATTCAGTGCTTCCAGATCATTTGTCTCCTCATCAAGCCATCGAGTGATATCCTGTGGGGATAAAATCGCCGGCATCCGGCTCTCAAATTCGCTAATCAGTGGATTGGCATCTGTCATGACCAGAGAGCAGGTGCGAAGAGGCTCCCCGCGCGTATCCCGCCAAATTTCGTATAGACCAGCCACTCCGAACATACTGCGATTATTCATGACTACCCGAACTGGATAAGTCTTTTTGCCTTCTTTTTTCCAATAGTAAAATCCATTACAAGGGATAATACAGCGCTGCTTGTCCACCATCTTGCGATAGGTTGGATTCTGATGCACATTTCGGAGATCCGCATTGATCGCATCTTTACCCCAATAAGGAACGAAGCCCCAGCGGAACTCATCCAGAATTCGCTCACCATCCTGCTGTAATACGACAGGCATATCCTGTGTGGGACTAATATTATAGCGGTCTTTATAGTAGTACATCACCCGTTTGATTTCAAAATGATCCCTAATGTCTTGTAGTTCGGCCGCCAGAGAAAAACGTTGACACATGAAACATCAGCCTCCTTTTGTTTCGTAGTGTTTGTAAAAGGAGGTAAATTATTCATGATTTCCATGGTCCTATTTTAGCAATCACTCCGTTTCTTTATAGCTTAACCTAGCTCCTTGGAAGCTTCCCTCCATATTGCGCCCTTAGCTGCTGCAATTTGTCCAGCTTACTCAGACTACTCTCCCTGTTTACTAAGCCTACCCCAAGAATCAGATTCTCGATAATATACGTGGGACCGACCATGGAGTGAAACTCCCAAACCTCACCTCTTCCGGCATACAGTACAATGTCTGCATCTTGGGATCGAGGATACACGAGTCTATCGGTGATCAGGATGACCTGGTAATTAGCTTCACGTGCATGGTCCAGAATCACTTCGATTTCAGGTAACAGTTGAACGAATCCAAAGACAAGCAATACATCTTTTTGATCAGCATGCATTAAGGTCTCTAGCAGTTCGTGACCGCTGGGGGCCATTTTTTTCATCTGTATTCCAAAACGTGCCATACGATAGATCATCAGCTCTGCCAGTCCAGCACATGGACCAGGGCTATATACATAGACAATGTGAGCCCCAGATAGTGCTTCTATCGCATGTTGCAGCGCCTCGTCGCTTAAATAGCGGCGTGTTTCTTGCAGATGATGTAAGCAATTGTCCAGCAGCACATGAGGGAGTGAACTATCATCCGATCTTTGCATGGCATCACGCATTTTTATGGAAGGTGTAGACTCGAAGCGGAAACGGAGTCGGCTCTTGAAATCCTTGGCATGCTTGTATCCAGCCGCTTTCCAGAACCGTGAGACGGAGGCGATACTTAATTGAAGCTCATCTGCCATTTCCTGTTCGGTCATGTAGACCACACGTTGCTCATTTTTTTGAATGAAGTCAGCAATAATTCGTTGATTTGGTGAGAAAGCGCGACGATTCCAATCCTTATACAATCTCTCATTCCTCCTAATATGAAGCAATAAATAGAATATAACGTGCGAAGATGTTGTAAATATTTTTACAACGTTAAAAATACTGAAAAAAATATTACTCCCATTTAACAATTGGTAAAAGTTGTGCTGACATGGCCTTCTTATAATAAAGATAAATTCCTGTAGGGAGGCCAAATATTCATGAGTACGATAAAAACACGCTACACGCTGACCCAGTCACAAAAAATGATGATTTTTGTACTGTCGATGTCGCTTTATGGCTTGTCCAATATGTTTACGGAGCTTGTGCCTGGGATCAAACTAGGCCCCATTGAATTATCGATTGAATATTTCGCTTTCATTCCTTTGACCTTATGTATGCTGTTCCATCCATTGTATGCGGCTATTGGGGCAGCTGTAGGTGAAGTGATCTTCGGGGAACTAATGTTAGGTCAATTTGGTGGGCTGGGCGAATTGGAGAAATTCATCACTTTCTCATTGGCGATGTATACTGCTGGCCGTATGGTATCTGATCCGAAGAATCGTAGACAGGTTGGAGTGGCGGCGATTACTGGCGTAGCGATTCACCAGTTCTTCAGCTCTGTTGTGGATATAGTGAAAGTATGGGTGGGTGTAGAAGAGCTTGAAGCTGTTAAAGGTCTGGCAGAGAGTATCGTTGTAATCGAGGGAGTTGGCTTTTTGAATGATGTACTCTTCTCCGGTATCTTGTTTGCCTTAATTCCTACCATGTATCTGGTTCCACGTTTATATGGGAAAATCGAACCTTTGCTTGGTATGAAGCCGCGTGAACGGAACATGAATTATGCAACAGGGGCTTGGTTATCTCCTAAGCTCGTCATTTTTGGAACGCTTCTGGTCATGGTTGCGCTTGGATCGGAATTACTCTCGGAATCCGGATGGAACTTTGGTGACTTTGAGTTTGCATGGGCAGAGTCCAATGAAGAGAGCTTAATCTGGCTGAGTATGCTGGTAGCGGCAATTGTTGCAGCAACAGCGATTATATCCCTGATTCGGCGTTCAGCACGTAAAAGACAGGAAGCGGGTCAAGTAGATGCGTAATTCGATACTCGAACTGAACGGAGTCACCTTTACTTATCCAGGAGCCGAACAACCTGTACTTCAAGATGTATCCTTGCGGCTAGAAGAAGGAGATTTCATTGCCATTATAGGTAGTAATGGTTCGGGAAAATCCACGCTGTGTAAATGCTTTAATGGCCTGATTCCTCATTATTACACAGGGGACTTCACTGGAGAGGCGACGATCTGTGGACAACCGGCGGATGGGAAAAGTGTAGCGGAGCTTTCCAAGCATATAGGGTATGTTTATCAGGATTTTGAGAATCAATTGGTGCGTCCGACGGTTCTTGATGATGTGTCGTTTACACCACTCAATTATGGATTTGCCGATTACAAGGAGCGGGGAGAGCGAGCACTGGCACTAACCGGACTTAGTGATTTAAGAAATGAATTCATCTGGCAATTGAGTGGCGGGCAAAAACATTTGCTCGCTTTAGCCGGAGCACTAGCGATGGATCCGGAAATTCTGGTCATTGATGAACCGGTAGCTCAGCTGGATCCGCAGCATGCCCGCCATATTTATGATATTTTGCGTCGTTTGAATGAGGAGCATGGGAAGACCATTGTAGTGATCGAACATCATGCGGAATTTATTGCAGACTATTGTAAGCATGTTGTCCTGATGGATAAGGGGAGAATGTGCTGGCAGAAGCCGGTGCGTGAAGCTTTGTCATCTGTAAAAGAACTGCTGGAGCTGGGTATTTATCCCCCCGATGTGACTCGGGCAGCTTGGCTGTTGCAATCTGATGCGCCGCTAACCCAATTACTTCCCTTGAGTGCTGAAGAAGGGAACGCCCACATGATATTACGGCAGGATGCGATGCAGAGAAATGATCCATCTGACTATATGAAGGAGCAGTCCCTTACTGTAATTCGGGAAGAGAAGAGTGTCGTTCAGATGGAGAACGTACACCTCTCATATCGTACGATTCATAAGACGATGCATCCTGTCTTGAATGGTGTTCAACTAGATCTGCGGCAGGGTGAGTCTATCGCTCTTATTGGCAACAACGGAGCGGGTAAGTCTTCTTTAATGAAGCTGATTGCTGGAATTGTCAGACCTACAGCTGGAACCGTAAATGTGAAAGGGATGACCGTGAACGGTCTGCCACCCGAGCGTCTCTCCAGTACCGTAGCATACGTATTTCAGAACCCGGAGGAAATGTTTATTGAGGATTCAGTACGCAAAGAAATTGCTTATTATTTGAAGGCACGGAAGTTATCAGTCATAGAAGAGAGAGTTGAAGAAATGCTAAAAGCATTCCGGCTTAATGAATTAGCAGAACGTGACGCTCGACTTCTTAGTGGAGGGCAGCAACGCCGAGTATCGCTAGCCATTGGTGCCGCTGTTCGTCCTGCCGTCATGCTGCTCGATGAACCAACGGCGAATCTGGATATTTCGACCAAACAGGAAATGGTTCATGTGCTGGATACACTTCGCAGTCATGTTGAGACAGTGGTGATCGCGACACATGATATGCAGCTTGTGTCTGAATGGGCGACCAGGATTATCGTTATGCATCAAGGCAGGATTATTGCTGACGGAACGAAAGATGAAATCTTCGCTGACGGACTACTATTACGGCGTGCGGGTCTGGCTCAGACGCAATTGATGGAGCTGAGTCGTATGCTCGGCCTGCCCCGCATTTGCAGCAGCTTAGAGGAATTCGTAGGTCTAGTGGAAGTGAAAAAGGAGGTAGCTGCAATCCATGGAAGCTGTTAAACGGGCACTTGACCGTATATCTGTAGAACAAATTAAACTGGAACTCTTAGGGACTGCTTATAACAGCAGCAGTACTTTTCTGGGAATGCTCGACCCGCGAACGCTGCTACTTTGGTATATATTCTTTGCCATTGTGCCTTGGTTTGTACATAACCGTACAGTTCTGTTAGGGATGTTCTTGCTTATGGTCTTAACGACTGTCCTCTCCCGAGTCAGCCCATATATTATTTTTATATTGTGTCTGGGATTAATCAGCCAAATTGGGTGGATGTTCATCCTGTCTCTCTTTTTCGGCGGAGGAATTGAATCGTTGCTGCCTATGTTGACGCTGACACTTAAGCTCTCAGTGATATCACTAGCGAGTATTACGGTGTTCTCCAGTCTCGATCCGGAAAGACTTAGCGACGGCCTGCTATCCTTAGGGATTCCTGATACATTTGCTTTCAGCTTATCTTATGGTTATCGTATTTTGCCTACGTTATTGGAGGAATTCCATCAGATTTTGTTATCCT
This sequence comes from Paenibacillus sp. FSL E2-8871, assembly GCF_038000345.1. Taxonomy (NCBI): domain Bacteria; kingdom Bacillati; phylum Bacillota; class Bacilli; order Caryophanales; family Paenibacillaceae; genus Paenibacillus; species Paenibacillus sp. FSL E2-8871. The sequence goes on along the minus strand of NZ_JBBOBV010000001.1, from coordinate 2,043,319 downwards.
TCAGACTGAGAGGGCAAAGACCGCTGCAACATGGTTTGTTGTATTGGAGAACAGTAACGTATTATTTGCGCATTGTGATCCTGGCTTTTTATCCACTCATGCTAAACACCGCTAAACGATCCCGGACCACGATCGAGGCGCTTGAGACTAGGGGATTTAGCTACGGTCTGAATAATAAGAAAGTGAAGAAGATCAAGTTATCTTATTTGAAAATGAAGCGGTCCGACTGGTACTTTTTATCCGGATCCACCGTTTATGTTATTTTGCTTTTCTGGATCGGCTACCTCTACCCTAAACTGGTGTATTAACATCACTCAAAAGCTCAAAGGAGACGAATTAGACATGAATATTGATCTGCATACCCACGGTAAATTATCTAAGAAATCGACCTTTTCCCCTGAATATTTTGCTGAAATGATGTTTGAGGCGAAAGCGAATGGATTACAGGCAGTAGCTTTGACCGAGCACTTTAACACTTCTAATTTCTTTGCGATGTATGAGACGCTGGACCAGACTTATCCTTATAACGGACATTATTATGATGTAAACGGACTTAAACTGTTTCCAGGTATGGAGGTGGATATTGCGGAGACAGGTCATATCCTGGTGATCGGACTTAAGGAAAATGTTCTAGCAGTTAGAGCTTTACTGGATGAGCATACGCAGGAGAGGAATTTTATTCCATTCAAGGATTTGCTGGACATGGCTGACAAACATAACCTTTGGAAAATAGGAGCTCATCCTTTCCGTACTTCTACGCCATTACATCAACTGGACCCGGAGCTGCTTCGGAGATTAGATGCTTTTGATTTCAATGCAAAGGATATTTACATGCAGGGGGCAGAGACTTATAAGAACCTGATCACACCATTTGCTGAAAAGCTTGGTGTACCTGTGATTGCCGGTAGTGATAGTCATCAATGTCTGCAATATGGGAGTGTTCTGAATCGGTTGAATATTACCTGCTCGACGGTTGAGGAATTGAAAGAAACCATTAAGCAAGGCAACTACGAAATTGAGCTTTCGCCTTGTCTTCACACTAAAGTGAAAGCTTCGGTCATGATGAAGAAACTTTTAAAGCAGCTCATTGGTGAAGCACCTTCCAGAGAGGATGCTGAGGTTGGCAACATGGTCTAGCCGATTCCAAACATTCCTGTTATACTTTTTTCGTGAATGTAATCGGAGGTGGTACTGTGCTAATGCTGGTTTGCCCATTAGCTAGAAGTTCCTCACGCAAAGCCTAAATTAGGGCGATACTTTGCGTGAGGTGCGATAGGATGGATGATCGCCCAAACTAAATATTATCGTTTCTAATAATGGGCTTTGCACCTTATGGATTGTTCAAAACAAATAAGGGGCTGAAGAGCAATGAATACACCATTTATTAGAAACCATCAATATAATTTTATTAAAAAACAAACAGACTTCCTTCTAAAAACACTGCGAACTGTAGCGGATCGAAGAGTCTTGGAGACGGTAAGATATCGTTCATCGTTGAATGTAGTAGAAGCTTTTTCAACACTAAGTGATAGTCAGCAACAGTTGCTGCAACAAATATCTGCCTTTGAGACTGCATACGATTTTCAGAAGTATCTTAGTGGATTAGAGCCTTATTTAGAACCTTTTCCACAGATTACACCGAAACAGATTCAGAAGTTATTCCCTAAGAATAAGAAGCTGAAGGTACCTGATTTATCAGCAATCGACTTTCGATATATGACATATTTGAGCTGGATAGATATTGCTACCAATAAACTATTTATTGTATATCCGTTCGAAGGGCAGTTTATCGGTATTGAGGGTAGAATGACACCAATGAACAAGAAGGGGTATTGCCTGTTCTGTAATCGGCAGCAACAGCTCGCCTTCTTTACGGTCAAGACCAGGCTTGCAAAATCTTCGCCGGATGATTACTCCTCCATTGGCCAATATATTTGCATTGAGAGCCAAGAATGTAATCATAGGATTACGGATACAGCAGCGCTAGAGAGATTCATTCTCTCCACTCGTGCATAATGTTAGGATTAGCAAAGGCTGCTTTTGTAGGTAGCTTCAGACTATAGAGCAATAGGGTTTTGAAACGAATGATTTCCGTTTCGAAACCCTATTTGCTGTTCGTTAAATTCCTGAATTTATTATTTTAAATATTGTTGAAATAGAAACAAAAAAATAATGTGATATAATATTGTTAATGCAAGAGTGGGTAGGAGGACAGGTCATGAACAAAGAAGATCAGATCCTAACGGGTGTCAGGGACCTATATAATAAGATGGTTTGGCTTAACAAAGATAAGATGGAAGCAAGTCTTAAGGGTTATACATCTTCCGAAGTACATTGTATTGAATACATTGAAAAAAATGTAGATTCCAACGTTACAAAACTTGCGGAGTCCTTTTTTATGACTCGTGGTGCCATAAGTAAATTAACTAAGAAACTCATAGAAAAAGGCCTGATCGAAAGCTACCAGAAGTCGGATAACAAAAAAGAAATCTATTTTAGGCTTACTGAGCAAGGAAAAGTAATTTATAAAATCCATGAGAACCTTCACAAAGAGTTTCAAGAGCGGGATAAAGCCGTCTTTGCGCAGATAACCGAGGAACAATTTGATAGTATGCTTAGTTTCGTGGAAAAGTATAGTAGTCATTTGGATGCGGAAATAAAGAAACAGGGTAAAGATATTAAATCGGAGTAAAATTTCAATAATGAAAATGAAACCACATGCAGTCGGGCTCTATGGAGAACGGCTGCATTTTTATTGTTATTATTTTGTTGACAAGGAAACAAAATGACGATACGATAAACATGTTTCCTAGGAATCAAAATAGTAACTTTAAGGAGTGAACATAAATGTCCATATTTAAATCACACAATGAACAGAACACAGGACAATCCGTAGATAAACACGCATTAATATTCGGTCTTATTTCTGTGTTTCTTTGCGGAATAGGCTTTAGTATCATAATGCCTGTCGTCCCATTCTTAGTGCAGCCTTATACTAGCAGTCCGGGAGAACAAGCAATAGTTGTTACGATGCTTACCTCGGTTTATGCAGTCTGTGTATTTTTTGCAGCCCCCGTACTTGGAGCTTTGAGCGACAAGTATGGCCGACGTCCATTACTCTTAGTATGCCTGTTGGGTTCCGCCGTCGGGTACTTGGTTTTTGGCATAGGAGGGGCTCTATGGGTACTATTTGCTGGACGTATAATCGAAGGTATAACAGGCGGGAGCATAAGCACGATCTTTGCATATTTTGCAGACATCATTCCTTCAGAGCAGAGAACCAAATACTTCGGATGGGTAAGTGCAGTTGTAGGTGTAGGCACCGTCATTGGCCCAACGATAGGCGGATTACTTGCTAAGTTTGGTTATTCTGTTCCCTTGTTTTTTGGAGCAATCATAACTTTATTGAATGTTGTTTATGGATTCTTTTTTATGCCAGAGAGCCTTGCCAAGAAGAATAGACTGAAGGAGATTACCTTTGTAAGACTGAATCCATTTTCACAGCTTGCAAACTTACTTTCCATGAAAAACTTAAATAGGCTGCTAGTCTCAGCGTTTTTACTCTGGATTCCTAACGGATCTTTACAGGCAGTATTTTCTCAATTTACAATGGATACTTTCAGCTGGAAGCCTGCACTAATAGGACTTATGTTTTCGATTATGGGTCTCCAAGACATCATTTCACAAGGTTTGATCATGCCAAAGCTTTTGAAGAAACTTAGTGATAAACGTATAGCAATTCTCGGAATGGCTTCGGAAATTATCGGTTACAGTTTTATTGCGTTATCTGCTTTATTCTCATTCTATCCTCTTTTTATCGCTGGAATGTTTATATTTGGCTTTGGGGATTCGATCTTTGGGCCTTCATTTAACGGGATGCTTTCCAAGTCTGTCGATTCTAGTGAACAAGGTAGGATTCAAGGAGGTAGCCAATCTATTCAAGCTTTAGCAAGAATGATTGGGCCTATCATTGGAGGTCAGATTTATGTATCACTAGGCCATGCCGCACCCGCATTTATGGGGATGATCCTTATAGCAGCAGCCATACTCGTTTTGTATAAGCGTCCGGATGTAATTATGTAAACTACCTACGTTTAAGAACATATAAAAATAGAGTTTCAGAACTCAGGGACGAGTTCTGAAACCCTATTTATTATAGTTATTGTTTGTTTTTGGAATCTTTATTGATAACCCGTGCAGGACGAGTTACCCAGTTCGTACGATTCATCGGTTTAACTGTATCAATTCTGGCATTTGACGGTTCATTTAAAGCTTCAGTCGCTTCAGTTTCAGTAGATGTTGTAACTTCTTGATCCACGCTTTTTTTCCTTGATAGTCCTGTTCCATCATGCTTGCCTCGGTTCCATACTCTTCCCTTACTCATACATACACTCCATTTCTATACGCTTATTCATAAACCATATCATATTAGGACAAGTTAAGGAAGAAAGACATAAGCACAAATTGAAGGATTTTTCAAGTTATATTGGTTACTGGAGATTTCATTTGGCGATAGCTATAATAGTACTGATATTGAAAGGAGAGTACTTATATTATGGCAATCAAGATCATAACAGACAGCGGTTCTGACCTACCCCTTGACTACATGGAGAAGTATAATGTTTCCGTAGTCCATCTACCGGTTCATTTTGGGCATGAGTTAATGCCTGCGGATACGGATACGAAAACCTTTTATGCTAAAATGAGTGAATCCAAGGAGCTACCTACTACAGCAAGTCCAAGTCCTAACCAATTCCTTGAGACATTCAGGCAAGTAGAGGAAGGTACTGACATTATGGTCATTTGTATGTCCTCTAATATTAGTAGCACTTATCAGACGGCTATGATCGCTATGGAAATGTACCAAGAAGAAGGACACACCAATGCGATAGAGGTTATAGATTCCAAGACCTTTTCTGGCGGGTTGTCGCTGATCGTGGGCCTTGCGGCGAAGTGGTCACAGACTTGTTCAAGTCTGCAGGAACTGAAGGACAAGGTGCTTCAGCAAATGGATGAAGTTCGCGCATATTTTACACTGGATACACTTGAGAATGTAATGAAGGGCGGACGTCTAAGCCGGATATCAGGAGCGGTTGCTTCCGTGCTAAATATCAAACTACTGCTTAAAATCAGCGAAGAGGGTACTGTTGAGGTAGTGGAGAAGACCCGGGGTCTTCCAAAGGCATTAAACCGACTGCTAGCGCATTTGGATGAGAAGCAGCATGACTACGAGAAGGCTGTTATCGCTATAGTACACAGTAACTGTGAGAAGCTTGCGCTTGAGATTAAAGAACGCATCTTACAAAAGCACCCGTTCAAAGAAGTTTTACTCTCGAGTATGGGACCTGTAATGGGAACCTATGCGGGTGAAGGTGGAATTGGTGTTGCTTTTTAATAGGACTCCGAGGGCGTTTATATTTGCCAGCAGGTGTTCAGATTTCTGGAATTATACGATCGTACATGGGACGAGTTCCTGTGTGCGATTTTTATTTAAATATAAGAATTTGATGGATGTAATAATTTAGCTATTCTTTAGATTGCGTTTAGGTGGGTTTAATAATCGAAGATTATAGTTAGATGGGGTGATTACTGTGTATACAATTCTAATCGCAGATGATGAAGCAGAAATTGTGGAATTATTGAGATTATATTTAGAGAAAGAGTACAACATTGTGGAAGCGAACAGTGGGACTGAAGCGTTAAAGCAAGTACAAAACCATAAAATTGATTTAGCGATTCTTGATATTATGATGTCTGGTCTAGATGGACTGCAATTATTGAAGAAGATTCGTGAGTCTCATCATTTCCCGGTGTTGTTTTTATCTGCAAAAAGCGAACATTACGACAAAATTCTGGGGCTTGAACTCGGTGCCGACGATTATATTTCTAAACCGTTTAATCCATTAGAAATTGTAGCTCGTGCGGGAGCTTTACTGCGGCGAGTGCATCATTTTGACGCACAGATTATTGAAGAAAAGGCAGCTGAACAAATTGTGTTGGGAGAATTGAGGCTGGATCAAAGCCAGTGTCTGCTCTATCGTTCAGGGGAACCCGTCGTCCTTACCTCTACTGAGTACAAAATTCTGGAATTAATGATGAAACAACCGGGTCGGGTCTTTACACGAAAAAAAATATATGAGGCGGTATGGGAAGATTTTTATGTGTACGAAGATAATAGTATCATGGTACATATCAGTAATATCCGGGAAAAGATCGAGGAAGATTCCAAAAAGCCGGTTTATTTAAAGACTATTAGAGGGCTGGGATACAAAATTGAAGCGCCTATGGAGCAATAGAGATCAACGACCTTTACAATCATCGCTGACGCTGGATTTTTTGTTATTCATCTGCATTTTGTTTTTTCTTGTGATTGTTTATTATTTGTTCATTAATCTTGATGTGACCCATATGTTCGAAAAAAATAAAATCGCTGATCCTGAATTGAAGGTTGAAGCGAGTGCCTATCGAGATAATCTAGAGCATGGGATAGAAACCAAACGGCTTCTGCGTAGCGGTGGGTGGATTGAAATCTTGGGTCAAGACAAGAAGGTCATCGACGTAGTTGGTGAGAAGAAAGACGATGTAACACAATATACCGACAACCAGCTCTTAAATAACCTGGAAAACGGAGAAGATCAGGCGTACTTCTACTCGTTGACTACACGTAATAATGAGAATGAATCAGAGTGGCTGCTTTTGAAAATCCCTAGAGAAGTTATCGACATTTCAATTAATAGTGATCCATTAGTTGAATACTTCAACCACTCGCTTTCATACTATGTTTTTTTAGGAGTTGGAATGGTTCTCTTGCTTATTATCGTGTACAGCTATTGGGTGGCACGAAGAATCAGGAAGCCGCTGCGTATTATTACGCTTGGTTTGAAGCAGATGATTGAAGGAAATTATGATACTCGTATCTCGCTATATGCAGAGAAAGAATTTTCGCAAATTGGGGAGACTTTTAATTATATGGCGGACGTAATTGAGAAGACAACGAAAGAAAAACGTCAAGCAGAAGAAAGTAAGAAACGCATGATGGTTGATCTTTCTCATGATCTGAAGACACCCATTACGAGTATACAGGGGTTTGCACAGGCGTTGGTTGAAGGTCGTGGTGAGGACGAAGAACGCCAGAAACGTTATTTAACCTATATCTATAATAAATCCTCGCAAGTGACCAAGCTGATTCAAAATATGGTGGAGCTACTTAAAATAGATTCCCCAGATTTTTTACTACGAATGGAGCGTCATGAATTGGGCGAGTTTATTCGTGAAATCGTTGCAGACTCCTATGGTGAGATTGAACAAAAGAACTTCATCCTGCAGCTGAATGTTCCTGAACAGGAAGTCTTCGCAAGCTTCGATGCGGAGCTACTCTCAAGCGTAGTTCATAATTTGATCTCCAATGCTTTGACCTATAACCCGCCAGGCACTCATTTGCGAGTGGAGGTTATCCCCTCGAAGAGCGAGGTTACTATTGAAATTGCAGATACCGGAGTAGGCATTCCTGAAGAGCTTTGGTCAACGCTTTTTGATCCGTTTGTTCGAGGAGATAAAGCGCGGTCAACTACAGGTGGAACGGGTCTTGGTTTATCCATTGCTATGAAAAATACAGAGAAAATGGGTGGAACGCTTCATCTCAGTCGCGGAAAGAAGGAACCAACGGTATTCACCATACGTATTCCCAAATAACGAGATGAAAGACACCCGAAAATAGAAGATAGGAGAGAACTATGGCTAAACTGAACACATTTATTCGAGTTTGTATAGCGATCCTTTTGGTGTTAGGCATCGTATTTTTAGGCTCACAAGTTAATTTTATTTTCAGTCCAATCTTGTCTTTGTTCAATGTTATTATCGTGCCCTTAATGTTGGCAGGATTTTTCTATTATTTACTCCGACCTCTAATCAATACTTTGGAGAGATATAAACTAAATCGCTCTGTTGCGATCATCATCGTATATGTGGTCATTGCATTGCTCTTGTTTGGTTTTAGTATTGGAGTATGGCCTTCACTTCGAACACAGCTAATTAATTTTGTCGATAATATGCCAAATCTGATCGCAGCCGTGAATCAGCAGTTATTGAGGCTCGAGGACAGTGGATTCTTGGCTTCTATTATCCCAGCAGATATGGATCTTGCTTCCCAATTGACTGAATATTTGAATAAAGGATTTAATCTGATTTCGAATTACGTAACGGGTCTATTCTCCTTTGTTTCAAATTTCGCGATTATTTTATTTACCTTTCCTATTATGTTGTTTTACATGCTTAAGGAAGGTGGGAAATTTGGTCGTAAGATTGTAAGTTTCTTTCCAAAGAAGTATCGTGGAGAAGGGACTACAATGATGAGTGAAATTGACAGTGCGTTAAGTGGATTCATTGTTGGTCGGGTATTAGTCAATCTGGCACTTGGTGTTCTGATGTATATTGGTTTCCTTATTATTGGACTACAGTATGCATTGTTGTTGACAGTGATTGCTGTTGTGATGAATTTTGTACCTTTCATTGGTGCAATTCTCTCCAGTATCCCAATTTTCATTATCGGATTCATCCAATCGCCGTCCATTGCAGTATGGTCCATCATCATCGTTCTTGTAGCTCAGCAAATTCAGGATAATCTGATTGCTCCCTACATTTTTGGGAAAAAGCTTGATATTCATCCGCTGACAACGATCATCTTAGTGTTGGTTGGTGGAGATATAGGCGGGATTATTGCGATTTTGCTGATTATTCCATTGTATATGATTGTGAAAATCCTCTTGACCAAAGTGTATAATTTGTTTGTTAAGAACCACAGGGCAGAGGCAGAGGTAGAGGTAGAGGAGAGCCTTTAATATCTCATAAATTAACAAATATGGAGGTTGTTTATATGAATGAAGGAACGGAGCAAGGATTAATTCATATCTCAGATGATGTAGTCACATCGATCGTTGGACAGGTGGTTCTGGAAACGCCAGGTATTGCCGGGATGTCAGGAAGTAATATTTCGGATAACTGGGCCAAACGTTTGGGCGGTAAAAATGTGAAAAAAGGATTGTCTGTAGAAGTGAAGGAAGTAGACGTTGCCATCGACCTGCGGGTTATTGTTAATTACGGATGTGTGATTCAAGAGGTCTGTTATATGCTGCAAAAAAATGTGCGTAATGCTGTGGAGAATATGATGGGCTTGTCCCTTGTTTCGGTAAATGTGAAAGTTGAGAAGGTAGCCCTTCCAGTATAAGGATATCTCTCAAATAGGCACCGTGATATAGGCTTCTGCATAGAATGGAGCAAATCCATTTACGGAGGTCAGAGCATCCATGTCGACATATAACACTGGGCAAGAGCAGAATGTGATTTATCAGGCCGATCCTGCGGTGATCCGGCACCTGCACGGTGTCCGTGATTCCTTGCATCAATCTTGCAAGCCCTACCTAAACCATAGGGTGAATGTACAGACTTTAGATGGCTTAGTGCATGAAGGCACTATTGCCGGAGTAGATAATAAACATTTGTATTTGAACGTTGCAGTTAATGGGCAAATGCCGCGCGGATATTATAACCCTTACCAACCGTATCATCCGGGTCTTGGTCCGGGTCATGGTCATGGTCCGTATCCCGGCCCGGGTCCTTACCCAGGTCCTCCTAATAATAATGTGATCTTGCCGCTTGTGTTGTTCGAACTGCTAGCTATTTCTTTACTCTAAAGTTGACTTCTATTGAATAAGAGCATGTACTGGTTTTGCGATCGTACGTTGACGCGACTAGTCATGTTCTTTTTTTGTGTAATTGATGTGTACTCTTGATATAATTGCTGTAATACTGGAGGTGTCATATGATTAGATATCCGATTTTGAACAAGAATGCGACAGTAGGGGTGACAGCACCTTCATCTGGAGTAGGCGCTCAAAATGCAGAGTTAATTAAGTTGGCTTCAAGTCGTTTGGAATCTAAAGGATTTAATATGATTTGCGGGGATACGGTATGGACGCAAGAGAAGGCTAAATCGGCACCGGCCAAAGTTCGTGCTCAGGAGTTTAACGAGATGATGAGCGCTGAGCATATTGATATCCTTATTCCGCCTTGGGGCGGGGAGCTGTTAATTGAGGTTCTTGAGTTTATTGATTTTGATACCATGAAGGACAAATGGATCTTAGGTTATTCAGATATAAGCGTGCTGTTGCTTGCAGTTACGTTAAGAACAGGGATTGCCACGGCCCACGGGACTAACCTTGTTGATTTAAGAGGAGAGTATTCAGATGATACCACAGCCATGTGGGAAGCGGTTCTAGAGACGAAAGCAGGGGGTTCTATTGTCCAGCATTCATCGCTTAAATATCAGGGGGAATGGCAACATGATGCTCCTACGCCTTATGTATTTCACTTGACAGAAGATACCCGTTGGAAGACAGTATCCTCTGGTCCTGTAACTATGAAAGGGCGTCTGCTAGGGGGCTGTATAGATGTAATTAGGCATCTGATTGGCACACCATTTGGCAATCTGCGGCATTTCCAAGAACAAATGATTAACAATGAACCGATCCTATGGTATTTGGAAAACTGCGAACTGAATACGGTTGATGTACGTAGGTCATTAGTTCAGATGAAGCTCGCAGGTTGGTTTGAGAATTGTTCTGGCATTATGTTTGGCAGAAGTCCTGCTAATCGACCAGTAGAGAACTACACGGCCGAAGACATCTACGCAGAGCTTTCTGAGGAGCTCCAGGTACCTATTGTGTATGATATCGATTGTGGTCATATTCCACCGCAAATTACGCTGATTAACGGTGCGTACGCTGAAGTTGATGTGACGGATGGAGTAGGAACGGTAAAGCAATTTTTCTATGAATAGATGCATACAAAAAAGGGACAACCATTTGGGTTGTCCCTTTTACTATTAGTTTCCTGTAGTTACAATTGCAGTGATTTCCTCATCCAGGTCTAGCCTTACATCTTCGCGGTATGCACGAATGCCATATTCGCTAAGCATGTAACGTAGGATCGCCTCGATCATGTTGGACTCAACTAAATATTGACTACGTCCCTGTACCCAAACCTCAGCAGAGTATCCGGTGTCTTCTTCCCAGCTCAGTTCTACTTGAACATCTTCAGGGCGAACCGCTTTACGTTCAGCCATGTGTAGGCAGAGGGCATTGATGATCTCATCCATGCTAAGAACCATTGTTGACATTAGTAACGACCACCTTGATCTTCTAAGCGACGACGTTCTTTTCTGCGACGGAAGAAGGACATCACGAGCATTACGAGCACATAGATAGCAAGCATATTAATGACGAATCCTAGAATGTTACCGAAGGCACCCATACCGGCGAACATTCCGCCGAACAGTAACCCAGCCAAACCACCGATCATCATACCTTTCATTAAGCCGCCACCGCTGAAGAATCCCCGTTTCGTATTCGCAGTAGATCCTGCTGTGGAGCTTTTAGTGCTATCGCTTTTCCTTACGTTATCGGTTGTTGATTTTTTTGGAGTTGTTGAATAACTACGAGTGCCGGATTTAAATCCGCCACCACCTCGCTTCGCATCCACAAAGTTCGGGGTAGCTACGGCGAAAAATAGAGTGAAGGCCATTACAATCATCATTACGCGTTTCATTGGTTTCATTTAGTACGAAAACCCTCCTGTGAGTATGAATTTATGTGCATGTTCAGTATTACGCAGCTAGTCTTACTAGGTTTCAATTTTTATTTAAAATATAAGAAAGTATATGCTTGTCATAATTTATACTTTTTAATTACAAAAAAAGCGTGGATCCAGGATCCACGCAAACAGCAGTCAGAGAGTTGTAACTTAAGTTATTTATATCCATCAACGACAAGCTCAAGCGCTCCGGTAGCCGGATCGATGATCATGCCATGCACTGGTACATTTGGGGGTAGTAATGGATGCTTATTGATCAGATTCACAGTTTGGGATACCCCATCTTGGATATTGTCAAACCCGCGCAGCCATTTGGTAAGCTTGATTCCGGAATTCTCCAGCGTGTTCAGCACCTCTTCGGATACTCCACGTTCTTTAATGGAATTGATCATATGATCTGCATTGAGGGAAGCCATACCGCATTCATAGTGCCCAACAACGATAACTTCCTCCGCGTCAAGTTCATATAACGCAACCATGACACTACGCATAACACTACCAAAGGGCTGAGAAATAACCGCTCCGGCATTTTTGATGATTTTGACATCACCGTTCTTAAAGTTCATAGCTTTTGGTAATAGTTCAACCAGACGGGTATCCATACAAGTGATAATCAACATTTTTTTATCGGGATAGCGACTTGTTAAATATGCTTCATACTCTTTATTCTCTACAAAACTCTTATTGAAGTTAATAATATCGGATACATGGCTCATGGTTATTCTTCCTCCCTAAAATTACTAAAATGTACTTACATTACGCATATCTCTTACCAGGATATTTTTTCCGTAAATCTGTGAATCACTGTCTAGCTTAAAGGAAGAGAATCTTTCCTCGGCATCCAGACGCATCTTGTCCTCATAAAAGATTTCCTGCTGGCGGCTTACGATAAAGGGAAGGGAATCACTTTCCATCCTGGAATCGCCGTCCTCCACTTCTGAAACAATTAGTAATACATTAATTCCGTCACACCCGCAGCCTTCCGTATCATAAAAGAGCTTGAAAAATCCTGGCCGATCTTCAAGCCTTTCCTTCAACTTCCTTTCTGCGAGAGGTGTAACTTGAATCATCATAGCCTGTTCACGCTCCTTTGAATTTTGTGCGAAGCAAGATCTGCTTCTTATGTAACCCATTGAATATTTTAAATTAGAGATGTAATCTCTGAAGTTGATTATACTCATTCAAAAAAGTATCATCAAGAGGAGTCGGCAAAACAGAGAAAGCAGGTGTAATAAAATGGAACAGCAAGTGAAGGAACAGTGGGAGAAATTTAGCGAGTTATTATCAAAAATAAGTGGATATTCAGAGGCCATAGAATTACTTCACTGGGATTTACGCACCGGTGCGCCACGTAAGGGAGTAGAGGTTCGTTCGGGTACGATTGGGATGCTGAGTGGAGAACTGTTCAGACTCGGAGTTTCGGAGGAAATGGGAGATTTTACAACATTTTTTACCCGTCCTGAAGTGATTTCCCAGCTATCACATGTTCAGAAGAAGATCGTTACCGATTGCCGTAAAGAATATGAGCGCAGCAAGAGCATCCCTTCCAAAAGATTTGAGGAGTACGCTGTCCTGTCCGCACATTCCCAAACCATCTGGGAAGAAGCCAAGGAGAATGATGATTTCGCTACTTTTGAACCTTACTTAAGCAAGATAGTTGCTCTAAAGCAAGAATTTATCGATTATTGGGGTGTGAAAGGAACGCGGTACGATACGCTTCTTGATATGTATGAGCCTGATCTTACGGTAGAAAAAGTGGATGAAGTATTCAGCCGCCTGCGCAGCCGGTTGGTACCATTGGTAGAAGCTATCGCTGCTTCGCCCAATAAACCAGACACAAGCTTCCTACAGCAGATCTTCCCTAAAGAACAGCAGGAAAAGTTCGGCAACTTTATTTTAGAGCAAATGGGCTACGATTTTGACGCAGGTCGTTTAGATGAGAGTGTGCATCCTTTTGCAACAGGATTGAATCCAGGCGACGTTCGTATTACAACCGCTTATCTGCTTGATAATGTGACTAGTGCCATATTCAGCTCACTACATGAAGGTGGACATGCGCTTTATGAGCAAAATATCAGCAAGGATTTTGTTGGAACACCACTGGCACAAGGTGCATCGATGGGGATTCATGAATCTCAGTCGAGACTATGGGAGAACATGATCGGACGCAGCCGGGCTTTCTGGCAACGTTATTACGGGGATCTTCAACAACAATTCCCGGAGCAGCTTGCAAATGTGGAGTTGGAAGATTTCTACCGGGCGATCAACAGCGTGGAGAACTCATTTATCCGCATCGAAGCAGATGAACTTACATACAATCTGCACATTATCGTGCGTTATGAGATCGAGAAGCTTATTTTTAATGAAGGCCTTTCTGTAAAAGACTTGCCTCAAGTATGGAATGCTAAGTATCAAGAGTATCTGGGTATTACTCCGCCTTCTAACGCACTTGGTGTGCTGCAAGATGTCCATTGGTCTGGCGGGGATTTCGGATATTTTGCTTCCTACTCCTTAGGTAATATGTACGCTGCACAAATTCTGAATACACTTCGCAAAGAATTACCGGAGTTTGATGAGTTAATTGCTGCAGGGAACCTACTACCTATTAAAGAGTGGCTAACCGATAAGATCTATCGTTTCGGCAATAGCTTAACGCCTTCACAAATTATTGAACAAGTAACGGGGGAACCACTGAGTCCAGATTATTTAGCTGATTATTTAGAAGCGAAGTATACGGAGATTTACAAACTGTAATCCAGTAGGGTACGCGTGGTATAATAGAAAGAAAGCTTAGACGGAAGGATATGGATATGGCAAATACTCACACCTACAGCCGGAGAGAAGAAGTCGCGAATGCGATTACGCACGGGATTGGAACGGTATTAAGCGTGGCTGCACTTGTTCTGCTTGTTGTTTTTGCAAGCCTGAAAGGAACGACATGGCATGTGGTCAGCTTCTCCATTTATGGAACGACAATGCTGCTTCTGTATCTGAATTCAACACTAGTGCATAGTCTCAAAGAGGGTAAGGCGAAGGATTTGTTCGAATTTTTCGATCATTCCGCTATTTATCTGTTTATTGCTGGCACGTATACCCCCTTTTTGTTAGTCGCCATTCGGGGTACGCTTGGATGGAGTTTGTTCGGCGTTATTTGGGGAATCGCAGTGTTCGGCGTTTTCTTCAAGGCATTTTTTGTTAAAAAGTTTCTGTTCATGTCCACCATATTCTACATCGCAATGGGCTGGCTGATTGTAATCGCTTGGAACCCTCTTTCGGCTGTTGTAGCAGACGGAGGAATGATCCTGCTGATGGCTGGAGGTATACTCTATACATTAGGTACTGTTTTTTATGTATGGAGAGGGTTTCCATACCATCATGCGATTTGGCATGTATTTGTCCTTGCGGGTAGTGTCACACACTTCTTCGCCGTATTGATTTATGTACTGCCGATCCAATAATTTCAAGCGTATTTATTGCGTGAAAAAGGGATTTTTAATAAAGAAAGAGATGACAAGCAAAAATGCTTGACATCTCTCTTTCTTTTAGGTATCATAAGGGACGTTGTGAAGGTGTAAAGTGTTTTTCCTTGACGAAGGGAGTGCCCTTAATGAGTCAGGAGAATAGGCTCGAGAAAACGAATCGTATCAATTTGCTTTTTGCCTTTTATGAACGACTGCTTACAGATAAGCAGCAAACGTTTCTTAAATATTATTTTCACGACGATTTTTCCTTGGGAGAGATTGCTGCTGAATTTGAAATCAGCCGCCAAGCCGTTTATGAACATATTAAACGGGCGGAGCAAGTCCTAGAAAATTATGAAGAAAAACTTGGTTTATTAGTGAAGCATGAGAGTCGTACCAAATATTTAGAAGAACTGCGCAGACTGCCGGAGAATGGGATGCTGCCTGAGCAATATAAACTTCGGTTCGCGGAGATCGTGGATCGCTTGCAGAGGTTAGAGTAGCATGAAGGGAGAAACTGCATATGGCGTTTGAAGGTTTAACCGGAAGATTGCAGAATGTGTTCAGCAAGCTGCGCGGTAAAGGTAAAGTATCCGAAGATGACGTAAACGAAGCTATGCGCGAAGTACGGTTGGCCCTTCTGGAAGCCGACGTTAACTTCAAGGTAGTTAAAGAATTCGTGGCTAAGGTGAAAGAAAAGTCTATTGGTACAGAAGTGATGGACAGCTTTACACCTGGGATGGTCATTATCGACATCGTTAACAAGGAACTAACCGAGCTGATGGGCGGAAGCCAAGCGAAGCTGGCCAAGTCGAACAAGCCACCAACTGTCATTATGATGGCGGGTTTACAAGGGGCGGGTAAGACAACCACTTCGGGTAAGCTGGCGAAGTTGTTACAGAAGGGCAATCATCGTCCATTGCTTGTTGCGGCAGATATTTATCGCCCTGCTGCGATCAAACAGCTTCAAGTACTTGGAGAACAAATTAAAGTTCCAGTATTCTCGCTAGGTGATCAGACTAGTCCGGTAGAGATTGCCAGACAAGCTGTACAACATGCGAAGGATAACGGACTTGATTATGTAATTATTGATACTGCAGGCCGCCTGCACATTGATGAAGAATTGATGGAAGAACTGAAGCAGATTCACAACATTGTAAATCCTGATGAAGTTCTGTTAGTAGTAGATGCAATGACCGGTCAAGACGCCGTGAACGTAGCTGAGAGCTTTAATAAGCAGCTTGAGCTTACAGGGGTTGTATTGACGAAGCTTGACGGCGATAGCCGTGGTGGTGCTGCACTATCCGTCAAAGCCGTAACTGGTTGCCCGATCAAATTCGCTGCGCTAGGTGAGAAGATTGACGCATTGGAGCCGTTCCATCCGGAACGTATGGCTTCGCGGATTTTGGGTATGGGTGACATGTTGTCGCTGATTGAGAAAGCTCAAGCGAACATTGACACTGATAAAGCTAAGGAAATGGAACGTAAGATGCGCAATGCAGAATTTACGTTTGATGATTTCCTTGAGCAAATGGATCAGGTGAAGAAGCTTGGCCCGATCGATCAAATTCTTGACATGCTGCCTGGCATGAACAAAGCCAAGGGCATTAAGGATTTGAAGGTTGACGACAAGCAAATGGGCCGCGTTGAAGCCATAGTTCATTCTATGACTAAGACGGAAAAGCGTCAGCCCGAGATCATCAACCATAACCGCCGCAAGCGTATTGCTGCTGGTAGCGGAACTTCGGTTGCCGAGGTCAACCGCCTCATTAAGCAATTTGATGAGATGCGTAAGATGATGAAGCAATTCTCAGGCATGATGGGCGGAGGCGGCAAAGCCTCTAAGAAGAATGCGATGAAGCAGCTTAAAGGTCTAGGTGGAAAAGGTATGAAGTTCCCTTTTAAATGATCTTGCTGTTCTAATATCTCGAAACTATTATAAGGAGGTGATTTTTCGTGGCAGTACGTATTCGTCTGAAAAGAATGGGAGCGCATAAAGCGCCTTTCTATCGTGTAGTGGTTTCCGATTCCCGGTCCCCTCGTGACGGTCGTTTTATCGAGGAAATCGGTTATTATAATCCGATTGAACAACCGGCAGTAGTTAAGATCGATGAGGAAAAAGCTCTTAAATGGCTTCAAACAGGTGCGCAAGCATCTGATACAGTACGCAACTTGCTTTCCAAAGCAGGCGTAATGAAGAAGTTTCATGAGCTTAAGCAACAGAAATAATGACTGATTGCGAGGGTCCTCTATGGAAGAATTAGTTGGAGTAATTGCTAAGGCTTTAGTGGATCATCCAGAAGATGTGACGGTACGAGCGGTGGAGAAGGATCACCTAATTGTCTATGAACTGTCCGTACATCCTGATGATGTTGGAAAGGTCATTGGCAAACAAGGAAGGATCGCTAAGGCGCTCCGTACAGTAGTCACATCTGCAGCAGTCAAGAGCGATAAACGCGTAACTGTAGATATTTTATCTTAAATGATGCGTACAATGAGGGGCTAGGGATAGTATATCCCGGCTCCTTTTTGTTCAAATATAGATTAGATGAAGCTTGTAAAGGAGAGGGTTGTATGACAGAAGAGTTAACCGTAGGCAGACTTGTGAATACGCATGGTATTCGCGGGGAGATTAAAGTACTATCTCATACCGATTTCCCTGATGTTCGTTTTGCTGCAGGTAAGAAGCTGCAGGTGATCCCTGCAGATGGCAGTTCTAAATTCGAAGTAACTGTAGAGTCCGCTCGTGAGCACAAGGGTATGTTCATCGTTAAGCTCAAAGGGTATACGAACATCAATGAAGTGGAAAAATATAAAGGAAGCCTCCTGAAGGTTCCGAGTAATGATCTGGTGGATCTCCCTGAGAACGAGTACTACTTCCACCAAATCGTCGGTTGTGAGGTATACACGGATGAAGATGAAGACAAACCACTCGGTACGATTACAGAAATCTTACAGCCTGGTGCGAATGACGTATGGGTTGTTAAGCCTGCAAAAGGACAAGATATCCTAATTCCTGTAATCAACGATGTAGTCCTGAATGTGGATATAGAAGCCAAACGAATTATTGTCCATTTGATGGAAGGGTTATTGCCATGATGAGAATTGATGTGCTTACCCTCTTTCCAGAAATGTGCGAAGGCGTATTCAGCACAAGTATTCTTGGTAAAGCACGTGAAAAAGGAATCGTCTCCTTAAATGCTGTAAACTTCCGTGATTTCTCGGGAAATAAACATAATAGTGTGGATGATACACCGTATGGCGGTGGCGGGGGTATGGTGCTCAAGCCTGATCCGATTTTTAATGCAGTTGAGCATGTGCTTGGTATTACACCGAACGAGGAAGATCACAATCGATCTGATGAAGTGAGCTCTGTGAAACCGCGTATCATCCTTATGTGCCCACAAGGAAAAACTTACAATCAGAAGATTGCAGAGGAACTGGCGCAAGAGCAGCACCTAATCTTCATATGTGGGCATTATGAGGGATATGATGAGCGGATTCGTGAGAATCTGGTAACTGATGAACTTTCAATGGGTGATTACGTGCTAACAGGTGGAGAGCTGCCTGCGTTGACGGTTATAGATTCCATAGTCCGGCTTCAGCCGGGAGCACTTGGAAATGAAACCTCTGCGATATCTGACTCGTTCAGCACTGGACTGCTAGAATATCCACACTACACACGTCCTGCCGAGTTTCGCGGCTGGAAGGTACCGGATATTTTGCTGAGTGGTCATCATGCTAACATCGACATATGGCGGAGAGAGCAGGCACTGCTGCGCACGTTGGAACGCAGACCGGACCTGCTTGAGACTGCAGAACTTACATTGAAAGACAAAAAGACACTGGAACGTCTAAGAAATGTGGACAAACCGGAGTGATAATTTAATGAAACAGGTATATTTGACGTCTTTTTAACGTATCTTACGTTGAGGAGGCGTTTTTGTTATGTGTACCTGAGAACAAATAAAATAATAGTTTTCAAAATAATATGAGCATTGGTGCGTTAAAAGCTTCTTTTTAGGGTAATGAATAGAGGTGCCGCACTAATATATGCAGCTGATAACGCAGCAAGCTTAACTATTGAAGGGAATGAACTGAAGTGACTACGAAGACGCATGAAGAATTCAAGCCTAACGTGGACACAATCCACAAGGAAGCGGAGCCGCTCCGCACCGTGAATGATATTATCGATTTTTATACAAATCGCAATGCCCATTCGCCATTTAAAGAGTGAACATATAAGATAGAATGTTAGGGATTGAGTGTTAGGCTTAATAAAACCATTAGATACAGTGAATTTTGTGTTCGCTGTCGCTAATGGTTTTATTCTTTTAGAAGGTAACAAAGCTTGAATCCTATTACTCCGGTTAAACTGTAAATAACCACTTTCCGCTGAGATCTAGCATCTCAGCGAAAAGTGGTTATTTTTGAAATTATAAGAAAGTATAAGTTTCACGATATACTTTATTCTTATAATTCTCGCACAAACGCTTACTGTCCTTAAAAGGACGCCGTAGGCGTTTTAGCTTGCTATAAAAGTTCGTGGAGGCACATGTTATTCTTTGCGTAAGATTTTGTGTACTCCTGTAAGGAGTGAGTACAGCGCAACACATACGAGAACAGTAACAGCCCATGCATAGTTGCGAACGGTGTAAGTAAGTGAAGCTAAAATAACAAAAATGGTGATACGCAGTACGCCTTCTTTAATAAACTGTTTTCTTTCAACATTCATGAGATTGGCCTCCTCGAATGGATGGGATATTGCGGACTGCAAGCCGTAGATAGGTCTTACATTATCTATAGCCTTGAGGAATACGAAAGATACAAGGATCGAAAAAAGTAAATATTGACCCAAAGTCCGACCTATGTAAGTTCGCCGTTACCGACCTGTACTCCTACACATAGATTATATCATTACGAACAAGGAGGAGTACACTAGTGGAAGCTTATTATAACTGTTTGCGTTGTAAGGATAGAAGGGTGCGGATTCTGACTAGAGACGGTAGAACGCATGAAGGCGTTATTACAGATGTAGACAGATACAATGTTTACTTAAGAACTGACAATGGTTCTGTGCATACTTCTGCTTTTTGGGGGAATTCTTTTGCCGGAAATCAGATCTTAACTTTAAGTTTATTCACTCTGCTTGCCATCGCATTAATCTAATCATTAGGAACCAAAAACAGACCGCCCGATTATCCCGGACGGTCTGTTTACTGCTGATTACTGTACTGTAATTGCACCTATATTTGAGCTTAGGGATAATAAGGGACCGCCTCCATTGATATCGGTCTTTCCACCTTCTACACCTTTGATTTGTCCGAGATCACTATTGGCTTCTAAGCTGCATTTCATACCATCGGCTAGGACAGCACTGAGGCTGCCGACCTCTGTTTTGGCTTTTAGGCTGCTATCATCCTTCATCCCTGCTATATCCATTCGTATGCTGCCAGTATCGGATTCTACAGTGGATTTGCCAGTGATTTTAGCTCTTTCAATGTTGATCGCTCCAACGTTGCTGACGATTTGATAATTCCCCTCTAGATTGTGAAGACGAATTTGACCTACGTTATTTGTGATTTTATATTTATTCATGCTGGCGGGGAGCTCTATATTATAGCTTATGCTAAAATCTGAATATCCATATTTGTCTTGCGCCCATGTCCATAAGTCCTTTTTAGGACTTGATTTGGAATGCGTGGACACCTTCAACGTATCACCACTGACCTCTACTAAAACTTCAGCATCATCCATAATCTTTTGACGGTCAGACGCATGGAGAGAGCTGTTGTGGGCTGAGATCGTTGCATTTACATGGATCAGATCTCCTGTAACAGCTGTAACTTCTATTTCTCCTACTGCATTGTCCATGCTGAGTACGGATGCTGAACCGATCGCTTGCGATACGGAGAGTTCTTTGCTAATGCTGTCTGCTTTAACTTCGTCAACTACCTTAGTAGCTGTTTCCTCAACGGCTTGCTGCACAGTTGCAGCTGCTTTTCCTAGCTCTTGCTTGACAACTTCACCAATGTTCTGGTGCGCTTCCTCAGAAATACTCTTTTCAACCTCATTTTTGGCAGATTGTCTGCCTGGTAATTCAGTGCAACCCGCCAAAAGTACGATAGATAATACGGCTACTGCTGCTAATACACTATTATTATTCCTTTTCCTCATTGAAAAAACTCCTCCTCATATATGGGTGTATGTGATCTGACATATGTGATTTCGTTATGTACTTCTGTAAGTATAGCTTATGGAATTTATCTGTAAAAACGGCTGGAGGCGGGTTATTATACTGGACCAAAGACTAGGTCTCAAAAGTGTTCACTACACTTCGATTTTTAATTGTGCTAAAATAAATGAAAGATCACTCGCTGAATAAATACGGTACGGGTACATATTTAAAAGGGCGCGGAAATCCTCATATAGAACCTTCAGCAGCTACTGGAAATCGCTTTTTCGGATAGAAGTGCATAGGTGTGCTAAGGCTACATTGTATACAGATATAGACCGTTACCTCACTTGCAGAACAGGGCGGTCTTTTTACTTTCTTTCTTTAATAAATCCTGAAGGGTGGAGGGAGCCAAATGAAATATGTAGCCATTTTGCTTGCCTTAGTAGTTTTGACAGGCGTATATTTTTTAGTCTGGAAACGGAAAATAAATACTGCAAAAAATTATCCGCGTACCACTCAGAGCAATGTAATCTCAATGGATAGTCATCGTAAAGCCAAACAGAGCCCAGGGGAGCAGCCTTGCTCTTCTTGTAAGAAGAAGAATGGAAAGCTAGTCTTCTATGCACAAGATAATGGAACTGTGGTTGGTCTATGTAAAGATTGCCAATCGAAGGCGAAAAAAAGAGATATGCTACCGCTTTAAATAGAAAAAATAAGTTGTATTAGCCCGTCCTTTATGGTATTATTATCTCTGTTGTGTGGAATACGGTGGTCCGCTGCGGATAATGAGGGAGAGCAAAGATCTCTCCGGAAGAGGCAAGAACACCTGTACGGAAGGAGGAAGTCCTTAATGAATATCCTACAAGCTATTACGCAAGAGCAACTTCGTAAAGATATCCCGAGTTTTCGCCCGGGTGACACTTTGAAGGTGCATGTAAAAGTAATCGAGGGAACTCGTGAGCGTATCCAGTTGTTCGAAGGCGTTGTAATCAAACGTCGTGGCGGTGGAATCAGTGAGACTTTTACGGTTCGTAAAATTTCTTACGGTGTTGGTGTGGAAAGAACATTCCCAATCAACTCGCCTAAAATCGAGAAAATCGAAGTGGCTCGTCGTGGTAAAGTGCGTCGTGCTAAACTTTATTATCTTCGTGAACTACGTGGTAAAGCAGCGAGAATTAAAGAAATTCGTCGCTAGAATAGTGACAAAGGAAAGGGGCTTGAATTCAAGCCCCTTTCGTTTTATTATTTTATGAAAATATAAGAAAGCATCAGTTTCACGTTATACATTATTCTTATATTTCTCGTATAAACGCTTACCCGCCTTAAAGGACGTTGAGGGCGTTTTAGATTGGCATACAATGCGTGCGACATATACGCTTGGGGATCAGCTTCTCCGAAAAGGCCTCCTGAAGGAGTATCTGTGGAGGGGTTTTTGGCAGGAGCTTTTTTGTGTTGTATAGTAAGAGTAGTATTAAGAGAGGACGGTGAACTATGCAGCAGGAACAAAGTGAAACTTTGGAATCAAGCGCGCAGAACCCACGTAAACCTAAAAATGAAGTCTTGGAATGGGTCAAGGCCATTGCGATTGCTTTAGTGTTGGTTTTTCTGATTCGCTGGCTTTTGTTCAAGCCTTTTATTGTAGATGGACCTTCCATGCAGCCTAATTTCCATACTGGTGAACGTGTTATCGTAAATGAGATTTTGTACGATATTAGATCTCCGCAGCGGGGCGAGGTTATAGTATTCCACGTGCCATCTGAGGGTAGAGATTTTATTAAACGTGTAATCGGTGTCGCTGGAGATACTGTGAAAGTAGAAGGGGATGTAGTTACAGTTAACGGGGAAGTTGTTAATGAGACCTATATCCAAGATGCAATTGATGCAAAGCATAGTATCAACGCTCTGTATAATAATAAAGATTTCCCTAATGAAGAGTTCCCAGATGGTACTGTACCTGAAGGACATGTGTTCGTTATGGGGGATAATCGCTCGGATAGTACGGATAGCCGAATGATCGGTTATGTACCTCTGGGGGATATTGTAGGCCGTGCAGATTTAATCTTCTGGCCGATAAAGGATATTTCACTGATTAACCATTAAGTTGACAGAAGTCAAAGGAGGTGACGGCAATGGCCATTCAATGGTTTCCTGGTCATATGACGAAGGCTAGGCGGCAAATCGAGGATAAGCTGAAGCTGATTGATGTTGTAATAGAATTGCTCGATTCCCGTCTGCCGCTTTCCAGCCGCAATCCGATGATTGACGATATTTTGCGGGACAAGCCAAGATTGATTATTTTGAACAAAGCGGATCTGGCAGATCCAGAAATTACACGGAAGTGGCTGGCGTACTTCAAGGCACAAGGGCATGTTGCTTATCCTGTTGATGCATCTACTGGAACAGGTGTAAAGGATATTCCAGAGCAAGTCAAGCTGCTGCTAAAAGAAAAGATTGACCGGCAGATTGCAAAAGGAATGAATCCGCGAGCGATGCGTGCATTGATCGTTGGTATTCCTAACGTTGGTAAATCAACACTCATTAACCGGATGGCTGGTAAGAGTATTGCTGCTACTGGTGACCGCCCAGGGGTAACCAAGGGTCAACAGTGGATTAAGACAGGCGGCAACTTGGAGCTTCTGGATACCCCAGGTATTTTATGGCCGAGATTTGAGGACCAAGAAGTAGGTTATCGCCTAGCGGTAACAGGTGCAATAAAGGAAGAAATCCTGAATATTGAGGACATCGCCTTTTATGCAGTGAAATATTTGGTGAAGGACTACGGCTCTAGATTTCAAGAACGCTTTGGCATTGAGAAGCTTCCTGAGGATCTGGAGAATCCAGATGAGATCGTAGCTGTTATGGAAGCCGTGGGTCGTAAACGCGGTTGTCTAATTAGCGGTGGACGTGTAGATCTGGAAAAAGCTTCGCGGGCCTTGTTGCATGAGCTACGGGCAGGTAAGCTTGGACGCTTTACGCTGGAAACGCCTTAAATGGTGTGAATTCTGCGTTTAATGGACTAGGTATGGAAGAGCCATCCGAAATTTCGGAGGCTCTTTTTTTATGTTTTGGGTCCTCGACAAAGTAGCTGAGTACGCCTCAAGCTAAGCCCCACTTTGTGGGGATATTTTATGGGAATGGATTAAATTGGTACGTCTTTTTTAAGATGACCATGTAAGCTTTACTATGATAAGCTGACTTATATGAATCATAGAATAATTCATAATTGGCGGTGACAAATTAGTGAGTTCGTTAGATATGTTGGCCTATGAAAAAGAAGGCTGGGAACAGTCTTATCGCCGAATAGCAGGCGTAGATGAAGTAGGAAGAGGTTGCTTGTTTGGGGACGTCGTCGCAGCAGCGGTGATTTTGCCAGAGGGGCTTATTATTGATGGAGTAAATGATTCCAAAAAACTTACAGCTAAAAAGAGAGATGCTTTATACGAGATTATAATGGATCAAGCACTGGCCGTGGGGGTAGGGTATGTAGACTCTACTGTCATTGATGAGATCAATATTAAGCAAGCTTCACGCCTGGCCATGAAAAAGGCGGTAGAGAGTCTAGAGCACACTCCTGACTATATGCTGATCGATGCTGAAAAGGTAGACCTCCCATTGCCACAACAGGCAATTATTAAAGGAGATGCTAATAGTCAGTCCATTGCAGCAGCTTCGATTATCGCTAAAGTGACACGAGACAGGTTGTGTGAAGGTCTGTGGGAGGAATTATACCCTGATTATGGGATTGCGATACATAAAGGTTACGCGACCAAGCTTCACCGGGAACAAATTACGGCTCTAGGTCCAACACCTATGCATCGGCGCAGTTTTATTGGGCGGATTCTCGCGGAGCAGCAAACGTTATTCTAGAAGCAATGCTTAAAAAAGTAGGATGAATACCGATATAGTAAGAAGAGAGAAAATGGAGGGAGGAGAAACCGTATGAATATCGGAACATTGATCCGTGGATTGCTTGGAGAACAAAAACCGGGTGCAGCGAAGTCTTTAGAGTTAAAAGAAGGGCAAGTTGTTCGTGGTGTTGTTCTCTCTGTATCGGATTCGGGCAAAGAAGCGGTTGTGCAAATCCAAGGTACACCTGTTCGTGCAGAATTAGAAACACCATTACTGCCTGGAGAAACCTTGAATTTACAGGTTGGATCACCCGGAGAAGGTGGATTACCCGTATTGAAGCCGGTCTCCCTCGGTGAAACGGCGTTAGTCACTCCCCAAAGCATGGGTGAGGCCTTGGAGTCGCTCGGATTAGCTGATTCCAAAGCAGGTCGAGAAATTGTACTAGCGATGCAAGCAGGAGGCGTTCCACTTACAAAAGAGACAGCGGCTTTGCTGGATGCGGTAATGAGTGCAAAACCAGCTGGTGTGCCTGCTTCAGAGTGGCTTGACGCAGCTGTCATTTCTGTAAAGCGGGGACTACCCGTTACAGCTGAGAGTGTGAAAGGATTGCAGCAGGCTGTATTTGGCCCGCAGCTGCATCAGCTTTTATCAGCACTGGAAGATCAGATTACAATATGGGCAGGACAAATTGCTAATGAAGAAACAATAACCACAGAATCTAAAGCTGGAATGGGTACAATTACTGGAAAACTCGAACCTTCGGTAACTGCAGGTGCTGGAAGTGGAAATAACATGGGTGTTGTAGAGGGTGACGCTACAGAAGCTGACTCTGTACAATTGGCAGCTAAAGGAAATGGAGAAGCTACAACTAAAACTGCTGAAGGCACTATCGCAAACGGAAATACCGCTCTTTCGGAAGGAGCAGCTGAAGGTTCTCTGAAACCGGTTGAACAAGGTGCGCCAGTCAAGGTGACTCTTAATATAGCTTCTGATAATGAAACGGGGATTGGAACTGGCAAGCCAGTTGTAGTTGATGAGACAGGTGAAGGAGCTCAGATCCCCAAGGGTGGTATTGTTACAGAGCCTATGGCTGGTAAATCAACACCTGCCATGATATCCGGCGCTCTAAATAGTGCTTTAAGCGCTCAAGCTGATAGTGCGGTGAATAATCCTATCCGTTCCAGTGAAGTTGAGATTCAAGGTAATGCCTTGAATTTGAATAAGGATGGGGCATTGGATAGTGCTATACAGGCAGATAAGAGTCAGGCTGCCTCGATGGATAAGAGCGGGGCTATGCCGGGTGGCGCGAGTGTGAGCGCCGAAGGAACTGCTGCTGGTGCGGCGCCCCACGCAGCAAGTGGTACCGCCCTGCTTGCGAAGCTGCAGGGCGTGCTCACCGAGCTGCGCGGCAGCTTGCCGCAGCTCGCCATGGTCCCGCCCGCTGACGCGGCGGGAGCAAGCCCTGCCCCCGCGGCTGCTGCGCCGCGCGGGGAGGCCCCGGCTGCGACGGCTTCGCCGGTGCAGCCGGACACCGCCCCACCCGCGGACGCGGAGTCGTGGGTGGGGCGGGTGCTGAAGCTGCTCGGTGCGGAGCACGAGCAGCAGGCGGTACGCGGCGTCGCAGTAGCCGCCGCTGAGACGGCCCGTGCGGCGTTAGGTACGGCCGCGCTTGGCAGTGCGGGTGTCGGAGGCGAACAAGCCACCGACACCTTAAAGGGCGTGCTGCTGCAGATCATGAGCAGCAGCGAGGTGCCGCCCGCGGTAAAAGAAGCCGCGAGCGGACTAGTGCAGCAGCTGACAGGACAACAGCTGCTGCTCAATACAGATCGAACGGCTCCTTTCGCGCAAGTAACTTTGTTCTTGCCGCTGCAGGGTCCAGATGGGCAGGAGACAGCTTCCGTTCATATTCAGTCGCGCCGGGGACGCAAGGGTGAATTAGATGCTGCCAATTGCAGGCTCTGGTTTGATTTGGATATGAAGCAGCTCGGCCAGACACTGGTTGATGTGCAGGTTGTTGATCGAATCGTTAGTCTTAAGCTGCATAATGATCATCCTTGGGTGCTTGAGCTGCTGGAACAGCGGCGTGATGACATTAAAACGGCAGTAGAATCTATTGGTTATCAGTTGTCGGGATTAAGAACTGAACCTTTACCAGAACTAAAGCTATCTACAGAACTTGCCAATCCCCATAGTAAGCTTGTTGATTATGTTCCTGATGCTTATAAAGGAGTGGATTACCGTATATGAACGAGAATGAGCCTGTACCTCCAATTTCACAAGGGCTCAAAAAAGCGGTCGCTCTCAAATATAGCCCAGGACAAAGCGAGGCACCTGTCGTTGTTGCCAAAGGACAAGGGGCGATAGCGGATCTGATTCTGCAAAAAGCTAAAGAGAGTGGGGTTGCTGTCCAAGAGGACGCAGCTCTCGTAGAAGTTCTTTCAAAGCTCGATCTAGATCAACAGATTCCATCTGAACTTTATCAGCTAGTGGCTGAAATCCTCAGCTTTGTGTATCAGAGCGACCGTTCCGCCGGTGAACGGAGACCGGAATGAAAGAGCCATACACAAGAGAACGCTACAACCGCAAACAGAAGGGAGCCGCTGCTGAAGACGGGGCTGTGCAGTACTTATCTACTTGTGGGTACAAGATCTTAGAACGAAATTGGCGTTGTCGAACCGGAGAACTTGATATTATTGCGGAGAACGAAGGCTGTATTATTATTGTTGAAGTTCGCAGTCGTAGTGGAGAGCTATATCAAGGGACTCCGGAGGAATCAGTGAATACTCGAAAAATACATCAAGTGCGAAATACAGCACAGGTTTATTTGCATATGAAAGGTTATGATGATCGAAGAGTAACTTTTGACGTCATTAGCATTTTACTGAATGAAGATTTAAGCATCGCTTCTTTGGGGCATATACGTGAGGCTTTTTAAGCTGCACCCCATATTCTCACGCCATTCATTATGGGCACTAGCATTCTTATGAAAAAAGTCTTTACATAGCCTCCGCACAGTGGGTCATTTCTCAAAAGAAATGGGTAAACATTAGAGTAACTTTTTAATGTCATCATGAGGAGGGCTGTTTAAGTGAAGAATAAACCTTTTGAAATGCAGGTTAGTTTTGCTTGCCAATATTGCCAGCAGAAGATTGAAGTGAAATTTACCGCAGAGCCAGTATCCGTTGTCTGTTGTGCAAATTGCAATAAGAACTTCACGGTTATGCGGCCCACTATAGCTGAGGAAATATTAATCGATTGGAAAAATGAGGCGCTATTTCAAAAAATCCGTGCTGATAAATCACAAAACAGCAATAGCAGTCTCTTAGCGCTTGTTATAAAAGTCATAGAGCTTCTTACATGGCGTGATAAAGGAAATGGACAGGTGGAAGCGATTAAAGAGATGCGTGGCTGGCTCATTGAGAATGAAGAGACTCCCCCTCTAGCTGAACTGATCCAGAGCGATAATAAAAAACGATCACATAAGCGGCGTGACTGGAGATAATCATACAAACTATGATCAAAAAAGAAAGAAGGGTGAACATGGCTAACGTTTTTTTTACATCCGACCATCATTTTGGACATAAGTTGATTATTGATTTTGAATCCAGACCCTTTATAGATGTGGGGCAAATGAATGAAGCCATGATTGAGAGTTGGAATTCGGTAGTAAATCCGGATGATAAAGTGTTTCATTTGGGAGACTTTTCGTTTCTTAATAAGGAAGCGACACGTGCTATTGTGGAGAGGTTACATGGCTATAAGATTCTAATTCTCGGCAATCATGATCGGGGACGCGGTCGGGATTGGTGGCTTGAAGCAGGCTTTGACGAGGTTAGTGAATATCCGCTGATTTATAAGGATTTCTTTTTTCTCTCTCATGAGCCTATGTATATGAATAAACATATGCCTTACGTAAATGTGCATGGTCATATTCACGGCCAAAAATATGAAGGGAAGAATTATTTTAACATTTGTGTAGAGCATTGGAACTATAAACCGTTGACTTTTGAACAGATTAGGGACTCTGTCATAGTGAGCGAAGAAGGTTAATGTGGGTCTATGTGATTATTTATGCGTATTTATGCAATATGATGTTTATTAATAATTCTTGATTACGCAAAGATTCCCTATATATAATGAGATATAATAGCAAATTTATTACCGGAAAATAAGGAAGCACCTTTTTTCTTGAAGATGTGACACCCAAACAGGGGTGTATTTCAGGAGATGAGGTGTTTTTATGTATGGAAAAATGCATAGTGCATGTCTGTATGGAATTGAAGGGGTAATGATAGGTGTAGAAATTGATCTTGCGAATGGATTGCCACAGACGAATATCATTGGTCTGCCTGATTCTGCGATTCGTGAGGCAGTAGAACGAGTAAGAGCCGCTATTAAGAACTGTGGTTATCGGTATCCCCAGCAGCGCATTACGATAAATCTTGCACCAGCCGACTTACGCAAAGAAGGCTCTGCTTTTGACCTTGCGATTGCCCTGGGGATACTGATAACTAGTGGTCAACTGATAATGCCCTCAGCCAATGAGGTGCTTTTTATTGGAGAGCTTGCGCTTGACGGTAGTCTGCGTCCAGTATCAGGTGTTCTACCAATGGTGGAAGCTGCGCGCAAAAATGGATTTAAGGCTGTACTGCTTCCTGAAGGGAATGCTGCTGAGGCAGCTTTGATCAGTGGTATAAATATATACGCAATCGATCATTTGTGCGCATTACCGAACCCGGAAGAATCACTGTCCAATTCAGCAAAAGGTGAAGACGAACAGAACCAAAGGAATGGGGGAGTTTCCGAAGATATGCCTTCTTTATCATCTCTTCCTTTTCCTGTAACTGTGACCAAGGGGATAGATGCTAATGACCGACCTCCGGTTCTTGTCCTTTCTTTGAAACATCTTAAATATACCCCAGTTTACGGTACTTCTGAGGACTCCTCATTTGGAATGAACGAGATGATGGATGATTACAGTGATGTGCTAGGGCAACAACATGTAAAAAGAGCCCTAACCATTGCGGCAGCGGGTATGCATAATATATTGCTCATCGGTCCACCCGGTACAGGGAAGACGATGCTGATTAAACGCCTTCCAAGCATCCTTCCGAAATTGTCTGAGAGTGAGGCACTAGAGGTAACCAAAATATTTAGCGCAGCAGGAACTTTAAAAGATGCCCACAACGGCTTACTGCGTAGTCGTCCTATTCGCTCTCCGCATCATACCATATCGTCCGCAGGCCTTATTGGGGGTGGAGGCATTCCAAAGCCGGGAGAAGTTAGTCTTGCGCATCGAGGGATTCTCTTTTTAGATGAGTTGCCGGAATTCTCTCGGAATGTACTTGAAGTGTTACGCCAGCCGCTCGAAGACGGGGTTGTTACCATAAGTCGTGCTCGAGCTTCTTTTACCTATCCTGCAAAATTCATGCTGGCCGCATCGATGAATCCCTGTAGCTGCGGTTATTTTGGGAGTAATCTTCCTCAACAACATTGTACATGCAGCCCCGCTAGGATTGCTCAATATCGCGCAAAGATATCAGGACCCTTATTGGATCGTATTGATTTACAGGTGGATGTTCCTCGCCCGAAGGAATGGGATCGTCAGGGGCATGTTCTATCTTCGGCTGAGATGTATGCAGAGGTTATGGCGGCACAGACGATACAAGCTAAACGGTTTAAGCGCTTGCCTATTTCTTGGAATAGTGAACTTTCCGGCGCTTCCCTTCGGAGATATGCAAGTCTTAGTCGTGAAGGTGCCCAATTGCTGTATGATATTCTGGAAAATTTAGGTTTAAGCATGCGAGCGCATGATCGAATTATTAAGCTATCCCGTACAATTGCTGATCTGGAAGGCGCACCGGATATTACTTCCGCGCATCTTGCGGAGGCTGTGCAGTACCGTAATTTAGACCGGCAGGCGATGACAGAAGAATAAATTAAATAGAGCAGCGATTCCCGTTATTGGCGAATTGCTGCTCTGTTTTTGGGTTATTGATTTCACTCCGCAAAATTGTTAACGTCTCTGGAATCTTATGGACACGAAAGACGTTATATGGATATTTTTAGCTTTTGGAGCGTGCTTTCGGACTCCAGAGACACTATTTTTTTAAAAACGGCCCAAATATAGTTTTTTTTATCAATAGCGTCGATGGGGCCCATTAATATTCCAAAAGTGGACAAGTATTGAATTTAAAATCATCTGTATCCGTTAGGGCTTCGTGTGAGAAAATAATTCTCTATAGTTCCTTTACAGCACATTCAATTCTACAGCGATATTGCCGCGGGTTGCGCGGGAGTATGGACAAGCGCCATGAGCAGCCTCTACTAAAGAGGTTGCGGTTTCTCTGTCAACGCCTTTAACTAGCACATCAAGCTTAACCGCTATGCCAAAACCTCCATCTTCAACTTTACCAAAGCTGACTGTAGCCGTTACTTCGCTACCTTCAATTTTCACTTTTCCGAGTCGGGCAACCATGTTCAGTGCACTATCGAAACAAGCGGAATAACCAGCTGCAAATAATTGTTCAGGATTTGTACCTTCGCCACCGGCACCTCCCATTTCGCGTGGTGTGCTGATTGTAAGATTGAGCTTAGGGCTTTCTGATTCGATAAAACCGTTTCTTCCTCCTACGGCTTTAACAGTGGTTTCATACATTTTTTGCTGGATCGTCATCATTGTGTATCTCTCCAATTCCTAATTAGTTTGTGTACAATCTAATTTATCACAATTAACTATAATGTCAAATTATTTTTTCCTATTAACATGATGTTATGAGTGAATTATGATAAAATAAGGGTATAAGGCAGGTGATTAAGATATGAAAATGAATGAAGAAGATATGCAAAAGATGACGACTACACCTGAGCTGCTGATTGAGAATCAACTCTGTTTTACGATTTATGCTTGCTCTCGTGAGATCACAAAGCTGTATCAACCTTATTTGGATAAGATCGGTTTAACATACTCGCAATATCTGGTAATGCTTGTGTTATGGGAACGGCAGCAATGTACGGTTAAAGAAATTGGTGAGGCGCTATTTTTGGATTCGGGTACGCTGACACCTCTTTTAAAACGCCTACAAGCTGCAGGGTTGATCGTGCGTGAACGTTCGACACAAGATGAGCGAAAAGTTCTGATTTCACTAACGGAACAGGGCTGGGCACTTCAAAGCAACGCGGCTTGTATTCCCAGGAAAATGATGGAAGAAACGACTATGTCCGGCGATGAGACTGTAGAGCTGCTTGAGCAGTTCAAAAGCTTGTTAAATCGTGTTCATGAGGCGAACACTCAAGATAGTAAAAAGTAAGTATAATCAGGAGTCTGTGCGATCGTTCGCATTCCGGCATGAAATCAAGCGAAAAAATGTGTACAAATCATGAATATATTTAAGGAAAGCGTTTTAAAAACATGTTACACTATTCTGGGTTCCTTTATATGGCATATAGGTAAGTATAAGCTTAGTCTTATAGATTTACTCAATGTCTCTCACAGAAATAAGGCCATTCTTTTACGAGTGGTAGAGCAGTTTCTGTTGGTTCCGGAATAGTGCTGCATGTTTAGCATCAGCCTATCCCTAACCCCGCGGCAATCAAAACGGAAGGCGAGATGACAACAGGCTGCCTGTTAAGTCACCACGCTACTTTAGGAGGCTACCGCTATGAATATCCACGAGTATCAGGGAAAAGAAGTGCTTAAGAAGTACGGTGTGGCCGTACCGAATGGAAA
The DNA here is from genome assembly GCF_038000345.1 of Paenibacillus sp. FSL E2-8871. Taxonomy (NCBI): domain Bacteria; kingdom Bacillati; phylum Bacillota; class Bacilli; order Caryophanales; family Paenibacillaceae; genus Paenibacillus; species Paenibacillus sp. FSL E2-8871. Next base: position 2,010,456 of record NZ_JBBOBV010000001.1, on the reverse strand, counting down.
AGTAGCTTATACAGTGGAGGAAGCGGTAGAAGCCGCAGAGTCACTGAGTACACCGGTTGTTGTAGTTAAAGCTCAGATTCATGCAGGTGGACGAGGTAAAGCTGGAGGTGTAAAGGTTGCTAAGAATATCGATGAAGTGCGTACTTACGCAACCGAAATTCTCGGTAAGACTTTAGTTACTCACCAGACTGGTCCGGAGGGTAAGGTAGTAAAACGGCTGCTCATTGAAGAGGGCTGTCAAATTGTTAAAGAGTATTACATCGGTATCGTTGTTGATAGAGGAACTGGCCGAGTGGTTATGATGGCATCTGAAGAAGGTGGCACAGAGATTGAAGAGGTTGCAGCTACACATCCGGAGAAGATTTTCAAAGAAATCATTGATCCGGCAGTGGGTTTGCAGACTTTCCAAGCTCGTAAATTAGCTTACAGCATCTCTATTCCTAATGAACTGGTAGGCAAGACTGTTAAATTCATGCAAGCGCTATATCTAGCTTTTGTGGATAAAGATTGCTCTATTGCCGAAATTAACCCATTGGTAGTTACTGCGGATGGGAATGTGATGGCTCTAGATGCTAAATTGAATTTTGACCCCAATGCCTTGTTCCGCCACAAAGATATTCAAGAGCTTCGGGATCTAGATGAAGAAGATTTGAAAGAAATCGAAGCCTCTAAGTATGACCTGAGCTATATTGCACTTGATGGCAATATTGGTTGTATGGTGAACGGTGCAGGCCTAGCGATGGCAACGATGGATATAATTAAATATTACGGAGGCGAACCCGCCAACTTCCTTGATGTAGGGGGCGGTGCAACTACCGAGAAAGTTACAGAAGCCTTTAAAATCATTCTATCGGATGAAAAGGTAAATGGAATTTTCGTTAATATTTTCGGCGGTATTATGCGCTGTGACGTTATTGCTAACGGTGTTGTTGAAGCGGCAAGTCAATTGGGATTGACTAAACCGCTTGTTGTACGTCTTGAAGGAACAAATGTTGGATTGGGTAAGCAAATCTTGGCAGGATCGGGACTTAACATTGTAGCTGCTGATTCTATGGCGGACGGTGCCCGTAAGATTGTATCTCTTGTGCAATAATGGCTCGGAAGTTGAAGCCAGTTATCGTATTTGACAATATAAGTAGGGATGTGACTTAAGGCATGAGCATTCTTGTAGATAAAAATACGAAAGTTATCACGCAAGGTATTACGGGAGCAACTGGCTTGTTCCATACTAAGGGTGCGCTTGATTATGGAACTCAGATGGTTGGAGGAGTAACGCCGGGTAAAGGTGGAACGACAGTTAATATCACCCTTGAAAATGGCAGTGAAGTTAGTCTTCCGGTATTTGATACAGTCGCAACTGCTAAGGCAGCTACTGGTGCAACTGCTAGTGTGATTTATGTACCGCCAGCATTCGCAGCAGACTCCATCATGGAGGCTGTAGATGCAGAGCTGGATTTGGTTATCTGTATTACCGAAGGTATTCCTGTGCTTGATATGGTAAAAGTCTCACGTTATATGGAAGGTCGTTCTACAGTGTTGATCGGTCCAAACTGTCCGGGTGTTATTACTCCTGGAGAGTGTAAGATTGGAATCATGCCTGGCTATATTCATATGCCTGGTTATGTAGGAGTGGTCTCGCGTAGCGGAACGCTAACCTATGAGGCGGTTCATCAGCTGACCACGCGTGGAATTGGGCAATCTTCGGCTGTAGGTATTGGCGGAGACCCGGTTAAAGGCTCTGAGTTTATTGATATTTTGAAGCTGTTTAATGAAGATCCGGGTACGAAGGCAGTTATTATGATCGGAGAGATCGGTGGAACTGCAGAGGAAGAAGCAGCAGAGTGGATTCGTGAACACATGACCAAGCCAGTTGTAGGCTTCATTGGAGGAGCAACTGCACCTCCAGGCAAGCGTATGGGGCATGCTGGTGCTATCATTTCTGGAGGGAAAGGTACAGCTAGCGAAAAAATTGCCGTACTGGAAGCTTGCGGAATAAAGGTAGCCCCTACACCTGCTGAAATGGGTTCGACACTCGTAAGTGTGCTTGAAGAGCGCGGTATTCTCAATGCTTTTACATCGCACTAATTAGTGTAGTTAAGACAGAGAAATCACTCCACGTAGTGAGGTTATTTCGTGTATAATTAATTAAAGAGGTAAGCAACCTTTTGTTCCTATTTAGGGATGAAAGGTTGCTTTTTTTATTTTAAATAGAAATTAATTGAATTTAAGGAAATACTTTCGTTTTCAAGAGGTGTAACACAAAATAGGGAAGGCTAGGCCTTCCATGTTAAGGGGCGAAAAATGATATGGAAGAACGGGAACTACTATTCGGCTTTAATGAAGTGGAAGGCATTGGCTGGAAAACTATCGACAAAATTCGCAGAGCTGGGCTTTTGTCAGAAAAAGCATTTTCTTGTAGCTCAGAAGACTGGGAACAGGTTGGATTGAGCGAGAAAGTGTCGATTCAACTTGCTTCAATATATACGTTGGAGTGGATAGCAAACCGCCGCTTACTAATGGAAGAAAGTGCTGTGAGCATGGTTACGATTTTTGATGCAGACTATCCCCATTTATTGAAGGAGACGGCTCAGCCACCATGGATTCTTTATTATCGTGGGCGTTTGGATCTGTTATCGACACCCAGTGTAGCGATGGTCGGTACTCGTGTGCCAACAGCTTATGGACGAAAGGTAGGGGAGATTCTCACAAAAGAGCTTAGTGAAGCAGGTCTAACAGTGGTTAGCGGATTAGCTAGGGGGATTGATAGCGTTTGTCATGAAGCTGCGCTAAGAAGCGGTGGGGGCACAATAGCGGTAGTGGCTACAGGACTTGATCGGGTCTACCCGCCTGAGAATAAGGAGCTTGAACGATTGATCTCCCGTGATGGGTTAGTGCTAACAGAGTATCCCCTTGGAACCAAAAGTCATCCAGGGTTATTTCCGCAGCGCAATCGAATTATTGCTGGCCTCACATACGGGACAGTGGTCGTAGAGGCGGATAGTAGAAGTGGATCACTCATTACTGCAGATGCTGCCTTGGAGGCAGGACGGGATGTTTTTGCTGTCCCTGGACCTATTACGTCTCCAAAAAGTAGAGGTGCTCTTGATCTGATTAAACAGGGGGCAAAGCTGGTAACCGGTGCACTAGATATTTTAGAAGAATACACTTCTTTTCTCCCGACAAACCTCTCAAAAACGGGTGAAAGCGGTCCCTCTAAACAGGTAGCTGACGATTTGTTAATTGAAAAGAAATTGACAAATGAGGAGTTACACCTATACCATATACTGCATCAAGGCCCCTTTATTTTGGACGATCTGCTTGTGAGGACAGGATGGGATTTTGGACATTTGCATTCAGTTCTGTTATCTTTAATCATAAAAAAAGCGGTAGCACAATTACCAGGAGCTATTTATAAGGTAATTTAATATAGAGGTACGAGTGTTAACGAGGAGGAAGAGTCTATGGCAGATGCATTGGTTATTGTCGAATCGCCCGCGAAAGCGAAGACAATTGGCAAATATCTAGGTAGTAAGTATATTGTAAAGGCATCTATGGGACACATCAGAGATCTACCGAAGAGTCAAATTGGTGTTGAGGTGGAGAATGATTTCAATCCCAAATATATTACGATTCGTGGTAAAGGTTCTATATTGAAGGAATTGAAAGACGCTAGTAAAAAAGTGAAAAAAGTCTATCTCGCAGCTGACCCCGATCGCGAAGGAGAAGCGATTGCTTGGCACTTGGCACATGCCCTGGATTTAGATAATACACAGGAATGCCGAGTTGTATTTAATGAGATCACCAAACAAGCGGTGAAGGATGCTTTTAAGACGCCACGCAAGATTAACATGGATCTTGTGAATGCACAGCAGGCAAGACGTATACTGGATCGGCTAGTAGGTTACAAGATTAGCCCTCTATTATGGAAGAAAGTCAAAAAAGGGTTATCTGCTGGACGTGTTCAATCTGTAGCTGTAAAGATCATAATGGATCGTGAGAATGAAATCTCCGCTTTTGTACCTACTGAATATTGGAGTATTACAGCTAAACTTGGGATTCGAGATTCTGTCTTTGAAGCTAAGTTTCATAAGCTGAATGGTGTGAAGAAGGAACTTAATCAGGAAAGCGATGTTCAAGAGGTCCTTGAGGCAATCAAGAACGCAGCTTTTAAGGTAAGTAATGTGAAGGAGAAGGAAAGACAACGGCATCCTTCGGCTCCTTTTACAACAAGTTCCCTTCAACAGGAAGCAGCTCGTAAGCTTGGATTCCGTGCAGCTAAGACAATGTCTGTTGCCCAGCAATTATACGAAGGTGTAGAACTAGGCAAAGAGGGAACCGTAGGTTTGATCACCTATATGCGTACGGACTCGACACGTTTATCTGTCACTGCACAGGATGAAGCTAAAGAGCTGATTACTGCTAAGTATGGTGAAAAGTTCTTACCTGAAGCCCCTCGCCAGTATTCAAAGAAAGCGGCTGGAGCGCAAGAAGCGCATGAAGCGATCCGACCAACTTCAGCACTTCGTGAACCGGAAATGGTCAAAGAGTTCTTAAGCCGGGATCAATTCCGTCTTTACAAGCTGGTGTGGGAGCGGTTCGTATCCAGTCAAATGGCTTCGGCTCTTCTTGATACACTCTCGGTTGATATAGAAGCAGGTACAGCCACATTCAGAGCGGTGGGTTCGAAGGTTTCATTCCCAGGGTTCATGAAGGTTTACGTGGAAGGTAACGATGATGGAACTACAGATGAAGATAAGTATTTACCGCCTCTTGAAGCGGGAGATGCTTTAAATAAGCAAGAGATCGAGCCGAAGCAGCATTTTACACAGCCACCACCGCGATATACAGAAGCAAGGCTTGTAAAGACACTTGAGGAATTAGGGATAGGACGCCCAAGTACGTATGCACCAACGCTTGAAACGATTCAGAAGCGTGGTTATGTAGCGATTGAAGAGAAAAAATTTATGCCTACAGAGCTTGGAGAACTTGTCATCGAGCAGATGGAACAATTTTTCCCAGAAATATTGAACGTAGAGTTTACGGCTAATATGGAAGGCGATCTTGACCATGTGGAAGAAGGCTCAGAAGATTGGGTGAAGGTTCTTGCTGAATTTTACGAGTCTTTCGAGAAGCGCTTAGTGTTTGCCGAAGAAGAAATGAAAGAAATTGAGATTGAAGATGAAGTCTCTGATGAGATCTGCGAGAAATGTGGTAAACCACTTGTATATAAATTAGGACGCTTTGGGAAGTTCCTAGCATGTTCTGGCTTTCCAGATTGCCGAAATACGAAGCCGATTATCAAAGATATTGGTGTAATTTGCCCTAAATGTAATGAAGGAAAAGTTGTAGAGCGTCGTAGCAAAAAAGGGCGTGTCTTCTATGGCTGCGATCAATATCCTGGGTGTGATTTCGTCTCTTGGGATAGACCATCCACTAAACCATGTCCATCTTGCGGGGCTTGGATGATTGAGAAACGCAATAAGCAAGGCACCAAACTGCAATGTACGTCTTGTGACCATACAGAGGCAGTTTTAGACAACGAAGAAGAGTTAGCAGAATAATAGTCTCTACAGGAGGAAATAAGACAGTGACAGATACAGCAAAGGTAACAGTAATTGGAGCAGGTCTCGCAGGAAGTGAAGCGGCCTGGCAAATAGCCTCTCAAGGCGTACCGGTAAGATTGTATGAAATGAGACCAGTGGTGAAGACGCCAGCACACCACACCAATCAATTCGCAGAACTAGTGTGCAGCAACTCCTTGCGTGCAAATGGTTTAGGCAATGCGGTGGGTGTATTAAAGGAAGAAATGCGACGTTTAAACTCTCTTGTATTAGGTGCGGCTGATCGCCACGCTGTACCTGCTGGCGGTGCACTTGCCGTGGATCGGGATGGTTTCTCGGGAGAAATTACGAGTACATTGCATAATCATCCGCTCGTGGAAGTCATAAATGAAGAACTTACGCATATACCGGAGGAAGGGATTGTTGTTATTGCAACGGGTCCACTAACTTCCCCTGCATTATCTGCTGAAATTAAGGGTCTATTAGGTGAAGAGTATTTCTATTTTTATGATGCTGCAGCACCGATTGTTGAGAAGGACACTATTGATATGAATAAAGTGTATCTGGCTTCCCGTTATGACAAAGGGGAAGCAGCATATCTGAACTGTCCTATGACTGAAGAAGAGTTTGACGTGTTTTATGACGCGTTGATTTCTGCAGAGACGGCGGCACTCAAGGATTTTGAGAAAGAGATATACTTTGAGGGCTGTATGCCTATCGAAATCATGATGAAGCGCGGTAAGCAAACTGCATTGTTTGGTCCAATGAAGCCTGTTGGGCTTATCAATCCGCACACAGGTAAGCTACCTTACGCGGTAGTGCAGCTTCGTCAGGATAACGCTGCTGGAACGCTTTACAATCTGGTGGGCTTTCAAACGCACTTGAAATGGGGCGAACAGAAGCGGGTATTCTCGCTGATTCCAGGCCTTGAGAACGCTGAATACGTTCGGTATGGGGTAATGCACAGAAATACCTTTATTAATTCTCCTAAACTCTTGCATCCTACTTATCAAATGAAGGGTAAAGAAAGGCTGTACTTTGCTGGACAGATGACTGGCGTGGAAGGTTATGTGGAATCTGCAGCTTCGGGTCTGATTGCCGGCATTAACGCTGCTAGAGCCGCACTTGGTCAAGAAGGACTGATCTTCCCACAAGACACGGTGCTTGGTAGTATGCCTGCTTATATCACTTCCGCTGATCCGGAGCATTTTCAGCCTATGAATGCCAATTTTGGTCTTCTGCCGAAGGTGGAGAAGAAAATCCGTAATAAGAAAGAAAAGAATGAAATGTTAGCGCATCGTGCACTAGACAGTCTTGCCGAGTACGCCAATCGTACGGGCCTTGCTTATAAAGAGCCGGAGGCTATCGATAACCAAGAATAAGCGTCTTCGGCTTCCTTATAAGGTTGATAAGCGTTAGCGTTTAAGCGAGAAATATAAGGATAATGTATAACGTGAAACGTATACTTCTTATTTTTGAACAAAGCCCATCTTAAGGAGGTAACTACAATCATGGTACCCAGCTTTCATGCGACTACAATTTGTGCTGTAAGACATAACGGACAGGCAGCTATAGCAGGTGATGGTCAGGTTACATTCGGAGAGAGTGTAATTATGAAGACGACGGCCAGAAAAGTTCGTCGCTTATACAGAGGACAAGTAATAGCAGGGTTTGCAGGATCTGTGGCCGATGCTATCACTTTGTTCGAAAAATTCGAAGGCAAGTTGGAGGAGCATCATGGAAACCTGCAACGGGCAGCCGTAGAATTGGCGAAAGACTGGCGTCAAGATCGTATTCTTCGAAAACTTGAGGCATTGATGATTGTGATGGACAAGGAAGGAATGCTCTTGATCTCCGGAAATGGTGAAATTATCGAGCCAGATGATGATGTACTCGCTATTGGTTCCGGTGGTAACTTTGCACTTGCTTCCGGTCGCGCGCTCAAACGTCATGCTCCAAATCTTGCTGCTGCGGATATCGCTCGTGAAGCTCTTCAGATTGCATCAGAAATATGTGTGTATACTAACTCCAATATTATTGTTGAGCAATTATAGGCTCAGTGCCATAGAGACAAGGAGGAATTCACGATGGTGAATCAATCGCTAACACCCCGTCAAATCGTAGCTGAATTAGATAAATATATTGTAGGTCAGAAACAAGCTAAGAAATCGGTAGCTGTTGCCCTTCGTAATCGTTATCGGCGCAGTCTGCTGGCTGAGGAACTGCGTGATGAAGTTGTTCCTAAGAACATCTTGATGATCGGACCTACAGGTGTAGGGAAAACTGAGATTGCTCGGCGTCTAGCTAAGCTCGTTAATGCTCCGTTTATCAAAGTGGAGGCAACCAAATTCACTGAGGTGGGTTATGTAGGGCGAGATGTGGAGTCTATGGTGCGTGATTTAGTTGAGACCTCTATTCGTATGGTGAAGCTAGAGCGTACGGAAAAGGTGAAGGACCGTGCAGAAGAACTGGCTAATGAGCGGATTGTCTCTATTTTAGTGCCTTCGTCTTCAAAAAATAAATCTCAGAAGAATCCTTTTGAGATGATTTTTGGCGGGAACTCTTCACAAGAGGATTCTAAAGAAGATTCCGAACCAGATGGAAGCTTAAGCGAACGCCGTCGCGGGGTTAGATTTAAGCTGCTAGCTGGTCAATTGGAAGAAGATATCATTGAAATAGATGTTGAGGATACAGCGCCATCTATGCTGGATATGTTTGCAGGGCAAGGGAACGACCAGATGGGGATGAATATACAAGAAATGTTTGGTAGCTTGCTTCCGAAGCGGACGAAGAAGCGCAAGCTTCCTATCCGTGAGGCTCGTAAAGTGCTAATTCAGGATGAAGCAACCAAACTGATTGATATGGATGATGTCATTCAGGAATCTGTGACACGCGCTGAACAATCGGGTATTATTTTTATCGATGAGATTGATAAGGTTGCAAGTCAAGGTAAGGGTTCGGGCCCTGATGTATCACGTGAAGGTGTGCAAAGAGATATCCTTCCAATTGTAGAGGGTTCTACAATCATGACAAAATACGGTCCTGTGAAGACGGACTACGTGCTCTTCATGGCTGCCGGGGCATTTCATGTTGCTAAACCTTCTGATCTAATTCCAGAGCTTCAGGGGCGTTTTCCGATTCGCGTAGAACTAAGCAGTCTGACACTGGAGGATTTTGTTTCCATCTTAACAGAGCCAGAGAACGCTTTGACGAAACAATATGTTAATTTGTTAAAAACCGAGGACATTGAAGTGGAGTTCCAGAAAGATGCTATTTATGAAATTGCCAAAATAGCTGCTTCAGTGAATCAAAATATGGAGAACATAGGTGCTCGGCGTCTTCATACGATTTTGGAGAAGTTATTGGAGGATCTTTCTTTTGAAGCACCTGAGCTGACGCTGGACACTATGGTTATTACACCAGAGTATGTGCGTGAGAAATTGGCAAGTATTGCACAGGATCGTGATCTAAGTCAGTATATTCTTTAATGCAACAAATCTTATATATTTGAATTTGGGCATAACGAATTAGAAAATTACAATTCGGTGTCAATAAAAGGTAAATAAATGTAAAAACATGCAATTAAAAAGAAAATTCTGAGTTAAAAAAGGAATAAAATAGCAATAAAGTGTCAAAAGCCCTGTCTTTTCTAAAAAGATAGGGCTTATTTCTTATTGTAATAATATACAAATTAAATGAAAATCAATGTATGCAAAAATACTAATAAGTTATACTTTGCGACAAGGTTCGACGTGAAAATGGATAATTAGAGGATTTTTATACTTTTTTTGTCGAAATCAAGCAGGTTTTTTAAGAGAAGTTGTGGAATTTAATTCATTATGATAGCTTTGAAAGGAGGAATTATCTTGGGATTGCTGAATAGTGTCAGTTTTCAACGATTGCAGGGAGGCATTGATGCTGCCTACAAACGACAAAATGTTCTAGCGAATAATGTGGCTAACGAAGATACGCCAAATTTCAAACGTTCTGATGTTTCATTCGAAAGTTTCCTTCAGCAACAAGAAAGTGGAATAAAATCTACACTTAACGCGAAGGTAACGGACTCCCGACATTTTCAATTTGGTACCAATAGAATTGTACCAGCAGCTGTCGTTAGTACGGATGAAACTACCTCGATGAATAATAACGACAACAATGTGGATGTAGAACGAGAAATGGCGTTAAGTGCTGAGAACCAACTCAGGTATAGTTCTTATGTCGAGCAGATCAACAGTCAAATTTCGATGATGCGAGCTGTAATTCAAGGAGGATAAGATTGCATGAACTTTGGAAGTAGTTTTGGGATAAGTGCATCAGCATTAACAGCTCAACGATTGCGGATGGACGTGATTTCCTCCAACGTGGCCAATGCGGAAACTACAAGAGCATCGGTGGTTGATGGCAAAGCCGTTCCTTACCGTCGAAAGCTTGTTGTTATGGAAGCTACCGAAAGCAATAAGTTCTCGAATATACTAAATTCGAAATTGAACGGTAGTAGTAGTGAAGGTGTAAAGGTGCAGTCCATTATAGAAGATACTTCACCGTTAAAGCCAGTTTACAACCCAAGCCATCCTGATGCGGATGCCGAAGGTTATGTCTATATGCCAAACGTAGATATTACCAAAGAAATGGTAGATATGTTATCTGCATCACGTTCTTATGAAGCCAATGTCACGATGCTGAATGCATCTAAAGCTATGGTAAGTAAAGCACTCGAAATTGGGCGCTAAACGTAATTAACACAAGGAACGCTTCCAAAGTGAGTTTTGTACGAAGTGAATCTAGGAAGCATATGCTTACAAAACTTTTAGGAGGGAAACAGTTGATACAGAATATCACTAATGGGGTTCAAGCTGTACAGCAGCTTGCCATGAAACCAACATCTACCGAAGTTTCATCCACTCCTGCTAATGCCATGGAGAGCTTTGGTTCTTATCTTGAGAATGCACTCACTAAAGTAGCAGATCAGGAACAACAAGCGAAGGATATGAGTAATAAATTTGTATTGGGAGAAGTGAACATAGACGAGGTGATGATTTCTTCCCAACAGGCTTTACTGAGTTTGCAGTTGACTACACAAGTCCGGAACAAAGTGATAGAAGCCTATCAAGAAATTATGAGAACTCAAATTTAATTAATTCCTAGCTTAGTTCCGGATGGGGTGACACTGTGAATGAAAGATTTGCCCAATATCGGGAGAAGGTGACCCTGTATTGGAACAGATTTAGTGGTAAACAGAAGATTTTATTCTTTTCTACATTGTTTATCATTCTAATAATAATCGTAGTATTAACCATGCAGCTTTCAAAGACAGAATATGAAGTAGCGTTTCAAGATTTGGACAGCACAGATTCAGCTGGAGTAATGAACTACTTGGATACAGCAGGTGTTTCATACCGATTAAGCCAAGATGGAAAGAGCATCTCCGTGCCAAGCACAGAAGCGGCTCGAATAAAGGTGGATATCGGTTCTCAGGGGATTGTTCAGGGGGGTTCTATCGGTTATAAGGTCTTTAATGAAAATTCGTCAATGATAGGGACGACAGATAGTGAGTTTAATGTGAAGTATAATAATGCATTAAACGGTGAAGTAGAACAGTTAATGAGACGTATGCAAGGAATTAAGGATGCTAAAGTGCTGATTAATCTGCCTAAAGAAACAGTTTTTGCTTCCCAGGCTGACCAAGAGCAAGCGTCTGCATCCGTTGTGCTTTCATTTAATCCGGGATTCAGACCCACTCAAGATAATATTGATGGGTACTTTAACCTTGTAAAGACGGCTGTTCCAAATCTACCAGTCGATAACATTACGATTGCTAATAATGAAGTCGAGTTAATGCCTACGGCCAAAGGTGGACAAGCTGGAGTTTCCAGCCAAGTCGAAGAGAACTTCGCTCTTCAGAAGAAATTCGAAGAAGAAGTAAAGAAAGATGTGAAACAATTCCTTAGCACTCTTACGGGTCCAGATAAAGTTGATGTTCTTGTATTTTCGAAGCTGAACTTTGACAAGGAAAACCGGAAGGAAAATCTCGTAACCCCTGTGGATACAGAGAGCATGAAGGGGATTGAGATCAGTTCACAAATCATTAGTAATTCGTATTCGGGTCAAGGAAATACAACTGGCGGAGTGGCAGGCACTGGTTCACAAGATGTAGCGGGCTATCCTTCACAAGCCGGTACGGATACTTCTACTTCGGAAGAATCTTCTGAAACGAGGAACTATGAAGTAAACCGAATTACAAAGGATGTTATCGCAAGTCCCTTTACTGTTAAAGATTTAACCATAAATGTTGCAGTTGAACCACCTACAGGACAAAATACTTTGGACGCTGCTACATCAGCAGCAATTCAAAATATTTTGGTAAATATTGTTCGTGCTTCGCTCGCAGATTCAGGTACTACATATACAGACGCTGATTTAACCAAAAAGGTTTCGGTGTATTCTCAACAATTTGGCGGAACCGCTGCTAATACAACACCAGGTGGTCTTGCTACATGGATGTTATGGGCTATCGGAGCAGCTGCATTGCTGGTTGGAGCAGGTGGAGGATATCTAATCTATCGGAGTCGTAAGAAGACTGTGGAAGAGGAAGATGAAGACATTCCATTGCAGGTTCCTACCGAATTTCCATCTATTAATTTGGAAAGTGTGACGAATGACAGTCAAGTTCGTAAGCAATTGGAAAGTTTGGCCAAGAAAAAGCCAGACGAATTCGTAAATCTGCTGCGTACATGGCTTGCAGACGAACAGAGGTGAACTAATGGCAAAGGCTAGTCAGCAGGGGCTTAGTGGCCGTCAAAAGGCCGCGATCCTGCTTATCACACTAGGGCCCGAGGTATCGGCGCAAATATTCAAACATTTAAGAGACGAGGAGATTGAACAATTAACTCTTGAAATTGCCAATGTCCGTAAAGTGGACAGCAGTGAAAAAGAGTCGATCATGTCTGAGTTCCATCAGATATGCCTCGCCCAGGAATATATATCACAAGGCGGTATTAACTACGCCAAAGAGATTCTGGAGAAAGCACTTGGTTCCGCAAAAGCAATGGAGGTCATTAACCGTCTGACTGCGACTTTGCAGGTAAGACCTTTCGATTTTGCACGCAAAGCTGATCCAAACCAGATTTTGAACTTTATTCAGAATGAGAATGTCCAGACTATCGCACTTGTATTGTCTTATCTACAATTCGAACAAGCCGCAGCTATTCTCTCCTCATTACCTCAAGAGAAGCAGGCGGAGGTGGCTAGAAGAATTGCTGTAATGGACAGCACCTCTCCGGAGGTCATTACACAAATTGAACGAGTGCTGGAGCAGAAGCTTTCTGCTACAGTAACTCAGGATTATACAAATGCTGGCGGTATCGAATCAATCGTACAAATCTTGAATGGTGTTGACCGTGGGACAGAGCGCACAATTCTGGATTCTCTCGAAATTCAAGATCCAGAGCTCGCCGAGGAAATCAAGAAGCGGATGTTCGTATTCGAGGATATTGTCAATGTGGATAACCGTTCGATTCAGCGTATTATTCGTGATATTGATAATGCGGACCTGCAGCTTGCCCTTAAGGTTGCAAGCGAAGAAGTACGAGATGTTATTTTCCGGAATATGTCCAAACGTATGGCAGAGACATTCCGAGAAGAAATGGAGTACATGGGTCCTGTGCGGTTGCGTGATGTAGAAGAAGCGCAAACGCGTATTGTAGGTACGATCCGCAGACTCGAAGAGTCTGGAGAAATTATCATCGCTCGTGGCGGAGGAGATGACATCATTGTCTAAGCTGATTAAGCATTCTCAGTATGTTCCAGTTGATGTACTGAAAAGATTGGAGCAGGCCCGGCATTATGCGGGCCTAACTGAGGAGCCCGTTCCAGAGGAGACTGTAAGCGAGACTCACTATCATGATCCCGCTCGTGAAGAGGCTGAAGTGGCACGTAAGCAAATGCTTAAAGACGCCCAAGAATTTGCTGAAGAGCAAGTACGGAATGCCTCTCTTGAAGCGGAACAGATTGTTGAATCCTCAAAAGCGGAGGCTGAAGAGTGGTGGAAAGAGCGGCGTGAGCAGGATGAACATCTGGTCGAGGCCGTCAAAGCCGAGGCTTATCAGCTAGGGTATCAAGAAGGTGTTTCTCAAGCTGAGCAAGAGATGAAGCTCAAAATTGCAGCGATGATGGATGAAGCGCGTGCTGTTTTAACTGAAGCCTATAAGGCAAGGGATGTCATTATTCAGGAAGCTGAACCTTTCTTGGTTGAGCTAAGCTGTGATATTGCGGAGAAAATTGTGGATAGACAGTTAACGGTTGAACCGCAGTTTGCAATGGATTTGATTCGGAAGAATCTAGCTCGTAAACGTGAGCAGGGGCTGATTTCACTGTGTGTATCACCTGCGCAGTTCGCTTTCGTAAACGCAGCAAGGGAAGAATTGTCATTAGCGGTTGACTCGCAGGCTGAACTACAGATCTTGCCTGACTCGACTGTGAAAGATCAAGGTTGTGTAATCCGCTCCTCCTTTGGCAGCATAGATGCCCGAATTGATACTCAGCTTGCAGAAATCAAGAAAGAGCTGGTTAGAATCGCGCTGGACACCGATGAGCAGAGAAATGGGGAAGAAGATGCTTGATAGTAACCGTTATAAGGAGCAACTTCGTAATCTCGATCCGGTGAGGATCAATGGGAAAGTGACGCAGGTTATCGGTCTTATGGTTGAATCGGAAGGACCTGATGCTAGCATTGGTGATGTGTGCTATATCTATCCTTCTAAAGGAAATAAGCCGCTGCAAGCTGAAGTCGTTGGTTTCCGTGACAACAAGGTGCTATTAATGCCACTTGGAGAACTGCAGGCCATTGGACCTGGTTGTGATGTAGTGGGAACAGGCAAGCCGCTTAGTGTTCAGGTGGGTTCAGAATTGCTGGGTAAGGTACTGGATGGTCTAGGGCAACCGCTTGATGGTTCCCTGATCCCAGCTCGAATGCCACATAGTTCGACCTTTAACATTCCGTCCAATCCACTCAATAGACCACGAGTGCAAGAACCTATTAGCATCGGTGTAAGAGCGATAGATGGTTTGCTAACAATTGGTAAAGGTCAGCGGGTGGGGATTTTCGCTGGTTCAGGGGTCGGCAAAAGTACGCTCATGGGAATGATTGCACGTAATACATCAGCAGATGTTAATGTTATCGCTCTGATTGGGGAACGTGGCAGGGAAGTACTGGATTTCATCGAACGCGATTTGGGACCTGAGGGTTTGCAGAGGTCAGTCGTTATTGTCGCTACATCTGATCAGCCTGCATTAATTCGAATTAAGGGAGCACTTATTGCTACTACGATTGCTGAGTATTTTCGGGATCGTGGACTTAATGTGATGCTGATGATGGATTCGGTCACTCGTTATGCTATGGCTCAACGTGAAGTTGGACTTGCAGTCGGAGAACCACCAGCTATGAGAGGTTACACACCATCTGTATTTGCAAGCTTACCTAAACTACTAGAACGCGCTGGAACTGGTCCTACAGGCTCTATCACAGCTTTTTACACTGTATTGGTTGATGGTGATGACATGAATGAGCCGATCGCTGATGCAGTGAGAGGAATACTCGATGGACATATCGTCCTTAACCGAAGTATTGCGAACAAAGGACATTTTCCAGCAATAGATGTGCTTTCCAGCATTAGTCGTGTAATGAAGGATATTGCGCCAGAAGAACAGATCGCCGCTGCAGAGAATGTTAAGCGACTAATGGCCGTGTACAAGGATTCAGAGGATTTAATTAATATCGGAGCGTATCAGAGAGGCTCCAATGCTCAAATCGATGAGTCGATGGAGTATATAGACAGTATATGGGAATTCACCAAACAAAGAGTGAATGAAAAAGTTACGCTGGCTGAAGTTCAACAGTCTTTAATTTCACACTTCTCGAGGAGTTGATTCAGTATCATGAGATTTCATTATACTTTTCAAAAAGTCGTTGACTTGAAGGGCAATGAGAAGACACAGGCAGAATGGATGCTCTCAAGCGCGCTTGGAGAATTGCAGGCACAAGAAAGAAGCCTGGATGAACTCACCTTTCAGCGGAGCGCTATTATGTTATCTTTACAAAATGCCGCAGAACAAAAGGCACCTATGGCGAAGATTCGTGAAATGCAAGAATATGTAGAATACCTGGATATATGCATTGCCCGTAAACATACGGACATTAGAAGTGCACATCAGGAAGTCTTGAAGAAGCAAGATCAGTTAAGCACAAAGGTATTAGATGAAAAAGTGTGGTTAAAGGCAAAAGATAAGGCTGAGACACAGTTTCAGCAAAGTATGATTTTACGGGAACAAAACGAACTGGATGAGATGGCAACCGTCCGCTTCGCGATGAAATCCCTCTAACCCGGGAGGTTTCCGCTAGTGGCTAAAATTGATAATGACATGGAACTTGAAAATGAAGGGTCAGCGGGGAAATTTGAGCGGTTCTTATTTCTAATGATACCGATTATCTTCACGCTAGTACTGCTTGGAGTACTGTTGACGCTTTTTAATATGGACATTCGTAATAACGTGCTTGAAGTTGCGAATAAAATTCCGATTCTGGAAAAATGGGTTCCTGATCCGCCAACAGATCCTTCTAAACCGAAGGAAGAAAGCAAAAAGCAGGAAGTGAGCTCAAACTCAACGATTAAGGAGCTCAAAGCTCAGCTTGCCCAGCAGGCAGATGAGTTGAAGAAGGTCACAGATGAAAAAACAGCCCAGGATACCAAAGTTCAGGCGCTAGAGTCGCAAATTGAGGGAATGAAGACGGAAGCTGCTGCAGCTGCTGAAATAAACACGGAGGAAACAGAAGACCCTTATCAGAAGCAGGTTACTGATCTGGCGAAGCTGTACGCGGGCATGAAAGCTTCCAAAGCTGCACCGATTATGGAGAATTTGACTACAGAAGAGATGGTGCAGATATTCAGCGTAATGAATAAAGCGAGTAAAACTGCGATTCTGGAAAAAATGGATCCTCAAAAAGCGGCAGATGTGACGATTAAGTTGAAAGAAACTACCTCTTCGGGTGATATGGCAATTGCTGCTCTTCAATCTAGATTGAAAAAAGAAGCTGGCACTACTCAAACGACTAAAACTAGTACAAATCTGGATAAGGAAAAGTTGAACCAAACCTTTAGTTCAATGACGCCTGCCAATGCAGCTTCTCTACTAGGAGAAATGTATAAGATTAGCCCTGATAAAGTAGTAACGATTATGAATACCGTTAGTGATAGTGTTCGTTCTTCGATTTTGGGGGAAATGACTAAAAATGATAGTGCGCAAACCGCGAAGATTGTTAACCGTTTGATGGGTGCTAAATAAAATAGTGAAAGGAGGTGAAAAATAATATGAGTTTAGTGGTTCAATCGCTTGTGAGCGCAAATGCTACAGCCGCAAGTGGTAGCTCATCGACTTCTACTGGCACAACAGCTGCTGTACCTTTCGCGCAGACTTTAGTGCAAACTATGGGAGGAAACACAGCTAACACCACATCGGTACCTACTGATCCGCTTCTAGGAAATCTAGCCTCTTTATTGCAAGGTCTTTTAAAGGAAGTGCAGACAACTGGAGAAGATCAAGGGGAACAAGATACGCAGAATTCTGATCTTATCGAGAAGCTAACTGCTGATGTTGAAAATCTGGATGAAAGAATCAATAGCGATCCTGCTGTGCTGGTAGCTTTGCAAGCTTGGCTTCTTCAGGTATCAGCTCTTCTATCAGGAAGTCAAGCGACTGAAGGTGATGCTACATCTGATACGGAGTCGGCAGGAAGCTTGTCGCCGTTAGCTCAGCATGCGGATACACTGCGATTTGCTGTTCAAGATGATTTGCAAAGTTTAGTTACTATGATTCAGGAAGCTGCTGTCAGTGGGAACGAAGAAGCTGCTAGTAAAGGAATAAGCCTGTTAAATAATTTTACAGCAATACTAGAACAGTCCTCCGCTAACACTATTAAGGGGAAGGGAAAGAACTCCAGTTTAAATGAAAATTCTGGTGTATCTGTACAACAACCTATAGTGACTGAAAGCAATGGTAATACGACGGACAAGACCATTCAAAACCTTAGTAACCGTGCTGGAGAAGCGACTGCAATTAAGAATGAAGCAGTCCTAACTTCCCCTGTGACCTCAGGAGCTGTTCAAGATCCTGAAGCAGAGCTTACCGCTCCATTGATTAAAAGCAGTGCAACTGGAGAAACAAAGCAGGCAGAATCAGCTCAAGATTCCACATCAGGAACTACTATCATAGAAGGAGATCATGAGGTTGTAACTGCTGGTCAACTAGCTCTTCGAGGAGGAATTACTGCTCCATTGAAGGCTGAGGTTCCAGTAGCTCCTGTACCCGTTCATCAGTTTGCACAGGAAATGACCGGTTTTATTACAGGTAAATTGGAGATTGTGCAAAAAGGCGGAGTAGCTGAGGCTACGATATCACTCTTTCCAGAAAATCTCGGACAAGTAGATGTTAAGATTACTATGCAAAACGGCCATCTGGTTGCACAGTTTATGACTGAACATTCCGGAGCAAAGGATATGTTGGAACAGCAGATGAACCAGCTTCGAGCAGCATTGCAGTCTCAAGGCCTCCAAGTAGAAAAATTGGAAGTCACACAAAATAATACCCCCCTCAATTCAGGGTGGGGTCAAGAAGGACGCCAACCTGGTTCTGGAAGTGGTCAGCAGGGAAGACGCTCCAAAGAAAGTCGTGAGGAAGCTAATGATGCCATTCTTGCCGCAGAGCTAAATGGTGAATGGAAAGATTGGGTTTCAAACGCAGGGCAAGAAGATGATAATCAAGGGAACTCCTTCTCTGCCAAAGCTTAAACTTATCACAAGTGAAAGAGAGGTGAACGGTTATGACGACAACAACAACTCCTCCTGTTTCTACCAAAGACCAGTGGAATTATACAACTCCTGAATCTACTAAAACAACAGGGAATTCTGTATTGGGTAAGGATCAGTTTTTGAAGATATTGATCACCCAGCTGCAGAATCAAGATCCGATGCAGCCGATGCAAGATAAAGAATTTATTGCTCAAATGGCACAGTTTACATCTGTTGAGCAGCTGATGAATATCTCTACACAGCTTACATCAATGAATCAGTCTCTTGGATCAGTATCCGGCTTGATTGGTAAAGATATCACATGGACGGATACCGCCACAAATCTACCTAAGACAGGGAACGTTGAATCAATCGTTGTCAGCAAGGGGATTCAATATGCGGTTGTGGGGAAAGACAGAATTGCTTTAACCGATATTACACAAATTCAGAATCCCGCAACAACAGAGAATGGTTCTGGTACAGATAATAATACTCCGGAGAATAACGGAGGAAGCGAGGCGACAATATGAGTGACAGGCTGACCATAGGCCAACTGTATCCTGCGTCGTCCCTACATTCCTCAACGTTACAGCGATCTTCGATACCGAAGCAGACTGTGACTGGAGAAGCCTCCTTTGAGAGCGTACTGCAACAGAAGCTACTAAAATTCAGCAATCATGCTGCTAAGCGTCTTGAACAAAGAGGAATTGAACTTGGAAGCAGACAACTGGATCAGATATCTTCTGCTGTGGATAAAGCTGCTGCCAAAGGCAGTAAAGAATCCTTGATATTAATGAAGGACTTGGCATTTATCGTAAGTGTCCCGAATCGTACGGTTGTAACCGCTATGGATGGAAATTCGATTAAAGATAACGTATTTACGCAAATTGATAGTGCAATTGTGATTTCATAACCGGCTGGTCCTAACGGAAAGCCGAGGCGGCCGCTGACCGACTGACGCGGTCCCATTCACTTAGTAAGTTATTAGGACTCTATAATCTGGGAGGACAACACAAATGTTAAGATCTATGTATTCAGGGGTTTCGGGGATGAGAGGCTTTCAGACTAAGCTTGATGTAATCGGTAATAACATTGCCAATGTCAATACAATTGGTTTTAAATCAGGACGGGTTATGTTCAAGGACATTATGAGTCAAACCGTTTCTGGTGTAACTGCTCCTAGTGATGATGGTGCAGGTGGTATGAATGCTAAACAAATCGGACTGGGCGTAAGTATCGCTTCTATCGATACACTCCATTTGTCCGGTAGTGCTCAAACTACTAATAACCCGACAGATTTACGCATTGACGGAGATGGATTTTTCCTAGTAAAGCTATCAGGAGATCAAGAAACACCTTTCTTGACTCGTGCAGGAGATTTTCATGTAGATGCTGCACGTAATCTTGTAACTTCTGACGGACTTCATGTGCTAGATTCCGATGGTGGACCCATTCAACTGGGTGATGATGTAACAGCATTCTCCATTTCCAATGATGGAACGATTGTTCAGACCATGTCGGATGGAACGACTGAAGCAGGTGTGAAGATCGGTGTAGCTAAGGTTACTAATCCATCTGGGTTAGAGAAAATTGGTGGCAATCTATACCGTATGTCACTTAATGCGAATGCAGAAGGTGAGCTTGTTCCTACAGTAGCAAATGATACTGAAACTGGAACAGGCGCTATCATTTCTGGTCAACTCGAAATGTCCAATGTGGATCTTACGAATGAATTTACAGAAATGATCGTATCGCAACGTGGATTCCAGGCGAACTCCCGTATCATTACGACTTCTGATGAAGTGCTGCAGGAAGTAGTTAACCTGAAGCGTTAATTTTATCAATAATTAAATATCTTTTTAAAGATTAACGCGGAGTCGTGGGGGAGGTACCCCTCCCCCTATTTTTGTTAGGAGGCCTGTTATGATATCGGTAACGAGATTAAATGGAACACCGATGTGGATCAATGCCCTACTGGTAGAAATGGTAGAAGAAAGCCCGGATACATATATTACGCTAGTAACCGGAAAAAGACTGATCGTGCTTGAAAAAGCTGATGAAGTTATTACGAAGATCCGGGATTATAACAGGGACATAGGCACATATGCTGCCACCATTAAAGTCCAGTCAATGGAGGAGCTAACATGAAGAAGATGCTGCCATGGTTACTTACGATCTTACTTGCGATTACACTTATCGTGATCGCCGCATTTTTATTAATGGACAAGATCTTTCCGAAAGATTCGAATGATGTAAATGCTGCGGTTCAAAGTGTGGAAACCAAGTATTTAACTGCAGATGAAATCGTCGAATTAACGGCAGAGATCAAAGATATCAAAACAAATCTTGCTGATCCCGATTATATCGTTCAAATAGATTTCGCCTTCCAACTGAATTCTGCGAAATCAAAGGAAGCATTCGAAAAAATAAAAGAGATCAAAATCAAACCGATTATTATCAAAACGCTTGCAGATACCAAACCTGAGGAGCTTAATGGAGCAAATGGCAAAGACCAGCTTAGCAGCAAGCTTGTTAATCTGATCAATAAGACATTGACCGAAGGCAAAATCACTCAGATCGAAGTCACCAAATACCTTTTGGCTTCTATGTAGCTTCAGGCATGATAATTCTTTGATAGGGGGGTGATTGAATTGGTTGATGTACTATCACAAAACGAAATAGATGCTCTACTTGCTGCACTTTCTTCAGGTGAGATGGATGCCGATGAACTTAAAAAGGAAGAAACTCAGAAGAAGATCCGATCTTATGACTTTAAACGGGCTGTTCGATTTTCTAAAGATCATATTCGTAGTCTTACAAGGATTCATGACAATTTCGCACGTTATCTTACAACGTACTTTTCAGCCCAATTACGCACCTTTGTGCAGATTAATGTCGTTCAAGTAGAGCAGCTCCCTTATGATGAATTCATTCGTTCCATTCCGAAAATGACAATACTGAACATTTTTGAAGCCGAACCTTTAGAAGGTCGAATGGTAATGGAAGTTCATCCAAACATCGCTTTCGCTATGCTGGACAGATTGCTGGGCGGTTTTGGGACTGCGCCATCTAAGATTAATGCTTTAACTGAAATCGAAACAACGATTATGGAGCGTATCTTCAGCAGATGTTTTGAGAGTTTGCAGGAGGCTTGGAAGACTGTGCTGGATATCCATCCGCGCATGGAAGCGCTCGAAACGAACCCACAGTTCATGCAAATTGTATCGCCAAATGAGACCATTGCATTGATCTCGTTAAGCACCAAAATTGGAGATACAACAGGTATGATCAATCTGTGCATTCCGCACGTCGTTCTGGAACCAATAATGTCTAGATTATCTGTTCACCAATGGTTTGTAACAGAGAAGAAGACGCGGGATGCAGATGAACTTGAAGCTATTAAAGCTAGAGTTCATAAGGCGAAACTGCCGATTGTCGCTGAACTTGGAGAATCGAGCTTATCTATATCTGAGTTTCTTGGGCTTAGCGTCGGTGACGTGATCTCACTAAATAGGAATGTAGATACTGGACTCTCGATTAAGGTAGGGGAGAAGCTTAAGTTCATCGGAAGTCCTGGAATGGTGAAAGACCGGGTAGCCGTGCAAATAGACGAGATTGTCAGTGAAGGAGTTGAAGAATTTGACGAGTAAAGATTATTTATCCCAAGAAGAAATCGACGCCCTTCTGAGACAATCTGCGGAAGGCTCATTGGCTCCTTCAGAGAAAACGGTAAATGACTATTTAACACCGTTTGAACAGGATGCTTTGGGTGAAATCGGTAATATAACATTTGGTAGTGCAGCGACAGCTCTTTCCACTTTACTGGGGAAAAAGGTTGATATTACAACCCCTCAAGTTTCCATCATTACACGCGGGGAGTTTGAAGTGGCTTTTCCTAAACCACATGTAGCTGTACACGTGGAATATGTAGATGGATTTCAGGGTATTAACTCACTTGTTATTAAGATTAGGGATGCACAGGTCATCGCAGATTTAATGCTTGGTGGGGAAGGCGAACCTAAAGATGAAGAATTGAATGAAATACACATTAGTGCTGTGCAGGAAGCTATGAACCAAATGATGGGTTCTTCTGCCACATCAATGTCTACGATCTTCAATCGATTTGTTAATATTTCGCCTCCGGGTATCGACATTTTAAACATGTCCAGTGGTGAAGGTGTAGGCAGTTTACCCAATGAAGAAACCTTAATTCGAATTTCGTTTCGACTTAAGATAGGAGATTTAATAGACTCTACTATTATGCAGCTCTTGCCTGTCCAGTTTGCTAAGGATATGGTAACGATGCTTCTGGGTGATGTTAGCCCTGCAGCGCAGGAGGCTGCAGTTACGTCGACAGAGACTCCTGCTAAGCCAGCTCAAGAGACGCCTCCTGTAGCTCCTCCAGTGCAACAGGCGCCTTCACAGCCCGTAGGAGAAACACCTCCACCATACCCGCCGCAGGGGATGCCTGGTTATCCAGGAATGCCAGAAGGCGGATATTATTACCCTCCAGCAGGAATGCCGGCGTATGGCATGCCAGGGATGCCACCCTACGGAATGCCACCTCAAGGCATGCCTTATGGGCAGACACAACCGCTTAGTCCTGAAGCGAATCGCAATGTAAATGTACAGCCTGTACAGTTTGCTAACCTTAACGGTGGAGCTTTTGGTCATATTGATGAAAACAATTTAAATTTATTGATGGACATACCGCTTAGAGTAACCGTAGAATTAGGAAGGACCCAGAAGCAGATTAAAGATATTTTAGAAATGTCTCAAGGCTCGATCATTGAGCTGGACAAGCTCGCCGGTGAGCCTGTAGATATTTTGGTTAACAACAAGCTTATTGCCAAAGGTGAAGTCGTAGTTATCGACGAAAACTTCGGCGTACGCGTTACGGATATCGTCAGCCAGTGGGACCGAATTCAGAAATTACAATAAGCATACTTAGGGAGGATTTTGTAAAAATGGCTAACCGAATTCTAATCGTGGACGATGCAGCATTTATGAGAATGATGATCCGTGACATTTTGTCGAAAAACGGATTTGAAGTAGTGGGCGAAGCTCAGGACGGTTCTCAAGCTATAGAGAAATTTAAAGAACTGCGTCCAGACCTTATCACGATGGATATAACTATGCCTGAGATGGACGGAATCGCCGCCCTGAAAGAAATCAAGAAGGTAGATCCGGCTGCTAAGGTCATCATGTGTTCAGCCATGGGCCAGCAGGCTATGGTTATCGATGCTATTCAAGCGGGAGCAAAAGACTTTATTGTGAAGCCTTTCCAAGCTGACCGAGTTATCGAAGCTATCAACAAAACGTTGGGTGTGTAGGAAAAAGACATGCCCGTCAATTCAGAACCGCTCGGGAGCAATAACACCCTGCTGAATTTGCTTAACGTTATTATTGTCCTTGCGGTAATCATTGTACTTATTGTGCTGCTGATCCGTTTTCTTGGACGTCGTAATCAGACCTTTATGAGCGGGCGCTCCATTCGAACGCTTGGTGCTGTAGGGCTGGGACCTAACAAGTCGATGCAGGTTATTGAACTGGGAAGCAGCCTTTACTTAATCGGGATTGGTGAGAACATATCCATCTTGGATAAAGTCACTGATCCGGATGAGGTAGCTTTGATCATTGCAGCATTTGAGGATCAGTCCTCCAACCAGAATAATTTTCTCGCACCGCTTATTGCCAAGGTTAAGGTTAAGCTGCGTGGGGAGGTTCCATCAGAAGAAATCGAGCTTAGTGAAACATTATCTTTTTACGAGACACTGCAATCCAAGCTTCGTTCTGCACCAGAGCGAAAAGAGAAAATGGAAGAGCTGTTACGGGATGATGTTACTAAGGATGAGTCGAGGAATTTATGAAAAAGAAGCTAATTCTTGCTATTCTGCTGTTCGGGTTCATTAGTATAGTTATGATGCGGCCGATACATGCTGATCCTATACCTAATGTTAATATTCAGGTCGGTAATGAAGATGGTTCAAGCGGTGGTACCAGTTCCATATCAATTCTTCTTCTCGTTACGGTTCTGAGTATTGCTCCGGCGTTTCTAGTTCTTATGACCAGTTTTACTAGAATTGTAATCGTGCTCGGTTTTGTTAGAACCTCACTTGGTACTCAGGCCATGCCTCCGAATCAGGTGCTGGTAGGGCTTGCTCTGTTTCTGACCCTGTTCATTATGTCGCCAACTTTGGCGCAAGTGAATGAAACGGCATTACAGCCGTATATGAAGGGGACGATTACCCAGACTGAGGCTTTTGATAAAGCTGCTGATCCGATGAAAGAGTTTATGTTTAAACAGACCAATTCCAAAGACCTTTTGTTATTTATGAAATATACCGGTTATACGGGATCGGCTAAACCGGCTACATACAGTGATATTCCACTGACGGTGATGGTGCCAGCTTTCGCAATTGGAGAATTGAAAAAAGCTTTTACAATGGGCTTCTTAATTTTCATTCCATTTCTGATTATTGATATTGTTGTGGCGAGTACGCTGATGGCCATGGGGATGATGATGCTTCCCCCGGTCATGATTTCATTACCTTTTAAAATTATGCTCTTTGTACTGGTAGACGGCTGGTACTTAGTCATTAAATCACTACTTCTTAGTTTTAACACCTGACCTTAAGAGGAGGCATGAGGATTGAGTACGGAGTTTATTATCGGTCTAGCAAGCCAAGCCGTATATTTAGTGCTGGAAGTCAGCGCTCCCATGCTGATTCTTGGTCTGGTGGTAGGGCTAATAATCAGTATCTTTCAAGCTACGACACAGATTCAGGAACAGACGCTAGCGTTTGTTCCAAAAATCGTCGCAGTACTGCTGGCTTTATTGCTATTTGGACCGTGGATCATCACGAAGCTAATTGACTTTACTAGCCAAATTCTAGGCAATCTCTATATGTATATTGGTTAACCAATGAACATGGATACCTTATTGCAAAGTTTACCCGTCTTTTTGCTTATTTTTTGTCGAATTACAGCCTTTTTTGTTGTCGTTCCTGTATTTTCTTCTCAAGGGGTACCGACAACTTTTAAGATTGGCATATCTTTTTTTGTAGCATTGGTAGTCTTTAGTGCTAATGGAACAGGGATTACGATTCCGCAGGATTTTAGTTATATTTTGCTGATTATGAGAGAAGTATTAATAGGTTTATTGCTAGGTTTCATTGGATATTTGATGTTTATGGCGATTCAGACAGCAGGTTCTTTCATTGATATTCAGATTGGCTTCGGTATTGCCAACGTCATTGATCCTATGACAGGAACGTCAGCACCTATTCTCGGTAATTTCAAATATATGATAGCCCTGCTAATGTTTTTGAGTATGAATGGACATCACCATTTACTAGATGCCATTGTGTACAGCTATAAATGGATTCCTATGAATAATGATTTGTTTCTACGCATGGTTGATGGTAGTTTGTCAGAGTTTCTGGTCCGAACATTTGCGCAGTCGTTTGTATTAGCTTTTCAAATGTCGGCTCCATTAGTAACTGCACTGTTTCTGACCGATGTTGGTCTTGCTTTTTTAGCGAGAACGGCTCCGCAATATAATGTATTCGTTATAGGGGTTCCTCTAAAAATCATCATAGGTATTGCACTTCTTTTAGTGCTGATGCCAGGTCTGGCTGTGTTGTTTCAGAATCTCTTCGAAATCATGTTCGAATCCATGGAGAATTTACTGGGTCTCATGGGGAAGAAGCCGTAGGTGACCGTAAGGGGAGAGTATTATGCCTAAGACGAAGCGTTATAGACTAGATCTTCAACTCTTCGCCGGTGAAAAGACGGAAAAAGCAACCCCGAAGAAACGGCAGGATGCTCGTAAAAAGGGCCAAGTAGCCAAAAGTGCTGAGCTGTCTGGTGCGGTTGTATTGCTAGCTGCGGTAGTTAGCTTGATGATGTTTGGTGGTTTTATGAAAGAGCGTTTTATGAAGCTATACACGGACGTATTTCAGAATCGAATGATGCTGGACGTTACGCCTGAGAATATAACGCTGCTATTTAATCAGTATGGCTTGCAAATCTTGATTTTGCTAGCTCCATTACTTGGAATTACGTTTGTTATGGCACTTGTTTCCAACTTGGCGCAGGTGGGCTTTATGGCTACAGGAGAGGGGATTACTCCTAAATTCAGTAAGATTAATCCGATAAAAGGATTCAAAAATATTTTCTCTATGCGTTCGTTTGTAGAATTCCTGAAATCAATATTTAAGCTTCTAATTATTTCTTATCTGGTATATAGCACATTATGGGGAGAAAAGAAGAACTTTGCATCCCTGTCGCATATCAGTGCGGAGGGGATTTTTAAGTTTGCGGCCAAGCTGACGATGAGTCTTGGTTTGAAAATCGGGGTTGCCCTGCTAATTATGGCTTTTCTAGATTTTATGTATCAGAAGTACGAGCACGAAAAAAGCCTGAAAATGTCTAAGCAGGATATCAAGGATGAATACAAAAAAATGGAGGGTGACCCTCTAATTAAAGGTAAGATCAGGGAACGCCAACGCAGAATGGCCATGCAACGTATGATGCAGGAAGTTCCTAACGCGGATGTAATTATTACAAATCCAACTCACTTTGCTGTTGCGCTAAAATATGATGGTTCCAAAATGGAGGCGCCACAGATTATTGCAAAAGGGCAGGATTATGTAGCACTTCGTATACGGGAGCTGGCTAAAGAACATGGCGTCGTGACTATGGAAAACAAACCGCTGGCACGGGCATTATTCCAAAGAGCAGAAATTGGAGATGTCGTTCCAAATGATCTGTTTCAGGCTGTAGCTGAAGTGCTGGCATATGTATATAAACTTAAAGGTAAGAGGAAATAAGGCGGGGGGTTAGGACATTGAAAGCTAAAGATTTAACAGTTTTGCTAGGCATCATCGGTATTGTGCTTATGATGATTCTGCCTATCCCGTCCTGGCTTTTGGACGTTTTGCTAGTTATTAATATTTCTATAGCATTAATTATCATATTAGTTGCTATGAACACGAAGAATGCGCTCGAATTTTCAATTTTTCCTTCATTATTGCTTGTTACGACATTGTTTCGTCTGTCACTAAACATTTCGACAACGAAATTGATCCTGACTTACGCAGATGCCGGTTCCGTGGTATCTACTTTCGGAAGCTGGATCGCCGGTGGACAAATTGCCGTCGGATTTATCGTGTTTCTGATTTTGGTAGTGGTTCAGTTTATTGTTATTACTAAAGGTTCAGAGCGTGTAGCTGAGGTAGGGGCGAGATTTACCTTGGATGCGATGCCCGGCAAGCAGATGAGTATTGATGCCGATCTTAACGCAGGCATGATTAATGAAACACAGGCACGTGAGCGTCGCCGCAATGTTGAACGGGAAGCGGATTTTTTCGGAGCCATGGATGGTGCGAGTAAATTCGTTAAAGGAGACGCGATTGCGAGTATCATTATCCTGTTAATCAATCTTATTGGTGGATTTATTATCGGTATGGTTGTGCATGGAATGGATTTCTCCACTGCGTTATCTACTTATTCTGTATTGACGATCGGGGATGGTCTAGTCAGCCAGATTCCTGCTTTGCTCATTTCGACTGCAGCAGGTCTTATCGTTACTAGAGCTTCATCGGAAGGTAATCTGGCAGAAGAATTAACAGGTCAGTTACTCTCCTATCCAAAGTTATTATATATTGTTGCAGTTACTGTTGCTTTTCTAGGTCTCTTTACACCTATACATATGATTACTACGCTCCCGCTAGCTGGTTTGCTGGCTTTTGCAGCCTATAGTATGGGACAAAATTTAAATCGAAAACAGATTGCCGAAGAGCAGCTTGTTGAAGAGAAACAGATTGAAGAGGTACGAAGTCCGGAAAGTGTAATTAATTTACTCTCAGTAGATCCTATTGAATTCGAGTTCGGCTACGGTCTTATACCTTTGGCAGATACAGGTCAGGGTGGAGATTTACTAGATCGTATCATCATGATTCGACGGCAATGTGCACTTGAAATGGGTCTTGTAGTGCCTGTTATTCGCATTCGCGACAATATTCAACTAAAACCGAATGAATATGTCATAAAAATTAAAGGAAATACTGTCGGCGGCGGTGAATTATTACTTAATCACTACTTAGCCATGAGTCCAGGCTATGATGATGAATCTATAAACGGTATTGAGACCATTGAACCATCTTTTGGACTTCCAGCGTTGTGGATTGACGAATCGGTTAAAGAGCGGGCTGAATTGTCAGGTTATACCGTGGTAGATCCACCATCCGTTGTTGCAACTCATTTGACGGAGCTGATTAAGCGTTATGGACATGAGTTGTTAGGACGACAAGAAACTAAGATGTTGGTGGATAACCTAAGAGACAATTATCCAGTGCTTGTTGATGATCTTATTCCTTCGGTATTAGCGATTGGGGATGTGCAAAAGGTACTTGCCAAGCTGCTGCGCGAGAAAATATCGATCAGGGATTTGGTTACTATTTTTGAGACGTTGGCGGATTACGGGACGTACACCAAGGATCCTGATATTCTTACCGAATATGTTCGTCAATCCTTGTCCAGACAGATTACTCAGCAATTCTCGCAAGTTGGAGAGACTCTGAAAGTTATTACGGTAGGACCTAACCTAGAGAAGAAAATTTCTGAGAGTGTGCAGCAATCTGAACAGGGCAGTTATTTGGCATTAGATCCAGCATCGACTCAAACGATCTATCAGCGGTTAAGTGAACAGATCAATCGACTGCTGCAGTCAGGACAACAGCCCATTGTACTCACATCACCAACCATTCGTATGTATTTGCGGCAGGTGATTGAACGGACAATGCAGGATATTCCTGTACTGTCTTATAGCGAACTAGAGCCTAACATTGAAATACAAAGCGTCGGAGTGGTGAATTTATGAGAGTGAAGCGTTATGTGGTCGATACGATGCCTGACGCCATGCATTCCATTCGTAGTGAGCTTGGAAGCGAGGCTGTAATTTTAAGTACTAAAGAAATTAAGATTGGCGGATTTTTAGGATTGTTTAAAAAGAAAAAAATAGAGGTAGTAGCGGCTGTTGAAAAAGCTCAAAAGGAGAGTGCTCCTGAAAAGCCTGTCAAGCCTGCGATGAACATTCCGCGCAGCGCTGTCCCGCAAGCTTACCAAAAAGCTTCATCTTCATCATCTGCTTCTACTGTAACGTTGGAAAAGCCGGAAGAGCCTCGGTCCTTTGCGGAAATCGCCGCTGCCTTGTCGGAAGCTATTGATTTAAAAGAATCGATAACCAAACATCCAGAGCCTGATCAGAAATCTCTTGAATCCAATCCAGATGAAACTACCTCTGTATCAGCCTTATATGAATCTTTAGGGTTAGATCAAACGCCAGAGGTTGCCTCGGCGCTGGAGAATGATGTTTTTCGTGAAATTAGAGATATGAAGCTTTGGATGGAACGAATCGCGAGGCAGTCTTCAGGGGCAAGAGAATTACCGGATAGTCTCCAGCAGCTTAGAGATCTTTTGATTGAGCAGGAGATGGATACTGTACTTGTTGAGGAGTGGATCAGTAATATCTCCGAACGTTGGGCGGATGAAGGGCGTACTTGGGGACCTGAGAAATTTCAGGAGTCCTTAAAAGAACAGCTCGATGGATTCCTGTCAGGGCGAATCGCTGATGGAATTGCACCTGATACCCAAATCGTATATATTGCAGGGCCCACAGGAGTAGGAAAAACTACTACCATAGCCAAGCTTGCGGCTGAACAGCTATTCAAAAACGGACGCAAGGTTGGTTTTATCACCTCTGATACGTATCGAATTTCAGCTGTGGAGCAGTTGCGTACATACGCAGCTATCCTGAATGTTCCGCTAGAGGTTGTACAATCTCCCGGAGATTTACAAAGAGCACTCTTTCGATTGGAGAGTTGTGATCTTGTAATTATGGATACAGCTGGACGGAATTATCGTAATGATATGCTTGTAGCAGAACTGCAAAGCTTGCTAGCGAAGGAATTAAGAAGTGAGACCTATCTTGTACTCAGCTTAACTTCGAAAAGCCGTGATATGAAATTGATTGCAGAGCATTTCGGCAGGTACAAGCTGGATAAAGTTATTTTTACCAAGCTAGATGAGACGGGAAGTTATGGACCACTCTTTAACGTCCTGAATGATTTCCCTCTCACATTATCTTATATGACCAATGGTCAAAATGTACCTGACGATTTATTGATGGCTTCCAAAGAACAACTTAGTGAGATGCTTCTTGGAACAGGTGAATCATGATGGATCAGGCACAATCCTTGAGACAGCTTGTATCCAGTCAGGAGCCTAAACTAGCTGAAAAAGGGGAAACATCCGCCCGTATCATTACTGTTTGTAGTGGAAAAGGTGGCGTAGGGAAATCGAATTTTACACTTAATTTCGCTTTAACTTTAAAAGCAATGGGAAAGAGAGTATTGCTGTTCGATGCAGATATTGGCATGGCTAACATAGACGTGCTAATGGGCGTGTCGGCGAAGTATAACCTATATCATCTGTTAAAAAGAGAAGCGGATATTGAGCAGATTATTCAGTTAGGACCGAACGGGCTACCTTTTATAGCTGGTGGATCGGGCATGGATGAGTTGTTTTCTCTTTCGGAATCGGACCTTAATTATTTCACAGCCCAGATAGCCCTTATTGCGGACAGCATGGATTATATTTTGTTCGATACAGGTGCTGGATTATCTAAGGAAACGATGAAGTTTATAACCTCTGCGGACGATTGCCTAGTAGTTACAACACCAGAGCCAACTGCTATTACAGACGCTTACGCATTAATGAAGGTTGTGAATCGGACGTATCCGGAGATTTCTTTTAAACTGATCGTGAATCAAGCGGGTGATGAGAGAGAAGCATCAGTGACAAGTGATAAGATCCGTATGGCGGCCACTCGTTTTTTGCAATTAGATGTTTCCTATCTTGGTCATATAAGCTCAGATGCCCATGTAGTGCAGGCTGTCAAAAGGCAGACGCCATTTTCATTGGCTTTTCCAAACAGTGTTGCTGCAAAAGATATACATCGGCTAGCCCTAAGTTATTTGACCATAGATGGTAAAAAAGAAACAAAAGTTCAAGGTATTAAAGGCTTTATCCATAAATGGTTAAAGCGAAGTAAATAATTGTTCTGAATCTGGAACAGAGGTGGAAATGATATGAAGCCATATAAAGTTTTGGTTGTTGATGATTCTGCATTTATGCGCAAGATCATTTCCGATTTAATTGAAAATGACGCTGACTTTCAGGTGACGGCAACAGCCACAAATGGTCGCGAGGCTATCGAGAAAATAAATAAACTTCGGCCGGATCTAGTTACTATGGATGTGGAAATGCCGGAGATGAACGGCCTGGAAGCGCTGAAAATAATAATGGCGTCAGATCCGCTGCCAGTGATTATGCTGTCAGGCATCAATGAAGAAGGTATGAAGGAAACCATTCTTGCACTGGAATGGGGCGCTTTTGATTTCATTCGTAAACCTTCAATATCAAATTCCCAGGATATAACGGGCGTAGGGGAATCCCTAAGAGAGCAAATGAAAGAAGCTATGTTGGCTCGAGAGCAACGTGAAGCGCGAGCATCTGCTTTTAGGATGCCTGACATCACGCCTTTAGAGCCATTACTGCCGACTGCACCGAGATTGTTACCGGACAAATCCAAGGCAGCACTTAAATCTTCTCTCAAAGATGAAGAAATGAGAAAACCTCGGGGGAAACAGCCAGTAGATAGTATTATCCCTAAAAAAGCAACCAAACCAATCATCTCTGCTAAAACACCGTTAATCGAAAAGTCTAAACCAAAGACTAAAGTAGAGAATAAACCAATTCCGCCCAAACCGGTGATAGAGTCTTTAGTGGAGGTATCTACTGAGTCTCCGGGACTTTCTCCAGATCGAATGGTTGGTAGCAAGAATTTGCAGAAATTAGTTGCTGTCGGTTGTTCTACAGGCGGACCTCGTGCACTGAAGGTACTCCTGGAGAAAATTCCAGCGGATTTTCCAGCTCCTATTGTCATTGTGCAGCATATGCCGCCTAACTTTACGAAATCACTAGCCCAGCGTCTGAATACATTCAGTCCGCTAGAAGTGTTAGAAGCAGAGCAGGGGATGATATTACGAAAAGGAGCAGCCTACATTGCGCCTGGAGGCTATCATTTACAAGTTACACCCACATCTAAAGGGCAATATGCAGTTGTACTCACGAAGGAGGAGGCGCGAAATGGCCACCGACCTTCAGTGGATGTTTTATTCGAATCATTGCTTCCACTCACATCTCTAGATCGGCACGTGTTGCTGATGACAGGGATGGGTAGTGATGGTGCTAGGATGATGAAATCTCTCTATGACTCAGGGGTTACCTCAACATTTGCTGAAAGTGAAGAGACCTGTGTCGTTTACGGGATGCCGCGATCTGCGGTGGAATTGCAGTGCGTCAAATATGTACTGCCTTTGCAAGAAATTGCTCCAAGGCTAGTGCAAGCCGTTAAATAACGGAAAAGCGAACTCGAAGGGGAGGTGCTCTACTATGGACATGAACCAATATTTATCCATGTTTATTGATGAGTCGAATGATCATCTGCAGTCATTGAACGAGAGCATGATGGGACTGGAAGCGAATCCTGAGGATCTTAGTATCGTCCAGGTAATATTCCGCTCTGCGCACACTTTAAAAGGTATGGCAGCGACTATGGGCTTTGAAGATTTGGCTTCACTTACACACCAAATGGAGAATGTGTTAGATCTTGTACGTAATAACAAGCTGCGCATGCAGGATTTCATTTTTGATACGTTATTCAAAAGTTTGGATGCCTTAGAGTCTATGGTTGAGGATATTACTAGCGGTGGCGAAGGTAAAGCAGATGTATCAGCCATTGTCTCATCCCTACAGGCTATCGTACGGGGTGAGATTCCTGTTGAAGGCGGTACAGCATCTGCTGCTAATATGCCTGCTGCACAAGCAGCTGAAACTCCGATTCATTTAGATGAGTTCCAATTTTCTGTTCTAGAACAATCGATTCAGGAAGGGCATCATGCATTGTATGTGGACGTAACGATCCGTAAGGATTGTCAACTTAAGGCTGTACGTGCATACATGGTGTTTGATCTGCTCGAACGTTCGGGGGAAGTAGTTAAATCCTTCCCATCCGTTCAAGATATAGAACAAGAGAAATTTGACCAAAGCTTCTCACTCTATTACATAACCCAAAAAAACGCTGATCAGATTCAGGCAATGATTATGAATTTGTCTGAGATTGATAAAGTAACAGCAGTAGCACTAGATCAAGAATCCTTGAAAATGCTTGGTCAAGAAACGGCAGCTGCCGTGTCAGAGGTTGCCGCAACAGCCACTGTAGAGGAAACAGCTCCAGCTGCTTCAGTAGCATCTAAACCATTGCCTACCAAAGATGAAGCTAATAAGCCGGGAGCAACTAAAACAGGAGGGGCGCCTTCACGTACGATTCGTGTAGATATCGAACGCTTAGATGTGCTCATGAATCTATTTAGTGAACTCCTGATTGACAGAGTTCGTTTAGAACAGCTGGCTTCTGAGGTTCAGAATGGTGATCTTACGGAAACTGTCGAGCATATGGGCAGAGTAAGCGGAGATCTCCAGAATATTGTGATGAAGCTTCGTATGGTTCCAGTAGATACCGTATTTAACCGGTTCCCACGCATGCTTCGTGATCTAGCTAAGTCGCTGGACAAGAAAGTAGATCTAATTGTAACGGGTGCCGAAACCGAGCTTGACCGGACGGTAATTGATGAAATTGGTGATCCACTTGTACATTTATTGCGTAATGCGGTTGATCACGGAATTGAATCCATTGCTGACCGTATTGCTGCTGGTAAACCAGAGACTGGGACAGTTCATCTACGTGCTTTCCACAGCGGAAATCATGTCTTCATTGAAATAGAGGAAGATGGAACAGGTATTTATCCAGAGAAGGTTTTGAAGTCTGCTGTGAAAAAAGGCGTGATCACGCAAGAGCAAGCGAAGAATATGACGGATGATGAAGCTTATCAATTACTATTTGCACCAGGTTTCAGCACGGCAGAAGTTATTTCTGATGTCTCAGGTCGTGGCGTAGGACTGGATGTAGTAAAATCTAAGATTTCTTCCCTGGGTGGTAATGTAACGATCTATTCTTCACCAGGCAAAGGTACGAATTTTTCAGTTCAGTTGCCACTTACTCTATCTATTATTGCAGCCATGCTTATTCGATTGGGTTCTGAGAAGTATGCCATTCCATTATCCTCTATTGTGGAAACTGGAATCGTGCAGAACACTCAAATCCGTACGATTCATGGCAACAAAATGATAGAGTTCAGGAATTCTCATATTCCACTAGTTTCTCTAAGTCGTCTATTTTCGGTACCTGATTATGATGAGAGTACTGAAGAAGAGACAGAGATCGTAGTTGTACGTAAGGGAGAACGTCTTGTAGCCTTAGCTGTACAGGATTTTATTGGTCAGAACGAGATCGTTATCAAGAATCTGGGTAAATATTTACCTGAAATTCAAGGGATATCTGGCGCAACGATACTTGGAGATGGCCAAGTCGCACTTATTATTGATCCGAACGCTTTTATTAAATAACTAGGATAGAACAGGGAGGTTCGTTCCATGGCTGAAGATATTAAAGTGATAGTGTTCAAATTAGGTTCAGAGGAATACGGTATCGAAGTTGAGAAGGTACAAACCATTGAGCGCATGATGCCAATAACTCGTGTGCCTAAAACGTATTCGTTTATCAAGGGTGTAATTAATTTACGTGGTGTTGTTATCCCTGTGATTGACCTTCGAGGTCGCTTTGGGATCGAAGAGGCGGAGCAAACAGATCAGTCTCGTGTAATTATCGTATCTGTTAATGAAATGGAAGTAGGTTTCATTGTAGATTCAGCAAATGATGTAATAGATTTGAACAGGGATTCTATCGATACACCTCCAGATGTTGTTGGCGGCATCAAAGCGAAGTATTTAGATGGGGTGGCCAAGATAGGTGAAGAGCGCTTGCTGATCATGCTTAATCTGTCAGAAGTGCTTAACAAAAACGAAATCGTTCAATTAGAAAGCCTAGAGGGCTAACCTGTGGAATTATTTAAGCACTATAAGGATTTTAAAATGGATGTGCTTAAGGAAGTCGGGAATATTGGAGCTGGGAATGCAGCCACCGCATTATCACAGCTCTTGAATAAGCCGATTGATATGGCTGTTCCCAAGGTACAGCTTCTCAACTTTGAAGAGATTACGGACAAAGTTGGTGGAGCTGAAGAACTAGTATATGCAGTTTTCTTACGTGTGGAGGGAGAAGCTCCGGGCAACCTGTTTTTCATACTTTCCCCGGAAGCCGCTTTGAACTTACTCAGTCGCATTGCAGGCATCGAGATTTTGAGTGACCAAGAGCTTGGAGAAATGGAACTTTCCGCGCTGAGTGAAATTGGAAATATATTAGCAGGATCGTACCTATCTTCTCTTGCAGATTTTACCTCACTTTCTATGTATCCAACAGTTCCTGCACTTGCTATGGATATGGCTGGAGCCATCCTAAGCTACGGTTTGCTGCAATTTGGGCAAATGGGTGACGATGCATTGTTGATCGATACTACCTTTTTTGAGGGGAAAAACGAAATTGAAGGGCAATTTTTCCTTATTCCCGATCCGGAATCATTCCCGAAAATCTTCAAATCGCTAGGAGTACCGTTTGAAAATGATTGAAGAACAAAGCATCATTAAAGTAGGGATGGCAGATCTTAACATTGGAAGCCAGGATAGTTTGATTCGTACAACGGGTCTTGGCTCCTGCGTGGGATTGACATTGTTTGACCCTGGAAAAAAACTCGCGGGAATGGCGCATGTGATGCTCCCTACTTCTGAGATTGCTAGGGAAGGGCAATTAAACATCGCTAAGTTTGCAGATACTGCAGTGCCGGAGCTCTTATCCCGTTTGCTGGAGCTTGGTGCGGTTCGGAGTCGGATCGTAGCCAAGATGGCAGGAGGATCACAAATGTTTGCCTTTGCCGGGGGGAGCGACACCATGAGGATCGGGCCTCGTAATGTTGAATCTTGTAAACTTGCTCTTGAGAATTTGAAAATTCCGTTAATTGCGGAAGACACGGGCGGTAATTATGGCCGTACGATAGAAATTGCCTGCAACACTGGTGTATTGTTCATCCGCAGTGTGCAAAAAGGCGCTAAGGAAATATAAATATGAAGATGATAGGAAACATTTTTATAAACTTGCTGTTTGGTTTGATAGGTTTTGTATTCACTTTTTTTGTAACCTACAGTAATAATGTTCTCGGTACTAGTTTATTACGAAGCCTATTAGGATTTATCATCTGGTTTCTGCTTGCTTTCCTCCTAAGATGGGTATTGGGTTCTATCGTGTATCAATCATCACCTCCGGATGAACAGGATGTTGAGGGAGAAGAACTTGGTGCAAAGCTAGACATCAGTACCCCTAATGAGGATGAAGAGTTAATTAATCTACTCAAACCGAAGCCAGGACAAGGGAGTGGGAACAGTGAGGGGTTCAAGCCGCTCACACCCCCAAAACTAGTCTCTATGAAAGATCCTGAAGAATTGGCCAAGGCCGTTCGTCACCTGAAAGAAGAATAAGCGAGCGCTGTGGCGGAATCGGTTATCTTAAATATAAGAAAGTATAAGTTTCACTTTATACATTATCCTTATATTTCTCGCTTAAACGCTACCGTCCTCATAAGGATGCCGAAGGCGTTTATGCTTGTGACTAGGCAGGTTTCGCCGCGACAAGCTCTCTGACTAAACTTTGGGAAGGGTGAAAGTTATTGAACGAGCGTAAAGCTTCTCAATTGGAAACTGACGAGCTATGGGAACAGTGGAAAGAACACAGTGACCCTGAAGCCAAAAAGAAGCTGATAGAGAGTTATCTCCATATTGTTGATTATGTATCCAGCCGTTTGGCTGTGGGATTGCCCAAAAATGTATCTAAAGATGATTTAGCCAGCAATGGAGTAATGGGATTAATTGATGCGATTGAAAAATTCGACTACAAACGGGGATTGCAGTTTCAGACCTATGCTTCCTGGCGCGTACGTGGTGCGATTTTAGATTCCTTACGCCAAAGTGATTGGGTCCCTAGATCTGTGCGAGAAAAAGCTAAAAAAATCGAGGACGCTTATCAGCAGTTGGAACAGAAGTATTTGAGATCCGTTAGTGATGAGGAAATGAGTCTATACCTGAATATTAGTGTAACTGAATTTCAAAATATGTTGCAGGATGTGGCTGTAATGTCACTATGTTCACTGGAAGACCCGATTCGTGAAGAGGAATCAGAGACCCGAATGTCCATACTGGTGGACGATAAAGCTAAGAATCCGGATAGCAAGGTAAATGAGTTCTACTTACGCGAAGCCCTCACCAAAGGTATTGAGAAATTAACGGTGAAAGAACGGACCGTTGTGTCCCTTTTATATTATGAAGATTTATCATTGAGCGAAATCGCAGAGGTCATGTCACTATCTCCTTCACGGATTTCGCAGCTTCATTCCAAGGCTATTTTGCGGCTGCGGGGAACGCTTGAGAAGAATCGCGATCTACTTATGCAAAACGATTAACCGTTAGTGGTGACAAGGGGGAGCAAAATTGATCGGTCAAAATGCTTTGGATCAGTACTTAAGTATTACTTTTTCGGATGACAAAGGGATCGCGTATTTGCAGTTCTCCAAAAAGGATGAGAATTTTTCCTGCTCTCCTACAGAATTGGAAAGCTTCCTGCACAGTCACAATATTCGCTACGGGGTCCAGCGTGATATTGTTGGACGTATTTGTAGTCATCCGGAGGAGTTTTTTTGGAGTAAAGTCGCTATTGCTACAGGCGAACCTGCAGTAAATGGAGTCGACGGAAGTATTATGCTTACTGTTGATCTGGAAGAGGATCGCAAGCCGCTTGAAAAAGCGGATGGTAAGGTGGATTATAAGGATTTAGTTCGGCTTCGTAACGTCCTCAAAGGAAAGCTGATAGCTAGAATTATCCCTGCTCAGCCTGGTAAGCATGGTAAGACTGTAACTGGTGATGAGCTTGCTTTCAGAGCTGGAAGGGAAGCTCATTTTAAAGTGGGTAAGAACGTACTCGTTGATAACAATGGAACCTCGATGTATGCCGCAATTGACGGTCTTGTTACTTTAACCGATAGAGGTAAAATCAATGTATTTCCTGTCTATGAAGTGAATGGTGATGTGGACTACAGTACTGGGAACATTGATTTTGTAGGTACCGTTGTTATTCGAGGAAACGTACTTTCAGGATTTTCTGTAAAGTCCGCCGGTGATATTCGTGTGGTTGGTGGAGTTGAAGGAGCGGAATTAATCTCTGGGGGATCCATCGAAATTACAGGTGGAATTATCGGCTATAACAAAGGACATGTAACTGCTGGGAAAAATGTTAAGGTCTCTTTCATTCAAGATGGTAATGTAACAGCTGGTGAAGATGTCATTGTATCCCAGAGCATTATGCATTCCAATATACGTGCGGGCAGAGACGTTCTTTGTAACGGAGCTAAGGGATTGATAGTTGGCGGAACTGTACAGTCTGGGGAAAGAGTCGTAGCACGTACCATAGGCAATACCATGTCCACAGCGACTTCTATTGAGGTAGGAGTAGTACCTGAGCTCAGAAATGAGATTAACGAGCTACGTCAATCACTGCGTCAATTACTTGAAAATGAGGACAAAACGTCTAAAGCGTTGTATCTATTAAATCAATTGGCAACTAATGGTCAACTCCCTGCAGATAAAGTGGCACTTCGCGTTAAATTGAATGCTACTAAACAGTCTCATCAACGTGAGGAAAAAAGAATTAAAGAACGTGTACTAGAGATTGAAAGAATGCTAGAAGATACAGGCAGAGCTAGAGTTGAAGTGATCAAAACGATCTATGGCGGATCCAAAATTATGATCGGTAGATATACACGATTTGTAAAGGACCCCACAGAACGAGTTGTGTTTGTTTATAGTGAAGGTGATATATCCTTAACGCCATACAATTAATCGGGCGGGCAGCAATAGCGGCCGGCCATTCTTGAAATATAAGAAAGTATAAGTTTCACGTTATACATTATCCTTATATTTTTACGAGAAACGGTTATCGTCTTCATAAAGACGACAACATCGTTTCTTCTTATGAGAAGAGGGTTATGATGAGCCTAAAACCAGTGGAACTGCAAATTGCACTACCTCGGACTACGGAAGCGGGTAAGGTTCAGAATGAATCTCAGCAGCGCCCCGCTATTGATCAGCATCAACTGGCCGGACAAAATGTGAAACAAAGTCAGGAAATGACCATGCGAAGCGCTGAAGTGGATGAATCTTCTGAGTCTGCTTTACGCGATGGCGGAGATAAAGGCAATCATAATTCCGGAGGGAATCCTTCCTCGGAGAAACGTTCGAAGTCAGGTACTCGTGATGCGGAACATCCTTACAAAGGACAGCGCATTGATCTGAGTCTTTAATAAGTAATTATATTTGATATGTTAAAGGAGATAAGGCACTTGCAACCATGGGTGTATATTGTGCTAGTAGGTGTCGCCGCTATTCTTTATGCCCTTTTACTTCCGGCGCGTATGAAGGAAGGAAAAGCAGAGCAGCAAAGCCTCAAAGAAACGGAGGCAGCGCTTGAGCTATATATGGCTGACATAGAGCGCGAGAATGAAGAGCTAGCACAGTTGGTCAGCAGTATTAAACAGCAATCACAAACTAATCATGTAGCAATGCAAGGGCAGATTAGTGATTTGCAGCATCAATTGACAGAATTACAACAAAGCTCTTTATTACTAGAGGGCCGAGTAACTAACGAAGAAAAGCGGTTAAGAGAGTTAGAAGTTTCGGTTGAGAAGGGTTCGTATGCTAAGGTTGCTGCGATCGGAGACCCGTCTGCCGGAGCTGAATTGAGTTCAATACAACCAGAAGTGAAAGCGAAACCCATTAGTTCTATTAAATTGCGGTATCCAAGATTATTTGAACTACATGAGCAGGGGAAATCGATAGACTCCATTGCCAAGACGGCTGGACTTCAGCGGGGAGAAGTGCAACTGATTCTGCAACTCGCCAAACAGGAGGAATCGGTATGATGAAGAACCGTTCTTTTTTGTTCGGTCTTGGCACAGGGCTAATTGCAGGCGCACTATTACTTCAGTTAATGATATCCGGTGGAGCGGCTCCACTCACCAAGGAACAGGTAATACAAGGTGCTGAGAAATTGAACTTGAAGGTTATCGACGAATCTACTGAACCACCTTCTGATGAGTCTGCTTTGGAGGACGCTGTTCAAGGTGAGAAGACAGACGGCGTTAATGAGGGAAGTACGGAGAACGTGGAACCTTCTAAGCCTACAGTAGCGGCTTCTCCCGCTCCTGTAGTATCTCCTAAAGTATCTGATAACCCCAATAAGGTTGTCCCTCCTAAAGAGCCCTCAACGCCTAAAGAAGGCACTATTGAGAAGCCAGAGGTCACTACTGCACCATCTGCTGTTGCACCTGATAAGCCTAAAGCCACTGCGAATGCAGGGGTTGTTGTTCGTATACCTTCAGGTAGCACACTGACAAAAACAGCAGATATTTTGGAGAAGGCTGAAGTCATTAAGGACAAGGCTAGTTTTCTTAAAGCCGCCAATCAACGTCAGATCAATACGAAGATTCAATCGGGTTCTTACACCTTTAATAAAGACGAGAGTCTAGATTCTATACTAGAAAAATTAATAAGTTTTCAATGATCGTTGCATACACTAATAAAATATGGTATAGTAATTGACGGTGTTAAAACACACGCCGGTTGATTTCGACAAGGGGTGCTTTCTTCTGAAGAAAGTCTTGCTGAAAGATGACGCACGGCGGAGGAGACACACAATAAACCAAACTTAGGAGGTGTGTGAAGATGGCAGTAATCTCCATGAAACAGCTTCTAGAAGCTGGGGTACACTTCGGTCACCAGACTCGTCGTTGGAACCCAAAGATGGATCGTTATATCTTCACTGAAAGAAACGGAATTTACATTATTGACTTGCAAAAAACAGTCAAGAAGGTAGAAGAAGCTTACAACTTTGTAAAAAGCGTCGCTGGTGACAACGGCACAATCCTATTCGTAGGAACAAAGAAACAAGCACAAGATTCCGTAAAAGAAGAAGCAGAACGTTCCGGTATGTTCTTCATTAACCAACGTTGGTTGGGCGGAACTCTTACTAACTTCCAAACTATCCAAAAACGTATTGATCGTTTGAAGAAATTGGAATCTTGGGAAGAGGACGGCACTTTCGAAGTTCTACCTAAGAAAGAAGTTATCCTTCTTCGCAAAGAGAAAGATCGTCTTGAAAAATTCTTGGGCGGTATCAAGAACATGAAAGGTCTACCAAGCGCGTTGTTCATCATTGACCCGCGTAAAGAGCGTATTGCAGTTGCAGAAGCTCGCAAATTGGGTATTCCAATCGTAGCTATCGTTGATACTAACTGTGATCCAGACGAAATCGACTACGTAATTCCAGGTAACGACGACGCTATCCGCGCCGTGAAATTGTTGACTGGTAAAATGGCAGACGCTGTTGTTGAAGCTCACCAAGGCGAAGACACAACTACTGCTTAAGTAGCGACTAACACATACAAGAACTTAAATGAAAAGGGTGGTTGGCAGGTGGATAACCTCTCACTGCCCTTTTTTTAGGATAAAAGCCTTGAATAATGTAAGAAAACGACAATTACCTGGAGGGAATAAACAATGGCAGTTGATGCAAAAGCAGTAAAAGAACTTCGTGAAAGAACAGGCGCTGGTATGCTTGATTGTAAAAAAGCGCTTGAAGAAGCTAATAACGATATCACTAAAGCGGCTGAATTGCTTCGTGAAAAAGGTTTGTCCGCAGCAGCAAACAAAGCAGGACGTATTGCTACTGAAGGCGTTGTAGAATCTTACATCCACGCTGGCGGCCGTATTGGTGTACTTGTAGAAATCAACTGCGAAACTGACTTTGTAGGTAAAACAGATTCCTTCAAGGATTTTGCTCGCGATATCGCTATGCAAATCGCTGCAGCAAACCCACGTTATGTTCGTCGTGAAGAAGTTCCACAAGAAGATGTAGAAAAAGAAAAAGAAATCCTGAAAGCTCAAGCTTTGAACGAAGGTAAGCCTGAGAAAATCATTGAAAAAATGGTTGAAGGACGTATTGGTAAATATTACGAAGAATATTGTTTGCTTGAGCAAACCTTCGTTAAAGACCCAGACAAAACGATCTCCCAATTGCTGAACGAAAAAATCAGCACAATCGGAGAAAACATCTCGATCCGTCGTTTTGCTCGTTTTGAACTAGGCGAAGGTTTGGAAAAGAAAGTGGATAACTTTGTTGAAGAAGTTATGGCACAAGTAAATAATTAATATCAGCTTCATCATAAATGTGAAGAATTGAATAAAGGCAAGCATCAGAAGAGCGGAACACGTACACGTAGTGTTCCGTCTTTTGCAGAAAGTGAGGGTATACATTTGGAACAGCCGGTATTTAAGAGAGTAGTCCTTAAGGTAAGTGGAGAGTCTTTGGCAGGACAAAACGGATATGGTATTGATGCCGACATGATTATTTCCATCGCTGAACAGATCAAGGAAGTTGTAGAGCTTGGCGTTCAGGTTGCGATTGTTTGTGGTGGAGGTAACATTTGGCGCGGGATCGCTGGTAGTGCAAGTGGCATAGATCGCGCTACTGCAGATTATATGGGCATGCTGGCAACAGTAATGAATTCACTTGCTCTGCAGGATGCATTAGAACAAATCGATGTGCCAACAAGAGTGCAGACTTCGATCTCAATGCAGCAAATTGCTGAACCGTACATTCGTCGTCGTGCGATTCGTCACTTGGAGAAGGGTCGTGTTGTTATTTTTGCAGCAGGCACAGGTAACCCTTTCTTCTCTACAGATACTACTGCAGCACTTAGAGCAGCAGAAATCGAAGCAGAAGTTATTCTGATGGCGAAGAACAAGGTTGATGGTGTATATTCAGCAGATCCGTTTAAAGACAGCACAGCCGAGAAATTTGAACAGCTCACTTACATGGATGTTCTGAACAAAAACCTTGGTGTTATGGATTCCACAGCTTCATCTCTATGCATGGATAATAATATACCGCTCATTGTATTTGCCATTACTGAACAAGGCAATATCAAACGTGTCGTTCTCGGTGAGAAGATCGGAACGATTGTTAAAGGGAGTGTAGATTAATGCCACAATCGGTCAAAAAAAATGCCGAAGAGCGTATGGAAAAAGCGATTTCATCGCTGAAACGTGACTTGGCAACATTGCGTGCAGGACGTGCAACAACATCACTGCTAGATCGCATTCAAGTTGAATATTATGGTTCCCCAACTCCAATCAATCAGCTGGCGAACATCAGTACTCCGGATTCCCGGACACTGTTAATCCAGCCGTGGGACAAAACATCGATGTCTGACATTGAACGGGCGATTATGAAATCGGATATCGGTTTGACGCCTGCTAATGACGGCACAATCATTCGTCTTTCTATCCCTCCGCTGACTGAAGAACGTCGGACGGATTTGGTGAAATTGACGAAGAAATTTGGTGAAGAAGCGAAAGTAGCGATCCGCAACATTCGCCGTGATGCCAACGATGATATTAAGAAGATGGAGAAAAACGGTATCTCGGAAGATGAGTCCCGTGGCCATCAGGAAGACATTCAAAAGACAACGGATAAGTTCATAGCCGAGGTCGACAAAGTGCTTGTATCCAAAGAAAAAGAGATTATGGAAGTATAAAGATATTCTAGAGACTTAAGGCCCCTCCGTTAATGGTGGGGTTTGTCTCTTTCTGATAAGAGCTTGGAGGAAACGGAAATGATCAAACGGGTTCAAGCGTGGCTGAGCCGTAAAGACAGGCAACAGCCAGTCGAGATTTCACCGGATAACATTCCCCGGCATGTGGCTGTTATTATGGACGGCAATGGGCGTTGGGCTAAGCGTCGCGGGTTGCCGCGCGTTGTGGGTCATCAGAATGGCATGAAGGCTGTTAAACGTGCTACAATCGCTGCAGACGAACTGGGTGTTGAGTTTTTGACGATGTATGCGTTCTCGACAGAAAATTGGAAACGACCAAAGGAAGAAGTCGATTATCTGATGCGCTTGCCAGTGGAGTTTCTAGCCATTGAGCTTGATGAACTGATTGAGAAGAATGTCCAAGTACGTATGATGGGGGATACTGATGCATTACCTTCATATACACGCAAGGCTATGGAAGAAGCGGTTTCCCGAACACAGGGCAATACTGGACTTATATTGAATTTTGCTCTTAATTATGGGGGACGTAAAGAAATTGAGGACTGCATGCGCAGCATTGGTAAGGACATCCAATCAGGGGCTTTGTCACCGGAAGATATTACGACTGATCTAATCGATAGCCGAATGTTATCTGGTGGGTTACCAGATCCGGATTTGCTTATACGTACAAGCG
Organism: Paenibacillus sp. FSL E2-8871; assembly: GCF_038000345.1. NCBI lineage: Bacteria > Bacillati > Bacillota > Bacilli > Caryophanales > Paenibacillaceae > Paenibacillus > Paenibacillus sp. FSL E2-8871. Next base: position 1,965,587 of record NZ_JBBOBV010000001.1, on the reverse strand, counting down.
GAGAAATGCGACTTAGCAATTTCATGCTATGGCAGCTTGCTTATAGTGAGCTGTGGTTTACTGATGTGTATTGGCCTGAATTTGATAAGGAGCATTTGCATCAGGCAGTTGCTGAATATCAACGCCGTACACGCCGCTATGGTGGACTGAAGTAGCTTGATAGGAGATGGAAACCTTTGAAGCAGCGATTGATTACCGGAATTGTTGCCGGAGCACTATTTTTAGGCTTATGCGTGTTGGGAAACTGGCCATACCAGTTGTTACTTACTGCCATGGCTTTTATCGGGTTTTATGAATTTGTGAAAATGATAGGGATACCTGCGCTTTCCGGTTCTACCGTTCTTGGTTATGCAGCCATTCTAAGTTTTATGATCCCTTGGAATTTGCTTGGGATCTCTGCACCCTTATCGTGGGAACAAGGAATTTGGATTCTGCTGCTGTTGTTCCTTTTAGTTACAGTTTTTACTAAAAATAAATTAGATATTCGAGTAACAGCCTTGCTGTTTACTGGTATAGTATACATTGGAATGGGTTTTTCTTATATGGCCATGGCTCGTGCATCGGATGACGGACATGGTTTGTTCTGGACTTTTTTACTCCTTTTCTGCATTTGGGGTAGTGATGCCGGGGCTTACTTTGTTGGAAGAAGCATGGGGAAGAACAAACTTTGGCCTGCTATCAGTCCCAACAAAACGGTGGAAGGTGCGGTAGGTGGAGTACTGATCTCGATGCTAATCGCGATCGTGTTTGCAATATTTGCTCCTGAACATCTAGCGATAGGACGAGCGCTCCTTATAGGGCTTTCTTGTGCGGTCTTGGGTCAGCTTGGTGATCTTGTGCAATCTGCTTATAAACGTGCGTATGGTATCAAAGATTCAGGCACACTTCTGCCAGGTCACGGTGGTATCCTTGATCGATGTGACAGCTGGATTATCGTATTTCCATTCGTACATATCCTAACGCTCATGCCTTACTATTAACGGAAGGAGAGGGTATAACTATGAAAAAAATAAGTGTTCTTGGTTCCACAGGTTCGATCGGCACTCAGACTCTAGATGTCATCGCTATGCACCCAGACTCTTTTCAAGTAGATGGCTTGGCAGCTGGAACGAATACAGCGTTATTGCTGGAACAAGTTCGTCGGTTTAATCCTCGTCGTGTTTCTGTTGCAACAAAGGAGTTGGCAGATGAGATTAGATCCAGTCTGCCTTCTGGCATACAGCTATACAGCGGGAATGAAGGTCTTGTTGAGGTGGCAGCTGGTGGAGATGCCGAAATGGTCGTAACGGCTGTTATGGGTAGTGTAGGCCTCCGATCCACGTTAGCTGCGATCGAAGCAGGCAAACATATTGGACTAGCTAATAAAGAGACTTTGGTAACGGCAGGACACCTCGTCACTGATCTAGCTAATCGTAAGGGTGTTAAGTTGTTACCTATTGATAGCGAGCATTCTGCTATTTTTCAGTGCTTAAATGGTGAGAATCTCGCGGATATTGCTTGCATCACTTTAACGGCTTCTGGTGGATCCTTCCGGGATTTCACTCGTGATCAACTCAAGAATGTAACAGTAGAAGATGCACTTCGTCATCCGAATTGGAGCATGGGCGCGAAAATCACGATTGATTCTGCTACAATGGTGAATAAAGGGCTTGAGGTGATTGAAGCGCATTGGCTATTTGGTCTACCTTATGAACAAGTAAATGTACTTTTGCATCCAGAGAGTATCATTCACTCATATGTGGAGTTCCGCGATAGCAGCATTATTGCTCAGCTTGGTAATCCCGATATGCGTGTCCCGATTCAATATGCGCTCACGTATCCTGAACGCTGGGAATCGCCGGCACAGCGTTTGTCGTTAGCTGAAGTTGGACGTTTGACTTTCCGAGAAATGGACTATGAACGTTTCCCTGCGCTTAAGCTAGCCATGGATTGTGGAAAAGCTGGAGGGACAGCTACTACTGCTTTTAATGCTGCGAATGAAATTGCTGTTGCTCGTTTCTTGAGTCATGAGATCCCATTCCTGCGAATTGAGGAGATCATCGGGGAAGTGCTGCATCGTCATATTAACGAGAACAATCCGAATTTGGAACAAATTGAATCCTGTGATAAGCGTGTTCGTGAGCTGGCAGCAACGCTGTAGAAGGTAGAAAGTTCTCTTTTTAAAAATATAAGAAAGTATAAGTTTCACTTTATACATTATCCTTATATTTCTCGCGTAAACGCGTACCGTCTCCTTAAGGGATGCCAATGGCGTTATTGCTTGACTGGAAATACTTACTTTGCCCTAAAAATAGGTTGGGACAGTTGATTCTCTTGTGCCTGATCGGAGAATAATGATAAATTAAGAGGACATACTTCGGTCTTACACCTAAAGGGGGATGATACGTTTGGAAATGGTTCAAGTCGTTTTATTAACGGTGCTCATGTTTTTTGTCCTGGTGACTGTACATGAATGGGGTCACTATTATTTTGCCAAACGCGCCGGTATTCTCGTGAGGGAATTTGCTATCGGTTTCGGTCCGAAACTGTTTTCTTATAAACGGAATGAGACACAGTTCACTTTGCGTTTACTGCCTTTTGGCGGTTATGCTCGGATGGCTGGTGAAGATCCAGAAATTATTGAAATTGGCTCAGGACAGACGATTGCAGTAAGACTCGGTCAGGATAACAAAGTGAAAAATATTTATCTGGACGCACTGGATACACGTAAAAATGTAATCCGTGGTGAGGCTTTGCATACTGATCTTGAAAATGATCTGCAAATCCGCTTGGATGTGGATGGCGAAGTTACTACTTATGATGTTCATCCTCAAGCGATGATGATTAAAGGAACGCAACAGACTCAAATTGCGCCTAAAGATCGCCAATTCGGTAGTAAGACCGTGGGTCAGCGTGCATTGGCTATTGTTGCGGGTCCTGTGATGAACTTCCTGTTAGCCTTTGTTCTGTTTGCCATCCATTTGCAAATGGTTGGAATTCCGGTGGAGAATCCTACTTATGTTAAGATCGGTGATGTCTCTGAAGGAATGCCTGCACAAGAGGCGGGATTGCAGAAGGGTGACATTATTGTCTCCATCAACGGTGAGAAGATTGGTGCCGACTACCAAAAAATGATTGACTTAACCTCGGAGTCCAAAGGGAAAGAAATGAAATGGATGCTTCAACGTGGTGATGAGACCCTTAATGTGACTCTCGTTCCTCGTAGCATGGAGGGACAAGAAGGCGGCAAAATCGGGATTACACCTGAGCTTCCTACCCGCAAAGCAGGGGTTGGAGAGACGTTGACAGGTTCAGGTAAAGCTATGGTCGATACGACGGAAGCTATCTTTCTGGGCTTTAAGCAATTGATCAATAAATTCAATATGGATGATATTGGAGGTCCGGTTCGTACCTTTGAAGTAACCGGTCAAATTGCCCAACAAGGCATTCAGTATCTTACCTATTGGGCTGCTATCCTAAGCTTGTATCTGGGGATTTTCAACCTATTGCCGATTCCAGCACTCGATGGAAGCCGTCTGGCGTTCCTAGGTGTGGAGGCATTACGCGGTAAACCTGTAGATCCGAGTCGTGAAGGTATGGTTCACTTTGTCGGATTTGCACTGTTATTTTTATTAATGATTGCTGTTACGTATAATGATATTTTACGTTTGATCAGCGGCTAATTTTCTTCGGGAGGCATTCCATTACATGGCAAAAGATAAGCAATTCGTTACGGAAATCACGCCGCAAAGCGAGGATTTCTCACGCTGGTATATTGATGTTATAAAAAAAGGAGACTTGATGGACTACTCTCCTGTTCGTGGCTGTATCGTATTTAAGCCAGAGGGTTATGAAATATGGGAGCATATTCAGGAGGAAATGAACCGTCGCCTCAAGGAAACTGGGCATCGTAATGCTTATTTTCCAGTGTTCATTCCAGAAAGTTTCTTTCAAAAGGAAAAGGATCATATTGAAGGCTTTAATCCCGAACTGCCATGGGTAACTGAGGCTGGTGGAGACGTGCTTGAAGAACGTCTGGCTGTCCGTCCTACTTCTGAGACCATGTTTGGGCATATGTATTCCAAATGGATTCAGTCCTATCGTGACCTTCCTGTACTTATCAATCAATGGGCGAACGTGGTTCGTTGGGAGAAGCGTACTTTACCATTTATCCGCACTACTGAGTTTCTTTGGCAAGAAGGGCATACTGCGCATGAGAATGAAGCCGAAGCTCGTGAAGAAACCATGAAGATGCTGGATAACTACCGTGATTTTGCCGAGACATTCCTTGCCATTCCGGTGATCACTGGACAAAAGACACCTTCCGAGCGTTTTGCTGGTGCAGTAGATACGTATTCTATTGAAGCGATGATGAAAGATGGACGTGCTGTTCAGGCTGCTACCTCACATTACTTGGGTACCAAGTTTGCAACAGCATTTGAGATCCAGTATTTGAGCCGCGACAATAATTTAGAATATGTGCATACCACCTCATGGGGATCCACTACACGCTTGATTGGTTCGCTGATTATGGTGCATGGCGATGACCGTGGTCTTGTTCTGCCACCTAAGGTAGCGCCAACTCAAGTGATTATGATTCCAATCGGACCTCCTAAAACTCGCGAAGCCGTGATTGGACGGACAGACGAGCTGTTCAAGGAGCTGAAGAACGCAGGTGTTCGTGTACGTGTGGATGATCGTTCGGATGTAACGCCAGGTTGGAAGTTCAATGAATATGAAATGCGCGGTATACCTGTACGCTTGGAGCTTGGACCACGCGATATGGAGAATGGCGTTTGCGTTATCGTATCCCGTGTCACAGGTGAGAAGAAGGTAATTCAGCAGGAGAACCTTGTTGAAGAGGTACAAGCAATGCTCGAGCAGGTTCATAATGAAATGTTCGAACGTGCCCTGAAATTCCGCGAGGACCATTTCTATTCTGTAGATTCCTTGGAAGAAATGAAAGCTTCAATGGAAGAAAAACGCGGCTTTGCACTAGCTGGCTGGTGTGGTTCCGAAGAATGCGAGTCCAAAGTTAAGGAAGAGACAGGTGCGGGTAGCCGCAACATTCCTTTCGATCCGGCGGAGAAGAAGCAAGTCTGTATTTGCTGTGGCAAACCAGCTGAGCATACAGTGGTTTTTGCAAAGGCATATTAATCTTTTGGTACCGATCAACAGTCTTGTAGTATTTTAATCTAGCTTCTGGAGAGAGGAGTCAGCGGGCCGAAAAAACCCAATGCTTTTTGAATCCAGAAGCTTTTTAAAATATAAGAATTTATAGGCTTACGCTGTAAATTATCCTTATATTTCTCGCATAAACACTTACCGTCCTCATAAGGACGCCGAAGGCGTTTATGCTTGAAATATAAGAAAGTATAAGTTTCACACTATACTTTATCCTTATATTTTCACGAGAAACAGTTATCATCTTTAAAAGACGACAACGTCGTTTCTTCTTATCATATTGTACTTTCACTGAATATCATTGATTGTGTTTTACGGAGTTATCAAAGGTGGGAGGAAAGCATGGAACAAAACCAGGAGAGAAGAAAAAGATTCGAGCTCTTGATGAAGCAAGGTGAAATTCCACCTGCAATTATGGATCCCTACTTTTTAGATGGATATATAGAGCGTGTAGAGATCAGCCGTGGTAACCGAGACTGGCAAATTGTGATTGCGAAAGAAAGTCTGGTTCCAGCGCAGGTATACCGGACATTTTGCCTCAGAATGCGCGAGAAGCTACAGCATATAGCCAAAGTAAGCTTTTTATTCGTATATGATCAAAAAGTTAGTAGAGCAGAGCTAGTCCAAGAATATTGGGGATTGTTTCTGGAGTGGGTGACTCGCGAGATCCCTTCGGTTAATGGCTGGCTGACACGTTCTACCCAAGAGCTTAAAGATGACACTTTAATGCTGACGATGAGTGACTCCACTTCTATGGAGCTGGCTCGTAAAAAAGGCATCGATGGGGCAATTATTAAATTTTATAATAAGTATTTCGGTCTCTCCTTAAAAGTTAAAGTGCTAATGGCAGAGAACGAAAATAATAATGTTGAAGCATACGAAGAATTTCAGCAAAAGCTTCAGCAAGAACAACGCGAGATCGTTGAGCAGATGATGACTGCTGTAGAAACAGAAGCTCCTGCTGATGATAGCGATCCTAATGAAGTAATTAAGCTTCAAGTGGGGTATGAAATTAAGGAACAGGCTGTGCCGATTCTTGAAATTCAAGATGAAGAGAAGAAAATTACAATTCAGGGTACCATTTTTGGTCTGGATCGTAAGGAACTTCGCAATGGCAGTACTTTGTTCACCTTCAGTTTGACCGATTTCACGGATTCTCTACAAATGAAGATGTTCGCGAAGACTAAAGATGATCTGAAGGTTATGAGTCAGCTAGCAAACGGTAAATGGGTAAGAGCACGCGGAAAAGTTGAATATGACCGTTTTATGCAGATTCCTGAGCTCGTGATGATCCCTTCGGATTTAACGGAAGTTAAGGCACCGCCTGCGCGTAAAGATACGGCTCCTAAGAAACGGGTGGAATTCCACCTTCACACTACGATGAGTACGATGGATGCGGTCACTCCGATCACTACCTATGTCAAAACAGCTGCCCAGTGGGGGCATCCTGCGATTGCTATTTCTGATCATGGCGGAGTTCAGGCTTTTCCTGATGCGAACCATGCAGCTCATAAGCATAAGATAAAAATGATTTATGGCGTGGAAGCCAATGTTGTGAATGACTCTGTAAATATTGTCGAGAATGCTCAGCCTTTGGACTTGAAGACAGCTACCTATGTAGTGTTTGATATAGAGACCACTGGGTTATCGATTACCCGCAATAATATTACGGAGCTGGCGGCCATTAAAATGTGCGAAGGCAAAGAAGTAGACCGTTATTCTACTTTTGTTAATCCGCATGAGAAAATCCCTTATCATATTCAGCAATTGACCAATATTACGGATGAAATGGTTAAGGATGCTCCTGATCTTGAACCAGTGCTGCGTAAGTTTGTTGAATTTGTGGGTGATAGTATCCTTGTTGCTCATAACGCCAGATTTGATATGGGTTTTATTCAGGCCTCGTTACGTAAAATAGGTGAACCTGTGCTTCCGAATCCATCTCTTGATACGCTTGAGCTCGCTCGGTTACTATATCCAAGCATGAAGAATCACAGGCTGAACACATTAGCCGATAAATATAAAGTTCTTCTGGAAAGCCATCACCGTGCGATTGATGATACCATAGCGCTCGGCGGTATATTAACAGGATTGCTCGCAGATGCTGAAAAGATGAAGGGCATGACCCGCCTTGATCGACTAAACGATTATGTGGGTAATGATCTTTCGAACACAAGACCATTCCACTGTAATATTTATGCACTTAATCAAGTAGGCAAAAAAAATCTCTATAAGCTCATTTCCATGTCACATACGGAATATTTCAAACGTGTACCTTGTATTCCGAAATCCAAGCTGGAAGAGCATAGAGATGGACTGCTCGTGATTTCCGGTTGTGAACGTGGAGAGTTTTTTGAAGCAGTACTCAACAAAACGACTGAGGAAGCCATGGAGGTTGCTCATTTTTATGATGTGCTGGAGATTCAGCCATTGACCATGTACATGCACTTAGTGGACAAGGGCTTTGTAGCAGGCCCTGATGAGCTTCGCGATGTAGTCCGCAAGGTTTGCGAAATAGGGGAACAGTTGAATAAACCTGTTATCGCAACGGGGAATGTGCATTATCTTGAACCCCGGGACAAGCTGTATCGTGATATTACGATTAATGGGATCACAGGCTTTAGTCCGCTTAAAGACCAACGCAAACCGGATGCACACTTCCGCACAACGGATGAAATGCTGTCTGAATTCGAATTTCTCGGTGCTGAAAAAGCGATGGAAGTCGTGGTTACGAATACAGTTGAGCTGGCAGAACGTTTTGAAGAGCTGGAGCTATTTCCAGATAAGCTATTTACACCAATTCTTGAAGGGGCGGACGAAGAAATTCGCGAGACCTGTTATAACACTGCCAAATCCATTTATGGCGAAGAACTACCTGAAGTAGTTATTGCCCGTTTGGAGAAAGAGCTTGCACCGATTATTAAATTCGGGTTCTCTGCCAACTATTTGATTTCTGAACGTCTCGTTAAAAAATCAAATCGAGATGGATATCTCGTAGGCTCGCGGGGTTCTGTAGGCTCTTCTGTAGTAGCTACATTTCTTGGAATTTCAGAAGTTAATCCTTTGCCTGCGCATTATATTTGCCTAAACCCCGAGTGTCGCCATAGTGAATGGTTCCTGGACGGTAGTGTGCGTAGCGGATTCGATTTACCAGATAAAGTCTGCCCGGATTGCGGTCAGAAGCTCAAAGGTGAAGGCCAGGATATTCCGTTCGAGACCTTCCTTGGATTTAAAGGGGATAAAGTTCCCGATATCGACTTGAACTTCTCAGGGGAATATCAGCCGAATGCACATAACTTTACCAAAGAAATGTTTGGTGAGAAAAATGTATTCCGTGCCGGAACGATTGGTACCGTAGCTGAGAAGACAGCTTTCGGATTTGCAAAAAAATACGAAGAACTTCACCAGAAACGTTGGCGTGGAGCTGAAGTTGGCCGTCTGGCGGCCGGCTGTACAGGCGTTAAACGTAGTACGGGACAGCATCCTGGTGGTATAGTCGTTGTTCCAGACTATATGGAGGTAGAAGATATTACGCCAGTGCAATTCCCGGCGGATGATGTCAATGCCGAATGGAAGACCACACACTTTGATTATCACGCTTTTGACGCGAATCTGCTGAAGCTTGATATTCTGGGTCATGATGATCCGACGATGATGCGGATGCTGCAGGATTTGACAGGTGTTGATCCAACTTCTATTCCAATGAATGATCCGAAAGTAATGAGCATGTTTAACTCTACAGATGCACTTGGAGTGAGACCTGATGAAATCAGATCACCGGTTGCGACATATGGTGTGCCCGAAATGGGTACCAAGTTCGTACGTCAAATGCTTATTGAGTCGAAACCATCCAGCTTTGCTGACTTACTGCAAATATCAGGTTTGTCTCATGGTACTGGAGTTTGGCTTGGTAACGCGCAAGAGCTTATAAAGAATAACACTTGTAACATTAAGACCGTTATCGGTTGTCGGGATGACATCATGCTCTTCTTAATTTATAAAGCGGGAATGGATGCGAGCTTGGCCTTTAAAATTACCGAGAGTGTTCGTAAAGGTAAAGGTTTATCTGACGAATGGATCGAGGAAATGAAAAAGTGCAAGGTTCCACAATGGTATATTGATTCTTGTCTGAAGATTCAATACATGTTCCCGAAGGCGCATGCTGCTGCATACGTAATTTCTGCAGTGCGTACCGCCTACTTCAAGCTGTATCATCCTATTGAATATTATGCGACTTATTTCTCTGTACGTGCAGCAGATTTTGATATTGAATTGTGCTGTAAGGGATATGAAGCGATCAACCGTCAGATCGTAGAAATTGAGCAAAAAGGATTTCAAGCTTTGCCTAAGGAAAAGGCTATGTTGCCTGTCCTTGAGATGGCTTTGGAGATGACGGCACGTGGGTTTACATTCAAAAACATTGATCTTTACCGTTCGGAAGCGAATAAGTTTATTGTTGATGACAAGAGTTTGATTCCTCCGTTTTCCGCATTAGCGGGAATTGGTGAGAATGCTGCTATCAACATTGCCGCTGCGAAAGATGCCGGGGAGTTCCTTTCTATTGAGGATTTCCAGCAAAAATCCAAGGCGAGTAAGACAGTTGTTGAGCTGCTAACCAATATGGGCTGCTTCCGCGGCTTACCGGAGAGCAATCAACTTTCCCTATTTTAAAGGCTTTAACAACACTTATTTCATGGTAAGCAGAACCGGCTTTGCCGTCCTTTTAGGGACGGTACCGGTTTCTGCGAAAAATACAAAACGTATAGGATGACGTGAAACTTATACTTTCTTGTATTTCTAGAAAAGAGAGCTCCAAAGGGGGAGTCAAGGGCTAGCACTTGTCAGTCCAGACTCACTATGGTATAATTTCTTTGGTAATAATGAGATAAGTCCGTTGTGTAAAGAGTGGGGAAACCCACTCTTTATCTTTGGTATATAGCAAAAGACAAGTTCGTGGAGGTAATTTTCTTTTGAGCACACCCAAATCTAAAATTAAACAAACGGTAGAGCAGATGCTCGGGCCCTATCTCGACGACAATGGTTTCGAACTGGTGGACGTTGAATACGTGAAGGAAGGCTCCAATTGGTTTCTGCGTATATTCGTAGATAAAGAAGGCGGCATTGATATTGATGACTGCGGAAGCATTAGCGAATATTTCAGTCAGCAGTTGGATGAGAATGATCCTATCCCTGAGGCATATTTCCTTGAGGTTTCCTCACCGGGAGCAGAGCGTCCTCTCAAAAAAGCTGCGGATGTAGCTAAAGCGGTAGGTAAGGACGTGTATGTGACTGTTTATGAGCCGATTCAAGGACTCAAAGAATTTGAAGGTCGTTTGCTCTCGTTCGAGAACGAGGAACTGCTCATCTCCGCGGGCAAAAAAGAACATGTAGTACCGTATGCCAAAGTCGCAAGCGCGAGATTGGCCATTATTTTTTAACGTCTTGAAAGGGGGGCCGGAAATTCATGAGTATGGAGTTTATTGAAGCAATGAATGAGCTGGAAAGGGAGAGAGGCATCAGTAAAGATGTGCTGTTCGAAGCGATCGAAGCGGCGCTGATCTCTAGTTATAAACGTAATTTCAATGCAGCACAGAACGTGCGTGTTGACATGAACCGCAACACAGGTGTCATTAAAGTGTTTGCCCGCAAGCTAATTGTTGAAGAGGTCCTGGATACAAGGACTGAAATCTCATTGCCGGCAGCCAGAGAAATTAACCCGCATTTCCAGCTTGAAGACATTGCTGAGCTTGAAGTAACACCACGTGATTTCGGGCGTATTGCTGCACAGACTGCAAAGCAGGTTGTAACACAACGGATTCGCGAAGCAGAGCGTGGACTCATCTATAATGCCTTTATTGACAAAGAAGATGATATTGTAACAGGACTTGTACAACGTCAAGATATGCGGAACATCTACATTGATCTTGGTAAAATCGAAGCGGTGTTGCCGCTTAGTGAATTGATGCCAGGTGAGAAGTTTAAACAAAGCGAGCGTATCAAGGCTTATATCACTAAAGTTGAGAACACCACTAAAGGACCGCAAATTATGCTGTCCCGCAGTCATCCCGGATTGCTGAAGCGTCTGTTCGAACTAGAAGTTCCGGAAATTTTTGATGGTGTAGTTGAAATTCGTTCCGTAGCTCGTGAAGCTGGCTTCCGTTCGAAGATTGCTGTGTATTCCCGCAATCCGGAAGTGGATCCAGTTGGTTCTTGCGTAGGCCCAAGAGGAACACGCGTTCAAACCATCGTTACTGAGCTTCGTGGCGAGAAGATCGATATCGTCCGTTACTCTGATCTGGTGCAGGAGTATGTCGCTAATGCACTCAGCCCTTCTAAGGTGCTTGAAGTTCAAGTCTTTGAAGCAGAGAAAATGGCACGGGTGATCGTTCCTGATTATCAATTATCACTGGCAATCGGTATTAAAGGGCAAAATGCACGTCTTGCCGCTAAGCTTACCGGCTGGAAAATTGATATCAAGAGTGAAAGTCAAGCGGAGCAGGAATACGGTAGACCGAGAACTTCTATTGATGAAATGCATCAGGATTCCGTCTCTATTGATTAATTAACCTGCTTGACGGGAGGCGTATGTATGAAACAAAGAAAGGTGCCGCTGCGCAAATGCGTTGCTACCCAGGAGATGATGCCGAAGAAAGAGCTGATTCGAGTGGTTAGAACGCCCGAGGGCGAAGTACTGATTGATCTGACAGGTAAGAAGTCAGGCCGTGGTGCTTACATATGCGGCAAGCTTGAATGCTTTAAGCTGGCACAGAAGAATAAAGCACTTGACCGTGCTTTGAAATGTCAAGTGAGTCCTGAAATCTATGACCAGCTTGCCCGGGAGTTTACTTCCGTGGAAGAGCAGTTTCTAGCAGCAAAGGATAGTGAGGATAATGAGTAAGGCGCTTTCTTATTTAGGGCTTGCCATGAGAGCAGGCAAGATAGTCACCGGCGATGAGGCTGTACTCAAAGCTGTACGGTCTTCAGAGGCGAAGCTGGTCGTTCTGGCAGGTGACGCTTCAGATAATACCCAAAAAAAGTTCCGTGATAAATGCGGAACCTACGATATTCCACTAGTAATCGCATTTCACCGAGACAGCCTCGGTGCAAGTATTGGTAAAGACCAGCGTGTAGTACTGGCCATTACGGATAAAGGATTCGCGGAAATGATCTCCAAGCAACTCGGAGATACTGTCGGAGGTGGATTTATTGACTAAAGAAGAGAACAAAGATAAATTGCGCGTGTACGAATACGCCAAGTCACTAAACATGAGCAGTAAAGAAATTATTACAATTCTGAAGCGTTTGAATGTCCCTGTGAATAATCATATGAGTGTCATGGAGAACGGTTCCGTGAACAAAGTAGAGCAATTCTTCAAGGATATCAAGTCGAACGCTGCAGCCAAACGGGATACCAGCTCCAGCAGCCGTCCGGTGACAACCGGTGCGGTAACTGCCGAACCCCAAAGTGCTCAGAATGCCAACAAAAATCAACAGGAAAAGCAGGTAGGTATGAACAGTAACCAAAACAACAACCAATCGACGACGTCCCCAAGGCCCCAAAGCGGACAAGATTCCCGCAGAACAACAACAGGTTCAACGCAGAACGCACGTCCGCAACAAAGCGGAGCTCCACGTACTAACAGTACTAGCGGAAGCCGTCCGCAAGGAAGTAGCACAGGCGGTAATCGTCCACAAGGTAGCAACACTGGTGGCAGCCGTCCGCAAGGAAGTAATACTGGCAGCCGTCCACAAGGTAGCAGTACCGGTGGTAGCCGTCCGCAAGGTAGCAGCACTGGTGGCAGCCGTCCGCAAGGAAGTAATACCGGTGGTAGCCGTCCACAAGGAAGCAATACTGGAAGCCGTCCGCAAGGACAAAGCAGTGCACCTCGCACTGACAGCCGCCCACAAGGTCAATCTGGCACTGGCGGTGGCTTCACACGCGGTGACGACAGAGGTCCTAAGAAGAACACAACTGGTGGTAGACCAAATACGAACAATAGACGGTTTGATGATGGCAAAGGCGGTAACTACCGCGGTCGTGGTGGTAAGAATGGCCGCGGCAAGAATCAGCCAATGGTTCACCGTGAGAAGATCGATAACACACCTAAGAAGATTATCGTTCGTGGTAGCATGACTGTTGGTGAAACAGCAAAATTGCTTCACAAAGACGCTTCTGAAGTAATTAAGAAGCTGATCTCTATGGGTGTTATGGCAACCATCAACCAAGAGCTGGATATCGACACCATCCTGCTACTCGCTGCTGAATTCGGCGTAGAAGTAGAAGTGAAGATTCCTGTTGATGAGGATAGCTTTGAAACTGTGGAAGAGAATGATGCTGAAGAAGAACTTCAGTCACGTCCTCCAGTAGTTACGATCATGGGTCACGTTGACCACGGTAAAACTACTTTGCTGGATGCCATTCGTTCGACGAGTGTATCTCTAGGCGAAGCAGGCGGAATCACACAGCATATCGGTGCTTATCAAGTTGAAATCAACCAGAAGAAAATCACGTTCCTAGATACACCTGGTCACGAAGCATTTACTGCTATGCGTGCTCGTGGTGCACAGGTAACAGATATGACTATTATCGTAGTTGCTGCTGATGACGGTGTTATGCCTCAGACCGTTGAAGCTATTGCACATGCTAAGGCTGCTGGACTTCCGATTATTGTCGCTGTTAATAAAATCGACAAGCCGGGTGCAGATCCTGACAAAGTGAAGCAAGAGCTTACAAGCTATGAACTCGTTCCTGAAGAGTGGGGCGGAGATACCATCTTCGTTAACCTTTCTGCAAAACAACGTATTAACTTGGAAGAACTGCTGGAAATGATTCTGCTCGTTGCTGAAGTAAATGAGTACAAAGCGAACCCTGACAAACGGGCACGTGGTACGGTTATAGAAGCTGAGCTTGATAAGAATCGTGGACCAGTTGCACGTGTTCTGGTACAGAACGGTACATTGAAAGTCGGCGATGCTTTCGTAGCAGGTAACTGCTTCGGACGTGTACGTGCGATGGTTAATGATAAAGGACGTAAGATCAAGGAAGCTGGACCTTCCACTCCAGTAGAAATTACTGGTTTGACTGAGGTACCACAAGCTGGCGATCCGTTTATGGCTTTCGAAGACGAGCGTAAAGCCCGTGCGATTGCTGATAGACGTTCCACATCCCAACGTCAATCTGAGCTGAATACGAACACCCGTGTAACATTGGATGATTTGTTCCAGCACATTAAAGACGGCGAAATCAAAGACCTTAACGTTATCATTAAAGCTGACGTACAAGGTTCAGTCGAGGCACTTAAAGGTTCCCTGGCTAAGATCGAAGTGGAAGGCGTCCGCGTGAAGATCATTCACAGCGGTGCTGGTGCCATTACGGAATCCGATATTACACTTGCAGCAGCATCTAATGCTATTGTTATTGGCTTTAACGTTCGTCCGGACGCTCAGACCAAGGCAGCTGCTGAACAAGAAAAAGTAGATGTTCGTCTCCATAACATCATCTACAATGTAATCGAGGAAATCGAAAGTGCAATGAAGGGTATGCTTGATCCTATCTATAAAGAGAACGTTATCGGTCACGCTGAAGTACGTAGCGTCTTCAAAATCAGTAAAGTGGGTACCATTGCAGGTTGTATGGTAATTGATGGTAAAATTACCCGTAATGCTGAAATGCGCTTGATCCGTAGCGGAATCGTTGTATTTACAGGTAAAGTTGATACCTTGAAACGCTTTAAAGATGATGCCAAAGAAGTGGCGCAAGGTTATGAATGCGGCATAACTTTGGAACGCTATAATGACGTCCAAGAGGGCGACATTATCGAAGCGTTTCTTATGGAAACTGTAGAGCGCTAAGCGAAGAGGTGAATATAGATGTCTAAAATTAGAGCAGGACGAGTGGGCGAGCAGATCAAGAAAGAGCTTAGTCAACTTATCCAAAGCGGACTGAAAGATCCTCGAATCGGTTTTGTAACTGTAACTGGCGTAGACGTGACTAACGATCTGTCGCAAGCGAAAGTATACCTAAGCGTGTTCGGGGATGAAGAGCAGAAGTCAGGCTCCCTTAAAGCGATTGAGAAAGCTAATGGTTTTCTTCGCTCCGAGCTTGGCAAGGCGATTCGCCTTCGGCATACACCGGAACTGATCTTCAAGATCGATGAATCTGTCGCTTATGGCAGTCACATTGAGAAACTTCTTGGAGAGCTTCATAAGAACGATTAGAAATAGGTACTAAAAGGAGTTCAAAATAGCTTAAGGCTATTTTGAACAACCTTTATAAAGGAGACGGCGAATGCAGAGCTATGAACAAAGTCTCCAGCAGACCCGTGAGTTTCTGCTGGAACACGACGATTACCTTGTAGTGTCGCATGTTCAGCCGGACGGAGATGCAGTCAGCTCCACCCTAGCGGTGGGCTGGCTTCTCTCATGTCTGGGCAAAAAATACACTATGCTGAATGAAGGACCGATACCGAAGCGGATGGAATATTTATGGCATTCGGATGAAATCATCAATATGGCCTCTAGTGAGCCGCCCCGTCAATACAGCAATGTGATCTGTGTGGATTGTGCTGATTTTCAGCGAGTAGGATTGACTCATCGCTATTTTGCGAAGGATGCACTAATCCTGAACATTGACCATCATCCCACTAACAACGGTTATGGACTTGTGAATTTAATCAAACCGGATGCTGCTGCGACTGCGGAAATTTTGTTCGATCTGCTGAAGACGTTCGAGATTGAATGGGACATTGATATCGCCACAGCTTTATACACAGGTCTTTTGACAGATACTGGTGGATTTCGATATACCAACACATCACCAAAAGTAATGGCAGCCGTATCTGAACTGCTTTCTTATGGCGTTAACGGTCCTGAACTGGCTGAGACATTACTTGAAGAAATGACATTGCCGCAGATTAAAATTTTAAATAAAGCGTTAAATACTCTTCAATTATCACCCGAAGGGGATATTGCCTGGCTCTATGTTACACCGGAGGATATGATTGAATGTGCTGCTGCTAATGAAGATTTAGAAGGTCTCGTGAACTACCCTCGCAATATTCGAGGTGTGGAAGTAGGGATTCTGTTCAAAGTCATTCATGAACATGCGGTTAAAATTAGTTTGCGTTCTGCGGGTAAGGTCGACGTGGCTGATCTAGCGCAAACGTTTGGAGGTGGCGGTCATACGCGTGCTGCAGGTGCGCGTATAGAAGCTACACTCGAAACGGCAATAGCGCAGGTGCTTGAGGAGGTAAGACGTCATTTATGAGTGAATTAGAAGGTGTACTGGCGGTTTACAAGCCAGCTGGGTTCACTTCACATGATGTTGTGGCCAAGGCACGTCGAATTCTCGGCATGAAACGGATCGGACATACGGGAACGCTTGACCCACAGGTAACAGGTGTGCTACCACTTTGTCTGGGACGTGCTACTCGTGTAGTGGAGTATATTCAGGAGTTGCCCAAAGAATATGTGGCAACACTGAGACTAGGGATGTCCAGTGATACTGAGGACTTAACTGGGACTATTATAGAAACTGTAGATGAGGTGCATGTAACTGAAGAAGAGATTCTATCAGTGCTTGCTTCATTTAAAGGGGTTATTTCTCAGGTTCCACCGATGTATTCTGCGGTTAAAGTTGACGGCAAACGTCTTTATGAGTTAGCAAGAGAAGGTAAAACCGTTGAACGTAAAAGCCGTGAAGTAGAGATTTATGAAATTGAAATGACGGATATGACTTGGGAAGGCAATCATCCCGATATCACATTCCGGGTGCTTTGCTCTAAGGGGACGTACATTCGTACGCTCTGTGTCGATATCGGACGAGCACTTGGACTGCCGGGTGTGATGGTGAAACTAGAGAGAACGATGTCGGCAGGGATTTCTGCCAGTCATTGTCTTACGCTAGAGGATATTGCGATTCACAAAGAAGCCGGAACATTGGAAGATCATTTAATCGCTGCAGACGAAGCCATTTCTCATATGCCAAAGCACACTGTAATGGATGAGAAAAAGAAGGCAGCTTTGCAGGGGCAGCGTTTGTCCTCACGATTTATCGCTCCAGAGGTGAAGACAAACAGTCAATTTCGGCTATACGATCTTCAAGGTGGATTTCTTGGCATTTATGAATTGGAAGATACAGGTGCAATTGCTCCAGTGAAGGTATTTGCACAAGCTTAAATCAATTTTACCAAGTGAATTGTAGGTGAGAAACAGCGTGAGAACCGTAACGTTAACCTATCCGATGTCTCCGGAGACTGCTGCAGAGTGGGCTCAGCCTCAAGTGGCTGCTCTAGGGCAGTTTGACGGATTGCATCGTGGACATGCTAGCGTCATTACATCCGCTGTGGCCCTAGCCCGTAAACAAGGTGTGCCGGCCGCAGTCCTTACATTTCATCCCCATCCTAAAGATGTTATGGGTAAGGGTGATTATGAAGGGTATTTGACGCCACCCGTAGAAAAGCAGGAGATTCTTGCTAGTTTGGGTGTCGATATCTTATATGTTATTGAATTTAACGAGCAGCTTTCCCGTGTAAGTCCACAGAATTTTGTCTCTGTTATGCTTTTGCCGCTACATATTGTAACTGCAGTTGTCGGCTTTGACTTTCGTTTTGGTTATCAAGGTGAAGGCGATGTTGAAATGCTTCGCAAGCTGGGTGAAGGTGTTATGAATGTAGAGGTTGCTCCCCCTTTTCTGTTAGATGGTGAGAAGGTCAGCAGCTCCGGCATTCGTAAAAGTCTCCAAAACGGGGATTTAGAGCTGGCAAACTCCTGGTTCGGACGTAGCTACTATCTGCGCGGTGAAGTGGGTCATGGTGAGAAGAGAGGTCGCACCATTGGTTTTCCAACGGCGAATTTGAAGCTCAGTGCTCATTTTGTTATTCCGACTAAAGGTGTATATGCGGTCCGAGTCTTTTATAAGGATAAAGTTTTGTACGGGGTCATGAATGTGGGCGTTAAACCTACCTTTCATGAGGGTGTATTGACGCCAAGCTTTGAGGTCCATCTGTTTGACTTCGAAGGTGATTTGTATGATCAAGAGCTCAAGGTAGAGTTAGTATCTTACATTCGTCCTGAACGAAAATTCGAATCCATTGGTGCATTGATTACTCAAATCGGTGAGGATGCAGAAACCGCGAAGAAGATTTTGAGGTATAATCTATAGTCATCCCGGACAAGCCGTTTACTTTTGTTAATGGAGATGCTATACTAATAAACGTTGCTGGCTTACAGCACCATAACCTTAGCTTGGTTGCACGTTCTCACCGACGGTGACGAGGCTAATGGCGATTATATTGAAGGAGGTGAACAGGATGGCATTAACTCAAGAACGTAAACATCAATTGATCGACGAGCACAAAACTCACGAATCCGATACTGGATCCCCTGAGGTGCAAGTTGCTATCCTAACGGAGAACATCGTTAATTTGACTGACCACTTGCGTACGCACAAGAAAGATCATCACTCCCGTCGCGGATTGTTGAAAATGGTTGGACAACGTCGTAAACTTCTGGCGTATTTGAAAAACAAAGACATCAGACGTTACAGCGCCCTGATCGAAAGACTGGGATTGCGTCGTTAATTTTCCATAAGATAACCCTTAAAGCAGCCTGGTTGTATACCGTATGTCCTTCTCGGAGCGACAGCGGGACAGCTGGGTTGCTTTTTGAAAATTTAGGGAAAACTTTATAGCAAGACTGATGAGATTATTCGTAAAAACGGCCACTTTACATCATCTGTAAGACTTAGCCGTTTCTTCTTATATGCATACAGAACAGGCTACATACCTTAAATTATAAGAAAGTATAAGTTTCATGCTATACTTTATCCTTATAATTCTCGCATAAACGCTACCGTCCTTATAAGGACGCCGAAGGCGTTTTTAGCTTGGGGACAAGCCTTTCCGATTCATTAGATCGATATGTGAACCTGCAATATTTGACTGCGGGTCTACTACTATTCAAGGAGGTATTTATGGAAAAACGTGTAGAAATGCAGCTAGGCGGAAGACGCCTTGTGCTGGAAACGGGCCGACTAGCTAAACAAGCAAACGCAGCCGTTATGGTGCGTTATGGGGATACTTCGGTATTATGTACCGTTACGGCTTCGAAAGAGCCGAAGGACCTGGATTTTTTCCCGCTTACAGTTAACTATGAGGAAAGATTATATGCGGTAGGTAAAATTCCGGGCGGATTTATTAAACGGGAAGGTAGACCGAGTGAGAAAGCGATTCTGTCCAGCCGTTTGACTGACCGTCCAATCAGACCACTGTTCCCTGAAGGTTTCCGTAACGATGTTCAGGTATTGAACATGGTAATGAGTGTGGATCAGGACTGCGCACCAGATATTGCTGCTATGATCGGTACTTCAGCTGCACTTAGTATTTCCGATGTGCCTTTTGATGGACCCATCGGCGGCGTTGCTGTAGGTCGGATTAATGGAGAATTTGTGATCAATCCGGATATGGCTCAGCAAGCAATCAGTGATATTTATGTAGTGGTTGCTGGAACGAAGGAAGCAATCATGATGGTTGAAGCAGAAGCGAACGAAGTGACGGAAGATGTGATGCTCGAAGCGATTATGTTCGGTCATGATGAAATCCGTAAGATCGTTGCAACCATTGAAGAACTGGTCAAAGTGGCTGGTAAAGAAAAAATGGCTGTGAAGCTGCATGCAGTGAATGCTGACGTGAATACTGAGGTCCGTGCATTTGCTGAGGCTCGTCTGGTGGAAGCCGTTAAAATTGCTGAAAAACATGCTCGTCAGGAAGCGATTGATGTCGTTAATGATGAAGCGGTTGCGTATTTCGTAGAGAAGTACATAGAAGCACCGGAGCTTCTGAAAGATGTTAAAGAAGTCCTACATGATATCGTGAAGGATGAAGTAAGACGTCTAATCACGCATGATAAGGTTCGTCCAGATGGACGTAAACTTGATGAAATCCGTCCGATTGAATGTGATACAAGCCTGTTGCCGCGTACACACGGTTCCGGTCTGTTCACACGTGGACAAACACAAATCCTTAGCGTTTGTACCCTTGGAGCTCTAGGTGATGTACAAATCCTCGACGGAATCGATCCTACTGAAACGAAACGTTTCATGCACCATTACAACTTCCCGCCGTTCAGCGTAGGGGAAGCTCGTCCGCTTAGAGCACCAGGACGACGTGAAATCGGTCACGGAGCACTTGGAGAACGTGCATTATCCAAGGTAATTCCTAGTGAAACTGAATTCCCGTACACGATTCGTCTAGTATCAGAAGCGATTGAATCTAACGGTTCTACATCCCAGGCAAGTATCTGTGCCAGCATTCTGGCTATGATGGACGCTGGTGTGCCAATCAAAGCACCAGTAGCCGGAGTAGCAATGGGTCTGATCAAAGACGGAGATCATGTCTCCATCCTGACGGATATTCAAGGTATGGAAGATCATCTCGGAGATATGGACTTCAAGGTAGCTGGTACAGCAGAAGGTGTTACAGCTATTCAAATGGACATTAAGATTGCCGGTATCGACCGCAACATTCTTCAAGATGCACTTCAACAGGCTAAAGAAGGCCGTCTGTTCATCTTGGACAAAATGAATGAAGCGATCTCTGCGCCAAGACCTAATCTGTCCAAATATGCTCCAAAAATCATTATTATTAACATCAATCCGGACAAAATCCGTGATGTTATCGGTGCTGGTGGTAAGATTATCAATAAAATTATTGAAGAAACCGGCGTGAAAATCGACATCGAACAAGATGGCCGTGTCTTTATCGGTTCTTCAGATGAAGAAATGATCCAAAAGGCTCGTTCGATTATCGAAGGTCTTGTGCGTGAAGTACAAGTCGGAGAAATCTATATGGGTACAGTTAGACGTATTGAGAAATTTGGTGCATTTGTTGAACTTATTCCGGGCAAAGACGGATTGGTACACATTTCCCAATTGTCTACTGAGCGTGTAGCTAAGGTAGAAGATGTTGTTGCTATTGGTGACACCATTACCGTTAAAGTTACCGAGATCGATCCACAAGGCCGGGTTAACCTGTCTCGTAAAGCAGTGTTGACTTCGGAAACTGGAGCTAAAGCGTAAGATTGATCTTAGTAATAACCTTTACTAAAGGGATCTAATTTCATTATTAA
Source organism: Paenibacillus sp. FSL E2-8871 (assembly GCF_038000345.1). Taxonomy (NCBI): domain Bacteria; kingdom Bacillati; phylum Bacillota; class Bacilli; order Caryophanales; family Paenibacillaceae; genus Paenibacillus; species Paenibacillus sp. FSL E2-8871. The sequence goes on along the minus strand of NZ_JBBOBV010000001.1, from coordinate 1,944,299 downwards.
AAGAGACAGAAGCGATTTGCGTTCTGGCTCTTTTTTTATATGAACGAAGCTGGAAAACTGTAGCAAACATTCCTATCTATTAGTCTTGTATCTGTTCATGACATAAATTCCTTCCTTGTCTCATAGATTGGGACAAAGTGTCTTTGTAATCGTGTGGAACGAACCTGAAATTCGTTTCTACCGGGGAGGAAGTCGTCATGAAGACGGAAAAAGTGGCATTAGTGGTTGCTTGTGTAGCAATCGTGATAGGAATTGGTAGCACACAGGGACCAGTCAAGGACATGCTTGCGCAATTGAAGCCGCAGGATGATCTTGCGGTGTGGATGGATATCCCTAAGGCGGCGAACAACGATCTTCGTCTGAGGATTGAGACCGCCGCGGCCAAGCTAAATGCACCTCCAGTGGATGCAGTGGTTGACCGGGTGTGGAAAGCCATTCCGGGTTATAACGGACTTGAGATTGATGTAGAGAGTACCTATCGGAATGCTCTTTTGGCACCAAAAGAGCCCATAAAGTTAGTGTATCGGCAGATCGAACCAAAAGTATCGTTAAATGAACTGGGAGCAGAACCTATATATCGAGGAAATCCGGCGAAACCGATGGTATCACTGATGATTAATGTGGCTTGGGGGAATCAGTATATCTTGCCAATGCTGGATATTTTGGATGAAGAGAACGTGAAAGTTACGTTTTTTCTGGATGGAAGCTGGCTGAGTAAGAATCCAGAGCTTGCTACAGAAATGTTAAAGCGTGGTCATGAGATGGAGAATCACGCCTATACCCACCCCAATATGAGTACTTTAAGTCGAGCGCGGGCTACCGTTGAGATTGAGAAGACGCAAAAGCTGCTAAAGGAATCGCTTGGAGTCACTAATAAATGGTTCGCGCCTCCATCTGGTGATTTCGATCAAGAGACAGTAGAAATCGCTAGCAGCTTGGGCTTAAAGACTGTACTCTGGACTGTAGATACGGTGGATTGGCGCAATCCTTCTCCTGAATCTATAGTTGCCAAAATCACAAGCAAAGCTGAACCCGGCACACTTGTTCTAATGCATCCTACTGCCTCATCCTCCAAGGCGCTGAAGGCCATGATACGCGGGATAAAGGCAAAAGGGTTACTGCTAGGAACAGTTAGCCAAACGCTGTCAGCGGAGCGTTTAATCCCCTCTGATGTTGAGTGAGTGATCTATTTCTGGTAGGATTATAGGCACGTGTATTAATTTAGATAGAACATGGCTATTGCCAGGAGGACATGAAGTGGAAAAAATAGTATTATCCAATGGATTACGAGTAGTGATGGAAAAAATTCCGACCGGCCGGTCCGTTTCATTTGGAATATGGGTGAAGACAGGTTCCCGGAATGAACACCCTGGAAACAACGGGATATCCCATTTTGTAGAGCATATGCTTTTTAAAGGTACGGACCGATATAGTGCTAAAGATATTGCCGAACAGTTCGATGCTATTGGCGGCAATGTAAATGCGTTTACTTCTAAGGAATATACTTGCTATTATGCAAAAGTACTGGATGAGCATCTGCCTATCGCAGTAGATGTGCTAGCAGATATGTTCTTCCGTTCACGTATGGATGCTGAAGAGCTGGAGAAAGAAAAAAACGTCATCCTTGAGGAAATTTCTATGTGCGAAGATACACCAGATGATCTTGTGCATGATTTGATGTGTGCTGCTGCTTACAAGGATCATCCGCTTGCGTATTCTATCCTTGGCTTAAAGGAACGGCTGATGGAGATGAAGCCGGATGATCTTCGTGCCTACATGAAGGAGCAGTATACGATTGAGAATACGGTAATTAGTGTAGCTGGGAACATCAGCGATGGATTGATTGAGCTGCTGGAGCAGCATTTTGGTTCTTTTGCTAATCATGGCACATCTGCGCCGTTGACTCCACCGGATTATTATGGGGACTTGTTGTTTCACCGCAAAAAAACAGAACAGAATCATATCTGCCTTTCCTTACCAGGGGTCCGCTCTGGCGACCCATTGCAATATGCTATGGTGCTTATTAATAATGCCATTGGCGGCGGTATGAGCTCACGGATGTTCCAAGAGATTCGTGAAAAACGTGGCCTAGCCTATTCTGTATATTCATACCACAGTTCTCAAGCGGATTCTGGTTTGTTCACGGTCTATGCTGGAACAGCACCGAAGCAAACTAAGGATGTAACGGAGCTAATTAAGGAAATGATGTACGAACTTGCTACTGAGGGTCTTAGTGAAGATGAACTGAGAAAAGGCAAGGAGCAGCTTAAAGGTAGCCTTATTCTTAGCCTGGAAAGCACTAGTAGCCGGATGAATCGGATTGGAAAAAATGAACTTATGCTCGGAAAACATAACACATTAGACGATATGATCGCCAAGATTCAGTTAGTAACGATGGACAATATCAACAGTGTGCTTGATAATATGTTTGCTGAGCCGCTTTCTTTAGCGATGGTAGGCTCAACAGATAAAGCTATTGCAAATGTTAGGAGAGATGATCTTGTCTTATTACGTACAAATCAATAAACTAGCTGGAAACGAGGATGTTAATCTTCCTTGTAAAATGTCAGAACAGGCTTCCGGGTATGATCTATATGCCGCAGTTGATAGCGAAGTCGTGCTTGCACCTGGAGAACGTGCATTAATTCCAACAGGCATATCATTAGCTATGCCAGACGGATTAGAAGCTCAGATTCGTCCACGAAGTGGACTAGCCTTGAAGCATGGGATTACGTGTTTGAACACACCTGGAACGATTGATGCTGATTATCGTGGAGAGATCAAAGTGTTGTTGATCAATCTAGGGCAAGAGCCATTTGCTATCGCTCGTAATGAGCGCATTGCCCAAATGGTATTTCAAGCGGTTCCAGTGGTCACTTTGGTTGAAGTAGATGCTTTATCCGAAACAGAACGTGGAGCCGGAGGCTTCGGTCACACTGGCAAATAATATGACTTATTAAAAAGCTTGCGAATTTATGCCTAATCGGCGTGATTCGCGAGCTTTTTTTCGTTTGAATATGACAATTTATAAGTTTCACATTTAAGCCTGCATGGTAATTCTTCTCCGCTTTTCACCCATTAAGAATGCCCAGCATAAGATGCTCTATAGTCGATAGTGTATGTTGAAAGGAGCGTCATCCCTATGCTTACTGGCGTCAGGATCGTGTTCCTGGGCGGGGACGCGAGACAGCTTGAAGTGATTCGGAAATGTGTGGAATTGGATGCGACGGTAAGCGCTGCCGGGTTCGATAAGTGGGATGCCCCTTGCCCAGGGGTGAGCCTTGAACAGATGACGGTAGAGCTGCTTAGTAATGCAGATGTATTAGTATTGCCTACGGTTGGTTGTGATGATGAAGGGAATATCAGTGCTCTATTTTCTTCTGAACGCTTAATGCTCTTGGAGGAACATTTTGCTGCTCTGCCACCCCATTGTTTGGTTTATAGCGGTATGGCTAAAAGCTACTTACGCGGCATGTGCGCCAAGCATTCGTTAAAGTTAATTGAATTGCTTAATCGTGACGATGTAGCCATCTACAACTCCATCCCAACAGCGGAAGGGGCACTGGTTATGGCCATACAGAACACGGATTTTACCATTCACAGTTCCAAATCGATGGTACTGGGTTTGGGCAGAACGGGTTTTACAATGGCAAGAAGTCTACAAGGACTGGGTGCTAGTGTTAAAGTCGGAGTTAGAAAACAGGAACATTATGCACGTGCTGAAGAAATGGGCTGGAAGCCGTTTATGACCAGTGAACTTTTGCTTCATGTGTCGGATGTTGATCTGATATTTAATACGATTCCAAGTATGATCATCACCGCACAAGTACTCTCACGTATCTCACCGCATTGCTTAATTGTCGACCTGGCTTCTGCTCCAGGTGGATGTGACTTTCGTTATGCTGAGAAAAGAGGAATTAAAGCGATGCTGGCACCTGGACTCCCTGGCATTGTAGCTCCTAAAAGCGCTGGGATTATTATGGCAAATGCGCTGGTTCAGTCGATATCGGACGAGGCTTTAATCAAGGGGGACGAATAAAATGGATTGGCACGGAAAAACAGTAGGGTATGCGATTACCGGATCTCACTGCACATTTGCGGAGGTAATGCCGCAAATTCAACGCTTCGTAGATGGAGGAGCAAACGTAGTGCCCATAGTTTCAGCATCCGTACTAGGCACCGATACCCGCTTTGGAACATCGCAAAATTGGCTAAAACAGTTGAAAGATATAACAGGTAATGATATCATTTCTACAATTGTTGAAGCGGAACCGCTGGGTCCTTCCAAGCTGCTGGATGTGCTGACGATAGCACCTTGCACTGGAAATACAACGAGTAAATTGGCAAATGCTATGACCGATAGTCCAGTGCTCATGGCTGCAAAATCGCAGATGCGCAATGGACGTCCACTTGTTCTCGCGATATCTACCAATGATGGCCTAGGTCTTAATGCCGCAAATATTGCAAAGCTTCTAGTGGCTAAACATATTTATTTTGTGCCATTCGGACAGGATAACCCTGAGGGCAAACCTAATTCGTTAGTAGCGCGTATGGATCTTATCCCAGAAGCTTGCTATGCCGCTTTGCAAGGTAAACAACTACAGCCGATGATTATTGAAAAGTTTCATTCCGTCTAGAATAGGGCGGAATCGGTGGAGCTAGTTGCGGACATAAAAGGGGAGATGTACTAAATGAGCAATGAGAAGTTAAATGCCGCCTTGGTCGGAGTTACTTCTTAATCAATAGATGCGGTCGTTAACGCTCAAAGCCAAGATCTGCTAAACCCATTGCTGAGATCATTGCCACCAAAAAATATAAGATTTACTGCTACCGTCCTCATTTCGAGGGCGGTACAACCATTTTTCAAAATAAAAGAAAATTACTTAAGAAATAAGCTTACGTACTGTAAAGGAATTTCTCATTAGAGACGAAATGAGTTCTATTTACGAACGATTAGTGTGTTTGCTTTGACAATAATGGAGGAATTATACATGGGTATTCTGGTACAAAAATTCGGAGGAACATCACTTTCAACACCACAAGCTAGAGAGCACGTCATTCGTAATGTCAAACGGGAGCTCGCTAGTGGCTATAGTTTGGTCATTGTCGTTTCGGCAATGGGCAGACGCGGAGAACCTTATGCAACAGATACTCTGCTGGATTGGGCTGTTCAGAATGGAGATTCACTCCCAGAGCGTGAGAAGGATCTCTTGATGTGCTGTGGTGAGATTATCTCTGCTACTACACTTTGTGGCCTACTGGAGAATGAAGGGATTGCTTCTACGGTACTAACGGGAGCTCAGGCTGGTTTTATGACAGATAGCAACTATGGCAATGCAAGAATTCTAGATGTACGTCCTGAACGTATTCTTCGGGAACTGCGTGAAGATAAAGTAGTTATAGTGACCGGGTTCCAAGGACAGACTGAAGCTGGTGATTTGACGACTTTGGGCCGTGGAGGAAGTGACACCTCTGCGACTGCACTGGGTGCTGCCCTTCATGCAGATATGGTTGATATCTATACAGATGTTAACGGGATTCTTACAGCAGATCCGCGGATCGTTGAAGATGCAAAACCGCTAACGTATGTTAGTTATACAGAAATTTGTAATATGGCTCATCAAGGAGCAAAAGTGATCCATCCACGTGCGGTTGAGATTGCTATGCAGGCACAAATTCCAGTACGCGTTCGTTCAACATTTTCTGAGAATGAAGGTACGCTGGTTACGAATCCTGAAGGATTCAACGACATTCAGTCTGGCGGCATTGTAGATCGCTTCGTAACAGGGATTGCTTATGTCAGCAACGTCACACAGATTTCTGTGGAGTGTCCAGATGGAAATGGTACGGGCGTTCAACTGCAAATTTTTAAAAGTATGGCCGACAACGGAATAAGCGTTGATTTTATTAATGTAACACCTACTGAAGCTCTTTATACTGTGTTCGATGACAAATCAGAAAAGGCCATCTCAGTTCTTCAGCAATTGGGCTTGCGTCCTAAGAGTTTATCAGGTTGTGCAAAAGTTTCCGTTATCGGGGGCGGAATTAATGGTGTACCTGGTATTATGGCGCGGATCGTTGAGGCACTTAGCTCACAAAATATTCAGATTCTCCAATCCGCAGATTCGAATACAACGATTTGGGTGCTGGTGAAGAAAGAGGATATGGTGCAGTCCCTGCGTTCGCTGCACGCTATGTTTGAATTGCACCGCTAAGGAGGAATTCAAAGTGGATTTCGGAAGATTAATAACAGCCATGGTAACCCCCTTTGACGGGGATGGAGAAATCAACTGGGATGTAACTTCACAGCTTGTCGATTATTTAATTGAGGAACAGAAATCAGAGGCATTGGTTGTCTGTGGTACAACTGGGGAATCCCCAACGTTAAGTGATGAGGAGAAACTGCAGCTGTTTTCTTTTGTACTAGAGAAGGCGAATGGTCGCTGTAAAATTATTGCTGGAACAGGCAGTAATAACACGAAGCACTCTATTCACCTCACGAAGGAAGCGGAGAAAATAGGTGTGGATGGCGTACTTTTGGTCGTTCCTTATTACAATAAGCCTAATCAGGAAGGGCTCTATCAGCATTTTTCTGCGATTGCTACGGAGACTTCATTGCCAGTCATGCTGTATAATGTTCCTGGTCGCACGGGTGTAACTATGAGCGTGGGCACAACTCTTCGACTTGCTGAAATATCGAATATTGTTGCGACAAAAGAATGTGCATCTGTCGATCAAGTAACACTTATCGCTTCTGCGTGTTCCGATGACTTCCGTGTATATACTGGTGATGATTCTGCGGGCTTAGCTAGTCTAGCCGTAGGAGGATACGGAATTATCAGTGTAGCTAGTCATGTGGTTGGTGCACAGATGTCAGAAATGATCTATGCATACACCTCAGGAAATGTTCAGCGAGCGGGAGAGATCCATCGGCAATTGTTCCCTATTTACAAGGGGTTGTTCGAATGTCCACAACCTTTACCGAATCCTTCAGCGGTCAAATATGCTTTAAGTCTGAAAGGTCTGCCTGTTGGAGGCGTCAGATTGCCGCTTATTTCACCTACTGAAGCTGAGGCGGCCTTTATCGAGGCACTATTTCACTAAGTGCTGAACAATGATATTCTAGTCTTTAAACCGGCTTCTCCTGTGGAGAGCCGGTTTTTATATTTATTATATTTTGCTAAAATAATGGGTCACATTTAAGGAAAGAATTTGGATACGAGATAGGGTGACTTGTCTTTTGCCAAAAAAATCATGTATAATGATCTTAAGTGACTGGGTGCGGTTAAAATTAAATATGCGGTAATCTTCCGTCAATGGTATACATTGTGAGACAGGATAGGTCCCAAGATGAGTCTGTGTAAATGATTGAAATGTCTTCGCGCGAGGGGCGCGACGGTGAATTTTGACGGCATTTGTCCGCTTCAATATGAACTTTACTGCCCGGAATCGGGAGCTTTCGCATTGCGCATTTTACAGATATCAGGAATATCCTTGTTAATTAAGGAAGCTATCAGCTGTTTGAAGAATGTGTTCAGCGCCGCTGAAATAATCGAAGTTCAATATTTACCAATAAAAGTATGACGTCCAACATCATAGGAGGGTTAGATTCATTTGTCCAAAAAAAACAACAACGATAAATTGATGATTTTCGCATTGGGCGGAGTCGGAGAAATCGGGAAAAACATGTATGTCATTCAATATGGAGCTGACATTGTAGTCGTGGATTCGGGACTTAAGTTCCCGGAAGAAGATATGCTCGGTATTGATATTGTAATTCCTGATATCTCTTATTTGACAGAGAACCGTGACAAGGTAAGAGGGATTGTACTTACCCACGGACACGAGGATCACATCGGTGGTCTCCCATATGTCCTGAAGAATTTGAATGTTCCGGTTTACGGAACAAGACTTACATTAGGCCTTGTAGAAAACAAATTGAAGGAAGCAAACTTACTGGGTGACACCAAACGAATTCTGATCAATGAAGATTCAGAAATTCAACTGGGAAGCTCGCTCAAAGTTACTTTCTTCAGAACCAATCACAGTATTCCTGATTCCGTCGGTGTATGCATAGAAACACCGGAAGGTAACGTAGTTCATACGGGAGATTTCAAATTTGACCACACTCCAGTCAACGGTCAATTTGCAAATCTGCATCGGATGGCTGAAATTGGTCAGAAGGGCGTGCTTGCTCTTTTGTCGGATAGTACAAATGCTGAGAAACCAGGCTTTACCCCATCTGAGAAAAATGTTGGTATCGTTCTGGAAGACATTTTCCGCAAAGCTGAACAACGTGTCGTTGTAGCAACTTTTGCTTCCAATGTGCACCGCATTCAACAAGTGGTTAATGCAGCAGAATCCACAGGTCGTAAGATTACAGTAATTGGCCGTAGTATGGTAAACGTTGTATCCATCGCTTCTGAGCTTGGATATCTGAACGTACCTGACGGTATGCTGATCGAGCCTGAAGAAATGAACAGAATGGCAGCGAACCGTGTCGTTGTTCTTTGCACAGGATCCCAAGGCGAGCCAATGTCCGCATTGACCCGTATGGCACGTTCCAGTCATCGTAAAGTAGATATCTTGCCAGGTGATACTGTTATTATTGCAGCAACACCGGTACCAGGTAACGAGAAATATGTAGGTCGTACCATTGATGAATTGTTCCGTCTTGGCGCTAACGTAATTTATAGCGGTTCCAATTCTGGCGTTCACGTATCCGGTCACGGTAGCCAGGAAGAGCTTAAGCTTATGCTCAACCTCATGAAACCAAAATATTTCATTCCAATTCACGGTGAATACCGTATGCAACGCAAACATGCGCTTTTGGCAGAATCCGTTGGCGTAGAGTCTCAGAACATTTTCATCACTGAAATCGGTGAGATAGTGGAAATTCAAGGCGGTGCCGCTCGTAAAGCTGGTAAAGTAACGGCTGGTAACGTATTGATTGACGGTCTGGGTGTAGGTGATGTAGGTAATATTGTATTGCGTGACCGTAAGTTGCTGTCTCAAGATGGTATTTTGGTTGTCGTGGTTACACTAAGCAAACAGAATGGTGCAATTGTCTCCGGACCTGACATCATTTCTCGTGGTTTCGTTTATGTTCGTGAGTCCGAAGGACTGCTTGACGAAGCGAATCGAATTGTTTCCAGTACACTGCAGCGCCTGATGAGTGAGAAAGTAAATGAGTGGGCATCGCTTAAAACAAGCGTAAAAGATTCACTCGGTCGTTTCTTATACGAGCAAACGCGTCGTAGACCGATGATTTTGCCAATTATCATGGAAGTGTAAGGAGAATTCTCCTTAAATAAATATATAGCTTGGGCATTGGCCCCTTTTCCCCGGAAATATTGGACGGTTTCTACGGGAAAAGGGGTTTTTGTATTGTTTATATTCACATCATGAGGAGAGGTTTGCATAATGCGGGGCCCTGAAATGTCATACTAATGAAAGTTAGTAAGGCTATAGCAGACCAGAGCTGCATAAGAAAAGGGAGAGCTGCGAAAATGAACTACATGAATGGATCAAATGGAGCAAAGAATGAGGAAGTTATACCACAAGAGGGAAATCCAAGTACAAATGAAAACATGCCGCCCACTACAATGGGTGCACTTAAAGAGCTTGGACAAACAGCGGTTCCTACGGGTGAACCGGATATCTTTTGCATAACGATCATCGGTCAGATTGAAGGCCATATTGTAATGCCTCCTCAGAACAAAACGACGAAATACGAACATATCATTCCCCAGCTGGTGGCAGCTGAACAGAATAAGAATATTAAAGGTCTGCTTATTATTTTAAATACTGTTGGTGGAGATGTAGAAGCTGGTCTAGCGATTGCCGAAATGATTTCTTCGCTCTCTAAACCAACGGTAACAGTAGTCATTGGAGGGGGCCATAGTATTGGCGTTCCGATCGCTGTATCCTCTACGTATTCAATTATTGCGGAAAGTGCAACAATGACGATACATCCGATTCGTATGAATGGCTTAGTAATTGGAGTGCCACAGACGTTCGAATACATGGAAAAAATGCAGGAACGTGTAGTGAAATTCGTTACTTCTCATTCTCGGATTTCTGAAGAACAGTTCCGTGACCTTATGTTTAAGACAGGTGAGCTCAATCGTGATATTGGAACAGCCGTTGGGGGGTTGGACGCTGTTAAATATGGTCTCATGGATGAGGTGGGCGGGATCGGAGCTGCCTTAGCGCATCTTAACCGCATGATTGGTGGAGATTTCTCTGCAGCGCCTACAGCAGCGATTTCGGGAGGGCTTACGCAATGACACTCTATACGATAATGTCGATGGAACAGGTGTGGGAGGGGGCGTTTAATAATTACGCTACAACGCGAGAAGTAAGTGTTCAGGGGATGCTCATGCAGGTTGAGCCGATGGAGGAAGGACGCGCGCGCATAGTAAGATTGCTGGATTGTCCTTTGGAGCGATATTTAGATCCGTCGTTCTCTCCTGGAGCGATAATTACGTTAACATAAAGATTCATTTTTTGACAAAAGAGAACATAGGTACGCCACGCCATTATATGGTATAATGTTGTTCCGGGGGTGGCTGGCGTGGCTAAACGAAAAAAGAAAAAGAAAAAAGCGCTGCTCGGCAGCGTTTTAAAATATGAAATTTACGGAATTTTACTAATAACGATATCCGTTATTGCTCTGTCCGGTGAAGCGGCGGTAGGGCGGTCACTTTCAAGTATGGCGGGTTATTTATTAGGGAGATTTTATTTTGTGTTGCCGCTTATTGGTATTTTTTATGGGCTTATGGTTATGATCCATCGAAGATGGCCTTCTTCTTGGAACAGTCGACATACAGGCGTGCTTCTGCTTCTGCTATCCATGTGCCTTATGAGCACTATTTCTGCAATGGAGCAGAAGCTTGGCCCGTTGTCCTTGCTCCATCCTGGCAACGTGATGACACAAATACATAATGATCTTTCGGGATCTCTTTCGCCCGGTGTTAACAATAGTAATGTCTATATGCTGGGTAAGGATATAAGTGGTGGATATATCGGCGGATTGGAGTATGCTGCGCTGCTGTGGCTCTTTGGTAGTCTGGGAGCTAAGCTGCTCATGATCGTTATGCTTGCCATCAGCTTTATGTTAATTACAAATCTCTCCTATGTAGAGATTATTACTCTTTTGCGAGTTCGTACGGTTAAGTTTGTGGAGGGGATTCGACTCCATGCGGCAAACCGTCCGAAGGCAGTCCCAGTAGCGGCTAGACCTTCCAAAGCAGCCGCACCCGCAAAGACTCGGCCAGTGAAGCAGCCTGTCTATGACGAAGATGACGAAGAGGAAGAAGACGATCGATATTTACCTAATCGTAAGCAACCTGTTCTATTGAAAAAAATATCCGGTTGGTTCACAGGCTCCACCCGTTCAGAGGCGGAAGCCGATTCTGAGGATGATGATCATGGTCCAATTGTAACAAGTGCTTCGCACGGCCCGATCATTTCTGGGCTTTCAGTAGATAGTCGTGTGACTCCACTTGAGGATATCCATCATGATTTTGATGATGCAGATATGGATATGGAACCTGTGACTCCAATTATTCGCGACTTCTTTGAGCATATCCGCTCAGAAGGGCTGAATGAGGAAGATCGGGAGGAATGGAGTGAATTCTCTCCAGCAGCTCGTGGTGTTACCGTCAAAGCTCCTGTTGCTGGGGTTAATCCAGTTAGTCAACAGCCTTCAGATGAGCCTGAGGAGAATGTGACTATTGACTTGGATGGATTGCTAAGCGCCACTCCTGATGGACAGATCATTCCTGCTCCACCGGCACCACCTCCACCAAAACCATATAAGTTGCCATCTTTCCGACTTTTAGCCAAACCTAATAACAGCGGCAAAGCGGGAGATCAGAATGATTATATGCAGACCGCCCGTAAGCTAGAAGCTACCCTAGAGAGTTTCGGTGTAAGAGCAAAGGTTCTCGAAGTAGTTAGAGGTCCAGCGGTTACACGGTATGAGATTCAGCCGGATATCGGTGTCAAAGTTAGCCGTATTGTTAATCTGACGGATGACATTGCGCTTGCTCTTGCAGCCAAAGATATACGTATGGAGGCGCCAATTCCGGGTAAATCAGCCATTGGGATAGAGGTACCAAATTCCGAAGTGTCTATTGTGACCATGCGTGAAGTTATGGAGACACAGATCTTTCAGGAAGCTGAATCCAGATTATCGATTGCTTTTGGACGTGATATTTCGGGTCAGACGATTATCGGTAATTTAGCGAAGATGCCCCATTTATTGGTGGCTGGTGCAACGGGTTCTGGTAAATCGGTTTGTATTAACGGGATTATTACGAGTATTTTATACAAAGCTAAACCCGATGAAGTCAAATTCCTGATGGTGGACCCGAAGATGGTAGAGCTGAATGTCTATAATGGGATTCCGCATCTTCTGGCTCCAGTCGTTACTGATCCGAAGCGGGCGAGCTTAGCTTTAAAGAAGATTGTTGTGGAAATGGAGAAAAGGTATGAACTCTTCTCCAAATCAGGTACACGCAACATGGAAGGCTATAATAAGCTGATGGCTGAGAACCCAGCTGCTATACTTCCGTATATCGTTGTTATTGTGGACGAGCTTGCGGATTTGATGATGGTTGCCGCTAACGATGTAGAGGATGCTATCTGTCGGCTTGCACAGATGGCGCGTGCAGCTGGTATACATCTAATTATCGCCACTCAGCGTCCTTCCGTGGATGTCATTACAGGTTTGATTAAGGCGAATATTCCATCTCGTATCGCTTTCGGCGTATCTTCCAATGTAGACTCACGTACCATTCTGGATATGCCAGGTGCGGAGAAGCTGTTAGGTCGGGGAGACATGCTGTTCTTACCGATGGGGGCTTCTAAACCGATTCGTGTGCAGGGTGCTTTTATGAGCGATCAAGAGGTTGAGACAATCGTTCAATATGTCAGCAGTCAAGGTGAAGCAGAATATGACGAGTCCATTGTTCCAGAGGTTGATGACACAATTGCTGAAGACCAGGAGCCACAGGATGAATTATATGAGCAGGCCGTAACGATCGTGCTTGAAGCGAAGCAAGCTTCAGTCTCGCTACTACAGCGCCGGATGAGGGTTGGTTACACCCGTGCAGCCCGTTTGATTGACTCTATGGAGGCTCGTGGGGTAATAGGGCCTTACGAGGGCAGCAAGCCGCGTGAGGTGCTTGTATCACTTGAGCAGTATCAGCATAACAAGATCAGTTCTTAAGCTGAACAAGTCAGTTTAAACCTTAAATAGACAGTAAAAAGGGGCCGTCGCCAAGTAGTTTGTACTACTTGGCGACGGCCCCTTACTCATGCTGAAGAAGTGTAAATGACACTTCAAATAATGGCTTTAGTGAAGCTACGAATGAGGCTCCGAGTGAAGCTTCATTAAAATAATTAGGGAATTTCTCCCTGAAATTCTGAGATTATTGGTTCTCAGACTTATAATTAGGGAAAAGCTCCCTATAATTTATTAATTTTGATAAGAAATAAAGGAATTGGCCTGATTTTTAGGGAGGAATTCCCTAATTCCATTCATTATCAGAGAATATCCACTATTTTCAGGGAGTTTTTCCCTAAAAGTGCGAACCTGTTACTTGGACTATTGTGAATTCATATCACTAAAATGTTGAAAAGTATGACGTATATCTATAATTTCAATTAATGCGTGGTTCCACAGTAAAATGTGGTCCTTTAAATTCATGATTCATATCAACTCCATGGTTTTCTTATTTCGAATATAGTTGATAATTATACTCAATTATAATGAAAAGCTATTTCTTCTTTTTTAGTAATGCATAGGATGCGTTGACAGTCGTCATAATAACTTTAGCCATCCATGCAGAACTTACAAAAGAAAGGTAGAGCGAACCCTATGAAGAAACAAAAGATGTGGATATTTGCTGCTTTAACTCTTGCACTTGCTGCCGCGCCGTTTGCAGGAACGTTTTTCAAGGGGAATGGCATTGTTCAGACCAAGCAAAGTGCTGCTGCGTCATTTGTCCACGAGTTAAATAATCCTGACGAAGAAGTCTTGCCGGCTTTCAGTACAACACCCATTAAACTTGGGTCCACGGGTCAGGATGTCTATGAATTGCAGGGGCGATTAAAGCATTTAGGTTATTATGCCGGAAAAATAGACAGTCATTTTGGGCCAAAAACGAAGAATGCAGTAACTTGGTTTCAATGGAAATTCGGAATGAAGTCTGATGGCATTGTGGGTGCCAAAACTAAGCTGAAGCTGTATAACGCCACGAAGAACTGGAAGCCTACTGAGCCTTCTACGGGCACGGGAAATAAGACAGCACAGAATAACACTGGCAATAAAACAAATACGTCCAATAAAACGAATTCGCCAGGATTGTCTTCAAGTAATTCGATGGGCTTATCGGAGAATGATCTCAAGATCATGGCTAATGCCGTGTATGGAGAAGCTAGAGGTGAGCCTTTCGAAGGTCAGGTTGCTGTTGCTGCGGTCATTTTAAACCGAGTGAAATCACCTAGTTTCCCGAATACGCCGTCTGGCGTTATTTTTCAACCGAGAGCATTTACAGCTGTGGCCGATGGTCAGATCTATTTGGAGCCGAATGAGCAAGCACGTAAGGCAGTAGAGCAAGCACTCAGTGGTTGGGACCCTTCCGGAGGATGTTTGTATTACTTCAATCCTAAAACAGCGACCTCTAAATGGATTTGGACCCGTCCTCAGGTGAAGACGATTGGTCAGCATATTTTCTGTATGTAAAAAGAAGGATAGAGAATTCAGAGAGCAACCGGGAAGAGGCTTCCGGTTGCTTCCTTACTTTGGAATGGTTTAGAATGGTTAATAATTCATAAACATGATGTAGAGCAACTATCCACGCCGTAAAGGAGTTTTGGACTTGACTAATAATGTATTTCAGCATGGCACCGTAGGAGGCTTGCGCATTCACGTTATGCCAACCAAGGCATTTAAGACCTACGCGATCTCACTTTATGCTGGGATCCCACTTGATGAGAATACAGTAACCTCTACTGCACTAGCTCCATTCGTGCTTCGCAGAGGTACCGCGACTTATCCGGAGACCACACAATTCCGCGAGCGTTTGGAGGAACTGTATGGCGCTGGATTCGGGTTTGATATTTATAAAAGAGGCGATTATCAAATCGTTCAGTTCCGCATGGATACTATTAATGACTCTTTTGTGCAAAGCCAGGAGAGCTTACTTGAACAATCCTTCGCTTTCTTAGGTGAAGTACTGACTCGTCCATTAGTTGAAGACGGCAGCTTCCGACCTTCGTATGTTGCAACGGAGCGTGAAACCGTTCGCAAGAAGCTGGAGTCCATCGTAAATGACAAGATACGTTACGCTGCTGAGCGCTGTATTGAGGAAATGTGCCGTAACGAGCCATATCGTCTTCACCCTCTGGGGCAAAGAGCGGATCTGGATCAAATCACTCCGAAAAGTTTGTATGAATCGTATAATTCCTGGCTGGATGATGCCATCCTTGATCTCTATGTAGTGGGTGACACTACAGCTGAGGAAGTAGAAAAGCTTGTACAGCGTCATTTCGGCCGGGTTCAGTCCGAGGTGGGCTTATATAGCTCTAAGTTCGTACCTGTATCAGTTAATGAGGTGCGGACTGTAGAAGAGAAGCTGGATGTCAGTCAGGGCAAGTTGAACCTGGGTCTACGCACCTCTATTACTTATAAGGATGATAATTACGCGTCCGCACTTATGTACAACGGAATATTAGGAGGGTATCCCCACTCTAAACTCTTCGTTAACGTACGTGAGAAGGCAAGCCTTGCCTATTATGCTTCGTCTCGTTATGACGGCCACAAGGGCATTGGAACGATTCAATCAGGTATCGAAACGCAAAATTACGGCAAAGCCGTGGACATTATAGAGAAGCAATTGGAAGAGATGAAAGCTGGCAATATCAGTGATCTGGAACTGAGTCAGACTAAAGCTATGATCCGCAATCAGCTTTCCGAGATTCCGGATTCTGCTTTTGAAATGATCTCTTACGACTTCAACCGCCAGTTGTCAGGAAAAGAACGGACAGCGGATCAGCTATTGGAGCAGGTGGAACAAATCGGTGCTGAAGATGTAAAAGCTGCCGCTGAAACCTTTCAGCTGGATACGATATATTTCTTGACAGGAAAGGAGGAATAACGATGGAACAAATTCATTACGACAGACTTCAAGAGACCATTTATCATGAGGTCATGGATAACGGACTTCAGGTATATGTGTTGCCGAAACCAACCTTTAAAAAGACTTATGCTACATTTGCAACTAAATACGGTTCTGTTGACAATCATTTTCATGTCGCAGGTGGAGAAGAGACCACTGTTCCTGATGGTATAGCTCACTTTTTAGAGCACAAAATGTTCGAAGAGCCAGAAGGCGATATTTTTGCTACCTTTGCTTCAAATGGAGCCTCGGCCAATGCTTTTACAAGCTTTGATCAGACAGTTTATCTTTTCTCAGCAACAGAAAATATAGAGACCAATCTTAGTACGCTCGTTGATTTTGTTCAGCTACCTTATTTTACAGATGAGAATGTAGAAAAGGAAAAGGGAATTATTGGTCAAGAAATCAATATGTATGCTGATAATCCGGACTGGCGCGTGTATTTTGGCCTTATTGAAGCGATGTATTCGAAGCATCCGGTTCGGATTGACATTGCAGGTACGGTAGAATCGATTAGTACGATCACGAAAGAAACGCTGTACACATGTTATAACGCTTTTTATCACCCTAGCAATATGTTGTTGTTCGTGGTTGGGGGTGTGGACCAGGAGAAAGTATTTTCCTTGATTCGCGCTAACCAAAAGGGTAAAACCTACGGCAAGCAGGGTGAAATCAAGCGTATTTTTGAAGATGAACCCGAACAAGTCGCTACAAAACGGCTAGAAAGCAAGCTTGCTGTTTCGATGCCGAAAATCATGTTTGGTTTCAAGGAAAAAGTAGAAGATCTAACAGGTGAAGCTTCTCTGAAACGCGACCTGATAACGAAGCTAATGCTCGATTTGTTGGTAGGTAGTAGCACAGCATTGTATCAAAAGCTTTATGATGAGGAATTGATCTCGGACAGCTTTGGATATGAATTTAATAGTTCTCCGCAGTATGCTTTTTCTGCAATGGGTGGGGATACAAAGGATCCGGATTTGCTTTTAAAACGAATTAAAGAAGAAGTAGATCTAATCTTAAAGTCTGGCTTTGCGGAGAAGGATTTCGAGCGGGCACGGAAAAAGAAAATTGGCGGTTATTTGCGCATGCTGAACTCCCCTGAAAGTATCGCACATGAATTTACACGCTACCAGTTCCGTGGTGGTGACCTGTTTGAAGTTCTGCCTATGTATGAATCGATCACTCTGGCAGAAGTAAATGAGCGTCTGCAAGCCCATGTAAACTGGGAACAGCTTGCCGTTTCATTGGTGGTGAGTCCTTAGGTGAGCGTTTTGGGAGAGAGCAGCAAACCACTAGGGGAAATGACAGTGCTCATTACAGGGGGAAGCGGAGGGATCGGCGGCGCCATTGCGGAACGATTTGCTTCTGTGGGGATGAATATAGTTATTCATTACAGACACTCACATGAAGCTGCGAATGATGTCGCTCGGCGTTGTATGGCCCTTGGCGCAAAGGTAATGACAGTAAACGCGGATATGAAGGATCGTAGTCAGATTGTACGTATGGCGGAAAAGCTTGAGAGTAATGGGATGCAGCCGGATATTCTCGTCAATAATGCCGGTAAATCGCATTACGGAATGCTAGCTGATGTGACCGAAGAGGAATGGGATGACATTATGTCCATTAACTTGAAGGGAACCTTTATGTGCAGTCAGATCTTTATGCCGTACATGGTGTCACAACGTTATGGTCGTATCATCAACGTTTCTTCCGTATGGGGAATCACTGGAGCTTCTTGCGAAGTAGCTTATTCGGCTAGCAAAGGTGGAGTGAATGCCTTTACAAAGGCTTTAGCTAAAGAGCTGGCTCCATCTGGTGTAACGGTTAACGCGGTAGCTCCAGGAGCGGTTAATACGAACATGCTGTCCAATTTACAGGAGGATGAAGTCCGTATGCTGGAGGATGAGATTCCAGTAGGGCGTTTGGCTACGCCTAATGAGATATCTTCACTAATTTATTTTTTGGCTTTGCCTGAGTCCGGGTATATCACTGGTCAGATTATTAGTCCAAATGGTGGATGGATTACCTGATCTTCAGTTGGAGAAAAGCTCCAGCATAATAACTTAGCTTATAAGACATATTATAAGTGTTGTTTTTAAATCTCACGTAAGGCGGCTTACAGCCTGTATGCAGGTGTTTGACCGTAAACATGAAGGAGGATTTAAGATGACACAAGAAGATAGCGTAATCAAAAATTTTGACACCTGGAAGAAATTTCTAGGTAAACGAGTTGTACAGGCGGAGAAACTTGGGATGAGTGAAGACACAATCTCAAAGCTGGCTTTTGAAATTGGGGAATTCCTCGATGAAAAAGTGGATCCAGCAAACACTCAAAACCGTGCAATCAAAGAGCTATGGGACGTCGGCAACGATGAAGAAAAGCAGACGATTGCTAAACTCATGGTCAAGTTGGCGAAAAATCACGCCTAAGCTTGCGGAAAAGCTCCCCTTGTGGGAGCTTTTCTGCAATTATTACAGGACTGACCTTGCCTTTCATTTTTATTTTATATATCATTAACATGACCCGTGTTTCAGACCGCTTTGTCTGAACGGCATTTTTTTGATGTATATCAAAGTGCGGGAAAAGGAATCTATGAGGTGTACAAGTGGAATATAAACAATGGTATATGGAATACAAGATTCACAAGAACAGACCCGGTCTGCTTGGTGATATCGCTTCAATGTTAGGGATGCTAGAAGTCAACATTCTGACGATTAATGGCGTTGAAGGAAAGACTCGCGGAATGTTGCTGGAGACCAATGATGATGACAAAATAATGCTGATGGGCGAAATGCTCAAGAAAGTTGATAATATTACAGTTTCAGCTCTGCGGTCTCCAAGACTCGTAGACAAGCTGGCTGTGCGCCATGGGCGATATATTGAACGGGATTCAGATGATCGGAAGACGTTTCGGTTTACTCGGGATGAGCTTGGTCTATTGGTCGATTTTCTCGGGGAACTGTTTAAAAAAGATGGAAATCAGGTAATAGGACTTCGAGGTATGCCCCGTGTAGGAAAGACGGAATCAATCATTGCTGGCAGTGTCTGCGCGATGAAGCGTTGGACATTTGTCTCCTCGACACTTTTACGTCAGACGGTTCGAAGTCAATTAGCAGAAGATGAGATGAACCCACATAATGTATTTATCATTGATGGTATTGTTAGTACGATCCGCTCTAATGAGAAGCATTATAATTTATTACAAAATGTTATGAGTATGCCAAGCACGAAAGTGATCGAGCATCCAGATATTTTTGTGCGGGAATCTGAGTACACCTTTGATGATTTTGATATTATTATCGAGCTTCGCAATAATCCAAATGAAGAAATATTGTACGAGTCGTTTACGACTAGCTACAGTGATGATTTATAGAACAAGAATGAACAATGATATTCATTGAAATTTACAGGAGGTGATGGTATGTCGGAACTGGGCCGGCAATTGAAAGAGGCGCGTCTGCAAAAAGGGATGAGTCTTGACGATGTCCAGGAAGTAACGAAAATTCGCAAAAAGTATTTGGAAGCCATCGAGTCTGGAGACTATAAGGTGCTTCCAGGAAGTTTTTATGTTAGGGCGTTTATCAAAACGTACGCAGAGGCAGTAGGGATGAGTCCTGACGAACTGCTAGAGGAGCATGGGAATGTACCTGCCCCTCCCGAAGACACAGCCATGGAAACGGTGATTCAAAAACGCAGCCGTAGACCTGAAACCGAACGGAATGCAAAATGGCTGCCAACAGTGCTAATGTGGACATTTCCAATATTAATTATTGTTGTGATTTACATTTATGCATCTAGTTTGAACAAACCGGATCGTGATCAGATTGATCAGACGAATCTGACGAATGAGCAGCAGGATCCTACGACTGCTCAAACATCTCCACCGGCTTCAGGAGGTGGAGTTGTGGCGCCAACTTCTTCGGCAGGAACAGAAGCAACAACTGAACCTACTGCAGAGCCAACGCCATTACCAACACCTACACCTTCCCCGCAATCCATTACAGTTACACCGGATGGGAAAGCAGGAAAAACAACAAAATTCAAGGTTTCAGCTCCGGCTGGAAGTGAAGTGAAGGTTGAGATTTCTGCTACTGGGGTAAGCTGGCTTGAGGTGTATAAAGGTGAGAACTCTAAAGGTGAAAAGCTCTCATTTGGTAACACAGCGGCAGGAGATCGTATGAGCTTTGTGCTTGGAAGTGAAGGAATGTATATTAAATCTGGTTATTCACCAGCTACTGAGATTACTGTCAATGGACAAGTGATTACGGATGAAAAGACCTCATCTCGTCTGCTACTTAATCTGGATGATGGTACTGGAAGTGAAACGACCCAGAATGAAGGTACCACCGATACTACTGACCAGACTAATGAAACAGGCCAATAAGAAAAATGATGCATAGACTTTGGCTTTGCGGGGAACATAAGACTGTTTCTAGTTCTTAGCCAAAGTGGGGTGTACATTCATGATTGTTAGCTGGGTTGTAGCTGGACTTGGGGTTATTGTCAGTCTTATCGGATACTATATGACACCAAGTGCTTGGGGTTATGGAATTCTCGGGTTCGGTCTTGCACATATCGTGCTTGGAATTCTAGATATGTTTCGAAGCCCGCTTCGAAGCAGATAGAGAATTTAGAATGTGCGTCTCCAAGGGTATTTTCCATTGGAGACGTATTTCTACCTGAAACACAACTCATTTCGAAGGAAAAGCTCCACTATGTGGGGCTGTTTTCTGTGTCGGGTGAGGTACATATTATCCAATATTAGACTTAAGGGTATCATTCTTTTATAATAGTAGCAGACTAAAAAGTACAAAGGACGTGTAGTTATGAGTTCAGAAAGTTCATTTGATATCGTATCTAAAATGGATATGCAGGAATTAACCAATGCGATCCACCAAACAGAGAAAGAAATTGACAACCGCTTTGACTTTAAGAACAGCAAGAGCAGTCTGAAGCTGGAGAAAGACGCACTTATTATCGCCTCTGAGGACGAATATAAGTTAAACGCTGTTATTGATATTTTACAATCGAAGATGGTGAAGAGAGGTATCACGCTGAAAAACTTGGATTTCGGCAAAGTGGAGCCTGCTTCTCTGGGTAGTGTTCGTCAGCGTTTAGGTCTTAAGCAAGGGATTGATCAGGAGAACGCAAAAAAAATTAACATCCTGATTCGTGATTCGAAATTGAAGGTGAAGAGCCAGATTCAAGGAGATCAGATCCGCGTAACTGGTAAGAGTCGCGATGATTTACAACAAATTATCCAGATTTTACGTAAAGCTGATTTGCCTCTGGACCTGCAGTTCAACAACTTAAAATAGCATTTTGTACCCCGCAGTGCTTATCAGCGCCATTATGCGGGGTGCTTTGTATTTTTTTTGACACCTATTTATAGCTATAATATACTTGCTTAAGTAGAAATAGATGAGCCTGACTCAGGCAATTTGTATGAACGATTTAGGGGAGGAACTTCAGTGAATTTGCCCAACCGCATCACGCTAGCACGTATTTGCCTGATCCCGATTATGATGTTTTTCTTACTGGTGGATTTCAGTTTTTATCCAGAACCGATACATTGGGGCTCTTTTCAGCTATCTGTTAATCATTTGGTGGCAGCTGTAATCTTTTTGCTTGCAGCGAGCACAGATGGAATAGACGGCTACATAGCAAGGAAATATAATATGGTTACCAATCTCGGTAAGCTCCTTGATCCGTTAGCGGACAAGCTGTTAGTTTCTGCAGTTCTGATTTCACTTGTGGAATTGGGCAGATGTGATTCATGGATCGCAATTGTTATCATTAGTCGTGAGTTCGCAGTAACCGGGCTTCGCCAGATAGCATTGTTAGAGGGAAAAGTGGTTGCCGCCAGCAAATGGGGTAAGATAAAGACGGTTGTACAAATTGTAGCGATCTCACTGCTGTTGTTAAATAATTTCCCATTTCAATTCGTCAGCATTCCTGTAGACGATATTGCCATCTGGGCTGCAGCCTTGATCACTATTTACTCTGGAATTGATTATTTTGTGAAGAATAAGGATCTATTACAGCTGCATAATGCTTAAGCGTTTTAGGCAGCTACATATAGGAGAGGTAATAGGTAAAGCACCTATTACCTTTTTTAAACCCTAAAAGCAGTGTATCTACATTATAACGAGGAGGCGAAAGCCAGGTATGAAAGCAGAGATTATTGCAGTAGGCACGGAGCTTTTGCTCGGTCAAATCGTAAATAGTAATGCCCAGTTTTTGTCTATTGAGCTAGCTGCTATTGGGATTGATGTATATTTTCAAACCGTAGTTGGGGATAACAGCAGTCGCTTGCAGCAAGCCATTGAGATCGCTCAAAGCAGAGCGGATGTTATCATATTTACCGGTGGTATTGGTCCTACAGAAGATGATCTAACGAAGGACGCGCTGGCTGCTTCCTTAGGTCGCACACTTCATATAGATCGCTTGGCAATGGATCATGTACAACGTTTCTTTGATGATCGAAAGATTGTAATGACGGAGAATAATCGTAAACAGGCACTTATAATTGAAGGAACTACACCTTTGCCAAATGAGATTGGCCTTGCTGTTGGCATTGCTTTTGAGCATGAAAAGAAATATTATATTGTGCTTCCTGGTCCGCCTCGCGAGATGAAGCCGATGTTCGTAGATAAAGCTGTACCGTGGCTCCAGCAGCACGCTCTGACGACAGAAATGCCACTTTATTCTAAAATGCTTAAATTTGCCGGTATCGGAGAATCACTGCTTGAGGATAAGCTTATTGATCTTATTCACAGCCAGACAGACCCAACCATAGCTCCTTACGCTAAAGAGGGAGAGGTAACCGTTCGTATTTCGACAAAGGCACCTTCCGAGCATGAAGCTTACAAGAAGCTGGAGATTCTGGAGAAACAGATCAAAGAGATTTTGCCAGAACATTTATATGCAAATATTGATGTGCCACTGGAGCAATTGATTGTGGATTGGATGGCGGATGCAGGTCTGACTTTAAGTGCTGCAGAGAGTTGCACTGGAGGCTTACTGATGGAGAGTATAACTAACATTCCAGGCAGTGCTTCGATGTTTGCGGGAGGAATCGTCTGTTATTCCAACGACCTGAAGAAAAAGCTTCTGAATGTGCCAAGTGCTTATTTGGAGGGGCCAGATGCTCCAGGGGCAGTTAGTCGTGAAGTTGCCGAGGTGTTAGCTGATCAGGTGAGAATGATCGCGGATAGTGATTTCGGTTTATCTGTAACTGGTGTAGCGGGACCAGGCTATTCTGAACGTAAGCCAGTCGGACTTGTATTTATTGGTTTAGCTGAACGCGGGCGTAAGACAGAGGTGTATGAGCTTAATCTTAAAGGTACACGTGAAAATATACGACTGCGTACTGTTAAAGCTCTGTTGTATCGTCTATGGCGCAGACTTGAGGAACGGAAGGTGGAGACACCTCTTGAAGGCTCAGACTTGTAATGGGAGATTAGCCCAGTTATAATTGAGACATACGGAAGAACCGTGGCACTGAGATTTCTTTGCTGCGGTTTTTTGTATATCTGCGGAGATTTTGATCGCTGTTTTGGTTTTGATCATAAGTCGTTGATGTCCGGTGAAGTAGAGAAATCAGTTAACTTCTATGTCCGGAGGGAGGCTTACAATAAAAGGGATAATTAACGCTTGAGACAAAAAAAACGAATGTATGTTCGAAAAAAAGCTTGGCAAGACCTCAAAAACACGTTATTATATTATTATAAACAGTGAAGGAAGTGGTCTGATTGTCAGATCGTCGTGCAGCGCTTGATATGGCGCTTCGTCAAATAGAAAAACAATTTGGTAAAGGTTCGATCATGAAACTGGGAGAATCCACTCATATGCAAGTGGAAGTTGTACCTAGCGGATCTTTGGCACTTGATATTGCGTTAGGTATAGGCGGACTTCCAAAGGGACGTATTATTGAAGTATACGGACCTGAATCCTCCGGTAAAACGACTGTTGCTCTTCATGCTATTGCAGAAGTGCAAAAACAAGGAGGACAAGCTGCATTTATCGATGCTGAGCATGCGCTCGATCCGAAGTATGCACGTAACTTGGGCGTAAACATTGATGAATTGTTGCTATCTCAGCCAGATACGGGTGAACAGGCACTTGAGATTGCTGAAGCACTTGTCCGTAGTGGTGCAGTAGACATTATTGTCGTTGACTCCGTAGCTGCGTTGGTTCCTAAAGCGGAAATCGAAGGCGATATGGGTGATTCTCACGTCGGCCTACAGGCTCGTTTGATGTCTCAAGCGCTTCGGAAGCTATCTGGTGCCATTAGTAAATCGAATACAATTGCTATCTTTATTAACCAGCTTCGTGAGAAAATTGGTGTTATGTTCGGTAACCCTGAGACAACCCCGGGTGGTCGGGCGTTGAAATTCTACTCTTCCGTACGGTTGGATGTTCGTCGTGTCGAAAGTATTAAGATGGGTAACGACGTTGTAGGTAACCGCACCAAGATCAAGATTGTGAAGAATAAGGTAGCACCTCCATTTAAACAAGCTGATGTTGATATCATGTATGGTGAAGGGATTTCCAGAGAAGGAAGTCTTGTAGACATCGGTACTGAAATGGACATCGTGAATAAGAGTGGTGCATGGTATTCCTATGAGGGTGAGCGTCTCGGTCAAGGACGTGAGAATGCCAAACAGTTCTTGAAAGAACATCAAGATATTGCACTTATCATTGAGAACAAGATCCGTGAAGCAAGTAACCTGTCCACTATTGTTGCTGCACCAAATGAAGCGGAAATCATTGCAGAGCAAGAGGAAGAAGAAAAGCTACTTCTCGAAATCGAACAATAGAATTTACTAAGGAATAGGACGCCCTGTGATTCATTGTTGCAGGGTGTCTTTTCTTAACAGTGTAAGAACATATATATTTGGGGTCCCCCAAAAGTAACTGAGTACGCACCGAAGTTAAGCCGCACTTTGTGGGGATATTTTATTGCTATGAGGTGACAAGCAACTATGGTAATACAGCTGGATATGGATTTTGAATCGAATGAGCAGGACGTACAGGTCCTATCTGATTTTCCTGATGGAGAACTTTTAGAAATTACTAAGGTAGAACGTCAGAAGAAGTCGGACCACCGCTACATCATACATTTCGGAGCCTATAACATGACTGTACACGAAGACGTCATGATTAAATATCGGATGATTACTGGAAATTCTTTTATGAAAGCCGATTTGGAGGAAATTGTTGTTGCTGATGAGCGACAACGAGCTTATGTAGAAGGACTTCGTTATCTAGAACGGAAGCCACGTACCGCTATGGAAATGACTCGCCGTTTACGGCAGAAGGAAATAGGGGAGACTATTATTGCGGAAGTGGTGCAACGGCTACAGCAGGAAAGATTTCTTGATGACCCCTTGTATGCAAAGCAATGGGCGGAGCAACGCATTACGAACCAGCGAAAAGGGAAAATGTGGATTCGCCAAGAGCTACGTGAGAAAGGAATCGACAAAACCTTGATCTCGGAAGCACTGGAGAATGTCAGTCCTGAACAAGAACTAGAGAGTGCACTTCAGATTGGTCGTAAGAAATGGAATCTTATTCGTGGTGAAGCCACAGATAAGCGCAGAAAGACTGGAGCCTTCTTAATGCGGCGTGGATTCTCGGGTGATATGGTGCGACAAGTGATCAATACTTTACTTGAGGAAGACAATTATGAGGGTGAAGATGAGGCATTTTACTAGACTCACTGATTCTCTTGACATTAATGCGCATATCGACTCTCTTGACAATGTCTTTTTATAAATAATAAAATATAACATGAATCGGCATAAAGTAAGAATCCTTTTTCCTTCCCAAAAAGGTGACTTTTTAAAACGGTTCGCGTACAACTCATATGAAATGTAATCGCCGGATAAGGCGGGCAGTGTGCATGTGCAGCATGTGCAGTATGGCAATCGGTTATTTACCGGTTTTTTGTATGGTGATGAACGGATAGTTTAACAACTGCACAATTCCCAGGGATATACCTTGGAGAGGAACCAACGAGGAGGTGAACAGATGCAAGCATGGATCTGGGTCATTATCGTTCTCGTTGTAGCTGCATTATTCTTTGGGTTCGGTTATTTTATTCGTAAATCCCTTGCAGAAGCTAAAATTCAAAGCGCAGAAAGAGAAGCCGTAGTCATCGTGGAGAACGCGAAGAAAGACGCAGAGGCGCTGAAGAAAGAAACAGTATTGGAAGCTAAGGACGAAGTCCATAGAATCCGTACTGAAGCTGAGAAAGAAACTCGTGAACGTCGGAATGAAATCCAACGGCAAGAGAGACGTTTGCTGCAAAAGGAAGAATCTCTGGATAAAAAAATGGAATCGCTTGAAAGAAAAGAAGAACAAGTAGCTAACAAAGAGAAACGAATTGATGAAACCCAACAGCAAATTGATGTTATTTACAAAAACCAAGTCACTGAATTGGAGAGGATTTCCAATTTAAGCATCGAAGATGCAAGAAGTATTATTCTTAGCAATGTTGAGCAAGAAGTTCGCCATGAAACGGCTCAAATGATCAAAGAGATTGAACAGCAGGCGAAAGAGGAAGCGGATAAGAAATCCCGCGAAATCATCACACTCGCTATCCAACGCTGTGCAGCTGATCACGTAGCGGAGACAACAGTTTCAGTTGTTACCCTGCCGAACGAAGAGATGAAGGGGCGGATTATCGGTCGTGAAGGCCGTAATATTCGTGCACTCGAAACTCTTACAGGTATCGACCTCATTATTGATGATACGCCGGAAGCAGTTATTTTGTCGGGATTTGATCCGATCCGCCGTGAAGTGGCCCGTACGGCACTTGAGAAGCTTGTGGCAGATGGACGTATCCATCCCGCTCGAATTGAAGAGATGGTGGAGAAATCCCGTAAAGAAGTGGACGAACGAATTCGCGAATATGGTGAACAAGCTACTTTCGAAGTGGGTGTTCACGGATTGCATCCAGATTTGATCAAGATTCTGGGTCGTCTGAAATTCCGTACAAGCTATGGTCAAAATGTATTGAAGCACTCCATGGAGGTTGCTTATTTAACTGGACTGATGGCCGGTGAGCTTGGGGAAGACATCGTGCTTGCAAAACGTGCAGGATTGCTCCATGATATCGGTAAAGCGCTGGATCATGAAGTAGAAGGATCGCATGTTGAGATCGGCGTTGAACTAGCGAAGAAATATAAGGAACATCCGGTTGTTATCAACAGTATCGCGTCTCATCATGGAGATTGCGAAGCTACCTCGGTTATTGCTATGTTGGTTGGTGCAGCTGATGCATTGTCAGCAGCAAGACCTGGCGCTCGCCGTGAAACACTGGAAACGTATATTAAACGTCTAGAAAAACTGGAAGAAATCTCAGAGTCATTCGAAGGCGTTGAGAAATCATTTGCTATTCAGGCGGGCCGTGAGGTACGCGTGATGGTACAGCCAGAGAAGATTGACGATGCAGAGGCATTCCGTCTTGCTCGCGATATTACGAAAATGATTGAAAGTGAACTGGATTATCCAGGACATATCAAAGTTACCGTTATTCGTGAGACACGGGCTGTTGAATACGCTAAATAGGTGGAATATAAGGTTAAGGGATAAGATGTAACTTATACTTTCTTATATTTGTTGAGAATTGGCCCCTAAGCGGGGCCTTTTTTCTTTTGAATATGAGGTCTTATCCATTAGATATAGCGGTTAAGATTAGGAGGAGAGAATCATTAAAGTACTATTTATTGGAGATATCGTTGGAAATGTTGGCAGGAAGGCTCTTCGTGAGATGTTGCCCTCACTAAAAAGTAAATATCAGCCACATATCATTATTGTTAATGGTGAAAATTCTGCTGCCGGTAGAGGGATCACCAAGGCGATCGCTAATGAGTTTTTTAACTGGGGCATTCACGGTATAACTATGGGAAACCACACATGGGACAACAAAGATATTTTTGAGTTCATCGATGATGAGGCTCGGATTATTCGTCCCGCTAATTTTCCGCCAGGAACACCGGGAAGAGGTTATACAGTCGTTAAAGGGAACGGTAAAGAACTGGCCATAGTAAATTTGCAAGGCCGGACATTCTTACCTGCTATCGATTGTCCTTTCCGTGTCGGGGAAGAAATTGTGGAAGAGCTTCGTAGAGATCACAAATGTATTTTAGTCGATTTCCATGCAGAGGTAACCTCTGAGAAAATCGCCATGGGATATTTTATGGATGGTCGTGCATCGATTGTTGTTGGGACACATACTCATGTTCAGACAAATGATGATGTGATTTTACCAGGAGGAACTGCGTATTTGACCGATGCGGGAATGGTTGGTTCAAGCGAAGGAATTCTGGGTATGGAAAGAGATGCAGTACTTTATAAGTTCACAACTCAGCTTCCAGCACGATTTGTTGTCGATGAAGGCAAGTGGCAGCTTCACGGTTTATTTGCAGAATTAGATGAAAATACTGGTGCGGCAACTCGTCTGGAGAAGATACGGTTACGTGAAGATGAATGGGTTATGAGCTAAACGTAGAACAGAGTATGGTTTAATCCGGGTAATTTCGCTGAGTTAGGGTAAAGTGTGATATTTTTAATATCATAAAAGAGTATCTTTTATACCGTTTTTGGAAGACGTGGTCCGTAAAAAGAAGGAATTATTTCTTCTCTCGCGAATAACATCTAAAGTAGTGGAAGAACACCATTATTTTCCCAGGGGAGGTACTTACTATGGATGTATTAAAAGTATCAGCTAAATCCAATCCAAATTCCGTCGCCGGCGCATTAGCGGGTGTTCTTCGTGAACGTGGATCGGCCGAATTACAAGCTATTGGAGCTGGAGCACTGAATCAAGCAGTCAAAGCAGTTGCCATTGCCCGGGGATTTGTTGCACCAAGCGGAGTAGATTTGATCTGCATTCCTGCGTTCACTGATATAGTGATTGATGGGGAAGATCGAACCGCGATTAAACTGATTGTTGAACCCAGATAACAGACCTATAGAATGATTGAACCTGTTTACTTTTGTAAACAGGTTTTTTGCTTTTGATTTATAGTCTGGCGTTTTTTTGCATAGTATCTGAAATAGGCATTTGGAAATGAAATGAACAGCTGGGACAGTGAGAAAGTGGGGTTGTAAAATGAGGGCTGATAAGTTTAAAGTAGCGGATTTCCATTGTGATGTGCTAAGCAAAATGC
Organism: Paenibacillus sp. FSL E2-8871; assembly: GCF_038000345.1. Lineage (NCBI taxonomy): Bacteria > Bacillati > Bacillota > Bacilli > Caryophanales > Paenibacillaceae > Paenibacillus > Paenibacillus sp. FSL E2-8871. Next base: position 1,914,927 of record NZ_JBBOBV010000001.1, on the reverse strand, counting down.
AAGCCTCCCCGGATATAAATTTTGACAATGATCCTCGATTAGATGTTACTGCAGAGCGGCTGGCTTCTGGCGGAGTGGCGTTGCAATGTTTTGCAATATTTCTTTCAACTAACAGAGGAAAACCAAGCTTTGAACATGTTCTAGGGCAAATTGATCTCTTTAGGCAAAAGATAGTGAACACAGATGGGCTTCAGTGGTTACAGTGGAAGGAGCAAGTAGGAAATCGATTAGTAGGCGCACCTCCACAAGTAATGCTCTCTCTGGAGGGCGTAGACGGCTTAGAAGGGAACTTGTTCTATGCTCAGCTCTGCTTCGAAATTGGAGTACGGTTTCTTGGTGTGACTTGGAATTATGCGAACTGGGCAGCAGATGGTGTGCTAGAGAAGCGTAATGGTGGATTTACGGAAAAAGGGAGAAAGCTGATAGAATGGTGCAACGAAAGTGGAATGCTGCTTGATGTGTCGCATTTGTCGCAAGCGGGGTTCTGGGAGTTGGCTGATTTAAGCAATCGTCCGTTTATTGCTTCCCATTCGAATGCTGCAGCTATATGTGGGCATGTTAGAAATTTAAATGATGAACAGATTAAAGCTTTGATTGCAATGGATGGAAGAATGGGCTTGACCTTTTATCCGTGGTTCGTACGTGATGATGGGAAGGCTCGCATGGAAGATTTGTTAAAGCACATTGAATATGTATGTAATCTCGGCGGTGAGAAGCATATGATGTTTGGCTCGGATTTTGACGGCATTGATACTTGGATAGAGAAGTTGGAGCATCCGGGAAAATACCCTGATCTTATAGAGCAGCTGCTCCGTTATTATCCAGAGGATACTGTGAAAGGCTGGATGTATGAGAATGCGACCTCTTTTTTAAGCGTAAATTTGCCCTCTCAGGTGTCTAAACCATGACAATCTTGTGCAAAAAACATAAATTGTCGAAAAAAGGGGCTTCGTTATGATGCAGCCCTTTTTATTTTTGGGTAAGAAGATGTATAATGGTTAATGGCTTGTACAGATACTAGAGAAAATACAAGGAGTGACTTTACAATGAGTAAGACTGTACCCGTAGGTGTGTCGGCTAGACATATTCACCTTACGCAAGAGCACGTGGAGGCTCTGTTTGGCCCAGGATATCAATTAACTGAGTTCAAACCACTTTCCCAACCAGGACAATTTGCAGCAAATGAACAAGTAGCAGTTATCGGTAGCAAAGGTAAATTTGACAAGGTAAGAATTTTGGGACCTGCTCGTCCGGCTTCCCAATTAGAAATTTCCCGTACTGACTCCTTCGCACTTGGCGTGAAAGCTCCAGTTCGCGAATCTGGAAATATTGAAGGAACACCTGGCATTACGCTTAAAGGACCTGCTGGTGAAGTTGAATTAGAACAAGGCGTTATCATCGCAGCTCGTCACATTCACTTCCACACTTCTGAAGCTGAAGCTTGGGGCATTGCGGATAAGCAATTGCTTAAAGTTCGTCTCGGTGGAGACCGCGGTCTCGTATTGGAGAACGTAATTGCTCGTGTATCCGACAGCTTCAAACTTGATATGCATATTGATACTGACGAAGCTAATGCTGCTGGTGCCAACAATGGCGACACTGCTGAAATCGTAGACTAGTCTTCATACGAATGATAAGAAGCGGGGGAGAAATCCTTCGCTTTTTTTGTTGTGTGTTGGGAAACGTTATTTGGCTGATACGCATACTTAAACATTTTTCGAACTGTATAGCAGCTATTTCGGTATTTTGATGTGTTTTGCTAAGGTATCGGACTGCATAGTTCTTATTAGCTATTAATTGTACTGGTATCCTGAAATGGATTTTTAATGAAAATTGGTGTGATGATAAAGAATATCTATTATTATGTGACTAATTGTGTTATGATTATTGTTTATGACGTGACAAATGGTTTTAATGTTAAGAATATATGTATTAGAAATTAAGGAGACCCAATGACATTTAACGAACTGAATATTATGCCTGCGATTTTAAAGGCTTTAACCAAAGAAAACTATACATCACCTACACCTATACAGGAGCAATCGATCCCAGCTGTATTAGCAGGTAGAGATTTACTTGGATGTGCTCAAACGGGAACAGGAAAGACAGCTGCATTTTCTGTACCTATTATTCAATTATTAAGCGAACAAACAAGTCCCAATAAATCAAGCAATGTGCGACGCATTCGCTCGCTGATCTTAACACCGACAAGAGAACTTGCGATTCAAATTGCTGATAACATAAAAGCGTATAGCCAATACACAGATATCCGCTCTGCTGCCATCGTTGGCGGTGTATCACAGAAAGTACAAGAGCGTGCCCTGAATCAAGGTGCTGATATCTTAATTGCTACACCAGGAAGACTTATCGACCTGATCAATCAAAAACGTGTGGATTTACAGTATGTCCAAATTCTTGTCTTGGATGAGGCTGACCGCATGCTAGATATGGGTTTCATCCATGATGTGAAGCGAATTATCGCCAAAATGCCAACGAAGAAACAAACACTGTTCTTCTCGGCAACGATGCCTACTGAGATCTCCAAATTGATCAAAACCTTGCTTGTGAATCCAGTAAAAGTAGAAATCACACCCGTGTCATCTACTGCGGATAGGATCGATCAATCGATCTATTTATTAGAGAATGGAAATAAGCAGAATCAATTGAATCTTTTGTTACAGGATAAATCAATCATTTCTGCTCTGGTGTTTACTCGTACAAAACGTGGTGCGGACCGTGTTACACGCGATCTAGCGAAAGTGAACATTTCTGCACAAGCCATTCACGGCAATAAATCGCAGAATGATCGTCAGAATGCATTGCGGAATTTTAAAAGTGGTGCAACCCGCGTTCTTGTAGCTACGGATATCGCCGCGCGAGGAATTGATATTGATGAGTTATCTCATGTAATCAACTTCAACTTGCCGAATATTCCAGAAACCTATGTGCACCGGATCGGTCGTACGGGTAGAGCTGGGTTAAGCGGAACAGCAATATCTTTTTGCGAATCTGAAGAGCTTCCGTTCCTTAAAGATATCGAGAAATTGATCGGAAAATCGATTCCAGAAGTGAAGGATCATCCGTATCCGATGTCTCGTAAAACGCAAATGAAGACAGAAAGATCTTCGAAACCGTCAGGTTCGAGATCTGCATCTTCTAAACCATCGACTTCCAGACCATCAACAGCTAAACCAGCGGGGGCAAAACCAGCGGCATCAAAACCTGCCAAAGCAAAACCTAAGTCTAACCCTCCATTAAAGCCAAAGTCCGAGTGGTTCACTAAAGGAAGACAAACAAGCAGCAGATAAGTTACTTTGAACGCTGTACGTTTTTTATAGTGAGATCTCAAAACCGTCAGAGAAATCTGATGGTTTTTTGTTATTTTCTTATAAGGTGAATTCAAGATATGGTATAGTTTTTGACACAAATACAGATGTAATCATCACCATTAAGAATGGAGAGAGGCAAAAAAAATAGCCGCTAAACAGTTCCTCACTGTATAACGGCTGTTATATTTTCTCTTATGCAGTCGCTTCAATTGCATTGTCCTGAACATAAGAACTAAGCTCTTGCTGAAGCGCTGTGCTGATGGAAGTCATTGGGAGGCGAAGCGTATCCGAATTGATTAGGCCATTCTGGCTAAGCATCCATTTGATTGGAGCGGGGTTCGATTCCTTGAACAAGAGACGGATGATCGGCAGTAGTTGTTCAAAGTTTTCTTTTGCCAAGTCGAATTGACCCGATTTGAAGGCTTCGTATATACGGATACATTCTGCTGGATAAACGTTCGCAGTAGCAAGCATACCGCCAGCTGCCCCGGAGCTAAGCATTTCATAAAAGAGTGAATCGTCGCCGCCGAGCACAGGTTTGCTACCTGTACGAACTAGCTCAGTAACCATTTTGGTGCTACCTGAGCAGTCTTTTAATCCGACAACATTATTCATTTCTAGGATTGTGCGTGCAGTGTCTAGAGTCATAGCAGTACCAGTACGACTTGGAATGTCATAAGCCATGATCGGAATACCTACTTCTGCTGCTTTGCGGAAATGGGCAATGATGCCCTCTTGCGATGGACGACTATAATAAGGGACGACTACTAGTGCGCAATCCGCACCAAGGTTAGCTGCGATCTCTGTGCGTGCTACCGTAGAAGCTGTGTCATTGGTTCCTGTACCGACTACTAAGGGGATAGATGTTGATTGTAAAAGCTCACGAGAAGTGTTTACTAGAAGCTGCATTTCATTTACGGTTACAGTTGGCGATTCACCGGTGGTTCCATTAACGACCAGACCTTGTATGCTGTTGTTAATAATGTTCTTTACATAACGCTGATACGAATCCAGATCGACTTCACCAGCAGCATTGAACGGGGTGACCACGGGGACATAAATTCCATAAATCTGTTGTTCTGTAAGCATAAATTATCGGCCTCCAAAATATTTTAATTCCTCTACATACACTTTACCATGGAATGTTGCATCGTCGTTAGCTATAATAAATGATGTGTATCATCAAAAATATTGATGTTAGGGTGAGGTTATGGATTTAACCTATTTACGAACATTCCGCGAGGTAGCTAAACGTCAGAGCTTTACACGGGCTGCTGAAGAGCTGGGTTACGCGCAGTCGAGCGTTACGATGCAAATACAGAAAATAGAGAAGGAATACGGAGTGCCATTGATAGAAAGGCATGGTCGACAGCTGCGTCTTACCCCGCCTGGAGAAGAGTTGTTGAAGCTATTCGTGGAGATTTTGGATCTGTATGATCGTTCTAAAGAAACCATCGCCCAGCAAATTGGAGGTACGCTAACGATTGGTACGATTGATTCATTAGCTGCTTTCTACTTGCCACCCTACTTACAGCAGTTGAGGACGAAATTTCCGAAACTTGATATCCATCTACAAACGATGCAGGAAGCTAACCTCTTGGCCAAAATAAAAGATGGGGAAGTAGACATCGGTTTGATGCTGGATCGTACCACTACGGATTCTTTACTTGATCGTACGATCATAAGAGATGAACCGCTCGTGTTGATAGCTCCCATTAACCATCCCCTTGCCCAGATGGATACAGTAACGTTACAGGATCTAAATAACTGCGAATTAATTGTTTCTGAAGAGAGCTGTATTTACCGGAGTCTGTTCGAGAATTTGTTAAAAGAGCACGGGATTATATTCCGCATTGGTTTTGAGCTTTCGAATCTAGAAGCGATCAAACGATGTGTTATGAATGGGTTAGGGATTGCATTATTACCTAAAATTGTTGCAGAGGAAGAAATTGAGCGGGGGAACTTGGCTGAGCTGCCATTCGCACATCAAGAAATTCATTTTGATCTGCAGCTTTTGATGCATCCTAAGAAGTGGAAGTCTCAGCCATTGCAATTTCTAACGCAAATGTTACTTGCAAATCATTAGTTTATTCCCATCAGGGTCTTTCACCACAAACCATTGTTGATCTTGAATTTCGGTTACTATCTCTACGCCGAGCTCCTTCATATAGTTGAAAGAGGCTTGCAAATCATCGGTTATAAGCATAAAAGCAGGTGTTGTAATTGGAGGAGCCCCTTCAGGCTCTAAACCTCCCCACATGGGCATGGTGTCCAGAATGATCTCAGTGCTTCCTTGCATAGTTAACGGGCATAAATGACCGTTCATAATCGGATGATTTGCTTCATGGAGTCCTAGGACTTGGCAATACCAGCTACGGGCTTTTTCAATATCGTGTACGGGGATAAATACACTGCCAATCAAATTCTTAATGGGACTTGTTGCTGAAGAATTTACAATGGACTGCGCTTGTTTATTCATTCGAATTCCTCCTAGGTCTGATAATGATAACCCTTTATTTGGAATTTGTGTATCTAGTCTATTTAAAACATAGAATCAGTCTACGCGCAAGTGGGTCATTAGTGATCAATAAAATCTTAAATTTGTATGCAAAAGATAGTATTCTTTAAAGAAAGTTGCTGTAAATATTGACATTCAAAATCAGTTTATGTTATATAAAAAGAAGAATTAGCACTCATCTAACAAGAGTGCTAATTACGAAATGTTGGACAAGATGTTATTTTGAAAGGAGATTTACTTATTCATGGCCAAAAAAGAGTTTAAAGCCGAATCGAAAAGATTGCTGGAAATGATGATTAACTCCATTTATACACAACGGGAAATTTTTCTTCGCGAGTTGATTTCCAATGCAAGTGATGCAATTGATAAGATCTATTACAAAGCATTAGCTGATGAAAGCCTGGTCTTCAATAAAGAAGATTATTATATTAAAGTGACTGCCGATAAGGCGAACAGAACTTTGACGATCTCCGATACAGGTATCGGGATGACGCAAGAAGAGCTAGAGAATAACTTAGGAACAATCGCGAAGAGCGGATCTCTTGCATTTAAGAAAGAGAACGAAGCCAAAGATGGTCACAATATCATCGGACAGTTCGGTGTTGGCTTCTATGCTGCGTTTATGGTAGCAGATGACGTAATTGTGATCAGTAAGGCGCTTGGTAGCGACGAGGCCTTTAAATGGGAGTCTAAGGGCGCTGATGGCTATACTATCGAGCCTGTCGAGAAGGATTCTGTAGGTACTGAAGTGATTTTGAAGATTAAAGAGAATACCGAAGAAGATCAATACGATGAATATTTGGAAGAGTATCGCCTGAAATCCATCATTAAAAAATATTCTGACTTCATTCGTTTCCCAATTAAAATGGACGTGAAGGAGCAGAAGGCAAAAGAAGGCACAGAGAACGAGTTCGAGGAAGTTGTTCAAGAACAAACCGTGAACAGTATGGTGCCAATCTGGCGGAAGAACAAAAACGAGCTGACTACAGAAGATTATGATAACTTCTATGCAGAGAAACGTTACGGCTTCGATAAGCCGCTTAAACATATTCATATCAGTGCTGATGGTGCTGTAGTGTATAATGCGATCTTGTTTATCCCAGAAAATACACCATTTGATTATTACACAAAGGAATATGAAAAAGGTCTTGAGCTTTATTCCAATGGTGTATTGATCATGAACAAATGTGCGGATCTGCTGCCTGACTATTTTAGCTTTGTAAAAGGTATGGTAGATTCAGAGGATCTTTCGCTAAACATCTCCAGAGAAATGCTCCAGCATGACCGTCAGCTGACTCTGATCGCTAAGAACATTAAGAATAAAGTGAAGAGTCAACTGCAAAGCTTGCTGAAGGATGAAAGAGAGAAATATGAGCAGTTCTATAATGCTTTTGGCAGACAGCTTAAGTTTGGTGTGTACAACGATTATGGAATGCACAAAGATACACTTCAAGATTTGCTGATGTTCTATTCCTCCAAGGAGAAGAAGCTGGTAACACTGGACGAATATGTATCAAGAATGCCAGAAGATCAGAAGTATATCTACTATGCATCCGGAGAGTCGATCGACAGAATCGAAAAGCTCCCGCAAACCGAGCTTGTATCGGATAAAGGGTATGAAATTCTCTACTTCACTGATGATATTGATGAATTTGCGATCAAGATGATCATGTCTTATAAAGAAAAAGAATTTAAATCCGTATCCAGTGGTGATCTGGGTATCGAAGCAGACGAAGCGGACAAGCCAACGGAAGCGGAAGAGAACGAAAACAAGGAGCTTTTTGAAGCGATGAAGGACATTTTGTCCGGCAAAGTGAAGAATGTTAAAGCTTCCAAACGTTTGAAGACTCATCCGGTATGCCTCTCTGCTGAAGGTGAACTGACAATCGAGATGGAAAAAATCCTGAAATCGATGCCGAATGGGCAAGAGGTTCAAGCGGATAAGGTACTCGAAATCAACATCCATCACGAAGTCTTCCAGTCTTTGAAAGCAGCAGCTGAGAACGATAAAGAGAAGCTCGGTTTATACACGAACCTGCTATACAACCAAGCACTGTTGATCGAAGGTCTACAGGTTAGTGATCCTGTTCAATTCACCAATGATATTTGCAAAATCATGAAATAGATATTAGAAAAGCCATCCTATCGTATTACGATTGGGTGGCTTTTTTTGTGCGGAAAAGGTAGTAATCGATTTCAGAGTCATTATTTGTGCAACCGCTGATCGAATAGATTATTTCACCTTGTGTGTTTTTTTTACTCGTCACTTCGGAGCAGGTATCGGTTCTAACTCCTGTGTTACTTCCACCGAATGCATCATTAGAAGTATCGTAGCTATAACTAATTACATTGCCATCAAACTTCAAATCCTTAAATATGGGATCGCCCTCATCTGTGTAACTTGTAACTCGTATATTGTCTGCTTTTTTGCTGGAGAGATTAGTTATAAATTGCTCAAATTTATCGAGGTTGTACACTTTTTCAAAAGAAACAATATCCCCTCTACTGATGGCTTTTTCGGAAGTATAGGGTTCACTTTTGGGAACAGAATTAACCTTATTATCGGAACAACCCCATACCCCTGCTAGTAAAAGAACAGGGAGTATAAGTAAGATTACTTTTTTCATTGAAGGACCTCCTCCTTGTAACTTATTTATATAAAAGACGAAAATTAATTGAAAAAGTTACAGTGAGCTTGATGTTTCATATTGACAATAAACAGAAAATTAAGTATCATTTCCAGTAACTTGAATATTTAAAGGCAAAGAAGAGAAAGAGTACCACGGCAATTCTTTCTACAGAGAGCTCCGGTCGCTGAAAAGGAGTAAAGAAAAACCTTGGGAATATGGTCTCAGAGCTGCGCATCGAAACCTTTTGGGTTGTAGGCTGCGCCGGAACCTGCATCCGTTATAGTGCTAGGGTATAAACGTTTATTAACGTCGTACCTGAAGAGGTAAATGTCATGAGGCATTTATAAAATTAGGTGGTAACACGTGAGTAGAACTCTCGTCCTTTGTGGATGGGAGTTTTTTTGTTGTCTAAAAAAAGGAGGAGAAGGTTAATGAGTAATGTGTTTATTGGTGGTGCTTGGCCGTATGCGAATGGATCTTTACATCTTGGAAGATTATCAAGTGTGTTGCCTGGGGATGTGCTGGCACGCTATTATCGCAGCAAGGGGGATAACGTTTTATATGTGTCAGGCAGCGATTGTCATGGCACACCTGTAGCAGTTCAGGCTGCTAATGAAGGGATCACACCCAAAGCTTTTGCAAGTCGATACCACGAAGAGTTTTTGAAGTGTTTTGAACAGCTGGGATTTAGTTATGATCTTTATACTCGAACGGATCAACAGCAGCATCATAAGGTCGTGCAAGAGTTGTTTGCGAAGCTACTAGAGAATGGTCATTTATATAAAAAAAACATTGCGCAATGTTACTGTGAGGCGGATCAGCGATTTTTGCCAGACAGATACGTGGAAGGGACTTGTCCAGTATGTGGCCAGCGGGCGCGTGGAGATCAATGCGATTATTGTTCTACGATTCTAGACCCTGCCGATTTATTGGACAGAGTCTGTAAATTATGTGGGAATACACCGACAGAACGACCGACAGAACATTTTTATCTTAGCTTATCTAAATTTCAATCTGAATTAACGGAATATGTAGAGGAAGCACAATTTTGGAGAGAAAACGCTATAAAACTGACCAAACGTTATTTAAAAGAAGAACTGCAGGACCGCGCGGTAACAAGAGACTTATCTTGGGGTGTAGATGTTCCTATAGCTGGATTTGAAGACAAGAAGATTTATGTTTGGATTGAGGCGGTAAGTGGTTATTTATCAGCCAGTAAGCAGTGGGCTGCACAGTCTGGGCGGAGCTGGGAGGATTTTTGGTCAGAGGAACAAGAGGACATCACCGCTTATTATGTCCATGGTAAAGATAATATTCCTTTTCACACCCTGATATGGCCAGCCGTCTTATTAGGAGCAAGAGAACTACATTTACCGGATCGGATTATATCCAGCGAATATTTAACCCTTGAAGGGCAGAAGTTCTCCACTAGCCGTAATTGGGCAGTCTGGGTACCTGATATTCTAGAGCGGTATCATCCTGACTCTATTCGTTATTTCTTAATTGCCAACGGGCCTGAGAAGCGGGATACGGATTTTTCCTGGAGAGAGTTTATTTATAGTCATAATGGTGAGCTGCTTGGAGCATTTGGTAACTTTGTGAATCGCTCATTGGCTTTTGTAGAGAAGTTTTATGAAGGGATCGTGCCAAGTGGAAAGTTAGATAAGGGGTGGAGCGACAACATTGACCTCTTGTATCTGGAGTCAGGACGCCTAATTGAAGCGGGAGATTTGAAGGATGCGCTCGAGTATATTTTCTTTTATGTACGTAAGGCAAATCAGTATTTTGATCGGCAAAAACCTTGGATTCAGGTAAAAGAAGATCAGGAGTCCTGTGGTTCTACAATATATACATGCGTGCAGATTATAGCTAATTTGGCGAATTTGCTGCATCCGTTTCTACCGTTTTCTTGTGAGAAGATCAGGGGATTCTTATCGCTTGAACTACCGAATTGGAAGCCCCGCTCGGGTCCCCCTTATCAACAGGTAACTGATTTGCAATTGTTGTTTGAACGAATTGATATAAGTCAAATTAAAGAAGAAGAGCAAAGATTAGAACAACAAAAAGTCAATAAATAGGAATGGTTAAGACAAGCTCCGGGCAGGATCCTTAACCCTTTCACGAACTCCAAAAAGAGGAGGTTTCCGAATGGATATCGAATGGATTAATGAGCATTACAAGGAATCAAATAAAATATTGGACTCTACCCGAGAAGTCTATGAATGGGCTGATTCTCTCTATCCTGACTTCTCAGGTGGACTAAGAGTTAACGTTGGGTATACGCAAGAGATTTAATAGATTTATTATTTTCTACAGAGGTTACTAAAGAATGAACATTTATATAAAAACATCCCTGCTGATTAACCAATAAATTACATCACAGCATAGCAAAAAGGACGCCTTTTTTTGTGGAATCATTTGTACCATCAAATGACTCTGTAACAGAAAGAGGCGACCTCATGTGAAAGTCTAAAATGCTTCCAAATCTTATTCAATCCGTACTTCTCGAGGAAGACTTTGTGATTCGTCTAACTGATAATATGATTATTCTCTTACTTACTTGTTCTCCATGCAAGGATACCCGCGTTCATACTCTTACAAGCCTCTAATGCTACTTCTGACGTATTAAGCTCATCCCCCCAAGCGATGTAGTAACGGAATTCATAGAATCCACCTAGTGTCGCCTTAAAGTTCGTTTCCCAATAATTATTCATGGGCCATGAGTAGAGATGGGCTGGATCATGCGCGAGTCCAGGGTGTCCGCTCAATAGTCGATCCTCATAGTCTAAGGAGCCGAGTTGGATGAGAGGTGTATCTGGCATCGCAATGGCAACACCACGTGTGTCACGGACAAAAGCTACACCTTCATCGACACAATAGAAATCTGCTAAGGATCCAGGCAATTGATCAATTCGTGGACGTAAGGCTGCGCCTGTCTTTTCTATCCACAGCGCATCTTGCCCAGCAGCGGAAGCACTCCCAAACGGAAGTGAAATGTACACATTTTCTGGATCCCATACACTTTCCTTATGCATGCGTACGGCTACATCAGCACGTGCGCGATCACCGTATACGGTGACGAGTAAGGAATAGTGACTGCAACCATTCACGCGATAGGTCAATTGAACTTTTCCATAAAGGGCACCCTTTTCAACGATATTGACATCAACTAATGCTCCGACAGAGGTTATTGCATCAGCGCCTCTACGATTACGTCCCATCTTACGGCGTACATCATACATGCCAAATTCATTAGGTGCTTCTGTTACGTTGTAGACAGGGGAGAATGCATTGTGATTACGATCAGACCGCAGTAAATCTTGTTGACTGCTCTTGTCAAACCACTTCGTAATCCCTGCCCCGAGTTCCCATTCGATTCGAACGAAAGGTGACTCGATAAATTTAGGCGTCACATGTAGCTTCGGTGGAACCGGAGGAATAATATCCAGCATGCGATCGGATCCAACATAATCTGTTCGATATGCTGTTACGGGCGGATGCTCTTCGATTGCCTTAATCGTCAATTGTACCTTTTGATTAGGCTGCAAAGTTACTGGAATTGTAATGACGACCCCGCGGTGTCCCGTCACCATTTGAGCTTCGTAGACGGTTCCAGTCACTTCATCGATCACTTCAAAGCCATTTTTCAGCTCTGTAATGTACCAGCCCTCCATAATTAACTGGGCATAATCGGTTTGTATAAATTCACTTGGGTTATACAATTCAAATTTCATAGGACGATCTGGTCCTAATAGTGCATCTCCTTGTGCCTCAAGGATATCGTATAATGCGGTATGGGCAAGTGAACTCGCATTTGCGGCATAAGCTTCTTTACGACAGCCCAGCTCTTGTACGAATGGGTTCCAAGGTTCTGTCACAGAGGAATGGTATCCCCATGTATGTTCAGCAAATAAAGCCAACTCGTATTCAATCGCCTCAAGCCGCACTTGGTCAACAATCTCACGGGTAGGATCTAATTGCTTCACTTTCGTGTACACGCGTTGCGCCTCTCGGAAGATCTGAACATGCATCGGAGTAGTAGCTGAGCCATCTGTCCACCAATCCGGCCAATCTCCTCGAAAAGTCTCGATCTCATCCGGATGCTCGTTCGCATATGCTCTTAAATCTGTAAAGAAATCATCCAGTGTCGCTGGTTGAATCAAGATCCGATCACCATGCAACGCATTCCAATGGTTTACAAAATCCATTAATGCGGCATTCGGTGAGCCATTATCTGTAGGGAGCCCAGATACCATGACAGGTACTAACGGGAAGGTATAGCCATCTTCAACTAATTGCTCTAAATATCGATCAAACCGCGCTTCAGCGACTTCCAAGGACACGCCTTTTCGCACGTCATGCTCATCACGAATCGTATAGGAACCTCCTATACCAGGAATCAAGCCGAGGTCATTTCCGAACATATAATGCTCGCCACTCCACGTTAGAATTCGATCACCTTTTGGTGTTTCCCACCAGAATGGAATTTGTTTCTTCCATAATGGAAACATGGAGTGATGTGTATGAATACAGGTTATTAAATTCTCGATACCAGCATCGGCCAAGACTTGACTATATCCCCAACCAAAGCCAGTGATGTCTGCAGTCATAGCAGAACGTACGGGGAATTGAATCGATTGACCATAGTCAGTAATCCGTTGAATCATGACGGAGAGCATCTCTTGATTTAATTGCTCGCCGAAATTGAGATAGGTTCCAGATAGACCGATATAGCCTTTTTGTACCGCTTGCGCGAATTCTTCTTTTTCTGTTGGTGTCGCTTTTAAGAGGAAGGATTCAACAGGCCAGAACGTTTCGCATACCCATTTGTAGCCCTTCCAATCTAGGCGAGCACCGCTTTCGATGTCACGTACAATTTGTAACGCTTGCCGAATGTAATTGACATGATACTGCCGGATTTTCTCTTGACGTTCTGTATAGCCAACATCCGTATGGGAATGTTGAATGACGTAAATTTTCCATGGTTTGTGGGTGTTCATTGTAAAGCTCCTCTCAGGTATTTTATGATTAAAGATGAGATTGGAATTTCAGCTTGAAGCGGAATAACGCATCTTCTTCGTACCAAGCCTGGAAATTTGTACCCCAGACATTGTTGTGTAAATTGACATGCATTCCTCCAGTAAGTGAAGCAAATGTATGATCAAATTGCACAAGCCGTGGTTCTCCAGGAGATACGAGCGCGGCATCTAATGTCGTGATATCCACTTGACCGTCCGCTGCCGCATAATACATGCCCTGATCTACCGCATGCAGATTGCGATTTCCCCCTTTAACAACGTCTAGTGGGGAAGTGAGTTGTCCGATTTTATCAAGCTTCCATTGATTTGGATTATTGACGATCGGATTGAAGCTCATCCATGCTGCTTCTGGGAGGCGATATGCATCCTTATGGAACCATTGAAGCTTACATTCTACGGTAGCAGTGTGCTTCTTAAATATATATTCGATGGTCAACTCTCGTGGAGCACCCATTCCTTCACTAGCTGCTCTAGGCATCTTTAACGTAGCAAGGACAACATCCTGTTCTTCTCCACATAATGCTTGCAAGGATAATAGTTTGGGCTTCGTCACGGTATGCATTATCCATTCTTTCGTCAGATCCATACCTGGTTTCCCGAAATCTCCGGTTGCCCATACATGCGTATTTTTCCATCGCACGTGATATTCACGGTACCAACGATCATAATCCGCTTGGGAGAAAGTCTCATATGAGAATAATCCGATCGGGTTGTTCGGCCCAGCCCACTCTCGATTACGTTGGTCTAGCAAACTGATAATAGAACCGTTATCCTCAAACACGACCTCAAAGTCTCCTAAAGTATAGGATTGATCCGTGTACAGGATTGTCGCATCCGCATTAGCAATCTGTGGACGAACCGGTCGTAATGCGGCTAGAGCAGCTCGTGCTTCGATCTGACGTTTTACGCCCAGAGTAGATACGGCATTTTCTAAATATTCCCGTTGCTCTTGCCAAGACTGCTCCATGAGACTAAATGAGCGGGCACTAAGCTTCTCCACGGCTTCTACGCCGAACATCTCGATCATTTCAGCGCGTGAATTTTTTTCGTAAAAACGATATTCAAGTGGGTTTAAGTTCACATCAACCTTGTCTCGAGCTCGTGCTTGCTGAAAATCTTCCTTATCATAATGAATGTAATCTGCCAGATAACGCTTAATATCTACACCCCAAGTATGCTCAGGAATCATAATTAATTCATCGCAGAAGTTGTGATATTCCTCGTCGGCTGCAGCAAGAGATCCTACTAGTAGCCATTTACTCTTTAAGCGAAGTAGTTCACGATAACAAGCTAATTTGTAGGGATCAGTCGAAGATCCATGGATCCAGCTATCCCCAATCTCTTCTTCGACGATCGGTAACGTATCACGAATGGCCCATACCTTCTCCGCATATTGATCCAACGTGGATGCTCTGATATCCGCATGTGGATAGGCCTCACGAAGTTGAGTGAATTCCGCTTTAATTTGTTCAACGGTGGAAGGACCATGATTATCATGCGTATGAGCAAAGTATAAAACATCATTCAAGCCTTCTGTTTCGAAGGTTGTTCCATAATCTTTACTATATTGAACGACGATTTCAGAACCATCTGGATTTCTCCACAAAAACATCTCAGGAACATGAGGAACATGGCTTGATGGGTTTACACCTAAATGAAGATACTTCATACCCGCCTTGGCCATATGTGTAATCAGCGCACGTGTATGACCAGGGACATCCGTCATTTTGGCTGCAATGGTGTGGATACCAAAGCGTTGGTCAAGACGTGTGGCCATTTGAATACCGTAATCTAGAAGCTCGGCATCGTATAATTCGGTATAGGTCGTGAAAGGGAGGCCATGCCATCTTAAATAGCCTTTTGCAATAGCTTCCTCTACTTGCTGTTTCTCCTCGGTTGTTCCATGTTTGAGTAAGTGATGAATTAACCAAGAACCCGTTGTCCAAATAAAAGAACCTTGATCAGGATGTTCATCAAAGTACTGTGCTGTTGTGATCGCACTTGGGAAAAATAGTTTCATATAACGATCAGTAACATGTTTAGCGAGATCGGTATATCCGATATCTAAATGTGTCTTGAAAACAACATGGATCTGTGGTGTGCTGTGTGGCACGTTTATCACTCCTTATTCGTGTTTACGCTTTCAGTTTAAAACAATTTATATCATTTGACTTTTCAATTTGTATCTAATAGGATCAGAAACATAAATGAGCAAATATACGATTCGGAGTAAGCTAATGTGATCAAAAGAGAGGCAGCGTGTATACGATGACAGACGCTATAAAGAGTGAACGCTGGGTATATTTAATCGATTGGGAAGAGGGTCCTGCAGCCCATGTTAAAGATCTGATCCTTCTGGGATACGACCATTTCAGTAGAGCCATGCCTTTGACAAATCACGTGCACGAAGATGCTTATGAGTTTGTATATATGGAGCAAGGAACCGCAGTGTGGGAAGTTAATGGACAATTTCACCCAACGAGCGCACAGCATATCATTTATACACGACCTGGTGAACGTCACCGTGCTAGTTTTGATTATATTGGGCCATGTAGGATCTGGTGGATCATCGTTCGTGATCCGCTGCAGCATGGTCATTGGTTCGGACTGGATGATGCTGAACGCCAAGTATTTGCACAATGGATACATCGCTGTCCTCGTATTCAGTTGGTTAGCAAGGAAATCGTAGATTATTTCAAAAGGGTCCAACAGTTAATTAACCAGCAGGATACAGAGCTTGTGGAATTTCAGATTCGTCATGGAGTTCTGGAAATTCTACAACGCATTTTGCATAACACTCCACTCAAAGCGCAGTCGCATGATATGCACGCGTATACGCTGGAGCTTAAGACAAGACTGGAACAGAATCCATCTGAACGCTATACGATAGGACAGCTTGCGTCGGAGATTGGTTTAAGTGAGTCGCACTTTTACCGTATATTTCGTGAAATGAACGGACAATCACCAACAGCGTTTATGGATCGGATTCGAATGGACTGTGCTTGTCGTATGTTAGAGGAATCGAAGGTGAGCATAACGGATGTTGCTATGGAGCTTGGGTTTAAGACGAGCCAACATTTCGCGACGGTCTTCAAGAAATTAATTGGTGTAACGCCGAAGGCATGGCGCACACATTCGAAAGTCTGCAATTAAGTATTGAATTTCTGTAAGATGCATCTTATAATGAACTTAAATCTAATATCTGATATTTCAGTTTTAACTTGAATCAATTGGAGTTGTCCTATGAATGTAAAAATTGAACGACTAGATTTAAATGAGCAAGTGTACCAAATTTTGAAGAATCAAATCCTTACGCGGGAATATAAAGGTGGTGCACGACTGGATCTCAATGATTTAAGTGAGAAGATGGGGGTTAGTAAAACTCCTGTGAAGCTTGCGATCCATCGTTTGGCGAATGATGGACTTATTGAAGTCGTATCACGGTCAGGTACCTATGTAAGTCAATTAACGAGTGGGCGAATCGCTGAAGTGATGGATGCTCGCATCATGATTGAGAAATGGTGTTTGGAACACCTATCGAAGGAAGATCGTGAGCAGCTTGTTACGCAATTGACAGAGTTTGTTGAGCGTGCCAGAACCCATTTGAATAGTTCCCAATTTTTCTACCAGCAATTTCTAGAGGCAGATGTTCTGTTTCATAAAGCTATTGTGACGATGAGCCATAATCAGTTAATTCTAAATCAATATGAGCTCTTAAATAGCTTTCTGTATATTTCACGTATATTTCATTTCCAGAACTTCGATCGATCTAATGAAGGTTTACTAGAGCATGAACAGATTATTGAGGAAATAAAGCATGATCGTCTGGAACAAGCGACTCATTTACTCGTGTCGCACTTGGAGAAGAGTAAGAAACACATGATGTTTCTAATAGAAGAGAATGGTGGGGCTATCTAAGATCGGGTGGAATCCCATTACCAATTTCACGCACAAATGCTATTCACCCTTAAATGGACGACGTAGTCGTTTATGCTTGACATACTAGAAAGTATAAAATTTCTAGACTGCGGAGAAATAGGATACGAATTCAAGGGATGGGCCTATATTCAACGGGTGGCCATGGGGGGCTTTTTTTTATTAAGGTCAGGCCTCTTTGGGAAGGACCGACCAAGCTTACAGACAAATGTATGCGAAAAACCAAATACAATATGCCACCGGTAACGTAACCGAGCCAAATGTATGCGAAAAACCGAATACAATGTGCCGCCGGTAACGTAACCGAGCCAAATGTATGCGAAAAACCGAATACAATGTGTCGCCGATAACGTAAACGTGCCAAATGTATGCGAAAAACCGAATACAATGTGCCACCGGTAACGTAAACGTGCTAGCGCCGTTATCCGACCCTAAATCACCCGGAATTGGCTTATTGGAATCAAGATTTACTTGGCATTGGAAAAGTAGAAGAAAGCACCCAAGTTGAATAGAAGGGGACGGATATGGAATGGAAAAGCGAAGCGGTCACCTTTGAAGTTCTTGTTTCAACCCAACCCATAAAAATAATAAAGGAAACAAGAACTTCAACAGCGATTGGAATCCATACCGGTCCCTCCACCCCTGCAGTGTGATGGATTTACTTCAGATCTTTAAAGGACCGAGCCGTAGGTGAGGTTTTTCTTGCTTTGACTGATATTTCAGATTTTAGTTTAGGTATCTTAGGAACAATATGTAAAGGAGCAAAAGAAATGCGATTAGGTATTGGTTTATATCGTCATATGTTACATACAGATTATTATCGATTTGCGAAACAGGCAGGCTGTGAGGCGGTTGTTGTCCATCTCGTAAATTATTATGGAGATATTGATGATGAGGGACTTCCTTCAACAGATGGGCAACGAAATTATGGTGTAGCACGCTTAAATGACCCAATCTGGGAATATGAGAATCTTGTGAAATTAAAAGAAGAGCTCAATCAAGAAGGACTTGAATTCGCAGCGATTGAAAATTTTAATCCATCGGATTGGTATGATGTGTTACTTGCTGGCCCAAAACGAGACGAACAAATTGAACAGATTAAGCAGATCATCCGGAATGTAGGTCGAGCAGGGATTCCTGTAATTGGATATAACTTCAGTATTGCTGGTGTGTGGGGACATATTCAAAAGCCATCTGCACGAGGAGGAGCACTAACATCGACGTTTCATCCTGACAGCAATGAGTTAAATCATCCAATCCCACTGGGTCAGGTGTGGAATATGACGTATGACGCGAGTTTGTTAGATAAGGGATATCTCCCACCAACCTCGGAGCAAGAAATATGGGATCGTTTGGCCTATTTTCTAGAACGTGTTCTACCTGTTGCGGAAGAAGCTGGGGTTAAATTAGCATTACATCCAGATGATCCGCCGATGCCGCAAATCCGTCAGCATGCTCGATTAGTGAATGAGCCTGATAAATATCAGAAAATGATAGACCTTGTTCCTAGCCAAAGTAATTCGATTGAGTTCTGTATGGGCTCTATTCAAGAAATGGTGAGTGGAGATGTGTATGAAGCAATTGATCAATATGCTTCACAGGATAAAATTTCATATGTTCATTTTCGTAATGTTAAAGGGAAGGTGCCTCATTACACAGAGGTTTTTGTCGATGAAGGTGATATTGATATGTTGAAAGCATTACGTGTATTGAAGAAGCATCAGTTTACAGGTGTACTTATACCCGACCATACGCCACTAATGACTTGTGATGCGCCTTGGCATGCGGGGATGGCGTATGCGTTAGGTTATATGCGTGCCATTATGCGTCAAGTTGAACAGGAATAAGAGCATAAATATTATAGAAAAGGGATGAATCTTATGAAAAATCAAGCCTATTTAGATCAATTGCAAGAAAAACTATATTCTGCCGTCATATCTGATATTTTGGATAGTCTAGAGCTACGTAATCAGGCATTACCACAGCATATTCGTCCACTAGACCCGGATATGGTCGTATGCGGTTACGCCAAAACAGTCCAAGTAGCAGACGTCTATCGAAAACCGGCTCAAGCCTATAAAAAGCAAATTGAAGTGCTAGATGGTATGCAGCCTGGTGAAGTTTTTGTTGGTGATGTCGGGGGTTCCGAGCGCTCTGCCTTCTTCGGTGAGTTAATGTCCGCAGCTACGAAGGTGGCTGGAGGTAGAGGTGCTGTTATTGATGGCCTGTGCCGTGATGTAAAGAAAATCAAACAACTAGGCTTCCCTGTGTTTGTAAAAGGGACGCGTCCAACCGATTCTTATGCCCGCAATGAGGTGATTGATTTTGATGTATCGATCAAAATTGGTGACGTACAGATACAGCCAGGTGATCTTATTTTCGGAGATATAGATGGTATTGTTGTCGTTCCGAAGGATGTCGAGGATGAAGTCATTGCAAAAGCATTCGAGAAGGTGAACGGAGAGAATATGGTTCGTGAGCATATTTTGAAGGGGATGAAAGTATCCGAGGTATTTGAGAAGTTCGGGATCCTGTAATATGGACATTCGGACCATTTCAAACCCTGGTCACATGGACGTGTTACAGGTCGTGGGAGACGGATTAATCGTAGAGTTTCTGCCAGAGAAAGGTGGAGATATCTATAAAATTTGTATTGATCGTACGAATATATTATGGGAAAGCCCTTGGGGAATCTCCAATCTAGGGAATCGCATCGATTTCTGTCATACGTCCAAGGAGCGCTGGTTACAAAGCTACCCGGGGGGCTGGCAAATTTTATTCCCCAATGCAGGGGATGATAGCTATAACTATGGAGTTATGCATAATTTTCACGGCGAGGCTTGTCAGGTACCCTGGACATATAAGCTCGGAGAAGTAACGGATACAAAGGTTCAGATTATATTCTCCACACTACTCTATAAATCACCTTTTGCGATGGAGCGAATTGTAACGATAGACGAAGTAGAGCAGTGCATTGAGTTGAAGGAATCCGTTACGAATCAGGGGCAGCAAGCTTTGTATGCCGAATGGGGACAGCATATCGCGTTCGGTGCGCCATTCATTGGACCTGGAACACGGCTTGAAGCACCTGCGAGATCGGTCGAATCGTATGAGCGGGATTCGGAATTATCTCGTTTGAAAAAAGGTGTATTTTCATGGCCGATAGAAGATATGAGTTGTGATCTAGGACATGTTCCTTCAGGAAAGGCTACAGATTTTGCGATTCTAAAAGAGTTGACGATGGGATGCTATACGATTATAAATGATAAAATGGATTTACGTGTTCGTGTAGAATGGGATGTAGACACGATGCCAAACCTGTGGTTGTGGCAAGAATTTAATGGTCTTCAAGACTATCCATTCTACGGGGCCTGTTATGTCATGGGTGTAGAACCAAATTCGGCTTCACATGAAGCGGGGTTACAGGAATCGATCCAACGTGGTGAAGCCATTGTGATCAAGGCGCAGCAGACAAAGTCATTTGCATTGAAATTATCATGGAGTAGCTCGATGAATGGAAGTCATACGACGTAGTGTAAGGAGATGTTCCTATGTTTGACGATTTACAGGGAAAGGTATTTATTGTCACAGGTGCAGCGCAAGGCATTGGTAGAGGGATCGCGCTTCGCTTGGGCAAAGAAAAATGTAAAGTTGTTATCAATTTTACGAGTGATCAAAGTAAAGCTTTAGCCGAGGAAGCGATTGCGCTCATTGAAGCCTCAGGCGGGCAAGCTGTTGCGTGCCAAGGTGATGTAGGACAAGTGGATACCGCCAATAAATTAGTTGATGTGGCGGTAGGTCATTTCGGAACATTACATGGAATTGTTAATAATGCAGGGGTACAGTCTCAATATCCATCGGAGCAATTACCTATAGATGAGTGGAATCGGATCATGGATGTGAATCTGCGCGGAACATTTCTAGGGTGCCAAGAAACGATTAAATATCTCCTGAAGAAAGATATGCAGGGAAGTATTGTGAATGTATCGAGCGTGCATCAACAGATTCCTAAGCCTCAATATGTACATTATGCTTCGTCCAAAGGTGGGTTAAAGCTACTAACGGAATCATTAGCACGTGAATATGCCGATCGAGGAATTCGGATTAATGCCGTTGCTCCTGGAGCGATTGATACGCCTATGAACGGTAAATTACTCAGTGATCCGCAGATTACTGAACAAATATTGAACAAAATTCCTTCACGTCAAATTGGAACACCGGAACAAATTGCTGCACCTGTAGCTTGGTTACTGTCTCAAGAAGCAAGCTATGTGACGGGAGTTACGATATTTGCTGATGGTGGAATGGTCCTGTATCCGTAGAGTATTTGATGAATATGGATGTGAAAAAGAGGCTGTCCCAAAAGCCATAGAAATGGCTACTTGGGACAGCTTTGATTTTATCTAGGATTAACGTCACCGCTCCGCTTTTCCACAATCTGTCGTTCTCTTCACTGTTTAAGCGGAAATAGCAACCAATTCATTAGTCTAGAAAGTTCTTCAGCATCGGTTAAAGATGCTAACCTCACCTTACTTGGAATGATGCTTCTGCCAAGTATTTAACTGCGCTTGAATGGCTTTGCGTACGTCGTCAATACCTGCTTCGTGCAACTCTTGATTGAATTTGGGCAGAAAGGTATCTACATCGACGCTGCCGGTCATGAGAATCGGATAATATTTATTCCAGACGATTTCGATCTCATCGACTTGCTCAGATAGCGAGGAAAGGTCTGGATTAAAGCCGAGTACTTTAGATTCCACCACTTTAGCATTGTACGCTCTGTATTGTTCCCATTTATCTAGCGGATCAGGATATTTTCCACCAAGTGTTTTTAAGATAAACCAATTGCCTTGTGTATACTGTATCCCAGTATAATTTGGTGAAACGAGGACAACCTGGCCCACTTTGTTTAAATTGTAATGGACTCCTTCGATCCCATAGTTGAATAAATTACGTAATTCGGGATCGGTATTTAATAAATTTAGAAATTTAATACTTTCCTCCGGATGCTTCGTATTTGCATTTACAGTCATCATGCCACCAAGAACGGATTCTGTCGTTGCCACTTCTTGTGTTACCGGATGAGCGACCACTTGATAGCCCAGATCCTTACTCCAAACACTCTCGGATAGCGGGCCTCCACTTGCGGATTTCCAGAAAACTTTCAACCCGCGTTGAAGTGAACTTGGTTCACGCAGCGCAGCATCTTTATTAATGAAACCAAGTTGATAGTATCTTCGAACGGTCTTTAAAATTTGTTTGGCTTCATCCGTTTCGAAAATATTGACGATCGAAGCATTTGATTGTGTCGATTGAATCATTAACGGAATTTTATAGTTCGTTATATATTCATATCCATACATCTTAAAGAAATTATGAGCATCCCGGTTAAATTCCATGGGCAAGTAATCGGGCTCATTTATTTGAATCATACGTAACAGTGGCTCTAGCGATTCTAGCGTGTTGTATTTCGTAATATCAATGTGATATTTCTTTACAAGATCAGCGGGATACATCCAATGCTCAACTACGGCTAATTCTTTATTCGTCGGTATGCCGTAAATGCTGCCATCAGGTAAACGGACACCTTTCCAGAAGATTGGATCAATTGCATTATACATGTCCTTGCCTTGGTTCATTAAATAGTCATTCAGCTTCAACCACTTTCCCTGTTTTGCATACGTAGAGTAATCCGGCGCAAAGGCAATATCAAAGGGGGTATCGGATGAAATAATTGTATTTAATCGGCTATCGTATTCTTGCCAGCCAATTTTGTTATAGGTGATCGTAATGCCGATTTTACGCAAAAGGACTTCATTTATTTTGTCATTCACCTTACGTAGATCATTGTCCGGCTCGCCGATCGTATAATAAATAAGGTTAACGGGCGTTTCATTATTAGATATTGGAGCCTCTGTATGTTTGGTGCAACCGATTAATTGAATGATTAGTAATAGAAAAAGGCCAAAGATAAACCAACGTTTATACATGACATGCATCTCCTTGACTCGTTCTTGGTAGCAAATCGTTGTCTAACTTTTTTAGCGCAGATCGGAAGGAGATTTTCCGTAATAGCTATGGAAATGTGTGTAGAAATAATTCATATTATTATATCCGACTGAACATGCGATCCAATGGATTTTCTCATTCGTGGTCTGGATAAGCTCTTTAGCACGTTGCATGCGATACAGCATTAAATATTCGGAAAGCTTCATATTCGTTTCTTTAATGAACAATTGCCCGAGATAGGTGCTATTCATTTGAAAACGATCGGCGACAGATTTTAAGGTAATATTCTGATTAAAATCTTCTCTGACCATGAGCAAAATGCGATTTACTAGCTTCGATAACGAATCGTAAGGAACACCCATGACTGGATCCAAGTGGGCAGTGCTCGTCTGTGGATCCCCAATGCTACCATGAAGATCGTCAACAATTATTTTCTCGATAACTTGCTGGAGCTTTTCTTTCTCTAATGGCTTTAATAAATAATCTTTGACCCCACATCGGATAGCCTGTTGAGCGTAGCTAAAATCACTATACCCGCTCATAATTATATATTTCGTAGGAAGTTGAACTTCATTGAGTTGTCGAATGGCATCATAACCAAGATTTTTACCAATACATACATCAAAAATAGCGATATCAGGAATTAATTGTACGGCTCTGGATACAGCAGCATCCGTCGAAACACAGGTTTCGACATAATCAAATCCATAGTGCTTCCAATCTAGAATTCGTTTCATGCCTTCTAAAATTTGTGGCTCGTCATCAACGATTAAAAGTTTGTACATCTCTAGTCACCTCTTTAGAAATCTGTACAGAAATCCTTACGCCTGCTTCATCATTGTTCTCAATGTGCATTGAAAAACCTTCATCATAGTAAAAGCTTAATCTTGCATAAACATTATATAAACCAATACTCTTGGTCGATATTTCATGTTTACTAGACAGTATTCGTCGTATATCGGCTAAGCGTTCTTCCTCAATCCACACCCCGTTATCAATAAATTCCAATCTGTAGTAATGCTCATCTTCGCTACCCTTGACGACAAATAAATTAAATTCTTTCTCTTTGTCAAAGCCATGAATGAAAAAGTTCTCCGCCAAAGGCTGCATCCAAAATTTAATGGTGGGTACATCGAGTAACGAATCTTCCATATCAATTTGGTAATAAAAGTGGTCAGGATACTTGAACTCCATAATTTTTAAATATTTTTCGAGTAGCTCTAACTCGCTTCCAATAGAGATAATGTTCTCTTTTTTTACCATTTCACGATAAAGGGCACCTAAGGTAGCAATCGCATCGGCTGTATGCGCATCTTGATTGACTAATGCGGTAGAACGAATGACCTCCAAGGTGTTATATAGAAAATGAGGATTAATTTGATGCTGTAGCGCTTTCATTTCAGCTTCTTGCTGTTTCAATTTTAGCAAATATTCATTACGAATATGTTTATCTAACTTGTGAATCATGTCATCCACTTCACGTGCAATCATACCATATTCATTTCGACGATAGCGTGCAGGTTTGTTTGGAGTGAAGTTCGCTGTCTTCACGCGTTTTATAGACTGAATAATACGGTGCAGGAATCGTGCGTCATCTCGCAGGTTATAGACAACGAGTAAAAGAACACAGGTCATGGCTGTTAAAATAACTAGAAATAATAAAATAAGCGTAGACGCATGCTGCTGAACCAATACCTTTAATTCAATGGTGCTAACAAACTTATAATTAAATTTGGTAGATGGAAAAGTGACATAGAAAATGGGAGACATCCAGTTTTTTAGTATTACACCATGCGTATTTTTATTGGCAATGGCCTGCTGAATGATCTGCTCAGACATTGTATTGTCGTTGCCAATCAGATACACTTCTCCTGATTCATTAATCGCTGCTGCATGGCCAAGCTGATAATTATTAACGATGCTAAAAATTCGCTCACTGCTAATTTGAAAGCGAATTTCGGCGGAACCCTCCGCAAGCTGAAGCAATTTTTTGCGATATACAAACCCCCGTTGATTATTCTCAGTAAACATAAGATCATCATTGGATAGACCAAACTGGAAGTGGGGAATGCCATTACTATTAAAGTCTATAACATTGCCTTGCTTCACTGTATGAACACTAATTTGTGTAATATCTCCTTGCGCCCAATTGTACAGATAAGTTTTCACATCTTCAGGAAAAGAGATAAGCGGTCGTTGATTGAATGTACTGTTCTTTAATCGTTTAGTAAGATACTCATCAATGGTTGGACTTAGAAAATAGCTAGCATCGTTCATCAAATCTTGATTTGAATAAATACGCTGCATATAAGCTTCAATACGATCTGCGTCATTCTGTAAGTTGTTCTCTGTGCGAGAAAAGGCATTTGCAGCCTCGATGCGGGCATTACCAACGGACTGATTGATGACGATGGCACTGGTTAGTGCTCCTAACGTCAGTCCGATTAACAGAATGAATATCACATAGGTCCAAAATTTACTACGATAAATTTTAATGCGTAGAAACGTATTCATGTGGCACCTCAATACATGTTGGTTGTAATTGAATATAGTACAAAAAGATCTATATAATCAATTACAACTTGCCTATTCTACAACAAAAGCACATGGTATAGTTGTCAAACTATACCATGTGTCGTATTGGTGTATGGCTTACTTGAAATAATTATCGATTTCTTCCTGCGCTTTTTGAATTATTTTATCCAGTCCGGCTTTTTTCAATTCGTCTAACATTTTTGGTACAATCTTCTCTGGGTCAGAAGCACCTGTTAGCAATTCGTATTTATATTTATCAAATGTAGATTGTGCGTTCGCAACTTCTGTCTGAATTTCGCTGATATCGAGTGCGAAGCCTAGAACAGTGGAGGCTACAGCTTGTTCATTTAATTTCTTCACTTGGTCCCATTGATCTTCAGGTGCGCCTTTGGTTATAGCCATATTGAAGAAGGTACCTTGTGAGTAAGCAGCTAGCGGCCATGTATCCGATGTGCGCTCGATAACGTTATCTTTACCATCTACATATTTGAAATCAACGCCTTCTTCACCAAATGCTAGCATATTACGGAGCTTTGAATCTGTGTTTACTAATTGCAGATATTTCAAAGCTTCATTTTTGTACTTGGAATTCGCAGAGATTGCGTTTAAGGAGCCTTGAATTGTACTTGTCGTATAAAGAGGACCAAATGTTTTGTTCATAACAAATTTTTCTACGCCCGCATTGATTTGCATCGCGATCTCTGCACCTGGGAAGGCTTGTTGCGTACCAAATGGGTTATATTTTTCTTTTTCTGTTTTGGTTGGAGCATCTGGGTTGATGATTCCATCCTGATACCATTTATGAAGCAATTTCAAATTTGCCATGACATCAGGCTGTTCGAAAACAGAGATCACCTTGCGAGAAGGATCATCTACTTTTACACCTACAGGGAAGAATCCTAGCGTTAAATCATCATAGTTATTGAACATTCCGGAGAAGGCTTCACTTTGAATAAGTCGTAGTGGGTAGAAGCTTTTTCCTTCACCAGCTTTTATATCATGAAGTGGCTTATCTAAATCTTGCATCGATGTAATGTTCTGGTAATCGATGTTGTATTTCTGTACGAGCTTGTCATCATAGCTCCAATATTGAGAAACAGATGAGTCTTTATAGGTTGGTACTGCGTAGTATTTCCCGCCAATTTTTGTGCCATCCCATACTTCGGACGGAATGGATTTGTACAGATCAGGGGCTTCGCTTTGGACTAAATCCGTGATGTCCGTAAGAGCTCCCATCGCGACTTGTTTACTATACTTCGTGTTATTCGTGAACATCATGTCGAACGGCTCACCTGTGTTCACAATGGTGTTCATCTTCGTATCCCATTCGCCCCAGCTGGCCACACGAAGATCGACTTTTACCCCGATTTTCTCCGCAGTATATTCATTCATCTTGTCAATTGCTTTACTAAAGTTCGCAGGAAGTGGCGTATTACCGATCTGCCACCATACCAGGGTCGGAATATCCTTTTTACCTGCTGCTTCTGTTGATGTAGAGTTGTTTGATGGTTCATTCGTCGATGAAGCCGAGTTGTTGGAACTACCGCATGCTGCTAAGGCGGATCCCATTAATGTCAGAATACAGAGTGTTGAGGCAATCTTGAAGATTTTCTTCACTTTAACTCCCCCTATGGATTGGTTGTTTGCTATATCATAAACCAGTATAAATTTGGCTTACTTCGTAATTTAGCCTTTGACTGCGCCGACTGTCAGACCAGAAATGAAATATCTCTGGAAGAATGGATATGCACAAGCAACAGGCAAGATGATGAGGATGGCGACCGCCATACGCGCGGACTCTTTAGGCATTTTCGCGATGAGCTCTGCAGAACTAACGCCCATACTTGAAGCATTTCTGGCAAGTGCATCGGCATTGGTCATTAGATTGTTAAGCAACGCCTGTAACGAGTAGAGATTCGGGTTATCAATATACAACATGGATTGGAACCAGTCGTTCCAATAGTTGAAGCATAGGAACAATCCTATCGTTGCGAGAACAGGTAGCGATATAGGCAATATGATCGAGAAGAAGATCCTAATTTGATTAGCACCATCAATTTCTGCCGATTCGATTACACCATCTGGAATCGTGCTTGTGAAAAAGGTTTTACAAATAATGACGTTAAAGGATGAGACTGCAAGCGGTAAGATCAGAGCCCAGAAACTATCCTTCAGCCCTAGTAAGTTTGCATTGATGAAATAACTGGATACGAGACCACCATTGAAAACCATCGGAATGAATACGATCCAAGTCAGAAAGCTTTTTAACTTGTAAGACGGGCGTGAAATAACATAACCCATCGATGTTGTAAGAAGGACGCCAAGTACAGTACCTACTACAGTGACAAGGGTCGAGGTGCCTAGAGCACGTAGAATCATCTTTCCTTGCTTAGCAATAAAACTGTAAGCTTCAAAAGAAAAATCGGCTGGAAAGATACTGTAGCCAACGTCTCGGATATAAGATTCATTGGTTAATGAAATCGATAATACGACGATAACGGGCACAACACAGGCAAGTGCGATGACCAGAAAAATGGAGTTAAATAGGATGTTAATTCCTTTACTTGTTCGATTAAACTTATCAAGCCCGGATTCATAGGTTTTTGTTGCCATGTTCTTACCTCCTAAATCATTGCGCTATCTGGATCAATCTTCTTCACAATCCAGTTGGCGGACAGAATCGTAATACATCCCAAAACGGATTGAACAAATGCAGCAGCAGATGCCATACCGATCGTTGCGCTTTTCAGTTGCTTATAGACGAGGACATCAACGGTCGTGGCCACATTATATAAGGAGTTAGAATCACGCGTGACCTGGAAGAAGAGACCGAAGTCGGTATAGAATATCCGTCCGACCGACAGGATGAACATCATCACGATCACCAGTTTGAGTAAAGGTAGTGTGATGAATCGAGTCTGTTGCCAAATTGAGGCTCCATCAATGACAGCGGCTTCATAATACGAACTATCGATCGCTGTAATGGTAGCGAGATAGATAATCATGCCATAGCCGATACCTTTCCATATATTTAATAGAACGAGAATGTAAGGCCAATACTCAGGCTGCATGTACCAATTCACGGGATCATGTCCGATGTTACCGAGAAATTGATTCAGGATCCCTTTGTCAAAGCTGAAGAATGCCCAACCGACTGCAGAGATGACGACCCAAGAGAGGAAATAAGGGAGGAACATCATCGTTTGATACACTTTGCTGGCTTTGCGATTATGGAGTAATCCAATCATGATCGCGAACAACACTGGGAGTACGATGCCCGTAATAATAAAAATGATGTTATACCCAATCGTATTGCGGATAATAATCCAGGCATCATTGGATTTAAATAAAAATTCGAAGTTTTTAAAACCGACCCAAGGACTATTTACTACATTGCTAATAAAGCCCCCAGAAATTTTGAACTGCTTGAAAGCGATGATAATGCCGAACATGGGTAAGTAACAGAACAGAATGTACCAAATCGTTGTGGGAATAGCTAATAGTGTTAATTCAAAATCTTGTTTCCTCCAAGTAAAGCGCTTTCTACGCTTCAGTTGTTCAGGTTTTGCGCTCATCTCGTTCACTCCTTCATGTAAGTCATTTGTAAATTGACACGCTCTTGAAACCGCTTTACGCAAGTTCATTGTATAAGAGCAATGCGATTATCATCCAGATAACAAACATGATTTATTAGTCAACAAACGTTAGATTATGTGTGAATTGAGTTGTACTACGCAAAAAAAACACATGTTGTGGAGATTTACATACACTGCCCTGTGTGCAGGTGAGCATGGTAATACAACGAAATGATCAACGAGAAAGCACAAGAATGACATACTGTTATGATGCCCACATAGCGTTGTGACGCGGTTATTCCCGCACTACAACACGTAATTTTTGACAAGCGAGAATGACATATTTACGATTGGGTCAATTGTTTATATTGTAAATGTAAGCGCTAACAACAATGCGATAGATAACAATGCAACAGATAATGATGCTCACTCGATGATCTGAGTGTTCTCATCATTACCTACAAGGAGGGGATGTCGCGATGCATGAAACGGAAAGCGTACACATGCGAACTGTGAACTCAGAACCGAAAGAAAAGCGTAAGGGCAGAAACGAGACATGGAAGAAGATTTGGCAGAATTGGGAGCTTTACATTTTTATCGCACCCGCATTCTTTTACTTCCTCATTTTCAGCTATGGACCGATGTATGGGATTCAGATTGCTTTTAAGAACTACATTCCGTCAAAAGGCTATTTTGGCAGTGAATGGGTAGGCTTTGATCATTTCATTCGATTTTTTAACTCGTACTATTTCTGGGATTTGCTGTGGAACACGCTCAGTATTAGCTTGTATGAATTAGCCATTGGATTCCCAATCCCAATTATTCTGGCGCTTGCGTTTAACGAAGTGAAGGATGGCTTCTTCAAGCGACTTGTTCAGACCGTTACGTATGCACCTCATTTCATTTCTGTCGTTGTTATGGCGGGGATGATTATTACCTTCTTGTCTCCATCGAACGGAATGATTATTCATGCCATTGAAAGCTTAGGCTTTAGTGCACCGCAGTTTCTGACAAGCCCTGGTTGGTTTAAGACGATGTATGTATTCTCAGGCGTGTGGCAGAGTGCGGGGTGGGGGACGATTATTTATTTGGCGGCACTCTCGGGAGTAGACCCAGGCTTGCATGAAGCGGCAATTATTGACGGAGCCTCTCGCTTCCAGCGTGTTCGCCACATCAATATTCCAACGCTTATACCGACCATGACCATTCTATTAATTCTAAATATGGGTGGCTTGTTAAGTGTAGGTTTTGAGAAGATATTACTTCTGCAAAATTCATTGAATATGTCAAGCTCTGACGTGATTTCAACCTTTGTCTATCGATCTGGTCTTGTCGATGCGCAATATAGCTTCTCAACAGCTGTTGGTTTATTTAACTCCATTGTGAATTGCATCCTGCTTATTACGGTGAATCAAATTGTCCGCCGTACGAGCGAGAACAGTCTATGGTAGAAGGAGGTTGGAATTTATGGTATCAGGTATAAAGCTATCTAAGCGAGATCGAATATTTCTAATTTGCACCTATACGTATGTGACAATTGCATTGTTGTTAGTCGCATATCCCATCTTATATATTATTAGCGCATCTATCAGTGATCCGAAGATGGTTGCTTCCGGTGAAATGTGGCTTCTTCCAAAAGGTATTACCTTTAAGGGGTATGAAATTGTATTTCAGAACTCGAAGATTTGGACGGGGTATGGAAATACGATTTTGTATACATTGCTAGGCACAACGATTAACTTGGTCGTTACGATGCCAGCGGCATATGCACTCAGTCGTAAGGACTTTGTAGGTCGTGGGTTTTTCATGGGGATGTTCATGGTAACGATGTTCATTGGAGGGGGTCTCGTCCCTACATACATGTTGGTAAAAGGGCTAGGCATGGTCAACACGATGTGGGCACTAGTACTTCCTGGCGCAGCGTCAATCTGGAATATTATTGTCTCTCGTACCTTCTTCGCGAACTCCATTCCAGCTGAGCTACAAGATGCGGCTCAAATCGATGGCGCGACGAATATTCGCTTATTCCTGCGGATTGTTCTCCCGTTATCGATGCCAATTATCGCAGTTATGGCCTTATTCTACGGGGTAGGGCATTGGAACAGCTATTTCGGCGCCATGATCTACTTGAATGATGATGCGAAGTATCCATTGCAGCTTGTGCTTCGTCAGATTCTCGTGCTTCAGGAAATGCAATCTCAAGTAGGTGGCATTATCGATGCGACAGCTGCAGCAGCCCAGAACAACAAGGCAGAAATTGCTTCACTTGTGAAGTATGGGGTCATTATCGTATCTACGCTTCCGATTATTGTTGTCTATCCATTCTTACAGCGTTATTTCGTGCAAGGTGTCATGATTGGCTCTGTTAAGGGTTGATCTTAAGATACAAATAACAAAGGGGAGGTTTTTGTATGACGATTTATCGTAAAGCTGGACTCATGTTGTTAGTTCTTTCCATGTCAATGTCTATTCTTACTGCATGTGGATCAAGTAGCGATAAGGGGACAGCAAGCACAGAAGGCTCAGACACAGCCACAGAGGTTCATAAGACGGGCTTTCCTATCGTGGATAAACCGATTGAGCTATCCATTATGGCACCGGATATAGGACGTCAGGATTGGAACAAGATGCCTGTTATTCAGGAATACGAGAAGATGACGAATATTAAGTTAAAGATTCAAAACGCCCCACAAGACAGCTTTGAGACGAAAAAGAATTTGGTATTTGCAAGCGGTACGCTTCCCGATATTTTCTATGCGGCGGATCTAAAAGGATCGGATCAAGTTACCTACGGAAGTCAAGGATTGTTGCTGCCTTTAGAAAAATACATTGATGAGGGCTACGCACCTAATTTAAAAAAAATTCTCGATGCAAATCCGGATATTCGCAAATCAATGACAACACCAGATGGACATATCTATGCACTACGCAATATTCAGCCATCTGCGGTATGGTATCGTGGACCGATGTGGTATAACGGGAAGTTCTTGAAGAAGTTCGGCATGGAAAACAAATTACCGCAGACAACAGAAGAGCTATACAACTATTTGAAGAAGGTTAAAGAGGAAGATGCGAACGGAAACGGTAAAGACGATGAGGTTCCTCTATCCTCTGTGAAATTAGATGATTTACGGATGTTCTTCCTCGGATTCTGGGGGATGTATAACGAGGATATCTACGTAGATAAGGAGAACAAAGTACACTTTCCACAAGCTGAACCAGCCTACAAAGAATATTTAACCTTCTTGAATCGCTTATGGAACGAGGATTTGCTGGATCATGAAACATTCTCTCAAACCGATGAGCAGAAGAAAGCAAAAGGGAAAAACAATCAAGTGGCCTTATTCTCCGATTATTTCCCATACTTCACGCTTGGTGGTGAACCGAGTGAAGATAACCCGATGATGCAGCCTGTATCTAGTGATATTGCTGGAACACCTGTATACGGCAAGCATCCTGGTATTAACACCATTGGCGGTTTCGCGATTTCAAACACGAACCCGAACCCGGAAGCAAGTATGCGCTGGATTGATTACCAATTTAGCGAAGAAGGGTATTCCTTCTGGGCGTATGGACCTGAAGGTACGTTATTTAAATACAAAGATAAAGCAACAGGCGAGAAAGAATGGCTGCCAGTTCCAGATGGTACGGATCGTGAAGAATACCGCGGTACAATCACGCCAAACTACGGGATTAATACACCAGGTTCCTATGAGAACAGCTATGTTTTAGGTCTTCGTACTAGCTTTGATGACTGGATTGACAAAGAAACAGCTACAAAGCTTACACCTATTGCAAAGACTCCCTTCCCATCGGTATTCCTGACGGTAGACCAACAGACGGAAATCAAAACACTCCGTTCCGATTTGGATAAATACGTGAAGGAAATGGAAGCGAAATTCGTTACAGGCGCAGAGCCATTATCCAATTGGGACAAATATATCGCTCAAATGAAAAAAATGGGGTATGAGAAGCTCGAATCAACGTATCAACAAGCATACGATACATGGGCTGCTAGCGAATAATTTGTGAAGCTTATACATTCTCATATTTTGAAAAACTTCCCGGTCATCCTAGGCATGACCGGGAAGTTATGATGAACCCTAAGCGAGGAAGGATTATACGGTATCGTTAGGCTCAGTATTGGGATGATTACTATTCATCTGTCGATACTGGCCCGGGGTATAACCGGTTTCCTTTTTGAATTTTCGAATAAAGTTTGGTGTGTCGAGGTAGCCGACGCGCTGGATAATATCTTTTAACGAATCACTTGTTATTACGAGCTGTTCCTTGACCTTATCTAATCGTTTTTGCCAAATATATTGGACGAAGTTGATGCCGACCTTATCCTTGAATGAACGACTGAGATGGGAAGGTGAAATCGTAAACGCAGCAGAAACAGATTCAAGGCTAAGTGAATGATCAACATAGTGCTGGTCGATAAAAGCAACGATATGATCCATGAGTGAATGTTCTTCTTTTTTATGCGTCTGCTCTACCTGTGTACAAATCTGAGTGGCTAAACGGTAGAAATTCTGCTCTATAAGATGGACGGGACCATTCATGAAATGGGGAGAAGCAGACTGCATCATGTTATCCATCTTTAGCTCAACTGCAGTTTTGAGCATGGTATTCAGCAGGTCGAACAATACGCATCGCATCAGCAGGGTAGATCGTTGTTTATTATCAAGCCCATGGATGGCTGTGTGAATAATTTGTTTGGCGACTTCGTAGTTGCCCTGCTTCAAGCTTTGTGCAAGCTTTAATAGCTCGTTACTAGGGAGTAACACTGTTTGATCATGGGCACTGGATAGCTTTTCAAAATACACGGTGGTTCCATGCTCGGTCGATTTACGCAATTCGAAGGCGGAGCAAGCCTCAACAAAGGATTGATTAAGCTGCTGAGGGCTCTCATAACATTTGCCTACACCGATCATCGGGTGGATATCCATTATGCCTAACGTATATTCACGGATCGCATCCACGATGTGAACGATTTGTGCAGCGAGTGCCTCATCATCTTCGAGCTGTAAGCTCACAATGAGTGCGAGCTGATCCAATTGCGGGAGCTCTACACCGTATACTTGTGTAGCAAGCGCTGGAAATTCAATAAACGCAAGCTTGCGATGTACTTCTTGTCGCGCCTGAAGATGCTGTTGTTCTAAGTCATCCCAGCCCATCATCATGACAAAATGATGACTTTGGTCGAAGTGCAGATGAAAGGTATCGAATATTCCATGCGTCATCATTTGTGCATGTCCATGCTTTAATAGCATGGAGAGAACATGGTTGCGTGCATAGGGCTCTTGGAGATCAACCTTGGAGCTATACTGCTGTAATGTTGTTCGTATATACTCGAGCTCATTTCCGGAGGCCGGTGTATCTGTTTTTTTGTTCGTGAAGCGAACGAGCTCAGCAATCGGAAGATATTGCATCCGAGCGAATAATAGAGCGATGGCCGTTCCTACAATGGCGATCACAATGAATAAAATAATGATGAAGCTCCGAACATTAAGTACGCTACTGAAAAATTGATTACTCGCCATTAAAGTCACATATGACCAGCCATTGACATCCGATGTGACGGAAATAACCGAATGATCTTCGTTGTCTATCGATAGATTATGTATGCCGGGTGGAAGCTCTGATAACCGTTGGATATCCTGTTGGCTAGCTGTATCTCCATGGCCACTATAGGATAAAACACGTCCATGATTATCAAAAATATACGTTAATCCTCGATAGTTACCGAGAACGGAATCGATCAGATATGCCAACTCTTTCTCTTTAATGAGGTACATGACAGAAGCATATGGATCTGAGGTGTTGGGAATGATCGGCAGGATATAGGTTAATACAGATTGCTCGAGTGGTGAATTTTGATTCAGCATGTTCGTAAGTCGAATAGATGGAAATTTGGACGAGTTTAAAGCAGTCACAAGTTCATCATTCTTCCAGCTTCCAAACTGATAGGAGCTACGAAATACATCCAGGCTATACATGCCATGGTTGGAATAAATATTAGGGTCATGATGATAGTACAGAAATATATCCTCCACAATGGAATTGGAAGATTTGTAGCTATCTAGTGCCGCTATGGCATCACGACTTTCATAAGGATCCAGTATGCGATAATGAGCGAGACGAGCGTCGTATGACATCCGTGACGCCATATCTCTTAAATCATTCATGCGTCCATCCACCACCGTTTTAATTTGGGTGAGCTGATTAAAGTGAGCATTTTCAATCTCCTTTTGTAAATTATCGGTAGCATTTCGGTAAATGAAAACGATTACAAATATAAGCGGAATAAGAAGGATAAGTAGATACGAACCGGTGAATTTCAGAAACAATTTCGATTTGAAATAGTTATAGTTCAAAGTGTTTTCCCCCTTTTTATGGCGTATACATGGAGATGTTCCTATCAAGCTATGAATACAGCAAGATATAGATCGGCGCTTGAATACTTATTTATATTCCATAATAGGATGTTTATAGCGGATATTTATTATTATGTCAAATGTTTTTTTGAAAATATATCATACTAAATCAATAGAATCGCAGCCTCAGAAGAGCTGCATGGAGGTCGTGCAAAAGTGAGTGACACTAATGTTGTCGAGGAGCAAATTGTTGTTGAAGGAGTTCACAATTACAGCACAGAGGAGGAGTACGTTAAGCCGGAGGATTCGCAGCTATTAGATCAGCTGGAATGGTTCAAGGATCAGAAGCTGGGCCTGATGATGCATTGGGGACCTTATTCGCAGCTTGGACTTGTTGAATCGTGGGCGCTTAGTGATAAGGATGGAGATTGGTCACGAGATGATATTGATTGGGGAGTTGATTCGGCGGAATTGAAGCGGCAATACTTCGGGCTGAATAAAACCTTTAATCCGCTCCGTTTCGAACCTGAGAAGTGGGCAGAGGTTGCGGCAGAGGGTGGCTTTAAATATTTGAACTTTACGACGAAGCATCACGATGGCTTCTGTATGTGGGACACGCAGACAACAGACTATCGCATTACGGGCAAGGATTGTCCTTTCCATGCACATAAGTACGCGGATATTTGTAAGAACGTATTTGATGCTTTTCGGGCCAAGGGACTTGGGATCTCCGCCTACTTCTCCAAAGCCGATTGGCACACACCAACATACTGGGCCCCAGGTATGGAGACGGGGACGTTCATGAATCGAGGTCCTTCGTATCCAACACAAGATTATCCATGGCTATGGGAGCAATTCGTACAGTTCACACATGATCAGATCATGGAATTGATGACGAAATATGGCCGGATTGAAATGCTCTGGTTGGATGCGGGGTGGGTATGTCCACAGAATAAGAATAATCCACAGGATATTCGGTTGGGTGAAGTGGTGGAGAAGGCACGTCAGCAGCAGCCATGGCTGCTAAGTGCAGACCGTACCGTTGGCGGCCCGTATGAGAATGTCGTTACACCTGAACAAACGTTGCCCGAGCATCCCCTGCTTATTCCATGGGAGAGCTGTATTACGATGGGGACAGCGTTCTCTTATCGGTACGAGGATCACTACAAGACGACACGTCAATTAATCCATTTGCTCGTTGAAGTTGTAGCCAAAGGCGGAAACCTGGCACTTAATGTCGCTCCACAACCAGATGGCCGCTTGTCACCAACAGCGTTGGATCGGATGAAAGGAATGGGCGATTGGCTCAACGTTCATGGGGAGGCGATCTATGGAACGCGCGTATGCGCGCCATACTCTGCTGGAAATACACATTTCACGAAAAATGGCGATATCACCTATGCCATTCATTTGTACCCGAAAGAGCAGGAAACGGTGAGCAAAGTAATTTGTATTCCACTCGAGCAGGCTGTAACGCAAATGGATCTTGTTGGCGGACAAGAAAATCTAATATTCGAACGAACAACAACGGGATTGATCGTTCATTTACCAGAGAGCGAGCTTACGGGAGTTGCCCCAATTGCACATGTATTTCGCATAAAATAACGAGTTGAACTATGGGAGGAAGAGCAGATGCAACAATGGTTTACGGACGCAAAGCTAGGAATTTTCATTCACTATGGGATTTATGCGGTGCAAGGTGTAGCGGAATCATGGTCGTTTTATAACGGGAAAATGTCACATGGGGAGTATATGAAGCAGTTGGATGGTTTTACAGCGTCCAAATTCGATGCGAAGCATTGGGCAGATATCATTGCGAGGTCAGGTGCAAAATATTCTGTGCTTACAACCAAGCATCATGATGGTGTTGCGTTGTTCGATACGCAGTACAGTGATTTGAGCGTCATGAAGGCGACACCAGCCAAGCGGGATATTGTAAAAGAATGGTCCAATGCGATCCGTGAACGTGGTCTGCATGTAGGCATGTATTATTCCTTAATTGACTGGTCTCATCCCGAATATCCTTCCGTATTCGAGAGTGGTATCGTACCGGCTGATTTGAGTCAGGTGAATCGTTTCTCAAGTCCGGTAGATGGCATACAGGATGAAGAGACATGGCAGAAATTCCTCACGTTTAACAATAATCAGCTACGTGAAATCATGACGAATTACGGTACTGTCGATTTATTATGGTTCGATGGTGACTGGGAGCGTAGTGCAGAACAGTGGGGGCTGCCAGCATTCAAGGAATATTTGAGATCCTTGTCTCCGAATGTGATTATCAACTCACGCTTGCAAGGGCATGGCGATTATAAGACACCAGAGCAAGGCATTCCCATTACTCGCCCAGAAGGCGCTTGGGAATTCTGTACGACCATTAATACATCTTGGGGCTATGTCCACGATGATCATAAATATAAATCCTTGAACCAAATTATCCGCATGTTCTGCGATTGCATCAGTATGGGCGGAAATATGTTGCTGGATATTGGACCGATGGAGGATGGCACCATTGATCCAAGACAGGAGGACATTCTTCTGGGACTAGGTGACTGGATTCGTGCACATGAGGAGGCAATCTACGGTACGCAGGATGGGATTATGACACGCTATTATCTGGGTGGGAGTACCTTATCCGCGGACAAGAAGACCTTATATTTATTCGTCTACGATGCGCCGAAGGAGAATATCTGTCTCAAGGGACTATGCAATCCGATCAAGAAAATTACGGTACTACACTCGGGCAAAGAGCTGACTCACGAAATTCATGGTGGTGTACCCTGGTTCGATATTCCGGGAACGACTTGGATTCATATGACACCAGCGGAAACGCATGAGCAGGTAAGCGTGCTTAAGCTGGAATTTGATGAAGAGGTTAGGATGTACGGTGGAGCTGGCACTGTTGTTACGCATAACTAAATGCCGAAGGGAGGGAGAGGTCAATGATGATGAACCGAAGTGGAGTACCAGAACCGCAAGTTGTGACATATGCGCCTAAGCATTATTTATGCAAAAGAGCGACGGAGTCGCTTGTCTTAGATGGAAAGCTGGATAAGCCCTTTTGGCAGCATGCAACATGGACGGATGATTTCGTAGATATTGAAGGGGACCAACGTCCGCTACCCGCGAAGCAGACACGTGTAAAGATGCT
Source organism: Paenibacillus sp. FSL E2-8871 (assembly GCF_038000345.1). Taxonomy (NCBI): domain Bacteria; kingdom Bacillati; phylum Bacillota; class Bacilli; order Caryophanales; family Paenibacillaceae; genus Paenibacillus; species Paenibacillus sp. FSL E2-8871. Next base: position 1,875,825 of record NZ_JBBOBV010000001.1, on the reverse strand, counting down.
ATGGGATGATGAGTATTTTTACTTTGGTGCAGAGCTGATGGAGGATCAGATCTGGGGCACGCTGACTGAACGTGATTCCGTTATTTTCTATGATAATGATTTTGAGATCTTTATCGATCCAACAGGGGATTCACATCAATATTACGAGTTTGAGATTAACGCTTTGAACACGGTGTGGGACTTACTGCTTGTGAAACCATATCGTGACGGGGGACCTCCAATTAATGGATGGGATATCCAAGGTCTGAAAACAGCTATTCATATCGAGGGGGAGTTAAATAACCCGCATGCTGATCATCGGAAATGGACGATTGAAGTTGCCATGCCATGGCGTAGTTTGAAAGAATGTGCTGCGAATAGACAACCACCTGTTGCAGGTGAATTCTGGCGTGTTAATTTCTCTCGTGTTGAATGGCGGACTGAGGTTGTGGACGATCAGTACCACAAGGTTATGAACCCGGATACTGGAAAGCCTTATCCGGAAGACAACTGGGTATGGTCACCTCAGGGGATTATCAATATGCATTATCCAGAGCTATGGGGTTATGTGATGTTCGTAGGTGTTGATGGCCCGCAGTCATTCGACATGCCTACGGATGAACTGGTGAAATGGCAGCTCCGTAAGCTGTATTATCGTGAACGTAATTATTTTGAAGCACATGGACACTATGCAGCAACGTTCGAGCTGCTGCGAGGTGAAGATGATTGGAGCATTGAGCCTCACATGGAGATAACGAGTAAATCATTCCATATCTCAGCTCTAACAACCGATGGAACCGCTCGCCTATATATTCGCGAAGACGGCTTACTGTGGAAGGAGTAATCATTCATGACCATGTTGACCCCTACCTCAGTATTTTCATTGTCGCAGGAAGCCTTAGCGTTCATTGAGCAGAAGTTTCAGGCCAAGAAGCAGCTCGCCAGATCACGTGAGCAGCAGCTATTCCATGTATTCGAGCACGAGCTAACGGCAGAAGAAGCTTGGGCATTAAAGCTACTCTTCGCGTATATGCCAGCCAATGACTTGGCGGATTATAACGGGGAGCTTTTCTTCAATTATGTAAGAACGATGCTGCAGATTCGCCGCGATATGCCATGGCAAGTACCTGATCATTTATTTTTACATTTCGTGCTACCGTATCGAGTGAATACTGAGAACATTGAAGAGCATCGCCATATTATTCATGAACAGTTAGCGGAACGAACACGTAATCTTCCCATGAAGGAAGCGATTCTAGAGGCCAATTACTGGTGCCACGAAGTGGCGACGTACATTGGGAGCGATCTGCGGACGATTTCACCATTAACGATGATGCGAAATGCACGCGGTCGTTGTGGGGAAGAATCTACGCTAGCTGTAGCAGCGCTTCGTAGTATCGGGATCCCTGCACGTCAAGTGTATACCCCGCGTTGGGCGCATTGTGACGATAACCACGCATGGGTGGAGGCATGGGCTGATGGTGAATGGTATTTCATTGGGGCTTGTGAGCCGGAAGCGCGTCATAATCAAGGATGGTTTGGCCCACCAGCGCGCCGAGCCATGCTCATTAACACACGTATTTTCGCGAATTATGAAGGACCCGAAGATATTACACTCGCAGATGAATGGTTTACTGAAATTAATGTACTAGAAAATTATGCGCCTACGAAGACAATTACGGTACATGTAAAAGATGCATACGGACAGCCCGTGCACGCTGCAGAGGTGCAATTCCAGTTATATAACATGGCGGAATTTTACCCAATTGCCAGCATTCCGTCTAATGCACAGGGGGAAGCTTCGTTCAAGACAGGTCTTGGTGACCTCATCATTCGTGCAGCGAAGGACGGCATTTGGGGAGAAATGAAAATATCCATGGCTGATTGTGAGCACATTGAGCTTGTATTGAATCAAGAGGATCAGCCACTTGTAGGAACGATCGTTGACTATGATATGGTTCCACCACCAGCGCATGAAGGCGAGGTCATGGAGGACTTGTCCGAGGCACGGATAGAGCGACACAATAAGCGTTTGGAGGAAGGAATCGCGATTCGTGCACATTATGAAGCGACCTTCTTGAATGAAGAAGCTGCGAGGAAGCTCGGAGAATCGCTTGATCTATCAGCGGATCGAGTATGGAACGTACTTCAGACAGCACGTGGCAATAGTGCTGAGATCGCAGCTTATCTAAGTAAAGCAACACCTCTATATGGAGAATGGGCATTACGATTATTGGAGTGTGTTCATGACAAGGATCTCATCGATACATTCCTTCCAACCCTTATAGATCATGTAGCTGGTGCGCTTGCTGTTCGTGGTGAGCTCACGGAGGACGTCTTCATTCCCTACATTTTGTGTCCTCGCGTTCATTACGAGATGATTACACCGTATCGTACATTTTTCCAACAAGCCTTCACTTCAGAAGAAGTGGAATTGTTCCGTGAGGACCCAACGAAGCTTGTTCAATTCATCGATGAAGCGTGGGATATATGGAATGATCTACCGAATTTGCAAGGGAAGGGTACTGCTGTTGGAACTTTCGAACTGCGTGTAGGAGATCGTAGCTCTCTCGATATTATGTTCGTATCTATATGTCGTAGCCTAGGCATTCCAGCGCGACTGCATCCCATTGAGGCTAAGCCGCAATTTATGGTGAATGGTCATTTTGTGGATGCCCCATTTACGAAAGGTATAGTTGGAAATGAGGCAGCAGTAGCGAACGGAACTCTAATTATTCTTCGTGATCAGGATGCAGCATCAGACCAGCCAGCGGCTGCATACTATGAGAATTTTACGATCGCTCGTCTGGAGAACGGTTTTTATAAAACGTTAAGCTACCCGCACGGCGCCAATAACCTGTATGATACGCCCCTTGAGATGGAGCAGGGAGCATATCGTCTGACGACGGGGATTCGCTTGAAGGATGGAACCGTGCTGACCAAGCTCACCTATTTTGAAATGACAGAAGTCGAAGAGACGAAGCTGGTTATGAAGTATCGTCAAGCTACGCAGGACATTCCCGTGTATGGCAAGGTAGATCGATTCGAGAAGCTAGCTACATGGGATGGATCGGAGCAGATCTTCGCTGAGTTTCTGGGCAGTCAAGGCGCCTATGTCGCATGGCTGGAACCGGAACGGGAGCCTTCGAAGCATCTGCTTCGCGAGCTGTCGGAGTTGAAGCATGAGTTCGATATGATAGATGCTCCTATCATTCTTGTGGTGGGTGACAAGCAATGGACAACTTCATTTCAACCAGCCGATTATCCGAATCTTCCAGCAAGGACATTATTTGTACGTGATTCAACGTATCATCTATTACCTGAATTGTTTACAGTGGCCCAATCGAGTGAAGCGGGCTTCCCACATCTGATGATTCTAGATCGTGATGATCAGATTCGTTATATGTCTTCGGGATATAAGATTGCAGCCAGTAAGGAAGCGATGCAAATTTTATCGAGGATGTGAAAGGATGGATCAACAAATGATTGTAGCAGGCTACGTGAGTGATTCCAAATTACCTGAGCTAACGCGCGACCACGTGATGAAGCTGACGCATATGAACGTTGCATTCGGTTATGTGTTGGATGATCAGATTACAACGGCACATTTGCAATATACGAACCAGTTGCACGAGATTAAAGCGATGAATCCGAACGTACAGCTGCTGCTCTCTGTTGGAGGATGGGGAAATGGGGGCTTCTCCGAGGCGGCATCTACCGAAGAAGGACGTCAGAAATTCGCAGCTTCGGCTGTACGAGTAGTAACAGAACTTCCATTCGATGGTGTCGATCTGGACTGGGAATATCCCTGCTACAGTGAAGCCAATATTGCCTCGTCTCCGGATGATAAACGTCATTTTACGCTGCTGTTGAAGACCATTCGAGAAGCGTTAGATATGAAAGGTGCAGCTGAGGGCAGGCATTACTTGCTTACGATCGCTGCAGGAGCAGATCAATATTATATCGATGGTACAGAGATGGATCAAGTACAACAATATTTAGATTTTGTTCAATTGATGACCTACGATATGCGTGGAGGATTCCAGATTCTAACGGGACATCACACCAATCTGTACAATTCAACGGGAGATTTGTTCCGAATTAGTACAGAAGCATCCGTCAATATGTTCATGCAGGCAGGTGTACCTCGAGAGAAAATCGTCATTGGCGTAGCATTCTATTCCCGGATGTGGAAGCAGGTGCCGAACAGGAATGATGGATTTCTACAAATGGCGGGTACAACAGGAGGTTATGGTCCGGAATATACAGAACTTCTAGCCTATTATATCGACAAGAATGGGTTCACACGTCATTGGGATGATGAGGCCAAAGCGCCACATTTATTTAATGGAGATACGTTTATTTCCTATGATGACGTGGAATCGATCACACATAAATGTGAATATGTCCAACGTGAAAAGCTTGCGGGTGCGATGTTCTGGGAGTACAGCTGCGACAAGACACATACACTGCTGGATGCGATGTATGCAGGCCTAACGAGAGACTGAAATGATGCGCCCCATTCAATTAGTTAACAAACATGATTTCCTAGTCAACAAACGTTAGATTACGAATAAATAGACTTTTAATGCGCTTTATTATCATTTACAGTATGGGGGAAAGGTTGGACTCAATCGTTGAGGACAGGCCGTAGACTACATTCAAAGACGTGGGAGGAGTTTAGGAAATGAGCAAAATTATTGGTGAGGCACTACCAAATATGCCGTGGCAGGATAAGCCGAGTGGCTATAATGCCCCAGTGTGGCGGTATACTCAAAATCCGATTATTCAGCGTGATGCACAGGTGAACTCGAACAGTATTTTTAATTCTGCGGTGATTCCGTTCGAAGGTGGATTTGCAGGGGTGTTCCGCTGTGACTCTAGATCCGTAAGTATGGATATATTCGCTGGCTTTAGTCAGGACGGGCTACATTGGGAAATTAATGAGCAACCGCTCCAATTCGAAGGTGACGAATATGTAACGAAGCGGGAATATCGCTACGATCCGCGCGTGTGCAAAATCGAGGATAAATATTATATTTCATGGTGTAACGGGTATCATGGACCAACGATTGGTCTTGCTTATACGTATGATTTCAAAACATTTCATCAATTGGAAAACGCTTTCTTGCCATATAACCGTAATGGAGTGCTCTTCCCACGCTTAATAAATGGCAAGTATGCCATGATAAGCCGTCCAAGTGATACAGGCCATACGCCATTTGGAGATATTTTCTTTAGTGAGAGTCCAGATCTAACGTATTGGGGTAAACATCGTTATGTGATGGGGACGATTAATTCAGATGCATCCGCATGGCAATCGAAGAAAATTGGTCCAGGGCCGGTTCCGATTGAAACCGATCGTGGTTGGTTGTTGATCTATCATGGTGTCATTAATACATGTAACGGGTTCGTATATCGTATGGGCGCGGCATTATTAGATCTACACGAACCATGGAAGGTGCTCGCACGATCACGGAATTACATTCTTGGACCAGAAACATTGTATGAGTGTGTAGGAGATGTACCGAATGTCACTTTCCCTTGTGCCGCATTGTCAGATAGCGAGACAGGTCGCATTGCCATTTACTATGGTTGTGCCGATACCGTAACAGGCGTGGCATTTACAACAGTGGATGAGCTGCTGGACTATATGGATAAGTATCCGCTGTAACGACATCATCAGATGCAATGACAGAATTTCAATTGTAGAGGAGCTTATCAATGGAACAGTTTAGATTACCCAAAATTACGATGCCATCCTTAAACTTGCCACAATCGATTCAAGAAGTTCTACAAGAAGCAGAAGAGAAGCTTGCACATCGACCGAAGCTACTTCAGCTATTTAAGAACTGCTTCCCGAATACTTTGGAAACGACGACGAAATTAAAAGAGGATGGAACGACTTTTGTCATCACAGGAGACATTCCAGCTTGTTGGTTACGGGATTCGGTAGAGCAGGTCATTCATTATGTACCGTTTGCCAAAGAGGACGAAGATCTTCAACGCATTCTTAAAGGCTTAGTAAAGCGTCATATACAGTACATTCATATTGATCCATACGCGAATGCATTTAATGAATCTGCGAATGATTGGCATTGGAATACGACGGATATAACAGACATGTCCCCTTGGGTATGGGAGCGTAAATTTGAAATTGACTCCTTATGTTTCTCAATGCGGCTTGCCTATGCGCTATGGAAGGAAACAGGGATTACAGATATTTTCGATGCTGGGTTTAAATCAGCTATGCGTATCATGTATCACTTGTTCATTACAGAACAGCGTCACTTTGAAGAATCGCCATACCGCTTCACTCGAAATAACGGTATTCCTGAGGATTCCTTAAGGAATAAAGGCCTTGGAATGCCTGTCAACTATACAGGAATGGTGTGGTCAGGCTTCCGCTCAAGCGATGATGTATGCGAATTCCACTACAACATTCCAGGGAATATGTTCGCGGTGGTTACACTTCGCCAAATGCAGGAATTTGCGGAGTGGGTATTCCGTGATATGGAATTTTTGCAAGAGCTGAAGGATTTAGAAGCAGATATCGATCATGGGATCAAAACATACGGTATTTATCGTCATCCGGAATTCGGACCGATTTATGCCTTCGAGACGGATGGTTATGGTAACCACTGTCTCATGGATGATGCGGGAACGCCGGGATTGATTTCGATTCCTTACTTGGGCTACTGCACAACGGAGGATGAAATCTATCAGAACACGAGAAGATTTGTGTTATCCAAGGAAAACCCTTATTACTTTGAAGGTAAAGTAGCAAAAGGTATTGGTAGTCCACATACACCGGCAGGATATGTCTGGCATTTGTCATTATCTATGCAAGGGCTCACAGCAACGACAGCGGAAGAGAAGCTAGCGATGATCGAGTTACTGGAGAAGACGGATGCGGATACAGGCTTTATGCATGAAGGATTCCATTCTGACGATCCAACGATTTTCACAAGAAAATGGTTTGCTTGGTCAAATAGCTTGTTCTCTCAACTCGTGTACAAGGCGATGCAGGAAGGTATCTTGTAGTGAAAGGGGGAGCAATGGCATGACGAAGAAAAGAACGGCACATATCGTTTCCCATTCGCACTGGGATCGTGAATGGTATTTACCCTATGAGAAGCATCATGTTCGTCTCGTTCAATTGGTAGATAGTTTACTAGATCGGTTGGACGAGGAGTCAGAATTTCGTAGCTTTTTCATGGATGGGCAGACGATCATTCTCGAGGATTATCTTCAAGTTAGACCGGATCAGAAGGAGCGGCTGTTGCGTCATATTCAAAATGGTCGAATCCTTATTGGTCCATGGTATATATTGCAGGATGCGTTCCTCACCAGTAGTGAAGCCAATGTAAGAAATATGCAGATCGGTCATCAAGATGCGCTGAAGTATGGGGAAGTATCCAAAATTGGATACTTTCCTGATACCTTCGGGTTGTGTGGACAGACACCACAGCTGATGCAGCAGTCAGGTATTCAGAACGCCTTCTTCGGTCGTGGTGTGAAGCCGACGGGCTTCAACAATGAGGTATCGGATGGAGATTATGAATCGTCTTACTCCGAATTGATCTGGGAAGGTCCTGATGGCTCCAAGGTACTCGGTATTCTATTTGCGAATTGGTATTCAAATGGAAATGAAGTCCCAGTAGATTCTGTAGAAGCCAAGGCATATTGGGATCGGAAGCTAGCGGATGCGGAGAAATATGCATCGACGAGCGAGCTACTGTATATGAACGGCTGTGATCATCAGCCAGCTCAGCTGGACTTGCCGGAAGCCATTCGGACAGCACGCGAGCTCTATCCCGATACGGAGTTTATTCACTCCAATTTTAACGATTATTTGAATGCACTGCATCGTTCACTAGATTGTGAATTATCAACCGTCCAAGGGGAGCTTAGAAGTCAGCGAACAGATGGATGGGGAACATTAGTGAATACGGCTTCCTCCCGTATATATTTGAAGCAAATGAATCAGCAGGGTCAGACTTTGCTTGAGAAAGTTGCTGAGCCGTTATCTGCTTATGCTCATCAATTGGGACATGCGTATCCACATCACTTATTCACCTATGCATGGAAGACGCTCATGCAGAATCATCCGCATGATAGCATCTGTGGTTGTAGTGTGGATGAGGTACATCGTGAGATGGTAACGCGATTCGACAAGAGTCGTCACGTTACAGAATCTATTGTACAGAACAGTATGGAGTCGATCGCAAATCATGTGGATACATCATGCTTCGCTGAATACGGGGATCACGCATGTCCATTCATTGTGTTTAATACGACAGGCCTTGACCGCAGTGGGGTAGTTACGGTGGAGCTGGATATTGCTCGTATCTATTTCCGGGAAGGCGAAACGATCGAGAAGATGCGTAATCAGATGACATCGCACGAGATTCATCCTCATCGCGTGATTGATCATGATGGGCGTCAGCTAGAATATCAGCTAACCGATCTGGGGCTCCACTTCGGTTATGACTTGCCTGATGATAAATTTCGTCAGCCGTATTTCTCACGACGTGTTCGATTAGAGCTTCATGTCGAAGCAGTTCCTGCAAATGGTCATCAAGTTTATGCCTGGATGAAGGATGAAGTAGAGAGACCACATTCTGAAATAAAGGAAAGCTCGCTACTTCATGAACGGACGCTAGAGAATGAGTTTATTGCTGCACGGATTGAAGATAATGGCTCGATCACATTAACGGATAAGGCAAATGGTAAAGTATATCGCGGTCTCGGTATTTATGAGAATAGCGGCGATATCGGAAATGAATACATGTATTGTCAGCCGAAGAATACGAACGTATTGACGACAGAAGCGCTTATAGCTGATATTTCTATCGTATCCGATCAGCCATACGCATGTACGGTACAAATCGTTCATGATTGGGACATTCCAGTAAGTGCGGATGAATTGCTCGCAGCAGAGCAGCAAGGCATCGTGTGGTTCCCGAGTCGTCAGGCTGGACGTTCAACCGAAACCGTGAAGCTCCATATAACAACGACTGTAACGCTTGAGAAATATAGTAAGGGACTTCAAGTGAAGAGCTCCTTCGATAATCAAGCGAAGGATCATCGCATCAGAATGCTGTTCCCAACGGATCTCGTCAGCGATGTACATCAGGCGGATTCGATGTTTGAGATCGCAACACGAAGCACAGAACCTTCGAGTGAGTGGACGAACCCAGACAATAGTCAACATCAGCAAGCGTTCGTTAGTGTGAAGGACGACGTGACGGGCTTAACCATCGCTAATAAAGGGTTAAATGAATACGAAGTGTTACGTGATGGACGGAATACGATTGCCGTTACATTGCTACGCTGCACAGGTGAGCTTGGAGATTGGGGCGTCTTCTACACACCAGAAGCACAATGTCTAGGTCCTGCTCAGGCGGAGCTCATGATTATTCCACATGGTTCTGCGGTAGCTGAAGAAGCGTATGCGCTTGCCTATCAATATCAAATACCATGGATGACTGTATCGACAGATATTCATAATGGTAGTCTTCAGCCGAAACATCAATGGTTGCAGGCGAGTGGAAATGACATGCAGCTCTCTTCCGTGAAGGTAGCTGAAGCAACGGGTGATCTTGCGATTCGTTGGTTCAACATGACCACTTCACCAACGACTTTAGCCTTCGAACCTCGTATGAACTATAGTCAGGCGTATAAAAGCAATATACTCGAATCACATGAGGAAGCGCTTACGGCCGATTCAAACGCTGTCATCCAGCTTGAAGTAAAGGCGGCCGAGATCGTAACTGTTGTTCTTAATAAATCGATATGAGCACCAAGTAGAGGAGAATAAAAGATGACTAACACAAAACCTTGGAAAATTTATGCGATTCATCATTCCCATACCGATATCGGCTACACAGAGCGTCAGGAGAAGATCCAACAATATCATGTAGACTTTATCCGGCAGGTGCTTCACATTTTGCGTGAAATTCAATCCGGTAGTCGACCTGAATGGGAGGGGTTTAAGTGGGTATGTGAAACGTTTTGGCCTATCGAAACCTTCCTGAGTCGGGCAACGGAGCAAGAAAAGGAAGAGTTCGTAGCCGGAGTTAAGCGTGGTGATATCGGCTTGTCCGGTACGTACTTGAATATGACGGAATTAATCGGCAAAGATTTGTTCACATCGATGATTGCCCGTGTACGAGATTTTGGATATTCCATTGAAGCTCCAATTACATCAGCGATGACTGCAGACATTAACGGCTTCAGCTGGGGGTATGGTCAGGCATTGTTAGATGCCGGTATTCATAATTTATCTACCTGCATTCATACCCATCACGGAATGTTTCCTTGCTGGAAGAAGCAGCAGCCTTTCTGGTGGGAAATGCCTTCCGGTGATCGCTTGCTGACCTGGAGTGGGGAGCATTATGTATTCGGTAATGATCTGGGGCTTGTACCTGGTATGGGCGGGAAATATACGATCAAAGATGAATTTGATATGAGTCATGGCGCCACATTCGAGATTGCTGAACAGCGTATACTTCGCTACATTGAGCGTTTGCAAGAGGATGGCTATGCCTTTAACTTCTTCCCGGCTATGTTCTCAGGGCTACCAACGGATAACAATCCACCGAATGCGGAGACGATGACCTTCATTCGTCAATGGAATGCGAAGCACGGCGAAAATATTGAGATTCAGATGGCAACTTTAGATGATTTCTTCGATGAAGTTCGTGCTCATGCACAGCAGCATGCGGAAGATATTCCTGTGTATCGTGGAGATTGGCCAGACTGGTGGACGGATGGCGTAGGTTCAACACCGAAGCATGTACAAGTATTCCGTGAAGCACAACGTGTATATCAAAAGGTTAGAAGGCTGGATCCGAACTGTGAAATCGTTACATCGGAGACGATGAAGGAGATGGAATATCAGTTAACGATGTTTGCTGAGCATACATGGGGCTATCATTCATCCATTTCCGAGCCTTGGAATCCGTTCGTTCAGGAATTAGGCTTGCGGAAGGAAGCCTTTGCTGCCAATGCAAGTACGATTGCGCATCGTGCGTTGTATGACATTCTTGAGGCGAAGGGCGATGCATTACTTGCTCCTGGGCGCCCTATGAAGTTTAAAATTCATAATCCATATCATTTCGTACAAGAAGATTATGCGCATCTCATTCTCGAAGGATGGTATCACGATGAGATCAAGAATGGCTTCGAGGTGCGTGATATTACGACGAATGAGGTCATTCCAGCACAGCTTCGTCTGGCATCTCGAGGTGTGATCGTAACGATTCCGGTAACATTGCAGCCAAGTGAAGAGAGAGTACTTCAGATCTTCGCCGTGAAACCAAGTATCGGAACCGCTTTTATGAACGATTATTTAGCATCCGATCGCGTGATGGATCTGGATGTTACGCATGATGTGAAGAATTTCCGCATGACATCTTCCTATGTAGAAACTCCATTTGTACACATCACGTGGAAAAAGGGCGAAGGGATCACCTCGTGGGTCGATAAAACGACAGGAAAAGAGCTACTTCGAGCTGATCGCCAGCACGCAGCTTTTACGCCAGTCTATGATGTTACACCTGCAACGAAGGTTGGAGAAATGACCGAGGTGCGTCGTCTGATGGGCCGTAATCGGAAGGGACCGGATGCGATCGTTTCAACGGGCGAGTTAATTAGTGCGGAGCTCATTACGCAAGGTCCGGTGTATGGCATTATTCAATTGACCTATAAGGTGGATGGCTGTGAGCATTATTCCTTGTTCTTAACAGTATACGCGGATCGTCCACGTGTGGATGTGGCCGTACGTATGCATAAAGAGAGCGTATGGAAGCCTGAAAACTTATATGTTTCACTTCCTTTTGGTGGCTCATTATCAACGGATAAGTATGACTTATGGGTGGATAAGATGGATGCGTTGACACGGATGCGGAAGGATCAATTACCAGGCAGCTTAGCAGATTACACAGCGGTTGGAGAAGGAGCTGTATATGTTTCCGAATCGCAAGGCGTTGTGATCGCGATGCCAGATACTCCATTAATTCAGCTAGGTTCGCTAGAACATGGGTATCGATTGCTTAACGGTGATGAGAAGCTAGAGCAGGATCCAGCTCATTTGTACGCTTGGGTGATGAATAACTATTGGGAAACTAATTTCTCTGCGACATTGGGTGGTTTCTATGAATTTAGATATTTCATCACTTGGGGCGAGAACTATAGCAAACCGGATGCTTCCATGGATGCATGCCGTGGGATGAATGCAGGTATTCTAGCGTGGCGCCAACACTAGCTCAACAAGATTGGAGGTATATATCGAATGGATTATAAAAACCCTTCGTTATCAATTGCTGAGCGCGTTGCTGATTTGTTGGCCCAAATGACGCTGGAGGAGAAGCTTGGACAGCTTCTCCAGCCTTTTGGCTGGAAGACATATACAAAACTCAATGGAGATGTTCAGCTCACGGATACATTTAAAGACGCTATTGCCAATGGTGGAGTCGGTTCACTATATGGTGTGCTTCGAGCAGATCCATGGACAGAGGTCACACTCGAAACAGGGTTGTCCCCGCGGGAAGGGGCAGAGGTTACTAATCTTATTCAGCGATATGCAATGGAGCATACGCGATTGGGCATTCCAATTCTATTTGGTGAGGAATGCTCCCATGGACATATGGCCATAGGGAACACGGTGTTCCCTGTACCACTGACCATAGGAAGTAGCTGGAATACAGAGTTGTTCCGACAGGTTTGTCAAGCTGTAGCGGTAGAGACTCGTGCACAAGGGGGAGCAGCTACCTATTCTCCTGTATTGGACGTGACACGTGATTCGCGATGGGGGCGGACAGAGGAATGCTTTGGTGAAGATCCTTATTTGATTAGTGAAATGGCAATAGCTGCGGTGAAAGGGTTGCAAGGGGATTCGTTAAATACGGATCATACCATTCTTGCAACCTTGAAGCATTTTGTAGCTTATGGTAGTCCAGATGGTGGGCGTAATGCGGATACCGTACGTATGGGCATGCGTGAGCTGATGGAGAAGGATTTACTTCCTTTTCAGCGTGCGGTTGCGGCAGGAGCCAAATCCATTATGACGGCCTATAACGAAATTGATGGGGTACCTTGTACGTCTAGTAAAGAGCTGTTGACGCATATTTTACGTGACAAGTGGGGCTTTGACGGCTTCGTCATCACGGATTGTGGAGCGATGAGCCAGCTCAGACATGGTCATCAAATCTGTGAGACGGAAGAGGAAGCGGCCAGCCTAGCATTGAAAGCGGGCGTAGATATGGAGATGTCCGGTGAGACCTTTGGCCAATATCTACAATCTGCTCTTGATCAGCAATTGATCGCGGTGTCAGATCTAGATCTTGCGGTGGAGCGAATCTTGCGCTTGAAATTTGAATTAGGATTATTCGAACGTCCTTATGTGAATCCAGCGTTGGCAGAGCAGGTTATTGGTCAATCCTCTCATCGAGAATTGGCTCGGCAAGCTGCACGCGAAGGCATTGTGTTACTGAAGAATAAGGAACAGGCATTACCGTTATCTCCATCCCGTGGCAAGATCGCCGTGATTGGACCGAACGCGAACAATATGTATAACCAGTTAGGCGATTATACGTCACCGCAGGAGCGGGAGCAGATTGTTACCGTGTTGGATGGCGTTCGCGCGAAGTGTTCAGGCTTTAGTGAGGTTGTGTATGCACCAGGCTGTCGAGTGAAGGACCCATCTCGGGAAGGATTCGAAGCGGCGATCGCAGCTGCGGCTTCAGCAGAGACAATTATTGCTGTTGTAGGCGGATCGAGTGCACGTGATTTTGGAGAAGGTACGATTGATTTGAAGACTGGGGCTGCGGTCATTACCGATACGTTTATGCTAAGTGATATGGATTGTGGAGAAGGCTTTGATCGTGCCCAACTGAATTTATGTGGAGTACAGCTCGAGCTGTTGCAGGAGCTTCACAGTTTAGGCAAGAAGCTGATTGTTGTGTATATCAATGGTCGCCCAATTGTTGAGCCATGGATTGATGAGCATGCTGATGCGATTGTGGAGGCATGGTACCCAGGGCAAGAGGGCGGTCATGCGATTGCGGATATCCTGTTTGGTGACTACAACCCATCAGGAAGATTAACGCTATCCATTCCGAAGCATCTGGGACAATTACCTGTGTACTATAATAAGAAGCGTTCGCGTGGGCATCGATATTTAGAGACGGATTTCCATCCGCAGTATGTATTTGGGTATGGGCTTAGCTACACGAGCTTTCACTATGACAATATACAATTGAATCAACCAAGTATTTCTGTTGATGGTACGTGTACGGTTTCAGTGGATGTGATGAATACGGGTGATATGGCTGGACACGAGGTCGTGCAATTGTACATCAAGGACTGTGTTAGTTCGATATCACGCCCGGATAAGGAGCTGAAGGGCTTTTGTAAAATTTATTTGGAGCCTGGGGAGAAGCGTACCGTTCACTTTACTATTTCATCACAGGAGCTGCAATTTGTCTCAGCAGATTTAACGTGGATCGTCGAGCCGGGTCGATTTGAACTTTATATGGGCTCGAATGTAGAGCAAACATTGTCCATCGATTTACAGGTTGTACAATGAGTGCGATGAAGCGGACGAACGATCAGGGGGATTATTAATGATTAGAATACAACGGTTCATTCGAGAGTTATCTGAACGACAGTGGCTCGAATCGATCCCCATTAAAGACTGGGACGTACAATCAACAGAATATATTTTACCGGGTAAATATTCGGAGGAACGCGCTTTTGTAGGAAGCGAAGCCTTTGATTTATTCCCAAGCAAACAAGGTACAACGTATATGCTGCGTACGACGTTATCCATTCCGAACGAATGGGCTGAGGACGCAGTAGGCTTATATTTCACCTCTGGATCAGGTGGAGAAGGACTGCTTCGTATTAACGGGCAGTCATTTCAGGGGTTGGATCGAAATCATCCATTTGTGAAGATACCAGCACGGGTTGGCAAACAAATCGAAGTGGAGATTGAACTGTTCGATGCTGTACCGGAGCCTGTAGATCCGTTAAACAAGCAAGCGACCATCCATGCTCCCATTCGCATGATTCATAGCACGCTAGTCTATGTGAACACAACAGTGCAGTCGTTGATGTATTCTGTGAGCGTCATTATGAATGCTGCGGAATTGCTACCAGCGTCAGATTTTCGTCGTACTCGCGTGATGGAAGCTCTATATACAGCTATGGATGCATTTACTTTGCTATCACAAGAGAAGATTGCAGGCGGTGCCGCAGCTTCAGTTGAACACCACCTTGTCGAACAAATAAGACAGATCGGTGGCAATAGCGAAGGTGTCATCCATATGGTAGGACAATCTCATATTGATATTGCATGGCTGTGGCCATGTCGTGAGACAGTGCGTAAGACGAGTCGGACGTTCTCAACTGTAAATGCTTTAATGGATGAATTTCCTGAATATCGGTATGCACAGAGTCAGCCGTTGCTCTTCGAGTATTTGAAGTTGAATGATCCAGTGTTATATGAGCGTGTAAAAGAACGAATTCGTGAAGGCCGCTGGGAGCTTGTCGGTGGCATGTGGGTGGAGCCGGATCTCAATATACCAAGTGGTGAATCATTGATGCGGCAAATGCTCTACGGTCAACGATTTTATCAGCAGGAATTTGGAAAGCGATCCTTTATAGAATGGTTACCGGATACCTTTGGCTACTGTGCATCATTACCGCAAATTTTGAAGCATGGTGGCATGCGTTACTTCATGACGACGAAGCTGAATTGGAATGATACGAACCCATTTCCGTATGACTTGTTTTATTGGGTAGGCATTGATGGAACGCCAATGCTATCGTATTGCAACCATGGGGTAAACGAGGATACGCAGCCGAAGGATGTTCATGAACATTGGCAATCTTATAAAGAGAAAGCTAAGCATCCGGAACAAATGTTATTGTATGGGCATGGGGATGGCGGTGGTGGTGTCACGCGTGAGATGCTCGAATATATTCATCGCTCGGATCTCATGATCGGTCAGCCCTCATCTCAATTTAGTAGCGCGGAGGCATTCTTCACGGGTATTTCCGAAGCAAATCCAAATTTACCGAGCTGGTACGGTGACCTGTATCTTGAATTACATCGAGGTACGTATACGACACATGGGCGTAACAAACGTAATAATCGGAAGGCTGAGGTTCTGTATCGTGAAGCAGAGTTATGGTCTACGTTGGCGCGATCATCGCTGAGCTCAGAACAAGCAAAGACGTTACAGCATGATTTACATGAGGGATGGAAGTTGATTTTATTAAATCAGTTCCATGATATTATTCCGGGTTCTGCCATTACAGAAACGTATGAGACATCGATGAAAGAGTATGTGGAAATATTCGAGCGTGGGACAGCAAGCTTACAGACCGGGATGGCAGCCATTGCAGCAAATATTCAGATCCAAGGGACGATGGGAGGAACACCGTTCCTTGTATTGAATAGTTTGGGCTGGAGCCGTGATTGTGTATTAGAGCTGACTACCCAGGATCTTATCGATCAAGGTGTTACGAATATTGAATGGCATCGCTTATCGATCGTGACTACGGATGGAGAATCATTGGATTATGAAGTTAGTACCTATGGAACGACCAAGATCCTTCGAATTCGTGTACCGAATGTTCCGGCAATGGGCTACAATACGATTCTAGTACGTGAAAATGAAGTAACTGTAGTGCCAGAATCGCCGAAAGTATTACCAGCGCTGCTTGATGTGTGGGAGACAGCCTACTATTGTATACGCTTCAATGAACAAGGAGAAATCATAAGCTTATTCGATAAACAAGCGAATCGTGAGATTGTGAAGGCGGGTGAACGGGCGAATCAGTTCCATTTCTTCCATGATCGTCCGACGCTATGGGATGCGTGGGACATTGATCCGCGCTATGAGCAACAGTCTGCTGGAGAGGCATTTCTGTTAGAGAAGAAGCTAATCAGCTCAGGAGCTGTTGCTGATGTTATAGGCTTCCGTTGGCGTATAGGACAATCCACGATTGAGCAGGAGATGGTTCTATATCATCATCATGCTCGCATTGAGTTTAGAACAAAGGTGGATTGGCAGGAAGCTCATAAGCTGCTGAAGGTGGGCTTCCCACTCGATGTTGTAACAAGTCGAGCCACTTATGAAATACCGTTCGGTGCTTTAGAGCGGAATACACATCGCAATACAAGCTGGGATCAAGCGCAATATGAAGTATGTGGTCATCGCTTCGCTGATGTGTCTGAGCATAGCTATGGTGTCAGTGTGCTGAATGATTGTAAGTATGGTTATGATACCCAAGGAAGTACGATTCGTCTTTCCTTGCTACGTGCGCCAAGATGGCCGGATATATCGGCAGATCAGGGATATCATGAGTTCACCTATGCACTGTATCCACATGCCGGTGATTGGCGCCAAGGACACACACTTCGAGCAGCAGCAGAGCTGAATCATCCACCTGCTTATATTGCAGTGTCCACGGTAGATGCTACAGAGCTACCGAGCACGAATGTATGGGATCGATGTTGTTCGTTGCTTCCATTTATAAGTGAGCATGTTGTCTTGGAGACGGTCAAATGGGCTGAGGATGGCGATGGCATCATTCTTCGTATGTATGAATCCGCTGGAGGTCGTGAGACGATCGAGCTGAAGTGGCCGTATCCACATCAAGCGGTGTATGTATCGAATGCCTTGGAAGAAGAAGTCATGTTAATGGACAGCTGGCAACTGACCTTTACACCTTATGAAATAAAAACGATCAAGATTAAGACTGTATAGTCAAAATTGGACGAATCCTGCATCTGAAAGACATAGGAAGACGACTGCGGTTCGTTCTCTTCCTATGTCCATTTTGGAATGATATTGACGCTAGGCATCCATCAATCTATGTTCGGAGGTTGAATTAGCATGATCATGGCAACATCAGTACTAAACAATTCGACAGCATGGAAAAGACCTACAATAATTACGAAGCCTACCTATACTTCGGGCACGAAAGATCCTGTGATATGTCTCAATACATGTCTTGAGAATCAATGGTATTTCAGTATGAATCCACTCTCAACTGAACATATTGAGGCACAAAACCTCGATTCTTATGATTGGCATGAAATCATTGTTCCTGGTGAAGTTGCTATGCAAGGCTATAATATCGAAAATGACACACCATACTACTACACAACTTCTTTTATGATTCCAGAAGATTATGATGGAAAGCATGTAATCCTAAGGTTCCATGGTATATATTCCAAAGCTAAGGTATGGATAAACGGTTTGTATAACCGTGATCATCAGGGTGGATTTACGACATGGGATTGTGATATTACGGATCAGATCCGCGCTGGGCAAGCTACTACTATCGTCGTTGAATTCATCGATGACATATGGGACCCTTCAATTGGTAGCAAATACGCTCATCATAATATTGGTGGGATTCTAAGATCGATAGAGCTTATTGCAGTACCTAAGACGCATCTTACTAGATTTCATTATGACATTGAATTTGACACCGCTTACAATAACGCGTTTTTGCAGGTATCACTAGGTGCCGCACTCCATCAAGCTAAAGCTGTTTATGTTCAACTTGAGCTAACAGACCAACAACAATCCCTCGTAACACTTGAAGAGCACTCTATCGTTTTTGAGCCTGAGCAACAACACCTCGATATATCCTTCAACATTCAACACCCAAAGAAATGGAATGCTGAGCAGCCCTATCTATACACCCTACATGCCAAGTTATTTGACGATGAGCATCAATTGATCGAGCAAGCTGAAGTACAGGTTGGATTCCGACAAATCTGCTTCGCAGGAAAGAACGGGACAGATCCGAAAGAAATCTACATTAATGGAGAACGAATTAAATTAAGAGGCACATGCCGCCATAGTATCCATCCAAAGCTCGGTAGAACAACAACACCAGAAATGGATATACAGGATGTCATATTGCTACGAGAGCAAAATGTTAACTACGTACGAACCTCCCACTATCCACCATCGGAGGAGTTTCTTGCGGCGTGCGATGAGCTTGGCATGTATGTAGAGGAAGAAACAGCCGTTAACTTCCAGTATGCAAATGGACCTGGACCATGGCGGGATGACGAACCATGGTATATGAATCAATTAGCAGAAATGATAGAACGTGATCGTTCTCATCCTAGCGTCATAATATGGTCATTAGCTAATGAGAGTGGCTGGCGCGCTAATGAGGAAGGGGATAAATTCAGAAGACAACTGCAGTACGTTCAGCAAGAGGAGACGACTCGGCCAACTAAATTCAGTTATCCGTTCTTAGTTGAGGATGGCAGTACAACCGATATTTACAGCGCACATTATATTGATTATACAAATGATATGGATTATCATTTAGTCACTTATGGGGTGTCTGAGAAAGATATCGTAATTAACTATTCTTCCCCTGTTATTCATGATGAATATGCACATATCGCTTGTTATAACATCGAGGAACTTGAACGAGACAATAACGTACGCAACTTCTGGGGTGAGAGTGTATATAAGATGTGGGATAAAATTGTAAATACGCATGGTGCGCTTGGTGGTGCATTGTGGGCTAATATTGATGATATATTCTTCCTGCCAGAAGGTGTCCCCGAACGACATCAACAGCATTCAATTGGTACTGCCGCAGGTTACGGAGAATGGGGGAATATGAGTGATGTCTGGCGCAGACAAAAGCCTGAATATTGGATGACTAAGAAAGCCTACTCCCCAATTCGGATTATGGAAGGCACCGTAGGGAATCCAGGATATGCCCCACTCGTCATCTCAATTAGTAACTGGTTCAATCACACTAACCTGAATGAAGTGAACATTTGCTACAGCATTCACGTGGATGGGCAAATTATTGCTCAACCGTCTTTCTATGGACCTGATATTAAGCCATACTCAAGTGGGCAACTCGAACTTCCAGCACGAGATTGGAGCGATCGAGAGCGCATACATTTACAGTTTCAAACATCGGATGGGATAGTCGTAGATGAATATCTGCTCCCAATTGCAACAAGAAAGTTCATATTCTGTGATGCCCAGTATGAAGCATTAAAGGTCGAAGAAACGGATGAGCAATATCTCATTCGTAACAACATGGTTTCTTTCACATATTGCAAAGAATCAGCGGTGCTCTCTCAAGCAACTTTCCAAAACCGAGTCATACTTACAGGTGGCCCGCATTTGAATTTGACTGGTGTCGAGCTTGGTCATTGGATTCCAGGTTCCATTCATGTAGAAACTTGCGAGAATGACCAGCAGATTGTAGTCACAACTACTGGTCATTACACACTAGGCATAAAAGTTTTATTTGTTCAGAAGCTGTTCGCAAGTGGTAAATTTGAAATTCGCTATACGGTGGACAATGTTGAACTTGAGCTTGAGATACAAGAACTTGGTGTAGCAATCGATATGCCTGAGCACATCGATTATGTGGAATGGCAGAAATCAGGACGATTCAGTGTTTATCCTGAGAATCATATAGGGAGACTTACCGGGCGTGCCAACCGGGTTCGTAAAGCTAGTGATGAACAACCAGATGTTTACGGAGAGCAACCTGCGTGGGAATGGAAAGACGATATGCGCAACTATTATTTGGAACGTAAAGAAGATTCTACTAAAGGAATAGTTACTAATGATTTCCAAACGATGCGAGAGTATATTCACTTCTATGCTGTTGGCCTAGCAGATACGGACGCCACTCTACGCGTAGAATCCAACGGAAACGAGGCTGCTCGAATAGCTTATATGTATCAACCGCCTACATTAGTTAGTTATGCGGATACCGATTCATTAACCTATAAGGGTGAATGGCAGCACCTACAAGATTCAAAAGCTATCATAGGTACGGTGTGGCATTCGAATACTCCGGGATCTACCATTGAATTCTCATTTTACGGTACAGGCGTTCAGTTCATGTATAAGAAACATAAAACTGGTGGAACGATGCATGTTCACGTAGATGATCAGCCCAAGCATATCATTGGTACACATAGTGATATTGGTATGCCACTGTACCAACAACGATTTACTTGCAGAGAACTTCCACTCGCGTACCATAAGATTACCATTGGAGTCCCCTTCGATTACGAGGGAGCGGAAGTTGTCATCGAGGCATTCGAAATTCTGAATGATACCATTCCTGCAAAAATCATAGCACAGCTTATTATCAATCAAGGCTGGTATTACCCAGCGTTAGGCTGGGGGAACTATTGCGGAGAACCAATCCGTATTGAATCAGGTTATTCGCAAATGACTACGTTCAGAATGACTAATAATCCTCAAATGATTATAGAGTACGGTAAATAACGTATGATAGTATGAAAGGTCGGCTACTCAAATAATGGGTAGCCGACCTTCCATTTTTTATGAGAATAATTGATCAATACCTTTGAACGTATTCTCTATAACATGCTCAGATGTATAAATAGATAGATGATGTGGTAGTAGTCCCTGTTCGAGCGCAGGTCCAAATACATCAAAACTTTTCGCGATTTGTCCGCCAAGCACGAGTCGCTGTGCTCCAAAGCCCACGATATAGGGATCAAGCATCTCAGCTAGACACGAACCAAATTCTTCGAATACTTGTTGATAGGCGAGGTTTCCCTGTCTTGCCAGATCAGCGAGCTCCTTCACATCCATGCCTTCTATCCAAAATCCACGTTCCTGTGCGGCATGTAGAATACCAGGACGGGAGAACACTTCATCGATCATTGTATGGCGATAAGGCCTATCATAGAGCTCTCCATTACGAGGAACTCCCTCACCCTCAATTCGGATTTTTCCTTGATCAATGAAAGCAGAGCCCAGCCCTGTGCCGAGTGTTAAAGAGATAAAACGTTCTTGTGGAACACTGCAGCAGATAAATCGTTCGATATTGTTGTTCCAAACATATATTGGTATTGCATGATCGTCATGAATTGCTGGAGCGTAGTGCTGGCATCCTCACTTGCAAGCGAAGGGACTTGGAATTGAGAAGCTTGAATGGAGCAGCCATTCATGACGAGACTGGACTTGATAAAGGTCCCGCCAACGTCGAGTGCGATAACGAATTTAGTCTTCAAGGAAGCTCACATCCCAAGATTTGGATACCCCAGTTTTTATGAGCGTACAAGGCTGGCTACCTAAATTCTCAACTCGATAGGCACCGAATGTAGCAGGCAGGATATAGGACTCCGCATACCGGAATTCGACTGAGACGGATTCATTGTCGCAGGATATAATTCTCACCTTCTACGAGATTGAACATGACCATTTGGTGATCCGTATGATCTTCCCATTTATCAGTTAAATGTAATCGGTGTACATAGAAAAGTAGATCCTCTCGTTGACCAAGTTCCACCATTTGGTTGCGACCTTGGGATTGTAATAGTACGGGCTTAGCGATTAAATTCTCCTGCACCCACGCTGTTTTCTTATAGAAATCAATATTCGGAAAGGCGTGATCAATATTAATCGGACGAGGTTTACCATCCATTCCTTTGCGCAAGAAATCATAGATTTTAAACGTAAACCACCATGTTGTTGATGAAATCTCGAGGACAAGATTATTTTTTCCTGATGCATGCATTGTACCTGTTGGAATGAGGAATAGGTCGCCTTTTTCAGCTTCAAACTCGTTTACATAGTCTTTTAATGGGATAGGAATAGCCGTTTCCTGCGCTGCCTTCACCGCTTGATAGAAATTTTCTTCGGTGCAAGTATCCGTTAATCCCAAATAGACATGGGATGTTCCTTGCTTCTCCATAATGTAATAGGATTCTTGCTGCTCCATAAATTCATTAAATTCACTTCGAATATACGATTGCTTAGGATGGACTTGGCAAGATAAATTGTCACCCTCTATCGTATCCAAGTAGTCGAAGCGAATCGGGAAGTAATCTCCGTATAATTGAACGTTGCGTTCGCCGAGAATGGCAAGATACTCATAGAATAATAGAGTTCTTCGGTGCGATCGCTACATATATAGTAACGTGCCTGTTGTTTAACCATTCTTAAAGCTTTCAATAAACTTGGAAGCTAGTGATGATAAGTATTTATCTTTGATCCAGACGGCGGCGACCCGCGTGCGAAGCGACTCACTACTGATTTCTTTATAGATCAAATTACGATTACTCGTTAATTCGAAAGCGGATTTGGGGATAATTCCGATGCCGAGACCAGCATTTGCCCAGAGCAGTGTTGTTCGCGCATCATCATTCATACAGAAAATTAGCGGATCAAAACCATTCTCAAGACAGGTTTCCCGGATAAGCTGCTCAAAACGGCGGTAGATAATGAGCGGCTTATCTTTTAACTCACCGATCTCAACGAAGTTTTCATCTGTTTTCCAGTCATACTCTGGAGTCATTACGGCAATCATAGGCTCAGCTTGTGTGTAAAGACATTCTAAATTTGTAGCATTAAAGGGTGTCCGGACAATGCCAATCTCGACAATGCCCTTGTTCAAAAGGTCGATGATTCTGAAGGTATTCCCTTCATGGATTTCAAATTTAACGCCTTGATACGTTTTGTGAAACTCACATAGTCGATCTTGGAGCAGGGTCGCTCCTGAGGAAGAGACAGTGCCAATGGCGAGAGTTCCTTTTAAGCCTTTGACAAAATCATTGAGCTCCCGGGCAGTGGAATCAGCCAGCTCCAGAATTTGTTGAGCCCGGTCACGCAAAATGGCTCCTGCTTCGGTAAGTTGTACACTGCGCGGACCTCGATCTACAAGCTTGACGCCTAGTTCTTCCTCAAGCAGCTTAAGCTGCTGACTGAGCGGAGGCTGAGCCATTTGCAGCTTTCTGGCTGCAGAAGTAATCTGCCCTTCCTCAGCGATAGCCATAAAATATTTAAGCTGTCTAATATCCATAAAAAGAATCCTCCGAACTTGAGATATGTTAATCGTATGGGAGTGATACGAATCAAATATTATTAATATGTGAGTAGATATGCCATAATCATAACTGTTATTATACATATTTCAAGTGCTTAAATACTTCTTATGTTGGGTGTGGATGACGTTGTTTAAAATTGCAGTCTATTTAAAGCCGTACAAAAAAGAAGCCATCATCGGTCCAATCTTCAAGCTGATGGAAGCGATTCTGGAGCTGATTTTGCCTACTATTGTCGCATTAATCATCAATAACGGGGTAGGAAATCATGACAGTGCTTATGTATACCGTATGGGTGGCCTGATGGTGCTGATGTCTCTGCTTGGCTTCGGTTGCTCCATGGTGTGCCAATACTATGCAGCACGAGCATCTCAGGGATTCGGCACGACGCTTCGTAATAAAATGTTCAAACATATTACATCTTTATCGTACGCTGAGCTGGATATGTTCGGTACGCCTACGCTGATTAACAGAATTACCAATGACGTAAACCAGCTGCAGATTGCAGTGGCTATGCTGATTCGCCTGGTTATTCGTGCGCCGTTTATCTGTATCGGGGCTATCATAATGTCCATGATTTTGGATTTTAGATTATCGCTGATTTTAATAGCGGCAACGCCGATTTTTGGCATTATATTATATTTTATTATCACTCGAAGTGCACCTTTGTATCGAAAATACCAGCAGAAGCTGGATGCCCTTGCGCTCGTTCTTAGTGAGAATTTGTCGGGGATACGAGTCATTCGTGCTTTTGCGAAGAGACGTACGGAAAAAGAACGTTTTGATGCCTCATCTGAGGATTTAACCACTACAGCGATCCGGGTCTCGCGGATTTCCGCTTTACTTGGACCTATGACGACACTTGTAGTAAACGCGGCGATCATAGCTATTTTATGGGTAGGTGGAATTCACATTGATGGGGGGCAATTGTCTCAAGGTGAGATCATTGCCTTTATCAATTACGTAACTCAAATCTTGCTGGCACTTATAGTGGTCTCCAACTTGGTCATTATTTTTACAAAAGCCTCATCTTCTGCCAATCGTGTGAATGAAGTGCTGAGTGTCAAAGCATCCGTGTCCGAGGACGGGAATGTTGTGATGACTGAACCTGATCATACCGCTCCTGCCATATCATTCGATCATGTATCGTTTGGTTATAATACAACAGGAGAATTGGCATTAGAGGATATTTCGGTAGTCATTAACCGCGGAGAAACTGTGGGGCTGATTGGCAGTACGGGTTCTGGTAAATCTACTTTCGTGAACTTAATTCCACGTTTTTATGATGCAGTGCAAGGTGAAGTTAAAGTGGATGGAGTGAATGTCAGAGATTATAAGCTGCATCAGCTTCGAGAGAAAATAGGGATTGTGCCGCAAAAAGCAGTGTTGTTTACTGGAACAATCGCTGAGAATATTCGTTGGGGTAAGGAAGACGCAAACGAGGAAGAAATCATGCAAGCAGCCTCTGTTGCTCAGGCGGAAGAGTTTATTCGTAAATTGCCAGAAGGATTGAATACGCAGGTATCACGTGGCGGACTTAATTTATCCGGGGGGCAAAAGCAGCGCTTGACGATAGCTCGCTCAGTGGTAGGTAAGCCGTCGATTCTAATTCTGGATGACTCCTCCAGTGCGCTGGATTTCGCTACTGATGCGGCTCTACGTAAAGCGCTCAAAGAGAGCAGCCAGCAAATGACCGTACTCGTTGTCTCGCAGAGGGTGAGCACTGTAAGGCAAGCGGATAAAATTATGGTATTTGAGGAAGGGCGGATCGCCGGTGTCGGAACCCATGAGGAACTGATGCGTGGTTGTGAAGTGTACAAAGAAATCTGCCTGTCCCAGCTATCGAGTGAGGAGTCGGGCCAATGAACAAAAACAACATTTGGAAAAGACTAATTGTATATACAGGACATTATAGAAAAATTGCTATTGGGGCAGTTATATGCGCGTTACTCAGTGTGATCGCCAGTCTAATCGGACCACTACTTATCGGTAAAGCCATTGATTTTATGCTCGGACCGGGAGAGGTGGATTTTGACGCCGTACTTAGATTGCTTTTGATTCTGGCAGCGGTATATATTGTCGGCAGCTTTTTCGGATGGCTCCTTACCTATCTGACGAATCGAATCGCCTACCGGACTGTATATGACTTACGGCGGGAGCTTTTTGATAAATTAAATGTTTTGCCTTTAAAATTTCACGACAACCACCCGCAAGGAGACAGTATCAGCCGGTTTGTTAACGATATGGATGCCGTCTCTGATGGACTGCTGCAAGGTTTCTCCACACTGCTTACAGGGATCATCACCATTGTTGGGGCAATTGTGCTTATGTTGTACATCAGTCCTCTGATGACCTTAGTAGTTCTTCTGTCAGCACCCGCCACCTTTTTTGTGGCCAGATTTATTACGATGCGATCTCAAAAGATGTTTAAAGAGCAGGCGAAGATTCTCGGTGGTCTTAATGGCTATGTGGAGGAAATGATCGGCGGGCAAAAAGTAGTCACCGCTTATCATTATGAAGAACGTGCAATGTCTCAGTTTGAAGAACAAAATGAGACATTATATCAGACCGGTGTGAAGTCACAATTTTATGGCTCCTTATCCAATCCGACAACGCGGCTAGTAAATAACGTTACGTTCTCAGTTATAGCTATGATCGGTAGTGTTATGGTAATTCGGGGTCATTTCACGGTAGGGGATCTGTCCAGTTTCTTGATCTTCTCCAACTTGTTCGCTAAGCCGTTTAATGAAATAACAGGTGTGATTACACAGCTTCAATCGGCAACTGCCTCTGCGCAGCGGATCTTCGCCATTCTCGATCTAACACCAGAACCCGCTGATTCTAAGGGCGCCAAAATCATGAGTACAAGTCAAGGAACCATTACCTTCGAAAAAGTATCCTTTGCTTATAATCCAGAACGTCCCTTGATTAACGATTTCAGTCTAGAAGTGAAGCCCGGTACCCGAGTTGCGATTGTAGGTCAGACTGGAGCAGGGAAGACGACGCTGGTAAACCTGCTCATGCGTTTCTACGATGTGGACCGTGGGTCCATCAAGATTGATGGTGTGGATATTAAGACCATTACGCGTGACAGTCTGCGACGTAATTTTGGGATGGTGCTGCAGGATACTTGGCTCTTTGGGGGCACGATCAGAGATAATATTGCTTACGGGAAACCTGGGGCTACAGAGGAGGAAATCATCGCTGCTGCTAAAGCTGCTAATGCTCATAGCTTCATTAAACGTCTGCCTGAAGGGTATGATACGAAGATCAGTGGCTCAGGGGATAATCTCTCCCAAGGACAGAAGCAGCTGCTTACCATTGCACGAGTAATGCTTGTAGATCCTCCTATGCTCATCTTAGACGAGGCTACAAGCAGTATTGATACATTAACTGAGGTACGGATTCAGAAAGCTTTTCTGACTATGATCGCTGGTCGGACCAGCTTTGTGATTGCCCACCGATTGTCAACGATTCGAGAGTCGGATCTTATTCTTTTTATGAAGGATGGAGACATTGTGGAGAGTGGTACGCATGATCAACTCCTAGCCAGCGGTGGATATTACGCTAGATTATATAACAGTCAGTTCGCATCAGCGTAGGCTTTGTGAAGAAAAAGAAGTATTCGACCCTATTTGGGGTGAGGATGCTTCTTTTTTGTCAGTAGCATGGCTTTTACTGTCCCGTAAATGAAACCTCAGGAGGTTCCCTTCGTATCCTTAAATATGCAAATATTAGGGAGGGAATTCATTACAATGTCAATGTTTAAACGAATGCTCGCGAGTGCCGGAATTGGAGCGGCTAAAGTAGATCTCATGCTCCATCAAGATTTCGTGAACGCAGGTGATACGATCAGTGGTTCCGTTCGAATTCAAGGTGGCCGAGTGGATCAGGAGGTCGATGACGTCTACGCATTCGTTAAGACGCGTTACTTGAAAGAGCTGAACGATAAGAAGATGGAAGTGGAAGCGACGGTATCCAAATTCCTGTTAGCAAGTAAATTTAAAGTAGTGGCGGAGCAGGTCTATGAATTTCCTGTCTCATTCCAGCTTCCGGCGATAACGCCAGTGACGTTAGGTAGATCGCCGGTTTGGATTCAAACCGGACTTGATATTAAAGAGGCAATTGATCCGAAGGATCAGGATTATCTTCAAGTAGGCCCTCATCCATATTGTGCTATTATTTTGGATGCGATGAATCAGCTCGGGTTCCAAATTCGTGAAGTGACTTGTGAATATTCACCGCGTTATGGCAGGATCAATGGGTTAGATTTTGTTCAAGAATTTGAATTCGTTCCCCCCTCACAGTTCCGGAATCAACTAGACGAATTAGAAATCGTTTTCTTTCCAAATGAGGATGGCATTGAGTTGCTCCTACAGATTGATCGCAAGGCACGTGGTTTAGCTGGTTTGTTCGCCGATGCGCTTGATACAGATGAGAGCTTTGTGAAAATACGCTTCGATCACAATCAACTTGCTTACGGAGTTGACTATGTAGCTGATCAACTGCTCGCAACGATCCATAAATACGTATAAACAGGATTATAAAAGAGAGGGGAGAACCCCTCTCTTTTTTCGTTTTTATAAAGAAAAATTTATTTATATGAAGGAATGAACTAAATGGACAGGATAAACGTACTATAGTAAAACTATCCTAACAATGTATGAAACGGTAGGCATTGATTGCATGATGAAAGTTACTAATACGAATACGAACGGAGAGGGAGTGCCAAGATGTTGACAATAAAGCATTTTACCAAGAGCTATAAGGGCGGTAAGAAGGCAGTGAATGACTTGAACTTAGTGGTCGAGAAAGGAGATATTTATGGCTTTATCGGTCATAACGGCGCGGGGAAAACAACGACGATTCGGGCAGTAGTAGGTGTTCTTGATTTTGAAGAGGGGGATATCGAAATAGGTGGATATTCCATCAAAAAAGATCCTTTAGCCTGCAAAGCGATCACTGCGTATATTCCAGATAATCCAGATCTATACGATCATCTGACCGGCATTCAATACTTGAATTTTATTGGTGATCTTTTTAGTGTATCGAAAGCAGATCGGGAGTTGTTGATTAAGAAATATGGCGATGAATTTGAGATTACATCTCATTTGGGGGATTTAATCTCCTCGTATTCTCATGGTATGAAGCAGAAGCTCGCGATCATCTCAGCACTGATACATAAACCGAAGCTGTTAGTTCTGGATGAGCCCTTTGTGGGACTTGATCCAAAAGCGGCACACACGCTTAAAAAAATCATGACGGAGATTTGCAGTCAGGGCAGTGCGATCTTTTTTTCAACGCATGTACTGGATGTAGCGGAGAAGCTCTGTAATAAGATTGCCATCATCAAAGCGGGAGAATTGATTACGCATGGGAAAACAGAAGAGGTGAAGGGTGACAGCAGCCTTGAAGATGTATTTTTGGAGTTGATTAAGCATGATTAATATCTGGAGATTGACGAAGATTCAGCTGATCTCTTCCTTTGGGTTAAATAAAGCTTTGCACACACGTGATGTGAAAGAAAGACAAAAAATGCTGTGGCTGACCATCGGGATCCTAATTGGAATTGTTATGATGGCTGTGGTTTCATTTGGTTATAGCTATATGATAGCAGAGACCCTTGAACAGATTGGCCGGCCAGAGCTGCTCCTTGCGATAATGATGGCAGTTACTTGCTTAATCGGATTTTTTACAACGATCTATAAGGCTAGTGGTGTATTATTTGGCTCCAAAGACTACGATCTCGTAATGTCGCTGCCAATCAAAACGAGTAATATTGTAGCAAGTCGGGTGGCTCAGCTTTATGTGTTAAACCTATTCTTCTCTTTGATGGTGATGGTACCTGCAGGCATTGTTTATGCTATAAAGGTGAATCCCGGCGTACTATATTATTTGTATTTTTTGATTACACTGTTATTTATTCCTTTAGTGCCGATCATAGCTGCAACGATTATAGGTGCTCTGATCAGCTGGGTTTCCTCAAGATTTAAAGGAAGTCGTATAATAACGCTCATCCTAACTTTTGTTGTAATTATTGCTATAATTGTTGGTTCAGGTCAAATAAATGGTAACAATCCACAATTACTTGCGGATATGAGCGCTCAAATTGCTGATCAAATATACAACTTGTATCCTTTGACGCTTATGTATGTAAATGCGGTTTGCTCGTTTCAGTTTGATTCCTTAGTATTGTTTATTGGTTTTTCACTGATTTCTTTTATGCTGTTTACCATCGTGCTTGGTAGCAAATATAAAGCGATCCACACAGGTCTTACGACTTCTTTTTCAAAAAATAAATATCAAATGAAATCACTTGCAGTATCCTCACCGCTTTATACATTGTATAAGAAAGAGCTGCGTCGCTATTTTAGTTCTTCTATCTATGTACTTAACACGAGTATAGGCATGGTAATGTTACTTGTGTTAGCGATCGCCTTATTGTTCGTTAGTGCAGAGCAACTAGGACAACTCGTTGAGATACCAGAGCTTTCAAATTATCTGAATCGACTGGCTCCACTGTTTGTTTCCGTTTTTGTAACTTTAAGCTGTACGACATCCAGTTCTATATCGCTCGAAGGTAATAATATTTGGATTTTAAAAAGCGCACCTGTGCCGACAATAACGATATTGCTAAGTAAAATTGCAGTGAATCTTACGATTACCGTGCCGATTGCGGTTGTAAGTAGTGTGCTCCTTATGATATCACTAGGTACGGGATGGGTGGAAAGCTTGCTATTATTGGTTATTCCGGTCCTTTATGCTTGTCTTACTGCAATGACTGGTGTACTCGTTAATTTGAAGTTACCTAAACTGGAGTGGACAAATGAAGTATCGGTAGTCAAACAAAGCGCATCCGTCTTAGTGGCGATGTTGATAGGGTTTATAAGCTTACTGATTCCATTTGGTTTGAGTCTGCTGCTATCTGATCTGAATGGCAATCTCGTATTGTTAGGGATTGGAGTACTAATAATAGTGGTTTGTGGTGCGATGTATCGATATATTCAATCCAAAGGGGAGCTTTTATTTCGGGCTCTTTAAATCATAGGGGGATCCTAAAAGTCGTAACGGCTAGTGGGATGCCCTATTTTTTTGCGCTCTACCAATATTTTAGCAGTGTTTATAGCTTCTATCCTTGGTATAATTCGAAGATTATATCCGAGGAGGATCATCTCGTGAACAATAGATTTGGTAGATTTGTAATTACGATACTTGTAGTAGTGCTTGTAGCTGGAGTATTTATTCAACATATATCGGCTGATGATGAGGCGCCTTTTAAGGATATAGATACTAGTTATGCTAAAAATGAAATTATAGATTTGTATCACCGCAACATATTAACCGGCACAACGGCGACAAGCTTCTCACCTACTAAATCGATTACTAGAGCGGAATTCATTACGGTTCTTGACCGTCTGCTAAAGCTTGATCCGGCAGTCAGTCCAGTATCTCCTTATACAGATGTAGCTAAAAAAGCTTGGTATTACGGCTGGATACAGGCAGCTGTTCAGCTTGAGCTGGCTAACGGCACATCGGCAACTACTTTCACGCCAGCAAAAGCAGTTACCAGGCAGGAAGCGGCTGTATGGATGGCCAAAGCTTTAAAGCAAACAAACCATACTCATGCTCTAACTTC
The DNA here is from genome assembly GCF_038000345.1 of Paenibacillus sp. FSL E2-8871. Classification (NCBI taxonomy): domain Bacteria; kingdom Bacillati; phylum Bacillota; class Bacilli; order Caryophanales; family Paenibacillaceae; genus Paenibacillus; species Paenibacillus sp. FSL E2-8871. Next base: position 1,844,323 of record NZ_JBBOBV010000001.1, on the reverse strand, counting down.
GTTCAATGATCGAAATAAGATTGCTAGCTGGGCAAGATCAGCTGTTGCTACTGTAAATGATCTAGGTTTGATGAAGGGGGATAATCGCAAGAATTTCCGCCCCTCTGATCCTATAACTAGACAGGAAACGGCCGTCCTGATTGACCGAGTGCTGCAAAATGAGAGTTGGGCAGCAGAACTCGATGATGAGCCGGAGGATCGAATCGTTATAGGCTGGCAATATGGGCAGACGACGGCACAATATGAGAATACGGTTCTGAAATCCAACGTTAACACCTTATCACCACGGTGGTATTATGTAGGAAAAACAGGTGCAGTAACGGATTCAACGGATACTTCGCTGATCACATGGGCAAAGAAGAATAATAAGAAAATATGGGCGATGGTAGGCAATCGATCGGATCAAGAAGCGACCCATCAAATGTTGTCGAGTGTAACCTCAAGGAATACGGCAGTAAATCAATTAGTAGCTTTAGTGAGCAAATATAGATTAGATGGACTAAACATTGATTTTGAAAATGTAGCGCCTGACGATCGTGAGTATTTGACCTCGTTCATTACATTATTAGCTGAGAAAATGCATGCTCTTAACGCGAAGCTATCAATAGACGTCTCTCCTGATCTTGGAACAGATTGGACAGATGCTTTTGACTACGCTGCACTAGGTAAGCAAGTGAACTATATGGTGATGATGGGTTATGACGAACATTATGACGGGAGTAAGCTTCCAGGGCCCAATGCTTCTATTCCTTTTGATCATCATGCAGTGGATACTGTACTAAAGGACGTACCCAGCCATAAGGTTATATTGGCACTGCCTTTATATAATCGTGACTGGACATTGAATCAGAATGGTACGGTTTCATCTTCAAAGTATATCTCGCTTCCGGAGCAAAATCAGATAATTAGTAGCTATGGAATGAAGCCCGTATGGAATGAGACTTTAGGACAATATGTTGCCAACTATTCAAAGCAGTCCATAAAACACACGATCTGGATTGAGGATGGCCGTTCATTAATAGCAAAATACGATTTAAGCGTTAAGAACAATCTAGCCGGAATTGCTTATTGGTATATAGGTGGGGAAAGCGCAGATATATGGTCTAGCGTAAGTAATGCAGAGAAATTTTACGATTATACCTTTTAAAAAGAAAGACTGGATGCATATAGCTACCTTGCTATGGCATTCAGTCTTTTTATTTGGTTATCACAGCGCAATAACATATACACTAAATATATATATTTGAGGAATTATAAGTCATAATCATCCATATAAAAGTTACATTTTTCACTAGTATGAAATAATTAATAAATGCTATATTCTTCTTGATCAATTATACATATGGAGGAATTCAAAGGATGCCATCAATTACAGAAACAATTCAACTGATCGAATCAAAAGAATTTCAAAGAACACTAGAAAGTCTGTATGGTGATGTTCCATCTATCATTAACGATCAAAAGCAAAGATATAAAACCTTGGTTCAGGAATATGTAAAAAAATTTGCAGAGGGCGAAGTGTTTCTCTTTAGCTCACCAGGGCGCAGTGAAATTAGTGGCAATCATACAGATCATAATCTGGGTAAAGTAATTGCTGCCAGTATAAACATGGATTGTATTGGAGCGGCTGCGAAAAATGATCAAAATATTATTCGTATAAAAAGCATTACCTATAACGAAGACTTCAATATTGATTTGAATTCGAGTGGGAATAGCCTTAACCTTTCAGGAACATATACCTTAGTTAAAGGGATTTTGGACGGTTTTGAACGTTACGGTTATAAATTAGGCGGTTTTGATGTTTGTATCACAAGTGATGTCATAAGTGCAGCAGGTGTAAGCTCATCAGCTTCTTTTGAGATGTTGATATGTTCAATTATTAATTTCTTCTACAACAATAACGAGATGGATGTCGTTACCTGTGCCAAGATAGGCCAATATGCAGAGAATTCAGAGTGGAACAAACAATCGGGTTTGCTCGACCAAATTGCTTGTGGATATGGGGGACTAATTTCGATTGATTTTAAAACCATCGAGGCTCCGCTGATCACTACATTAAATTTTTCATCCATTGACAAAGGTTATGAGTTATTTATTGTCCCCACAGGTGCAAACCATGCAGATTTAAGTGAAGAATACTCCTCAATTCCAACAGAAATGAAGGCTGTTGCCCGAGAACTTGGGAAAAATGTGCTTCGTGATTTAGAAAAGCAAGATATATTGGACAACCTGGACAAACTTAGAGAGAGTGTTGGAGATAGAGCTGTATTGAGAGCACTGCATTTCTATGAGGAAAACATTCGAGTTGATCAACAAGTAGAAGCTTTGACAGACGATAATGCAAACAGCTTCATAAGACTCGTAAATGAATCTGGAAACTCATCCTGGAAATGGCTGCAAAATTGCTATTCTAACTCTACTCCTACTGAACAGGGTGTGACACTATATTTGGCATTAACTGAGCTGTTTATCAAGGAGAAGGGGGCAGGAGCCTGCAGGGTACATGGAGGCGGTTTTGCAGGAGTTATAATGGCTTTATTGCCAAAAGAATACACGGATTCCTATAAAGCATATATGCACTCATTTGGTGTTGAGCAGATTTATCCTGTCCGCATTCGTAAGCATGGTGCTATTAATTTAAATCTATTATAGGCGTTTATCAGTCGGCACCTAGTTAGCGTATATCTATATACTTGGTGCCGATTTTTTTTCTGATGATGTTCTAGTTTACGAAATATGAGAATATTAACTGAGTGTTTTAGTCATTATAAAATCTATTTGTTCTTCATTACCCATATAGAAAGAGTGAGTCCCTGTTTGAACGAAATTCATTTTTTCATAGAATTTAATTGCATTCTTATTTTTTTCCCAAACGCCTAACCAAATCTTCTCTTTATTCTGATCTTTTGCTATGTCTAAAGCCTTATTCATCAGGTATTTACCTAGTCCCCGTTTATGAAATTTTCCCCTGATATAAATCCTCTCGATTTCAAGCGAATCATTACCCATTTTTTCTGATTGGGCATCATTAAAGTTTAGCTTTAAATACCCAGCAACTTCCTTATTCAAAAAAATAAAATAGAATTCCGAACAATTATTTAATAATTCTTTTCCTAATTGTTTCAAATTAAAAGCACGATCTAAGTAAGCTTTCATAATTGCAGGTGAGTTTTGATTCTGAAATGTATCGTTAAATGTTTCAACACTGATTTCTTGGAGCAACCCTAAATCTTCAAACGTACACTTTTTTATATTTAAGGTCATTTTTATTTGTCCTCCGTTTACTAAGTCAATAATCTCTTTTGTTTCCTTTTTTGACTAACTCCCAGTCTTTTTCTACATTTTTTCTGACTCTCTGCAGCAAAGTAAACATAGTTTCTACTTCACTCTCAGAGAATCCAGATAATGCGACCTTATTGGAATAATCGTTTTCCCTTTTTATGTATGGGTACAAAGTAACCCCTTTCTCCGTTGGAAATAGTTTTTTTATTTTTTTATTTTGATTGTCTTCTTTCTTTTCGATAAATCCATTAATTTCTAATTTCTTAATTGCACGTGAAGCTGTTGTTCGATCTACTTTTATCATCTCAGCTAACTTTTCTTGAATTATTCCTGGGTTTTCACATATTCGAACAAGGTACAAATATTGCCCTTTTGTAAGGTCATGTTCTGCAAATTCTATATTGCTTATTGAATCTAATGCCCTAGCTATCATTCCAATTTCACGTAGGATTTCCTTCATAAATAACTCCTTAGCGCGTATTTTGTTGTAAATGCAATAAATAATATATATAAACTTATCTCATAATTGTTGCATTTGCAATAAAAAATAAATAAATAAAATAGCGAGGTGAGTAAAGTGAAGCGTGACTTCTATCTATTAGAAATTTTAAAAACTAACTCTTGGTATTTTACGATTTGAAGCCCTTATAAAAAGACTGGATAGCAACATGGTTATGTTGCCATCCAGTCTTTTTATTGGGTTATTACCGCACAAATGGTAGTCTCTCGTTATTGAATAGTGTCCGGTAACATCAGCAAATAACTCGATCTGGCCAAAGTCTGCATTTCGTATTTCATTAATTCAGTTTCGAGTGACGTATTTTTTGAAGTTTTTTACTTTAATAACTTTAACACTTTTTGATAAAAGCTTCTTGTCGCTGACGATCCAGGTGTGATCTTTGGAGTTTTTTCTACGAATTGCAGCGAAGTTATACTTATTACCTGCGTAAATCTTAAAGCCATGAGCTGCGCAATCAGCACAAAATTTAACGCATTCACCTCTGTTCCGATTTGGAAAAGAAATCTGATCGAACACCTTGCGTTTAATGAGTAGGGTCGCACCTTGAACATTAGTTACATATTTATTCTCCATTCGGAGGTAACGAAGCAAAAGTAACTTCTTATCATTCAAATACATATAGTGAGCCCGTTTTCCAACGACATCTGCTTTAGTCTTATGGAGTATTTGCATGCTATCAGTTAAATAGTTGGAAGCGTAATAATCGTCATCATCAAATTTTGCAATATAACTATAATTCGCTAATTGCACACCAAAATTCAAACAATAACCGAGAGAATGATGTTCCGGTACTTTAAAAACCCACACATTCTTATGTTTTTTTGCAGCAGCTGTATAGTCATCTATCTTCAAACTATCATTATTTATGATTACGATAAGTTCTTTAAGATTAAAATTTTGTCGTCGATAGTTATCAAACAGTGTATTTATACAGTCAGCTCGTTTCGTACAGGTCAGAATAGATACAGCAGATATAGTGGAATCTGTAGCCCGTTTCATAATTTGATCTTTGGACTGCGTCCAACAAATGCTTTGTAATTTTTAATATTACGGATGATCTTATGGTTTGCTATTAAAGTGCTATCACTGATGATCCATGTGTGCTTTGAAGAGTTTTTTCTACGGATGGCTACGAAGTTATTCTTACTCGCAGAATAAACCTTATAACCTTTCTTTCTACTTCTGCTGCAAAAAAGATCATCTTCACCCACGTTTTTATTAGGGAATTTCACATGATCGAATACTTTACGTTTGAAGACGAGTGTAGCGCCTGGGAGATGGGTAACTGTTCGATGTTCGTCATGCGCGAAACGAAGGATTAAAGTCTTTGAACCACTTAAATACATATAATGAGCTCGTTTTCCAAGAATATCAGCATTTGTTCTATTTAATGTCTGAATACTTTCTGTCAAATAATGAGGGGCATAATAATCGTCGTCATCGAATTTGGCGATGGTATGATATTTGCATTTCGTGACGGCATAGTTTAAGCATGAACCCAGAGTTTGATGTTCTGGCTTACGAAATATCTTTATGTTTTTGTATTTTTTAGCTAAGTGTTGGTAGGGGGAAAGTGGAATTGCATTGTTATTGATAATAATGATGAGTTCTTTTTGGGCATATCGTTGTCTGTTGTAATTTTGGAGTAGGTTGTTTAAATAATTTTGACGATTTGTACAGGTAATAATAGAAACACCTTTCATCTAACCAACCCCTCAGATGCTTTTTTTGGAAAAAGTCTCATAATACGATATGTCCAAGTTAGAATAGAGTAACGGCATATTAACCTCAGGGATGCAAATATGGATTTTTATAAAGAACACAAAACCACAGTCATGACTGTGCTATCGAGATCTAGCTCAGCTTGAAGCAACAATACAGTATCTCTCTCTTGTAAAGGTCATTTCCAAAATTCAGGTGAAAAGTAGGAAGACTCAGGACAAATGATCACTATAATGGAAATAAGAGACATACTTAGATACAATCTATAGGATATAAATAAGAATCAGTCTGAATAAGAAAGCGATTAGAGGAGGCCATCCCGTGGGAAGATCATTCGCAAATTTGCATATCAAGTCGAACAACCTTGATAAGACTGTCGAAGCATTAAGAGAGCTAAGCGAAGGGCATGCCACAGTATTAGGCAAGCCAAATACTGTGGCTCAAAAGTTCAATGTTGTCATGTACGTAAGCAAAAGCAACGAGTACTGGATCAGCGTGCTCCATGATTATTTTGTATGGGGTACGGTGAAGGAGATCGGCAAAACGCTGTCTCGGCTTATCGAGGAGCCAGTGATGACCGCCGGATATATAAATGAGGAAATATTCGAGTTGTCGTTGTTCGAGAATGGAGATATTGAGGCCGAAAGAATCTTTTGTGAACAGTGGACGAGGGATGAATATGAACAACTCAAAGAAGAGCGTCTTAACAATGACTATTTGCAGAAAGCGTTGGATATCCGCAATGAGGATTTTGACGACTTCATTAGCATTACGAGTCCGGCACAAGCCGTAGATAAGCTGTCAGAACTCGTAAGAATGTCATTATGGAGCGATTGGGAGTGGATCCCGCACGAAGAAACTCTCAATGAACGATTTGCGAAATATGAATTTTGAAAATACATGAGGAAATGGCTAAGGTCATCTGAGATGACACTTTAGAACATGGCGGTGAGAGAAAAGAAATGGACAGATTAAAGAACAGCGGATTTTATAAACTTAGATTCTTCATAAGGCCGGAAGAGTTTGAAAGCGTTTTGAAGCTTTTTGAACATAAGCAAGCGCAATTTTATCTAACCAATTATGCCCAGACAGAGCATGACCAGAATCAGGTGTATGAGGCGTATCAGTCATTTTATCATTATTTTACGGCAGAGGAAAAAAGGAATGATGGTCACCCATTCTTTGTTTATTCCATTTCTGTTGCGTCTGATAATGAAGGCTCCGGATTTTTTGCGAGAAATGAAGGTGTCCATTTTCCCTATTACGGACAATGGGCAGAGGATGAATTGCCGTGTATCTTGCTTTCATTTCCTAAAGGCTTTCAAATGGATTTGGAAGATGAAAACGGGAAGTATTATATCTATGAGGATATCAGGGATCATAAGCCGTTAACATATAAGTTTTTGGATGAAATAAAAGACTCTATTAATAAAATGACAAAGCCGCTTCGCTTCTCGACGCATGACGCAGATGCTATGAAGGAGCAAAAGCCTTCTGTGCGTATAAGCCATGATGCGATTCACGATTTGAGCAAATCGTGGATTTTCAGTAAATACGGGCTTGTGATCAATGGCAAAAAAGGAGGATTAATGGATGCGGAAAATATGGAAAAAAAGAATTCTGATCAATAATCCTGCCCTGCTGGACCGGGATCTGATCGAGCGGGATTTGCACGACGGTAACCAAGTGATTATTCAATTCTCTCACCCGGATTTTTATGGCTCCATATTGGAAGAAGTGGATGAGCTTTGCGCGCGCTGGAATGAGGATTTCGGAGTACGTTTCTACGCCCACTATTCGCTGTCTTTTGATTGTCATACTCTCTTGCGGATTCCTCATGTGAAAATGCTGCACCTCGATAGTCTCACCCAGGCACATAACACTGAAGCATTGGCGAAGCTGGATCACCTGCGCAGTTTGAGCATAGGCATATACGAGCTGGAGAATTCGGAAATTCTGGGGATTGATACGTTGCACTCTCTAAATAAATTAAACATTATCTCGGATAAAAAGACCCTCAACCTGCAATATTTTAGAGAGTTCTCTGATCTGGAGGAATTGCATGTAGGGGGTAAGGTTAAAAACCTTGATGCTATAGGTTATCTGGAGAACTTGAATTATCTCGCGCTGCATTCGATCAGCAAACTGCCGTTACATTGTATTAACCGGCTGAGGAAGCTGGAGCACCTTCGCATTTTGCTTGGAGGCCGGGAGCACATTCATGAAATTGAAGAGAATACAATCGAGAACCTGGAGATTACTAGAGTCCGCGGCTTCCATGACCTGACCAATATTACAGCCTTTCAAGCGCTGAAGAGACTTGTTATTGAGGATCAAATCCAACTGAAGGAAATCAGCTTTAACCAGGAAATGAAGGCACTGGAGGAACTTTCTATTAGGAATTGTAAAGGCTTAACCCGTTTGACGGGAATGGAGCAACTACCTTTGCTGCACACGCTTCGTATTCTCAAGACGGCAATCGATTTTGATTCCTTTATCCATCAGAAACTTCCGAATTCTTTATCTTCAGTGGAGTTTGCAACTTTCAAAAGTAAAGCAGACCGGGAAATACAACAATCTTTAGCAAAATTGGGTTTTCAATAAAAGGTAGGATCGTTCAGTTAACAGGAGGAGTATTTATGTACATCGTATCTCAGCCAAAACCGCTATCTGACGGCCAAAACCAAGCACTTGCGAAGGAAGACGTTACTGTTTATCCACAGGGCTACCTCCGGTTTTTGCGGCGATTCGGTGAAGGGACTTACAGAGGGTGGTTGAATGTTCAGCTTCCCGATGCGGAGGTGCTTAAACCTTTTGCCGAGTACGGATTATGGGAGCATGACGAAAACAGCCCCATTAGTGAGCAACAGATCGGCGAGTGTATCGTTATAGGTACAACGGTGGACGGTGATTTTCTGGCAGTACATCCCCAGACAGCTAGGCTGCTCTGGCTACCTCGGCATGCGGAGCACGTAAAGGCGATTTCCCTGCAGGCACGGGAGCAGGAAGACGAAGGGATGTACGCCTTGGTGCTGGATGAAATATATCGTCAGGTGTATGGAATCAGCCAAGGGGAGAGCATCTACTATGAACCGTGGACGGGCACTCGGAGCCATCTCTTTTTGCGTTTGCCACAAGGACAGGATCAGCTTACGCTGCCCGAACTGGCCGACTTATGCCAAAACGAATTTCCGCCGGATTTGTCCATTGAGAATGCCTATGCTTGTTTCCTGTTCTACCGGAAGCTGGGCGGCTATGTACGATTGAATTATGCCTACCAGCAAGAGGTGGCTGTCTTCTATGAACAGGATGCGGGGCAGGCGTTTGAAGTTATGGAGCAGTGGCTCTTGTCGAAAGGCTGCGAAGCGATCTCAGAAAATAACAGATGATCCGGATACTCCTTAAGTGTGGGAGAGGGAGGTATGTATGAAACTAGTTTTTACTTTGGATACACATGGAACGTGTGTGGGTCAATTGAGAGATGAGCTGCTGCCCTTAGAGGAATTAGCAAATACATGGAAGTTTCCCTATGATATCTTTTTTGTATTGCGTGTTTTACCTGAAAGTTATGGTCGAACAACATCCAGACGTTTTGATAGCAGGGATCATACCCTCGAATTAGATATCAGCATAAGTTATGAACAGTACCAACGGATGTCCAAGCATGAGCAACGTGAGGTATTAGGCAGTCACCTTTGTAACTATTTGTCAGAGTCAGTCGCTAAATATAATAAGCATGCAGATAAGGAAACTCAAAATCAACTACTGGATCTGGTGAAAAAATGGATGCTTGAAAACAATTGGCTAAATGGAAAGTTAAATCAAGCACGGAAACTACTTTCGCAAGACATGGGTCTTTATGAAGTCAGCCAAAAATTGCAGATGCCATTAGAAGAGATTGAGTATATCCTTCTCCGTATGAATGACTATGAGCCAACTGACGTTCATCCTGATAACATTGTAGCAGGAAAAGCGCCGCATAATCATTTGTAGAAGATTGGAGAGATATCCAAAACTTACAATAAACCCATGTATAAGGAGAGGGGATCGAACTTATGTATGAGCGTTTGGCAGAAAAACTGAAAACGACCTCCGCTTTAAAATGGTTTCCTGGCCATGGTGCGGAAGAAAGCTGGATAGCAGAAGCTGAAGAGGAATTAGGATTCTGCCTGCCGCCATCTTATCGCTGGTGGCTGGTTCATTACGGTAATGCCCGGTTGGGAGTCGGCAATATTCTAGCGATCGCAGCTCCGGAACATAGAGAGTATTACGACGGCGACCTTCTTTACATATATAGACTGAATAAAGCCGAGGAATGGTGGGTAGGTCGGTTTCCCCACAGACTGAACTTGTTCGTGCCGGATAGCGACGAGCTTTATTTTTTTGATACGTCTACTAGAGATAAACAGGGGGAATTTCCGATCATGTGTTATGATCTCATGAATGATTTGATCGACAAGTATGCTTCAACGTTTGCGGAATTTCTAGAACGGCTGATTGACGAGCGTTCTTAAATAACCTGAGCTGATCGACTAATGGAAAGGAGGACCATTATCATGAAGCCGATGCAAGAAATAGAGACGCTGGCGATAGAAATCGCCGCTGCTGCCAGAACGTCTTTTCGTGCTCTTTTTGAAAATGGCGAACATTATTATTACTGTACGCTACATACTACTGGCGAGGGACATGCGCCTAGCATCTCCGCCTGGTCGTGGGAAGCTTTGGAGATGGAATCGACCAGACAAGGAGACGAAAGTGACACACCGGGATCGACGATTGCTGAACTCATCAAATGGTCCTATGCCGATTCACCCTATTGTTGTTTCGGGGATGATAACTTTGAGCACGTTAAACAACGATTTGCTGAGCGTCCTTTCATTGCGGATCTTGAGAATGACGAAGGGAATCGCGAGTTTGATTTGAGGCTGAAGGCCATGGAGCTGGCGATGAAAATGCTCGATGATGAAGGCATGTTTGCCATGAATCAGCTGCGAGAGTCAGTATGTGTCCTTGTCGAGGTCATGCCGCCGGATGAGGTTAATACCGAAATTGCCCTACGTTTAAATCGGGCGGAATCACCGGTTATGCAAGCATGGTTGACGGAAGCGGCGGAGTAGAAGCTCATCTTTAAGGGAAGTGTCAAACCCATAAATGAAGGTTCAGGAGTAGCAATAACTGCAAATTCATTAGCGGATTCTGTTACAAGAAAGACTCTGATATGTAGGTGAGATTTATACAAAGCACGGTGTGTTTTTACGGGCTGATCCGTTAGGAGACGTTAGTCTCCCGTACTTAGGAATCTTGCCACTTTAGTCGCGAGTAGTTCAATCAGTTGCTGCCACCAGTGAAAGCCGGTAGTCTTAACAACTAACTAGCCCACTCCTAGTAAGGTGTAATTAGTATATATTTTGCGACTGATCGGAAATCTAAAGCTGATTCTGAAGCCTGAATCTTGTGCTCTGATAGTTAGTAAAAAACGGGAGCGTATTAATCCGCGAATTAAACTGTTCAGTCTTGTCGTATTACCTGAATTAATTGCGGCAGTGACACGCGTTGCAAATGGAATATCAGTCGCCAACCTGAGGTATAAGGGAAGAATAGCTTGTACTACTACGAGATGTTCTCCCACTTTATACTTACTTTGAGCGGGGTCAAGAAAAAAACCATTGACGTATAGTCGATCCCGCATAGGTGTACGAAAGCCGAAACTGTACCCTGATCCCAATTCTGCAATTGGGGCATGGCTTACCTTTTGAAACAGTCTTTCCATCTGCACAAAATCAATCGTATTCACCGCTTGTACCCATGCAGCTGAGTATGCTGGACTGCGCACGATTTCGCGATAGAAGGGTAGCACATTTCGTATCGTTCGTCTTAAAATTGCAGGTGTTATAAATTCGTTTTGCTGTTTGCGAACGGGGACTTGACGTTTTCTTTTCTTATTCAATATGCTTCCCTCCTTGAAAATTCAGTTATCTGCAACATATGCTTTACCGGAAAGATGCGTTTGGACATTTCATCGAAAAAGCACTCCAGGCTTTCGGGATTTAGATTTACTGCTAGAGAGATAAGGAAATTACTTAGCAAGAAATGACGCGGCTGCCGGTAGGAACGGTTTAGTCGCGTTTTGTTTGTGTGCTGCAGCTTGCATGGAAATGATCGATATTCTCTCCCGAAATGTAGGTATACAAGGATGAAATACGAGGATCCATTCTTGCCGTGCCTTCCATAAGGTAACATACATAGAATGCAATGGAAGAGCGATAAGGAGGGAGACGGCATGGTTTCGAGAAAACGACTTATGGCATTTATTCAGAATGCGGAAAAGGCATGGGAGAAAGTAGTCTTTTCGTATGATCTAAACAGTCCACCGATTCGAATCGGTGATTTTGATTACTACAGACTTCCCTTGCGATTCTCGACCCGAATCAAAATTTTTCGGTATTACCGCCAATTTTGGAGCAATGTGTACGCAAATCGCATGATCTGCTCCGCAGGTTTCAAAAACATTCGGGGACGTCTTTACTCTCCTGATGCAGATACGGGGGGATTGCCTAGCAGAGTGCTGGGTTTAAAAATTATAAACCAGACAAGCACAAATATAATAGTTGACGCTATTCTAGGTATTCCAGGCGACTCAATCGCTGATGGGGAATCTATTCGTTATTTCATCTTGCGCAACCCATCCACCCAAGTACTTACGATCAATTTACGCAGAAGCCGATATGCCGATTACCGTTACGATCCATGCAAAAAAAAGAGTAGGATACTAAGAAGGAAAAAATGAAATAGCGCCAGTTATATAGGGAGATAAATTATTCATTGAAAAAACTGATTGCAGAATACTTCTAAGAGTAATACACCCTTTGAACGGGATTGCAAGAACAACAACGGTGTCATGAAATCATTCCACACAGCAAGTGTATTTAAAATCGCTACTGTGGCAATCACCGGCATAAGCAGCGGGAACACAATCTGCAAGAATGTTCTCCAAACTCCACAACCGTCTACCCTTGCCTCTTCTTCCAGTTCAAATGGAACGTCAGAGCCGATAAAGCTATTAATTAAAAAAGATAGGGAACGGGAGGTTGTAACAAATTTCTATAAGAATAACGCCCGTGGGCAATAATTCGAGCGTAGTAGCAGAGAAGAAGAAGTAGCCGGATGACAAATACATGTTCGAACGCTAACCCGCGTAAATCGCGGGTTTTTTCCTTTGTCAGCGTATATTCTTGCCAGAAATCATTGTCAAGAATAAGTACCGTTAGCTGATTCTAGAAATAGGCTTATGCTAAGGAAGAGGATACCTACCATGGACTGGGGCTAGACTTAAGTTGGAAATTATTCTCACCTTTTTATTGCATCTTCCTCGCCTTTTTGCTATATTTGATATTAACAAATTGTTATTATCAAAAGGTTACTAACAATAAACTGAATGGTGAAGATTAGGAAATTTAATGAAAGGGAGCGGATGAAAGTGAATAAAACATGGGGTGGTTGGAATCTGTTTGAAATCGTCTGGCTAGTTTTATTTACCTCTATTGCTGTTGCGTTTACGGTTATTTCTAAAGATTCCTTATTCGGATTTACGGTCTTTATCACCGGGGTGCTGTGTGTGGTGCTCGCGGCGAAAGGAAACCTGATGAGTTATGTTTTCGGAATGTACAATACCGTCGGTTACGCGTACTTGGCTTATATAAACGGTTTGTTTGGAGAGGTCATGCTGAATTTGTTATTCTTTGTACCTATGAATGTCATTGGCTTCTATATGTGGAAAGACAACCGCCAAGACGGCAAACTATCCATGCGACAGATGGATCTTAAGTGGCTGTTCCTTGTTGGAGCGGTCTGCGTAATAGGCTGCCTGTTACTGGGAATCGGGCTATCGTTCATCCCAGGGCAGAACTCGCCTTATATAGATGCTATTACAACGGTATTATCCATTGTGGCTACCTTTTTAATGGTCAGAAGATTTAAGGAACAATGGCTGGTCTACATTGTTTTGAATATGTTTACGGTGCTGCTGTGGGTAATTCGGATGCTAGAAGGCAGTAGCGAAGGGGTGCTAATGATCGTCATGTGGAGTGCGTATCTGATTAACGCGGCATACGGCTATTACAATTGGAATAAAGGGGCTAAGGAGGTATCGGTATGAAGACGCTTGGATTAACGCTGGGGAAGTTTGCCCCGTTGCATAAAGGACATCAATTCATGATCGAGACCGCGTTGCAAGAGGTCGACGAATTGATTGTGGTAATCTACGAAACGACGGTGACCCCGATTCCGCTTCATATCCGGGCGAACTGGATCCGCAAGCTCTATCCGACGGTCCGGGTAATCGAAGCTTGGGACGGTCCAGACGGGTATTCGAACGATCGGGAGCATGAAATTCGAGAGGAGCAGTATATTTTAGGGCTGCTGAAGGGCGAGCAAGTGACGCATTTTTACTCTAGTGAATTTTACGGTGAGCATATGAGTGTCGCATTAGGCGCGGCGGACCGGCGGGTGGATGAAGCCCGTGAGCGGGTACCGATTTCGGCCACGATGGTGCGTGCCAACCCTTATAAATATCGCAGATTTGTAAGTGATGTCGTGTATAGGGGGTTAATCACGAAAGTGGTTTTTGTGGGAGCGATGTCGACTGGCAAATCTACAATCACCGAAGCGCTGGCGCGGCGGTATCGCACAACCTTTGCAAGCGAATATGGGCGTGATTACTGGACCGAGCATCAAGTAGATCGTAGAATTAACCTAGAAGCGTTCGATGAGATCGCTTTGGGCCATATCGAACGTGAGGAGCAGGCGCTGCTGGAAGCTAACCGATATCTCTTTGTCGATACCAATGCAATTACCACATATATGTTTGCTTTGGATTACCACGGCCGGGCTCCTGAATGCTTAGCCCGGATCGCATTAGAAAACGCGCAGCGCTACGATCTGTTTTTCCTGTGTGACGATGATATTCCTTATGAGAATACATGGGACCGTAGCGGGGATCAGAAGCGGCATATTTTTCATAAGCAAATCATTGCTGATTTGAAAGAGCGGCGGATTCCCTATATCACGTTGCGAGGAAACCTAGAGGAACGAATGCACAAAGTAAGTGAGGTCTTGGCAAAGTTCGAGCCCTACCGGAACTATTTCGGAGAGTTGAATGGCTAGAATAAAGAACAAAGGAGGCAAGGATACATGAATATGTTGGATCGCGATGGACTTACGGAACGTCAATTTTTAGAGCAGTACCATGCCGGGGATTTCGAGCGGCCTTCGGTGGCGGCGGATATGGTCATTTTCACCGTTACGAACACGGAGGCGGACAGCTACCGCAAGCTTCCGGAAAAAGAGCTGCGAATTCTGCTCATTCAGCGGGGAGGTCACCCGTTCCTGGGCAAATGGGCACTTCCAGGCGGTTTCGTCCGGCCGGACGAGACGACAGAGCAGGCGGCGGTGAGGGAGCTGAGTGAGGAAACCGGTGTGGATGACGTTTATTTGGAGCAGTTGTACACCTTCAGCGATGTTGGAAGGGACCCTCGTACCTGGGTGATGAGCTGCAGCTACATGGCCTTAATCAACAGTGATCAGGTACAGCTGAAAGCAGGAGATGACGCTGTCCATGCTGCCTGGTTCAAGGTAACCTATCGGCTTCTGCGCGAGCGGAAAGAGATTATTGAGGATGGGTATGTGAAAACGAAGGAATACGAGCTCAAGCTAAGTAGCGATGAAGAAGAGTTTACGGCAGTTGTGGGTCGGACGATGACATCAAAGTCGGCCTCTACGTCAACCGCATACTCCATTGTATCAAATGACGGATTGGCTTTTGATCATGCGAAGATTATAGCTTGCGCTATTGAGAGACTGCGGGGAAAAGTGAATTACACCGATATTGCGCTAAACTTGATGCCGGGTCTCTTCACTTTGACGGATCTACAGCAGGTTTATGAGGTGATCTTAGACAAAGAGCTGCTGAAAGCCGCATTCCGGCGTAAAGTAGCGGATCTCGTAGCGGAGACCGATCATTATACTGAAAATGCGGGACACCGTCCTTCCCGTTTATATCGGAGAAATATGGAGGAATATCAATGATATACAATATAGAGCAGTTAAGAAAAGCTTATATCGCGGGCAAAACGTTCAAGTTTGTGTTCTTCTGGGGCCATACACCGCCAAAGCACGACGGCGTCGACAAAAGCTGCTTCAGCCAATGGTGGATGAGTCCTTTCGTGATAGAGGGGATCGAGTATTCCTGTGTCGAGCAGTTTATGATGTCCGAGAAAGCAAGACTGTTTGGAGATGACGATATGTTGGACGCGATCCTTAAAGCTAAGCATCCCAAGGAGATGAAAGCCTACGGGCGTGCAGTAAGAAACTTCGAAAATGACACTTGGGATAAAGAATGCTATGACATTGTCAAAAGAGGAAATATAGCCAAATTTTCGCAGAATCCGAAGCTTGGCGAATACCTCAAGTCAACGAAAAACCGTATTCTCGTCGAAGCTAGCCCACAGGATCGCATTTGGGGAATAGGCATGAGCCAGTCCAATCCGGATGCGGAGAATCCCGTAAAATGGCGGGGTAGGAACCTACTTGGATTCGTGCTGACCGAAGTGAGGGACGAATTGCTGCGGGATTAACTTCATCCTATATTTAAATGAAAAGATAACGATATCCCTTTGGATTTCGTTATCTTTTTTGTTCATCCTCTAAAAGCCGAAGTTTCATCACCCCAGGTGTACAGCCATAAGTATTTCGGAAGATTCGGATAAAATAATTCGTCTCCATTCCCAGTTGAATCGCAATATCCTGAACGAGAATATCAGCATTCTCTGTCATTAACTGTATCGCACGTTCTAGTCGCAGATTCTGTAGATATTTATGTGGAGTTACGGCATATTCCTGTACGAATAGACGTTGGAAATGCTGGACGGAATACCCCACAGCAGCTGCTAGATTGGAGATAAGGAGTGGCTCAGTATAATGTTCGTTAATAAGTTCAACCGCTTTAGCCAACGCTTCATTACGCACAGACTCAAGTTCTAAACGACTGCCTGAGGAGTGTATGGATTCAGAACGACGTAACATCAGAAGTAATCGATATAGGGTTATAGATAGATCCTCCATCCCTTGCTCGTCTTGACGACTAGCCGTCTGATTGTTCACCGTATGCCAGATCTTTCCGATTTCCTCCCAACATTGTTCAAAACGAGCAGGATGATAAGGGAGATAAGGGAGAAGGCCAATCCCCTCCAGCATTCCCTGCGACTGACTCCCTTCGATTCCGATGAAACCCACATGCCATGGTTCATGTGAGGTAGGATAATATTCGTGTCCTCGATCCGGTGGGAAGGCGAAAGCCATTCCAGGTTCTAGTATGATTTCAGTACCGCTCTCCAGATCACGAAACAACCCAGTTCCGGTACGAATCAGAAAAATTTGATGAACAGGAAAACCTGTAGGGCGCACATGATGAAATTGTATATGACGACCTACAGAGTAGGGATATAAGGGAAGCGTCTCAGTGTCGCGCGGTAGTTCTATCAGAGAAAATGGTAGCAGGATGATTCACCTCATATTCATTTTGTACTATCACTTCGAGAGTATATTCCTACTGTTCTAGGTAAGTTTTCTTTTATTATAAATAGTATAAATGATGATTCTTGATTTAGATAGCTTCGGCATCTAACGTCTCATCAGAGAATAGTCCCATTCCAAAAATGGGCAGAATTGAGAGGATGATCTTACACAATGAGTAAAAAACATTCCCCGATTAGTAGCAAAGCTCCAGTGATGCTGCACGGTGCTGATTATAATCCTGAACAATGGCTGAAGTATCCAGAAATTTTGCGTGAAGATATTCGTCTGATGAAGCTTGCAAACTGTAATGTGATGTCTGTCGGAATTTTTTCTTGGGTATCCCTAGAGCCTGAAGAAGGTGTATTCACTTTTGATTGGCTAGATAGTGTATTGGATTCTTTTGCTGAGAATGGGATTTACGCATTTCTAGCAACACCAAGTGGAGCACGGCCTGCTTGGATGTCTGAGAAGTATCCTGAAGTTCTAAGAGTGGAACGTAATCGTGTTCACAATTTACATGGCTTCCGTCATAATCATTGCTTTACCTCACCTGTGTATCGGGAGAAAACTGCGATTTTAAATGCGAAGCTTGCGGAACGTTATAGCCAGCATCCGGCTGTTATCGGTTGGCATATTTCGAATGAGTTCGGTGGTGAATGCCACTGTGATCTTTGTCAGAATGCTTTTAGAGATTGGTTAAAGGTCAAATACAATAACAGTTTGGATGAGGTAAATCATGCTTGGTGGGCTACTTTTTGGAGTCATACCTACACTTCATGGACACAGATTGAATCCCCAGCGCCACATGGAGAAACACAAGTACACGGCTTGAACCTCGACTGGCGGCGTTTTGTCAGCGAACGGACGATAGATTTCTGTCAGCATGAGATTAATGTTGTACGCCCTTACAATCCAGCGCTGCCAATTACAACGAATATGCATATGATCGATGGCATTGATTATCGAGAACTAGCCAAAATTCTGGATGTTATCTCATGGGACGCTTATCCAGAATGGCATTATACTGAAGACGGTGACGATGCTAGACTGACGGCATGGACGGCGATGCACTACGATTTAATGCGCTCTTTTAAAAAGAAACCGTTCCTGCTCATGGAGAGCACACCATCACTTACGAACTGGCAATCGGTCAGTAAGCTGAAGCGTCCTGGTATGCACAAGCTGTCTTCACTTCAAGCGGTAGCGCATGGTTCGGATTCTGTACAATATTTCCAATGGCGTAAAAGCCGGGGCTCTAGTGAGAAGTTCCACGGTGCAGTTGTTGACCATAGCGGCCACTCCGAGACTCGTGTGTTTAAAGACGTTACAGAGGTAGGAAAGACGCTGGCGGGAATGACAGAAGTAGTAGGTACATCAACTCCAGTGAGAACAGCGATTATTTTTGATTGGGACAACCGCTGGGCGATCAAAGATGCGCAAGGCATTCGTAATTCCGGATTGCGTTATGAGGAGACTGTACTACAGCATTATCGTGCCCTTTGGGAGCTAGGCATTCCAGTTGATATGATTGGATCGGGAGATGATCTGTCCGCTTACAAGCTGGTAATTGCACCTATGTTATATCTGATAAGCGAAGAGAATGGAAAGCGCATCGAGAAGTTTGTTGAACAGGGCGGAACTTTCCTGGCAACCTACTGGTCTGGTGTCGTTAACGAAACGGATTTATGTCATTTGGGTGGATTCCCAGGACCGCTACGTAGAACACTCGGCATTTGGGCTGAAGAGACCGAAGGGCTGCATAGCCGTGATTTGAATGGTGTTGTAATGCAGGCGAGCAATGCACTTAATCTAAGTGGTGATTATGATGCGCATGAAATTGCTGAGCTGATCCACTTGGAAGGTGCGGAAGCATTAGGCACTTATCGCAGCGATTTCTATGCTGGCCGTCCAGCGCTTACGGTAAATCGTTTCGGTGAAGGAAATGCGTATCATCTCGCTACTCGTGTAAAAGACGCCTCTTTCTACGTTGAATTGTATGCTGCAATCACTGCAAAAGCGGGAATTACTCGTGCGCTTGATAGTGAGCTTCCAACTGGTGTGACAGCGCAGCTTCGTACGGATGGAGAGAGTGATTATATTTTTGTGCAAAACTACAGCGGCAGTCCGCAAGCGGTACAATTAGATGGAGCGGATTATACGGATTTGATCTCAGGTACTGCAGTTCCGGCTGTATTGAATCTAGCTGTAAATGATCTCGCAATGTTGAAGCGTAAATCGTTAGTATAAAAAGAAGGCAGGACCTGAGGGATTCAGGTTCTGCCTTTTTACTATCAATCCATAAATCGTCCCATCATAATCGTGTTATAGAATTTTCCATCTGAAAGGCACTTATCATTCTTTAATATTCCCTCGATTTCAAAGCCAAGCTTCTGATAAAGGGTAATAGCTTTGTCGTTCGTTTCGAGGACATTTAAAGTGATTTTTTGGATACCGTTAACGTCGGCCCAAGCAATCGATTCTGCTAAAAGATTTTTTCCAATTCCATAACCCCAATAATCCTGCAGCACACATACTCCGAACTCGACTTTATGAGCGAATCTTGCTAATGAATGGCCTTCGCATCTAGAGAACCCAACGATTTGATTATTAACTACCGCGATTAGAAATAAGTTTCTTAGTTTCTCTGAATCAGATAGGATAAGCTGCTGAAACTCTATTTCGTCTATAAAAGCCTCCCCTGGTTCTCTGTCTAAATTCTCGGTCTCACCATCAATTTGTACTCTTAATTTGGACAATGTCATAGCATCCGTAGTGATTGCAGATCTTATGGTGTAATGGATGCCTTTCACGGTAAATGTTCGTTGATCAATAATCATTTGTCCTCCGTTACTACTGGTGATTTTAGAAATATAGCTTCGATACCCTCGATAATACGAGTATAATAACCCACTTCATGGGGTACAAAATGGGTCTTGTCTACATCCTGCTCAATGGTAATTCTATGTCCATGCGGATCGATTTGAAAACCGTTGACTTGTAGACTATGTATTTCTCCCTGCCAAAATCTGCGGAAATCAGAGAACTTAGCTTTGACAATACCGGCGACCTCTTCTTTTTGTAGCTGAAAATCTTCTAGACGATAGGGATTGTTATAAACAAAGACATGCGCTCGTTCATTATCGATAAGTTTTTCTTTTTTCATACTATAAGGAATTGTCCCTAGCGGGATCAGGTCTTTTAAGGATAAATCCAGTCCGAGCTCTTCATGAACCTCGCGTGTTCCATCTTCTACAGTTTCGTTAGCTAGCAAATGTCCAGCGGCCGTGATGTCCAGTAGTCCCGCATAATCTTGTTTCTGTTCACTCCGAAGTTGTAAATAGATATAGGGTATTTCCTGATCTTTGCTTATAAACCAGCAGTGGAAAGTCTCATGCCAATGTCCTAACCGATGTACCTCTTCACGTGGAGCCGTACCTGTTCGGTTGCCTGCTTCATCAAAAATGGTAAGTATCTCATTATGCATAGAAAAGCTCCTTTGTGATGATTTCTTCTTTCTAAAGCCTATCATAAAAACGTTCGAATTACCCTAAATGTTAGGGAGGTTCTTATTGACAACCGCTAGAATGAAATGTATATTTTTGGATGTTAATCAAAGGAGGAGTTAAATGAATTTAGTAACCATGAAGCAGAAGGATTTGGACACTTTAAGTGATGAAAGATTAGGATGGGCCTGTATGGAGCCTACCTTTCAGCAGATTCGCGCAAAATCACCATCGATCAAATCCGAAGTGATCTCAAAGCTCACAGATGGACAGAAAGCACTTTGTATGTTCAGAGTAATGCATGATCACAGCCGTAATTCCGAAGGGGAGTATTATGCTTGGATTTCTTACATGCAAGACCTGCCGGGGTATTGGACAGGGGTGATGGGAGGCATACGATTTTTTGGCGATGATCCGATGATTCTTTTGCTTCAGGAAACAAAGGCATTTCTCGAAGAAAGAAACAATCGACTTGGAATACAGTGGGTTGATGCTACCATCACGGATCTCGATCGAGATCCTGAGTTGTTGAATGAGATGAGTGGTTTATTTGAACGATTTAAGAACATAGCCGAAGATAGCTACAGGTTGATTGGCGAGTATATTCGGGCACATCCGGGAGAATTTGTGGAGATAGAAGGCTAATAATTATGAAAAAAAGTAAATTATTTTTATTGTTTCTTATAGTAATAAATCTGCTTCTTTATGGAGTTCCCTTATATCACAGTTATAATTCATTTCAAAATCTTGTACTGGATCGAATCGATGCTACTCAAATCATCTCCATTAGAGTTCTTAAGAGTTCTAATGAACAAGAAATTAAAGTGGATGACCCGAAAGAAATTGAAAAGATCATACATGAGTTTTCTGACGTGAAATTAAAAAGAAGTGATGCATCAGAACGACCTGCGGAGACCTATTGGATAAGAATATATGTAAATAAAGATCAGCGCTTTGGAATGACACTCTATGGCACAGATTACTTGTATTTCAGCGATCGATCTAGTAATAGTAAGTATCACTCTGGAAATTTTAAGATTACTAGTAAATTTGATGGGGAATCCATTACAAGCTTGTTTAAGTAAAAATAACCCGCTGCCACAGGCAGCGGGTTAAATATTTCAGGTTATTTATCTAGCCATCCATCCGCCGTCAACATTAAGAATATGACCATTCAAATAGTCGGATGCTGCGGAAGCTAAGAATACAGCAGGACCTTTAAGATCATCAGGTGTTCCCCAACGTGCAGCTGGAATACGATCTAAGATAGCATCCGAGCGGCTTTGGTCAGCACGGATCGGAGCTGTATTTTCAGTCGCCATGTAGCCTGGTGCAATCGCATTAATGTTCAGACCGGAGCCTGCCCATTCATTGGCAAAAGCTTTAGTAAGACCTGCAACCCCGTGCTTACTCGCGGTGTAGCCAGGGACATTGATTCCGCCTTGATAGGAGAGCATAGAGGCGATGTTAATGATTTTGCCGGATCCTCTTTCCAGGAAGTGGCGGCCAGCGATCTGAGACAGAAGGAACACTGTGTTCAAGTTCAGGTTAATAACATCGAACCAGTCTTTTTCACTATGGTCTTTTGCAGGAGTACGGCGGATCATTCCTGCACAGTTCACGAGAATGTCAACATGACCAGTCAGTTCAAGTGCTTGGTCAAATGTGTTTTGCAGGTTGCTATGATCACTTAAGTCAGATTCGATGCTAACCGCTTTTACACCAAAAGCTTTTGCAGCGTTTACGGTTTCTTGACTTGTATTAAGCGATACGGATGCAATATCCGCACCTGCTTCTGCGAAGGCAAGGGCAATGCCTTGTCCAAGACCTTGAGCAGCACCGGTTACGAGTGCTGTTTTACCTGCCAAGCTGAATAATGATGATGACATTATAAATTACGCCCCTTTGATTTAAATGGATTTGATTCCGTTATTACTCACATTCAATGGCAATGCCTGCACTGCGGAACTGTTCTGCTGTTTCGGGAGAGAGTCCTTTATCTGTCAAGATAACGTCAACTTCCTGCAGAGAAGCGAATGTACGCAGCGCAGTTTGGCCGAATTTATGATGATCCACAACCGCGAACACTTTACGGGCAGTAGACACAAGGGCTTGCTTAAACTCAATTAAATCTCCTGTATAAATAGAAAGTCCATGTTCGATATGAACAGCTGTCGAGGACAGAAATGCTTTTTGAATATTAAGTTGTTGCACATAGGAGACGGCTTCAGGGCCGGCCAACATATTGCGGACACGGTAACCCCCGGGAACGACGAGACGAATATGATCTTTGGGAACCAGTTCGCTGATGATGTATACATCATTGGTGACTACCGTTAGAGGCATATTGTCCAGGCGTCGGGCAATTTCAAGCGTTGTGCTCCCGCCATCAAGAGCTATAATATCGTCCTGTTCAATATGAGCAAGCGCGCGCAAGGCGATCTCTGTTTTTTCGTCGGAATACTTATCCAATGGATCCTTAGAGGGCAAAATACCAAACTGGTCGCTTTGTGCCAGCACAGCTCCGCCATGTACACGTACGATCAGTCCTTGCTCCTCCAGCTTGCTTAAATCCTCACGAATTGTTTTTCCCGTAACTTGTAGCTTATCGCTCAGTTCATTCACCGTTACATCTTTTTGGTTCAGCATAACTTCCATAATCATCTCATGTCGTCGTATCGGGTTCATCCGCTTGCCTCAGCTTTCCGTAATTGATTAAAATTATAAGAAAGTTTAAGTTTCACGCTAGACTCTTCCTTATAATTCTCGCACAAACGCTTATCGTCCTTAAAAGGACGCCGAAGGCGTTTTAGCTTGTCTCTATTGTAGTTCTTTCATGGATACGGGGTCCATATCATCATATCTTTTATTATCGCCAGCCATACTCCAGATAAAAGTATAGTTATGAGTACCAACACCACTGTGGATGGACCAGCTTGGAGAAATAACCGCTTGTTCGTTTTGCATTACGATATGGCGAGTTTCATTAGGCTCTCCCATCAAGTGGAACACAACGGAATCGTCCGGTAGATCGAAATAGAAATATGCTTCCATCCGGCGTGGATGTGTATGTGCTGGCATCGTATTCCACATGCTACCTGGCTTCAGTTGAGTCATACCCATAACTAGCTGAGCACTTTGCACGCCGTTTGTATGAATGAACCGGTGAATGGTACGCTCGTTGGAGTTCTCCAAACCGCCCATCGCACCAGATTCGGATTCAGCCAGAGTGGTTTTGGTAGTTGGATAGGACTGGTGAGCAGGCGCAGAATTCAAATAGAATTTAGCGGGCTTGGAAGCGTCTGCACTTTTGAAGATAACATCTTTAGAACCTTGACCGACATACAGACATTCTTTGAAATCTACTTCATATTCTGTACCATCGACACTAACCGAACCTTTACCGCCAACATTGATGATCCCCAGCTCACGGCGTTCCAAGAAGTAAGTAACTCCAAGTTCTTTAAGGTCAGTTGTAAGTGCAACTTCTTCCTTAACAGGATTAGCACCGCCAACGATCATGCGATCCTCATGGGTAAGTACAAGTTTCAGTTCATCTGGTGCAAAAATGACAGGAATGTGGAATTCCTTACGGAGGCGATCAGTGTCAAACTGCTTAACTTCATTAGGGTGGGATGCAAAACGTCTTTCCATGGAATATTCAATCTCCTTCACAAGCATATTTTCGTTCGTATAGGTATAATTTACTCCATTTATGTTCATATTACAAGTGTTTGTTTTTTTATGTTGGTTCATTTTAGTTTATTTTTAAGTTTTAATAATTGCCAAATGAACGAAAAGTGTGCACAATAGATCTAAAATGCTTAGTTCTCATTTATAGGATTGTTATCATACTATTGAAAATTGAGATGTGGGAGGTTGAACTTGAATGCTGGAGTCTAATGGTATTCAGAGTACTTATCAGGACCGTCAACAAGAAATCATTATAAGTATAGCGCTGGAAGCGCAGAGACGGCCTCTGCTTGAGAGTGGACTCTGGTTCCACGATGATGTGCGAAATAACTTTTATTATGCCTCATATCTTTTTGCAGCTGCAGTAGATGATTCTTTGTCGTTGCCTTTTGACCGGGAAGAAGCGAAACAGAAGGCACAGGATGTGTTACTAGAGACATTAATGCTACAGAATCGTCAACCTGGCACGGAGCTATACGGGCACTGGCCGCTTGGATTGAATCCGGTTCCACGTGAGGCTTCGCCGCATGAATTGCCTGTGGAAATTATGGGCAGTCTGATGGCCTACTTTTGCAAAAGATATGGTGGAGCACTAAACGCTCAACTTCGCATTGTCCTGAATACAGCATTTGGACACATTTATCGGAGTGATTTCTACCGTAAGCCGGTAATCACTTTTGGGCATCATGAAGCGAAATATACAGCAGCAAAGCTGATTTTTGGCACTATGTTTGCAGATGATGTGCTCGTTGAGGATGGTCGGCAAAGTTTGAAGGCCACATTGACATACATCCGCTCTAAGGGTATGCCAGAATACGGCAGTCTCCCGTGGTTCTGGCATTGGATACAAGCGTTTACCTGCGCTTTGGAGCTTGTCCCGACAGAAGATACGGATTTAATAACTACTCTTAAAGACATGCTTGATCATCTTTGGAAGGTAAGAGCAGAGTTTTATTTACGTGGAGCTTGGGCGGGTGCACATTCTAGAGGTTGGCCACATGATGTACCAGGGGATGCTAATGTGCTTCATGACTATGTTCAGTTCGGGGACTTCAAGCTTTCAGAGGCAATGCCACGCACGGAATACGCTGGACTCCTATTCTATAAAGCACCAGATGAGGCTTTAACAGCTGCGATGAATCGCCGGACGCCAGTGGAAACCACCAAGATTACACAGAAGGTAGTCCCAACAGATCCGAACGCTCAACCGTTACTTCATTCTTATGCCTATATTACTGAGGATTTTGCAGCAGGCGGGATGTGGGAACGGGTAGAGGAATTTGATAATGAACAGCTCCGTTGGGCTTTCTCTCTGCCTGTGAATGGAGAAGGAGGGTCCAACCAGCTATATTTCTTCCATCCAGGTCAAGGCTACAATGAGGGAGATCCACGCCATCAGAGCCGTTATATGGAGGTCCTCTATCACAAGAATGTAGTTATTTCTTTATTTCCCATTCCTCAGGGGGAAAAGAATACGATCATCGGTGTTCTTCCTCATGGGGAGTGGATGCAAGACCCGAATGCCTTATTCGGTCAGGTTGGGGATGTCTATTTCGCAATATATTTATCTCAATCGTACCAACTACAGGAACGTCCGGGATACATTGAGGTAACCGTTCAAGGGATGCCGGGTGGGGTGATCGTTGAGGCGATCGGTGTTAAGGAGTCTGCAGAGCGTGGCATCATCGGACTGGATGCATTCGTAATAGCTATGGCCCATAATGAACCACACTTTGAGATGGGAGACGGATTGTCGGCTCATTATACGACCAGTAATGGCGAAAGATTGCATTTGAGTATGGTGAGTGAGTCAGAGCAACCGCGAGCTTTGCTGAATGGTGTGAAGATCTCTTTGGAGAACTATACGGTTTAATAAGAACTCAACATAGTTGTGAGTTAAGTTTGGATGGAGTCGACCTTAAGGTCGGCTTTTTTATATTATAAATGCGCATACTATGCTATAGCTTCATTTGGAAATTTACTCCTAATAAAAACCAGCTTTCCTTTAAGGGCAAGGCTTTCGTAATCTTATTTGAAATTAATTACATTAATCTCTAATTTTATGAGAGACATTTATCACAATAAAGGTTAATATCTAAGTGAGACATATGAATGAATGCGCTTTCTTAAATCCGTTCAAACCTAACTCAAAGAATGCGAGGGATTTACTGTGACAGGAACTGAATTTCGTGTAGAAAATGATTTTCTAGGCAGCAAACAAGTAGATAAGAACGCATACTATGGGATTCAGACATTACGCGCAGTAGAGAATTTTCCAATTACGGGTTATAGAGTGCACAATGAATTAATCAAAGCGATGGGGATCGTAAAGAAAGCCGCTGCGCTTGCAAATATGGAAATCGGCAGGCTCTATCGTGGGCTTGGAGAAGTTGTTGTGAAAGCAGCAGATGAGATCATCGAAGGTCAATGGCACGAACAATTTATTGTAGACCCTATACAGGGTGGTGCAGGTACCTCGTTAAATATGAATGCCAATGAAGTCATTGCTAACCGAGCATTAGAGCTGCTTGGTCATGAAAAAGGAGACTATCGTCATTTAAGTCCCAACTCTCATGTGAATATGGCGCAGTCTACAAATGATGCATTCCCGACGGCTATTCATATTGCGACGCTTTCTCTTCTGGAACAACTGCTTGTAACAATGCGCAGAATGCATGAGGTGTTTGCAGACAAAGCCAAGGAATTCGATCCGGTTATAAAAATGGGACGCACGCATCTACAAGATGCAGTACCAATTCGTCTGGGCCAAGAGTTCGAGGCTTATCGCAGAGTACTTGAGAGAGATATCAAACGTATTGAACATACACGTCATCATTTGTATGAAGTGAATATGGGGGCAACGGCTGTAGGAACTGGATTAAATGCTGACCCTCGATATATCGAAGTGGTTGTAGAGCATTTGGCTGAAATAAGTGGATTGCCGCTAGTTACTGCAGATCATCTTGTGGATGCTACGCAAAATACAGATGCATACACAGAAGTATCTGCTGCCTTAAAAGTCTGCATGATGAACATGTCCAAGATTGCTAATGATCTTCGACTCATGGCCTCCGGCCCGCGGACAGGGTTTAATGAAATTTCACTACCTGCTCGCCAGCCTGGTTCCTCCATTATGCCAGGTAAAGTTAATCCGGTTATGGCAGAGGTCATCAATCAGGTAGCTTTTCAAGTGATAGGAAATGACCATACAATCTGTCTGGCTTCCCAAGCGGGTCAACTGGAACTGAATGTTATGGAGCCAGTTCTAGTGTTTAATCTCATTCAGTCCATCAGCATCATGAATAACTCCTTCCAAGTCTTCACAGATTTCTGTCTGGCTGGTATTGAAGCCAATAAAGAGAAGCTAGAGCGGGATGTGGAGCGGAGTGTCGGAATCATTACTGCGGTTAACCCACATTTGGGCTACGAAGTGGTTTCACGTATTGCTCGTGAGGCGATTTTGACAGGAGAATCTGTTCGTGAATTGTGCCTTAAGTATAATGTGTTATCCGAAGAAGAGCTCAATCTGATTCTGGACCCATACGAAATGACGCATCCAGGAATCGCAGGCTCCGCTTTATTGCAGAAGCAATAGGGGATCACCTAACCGTTAATCGCTGACTTCGTCATCCATGTCCTACGATATTTAAAAAGAACCTACTTCAACGTTAGTTAGAAGTAGGTTCTTTTTGTGTTTCAGGCTTACAGGAAAAAGAATGAGCGTAATAGACCACGTTTTCTTGGTGGAGAGGGCAACCTTGCAGTAGTAATGGGATGGGAAGCTTCATTAGATGTGAAGGCGTTGCCTTTTGAAACTTGCATGGGTTCTAGGGTTGCCGCTAATTGTTTGATCATTATCCGCAGATCCTCAAGCTCCTCACGCTGCTGAAGCAACTGTATCATGACTACTTCGTCAGCTTTTTGATCGAGTGTACGTTCAATATAATGAATCCGGGATAATATATCTTGCATAGGCTCAGCGTCTGTGGGATGAAGTGGATCTTGCGGTGACGTGGACATCTGCTTTTCATTCGAGTCAGTTAATTGAATACTCTCTAGTGGTTCTCCGTGATTAATGCGGTCTTTAATATGACTAAGCAAGCTGATTTGCTGCTCTGAGAATGTATAGTGGCCAAACCGGTCTTTTGGAAAAAAATCAGGGAACATAGCAGCCCAACGTTTGATCGTAGTCTGGCTAACGGACAGCAGCTCTGCGGCATCCTTTGTTTTCAGAATTTCCATTTTGATTCCTCCAGTTCAGGTAGTCATGTTATGAGTAATTCGTTGTTCAATTGCTGCTCCCTGCAAGGTTGACAAAGGAAGTGCGGATTCGATAAACAAAGTGTAATTACGAGCAATCTCACCATTCTTGTATTTCACTATCTTGCTTTTACATTCTAGAATGAGTACAGATGACCCAGTAGCGGGGTATACTTGGTTTAGAGGTGAATCGTATGGATAAGAGTGGAGAAGTGGAAAAGATGACTGAGGAGCAATGGCAGGCTATTTTGCAAAATGATGCAGCTTATAACGAAAAATTCTTTTATGCAGTGAAGACTACGGGAATCTTTTGCCGACCTTCCTGCAAGTCCAAAGCACCTAATCGTGAGAATGCACGTATCTTTCAAAATGCAGAACAAGCATTAGAATCTGGATTTCGTCCCTGTAAAAGATGCAAACCGACGGGTGAGCGGCTGCCGGATAAGGAATGGGTGGCTGTAATGACTGAATATATCGACAAACATTATCATGAACCTCTTACTCTTGAAACGCTGGCAGAAGTCTGTCATGGAAGCCCTTATCATCTCCATCGAACCTTCAAGAAAGTAACGGGAATCACTCCAGTGGATTATATACAGCAAAAGAGAATCGATCAGGCATCTGAATATTTGGTTACCACAGATCGGGATGTAGCTGATATTGGATTACATGTGGGTCTGCCAAATACGTCGTATTTTATTACCTTATTTAAGAAAAAGACGGGGCTTACCCCAATGAAGTATCGACAGCTTAACAAATTAGAATTAACGAATCATTCTGAATTATTCTTGGAGGTACAGAAAAATGAAGAGTAGACAAAATGCAATCATATACTGGACATTGCTAGCTTATAAGGAATGGAGTTTCTATATCGCAGCGTCGGAGAAAGGATTAAGTTATGTGGGGTCGCAGCAGAAGCCATTCGAAGAAATGAGTGACTGGATCAGCCGTAGATTTCCTGAAAGTAAACTGGTGCAGGACGATGAGAAAATGGTTCCATTTGTACAGGAACTGATCGAATATTTGCAAGGGGTACGGCAAGCATTCAGCATTCCTTTTGACTATCGTGGGACTCCATTTCAACTCGCGGTGTGGAAAGCGTTATGTGAAATCCCATATGGACAAACGTGGTCTTATTCGGACATCGCCACACATATTCAAAAGCCTGCTGCAGTACGCGCGGTAGGGACGGCCATAGGTGCAAATCCGATACTAATTACGGTGCCCTGCCACCGAGTCATTGGCAAGAATGGAACATTAACTGGCTACCGCGGGGGATTAGAGATGAAGACTAGGCTGCTTAATTTGGAAAGTGGAAAGAGTGCTCTAGAATTATGAATATTGAGATCCAGTACAAAACCCCAAAGACCTTACTAAATAAAGGGACGGGTTATCTGAACGGATATAGTCATTCTTTAAACCCATATACCGGCTGTACTTATGGCTGTTCTTATTGTTATGTGCGTCAAATGCCTGTTTCACTGTTTCGCCAAGAGGAATGGGGAACGTGGGTAGATGTCAAACAAGAAGCTGCAGCTATCTTACGCAAAGAACTCCAGAAAGCAAAGTCCCAAGGACCGGTCTCCATCTTTATGTCCTCTAGTACAGATCCATACCAACCGATTGAGCACAAGGAGCAGGTAACAAGAGCTTTGCTGGAGGTTATGGTGGAGTCCCCGCCCGATTTTCTGTTCGTGCAGACGCGCAGTCCGCTCGTACGCAGAGATATAGATTTATTATTACGCTTAGAAGACAAGGTTCGCGTGAGTATGACTGTAGAGACGGATCGTGAAGATATTCGCAAAAAATTCACACCAAGTGCTCCACCCATTTCTGCAAGATTAAAAACACTGAAATTACTGCGTGAAGCGGGCATTCCTGTTCAAGCAACCATCGCTCCGGTATTGCCAAGCAGCACTTCTTTTCCAGAGATCCTAAGGGGTTTGGTGGATAGGGTCTGTATCGACGATTATTTTATGGGAGATGGCAGTGGGGGCAAACGGACACGGAGATTAGGTATTTATTCCCTTTATGAAGAGCTGCAATTGGAAGAATGGTACGATCCGGCGGCTTATCGCAGGGTGTACGATGGACTCCGGAGTGTTTTTAATGAAGATGAGCTTTTCTTGAGCCAGAAGGGGTTCGAGCCTTAAACTGAAACATGATATAATAAACGAGAGCATTCATACTTAGTATTTTAAAATACTTAATACCTGTAATCGCTTATTGGAGGAGTAGAGTGGCAAAAGCAAAAGTGGCCAAGCGGCCCACTAGAGATGAATTTGTACTTGAGGAGCTAGGCAATCAGCTAGTTGAAGCCAAGCAAGAAGGTTCTGAGATTTTATTGACTGTATGGGGAAAAGAAGAACAGGTGCGCGGAACGATTGTAGAAATGGACTCGCGGACAGGAAAAGTACACATCAGTAAAAACGAAGGTATCGAAAAAGTTCCGTTTATGGATATTATGCAAGTTAATTATCCCAGAGATTAATGGGAACGCAGCAATAAGAGGTCCTGTGAGCCATGTTGGCTTTGGGGCCTCTTTGACCATATAGTATCGAATAGATTAAAGAGAGGTAGATCAGATATGGCAGTAACCAAAACCAACGCGATGCGAATGCTAGATGCGAAGAAAATTGGATATGAAGTGTTTATTTATGACAACGAGGATGGACTAATCCATGGTACGGCAGTTGCGGAGAAGATTGGAAAGGCGGCAGAGACGGTTTTTAAAACTTTGGTCGCTCATAGCGGAGCAAATCTTTATGTATTTGTTATACCGGTTGCTGAGGAGCTGGATCTCAAAAAGGCGGCCAAGGCCGCCGGAGAGAAAAAGATTGAGATGCTGCCAGTGAAGGACTTGCAGAAGTGGACGGGTTATATCCGTGGTGGATGTTCACCAGTCGGTATGAAAAAGCTATATCCAACGTTCATTGATAGCAGCGCAGAGAGTCAGGAAACGATAGCCGTTAGCGCCGGAAAAATTGGTCAACAAATGGATGTATCACCGCAGCTTCTTGCAGGGGTAACAAATGCGAAATTCACAGATCTAATTAAATAGATGAGCAACAAGAAGACCTAAATACTCCTTCAAGGCTGTGCCTGTAGTGGAGATGGCTCCTGGCGAAGGAGTGAACTTTGAGGGTTGCAACGAAAATTGTGCGCTGGCGATATAATCTGTAGGAAAAGCTTGCGCTGTTAGCCCTGCATTCTTGAAGTGCTGCATCGAGCGGGGCATATGAAACCCTGAAGTGACTAGTACAGGACGCTTAAGTCCCATCTCTTGTAGGATTGCGGCGGTATTTACAGCATTCTGCTCCGTGTTAAGAGATTGATTGTCGGTCAGGATATCCTCTTCGGGGACACCGAGTCCAAGGAGTTGTCTTTTGGCGATATCCGCTTCATTGCCGCTGTCGGAGAAGACTTGTCCACCAGAGAATAGGATGGGTAAACCACTTGCATTATGTAGTCGTACAGCTGTAATTAGCCGATTCGCTGCTGATCCATATAAGTTGCCCTCGCCATCAATATCCGGTGTCCCAGAGCTTGCACCTCCACCAAGCACAACGATGACATCTCCTTGCAATGTATCCGGTTGAGGATATTTTCGTTCTAAACCTCCGATTAACGCATCGCTGACTAAGGAAGTCATGGAGAAATACATAAGCAGTGTAACGCCAAGCAGGACAAGCGCAGGACGACGGTTCTTTTTCCATAACCAAATGACAAGACCGAGCAGAAGTAGGATGAAAAGTCCTGGAGGAAGCACAAAGCTGTATACAAATTTGATGATGTAAATCAACAGTATCAACCGCCTTCGTAAAGTATGAGTTCAGGTTGTATTGTAACATGAGTTGGGGTGTTCGAAGTTGCACAAAAGACCGAAACGGTCTTTTTTTATTTGATGAGAAGCCTAATCTAGAACTTGATTGGGAGCGGCATTAAGCTAAAGGGAAGGATAGTTGAATAAATTTTTCCTAAACTCCCCAACCTTTTTCGTTTTCGCTGCAGTATATATTTAAGTGCCACCGATAAGAAGGAGCTTTTAGAACATGAATAAACAACATGCTGACCGTGTCATCGAGGATTTCATCAAGCCGCTATATGGTTTTGCTTTGAACAAAACGGGAAAGATCGCCGAAGCCGAGGAGCTGGCGGGAAGAATTACGCTGGAAGTATACCAAGCGCTTCTTAAAAAGTCAGACTTCTTGGATCTGAACAGTTACGTCTTTAAGATTGCGCACTATGTATGGGCGAAATTCGTAGGCGAGAAAGTCAAAGCTTCCAACCAAATGCGGATTGATGACCAAGAGGTGATTTCCAGAGAACAGGGTTTCGACGAGATCATTCGTCAAGAAACGGCTGGCGCTTTGCGGCGGGAAATAGCTTTTTTATCTCACCAGCAACGGGCAATTGTTATCAAGTACTATTATGGTGGAATGAAAATTAGTGGAATCGCGGCTGAGCTGGGTCTTTCTAGCGGCACAATCAAATGGCATTTATTCGAAGCGAAAAAGGAGCTGAAACACAAAATGAACACCATTCGATCAATGGGTAATCTCGGCATCAACCCGATTCGCATGACAGGTTTAGGGCATAATGGATCCCCAGGAAAGAAAGGCGACACCTCTGACTTTTTAGCGACGGCGATTAGACAAAACATCGCTTTCTCAACGTATCACAAGCCACTCACGATTAATGAAATTGCTGAAGAGCTGGGCATTTCACCAGTATTTATAGAGGATGAAATCGAACTACTGGAAGAATACGGATTCATGGATAAACTACCGGGTAGAAAGTATCGTACCAATATGTACATAGAAGATCCGTCCCCAATGAAAAGAGAGGTGCTGTACCCATTGTTCAAAGAATATGCGGAGATTGCAGTCGAGCATTATTTCAAGACATTTTTCTCGATGGGTGAAGTGTTCCAAGAGACGGGTATCTACATTCCTGGCGGCGATGTCAATCTACTGTTGTGGAGCCTCATTCCGTATGCTGGTAATCAATTGAGCTTCAAAGAACTCAATAGGGTTAGCCATGAAGAGGTTTCCGTCAGCCGCAAAGATGGCGGCCATTACGCCGCTCATGCAACGATTCACAGAGAGTTTGACGTCAGTTTTGATCCTAAACAATATTATTATAGTGGAAATATGAATCGGGATTCCGATGAGTTTGCAATAAAGGCATGGCAGGTCGATACGTGGTGGTGTGGCAGGAAGGACAGTTGGCGAGACAATCTGAGTTCGGATTTCATTAGTCTGATGCATGTGATCAATGGAGATTTACCGCAAAACGATGTAAACATTGATGCCTATCGCCGTCTTTTCGATAAACAATATTTGCTGAGAACGGAATCTGACCTTGAAGTTAACATTGTTTATTGCAAGGATAAGCAAACAGGAGAACGTCTGCATGCGGCGATTCCGCAACCGTCCGAACGAATCAAAGAAGCCGCCACGAAATTGGATCAAGCTGTTTATCAAGTGAACCTCGAAGGACAACCAGATCATGCACATAAATATGTGCGTTACTGGTCACAGAACTGCATGGCGTCGGGAACCATACTCGCCTTCGTACTCAAACATTTAGTCGACATCGGTATGTTAAAAGTACCTGATCCGCATCGTAAAAAAGGCATTTCCACAATCATGTTCATGAATCAAAGCTAGCTTCAAATTAATCGAAGAAAATGAAATATTCTTTAATGCAGCAATGTGAAGATATCTCGCAGTAGCCTTCGATTTAGCTAAGAACGATTTAATAAAAGGCGATTAAGATGATTGCAGTTACAAGTTGCTCAACAAACTGAGAACTTTAGTTCATTAATGAGAGGGCTGCCAAGAGGTAGCCCTTTGTTCAGCTAACGGACAGGGTAGTTTAAGTATAAATCTGGATAATGTAGGTTGAAAACTTCTTCAGCTAAACGGTTATTATGAAAAAATGGGGGAATTAATTGATAACATCGCAAGTAGCAGTTCACCCAAGTGAGGGAAAAGTTTTTTCCTCTTTTTATGAACCAAAATACGAGAACTGGTGAATAAGAAGTGAAAGGAAAAACGAGGAGGTCTTTTAAGTGAAAGAAAATCATCATTTTCCAATACCCAAGGAAGGAGGTCAAGTTGATTTTGAAACACTTGTTCAACCTCACTTAACTAGTGCATTTCGAGTCGCTTTTTTGATCGTCCATGATTATCATCTAGCTCAGGATGCCGTTCAAGAAGCACTATGGGAAGCGTATAAATCACTTTATCGATATGATAAACGAAAAGGGACATCGTTTCGAGCTTGGTTTATAAAAATTGTGACACATCGTGCACTTAATATGGTGCGTAGAAAGAAAAATACGGAAGAATATTTGGACTCTATTGACCCTGGGCAAAACCCATTGGAGAGTATTCTTCAAAAGGAGAAAGAGCAACAGATTTGGCGAGCGATTCAGATGATGACGCTGAAACATCGCTCAGTAGTTATCCTTTACTATTATGAGGAGTTTAGTATAGCTGAAATTGCAAAAATCCTTGGTGTATTTGAGGGAACGGTAAAATCAAGGCTACATAAGGCCAGAAACTTAATTGCTGAAAAAATACAAGTTAACAAAGAAACACAGGTATTTACCGAGATGGGAGTGAACATGCATGACTAATCTTGACAAACAAATTGCACAAACTCTAAAAAATGTTGCTGGAGAATTGGATCAGCCTAGTTTTGTGATTCCTGACCAAGTGGTAGCCTATAAAAGAAAAAGGTCGCGTTTACTAGGCACTTTGGTACTTCCTGTCTTAATCAGCTGCGCTTTGCTTTTAACGATATCGGTGAGTCCTACCTTTGCGGCCTATGTTAAATCGCTATTTAATGGTTCTGATAAAGAACTGCAATATGCAGCACAGGAAGGTTTTTCACAGAAGGTAAATGCCTCTGTTACTGATCGGGGCTATACTCTTGAAATAGAGGAGATATTAGCTGATCCGATGAGAATTGTGGCTGTTTATTCGATCAAGGATCAGCAAAAGAACTTTATTCATCCGGATAAGCTTCACATAAGTAACGTAGAGGTAACAGATTTGAAAGGAAATGTGATTAAAGAAACTAAAACATATATGGTAGAAATCCAAGAAAATTACGGATATCTCACTCTAAAAAAACCGGGGGAAACAGAAGAACAAAACCTTTTATTACAGTTCGAGGGGAATCAGATCGACTCTGTTAAAGGAAATTGGGCCTTAAAGATTCCTATTGATTTAGAAAAAGCAATTAAGGCATCCAAGGTGCTATCAATCGATAAGACGTATACCACACCACAGGGACTGCAAATCAATCTAAATAGCATTATGCATTCACCGACTGCTGCCCGTGTGGATTATGAAACGAAATGGACGGAAGAGGCAAAGAAAAGATTAGTAGAGGAAAGTAAACAAGTGAAAGGAAAACTAGATTCAGTTGATCCTTATGTTCGCTATGATGATTATAAACTGAATTTTCATGTTGAAAATGAAAAAGGAGAGAAAGTAAAAGATTTAACTAGGGCGCTTGATATTTCACGCAAGGCCGTGGGAGAATACGGTCATTCTAATCGGAAGTATGGATTTGCTCCCCTGTCTCCTG
The DNA here is from genome assembly GCF_038000345.1 of Paenibacillus sp. FSL E2-8871. NCBI lineage: Bacteria > Bacillati > Bacillota > Bacilli > Caryophanales > Paenibacillaceae > Paenibacillus > Paenibacillus sp. FSL E2-8871. The sequence continues at coordinate 1,808,167 of NZ_JBBOBV010000001.1, read as the reverse complement.
ATCATCAATATACACTAGTATTGGATTCTTTAGAAAAAACAGAACCGTATGCGCTAGGCGTATCATTTGAGCCAAAACAGCTTGCTGAAAAACCTGTAAGAGTAGATGAGGATGGCAAAACGATTGAGATCATGTCCGTAACCTTTGACGAACCATTAAATGAAGCATCTCCAAAGAATGAGAAGCATGCTACTATTCTGCTAGAGGCTTATTTAAAGGATATATCACATATTAATGTAGCAGATACGATTTTAATGGATGATGACACAGATAAAATTATTAATCGTTTTGGTTGGACTATAGAAGATGAAAAGGGCAAAATATTCAATGTAACAGGTGGAGATTTTAAAATGATGGGAAAGGATGAACAAGGCAGAAACCATATCCGAATAAAATTGCAAAGTGATGAAATGAAAGAACTCCCTCAAAAGCTCAGTCTTACTTCAGAATTGGCAAAAAAGAGCTATGACCTGGATTGGAATGTACCATTGCCAATGCCAAAAGAAGACAAATAAGAAAAGCGAAAGCGGAAAATCATGGCCTTTTAATTGTTTAACAGTGTCTGGTAGCAGCCGCGGGTACATCTGCACAAAATCTTGAATTTAGTAATGTCTTTATCGAGTCTCTTCAACTAACGGGGAACTATAGTTACTGAAACAAGGAGCAGATCGCCGCGGCAGCTGCTCTTTGTCTTATTGAGCGATAAAGGAGACGGGTGAATTATATGCCAAATGATTATGTTTGGGGGATTTTCGTTGCTGATGTTTCAACTGGTTTTCCAAATTTCTTTCCAATTGGTATTTATACCACACGTGAGTTAGCCATTAATGAAGTCGAAGCTTTGCCAAGAGATCACAATTATCAATTACTTCGAATGCCGCTAAATAATAACTTCGCATATTACCATAGAAAGAGTAGTAAGTTGGTTGGAATGGATACGATCCATCATGAACATTATCATTTCAAAGATGATAGTTAACCGATAGCGGTTGCTTCGGCAGCCGTTTTTTATTTGTTCACTAACGGTAGTATAGTTCAATTATAGTTGTTTTTTATTTCCAGACTTACAGTTTAAATATTAAAATGAGATTAATTGAATTAATAAGGGGCATTAACAGGATGAACAAGGGTAGAATCGTATTTTTGAACGGTGTTACGAGCTCTGGAAAAACATCAATAGTAGATGCTTTACAGTTAAAATCGCATGAATTTTTTTATGTTGTTGCCAATGACCTTTTTGAAGAAATAATAGGTGAACGTTATCTTCGTGAAGATTATTGGAAGTATTTAAGTGAAGCAATTATCATGATGTATCATACAGCCAAATTATTTTCTGACCATGGTAAAAATGTGCTTATTGACGGCATTATGGTAGATAGACCTGAGTTGAAACCGCATTATGAAAAAGTGAAGAATATATTTTCTGGTTACCCATTATACATTGTTGAAGTGTTTTGCCCTTTAGACATTTGCCGTCAGAGAAATATTGCACGAGAAAATAGAACCGAAGACCAATCTGATTGGCAACACAAAATCATGGCAAAAGATATCCAGTATAATTGTACAGTCAACACACATTTAAACACTTCCGAAGAATGCGCAGATTTGATTTTAAAAAGTATATTTGAAGATGAAGTTTGAATTACTATGCCCGAGGTGACACATTCCGGTAACGGGGAATGTTAGTATAATAGCGGTTGCTTCGGCAGCCGTTTTTATTTGTTCAACTGTCGTCCAGGTTAATTTAACAAGGAACTTATATAAAGATGAAATTTGAAGTGAGAGATGAAATGATAGAATTATCTAAAGAAAACTACGCTCACGTTCTGCCACTGTTGAAAAATCTAGCATATGAACCTGTGTTTGCATATTCCGTAATTGAGCGAAATCAATCTGGAAAAGTGTTCGTTGATCACAACGAAAATCCTACCTGCAGTAATGACAGGAGTAAACCGGTGATAAAACTATTATTAGATGAAAATACATGGGAGGTTTAGCTATGACGATTAACCGTGAGACCATTCTAAACGCAATTGTATCAGACCTTGGTATTAAAGATTATATTTTAGCTATTTGGCTAGAGGGTTCAGATGGTACTAAAACTTTGGACGAGTATTCTGATATCGATTTGGTGTGCTATACGAAAGAAGGCTGCATAGATGCTGCATTCACCCGGTTGGATGCCTGTATGCATCGATTAGGAAAAGTAGATATTGCCTATGAAGAAACTGGTCGACCCACAAATAACCGCTACAAGGTTTACCACCTACAGGAGTCATCAGATAGTCTCTTAGTTGACGTGACGATCCAAAGTGAGAGTGTCCCTGTTTTATTCATTAACGAAGACAAAACTGTCGTACCCGTTATATTGATAGATAAGACAGGTATCGTGAAGTATCAAAACGTTGATCACACGACTCACCATTCACAACTTCAATCACAATTGATACGTGCTCAGGGTATTTACAGTCAAAGGAACCGAGCTGTCAAATATACAAAACGTGGGCTTTTTTTAGAGTCGTTGATTTACTATCATAAGTATGTTGTGAATCCACTTGTAGATGTACTTCGGATAATCTATACACCATTCCAAGCTGACAGCTTCTTGGTTCATGCGTCTCGGGATTTTCCTGTCGAAGTGGTACTAACCTTGGAAAAGCTATATGGTGTAAGAACCGTAGAAGATATAGTAGATCGCATCGAATTGATAGATAAGTTGTTTCGTAATGCCGTAGCAGAGGCTCATGTCATGCTATTACAATCTAAAGAAAGCGAGAATTTAGCGGATACCAACTCATAAGCATTACTGGGTTATTGTGAGTGATCGCAGATACATAACTACGGGAACCCTACTAAAAATAGAAATTCAAAATGGAGCGATTGAATTGTTTATCCAATCATTTGAAGACGAAACACTTGAGCAATCTTTGTCCATATTTGTGGATACGGGGATTTAGATTTTCTCGTCGTAATTGGAGAGGACCTTAACCAAAATGAAATCGAACTTTTAAACAAACAAAGATCCAATTATAGATCATCCCTTCTTAGAAGATCCGTCGATAGACAAATCCCCAACCTCTATACCGATATGCTTGAGGATGCCTTTCTTACGATTAATATGCTGAATGGTGAAAAGGGCAGTGGCTTATGGTGGGGAACAAAGCGCGAATCCGTCTGGACGGAAAATAAATTAGACCTGTTCACCCTGTACACGATTAAGGAGCAGAGTATCTTGTTGTATGGTGAGTCCCATCTAAACAATATTCCATCGTACTCGAAGGAAGAGTTCATTAGTTTTTTTATGGAATATGCCAAGTGCATGCGGAAGTTTGGCAAGGGGAATAGTCTATATTCCGTCGACTGGCTCTTATTAGCTTCTAAATTTATTGCTTGGTGGCAGGAAGGTGTCATCTTGTCTAAAAGCCATGCAGCAGACTGGGGGCTTTTACATCTTAGTAGCGGATGGAAAGAGAATTTGAAGAGATGCAAGGAGCTAAGGAAGGATCCATCCATGGTAACACGTTTAGAGTATTCCGAATGGTTGAGTAATTTGGAGCCAGCCATTATTGAAGCATCACATGATCTGGACAGAGTTCTCGAAACAACAATTCATTAAACTAGAATCTTTTTAGTCCTATAAAAAAGACTGTTAATAATAGATTTTTCGCTAACAGAACACGTTAGTTAAGTGAAATAGCGACAGTCTAGAACTTTATTTCCATTGTCGATCCACCGAATGAGAGTAATGAAAGAAACTCCGAAAACCCACTATATTCAAGGGGTTTCGGAGTTCTTTTTTTAGAGTCAACCCTGCGCAGGGCTGCTCTTCATTTCATGGATTTTTTGGAGCGTATGAAGACACTTTGTTTTCTCGTCATCGTCCTCTGTGTGGAGATACCACTCTACAAGCCTGTACCCGAACATGAGAAGGATCAATTCGAAGACGCAATTATCGGCGATAGGGGATGCATCTGCATACTCCGAAAAACCTTTGTAATACGCAGGGACACATCGTTGGTAGTATTCGACCATGTGAGCGATATCCGCTTCATCTGCAATCAAGCTTGCGAGATCCTCGCCCATGTAGCCCCATCCGCATGTATCCCAGTCGATGAGCGCGATTTTCCCGTCGGCATAGATCAGGTTGGTCACCCAGAAGTCCCGATGGCATAGCACTAGGGGCAATTGCTCAATGCGGGCGAGTATCTCATCTGCGTGCTCATCGATGTCGATGAGCATTTGCCGCATGTGCTGCGGGAATTCGCAGTCCTCCGAGCGTATATAATCGTAGACGACTGGCCACGACCGGTAATGCAGATACGTATTCTTCATGAGATCTGCATGGCTCAGGTTTGTCAGGCTCTGCAGCACAGCGGGCTTCTCCGCATACAGCTTGCCTTGATAGCGTCCTAACTCCAGCGCCGCCTGTTCATACATGTCACCGGTTAAGTCTAAACCGGTTACGCCATCGATATATTCCAGCCACAGCTGGAATTCATTTTCTTCGGTATTCATCTCCGCATGGTAACATGTTGGCCAGCGGAAGGTATCCGAGAACGTCATTCCCAAGTCAGACATATAGAGATCATATTCACGGCGCCAGGAATCCGGATCGTTGTAACGTTCCCATTTCTTTTGAATTTTCAGCACGATATGGTACGGCATTTTTTCACCATCCGCGGTTTCGGCGATCCCGTTTACCAGGTGCACATTTCCCACAGTTCCGCCCTGTAACGGCATGGTTTGGTAGTCAGCCGAGATAATATCCTTCTTGAACTGTCGGCTTAAGGCATAGATCAGCGTTTCGAATTTAATATTCATTTCTTCCATCCTCCGTTTTTCTTCGTTTGCTTGCTTGACATAGCTATCGTTTTATTTCGAGCCCTCTTGTCGATGAGGTAGCTTGTTTTATCCTGGACATACTTGTGCTCATGCTGCTGGGCAACATAATACTCCCACCGTTCACGCGGCAAAGAACCGTCGGCAAGCGCGGCGAGAACGGCACAGCCCGGCTCGCCCTGATGGCGGCAATCTGCAAACCGGCATTGCGGGAACCATTCCTCCACATCGGTAAAGCTTGCACGTATGCCTTCGCCGGCATCAAAAAGCCCAAGCTCACGCATTCCCGGCGTATCGATGACCATCGTTCCTGAGGGGAGCATGAACAGCTGACGGTGCGTTGTCGTATGCCGCCCCCGGCTATCAACCTCTCGGATCGCCTGAACCCTCATTACGTCCTGTTCTATCAATGCATTGAGCAGAGATGATTTACCAACGCCGGACATGCCGAGAAAGACGACTGTTTTACCAGGCATCAAGTAGGGAGCGAGTTCGTTCAGCCCCAGGCCAGTATGACTGCAGATCGCATGAACTGGCACATCAGGGATGCTTTGTGTAACTTCTGCGAGCGGGAGATTATAATCTTCAACGAGATCAGCCTTGGTCAGAATGACGACTGGCTGACTGCCGCTCTGTCTGACTTGTGTCAGGTACCTCATGAGGCGGGTAATGTTGAAATCCCAATTCAAAGAAGAAAGAATGAACACATAGTCAAAGTTGGTTGCAACGACCTGTTCCCGCACGGTTTTGGCGTAGCCTACGGCATGCCCTGAGTAATCTGCGCGTGAGAACTTGGAACGGCGGGGCAGTACCGTAACGATGAGCGAATCTCCGCTCTCGTTGTAGCGCAGCAAGACGAAATCCCCGACGCATGGAAAATCTACGCGTGTTTCCACGCTGTGATAGAATGCTCCTTTGAGCACCGCCGTTACTTCTCCGCGCTCGGTCATGACCGTGAAGCGCTCGCGCCGAAGCTCTGTCACCCTTCCGGGCAATAATCCGTCGGGAATTGCTTCTATTTCTGTATAGCCATAGGTTTTCAGATTTATCATAGTTTTTTTGTTAGCTCCTTTAATGTTGTTTTGACGCAAAAATGCCACGGACAAGCAGCCTCTAAAGAAGCTGCTGTCACGCGGCATCAGGACGCAAAAAAGACACGACCTTCATCGTATCTTGCAAACAGCAATATTCACGAAAGGTTACTTCGGATGGCATACCAAATAATAGGGGCGTTTCCCCGCTTTTTTCGCGTATGCCTACTATTCAGTTTTAAGACCAAACCACCATATAAGTAGTTGCCATTAAAACACATCTCCCTTCGTGTCAGGAACTTGCTTATCGCTAAGCTTTCTATAAAATAACCTATTTTGGAAAAAAAATCAATGCCTGACAGCGCAGATTGTCGGCCTGCTCCATCGATTCTGCCGTTGATAAAGAACTCGCGAGCATTAAAAGTCAGCGTGAACGCTTCCTTGAGTTGTTTGAAGGAAACGGCGATGGTATATCAAAGATCAGCGAAATTGCAGAAATCGACAAGATACTCATTGAATACTAATAATTCATCATTCAACTAACGGTAGGTTAAGTGGGAGTTATTTACAAATGGAATATGTTAGTGTATTTTCTTTTTATGCATATATGGAAAGAGGAGAAAAAAATGAAACATACTATTGGGAAAAATCTTAGAGTAATGAAGTGTTAATAGAGCATTTACTAGAAGGGAGATAACACTTTGAATTAAAAATAATGAGGTGTAATATGAATCCAACAATTGAAGCCTTTTTTACGAATAAGATTGTAGTTGAAGCAGCAAAAAGGTATGGGTTCATGCCTGAAGAGTTGATTTTATTGGGGAAGAATCAAAACTTCACCTATGGAAGTTAAAACGAAGCACGTAATCTCATCATTCGGATTATACATGAATCGCACAGGACGCTTGAGCTTATACATGGTGAACTAGAATGGATACAATATCTTGCGAAAAACGGTGTTCCAGTATCCTATCCAGTGAAATCAAGTAACGGCGAGCTAATTGAAAAGATGAATGGTTTTTTTGTTGTAGCATTCCATAAAGGTCAAGGTGCCTCATGGAGTGATAAAATATCTCAAAATGAAGAGTTTAATAAATTGGGAGAAATTGCAGGGAGAATGCACGCACTAGCTAAAAAATATGTTCCTAGTACAGCCGAGATAACACGATACGACTGGCAAAAAAATAGTTATCTTCAAGAATTCATAACTTATATTCCCTCTTCCCAGAACCTTGCAATTGCTCATTTTGAATCCTTGATGCAGAGGGTCCACAAATTATCACGTGATAGTGAAAATTTTGGACTTATTCATGGTGATTTTTGTTTTGGTAACTACACAGTTCAACCAAATGGAAGCATCACTGTATTTGACTTTGATGAATGTCAATACGGATGGTTCACGCAAGATATTTCTGTTAACTTATTCTATGGTATTGCAGTGCCTAGTCCAGATGAAGATGTTCCAACTTTTGTGAAAAGGTATCTAACTTCGTTCTTGGAAGGTTACGAAAAGGAAAATACGATTGATATAAGATTATTAAGAGACTTACCACTATTTATGGATTTGAGACAAGCTATCCTTTACTCAGCTCTCTATCGAAACGGAAATATTGAAGCACTCGATGGTTGGTCTAGAGAGTTCTTGAAGCGTGCCCGATATAATATGGAAAACAATATTTCACTGATTGAACCCGATGATATTTTAAATTTTATAACTTAAAAGAGCATAAACATGAATAAACGGCAGCCAAGTTATTTGGCTGCTGTTTCTCAACTATACCAGCTAATAGCTTGTCAACATTACCAGTAAAGTGAAGCCATATCATGTGATATAGTTAAAATAAACATGCCAAATAACCCTCCAGTTCAAGCAACGATTTGGAAGGTTAAACCAATTAGATAAGTTAAGCCGAACGGAATGCCTTCTTACTTTTCAAGATAGCATGTAGCCAATGAACTAGCTTATTTGCACATGCGACCAGAGCCACTTTATGCGGCTTTCCTTCGGCTCTCTTACGATCGTAAAACTCTTTGATTCGCATATTGCGAGAACGGATAAGTCCACACTGGACAGCCAAAACCAGCGCATAACGAAGCTGTCTGGAACCACGTTTGGTGATTCGATTTCGGGTTGCCGTAAACTTACCTGAAGCGAACACACTCGGATCGATGCCTGCAAAGGCGACCAGTTGTTTTGGATGATCAAATCGGTCGATTTCACCAATTTCGGATAAAATTGTTGCAGCAATTTTATGGCCAATACCGGGAATCGACTGGATTAAATCATACTCTTCGATATCTTCAGCCAGGGCATTTATGTTCTGTTCCAACTCAGCAAGATGCTCCTGGTACTGAAGAATGAGGCTTATGAGAACTTTTAAATTGATTAAGTGGCTGGCGTACATGGTTTGTTTGAAGGGGTTTTGTTTTGCTGCCTCCAACAGCCGCATTACCCGTTCGTTAATCCAGTCCTCTGAGCGACCTCGTCTCGTCGAAAGTAGTTCTTTCAATTTGGCATTAAGCGTTTCTTCGTCCGTTTGCAAAACCGAATAGGAAGTCGGGAATTCACTTAGAAATCGTAAAGAAATGCCTGAATACATAGCACCGAAGACACCTTTGTAAGCAGGAAACACTTGATCCAGAACAGCTTGGAATTGCAACTTTGTTTGCACACACATCTTAGATAGAGACTCGTATTGCCTTGTTAGATAGCGCAGATTGAGCAGTTGCACACCTCTTTTCTTAAAAGGTTCAAACTCTTCTTTGTAGTACAGTTCTCCCAATAGGTAAGCATCTGCAGCGTCCGTCTTCACTTTACGAAGGTTGGACTTCCTAAGTCGATTTGAGATGAGCGGATTAATGACAATGTATAGATAGTGATGCTCCTCCAGGAACTGAACAACGGGACTTTGGTAATGCCCGGTTGCTTCTAGAATAATTAAAGGACTTTGACTGGATGCATGCTCGACGTCTCGAATAACTTGAAGCAGCTTTGCCAACCCTTCTCGAGTATGCTCGAAATGAAAGGTCCCTCTGTATGGTTTCCCGCGCTCTAAAAAGGCTTGTCCATGGCTTTCTTCCTTAGAAATATCTAGACCGATGACTGGATTCATGTAATCTCTCCCTGTTTTTGTAGATTTACCGGCAGCCCCTACGGTTTCTTCTTGTCGCTCCATAGCATCGCTTGTTATACGGGATCTTGCGTCCCAACCAGCCTCAATCATGGTCATGACAAGTAGGGGTGAACATTATAGCGCTCGGGATCAAGTCCCACGGGCAGGTACGTTCGGCCAGGCTACCATAATCCTCTATGGAAATGAAAATAGGATCAACCAGAAAGAACTGGTTGACCTTATAATACGAACGGGCAGGATAGTTTAATTATATTTGTTCTATCCTGGTAGTGATGTCTTCACAACGTGATACTATTGAACGTAATAAACAATATAAAACTTGTGATGGGTCGTGTACATGAATATGAAAGATCCCTTTAAGCTGAATCACTTTGACGTAGAAGAAGCAAGTATATACGAATTACAAAACGCGATGGAGCAAGGTAGATTGACTTCAAAAGAATTAGTGTTCTGCTATTTATCACGTATCGCAAAATATGATCAGGATGGTCCCCACATAAATTCCATTATGGAAATTAACCCCGATGCCATTTTCATTGCCGAAGCACTCGACATAGAACGTCAGCGCAAGGGGAGTAGAGGACCTCTTCATGGCATTCCGATTCTCGTGAAGGATAATATCGAGACCAGTGACAAGATGCGCACTAGTGCGGGGGCCTTGGCACTGGCGCAGCATGTAAGTGCGAAGGATGCTTTCCTGATTAGCCGACTAAGAGAATCCGGGGCCATCATATTAGGAAAGACGAACATGACAGAATGGGCCAATGGTATTTCCTCGACAATGTGGGCGGGTTATAGTTCAAAGGGTGGGCAGGTCGCGCACCCGTATGGTGATTTTTTCGTAGGCGGATCCAGTACTGGGTCGGCAGCTGCAGCTGCCATGAGCTTTGCGGGGGCGGCGATAGGCACAGAAACCTCTGCTTCAATTCTAAGTCCGGCCATACAAATGTCTATCGTCGGCATTAAACCGACCGTCGGCTTAATCAGCCGCTCAGGAATTATTCCTTTCTCTTATTCACAAGATACAGCAGGGCCGATGGCAAGGACGGTTTCAGATGCGGCAGTTCTGCTTAGTGCATTGGTTGGGAGGGATGAGCACGATCCAGCAACCTGGCGTAATGACCATGGTATACAAGATTACACTGCATTTTTGGACAAGGAAAGACTACAAGTAGCGAGGATTGGGGTCTTTTGTGAAGTACCGGATTACGTACGTGAGTCTGGTGAATATAATAAGGAGTTATTTGATCAAGCAGTCTCCGAATTGAAAAAAGCAGGAGCCACAGTGGTAGAAAATATCGAGATTCCTTCGTTCCATGGGCCATGGCAGTGGAACAAGATGAATTTTGAATTCAAACATGGGGTGGAAAATTATTTGCAGCGCCTTCCGGCACAAATGCCGATTCATTCATTGTCCGAGCTTATCGATTGGAATGAAAAGCATGCTGACGAAGCTCTAAAATACGGTCAAGATATGTTGAAATTCCGGGAGGGCTTAACCGAGCCGTTGAAAAATAAGGACTATATCTTGGAATCACTTATGGATTTATATCTAGCCCAGAACGAAGGAATTGATTATGCGATAAATAGTCATCAGTTAGATGCGATCATGTTTCCTGCTTATATTGGAGCGGATATATGTGCCAAAGCTGGTTATCCATCGATTGCTATCCCCGCGGGGTATGGGGCGGATGGCAGACCATTCGGCGTTACTTTTGCCGGAAAAGCATTTACCGAACCTACTTTAATTCGTATAGCTTATTCTTTTGAACAAATAACGAAACATCGCAAAAAGCCTGTATTTAACTAACGGGTACGAGACAGAGGTGAAAATAATGTGGATATGGTCTCTGGTAACTCAGAGCGGTTCCTTAGATTTTGAAGAACAATATCAACTGAACGAATACATAAAAACATTGAGCGATGATGAATTAAAAGCATCCAGGGTTTATGACCCAGATAGAAGATCGATTGACGCATTTGTATATGCTCAAATGAAAAAGTTGTTGAACTAACGGGACACGATAGTTGAATAATACAAATTGAAGAGCAGGAGCTAAGGTATCCTGCTTTTTTCATTGAACTAACGGGCAGTTATGCGTAACTTCCAGGGAATGTAAACATCTAAATAACGTAAGGAACGAGGAGGCAGACAATTCATGGGAGGAACGAATGTATGGGATGCGGAGTGGGAGGTTAACGAAGAGCAGGCGCGGACGCTGATCGGCAGACAATTCCCTCAGCTGTCATCGAAGCAAGTGAAGCGATTGGGCTGGGGCTGGGACAATACGGTTTTTCTCATCGGTGACGAGTACGTGTTCCGGTTTCCAAGAAGAACGATTGCAGTTGGCTCGATTCGTATGGAAGGGAAGCTGCTGCCGAAGCTGGAGGCATATATGACCATCTCCTATCCGAAACCGTTGTTTTATGGCGAAGCAAGTGACGAATACCCGCCACCATTTCTTGGCTATGCCTACGTGCCAGGAGATTTCCCAATCGGTTTGACGGAAGAACGCCGGGCTTTATCGGCAGAGACGCTGGCGAAATTTTTGCGGAGATTGCATGAGTTTCCGGTGCAGGCGGCGCTGAAGTGCGGAGTTCAGCAAGATCATCGAAACTTGACGGACATAGCATCGCGCAAAGTGAAATTGGAGGGCTTTCTATCGAAGGTGGTTGAACACTTGTCGCCGGAGGAGTCCGGTGTGATCGAAGCGTATATTAGCAGGCTGCAAAAGGACCGTGTCGAGGCGGTGAATGCACTGCTACATGGCGATCTTCATTTCAAAAATATGCTTGTGAATGAGAACGGGATCGTTTCCGGCATCATTGATTGGGGCGATCTGAGCGTAGGCCATCCGGCTTGCGATTTGAGCGTTGCTTATAGCTTTTTACCACCTTACGCTCGTGGCGTGTTTTTCGAAACGTACGGAGGAGCGGACGAGGAAACGAAGCTGCTGGCGCGGCTGATCGCGGTATACATCCCCATACTGATCTTAATGCAAGCGGTCGATGACGGGAATGAAGCGATTGCGGCAGAGGCGAAATCCAACATCATGCGGGCACTGTCGGATTAGGCTCATTATTTCGTTGCGGCTATGGGGCTATGGCTATCGGCACCATTTTGTCGTTTAAAGGCCGCGATAAGGTACGATCCGCCTTCTCTGATGCCGCTTTATGTTGAGGAACACGAAATTCAACAGAGTAAGTCGTTGCGCTAACGAGACACGATAACTCAATAACGACACACGGGCAGATCAGCGTGGGATTTATGTTGTTTATTCAGGAGGGTTTTTTATTGTGGGTTATGAACTGGATATTAAAAAAAGGGTACATGAAGTTATTACACAGAAACAATTATGTTCAGTTATGAATGACACTAAGTGGGGAAACTTACAAAGTGATGTAATAAATAAACTCCCTTTTACCCCGCCATATCAAGCTAAGTATGTATTAGATGATGTACTTTATCCAGAGAACTTTGAAACCGACGTCTGGTATTTAGGGGATTGGATAGAAGGACTTTCACCTTTTTTTTCTGTAGAATGGATACGGGTTAGACCAAGGTATCAGAAGCACAAGGGGAATCTGCTTCCTCCTGAATTAATTGACATAAGTAAAGAATTTCTTTCGATTTTACATGAATTAAGAATTCCGTATAGAGAAGAAAACAATACATTTTTCATTTATGGATACATTTCAAATACTTCTCACTTTTCAAAGGTAATCAATTAGCTAACGGGACACGATAGCACAATAACAACTGCTGCCGGCTTTATCTGAAGCCTATTAAAGTAACGGGCAGAATAATTCAACAATTCAATTCTTGAAAGGACTTTACCTTAAAAGCCTAGAATAATCAACTTATGTATTTCTACCAAGTAAGGAGCTACTATAAATGCGGATTGTTGTAACTGGCGGAGCAATTATAAGAGATAGTAAAGGAAAAATTTTATTGCAGCAAAGATCCGATTACGGAGACTGGGGATTACCAGGCGGAGGCATGAATCCAGGTGAGACTATCCAAGAGACAATGATCCGGGAAGTTATTGAGGAAACAGGATTAACTGTTACGGATTGTGAATTTTACGCTGTATATAGCGGTCCAAGGATGGAATACTCCTATCCTGATGGCAACAAGGTTGTTTTTGTTATGTTTCTTTTCAATGCCTGGACTGATTATAATCAGTATTTATCTGAGGATGGGGATGCGATAAGATATCAGGACGATCTATGCGAATCGTTGAAATTACAGTTTTGGGATATTAACGATATCTCACTGGATCAAATAAACAAAGTTCAACGACCAGTCTTTGAAGATATGCTAAACGGGAATACAAATATACTTAGATCTTAATACACCAGTTCGCTGAACTAACGGGACACGATAGCTCAATAAGCACGAAGAAACGGCAGCTGATGAATTGGCTGTCTTTTTCTCAACTCCCTCAAGAACTTTGATATAATATGGGTATCTGGACTATAAGTATGAAAGGGGAGTACAACAATGAATAAAATATTGCGCAGCAGCTCGGCGGAAGCTGAGATTAATACTCTTGGGGCGGAACTGATCAGCTTCAGAAAGCTGGATCCGGAAGCTGAATACATCTGGAGCGGTGACGCCACGTATTGGACAGGCCGTTCTCCGGTGCTGTTTCCCATTATTGGTGCGGCCCGGAACGGAGAGATTAAGGTGGACTGCAAAGCCTATAAGATCGGCAATCACGGATTCGCCAGACGCAGCGAATTTACGCTGGTCCAAGAAAGCGACACCCACGCGATTTACCGCCTCTCTTATGATGAGAAAACCCTGGCCAGTTATCCTTTTAAATTCAACCTATATATTACATATAAACTGAATGCAAGCACACTGGAACTTAGTTACCGGGTGGAAAATAGCGATGAACAGGATATCTTCTTCCAGCTCGGAACCCACCCGGCGTTCAATTGTCCGCTTGATGACAACGGTAGCCTGAACGATTACTATCTGGAGTTCGCTGAATCGGAAAACCTTGAAAGGTTGTTCTTGAATTCGGACGGCCTGCTGATCAGCGGCAAATCGGAGCCCGTTCTGAAACAAGAGACCATCCTGCCTTTATCCCATGAAATGTTCGCCGAAGGCGCATTGATTTTCCGAAATGTGAGCTCTCGGCAGATTTCGCTTAGAAGCAAGCACTCCTCCAAAAGCGTAGTTGTCAGCTATAAGGGTTTTCCCGACCTCGGCATTTGGCAGCCTTTGAACGCTCCCTTCATATGCATCGAGCCTTGGCAAGGAGTAGCGGATATGGACGTCTTCGAAGGTGAACTTCAAGCTAAAGAGGGAATAATCACCCTGGAGCCGGGGGCGAATTTCACAAGCTCCCTGACCATAGAAATCAACTGACGATCCGAAGGGATCTGCAGGGTTCTCAACTGGTTAAGCTCGGCTCCATACCATTGCAAAAAGCATCAATCTATTGGAGAGGGCACTGAAGAACTTACGTTTTTCTTAAGGAGTATGTATAAACTTCAAAAAAGAAGACATTCAACCCCATTTTTAGGAAGAATGTCTTCTTTTTTAGCTCTATTTTATTCAATTTATCCCTATCTTTTCAATCTGTTAACTTCAATATCCGCTTTAAGTTCACGGCGAATATTGTCATCGCACCTTGTAATTCCATACCAATCAGACCCGAGGATGTAGCTACATCATACCCGTGCTCATGTTTAAGTTCGCTATTCTTCGCTTCAATTTTGTAGCGTTCCTTAGATTTTTCTTTAAAGTACTCTATTTCCTGGAACGCAATCTGTTCCGAATGTTCTTCAGATTTAATCGTTGCAGAGTAGGTTTTGCTCTTCGATCCTTCTTTATAACAACCCTCTTTAAACGGACAACGCTTGCACTGTTCCACGTTAAAATAATAGGTGTCTGCTTGGTTTTTGTCGATGCCTTTCTTGCCCTGTTCTCTTTTTTATTGAAGTAGGCGTCAAATCGTGGATGCCGTTGAGCTAACGGGCAGGATAGTTGAATGATTTCGCGAATAACTTAAGTCATGACGAATTTACGAAGTTCGCAAAAAAGACGTTAGCCGAAAGAAGTTCTTAGTTTAGGAGGAGTCTATATGATATTAGAAAAAGTTATAAATAGAATTGTAATACAAAGTGAATATAAGGATTTTGTTGATAAGTATATAGAAAATATACTTACCGAATTTAAAGGTAAGATTCATAGCATTTATATGTGTGGCTCGATTCCAAAAGGAACTGCTAAACCTTTTAAGTCAGATGCAGACTTTACTATTGTATGTGTAAATCCCAAAGATATTGATTACGAAAGATTGTCAAATATTAAAGACAGGCTTTTGGAAGAATATCCAGTAGTAACTAAGATTGATACGATAATTTGCTCGATTGACGATGTATTAAGTAAACCAAATGAGTGGGGTTTTTGGGTAAAGATAATTTGTGTTTGCATATATGGTCATGACGTTGGTGAAAAAGTACCACCGATAATTATTTCTCCAGAGTTCATTTTAGACTTAAATACAGAGACCAAGGAGGAAGTAGATCGTATACATAGTTTACTTTCTAATGCTAATGATAACACAATGAAAGCTAGATATATTAAAGGTTACTCTAAGAGATTAATTCGTGCATTATACTCTTTGGTTTTAGAAGATACAGGTGTATGGCAAGATGACATTATTAATATGAAGAATGCCATATTAAACTATTGTGAGATTGACTCCGCTTTAGTTGATTATCTGTATGCTTGTTACTTGGATAGTAATGTACTTGTTGAAGAGTTTCTGGGAATTGCAGATGAAGTATATAGCTATTTTGAGAACGCATTAAATGCAATGGCTGCTTCCAGAACTTCCTTCGGCTAACACCATATTGACGCTCCGGGTCACTCTCAGAAGCGAGTGACCACATCCAGCCCCCTAAGCCCGTCGGGACGTCACTGCATTAGGTGTTCGGCAAGCCTCACAACTATAAGCAGCGACTCTAATTAAAACATAAGACTATTGAACTAACGGAGAACTTTAGTTGAATGATACACATTAATGAGCAGGCGCTACGGTAGCCTGCTGTTTTCATTGAAGTAACGGGCAGGATAACTTGGACAAGTCACGGAGATTTGAATATGAAGATTGTTAAGGGATGTGTTATTAAAATGAGTCTACAATTGGTGCCATTAAATATTCCGTCAGGTTGGACTGTCTTATGGAATCATTTTTATGAAATTAATCCCGATGACTTTCATGACGACTCATTTCCTTATGTATGGGAGCTACATGAGGATATATTCTATTTAAGAAATGAAAAGACAGGTTTGATTTTGGATTTAGGATGGTATCCAGCTATGCGTTCAGAGGGTGCGTATACATTGAATTTAGTGAAAATTGGTGATGAAGAAACTGGACCCGAATATTGGGCTAACCCTATTTTAAAATATTGTTCCCGCAAAATTAACGACATAACAAATATAATCCATGAAGTTCTCAATAAAGAGCAATAGGATTCGTCCGAAGCAAAGTAAATCATTAAGCTCACGAAGAACGACAGTAGAATAGCGGCTGCTTCGGCAGCCGTTTTTTATTGTTCAATTAGCCGGCAGAATACTTACAATTTGTGGCGCTATAGCGTCACATTATTAGCATTAGGTTATGTAATGATATTCTGATACTCAAAAAATTGGAATAATGTGGGTAAAGTGGGATGATGGAAGAAGTACTCAATAAAAAATAGAGGAGGAGACAAATATTTCATGGGCAACGACTTTTACAGAAAACTAGGTGCATCCTTTCTAATTTCCGCTGGAGTAATCTATGCGATTGAACGAGTAGGCTCTTTGATAGCTCGCAGCCATGAAATTGCAGCGTTGTACGAAGCAAATATGTTCAATGCCCTACCTGAAACTCATATTACAAGCTTCTTCGATAATATCTTTGTGCCAATCCTTGCGTTTCTCGGTATGATACTTTTTGTATATGGGTTTCCGAAAAAAATCAAATGAGATAACTCATTCAACGCGATGTGAGCACATAATGAGTTGTACCATAAAGTTACAGTGGAGGTGCTTAGGTGGTGGAAAGAAGATGGGGTATTGTCAAATGGTACAAAGAAGATAAAGGTTACGGACGGATAATGCTAGACGGGCAGGAAGGTAACCATGTTTTTGTACACTTCAGCGAAATACTACCAGACCCTATTAGGTTACCGAACGGCTTTCGGTTCCTTAAAGAGGGTCAAAAAGTTGAATTCGACCTATTCGAGTTTCCGAATATAGTTGATTCTCAGCGTAGGACAGCTAAAAATGTGCAAATATTAGAGGAATGAAGGAATCGAGACTTACTTGATGAATGTATGGACTTTCGGGAATCATAATTAAGCTAACAGGAGACGATAGTTCAATAAACGCGATAAGGCAGCCAATCAGTCAACATGATCGGCTGCCTTTGTTCAATTAGCGGGCATTTATCTTCAACTACTAAATTACAGTTTTCTTGCTTTGATTACGAAAGTTACAGGAAGCATCTTTGCTTTTTTTGCAAAATCGTCGTTATCGTCCCGCATTTGAATAATTTCATCATCAGATTGCTCAATCATTTCTTCAATAACAAATCCCGCTTTTGAGAGCGCATTCACATAGGTTGATAGTTTACGGTCAGCTAATGTTAGCGTACTTTCGTCAAGAGTTACCGAATACCAAGATTCATCGAAGTAACATTTTTTAAAAACAAGCATATCATTTTCTGCAACAACACATTTGTGTATAGGGTGAGACCAACTGAAAATAAATACGCCGTCTTTTTTTAGGTAAGAAGCAATCCTGCTAAAAGTACCCTCAAGATCGGTTGTCCAGCCTATAGCATAAATCGAATAAACAAAGTCAAAATAATCCTCAGGTAGGCCACATTTTTCTTCCATGGGAGAACAGATTAATTTTGCTGAAAGTCCGTGATCTGACAAATATTCTCTTGTTTTTTCGATTTGGTTTTCTGATATATCCATACCCCATAGTTCAGATGCTTTACGTTCCCCGAGATATTGCAATGATTGACCGCTTCCACAGCCTATCTCCAACATCTTTTTTCCTGAAATATCGCCAAAAAGCTGGCATTTTTCTTCTGAGACGAATGCTCCATATAAAGGAAGTGCGGTTGCTCCTAAAATATCATTTCCTTTTGTATCCCAAAATAAGCTGTTAGTTTCATGAATAACATTCTTGTCCATATCGACCGAGATTGCGCTACCAACCTCGCCAGCGCCTATAATATTTGTTCTATAAACAGAATTCTTGTCCATGCCAGTACCATCCCCCAATATAAAAATATTAGTCTAAATGTATATCCTGACTTGCGCGCTATTGATTCCAAAATAATGTACCATTTTTCTATGAATACATCCACCTAAAATCTTCCATACTGCATCCATTGGATCTAGTAGACTCATTGCGCTAACGGGACACGATAGTGGAATAGCGGTTGCTACGGCAGTAGTTTTTTATTTGTTCAATTAATGGGCAAGATAGTTGAAAAAGGAACTTAATTTTAAATCTCGAATATTTATTGAGAACGGATAGCTAAAAAATTGATGACAGACAGGAGATAAATACGATGATCAAAGGTTTCGGAGGAATCTTTTGGAGAACTAAGAATCTTGAAGTTATAAAAAAATGGTACAGTGAGGTCTTGAAGATTGAAATAGATCATTGGAATGGGACTGTGATAAAGCCCCAATCAGGAAATGAGACTATCTTTTCTTTCTTTACCGAGGATGACAGTTATTTTCCAACAGAACAACAAGTGATGTTAAATTTCCAAGTACATAATCTAGACGAGACTATTAAGCATCTTGAGCATATTGGTATACCACTTGCAAAGAAAAAAGAAATTAGTGAATTTGGAAAGTTTGTTTGGATTGAAGATCCTGAAGGTCGACTGATCGAGCTTTGGGAGAAATAACGAGTTGTGTAATAAAAATGAGTTGACACAAAAGTAGTTAGGGACCATACTACATATATGAACAACAATAATAAAAAAATAAATGACATTGAGGCTATTCCCTCGCTTGTACAATCCAAGCGTCAGATTGATCGCTATAACCTAGACATAGACGCACAGGCTATACTCGTCGCGTCTAGGCTAATGGCAGCGGGAGCCATGCTTGGACACGCCTCAGAGATTCATTTCTCTAGATTCGGTTTATCAACAGGGCGTTATCGTTTATTGGCAGATCTTGAAGATAACGAAGGAGAAGAGTTGCCTTCGCAATTAGCGGAGCATCTAGGCGTTACACGTGCTACAGTGACTGGTCTTATCGACATTCTTGAACGAGATGGGCTAGTGTCTCGGCGATCAAGCTCAGACGATGGCCGTCAGAAATCAGTCGTCTTAACGGAAGAAGGAGCGAAGAAGCTCCGTGAAATGGCTCCTGAGCATTTCGCTCGGTTGGAAGCAATGGTGGGCTTGCTCAACATCGAAGAACGCAGCGTATTTCTCGACTTGCTAGGTCGAGTTACACAAGGCATCTCAGCACTTACGGGCGAATTAGGCTCGAAACCAAAGGGAAACATCAGTAATGAGTAGAATGGGCTAGTGAAGCTAGCCTATTTTTACTCTTATATAGTTAGGCACCTAATTATATCTAGCTGAACGCAATCATTGAACTACTTCAAAGAAGAAAGGAGCAAGTAAATGAACCAGATGAAATACTCGAATCAGACAGATGATGTTTACGGCATCAAGGCTGCTGGTTCCAAGAAAAAGACTTTTGTACTATGGCGTGAATTTGTAATGGCCTATACTGCTCCTGCCATTATGGCAGGTATCGGGGGATTGGTTACTGCAGATAGGGGGCTTCAAATAGCGGCATTGACCACAATTGGCGGCGCATCGGCCTTGATGGCCTTGATGATTGGCCTTTTGTTGCGCAGCCGAGTGGGCCATTTGCGATGGGTCATCTGTGCACCTCACTTGGTTGTAGTAGGGGTATTCGCAATGGCCGGGTCCTCATTTGGACTATACGCTGCATGGGTGACATCTGTTTTTGTAGAATTTATGATTCCGATTAATTACTTGGCCTGGGTCGATCGTGTATGGATCGATTTCCCGTTGTCTGGATTCATAGCAAGCACGATAGTGACATGGCGGTGGCGACTTGCCGTCACAACTAATTTTTCATCTAAAAGGAGAAGATAAAAAATGATAGTTATTATGGGAGCAACAGGTACGATAGGTAGTGCGCTTTTGGAACGTTTAGTTGATCTTGGCGTTCCTGTCAGGGCGCTAAGCAGAGAGCCAGAGAAGTTGCGTGATCAGATCGGAGAAAAAGGCCGATCAATTATCGAGGTCGCTTTTGTCGATGCTTCTGACCCCACATCGATGCGCCGCGCGTTTACAGATGCTAGCCAGCTCTTCCTTGCCATGTCCAACAGTCCAAGACAAATCGAATTGGAAACCTCTATCATTCAGATTGCCGCCGAATCTGGAATCAAACACATCGTAAAAATATCCAGTCCTGCCTTTGAGCATAGCTCTCCAGTGGCAGTAGCGGGCTGGCATCAAGAAATTGAGAAAACGCTGAGAGAATCGGGTCTCACGCACACCGTATTGCGCCCCTATGCGTTCATGCAAAATTTAATACGCTTTGCACCAACGATTACAACCCAAAATGTTTTCTTCGGCTCCATGGGCGTTTCACCGTGTAACTTTATAGACTGTCGCGATATTGCAGACGTTGCCGCAGAAGTTCTGACCAACCACGAGGTATCAGGCCATATATATACGCTTACTGGTTCGGAGATTTTCAGTTATCCCCAGATCGCGAGTCGACTATCTGCCCTGCTTAATCGGCCAATAAGTTACATCAACTTGGAACCCCAAGAACTACTCCGTAATCTTATCGAGCACGGGAATCTGCCTCCTTGGCTCGCGAACCACGTTGTGGAAATTCAAACCATGTCTAGGATGGTGCCAGAAAGTCCAAATAACACTGTAAAGGGCTTGCTTGGCAGAGAGCCACGCACGCTAGACGCCTTTCTACATGAGTGTGTAGAAAATTTCCGGTAGAGGCGGAGCCCACCTATTCTAATATTTGTATCGTTAGCAGCGTTTTACTCCGATTTTAGTTAAGTCATTGAGCTTACGGAGAACGTTAGTGGAGGAGCTTCCTTTATGGTAGCTCTTCTTTTTCATTTAAGCTAACAGCAGGTTAACGGAATGGACCGCAGTCGAAATAATTTTGCGTCATCTGGCTCGGTTTTGTTCCGACACGCTGTCCGCGAACCAGTTTCGGCTTGAAGATGGGAACGAGATATCGTTTACTCGATCACCTGTATCGAATAAAGAAAGATGCTATACCGAATACGAAAAAAAGATGACCATTTTGTTGGGTCGGCCTCTAATTATTCTATCGCGGTCAGGATAGATTAGTGATTATCGACTTAAAAAGTAGTTATGTAAGGTTCGATAAAAATTGATTATAACTATGAATTACCAAACGGTTTATCGAAAAAATAGTAAAATAATACTGTTAAGTACGAGGGTTATCGAGAGGACTTTTATTTTGATTATCCTTTCTGAGTCTATATAAGTACATGTTTTTCCTAATGAAAATTATTTTTTCTCCAATGTAACATTGTAATGAAAGAGGGGATGGCGTTGATTGAACATAGCAATCTTGAAGAATATCTGGATCCGGTAAATTATGATCTTGAATTTGACGGTGAAATGAACAAATATCAGTTCTATCTTGAGCTTGCAAGATCGAGTCCTGGCGAAGTGTTAGAACTTGCTTGTGGTACAGGCTTAACAACGATACCCCTGTCGAAAGCCGGCATAACGATGACTGGTGTAGATATCTCTTCGGCGATGCTCGCATATGCGCGGCTGAAGGCGGAAGGGTTGACTGTTACTTTTATGGAAGGCGATGCCCGTACCTTCGAATCGGACAAGCGATTTTCGATGATCTATTTGACTGGCAATGCATTTCAGGCATTCTTAAGTGATCAAGATCAAAGCGATTTACTTACTACCGTTCACAAACATTTACAACCCCATGGAATCTTTGCATTCGAGACCCGTAATCCGGAGGGAACGGATTTATCCGATCAAGAGGAGACAGGATGGGGGGCCTTTATTGATAAGGATGGGCAAAACGTCAAGGTATCAGGCACACAATGTTACGATGCTAGCCAGCATATCATGCATTGGGTCACGATTCGTGATTGGGGAGATAAACGAACGACTTCCCGAATTGCTTGTCGATTCACAGATCAGGCTACGCTGCAATCTTTATTAATCCGTCACGGCTTTCGCGTCGAACATCAATATGCTGACTGGGATAAAAAGCCGTTCTCTCCGTCATCTTCATCTATTATTAGCGTTTGTAGGAAATGTTAGGAGAGACGTAATGCATTGCAATAGGAAAAATCCCCTCAGGTCGAGGGGATTTTTGGTGATCCTAGCAGATTCCCCCTTAGAGTCCGCCTTTATTCAACTAGACGGCAAGATAGCGTAATAGCCTGTCTGAAAATATGGTACAATTTGTAATACTAAAGCGAGGTGAAAGAATTTGAGGAATATTGTTGAGGACTCACAGTTTCTCAGTGAAAGAGCTGAGATGATGTACTATTTTCAAGATGAATTTTACATCTCTGAGAAAACTGAAATTATTCATTCAACTTCAGGAAAGTTCAAACTTGAAATCCATCACTATAACCATGTTGAAGGTTTTATCAGACATAATTACACAAAAGGGATTGTTACGGATAGTGAGCATAAAATCATCGACATAATATATAGAAATTATGACCCATTCTTATTCAGTTGGTTGGAGGTAAATGGCACAGAATATCTGTTGTGTGGGTTAGATTATCAAGGGTATTCAATTGTTAATTTATCAAATAAAGAAACCAATCATTATGTTCCCGAAGAGGCTTATAAAGGGCATGGATTTTGCTGGGGGGAAATAATATATTTTCAACAAAAAAAACTAATAGTGATTGATGGATGCTATTGGGCATGCCCCTATGAACTTGTTTTTTATGATTTTTCTAATCCTATGAATGTACCATATAATGAATTATTCCGTGTGGATGTTGATAGCGTATTAAATTGGGATAGTTGGAAAGATTCCTGTAGGGTTATATATCTTGATAATGAAAACAACGAGACAGAATTTGTATTTTAGAAACTAAGCTAACGGAGAACGATAGTGAAATAGCGGTTGCTTCGGCAGCCGTTTTATTTGTTCAACTAATCGGGTAGTATAGAGAAACCTATTTTTGTAAATTATGGTCTGATTATTATAGAGTACGTATTAGCTCCAGTCCTAAGGATTAAGTAGGATTTATGAAAATTACAGCAAAACTAAACTTATGATCAAAGGTGAATGCAGATGGAACAACTGAAAATTGAACCCTATAAACCCGAAAGGGACGAAGCTTCAATCACAGCCATGTTGTGTGAAAATGAACAATTTAATGTGTTTCAACAGAGTAACAAAATGCTCTCAGACGGTATATTTGTTGCTCGTTACAACGACTTAACGGTAGGTTTTCTCTCTTTTGATGGTTTTAAGAGAAGAGCGTTGACGACGATATTTGTTAACGAAGAATATAGAAGAATGGGTATCGGTGCCACACTTTTGGAAAAGACGGATAAAATACTTTCTCAAAACGTAGCAGTAGAACGTTCGATAGGTTTCTGTATAGATGGCGACCGTTGTTCTCAGCAATTTTTATATAAGCATGGTTATTACATAAGTTATTCATCCTTTATCATGGAGCGTGAAGGTGTACTTCTTCCTGAAACTAATATTACTGTAAGGCAATACGAAGATGATGATTATGTAATATGCCATAACATTTGTGAAATAGCTTTTTACGAAATGCATGAACGCGTGGGTATTCTTCCGTCTTACTATTATCCTCCTAATGAAACGGAGCGGATGAGATTCGCCGAAGATAGAAGCAATAGATTCGTGATGCTTATTGATGGTGAAATAGCAGCAGTCGGAATTATTGACGGGTTTGAACTGAGTCATGTGTCTGTTCGTCTAGATCTTCAATCACGAGGATACGGAAGAGCTTTTATTTCATTTCTTGTAAATGAAATTGTGCGAAGGGGTGGGGAAATCGTGACACTCGGGGTTGTGAAAGGCAATCCTGCAATAAAATTGTATAAGAGTCTTGGTTTCAAAGCAAAGTCATTAAACCATTGGGTAACAAAATATTATAAGCCGGACACTCGATTGAGCAGACCACCTAGCGATATATATCCTCAAATGACTCGTTGAGCTAACAGGTAATGTTAGTGGAATAAGCATAGAATATTATTAGAAGTGTTCGATATTTCAGGAGAGATTGGAGAAAGTATGAAGAAGGTAGACTGGATTAAAGTAATTCTAATAGTATCGCTATTCGGTAATGTTGTCTTATTTATGAATTAGAAAAAGGATAGTAGAAATCAAGAATTGAAATATGAATTATTGAATGCTAACATTCACCGAGATCTAGCTCAACTTGAAGCAACTATACAGTATCAACAAGATCATAATTGGAATAATGAAACTCTTGTTACACAGAAACTAGATGATGCCATCGATTCAATTATCTTACACAGTGGAATGGAAAGAGATAAGGATAAGGAAGATATCCTTATGAAAATGTACGATTAAATGAACGAGTTCAAGGTTGGTGACGAGATTTTAGATGTAAACCTAAATGATAAGCAACGCGCCGATTACATCTATTTAGGTGAGAAGCTTCGATCTAACGGGTGGACGTTTAATGTAGGATATGATACAAGCTGGGAGACCTTTGCATCTAAAGTAAAGGAGTTGGTAACGGAGTCATAGATGTCACAAGTCTGTACTGGATTGCACGGATACGGATTAACTAGTACAGCAAGACTCACATGGATCTATACAAACATTTTAAAAGAACTTATTTGAACTAATGGGAAACGTTAGTTTTATGAATACAGAGAGGCTACGGACATAAGCCTGCGTTAGTTCGGGGATTGGGGAATTAATTATGATATGTGAGAAGAAATCTAAGCGTCTTGGAATTGTTCGATCCCTTGTTTATGAAATGCAGAGCAGCTTCAAGAATCAGAAAGCTTGGGCTCATCTTTCAGGAGTGTCTACCTTCGCTTCGATGCTCGCTATGAGAAGAGGACAAGATTCGGAAATAGCTGCGATCGCGGGGGTGCTACACGATTTTTATTTCTATAAAACTGGAATAAATACCTTTCCTGGTCACAATAGCGCAGACGCGGTAAGACCTATAATACGTAGCACTCAAATCTTTACCGACGAAGAGATCTCAGTAATTCTTAGATCAATCTTTTATCAAGAAGATAGAAATCGAGTTCATGGACCAGATGAGGAAGTTATTAAAGACGCTATTTTATTGCAGAGGTACTTTCAAAATACAGGAAATCATTTACTTAAGACGGAAATACATAGACTACAAAATGTATTTATTGAATTAGGGATTCAGGAGGGAAATGTAGATACAGAATTAAACGTAGATGTGGAAGCATTAAATAGAGAAACTAAAGACAGACGACTTATGCTGGCTGATTTTGCGGAAAATCTCGCAGAGCAAAACATAATCGGGGTACCGGAAGATGAACGTTATCGGGAAATTTGCAAGTATTGGCCGGACTCTGGTATCTATAAAGTACTAGAAGGTAACTGGTGTGCTGCATTTGTATACTACTGCTGTATGCAGGTTGGAATACTTCTTCCAATTCGATATCCTAACCGAATGTATCGTCTAGCTGGGGTTGGTGCGTGGTTGGATTGGGCTCAGCTGCACGAAACTAGATTTTTCTATGACGCTAAACAAGAAGGATTTATTCCAGCACGTGGTGATATTGTTATTTTCGATAAGCTTCTCTCCGATAATTCTCACGATCATATCGGAATTGTTTTAGCTTGTGAAGACAATGAAATTTTGATTGCTGAAGGTAATAAAGACAATAAAAACTACTCTAGTGTCTCATTCAGGGGTAGAGATCATTGTATACTCGGATATGTCCGAATAGATAACGGCTACCGTTATCATTTCAATGGAGAGTATATACCCTTTAGTTATTGATTTCGAGCAGTTATTACGCTAACGGATAGGATAGTTTAATAAGAGTTATGTTGAGTTTTTTTCGGGCCAGTTTAACCCAAAGGCGATAAAATGGTAATAAACCGATTAGGGAGGCAAATCCATGATTGATATTGAAAGAATTAAAGAGATTATTCCTCATCGGAATCCATTTCTCTTGGTCGATAGAATATTGGAGATTAATGAGGGGAAGAGAGCTGTTGGGATTAAAAATGTAACCATTAATGAACCTTATTTTCTCGGTCATTTCCCTGACTATCCCGTAATGCCTGGAGTCTTAATTGTAGAAGCACTGGCACAGGTCGGTGGAGTCGCTATGTCTAACGTTGAAAGCAACAATCATAAAATAGGCTTACTGACTGGTATTGATAATTGTCGTTTCAAACGACAAGTAAAACCAGGAGACCAACTCCTTCTTGTATTTGATGTAATTCGAATCAAGGGACAAATCGTCAAAGGAAAGGGAGTCGCCACGGTAAATAATGAATTGGTATGCGAATCTGAAATAATGTTTGCATTCAGTTCGATTTAGGTTTTAAGGTAACGTGAAACGATAGTTGAATAATACATATTAATGAGCAGGTGCTTCGGTATCCTGCTCTTTTCATTAAGCTAACGGTCAGGCTAGCGTAAACAAAATGATCAAAAGTATTAACCATACGTAGGTAATTACATTTCGGGATTAGCGCAATGATTTTCGGCAGCTTCGTTTGGTTAACGGGGGGGGGAGTTTAAGTAAATGTAAATATTTACTTGCGAACTAATGTTCGGTATAATAAACTTGATTCCATTACAAAAAGGAGATGTTGGATATGTATAAACACATTAAAGATTTTACCGCAACTTGGCAAAATGAAACGGAAGCAACAATGCGGACACTGGAGATGCTGACCGACGAGTCTCTTGGCCAACAGATAACAAGCGATCATAGAACGCTTGGACGTGTTGCATGGCACCTTGTACAGACGTTGCACGAAATGCCATCTCGGACGGGACTGTCTTTCGAAGGACCGAGCGAAGATATGCCGGTGCCAGCTTCGGCAGCAGACATCGCGTCAGTCTATAAGAGGACCTCACAAGCGCTCCTTGATGCTATACAGTCCAGTTGGAAAGATGAGAATCTGCTTATCATGAGCGATATGTATGGTGATCAATGGCCAAACGGCTTAATGCTGGATATTCTCGTAAAGCATGAGATTCATCATCGTGGTCAGATGACAGTCCTGATGCGTCAGGCAGGCCTTCGTGTGCCGGATCTTTACGGCCCGACAAAAGAGCAGTGGGCCGAGTACGGAGCGCTACCTCCAGTAATTTAGAGTAAGATTATATCCGCTTTGGCCGTTTGGCTATAGTGGGATTTATAAGTATTTTATCATAGGATTGAAAGTGGTGGCTTGAATCATAGACAAGAGGATACCATCGGACTGAAACTGTTGATTCTATTGAACTCCCATGAAAATTAAATTAGCTCAAAACCTGAAAAAGAGCATAATAAAATAGTTCGACCTTCTTCGCCAGCCGTACAAACAGTATAGACAGGGGTACCCATTTTCATCCTCTGTGGTGCAGCGCCGCTCTTGCGCTGCATGAATGGCTAACGGGTAAGTTGAGCCACGCGGATTGAGGTTAAGATTTATTGAACTAACTGGATACTATAGTTTAATAGCATAAATTGTTGAGCAGGCCGAAGCCTGCTTATTTTATTGAACGGTTAAGCTGCTTGCTTAAGGGGCATACCTTTGTGTGGGATGTAAGCTTTTTTGTCTTGTGCAAGCTAACTACTCTTTTACTGTCGGGTATTAATTAAAAATATCTTTTACCAAGCTCACGAATATATTTCCTATCAAAAACTTCGAAGCCATTACGATCGTAACGATTACAAGACCGATGACATTGCCAAGGTTTTGTTTTTTAACATCATTCATTCTGCAACACCTCTCTATTCCTCAAACGATAAATTCATAGGCTCGTCTAGAAGTTCACACATAAAATCGATATTCGTCGTAGGCACCTTGGTATCCACTTCCTCGAATTGAAGCCCATCTATCCAGACCTGTCCACTCCCGGACAACAGCACACCAAAAGCAATCGCGGCACTATTATCCGGCACATCCAGCACGATGCTGTAATGGTTCCACTCCGTATCTCCAATAATGGGGCGGTCACTCATGTTATCGAATTGCAGTACATCATGAAGAGCATCATCGACTCGCATCCAGAACCCACAAAAGCCTCTCACTGCTTTTGTTTTGATAAACCCTGAGAGCTTGAGTCTTTTGCCCATATATTTGTCCGCTTTGAATTGCTGCATCATCGTTGCAAATTCGCCTTCCGTCGGTACCACTGTAACCGACTTTAAAAATCCGGACGCTCTCCCTTGATGGAAGGTTTCCCGGTCAATCCCCATCTGATAGTTGAAGGGGTGACTCCCGCTTAATTGCCATCCCTTTAATAATTGTTCATTTTTCATTTTCATTTCCTCCCTTTGCATCGTTAATTTGCCCATGATTTTGCGATACTGCCCTGGCGGTAATTGATAGTATTTCTTAAAAGAACGGGTGAACGATTCTTGGCTCTCAAAGTGATAATAAATGGCAATATCTATAATTCTTTCATCTGTCAACAGTAACATGTTGGACGAATTTGCAATTCTCCGAAATCGGATATATTCAGATACGCTCACGCCAACCTCTTGCTGAAAAATCCGATGGTAATGATACTTTGAAAACCCTGCAAACTTAGCCATACTCTCTAGTGACAATTCTTCGGGCAAATGCGTCTCTATATAGGCAATCGACTCTTGGATGATCGTACTGTAGCTCATGTTATAACCTCCTTAAGAATAAAATATCAGAAGCAACCGCTGCATATTTGATATATATTGCTTTGTTTCTCGGGTATATAAAGGATAACTCCATCCATATTATTGTGTTCACATAAAGATAGCAATAATGATCAAAAAGGTGTGGTGCAATGAATTTATACTTGAAGTAGAACGTAAAATTATTTTTCGGTAAGGAGTTAGATGCAATGAAATGGAAGGCGAATACCCTTAGTCTGCGTAGCTTGTTGTGCATGCCGCTCACTTTGATCATGCTTAGTACCTCGATAACATCAGCGGTTATCCCGGTCAAGACTGCATATGGGGAAGCAGCGGTGAATGAACAGCAAGTCAGAACAGCAAGATCGTATCAGGCTACTTTATCCGATTGGAAGCGTTGGGCCGCGGATCATGCTTATACCTTACAGACGATCCAACCGGAATCATGGTCTTCGAACGGAGGATCCATTGGGCAGGACAAATTTAGCGACCTTGATATACTGATCCCGTTGCTCGCTGATAAGCGAATCGTATATTTGGGAGAAAATTCACATGGTGTGGCCGAATTTAATCTAGTCAAAACGCGCCTCATTCAATACATGCACCAAACGCTAGGGTTTAACATTGTTGCATTTGAGAGTGGTTTGGGCGATGCAGCCCTTGGTCAAGGACGGATAAAAAAGACGGCGACTCCCGATACGATGAGGCGTTCCATATTTGGCGTATGGTGGACGGAAGAGACGAAGCCGCTATTCGAATACATGAAGGAGACACATAAGAGCGAATCGCCTTTGCGACTGACGGGCTTCGATATTCAGGTGCAATCGCCGCTTTTTCAGAATGCGAACTGGATTCCAAGTATTAAGCTGAAGGACAGAGCGCTGCAAGCGGAACAAGAGGTTCATAAGTGGAGAATGAGCAAGGATCAAAGCGGATTCCGTAAGGCCAAGCCTGAGCTGATTAAGGTGTATGAAGAGCTATTGCAGGCCGTGACTAAGAATGAAAATGCGTTGAAGATGGACTATCCCGATGAGCCGCATATCGTCAAGTTAATGAAGCGAGCGCTAGAGGATCGAATCCGGGTCATTCAGGAATTTAATGAGCTGTGCATCCAATCCAATCTATTATCAGAACAAGGGGATTATAGCGGCGCTCAGTCCATGATGGAATGGCGCGATCGGGCGATGGCCAGCAACCTTGCATGGTTGGTGACAGAAGTTTATCCGGAAGAGAATATCATCGTATGGGGCCATAATGGCCATATCAGCAAAGCACAGTCTCTGATTTCCACCATGCCGAAGAGTATGGGAGAGCTTATGCCAAAGGAACTGCAACAGGAAAGCTACGTCATGGGTCTATTTATGGGCGAAGGACAAGCAGCCGAGAATACGAGGGAACCGATTCAGTTGAATCCGATTATTCCGGGGTCTATGGAAGATATTTTGGCGGCTGTAGGACAGCCATATACATTCATGGATTTACGCTATCGGGAAAATGAACGGGGAAATTCTTGGATGTTCGAACGGATGATAGCCTCTTATCAGGTGCAAATGCCGATGCCGTTAGAGCTAAGACGGCATTTCGACGGCGTCCTTCTCATCAAACAAGCGAAGATGCCGACATATTTGCCCGACACACATAAGTGAGAAGGAAACCGTTTAAAAAAAGTTATTCTTCTTAGATTTCAGGCTCAGCTTCGTATCCCTTCGGGACAAGCCCTTTTTTGATTAAGACTCCTGAGCAGACAAATCTAAACTACATTGAAATAGGTGGAACGGAACAATGTGCACTTACCTTGGAAGTCAATGATTTTCACGGACTCTACAGCCAAATGAAGAACAACGGAGCTAAGGTATCGGAGATTGAAGATAATGGGGGTTGTGGTCTTAATTTTTATGCCCAGGACCCAGATGGAAATAAACTCGATATTCGGGGTGGCTGGCCCAAGTAATTTGTCATTCAGCTAACGGAACCGAGGGAGTTCAATACATAAGGGCTGCCAAGTGGCAGCCCTTTGTTCTGTCGAACGGCAGATTAGTTTAACTTGTCTTTTACACGTTACATAATCTACCGCGGCGAAGCTTCGGACTAAATTAAAACTTGAGTATAACTTACATCAGAATTATAATAGGGATAATTTCCAACATGAGGTGAAAAGGATGACAATCCGTATCGTTCGAAGTATTTAGTTTTCGGGCTGGGGAAAAACGCGTGCCAGCCATCAAGGGGGTTCTCTACCCTTTTTGATCACACGAAAACTATAACTTTGAACGGTCTCGATTGGCATTGCTCTTAATATAAAGCCAAGGGACACAGGGTTTAGGTAGGGGACCAATAGATTGCTCATTGATTCTTCCTATTTAAACTGACGGGCCCTTGGCTTTTCCTATCATCTCTTTGGAGGCAATATAAAATGATAAAAAAATGCATTGTATATTTCAAGTGGATCATATTGCTATATGTACTTATGGGCTTTCTGGTTCAGTTTTTTAACACTTTTGGCATTAAGATATTTCAAGAACTGTTAGATAAGGTAGCTTTAGCCGACAATTTCTACGATGTCTCATCACATATCTTTTTATATAGTGCTCTGTTGTTTTTTGAAGAGATGATTAAATTGAAGCAAGGGATATTAGTTTATCTAAATGGAACTTCAAGTTCTGGAAAGACCTCCATATCGACTGAACTGATAAATCAGAAAGAGATTCCTTTTTATCATTAATCAATTGATGATTTTTTTAATAATTACAATGATTTTATTAATAATAAATCTGTCCCGAGTATCTTACCAGTAATGCCAGGAGCATGCGGTCCCTCAATTCTCCTCATTTGAATTCCTTCCCATTCATAATAGTCATTAATTGCTATTATTTTCTTGAATCCAGCTTTTTGAACAAAGCTTTGGTCCCTAGGGCTACAAAATACAAGAGTTTCCTTATTCAAGATGGATATAGATTTCGTATCCCAATGATCAAAATGACGATGTGTTAGAAGGATAGCATCTACATCTTCGAAAATGTGAAGTGAAACAGTCAATGAAGTCAATGGATTTCTGCGATAATTTCTAGTGAAAGG
Organism: Paenibacillus sp. FSL E2-8871; assembly: GCF_038000345.1. Taxonomy (NCBI): domain Bacteria; kingdom Bacillati; phylum Bacillota; class Bacilli; order Caryophanales; family Paenibacillaceae; genus Paenibacillus; species Paenibacillus sp. FSL E2-8871. The sequence continues at coordinate 1,776,157 of NZ_JBBOBV010000001.1, read as the reverse complement.
GACAGGTGAAAATTTACCGGCTTCACTCAACATCGGATCAATCAGTAATCGTTTTCCATTTATTGAGATAATTTATGTAGCATGTCGAATATGCTGTACTGAAATGGGCATAAAAGCATCTCTCTAAACAATTTAGTGACTACAAAAATAAATTCGTATGTATCTTCCAAAAAAACATATTTGTTTTCTTTTCAAAAATATATGAACCTAGCGTTAAAACACAAGTGAAAAATTGCAAGCCATCCAAAACAGTTTTGGGGTTCAGTTCAACTTTGTTCAAAATGAGATTAATTTTTAGCAGTAAAATCAATTAACGTATAGCTTTTTTGATCAATTTTTTTTATTAAACTAACAAAAATACTTGCAACACCTATTATAGTACTGTACAGTACTAATTATGACAAGGGTGAAATTAATGAATCAAAAACGTGTGATTGAAGTAGCTGCAACATTATTTTTAGAAAAAGGGTTTGCTTATACAAGCATGGATGAATTAGTTCGTGTAAGCAAAGTTTCAAAGTCTAATGTGTATTATCACTTCTCTAATAAGGAAGAATTGTTGGAAGGGGTCGTTGATTATTGGATTGAAATGTATCAATCTGCAATTGATGGCTTACTATCTCAAAACCAATTATTAGTTGAAGATCGTATCCAACTGTTTTTAAAGCAATTATCACAAGGAGTTCAGACGAGAGAATATAAGGGGGCTGTCCATTTATTACGCTTTATATTCAAAGCCCTACAAATGCCACAAAAGTAAAAGAAAAAATAGGTCTTTTTTTTGCAGGATTACAAACGAAAGTTTCTCTATTACTTAAACAAGGGGTAGAGAATGGTGAATTTAGAAAGACAATTAATATTGACGAGGTTGCATCTCTTTTTATTACAAATCTTGAAGGAGCGCTATTTATTTCAGAAACACTGAAGGATGCAACTGTAATCATGAAAACAGCAGATCATTTTTTTAACTTGCTTCGATAAAAGAAGCATTTTTTTTACATCAAATTAGTACTGGATAGTACTAAAAGGAGGATTTATATGAGAACAGTATTTTTAACTGGTGGAACAGGTTTTATTGGAAAGCAATTAGTGAAGGAATTAGCCAAAGAGCATGTTACAATTCTTCTATTAGTGAGATCGAAAAGTAAAGCAACACGCATTTATCAAGAAAGAGGCATCTTAAAAGAGGCAGTTATGCACTTTATTGAAGGTGATTTGACGAAAATAGACTTAGGTTTAAGTGCTGAAGATAAGGAGTGGGTATTGAAAACAGATGTGATTATTCACGCAGGAGGCCCCATGGATATTCAAGCGACAAGCAAAGAGACAGCTTCCGTATTTTTGAATGGTGCCCAACATATTAGTGAATTCGCTAAAAATATTCATCAATTGAAGGGATTGCAACAATTTATTCATGTTGTAGGCTATATGAGTCCCTTTGATGATAAAAATAGCAAGATTGCGATAGATGTGTTTAAAGAAGGAAACAATTTTTTGAAAATAAAAAATCCATATGAGAGAACAAAGTTTTTAGCAGATCTTTATATCCGTCAGCAGGCATCAACAGTAGGTTATCCGCTTTCAGTAATTAATCCACCAACTGTAGTTGGTAGTAGTAAAACAGGGAGTACGGAGCAAACAGGAGGCTTAGGCTTGCTTGTGATGAGTATGCGAAAAGGGCTCATGCCAGTGATTCCTGGAGGTAAGGAATATAGATTACCACTTATTGCAAACGATGAACTAGCAAAGTTTATTGTGCAGGTTTTCAGATTGGAGCAACCAACTATACAAACATATACACTTGTTGAAGATAAACAACATGATCAGAATATTTCAGAATTATTAGATGCTATGTCAGAAAGTATGAATATGACTGCACCTAAAATTTCTGCCCCATTGCCATTTATGAAAGCACTTATGAATAGTGGGGTAAGCAAAATAACCCAAATTCCTGCTGATGGGCTGAACTTTATTACAAATCGAACATTTTCAAATGGTTCAGCGAAAAAGATTATGGGAGAAGATTGGTTTAAGGAGACAAATGTAATGAAATTTTTCCCAGCTGTAATAGCTGATCTGGATTATCGCATGATGTATCAAAATGGCCGGCACAGTCATTTATTTAAACGAACATTATGTAATAATACTACCATTTACCAATCACAAGGAGAGGGTAAACCGTTTATTTTATTACATGGTTTATTAAGTGATGGAGAGGATTTATTTCCTTTAGGGAAAGAGCTTCATGAAAAAACGGGTCGACCTGTATGGATCATGGACCTTCCAGGTTTGGGACGTTCTCCTTTTAAACGAGAGAAAAATCTTTTAAATATCTATTTGAATGTAGTGAAAAAGTTATTGGAGAAAGCTACTAATGGTGCCCATCTAATTGGCCATTCATTTGGTGCGTATATTCTTTTGGAAGCATTAGTACAAAAGTACATAGATAAGAAGTATACAATTACTTTACTTCAGCCACCTGTTGCTAAAAAAAATGCAAAATCGATAAATGTTCCTCAATTTATGAACAAATGGACATTGAAATTGGCAACTACTAATTTGATAGAGCGTTATTTATTAAGTAATGGTTTATTTGAAAGTACTGAGAGCATCCCTAAACATTATATTGAAAAAATAAGTAACAGTTTTACTTCTCCTAGAATTTTAAATACTACGGTTCAGCTTAACAGTTTACTATTGAAAAACGATCAAGGTGATTTCAATGAAGTAACAAAGTATAATCTTCGCATTATTTGGGGGGATTATGACAGAGGCTATTCTGCTCCTTCGCATCTTGGTAAGGTTGATTTTGTTCCATATGGTCATCATTTTCCTCTTAACCATCCGAGTGAAACGGCTAATTTGGTAATAAAAAATAGTAGTACTAGCAGATGAGAGTGTGGGATAAATAAAAAGCGTGTAGTAAGATCGTTGTGTCTTTGAAATAAAGTCGTACTGTTTGAAAAAATAGATTGTCTACATGAACGCTGGATATATTTACTTAAGAATCTAACAGCTAATCAATTACAGCGTACATATCAGTATCCTGAGGTAGTAAAATGCGAATTGAACAAAGTATTGCTCCTTACACATGACATGTAATTACCTTGTGAAGAAATATACTTACGGTCAGTCAACGCGATCAGCTGCCTTTATTCAGCTAACGGGCAGCTCTCAAGGTAGCTTATAAAATTGTATTTTGTTACGATAGGTGTAACCAAATTTTGGCTGATTTAATGAGGGGGCTATTCTATGTACATAGCTATAATTGATGATCAGACATACCTATCTATTCTCCAGCAGACACATTCTCAAGAGTTATTTGATTTAATTGATGGTAGTCGTGATTCTTTAAAAAGTTGGCTTGAGTTTCCTGATAAAACAATTACAGTTGATGATACAAAGGCCTTTATTCATCGATCTTTAAGTAGATTTGCAAATAATAATGGATACTGGGCGGGTATCTGGCATAAAGGAGAAATCGTAGGATCAATAGGATATTTATGGATTGATCCGGATTCTAAAAGAACTGAAATAGGTTATTGGTTAGGGTCCAAATTTGAAGGTAAAGGTATTATGACTAAGGCCTGTAATACCTTCATAACACATGCTTTTAATGATTTACATTTAACTAAGGTTGAGATTGGAGCAGCAACTAATAACATCAAAAGTAGGGCGATACCAGAACGTCTAGGATTTACTCAGGAAGGGGTAATTCGAAACTACGAGTTGCTGCACAATCAATACCTTGACCGAGTTATATACGGTCTTATTAAAGAGGAATGGCTAGTGCGAAATTCGCTAACCTAACGGGACACTTTAGCTCAAACACGATGGGGCAGCCGGTCAGTAACGCGATCGGCTGCCTTTCTTCAACGAAAGGGCAGGATAGTTGAATGATTTCGCGAATAACTTAAGTCATGACGAATTTACGAAGTTCGCAAAAAGACGTTAGCCGAAAGAAGTTCTTAGTTTAGGAGGAGTCTATATGATATTAGAAAAAGTTATAAATAGAATTGTAATACAAAGTGAATATAAGGATTTTGTTGGTAAGTATATAGATAATATACTTACCGAATTTAAAGGTAAGATTCATAGCATTTATATGTGTGGCTCGATTCCAAAAGGAACTGCTAAACCTTTTAAGTCAGATGCAGACTTTACTATTGTATGTGTAAATCCCAAAGATATTGATTACGAAAGATTGTCAATTATTAAAGACAGGCTTTTGGAAGAATATCCAGTAGTAACTAAGATTGATACGATAATTTGCTCGATTGACGATGTATTAAGTAAACCAAATGAGTGGGGTTTTTGGGTAAAGATAATTTGTGTTTGCATATATGGTCATGACGTTGGTGAAAAAGTACCACCGATAATTATTTCTCCAGAGTTCATTTTAGACTTAAATACAGAGACCAAGGAGGAAGTAGATCGTATACATAGTTTACTTTCTAATGCTAGTGATAACACAATGAAAACTAGATATATTAAAGGTTACTCTAAGAGATTAATTCGTGCATTATACTCTTTGGTTTTAGAAGATACAGGTGTATGGCAAGATGACATTATTAAGATGAAGAATGCCATATTAAACTATTGTGAGATTGACTCTGCTTTAGTTGATTATCTGTATGCTTGTTACTTGGATAGTAATGTACTTGTTGAAGAGTTTCTGGGAATTGCAGATGAAGTATATAGCTATTTTGAGAACGCCTTAAATGCAATGGCTGCTTCCAGAACTTCCTTCGGCTAACACCATATTGACGCTCCGGGTCACTCTGAGAAGCAAGTGACTACATCCAGCCCCCTAAGCCCGTCGGGACGTCACTGCGTTAGGTGTTTGGCAAGCCTGACAACTATAAGCAGCGACTCTAATTAAAACATAAGACTATTGAGCTAGCGGGACAAGATAGTTGAATAATACATATTGATTGAGCAGGGCACCTTAATAAACTAAGTGATGAATAAAATATAAATATAAGTGTTCTCTCTCAAACTATTGGAAAATATTATGGTACGATGTCCTTATTCGGTTGTTTCAAGGGGAGGGAAGATACCGTGCTGAATACTCAGGATATTGCTATAGAAGCATTAACTTGTTATCCAATTACTTATCAATCAATAGCTCATATTGGCCAAAATGCAAACACCATCTATAAAGTGACAGATAAGGAAAGTAACTGCTATAGTTTGCGAATACATCTATCAAAAAATGATTCGATGGAAAGTATTTGGTCTGAGGAAAAAGTCATCCATTCAGAAATGATTTGGCTGGAATCATTAACAAATGATACAAATCTGGTGTTGCCATCACCTATAAAAAATAACATTGGTGAATATGTTACTAAGATAGATGACATAAACTGTACATTGTTAAAGTGGGTAGATGGTGAACAAAAACAATTTATTCCAACAGTCAATGATGCCGAGTGTGTAGGCGAATTGATCGGAAAGCTTCATAAACAATCATCTTTTTGGAAAATTCCGCGATCATTTACTCGACCGTCATTTGATAATTCTAGAATTTCACAATCATTAGAAAAGCTAAAACAGCTTGCTAACGGTGGTGAGCTCGATAAAAATGATGTGGAAATTCTGCAATTGGCCGGAGAGTGTGCAATTTTAATGATGAACGACATAGAAAGAACACCTGGCAATTGGGGGATAATTCATGCAGATTTGATTCCAAGTAATTTTGTGTTTCATGAACAAGAAGCTAGAGCTATTGATTTTGGAGCTTGTGGGTTCGGATATTATTTATTCGATTTAGGTTGGACACTTTCTTATATCCACCCAGCATTCAGAAACCAGTTGCTAGAATCATACGCAAAACAATTCGACCTGCCTCATAACTATGTTCAACGTTTGGAAGGTTTCTTTGTAGCAGCCCAACTCGAAACAATGAATTTTTGGCTTGGGCTGCCTGAATCTAATGAGTGGTTACCCAGTCACATTAATAAATTAGCAAGTCGGGAATTTAAGCGATATGTAAATAAAGAAGAATTTCTCTTTAGTGGTACTCCTTACTGGGAGTAGTTTGTTTAACGAACTGAGAACGTTAGCCCAGATACTTTGGGAGCAGTTTTGCTTCAGAAGAATAGAGATCATGATAAGCTTATTGTCGAAAAGAATCTATAACCGCAAAAAACAAAGGGAGAGGTACTTTGAAAAAATTAGGGAAGCAACAAAAGAGGAAATGATCGAAATTTATAAGATGGGCTATGATGTTTGGGGAGATAATCTGCCATATGAAGAATATATAACTATGTGCCAGGCTTCCAAAAAGTATAGAAAGGGAAAGTGATACGTTCTTGAAGCAACAGATACAAAGCAACTATTAAGCTCCCTCATCGTATATGAACTAAATCTTTCTGATGACCAAATTGTAAAAGGGATTGGTTCAATTGCTACCCCTTTATATTATCGACTCCATAGTACTTGATATCCCCGATTACTTTTAAAGCACATCCTTATTGAAGTAATGGGAAACGATAGGCTAACCCAGGTGATTTGAATTACAGATATGAGATTATTGCGGGTGTAAAAAAACGCCGGTCACCTTAAGCAGGTGACCGGCGTTTTCATATTAGCTTTTAGGCATTTTGCTCTCATCCATGTACAGCAGGTTCCAGCGGTGACCGTCCAGGTCGGCAAATCCTGCGCCGTACATCCAGCCGTCAATTTCACTCGGCTTGCCAAAGATGTTTCCTCCGGCAGACTCTGCTTTTTGAATAAAGGCATCTACTTCTTCTCTGCTTTCAGCGCCAATGGAAAATATTACTTCTGCGCTATGGGAAGTATCTGCGGTTTTAGAACCTGTGAATTTCTCAAACGCCGCATACGGGAACAGCAGAATCGTTGTTTGGCCTATGTCAAGCTTGGCTCTCTCGTTACCAACGCTCACTGCATGGAATCCAATCTCATTGAAAAAGGCAGTTGACCTCTCAACATCTTTGACCGGCAGGTTAATCCAGATCTCCTGTGGCATGGCTATAGCCTCCTGGAATATATTATTAGCAACTCCTACTATACTCTAGTTCTGGCAGCAGAAGCTAATCTCTTTCACAACTCACTCTTAATTGAAATACTCGATAGTTTTCTCAATAAATGCCTTGGCCGATTTTGTCAGAAAACGGTCGGACCTATAAATGATCTCAAAGTGACGGTATGGCGGATCGTCTGTAATTCGGATGCAGCGTAGTGTTGGTTCATTCATCGCTTGGATCAAACGATAAGGCAGCAATGTTCCTCCGACGTTGGCTTTAACCAAGCTAATAATGGAAGTAGCCGAACTGGTCTCCATGATCGTATTTAAACTGAATCCATATTTACGGCAATAGCCATCAACCAGTTCTCTGCCTGTAAATCCTTCGGGAAACATCACAGTTTGGATATTTCGCAGTTCTTGGATTCCAATCGTGCTTCGTTCAGCCCAATCATGATTCTCGGAAACGACGAGTACATATTCTTCACTGCACAAAGGAATGCGTACAAGCCGATCATCAGGAGCAGACGTGATCTCGATGCCGATGTCTACTTCATTATCCAGCACTTGATTCAAGACATAGATCGAAGAGATAACCTTTAGTTGTACCTTGGGGAATCGTGCATGAAAATTCACGAGCAATGGGGTGAGCCGATAGTCCAGATCGGAAGGGAGAACACCAATTACCAACCGACCTCGTTGATCATTGCGGAATTCAGCTAACGCATCCTGGGTATTCTGTAAATGCCGAATCATCTGTACACAGTGCTCCAGAAACAGATTTCCTGCCTGGGTCATCACAATCTTTTTGCCGACTCGGTCAAATAAGGGAACACCGAGTTCATCCTCGAGCGCGCGTATTTGTTGACTCAACGTAGGTTGAGATATGCCGAGTTTCTCAGCTGCTCGTGTAAAATGAAGCTCCTCACACACCGCAATGAAGTTTTCCATCTGACGAATCTCCATATGAATACCCTCTAATCATTGGTTTTAGTAATCATTTTAATAGAAACTATAGTATTGTTCAATCATTCTAATGATTCTATACTTAATCATGCACCACCCAACGATCTGTCGTTAACAAATAGGATGATGGGTGAATGTAACGATACTACTACCATGAGGTGATTCATAATGAAACTTTTTTATATCGTCCTGGCGCTTATCCTGGCTTCACTGAATTTACGACCACCCATTACATCCATTTCACCTCTAATGAGCACCGTACAGAATGATCTGGGTATAAGCGGGATTACCGCCAGTCTGTTAACCACACTTCCGGTATTATGTATGGGCATATTTGCTCCGTTCTCCGTAAGATTAAGCAGAAAGTGGGGAAATGAGGGCGCAATTGTTTTGGCTTTAATCCTCATTGGGTTAGGTACGGGATTACGATGGTTTGTTGGTACAACTCCATTGATGATGTTCACTTCTTTTCTGTCCGGAGTAGGAATAGCATTGGCAGGGCCGCTATTATCCAGCTTCATTAAGCAGTACTTCCCTGACCGAGTGGCAGCTATGGTGGGTATCTACTCTACAGCGATGGTGATGGGGGCCAGCATTAGTGTGGGATTCAGCATACGCTGGGTGGTTCGTGGAGGGGCTCGTTGGCTGTATGGGCATTTCTCTCAGCCATTGCATTGCCGATCTGGTTGAGATTAGCCTGGTCTGCGCGCATAGATCGACAATCCGGTAAAATCTCGAGTGTACTTAATGCACCACTTCCGGTGAACAACAAGCGTGCCTGGATGCTGACATTATTCTTCGGGCTGATGGCAGCGATCTTCTACTCGTTGACCGCTTGGCTTGCGCCAGCAATCCAAAGCCAGGGGTATAGTCAAGAGACGGCCGGCAACATCCAAACCTTATTCACATTGATATCTCTGCCCTCTACGTTGTTCATTCCCATGCTTGTACACCGTTACCAAAGACGTGTATTCTGGCTTGTCGGGTGTGCGCTATTAGAGTTGATGGGTGTCCTGATGCTGAACATATCCGTTAGCCCCTGGCTCGCGGCGATTCCACTCGGTATTGGAGCGGGTGGATTGTTCCCAATTGCACTGATGTTGCCCATTGATGAAACAAGCAATGCTCAGGAAGCCAGTAGCTGGTCCGCAATGACCCAATCTGGTGGATACATTCTCGGTGCGCTTGGGCCGCTAGCTATTGGCTGGCTCCACGATGCAACGGGCAGCTTCGTTCAAGCATTCTATGGTTTGGCTGTAATCATCGTGCTTCAGATTATCGTTCAAATGGCTATTGGAAATAAAAAAAAGTTCTCCAGCAAGTTATGATAAGCCGAAGAGCTGAGATGATGTACTATTTTCATGATTAATTTAGAATCGGATTTTGTTGGGGGGAAATAAGTAGAGGAGCTTCCTATATGGTAGCTCCTCTTTTCTAGTAAATTAAACGGGCAATATACTAAGGTAATATTGGATTATAGGTTCATTCTATAAAGATTATTTCTTTTATATATTAGACCAATAAAAGCCTGTAGCGATATTATGTTATTTATAATAATAACGTGGAGGAATGGTCTGATGTCTATTTATGATTTTCAAGCGAAGTCAATTAATGGTGAGCCTGTTGAATTGTCAATTTATCGTGGAAAAGTTCTGCTTATTCTGAACACTGCCAGTAGATGCAGCTATTCTCGCCAATTACCTGATCTTCAAAGGCTTTACGAAATTCACCATGAGCAAGGGTTTGAAATACTAGGTTTTCCTTGTAACCAATTCAACGAGAAAGAGCCAGAGAGTAACTCGGAAGTACATGAATATTGTGAGAGCAACTTTGGAGTTAAGTTTCCTTTATTCGAGAAAGTTGAGGTTAGGGGACCGTCTGCTCATCCGTTATTTCAATATTTAACACAGCAAGCACCATTTCACGGGTTCGATACTGAGACATCAGGCGGTCAATGGATGCAGGATTTTCTGCTGGAAAAGTATCCGGACTTATATGCCGGTGACGGGATCAAGTGGAATTTCTCAAAGTTTTTAATCGATCGAAACGGCCATATATATGGTAGATACGAAACTACGACTGAACCATTTGACATAGAGGTATTTATTGAATCACTTCTTTTAAAGTAAATGAATCTGATTGGTGATTAAGCTAACGGGCAGCTTAGTGGAGTAAAGATATGGTAAAATATATAACATGCCCCCTTGATGGTTAAGGAGACTGACTTGGAATATTCTTAAGTCAATCGATAGCAAATTATACAAGGATAAGGTGTGATGCGGATGACTGATTTTACAATGATTAAAAAGCTGTTTCATATTACGAAACGAAACGGGTTTAGTCATGACGAGATACAAACCATTAAAAATAATTTTGGTGAATTGCCCCAGGTGTTTATAGATTATTATTTGGAACTCGGTAAAGACGAGCGGCTGAATCATACGCAAGATAGTTTGATCAAGCCCGAGCAATTCCAATACTTCAAGCATAGTGAATATTTAATTTTTTATTGCGAGAATCAGCGTGCCTGTGTCTGGGGAATCCATAGGAACGATTTATCCAGGTCCAATCCCCCTGTCTATATGAGTTACGATGAAAAGGTATGGAAAATGGAATTTGAAACATTGACCGATTTTTTTCAGGCGATGGCCTATTTGCAAACCGTATTCGCTCTTGAATACGGCTGTGAATCGTTCTATTCCATTGAACAAACCGACTTGGATTTTATTCGTGAAAATTTTAAAAACAAAGGTATTTTCTTTCGGCATTGGATTGGCATCGAATTTTATGGGAATTACGATGACAGCATAATAACGGTGATGAATAATGACGATAGTTTTGATTTGATTTATGCTTCAAGCGACAAAGAACATTTTGATGAAATGGATCGGGTTCTCTTAAAACTAGGAGTAGTACTTTGAAATTTTCTGTTTCAAGAAGTCAGCAAAATAGGGACTTCAGAATGTCATCAATAAGTTAAATAGCTTGGAATATCCTTACAGAATAAGTGCGAAAAATAGAGTTAAATCCAGTGGAGCAAGCATCTGTTGTACTGTTTGGAATTGAGGATGAATGAAATGCTAATTGAATAAAAAAATTGTTCAAATCAGATAAAAGATAAATACGTTGCAGGTACCTTAAAAAATTAAAGACGATGGATGGCTTGGTCCAATTATTATATATATTGATGTCCAAAAAAAATAAAGTATTAGACTAGCGGACACTTCATTAAGCTAACGTGCAGGATAGTTCAATCGTTACTCGAATATTTTATGAGTTGGATAATTTTATGAACTTTCTGACTATAACATTATCTGAAAAATACGTTTTTAAAGGGATGATTAAATTGAAGCAAGGGATACTAGTTTATCTAAATGGAACTTCAAGTTCTGGAAAGACCTCCATATCGACTGAACTGATAAATCAGAAAGAGATTCCTTTTTATCATTTATCAATTGATGATTTTTTTAATAATTACAATGATTTTATTAATAATAAATTTCCAGATGAACCTCCAAGAGAAATAGATCATCAAGTTGTCTCACAAATACTTGATGATTCCATATTCTCAGTGTACCATTCGACAATTAAATTGTTATCAGAAGTGGGTTTTAATGTAATAGTAGATACCGTAATCGACAATGACAAGAGGTTTAATGAGTTTCTTGATCAATTTTTCGATCAGCCTACGTTATTTATAGGTGTAATATGCTCGAAAGAAGAACTCATAAGAAGAGAGCAAGCAAGAGGAGATAGAAAAATTGGACTAGCAGCTTCACAGTTTAGCAAAGTATATTGCTTTGATGAATATGACCTCGAAGTAAATACTGAAGAGATGAATCCAAAAGAATGTGCCGAAAAGATATTAAGTTTTATTAAGTCCAATAAGGAATACTCGGTATTTAAGAAATTAAGTAAAAGAAATGTTAGTGTTTCCTAGTAGGCGTATCCATCAGATAACACCATATTCCAGCATTGAGGCTATTGCCTCTCGGTTTGCCCGAAGGATTTCGGAATTAAGCTAACGGGAAACGATAGTTCGATTAGACATAAGGGCAGCCGATCCATGGATCGGCTGCCTTTATTCAACTAACAGGCAGGATAGCGTAGTGATAGCTTTTTTTGGTATCGAAAGCACTTAAACCCCAAATGATTATAATTAATTATTATAGATACAAATAATTAGTAAGATAGTAAAATTTACAATTGATCATTACCTGATTAGGATTATGAACTGATATATGATCAAGAAAAAATTGAGGAGTAATGCGATGTATACACAACCTACTGTCTTACGTTCAGTCCTAGATCCAAAATACTTGGAATACTGTTTGAGCAAACATTATGATATCGGGCAATGGATTGAATGTTTGTATTGGTTACGAGGATTAAATGATACTTACAGGGTGCGAACTTCTAATGGATTTTACATACTTCGTGTTTACCGCCTTGCAATTAACGAAAATGATGTAGCGTATGAGTTATCCTTATTAACTCAATTGAAAATTGTCCTTAACTCTGTTGACACAAAAGTGTCGGAACCCATAGCAAAAAAAGACAATAGCTTGTATACCGTTCTAAATGCACCAGAAGGGAAGCGAATTGCTGTAATTTTTCGCTATCTCAATGGCACGGAGAACATACTTCATGACGAGGCATCATGCTTTACCTTTGGAAGATCAGCTGCCGAACTGCATACAGCAATGGATCAAGTTATTCTAAACCAACCGCGATACGAGTTGAACACAAATTTTCTCATCACTCAACCATTGGAACGAATTGTTAACTACATTGGTGAAAAAAATGAGGCAGTACCATTTCTACATGAATTTGCGAATGCATTGAAAGAACAAATCCTTATTGCTTCTAGACAAGGCTTGGATTGGGGGTTATGTCATGGAGATATGCATGGAAATAATAATGCATTCAAAGAAGGAAGCTATTTTACTCACTACGACTTTGAATGGTCTGCTAATGGTTGGCGTGCATATGATTTGGCACAAGTTCGGGCTAGAAAGCGTCAGTTAGAGGATCAAAAAGAACCTTTATGGAATGCGTTAATCTCGGGTTACCGATCTGTCAGAAACTTCTCGGCACAAGATGAAATGGCAATAGAACTATTTGTTATAGCTCGACGCTTTTGGGTGATGAGTCTAGATGTCGCTTTTATCGAAAGTGACTCTGGTGCTTTAGACTATTCAGATGATTGGCTTGAAGGTTTTATTGATGAATTTAGAAACTTTGAAATTGTGTAAATGAAATATTATTATTAATTCTTACTAACGGGACAAGATAGCGCCATGAGAACAGGCTGCCAGCATAATTGGCAGCCTGTTCTGCTCAACGGGCAGGATTGAATGGTAGATAAGTTGAATATTATGATAAGTTATTGAATATGCGATATTTGATAAGCTTGATGCCAGAGTGTATCAGGAAGGTGATGTAAATGTCAGGTAAGAGAGAGTTGTCAATTTCACAACAGTTGGCAATTGAAAATATTACACAGAACGCTAGAACCCGAAAATGCGAAGCTCAAAAGACAATAAAGGAAGTTCTTCAGCTGTCAGATATCCCTTGGAGTACATTTGAGGATACCGTGCTTAAGGTTTTCAAACGCGAGGGTCGCGCTGCATTTTCATCCTGATCGGCCAATTGCGGACATGAAAAGTGTGGCACAGGCATTGCTCGAGCAGGGGATCTATAAGAGTCAGTTTGAAACTCACATTTCCAATGGCAGCGTATCTGCTTATCAAGGCGGATCACGGGATCTTTGGGAGAAAAAGATGTTTGGAGGCGATTATCAGTTAGATGGCGTGACGAATAGCCAGCGCCCGAAGTACGGGGCGCTAGTTTTAATGTTGCACCCGGATGGACCGGCTCCGCGGTTTGGGTCATGTTACTTCCTACTCTCACCGAAAGTCTCCTATCACTGTACGTACACTTATTTGGATTCACATCAAGATCCCAAGGAAAAAGGCACTTATGCTGAGTTTGATGACATTTTAGCAGCGATTTTTAAAGATACATTTATTCGAAATAATGCAATCGGCGAGAAAAATCTGACACCGCAGAAGTTGATTGAGCATCTGTTGTACAATCTCGAACAACCATTCAAGGATCCTTCAAAACGAAAGTCCAATCGAAACCTAGACCACTATATTGAAGCCCAGATTCACGATGATATCATATTAAATGATGACGTAGAAATGCTTGTTGCCGATCCTTCGTTCAAAGGTACTTACATAGGAGATGTATTAGAACAATTATGCTTAAAGTAGTAATCCTGCAGTATGGAGCGATAGAGGGGCCTATGAAGAGTTGCTTCAGGAATTAAAGAGATTATTCCTCATCGAAATCCATTTCTCTTGGTTGATAGGATATTGGAAATTAATGAAGGGAAGAGAGCTGTTGGAATTAAAAATGTAACAATTAATGAACCTTATTTTCTAGGTCATTTTCCTGACTATCCTGTTATGCCTGGAGTCTTAATTGTAGAAGCACTGGCACAGGTCGGTGGAATCGCGATGTCCAACGTTGAAAGCAGCCATCATAAAATAGGCTTATTAACGGGTATTGATAATTGTCGTTTCAAACGACAAGTAAAACCAGGAGACCAACTCCTTCTTGAATTTGAGGTAATTCGAATTAAGGGACAAATTGTCAAAGGAAAGGGAGTGGCCATGGTAGATAATGAATTGGTATGTGAATCTGAAATTATGTTTGCATTCAGTTCGATTTAGGTTGTAAACTTACGGTCTGTTTAGCTTCAGAAGCATAACCGGTCAATGGATCGGATTTATCATAAGAAACAATATAACAACGATACAAAAGAAAGTATTAATCAATATGACGAAGTGTCTAATTTGTATTACACAACTCGCTCAAAGAAAAAACAGAATAATCAAAGGGTCTGAGTCAGCAGCAGGAAGTTTGTTCGTCATGCTAGAACCTTTATGAAAGATTTTCCTAAACCACAATACGTGTTGGATTAACTAACAAAATATAACGAATTCCATAGACGACGATCACCTTTCTGAGCGCTATTGGCGAGAGATCTCACTTAGTGGACAGTGGGATTTTGTTTGTGTTTGTGTTTGATTTTTTAAGCGAATTCGGATTCGCAGTTAAACGGCGATACCCCATTGGCGGGAGACCTGTCCAGCGTTTGAATTGCTTGCTGAAATGGGACACATCACGGTACCCCAGTCGTTGAGCAACCGATTCGACAGATAGACTATTATCCATCAGCAGCAGTTTGGCGTGTCGAATGATTAAGCGGGATAAATATTGCCTTGGTGACATCCCATAGATTTGATGAAAAGCACGATTACAATGTGTTGTACTGTATCCAAGCTTTGCTGCAATATTCTCAATACCGCCACCTCTTTCGCCTGTGCTGGCAGCGGTGGAGACGGATTCCTGCAATAGTCCTTCAATAGCGTTAGCCAGTGCAACTGTATTTTCTGTAGCTTCTGTATCTGATGGGAGAGGCATTTCCGAAAGCACCCAACCGCTGAGCGCGGTCAGAAGCTGCAGTGAAGCATGCAGTGTGACCAAGCGATTTCTATGTGTGTCTTTAGACTCTGACAAGATGGAAGAGTTAATGATTACATCTAGCGCGGAACGGATGGCCAGCAGTTCGGGGGTGTTCCCGCTGAGACTAACAGCATCTGCTGTAAGTAAGGCACGCCGCAAAATCAGGTCATCAATATCAAAATGCAGGCAGTAATAAGTCATGTCACAGTCAGTATTTGAACCCATACTACTATGCTCAACACCGGGACGAATGAATAAAATATCGCCGCTTTTCTGTATAAAAGACTTATTGCCTACCGTCATTTGTTGCTCACCTTGAAGGACAATATTAATCTCAAACATCGGATGAGTGTGTACAGGATATTGCCAATCCAAATTTACTTTTCTCCAATGTGCGGCGAAGATATGAAAGGCTGCTTGAATGTCTGGTGACATCTGACCGTCAATAGAATTATGGAAGGCGGGATCATTCGAGATCATTTCAATCCTCTTTTACAATAAAATTTGGCTTAATTATATCATAGGTTGTTATCGATGTTTGATTTGCCCAAATAATAGAAGGCTTTAGCCCTGTTGCACTTCCAGAAATATCGATAACATGGATATATAGCCCGGAAGTATCCGGGATCATGTTGGAGGGAGTGCATTTATTTATGTCACATAATAAATTCTTTAATGCTCATCATTCACCGATCGGTGCATTTGCGAGTTTTACCTTAGGATTTAAAGGAGCTAGTGGTGGTTTCGATTTGGAGATGGCCAAACCTCCTAGACAGAATATATTCATAGGATTAGAACGCACTGATGGGAAAGGGTATGACACACTACCATTTCACGAGATTGGCGGAGATGACGAGAGCAAACGCTATGACATCGAGAATCCAGACCCCAATCCAGACAAGGAGAATATTCTGTTCCCTTTTCAAGATCGTGAGATTTCTAGAGATTTTCAAGTAGCTACAGACAGCTGGAGTGCGGGGGATCTGACCTTCCGGATTCTCTCGCCAGTTCGATCAGTACCAGATCCTGAAACTGCGTCTGTGGAAGAAATGAAGGAAGTGTTGCTGCCAGCAGTACTGGTTGAGCTCGAAGTGGATAACACCTCATCAGCTACCTCACGTCGCGCGTTCTTTGGTTTTCAGGGAACAGATGTGTATAGCGGAATGAGAAGACTGGATGATGTGTCATCTGAAATTACAGGCGTTGGACAAGGAAGATTTATTGCGATTGCTGCCGAGAAAGGCACTACAAAGTCCGCACTTCATTTCACGATGGAGGATATTCTAAGTGAGGAGCTTCAGGAAAATTGGACCTTTGGACTGGGTCGCGTGGGTGCTTTAATCATGGATGTTCCAGCCGGAGTAAAAGAAACGTACCGGTTTGCGATTTGTTTTCACCGTTCGGGTTATGTTACCTCTGGTATGGATGCTTCCTATTACTATAATCGCTATTTCAACAATGTTGAGGCAGTAGCCGAATATGCATTAGCTAAATTCGATGTTCTTAAACAAGCAGCGGAGAAGGCTAACGAGATGTTTAATCATGCAAAATTATCCGAAGATCAAACCTTTATGCTAGCGCATGCGATTCGTAGTTATTATGGCTCCACGCAATTGCTGGACTACAAGAATAAGCCATTCTGGATCGTCAACGAAGGCGAATACCGGATGATGAATACCTTTGATCTGACCGTCGATCAGTTATTCTACGAGCTGCGTCTGAATCCTTGGACGGTTCGTAATGAGCTGGATATGTTCGTAGAAAGATTCAGCTATGAAGATACGGTGCGTTTCCCTGGGGATGATACAGAGTATCCAGGTGGGATTAGCTTCACACATGATATGGGTGTAGCCAACGTAGTTTCACGTCCGGGCTATTCCTCCTATGAGTTATATGGCATTGATGGTTGCTTCTCTCATATGACACATGAACAATTGGTAAACTGGGTGCTGAGTGCGGCAACTTATCTTGAGCACACGGGTGATCGGAGCTGGATGGAACGTAATCTGAGTATCTTGGAGAAGTGCTTGGATAGTATGTTAAATCGGGATCATCCAGATCCTGAGCAAAGAACCGGTGTTATGGCGCTAGATAGCTCACGTACGATGGGTGGAGCAGAGATTACTACCTATGACAGTCTGGATGTCTCTTTAGGTCAGGCTCGCAACAATATTTACTTGGCAGGAAAATGCTGGGCGGCTTACTTAGCTATGGAGAAAATATTTGCAGAGTATGAGCGTGCGGAGCTGTCCAAAACAGCAGGGGCAGGGGCAGAGAAATGCGCCGCAACGATGGTGGCAAGCGTTACAGCAGATGGATATATCCCGGCTGTGATTGGAGAAGGTAACGACTCCAAGATCATTCCAGCTATCGAGGGTCTTGTATTCCCATACTATACGGGTTGTAAAGAAGCTCTTGATCGCAATGGACGATTCGCCGCATATATCAGCGCACTCGACAAACATCTTCATGCGGTGTTGAAGCCGGGCGTTTGTTTATTTGATGACGGCGGTTGGAAAATCTCATCCACTAGCAATAACAGCTGGCTTAGCAAAATCTATCTCTCGCAGTTCATCGCCCGCAACATTCTGGGACTGGAATGGGATGAACGCGGAGCGGCAGCAGATCGCGCTCACGTGGCATGGCTTACCCATTCAGAATTATCGATCTTCAGCTGGAGTGATCAAATTATTTCCGGGGAGATTACGGGCAGTAAATATTATCCTCGTGGAGTAACAGCGATATTGTGGTTGGATGAGAAGTAGGGATTTGGAGTTTCATTGAATAAATGGCAAACGGACCTCTTATTAGGGGGGCGTTTGCTTTTTTTTGTTAAATTATGAATTTCTTTTTTTGATTTATATTCCCAAAACTAGTACTATAGTATTAATTTGTAATTAATTCTAATAGGATGCGGAGCGGTGTATATGGTAAAAGTTACACGTACAAGGTTGCGACTAACAATTCGGAAAAAACTGCTCATGATGTCACTCACACTACTAATTCTTCCCATCGGAATATTAGGAGCAGTTATTTATCAGATTTCAGTCAAAGAAACGAATCAGCTCATTGAGAGTAAACTGAGTTCAAGCGTAAACCTGGCTGTCGCCTTAATTGAGAATTTGGAAAATTCCGTTCAATCGGGGCAGTTGACTGAAGTGGAAGCCCAAGAGCAAGTACGGACCTTACTACTTGGAAACAAAAATGAGGATGGTACTCGGCCTATTAATCAATCAATTGATTTGGGTCCAAACGGCTACTTCTTTATATTAGATAACAAGGGGGAACTGCTTGCTCATCCCAAACTAGAGGGAGATAATATTTGGGATAAACAAACCTCAAACGGTACTTTTTACATACAGGATTTGATTAAAGCAGCACAGAACGGTGGTGGAGCTACTTACTATAAATGGCCGCTACCTAAATCGGATGGTACTGGAAACGCTGTAGGAGAAGAAGCGTTGAAAATATCTTATGCTAAACTATCGCCCTCTTGGGGCTGGGTCGTAGCAGCAGGCTCTTATATGCAAGACTATAATACCGGGCAACAAACCATTCTAAAGGGAATTATTACTACATTGATTGTATGCGTTGTCATCGGAATTGCTGTAATATACATATTTGCACAACATATTTCAAGACCGATTGTACGCATAGCCCGTGAAGCTGAACGGATCGCTCAAGGGGATCTAAGCGGTAAAGCATTGACTGTGCGCAATCGGGATGAGATCGGACAGCTCGGAATCAGCTTTAATCAATTATCGGGTAATATTCGGGAATTAGTTGGGAATTTAACTATAAGCTCGGAGTTATTAGCTTCTTCCTCCAAACAGTTGTCTTCAACGTTAGGTGAAACCACAGCGGCACTTGTTCAGACTTCATCCTCAATGACTGAAGTGGCGAACAATAGTGAGAAACAAGCTTCCTCAACGCAGGAGACTTCCCAATCGATGGAGGAGATGGTAAAAGAGATTCAGCGAGTAGCTGAAGCCTCTACACATGCCTATCAGCTGTCGATGCAAACACTGGAAGAGGCTGATAAAGGAAACAGCCTTATCATTAACTCTTCCGAGCAAATGAACGCAGTAAGTAATACTGTTGTTGATTTAGGGATCACCGTTACTAGTTTAAATGACCAGTCTCAACAAATAGGCACCATCGTCAGTACTATTAAAGGAATATCTGAGCAAACGAATCTATTAGCGCTTAATGCGGCAATTGAAGCTGCTCGATCAGGAGAACAAGGCAGAGGATTTGCAGTGGTAGCTAGTGAAGTCCGTAAGCTGGCAGGACAAACAAGTGAAGCAGCTGAAAGGGTTTCAGTCATGGTTGAAGAAATTATTACGAGTATAGGTCATGCCCATCATTCGATGAGTAAAGGCCAAAATGAAGTCGCAGCAGGGGTTCAAGCGATTGATGATACGGGTAAAGCATTTGAACGCATTTTGCAGGCCACCCGGACCATCGTAGATCAGGTGGAGCAATCCTCGACCGCTGCACAACAGATGTACACGGGCTCCGAACAAATATCTGCTGCGGTGATGGAGGTCGAGCAGGTTTCATTGCACTCAGCTTCGGCTGCACAGACAGTATCTGCTGCCACTCTGGAGCAGCTTGCATCTATGGAGGAAATTGCCGCATCTGCTCGCAAGCTCCAAGAGGGTTCAAATGAGATGCGTGCTTTAGTAAATCAGTTTAAATTGGAATAGATGTTCAGACTTAGAGTTACAGAAATAGAATATGTAAAATATTAAAGAGGGGAATTAACCCCTCTTTTTTGCTGTTCTGACGTAAATAACCTTTTGAATACTATGAGGAAATTAATATAGCTTTTACAGCTCATTGACGCGGAGCGTATACTGGCTTGCTATATTGAAGGGAAAAGGGGGATGAATATGAAAGAAATGGAAGAATCGTCCTTTGCAGCTGCTCAGCCTGTCCTTGCAAGTGATACTTTTGGTTGGGATAAGCTTCAGGTTTCGCAATGGTATAGCCCACAGCAAGCTTTCACCCCATCCTCGGAGTCTAAATATTTAATAGGAATTCACTGCACAGCCTACTACGAAAATTACTACACCATTCATATTACCCCCTGTAATGAGAGCCTTCTTTGCCCTTGGGGCAGAACCTCGCTCTATTTTTTGAAAATAGAAATTACGCCAGCGGTACTCGAAGAGATTGCTCGTGAATCTGGTTATCTAAAGGAAGGCCATATCCAGTTGGACCGCAAATTTCATGTCAAGGATTCCAAGCTACTGCAATTAGGGCTTTGGATGCTGGAGGAATTACAGAATGGTGGTGCCAAAGGAAAAATATATAGCGACTCTTTATCCAACATGTTAATTATTCACTTGTTACAACACTATTCTTCAGTGATTCCCCAGCATTCAAACCGAAAAACGCCAGCCAATCAAGAAATATTTCAGGTCATTCAATTTATGCGTGAGCGTTTAGAAGATGAGATTCAACTGACTGATCTCGCTGGCATGGCTAATATGAGCCAGTCGCATTTTATTCGGATTTTTAAACAACAGACAGGATATACTCCCCATAATTATTTAATTCGCCTGAGAATCGAACGTTCTAAATTTCTTATTCGTTCCGGAAAAATTGGTTTGAAGGAAATTGCATCTCAGGTTGGTTTTGCCGATCAAGGTCATTTTACTAGATTATTCAAACGAGAAACCGGCCTAACCCCAAAGCTGTATGCGAATCAAAGCTCCTCCAAACCTAATCATATGATTTATTGATTTTATTCTTGCAAATGAGAGTTTTGTTCAAGGAAAGAAGTGTTTTGTTCAATTAGAGAGCTGTTGCCAGCTCCTATAATAAGGTTGAAGTAAGGCGCACAAATGCCGAACTACAACCTTATTAGGAGGAGAGAAAACATGAGATTAAAGAGATTATTCAGTCTGATTTGCGCGGGGGTACTTACGACCAGTTCTTTATCTTTAGTAGCATCTGCCACACCAGTCGGACCGGATAACCTAGTAAACACTGAGGTAGAAATCAGTGCAGAGTCAACTTCGACTTCAGCTACAACTGCTGGAACTTGGCATGAAGTATCTAAGCAAACCTTCTGGTTACTTGATGCCCTGGAACGGGGACAAGGGGTGGCTACAGATGGGAATTCATGGATCTTTAATTCCTCGTATGGGCTCTTACGGACTGGACTTGATGGAAAATCCGTAAAAGCACGGAATGAATTGGCTATTCCACTGGAGATTGCCTCCCAAGGTGGAGACCATATCGGTGATATTTCCTACTATAACGGTAAAATATACGCTCCTATTGAAGACGGCAAAAACTATCAGCATCCTTACATCGCTCTCTATGATGTGAACACTTTGAAATATACGGGTACATCCTATGCTTTACCGTTGAATCTGCATATTGGCGGTGTGCCTTGGGTAGCCGTTGATGCTGCTCGCGGTCAGGTCTACACAGCTCAGTGGAGTAATGCAAGCGTCTTGAATGTACTAAGTCTTGATGATATGCATGTGATCACAACCATTCCACTTTCCCAAAGTATTGATCGAATTCAAGGTGCCGAAATGTACAACGGTGTTCTGTATGCTTCTACGGATAACGCAACCCAAACGGTTTATCAGATTGATCCGGAGACTGGAAACGTATCTGTTGCCTTTGATCGCAATCTGCCTAGTGGTACTGAAGCCCAAGGAATTGCTGTATTGCCTACCGCTGATGGTGCACAGCTCCATATTCTTGATGTAGGCTCGAATCGCATTAGTGTGAACTTTCGCCATTATGCATTTTAATTCAAATCCAAGCGAAAAAAGGGGCTAACAGAAATGCTAAAGCAAACCAAAACTATTCTAACACTGCTATCCGTCTCAATGCTGGCAGTAGCGGGCTGCGGACAATCTAATAACAGTACGGCTGAAGCCAAAGAAAATACCGCTCAACCCACAGCAATCGCTGCAACTCCGGAATCCACAGAGACTCCAGTCACTAAGCCGGTGGAAATTACATTTTATTATCCGGTTAATGTTGGTGGTCCCCTTACAAAAGTAATCGATGGGATGGCTAGTGCATTCATGGAGCAGTACCCGGAAATTAAGGTTAATCCCGTGTACACAGGTAATTACGGTGACAATACCGTGAAAATTCAAGCAGGTGTGCAGGCCAAACAGCCACCGGATGTCGCGGTCATGATGTCAACAGAGTTGTACAGTATGCTCGATATGAATGCAATCATTCCGCTGGATGATTTTATTGCAAAGGACACGGATATTCAGATGGCTGATTTTTATCCCGCCTTTGTAGAGGATACACAGTCTGAAGGTAAAACTTACAGCCTGCCTTTTCAGCGGAGCACGATTGTTATGTACTACAACAAAGAAATGTTCAAAGCCGCAGGACTTGATCCAGAGAAACCACCCACTACATGGGATGAGCTTGTAACCTATGCTAAGAAGCTGAACAAAGACGGTCACGTGGGGCTGGAAATTCCGGGCAATGATGATTCGTATTGGATGTTTCAAATGCTTGCACGGCAAAATGCTTCCGATCCGAAGCAAAACATAATGTCCTCCGATGGCAAAAAAGCGATGTTCGATACGCCGGAGAATGTGGAGGCATTGCAATTCTGGTTAGATTTGTCCCGTAAATACAAGGCGATGCCGGAAGGTGTTATTGATTGGGCAACCGTTCCGACAGATTTCATTCAAGGCAAAACAGCCATGATGATGCATACAAGCGGCAACTTAACCAATGTAAAAAATAACGCGAAGTTCGAATTCGGCGTGGCGTTCCCACCCGCACAAAAGCAATTTGGATCACCTACTGGGGGAGGTAACCTGTATATTTTCAAGGACACATCTCCTGAAAAACAAGCTGCAGCTTGGGAATTTGCCAAATACATGACGGCTTCAGAACAAGCTGCCCTCTTTAGCAGCTCATCCGGTTATGTTGGCGTAAGAAAATCCGCATACGATACAGATGCTATGAAGAAGTATACGGCGGATTTCCCGCAAGCATTGGTAGCGAGAGATCAATTGGAATATGCGTTTCGGGAATTGTCCACTCATAATCATGGTAAAGTATCGACGGCAATTACGAACCAGATTCAAGCGGCATTGGCAGGAGAGATTGATGCAGCAGGTGCACTTAAAAAGGCTCAAGCAGAAGCAGAACAGGCACTTGCTCCCTTCAATAAGTAAGCTTTGAGGTATGGAATACGCCAGGACGGCTCGATAGCTTGTTCTGGCGTCATTACTTTATTCATTAATCGTAGAAACCTTAATCATGGAAGGATTGAATGGTATGAATGCCGGATGGAGTGAGAGGCTTAGACGAAACGGATTCGGCTGGGGACTAGTGTTGCCTTCGCTGCTCTTTCTTTGCTTGTTTACTTATTACCCTATGTTTAAATCGTTCTGGCTTAGCTTTTATGAGAAAAATTTGGCGACTCCTGAGCCTCTGTTCGTCGGTTTTGACAATTACGCTAATCTATTGCACGACAATGTCTTTATGAAGGTGTTCAGTAACAATATATGGTTCGCCATTGGCACAGTACCCACTTCATTAGCTTTGGCTTTCTTGATGGCACTGTTTGCCGACAAGGCGATAAAAGGGCGGGGACTGGCACGTCTTTCATTTTTCTATCCGAATATGATCCCGATGATCGCTGTGGCGAACATCTGGTTGTTTCTGTATACCCCTCATTTTGGGCTCTTTGCCAGACTGGCTTCATGGATCGCGGATCAGCCTGTGAATTTGCTGGGAACACCTGATACGGTGATGGGTGCATTAGTCATTATGATGATTTGGAAAGAAGCCGGATATTTTATGATTTTTTATTTAGCAGGAATGCAGCAGATTCCCAAGGATTTATATGAAGCGGCTGCAGTAAGCGGAGTCGGTACATTCACTTCCATCCGCAGAATCACAATTCCGCTCACGATGCCGACTACGTTGTTCGTGGCTGTTGTGGCGATAACCAATTCTTTTAAGCTGGTAGACCATCTCTGGATTATGACAAAGGGCGGTCCGAATAATGCAAGCAATCTGCTGCTTTATTATATCTACGAGTCCACCTTTAATTTCTACGATCAAGGGATGGCCGCATCGATGACAGTAGTAATGATCGTGCTGCTGCTCCTGATTTCCTCTTTGCAGTTTTTTGGCTGGGATCGGAAAATCCATTATGAATAGGAGGTGGAATCCATGGAGGATAATCCACTAAAGCTGCCCTTAGTATTAAGGCAGAATACACGCAAAGCTTTAGAAGAGGAGCGCATGCTGAACTCCGAAAGAACGAAGCGCCGAATCGGGCAGATACTGTGGCATGCGGTTGGATTTACGTTTGCCGCGGCTTGGATCATTCCCTTCCTATGGGTGGTCAGAACGGCTTTTCTACCCAAAGACGTCGCTATCGATGCGGGATGGTCTTGGGACTTCACGTTTGTGAATTTGATTCATGTCTGGAATGGAGCGCCTTTTGGACGATTTTTCATGAATACATTGCTTGTGTGCGGTGTTGTGCTTGCTGTGCAACTCGTTACAATGACGAAGGCTGCTTATGCGTTCGCACGGGTACGATTCTTCGGAAAAGATCTGTTATTCATGTTATTTTTGGTGCAAATTATGGTGCCGCCGGATGTACTTATCTTTTCCAACTATCAGGTGTTGAACGAAATGGGTCTGCTGGACACCAAGCTGGGGATTATGCTACCTTACTTTGCCTCCTCCTTTGGAGTGTTTCTGTTAAGGCAATCCTTCAAGCAATTACCCTATGAGCTGGATGAAGCTGCCCGGGTGGAAGGCGCCTCACGCCTGCATATTCTTTCAAGAATCTATGTCCCACTGTCACGCCCGATTTATGTGTCCTTTGCGATCGTGTCGGTCAGCTTTCATTGGAATGATTTCTTGTGGCCCCTTATTGTAACCAATTCGGAGGAGAATCGCTTATTAACTGTAGGCTTGGCGATGTTCGCAAAAGCCACAGAGTCGGGTGCACAGTGGTCTGATGTCTGCGCGGCTACGTTGATTGTTTCGGCACCCTTAATGATTGGATTTTTATTGTTCCAGCGGCAAGTGATAGGTAGTTTTATGAGCTCTGGCATTAAAGGTTAGGAGGAGGCATTTATGAGGCTGGCG
Source organism: Paenibacillus sp. FSL E2-8871 (assembly GCF_038000345.1). Lineage (NCBI taxonomy): Bacteria > Bacillati > Bacillota > Bacilli > Caryophanales > Paenibacillaceae > Paenibacillus > Paenibacillus sp. FSL E2-8871. The sequence goes on along the minus strand of NZ_JBBOBV010000001.1, from coordinate 1,750,545 downwards.
ATTATTGGGGACTTACATTACCCGGACGAATTGTTAAACAACAAGGTTTTGATTAAAGAGGCACGAGATGCTTTTTATGAGCAATTTATGAATCTATTCTTGTCCATCCCAGCCGATTATCATATTTCCGTGGGAGATATGGTGCACGCAGGAGAATTTAGCGAATTTAATTATATCATGGGTAAGATTAAGGACAGCAAGCATTCTAGACGTTTTCTACATGTTCTTGGTAATCATGATACGTACACTTATCCTAAGGAAGAAATCCTTTCCGTCACCCGGCAGCAGCGATACAGTGTGATTGAAGAGACGAATGCAATCATTATTTTGCTGGATACCGCACGGGAAAATCGTGACGATTGGAGCGGAACACTTGATGATGAACAGCTGACTTGGCTCGAAGCACAAATGAAGCGGAAATCGGAAAAGCCTTTATTCGTCTTCGGTCATCATCCCTTGTATAATACGACGGCCAGATCAACTGAGCCAATGATGTCACTGGATCCCAGCTTAGACATTTGGCCGATATTGAAGCAATGGCAAGGTGTGGGTTTCTATTTCAACGGGCATAATCATGTGCATTCTATCGTTAGAAAAGAAAACTGGCATTTCATTCAAACAGCCTCCATCCTGGATATTCCTGCTGCTCGAATCCTTACTGTGCTTGAAGATGAAATCAGGTTAGAGATGGTGAATCTGGCAAGCGAGCAATTGAGTAAATGGTCTTCATTATTTACCTTCAGCATTTTTGATTATGAAAAATATCCGCAGGCTGAAGGGGAGACAAGAGATCAGGAGCTAATCATCAATCGACTTCAAATGGATAGAAAGCAGGTGGACCAGCAATGAATCGTCAGCCAGTAAGATTAGCGATCGTAGGTGGAAATCGCGGAGCCAGTTTTATGAATGCACTGTACTCTCTATCGGATCGGATACATCTGACCGCCACTTGTGACTTGAATGAGTGGGTACTTAACCAATGGAAAGAGAAATTCCCGGAAATCCGAACGTATCGGGATTATCATGAAATGTTAAAAGATTCGGCGATAGATGCGGTGTTTATCTTAAGCCCCATGCATTTGCATGCCAGACAATCTATTGATGCTTTAAAAGCGGGTAAGCATGTCCTAAGCGAAGTGATTTCGATCCAATCTTTAGAGGAAGCTTGGGAGCTTATCGAAACTGTTGAACAAACTGGACTTAAATATATGATGTCTGAAAATTACTGCTTCTCGCGCTCCAATCTGACGATTAAACATATGGCGGATCAAGGCATGTTCGGTGAAATTACTTATCTGGAAGGCGGATATATCCATGATTTACGTCATTTGACTCATCATCCGGATGGTTCTCTGACTTGGCGGGGGCAATTACATCAGCAGTATAACGGGATCAATTATCCGACACATTCTATTGGTCCAGTTGCGCAATGGATTAACCTCAATAAGCCTGAGGGTGATCGCTTAAAAAGCGTCTCGTCTTTTGTTTCCAAATCTAGATCCTTACAATATTATTTCGGAGAGCATTATGGAAAAGATCATCCAGCAGCACGGGAGGGATTCTGGCGGCAAGGGGATAGCGCGGTTGCGGTCATTCAAACGGAAAAGGGTGTACTGATTGAACTGCGTATAGACTGGTCCTCCGTTAGACCGCATAATAAAACTCATTATTTACTGCAAGGAACTGAGGGAGCGTATATTACGGGCCGCCATCAGTACGAAGAGGATTTGATCTGGTTCAAGAATCTCTCGCCCAAAAATATAGCGGATGGAGAGGAAATGTGGGAGCCTTTAAGCAGTTATCAACCACTCTATGATCACCCGACATGGATGAAATGGGGCGAATATGCAGCTGGGACGAAACATGGCGGAGGCGATTTTATGGTGCTTGAAGAATTTATTTCTGCCATTCAGGAGGATCGAACCCCCTCGGTGGACGTATATGATGCCGTTACTTGGAGCTCTGTGTTTACATTGTCTATGGAATCTGTAGAGAATGGTGGAAAAGCAATAGCCTTTCCTGATTTTAGAACGAGAGTGAGGAATTGATGGTGGATCAGGCCCTTTCCAAACTTGTGATGAAAAAAGAAATGCTGTCCGACTTGCCTGTTTTTCACTGTCCTACCGGGTATCTAATTCGTCATTTCGAGCCGGATGATGAACGGAACTGGGAAGAGCTTATACGCCATTCTTTTACAAGGGAAGTTAAATTTGCTCATAAAATCAGTGATCATGTACCCTTGTATTCGGATCGCTTGTTGTTCATTTGCCGCGGGGATCAACCTGTAGCTACTGCTACGGCCTGGGAGTCGGGTAGTGAGGACAATAAGAACTGGTACTTGCATATGGTTGGAGTGCTTCCAGAATATTCTGGTAAAGGTCTCGGCTATGCTGTGAGTCTAGCTGTCTTGCACAAAATAAGAGATTCAGGGGGAATGGCGGCATGTTTAGAAACCGATGATTTCAGACTGCCCGCCATCCGCATTTATTTGAAGTTAGGATTTCAGCCTGTGTACTTGGATGAAAGCCATCCTGGAAGATGGGAACGAATCCTGCAAAGGCTTTGAATTTGTTGATAATTAGGGGGACTTCATGCCCCCTTATTCATGTTGGAGCTTCAGAAGGGGCCGCATTCAAAAATTATGTTGTCGTTAAGAAGTATTCCTGCTATAGTCATACTGACTTATTAAATGCATTTAATAAGTCAGTATGACTATAGGTGGGAGAGCCATGGCAAGTGATAAAAGACTTCCTTCACAGCAACTCAAATCTGAAATTATTCGAAATATTCGAACAGCATTATTAGAATTAGGAAGGGCTACGAAGGCGGAGTTAAGTCAAAGATTACAATACAGTTTTCCAACGATCAGTAAATTTCTAATGCAGATGGAAGAGACTGGGGAAGTAACGATCATTGGCCTTGATGAGTCTAGTGGCGGAAGAAGGGCAATAAGATACGCCTATAATCCGAATTACCGATTAGGAATGGCTATTTTTTTGGAAAAAAATGAAACGAACTATACGATCTATAATTGCATTGGCGATGTTGTAAAAGAAGGGAGTTTACCTAGTATTCTTGAGGAAGACGTTAGTTCACTGGTCTCGCTTATCGAAGGTGAAAAAAAGGCTAATCCTAAGATTCAATCTGTAGCGATTGGTGTTCCAGGCGCGGTGAAACAGGGGAAGATTTTTCTGATCCCAGGTTATGCGAAATATCAGAATCTAGATTTGAAAAGATGTATAGAAGATCAGCTCTCTATCCCGACAATCGTGGAAAATGATATGAATGCCGCTGTAATCGGTTATATGGCGCAAAGAAATTTGAAGGAGAATATTTCTTTGATGTATCTGTATTTAGGGAAAAACGGACCGGGAGCTGGGATAGCCGTTAATGGTGAAATTGTTCGGGGAAAGACGTTTTTTTCAGGGGAAGTTCAATATATGCCCCAGTATGACAATAGAAATTTCATAGAAGCATTAACTGGAGATCAAGGTGGATCAAGCATGCAGTCGGATCATAAAGTAGATGCGATTAGTCGGTTAGTGGCTACTATGACCTCTATTTTGAATCCGCATTATATTATTTTTTGTGAGGATGAATTAGCTCCAGCTATGCTTAATCAAATCGCTGAGCGAACTGCTACATACGTTCCTAAGGAACATCTGCCGGAATTAGCGGTAAGTGACTTGAAGCGTGATTATCTGAATGGATTACAAAGTCTTGGATTAGGTTTATTAGTTTCACAACAAATAGATTAGAACCCTTAAGGAGATAACGATGGCTACTTTTTTTCTTATTATTATTTATTTAGCATTTATTAGTTTAGGACTGCCAGATTCATTACTTGGATCCGCATGGCCGGTAATGAGAATAGATCTAAATGCCTCATTAGGTACTGCTGGAATCCTTTCAATGGTTATTGCAGTAGGCACAATTGTCTCCAGTTTGATGAGTGGTACAATCCTTAAACGTTTTGGTACGGGGAAAGTGACCCTTGTAAGCTGTATAATGACGGCTGTAGCTTTATTTGGTTTTGCATGGTCACCTTCATTAGTTTGGCTAATTGTTGCTGCGATTCCACTCGGTTTAGGTGCGGGATCTGTAGATGCTGGATTAAACAGTTATGTTGCTACGCACTATAAAGCCCATCATATGAGCTGGTTACATTGTTTCTGGGGAGTGGGCGCGACGCTGGGTCCGATTATTATGGGGTCTTTTATCTCTGGTGAAGGTCTATGGCGAGAAGGTTATCTTACGGTTGCTTATATTCAATTGAGCTTAGTTGTAATTCTCTTCGTTACGCTGCCTTTATGGGATAGAGTGGCTGGAAACAATAGCAGCCCGAATGCTGAAAGTGAGCATGAGTTCAATGATCCGGAGCTAGAGCAAGCTGCTGAGAACACAAAACCTTGGAAGCTAAGAGGGGTTAAGCTTGCGATGTTAACCTTCTTATTTTATTCTGCCATCGAAACGAGTATGGGATTATGGGGGAGCAGCTTTCTAGTAAATATCAAGGACATCCCTGCATCCACTGCAGCGACATGGGTATCGGTTTTTTATCTAGGGATTACCTTCGGCAGAATGGTGACGGGATTCATTACGTTTAGAATGAGTAATAAACAGCTAATACGATATGGCCAACTCATTGCATTAATCGGTACAGTGCTGTTAGTATTACCGCTTCCAACGATAGTTTCGCTGGTAGGCTTTATGATTATAGGTCTGGGCTTAGCCCCCATTTTTCCATGTATGCTACATGAAACTCCTGTACGTTTCGGGAAGAAGCACGCCCAGTCGATTATGGGCTTTCAGATGGCAACGGCTTATACCGGTACCACGCTGATGCCGCCTTTTATCGGCTTACTTGCATCGAATTTTACGCTGGGTATATTCCCTGCGATGATCGTTTTTTTCGCTATCGTCATGCTCTTATGTACAGAAAAGCTTAATAAATACTCAGCTAAAGTAAATGTAGGTTAAATTTGAATTGAATATATTACGGACTAACCCTTCATATATATAGATGTAGAAGGGGGGAACCGTAATGTGGTTGTTAATGGTTATAGGCGTTGGATGTCTCTCCGGTTTTATTTTGTTCAGAAAGAATACTTTGACCACTTATCACGAGCCTATTCAAGGACCGGAGAAATTGTCCATCATCATTCCCGCAAGGAATGAAGAATATAATTTGCGTTTTCTGCTCGATTCACTTCAGTCTCAGACCATTACACCCTATGAAATTATTGTTGTAGATGACTTCTCGGAGGATCGGACCAAAGAAATTGCTGAGAGCTATGGAGTTAAGGTTATTGCGAACAGCAGTCTCCCTGAGGGGTGGACGGGTAAGAGCTGGGCAGTATGGAATGGATATTTACAGGCCTCGGGCGATATTTTTTCTTTTTTGGATGCGGATATCCGATTAAAGCCTAACGCCTTGGCTACATTATTAAAAGCAAGGGAGCTATCGAAAGGCGTCATTTCGGTAGTTCCTTTTCATCATACAGAAAAGCTGTTTGAGAAGCTCGCCCTAATCATGAATATGCTGGGGATCTTCACATTCACCTCAGTTTTTGAAAGGAATAACGCCAAAAAAGGGCTGTACGGCTCGTGTATTCTAGCATTAAGGCAGGATTATGAAAAAGTTAATGGCCATCAAAGCATTAGATCTGAAGTACTGGATGATTTGTCTTTAGGAGAAAAATTTATTGCGGCAGGTGTTCCGATCACCAATTATATCGGGTATGGCTTAGTATCGTTTCGCATGTATCCGAAGGGAATCAAAAGTGAAATTGAAGGGTTCAGTAAAGGGGCTGTCTTAAGCACTTCAACGATAAGTCCGCGGACAATTATTCCAATCGCGCTTTGGGTGATCGGACTCATCATCTCAGAAACCGTGTTTATTTTTGCGAATACTTCATGGTTTATGCCTTTATTGATCGGTTATCTCCTTTATATGTTCCAGCTCTTTTATTTTATAAAATATGTAGGTGTATTTGGCATCGTTATTCCTGTATTTCACGTGGTGGCAACTGTTTTCTTTATCTTGATCATGCTGTATTCGATTTATCAGGTTGTTTTTCTGAGGCATGTAAGCTGGAAAGGAAGGCATATCCAGGTGGGAGGCCATAGGGACTAATGATCATATTGTGGGTCGCGGGTTTATTTTTGTCGGGATCTCTTATGTTTTCCTATTGGCTTGGTCTAGCGCGTAAAAAGAACCTGAAAGACATTGGCGACGGTAATCCGGGGGCTTTGAATCTATGGAAGTCGTCAGGCTATAAATTCGGCATATTGGGGATTATATTGGATTTTTTAAAAGGGTATCTACCACTTCTATGGGTAATGGGAAGTCATTATAGTCAGGGGTATTTCATTATTCCGTTAGCCGTAGCTCCCATTGCGGGTCATGCCTTCTCTCCCTTTCTTAAAGGAAAAGGTGGGAAGGCAATTGCCGTAACCTTTGGGGTATGGAGTGCATTGACAGGATTCAAAGCTTCTTTAGCGCTAGCAGTCATTTTAGCAGTGCTGAAAATGCTCAGCAGTTGGTTCAAAAGCAGAGGGAATTCACCTGTATCGGATGGTGTGCAAGTAGTTAGCGGAATGCTGCTTCTTTCCGTTTTTTTGTACATTAGTAATTGGTCTGCTCCTATCTTATGGGTATGGTTTGGAAGTTTTGTGATTCTTGTGTATACGCACAGGTTAGAATTTGCAGTGTGGGTAAGGAAGTATTCATCAAGGAAACGAAAAGGAACATAATATAGGCTTCGTATAAACGAGGGTGTCCCAGCAGCTATCGCATAGCTGTTGAGACACCCTTGTTTGGTGAAGCAGTAGCTTCGTCTTTTCTAATATTAGTGTTCTAGGATTGAGGATTTACGTTTTGACACAGCACGGATAATAAACGCAGAAGCTAAAAGAAGGATTGTGGCAGTGGCAAGGACAACAATAAAAGACTTATCAAAAGCTGATTGTGCGGCTTCAACGAGCGCGGATCCAGCAGCAGAAGGCATATTTTCTGCGGCTAGAAGAGCCTCGTCAAGGCTGTCGCGAACGATCGGCGGGACTGTTAGTTCATCAGGGAGAACTAATGATGCTGTATAGATGAATGACGAAAGACTGCCCAGAAGTGTAATACTTAGGGCGCTGCCGAGTTCGAACGATACTTCCTCTATAGATGCGGCCATGCCAGCTTTTTCGACGGGGACATTTAGCATGATTGAATTTGAGGCGGCAGTCATGGCTCCCCCAAGACCTGCACCCAGAATCATTAAGGCTGCGAATTGTAACAATATATTTCCGTCATGGAAGAGTAGAAGGGTGCCCATTCCTATACCTGACACTAACAGACAGACCCACTGTACTTTTACTTTGTCCACTCGATGCAACACAAGTCCGATGAGTATCCCTGAGATGAAGGACGCTATCGAAGTGAATACAACGTACAAGCCTGCTTCCAACGGTGTATATCCAAGAACAAGCTGGAGCCGTTGAGTCACGATCAATTCCATTCCAATAAGTGCGAAACAAGACAATAGAGCTGTAGCCACTCCAGTAGTAAAGTGGGAGTCTCTAAATAGTGCAAAATCTATTAATGGATTCTGGCTCTTACGTTGATGGCGCATAAATATGATCATAGCTACGACACCAATCACGGCAGATAACACAGCGATGGAAATTGAACCTTCACGTCTGCTGATCTCCTTAACTGCATAAACAAGGGCAACCAGACCAATCATAATTTGAACGGAACCAATGAAATCCCATTTCTTATTCTTATTCCCTTTAAGGTTTGGGATTAGTAAGATGGCCAAGATCAGTGCAAGAATAACTATAGGAATATTGATGAGGAACACCGATCCCCACCAGAAATGTTCCAGTAAAAAACCACCAACGAGTGGACCCATTCCTGCTCCCACAGAGGAGACAGATGCCCAAATACCTACGGCTAGTGAACGCTCACGCTCATCCGAAAAGGTAGTTCGAATAATGGAGAGTGTTGCGGGCATCATCATGGCTGCACCAATAGCTAGTAGGGTACGCGCAGCAATAAGCACGAGAGGTGTCGGCGCGTAGGCGGCGATTAATGAAGCCAACCCAAAGATAGTAAGTCCCATAACGAAGAGTTTTTTATGCCCAAGACGATCGCCTAGTGTGCCAAGACCGAGTAATAATCCTGCCATTACAAGTGGATAAATATTTACGATCCATAGTTTTTCCGATGCAGAAGCAGCAAGATCATGCGTAAGTCGTGGTAGAACCGAATAAAGTACGGTCATGTCGATGACGATCATAAAGAGTGCGCTGGACACAATCGCCAGCACGATCCAGCGTTGAAATTTAGATAGATTTGATGAAAACATGGGTAATCCTCCTAAGATGATAGTAGCTAATAACGTTACCTTGACAAGGTAATGGTGTTCCGTTATTGTACTTTGAGGTATAGGGTAACCCGATAGTCAAGAGGAGTGATTTGAATGTCTATTGATTATGATCAATACTTTACGACGAGTGAGTTCGCAAAGGTATGTGGGGTAACGAAGCATACGTTATTCCATTATGATGAAATTGGTATATTAAAACCGGAGATCGTGAAGGAAAACGGATATCGTTATTATTCCTATAAGCAGTTTTATACCTTCGATATTATTGCCGTACTAAAAGGGACAGGAACGCCGTTGAATGAGATCAAAGAATATATACAAGATCAAAACACATTGCATTTTTTATCCATGCTTAAGCAAAAACAGCTGCAGTTGGTTGATGAACAAAAAAAGTTAGAGCGAATGCAGAGGCTTTTACAAGGGGCTATAGATAATACGAATCGTGCGCTCTACGTTGATTGTGGAGAACCCTGGGTCGAGGAATGTGATGAAGAGTATTTTATTGCGGTTAGACTCTCGAAGGAGAAGGGTGAGAAGGATCATGTACGAAAAGTATATCGAATCTTCGATTATTGCGATGAACATCATCTTGAATATGACTTTCCGATAGGTTCGATTATTTGTAAAAGCAGTTTGGAAGAAGGTGACTATGACCCGGATTATTATTGTAATAAAATCAATGAAAAGCATAACGGTGAATTACTTTATATTAAGCCAAAGGGTAAATATTTGATCATGAATCACAAGGGATCTTATGAAACCTTACCTGCGTCCTATGAGAAGCTAAAGTCTTATATTGCTGAAAATGATTTACACATAACCGGAAACGCTTATGAGTATGAATTGCTTAGTTATTTAGCTGTAGGGGATCCGGATAAGTATGTTATTCAAATTGCGATCCAAACCTTTTGAGGTTTAGAGCATTGGATTGACTTTAAAATTGGCTTACAAATTGACACGCTTGGGATTCCAAGCGTTTTTTTTATGGATACCTGATGGCTTGAGCATTAGCCAGATGCGACATTTTTATTATCTATATTGATTGACAATGATAATCATTATTATTAATGTGTAAACAGGCGTGAATCCTTATGCTCACCTTACCGACGCCAATGCCTCTGAGCTGGTGCACTATGATTGAGTTTTGTTGATGATTATCCATAGAAGAGACTACTATTGAAATGAGGTATGCATTGTGAAAATAGATGTTAATCAATTAGCAGAGCATTTTGCACACACTCCTTTCCAAGTAGAAGGAGTATATCGATATGCTGAAAATCCAGGTGTGCCTTACGCTGACTATACAGATTCTTTTCCTGGATTTGTGTTTCCACTTACAGGAAAGATTAAATTTAAATTTAATGGCACGCCTTATATCTTTTCGCCTGGAAAAGTTGTGCATGGGGGTGCAAAAATGAAATTAGATCAAAAAATGTTAGGTAGAACCAATTGGGAATATATTCTTGTTCAATATCGGATATGTAACTCAGAACTAAAAGAGTCAAGCTTTTCTCATCAGCATTTTGAATTATTAACAGGTCAATCTCCTCGTCTTATTGAATTAATTATGCGTCTTTGGCATGTGTATAATCAGCGTGGAGGCATATCGATGTTTCAGACTGAAATGCTGTTTCGCGAAGTGCTGAATGAGGCCTTATTATGTGTTATTAATAGGGAAGATAGCTGTGAATCACATACTTTATTCGAGCGGGTATCTAATTATATTCATCAAAACTATTATCAAAGTCTTACAATAGCTTCGCTTGCAGAACAAAATAACGTTAATCGAAATCGACTTTCTTACGTATTTAGAACACATGCCGGTATGGGACCAGCAGAATATTTATTAAAATATCGTATAAATATAGCGCAAGAAATGCTATTTACAAGTGATGCGCCTGTACAACAAATTGCGCAAACCGTTGGAATGGCTGACCCCTTTTATTTTAGTAGAGTGTTCAAAAAACAATGTGGCATTTCACCTACCGAATATCGAGAGAAGTTCATCAATAATCCATGGTAAATTCAACCTGCATCCATTCTTATCTAAAAAGTACTTTACTATAATAATGGTTAAGCAAAGAAACCATTATGTTGGAGGAATTTCGTATGAAAAAGATTAGAGGACTGCTAGTCGCAACACTATTATTAGCAGGTATACTAGCGGGTTGTACTGAAACACCTGCTGAAAATAAAGAATCAACTAAAGAAGGCGTATCTTCAACAGCAGTTAATGTAGATGCAGCTGATTGGCCAAGAACATTTAAGGATGCCTTAGGTAAAGAAATTGTTATCGAGAAAAAACCGGAAAAAATAGCCTCGCTATGGTATTTTTATCCTGAAATATTAGTTGCATTAGGTGAGCCACCTGTTGCATCTACAGAAAAAGATTATCTATCTTCTTTATCTTATTTAAAAGGAAAGCTGGATTCAGCTGAAGAACTAGGAGATAAAGTGTCTCCTAGCATTGAGAAAATTCTATCTATTAATCCTGATTATATTTTAGCAACAGAGCATCATGAAGCAGTGTATGATTCACTAGATAAAATTGCACCAGTCATTACATTAAAATACAAGGACATCTATGAAGATTGGCAATATGGACTCCGTACAGTAGCCATGATTATTGGAAAAGAAGACGAAGCGGAAAAAGTAATTGATAAAATGATGAAAGATATTACAACTGGGCGTGAAACATTAAAGTCGATGGAAAGAGAGACAGTATCGCTTATATTGTCTTGGGATGGAAAAACTTTTAATGTTCTAGGTGAAGGGAATCCGGTCTATAAACTTGCTTTTGATAAAAAAAAGGGACTGGGGCTTACACCGGATGATACATATGCAGGTAATAATAATGAATTTACTTCGTTTGAAGGAATATCAACTGTTCAAGCAGACCATATTTTCCTTATTGGTGACATTACAAAAAAGGAGGAATTAATGAATAACTTAAAACAAAGTAATGTGTGGAATGCTATGAATGCCGTAAAGAAAGGCAATGTCTATTTAATGGATAATTCCGCTATTACTGGTGGACCATTAGCTATTGATTACGCTTTACAAAATATATTATCAGCCTTGCTTAAGCTCTAATAAGTTGAGGAAAATAAGGAGTGATTACTATCCATTATCAAGCTATTAATCTGAACGATAAGTTATCTAAATTTAACGACCTTTGGTCTCCGAAAGTCATTGGTGAAATGAATGACTATCAATTTAAACTTATTAAGATCACTGGGGATTTTGAATGGCATGTTCATCAAGATACCGATAAGGTATTTTTTACGCTCGAAGGGGAGATGATCATTGATTTCCGTGATGGTCAGGTTAAAATCTCCAAGGGTGAGATGTTTATTCTCCCAAAGGGAGTCGAGATGAAGCCTTCTGCCGAAAAGGAATGCCATATCATGTTGGTGGAGCCTAGAAGCGTAGTAAACACTGGCGGTACTGAATCCGAATTAACCGCAGCCAATAATACTTGGATCTAGTTAAGGCTTTCCTCCGCTATTCTCTTTAGGTTTCTGCAAATTGACATAACACCAAATGGTGTTATAATAAAAACGAAACCAGAAGGTGTTACATTAAAATGAATTTTGGAGGAAATTTATGCAAACTCAAGGACCACTACAAGATATTCGTCAAACAATTACACTCAATGCGCCCATTGAAAAAGTATGGAAAGCTGTTTCCACTGCTGAAGGAATAGCTGCCTGGTGGATGCCAAGTACATTCGAGCCAGTGGTAGGTCATGAGTTCATTCTACATGCTGGACAATTCGGGGATTCCCCATGTAAAGTTACCGAGATTGATGAGCCGAACCGTGTTGGTTTTAATTGGGGGAAGGATTGGCATCTTGCCTTTGAATTGAAAGAAATTGATGGGAAGACGGAGTTCACCGTGATTCACTCTGGATGGGACCCTGAAAAGGTAACTGAATTTGGTCAACCGCATCCAATCGTTCGTGGCTTTATGAACGGCGGCTGGGAGAAAATCGTCCAAGAAAAACTTCCTGCTTATATCGAGGTTTAAGATGCCAGTCGCTGAATCTGGACATGATGTATTTCAAGCGATAGCAGATCCTACCCGCCGCAGTCTGCTAAAGCTGCTTGCTAATAAGGAAATGTCCATAGCATCCATCTCGGACTGCTACCCGATCAGCCGAACCGCTGTTAACAAGCATTTACAAGTATTGTCCGATGCGCAGCTTGTTAGCAGTCAGAAAGTCGGTCGGGAGACTCGGTACAAGCTTCAGCCTGAGCCTCTACTGGAGCTTCAAGATTGGCTTACCTTTTTTGAACAATACTGGGCTAATAAACTGTTTGCGCTTAAAGAATTTGTTGAAGCAGATCATAACAATGAATGATAAACCGAGAGGCGTGAAATCGCGCTTCTCGGTTTTTTTGATGCATAGTACAAAAATATTTAAATGAAACAGATATAATGGATTCGTATATACATATGAACTGCTATTTGCTCATTTTGAGGCATTTGGGGCGAGTTGTGGACTAGAGAGACGTTAATCATCATTATCAGGGGCAATATTGTGTACTTGCAGTCCGATAAAGCTCCATGGAGTCCGTTAGCATTCCAGATGAACATAAGGACAAGGCAGAAGCATTTTTGAAAGAATAAACGGCGTAGCATTGAGCTACACCGTTATTTCTGCATTTACAGGATAGCTTTCAACGGAAAGCATATCTCATTTATAAACTCAGTTTAAACCTTCGTTTAAATTCAGTTTATAAAAGGGAGTTAGTATCACAATACAAACTAAAACGTTGGAGGAATTGTAATGGTTAATGAACGCAAAAAAATAATTGAGCACAACCCTGGAGATTGGGCCGTCGAGGCGCGTGGACTCGTCAAAACATTTGGTGACAATCGCGCTGTGGATGGGGTGAATTTAAACGTAAAAGCAGGTACGATCTATGGAGTTCTTGGTCCAAATGGAGCCGGAAAAACTACCGTCATACGGATGCTGGCGACCTTACTTCGCCCTGATGCAGGTTCAGCGCGAATCTTCGGACATGATGTAGTGAAGGAATCGCAGATAGTGCGGCAATTAATTGGTGTGACAGGACAATACGCCTCGGTAGATGAGTCACTTAGTGCTACGGAAAATTTGATCATCTTCTCGCGTTTGTTAGGACTTGGCCGCGCGGAGGCACGACAAAAAGCTGCTGAACTGCTTGAAGAGTTTGGTTTGACAGAGGCGGCTAAGCGTCCACTAAGAAATTTCTCTGGTGGTATGCGTCGTCGTCTGGATCTGGCAGCAAGCCTAATTGCTCAGCCACCGTTGATTTTCTTGGATGAGCCAACTACAGGGCTTGACCCGCGTACACGCTCACAGATGTGGGATACGATTCGCCGATTGGTGAATACAGGATCAACAGTTCTTTTAACGACGCAGTACCTTGAAGAAGCAGATCAACTTGCAGACCGGGTGGCAGTTATTGACCGTGGGCAAGTCGTCGCCGAGGGCACTGTGGATGAGCTGAAATCATCCGTGGGTACCACATCTTTACTATTGAAGGTCCGAGAGCTAAAGGATTTTAAACAAGCTCGTCAGCTTGTAGAACATGTTCTGCATGTCCAATCCAATGTGTCTTCGTTGGAGGAAGGGCAGATTTCTGCACCGATGGCGAACGCGGATTTAGTGACTGACCTACTTATTGCTCTGCGCGAAGCAGGCATTCCACTTGCAGAGGTGAGTGTGCAGAAACCAACACTTGATGAAGTATTCTTAACAATCACGGGTCAGGGTGTAACAGATAACGCTTCAAATGCGTCTGGGCAGTCAAACAAGAAGGAGGCAGTAAGAGTATGAGTACAAGAACTTCTGCAATAAACTCAGGAACTACAAGACAATTGAAAAACCATACGAGTCTCAGACAGAGTATACGAAATTCATTCACAATGGCGTATAGAGGTATACTAAAAATACGGCGAACACCTGAGCAATTATTCGATGTTACGCTTCAGCCTATTATTTTTACTCTGATGTTTACCTATATTTTTGGTGGAGCCATCTCTGGTGACATTGCTAGCTATTTGCCTGTTATCATTCCTGGTATTCTCGTTCAGACCGTAATTACTACTTCGATCGTTACTGGAGTTCAATTACGTGAGGATATGGATAAAGGTGTGTTTGACCGATTTAAATCACTGCCAATTGCAAGGATAGCTCCGTTAGCAGGTGCTCTATTAGCAGATACGATTCGGTATACGATAGCGACTGTGCTCACTTTCACCATGGGTTATATTATGGGATTACGGCCCGAGGGAGGGCTGGGGCATGTTGCTGTAGCGGCACTTCTTGTTATTGTCTGTGCTTGGTCGATTAGCTGGATCTTTGCTTTCTTTGGTGTCATTGCAAGAACAGCCTCAAGTGTACAAGGGATCTCGATGATTGTGCTGTTCCCGCTTACGTTTCTGTCTAACGCATTCGTACCGGTAGATACAATGCCTAGCTGGCTTCAATGGTTTGTTAAAGTCAATCCGATCTCACATTTGGTGACCGCGGTGCGGGAGCTTACTAACAATGGTACCGTAGGCTGGGATTTCGTAATCTCTTTGATCGGAGCAGCTGTCATCGTTGCGATTTTTGCACCAATTACAGTTCGTGCTTATATGCGCCGGACATAATATGAAATGAAAAAACGGCAGAAATGCCGTTTTTTTGTATTAGCCGCAAAAAAGCTTCTTTTTTAATTATCGCTTCTAAAGAACGTATGGATTAAATTGGATACTGATCTATCATACAATGTTTTAGCAGCTTCCTCATTTTGAATATGTCCCCCCAAATGCAGATGAATGACGCCATGCAACGATGCCCACACCAGATTCACAACAAGGAGGGGATCTTTCTCCTCAATAAACCCTTGTTCGATGGCTTCTGTAATAAGGGCTATTACTTGTTGAAGTGCCGTGAAGATAGCATGTAAACTTTCTTCCTCCGGTTTGAACTCGCTAAAAGCCCCTCCAAACATAACCATATAATAGCTGGTATGATTCCGTGAGAAATCCCAATAAGCTTGTCCAAGATCGCGAAGATATAAATTTAGATTGTCTTGTTTTGGAACCGCTTGAAAGGCAGCGGCCAACAATTTACACCCTTGCAGAAAAAGCTCCTTCGCTAAACCTTCCTTGTTTCCAAACAAGTTATAAATGATTTTTGTGGGACATTCCATTTTTTCAGCAACCTTGCGAATGGTTACACCTTCAGGTCCGGATTCATGCATAATGGCCGCAGCGGCTTCGATAATATTCAGTCTTAATATTTCTGCATGCTGTAGTTTTGCTTTTGGGTAGGTTGTAACGGATTGAGCATCTATAGAAGATATTTTGGACGATTTTTGCATGTAGTTTCACTTCCTTAGAACTTTACTTTAGCTTTTTCAAATAGCCGTTATTTCTAAACCTTATTTTACTGATGTAGAAGAGAAATAGCCAATAATTAAATGTAGAATTTTATTTGACAACGCAACCTCACTTGGATACAATGATTCATATTGAAACACTGTTTCTAGATGGTCATTAAAGGGAGAGATGATAGCAATGATTACAATTCAAAATAAATGGACGTTGATTACAGGTGCTTCTTCAGGAATAGGTGAAGCGTTTGCTCGAGAACTTGCAGCCAAAGGAAGTCATTTGATATTAGTCGCCCGTTCCGAAGATAAATTGATTGCTTTAGCGGAAAAATTACAAAGAGAATTTCATATTCAAGCGGAGGTTATCGTTGCTGATTTATCGCAAGAAGGTTCTCCTAGCAGGCTCTATCAACAATGTATGGAACGTGGTCTGAACGTTGATATTCTGATTAATAATGCAGGTTTTGCTACGTATGGGCTTTTTGAACAACTGTCTGGTCCAAGACAACATGAAGAGGTGATGCTAAATGTTTTGGCGGTTGTAGATCTGACCCATTTATTTTTGCCAGGTATGTTAAAAAGAAAAAGTGGTGTGATTATAAACGTTGCATCAACAGCAGCATTTCAACCTCTCCCTAATATGGCTGTATATGGAGCGACAAAAGCTTTTGTATTATCATTTACACAAGCACTATGGGAGGAAAATCGGAAACGGGGCGTACAATTTCTTGCGTTATGTCCGGGGTCTACGGAAACAGAATTTTTTAATGTTGTGGGAGCCGATGAAGCATCAGTAGGGAAGCGAGATACTCCAGAAAATGTGGTTCAAGTGGCTCTTCGGTCGCTTCAGGCAAAGAAAACATTTGTTGTCCCAGGATTTTCAAACTATATTTCAGCTCAAATGTCACGGTTTTTCACACGTAAACAAATGCTTTATTTAGTTGGACGTATGCTCCGTACTAGACATTAATAAGTCAACATTTTGCTTCGATGATGTAAAATAAAGAGCCGTTATCTATGGATTACTCCATGATAGCGGCTTTTTTCAAAAGTTAATTGCCTAACTCCGAATTTTAACCCTACTTCTTCATGTCCTTCGATGGTACTATGATATAAAAATAGAATGATGCATATAGAAAGGACGACAGTATGAGAAACTATCTAATTTTGGGGGCAAGTAAAGGTTTGGGAGATGCATTTGTGAAAGGTTTACCTGAGTATGGTGATCGAGTGTGGATCGTCTCCAGAAGCAGACCGGGCAGTCTGGATCTTAATGATGGCATACAGCGGGTATGGATTGCAGTAGATCTATCGCAGCCAGATGCCGCACAAGTCTTATCAAAGGGAATTCAAACGGAGAAGATTGATGTTTTAGTTTATAACGTGGGTATTTGGGAGAAAGAAGGTTTTGAGGATCACTATACTTTTGACAAGGATGAGACGAGTGACATTGCCAACATTATTAATGTGAATATAACTTCAACAATTACCTGCATACAGGCTGTACTGCCTAATCTTCGCCAATCGGAAGCAGGAAAAATTATTCTAATTGGCTCCACAGCAGGACTGGATCATACCAATAACGCCCAGGTATCATTTGTAGCTTCCAAGTTCGGTCTGCGTGGCATTACACATGCATTACGTGAGCATGTTCGTAAGGATGGCATTGCAGTAACTTGTGTAAATCCGGGTGAGCTGGCAGCAGAAATTCCTTATGAGGATGGCGCAGAAAAAGCGATTGCAGAATATAGCGGCACAAGAATTCCTGTTCAGGACATTGTCTCCATTGTGAAATGTATCGTTAACCTCTCTAGCGCTTCCTGTGTCAAAGAAATTCATATTCCAGCAATGGCGGATTTGAATGCATAATAAATCTCATTTATCCGTTAAGATTTCATTAAGATTCAATATGAAGATAAACCATATAATTGGATTATAGAAAGGTTATCAAAAAAATGCTACATAAGCGCGCCGACTAGCACGACGTATTATTAGGTTGTAGTAAAAAGTGAATATATAAGGCTGTCTACCAGTAGAATCTTACTAGTAAACGGCCTATTTCTGTTGGGATTTAATAGAGAGTCGGGTGGGTTTTATTAAAAGAAGACTTATAAATTCCCAACTTTTTTTGGACATATATTGGGCTAACGAGAATATAACTATACAATAAAACACTTGTTGAAGAAGAGGAAAATACATTAACGGTTAGGAGAAATGAACGATGGAATTCGAACTAGGCAGCATTTTGAAACTAGTGAAACGTAGGCTGCTGTTCATCATTGTATTATGTATTGTTGCGGTCGGAATTGCTAGCTTCGTTAGCTACTATGTCTTAAAACCGAAATACGAGGCGACGGCTTCTATTCTTATTCAAGGGGATAGGCAACAGAAAGCAATCAATGACATTATGGCTGGGCAAAAACTAGTAACCACTTACGGAGAAATTATCCGAAGCAGTAGAATCGCTGAAGAGGTCGTTAGAAGACTGCAATTAAACATGACCCCTGAAAAACTATTAGAAAAAGTGAAGACAAGAACAAGTAGCGAGTCACTCGTGACGACGGTAATTGTATCGGATTCTAATGCTCAGCGGGCAACGAATATCGCGAATGGCTTTGGTGAGGCCTTTAATGAGAACATCCAAGCGATTATGGGGGTAGAGAATGTTGTGCTTCTTGACCGAGCCAAGGTTCCTTTCGAGGCGATCTCACCCAAGCCAGTATTCAATATGGTCGTTGCTTTCGGACTTGCATTGATTGCTGGGATCGCATTTTCCATTCTACGGGAATTGGCGGAGAAACCTGTGAAAAGCGCCAAGAATATTCAGTTGGATTTGCAGCTTCCTCTTCTGGGAACGGTGGGAAAATTGAAGCCGCGGAAACGGCGGGAGAAGACGAAATCCAATTCAGTAGAAGGAGCCAGCAGACATGAAGAAGAAAACGCCAAGATTGTATTGCCTGGAACAACCGAAATCATCTAATGGTGACCAATTCCGAACGATACGATCTAATATTCGTTATACCCGAGTTGGTGGAGAAATTCGATCTTTATTAGTTACAAGCTCACTTCCGAATGAAGGTAAATCAACAGTGGCGATGAACTTGGCCATAGCGATGGCAGAAACGGGAAAAACTGTGCTGCTGATCGATGGGGATTTGCGTACACCAACGGTGCATAAGGCATTCGATCTACCCAATTGGATCGGATTAAGTAGTATCCTAGTGGATCAAACCCGTGTGGATGATTGTATTTTCCCTATTGAGGGATCAGAAGGACTTTCTGTAATGACATCGGGTCCGATCTCCCCAAATCCAGCCGACTTACTAGGATCAACAGGAATGAAAAGGTTATTTGCAGAGCTTAGTGAGAGATTTGATACGATTGTCATCGATTCTTCTTCGGTGTTAATGCCTTTTTCGGATGCCCTTATCTTGGCAAAGATGACCGAAGGGGTACTGTTAGTCGTAAAATCCGGGAAAGTGCTCTTAAAGCATACCAACTCTGCAAAACAGATCCTTGAGCAGCAAGGAGCACATATTTTGGGAGCGGTTTTGAATTATCGAAAAAGTAGCAAACGTTACAAGATTCGCGGTGAAGATTTTGCCGATTGGGCCTCAACTTCAGGGTTGGTCTAACGCATTATGACACTTGCTTCTCTTCGTTATTTATTCGGAAATATCACATACGCTGGCGCTCAATTCGTGATTGTAATTTTGCTTAATAAATTTGGCTCATCCGAAATCGTTGGGCAATATTCGTTAGGGCTTGCGGTGACTGCTCCCATCTTCATGCTGTCGCATCTGCATCTGCGTTCGGTCTTGATCGTTGATACATCTGGAAAATATCTTTTTGGAGATTTTTTTGGCCTTCGTCTCGTGACAACCGCAGTTGCATTCACGGTTACAGCAGGTTGTTGCATCCTTAGTGGTGCTGATTGGAATACAGCTTTAGTCATATTTTTCATAGGATTGTATAGAATTGTTGAGTCGGTCAGCGATATTTTATTGGGTATCGTTCAGAAGCAGGAAAGGCTAGATCAAATCTCTTTCTCGAGAGCTGCTAAAGGATTGTTCTCCATACTTGTCTTCGCCCTCGTATTTATCCCTACTCAGAGTCTCATTCTAGCGTTGTTAGTCATGATTATCGGATGGTTAGCAATAACCATTGGATATGATGCTCGCAAAGCGAGAATGCATACGTCGCTCAGGCCACTTTTTAACAAAAGACGATTATGGGGCTTGCTGCTCGTAAGCTCACCCCTTGGCGTGGTGCTGGCGTTGATGTCACTAAATACAAATATCCCACTATACGCGATTTCATATTTTAAAGGAGAACATGACTTAGGCATATACGCTACGCTCTCATACATGATCGTTGCCTGCAATGTTGTTGTGACTGCACTCGGTGAAGCGATAACACCACGTCTTGCCCGTTGGCACGCTAGCGGACGACATAAGGAGTTCATCTCTTTACTCAGTCGAATGATTGCAATGGGTATAGGAATTAGTGCGATCGCTTGTTTGATCGGGTGGATCTTTGGTCATCAGCTACTAACTCTTCTATTCAGTCCAGATGTGGCTGCTGAGATAGGTTTATTTCATTGGTTGCTCGTTTCTACCCTATTGGTATTTGTAACGTCTTACCTGTGGTATGCCATAACGGCTACCGGGAAGTACAAAGCGCAGATTCCCTTGTTTCTGTGTTCCGTGATCACTAATGGGCTTTCTTGTCTAATATTCGTGCCTATTTTCGGGGTGATAGGTGCTGCGGTGGGGGCTAGCTTGGCCTTATTCGTTCAGATGATAGGTAGTGTGATCGTACTTTTCTTGGTAATCCGCCAGGCAAGGAAACAGGTACAACGGGAATTGGCCGCATAGAAGCAATTTCTCATAGGAAAGTAGGGGCTTGTATGACATCTGTACTCGTTGTAGGGAAACCCTACACCATGCGTAATTTATTTCTGTTTGCGGTTATGGGTTACATCATCTGCCTTCCGGCTCAAATTGATTTCGGCGGCGCATTTCGAATCGCACCCTCTGACCTTTTCTTAATGCTTGGTTTGTTTGCAGCAGGTTTACACCTCAAATTGGACCCGAGGCAGTTCAGTTCATGGCATTGGGGGATGTTGTTTATTTTCGTCCTTGCTTCATTTGTATCCATTTGGCGCAATGGATTCATTACGCAATACGCTCTATTGCAAAAAGATTTTGGGTTTATACTCCTACTGCTGACTTACATCATGCTTGTTCAGGCTGTAGACAGCTGGGATCGGTTATATAAAATGCTACGAGCTTTTTTGATCAGTGTGCTGATCTTCAATGGCGTCGCTTTGTTCGATTTTTTTAGTGGAGTAAAGGTTCCGTTTATGGTGCAAGACGGTCGCCTCTCCGGGATGCTAATTGATCCGAATGCATACGGCGGATTACTAGTTACGGCTTTTGCCATTCATATCATGACGAGTGGAGACGGGGTAAAGCTGCTTAGAGGATGGGTGAGTACGCTAGCGACGATCACCTTAGCCGGGGGCATAATAATGACTTTTTCGCGTTCGTCATGGATAGGATTGTTCCTTGTCCTGCTTACATTACTGCTGACTAATCCTTCTCGACTTCTCAAGATCGGTATGGGGTTTAGCGTCGCGTTTGGAGCATTGCTGTTGTATAAAGGTACAGCTTATCTGGATGTGCTTGGGAATATGGCCAGCAGACCCTCGCAGATTCAGTCGCGTCTAGACATCATTGGGAAGGCTGTGGAGTGGATCGCTCAAAGTCCATTATTAGGGATTGGACTCGGTAGCTATAACTATGAACTGCGGATTATTATCCATAATACTCCGATCTGGTTTATGACAGAATTTGGCTTGTTGGGCTTGATTGTGTACGGCGGATTCATGATCTGGTTCTTCATCGTTGGGATCCGTTCTTATCGCGCGGCAGATAGGGTGAACAGACCGATCATTATGGCATTATTGCTGTCTCACGCAGCGATGATTGGACTTTCGATGGGTATTGAAGCCTTATTTCAGCGGTATTGGTGGTTCATGATGGCTATGAACGCAGCTTGCATCCGATTAACGAATACGGGATGGAAAGGAGTGAAGCGATATCGAACCAAGGGCACTGAAAAGTCAACGGGTCGTAACCTACGACAACAAACAGAACAAGCGCAACAAGCGCAATAATAAGAGGTTCGGGAGCATACCTGCTGAAGACTGTGGGCCGGTAAGAGTTGCTTTTGTAGCCTCCATTTTTGGGCATTTTGAGAGTTTCCATCTACCTTACATGGCGTTATTGCAGCAAAAAGGTTGTGAAGTGCATGCTTACGCGCAGCCCGGGGAAGCGAGATTGCGATTAGAAGAGAAGGGGATCGTGTGCCATGATGTGCCCATTCAGCGTAGCCCTTTACAGATGCAGAACTGGGCAGCGCTAGGGATACTAACGGAAAGCTTCAAGGAGGAGGGGTTCCAGTTCATCCATGTACATACGCCAGTCGCTTCGATTCTCGGACGGATTGCGGCCCATAAAGCAGGTGTACCTTGCACATTGTATACAGCGCATGGTTTTCATTTTTTCAAGGGAGCTCCTTTTCTGAACTGGATGCTTTATTATCCGCTCGAGAGGTTAATGGCCCGCTGGACAGATGTGCTAATCACCATAAATAGAGAAGATTATGAACGTGCCCAGAAATTTTCTATACGGAAAAAGGTGACTTATGTGAGTGGTGTAGGACTTGATCTCCAGGTTTACGGCAGTGAACAGGATCATCCTGAAACTGCGTCGGAGAAGGCAGATAGGCGACGCCAACTGTTTGATCTGCCGAAGAGTGAGCATGATGAACCTCCCTTCGTCATCCTATGCGTTGCGGAATTGAACGCCAACAAGAACCAGAAGCAGTTGATCGAAGCGCTGGGTCAGTTGGGGTCTCAAGCAGGCAACATCCATCTGGCTTTTGCGGGTACAGGACCGTTCGAGCAGACTCTATTGGAACTTGCTAATCGGCTGGGTGTCAGCGATCGGGTGCATATGCTTGGGTACCGTAGAGATATTCCGGATCTACTCAGAGCATGTGATGTTGTAGCACTTGTGTCTTATCGCGAGGGGCTACCTCGGGCGATTATGGAGGCGATGGCAGTAGGAAAACCCGTTATAGGTACGCATATTCGGGGGATTCATGATTTGATCGAACATGAGTCAACAGGCATGTTGGTTCCTGTTGGTGATATTACCGCTACCGCTAAGGCTTTTACTCAATTACGAGATGATCCAGCATTAACTAGGGCAATGGGAGAAGCAAACAAGGAGAGGATCATTCGTTACGGGTTGCCTGCGGTGCTCCGTGAAATGGACTCGATCTATATAGAAGCGCTAAACAAGGAGGAAAGAAAGCGGGTTCCGTCTGAAATGCATGCCAGCCTATCGGGGGATTGAATATTCACTCTCACTTAAAAGGCGAGTAAATGAATTTTTAGTTAATTAGGGAGAAAGAAGTGATGAAAATGCGGATCGTCCGTTTGGTCATGTTGGATGCAGGGATTATTGCGGCTTCAGTGTGGCTTGTGTTTTTACTTCGGTTTGATTTTCAAATCCCTGAGATGTACGTGTGGATGCTTCCGTGGGCAATATTGATTCACATTGCGGTGTATGCGGCCTTCTCATTTGGATTCAAAGTGTATAACAATATCTGGCGATACACCGGAATGAGAGAGTTACTGCAGCTTCTAAAAGTGAGTGTATTAACCCTCGTTGGAGTGATTGTTGTCAACGTATCCACCCATGCAGTAATTCCTTCCTATCGACTACCGATTTCTATCTATTTTGCAGCGGGTTATGTGTTTCTGGGCATTGTTGGGTTACGAATGGTTAAACGTCTTCTAAATGATGGATTTGAGACAACGGGTGTGAAGGATGCCTTCGAAGGTAATCTTCTAATCGTTGGGGCTGGTAAAGCTGGAATCCTCGTTACGAAAGATATCAAGCATTCAAGGTTCAAATTTATGCATCCCGTTGCCTTCATTGATGATGATGCATCTAAACAAAAGCTGGAAGTAATGGGGCTGCCGATTGTGGGTAACCGAAATTTCATTCCCGAGGCCGTGAAACAGCTGGACATTGCATTCATTATTATTGCCCTTCCGACAGCGCCACATAACGACTTAATGGAGATTATTGAGATCTGCAAATCAACAAAAGCACAGATTAAGCTAATGCCTAGTATGACAGAAATTTTGGACGGGAAAATGGCAGTCAATCGAATTCGTGAAGTGTCCGTAAATGATTTGCTGGGTAGAACTCCTGTTGAGATTAATACTGAAGAGATTCATGAGAATTTAGGGAGTGAGTGTATTCTCATCACGGGTGCAGGAGGCTCCATTGGCTCAGAACTGTGCCGTCAGCTAGCTGCGTATCGTCCGAAGGAAATGTTGCTGCTTGGTCATGGTGAGAACAGCATTTACCTGATTGAACAAGAGCTACGCCAGTTATATCCCGATCAGAAGATTCAACCTATCATAGCTGATATTCAGGATGTGTCGCGGATCGATAGTGTTTTTCAGAATTTCCGACCTACGATTGTGTATCACGCCGCTGCGCATAAACATGTGCCCCTTATGGAGATGAATCCGGTGGAGGCGGTAAAGAACAACGTTATCGGAACAAGGAATGTAGCGGAAGCGAGTGCCAAATATGGTGCTAAGCGGTTCATTCTGATCTCTTCGGACAAAGCGGTTAATCCAACAAGTGTCATGGGAGCTACAAAGCGAGCGGCAGAAATGATTATTAATGATCAGAATTCATCTAGCAAGACGGTTTTTGCTGCTGTCCGTTTCGGTAATGTTCTCGGTAGTCGGGGAAGTGTTATTCCGTTATTCAAAAGACAGATCGAGAGTGGTGGCCCGGTTACGGTTACCCATATGGATATGGTGCGGTATTTCATGACGATCCCTGAAGCAGTGCAATTGGTTATCCAGGCGAGCGTACTGGCACAAGGTGGCGAGGTGTTCGTGCTTGATATGGGTAAGCCGGTTCGGATATACGATCTAGCAAGAGATTTAATACGTCTGTCGGGCTTAGAACCCGATAAAGATATCCCTATCGTGGTCACGGGCATTCGTCCCGGAGAGAAATTATTTGAGGAACTCCTGACAGAAGAGGAGGGATTGATGGTCACCAATAACTATCGCATCATGATCAGTCGGCCTCAAAGTGTTTCCAGATCCGAATTGAATTTGGTCCTTGGTGTGCTGGAGAATTTGTGCAAACGGTACGAATTTGTGCCAAGCAGTTATCAGATTAAGAAATTATTAAAGCAGCTTATTCCAAGCTATTCGGGCTTTCAGGAAGAACCACAGGTGGCTACTCATGAGCTTGAACGTATCAAATCCGAAGTTCATGCGGGGATCTAAGTGATGAAGTCGTTTATGAGTAGATGGAACAAGAAATTGCGTTTGCGTGGCAAGAGTGACAAGGAATTCACAAGAAAGCAAATAGTCATGCGGCGAATTGGAAGATTCGCCCTGATTGGTTTTCTGATTGTGATTGTAATTGGTGGCATTTGGATTAGAGGGGTATTAAATGCTGAGCAGCGATTTCAAAAGGCTGCCCTTAATCCATTAACGATACCTAACTCTAAAATTTCTGCAGTACCTGTGGGGAAGACGCAGTCGGATGGGACTACGAAAAGTCCAGCAAATTCGGATGGCGTGGTACTACCATCGACTGAACCAGCAGCATCGCCAGAAGCAACCGATAAAAAAACTTCATCCTTTAATGTTGTATTAATTGGAACAGATACGTGGGGTGGGGAAATCTCGCGTGCAGACACGATAATGGTTGTGCATGTAATGCCGGAACAGCGGAAGGTGAACATCGTCTCTGTACCGCGCGATACAAGGGTTTATGTACAAAATGTTGGATACACCAAAATTAATCATGCTCATATTGTTGGTGAATCCAAAGGTGGGAATGAGCAAGGAACGTTGACGCTCATTCAAGCGGTGAGCGACTTTATGAATATTCCCATTCATCATTACATCAAGACGAATTTCTCTGGAGTTCGTGATTTCATCGATTCAATCGGTGGGATCGACATGGTAATCGATCAGGATGTCACAATAACCCCAGAGATTACCATCAAAAAAGGCGAACAGCATTTGGATGGTGTGCATGCTCTCTACCTTGCTAGGGCGCGTTACTCTACTCCGAACGGTGACTTTAGTCGTCAAGAGGAGCAATTCAATATCGTTAGAGCTGTGGCCAATAAGCTGTTGAGCCCTGAGCATCTTCCGGATCTGGCGGGATTATTGCTCCATGAAAAGAAAGACATTATCGATACAAGCTTCAGTGACAGTGATTTGCTCAGCTTAGCTTGGTTATTCAAGGGAATAACTTCCGAGGACTTTAAATACGAGCAGATTCCAGGCAACAACAGTTTTGGTACTGATCCGCTAGTCAGAACTAAGGTGTACTACTGGAGTGCTGATTTAAAACAGGTGAACTCACTGAAGGAACGTCTTTTTACGGATTAAGAGAAAGGCGGGAGGAGTACTAACATGTATCGCCATATGAAACGAGGCTTCGATCTTGTGGGAGCGATCGTTATGTTATGTATATTTAGTCCAGTCATGGCTGTGGTGGCGTTGTTGATTCGAATGAAGCTTGGAAGCCCAATCTTGTTCAAGCAGCAACGACCAGGGCGGGGAGAGAAACCCTTCTTTATCTACAAATTTCGGACCATGGCTGAACTGTATGACACGCAGGGTCAGCCGTTACCAGATGAGCGACGATATATCAAATTTGGCGGAATCATCCGGAAGCTAAGTCTGGATGAACTACCACAATTGGTGAATGTTGTGAAGGGAGAAATGAGTCTGATTGGTCCAAGACCCTTACTCATGCGTTATAGCCCATACTATTCCGAACAGGAGAGGTTGCGTTTCTCAGTAAGACCAGGAATTACGGGATTAGCACAGGTTTCAGGACGCAATACTTCGTCGTGGAAAGACCGGCTTTCGTATGATGTCACCTACGTCGAGAATTTAAGTTTCAGACTTGATGCGCTGATATTGTGCAAGACCGTCTTGAAGGTGATTCGCCAAGATGATGTTGTAGCCAATCCAGGTCGGCATAGCCTGCCTCTGGATGAGTATAGGTTGAATAAAAAGGAGGGCCAGGCATGAGTGTGCAGTTTAGACCGCTGCATGAAGACGATATACATCATGCATGCCGGCTCTTGAAGAGCAACTTACCGGAGCATGTGTACAATCAAACGATATTTGCTTGTACGGGTTATCCAGCATATCTACAAGCGGCTTGTAAGTGTGGAGGTCATTCGGCCACATTGTTGATTGGAGCCTATATTGGAGAAGTGCTCATTGGATTCGCGGAATGGCGAAGAATGGAACAAATATTGGTTCTGAATAATTTAAACGTGGATGCGGCGTTTCGCAAGGACGGTATTGGCGGAATGCTCATGGCGTACGGAGAGAAATTAGCCAAGAAGGACGATATTAAGAAGTTGGTACTGGATGTGTTCTCGTGGAATGAACAGGCGCATGCTTGGTACCTTCGCCTTGGCTTTGTAGAAGAAGGACGTACTTATTGGTATGTGAGGGATCTGGATCGTTCATTAACGGCTAGCGCAGATGTTATTGCTTCTGGAGTGGATATAGATGATGAAGAAGTGACTTACATTATTGATGATTACCCAATGGCAGAGGCTCATCATCTAAAATACGGATTTTCTTCATTTAGGATTAGAACGAAGCAGAAGACTTCAGTTGTGGGCCGGCTCGGCGAGCAGTATTTTCGCATCCAACTGCAAAGTGGGGAGTGGGACGGCGGATATCCACTAACCGATGTGTTACTCGACCTTGACCGGGAGAGAAAGCTGTTATTGCTCTCATCCGATGCATTCTTACGTGAGAGAGACCCAGCGCTAAGCTTAAGCACTGAAAGTATACGTATGATCAAGATATTGGATTAGCAGCGAATGCTTCCAAAGTAAGTTTTGTCGAAGTACCTCAAGGAAGCGTACGCTAACATAACTTTTAGGAGGTGACGTATGAGTGATTTCATTGTGCTTAATAGCTCGCATTCTGAAGAATGGGATGCTTATTTGAATCAGATGGATAGTAAGGATATCTATTTTTCTGCAGATTTTTTTCGGCTGTTTGAGGATGATGATCATCAACAGGCAGAGCTGTTTGTTTTTAAGCAGGGTGAGAAGCTCATCATTTATCCTTACTTACTTCGCTCCATTAGCCATCTTCCCGCAGTCATCCAGCTGGGACTTGAAGGAGAATGGTATGACATCAGCACACCTTATGGATACGGGGGGCCAATATCTAATGTGCCTAAAGGAGCGGAACGAACAGAGTTGTACCGACAATTCAGTGATACGTTTACAGATTACTGCAGAGAGAAAAAGATCATGACCGAGTTTGTAAGATTCCATCCTTTCATAGGCAATGCCGCTGAATACCAAAAAGGGCTTACTACGGAGCTCAATCGGAATACAGTATACATGGATTTGACAGTTGGCTCAGAGTCAGTGCTAATCCAGAACTATGGCAGCAATCATAAAAGAAATATCCGTAAATTAAAGTCAGCTCCATTCACCATTCGAAAGTCGGATCTTAAGGATCGGATCGAGCCTTTCATCGAGTTATATTACGGGACGTTAAATGATTTACAAGCAGATCCCTTTTATTATTTCCCTCGAAAATTTATAGAAGATACAAGCCTTATGCCAGAAGGACGGGTAGCACTGTTTGAGGCGATGGATGGGGAGAGAAGTGTAGGGGCAAGTATTGTACTCCTTGATCGACCATGGATGCATTATCACTTATGCGGTTGGGATCGAGCTTATCTGCAGTGGTCACCCACCAAATTTCTCATCCACGCAGCAGCCGTGTGGGGGATGGAGAATGGATACGACAAATTCCATCTCGGTGGGGGATATAAGGGGAATGACGAGTTGTTTCAGTTCAAGCTAAGATTCGCTACTCAACTAGAACCACTAGACTATTACTTAGGTAAGCGAATATTTTTCCCCGAGGTGTATGAACGAATGATTGCACTCTGTGACACTGGGGTTGCGGGAAATTATTTTCCGCTCTACCGGCATCCATCTCTGTTGAATCAAAATATCATGGACCACGCTCTGAAGTAAGACAATAAGATATGTATTCCATTTGGATTAAAGCATCCAAATGGAGAAAGGAGCAAGGCATGAGTATTCGTCAACCACGCATTCTACCACGAATCTTGTTATCCCCACCGCATGTAAGTGGACGTGAACACGCTTATTTGGAGGATGCAATTCACTCTGGCTGGATCGCTCCCATCGGACCACAAGTCGATGCTTTCGAGCAGGAGATGGCCGACTATACAGGTTCAAAGGGTGCACTTGCATTAAGCTCTGGAACAGCGGCAATTCATCTCGCACTACGTCTAGCTGGCGTTTCTCAAGGAGATTACGTGATTTGTTCGACGCTCACGTTCGTAGCTAGTGCCAATCCTATTTTATATTTGGGGGCTACACCTGTATTCGTAGACTCAGAACCAGAGACATGGAATATGTGTCCACTAGCCTTTCAGAGGGCCTGCCTGGATTTGAATGATAGAGGGATACTGCCTAAAGCAGCTGTTGTTGTCAATTTGTACGGGCAGAGCGCAGACATGGAACCAATTGTAGAAATCGCGAATCGTTACGGTATTGTTTTAATAGAAGATGCTGCGGAATCCCTCGGTGCCTTTTATCACGGAAAGGCCAGTGGTACTTGGGGCCGCTTCGGAATCTATTCTTTCAACGGGAATAAAATTATTACAACCTCAGGTGGAGGTATGCTTGTATCGGATGATACCGATGCATTAGATCAAGCCCGTTTCTGGTCTACCCAAGCACGTGACACTGCTCCACACTATCAGCATTCCGAAATGGGTTATAACTACCGGCTAAGTAACCTGTTGGCAGCCATAGGACGAGGGCAACTGGAGCTACTTGAGGAAAAGGTCGAACGACGTAGATATATTTCTCAAGTGTACTCAGATCGATTGGGATCCATTCCGGGTCTTCATTTCATGCCGGAAGCGCCAAATTGTCGCAGTACACGCTGGTTAAGTGCGCTAACGATTGATGAAGAAATCGCAGGCTTCTCCGCTAATCAACTCTTAAAGTGCCTGGAATTCAACAATATAGAAGCTAGACCTGTATGGAAACCACTACATTTGCAACCGCTGTTCGAGAACGCCTTCTATTATCCATACATGGAGGGACATAGTGTATCTGATCAATTGTTCACAAAAGGTGTATGTCTACCTTCCGGTAGCTCTTTATCGGATGATGATCTGGTACGCGTAATGGATGCGATAGAGTCTTGTATTCAGAACCGCTGAAAAATCACTTAGCAATCCATCCGTTAGCACCGGTTCCGCTTTCCTTCACATAAAAAGTTGCTTTCGCTACACCATCTGTTCGCATAGCCAGACTGCCAATCGGAGCGGTAATCGTTCCCTCAGGCGATCCTTCCACGATAAATACTGCAGGAAGTAATGTTCCACCAACGAGTCGGACTGCCCGTTTGAAGTTACCATAGGTAGAGAACCATTCAGTTAAAGCATACGGATTATACAAGGTACCAAGAGAAGTACCCTGCATGGCAACCAATGTTTCGAATTCTAGAATGCGTTTTACCTTTACAGAACGGGTATCAAACACTGCTACATTGTTCAGGTGCAGGAAGGGCTTAGCTGCACCATAAGATGACGCTAGCACGACTTGATTGGTCCCGCTGTTACGGACAATCATATTGTCGACAGTAACCATCGCGTCAGACTCTGTTGTGAATAATTGTAAGGTACTGCCCGTTAAGTCCTGTGCATCTATCGTCCCCACATAAAGATCTCCTCCGTCGATTCGGACTCCGCTTGCTAAGGTGGAACCCGAGCCGTACATCCCTAACGAGCCGATATGCAATCTTGGTTTTCCTCCAGCAGCATTAAACGCAGCAAAGATCGCAGGACCTCCGATGCCATCGAAGCTCGCACTAGCGATATCAATAAATTGTGAATAGATCGTCTGTAGACCGTAACTAGCTTTATGATCGGTGGAACGAATAAATAAGTTACTGATTTTCAGCGTTAGTCCATAAGACAGTATAGCAGGACTCACTGATCCACTAACACGCATATCAAGTGAACCGATGTCGAGGGTCCAAAGTCTAGCGATTTCATCTGTAAGCCCTGCAGACAGATCATTCCCAAAACCAATGGTAGTCAAGGAATCGAAGCGTTGATAGAAGCTGCGAGTTCCTTTGAATTCATCGGGTTCCAAGTCTAGAGAGTTGGCTCCAGTGAAGCTAGGTGCTCCACCGCGATTGTTGTTTAGGACGGCTCTGTTGACATGAAGTTGATCTACAAAATGGATGACGAAGTTCTTTCGGCCAGCCGTTTCACAGCGCGCATACCCAATCTGCACATTAACGGATGGAATTTCTTCCGTACCTCCAATAAAAATATTATCACCGTAGCAATCATGGGAGTACACCGATTCGATGGATATATTTTGCGCAGAAGAAATGAACAAGCCGTGAAGCTGATCGTTGACGTTTGATTTCACTGTCGAAGCACTTCCATCAATTTCGAGAGCGCCCGTTATCGTGATATTAGAGGCGTTTAAGATGACAAGTACTCTTGTATCTGATGGAGGGTTCGAAGCCAGTGACAGCTTAGACCCCGCTTCAAAGCTCAGGTTAGTTCCGGTTGGAATGCGAAGACACCACCATTCAAGGCTGGAAGGATTACGCATGCGACCTGAAGATACTTTATATACACCAGGCGGGAAAATAACAACCTTGCGTTTGGTATTTCCAGCATTGATTGCATTTTGAATCGCGACGGTGTCATCTTTGATACCATTCCCTGTAGCTCCATAGGATCGAACATTCACGTAACCGTTAGTCTCAGGATCTAATTTAATAGAAGTGACCGCGCCGTCTGAAATAACGGACGTTGTTACAGAATTATCTGGAATAGGTGCAGTTGCCATATACTTCACTCCTTTATTTTTTAATTTGAAATATAAGGCTAAGTTTCACGTTGTATATCATCCCTATACTTCTACGAGTAACGGTTGTCGTCCAAAAAAGGATGGCAACATCGTTTCTTCTTAAGTATTTTATGTGAACTTTTCTACAGATGCACGGTACAAAGAGCACTCTTAAAGGGCGAAAGGAGTTTTTTATTTGAAGGTATTAGTAACTGGGGGGCTTGGTTTTATTGGGTCACATGTTGTTGATCGGCTTATCAGAGAGGGGATCGAAACTGTAATTGTAGATAATGTATCGGGTGCTTCCGGCTCATTCTATAGAAATCCTTCCGCACTTTTATATCCGTACGACATTCGGGACGAGACACTGGGTGAAGTCTTTAGCCGTGAGAAGCCGGATGTGGTCATTCATCTGGCTGCACAGATTGACGTAAGAGAATCTCAGCGCAATCCATTGTTTGACGCGAATGTGAATATTGTTGGCACACTAAACGTCCTGCGGATGTGTGAGGCCCATCAGGTTGAAAAGATCGTGTACGCCTCGTCGGCCGCTGTATACGGTAATCCTGAATATTTGAGCATTGACGAGAAACATCCCTTAAATCCTGAATCTTGTTATGGGGTATCAAAAAGCGTTCCTGAGTCTTATATTCGGATGTTTGCCAGCATGCATGGGCTGAAGTACACCATTCTTCGTCTTGCGAATGTATATGGACCTCGACAAAGCTCGCATGGTGAGGCAGGTGTCGTTTCCATTTTTCTGGATCGCATAAAGCAAGGCAAGGAACTTGTGATTTATGGGGATGGAGAACAGACCAGGGATTTTGTCTATGTTGAGGATGTTGCACAGGCGTTTGTAAATGCGGCTTGTACAGATGAGAATGCGGATAATCAGATCATAAATATTAGCTGCGGGGTGGCGACCTCCATTAATACGATTGTAGAAATGATAGGCGGTATTACAGGTCGGGAATCCCAGACAACCTATGAACAGGCTCGACCGGGAGATATTCTTCACAGCTACTTAAACAATAGTAAAGCAAACGAGTTGATGTCCTGGTCACCTCACCATGATCTTCACCAGGGACTCAAGAAGACGATTGCAGCCCGATTGACTGTAGGCAGTGCTGTGGACCATTAATCGCAAATATCGAAAGGGGTTATCCCCATGGAACGAAAATTAAATTCGGAAATGTTTGTTCTACGAAGTATTGCCTGCTTAAGTATAGCGCTGTTACATGCTTTATATCGAGTCTATGACGATGGGAACACGCCTTGGGTAGAGTCAGTGGGTCTACTGCTTACATTTGGCACACCGGTATTCGTATTTATCTCGCAATTCGTATTGTCTTTTGCATATCCGGACGGAATTCCCGCGAAATTTTGGGAGAAACGGATCAAGTATATTTTGCTTCCTTACTTTTTTTTCGGAGCTTTGTACGCAGGGTTAAAAGGATTGGATATGGCGGGCAGTGAGGGGATTCCGCTTCTTCAAGCTTTTTGGTACTTTCTCTGGCGTCATTGGTTACTTGGCGATTTTCATGGCTACTTTATCCTAATTATCTTTCAGTTTTATGCCTTGTTCCTCTTATTTCAAAAGCATGCCAAAAAATTCACTCCACGCTCTATACTGATTGCGTCATTCGTTATTAATGTGGCTTACTTAGGTTTTTTCAATTTCACCAAACCCGTAGATACGGTAGCTGCTCAATATATTTGGGATAAATTGTATTGGGTTTTCTCTCCGGGGTGGATTTTCTACTTTACTGTGGCTTATTACTTGGGGCGAAATGAGGCTTGGTTCCGGGAAAAATTAAAACAGTTCCGTTTAGCTGTCTACGTGCTTCCAGTTGTAACAGGCGCGTTTGTGCTATTCGTGAATGGGCAAGGCTGGATTACGGCACATAGTTCCAAGAGAATTGATATGTTACTTTTCGCCATGAGCATGATTCTACTACTATTCACAGTGGCTTCTTCATTGAAAAAAGTGCCGCGTGTGCTGGAGTGGAGCAGTAGATACTCCTTCGGCATATATTTGCTCCACCCGTTGTTGTTGGCTTTATTCGTCAAACTTCCTTCTTCGTTCGGGTTGCAAAACCTTGGACTATTCAGTGTGCTTCTCCAATTTGTTGGATGTGTGGTAGGATCGGCGATCATCATGAACATAGCGAATCGTATTCCAGGCGGAGCCTTTGTGTTCGGTCGAGTCGGGATTGGAATCAATCAGAGAAAACCCCCGAAACCGCTGGATAAGCCCATAAGCTCGAGTATAGGGAACATGAACTAGCTAAAAATAGACCACTAAACTTCCGTTTTTCAGGTGATTAGTGGTCTTTTAATATTGTCTTGGCTCTTACATCGCACTAGTTTCGGACCGTATAGTTGTTATTTCTATAAAAACACACATTTTGGTATTGGTTTTGAGCAAAAAGCAGCATCTGAGTCCAATAATCTCGCAAAATGGACAAAACCATTAAAATAAGGGCACCTCAGACCGATCAATAATCGAGGGGATCTGAAATAGTTGGAATTATCGGTGAATCCTATTATAATGGGTTTCTTGATTAAATGTAATTATGAATATTCAAACATTTACATCCAGAGAATAATGCATCGTGCAGAACTTTAGGAGGAAACGAAAGTGGAACTTGGAATAAGTACCTTTGTCGAGACAACGCCCGATGTCCAAACGGGTGAGACAATAAGTCATGCAGAACGACTACGTGAAGTAGTGGAGGAAATTGTACTTGCCGAAGAGGTGGGACTAGATGTATACGGAGTGGGCGAGCATCATCGTAATGATTATGCGGCTTCATCACCTGCGGTTGTGTTAGCTGCAGCTGCATCGTTGACTTCGAAAATTCGTTTGACCAGTGCCGTAATGATCCTGTCTTCAGCAGATCCCGTACGTGTATTTCAAGATTTTGCAACACTAGATGGCATTTCGAATGGACGTGCAGAAATTATGATCGGCCGCGGCTCGTTTACAGAGTCTTTTCCATTATTCGGCTATGATCTGAAAGATTATGAAGAACTCTTTAATGAGAAGCTGGAATTGTTATTAGCCATCCAAAAGTCAGAAAAAGTAACCTGGAGTGGTAAACATCGAGCGGCCATAAAGAATTTGGGGATTTACCCGCGTCCGGTTCAAGATCCGTTACCGATTTGGATTGGGAGTGCAGGTAGTCCAGAGTCTGCGATCCGCACTGGAGCATTAGGTTTACCTTTTGTATTAGCTATTATTGGAAATGTTCAGCCGCTTGATTATGCGAAGCATGTGCAGCTTTACAAAAAAGCAGCGGCTGAAGCCGGATATGATCTTTCAAGCCTGCCTATTGCCTCACACTCACACGGGTTTATTGCTGAGACTAATGAGTTAGCACTGGAGAAATTTTTCCCTTCAACGCATGCTCGGACCAATGTGCGGGCGAAGGAAAAAGGGACACCGCCATACCATCGTTCCGATTATGATGCAGCATGCAGCTTTGATGGCGCTCTGTACGTAGGTGATCCAGAAACCGTTGCGAACAAAATCATTCATCTTCGCAAGCATGTGGGAATTACGCGATTCTTTTTACATATGCCCCACGGTACAATGCCTCATGAGGATGTTATGCAGGCGATTAGACTGCTGGGAACGGAAGTAGCTCCTCGTGTTCGTGAAGAAGTAGCGCGCTGGGAAGCAAGTAATCGTTAACGAATAAGCTGCGTCCTTAGGACGTGGCTTTTTTTGTGCGGTATACTAAAATAACGAATAACGTTATATAAGGGAGGGGCAATGGAGACTATTCATTATTTATCTCAATTCAATTTGCTTCAATCGTTAGCGCTGGAAGATCTAATGGAAATGGAAGAGTTAACTCGAATAACAGTAGTTCCGAAAAATACATATATCCAGACACCGACAACCTTCTCTGAAGGATTATTTTTTGTGAAAAAAGGAAAGGTGCGTTTATACCGATTGAATGCGGATGGGAAGCAGTTTACTTCGGATATTCTGAGTGAGGGTAATGTTTTTGGTGAAATGAACGTGATTTCGTTTGGAACCAAAGATCATTACATTGAAGCCATGGAAGAGTGTCATATCTGTACAATTGATCCTGTAAGATTTGAAGAATTCGTAGCTACTCGACCTAGATTTTTGATGTCATTAATGCAAGTATTGAGTGATCGTATAAAAAGTATGAGTCAGTTAACTCAAAACCTAGCCATCGGAAATCTGCATGATAAAATATTGTGCGTTCTTTTAAAGCTATCTGATCAACTAGGCGTTAAAAGTGAGGATAATTATTATAAAATCAATGTTCCACTGTCACATCAAGAAATCGCCAATTTGATTGGTGCGAGCAGAGAAGCGGTTACTGTGGCATTGCAAGAATTGGTAAAAGCTGAGGTGCTTCAGACTGGGTTCAAAACTATACGTATCCATCATGATAAGATTTTGGAAAGAAATTTATAAAGATTATGAGTTGTAAATGAGATTACATCTTTGTGGTTAGAAATACCCGTATCCTAGATATAAGAAGAAGGTTATCCAAGCCTTTAAAATCATAGGTGAAGGGAAGATTTCTATGGAGCATAGGAAGGGAGCTCGAAAAGTTAGCGATATTCCTGCTGATGTTGTAGGACTATTGCATAAAGGACAATTACAGACTGTAAATCTAACGGAATGGCTTGCTGTCGACCATATGGTTTTGTTGGAAAATGTGCTGGACGAGCTAGGTTTTGGACAGGAATCCGAACTAATTTTACAAAGGCTTCGCGATTCATCGGAAAAGAAAATCATGAAGCTCATACCGGCTATCGCGCGGGAGTGGCAACAGGTATTGGAGTGCAAATCAGAGGTGGAACAAGTCCGAGTATTCTCAGCTTTAGCGCAGCATCGTTCCGATAGTGTCCGCTGTTGGGCTGCCTATATGATCGGTCTAAATCAATCTTTAAGTCTATCGCAAAAGCTAATGGATATCCGTCCCTTTGCAG
Source organism: Paenibacillus sp. FSL E2-8871 (assembly GCF_038000345.1). NCBI lineage: Bacteria > Bacillati > Bacillota > Bacilli > Caryophanales > Paenibacillaceae > Paenibacillus > Paenibacillus sp. FSL E2-8871. The sequence goes on along the minus strand of NZ_JBBOBV010000001.1, from coordinate 1,713,767 downwards.
CGGATGATCATTTTGGGGTACGTGAGATTTCATGGATGGCTTTAAGGGAATCGGTCATTGCAGAATTGGATGAATCCATTAAGTTCTTAGAGAGCTGGGTTCATGATCAAGATACGAACATAAGGAGATATGCAATCGAATTGACGCGGCCACATGGGGTATGGGCGAAGCATATTACTGCGCTAAAAGAAAACCCAGCAATAGCACTTCAATTATTAGAACCACTTAAGTCAGATCCGGCAAAATACGTTCAGGATTCTGTAAGTAATTGGTTGAACGATGCGAGTAAAAGCAATCCAGACTGGGTGCAACAGCTTAGTGAGAAGTGGTTAATTTCTTCGGATTCCAAGGAAACGAAACGGATTGTAACACGGGCAACTAGGAGTATTACTGATCTACGTTGAAAATGAATTGTCGCTTTAGAATGGATGATAAACGTCAAACACTATGGCTAATTAGCTAATAAGTGTTGGCGTTTTTTTATTGTAACGAAGAAGGGGGCTTGGATAATTAAAGATATCTAATAGTTCTGATTTATTATTTAAACCTAGAAGCGCATAAATATTTATATTGTTAATCTCGTATCCTTATGTTATACTCAAAAACACAAAATGTTATAAAAACTAACACAAAATTGAGTTGAGGAGGATTTGACTATGAAAATACAAATATTTCTGAAGGTTAGTGTCATTTTATCGGCGGTTTTGTTAGCTGACTCGTCAGTTAATGTTATTTTTGCTGACGCGATGGAAAGTGCGTATAAACCGAAAACGCATGTTCTAAAGGCGAATTCGGAGACTGTTCGCTGGGGGAATATTGGTAAAGGTGATCCAGCTTTAACAGTACAATCGGGAGATATTGTGACGGTTGAGGCCATTACGCATCATTCCGGTGATGATTACGATCGGATGATTAAAGGGGATGCGGGTGTTGAAGATGTTTTTCACTGGATAGAAGGGGAGAAGAACGAAGCGCTTCGTGGACCAGGCGTACATATTTTGACGGGACCTATCGCAGTAGAAGGCGCTGAGCCAGGGGATGTTCTGGAAGTGAAGATTCTGGACATGAAGCTGAGACCTAATGGAAATGACCAATATGCAGGCAAAACCTATGGCGTGAATGCCGCGGCGAACTGGGGTTATCTATACGGAGATATGGTTGAGGAGCCGAAAAAACGTGAAGTGGTCACCATCTATGAGATGGATACTGAAGGTGGGACGGATTATGCAACAGCTGTTTATAACTACAAATGGACAGTGCAAACCGATCCGGATGGTCAAGTGCACCCGACAATCGACTACCCAGGTGTAATTGTAGACCATAATACGATTGATAAGAACTTTGATGTATTGAAAGGTATAAAGATTCCAGTACGTCTCCACTTCGGCACGATGGGTGTGGCGCCTAAAGAAGCGGATATTGTAGATTCAGTACCTCCTTCATACAATGGTGGCAACGTTGATGATTGGCGGATTACTGAAGGTGCAACGATGTATTATCCTGTATCCGTACCGGGTGCGCTACTGTCAATTGGTGACCCGCATGCCGGCCAAGGGGATTCAGAGATTAACGGAACTGCGATCGAGACATCAGTTACTGGTGATATACAAGTTATTCTTCATAAAAAAGCAACGCTTAACCAAAAACTGAGTGGGTTAAGTTTCCCATTACTTGAAAATGAATACGAATGGGTTGTGCATGGCTTCAGCTACGCCAATTATTTGGAGGAGCTGGGGGCTAGTGCTCAGACGGATATTTTCAAAAACTCGTCCATCGACAAAGCAATGAAGGATGCCGCTCATAAAACAAAAGATTTTTTAATGGCTGGAATGGAATTGAGCGAGGATGAAGCGTACTCACTGATGTCTGTGTCCGCGGATTTTGGAATTACACAGGTGGTGGATGGAAACTGGGGTGTGCATGCTTTGATCGATAAAGGCCAATTCGGTGATTCGGAGCGCAAGGCAGTGGGATTACGTAGCAGCTTTGAAAGCTTTGGTGCGAAGGTGAGCTGGAAGCTGACTACTCAGACAGTAACTATAAGCTACAATAATAATGTTCTAGAGATGAAAGTCGGGGCGACGACAGGAATGTACAATGGAGAGATCGTTAAGCTTGTTGCTCCAATAGAAGTTGTAAAAGAGAAGGTTCAGGTCAGCGAATATTTCGCGAAATTTTATAAAGCTAAGTTATCTAAAACAGAGTAGGTTGAATTAGCAATCATTTCATAAACATAATAAGATCCAAACCAGAGAAGAACCGTCTTAAAGTCGGTTCTTTTTTTTATATATTTAGACCATCCTGATTTTTGTGGCGTTTTAATAAGATTTGGTTTTCTACACGGACTAGACCATCCAGACAGTAGATGGATTCATGCATAAACCGCTCCATCTCTTCAAGGTTCTCAACTAGAATATGAATGTGAAGAATGCATGGCCCTGTCATTTCATAAAGTACGGCTACGCGTTCATTTTCTTTTAGGACTCTGACAATATGATTTAAATGGGCAGGCTCCACTTCAAGCTCTAGATACGCCGAAATTTTCTTTCCTAATTTTTCTGCGTTGATGACGATTGAGAATTGCTCAATAATTCCTTGATTGACGAGCCGATCAATACGATCCTTAACCGCGACACTTGATAAATTAACTTCTTTAGCTAGATCGGTGTAGGAAATTCTGCTGTTTTGAGTTAGGCGTTCTAATATATGATTATCGATTGGATCAAGCATACGGAGTCGTTCACCTCTTTTTTCGTAATTGTAACAGAAAAAAACAGGCAATGACTAGTAGTGCGTCACAGCAGGAGTGTGTCTCAGCATTCTCAGCTTAAGATGTTGACATTGAAGAATTATTTCACTATACTGGCTGTAATCTTATATACGATATACGTTGAAGAAGCCCAGTAGTAGCTTAGTCCCTGTTTCAGAAAGCCGGGGGTTGATGAAACCCGGTACACACTAAGAGTACGAATTACACTTTGGAGTATCTCGGCTAACACCGAGCGGAATGGCGAACGATATCTCGTCACGAGTGGCATCAATGCTGTGTTTTAGCATTAGCGTTTCATTGGTGCAATCTGGGTGGTAACACGGTTATTCAATCGTCCCTATGTCTACAATAGACAAGGGGACGATTTTTTTGTTTTTAAATATAAGGGTTTATTTGTTTCACTTCATCAACTATCCTTATATTCGATTGGCGGACTGATGATTCGTTATAGGATATCTACTAATTTAAGGGGTGTTAGGCAATGAATATTATCGATGAACTAGAATGGCGCGATGCCATCAATCAACAAACCGATGCCGAAGGGCTTAGAGAATTGACCAACCAGAAATCCGTTTCGGTGTACTGCGGTGTAGACCCGACGGGTGACAGTATGCATATTGGTCACTTGATTCCGTTCATGGTACTCAAAAGATTCCAGCTTGCAGGACATCGTCCGGTTATGCTAATTGGCGGTGCTACGGGTACGATCGGTGATCCAAGTGGACGACAATCCGAGCGTTCATTGCAGACGCTGGAGCAAATCCAAGCTAACGTAGATGCGCTTACCGCACAAATGAAAAAACTGTTCGTTACTGATGGCGACAATCAAATTCGTATGGTGAATAACTACGATTGGACGCATAAAATCAATGTGATCGAATTTTTGCGTGACTATGGTAAGAACTTCAGCATCAATTCGATGCTTGCCAAAGATGTTGTAGCGAGCAGATTGGACAGCGGAATTTCCTTTACTGAATTCTCCTACCAAATCCTTCAATCCCTAGATTACCTGCATCTGTACCAGCATGAAGATGTGCAGCTCCAAATTGGTGGCTCCGATCAATGGGGCAACATTACAAGCGGTCTGGATCTGATCCGTAGAAAAGAAGGACCTGAAGCAAAAGCATTCGGTCTAACGATCCCGCTTATGTTGAAAGCTGATGGAACAAAATTCGGTAAATCAGCTGGAGGGGCAATCTGGCTCGATCCAAACAAAACGACTGCGTTTGAGTTCTACCAGTTCTGGGCGAACACTGATGACCGTGATGTTGTGAAATACTTGAAGTACTTTACATTCCTATCTAAAGAGCAAATTGATGCACTTGCGGAAAAAGTACAGACTGAACCGCATAAACGCGAAGCACAAAAAACACTTGCTGAAGAAATGACCAGATTCGTGCATGGTGAAGAATTGCTGGAGCAGGCTAAACGTATTACTGCTGCTCTGTTCAGTGGAGATATCAAATCCCTAACTGCTGATGAGATCGAGCAAGGCTTCAAGGAAATGCCGACCTACGAAACTACACTGGAATCTAAAAATATCGTAGAGTGGTTAATTGATCTCGGTATCGAGCCGTCTAAGCGTCAAGCACGTGAGGATATCACCAAAGGAGCAATCTCCATGAATGGTGAGAAAGTTAGCGACGTAGCACTGGAAGTTACAGCTAGCGAAGCTATCGGCGGCCGGTTTATCATTATCCGTAAGGGTAAGAAAAACTACAGCTTGGTGAAATTGTCCTAAAAATAAGAGCCTTCCTTATGAATAAGGGAGGTTTTTTGTTGTATTTTAAGTATAGAGGCGGATCATTTGCATATTAAGTGAAATTTGAAAGGTGAAATAGCGAAAATTATGGTAAGCTTAGGATTCGTGTGATTTATGGATTAACATGATATTCTACAACTATAACAGAAAATTAGGAGTGGTAATTTGAGAAGACAAAAACCAATGACCATGGAAGAATTGATGAATGAGTTACAAGGACAGAAAACGTATCAAGAAGATCCCAATCACATCTCTTTCGAGAAATTGTTTAATGAAGCGTTTATGAGTAAGTATTCCAATTACAAAAGTTTCGATGAGTTTGTAACCAAAGGAAACTTTCAAGTAAAGACAGAAGAAGATGTTGCTGACATACCTGATGAACTTTTTGATCGTCATGTAGTTAGAGAAACTAAATTTGCGGATTGGAAATCAATGTTGGAAACAGCGAATAAGGAATACGTCCGTAATTAAAGAAACAGTGTCTGGTAATGCTCTATTTATCTTCAAAGAAAATACACTCCCCATTGTTTTAACAGACAATGGGGAGTGTATTTTTTTATCTCTAGATATTCGACAAACTATGATGTTTTACTCATCGTTGATGCACATACCTATGATTTAATTGAAGAAATAGGAAATAGGTTTCATAAAGGTTGTATTTATATAGGAGGGGCAGAATCGTATGACAACTTGCATACAGACCTCGAGGCCTGAGACTCTTCATGTCATGTGGAAAACCGTCTCGGAGGATTGTAATTTAACCTGTGATTATTGCTATTACAGCACAGCAGGGGGACATCCTCATCATCCGATCCGAGTGATGGATACGGATCTTCTGGAGCGGTTTATCGCTCAGTACATGAAAAGATCATCTGGTATAGCGACTTTCTCTTGGCAAGGAGGGGAGCCGCTATTAGCCGGACTTCCATATTTTGAACGCGTGATTTCACTCCAAGCTAAGTACGCTCCACCTCATACGATGATCAGTAATGCGCTGCAGACCAACGGAACGCTAATTCATGAGAAATGGGCGAAATTTTTTAAACGGTACAACTATTTGGTTGGGATTAGTGTGGACGGTCCTGAGCCTATTCATGATGCACATCGTATAACGGGTTCGGGGAAAGGTAGTTATGATCTAGTTATGCGTGGGATTCGCCATCTACAGAATGAAGGTGTGGACTATAGTATTCTGACGGTGATTCATGAAGATAATGTGATGAAACCAGACGAATTGATGGCATTCTACCAGGAACAACAATTTCCTTATATTCAGTTTATCCCTTGCATGGATTTTGTTTCACAGAAGAGTGATATGCCTGGCCGCTTTCGAATTACACCTGAACAATACGGAGCGTTTCTATGCCGTACATTTGATCTGTGGTACAACGATGGGTATCCGGAGCTTCCCATTCGTATTTTTGAGAATATGCTTCTAGTATTCATGCATCATGAGGCGGAGTTATGCGTCCACAACTCATGCTGCCCGAAGATGATGGTGCTTGAAACGAACGGGGATGCCTATCCTTGCGATTTCTTTATAGATGAAGAGCACAAGTTAGGAAATATCGGCCATACCGACCTTGAAGCATTGCTTACCAGCCCCATATATGATGACTTTTTGTTAATGAAACCCAATATGAATGAATCATGCTATAAGTGTGAGTATCTTAGCTTTTGCAATGGGGGATGTCCGCGCAACCGGAATTGGCTTGATGTTCATGATCGTACTGAGGTTGATTATTTCTGCCGTAGTTATAAAATGTTCTACTCATATGCCTATGAACGGATGATACTGCTAGCAAACCGACTTAAATCGGAGCAGATGCTGGAGTTCAGGAAAAGTGCCAAACCACTTCCAGGTAGAAATGATCCATGTCTCTGCGGAAGCGGGAAAAAATTTAAGAGTTGCTGTCAACCACTATAGCTCAAATTAAAAAAAGGCTGTCCCAACAATCATGCAAATGGTTGTGGGACAACCTTTTTATTATGTTAAAGAACCATTTGATTTCTCACCATAATAGCCGCGCCAGTCACCACAGCTTCTTCTTTTAATGTACCTAGGGAGAAGTGAGGTTGGTATTCAGGATAACGGTAAGTGTTTCGCTGTGCCACTTCAACCGCCGTTTGGAAAAACAACTCGTGAGAGTGGATGAGCGCACCACCTAGAATGATGGTCCCAGGATGAAACAGGTTGATAACGTTGGCGAGGCCAATACCGAAGTGAATGGCGGCTTGAGTAAATAATTCACGCGCATGTGGATTACCGTCTCTAAAGGCTTGTACCAATACATCATAAGTTAGTTTCTCAGGCGCCACTTTATATCTTTGGAAGATCAGATCGTTGTCTATTTTCGCCTCTGAGCGCGCACTTTGTTCTAGCGCCTGCACAGATACGAATGCTTCCAGAGCTCCGTAGTTCCCTTCATTATTTAATCGGGGTCCATCTGTCTGGATGATCATTTGACCAATGGCATCTTCCATATCCATCGTGCCATGAACAATACTTCCATGCGACATCATCGCATAGCGGAGTCCTGCTCCAGCATGAACATAGAGCATATGTTGAATGTTAGCGTGACGGATGGACCATCGTTCTCCAAGGAGTGCGGAATTGGCACCGTTGTCGAGTAAAGCTTTGAAGCCCGTTCGTTCCTGCACCAGTTTGCAAATAGGGAGATTGTTCCATCCAGAAGAAGGGAAGTGTAGCGGTTTTAAGATTAAACCATTTTCCCGGTCAAGCGGTCCCACTGCTCCTATTCCTATCCCAATAATTTGACTGTCCTTCAGCTGATGGTCTCTAAGGAAGGCGCGTATTTGATTACTTATGTGATCCATAAATCTTTCAGGTGTGAATGCCTGATCCATTCGCCAGTGAACAATTGATTTTGGGTTCATTTGCATATCAAATAAACCAAGGGAAGAATACAGTCTGGAAATCTCTAAACCGATGATGTAGCCGTAGGAAGGATTGATCTGGTATAAAATAGGTCTTCTGCCTCCGCTAGATTCCCCGAATCCGCATTCTATCAGCAAGCCTTCTTCCGTCATCTCATCTAATATTCGGGTCATTGTGCTTTTGGTAAGTGAAAATGTCTGTAGAAGATCTAACTTGGAAACAGTGCCTTGTTCGGCGATTCGGTCGTATAGGAGTTTTTTTGGTGATGGAATGTGTGTCGAGCGCTTTTCCACGATATACCTCCAAGCTATATATAGGATGAACTAGTAAGATCGTATTTTATAAAGTTTGTATTTATTAACATTAATATAGTATAACGCATAAACCATAGATTGTATTTTACCGTTCAAAAAACTTAATTCCATTTTGGGAAAAAGTGATATAATGAAATTACGACAGAAAACATAAGGGTGGAATCCATGAGAACAACTATGAAAACAAATGTGACTACGAATACAGACCTAAGGATAAGTCTATTGTTCCAGTTGTTTTGGGTATTTGTTCGAATCGGTCCCGTAACTTTCGGGGGAGGTTATGCGATGATCCCTATGATCGAACGGGAAATTTCCACTAAACGGAAATGGCTGGCTGAAGAGGAGATGGATGAAATTCTATCTTTAGCTGGCGCAGCACCAGGTGGGGTAGGTGTAAATGCGGCGGCATTCATTGGTTATCGTCTTGCTGGTGTGAAGGGTGCGATTGCTGCAATCGCTGGGATTACGATTCCAACCTTTATCATTGTTTGTTTGCTTAGCGCCGTTTACTCACAACTGGCCGACCAACCAAAAGTTATTGCCGCCATGAAGGGGATTCATGGTGCTGTTATTGCTTTGATCCTAGTAGCAGCATATCGAATGGCCAAGAACGCTATATTTGACAAGACTACGGCTGTTACAGCGTTGGTTATACCGATTGTTTTATTAGTTTCCGGAATCAATCCCATTTACGTGATCGCAGTTGGATTGATTATTGGTTTTGTATATATGCCAATCAAACAGCTCTTAGGGCTCCAAGTTCGGACAGAGAAGGATTCCTTGAAAGCTTCTGATGAAGAATCGAATTATCCGGAGTATTACATCTAGGGGGAAGCGATGTGATTTGGAATTTATTTTTTATCTTTATAAAAATTGGACTGCTCTCCTTTGGAGGAGGGTACGCCATCATTCCGATGATTCAGCATGAAGCTATGGCTGGTGGTTGGTTATCTGAAAGGGAATTTCAAGAGGTAGTTTCCATCGCAGGGATGTCACCGGGCCCTGTTGCTACGAACAGTGCAACCTTGATTGGATATCGTGTAGCCGGAATAGAAGGAGCGATTGTGTCCACATTAGGCATGGTTCTGCCTTCATTAATCATCATCATTGTTATTTCCATCTTTTTTTATCGGGTGAGGGACAGTCAATGGATTAAAACGTTATTTTATGGTTTGCGACCAGTGATTACAGGCTTGATTGCCTATGCTGCGATTCGATTTGGATTAAATAGCATGGAACACGCTTTCATTAGTTGGCAGACCATTGGCACGTTGATCATTGTATTCGCTGCACTTTATGGTTTAATGAAATATAAGCTGCATCCACTCACCATTATCGTTGCCTCGGGCATTCTTGGTGTAGCCTTTTTTTAGACAGAGCCGGGACGATCCCAGATTGGAGGTAAGTACATGTCAGAGAATATACGGGCTTGCTGTTCAGCTAGTCGAAATCAAGTCGAGAAACAAGGTTCCATCGATGTTTGTAAGGAGAACACAACTATCCAAAGACCAGAAGGGGATAAAGATTTCTCGGACATGATCCTTATTCCTGGAGGCACTTTTCTTATGGGGACGGATGACAAAGAAGGGTTCCCCGCAGACGGAGAAGGTCCCGCTAGGAATGTTACCTTATCTCCCTTTTTGATTGATGCAACGGCAGTTACGAATAAGCAGTTTGCTGCTTTTATCAAGGAAACAAACTACGTTACAGATGCGGAGCGTTTCGGTTGGTCTTATGTGTTTCATTCTTTTGTTTCCATGGAGACAGGGAAAAAGGTGATCCAAGTAGCTACTCAAACTCCCTGGTGGTGGGTAGTAGAGGGCGCGAATTGGTGTCATCCGGAAGGTCAGGATTCTCATATAGACGAACGCCTTGATCATCCGGTGATCCACATATCTTGGCATGATGCTGATGCATATTGCAGCTGGGCCGGCAAACGTCTGCCTACGGAAGCGGAGTGGGAGTATGCCGCACGAGGGGGTCTAGTTCAGAAACGATATCCTTGGGGGGACGAATTAAAACCGGGCGGTGAGCATCGCTGCAATATTTGGCAAGGAAAGTTCCCTGATAAAAATCATGCCAGCGACGGTTATGCAGGTACGGCACCTGTGAAATCCTATCTACCTAACGGATATGGTCTTTATAATATGTCAGGAAACGTGTGGGAATGGTGCGAGGATTGGTTTACTAAGGCCTATCATTTAACTTCCGAATCCGAGAATCCGAGAGGCCCGGTAAGTGGTGTAGCAAGGTCGATGCGCGGAGGATCGTATTTGTGCCATAAATCTTATTGTAACCGTTATCGGGTGGCGGCCAGGAGCAAAAATACACCAGACAGCTCTGCAGGAAATATTGGCTTTCGATGTGCGGCTGATTATACCGGTTGAGAATACATAAAGACTACTACATTAGAAGGAGGAACTTCTTTGTCCTCTATCATTCATAGTCAGTTTGATATCACCGTGCTGGACGTCATAAAAATTCAATATCAGAAGCGGGTCTTATTCGATTACGTCCAGTCTTGTTATACCGTCTCGTACATCCAAAAAGGTGAGGTATTGACGACATCCTCCGAGGGAGAATATGTTGCTTCTGCCGGAGACGTGATGATCCACCGTCCTAATGAGCCTTTTAATGTGATCTCCAAAATGGAAGGCGTACATTATCTGTTTAATATTAACGCTAAAGTTAAAGACGGAGATGATTTCTTCAAGTTATTCCCGCTAGGCAAGGTGATTCGGATTCGGGATCAAAGCGAATATGAGCGAAGGTTTGACGAGCTGCGAAGCCTGTGGTTGCAGGAGGAGGAAGATTTCAGAAATGTTCAGGTCGGTTCATTGGCATTTTTTCTCCTTTATGAAATTATGGAGAGCACCAAGCTTGGCGGGCGCCGCTCATCACGAGATCCCTATGTCACGGACCGCTTTAACGAGGCGTTGAAATATATGGAGGAGAGACTTGATCAGGAGATTAGTAGAGAGGAGCTTTCCAAGCTATATCATATGAATCCTGTTTATTTTAGCCGGGCGTTTCAGAAAATATATAAATTGACACCTATGCAAATGTTACGGAAATTACGGCTGCAGCAAGCTAAACAAATGTTGGAGTATACGGATTATACCATCGAGCATATCTCCCAGAGATGTGGTTATTATGATGCTTCGCATTTCAGTAAGGTATTTCGTGGCGAATACGGCAGGGGTCCGGCAGAGTACCGAAAAAGTATCGAATATACAAAAACAAACATCGCTACTCCATAGCGGAGCTTTCCATATTCATTTACTCTATAAGCATGAGCAGATCATTCTGAACTGCCCGAATCGATGCGTAACCATTTCGATTAAAAGGAAAGGCAGGTTATAACTCATGAGAATCTTGTATTTGGATTTGGATTCGCTTCGCCCGGACCATCTGGGATGTTATGGCTATCATCGGAATACCTCCCCGAATATCGATTCAATCGCTAAAGAAGGTGTCACCTTTACCAACTACTATTGTTCAGATGCGCCGTGTCTACCGTCCCGTTCTGCTTTAATGTCGGGACGATTTGGCATTCATAATGGGATTGTAGGACATGGCGGGACCGCTGCTGATATGCGTAGAGAAGGGGCGAAACGCGAATTTAATGACCGGCTGGGAATGGAGAGTCTTCCCGCTATATTAAGGCAAGCAACCATGAAAACCGCGTCGATTAGCACCTTCGCCGAACGGCACTCGGCCTGGACCTTTAATGCCGGTTTTCAAGAAGTGTTCAATGTTGGTGGAAGGGGGCATGAGACGGCAGAGCAGGTACTTCCTGTGGCACTTAAATGGCTTGAGGATAATGGGGAGTCCGAAAATTGGTTTCTGCACCTGAATTTCTGGGATCCGCATACGCCTTATCGTACACCCGAGAGCTACGGTAATCCGTTCGAGAAGGAGCCTTTACCCGATTGGATCACGGAAGACGCGTTTGAGCTTCACCGGAGTAAAAAGGGGCAGCATAGTATTGAAGATATGAATGCACTCGCGAAATCGCATTATCATCAGCATTTTAGGCATCATCTGGAGATAGAGAATCGTGATGACCTGCGAGTTATCTTTGACAACTATGATGCTGGAGTTAAGTATCTGGACGAGCATCTCGGGAAAGTATTTTCTAAGCTGAGAGAACTTGGCGTGATGGAAGATACGGCTATCTTGATCTCAGCGGATCACGGAGAGAGCCTGGGCGAGCTAGGGATTTACTCCGAGCACGGCACGGCAGACGAGGCGACTTGCCACATTCCGATGATTATTCGCTGGCCAGGCGGCAAGAAGGGAATAGTGGAGGATGGGCTACATTATCACCTTGATCTCGGACCGACATTAGCAAGCCTTCTGAATTTGAAAGGGGCTCCTTCTTGGGATGGTGAAAGTTATGCTGATACCATTCTGGAGGGACAATCAGGAGGGCGTGAGTATCTCGTAATCTCACAATGCGCGCATGTGTGTCAACGCAGCATCCGATTTGAGGATTGGTTATATATACGCACCTATCATGACGGACACCATGGATTTCCGAAAGAAATGTTGTTTGATTTGAAGCATGATCCTTACGAACAACATAATCTCGCCGAAGTGCGTAAAGACATTTGTATGAAGGCTGTCTATCTGTTGAATGAATGGCATGACAACATGATGAGCTCCATGGACTGTGATATCGATCCCTTATGGACGGTACTTATGGAAGGTGGACCCTATCATGCGAAAGAGTATGCGAGCTCATCCTCAAAGGATGCTTAGCGTTGTCCCTTTGAATTAGGAAAGAAAGACAACTGAGAAGGAGGCTGCCCCTGAATGGGCAACCTCCTTTTTTATTTTCTGGCTTCTTGCTGATCAATTAAAGCCCCGGGAAGCCTCAAAACGGTTTTCGTCCCGCTACCTTCCTTACTGTACAGCAGAACGCCGCAGGGATCACCGTACTTAAGATTTAGACGGTTGTTGACGTTTAGGAGCCCGATATGATCACCGGATTCTATGTTCTTACCAGCCAGCAGCTCGGTTAGCTGTTCCAGTCTCGCAGCAACGATGCCTACACCATTATCTTCTACAGCGATTTCAAGCAGTCCCGCTTCGCTTTTCTCTACTGTGATCAGCAAGACTCCCTGACCTTGAGCCTCAAGTCCATGACCAAGCGCATTTTCGACAATAGGTTGAAGGATCATTTTAGGTACGGGAATGTGTAACCATTCCTGTGGACAGAACAGCTTGTAACTGAATTTGTCAGGGAAACGGCCTTGGTAAATCCTCACACAAGATTCTGCGATTTTCAGCTCTTCCCCAAGAGTTACCTCCTCCTTGCCTTTGATGCTGTACTTGAGCATTGTGCTTAAGGCGGTAGTCATTTCGTAGATTTCCCGATTTCCTTTTACGATCGCAACGCCTTTGATTGTATCTAAAGTATTGCTTAAGAAATGGGGATTAATTTGACTTTGCAAATACGAGTATTCGGCACGTTGCTTTTCCAGATCTGTCTGGTAAAGCTGGGTGTTTGCATCGATTAATTGGTCCGTCAAATCGTGAATCCGTGTTGTCATATCATTGAACTGTCGAGAGATGATTTCAATTTCAGCATAGCCTTTTAAATCGACCTTATTGTTCAATATTCCTAGACTTCCGCCTTTTAATTGATTCATATAGCGCATAAGCCTAGACAACGGTCTTAAGAGATTCATCATGAGTACAGAGTAGGGAATAGAGACGACCAATAAGATTAATGCTAGAAGAGCATAGCTGACCTTCTTTAATTTCTCCAGTTCTTTCATTAAATTATGGACAGGAACAGCGGTTATAATTTTTCCGGAGATCTCCGGTAAGATAAAGGACTGAATTGCATATTTCTTTCCGTTAACTGTTTCGACGATTGACTCTCCATCCCTTCCAGTTGCCCGAGTTTGAAACTGCTGGAGCATGTCCTCCGGCTCATCACTATTTGAGTAGATCAGCCCTTTATCATCCATCATAAAAAAGCTGGTTCCGACTAATCGAGGGTACTCTGAAATTTCAGTTTGAATAGCCTTCATATCCACAATAACTGCGATGTAGCCGATTTTTTCGCCATATAGGGACGTGTCACCTGAAGCAAAGATGTTCATCCCGAACAGTAATTTTCTCTTGTCGATGACCTTGTCTGGAGGACTGTATCCGCGATAATGAACGATTCCATCATCCCCAGCCGTCTTCATAAGATCGACGGCATATTTGGTTCTTCCCGCTAATGAAATACGTGTGTTAGAGCTACCAATAACAATAATATCTAAAATGTCCGTATTCATATTTCGCGCGATACTCAATAGCCCCTCTACCTTTTGGGATAGGTCGTAGCCACGAAGCTTATCATTCTCGACTAGGAACTTTTGGACGGTCGAATCGTATCCTACATTCATCATCATGGAAGAAACGTTGGCATAGTTGTTAGAAATCCGTTGCTTGAGAAGGGAGACCAGCTCCGTATTGTATTGCGTATTTTGATTAATGATGGTCTCGCTTGATAGTTGGTAGACTCGTGAAACGATGATTGGGATAATGGCAACAATAAATAAACCAAATAACAGAACCTGAGTACGGATGGATAATCTCTTAAATGTCTTCATTGCTTTGTTCCCTATATTGCGTAGGTGTCATTTTGAGATGCCGCTTAAAAATTCGTGTGAAGTAAAAATAATCCTGAAAACCGCATTTCTCACCGATTTGGTAAATGGAAAGGTCGGTCTCGACCAGCATTTTACAAGCGTATTCAATTCTTAAACGACTGATATGTTCGATGATGGTCTCGCCGACTTCTTTCTTGAATAGTTGGCATAAGTAATTTGGACTTAAGAAGAACTGATTGGCTAAATGCTGAATCGAAATTTCTTGATTGAAGTGGTTGCGGATGTACAACATGATTTCTTTGACTTTGTGGTTTGAAATTCGTGAAATATCAGTTTCGTTTCTGTTCATAAAAATATCAAGTGTCATAAGAATCAAATCATCGATCATAGCTTCAGCCGTACCGTATCGATAATAGAGCTGTTCATATCCTTCAAAAAAACGGCCGTTAACCCGAGTCCCTTCCCGAGGAAATAAGTAGAGGATCGATGTGTAGAGCAAATAGGCTTCTTTAATGGTGAACGTTCCCTCTTTGAATAATTTCTTTATCGATTCCATGGCTGCTATAAAACCGAGTCGGTCTTTATTATGAAGAATCCGGGAGATCTCTTTGAGCTTCTCGTCGATCGGTATTTCCTGTTGTGGATTCACCCGATAACATCCAGGCATCCCCGTTGCGAACATACTGAAAGCAGCATGAGAAGCGGATTCTAAAGCCGCATCCAGTTGATGTATATCCGAAATAGGAGGACCGATCCCGACCCCGCATTCTTGTACAACCTCTGTATGTTCAAGACCCCGAAGGAAGACTTCGTATTGGCACTCTTCCAATAAGTAACCATAACGTCGGCGGCTCATCGGGAAGACCAAGGAAGAGAATTGCCCGACATTTGCGGGCGAACTTAACCCTTGGATAACAATGGGGATATGAGGGCGATCTTCCGACAAGGGTATTCGCTTCTCGTCCAACCATAAGCTAATTCGTTCAAGATCTCCGGAACAAACCGCTTCATATAGTTCGAAGTCATGGACAGGGATTTCTTTAGCCACCTTCGATTCGTGTTGCTGGGCTATTCGGTTAAGCATTCCTTCAATTTCTTCGATTTCAAAAGGTTTCAGGCAGTATCCGAACGTACCATAATTCATCGCTTTTTGTGCATAAGCGAACTCTGCATGTCCGCTGAGTACGATGAAAATTGTATCAGGTGCGATGGCTTTGCCACGTTGAATGAGCTCTAGCCCATTCATTACAGGCATTTTAATATCTGTTAGAACAAGGGTGGGGCGAAGCGATTGAATTAATTGCAGGGCTTCTTGCCCGTTTTCGGCATCGTCGATCACTTCAAAGCCGTATTTCTTCCAATTCACTCCTGCTTTAATTCCCTCTACAATCCACTTCTCATCATCTGCAATAATCACTGAACGCATAAGTGAATCCCCCTTTCTATATGGAGCTCTTAGATTTATCCTAGCGATTGTGGATCAAGGGGGGTATGGACTATCTTACGCTCACTATGTCCGATATTACGTGTCACAGGAAGGTCACCCACAAAGGTGTGAAAAATCCACATGACCGGAGTTGTATCCTCTATACAAGAGAATTTACACTCCCGATATAATTTACCATATAAACCGCTTACAAGCATAAACAATCTCATACAGAAAGGTGGGGAGAAGATTGGCTGATTCTGTAACCGCTCGTACGCCTAAGCGAAGCTTAAAGACTCGTACTCCTAAGCAAAGCCTAGGAAAAACGATTTTACAGTACAAGTATTTTTACCTCATGGTTCTACCGGTGTTAATCTGGTACGCCCTCTTCAGCTATGCTCCCATGTACGGTGTAACGTTAGCATTCAAATCCTTTGATTACAGTAAGGGGATCCTGGGAAGTCCCTGGATTGGCTTAGAGAATTTTCAAACGCTGTTGACCGACCCCGATTTTCGCAGGGCATTTTGGAATACGGTCATTATCAGCTTGATGAAGCTGATCACTCATTTTCCGATGCCCATTATCCTGGCGATTGTTTTATATGAGTTTTCCAGGACAAAAATGAAGCGGTTTTTTCAGACGATCCTGACGTTTCCACATTTTATTTCGTGGGTTGTGCTGTCAGGGATTATCATCAATATTTTAAGCAAGGACGGGATTTATAACCAGATCATCATGTTGTTTGGCGGGGATCCAAATTCTCCGCTTGTAGATGAAAGTGCATTTAGACCCGTTCTGTATATCACACATGTGTGGCGAGAGATCGGTTGGGATTCAATCATTTACTTAGCGGCGCTTGCAGGGATCAATCCTGAGCTGTTTGAAGCGGCGGAAGTGGACGGAGCGAACCGGTTTCGCCGTCTGCTAAACATCGCATGGCCGGGCTTGAAGAGTACCGTCGCAGTTTTGTTAATTCTTCAAGTTGGACAATTATTGACGCAAGGTTCGAGCTTCGAGCAAATATTCAATCTGTATAGTTCACCGGTATATTCGGTTGCCGACACGATCGATACATACATTTATCGGACTTCATTCACGATTGGAGGCGACTTTGGATATATGACCGCCGTGGGTGTCGTCAAGTCCATTATCAGCCTAATCCTTTTATGGGCGGCCAATACGTTCGCTAAGAAGATGGGCGAGGAAGGACTGTATTAATTTGGCAGGAAAAGGGGAGAAGCAAGTGACCGACACAATGGTTAAAAAGAGAAAAAAATGGAGTGTCTTCGATATCGTCGCATTCGTGGTTCTGGGGCTTCTAGCACTAGTAACATTTTTTCCCTTCTATAATGTTCTTATTATCTCAGTTGCAAAGTTCGAAGCGATTAGTAAAAGCGACTTTTATATTTTTCCGCTTTCGTTTGACCTGTCGGCATACAAGCTGTTGCTTCAGGATATGAAGTTTTGGACTTCGATTTTAAATTCTGTCATCGTAACGGCGGTTGGCGTGTTGTTCAGCATGACGATCTCTGTAGCGGGAGCATACGCATTATCCAAGCGGGGCATGCCGGGAAGAAACATAATGCTTAGTTTGATCTTGTTCACTATGTTTTTCAATGGCGGTTTAATTCCCTTTTATCTAGTCGTTAAAGATCTAGGATTCGTAAACAATATACTCGTCATGATCATACCCGCCGGTCTCAATACGTTTTACCTGATCATTATGAAAAACTATTTCAACACGATTCCAGAAAGTCTGGAAGAGTCAGCTAAGCTGGATGGGGCGAATGATCTGTACATCCTTTACAAAATCATTATTCCGATCTCTGCCCCATTCATGGCGACCTTTGCTTTGTTCTATGCTGTGGAAAGATGGAATGAATGGTGGTACGCGTTGATCTTTATCAGTGACGCTTCAAAGGCCCCGCTTCAGATTTATTTACGTGAGACACTCATTACTTCGAATTCCTTGCTAAGTCAAATGGCACAGACGATGGCCGAGCAGGAGCAGACGGGGAAGGTCTACACACCTGCACTTCAAATGGCAGCAATTGTAGTTTCGAGTATTCCGATTATTGTTGTTTATCCATTCCTGCAGAAGCATTTTAATAAAGGCATTATGGTTGGTTCGATAAAAGGATAAGAAAGATTTTAAATAGATTGATTCTATCCTAAAATAGTATAAAGGGAGGTTTCAAGCATGCTTAGAAAGAAAATGATGACACTGGCATTATGCATAACTTTATTGGCTTCGGTGCTCACGGCTTGTGGTGGAGGCAATAACGACAAAGGGCAGGCGGCATCAAACGGTGAAGTATCTCCGGATTCTTCTAATTCCACGGACAACCCTTACAAGGATCCAATGACCATTTCTCTTGGTTTCTGGGACGCGGATGCTGAAATTGCTAACATCGAAAAAGACCCGATCGCCAAACAAGTATTAGAAAAATTCAACATTACATTAAAACCTGTCAATATGACCTGGGATGACTATACCCAGAAGATTCAAATGTGGGCTGCTTCCGGTCAATTGCCTGATATTTTCGCGATCGACGCTGTCGGTACGCAATATCAGCGTAAATGGGTTGAACAAGGTGTTGTCAAAGCACTTCCGGATCTTTCTAAGTATCCTAACCTTGCAAAATACTTCGAATCGCCGGACATTAAAGGTTTAGGTGTAGACGGAAAGTATTATACCGTTCCTCGCCGGATGTTCCCGAGTGTCGATTGGAGCGCGCTGGATCGTATGGTGTTCTATCGATGGGATCTTGCTCAAAAAGCTGGAATCACAAAAGAACCCGAGACCTGGGAAGAGTTTGAAGCTATGCTTGATGCAATCGTCAAGTCGGATCCGGAAGGTAAGCATATTACCGGTCTTACGACGACAACTACCAAGATGCTGGGCGGATTCTTCTGGTTGTACGGTAACCCGGTCGCCACGAGTGATGGAAGCGGCAGTGACTTTAAATGGATCAAAGAGGACGGTAAGTTTATACCTGCTGTATTTTCGAAAAATGCACTTCCGGCGTTACAAAACATGAAGAATATGTACGAAAAAGGTTTGATCGATCCAGACATCGCGCTTGTAAAGCCTGCAGAGTCTTATGACAATTTCGTAGCAGGTAAAGCAGCTGCTCTTCTAAGCGGTGGCGGCTTTATAAATTTAAATAGCGATATGTATGAAAAACGCTGGAAAACAGCTTATCCGGATAAAGATATCATGGAGAGCGTAAAGGCACTCAAGCCACTTATTGGACCTGATGGTGAACGCTCACATGCTATTTTTAAAACGTACTGGTCGGAAAGTTATTTCAGCAATAAGGTTGACGATAAAAAGATGGATCGCATCATGGCACTCTATGATTATGTGTTGTCTCCTGAAGGTAAGGACCTGTTGACTTATGGCATTGAAGGTGTCGATTACAAGATCGAAAATGGGCAGAAGGTTGTCATTGAAAAGGGTTCATTAAATGAGAAGTATCCTGCTAGCAGATTTCTAAAAAATTTGGTGGCTTATGAAACTTCAGATAGCTATAACATGGATAACCCGACGATCGCTAACGAAGGGATCCGCAAAGAAGCTGTCGATTATATCGATTGGATTCAGAACAATACGAAGGTTCCAGAATACGACATTCGGTTAACGTATTTGTCCACCCCAACAAAGGATAAATTTACTGTGCTGGACCATGATGATCTGCTTAAGATCATGCTTTCCAAAGAACCCGTTGAGAGTTACTGGAATAACATTGTGAACGATTATAAGGCTAAAGGTCTTGATAAAATGATAGAAGAAGTAAATGCGAAGGCCAAAGAACAAGGTATTGAATAATTGATGGATAGAGAAGATCCGGGCTGAAGCAGCCCGGATCTTCCGTTTAATGATTTGAAGAAGAACCAAGAATGTGCGGCGCTACTGATCGCATACTTATAATAAGATTAGGAGGGGAAAGTCTATGATACATAGCATTCACTTGACAGGGTTAACCGAGAAACAGTTAGCAGCTGTTTCAGAAGTAGCGGGAATATTGAGTATCCGAATAGAACGGTCAGGGATTCCAGTAAATTGTAAGAAACAAGGGAAGGGCATTCGAATATCTTACGATGAGATTCAGGCCACTATTGAGTATGAACAGGAACATCAGTTGATCCGGGCACTCAGCCGATTGCTAGAGAATTTACGTCGTGGTGAGAGAGTTGGAATTAATGAAATGTCGGTTTATGAACAGCTAGGTTTCATGGTAGACTGCTCAAGAAATGCTGTTCTTAACCATGAAGGATATAAGGAATTGATTCGGCGCTTAGCGCTTATGGGATATTCAACGGTTCAACTGTATACGGAAGACACCTACGAACTTGAGGGGTATCCTTATTTCGGTTATTTAAGAGGTCGATATACAGGGGAGCAAATTCGGGAGATGGACCAGTATGCCGCGTTATTTGGTATAGAATTAGTTCCTTGTATCCAGACGCTGGCTCATCTGGGCCAAGCATTGAAATGGCAAGCACATGCACCGCTAGTGGATTTCCAAGACATTCTCCTCATTGATGATCCGAGAACTTACGAGTTAATTGATCGAATGTTCGCTTTCATGGCGACCCATGTAAGCAGTCGTCGCATAAATATTGGGATGGACGAAGCGCATATGATGGGACTTGGTAAATATCTAGACAAGCATGGGTATCAAGATCGATCCTCCTTGATGTTAAAACACTTTAGTACTGTTATGGAAATCGCAAGGAAATATGGTTTCCGTACGATGATGTGGAGCGACATGTTTTTCCGTCTGGTCAGTTCCGGAGAATATTACGATGCTGAAAGTCCAATCAGCCCCGATATTGTTAAGCTGATTCCTGAAGATGTTACCTTGATCTATTGGGATTACTATTCGGAAACGCAGGAGAAATACGACGGAATGTTACGCAAACATAAGCAGCTGAATGATCATATTGGATTTGCAGGTGGTGCTTGGAAATGGATGGGCTTCGCTCCAAACAATGAATTCAGCTGCAAAGTCAGTCTGCTGGCTCATGATAGCTGTGTTAAGCATGGAATTCAAGAAGTGCTGATTACCGCATGGGGAGATAATGGTGCTGAAGCTTCCGTCTTCTCGGTTCTTCCTACCCTTCAACTTTGGGCGGAGCTGTGCTACACGGGATGTTTCGTGGAGAATCATGTCAAAGAAAGATTCAGTAGCTGCGTGCAAGGCCATTATGATGACTTTATGGCACTCGATGCGGCTAACCTGGTTCCAGGTAATTCGGTTCCGGGGGGGTGTTCCATCAATCCGGCTAAATACTTGCTTTATCAAGACATTTTGTGTGGTTTGTTCGATCGACATGTTATTCCTAGCGTGTATTCGAAGCATTATCAGCAAAGTGCGAAAATGCTCGAACAGGCGATTACTCGGAATTCGCCTTGGCAATCCTTATTCTCTGTACAAGCCAGCTTGTGTCGCTTGCTTGCGATAAAGAGCGAAATTGGGATTTCCATACGTGATGCTTATCATCGAGGGAATGTTGAGGAATTGGCTCATCTTGCCAAGGTGACTTTGCCAGAACTATCAGATTTAGCCGTTCGATTTATGGATGACTATCGGGTGCAATGGGAGCTGGAAAATAAGGTGTTTGGTCTTGATGTTTTTGATCTTCGTATGGGAGGTATGCTTCAGAGGATTAGGACGGCTATTCATCGAATCAATAGTTATGTCGAAGGGAAAGTGGAACAGATAGCTGAATTAGAAGAGGAGCTACTTACGTTCGACGGTCTCGTTGACGATGACGGCCCAAGGGCGATAAGTGCGAATTTGTGGCACACGATCGCAACACCGTCCGTCATCGCAGGAGTATAAGAAGGGAGTGAGGTTATGATTGACACTAATCTGGACCATCAAAATGGCTCAAAGCGGCCCAACCTTATGCTTATCACAGTGGATCAGATGCGTTTTGATTGCCTGAGCATCATGGGACATCCCGTCGTTGAGACACCCAACCTGGATTCTCTTGCATCAAGAGGGATATTATTTGAACACGCTTACTCAGCTACCCCGAGTTGTATTCCCGCAAGGGCTGCTATCATGACAGGAATGGGCCAACGATCACATGGGCGGGTGGGGTATCAGGATAAGGTTGAATGGAATTACGCCCATACGATTGCCGGAGAGCTTGCTCAATCTGGTTATCATACGCAGTGTGTTGGCAAGATGCATGTGTATCCTGCACGTAATCTATGTGGATTTCATAATGTAGTGCTTCATGATGGATATCTTCACTACAATCGGGACAAGAGCCAAGCCATATATGATGAACACTATGATCAAGTAGATGATTATTTACAGTGGCTGCGAAGACAAACCAATGCCAATTCGGATATCACTGACTTAGGACTTGATTGCAATGCCTCAACGGTTGCCCGCCCCTGGCATTTGCCGGAATCGATGCATCCAACGAATTGGTGCGTAACCGAATCGCTAGACTTCTTACGAAGAAGAGACCCTGGAAAACCATTTTTCCTATGGTCCTCCTTCGTTCGCCCACATTCCCCCTTGGATCCGCCGCAATGTTATCTAGATATGTACATGGATTTGGAAATTCCTGATCCTCCAGTCGGAGATTGGGTGGACGAGAATGCAGCTTTAAACAGCGCTAAGGATCCAACATCTTCGTTCACTCATTTGCCAAAGCGCAGATTGGATCGTGCCCGTGCCGCATATTATGCACTAATAACGCATCTTGACGACCAAATTGGGAGGTTGATCAATGGGCTGCAGGAATATGGAGTTTTAAATGAAACTTTGATTCTATTTACTTCTGATCATGGTGAAATGATGGGGGATCATCGTTACTTTCGCAAATCTCTTCCTTATGAAGGAAGTGCTAAGATTCCTTTCATAGTGTTTGATCCGGGAGAAACGCTTGGACTTCTTGCAGGCTCCCGGCTTGATTCCATTATAGAGCTTCGCGATATTATGCCGACGTTTCTTGAAGCTGCTGGCGTCCAAATACCAGTTACAGTAGAAGGGCAAAGTGTGTTGCCGCTGTGTAAGGGAGAACAGATAGTGTGGCGGTCTTATATTCATGGGGAGCAAGCCTATGGAGAAAAGTCTCACCACTTTTTAACGGATGGAAGAGAGAAATTCATATGGTATTCTCAGACAGGCGAAGAGCAGTACTTTAACCTAGTGACCGATCCCTTAGAGAAGGTTAATGCAATCGGATGTACCGATAATTTAGAGCGTATACGTGAATGGAGAGAGCGTCTTATTCACGAGCTGGAGGGACGAGAGGAAGGGTTTGTAAACAACGGCGAATTGATTGCCGGACGTCCAATTTCTCATATTCTAAAGGCATCCGAATTGGGGAAATGATCTTAACGAAGGACAACCTGAACATTCAGGTTGTCCTTCGTCTGTTACGGAAAGATTAAGGAGTTTAGCATGTGTTTTGATTTACCAGCTACTCCGGCGCTGAGGCAATGGGTCCTGATCTTGAATCATTCGATGGACGAGCAATTCTACCATCGAACTGCGAATTTCACTATAATCGGGATCTTCAAAACGATTGTAGTTTTCATGAGGATCCTCTTTCAGATCATATAATTCACCGTAGGTCTCTCCTGCAAAGATAACTAGCTTATAACGTGTAATTCGCAAACACTTAGCGTTTATGCCTCGATCATGAGCAATATAAGCGGTTAGGGCAGAATTACGTACATGGGACTCCCTGCCAGCTAGCACTTCCATCTGTGACACGCCTTGAATTCCGTAGGGGAATTTGAGACCTGCGGCTTCAAGCAGTGTGGGGACAATATCAACATGTTCCATCAAAGCAGAGACCCGTTGCCCGGAAGCAATCCCAGGACCACGTACGATCATCGGGATCCGTGTTAACCCTTCATAAAACCACGGTCCCTTGTAAATTAGTCCATGGTCACCGAGCAGTTCTCCATGATCGCTGGTAAAGAGGATGACAACATCATCGTACATTTCTTTTTGACGCCAAGCTTTTATAATTCGTCCGATCTGCTCATCAATGAAGGTAATCATCGCATAATAATTTCGAGTGAGTCGTTTCATATGCGCTTCATCAAGAGAATGCTCCTCACCGCCACCAGGCCAATATCCTCCCTGACTCTGACGCAGCAAATGTGGAGGACGAAGATGAACGTCGTCAGCTTTTCTGGTTGGAGACGGAATGTCAATGTCCGCGTACATATCCGTATAAACTTCTGGAGGGTCAAAAGGATGATGCGGATCAACGAAACTGGACCATAAGAATAACGGTTGCTCGGTTTTGTGGGCGAGGATAGCATCGATACTCCGTTCAGCAATCCAGTAAGTCTGATGCAGCTCCGGAGGAATTTCGCTCTCCCACACATCGTGTTGAGCATCGGAGGCTCTGAAACGGTCTTTACTGAATCGTTCTGCTACTTCCGGGTTGCGTTCCCTAAGCCACTCCATATATTCCCCGATACAATTGTCTTCAGTAATATGATGCTCATCAAATCCGTAGTACGTTCCATCGGAAGCTCTTCCGCGATCTCGATAATCAGGATCTTCATATTCTTGTGAAAAGTCCCCCTTCATTTGTGGACGGAAGTGCATCTTTCCTATACCGATGGTTTTATAATTCGCTGTCTTTAAATGATCGCACAAGGTAAGTTCGTCTTCTCTAAGCGCAGTACCGATGTTCCAAGCACCATGGACATGAGGGTACCTTCCAGTAAAAATGGAGGAACGTGAGGGCGTGCAAACGGGACTAGCGCAGTAAGCTCCAGTGAAGAGCGTGCCTTCTGAAGCAAGCTTGTCAAGCTCAGGTGTCAGTACGGAAGCGTTCTCGATACCTAGTGCATCCGCACGCATTTGATCTGTGGTAATTAACCAAATATGAGTTCTTTTTGACATCCGTAAAACCTCCTATGAATATAGTTTATAGCATCACAAAAGCCTCTAGCAACCAATGAATTCTCCATATATTTCATTAGAATTGTCCATATGGGTTGATATTTTTATTACCTATAATTGAATAGTCTATCTCAATGTTGGAGGAGAAATTATATGCGGAAGTTATCCATATCAGGGGATCATTTTATATTAGACGAACAACCCATCCGGTTGCTTTCTGGTGCGCTTCATTACTTCCGGATCGTTCCGGAATATTGGCAGGATCGTTTGCTGAAGCTGCAGGCTTGCGGATTAAATACTGTTGAAACCTATATTCCTTGGAATTTACACGAACCAGAGGAGGGGAACTTCAATTTTGATGGATTTGCTGACATCGAGGCTTTCGTTAGACTTGCTGGAGAGCTTGGTTTGCACGTGATTTTGCGGCCAAGTCCTTATATTTGTGCGGAATGGGAATTCGGTGGATTGCCAGCTTGGTTACTTGCGGACGATAACATCCAGCTGCGTTGTAATGATAACGTCTATTTATCTAAGTTGGATGCCTATTTCGATGAGTTGCTTCCACGTCTGCGGCCTTTGTTAAGCACTAACGGTGGGCCTGTGCTTGCCCTTCAGGTAGAGAACGAATATGGAAGCTTTGGGAGTGATAAGACTTACCTGCATGATCTAAAAGCAGGAATGATCGCCCGCGGCATGGACGTTCTGCTGTTTACTTCAGATGGAGCTGAAGATCATATGCTTCAAGGCGGTATGATCGACGGAGTGTTCGCCACCGTAAATTTCGGTTCACGGGCAAAGGAAGCCTTTGCTAAATTACGTGAATATCAGCCTACGGGGCCGTTGATGTGCATGGAATTCTGGAATGGATGGTTTGACCACTGGATGAAACCGCATAATGCCCGCCCCGAATCCGAAGTAGCGGAGACTTTGGATGAAATGCTGGCTCTAGGAGCCTCTGTTAACTTCTACATGTTTCATGGGGGGACGAATTTTGGATTTATGAATGGGGCAAATCTTTTTGACAAATATGAGCCCATCGTAACCAGCTACGATTATGATACACTGCTGGACGAATCGGGTAAGCCAACTGCAAAATTTTATGAAGCTCGAAAAATTATTGAGAAATACGTAACGTTGCCGCCACTGGAATTACCGCCGTTAATAAAGTCACAAGCCTATGGTAAAGTGTTGATGACAGAAGCAGCACCACTGTTCACTCAGTTAGACGTTTTGTCTCGTCCAGAACGTAGAGCATGTCCCGAGCCAATGGAGAAACTGGGTCAAGATTATGGATTTATCTTGTATTCAACGAAGATCAGTGGACCCCGCAGCAGTACGGAGCTCGTTCTTCAAGAAGTTCGCGATCGTGCGCTTGTATTCGCGAATGGGGCCTTTGTCGGTACAGTTGAACGCTGGGATCCGCGAGGAATTTCATTAGAGATCCCGATTGAGGGACTGCAAATCGACATTCTTGTGGAGAACATGGGACGCGTAAATTATGGCCCTCTGCTTCGTGATCCGAAGGGCATAACCTGTGGCGTTAGACTCGGCTATCAATTTTTGCATGATTGGACCATTCGTTCCTTGCCATTAACAGATCTTAAAGGATTATCATTCACATCGATAGATTGCGAAGAACGTCAGCGGCCCACTTTCTACCGGGGGAGCTTTCAAGTCAGTAAGCCTGAGGATACTTTTTTGCGGCTGGACGGATGGAGTAAAGGTCAAGTTTTTATAAACGGCTTTAATCTAGGTCGTTACTGGGAGGAGGGTCCGACAAAAACGCTTTACATACCGGCACCGCTTTTGCGTCAAGGCGGGAACGAACTAATCTTGTTTGAATTACATGGCGTAATGGAGCCAGTGGTTACTTTTGTAGATACACCAGAGCTCACATGATATTTAAATATTTAATGGGTGAGTAAGTATCATGATTCTATAGTATGGGTCTGATGATTTTTAATATATAATCAAAACAGCCCAACAATTTATAGGAACTGAAAATGCACGATTAGGGTGGTTTAGAGGAGGATTTTAAATGAGTTATGATTTGATGGCGTTCGAGACGTCTAAAGCACCGCAAGAGAGAGCAGCGTTTATGAAGTGGTATGAGCAGCAAGTGCAGTGGTCGGAAGACCATGCCTATAATGATCCATCAGTTTTATCGGAGGCGCTGCAACGCTTTTATAGTGAGTTGTCCGAGCAATTTCCTAATATGAATGTAGAGGATGAGATTTTTGAGGCGATGGAGGAAGCCGGAACGGATAACCGGTTGACTGACTACTCGCTTGGCACATCCGTCATCTATGCGGCGTTCGCGTATTCCGTAGCTGACGAAGCTTACTCGGCGATGCGGGAGTTGGCGATAAAACACAAAGTAGGATTTTTTGATGTAAGCAGCAACGAAGGCGATATTATTTTTCCTTGAAGCAAAATGATTTAGAGTGTAGACAGCTGGTTGCTCTCCTAGTTGTTAATGAAGTAGTGGCAACCAGCATGTTTTCTATCTTCATTACTCTACTACAGACGGAATAATACAATCCTTAATCAGAGGCCACCGGTCACGAGGCTGAAGTGTGAATTCTGAGGCGATAGCTACGACAAGTTTTTTTTCTGGAATGCAGCAAATGACATTACCACCATCCCCTAACGCTGAGTAGGTGTAAATCCCATCTTCTTCGCGTAGCCACCACAAATAACCGTAATGATTAGGGTTCATCGCTGTTGATTCTTCAATCCATGTCTCCGAAATAATCTGATTATTCTCCCATTTTCCACGGTTCAAATATAATAAACCAAAACGCGCCATATCACGTGGAGACAACGTAAGTCCCCATCCTCCTGTGGTGATACGATTGGGGTCTTCCACCCATCCCTTCACATTTACCCCAAATAAATCATCAAACCCAAATGATTTCATCTCATAATCCGGGATTTCCGTCACGCCGATAGGTCTGAATAATCGCTCGTTAGCGAACTCACGGGCACTTTGTCCTGTGGAACGAGTGATGACAGCTGACAGTAAGTGCGCCCCTGCGGTGGAATATTTAAAATCACCAACATTCCCTTGGTGGCCAAGGATATCAAGTGTGTATTTGACCCAGTCGGACGATTTACAGAGTTGCTCCAGTGGCTCGTGCCAGTCTTCAAAAGCATAGGGAGCTGTCATGGTGAGTAAATGGCGTATAGTGATTTCTCGTTTTTGTAGATTGGCAGCAGCATCGTCGGGAACATAGTAGGGGAAAAAATCCAGCACCTCCTGATCAACATGCTTGATAAAGCCGGCTTCAATGGCAATACCTATGAGGGCGGATAAGATGCTTTTCGTTACAGAAGCCACATGATGCAGATCATCCAGGCCATAGTCATTGAAGTATTGTTCATAGGCAATATATCCATTTCTCACCACTACAATTCCGTTTATATTACTATAGTCGGTTTTAATCTTAGCTTCTAGTTGTGAAAGTTGTTCAGCATCCATTCCTAAGGTAGCCGGATCTGAAGTTTGCCAGTCTTTTGTAGGCCAGTAGTTTCTGTGCATATCGATAACTCCTTTAATCAAATTTTTGTGTGAATATGAGTGTGGCTACGCTCTTTTTTTAACTGGAAAATACACCTCAGTAACAAGATCCTCAGGATCAGAAGTTTGCGTGGGGTCTGTTATATATTTTTCATAGGGTGAGTTCGCCATTTCATAACCTTCATTTTCTATCCATTCTGTGAGCTTCGCATAAACCGATGTTAATTCTGAATAAGGGCCCTTATAAACAGACTTCGCACACAGCCCTTCACGTAATTCCCTCGTTCCATTTACGATTTCCTCAATAGGTAGGGCAAACTCTGTATCATTCCCGGCAGGATTATATTCCTCACTGTGATAAATTGTTATTGGCGTGCCCAGCAAGGTCAGCTTTTCAGTGGCAATAGTTTCATACAGTTTGCTAAAATACTTACCATATCCAAGCGCATAATCATCACTGCTCAACATTTGACGTGTATATAGGATATACATTGGTTTGGTTTCAACAAGTTGCACTTCTATCTTATTTAGGTAGGACATCATCGATAAGCCTTTTTCTAAATTTAGAACATCACGATTAATTTGCTTTAATGTATATTCGTAAGTTCGTAGTTTCTCTTGTAGTTTTCTTTTTTTGAGATTTAGGGATGCACTAAGCTTCTCTTCAAAATGATCCTGCTCCCATTCCAGAATATCTTTGATTTCTTCAAGTGAGAAATGATAAGATTTCAAACGATTGATAAAGAGCATTTTTGTTAGTTGTTTGATGGAATAATACCTATAACCGTTCTCGGGATTAATCTCATCGGGATGAATTAATCCAATTTCATCATAATACCGCAGCGTTTTAGTGGACACTTCGCATATCTTCGAGAATTCTCCTATGGACAGCAACAATCACATCTCCATTTCTTCGATATTTAATGATATATAAACTTTGAATTTCGATGGTTTGTTCAATTCCACTATGCACCTTCCCCTAAGGGTAAAGTCAATAGCCAGACTTCTTATCTGGAAATAGGTTTACGGTTGTGTCTTTACAAATCGGCTTAGATCATCTAAATATTGATCTTCCACCAATTGTCGTGGAAAGAAAACAGCGGTTAAATAAGTCCTTAAGGGGGATGCGGCATTCTTCTTTGACAGCATAGAGTGGTCAGCGTTGGGAAAATAAGAGACTGAGAGCAAGCTGGCAGGTATTTTTTCACGATAAATACGTTCGGTTTCCTCAATATCTACATTGATATCTTGACCGCCGAGTACTAAATGGACAGGAGCATTGAAGTAACTAAGGTCTTCTGTGGCATCAGACTGATAGTTTTTGGCGATAAATCCCCAGCGTTCCTTAGAAATCAAGTTCTCGGAATGTGCAATACGCAAGTAATCCTCGTAAGATGCTCGTTCGTTAAGTAATTGTAATACTTGAGCATTATAATGTTCTTTCGCTTGGATCTCATTTTCCGAGAAGCCTTCTTGTTTCATTTCTAATCTTGTATTGTATTTACCTTGAGAAATCCAGTTCACCGCAGGCGATACAAGAATACTGAACGCGAGATCAGGAACTTCTTTTACAATCTTGGGAATCACCCAACCGGCCTGACTTGCTCCCCACAAGCCAATAGACTTCTTATCAATCATTGGTAAGTTCTTCGCCCAGTTAATCGCAGATATCGTTTCCTGAGCACGATCTTCCATGCTTTGCTCCAACCAGTTACCAGAGGAACCACCAATACCAGGCTTGTTAAGAGACAAAGAAGCATATCCGGCAGATGCGAATTTCTCCCATAAAGGTTTATATCCGTCATCGTATGTGTCATTTATGGGACCATCACCATGAACAAAAACTATTAGCCCTACGTTTCCAGAATAGTGCTGGGGTAGAATTAAAGTTCCTGTTAGTTTACCCTGAGGGGTTTCGATTTCTATCTTTTGCTCATTCATTGCATATGAATGCTGATTTAATACGAATAAGACTGAAGCTGCCATTAAGCCAATGATCAAGCATGCGGTTAATTTAATATTTTTTTTCATTTATTGAGCTCCTAGGATGTAGTGGTAAACGCCTCGTCATGTAATGCCAATTAGCCTCTTTAAAAAGAAGGTGTCTAATCCCGCTATAGTTTGATTGATCGATAGCAAAGTCCATCTGTTGGTACATATGAATAGCTCGTTTATTATTTTTAGCAACATGTAGCGTTAATTTGTCCACTTCGGAGTGACTGTTTACAAAATCTATTGCCCAACTAAGCAACTGCTTACCGATTCCTTTATTACGGTGGCTAGATCGAACGGCCAAATGATCGACATAACATTCTTTTGCGCGAGGCTGATAATTCAAAAAATGTAATCCAACCATTAACTTACATACATTTAGATATCCAAATTGCTTAAATAATTGTGAAAAGGAACTATGGTGAGGTGATATAAATTTACTTCTGTCTGAGGCTCGGCTGTCCTTCCACTTAATGCTGAGCGTACCGACAACCTCTCCATTTTCTTTAGCTACGATTTGTTGTGATGATGCGGACGGTTGATCATGCTCCCAGAGCCCAAAAAGTAGTTCAGCAATATCATCGTCCTCTAGTGAGATGAGGGAGTGGAACTTACCGTGGAACGCATCCACTAAAAGATTGCACACTGCTCTATGATCTTGTTCTTGGTAGTGAGCGATTGTTATCTTGTTCGGACTTATCATGCTACACCGTCAGGGTCATGCTTGATATTAATTTGGATTTCATAATGAAGCTTGTCATTGTTGAATAGGGATAGATATGATTTTTCCAAAAGGATCAATGGTCCCTGAATTGTATAGTGATGTTGTGTTATATAGTGTTCCAGTTGAGCAATCTCAAGTTCAATATCATGATCATCCGTCACGAAAAATGCTTTATATAAGTAGCTGCCTTTTTCTAGGATGATGTCCGGTAAGTGAGTGCTTTCAAAACATAAGGTTACTTGTTCAGTACCGTATAAATAATGCAGATCTGTTTCAAATAAATGAGTTGGTTGCGGCTTTTTTTCATACAGACTTCGAGCGGTGAGTGACTCATCTTGCTCTATTTCCATCCATTTTTTTAAATGACGAGTATCCAATTGTTTAATGTGATATTTGTCTTCTAGAATGTCGGAGTGCTCGTATTCCTTAAGTACCTTTTGTAAAAACTGCTGCAACAACATTAGCTGGTTTATTTCAGAGTTTATTTTACTTAGAGACTGCTCCAAAAGTTGATGGTTGTCATTTTTGGTGAAGTTATTCATGCTTTTGTTAATCGTACTGACAGGCACGTTCAATTTGCGGAGTAATAGGATCTGGGCCAACTGATAAATCTCATTAATTCCGTACATCCGGTATTGATTGCTATCGGTATAGGCTGGAAATAAAATCTCTTTCTCTTCAAAATATCGGATTTGATGTACGGATACATTCATAAGTTTTGAAAGTTCACCAATCGTAATGTAATGATTCAATGGAGGTGCTCCTAACTATATTGGTATTTGTTGATTTAACTATAAACCTTAGGTCTGACCTAAGGTCAAGCGTGGATCTCAGTTTCGTGTAATCGCTAATCACCATTTATTTTGTCGAAACATGAAGGAAAACAGAAAATTTTATAGAATTATCTATCGTTATCTATCCTATATAATCCAAGTGTTGCACGATGCCCCAAGCGTTTGCGCAGCTTAACATCACCATAGAAAAGGGGCCTACGATGCTCAAAAGGACGTTACTTATTTATTTAATTGCTTTCATCTCGTTAGCAACAATCCCACTATCCATTTTTATAGATAATGATCAACATGAGAATTATCTGCAAGTTCAGAAGGGGAGCATGGATCTTTCAACTTGGGATTATGGGCAACAAAAGATCATCAAGTTAGATGGTGAGTGGGAATTTTATTGGAACCAGCTGCTAATGCCTGAGCATTTTATAGAATCAAGCACAGACAAACCTGCTCCTACAGCATTAATGGAGGTCCCCTCACGATGGAATGGCAAAGTGGTTGATGGACAACCTTTACCTGCATTCGGTTCTGCTACTTATCGGATGGTGCTGAAAAACTTACCTGTAAACGGTGTATTCGCTTTGAAAAAAACGAATATCCGCTTTTCGAGTGCGATTTATGTGAATGGGCATTTACTCATTAAGGATGGAAACCCCACTATGAGTACTGCCGATTACCAGTCGGGGAATATTCCGCAGATTGGGCTTTTTTCGTCTGAAAAAGGTGATGTAGAGATTATCATTCAAGTTTCTAACTATGAATATGTAAATGCAGGTATTCCGGTATCTCTTACTTTTGGCGAGGAAGCCGCTATGCTGGAGAACCAGCAGAAGAGTACGGCTCGTGAATTTAGTACAGTTGCAATATTGGGAACATTATCACTTATTTTTGTCATCTGCTTTGTAGCGGCTGCTTTATACCGTAAGAAGGATTACTCCTTACTTGTATTTGCTATTATTTGTTTACTGCTTGCGATCTATCATGGCTTGATTGGAGAACGTTCGCTGTTACTGTTTTTCCCAAACCTTTCGTTCATTGTGTTATACAAAGTGAAGGATATTAGCTCCATATCGTGTTTTATTGTTCTAGCTATATTTTTCTACCAAATGCACAAAAGCATAATCTCTTTAAAACTTACGCAAGTCGTAACGATTATACTAGGCAGCTTTATAATATTGGTAGCAATCCTGCCTATTCGTACTTACACGCTTTTCTCTACCTATGTGATCATAGTATATGAATTGATGTTAATTTGGATGTTGTTTAGAGTGGCTATCTTGTATATCAGAAGTCCAGAAGTAAATCGAATCAAATCGTTGCTGCTGTTCTTGGCGATTCTTGCTATCAATCTGTACTCGATAGACATCATTTTGTTTGCTCTTTCGATGAAAGAAAACCTTTGGCTAGGACAGTTTTACATTGTAGCCTTTAATATCATTATGATCGTTCTGATTGTTCTCCGTTTTTTCGAGGCTTATCATACGATAGATGAAATGAAAAACCAACTGATCGGTCTGGACAAAATTAAGGACGAATTTCTCTCCAATACCTCTCATGAGCTGAAGACACCACTAAATGCCATAGTGAACATTACTGCTACACTACTTAATGGGGTTGAAGGTCCAGTTACCGAAAGGCAAGCGCAGAATCTAGCGATCGTAATGGGAAGTGGTAGAAGATTAACTTATATGGTAAACGAATTACTCGATTATTCCAAAATGAAGCATGGAGATATCACCTTATATAAAAGCACCCTAGATCTGAAAGCTGTTGTAGATTCTGTTATCGGTATACATTCGTTTCTGCTCGGAGAAAAGTCGATCTTTCTCGTAAACAATGTTGCTCCAGAGTTTCCACCTGTACATGCAGATGGCAACCGTTTGATTCAGATTTTGCACAACTTGGTAGATAATGCGATTAAATTCACGGAGCAGGGTGAAATAAATATTAGTTCCAGATTTACTCATGAATGGGTTGAGGTCCGTGTGGCAGACTCGGGAATCGGAATTGCACCGGATATGCAGAAACGTATTTTTATGGCCTTTGAGCAAGTGGACGAAGCTGAAATTCATAGTCATGGTGGGACAGGTCTCGGACTAAGCATTACCAAGAAGCTGGTTGAGTTACATGGCGGGAACATTAGAGTGGACTCTGTTGCTGGTAAAGGATCGGTCTTTATATTTACTCTTCCACGATGGGATCGAACATCTAATCAAGTCACGGGTCCAATCGTGGATAAGACTCTTCCTTATAGAGAAGTTTTCTTTCCGCGCCAGGAGTATCCTATATATATTCAAGGTAAAATCAATGAGCCGATTTTGGTCGTGGACGATGATTTTGCCAACCTGCAATCTATGATCAACTTGTTCAAGCTTGAGGGATATTCCATTGTTGTTGTGAACCGCGGGCAGCTGGCACTTGATGAGTTATCGAAGAATTCAGACTTCTTTCTCGTTGTACTGGACATTACAATGCCGGATATTTCTGGCTATGAGGTTCTGCAAAAGATTAGAGAGAGATTCACACCCTTTGAGCTGCCTGTGTTAATGCTAACGGCGAAGAATAGAGTTAACGATATGAAAATGTCCATGGATAATGGGGCAAATGATTATGTGGGGAAGCCGTTTGAAGCGGAAGAACTAATGGCGCGTGTGAAAAGTCTGACCCGATTGAGAGCTTCTGTGAAGAAAGCTAAAGATGCCGAAATTGCCTTTTTACGTTCTCAGATCAAACCTCATTTCTTGTACAATGCCCTGAATTCAATTGCTGCATTATGTGTGGAAGAACCTGAGCAGGCGGAAGAATTAACGCTGGAGCTGTCACAGTATTTGAGAAGCAGCTTTGACTTCAAACAGTTGGATTCGTTAACTACCTTGGAGGGTGAGCTAGAGCTGGTTAAAGCATATATTAATATTGAAAAAGTGCGCTTTGGTGCTAGATTACAAGTGGAATATGATATAACCGCAAATACGGATAGCCGGATTCCCCCACTTATCCTACAACCATTAGTAGAAAATGCTATAAGACATGGACTGATGTCCAATTTACGGGGAGGAAAGGTAACTATATCTGTGAAAGAGTCGGATCCTTCTGTGGTCAGCTTTGTTGTAGAAGATAATGGACGCGGAATGAGTGAGCACAAGCTGGAGGAAATCATGAAATCAGATGTAGATAAAAGAGGCGTAGGGCTTTGGAATATTAGTCAACGCATCAAACTTCTCTATGGAAAGAACATTCGTATTCAAAGTGTTGAAGGAAAAGGCACACGGGTTTCTTTTGATATCCCCAAACAACACATGAAGCGGATAGGAGGTTGAAGTATGCTGCGAGCCATTATCGTGGATGATGAAGAATTATCAGTAAAGCGCTTAAAAAGGATATTATCTCAGAGTGGAGAGATTGAAGTATACGATACTTTTCTGGATCCGACGGAAGCCTATGAATTTGTGAAGGGGAATTCGATTGATGTAGCTTTTTTGGACATTTCTATGCCTGACACAAATGGAATGAAGCTTTCCACCCTTTTGCATGAACTAGATGAATCGATTAATGTGGTTTTTGTTACAGGGTATGACGAATACGCACTGCAAGCCTTCGAACTGAGTGCTGTGGATTATTTGCTGAAGCCTGTAACTGCACAGCGTTTAACTAAAACTTTGGATAAGATCAAAAAAATGAATAGAGGTGTGACGGTTCAGCCCGTCATAGAAGTTCTCTTATTTAATGGACTAAAGATATACCGCCGTACGCAAGACAGAGAGCCCATCAAGCTAAGGAGCCCAAAAACCGAAGAATTGTTTGCCTTTTTGATTAGTAAAGGGACGGTTAGCCGAGATGAAATTATCGATACCTTATGGAGCGGGCTGGAGCCTGATAAAGCGTTGAAGAATCTGAACTCAACCCTATACTATATTCGAAAAGCAATCGGAACTAGCTTTATTAAAGCCAGCAGAACCGAAATTAGTATAGAGGAACGCAGTATTTATTGTGATTTGTATGAGTTTAAGCGACAGCTGAAGCAAATTAGGCAGGTCTCGAAAAAAGATTCTGAATGGTTCAATCAAGTAGAAACATTGTATACGGGGTCCTTTCTCAAAGGTAAAGCATACGATTGGGCTAGTGGGAAGACACGCCGACTTGAACAGGATTTTATTGGACTGCTGGAACTAGCTGCTAGATTTCATATGGAGCAGAACGAGCGTCAACAATCGCTGCACTACTTTGAGAGAATCTTGAAATTGGATCTCTTGAGAGAAGATATCCATCAGGAAATCATTCATTTGTATATTGAACTAGGGCGTATGAATGAAGCTTATCGGCGATATGGGCAATTGGAAGAGACCCTTCAACAGGAGCTTGGAACTTCACCTGATCCTAAGCTCAAAGCTCTGATTAAGAAGATGATGAACTAGTATAAAGAAAAAGAGAACCGACGAATCGATAAGAATTCGAAGGTTCTTTTTTTTGTTTATTTTTCGTTTATCATAATTTTGTATAATACTCTCGATTATTGTCGAAATGATGACATGATTTAAGCTAGAGGGGGAAAAAGAGTTTGAAGCCATCATTTATGAAAATAGGCATTAGTATTTCGTTAGCCACTGGAGTTGTGGTGCAAGGTGTGGGGCCGATCCACACTCAAATAGTGAGTGCAAAATCGGACTTTGGTTGGATCGTGAATAGCCCAGCTGTGATACCGTCCATCAATGAAGACGATTCTTCCAACGCAGGCGTTGTTGTGTCTAGTCTTTTGTCGGGTAAGGTAACTGACCCAGCTTCAACAGGAATTGCTGTGGTGTCATTTGATAATACCAATGGGGCCTGGCAATATTACAACACGCAAGCAAATATTTGGTATAATATCGAGCCAGTGTCTGACACTAAAGCTTTTCTGCTGCTGAAATCGGAGAAAATTCGTTTTGTCCCCGCTAAAGACTGGAACGGAACAGCTTCCATTGACTTTAAGCTATGGGACACAACAGCAGTCGGCTATCAAAATTATCAAAAAAATGCGAATACCACTGTTTCTGCAGCATTCAACCCAGATCTAGGTACTGCTACAATTACTGTAAATCCAGTGAACGATGCACCTTATCTGACAGAACTGAATGGTGGGGACTATCTTAGTTTTGACGGCAATGGGGATTATGTGACGTTCCCAGATCAACTGTTATACAAGAATTCTTTTACAATTGAAGGTAATTTAAAAGTCAATGGTTTTAATACCTGGATGAGATTCTTCGAATCTTCGATCGCAGAGCAGAACCACAATATTTTTGTGGGTTTTAACGGCAAAAAAATGCATTTCATCGCTTACACCAATAAAGGAGATATTAATGTCACAGACGATTTCCCGATATCCAAGTGGGTACATGTCTCGATTGTTTACGATCACAGTCAGAAGAAGGGGCGTATTTATTGGGATGGTGTTCTTAAGGCAGAAGGGGCTATGGATTTAAGTACAGTTGGAAATATGGCACGTCCGAACAACTGGCTTGGTAAAAGCACCTGGAGACAGGACGGAGATTACAGCGGTGGGATGAGAGACGTAAGGTTTTGGAGTAAAGCTAAAACCCAGAGCGAAATTGTTCGCGAAATGAACGTCGATTTGAATGGATCAGAGCCTAATCTGGCTTTAAACTATAAATTAGCAAATAGTAAAGATGGTAATGTTGCTGTCAATACAATCACCCCACTTAAGAACGGTTCAATCACTGGTGCTAGCTGGAAGCAGGACACAGGCTTCATGGGAAGTACTACAACGGAAAAAAATAAATCTGTATCACGCTCCTTTAAGGTCATTGATGTGGATGGGGATGACCTAAATGTATCAGCTACATCTTCTAATACTTCCCTAATTCCGAATAATGGACTGAAAGTAAGTGGAAGTGGGGATGTGCGGACGTTAGAAATAACACCAGCGAAGAATGCCTACGGAAACAGTGTGATTACTGTTACTGTAAATGATGGCATTTTAAGTAGTTTATACACCTTCAATGTGCAGGTAAACGATGTGGGAGATGTCCTCGTAACTGGAGTGACTTTGAATAAAACATCACTTAGTTTAACAGAGGGAGAAGCAGGAGATACACTAAATGCTGTAATAGAACCTGCTAATGCCACGAACAAAACCGTGATCTGGAGCTCCAGTGATGCAACTGTGGCGACAGTTGTGAATGGAGTGGTCACCCCAGTTGGCGTTGGAACGGCAACGATAACAGCAACAACAACAGACGGAAGTTATACTGCGACATCCACCGTAACTGTGAGTGCTCCAATTGTGAACGTAACCGGAGTGAAGCTTGATCAGGAGACGCTCGACTTAACTGCTGGTGAAGCAGATGCCTTACTAAAGGCGACAATAGAACCTGCAAATGCGACAGATACAGATGTGATCTGGAGCTCCAGCGATGAAACTGTTGCAACAGTCGTGGATGGAGTGGTTACACCAGTTGGTGAGGGTATAGCAATTATTACTGTAACGACTAAGGATGGAAGTTTTAAGGCTTCAACAACTGTGAATGTGGCAGCACCTAAGCCACCAATTGTTATAGTAACCGGAGTAACCTTAGACCAGCCAACACTTGATTTAACAGTTGGAGAAGGTGATAAAACGCTACAAGCGACAGTCGCACCTGCCGATGCAACCAATAAGGGGGTAATCTGGAGCTCCAGTGATGAAACAGTAGCTAAGGTTGTTTACGGAGTAGTAACCCCGGTTGGTGTTGGAACAGCCACCATTACGGTTACGACTAAAGATGGAAGTTTTACTGCTTCAACAACAGTACATGTAAGTGAACCAATTCCACCAGTTGTGAATGTAACTGGGGTGAGGCTAGATCAGGAGACGCTCGTTTTAACAGCTGGTGAAACTGTGGGAATACTAAAAGCGACAATAGAGCCTGCAAATGCAACAGATCCAGACCTGATCTGGAGCTCCAGCGATGAGACTGTAGCCAAGGTTGTGAATGGAGAAGTAACTCCAGTTGGTGAGGGAACAGCCATCATTACAGTTACAACGAAAGAAGGAAGTTATAAAGCTTCAACAACCGTTACTGTGAAGGCTCCTGCTAAGCCAATTACAGCACCGGGTATTCCAACATCCGTAACTGCAACTGCAGAAAATGGTCAAGCGATCATCACCTTTACACCGCCGGTAAACGATGGTGGAAGTGAAATCACAGGATATATTGTAACGGCTCATCCGGGAGGGCTGACGGTTACGGGTAATGGAAGTCCGCTTACAATCAGTGGTCTTACGAATGGTACAAGCTACACCTTCACGGTACAGGCTATCAATAAGGCTGGCTTTAGCGAATCATCTGCTGAATCCAATACAGTCATCCCGAGCGCACCATCCAGTGTTGATGTTCCTTCTCAACCAACTCCATCAGCAACGCCGGCACCTGTGGCAAATGATGCTTCCATTTTAATCAATGGTAAAGCGGAAACCGTGGGAACTGCGACGAATGGTAAACGGAATGATCAAACGCTAACCACCATTGCTTTAGACCAGAAGAAGCTGGAAGACAAGCTCGCCGCTGAAGGTAAAGGTGCTGTGGTTTCTATCACTGCCACTAGTAAATCTGATGTTATCGTTGGCGAACTAAACGGACAAATGGTTAAAAATATGCAGGGAAATCAAGCTGTACTTGAAATCAGAACGGGAAATGCGACATTTACACTGCCTGCTGGGCAGATTGATATTGAGGCCTTATCCGCGCAGATTGGTAAGTCTGTAGCTTTACAAGATATTAAAATACAGATTGAAATCAGCGCACCAACTGCCGATCAAGTTAAGGCATTAGGAGCTGCTGCACAAAACGGATCATTTTCATTAGTCGGCGCACCAGTAAACTTTACAGCTAGAGGTATTTACGGAGATAAGAGTATTGAACTATCCCAATTCAATACGTATGTGAAACGTACGATTGCTATTCCGGATGGGATGGACCCGAATAAGATTACAACCGGTGTGTATATTGATGCTGATGGCTCAGTGCATCATGTACCTACTAAAGTGATAGTCATTGAAGGCAAATATTTTGCTACAATCAACAGCCTTAGTGGCGGCACTTACTCTGTAATCTGGCATCCGCTTGAATTCAGTGATGTTGCTAATCACTGGGCAAAAGATTCAGTGAATGATATGGGTTCCCGTTTAGTTATCGAAGGGACTGGTAATGGTCAATTTACACCTGATCAAGCGATTACCCGCGCAGAGTTTGCGGCGATTGTCGTTCGCGGTCTCGGACTAGGATTGAGTCAAACAGCAACACCATTTTCGGATGTTAAAACTACGGATTGGTATAACAGTGCGATCAATACTGCATATGCATATCAATTAATCAATGGTTTTGAAGATGGCATGTTCCGCCCTGATGACCAAATTACCCGTGAACAAGCGATGCTAATTATCGCCAAAGCGATGAAAATTACAGCGCTAAAGGCTAACCTTCCTAATCAATCCGCTGAAGGATTCTTGAACCCATATACCGATGCCGGCAAAGCATCTGACTGGGCGATTAGCGCAATTGCTGACTGCTTGCAGGCAGGCGTAATCATGGGACGAAGCAGCAATGTACTTGCTCCCAAGGATGATATGACCAGAGCTGAGGTTGCAGCGATCGTTAAGCGGCTTCTTCAAAAGTCTGATTTAATTTAAAATTGGCTCACAATATACATTGAAAAGAAAGAGTATTCATTCGATAACCTTCGAATGAATACTCTTTTCTTTTGGCTATATTAAATTCTAATGTTGATATTTGACTGCTAATCATACATTTTTTGGCTTTACATCTGGGGCATTTTTTAATGGCTTTTGAAGTGCGTCCACAATGGCTGCGATGATACTTGTTGCTAAAAGAGCCATTAGACATAATGATGTAGGACCCGCTGGATCATCACTATCTGTAACTTTAGCAAGCACCCTTAAGCTTACTAGTCCTAACAAAATGAGGAAAATGACTGTAAAAGCACATTTCTTTATAATCTTCAAAGAGTTAAGGGATAATTCAGAGAAAGCATTGTTCTTTTCGATGTTGTTTAATAGTTTATATGCTTGGTACAGCGCAACAGAAAACGCAATACAGAATCCGTAAGCACATACTAAAAAGGGAATCAGGAAGTAAGCCGTATCTGGATGTACTTTTGCATCTCTTACCGCTATCTCAGGCAACCAGATACACAAAGCAAGCACTGCAATTCCAACCAGAAAAATAATTACTTTTAAGAAAGTGGTTGAACCTCGTTTAACATTCATTTAAAACACCTCACTTATTTAATGACTTCATGATTTTAGCATTTAATTTATTGATTTACAATAAATTTGTATTGTTTTTGTGTTTGTTATTTTACGAGAAATGGTTATCGTCTTTAAAAGACGACAACATCATTTCTTCTTGTTAGCAGGAGAATGGCTTCACTATCCAGAAAAAATAAGCTAAATCATTTCTTCATCAATTGAAAAGAGGCGAAATCTAATGGAACTACGGCAAAGTATTAATGAAGTTTTTCAGTCGGCACAACATGGCGATGCTGCACGGCTAACAGAAATTTTAGAATTCCATCCGGCTCTTGCAAATACGGAAAATAACGAGGGCCTTACACCTTTGGGATATGCAGCACATTTCGGTAAAGAAGCAGCGGTGCAGGTATTGATAGACCATGGTGCTGAGGTTGATGCAGTATCCCATTCCAAGATTAATTTCATTCCTTCTAATACTGCACTTCATGCTGCAATTGCTGGGGAGCGGAATATGGGTGTTATCCAACTGCTATTGAACAAGGGTGCTCAGACACATATTTTTGATAGCGATGGGCACACTGCCTTGCATTCTGCAGCTTTTCATTCGGATAATGTGGAGCTGATACGCTTGTTAATCGAACACGGAGCTGACATCCAAGCTAAAATTGAAGGTGGTGAATCAGTATTAGCTATAGCTATCCAACAAGGAAACCACAACGTAAAAGAATTTCTTATTGAAAAAGGAGCAATTTAGAATGCAAATCACATTAAACCGTAAAGACAATTCAACAGTAGCTTTGATTTCCAGCGAAGGTATTGTAATTAATAATGTAAATGATGCACTCGATCTAATGGCAAACGTGAGATATCAAGAATGCGATAAAATGATTCTAAGAAAAGAGCAAATCACAGATGATTTTTTTGAGTTAAAGACGGGCCTTGCCGGAGAGATTCTTCAAAAGTATACAAACTATCAGATGCGAGTTGCTATTGTGGGAGAATTTACTGGCTATAATAGTAAAAGTCTGAATGATTTTATTTACGAATGTAATCAGGGGAATAAAATATTGTTCAAGAGTACAGAAGACGAGGCATTGGCAGCACTTCATCAAAGTTAAATGTGAACTTGAAACAGAGAGGGGACTTATTGTGGAGGCTAAAATCACGTATGAATCGATCGATGACTATATTTCCAAGTTTCCATCTGAGATTCAGGAAATCCTTAGTACAATAAGAAAAGTAATAAAAGAAACGGCACCTGATGCGATTGAAAAGATTAGCTATCAGATGCCTACTTTTACACTGCACGGAAATCTGGTGCATTTTGCGGCTTTCAAAAACCATATTGGATTTTATCCAACGCCTAATGGTATTGACGCTTTCAAAGAAGAATTATCAGTCTATAAAGGAGCAAAAGGATCCATTCAATTCCCTCTTAATCAGCCGATGCCCTATGAATTAATTAGTAAGATCGTGAAGTTTAGAGTGGCTGAGAATATCAAAAAAGCTGAAGATAAGCGTAAGTAATTGGTGTGTAAAGAAAACATTGTCCACTGGCACATCTGAAGCTTTCGATCTACTCTGGTTTCAGGTGTGCAATTC
Source organism: Paenibacillus sp. FSL E2-8871 (assembly GCF_038000345.1). Lineage (NCBI taxonomy): Bacteria > Bacillati > Bacillota > Bacilli > Caryophanales > Paenibacillaceae > Paenibacillus > Paenibacillus sp. FSL E2-8871. The sequence goes on along the minus strand of NZ_JBBOBV010000001.1, from coordinate 1,671,205 downwards.
TTACGTGTTATCATGTACCCGATACTGAACGACGCACAAACGACAGGATAATATCCTGTGAGTAGTCTCCGAAACCACTTCCGAATAGATTAAGTCCTCGTCTATTGAGGGCATCCTCGCGAATCTCAAATCGTACTCGAATGGGCTCATTAAATGCCAGCTTCAGTGAGCTAATTGTAGTAGGGGAAGAAGCAGTTCCATTTATTTTGCTACCCTGTTCTGAGATACTCCACTCTGTCAGCATTCCATATTCTGTACCACCCTTCCATCGTTCGGGTGTTAACTTTCCTTTCCGGTTACCGAAATCTGATGGACAAGTCCAAGTACCGACATGCAGGTCATTTATAGTTAATGTGATGTCACTTGCCCAATCTTCCCGAAATGCAGGTGCTTCAGAACAAACCTCAGCCGAAATCCGAATCTCATCAAGCTCGACACCAGGGGGTAGTGGATTGGCAAAATAGTATTCGACATAGCCAGAGTCAGCGAACCATAAGAGAGATGCATCAACTCGTTCCGGCATGTAGAATACCCGTGGATCATCCTGAGAACCGATGACTCCGCCGTCTTTTCCAGTCATACCACAAGAGGGTTGAATAGAACAGTGGGAGAACATCCCGATGGGCATATGTATTTCTTCCGTTTGATGCAGACCATCGCCTAGCTTCGAAGGAAGATCGAGATGGATGGATCGGCAGGTGACCGCACATATTTTCTCGCGATTTGCACCCTGTGTAGATGAGATTAAGTTAACTTGCTCAAGGGTCTGTACATTGATTGAAATTGTTGGTTGAGCTACGCCAAGTGTCTCGGCCAATTGACTGACACTCATGGGCTTGTCACCAAGGGCTTCAAGAATACGGACTCTGACATCTCCAGAAAGTGCTTTAGCAACATCTAAGATGCGTGATGCGGGGTACCGTATCGTTTCTTGCGAAATATCATTCATTGGTTGTATTCCTTTTCGTTAGGATAGGTTGAGGATATTGTACACTGAAGATTCTATATTGTAAAATTATAATATACATTGCGAATTTTATATACTGGTGCTAAAATGAGCTCAACTTCTTATTTTGAAAGGCTGTGCTCATATCATGACAACTTCCGTACTGAATGTTGAGAGTCTTCCGATTCCTCGTCCCGAACATCCGCATCCACATTGGCAGCGCAACGAATGGATGAATTTGAATGGGGAATGGTCATTTAGCTTTGATCCGAGCAATGAAGGAATTAGCGAACATTGGTATTCCAATTCCGAAATCGCTTACAGTTCGATGATTACTGTTCCTTTTTCTTGGGTAAGTCCATTATCAGGTATTGGCAGTGATCATAAAGGGATAGGATGGTATCGGCGGACTTTGAAATGGCAGACTACCGACTCACAGACACGACTATTTTTGCGATTCGGGGCAGTAGATTATTCATGTGACGTTTGGATTAACGGAGTGCATGTTGGTTCACACCAAGGTGGATATGGTTCATTTGAGTTCGAAGTTACTCAGTACTGGGTTGAAGATTTAGACAATACAATTGTCGTTAGAGTAGAGGACTTCGATCATGATTACCAAACGCGTGGCAAACAAGGTTATGGAGAAATTCGCGGAATCTGGCAGCCCGTATGGCTAGAATCTCGGCCTCAGACTTATATGAAAGATGCTAAGTTTGTGACCACTATTGATGGGCAAGTGAACGTGACCACAAGAATCTTTGCACAAGAAAATGGATCGGCAGATTTCACGCTGAAATTCGCAGAGAATTCTATATTGCATACTGAGAAAATAGATCTTATCGCAGGGGAGAATGAATTTAAGCTCTCTATTCATATAACAGATCCAATTTTGTGGAGTCCAGATACACCTTATTTGTACGAAGGCGAACTACAACTTAACGGATCTTTTGGCACAGACACAGTCAGTACCTATTTCGGAGTTCGAGAAATCCAAACTGTGCGTTTTGATGAGCGTGGTTATCGCTGGATTACCCTCAATGGTAAGCCGATTTATTTAAATGGTACCCTTGACCAGTCTTATCACAAAATGGGATATTTCACTTATCCGTCTGATGAAGATATGCGGGATGAAATCTATCTAATGAAACGTTTGGGACTGAACTTTGTGCGTATTCATATCAAGCCAGAAGAACCACGCAAACTATATTGGGCGGATAGACTGGGTATTTTGGTGATGGAAGACATGCCTTGCTTTTGGGGAAATCCCGATGAAAAAGCACGTAACGCGTATGAACGTGAAGCACTTGAGATTATTGAACGAGACTATAATCATCCATCGATTTTCTCATGGGTAATGTTTAACGAGACTTGGGGCTTGAAGACGAACGCTCAGGACACTAGTCTGACGAGTGATGTACAACAGCAGTACAGTTATCTCAAAGTAACACAGGAATGGGTTCGGGAACAATATCGCTGGGCAAAACGACTAGATCCATCTAGAATCGTTGAAGATAACTCGCCTTGTAACTATGATCATGTGGAATCTGATATCAATACTTGGCATTTCTACATTAATGGTTATGATCAGCTTAGAGCTCATTTGAATGAGGTTGTAGACAAAACTTTCCCAGGTTCAGACTTTAACTGTATCGGAGGTAATGTACAATCTGATGCCCCGCTGATGAACAGTGAATGTGGAAACGTATGGGGTATCGAAGGCGGTGCAGGGGATAGTGATTTAGCATGGCATTACCGCTATATGATGAATGAATTCCGGCGGCATGATAAGCTATGTGGTTTCGTATTTACCGAATTTCGCGATGTTACGAACGAGTTCAATGGTTATTATCGGTTAGACGGCAGCGATAAAGATTTTGGTTATGATGCCTTTGTTCCAGGGATGACGATTTCTGATCTGCATTCTCCGGACTTCATCGTGATCGATGCACCGCCGTGTCAGACAGTAAACGCAAAGGATGAAGTTAAAGTTCCGCTTCTTCGTTCCAGTTTCTCAGATAAATATCATGGACAGCATTTACAGGTGAAGTGGGAACTTTGGTACGACAATTTGGGAACACGAGTTGTTACACAAAGTGAGCATATGTCAGTGAATTGGGACGGATATGGAGTAGCAGATTTACCACCACTATTTATCATGATGCCCGATCAGGATGCAGTTGCAGTGCTGGCAGTTTCTTTGATAAATAATAAGGGAGAGGTAATCACTCGCAACTTCATTACGTTTGATGTAAGAAGCGGTAATCAGGGTGTAAGGTTTGAAGGGGATGGAGATTGTATTAGTATCCCTGTTGGTGCGTATAAAGAACACAACTTTGAACAACAATGGGAAGCTATTCAATGCGCAAAAATCAATGGAGCTGGGCAAGGCCGTTATGCATATGATGTAACTCTTCCAGATGGTTTGGAGAAAAAGATGATTGGCGAGATCGAAATCATGTTCGAAGCCAGCGCAAAGCGAGTATTGGCTCGAAATGTTGAAGGTGCAAAGCAAAATGAAATGGGACTTGATCTCATGCATGGTGCAGATGCTAGGGTGGAGTATAATCCGAATACGTATTATATGACCGACGAAGAACGTCATCCTTCACGTGTGAATGTTCTGATAGAAGGTCAACGGATTGGCTCCTTCTATTTGCCAGATGATCCGGCCGATAGCCGAGGTGTATTATCTTGGCATTATCAGCCATTAGCGAATAAGTTGGATGAGGCGGGCTCTTACGGCTATCTGTGTAAAGTTTGTGTACCGGGGCAGTTAGCAGCTAAACTAGATCGCAATCGTACTTTCCGTTTGGAGCTTCAAGCAGAGGGTGGAGGCTTAGTCTTATATGGTCGCAATGCGGGTCGTTACCCTATAGATTTATTGATTCGTTATCGATAACATACATGGGTGAAGTTGGATCATTCAATTTTAAAAAGCAATCCAAGCCATAAGGCAAGGATTGCTTTTTTTGTGATGAGCTTATCAGAGTATGGATTAAAGCTCTTTATCATTAATGCTGTTCAGCCAACCTTCAATATCCCCAATAACGGAGCTAATGCAGCCATCTTCAAATGGTGAAATCAGACCCGCTAGTTCAACCAGTTTAATAAAGGACTTGCTTCCACCAGCTTGGCATAGCTCCAAATAATCGCTCCAAGCAGATTTGAAATCTTCGTTCGAACGTTTCCAGAATTGGAAGGCACATAGCTGTGCTAGTGTGTAGTCAATGTAGTAGAACGGTGAGGCAAAGATGTGGCCTTGTTTATGCCAGAAGCCCCCTTGTTCCAGATAAGAGTTACCTTCATAATTACGATGTGGTAAGTATTTCTTCTCGATGTCTCTCCAAGCTTGCTTGCGTTCAGCAGGAGTTGCTTCAGGGTTGCTATAAACAAAATGTTGGAATTCATCGACAGATACCCCGTAAGGAATAAACTGAAGGCTATCAGATAAGTGATTAAAGCGGTATTTATCTGCATCTTCTTCAAAGAACAAATTCATCCAAGGCCAAGCGAAAAATTCCATACTCATGGAATGAATCTCACATGCTTCATAGGTTGGAAAAGCATATTCTGGCACATTAATATTGCGGCTTTCATAAACCTGGAACGCATGACCCACTTCGTGAGTTAAGACATCAATATCCCCAGAGGTTCCGTTGAAATTTGAGAAAATAAAAGGGGCTTGGTATTGGCTGAAATAGGTGCAATATCCGCCGCCTTGTTTTCCTTTTTTGCTTACTAAATCCACCAGATTATTGTCCAGCATGAAGGTGAAAAATTCATCCGTTTCAGGGGAGAGTTCTTTGTACATCTTCTTACCGTTAGCTACAATCCAGTTTGGATCCCCTTTAGGGGTAGCGTTCCCGGTCTTAAAGCTAAAGTTCTCGTCGTAATATTTCAATTCATCTAGACCCAGTCGTTCAGTCTGACGTTTCTTTAACTGCTGGGAGACAGGTACGATATATTCAAGAACTTGTTTGCGGAAATTAGCAACCATTTCAGCATTATAGTCGGTACGCATCATACGGTCATAACCTAGCTGAACAAAGTTACTGTACCCAAGCTTTTTAGCTATGCGGTCACGGACCTTTACGAGCTCGTCATAGATGCGGTCAAATTCAGTCTCGTGTTCGGACATAAAACCAAAACGAGCTTCAGAAGCACTTTTACGCATATCACGGTCTGTAGACAATTCGAAAGGTGCGAGTTGAGGCAGTGTACGCTCTTCACCTTCGAAAAGAATCTTGGCAGATGCGATAAGCTGGGAGTATTCAGTTGATAGTTTGTTCTCCAATTGTAAATCTTCAATGATTTCCGGACTAAACGTCCGCAGCGAGACTTCAGCAAGCTGGAGTAACTGCGCACCCCATTCCTTTTCAAACTCGGCTCTATATTTGGAATGTACGAGTGCTTTGTAGTAGTCAGTTATGTATTCCTGAACGACAGGCCCGATTTCGTCCATGAATTCTTGTTCGGCTTTGTAAAATTCATCTGTCGTGTTGATAGAATGACGAACGCTAACCAATGTCTGCATCGTGTCAAACTCATTGCGAAGCTTGTTAATGGCAGTGACGGAAGCTTTTTGCACCTCTAGTGGTGATGTGTCGTTGAGATCTTTCAGCAGGGCGTTAAAGTCTTGCTTGAATTTCTCTACATCCGGTCGCTCATAGCGGTAATCATCAAATTTCATAAAAAAATCAACTTCCTTTCTATACCAGATAGTCTCTATTATATAATCTGAACAGCCATTTACGATAGACCTGTGTAAGCTTTTTATGGTCGAAAAAAGAACAAATGTACAAAAGTGTAAAAACTTGTTAAGCGGAATGTGGTTTGATATTATCTATGAATATAGTAGATCTTATCAAGAAAAAATGGTCCATCCGGATATGCGAGAGCAGATGAAGATGCATTGGGAAGAAGTACTGAACACAATTAATGAGCGCACTCGTACAATTTAACGAAGCGAAAATAGGAGGCTTGATATAGATGAAACCCCGAATTACAGTAATAACACTAGGCGTGGATAATTTGGAGAGAGCTTTGGTTTTTTACAGGGATGGATTAGGATTTCCCACCGAAGGGATCATTGGCAAAGAATTTGAACATGGAGCGGTTGCCTTCTTTGATTTGCAGGCAGGCTTGAAGCTGGCACTTTGGAATCGGAAAGATATGGCCTATGAGGCAAAGGTTCCATTATCCCCAGCCAGTTCAACAGAAATAACGATTGGCCACAATGTAGGAAGTAAAAAAGAAGCAGATCAGGTTATGGAGCTAGCTCAAAAGGCTGGTGCGAAGATCGTTGACCCTTTACATGATACCTTTTGGGGAGGGTATTCCGGTCACTTTATGGACCCCGATGGGCATTTGTGGGAAGTCGCATGGAATCCCGACTGGGAGCTCGAGAATTAAAGGAGTCCATTCAGAGCTTTGTTACTTAGCCTCTCTTAAACCGTATTCTCAGAATACGGTTTATCTCTGTTTCCATACGAATCTTAGAATTTTTTCGCTTTACACTCTAAACCCTTCCTCCCTCTTTTTTCAACTGCTTCAGTACAAATGTCGACAAACTTAATATATCATGATATATTATTATGTATAAAGATGAAAAAATTAGAGTCAGGAGATAACGAAAGTTATGAATGAGACAACGTCATCCAAACCGATGTATGAAAAAATATTTGATGAAGTGAAGCAGCTTATTGTAAATAAATCCTATGGACAAGGGGAGCGAGTTCCTTCAGAAAAAGAACTGGCCGAAACCTATAATGTAAGTCGGATTACGAGTAAAAAAGCTCTGGAAATGCTAGCCGCCGAGCATTTGATTGTGAGAAAACCGGGAAGAGGTTCGTTTGTGGCTGATCCGGCAGTTGACTACATAGATTCAGCTATGTCTCCTGAGACGACCTCCGACGGGACTGTTTTTAATGCCTTTAACCATGAGGAAAAGACGATTGGTCTGATTATTACCGACTTTGGCAACAGTTATGGAACAGGCTTGATTTATGGGATGGAACAGGCTTCCCGTGATAATGATTGCTTCCTCGTTCTACGAAGAACATTTGGCGTACCAGAGAACGAAGAACAGTCTATTCAGAAGTTGCTTAGCTTGGGTGTAGATGGTCTGATTGTTTTTCCAGCTCAAGGCGAATTTTTTAATGCTGAGATTCTAAAATTGGTGATCGGGCGTTTCCCATTAGTTCTGGTAGATCGCCATCTGAAAGGAGTAGCGGCTGCTTCGATCGGCACGGATAACTTAAAGGCTGCACTTAAAGGGACGGAGTACTTATTTGATCTCGGGCATACTCATATCTCTTTCCTCTCTCCACCTCCAGCGGATACGACGGCTCTTGAGGAGCGGGTGGAGGGATTTATACAAGCACATGCGGAGCGGGGGATAGCAGTAGATAAGGGGTTGTGGGTTAGTGATTTAACCTCAACATTACCAAATTCTTTTAATGATGAGAATATTGAACACGATATCTCACGGCTAGTTTCTCATTTACAAGAGAATCCAACAATAACGGCGCTTTTTGCCGTGGAATATAATATTGCCCTGCTGGCTAGAACTGCGGTTGAACGTCTTGGGCTGCGGATTCCAGAGGATATTTCAATCATTTGCTTTGATAGTCCACCAACTCCACTCGGATCGGGTTATGCGTTCACTCATTTGCGGCAGAATGAAGAAGAAATGGGGCGACTGGCAGTTGAGAATGTCCTGCAAATTATGAACGGACAGACTGTATCGAATAAGATAATGTTGGAAGCTGAGTTGGTTTCTGGTGAATCTACGGGTTCTGCTAAACTATCTAATTCTAATTAATTTTATGCGATTATCCATAAATTAGTTGTTATAAAAACCTATCTTTTTGGATGGGTTTTTTTGTTTGTTTTAGATAGATGTTTATCATTATAGAAGTATTGATATATCATTATCAATAAATAAACATATTGACATACTAATCACATGACAATATACTAATTTGTGAAAGCGCTTCAAAGGAAAAAGAAAAAGGGGGTATTATAACTGAAAGCAACCAGAGAAATCCCTGAGTCGATGAAGAAACTGGCATCTAATGTAAAAGCGCAGCTGAGTGATCGTCCAAAATTAGCCGAAATGTTCGAGAAATGTATGGCTAACACCTGGAATACAACCTTAAAAAGAATGGCGAATGGCACCACTTTTGTCATTACCGGAGATATTCCAGCGATGTGGCTGCGGGACTCGGCCGCTCAGGTTAGACCCTTTCTGATCCTTGCCTCCGAGGATGAAGAAATTGCGGACATGATTGAGGGACTTGTACTAAGACAATTCGCCTGTATTCAGCTTGACCCTTATGCGAACGCGTTCAATGAAGAAGAAAATGGGAATGGCCATCAGGAGGATCTTACAGAGATGAGCCCAGGAGTATGGGAAAGAAAATATGAGATTGATTCATTATGCTATCCGATCCAACTGGGTTATCTGCTCTGGAAGAATTCGGGCCGAACTAGTCAGTTTAATGATTCATTTGTTAAGGGTGTAGAAAGAATTATTGCATTATGGACTACTGAACAGAAACATGAGAGCGATTCCAATTATCTTTTTCAACGGATGAACTGTCCACCTACGGATACATTAGCGCGTGAAGGCAAAGGAACGTTGACAGCATATACAGGAATGACTTGGTCTGGATTTCGTCCTAGCGATGATGCCTGTGAATACGGGTATTTGGTTCCTGCAAATATGTTCGCTGTGGTTGTTTTAGAGTATGTGTGTGAAATTGCCCGAGAAATCCTAAGGGATCAGGAAACGGAATTGAAAGCTAGAAGACTTTCTGAACAGATTAATGAGGGAATACGCCAGTATGGAATCGTAGATCACCCAGAGTTTGGGTCAGTCTATGCATATGAAGTAGATGGCCGTGGACAGGTGAATTTGATGGATGATGCAAATGTGCCGAGTCTGCTCTCAATCCCTTATTTGTCTTATGTGAGTGCCGATGATCCTATCTACAAAAATACCCGAAAGTTTATTCTAAGTAGCAATAATCCTTATTTCTTCGTTGGAAAGGAGGCTTCAGGTATTGGAAGTCCACATACGCCTAGTCGTTATATCTGGCCTATAGCTTTAGCGATCCAGGGTTTGACATCTACCAGCAATGAGGAACGGGAATCCTTGCTTAATCTGCTGGAGAAGACGGATGCGGGCACCGGATTTATGCATGAAGGGTTTCATGTGGATAACCCTGACGAATTTACACGCCCATGGTTCTCTTGGGCAAATATGATGTTCTGCGAGCTGGTGCTTATGCGCTGCGGGTTACAAGTTAAGCGAGGTTAATGTCTACAAGTTTTTTTAATCGACTCTAAAGGGGATAGAGAACATGAAAAAATGGCTGGTTACCACACTTACTTTGGTTATGACAGCTTCACTTGCATCGGGCTGTGGTGGCAATAATGGGTCTACCGGTAAAGAGTCCGGAACTGCAAGTAAACCTGGAAGCGGTGATGGGAAAAAGACGGAGCTTACCTTCTGGGGGGATTGGGGCGGTGAGGGGCAGAAGCAATTTGAGACCATGGTTGATGCCTTTAATAAATCGCAGGATAAGATTCATGTAAAGTATGTGCTGCAGCAGGATATGATCACGAAGTTCCTGACTTCCGCAACCAATGGCGGCACTCCTGATGTGCTGTTTTGGGATCGCTGGAGAACCTCATTGTATGCTCCAAAAAACGTCCTGCATCCGGTTGACGAATACTTAACACAGGACGGTATTTCCAAAGATGACTTCTACAGCGAATCCCTTCGTGAGCTTTCATACGATGACAAATTATATGGGCTGCCGCTTACCGTAGATGCTCGTGCTCTTTTCTATAATAAGAAGCTGCTCGAAGATGCAGGACTTCAGCCTCCAACAACATGGGATGAGCTAGAGGCTGCTGCTACGAAGCTCACCAAATGGAACGGCAATAAATTGGAAATCGCAGGTTTTTCAATGGGGGATTTGGGGCTTTTTAATATGTATCTTCAACAGGCTGGCGGCACCATGCTTACGGAGGATGGAAAGACCAATTTTAATAATGATAAAGGCAAACAGGTGCTAGAGTTCTGGGATCGCCTGATGAACAAAGATAAGGTGTATAAAGTAGGGTTTGAGCTTGGACTTGGGGAAGGGCAAGATGCTTTTGTCACAGGCAAGGTTGCTATGTTGTATTCCGGTCCGTGGATGCTCAGCACTTATAACAAATATGGTAAAGATCTAGATTATGGAATCGTTCCCCCTCCAGCTGGACCAAACGGGGATAAAGGCAGTGTTATGGGTGGATTTGGTCTGGTGATTCCAGAAGGCTCCAAACATAAAGAAGAGGCGTGGGAGTTCATTAAATGGTGGACAGCGAACAAGGATAACGCATTGCTCTGGGCCAAGACCAGTCTGAATCTGCCTGGCTATAAGCCGTCTATGGAAGATCCATTCTTCAAAGATGATCCCAAGTGGCAGCCATTTCTAGAAACACTGGAGTTCGCTAAGGTTCGTCCAAACCACCCTGGTTATTCCGTGATGGAAACCGACGCGTTGGCACCCAATTTGCAGCTAAACCAGCAGAACAAGCTGAGTATTGACGAAACCTTGAAGAAATCACAAGAAGAAGGAGACAAAATGCTTAAGGATAATGAGGTAGCGAAGTAATAAGTAAGACATTTGAAGTAAGGGGGAGGTCTTGCCTCCCTTTTGCTTAGGAGGGGGTAGCTGAAATGGCTTCCATCAGAAAGCTAGAGAAACATCAGGCGCGGACGGCTTATCTCTTTATTACACCCACGATATTGTTGTTTACAGTATTCACGGTGATCCCCGTGGTAATGGCGTTGTATTTAAGCTTTACCAATTACGATGTACTTAGTAGAAATGATTGGATCGGTTTTGATAACTATCGCCGTTTGATAGAAGATAGTTTGTTATGGAAAACATTCCGAAATGTATTTTTTTATTCTATCATTTTCGTTCCGCTAAATATCCTGATTTCGCTGCTCCTCGCGATTCTACTTAGTCGAAGCTGGCGTGGGGTGAAGCTGTTCCGCACTCTGAATTATCTGCCGACTCTTACATCCGCCGTTGCTGCTGCTACCGTTTGGATCTGGCTTTTGCATCCTGAATTTGGTTTGGTTAACGGATTGTTGTCCTATGTTGGGATTACAGGTCCAGCTTGGTTATCCGAGACCCGAACGGCGATGTTGTCCATTATTATGCTTACCCTCTGGCAGTCGGTAGGTTCTAATATGATTATCTACTTGGCAGGTCTGCAAGGTGTGCCTGACTATTTGTATGAATCCGCAAGGCTGGACGGTGCCAATAAACTGGATTGTTTCCGGTATATTACTTGGCCGCAACTACGTCCTACGACCTTTCTAGTCAGCACGATGGCAATCATTGGTGCGTTACAGTTGTTCGACCAAGCTTTTGTGCTGACGCAGGGTGGTCCGGCGAATATGACGAAGACTCCGGTTTATCTGATCTATCAACAGGGCTTTAATCAATTGCAAATGGGGTATGCGTCTGCACAAGCTTTTGTGCTTGCTGTGGCGATTCTCATATTCTCACTTATAAACATGCGGATCACAAAGGCGGAGGAGTCCATTGTATAAGCCGGGCTTGTCATGCAGAAAGGGGATAGAGGTATGGATACTAGTGGAAGTTCGTTATTAAAAAGACGCTTAAGTAAATCTATATATTATATAGTGTGCATTGTTATTGCAATCGTAATGTTTCTACCTTTCTATTGGAGTGTACTTACATCCCTGAAGCCGGACGAAGAAATATTCGCCATGCCCATTCGGTGGTTTCCTTCACATTTGACCTTAGAGCATTATCGTAAGGCGTTTACAACGGTTCCATTTGCCCTCTTTTTCTGGAATTCACTTGTGCTTGCTGTAGCGGGTGTACTTGCGAATCTGTTTTTTGGTTCGATCAGTGGCTACGCATTCGCAAAGTTGAATTTTAAGCTCAATAAGCCAATATTCCGCGTGCTGCTAGCGGCGATGATGATACCGGGCATAGTGACGATGATCCCTACAGTTTATGTCATGCGTCATATTCCATTTTTCGGAGGTAACGATATTTTTGGCAGCGGGGGGAACGGGTTGATGAACTCCTTCTGGGGGATTATTCTTCCGGGAGCTTCAGGAACTTTTGCTGTGTTCTTTATGCGGCAATTCTTTCTTACCCTACCTAGTGACATGATGGAAATGGCCCGGATCGAAGGCTGTGGAGAGTTTAAGATATTTTGGCGTATTTATTTGCCGCTGACCAAACCAGCGCTGGCGACTTTAAGCATCTTTACTTTTCAAGCGGGCTGGAACAGCTTCCTATGGCCCATGATTGTACTGAATGACCCGGATAAAGCAACGATCCAGATGGGACTTCAAGCGTTCTCCTATAATTTCCAAACGGATTACGGTCCAATGATGGCTGGTGCGCTTGTTGCGATCTTGCCGATATTGGTGCTCTTTCTGGCACTTCAGCGTTATTTTGTGCAGGGGATTGCATTCAGTGGCATTAAAGGTTAATTCAATAAAAATCGAATCAGGGAGAGAGTTTAAATGAACCAATTGGAGATCGGGATTTGGGAGGAACGGGCGAATCAAGCACAAGCCGCGCTGGATTCATTATTCTGGAATGACGCGATCAAAATGTACAATATAGAAACACCTTGTCCAAACGGAGAATGTAATACCATTTTTCATTATTGGTGGATGGCTCATGCTGTGGATGTATTGGTAGATGGATTACAGCGAACTAGAGAGGAATGGTATGCCGAACGGCTTTCCGCGCTTCATGAAGGTCTTTTGCGACGAAATGGGGGAGTGTGGCCCAACGAGTTGTATGATGATATGGAATGGATGGCTCTCGCGTGGCTCCGTGCCTATCAAGCAACAGGAGAGGAAGTTTATAAAGATACAGCCCTTCTTTTATGGGAAGACATTCAGACAGGCTGGAACGAGTATATGGGTGGTGGGATCGCTTGGCAGAAGTCACAGTTGGATTATAAAAATACACCTGCCAATGCACCAGCAGCTATACTGGCGGCTCGTTTGTATCAAGCCTTCGGTGAAGCTGAGAATCTAGAATGGGCGCTAAAAATTTATAGATGGCAAAAAGAGCAACTGGTAGACCCGACGACGGGTTTTGTATGGGATGGCATGAATCGCACGGGCAATGGCCAGATCGATAAGGATTGGAGATACTCCTATAACCAAGGTATCTATATAGGCGCAGCTGTAGAACTCTATCGTATCACTAAGGACCCATCCTATTTGGAGGATGCTCGATTAACTTTTTCCGCTGCTGCTCATGAGCTTGCTGAGGCTAAGGGCGGTGTACTTCCAGACGAAGGAAATGGAGATGCTGGATTGTTCAAAGGAATCCTGATTCGGTATACGGCAGAATGGGTCAAAGCTGATGCCGCAGCTGTTGAAGCTGTCGATTTTCTGCTTAGGAATGCTGAATCTCTCTGGGAGCAAGGAAAGTCAGAGGACGCAGCTTTGTTTGGCACAGATTGGACTTTGTCATCTACTGGTGTAATTCAGCTCAGCTCCCAACTTAGTGCAATGAAGTTATTGGAGAAGATGGCTGAATTAACTAAGGATCAGATTTGAGGTGAACTTTTAATGACACAAGCAAAAGAAGCCCTAGAAGCGCTTAACTGGCAGGGAAGGTCGGAGTGGCTCCAACAATGTCTAGAACGTAATTATTATAATGCGGAGACAGGCATCATGAATCAATGGTATCCCAGAGAGTATAACGTTGCAGGTGAGAATTTTTATTACTGGTGGCAGGCTCATGTCATTGATATTCTAGTGGATGGCTACGAGCGTAGCGGAGATCCTGCATATTCACTGAGAATCAAGGAATTGAGTGAACATCTCAAAGCTTATAACGGTGGGACTTTCAGGCATAATTACTATGATGATATGGAATGGACGGCATTGGCGCTGCTACGAGCTTATAGGGCAACTGGATATGAAGCCTACTTAGACGCTGTGCTAGATCTATGGGAGGATATAAAATCAGCTTGGAATGAACATTTTGGAGGCGGTTTGGCCTGGAAGAAGGATCAGCTCGATTATAAAAACACACCTGCCAATGCACCAGCCGTCATTCTAGCAGCTAGGTTATATGAACTTTTTCAAAAGCAGGAGGATCTGGAGTGGGCACTCCGTATCTATGAATGGAACAAAACATATTTAGTGGATCCTGCGACTGGTTTTGTGTGGGATGGAATGAACAGACTTGGGGATGGCCAGATTGATTTCGATTGGGAATTTACTTATTGTCAGGGAGTGTTTCTAGGTGCGGGCTTAGAGCTGTATAAGAATACGGGGGATGTCCATTACTTAGAAGATGCGAATCGAACTGCTAATACATGTATTGATCGTCTATGCGATCCGATGAATATGATGCTGCCTGATGAAGGCATCGATGATACTGGATTATTCAAAGGGATTCTGATTCGTTATCTGGTTCAACTTTGTGGAGAGGTTCCTGAGGCTAACAGGATTCGTGAGGTAATCATGGCCAATGCTCAGCAGTTATGGGAAAAAGGTCTGGATAAACAGCTGGGTCTTTGTAGTCCATCGTGGGAATTGAAACCGGAGCTTCCGGTTCAACTGAGCATTCAACTCAGTGGCTTGATGTTGCTGGAAGGGGCCGCTGTACTCATGGAGAAGTAACTTAAAGGCGTATAAAGAAGCTTCTCTATTTAAATGGTGCATTGATCTTCCGTTTAAAAAAGAGAGGCTTCTTTTTTGTTATTTTAAATTAATCGTTTATCTGTTAGAAAATCCTATGTTTCCAACCATTCAATTTAGCGACAGCTTCAATATAATAGTAGTCTCCATAGATTAGCGATACATCGATAAAGGAAGTGCCGCTGCCCGTTCCATGTAATAAAATCGCTTCATGCTCTGGCAGCTCCCAAGTCGCGTAATTTTCGGTCAGTGAGCGGAGAATTCGCTCCGCTGCATTAGCGTAGAGGCTTTTTTCCACTACAGGTACGATCGCTGCAAGCTCTAACAAACCTGAAGCGGCGATAGATGCCGCAGAGCTATCTTTGAACATCCGTTCGTCATCCGCTAGACGGAAATCCCAATAAGGAACTTGATCCTCAGGTAAAGCCGAGATGAAATAATGGGCAATCCGCTTAGCGGTGTTCAAGAACCATTCATCTCCACTGTGGCGATAGGTATTGATCAAGCCGTATAGCCCCCAAGCCGTTCCACGGCTCCATGAGGATTCAGCTGAATAACCTTGACCGCCAAAATTCTCAATATATGCCCCGGTCTCCGCATCGAAAGATAGAATATGTTTGGTTGATCCATCCTCGCGAATGCCATATGGCATCGTCGTCTCTGCATGGCTAATAGCAATATGCTTATACCGTGGATCACCAGAGACTTTGCTCGCCCAGAACAGTAGAGAGATATTCAACATGCAGTCGATAATTGCCCAGCCATATTTATCTTCATTCCATGCGCGGATGAATTTGCCTACAGGATTATAGCGGGCAGCGAGGAAATTCGCCGCTTCAATCCCCCTACGCAGGGCATCTTCGTCACCCGTAATCGTATGTTTGATAACAGCCGTCGGAAGGAATTGAAATCCTACATCGTGATGCATCTCAACCGTTGGTTTGATAAACCATTCCTCCAAGGTTCCGTCCCAATGCCAAGCGGCTTCCTTGTATAAGTCTTTTCCAGTCATATCATGCATGATCCAGAGGCCTGTGGTCCACCAATCTGAACCAATATCATCAAATTTTTCATCTTTCCCTGCAAAATGTGGGCATTTGTCACCAATCTGCTCTACCATCTGTTCTACTTTTGTGTCGAGTCTGCACATAAGCTCTTGCCAATAGGATGATGTCATAATTACTGCCTCCAGTGTGGTGGTTAAGATATTATGAGTATAGCTTTCCTAGTGGCTGAAAAGTTTTGTTTTGATACAATGAAATGTTTGAATATTGTCATGGTGTAGGGTTGGAGGATGGTGAAAATGTTGGCGTTAATTATTCTTTCTATATTTTAATGGCGTTGTTCCGAGGACTTTTTTGAACAAGTGATTGAAATAGGAGGCGTTCGGGAAACCGACAATGATTCCGATTTGCTCCACAGGCAGGTCTGTCGTTCCTAACAAGCGGCAAGCTTGTTTGATTCTCCGGGCTGTTAAATAATCCACGAGCCGTCCGCCGGTCTCTTGATGAAAGATTCTAGAGATATAGGATATGGACAAATGAATTTCCTCAGCCAGCTGATCCAGATTAACCTCCTCATGATAATGCTCTTCGATAAAGCTGATTATTTTTTCAGAATTGCGCAAGGTCCGCCGTTCTACTGATTGGAATATCTGCTGATCTCCAGTTTTGATACTGCTCAATAATTGAAGGATTAACATCGAAATGTCTTCGGTATTTTCGCTTGGATTGCTTTTTTTATTGAGATCATATTGCTCCAGAGTCCACTCCACAATCTCAACACGATCTTCAAGATCAATGGCGCAATGCGTGTTTTCACCTCGCCAAAGTGTTGTGAATAAAGCTTTTCTTTTCGAAAAGCCCACTAGCAGGTTCTCCGCAACATGTGGATCAATATAGAAGATGGATCTTTCAAAAGGACAAGCGGGAGAGACCTCAGAATAGATCCGGTGCAGCTGATAGGGCTGGAAAAAGAATAACATCCCCCTGCGGATATCGTACATCTGCTGATTGACAACAACATTTCCCTGACCGCCATGCACGAACATGATTTCACAGCATTGATGCCAGTGATAATAACCTTTGTAATAGTCGTCTGTATATATTTTGTAATCCCAAACTAAGGGCTTATGTTCTACAAAAACAACGGGTTCGAATAGCTGCTTCATAGGCCCTCCAAGATGACAAAATACAAACATTTTTTTATTCCATTATAACTTTAAGGGTTATGAAAGCGATACAATAAAATGAATTGAGTAATTCTATCGGGAGACAGGTCGCCATGTTAGATTACATAAACAGAAGGCCAGAATCCAGAATTCAAAATCTTAAAGCTGAACTCGACTTAAAAACTGCAAAAGTGCAGTTTTTATCAGTTAATTAGGTGTTGGTTAAGGATATTGCTGCAAATATACAGGAATATGACTCTAAATTAACCTTGGTTATCTATAAAATTAGTGAAAAACTGTATTTATGCAGGAAAACTCCTCCGTGGATGAATAAAGGACTTAAAAGATGTAAAATTGCAGGATTTCTACAAGCGGTTCATCGCGTTGGGCTGGAGTTCATACTTTACTACATATTTGCCTTCTGGTCCGGTTACAGGTGAGAGCACCCCTTTGGTGCAGAGGGAATGCAGCATTCGAACGGCTGATCGATGATTGATATTTAAATGAATCTCTACATCAATTGGGCGTAATGGGCGAGCAAGCGTATAGGCAAGTCGGATGATTTCCCGTTCCGCCACACTCTCCAGACTAACTGGAGAAGATTCTGACTGATATCGGCTAAGCAGCATTCGTAACAGTGTCATGCAAATCTCGGGACGACTAGCGACGTCGTCGTATGCAAATGAAATAACTTGAAATCCCATTACAGATAAGAAGGTTTCTCTGTTCAATTCATTACAGTATTTATTTCTATCCATATCTCGAACATGTGGACCAAACCCTTTGATTTCGATGACTAGCTTCACATACCGAGTGATGTATGCAAAGTCACAGAAATAGGATTGACCCCGCCAATCGAGCACTTCGAATTCTGGATGTAGATCGTCAAAATTCAATCGAAGAGACCACCAAACGTTGCGGCAAAATAGCTTCTCCGCTTCCCGATGTCCACGTTCCAAGCGACCTTTGCGTTCCCCTGATCTTTTTTGTAAATGGTATTGAATAAAATGAAGCATGCGCCGTTTCGAAGTTCATCTTTAATCATTCCCCCTTAATCAACAAAAGAACGTCCCGATCCATTCAAAAAGGAATGAATCGGGACGTTCTTCGTCTCGTACATTTAATTATAGTTAAGATTCTATTAGTTGACCAGACGAAAAGGACTTTAAAAACTTCATAAATCAGTAGCTTGATTTCCGCATTCTTTTGTTGATTACTAAGAAGGGGATTTGAGTGGCTTTAATATGAAAATGATGATGGAATGTACAACTTTTAATTAATATGTAATACAATTAAATTGTACACAAATTAAATTAAGAGGAGTTAATCAAATGATCATAGCAGGTAATATCATGGTCGGTCTCGTTGCGTTAATACATATTTATATTGTCTATCTGGAAATGTTCGCTTGGTCAAAGCCCAAAGGGCTTCGAGTTTTTGGAATGACGCAGGAAGTTGCGGATGCTTCTAAAACTCTAGCAGCGAATCAAGGGTTGTATAATGGATTTTTAGCTGCTGGTTTAATTTGGGGACTGGTTCATCCGAATGTGAATTTCGGCCACCAAGTTGTAATCTTTTTCCTCTGCACTGTTATAGTGGCGGCGATTTATGGTGCACTGACGGTGAAAAAATCTATTTTGTTTATGCAAGGCCTTCCAGCTTTCATCGCTTTAATACTAGTAGTTTCGACTTATTTTCCTGTGACTTAAGCAGAAGCGGCAACTAACTGTTTGCGAGCAATACCCTTAAAAAAAGTTAATCCAAATTAAAAAAAAGGGCTGTTTCCCAGCAGGTAATATCCTGTCAGGGAAACAGCCCTTTTTATGTCTTACGTCTTCACGAGGGGACGAGCTACTTATTGAATAGAGGCAGCATAAATCGCTTCGACAGATTTGGAGAGGAGCGCGTTAAACTCTTCGTCTGACTGCCCGGAACTTAATCCTTGCGATAAAGCACGTGAGAAGCTGGCGATTAATCCTTGATTATGGGCGAGCTTATCGTTGGCCTCAGCTTGAGTGTAACCGCCGGACAAAGCGACAATTCTTAAAACGTGAGGATCGTCCATTAACTCGCGGTAGAAGTTATTCTCCGTGGGTATGGAGAGCTTAAGCATGACCTTTAGTTCTTGGCCCAGCTTAGACAATTGAGCTGAAAGTTCTTCTTTTAACAGCTTTTCCGACGCTGTTTTATCAGCAGAATGGATATCAACCTCAGGCTCGATAATCGGAACCAGTCCCGCTTCTAAAATTTGCTTGCCGACTTCAAACTGCTGTTCAACTACTTTTTTGATGCCGGAAGGATTGGCTTCTTTAATCACCGAGCGCATTTTCGTTCCAAAGATATTCCGTTCGTTGGCCCGCTTCAGAAGATCACTTAAGCCGGGAATTGGCTTCATGAGCTGTACCCCGTTTTCTGGCTCAGCAAGTCCTTTATCGATTTTCAGAAATGGGACAATGCCTTTTTCCTCCCACAGATAATCAGCAGTATATTTTCCGTCGATGAGACGGTCCATTGTGTTCTCAAATAAGATTGCACCCAGTATATTCTTCGAATCAAATGCAGGGCTTTTGATAATGCGCGTTCGCATCTCGTGAACCATTGCATACATTTGATCTTCATTGGAGTAGCTGTCCTCTTTAATGCCATATTGCAGCAGCGCTTTAGGTGTACTTCCACCACTTTGGTCCAAGGCAGCTATAAATCCCTGTCCCGTCCGAATTCGATCCCATTGCTTCATATTCATGAAAAAATCTCCTTCCTTTCGTAAACTGAATGGAAATTCATGCGTTCTTTAATTATAACACTTAAAATACTGGCCTTAAACAAGAGGCAGGGTGAACAAGGAGGTAACCGTCCTACATGAAGTGGTAGCAAGCAAAGAATTAAGGACTTCTGAGTCCGATTCAACCAAGGAGATCAGCGCGAGTTGACGTAAAGGACTGCATTGCAGCTATTTGTTTAGTTGGCGCATTTTTGAGAGAAATCGGACTGTATAGCTCTTATCATCTCTCCGAAGCGTACTCTGATAATCTTCCTCGAAGATGACCTTTTTTATGCTTAAAAATCTAAGTTGAGATTAAAAGCAAGATCGATTTGTAATATTTTATGGACGTAGTCCATTTCAAAATGATCAATTACTTGAAGTTAGTTTGAAGATACGAGCGAGCACGAGTAAAGGTGGCGACTGGAAATTTTATTCTTGTTACAAAGTGGCTGTTGTGATGATTTTCTAATCGGAGGGTGTGGATGGGATTTGGCTAAAGCCGTACTGGGATTGAGATTTTTCTTTAATCAACGTGAATATCCGAGTAATTTAATGCGAATGATCCAATACTATTTTCTTTGTGACATTAATCATAATTACCAATTCATAGCTTTGTGAAAATAATAACTTTTCGTAAATGTCGAAATGAGGTTGACGTATGAAAATATCAGTCGTATGATTGATTCTACTGAGTATGTTAGTAATTAAAAGTAAGTATATAAATAATGTATAACAACAGGAGGAATGAAAGTGGAATCATCAACATTTGTGCTATTCGGCGCTACAGGAGATTTGGCAAAACGTAAAATCTATCCTGCACTATATAACCTCTTTTTAGATGGTCAAATTTCAGGTCCTCTTTCTGTGATTGGATTAGGAAGAAGAGAAGTTTCGAACGAAGCCTTCCGTAAGCAAGTACTGCAATCCTTACAGACTTTTTCTAGACAACCAGCCGTTGACTCACCGCAATTGCAGGTGTTCTTGGAGGCTTTTGAATATAGCGTACTAGACGTAGGGAATACCGAAGATTACTCCAAGCTGCTAGAGCATGTTAAACGTCGCGAGCAGTTGTTCAATATTCCGGAGAATCGGATGTTCTATTTGTCTGTGGGTCCTGAGTTCTTCAAGGAAATCGCAGCTAATATTCACTCAAGCGGTCTGGGTTCCACGAAAGGCTGGAAGCGTCTGATTATTGAGAAGCCTTTTGGCACAGATTTGAAATCTGCAAGAGAGCTGAATGATAGCTTGAATGCCGTATTTACTGAAGAAGAAATCTTCCGGATTGACCACTTCCTAGGTAAACCGATGGTGCAGAATTTGGAAGTTCTGAAGTATTCTAATCCAGTGCTAAGAGCGCTGTGGAAAAATAGATATATCGCGAATGTTCAAATTACGGCGAGTGAGACTGTCGGCGTTGAAGAGCGGGCAGGCTATTATGATAAAGCTGGCGCACTTCGTGATATGTTCCAGAACCATATGCTGCAGTTGATGATGATGATGGCAATGCAGCTTCCCAAAGGCAGTACACCTGAAGAAATCCGTGGGAAGAAAATATACGTCATGGAGCATCTTATTCCAATTAGCAAAGATGAGGTTAATAAACATGTTGTCCGTGGACAATATACAGAAGGTGAAATCAAAGGGAACCCTGTTGCAGGTTATTTGAATGAGCCAGGCATTAACCAATCCTCGCAAAATGAGACGTTTATCGCAGCGCGTTTATTTATAGATGATCCGCTCTGGAATGATGTACCTTTCTATGTTCGTACAGGTAAGAGAATGAAGGAGAAATCCACACGTATTGTTATTGAGTTTAAAGAACCGTTTAATGATAGTAATAACTTGAATAAAGGAAATGATGTACCGAATTTACTGATTATCGAGATTGGACCGAATGAAGCCATAACGCTACAACTTAACACGAAAGATCAGCTGCAAAAAGGAAAGCTTGAGCCTGTCCGCGCTACTTATGAAGCGGGTACTTCAGATGTTCCGGAAGCCTACGAGAATCTAATCTTCGATGCACTTCGTGGAGATGCTACCTTCTTCGCTCACTGGAGAGAAGTAGAACTGTCTTGGCAGTGGGTTACACCTATTCAGGAAGCGATGGAAGAGGGGCTTATGCCACTTCACACATATGCTTCAGGTTCATATGGTCCAGATGCGGCTATGGAGCTATTGGGTGAAGATCGCTGGTGGTTCGATGAGGCAGATCAGGAGACAGAAGTTCTCTCTGCTCAGGCAGAAGTTGCAGCAACGAAAGAATCTATACGGCCAGGGGCGTAAGCCCCTGCCTGTTTTTTTTACCAATTTTGGAGAAATTACATCATAAGAATCTATATATCGGAGGGGAATTACATGAAAGTAGGATTAGTTGGATTAGGAAAAATGGGCTTCAATTTGGGCCAGAATTTGCTGGATCATGGACATGAGGTTGTTGCATTTGATTTGAATGCACCTGCTGTAGAGGAAATGAAAGCTAAAGGTGCCAGTGGAGCAGTAACGCTCCCTGAGTTGGTACAACAATTGGAAACGCCTAGAATCATTTGGATTATGGTTCCACATCAGGTTGTGGACTCTGTCATTGCTGAGATCACACCTTTGTTATCAAAAGGAGATATCGTTATTGAAGCGGGCAATTCACATTATAAGGAATCCATTCGCCGATATGAGCAATTGAAGGAACATGGAATCAGCTTCATGGACGCAGGTACGTCCGGAGGGATGGAAGGAGCGCGTAACGGCGCTTGTTACATGGTTGGTGGAGATCCTGAAGCTTGGGAGGTTGTGGAGCCCATCTTCCGTGATACGGCTGTGGAAAGCGGCTTTTTATATGCCGGCAAAGCTGGTAGTGGCCATTTTCTAAAAATGGTTCATAACGGTATCGAATACGGCATGATGGCTGCCATCGGTGAAGGCTTTGAGGTGCTGGAAAAGAGTGAGTTTGATTATAACTTTGAGGAAGTCGCCCGGGTGTGGAATCATGGTTCTGTCATCCGTTCTTGGCTGATGGAACTGGTTGAACGTGCGTTCTCGAAAGATGCTAAATTGGATGAGATCAAAGGGATTATGCACTCCTCCGGAGAAGGCAGATGGACGCTCGAAACCGCATTTGATCTGCAAGCTGCAACTCCAGTGATCGCGATGGCGTTATTAATGCGCTACCGTTCACTTGAGACAGATACCTTCACTGGTAAAGTGGTGGCTGCACTTCGGAATGAATTTGGTGGACATGCCGTTGAAACGAAGTAATTAATGTTAATCATTAGCCCGAATTTCCTCGCAATTCATTCTGCGGTGAGATTTGGGCTTTTGTTTTGCAAAAATTAATAAATGGAGAGAATAGATCGAGTACGACTTTAACCTTTTTAACATATTTTAGAGTTAGATGGGGAAATTACGATAAGGGGGAGTTGACATGCAAAGTGGAATTCGAGAAAGACTTCATTTTCTGTATAAATTTCTGCATGCGCCCCGACAATTAGGAAGCGTTACTCCCAGTTCGCGCTGGCTGGCAAAAACGATGCTCGACATCATTCCGTGGCAACAAATGCATAATATAGCTGAGCTGGGTGCAGGTACTGGAGCCATCACAAGATTTATTCCAAGCGGGGAAGAGACCGGGATGAATGTGCTCCTGTTTGAGAAGGATCCTGATTTTCGTCATCAACTAAGACTTAAATTCCCTGACCGTATTTTTTTTAACGATTGCCTGCGGCTACGGCTTGCGCTTCATAATAGAAGGTTGGAGAAGTTAGATTGCATTGTGAGCAGTTTGTCTTTTAGGAATTTCTCAGCCTCAGATCGGATGCTTTACATTGAGCAAATCATATCTTCTTTAAAAGAGGGCGGCTGGTTCATCACTTTTGAATATTTTCCTCAAATGAAGAAGGAATTAATGCAGTATTTTGATATTGTGAGTGTTAAATGGGTGCTGTTAAATTTCCCGCCAGCGCTTGTTTATATTTGTCGGAAGAAGGCTTCTACACAAGTAAAGCAATCAGATCATATTCATTCTTCCATAGATGTAAAATCAATTTCTAGGGTTTCTACGGAAAGATGAGGATGAATAATACAACAAATGCCGTCACCCATAGCTCACTGGGGAACGGCATTTTTTAAATTAGGCTCAGTATGTTATTACCTCAGTTAATAGAGAACCTCAATATTGTCCTCGTTCAGACGTTTTAGCCAAGCTTCAGAAGGCTTACGGTCAGTAATCAAGAAATCAATATGGGCAAGCTCAACCAGCTTTGTAAAAGCAGTTTTATCGAATTTGGTATGATCCGCCAGGAGTATGACCTTATTAGCTTGTCGTAGCATGTACTTCTTGAGCTCACACTCCGGTTCGTTGGAATCTGTGATGCCTCGTTCCATATCCATTCCTTTGCAACTGATTACCGCTGTATCCACATTGTATCTTTGAATGGTGTCATGGGCTACCGGTCCTACCAGCGACAACGATCGGTAACGAAGTGAACCGCCAGTAGAGATGATATCCATCCCTGAATTCGAGAACTCATGCAAAATGTTAATAGAATTTGTGATGATGGTTAGATTGTTTTTGTTTCCCAGCAATTTTAGAAACTCAAAGGCTGTAGAGCTTGGATCTACCATTAATGTATCTCCATCATTGATTAAATCGAGCGCCTTCAAGGCGATTCCCCGTTTTATATCTGTATTCAAGGCATTACGTGTAACAAAAGGCAGATCCTCATTCGTATGGCGATTCAGCATAGCACCGCCATAGGTACGACTAAGGATGCCATCCTTCTCTAGCTTCTCCAAATCTCTGCGTATCGTCTCTTCAGTGACCTCAAACATTTTACTTAGATCGGAGACTAGCACTCGTTTATCTTGATGGACGAGATCTATTATTTTTTTGCGTCTTTCGGCTGCAAGCATAGGAATCACCTTTCCAAAGCTATATTTTACAATCATAGCGCTTAATATCTGTGTTTTGCAATAAAAACAACTTAAAAACCTCTGTACTTTCCAATAATATTCACAAAACAGATATAAAACAAACAAAAACAACATAATTAATATTTAAAATGTTGACAACAAAGATTTAGGAGCATACGATGAAGAAGGAAATAATTCCCTTAGAGATTAATCGAGTTAGTGTGATGCAAGGCCGGCCCAGCTGCTATTCAGAGGCCAGCCTGAGGCGCAGCAGACGGAATACAACGATTATTGAACTCATTAGGAGGCTGGTCAAGCAATGAGCACGCATGTGTATTACGTTCCATCGATCAATATTATGGGCAAGGGATGCTTACAGGAGATTGGTCCTTACATTCAAGAACTTAAATTAAAAAAGGCACTTGTGGTCACAGACAAATTCCTTATGAAGAGTGGTATTGCTGGTAAATTGCTGGCGGTATTGGACGAAGCGGGGATTGAATATGCCATTTATGATGAAGTGAAGCCCAATCCGACCTGTAAAAATGTCCACGATGGCGTAGGTTATCTCAAAGCGCAGAATTGTGATTCTCTGATTTCCATCGGCGGTGGATCGCCACAGGATACTGCCAAAGCCATTGGTATCCTTGCCACAAATGGCGGTCACATCAAAGAATATGAGGGCGTACACAAGTCGAAACATAAATCGCTGCCGATCGTTGCTGTGAATACCACCGCAGGGACTTCAGCTGAAGTCACTATTAACTATGTAATCACAGACGAAGAACGCAAAGTGAAGATGGTAATGGTGGATAAGAATAGTATTGCTACGATCTCAGTCAACGATCCAGAGCTTATGGTAGATAAACCCGCTGCACTTACAGCAGCAACAGGAATGGACGCTTTGACGCATGCAATTGAGGCACTAGTAACGCCAGGAGCATATCCGGTAACTGACGCTACGGCACTAGCCGCAGTGGAGATTATTTTCGCTAACTTGGCCCGTACCGTAAAGAATGGCCATGATATTGAGGCTCGTGAGCAAATGGTGTATGCGATTTTCCTAGGCGGACTTGCTTTCAATAATGCAGGGCTTGGTTATGTGCACGCGATGGCGCATCAGCTTGGCGGTGTATATGATCTGCCACATGGCGTATGTAACGCAATGCTGCTTCCTTATGTGGAAGAAGAGAATGCCAAATACGTACCCGAGAAATTCAGAGCTATTGCAAAAGCGATTGGATTAAACGTGGAGGATCAAACTGATAAGGAATGTGCGGACTTCGTAATCGAGTCGATAAAGGCGTTGTCTAAAGAAGTAGGCATTCCATCTAAACTATCCGAGCTTGGAGTAGATGAGGTCGATCTTAATCTTTTAGCTGAGAACTCCATGAAGGATGCATGTGCACCGGGTAACCCTTTTATTCCAACGAAGGAAGAAGTCATTACTCTATTCAAAAAAATACTATAACTCATCCCTTACTTTAGGAGATTCTTTATGAATAATCATATCGCCGTTGATATTGGTGCCTCCAGTGGGCGGTTAGTACTCGGAATACTGCAAGAGGGCGTCCTCATCTTAGAGGAGCTTCATCGGTTTAGCAATCGTTTTACAGAACAGGAGAATTCTTGTTTTTGGGACATCGATTATTTATTCGATCAGATCATTACAGGGCTTCAGAAAGCCAAAGGGCAAGGCATTACAGCGTGTACACTGGGTATAGATACATGGGCTGTAGATTATGTACTCGTGGATGCAGAGGGAACACGTATTCAAGAGGTATACGCTTATCGTGATCGTAGAACTGATAAGGCTATGGAAGAGGTAGCTAAGCATATTTCTCCTCAAACTATATATGAAAAGACGGGTATTCAACAGTTATCATTTAATACGTTGTATCAGCTTTATGTTCACAGTGAAGAAGAAATAGCCAAAGCGGATCAAATCTTACTCGTGCCTGATTATTTGTATTACAGATTAACGGGTCGCAAGATCAATGAGGTTACTAACGCATCTTCAACTCAGCTATTGAATCTAGAGAGTCGAGATTTCGACGATGACCTGTTGGATTTTCTGAATATTAAAAGAGATCAATTCGCTACATTGACTGAACCTGGAGTAATTATTGGCCCCCTCGATGAAGCACTATTTCAGGAATATGATATTCCGGATTGCCAACTGATCTGTGTAGCCACACATGATACAGCTTCTGCAGTGCTGGGTGCTCCTCTTCAAAGAGACTCCGCGTATATCAGCAGTGGAACATGGTCATTGCTCGGTGTTGAACGAACTCAGCCACTCAATTTTATGATGGCCATGAAGGCCAACTATACCAATGAATGGGGCGCATACGGAAGCTATAGATTCCTCAAAAATGTTATGGGCCTTTGGCTCATCCAAGAGGTTCGCAGGCTAATGGACGATCGTTATAGCTTTGCGGAGCTAGCAGAGCTTGCACAAGGAGAAGAAGGCTTCCGGAGCCTGATCTCCTGTAATGATCCAAGATTTCTCAATCCTTCAAATATGATAGAAGAGATTCGTAATGCCTGCGCAGAGAGCGGGCAGCCTGTTCCTGAGACGCCAGGTCAGTTGGCTCGCTGTATTTTTGACAGCTTGGCATTATCGTACCGTACTTACTTGGAAGAACTAGAAGAACTAATAGAAAGCCGAATCGAGATTCTGCAGATTGTGGGTGGAGGTGCTAACAACAGTCTGTTATGCCAACTGACTGCTGATGTTATAGGCAGAGAAGTTAAGGCTGGCCCAACGGAATCCACAGCACTTGGTAATATAGTGGTGCAGATGATTAGCACGGGAAGCATAACTGATATTAATGAAGCAAGAGATATTATCGCTGAATCATTTGAGATAAAGTCGTATACACCGCGCCCGACCGCTCATCTTGAAGACATTCTAAATCGCTGGAAAGAGCTTCAGTTGTCCAAAATACAACATCAAATCTAATTAAACTTATGCTATATGATTTTAGGAGGAACTACAGCATGGATCAGAGTATTATCACTAGCTATAATGAAGCCAAAAAATTATACGCAGCCCATGGGATTGATGTGGAGAAAGTGCTGGAGCGGCTCGCGCAAATTAAGATTTCCATCCATTGCTGGCAGGGCGATGATGTACAAGGGTTTCTTTTTAAAGATAAAGAACTAAGCGGGGGAATAGCAGTAACAGGAAGTTATCCCGGTCGAGCTGGCACGCCAGATCAATTGCGCCAAGATTTAGAAAAGGCATTATCCCTCATTCCAGGCAAGCACAAAGTAAATTTACATGCGATCTATGCAGATACAGATGAAAAAGTTGATTTAGATGAATTGGAGCCACGCCATTTCAAATCTTGGGTAGACTGGGCGAAGGAGCGGGGGCTGGGACTTGATTTTAACCCTACTTGTTTCTCACATCCTAAAGCTGCAGACGGTTTTACGCTAAGTCACTCGGACGATGAGATTCGTAACTTCTGGATTAAGCATTGTAAGGCTTCTCGGACGATTGCCGAGCATTTTGGTAAAGAACTGGGTCAACCTTGCGTGACTAATTTTTGGGTACCAGATGGATATAAAGATACACCAGTCGATCGTTTAGCTCCAAGAGTGCGGTTAAAAGAGTCACTGGATGAGATTTTTAGTGTGGAAATAGATCCTCTCTATAATATTGATGCTGTAGAAAGTAAATTGTTCGGAATCGGTTCTGAGAGTTATGTGGTTGGTTCACATGAGTTCTATATGGGCTATGGTTTAACTCGCGGCAAAGCTATCTGTTTGGATGCCGGACATTTCCATCCTACTGAGATGATCTCAAATAAGCTATCTTCGATTCTTATGTTTAGTGAGCAGCTGCTGCTGCATGTAAGCAGACCCGTCCGTTGGGACAGTGACCACGTTGTAACTATGGACGACGAGCTGCTGGAAATCGCCCGTGAATTGGTACGTGGGGATTTACTCTCCCGAACGAATATCGGACTTGATTTCTTTGATGGCAGTATTAATCATATCGCTGCTTGGGTGATTGGTACACGCAATACCATTAAGGCGTTACTTCGCGCAATGCTCGAACCGGTGGAAAAATTGAAGCAAATCGAGCAGATAGGTGATTACACTTCACGACTAGCGTTGGTGGAAGAATTCAAATCGTATCCGTTTGGAGCCGTGTGGGATTACTATTGTGCATCACAAGATACACCCGTTAGGGAGCAATGGCTGGCTGAAGTAAAGCGTTATGAGCAGGAAGTTCTGTCTGCAAGATAGAGTGTTAGAGTGGATGTGGAGAGCAACATATACAAAGGAGAGATTGACAATGAGTACATCTGTATTAGAATCCAAAGGGTATATTGCCAGTAGTGAGGCTCCATTTATTCAGGAAATGTCAGAGATTACCCGTCATATGTGGGAGCTTGGCTGGGATGAGCTGAATGGCGGTAATGTCAGCTATCTGCTGGATGAGAATGAGGTTGCTAAATATATTAACGTTCTAGAGCCACTACGCACCATTAAACTTACCTTCCCTGTAAAAGAATTAGCCGGCAAATACTTCATCGTGACAGGTTCTGGCAAGTATTTTAGAAATGTGATCAAAGACCCGGAAGCCAATCTCGGTGTGCTTCGTGTTAGTGCCAATGGTGAAAGCGTAGAAGTGTTATGGGGATTACGGAACGGTGCTGTACCTACTAGTGAATTGGCTTCCCATTTCATGAGCCATATTGAGCGACTGAAGGTGGACCCTACGCACCGTATCGTACTGCATACACATGCTACGAATGTTATCGCGATGACCTTCACGCATGATCTGGATGAATTGAAGTTTACGAAGACGCTTTGGGAAATGTGCACAGAGTGCCTTGTTGTTTTCCCAGATGGTGTTAGTGTCATTCCATGGATTGTTCCTGGCAGCAGCGAAATTGGCCGCGAAACCGCGAAGAAAATGAAGGATCACCGCCTAGTGATCTGGCCGCAGCACGGGATTTTCGGCACTGGCTCCACTATGGATGCCACCTTTGGTCTAGTAGAGACTGTAGAAAAGGCTGCTACGATCTACAACCTGATTGGTGGAAGAGAAATTAAGCAAAAGATCACAGATCAGCAACTGTGGGATTTAGCTAAGGCGTTTGGAGTAACTCCAAAAGCTGGTATTCTTGAGGTTTAAAAAGTTCGTAATGGAATGAAAACCGGGCGTTCGCAGATTTTGCGGGGTCCGTTTTTTTATGATTTTTTCCTACATAAAGATCTTAAAAATTTGCATTTTCCATCTTCTGGGGAGATAATTAGCCTTACTTAAAGTAATCAAATAATCAATTGGAGGTAATATGTATGAACACTGAGCTATTATTTTCACCTATTCAAGTGGGGAATCTTTCGCTGTCAAACCGAATCGTCATGGCGCCGATGACTCGGGTATACTCACCGGATGGTGTACCAGGAAGTAATGTTGCCGCATATTACCGTAGACGGGCAGAGGGTGGAGTAGGATTGATCGTTACCGAGGGTACAGCTATTAATCATCCTTCGGCAGTCAGCCACGCCAATATTCCCAATATACATGAAGAAGCAGCTTTAGAGGGCTGGAAGCAGGTAGTAGAAGAAGTTCACGCAGCTGGAGGTAAGATCATACCCCAATTATGGCATGTGGGAATGGCGCGAACTATAGGGGAAGGTCCAAATGTTGAAGCCCTTCCTATTGGCCCTTCTGGTCTGAATTTAGCAGGAGAACCTGTGACAGAGCCACTTACTACAGCTGAAGTTGAAGGCTTAGTCTCAGCATTTGCTCAAGCAGCAGCGAACGCGAAAAAAGTGGGTTTTGATGGTATCGAGATTCATGGTGCACATGGTTATCTGATAGACCAGTTCTTCTGGGAAGGAACGAACAAACGTACTGATCGTTACGGTGGCGATTTGGTTGGTAGAACTACATTTGCAGTAGAGGTTATTGAAGCGTGCCGTAAAGCGGTTGGGCCAGATTTTCCGATCGTGCTACGCTTCTCTCAATGGAAATTGGGTGCCTATGATGAGAAGCTGGCAAAAAATGCAGATGAGCTCGAAAGATTCCTTACTCCACTTAGCGATGCTGGCGTTGATATTTTCCACTGCTCCACTCGTCGCTTCAGCCAACCTGAATTTGAGGGATCTGAGCTTAATCTCGCAGGGTGGACCAAGAAAATCACGGGGAAACCATCAATTACGGTGGGTTCTATCGGTCTTCACAGTGATTTTTTTGCAGAAGACTCAGCTCAGAAGACAGAAGATAACATTAATGAATTACTAGAAAGAATGGACCGTGAGGAATTTGATTTGGTTGCTGTTGGCAGAGCATTAATTAGCGATCCGGCTTGGCCTGCCAAAGTTCAAAGTGGAGCAATAGACGAGATCATTCCATTCACGGCTGAATCGACAAAAACTCTATACTAAAGGGAAAGAACAGCGGGTTATGGACAGCTCTGTTTTTAGAATAATTTTCATTAAGGGCTAATATTATCATAGATATTAAAAAGCGTAATAGGTAAGGAGGATATGGGTTGATAGATATCACAGAAGTCTTCATAGATACTCTAGCACCGAACAGTGCAGCAATTAAGAACGGGCAAGGACTAGTTAAGAAGAGACGATTCGTACATTTGAATCAGTCGGAAGACGGCGTGGTTCTGTTTGGTGAATGTGGTGGTAGCGGTAGCAGCAACTATTATCCTTCTGCTGATTTTGTTGTTTCTGACAAACCGGTGATGCGTTGTACTTGTCCAAGTAGGCAGATTCCTTGCAAGCATGTCCTCGGATTGCTATATGCCTATGTAGGCAAGGAGACTTTCGTATCTGCAACGATACCTGAAGATCTTGCTGTTAAACGAGAGAAGATGAGTAAGCGTGAAGAACGAAAATCTGAGCTTGCTGCGGAAGGGGCTAATGTTAAGCCCAAGAAAGTGAACAAGTCCGCACTTAAGAAAAAGATTGGAGCTCAACTGGAGGGCTTGGCTGTATTGGAGAAATTGACCCAATCGCTTATACGTGCAGGACTTGGAACAATAGACGCCAAAGGTGTAAAGGATATTCAGGTGCACGTGAAGATGATGGGCAATTATTATTTAACTGGTGCACAAATTGAATTAAGACGATTAGCTTTATTGCTCTCTTCTTCTGACAATCGTGAGAAAACTTATTCATTAGCAATAGAGCAGCTAACCCGAATTCATGCGTTCATTAAGAAAGGGCGCGCTCATCTAACAATGAAGCTGGAAGATCCGGATATGTCTTTGAATCATGAATCTACGATTGAAGAATGGCTTGGTCATGCTTGGCAGCTAACGGAGCTTAAGGAATGCGGTCTGATGAGCTCGGATGTAGAGCTGATCCAGCTTTCATTCCTCAGCTATGATGATGAAGCTAGACAGGAATATGTAGACCTCGGCTACTGGATAGAAAAATCTACAGGTGATATACATCGTACGCTCCAATATCGTCCTTATAAAGCAGCTAAATATATTCATGAAGAAGATAGCTTCACTGATGTTGCACTTATTCCTTCCTTCTATCGTTATCCTGGTGACCGGAACCGGAGAGTTCGTTTCGAGAATATGTCAACACGGCCTCTGACTAATCAGGATGTAGAGTGGATCGCTTCTAAGGCAGTTCATTCTTATTCCGACAGCTTCAAGCAGATAAAAAATCAGTTGAAGAATCCGCTAGCGGACAAGAATCCTGTGTTGCTGCTGCATGTGAATAAGATTAGCAAATCTCAGCAAGATCAGTTCGTCATTATGGACGAATCGGGCCAGCATTTGGTGTTAGACCAAATAGTAGCACTCGAGCAGGATACACTTGCACTGTTACAATACTTTACACTCGAAGAATTATCGGATACTACGATGCTGCTTATGTTTGAACATCAACTCGATACAGGACGATTGAAAGCACAACCGTTAACCCTTATCAAAGGGATGGAGATGATCCGTCTCTTATATTAAAAAAATTAAGAAAACATAAGATTCACATAAACTTTGGGAGGAATATCCATGAGTACAGCTTTACTACAAGAGCTTCATCAAGAAGTAAACCGGCTGTATATAGCTGGAAGTGAGCTCGCTGCTGAGGATTTCCGCTTAAAGCGGCTATTGCCACAGTTTCAACAGTTAGGTGAACGTGCGCCCATATTCAAAAGGTTAGGAGAGGGAATCGTTGCGGTCATTGAACCAGATCATTCCGAGGGATCTTACTCTGCTCAGAACCTACAGGAGCTCAGCGTGCTGCTTAGCTCGGTGCTATATACACAGGGGGCGACTTCGCCTGATGGTGAACTGCTTGAGGTGGAAGTCCATCCGGTGAGATTGCCTACTCAGTTCTCATATCGTAAGCTGTCAGCGGTACAGACGGCATTAAAGACTCGTGGGGGAGGACGATATGAGATTATCAAGGAAGCTTTTGAGACAGGATTGTTTCAAGATCTTCGAATGATTCATCCCGCGTTAGCAGCCCTCCAAGATCCATATGTTGAGATCGCCGAGCTTGTGATGAAGCAGATCCTGCCAGCTTATGGGCCTCAGATTATTCCGATCCTTATCGATCAATTTGATCCTGCTGGAGGAATAGTAGAGACGAGAAAGCTGTACGTGATCGCAGTATTAGGTGGTGATAGCGTTCAGGATCTGATCTATCAAGCTGCAGATTCAGGATCAGAAGATGTTCGAGCCATGGCTATTTCTCTGCTCGCAGGTCAGGGACAATATGAAATCGAATTACTGGCTTGGAGTACAGATAAGAAGAAAAAGATTCGCGAAGCTGCCTATAATGCGCTGGCTAAGAGCGACTCGGTAAATGTGGTGAATCGGCTGCATGAGGCGTTTACGGGAAAAGATAGTGAACTTGTAGTTCCTGCATTGAGACAATGTCAAGCCCAAGAGCTCACAAAACGACTTGTTGTAGAGTTATCAGATATGCTTCAAACTGTCTCAGAGATTATGGGCGATACGAAGAAAAAAGACGGATTATGGAATAAGGTAGTCCAGTATCTTCGGGTTTTATCTTACAAACGCAGTCCTGAACTAGAGAAACTATATTTTAATGTTCTCGAGCAGTATCCATTATATATGAATCAGCTAAAGTGGAATTCATTGATCGAGGAAGCAAACTCCTATTTTAGACAGATAGATTCTATCGAAGCGAGACGTATATTACAGCAAACACTTGAGCGTGATCTTGTCTACTATAGAAACAATAGAAGATATGTGAATGATGTTTTTAAAGATGCGTATCTCTACTTGTCACCAGAGCGTGTGTATGAACAATATGTTGAAGTTCTAAAGCATTATGCGCCATCTTCAACTAGCCATGCTTCTTCAATGGCGCAGCAACTGCTACGCACCATATCTGAAGTTGTAGTTCAACGATATCATGGAACTTATGATGCAGTTTGGAATTCACCTGTAGACCTGATTCAATATATGTATAAGGTCGAAATGCAGCCGCCCGAGGTACTGGCTGTTCAATGGGATTCACGGTGGCTTGACGCTTTTATAGAGCTGGATCAATACGAACTGGTAAGTGCCTTTGCAAGGCCGGGACATGCCGAAGCAATGCAGTATTTGCTTCGTAAATTGACCGATAATCCTGAATTCCGACATCGGTTTTCCAATATTCTCTTGATGGGCTTAGCACGTACAGGGATAGGTAAACAACGCTTGCAAGAAGCTCTCCTAGTGGCTTTGGAAGATGATAGAAATACAGAATGTCGATTAATTGAACCGTATACGTTTGAACAGCTATGTCAGCTTCCAGCGAGTTTTGCGAGTCGAATAATAACTGTTCTACCTCGATTTAGTGAGGTTGCAGAAGAACAACTTGAGTATGTCATTCGTCTCATGCAAGGACCATCAAACCCAATAGAAGAGGTGTAGCTACCGATGAGTCAAGAACTATTACAAGATATTATGAGGCTTCCAGCAGAAAGATTGTATGAGCATGAGTTGGAAGCGCTTCGTAAAGCGGACACAGGTAAGGTTCCAGCAGGATGGCAGATGTCGCCCCAATCTGTACTGAAGTTTATCGTTGGCGGTAAAGCAGGGAATACCGAGATTACACCTAAGTACATTGGTAACAAGCGATTAATAGAGATGGCGATAGCCACGCTGGTAACTGATCGTGCGCTGCTGTTAATCGGTGAGCCGGGTACAGCAAAGTCATGGTTATCTGAGAATTTATCAGCTGCTATATATGGACAATCAGGACTTGTCGTACAAGGTACTGCGGGTACGAGTGAAGAGCAGGTGCGCTATTCGTGGAACTACGCAATGCTGCTTGCACAAGGCCCTACGCCGGAAGCGCTAGTGAAGAGCCCCATTATGCGAGCGATGGAGGATGGGGGCATTGCACGTTTTGAGGAGATATCTCGTTGTGCATCTGAGGTACAGGATGCGTTGATATCCATCTTATCGGAGAAGACGATATCCGTTCCTGAGCTAGGTAAGGAGATGAGTGCGCGCAAAGGCTTCTCGATCATTGCAACAGCTAATACGAGAGACCGTGGTGTAAATGACATGTCAACTGCCTTGAAGAGACGGTTTAATATTATCGTCCTTCCAGCCCCTGCAGATTTGTATACTGAAGTTGAGATTGTGAAGAAACGGGTTCGTGAAATTGCCTCTTCCTACGATTTGCAAGCGGCGCTCCCTGCAGACGAAGCTTTACATAAGGTCGTGACCATCTTCCGTGAGTTACGTAGCGGGATGACATTGGATAAGAAGGAGAAAGTGAAGTCTCCAGGAGGTGTGATTTCCACAGCTGAAGCGATCTCGCTCTTAACGAATAGTATGGCGCTGGCCGCAAGCTTTGGTAATGGAGAACTGACGGACGAAGATCTGGCCGCAGGGCTGCAAGGTGCCATTGTGAAAGATGATGATAAGGATCAACTTGTCTGGAGAGAGTATCTCGACAATATTATGAAAAAACGTGGCGCAGATTGGCGGGGGTTATATACGGCTTGTAAGGAGATGAACTAGTGGAGAGCGAAACTACTGGAGCAGGCGTGCATATTTTTGGGGTGCGGCATTTGTCTCCTGGTGGTGCGCAGCATCTATTGAGCTTCCTTCATGAAATAGAGCCCACAGCTGTGTTAATTGAGGGTCCATCGGATGCCACACCTGAGATTCGCCATGTCATCAACATGACAACCAAACCTCCTATTGCCATTCTAGCTTTTACGGAGGAAGTTCCTGTGCGTACAGCCCTTTGGCCGCTTGCGCTATATTCCCCAGAATATCAAGCGATGAGATGGGCGGAGCAGCAAGGGGCTTATACAGCTTTTATAGATTTACCTTCATCAGTGGTCATCGCGTTACAGGATATACGAACCAAAAGTAGAGATTCTGTTGAACAGAGCGATGAATCTGAAGTTAACAATACAGGTGAGAAGGCTCCTGAAGAAGCATCTCTATATGATAGAGTAGCTGAGCTGGCTGGTGAGCTTGATTATGATATGTATTGGGAGCGCAATTTCGAACACAACACTAACAAGGGTGCATATCAGGAAGCAATTATTTCTTTCTCATCCCAAATGCGTCAGATTTCTGAAGAAAATGAGAGACATAACAACGTAGTAGAATATGCACACAATACGATACGTGAAGCTTATATGCGTCGTCAGATTCAGGATACAATCGCTGCTGGCCATCAACCAAATAAGATCGTTGTTGTATGTGGAGCATACCATGCAGCGGCGCTTGCTGATCTGGCATCTGGTATGTCGGATGAGGAAATAGATGCTCTTCCTTCTCTAAATTCGAAGCTAACACTTATGCCCTACACGTACTATAAGTTATCTTCTTTGTCTGGCTATGGAGCAGGTAACCTCGCTCCTCATTATTATCAAATGATGTGGGAACGTATGATGAATGGCTCACTTGAAGACTTGCCGAATCATTATCTGTCTACCGTAGCCAGATACTTGCGTAATACAGGGACACACCGTTCCACAGCGGAAATTATCGAAGCCGTTCGCTTAGCTGAATCATTAGCTGCCCTTCACGGTGGAAGTGCTCCGACGTTAAGAGATCTAAGAGATGCTGCGCTGACTTTACTGGGGCGTGGAGAGCTTAGTGTGATCGCAGAAGCGCTTGCTCGTACGGATATCGGTACTGCTATTGGTGAGTTGGCAGAGGGGATTAGTCAGACGCCGATTCAAGATGATCTGAATCGGCAATTAAAGCGCTTGAAGCTTGAGAAATATAAAACCCCAGTGGCAAATGATCTTGAACTAGATCTCCGAGAGAACCGAAGAGTGTCTTCTGAGGAAGCAGCTTATTTAGACTTAAATCGTTCCTTTCTTTTTCATAGGCTCAGATTACTTGGGATCGATCTAGTGAACATAAGAGCAAGTGGTCAGACTGGCGCAACGTGGGCAGAGCATTGGGTAATGAAGTGGTCTCCTGAAGTTGAGATCCAGGTCGTTGAATCTACGCTACTTGGGGAAACAATTGAGATTGCTTCAGCTTATGTATTGCAACAAAAATTAGATGGCAGCAGTACCATTGCGGAAGCGTCAGCACTTATTCGAACGGCTTATGAGTGTGGAATGATACACCAGATGGAAGCGGGACGGCAGACGCTTCAGCGTCTAGCTGTTGATACTCGAGATGTGGTGCAGATTGCTGCTTCCATTCATGAGTTATCTCTTCTGATTCAATATGGCGATGTTCGACGGATCGATACCAAGCCGCTCATTCCTTTGCTTGAACAACTGTTCAGACGAGCCTGTCTGTTCTTGCTGGATGCGAGCCAATGTAACGATGAGGCTTCAGGTGAGATGCTTAAAGCTATGAACATACTGAATCAGGCAGCTATTGCGCATAGTGAGGAAGTAGATGAGCTGTTGTGGATACAAGAGCTGAAACACTTGTCAGAGAGGGATGACTGCAATCCGCGTTTATCTGGAGTGGCGTGTTCCATTTTATTGGAGCGTAATGCGATGACTGCACAGCAATGTTCAGAAGAAGTATCGAGGCGCCTGTCGCCAGGTATACCCGCAGAACTTGGAGCAGGCTGGTTCGAAGGGATGTCTATGCGTAATCGATATGTACTGTTGTCTCGATTAAGTCTGTGGGAACAATTGAATGAGTATATTAATTCATTAGATGATGAAGAATTTGTACGTGCATTAGTATTTTTACGGCGTGCTTTCAGCACCTTTGAACGAAGAGAAAAGACGATGATTGCCGAACTTCTAGGGGAGTTGTGGGGTGTGAACACCGAGCAGGCTGCTGAGATTCTGACGGGTGAGCTGAAGGAGGCCGAAGCGAAGATGATTGAGGATTTGAATGAATTTGACTTTGGAGATATATGACGATGAGTACATCCGTGGATTCAAGTGTTGTAGCTCGGTGGCGCCTTATTCTTGGTCAGTCTGCAGAAGCGCAATTGACGGTTTCTAGCGGAAACGCAAGTATTCACCTGTCTGAAGATGAACTCATCATGGACCAAGCACTGGCTGCTATCTATGATGAGACGAGCGATATCGTAAATAGTGGTGCTGCTAACTCTTCGGCTACGGGACAAAGAGGAGCGGGATCAGGTAAATCTGCACCCCGGTTGGCAAAATGGTTAGGAGATGTTCGCAATTTCTTCCCAGAGGATATCGTATCGGTTATTCAACATGATGCGATGGAGCGGAAGGGCTGGAAGCAATTATTGTTTGAGCCGGAAGTTCTGGCAACAGTGAAGCCTGATATACAGCTAGTAGGTACACTACTTTCGCTAAAAGGGAAAATTCCTGAGAAGACAAAAGATACGGCTCGCCTGTTAGTGAAGGCAGTTGTGGATGATCTTGTAAAGCGTATGGAGGAAGATCTGCGTCGGGCGGTGACGGGTGCACTGAATCGCAGAGAGCATTCTCCATTACCGTCACTTAGTGGTATAGACTGGACACGGACGATAAAACGCAATCTGAAGCATTATGATGCAGAGCGACAACAGATTATCCCTGAGAGATTCTACTTTTATGATCGGGCAAGACGCAGTAAGGAATGGACAGTCATTGTGGATATCGATCAGAGTGGTTCTATGGCAGAATCAATTATTTGGGCTTCAGTAGTTGGTTCTATTTTTGCAAGCATCCCATCGCTTAGTACCCGAGTAGTTGTATTTGATACAGAGGTCGTTGATCTGACAGAGCAATGTGCGAACGATCCTGTTGACATGTTATTCGGGATTCAGTTAGGTGGCGGTACAGATATACAAAAGTCTGTTGCTTATTGCGAACAGTTTATTGATCAACCGAAGAAGACATTATTTATCGTGATTTCGGATCTTTATGAAGGTGGGAACCAGGCAAGCTTAATCCGTCGTATGCGTCATCTGAAGGAATCTGGAGTTAGAACGATGTGCTTGCTGGCTTTATCTGATGAAGGCAAACCTTTCTATGATGAGCATGTGGCGAGATCTTTGACTCGCGATGGAACGCCCTGTTTTGCGTGTACACCTGCACTGCTGCCACAGTTAGTAGAAGGTGCACTAAAAGGACAGGATCTTACTGAATTAGCAAAGAAACTTGGTACAAAAGGGATTTAACAAGAGTCGTGCTATTACAAGTTTCATAAAAAGTGATATTCAGACAAGAACTGTGATTCATAACAGTTTTTGTGGCGTATATAAATATCATACCCCCCTTTATAGAATATAATTTGGCCCTGTCGCTCGTCGGCAGGGCATTTTTTTATGAAAGTCTTTAGAAGAGCAATTATCCTGACCTATTAAAATTTTCATTTAGAGTATGCTCTGCTCTCACGCTGTGGTAAAATAGACCTGATTTTTCAAAAAAATACGCAAGTTAAGTTTTTGCTTTGCTTGATAAGCCTAAATCAGTGCATATTGGAATTGACATCTAAGATGGATGTAATGTTATAGAATGTGCTATAATTTTATATTAGGTTAAAACAACAATAAGCTACATTTTAGATAGAGGACGTGAAAACAGCATGACTAAGGGGAACCATAACTCACCGGACTTAAAATCCGGCAAGGGTTCGAAAGATTATTCGAAATATTTTGATTTTAGCGATGCGAAGGTAATTAGTGAAGAAGAAGGTAAGATTACTTATCGGATTAAAGGAAGAAACGTTCAAATTAATAGCCAGCCTGATTATAAAGAAGGAAAACGGCGTGGCAAGGAAGAAATAGAAGTGCATTATGATTTCGAAATTCCTGAAGAGATGCAGAATTTCGGAGTAGACAAATATTATCATATAACAACTTATGGCTGCCAAATGAATGAGCATGACACGGAAACGATGAAGGGCCTGTTGGAACAGATGGGCTACAAAAGCGTCGATGATCGGAATCATGCGGATCTCATTCTGCTCAATACTTGTGCGATTCGCGAGAATGCCGAGGATAAGGTGTTTGGAGAGCTTGGTCACCTAAAGAACTTGAAGATTGAGAAGCCAGGTCTTTTGCTGGGCGTGTGTGGCTGCATGTCACAGGAGGAAGGCGTAGTTAATCGAATTATGTCTAAGCATGGATTCGTGGATATGATCTTCGGTACGCATAATATTCACCGTCTGCCACATCTCATTAAAGAAGCTGTATTCAGTAAAGAGCTTGTGGTGGAGGTATGGTCTAAAGAGGGCGATATTATTGAGAACTTACCGAAAAAACGTGAAGGTATGCGGGCTTGGGTAAACATTATGTATGGCTGTGATAAGTTCTGTACGTACTGTATCGTACCTTTTACACGAGGAAAAGAACGCAGCCGCCGTCCGGAGGACGTCATTGCTGAAGTAAGAGAGCTCGCGCGTCAAGGATTCAAGGAAGTGACTTTGCTGGGGCAGAACGTAAACGCATACGGTAAGGATTTTACAGACATCGATTACACCTTTGGTGACCTAATGGATGATATGCGTTTAATTGATATCCCGCGCATCCGCTTCATGACATCGCATCCACGTGATTTTGACGATAAATTGATTGAAGTACTCGGCAAAGGCGGCAACCTGGTGGAGCATATCCATCTGCCGGTTCAATCGGGAAGTACTGCCGTACTTAAGAAAATGAGTCGTAAATATACTCGTGAAGCTTATCTGGAGTTAGTTCGTAAGATCAAGATAAGTGTGCCTAATGCGGTATTAAGTACCGATATTATCGTTGGTTTCCCTGGTGAGACGGATGAGCAATTCGAAGATACTCTTTCGCTGGTGCGCGAGGTTGGGTATGATATGGCATATACGTTCATTTATTCACCTCGTGAAGGTACCCCTGCAGCTGCTATGGAGGACAATGTACCGATGTCAGTGAAGAGCGAACGTCTGCAAAGACTCAATGATCTCATTAAAGAGAATAGTCGGATCATTAATGACCGTATGCTAGGTGAAGTCGTCGAGGTACTGGTAGAAGGCGAGAGTAAGAATAACTCGGAAGTCCTTTCTGGCCGTTCCCGTGCGAACAAGCTGGTCCATTTTGAAGGTTCGAAGGAGCTTATTGGCACATTTGTAAAAGTGAGAATTACAGATACCAAAACATGGTACATCAAAGGGGATATTGTGGCAGAAGCTGCTGCTGTTCATTAATCATCACATACGAATGGGGAGATGGCTTGTGAGTACAGAGGAACAACGTTTGAATAAATATGGAATGAAGACTTATAATACCCGTGACTTGATCGTACGCGAGGATATTATGGGTAAAGCCAAAGAACTGGCTACATTGATCTCGACAAGTGAAGAAGTAAAGCATTTTCAGCAGGCTGAGCAAAAAATCCTGAACCACGAGCGTGTACAAGGTCTGATTGCAACGATTAAGAAAAAGCAGAAGGAGATTGTCGCCTTCGAAAGCTTTAAAAATAAAGATATGGTAGCCAAGATCGAGCGTGAAATTGAAGTGTTGCAGGATGAAATTGACGGCATTCCAGTCGTGAACGAATTTCAGCAGAGCCAGAGTGACATCAATTATCTACTCCAGCTTGTCATTTCCGTGATTAGAGATACCGTTTCGGAAAAAATAAATGTGGAAGCCGGCACCGAGGCGCCTCCGACCACATGCGGATAACCCACACTCAGTTTAGGGGGCGGATGCAGATCCGCCCCTTTAAGTTTCACACTATACATAATCCTAATCTTTCTATGTCCAGTTGTTGATTTTAGAAGTTAAGGTTTGGTACATTTAAAGATACGATTTAGTAAAATTATAGCTTCGGAAAAGGATGGGGCAAATATGAGCGAAAATGGGGAACAAACCTATAACGCCAAAAAATATCGTACACCGGACGGAGTTCCGGCCGACATCGTAATGTTTACACTGACCAAACGCGAACGTAAGACGGTCACGAAGACGCTTCCCTTACGTGAGCTTAAGGTAATGTTAATTAGACGAAAGAAATGGCCATGTGCTGGAATGTGGGCTCTCCCAGGCGGATTCTGTCAGGAGGATGAGTCCATTTATGCTGCGGCTACACGTGAACTCAAAGAAGAGACTGGTGTAGATGGTGGTCATTTGGAATATCTGGGCGTTTACAGTACACCAGGTCGCGACCCTCGCGGATGGATTATCAGTCATGCTTTTTTTGCCCTTGTAGAAGAATGGATGTTGGAGCAAAGACAAGCTTCGGATGATGCTGGCGAGGTAGGTTTATTTACGTTGCAGGAAGCACTTGAAGAGCTGGAGCTCGCTTTTGACCACCATGATATCATCAAGGATGCATACTTGCGTATTCAACAACAAATGCTCCAGACTACGATCGCAAGACAGTTTTTACCTAGACATTTTACCCTTAGTGAGCTCTATCAAGTCATTCAAACGGTAGTGCCGGAATTTAAGGAACCGAATTTTATTCGTAAAATCACTTCAACACGTAGTCGTCAGGGTATATTAAAAGAAGTAAGAGATGAAGAGGGAAATGCGCTTAGTTCAAATCAATACTCCCAGCGTCCCGCTCAGCTCTATATGTTCACAGATCATGAGCCTTTGTTATCCATCTACACGTAGTGGCTTAAATCAGGAGAGGGGA
Organism: Paenibacillus sp. FSL E2-8871; assembly: GCF_038000345.1. Lineage (NCBI taxonomy): Bacteria > Bacillati > Bacillota > Bacilli > Caryophanales > Paenibacillaceae > Paenibacillus > Paenibacillus sp. FSL E2-8871. Next base: position 1,628,711 of record NZ_JBBOBV010000001.1, on the reverse strand, counting down.
TTAATCTCATGAGAGCACTAATAGTGATCGACTTTACGAATGATTTTGTTAACGGAAATCTGCCGGTTGGTCAGCCAGCCGTAGATATCGAGCCTAGAATCAGCCAATTAACGTCGGAGTTTGTCCAAAGTGGCGATTATGTCGTTATGGCCGTGGATTTACATGAAGAGAATGACTCTTACCACCCGGAGAGCAAACTTTTTCCTCCTCATAATATACGCGGGAGTGAAGGACGTGAGTTGTTCGGAGGTTTGAAATCTGTGTATGAGCACAACCGCGATTCCATCTATTGGATGGACAAAACGCGTTATAGCGCTTTTAGTGGAACTGATCTGGAAATCAAGCTGCGGGAGCGTGGCATTACTGAACTTCATTTAATTGGGGTCTGCACCGATATTTGTGTACTGCACACAGCAGTGGATGCATATAACAAAGGGTTTGCAATTATTGTGCACGAAGATGCAGTTGCCAGCTTTAATCCAAATGGACATACTTGGGCGTTAGAACATTTCCGGGGAAGTTTAGGAGCAGACGTTGTTAAGGCATAATACTAGAACAGAACATACACATATAGCAGCGTAGATATTAGGAGATGAGGACTTGAGAAGAGAACTTGCGCTACATACGGATAAATATCAGATCAATATGATGTACGCTCACTGGGTGAATGGAACTCATAAACGGAAGGCTGTATTTGAGGCTTATTTCCGTAAGCTACCTTTCGGTAACGGCTACGCTGTGTTCGCAGGTTTAGAGCGTATTGTTGGTTATATCGGCGGCTTGCGGTTTACCGAAGATGATATCCGTTATTTGTCTGAGCAAGAAGAAAACTATGCTCCCGCTTTTTTGGAGGAACTGTTGCAGTTTCATTTTCAGGGAACCGTTCATTCGATGAAAGAAGGCGCTTTGATTTTTCCAGATGAGCCATTAATCCGTGTGGAAGGGACAATTATGGAGGCTCAGCTGGTGGAGACAGCCATTCTGAACTTCATGAACTACCAGACGTTGATCGCTACAAAGGCTTCACGAATTAAGCAGGTGGCTCCGAATGACATCTTGCTGGAGTTCGGTACCCGGCGTGCGCAAGAAGCCGATGCAGCGGTGTGGGGGGCTAGAGCGGCCTATATTGGCGGCTTTGATGCTACTTCCAACATGCTGGCAGGCAAAATGTTTAGTATTCCGACCAAGGGAACACATGCACATTCCTGGGTTCAGAGCTTTGGCAGCGAGCAGGAGGCTTTTGATGCCTATGCTAAGGTGATGCCGGACGAAGTTACGCTATTGGTCGACACCTTCGATACACTCCGTAGTGGGGTGCCTAATGCAATCAATACAGCCAAGAAGCTGGAGGCACAAGGTAAAAAAATGGTTGGTATCCGTTTGGATAGTGGTGACTTGGCTTATCTATCCCGTCAAGCGCGTAAGATGTTGGATGATGCTGGCCTGGATTATGTGAAGATAGTCGCTTCCAACGATTTGGATGAGAACACGATCATGGATCTGAAGCTGCAAGGCGCAGCGATTGATACTTGGGGTGTGGGCACACAACTGATCACCGCCTCTGACCAGCCCTCTCTGGGTGGCGTCTATAAGCTGGTGGAAATTGAGTCCGCTACTGGAGAAATGATCCCGACGATCAAGATTTCTTCCAATCCTGAGAAAGTATCTACGCCTGGCAAGAAGGACGTATTCAGGATTATCGGTAAAAATGGCAAAGCGCTTGCGGATTATATCTGCTTTCCAGAAGAGGAAGCTCCACGTAACGGAGCGCGGTTGAAGCTGTTTAATCCGCTGCATCCATACATGCATAAGTATGTCGAGCGTTACGAGGCATTGCCTATGCTAGAACCGATATACGTTAACGGATTCCAAGTGTATACTTTGCCGGATTTGAATGAAGTTAGACGTTATCATCGGGAGCAAAAGGACCTATTCTGGCCGGAGTATCAACGTAAGCTGAATCCCGAAGTATATCGGGTGAATTTGAGTGAAAAGGTCTGGACTAGCAAGCAGCAGTTAATCGCTGAGCATATACGACCGGATATTGAATAGATTTTGCAGGATTAATTCTGTCAACAGTGTTAACGCGGGAGAGTGATATACCCGCGTTTTTTTTGTTTTTTCAGAGGCTTGTAAATAAGGAGGAGAACTTAATGGAAAAGGGGAAGCTTGCTTTAGCGCCGAACAGGAACGTTAAGCCAGGTGAAATCATTACTTTCGGTAAGTATTCACAATCGAAGGATGGTAAAGAGCTGCCGATTGAATGGCGTGTTCTCCATAATTCAGATAGCGAACTGTTCGTTTTGAGCGAGTACATTTTGGAATGTAAGAGGTATCACGGCAAGAGAGCAGATATTAAATGGCGTGATTGCGTGGATATTACGTGGCACGACTGTGATTTGCGTGAGTGGCTGAACGATGAATTCTATAACAGCGCATTCAATGCTGCCGAGAAGGAATTAATAAAGACGACCCGTTGCTCAGATAACGGAGAGGGTACCCCAGATACAGAGGACAACGTTTTTTTGCTTAGCGTTGATGAGATAAAGGCATTCTCAGAGATACACGGAAAAGAACTACGGCGTGCGGTTGGCACGGAATTTGCTAAAATGAAAAAGCACGATGGATGCAGCTTATACGTATATGATAAAACGGATAAAGATAACTATATAATCAAAGACGGCGAAGAGGTTGGCTGCTCTTGGTGGTGGCTGCGAACACAGGGAAACAAACCTTCGCGTGCGTTTTTTGTCGGACCGAGTTACAGTATTCGCAGCTATGCGAATGTCAGTGTAGCCCGTGACGGCGTCCGTCCCGCTATGGTAATTAATCTTCCACGATAAAGACAAGCGGTTTAGAGTGGCAATAATTAAAAAGAGGCGTGTCCCTCTCTTCGCTAGTGTGAAGAACAAGGGATACACCTCTTTTTGATAAATCGGTCCGTGCTAGAACCTTTAATTCTTTTTCTTGAATTTTACGAACGACCAAATCGTAAGCATCAACAGAACTGCTAGGCATGTTCCTATGCTGATACGGTTCTGAACATCGAAGAGAAAAGAAACCGCGATAACAGTTAAACAAACCAGTGTAACAACGGTTATATAAGGGAACCCCCATACTTTAAAGGTTGGTTCTTTCGGATAAGATTTTCTCAGTTTAAGTTGTGACATACAAATGCTGATCCATACGAGAATAACCACAAAGCCTGGAACCGCCATTAGCAAACGGAACAATCCATCCTGGGCGAAGTACGCTAATAAGGAACCAATAACAAGAACAACGGCACAGAGCTTCAGGCTGTTGATGGGTACACCTTTTGCAGAGGTTTTTGCCAAGCTGCGTGGTGCTTCGCCCTGTGACGCCATAGAGTGCAGCATCCGAGTGGCGCCATAAATACCAGAATTGGCAGCAGAGAGCACCGCTGTAATCAGAATAAAGTTCATGATGTGATCGGCACCCTTAAGTCCTGTTGCGGCTAATACCTGAACAAACGGGCTTGTATGCTCATTCAGTTGATTCCATGGTATTAATCCACAGATGATTAGGATCGGCAAGGTATAGAACAGAATAACGCGCAGAATGAAGCTTTTGACAACCTTAGGTAAGACCTTCTCTGCATCTTGTGTCTCCGTCAAGGTAAGTCCAATCAACTCTGACCCACCGTAGGAGAACATAACGACAAGAAGGGCAGAGAAGATGGGGGTCCAGCCTCGTGGGAGAAATCCACCATAGTCTGTAAAGTTGTGTAAGTAAGGCGTAGCTTCAGTCATTGGCAACAGCCCGAAAATTAATGAGCTTCCTAAGATAATGAAGATGATGATCATAGCAATTTTGATACCGGCCAACCAAAACTCCGTTTCTCCATAACCACCTACACTCATCATGTTGATGCCGATAATTAAAGCGCCACTTGCAAGACTGAGCAGCCATAAAGGAACATCCGGTAACCAGTATTGCAAGAAGCTGCCTGCTGCCAGCACTTCAATCACACAAACGGTCAACCACATGAAGCAATATAACCAGCCCACGATAAAGGAGAGTCGTTCTCCAAAAGCCTCACGTATGAAGTCCTTCATATTCCTATTCGGGTACACCGTAGCCATTTCGGCTATTGCCCCCATGACCACTAAGAGTAGCAGGCCTGCTAATACATAAGTAAGAATAACCGCAGGTCCGGCAATGCTTATGGTCTCAGAACTTCCTTTAAAAATCCCTGTACCGATTACTCCGCCCATCGCCATAAAGCTGATATGCCGAGGAAGCAATTTCTTCTGTAATGATGCTTCGTTTGACTTCACAATTAATGCCTCCTAAGCTGTCTTCGAAAAATTACACCAAGCATCAGTTTATCCTGAAACGGACTAGTTGAAAAGTAAAAATAACACACATTTTTATGAAGAGGCGCGACTTTTCACTGGAGTGTGATATTTATCATGCAGAATGTGATGAATTTAACATCTTAATTTTTAATTTTATTGCTAAATAAAAGTAGCTAAATAAGCTTAGGTAACACATGGAAAATGCAAGATTTGTCACTTCGCGACTTGCAAAATCAAGATACAATCGTTGAAAAAGTCAAAAGGATATTATACTGATGACATTCTGAAAGGGGCTATGTCGGTGGTACAGTTACCAAAAGTGAACGAACTCGGATTTTTTGAGATTCGTCTGGAATCAATTGGAGGGCTAGGCGCGAACTTAGCTGGTAAAATGCTTGCAGAAGCAGGCGTTGTCGGTGCTGGAATGAATGGAGTGAGCTTTTCATCCTATGGTTCTGAGAAAAAGGGATCAGCGGTAAAGGCACATATCCGTTTTTGTGATTTGAACACACATATTCGTGACACTTCACCGGTAGAACGACCTCACGTCGTAGGCATATTCCATGAAGCGTTGGCAAAGACCGTCAACGTGACTAGCGGAATTTATGATCATAGCACGGTGCTAGTGAACTCGGCTAAGTCGCCAGAAGAATTGAAGTCCTCCCTGAACATGATGGCAGGAACTATAGCTGTCGTTGATGCTACATCGATCGCATTAGATGAGAAGAACCGCGTAAACATGGCAATGTTAGGTGCGTTGTTCCGGATGTGTGATTTCTTGGATCCTGAAATTATGAAGGGTGTTATCGAGAAATCACTTGGCAAAAAATATCCACAGGCTGTTCAGTCAGCACTAACTACTTTCGAACGTGGATTTAATGAAGTTACCTTCATGCATTTCCCATTACCAGAAGGTGCGATTATGCCTGAGTTCGTTCGGTCCGATATTTCGGCCTTAGGTTATGAAACTCAGCCTATTGGTGGTACCATTACGAATCCTGGCAGCAGCTTTTTAAAGAATCTAAGCATTTCAAGATCCGGTTTATTGCCTCATTTTAAATTAGAGGATTGTATTCATTGTGCGCAGTGCGATACGGTTTGTCCTGATTTATGTTTTGTTTGGGATGAGCAGCCTGATAAGAAGGGACGTCCGCAAATGTTCCTGCAAGGCATTGATTATCAATACTGCAAAGGCTGCTTAAAATGCGTAGAAGCTTGTCCTACAACGGCTTTGTCTGGCGAACGCGAGGAAGATGGCTACGCTGAGAGCCATACGGTCCGGCATATTTTTGATCTTGTTACTGAGGCTTAATTAACGGAGGAAAGGTGGAACACACGTGGCTATTGATTATGAAAAAGAAATAAGCTCTAAGAAGGTTGAGCAGAAATTCCTATATGAATCCGGCAATGAAATGGCAGCTTATGCTGCCCATCAAATAAATTATCATGTCATGGGTTATTTTCCGATCTCCCCATCGACAGAAGTCGCTCAATTTCTAGATACCATGAAAGCGAACGGTCAGCATGATATTATGCTTATTCCATCAGATGGCGAACACAGTTCTGCAGGAATCTGTTATGGAGCTTCGACGGCTGGTGGACGTGTATTTAATGCTACCAGTGCTCAAGGTTATATGTTCATGCTAGAGCAATTGCCGGTACAAGCTGGTACACGGATGCCTATGGTAATGAATTTGATCTGCCGCTCGATATCCGGTCCGCTTAATATTCATGGTGACCATTCTGATTTGTATTTTGCGCTAAATACGGGCTGGCCGATTCTGATGTGCCGTGATCCACAATCCGTTTATGATATGAATCTGATGGCACTTAAGCTTGCTGAGCACGCCAAAGTGCGTCTTCCAGTAATGGTAGCATCAGATGGGTATTTTACTTCTCACCAGAAACGTCGAGTACAGGCATTTACTCACCGTGAGGATGTTCATAAATTCGTTGGCCCACAACCACCGGTAGGCTTCACAGATACACTAGACCGCAATAATCCAGTTACCGTAGGTCCTTACATGAACGAACCTGATTATATCAACAACCGTTATCAGCAGTCGGTAGCGATGTATAATGCGGGTGAAGTCTTCGAAGAAATTGCTAAGGAATTCGCTGAATTGACTGGACGCCACTATCCAATGATCGAAGAGTATCGGATGGAAGATGCGGAAGTAGCCGTATTCTTGATGAACTCTGCCTCAGAGATTATTAAAGATGTTGTGGATCAGCTTCGTTTGCAAGGGATCAAAGCAGGTGCAATTTCGCCGAATATGATTCGTCCCTTCCCGCAGAAGCAAATGGCTGAAGCGCTGAAAAATGTTAAGGCAATCACCGTAGGCGACCGTGCGGATTCGGTTGGTGGTCACGGCGGTAATATGGTAAATGAGATCAAGGCAGCCTTGTTCACCTATGGTAACACTACTACAAAGGTAATTAGCCGTATTTACGGGTTGGGCGGTAAGGACTTCTACGCAGAAGATGGTCATGCATTCTTCCAATTAGCATTGGATGCCGTTGCTGCAGACCGTGTTGAAGTTCCATTTGACTACTATGGTCACAATCCAGGTGCACCGGACAAAGCGCCACAGCGTCTATTGAAGCCGATGGACTTTGATTCGCTGAAGACAGGATTAATTACGGTTAAACAGGATGAAGCAACAGGGAAATTAAGTGTGCGGATACCCCCACTGCGCAGCTTGACGAAGAAACCTAAACGGCTTGCACCAGGTCATGGCGCTTGTCCAGGCTGTGGGATTTTCTCAGGACTGGAGACGTTCTTCAAAGGCATCGAAGGGGATATCGTAGCGCTTTATCACACGGGTTGTGCGATGGTAACAACTACGGGTTATCCATATTCTTCTCATAAATCTACGTTTATTCATAACCTGTTCCAAAATGGTGCAGCTACCTTATCCGGTGTCGTAGAAATGTTCTGGGAACGCAAACGCCGTGGTGAATTGGACGGACTTGGGCTTCAAGACGACTTCACATTTGTAATGGTAACTGGTGATGGCGGTATGGACATCGGAATGGGACCTGCAATTGGGGCTGCACTACGCGGTCACAAAATGATTATCGTAGAGTACGATAACGAAGGTTACATGAACACAGGTGCACAGCAGTCCTATTCCACACCACTGGGTCATCGTACATCTACATCCAGCATTGGTAAGAATCAGCAAGGTAAAGTTACACAGCATAAGGATACTGCGCAAATCATGGCAGCTACTAACATTCCATATGTCTTCACAGGTTCCGAAGCTTACCCGCAGGATCTTGTGAAGAAAGCGGCAAAAGCACAATGGTACGCTCAGAACGAAGGACTTGTGTACGGTAAAATCCTGATCGCATGCCCACTGAACTGGATGTCTGAGGATAAAGAGGGTACCAACATCGTTTCGCTGGCTGTTGAATCTTGCTTCTTCCCTCTATATGAAGTGGAGCACGGTTCTACGAATATTACGTACAATCCAGAGGATAAGGGCAAACGCGTTGAGCTCTCCGCTTGGTTGAAGACAATGGGCAAAACCCGTCATTTACTGAAGCCTGAGAATGAGCCGGCTTTACGCAGCTTCGAGGCAGAAGTGGAGCGTCGCTGGAATCGTCTGAAAGCGAAACATGAGCATCCTGATTTGTAAAATATAATGATTGATAACCCGACAGATTCGTCTGTCGGGTGTTTTGTATATAATGAAAGAAGGGAGGACTGATACTATTGAGCTGGATTTTATGGACCTGTTTTTTTGTTTCATTACTGTTGTCTTATTTGGATTAGCGAAAGATATTAAAGTTAAAAGACTGGGTGATCATAATTGCAGCTTTTTTACTTTGTGAATTGTATGTCGATTTATTTGGGTTACTGATTCCTGTGGGTTTTATCATGGGCTTGATTTATATGAATAAAAAGAAAAAGTTTCTTTACGCAAAGGCGCTAATGTTTGGGTTGATTACCGTCTTCGTCATTTTCTATACCCCTAAGATTAGTTTTCAACAAATCAAAGCGCTTTCGGAGAGTAACAAATATACGGAGCAATTTAATCAGGTTAAAGCCGTTTCTAATTTTAAAATTGAATCAGATGTTAACAATGTACTTCAGAAGGCAGCAAATCATTTAAAAGATAAAAATCCAAACTCAGAAATACCTGTAGACGATCCTCATGTAGTCTTCAGTATATGGGTTCTCCAACACAGAAATGTAGCTCTTCAAGATTTAGATTGGTTATGGTACAAGGCGCCGTTAGAATTACATTATTATTGGCAAATTAATCGTCCCGATCCATTGGTTACTCTTGAATATGTTGTATTTAATGAGGTTGGGTACATGGGTGTTTTTGAAAGAGAGCATGAAAAAGAACCCTATCATCTCCGAACGATCTATGAGTTTGACCGCCTTAAAACATGGACTCCGATGATACCCTGATTCTGAGTTTAACAAAGATAAATCGTGAGCACCGACTCACAACCTAGAATGGAATTTATTTCTCATAGTCATACAAACCTTTCGCTAGACAAAAGAAAACTGCAAATGTGCATCTTTTTGCGCAGATTTTTTCTTTTATTAGGTCGAAACCTGCGAATATACAGGAATATCCATACTTATGACACGAAGACTTATTCTTAAGCAATAATTACTGTAAATTTGCAGGAATCTATACTTTAGTCCGCCACGTATCATTTAAAGATGTACTTTTTCAGGTTTATTCGACATTTCGTCATTTATAGTGAGCGATTAGTCGACCCAGCGGTGGATTTGATTAACTGCGCTTATAAGCCGCTTAACAACGGTCTCTCGATTTGCCATAAGGACTCATTGAAAACGGACAGAATCTTCGTACACATAAAGATGCCATCATCTCTGTTAATTTTTCCTCTCCAGCGCTCAGAACTTCATCTGAGGTAGGGAACGTCAACAATGTTTTCAAAGATACAACAGAATGTAAACCCCCAAATAGACCCTTATATTCAGGAAATACCTGATCTAAAACAGCTTGGAATTGCAGCTTAACTCCATATGGATGTTATAAAAAAGACATTCACAATACCTCTGAAAATGGGTAAGATGCAGTCAAGGAAATATTCGTTCATGTGGTGTTGAGGGATTTTAATTTGCATTTCATCCAAAAGCTATCTATACAAAGTCAAAAGGTTGTATCATGTTTATATGGAGTTTTAGAATAAAGGTATAGAAAATGAGAGGTGTATTATTTTTGTATAGAGTGGCTATTTGCGATGATGAGGAAAAACAAAGAGAGCTTGTCAAAAGTATCCTGATTACTTTGTCGATAAAGACTAATATAGATTTTGAAATTGAATTATTCGGCTCGGGAGAGCAATTGGTATCCCATTATGAGCGCTATGAAACTCCATTCCATATTTTAATTTTGGATATTGAAATGGGGGGGATAAACGGGATTCAAACAGCCCGAAAAATAAGAGAGTTAAATAACCTAGATGAACAAATTATTTTTCTGACAAGCTATCCTGAATATATGGTGGAAAGTTTTGATGTCATGACATTTCAGTATTTGATAAAACCCATTGCTCCTTCGATCTTGGAGGAGAAAATAATCAAGATATGCCAATACTTTCAAGCACTTGATAAAAAGTTTATGGTTATCAAGTCAACCTATGAAGAAATCATTTTAAAATATGATGACCTCATTAGTATTCAAGCTGCCAAAAGCTTAACTATAAAAAGCAAACTACATTTTACGACCACTAATCAAACCTATGAAAGCAAAGGCATCATTTCAGATTATGCTTTGGCCTTAAAAGACTGTAACTTCTTGCAAATCCATCGTTCTATTATTATTAATCTGCTTCATGTGAAGAAATTTTCTAGCGGAGTTGTTCTAATGTCCAATGGGTTGGAATTACCTATAGGTCGTTCTAAAATTAATGAGGTTAAAGATACTTACACCAAATTTATGATTATGAAGGTCGATTGATATGATTCAAAATAATTTTCTTATTGTCTTTAGCATTGTCCTTGTGATGGGTGTTCAAATTAATTTTTTCTTCAACTCGGTGTTTGATAAATCAGCTAAAAAACATAACCGATTTATTTATTTCATTATGTTTGGGTTGCTTGATTACATGTATCTGGTTATTCCCATCTCTCCTATTTTATCTTTGATTCTACCTTTGCTCATGATATTTAGTTTTGCACAATCTTATCAAGTAAAAATTAAAGACAAGATCATTTTTTCTATGTTTTACGGTGTTTTAATATCTCTCGTTAATTTTATATCCCTTTATATTTTTTATACCCTATATTCAATTGAGTTTAGCTTTGACCCTGTAAATGAATATGATCAAATAGCCTACACAAAAGCTATTTTACTCAGTTGCATGATCATGTTTGCTATCATTCAGATCATACGTCTACTTGCAAAACGTAGAAGTTACTCTTTGGATTATCGTTACTACATATTTTTTTCGGTTATTCCTATCGTAAGTATAAACCAACTAAATATTCTAACTTATAAGGACGCCTATTCTTTCATATCCGTCATTGTATTACTATTCTTAAACGTTATGATTTTCTATGTTTTTGATAATATCATTGATAAATTTCAATTCATGCATGAGAATGCTCAGCTGCAACAGCAGATGGACCATCAGGATGCGAATTACGAAAAAGTCGTTCACAGCTTTAAATCCATTAAAAGAATCATTCATGATACGAATCAACAGTTTTTGTATATTGAAGAGTGTATTGAGCGAAATGAGTTAGCAGCAGCAAGGGAACATATTAAGACTACATTAAATAAAGTTGAAGGGGCTTATCAACGGGTAAACACAGGGAATCTAGTTATAGATGCCCTTGTCACAAATACACTTAATATTGGACAAGCCAATGGCATAAGAATAGATACAAAGCTTAGCTTATGTTCACAAAAAGTCCATATTGACCGTTATGACTTATGTGTTGTCATTGGAAATATGCTAGATAACGCAATAGAGGCTTCTAAAAAGTTGAAGATCGCAGAAGATAGGTACATTCTTATAAAAATACATTCTACCGAGTCTACCCTTCTCATTCACATCATGAATCATATGGAGAATGAAGTTACCCACTTAAACAGCCAAAAATCAAACCCGGAATTTCATGGTATCGGATTAACGAACATAGCTAGAATCTGCGACAAGTACGGTGGTCATATGACCATTGAAACGAAACATAAAGTATTTAATAATATGGCACTAATACCATTATATACCAACAATCCCTAAACAACCTGTTGTTTAGGGATTGTTTTTTGCGTTTCAGGGCGATTTTCATTCTAACGGCGTTCTTCCTTGTATGATGATTTCAGTAAGTCACATCTAGAAGGAATACGAGGAGGGATTAATAATGAAGAAGATGGTTTCCGTAGTAATGACTGCAATACTTTTTGCAATACCAGTCACCCCTGCTTTTGCTCTAACGAATAATGATACTGTAAAAGAAAAGGCACAGGAGCTGGCTGCGAAGATTGTGTCCGATTATGGTGCAAGTGGATTACAGTATGCAATTATGGATCATGGATCCATTGTTTTATCGGATAGCGCTGGTGTCTACGATAAAGCGACCAAGAGTCCGATAACCAAAGAGACGATGTTTGGAATAGGCTCAGTAAGTAAAACGTATGTGTCTGCTGCAACGATGATGCTAGCTGATTTTAATCAAATTGATATTGATCAACCACTAACCACGTACATTAAGGACTTTAAAATGGCAGATGAACGATATAAAGAGATTACGCCACGCATGTTGATGAATCATTCTTCAGGAATTTACGGTAGTCACTATGGGAATAGTTTTTTGTTTGATGATAATGATACGAAAAATCATGATGAATTATTGGTCAAATTACAATCAGATAACTTAAAGTCAAACCCCGGCGAATTTTCGGTATATTGTAATGATGGTTTTCAACTGCTTGAAATCTTGGTTGAAAGAGTGAGCGGTTTAAGTTACAGCGAATTTCTTGAAACCCATATTAGCAAGCCTCTTCAATTAACCTCTACCCAAACACCACGTGATTCGTTTGATAGAGACAGACTCACAAAAACTTATTTTCCCGGGATCGATCAAGCTTTACCCACCGAGAATGCCAATCTCATTGGGACAGGAGGCATCTACTCCACGGCCGAAGAAGTAAGTAAGTTTGCTGAAGTATTAATCGGGAATCGAACGGATATTTTATCTGAGAAGTCAGCAATGGCTATGCAAAGTCATGAGTATAGAAAGGGTGTGTGGGTTTCTGAAGAGACAAACACCATTAATTATGGCCTGGGTTGGGATGCCGTCCGTTTAGCACCATTTAGTGATTACGGAATAACCGCATTATTCAAAGGTGGAGATACGTATATGTATCATGCTGCTTTGACTACCCTACCCGAACATGACATTTCTATAGCTGTACTTTCATCGGGAGGTAGTGGTATTTACAATAGTATATTTGCATCTAATATTTTATTAGAATATATAAGCGCCAAAGGCATCATTAAAGAAATCCTACCTAAAAAAACATTTGAACCTCCATTGAAAGTGGAAATGCCATCCGATTTGCTTGCTTACTCTGGATTATACGGTACCGTAGGTAAAACGGTAAATCTGGAGATAAAGAACGGAGAGATTGATTTACCCGATCTAGGATTTGGATCGATACCGCCTCAAAAATATGTATATACGGGCAATGGACAATTTAAAAACAACGATGGGAATGCAACCATAAGCTTTGACCACCAGAAGAATGGAACAACCTATTTAAAACTTAACGCTTATACGGATACTCCAGGATTAGGTCAAACAGTTGCGGTAACCTACGAATATCAAAAATTAGATTCCAATCCTCTAAGTCAGTCAACTAAAACGATATGGGAACATAGAAATGAAAAAAACTACTACTCTTTGGATGAAAAGATAACTTCAATGTTGTATTTGAGCAAATCGCTTTTGGCAAAAAATATATCCGTTGATATCAACCATGGATACGCATCCGGCACTAAAATTGTTGACGAGAATAAAGCAGTAAATGTAATTGAGATTCCTACTTTGAACGGAAGAGATGCTTTCGATTTGAATTTCTATAATGAGAACCATAAAGAGTATTTAAAGATCGACGGACAATCCTATATAAGTGAAGATGCTATTCAACCCATTTATGAAGGGAACGACTCGTTTTGCATCATACCATCGGGTGGTCAGGCTGTATGGTATAAAATTGATGATCAATCAGCCAATCGAGTCATGAACGTTGAAACTCCAGTGAGTGGAGGGTTTGCCGTTTATGACGCAGATGGAATCGTTGTGAACTTTTCAAAGGCAACGAGCACTCATTCGGTAGTTCTACCTGAAGGTGGGATGATCGTTTTTGGTGGTAATGAGGGCAATATATTTAAAATTAATTTGATGAATAAATAGACGACTCAACTTTGTAAAACAACAATTAGGAAGATGATTACAAACTTACAATATTAATTGAGAAGAGGAATGCCTTATGAAAATACGTAGTCAAATTACATTTGCAAGTCTGGCCCTTTTAATAACTGGAAGTTCCCTGCTATACACATCGCCAAGCTCAATTGTAAAAGCAGAACCCACTCAAAATGTATCTAGTTCGTTACAAACAACCACTCAACGAGATCATAATTCCGTCAAGCAAGCAATGCGGGATACATTGCTACTTGGATTCCCGGGGATACTTGCTAAAACTTCTGAGGGTGGAAAAACTTGGGGTTATGCCGATGGGGTAGCGAATCTGAGCACCAAGAAACCAATGGAAACAGATTTTCGATTTCGCATTGGCAGCGTGACGAAGACGTTCACCGCAACGGTTGTACTTCAATTAGCTGGAGAGAACCGCTTAAATCTAAACGACTCCATCGAAAAATGGCTGCCCGGTGTCATTCAAGGAAACGGATATAATGGTAAACAAATTACCATCCGGCAGATATTGAACCATACAAGTGGTATCGCTGAATACTCAAGATTCAAAGGCGCAGATTTTATGGATACGAAAAAATCGTATACGGCTGAAGAAATAGTTAAGATGGGGATTTCTCTGCCCCCAGACTTTGTCCCAGGAAAGGGATGGTCTTATTCAAACACAGGATACGTATTACTGGGTATTCTTATTGAGAAATTAACCGGAAACAGCTACGCGGAAGAGATTGAGAATCGGATTATTGAACCGCTTGAATTGTCGGATACATTCCTACCTGGCAATTCAAGCGTTATTCCAGGCACCAAGCATGCTCGGGGATATTCCCAACCAGACGAAGCAAGTGAGATTAAAGACGTTACTTATTATAATCCAAGTGCAGGTAGCTCGGCTGGAGATATGATTTCTACTGCTGACAACTTAAATAAATTCTTCTCTTCCTTGCTCGGTGGCAAATTACTGAAGGAAAAGCAGCTAAAACAAATGCTTACTACAGTTCCTACAGGAAGAGCAGGAATCGATGGATATGGTCTTGGAATCTTTGAAACTAAGCTTCCAAACGGTGTCTCGATATGGGGACACACAGGTGGTATTCTAGGGTTTTCTACGATTGCGGGAGGTACACTTGGAGGCAATCATACGTTGGTCGTCAGTTTGAACAGTTTGGGTAGAGATAACAGTCCTAATCCGTTTAAAAGTATTTTAATTGCTGAATTTAGCAATTAGGAAAAAATGAAAATGGAAAATACGGATAAATTCTGCGCAATACAAGGGGTTGGTCCCTTATTTGAAGATTATGATAATTTATTAACAGCTATATCAGTAATCAAAGGAGAGTTAAATTATGGATAAAATTATGAATGATTATCTAATGAAAATTGACAATCATTTGAAATCGATGACCGATTCCGAGCGTATTGACATTTTAAAAGAAATCAAAAGTGTAATACTTGAATTGCAAAATAATGGTGTATCTACTGAGCAAATCATCGAACGGTTAGGAAACCCAAAAGAATTAGCAAAAGTATACTTAGGTAAAGCCATTTCAATGAACAGTAAATTTAGTTGGCGTAAATTTGGTGCAATATTTGCTCTTTGTAACAGTTTTGTAGGTGTCAGTGGTATCTTACTCTTGCCGTTCATCAGTACTCTTTCCATTGCTTTAATGATTGGTGGAGTTATTACGCCGATAGGCGGAATTCTTAAATTTGTCGGACAACATATGGGATTTGATATTGGGGGAATAACAATCGAAATGGGAGCATTTACACCAAGCCCAATGTATTCCTTGCCAATTTCTATTGTGATTGGAGTGTTAATGTTTTGGTTTGGGAAAGTCTTATGGAAGCTTACTATTAAATATATTCAGGCAATTAGTCAGAAAAAGAAATTAATATAATGAACCGGGCGCGACGGTCATTCATAGACCAACCGTACCCCGATTTCTGGCTGGCCTATTTTTTTGTAGGCATATATCGTCAATCGCAATCGAAACAATCGAAAGGCACACCGTAGCCATCGGAGTTAGCTGCAGAGGTCTGACCTTTTTTTGCTTGACCTTAGGCTAGGTGATGAACTATTCGGAAGACTGTGCGGGGAAATAATTCATCATATTACACTGAGAGGGTACTTCTAGCCTATACTAATTTCATTGACGGAGGATTTTCTAATGCGTAAAAAAAGAGTTTCAAAAGTGCTCGCTGTAACGCTAAGCACGTCTCTAGCTGTGACTTACTTAATTGCTTTGGTCGGAGGGTATAGTGTCAGTGCGGAACAGCTCCCTCTTAAGGGACAAACAATCACAGCGATTCAGACTGCAGCTGTTCCTGCTGCTCCAAGCGGTCCGGTTGACCCCAAAGAAGTGGAGGCCTTCGCGGACAATTACTTTGGGAAAAGCCTGAAGAAGTTCAATGTTCCGGGGGCCATGTTCGTCGTCGTTCAGGACGGACAAGTGGTTTTATCCAAAGGATACGGGTATGCAAACAAAGAAAGCAAAACCCCAGTAGATTCCAATACCGTTTTTCGCATCGGTTCCATTTCTAAGACGCTTACAGCTGCGGCTGTGCTGCAGCTTGCAGACCAAGGGAAGATCAAGCTGGATCAGGACATCCAATCATATCTCGGAGGTATCACAATACCAAATTCGACAGGTAAACAGCTAACTTTGGAAAATATGCTGACCCACATGACTGGGTTCGATTTCCCATATGAAAAAGACGATGACGCCTCGCCCGATCTTCTCAATCAAGAGAATTCTCTTCGAGATTTCTTAATGGATCGAATGCCAACCATCGTCCGGACGCCGGGGGAAGCCTACCAGTATGACGATTATGCTTTTGCTTTGGCGGGATATGCCGTGGAACAAGTTACTGGGCTCCCTTTTCATGAATACATGGATAAAAACATCTTTCAACCACTCGGCATGAATTCTTCCCATGATCTTGTAACCCCAGAGCTTAAAGCCCGAATGGCTGCAGCTTACGATCCGGAAGGCACGCCATATCCGGAGTATGGCCTTTATCCTACGGACATGCCTCAGGGCGGAATGTTGTCCACCGGAAGCGATATGGCTAAATTCATGATCATGCTTCTACAAAAAGGAAAGGCCGGAGATCGGCAAATGTTAAGTGAACAAAGTGTTCAACGAATGAGCAAGTTTTCCGTTTTCGCTCATCCGGCCATACCTATAACAAGCTATGGATTTGAAAGCATTTTTAATGAACTGTCGAATGGTCAGTATGTCGTCAGCAAAGGTGGGAACATCCCCGGACATGCCTCTTTTACATGGCTACTGCCTGAGCGCAAAACGGGGATGTTCGTCATTTATAATAATGATTCCGAATTGCGCTCGGATTTGTATGCTGCTTTTATGGACCATTATTATCCGAAGAGCACTGAGATGCCTGAATCGGTATCACCTCTTACAGAACAGCAAGCCGCGCGTTATATCGGATTATACAAAGACCTGCATACCCCGTCATTTGTGACTAGAATTACGTACAATAACGGACAACTTGTAGCGGAAGACAGATACAAATTGGGGAATGGCAAGACTACTTTGAAAAAGATAGATCCCTTGTTGTTTATGGATGACCATGGGAAGAAAATAGCATTTCTTGAACAAAAGGATGGAGGTATTGCTTATATGTATAGACCCTCCAAGTCCCCGATAGCCTATTCGCCCAAAATACAGGAAAAAGCGTTGTTTTCCGATGTCTCGAAAGAAAGCCCCTACCAACCGTCTATAGAAAAGCTCCATTCGCTTGATATCATTAATGGAAGAGATGGGCGCAGCTTTGACCCGAAGGCGTCCGTGACCCGTGCGGAATTCATCACAATGCTGCTGCATGCTTTCGGCTATCCGCCCTCCAAATCGAAATCCGGTTATACGGATATCGAACACCATTTTGCCTTTAAAGAGATACAGGCAGCGGTCGAGCAGCATTGGTTGGAGGAGGAGACCGGAGACCGATTTGAACCGGATCGCACGATAACTCGGGAAGAAATGGCCGTCATCTTAACGCGCATTCCTCTTCCATGGCCGCTTGGCGATGAGGTCCGATTGGCAGGGAAAACCGATGATTCGGCTATCAAGGCCGTAAGCAAGCTTGTTGCTGCCGGAGTTACGGATCCGGTCACAATAATCAATTCTGACGGTTCAGTCGATTTCCACTCCAAAGAACCTTTGCTTCGCCAAGAAGCCTCCTATTTCATTGACAAGATTCTATTTGTTCCTTAATCGCTTATCGGCCGTTACAGCCGCATTCGCGCCCTGACGGAATCTCCAACCATGACTAACTTGTTGTTTCTTTCCAGTTTTATTTTTCACTACCTTAGCGCTTAGCACATTCTATTCGTGAGGGATGGGACACTATTGTTCAATAAAATATCGACAGGCTATAATCTATGGTTTCCGTATTTTATTATTTGGTCGATCTAAACCTTTACTTTCCCTTTCCTTAAACAGCAACAAATTTTTTTAGAAAAAGCTTAAAAATGAATGTAAATATGGGGCAATAGAAGGGGATTGAAAGAATCTGCCTACGCTATTGCCCCTTTACAATGATTAGGATATAATCACCTGATCACCTCATTACGAAACACATTCATTTTCTCCGCTGTCTTATGTTCAGCTGGAGAAGGAGCTGTTGTCTTAATTGACAACTTATAGAATATGCCTTGAGGTTGAAAAAGTGTGGCCATTTTTTGGTTATGCCTTTTTTTCATTTCAAGGCTTTTTTTATGTCCAAAAACATGAAAAGGGGGAGATAAAGATGGACTATATGAAGAAATACTGGCCTATAGAGCTGGAATGCATAAGAAAAGGCGTAAATCATCTTGATGATTACGTCACTATGATTTGTCCACATTAATCAAGTGCTCGCTTACTCGAAACAGTATCGGGAGCAGATAACAATCACTCAATTTGAACCAGTTCAAGATATTAAGAACCGGGGAGTGTTGTGATCGCAATAGACAGGCAACTACGGCGGATCAAACTGCAAATAGAATATGACTATGATTGGATTAAGATCGATGATGTGGTTAAGGTAACTACATAAAAAACGCCCCGGAAACTTTCCCCGGGGCATAACTACTATTCCTCGAATAACTCATCCATTAAACTATCGATTTCCTCTTTTTGGGAAACCGTAGCCTCAATATCGAATTTAGTTTAGAGTATGAATTTGAATTGTTTTTTGACAGAAAAAAGCGAGAGAAGACCCAATGCATTTAGCACGAGTCTGTCTCTCACATATAGGGGACTTTTAATAGTGTTGTGAAGTAGAGTTATCTTCCGCCTCTAGGCATCATGGAGTTATCCACAAATACATCTTTAACAGAATAGGTGTAGCAATGGCGAGGTACGGGTACACAGTGGTGACGTCTTACGATTTCAATTGGATGAATCACATTTACTACTTGTGGGTGGAAGTGATCTTGATAAACCACCTTAGGTGGGTCAGTAACCGTTTGGGCTGGGCATTTTGGACATTCAGACATTTCCTTCAGCTCCTTTTGTGTGTGGACTTACCGTATTATACGCACAGAACAAAAGCCTGCTTGGTTGTTTGTCTATTGTATTTAAAAATGGGTATTTGCTTAACGCTTGTAAATTTCACGCATAACATGGCGAAGTTCCGGGATAATTAGCCGTTCCATAGCCAGTTTTACGGCTCCAGTAGAGCCGGGCATAGAAAAGATAGCGGTCTTTCCCATGGTGCCTGCAATGGCTCGACTAAGAATAGCTGCCGAACCGATGTCCTCTGTGAAGCTTAGCATTCGAAAAATCTCACCGAAGCCAGGTAATGTTTTATCTAGCAAAGAGGCAACAGCTTCATACGTCGTATCCCGTGGAGAAATCCCTGTTCCACCAGTCAGAAGTACAGCTTCTATTCCGGCGTGGTCAACACATTTATACAATAGCTCACGAATATCCTGATAATTGTCTTTCGTAATAGTGCTGCCTATCACTTCATACCCGTCTTCTTCGAGCATAGATTTAATCAAAGCTCCTCCGGTATCTGTTTCAATAGTTCTGGTGTCCGAGACAGTAATGATATAGCAGGAAACGGTTTGAGGCGCTTCTTTCCGATGTTCTTCAACAGATGACAAATGGCTCAACTCCTAGATTAGAGATGTTATCATGATAGGGTATGGCAGAAGTAAAGACAAGCTTTCTTGTACTCACAGAATTCAGCAGGAATTTGGGGTGCCGCTTGCGTGCTTCGCGCGCATGTAGTACACTCGCTACACATAACTGTAATTTGCTGGGGAGCGATGAAACATGGAACAGGTCGTACCTGTGTATATATTGTCAGGATTTCTGGGGAGCGGCAAAACAACGCTGCTGCAGCGCCTACTAGATCATTGGAAAAATCAGGGTTTACGCCCTGCAGTAGTGATGAATGAGCTGGGTGAAGTGAATTTAGATGGATTGCTAGTTGAGCAAACTGTCCCTATGGCAGAACTACTTGGTGGATGCATATGCTGTTCTATCCGAAGTGATCTTAGTACAGAACTCGCAACACTGATCAAGAAAGAGACTCCGGATGTCGTAGTGATCGAGGCAACAGGCGCTGCAAATCCGCTGGAAATAGTGGATGGCGTAACCGAGATTTCGTTGTATCAAAAAGTAGAACTGAAAAGCTTGATCACCGTCGTTGACGCCGCGCATCTTCTTGAACTGTATCGCGCACAGCAGGGGGCAACTTATCGTTTGATGCAGGAGCAGATTCGCTGCGCTTCTGTCTTGCTATTGAATAAAATTGACCGTATAACCGCTGAAGAGGCGGAAGAGGTTAACGCTGTACTGAGGAAATGGAACGCTTATGCACCCATTCTGCCAACTGTGCGTTGTGAGGTGGAACCGGAGGAACTGCTGCGTGATGCAGGTGGAGTTCTTACGGATAAACAGCTGGAAGAGGTTGAGGACGCGAGCGAAAGCTTCTTGCATGATGAAGATGAATACACTACTGGTGGCACACATACTAGCCACGATCATGTGATGGCGTACACACATTATTTTAAACGTCCAGTAAACAGTGAAGAATTCGAACAATTCGTTAAAGAATTGCCGCGTGATGTTTATAGAGCTAAAGGTATTGTGACCTTTAATGACACCTCCAGCCGGTTTCTTTTCCAATATGCCTATCGTGAAGCTGATTTTATGAAAATCACACCACAAGGCGAAGTGCCTGACGTTGCCGTATTTATCGGCGAACATTTCTCATCAAATGAACTGCGCACTAGGTTACTGGAGATGGAGGGACGTACCTTCGTTCGTCCTAGTACAGTTAAGAGAAGTCTATAATCAGATCTCCTTGTCAGAAGTTGTAATGGTTCATTCCTAATCTTGTAGGTTAATAGTATCGCATACCCTATAAAAATACAGGAGGTTTAAGGCTATGACCCGAATTCAATATCAGGAGTGCATTGACGCTTGTTTAGAAAGTATGAATGCCTGTAATTATAGCTATGTCTCAAGCCTAAAAGAATATGATCTTGCTTCTCTGCGTGAAAGCATGCGGCTAGATCGTGAATGTGCGGATATTTGTTCATATGCCGTACAAGCGATGACTCGCCAAAGTCCGTTTGTAGCCGGAATTCTCCGTCTATGTGCCGAAATTTGTGAAGCCTGTGCAGATGAAAGCAGCAAGCATATACATACACATTGTCAGGAATGTATTGATGCCTGCCGTAGATGTGCTGAGGCTTGCCGTTTGATTAGCGATGCGGTTGAAGTATACGCGTAAGGATGTATACCCAACCTAACTATATAATAAGCAAATGACCAGACCATTGCTGTGGATGTACAGCATGGTCTGTTTTTCTTTTTAGCACAAGGTTAGATTAAATTTCGTTTCTAGAAGAGGAAATATGTAGGGAACTGGAGAATTAACAGTAGATATGAAGCGAACATAAACTTCTCCGAATCACCTGGATGATATCAGTTTATTATAGCTCTGGCAGGCCGAATAGAAGTGGAGGGGAAAGATGAAGCATACACAAGTACCAGAGAGTGAACAATCCAAGGAGTTATTTGCGTATTTTGGACTAGCAGTTTATTATGGTCAAGCTCTAGAACAGCAGTTGACCAATTTGTTATTGCTCACCAAATTATCACAAGGGAAGACGCCCACTGAAGCAGATCTGACTGATTTGTATCAGCGAAAACTCAGCAATTCACTCGGTCAACTCATCAAAGAAATCCAGCATCACTTTCCTTTCTCAGAGCAAGAAACCGCTCAGCTAGAAGAAGTGTGGAAGCAGCGTAACCATATCGTTCACGATTATTTCAAGGAACGGATACAAGAAACGTTCACCCCCGCTGGAAGGGCGAAAATGATTGAGGAGTTAAAACGCTTCAAAAATAAAGCAAGAAGGCTAGAGATCAAATTACAAGGCTATTGTACAGAAATGTTCACGAAACTGGGGTTAGAAGAGGAGACTTTGCACTAATAACCCTTCTAATCCGCACTCCTCTACAACCTCCGGTCTAAAATGAATCTTAGAAGCTCTAACGCAGCGTGACAGTGCAGACAGAGCTTCGCCTAATGCCGGAAGCATCTCTGGCGTTAGGTGTTCACCCGGTTCCCACCACCAATTCATAATGTTCAATGTTTGGCTCTTCTTATCCATCACCGGTTCAAATCTCGCAATAAAACGATCATTATATAATAAAGGCAGTACATAATAACCATACTCCCGTTCCAAGGCTGGTTTATAGACTTCCCAGCGGTAATGAAATCCAAATAATTGTCGGATCAGCTCTCGATCCCATATCAAGTTATCGAGTGGAGCTAAGACAGCCGCAAACGAATAACTTGAATGACTCTCAGCATCTTCAGACTCCTGCTGTATTACAGCTTCTAAAGTTAGAGCGTCCATGCTACGGATGTAGAGTGGAAGCTTAATACCCTCCACTAGAACTTCTCTGAGACTGTCCGCCATTAACAGTCTTTGAATCGCTTCAGTACGTTCCTTGCTCTTTAGACCAGAAATTCCAAGCCATCCATCGCCAGATTTATTCCATAGCAGTCCGATGCTACCTATTCTACGCAGCACATACCAATCATGAAATTGTTCATCAGTGGGGTTAGGGTCTTCAGTGTTTAAAAGATTATGAGGAAGCAGGCGTTCAGTGAAATCGTAATACCGACGGGTATGAACACGATGATGAACGACTACTTCCCCCCAAAAGTACATACTTTCCAAAGCGGCCCGGGTTAATCTAGCCGGAGCCCAAGCCCAATCCACCTTATCCTTACCATCTAGATCCAGAGAGGAGAGGGGACCGCGCTTTAATAGCTCTTCACGAACCTGTTCTACTGTAGCCATTACTGGCTCATTGGCCCGATGGTGTGTGGCTGATGCCTCTCTTCTGCGTTTAAAATAAGGCCAGTCCTCTGTACAATAAATGGACATGTTCTTGTCCCAGCCATCTATTAGAAGTCGGTCTTGATACAGTAGCTCTTGGGCTTGCTCAGGTGTGAAACCGGGAACTCGTGCTTGGAGGACAAGCTCATGGTTATGGCCTGCGATGTTAAGTGGATCATATTGGATACAGCCTACGTGACGAACGTAATCATAAATACTAAGTTTACCGGCAGGAAGAGCGCCCCTAGTTAACTTTTGGTGAGCCAGGAGAAAAAGTCGAGCTTGCTTCTTAGTTATAGTGTATGTACGCATCAAATGCCTCCTTCACCTATATGTATTATTTTTCATTTTACAGAACAAACGTTCTAATATCAAGTATAGAAAAACCCTGAATCACTGGATGTGACTCAGGGGATCGATTACATTTTCTCTAACGATGGTTGCAAGCTGCCTAACGAAGGTCGGGAGGGTGCACCATTGTTATTATCTATGCTGTTAGAACCAGCACCTACTTGTAGTTGGTACATCCGGAAGTATCTACCGCCGAGTGCCATCAGCTCATCATGGCTACCGCGCTCTACAATCTCACCATGATGCAGAACAAGAATCTGATCTGCACTGCGAATCGTGGAAAGACGGTGTGCGATGATGAATGTGGTGCGTCCTTTTTTGAGGACTTCTAATGCATCTTGAATGACGCTTTCTGTCTCCGTGTCGATATTGGAGGTAGCTTCATCAAGAATCAGAATAGCTGGGTCGAAGGAGAGCGCTCTGGCAAACGAAATCAATTGCCGCTGACCTGCAGAAAGGGTGCTCCCTTTTTCAATAACCGGTTCATCAAAACCTTGAGGAAGGTGGGCCAGCAATTTATCTGCTCCGACTTCCCGTAAAGCCCGTTCAACCCGTTCGCGTGAGATTCGTTCATCCCCCAGGCTGACATTGGAAGCAATAGTACCAGTGAAGAGGTAAGGGTCTTGAAGAACAATCCCCATGTGATTGCGTAGCCATTGCTTCGGAATATCTGTAACCTTCTGGCCATCAATCGTGATTTCACCTTTCTGTGGATCATAGAACCGGAATAATAAGTTGATGATCGAGCTTTTTCCGGAACCGGTGTGACCTACTAGAGCAACAGTTTCGCCTGGACGTGCTTCAAAGGAAATATTGCGAAGGACGAAGTCTTTTTTATAAGCAAAAGATACGTTCTTAAACTCCACTTTTCCTTTATAGCGCGGCATGGAACCATCGGTAACATTCTCCCCAGGCTCATCCATAAGAGTAAACACACGACCCGCAGACACCATAGAAGTGTCGAGGTTTGCAAGCTGATTCACCATACCTGTAATCGGTTGGAACAAACGTCCAAGCACATCGACGAAGGCGTATAGAACACCTAAAGATACAAATGTAGAACCCGTAATACTGCCATGTCCGAAATACCAAAGCACCATCACAAAAGAGAGACTGCGTAGAGAGTTCACCAGGTTGTGGGAGGTGAAGGCATTCAGATTCAGCATTTTATTCTGATATTTCAAGTAGTCATCGTTCAGATGCTCAAATTCTTCACCAAGCTGCTTCTGACGGCGGAATATACGAACAATGGACATTCCTTGAATCGATTCATTAATGATAGCGTTAATCTCACTCAGACGTGAGCGGATGATCGTATTGTATTTTGTAGCGATTTTGCGGTAGAGCACGATCCAAAGAATAAGAATCGGGATGATGAACAAGCTGATCAGACCTAGCCGAACATCGAGCAGGAACAAGGCGATGTATACACCAGTAATATTAATAATACCAGTACTGAAATTAGAGAGAACGGCAATAAATAGATCCTTAATCGCCTCGGTATCATTAGTTACACGTGACACTACCTTACCTGCTGGCAAGTTGTCAAAAAAGTAAACCGGAAGTCGCTGGATATGCGCATACACATCTGTTCGTAGTTTTCGGATTACCTGATTCGCCGAAGATTGCAGCCAATAGGTTTTACCGAATTCGGCAAAGATCGAGATGACCAGGAAGATAGCGTACAAACCGACCAGCTGATAAATACCAGGGAGCTCAGGTTTGTAAAAATCAAATAGTTCATCCGCTGAAAGTTTAACCGCAGGATAGATGACTTCATCCTGGCCGCGCGTGATATGCATTTCACCATTACTGAACTTTCTCTCACCATCGGACTGTGTTACGGCTTCATTGATAAAGTAGAAACTTCGTCCCGATTGAAGAATGCGAATTTCTTGACCCTTAGCTTCCCCGGGTTCAAACCGGTCTCCGCGTTTGTAATAAGCGTTGTTATACTGAACCGCCTCATCTGGTGATGTAGTACTAAAATAAGGCTTTTCGATGGCCAACATATGATTGTCAATCATGCTTTTGGCAATAAATGGACCTGCCAGTTCAGCCGCTACCCCGATGGAGAGGAGTAGAAGGGCTGCGATAAAGGTTTTTTTTGCGGTCAATGCGTATTCAAGCAGGCGTTTGCCTGTACTCTTTGTCAACGGTGACACCTCCTAAAAGTTTTGCTTAGTCATAGCTAGTATGTCTTTTAATCATTCGATAAATTATTCTCTACTTGCTGCCGGTCATACTGCTCGCGGTACCAGCCATTCATATCCAGCAGCTCTTGATGCGTACCACGTTCCACGATATGTCCGTTATCAAGTACGACGATCATGTCAGCATGTTGAACAGCAGAGAGGCGGTGCGTAGAAATCAATGTAGTCTTTCCCGCACGCTCTTGGCGAATATTCTCAATGATCTGAGCTTCAGTACGAGCATCAACAGCGGATAAGGCATCGTCCAGAATCAGTACATCTGGATTTGCGATAAAGGCTCTGGATAAGGATACACGTTGTTTTTGTCCACCGGATAAGGATACTCCACGTTCACCAACCAACGTATCTAAACCATCGGATAATGTTCCTAAGTCATTTTGGAAGGCGGCAGCTGTGATAGCTTTCATGATCGTATCGTCATCCGCGTTGTCTAGACCAAATTGAATATTCTGACGTACTGATTTGGAGAACAGGATCTGTTCTTGAGGAACATAACCCATCCAGCTGTGTAGCTGATCCAATGAAATCTGTTGAATCGGAATTCCAGAGATGAGAATTTCACCATTACCTGTCGGATATTCACGAAGCAGCTGTTTGAGGAGCGTTGATTTACCGCTTCCCGTACGACCGACTACACCTAGTGTTTGCCCTTGGTTTAAGGTCAGACTGACATTGCTTAGATTGTCAATCGTCGATGAGGGATAACGGAAGGTCACATCGTTAAGTTCAATCCGGGTAGGATTAGCAACTTGAACCGGATTGGCCGCACTTTGAACATCCGCTTTGGAGTTTAGCGTCTCATCAATACGTTCGAGAGAAGCGCCACCACGTTGCATGATGTTAATAAGCTCTCCAATAGCGAACATCGGCCAAACGATCATTCCGAGGTACATATTAAAGGAGACAAGATCCCCTAGGGTGATCTGATTACGGAACACAAGATAAATCCCATAGGTAAGACCGATAATGTAGCTGAGCCCTACGCAGAACCGAATCGTCGGTTCGAAGAAGGCATCGACACGGGCGACGGCCATGTTCTTGTTGTATACATCTTCTGTAATATCTGAGAATCGTTTCTCATCAAGTCTTTCTTGTACATAAGCACGGATAACCCGCACACCTGAGACAGACTCGAGAACCTGATCATTCATATCTCCGAACGCATCTTGTGCTAAGCTGTAACGATCATGGATCGCTTTACCATAAAAAATCATAGCTATTGCAATTAGTGGTAATGGTAAGACTGCTGCAAGTGTCAGCTTCCAGCTGACAAGAAAACCCATTGCGAATAGTACGACAGTGAGGTAAATTGTAGAATCCACCAGGGTGAGCATCCCGAATCCAACGGTAGCTGAGACAGCTCTGATATCATTGGTTGCCCGAGCCATCAGGTCGCCGGTTCTATTGCGTTCGAAAAACGACGGGGTCATGGTCATCAAATGATTCATAAATCTCGAGCGCAGGAGGCGCTCTACGAGGTTGGAGCCTCCGAATAATTTGTGCATCCATATGTAGGTAATCCAATAAATGACTAGCAGCAAAATGAGGATCATACCGATATACTTGGCTAACGATGCTGTAGTAATAGAACCGCGTACTATGTCGTCAATGGCATTGCCTAGCAGACGTGGGGGGAGTAATTCAAGAACACCTACACCAATAAGTAAGATAAGGCCAATCAGGTAACGCCTTTTTTCTCGGCGAAAGAACCAGCCGAGATTACGGAGAACGGAGAACAAGTAAATCCCTTCCTTTCGAGTTAAAGTACTAGCTGTGATGTTGGAAAAAAGCGCAAGTGGTTATCTCGACAGCCAAGAAAAAACGACGTTGTCGTCCTTCAAAGATGACAACCGACAAAAAAAGGCATATCATCCGAAAACGGACGATATGCCTGTAATTTACAGCTATCATGCGCACGGTGCTATACAGCACCAGGCATGTGAGAGACCTTCAAGAACTAAAGTTATACGATCAATTACACTCGCAGGGAACTTCAGGATGGTTTCACCACTTGGGCTGCTTCGGTATTCGGTTGATTGGAAATTCCAACAATAGTTATTTGATATGGCTGTAACTTCGTAAACACCGCGCTCACCCCTTTCATTGATTTAATAATAACTTTTGGTAATAACTAGTAGACCGTTAGTTATGTTCAGAGTTTATCACTCGGTTCGCAAAGTTGTCAAATTAATTTTTGAGGAGCTTGGGAAAACATTAATTGTATAAAGGTGTTTGAATATCGATTCATTTTCAGTATGATTAGACTATACAAAGGAGCTGAGAGAGATGAACATGGAAATTAGTCAAGCAGCGGCAGCTTGGTTTAAAAGAGAACTGGATCTTAAAAATGGAGACTATATTCGTTTATTTCCCCGCTATAGCTCGGGAGGTGGACTTCACCCTGGTTTCTCACTGGGTATCGGGACGGAGGCACCAGGACGTCCGGCAATACAAGTTGAACAAGACGGTATTGTGTTCTACATGGAAGAGCAGGACTTATGGTATATGGAAGGTTACGGCTTAACTATTGTGTATTCTGAGGCAGACGATGACATTGAATATATGTATGAAGCCAAATCGGTGCCTGGCGGAGTACAGGTTTAAATGTCTTAATTTTGTTTTTTTTACTAATGTGAAAAGCCCTTGCCAAAAGGCAGGGCTTTTTCTAGTGTTGATATAATCAGTGCGAATTGCGAAACGTTTCTTCCTCCATAGCAAAATCGAAATCGTCAATGTCGTATACTTGAACAGGGACTCCACCTTCAATAATGCGTTGAATCAGCTCGAATTGATCTGTAAGAATAGGCACCTTCTCACGTTGTGAGGACAATAGAAGCTCCGTTTCGATAGGATCGAACGTTTCGCCGTAGACAGCGGTATCCATGCTGTTAATGATGGTAATCTTTGATTGTCCGCCTAGTAGAATACCAGAGCTTTTTGCCCAAGGAACAGCCAGACAGCGGTTGATTTTTTTAGCATTAAGTGGCTCTTCAAAATAGGCAATGAGCTCACCAATCTTGAGTTTGACATGCTTGTCATCATCTGGACGGTTCATTAACGGATCATCACTGTCCCGCAGTTCGTATAATTCCATCACGGTCGTATAAGGCACTATATATTCTACAGGGCTGCTCGATATGAGAAGCTGGCCGTAAATCGCCATCATGACGGCTTCCGTCACAAATTGTCTAGACATCTTTATCCTCCTGAAGTTCGGGTACTGCTATCGTACTTATGGACTTAAAAATATAAAAACACTGTAGAGCGCAAAAGTCAACTGTACTTAGCAACTCAGTAAAGAGAAAGGACAGAATATCCCTGTGAAGCAATGGAAATCATATTTTACTTTTGTACGGCCTTACATGAAATGGATTGTGTTTACGCTCTTTATAGGTATGATCAAGTTCAGCATCCCGTTGACACTGCCTATGATTCTGAAATACGTAGTCGATGATCTGCTGATGAACCCTGCCATGAGTGCCCAGGAGCGGGTATCGCAATTGATGCTCATCCTCGGAGGCGCTTTTGTTTTATTCGTAATTGTAAGGGGACCGGTGGAGTATTACCGCCAGTATTTTGCCCAGCTGATCACAAGTAAGATATTGTTCGATATGCGGAATAAGCTATACAGTCACTTACAGCGGTTGTCGCTGCGGTATTATCAGAATACAAAAGTGGGCGAAGCGATTTCGAGATTTATAAATGATGTGGAACAGACCAAAAATTTAGTAGAAGTCGGAATGATGAATGTATGGCTGGATTTATTTACGCTAGTGTTTGCGCTTGGTTTTATGTTTTATTTGAATCCAGTGCTGGCGCTAGTATCTATCGCTGTACTTCCGTTTTACGCCTTTGCGGTAAGTAAACTATATAAACGACTTAAGGTATTAACGAAAGACCGTTCACAGGCTCTGGCTGGCATTCAAGGCTATCTTCATGAACGGATTCAAGGCATTTCGATCATCCGCAGCTTCACCATGGAAAAAGTGGATCAGAAGCAGTTCGAAGATATCAACGGTAACTTTCTTAAAAAAGCGATGGCTCAAACCCGTTGGAATGCGATTACCTTCGCGATTATTAACACATTAACGGATATTGCACCACTGCTAGTCATCGGATACGGTGGTTATCAAGTGATTCATGGCAATTTGACTGTGGGAACCTTTGTTGCTTTCTTCGGCTATTTGGACCGGATGTATGCGCCGCTGCGTCGATTGATTAATTCCTCGACAGTGCTCACGCAAGCCTCGGCTTCCCTTGAACGGGTGCTTGAGCTGCTGGACGAGCCTTATGATATCGTGGATAAACCGGGAGCAAGACCTCTGACGAATGCACGTGGTGAAATTGATTTTCATAATGTTTGGTTCAAATACAACGAAGAGAATGATTGGGTACTGAAGGATATTAATTTAAGTATCAAACCTGGTCAGACGGTCGCTTTTGTTGGAATGAGTGGTGGCGGGAAGTCCTCTCTCATAAGCTTGATCCCGCGATTCTATGACATAAGCAAAGGTAGCCTCCAGATGGATGGTCAGGATATACAGGGTTTGACGCAGGAGAGTTTGCGAAGAGCCGTTGGGATGGTGCTTCAAGATAATTTCTTATTTAGTGGGTCTGTACGAGATAATATCTTGTTCGGCAATCCTAATGCTACAGAGGAGCAAGTCCTCTCGGCGGCGAGAGCTGCCAATGCGCATGATTTTATTGAGCAGCTGCCGCTAGGCTATGATACAGAAGTGGGAGAACGTGGAGTGAAGCTGTCCGGTGGGCAAAAGCAACGGGTAGCCATAGCAAGAGTGTTTCTTAAAGACCCAAAGGTTCTTATACTAGACGAAGCTACGTCAGCACTGGATCTGGAATCAGAGCATTTAATTCAACAAGCGCTGCAATCCCTCTCGTCGGAACGAACTACACTAATTGTTGCACATAGACTGTCTACCATTACACATGCTGATCAGATCGTGGTGCTTGAGAACGGTGAAATCACAGAACGTGGTACACATGAGGAACTAATGGGACTGGACGGAAGTTATGCGAGATTGTTTAACGTTCAGCATTTGGATACATGATAAGATCTAACATTATAATAAATTACTTAGGTGGTCTTCTCGGGAGAGAGGGCCATTTTTTTAAATCCATTTGAGTCTTTTTGAATATCACGTGCGTCTAAAAAATATAAGCAACATGAAAGGTAGTGAGAACTTGAATACAACAGAGCTGGAGGAAAAGGCGATAGCGGGTGATGAAGACAGCTTTACTGCATTGATAGACGGGATGCAAGAGCGTCTTTACCGTATGGCGTACTCCTATGTGAGGAATAAGGATGATGCGCTGGAGATAGTACAGGAGACCGTCTATAAAGCGTTCATCTCAATTCATAAGCTGCAGCAACCTCAATATTTTAAAACCTGGCTCACAAAAATAGCCGTCAATTGTGCCTTGGACTTTATCCGAAAATCTAAAAAAATCGTGTATATGGAGAAAGATCCCGAAGGCAGCTACGCTTCAGAACCCATAGAGGATGTCATTGATCTTCAGGAGGCGCTAAGAGTCCTTGATAAAAGATCAAGAATGATCATTGTGATGAGGTATTTTGAAGACTTGCCCATAAAGGAAATTGCCGGGGTATTGGACATGCCAGAGAGTACAGTGAAAACCGTCATCTATCGGGGATTAGGGAAATTAAAAATTAATATGAAGGGGAGTGAGTACTTTGGATAATCAACTTGAACGTTTACAGAAAGCATACAACGATATTGAAATCCCCGAAGAACTATCACAAGCTTCTCGAAAAGGTATTGAAAGAGGAAAACGCTATAAACAACAAAAAAGAGGAATAAAAATGAGCGGATTAAAATGGACAGGATCAGTTGCAGCAGCAGTTATCATTTCTTTTACAGTGGGTGTAAATACGGTACCCGCCTTCGCGGATAGTATGAATCAAGTGCCCGTTCTAGGTAAGCTGGTAAGTGTATTGAAATTTACGGATGGAAGTGCAGGCGGCGGCACGATTCAGGATGGAGTAGATGTCAATTTCATTTCGTTGAAACATCAGAAGAATAGTGATCAAATGATTTTAAATTTTGCAAACTCGGACAATACACAAGACCTTGCAAGCTCTTATAACGTAAAATTCACTGACAATCCTTATACAATGACCGTAACCGTGAGTGGGGCAAGGAACTTCTCAGCTGTTAAAGATCTTGAGACATTAAAAGAAAGCAAGTATGTTCAAGATGCTTATCCTTTAATTACATTGGATGACTCGATGATACGTTTCAATGTAACCTTCAAAGAGCCAGTTGCTTATGAGGTGAAGGAATATAAGGAGCCGGCACAGGTGGCGATTACATTGAAGGATAAGAAGGGTGACGTGGAGGAAGGAACTTCTATCTATTCACTTAGAACAATCTCAGAGCCTTCCGGCGAGAGTCAAGGCATGGCTGAAGAGATGTTATTCGGGTTAGAGAACGTGCGCGTATTAAAGGATCAGAAGGGATTATTCCTAGTGGAAGCTGGGTATTTCAATACAGAAGCAGAAGCTTTGGCCCAACTGAAAAAAATTCAAACAGAGCATGGGGTTGGTGATCTATTGTTTGTAGAAAAACGATCGTCTCAGGAAATTCCACAATCCATTTCTCAGGCTGAATAAAAATAAAATAGAGCAGCGATTCTCTCGATAGTGGAGAATTGCTGCTCTATTTTTGTGTTGAATGGTTGCACCACCGTTTACATTTTGCCAATCAAGAGCGACAAAATACCGGCTGCGATAAGCGGTCCTACAGGGACACCCTTGAACAATGCAACGCCAACCACTGTTCCGATCAGGAGACCCGCAACAACTGTGGGCTGGTTGGTCATAAGGATGGCTCCGCGCCCACCAAGATAAGCGACGAGAATGCCGATCGCAATCGCAAGAAGAGACTTCCAGTGGAGGAAGGACTGACCGACCATCTGCAGCGATATTTTTCCGCTGGCCAAAGGCGTCATGACCCCGATCGTAAGAATAATAATCCCGATGGTTAAACCATATTTCTCAAGCCAAGGGAAGGTCTGCTGCAGGCCAAGAACTCTTAGCAGTAGTAGGACGACCATTGCTATTGTTACAGGGGAATTACTGCTTATAATACCGAGCGCAGCAAGACCAAGCAAAAGCAAAGAGGTCATGTCCATCTTAAACGTTCAACTCCTTATTGTGAGAACTGCGCTTCGCAAGAATGTGATCTGCGATAAGTTTACCATGCCCACGTCCTGTCTCAATAAATACTTCATTCGCATTGCGGCCTGAAGCGATTACTCCAGCAACATAAAGACCTGGAACATTACTTTCCATAGTTAAAGGATTAAAAGCTGGCTTATCCATATCGTCATCCATAACTACGCCGGCAGAAGTGAGAAGCACCCGGCTAGGCCGGAAGCCAGTCAAAGCAAGGACGAAATCATTATCTATGGATTTTTTGTCTCCATTATGACTCGTAACTATAACCGAACTAGCCGTAATTTCAGTTACACGTGATTCCAGATGTAGAGTGATTTTACCCTTTTGTACCATCCCTTCAAAGATTGGCCGAACCCAAGGCTTAATATTCGAGGAAATGCTCTCACCACGATAGACCATATCTACTGTAGCTCCAACGCGCATAAGCTCCAGTGCTGCATCTACCGCTGAATTACTGCCACCAATGACAGTAACTTTCATCCCTGTATATGGATGGGCTTCACCGAAATAGTGGGTAACTTTAGGAAGTTCTTCCCCTGGAATGCCGATCATATTCGGTTGATCAAAATAACCTGTAGCGATAACGACATTTGCAGTGATACGTGTGTGATGCTCACCACGCATATTGGACGTATGTACAGCATAGGTTCCATCTTCCAGAGGCTCAATGGATAACGCTTCTTCGTAAGCGGCGATATCTAGACCATACTGCTTCGCAGCCCGGCGGTAATAGACAAGAGCTTCATGGCGGTATGGTTTATCATTGGTCGAGGTGAAAGGAACGTCTCCGATTTCTAATAACTCAGCGGTACTGAAGAATTGCATATTTGTTGGATACAAATAAATGGAGTGTACGATAAAGCTTTTTTCGATAATGAGACTGGACAGTCCTTGGCGCTGGCATTCGATAGCTGCCGAGAGGCCGCAAGGACCTGCACCGATAATAATTACATCTTTCATACAGTGGGTTACCTCCTGATTGTTACTATCTTTTCTTTAAATCCTACCCTAAATTCATTCATTTTGCCATAAGCATAAGATTAAACACAATAACCATTGCAAGCATAATGTTGATTGTTATATAATTAGATATATATCTAATATGTATCTAGCTTAAGAAGGTGAAGGAGTGTGATTCCAATGCAATTAGAAAAAATAGTGAACTATCATAAAGCTTTGGCTGACCCAACACGTCTTCGTTTATTGTTGCTTCTGTCACAAGGAGAAATGCACGGACAAGCGCTGGCTGAGAAATTGAATTTATCACAACCAACGGTAACTCATCATGCAGCGAAATTGCGTGAAGCAGCTCTAATAAAGGAACGACGTGACAAAAATACAGTTTATTTTAAGTTGAATCCAGAATTCATTAGTAGTGGGGCTGAGGCTTCACTTCAGTTTATTTTTTCGAAAGGAGCGAGAAATATGGAAGAGAAATCACCTGAAAATAGTCTAAAGGAGTCTGTGCTGCGTAACTTTTTTTCGAAGGATGGGCGGCTTCGGCAAATCCCGGCACAATATAAGAAGAAACTGATCGCACTTCAGTACATGGTTGAGAAGCTAGAGCCAGGGGTAGTTTATAGTGAGAAGGAAATTAACGAGTTTATTAAGCAGTTCCATGAAGATTTTGCTACCATTCGGCGTGAATTTATTATGCATCAGTTTATGTATCGTGAGAATGATAAATATGAACTTAATCCCCAAGAAATTTGGACACGTTGGGAAGATGTCGAATAATGATCATAAAGTTGTTAACAATTTGTGTCTATTGGAAATATGCTGATTAAGAGGGAGGAATTCGAATATAATAGAATTGTAAGCGTTAACAAAGATAGTTTTTCGAAAGGAGACTTGTCTTATGTTTTTTAAACGCACAAAAAAACAACCCCAATCCGATCATATTACCGTTACCTTAACCCAAGTCAAGCAGGCGATCAGACAGTTTGAAGAAGATATGCCTGCGCTCATTAATAGAACAGCTTTAATCCTTGACGACAAAAGAATAGATTTGAGCAGACTAAAACGGTATTTAGGAGGAATTCCAGAGCAGAATTTCTATATGTCACGCGAGACCTATGAAGTTTTCGAGGAACAAGATAAGCTTGTTCCGTATTACCTTGATATGGTTCAGTCCGCTGTAGACAATTACATCAGTGATACAGGTCAGCTGCCACTTGTTGAAGATGCATGGTTACCTGAGGTCCATTATCGTTTGCTAGCCACAGAAAGTTATCTCAAAGAAACCCCTCCTTTCCCACTGTATATCACAGAAGAGGAAATGATGCTGACACATCGTGCGGAGCATTTTGAGTAAATGAATAAATCAAATATAAAGCCTATAAAGACTGTTCTGTAGAAGGGGAGACAGCTGTTCCTTTTTTACAGAATGGTCTTTTCATTGTCTCCAAAGGCATAGTACAATAGATTTCTGTAAGTTAAATTTTATAATCAACAGCATATAAGGGGAATCGCTTGATGAAAGAAGTACAAGCTATATTATTTGATTTGGATAATACTTTAATGGATCGTGACCATACATTTCGCAGTTTTAGTACTCAGTTTGTTCAGGATTTTCTAGGACATTTGGAAGCTGAAGAAGCGCAGGAAGTAATAGAAGATATGATTCACAGAGATGCTGATGGTTACCGTGATAAGGACGGATTCTTCGTAGAGCTAAGCGAGGTACTGCCTTGGGAAACACCAGTTACGGCTGAACATATTCGTGCGTATTATGATGCAAGCTATATCAATCATGGTGCTACGATGAAGGATGCTGTGGACGTTCTAAAGTACTGCAAAGAGCGCGGTTATATACTTGGTCTGGTTACCAACGGCAAAGTAGATATCCAGAACACCAAAATTGATACCCTTGCCCTGCGAGCGTACTTCAAGGCTATTGTCATTTCTGGAGAAGTAGAAATCGCTAAGCCCGATCCTAAGATTTATCAACTTGCATTAGACAGATTGGGAGTTACTGCGGATCAGACATTGTTTATTGGAGATCACCCCGTGAATGATATCTGGGGTGCAGGGAAAGCAGGGCTACAAGGCATTTGGCTGCAAAGAAAACATACTTGGGACGATCAATTGGACATACAACCTTGGAAGATAATATACGAGTTGAATGAGCTTAAGTCCATTTTGTAATTTTATCAAAATTTATAGTTGACATTATACGGCAGCGCCGTTTATGATAACAGCATCTTATTTCGGAAGGAGACGATGTTTTATGACAGTTTTAAATGTAATGAACTCAACTGTTGTGGATACGTGTCTTCCGGGAACAGCGGCTGCCGAATAAGTTATTCGTGCAGTTTAGCAGGTAAGCTCTATTACGCTTATTAGAGCCGCGGGAACCGTATTGGGTCCGGCGGCTTTTTTGCGTATATAGAATCGATAGGAATTGTAGTTAATTGTCTATTTCTCTATATATCGCACGGGAAAATGAACTTATCCTTGTCTTTAGGATGAGACATTTTCCTGATTATGTGTACACTTTTTGTCCTTTTCGTTCTAGAAGAGTTCATGAAGTGTGACCGCCGCCGGAGTCTTAAATTCCGACGGCTTTTTGTGTTCTCGGAAAATGCTAGCAGTACATGGTAAATAAAAACAAAAACTTAAACAGATCTTTAGGAGGATTCAAATGACTAACATACAGCAATATGGTTGGAATGAAAATTGGAGTTCAAAATGGGATGAAAAGTGGAAGGAGACGGAGGATAAACGGCTTGTTCCCGGAAGAATTGTAGGCGATTTTGGCAGTAAGTATAGGGTGATGACTGATTTGGGAGAGACATGGGGGGAGCTATCAGGCAAGTTGAGACATACGTTTGTCGCTTCAGGTGATTTTCCAGCGATCGGCGACTGGGTGGCTCTTTCAATGCAGGATGGCGGCGAGCATGCGATTTTACATGGGATATTGCCTCGGCATAGTGTTATCTCACGCAAGGTGGCTGGTAACACACAAGAGGAGCAGATTGTTGCCTCGAATGTAGACACTTTATTTCTGGTCAGTGCTTTGAATGATGACTTTAATGTTCGGCGGATGGAGAGATACTTAATCATGGCTTGGAACAGCGGGGCCAATCCAGTCATTCTGCTGACCAAAGCAGATCTTTGCCTAGATGCAGAGAGTAAAATTGCCGAAATGGAAAGCGCCGCACCAGGTGTGCCAGTTCATGCGGTTAGTGCACTGCAAGATAATGGCCGTGAGAAGCTGCTGCCTTACATTGGGAGTGGACAGACAGTAGCTCTAACGGGCTCATCAGGCTGTGGCAAATCTACGATGGTCAACTGGTTATGTGGAAAAAATCTTCAGCTTACACAGGATGTAAGAGAAGGCGATAGCCGTGGACGCCATACTACTACCCACCGTGAACTGTTTATTATGCCGGACGGAGGAATCATAGTAGACACACCAGGGATGCGTGAGCTGCAGCTGTGGGAAGATGAGGGTGGATTAGATCTGGCGTTCAGTGATATTAGCAGCTTAGCTGCTGCATGTCGGTTTAGTAACTGTAAACATGAACGTGAGGAGGGCTGTGCGGTACTTGAAGCGGTTCATAACGGTGAGCTCGAAGAGAAGAGACTGCTGAACTACCGAAAGACACAGCGGGAGCTGCTGTACCAAAGCACCAAAGAGGTGAAGCTCAAGAGAAAAACCACAGCTTCTTCTAAAGTTCATTCGACAAGGACTAGAGGGTACGGTTGGCGTAAAGAACTTGATGAGTATTAGAAGAACTTTATAGACAGCGACGGAGCCAAGAGTAGTGTTCCAATAGGCTAGATAGTCAAAAAAAGGGTGACCCTGAGCTCAGGGTCACCCTTTTTTATTAAATTCTCTTATAGCTTCTATTAGAACGATGCTGCAGTTTCCTTAGCCAATTGTAATCCGTTCTCAATGATTTCAGCGGATTGTGCAGGAAGTTGGTTGTGACCTTCGATGATTACTTGAGTAATATCTTTGATACCCCAAAGGTTAAGGTTACCAACGATGAAGTTTACAGCCATTTCAGCACTTGCTGCAGGACCTTCGGAATAAATGCCACCTCTAGCGTTCAGTACGATTGCTTTTTTACCTGTCAAAAGACCAACTGGACCTTCAGCAGTGTAAGAGAATGTTTTGCCAGCTTGGCAAAGGTAATCGACATAAGTATGCAATACAGCTGGTACAGTCATGTTCCACAGTGGGAAACCAAATACTACTTTATCAGCAGCGATAAACTGTTCCAGATATTTATTAACTACAGCAGCACCTGCTGCTTCTTCAGCTGTTAGTTCGTAACCTTGAGCAGCTTTGTACATACCAGTGATCAGGGTATTGTCGTAGTAAGGAAGTTGCTCTGCGAACAAATCAAGTTCAGTGATTTCATCTTCTGGATTGTTGAGTTTGTAGTTCTCCAAAAATTCATTGTAAAGCTTAACACTTACGGATTGTTCTGCTGGACGGTTGTTTGCTTTGATAAATAAAACATTAGACATTATGATTGCTCCCTTGGATGTGTGTATTTAATATTAACTATAAATAATATAGCATGTATTATTTTGTTTGTAAATTATTTTTTTGTAATTGTTTTTTGGGGAAATGAGTATTTTATAAAGGAACAAGAGTTTGAAAAATAGAAATCCCGGTTAATAAACTTACAAGGAAACAGGAAAATATTCCCTATATCCATAAGGATCTGAATGAATTAAAAGGAGCGATGGACATGTCCATTGATCGGTTTATCATTAAGAAATTGGATAGCTGTCACGAAGAGCATACACGCCAAAATTTAGTGAGACTCTTTAAACTTCGAATACAGAAAGCTGAAAAAGCAGAGAATAAGAACTATAAGATTAGCTGAAATTGCCCCATACTCGTGTAATCATTCATTACTAAAGCTGCAAAACTTAAAAACAGCAAGTCTCTTTCAGAGACTTGCTGTTTTGTCTGCGAAAGGATAAAAGAAACTTCACAAAAAAACTACCCCTCTATTAATAGAGGGATAGCGCCAATGAATCATTCTCACTATAACTGTGCAATATAGCCTCAGAGCCTTTAATTTCGATACTAATTAATGAATTCAGGCATTTCTGGATAGCATTCTTGCCCTTTTGAATTTTGAGCTCCAACGTACTGTTAAGTAATCTAAGTACTTTTTGAGTGGGCTGTTTATTTTCTGTTGTGAAATACACAGGTACAAGTTTGTTCTGAAATGTGATGAGCATTCTCATTTTGAAGACACCTCGCTAAAAGTATTTCATGTTAATGATAATACCCTTTGTTTCTTAATTTTACCTTAAAATTAGCTTATGATAACATAAAGATTGTTAGATTAATATACATATATATGAAATACAGGAAGGATACAATGATGTGAATGACAATGGATTGGCCGATTTAACGCATTTTTTATTTCCAGATGAAGTAATGGGGCAAGCAGTTCTGGATCAGTTACATACAGGTTTAAACGCAGAACGGATCTGTAGATTGAAATATAAAGAGAAGGAGGAAATGAAGGATCTGTGTCTGCAAATACATAAAGACCGGATACTAGTAATCTGCAATAGTAACCCGGAAACCCTGCCCTATGAATTAAAGGATGAAAGTGAAACGGAGAGCTTTTGTCTTCAGCTGTTTGAATGTGAGAACATGAAGGAGCTCTTTAATCACGG
This sequence comes from Paenibacillus sp. FSL E2-8871, assembly GCF_038000345.1. Taxonomy (NCBI): domain Bacteria; kingdom Bacillati; phylum Bacillota; class Bacilli; order Caryophanales; family Paenibacillaceae; genus Paenibacillus; species Paenibacillus sp. FSL E2-8871. The sequence goes on along the minus strand of NZ_JBBOBV010000001.1, from coordinate 1,589,134 downwards.
GATTCCGGCATTACTAATGTCAAAAAGAAAATTTGAGGAGCTGAAAAAAAGCTCATGCTCATCCACGCTGCAAATGCTCTCAGATTGTTTAGCAGCAGAGACAGGGGATGATGTACATTCCATCCAACTAGCACGGGTAATGAAGTGCTTCATGGCGGAAGGAGAAATACGACTCTGCACGTCCAGTGACAGTGGATGGAGCTTCCAGAAAGCACGCTTCTTAGGCGATCATTCCAGTGGCTGGTTGTTACGAATGAGCAGTGATCCATCCAAAGACTGGCTTATAGCCCTCCCGATTACAAAAGCTCAATTATGTGGGTCAGTAACAAAGTGGGTGTTACATTCTTCCGCATTTCTCACTCCACAATAGCAGTTGAATAAGGAGGGAGGGTAAGTTGATCTGAATTCAAGATCGATTTGACAGCAATCGTCTTTAGGATCTTGGAGTAAGAGAAACCCTCGACATTGGGTTGTAGTACAATAGTTTGTTCTTCTCCAGTAAGGTTATGAACGACGAGCACCTGATCCTGTGTTGTTAGTCGTTCGTAAGCCATAACCCCGGGATTGCCAGAAGCATAGTCACGGATTCCGCCATCCCGGAGCGCAGGAATCTCATTTCTTAGCGCAATAAGCTCGCGATATCTTTCTAGCATTGAACCACTGTCATTCAGCTGGCTCTCAACATCAACGTTTATCGCACCCGCATTATTACGTCCGGCCTCCCAAGTAGTCTGCCCCTCTCCTTGATCAGCTGCACTCCATCTCATTGGCTCTCGAAGTCCTTCATCTGGCTTCACACCGCGCATTCCAATTTCTTCACCATAATAGATAAAAGGATTCCCAGGCAAAGTTAATAGTAGGGCTGCTGCCATTTTTGCATGATTCGGGTTATTGTCTAATTGACTCATAACTCTGTTTTGATCATGATTCGTCAAGAAAGTAGCATCGGTAAATTGGTTATCGGATATTTTGGAATACAATTTATAGGTTCGTTCCAGCGTAAAGGCCGTTCCGCTGTCTTTTTCAGTTTTTACAGAGTTCACCAGTGTTTCTGCTAAGCCAAAGTTAAAGCTTGAGTTAAAAGCTTGATCTAAATAAGCTCCGACAGTGACAGCAGAATTCTCCCAGACCTCGCCAACTATAAATGCCTCTGGATTTACTTCATTCATAGCCTTGCGGAACTCCTGCCACCAGGATACATTTTTAGCGGTAGTAGCTTCACTTTTATCACTCAAAAGATCTTCGTAGATATGCTTCGCAGCATCTAGTCGGAAGCCATCCACACCTTGCTCCAGCCAAAACTTTCCGATGTCCTTCATTTCAGTACGAACTTCTGCATTATCGAAATTCAGATCAGGCATGCCTTCCCAAAATCCGCCCAGATAATGACTACCAAGGATAGAATGCCACGCACTGCCACCGCCAGCAGCGCTGGCTCCATTTGCGGGACGACCTTGATCTTCAGCCCAGACGTACCAATCGCGATATTTGCTGTCACTGTTTTTAGCCGAGTCTACGAACCATGGGTGTTCTTTGGAGGTATGATTCACAACCAAATCCATAATTATTTTTATTCCTCGTTTATGCGCTTCTTTAATTAGCTCCTGCATATCCTCAATCGTCCCATAATCAGGATTAATCGCACGATAATCGGTTACATCATATCCATGATAGCTTGGTGATGGGTTGATGGGCATGAGCCAAATCCCGCCAATCCCCAAATCAGTCGTGGTTTCAGGATTCCCATCATTTAAGTAATCCAGCTTTTGGGTGATTCCTTTTAGATCTCCAATTCCATCGCCGTCTGAATCATAGAAGGAACGAACAAATAATTCATAATAAACGGCAGAAGGTTGTTCATCCGTCTTATTTATCACTTTTGCAGCTTGAGGTGTAGCGGTGCTCTGAATGGAATCTGCATTAGGGGAGGGCGTGGCAATGGATGTTTTGTTGCTTTGATTACCAGAACAACCGGACAGCAGTAATGTGGTTAGACTGATGCCCACCAGAGAGCATATTGTGATTTTTTTGGTTTTGAATGTAACACCTTTATACATATGTAATAACTCCTTCTATTGCAAATTTTCTAATTCAAGAAATGGAAAGCGCTTTATTTCCTATAGTACTCGAATGCATCCCCATTGGTAAAACGTTTGCACAGATACAAAAACAGCAAATTAAACGATATTTATCGATTCCTTCAATAAAAGTCGCTAGTATCTTGGTTATTCTTGGATTTCCCAAGGTTATTGGAGGTTTTAACCTTTTCGTAGGCATCTGCATATGCTTTAAGCAAGGGCGAAGGACCCGGTAAGAAAGGAGAATGAAGAATGAAGATTAGGAAAAAGCTGTCATTGTCGCTCATGATCATTACTTTATGCTTTTCAGTGCTTGCCGGTTGCGGCGGAAAGTCAGAGTTGGTAAAGGTGAAGATTGGTGAAGTCACCCGTTCTGTCTTTTATGCACCCGAATATGTTGCCTTATCACAAAATTTCTTTAAAGACGAAGGACTTGACGTAGAGCTACAGACGATCCCCGGTGGAGATAAAACCATGACTGCACTCCTCTCAGGTGCCATCGATGTTGCATTGGTAGGTTCTGAAACCTCCATTTATGTGTATCAACAGGGTTCAGATGATCCGGTCATTAATTTTGCACAGCTGACTCAGAGGGATGGAACGTTCTTGTTTGCCCGTAAAGCTGACGGAGCGTTTAACTGGGATAAAGTGAAGGGTTCTACCTTCCTGGGGCAAAGAAAAGGCGGAATGCCACAAATGGCAGGTGCGTTTACTTTATCTAAAAAAGGAATAGATCCTACTAAAGACATTACCTTGATCCAAAATATTGACTTTGCTAATATTGCCGGTGCTTTTGCTTCAGGTACAGGCGATTATGTGCAGCTGTTTGAACCACAGGCTTCAATCTTTGAACGTGAGAACCGAGGTGCAGTAGTGGCTTCGTTTGGTGTGGAAAGCGGCTATTTACCGTACACCGTGTTTATGTCTAAGAACAGCTATATTAGTAAAAATGGAGACACGGTACAGAAGTTCACAAATGCGATCCAGCGTGCTCAGCTTTGGGTGAAGGAACATAGCCCTGAAGAAATTGCGGATGCGATAATGACTTATTTTGATAAGACAGATAAAGATATCGTGGTTTCTGCAGTCAAACGTTATAAGGAACAGGATACCTATGCGGTTAATCCAATTATAGATCAAGAAGAATGGAACAATTTGCTCGATGTCATTGATAATGCTGGTGAGCTTAAAGAACGCGTTCCCGCTGACAAAATAGTGAATAACAGTTTTGCTGAGAAAGCTGAGAAGAGCATAACGAGCAGCACTTCAAAATAAGAGAGAACCAAAGATCCTAAATAAGATGTGTAAATTGAAGGAGGGGCTGACAATGCTTCCAGTAGTGCAATTAAAGGGAGTAACGCATGCCTATCTTGGCGACCGTGAAGCTTCACTGGCCGTTGAGGACCTGAACCTTAATGTCGAGCAAGGAGAGTTCGTTAGCTTAGTCGGACCAAGTGGTTGCGGTAAGACGACTCTCCTATCGATTATTGCAGGACTGCTGCAGCCATCTCAAGGCGAAGTGTTCGTAAATGGAGAGCCCATTATGGGACCCTCACCAGAGGTTGGGTATATGCTGCAGCAGGATTATCTTTTTCCTTGGCGGAGTATTCTGGACAATGCCATTCTCGGACTAGAGCTGACTGGAAACTTGAACGAGGAGAGCAGAAAGCGGACGTTGGAGCTACTTCGAGAGATGGGCTTAGAGGGCAAAGAGCACGCCTTTCCTACTCAGTTATCAGGTGGGATGCGGCAGAGAGTGGCTCTGGTACGCACCTTGGCAACGAATCCTGGACTCCTTCTACTAGACGAGCCGTTCTCGGCACTTGATTACCAGATCAAACTACAGCTGGAAGATTTGGTCTCTGAGACCTTACGCAGCAGGGGGACAACTGCAATATTAGTTACTCATGATCTATCTGAGGCCATTGCGGTAAGCAGCAGTGTTATTCTTCTACAACGAAATCCAGGGAAGATCCGAAAAGTATTTTCAGTGCCAGAGCAAATCCGGTCAGCACCTCCGCTATTTGCACGTGATCAGCCAGGCTTTTCGGAGCTTTTTCATGAAATATGGAAAGAGATGGAGATTGCAGGGAGGGAAAGCTAATGAAGCATACGGAGCAATCGGGGTTATTAGCTTCCCGTGAACAGTGGCTACAACAATTGCATGGCGATTATAAAAAAACGAAGCACCGCTGGCGCAATCAGGTGATTGTTGTAAGGAGCAGCCTGTTACTGCTGTTTTTTGTTCTCTGGGAAGCTGGCGCAAGAATGGGCTGGATTGATGAGTTATTATTCAGCTATCCCACAAAAATCTTCCGGCAGATCTGGGGAGATATGGTCAGTGGAAGCTTGTGGCCGCATCTGGGGATGACGGTAGGTGAGACTGCGGTAGGCTTTGTACTAGGAACGCTATTAGGGACACTTCTTGCTGTGATCATTTGGTGGTCTCCTTTTTTATCAGCAGTGCTTGATCCGTATATGGTCGTATTTAACAGTATGCCGAAGGTGGCGCTGGGGCCGATTTTTATCGTCATGTTCGGAGCCGGATTCACTGCTATCGTTGTTACTACTTTATCTATAACGGTGATTATAACGACGCTTGTTGTGTACAATAGTTTTTGCAGTGTGGATCCGAATCTGGTTAAGGTGGTTCGTTCCTTCGGAGCTTCTAGAGTTCAGGTGTTTTTTAAAGTAATTCTTCCAGCCTCGTTCGGGGCGGTGGTATCCACCTTAAAAGTGAATGTGGGGATGTCATGGGTAGGAGTTATCGTAGGGGAGTTCCTGGTCGCTAAATCGGGTCTGGGTTATCTGATTATTTATGGTTTCCAGGTCTTTAATTTCACGCTAGTGATGTCCAGTCTTTTGATTATCGCGGCCGTGGCTACAGCAATGTATCAATTAGTGGTATATCTTGAGAAGCGGCTGTTATCCCGGCGATGAACCTTATGCAATATTGTGTCCGTACACAAAATCTTGTAACATGTCTATATCTTTACCTATTTATTGGGTTAGTGCTTGTAAGGAGAGATAAGGCTATGGGATTTCGTGTGATAAAAACAGCAGCAGCTACGTTATTATCCGTACTAGTTGCGTCTGCAGTGGGTATACCTAATGCGCAGAGTGCAGGCTTGCTGGCAATTTTGGGTGTAGAGGTTACTTTGAAAAGGAGTTTCCGAACGATAACGGCTCGTTTTTTAGCCTCGCTCGTGGGACTCTTTTTTGGCTGCATCCTATTCTGGCTTCTAGGGTTCCATTACTGGGTGCTCGGGCTGTATGTACTCGTGGGCTTTCCGATGATTGTAAAGTCTGGCTACAAAGAAGGAATTGTCACCAGCTCGGTTATCGTGTTTCGCGTGTTTGGACAAGCTGAACTATCGCTCCATGTCCTGTTGCAGCAAATAGAGCTTCTGGCTATCGGGCTCGGTTCAGCAGGGCTGGTAAACCTGATTTACATGCCTCAGACTGGTGGGGTCATTTATGGGATCCGTAAGGAAGTGGATCGCTATTTTTCGGTTATTTTTACACAGATGGCCCGAACGCTTCGAGATCCTGCGTATATTTGGGACGGCAAAGAATTAATTGACGCAGATAATACAGTGCAGCGGGGATTAACGGCAGCTACCCGTGAGATGGAGAATCATGTTATTCATCCTGATGAAGCATGGAATGTTTATTTCTACATGCGGAAGGAGCAACTGGAATCGATTCAAAGTATGATGCAGCTGCTTTCCCAAGTGTACCGCCATTTACCGCATGGGGAGATGGTTGCTGAGTTATTTGACCAGCTTAGCGGGGATGTGCTTGCGGAAGAATATACTGGACGAACTGAACATTTACTGGACGAGCTAACAAGAGAATTCGAAGAAATGGATCTGCCAGAGACACGTGAGGAATTTGAAGTGCGCTCAGCTATTCTTCAGTTATGCAGGGAACTGGCACTTTATTTAAAGATCGCTAAGCGGCATAAAATCCCGGTCAGTTACAAGCCGGAGAAACGTTTGAAGATTCGAAATAAGGCTTAAATTGAGGCTTTAATAAACTGAAGTATTAACTATCTCTGCCAAAATCACGATAAGATATGTATGAGCTAAAAGTTGATCACAGGATATGATTAACGATTTTATGGTGAGTTCAAATAATAGCAGGAAGTTCGGTAGTCGAATTTTCCGCATTGGCAGGTGAGGCGTATGGACAAAGTTATGGAATCATTTATAGGAAAACAGCTTATAGCTAACCTTTTTAATGACAAAGGAGTATTTGTTTTACCCGCATTGACTTTATTAAGTGCTGAGCATATACGATTAATCAATCAACATAAGATCACCCTAGAGTCTCATGACGTCGTACAGCTGGATAGCGCGGAATTTTTCCAACTTGCAATCGATGATTGCACAGCTGCGATAGAAAATATTTTTGAACAGCTTCGTCATAACAAAAACAAACGAATTCCTATGCTTGAGGTTAGAAATGAAGTCATTCCGTTTATTCAGCAGGTAAGCGAAAAGAATGACTTCTACGGCGTATTGGCTGCATTGCAGTCCAAGGATGATTATACATATAGACATAATGTAGCGGTTGGTATTTTATCTACATTGCTAGGTAAATGGCTAAAATTAAAGCCTGAGGATTTGAGTATGCTGACGATCGCAGCGACCCTTCATGATATCGGAAAAATGAGGATTCCGGATGAATTATTAACCAGGCCGGGCCCGTTGACCGCTGAGGAGTATCAGCTTATGAAAAAGCATACGACCTATGGTTACGAGATGATCCGGGATACTATTGGAACCAATCATTTGCAAGCGCTCGTCGCCCTGCAGCATCATGAAAGAATGGACGGCAGTGGTTATCCATTCGGCGTACTTGGGAATCGGATCACTGATTTCAGTAAAATTGTTGCAGTAGCAGACGTGTTCCATGCGATGACATCCGATCGGTTTTATCGTAAAGCTTCACCTCTTTATGAAGTGTTGCTGCAGATGGAGGAAAACGTATTTGGCAAGCTTGACCCTTATATTTGTAGAGTCTTTATTAATAAGTTAATGCAGTCAATGATAGGGAATGAAGTGGAATTGACAGATGGACGGACAGGAAAAATCATTATGATTCTTGCTACTGATCCACTGCGTCCCCTCGTGAATATTGATGACGATTTTATTGACCTGAGTAAACATAGATCTATTGGTATTATGCGCGTAATCCCGCAATAGCGGGCTTTATAAGGTTTTTTTAACGTTCAGAATGGATATGTATTAGGCTGGACCATTTTTATAATCTACTCATATCTGTACAAATTTTGAAATAAAATGAACTATAAGTCTTCTGATAAGACCCTCTGGAGGGCTTACTCAAATTTATTTATAGACTAACAATCAACAAATGCCTAGAACCTGCATACACTTGATAGTGAATGATTGTATGGAGGAGGTTTAAAGATGTCATTAAGCCATAAACGTCAAACAAGGGAGATCATTACGAAGGCAATTTGCGGCAAAGGTCGTAAGTTCTCTACAGCAACCCATACCGTGACTCCGCCACATCACCCGACTAGTATTCTGGGGGCTTGGATTATCAACCACCAGTACGAAGCGGTTGCCGCCGGGAACGGAATCGAAGTAATTGGTACTTACGATGTAAACATCTGGTACTCGTACGACAAGAACAAGCAGACCGAGGTAGCTAAAGAAACGGTCTCCTATGTGGAGCTCATTCCGCTTTCGTACCTGGACACGAGACACCGCACTTCTACCGTTGAGGTCTCTGCGGAGGCAACGCAGGAACCCAACTGTGTAGAAGCGGGCGTATCGCCAGGCGGAGGCAGTGTGACACTTCGCGTAGAGCGCGAATTCGAAGTGGAGTTGGTGGCTGAGACCAAAGTCCGTGTGTATGTCACTGAGCAAAGCGATGATCCAGAAGACAAGGATTATGATTTTGAAGGTGATAGCTTCGATTACGATGATCTAGACCCTGACAATCTGGATGATGAACTGTAAGGAAGGATACGCCGCCGCTAACTGAGTACTGATGGGTTATGGTCCATTATATGTAGGGAGGGCGGCGGCGTAGAGGGCGAATGCCCTCCTTTTTTTTATTTATTTTTAGAATTAAAAATGGAATCAGAGTGGATGAAGAACAGCTTGGTTCGTATGAATGGGCAAGAAGTGCTACTGCAGGGCTTTCAATCTTGGGCTGCGATGGATGGAGGGGCAGGAGAATGAATGAGGGGTTTAAGGTGTATTCGGGATTGTCATCAGCACAGAGAGAGTCCAGATTATTTCGGAGCGGGATTGAAGCGACGCTCACTTCGTCTAGTAAGCAGGAACTGCTGCGAATGAAGGGCTCAGAAGCATCTCTGCGGAGAAACCAGACCTCTGGTGAAAGAAATCGCTTAGAAGATACATATGATACTCTGCCTTCCGATAAGGGCCATAAACAGTGCTATAACATACTCGTGTATAATTTGAGCGTTCTGCAGATCACTCCACTAGGAGCAGGCCCAGGTATGCGCGCAGCCTCCGATTTGCTAGCCGGGGCTGTGCGAATGGATAGAGTCGATAGCAGCGAATCAATGGGGGCTGCACCAGGAGTATGGCGTGGAGTAATGAAATTACTTCAGCGTATTGCTATTCGGACTTTGTACAGCTTGGGGCTGGATAGCGGTGAGGTCCTGCTGAGGGCAATGGGTAACCGGAGGTATGTCGTGGAGGGAGTCACTCCACTACTACAGAGTTCCGGCAAATCATTCCCAGAGCCTTATCGTTCCGCAGCATTAGCGCTGGAACAGAGCCTTGCTCTGGAGCAGCCAGGCCGCAGCGGCCTGCTCATGGGCATGGACCCGGAGTTTATCATCCTCCGGGAGTCCACGGGCCGCGTCGTGCCTGCGTCGCGGTACCTGCCCACGGACGGCGTCGCAGGCTGCGACGCCGGACCTCCGGGAACGCGGGGCGCGTTCCCGGTCGCCGAGCTGCGCCCCCAGCCGCGCGGGGAACCACGCGCGCTGCTGGCGCAGCTGATGTCCGCCGCGGCTACGGCGGACCGGCTCATCGCCGACCGCACGCTGCGCTGGCGGGCGGGAGGCATGCCGCTGACGGGCTGGGCCCTCGGCGGCCATTTGCACTTCAGCGGCGTGACGCTGACAGCGCCGCTATTGCGCGCGCTCGACAACTATCTCGCGCTGCCGATGCTTTTGCTTGAGGACGTCCGCGCGGGAGCGCGTCGTCCTCGTTACGGCGTGCTCGGCGATTTCCGGATTCAGCCGCATGGCGGCTTTGAGTACCGGACTTTGCCGAGCTTCCTGGTATCCCCGGTCATCGCTAAAGGCGCGGTCTATCTGGCTCACCTTATCGTGAGCCATTATGAAGACCTGACGCTACGCCCGCTCGACCGGGAAGACCTGCATATCGCCTACTACGGCGGCGATAAATCCCCGCTGCGCGACGGAGTACCCCCTCTGCTGGCGCAGCTACGCTCTCTAGGCGGCTACGAGAAGGCCGCCCAATACATAGAGCCTTTATTTCAGTATATCGCCTCTAAACGAACGTGGGATGAATCTCGCGATATCCGTGAGCTGTGGTGCAGCAAAGTTAAAGCTTGAGCTTATATTTCAAAATATTAGAAAGTATTAGTTTTTCACATATCCCTTATATCTAATATTTCTCGCATAAACGCTTACAGTCCTAATAAGGACGCCGAAGGCGTTTATGCTTGTCTACATGTACATGATGCTCCAAGAGCCGATATCATGAAATCCAAGTCGTTTGTATATGACCCCAGCATGAGGGTTGTCATAAAAGAGGCATAAAGATTTCCCTTCAGAGAGTAAGTCTGTGCATAGCTGTGCAACTACGCTTGTAGCTAATCCTTGCTCTCTGAATGCTTGATGAGTGGCAACCCCTACAATCATAGCTGACATGGAATTTTCCGCTGATGTTGAGGCCGTTGTAATCACTTGATCTTCACGTTTCACATAATACGTACGGCCAGTGCCAGTCGCCAATGTTTTACGTAGGCTAGTTCTCGATCCATCCCGACTGCTTTCAAACTCTTCTATTGTATCCGTAAGCGAACAAATCGCTTCCACATCCTGGATGGTTGCTTTATTAATGTTATCAACGGAAGAAGAGTACTGTTTAATTTTGGCATTCATTTCCTTTAGCTCAGCAAAGTATAATTGCTTTTCTTGTTTAAAGTTAATTACTCCGTCAAAGGCCTTTACCACTTCGGTTACACCGGAAATCATATGAATATCGTTATCTTGTCGCATGATTGTAGCGAATCCTTCCACATCAAACGGCCCATCCGCGTAAGGAAGATAGCTTCTATAGAAACGTAATAGCACGGCTTTTATCCGACCATCAGATGGATCTATTTCTCCCCACAATGCCATAAAATCCTGTTCAAACCCGAAATTCTCTACATCTCCAATGATGAACAAATTAAGAGCAGGCTCTTTCTGTAGCAACGCCATTAGAAGTTCCCGATCATCCTCCGTAAGTCTTCGTATCATTTGATATTCTCCTTTTATTTTCTTATGATCTAACGCTCTGTGTTAAGATTTTACAATATTAAGATGCAGAAGAATACACCTCCTTCTAATGAACGATGGATGCTTGAAATATAATCAAAAGGTACTACCCAATGAGCTTCAGTAATAGTGTCGGATTTCGTGATTTTTTGTCTGAGGATCGAGAAGAATGAACTTCTATGCGGATGCAGGGTGACTTTGTACGCAAATTTTCTGTTATAATGGAGGACAGCAATAAATAGGCATGGAGGTTGACCATGGCACAATATACGCCGATGATTGAGCAATATTTAAAAGTGAAGGAAGGGGCAAAGGATGCCTTCCTATTTTTTAGACTGGGCGATTTCTATGAAATGTTCTTTGAAGATGCCATTTTGGCTTCCAAGGAGCTTGAAATTACGTTGACAGGTCGCGAAGGCGGGGGCGCAGAGAAGATCCCGATGTGTGGAGTACCTTATCACGCCGCCGAGGGTTATATTCAACGCCTGATTGAAAAAGGATATAAAGTCGCTATTTGTGAGCAATTAGAGGATGCTTCTGTCACAAAGGGAATGGTGAAACGGGATATCGTACGTGTCGTGACACCTGGAACAGTTATGGATGGAAAAATCATTGCCGACAAAAGCAACAATTATCTTGTTTGTGTAACCGAAAGTGATGGGATGATGGCATTAGCTGCATGTGATTTAACTACAGGTGAATTGTATGTTACTTCAGTGTTATCTGGTGCAGAGTGGCTGCGCGATGAGATTGGCATTTATGAACCGGCTGAGATCATCGGAGACCCGACGTTATTGGAGCTTTTACGTAGTGAAACGCCTCTGTTGGCGAAACCTGTTGTGTACACACCTTGGGAGAAACGTGAGGAGGAGCTGGCACGTCGACAATTCGGTGAAGCCGCATGGGTTCGTCTAGAGAAAGAACGTGGACAATGTCTAGCGCTGCTAATCTCCTATCTAAACGAGACGCAACGGCGTTCAATGGGACAACTTAGTCAAATTTCTCCTTATGAACCAGGTAATTATATGATTCTTGATCCGTTCACACGCCGAAATCTGGAGCTAACAGAGACGGTCCGAGAACGTTCTAAAAAAGGATCTCTTCTATGGCTACTAGACCGTACCGAAACATCCATGGGTGCGCGATTGTTACGTCGTAGAATAGATAAGCCGCTGTTGCAGCGCGCTCCGATCGAACGTCGCCTAGAAGCAGTTGATTATTTGTACAACCAGTTTATTGTTCGAGAGGACCTGCGTTTAGCGTTGAAGGAAATTTATGACTTAGAGCGGCTGGTAGGTCGTATTGCCTTTGGTAGTGCGAATGGTCGTGACATGAATGCCTTAAAGCTATCACTGGCACAAATCCCTGCTTTGAAGGAATTATGTATGACTTCGGGATCTGCAACCTTACGCGAGATCGGTGCTAGCATGGATGAATGTGCCGAGATACGGGAGGATATAGATCGAGCAATTGTTGAAGATGCGCCGGTGTCCGTGCGAGACGGAGGGATTATCCGTTCTGGTTATCATGCCAGGTTGGACGAGCTGCGGGAAGCTAGTAGTAATGGTAAACGTTGGATCGCCGAACTGGAAGCGAAAGAACGGCAAGCCACAGGCATCAAATCACTGAAGATCGGATATAACAAAATCTTCGGTTATTTCATAGAGATCACCAAATCCAATCTGGCTTCGTTGCCGGAAGGGCGTTATGAACGTAAGCAGACGCTTGCAAATGCAGAGCGATTTGTTACACCTGAGCTTAAAGAGAAAGAGGCACTGATTCTTGAAGCGCAAGATAAAATGACAGATTTGGAATATAGCCTGTTTACTGAACTGCGTGATCGAATCAGCGGCCAAATTCCGCGACTGCAGAATCTTGCGGAAAAGGTAGCTGAGATTGATGTGTATCAATGTCTGGCAGCCGTCAGTGCCGAGCATCGCTTCGTAAAACCTGTTCTATCGGATGGGTACGATCTTCGACTTGAAGGTGGTCGTCATCCTGTCGTGGAGGCTGTGTTAAAGGACTCGGCATTTATAGCAAACGGAAGTACGCTAAGTAAGGAAGATGGAAATATTCTTTTAATCACTGGTCCTAATATGGCTGGGAAAAGTACCTATATGCGGCAGGTTGCACTCATTTGTATTATGGCTCAAATTGGCTGTTTTGTTCCGGCCACCAGTGCAGAAGTTCCGCTAATTGATCGAATCTTTACTCGTATTGGGGCAGCTGATGATTTGATCGGAGGTCAGAGTACATTTATGGTAGAAATGGCCGACATACAGGTCATGACAGAAAAAGCAACAGCCCGGAGTTTAATTATCATAGATGAGCTTGGTAGAGGAACATCGACGAGTGAAGGCATGGCGATTGCACAAGCGGTAATTGAGTATGTGCACGATACCATTTCTTGCAAAGCTTTAGTTTCGACGCATTTTCATGAATTGGCCCACTTAGAAGAAAGTCTTAAAGGGCTTAAGAATTACTCTATGGCCGTACAGGAGAGTGGGGATAAAGTAAACTTCCTGCGTAAGCTTGTTCCGGGAGCGGCAGACAGTAGCTATGGGATTTATTGTGCACGCCTAGCAGGGCTTCCTGAAGGGATCATTGATCGTGCTTACGGTCTGCTTCAGAGTATCGAGCAGGCGGCTCATCCAGGTGGTTCCTCTATTCATTATGGGGGTGGACTAGAAAGTCAGGCCGCTGCAAAAGAGGTCGCAACTACATCTACCCAACAACCCGATAATGTCATCGCAGAAACTTCGGGGATTCCTGCAGACTCCTATTCATCAATAGCAGATGAAGTAGTTCAACTGTCTATCTTTGGCGAGGAAGAACCACGTAAGAATCGGAAAGGTAGTGCAAATCAGTCGGCTGTAGTAACTGAAGTACAAGAGAATCCTGCGATAAAAGAATTCATCACTTCTGTGCGTAACGCAGATCTTATGAATATGACTCCGCTTCAGGCTATGAGTCTGCTGAACGACCTGAAGATGAAAGCAAAGGATCTTTAATTATTGATTGCCTAAATAAGAGGTGAATGAAATTGGCCAAAATTCATATATTGGACGAGCATATTGCCAACCAGATTGCTGCGGGTGAAGTTGTAGAGCGACCAGCTTCTGTTGTGAAGGAGCTAGTTGAGAATGCTATTGACGCAGGAAGCACAAGGATTGAGGTTTCGGTGGAGGAAGGCGGTTTACAGAGCATCCGAGTGAAAGATAACGGCTCAGGGATCGAGCCTGAGGATTGCGAGACCGCTTTTTATCGCCATGCTACAAGTAAAATCGCTAATGGGCGTGATCTATTCCAGATCACTAGCTTAGGGTTCCGTGGTGAGGCGCTCCCCAGTATTGCTGCGGTATCCAAAGTCTCTCTTCTAACGGCTACTGCCGATGACGGCAAAGGACGCCTGATTGATATTGAGGGTGGTAATTTAATTCGGAATGAAGATTCCCCTTCGGGCCGTGGGAGCGATCTAGCGGTGCGTGAATTATTTTTTAACACACCGGCACGGCTGAAATACATGAAGAGTATCCAGACGGAGCTTGGTCATATATCGGATGCCATGTATCGAATGGCGTTAGCCCATCCGGGAATCTCTTTTACCTTGCATCATAATGGCAATCAGCTGCTGCACACGCTTGGTAATGGTGATCTGCTGCAAGTGATCGCAGCGGTGTACGGAACCTCCGCAGCCAAGGCTATGTTGCCGATTACGGCAGAGGACTTGGATTATCGTATTTCTGGTTATATTAGTCGTCCGGAATGGACACGCTCAAATCGAAACGCAGTGACTACCATTGTGGGAGGACGATATATTCGCAGCAATGGTCTGAACGCAGCGATCATGCGTGCTTATCATACTTTACTTCCGATTAACCGCTATCCACTGCTGGTGCTCGAACTGGACATGCATCCTTCACTTGTGGATGTCAATGTTCATCCAGCTAAGCTGGAGGTTCGGTTTAGTAAGGAGAATGAGCTTTACACGTTTGTTGAACAAGAAATTCGTAAAGTGTTGTTAGGGCAAAGTTTGATACCGCGTCCCGGTAAAGAAACCATTGGGCCAAAGGGCAGCAGTTCATTTATACAGGAGCAGTTTGCTTTTTCTAAAGGGTCAGTTCCGGCACCCCCACCGTCTGAGGTGGGCAAGGATCCAGTTCCTCAGGGATCTGGTAGTTCCTTTAGTAGACAACAACCATCAAATGTTGAACAGAGCGCCAGGGAGATCAGAAAAGAGGGGCAGATTGATACTCCGATGACTCGTGAAACGGCTCCATCCTACGGGTCAGGATACCAGTCTTCCTCTTCACAAGGACGTCAAAATAATGTGAGCAACAACTATGCTAATGGATATCGCCCTCAAGAAGCTTCATCCCTGCAGAGGCAGATTCCTTCTGCCCAAGCGTTATGGGCACCGCCAGTCGATGAAGAACCTGGGCTTCCTGCCTTCCCGGAACTAAATTATATCGGACAGCATCATGGGACTTATATTATCGCTCAGAATGACGGCGGGCTGTATCTCATTGATCAACATGCGGCTCACGAACGCATAAATTACGAGTTTTTTTATGAGAAGTTCGGTCGTCCTGAAGACGCTTCTCAGGATCTGCTTTTGCCAATTACGCTTGAGTTCACGCCTTCGGAAAGTCGTCAACTTAGTGAACGTTTACATTGGTTTCAGCAGGCTGGAGTGTACCTTGAACATTTTGGAGGACAGACTTTTCTGATTCGATCTTTGCCGTATTGGTTTCCTGAAGGCGAGGAGAAGGCGATCGTTGAAGAAATGGCGGAGTGGGTCTTGAGTGAACGATTGATTGACCTAGCAAAGCTACGAGAGAAATCGTCTATTCTATGCTCGTGTAAAGCCTCCATCAAAGCCAACCAGAAACTAACAGAACAGGAAGTCGAGGCCTTGTTGTCTCGTCTGGCAGCATGCAGACAGCCGTATACTTGTCCACATGGGCGTCCGATTGTGATTTCTTTTTCATCCTATGATTTAGAGAAATTGTTCAAACGGGTGATGTAATTGTACGATTAGAAATTTGTTTATAGCAAGACTGGAGGCAACATGATTATAACTACGGGTTATAGCCCGATAATGGATATTGTAGAGCGAGCTCAGAATCTCGCAGAAAGAACGGGCTGTAAATACGCTCCACGCGAGAAATTCTCTATACCCAAGATGGTGGAACACTATGGAGATGAGGATATACTAATTCTTTCTCAAGAAGCCGTTCGTTTACACCGATTAGGGATGGAGCCTATGGAGTTTCACCCAAGCATGGGTTTCGTTCGTGCGAAACGGATTCTAAAGGGTGATATAGAACCGATGCTTGTCGCTGCTCGAATGCTTCCCGGAGATAGCGTACTAGATTGCACAGCGGGTCTAGGTGCTGATTCGTTGCTATTTGCTGTGCATGGTGGTGAGTCCTCAGAGATTACCGCTCTGGAGAGCTCATTGCCGCTGTATGCACTGCTCTATGAAGGGATGCGGCATTATACCTCTGGGCAAGTAAGGGTTAATGATGCCTTGCGTAGAATTAATGTCGTTCATAGTGAACATTTGGACTACTTACGTGCTCTACCGGATCGAAGTGTAGATATTGTGTACTTTGATCCTATGTTCCGAGTGCCGCTGACCGGTTCTGCTTCGATTTCCCCGCTGCGGCAGTTTGCTAATCGTGCAGCATTATCACTAGAGAGTGTAGCTGAGGCGGTAAGAGTGGCCCGTAAAACTGTTCTTTTGAAAGAAAAGGCTCTGAGCGGCGAATTTGAAAGGCTTGGCTTTACAGAGCTGCTCCGGAGCAACTCCAAAACATCGTACGGGGTGATACACATTGACAACTAAAGAGAGACATAAGGTTCTAGTCTTACTAGGACCAACAGCTGTAGGTAAAACCAGGTTAAGTTTGGAGCTTGCGGCTGCATATAACGCAGAGATTATTTCTGGCGATTCGATGCAGGTTTATCGTGGTATGGATATTGGTACAGCTAAGATCACTCCAGCTGAGATGATGGGAATTCCTCACCACCTAATCGACATTCATGATCCACAGGACCCATATTCTGCTGCTGAATTTCAGGAACAAGGTAGCAGACTTATCGAAGAGATAAGCAGTCGTGGAAAACTTCCATTTATTGTTGGGGGAACGGGTCTCTATATTGAGTCCTTATGTTACGGTTTTCAATTCTCTGAAGCTGTGGCTGACGAAGCTTTCCGTAAAGAACAGGATCAATTTGCAGAAGAACATGGAGCGCTTGCACTGCATGCCAGACTTGAAGCCGTTGATCCGGTCAGTGCAGCGAAATTGCATCCGAATGACCGCCGTAGAATTATACGGGCACTGGAAATTCATCACCAGACAAACACCACACTTTCCGCTTCTCATGCAGCTCAAAAGAAGGAGTCGCCCTATGACTTATGCCTTATCGGTTTGACAATGGACCGGAAAATACTATATAAACGTATTGAGGACCGAATTGATAGCATGCTTGCGGATGGTCTTGTTGCTGAGGTGAACGGACTGCTGGAAAACGGCTACAGCAGAAGCCTTGTGTCCATGCAGGGACTGGGCTACAAGGAAATTGCCGCTTACCTCGCAGGGGAACTGACGCTTGAGGAAGCTGTGATACTGCTCAAACGCGATACTCGCCGATTCGCCAAAAGACAGTTGTCATGGTTTCGCCACATGAAGGAAATCGAGTGGATCGATGTCGAAGGTGAGCAAAACTTTTCTGAGAATTTCTCGAAAATACGTGCTATAATAGCAGGAAAGTTTCTCTCAGGTCTTGAATATACTTCTGAACAATATAATTGAACCATTGGGGGTACGTCATATGAACAAGTCCATTAACATCCAAGATACATTCTTGAACCAACTACGCAAAGAAAATATCCCTGCTACAGTATATTTGACCAACGGCTTTCAAATCCGGGGAATTATTAAAGCATTCGACAATTTTACAATCGTTATTGACAGTGATGGACGCCAGCAAATGGTGTATAAGCACGCGATTTCCACTTTTACACCACAGCGCAGTGTGTCACTTATGCAGGACAATAGTAACGAAGAATAACATTAACAAAATTGAAGTGAAACCTTTCTTGTTAATAAATCGTTTGAATAGAGTGTGAGAGAGCAACCTGAGAAGGTTGTTCTTTTCATTCAGAGAAGTCCATACATGATTTATTCAAGGAAGGGAGTCAGGAGGCATCATGTCTAGAGATGATACATCAAGGACGAACAACAATAGAAATAGAGGATCGTCCAGTACCAATTCAAAACCAAAACCGAAAAGTAAGAAGAAAAAGAAGTTTTTGACTAAAAAGCGTGTGCTGTGGAGCTTGTTCTTTGCTACAGCGTTGGCCATTTTCTGTGCGCTTGGCGGTTATCTGTTCATTATGCTGAATGGGCAAAAACTTCTCCTAGAGAACCAAGACAAGCTGACCGTAAATGAAACTACAAAAGTATATGACCGCAATGCTAATTTAATCGGCGAATTATCGCTTGAGAAAAGCGATCCTGTAGAGTATGAGAAGATTCCACCGTTATTGATCAATGCCTTTGTGGCCACAGAAGATAAACGCTTCTTTGAGCATTCTGGTGTGGATTTATGGTCAATCGGCCGGGCAGCGGTAAAAGATATTGCTGCACGCAGCATGGTAGAAGGTGGTAGTACCATTACTCAGCAGCTGGCCAAAAACATCTTTTTGACACGGGATAAAACATTTTTCCGTAAAGCGACTGAGGTATCCATTGCTGTAGCATTGGAGAACCAGAAATCTAAAGAAGAGATCATTACGATGTACCTGAACCGAATAAACTTTGGGGGTACGATCTACGGAATTAAAGCAGCATCTGAAAGATATTTTGGTAAGAGTGATCTGAATGATCTGAAAGTTTGGGAAATTGCGACACTGGCTGCGATGCCTAAGGGACCGTCTCGTTACAACCCTCTGCGTAACCCGGATCTTTCAAAGGAACGTCGCGCAGTAGTGCTTCAGCTCATGTACGAACAAGGTTATATTACGGAGCAAGAGAGAGACGAAGCACAAGCCGTGGATTATAATTATAAGCCACCTGAAAAGAAACAGCGTTATCAAGCTTTTATTGACTTCGCAGTGGAAGAAGCAGAAGAAAAGTTTGGACTATCCGAAGATGATCTGAATATTGGTGGTTACAAGATATACACCACGATGGATAAGCATGCTCAAGAAACCGTAGAAGATGCTTTTGCAGACAGTGATAACTTCGAGAAGAGTGTAGACGACGAACTGGTACAAGGTTCTATGACCATCGTGAATCAAGAGAATGGCGGCATTGTCGCACTTCTAGGTGGACGGAATTATGAGAAAAAAGGCTATAGCCGTGTAAATGGCAGCCGACGTTCTCCTGGTTCAGCCTTTAAACCAATCGTTGCTTATGCTCCAGCACTGGAAACTGGAAAGTACGACAAGTATTCTACGTTAAGCAACGAGAAGCAGTGTTTTTCCAACTATTGCCCAACTAACCTTCACGGATATTCCAAGAGTATTAGTATGAGTGATGCTATACAGAAATCAGAGAATATTCCTTCGGTCTGGTTGCTTAATGAAATTGGAGTGAATACCGGATTTAAGTTTGCCAAGAAATTGGGGATTGGACTGGAAGACGAGGACAAGAACCTCTCACTGGCTCTCGGAGGTATGAGCAAAGGAACGAATACACTGGAAATGGCACAAGCTTACAGTGCTTTTGCAAATGGCGGTGAACTTCGAGAATCATATTCCATTAAATCGATCACTGATAGTAGTGGAGAGACCGTCTTCAAGGCTAATACAACGCCTGATCGTGTTATGAGTAAGCAAACGGCTTATCAAATGACCGAGATGATGCAAAAGGTTGTAGAGAGTGGTACGGGTAGAAAAGCAAGGATTGATCGTCCAGTTGCTGGTAAGACCGGTACGACTCAAAGTGGATATTCTGGAATCAGCTCGAACCGTGATGTTTGGTTTGTGGGATATACACCTGAATGGACAGCTGCTGTGTGGATGGGTTATGACAAGCCAAGCAAGAAACATCTGCTTAAGAATAGCAGTGGGCTTGCCGCAGCATTCTGGGGTAAAGTGATGGAGGAAGCGTTAAGGGATGTTCCTAAGAAGTCCTTCCCACAGCTAGATAATGAAATCGCTCCTGCACCTACAGAAACACCTGAACCAGCTAAGAATGTTAGTGGACTTACTGCAGCTTATGATCCATCTACGATGACAGTAAATCTGGGCTGGCAGGCAGTTCCTGTTGCGGGTGTAGAATATCGTATTTATCGTAGAGAGACATCCGAGGCTGATTTCGGTTTACTGTTAAATACGGTCACGACTAGTGCAGGAGACTTTAGTGCAATGCCTGGTCTGGTTTACGAGTATTATGTTACTTCCTACGATCCTGCAACCCAAGTAGAAAGTGAACCATCGAATGTGGTTACTGTCTCTGTGCAGGATGAGATGCCAACACCTGAGCCGACCATTGATCCTAATCTCCCGACACCAACCCCTGAGAATGGTGGAGACAATGGCTGGGATAATGGCAACGGTGGTAATAATGGTGGTGGCAACGATGGAAGCGGGAATAATGGTGGAACAGGAACCTTGCCTGAATTCACTACGCCTCCACCGTCAGCAACACCGATACCTACTGCTCAGCCAGATGTACCTTCTGGAGGCGGAAGTTCGGGGAATGACAGTGGTAATGCAACACAAAGCCCTGATCAAGAGGCTAGTAATATGAATGGTGATTCTTCTGTTCAATAGTGATGCTTTGAATTTATGAAGTTAGCTTTTCTTTTCCTGAGGCTGTCTCAAAAGTAGTGAATGCTACTTATGGGACAGCTTCTTTCTTTTATAACTCCATATTTTTCTAATCGAATCTGTGATAAAAATTTGCTGTATTTTGCGGGATGTTTTGAGTGTATCCTCTAAATGTGGTAAGCTGAAGAAACCATACTGGAGAGGGTAATTTCTATGAAACGTAAATTCGGAGACCGGGCCAACTGGCGCCGGATTACGCGTCGCCATTTTGCCTGCCGCTATGTGGAGAGCCGGGAATTCAGCGGATATATTACGCTTTATACCATCTACGGGCTGAAAGAACCACTGTGGAAGAGCTATGGACGGCATACATATCGTATTGCGGATAAAGGTTATTCCTGGCTGCAATATTTCCCAAAAGACAGTCACTATATTGTGACGGCTATGTTCGACGAACGGCAAAATATCATTCAATGGTACATAGACACCTGCAAGGTGCAGGGCGTCACAGACCAAGGCGTTCCATGGTTTGATGATTTGTATCTGGATGTGGTTGTGCTTTGGAACGGCGAGGTTTTCTTGCTTGATGAGGATGAATTAGAGGAAGCGCTGGAGAGGGAAGATATTTCCGAGAGTGATTATAAACTCGCCTGGGAGACAGCCAATACTATTTTACGCGGCATCGATGCTCATGCTTTCCCTTATTTCTCACTATCTTTGAAGCATCGTGCCGAATTATTTCATCATGGAGAATTCAGGAGGAAATAAAGAAATGGAATGGTACGTCTACGGAAGAGGGTCTTCCCCGATTCGGATTGTTTCCAAAAAACGCAGATTCTGGACGAAACGAACGTTGCTTATCGCTTTATCGATAATTGTGAGTGCTGGATTGTTGTGGTGTGCTTATGCGTTAAACAATATTAATAAAGCTGCCACCACAGATCCTATGCAAAAGGCGGATGTTGGGATCATTCTTGGCATGTCGATGTGGGGGGATGAGCCTAGCCCAGGACTTAAGGAACGGCTGGATTACGGACTGAAGCTTTATCAAAAAGGGATGTTCCCACATCTTATTGTATCTGGTGGTTTAGATAAACCTGATTTACAATACACAGAAGCTCAAGGAATGCGTAATTATTTGGTTGCTAAAGGAGTGCCAGATAGCGCCATTTACGTAGAGAATGAAGCTACCAGCACTTACGAGAATCTTTTGTTTAGTAAAGAGATTATGGCACGAGAAGGTTTGTCTTCAACAATAATCATTACGCATACTTATCATGGGTGGCGGGCTCATGAAATTGCTGACGAGCTTGGATATGTGAATCCTGAGCTGGGACTTACAGAATCCACCGTTCTATCGATGACAAGACATAAAACACGTGAGATTCTAGCCTATACGAAATGGAAGCTTCAGCAGCTATTCCTGTGATTTGTCCAAAAAATCCCGAATCTTCTAATAACACTTCATTTACTGGAATAGACTTGATTAGAGAAGTCAGCCCTGGATAATGAGGTGATACCGATGAGCGGACGCGTAGCAGCGGCCAGTGGACGGGAGGAAGAAAGACCGTCTCGACAAATCAATATTGTATTGCGGAGTCAAGAGCCTCCGGCTATAACTAACCCTTCTGGAGAGAGTCGGCCGGTACCTCCAAAAAATCACGGCCACACTAGCCTATTCCAAGAGTTAACGCAAGAATTGGAAGGTTTAGTGGGTCTGGACAATATCAAAGAGCTAGTCTTTGAAATCTACGCCTTGTTACAGATTGCTCAAATGCGAACTGAGGCAGGACTTGCAAGCGGTGGGCAAGCTTATCACATGGTTTTTAAAGGGAATCCCGGAACTGGCAAAACAACCGTGGCTAGAATCGTGGCTAAGCTGTTCCAGCGTATGGGGGTACTGACCAAAGGACATCTCATTGAGGTGGAGAGAGCCGACCTTGTAGGAGAATACATCGGTCATACAGCACAGAAGACTCGTGATCTGGTAAAAAAGGCTTTGGGTGGTATTTTGTTTATCGATGAGGCTTATAGCCTCGCTCGGGGTGGAGAAAAGGATTTTGGAAAAGAAGCGATTGATACGCTCGTCAAGGCCATGGAGGATCATCGCAGTCAATTTATACTTATCTTAGCGGGGTACTCTGGGGAGATGGAGTATTTTTTGATGAGCAATCCCGGATTGCCTTCACGGTTTCCGATACAGGTGGAATTTCCTGATTATACGATCGATCAACTGCTGCAAATTGCTGAACTCATGGCAAAAGATCGCGACTATATTTTGATGCCACAGGCGATACTCAAGTTAAAGCAGCATTTGTTAGTAGAGAAGACGGAGAGTCTTCATGCTTTCAGTAATGCGCGGTATGTTCGCAACGCCATTGAGAAAGCTGTTCGGGGTCAGGCTGTAAGACTGTTAAACCAGTATGAAAGTACCAGCCCAGGCAAGCAGGAATTAATGACGCTTCGAACTGAGGATTTCAAATTATGAATTACAGGATACTATCACCGTCATAAGGAGCATGACATACATGGCAATAACAACGCATGATACGGAAACAGATGTACAAGATCGAGCGATATTGGTAAGTCTCGTCACAGATAAAATTAAAAGAACCGGAATTGATCCAGAGCTTTCACTACAGGAATTAGTGCAATTAGCCGAAACCGCTGGTGTTGAAGTTCTGGATGTGCTGCGTCAAAACAAGGAAACGCCTGATTCTAGATGGTTTATTGGTAAAGGTAAAGTAGAAGAGCTACGGATGGCTGCTGATGCTCTCGGGGCTAATACAGCTATCTTTGATCAAGAATTGTCCGGAGCCCAAGTACGGAATCTTGAAGAAGCTCTGGATCTTAAGATTATTGACCGGACGCAGCTTATTCTGGATATTTTTGCGGGGCGTGCGAAGACGCGAGAAGGAATTATTCAGGTAGAGCTGGCACAATTGTCCTATCTGTTACCCCGGCTTTCCGGCCAAGGGAAGAACTTATCCAGACTAGGTGGAGGAATTGGTACCAGAGGTCCGGGTGAAAGTAAGCTGGAAACCGACCGCCGACATATTCGTGATCGGATTACGGAGCTGAAACGCCAGCTGGATGAGGTTGTTAAGACTCGTGAGCTACATCGGGAGCGTCGCCGCAAGGCGGGAGCGGTGCAAGTCGCACTTGTTGGGTATACGAATGCAGGGAAATCAACGCTGCTTAAGCAACTAACCGATGCGGATGTCTATATTGAAAACCAGCTGTTTGCCACACTGGACCCTACTTCACGTGTACTTGAGCTAGCAGGTGGTAAAGAGGTTGTGCTTACGGATACTGTAGGCTTCATTCAGAATCTTCCGCATGATCTTGTCGCATCTTTCCGTGCAACGCTGGAGGAAGTGAATGAGGCCAATTTGGTGCTACATGTGGTGGATGCCTCTTCACCAATGCGTGAGGAGCAGATGGAGATTGTCCAATCCATCTTGCAGGATCTAGGTGCATCTGGTACACCGCAAATCGTACTTTTTAATAAAATTGA
Organism: Paenibacillus sp. FSL E2-8871; assembly: GCF_038000345.1. Taxonomy (NCBI): domain Bacteria; kingdom Bacillati; phylum Bacillota; class Bacilli; order Caryophanales; family Paenibacillaceae; genus Paenibacillus; species Paenibacillus sp. FSL E2-8871. The sequence continues at coordinate 1,565,228 of NZ_JBBOBV010000001.1, read as the reverse complement.
TCTATGTCAGCCTGAGCAACTGGAAATGTTGCCTACAGGTACAGGATACTTGAAGATCAGTGCATTTAATCCTGAAGATTTAACTCGGATTACCGAAATGATCGCCGATGAACTGGCTGGCGACACACTCAACTTCCGCATTCCCGGAGACCGAGGTGACATTTCTTCTTTGCTCTACAGGGTGGGAGAGGTTCTGGAAACGACATATGATGAGAACGATGTGCTCTATAACGTTCGTCTTAATAAAGAGGATTATGACAAATGGGGTTACATGCTTGCTGATTTTGTGGACCAGCAGTAATCTTATCAGTCATTCCTAAGGTGGAAATGCTTCGTTTATAGGTATAAAATAATAGCTAATCTAGAAAGCGTCAGTTTACTGCCGCTTTCTGTCATTATGATGGCAAGTAAATGTAAGGAGCGAATAAGAACGAATGGTAGTTTTTGCAGAGGATATTTTGAGCGCGGCAGAGGCCGCAGAAGTTGAAATAGAAGGCGCTGTCAAAGCCCTTGATCGTATTGTAGATAAGAATCAGTGGAAGGTTATAGAAGCGTTCCAGCGTCATCAAGTCAGTGATTTTCACTTTGCTGGTTCAACGGGGTATGCGTATAATGACCGTGGCCGTGAAGTGCTGGATCTTGTCTATGCTGACGTTTTTGGTGCGGAATCTGCACTGGTACGCCCGCATTTCGCTTCAGGAACACACACCATATCAACAGCCCTATTTGGTGTACTGCGTCCAGGAGATGAGCTGCTATACATCACAGGACGTCCGTACGATACCTTACATAAGGTAATTGGTCACACAGGGGATGGGACAGGTTCTCTCGCAGATTTCGGAATTACTTACCGGGAGGTTACTCTTACTGCAGATGGCAAGATCGATTGGGATGAGGTAGCTCTCGCTATTAACGAAAATACTAAAGTGATTGGAATCCAAAGGTCACGCGGATATGATTGGCGTGCTTCTTTCACAGTGGCTGAAATTGGTGAAATGACTTCGAGGGTAAAGGTGTTGAAACCGGAAGTGATTGTCTTCGTAGACAATTGTTATGGTGAGTTTACCGAAGAGCTTGAGCCTCCACAGGTTGGTGTGGATCTAGTAGCAGGATCGTTAATTAAGAATCCGGGTGGGGGTATTGCTGAGACAGGCGGTTATATTTGTGGCCGACAGGATCTTGTAGAATTGGCAGCTTATCGATTAACCGCTCCTGGCATAGGTGGTGAAGTAGGGGCTATGTTAGGAACAACACGTGGGCTTTACCAAGGGTTGTTCATGGCTCCACACACGGTCGGACAAGCTTTAAAAGGGAGTATTTTTGCTGCATCCGTATTTCAGCGTTGCGGGTTTGAGACAAAGCCAGCGTGGAACGAGCCTCGTACAGATTTGATTCAGGCGGTTTCCTTTGATGGACCAGAACACTTAATTGCCTTTGTTCAGGGCATACAACGCGCTGCGGCTGTGGACAGCCATGTGGTACCAGAGCCTTGGGATATGCCAGGTTATGAACATCCTGTTATTATGGCTGCAGGTACGTTTATACAAGGTGGAAGCTTGGAGTTATCTGCAGATGCGCCTATACGGGCTCCTTATATTGGCTATATGCAAGGCGGGTTAACCTATTCACATGTTAAATATGGCGTTTTGATGGCACTTCAAAGTATGCGTGAAAGAAAATTGCTGTAAGAATATCTCACATACCATTGACACGCTGTATTAGGAAATGTACAATGAGATCAGAAAAAGATCATTGGAAGGTTGGATGAGTCATGGGTGATGAAATCCGCAGAAATATGGCACTATTTCCTATTGGAATTGTAATGAAGCTGACTGATTTGTCCGCGAGACAAATTCGTTATTATGAGCAGCACAGTCTGATCGTACCAGCACGTACGTCGGGGAATCAGCGTTTGTTCTCTTTTAATGATGTTGAGCGCCTATTAGAAATTAAAGCTCTGATCGAGAAGGGTGTTAATATTGCTGGCATTAAGCAAGTAATGAATCCTGTCTCTAAGGAATCCGAGGAAGCTACTGTTATTACCCCTGATACAGAGGTAAGACGTAGAGAGTTATCCGATTCCCAGCTTCACCGAATGCTGAAGCAAGAACTAGTTTCCGGTAAAAGACCGGGACAAGTGTCTCTGATTCAAGGTGAGTTATCCCGGTTTTTTAATAAATAATAATATATAGAAGTTCGAAAGGGAGAGGATCACATGAGCTTTTCTAAAGAGGATATTTTACGCATTGCCAAGGAAGAGAATGTTCGTTTTATTCGTCTGCAATTTACGGATCTATTAGGTACTATCAAGAATGTAGAGATTCCAGTTAGCCAATTGGAAAAAGCGCTTGATAATAAAATGATGTTTGATGGTTCTTCCATCGAAGGTTACGTACGGATTGAAGAATCTGATATGTATCTCTTCCCTGACCTAGATACATGGGTAATCTTCCCTTGGGTGACTGATAGTCGTGTAGCTCGTCTGATTTGTGACGTCTACATGCCAGATGGTACACCTTTTGCTGGAGACCCGCGTGGTATCCTCAAACGTTGTCTGAAGGAAGCGGAAGAAATGGGTTTCACAGCTATGAACGTTGGACCAGAACCTGAATTCTTCCTATTCAAGACAGACGAAAGAGGCAATCCTACTACGGAATTGAACGACCAAGGTGGATACTTTGACTTAGCGCCAACGGATTTAGGGGAAAACTGTCGTCGTGAAATCGTACTGACCCTTGAAGAAATGGGCTTTGAAATCGAAGCTTCCCACCATGAAGTAGCTTCGGGCCAGCATGAAATTGACTTTAAATATGCTGACGCGATTACTGCTGCTGACCAAATTCAAACCTTTAAGCTCGTCGTGAAAACGGTAGCCCGTCAACACGGCCTGCATGCAACTTTTATGCCTAAACCATTGTTCGGTATCAACGGATCTGGTATGCACGCTCACCAATCCTTGTTTAAAGGCAAAGAAAACATGTTCTACGACGAAAGCGACAAGCTGGGTCTGAGCAAAACTGCACGTTACTACATGGCTGGTATTTTGAAGCACGCTCGTGCTTTTGCAGCGATTACTAACCCAACAGTGAACTCATACAAACGCCTTGTTCCTGGTTATGAAGCACCTTGCTACGTAGCTTGGTCTGCAAGTAACCGTAGCCCAATGATTCGTATTCCGGCTTCTAGAGGTCTTAGCACACGTGTTGAGGTTCGTAACCCGGACCCAGCAGCTAACCCTTACCTCGCACTTGCTGTTATGTTGAAAGCAGGTCTTGACGGAATTAAACGTAAGCTTGATCTTCCAGCTCCGATTGACCGTAACATCTATGTGATGTCTGAAGAAGAGCGTATCGAAGAAGGCATTCCAAGCTTGCCATCCGATTTGAAAGAAGCACTTAGCGAAATGATCCGTAGTCATGTTATTACCGAAGCTCTCGGCGAACATGCTTTGGCTCACTTCTACGAGCTAAAAGAAATCGAATGGGATATCTACCGCACGCAAGTGCATGAGTGGGAAAGAGCGCAATACATGACTCTTTACTAGGATAAATCAGCCCTTGGCGCTCTAAGCGTTAAGGGTTTTTTTCTGTGTGGGTAAGGTTTGGAGGTTTGTGGAAGGTTAATGAGCGCCCCCGTAATGCCCCCTAAAAATGTAGTTTCATTCGAGGATACTTCTCATATGAGCTCCATATTACTCCACACAGCTTTCATTTATTTTCTTTGAAAAATGTGTGTATGTGTCCGCTGTGATTCTCATACTACCGTGACCTAAAAGTTCTTGTACGTACTTCCTATCGTTACCAGCCTCAAGTGAAAGGACAGCATGATTGTGACGGAGAGAATGGATCGGCAGCGCTGGGAGACCAATACATTTCAAAATTCGCAAAAAAGAATTGAATGGCTATGCTGCACAGGGGTCTTATCATCCAAATGATCGATTTGAAGATTATAAGATTCGTATAACAACGAGGTTATTGCATTATTGGTTATCAGGAATGCTGAACTGTTAGCTACAAGAGGCAAATAGATATGAAAAAAAGAGCTGTTTTCACAGCCCCTCTGGAATAGAAAATTACTCAGGCATGATCCAAACAATCTCACTTATCCGGACAAAGAACTTTCTACCTCTAGTATCTAACACAACATGGTCTGGTTTGACATCCACTACACATCCGCTGACGCCACCACGAGTAGTTTCTAACACAACTTGTTTTCCAATAACGGATTTTAAGGTTTCTACAACATATGGATCAACAGGGTATACCACGATGGATTGTGGCATTTGGTGCATTTGATGCATTGAATTCATTTGGTTCATTGGATAGTTCAACATATTACCTCCCAATTGGTTATACGTCATCCTATGCTGATGCCTAGCCAATGTACTGGGCAGTAACCCATTTTCAAAATAAGGCTAAGCCATTAATCGGTGATAGCCCCAGTAGCGGAACCTCATTTATCTTTAGGAGTTTTGGGTTTACCTGTCTGAGACAAGGCAACACCAAAAACAATTCCTAAACAATACCTAATGCAATGTTGTGGAATGCAAATCCAAAAGCAACAGCAAAGCATATTCCTAGACCCAAGCCGTAAAACTTTTTATTTTTATCCATATGTAACACCCCGATTTCAATTATTTAACAATTGTACGTAGCTTATCAAAATAAGTTTCGTTAGTCCAAGGGAGGGAAAAGACATGGAAACATGGGATAAATACCGTTGTGAGTGCGGCAGGAAATACGCGATTGAGAAGATCTCGGGCGAAGAACTGGAGGAACCAGCTTGCCCGGAGTGTGGCGAAACGAATAGTGAGTTGCTGACGGATGAATAAGCAGCAGATTCTGTTCTGTATAGACTACAACCTTGAAATTATCGCTGATTTTGAACGGGATATACAAGGAGCTGAAAAGCAACTGCTTCAATGCAGGCGAGATTATAACACTCGGAGTACAGATCCGGGCTGGTGAAATGATTGAGTGGCTTGAGAAATCCGGACTGATACCGGAAGACAAAGTAATCATGCATTCATGCTACGAAGCTCGGAAGGAAAAATACAAGGATAAGGTTTGGACGGTGAAGTCGGAACCGTGGGGACTTGTGCGGATCAGAGGTAGTGCTGCTGGAAGGTTTTAATGGCGGGTTTGTCACTGAATATCTAAAGAAGGTAGAGGGTTAACCACCCTCTACCATATAAAGGAGAGGACAAATAACCAGTATGTATTGAAAGAACAATTATGCAAACAAGTTGCTCAGCGCCAGGGGTTGGACAAGTGCGGAGACTATAATCGGGGGATGCTTGGTGACCTCAAACGATCGATGACGAGATAAATTAAACCCAACCAAGGTATGAAAATTGTCAGTATGACAGCAATAACAATCTTCCATATTTCGGATTTCTTTTTCCGCATAACTCTAGCAACAAAAATTGGAACAAGTATACGTAGTGCATATATTCCAATACCAATGAATATATATTCCATTTCAAATTCTCCTTATGTATTATTTATTCTCTTTTTACTATCGGTTGGAAAATAAATCATTATTAACATTTCTTCAATTTATTTGATAATACGATGAAGAAATGAGGCGAAGCCATGAAGTCCATAACCATCATTCAGCGGTGGGCAACACTGATAGCTCTCAATGAGAAGAAGTTTGAAACGCGCGCCCACAAAGCACAGAGGACCACTCGCTATCCATGCAGGGAAGAAAATTGATAAAGAAGCCTGCGAGGTACCAGAGATTAAAGCAGCGTTGACTCGGAACGGTTATACAGTGGACAACTTACCGACTGGGGCTGTGGTAGCTATTTCAGAGTTGATAGATTGCTTTAGAATCCGGCGAGATGTGCTGGGCGGAGTGATTGCCTTAGAATCAGACACTCGAAAAACTCACTTCAATACTCTTGATAAAGAGTATTCCTTCGGATGGTTTGATCAAGGACGCTATGCTTGGGAATTGGCAGAAATTAAGCAACTGCTGGCTCCGATTCAGCCAAAGGGCAACAACGGATTTTGAACTGGGAAGGAGTGCAGTTATGAGTGAATCAGGAAAAATTCCCTTATCCAGCATGACACCAGAATGGATAGAAGAGATAAAGAAAAATTTTAAAGCAGGTTCTCCATGGTGGTTCATGATTGAAAAGGCAGACATTGCGTATTTAATTCACTCACTAGAAGAGTCACAACAACAGAACGCGCGTTGGAAAGAAGCTGTAACCGGGTTGATGATGGCTGACACAGATGTTCAGAGGGATTTAGCAGAGGCACAGCAGACCATAGCTCGGCAACAGGCGGAGCTGGAAGAATATCAAGGGCAAATGAAAATCCTGACCGAGTGGGCGTACGCAGAGGAAATGAATGTTTCTGATTTGATTTCTGAGCGAAATGATCTACAGGAAGCACTTGAAAAGATTAAATCCGCGGCGCCAAATCTTTTTTATCACATGGCTTCGGATGCTCTGAAGTGAAATAAGGAAGGGAGCAACAAGTCATGACACAGGTAAAGGATAAGACAAACATTTGCCCCCGAGAGAGGGCAGAGGCGGCATTTATCACGCTTAGTATTGTTAAGTAGACACATAAGGCGTAACAAATGCTATTCGTTTTTCTTCTGTATCAGCTTCTCTATATAAATCCAAACATAGTAAGTAATCCAAAACGCCATCATGGTTGCTAATAATGCATAAGACCTTTTATCGTATGGAAGAGTAAAAGCCAAGATGATCCCTAGAATGAGGAACGGTGGTGAGAGGGTGAAATATTTCTTTTTATGCAATTTAACTATCTCCTTATTATTAATTAGTTATAAGTACATTATCGCTATTAACAAATTATGGGAAGTGCGGACATGATCCTATGCGATCTACCATACGGCACAACGCAGAGCCCTTGGGATTCTATCCTGCCGTTTGATCAGCTATGGAAGGCATATGAACGGATCATTAAGGATAACGGGGCAATCGTCTTATTTGCTAAAGCCCCATTTGATAAGGCACTCGCAGCCAGCAATATGAAATTATTTAAATATGAATGGATATGGGAAAAGAACAAGGCAACAGGACACTTAAATAAAGGTCTGATGCCGCTGCAAGCTCATGAAAACATACTAGTCTTTTATAAAAGGCTGCCGACCTATAATGCTCAAATGAGTCAGGGACATAAACCAATGAATGCAGCGACTAACAACCATAAATTATCTGTTTAGGGTGATGGAATTCCGTGGTCAAACGAGGCTGGAAAGACTGAGAGATTGCCGCGCAGTGTCTTGTACTATCCGGTAGTTAACAACGATGATCCTGAACTAATCCATCCAAATCAAAAACCAGTGGAGTTGTGAGAATACCTCATACGCACCTACACCAACCCTGGGGGAACCGTCCTAGATAATTGTGCTGGAAGTTGTACAACGGCTGTGGCTGCATCAAGGACTGGAAGAAAATATATCGCTATAGGGCGTGATGAACGACATGCTGCAGACGGAATGGAACGGTTGAAGAGTATAAACCCAGCAACGCGGGGGCCACACCAGATCATTAAGGGACTAGGAGTATCCCTCCTCTCCCAAAAGCACAGTAGACGCATACTGCGACATAAAAAAGATAAAAGTGATTATGCACCCTTATCTTTTTCAAGCAATTCTATTATTCTGTCTAATTTTTTCTCTATGGTAGCATTTTTATCTGAAACCTTGTTTTTAGTTAGATAATCTCTTTTTAACAGTAAAACCAAGGGAATCGCCCAAACAAATGCCAATGGTATTAAAAAAATATATTGCAAGATAACACCTCATTAATAGTTATTGTTTTATTATAACAAACTAAAACTAAAAAAAAGAACTTATTTGAAGTTATTTACTGCGCAGTACGAAGATACATGACATTAAGGGATATAGGAGGTTACAGCACTCCTCACCCAAAGTTTATGACGCAGTAGACGCATACTGTGAAGCAAAAGTATTTACAACTTAGATTTCTCTTTATACTTTGACCAATTTATCCAAGATAAACTTATAAAACCTAACGCCATAAGCAGAATTTGTATTGGATCTCGATAAATATCGAATACAATTCCGATGCCAACAGAGAGAGGTATTAATATAAGACAAATAATAGAAAGCCATTTATTAATATTTTGATTTTCCTTCTTTATGTTATTCATGTTTATCCCCTTTCAAAAAAATGATAATTATTAACAAATGTATTATATCATGCCAACTTAGGTTAATGTCCACATGCTATACAGTACGAAAATACTGGGACAGAGATGGGTTAAAGCCCTCCTCTCCCACAAGGAGGATATAAATGATGGAATTGGCTGTACTGAACTTATAAGGGGGCTGAGACACATGGATAAGCATGACATTGTATACGTTTTGATTAACACGCTGCATGGAAAGGTAGAAATGGCAACGCAAAACGATTCTGAGGCATGGGCATTTTATCGGGATATGAAGGGAATTCGAATACAAGTGCTCATGAACATGAATCTGATTGTAAGTATAGAGCCTACAGTATCAGCGCTGGATTAATTTAGGGGGCTGAGACCCCAATCAAAGGAGACGATACACGATGAATACTTAAGAAGTATGGGTCCAGTGGAGCGAATAGGATGATCCTTGGTGCAGACGAACAGTACAAGGTGAAACTGCTGGGAAGGCTAAGTATTCATTTTGGGAATACCTTCAGGATGGATTGTGGGAAGAGAAGTTCGGCACAGTAGTCAAGAAATTGCGCTGCCGGAAGATCGGCGGTTTCAAGGTCAGTGACTTGTTCACCAATCCAGCGACCTTCCGGGAGATTTGCGAGCGCCGTGCAATTGACTTCGCATATCAAGGAATGAAGATCGAGGTTGACGGGCAATGTGGCGTGATAGAGGGCGGCAATAACTCGGGAAATATTGACGTTTCCTTCGAGGGGGAATACTACGCTGAGAGGATGAAAGAAGTAAATGCAGATTTGTACCATCTGCTCAATGAAAACGAAACTGGCCTATATAATCAGGAATTTCAAAAGAACAAAACGGTATATGCCTACGTTCATCTTAATTTTTCAGACTTGGCGGACTTCGCAGAAGCCGTAGGTACCTATCCGTTTGAAGAGGGCGGCATGAAAGTCACGATGTTTGAGAGAACAATCGACATTGACTTGAATGACATCATAGAAGGGCAAGGACATAGCTTGAGTAGTTACAAAAAATGCTTCGATGAAGACACTTGGGACAGGTACAAAGAGCAGATCGAAGAGATGGAACTTGACTATTAGGCCGAAGGCCATCGAGTCAGACCGAATAATTCCAGTAAAATGGGGCCCGGGTAATCATAGATCTTAACCATTAAAGATGTACCAAAGTAATCCATAAGCTATTCCGAAGTAAGCAATAACACCCAGTAAAGAGATGGACAAAAGAATAATGATAACTTTCTTACCGTTCATAAAATTCACCTCTTATTTAATATAGCACGGGTTGAGAGAGGAACAAGAGACTTTGATAATCCGAAAGCGAGGAAATCATAATAAGCGATTGGTACTCAGGAATCAAAAGCAAGGAGATTGAATCTACAGGCGGTGGGCACGGAAAGATTAAGTGATCACAACTCACGGAGGAAGAGAGAGCAAACCTAGATTCGAAATATCCCAAACCTATTGGTAAGGCTGCTGAGCGTCCATTTGTGAATAAGGGGTCAGTAGAATGAAATACAAAGACACTCAAAACTCATTAAGAGCCGGTCATCGTCAATTTATTTTTACTGCAAGCCCGGGCTTACCTGTAGATGTACTGGCTTGGGGACCGACCTGGGTGAGATTTAAGGATGCATACAACACATTTCCTATCAGTACAAACATGAAGATGTTTTCTATGATGGTGGAATGTATTTATACAGAAAAAAGCCATGATGTGCCAGGGCAATAGCTGCTTCTATCCTCGACCAAATTATACACAAAGGGGAATGAGGATGAACATCGCCAATAGTAAGGCTCCTGTATTAAAGGTAACGGACTCAGGTCCAGCAACTGCCCTAAACTATCGACTCTCCCTCAAAGGCGCGGAGCGAGCATATAGGAAGGCTGATGCTGATGATAAAAAAGCTATCTCAGGGATGAAATCAGATTGTGAGTTTGTATTAGAGTGGCTGTCTACAGGACGTAGACCAGGTAATAAACGTGGGATAGAAAGGCGAGCAGTATATCAGCGTGAGATACTGATGGACCCTATTCGAATGCAATCATTTATCCAACAAAGTAATGCAGGGAGTCCAAGTAATTTATCAGAGTGGCAAAGAATTCAGATTGAAGATGCATTATCAACATTGAGTACTCGCGAAAAAGAATGTTATGTATTAGCTTTTGGCAATTGCTACTCACGTAGTCAAATTGCTCATCTACTTGGAATAAAAAAGGAGAGTGTTAACGAGTATATTGTCCGAGGGCAGGTGAAAGTTGGAAAATCACTTCAAAATAGTTTGTTTTTATGTGATTAAATTGACAACATCTCTTTTGCAAATGATGTATAATTAAGGAATAATTTCCCTATATTTTAATTTATTTCTTCTAGATCTATTTCTATGAACTTCATTACGAGCGCTCCCCTTCAAACGATAGAAATAGAAAACCATCATGAGTTTTGATGAAATGGGTATTAATTACTTTTTATCAAAGGAGGCGACATTCTAATCGTATAATGGCAGTTTGATTGGGAGAAGTTGAAATCTGACTAAATAAAAATTAAAGGAGTGGACTTATCTTATGAAACGGTTACTCAATAGGAAATGGTTGATAGCGATTCTGGCACTTGTATTTATTGGATCCGCAGCATCTGCTGCATTTACTCAGACGATGTATGCTGCTGGAACGAACCCTAAAGTCATTATAAATGTAAATAGCAATAAAGCACTGGGAGTCAGTGGATGGGATAAACAAGCGGATGGGGCGCTTATCATACAATGGCACTTTAATTGGAGTTCCATTGTTAATGATCAAAAATGGTATTTCGAAGATCTAGGAGACGGCTATTATCACATCAGAAACGTAGAAAGCGGAGATTTACTGGAAGTCAGCGAATCGTCTACATCCGATGGTGCTAATGTGATTCAATGGCCGGATAATGGCGGATGGAACCAGCAATGGAAAGTTGTTCCAACCAATCTGGATAGAGGTGACTCGTCGTATATTATCAACCGAGGTAGCGGCAAGTATTTGGATATATCGGGACAATCGACATCCGATGGAGGACAGGCTATCCAGTGGGATTATAATCGCGGCGCCAATCAGCGCTGGTTCATTCCGCCTGCATCGTAACACATATGAAGCTAATGCCACGCCGTTTCCACACATAGTAACGGCGTGGTTTTTTAGATAGAGAAATTCAAGTTGAACATCCGACACGTATAGATAATTATAGATTCGGAATACAAGTGGCGAATACAGTTTTTGAAGACACTCTTTGCTAAATTTCATATCCTCTCTTTATTTGGAATATCGATGTCCAAAGTATAGTCCAGCAAATGCAGCACCGAATGCTCTTGCACTGTTATATAAGGTGTCAAATTAATGTTCATAAATAGGTGGGGCGCTGGTAGAAGCTACAAACCTCGCTAATAATAAGATCGTTCACGGATTCTTGCGAAAGCTCGTTGATCAGAAAGCCGGTTATCTGCTGAGTAAGGAAATGAGCATCCAGATAAAGAACAAAGTTTATGATGAACTGTTGACAGGGATTTTTGATAAAGGATTTAAACGACTATTAAAAAACCTGTTGAAGGAGAGCATTAAAAAGGGGTGCGCATGGTTGCATGTTTATTTAAGAAGGGAGTGCCCTTTCAGCGATGGCTGTTGAGGCACTCCCTTCTTTTTGAGGATATTCTTGAGCAATAACGACAAACTGCATTAATTTAGTCGTCTGATTAGGCTTATAGGTTCGCATACAAGGTTGCTATCGGACCTATCGGACCTATCGGACCGCGATGCAGTTATTGGCCTGAAAAGTACCCAATATTATGCTCTAAAGAACCAATAACGTTACTGGAGTCGGAAACCCTGCACAAAAGACGATTATTTTGTAAATAACATCATCTGAGTCCAAAACTCGAAGAAGAGGACTCTCTCCGTTAGTGGAGAAACTAAGTAGATATCAGAAGGGCCGCAATACCAATCGCCAAAAAAATAGCACCTGAGCTCATACCCATGATTCCTCGATTATGTGTATTCTCGTCATACATCATTTTAACTTTTCCAATTAGTAGTGGAGAATAATGTTAGAATATCTTATATATAGATATACAATACTTTCCTGGGAGGAGCACTAATATGCGCATATTCATATATATAGGACTGGCTTTTTTTGTGATCTCTGGTATATGTGTTGGAGGATTTACGACAGGTACTCAGCAAAGAGGGAATTTTTATTCGGAATCCAAAGAAGACCGTAAAATTAAAAACAAAGTAGCGAAATGGTCTGCTTTAGGAGGGGTTCTTTCCTTGGCTATAGCTGGACTAGTATATTTGTTGTGATATTTACCTTACGCAAGTTCAAGAGTGGTGAAGAGTGCAATACATGACTTTTTACAAGAACCTTTAGACCCTTTATGACTTTGCCGTTGAGGTTTTTTATATTTATAGTTCTAGTAAAATGGAATTTAATATAACAGTCACAATTATTCTTATCATCTGACATTATTTTATATTTTTCTTGCAAAGGTATATCTTTCATAGGATAATATGGGTATATTTTCCTAGCAAAAGTTGGAAGTGGATATTATCTGAGAGGAAGTAGAATATTGAAAACAAAGAAACCTTTTTTTAAAAAATGGTGGTTTTGGCTTATTATTGTTTTTGTTGTAATAGGGGTGATTGGATCACAGGGGAATGATAGTGAACCTACAGTATCAAAATCAGAACCAGCAGTGGCAAAGGTAGATGATACTGCAGCAACAGAGAAACCGGTCGAAAAGGAAAAGCCTACCAGCAAGCCTACTGAAGAGCCAAAGGAAACGATGATAACTGAAGTTGGACAAACCATCACAACTAAGAATTTTAAGCTTACAGTTGAATCTCTGGAAAAGCCTAAGGGAAATGATTATGTACAACCATCAGAGGGTAATGAGTTTGTAGAAATCGGAATTATACTTGAGAATATTTCCAGTAAAGATTATATGGTAAGCTCTATGCTAATGTTCAATGCATACCAAGACAGCTTCTCCATAAATGAAGATCTCATGGCTCATACTTTGGATAGTCAAGTAGGAACAATGGACGGCGCTTTAGCTGCGGGAAAGAAAATTCGTGGCAAACTAGCTTACCAGCTTCCTAAGGATTGGAAAGAACTTGAAATCAATACTGATTTTACGGCTTTAAGTTTTAGTTCAGATGGAGAAATCAAAATCGTTCTTCAAAATAATTAGGATATCTCACATATAAGAGTCTCGCCAAAGCTGGCGGGGCTTTTTTTATTATTAAACCTGATAATCTGCATTTACATAAAGTACCAAACCGATTATATTGAAAGAAAAGCGTAATGGATGAGGGGTGTTATATTTGGCGAAGATTTTTAATGAAAATACAGTTTCATTTAAACAAAAGTTATCTCCGATCCCTGAGTTTGCTTGGCACACGAGTGAGAGACTAGCTGAGATCGCTAATTCTAAACATCTTGTCTTCGACATAAGATCGCTTGATCCAGATAAGTATTCCTTTCCTTATCATTTTCATAGAAACGCTGAAGAAATATTTGTGATTTTGACGGGAAAAGCGATGTTAAGAACTCCCGAGGGTTTTAGTGAGGTTTCTGAAGGTGATGTGATATTTTTTGAAATGGGACCTGAAGGAGCGCATCAACTTTATAATCATACGGATGCCTCTTGCAAGTATCTTGATCTCCGAACGAACCAGGGCATAGATGTTTGCGAATATCCGGACTCAGGTAAAATCAACATTCTCCCCTATCAAGAAATTTATCAGGCGGATCAACAAGCGGACTATTATAAAGGAGAAGAGCAGGTAAGGGAGAAATGGAACGGAATGGAGGATCACACTTGATTCAAGATCGATGGTTCACAGTCACGAAAATTGATCCAATTACTTATGCAATCAGTGAATATGGACATTGGGAAAAGGTGCACTCTTTTTTGTTGTTAGGAAAAGAACAAGCGGTGTTGATTGATACGGGATTAGGCATCGATAATATAAAAAGAATAACGGATCAGTTAACGGATTTACCTATCGCTGTCATCACTACACATGTGCATGCAGACCATATAGGCAGTCATGGACAATTTGAGACGATCTATGTTCATAAAGAGGATGAGGATTGGCTGATTAATGGAATACGAGGTTTAACCCTTGCCCAGATCAGAAAAGATATGAGCCGAGATATTACTCTTCCTGTTCCTGAGACGTTTGATCCTAATACGTATACACCTTATCAAGGGAAACCAACAGCTCTATTGCGAGAGGGAGATGTGCTTGATTTAGGCGGGCGTAGATTAGAAATTCACCACACACCGGGTCATTCGCCAGGTCATATTAGCATTTTTGATCATGCCAACGGGTATCTGTTTACAGGAGATTTGTTGTATGATGTTACGCCAATTTATGCTTTTTATCCCTCTACTAGTCCGGCAGATTTAGTGGCTTCTTTAGAAAAGATTGCGCAAATTCCAAATGTATCTCAAGTATTCGGCTCTCATAATACGTTGGGTCTAGATCCAGCTATTTTGCAAGAGGTTATGAAGGCAGTTCGTGAATTACGTGAACGGGATCTTGTTGCTCATGGTACGGGCATTCATCAATTTAACGGATTTAGTGTGCAATTTTAAAATGAATGTTGGATGCAGCGAAAACGGCCCTCTCAAAAGGACCGTTTTTTTTGTCTTTCCTTAAGGTTTTCAAAATTTCTAATTGGGAAAGGTAAAGTGAAGTAATAATAGGCGGAAGGGGGGCATTCATTCGGATACGATCGACCTGAAGAAAGCATGTAATTGTTGGACTTGGGAGTAAGCTTCTTTGTATTGATTATCGGATTGTTGAATGGGCAATAAGCCTGGCAAGAAGGAAATACTATACACAGGTATTTCATTGCTGTTCATGTATATTTTAAGCGTAAGTTCCTCAATAACATCAGCCTCTTCGTCAAAGCTATTAACCACATTAATATCCGCACTTGAAGCAGTTGATTTGCTGTTTTGTTGTCGTTTAGATACTTTTGAAAGGGTTAGTGCGTTAACAACAATCTCTGATCCCATTATATTGTCGAACGAGTATAGCTTTGCTATTGCTTTTTTGCTTGTTTTCGGATTGCTGGTACCTATTGCTATTTTTTTATAAGGTTCATTAAGGGCGATCAAGTGAGATTGATTGGGCGGAATGAATGTTTTGGTGAATATAATATTAAAAGATGAGGTTGCGTTTAACAGCTTAGAAAGTTCAGAAGAAGTAGATAGTTTTTTTAATTCTATAATAACGGCACTTAGAATTAAGACTCCTCCTACAATGGCAAACATATACATCAAGAAAATCAGCATGTAATCACACCTCCAATGATCTCAGTAGAGCAAGATTTATTGCTTATTGAAAGATATGCCTGAATTCTCTCTACTAGTATCTGTTAAGAGCGAAAATCGTGGGAATTTAGGAAACGACAACTGATTAGAAAAAGAGAAAGCACCCAGAGATCTGCCGATTTTGCAAGCTGAGTGCAAAATTGGGGCAACTGCTGGAGTGCTTTGTTGAGAGCATTTAAAATAAATATGTCAAAATCATAAGAAATTGAAGGCTGTGATTTGATCAGTATAAACAATTAGCTGTTTGTATTCGATCGGAGATTCATAGTGAGTATAGGGTCTTACAGAAACATCATTAAGGACTACAAAGTTATAGCTGAAATTTTTATCGGGATGTTCCGCACCTAAATAAGATATGTATTCATCTACAATGACATCATCCATTAGAGATTTTAAGTCAAAAACATCCTCTTTATTGGAGGTGGAAGGGGAGATGGTCCCTTGAATACTGCCGAATGAGGTGAGTAAATTTACTTTTTTTCCACTCGCTTGATCGTTATTTAACAATAAGCCAGAGAGTTTAACAAGTGCATCGACTTTAAAATCGACGAGGGTTCTAATTTTTGAGTTGTTCAAAACGAGACACTTCCTTTCAATTTGAAATCCTGTTAACATTATTCGACATATAACCACATAATTCCTATTAGGTCATCAAAAATACATAAATACAAACACGCCCCCTCCATTGAACCATGAGTGAGGCGTGTTTATCTATAGAGATAGATTTAATTCCTGATCGTTACTCGTGTTCCAATCGGTACAATCGCAGCTAGTGCTAACACATCTTCATTGTACATACGAATACAACCATGGGATACTTCGTGCCCTATGGATGAGGGATCATTATTTCCATGTATCCCATAATGAGGCTTAGATAGACCCATCCAAAAGACCCCAAATGGACCACCTGGATCGGGTTGTTTGTTAATGATTGTGAATTCACCGAGTGGTGATTGAGTTAACATTTTACCGATTCCGACTGGGAAGCCCCTGATCACAATGTCGTTATCAAGAAGATAAAGCATACGCTGCGTCAGATCAACTATAATCCGGTAATTTGGCATTGTGCAACACTCCTTTCTAATTAAGATATGAGGAGGATGCCTAAACGGTTATTCATTAAAAATGGTCATTTTAGCCTATGAGAACAAATGTTCTGTAATTGATAAATGGAGTTTGATAACAATAAAAAAGCTGTTCTGCATTTGCAGAACAGCTTTTTTTAAAAAATAAAAGAAAGTATATATTATACGATATACCCTATCCTTATACTTCTCGTAGAAACGGATACCGTCCTAAAGGACGGTATCCGTTTTCGCTTGGTAGGAGTGCATACTTAGTGGATATCTCGAAATAATCCGATAACTCTGCCGAGAATGGTCACGCGATTAAGGCGAAGAGGCTCGTACGCCGGATTCTCCGGCTGAAGACGTATATGATCACGTTCTTTATAAAAAGTCTTAACGGTTGCTTCATCTTCTTCGGTCATAGCTACAACGATATCTCCGTTATCAGCCGTTTGTTGTTGACGAACAATAACATAGTCGCCATTCATAATCCCAGCTTCGACCATACTGTCACCTTGAACCGATAACATAAATACTTTGTTATCTCCAACATAGTGAGTTGGAAGCGGGAAGTAGTCTTCAATATTCTCAGTAGCAGTGATAGGAACCCCGGCGGTAACCTTACCTACGACAGGAATGCGAGCGACGGTTTGCGCGAAATGATGGACATTCTCGGAATCCTCTTGGCCAAGCAATTCTATCGCACGAGGCTTCGTTGGATCTCGACGGATAAGTCCCTTCTTCTCTAGCCGATCCAAATGACCGTGAACTGTGGAGCTGGAAGCAAGACCAACAGCTTCTCCAATCTCCCGGACGGAAGGAGGATAACCCTTGCTGCGGACTTCGCTACGTATAAATTCCAGGATCGCCAGCTGGCGACTTGAAATCTTTGACATTGGAATCAACCCCATATAGTAATGTTTGGGAAAATTATAACATAGAACTACCGTTCGCACAAACATAAGTTCTAACTATTATAAATATTAATTCGAAAGAGTTAATAAATGGTAGTCTTGTATTGATTGCGTTTCCTTCATCTAAACGATAAGAGTGATTCTTTATATGAAGAATATGGTAAATATTAACCTCTGAAAAAAAGAGAACAATTGTTCTAAAATAGTATTGAACAAAACACATGTTCGTGTTATTATAATTTCAAAAGTAAGAACAAGTGTTTGGAGGATGATATTCATGTTAAAATACAGTACATACCGTAGCATCTACGATAAAGCCCCAGTGGTTGAATCTTTAGGACATAATCCTATTACCCGTTATTCAGCTCAGATTAAAGAGATTACAGAGCTTTTGCTTGAAGGCTTGATGCGTTTGTTCCGTAGAGATTTTGTTATTAAACTGACATTGATCATCGTGCTCGTACTATCAGGACTTACAGTAGTAGGTAATGTATTTGCAGGATCTACTACTTTAATGAAGGATGAGAAGCGCGTAGTGGTTGAACGTGGAGATACACTTTGGAGTATTGCTCTTGAGAATAAACCTTCTGATATGAAAACGGCTGTATATATAGAAGGAATTAAAAAATCCAATGGCATTAAAGGTAGTCAGATTAATGCTGGAGATGTTCTCACTTTACCTATATATTAATATTCTAAGAACATAATAAGAGGACATGAAGAGCTTGCAGGGAGTAAACCTTGACAAGCTCTTTTTCTCATGGCAGAGTTAGAATTAATTTATAAGGGGAGGGAAAGTTTTGAATATTGATGAGTTGGTCGCGCGTATTAACGAATTGGCACGCAAACAGAAGAGCGTAGGCCTTAATCAAGAGGAAACGGCGGAACGCGCCAAGCTTCGTGAAATTTATTTGGGGAATATTCGCAATAACTTCCGAGCACAATTGAATACGATTGAATTGGTCGATAATGATGAGCATGAACAAGGTAACAAGGGGCGTAAGCATTAACACCCTGTTCCTTTTCATAGATATTACTGGATGACTAGGGGGAACGCATATGGCCCGTTCTTGGGAAAGAATGGTTCAACGCAACACGCAGCAAATTAATAAGCAAAGAAAGAAACAGGGGAAGGAAACGATTTACGCATCTAAATCTAAATCTCCTGGTAAGAACAGTGAAACCTTTAAAGGCCGTAACATTGCATTTCCAGTAGTGTTATTAGTGCTTGGTACTATGTTTTGGATGGTTGGTTCAGTGGACCAGGCCAAAGGTAATGGTATGCTTATGAACTGGCTAGGAGTCGTTTTGTACTACTTACTAGCGGCACTTCTGTTCTTCCGACGTCCGTACTTGAAGGTAGAGAATGCTAGACTATCTACTATAAAATTCAACCGCGAACGTTATCTGCCAGCTTCTGATATTGAGAAAATCATCCTTTCGCGTGGAGCTGTTGTAATTAAGCATAAAGGCAAACGCACGAAATGGATTTTTACCAGACTTATGAATCGTTATGATACCAATGCAATGGGGACTCGACTGGAAGCATTCGCAAAAGCTCACCAAATTGAAGTAGTTCACGAATAGAAATTAACCAGCCATGGGAGAGGGAGACCTGTAATGCCAATTTCCGCCGTACTATTTGACCTTGATGATACACTGCTCTGGGATGATCGGAGCGTTAATGAAGCATTTCGTTCTGCATGTGAAGCCGCTGGGGATACGATTGATCCACAAGAACTGGAACTTGCGGTGCGTAAAGAAGCCATTGGACTATATGAATCCTACGAAACGAACCCGTTTACAAAGATGATTGGGATTAATCCGTTTGAAGCACTTTGGGGGAACTTTACTGCAGGTGAACAGCCGGAATTCCGTCAATTGGAGCAGCTTGCACCGGGATATCGTAAAGAGGCATGGCGTCGTGGTCTTGCAGCACTTGGTGTAGAGGACGAAGCTCTTGCTGAGACATTAGCAGCCAAATTCGCAGCAGAGCGTAGAAATCGACCTTACATCTATGAAGAAACGATTCAGGTGCTTGAAGAACTGAAGGGGAAAGTGAGGCTATTGCTTCTGACTAATGGATGCCCTGCATTGCAACAAGAGAAACTAGATAGCGTACCTGAAATCGTTCCTTTCTTTGATCACATCGTGATTTCTGGAAGCTTCGGAAAAGGAAAGCCGGATAAGGAAATTTTTCTGCATGCCCTAGAACTTTTAGATATTGCACCTGAGCAAGGAGTTATGGTCGGAGATAAGCTTACAACGGATATTCGTGGTGGGCTGGCAACAGGTTTGACTACAGTTTGGATTAATAGAAAAGGCAAACAGCCAGATCCGGAAATTCAGCCGGATTATGAAATCAAACATCTTGGAGAGCTTCTTTCATTAGTCCAATCTTTATAAAATTGAGTAGAAGAGGCTTTCATTCATTTAAGCTTTAAGATGGCAGTGAGTTCCTAGGTATCTAGGAGACTTGCTGTCTTTTTTATATCTACATCATATTTAGTATGTTAGATGAGATTTACTAGTATATGATTTAAGTCACAAGAGTTTAGCTGAATTGATGCGAAATACTGAAAAACCAATAATAATGTGTATAATAGATGGAGAATGTATAACATGAATTGGTAGATTCTTAGTAATCAATTCGACTGGGAGGAATCTAAATGAAGATTTCAAGAACAATAGTTCCTTTATTATTAGGTGCAACACTTTTAGTATTGGGAGGATGTTCATCAGACCAAACTAAACATTCTGGCGTACATAATATGAACATGAACATGAACATGGACATGTCTATGGAACCTATCAAGGTCGAGTTACATTGGAATCCTGAAGAGGTTGTTGTAAATCAGAAGGTGACCTTTGAAGCAGTGGTGACACAAGACAACTTGGCAGTAGATGATGCGAAAGAGGTTCTGTTCGAAATTGTGAGTAAAGATGATAGTGAACAGAAAATTGAATTTAAAGGAAAGCTAGTCAGTGATGGAATCTATCAAGCAGAGGGAACACTAACGAAAGAAGGACAATATATTGTTACATCACACGTAACTGCTAGAACTCAGCATTCTATGCCTAATAAAGAACTCTCTGTAAAACCATAATTAAAAGAATAGCAATTCCTATGATTACAGATAATGCAGAGTGGAAAGGAAGGCTTTTCGAAATTCCTTTATTCTGCTAAACTTACTCTAATGTTTTACTGGGGGGACTATACGTTGGCTAAATATACACTTGAGGAAAGCTTACAACAAAGAATATTAATTCTAGATGGTGCAATGGGCACAATGATCCAACAGGTGCCTCTGACAGGTGAGGATTTTGGTGGGGAAGAATTGGACGGCTGTAATGAAATGCTAGTATTAACTCGTCCAGAAGTAATTCAGACGATTCATGAGCAGTATCTTGAAGCAGGTGCTGATCTCATTGAAACAAATACATTTGGTGCAACGTCTGTTGTACTTGCTGAATATGATATTCCGCAACGGGCTCGTGAAATTAATCTGGTTGCAGCACAGCTAGCCCGTAATGCCGTTGATAAATATGATACACCAGATCGTCCCCGCTATGTTGTAGGTGCGATGGGTCCTACAACAAAGACACTCTCTGTTACGGGAGGCGTGACTTTCCAAGAGCTCGTTGATAGCTACGAGGAACAGGCAGTGGCATTGATTGATGGTCAAGTAGATGCGTTATTGCTAGAGACCTCTCAGGATACTTTGAACGTGAAGGCTGGAAGTATAGGTATTCGAAATGCATTTGAGAAGACGGGTATCAAATTGCCAGTGATGATTTCGGGAACAATAGAGCCGATGGGTACCACACTTGCCGGTCAGAACATTGAAGCATTCTATATTTCTTTAGAACATCTGAAGCCTATCTCTATAGGCCTGAACTGTGCGACGGGTCCAGAGTTCATGCGTGATCATATTCGTTCACTTTCTGCAATCTCTTCAGCGGCTGTGAGTTGTTATCCGAACGCTGGACTGCCAGATGAGAATGGGCATTATCATGAATCTCCTGATTCTCTTGCGCGTAAAATTGCTGCGTTTGCAGAAAAGGGATGGCTTAACATTGCGGGAGGTTGTTGCGGAACAACACCGGAACATATCCGTGCTATGTCGGAGGCACTTTCACAATTCCCTCCACGTCCGCTTGCAGGAAATCATCCACCGGCACTTTCTGGGATTGAACCTATTTATATTGAGAACGACAACCGTCCATACATGGTTGGTGAACGTACGAATGTATTAGGGTCGCGTAAGTTTAAACGTCTTATCGTCGAAGGTAAATATGAGGAAGCCTCAGAAATTGCCCGTGCACAGGTGAAGAGTGGTGCTCAAGTTATCGACGTCTGCGTGCAAGATCCGGACCGTGATGAGATTGAAGATATTAAGCTGTTTCTAGAATTAGTTGTAAAAAAGGTTAAAGTTCCTTTGATGATCGATACTACCGATCCGAAGGTTATTGATCTGGCATTACAGTACTGTCAAGGTAAGGCGATAATTAACTCCATTAACCTTGAAGATGGTGAAGAAAAATTTGAGCTGGTCACTCCATTGATTCATAAGTATGGCGCAGCTATCGTAGTGGGTACGATTGATGAGACAGGACAAGCAATCAAGGCTACGGACAAACTGGAGGTTGCCAAACGCTCCTACGACTTACTAGTGAACAAATACGGATTAGCTGGAGAAGACCTTATTTTCGACACGCTTGTGTTCCCTGTAGGAACCGGGGATGAACAATATATTGGCTCTGCTAAAGAAACTATTGATGGGATTCGTCTAATCAAAGAAGCACTTCCAGGTGTTCATACGATCTTGGGGATCAGCAACGTTTCCTTTGGATTACCGGAAGCAGGACGTGAAGTGCTGAATTCAGTATTCCTCTATGAGTGCACTAAAGCTGGGTTGGATTATGCGATCGTAAATACCGAGAAGGTAGAACGTTATGCGTCTATTCCTGCTGAAGACCGTCGTCTTGCGGAGGAATTAATTTATAATACGAATGACGACACGCTTGCTGCTTTTGTAGCCGCCTTCCGAGGGAAAAAGGTTGAGAAAAAAGAGAAAATTTCTAACCTGTCACTAGAAGAGCGTCTGGCTTCATATGTAGTTGAAGGCACCAAAGAAGGACTTATTCCAGACCTAAATGAGGCGCTTACCAAATCAGGACCTTTGGAGATTATCAATGGCCCGCTAATGGCCGGGATGTCAGAGGTTGGACGGCTGTTTAATAACAATGAGTTGATTGTTGCTGAGGTGCTGCAAAGCGCTGAAGTGATGAAGGCTTCTGTTGGTCATTTAGAGCAGTTTATGAAGAAGGATGAGACATCGGTAAAAGGTAAGATCATGCTGGCAACTGTAAAAGGCGACGTGCATGATATAGGTAAGAATCTGGTGGAGATCATCTTATCCAATAATGGTTATCAGATCATTAATTTGGGTATAAAAGTACCACCTGAGACCATTATCGAAGCGTTTCGTCGTGAAAAAGCCGATGCGATCGGATTGTCTGGACTACTCGTAAAATCGGCACAGCAGATGGTGCTGACTGCGCAAGACCTACGCACGGCTGGGATTGATGTGCCTATTATGGTAGGTGGTGCTGCCTTGACTCGCAAGTTCACCAAAACACGTATCCGGCCGGAATATGATGGGCTGGTATTATATGCTAAGGATGCTATGGATGGACTCGATATTGCTAATCGGCTTATGAATCCTGTTGAACGGGAGAAAATTGCCGAGGAAATTCGAGTGGAAGCAGAATCCGCAGTGGCAGTTGCTCCTAAGCAAGAGCTTCCTACGCTGACTAGAGCTGTGCGCTCCAAAATATCTCCAGATGCACCTGTATTTGTTCCACCGGATTTAGAGCGCCATGTCATTCGTAATTATCCATTGGGGCATATTATCCCTTATGTGAACATGCAGATGCTGCTCGGTCACCATCTGGGACTACGAGGTTCTGTAGAGGCGCAATTAGCTGCTGGTGATGAGCGGACTGTGGAGTTGAAAGGTACTGTCGATGACATTCTACATCAAGCGATGCTGGAAGGTACGATTACTCCTCATGCGATGTATCAATTCTTTCCGGCACAATCAAGTGGTAACGATATTATCGTGTATAATCCACAGAATACAGCCGAGATTCTGCATACCTTTACTTTCCCAAGACAAGGTGTTGAGCCTTATCTCTGTCTAGCGGACTTTTTGAAGTCGGTCGACAGTGGAATGATGGACTATGTTGGATTCCTCGTGGTAACTGCGGGACACGGTGTTCGTGAGCTCTCTACAGCCCTTAAGGATAATGGAGATTATTTACGCTCACATGCGTTACAATCTGTAGCGCTGGAAGTAGCAGAAGGATTAGCGGAGCGTGTTCATCATATGATGCGTGATACATGGGGCTTCCCAGATCCTGCAGATATGACCATGAAACAAAGACATGGGGCAAGATATCAAGGGATTCGTGTATCCTTTGGTTATCCTGCATGCCCAGATCTGGAAGATCAGGGACCACTATTTAAACTGTTATCCCCAGAGGATATCGGTGTTCACCTTACAGAAGGCTTTATGATGGAGCCTGAGGCTTCCGTTTCGGCGATGGTATTCGCTCATCCAGAAGCGCAGTATTTTAATGTAGAGAAGCTGTAATTCTTTCATTTATACACCCGGTCTGTAGGGGGATTGTATCCCTTTCAGCGGAACCTCCCGTAACTGGGGGGTTTTTTGCTGGAAGAAGGACGTTTAGAATAGATAAGAGATAGTTCAGCCAATAAGAAGAAGGGAGGAAGAGGGATGGAATTATATTTTTTAGGTACGAATGCAGGGGTACCAACTATACAACGCAATGTAACGTCGATTGCATTAAGACTTCTGGAAGAACGCCGTAGCATTTGGATGTTCGATTGCGGGGAAGGGACTCAGCATCAGGTTCTTCGCTCACCGATTCGCCTAGGGAAGCTGGAAAAGCTATTTATTACACATTTACACGGAGATCATCTATTTGGTCTTCCAGGTTTATTATCTAGTCGTGGTTATCAGGGAGGGACATCTCCTTTAACGGTTTATGGTCCCCCTGGATTGAAGGCATACTTAGATATATCCTTAGCTGTGAGCCAATCCCGAATTCCATACAAGATTGAGATTGTCGAGCATACAGGAGGAACGGTATTTGAGGATGATGGTTTTAAAGTGGAGGCAGCATTATTAGAGCATCGTATTGATAGCTATGGTTACCGGGTAACGGAAAAGGATAGTCCCGGGAGCCTCAATACGGAATTACTAAAGAGTTATGGCTTAAAGCCTGGACCGTTATATGGAAAATTAAAAAAAGGTGAAGATGTTCTAACGGATGACGGTGTTCGTATCTGCGCTGCTGATGTTGTTAGAGAACCTAAAAGAGGGCGTATTGTTACGATCTTGGGAGACACAAGACCTTGTTCAGGAGCTTTAGAACTCTCACTTCATGCAGACCTTATCGTTCATGAAGCAACCTTTGCTCATGATCTGGCAGAAATGGCGTATCAATACCATCACAGTACAGCACGTCAAGCTGCAGAGCTAGCAAAGGAAGCCAATGCAGGCCAACTATTGTTGACTCATTTCAGCTCTCGCTACAGTTCGTCTGAAGAGTTGATTCCTTTGCTGGAAGAAGCTGAGCTCGTTTTTCCAGAGACATTGTTAGCGGAGGAATTCGGCACATATCCAATTTATCGAAGACAAAACGGGCAATTGGGGAAATGATTATTTTCCGGGAAAGCGCAGGAAATGACAGTGCTATGCTAAAAAATGCTCGATGAGTCTCTCGTTCGATTTCATTCGACGAAGTGTGTTAGATTTAAAGTAATTACAGCGTGTAAGAGGTACGAATGGCTGGAAATCTTGCCGAAAATAAAAGGGCAATACCATCAAACAAAAAGTATTATTAATCATTCTAAATCCAAGCTGGGCTTAGGTTGAATGTTCATTAATACCGTTATTAATTTATTACATTAATTAATTTTTTTATGGAAATAGAGGGATTTATAATGGAACAGATTAAAGGATTATTGATTGACTTAGATGGTACGTTATACCATGGGCATAAAATGATTCCTGGTGCTGATTTACTGATTAAAGGTCTGCGTGAAGCGGGCATTCCTTTTTTATTTGTTACCAACAATTCATCGCGTACAGCGGCTAATGTGGCTGCACATTTATGTGGAATGGGAATCGATGCGAAAGCTGAGGAGGTATGTACCTCATCAATGGCGGCCGCACGTTACATAGCTGAGGAATCACCTGGGGCTGCAGTGGCGATACTTGGAGAAGAGGGTTTGCATGTGGCTTGTACCGAAGCTGGGCTCCGCATCGTCACAGACTCACCCGATTATGTACTGCAAGGCATCGATCGCTCCTTCAACTATACGTCGCTCTCGCAAGCTTCGCGCTGGATTCTGGGAGGAGCAAAGTTTGTACTCACTAACCCAGACTTAATGCTGCCATCAGATGATGGCATTATGCCAGGCGCAGGAACGATCGGAGCAGCCATCGAGGCTGCTAGTGGAGTGAGTCCGGTAGTGATTGGCAAGCCGGAATCCCATTTAATCAAATTTGCGACAGATCTTCTTGGTATCGAGCCTGAACATGCAGTGGTTGTCGGTGATAATATGCGTACAGATATAGCAGCTGGAGTAAATGCGGGCTGTCGTACAGTTCTTGTATTTACCGGATTAACCAATGCAGAAAATCTTGACCACTATAAAAACCTTACCGGAATCTCACCGGATGAAATTTGTGCCGATTTAACTGAACTTAAAACGATTCTCGGTGTATAATAGCTAGGATCTTATTACTTCACCAACCTAGAAGGGACGATGAGCTATGCCGGAATTGCCGGAAATGGAGAATTATAGAAAGCTGCTTAGTCAGCATATTATAAATGTGCCAATATCTGATGTAATCGTGAACAGAGAAAAATCAATTAATATGGAAACAGAAGCTTTTAGAAATGCATTGATCGGTGCGCGTGTTGTTTTTGTTGAGCGGCGTGCCAAGTATATTTTGTTTCATCTTCATGATGGAAGAAGACTACTTTTACATTTGATGCTTGGTGGAATACTTTTTTATGGCAGGGAGGAAGAACGGCCGGATCGTAACACACAAGTCGAAATCGCATTTGGAGATCATATCCTTTACTTCATTGGACTTCGCTTAGGCTATCTACATTTGCTGTCGGTGAAGGAAAGCGAAGCCACAATGGGTAAGCTTGGGCCTGAGCTGCTGGATCGTCGGATGACGCTGGAAAGATTCACTGGATTATTAAAGGGACGGAGAGGTGCGCTCAAAAGCCTGTTAGTAAATCAGCATGTGATGGCAGGAGTCGGGAATTGCTATGCTGATGAGATTGCTTTTGAAGCTAGGCTTTTACCTTCTGTACAAGTACAAAATTTAACATCTGAATCTATAGCCCGTCTTTATGAGAGCATCCAAAAAGTACTGACTGAGGCCACTGAAATTGGTGGGTATATGGAAATGCCGTTTATGACTGGGGATACTGTTACAGGTTCATATAATAATCAATGTAAAGTGTATGATCGTGAAGGCGAGTCTTGTCTTCGTGATGGGGGAACGATTATCAAAACAGAGCAGTCTGGACGCAAAGTGTTTTATTGCCCAAACTGTCAGCATGACGAATAGCTCCAAAATAGGGGCACATGTTAGCATTCGCGGTGGTTATGGGAGAGCTGCCCGATTCGCTTGGGAGAGCGGTGCAACATGTTTTCAATATTTTCCTAAAAATCCGCGTAGTTTGAAACTTAAACAGGTAGATGTAAGAGATACGAGGGATTGTGCGCTCTTTTGCCAAGACAAAGGGATTGCTTCGATTGCTCACACACCCTATGGGATTAACATGGCGGCTGGTGTAGATGATGTTACTCCGCGAAAGGTTTATGTATCCTCTCTCTTAAATGATCTAGAGATTGCAGAAGCTTGTGGTTCATTAGGCATCGTTGTTCATTTTGGACATTTTGGTGGAATGGAGCCGTTACAAGGCTATCAAAATATTATACAATGTATGAATGATGTGCTTCAGTCCTGGGATGGACGTACTAAGCTGCTTATAGAGAATCAAGCGGGCAACCATGGAAATGAAGGAATTACACTTGAAGAACTCGTGAAAGTTCGAGAGCTTAGCCAATTTTCGGAGAAAATAGGATTTTGTTTGGACACCTGTCACGCTTACGCAGCTGGTATCTGGAACCCTGAGCGAACGGAAGACTTCCTTGAACGAGGAGAGCGACTTGGATTTTGGCCACATCTTGTTGCTGTTCATTTAAATGATTCTAAGTTTCCTTTCGACTCAAGACGCGACAGACATGCTGGAATCGGACAAGGACATATTGGAGAGCAGGGGCTGAAAAGCTTATTGTCCTCCAAGCTTTTACGAAGCTCAGCTGTTGTCATGGAAACGGAGAAGGGTGCGGATGGCAGTCACCGAAAAGAAATTGCTACTGTGCGTGGTTGGTTTGAAGCGGAGGCGTAATTGTGATTCATATCTATATGGATGATCTTCGAAAGGTACCTAAAGGGTTCGCTCTGGCTCGTTCGACGGAAGAATGTCTTCTAATGCTGCGTGAGTGCGAGGTGGATATTTTATCACTGGATTACGATATGGGACCGGGTGATTATTCGGGTGGAGAAGTTGCCAGACGGATCGTACTGGAAGGACTGTTCCCCCGAGAAATCTATTTGCACACTTCCAGTCTGTGGGGGCGAAAAGAAATGTATGAGATCTTATATACTGCTAAACCTGAGGGGATGCTTTTGGTAAATGGTCCCCTGAGTTCTGATAAGCTTCGCGATATCGCCGAGGAGACGGACTTGAAATGAAGGTAATGAATGAAGTGGAATTACTGGAGGCGCTCAAGAGTTCAGGAGAACCGCTTGTAGTATTCTTACACACTCCACTGTGCGGTACTTGTAAGGCTGCTGAACGGATGTTAGAGGTGGCGGCTCATCTATTGCCTGCTGAACTTCAAATGGTTGCAGGCAATGTGAACATGCTGCCGAATTTGGTACAACAATATCGTATTACGAGCGTTCCTGCACTACTTGTAGCTTCTGCAGAACGGGAAAATGATCCGAAAGTTTATTATTCCATGGTTTCAGTTGAGCGAGTGCTGGAATACATAAGGAGTGTTATATCATAATCATTTCATTACAACATTTATCTCTCCGCAGGGAAGAAAGCTTAATCTTGGACGATGTGTCGCTAGAAGTTAAAGAAGGTGAGAACTGGGTCATTTTGGGACGGAATGGCTCTGGTAAAACCACAATCTTAGAGATGATGACTGGTTATTTGTTTCCTAGCAAAGGGACTGTAGAAGTGCTGGGTTATAAATATGGACAATGTGATATACGTGAGGTTCGTAAAGAAATTGGCTATATCGGGCCTTCCTTGATGGAAAAGATGTCATTAAATGATCCGGTGTGGGAGGTCGTAGCAACAGGTGCTTACGCTTATTTGCGTTTCTACGAGACGATCCCCTCCGAAGTAAAAGAGAAAGCAATCAGCATGCTGGAAGATATGAATCTAGGCAATATGGCATTTCATCCTTTTGGGACCTTGTCACAGGGGGAACGTAAAAAAGCTATGCTGGCAAGATGTCTTATGGCTGACCCTAAGCTATTAATTATGGACGAGCCATGTGCCGGCCTTGATCTATATGAAAGGGAAAAAATGCTGGCTGAAATAGACAAACTGAGACAGCGTAATGTTTCTGTAGTATACGTAACTCACCATGTGGAAGAAATTGTCCCGCTTTTCACGCATGTTGCATTAATCCGTGAGGGTAAGCTAGCTGGATCTGGACCGAAAGAAGAAGTATTAACGAAAGAAATGATCTTGGCCACTTATGATATTCCTGTTGATGTTGAATGGGATAGCGGTCGTCCCTGGATTAAAATTAGACCTGGAGGCAAAACGATTTGAACGATTTAAGACAAGATACCGAAGAGCAGAACATTGCTCCGGAAGAAGAAGTGTATTCCCGATATATTTGTACAGCTAATCACGGATTTGCGCCTTATGCGCAAGAAGAGCTTCGCCGTTTATTCGGTGCTGTGAAGAGTACCTTGTTACTACCAGGAGAAATCTTTCTGGCTACATTGCAATCTGAACCAGAGGAAGTAACGCGCCTACTCACACAGAATCTTCCCATTTTCCTGCGTCATATACAACCTGTTCAGTTTCAGGATGAAGGAACCATGGAAGCTCTACAGCGTTTGGCGGTGTATTTAAGTCGCCACACTGAGCTTGAGGGTGAAAAGGTATCCCTAAATGTTCGTAAAGGTGATCCTTCCTTCTGGCAGGACAGTCCAGGAGAACTTCGTGAATGGCTCCAAGAGCAATTGCAGAGCTTAGGCGCAGAATTTACTGTGCAAGATCCAGCCTGGGTTATTTCAGTCTACGCAGACGGGAATGCCTTATATGCAGGTGTGTCCAGACCAGAAGCGAATTTATCTAGCTGGAATGGCGGTGCCATCCGTTTCCGTAAGGAAGATGGACAAATCTCACGTGCCAAGTTCAAACTAATGGAAGCCGAGAAGGAGTTTGATATTCCTTTTTACAGTTTCCGTAATGCGTTAGATATTGGTGCTTCTCCAGGTGGGTGGACTTCTTTCTTACTGGAACGTGGAATGAAGGTTACAGCTGTTGACCCTGCGTTAATGCATGAGTCCCTACGTAATTATCCGGGCTTGAAAATCCTTCGTAAAAACGCAGGAGAAGTAAAATTCCGGGACAATGAATTTGATCTGCTCGTGTGCGATATGAGCTGGAGTCCTAAGCTGATGGCGAAGCTAGTAACCGGGTTACTCCACAGTCTGTCACCGGGTGGAACAGCCATTGTGACCGTAAAACTGATGCATAAGAAACCACTTGCGATGATCAAAGAAATTATTGCGATGTTTGAAGGGGAGCGCATGCAGATTCAGCGTGCAAAGCAGCTGTTCCATAATCGTGATGAGATCACACTTTATATGATTAAATACTAATCAAACAAATTTTAAATTACTAAGGGAAAGCATCCCGTTATTAATGTTAACCGTATTTTGCGGTAAGAACATTAATGGCGGAAGCTTTCTCTTTTTTTCGCGAAAAAGGGGGAGTTAGTTTGTATTTTGAGACGAAGCTTAAGATTGGACAGGTTATTGATGACAGATACAAAATTACGGACCTGATTGGTTCAGGTGGGATGAGTATTGTTTATCTTGCGGATGATTTGCGGCTAAAGGGAAAACGATGGGCTGTAAAAGAAAGCTTATGCTTAGATGAGCTGCATTCGGACATCCAAGCGGAAGCCGATATGTTAATTACATTAGATCACCCACGATTGCCGCGTATTGTCGATTTCTATCTTCCAGATCGAGAAGGGTATTCCTATTTAATCATGGACTATATTGAAGGTGTGAGCTTGAGTCAGCTAATGAGGGATAATCCCGGACCTTTACCAAGTGACTTCGTCATTCAGGCGGCTAAACAGCTTTTAGAAGTCCTTCAATATCTGCATAGTCATCAACCACCGATTATCTATCGTGATCTAAAGCCTTCAAATATCATGTTGACACTGCAAAAAGAACTGATGTTAATTGACTTTGGGATCGCACGAAGCTACAAACACGGTATCTCTGAAGATACGGTTAAGCTTGGTACGGTTGGCTTCGCGGCACCTGAGCAATATGGAAGTGGGCAGAGTCAGCCGGTATCCGATTTATATGGACTAGGAGCATTAATTCTCTATATGGCAACTGGAGGGCAATGTAGTCAATGGGAGTTTGGGATGGAGAATAGGCTTTATAACCATATGCCATCTGGCATTGTTCCAATCATAAGACGCTTATTACGACATCACGCTGAGGAGCGTTATCAGAATGCAGAAGCAGTTCTACAGGCACTAATTCGTATGGAATCTGAAATGGATAGAGGAAATGATTTTACTAATTCAGTCCCACGCTCTCTCGAAAAGCGAAAAGCGATGGTCATTGCCATACTCGGAGTTGCTTCAGGTCTTGGAACAACACATACTTCATTCGCAGTGAGTAGCTTACTTGTACAGAAGGGGACAACTGCATGGGTTGATTTTTCTCCTGATTCATCGGTTTATGAACGCATTCGCAGCATGTTATACACACAGATTACAACTGTCGCAGCCAAGGATGAGAAATCTGCTTTTTCATGGAAAGGGGTACATTATTGGAAACGTCCTATTCGCGGAAAAATGGCTGATTTGATGAGAGGGGATTATCAATTTGTAGTGTTGGATCTTGGCGTTGGGGAATATGAAGGGGCGCTTGATGAGTTCAAATATAGCGATATGCCGATTCTAATTACTTCTGGTGCAGATTGGCGACTCGAAGATTTACTAGTGTGGCTTAGGCGTAAAAGGTTACAGCCTGAAACGAATTGGAGGGTGGGGTTACCACTCGCAGAACCCTCAACTGTACAACTGTTGCAAACCGCTATAGGTACAGATAAGATTTATGGACTACCTTTTCAGCAAGATCCATTCAAGCCTAAGGGGAAGTTGGTAGAAGTGATCAATGAAATGTTTGAGGGAATATTAGATGTACCCAGTAAGGGGAAAAGCCGTAGTTTTTTTCAAAAGAAAGGCTGAATAAAGCGGTTCTCTATGCTTCCTCTTTTCACTCAACTAACTTTTAGTTCAGTGTTGCATTAAAGTGTGTTAAAATATATATTTATACGTGTTTTGAAAAATATAAGAAAGTATAAGTTTTACACTATACTTTATCTTTATATTTCTTGCATGAACGCTTACCGTCCTATAGGGACGCCGAAGACGTTTCTGCTTGAAATATAAGAAAGTATAAGCTTCACACTATACTTTATCCTTATATTTTTACGAGAAACGTTTGTCGTCTTTAAAAGACCACAACGTCGTTTCTTCTTATTACGCATTATTTAAGTATAGACAGGAGCTTGCGGAGAATTTATGAGTTTACTTAGTGTAGAAGACGTTTCCCACAATTTTGGGGATCGGACGTTGTTTAAAAATGTTTCTTTCCGGTTGTTACCGGGTGAACATGTAGGAATCGTAGGAGCAAATGGCGTAGGAAAATCGACGCTTATGAATATTTTGACTGGAAAACTGTTGAAGGATAGTGGAAAAGTAGAGTGGACGCCTCGCGTCCGTTACGGTTACTTGGATCAGCATACGATCTTAACGCCAGGGAAAACCATCCGTGATGTATTGAAGGACGCTTTCTTGCCACTTTTAGAGCTGGAACAGGAAATGCTAACTATAACTGAAAAGATGGGCGACGCTTCTCCTGAAGAGTTAGAGATGTTACTCGAGCAAATGGGGGACATTCAGGAACAGCTGGACATCGGAGATTTTTATCTTATTGATGTAAAAGTGGAGGAAATGGCGAATGGTCTTGGCCTATCCGTCATTGGACTTGACCGTGATGTCGCTTCACTAAGTGGGGGTCAGCGCACAAAGGTTCTGCTCGCGAAGCTTCTGCTTGAGAAACCGAATGTACTATTGCTGGATGAGCCTACCAACTATTTGGATGTTGAGCATATCGACTGGTTAACTAACTATTTGAAGCAATATCCATATGCATTTATATTGATCTCTCATGATACGGAATTCATGAATAAAGTCGTAAATGTGGTCTATCACCTGGAGTTCGGTAAACTTACTCGATACACTGCGAACTACGAGAAATTCCTGAATATGGCCGAGATGAATAAGATCCAACACATAGATGCTTATGAGAAACAACAGGATTTTATTAAGAAACAAGAGGATTTCATTCAGCGTAACAAAGCTCGTGCCTCCACATCTGGACGGGCGAAGAGCCGTGAGAAACAGCTGGATCGTATGGATCGAATTGATCGACCAGAAGAAGCTGCAAAACCTACCTTTAAGTTTAAAGAGAGCCGTGCCAGTGGCAAAACAGTCTTCGAAGGCATTGATTTCGAAATTGGTTACGACCGTCCGCTTCTACCTATGCTGAACATGACCATTGAACGTGGAGAGAAGATCGCTATAACTGGCTGCAATGGTGTTGGTAAATCGACGCTACTGAAGACTATTCTTGGCGTGATTCCAACATATAGCGGTAAAACCTATCTAGGAGATTATCTGAACTCAGCGTATTTCCAGCAAGAAGTGAAAGCAGCTAATCTTACACCTATTGAGGATGTCTGGAATGAATTTTCTAGTCTAACTCAGAATGAAGTGCGTGGACATCTAGCTCGCTGTGGTCTGAAAAATGAACATATTACCCGACCGCTTAGCATGCTGAGTGGTGGCGAACAAGCTAAGGTCCGTCTCTGTAAGCTGTTGATGCGTGAGAGCAACTGGGTTCTGTTCGATGAACCTACCAATCACCTTGATGTTATTGCCAAGGCAGAGCTGAAGCGGGCATTACAAGAATATAAAGGCACAGTCCTGCTCGTCTCCCATGAACCTGATTTCTATGAAGATTGGGTTACGAAAATTTGGGATGTTGAACAGTGGTCAGCAGTACAAGTATAGAATCATCATACTCCCGGGGAATAGCAGACGTTCTGCTGTTCTCCGGTTTTTGGATACGGGGAGGGGAACCGAATGATTCATACAGATGGTCGTGAAGATCGTTATTCTCGTCAGGTGCGATTTGCGCCATTTGGAGCAGAGGGACAAGAAGGGCTCGCGCAGTCTAGTGTTTTAGTAGTGGGAGCAGGTGCGCTTGGTACAGGGATTGCAGAGACGCTGGTACGCTGCGGGGTAGGCAAAATTATTTTAGCTGACCGTGATTATGTAGAGTGGAGTAAC
Organism: Paenibacillus sp. FSL E2-8871; assembly: GCF_038000345.1. Lineage (NCBI taxonomy): Bacteria > Bacillati > Bacillota > Bacilli > Caryophanales > Paenibacillaceae > Paenibacillus > Paenibacillus sp. FSL E2-8871. Next base: position 1,530,858 of record NZ_JBBOBV010000001.1, on the reverse strand, counting down.
CTTCAGAGGCAACAGCTCTATACTGAGGTAGATGCTATTGAACGTATGCCTAAGGCTGCTGCTGCGCAGCGCAGACTTCAACAGATTAATTCTGAGGTCGTTATTGAAGCCTATGTTATAGATGTTCGTGCCGAAGAGTTGGAAGGGCTTGTTTCAGGGGTTGATCTGATCATGGATGGTACAGACAATTTTGATACTCGGCTCATTATTAATGATATGGCGCAAAAGCACGGTATTCCTTGGATCTATGGTGCATGTGTAGGCAGTTATGGAATAACCTATACGATTTTGCCAGGAGAAACTCCATGTCTCCATTGTCTTCTAGGTACAGTACCGCTAGGAGGTGATACCTGTGATACCGCAGGTATACTTCCGCAAGCAGTACAACTAGTTACGGCAAATGCAACGGCAGAGGCGCTGAAACTACTAGGTCAGCGTAAAGATCAATTAAGAAACAAACTGTTAACGTTTGATGTGTGGCGGAATGAATACCATGAAATTGGAGTGAAAGCTGCCAAAAAGAAAAACTGCCCTTCTTGTGGGAGTCATCCGATCTACCCCTATCTAATGGCAGCGAATACCGAACGAGGCGATGTTCTTTGTGGAAGGGATACAGTACAAATTCGACCTGCGAGACCACAGAAGCTTAACTTGCAGGAAACTGCGGATCGTTTGTCTCGTTTAGGAAGCGGAAGTGTGGACAGCAACGCTTATCTGGTTTCTTTTATAGAAGGGCCTTATCGGTTAGTAATTTTTGCTGATGGTAGAGCGTTGATTCATGGAACAAAAGATATTGCTGCTGCTCGGAGCTTTTATCATCGATATTTTGGATAAAGAAGCTGTAAATAGGTGTTCAGGCCATTTCTTAGGAATGGTCTTTTTGTTTTCCGGGAATTCTATACGTACCGCAGTGATGCTGGTGCAAGTCATATGGATATGGGGGAACTTTGTGATTGAGCAAATAATATGGTATATGGCTGATAGCAGTAGTAGAGAAGAAGATCGAACCGTTATAGAAAGTGTGCTACAAGATATTGGACTTGAAGCAACAAAAAGCGAAGATCCCGAGGATCTCCGCTTATCCATATCAAAAGTAGAACCGGTACTGCTGCTTGCTGAGTTATGCGAGGTGGGGACTTGGGAAGGCTGGGACATAATTTCCGCTGTAAGAGCTGAGGGGATGATACTACCGGTAATGGTGATTTCCGGTGAACAATCTGAATCTGGAACTGGGGCAGTTTCGGCGTTCTCAGCCGGGGGTAATGAATATATGACAAAGCCTTTACATACCGGTGAATTCAAACACAGAATTCTAAATTTGTTAACCCTTACTGGACGGCGTCGAAATTTAAATCAAATACTGAGAGTCGATGGTTTAATGCTCGATCCCAGCCGCAGGTTTGTAAGTCGCGACGGGATCGAGTTAAAAATGACACCCAAAGAATTTGATCTATTGTATTATCTCGCTGCGAACCAAGGAATGATATGCTCTCGCATCGAGATACTTAAGGAAGTATGGGGTTACCAATTTCACGCAGATACCAATGTTGTAGATGTTTACATCAGACATATCCGTTTGAAAATGGATAAAGGTCACCGGAACAAGTTGATTCACACCGTTCGCGGAACAGGATATGTAATGAGGGCGCCCGAAGGCGGCACCACATCCTGAGACTATTTCTCTATTATAGTTTGAACTCTACTACAGAGTCGTTGTTTACAGTACGCGGCGAGCCTTTAAATATGTTTTTTTCCAAGTACCGGAGTTAAGATCGGAAATCGTAACACCAGGTTTGCCGTAAGTGTGCAGAATTTTACCATTGCCGGCATAAACAGCAACGTGAGTTACGTTTTTACCAGTTGCTCTGCTACCGCTGGAGAAGAATACGAGATCGCCTACACGAAGATTCGCTTTAGATACGGCTGTTCCTACTTTTGATTGCGCTGCAGCCGTACGAGGCAGTGTTACGTTATATTGTTTAAAGATGTATTTTGTAAAAGAAGAGCAGTCAAAAACTTTAGTAGTAGAAGTGGATGCACCGAACTTGTAAGGCACTCCCATATATTTCTTCCCGAGATTCACTACACTTTGACCTTTAGATACGGAAGCTGCTTCAACTTTCGTTGCGCCTACGCCTGTTGCCATCATTGTACCCAAGCCCATTGTAGTAACCATACCTATAACAATCGCTTTTTTAATCCATTGTTGTTTATTCATGTTGTATTACCTCCAAGGTGTTAGTCTTTGTTGTTGTGTTTGTCTGTCTTGCTTGCCTGATTCGTAGTATAGCAGGTTATCTATGACATAAAAATTGGAAGAGGTGCAATAAAGTGAGGCTGGGTATGGGTTGTAAGCGTTTTATTAAAAATTCATTAAAAGTTACAAAAAATTAATAATTTGATGTAATAGGATTTTAAAAAAGCCGGAAAACCCTTGGTACAAAAGAGTTTTTACGGCTTTTTCGAATTTGAGATAAAAGTTACAATGATGTTTCTAAACTATAAAAAAGTAGCATTTTTACGTTAAACATGATCTCTATGTATCTAGTCTTTACTCTGAATGATCAGCAACAATCCACTTCGAATGGTAACCGTCCCTGAGGATGAAACCAGTTTGTTACTCACACCAAGTGATTGTCCAAGCTTTAGTGTAGCGTTAGTCAATGGATATTGAAATCCTTCTAAGGTAATACCCGATACTTCTGGGGTTAAAGGCAGTAAAGAAACGTAGGTATAGCCTAAATCGTTGATAACTGCTTGGGATCCTGTAAGGGTTATATAGTTATGCGTGTCCATGACGTAGCAGTTGATTTGACGTTGTAGGGCTCTTGTCATCATTTGAATGCTAGCCAGGGAGTGGTCAATTCGAGTACCTGTAACACCTAATAGTAGAATAGAATCGGGTTGTTGATCCATCGCAATATCTAGCGCCATCTCGCTATCTGTCAAATCTTTGTTCACGGCATCACAGGTGATAGTCTTCTTGCTTTTGGATTCAATATCTTGAAGCGCTTCAGGCGAAACGGAATCAAAATCACCTACTGCTATATCTGGTTTATATCCGTGTGAAATGAGAAATAGCGCTCCCTGATCCGCACCGATAATAAAATCATCTTCATCTAATAGGTTGAAATATTCTGGAGACAGTTCTCCACCTGCAAAAATTACGACTCGTTTGGATGACATAACATCCATTCCTCCTCTTAAACCTCTTGTTGAGTATCCTGTCCAGTATAATGCAGATCGAAAGGTTGCACAATTGACCTCGAGAACGCTAAAATGAGAGTGTGCGATCTTTTGAGTATAAATTCACATATAATTAGGTTTAACAACTGGGAGGTGAACGAAATCGTAAGAGTACTGTTTGTATGTCTGGGTAATATTTGTCGATCACCAATGGCGGAGGCTGTTCTGCGGCATAAGATTAATGAACGAGAACTATCTGATAAGATTCTTGTAGAATCAGCGGGAACTGGAGATTGGCATATAGGAAAAGAGCCGCATGAAGGAACAAGACGTATCCTTGATCAGAACGACATTAGCTATGAGAACATGTTAGCGCGGCTAGTCGACAGTGAAGATTTTCAAAAATTTGACTATATCGTCTGCATGGACAAGTCTAATGGAGAGAATGTTCGAAAGATTCCAGGCGGGAAAGACGCCGAGCTAATGTTCTTCATGGATTTATTGCCTGAGGAGGAGCTGCGCGAAGTGCCGGATCCGTATTTTACAGGTAATTTTGAACAGGTATATGATTTGATCAACGCGGGCTGTGACATATTGCTGGAAAGAATGATAAGAGAAAAGCTGTAACCCATTCGGATTACAGCTCTCTCTGTATGATTCATATGGTAAATCGAGGGAAATTGCTGGATTTAACTGTAAGCGCAATCAAGTAATCTACATACTGTTCTTTAGATGTTCACTATTTACTACTATCAATAGGTCATTATGCGTTTAAGAAATAGAGTAGAGATTCTGGTAGCTCTTTCTGCCAGAAACCCCAGAGATGAAGTCCGTCTTTCTCTCGGTAGGATACGGTTGCTCCGCGTGATTCAAGCAATGTTTTTGTTTCTCGATTCATCTGAACAAAATCATAAATGCCAGTATCCGTTTTGTAGTCTGTTTCCTGCAGACCAACGACCATATTAATGTTGAGCCAGGAGAGATCCTCTTCTTTAGCCAGCATGTCGCGGGATTCAGGATAGAATGCACCGGAAAGGCTGATGATACGTGTGAAGATCGCAGGATAAGCAAGTGCAAGATGGAGCGATACACTGCCCCCAAGGGAGTCACCTGCTAAGATTCGTTCGTCCGGAGTACGGCGCACAGGATATTTTTGTTCAATGAAGGGAATAATCTCTTCGGAAAAGCAAGATAAGTACTGCTTGAATCTGCTGCCAAAAGGAGCGTATTCTTGAGTGCGAACAGCGACGTCTACTTCGACACCAACAATGATGAAGGGCTCCACGTCTTCTTCTATAATAAGACGTCCAGCGAGTGTAGCGATGCGGCCAAAGTTAAAGAACTCTTCGCCGTCTTGGCAGTACACCACTGGGTAGCTCAAGACTTCGTTGTAGCCGGGAGGGAGATAGATGCGTAATTTACGTTCCTCCTGCAGATGTTTACTCCAAAGCGTTTCTTTTACAATTGTGCGTTTCAGAAAAACAGAATCGCTCATAGTTGCCACGTCACCTTTCTTGTCGAATTTTGCAATGCACAACGGTTTGCTCTAAAATGAATAGCTGAGTAACTGTGTGATTAATCATTTACTTGTTCCAAAAGCTTTAAACTGTTATATAAAAATAAATCACCTGTTATACATACAAAATTTAAAGGAATATAAATTTTATAAGTATTTCTTTGACGAAAGTAACCAAACAGGTGTATAATAATATTATAACAGAGGCAGCTGATATTCAAATTTTTTTATTGAGGTGAAGATAATGAGTAAAGTTCCTTATGAAGTGTATACAGAGGACGTCGAGGCTCTAACGGTACTTTCCCCGGATGGAGAAATTATCAACAAGGATAAAATGCCTGATTTAACCGACGATCAACTGAAAGAAATTATGTATCGTATGGTATTTACCCGTACTTGGGATGATCGTGCAGTAAATCTTGGTCGTCAAGGCCGTCTTGGTTTCTACGCACCGGTATCCGGTCAAGAAGCTACTATGATTGGTAGCGAGTACGCTTTGGAGAAAGAAGACTTCTTATGCCCAGGCTACCGTGATATTCCGCAGCTAGTATGGCACGGACTTCCATTGTACCAAGCATTCTTATATTCCCGTGGACACCAACATGGTGGAGCTATTCCTGATGGCGTTAATGTATTGATGCCACAAATTATCATCGGCGCGCAAATCCTGCACGCTACAGGAATTGCAATGGGCTTTAAATTGAAGAAACAAAAGAGTGTTGCAATTACTTACACTGGTGATGGCGGTTCTTCTGAAGGCGACTTCTATGAAGGCTTGAACTTTGCTGGTCGCTTTAAACTGCCTGTTATCTTCTTTGTTCAAAACAACGGTTACGCGATTACGACTCCATTCGCAAAACAAACAGCTTCCAAATCGATCGCTCACAAAGCGGTTGCAGCTGGTATCCCGGGAATTAAAGTTGACGGCATGGACATCTTTGCAGTAATCAGTGCTGTTCGTGACGCTGCTGAGCGTGCACGTAATGGCGAAGGTGCTACATTGATCGAAGCTGTAACTTACCGTTTCCGTCCACACTCCCTTTCTGACGATGCAAGTAAATATCGTTCGAAAGAAGAAGAAGGACAATGGAGCGAAAAGGATCCAATCAACCGTCTTGCCAAGTATTTGGAGAAGAAAGGTCTTTGGACTGAAGAAGATACGCTGCGCGTGAAAGACGAAGCGAAAGCTACTGTTAACGAGCAGATTAAAAAAGCTGAACAAACCGAAAAAATGACTATACCTGGCTTGATCGACAGCATGTTCGAAGTAACACCTAAACATCTGGAAGAGCAAAAAGCCGATTTTGAATAAGGGGGATATCAGGCAATGGCACAAATGAATATGAAAGAAGCGATCCGCGACGCGATGCGCGTTGAACTGAATCGTGACCCTAACGTTCTTATCTTCGGAGAGGATGTTGGTAATGTAGGTGGCGTTTTCCGTGTAACGGAAGGGCTGCAAAAGGAATTTGGCGAAGATCGTATTTTTGATACTCCACTAGCTGAGTCCGCTATCGGTGGTCTGGCATTTGGTCTTGGTGTACAAGGCTTCCGCCCAATTGCAGAAATTCAATTCGTTGGTTTTATCTTTGAAGCACTTGATCAGATCGTTGTTCAAGCGGCACGTCTGCGCTGGCGTTCTGGCGGTAAATATAATGCTCCAATCGTATTCCGTACTCCTTTTGGTGGCGGAGTTAAGGCTGCTGAGCTTCATACGGATTCACTCGAAGGTTTGATTGCACAAAGCCCGGGTATTAAAGTAGTAATTCCTTCAAACCCATATGATGCTAAGGGACTTCTTATCGCGTCTATCCGCGACAATGACCCTGTATTCTTCATGGAGCATTTGAACCTTTACCATGCATTCCGTGCTGAAGTGCCAGAAGGTGAATACACTGTTGAACTTGGCAAAGCTAACGTAGTACGTGAAGGTGCTGATGTATCTATCATTACTTACGGGCTGATGGTACATACAGCTACCAAAGCAGCCGAGCAACTCGAAAAAGAAGGCATTAACGTTGAAATTATTGACCTTCGTACTGTAAGTCCAATCGACATCGACACTATTGTAGCGTCTGTGAAGAAGACTAACCGTGCTATCGTAGTACAAGAAGCTCAAAAGAGCTCCGGTGTTGCTGCTGAGGTTATTGCGCAAATTAACGAAAAAGCATTGCTGCACTTGGAAGCACCTGTTCTTCGGATCGCAGGTCCGGACACAGTATATCCATTCGCACAAATTGAAGATACATGGCTTCCAAACCCTGCGCGTATTATTGCAGGCGTGAAGAAAGTTTTGGATTTCTAAAATATTTTTTTCTATGAGAAACGGTTGTCATCCTTTATGGATGACAACGTCGTTTCTTCTTCTGAATTCTAACCATAAGGTCAGTCCCAATTTCACAAGGAGGTTTTCAAAGTGGCAAAGTTTGAATACCGATTCCCTGAACTAGGTGAAGGTTTGCATGAAGGTGAAATCATCAAAATGCATATCAAAGCCGGTGACAAGGTAACGGATGATGATATCGTAATGGAAGTTCAAAATGATAAGGCGGTAGTTGAGGTGCCTTGTCCAGTGAACGGTACCGTGTTGGAAGTTTTGACTAAAGATGGCCAAGTTTGCCGTGTTGGCGAAGTTGTAGCTATTATCGAAGCTGAGGGCGACGTGCCTGAGCAAGAAGGTCATGCTGCTGAAGAAGCTCCAGCTGCACCTGCACCTGCTGCACCAGCTCCTGCGAATGCTAAATCAGCGAACTTTGAATATCGGTTCCCAGAACTGGGTGAAGGTCTGCATGAAGGTGAAATCATCAAAATGCATATCAAAGCCGGTGACAAAGTAACCGATGATGATATCATCATGGAAGTTCAAAATGACAAGGCAGTAGTTGAAGTTCCTTGTCCAGTGAACGGTACTGTGTTGGAAGTTCTGACTAAAGATGGTCAAGTATGCCGTGTTGGCGATGTTGTAGCTATCATTGCTGCAGAAGGTGACGTTCCTGAACAAGCAGGTCATGCTTCCGCAGAAGCAGATGCAGCAAAAGGAAGTGCAAATACCACTTCTTCCCCTGCAGCAACTAGCCCATCTGATGCTAAACAAGGTGGATCTGTTAGTGCAGCACCTGCGCCTGACCGTGATGTGTTGGCTACACCAAGCGTTCGTAAATTTGCTCGTGAGCAAAAAGTGGATATCTCTAAAGTGAACGGAACTGGAAAAGGCGGCAAAATCACTCGTGAAGACGTTGAAGCATTCTTGAAAGGTGGTTCAGCACCTGCGGCAGCGGCAACACCTGCAGCGGCAGCTTCTGAAGCTCCTAAGGCTGCTAAAACTGAAGCTAAAGCAACATCTGCAGCAGCGAGCGGTAATGTTAGTCTTGAAGAAGAACGTGTACCTTACAAGGGCATTCGTAAAGCGATCGCCAATGCAATGGTTAAATCGGCTTACACTGCACCGCACGTTACAATTATGGACGAAGTAGATGTTACTGAACTGGTAGCATTCCGTACACGTATGAAACCAATCGCTGAGAAAAAAGGCGTTAAGGTTACTTACCTTCCGTTCATTGTTAAAGCATTGGTTGCAGCTTCCCGTCAATTCCCGGCGCTTAACGCTATGATTGATGAAGAAGCAGGCGAGATTGTTTACAAGAAATACTACAACATCGGTATCGCTACTGATACACCAAACGGCTTGATCGTTCCAGTTATCAAAGATGCTGACCGTAAGAGCATCTGGATGATCGCTAGCAGCATCACTGACCTTGCAGTTCGTGGTCGTGACGGTAAATTGTCTGCTAACGAAATGAAGGGCAGCACGATCTCTATCAGTAACATTGGTTCTGCTGGCGGTATGTTCTTTACTCCAATCATTAACTTCCCTGAAGTGGCTATCCTCGGAACTGGCCGTATCAGTGAAAAAGCAGTAGTTAAGAATGGTGAAATCGTAGTTGCTCCTGTAATGGCGTTGTCACTCAGCTTTGACCACCGTATTATCGATGGTGCGACTGCTCAAAACTTTATGAACTACATTAAATCGCTGCTCAATAATCCTGAGCTGCTGGTTATGGAGGTATAATTATGGTAGTAGGAGACGCTTCTCTAGATATTGACACATTGGTCATTGGTGCAGGTCCTGGTGGGTATGTGGCGGCAATTCGTGCCGCCCAGCTCGGCCAAAAAGTCCTCATCGTGGATAAATCGGAACTCGGCGGTGTATGTTTGAACCGTGGATGTATTCCTTCTAAAGCACTGATTGCTGCTGCACATCAGTTCGAATCTGCTAAGCATGGTGAAGTTTTCGGTGTTACTGCTGAGAACGTTAAAGTGGATTTTGCTAAAACTCAAGAGTTCAAAAACGGCGTAGTTAAGAAAATGACTAGCGGCGTGACTAGCTTGATGAAAGGCAACAAAATTGAAGTATTTAACGGCGAATGCATGTTTATCAGCGACACAGAAGCACGTGTGTTCAATGATCATGAATCCCCACGTTACCGCTTCAAACACTGTATCATTGCAACAGGTTCCCGTCCGATTGAATTGAAACCTTTCCCATTCGGTGGACGCATTTTGTCTTCGACTGAAGCTCTTGAGCTTCCAGAAATTCCGAAGAGCATGATCGTAATCGGTGGTGGTTACATCGGCGCTGAGCTTGGCCAAATGTACTCCAAATTCGGTACTAAAGTAACAATCATCGAAGGTTTGGATACTGTACTTCCAGGCTTTGATAAAGATATGACTCGTCTTGTTGCGAAAAACATGGCTAAAACTGGCATCGAAATCGTAACTAACGCTAAAGCTGAAAGTGCTGTACAGAACGACAAGGAAGTTACCGTGAAATATTCTGTTGGTGGCGAATCCAAAGAAGTTACTGCGGATTACTTGCTTGTAACTGTAGGCCGTCGTCCTAACACTGATGGTGAACTTGGACTAGACCTGATCGGTCTTGAGCTCGACGAGCGTGGATTGATCAAAGTCGATCACCAAGGTCGCACAAGCATTCCTAACATCTTCGCTATCGGCGACGTTGTTCCAGGTCTGGCGTTGGCTCACAAAGCTTCTTACGAAGGTAAGATTGCCGCAGAAGCGATTGCAGGACTTACATCTGTTGTTGACTACAAAGTCATTCCAGCAGTTGTGTTTACAGATCCTGAATGCTCAAGCGTTGGTTTGACTGAGAAAGAAGCGAAAGACAAAGGCTACAAAGTGAAAGCTGGTAAGTTCCCATTTGCAGGGAATGGCCGCGCCGTATCTTTGAACAGCCCAGAAGGTTTCATCAAAATTGTTGCTAACTCCGAAAACAACCTTGTGCTTGGTGCACAAATCGTTGGTATCGAAGCTTCTAACTTGATCGCTGAACTTGGTTTGGCAATTGAAATGGGCGCAACACTTGAAGATATCGCTTTGACTATTCATGCGCATCCAACCCTTGGCGAAATCGTCATGGAAGCTGCTGAACTGGTTGAAGGTCATCCTATTCACGTAATGAAATAATTTCTCTACCCAATTGCTCTAGCAGGCACTGAAAGGCGGAACGCATTTGCGTTTCGCCTTTTTGAGTTTTCCACTTTTTTGAAAAAAGATATAATGGGAGGAGATGAAACAATTTGAGCGAATACACTATAAAATCATTCATCCGTATTTTAAAAACTTATATAGGGAGGACAAATGATGAAACCCAATAAGTTAAAGCCTGGTGATGAGTTGCGAATCATCTCACCTGCCAGAAGTCTGTCGTTAATCGCTGCTGAACAAAGGAAAATTGCCAAAGAACAGCTACAAAAATTAGGCTTTCGGATATCATTTTCCGTAAATTCTTTTGAGAAGGATGATTTTGTTTCCTCATCGATCGATTCTAGAATAGAGGATTTGCACGAAGCTTTTTTAGATCCGAATGTTAAAGGGATTCTTACGACCATTGGAGGCTTTAATAGCAATCAACTGCTACGTTATATCGACTATTCCATCATTGCAGAGCATCCTAAACGATTATGCGGGTATTCGGATATTACTGCTTTAAGTAATGCAATCTATGCTAAAACAGGATTAGTTACATATTCAGGACCACATTTTTCTAGCTTCGCAATGCTTCACGACAATGAATATACCACCGAATATTTCCGTAAGCTGATGATGGACAACAAAGAAATAGTGGTGAGGCCTTCGAAGCATTGGAGTGATGATGAGTGGTATCTGGATCAGGAGAACCGTGTATTTATCAGAAATGAAGGTCCGTTCATTATCAATGATGGAGAAGCGAAAGGGACAATTATCGGTGGGAACCTGTGTACATTAAATCTTTTGCAGGGAACGGAGTATATGCCAAGTTTAAAAAATTCGATATTATTTCTTGAGGATGATTATGAGTCATCGCCTGCAACCTTTGATAGGGATTTACAATCGCTGATTCATCAACCAGATTTTCAGCATGTTAAAGGATTGGTTATTGGCAGATTCCAACAAGGATCACGTATGACTAAAGAACTGTTGATCAAAATCATAACTTCGAAAGAAGAGCTATCAGACATTCCTGTCATTGCAGACGTGGACTTTGGACATACCTCCCCTATGATTACTTTTCCTGTAGGTGGACAAGCCTCACTTCGTGCTTATGGGGTTAGAGTAGAGTTAAGGATATCGGAGTAGTGAATTCCTCAGATTATTAAATAAATTTAAAAAATATCTTACTGTCTACAAAAATCGGATTTTTCAGATATAATATATGAGGTGAAATATTACGGAGGTGCAGTAAATTGAATAATGAGTTAGAACAAACCTATTTGAATTTTTTACAATATATTTTAGATAATGGTGTAAAAAAAGAAGATCGTACCGGAACGGGTACTATTAGTGTATTTGGTTATCAAATGCGATTTGATTTATCAAAAGGCTTCCCATTATTTACAACAAAACGGACTCCGTTCCGTTTAATCGCTAGTGAATTATTATGGTTTATTAAAGGTGACACAAACATTCGTTATTTATTGAAAAATAATAATCATATTTGGGATGAATGGGCTTTCAAAAGATGGGCTGAATCAGACGAATATACAGGTCCAGATATGACTGATTTCGGGAATCGTTGTTTAATTGATGAAGGCTTCAATCAAGTTTATCAAGCAGAGATGAAAGCATTTTGTGATCGTGTCTTAGAAGATGATGCGTTCGCAGCGAAGCATGGTGACCTAGGGAATGTTTATGGTAAGCAATGGCGAAATTGGACATCTTCTACGGGGGAATCCATTGACCAATTACAAGATGTAATTCATCAGATCAAAACAAATCCTGATTCTCGTCGTTTAATTGTAAGCGCATGGAACCCGGAAGATGTTATAAATGCTGGGGCAAAAGGGAGTAAAGCAGCGTTACCACCTTGTCACGTTATGTTCCAGTTCTATGTTGCAAATGGTAAATTAAGCTGTCACTTGCTGCAGCGCAGCGCTGACTCTTTTCTTGGAGCTAACTTCAATATCCCGTCTTACTCCTTACTTACACATTTAATTGCACATGAGTGTGGTCTAGAAGTAGGCGAGTTTGTATATAGCATTAGTGATGCACATATCTATTCAAACCATGTTGATCAAGTTAAAGAGCAATTATCAAGAGATTTAAGACCATTGCCAACATTGGTTATTAATTCAAATAAGAAATCACTTTTTGATATCGAGCTGGAAGACCTTATCATTGAAGGATACAATCCGCATCCTTCGATAAAAGCGCCGATCGCAGTATAAATTAATGGTTATCAAGATTTTTGATCTATATAGGTAGGAAGGAGCGTGTTTCATGAGTATTAGCTTAATATGGGCAATGGGCAACAATCATGTTATTGGAAAAGATAATGATATGCCTTGGCATTTACCGCTTGATTTTGCTTATTTCAAAGCGGAAACACTGGGGAAGAGAATGCTTATGGGCCGCAAAACGTGGGATTCGCTCGGAGGGAAGCCTCTAAAGGGCAGAACAAGCTTAATTATGACTAGAGATACTGATTATGCTCCTGAAGGTGCAGAGGTTGTACACACGCTTGAGGAAGCTCTCAGCGAGGGTAGAAAAGACGATGAGCTGATGGTGATCGGCGGTGCGGAAATTTATAAGCTGATGTTGCCGTATGCTGACAAGTTGATGTTAACGCAAATTGAACAGGATTTTGAAGGAAATACCCGGTTTCCTGATATTGACTGGAGTGTGTGGAAAGAGGTTTCCAATAAGAAGGGAATTCGTGATGAAAAGAATCCGTATGATTACCGTTTTCTTGTTTATGAACGTACGGAATAGCAATAAAACGTTTTCTCTGACATAACATGTGAAATAGTACAAAAAATCAGTAGATTAATCCATTACTGTGCAAAAGTAATGAGTGCTACTATAATTAAAATTAGAAATGATAATCTACAGGTATAGAATGTGCAGGTACTTCATTGCGCTGCTCACGACCATACGAAGCCGCAATATGCTACAATGTACTATACTTCAACACGAAGAGAACGGATGGGGGAAACGTAAACATGTCTACACCTACAGGTTTTATGGAGTATAAACGGCAGCTCCCAGGTGATCGGGATCCTGAGCAGCGGGTAAAAGACTGGGAGGAGTTCCACCATCATTTATCCGAGGACGAGCTTCAGACACAAGGAGCGCGCTGCATGGATTGCGGAACGCCGTATTGTCATACAGGAATTGATATGGCTGGAGGAACCTCGGGTTGTCCAGTTCATAATCTAATTCCAGAGTGGAATAATTTGGTGTACCGCGGACTCTGGAAAGAAGCCCTGGAACGTCTGCATAAGACGAATAATTTTCCTGAGTTTACTGGAAGCATTTGTCCTGCTCCTTGTGAAGGCTCTTGCACAGTGGGTCTAATTGGACAGCCGGTGACCATTAAGACCATTGAGTTAGCTATTATTGATAAGGGCTTTGAAGAAGGCTGGGTTGTACCTAATCCTCCAGAGAAACGTACAGGCAAAAAGATTGCAATCGTAGGCTCTGGACCTGCTGGACTCTCAGCAGCAGCTCAACTTAATAAGGCTGGACATACAGTAACTGTATTTGAACGCAGTGACCGCATCGGCGGACTGCTGACATATGGCATTCCCACTATGAAACTTGATAAGAGAGTTGTTCAACGTCGTGTAGATTTATTAGCTGCAGAAGGTATTAATTTTGTAGTGAATACAGAGATTGGCAAGGATATTCCTGCTCAACAGCTAGTGGATGAATATGATGCGGTTGTTCTGTGTGGTGGAGCTACAAAGGCACGTCGTTTTAACGTTGAAGGCAGTGAGCTTAAGGGTGTTATGTACGCCATGGACTATTTAAATGGTACGATTAAGAGCTATTTGAATTCCAATCTTGAAGATGGCAACTATGTATCTGCTGAAGGTAAAGACGTGATCGTCTTGGGTGGCGGTGATACTGGATCTGACTGTGTTGCTACAGCACTTCGTCATGGCTGCAGCAGTATCACTCAATTTGGTACACATGAAAAAGCACCTCTTCAGCGTGATCCGATTGCTAACCCTTGGCCACAATTCCCGAATGTATATAGCCTAGACTACGCGCAAGAAGAAGCTAAAGCCATATTTGGGGATGACCCGCGTGAGTTCTCTATCATGACTACTAAATTTGTTGGTGATGATGAAGGTAACTTGAAAGAGTTGCATACTGTACAGATCCGCCGGATCGTGGATGAGACAGGTCGTAAGATCTATCAGCCTGTTCCAGGTACCGAAGCTGTATATCCTGCTCAATTAGCTTTGATAGCCATCGGTTTTGATGGGCCAGAACAAGATATTATTCAAGAGCTTGATCTTGAGACAGATCGTCGTTCCAATGTGAAAGCTCGTTATGGTAAATTCAATACGAACGTGAAAAAAGTATTTGCTGCTGGCGATATGAGACGTGGTCAAAGCTTGGTTGTATGGGCCATCAACGAAGGACGCGAAGCTGCGCGTGAAGTGGATAAATACCTGATGGGTTCAACCGTTCTTGTTTAAAACGTAAAGATAATAATTGTCTAATAAGCCGTTTCAAAAGCAGTTTATCTGCTTGAGAAACGGTTTTTTATATAAAGCGATGCTTGACGTAGATATCAGTATCATATAAATTAAATACATTATTCACATGATAAAAGCATTGACCAAGGATCTACGATTCAAGAAGCGTTAGAACAGAGAGGGAACCCACCGGGTGAAAGGTTCCTCAAACACGTGTGAGTGGTATCCTGCCTTGGTAGCTGTAGCGATAGTATCTACTAACCCGCTACCGGAATCGACCGTTATCCGATTTGAGGATTGCCAAATCAGAATGGATTGTACGTTGAGCTGGCAGTTGAATAAGGGTGGTATCACGACACATTCGTCCCTGACGAATGTGTCTTTTTGCATTTAGAGAGATAATTTCTAGGGAGGGTATTTAAGATGCGACAAAGCAATTTATTATTAACAACACTGCGTGAGGTGCCTTCGGAAGCGGAGACGAACAGTCATCAGCTACTGCTGCGTGCGGGGTATATCCGTCAATTAGCTGCTGGAGTATATACCTATTTACCACTTGGACGGCGGGTTCTGCGAAAGATAGAAGCGATTGTGAGAGAAGAGATGGATCATTCCGGAACGCAGGAGATTTTAATGCCATCCATGCAGCCTGCGGAACTTTGGAAGGAATCAGAACGTTATGATGTTTATGGTAAGGAGTTGATGACTTTTAAGGATCGTCATGAGCGGGAATTCATTCTCGGTCCAACGCATGAAGAAGTAGTAACCACACTTGTGCGGAATGAGATCAGCTCCTATCGTAAGCTTCCTGTTACCGTGTATCAAATTCAGACTAAGTTTCGAGATGAACGGCGACCACGTTCTGGATTGCTAAGAGGAAGAGAGTTCTTGATGAAGGATGCGTACTCTTTTGACATAAGCTCAGAAGGACTTGATAAATCATACCACCAAATGTTCGATGCTTATCACCGGATATTTAAGCGATGTGGATTGAAGTTCAGAGCTGTTCATGCAGATTCTGGTGCAATTGGCGGAGAAGGGGGCAGCCATGAATTTATGGCACTGGCTGATATCGGGGAAGATACGATTGCGGTTTGTTCCTCTTGCGATTACGCAGCTAATCTGGAACAGGCAGAAGCTGTACGTCCTGTTAAGAAGGAAATGAATTTCGAAGTACCAGCGATAGAGAAATTCCATACTCCAAATTTACGTACAATTGATCAATTAGAGCAGGAGTTGGAGATCCAGCCAGAGCAGATTATGAAAACATTGATCTACGAAGGTAGCGGACAATTCTTTGCTGTAGTGGTTCGAGGAGATCATGAAGTTAATGAGATAAAAGTGAGTAAATATATCGGAGCGATGGAGATCGGTCTTGCAGACTATGAAGCTGTGAAATCCTTAACGGGTGTAGAGAGTGGGTTTGTGGGGCCTGTGGGACTTCAATTAACTGTACTAGTTGATGCCGCAGTTGCTGAGATGACGGAAGGTACGACGGGAGCAGGAGAAAAAGATTATCACTTCCGTAATGTTGTACCTGGTAGAGATTTTGGGCTTGAGCATGTGGGGGATTTTCGCAATGTAGCGGAAGGAGAAACTTGTCCACATTGCGAGGATGGCGTTCTTCATTTTCATCAAGGCATTGAAATCGGACATGTCTTTAAATTAGGTACCAAATACAGTGAGAAGCTTGGAGCTTCCTTTTTAGATCGTTCAGGCAAAAGTCAGCCTATGATCATGGGTTGTTACGGAATTGGAATCTCGCGACTATTGTCCGCAATTGTAGAACAGAATCATGATGATCAAGGAATAATGTGGCCAGTTGCATTAGCACCTTATCAGGTTCATATTTTGATCATGTCCATAAAGGACTCGGAGCAACTGGAAGTTGCAGAGGAGCTTTATAATCAACTTACTAAGCTCGGTTTTGAGACGCTTCTAGATGATAGGGATGAACGTGCTGGCGTTAAATTTAAGGATTCAAGTTTGATTGGTATACCCGTAACGCTAGTAGTCGGTAAGGAGGCTGCACAAGGTAGGGTGGAGTATCTAGAAAGAGCCTCCGCTGCGGGTAAAGAAGTTTTAGAAAAGTTAGAAGCAGTTTCTCGTATCCAAGAATTCTTTTCGCAGCTGAATTAAACTTCTATAACTCAAACTGAAAGCCATTGTTCAGGGCGGGAAAGTGCTGGAGGTAACTTTGTGAGATCATCACCTATTGCCGCATTAATCTGACCCTGAGTTAGAAAAATGCTCTCTGATAGATCAGCCCCCCTAAGATCAGTGTCACGGAAATCTGCACCAATAAGATCTGCACCTCTAAGATTAGCGCCTTTAAGGTCAGCGGCAATCAAATAGGCTCCCCTCAGGTTGGCGCCCCTGAGATCTGCATTTTTAAGATTTGCGCCGACAAGGTCAGCACCACGGCTGAAAGTTCTCGATGCTTTTTTTAGTTTACGACGAGCCTCAGTACGCACAAGTTCACTGACTTGCAGCAGTAACAGATTAATCTTTGCTCGATGTGCGTCAACATTCACCTTCTGTAGAGAATCAGGGTTAAGTAAAGTGAGTTGTTCCGTCTCATCGAGTGCTGTTTGCAGCTCAACATGTATTGAATGGGTTATATCTAAGTTCAATGATTCATTTAAGTACCATAGCAATTCGTGCAAATGCCACATGGCCGTAAATACCTCGAACATTTGCTTTGCAGTTTTTGGATTCTTCCGCCAGTCCTCACCAGTATAAGTAACCTGAGAAAGCTTTTGCCCAGCCCCAAAACAGTCATATACAGTACAACCACGAAATCCAAGCGCTCTTAAATCTGTATGTACACCACAGCGAAAGTCTGATTGTAGGTTATGGCACGGCTGGCCAGCTGCTTTATCCATAGTAAAATCCACTGAAGCTGAAAAAGGTAGTGCGGAACAGCACAAACCGAAGCAGCTCTCACATTCTGCTTTTAAATAGTGACCGTTTTTGTCCTTATAAGGTTCTGTAAATTTGTGATTTTCAGACACGTTTTGATTCCTCCGATATATAAAACTCGTTTACCAAACTATTCTAATTCATAGAAAAGACAAAGGGAAGTCTGAATTTTACCTAGGCCTACTAACCAATCCATTAAAAAAAACCGAGGTTAATGGTATAATAGAATACTGGACGCATTTTGGACTTAAGAACGAAAAGGTAAGGAGCGATTGTTTTTGAAGACACTCATTATTGCGGAGAAACCGGATATGGGGCGGAATATCGCCGCCGCAATAGAACCGAAGGCCAAAAATTACCGTTCCTATCTTGAAGGGGAGCAGTACATTATTACTTGGGCAATAGGGCATCTAATCGGTTTGGCCGAGCCGGATGCTTATGATGTTAAATACAAAAAGTGGAATATTAATGATCTGCCCATTATTCCAGACCAGTTCAAACTGGTTCCTAATGCGCGGACAATCGACCAGCTCAAGGTAATTGGAGATCTTGCGAAACGTAGCGATCTTCTAGTGAATTCATGCGATGCCGGGCGAGAAGGGCAGCATATCTTTTCACTCATTCAACGACATTTGAAGCTGGAGCATCCTGTGAAGCGGTTGTGGATCTCGGATCTGACCCCAGAGACCATTCGCAAAGGATTCCAGGAGCTGAAGGATGGATCGGAGTACGAGAATCTAACGAAAGCTGCAAAAGCACGCAGTGAAGCGGATTGGCTCATCGGCATGAACGGATCACGTGCTTTTACTACAAAGCATAATGTGCTGCTGTCCGTGGGTAGGGTTCAAACTCCCGTACTCGCGCTGATTTATGACCGTCAGAAGACGATTGAGGCGTTCTCTTCCCTAAAGTTTTTTGAGGTGGAGGGACATTTTACTCAGAATGAAATGAGCTATAAAGGAATGTGGCAGGGGGATCGGCTGACTGACGGGGATAAGGCGGAGGCGCTAGCTGCCATGGTCAAAGGAAAACCGGGCCGGATTGAGTCTTACGAGGTTAAGGAAACAAAAGAGTATCCAAATAAGCTGTACGATTTAACGCTGCTGCAGCGTGAGGCGAATGGAAAGTACGCTTTTTCCGCAAAAAAGACGCTTGATATTGCTCAAGCGTTATATGAAAAACATAAGGTGATCTCTTATCCGCGGACGAACTCCAACTATGTTACAGAACAGAATATTCCTGAGATGCATAAGACGTTATCCGCACTGCAAGGGACGGCTTATGATGAGTGGGTGAAGGGTGCGAATCGCAATCTTGTTCATAAAGGGAATAAATTCATCTGCAACCCCTCGAAGGTTGAGGATCACCACGCGATTTTGCCTACATATCGTAAAGCATCAGGACTTAGTGCAGATGAAGGAAAGCTGTATGATTTGATTGTGCGGCGTTTTTTGTCTCAGTTCTATCCGGCAGCGGAGTATAAAGTGCATACGGTGATGACCGAGGTAGAAGAGGAAAAGTTCAAAACCACAGTCAAGGAATTATTAAGCCTCGGCTGGAAGGTCATTTACGCGGACCAGAAGAAGGATAAAGCGAAGACTTCCAAGGGTAAGAACAAGGATGACGAAGAGGACGAAGAGATCGAAGTGAATGAACCATTTTCTATTGCTCCGGCAGAAGAAGTGGTTTGTAGTGAGGCTATTGTTAAAGAGAAAGATACTCAGCCACCCAAGCATTACACAGAAGGTACGCTGCTTCGAGCGATGGAAAGTGCCGGAAAGCAGATTGAGGATGAAGAGCTTCGCGATGCTATGAAGGATTCAGGGCTTGGAACTCCGGCTACCCGTGCAGCAACGATAGAACGGCTGAAGAATGTCGGATACATCGAAATGCAGGGCAAAAAAATTGCCATCACGCAAAAAGGACGAACAGCCATTGAGCTGATTCGTGGAGCGGGTATTGAGCTGTTGACTTCACCGGAAATGACCGGACAATGGGAACGTCGTTTGAACGAAATATCGAGAGGAACGGCGTCGGACGGGCAGTTTATGGAGAATGTAAAAAGATTCGCCTGCATGATCGTAGACAAAGTACGAGTACAATCACGGGCGTCCAAAACCTCTTTTGAAGGGGAGACGCCTTCTGTCAATACAAGTGCTAAAGGGCGAAGTGCTGGAAGTACATCTCGTAAAACCACCGACAAACCTGCGGCGCCGCGAAAGCGCAAGGCAAGTAGTGAAGAGGAATCTGCCAATTCAGGACCTAAGGTCATCGGAAACTGTCCGCGTCCCGGCTGCGGTGGAATGATTTTTATGGGTAAAAAAGGCTACGGCTGCTCTCATTACAAGGAAGGCTGTAAATTCGTGATTTGGAAAGAGAATCAAGGTCGTACACTCACGGATGCACAAGTGAAGGCATTGATTGAGAAAGGTCGGACGGGCAAGCTAAAGCTTACCAGCGAAGACGGTACACCTCTGGAAGGCAAGCTAGTGCTTCAAAATATGGATACGGGCCAATTAGCAATTGAATCATAGTCGAACGGAAAGAATTCGTGTACGGTAAAAAGGTGTCTCTAGCCATGATGGATACATGGCGGAGACACCTTTTTAATCATGCCTTATAATTATTCAGCGGATTTAGCCAGCTGCGCCTCAATCGCTGCAGTTAACCCTTCGTAAGAGGAGTCTGGAAGCAGGACACCGTTCACCATAAATTTAGGTGTTCCGTTAACTCCATACGATCCCGCGATCTTGAAGTCTTCTTTGACGTCGAACATGTAGGTATGATTCTTGAGATCTGTTTCGAATTGAGCGAAATCAATATCTTCAATGTTATCTTTGACGAAATTTAGAATGAACTTCTGTGTGGCCCATATTTTGCTCTCATCGCCTTGATTGGCGTACAGCTTATGGAGATATTCCCAGAACTTCTCGTTGCTTTGCCTATAAATGGCTTCACCTGCACTTGCAGCAAGATAGGAATCTCGATCCAAAAAGGCAAAATTCATGAAGAAAAGCTCAACTTTTCCGGTATCCACGTAGTCCTTAACAAACGTATCCAGATATTTCTCCGTCCAGTTTTTGCAGGCAGGACATTTGAAATCTGCAAATTCGATGACTTTGATTTTGGCATCAGGACTACCAAGATGAGGTTGCTTTTCATATTTCAGCCCATCAACAACAATGCTCCCCTTCACATCAGTGTAGTTAGGTAAACCCTCTGTACTGTCCGTCTTGTCATTTAGAATGAAGACAATAACAGCGACAAGGATTACAACAACTATACCTAAGAGCATGGGAAGCACTTGTTTGTTAGTTCGAGAATGGTTGGACTTCACTTTCTTGTTCATATCTCATCTCCTACCTCATTTAGGAATTATACAAAAATAGTATAATCATCCCAGAGGTAGAGTAGATATGTCATTTGTAACAATGTCTGAGGTTACTTTGCTCCTAGAGTTTCTGCAGAGTAGCAGTACGAATAACAGGAGGCACCTCATGGATGGAGGAAATGGTCTTCACTGCTTGTTGCATTTCTTGCTCCAGTTCAATAAGGTTATAGCTCCATTCATTCTGTTGCTTCAGATAGATACTGTTAATGCCTGCGGTTACTGCCGGAAGTACATCTGTACGTAAAGAGTTACCAATCATCCAGGTGCGTTTGCGGTCAAAGCCTTGCGTAGTCAAAATATTTTCAAGTGCCTCAACATTTTTATGTTGACGAATATAGATCCGGTCATCAAAGTAAGCATCTAGCTTCATTTGCTCAATTTTACGTTGTTGGATCGTATCGTCTCCACCTGTATACAGGAATAAATGGTGACCATCCTGCTTCAGAGTATCCAGCGTTTCAACCATGCCAGGGTAAGCTTCGATTTCTTGATCATAGACGCTTAGTCCAAGCTTGTGTAACTGTTGTTCTTGAAAACGGTCCGTCGGACGATTATATTTTGCGCAGAAATAGCGGTAGGTAGCGATTAGGGATTTAGGGAAATTATCGCTGGCAAGACCACTTGTGTTGACCGTGTGCACGTCAATTTCTATTTGTTTGTCGCGTAGGTCACTGGTGCTCGGGCCAAATTGGTTAAACCAATCAGTCATTAGCTCAAAATATTGCCCTAAAATCAGATCGAAATATTTGTTGCAGTGGACCAGTGTATCATCTAGATCGAAAATCACCTGTTGTGTCATGTATTTCATATCTCTCACTCCTTGGATCTGTATCTGTATGTGTTCTATAGATAAATATAAGACTCTAGGAACATTTGAAGCTCTGATGCGCCGTCAGGGCGAATACTGAAACGTTCATCTTGTTCACCTCTAAGATGGATGCGGAGTAGGCCGGCTACTCGTAGAATCATAAGGTGATGCATCAGCATTTCTCTGGATTGATTAAGATCTGATTGCATCTCCCACAACGACTTGGGTTCATGTGCGACATAGCGAAGCAATCGAAGTCTGGTGGGGTCGGAAAGTGCCTTGGTCATGCGCAAAAGCACCATAGGTGGTTCATTTTCGTCTTCTAAAGGTACATCTACAGGGTATTGTACGATCACCATGGTTTTGTAGAAGCAGTAGGTGTTAATCGGACGATTATGAACAGTTGGTAGTAATACAATCGTTTTTAGATCCGTGATCTCCTCGAAAACTACACCGCCAGACGCGTATTCAATTAGAGAAATGGGATCCATTTTACTTTCAAGCATTTTTTTCTCAGAAGCATCTTCAATTAATAGCGGTAATATTTTGTGCTCCACATGGCGGAAGTATTGCTCGTACCAGAGACGCAAGAGTGGACTATAGCTGCTCCGAATCCGAAAAGCATCTTCAATCGTAAACTCCTGAATGAGCGGAGCGATTTGCTGATAACATTCTTCTATGGAGGCTGAATCCAGATCATCTAAGAAATGCTGCACTGAAGTTGCGGGTCCTCGAATGTAAACCCAGGCATATAGCACATCATAATCCGTAAAAGGCCACTCGGCGGCTTGCATTAAAGCTGTTACCTTATGAGGAGAAATGCGATCTTCCACATCACTTATCCAGTGGGGACCAATGTCCAAATTGGAGATCCATTTTCTAGTTACATATAACATAAAACTGTCCAGCAGTTCATAAACCGGCGATACGTCGATCTTTAATTCGTACTCCATGTCTCATGCACCCCCAGGAAATCCGTAACATCTTCATATTATCTCTTGTTTTGAAGAGGGTTGTCCACTATAATGTTCGGTGTTTGCCAATTGGCGTTAGAACAAATTAGCGTTATTAATCATAGGGGGATATCATCTGTGTCAGACCGGCCAAAATTATCTATTCGAAGTAACAGCAAAATGAATTTCATGATTCTTATTACCGCTACTATAGCGGCTGGACTCAGCCAAGGAATGCTGCTTCCCGTATTATCCATTCTATTGGAGCAGAAAGGAGTTTCCTCTTCACTTAATGGACTTAATGCAGCTGCTTTATACATAGGATCATTCGGAATGACCTTGATTGCTGAAAGAGTTCTCGGAGCGATTGGATTCAAAAAATTGATTGCTGGCGGGATAAGCTTAGTCTTAGTAAGCTTGCTTTTATTCCCCTTTTTTCCTGGAATCAAAATATGGTTTGTGTTACGTCTACTTGTAGGTGTTGGTGATGCAGCTATCAATTATGCCGCCCAGCTATGGGTGCTGCTAATGACACCTGCCGAGCATCGTGGACGAAATCTATCCCTGTATGGGATGTCCTATGGTCTGGGCTTTAGCTTGGGGCCACTTGGAATTAGTCTGCTGCGCTTTGGTCAGGCAACACCCTTTATTGTTCTAGCTTTTCTTTTTTTGCTGGTCCTAATACTAGCCGTTACAATGCTTCCGGATTCCCGTCCAGATAAAGTTGAGAGTGGAGAAAGTCAGGTACGCCGGTTTGGACGTTGTTACAGTCTAGCGTGGTTCGCATTAATTCCTGCACTCCTATACGGTTTCATGGAAGCAAGCTTAAACAGTAATTTTCCAGTGTATGGCCTCCGGATCGGATACAGCACGGATCAAATTGCAGCCTTATTGCCTTTTGCGGGCATTGGAGGACTGTTGTTACAATTCCCGCTAGGACTGTGGAGCGACCGTTTTGGTCGAAAGAAGGTATTGATTCTTACTGGGATTGGAGGCGGGATTGCCTTCGCATTACTGCCATTAGCAGGTGACCATTTCAAAGTGACTATGGTGCTGTTGATGATTGCTGGTGGACTTGTAGGTTCCTTTTTCTCGTTAGGGCTTAGTCTGGCTGCGGACATTTTACCACGACATTTATTGCCTGCTGCAAATGTGGTTGCTTCTTTTCATTTTAGTATAGGCAGTATTATAGGTCCAGGTATCGGCGGTTTGCTCATGCAAGTCGGCTGGGGCGGGGGGATTTTCGGCTTGATGGGTGCTTTATATATCGCCTTCGGATTGCTTGGGTTATTTTTCTCGCCACGGCAAAAAATTTGAGGTAAGATAAGAACGAGTGCTCGCATGGAAATTCATCTGGCTTTCAGAGTACACTATAGATTATAGATAAAGACAGGGAGAGGCTGAACTATGATCACAGTTGAACACTTAGCCAAGGCAGTTGGGGAAGATAAGAATCCAGTTCTACAGGATATAGGGTTTCAATTAGAACCGGGTGAGTTCGTAGCAATACTTGGAGCTAGCGGTAGCGGTAAGACCACTTTACTGCGCTGTTTAGCGCTGCGTGAGAAGTGGGATAGAGGGAATTTTAGAGTTGACGGTACAGATATAATGGCGAGTGCCTTTACAGGTAAAAGAAAAATCCGCCGCGAGTGGGCATACCTGGAGCAGAATGCAGAGCTCAATCCTAACCGTACTGCATTGAAAAATGTACTGATCGGCCAGTCTTCACAAACGCCGTTATGGCGAATGGTCACTGGGATGGTACGTTCAGATGATTATATGGGTGCAATGGATGAACTGGACGCCCTTGGCCTCCTGGATAAGGCGAAGATGAAGACAAGTCAACTTAGTGGCGGAGAAAGGCAGCGTGTAGCGATTGCTAGAGCGTTGACTCACGGTGCTAAAGTGATTTTAGCGGATGAACCGGTTACGGGATTAGATCCTAAATCCGCGGAGAGTGTCTTGGAAACATTGCGGAAGCTGTGTAAAGAAACCGGTCTTACGGTTGTAACGGTGTTACCGATTGAATTAGCGGAACGTTTTGCTACGCGTCTATGGGTACTAGAAGATGGCAGAATTAAGCATGATATAAAGGGGCGTAGATTAACGTTCCAAGAACGTGCAAATCTTTAAATATAGGACACGGATAAGGGAAAGAGTGATGAAGTTGAATATGAGAAGTCTTAGGTGCTTTGTAGCCGCAACGCTGACGTTATCCGTACTGTCGGGTTGTACTTTCATCAGTGATCCTGTTTCTAAGATGAAATCCCCACAATTGTCCGCTGACAAAGCAACACTTATGGCTGCTATTAATTCACTTAAGCCAGCAGGTTCCACGTTGATTCGTCCGACCAATGACGATGATAGTACCATCTTTACTGAAGATCTCAATAAGGATGGAGTTATGGAGACGCTAGTGTTCTATAGGACTCCAGGTGAAGCGGTACAGATTCACGGGATGATACTGGAGAAACAGGGCGACACTTGGGTCAAGAAACTTGTATTCGATGGCGACGGGTCTGTGCTGGAGTCGGTTGATTTGAAGGATATGACGGGTGATGGGAAGCTTGAAATTGTTACAGGCTATTCACAAGGTGAAGAAAAGGGTCTTGTCGTCTATAGCTATTCCAGCGGAACATTAGAAGAAGTGCTTTCACATCCTTATACAAAATATATGATTGATGATCTTAATGGGGATGGAATTGAAGACATAACCGTTGTTTACTTTAAAAGAAATGAATTTGCAACCATTTCGGTCTATCAGTACAATGATGGCTTTAAGGTACTCGATAAGCTTGATAATATCGATCCTTATTTTAATAATTATTACAATATTGTTGCAGGAAAAATCTCAGAGAATAAAGAAGGAATCGTATTGGATGCTGCGGTGGATTCCCAATCTGCCTATACCTCTATTGTCGTTATGGAGAATAACAAGCTGCGTGTGGTATTACCAGGCGATGCGCGGACTTATAAAGATCGTCGGATTGCAAGTGAAGATATTGATCATGATGGCATTATTGAAATTGGATTGCTTGAGGCGCCTAAAGGATGGGAGTATTTCGATCCAGCTGAAATTCCATACTTTACCTCCTATTATAAATGGGATGGGAAAGAAGGACTGACCTTCGCAACCCAGCTATATCATGATCCATCGGATCGATTCAATATTAATTTTTCTCCGGAATGGCATGGAAAGGTGACAGTTGATACGAAATCGGTTCTGGATAAGAACCTTAAGTTTATCATGTCAGATACCGGTGAGACGGTTGCTGAGGTTTCCTTCTTTTCTCCTTCAGAATGGGATCGCGTAAAAAATGACGGTTGGGATTTGCTTGCACGTGATGCAGACAAGGTCATCGCCTACCGCGGTAAGTTAGAACAAAGTACAACAAAGGAAGGAAGCAATAAAATTGCTTCCCCTATAGAAAGGAAGGGAATAGATGAGTAAAGTACTGATACTGGAAGATGAGGAGTCCATTCGTAGTTTTATTGTCATTAACTTGAAGCGTAATGGGTTCGAAGTGATAGAGGCTGCGGATGGGCATGAAGCTCTTCACAAGTTAACCACGATCCCTGATATTGATATCGCTCTGTTGGATGTAATGGTTCCGGGTATTGATGGATTTGAAGTATGTAGACGGGTCAGAGAAACCAATGAGCGTTTGGGTATTATTTTTCTGACAGCCAAGGTTCAAGAGCAAGACAAAGTGTATGCATTGTCTGTAGGAGCGGATGACCATGTTAGCAAGCCATTCAGCCCGACAGAACTGATTGCTCGAATTCAATCTTTGCTGCGCCGAGTGAACGTTCATCGTGAACAGTCAGCGAAAGTTTCATTCGTTTCAGGGCCATTTACCTTGGATCTTATTTCCAAACATTTTAAACGTGATAATGAAGCGATTGAACTGACGCCAACGGAATTTTCGTTGATTCAATTCTTCCTCGAAAAAGAAAATACACCGCTCAGCCGCGATCTTCTGCTGGATCATGTGTGGGGCAAGGAGTATATGGGTGATCCCAAAATTGTGGATGTGAATATTCGTCGTCTGCGTCAAAAAATAGAGAATAATCCGTCAGAGCCAGAATTTTTGCAAACGGTATGGGGACACGGATATAGATGGAAAGGCCAAGTACAATGATTAAGAAGGGGATGCGCAGACAAATTGTTCTACACTACATTCTTGTAGTTTTTTTGGCGCTTCTCCTCGTAGAAGTTATCTTCCTGCTTGCCATCAGAACGTATTATTATGACAGTGTATATAGCAAGATGAAAAATCACATTACCACGGCAGAGTCGTTTTTTCATAAATACGAGCTAGATGGCGATAACAACTCGAATCAGCTGCAAGTACTGCTGGATAGATTTGAGCTGCCCAATACAGAGCTAGAAGTATTGACCATGAATGGTGACATGATTACCAGTTCGACCGGTTTTCAGCCTGATCGTACGATTACAACTAGTGACGTCCCTGAAGCGGTAGGGGGCAGCATTGGCCGCTGGGTAGGACGCCAGAGTGGTACTAACGAGAGTGTTATGGCTGTGTCCAAGATGCTGCAGGTTCACGGACGTGATACGTATATTCTTAGATATCTTACTTCACTTGAGGGTATCAACAACGATTTGCTTAATCTTACGTTACTGTCAATTGGGATAGGTGCAGCTGTTATGGCTGTAGTTATCGTGTTCAGCTTCGGACTTGCCAATTCAATCGTAAAGCCGCTCAATAACATTACGGCGGTATCAGCCCAAATGGCTAAGGGTAGATTTAATGTGCGGATTAAGGGGAATTACAAATTTGAGATTGGTGATTTGGCTTCAACGCTGAATTATATGGCTCAGGAAATTGTGCGCAGTAATCAGATTAAGGATGATTTCATCTCGTCCATTTCACATGAGCTTCGGACACCCCTTACTAGTATCAAGGGCTGGAGTGAAACCTTGGTCTCTGGTGGCTATGATCCGGAGGAGACGAAGCTTGGAGTCAGCATCATTTCCAAAGAAAGCGAACGCTTGATTGGTCTAGTAGAGGAGATTCTAGACTTTTCAAAGCTGCAGCAAAACCAAATGAAGCTGTCCATTGGGATTGTTGACGTGAAAGTGTTACTTCAGGAGACTATACTTAATATTTGGGCCAAGGCGGAGAAGAAACGGATTCACTTGCTTCTTGAATGTGAAGACGGGATCTATGTTAAAGGGGATGCCAATCGTCTAAAACAAGTTTTCTTGAATCTGGTAGACAATGCCGTGAAGTTTTCACATGAGGAGTCCAGTATAGAATTGTCTGCGAAGAGGATATCCGCTACAGAGACTGCTATCATGGTTCGTGATAGTGGGATTGGGATTAGTGAAGCACATATCTCCAGAGTGAAAGACCGTTTCTTTCAAGTGGATGCACTCAATGGAGGAACAGGCTTGGGGCTAGCGATCTCACAGCAGATTGTAGAACTTCATAATGGGACACTTGATATGGTAAGTGAGCTTGGAAAAGGAACGGAAGTTACCGTCATCTTGCCTCTTACAGAACCACAGCCTGAAGTTAACTCAGAAGGGGTAACTCAAATTACAGCTACCTTTCCAGAATTAGATGATTGGGAGGCATGACGTGTGATGGGAGTGACGACGAATTCGATTAGTATAGTTCGTGGAGAGCCAGATCGGGTTAGCGACATCTTGAGGCTGCTGCAGGAAGCAGCAAATTGGATGGAACGAAATGGGATTAAGCAATGGACCCCCGGCCAATTTAACGAGAATGATATCACAGGCTATTTCACTGATAGGCATGTTTATCTTGCGATTGACGATGAAGCAGTAGTTGGAATGTTCACGTTACAATTCAGTGATCCTCAATACTGGGGAAGCAAAAACGATGAGTCTTATGCATATTTGCATAGATTAGCTGTAGCGGGTTCACACCGCAGTCAGGGACTTGGTCAGCATATGCTTAAATATGCTGCGGTGCGAGCCAAAGAACTTGGCTGCAGAGGACTCAGATTTGATACCGTCGCACATAACATTAAACTCAATCGTTATTATCAGAGCATGGGTTTTCATTACATGGGTACTAACGATATGGGAAATGGTCGTTTAGTGAACCTGTATGAGCATTTTGAGGAACAACCTGATTCCGATCGTCTGATTCTTAGATTTATTTCTGAATCTGACTTTGAGCACCTGAAACGATGGAGTGTCTCACCTGAGTATCTGAAGCAATGGGCTGGACCTTCACTAACTTTTCCTCTTGACGATGACCAGCTTACTAAGTATTTAGATGGGGCGAATCATCCAGCGAATTCTGATCGCCTTATTTTCTGTGCGGTGCATGAAGCTACTCAGCAGGTCGTAGGACACATCAGTTTTTCAGCCATAGACCGGGCGAATCGATCTGCACGTATTGGCAGAGTAGTAGTAGATCCTGATTATCAGGGTAGAGGCTTTGGAACAAGGATGATGAATGAAATGCTCCGGATCGGATTTGAGAGTTTGGATCTGCATCGTATTTCTCTGGGAGCTTTTGCTTTCAACACCGTTGCCCTGAAAACCTATGAAGCATTGGGCTTTAAGCGGGAGGGTGTAGAGCGCGAATCAGCGCTGTTTGGGGAGCAATATGTAGATTGTGTGGAAATGAGTATTTTAGATCGAGAATGGTTAGCGCTCCATGAATCATAAAGGTTAACTTCTAACAACCGAAGGGGCTGTTGCTCTGGTCATGTTCGACCAGGACAACAGCCCCTTTTTATAAATATAAGAATATATAGGTTTCACACTATACATTATCCTTATATTTCTCGTATAAACGCTTACCGTCCATTTGGGACGCCGAAGGCGTTTTTGCTTGATATAGTATTTATATATATAATGGTTTTAAGAAGGGAGAACTTCCCGTAGACGTCCTGTCTTCTCATAAACATCCTGAAACAGACGGGAGGGTTGATTTCGAACCGCTGGCTTAGGAGCTACGGTCTCATTGGGCCCAACAACTACAATATTATTAATACTTCCCTTGACGACAGCACCATCCTTAATAATGGCGCCTTCGCCTATAATGGCATTTTCGATCTGTACTCCACGTCCGATGCGAACGCCAGGCATAATAACGCTTTGTTTAATTTGGCTCATTTTTCCAATTTCCACACCATTGAAGATTACAGAACGTTGCAAGTTGCCTTCTTGCGTGCAGAATTCATTCACGAGAGAGTCCGTTGATGGAATCTGAACACGTGGTTTATGAACAGCAAGCTTAGTCCGGCGACTCCGGCTATACATCGGCCAATGAGCTTTGTCGAGCTTCATGCCATTGTTTTTTTGCAGAAGATCCATATGTGCTTCCCAGAGACTACCCACAGTACCTACATCTCTCCAGTATCCTTTGAAGCGGTAAGCGAATAAATCATCATTCTGATCAAGCATCGTTGGTATAACGTCTTTACCAAAGTCATGACTGGAATTCGGATTAGCTGCATCCCGCAACAAGTGCTCCTTCAGATAAGCCCACTCAAACAGATATATACCCATAGAAGCTAAATTACTTTTAGGTACTTTTGGTTTTTCCGCAAACTCAGAGATTTTTAGTTCATCATTTACGTTCATCACTCCAAAACGACTAGCTTCATCCCACGGCACCTCCATTACGGAGATGGTGGCTTTTGCAGCCTTCTCTACATGGTAATCCAACATTTTTCGGTAATCCATATGGTAAATATGATCACCGGATAGAATGAGAACATGTTCTGGATTACGGCTATCGATATACTCAATGTTTTTATAAATTGCATCAGCAGTTCCTGTATAGCTGTCTCTGCCTTCAACACCGGAAGGAAGCAGGGTTACACCTTTATCCTTTTGACTATGTAAGCCCCAAGGCTCACCTTCACCGATGTGTTCATGTAAGGATTCAGCTTCATATTGCGTCAGGACACCTACTGTATCAATTTTAGAATTTACACAATTACTTAGTGGGAAATCAATAATTTTATACTGTCCACCGAAAGGGACTGCAGGCTTAGCCATACTGGAAGTCAAGGGAGCCAATCTGCGGCCTTCCCCTCCTGCCAAGAGCATGGCGATACAATCTTTTTTGTTATTCATTTGTTATCCCTCCCATTTATTTTGTCAATGCTTGATATATAAACTCACGACAAGCACTTGAAACGACATAGGTGAAGTATATTGCTGTGTAAAAAGAAAAATTACAATTAATATTTCTTTATCAGAAAATCTTTTGTTTTCACATCAAATCATTTTCAAAATGGTAATATTCGGGTAATGTAATAGGTACAAGCATTCAAAAAAGGTGGTGTAGAATTGGCTGAAAAAGCAACAATCGATACCCTTCCGTCAGCATCTGATATTTATTTGTTCCATGAGGGCACCAATTATCGCAGCTATTCTATGCTGGGTGCGCACACTGCCGCTGAAGAAGGCGTTACGGGCGTGCGCTTTACCGTGTGGGCTCCTCATGCGACATATGTAGGACTAGCTGGTGATCATAATGGCTGGGATGGAACGCAGGACATGGACTCGTTATATAAGATACCCGATTCAGGATTTTGGAGTCGTTTTTTTCCGGGAATACAGCCGGGAACTTTTTACAAATACAGGATTGTTGCCAGTGATGGCTCCAGCTTCCTAAAAGCGGATCCTTTTGCCTTCAAAGCTGAGGTTCGACCGGCGACTGCATCCGTTGTTACGGATCTCAGTGGTTATCGTTGGGGAGATGCTGCATGGCGGAGAAAGAGTAAAGCTCCATATCATCAACCGATGAACATTTATGAGATGCATTTTGGAACTTGGCGTCAGAAAGAAGACGGGGAATTTTACAGCTATCAGGAAATGAGTGAATTATTAATTCCTTATTTGGTGGAAATGGGTTATACCCATGTTGAGTTTATGCCGCTTGCTGAGCATCCATACGATTTGTCATGGGGCTATCAAGGGACGGGGTATTTTGCGGCTACGAGCCGATATGGTGAACCCCATGAGTTGATGTATTTAATTGATCATTTGCATCAAGCTGGAATTGGTGTCATTCTGGATTGGGTTCCGGCCCATTTTGCAAAGGATGCACACGGTTTAAGAATGTTTGATGGCTCGCCACTTTATGAATATGCAGATCCAATGTTAGCGGAAAAACCAGGCTGGGGAACCCTATCGTTTGACTTCAGCAAGCCTGAGATTTCTTCGTTCCTCATTTCTAATGCACTCTTTTGGTTTGAGTATTATCATATTGACGGGATGCGTGTAGATGCGGTTACCAGTATGCTACGTCTCGATTTTGAGAAACAAGCTCATCAATATCGACGTAATGTGAATGGTGGTCTGGAGAATTTAGAAGCCATTAAGTTTATTCAGAACCTGAATAAAGCGATATTTCAGTATTTTCCTAAGGCATTAATGATGGCAGAAGAATCTAGTGCTTGGCCGGGAGTTACAGCGCCAGCTCATGAAGGTGGCCTCGGTTTTAACTACAAATGGAATATGGGATGGATGAATGACACCTTGGGCTACATAGAACATGATTTTTGGGGGCGCCCTCATCATCATAATTTATTAACATTTCCAATATGTTATGCTTATGCCGAAAATTATGCATTACCTTTATCACATGACGAGGTTGTACATGGCAAGAAGTCGTTACTGGACAAAATGCCCGGTTCTTATGAACAGAAGTTCGCAGGACTTAGGCAACTGCTCGGTTATCAAATATCCCATCCCGGAAAGAAACTTCTGTTCATGGGAGGAGAATTTGGTCAATTTATCGAATGGAAGGATCAAGAGCAGCTGGATTGGCTACTGCTGGACTATGACAGCCATCGTGGTATGCTAGCTTACACTGCTGCACTTAATAAACTGTATCGCTCGGAGAAAGCCCTGTGGGAGCTTGATCATTCCCAAGAGGGTTATCAATGGATTGATGCAGATGACAATGAACAAAGCGTAATTTCATATCTGCGTAAAGGCAAGAAGCCTGGAGATACGTTGCTTTTTATCATCAATTTTCAACCTGTCCAGCGTCAACAGTATCGTATAGGGGTTCCACGCCCAGGGACTTATGAAGAACTTTTTAGCTCGGAAGATGTAGCGTTCGGAGGTTCGGGTATACACAACTTGCCTCAGAAGAGCAAAAAGTTAGAATGGCATAATCAGGTGAACAGTATAGAGCTAACATTACCGCCTCTTAGCTTCCTGGTGTTTAAGAAAACGTCACGAGTGGGTAAGAGTAAAGAGGCAAATGAGTCATAGATTAAAGAACGAATAGAGAATCCGTACACTTTAAAGGGGGAAATAATCATGAAAGTTTTATTTGCCGCAGCTGAAGCTCATCCATTTATCAAAACGGGTGGTCTGGCCGATGTCATTGGGGCATTACCTAAAGCGCTGAAGGGTGCCGGGGTGGATGTACGAGTGATTTTGCCTAAATATCGTGGGATTCCAGAAAAGTTCACTTCAAAAATGGAGCATTTAACAGAAGTTTATGTGCCAATCGGCTGGCGTAATCAGTACTGCGGAATCGAACATATGGTTTACGACGGTATTCCCGTTTACTTTATCGACAATGAATATTATTTTGGACGGGACGGAATCTACGGATATATGGACGATGGGGAACGCTTCGCGTTCTATAATCGTGCGGTGCTGGAGTGTCTGCCAGCTATTGATTTTCAGCCGGACGTCTTGCATTGCCATGATTGGCATGCGGCTGTAATCCCAATGCTGCTTCAGGGTCATTATCGACACAATCCATTTTACAGCGAAATGCGAAGTGTATTTACCATACATAACCTGTTGTATCAGGGTGTGTTTCCTTATGAGGTACTTGGGGAGCTATTGGGTCTGGACAGCAGTTATTTTGGAGGCGTGGAGTATTACGGGAATGTGAATTTCTTAAAAGGTGGCATTGTATACAGCGACCGTGTCACCACAGTAAGTCCAACCTACTCGGAAGAAATTCGAACACCTTATTATGGTTACGGACTGGATGGATTGTTGAATGCGCGAGCGGATGTTTTAAGCGGTATTGTGAATGGAATAGATACAAAAAGTTATAATCCTGCAACAGATACAAGTCTTGTTACCCGTTATCGTTCTAATCTGGCGAAGAAAACGGAGAACAAATTAGCCTTGCAGGAGGAATTAGGACTACCTGTGGATGCTAATATTCCGATGGTGGCTATGGTTACTCGTCTTGTGGATTCCAAAGGTTTAGATTTGCTTACGCGTGTATTGGATGAGCTATTGTATAAGGATGACATTCAATTTGTTCTGCTTGGAACGGGGGATGAGTCCTATGAGCGGTGGTTTAAGGAAGCGGCTTGGCGTTATCCGACAAAGCTATCTTCACAAATCCTCTTTAATGATGCACTCTCACGCAAAATATATGCTGCTAGTGATATCTTTCTTATGCCTTCCAAGTTTGAACCTTGCGGGATTAGTCAACTTCTCGCTTTACGCTACGGCAGCATACCTGTTGTGCGGGAAACTGGTGGCCTGAATGACACCGTTCATGCTTATAATGAAGAATCCGGTGAAGGGAACGGCTTTACATTCAGTAACTACAACGCCCACGATATGATGTTTACACTTCGCCGGGCGATCTCATTATACAAGCAGCCTGAACATTGGAAAAAGATTACGAAAAACGCATTCGCTGGCGATTATAGCTGGAATGTATCGGCGCAACAGTACATTGATATTTATAATGAAATTACGGAATAAGGATTCATTAGATTCCGTAATAGGTTAATAAGGGAGTGCACTGAAGTATAACTCATACTTTAGTGCACTCCTTTTTTTGCTGAAAATAAGAGGCGATTTGCCGCATGATTTGGTTAAGTTAGGGAATAGTAAAAATGTATAAAATTATATAAAATTTGAATAAATGTTGAATAATATGTTTCAGAAGAATGAATTCTTTGCTTTGAAACCCAATAAAAGGAAGTTATTGTCACAATTATGCCTTTGCATATTCATGCGTTCTGATTTATAATAAGTCGGTCAAAGAGACAACTTGGATTTTTTTCATACGAATAGGGGAGATATAGAAATGAACAAATGGGGTAAACTTAGTTTAGGTATGTTATTAGCAGTAGGCCTGTTGTCAGGCTGCGGTCAAAATAAAAATGATAGTGATACCGCAGCAAATGGAAATGCAACTAACGGTGGGGCTACTAAGAAGCTTACTATGGGCACAAGTGCAGATTTTCCTCCGTACGAATTCCATAAAGTAGTAGACGGTAAAGATACTATCGTGGGCTTCGATATCGATATCGCTAAGGAAATTGCTGCTGATATGGGTGCAGAACTTGTAATTAAAGACTTGCCATTCGACTCACTATTGAACGAATTGTCCAGCGGAAGAGTAGATATTGTAATTTCTGGACTTAGCCCGACGGAAGAACGTAAAAAAGCTGTTGATCTTTCAGACATTTATTACAAGGCTGAGCAAGCGATTGTTGTGCGCGAAGCGGACAAAGATAAATACGCCACTATGGATGCTGTAAAAGGTACCAAAATTGGTGTGCAGACTGGTTCCATTCAAGAAGAAATTGCTAAAGGGATCGAGGGAGCGAAAATCACTTCGCTTGGTAAAATCTCCGAAATCGTTCTACAATTGCAATCCAATCGTGTAGATACTGCTATCATTGAAGGTCCCGTCGCTAAATCATTCGTTAAGAATGTTCCTGGTCTTGTAATTACTGATGCTAAGCCAGAAGTTGAAGATGACGGTTATGCTATTGGTATTAAAAAAGGAAATAAAGAGCTGCTGAATCAAGTAAACAGCACACTGACACGTTTAAACTCAGAAGGTAAAATTGATGAGTACGTAACGGCAGCTAGTGAGCTTGCAGATAGCACGAAGTAAAGAAACAACGGATATTTTTAAAGTCTGCTAAAGTAAATTGTATGTGTATACAGAAAATAGCGACAATAAGCTATTTTCTATTTTTTTGGAGATGGGAGGATAGGTTATGGACATTACTTTATTTAAAATGGCTTATGATTATCGTGATTTTTTCCTAACCGGTTTGCAGTATACCTTGCTGCTTGCTGTTCTAGGCGTCTTCTTTGGTTTTATTCTAGGGATTATTATTTCCTTGCTACGTATGTCCAAATGGGGTGTGCTTCGCTTCTTGGCAACAGCCTGGGTAGAATTCCTTCGTGGTACACCTATGCTTGTACAACTGTTTCTGATCCATTATGGATTGGCAACATTCGGGATTGAGTTCACACCGATTCAGTCGGGGGCAATCACTTTATCCATTAACAGTTCTGCTTACCTTGCAGAGATTTTCCGTGCTGGGATACAAGGGGTAGATCGTGGACAAATGGAGGCAGCCCGTTCGCTTGGAATGAAGCAAGGGATGACTATGCGCCATATCATACTCCCGCAGGCACTCAAGAGTGTTCTTCCGGCAATCGGAAATGAATTTATTACCATTATCAAGGAATCATCGATTATTTCTTTTATCGGCGTTACGGATTTGATGTTTCAAGCACGTACGGTTACAACGATTTCTTACGATGGTATGACACCACTTGTAATTATCGCATTTATGTACTTTGTGCTGACATTTACGCTATCGAAGATCCTAGGTAGACTGGAAAGGAGGCTGAATACCGATGATCGCCGTTAAGAACTTGCAAAAAAATTACGGGAAGCTGGAAATTCTCAAGGGAATTGACTTGGAGATTCATAAAGGTGAGGTCGTCGTCGTTATCGGACCGAGTGGATCGGGTAAAAGTACCTTTCTGCGCTGTTTGAATCTCCTGGAGCAGCCAACTGGTGGCGAAATCACTTTTGAAGGTGAATCTATTACCTCCAAAAAGCACGATATTAATGTCACACGTGAGAAGATGGGAATGGTATTTCAGCAGTTTAACCTGTTTCCTCACAAAACAGTTCTGCAGAACATTACACTAGCCCCGATTAAGGTGAAAAAACAGCAGCAGTCCGAAGCTGATAAATTCGCAATGGAGCTGCTCAAGACTGTAGGCCTTGAAGATAAAAAGGATGCATATCCTGCTCAACTGTCAGGAGGACAGAAGCAGCGGATCGCGATTGCCCGTGCGCTGGCAATGCAGCCTCATGTGATGCTCTTTGACGAGCCAACCTCAGCCCTTGACCCAGAGATGGTTGGTGAGGTGCTGGAAGTTATGAAGAAGCTTGCAGAAGATGGGATGACAATGGTCATTGTTACGCATGAGATGGGCTTTGCACGCGAAGTGGGCGACCGTATTCTATTTATGGATGGCGGCGTGATTGTAGAGCAGGGTACACCTGCACAAGTATTCGGAAATCCTCAGCATGTACGTACACAGGATTTTTTAAGTAAAGTGTTATAAGTAAGTCAAATTGTAGCGGCGCTCGGGCAAGTTATCCGGGTGCCGCTTTATTTTTTTAACAGTTGCATAATTTGAGGATATAATGGACTGAGTTCATTTATTTATGTAAACCATGTATAATAGATGGTCAATCAACTTGAAAAGGAGTACATACATAATGAGAGATGATCTGCGCCGGATAGGCATTATCGATATTGGTTCTAACTCCATACGTCTTGTAATCTATGATACAACGCCGGAGGGAGGCTATAAGATCATCAAGGAGTGTAAGTACTCTGCACGTCTTAGTGAGAAGATTACGAAGGAAGGTCGACTGGAGCAGAAGGATATGGAGACTATCATCCCAGTCTTGCGCCAGTTTAAGGAGATCTGCCATGCTTTTGATGTAGAGACCATTCGTGCGGGCGCTACAGCAGCAATCAGAAATGCTGCTAACTCCAGTGAAATTATTGCCTTTTTGTCAAAAGCTTCAACCATACCCATTGAGGTTATCAGTGGTCATCAGGAAGCTTACTTTGGCTTCTTAGGTGTCATAAATGCATTTAATGTTGAAGATGGTTATGTCATCGATATTGGTGGCGGGAGTACTGAAATCACACTTTTTCGCGGGCGGCGTTATCAACATAGCATTTCCTTTCCGTTCGGAGCGGTGAATACCAATCTAATGTTTGGTCAAGGCGGGAACTGGAATGGAGAGCAGATTCAGAAGCTGGAGACCTATGTTCTGGGGAGATTGGTAGAGCATGATTGGCTTAACGCTACAGCAGGTCTTCCACTGTTTGGCCTGGGAGGTACGGTTCGTTCTCTAGGTAAGCTGGATCAAAAGACTAGAGCATACTCATTACCTAACTCTCACGGTTACACCATGGCCAGTGAGACGATTGAGCATTTTATGAACACATTACCTTCAATGCCTTATGATAAGCGTAAAGATTTAGATGGTTTGTCAAAGAGTCGAGCAGATATCATTGTATCCGGGTTGATTATTTTCCATACGGTATATCAGTATATTGGGGCTAGCCAGGCTGTAATCAGCGGGGAAGGGCTCAGGGAAGGTATGCTACATGATCTACTGAAGCCGGAGCAACCGGTGCGTGACAGTGCGCTTGAATACAGTTTAAATACGATTATTCGGTTTGATATTCGTACATCTAAACGGTATTTAGATCATATTAACAAGCTTGCTCTAAGTCTGTTTGACGCGTTCAAGGATGAGGAGAATAAAGCTGAACATGAGATGTTAATTTATGTATCCATCATGCTACATCGAACAGGGTCTAACATTAACTATTATCAATCTAAACGACACACCTTGTATTGGCTGATGAATTCACCTATTCGCGGGTTGACACACCGCCAGCTTATCCTATGCGCGATGATTGCCTCGTATAGCACAAAAAGCCGGAAGCAGAAATTGTCCCAGATGTATAAGGACATTTTGCTGCCTTCCGACGAAGAGTGGATTCATAGGCTTGGGTCACTTGTACAGCTAAGCATTGCACTGGACAGCACCGAGATCGGGATTGTAAGCGGCTTGAATGCTAATCTGCACGGCAATACCCTTAATCTGGACCTTGAGGGCACATCAGCGCTTCTGATTGGTCTAGAGGACATTGAGAACGCCTTAAAAGCATTTAAGAATGCTTGGGCGGTGAAGGTAAAACTCGGGTTCCCTTCCAACGTGTAACATCCATTGCTGCGAACTGGCTCCGGAAAGGGGCCTTTTTGTCGTCTGGTTGCTCGTAATA
This sequence comes from Paenibacillus sp. FSL E2-8871, assembly GCF_038000345.1. Taxonomy (NCBI): domain Bacteria; kingdom Bacillati; phylum Bacillota; class Bacilli; order Caryophanales; family Paenibacillaceae; genus Paenibacillus; species Paenibacillus sp. FSL E2-8871. The sequence continues at coordinate 1,492,004 of NZ_JBBOBV010000001.1, read as the reverse complement.
TCCATTAGGCTGTAAGAAGCTGGCCTTCACATTATCTTTTAGGGATAGTTCAAGAATCTTAACGATTTGTTTACGTATATTGCTATCTCTGACTGGACACATCAGCTCGATCCGTCGAGTTAGGTTTCTAGTCATCCAGTCTGCACTGGATAAATACACCTCAGGCTTACCACCATTTTCAAAATAATAAATTCTTGAATGCTCCAAAAAGCGGTCGACAATACTGCGAACCGTAATGTTTTCGCTTAAGCCTTCAATCCCCGGTCGTAGACAACAAACCCCCCGAACGATTAAATCGATAGAAACACCAGCTTGTGCGGCACCATATAAATCATCGATGACCTGTTGATTAGAGAGTGAGTTCATTTTGGCAATAATACGTGCAGGTCTGCCGGCTGCAGCATGCTCCGCTTCACGCTTCATCAGCTTTTGTAAGGAAAGGCTCATGTCCGTTGGAGCTACAATGAAGGCATTCCAGTCAAAATCAGCGGAATAACCAGTCATTTGATTAAACAGCTCAGAAGCATCAAGACCGATATCGCTTTGAGCGGTAAATAGACTGAGATCCGTGTAGACTTTGGCTGTACTGTCATTATAGTTTCCTGTGCCTACATGCACGTAGCGACGTAATTCATGACCTTCCTGACGGACAATCAAGGTGACTTTGGCATGCGTTTTGAGTCCAATAAGACCATAGACGACATGACATCCGGATTTTTCAAGTTGGCGAGCCCAAGCGATGTTACGTTCCTCATCAAATCTGGCTTTTAACTCTACAACTACTGTTACCTGTTTTCCGGATTCAGCAGCATTAGCGAGTGCAGTGATCAGAGGAGAGTTTCCGCTTACCCGATATAGAGTCATCTTAATGGCCATCACTTGTTCGTCCTCTGACGCTTGAATGATAAAGTCCGTCATCGCATCAAAGGATTCGTAAGGGTGGTAGACCAGAACATCTCGCTCACGTAATACCTCGAAGAAATCCTCGTTCTCTTCAAATTCAGCAGGGTAGACGGGTTCAATGCTCGGATAGTTTAAGTAACTAAAGCCCTTAATACTGCCGGCGAAATTACGAAGGAAACTTAGATCTAGCGGACCTTCAATTTCGAATACGAAATCTTCAATTTCAAACTCAGCTTGCAGCTGTTCCAAGGCATATGGATGAATTCCTTTTTGTACTTCAAGTCTTGCTGGAACACCACGGCGACGTTTGCGCAGCTCCTTTTCAATCTCTTCTAGAAGATCCTCGGCCCCTTCTTCGTCGATCGTGAGATCAGAGTTGCGGGTCAAACGAAATTCACTAACGGCAACGGGCTCATAACCACTAAATAAAGTTTGAATATGATGACGGATGACATCCTCTATAAATACGAACTGCCGTTTCTTACTGTTAGACCGGTGTGGTAGCGGGATACATCTTGGCAGATTAGATGGAATTTGCAGAATAGCAAAAAAAGGCTCTTCTTCAAGGCCATTCTTACGAGTAAGAACTACTGCTAAATAGATAAATTGGCTATGAACGAGTGGAAACGGTCGACTCTGATCTACAGCCATTGGCGTAAGTACAGGATAAATGATATCCCGGTAATATTGTTCTATGGACTGTTCCTGTGCATGAGTGAGATCCTCATAATCCACAAAAACGATACCTTCTTTATGCAAACTCCGTGAAATATCACGGAAAATCCGGTATTGGTCGGCAACAATTTTGGTAACTCGCTTGATGAGACGTTTGTATAGCCCGGAAGGGGTATAGCCAGTGAAATCTTTTTTAGTATAGCCTGCCCGGATTTGATCTTGAATTCCTGCCACTCGAACGCTTATGAATTCATCAAGATTGCTTGAGACGATAGCCAGAAATCTAGCCCGTTCCATTAGCGGATTATCAGGGTCTTGAGCTTCTTTCAGCACGCGTCGGTTAAATTCGATCCAGCTCAAATCTCTATTGAGGTAAGCAGTGGCTGGGCTGCTTTGGTTGTTTTTATTCTCTTCTGTATTCATGGGACCTCCAAATATGATTCGTTGTCTGTATCTATTCTATTTATTATATTCTATCATTCTACTATTGGATAAAGCATGAAATGTTAACGCTATGTAAAATCTTCGGGAATTTTATATGATAATTTTTAAAAATGGTACATGGATCTTTTAATGTAGTTTACATAATGAAAAATATGTTAACCACAATCCGAAAAAATGACAATATTGAAACTTGATTTTTCACAATGGTAACAATTACATAAGCACAGGTTACAAAATTGTGATATATTAAGTCCTGTCAGTTTTACAAAAGACTGCAACACATCAAGAAATCACACACGGGTTGTACATAAGTACTTAAAATGTACACGAGCGTATACGGAAGTGATACCGTTCACGCCCATCTAATGAGGAGGCAATTATGAAGAACAGATTTAGAACAATTAAAACCCTTGCTGCAATTATGGGAATCAGTGCATTACTGCATGCCGTTCCAGCTCATGCAGACAGCGTTCATATCGCTAAGGATGGCAACACTTTTTATACTTTATCCAAGCAATATAATGTAGGTGTGAATGAATTAATGAAAGCAAACCCAAACGTTGCAGCACTTAACATTTACGAAGGTCTTGAAATTACTATCCCTAGTAAGATGCAGGCTGAGTCCGTAACTACAACTGACAAATCACCAGTGATTATACCAAGTCTTAATGTAAACTCAGAGTCCAAAACAGTTGAAGCATGGGGTAAGTCCTTTAATTATGACAAATCGATTCAAGTCAAAGCTTCAGCTTATTCTTCTGCAAGCAGTGAGAACGGCGGATGGGGTGCAGTAGATTATTTCGGAAATCCTCTCAAGCTTGGAACTATTGCTGTTGATCCAAATGTGATTCCTCTCGGAACCAAAGTATTGGTGACAGGCCATTCACATGATGGATTGCCTAAAGATGCATTCTTAGCAACGGCAACGGATGTGGGCGGTGCTATAAAAGGCAATCGTATCGATATCTTTATCCCTGGTAGCCAAAGCTTTGTATCATCATTCGGTTATCAATATGTACAATTATACATTGTTAAATAGATAGATAAAAATAGAGAGAATACCTATGAGATATGAAAAGTTCTAAAATAAGGTTACACAGGAAACGGAGGGAGTCCTTAGCGGCTGCCTCCGTTTTTTGCGTATTATAAAATATATATTTGGGGGTAATTTATTTACTTTTGGACACTTGTAGTAATTGAGGAACGGTAACGAATGTATAGCCCCGCTTGCGCATAATAGTGATTACTTCAGGTAAAGCCTGAATCGTTCCCTGTAGATGACTACCTGGACCGCCTCCACCGTGCTGAAGAATAATCGCTCCTCTTCCAATATGGGCTAGAATATTATTTCTGACTTGGTTTTTGGAAAGTCCCTTCCAGTCCAATGAGTCCACATTCCAATTCACGAGCGTGTAGCCATGGCTTTTTGCCCATTTAAGCTGCTGTTCACTGATGTCCCCATAGGGTGGGCGAATTAGTCGTGGTTTATATCCGGCCAAGGTTTGTATAATATCCTCGGTCTTTATGATTTGTGATCGAAAATCATTCATCGCAAGCTTCACAAACTGAGGGTGGTTATACGAGTGATTTCCAATCGCATGTCCGTCTCTAATCATTCTTTTCACCAAAGCTGGATGTTTTTTTGCTCTGCTTCCCACCACAAAGAAGGTTGCTTTGACATTGTATTTTTTCAGGGTGTTAAGCAATTGGGGGGTAAATCTTGGATCAGGAACATCATCAAAAGTAAGTGCTATGACTTTATTCCGAGGTCCACTAGTCTTAAAAGTCTCTGGATATTTGTGTAACAGCTGACTTAATGTCAGACCTTTAGTGTTTTTATTGCTGTTAAGCGTCGAACTATTTGTAGCAGCGCTACCTGCTGAAATTGCCGTATCTTCGTCTGAAGCGGGTACACTTTGTGTTTGTTCTTGCGGAGTCTTCTGACTCTGCACAGGCGCTGACGCAACCTCTGAAGAATAGGTTGGGAATAGCATAGTTATGATTGTTCCTAATATTACAAGCAGTTTCTGACCTCTCCGTTGAAAATACATCCCCATCTGCCTCCTTTACTACCTGATCACCGTCATATTCTTAATTGTTATCTCCACAGATGGGTAAATTTATGCTGATAACAATACAGTATTGGTTAAGATTTCTTGAAGGAACCAATGCGTGTATACTAATAGAACGGGGAATTCCCGAGTCAATTATAGATTACGGAAGGATGGAGACATGAATGTCTGATTTGTTTGCACCGTATGAATTGAAGGGGTTATCGCTGAAGAATCGTATTGTCATGCCACCTATGTGCCAGTATTCGGTGGATAAAGAGGATGGCATCCCTAATGATTGGCATTATGTTCATTATGTAAGCCGTGCTATTGGCGGTACAGGATTTATTATCGTGGAAATGACTGGCATACATCCAGATGGTAGAATCACTAATCGAGATACAGGAATCTGGAGTGATTCGCAAATTGAAGCTTATCGTAGAATCACGGATGGTGTGCATGCGTATGGATCAAAAATCGCTGTTCAATTAGGACATGCTGGACGAAAAGCTGTGGATGCAGAGCCGCCAGTGGCTCCATCAGCAATTCCTTTTGATGCTAATTTCAAAACGCCACAGGCTCTTTCTAAAAAGGGAATTTCAGAATTAATTGAGGCCTTCCGTGAAGGGGCGCGCAGAGCTATAGAGGCAGGATTTGATACGGTCGAAATTCATGGTGCACATGGTTATTTAATTCACCAGTTTCATTCACCATTGACGAATACCAGAGATGATGAATATGGACAAGATCCTGCGTTGTTCGGAGAACAGGTAGTTAAAGCAGTCCGAGAAGTGGTTCCTGTAGACATGCCATTGATTATGAGAATATCTGCGAAGGAATATGTAGAGGGTGGATACGATGCTGCATACGCTCTGGATATTTGCCGACGGTATAAGAATGCTGGAGTGGATCTGTTTCATGTTTCTTCTGGAGGAGAAGGTCCTATAGGTTCAAATGGAGGGCTGGGTGCAGGCCCTGCTTATCAAGTGGATCTGGCAGAGTTTATCCGTAGTGAATTACAGGTGCCTGTAATTGCTGTGGGGCGGCTTGAATCCTTTACTGAGGCACAGTCCATCGTCGCGGAAGAACGGGCAGAGCTGATAGCCGTTGGCCGTGGGATGTTGAGCGATCCCTATTGGGCTTTACATGCGGAAGAAGCGCTTGTAGGCGTACGTAATGTCCCCAAACCTTATGAACGCGGGATCTGGAAAAAGGGATAGCGCGCTTTGAATGTGAAGTTTGTCACAGATTTTATACTCCTTCTAAGGCAATCTTAATAAAGATAAAATTTGAAGGAGCTTGATAACGTGGGGATGGTTTTAAGTAACGATCGGCTAACTGACGGAGTGTACCACCTTAAAGTTGAAACGAATAGCGGCGGTGAAATGGGTCAATTCTACATGTTACGGGCATGGGATGCTTATCCGATCCTTTCCAGACCGTTAAGTATACATGAAGTAAAAGAAGATAGTGTCGAATTTTTATATCACGTAGTGGGGGAAGGCACTGAGATATTTTCATGGTTGAATCCTGGTGACTCAGTGGAGCTTGAAGGGCCTTTTGGCACGGGATTCCCACAGGTCGAAGGCAAAGTTGCACTTATTGGTGGTGGAATCGGAATAGCGCCGCTATATTATTGTGCAAAGCAGCTGCCTAGTTGTGATATCTTTCTAGGTTTTAGTCGGGAAGCTTACCGGACAGAAGCTTTTCGTCCATTAGCAGCCGAGCTTACAGTAGATGTAGGCGGATTTATTTTGGATCGTGTGGATTTTAGTCAATATGATCATGTTTTCGTTTGCGGCCCACATCCTATGCTTAAAGCAGCACAGCTTAAAGGCGTAGCGGCCGAAGAGGCAGGAAGCAATACAAAAGTTTATCTCTCTCTAGAGAATCGAATGGCTTGCGGCATTGGTGCCTGTCTTGTTTGTAGTGTTTCTTGTCGTGATGGTCAGCGAAAAGCCTGTGCAGACGGACCCGTGTTCCTTTCTGAGGAGGTGATTTTTCATGACTAAGATGAGTACAACAATTGCAGGCGTTCATTTTAAGAATCCGATTGTAATGGCTTCAGGAACATTCGGCTTTGGTCGTGAATATGGAAAGCTGTATGATGTATCTTTGCTAGGTGGAATCTCTGGGAAAGGGCTCACCCTCCATCCAAAAGCAGGTAACCCTGGCACTCGTGTTTATGAGACAGCCTCTGGCATGCTGAATAGTGTAGGATTGGAGAATCCCGGTGTAGCTGCGTTCTTGGAAAAAGAATGCCCTTATTGGGAAACACTCGATACAGCCCGTTTGGTGAATCTTGGCGGCGGGACGCTTGAGGATTACGTACTTGGAGCAGAAATGATCCAGCGTGATGCAGATCTTCGATCAAGCGCAGGTAAACCAGCTGTTGATATGATTGAGTTGAATATTTCCTGTCCAAATGTAAAAGAGGGCGGAATTGCATTTGGAATCAAGACTTCAGAAGCGCAAAAAGTAGTACAAGCTGTTAGACGTGCCACTAAGCTACCACTTGCGGTAAAGCTGTCTCCAGGTGCTGAGAATATCGTTGAGATGGCGCAAATGTGTGAGGCAGAGGGAGCAGATGCTGTCTCGCTGATCAACACCATTTCCGGGATGAAAATTGATGTGCGACGGAGAAGTAGTGTATTTAATAACTTGTATGCCGGACTGTCCGGACCAGCGATTAAGCCAGTTGCATTGCGCATGGTGCATCAAGTCGCACAGAACATATCTATTCCAGTAATCGGAATGGGGGGCATCACCACAGCTACTGATATTATTGAATTTATTATGGCAGGTGCTTCGGTAATCCAAGTAGGAACCTACAATTTCATGAATTTGAGAGCAGGTAGCCAGCTTGTTGAAGAGCTTGAGCAATTCATGGTTCAAGAAAATATTCAATCCTTGGATGAAATACGTGGCATTATATAAAGTGGAGTAGTGAGGAGATACTATTGACTTCTAACAAGATTAACCCTGAGGATATTGAGCTGATGGCGACGCCTGTCGGACGTGATCTCTTACTCGTAATTAGTGGGGGCGTTCGTCATATTGGAGCGGCAAGTACTGCGTATTTAAATGGAGAGCGGGTGGAAGTGCAGACCTCTGCGGTTCCTCATCATAAAGAGCATACGATAAGCGAAGATATTGCCATTAGGGTAGCTGAGGCTTTAAACAGGACGGTCACAGTGGTTATGGGCATTCATTACGACGATCTCACGAAAGAAGGTATTAAAGAGGTCGTTGAGATCGTAAATAATAAAGTAATTCAATATTTAGCGCAACAAATGTGAAACGGGATTGGCAATTCTGCGTAAAAGATATCAAGTGAGTATTTAAATTATCTTTTGGAGGAATGAAACCATGTCTATATTTAAAAGATTGCGCGATTTAACAATGTCTAACGTGAATGCGATTATCGACAAAGCAGAAGACCCGATTAAGATGACCGATCAGTACATTCGTGATATGACCGAAGATTTGGAAGATGCAGAAAAAGCGGTAGCGGCTCAAATCGCTATTGAGAAAAAGTTCAAGCAGCTTTATGAAGAGCAGGAAGCGCTTGTTAACAAACGTACGCAACAGGCACATGCTGCAGCTCAAGCTGGTAATGTTGACCTTGCTCGCCGAGCTCTGGAAGAGAAGAAGGCTGCTGAAGCTAAACTGGTAGAATACAAAGCTAGCTTCGATCAGAACAAAGCATCTGCGGATAATCTTCGTGGGAAGCTTGACGAAATGCGTAAGCAACTTACTCAAATGAAGAACAAACGTGAAACCTTGGTTGCTCGTTATAATGCTGCTAAAGCTCAAACCGAAATTAATAAAGCGATGAGTGGTTTCAGCTCTGATTCCGCATCTGCTGGCCTGAAACGTATGGAAGAAAAAATGATGCAAGCAGAAGCTCAAGCCGAAGCTAGCAACGAGATGAGCTCGGGCAACAAATCACTTGATGATGAGTTCGAGAAGTTGAACAAAGATCAAGCAGTAGAAGATGAATTGGCTGCTCTGATGAAACAATACGAGAAGCAATAACATTTGATCTTAGCCGTTTCACGGCTGATGTTCACAGGCGAAGGGGAGACAGGAATATCGTTTCCTCTTCGCTTTATCTATGCTTATGACAGCATGCAAAATGAATAAGCGGGGGCTATTAGAATGGATTTCCATATCCTGGTGTCCATGGTCGTGTGGACAGTGAGCGGCGCGGTGTTGCTGTTTGTGCTGATGTTCGTAGATTCACTCTTCACTCGATACAATGATTTAGAAGAGTTAAAGGCTGGAAATATGGCAGTTACTACACGTTTTGTAATGAAGCTATTGGCACAGGCATTCATTTTATCATCATCGATAGCTGCTTCTAACAGCCTGCCAGATGCTTTGCTGATCTCGATTGTATCTTTTTTTCTTTTGCTTATATTGGAAAGAACGGTCCGTCTCCTCTTAGCTAAATGGGGGAGTCTGGATCTGGATCATGGTACACAGCTTGGCAAAATCGGGTACGGCTTATTATCAGGCTCACTGCAAATTACGGGAGCTTTAATTATTTCTGCATTTATGTAGGGGGAACGATCAAGTTGAGTATATGGAAACGTATAGGTAATCTTTTTTCCAAACCAGCGGCACAGGAAGTTCAGAAAAGTATGCTTAATTTGTCTCCCGGAGACATCTGTGAAGTATCGCTCGTTACCTACGAGGTTACCGGCAGGACCCATAATCGTGGACGAAATGCGGTAGTGCTGACATTAAGAGATGGTAGTCAAATTGCCTATTTGCATATTGAGGAGCGGGAACAGCTGCAATATGGTTTATATAAACCTATTGATGGGCGCTTAGATAATCCTGCTGAGGTTCCAACAACACTTGAACTGGATGATTATACATTTTTTCTGGAGGAAGAGTATGAAGGATATGTTGCTGCCCTAGGCCAAACCCCTTTTATGAATGGTGGAGAGCAGCATGTATGGCAATATCAGTCAGATGATTCTCGGCTTCTGCGTGTAGAATGGCAACATGGACGGTTCATGCTGTATGAAGGGGAGAAAGTAATTCCTGGTGATGTGAAGGTAATTAGAGCATCCTAGACATGAATCGTAAGAGATGTGATCTTGAGATCGCATCTTTTTTTTGTAATTACGTAGCTGAAATCGGTAAAGGATTAATGTCGTTTCCACCATTCATTTTACTTCAGGATAGCTCATGTTAAAATAGTACCTATTGTACTACAAAAAACGGACGATTTAGAGCGGAGGTATGGTATGAAGGATCATAAATTTCAGCGCAGAGCGCTTCAAGTAAAAGAGGCACAGGCCAAAATAATCAAATTTGCTAATCCGCTAGAGTCACAGGAGGTCTCATTGAATGAGGTCTGTGGACGTTATTTGGCTGAGGAAGTGATTGCGCCACATCCTTTTCCCGCGTTTAACCGTTCTAGCATGGATGGATATGCAATTATTGCAACAGATACCAATCACTGTGTAAATGGACAAGTCGTATGGTTAGAAATGGTGGACAATATTCCATGTGGTGCTGTGGCTTCGGTAGATATAACTTCGGGAACAGCAGCAAGGATAATGACTGGAGCACAAGTGCCGTTAGGGGCAGATACTGTAGTTATGCTAGAAGTAACGGAGACACGTGAGGAGGAAGGAAAGACTTACGTAGGTATTCGAAAGAAGCAGGAAGCGAAGTCTAATATCACACCGATGGGGCTGGAGTTAAGCTCTGGTGAGCTAGTGCTGCCAGCGGGACGATTAATCTCTGCGGGGGATATAGCTGTTCTGGCAGCGTTTGGCAAACATACAGTGAAAGTCTATCGTCGGCCCAAGGTAGCTATCTTTGCGACAGGCACAGAGCTGCTAGAGGTACATGAACCACTACAGCCTGGCAAAATTCGAAACAGCAACTCACCCATGCTCGAAGCTTTAGTCAAAGAGGCAGGTGGGGAGCCCGTGATGCTGGGATCTATTGTGGATGATCTGGAGCTGGCTCGAAGTAAAGTACAGATGGCGCTGGAAACCTATGATTTTGTAATCACTACGGGTGGAGTATCGGTAGGAGATTATGATATTATGGGCGATTTGGTTCGTGAACAGAGTGGAGATATGTTATTTAATAAAGTGACGATGCGTCCGGGGAGTGTAACCACTGCTGCTGTTAGAGGTGGTAAGCTGCTGTTAGCCCTATCAGGTAATCCAGGTGCTTGTTTCGTTGGTTTTCAATTGTTCGCACGTCCGGTTATCAGATTAATGCAGTGTGCGTCACAGCCGTTCTTACCAGAATGGAGCGCCACACTCGGTGCAGATTATAACAGAGTAAATGACTTTACCCGATTTGTTAGAGCGCGATTAGAGATCCGTGAAGGCAGCCTTTATGCCATTCCAGCAGCGATAGACGAATCTTCCGTGATGGTCACGATCAAGGATAGTGATTGTCTGATTGTTGTTCCACCAGAGGAACGAGGCTTATCTGCGGGTGCTAAAGTGACTATTATCAAGCTTCCGGGAGAAATACGGGGATAGGATAAAGGTAAAATGCTTTTTGACATTAACAATAGGACGGAAATAGCTAATTATCTAATATGCCAACGATATTATTTACAACATTTCAATATATGAAAAATTCATAATAGAAAAGCCAATAATTCAACATAATGCTAATCTGATCAGTCTTTCTAAACCATGTAAAAAGAGAGCCGGCCACACCTTTTCCATAAAAATCGGATAGGGTATGGCCAGCTTTTTGCAAAAAATTAACTATCTAAACGGCGTTCAATCGCCTCAGACATCGTTTTGTCTGTGAGATGAGCATAGATCTCGGTTGTTTCTGTCGAAGCATGCCCGAGCTGTTCTTTCGTTTTATAAATATCGTTTTGCAGATAATAGTCTGTTGCAAAAGAGTGACGAAGCTTATGTACCGTTAGATAGGGCTTACCAAAGCGTTTTGCATATTTAATAATCATTTCTTGAATGGCTCTTTTGGTCATGCGTTTGCCTTCTTGCCGTCCGTTGGGCAAAGCGATAAATAAAGCTTTTTCCTTCTTCGGCGTTTTATAACGGGATTGACGCAGGTTTAGATAAAGAGCTAAATCATCCTTTGCTTGTTCACGAAAATAAACAGGGGTTTTGAAGGTTTCATCATTATTCCCTTTTCGAGTGACATAGAGTAGCTTGTTGTTAATATCCAGATCATCCACGTTCAGATTGACTACTTCAGATACCCGGAGGCCAGAATTTAGAATTAAGCTGGCAATACAGGCATCGCGTTCACGATTTAATTGAAAAGAATAATAAGCCTGCTTGTTTCCTTCAACATCTCGTCCATATCCTTCAAAAATATAACCCACGAATTCCAGCAGTTCCTCATCTTCTAGAATCTTGCCCTTTAATTTAGCAGCGGTATCCTTAGGCTTATGCGTTCGTTTAACTTCTACCTTGGCCATAATATTTCGTTTAAGCAAAGGATAGAAGTTCTCGTCCTCAGCGATTTGACTTAAATAATGAAATAATGAGCGTAATGCAGACAGTTTACGAGATACAGTTACACGTGTATTTGTTCCCTCTGAACGGGTAGTGAGATGTAGACGGTATCCAACAATACTATCCATATGCAGGGTTTCTAATTCAAGTAGTGTGATCTCTGTATTGGAGCTGGCTTGAGAGAGACCTTCAGCACGTAGCCATCCGAAAAAGGACTCATAGTCCCGAATATACTCCAGCAGGGTGGATGGGGATAGGTCAGGACGCTTATAATCAATAAACTGCTGAACGAACCAAGGCATGAGAGGTAGCTTTAGATCCAGTTTTTTACGGTCATCGTTCTTTTGAACGCTCATGTGATTCACCTTTTCCATAGTATGCATATCATTTCTTCTTTCTATCTTATCATGTTTTGTCCTCCCATGGGCTTTGATCAAAGCTAATTACTAGTGATGAACTTGCTCCTGAAGTAACTAAGTTATATGATGTGTAGTAAACATAAATGGCAGAGGTGCACTAAATGGAACTTGGAATGGAGCTGGTTCCCAAAGAGCGGAAACAGACGATAAGCAAACTAATGCAGTACTATTTATATGATTTCACCCGTTATCTGGAGCTTGATGTAGATCAAGATGGAGTATATCCAGCTTATCCGGGATTAGAATCATTTTGGAGTAGTGGCAACAATAAATTAGCGTATTTGTTTAAAGTAGACGGGAATATTGCCGGATTTGCATTGGTAGAACGGTTGTTGTATGATCCCGAAGGGCAATTTTACATGACTGAGTTTTTTGTGATGCAAAAATATCGCCGGAGCGGTGTGGGGACCTGGGCAGCGCATAAGTTGTTTGATATGTACCCAGGCGACTGGAAGGTGTCACAGGTACGCGCGAATACGCCTGCCCGTAATTTCTGGCATAGAGTGATTGGAGAGTACACAAATGGAGAATTTAAAGAGCGTTTTAATCCGCCTCAAGGAAATCCGAGTCAATACTTCAACACATTAACTAATAATAAGGTTAATAATTGTAAAGGTAACAGCGATGATGTAGTCATGAAAAATTAATGGTTATCTTACGATAATTAAGATAAATGCAGCAATAGTTTACATAATAATTGTTATGTAAACCATAAATGAATAACCTAACAGTCTTAACAGGATTGTTGGGTTATTTTTGTTCATTTCACCCAAGCACAGAGTGGGATTTAGCATATCTTATGGTGTACTCAATTACAAAGGAGGAGTTAAAATGGGCGAATTCGCAGGAGGATATGGTGGATTTACTTCCACAGGAGCGATTCTGGTTCTGTTTATCCTGTTGGTTATCATCACTAAAACTCTTTGTCTGTAATCCTTTAACATCATGAAGTTTGGTTCCGCCAGTCTATAAGGACTGGCGGATTTTTCATGTTTGGATATGACAATAAGGGTTGGGTGGTTTGCCTGTGACTTACTATATAGAAAAGAGCGTTATAAATTATATATATTTAACAATGTTCAATGACTAAACGATGTTCAAATTATAAGGAGACGTCATGATGACTAAAGAACAAAGGCAAATGCGTGAGCGTGAGGAAATGAAGAAAAGAATTTTAGAGGCTGCGGCTTTGTTGATTGCAGAGGAGGGGATTGAAAAGCTTTCTATTCGCAAAATTGCAGAGAAAATCGAGTATTCTCCGGGTATTATTTATCATTACTTTCAGGGTAAAGATGAAATTGTGGTGAGATATTTGCAACAGAAATATACAGATATGGTTGACGGGCTTCAGTCTGTACAACGAAAGGCAGAGCATGAACTGCCACCAGATATGCTTTTGAGACAATCGCTTGAGCAATGGATCAGGATGACCCTTTCCACAAGTGTTGAGTACCGTAATGTTATGCTAAATGATACACCGGCTGTTCTTAGTTACACAGCAGTTCTATTCAAGGGAGCTGGTCAGGAGCGTAAAGCGATAGGTATGCTCTGTCAATGTCTGTCTAGGTTCGAATCGAAAGAACAACATAAGGAATCTTCGATAGAGCTCACTGCTCAAGTGATATGGAGTGCTGCGTTCGGATTAATTATGCGTTTGATTGTGGAAAAGGATTTGCCTGAATATCAGGTTGAAGCACTGATATCTTGTTATTTGGATTCTATGGTTTCAATAGCCACCAGGGAGATACGTGAGCCTTTAACATAGTAGGATGATCAGAGGGTGGAGGGAAGAATCAGAATGAAGACGATTATTATTTATACTTCTAAATATGGGTGTACGGAGAAAGCTGCCTATTTATTGAAAAATCAATTGGATGATGAGACTGAAGTAGTTAATTTAATGCATGCTAAAGAGCCTACATTAGAACGGTACGATACTGTCATCTTAGGTGGGTCTATTTATTTTGGGAAAATACAAAAACAAATGACGGAGTTTACTTCAAAATATCAAAATGAACTAGCTAAAAAGCGCGTTGGATTGTTTATTTGTGCAGGAGCGAAGGGGGAGCAAGCCATACAAGAATTGAAATCTTCATTTCCAGAGAAGCTGTATAACCAATCAATTACAAAAGAAGTGTTCGGTGATGAGATTTACGAAGAAAAGATGACTGCATTAGATCGAGTGGTTCTACGAGTGGTAAAAGGGAAGAATAAGAGTGTAAATGGATTATCCAAAGAGACGATAGAACGGTTCGCACTTGCGCTAAAGAAGCGGTGAACGAGTGTGGAAAATCGATTTCCTGAAATCAGTTAACATAATCATTATTATGTTAACTGATTATTGTTTCAGATACCAATTAACATTAGATAGGAGAAGGGGGCTTATAAAAAGTATTGATTTTTGATTTTATCGCTATTATTTTCCGCTAATTCATCATATGAAAAATTCACAATAGATTAATCAAAATCCACTACCGTCTCACCCTAGACACTACACATCAATAAACAATTCACCTCACCCTACAAACAAAACCCATGAAAAAGGATATAACATCCCTTGATCCATTTATACAAGCTTTTTTTCAATGCAAATACCTAGTTCTATAGCTTGTATCGCATGGTCTAACTCAATTATTGATGAACTACCCTCCACTAGACATTGGAGTGCATACTCCAAACTTTTTCCATAGGGATTAGCTGGTTCTAACAAAAGATCTTGTTTACCTTCAGCGGTATATTCAATTAATGAGCTTTCAACAGCTCCATTCATGTTGTCACTCTCTTGATAGACAAGCTTGCCTTGTTCAAAATAAGCCTCATAGCCTACGGTAAAAGGATACGAAGCCGGCATTTGTGAAGAAACAACGATCTCTACGGATACATGAGATTGTTGAAAAATTGCACGGACAAAGGCTTGATTACTTTTACCACCATCGGATCCCCAAACCGAGTGCGGCTCCATAGACCCCAGCATCCAGGTCACAAAATCCAATTCGTGAATCATCAGATTTGTAGCGATAGCGTGTAGGCCAAGGTCCCCCCACAACGGAGGCGTTTCTCTTTTTAAGGTAAGAGATAAGAGTTTTCCGTATTTCTCATTATGAGTCGCTTCGTAAAGATATTTGTACGCAGGATCGAATTTAATAAACTGGTTTACGAGAATTCGCGAATCATACAGTTGTTCAGCTTCCTTCATCGCAAGAGCATCTTCTAAGTTGTAGCAAACCGGTGTCTCACAGAATACATGTTTTCCATGCTTAAGCGCATCGACTGCATACTGCCTATGTAAAAAAGAGGGCAAACAGATATCAATCACATCGATGGTGGAATCAAGCATAATATCGTCAATATTAGTAGTTATCTCAACGCCTAAAGCTTGTTTTAGCTCCTGCAGCTTAGCTTCTTTCCGACCAAAGATAATTACTTTGTCTACTCGATCCATTATCATCCATAACTGCGCATGATAAGCTCCGAATCCAGTTCCCAATACGCCTATATTCATGTGTTTCAGCTCCTTTAATGTAATGAACTAATCATAACCTTCTATTGTTGACAACAGCTTGGCAAGAATTATGATGTATACTATAAAAAAAGAAAAACTTGGAGGCTCCCCATGCGCTTGCATCGTTTGATTGCAATTTTATTATTAGTGGAATCAAGAGGGAAGATGAAGGCCAATGACTTAGCTGAAGCCTTGGAAATCTCCGTACGTTCTATCTATAGAGACATTGATGTATTAGCTGAAGCAGGAATACCACTGTTATCCACGCCGGGACCGAATGGTGGCATCTCCTTGATGGAGGGGTATACTGTTAACCTAAATCAGCTTCATGGGGAAGATGTAATCAATCTATTTCTAACAGGAATGGGGATTCATACTGGCGGACATACAGATTCCGGATTAAAGCTAAAGACAACCCTCTTGAAATTAGAAAAATCATTACCCGCTTCCTATCAAAATGATATCCAGAAGGCACAAAGACGCTTTTATTTTGATGATACGCCTTGGTGGACAGAACGCTTAGAGATTCCATGTCTGGAATCGATTCGAACTGCTGTTTGGAGATCTCAGAAACTGCAGATTGAGTACCACAAGCTTAACGGAGTCATTTCGAGCAGGAAATTACAGCCCTATGGTCTAGTTGTGAAAAAAGAAGAGTGGTATCTTATAGCCTACTGTGAAGAAATAGAACAAATCCGCACGTTTAAATGTGAGCGAATCGCCTCTACACACCTTATAGAAGAAGAGTATGCTATCCCTCAGGACTTTTCATTAGAAAGGCACTGGAAGCAGCAGGAGAGGGGATTTAAGCAAGCTTGTAAAGAGGAAGAGATCTACCCAGTATTGATTAGAACGGATAAGAGGCGAGAGGCCTCGCTACACGGGGTGGAGATTATGAATAGAGTAGAGGAAGGAGATCAAATAACCCTTACTGTAAATATGTATAGCTATGATAGTGCATGTACGAATATTTGGGGAATACTTGGACAAGGCGAGATTGTGGAACCTTTGGAACTGAGACAATATGTGAAAGTACAGGCGAATTTGCTACAGGAGGTTTACAATTAGCATGATTTTTTTGTGAAAAAGGGACCGTTTCGATTGCATGTTCTGCAATGAAACGGTCCGGCTCATTTGTGAATAGGCTTTATTCATTCAATAAGTTTACATAATAATTAATATGTTAACTAATTTGGGATTGCCCCATAATAACCTTTAGATTTAAAAAATTTAGCCTTTTATGTGCTAGCGTCTACGCCAAGAGATAACTTCTCTCTAGCAGTAAGCCTCTTGTGCGCTACGAATAGAAAAGGAAGACCTATAGCCGTGGTTAAAGCGAGTGGCAGGAAGATCGTAAGGCCATTCTGAGCTCCATAATGATCCAGCAATACACCGCCGAAGATAGGCGCGATTACACTCCCCAAATTGTTAAAGCCAATCGTTCCAAAGTACGTACCCTTCATTTCTGGCTTCGCGATCCGATCAATTAACATATCCATCATCGTAAAGAGCAGTACTTCCCCTATCGTAAATAGTACGACACTAAACATTAGAAGGGCTACACCTTCAGCTAAACCTACTAAGAGAAGACTAATAGCAACGCAGATATTTCCGAGAATCAATGGAACAATCGGTGAGAATTTGCTTGCAGTACGTACGATAGGATATTGTACCACGAGCACTGTAATGGCATTGAGTGACAACATATAGGAGAATAATTGTCCACCATTTGTGAAATGGGTGTTCATTGCTAAATATTGCGCCATAGTTGAACCAAAATGTCCGTATCCAAGTACACAAAAGATTGTACCAAGTAGAACTGGCAAGAATACACGGTCTCTACCGGTTGTTGCCAAGGCTTCAAGTAAACGTGGTGGTTCAGCTTGCGTATGACTCTGCATGGTTGAACGATGCAATTTAAATTGGATGAATAGTACAAGTCCATATGCAACATATACAATACCAGCGATCATAAAAGGAAACGTAGATTCGGCAGAACCGAGCTGTACTCCAATAATCGGACCAAAGACAACACCAAGATTAATCGCAGCGTATCTAAGATTGAATACAAGCAGCTTACTTTCAGCAGGGGTAATGTCGGATAAAAGTGCCCGTGATGTGGGCTCAAACACGGATCTGCATAAACCGTTCAGGGTGTTGACCAGGAAGAATACCCACAGATGTTGTGCAACAGAGAATCCGAAGAATACTGCTGCCCAGCCAAATACGGAGATTAACATGACAATTTTGCGGCCTACAATATCCGAGATATATCCTCCGTAGAAGCTGGCCATTACGCCCGCCAGAGAGCTGACGGCTACCGTAATCCCCGTTTGTGTGGGGGTGGCTCCAAGGACTTGGGTTAAATAGATGGATAAGAACGGAATGCTCATTGAAGTTACCAAACGTCCGAACATCGTACCGACGATGATGGTCCAAGCTAGTGGGTGAATATGCCTAAGATGCTGGTTCATAATTGAAAAGGTCTCCTAATCTGATAGCTATAATTTAGTACTGCATATTCATTAACGATATATGTATAATTATAATGATAAAAGGGGGAAGTAAAAGTGTAAGAATTACTTACAGTGTTTCACCTTTAAAGGAGTGAACGATCGTGGACCATATTAGTAATCATTTTTTATGTTTAGCAATAACCATCCCATCCTCAATAGATATAGGGGAAGCTAATCCTGTGACGATAGATAGACTAGCTTCGATTCTGTGCTGCACTCCGCGTAATGTAAAGTTTATTCTGCGAAAACTTGAAGAGCAGGGTTTTATACACTGGCAGCCTGGAAGAGGGCGTGGAAATATCTCGCAGCTAACTTTTCTTCGAACGATTGAAGAGGTGCTGGAGGACAACTTTCAGGAACTGATTAATAAAGGGAAGCTTAAGGAAGCTATAGAGTTATTAAGTCGTGGTCAGGTTAGCGACACATTAAAGGAACGGTTATTAATGGTGTTAAATAAGCAGATGGGCTTTCGTAGTGAAACGGAGTCGACATCAGGATTAGATGTCTTGCGAATTACACGAAACCGGCATATGGAAGTGCTGGATCCAGCTTATGTATATACCGCGTTTGAATCCTATTTACTCGGACAAATTTATAGCACATTAGTTACCTATGATGCGGCAAGTGATACCTTTCTTCCCGGATTGGCGCATATGTGGGAAGCCAATGAAGATTATACTAGTTATATTTTTTATCTACGGAAAGGTGTGCGATTCCATCACGGCAGGACTATGACCTCTAGAGACGTAAAAGAGACATTTCAACGACTTATAGATTTGAACAGTCCGGCGTTGAGCTTGTACAAAGATATTGAACGAGTAGAGCTTGAAGGAGATCACAGGATCAGGTTTGAGCTGTCTCGTCCGAATCTCTTTTTTCTCCATATGTTCAGTTGTATTCATATGTCGATTCTTCCTCATGACGTAGATCTTGTAAATGAAGTGAGTGGAACAGGGCCCTATCGTTTACTAGATCTTAATGAAGATGTGCTAGTCCTCGCGGCATTTGACCATTATTACGGTATACGCCCACTACTAGATCGTGTGGAAATCTGGTATTTGCCAGAACAAGCTTCAAATGAACGATTGTATGAACTTCCTGAATCTGCTCAGGAAGGTTTATTACCTAATATCATCTGTAACCACAGTATTGACTACCCTGCCTTGGGATGCCGATATCTCTTGTTCAATTTCCATAAAGACGGAATTCATCAACACCAACTATTCCGGCAGGCTATACGAATCCTTTACAGTCGAGAAGCCTTAATTAAGGAGTTAGGAGGGAACCGTAGTACCCCTGCTGATAGCTTTTTACCTTGGGAGAGCAGTAAGAGAAGTATTATTGAGCCTACCTTGGACTACGCGAGAGAGCTTCTAGTGGCAAGTGGCTACCAGGGGGAAACCTTAAGTTTAGCTACAAAGGATAAAAAAGAAGAGCGCGAAGAAGCCCTGTGGCTTCAAGCACGAGCAGCTTCAGTAGGACTGCATATTAAGCTGTATTTATTCAACGAGTTTAACTCAGCAAATATAAAGAATACCTCCGAAATCCTCCTTGCTGAAGAGGTACTTGAAGATGATTGGCAGTGGGGAATGGTTAACTACTTTAATAATAAACTTAATTATCTTTTTTCTCTGCTGAGAGATGAACAGATCTTGTTATTCTCAGATGTACTTACCGATTTCACGCAATCCCCAAAGGAAGAAAGAATTAAGTTGCTGGATCAGGCAGAAGGTGTGCTTAGGGACAACTATTGGGTGTTATATGGTTGTCATATGAATAAAAAAGCGCAGCTAAATCAAAGCTTGTTTGGACTTCACACCAGTTCATTCGGATTTCTGGATATCTCAAAACTGTGGATCAAAACTACTAGTCTTTAAGGAGAGTTACCTAAATATGCTTGTACAGGAATGTTTTCTTTTGCTATACTTTCCAGGGAGGCTGTATCGATAAATCATCGAATGGTGCTCTAATAGGTTTTAATAAATGAATAGTAATTAACTTGTAGCCATGGAGGTGAACTCGTTGGATTTTGCTCAGATCCGTAAGGACCGAGACAAAAGAACGGTCGATACTTGACTCTTTTTTTGCCTTTCGGACCTGTTTAGCAGATAGCTAAAAGGTCTTTTTGTTTGTTTAAATTAAGGGAAAAGAAGGGGAGATTATTATGCGTTTTCTTATCGTGGGTGCAGGAGCTATAGGTGGATATTTCGGGGGCCGTCTAGTTCAAAAAGGAGAAGATGTTACTTTTCTCGTCCGAAATGCCAAACAGATTCAGTTAGAAGCGGACGGTTTGATTGTAAAAAGTGTTCATGGGGATTTTCAGACTTCTGTACGAACGATTTCTAATAGGGAAGTAGTAGAGCCCTTCGACTGCATTATTATAGCGGTCAAGGCATACCATTTGCCTCAGGTGATGAATGACATTGAACCCTACGTCGGTGAACATACACTGATCCTCCCGCTTCTCAATGGTTATGATCAATTTAGCATTTTGCAGAAGCGTTTTGGCCCAGAACATGTGCTGGGTGGTCTTTGTTATATAGAAACAACTCTAGATTCAACAGGTACTATCGTTCAAAGCAGTTCATTTCATAGTATTGTGTTTGGTGAATGGGCCGGCGGTGAGTCAGAACGAACACAGTTGCTGCTGAGTCATTTGGATCATGCTGGTTTTACTGTAACATTAAGTTCTGACATTCAGCGCGAAGTGTGGCAGAAATATATATTTGTAGCTAGTCTAAGTGGGATTACCACTTTAATGGATAGCTCTGTTGGGCCTATTTTTGCTTCCCCAAAAGCACGTGTAATCTATGAGCAGCTTCTTCAAGAGATTGTTAGCTTGGCTCAAAATGCTGGAATGCCTGTGGGACCGGAAAATATAGCTTCGACGATGCAAAAGATGCTTTCTGTGTTACCTGAATTTACTTCATCCATGCATCGGGATATGCATAAGCTACTACCTGTAGAAGCGGACCATCTGCATGGGGCACTTCTGGCTATGGCTGTTCCGGGTCAAGGCGCGTATCCGGTTCTTGAAACCGTGTATGCCCGTTTGAAAGTATACGAAAGCGTTAATGATATGAAATGATCTACTTTAAATCACAATAAGGAGCTGGACAATTATGAAGGAAACGAATCAAAAGATCATGACTTTTCTAATGTTCGAAGGTAAGGCAGAAGAAGCTATGAATTTCTATACGTCCTTGTTTGATGATTCCGAAGTGATTAGCATTAAGCGATATGGAGCGAATGAAGCAGGACCTGAAGGGAGTGTAATGCAAGCTTCCTTTTCTATGCATGGACAAGTATTTATGTGTATAGATAGTTATGTTCAGCACGGGTTTACCTTTACTCCAGCGATATCCTTATATGTAAATTGTGAGAGTGAAGCTGAAATTGATCGGGTCTACGAATCATTAGCGCGAGGTGGACAGGTCCTAATGCCTCTTGGAAGCTATCCGTTTAGTCCGAAATTTGGCTGGGTAGCGGATAAATTTGGCGTGACTTGGCAATTAAATTTTTCGGGGAATGCGTAGCAAGAAAACTTTGAAGAAGGCCCATATCAGGAATGCCCGGTATTTGAAAGTGATCAATTGATGTATAGAGTGGCTGTATACGATTCTGGCTGGATGAATATGCAGGACATGGTTACGTTCGATTTAGTATTGTAGAGAAAGATAGTGATAAAGCTGTTGGTATGAATTTTTTGCGAGAAATGAGAGCGTTGAAGGGGTAGGACTGATTGGTGTTCTAAGGCTTGATATGATTTCGAGGGCTACAGTTCAGGAGGTATAATCGCAAGCTGCATAAATGAAAAGAGGAGTTGAACCTAATAGGGTTTACCTCCTCTTTTTTTTGAAAATATAAGGATGAAGTATAAATTTCATAATATACTTTATCCTAATGTTTTTACGAGAAACGGTTATCGTCTTTAAAAGACGACACTATCGTTTCTTCTTAGAAGAACGGATTTAATTACATTGCTGAACAACAGTTGTGCCCTCATTAGTAATCGTGACAGTTGAATAACCAGATAGATACTCTGTATAACCGCATACCGTTTCTTGGGTGGATCGTCCTTTTGCGTCAGTATATTTAAGGTATATAGAACCTTCGCCACTTAAGCTCAGTGTAGGTTTGAACCTTTTCGTTTCACCTTTCTTGATGGGATCTGTAAATAATTCCTTGGAGTCCGTATGGAATAAACCTATTTCAATAGAGCTAATTTCATCATCCGACTGATTATCTACAGTGAGCAAGAAACTCTTAAATGGAGTTAGGATATTTGATATCGTACCGATCCCTAAAGCTATTACAATACCCATTGAAAATATAGAAATGCCTATAAAAAATCGTCTCTTCATCATGCAGTCCCCCTATGTAAGTAAGACAGGGTTCATTCGATTAATGTTACGGTAAATAAGAATTAATTATAACTATTCATTAACAAGTGAATTTGGAAGAGATGTGCTACCCTTAATGTATGCCAAAATTTATATGAAAAGGGGTTTTGTTTTGACAAAATCTACGATTCTTTCATCAGAAGGAATAACGATTCGTCATTTTGAACAAGGGGACATGCCATTACTGGGTGAGTTATATAACTCGGTTACTTCGCGGGGAAATGCTGTTTTTTGGTGGGTTGGTGATGAGGAAAACTGGGAGAATGTGTACTGCGCCTTTGAAAATGGAAAAATGGTTGCCAAAGGTCAAGTAGAGATCATAAATATTGTGCCGCCTGGGCGTTCAAAGGAAAGCAGACATTCGATCTATTTGAATTTGAAAACAATACCTGAACGAGAAGAAGACTACGATTTATTAGAGAGCATGTATCAAACGCTCCTCTTGAGAGCACTTGAATTGAAGGAAACTTTATCAACAGCGTACAAAACGACGCTCTGTGTCGGGAATAACGCATCTGAGATCGCAAATACGCAATTTTTTGAAAAAGAAAAGGGCTTCTGTCAATACAATAGCTTATTTAAAATGAGTCATACTCTTGATCATTCCTACACCGTACCTGAACTGAAAAAGGAATTTGAATTTGCAACATGGATGATGGAGACGCCACAAGAAGAAGATCTTTATTTAGAATTGGAAGCAGAGGTTTGGCCAGAAACCCCACTCGGGAAAGAACGGCTATCTCAGTTTAAGCAAAATCCGCTTTGGAACTCTATGGTCGTTCGAGAAGGGGAGCGGGTTGTAGGCAGCTTGATGGTATGGCAGGAAGAGAAAAGTGGGTATATTGAAAATGTTTTTGTACTAGAGCCTTGGAGAAGATTTGGGATTGCTAGGTACATGCTTTCTCAAGCGTTAAACTATTTCAGAACACATGGACTTGAAGAAGCTTATTTAATGGTCTTAACAGATAATGATTCTGCATTGCATCTTTATGAATCTGTCGGATTCAGTTTATCGAGTGAGGAAAGACGATATCGTATAGAACTCCTATAGTTTTTGAAGTGGAGGATTACTAAGCAAAGTGTGATTCAGTTTCATCGAGGTTCGATGACAGGATTGCACTTTTTTAGTAATCCGTTCGCCTTGTAATAAATGATGACTGGAAATCCTCTGAACAATTTTGTTCAGTTACTGTTAGTTACTTGTTTACCCTCGCATTTCTTACACACGTTAACCTTTTCACCAGAAAGTCCTTTTCCGATGTACAAAAGCTTAATACGAGTGCTGCCGCAGATCAGGCATGTTCCTCTGCCTCGGGATGGCATACGCCAGAGTGCTTTGCCACGCTTGTTTTTGGACATAAATAGCCCACCTTTGCGATTGATACCCTATCTTATGAGCGAGGGAACCTTAAAGTTCGGAGAATGAAGCTTTTAAATTCCTTTGTGATTGCAGATAAAATTAAGGATAAAAAGAGCAAAAAACGCCCTAAAAAAACAGCGCATAACTTAAATTATACGCTGTTTTGATTTTAAGACGTTTTATTGAGGGAAGATCACCACTTGGACGAGCAAAAAGGAGGGGTTTTAAGGATTTTTTTATAAATAACGGATATCGATATCTCTAAATTTACCTGATGACATTTTCAGCATTCTGAATTGCAGTGAGCCTTGTTTATAAGTGCCTCTGCTCTGATCCGGATTGACTGGAATGGGAAGTGGGATGATCTCGCTATGATCTTTTCTAAGACCGCTTAATTTGATTTGTGTTCGGTTGATTTGTGCCCAAATACTTTCGGGGTGAATTCCACTTGGAATACGAATTTTAGTGATCAAATAATTATGTGTGTCCAGATGCTCAAATTGCAGACTTGAGGTTTCGTTCGTAAATGACGAAGAGGTCGCTGCAGTAGCTTCTTTGATTATTTTTTCAACATAACCATCGATCTGGCTTGGATCCAGCTTCCATTGCTCTTCAAGCGACTTTAAGGATAGCTTTTTCTTAAAAAAGGGATCTTCGTTCATCCAATCTAAAGGATTCGATTTATTCGGACTCATGAACGCTGAACCTCCTTCATTTTTAATCCATTGTATGGGCGTATGACTTATTCAGTGACATCTGGGCGGATATCTACATAGAATAGGTTATCATTCCGAAGGGAGGAGTGGTTTGGTGGTTTCAATCATCGGCAACATTAAAATTAACAGCGTGGGCCCTAGTTCCACAGTCTTAGTAGGAAATACGGCATCTGTTATCTTGAGCAGTAACTCTAAAATCTATGCCGGTGCCAACTCCTTCTCAATAGGTGACTCTATAGGCACGAACATTACGAATAATGCTGCCAGTAGTACGAACACGATGGATTCAGATGTGGTGGATCAAGTATCGCCTCCTTAAGGGTGGGTTAATATGAATATTACGGTAAATCAGTGCATATCGGTCAATAATCTAAAAATTGGTACGATCTCAAATTCATCGGTCCTTCAGATCGGCACATCCGGACGCATTAATGCCTTGTCTCATAGCTATCAGACTGGTGATGTTACAAAACCTCCTCCTTCGCCAATGCCAGCGGTAAGTGATTCACCTCTTGTACCCTTGCCTCCACCAACTGAACTATATACACGCTAGAATTAGGATCTTATCCTTCGCATACAATAAACCATAGGAGGGGGTTGTATGCACCCGTATTACGTTCAGCAAGTCTTTAATGCATTAAGAGTGCAAGCAGAAAAGATTCAATTGCTAGAGAAACAGCTCCAAGATTTAAAAGGTGACGTAGAGAGTCTAAAGAACAATAAAACTGCAAGTATAGGTCCTATAAATTATCATTTTGAACAATTGAAAATCGAGAAGCTGGAAGGCACTTTAAATATAGGCATAACACCAAATGAGGGAAATAATCTGGATGAAGCAATGATCAACGGTAAACCTATCGGAGAGCAAGAGGGGGGGACACCTTCTGCATCTGCATTATCGGATAAAATTCGTCCAGAGATTTTGAAATATGTGCAAGAGGAAGTTCTCTCACAATTTTCACGTTTAGAAAGAGAGCAGAATTTAAGTATTGATGAGAATTACATCCAAATGGTAACCCAGGATCTGCTGAATCAGATGGATGGTCGGATTAATGAGTATGTAAGCCAGCTCCCTACCGTAGAGGAAGGGCGTGGATACACAGAAGAGGAAAGTACTTCTATTGTAGAGCAAATCAAACGAGATATTGTTACTGCGGTAGAACGGCATTTGGAAATAAACATAACTGGAAGGCGGGAGCCGCATGAAAGTAACCGTGATTAACAGAGAGATAAATGTAAACGCGGTAAAAGTGTTCTCGATATCAGGTTCTTCGGTATTTTTAGTAGGGGATACTCAGACGATTAATTGTTCTTCAGCGTTTGACAGCGTGATAGAATATACTCCAAGTGCTCCGGATCAAGTCAAAAAAGGCAGTTAACAATGCACAACTCGCGTATACAAGATGTATACATTAATAATCTGTCTGACAGTTCGATTTTCTTATGTGGATCTGTAGAGCGGATTCAGTCCAAATTCGTGGGCAGTAAAGAAAATTACCTATATAACATACAAGAGATTAATAGCAATAATAGAGAGGCTGTATGCTTAGACATCCCTCTTGCGACCTGGTCGAAGCAAGTGAATGAAGATGAAGTTGAGATATTGAATGATTCCAAGGAATCAACGATTAATATGCAATATATTAGGATTTTATCGATTGGGTCTGGGACGACCTTCCAGATTGGAAATGGTGGCTCAGTTCATCTGGAGAGTCGAACCAGTGAGTTCAAGCGAGAAATAGCTTCAGAAGATGAGGGGTAATTTGGCATATTTGTTGATACTTATTTTATAAAAATAAATTAGTTTACATAATAATTATTATGTAAACTAATAAAAGGTACTATCCTATAAGAAAGTACTTTTCACAAATAAGGGAGTTTCGAGCTACGAAAAGGAAGGCCATCAAAGGTATTCTGCTATAGAAATAGCATTAAACTTATAATTAGAGAAAGCCTGCACATTTGCAGGCTTTCTCTAATTTGGTGAACGAACATATTTATTTAGAAGCCTTCGCGAAGCCATGTCGTCGCCAGCTTGATGGCGGCTTTTTTGGCATTGGTTTCAGCTAAAGGATTTAGCATCACGAAATCATGTATGATTCCTTGAAAACGAACTGCCGTGACTGTGACTCCAGCTTCACGTAATTTGGCGGCATAAGCTTCACCTTCATCACGTAGAACATCTGCTTCACCCGTTATGACTAGTGCTTCGGGTAGATCGCGTAACTGATCTACACTAGCTCGAAGCGGGGAGGCTGTGATCTGCTTCCGCTCCTCAGGGTCAGTTGTATATTGATCCCAGAACCATTTCATTCCATCACGCTGCAAGAAGTATCCTTCTGCGAACTCATTATAAGATTCGGTATCAAAGGAGGCATCCGTTACCGGATAGAACAAAAGTTGTTTCCCTATCTTCGGACCACTGCGTTCTTTAGCCATAAGCGTAATGGCGGCTGCCATATTTCCACCGACACTATCACCGCCTATAGATAGCTTGCTAGCATCAAGTGCATGATCACTACCCTGTGCAGCGATCCATTTCAGAACAGCATAGATTTCTTCAATTGCTGTAGGATATTTAGCTTCTGGAGAGAGGCTGTAATTTGGAAAAACAATGGCAGCCTCCGCTCCAACAGCTAGCTCACGGATCAAGCGGTCATGGGTATGTGCATTACCAAACACCCAGCCAGCACCATGAATGTAAAGGATCACTGGCAACGATGCGGAAGAGGAGCTAGGGGGCCGGACAATTCTTATGGAAACATTACCATTAGGTCCTCCTGGCACCATAAGATCTTCAATTTCGACTTCAGGTTTATATATCTCACTGGATTGTACAGTATCTACCGTCTCACGGCCTTTTTCTGGTCCAAGATCAGGAAGGAACGGAGGTTTGGAATTATCATCGGCAAATTTCTGCGCTGCTGGCTCAAGAATGATCTTTGGTTGATTTGACATGATGTATCGTCTCCTTTATCTGGTCATAGTATAGTTTACCCTCTTCATACCATAACCATCTAAACGAATGCTGAAACGATATGAGTCTTACAATGCTTTTCGTTGATCCTCACGAATTTCACTTTTTAAATCCCTTATTCCGGCAACCGTTTGTTTATGTTTGATACGGAAGATCAAAATAAACATCAAAGTAATA
This sequence comes from Paenibacillus sp. FSL E2-8871, assembly GCF_038000345.1. Taxonomy (NCBI): domain Bacteria; kingdom Bacillati; phylum Bacillota; class Bacilli; order Caryophanales; family Paenibacillaceae; genus Paenibacillus; species Paenibacillus sp. FSL E2-8871. The sequence continues at coordinate 1,464,380 of NZ_JBBOBV010000001.1, read as the reverse complement.
AGTAACGGATAGCCTATTGCCCAGCCTGTAAAAGGAAACACGGCAGCGGTAGCTAGAAAAGAGATCCAGCTAATCGTTACGCCTAATCTACTTCCCTTAAGTAGGCGTATCCCCGCAGCACAACCTCCGATATAAGTCAGGATAAATGTCGCATTTGGAAACTGGATCAAAGTAGTGATAGATATCAATCCGCTGCTGTACAGTGACATGACCGTTACAAAACAGAGGAGCAGGAAAGCAATCCCACCGATAGGGGTATGATATGGTTTGGATAGTCTCCCCATCCATTGCGGTGCATAGCCCTGACGTGATAACGCATAAGCCACACGCGAGGCAGCACCGGCATAAGCGATAATGGTGGCGGTACAGATGAAGAGACCTGTAAGTCCTGCGATAAATCCTCCCCAGCGTCCAAGAGGCTGGCTGATGATCCAGACAAGTGAAGTGCTCGACCCACCTTTAAGGTAGCTTTGTGTGCCAACCGTTGCTAAAGCGGATAAGAAATATAGAACACCTACAATAATAGCAGCGATGGTCACACCTTTAACTGCAGCACGTTGTGGATCTTTGAACTCCTCAGAGAGATGTGAGACAGCTTCCCAACCAATAAAACACCAAAATAAGATTGCTGCAGCCTGTCCAATGCTCATCCATCCGTGTGGGGCAAAGGGAGTGAAGTGTTCAACCTCCATTCGAGGAAGCGCAGTAGCAAACGAGAAGACGAGAACAGCTACAATCGCAATCACTACAGCAATTTGTACCTTTCCCGCCACTTGCATACCAATCCAGTTTGTAATTAGCCCGATGGCCAACATCACCGCAGCGATAGTAATTCTCGCAGGTTCATCCCAGCCCATTGCGGCTGTCATATAACCAGCTCCGGTCAGCGCAGCGACAGGCGCACCAATCGGAACAGACATTAGAAAAAACCAGCCCACTAAAGATCCGGCTTTAGGTCCGAAAGCAAGGGTAACAAAGTGGGACACGCCTCCTGCGTTAGGAAATTTGGCAGAGAGCAGGCCCATCGATAAGGCCATTGGCAAAATCAACAGCGTCATAAATCCCCATGCCAGCAATGAAGCGGGACCAGCCATTTCTGCAGCCAGTCCGGGAACGATTAAGACTCCCGAGCCCAATACAGCGCCGATATAAAGAGCTATAGCTTGCGGCATGCCGATGTTTCTTCGTAAAGTGGTTGAACTTGAATCTTTCATGATTTTTAATCCTGCTTTCATTGTCTTTTGTTATAGAGTAGCAGATAATAGATCCATTGGAAAAACAGATTTTTTGAATAGTATCCATTCGAAATTCCGATGGGTAACTATTATTCAGGGGGCACGTATGGAATCACGTCATCTTTTTACCTTTATAGTCGTAGTGGAGACGGGTAGCTTCACACGAGCTGCACAGAAGCTTGATTATGCACAATCCAGTATTACCGCACAGATCCAAGCGTTAGAGACTGAAATAGGTCAGCCTTTATTTGATCGGATCAGTAAAAAGATCATCCTAACTGATGCAGGCCGCCGTCTGCTCCCATTCGCTCAAGAGATCTCCAGAATGCATTCTCTAGCGCAAGATGCACTTCGCTCCGAGAGTGAGCTAACAGGGTCTTTACGCATTGGTGCACCTGAATCTCTGGCTGCTTTTCGCTTACCAGGCATTATCAAGGAGTTTCGCGTGAAATATCCAAAGGTCCAAATTCTTCTGAAGCCTGGGGCCTGCTGGGAGCTAACGGATTTAGTTCGATCCGGTGAATTGGATTTGGCCTTCCTACTGCAACCAGAGACGGAAGATAAAGATCTGAATATAGAAACACTGGTGCATGAACAAATGACCCTGATCGCTCCGCCGGACCATCCCTTATTGAGTCTTCCAGTGGTAGAACCGGTTCATCTTAAGGGCGAAACGATATTGCATACGGAAACTGGTTGTAGCTACCGTACTTTATTTGAACATCATTTAAACAGACACGGGGTATTTCCGGACCCTACGTTAGAGTTTTGGAGTATCGAGGCGATCAAGCAATGTGTTATGGCGGGTCTAGGCATCGCTTTTATTCCAATGATTACTGTGAGCAACGAATTAGCGGAAGGGAAGTTAGCTAGGCTGAATTGGAATGATGAATCGCAGCGTGTGGCCACTCAAATTGCCTATCATCATAAGAAATGGAAATCTCCTGTTCTAACAGAGTTTTTAAAATATGTACAAAAGCATGCTGAAAAATGGAGCAGCTAAGTTTAATTCTTGTAGCTATTCTATGGTACAATAGATTGTCGAAAACAAGGGAGGCTCGAAGCCATGAATGAGTGGAGTGAAGACTACGAAGAGGGGCTTGAGGCTTTTTTAATCTGGATGAAGGATGCCGGTTACACTCCCTATACGCAGAAATCCTATTTAGTGGATGTAAAACAGTTTTTAGAAAGTCTGAATGGTAAAAAGCTAGAGTCCGTAAAGAAGCTACATGTTATTTCTTTTCTTACGTCAGTGCGTGAACGTGGAGTAAGTGATGCTACCCGTAACCGGAAGCATGCCTCAATTAACTGTTTTTTTAAGGCATTAATTGAGCTGGAATTGCTTCTAACCAATCCTGCAGCTGGGATTAAGAAATCTAAAACTGAGATCAATTCCGAACCGGTCTACTTAGATGAAGGTGATCTGGGGCGATTTTTGTCTTCTATAGATGGGAAATACAAAGGTCGTAATTTAGCAGTCTTTTTACTGATGTCCTATATGGGGCTTCGGGTGGGGGAAGTCCACACGCTTAATTTAAGTGATTATAATGTAGAAAGACATTCCCTTCGAGTGTTCGGTAAGGGACGTAAATGGCGTAATGTACCGATTCCAGAGGATGTGGTACCTTTTCTCGATCTGGCAATAGAAGAACGATTAAATCCTTGGCGCAGTAAAGAGGAAGCTATGTTCATTTCACAAAAAGGACGCAGGCTGTCCATACGTGGCATTCAGCAAATCGCTGCGGACACCTTCGATCGTTTCCAAAGGGATGTGCCTGCTGCACAACGTCGACCCTATTCCAGCCATAAGCTACGACATTCCTTCGCTACCATGCTGCTACGAAAAGGTGCGGATCTGCGGACGGTTCAGGAGCTACTGGGGCACTCTTCCATTCAGACAACAACGGTTTACACGCATATCACGAGCCGTGAGAAGGAAGAAGCCATGTCGAAATTGCAAGTCCAGATTTGATAGAATTCAAAGTGCAATTCTTTTGGTGAAAAAGGGGCTATCCCCGGCCATGTAATCATGACAACAGGGAGAGCCCCATGTATTCATTTGCTTATAGTTCTAGCTTAGCTATCTCAGCTTTAAGCTTCTCGGCAGATTTCTGGAATAGAGCTCGTTCTGTCTCATTTAATGGAAGATCTAGTACTTCTCGTACACCGGACCGATCTACGACGCAAGGGGCGCCAAGGTAGACATCCGAAACTCCGTTATAATTATTCAATAAAGTAGATACGTTCAATACAGAGCCTTCATTATGAAGAATGGATACCACAATACGATCTAGTGCTAATGCTATTGCGTAAGAGGTTGAGCCTTTGGCATCAATAATTTCATAAGCGGCATTCTTAGTATCCTGGAATATTTCATCTTGTTCTGCTTCGTCAAAACCGAGATCAATCCCGGCAACATTCGCTAGACTCCAAACAGGAAGTTCCGAGTCTCCATGTTCCCCGATAATCTGACCATGAATACTGCGTGGATCAATTTCTTTGTGGCGTCCAATCAGGTAGCGAAAACGTGCACTATCCAGCACCGTTCCGGAACCGATGACTCTTCTGCGATCAAAACCGCTTATTTTCAAAGTGGCATATGACAAAATATCTACAGGATTAGTAGCAATAAGTAGTATCGCATGTTGATTATATTTGGTGATTTTTTGAACGATATCTTTGAAAATTGAAATGTTTTTGCGGAGAAGATCTATCCGGGTTTCACCCGGTTTTTGTGATGCACCGGCAGTTACAATGATGATATCCGCTTCACGGCAATCTTCATATGTACCAGCCCATAGCTTCACACCACCAACAAAGGGCATGCCGTGATTCATATCCAATGCTTCTCCAAGGGCTTTCTTTTGATTAACGTCAATAAGTACGAGCTCAGGCATACGTCTCCGTAGCAGTAATGTATAGGCTGTTGTTGTACCAACTGCTCCAGTACCAATGACTACGACACGATTGGGTTTCGGGGGGGCCATGATTCCATCTCCTCAGTAATTAAAATTTTTAGCTTTTAATCTTGTCCATCATAATCGCTAACGATATTGTTTTCAAGCAGGTCTTATTTAATGCATTACCCCATTTTGGGCATACTTAATAGAAATTCTCTAATCAATTTGACAACAAGACTAGACAGGAGAGAATGTAAGAATGGATTTATTTCGCAAAAAACCGCTAATCGCACCTTCAAACTCGGGTGCAACCAAGTTAAACAAAACACTTGGTGCGCTGGATCTAACCATGTTAGGTGTAGGAGCGATTATTGGTACTGGTATTTTTGTAATGACAGGAGTAGCGGCAGCAGAACACGCTGGTCCTGGCCTTGTCATTTCATTCCTGTTAGCCGCGTTTGCTTGCGTGCTGTCAGCCCTTTGTTATTCAGAGTTTGCATCGACCATCCCGGTCTCCGGAAGTGCCTATGCTTATAGTTATGTAGCTTTTGGAGAATTACTCGCTTGGATTTTGGGTTGGGACCTTGTGTTAGAGTATGGCGTTGCAGCAGCTGCAGTAAGCAGTGGATGGTCAGGCTATTTGCAGGGACTTTTAGAGGGCTTTGGTATCCATATTCCTACAGCACTATCCGGGGCGTATAATGCGGAAGCAGGTACCATTATTAATTTACCAGCAGTAATAATCATTTTACTAATTTCCTACTTACTAACTCGGGGAACTAAAGAGACTGCTCGTTTTAATGCGATTATGGTCGTTATCAAAATAGCTGTAGTGCTTTTGTTTATCGTAACTGGATTTTTCTATGTTAAACCAGAGAACTGGACTCCATTTCTACCCTTTGGCTATCAAGGTGTTGTAAACGGTGCGGCAACTGTCTTCTTTGCCTACATAGGTTTTGATGCGTTATCGACTGCTGCAGAAGAAGTAAAGCAGCCACAGCGCGATTTGCCTATAGGGATTATTTCATCCCTTGCTATATGTTCTGTATTGTATATCCTAGTTTCACTTGTATTAACAGGTATTATACCGTATACGGATCTCAATGTTAGTGATCCCGTTTCTTATGCGCTTCGTGTTGTAAATCAAGATATGATAGCGGGTCTAATCTCTGTTGGAGCTATTGCGGGAATGACCACCGTACTGCTCGTAATGCTGTTCGGTCAAACCCGACTGTTATTCGCAATCTCACGTGATGGTCTTTTACCACGAGGATTGTCTAAGATCAATGCTAAAACACAGACACCTATTCGTAGTACGTGGATGGTTGGGATCATTATAGCTGTATTAACGGGCTTTATTCCTTTGGATCGATTGGCTAACTTAACAAGCATTGGAACACTGTTTGCCTTCTTTGTCGTTTCTTTGGGGGTAATTGCCCTGCGTGTTATTCATCCCAATATGAAAAGAGGGTTCAGAGTACCCTGGGTACCCTTCATTCCATTGCTAAGTGCGGCAACATGCGGATATTTGATGTATAATCTAGGAAGTGAGACATGGATTGGGTTTCTGATTTGGACGAGTCTTGGACTTCTGATCTATTTTCTATACGGCTACCGTAATAGTAAGTTAAATCATAAATAAGATTCCAATTGAGAGGAGAGAGGGCATTGACATCTAGAACCGCTGGATTGAAAACTCTAAGAATGTTTATGATGTTATTTTTTTTAGCGTGGATAGTCTCAGCATGTTCTTCACCACCACCGGAGCCTTCTCCACAGCCACAGCCTACAGAAGCACCGGAAGAAGGACAGACGATTACTCTGATTACACCACCAAGTAACGATACTAACAAAGAGAGTGGCCCGAAATATCAGGTTCAAACTCGAATTACGGGTTTTCATCTACTTAGTGAGACAGAGGGCATGGTATGGGGTGTAACAAAAAATGAACTTCGTTTGTACGTTACCCATAATAACGGGGCGACCTGGGCTAATATTTCTCCTGCACCCAATGTGCAGTTCCTGTCCACACCTGTCTATGGAAAAGGCATCTTTTTTACTGACTCTAACCATGGTTGGATTATAAGAAGTGCATTTGGTACGACAGAGAATATAGTGTTACGAACCACAGATGGAGGAAAAAGCTGGAAAATCTCTTCATTAGGTGATGATAATAATGTATCTTCCGTTTATTTCAATTCACCGACACAGGGATGGCTAATGACCTCTGCGAACGCTACTCCTAATAAGGAAAGCAAGGCGATTTATTCAACGTCAGACGGGGGGGCCACATGGGAAGAAGTGATGCAGAATGAACAGTATAATCCGAACCTTCCCAATCATTCGATCCCGTTCACAGGTGTAAGTACTGGAATGATCTTCAAGAGTCGTGTAGAAGGATTTGTGACTTTGCAGACCGGTGCCCTTCCTAAGATCTTTATAACTAAGGACGGTGGTCAGAGTTGGAATCCAGGACAGCCTTTTCTGGTAAATGAACAACTGGAAAGCTGTGATAGAGTAATTACTGGCAAACCAGAGTTCTTCGATGTTAGTAAGACTAATGGTTGGATGTCTGTGGGCTGCCAAAATGATAAAGATAAGACGATTACTTACCACGGTTACTTTACCGCTAATGGTGGAGATAACTGGAAATTTACACCATTTGAATTAAAGAGTCCAACCGGAGGGAATCATCAGAGCGCTCCGACGTTTCTGAATTCGCAAGTTGGTTGGGCCATTATTGGTGATACTCTTTACCATACCGCTAACCAAGGGGAAACTTGGCTCCCTCTTAAGGAGAGCAGTGTTCTGCAGTCTAAGCTTGAGGAATATCCTGAGACGATTAAGATGCAGTTTATTTCCACAGAGGTGGGATGGCTTTTACTTGAGAAAAAAGAACAAAAACGCTCGCTCCTCTTACAAACTACAAATGGTGGGATTAGTTGGCGTGTGATGTAAAGTGAAGTGAAGCTGTTTCAAAAGTAGAGGATAATACTTTTGAAACAGCTTTTTTTGAATAAGAATGAACTTCTAAATCAATATGTTTTTGATTGATTGAATATAAGGAAAAAACTTAATTAAAATTTTCTTTATAGATGTGAAAAAAATCACATGACATTTAAATGATCGTGTGATATATTTAACACATAGAACAAGTTCAAATTTTCACAAACTTAACTTTCGAATAGGAGAGATTACAATGAAAACTTTTGAAACAGATTATATGACAAGAAACCTGCTGCAACTTTGCTACAACTGTGATGACGCTCACCTGTGTGAAACGGAAGAACAATGCAGAGCATGCTGGGCAGACAATGGTATGTTAGATGTTGAGACTGACGAAACGAAGCAATTGCTAGACCTCGTTCATGCTTAATCTGATCACTCAAAATTATGATTAAAGACCACTCGATTTCTTGATTTCTAAGAAAACGAAGTGGTCTTTTTGCATGAAGTCTCACTAATTTAATGCTTTCTGGACTAGAAGAGGCATATACATGTACAGAAGTGCCTGAAGCTAAGTTTAGGGTTGAATTAATGGGTATGAAGGGGGAAAATGTCATGGGAATGGGCCCGGATCTTTCATGGATGTTTGATTTCTCTGGAACAGTGATGCCAATTTTTCTCATTGTAATGGTTGGTATTCTTGCAGTATCAGCAGGCAGGGGTTTGCTTCAATGGAGCCGGAACAATAGCTCACCCATGCTAACCATCCCTGCCCGTATCGTCAGCAAGCGGAGTGAAATAAGACAGCAGCAGGTTCAAGAAGATAATGGTTCAAGTCGTACGAGTACAACCTACTACTTAACGTACGAATTGAATGGGGGCAGTCGAATTGAATTTAAAGTAGATGGCCATGAATATGGAATGAGTGCAGAAGGCGATAAAGGCATGCTTACTTATCAAGGAACTAGATATCACGGATTTGAGCGACAACCACAATACTCCACAGCGGAGTAGTCATTAGCTATACATTCATTCTTAAACCATTCTTCTGTTCCATTCAACGGAGCAGAGAGAATGGTTTTTATTTGCGGACTATTAAGAACCTAACGGAAAGCAAATGGCTTTAAAATTAGGTTGGAACTGTCACCTCTTGGGCTAATGCACATACAATACACCATGCAGTTAAGAACGAGGTTGTTAACGAAGCAACCCCAAGGAGGAGACAGCGTGGCCGTCATCAAAACGAACTCGGAAGATGTGAAGGTGCTAGCGCGGTTGATGAGAGCGGAAGCTGAGGAAGATGGAGATCTCGGTATGCTTATGGTCGGCAATGTTGGTGTCAACCGGATTCTTGGCAATTGCCTTGATTTTTTGAACATTCGTAATGTGAATGACATGGTCTATCAAAGTCCAGGAGGATTCGAAGCCCCGCAGAAAAGCTACTTCTATCAACGAGCAAGAGAAGCAGACATTCGTCTTGCTAAACGTGCAATTGCAGGTGAAAGAACATGGCCAGCGACCAATGCTTTATGGTTCTTCCGTCCTGTAGGAGATTGCCCTCCAACCTGGTATAACCAACAAAACACAGGCCGCTTTAAAGCTCATTGCTTCTTTACTCCGACTGGAGAAGATTGCCCGGCTGTATTTATTGGTAATTAACAGGGTAACTGTGTAAAAGAGAATTACTCATTATTATGAGTAATTCTCTCAGTAAGCTAGTGTAAAGGTTCTTTTGTGTCCAAAGGGAGCAACTGCTCCGATAAACATTTAGGAGGTTTCATTAAATGATCGTTCAACCATACCGTCCCGTCACTTATACTATTGGTAGTGTTTCTTCTTCAGGTATGCAAATGCCAATGTCTACAGGAATGCAAGGAATGCAAGGCATGGGTAGCATGCCGCCACAAGTTAGCAGCGGAAGTCCGATGACTCCAGGAGGGGTTGTAGTTCAAAACCCACCTCAACAGTTTGAACAATCGTATATCGAAAATATTTTCAGACTGAATTTAGGCAAAGTAGGTACATTTTATTTTACTTATGAAAATAACAAAGAGTGGAATGCCAAAGTTTACAAGGGTGTGCTGGAAGCTGCGGGCCGTGACCACATTATTATTAGTGACCCAGTAACTGGTCAACGTACTGTATTACTTATGATTTATTTTGATTATGCTACATTTGATGAGCCCCTTACTTACCAGTACCCTGGAGTGATCGGTAATCCTCCAACAACAAGAAACTGTCGCTAATCAAGTCCTTATATTTCTGGATGAACCCCAACACTTAACGGTGAGGGGGTTTTCTTTATACATACTGATATTTTGGAATAATAAGGGGAATAAAGACCCATTTTTTTTCGAAAGGACACGCATGCTTGCGGTTTGCCCCAATATATTAATATAATAAATTGTATAAGACTCAAAAAACCTTGATATATCAGTGTTTACAAGGGATTTTGAGTCTTTTTTTTAACTTGAAATCACAGAAAAATCACATTCTCGGCAGATCCTTGGAATTTAATATGTTTTGGAAGTGGATTTTTAGTTTGTCACTACTGCTTTGCATCATTCGTTCCGTCACATGGGTATAAATCTTGAGTGTGGTTTTTGCATCATCGTGACCTACACGCTTCATAATCGTTTTGAGATCAATCTGAGAGCCAGACGCGATACTTGCTTCGATTAGCATCGTGATGTGAGTGTGTCGAAATATATGAGGGGTTGCGTGCTTCTTGATGTTTGTTAATTTCATTAGCCGAGCCATGCGGTTAACTAACTTCCAATTTGTAAAAGGTGTTCCGTTGTTATTGGTCAAAATAAACTGAGTCTCTACAAAGTCATCGTGGAGCTCCTTGTATCTTTTATGTCGAGCGTACTGTTTTACCTTTAACCGCTTAAACATCTCAACGATGAAATCATCCACATCAAAGGTGCGGACGGATCCGGTAGTCTTTGGAGGTGTTAATTGGTACGCGCCACTTCCACCCTGTGGAAAGTGAAGTGTTTTATAAATATGAACGTCATGAGTTTCGAAGTTGAAATCAGGCCACTCTAAAGCACAAAATTCTCCTGGTCGCACTCCGCTAAACAGCAAAAAATAAAACGTCTCTAGATCATCACCTAAACCGTGATTTTGTAGTACTTCCAGAAATTCTTCAATTTCACTTCTTTCCAGAAATTTTTCTTCCAGTGCATTGTTTTTAGCTTCTAAAACTGTCCGTTGTTTTTTAGGCATTTTTATGTTCTGACAAGGGTTATCAATGCGTAAATTTTCTTTGATGATCCATTTGAATATTAAATTTGCTGTTGAATGATAACGATAGATGGAGTTTATCTCATATCCTTCTGAAAACAAATTGTTGAGCATTTTTTGATGTTGGTTATGTGTTATTTTATCGATATTAGCGCCACCATAATATTTGTTCAGTAAATTAATGTCGGACACATGAGCTTCCACAGTTTTTCCTTTAACTCCGCTAGTAATAATATAATCTTGTAGCCATTCTTGAGCAGCCTCATTGAATTTCATTTTTTTGGCTCGCTTTGTATCGGTTCCACGCTTCATACGATCCACAACTGCCTGAGCTGCGGCGATGGCTTCCTTCTGTGTATCACGTACCCTCGGTACCTGTTGGCGCTTGCCTGTGACCGGATCAGGAGGACCCTCCATGACACACTTCCACTTGTAGCCTTGTTTGTTCTTTGCAGGTACTTTAAATACGCTGGCCATGAGTAGGTCCTCCTAAATTAAAAATTAATAGCATCTTCTAAAGCTTCTATGGTTAGAAACAATTTGTTTGCGTTTTGTCCATGCCGAGAAGCAATTCGCTCCATGTCGATCATTACGTATCCAGAGCGGCTCGGAGGGATTGAAAGATCACTTGAACGAACAACAGCGCTATCCCGATTAGAGTTTGGATGGACATCCACGCTTTTAAAGGTTCCATTAACCTCGATGTAAAGTGGCTGATCCCACTTAAAGCCTCCACGTTGTTCAATGATAAGCGTGTGGGGTCTAGATAAATCGTCAAGCCCGTAAACACCTCGTATGATTGGCTCAGGAGTTGTCGTGTAAGGTAAAGTGTTTTCCTTGGCCACAGCAGTATATGTAAAAGCTGTCATGATTTCAGCGCTAGCAATACGCTCGCGAATCTGTTTCAGACGCAACAGTGCGAATTCTGGAGGAACCTGAAATACGGTTGCAACTATACCTGCCGCTTCTTCTTCGAAAGCAGGGAGCTGCAATTTTTCAAGCATGAAAAAGGGGATGGCTGCGTAAAGACTGAATCGTTCGGCATCAGCTTCTTGCATTTGCTGGAAAAGCTCCGAAATCTGACGCTGATCCCCAACATGGCGGAGCACGTGTCCAAGCTCGTGGAAGAATGTTTTATGCTGTACATCACGTTCATCCTGTTGGTTGATAACAATTACACATAATTCATTATCAGAAAAAGATTTAACGCTTTTGAAATGCACCTCCACATTAAAGGCTTCAGAAATTCGTTCTATAGTCAAATCGTTTGGCACCAATATAGCCCTGGAGAGGTAGTGATTTTCAATAGTTTGTTCCAACGGGGTTTTGAAGTATTTGGATAAGTTCATGTTAAATCCTCCAATTAGCGTACGTATGTTCTATTTTGTATGTAAAAGAAAAGCCATTGCTGGCTATGTATAAAACCTCTTTATTGCTGCTCTTTATTTGCCTTGTCTAAAGCTCTTTGTCGTGCCTCTCTGATTTCCTTTATAAAATCATCAGCCGCTTTAAATTCCTCTTCTGTCCAGTCATTTGGCCCACCATAGAATGATAAATTAGATTCTCTTTTCTCTAAAGGTGATGGATCGTTTGTTAGACCAAGAAGATAGTCCCCATTGGTTTCTAAGACATCAATCAATCTCCGAAGTGTTTCAGGATCAGGCTTTCTGTCGTTTGTTTCATATCGAGATAATTGAACAATTGTTAATCCGCATTTCGTTGCTAATTCCTTTTGTTTGATGTTCTTTTTTTCTCTTAGATACTTTATTCGATCACCGAGAGTTTTCATGTTGACTCCTTCTCTCTAAAATAAAAAAACATTTTTCAATTATTTTACCATTACCATATTGGTAAATAAACAAAATTGCCAATATGGTAAAAATATCGTTGACATTACCGAAATGGTAATGTATGATCAAATCACAAGTTACCGAAACGGTAATTCGGAGGTGATAGAGTGAAACGTGTAGATCTCGAAAAAATTAAAAGTCTACGTAAATGTATCGGCCTATCTTTAGAAGAAATGGCTAGCATTTTGGGATATGAAAGTCTCAATGGATACTATTATTTGGAGGTAGGTCGAGGGAAGTTCTCAGCCGAAGCTCTCGCAAAAGTAGCTGATACATTTCATGTTCCACTTGAACAGCTTTTTTTTGAAGATGAAGTTACCGATTCGGTAACGATGGAACCGTCTGCAGCCAAGGAGGTGATCTAAATGGATGAAGAACGAATTCGTGAGATCGTGCGGGAAGAGATGGCCGCCGCTGCAACGACGGCCAGCTTTGAAGAAGAATTGCAATTGATCGAGATTCGCCAAAGACGAATCGAACAAAAAGTTAAAGATCCAGCGAAACGCCAGCAGCTTTTAATTGCTTTAAAAGAGCAGCGTTGTTACCTTCAATCATCTTTGCAACAGCCCGAATAATTGCTTCATGAGATGACTCGTTCCATTTAGTTTTGGTATCAAACTTGGATAATTCTATATCATTATCCATTTCATCAAAAACATCAAGTGTAGAACCCTGGTATTCGACAAATCCCATTTGTTCTAAATCTTCATAAGAAAGTCCTAATTTCATAGTAGCCCTCCTTTCTGCAAGATTTGGACCATCTCATTTTAGCAGAAAGAGGAAACTAAATCAGTGAAGGATGTGATCTTAATGTCCATTGTAGTCATGGACAGCGATGACTTAGAACGGTTACTTGAAAAAGTAGTGTCTAAGGCAATCGAAGCTTACGCCGTACAAGTCCCGACTTCACTACCACCAGTGCTTAGTATTAAGCAGTTCATGGAACTTCTGGACATTAGCAGACCAACAGCCACTGAGGTTATGAGACGTCCAGACTTTCCAGTGAATCGTGAGTTTGGTAATCCACGGATACCGACAGCTTTGTTACTTCGGTGGATCGATGAACACACCGAGTGGATCGATAATAACGCTGGTGAAGATTTCAAAGCTAAACGCAGACATGCAATCGGATAAAGAAAACCCGCCGAGCTTTATCGGCAGCGGCGGGCAGGGATTGCGGTAAGGGGAATTGCTTAACAACATCATACATCAGGCCTCTGTCCGATAGCATCCCATAAAACGGACAAAGGAGTTGAAATCTAGTTGGCAATCGGACAGTTTGGAACCGCACTACAAGACGTATTGAAACGTTCTGGTGATAACCGGCATATTGCCGGAAAAGTAGCTAATGTCGATGCTTCTCAAATCGGGAAAATCGTTAAAGGGACGCGTAAAGCTTCCAGGCCAGTCATGAAGGCTGCGGTTGAGCACTACGATGATGGGCAGCTTTTCTTGGCAGCAGTAGCAGATGTTTCTGGGGGAGCCTTCTCACCTTGGCTGGATAATGTGGATCTGCATAGAGCAAGCGTCCTAATAAAAACCGTCGAGGAGATGAAGGAAGTACTTGTGGCATCGGGACAAGCACCAATCAGCAAAACTAATGAACAAATAACGGATGCAGAGCGACATCAAATAAAACGACTGCTTATGGAAACGGTGGAAGCTATCACGGCCCTGACTCATCTGGCTGCAGTGCTATGTAAAGAGTATTCCTTTAGTTGGTTGGGAACTTGGAAGGAGCATCGAGCTGAGCTAAAAGTTAAAAAATATTTGAAATGAGGGAGCGCTTTGGAAAGAGAACAATTGGTTGCTGAGGCAAGAAAAGCGGGTAAGCATGCAGCTCATAACCTGCAGATGATCCGGAAGAATCCGGATGTGATTCTACCAGGAAGGATTGAGGATGTTGAAGACTATCTGAATAATATGATCCGCATCGCTGAAGTAGAAATGAAAAATGACCGCCTGGCAGGGCAGTCACTTGGTTTGAAATCTCGGTTAGAGAATCTCTTGATGTCCATTCTAAACCCGAAGCGTGAAAAGCACAAGGTTACCCTTTGAGATTCAAATGCATTAATAAACTCTAAAAAATAATCTTACGGAGGCTAATAATATGAAATCAACTGGAATTGTACGTAAATTGGACGAGCTTGGACGGATCGTTATCCCTATTGAATTACGTCGCACTATGAATTTGGAGATCAAAGACCCTGTAGAGATCTTCGTTGACGACGACAAGATCATCTTCCGCAAGTATGCGCCTGGCTGTGCGATCACTGGTAGCCAGGAAGATTTGGTACCGTTTGAAGGGAAACTGTACAGCCGTTCAGTTATTCAAAAAATGGCAGCAGCAGCAAAGATTTAAGAAGGACGGGCACGGGCTTCGGCCCCTGTCTTGGGATGTCGGACCTTAGAAATAACCTTTCCTCCGTCCGGGATTCCAAGATGCGGCTGACGCATCCAAGGTGGTGGCGGATCACATAGGTCAAGGGAGCTGAAAAGGCCGTCTTTATTGGTGCAGTTACTCCCTCGCTCACCTTGCAAATACATAGAAAGGAGGCAGCTTATGCAAATCATTCAAAAGTTAACAGTGGTTAGTAATCCTACACGAGTATTTGAAGTTGGAACCGAGATTGATAGCCATGAAGTAATTGAGATTAAGCAGGTTGGTTCTGAGTATGAGGACCATGTTCATTCTGAGTATGTCGTTCTGGACGAAGATGGCCACATGATAGCCAGTGTCGAGAACGCTCCTGTAATCGTGGATTACAAGGAAATTGCTGAGCACGACAACGAAAAATAGCCCACTGGCATGGGCTATCTCAGTTCATTGAAAATCAAATTTTCTTGCCCCCACTATATCATGCTGGGGGCGCACTACACAAGAGGGGGAGTTCATCCATGCGTGGAACGCACACATTTCTCTTACATGAGGGAATCGTTGACTTCATCATCGATGCGGAGACCTACTTTAATCCTCCGGTTCTAAATATCCAGCAAGGTGGGGAATCCATTCAGCATCATTTTAGCAATGAGCAATTGGCTGAGCTGGAATACAAAATCCGGACTTATTTGGATGGTATCCGCTATCCAGAAACACCTGATCAACAAATGATATTACATGCTGAATGCAATGAAGCCATCGAGGAGGGAATCGCTTGAAACGTATCGTTTTGGAGCGCCTGACGCTCCGTAATTTCAAAGGTATTAAAGAACTTGTCCTCGCCGCAAATGGCGGGGATGCTGATGTCTATGGTGACAATGCTACTGGGAAGACCACTATGTTCGACGGCTTTGTCTGGCTCTTGTTCGGTAAGGACAGCCAGAACAAGGCTGACTTCGAGATTAAAGGTTTGGATGGAGCAGGGAAGGTTCTTCAGCACAAGTTGGAGCACGAGGTGGAGGGAGTTTTCTTGATCGATGGCCGCCGTCGTACTTTCCGCCGAGTATTTACTGAAAAGTGGACTAAGAAACGTGGTTCCGCGACGGATGCGTTCGAAGGACATGAAACGAATTACTTCATTGATGGTGTTCCTGTGAAAAAAGGAGAGTACACCGCCGAAGTTGATTCCATCATCAAAGAGGATTTATTCAAACTATTGACTTCACCTTCTTACTTCAATGAACAGCTAAAGAAAGAAGAGCGCCGTAAGACATTGTTGGAAGTGTGTGGTGATCTGACGGATGCCGAGGTAATCCACGGTAACAAAGAACTTGCTTCATTACCAGGTATCCTGGGAGATCGCGACCTTGAGTCACATAAAAAGGTTATCTCTTCCCGATGCACTGTGATTAATAAGGAGATCAAGGAGCTGCCAGTGCGGATCAGTGAAGTGCAGCGTCAAATGCCGGATGTTGCGGAGCTGGATGAAGAGCTCCTCAAGGAAGATATCGCGATCCTACGTAATCGGGTGGAATCAGGGGAGGCCGAGCTTTCCCGGATTCTTTCAGGTGGTGAGTTAGCGGTTAAGGAAAAGCGGCTTCGTGAAATTGAAGGCGAGCTGATCGATATTAAGAGTCGTATGCAGTCCAATGTGTTAGATAAGTTGGCTCTCAAACGTGATGAAGTGAACCGGATGCATAACGAGCTGGATAAGTACCGCCGTACAGTAGAGGACAAGGAACAACGTATCAAGCAGAATGAGCGCTTAGTTGCTGATCGTGGGCAAGAAGCAGATCGCTTGAGAACAGAATTTGCTGAGCTGAAGAGTCTTACCTTCGAACATCCTGATGGTCATGATGCCAATTGCCCAGCCTGTGGTCAGTCACTTCCAGAAGATCAAATTAAGGCAGCTCATGACAAAGCAGAGGCTGAATTTAATCGTCGGCTAGCGGAGCGTAAGGAGCGTATCAATAATTCCGGTAAAGCGGCGGTGGCTGAAGCTCAGAAATTCGAGCAGGAAATTATTCGGCTACGGGAAGAAATCGAAGGTTTGAACAGTACCCTAAAAACCCTGCAGGCAGCGGTCGCATCCGCTGATGATCAGCTAACTGTGTTACGTACAGGAGTCAAGGACCCAGCTACTGATCCTGAATATGCCAAGAAGCAGGCTGAAGCTACTCAAGTAAAACAGCAGATTGAAGTATTGAGAACTTCAGGTGAAGAAGCTGCTGCAACAACCCGTTCCGAAATTCGCCGGCAACGTGCTGAGATCGAAGAAATGGAACGTGATCTCGTTAAATTCGATGGTGTCCGCCGAGCGCAGATGCGGGTGATGGAGCTAGAGAAACAAGAGCGGGAACTTGCAGCGGAGTATGAGCGCCTGCAGCATGAACTGTTCCTCTGCGAGGAATTCACTAAGACCAAGGTCAGCATGCTGGATGCCAAGATCAACAGCAAATTCAAGCTCGCACGGTTCCGACTCTTTGAGGATCAAATCAACGGCGGGATCAAGGAAGTCTGCGACACGCTTTATAAGGGAGTTCCTTATGATGGTGGACTCAACAATGCGGCTCGTATCAATGTCGGTTTGGACATCATCAATACGCTAGGTGAACATTACGGATTCTCGGCTCCAATCTTTGTCGACAACGCTGAGGCAGTGACCAAGCTGATCGGCACAGACGCTCAGGTGATCCGACTGGTAGTAAGTGAAGCAGATAAGCGGCTGCGCATTGAGACGGCAGCTATACAGGAGGCGATTTGAATGTACGACGTACAGGAAAGCATTAATGCTCAGAAAAAGTATTGTGAGGAGCACCAAGCTCCTCATTTCGCGCCAAACAATGGCCGCTGTTGGTCATGTAATCAGAACATATATGAGCCTGGTCGCCATGTATGGAAGGGAAAATCCGATGGACGTGAGTCATCGGGGATTACTGTTGAAAAAGCTGCTTCCGAACTGGTTACTGGTTGTCCACACTGCAACAGAACGTATTGCGATTAAGGAGGAGATTTAATTGAGTACAGCACAACTTGCTTTAGTAAAACGCGACACCGTCGATGTGGTGGCAGAGAAAGTAAGGCAGTTTCAGGAACGCGGAGAGATTCACTTCCCCGCAAATTACAGTCCGGAGAATGCCATGAAATCAGCGTGGCTTCTCCTTCAAACTGTTCAGGATAAGAATTATAAGCCCGCTCTTGAGACATGCACGAAGGATAGTATAGCGAACTCATTGCTGGATATGGTTGTTCAGGGTTTGAATCCGGCTAAGAAACAAGGTTACTTCATCGTGTACGGTACAAAGCTCACATTCCAGCGGAGTTACTTTGGGACGATGGCAGTCACAAAAAATGTTACAGGAGCTTCTGACATCGATGCTCAGATCATCTACCAGGATGATGAATTTGAATTCGAAATTGTTCGCAGTCGTAAGAAAATCACTAAGCATAAATCAGCGTTTAAAAACATCGATGATAGCAAGATTATTGGAGCATACTGCACGATCTATTGGGAAGACGGTAATGAGTACACCGAGATTATGACCATGAGTGAGATTCGTCAATCATGGAAGAAGTCGAAGCAAGGACCCGACAAGGAGAACAGCACGCATAATGAATTCCCTGGTGAGATGGCAAAGCGTACTGTCATTAATCGAGCATGCAAGGCTTATATGAACACCTCCGATGATAGTAGCTTGATCATGAAACATTTCAAGGCACAGGATGAAATGATTGCTGAAGCTGAGGTGGAAGCGGAGATTGCAGAACATGCGAACGGAGAGATTATTGATATCACACCGGAAGCAGCATCGGATAAAAAGGCTACTGCAGCTCCAACAACAGAGAAGTCAAAAACTACTGAGACCAAACGACAACCGACTGAAAATAAGGCTCAAACTGGTAATGATCCTAACAATTTTGCTGATGATGTCCCTCCTCTTGAACAAGAGATGCAGTTCTGATGATTGACATCCAATGTCTCGGCTCTAGCAGCGCTGGTAACGCCTATCGCATATCTGACGGGCATACCGGGCTTCTGCTGGAAGCCGGTTTTCCTTATAAGTCGATACAACGGGCGCTTAATTTTAGAATGTCGGACATTGCAGGTTGCCTCATTACACACGAGCACCTGGACCATAGTAAGGCTGCTCCTGACATCATGCGAGCAGGTATAAACATTTATACCAGTCAAGGAACGGCGGATGCCAGAGGGTTGTCAGGACATCGTCTGAAGGTCATTAAGGCGCTGGAGCAATTCACGATAGGTACATGGACAATCCTACCGTTTGATATTCAGCATGATGTCGAGGAGCCGCTAGGCTTCCTGCTTGCCAATACAGTGGGAGATAAACTAGTCTTCCTGACTGATACCTACTATTGCCGGCATCGATTCAAAGACCTTACTCACATCATGGTGGAGTGCAATTATTCCCTAGATATCGTTAAGAAGCGGGTGGCTGCAGGTCACTTGCATCCTGCTCAAAAGAAACGGCTGCTTCGTTCTCACTTCGGATTGGAGAATGTGAAAGATTTTTTGAAAGCCAATGATACCCGTAATGTTGAGGAAATTTGGTTACTGCATCTGTCTGACGGTAATAGTGACGCAGAGCGCTTTAAGAGAGAAATTCAGGAGACTACCGGCGCACTTGTGAGGGTGGCAGATCGATGATCAACGATAAACCTATGATGCAGAGCATGATGGGGGAGCGGATCTGGAAGCTGATGAAGGTAGATCAAGAAGAGTTTAAGCGGGAGACACGAGAATACTTCGCGCGAGCTTACCCAGGCTGGACGGTGAAGCGGGTGAAATATCCGATCGTTTACCTCCAGGATGATAGAGATTGATATGAATGATTTATAGGGGATGATTGAATGCCCGAAGGCAGTTACCCGTTTCCGACATACTCAGGGCTTTTGCAGCCACAACATTACAAACAAATAGGCAGCGCGATATGGCTTTTCCTGTGGTGTATCAGCTCCACGACATCGGAGAAGGAAAGAGAGGGAACTGTCTGGGGTATTGTCCTCGGGAACAAGCCGATCCGCAGCAGTGAGTTGGAGGAAACTTTCGGAGTGACCGGAAGAACAATCCGCGATTGGATTAAAAGATTAGAGGAGCATGGTTACATACGAGTGACCCGCGCTCCATATGGACTTATTTTCAGTGTTCGGAACTCAAAAAAGTATCAAAATAGACCGGAAGTAAACTTCCACTCTGACGATGGAGATAGGAAAAAAACTTCCGATCTGGAGGATGGAGATAGGAAGAAAACTTCCGATCACCCGGAAGAAAACTTCCGATCTAATAAAGATATTATAAAGATTTTGATTGATAGATGGATTGATGGCTTGGAAGAAGATGATCAAAAAGAGTTGAGTTCAAGGTCCGGGGTTCTTACCACCGCTGTGGGTGCCGTCTCCACAGGCAAAATAGACTTTGATAAACCGATAGTCGAACAGCGTGTCCTTCAAATCGAGCAGTACTACTTGCAGCGTAACGGGCTACTCAGTCCCGTGCCTACTGATTGGGAACATGTTCGTGAGATTGCGAACGAGGCCATGCCGCTGGATCTCGTATACTTTTTTATCGACCTGGCAATAGCCCGAAAAAAAGCCAAACGGAGGAGACCTTCGGATAAGATCCGGACTTTCTCGTATTGCAAAACCGTGATTTATGGCTGCTGGGATGAATTGTCCTCATTTCTTGAGCGGTACCTAACTCCCCCTGCATCTTCACAGCAGGGAACAGTCGCCCTGGGAGCCTCAAGAGAGCGTCGAAAAAGCCAACGTCAACAGGAAATTGAAGATTTAGAACAGTTCATCGAGGAGGAGAAGAAGCGTGGAAGTGGTTGAAGTTGCTCAGCTTTACCGAGAGATCAAGAAGCATTTCCCGTTTTTTGATGCTTCTGTCGAAAAGGTGAAAGCAGATTATAAATATCTCAAAGATTTTCCGGTGGAAACAGCCCAGGAGAATATTGATCGCTATATTCTGACTGAAACGGTAGAGCCAAAGATTGCAAATATTCGTGGCCGGTTGGGCGATTTGCAAGATAGCCAGCGTAGCAAGGAAGCTGCTGCAGAACATTTTGCCAATCTCGATGAGTGGGGTTCTAGCGATAAACCACCACCTGAAGGTTACTGGGAAACAGTAATGCGGAAGCTTCGAGGTGAAACGAATGCTTGATCGTGATGTTTTTTTAGAGGCGACGGGAATTGAAATGCCAGTTGACCTTCAAGCCGAGCAAGCAGTACTGGGTGCGTCCTTGATAGATCAGTCGGCTTATGAAGCTTCGGCAGATATATTGCAAGGCGGGGAATTTAGCGACGAAGGACATGCACGGATATACAGAGCGATGCGTCGTCTCAGCAATGCGGAACAGCCTATTGATTTGATCAGCCTGACTTCACAACTACAGGACAGCGAGGAAATCGACAAGGTTGGTGGGGTTAGTTACCTGTCGAAGTTGGCTCATGCAGTGCCGACAACAGCGAACGCAGCCTACTATGTTGAGCGAGTACAGGAGATGTTCCTTCGTCGTCAAGCGATTGATACGGCCCTAGATCTACTTCGCAATGCTGGGGAGGAGCAGGATGTTAAAGGGTTCGTTGTAATGGCTGAGACTGCTGTATCTAAACTCTCAGACCAGACGGTTCCAGTACGTGAGTTTATTGGGATCAAAGATGCATTGATGCAGGTCTGGGAAGAGGCAGAGCAGCGGTACAACGTCCGTGATATAAACCGCGGAATCACAGGGATTGAGTCTGGGTTTACTGATCTCGATAAGATGACTGCCGGATTCCAGAAAAACGACTTAATTATCGTAGCGGCACGGCCATCGGTTGGTAAAACGGCTTTTGCACTGAACATTGCTCAAAATGTCGGAGTACGAGCGAAGGAGACCGTCGCTATCTTCAGTTTGGAGATGAGTGCCGCGCAGCTTGTACAAAGAATGATTTGTGCTGAAGCCCAGATCGACGCTAGTCGTATGCGAACAGGGAAGTTTGAAGGTGATGATTGGGAACGCATGGCAATGGCCGTTGGATTATTGTCGAAGGCGGATATTCACATTGACGATACCCCTGGTATAACGGTTAACGAGATTCGTGCTAAATGTCGTCGGCTGAAGAAGGAGCGCAGGCTGGGAATGATCGTGATCGATTATCTGCAGCTCATCCAGGGTAGAGGGCGCAGCGGTGCGAACCGGCAGGAAGAGGTATCACAGATTAGCCGAACCTTGAAGCAAATAGCCCGGGAACTTGAAGTGCCAGTTATCGCCTTATCCCAACTCAGCCGAGGCGTTGAGCAGCGACAGGACAAGCGTCCGATGATGAGTGATCTTCGTGAATCGGGAGCAATTGAGCAGGATGCAGACATTGTAGCGTTCCTTTACCGTGACGACTATTACGACAAGGAAACCGAGAAAAAGAACATCATTGAAATCATTATTGCTAAGCAACGGAACGGTCCCGTAGGTACAGTGGAACTGGTGTTCATGAAGAATTACAACAAATTTGTAAATTACGAACGAGCGCAGAATGAACCAGCACCACGGAAAGACATTGAAAAGCGCCAATGGGCGCAGTAAGGAGCCGATATGGAAGAGCGATTTTACGGATTTTGCTTCCCAGAACCGGGCACCTGGCATACTCCTTCGGTGACACTGAACACTCCGGAGGAAGTCTATCGCTATACGCAACTCCATGGTAGAACCGGAATATTTCGAGAGATCCGTGTCACCGATTCTGATGATTTTATGGTGGTGTAGATGATTGACGGTAAATACATCTGGCCAGAAGAGTGGAAGCAACTGAATAAGGGGGAAGCAAGCAATGAAGCAGGGGAAGCGGCCAACGAAGAAGCAGAAAATCATGATTGCAGCAGCGAAGGGGCTGGTGCTGGAGAATTGGTTGGTGGAACGGGAAACGCCGACACAGCTTGTGTTGATTCATCGAAAATCTGGCAAACCGAAGACGATCAGTAAGGGGGCCTAATGATGGGTAGGAGGAATTACTGGCACGTGTATAACCAGATGCGTCGTCATTATATAAATACCGGAGTTGCTCAGGGACGTACAGATCTGCTAGCTGAGTTTTCTGATATGGATCCAGCGGAAGTGGATGAGGGTATTGCTGAGTTTGAGTTAGCAATCGGTATACGAATGAGAGGAGTAGATCTTAATGGTTGCAAAGAAGCGCAAGCCAATTGATCCGTTCTTTCAGCAACAAAATTATTTCGCTGTTGTGGATGAGACTGGAGCAATGGCAGGCATGGTATACGTACTTGATACAACGATGATGCCAGCTAAACATCGAGGGGGAAAACGTAATGATTCAGTTTACGGTGTACGGAGAACCAGTCGCCCAGGGCCGGCCTAAATTTAGCACTGCTGGTGGATTTCCAAGAGCCTATGATCCCGCTAAATCAAGAGACTATAAGGATTATGTTCGATTGGCTGCCAGTGAACATGCACCAACTGCTCTTCTGGATGGTCCGTTGGGAATTGCGGTTACAGCCTATCGTTCCACACCCAAGAGCTTTAGTCAAAAGAAGGCGGCGGCAGCTGAGCGCGGTGATATTCTCCCAGTTACTAAGCCTGATGCGGACAACTATTTGAAGGGTGTTAAGGATGCGCTGAAGGGCATCATCTGGAAGGATGATAGCCAGGTAGTGGACGCTTTTGTCCGTAAGCGGTACAGTGCTAGACCGCGTATAGAAGTGAAGATCAAGGAACTCCAATAAAAAACTTGAGGGGAAGATCGATATGATAAAGGATTATGCGAAATTTAGTGCGACGGTAGCAAAGGGGATCAAGGTTGGTGACACAGAGGTTGAAATTAAACTGCTACTTCCGCTGAGAGTCATGCAGGAGAACTTCCTGTTTCTCAGCAGCAATCAGGGGGAAAAGATCAATGTCTTCATGGGAGATCCGCAGGCTGCTTTTGATTTCGATGAAGAGGACGGAGATATTTACCGGGAAGTCACTGGCCGTCTTGTCACAACTGATGCTTCCGGCATCGTGATGAGCACAGAGAAGCTTGGTGAAGAAGATCCCGATCAAAGTGACCTCTTCGAAAAGCAGGAGGGTGAATCGAGCGGCGAGCAGAAGAATGATGAAATTGAGATTGTTGAGCCGGATGCGGAAGAAGACACTAATGGCGTTCAATCATCAGAAGAAGATATTAATGATGGCGGTCCCGATGAGCATTCAGAGGGCTCAGAACTCGAACCGAATTGGCTGAATGATGGAGCTGGAACTGACGGCCAAGATAACGAAGGTGATCCTAATGAATCAGGGGAACAAGTCGAGAAATGTGAAAGTTCTGATCTTGGTGAAGCTTCTGCAGATGAGACAAGTAAGGAAGAACTGGATGCTTTTATCCTTGCTGAACGCCCAATCTTTCCTGAAGTCGAATATGATGGACAGCCAATCCCGTTCCCTGTTCTTCTAGAGAAACGTATCAATGAAGATAAGACATGGCGCGAGATCGCTAATGAAAATGGCATGACTAGTGGGCAATTGTCAACCAGATGGACGGCATATCGCAAGCTGGCAGCAAAGAAAATGAAGGATGGAGGAGGAGCAGCGTAAGCTGCTTTTCTCTTACCTAGGGAGGTGCCACCTTGATCTTTGCGGTTTATGCACTGGCAATTGATAAATACATCGAAGTGGTTTGGGAAACTGCAGTGCGGAAATATCGGATTTCAGAGCTACGAACACTGATCGACCAAGCGCTGGATGAGCGAGATGAAGAGAGCTTTTATCGGTATTCGACGGAGTTAAAAAGATTAAGGAAAGGGGAGTGAAGAAATGAAAAACCTAATACAGGTAGAGCTAGAGAAGCTTGAACCTCGGATTAAGTGGGTTACAAATATGATCAATGAAGCTGAAAATGAGGGGGTTTACAACGAGGGAGATCCTCAAGAGATGTATCTTCGGGGGATGTTCTATCAGATTAGCAGTAAATTGGACGAGGTTAGGCGGTATATACGCCAAGTGACGGCACCTGTGATTGAAGAAGGTATACTTCACAAAGGGAAAGATGGCAGGTACACAACCGGAAAGCATGCTTACTACACGTCCGGTGCTTCTATTGAATACTTGTTCGAAGATTCCACAGGAGAGAGTCGCTGGGTGTACTCCCATGTGGAGCACAATGGCAATGACTATTACATCGTTAACACCCCAGATTGTTCCATGGAAGGATTGAAAGTTCGAGTTAAGAAGCTCCTTCTCTGGGATTAGGAAACAGCCCCAAACTGGTGCGGTACGACTTCGAAGAAACTATAGAGGGTTCTCTGAGATAGCGGTACGCATCCGGTTCACTGGCAGGAGGCCTAAGCTGAGTTGCTACGCCGTCGACGCAAATTGCGACATAAGGAAAGGTGAAAATTCGGAAGTATTCATTTGATAGTATCGGGAAATATCAGTTTGCTGATTTGACTTAATACGCTAGGTAAGTATTCTTGTGGATGTAAACCAATTGCGAGCAATATGCTTATCGATATAACTGTAATCCAAATCAAACTTTTGTATACTCTTGATTTTATTTTTTTAGTGAAATGAAGAGAAAGTAACAAAATAAAAGTATTTAAAAACAATGTTGTTGGAATACTCCCTATTCTTGCAAGACCTGTATATGGAAAGTATTCGATTAATAAAAAAATGGCTAATACACTTGGTATCATGGCTAGAAAAAAAGTTATTATCATCCTTATCATGTCGGTCTCCTAATCAGGTTCTCTGTCTTTTTACAAAACGTTTTATTTATAGATAGCGAATTTCATCTTGAGATATTCGTGAACTGGAATAAAATATCCTGCCCTGCTTAATTGCTACGACTGATAATAATATTATTTCTTTTTGACGGAAACGAATCCGTTAGTTATTGCGCAGTACTAAGAAACACCACAATACCAATCTATCTATTAAGGGGTGAGAGGATATGAGCATACCAAGCCAAGGACACGGCAAAGTGGTGTTAAAGTAATGCGTGGGTGAATATGTGCAACTGAGTGACGATTTAACCCGGTTTTGGTGTGCGTGTGGTCAACCGTCAGTACATTGGTCTGAAGAAGTCCTATCACAGTATATCTTTAAATGCATCAAATGCAATTATAAGGAAAGAGGCAGCTATGACAAGTAGACCATTAACGAATCGCCAGGCAGAAACATTGGAGCTTATAAAAGGTTTCATCAATCAAAAAGGCTATGCTCCATCGGTTACCGAGGTTTCGGATCTCCTGAAGCTGAAGTCTCGTTCCACAGCGCATTCACTGGTTAAGCAGTTAGTGGACAAAGGTTACCTGGAGAAGACGGATAATGAAGTCCGGACGTTACGAGTGGTTGGGCAGAAAACTAGCGATTCGCTACAGTCACAGGAAGACTTAAGGGAGCAAAATTGGAGGTTACTGCTGGAGAATGTGGAGTTACGGAAGAAGCTTAAGCAGCTTGAAAAATACTGAGACATACAAAGACCCCCATATCCTTGGCTGGGGCGGGGGTCATTCTACCAAACTATTCCTCTTGATATTATAACATAAAGGGGAGTAGGGGGATGGCGATGGCATGGGGGATTTTCAAACAAAGTGAACTCTTTCCAAAAGCATCTGAAGAGGAGATCCAACAAACAGAATTCTACCTCGAAAAATATAAAATGATGCGCTTATTCATGCAGGATTTTGAAGATCATGAGAAGGAAATGGCCCAGGTGGCCATCGATGGAGAGGCAGCTCGGAGGATTGATCAAGATGAACTACACGCTGATAAAACTGCGAACGCCGTAATTCTGCAGGAAAAGCAAAAATGGGTTTACTCGCAGTATAAGCTTTTCACGAAGCTGATAGATCGGGCTCATAGTCAGGTCATTGATCCGGAGGCGAAGGAAGCAATTGATATTCGCTTCATCCAGGGATATTCAAGAAAGGAAACGATCATGTTTATGCGCAGAGGTGTGGCATCCAGTACCGTGGATCGTCGCATCGAAGCGGGTATTGAATCTATCGCATTCTCTTTGAAGTTGACTGGATTCTATGAATACATCAAAAATGAATTTTGACGACAATCTGGTGTATTTCGGGGTATTATGAACACCACTTGACGATTTGTCCCTGGTATATTGGTAATGTGGAAATCAGGCGAGAGTGGCACGTACGGCTGTAGCAATGCAGCATTGACCGAAGCGTACCCCCTCTCGTCTATTTTGTTATCTGATAAAGGGTAGTAAGTAATCTACAAAGTCTGAATACTTTTCATCAGTAGGGCGCTTATCGCCTTCTGAGGGAGTGCCTTTTGAACTTTGGTTAAGCTTTATGTTAGCTGTTTCTATTCTGAACTCAAGGTTTACATCAACGAATCCAGAAGGTACGAGTGTTCCGATCTTTAAAAATTCAATTTTCCTTTGCTCGAGTAATGTTGCTAGATTGCTCCAATAAAGCTTATCTGTAGAGATGCACTTAAAGCCTTTATCAGATATAGCAACTTCTGCAAAGCTAGTTGTACTTTCATCTCTTTGGTTTCTAAATTTAATGCCGACAACGTCTCCGATTTGTGAAAGATCTAAAGAGGAAGATATTATGGCCAGTACAGTATTCGATACGTATGTTTGAGTAGTAACTCCGTTTTCGTGATTTGTAGGGAAATTTGAATCGATTAAAGAAGAGAAATTATCAATATGCTGCTGAAATTTTGTTAACTCTTTATGAGCCGCTTCTCTTTTCGGTTGTAGTAAGTGTTCTTCTAGTCTGAATAACGATGCCCTGAAATTACTTAGCCTTTTATAACTGAAAAAGGGTTGTAAAGAATCAAGGAATTTCAATGTTCTTTCAATGCGGCCCTCAAGAGTCCTGACACCAATTTGGCTGCTCTCAATTTTATCTACATCTTTTAATCTTACATGAAGTAGATTACGTCTAAAATCTATTTCAATTAGAGTAGCATAAACAGCTAGCTCAGGTTCTTTGTTTTTTTCTTTAAGAGTAATTAAATTCTTATCTAAAAGCAAAAGCCTGATTGAATCACACTGATTTGTTCGGTGGCCAGCGATTACGAATTTTTCAAAAGTTTCTTTTTGGGATAGTCCTTTAAGTATGTTTTTTTCCTTGGGGACACCCCATTCATTCAATGTGCTTTGGATTGACGCTTCAGATTTGGATATTTGATTAGAATCTTCTAAATTAAATAAAAACGAGGTGAATAGTTTATCTTCAATTAATAAGAACAATAATTCATCAAGGTCCACTAATGAAATTGCACCAGTTTGAAGGCCTAAAACTAATGTCATGCATACATTTTTAACAGGGTCTAAATTTTCATCATCTTGTCTATTCTTAGAGTAAACGCTATTGAAATCAGGATATTTCCCCATGATTTTCAAATGACTTAGAACTATAGTTTTGTTGATAAATGGTTTGAAATACATTAATTTATCAAAAATGTCTTCGTAATTCATATACACCCCGCCTTTAAATTAAATTCATACTGGAGGATTGTCAAAATGAAATTTGAAATATTCACTACCGATAGTTACCTTGGAAAACTTGACAGTGAGAGCATTTTTGATGAAAAAACAAATATTGTTGCGGTTGGTTCATTGATTGTTGTAGATGGAAAAAAGTGTGTTGTAAAAGATGTTGTTGTAAGACAAGATGGAGACATTAAATTGATAGTATAGAGGATTTTTACAAATGATACCCCGAAACCCTCCGTTCTACCTATGACTTTCGACATGTTTAGAGGAAAATCCTTCCTTAATGGAGAATATTGTACTATACGAAGTTCTTAACGGAGGGGTTTCGATGGCAAGAAGGAAGAGTAAGGCGAAGCAGGAAGAGGAATTTATAAACGGAGTAATGGTACTGTCGTTGTTCGGATCATTTGCCATAACTTATACATTAACCAAGTCGGTTCAAGCTTCAATTATTGTATGTATCTTAGTCGTAGCAGTCGTTATTGCGGCACTGATATCCCGAAAGTTGAAGCATAAGGAAAGATTGAAGAAGTCGGGTATTGCTGAGATCGATAAAATGGAGGGTGTTCAGTTCGAACAATACCTCGGTCACTTATTCCGATCTCAAGGATACAAAGCTGAGGTTACACGAGCAGCCGGGGATTATGGTGCTGATCTGGTCATATCAAAAGACGGCAAGCGAATTGTTGTCCAGGCTAAACGGTACAGCAAGAATGTCGGTCTGAAGGCAGTGCAGGAGGTTCGTGGAGCAGTTTCACATTACGGCGCTTCAGCTGCTTGGGTTGTAACGAATAGAGATTATACTGAGCAGGCTTACAAGCTAGCAAAGTCGAATAACGTGCGACTTATTGGTCGTGAAGAGCTTATCGAAATGCTTCTGCAAATGAGAGAGAAGATGACAGCTGCTAAAAGAGCCAGTAATGCTAAGACGAGTGCTTAAGCGAAATAGTGAGCAATACAAAGCATGATGTGTGAATAGATGTACTCAAGCCTGCTATTCACTGTTGGCAGTTTTGACTCTTATTTCGCCGGCTCTGTAAAATGGTCTTGTGCTCCTTTGTCACAAAGTCCGTAAAGATTTTAAGCAAAGAGCGCAGCGCATTTGCTGCGGATGCGGAGCGGACGCCGCTCTATAGATCAGACTCATTGCACAATTGAAATGAATACATATTTCGAAGTCGCTCATTATTGGGCGGCTTTTTTCTATTGGGGGGATTGATTTGAAGAAGAGGAAGCAGCAGTGGCGTTTAAAAGATCCACCTCAGCAGCCGGCAAAGTGTAAGGGCTGCATATGGGGCCGTTGGGAAGGAACTGCACAGTTTTGTGGCAGGACAGTGTGCCAGAAGGGAAAATCTTCCTAGACGTCGAAATATGATTTCAGGGAGTGGATACTATGAGGAAACCTTTTAATTATGCTGTGCATAGGCTAATACCAAAAGTTGAATATACAAGGGTTGCATAAGTTTTCCTAGTCATTTTTCATTGCTAATATATTTATGTTACAGATAGTATAGTAAATACCGCAACCGATGTGGATATAAAAGGGGAATACATTAATGTGGAAACCTAAGATTCAACAAATAGTTAAATATTTATTTATATTGATATGTATTGTATCCTTTGGAATTTTCATCTACCCTGGAATATATAAGTATGATAAACTCGATCAAAAATTTCCAGTAATGATCAATCGAATAACAGGGGAAACCAAGATACTTTTTAGTGACTCTTGGTCTACTGTTGGGAATATTGATGCACAATTAAGTGAATTTGAAAGCTACAAGAAGGAAATATTAGAAACGATGAATTCACAGAATGAACAAATCAAAGAAAGTGTTTTAGAAAGTGTTCAGGCAGAATTAGATCAAGTGAAAAATCAGTTGATTTCTGAAACTGCAAGCGAACCAAATCCAACATACGAAGATGGAACATCAGTGTTTGATGCGGTTAGGAATAGTGATATAGGGACAGAATCTTCATCTGAATTCATAGACCGTAGAAAAGAAGAATTAAGAAGTTCAACTGGAATCACAAAGTTTGGACTCGGTGATACTAAAGAAACAGTAAAAAAATCTATGGGTACACCAAGCTCTATAATTAATAATGGGGACACATGGTTTTTTGATTCATCTACTGTTAATTTTGACAACGGAGTCGTAACAGGATGGAACGATCCTCTTAATGTCTTAAATCTAGAATAGATCCTTTGACCATACTGAATCGGGTATGGTCTTTTTGTTGTACACCAATACCAATAGGAAAGGGTGAAGGTAATGGTATTAATACCGGGGAAAATCACGATCAATGCCTTGAATTTGGAGTCGATCAAGGAGACTGTGGACATTCTGAACCTGAGGCGGGCAGGTTCTCTTAGTCTCTCGCTGAGTTTCTGCCTACCCAAAGATCAAAAACCAACTCAACTCAAAGGATGAAACGAACAGACAAATTTTCTGGAATAGTTTAGAATGGGAATATTATCTTGTAAGGAGAGATCAGTTGCATGGACGTCCAGCAAAAGCTTGAAATACACCTTAAAAAATTTCACTCAGCTCCATTTCTCTTTGTGGGTTCTGGTTTTTCTCGAAGATATCTGAATGCTGAGGACTGGGAAGGACTACTGAGACGTTTTTCTGATTTAATTAGACCTGGCAGATTTCCATATTATAAATCAACTGGTGAAGGTAAACTGGACGTAGCTGCTGGTCTTATGGCAAAAGACTATCACAAAAAATGGTGGGATGATCCGGAATATGAAGAAAGCCGACAAGAGTTCAGCGAGAAAGCAACAGATATAGCAAGCCCGTTGAAAATTGAGATTTCTAAGTATTTGAAAGAGAAATTATATATATACGGGGAGAGTCAACAAAACGACCTGGAAATTGAAGCTCTTAAACATGTTGTTATTGATGGTATAATCACTACTAATTGGGACACTTTACTTGAGCAAATTTTCCCGAATGAATTTCATAAATATGTCGGTCAAAAAGAACTCCTTTTTTCAACTACCCAGGAAGTAGGAGAAATCTACAAAATACATGGCTGCTCAACAGATCCAGATTCATTAGTTTTGACGGATGTAGATTATAGTAATTTCCATAAAGACAATCCTTATTTGGCGGCAAAACTTTTAACCATATTCATAGAGCACCCTATTATTTTCATAGGCTACTCTATGTCTGATGAGAACATTCAGAGTATTCTTACATCTATAACCTCTTGTTTAAGTAAAGAACATTTGGATAAGCTGCAGGACCGTTTAATATTTCTTCAGCGTAAAAATGAGACCGAAGAAGATATCTTTCATGCTGGACCAATTACTATTAATGGTAACTCGATCATTGTTACCACAATCAAAACAAATGATTTTTCTCAAGTTTATAAGGCTTTATCTAAATACAAACGTCAATTTAGCGCAAAACAGTTAAGGCAAATAAAATCTCAACTCTACGAAATAGTTAAGACAAGTGATCCACAAAATAAAATCTACGTCTCCGATGTTGAAGGTAACCTCGATTCATCTGAAGTGGAATTTGTAATAGGTGTTGGTGTTGCTTCGAAGTTTGGAGAAATTGGATATGAACCGATTCCTATCAAACAGTTGTATGAGGATATTGTTAATGATCAGCCTGAGTTTGATTATGATAAAATAACCCAAAGTTTACCAACCTTCATAAGGCTTGATAGATACTTACCGATGTTTAAATTTATTTCGTTAAGCAGTGAGGAACTTATTCAAGGCTTAGACAGCCGGATTGTGACGAGGTTATCGAAAATAGACGGGGATAGTTTCATTACCATTACTAATCGTAGAAAGCTTGAGTTTGTAAGGCATGAATGTAGAACAATTGAGGGCTTAATGGAACATTTTGAGGAGTTTGATAAGGTTATTGAGTATATTCCACTTCTCGATAAAAATTGTATAGACAGAGATTTTCTAAAGGAATTTATTATAGAAAACATAGAGATATTAGAGTATAAATCTGGTTGGACCTATAGTAATTTCAGAAAATTAATTCGTTTTTATGATTGGTTAGTTTACAGTGAAAGAGTACTGCCTAATTTATTAGATAAAGTTAAGTGACGGGCCTAACTGCCCGTCTTTTTTCAGATATTGTAGAAAAAGTGGTGATTAAAAATATGAAAATAGCGATTGTTCCGATTAATCAGATCAAAGCATCAGCATACAACCCCCGCGTAGACCTTCAGCCAGGCGATCCGGAGTATGAGAAGCTGAAGCGCAGCCTGGATGAATTTGGCTACGTTGACCCAATCGTATGGAATGAGCAGACCGGCAATATGGTCGGTGGCCATCAGCGTTACAAAGTGCTGGTAAATGAGCAGGGCTGCACGGAGCTGGCTGTATCAGTAGTTAACCTGGACCCAGAGCGTGAGAGGCTGCTGAATCTGGCACTGAATAAAGTTTCCGGCCGTTGGGATGATGAAGCATTGGCGCAGCTGCTGAATGAGTTGCAGGAAGGCGGAGTGGATTTGGCTTTATCCGGTTTTGATTCGGAGGAGATCGAGGAGTTGATAGCTGAGTTTGTCGGTGTTCCAGACACTGAGATCGATCTGCCGGTTGTTGAAGATGATTTCGACGTCCAGAGTGCCCTTGATCATATCAAAGAGCCGGAGACGCAGCGCGGGGATATTTGGCAGCTTGGACGGCATATCCTTATGTGTGGTGACTCTACGAATGCTGAGGATATTGCCAAGCTGATGGACGGGGTAAAGGCTGCTCTAGTTGTGACCGATCCACCTTATAATGTGGCGGTGCAAAGCGACTCGGCCCGCCTGGTTGAAGCCGGCACCAGCTCAATATTGAATGACGATATGCCCGCAGAGGAGTTTGCGGGCTTTTTGCATGCTGTCTTTCAACATTACGCTGTGGCCATGGAACCGACCGCAGCGATTTATGTCTTTCATCCATCATCCTATCAGCGTGAATTTGAGGATGCCATGAACGCTGCAGGGATTACGGTTCGCTGCCAGTGCGTGTGGGTCAAGAACGTGGCCACTTTCGGTTGGGCGCAATACCGCTGGAAGCATGAACCGGTGTTTTATGCCCACAAGAAAGGTAAGGCCCCCGCTTGGTATGGCGATCGCACGCAGACTACGGTTTGGCGGTCCGGTTTGCCGGCGGAAGATCCACTTCCGGAGACGGTTTGGGAGGTTTCGAAAGGAGACGTGACTAAATATGTGCATCCAACGCAGAAGCCGCTGGAGCTGCTGGCCATCCCGATTAAAAATAGTAGCCAGCAGGGAGACATGATTGCTGATTTCTTTGGTGGCAGCGGCTCCACAATGATGACCTGTGATCAGCTTGATCGCTCCTGCAGGACCATGGAGCTTGATCCGCTGTTTTGTGATGTGATCAAATTGCGGTACCAGGCCGCGACAGGCACAGAGCCACTGCTGCTTCATCGTGTTGATCCCGTAATAAATTAAAAGGAGGACGCGCTAACGTCCTCCCAATCAACCAGGGTATCCCCCGGCTGAGACAGCGGCGCGCCACGCGTGGCATTCACAGTCATCCGCTGTCTCGTTTCCAAATATACACGGAAGCCGAGGGGAACACAATGGGAACAAAAGATAAAGTTTTGTTGCAGCACGAGCTTGAAGTTATGGCTGGTATCCTCGAAAGCAAGGCGCAGTATCGTAAAATCGTTAAGGCTGGCATAGCCAAATGGGTCAAGGACTTCCAGGACGGCCGAATTGAGATCAAGACGGTAGATGACCTTAAGAAGCTGATTGAGATAGATATTGAATTGCAAAAGGATGAAATGTGACGAAACCAGTTTAAATTGAAGTTTACAGTATCAGAATAAAGTATAATAGTACAGTATGTAATTCGGTGTTGGAGGTATTATTATATGAATTCTAAAGATTTGGAAAATGTAGACGAAGTAATCAATTTTATTAACACGACAATTCCGGATGAAGTGGTTAAATTTCGATTACATCTTGATAAGGAGACTGATCGAGGGTGTGCGTTAATGGCTGCCGCTTTTTTAGACGAGCTTCTAAAGAAATTGCTTGAAAAGTATATGGTAAATGAGCCAAATTCATTCAAAGAATTGTTCACTGGATCTGGAGGTCTTTCATCATTTTCTTCAAAAATAAATTTGAGCTATCTTTTAGGGCTTATCTCTGAGAAATCAAAACGAGATTTGCATATCATTAGGAAAATTAGAAACGAATTCGCTCATTCAATGGAAATTATTGATTTTGAACATCCACCAATTGCTTCTCGTTGCAGAGAGTTGCACCATAATGTTTTTCGTGATGAACTTTCCCCAAGAAAATCATTTGTTCGTATCGCATTTGGGGTAGCAGGGCTATTAAATGGAGCTATGCTAATGGTTGAAAAGAGATCGGTGCATGAAAATATAGATTTTGATTCAGATGAATGGCTAAAAGGCATTGTTTCATCTGAAAAATTATTAAAGGAAATAGCACTTTATCAGATAAATAATAATGAGCAAAAATAATCATTTTTAGCACCATTAAAGACGAGTTCATGGAACTTGTCTTTTTGTATGGGAGGTGGTGACATGTAGCATGGCCAGAGAACGCAGTCCCGAACGGGATAAAACAAGACAGATGTGGCTCAAGAGCGGCGGGACGATGAAGCTTAAGGACATCGCTGCCGCTCTTTTTGTTGGCGAAAATAAGGTGCGTAAATGGAAGTCAATTGACCATTGGGAAGAGGAACTCAAAGGGAACGTTCCAACTGTATCCAAAGGGAGCGTTCCAATTGAGATGAAAGGGAACGTTCCATATCGCGGTGCTCCCAAAGGGAACAAGAACGCAGTCGGTAATCGCGGCGGTGCTCCCCCAGGTAATAAAAATGCCAAGGGAAATAGCGGCGGGTCTGGGGGGCCTGTCGGTAACAAGAAGGCCGTCACTACTGGTGAGCATGAAACCATATGGATGGACTCGCTGACCGAAACCGAGCAGCAGCTCATCGATCAGGTGGACACTGACCCGATCATCCAGGCGAATGAATCTCTTTACCTTCTGACGATCCGTGAGCGTCGTATGATGCACCGGATCAAATCCCTGATGGA
This sequence comes from Paenibacillus sp. FSL E2-8871, assembly GCF_038000345.1. NCBI lineage: Bacteria > Bacillati > Bacillota > Bacilli > Caryophanales > Paenibacillaceae > Paenibacillus > Paenibacillus sp. FSL E2-8871. The sequence goes on along the minus strand of NZ_JBBOBV010000001.1, from coordinate 1,429,286 downwards.
TGGGTTATCCGAGACCGAGCGCAGTGTGCTCTACGAGATGAAGGCCATCAAGGAAGTCGCGGAGATCCATGATGAGAAGACCGGCATTACGAAGAAAATCCCGCATAGCCGTAATGAAATGATGGAGTCTAAGATTGAGGAGAAGGGCTTCCGCAAACTGGACGACATCGTGAAGTTGGAAGAGGCTCTTACTCGCATACAAGATAAGAAGATCAGAGCTATCGAGCTCAAGAACCGCCTAACTGATGACGAGAAGCGTATTCGCATCGAAACCATGGAGTATGAGTTACAGATGCTTCGTGGCGGGGGTAAGGAAGACTTCGAAGACGATGGCTTTATGGATGCACTGAAGGGTCGAGCGGCGGGAGTGTGGAAAGATGGGGAAACTTAAACTAAAGCCGCCAGCGTTCAAATGGGCTCCATTCTCTAATAAGCAGCTTAAAGTTCTGACTTGGTGGATGCCCGAGAGCCCGCATCACAATAAAGATGCAATCATCTGTGATGGTTCCGTCCGGGCCGGCAAGACGGTCTGCATGTCATTCTCCTTTATCGCCTGGGGGATGGACACCTTCCGAGGTGAGCAGTTCGGTATGTCGGGGAAGACAATTGGTGCGCTACGACGTAACGTGGTCGGTCCGCTGAAACGCATGTTGGCCAGCCGCGGGTATCATGTTCATGACAATCGATCTGAAAATGTTTTGACTGTGACCCGGGGCTTAATAAGCAACCGGTTCTTTTTATTTGGTGGACGAGATGAAAGTTCTCAGGATCTGATTGCCGGGATCACACTGGCTGGGATGTTCTTCGATGAAGTGGCGCTCATGCCGAAGTCCTTCGTTGACCAAGCGACTGCCCGTTGTTCTGTAGATGGTGCCAAGCTCTGGTTCAACTGTAACCCTTCAGGACCGTATCACTGGTTCAAAAAGGAATGGCTGGACCAGCTGCAGAAGAAGCACGCGCTGCACCTACACTTCACAATGGAGGATAATCTCTCACTTTCTGAGCGTGTACGGGAGCGGTACCGGCGCATGTACAGCGGGATCTTTTATCAGCGGTACATCTTAGGGCTTTGGGTAATGGCAGAGGGAGTGATTTTCTCTAAGTTTAATGATGCAGTTCATAAGAAATCCAGAGACTGGTTCCCGGCCAAGTTTGATCGCAAGTTCATTTGTATTGACTACGGTGCTAATAACCCGACGGCATTTCTGAAATACGGAGTCCGCGGGAACGTCTATTATGAGCTGGATGAGTATTATCACAATATCCGCCATAAGGGAGAGAAAACGAATGGCGAATATGCTGATGACCTGGAGGCCTTTATTGACGGAGATGAATATTCGATCTTCATCGACCCGTCAGCAAAGGCTTTTATTATTGAACTGAAGAAGCGGGGGATCAACAATATCCGAGCTGCGGTGAATACCGTACTGGATGGAATTCAGACGGTGTCTAACCGATTTCAGAATAATGAACTTTATATCTGTGCCGATAACACCAATTCCCTTCAGGAGTTGGTGTCTTATGTATGGGATGAAAAAGCCGCCGAACGTGGCGAGGACAAGCCCATTAAGCAAAACGATCATACCTGTGACGCGCGTAGGTACGGTATCCATACGGATTATCTGTTGCAGCGTGTGAAGCAGCGTAAAAAAGAGAGAGAGGAGCGATCTGATCATGATGTGGGGTGGGTGTAAGGCATGAGTGGCGAGGCACGGTGGTTCCAAATATCAAAAGCAGAGGAAAGGCATATTCCCTCGAGCGCACAGCTACCGGATAGCTTTGAAAACCTATACGATCAGCACGGGCTGCTTCCGTTTCCACCAGGCAATGACCCTGCCTCCTGCAAACTGCTGGTCAAGAACAGTAACATCATTCCGCAGTGCATCGAGGCATACAAGCGAAACATTGCTGGATATGGTATTGCTTTGGAGTACCTCCCTGGTGAGAGTGATCAGACCGCGCAGGAGGAGTGGAACAAGGCTGATAAGTTCTTGGAAACCTGTAACCTGGAAGATACACCGGATGAGATTATCGGCTCCTTGATTGAGGATATTGAAAGTAGCGGAAATGCAAATGTGGAGGTTGCTTGGCCTGCCGGTAGTGAGTTTCCAACGCTTTACCGCATGAACCCTAAATATGTACGTTGTACGCGGGAAACGGACAGGGCAACAATCAAGCGTAAGCGACTGATCCGCTCAACAAAGAGGATAGAGGAATTCTCCCAAGATATCTATGCCCGGAAGTATGCCATGAAGCGAGGGCAGTCCGTAGTTTGGTTCCGTCCTTTTGGAACAGAGGGTCAAGGGAACCAGATCATTCCCTTAAAGTTAGGAAATGATGGTCCTTATGGTGAACCGCGCTGGTTTGGGAATGCACCTGGAGTGGTTGGTAGTCGTGAAGCAGAGGAACTCAATGTTTCTTATTTCAGTAACGGCCGAATGCTTTCCATGCTGCTAACGGTGACCAACGGACGACTGACCAAGCAATCGATGGAGCTGCTGAAGAATGTAAAAGGTTCGCAGTCCCAAGGAGGCATTCTTTATCTGGAAGCCATAGGGGAAGAGACTGGTGGACCACTAGATGAGAAAGTCGAGAAGGTATCTATTAAGCTGGACAAACTGAATGATCTATTGCAGCAGGATGCCTTGTTTCTAGAATACGGGAAGGACAAGAAAGCCGATATCCTCTCCGCGTTCCGATTGCCACCGATACTGGTTGGCCAGAGTTCTGATTACAACCGTGCAACGGCGCAAGCCGCGCTGCGATTTGCAGAGGAACAGGTCTTTGAACCGTACCGCAAGTGGATCATGGATGAGATCTTTAATAAACGCTTATTCCCGGCCATGGGCATCTTCCGTGTACGGGCGACTTTGCGTGGACCACGTATTATTGACCCGGAAGACCGCAAGGCGTTGCTGGACTTTATCGCAGACCGCGGTATAATGCTGGTCCGTGATCTGATTCCAATTGCTGAAGAGGTACTTGATACAACGGTCGATGAGTCAAAATACACTGATGAATATTTGGATACACCGATTGCTCAACTGATTAATAGTCAGCCTGCATTAACTGTGCCAGAACCTAACTCTGATGTAGACAATCTGCAAGAGCAGGTATCCACAATTGCCAAGCGTCTGCTGCGTCAGAGTCATGATGAGGTAGTCAGCCATGTGTAAGGATTGCTGGGAGCTCATCGCCAAAGCGGACGATACTGAGTTTTTGGATAGTTTGGAGTTGACCCATGCGGAGCGGACAGTGCTGGAAGAGTTGTACAAGCAGGGTGAAACCCGAATAGTTGAGATCTTCGAGCTGCAGGGGAAGGCGCTACATGATGCAATCCTGGAACTCAGTGAGGAACTACTGATTGATATCGGTGAGCTTGGGAAGGTGCTGCTGTCGGTTCAGAGCGGGGATCTCTTTACGGTACAGTTCGAGCAGGTGGTGTATGATGCCTTCACGCCGCTGTATCACTTGGCTGGTGAATCGGAGCTGACAGTGCTGAACACTGAAAAGATCTGGTCTACGAAGCATAAGGCGGCATCACGGTTTGCCAAGAAGCTGCAGAAACTTGTCCCGGATATGAACGGGACTAGCAAGGATGTTATGACCCGAGCCTTTCAAAAAGCTATTAAGGAGGGAAAGACACCCTCCGAGCGGGCGCTGCTCGTACGTGAGATCAGTGCGGCAGCTGCAAAGGGTGATGCCGGCCCATTCAACATGGAGCGGGCTATTACCGTTTCCCGAACCATGAGCACGGCAGCGGCCAACGGAGGCAAGCTGGAGGGCTGGAAGCAATCCGAGGTGGTAACCAGGAAAAAATGGCGATCTGCCGGGGGTAATCGTACACGAAAGACACACAGAAAAGCCAACGGTCAGGAACAACCGCTGGATAAGCCATTCTTAGTAGGTAAGAAGGGGAAAGAAAGCAAGCTGATGTTTCCGGGAGATCCTTCAGGACGTGCGGAGGAGATTATCCGTTGCAGGTGTTCGATGCAATCGGTAATGAAATGAAAAAGATAATTTGCCAACTAATCTTCTTTTTTTGTTTAATATGAATTACAAAAAAAGTGGAGGGGATTATTTTGAATGTGGAATAGAAGAGTGAGCAAATAGAGTAATAGACTGATGATCATCATTAAGCTAACTGGCAGTTTAGTTGAAAATGAATCACGCTGAACCGTATCATAAGTAGGGGCAAGTTTTTTGTAGAAAAACTCGCAGGAGCCTGTATTCACATCATGCCAACTATTGACTGAGATTGGATTTGGATCACGTTCAATGTAAAAGGTTGTAAACAGGCATTTGCGAGTTTGTATGTTCTACGAAACAATAAGATACTAGAACCTCTGTATACTTACCGTAAGAAGCTGCTCTTTCGCTGTATTAGCCGGAATAAGAAAACAAAAATCATATTGACATTTTGCAAAAATGATAATAACGTACGTTATATAACATTTGTTATTTAATATACTTATTGTGTGGGGAGTTGGAAAAAATGCCTCCAAAAGCAGAGGTCACTAAAGAACAGGTTTCCAATGCGGCGTTTGAGTTGACCAGACAAGAGGGATTCGAGATACTGACAGCCAGAAATATCGCTCTAAAACTGAAATGCTCAACTCAACCGGTATACCGATTGTACAGGAGCATGGAAGAGGTCAAAGAGAATGTTTTCAGACGTGCTGTCGATTACGCTTTAGTAGAGATCAAAAGCTACAACAATGAAAAAAATGAGCCTGCTATGAACTTGGCGGTTGGTTGTTTGCTTTTTGCTCAATCCGAGAAGCAGCTTTTTCGTTTATTGTTTTTGTCCGATTGCAGCATTGACTACAACAGGAGTAATAATGACATCATTACGGAGGAGATCTATAGTGCGTTCTTACAGCTCGACCCACAGTTATGTACTATGAACACAACCAAGGCTCGGGAACTGTTTAAGAAGCTTTCGGCGTATTGGCTAGGAATAGCGGTCATGATCCATATGAATTCGCACGAACTGACCATTGACGAGGCGATAGTCATGCTGGAGGAAATGTATCATGTACTGAAGCGTAGTGCAATGCTGGGAGTAGTCATTAAGGAGGAACAATCATGATTACATATCTGACGCATTATTACAGACTAGGTGACCCGCCGTTCCGTAGCCTATCCGCATTATGCGATGCAGAAGCGATTGCCGTTATGGAGTCTCTGTATGAGGATAACCCATTAGCTGATAGATTCAAGGAGCCGGCTCAATATATGAATAACAGAAGACAGGTTGAACATTGGGTGAAGAATGAATTTATAGCAAAGGGAGGAGAACCCAAGGAAAACTATCCACTCTATGCAGTACTCGGCTACTCTCATTGGATGGAAGAACACTTGTCCTCCCTTGAATTAAGCAGCCTGCGTGTTCCGCTTACCATTTTTTCGCACGGAGATATTAGCTTCACTTATCCGGATAGTATGGTTACCTACTGGCTTGGAATGGACAAGGAATCTGCTCATTATCAATCCCAGTATCACGGTAAAATCTTTACCCTCTCTGACTTGGATAGGTTGGAGCATATTTACGGTGCGCCGGAAGATAAGGGGAGAACTGCGCTTTGGGAAGGCATGGGCCCCTATATTGAATATATTGAAGCTCAAATCTGGAACCAACAGCCACTGTCTGATTACTTGAAGACAATCTAACCTGAGTTGGGGAACTTGAAGTAGTTAGTTAGTTTGGTTTCTATAGAAAATGGATACTTCTTCTCCTGTTCGAGCTGTTAGAAGGGAATCGTCACTCGTACTTTTTATCCAAACGTACCTCTCATGTCGAATATGAACTTACAGAGAGCGATCAGGGAGCAGAAAAGGTATTGTGATTTTAGGATGGCCCTAAAACTTGCCGCTTCAACCATCGCGGAGAACCGTACCATAAGTAACGGCAAGTTTTCAATGAAAAGCTCGCAGAGATTTCAAAAGCTTATTATTGGCATGGGTGTGGAATTTTAATAGGACATACTCAGCGATTAAGTCGCCGCAACGGTGGCTCCACACTTTTTCGGATGATAAAATATGCGCTGCCTAGTTGCAAATTGATATGATACAGACTAAATAGTGGTTTCGCAAGTAGAATCAAGCAATGCAATTTCCATTACTCTACAATGACTATAGAGTGGTTGAAACGAGGTGAACAGACGAATGTACGAGTGGCACAAGCAAATCCAAATAATCGTTGATGAAATTGACGAGTGTATTAAAAATCGTAACGGTGAAGCAATAACGCTACGATCTCTTTCTCGCAAGTTAGGTTATTCCGAATTTCATACTACGAGAAAATTCAAGGAAATATCGGGTATGCAATTTAGGGATTATCTGCGGCATAGAAAATTAGCCTTTGCACTAAAAGAGGTTCGGGATAGTGAAAAAAGCATTTTGGATATTGCTTTTGATTATGGTTTTTCATCACATGAAGCTTTTACCAGAGCTTTCAAGGGAACATATGGTGTAACTCCAAGCGAATACAGAAAAAAGCCTAAGCCTGTCGTTCTTCGTACAAAAATAAACCCTTTCGACCGCTACTTTTTGGGATTGGGAGAGATTGGTATGATGAAATCTACAGACAATATTCAAATCTATTTTGTAACCATCCCCGCTCACAAATTTCTGCACATTAAAAACTATGAGAGTAATGGGTATTGGGATTTTTGGCAAAAGCAAAGTCTTATTCCGGGACAGGACTGCGAAACCATTTGCGGCTTACTCGATAGTATCAAGGGCAAACTGGATGACGATGGCGGGAGCGAACCTAACGGCGGTAGCGGTCAGATTATGGCGTACATTAATGACCCTGACGGCAGACTCTGCGATTGGGGGATTCCGCGTACAGAGTGTCATGGTGTACGACTTCCTTTTGATTATAAAGGCGAAGTGCCACCACAAATGCTTATGATTGATGTTCCCGAAGCCGAATATATTGTTTTTGAACATGGGCCATTCGATTATGAGCAGGAAAATCGTAGTGTGGAGGAAAAGATTGAAGAGGCAATGGCAACTTTTGATTTTGCAGGTACTGGTTACTGCTTTGATACTTCCCCCGGTCGAATAATTTACTTTTATTTTAATCCGGAGCGGTTTTGGAAGTATATCAGACCAGTGCGGAAGTCATAATCAATAAAAAGCACCTGCCCAATGCGGTAGGTGCTTTACTACATAGGATAACGTCCTGACACCGCTCCTTCACAGATAAAAATGTGTGCTCGGTTGATATAAGGGTGGCTCTAAAATTCACCGCTTAAACCAAAGCGGTGAATCGTAAGTAGGGGTAAGCTTTTTACTGACTGCATTACGCTAACCGGAAACGTTAGTTCAATGAAACAGCGACAGTCTAGGACATTATTTTCTCGTCCTTTGCTGTCGCTGTTTCAATTTCTAGGTCAGTCCATTATTTATTTAACGAATTTTGGCGCCATTACAATTCAGAATCTGCAAGGAGTTATCTAATATAGCTTTTTTTATTGAAAGGAGGTGAGAACAGAATATGAGCTATAAACTGAAAGATGCTAAAATCACGCATATCTCTCTGGTTGACAAGGGCGCTAACGGCGTGCCGTTTGCCATCATCAAGTCTGCCGGGAAGAACGCCATCCAGAAACAGGTGCAAATCGCTAAGATTGATGATGATAAGCGGATTGTCAAAGGCGTTGTGTATCAGCCGGATGTGGCAGACGCTCATGACGATCAAATGGATGAAGTCGAAATTGAGAAGGCTGCACATCTCTTCATGGAGAAGCAGCATACCTACAACATCGACAAGCAGCATGATCTCGAGGTCGATAAGGGTTTTGTCATTGAGTCATACATTGCTCCTTGTGACATGACGCTTGGTGAGCAGCAGATTGCGAAGGGCTCCTGGGTTGCAGCTGTGAAAGTCACTGACGACGATACTTGGGAAGACATCAAAAAAGGCGAGATAACTGGCTTTTCAATGTGGGGTGTAGGTAAGCGGGAAGAGATCGAGGAGGAAGAGGAGGTATCCAAGGGAATCTTGAGCCGAATAGCTAAAGCGCTGGGCCTGATCGAAAAGGGTGCGGTCGCTGATAAATACCATAAGAACCGGAAGAACCGAGAATTTTGGGCGGCGCAGGATGCCCTCAACTCGGTTCTTTTTAATTGGGACAGTTATAACAGCGGGATGGAAACCGATGCTGAAACCATTCGAGAGGCGCTTCAAGATTTTGTAGATATTGCGCAGGATGTGCTGACCAAGGAAGACATCGTGAAAGCCATTGGCACACCTTCAGAGCAGATTGCGAAAGCTGGTAAGAAAATTTCCGCTGGTAACCTGAAGCACGTAGATGATGCGATCGCTGCATTGACCGAACTTAAAAATAAAACGGCTCCCCAAGAGAAAGAGCCCGAGGAGGATGACGATTTGAAAGCTGAAGATATTGCCAAGGCTGTAACGGCCGCAATGGCCCCGATCGCCAAGCAGGTAGAAGGCCTGACGGCAGAAATTGCGGTTCTTAAGAAAGAGGAAGGTGTCGACGGTGAGCAACCTGCAGGTGTTGCTGCTCCAGTTACTACCGCAGAAGAGACTGCAATTACCGACGCCATTGCCAAGGCTCTTGAACCGCTGAGTCAGCAGATGCAGACGCTGGCAGCAGATGTACAACTGGTAAAGAATAGCCGTGGTGCTTCCGCGCAAGGTGATGAAGAAGAAATCAGCAAATCAGAAGGCGCCGTAAGTTTCGGACGCTTCCTGTAATTCGAAGGAGGAATGCAAACCATGAGAACAAACGGTAATATCGCTAGTACAAGCATTCGTAAATCAACTATCGTCACACCTATGGACCAAAACGCTCTAAATTATGAGGAAGTCGAAGCCTTCACAGATATGGCGTACGAGGCTAACAGCTTCCTAAAAGGTATCCGTCATGAGAATCGGAAGAGTTCCAAAGGAACCATTGACAAGGTGGGTGTACGTGGCCGTAACATGCGGAGTAAAAAAGAGAATATTATGGCTTCCAACACGCCTGGTCTGACCTTTCCACAGATTCCATATTCAGTGGAGCCAGTAATTGTTCCATTTGATATTACTGAGGAATTTATTCGCCAGACTCAGCGGGTACGTGGTCAAAACGCAGAGGATATCATCATGCGGGCTATGGCAAACAACTACGGTGAGAATATGCAGGACATCGGCTTTAATGGTGATACTGCAACCCCCAATAGTGACCCAGATTATGAGTTTTTGAGCATAAATGACGGCTGGTTGAAGAAGGCACGTACCACCGGTCATTACTTAGATTGGAAGACACTTTCGGCTAAAGAGAAAACAGGGATTTTATTTGAGGTTGAACGTGCTATACCAACCCGTTATCGTGCTGGTGGGGTATTTAAATACTTCATGCATCCAAATACCTTCAGTGAGCGACTTCAAATGTTGGCTGAGAAGGACACCAGCGCATCTATTCAATTGCAGATCTTGGGGGGCACGAAGAAAGTCAACGCTTATGATGTTGAAGAGGTCTGGAGTATGCCGGAAGGAGCGATTCTCTTTACTTATCAGCCAAACTTTGCGATGGTCCATACTTATGACATGCAGATTCGGAAGACGACTGAGGGCAAGGAGGCAATCTGGACTGATAAGCGTTTCTATGCGATTCATTCCGATTTTGACGCCATTTTTGAAGAACCTCAGGCACTGGCTTATGTGGAAGGGGTGGAATTCTAATGCCATACGTAACCTATCGAGGCAAGAACGCCTCACTCCGGCTGTATAGTATTCGTTTTGAGCCAGCTAAGCCGGTACTGGTGGAAGATTCGGTTGTGCTGGAAAAACTGCATGAGCATCCTGATTTTGAAGTGAATGCAGAGAAGGTCATTCCGCTGGAAGATCTGACAGTTGTCCAACTAAAGGACAAAGCGAAGAAAGCAGGCATTGAAGGCTTTGCGGATATGAATAAGCCGAAGTTGATCACTGCACTGAAGGCGTTGGAAGGCGGCGGTGTGCCGAATGCTGGTAGCGACACTCCTTAAGAAACGTAGCCGTGTCAGTGCTGTACAAGAAGCAACTGACGATCAGCTTGAGCAGTACATTGATGATGCACTGACCCGGATCGAATTGTATTTACCTGTTCCTTTTCCGGAGGTAGCAGATAAGCAGCTCATGCTGGCCTGGGTCAAGCTGGCGGAGTCACTCGCTTTGCAGGACAGCGAGGAATACCTAGCTTCAGTCGCTCGTGGATACTCAGCAGAAAGTGACGGTGCTTGGACATATACTCGACAGGCCGTAGAGGGTAAGACCACAGGTAATGCCGACGTGGATTCCATTCTCTTTCTGTGGGTCAAGAAGCAGCAGTCCGGGCCGGATGATGGGAACATCACGGCCTATTTGCTATGAATCACCGAATGAATACCCTGCTGGAGGTATACCGGGTCGGACGCCAGAAGGATGCGGACGATCTGTTCAGCGATCGTAAATCCGGAAAAGTCACAGATTTAAAATGTTTTGTTGTTAAGACCCAGACCGATGCCAAGGCAGAATCCACTCCTGTCATATACATTGTCAAAAAGACAATAGGTGTGCCGAAGAATGCAGACGTCCGAATCAGCGACGAAGTGTTACTGTTCGGACGTAAGTATCTGGTGATAGACTCTAACCCACGCCGTTATTGGCGTGAGTTATTAGTGACATGCGAGGTGAAAGGCAGTGAGCGTGCATGATTTTGACGGACTCGCGAAGAAATTCAAGAAGCTGAGTGATGAAGGTGTTAACCAGATCCTTAAGAACATTGCTGAGGCTGTGGGCGAAACACTTTTGAACCTAGTCATCGATGAGATTGATAAACAGGATCTGATTGACACTGGATTGATGTGGAACTCCTTTACTCGTGGAGAGGACAATAACATTTGGGAATGGGATGTTGACCGCAATTCTATTACTATCGAAGTCGGTTCCAACCTTCCTTATGCGCGCCATCTCAATGATGGATACACCATCCGTAAAGCACATTATGTTCCTGGATTCTGGAAGGCAAATGGTCAGTTTGTATATGATCCGGCTGCAAAGACAGGGTTTATGGCGAAACCTCGTGTCTTCATTGGTCGCCAATACTTTGACATCGCTGTGAAGGAGCTGGAAGGCGGTATGAACGCACTGATTATGAAGCGGCTGGAGAAAGAGCTGGGGAGGATGCTGTCATGATGGATGTGGGATTGAAAGCCTGGGCAGAACTCGTGCAGCGGATATACCCGGAGCTGCCGATTCTTCGAGATCGATCTCGCTGGTTAGCGGGGCAGTTTGATCGCCCTAGTGTATTTATCGAGGCGGATTTGGTATCCGATAAAGCACACACGCCGCGGGCAGACCGAATTATTGAGGATGTAGGGTTAGTCTTTCATTACGACATCGACCGCAATGTGGTAGAGGAGGCCGGGGAACCGATCCCCTTGGACTTATCTCCCTTCTTCCTTTACCTCCGCCAGCGAAGGTTCTGTGTGGTTTCTCAGCGCTTTGGAATTATGATGGTGATTGAGGCTCCACGTACTCGGCTGCAGAATGATAGGATGGAAGTTACGTTTAGGTATTCATATCTGTTTCAGGTACCGAAACTTGTGATCAAAGATGACGGGGAGCCTGTTCAGAAGATTAACGAATTTTTTATAGATCCAAGTTGAATTTACTGTTTGATTCTGTTGTTATGCTAACGGGAAATAATAGTTTAATAAACTGAAACAATGAGTAATGTGACAATTATGTCATTCTGAATTGAATATTGTTATGTTAATCGATGGGGAAGTTTACGTGTCTCCCTTATACTGGAAATTAAATGTTCTTATTTCCGAAAGGGGACTATCCACTGATGACTGATGTAATTAAAGCAATAATACTTGGCATAATAGAGGGCTTAACTGAATTTTTACCAGTATCATCTACTGGACATCTTATTTTAGCAGGCAATTTGCTTAGCTTTGAGGGAGACGCTGCAATAACTTTTAAAATTGTTATTCAGCTGGGTGCAGTGATGGCAGTTCTAATTCTTTATTGGAAAAGGTATTTGGAGATTGGGGCTAATATGATTAGAATGGATTTTTCCAAAAGTAAAGGATTAAATGTCATTCATATGATTTTGGCTATGTTACCAGCATTAATCCTATATCTTCTCTTCAAGGACACAATAAAAAGCCGATTATTTGGCCCAACCCCTGTTTTGATCGGTCTAGTTGTTGGTGGCGTGTTGATGATCATTGCTGCGCGGAATAGGCGAACTGAAACCGCTGATACTATTGATGGGATTAATTATAAACAAGCTTTCGGAATTGGTCTATTCCAATGCTTGGCTTTATGGCCGGGATTTTCGAGATCGGGTTCGACGATTTCAGGTGGTCTTTTGCTTGGCACTAGCCAAAAAGCCGCTGCAGATTTTACATTCCTTATTTCCGTGCCAGTTATGTTTGGTGCAAGCTTGTTGGATTTGTACGATAGTCGTGATTTGTTAAGTTCTGACGATTTACTTCTAATGTTAATTGGCTTTGCGACATCTTTTCTTGTGGCAATGATTGCAGTAGTGACGTTCATCAAACTGATTAAGAGACTTCGATTGGAATGGTTTGCTCTATACCGGTTTGTTTTAGCAGCTCTCTTCTATTTAATTGTCATACAGTAATTAGTTTTATTTGATTGTTAAGGATCTATCCTACAATCATTATGCTAATGGTAAACGATAATAGTACGGCATTAGCCGCCTAAGGATAGGCGGTTTTTTTTGGTTAGAAAAAGAGAGGAGTAGTTAAAGCATGAACTTAAAAAAACAGGTTCGCCAGCCTATTGATGTTGTTCCGAATGACCTGAACAAGCGAACAAAGCAGGAATGGATTGAGAGCGCAGTGGTTTTGAAGCGGGAACGCTTTGAAATTGCCGGCGCTCTTTTTGATTGTGACGAAGATGCCCTACTGTCTCAGCAGGAAGTTATTCAAAAGGTGCAGGCCTATTTGGGGCTGACAACAAAGGAGGAAACAGTGAATGTCGATACAACGGAATAGACCAGGCGCGTATGTGGAGCTGCAGGCGGTTGCGAAGTCTCGTGTCCTATCAGTAACTGGCCGTGTTTTGGTACCGTATCAAGCAGAGTGGGGACTGCCGAATAAAGCAGTGGATATGGCGGATCAGTCAGAGCGCTTCAAGGAATCTGGGCTACTTGTAGATGAGTTGGAACTGGCTGCAGAGAATGGTGCAACGGTAGTGGGGTACCGTGTCACAAATGGGAATGAGGTTGCTGCTTCGGTTGCAGTGGCCAGCAGCTACACAATTGAGGCCCGTTATCCAGGTACTCGCGGAAATGATTTTGAGTACCTAATTCGGGCGAGTCTGGTGGATGCGACAAAGAAAGAGATTGTCATTCGGGATACGAAAGGTATCTATGATACTGAGACGTTCTTGGTCGCTGATAAAACTGAAGCTATAAATGCTCTGAAAAAGTCAAACATGGTGCGTTTTAAGGATAATGGTGCAACGGCACTGGCTGATGTCCCCTATACCAAGTTGGCTGGCGGAGTTACTGGTACTGCAGCGATCACGGCAGCCAGTTGGAGCGGCATCTTTAATCGCATTGATGGTCTAGTGTTTGATGTCGTTTATCTACCATCCTCGGACGCAGCGGTACAAGCTGCTGCTAAGCAATGGCTGCTAGATCGGCGTAGCAAGGCTCGTAAGCTGGCACAACTGGTCATTGCAGGAGCATCGGGGTCTGATGATGATATTGAAGCTCACAACACCCGCAGCCGCGTTGCTAATGCTCGTTTTATCATCAATTGCTCCTTGGCAGGCGAACATTCCAACGGAAAGGCTTATACTTCCCTGCAGTGGGCAGCATGGGTAGCTGGTTTGGCCGCTGGAACACCTGCAAATAAATCCTTTACGGGTGTTAAGGTGCCAATGACTGAAGCGCTAGTGGATTGGAGCCATAGTGAAGTTTTGAAGGGGTTGGCTGAAGGCACACTGATGGCTACCCGGGATGGTTACGACTATATTATTGAGTCGGCAGTGAACACATTGACCACGCTTGGGGCAGGGGAAAGGGAGGACTTCGGTAAGATTCGAGTTTCCATGACGATAGACCAAATTTTGAATGACATCTACGCTGCTGGCAAAGCAAACAAGGCTAAGCTGGACAATGACAAAGATGGTCGGGGGATGTTTATCGCAGCAGTCGTTAGTTATCTGAAGACTCGTGCTGAACAAAAGGCGATAGGCTCAGAATTTACATTTACTGAGCATTCAACGAAGAAAAGTGATATGGATTATGCTTACTTCTCTTTGTCGGCAAAACCGCTCGATGCAATTGAAATCTTTAATATTGATTGGGAGGTGGCATAGTAGATGGAACGCGAACTTATTGGCCGTAATTTATCCGTGCAGGATGACAACGGGGATTCAATTCAAACGATTAAAGAAGTGGAGGTGATCCTAAAGCCGGAAACACTGGATATTATCCGCGCGCGGAAGATGTCCAAGACGAAGCAGATTGTGGGCTATGAAATCACTGTGAAGTTAGTAATGTCTAAACTGGAGTCCAGTCTTCGATACCGACTACTAGCCGATTTCAAGGCGGGTAAGACGATGTTCTTAGACCGGATTACCGGCTCTCTTGAGGACATGCAGACAGGTAATGTAGAACGGGTGATGATCAGCGGTGTGCATATTCATGATGAAATGGATCTGCTGGTTGCCAAGATTGATGACAACAATGGCATTGATATCACACTGTCTGGTACAGCGAATGATTTTGATTTTATTGAACAGTTTCCAGATTATATGGCATAGGACGGGTGACCGTCCTTTCTTTAAAAATCTCTTAATCAATTAAAAATTGGAGGAAAAATCACTATGAGCGATAAATTAGAAAAATACCTATCCAAAGGCAAAGCAGGTCGTAACGACGATACCATTACTGTGCCGGCAGACGGAGAAGAATGGTCTGTGCGCCGCCTGACTACTATTGAGGTACGCCGAGCCTATGAGCTGGCCTATGAAGACAACGGGGATCCGAAAGAATCCTATAACGAGATTGATGTCATGATCGTTAAAGCAACTGAGCATGATTTCGATTGGAACAACAAAGATTTGCTGCTGGTTTTCAACTGCATCAGTAAGTATGAGTTGCCACCGCGTATCCTAGACAATCCTGCTGATTATTCGGAACTTAGCAAATCTGTACGTAATTTCCAAGAAACGAAGGACGAACTTATGAAAGAAGCAAAAAACTCATCAAGCAAGACGGAGAAGCAAGCTGGGTAGCATCCTTTTGGATTAACCAGAAGCGGCTGCCGGCTGAAATCCTACCTTATGAGGTGGATGTACAGCGGCAGTATTTTTTCTGTCTTGCGGCTGGTATGGTAGCCGAAGAAGAAGCCAAGAGAGCTCTTAGAAAATAATATGGATCTTTATTTATCTAACTTGAATTTTGAAACAACAGAACCTTGGTCTAGATCCACAGTTAACCAATCAATTGTATCTGTCCCCCCAGATCCTGGATTATAAATTTGAAAAACAAAATTTTCATTTGCCATATGAGAAAACTCAACATATGTCAGTTTATCGACGTAGCCGTACTGAACTAAATTATTAGTTGCAAATGATTTAGCAAGTTCTAAAGCTTGTTGTTGTTCTAAGGAAAGTTCATTTTTATCATCTGTAACTAGGGGAGTGTTGTGATCAAGACAGGTGCCTCCAAGTATCTCGCAACTAATCTCTTGTGTAACTAGATTCACGTGGTACCACTCCATCACTTCAGTTGTAGCTTTACTCGATTGTTTAACTATGTAATTCCCTTTATCATCAGTTCCAACTATTTTTATAGACGAAATCCTTATTTGCTCTTGATTCAGCTTAGTATTCACTAATTTTAGTGCTTCGTCTTCACTTAAATTAGAATGGCTTTCTAAGGTGCTATTAGAGTTGCTTGGATTTACGTCAGAGCTATCCTGATTAACCGTTTCTGATCCATCAATAGTCCCAGGGTTTTCACTTGATTCTGCCTTTGTTTCAACAATTGTACCTATTTCTATTGTTTCATTTAGGTTTGTATTTAATGAGTCATTTGTAGAAACTTTACTTCTTTCATTATGAGAACAACCAATAAGAACCAAAAAAAATAATAATATCATTACTTTTTTCATAATACTTCTCCTCAATATAAAATTTATTAATAAGTTTTTTTGCGTTATATCTGATGAAATCCTTATACGAACTTAACAATATGTTCATCCACAGATATTCGTGAATTTGTTTAACAATCCTGCTTCGTAGATTTTTATTACGAGTACTTAGAGACCCATATCTATAAATGCAAGGGGGTGAACAACTATAGCAGCGACAACAAAAGTGACGGTCCCGTTCGAAGCACGGGATCTTATTTCCGGTGCTGTCCAGAATATGCGGAAAGCCATTCTTGGGGCGACTAATGATTTACTAGATTTTCGTCGAACTTCTGGACAAATGGGGGACAACCTTGTATCTGATCTTCGACGATCCAGGAGCGCGGCTGATGAATTAGGAAGTCACATTGGTGGCGCAGCGGACGAGACGCGTCGACTAGGGCGTACTAGCGTGGATGATATTTTCCGTCGTGCTCGTTCAGGTGCGGATGATTTGCGACGTTCGGCATCTCGGGCAGATTCGGAGATTCGCGGAATGAGTGATTCCCGGGTGCACTTAAGAGCACAAGATGAGGTTAGCACAGTCCTTGATGGTATATCTTCCAAAATTACAACGATTGCAGCAACTGCAGGAGCTCTAGTTCTAGGCGGTGGAATCAAAGACGCATTATTCGGGAATGTCATGGATTACTATTCTGAAGCTTCCCGAAGCGCGGCCTTATTGCCTACAGCTGCACGTGATCAAGGTCTTCAGACCGTGAAAGATCTAAATATTCAGGGCATTATTCCTTCACAGACGGAAGGGGCCAGACAATTAGCAGATATTGCCCCACTAGTCCGGGATAAATCGCAAACTAGCGAGTTTCTGAGAGCTTCAGCAATGATGAAATATCTCCTGCCAGATGCAGGGTTCGAAGAGATCAATCGCGCACTGGCGCAGTCAGCTGACACGTTCGGTGAAACTTATGCTTCTGTAACTGACAGCATGATATATGCCTATGAAAAAGTGGGAGATCGACAGAAAGATCTGTTCGACACATTTTGGGAGTACAGCGGTTATTTCAAAAACACCGGTGCAAACTCTGGTCAAATGGCCAACTTCTTGACACAGAGCGTGAAGGAGGGAGCCTTCAATTTCGATAAGCCTGCCGATTTTATCAAAGAGACATTCGGCGTGAAGGCTCTCGATGCGGGGGACATGGAGAAGTATTTCACTCTGCGCGGAGCTGGTAAGAACGACGCAGCAAAGCAAGCTGCCTCATTTACTAGTGACATTAACTCCGGTGAGGAGCAACGTGCAAAAGGAGCGCTAATGGCCCTAGTTGCTGATTTAGCCAGTCAGTCACAGAGTGAGTTGAAAGCTTCTCTAGTATCCCTTGGATCGGCTACAGCGGAAGACAACGGAAGTGCTGTACTTAAGACCTTTCAAGTACCTTTTCAACCTGCACCTTCTGGTATTGCAGGGACGACGGAAAGAATGGTCCAAACTCAACAGGCCGCGAATCCGATGCAGGATATTATTCAGACTCGTGCGCAGATCGATCAGCAAATGCAGGAGTTGGGAGCGAATCTATCAACAGCAGTTCTTCCAGCGCTTAAAGAATTCAATACTCTGATCACGGAAAACAAAGATGAAATACAAGAACTGGGTTCAAAAATAGTCGGTTTTATAAGTAAAGCGACAAGTTTGTATAGCGATCACTTTTCAACAATTAATAATTCTTTGCTGATCCTCGGGGGCAGTATAGCAGCTATAAAAGGGGTTAAGTTTGGAAAGGGGATTTTAGATGATTTAAGCAAGGTGAGCGGGCGATGGAGAGGCAATACCCCTACTTCAAACCCAATTGAAGAAGTCAATACTTCCACCCGCCGTAGATTCACTCTGAGACGTGGCACCACTGGTGGATCAAGTGGAGGCTTGGGTGACAGCCTGAGTTCTTTATCATCCATGACTGTAAATGCCAGTGTTGTTTATCTTAATGAAACTGGCGGCCTGGGTGGCTCTCTTGGCGGGCAGGGTGGTCGAACAGGAAGTAGGTTATCCCGGCGCGGGCGCACCGGCGCCGCTGGTTCTAGCACCCGAACAACGACAGGCGACATCAGTACAGGTGGCTCGATTAGAGCACGTCGGGGCACACGAACTACCAATATTCCAGATGTCGATTCAATTCCAGATGTAGCCGCAAGACGGGGACGAGTCACATATCGTAATACCACTCGGCTTCGGGGGACATCGGCTATTCCGGATATCATTTCGGATGTATCTGATATACCGGCTCGCCGAGGGGTGTTAAAAGGGTTAGCCAAAGGCGGGACCAAAGCCGTAAAAGCATTAGGAATTGCAGGTACTGTAGCGGGCATTGGATTGTCAGGGTATGACCTGTATCAAGCATCAAAAGATGATGGGCTTAAAGCCGGAGTATCGTCTACAGGTGGATCATTGGTAGGAGGTACAGCAGGGGGAATCCTGGGCGGTGTTGTTGGTTCGTTAGCTGGACCAATAGGCACTGCAGTAGGTGCAGCAGCAGGTGGATTGATTGGTGAAAAGCTCGGTTCGTTGGCTGATAATGCTGGATGGACGAAAAAGGCAGTAGATGGTATCTATTCGATCGGTGATTGGATTACAGGTAAAGGAAAGAAGAAGGAAGAGCCTGCAGTTACCGCTAAAGTAGTACCTGAAGCCAAGATCACCTTTGGTAACTTGACACCGGAACGAGAAAAACAGTTACAGGATACCTTCAACGCTTTCCGGTCCAATGTGGCCAAGGATGGATTAAAGACCGCATTGACCAGTGCTGTTAACGAGAGCGGCGTTAAAGAAACAGTCGATAAGATTAAAAATACATTTGTTGGCGCGTGGAAAAGCACAGAATCGGGCAATGCTCAGCAAAACGTGCAGGCTGTTGGAGCAGCTGCACAGAAAACAGCTGGACAGACTCAGCAGTTAGGTGTAACCACGAAAACCAGCACTGCTGGAATTGTTCAGGGTGCTGGTGCAGCGGGAGCGAGTATGCTCGGAATCGGGACTGCAGTAAAGACGGCGACCGATGAGACGAAGCAGCAGTTGCTATCGATACAAATAGTTACGAGTCAGAGTGAAAGCTGGGGCAGTACCATTATTACGAGGATTTCCAAGGGGATGCAGAGTAAATTTCCTGAACTTAAGTCGACAGCAATCGGTGCTATGGGTATTCTGAACACCCTGACTGGAGCAGGTGCGGCGAAATCTTTTGTTACCTCGAGTCTTCCCAATTCCAGTGGTGGTGCCGCTTATGCAAACGGCGATATTATTACTCGACCTCATATCGGGTTGGTCGGTGAAGCTGGGCCGGAGGCCATTATTCCTCTCTCTGCAGGGCGCCGGCAACGCGGGGTGGAACTGTGGGAACGTGCGGGAGCAATGTTGGGCGTTCGGGCTTACGCAAACGGAGGGATTGTTGGCGCGCAGCCTTTCCGAACTCAAGCTTACAAGGCTAAAGCCTACATTGATGATAACAACGATAATATTGGTTACGGAGCTGGATATGCCGAAGGAATCCATGGCTCACTTGAAATGGTAAAGAAGCAAGGCATGAAACGTTATACCAACGCCATGAGTAAAGCCAGTAGTCTCACAGATGCTTATAAGATACGAGCAACCGGTCATCAATTGCGTAGGCAGGCTGCCAAGATGAAGACTTTTGCCAGAAGTACAAAACTTCTTGGTAAAGTGGTTCGACCTGTTGGCTATGCCATGGATGCTTGGGATATCCTCTTTGCTGGCAAAGGAAACCGCGGGCGACAGACTGCTAAGGTAGCTGGTGGAATTGGAGGCGGGATCTTAGGTGGTGCTGCAACGGGTGCAATGCTTGGTACCTTTCTCATGCCTGGTGTAGGTACAGCCGTTGGCGGTGCAATCGGGGGGCTGTTAGGAACAATCGGCGGTGAGAAGTTGGCCACGAAAATGTATGATGGCATTTCTGGATTCTTTGGCCGACGAAAAAAACGTAAGAAGAAATACGCTGATGGTGGGCTTATCAGTGCTCCACACATGGGCCTGGTCGGTGAAGCCGGACCGGAGATGATTATTCCACTTTCGCGGCAGCGGAGTAAACGAGGAAGAGCATTGTGGGAACAGGCGGGGAGCTTACTTGGAGTTCGTCCTTACGCAGATGGTGGTGCGGTAGGTATGAGATCGTCCAGTATCCCGGTAGCGAAGACACTAGCGCAGGCACCTGCAGCGATCCGCGATATCGTAATTGAGAACATCAACATCGATTTTGGTGAACTGGCCAAGGGAATTACCAACTTTACTGAATTCGCCAAGATGCTGACCAGTCCACAGGGACGAGCGTTGTTCCGCAAGGTTTTCGGCGAGGAGTTGTACAATGCTCTGGAAAGTGGGGGATAAATCATGCTGACTATGATACGTGATAAGAATCGCTTCACATTTCCAATTACACCGGCAGAGATCCAGATCACCAGCAGCAATGAGATAGATTCCTTTGTTGTAATCACAGGTGAAGAGAAGACAAGTAAGAGACTCACTTCGAAGCTGAAGCGGGTCTCTTTTTCTGTGATCTTCCCACGAGCTTGGGAAGAGCTTTGGGAGACTGGAAAAGAGACGGTCGCTTACCAGTCTCCTGAACAGGCTTGGAAGTTGATGGAGGAATGGAAGCTCAAGCCGGTTGTTATTAACTTCGAATCACTGTTCTCGCAGACTATGTGGTTTGAGAGTTTCGAGGCTACGTATAAAGATGGCCAAGCGAATCTGCATATCAGTTTTAATTTCGTTGAGTTCAACCCAGTTAAAATTGTTTCATATTCCAATACAAAGCAACTCTTAAAGCCTGGTGTAATCATAACCAAGTCATCCAAAAGTCGGCCAAATACAACGGGGAAAAAAGATAGTAAAAATAAAACTAAGAAGAGCGATAAGCAGAAGAAAGCTGAAGCAAAAATAGCCGCCGACAATAAAAAGGGAAACTTTAATTATTTGGCTCAAAAGGAACGAATTCTGGACAAGAACTCTAGTGTTAAATAAAGGGCGGGATTAAAATGGACAATTTTGCGATTCTTTACGGAAAGGAGAGTAATCGACAGCTGTTGACGGATGCGGCAGTTGAATTGTCCTGGTCTTCAGCACGAGATGAAATCGCACGTAGCGCAACTATTCGACTCCGCAACGCTGCTGATCTGAAGGTAGCCGGCATGCTGATGTGCTTTTCATCACGGCTAAAAGGAATGGGAGTGCTTCATCACAAGAATCAGTTCTTCCATGGACCCATCATCAAGTATGAACAAAATGAGTTCACAGATGAATGGGAGGTTGAAGCTCGGGAGATGAGCTGGTATTTAGCGAAGAACAAAGGCACACGACCATACCTGAAGGGAGAGGCCGGTGCAGAGCTTCAGCGTTATATCAAGACTACTGGAATTGATTTTCGTTGTCCTTCGTTAGGGTTTAACCTGGATGAACGCTATGGCACGATGTTCCATTCAGAAGTTATCTTGGATGTGCTGCAAAAGGCATATGAGCGGAGCGGCTACCGTTATCATGTAGATGTAGTCCGGACGGATTCGAGTTTCTACTTACAGGTGGTTCGGGAAGGGACGAACACACTTGTTCCGGTCTTCATTCCAGAACAGATGGAAGCCAGTACCGCCGGCTATAGCATTGAGGAGACTTATACAGTCGTCACCGCGCAGAAGTATAAGGACGATAAGCTTGCTTCATCAGTAACTAAGATAGCAGCCGGTGCAGTTCAAGCCATGGGTCGAATGGAAGAGATTATCGAGGTTGAGGAAGATGAGGACCCGGCCACGATCGCTACGCAACGCCTGAAGGCTTTGTCGCAGGCGAAGCAGATTAAAAAAATTACTGTAAAGCATGAAGACCACACGCTGACAGGGCTTCGGGCTGGCTGGATGGTGTTGATCAAAACGGACCATACCTCCAAGTGGATTGTAGAGTCCGCTGAGAGCAGTTTTAAGAATGGGCTATACACTGTGAAGCTTGAGCTGGAAAGAAGGGAGTAACGTTGCTAAATGATGCTTTGAATTTGTTGAAGGAAAAGACGAAAGGTCATATTGACGCCCGAGATACCGAACGTGCGACATTATTGAGTTGGCCAAGTAAACCGGAAATTCAGGTAGAAGGTGACCCGGAACCATATCCTGCAGATAAACTGGTCTTTGCAGAATATCTGCAGGAACGTCGTATCGATGCAGTTTTTGAGGTTGAGCAACTTGAGGTTCCAAAGTTAACCGGTGTCCTAACGATTCCCAGCCCCCTGAAGGTTGGAGATCAGCTTATTGTTTCTCGCATGACGAGCCAGCGGTATTATGTGCTCGGAAAGGATGTGGGGAGCAGTGGCGGATAGCTTGTTTCCTGATTTGGACATATCGGACATCGGAGAAGTCGAGCTGACAGAATCGGTTGTCTCGGCCAAAAAATGGACTTACATGATCGATTATCGTAACCGGCGTGCCGTACTCACTGAAGATGGCCACCCGAAGAAGACAGGTTCTTATGCTGAGTACTTAGTTCAGACAGCACTCAAAATCCTTAATACAGAACGCTTTCGTTATGTCTTATACGGGGAAGAAGTTGGCGTGGAGAGATCGGAGTGGTCTACTTGGGAAGATGTAGAGATCAAACGAGATATGGAGGAAGCTTTGACTGCTCATACCGAGATTGTGCGTGCTGAGGTGCGATCGATGGTGCGAGAAGGACAGGAGATGCATCTTAGAATATTGATAACTGGCTTAGCGGGTCAAGTGGAACTGGAGGAGGCGATTAGTGTATGACCATTAAACTGAGTGATTTACCGTCACTCCCCTACATGCCTATCCTAGAAGAAGAGCCAGAGGAGATCTATCAACGTTGGGTGAACCGTGCCATAGCCTTGGCGCTTGAACGAGGGCTACCACCGCCGCCAACAGGAGAAGGGGAGTACTTTTATGATTTGTGGTACCCTCTTGCGTTGGAGCTTGCCGAACAGCAAATGCTATGGACGTATGGATTCCTTCAGGGCTTTCCCATCTGGGCGGACTCTGAGTATCTCGATGGTCACGGATGGGCTGCAGGTCTTACCCGCAAGGAAGGTGAGAGTGATGATACATTTCGCTTGCGTATGCTTGAACGCGCTGCTACCGAAATTGGGAGCGGACGTCGCAAAGATTATGAAACCTGGGCTACTGAGATGGCAGGTGTGGGTGGAGCCATTGCCCGTGAAAAAGAACGGCATGATAATTCCATTGATCTTTACTTGACCAACCTGGACGGACAGCCGATTACTGAGGAATTTGCTGAGACGGTCAAAGCATGGATGTGGGAGGAGCGGCGGATCGCTGGGCATGACTTATTGGTACATCCGGCTCCGGTCTTTAATGTACGCTTAGAGACAAGCTTGCTAACGTCTAGCGGTACCGATCTGACTGTGTTGGCAACAACCATTCAGCAGCGTGTGTTAGATTACGCGAGTGGACGTTCCAAACTAATATACAATTATGTGGCTGCCTTACTACTGCTACCTGGCGTAGAGGATTACGAGAATCTAACCCTTAATGGTGATGTAGAGGATATTGTTCTTCCGTTGTCATCTGTTTTGAGAGTGGAAGTGGTTTTATTATGATCCCGCTTAGATATCGGGAAATGCTTCCGCCGTATTGGTATGAAATCGATATGGCAGACCGGCATTTTTCAGTTTTTGAGAAAGAAATGGATGATCGCCTGCAGACGATAGACGATCTGAGTAATCAGTTTATCCTCAGGAGATCAACCTGGGCGTTGTGGATCTGGGAATGGATGTACTTCCGGAAGACTCAAGAGGGAAGTGATGATGAGCGTAGAGAGGCGATACGCCGAAAGCGCTGGGGCGATCGTCCTTTTAAGCTTCCTCTGCTGCGAGAACTGGGGAATCAGCATGGTAAGTTGATAAGTGTTTCAGAGGATTTTTTAGCAAAAGAGATCCATTTTGAATTTTCCTTAGTTCAACCGTTTAACATGGCAGGTCTACAGGCTGATTTTGAATACGTGCGACCGGTTCATATTCGTCGAGCAGTATTTAGTTCAGCAGTTCCGACGCAAGTCATTAATATAAAAGGTACTGGGTACTCGGATGGAGTGGACTTCCCGATTTGCGGGTTTGAAGTGCCGTTTGGGGGAGGGGAGTAATGGCAGACGTTATTAAGCAATTGTTTCTGGAGAAGTTGATTTCGAATTTGAATGGCCACATCGTCAGCGCGCGGGTGAATATAGGAGGCGTTCAGACGACGTATCCTATTTACAACACAATTGTGTCTGGTTTGTCTGTTCGAAAGTACATTTATATAACGGAGACGCAAGCTATCGGTAAACAACTTTTAGGCGCAGCCTTGTTGGATGCTGAAGGTAATATACTGGCAGATCAACCCCTTCTCGTAACTAAAAACGATAAGGGGTTTTTGATTGCCTTTGAATTTGTTTTGAGATTGGAGGTGAATGCTGGTGGCGTATAACAAGCAGCAATGGAAGGACGAAATTCCCGACTTGACCAAGCCGATAAGAGATTCCTTGGGAAAGCAAAAGACTGACCCGCAAACTGGACGGCCTTTGTACGAACTGGTCCAAGAAGGTACACGTCTTACAGCTCAGCGTTTGAATCACATAGAAGATGGTATTGAGACTGTCCATGAACTGTCGGATCAAAATGCTGCGGATATTGATGCTCATAAAAAAGATACAATCAAGCACATAACGGTTGCTGAAAGATCGGAATGGAAAGCCAAGGAGACACCTGCAGGTGCTCAGACTAAAGCAGATGCTGCACTATCAGCTGCCAAAACCTATGCAGATACCGCGCTGCTTGCAAAGGCAGATAAGTCATCCACTTACAGCAAAACGGAGACTGACCAGCGTATTCAAGCTGTGGTTGGGGCTGCGCCGGATGCTCTGGATACACTTAAAGAAATCGGGGATGCGCTGAATAATGATCCGAACTTTGCGGCAACAGTCACCAATCAGCTCTCGGGCAAAGTGGACAAGGTATCAGGCAAACAACTTTCAACAGAGGATTATTCTTCTGCAGAGAAGGCGAAGCTGGCCGGGCTTACACCTGGAGCTGGTGCTGCGGGATCGGCTACAGATGCTACGATAGGTAATCGTACTGCGGATCCTTCAATTACTACTCCCTATAGCTTAACAGGTACTATCACGCAGTGGTTCTCTTGGATTACCAAGTACTTCAAAGCCATCACAGGAAAAGCCAATCCATTCGATGCACCTGACATTACACTAGCTGCTACTAAGACGCACGTCGATAACACAGTAGTACACGTCACATCCGCAGAGCGTACTGCGTGGAATGCTGCTGAAACAAACGCAAAGAATGCGTCTATTCCTAAAACAGACAAAGGAGCTGCCAACGGTGTTGCTGGACTAGATGCAAATGTTAAAGTTCCTGATGCACAGATTCCTTCTAACATCGCACGTAAGGCTGTAGAGATTCCTGCTAGTGCAGACCTGAACACGTACACTTCCGAAGGGGAGTATTACCAAGGAACATCATCTATAGCGGCTACTATTGCGAATAAACCCGCATCGGCTGCATTCTACCTACGGGTGTCGCGGCACAACGGCGTAAACCAGTGGTTCATTACTTTTGGAATTCCCGGCACAGGGGAGATGATTATTTACACACGGAATGTGTATCAAGGTGTTTGGGGAGCTTGGGAAGAGTTAGAGACAAGCCGCAAGAAGAACATTGCTAACGGTTATGCAGGGCTAGACAGTAACATTAAGGTAGCTAGAGCTAATACCTACAACTCTTTGGGCGGCGCGTCAACAACCCCTGTAGTTGATTTAAACCTTGCGCTTACAGCGGGCGTATATCCTATCAGTCCCGTTACCTTAAATAAGCCAGACGCTAGTATGTGGGGACAAGTAATGGTAATTGTCAGCGGCGGAGAAACGCACGTTGATGCAAGCATGTGGACATGGCAAATCCTACTTCAATCTAGTGGTGGTTCGTATGTAAGAAGAAAAGACGCCACAAATCCTTGGAGTGCTTGGGTTCCGATGTGGACAGGGTACAATGATGCCCCATTATTTAAGGTTCGCGGTAGGGTTATAGGAGACTACAACACTTACACTACCAATGGAACCTATGAGGCTTTTGGTGACGTGGTTACAAACAACCCACCAACGGGAGCCTATGGGGTACTCAATGTATTTGCCCCATCGACGGGATATATAGTACAAGAGTACGTTTCAGTGGTTAATGGAGATAGGTTCGTTAGAGCGCGTACAGACACTGGTCTGCAATGGACTCCTTGGGTATCTGTCATAACTAGCGGTGGCGGCATCATGACAGAAGCGCTCACTAGGAATTACGATGGGAAAATGTATAAATACCATAACTTAGTAGGATATACCACTTCAGGAGTTACGACAGGTACAGTCAAAATCACACTGCCAAAAACGTGGTCTAACACTATAATGCGTCTAAAAATCAGTGGGTATGACCACGCATCAAACACAGGCGCTTGGGAACTAATGATAGGCGCTTATAACTATGACGGTGGGGGATGGTACACTAGTCCTAGCGTTAGCGTGGATGGAAAACCTCCATTCACATCAGTGAGACTAGCCGAAGATGGAACTAACTGCTGCATACTATTAGGTACTATGGCAACTGTTTGGGCTGACGTTACGTCTATAGAGGTTTCAGAAATGATGGCATCGTACTGGAACATCAGCGGATGGGAAAAGAACTGGAAGATTAGTTTACTTGCAGCGGAAACGGGTATCGTTAACGTAACAACTCCTGTTATAGCATACGGAAACGCTGATACTTTAAATGGGTACTCGCCTGATTCGTCCTCAAAAGCTAACACCATACCTGTCCGTGACAGCAACAAAAAAATTGCAGAAGTTGCAGCAACTAGGGCTGTGAGTAGTGAGGTACAACTAACCACAACATCGCCAGTGGTGGTTTCCACATACGTAGCCAAAGTATCCGCAATGTATACGGTGTTGCCATACCTTAGAGTGATGGCGGACGGAAAGACAGTCACTCTAGTTGTGAATTACACAAGTTTATCAGGAGCTAAAAGCAGGGTGGTGTTACCACCAACTCTAATGCCTATCAATGACTATGACTTCATACCAGTAACCCTAAACGCACAAGCGAATTCGACCATAACGATTGTGGCAACCACCAATTCAGCGAATGGTGTTTTTGTATCAGCGATACTCAGAGAGGAAGGATAAATATGGTACTTTATATACCGGGGAATGCAAAAGCATCCCAAGTGCTTGAAGGAGTTAAATACAGTGCGGGGACGACACAATATGGAACTGGAACAATGAAAAATATGGGTGACCAAGAAATGACCGCTGTGGGCGCTTATATGCAAGAGGGATATTTATCGCTTTCAATGGGGGGGATTGGAGACGGCAAATTTCAAGCCGTAAATGATGGTACACAGCTAACATATGCCGACCCTGTGCATGTATCTGCTAAGAACGTCATAATGGGCGTTGAAATGTTAGGGCTAGACGGCACAGCCACCTCAGACGCTAATGCAACAGCGGCAGATATCAGAGCAGGAGTAATAGCTTATAGCCAAGGTCAAAAGCTTGTAGGAACTTCTGTTTCTCCAAAGTATACCAAAGGGGAAACAAGACCTTACGCCGCTGGTTCTTATAGTAAAATTTCTGTTACTGGCACAGGATTTAAACCAAAATATGTCATAGCCTACTCCTCCGCACCTGCCGCTGATAAAATTTGTACTATCTGCGAGATGTATCCTGGCAGGATGGTGAACACGATGCAGAACGGCAGTGGAGCCGCAATGTCCAGCACCAAACAAGGGACTGGCGACGGATACTTTCAATTATTAGATAACGGATTTGATATGTGTGTAGGGTTTAATGGCGGCTTTGTAAGCGGGATAGTTACCTACGAGTGTTGGGGATAAGGAGAATGTACTCTGAATCTATTTGTTCATACTCTGCTGTGTCTTGAAACTACGCCGTATAGGCGTTATTATTTTGCCCTCGTAGCTGTTACGGGGGCTATTTATATTGAGGGGGAAGGAAATTGACAAAATCACAAATCGCTGCATCTGCAGTTGGGGCAGTAGCTGTTTCAGTGTTTGATTTTTTATATGGGGAGGCGGATGCTGTCATAACCATTATGGCTGCACTTTTATTTTTTATTATCATGGATTGGTTATCGGGTATTAGAGCCGCTAAGAAGGACAACACCTATGCCAGTAAGTACGGTATTGATGGAGTGTTTCGGACATTTTTTATGTTACTGCTGCCAGCGGGAGGACATCTGCTTGATATGGTGTTCGGATTGCCTGGAGCGATATTTGGTGCACTAGCAATCGGTACGTTGTATCACGTGTTACAGAGCATGACTGCTAACTCAATTCGGGCAGGGTGGGGGGATTCGCTCCCATTGCCAGTCTTAGATGTAGTACTCAAATGGGTAGGTAGCGAGTTGGATAAAAAAGTTAAACGCGCTGCCAGTAGAAAAGGGGATGAGGAGTAATGTCTCTCACACTGGATCAAGTAAAGAGCAAATCAGCTACAAGATTGATAGGATTAAACCCAGTTGTGATGGCTGCTATCACAGTGTTAATTGAACGCTGTTACGCTAGGGGAGTGCCTATTTTAATAACTCAAGGATTACGGACTATTGCTGAGCAAGAAGCTCTCTACGCACAAGGGCGTACAAAACTTGGATCTATTGTCACTAATGCCAAGGGAGGAACCAGTTACCATAACTTTGGACTAGCTATCGACTTCGCATTGTTACTACCAGATGGCAAACAGGTATCTTGGGATTTAAAACGTGACGGTGACAGTGACAAAGTAGCTGATTGGACGGAGGTAGTTCAGGAGGCTAAAGCTCTCGGCTTTGAATGGGGCGGTGATTTTGTCTCTATTAAGGATGCACCACATTTTCAAATGACTTTTGGGCTGACAACTTCACAATTACGTGCGGGTGCTAAGCCATCAGAGATCGCTATGGCAAAAGCAGCAACTATTATAGATCGACTAAAAGAGGAGGTAAAGGAAGACATGAGTAGAATTGCGGAGTTAGAAGCAATCGTAGCGAAGCAGGCTGAGCGCTTAACAACCCTAGAGAAGCGCTTAAACATCTCAGGGAAGGAAACGTATGCCAACAATTACACAGAGGCTATTACGGCTGCTAAAGCGGCAGGAGCGATTACAACATCGGCTGATAAGTCAAAACTTGAGCTTAATATTATTCAGATGTTTTACAATCTTGGTTTGTTTAAGAGAGGGGATAAATAATTAATCAATGGATAATCAAAACCTATCTAATGTTCTGGCGTTCGCCTCGGTTATCGCCGTTCTTACTACGGTTTTGGCTCAAAACGGAATCGTCGATGTGGATATTGAACACTCTTACACGTGTAGATGAAATAAGCGATTCGAAACCCTCTGCGATGTGAAATCTAAAGATTTACAAGAAATAAATCTATAAAACTTGTATAAATTATTTAATTATTGTAAAGTTATTACATAGAAAATTATGGAGGTGATTAATATATTTTCCTTATAAGGAGTGATTAGAGGGCTGAATTCGCTTCTTCTACCAAAAGTAAGTATATTATTAACATTATAGGAGGAATATTTTATGAAAAGAATTAAATTATTAACTTCTATTGTTTTGTGTGCTTCAATGGTACTTCCATTTTCAGCAAATGCCAGTTCTTTAACTCCTAATGATGAGAACATTCAAATTGAGGGTAAGAAGATAGCAGATGCATATAGCGTTGGAGATAAGCTCTCTGAAGAAGATCTGAAATTCATTCTTGATAATGCTTATTCGGTAGAAAATACCGCTAGTAAAGCTGAATTTTCAGCGGCCTCTGCTGATAGTTGGAGCATTTATGGTATGAAACGGAGTAGCAATAATACTGTGGAAGGCGAAGTGGGTGGCAGTGTTACGGTTGATGTTGGAGTGATATCAATTAATGTGTATGGAAGTTTGCAGGCTAATAAGGTTCGTGGGTCTGTTAATTCGACAGTAGCTAATTATAGATTTGTAGCCTACGGTCCAATATCAACGGAAGCACCATATGTCGGGAAAGTTGCTGATTGGACTCAAACAGCAAGTGGAACTAGCTCGGCATCCTTAGGTATTTCAAAACTCACATACGCAAATGTTGTAACTTATATGATGTATCCGGAAGGTGTCTTAACTTATTCTGGCGGGACTCTTAATGTAACCGGGACTGCTACGAAACAATAATAATAACAAAATTCACTACGTAAACAGCTATGCCAGAAAAATAAATTCTGGCATAGCTGCTTTATGTGAAGAAGGATGAGTGCTTTGAGCAGAAAAATTATACTAGCTGTTTTATCCTTGATGTTTATGTTCTCTACATCTGCCTGTGATTCTTTAGATCCCAATAATAAACTCGTAGAAACTCTCAAAGATACTTACTTCGAGGATAATCAAGTATCTGGCTTTATAAGCACACTTACAAACCAAATTGATATTTCATCCACGTACTATACTTTCGAGATTAATCGCTTTTACGGAAATTTAATTCAAATAAATAAAGAAAAACTTAAAATATTAGTGTTAACAAAAATTTCGAGTATGACCCAAGAAAAAAATCTTAGTAGAGCACTTATTGAAGAAAAAGACACGATCTCTCTTGCAAAAGAGTTAGTGATTCAATTAGACGAAGACTTAAAAAAAAATATAATTAATTCTTTGGAAAAACATTTGAAAGATGAATCAAAGCAAACCCCAAATACAGATCAAACCACGATTAATATTAATCAACAATATAAACTACAGATTCACTTTAATTTTTTATCTATACTTAATTCAATGAATATGAAAATATCTCCATCTATTAAGGAGCTTATAAAGAGTAATTTAACAATGGTTGAGAAGAGTTTAACACTTTCAGAGCAAAAAAGTATTAAAGCTATTTACTATACCTACTTTGTTAAAAAGTGGTTAAGTATACCTGTAGATGAGCAAACTGTAACTGAAAAATTAGATCTTTTAAGACTCGCCGATCACAGCTATCTTTTTCTTCCGATCAAGGATCAGTTGGAATTAAAAATTAATGGTAGCGATAATGGAGATATTTCGTCTACAAGATTGGCAAATGAAATATTGGTAGATCTCTATGGGGTTAAGAATTTGAAGAATAAAGAGGGAACGCTAAAATATATTAGTCATTATATTGAAAAAATGAATAATTTGACTTATGAGAGTTCAACTATATATATTAATGATATGTACGAAGTCGTTTATTTATCAGGGGTAATGGGATATCATGAATTTAGAAAACTTAAACGCTGAGACGGAGGAATAAGTTTGGAAATAGTTTGGACTAATTTAATATTAACTGTGATTATTTCGGGGATACTAATATTTTTAATTATTAAAGGCATCAGTTCATTAGTAAGAAGTTATAAATCAAAGAAATAACGTTATAGACGAATATAGTATGTCATGGTTATATTTGCGAGTCTCTGACTTTGAAAAAAATTATCAAAGAGTGTTGACAAAAAAACTGAATTTCAAATCACTTACCCTGCTGCTATGGTGGGGTATTTCTTTACGTTCAGAAAAATTTCCTCTACCAGTGATATGGAGTGCATATACATAATGTTCCAAATGAATTAATCTATACTTATGAATAATGAAAACTATCAGTATAGAGATATATACTTTTTTGTAGGGAATCCAGCAATTCTATGGATCACCATACTTGGCTTGGTGCTACTGGGATTTGTATTGTTTTATTTCATTAAGAAATACATAAAGAGAAGAAAATGAGAGACAGGTATTTAATACATAGGAGTGATCATTTTGAGCAATGTATACAAAGTCCTAAAGACAGACTCTGAATTTCTAACGGCTGCTTTGTCACAGTCTCAATTAGATATACTTGAACGTCGTGGTGATCTGGCTGGCTGTATAATTGATTGTGAGGGTCCAGTCCAAAAGTGGAGCCCAGTTAGCGTTAAGGTTGCTGATGCTTATTACATGAGAAGTGAATTTGAATTCAGAATGGTTTTAGCATAATTGACAGTTAGTAACGACAAATTTAAGTAGAAACCCGTCAGATTATATTGACGGGTTTCTTGTATTTATATTTCAATCCCTAACTCAAGTAATTGGTGTTTGACAAGTGGCAATTTTTTAATCCGTTCAATTTTATCTCGTAAGGGTTGTTCTAAAATATTTGTTTCCAAAATTAACTCAGGTTTTCGAGAAATGTTTTCTAATAAATCAAACAAAATAGTCAGACCCTTTTTTCCAAAGTTTCGGGATGTTGTTAATTCATTCATCGTAGTGTTTAGCACATCATCAATTGTCGAATACTTGTTTTCCTGAAGTGAATTGAGAATTCTGGAGATACTTTTGTTAGAAGAGTCCGTGGCAGCAATTCGTAAGAAATGGATAGGAAATGGGTGAAATACTTTAGGAACGGGGAATAAAAATTTCAGTGATACATTCTGCTTCATCTCAAGCCTCCTGATGTAAAATTATGTGCCACTTAAACGCGTATATATAGATTTAACCTTTGAGTTTAGATTTAAATCAAATATTAGGTCAGAAAATATTACATATTTGAGGTATGAGGGAAGAATATCTGATAGGTGCAATGCAATACATAGTAGATTCCCATAAGCGTGTATAACTAATACCCACTAACCTTAATTGGTAGGCGGGTATATTTATATCCAAATATCAAAAAGACCCTCAGTGAATTTAAGTTCACATGAGGGTTAAGTTTTGTATTGATTGTCCGGATTTATTTTATGCTTGAAAAATAAAGTTGTGACTCATAGATGATTCTCAATCTTAAAATCTTCCTCAGTTTGTCCATAGCGACTGATTTATAAGGCAGCGGTTCGAAGTTAGATTATACATAAATAACTCACAAAAACCTTCAGTTAGCTTCTTTTTGCGGCTATCAAACTTCTTTTATGCGTTTGATAGCCCAAGAGGGGAAGGAAAATAAACCACTTTTAGTTCTGATTATGTAGTAGCCTGAAGTATCGCTTTCCTGACAATAACCAACGTATGTCTCTCCGCTGACGAGATGTACATGAAGTTGTGTTTCAGTTTCTATTGCGTGATATAGCAGTAAATGTTCCACTATAAACACTCCTTGAAAAAATAGATTTTATTCTTTTAAATAAACAAATTAATATTAACTAACGCAGATTTAACAATATTGTAATATCTAATACTCTGCTGCATTTTTTTAATGACTTGATATAGTTCCGAT
The DNA here is from genome assembly GCF_038000345.1 of Paenibacillus sp. FSL E2-8871. Classification (NCBI taxonomy): domain Bacteria; kingdom Bacillati; phylum Bacillota; class Bacilli; order Caryophanales; family Paenibacillaceae; genus Paenibacillus; species Paenibacillus sp. FSL E2-8871. Next base: position 1,395,881 of record NZ_JBBOBV010000001.1, on the reverse strand, counting down.
TTTAAAAATCGACCAAGCAAACATAAATGGGTACCGGAGAAGGAAGTATGGTTCTTCCTTCACCCGTTGACGGGTATAAATCCAATGATTTTCTTCTACCATTTCTTCTACCATCATGCAGGACTTTAAAGAACCCTAAAGAACCTCATAATGAGTAATGCCGTGTTGTTGTACTCGTATAGGACCTTATAGAACCCTTTAGAACTTATATGGGTCGCACTCGTAATGCGTAGGTCGGGGGGGAACCCCTTCACCAGCATCCCAAGAAAAACATATGTAGCACGGCTTTCCGGAGATATCGGCGGCTGTGCTTTTTTTATGTGCGTTTAAAGTTCTAACATTTGGTCGAGTAAAGCGAATTCTTAGCTTATTGTTAGAAATCAGAATGATTTGTGCTATTTTACTAAAGTGAAGGATAATTTTATAAAAACACGAATACTTCACTTATGGAACTATTTGCGAAATCTATGTTAAAGACGTTTCAAAGATAAAACTAAACAGAAGAGGAATGAAATATGAAAAAGCAAAAACAAAAACAAGTGAGCACTGAAAGAAAAAAAGATAAAGACTATCTTATTGTTAATGTAGAGCAAAAGGATTATGAGTTAATAGATTTGAGGACCAATAAACCAATATTTTTTTATAGCGATCCTCTAAGCGAAAATAAAGAAACAGGATCTGCAGTATTTCAAGAACTAGACTCAATTCAGTTTCATACCAAAATAGATGGTAAGAAAAACACTCTAGAATATTTTTCTCCTAATAGTGTTGGAATATTGCTTTCAGTATCGAATAAATCAATGGTGGAAGCAAAATCTTTATACAATGAAAAGATAAATCCAGATAAAATAAACCATTTTGAAATAGACGAAGCGCTTGACCGATTAAGTAACATAACAAATAAATCTCGTTTAGTGTATGACTATATTGAACTGATACAGACAAGTATAGTATTTGGTTATACAGCATTGGAAGCATTTGTTAATCTTAGTATCCCTGATGATTATCAGCACAACGAAAAGAACTCAAAAGGAATCAATGAAATCTATGATAAAGAAGCCATTGAGAGGTGGCTATCATTGAAAGTAAAACTTAGTGGTATTCTCGTATCTATATACGAAACTAAGCCAATAAAACAACTTCAATTGTGGACTAGGTATAATCAATTTGAAGAATACAGAAATGAAATCATACATCAGAAGTCTGTAAACCACACTAACTTTTATAAGAAGTATTTTAACAAAGAGATTTTTAACTTATGTAAGGTTCCGGAAGAGATAATAAAGTTCTTTTTTGATGAAAGAACTCAAAATGGTCAAACAAACCCATTGTGGCCATGGGTGATAAATGCAAAAAATGATTTTCCTAGTAGGTTTTTAGATCCAGCTAACGTAGAAATCACAGGTAATATTTTTGAAGGGAAATTCACAAAGTAGTTGTACCTAGCACAGCAGGTCTCGAACGGTACATATAAATATTTCAGGGCGCTGTTATTATAGATAAATTGTATCTGTATTTAAAAATCCATAAAAGAACCCCCGGATTTCTCCAAGGGCTAATGGTCACGGAATTGGTCACGAACACAATGAAACTAGATTTAATTAATAACCAGTTATTCTTATTAAATCAACCATTCCCGAATAGAATGTAATACATTTATGTCTTTCCTCTATATCAGTTGGTTAGAGCGGTCGGTTTATAACCGATTGGTCGGGGGTTCGAGTCCCTCAGGACCCACTTAGCAAAAAACCTTACTTTGTAAGTTTTTTTGCTGTCTTGAGAGTGCAATAGTAAATGGTCACATTGGTCATGGCGTTGATGTTGTGACTGACTGATGTTCGAAAATCAGTCTAGACTGGCAAGCGTTACGAATGATCATGAGTAGCAATTGGAACTTCAACGTAAGCTGGAGGTGCTCCGGTTGACGGGACGGGTTCTAAAGACTTAACATATATAATAGAAGGAACACATTTATAAGAAATTAGAACAAAAGAAAATCATCTGATAAAATCACGGAAAAATCACATAATCTCTTTTTATTAGTTTGTACCTGTTTCTACTTTTAAGGGGTATGTGTCCATCAGCGGCAAAAATAAATCATATTTTTACACTGGTTTTGACCTGTTTTGATGGGCTATGTAATAATATAATAAAGTATATATTCAAAAACGTGATTCCAGACTGGAGATGAAACCATTGGGAAATTGATACTGAAAGGAACAACTGGCAAGCTTCTTGCCGATACTCTGAAAAAACGAAGGAGGTGGGCCTATCCATCCGTACGGAGAATGATGGATAGGATTATAAATTGAGCGACCCTTTACCCGGTATATTACACGTAGGTCTTATTATTCTGTTGGTATTATTAAATGGATTTTTTGTTTCAGTCGAATACGCAATGGTGAAAGTACGAAGCGGTAGAATTGATACCCTTATTGAAGAAGGTAGTAAAAAAGCTTTAAAAGCGAGAAGCATCGTACGCAACTTGGAAGGTTATCTATCCGCCTGTCAGCTTGGTATTACATTGGCTTCACTTGCGCTAGGATGGTTGGGGCAACCCGCTATAGCTAACCTTGTTGGGCCCTTATTAGGAAGTATAGGTTTTGGAGTAACCGCTGTTAATGTTGTATCTTTGATTATTGCTCTAATGTTTATCACTATCTTGCATATCGTACTAGGAGAACTTGCACCTAAGACTATTGCAGTTAACAAGGCTGAATCTGTCCTTTTGCTAACATCTGGGCCGATGAATGTGTTTTACAAGATCATGTATCCAGTGATTTGGATCGTAAATGGGCTGGCACGTGGTTTATTACGGATCTTCCGTTTATCCCCTGCTTCAGAGCTGGGAACGGCGCATACGGAAGAAGAAATCCGTATTATCATGCAAGAAAGTAATAAAAGCGGATTTATTGATAATACCGAAATGGCGCTGGTTGACAATATTTTTGAATTTGTGGACACAATGGCCCGTGAAATCATGATTCCTCGAACAGAAATGATCTGCCTGAATAATCATCTTTCAACGGAAGAGAATCTTGAGATTGCTTTTGATGGAATGAGGACGCGTTATCCAGTCTGTGATGGTGATAAGGATCATATCCTAGGCTTCATTCATATCAAGGACTTAATTAGGGATCGTGAACAAAGCTATAATAAATTGATTCGTCCTATACTAACCGTACCAGAATCTATTCAGATTAGTGCTCTGCTGAAAGTCATGCAGCGCGCAAAGACACAAATCGCCATTCTGATTGATGAGTACGGTGGAACATCAGGAATGGTTACGCTGGAAGATATCATGGAGGAAATTGTAGGAGAAATTCAGGATGAGTTCGATGAAGAACGTCCTGGTGTTGAGAAGCTGGGGGAGGATGAACACTCCATCGACGGCTTGATGCTTATTGAAGAGATCAATGATCTTTTGGGGCTCCATATGGATACTGAGGATTATGATACGATAGGCGGTTGGCTGTATTCTAAATTGGAGGTTAATCCACCTCAAAAAGGACAGTCTGTAGAATTTGATGATCATCTGTTTATTGTGGAAGAAACGGATAATAAGCGGATTTCTCGAATTAAGCTGCTGAAGTTACAGCTATTGACTGAAGAAGCTGGTGCATAACGAACTTATTAGTAATATTAGGACACAGTGCTATAGCGCTGTGTCTTTTTTACAGCGTTTTTACAGTATTGTTTGCCAAAAAGAGATTAAAAATTATATAATTTTAAATGTATATGATAAAAACTACATTAGTCCACAGAGGACAGAAAGGAACTCTCCTTGAGTAAACCTAATAAAAGTACAAGCGTTCCCCAGCTTAGCAAACAAGAGAAACGGCGGGTAGAACAGGAGCAGCAAAAGCAGAAGACGAGAATTTTAATTATTAGTTCAATAGCTTTAGTAGTCATCATTTTTGTTGGATTGTTTATGTTAGCTTCGAAAGATGCCGCAAAAAATGCCACTTCGGGAGAACCAGTAGCATTCAATTACAGTGAGCTACCTAGAGTCGGTAAAGAGGATGCACCTGTTAAAATTGTTGAATTTGGAGACTTAAAATGTCCAGCGTGTTCCCAGTTTGCAACTTCAGTTAAACCGAAAATTGTTCAAGATTTTGTCAACGAGGGAAAAGCAGCGCTCTACTTTGTAAATATGGCTTTCGTTGGTCCAGACTCTGAAACTGCCTCACTTGCTGCATTATCTGTTTACCATCAGAATCATGATGAATTCTGGAAGTTCTATGATGCTGTATATGCTCAGCAAGGTGATGAGAGCGAGGAATGGGCGACTGAAGATTTCTTAGTAAGCCTTGCGGAGAAAGAGAAATTAGCTATCGATTACGAACTGTTACGTAAAGATATTAAGGAACGTACGTATGCAGATGAGTTGAATAAAGGCATGCAGTTAGCTAGTGAAGCTGGGGTGTCGACTACACCATCCCTTTATATCAATGGAGTAATGACTGCGGATCCATTTAACATTGAAGCGATTTCAACTGAAATTAACGACGCCGCAAAAGCTGTGGAGGCAAAGTGACAAAGTTCCTATCTTTTTGCAAGCGTAACTGCCTGTATCTGGCCTGGTTTGTCTCTTTAGTTGCTGTTGCTGGTAGCTTATATCTGAGCGAAGTATTGAAATATGAACCTTGTAAGCTTTGCTGGTTCCAGCGAATTTTTATGTATCCTCAGTTATTCCTCTTGGGAATTGCGACGTTTCGAGGGGATAAAAGGATTATCCCATATGTACTTCCACTAAGCTTGATTGGTGGCAGTATCTCGATCTATCATTATGCGGAGCAGAAGATTCCCGCGTTAAGTAAAGTGCTTCCTTGTACAATTGGTGTTCCTTGTAATAAGGATTACTTGAACTTTTTTGGATTCATTACGATTCCTTTCCTTGCATTAATCGCTTTTGCTTTAATTAGCATTTTACTTTGGTACGGACGCAAGGAAGAAGAAGTGATGGATTTAGATACAGAGGAAAGTTTAGGATTTTGATTTTTTAATTTTAAAGGATCCGAAAAAATGTGAAAAGTGATTAAAAACACGATCCAGAGGGATAATTGAAGAGAATGAAAGAGAGCATCCAATAAGACGCTGTATTTGCGCTTACTGGATGTTTTTTCATTCTTTTTTCATTTTTTTCAACGCTTTACTGTATAAACTTTGTAGACTAATATTAGACCTTGTGAGAAGTTGAATATGCGCTGAATTTTCTTAGGAAAAACGGGGGAACCAAACTTGGCATATGTGCCAATGGGGTGAATCGGAATGGGTCGATTAGACTTTTACCGTAGGGCTAAACCACAGCCCGAATCCGCCAGCTAACCTCGTAAGCAAAGGTGGGATAATGACCATGCATAGCATGCGGATCATTTCCGCATGCTATTTTTAGTGTCTGCATTTATGAAATCCACCAATGAAAACAGCGCGCGGAAATTCCGTTTCAGCTCCCAAAGAAAGGAACTGTATCCACCATGGTAAGCAAGGTAAAACGACTATTGATCGGGCGTCCGATGAAGTCGAACGAACTCGATCATGAAAAGTTATCCAAGGTTAAAGCACTGGCTGTCCTGTCTTCTGATGCGCTCTCGTCTGTAGCCTACGGAACGGAACAAATTTTGATTGTACTGGTGGCTGCGGGGTTTACTGCCATCTGGTATTCCCTGCCAATTGCATTAGCCGTATTGGGCCTGCTGGCCATCCTGATTTTATCCTATCGGCAGACGATTTACGCTTATCCTCAGGGAGGCGGAGCTTACATCGTTGCCAAGAGTAATCTTGGTGTTCCGACAGGGCTCTTAGCAGGAGGGTCTTTGTTAGTGGATTACATTCTGACCGTAGCTGTTAGTGCGTCGGCAGGGACGGATGCGATCACATCGGCTTTTCCAAGTCTTCATAATCACACCGTTCTTATTGCAGTATCAGTTATTATTTTACTTACTTTGATTAATCTTCGCGGAGTTACAGAATCAGCTTCATTCATCGCAATCCCAGTGTATTTGTTTGTAGTGTCGATTGTAGTGTTGATTATCTCCGGTATTATTAAATATGCAGCAGGTGGCGTACATGCGAATGTCCCTGAAATTGGCTCTGCTGTTTCTAATGTTAGTTTGTTTCTACTATTAAAAGCCTTCAGTTCTGGCTGTTCGGCACTTACGGGTGTAGAGGCTGTATCGAATGCCATTCCAAACTTTAAAGCACCAGCTGAAAAGAACGCAGCCAAGACCTTAATGGTTATGGGGGTTATACTTGGATTTATGTTTACAGGTATCACACTACTGGCGTATTGGTACGGCATAGTGCCTGATGAAAAGGCAACGGTTGTTTCACAGATCGCTGAATCGACCTTTGGCCGCGGAACCTTATATTTTTTCATTCAAGGTATCACAGCAGTAATTTTGTTCTTGGCAGCTAATACAGCTTACTCAGCGTTCCCGCTGCTCGCATTTATGTTTGCAAAAGATAAATATATGCCACATGCTTTTATGGTTCGTGGAGACCGTCTAGGTTTCTCTAATGGTATTATTTTTCTAGGTGTTCTGTCTGCTGTGCTTGTAGCTGCATTCCACGGAAATACAGAAAGCTTGATTCCACTTTATGCGGTTGGTGTATTCATTCCTTTCACATTGTCACAGCTAGGAATGATGGTTCATTGGTTTAAAACAAAACCAGCGGGATGGAAAAAAAGATTTGTTGTAAATACCATCGGTATGCTGACTACATTGACGATTACGCTTATTTTTATCATCACTAAATTCTCAAGCGTATGGATGGCTTTCATTTTCTTACCTGCTGTAATGTTCGTGTTCCACCGGATTCACAAGCACTATTTGAACACTGCAGATCAGCTTCGTATATGCCCGAGTACAGATAAACCTTTGATTAAAGGCAGTACGGTTGTTGTTCCTGTTGCGGGTGTAACACGTGCTGTACTACATTCCATCAGCTATGCCAAGTCTCTAACGGATAATGTTGTAGCCGTGTATGTTGGCTTTGATGAAGAGGACATTCAAAAAATGGAGCAACGGTGGGATGAATGGAATCCGGGTGTACGCCTGATTGTACTTCGTTCCAGATATCGCAGTATTATTCGTCCGTTAGTGAAATTTATTGATACAGTGGAGTGGAAGACCGCAGCGACGGATCATATCACGATTCTGATTCCACAGTTTATAACTAAGCATTGGTGGCAAGCTGTACTTCATAATCAGACCAGCTTTTTAATCCGTTCGTATCTAATGAATTCAAAAGATGTTGTAGTTGCGACTGTCCCATATCATTTGAATAAATAATGGATCATTAAGGAGAGGCTATATCCGGAACGTTCGGAATATAGCCTTTTTTTGTATTTTTAAGAAGGGAATTATTACAAATCCACAAAATTTAAAATTTATATGTTGACATAGAGAATGAGAATCAATATCATTTAAAAGTGAGACTGAGGTAGTCAACACCTTTGAATAACATAGGATGTACACACTAGGAGGGTATTTAATGTTTTTGTTTAACAGAATAAGATTTGGAAGCATGAAATTAACGATGATCGGATTAATGGTGATGGTGCTATTCTTATCCGCTTGCGGTAATAATAATCCCGGTAACGCTTCAAACGCAGGAACAGACAAAGCGACGGCACCTACTGCTGAAGCTACAGAAGCTCCTGCAGCTGCTAAGACGTTAACGGATGCAATGGGACATGAAGTAACGATTCCAGCTAATCCTGGGCGTGTACTGGGTTCTTATTTGGAGGATGCATTGGTAACTCTAGGTGTGACTCCAGTAGCGCAATGGTCCGTGACTAATGGTATTCAAGATTATCTGTCCACTGAATTGAAGGATGTTCCTACGATCAGCTACGATCTTCCGCTCGAGGCAGTAACCAGCTTCGCTCCGGATCTTATCCTCATCCCATCGGAGTCATCTGTACAGAATGGTATCTATGACCAACTGAATAAGATTGCACCGACTTATGTGATTGGGGATAAGCTAAATCAAGATTGGCGTAAATCGCTACTCAAGATTGGTGAAATTCTGAACAAGACACCTGAAGCAGAGAAAGCCATTAAAGATTATGAAGACAAGGCGGCTGCAGCGAAAGAAAAGCTTAAAGGAGCTATTGGAGAAGAGTCCGTGGCGATTTTATGGTTGGTACAAAAGAACTTCTATATTGTAGACGAAACCCGCAGCAGTGGTGCTGTATTATATACAGACCTTGGTGTAAAGCTGCCTAACTTAGTAACAGAAATTCCTGTTGGTACAAGAGCTACTTGGAATCCAATTTCGCTAGAGAAGCTTTCTGAGCTGACAGCAGATCATATTATCCTTGTAAATAGTGATAAGACTGAGGGTTCGGAGATTCTGGACAGTGCAATTTGGAAAGGCATCCCGGCTGTGAAAGCTGGAAATGTGCATGAAATGAGCTCAACAAGCAGTTGGCTATACAGTGGTGCGAACGCTGGTGACAAAATTATTGACGATGTGTTAAAAAGTTTTGTGAAATAAAGAGTCGTAATTCACCATGAATGAGACTGATCATTTGGGTGGGGAAGGGCGTGCAGATCAAGTATCTTAGGATACTTAGATCTGCACCATTTTTTTATAAACCATTCCTGTATTACTGAAAAATAACTCCTACAATTGTACAACTTAATTTTTTTTGCGATAATGAGAATGATTGTTGTTATCATATAGACCATTGTAACTATCGATTAAGGAGACGACTCATGGTTTCACCCTCAGATTTCGCACATCGTAATAAAAATGATACACAAAAAGCTCTACATACCCGACCGGCAGCTGCAATGGGTATTCTAGTGATTGGACTCGCTGCCATTGCCTTTGGACTGGCACTTTCGGTCTCAGTGGGTGCGGCAGATATCAGGCTAGCTACGGTATGGGAAGCAATATTTCATTTCAATCCAGATTTACAAAAACATCAGGTGATAAGAGAACTGCGATTTCCACGCGCGATAGCAGGTGCTTTGGTCGGTGCTTGCTTCGCTGTAGCAGGGGCAATCATGCAGGGGATGACAAGGAACCCTCTTGCGGATTCAGGTCTGTTAGGCTTGAATGCGGGAGCAGGTGTAGCGCTGGCCATAGTTTTTGCTTTTGCACCTTCGATCTCATTCACTTCACTTATGTTGTTTTGTTTTATAGGTGCTGCTATAGCGTCTTTTATCGTATTTGGAATCGGGTCGCTATCTTTTAATGGCCTTACCCCTTTACGTTTGACGCTGGCAGGTTCCGCGGTTAGTGCACTACTGGTTGCTGTTAGTCAGGGCATAGCTATTCTTTTTAACTTATCCCAGGATATAGCCTTCTGGTTGGCTGGCGGAATGGGTGGGGCAAGCTGGACTCATATCAAGATTATCTTCCCTTGGGTGTTCGTGGCATTAATCGCAGCGATGATGTTAGCGCGGTCTGTCACCTTGCTCAGCTTAGGAAGAGAAGTTGCAGTTGGTCTGGGGCAGCGGACAAGATTAGTACAGTTGGCATGTATGATTGTTGTAGTAGTTCTTGCCGGAAGTGCAGTCTCAATGGTTGGCCCGATTGCTTTTATAGGACTAATTATTCCACATGTAGCACGTTATTTCGTTGGAGTAGATTATCGCTGGATCATTCCTTGCTCGGCAGTTCTTGGGAGCTTATTGATCATCTTTGCGGATATCGCAGCTAGAATGATTAATGCCCCTTATGAGACGCCGCTAGGCGCATTAATTGCCATCATCGGTGTACCTTTCTTTATTTACTTAGCGAGTAAGCGGAAGGGGGAGCTGTAATGCACAGAACAACCCTTTCTCCCAATGATAATGAACGCCGTACACGTGCTATTACAGTGTTATCGCTCCTTGCCATATTGATCGTTGTTGTTTTTATTGTCAGTATGAATACAGGATTTATGCGTCTATCCCCACGGGAGGTATTACATACACTGCTGGGTGATGGAACTCATCAGCAAAAGCTTATTTTATTTGATTTCAGATTACCTCGCATCGTAATTTCATTGTTGGTTGGAGCGGGCTTTGCAGTGTCAGGCTGTATTTTACAAAGTCTCGCAAGAAATGCACTTGCCGAACCGGCTACGCTGGGCATAAGTGCGGGTGCTGGTTTTGCGGTAATCATTTTTATCTCGTTTTTTCCGGCTACAACAGCAGCTCCGGTATTTGTCTTGCCGCTCTTAGCGCTTGGAGGGGCTAGCTTAACCGCCGCTTTAATCTATATTCTTGCTTATAGAAAAGCAGATGGTCTATCTCCAACAAGGTTGATACTTATCGGGATTGCAGTCGCTGCCGGAATTAACGCTTGCCAGCTGGTGTTGGCACTTCGGCTTGATCCTAATAATTATCAGTTTGTAGCGACTTGGATCGCTGGGAAAATATGGGGTGGCGATTGGAGATTCGTCCTTGCTCTGCTACCTTGGATAGCGATTCTGTTACCGTTCGCCTTCTATAAAGCCCGTATTCTTAATGTATTGAATCTAGGGGACCATACTTCAGTAGGACTTGGAATGCGAGTGGAGAAGGAGCGTATTCTCCTTCTAGTGACAGCAGTTGCACTTGCCGGCTCCTGCGTTGCTGTAAGTGGAGGAATTGGCTTTGTCGGCCTAATTGCACCACATCTTGCCCGCAAGCTTGTGGGACCCCGTCATCAGGTATTATTGCCCGCTAGTGCGTTGACAGGGGCGCTTCTTATGATTACTGCTGATACTATCGGCAGATGGGTGTTACAGCCTGCAGAAGTTCCAACAGGCATCGTGGTTGCGATCATTGGTGCACCTTACTTTTTATATTTACTCGCCAAATCGAAAGCATAATGCGTACGAAGCGAGTTTTACTATGTAGTTCATTCTAGGAGCATAGCTCCATAAAACTTTTAAGGAGTTGTTAACATGTCAGAACGTTTGAACACAGAAGAGTTAAGTATTGGGTATGCAGAGGCTACAATTGTTAAAGGGTTGAACTTAACTATCCCTACGGGAAAAATAACCGCACTAGTGGGCGCTAACGGTTCTGGTAAATCTACAATTCTTAAAACAATGGCCCGGATCATGAAGCCTAAGAGCGGCAGCGTAATGTTGGACGGCAAATCGATCCATAACTTTTCAACGAAAGAGGTAGCTCGTCAGCTTGCGATCTTACCGCAAAACCCAACGGCTCCAGACGGACTAACGGTCTCTGAACTTGTCAGCTATGGCCGTTTCCCGCATCAAAAAGGATTTGGCACAATGACAGCAGAGGATCGCAGCATTATCTCCAACGCAATCACTGTTACAGGTATGGAGCCTTTCCATGACCGTCCGATTGACCGCTTATCTGGAGGACAACGTCAGCGTGCTTGGATCGCTATGGCATTGGCACAAGAAACTGACATTCTATTCCTGGACGAACCAACAACTTTTCTAGATATGGCTCACCAGCTTGAAGTTCTACAGCTTCTCCAAAAGCTGAATGAGGAAGAAGGTCGTACCATTATCATGGTCGTGCATGATTTGAATCATGCTACTCGTTATGCACAGCATATGGTAGCTATTAAATCCGGTACTGTGGTTAGTGAAGGTTCACCTACTGAAGTTATGACACCAGATGTACTGCGGGAAGTGTTTGGAATTGAGGCAGATATTGTTCCAGATCCACGCACCGGTGTGCCGCTGTGCCTTCCTTACGAGCTTGCTGCATACAAAGCTGTGTAATCATAATTGAAAATCATACAACGAACAGGCTCCCGTCATTGACAAGGGAGCCTGTTCGTTGTTACAGTTGTGGTTGCCTACAAATCCATGATACCACTACTAAAAATAGATCAAGGACCATCATTTATACATGGTTAAAGGAGCATGAAACATGAATATTGACAAAATTCAAAATGACCTAGAGCAGCTAATGACTGCAGGGATTGTGAAGAGTCATGAGAACTTAAAAGATCACGTGTATACCAAAATGGGCGGTAAAGCTGATATTTTGGCAGCACCAGCTACTTATGAGGAAATTCAAAAGATCGTTACATATGCGGAACAGAATGGGATAAACCTTACGGTACTTGGGAACGGCTCCAATGTGATTATCCGTGATGGAGGTGTGCGTGGAATAGTTCTGCAAACGGCAGGACTAACGGATGTGGGGATTCGAGACAATCTCTTATATGCGGAGTGCGGCGCTAAGATTATTGATGTTTCCAGATATGCGCTGGATATGGAGCTTACGGGTCTTGAGTTCGCCTGTGGCATTCCAGGAACGGTTGGTGGAGCGTTATACATGAACGCAGGCGCTTACGGTGGAGAAATTAAAGATGTACTGCATAGTGCACTGGCTATAACTAAGAGCGGACAATTAGTGACTCTGCAAGGGGATGAGCTGCAATGGGGTTATAGAAAAAGCGTGTTCGCAAGCGGTGAATACATCGTACTTGAGGCCAATTTTGCTATGACTTCAGGTGATGCATTAGCCATCAAGTCGAAAATGGATGAACTTACTTACCTGCGTGAATCCAAGCAACCGCTTGAGTATCCTTCCTGTGGTAGTGTCTTTAAACGTCCTCCAGGTCGGTTTGCAGGTCAGTTAATTCAAGAGAGTGGCTTGCAGGGAACAAGAATCGGTGGTGCTGAGGTATCCAAGAAGCATGCAGGGTTTATTGTAAATGCAGATAATGCAACCGCCAGCGATTACATCGGGCTAATTCACCATGTAAGAGCGACTGTGAAGGATAAATTCGGCGTGGAGCTTGAAACTGAAGTGGAGATCATTGGAGAAGAGTAACTTCTAATTAGAAAGAGCCCACAGATTACTGTGGGCTCTTTTGTTGTCATTACATATAGTTTAATCCACTGAAAGGGTATATTTAGCTCTTTCAGTAGTTATTTCCGCCTTGCGATCACTTATGTCCTCAATCCGAAGCCCGTCAATTGCTAAGTCATAGGTGGAGTGTGGTAGTGATACTAGCTCACCATCGGCGTTTAAAGTGCTGCCAAATCCTTTTAATATTAATGCACTCCCAAGATAATCATCGATAACATCCTCCGCACTCCGAAACTCAACAGCCTCTAGATTAAAATGAATTTTATCCAGATCACGAAGCTCTTTCTTTTCAATTACAATAGTTTCATTCACATGACTGTTAATCCAGTCCATAAGTTTCTGTGTACTTTGTTCCATTAGATGATCCCACCCTTACCTCGAAGATTATTATGTTTAAGTTACCCTTTTCTTAGGATTTGAATCCTTATTTTTGCCACATCTGAGCGGATTTGAACAAAGGAAGGTACTAAGGAATAGCGAATGTTACAGAATAGCAACAAAAGAGATAATCCTCTACAACCAGAATAAGGATAGAAGAAAGTTAACTATTCTAAAAAGGGGGGAGTGTTATTGATTCAGCTAACTGAGGTCTCAAAATATTATCAGGAGAGGTGTGCAGTTGATCGAATTACTTTCACTGTGGAGAAAGGTGAGGTCTTTGGATTTCTAGGTCCCAATGGTGCAGGGAAAACTACAACGATGCGCATGATGACAGGGCTTCTTCAGTCTACAAGCGGAGAAATTTTAATTAATGGCATGAATATTTCACGTCATAAAAAAGAAATCCATGCTCAAATTGGTGTTGTTTTCGAGCTTCCGAACCTATACATGCGTAGTTCTATTCGAAATAATCTGGAGCTGTTCGCTGATCTGTATAGGGTAGCAGGAAATCGAGTGAATGAAGTCATGGAAACCCTCCAGCTGTTAGATAAGGAAAAAGCTAAAGTAAGCAGCTTATCCAAAGGCTGGAAGCAGCGTGTTCTAATCGCCAGAGCATTATTACATAAGCCTCAAGTGTTGTTTTTAGATGAGCCTACAAGTGGGTTAGATCCAAATTCAGCTTCACTCATACGTAATCACGTCAAGAGAATTCAAGAAGAAGGCACAACCATTGTCCTAACGACGCATGATATGCACGAAGCCGAGGAATTAAGCGATAGAGTGGGCATCATGTACGCTGGTGCATTAGTGGCACTCGATGAACCGCATAGACTTAAGACCATTTATGGTAAACCAGAAATTGAAGTTAAATATCAGCAGGATGGTAAAGTGGTTATTAAATCCTGGCCGATTGCAGAAGAAGCTACTAAAGATCATATCTATCAGTTAATGTCTACGAATAAAATTCTAAGTATGCACAGCAAAGAAGCTTCGCTGGCAGATGTATTCGCTGCCCTGACGGGAAGTGAGCTAAGTTGAGTTATCAGATATGGAAGCTGCTTAAACATGAAAGTAAGGATATACTGCGTAATCCTGCGACTGTAATTCTAATAATTTTGCCTATATTTATGGCTAAAATCATCATCACTGTAGTGGACAAGAGCGGTTTGGACTTCATGCTTCTTTCTACATGGATATTATTTGCACAAGTGATGGTTGGGATCATGATTACCGGCCCAGGATTAATTGAGGAGCGGGAGAGTAAGACTTATGATGCGCTGTTGATTACTCCGCTAAGCAGAGGCCAGATTATTACTGCGAAAGCTGGATCTGTTCTTGTTTTTTCTTTGTTATCACAGCTGATTGTTTATGTACTAAATCAAGGTTTGACAATGGATTTACTCCCTTCCTTATTGTATATGTTATTGGGTGGAATTATCTTTGTGCAAGTTGGAATTATCATTGGTTTAAAGGTAAGTTCCTCCAAAAATGGTTCAGCCATCAGCTCCGCATTTATGGTTGTTTTTTTCTTAGTAGCTTCTGTGTACGGCGCTCTTCCAGAATGGACCTATCCGATCTTTGTTATTCTGCCAAGTATTGAAATCGTTCAGAATTTGAACAGTATTCTAAATGGAGAAGGAGTATTGCTCCTAGAAAGCCTGCTTTTGCTCTTGTGGATTGTGGTACTTTCGCTCTGGATTTGGAAGACGGGCAAAGCGTAGAACTTGTCAGAAGCAAATTACCATGGTATAGTTCAAGACGCAATATGCATGAAGAAGAAGTCTGCACGGATTGTGCAGGAGAGGTTCGCGAACTCCCTCTATAAAAAACTAAGAGTATATTAAATCTTATAAGCGGATGCAGTCCTTAACCCGGATGTTGCTTCCGTTTCTTCTTAGTGGAGCAAAGTTTTCGAAATCTCGTTCTTCTTTCCATTACCGGCCAAGGCCGAAGGAAAAGAGAGGGGTTTTTTGTCGTGTCAGAAGGAAGATTGAAAGAGGAAATGCAAGAAGTCACTTTACTTGGTAATCAGGGAACGCAGTACAAGTTTGGTTATGATCCAGCTATTCTTGAGGTGTTTGATAACAAGCATCCAGGGCGTGATTATTTTGTTAAATTCAACTGCCCTGAGTTTACTAGCTTATGTCCTGTTACAGGTCAGCCGGATTTTGCCACATTGTATATTTCGTATATTCCTGAACAGAAAATGGTGGAATCTAAATCATTAAAGCTGTATCTGTTTAGCTTCCGTAACCACGGTGACTTTCATGAGGACTGCGTCAACATTATTATGAATGATCTGATCTCACTGATGGACCCACGATATATTGAGGTATGGGGCAAGTTCACTCCGCGTGGAGGCATATCTATTGATCCTTATTGCAACTATGGAAGACCGGGTACGAAGTATGAGGCGATGGCGGAGCACCGCTTAATGAATCACGACCTCTATCCGGAAAAAGTGGATAACCGCTAATCCCAACAAGTTGATAAGGAGAGATTAAGATGAACAAAAAAGCACTCGTCGTATTTAGCGGCGGACAAGATAGCACCACTTGCCTGGTTTGGGCATTGAAGCAGTTTGAGGAAGTGCAGGTAGTTACCTTTAATTATAATCAGCGTCATGCGGCTGAAATCGAAGTTGCTACAGAAATAGCAGCTAAGTTTAATGTAAAACAGCATATCCTTGATCTTGGGCTGCTTAATCAGCTGGCACCAAATGCACTAACCCGCCAGGATATTGATATCGTTGCTGGCGAAGGTGATGAGCTTCCTAGTACATTTGTTGACGGACGGAATCTGTTATTTTTATCTTTTTCCGCAATATTAGCTAAACAATTGGGTTACTCCCATATCGTCACTGGTGTCTGCCAAACGGACTTTAGCGGGTATCCGGACTGCCGTGATGTATTTGTGAAATCATTGAATGTTACGCTGAATTTATCTATGGACTATGAGTTTGCGATACACACTCCATTGATGTGGCTGGATAAAAAAGAAACGTGGAAGATGGCAGATGAACTTGGTTATTTTGATTATGTTCGCGAACACACATTGACCTGTTACAACGGTATTATTGGCAGTGGCTGCGGTACTTGTCCAGCCTGTCTGTTGCGTCAGCGTGGTCTTGAGCAATATGAGGCGGAGAAAATGGAGGCCGGATCTTAATGCTTAACGAGGTTTCAGTCTGCAAAATATTTACGTTTGATGCGGCGCATCAATTAATTGGTCACAAAGGGAAATGCAGCAATCTGCATGGACATACTTATAAGCTCGAAGTAGTGCTTAAGGGCAAACCAGAGGCTACGGAAGGCCATTCAGACGAAGGGTTTGTTATTGACTTCAGCGATATCAAGACGACTGTGCAACAAAGCCTTGTAGATCGTTTAGATCACGCTTTTCTTGCTATGGGAAATGAACCTGTGTTAGAAACGTTAACGAATACGGGCTCCAAAGTAGCTTTGTTGTCTTTCCGCACCACAGTGGAGAATATGTCTTCATATATTGCCTACAAGCTTAAGCAAGCAGGGTTGCCTTTGTACTCGGTAAAGCTATGGGAGACTCCAACCTCCTGGGCAGAGGTGCTGGCTGAAGATGTTCCGGATGAAGGGCCATCCTACCGTTTATATGGAGGCTGTGACTGTGAGTAAGATTCCTGTAATTGAAATGTTCGGTCCGACTATTCAAGGCGAAGGTGCGGTAATTGGAGTGAAGACGATGTTTGTCCGCACCTATGGCTGCGATTATCGCTGTGGCTGGTGTGACTCTGCTTTTACTTGGGATGGTACTGCTAAGGATAAGGTTCGAATGATGACCTCGGATGAAATTATGAATGAACTTTTAGCTATAGCTGGAGATAATTTCGACTGTGTTACGATTTCAGGCGGAAATCCTGCTTTGATTGGTGACGGGATGGGCACTTTTATTAACCTGCTACATGAGCGCGGGATTCAAGCTACAATAGAAACTCAGGGGAGTAAATGGCAGGAGTGGTTCAATGACGTGGATGTGCTGACAATTAGCCCTAAACCCCCAAGCTCAGGAATGACAACGAATTGGGAAATTCTAGATAACATCATGAGTAAAATGGAGAAACTGGGTCGTTCTACGCATAGCTTGAAGGTCGTAGTGTTTGACGATAAGGATTTTGATTATGCAAAAGACATTCATGAGCGATATCCCAATGTGCAGCTCTTTCTGCAGCCTGGGAATGATGATGTCACTGAAGAAGGCGACATTTCTGCTCGACTTTTGGGAAGGCTGGAATGGTTGTTTAATAAAGTAATCGTAGACGCTGATATGAATAGAGTACGTGTCCTTCCACAGCTGCATGCATTGATCTGGCATAATAAGCGTGGCAAGTAAAAAGTATTTAAATGTAACGGGTGTCTGCTCAGCAGATGCCCTTTTTTTATTGATTTAAGCCTTTAAATAGGTAGATAGAATGTCGCATAATCTGATATGATTTTCATAAAAGTTGTAGGAGGTACTAAATGAGAAATTCAACTGCACTATTAATTATCGATGTTCAAGAAGCTATGTTCTCCTATCCTGATCAAAAGCTGTACGATGAAGAGGGTGTAATGGAGAGAATTATTTCCCTTCAGAACAAAGCTAGGGTAGCAGGTACTCCAATAGTTTATATTCAACACACCGAAGATGAGGAATATACAAAAGGTACGTCCACATGGCAGATCAGTCACCGTATCACACCGCAGGAAGGTGAAGTTATTGTGGAGAAGTCTACTTGGGATGCTTTTCACCGAACCGAACTGCAAGAGGAGCTACAGAAGCTGGGGATCACGAATCTGGTGATTTGTGGGATGCAAAGTGAGTTCTGCCTAGATACGACAATAAGACGCGCATACAGTATGGGGTATAAGAATGTTCTCGTCCAAGATGCTCATAGCACCTTTGATAATGGGGTTCTCAATAGTAGTGAGATCGTTAAGCATCATAATGCAGTAATCGGAGGGAGATTCGCCCAGTTACGAGCTGAAAGCGAGGTTCAGTTCTAGATGAGTACACCTCAGGCTGCCATGAAACCTATTCAGCGTTCTCGACTTAGACTATTTGCCGGAAAGCGATATTTTATTTGGAAAAGATATTTGAAATGGTGCACTAGCCGCAGCAAGGTGGCGAAGCAGCGCACTAGTGGAATTTTATCTAATGAAGTGATGACTCATGCTACACCGTTATTAAGAAGTCTACGGAATGTAGATATGGTACTTCAATACAATAAAATAACCAATTTACGTCTGGCGATAGCGAAACTGGATGGGCTCTTGGTGCGCCCGGGTGAGACTTTTTCCTATTGGAGAAGCATCGGTAAGCCCAGTAAGCGAAAAGGGTATCTGGACGGGATGGTGCTGCATTATGGTGGCTTCCATTCTGGAGTCGGCGGGGGACTGTGCCAGTTGTCCAATCTGATCTACTGGATGACATTGCATACACCTCTTACGGTTACAGAACGGCATCGGCACAGCTATGATGTATTTCCAGATGAACAGCGTACACAGCCATTTGGAAGCGGGGCCACCTGTTCTTATAATTATTTGGATCTTCAAGTGAAGAATAACACGAATCAAACGTATCAATTAAAGCTCTGGCTGGATGACAGCCATTTGCATGGGGAATGGAGATGCGATGAGCAGTCCCTTTATAAATATGAAGTGTACGAAAGTGATCATAGGATTAGTTTAGAACCTTGGGGAGGGTATATACGCAGTAACAAGATTAGTCGAAAAGTATATACACGGACCGGAGAGCTACTTGGAGATGAAGCTGTAACGGATAATTATGCGCTTATGATGTATTCTCCGCTTCTTCATGGATAAGAGGATAAGGTAATGGGTTATAACATAGAAGACACGTTATCGTTCTATCCTATGCTATACTTCAAAGGAGCGGATTAACAGCATGAAAGCATTAACCTACCAAGGGAAGAAGAAAGTGAAAGTTAAAGAGGTAGCTGATCCGAAGATTGAGAAAAAGGATGACATTATCGTTCGAATTACTTCTACAGCGATTTGTGGATCAGATTTGCACATTTTTAACGGTGAAATTCCAGGTATGTATGATGACTATGTTATTGGTCATGAGCCCATGGGGATTGTTGAGGAGACCGGTCCAGACGTAACTAAAGTCAAGAAAGGCGACCGTGTCATTCTTCCCTTTAATGTGGCCTGTGGTCAGTGCTTCTTCTGCCAGCATGAGATGGAGAGTCAATGTGACAATGCTAATGATGCTAAGGATACTGGCGGTTATTTAGGGTATTCTGATACTTATGGCGGATTTGCTGGCGGGCAAGCTGAATTGCTGCGGGTTCCTTATGGTAATTTCGGCCCTTTTGTAGTTCCTGAGGATGCAGAAATGGAAGATGAGAAGCTGCTTTTCTTATCAGATATTGTACCTACAGCTTGGTGGGGAGTAGAAAGCGGAGGAGTGAAGTCCGGGGATACGGTCATTGTTCTCGGCTGCGGGCCGGTGGGACTGCTAACTCAAAAATTTGCTTGGATCAAAGGCGCCTCTAGAGTTATTGCTGTTGACCACATTGGCTATCGGCTGCAGCATGCGAAGTTGACAAATAATGTTGAAGTTTATAACTTTGAAGAGATGAAGGATATTGCAGCTCATTTGAAGGAGATAACACATGGGGGCGCAGATGTAGTTATTGACTGTGTAGGTTTGGATGCCAAAATATCTGCATTGGAGAAAGTGGAAACCACACTGAAGCTACAGGGAGGCTCACTCAGTGCATTTAGAATGGCCTCGGATATCGTACGTAAATTCGGAACTATTCAGCTTGTAGGAGTTTATGGGCTTAATTACAATATGTTCCCTTTGGGTCATCTATTTGAACGTAACATTACTTTAAAAATGGGACAGGCTCCAGTGATTCACTATATGCCTTTGCTTTATAAGATGATTAAAGAGAATAAATTTGATCCTACAGATATCATTACACATCGCTTGCCTATCAGCAAAGCGGAGCATGGCTATGACATTTTTAGTGAGAAAAAAGAGGATTGCATCAAGGTTGTTCTGAAGCCGTAGCCTATAAGAAGCATATGCTCTCGTCAGAAATGACATTGCTTATGCTTTTTTTAGTGAAATCTAATGAAAATAGATGCATTTTTTCACGGTCTGCGTTAAATTAACATAAGTGACTTAAGATATTGAAAGGACGCGTACCATGTGAAGCTTAAAAAACCGCCACTTCCTATTCCAATTTTAATGTTGGTTGGGATTGTGGCCATCTCTTTTTCCGCAATTTTTATTAAGTGGTCTACAGCGCCAGCATCTATACAAGGAATGTATCGGCTGTTGTTCACCTCGCTGCTGATGTTGCCTTTTGCAAGACCATACAGCGGAGCAGCGTTCGCTCTTCGTAAAAAAGACTGGATCATGCTAGTGCTCTCAGGCATTATGCTAGCTCTACATTTTTTGCTTTGGATGGGCTCTTTGAAGTATACTTCGGTAGCTAGTTCAACGATGATCATGGCGCTGGAGCCAGTGTTTATTATGCTGGGCGTTTATTTTTTGTATAAGGAAAAAACGGCTGTGTCTGCTATTCTCGGGCTGAGTATTGCTATTGGCGGAGTAGTGTTTATCGGTTGGGGAGATATTGGTATCTCTGCAGATAATCTTAAAGGTGATTTGTTATCGGTTGGAGGAACAGTAGCGGTAGCTGTGCATATGCTTATCGGTCAAAAGCTTGTAGTGCGCATGCCCTCATACCTGTACAGCTTGATAGTCTTCTTATCAGCGGCTGGTGTGTTTGCCATATACAATCTGTTCATGGGGATTTCCTTCTTCAATTATCCTGCGAATGAGTGGGGGATTTTCCTTTTGCTAGCAGTGGTTCCTACGGTGTTCGGCCATATTTTATTTAATTGGCTGCTTCAGTATGTATCCGCAACTACGGTATCTATGAACATCTTAGGAGAACCAGTGGGGGCTAGTATCCTTGCTTATCTGCTCTTGGGTGAACAATTAACTGCGCTACAATGGGCAGGTGGACTTTTGGTTATGTTAGGACTGGGCGTATATTTGTACGCTGGAAGAAAGAAAACGATTCAGGTGGCAGATGCCATTCAGAATGCTTCATAACAGATATTTTAATCATAAAGGGGTCGCAAGGTATGGAAGAACAAGATCAAAATTTAGAACTGCATCCTGGAAAAGGCACTGCGCCAACGAGTGAGGAACTATGGAACGAAGACACATACACAGCTTGGGTTGCTCGATTTGGTACACCGTCAGAGGCAGCAGCCAAGTTAATCAAGGAACCTAGTGCAAAGCTGTACCCGCTCTCTTCTTATTTTGGAGATGTACAGGGTAAAAAGATGATGAATCTCATGGGATCAAACGGAATGAAGGCAGTCGCGCTGTCATTACTTGGAGCGGACGTTACTGTTGCTGACTTCTCAGAAGCTAATGCGCGTTATGCAGCTGATCTCGCACAAGAAGCAGGTGTTCAGCTTAACTATATCGTATCAGATGTTCTTAAGCTGCCAGATCACGTGCTCGATGGTTCATATGATATCGTATTTGCTGAATTAGGAATTGTACACTACTTTACCGACCTAGCACCGTTTATGGAAACCGTCCGCCATTTACTTTCTCCTGATGGGATCTTTGTTCTACGTGATTTCCATCCTGTGACAACTAAGCTTATATCCTCTAAGGGTTCTACAGCGAAGGTTCGTAAGCACAAAGTTAGCGGGGACTATTTCGATACGACATTGGAAGAAAAAAAGGTCTCGTACTCTAAGTATTTGCCTTCCACAGGCAAACCAATAGCCGAACAGGAACATAGCGTTGTATATTGGCGCCGCTGGACACTTGGAGAAATTGTAACTGCTGCTGCCAGTTCTGGGCTTGTGATCCGCCAATTGAACGAAGAACCTAATCTATCCTCGGATGTTTATGATAAAGGAATACCAAAGACATTCACCTTGGTGGCTGGAAAGGGTCAGAACCTGTAGGCTATTCGAATGTAAGGATTACAACTGTTATACACATATGAGCTAATCAAAAGGCTACTTTGTCCGAAAAAGGACGGTGTAGTCTTTTTTGCTTGCTTCAAAACATAAAATTTTAAACTTTTTTACGGAGAATATTCCATTACATTGGAAACTTATAGGTAATACAATAATTTTACATTCAACATTTGAAAGCGATTACTTTAACAAAAAGGCATTCATAAAGGATTTGAGGTGGATATGAAATGGACGAAGTATTACTACGAATGGCGGGGATTGATAAATTTTTCCCAGGTGTTCATGCATTGAATCAATGTCAATTTGAGCTGAAGCGTGGGGAAGTGCATGCCTTAGTCGGTGAAAATGGCGCAGGAAAGTCTACCTTAATGAAGATTGCAACAGGAGTCTATTCCAAGGATGCGGGTCAGATGTGGTACAAGGGATCTGAGGTGGAAATTGCCAATACTCGTGCTGCGCAGGAACTCGGGATTAGTATCATACATCAGGAACTGAATCTAATGCCGCATCTTACAGTGGCCCAAAATATATTTATTGGTCGTGAGCCGCGAAAGGCACTGAAATGGTTCGTTGATGATCTGGAGCTAAATCGTAAGGTGCAGGAACTGTTTGATCAGATGAATCTAAAACTAGATCCGAAGACTTTGGTCTCAGATCTGACAGTTGCTAATCAGCAAATGGTTGAAATCGCCAAAGCTTTGTCCTTCAATGCGGAGGTACTAATCATGGATGAACCAACTGCAGCGTTGACAGATACGGAAATTAACGAGTTATTCCGTATGATCGAGCAATTACGAGAAAAAGGTGTAGGTATTATATACATCTCTCACCGCATGGATGAGTTGAAACGGATCACAGACCGCATTACAGTCATGCGGGATGGTTGTTACGTGGATACTGTTCGGACGGATTCAATAACCATTGATCAGATTATTAGCATGATGGTTGGTCGTGAACTGTATCAAACGTCGAAGCCAACGCTTTCGTTACAGACAGAGCAAGTCGTACTAGAGGTTCGAAACTTATCCAGTGGGCAAATGTTGAAGGATATCAGCTTTCATCTGAATAAAGGTGAGATTCTGGGCTTCGCTGGATTAATGGGCGCTGGACGTACTGAGGTTGTTCGTGCCGTATTTGGGGCTGATCCTATCGATAAGGGTGAGATTAAGCTGCATGGAAATACGGTTCGTATAAAACAGCCTCACCAAGCCGTGCAGCATGGAATTGGCTATTTGTCCGAAGATCGCAAACGCTACGGGCTGCTTGTAGATATGGACATTAGCATGAATAATGCGATTGCTTCCTTCTATAAATTCCGTAATGCATTCGGATGGATGAGGGATCGGGAGATGCGAAAGTCCGCGGAGCAGCATGCGGAAGCACTAGCAACCAAGACTCCAAGTGTAAGTCAAAAAGTCAAATTCTTATCCGGTGGGAATCAGCAAAAAGTAGTTATCGGGAAATGGTTAACGAGAGATTGCGATGTGTTGATCTTTGACGAGCCAACACGTGGTATTGATGTAGGAGCGAAAAGTGAGATCTATAAGTTGCTTGATCAGCTAGCAGGTGAGGGAAAAGCGATCATTATAGTCTCTTCAGATCTCCCAGAGATTCTAAGAATGAGCCATCGCATTATTGTCATGTGTGAAGGACGTATAACTGGTGAACTACTCGCAGAAGAAGCATCGCAAGAAGCGATAATGAAATATGCGACGATGCGTTCATAATCGTTCAATGTTTATCGGAGGTGTCAAGGTCATGAAGATCGCAGATAAAGGGATTAGCCAGCCTATCAGCTCGAAGCAAACCGGGGCGCAATCAGGATTTAAACAAAAATTACTAGCATTCGCAAGTTTGATCATTCTGGTCATCGTATTTTCCGTAGCATCAAGTAACTTTTTTCAGTTTTCTAACCTAGTTGGAATTCTCGTCTCGACAGCTGTAATTGGGGTATTAGCGCTGGGCGCAACCTTTGTAATTATTACGGGCGGGATCGACCTTGCTTTGGGTACTGTGATGACCTTCTCCTCGGTGATGGTTGGCGTCATCATTACATTCTGGGGTCTACCTGTTCCACTCGGAATTGTAGGCGGAATTCTAGCTGGTGCACTATGCGGTTTTATAAGTGGTTTAATGGTGGCGAAAATGAATATTCCACCTTTCATTGCTACTCTAGCGATCATGATGGTCACTAAAGGATTGTCACTTGTCATAACGGGTGCCAAGCCGATTTATTTCAATGATGATCCGATTTTTGCCAAGATTGCAATGGGCAAGATGATCCCAGGCATTCCTAACACCATCGTAATCTTCCTATTGCTCGGTGTTATCGCAAGCATCATCTTATCGAAGACCATTATTGGACGCTATAACTTTGCACTTGGCAGCAATGAAGAAGCAACTCGCTTATCAGGTGTGAATACGGTCAAATGGAAGATTGTGATCTATACCATCACAGGGATTTTCAGCGGAATCGCTGGTATCCTGATGGCATCACGTCTAAATTCAGCCCAACCATCACTTGGCACTGGTTATGAACTTGAAGCTATAGCGGCTGTCGTCATTGGAGGCACATCTTTAAGCGGGGGCGTAGGTTCTATTCTAGGTACAATTATTGGTGCACTGATTATGAGTGTACTGACGAATGGCTTACAGATTATGTCCGTTGCTCAGGAATGGCGGACAGTCATTGTTGGTGTTGTAATCATCATAGCAGTGTATGCTGATATTCTTCGTAGACGGAAGCAATGAACGAGGTATTATCTCCATACGGAGTGATATACAAAGCAAATGACGAGGGGGAAGATTTAAATGAAACAACGTCGAAGAGGGATTATCATGCTTGCCAGTTTGTTATTGGCTACTACCTTACTTGGTGCTTGTAACAACAGTGATAGCAAAAAGAGTGCATCCGGTTCAGACAAACCATATATCCCAGTCATTTCAAAAGGCTTCCAGCATCAATTCTGGCAAGCGGTGAAGCAAGGAGCCGAGAAGGCTGCCAAGGAGTTTAATGTCGAGATTACGTTTGAAGGACCTGAAAATGAGAGTCAGGTAGATAAACAAATTGAGATGCTGCAGACGGCGCTAGATAAGAAACCAGCAGCAATCGCGTTAGCAGCTCTAGATAGCAAAGCAGCGATTCC
The DNA here is from genome assembly GCF_038000345.1 of Paenibacillus sp. FSL E2-8871. Taxonomy (NCBI): domain Bacteria; kingdom Bacillati; phylum Bacillota; class Bacilli; order Caryophanales; family Paenibacillaceae; genus Paenibacillus; species Paenibacillus sp. FSL E2-8871. Next base: position 1,370,555 of record NZ_JBBOBV010000001.1, on the reverse strand, counting down.
ATATCTGGAAAAGGCAAAGGAAAACAATATTCCAATCATTGGCTTTGACTCTGGTGTAGATAGCGATATTCCTGTAGCAACCGCAGCGACTGACAATAAAGCGGCAGCAGCTTTGGCAGCTGATAAAATGGCTGAGTTGATCGGCAAAAAGGGTAAAGTAGGTTTAGTTGTACATGACCAAACAAGCAGCACAGGTCAACAGCGTCGAGATGGCTTCTTAGAACAAATGAAAGCGAAATATCCAGATATTGAAGTGTTAGAGCCGCAATATGGCGGCGGAGATCAGTTGAAGTCCACGGATCTTGCAAAAGCGATGATGCAAGCCAATCCGGACCTTAAAGGAATCTATGGCTCAAACGAAGGATCTGCAGTAGGAGTAGCTAATGCAGTAAATGAATTACAGATGGGTGGTAAGATTGTGGTTATCGGCTTTGACTCCGGTAAACAGTTAATGGATGCTATTCGTAGTGGTGTTGTAGCTGGCGCTGTTACACAGAACCCCATTGGTATTGGGTATCAAGCGGTGAAGGCAGCTGTACAGGCGATTAAAGGGGAAACCGTAGAAAAGAATATTGATACCGGGTTTCACTGGTACGATAAGAACAATATAGATTCCGATGAGATCAAACCTCTGCTGTACGAATAGAAGAGATTAATAATAGAGGTTGCCTCAAGAAGGCAACCTCTATTATGCTTATCCCAAAAGGTAAACATTTACATTACATGCACTCGTTGAGTCAATAGCTGAGGAGGTGTTGGATGTATAAGATTATTCTAGTTGATGATGAAGACGAGGTTCGTGAGGGGATTAAACAGAAGATAGCATGGAATAATCATGGTTTTGAACTTGTTGGAGATTTCGATAACGGCAGAGATGCCCTTGATGCAGTCGAGCAGTATCGACCGGATGTGATTATTACAGATATTTGCATGCCCTTTATGGATGGACTAGGATTGGCTAAAGCTGTAATGGAACGATACCGGGACATGAAGGTCATTATCGTAACTGGTTATGAAGACTTCGAATACGCTAAACAGGCTATAACCTTGAAGGTGACGGAATATTTGTTAAAACCAATTAATGCTCGTGAGTTTGCCGAATATCTAAGCAAGATGAAGCAGGATTTGGATGAAGAGCATTTACAAAAGGCCAATATCGCTAAGCTTCGTATGCAATTAAATCAGAGCTTTCCTTTGCTTCGCGAACGTTTTCTGGAGAAGCTTGTTACTACTCGTATGAAAAACGACGAGATCGAGAATAAAATGAATTATTTTCATATACAGCTGCAAGGTGAGGCTAACCTTGCAATCGTAATCGATATAGAAATGGACAATCGTAGCCTGGATATTGCTTCTGATGCTGAGCTGCTGCGCTTTGCAGCTTTTAACATTGTGCAGGAGCAACTTGAGAAGGAGCAGGGCGGTGTCGTATTTCAGACGAGAGATGGGAAATTCGCTGCGATATTATCAGGGGATTCCGATGAGATCGAAGTCACAACACAACTTCTTGCAGATCAAGTACAAACCAGCCTGAACAAGTACTTGAAGCTGACGGCTACCATCGGCATCGGTAGAAAATACGCTGATTTACAGCAAATTCCACAATCATTCCAGGAAGCGATTTCATCCATAGAATACCGATATCTTTTAGGCATAGATAAGGTTATCTCCATACAGGACCTTGAGTTCGGCAAAGGATTGGATCAAGCACATTTCTCTTCATGGGAAAAGCAATTCATATCCGCGTTGAAGACAGGTAAAGCATCAGCGATCTCGGAGGTCCTCTCAAAATGGTTTCAGGAGCTAAAGAGCAATAGCTCTTCTATAGAAGACTGCCGAAGTAGCATCTACCAAATGCTCGTTGCTCTAATGAACTATGTAGTCGATATAGGATTCCCAAATACAGAGCTTGTTTCGCATAATATGTTTGCTGAGGTTGCAGCCCTTAAGACTTTAGATGAAGCTAGGAATTATTTGGAGAGAACTTGCCATGAGTTGATACTCAAGCTATCGGAACAAAGAACAACCGTCAGAACCTCTCAGATGAAAGCAGCAGAAGCTTATATTCGGGAGAATTATTGTAATGACAGCTTTTCACTTAATGAGCTGTGCAGCCATATTTTTATGAGCATCAGTTATTTCAGTGCGACTTTTAAACAGCATACTGGAGAGACTTTTATTGAGTATTTGACTCGTCTCCGTTTGGAAAAAGCTAAAGAGCTCCTTACCGTCACACAGTTGAAGACTTATGACATCGCTGCTAGAGTTGGCTATGCTGATCCTCAGTACTTTAGTGTGATTTTCAAACGTAATGTTGGGATCACACCGAAGGAGTATCGACAGCGACAGAAGGAGAATCTCCTTCTATGAACCCTCATCGCTTCTTCCGAAGTCGAAGTATTCATAATAATATCGCTATTTCTTTTTCCCTTCTTATTCTCTGCACAACTATAGTTCTGAGCTATACTTCATACCGACTCTCCTCAGCTGCCGTCATGGGGAATTCCGTAGCCTATACTTCACAATTAATAGAACAAGTAAAACTGAACATCGAGAATTATATTAGCAACATGGAGAGTATTGCTGCTTTGGTATTAACTAGTAGTGATCTTGAGAGATATGTAAAAGATTCGAGTTCGGGACAAGAAGGGAAAGTCAAAGATAAGCTGTTAGCCAGCCAATATCTTCGATCTGTCGTCCAATCCCGCACCGACATTTCTTCTATAGTGTATGCAAGCTCAGAGGGGATAACGGTTTCGGATCGACTAGACGCAGTTTTGAAACCGCTTCCTGAGTTGATTGCTCAAGAGTGGTATCAGCAAGCTTTGAACCAGACGGGAGTGGCTGTCTCCTCTTCACATGTGCAGCACTTATTTCAAGATGAATATCGTTGGGTAGTGTCGATCAGTAGAAAGCTATCAGATACCTTTTCAGAAATGGAAGCAGATCGACAAGGTGTGCTACTTGTAGATCTTAATTACAGCGTAATTAACAATTTGTGCAAACAAATCGAACTGGGAAAACGCGGCTATGTATTCATCGTAGATCCGTCAGGGAGCCTAGTCTATCATCCTCAACAGCAGCTGATCTACTCGCAGCTCAAGTTCGAGCAATTGGAAACCGTTCTTGGGATTAAGAGCGGGTCGGTTACAGTGAACACAGGGAACGAGCAGAAGCTGTACACGGTGGATACAACCAGCTTTGGCTGGAAGATTGTAGGGGTGACCTATCCGGATGACCTGGTTGCTAACAAACAGCAGATGCAAGGTACAGCTGCCTTGTGGGGAGCTGTAAGTCTCATCTTTGCCATGGCTATATCTGTGCTTCTTTCGTACGCACTAACTAAGCCACTCAAGAATCTTGAAATAAACATGAAAAAGGCTGAACGCGGAGAGTTCGACATTCGTGTGGAAATTGAGAGCACGAACGAAATTGGCAAGCTTGCCCGAACATTTAATCTGATGATCATGAAGATTAAAGAGTTAATGAGCCAGATTGTGATGGAGCAAGAGATGAAGCGTGTGAGTGAGTTGAAGGCATTACAAGCACAGATTAAGCCCCACTTTTTGTACAATACGCTAGACTCGATCATCTGGATGGCAGAGACCGGTAAGATGGAGGAGGTGGTCGAAATGACCTCATCATTATCGAAGCTGCTGCGTTCTACGATTGGTGAGGGCGAGGAATTGATTCCGATCGCAAGAGAACTAGAACATATTCGCCACTATCTAACGATTCAAAATATGCGCTATCGCCATAAATTCACATATTCGATAGAGGTGAATGAAGACATTCTTGAATGCAGTATATTGAAATTGGTCCTTCAACCCTTAGTTGAAAATGCGATTTATCATGGGATAAAGCATAATCCTGAGCAAGGGCACATCCTGATTAGAGGTAAAAAAGAGCAAAACGATATTACCATTCAGGTTATAGATAATGGTGTTGGTATGAATCCAGAGCAGATGAACAAGTTATTGCTTCAAAAGGCAGATTACAGGATTGGCAGCGGGGTTGGCGTTGCAAATGTGAACCATCGCATTCAGCTATATTTCGGGGACCATTACGGGTTGTCTTTTACGAGTGAAATGGAAGAAGGGACGACGGTCACTTTAAGAATTCCTGCGCTCTATGAGGAGGAGAGTCCATGAGCTCACTATGGTCGAAAATAGGCTTGTCTGCTCTACTGTTATTCTTCATTGTAGCGCTCGGGTGTGTAGGTTATCGTATGTTTATGAACGATCTTGATCCAAAGGTCAGAACCATTATCTACGTTCCTAAGACTATCGATACCAGTATTGAATTCTGGGAGGTAATGAAACAAGGGGTGGCGACTGCTGCCAAGGAATTCGGTGCAGATGTCCATACGGTAGGAACAGATACCGAGCTAGATGTAGATAAGCAGATTCAATTACTGGAACAGGCGATTGAGGAGAAGCCTGATGCCATTATTTTGGCTGCTACCGACTATTATCGTCTCGTTCCGGTTGCAGAGCAGATTAAGGCGGCTGGTATCACTCTTATTACGGTGGATTCGGGACTGAACGGCGGTGTATCGGAGAGCTTTATTGCTACAGATAATTATGAAGCAGGCCGTAAAGCAGCGCAGAAGTTAATTGAAAATATTCAAAGCGACGATCAAGTCGCCATTATGAATTTTGTACAAGGCTCCGCTACAGCTATCGAAAGGGAGAAAGGGGTTCGGGATGCTTTATCTCAGAATGGAGTTAATCTTGTGCAGGATACTCTTTACAGTAACGGATCTTCGAAGAAGGCATATCAATTAACTGTTGATCTTCTAAAGAATCAGCCACAACTAAAGGGAATCATTGGCCTAAATGAGCCCTCTACATTAGGTGCGGGACTGGCGATTATGGATATGGGCTTAAAATCAAAAGTGAAGCTGGTTGGGTTCGACAATTCCAGTAGTGAGGTTCAGTTGCTGGAGAACGAAACGATGCTGGGAACGGTGATTCAAAAACCTTTTACTATGGGGTACTTGGCTGTGAAAACTGCACTTGAAGTCGTTTCAGGTCACAAAGTAGCTCCTGTTATGGATACAGGCTCCGAATTCATTACGAAGGAAAATATGTACACAAGTGAGAATGAAAAGTTAATGTTTCCCTTTATAGAATAAGCAAATAAGAGCGCTCAAAACCATTTTGGCTTTGGGCGCTCCCTTTTATAAAATAGAAGGACCTATTAGTTGTTGTTTAATATATCGGCAAAAGATTGCTGCAACGGTGTTAATATATGATCTTTTCGCCAAGCCAGTACAAAACCACCGCTCTCAGGCAAAACTCCCGGTAGAGGAGCATAACAAAGACGACCTAACGCAAGTTCTGCTTCAATGCTAACTCTAGAACAAATACCTACGCCATCTCCCTCGCTAACTAACATCTTTAGAGTTTCAGGTGAATTCAACTCGGATCGGTTCCACAAGCGAATATGATTTATTTCTGCCCATTGATCCGCAAATCCCCGTAAACAAGAACCACCCTCATACTGAATCCAAGGCTCAAGCGCGATCTGTTCTGGTGTTAACTTCTCTATAGTTGCAAAAGGGTGACTAGGGGCAAAAATGAGCACAGGCTCGTCGCGGACAACCAGCTGAAAGTTAAAGGATTCATCATGCCAATCAGAAGTGTGTAAAATAGCCATTTGAATTTCTCGGCTTCGGAGTCGTTCCTTTAACAAAGTATCACTTTGGATCGTCATTGAATTATTAATCCCAGGATATTGTTTCATGAATTGGATTAGCGCTTTAGGTAAAATATAAGTTGCAGGTATATAACTTGCTTCCAGCTTTAAAGTACCTTGTGTTGGTGAAGAAAACTGTTTAACAGTACGTTCAGCTTCAGCTGTAAGTGAGACAATCTTGAGCGCATATTGATAAAGGGCCCGACCCGCATCTGTAAGCAGTACTCTTCCACTTCGATATTGGAATAAAGGCGTTCCAAATTCATTCTCTAGATTCTTCATATGAAAAGATACTGTGGGTTGTTTAAGGCCTAATTCAGCAGCTACATCGGTTACTTTCTTATATTTTTCAAGTAGGATAACGATCTTTAACTTCATAATATTCATGACTTTCCTCCGTACAATGCTAAGTTGGATAACAAATTATATCTCCATTATAGATTAAATCTATACATATATATAGTTTCTATTGGTATTTTTATCGTTGGCTTTACAAAGTTAAGAAGTTTCTCTAACGAACGAGCTCTAGAATAAGAAGAGTCAGAGGGGCTAAGAAGCTCCGGACAACAACAATAACATATGCGTACAATGCACTTTTACAGTAAACAAGCATATGGGGGCCAAAGCTCCACAACACCATGTTAAAGCTTGCGAAGCCAGTTCCGTATGAACTGTATGAGGAAGCTGTGCTAACAAAACATTTAGGAGGAGACAAAACAATGCAATTCAAAAAATCTTGGGTTATGACTTTGGCTTTAACAAGCGTACTAGCACTTTCAGCTTGCGGTAATGGTGGGGCAAACAACACGGGAGGAAACGCTGCAGCTACAAATGAAGGTAGCGGCGCTAAAATAAGTGGTTCGATTCTAGCTTCAGGTTCAACAGCACTACAACCATTGGTTGAGCTGGTAGCCGAGAATTTCATGGATAAAAATGCTGGTGTGGACATTCAAGTTCAAGGCGGCGGCAGTGGTACTGGTCTTACTCAAGTAGCTGAGAAACAAGTAGATATCGGTAACTCTGACGTATTCGCAGAAGAAAAACTAAAAGATGCAGATGCAGAAAAAGCAGCAGCTCTTGTAGATCATCAAGTAGCAGTAGTAGCGATCGCAGCAGTAACTCATCCGGATGCTGGTGTAGACAGCTTGACTAAGCAACAACTTATCGATATTTTCACAGGAAAAGTTACAAACTTTAAAGAAGTTGGCGGAGCGGATCAAAAAATCCAAATCATCAACCGTCCAGGCAGCTCCGGTACTCGCGCAACCTTTGAAAGCTTTGCACTTGGAACTAAAACTGAAGATATCCCAGGATCGATTCAAGAAGATTCCTCCGGTACTGTTAAGAAAATGATCGGAGAAACTCCAGGGGCTATCGGTTATCTGGCTCTTTCATACCTTGATGATTCAATCAAAACACTTAGCCTTGATGGTGTAGAAGCATCTGTAGACAATGTTATTTCTGGTAAATATCCAGTATGGGCTTACGAGCACATGTACACAAACGGCGAACCAAATGAAACAGTAAAAGCATTCCTTGACTTTTTCTTGACAGACGAAGTACAAACAGGTGAAGTTGTTGAGCTTGGATACATTCCAGCAGTAAAAATGCAAGTTACTCGTGACGTTGCAGGAAATGTTACAGCTAAGTAATTCACTTCTAAGTAATTTGTAAGGATTAGAATCTCAAGTGATTAGAGGCGGATACATCTGCCTCTCTTTTCACTTTAGAAAGAGGGAGCAATTGAGGGTGAAACTAAAGAACTCACGCATCGAGAAACATCATATTGAAGATTTTGTGGGACGTACATATATGTCCTTCTGTGTACTGCTATTGATAACAATCATTGTATCGATGGTATATTTTGTGGCGTCTAAAGGTATTTCAACTTTTACAAGTGGTGATGTTAGCGTTACTGATTTTCTATTCGGAACAAAGTGGTCACCTGAAGCAGATACGCCATCCTTTGGTGCTTTTCCGTTTATCACGGGATCCTTCTTAGTTACTCTACTTGCAGCATTGATTGCTAGTCCACTTAGCCTTTGCGCTGCGCTGTTCATGACTGAGATTGTCCCAGGATGGGGCAAAAAATTGCTTCAGCCCGTAATCGAGCTGTTGGCAGGTATCCCTTCAGTTGTTTATGGTTTCATCGGATTAAGTGTTATTGTACCGTTTCTACGCAACAACCTGCCTGGTCAAGGCATCGGGGTAGCTGCAGGCGCGCTTGTGCTCTCGGTCATGATTCTTCCGACGATTACAAGCGTGGCTGCAGACGCGCTGGCTTCATTGCCGCAAAATTTAAAGGAATCCTCCTATGCGCTTGGTGCCACCCGGTGGCAGACGATCTCTCGAGTGATTATTCCGACAACGTTTCCTGCTATTATGACTGGTATTGTACTGGGGATGGCACGTGCATTCGGTGAAGCCCTTGCTGTACAGATGGTTATCGGGAATGCGCCATTCGTACCAAAATCACTCTTTGAATCAGCTTCTACCCTGACGAGTGTAATCACGCTTGGAATGGGGAACACAACCATGGGCTCTGCGCACAATAATGCTCTGTGGAGTATGGCACTGGTTCTTATGCTGATGACCTTTGTATTTGTCTTCTTTGTGAGACTGCTTGAAAGGAGAAATAAAATTTGAAGCCGAGAACCGTAAATAAAATTGCCACAAGCCTTATTGTGTTTTTCGCATTGCTCATCGTAGCTATTCTGGTTGGTCTACTAGGATATATCCTCTTTCGAGGTCTTAGTCACATTAGTTGGGATTTTCTATTCTCTGCACCGCAAAAAATTAGAGCAGGTGGAGGAATTGGCCCTCAGCTATTCAACTCTTTATTCCTTTTGGTACTCACGCTAATAATTACAGTACCTCTAGGACTGGGTGCCGGTATTTACATGGCTGAATATGCTCGTCCGGGAAAAATCACCGGCTTTATTCGCTTAATTGTTGAGGTATTATCTTCGTTCCCTTCAATCGTAGTCGGCTTGTTTGGTCTATTGCTGATTGTTAACTATTTTAATCTTGGCTTTTCCTTAATCTCTGGAGCACTGGCATTGACGGTCTTTAATCTACCGCTGATGGTTCGGATTACTGAGCAAGCTTTCCGTAGTGTTCCGAAGCAACAAAAAGAGGCTGGTTTTGCACTAGGATTGTCCAAGTGGAAAATCGTAACCTCCGTGTTGTTCCCAGTAGCATTACCAACGATTATTACGGGTACTATTTTGTCCGCTGGCCGTGTCTTTGGGGAAGCAGCCGCGTTGATGTTCACTGCAGGAATGAGTAGCCCAAGACTAGATTTCACCAACTGGAATCCACTTAGTCCGAACTCACCACTGAATCCTTTCCGTCCAGCTGAAACACTGGCTGTTCATATCTGGAAGGTAAATAGTGAAGGCCTTGCTCCCGATGCCGCGCAAATTGCTGCGGGAGCTTCAGCAGTACTTGTAATTATGGTGTTAATCTTCAACTTGGCAGCACGTTATTTCGGTAGATTTATTTATCGTAAGCTTACAGCTTCAAAAAGAATGAACTAATTCCTAAAAACTAAAGTAGAGATGTAGGAGGAGTAATCGATGGGAACGTCGGCAACAGCAGTGCGTGAATCTTTTCAAACCGAGGACCTGAGTATTTTTTATGGAACATATGAGGCAGTAAAGGGGATTAGTCTTCCTTTTGCTGAAAATACGGTTACTGCACTGATCGGCCCATCCGGCTGCGGTAAATCAACCTTTCTTCGTTCACTGAACCGTATGAATGACGAAATCTCCGGATCAACAACCAAAGGAAGCATCTGGATTGATGGCGTTGATATTAATGCTCCTGGGACAGATGTTATCAAACTGCGTCAGAAGATCGGTATGGTTTGGCAAAAGCCCAATCCGTTCTATAAATCCATTTATGATAACATCGCCTTTGGACCGAAGTACCATGGGGTAAAAGGAAAAAAAGCACTCGATGAGATTGTAGAGAGCAGCCTTCGTAAAGCAGCGTTGTGGGATGAAGTGAAGGACCGGTTAAAAGATTCAGCATTAGCTTTGTCCGGTGGACAACAGCAGCGCCTTTGTATTGCAAGAGCGTTGTCAGTTAACCCACAAATTCTACTCTTGGACGAACCAGCATCCGCACTAGATCCGGTTTCCACTGGTAAAGTAGAGGAGCTCATCAAGGAGTTAAAAGAAGAGCTACGCATAGTAATCGTGACACACAACATGCAGCAAGCTGCACGGATTTCTGATTATACGGCTTACTTCTATCTGGGATCCCTTATAGAATACGATAAGACGGATAAGGTCTTTACTAATCCAGAGAATCAAATGACACAAGAATATATTATGGGTCGTTTCGGCTGAAGCCTTTCAACATCGTTCCTTAGGGAACGGTGTTTTTTGTTTCTATTATTTGCAAAAGGCAGATAGATACTGTATCATTAATGATAATGATTATCATTATTACTATAGGGAGTGGATCTCATGACACAAACTCAACCGACTCAAAAGAATAGCGTAGCTGAAGTAATAAGAGAAAGACGCTCTATTAAGCTTTTTAAAAAAGATCCACTGCCAAAAGGTCTATTAGAGGAACTGTTAAATGTAGCTGTATGGGCGCCCAACCATGGGGTGCGTGAGCCGTGGAGATTTATTGCTTTTCAAGGTGATGGTACAAAGTTCTTGGCTGAAGCGGCATTTGCTTTCGTGAAACGTGCTTTTTCTGATCCTGAAGTGGCTGCTAAGCGAAAAGAATATATCTCAAATATTCCATTAACGTTAATTGTGGTGATGCCTGAGGATCCTCGGCAGAGAGAGTGGGATGAGGATTTTGCAGCAGCGTCAGCACTTGTGCAGAACTTCCAGCTAGCGGCTTGGGAGCAAGGCGTGGGAACGATTTGGAAGACCGATCCTTATATCAATAATCCTGAATTCCGTAACAAAATTGGTGTGAAGCCAGGAGAGAAGATCATAGCCATGATCCATGCCGGATACCCGGAGACTGTGCCAGACAGCCGTCCACGCACGGATGCTTCTGAACTATTGAAGATCATTGATAGCTATCCAGAGAACGATGTAGTGGAATAAGTAGAAGGTTTTACGGTATTTGAATAATGAATATTAAAAGAATATATATCCGAAGCATCCGAAGGGGTGCTTTTTTGTTGTAAGTTTAAGCTCATAATGTCGTATGGTTGATAGGAATATCGCGATAAATGTTTATAGCAATATATAATGTACATAATGAATGATATTGATTACAATTTGGTTAAGTGGATGAATTTAAATAAGGAGGGAAAAGCGTGGGGGAGAACAAGAACATCAAGATGAAACTGGCTCGTATACAAAAAGATCTTTCCCAAGAACAGTTAGCGGAAGTTGTAGGGGTTACAAGACAGACGATTGGTCTGATTGAAGCCGGGAACTATAACCCAACGCTTAAGTTGTGCATAGCTATCTGCAAGGCATTGGATCGATCTTTAAACGATATTTTTTGGGAGGAATAAGGGTGAGCAGGACAAGGATTAAGGATGAGCGGATTATCAGCGAAATTCAGAAGTTTAGTACGCATGGTTTTATGATTGTGTTCGTGGGCTTTATGGTTAGTCTTTTGGTAAAAGTGTTTATTCTGCAATGGGACATTAAGTATTGGTTTGATACGTTTGTGATTGTGATGGCAGGGTGTTTGTATATAACTGTTCGTTCCGTCAAAAATGGAATATATCTGCTACCGAGTAAAGAAGGCGAAGGCGATGTAAGACGGTATAAGAAAATCAATTTAATTGGGGGAGCTGTCAGTACGTTAATATGGGCCGCTTTAATGTTCCTATCTGATTTTAGAGAAGCCGGGGAGTTGGATATTGCTAAAAGTATCATGAGCACCCTTGTGGGTTCCGTTATATTTTTCGTTGGGATTACATGGATGCAGTGGTTCATTATTAAAAGATCTAATAAAAATGCGGACAAAAGTCTAGAGGGTTAGTTGGGTGAAAAATTCACTCTTGTAAAACTAATGTGATTAGTTTATATTTAAGCTAATACCATTAGTTTTATGGAGGGGTAATGATGAGAGTAACGCGTGAAGGTCATTTATTACAGCTAACTTGGATGCCAAGAGTCTTTCCTGTGAATTGTTACATCATTGAGGAAGAGAATGAGTTGACTTTGATAGATGCGGCAATGCCGTTCAGTGTAAAAGGAATTATAGATACCGCAGCGAAGCTTGATAAAAAGATCACTCGTATTATATTGACGCATGCTCATGACGATCATATAGGTGCACTGGATGAGCTAAAGAGACAGCTTCCAGAGGCTCAGGTGTACATTTCAGAAAGGGATGCAGCATTGCTTAGTGGAGATCGTTCACTTCGTGAGGGAGAACCTCAGACCCCTATAAAGGGAGGCGTGCCCAAGAAGGTAACAACGAGACCAGATGTATTACTCTATGATGGAGATACCATTGGTTCATTAACAGCAATTCTAACTCCTGGTCATACCCCTGGATCTATGTCTTTCATTGATTCACGAAGCGGCGCTGTTGTCGTTGGAGATGCTTTTCAAACCTTCCGGGGAACCGCAGTTTCAGGAACCGTAATTCCTTGGTTTCCGTTTCCGGCTCTGGCAACCTGGAGTAAAGATCAAGCCTTAAAAAGTGCAATTAAGCTTCTAGAGGCTTCCCCGACTATACTGGCTACTGGACATGGAGACTTACTTAGAAACCCAGTACAAACCATGGAGAAAGCTATTCATAAAGCACAAATGATTCAAGATAGGAGTAATTAAAATGTCACCTAGAGCAGGATTAGATCGTCGTACGCTAGTTATTGCAGCAGCAGAAATCGCCGATCATGAAGGGATAGAGGCCGTAACCTTAGCCGCATTGGCTAACAAATTAGGTGTTCGTTCTCCGTCTTTATACAATCACATTAACGGGCTACAGGAATTGCGCACACAACTTGCAATTTATGGACTAGGGGAGCTTTCCAATGCAATGAACAACGCAGCTAAAGGCTTTAGTGGAGACGCCGCTGTACAGGCGATGGGGCGAGCGTATGTGGACTTTGCTAGAAGCAGACCTGGATTATACGAGACAACGTTGCGAGCCCCTGAACAGGCAAATACGGAGCTGGAAACGGTAAGTGATCATATTTTGAAGCTTATCATTCATGTGATGAAGGATTATCAATTGGGTGAGGAAGGAGAAATTCATGCAGTACGCGGGTTACGAAGTATTCTGCATGGCTTTGCCTCTTTGGAACAAAAGGGCGGTTTTGGAATGGCGCTTGATACGAATGTAAGCCTATCTCGGCTCATCAGTACTTATATTGCTGGGATCGGAAATATGAAGTCTAAATAATGGAGTATATAGGAGATGATGTTGTGATGTATAAGGGATATGAAAAGGAAAGTGTTATCACCTTTGAGGAAACAGCAGAAATCGTTGCCACGATTGGGATTTTGCCGCTTGCCACTCTGATTCCTGAGCACCCATCTTTAAATGGATTAACGAAAGCGGAGAATTGGCATACGGGTTCAGAGCTAGATCCATGGTCATGGCGTGTAAGGTTTCCTGGTGAAGGCCTGGCTGGATACGGTAAATTTGTTAAGAAGAAAGCTATCTTGGTCTCTAGGGAGTGGTTTCCAGCATTTGTGGCAGCTGTAGGTAGTACTAAATCTATAGAAGAACGTTATAATGACGGATTGGCCAGCAGAGAAGCAGTGACTTTACTACAAATTATCCGTGAACATCAAGGGATTGATACGCGTATACTTCGTGTTGAAGCTGATATGAAGGCTAAAGAAAAGAAGACGGCTTTTGATAATGCGGTTACGGAGCTTCAGGCATCACTAGACATCGTTATTTCAGGCGTAAAAGAACGCCAAAATGCAGAAGGTGAGAAAAATGGCTGGAGCAGTACCTCGTTTGAGACTGTAAGCCACTGGATGGAAGATAACGGTCTTTCCTCATTTGAAGGTGATAGAGAAGAGGCAATAGCTTGGCTACATTCCAAAATGAATGGCATATGGTCGCCTACAGCAATAGCCTGGACGAACAAAGCATTCTCATGGAAATAAAAACGGTTAATCACTACTCCCATGAGAGTGATTAACCGTAAGCGTTTTCTAATAAAATCATATCCATCACATTATTGTTCCAACATAGGTGCCAAGTAAGCAATCAGGAAATACAAGAATCCGAAAAACAGCATAACATAGGCGGTATATTTGATTGCATTGGATGCAACAATTCTTGAATCCACCGGTGCTTGAATTTCGAGCTGTTCTTCTTCAACGCTGTCAATTTCATTGGATATTGGGTCTCTCAACATGATAATCCCCTCCTTGGAAATTAGATCCTTAACTGTATTGTGACATATTTGTGAACGGAAATCAACAATAGTGTGAACAAATATTGAACTTTTATTCAAATTTGGACTATTTATTTTCTGGATATCTAGTATGCAATAAAAAAACAACCTGCTTTTGTCCTCGGAAGAGGAACCAAGCAGGTTGTTTGGCATTTCATTTATTCAATAATTTAAGCGAACAAATTAAGCCCAATCTCCATCACGGAAGATCGGTACAGTGGTTCCATCATCCTTAATACCATCAATGCTCATTTCAGGTGAACCCATCATAAAATCAACATGTGTATGGCTTTGGTTCATTCCTTTTTCCTGCAATTGTTCTTTGGTCATTGTCGTACCCTCTTGAAGGGTAAAGGCATATGCTGCACCTAACGCCAAATGGCAGGAGGCATTCTCATCAAACAATGTGGTGTAATATAGAATTCCGCTCTCGGAGATCGGGGAGTGGAAAGGCACCAAAGCGACTTCTCCAAGATAAGCAGAGCCTTCATCTAACGCGATAAGGGAAGCTAGCGTTTCTGAACCTTTTTCAGCGGTGAAATCCGTTACTTTACCGTTCTCAAAGGTGAGGGTGAAATTATCAATAAGATTACCCCCATAGCTAAGCGGCTTAGTGCTGCTTACCTTACCATTCACACCAGACTTCAGTGGGGCAGTAAACACTTCTTCTGTAGGGATATTGGCTAGGAAAGGAACTCCTTTGCCATTGACAGCTCCTGCTTGACACCAAATATGCCCTTCTGGTAGCTCAATCGTCAAATCGGTTCCATGTCCTGTATAGTGCAGCTTGCGGAACTTATTATCATTCAAAGCAGTACAACGTGCTTTCAGGCCATCTAAATGTTGACTCCATGCTTGAATAGGGTCAGCTTGATCCGCACGTGTAGCTTTAAAGATAGCATCCCATAGAAAATCAATCTGCTGATCAGGTGATGCTTCAGGGAATACCTTTGCCGCCCACGATGCTGATGGGAATGCTACAATACTCCAGCTTACGTGATTCCCCATTAACAATTCACGATATGGAGCTAACGTTTGTCCAGAGATCCGCTGATTATCTGCAATTCTTCCTGATTCAACACCGTTCAACAGATCTGGATTCGTTGAAGTTATCGATAGAAATGCTGCACCTTTTTTAGCCAGATCTTCTAATTCATCTGCTTGCCATTGTGGCGGTTCCAAGAAGGAATCGGATGGAGCGAGGTCATAACGTGTACGTGTAACAACCTCGTCGCTATAATTAACCTTGACGAGCTTCGCACCCGCTTCATAGGCTTTGCGTACGACAAGACGCACTAGTTCTGCCGAAACGATGTCGGCATTTACAACAAGGGTCTGCCCAGGTTGGATATTAACCCCAATCTTCACTGCCAGCAACGCATAGTTCTCCAGTTTTTGCTTGAAATCTAACATAGTTTCAACTCCTCCCAATATCTCTAGTCTTTTATTTCATATTTGCAATAATTAGAACGCCCAGTTTCCATTCAGGAATACAGGTTCTTCTGTTCCATCAGCAGTAATCCCGTAAATATTCATCTCCGCAGAACCGATCATGAAATCCACATGGGTAACGCTATTATTCAATCCATGTGCAATCAGTTCATCCGGAGTCATATCTTTACCGCCTTCTAAACAGAAAGCATAAGCCATACCTATAGCTAGGTGATTGGATGCATTCTCATCAAACAAGGTATTGTAATAAAGAATATTGGACTCTGAGATAGGGGACTTATGTGGAACTAATGCAACTTCACCTAGGTATTTTGCTCCTTCATCCATACTAATGAGGTGCTCTAGTGCTTCTTGTCCTTGCTCTGCACTAACACTAACAATTCGTCCGTTCTCAAAAGTAATAGAGAATCCATCGATAATGTTGCCGCCATGGCTAAGAGGTTTGGTACTTCGTACGGTGCCATTTACACCAGTCTTTAGAGGAGCGGTAAATACTTCCTCGGTAGGCATATTGGCTACAAAAGAATGACCTTTCGCATTAATGCTGTCACCTTGTGCCCAAATATGACCTTCTGGAAGCTCGATGCTTAGGTCCGTACCAGGTGCTATGTAATGCAGTTTCTTATATTTTTTTGCGTTGAGTACATTTGCTTTTTGATCTAAGGTGTCGAGATGTTCTTGCCATGCAGCTACTGGATCTTCACGATCAAGACGTACGGTGTGGAAAATAGCTTCCCATAGCTTACTTACACGTTCTTCAGCTGGAACATCCGGGAATACTTTATCCGCCCAAGCCTGACAAGGTACAGCAACAATACTCCAGCTAACTTTGTCGGACATTTGCATTTCACGATATTTGGTGAGTGCGGCTCCCCGTACTTTTTGATAATTTGAAATGCGTACAGGATCAATACCTTTAAGTGCATCAGGATCTTCCGCGATCACGTTAAGAATAGCCGCACCCTTCTCGGCGAGTTCGGTCATTTCACCTGCGTACCAAGTAGGAGGCTCAGTGAACACTTCTGGTGCAGCATGTTCAAACTGCTGGCGTGTAATGCTTGCATCACTCCAGTTCACCTTCACCAAGCTTGCTCCAATCGCATATGCCTTGGCGGTAATCATACGAACGAAATCAGCTGCAAGAATAGGTGCATTCACCACCAGAATTTGCCCTGGTTGAACGTTAACCCCAATTTGCACAGCTAAATCTGCATATTTACTAAGCTTTGCCTCGAAATCAGTCATCGATATTTCCTCCAATTACTAATAGTTTGGTACTTTAAAAGTATTGTACTAAATTATTAACCGCCGGATGAAAAAAGTCAATTACATGGAATTTACAGTGTAAATTGAGGAATTACATTCATTTCAATGCTATACTGAAAGGGGAAATGATTTGATGAATGGAAGGAAGATTAGCGGATGAATTTAGAGATCGTAAGTGCTGAAATGAGCCGTAAAGAGGATAAAAGCTATGTAGGGAGGACGATATTTACTCTCGAAAACCATAAGGCTCCATATGAGATTACTTTTTTCAGTACAAGAGGAACGGAATGGGATTACAGCCTAAGCTTTGCTGGTGAGCCTGGAAGTGAAGAGCAGTTCTTAGAAACTGACGCGCTACTTGAAAATGATGACGATGTATACAATCAATTGCTTGATGCCGCACTAGATAAACAAGAGATCGTTGAAGAGTAAAACATACAAGTGTTGATTGATTACCAGCGGCAATATTCATGCCGCTGGTTACATCTCGCCTTATCCGATTGTAATCTTACCTTCAGGATATCTGTAAAGTTCCTTACTACCCTTAGGTTTGAGTGCATAAGCTAGAGTAAGCGGACCTGTCCGACCCAGAAACATTAGAAAAATAATGAGCACTTTACCCGCCGTAGTCAATTCTGGAGTAAGTCCCATGGAGAGACCAGAAGTCCCGAATGCAGATACGGATTCAAAGAGTACAGCAAGAAAGTCAGCCTTTTCTGTCACAGATAACAACATCGTAGCAATGACCACTAACATTAGAGACATCAATGTCATCGTCACGGCTCTATAGACATTTTCTTTGGCAATCCGATGACGAAACATTACAATATCCTCTTTACCCCTTAGTCTTGCAGAAACCGCAGCCACTAGAACAGCGAACGTAGTAATCTTAATTCCCCCACCAGTAGATCCAGGCGCAGCTCCTATGAACATTAGCAGAATCATTAGAAATTGCGTTGATTCCCGCATCAGTGGAATTTCAATTGTAGTGACGCCACCTGAACGTGGTGTTATCGCTTGTAAAAATGTAGCCATCATCTTTCCACCTGCACTCAAGGGCTTCAGCGTAGAATTAAATTCTAGTAAGAAAAATAGAGCAGCCCCAATGACAATCAATATCATAGAGGTCGAAAGAACAACCTTAGAATGTAGAGTAAGCTTTTTGCGTTTTGGAAAGTCAAAAACATCAGATAGGACGATAAAACCGACCCCTCCAAGAAAGATGAGGATCATTGAGGTGAAATTCACTATAGGATCATTTACAAAACGAGTAAGTCCACTAAAGGGCCCATGAATGTCACCGAATAAATCAAAGCCTGCATTATTAAAAATAGATATGCTGTGAAAAATTCCATAATATACAGCTTTCCCGAAAGGCATATCCATCATAAACCTACCGGCAAACATGATGGCACCTGTGAGCTGAATAACAAGGGAATAGATCAGGACTCTGCGGATCAACTGGACAATACCTTGCATGGAATTCTGGTTCATAGATTCTTGCATAAGAATTCGCTCTTTAAAGGATATTCGTTTATTAAGGACCAAAGTAATTAAGGTGGCCATCGTAATAAAACCCAATCCCCCAAATTGAAATAATACGAGTAGAACAACTTGTCCAAAAGTAGTCAACTGTGTACCCGTATCAATGACTGCCAGACCTGTAACACAGGTTGCCGATGTAGCCATAAATAATGCATCAATAAAAGAAATATGCCCTTCTACTGAGGCGACCGGCAAACTAAGTAAAAAAGTTCCGGCAGTGATAAGTATTACAAATCCTAGTGATAAGACTTTTGGTGGAGTTAATTTCAATCCACCGAAGTTCAGATTAGCCAATTTAATTCTCCTGTCATACGTGAAATTAGAGTAGTGCACACAAAATTATAACATAACTTGCCAGACCTTCCCTAAGTGGAGGGAGGTAATTGACATATTTTATCGAATTATTCTAGAATAACACCCTATTCTGCAACTTTAAAGAGGAGGCTTTCTTAATGGTGGTAAGTCCGATTCTGAATCAGATTGGTGCAGTTTTTATTCCGGTAAAGGATATTGAGAAATCCAAAGAATGGTATTGCCAATTGCTTGGTTTGCCTTTGGATGGTGAAGTATTATTCGGGCATCTATACGTGATCCCCATGCAAGGACCAGAAATCGTATTAGACAGCAAAATTTACACTTCTGAGTCCGTTCTTAATATCCCCTCTTTTCATCTAAATACCGAAGATATTGATGCTGCTTACGATTATGTGAAAGCAAATGGCGGAGAGATTCTTACGGATATCGAGCATGACCATTGGTTTAATTTTAAAGATCCTGACGGTAATGTTATTATGGTCTGTCGTTGTTAAGAACCTTGCAGCTCGGAGGAGTAAGATATGGTCATTACATCAAGAAAGCTGATTCCAAATGATGCAGAAGAATTACTTCGATTACAGCATCAGCTGGATCAGGAATCCAAATTTATGTTATTAGAGCCGGATGAACGACAATCCAGTCTAAATCAGGTCAAAGAGATGCTCGAAACCTTCGCTTCAGCAGATACTTCAATCCTTATTGGGGCAGAGGTTGATAACCATTTGATAGGTTATATATCGGTTAGAGGTGGAAGTGTTAGACGCAATCGTCATAGTGCGTACATAGTCATTGGCATTCTAAGACAGTATCAAGGTCAGGGGATCGGTACGGGGCTATTCAAAGAACTGGATGCATGGGCTAAGAATACTGAAATTGTTCGTTTGGAGCTAACAGTTATGACCCATAATGAGTTAGCTATGTCGCTATATATCAAAAATGGGTTTGAGATCGAAGGGACGAAAAGAAAATCACTTGTGATCGATGGTCAATGGGTGGATGAATATTACATGAGTAAGATTTTGATAAAAGAAAAAAGGATAGAGGATCAGATTTAATCTGATAACTCTATCCTTTTTTTTATGATTAAAAGCTTATGAATTCTCAAGCTCTGACGATTCAGTGTCACCAGTGGTCTCAATGATGACCTCAACCTTGCGTACACGGTATCTGTTCATTTCACGAATGATTAAGGTTACGTTGTCATGTACAATGCTTTTGCCAACGGCCGGATCTGGGATATGACTGTATAACCAGCCTCCAATCGTTGTCACTTCCTCATGTTCGAAATCAAGACCGGTAAGCTCCTTGACCTCAATTAAAGATACCTTACCATCGAACAGATAATTTGTATCGCTTAGTTTCTCAATTTCTCTGCGCTCATCACCGTCAAATTCATCTCGAATTTCACCAACGATTTCTTCCAAAATATCTTCAATTGTGATGAGTCCAGACGTTCCACCATATTCATCAAGCAGCAGGGCGATATGCACCCGCTCCAACTGCATACGTGTTAAAAGGTTCTTAACAGGTGTTACCTCAGATACGGTTAGGACTGGCTGAATCAAGCCTTTGAAATCAAAATCAGGGTTATTGTCATATTGCAAATAAAGCTGTTTGGTATTAATCATTCCGATGATATTATCCTTGCTACCTTCTGCAACCGGGAAGCGAGTATATTGTTCCTTACGAATAATCTCAAAATTTTCTTTCAATGAATGATTGGTGAAAAGACATACCATATCCGTTCGTGGAACCATGATTTCTTTGGCCAACATCTCGTCAAAAGTAAAGATACGGTTGACATAGCCATATTCAGCTTTATTGATTTTTCCACTTTCATAGCTTTCGGATAAGATCAAACGAATCTCATCTTCACTATGAGCGTCTCCATGCTCACTGGCAGGCTTCATCCCGAAAAGGCGAACAAGCAGATTTGCGGAACCATTCATAAACCAAATGAGTGGGTACAAAATTCTGTAGAACCAAATAATCAGCGGTGATGTAATTTGACCGATTTTTTCCGGAATGTTTATAGCTACTGTCTTCGGAGCAAGTTCCCCGACAACGACGTGTAGGAATGTTGCAATGACGAATGCGAATAAGAACGCAAGAGGGTGACTCACACTTGGACTAATATTAGCCCAGTCGAATACCGGAAGGAGCAACTGCTCAAACGCTGGCTCTGCCAGTGCACCAATACCCAGTGCAGTGATTGTAATCCCGAGCTGACAAGCGGATAAGTATCCGTCAAGATTAGCAGACACTCGTTGTACAGCTAGCGCGTTCTTCTTTCCCTCGATCACCATCTGACTGATCTGACTACCTCTAAGTCTCACCAATGCAAATTCCGTTGCTACAAAAAAAGCGGTTAAAATAATCAAAATAGCCACCAACGTCAAACTAAGTCCTATACCCATATAATCTTTACCATCCCTTTCGTTCCTAAAATAGGTTATACTCATATTATGAGTTCTTATGAACTATTCTACGAACTTTTCAGAGAAATATCAAATGGTGGAGGGAAACAGATATGGAATCATTTGCATTGACTCGTATGGAGATGTCCAGTCTTCTGCTCTCATTGACCGGATTATCAGACCGGAAACCGCTGAATATCCTCCAAGAGGCATGGACTAAATTTCATCTTGATGAAGTACAAAAGGGGACTTCGTTACCCGCTTTTTTATCTACAGATGTTCCACCCATTTTTCAAAAGATCATTAAGGGGCATGATGTAAAAGGCTTTTCACTCGGTGAAATTGCTTCATTAGGCCATCTAATAGAGTATTCCACTTTGACTGTGACTACTATGCAAAATTGGGTGAAGCGTGATTTTAAGGAGTATCTCGGTTCTCCAAGAGAAGGAAAGAAGTATTCAGTTAATCAGGCAGCACTTCTGTTTATGATCGATGATCTCAAATCAGCCCTAAATTTCGAAAGTATTCGTCAGCTATTCCGATTAATGTTCTTAAAGCCAGATCGAGACGATGATGATCTTATAGAACCGACAAAGCTGTATTACGCATATGCTGGGCTGTTTGAAGAGATCAAGAGCAATCCAACTATACAAACCCAATGTAAAGTAGATCAACTTTTACACAAGGAGTTCTCCTGGAAAGAAGATTCCCTGCTTAGAAGTTCCACAGATCGTGTGATCAATCGGCTGACGCATCTTACGAGATCTCAGAGAGAGTCTGTCCGCAACATACTTCTGATAGCCACGATAGCTGTTCAGACCTGTTATTTTCAATCGCTTGCCAGACAATACTTTAATGCAGCTTTATTTCTTGATTTTTGAACGCTTCAATTTTAATATGTATAAGTGAAACAATCAAAAGTAAGTTTCATAAGATATATGTTGGATATAAGGGGGCTTAGAAGTGAATCAAATGACACTGCTGCGGAATCCGAAGCAAAGGAAATTACTCTTCAGTGCAGGCTTAAGCTGGATGTTCGACGCGATGGACGTCGGGATGATTTCTTTTGTTGTAGCGGCTTTAGCCAAGGATTGGAATCTGGGACCGGAGCAGATAGGTATATTGACAAGTATTAACTCCGTGGGCATGGCTGTGGGTGCTGCGGCAGCAGGGATATTAGCCGATCGTTTTGGACGTAAACCGATACTTCTATGGACACTCCTAATTTTCTCGGCTGCGAGTGGGTTATCGGCTTTTGCAACAGGCTTCGGAATACTCTGTGTACTTAGATTTATCGCTGGATTTGGACTAGGTGGGGAGCTGCCCGTCGCCTCAACATTAGTGTCTGAAAGTATGCCTGCCCGTGAGAGAGGCCGTGCGGTTGTGCTGCTGGAGAGCTTTTGGGCGGTTGGATGGATCGCTTCTGCTTTAATTGCATTCTTCGTGATTCCTGATTATGGCTGGCGTGTAGCATTCGGTATTGGTGCTGTTCCTGCTCTATACGCTCTTTACTTAAGACGTGCTATAGACGATTCACCGAAGTTTGCTGAGATCAAGAAGGCGCCTGTATCCTTGAAAAAACGTATCACAACAGTATGGTCACCAGAGTATCGTCGTTCTACGATTATGCTGTGGATTTTATGGTTTACTGTAGTGTTTTCGTATTATGGGATGTTTCTATGGCTACCTACAGTTATGGTACTTAAAGGCTTCAGCTTGGTTAAAAGCTTCGAATACGTGCTTATCATGACGCTAGCTCAGCTGCCGGGTTACTTTACTGCCGCTTACTTCATCGAAAAGTTCGGACGTAAGTTTGTCCTGGTCATCTATATGCTGTTCACTGCCGTTAGTGCGGCATGGTTCGGAAATGCAACTACAGAAGGCATGCTGATGGCGGCCGGGATTTGCTTATCGTTCTTTAATCTCGGAGCATGGGGTGGCATGTACGCTTATACACCAGAGTTGTACCCAACAACTATTCGCTCAACAGGCGCTGGTTTAGCGACTTCCTTTGGCCGGATTGGCGGCATCATCGCTCCTTTGTTAGTAGGGGTGCTGGTAGGTAAATCTATAGCGATTGGCTCGATCTTCATGTTATTTTTTGTAACGATTATTATCGGTGCGTTAGCGGTGCTCTTCCTAGGAAAAGAGACAAAGGGAACGGAGCTCCTGTAGAGGATAATTCTTCATTACATACTTGATGTTAATCTACCAACAATGCTAAAATTTAATAAGAACAAAACGGTTCCTTCACAGTTGTGAACAGGGCCGTTTTTTTTAACATTAGAAACTATATTTTTAGGGCCCCCGCAAAGAAGGCGTTATGCTTGCATTAGTCCTTCTTTTATAAGAACGGAGCGATCGAACATGAGTAAGGATAGGAATCAGCCTCATTTCACGGAATTAGTCTGGGAAAGTACGGAACAAAACGTTCCTATTCCCCCGCGAAATTCATCAGAACCAGCGCTGCCAAAGTTATCTACTGCAAATGTAGGGAAGCCTAAAGCGTCGTCTGAACCTTCTTTACAGCTTCAGCTTTGGGATCTGGAGACCGACACGCCGGAGCCTGTGACAACTACCGAAGGTCAGTTTGTAGCAAGAGCGAAGGAGTTGGAACATAGAACCGAGGATTCGGCGCTATTTATTCCTTTTAAGAGTTACTGGCCAACGTATGGTCATATGACGGGCACGCAAAGTAGATGGTATTTTTATTGGCGCAATGAAGTTAGACAGGGTAGATATCCGAAAACGGATCTTTCATATATTTTTCTGCACGTGTATGAGCTTATTAATGGAGTAGGTTGGCAAGATCCTTATGATGGTTTTAAACAGCTTAGTCAAATCTGGGAAGCTTATCGAGAAAATTATAAACGTCTGGATCAATATTTGGGTGGTTGGATCGCGGACTTCTCGTTTGTTCATCATTTGGATGTGCCTCTATCTTTAATCGTTGCTCGTTCACGCGGTCTCGCTGGAGATCTGGCAGAGCTAGAGTTAGAGAGATGTCTTACTGTAACTCCTGAGCAGTTAACTTTTACGGTATTAACAGCAATGTCGGACTACGATATTAGTAAATCGAAGTTTTATATGGGGGAAGGTAAAGAAGCCCTCGAACGATATATTCCACAGGTAGTGGCATTAATCAACGCTTATGTCAGTCGGAAACATGGCTCGAATCTGGTTGAAATGTTCCCACCAGGTCCCTCAGTAATGCGGGAGCGTTATTTATTCCGTAGCGCCGTATATGATATTTCGCTATATGGTTATTCTGTACTTATACCGGTTGTGCGTATCAGTAAATCTCCACCGCTTCGCAGTTTGATTACAAGGCTATTCCGTTTGACTGAGAATAAATTACGGGAACTGCTGGGGTATCGAGGAAGGCTCAAAGGGGTTAATGTGGATGCGGATATGGATGACCTTATCACTCGTTTTCTGAAGCGGGAATTTGAGAAAGAGAAACAGGGAGATAAGGGGCCGGCAGTAGTTATTGATCGTGAGAAGCTTGAAAGGCTGCAGAGTGATTCCGAGATTGTACGAACCATGCTTACGGTTGAGGAAATGAATGAGCTGGAAGAACTTGAGGATAGCGGTTTTGAGATTACTAATGAGGAATCCGAGCTTGAAGAAGTAGTAGAAAAAGAAGAATTTGAAGATATTGAAGATGAAATCATTGTACCGCTTCAGTCTCTTGAGCCTGAATTAACTATAGAAGAAATTCAATCTGCTAACGTAGATACGGAGTGGGAGCAGTTCTCTAATGCTTTAAGTCCACTCCAACACGAAGCTCTGATTGCGCTTATGAACGAGGATGGAACACAAACCATACAGAAGCTAGCGGCTGCAAATGGCACGATGTCAGAACTCTTGATTGATGAGATCAATGATATCGCAATGAACATTCTAGGTGATTTGATCATAGATGGTGAAGAAATTGCAGAAGAATATAAAATTCATCTGCTTAATATTTAATGGGGTGAACTTTGGATGAATGGTTTAAAAATACCCAAACGCATGACGACAGCGCTAGTCAATTCACTGACAGCCGGTGTGGTTCCGCGTATCGGACTAGAGCATATAGCCGTTGGCCGCAAGCCAGAGATTGAAGCGATATTGAGAGATATGGATAATATTGCGGAGGGTGGAGCTGCTTTTAAGCTGATTACCGGCAAATTCGGTAGCGGCAAAAGCTTTCTTTTGCAGATGATCCGTAATTATGCGATGGATCGGGATTTTGTAGTAGCCGATGCGGATCTATCCCCTGAACGAAGATTAGTGGGAACGAAAGGACAAGGTCTTGCTACATATCGAGAGCTGATGAGTCATTTGTCTACCCGGACGCGTCCAGATGGAGGCGCTCTGGAGATTATTTTGCAAAAATGGATCATTACGCTTCAGCAGTCTGTGATGCAAGAGAATGAATATGGCCCTGATCACCCCCAGCTTGGAGACGAGGTAGAGAAACGAATCTATGCTGTAGCCTCCGAAATGCGCGGTTTGGTCCATGGATTTGATTTTGCCAAAGTGCTGGCTTCTTATTGGAATGCCCATAAGCTCGCTGACGATGAATTGAAGCAGGATTCCCTTCGCTGGCTAAGAGGTGAATTCGCTACTCGAACGGAAGCACGAAAAGCACTTGGTGTTGGCGTGATTATTGATGATGATAATTGGTATGATTATATGAAGCTGTGGGCGGAATTCACTTCTGCTATCGGTTATAAGGGACTGCTGCTGTTCATAGACGAAGGCGTCAACCTCTACAAAATCACGAACAGTATCTCACGTCAGAGTAACTATGAAAAGCTGCTTACGATGTTCAACGATACGATGCAGGGCAAGGCGGAAAGCCTAGGGATTTTTATAGGGGGAACTCCGCAATTTGTGGAGGATGGACGGCGTGGATTATTTAGTTATGAAGCGCTGCGTTCAAGATTAGTTGCAGGAAGATACGGCGCAGCAGGTCTGAACAATTATACTGGGCCTATTATCGCACTGGACATGCTCTCACACGAAGAAATTCTGATCCTTTTGCAAAAGCTTAGAGATATCCATGCCCTTCATTATGGTTACGAAGCACAGTTAACACAGGAGCAATTGGTTCATTTTATGGAAGAAGCTGTGGGCAGATTAGGGGCAGACGAGCTCCTGACACCGCGTGAAGTGGTGCGTGATTTCATGGATTTACTTCACACCTTACACCAGCATCCGGAGATCTCTTTCGAGAAGCTAGTGGGCGAACGAACCTCTAAACCTGCCGATACTGAACAAAATGAGTTAGATGGATTCCTCGCGGAGTTTGAATTATGAGTGATAATCCGTTTTATAGGCTGGCTCCCTTTATTAAAGAGTTTATCTATAAGAACCGTTGGGAGACTTTGCGTGAGGCGCAGGTGGATGCCTGTCGTGTGCTGTTTGATACGCCGCATCACTTACTGATTGCTTCGGGTACAGCTTCAGGTAAGACAGAGGCGGCTTTTTTTCCAGCGCTTACTGAGCTGTATGAACGTCCTTCCGGTTCGGTTGGTATTCTGTATATCGCTCCGCTGAAAGCATTGATTAACGATCAATTTACACGGCTGAACGATTTGCTCCGTGAAGGCAATATTCCGGTGTGGCACTGGCATGGGGATGTTCCGCAAGCCGATAAGACGAAACTGGTGCAGAATCCTTCCGGCGTGCTACAGATTACCCCTGAATCGCTTGAAGGACTATTGATGAACCGTCCGAATGCTATCCCGGCGCTGTTCCATGATCTCCGTTATATTGTCATTGACGAGGTGCATGCCTTTATGGGTGCTGATCGGGGGATTCAGGTTCTGAGTCAGCTGGCGAGAATCTCACGAATGGCGGGATGTCATCCGCGTAGAATCGGTCTATCGGCTACGCTTAGTGACTATGCTTCGGTGACGGAGTGGCTGGCGGCAGGGACGCGGGAGAGCGTAGAGGTGTCCGCTCCACAGGGCGGGCGTAAGCTCCGTTTAAGTGTGGAGCATTTCTCTTTCCCGGATGCACGGGATGAAGTGCAGGCGGAGCATTTAGAACGCGCGAAGCAGTCTTATTACGATTTCATTTATGATCATACGCATCTTAAGAAAGCGTTGATCTTCACGAATAGCCGCTCGGATGCGGAGACGGCAACCCTTGAGCTGCGGAGAACGGCCGCGAAGCGTGGGGAACGGGATGTTTTTCACGTTCACCATGGCAGCATCTCCGCGATGCTCCGCGAAGAGACGGAAGCCGCGCTGCGGCAAGGCTCCGGTCCTGCAGTTGCGGCAGCGACATTGACGCTGGAGCTGGGCATTGATCTAGGAGAGCTGGAGCGGGTGCTCCAGGTCGGCGCTCCTTATAGCTGCGCAAGCTTTGTGCAGCGACTCGGCCGCTCGGGCAGGCGTGGTGACGCCGCATCCGAGATGATCTTTGTCACGCCCGAGGAAGAGGATGAGGAAGCACAGCTTCCGGCACGGATGCCTTGGACGCTGCTTCGAGCGATAGCGGTTATTGAGCTATATGTGCGCGAGAAGTGGGTTGAACCACTGGTGGTGCGCCAGCTGCCAGTCGGGCTGTTATACCATCAGACGATGAGCATATTGAAGAGTATGGGGGAGGCGGAGCCGGAGGATTTAAAGGAGGCTGTACTAAGCTTACCTTCCTTCAATAGCATTGATCCTGCCGACTACGATACCTTCATGATTTATATGCTGGGTATGGGACAAATCGAGAAGATGGATGAAGGCAGCTTGATTATTGGGATGGCGGGGGAGAAGATCGTGAATAACTTCCGCTTCTACGCAGTCTTCAAAGACGATGAAGAGCATGTTGTCTATAACGGGACTGAAGAGATCGGTTCGATTACAACAGTACCACCACCAGGTTACTGTTTTACTCTGGCAGGGAAGCTCTGGAAGGTAGAAGAGGTCGATAATCGCCATAAAGCTGTTTATGTAAAAACCTCACGCGGTAAAGTGGATACGTTGTGGCTTGGAGCGGGCGGGGATGTGCATACACGAATTATGACCAAAATACGTGAAGTGTTAGGCGCAACATCCTTGTATCCGTATCTTGCACCGAGTGCGGCTGCGCGGCTTGAACGAGCTCGTCGTTTAGCGAAGGAAAGTGGAATGCTTGAACGTTCCGTTATGCCGGCAGGTGGAGATTCGATGTTTATCTTACCGTGGGCGGGTAGTCGGCAATTCCGCACACTAGAGCGCCTTCTTAAGAACAATTTGAAGAGCTCACAGGGACTTCGATCTATCGTGCCGATGGAACCTTATTATATGGTGGTTGCAGGCAAAACAGATGCAGAAACGCTGGAAGCGGAGATCATCGCTGAGAGTATGGCTGCCGCTGATCCTTTAACATTGTTATCTCCAGATGAAGCACCCTACCTCGGAAAGTATGACGAGTTCATCCCGCATGAGCTGTTGCGCAAAGCTTTTTCTTTAGATGGATTAGATGTTCCGGGGTTGCTTGAAGTGCTAAAACAATGGCGGCAACCACAGTAACTATTTTAAATATTTTTAATCGAGACGCCCGCTTATGCGGGCGTCTCTTTATGTTCGGACGCACAGCAACGTGTATCTCCTTGCGCCGATATAGACTTTCCTCCTATTCCATAAGTTGTATAAAAACAGGGCAGGCAGAGAATAGTATCTAGAAGATTCCTATTAAAGGATGATAACGATGTGGTCTAAAATAGTCTCTTATATTCCAGATTGGACAGTTTTTATGCAGGCAGCCATCACGCTGCTCTTTCCCATAGGGTTATATTACCTTTACAAGCATTTGTATTTTTATGTTGGAAGCGGACGTTCCAAGGAGTCAGGAGCTGACTCTCAGGAGGAACATAAGAAGGCAGACAATGAGGGAGTAAAACAGCAGCAGGGTGCGTCTACAGTGTTTACGCAAGATTATGATGCCGACCTAGCGGCGATAAGAACGGCCTTGGGGGGGAATAGTGATGTGCATTTTCGTGAATTTTCAGTCAAAGGTATTCAGGCACGTGCCGCATTGGTCTATGTGGAGGGCATGCAGGATGAAGAGCTAATCAATCAACAGGTGTTGCAAAATCTGATGTTTGCCGGTGAAATGCAAGCTTCGGAAGGAATATACACCTATATGAAACAGACTATGCTCCCGCTGGCTCAGCTTAGTGATGCTAGAGATTTGGACCATCTGCAGGAGTCTGTCCTGTTTGGATACACTGCACTGATTGTCGAAGGCATGCGTGAGATGCTTCTGGTGGGCTTTCCACATGGAGCAGTGCGCGCAATAACTGAGCCAACCTCGGAAGCTTTACTGCGGGGACCCCGGATTGGCTTTACCGAAGTGCTCAGTGAGAATACCTCTATGCTACGGCGCCAAGGTCTTAATATGAATCTGGAAATGAAAATGGTTGAAGTGGGTAGCGAAATCAAGAAGAGTCTAGTTATCGCTTATATGAAAAACATTGTAAATCCTGATCTGCTACAGGAAGTGAATGAACGGATCTCCAAAATTGATATGGATTTCATTCTGGAATCTGGCTATGTGGAGCAGTTAATCGAGGATGATTATTTAAGTCCGTTTCAGCAAACACAGAATACGGAAAGACCCGATCGAGTGATTGCCTCTTTATTAGAGGGGAGAATTGCAATTTTGCTGGACGGCACACCGTTTGCACTCATTGTTCCAGTGACGTTCAGTATGCTTTTACAGTCTCCCGAGGATTACTATGAGCGCTGGTTTCCAGGTACCCTTTTAAGGGTGTTACGGTTTTGCGCATCATTTCTGGCTCTGTTAGCCCCTGCGCTTTATATTTCCTTTATCTCCTTTCATCCGGGACTAATTCCTACTCAGCTGGCCATTTCCATAATTGAAGCACGCCAAGGTGTACCCTTTCCTGCTTTAATTGAAGTACTGATTCTGGAGATTTCCATTGAAATCTTACGTGAAGCTGGAATTCGTCTGCCGAAGCCCATAGGTCCGGCAATGGGAATTGTCGGAGGTCTGATCATTGGAGATGCCGCGGTACAGGCCGGTATTGTAAGTCCATTTCTAGTAATTGTCGTTGCAGTGACAGCGATCTCTTCGTTTTCCATACCGATGTACAGTGCCGGCATTACCCTCCGGATCTTACGATTCGCAGGCATGTTATTTGCAGCGGTCCTGGGCATGTACGGAACCATCCTGTTCTTCCTGCTGATTTGCAGTCATCTGACTCGCCTTTCAAGCTTCGGGGTGCCTTACATCACACCGATCTCGCCCTTTCGGGTAAGTGACTGGAAGGATTTGTTTATCCGTGCACCCTTATCCATTATGAAGCGAAGACCGGAGATGCTGAAGACCCAGAAGAAAAATCGCAAATCCTAGAGAATGTATTCTTGCAGGAGCAGGGGGGAGACCACAGTGTTCAAACGTACGGATGACAAGATCACAACCTCGCAAGCTGCCATAGTATTGACCAATTCAATGCTGGGTGCCGGAATTTTGACCTTGCCAAGAGATCTTGTCAAGGCTGTACAGACTCCTGATGCCTGGGTTTCTGTGGTGCTGGGTGGTATTGTCGTGTTTATAGTGATAATGGTTATGGTGAAGCTTAGCCAGCAATTTCCAGGTAAAACTGTCTTTCAGTATTCTAAAAAAATTGTTGGAAATCTTCCAGGTGGTGTACTGAGTTCTTTGTTGATTCTGTACTTTATTGTGATTGCGGGCTTCGAAATCCGAGTACTGGCGGAAGTAACGTTGTTCTTTCTTCTGGAAGGGACTCCAATTTGGGCGATTGTGATGCCGTTCATCTGGGTAGGCACCTATTTGGTGTATGGGGGGATTAATTCCATTGCCCGTGTGTTTCAAATTGTGTTTCCGATCAGTATCTTTATTCTGATTATTTGTTTTATCTTAAGCTCCAGAATATTTGATATTCATCATTTACGCCCTTTTATGAGTGAAGGCCTGATGCCGGTCATTCGGGGGATGAAGTCGGGCATCCTGATCTTTACTGGATGTGAGGTTGTTATGATCATGACGGCCTTTATGGAGCATCCGCAGGAAGCGGTTAAAGGGATGATGGTCGGATTCTGTATCCCGTTGGTACTGTATTTGGTAACTGTTGTGATGGTTATTGGAGGTCTGTCCATCAATTCTGTAATCACCAGTACCTGGCCTACGATAGATTTGGTACGAAGCTTGGAAATTTCAGGATTCTTTTTTGAACGATTTGAATTTCCTTTGTTAGTCATATGGCTGATGCAGATGTTCTGCAATTTTTGCAGTTTTTTCTTTAATGCGTCACTTGGAATTTCGCAAGTGTTTAATCTGAAGATCCATCCGGTTATGTTCGCCTTAATGCCTGTAATTTTCATCTGCACGATGATTCCTCAACGAATCAACGATGTCTTCAGTCTTGGTGAATCGATTGGCTATATGGGTGTGCTGATTTTTATGTTGTTGCCACTGTTATTGTCGATCGTATTACTGATCAGGAAGAAAGGACTCAAGCAGAATGTTTAGACAGAGGGTAATACACTTACTAATAATATTCATGATTCTGCTTACGCAGCCTGGTTGTTGGAGCAGTAAAGAGATTGAAGACCTGAGTGTTATTACGGGATTGGCGCTTGATAAGGGGGAACCTAGAACGCTCGAACGGGAATTTGAGGAGCGTGGAGGGAGCTACCCAAAGCATAATAAACTTACGGCAACCGTACAAATTGTGCCTGAAAGAACAATCGGGAACTCCGGTAAAGAAGGCGAAAAAACCAAAACCCATTTTTACAATATTTCAGAAACAGGGGATTCTCTGCTTGAAATATTCCGTCAGTTCTCCATTCGCAAGAACCGTCCGATTATAGGCCATCACCTTAAGGTTATCGTCATATCAGAGGATCTAGTGCAAAAGGCGAAGATCAGACAGTTAATGGATTTTGTACTCCGAGATAACGATATCCGTCCCAGTTGTCTCATATTTCTTAGCCAGGGGCTCGCGTCCGATTCGCTTATGACGACTGAGGAGGAGATTCCTTCCTTCCGGCTGGTGGAGATGGTCCGTAACAATTTCAGAACCAGTAAAGTTATGAAGGGCATAACGCTATCGAATCTAGATGCGCTTATGTACTCCAAGCAAAGCTTTGTGTTGCAGAACGTTATAGAGGCACATGGTGAGATCAAATTTTCCGGAGCCGGTATAATCAAGGGAGATACAGGACATTGGATCGGAAATCTCGACCAAAATGACGTGGAGAGTATTGCCTGGATCAAGGGGGATATAAGAGGAGGGAGTCTCAAAGCATATGATCAGTCGAACGAGTCGATTACTTATGAGATTAAATCCGTTAAGAGTAAGATTACGCTGAAAGAGACCGATGATAAGAAGATATCATTTCATGTTGCAATTGAGTCCACTGGACGCCTAATTGAGAATTGGGATGCTGATGCGCATTCCTCGGAAGTTGATTATTTCAAAGAACTAGAGAAGATATTCGAAGAAAAATTAACCCAACAAATCAATGCTCTTATCAACAAAATGCAATCCACTTACAAAGTGGATGTAGCAGGATTCGGAGATTGGTTTAGCATTGAAAGGCCTCATGTCTGGAAACAGATTAAGGATCATTGGGACGAGGAATTTACTCGGATTCCAGTGACCTTTGATCTAAAGCTTAAGATTACCGATTTTGGTACAACATCTGATTGAACGAATTTCCAGACAGAATATCGAAAATTATTTTTAATCGAAGCACCCCAATTAGCGGGTGTTTCGTTATGTTCGGACATATATTGTATTTTTCTAGAAAAAACAAACCATATATCTTAAATTTGACACCTTGTTGAAAGCGCTTAACAGTACAATAATAAGCCTATAACGAAAATAGGGGGCGTCAAACAATGGTCAGCAAAAAAATGAAGGCAACTTCAGCAATTGCGTTATCAGCAGCTTTGGTTTTAAGTATGGCAGCGTGTGGAAATTCAAACAACAACGAGAGTAAAGGCGCTACAGAGTCGAAAGGGAATACAGCTACGAATGCTCCAGATGCCGGAACTACAAAAACCGAAAGCGGTAAGAAGGTCACGATTACTTTTCAAAATATCTACCCGGATCCAGCAACACCTTCTTATAAGATGCTTCATGAATTAGTTGACCAATATGAAAAAGAAAACCCTAACATTCACATCGAACTGGATACTTTAAATACGGACCAGCAAAAGGTCAAATTGAAAACACAAGCCGCTTCCAAAGAAATTCCTGATATTACGATTGTTAACCCGGCTGCACAAATGAAACCTTTCGTTGATGCTAAGCTGTTTGCTCCTCTGAATGACATGCTGGATCAAAATGGACTGAAAGACACTTATCAATCCGGTCTACTTGATTACTACAGCTTCGATGGTAATGTTTATGCGCTGCCAGATGGTAATAACATCGAGGTAGTCTACTATAATAAAGAACTCTTCGAGCAAGCGGGCATCGCAGACACTCCTAAAACATTCGATGAATTACTCCAAGATGTAAAAACCTTGAAAGCAAAAGGCATTACGCCAATCGCGATCGGTGAAAAAGATTCCTGGACGGGTTCATTCTTGTTCATGAATATCCTGCTTCGCACGAATGGAGGACCTGGTTTCCTTCAAGACGTACTTGATGGCAAAAAAACATTTGAAGATCCTGCTTTCGTAGAAGCTGTAGATCGTTTCCAAGACCTCGTGCAAGCAGGTGCATTCCCAGATGGAGCAACTTCCATCGATGCTAATGCAGGTGGTAATATCTTCAAATCCGGTAAAGCTGCTATGTGGGTTATCGGTTCATGGGAAACAGGTGCAATTGACGCTTCCTCAGTCGCTGGTAAAGCAGGAGCCTTCCAATTCCCAAGCGTTAATGGTAAAGGGGATCCAAATGAATTCATGCTCGCACCAGGTAGCGCCTTTGCGATTTCTGCGAACAGTGAGCATTTACAAGAAACGAAAGATTTCTTGAATTTCTTTACACTGAATCTTCCTAAAAAACAATTTGAACTTAAAAATGCTGTAGGGATTGGTCAAAAAGTGGATGGGGACCTGAAAGGCGCAGGATATTCTGATCTGGCGATCAACATTTCAGGATTGTTCAATCAGGTTAAAGGTGGCGACTTGGCCTTTGACAACACCATGAACCCAGCTACGGCACAAGTCCATCTAAGCAGTATCCAAAATCTTTTTGTTCAAAAAGTGGATTCCGCTCAAGTAGCTAAAGAACATCAAACCGCATTTGAAGCTAATAAATAAGAAGGTTTTGAAAACGCGATGCGAGGGTGCTTAAACGCTTCTTCGCATCGTGTTTACATTCTAGGGGGCGGAAATAATGAAGGTACTAAAGGTTCCAGCGCGCACAATCGCCGTCTTCGTGTTACCTTGCCTGCTTTTGTATGTGTGCTTGGTGTTTGCTCCTATCCTAGTATCCTTTTATACAGGATTGCTGCAATGGGACGGAATTACGACTACGAAAACATTTGCTGGACTTGCTAATTTCAAAGAGATGTTTT
This sequence comes from Paenibacillus sp. FSL E2-8871, assembly GCF_038000345.1. Taxonomy (NCBI): domain Bacteria; kingdom Bacillati; phylum Bacillota; class Bacilli; order Caryophanales; family Paenibacillaceae; genus Paenibacillus; species Paenibacillus sp. FSL E2-8871. The sequence goes on along the minus strand of NZ_JBBOBV010000001.1, from coordinate 1,336,008 downwards.
TTCATGATCCAGTGTTTTGGCCATCTGTAAAGAGAACGTTACTCTATGCTGTGGCTTCCATGGTGGAAATTCCATTTTGTTTGTTGATGGCTATCCTTCTAAATCGGTACGTGAGAAAAGGAAACACTTTAGTTTCTATTTACTTTACGCCGGTTATTTTGTCGGTGGTTATCATTGGTCAGCTCTGGAAAACGATCTATGACCCTGTCTCCATGGGCGGGATGTTGAATGGCGTCCTGATCTCTCTTGGGCTGGATAGCTGGACTCACAATTGGATCACAGAACCTAAAATTGCGATGTTTGCGCTTTATGCAGTATCTCTTTGGCAATATTTTGGCTACCATTTGCTGATTCAATATACCGGTGTTCAGAATATCCCGGATGAGCTGTATGAAGCGGCAAAGATTGATGGGGCTGACGGATTCAAAGCCGATCGATATATTACTTTTCCGCTGATTATTCCAATCTTTAAAATATCTATCGTACTCGCCTTTATAGGGTCTTTGCAGGCTTTTGATCTCGTTATGGTCATGACAGCCGGTGGACCTGCTCACGCTACAGATGTTATTTCTACACATATGTACAACAGTTCATTCTTATCCTTTAAATATGGATATGGTAGTGCTATCGCTTCGTTCTTGGTCATACTGTGCCTTGTGTTTACTGCTAGCATTAATACTATCTTTAATAAGCTTGAGAAAAAATTCAGTTAGCAAAGGAGTGCGCGATCATGCGGAATGTCAAGCATAAACGCCCAAAGCGTCCTTACAAGGACGGTAAGCGTTTAAGCGAGAAATATAAGAATAATGTATTCCGTGAAACTAATACGTTCTTATATTTTAAAAAAGGACTCGTGTATCTTCTCTTTGCGATTCCTGTCGTTACCCAGCTATATCCTCTTCTATGGCTAATGCTCTATTCCTTGAAGACCAATGAAGAGATTTTGGGAGGAAGTTTTTTCTCATTTCCTAAAGTATTTCAGTGGCATAACTATAGCGAGGCTTATAAGTCCGGTAGCTATTTAAAGTATTTATCTAACAGTGTAGTGGTTACTGGTGTAACGATGATCTTCGTCATCCTGCTTAGCTCGATGGTAGCTTACGCGATCTCACGGTTCCGTTGGCGTTACGGCAACTTGGTCATGACGATCTTCTTAATGGGGATGATGATTCCCATGCAGGCCACCTTGCTTCCGCTGATGATCATTTTCAAAAATATGCATATTCTGAATACGCACTTATCGCTCATATTGCCTTATGTTGCTTTTTCAACCCCTATAGCGGTGTTCATATTAAGTGGCTTTATGAAGAGCATTCCGCATGAAATCGAAGAATCAGCCTTTATTGATGGGGCGAGCGTATATCGGATCTTCCGCACGATCATTCTTCCTGTGTCCGTACCACCTGTAATGACTGTGTGTATTCTAACGTTCATCAACATTTGGAATGAGTATATCTTAGCGGCCACCTTCATTTCTTCCGAGAAATTGAAGACCTTGCCCTTTGGCGTGTACACATTCGTTAGTCAGTATTCTGTAAACTATGGGAATATCGGTGCATTTCTAGTGATGGGTGCGTTACCCGTCATTTTAATCTATTTCTTCTTATCCAATCAGATTACAAAAGGAATGGTGGCGGGCGCAGTAAAAGGATAAATCTATATTGCAAATTACAATAATGGAATTATAATGAAGAAGCAGCAGGACAGATGAGTTTGAGGAGGGAAGCCTTTTTGAGAAACAGCTTTCATTCCATCCACCATCGATTGTTTTTGCTGTTTCTTTTTTGCATGTCTAGCATTCTATTAATTGTGAGTCTGCTCTATTACAACCGGACAACCGTACAGTTTCATGAGAAAATAAGTGATTTGTCGCAGAAGAATGTCGCTCAGACAGCGGATCTATTCAGCTTACTGTACAAAGGGTATGATAGTCTCTCTAAATCACTCAGCAATAACTTTGAATTGATACGTTTGATTAATGAGACAAGCACAGAGCCCGCGGTAGCTTACATCAATGAACAGACGATTACCAATATTTTAGGAGCTATATTTTATTCTCGGGATGATCTCGTAGGTATTCATGTCATTACAGATAAAGGTAAGATCTATAATTACGGAAACTATATGAATGTGGTTGATCCCGAATATATGAAGGAAGATTGGTACCATCAGCTGCAAGCTTCCTCCGGTAAAATGGTCTGGCTCGGCGTCTATGAACATTCTCTTATCGATCAGGTGGAGGATAGTCCTGTGTTTGCCTTCGGCCGTCAGATTTACGATCTCAATGAACACAAACCGATTGGCATTGTTCTGTACGAGACGAATCCGAAGCCTGTTCTGGATGCGTTGGATAATGTGAAGCTGGGTGAGCATAGCCAGGTGTATTTAATGTCGCAGGATGGACGATTCGTATCCTCTGCCGAAGATCAGGAACCTGATTTAACTCAGCTCCCGTCTTTACAGAACTCCCAGAATGTTGTGGTCGAACAGACAGCCAACCGTCTGCTTGTCGCTTCTAAACTGTCCTTCTCTGGTTGGTGGGTGCTTAGTATCACTCCTAATCGCGACCTAAATGTAGAGTTGGTAGAGATGAAACGTTATCTGTTCATTGTATTTTCGATTCTTGTTCTCGTCTCTACTTTGATAGCTTCTATTGTCTCACGAACGATTTCTTTGCCGCTTAAAAAGGTGATTCGAGAGATGAAGCAAGTGGAGATCGGTAATTTTCGGGGAATGGTGAATGTTTCATCTTATCAAGAGATTAATATTCTTGTTGCTTCGTTTAATCGGATGGTTCGCCGGATCGAAGAACTAATCGAGCGGGTAAAACTTTCTTCCGTCAGTGAGAAGAATGCTGAGCTTCATGCCTTACAATCTCAAGTGAACCCACATTTTCTATACAATACTCTGGATATGATTTATTGGATGCTGGATGAGGAAGGGAATGAGCAACTGGGTGAACTTGTTCTCTCGCTATCTTCGATGTTCCGGTACAGCAGTTATTGGGAAGTTGACGTAGAAGTCACGCTACGAGAAGAACTGGAACAAATCGGGCACTATCTAAATATTATTTCTATCCGGCTGGAAGGTCGTCTACGGATTGAGATAAATATAGATGAACGATGGCTTGAGGTTCGCCTTCCCAAGATGACTGTACAACCGGTCATTGAAAATGCTGTAAAACATGGCTTGGAATCGCTCGATCGTCAAGGTATTTTGAAGGTGAGTATACTTGAAGAAGCTGGATTGCTGAATATCGTCGTTCAAGATAATGGCAAAGGTATGGATGCAGAGAAGCTGAATGCGCTGGTGGAATCCTTGGATCGACCTACAACGAAAGAAAATGGAAAAATGGGGATCGGTCTTCAAAATCTGCATCGGCGGCTCCAGCATATGTTCGGAGAATCTTATGGTCTTGTGATTCGAAGCTTACCTGGAGAAGGAACCGTGGTTGCTATTATGCTGCCGATTCCGCAGGAAGGAGAGCATAGTCGTGAACATTCTCATAGCTGATGATGAACGGGTGATCCGAGAAGGCATTAAGCGCACTATAAGAAGTATCTATCCAGATTATTGTGTACATGTTGCTGCGTCGACAGAAGAAGCTGTCAAGATTATGGAGGAACAGTCCATCCATATCGTCTTAACAGATATTCTTATGCCCGGTATGAATGGTCTAGAGTTCATGAGGATTTCTAAGCGGCGGTATCCTTATGTCAAATGGGTGGTCATCTCTGCACACAGTGAGTTCGCCTATGCGCAGGAGGCAGTTCGTCTTGGAGCGAGAGATTATCTACTTAAGCCGATCGGTAAAAGCAAGCTACTTGAGATTATTAGTAACTTATCGCTAGAAATAGAGCAGGATCATAAGCTTATTAAAGATGAAGACCGATTAAGGTCAAGTCTGAAATATTTAAGAGAAGGTGTATTTCAAAGGCTCGCTTCTGGTTTTAATCTCGGTAATTTAGACATCAGTCAATTAATAGAAGACCATCAATGTTTCTATTTGATTTTGCTTCAAATGGAGGCGGGTGATAAAAACATCCGGATAGAACATTTTATTGTAGAGAATGTGTTAACTGAGCTGATAGAGCGTGACGGGAGCGGTTTTGTGGTCAGCTATGACCGCCAGAGTCTGCTGGGATTAATCACCTTAAGAGAAGATGCACGATTAGAATCTTTTCTGGAAGATGGGCGGACCTATTTGAAGCAATATTTAAAAACACCTTTCCAAATGATCCATTCCGGACTTAGCTACGATATAAATACTGTCCCTCAGATCGTAACGAGCTTAAGAGAGGCAGTGAATTCGCAAGTATTGGATTTAACGCCAGCGAAAGGTAGTGGCGAAAAAGCCATCGACATCGCATTGCAGTATGTAAAAGAACACTATTTCGAAGACCTTACTTTGGAAAAGATTGCTTCCGTTGTATTTCTGAATCCGGTCTACTTCAGTCAATTATTTAAACAGAAGACGGGTCAAGGCTATAAAGAATACGTGACATCCTTACGATTAGAGCAAGCCAAGCTGCTGCTAGTGAACTCGAAGCTTAAGGTGGCAGAAATCGCCGAACGTATTGGATATCAGGACATGCGACATTTTACACAGATGTTCCGCAAGCGGTTCCTAGTAACTCCGACGGAGTATCGTCAGCAGCTTAACAATGGAACCTACTGAATTTTTGTTCATAGGAAAGGAAAAAGGATCTCTGCAGCCATTAGGGTGGCTATAGAGATCTTTTTTGTGTGTAGATCAGTATGGGTAACTAGAAGCAGCGTATATAAAAATAACGAAAAATAAAATGATTATGGCATAAAGTAGAGTGCCGACAATCCCGCATACCAGACCCGCAATAGCTAAGCCTCTTCCTTGCTCATACCGAATCCGTATTTCTTTAAGGGACAGGGCAGACAGAATAACCGCTACAATCCCTAACAAAAATCCGATATAAGGAACAATTATGGAAAGTACTCCTAAAACGAAACCAGCAATTGACTTGCCATTCATCGGTGTTGGTGGGGGCGGGGGAGGATAATAGTTTTGATTCTCGTTCGGCCCATAACTCATTCAAATCACCTCCTATCAAGCGTGTTATTGGATGTAGTTAATCCAGTGTTCAAGCTGTACACAAGGAATGAGTCCAATAGATTCAGCTAGTCTGATGGAAGCTTGATTTGTTTCAAGCACATGATAGCGTGGAATAAACCCTCGTTCTAACGTTTCTTGTATGGCGGTTTGGACCACCTTTTTCGCATACCCGTTTCTTTGAGAGGATTCTAAAGTATGTACAGCGCCGATTTCCCAGATGGTTTCTTCATTACGGAACGCTAAGCAGGTACTGACCGGATTGTTGTCTAGGAAAATTGACACGGAAAAAGCCCCGTTTTGAAAATAGTCTTCTATTTCGTCTTTCGTGTAATGATTAGCGGCCCACAGCGGAATTAATCTGTCGTCAACCACATGACTGATAACAACATCTTCGTCCTTCGGAAAGATTTGTCCCTCAGCTGTACTGTATGAGTAGAACCCCCGGACTTTCTCCATTGAAAAATGTGATGATAATGCCTCTTTATAGTTCACGTCTTGCAGTTTAAAAACAATTTTTGCTTGTGGAGGCAACAATTGAAACAGAGCCGGAAATACATCTGGGCTGCTGTAATCCATAAATACGATGTAATCCGCTTGAGGATATACTCTATGATCATATGCGTACGCTGAAGCAGGAAGAAGCAATAAAACACCCCATTGATTTCCTTGCTCCACAAGATGAGACTCCATGACTTCATGGAATGAGGTTAGCATTTTTAATAAACTGACATTCTTTAACGGTTCTTTGCGCAATCTGGTCATAATTCGGTCATTCTGGTGCATGTTATTTACTCCCCGCTCAATATATTTCAATATAAATTGCACTTATGCAGATCATTGTATTTAGGATAATTATTATATCGCAGAAATACGTCAGCTTGACAGTGACTGCTATAATGTATTAGGAAAATAAAGCTTGCTGTTTGATGCAGCATACGTAATCGGAGGCACAGAATTTCATGACACAATCTATCACACCCGCTGCAGTTCGTGTAGGAGGAGGCCTAACTAAGCAATTTATACTTATTTTAGCCATTGCATCAGGATTAAGCGTTGCAAATATGTATTACAATCAGCCCCTTTTGGCTGATATAGGACGAACATTCCATGCATCCTCTAACGCAGTAGGATATGTATCGATGCTTACTCAGATCGGTTATGCGCTTGGGATGTTATTCTTTGTTCCGTTGGGCGACATCCGTGAACGAAGAACACTAATATCCGGACTTCTTATTGCTGTATCACTATCACTTGTTGGTTTCGCTACAGCTCAGAACCTTATTTGGATGTATATCGCCAGTTTTGCTATTGGCATAACTACGGTCGTGCCGCAGGTCATCATTCCTCTCTCGGCGGAGCTCGCTTTGCCAGAAGAAAGAGGTAAGGTTATTGGAACCGTAATGAGCGGGCTATTTTTTGGTATTTTGCTGGCAAGAACAATATCCGGAATTATAGGAGATATGTTCGGCTGGAGAGCCATGTACTGGATTGCCGCAGCTATAATGCTATTGTTATCCCTTATCTTATACCAACTAATTCCAAAGACGAAACCAGAAAATAATTCATCCTATTCAGATCTACTGAAATCAATGGGGAATTTGATTCGCAGATATTCGACGCTTCGTGAAGCATCATTGATTGGTGCTTGTATGTTTGGTGGCTTCAGCGTGTTCTGGACTTCACTGGCTTTCTTTCTAGAAGGTGAACCTTACCACTATAGTAGCTCTATCACAGGCTTGTTTGGGTTGATTGGTGTAGCAGGTGCTGCGGGCGCTCCATTTATCGGTAGGTTAGCTGATAGGATCGCACCGAAAAAGATAGTAGGTATACTACTATTGCTGACATTGATTGCTTATGGATTCTTCGGTTTAGCTGGATTTACAATTTGGAGCCTGATTGCCGGTGTTATTATTCTGGATCTTGGAGTACAAGGGTCACAGGTTAGTAACCAAACACGAATCTATGCACTTGAGCCGGCGGCGCGCAGCCGAATAAATACGGTGTTTATGGTCAGCACTTTTACAGGTGGAGCTATTGGATCAACACTAGGAAGCTTTGCATGGCAGCATTGGGGCTGGAGTGGCGTCTGTCTGATGGGTGGAATGCTAATTGTGGCCGCTATATGCATATGGATAGTATATAGAGTAATTGAGAAGAAGGCATTAAACGCAGGAGGTGCATGAGCATCGCTCAGAAGACGAAAATCGTAGAGGTTGTCCCGTATGATCCAGAGTGGAAGGTAGAATTCGATAGAATAAGAGAACAGTTGTTATCTTATGTTGGCGACCTCATTATTACGATAGAGCATGTGGGGAGTACTTCCATTGAAGGGCTCGCTGCTAAACCCATCATAGATCTTGATCTTGTAATGGATAGCTACGATGTACTCCCACAAATCATAGAACGTTTACAACAGCATTGCTATGAACATCAAGGGAACTTGGGAATCGAGGGCAGGGAAGCCTTCAAAAGACGTCAAGCGGACGAATTCATGAAATATCATCTGTATGTATGCCCTAAGGATGGAAAAGGGTATTTGGAGCATATCGCTTTTAGAGACTATCTCCGTTCAAATGCGGAAGCACGCCAAGCATATGCAGAAGTCAAACAGCGTCTGGCGGAACAACACCGTTACGATATAGATGCTTACTGTGAAGGAAAGACAGCGTTTGTCACCTCGATTTTATCAAAAGCCATGAAATAACCCATAAGCAATCATGTGCCAGATCGAAGATGGTTTCGATATTCACTGGGGGACATACCGCTCCACTTACGGAACTGCTTGGAGAAATATAACGCATCATTGAAACCGACCGAAGAGGATACCTGGTCGATGGTGAGCGTTCCTCCAAGCAGTTCCTTTGCTTTATCCATGCGAACCTTTAACAAATATTGCTTGGGTGACATTCCGATCTTTTGCTTAAAGGCCTTAGAGAGGTGTGCCCTATGATAACCAAGAGAGGATGCCATGTGGTCGATACTGATCTGTTGATGAAATTGGAGAGAGATCCAGCGGATCGCTTGATTGATCTGGCGGTCGATAACATCCGGTAATTGTGCGGATTTAGGGGTGAGCGAACTTATGTTCGCAAGACCGAATTTGTGCACCAGAAGGCGCAGCCACCCAGAAGCCTCCAAACTTTCCAACCTTGGATAAGCAGACTGCTGAAAAGAAAAACGAATATGCTCATACAAGTTATGTATCTCTATAAGGTTATCTAAGTGTATTAACGGCTTGTCCGGTGTAATCCCCACTTCTTTAAATAGCTGTTGAACGGCTTCTCCTTGCAAGGCTACCCATACATAAGTCCAAGGCTGTTCCATGTCTGCCTGATAACTGAATAATGCCCCTGGGAAAATAACAAAGGTATCTCCCGTACCACATATATGAGAGTTACTTCCACTCTGAAACACACCCTTTCCATCCATTACGGTATGTATAAGGTAGTAATCGTGAACAGAAGGCCCCATCTTATGTCCCGGGACCGGTTTACCTTCTCCGCTGAACAATACAGTTAGGTCGATTTCATCTGGAGCAAGATTAAACCCTGCTGTGAAATGATAATGCTCTGAAGCCATTTGCTTATGACCTCCTATACGTGATTTGAATTACATTTAGATTATAGGACGGGCCACTTAAATGCAACAAATATCCATATATGAATTGTATTTCTCCATACTCATTGAGACCGCTCTCATTTATAGTGAATAGTGAAGAGAGAGACGGATATCCTTTGACATTCTAGTGTTTATAAGGGGAATTCATTGAGGTTTTCTGAGTGGCTAGCGATGTCGAGACCGTAGAACTCACTACTTAAGGAGGAATATTTCATATGTCCAAAATTACATTTATCGGAGCGGGTAGTACTGTATTTGCAAAGAATGTTTTAGGAGATTGCATGAGAACTCCAGCCCTTCAAGGCTTTGAGCTTGCCCTATATGATATTGATCTTCAGCGCCTGAAAGATTCCGAGAATATGCTGAGTAATATAAAAGCAAGTAGTGGCAGTACTTGTATCGTGAAATCCTATACGGATCGTAAGGAAGCTTTGCGCGGAGCTAAATATGTGATTAATGCGATTCAGGTCGGGGGTTACGATCCTTGTACCATTACAGACTTTGAAATTCCGAAGAAATATGGCTTGCGTCAAACGATTGCGGACACGGTTGGTATCGGTGGAGTTTTCCGCAACTTACGCACGATTCCTATCATGCTTGATTTTGCGGCAGATGTGAGAGAGGTTTGTCCAGATGCTCTGTTCATGAATTATACGAATCCAATGGCAGTATTGACCAATGTGATGAACACTTATGGTGGTGTGAAGACTGTTGGATTATGTCATAGCGTACAGCATTGTATTCCAGGCTTATTCGAGCATCTGGGAATGGATCAGACGGGTGTACAGGCTAAGATTGCAGGGATTAACCATATGGCTTGGCTACTCGAGGTTACGAAGGACGGAGAGGACTTATATCCGGAAATCAAACGCCGCGCTGCCGATAAGCAGAAAGAGCATCACGGGGATATGGTTCGTTATGAAATGATGCTTAAATTTGGTTACTATATTACGGAGTCTTCAGAACATAACGCAGAGTATCATCCTTATTTTATCAAACGTAATTATCCTGAGCTCATCGAACGCTTTCAAATTCCACTCGACGAGTACCCACGCCGCTGTGTAGAACAAATTGAACGGTGGCAGAAGATGCGTGAAGAATTAGTAAATAACAAAGAGCTTGTACATGAACGTTCGCATGAATATGCGTCCTACATTATGGAAGCCATCGAAACGAATGTACCTTTCAAAATTGGTGGTAATGTTATGAATACAGGTCTTATCACCAATCTTCCGAAAGAAGCATGTGTAGAAGTTCCGTGCCTTGTAGACCGCAGTGGTGTCACTCCAACCTTCGTGGGAGATCTGCCTCCGCAGTGTGCCGCACTGAATCGTACGAACATTAATACACAATTGTTAACAATCGAAGCAGCGATTACTCATAAGAGAGAGCATATTTATCACGCAGCTATGCTCGATCCGCACACTGCCGCCGAACTGTCGATGGATGACATTACGAATATGTGTGATGAGCTGATCACAGCCCATGGAGATTGGTTGCCCGCGTATAAATAAAATTTCATATTGTTACAATTTTATAATTCTAAAGCCTGAGAAATCAGGCTTTTTTTGCTTATCTGTCTAGGACAACTGGGGTCCTACGGAATACAAATATATGGACACCTAAATGCGGAGGTGAAGCATGATGATCGTTGAGAATTATACTTTAGCATCGTCCACATCCCATGCCACCCCTTATTACGTGATCAGAGGTGGGCTCCCTGGACCTGTGTTTATGGTGGTGTCCGGCATACACGGGAATGAAACGGCAAGCATTCGTGCGGCGAAAAACATCGTGAATCACTTAAGACAAGGAGAACTATATATTTACCGTGGTACGCTTATTATTGTTCCCCTCATGAATCAAAAAGCTTATCGCAAACGAATTCGGGGCGTGCCCGATTTGAACCGAACGTTTCCGCGTACTCGGAATGGATCTGCCAAACATCCGTTATCCGTAGCCTTGCTTCAATTAGTACGGCGTTATCGCCCCACCTGGTACCTTGATCTCCATGAAGCGAACGGTTTGTCTCAAAGAAATCCGAAACGCCTCGGTCAGTCTATTATTATTAACCCGGGGAGCCAAGGTACGGTTACGGCAAGACGTCTCATAAAAGACATTAATCGTACAATCGCTAATACTTCTTATCATTTTAATATCCGATTACGAGAGCGCCCCGGCTCGTCACGTTCAGCCGTCTCCCGCATCATAGGAGCGAAGGCATTTACTGTGGAAACATGCTGGAGTCTTGATCGTGACCTTCGTATTCGCTATCAGATAGACATTGTTAGTCGCTTTTTAAGAAGTGCTGGATTGATGTGATGATGATTATATAAGCTGAATGTCAAGCAAGCTGACCCTGAGTTCATAGGAATCGGCTTGTTTTTTGTGGATTTTGAAAGATCATTGACAACAATGAGTATAGTGTATATATTACATATATACATTGAACACACATAAACTAGGAGTGAGGGCACGAGTTCATGAACATATTGATATCCAACACTTCCGGTGAGCCCATCTATGCACAGATTGTAAGTCAGATCCGCCAGATGATCCTGCAAGGAGAGTTAGTCTCAGGTACGCCTTTACCTTCTATTCGACTGTTAGCTAAAGAGCTGCAGATTAGCGTAATTACAACAAAACGAGCTTACGAAGAACTGGAGAGAGAAGGGCTTATCAATTCCATTGTGGGAAAAGGCTCTTTTGTTTCTGGTGCGGATCAGGAGTTTATTCGTGAACAACGGTTACGGATCATGGAGAACAAAATGAAGGAGATTATCGACGAGAGTAAAATGTTAGGGATTGATTTTGCTGAGTTCAGTGAGATGTTGAAATTGCTGTATGAGGAGGAGACAGAATGAACGATGTCATTCAATTGAATCAAATATCTAAAAAATATGGCCATTTTAGCCTATGCGAACTTACGTTCGGTATCAAGGAAGGATATATTACGGGGTTAATAGGACCCAATGGGGCAGGGAAAACAACATTAATTAAAATGATGATGGGTATGGTACAACCCGACCAAGGAAGTATCGAGATTTTCGGCAAAGAAACAACCGTAAAGAATGCAAAGTACAAAGAGCGAATTGGGTATGTTTCCGATGAGAATCACTTTTACGAGCAATTAACCATCGATCAGATGAGTAAGATGATTGCTCCCTTTTATAGTCAGTGGGATAAAGAGACTTATAGGAAATACATAGAGATGTTTAAGCTTTCCCCGCGGAAAAAGATTAAGGAGCTCTCCAAAGGGATGAAAATGAAGTATTCGCTCGCCATTGCTTTATCACACGGTGCAGACCTGCTCATCATGGACGAACCTACTGCGGGTCTTGATCCCATATTCCGAAGAGAACTGCTTGATCTGCTTAGTGAGCATATACAGGATGAGAAGAAATCTATTCTTTTCTCCACGCATAACACGACTGATTTAGACCGGATAGCGGATTATATTGTTTTTGTAAATGAGGGGCGACTAGTATTTAATGAGATGAAAGAATCTCTACCTAATAAATATATGCTGGTAAAAGGCAACAAGGAGTTGCTTGATCGGGATGTGCGGAAGTGTTTTATTGGGATTAAAGAGACAGCACTTGGTTTTGAGGGGCTTCTTAACCACAATTCTGAGGAGGCGCGATATTTTAGAGATCAAGCGATATGCGAAATACCTACCCTGGAAGAAATCATGTATTTTACGGTAAAGAGAAACGCTTTGTATGTCTAATCTCTTGCTGTTGATTCGGAAAGACTTTATTCTCCTGGGGAATTTCATTCCTTTATTTCTCTTGAGTATTTTGTTTGTCGCATATGTACAATTGGATAGCTCCAGTATGTTTGCTACATTTCAATCTTTACTATTGCTCGTATACTCCTGTTCAATGGATGCACAGAATAACAACACAAAGTTTGTTTTAGGACTGCCAGTAAGTCGGCAAGAGATTGTCTTGGCTAAATACTTATCACTGATCCCTTATAGTTTCATCGGTTTGGTTTGCTCTTTAGCTTTGTTTCTAATTTCCTTTTCATTTGGATATTCCATTAGCCCAGTGTATTGGATAGGGGTATCTTTAACGTTATTTATGATTCCTTTGACTGCGTCTATTTATCTGCCGATTCATTATTGGCTTGGTAACAAGAACTATCACTTTAATATCCTTTTTAATGTAGTTGTAACGATAACCACGATAAGTGCTGGATCTTCACTCAACAATTCATCTTTTTTCTTAACAATAACCCACTTAAAGCTGCAGGATCATCTGGTACAGACAGCTTTGATAGGGATCGTTTATCTATTCATCTTGTACTTCTCATATAAGATTTCACTACGAATGTTTAGCAGGGAAGAGTTATAAGCTAAGGAGGAATTATAGTGTATCATTCATTGTATCTTATTCAAAAAGACTTCATTCTTTTGCGTAAATTTCTGATGTTGCTCATCCCTTTCTTTATTTTTATAGCTTACTCGAACTATCATAGCTTCAGTTTATTTACGGTAATGCCACCCATGCTGTTGTTGATTAGCTCCTGTTCTATGGATACTCAGCAGATGACGCAACGGTTTCTCGTTAATCTCCCTGTGCGGAGACAAGAGCTTGTCCGCGCTAAATACTTCTCAATCCTTCCGTATGCGCTTGTTGGGCTGGCAGCAACTGCTTTTACCTATCTCTTGATTATTATGACAGGTAAAGAGGTGACCCCTCATTTCTGGCAAGAGGTTGGTATTGCGATATCTATTTTCCCGCTCCTCGCTATGCTTTATTTACCGATTCATTACTGGCTAGGGGCTAAAGGAACGCAAGTGGTTAATCTCGTTTTTATGATGATTTTAATGGTTGGTCCGAATGTGATTGGTAGCTTGCTTCAATGGTTTCCTGAATTAGAGAACTGGCAGAGTTTTGGCGTGAAGTCTAGCTTTATTCCTTATATGATACTAGGACTGGCTTACGTGTTCTTACTCAGTTGTTCTTATCTTATTTCATTGCGGATTTTTGAAAAAAAGGATCTGTGATACTAATAATTTGAGATTTAGATTGAATTCATATACCATTATCACTACAAAGATAAATACTGTAGGGGAAGGGTATACATCCAATGCCTAAAATGATTTATAGTTTTCGTACAAAAATGATTATGCTGCTGATGGCCAGTATGCTAGTATCCGGTGGGATAACCTTTTTAATCTATAAGGCGCTCCAGCGATATTATCACTCTGAGGTGAAGTTTGAGAATCCACTAACCAAAGTTCGCTATGTAATAAGAGATATTGGAGATGTGAATACATTTTTAATTATCTTTATACCACTAGCCATTCTATTTTTCTTCTTATTCACTAAGCCGTATGCAAAATACTTCAAAGAAATATCAAAGGGGATTCATCAACTAGCGTCAGGTGATTTCTCCGAACGAGTAGATATACCCTCCAAAGATGAATTTGGGATGATTGGTCATGATCTCAATCTAGCCATTGAGAATATGCAAGAAGCCATTGAGCGGGGAGACATTGCCGAGAGCAGTAAAGATCAACTCGTGTTGAACCTGGCGCATGATTTGCGTACACCCTTAACCTCGGTTATCGGCTATTTGGATTTTATTTTGAAAGATAATCAATTAACCCCTGAACAGACCAGGCATTACACGACGATTGCTTATACTAAATCTCAACGTTTAGAAAAATTGATTGATGAGCTGTTTGAAATTACAAGAATGAATTACGGCAAGCTTAAGCTTGAGAAATCCTCGATTGATCTCAGTGAGCTTCTCTTACAATTAAATGAAGAATTATATCCAGTCTTTGAGAAAAATGGCCTATCCTCCAGATTGGATATGACACAACCTCTGATAATATACGGTGACGGGGAATTGTTAGCACGTGTATTTGAGAACCTTCTTACGAATGCGGCCCGATACGGAAACGATGGTCAATTTATTGATATTCACGGTTACTTAGACGCTAACGAGGTAGTCGTTGAAGTAATTAACTATGGAAATTGTATTGAGCCGGAAGAGCTGCCACGAATTTTTGATATGTTTTACACGGGTGATCGTGCACGAACACATCCAACAGGAAGTACGGGACTTGGCTTGTTTATTACTAAAAATATAGTAGAGCAGCATAATGGAGCCGTATCTGCGCAAAGCAGTGTGGTGCGGACAATCTTTGAAGTGAGACTCCCGAGAAACAGTAATTGAAGACCATTTCTATACGATGAAGTACCAACCTAAAGAGGATTCGTTGGTGGGTGATATCTAAAAATCGTCCACCTTTGAAATCCTCTTAAAAACATGATATAATTAGCATGCTAATTAATTTGTAAGGTGGTTCGGGGGAAAAAGCTGTGATTGAAGATGAGATAAGAGAACTACTGGATAGAATTTCAGCGGAAATGCGTAGAGATTATGCAGCATTGCTTAGAGAATTTAATCTTCATGTGGGCCAAGAACAGTTATTATGCCGGTTATGGAGATCAGATGGAATGACACAGATCCAGTTAAGCGAAAGTCTGAATTGTGAGCCTCCAACTATTACGAATATGGTGAAGTCACTTGAGAGTCATGGGTTTGTTGTTCGAAAAAGAGATCCTGAAGATGGCAGAGTAAGCCGAGTGTATCTAACTCCAGCCGGACGTAATCTTTGTGAACCTGTGGAACGTATATGGAATAAGCAACTGGATAAATTATTAACAGGAATTTTACCCGAAGAACGTTTATTATTAAGAAGGCTTATGAAACAGATGGCGGATAATTTATCTTGAATCTGGCATTACTCACCACATCCATTAGCAAGCTAATCAAAACTTAGAAAAGAGGAACATAGATGATTACCAGTTTGACTCGTATTAATGAACTAGCCAGGAAAGAACGTGAAGAAGGTCTGACAAAAAGTGAATGGGTGGAACAGATCGCTTTGCGTGAAGATTATCTACGTGAAATTCGTGGACAAGTTCGTAACAGTCTATCGGGAGTAACGATTGTAGATCCTGAGGGAAATGATGTTACGCCTGAAAAAATTCGTTTATCGCGTAAAGAAACTTTGAACTAATATTCAGCTAATGAAGTGAATTTACACCTTTAGAATATCGTTGAATGGTCTTATGGGCTAATCAGCGAATATCTAAAGGTGTTTTTTTATGATATCAAATGGACGAAAGTGGAATCATATTTATAAAAGTTATCTTAACGGAAGCTTAATTTGATTTTGTTAGCTGATGCTGAAAGTTAAGGTTCACTTAAACTTGTGTTTCACAGGATCTAAGACTGGATTGTTAGAATGAAATGGACAGAAGAGAAGATATAAATATGTGGGGAGCGGGAATTACATGATGAAAAAGACATTTTTCTTTTTACTGAAAGCAATAGGAGTTATAGTCATAGCCATAGCGCTTTTTCTAGCCATTGTTTTTACTGTTAATGTGATCTGCAACAAAATCGAGAAAGGAAAAATTGAACCCTATGGTCAGCTTGTACCTGTAGATGGAAAAAACATGAACGTCACGATTCATGGAAATGGTGAAGAGACGGTAGTATTATTACCAGGATATGGAACTGCAGCGCCGGGTATTGATTTTAAGCCGCTTGTAGACAAGTTATCTCCATTTTACAAAGTGGTTGTGATTGAGCCATTTGGCTATGGATTAAGTGATATCACCGAAAAAGAACGAAGTACTGAAAATATAGTGAGTGAGTTACATGAAAGTTTACAACAATTAAATATAGACCGTTATATTCTGATGGGACACTCCATATCCGGAATTTATGCTCTAGACTATGTAAACAAATACAAAAACGAAGTTAGTGCATTCGTAGGGATCGACAGCAGTGTTCCGGCACAAGGAGCCGGCGATGAACTTCCAACAGCAGCCTTAAAATCACTTAAACAATCAGGTTTCTACAGATTGCTGGTTAAACTCTCGCCTGATCAAATCATTGCACCCGATGTTGATGCTAAAACGAAAGAGCAAAATAGAATGCTTTCGCTTAAAAATATGATGAATCCAAATATCATCAACGAAGCAGATCATTTCTCAAGCAACTTCAAAGACGCAGAAAACTTAAAGTTCCCTAAAGAACTTCCCGTGATGTTCTTCTTAGTAAAAGATAATTCGGATGTAGAGGGTTGGGCAGCTTTACACGAAGAGCAGATCAAAGATTCCTTACATGGGAAGATGATGATGTTTGAAGGCGATCATTATTTACACCATACCCGATCGAAAGAAATCGTGGAGAACTTCAGAAACTTCATGAGTGAGATAAAATAAGAGTGAATAAGAAAACGTCGAACGATTCATATAGTGAATCATTTGACGTTTTTTTTAGCTTATATCATACTACTCATATAACAAGAGATAAACAGCGAGGTAAATCATGAGCAAAAGAAATAGAAAAAGAAACATTCTATTAACGATATTGGCAGCAATAGTTGGAATATGCATGGTATCGATTTTATTAAATAAGACCTACCGTACTACGTTTGAATCCTTGCCTGAAACCGATCGGCGGATGCTGACAGAGTTATCCGAGTTGTATAACCATTTTGAGCAATCCAGTGATCAGCTCTGGAATAAGGATTATCGATTTGACTCCAAACCCTTGTTACTGGTACGAACGACTAAGGATAGCGGTCTGTTTCGTAGCGAAGGGTTTGCCGTGAATGTGCCTATGAAGAAAGGGATTTTTGCTCAAGAAATCAGTCTGCCTGAGTCGATGGGCTTACCGAAGGTATATCGGATCAGTCGTTTTTCACCGACAACCCTCTCAGCATGGTTTCCAGCTAATTTTGGAACGCTAAATCTGAAAGGTATGGAAACAATGTATTTTAAGTATTATCCCAAAATGTTTAGCGATCCCGCGCTGTATTTTGATTTTTCTTCTTTTTTATTGCACGAAGGGTTTCATATCTTCAAACAAAAAGACTGGACGTATGATGCGAATGGTGCTGAGCATATCGATAACTATCCTGTAAATGAAGAAAATTACGCATTGATGGGTATCGAATTCAAGCTGTTGGATCAAGCAATGGCTGAAAGCAATCCTGAACTCGTTCAACAGTATTTACATGATTGGACAGTTGTACGAAATTACAGATACTATAAATGGCCGCAATTAATTGGCGAGACGAAGACAGAGGCTATCGAAGGTTCTGCAAGGTATTTGGAATATCGTTATAGTAAGTTAACTGGTGGTAATTTAATGGTGCTGGCCACCAAGCAGGAGCCTTACCATGTGACATTTATGCAAGCATATGATTTTATTGCTAACGGACAAGCGGAGTCACCTTCTTTCTTAGAAAGAAGTATCCGTTATGAAACTGGGGCTGCTTTGGAGCTAACGATGGATAAGGCAAACATACCATGGAAAGAAGCGATAGAAGATGTACCTGGGAAGAAACCAGGAATGACACCGTACGAGATTTTGAGTAACTATTTCAAAATGAATGATCTAACTACTATTGAAAGCCAGTTAGGTGAAATTAAAGAAGTATACGATTACGATGCCTTACGCAAACAGGGGGCGAAGATCGTTAAGCAGCTTATTGGCGAACAGTAACTTTATATAGCCTTATCCAAACACGTCGAACGATTCATATAGTGAATTATTCGGCGTTTTATTATGGATTAAAGTACGATTCACCTGCGTGATTCTAAAAAAAGATGATTGATCAACGCAATTGTGGGCACTCTATATCCTAATCTTTACTATAGGAAGGACTACAATAGCATGTGCGGAATAGCAGGAATCTTAAAATGTAATGGACAACCCCCGCAAGAGGAAACCTTAAAACAAATGACAGGTGCAATGAATCACCGAGGTCCTAATCATGAAGGCGTATGGCTCGATTCTCAAATTGGGCTCGGTTTTCGTAGGTTATCCGTTATAGATTTACGTGATGGAAATCAACCGATGACGAATGAAGATCGTTCCCTTTGGATTGTTTTTAATGGTGAAATCTATAATTATAAAACACTACGAGATCAGCTTAAGTTAAAGGGACATCACTTTCAAACGCAATCAGATACAGAAGTCATTGTGCATTTATATGAGGAATACGGTAAGGACTGTGTCCATCATTTACGAGGAATGTTTAGTTTTGCGATTTGGGATGTTAAGGAACAGACGCTTTTTGCTGCCAGAGATCATTTTGGCATCAAGCCTTTTTATTATTACAAAGATGAGAATAACCTTTTATTTGCTTCGGAAATTAAAAGCATTCTTGCAGTTCACGGAGTACCAAGAAAGCTTCAGTATCAAAGTTTATTTAGCTACTTAACTTTTCAGTATGTGCCGCAACCCGATACGATGTTTGAACATATTCATAAATTAGGACCTGCAGAGCGAGTATTTGTTAACGCTAAAGGTGAAATGAAGATCGAGAAATATTGGGAACCCCATTTTCATCCAGTAAAACGATCTTTAGCAGACTATGCGGAAGAAATTCAGTGGAAATTGAAAGAGTCTGTAAACCTTCATTTACAAAGTGATGTGAATAGAGGGTGTTTTTTGTCCAGTGGAATTGACTCCACAGCTATAGCTGCAATGATGAAAGCAGAAGAATCCACAAAGACCTTTTCGATAGGATTTGAAGGGGTAAACAATGAAACCATCATTGCAAATCAAACGGCAGCTAAACTGGGAACGGATCATTATTTTCACATTTTATCTACAGAAGACTTTTTTGATAGTATTCCGAAAACAGTATGGCATCTAGATGAGCCTGTCGCGGATCCTTCCGCCGTCGCTCTTTATCATCTCAATCAGCTTGCAAAAGATCATGTCACGGTTGTCCTATCGGGGGAAGGCGCTGATGAATTATTCGGAGGATATCGGATCTATAGAGAGCCAGATGCACTAAGACCCATCACATGGATGCCCAATTTCATAAAGGATTCGTTACGAAAATCATTGTCTATATATCCATATCATTTTTATGGAAAAAACTATTTACTTCGGGGGCTGACACCTTTAGAGGAACGCTTTTTCGGTAATGCTAATATCTTTAACAAAAGCGGAAAGATGAACTTGCTCCATGAGTCGGTACACGCTCAAAATAGCTTTTTACATCCATCGGATATCGTTAAGCCTTTTTATGATAAGACAGTACACCTAGATCCTACGACAAGAATGCAGTTTATTGATATGAATTTTTGGTTGCCTGGCGATATTTTGTCAAAAGCAGATAAGCTGTCTATGGCACATTCATTGGAATTAAGAGTCCCATTTTTAGATAAAGAGGTTTTTGAAACGGCTAGTAAAATTCCAGTCTCCAATAGAATTGGCAAAAATACAACAAAACTCGCTTTGCGTAAAGCTATGGAAGGAATTGTTCCTGATGCTATTGTGAATCGCCCGAAATTAGGATTTCCCGTACCGATTCGTGATTGGCTTAAGACCCCGATTTCAGATATAATGTTTGAGCAAATACGCTATAGTGGTATTGAAGAAATATTCAATATGAATATCATCGAAGAAATGTTTATCCAGCATCGGAGTAATAAAGGTGATTATTCGCGTAGAATCTGGCTAATTTACATTTTTTCAGTGTGGTATACGCTTTTTATGAAAGAAGATCTGAAACAATTAAAGAGTGCCGTGCTGTAATGGGGGAGAGATCGTTTGAACATTGGGGAATATGCTTGGAATAAACATGAGCAGCAAATAAAATCAATTAACGAATTTACTTACAGTAGTCCTAAGATAAAGATTGTAGACAATATTGAATTAAGAAATCAACTTGAAGAGACACTTGAAAAATTACCGCAGAAGTTCCTGGCCAAATGGGCTTTGAGCGTTGCTGTTGAACACCTGGATCATCTGGATCAACATCTTATAAATGACCCGCGAATTGATTTAGGGATAGAAACGCTAGAAAAACGTATATCTGGTGGTATCAGAGCCTTTGACTTAAGAAAAGTTGGATTCATAGTCAATGAATTAGCGAAAGAGTCCACAAGCGAAGCAAGTAAGTATGCTGCTCGTTCTTTTGCACAAGCCATTGCAACTGGACATATGAGAGGACATGCTATGGTAAGCAGTGACTATGCTGTTAAAATGGTAAACATATCCAATAATTCCTCAGTGGCCGAGTCTGCCACTAAAGAACGGGAAAGACAATTAAGGATAGCTAAAGAAATGTTTTAAAATTGAAGCTATAAGACTGAACGGTATGAAGATACTGATATAAGTTAATTAATGGTAATAATTAGCTTTTTTATTTAAGAGGTACGTAAAGAGCAATCAACAATAAACATATAAATATAACTACACAAAGTTTAATCCGAGATTCTGATACACTTTAAAGTTTAATACTCGTTAGAGACAAATCAATATCTAAAAAGAGATTCAATTGTTCATGAAAGGGAAGCTAGTATGAACAATTTTGAATATTGTATAGATATCAATTATGGACAGCTAATTGGCATTAGTATGGTTTAAATTGGCTTACTCCATTAATTTATATACTACTTCCTCACAAAACCCGTATTTTGTACATATGTCTTTGAGTTGGAATAAGCCCTGTTTACATCTAGGATGTTGTACAATGACAAAAAGTTACCTACATAAATATAAATGTCACCTTCCCTATAATGATAACAAAAAATCTATCATCAAAAAAAATTTTCTTCAATCAAAAAGACTATCTCCATTAGGTAATAGCCTTCGGTATTTAGAAATCATGATTTTGCCAGGAAAAACCCTATCTAACATATCACGCATTTCTTAATGGATATTCTCTTATGTAGCGGTTCTTTAATGTTGTTCTAATTCAGTCAATTTATCTTCGAGATACAAGTACGAGTCAATCCCTCGATGGAATTTTTTACGAACCGTTACACGCTAGATTTTAGGGTCCGAGCCGTACTCTCGTCTAGTAAAGGTTGTGGCTGATTGGGATCCAATTCGCTGGGTAACCTTGTTTTGTTCTCCCCCATTCGAATCCGCCATCTCTTGAAATGGACGAGGTTGCTGCTGAGCAAACTACCAAGCACGTCTCAGCGGTTCATCAAACCGTATGCAGAGTGAAACGAAGTAGTCTTCTTCTCGGTCACAGACAGTCGGCTAGATTCGCTCTCTCCCTTAGAAAGTTATAATAACTTTGCCTTGTGAGTGACCAGTAGAAACTTGTTGTAGCGCCTTATTAATATCATCAAATTTGTAAGTAGAATCAATTGAAGGTTTAATATTGTCATTTTCAATAAGGCTAGTAATCTCTTGTAGCTGTCTTCCATTGGCTTGCACAAATAAAAAGTGATATTCTTTTTTATCTCTTGCTGCTAAACGGTCTAAACGTGCACCTACTAAAGCAAACAACATTTTTTTCCACATTGGAAGATTATTTTCAACGGCAAAGCGATAATTTGGTAAAGCCTTCAATGATACTAATTTTCCTTGAGGTTTTAAAATATCAAGTTCCCTTTTTATTTCGTTTGTACCCAAGGTGTCTATAACATAATCTATATTGGATAGAACCTCAGCATAGTTTTCCTCCTTATAATTTATAAATTCATCTGCTCCAATCGACAGTACACGTGATCGACCTCTTTCACTGCCACTTGTAATAACGTATAACCCCATTGCTTTAGCAATAGGGATTGCCATAGCACCGAATCCGCCAGTTCCGCCAGGAATAAATAGTTTTGCATTAGGCTGAGCGTTGAGCACTTCTTTCAATGCTTGATAAGCTGTTAAAGCAGTAAGTGGGACCGCAGCTGCTTCAATAAAGGATAGATTTTTAGGCATTTTAAATATAGCTTCATCTTTGACCGCCACATATTCAGCGAAAGCTCCTATTTTATTCACCGGCAACCTCGTATAAACTCGGTTACCAACCTGAAAATCAACAACATCTTTACCACATGCTTCTATAACACCAGAAAGTTCATTGCCTAATGTTAATGGGAAATCATAATCAGCAATCATTCGGATACTGCCATTTAAAATAAGAATATCTAAAGGATTTACACCTGCAGCTTCTACTTTAACGAGTACCTCACGATTATCGATTTTCGGTATTTTAACATTGTTTATTTCCAAATGAATTTCTTTTGAGTATTTCTGTATTTGAGCAGCTTTCATGTTATGCCAGCTTCCTTTCCATTTGCAAATCTTATGGCGTACAATTTTCAGTTGTACGCCATTTGTGGTTTCACTTATTCTTATTGCTGTTGAGCCTTTAATTCTTCCATTATAGGGTAGTCTGTATAACCTAAGCTTCCGTTACCAGCGTATAATGTTTTAGGATCAACTTCATTTAAAGGTGTTCCTTTTTTTAGACGTTCCACAAAATCCGGATTAGCTAAAGACCAGATACCGACTGGCACCACATCAGCAGTACCACTATCAATATCTACACTAATATCTTCAAGTGCCCGCCCTGCTCGATTGACCAATAATGGATTTGACCAAATTGAACGAATTTCACGGAGCAGTATTTCATTCCCTAAATGCATAACATGGAGGTATGCTAAATTAAACTTAGCTAATTCTTTTACAAGATGGCGATAAACCTCTGGTCCTTGTGCGCCTTCATCAATCCCACCAAGAGGTGTTCCTGGTGAAATCCGGAAACCGGTTCTTTCTGCTCCAATTTCTTCAACTACTGCTTTTGTTACTTCGATTGCAAAACGAGCACGATTCTCCACAGATCCACCGTATTTATCGATTCGTTTATTAGAATTCTCACCAATAAATTGATTAATTAGATAACCGTTGGCTCCATGAATTTCAACCCCATCAGCACCTGCTTTAATAGCTGCTGCAGCTGCTTTTCGAAAGTCTGCAATAGTATTTTGAATATCTTCTTCGCTTAGCTCTCGTGGAACGGGTATTTCCTGCATTCCTTTATCAGTAAACATTTCTACACCAGGTGCGATCGCTGAAGGTGCAACTGCTTGTCGATGATGCGGAGTATTGTCGGGGTGCGATATACGGCCCACATGCATTAATTGTATATACATAAAGCCCCCTGCTTCATGTAATGCATCGGTAACCTTTTTCCAACCTTCTATTTGCTTTTCAGTATAGATGCCAGGTGAATTTAAATAACCTTGTCCATCATCAGAAGGTTGTGTACCTTCACTAATAATTAATCCCATTGATGCTCTCTGAACATAATAAAGGGAGCTTAGTTCTCCCGGTGTGCCGTCCTTTTGTGCTCTACTACGTGTCATAGGTGCCATTGCTAATCGATGAGGTAATTCCATATTTCCAATTTTCGTATTACTCCACAATTTGTTCATTTTGTAGTCTCCTCTATAAATTAAGTTAGAAATGAAATTGTTATTAAGAAAGATGAGGGTACAGTGCAGGAACGCCACCTGCAAGTCCACCTTGTATCATTCGGCTGTTATCATCAGCAATAATTTCAAAACTGCCAGATTCTATGCCATCAATAGCTATTTTTGCGATATCTGCAGGGCTTACTTTGGGAACTTCTAAGCTGGATGTCATGTCTGTCTCCATAAAGCCAACATGTAATCCTGCTACTCTCACATTATGTGGATACAAGTTTATACGTAAATCGTTCGTCAATGCCCATGCTGCAGCCTTCGCGGCTGTATAAGCACCCGCAGTTCCGGAACTAAACCAAGATAATGCGGAAAGAATATTTAAAACCGATCCTCCCCCGTTTTTCTCAATGATCGGTGCAAAAGCACGAACCATGTATAGCGTACCGAAGAAGTGCGTATCAAACTCCAACTGTATTTTGTCCACATCACCTTCCAGCAAAGAAGCGCCAGTAGATGATCCTGCATTGTTGATTAAAAGCGTAACGTCCTTAGCCAGGATAGCAGCTGCTTCAACTTCTTGAGTGTTGGTAATATCAAGCTTTACAGGTATAACGCCTGGAATATCAATGGTTTCCGGATTTCTTGCACCTGCATAAACCTTAGCCCCTCTGGATAGAAGTTCAAGGGTGAGATGGCGGCCAAAACCTCGGTTTGCTCCAGTTACAAATGCCACTTGTTCAGAAATTATCATTTTATTTACTCCTTTTATTCATCTATTAACTACTATATGGGAATGATCATTCTAAAATGTACACAAGAATAGATCATTCATGAAAGAAAACTAAAGCAAGGAAAGAAACATATTTTGAGAACGATCATTCTAAAAAATATACAAGAAGGATCGTTTAAAGAGATCTATAAACGAGACAATACTCAGTTATGAGAACAATCATTCTAGAATATGCATAAGCAATTATATTTAAATAATAATTACTTATGTAAAAGTTTAATTGATAAATCGGCTATTCGATGTAATTTTTCTTTAGGTACGGAGGTCCTTGTCATTACCCTTAACCCCACACAAACAGAATGCAGATGTTCCGCTAGATCGTCGGCATTGTAATCCAAGCTAAATTCTTCATCCTGCTGCCCCCACAAAATAATATCTTTGAGCAGCTTCTCTGATAATGTGAACGATTCAGTGGACTTCAAATCCACATTGGCATCGCGCATTGCTAATTCCACCGCTGAATTCACCATCAAACAGCCTGAGGGCGAATCTTCTTCACCATTTATTATGAAACTAAAGATAAGCTGAAGTGCCTCAGTTGCAGTCTTGGAACGTTTAACTTCCCTCGTAAGCTCAGCATTCACCTTATCGCGAAAACGGTCCATGGCTTTCAAAAACAGCGTATGCTTGTCGCCAAATGTGTCATATAAACTTCTTCGATGAACTCCCATATGCTCTACAAGATCTGTCAAAGATGTCTTCTCGTAACCCTGTTCCCAAAAAAGCTTCATTGCCTTATCTAATACTTCGTTCTCTTCGAATTCTTTGCTTCTTGCCATTCGATTCCCTCCCTAATAGTAAATGTAACATATTGAGAACGATCAGTAAAGAATAGATTTTCTAATCACAGTTAACGATGTGATCTCTTAGCTTTCTTCTTTACTCCTTCCGACTGGTCTGTGGTGACTTACCTCCGAGCGGATCCCTTCCCTGTTCCTTTTATTTATCTTAGACTTTTCATACAGGACATTTCTTAGTGCATAAATCATCATAGCGCGACTATGTAGGTAACTTTAAGTCAATAAACCACAATGTAGGCACTTTTGTGTCATTGGACAGTAATAGTTCGTAACTTCATCCATCGAAGCAAATCGCAGTGTTGCCGTCCACTGCCCATCACTCACCTCACTTTTTATATGATAAGCAATTTACTAAGATAATCATTCACTTATATCAATTGTTCCAACATAAAAAACCCATATCGACCCTAGTTATAGGGTGATATGGGCGCCTGCCTTGAGATGTTATTTTTTAACTGCAGCTTTCAGAATTTCGATCTTCTCTTGTCGTGATAGATCCGATGAGGTTGAAATGCTATATCCAAATTTACCGCCATCTTGCCAAAAAACGTATTTTGGGAAAACATTTGCCGGTAAATCATCGTCAAAAAATCCATTATTCTTGCTTCCATCGGCGTCCACAGTATACTTCGTAATCGCAAGCGTATCTTTCCCGTTCGTGTATTCCAGGCGAATATCGTCTGCTTCTTTCCAGTCCATTTTTTTCGTGAAGACCGGTTTGCCGCTCTTCTTCCCTTCAGCTCTCAAATCATCGATGAACTTGCCTCCCAAGGGTCCTCCGATTCTCGCTTTGGAGAAAGTGTAGCCTTCTGGCAGGTTGGAAGGCTCTTGCAAGATAGCGCCTTTTAAGGTTGATGCTTTCTGATGATATTCATCAAAGGAAGCATATTCCTTCGTCAGCCCCCAATAGCTAAGATTAAGTCCGCTGTTCAACGCTTTATATTTATGATAGATGACATACGTGTCACCCGTCTCTTTAACCAATTCCTTCACGCGATTGATTTCATCGTCGATATATTTTTTATCCTCTGCAGGAAGTGCCTTAGCTGCATCCGCCGCTAGTTTATTCATTTTATCCATTTCTTGCTTATACAACGCACGGTCTACCTTAGACCCATTGAATTCCTCAGGATAGGTGATATCTAATTGACGATCCCCAGCTTCTGATTGTACCGAAACAGCTAACGTTGCGTTCCCATCATCTTTTTCCTTGGCATTGACCAGCGTCACGCTGCCAAGCGCGAGAATGATTGTCATCCCTAAGATAGAAAGGCGATATGATTTTTTATTGAATTGTTTGATCATGATAAGTCTCCTTTTCATTTGTTTATGTGTCGCAGATAGGCCGGCAAGTCCCGGCAGTCGATGGTCTCCCGAGAAATGTTCCAACACTTGGATGATCGTCTGCCCATACGCATTATTTTGCTGTGGTCTCATCCGATCCAGCACGAAGGCATCACAGGCCATCTCTTGATCTTGTCGCGCTCTGTTCACTGCAAGCCATACAAGTGGGTTGAACCAATGAAGAATCAAAATCAAGTGCATGATCCAATTCACGGCTACATCCCTACGACGGACATGAGCGAATTCATGCGCCAAAATATACTGAAGCTGTCCTTCATGCAGCGACATCAGTAGACTTGGAGAGATGACGACTGTCGGCTTACAAAACCCAACGACGGCCGGACCGGGAATACGCTCGCTGGAAACAAATTCAACTTTGCGCTTCACGCCGAGCTGCTGCCGTGTATCATGGAACAAGGCCAATAACAAAGGCGTTTCTACACGGCTACCAGCGCGCAGGGCATGTTGCAATCGCAGCTGATCGTATATGGTTTTCGCGACGAGAAGCAGTACACCCGTAAGCCAGATCAGTACCAAGACTGGAACAAAGCCCATGGATGTAATTTCATTCCACAAGAAATGGCTCTCCGGCTTGCTTCCCGATGTATCCGTGGTTGCGGTTAATTCCGTTATCCCAACGACAATTCCATGTTTCTCCGCCACGGAACCCTTTACTAGTTCTCCTGTCTCGCTTGCACTTATCGATGGATCTTGCATTTGCTGGTGAATGCCAGGCATGAAGGATTCCAGAGACAATACATTATAAAGGCTAAGAGAAGACTCTGGTGCCCAAGGAAGCAGCAAGCGGATCGCCACGGGTATCCAGAGCAAATATCTCCATCTGGCTTCCAGTTTGTTATTGAATAAGAATTGCAGAATCAAGATCAGCATGACCAGAATGCCTGCCATGAACGATCCCTGGATCACCCAGCCGAAGAATGACACGACAGTTTCGTATAAGCTTGTACTCATTCAGATTCTCTCTTTTCTAGTTCCCCAATTCTACCGTTATTGTCGAATAACGTCTTCAAATCCTCAATTTCCTGCGTATTCAGCTTCTTATCTTGGAGGAAATTAGCCAACATCGGCATAATGGAACCACCATACATCTTCTCCATGAAGGAAGTAGTCTCGGAGCGCTGATATTCTTGCTCGCTGAACCGAGGATAAAATAATTGCATACGCCTCGAACTCTGCACCAGCTTCACGCCCGCCGCTTCCTTCTGTACCAGTCGGCTAAGAAGCGTTCGGGTCGTATTCGGGCTCCAGCCCATTCGATCCGTCATTTGTTGAACAACTTCACTAGAATAGCAATCTGGATTTAGCCACAATACCCGCACAATTTCGAGCTCTGCATCCGTTATGGATGGTATTCGGTTCATATATATAACCTCCAAATCTAACTTGCGCAGAATGCATAGGATGGACGAACTGCTGCGCATGCTCGAGGCAACCTATCACTTCTTGACCGCTGCTTTTAGAATTTCAATCTTCTGTTCTCGGGTGATATCGGATGAAGTTGAAAGGCTGTATCCGAATTTGCCGCCATCTTGCCAATAAATGTATTTTGGGAAAATGTTTGCCGGAAGGTTATCGTCAAAATAACCTTTCTTCTTCCCTTCCTTCGCATCCACCACAAACTTCGTAATCGCAAGCGTATCTTCCCCGTTCGTGTATTCCAGGCGAATATCGTCTGCTTCTTTCCAGTCCATTTTTTTCGTGAAGACCGGTTTGCCGCTCTTCTTCCCTTCGGCTCTTAAATCATCGATGAACTTGCCTCCCAAGGGTCCTCCGATTCTCGCTTTGGAGAAAGTGTAACCTTCTGGCAGGTTGGAGGGCTTTTGCAAGACAACGCCTTTTAAGGTTGATGCTTTCTGGAGATATTCTTCAAAGGAAAAGTATTCCTTCGTCAGCCCCCAGTAGTTAAGATCAAGTCCGCTGTTGAGTGCCTTGTACTTATAATACATGACGTAGGTATCTCCAGTCTTAGCGGTCAAATCCTTCACTCTCTTAATTTCTGCGTCAATCACCTTTTTTTCCGCTGCCGTTGGAGCTAGGTCGGCTGCTTTTTTAGCCGTCGACTTCTGGGCTGACTTGGAAGAAGCCGCGTCTACCACAAGGTTCATCGATGAACCCAATAGTAGAACACTGCTGAGGGTTGCGATAGCTAATTTTGATGCTGCTTTCATGTGAAAAACTCCTTCCTTTAATCTTTTTTAAAACTACACGTGTAGTTATAATTTAATACTACAGTTGTAGTTATAAATTGTCAACACTATTTTATCGGATCCTTTTCGAGTATCCATGAAATAAAAAAACTCCTCCGGAGAGCAGTTTGATCGTACGATGGATTCGTTATTGCTGTTTTTTCCACCCCAAGGTTCCGGTTCCGGCGTACCTGGCGTTGGAAGCAGTCCTAGATCATGGAAGATTAAATCGGCGATGTCGGTCTTTACATAAATTGGTTTTTAATTAGGGGTTGTTGCATCGTCTCAATTGTATGCTGAGTAATTTTGTGGAATTATACTAATAAAAAAACCGCGATTTACGCGGCGGTTCGACGTTAGGCTAAATGGTTCTACCTTTATCAATTTTCTTATCGATCATCGTTGTTGCGACTCTCGTCAAACAAAGCTTTCAAGTCATCAATTTCTTTCTCGTTCAGCTTCTTATCCTGCAAAAAATTAGCGAGCATGGGTTTCAAGGCGCCGCCATACAGTTTCTTCATGAACGATTTAGTCTCCGACTTCAAATATTCTTGTTCGCTGATGAGTGGATAGAACAAAAAGTTCCGTTTGGATCCCTCTTCCTGTGTTGTTCCCGCCGCTTCTTTCTGCACTAAACGGTTCAGGAGCGTCCTTGTCGTATTCGGGCTCCACCCCACTTGTTCCGCCAATTGCTTGACGACCTGGCTGGAAGGACAATTCGGACTGGCCCATAATACGCGCATCACCTCGAGCTCCGCATCCGTGATGGGTGGTATTTTTGTCATGCCTAAACCCTCCAAAATCAAGTTATGACTACATCTGTAGTCACACTTAAATAGTACAATTGTGGTCTGATCTTGTCAACCTGCATTGTGTTTCATTCTAAAAATAAAGTTTTGCCGATCGATATCTTGACCTTTAGGTTTGACCTAAGATATATCTTGGATATATGCCGAGCTATTATCAATCTATTAAGGCTTCAGGATAATGGCTAAGTAAGAATCGTTCGGCACATTCTCTTTTTTTCTCTATATTTAAAGTAATTACATCTGAATTTTTAAATCGTTATTATCAATTGATAAACCAGTCAAATGCAGGTTAATGGTTATATTCTCATCTTGTCCTCGCTTGTCCATGAAAACATAGCCTCCTCTTCTCCATTCTCTTGCTCAACATATTCCTCTATGTTTAGTGTCAATTAAAAGTCACAGAATTTTCTCCAATTTTAAAGCTCGTAAAAATAAAAAAGAACACCGGTTAACTTTGAGCAAGCCCAAATTAACCGGTGTTCTTGAAATTATCCAAGTTCGCTACGTTTTGGCTGCCATGGAGCTCCCTCGGGACTAAGACTGGCCTGTGATTTATTATTCTGCAAAAAGTTTCGCATACGGATTTTCGATCTTTTGTTCGCTGCTGCTCTTACCTGTGTTATTCAGAACATAATATTGATAGAAATGGTTTGAAAAATTCAATGATTCCAATGCTTTAGCCATAAATGGATCTTCCGTCTGATTACTCAATTGGTCCCCTGTCCAAAAATAATGCAACATGAGACGATTCTGGTTATACGGATGTTTGATAATGTAAGCTCCGGATTGATTAGACTTATTCATGATTTCCTGCCATTTAAAACCGACTGTATCAGCACGCTTGATGATGCCGGACTTCAAGGCTTGTACAAACCCATTCGCATCCGGTTTGCCGATGACAATGATATTACTGTCCCCTAGCTCCTTCTTAAGCTTGTTTTTTAATACTTGACGTTCCGTTATAATCGTTGGCTTTATTCCTGCTATTTGGAAGAAGCCTTGAAATTGGTTGAGCAGTTGATCCTGTTGTTTTGTTGCTTTGTCCGATGTCAAACGGTCGCTCAAGATAATCGTTAGCGGCTCGCCCTGCAACGTTTTATCGATAATTCGGCTCATCGTTTCAGACGGAACCTCTGGAAACTGCACAAACACCGAATGGTATATTGATTTAAATTGCTCGTTCATATAAGCGGCTTCCTCGTCCGCTGTTAGACGATATTCAGACTTCAAAGAATAATTGGGCTGGCGTAAATCCGCTTCCCAATCATCTCTGATCTTTTTGCCCGCTTTGTTCTCAACAACCTGAAGCAGTCCTTCGATCGTCGCATTCTTGTATACATACTGGTCAAAATATGTCTGCATCAACTCATCAAACTTCTCTTCGCCAAGCGTACGATACAACTCATAGATGGCTTGACGGCCTTTTTTATAAAAAATGGCGTCGGGAGAATCGCCAACCTTATCATTGGTCGCATCAAGCGGACTATCTAACGATACTTCATCCATTTGAATCACCTTGAATCCATTTAACGGATTTCCTTGTTTCTCATAGAAATAAACCATAGAGAAATCGGCAAATCCTTCATCTAGAAATGATTCCTTCTCAGAATTATTTCCAATTAATGCGTGGAACCATTGATGCGCAATTTCATGGACAAATGCTGAATGGTTTGAAATATCTGGCTGACCCTCGATCATGCCCATCTGAATCATTCGCGAATATTCAACAGCGACCCCTTCAACGTACGATTCAACAATTCTGAACTCCGGATAAGGATATTTACCATATTTTTCGCTGAAGAAGTTAATGACTTTAAACGCTTGATCAATATATTGATCGATAATCTGTTTTTTGTCTTTCTGATTATCAAAGTAATAGTATTGTATGGTCAGACCATCTCGTGTAACACTTTCTACTTTAAAATCCGGACTCGTGAAGAAGACAAATTCTCTCGTATTATTCGCAGTGGCCGTTACCATCTTGCGGCCTGCTTCGGCATCCTGAACGGTCAGTGTTCCAGGCATGGAAATCTGGTAATCGGCGGGTACATTCATGGTTACCTGATAATCCGCAGAATTATAATAATCGGATTCAAATGTAGTGCTGTAAGGAGTTTTGTCCCACGTATGATCTGCAGGGTTATAGACCGAAAGCACAGGGAACCAATGAGCGCCATTGATGATATTCTTGTAATGGGACAACCGCTGTGAGCCATAAGGAATTTTTACGTCGAATTCAAGTTCTAGTGTGATAGATTGCCCGGGCTGCAATGCTTGTCCCAATGCAACCTTAAGTGCCTGATTCGTATTATCGAACTTCAAGGGTTGACCTAACGACTTCACATTGTTGATGTCTATGCCGCCCAGGAAATCTTCAGGTTTCTTAACCGTATTTTCCTTTGCCATTCGTTCATTTGTATTTTCGAACATACCCGACTGTGTTTCCTTTGAACGGTTTGCATCTGCAAAGGTGTGAAATACAATATTGTCCAGTGTATCCTTCGTGTTGTTTCGATAGGTCACAGTTTCTGTACCGTGAATTGTCATCTTCTTCTCATCAAGCCTTGCGTCTACTTGATAGCGCGCAAGCTGATGAACAGCCGCATCGGCTTCTAGCAACGAATCGTTCTGAATCGTTGGTTTCGCCGCCATCGCTATCCCCGTCCCGAAAACAGGGCCTGTACTTAATGCGACAACAAGACTGCCGGCAATCATGCACTTCGGTAGTTTAGTATTCCAATGTTTAAGTTTATTCATGTTGCTCCTCCTAATGATAAGTTCCTAATCATGATCGTAGATCTTCGAGTATGTACAAAGACTAGTATAAAGCTCTTACTTTACACGAGTTTTAAAGGAACCTTACATTAACCTTAAAAAGGAATCACTTATAGTTTTTTAAAACAGATACTCTGCACAATTGTATTCCACTAACACGACTGTTGAGAGAATAGAAAACGGCCCATGGATGAGTGGGTAAATCGATAAAACAGCGTTCCAAGAAGGTCCGCTCCCGCACTTGGCTTGACAATACATCTAGCCCGACAGGCTGCCGATATAGTAGCGCCTGTTGGGCTTCAAAAAAGGGTCTTATGTGGCTCTTGAACTAAAAGCTTTAATTTTTATCATAATCAACATGAAAGCAAGCAAAGCGAATATGATTCCACTCCATATGAGCGGATGTATCCCCCATTGAGAGATAAACCACTCACCAATGGAAGCTCCCAACGTAATGCTTTTAGCCTCACTGACACGGAACTCTATAAACAAAATGATGATCGATTTGAGCTGCTATATTTAAAGGAACGGGAAAAGGTACGCAATGACAATTTGGAATAATTCAGCTTCCATATATGCCAGGATTCGAACTCGGAGAAAGCCGCCTCATCTTGCTCGGTTAACCAGTGAAAGTCTCCTTTCAGGTTTTCTTGCAGCAAGACGTTCTCATCGGCTTCTGAAAAATAAAAAAGATAATCTCCGCCATGCAGGGTGACTCCCGCTTCATTCAATTTTCGGCGAATGATCTTCTCAGACAGGTCTTGTCGTTGATAAAGGCCTACATTATCGGCCATCGCATGCATCAGGACCGCCATAACCAGACTGTCTTTATCCAGGTTCGTGTTGATGGCAACAGTAGCGACTTCATCGGTATAGAGGATGTCTCCGTTCAAAAATTGCGTCCGCCAAAAGTCAGTTATCGTTTGTGAGAATAAAGACATACTTCTTCCCCCCCTCGCTAACTTCATTTTACTACTATGGCCATTGTACCTTCTTTGCTAAAAAAGCCTCCTGTTGGACCGTCCAAGGGAGCGTAGTTAAAACGATAACAATGGACGGCATCTTCCCTCTACGTTCATTGAATAATAAGTTGTCACATGTTACTTTTCAAGCCTCTTACACCACTCAGCACCATTTTCTCATGATCAGCTCAATCGGACCTCTTTTCATCCACTTTCTCCACAGACTCGAAAAGATAATAGAGATAATGAAATAAACGGTTCCGTATGCCATTGCAAAAGAAAGACTTCCGTTTTCCAAATAACCCACTGTCATAAGAAAACCAATTCCGATCACTACGTGCCCGATATAATGGGTTAACGATAACTGTCCTGTATGGATCATCGCCTGTGTCAGAAGGGAATTTTCAAATTTATCGACCACATAAAGACAGATCGCAATGATGGCGACAGCTGAACAAATGCCAGAGAAAACATACAGCATTGTGGGCGGCATCGGTTTTGTTCCAAAAAGATAAGTTGCTGCTTCTTTACTCAGTACTGGGGAGGTCCATTTAACCAAGAAGAAAGAAATCGATTCAAAAACAACCGTTCCTGACAACGAATATACTAGTAATTTCGAACGGTTTTCCTTATTCAGCCAACGCTTCCTGCCAATCCACATGCCGATGAGGAAGAAGCTCAGCCAAGGGAAAATGGGATGAAATCCGTTAAATAACAGATTGCGAGTAAACCCTTCTATCGTCCAAAAGCCCATGTATTCCTTAAAACTCGAGTCCCATCCCTTGCTGTAATCGAATACGACTAAAAACAACTGTGATGCTACCAGGATTATCGAAAACAAAACTAGTATTATATTATCGGATACTGTGATCA
This sequence comes from Paenibacillus sp. FSL E2-8871, assembly GCF_038000345.1. Lineage (NCBI taxonomy): Bacteria > Bacillati > Bacillota > Bacilli > Caryophanales > Paenibacillaceae > Paenibacillus > Paenibacillus sp. FSL E2-8871. The sequence continues at coordinate 1,301,514 of NZ_JBBOBV010000001.1, read as the reverse complement.
AGACTGCAGCTACAAGCATAAATACCGCATAATAATGCAAAATATCGGCACTCCAACCTATTAGCAATAAAAGCACGCCAGATATAAACAGAAAAGCAGCTCTCTTGTACAAGCTGTTCCGGATTTGAGGAATGAGTTCCCAGCTCATTGAGTTACGGGCTTTCGAGGTCATTAATGCCACCCCAATACCAGCCAACACGACAAACAAGGCGGATGCTCTCCCCTCAAAAAGGCCCGCTATCGCTTGCAACCATGCAGGTCCGCCACTCTCTGCCTGCATCGCTAGCTTATAGTTCACCATTACCATGCCGAAGATCGCCAATGCTCTTGCAAAATCAAAGGCAGTTATCCGCTCTTTCGCTTGACTCATGCCGCACCCTCTCCCTTAATACATTTCGCTTTATGACATGACATCGCTCAATAGATAGCAGCAGCTTTTCCCATTGTGAACTGAGTGAGATCCTAATCCGATAAAACTAATACACCAAAATAAAGCACCTCTATAAGTATAGACTTCAATGGTTCAGAACGAAGAACCCAAAATGCCTGTGAAGTATCCGGTTAGCGTCACTCCTAAGGGATGCGGCTTGGAATACCTAAACAATAAACCCTAGGTCTGACCTAATGTCAATTGTTTTGTTCGAAATTTCAAGAAGTATGTTCTATTTTCCTGATTTTCTGTATTGAACAACAGGCATGCAGGACGCCTCTAGATCACAAGCACGATGCAGCGGAGTTGTGGAGCATAGCTCAAATTAATGACGATTGAACTGAAGTTAAGGGATGGGGCAATTATTTTGGAAACAGACTTAGATTTGTCTAAATGGAAGCGTTTTGAATCAGAGATCATCCTATTAAGCGTAGATGTTATTTAAAATATAGTCTAAGTTATCGTGATAGATTATCAGATGAAGATAAATCTCTTATTCATTCTGACCAAGGCTGGAACTATCAGATGAAACAGTATCGTCATGCTCTTGAAGAACGCGGCATCAAGCAAAGTATGTCCCGTAAAGGTAACTGCTACGACAATGCCGTCATCGAGAACTTCTTTGGTATCATTAAATCTGAATTTCTATATTTAAAGGAATTCGAAAGTATCGCACATTTTAAACAAGAGCTATTAAATTACATCGATTATTACAACAAGCGAATTAAAGCAAAACTAAAAGGCCTGAGTTCAGTACCGAACTCAGGCCCAACAAGTTGCCTAATTAAATAACCTGTTTAACTTTAAGGGAAGTGTTTAGTGCTTGAACAGTCTGATTCAATCAGAAAAGCCATGATTATTTTAAATATTTCCCTGTGAAAGAATGTTTCGCTTAAATGAAATGTATAGGTTCGCCTCAAATATAATTTGGCCACCCCTACTGCCTTCATCAGGCCCCATGTCGATAATCCAATCCGCCTGACTGATGACGTCAAGGTTATGCTCGATAACGATATCTGTACTGCCCTTGTCCACAAGCCGGTTCATAATCTGCAACAGCCCCAGTGAATCATTGCTTCAAAGGTATAACCATGTTCCACGTATCGGAAGCGTCCTTAAAACCATCACTGCCGTCCGAGACGGCCGCGAACAAATGAGTCGGCTTGCCGTTCTGGAACAACAGGAACGGCCGCTCCAGATTGCCCAGCGTCTGCACCGTGCCGTCATCCCAACGCACCGTCCGGGAATAGCCTTGCGGCTGCCCATGCAAGCTCCAATTCAGTCCGTCCGGCGACTTGGCGTAGATGCCGCCGTATTTTTCTCCGCATAGATGCCCTTCCATATCTTTGGCGATCAAATTGTATCCTTCGTTTGTTTGCCAGATAAAAGGGTCTTCGATATGGAACGACTCTGGAGGAAACACCGGCTCGTCACTCAGCACCCGGTACAGCCCCTCGTAGTGATCCGCATACGCAACGCCAATCGTCATGCCGCCATGCAGGTTGCCTTCGTAGTGACGTGCCTTGTAGATCAGCAGCACGGAACCGTCCTCCCTGACACACGGAGCCGGATTGGAGGTTAGAAAGCTATCGAATCGGCCGGGACGTGTTGGCAATATCGGTTCATCCGCTCTGCGCCACGGGCCCAAAACGCTGTCCGCTATAGCCAGACCTACCCGTTTGTTCGCCCGCGCCACGATGCATTGAGGATCGGTTAACCCGAAATTCCCGGGCGGCTCTGGATCGCTTAGCGGATGGGTCGAACCCGTATAATAAAGCAAATATTTGTTGTTGTGCTTGACGATATGGGGGTTGTGCGTGCAGCGTCCGTCCCAATATTCCGCTCCCCTCGCCGGAAGCGCCACCTCGCAGAATCGGTAAGGTCCCTCGGGGGTATCCGAGTCTGCCCTGACAATCTCTGAAGCCGTCATCCAGCCGGGATGCATCGGCAGTGTCTTCGGCCAGCGCGAGGCAAACATATGGAATTTGCCGTCCTCGCCCTGCACGACGGAACCGCACCATACCCAATAACCTTCCATACGGAAGCCGCCGCCACGCGGAGCCGGCAACATTGTGCTAGTATGCATGTGCAGTCACCTCGTTTTTTCCCGCTGCTCCATAATTGCTGTGAAACATGGTCTCCCATCCTTCCAAATGAAGTGAATAACAGGACTGCTCCATACATCAATGGATCGACATAGTCATGCCGGCGAACCAACCGCCGGCATGCTTGCACATATATCGATCCTAAGGCGTATTCAGCCCCACATTGTCGGCCGCTAGCGGGCGATTCAGTAGAGGCGCGCCGGAATATTCGTCCGCCCCCACATCTGCTGTCGCCCGCATTTGACCGTCCATATCCGCCAGCACGAACGTGTATGTCCCCACAGCTGCAGCAATTGCCGGGCTGCTCGCGGACAGTTTCTGAATGCCGTTCACCGCAGTCAGCAGCGGATTGATATTTCGGATCTGCTCCGAGCTGCGCGATATGTTGCTAATAGTGCTGCCAAACCCGATGTTACCTTGGAACAGCGTATTCGTTGTCGCCGCCTCGTAATAAAGCGTGCCGGTGCTGTTGTATACAATATTGTTCGCCACGACGGAATCCTGCGGAGCATACGCTTTGCCCGAGCCGATGACGATACCGGTTTTGCTGTTTACAATCGTATTGTTGACGATAAGCGCCCGGTAAACTTTCCATTGTTTGCGCAATTGTTCGACCGTCGGATTTGGAGGGGAGCCTCCAGTACCGCCGTCAAAGTCTCCGTTTGGCAAGTAGATTGCTTCGCCAGTCAAATTCTCAAAGTAGTTGTTATAAATCTTATGGTCATTGCCGAACATCCGGATGCCTTCCTGATCCGACTCCACACCGTCCCCGAGGAAGAAGTTACCATATACGCTGTTGTTATGGCCATGCCGCAGCGTCAGGCTGCCCTTGGACGTGCGGAATGTATTGAAGCGCACCGAATTGCTGCTGCTCTTGACCGATATGATTTCCGGCTCTCCATCGCAATTCTGAAATACATTGTATTGTATCGTATTATAGCCGTGGGAGAGCGTAAGACCCGACAAGCCGAGACGAATTGTCTCTTTGCCGTTAGCAACCCATGGGCCTACATCATGGAAATAGTTGTATTCGATAATATCGTATTGTGAAATTTGCCCTGAGCCATCCTGTCCTTCGTAAGCGATCAGCGGTTCGGTGTCGCTCTTCAGTCCGAAGTCGTTCCGGTCGATGCGGTTATGATGGCTGTTCGTGCCCCGCACTTGCAGCCACATCAGGCCGCTCCCCGAGCTGGGAAGCGCAAACGTATTACGGGTCAGTCGCGCATGGTGCGAGCCTTCCAACACCACTGCGCCATTGCTTGTGTTCGTAAACTTTAATCCGTCCAGCACCACATGCGAGGAGTTCTCGACGCGGAAGCCTGACGCTCCCGAGATGATAGCCTGACCGCGGTTTTTCGCTTTAATGACGATTGGCGCGTTGGCAGTGCCGTTTTTGTTCTGAACAGCAAACGGGCTTGTACGCGAATACGTGCCGTTTGCCAACACAATCGTTTTACCCGCCGTAGCGGTTGCAAGCTCGGCAGCCAACTGCGTGGAAGTGCTAACTTCGACGACCGTCCCTTCGCTACCGCTGCCGCTTGAATCGCTACCATAAATTTCGACCTCGGCAAAGCTGTTCCAAGCGTTCACCGAGTTGCCATGGCCAACAATACGAACGTAGCGGACGGGGGCAACATCGACAAAATCAAACGTCTGCAAGCTGTTGCTCAGACTGCTGACCGCTCCCGAAAGCACTGTACTGAAGTTGTAGCCATCATATGAAGTCTGGATATCAAAAGCGAAAGTTCGCTCCGCCCCGTTGGTGAAGGCGATCTTCACGTATTCCACCCGTTTGCTCGATCCAAGGTCGTATTGGACCCACTCCCCTTCGCCACTCGCTGACCAGCGTGTGTTAAGATCACCGTCGATAGTATATGCGACGATATTGCCGTCATCTCCGCTGGCCATAAGTTGTGGCACGGTAAGCGCCAACTTGCTTGCGCCTGGTGGAGATCCGCTCGCGGTGCCGTAGAGTTCAACTTCAGAATAGCTGTTCCACAGGTTGGAGGAATTGCCGTGCCCAACGATCCTCACATAGCGGGTAGAATCGACATCCGGAAAATCGAACGTTTGCAGACCTTCCACAAGGCTGTTCACAACTCCGCTGCTGACGGTCGTAAAGGTGGAACCGTCCATTGACGTCAAAATATCAAAAGTAGAAGTGCGGCTTGACCCATTCAGAAATGCAATTTTGATGAAAGACACTTTGCGATTTACGCCCAAATCATACTGGATCCATTGCATGTCGCCATTCGCCGACCAACGTGTTAAGAAATCGCCGTCCACCGTGTTGGCTGGAACGTTGCCGTCATCTCCGCTCGCCGTCACGTCGGAGCTGCCAATTGTGAACTTCGTATCAGCCGCATTTGCCGTTCCTGGTATTAACACAACCAGCATACAGATCAAAATAATGAACGTCATACATTTGGTTCCCATAATTCATTTTCATCCTTTCTATTATGAAATGATGGTTATTGAATCATTCCCTTCGTTCCGTCAGGCACCTCCTCTCAAAAATACGGAAGCCGGGAGGAGCTTCCTGTCCTCCCGGCTTCGTGATTACAGCCTTTGATCCCGCTTAAAAAACATGCTGGCTCCAGCCTTTGCTCTTCGCCAAAGCTTCAATATAATAGTAATCGCCGTAAATCAGCGATACGTTGATGTTGGTATTGACTGGCTTATGACCGGTTGCGCCGAGCAGGATGCCTTCATACTCCGGCTTGTCGAGCGCACTGTAGTTGTTCGACAGCGAGCGAAGAATGCGCGTGGCCGCGCGCTGATATAAAGCGGCTTCCTCAGGAGCTACCTGCGACGCGATATCGATCAAGCCAGATGCTGCGCAGCTCGCCGCCGAGGTGTCGCGCGGCTCGTCCGTCAAGTCGGTCGCCGCACGGAAATCCCAATGCGGCACATCGTCTTCCGCCAACGCGCTGATGAAATAATGCGCCACCCCCTTCGCCGCATTCAAGTAACGCGCTTCTCCCGTATAGCGGTAAGCGCAGCTCATCCCGTAGAGCGCCCAAGCTTGGCCCCGCGACCAGGACGATTGCGGCGCGAAACCCTGTCCGCCGTCATAACGCTCCACTTCGCCCGTCTCCGGATCGAAGATAACGATATGATGCACCGAGCCGTCGCTTCGGATGAATGAGCGAAGCACCATATCTGCATGGGCGACCGCAATATGCTTGAAGCGCGGATCACCGCTTTCTTCACTCGCCCAGAACAGAAGCGGCAAATTCATCATCGAATCGATGATCGACCAACCCGTCTGGTTGCGGGGCCAGGCTCGAATGAACTGTCCTGCCGGGTTGTACCTGCCCGCCAAATAGTTGGCGGCAAACAGCCCGCGCCGCCGAGCGTCCGGGTCGCCGGTCAGCTTGTAGCGGATAACCGATGTCGGCAGGAACTGAAAGCCGACATCGTGGTGGAAATGGTTGTCCCGCAAGTAACATTGCTCCATGCGTTCGTCCCAAGGCTCCGCCTCCTCCCGATAACGTTGCTCGCCGGTCATATCGTACAGAATCCACAGAATGCCCGGCCAGAAGCCTGAAATCCACTGATCAACTTTGATCTGGTCATATTTGCCCGCCGCCGAAACATGCGGCGCTTCTGTCCAGCCCGCTTCGATCATATGATCAACTTTGATCTTCACTTTATCCCACCAAGCCGTCAGCTCGGATGGTTTTAGTTTCACATTTTCATTGCTCATTTCTGAATTCCACCCCTTCTCCTAACCTTTAATGGCACCAATCAAGGCGCCTTTCACGAAATATTTTTGCAATAGCGGATAGACCAGAAAAATCGGAAGGGTTGCTACCATAATCGTGGCGTATTTCAATGTCTCGCCCAATATGATGATCTCATCTTGGGAGGCTCCTTCCGCCATGGAGTTTGCTTCGCCAATAATCAAAATTTCTCGCAGGATCAACTGCAACGGATACAGCGACCGATCCTGAAGGAAGATCATGGCGTTAAACCAGGAGTTCCAGTGGCTTACTCCGTAATACAGGCCTACCACTGCAAGCACGGGCTTGCATAGCGGCAGGAAGATGCGGAACAGAATGCCAAAGTCGTTGGCGCCGTCGATCTTGGCCGACTCTTCTAGCGCATCCGGCACTGCCTCGAACGATGTTCGCATGATAATGAGGTTAAATGCGCTTATTGCGGTAGGCAGGATCAGCGCCCACAGTGTGTCCGTAATGCCCAACCCTCTGACCAGCAAGTAGAACGGAATTAATCCACCGCTGAAAAACATGGTAAATACGATAAACAACGTAAGCTGTTTGCGATATTGCAATGTTTTTCTGGACAAGGCGTATGCGGCAAAAGAAGTAAGCAGCAAATTGAGAGCCACGCCTACAATGACAATAAATAATGTGTTGCGGTAGCCGAGCAGGATCATCGGGTTGCTGAATACCGCCTCATATGTTTCAAGCGAGAAGCCCAGCGGCTTCCAAAGAATGCCCTTATGCGCCATCATCAGCGCTGGTTCGCTGAATGAAGCAAATGCCACGTATAGAATTGGGTACACTGTTACAATCATGAGCGCGGACAAAAACAGCGTATTGCAAACCCGGAATATATGTTCACCCAAGCTTACTCGCATGCGAACCCTCCTCTACCACAAACCCGTATTGTTCAACTTCCGGCTTATCCAGTTGGAGCCGATAACAAGCGCGAAGTTAATCACGGAGTTGAACAATCCGACAGCGGAGCTGAAACTGAATTGAAAATCTTGAAGCCCGATCCGGTACACATACGAGGAAATGACATCCCCTGTCACATAAGTGGTCGGGTTGTACAACAGAATAACTTTCTCGAAGCCAACGCTCATAATTCGGCCAATGTTCAAGATGAGCAATATAACGAAAACGGGAAGCAGACCGGGTAGGGTAATATGAAGCATCTGCTTCCAGCGTCCACCCCCGTCGATCTTGCAAGCTTCGTATTGCTCGAGATCGATCGCAGACAGCGCGGCCAAATAAATAATTGTACCCCAGCCTATATGCTGCCATATATTCGACGAAACGAAGATTGTCCGGAAAAAAGACGGCTCCAGCAGCATCGTAACCCGCTCACCACCGAAAAATGCGATAATATCGTTAATGACTCCGTCACTGCTCGTAAAATCCTTGATCATGCCGCAAATAATGACAAGTGAAATAAAATGCGGCAAATAAGTAATCGTCTGAACCGAACGTTTGAACAGTGCATTTTTCACCTCATTAAGCAACAAGGCGAGAATAAGCGGAGCGGGAAAACCGAAAATGAGATCGTACAAGCTAATCATCAGAGTGTTTTTTAACACCCGCCAAAAATACATCCCGCCAAAAAAGTCTTTGAAATGCTCAAGTCCTACCCATGCGCTGCCCCCGATTCCAAGCCGGGGGTTAAAATCCTTGAACGCAATAATCGAACCGTACATCGGGAAATAATGAAAAATAATGAAATATAACAAAACAGGAGTAAGCATCATGTACAAATACTTGTTCTTAACCATGTCTTTCGCAATATTAAGCGGCAGACGACCGGCATGCGTGACTTTGCTGCGTCCCAGCTTCGATTGAGCCATCTCCTACTCCTCCTATCCAAATCCAGCATTATCAGCAGGGGATGGCTGCACCATTCCCTTGCCCCACGGCAGCCTGCAGCCAGCCGTGGGACGATACATGGAGTTATCTGTTGTTGTAGCGATCCAAAGCGCCTTGATAGATGTCGATTACATCACGAATCCCCATATCTTCCAGCTGCTTCACAAAGCTGTCGAACTTGTCGAGCGGCTCGTTGCCCATTACAAATTTGATGAACATTTCTTCCAGATACGTGTTGATTGCCGTCATCGTCTGCGCTACCTTCTTGCTCTCATCTACAGTAGGCGTAATGAACGCGGGCAAAATATGTTTCGCCGCATCAGTCTCCGACCAAATCTGGACCGCCTCGTCCTGTTGTGGGAACGTGTTGGTCGTTTTTTGCTCATGCATCGGAAATGGACCGTTCGGAACCGTATACTGCGCCAACATCTGCTGTGAAGTGTACTTATCGTTTTTTACGATCATATCGGTAAATTTCGGAACGCCGTTGTCCATCGTGTAGCTTTCGCCTTCAACGCCGAAGTTGTACATCATGGTTCCTTGCTCGCTAAATGCGAAGTCCAGCCATTTTACGATCGTTTCCAGGTCTTTCGCCGATGTCGTCACGGCCGCGCTTGCTTTCGGGTTATATTTGAAATCACGCTGTCCGGTGAAAGGTTTTTCGCCTGCTTTCAATACCGGATAAGGAGCCGCTACAAGATCAAAAGCCGGATTTTGGGCTTTACCGGACTCCAGCCATTTGCCCATGCCGCCGCCCAGCAGGAAAACAGTCGCGCCGGACTCACCGTTCAGAAGCCGCTTATCCAGCGTGTCGCGCTCGACGATCGGGAAGTCTTTATCAATCAGCCCTTCGGAATACCACTGGCGGAACAGCGTCATAACATCCTTGTATTGCGGATCTAACGGACCGTATTTCACTTTGCCTAGGTCGTCAATATAGAAGCCGTGCGATGTTTTGTATGCGTCGAAGAACGCGTCCTGCAAATTCATTTTGTTCGCGTATAGCGCCGTCAGCGGTGCTACGGCGCCTTTTTTCTCTTTGAACGCCGTCAGAACCTTATGCCAATCGTCTATCGTTACAGGCAATTGCAGCCCTAGCTCATCCAACCAATCTTTGCGCAGCATTGGTCCGCGGAAGACTAATCCTTCCTCGTTTCGCACCATCGGGAAGACGTAATATTGGCCACTGTCGGTTTTCACCATTTTATCCAGCTCTGGATTAGCTTCCAGCATCTTCTTCAGGTTAGGCGCATATTGGTCGATCAAATCGTTTAGCGGTACGATAACCCCGTCTGAAATCGCCTTTTCCGGTCCACCCGGATAAATACTCCAGTCGTACTCCAGCACATCCGGCAGCTTGCTGGAAGCCAGCAACAAATTAAACTGCTCTTCAGCTTGACTTTCGGTCGGATGGATGTAGTTCACTTTCACGCCGGTAGCTTCTGCAATCGCCTTTCCGATCGGCGCTTCCGCCAGATTCGTTGTAAATGTAATCAGGTTTCCGTTGATTGGAGCCCAGTATGAGAAAGTATCTTTCGTATCCAGCGGATACACCGGCATATCCGATCCCTCGTTGCCTTTGCTTACGCCCTCGCCGCCCTTATTGCTGACGGCGTTTTGAGTCGGCTCTGTCTTATCCTTGTTTCCAGAGCCCCCATTACTGGAGCATGCGGTTAACAACAATGAAAGTACCATTGCGATCCCCAGTGTGAACTGCAGCCTCTTATGAGTCTTGATGTTGCGATTTTTCGCCATTGTGCCCTCCGTTCTTTTCGTCTCGAATAAGTTGGTGTGAATACGCTTTCAACATATCGTTAATCCGGTGCCGCAAGCTATCGTTAAAACCTAAAATATACTGCAATTTCTCAAAAATTAGGGTAACAAAACCGTATGTTTGCTACTTTTTCTTGAAAAGAAAAGCCCTAGAGCTACTTGACTTCCCTGTAGCGCCCGGGCGTTATCCCTTCAAATTTTTTGAATATGCGGTGGAAGGTATTCACATCGTTGTAACCAACCTTCAGCGATATTTCGCTGACCGTATATTTCCCGCCGATAAGCAGCAATTTGGCTTGCACCAGCCGGGTCTTGTTAATATAATCGAGCAGAGATTCGCCGGCAAGTTCCTTGAACAGTTTGGAAACATACGACGGCGTCATGGAGAAGGCTTCCCCGATCATCGAAATGTTCAGGTTCTCGTCCTGGTAATACTCGTTGACATATTTCATGACCTTATCGATTAGCGGATTGCTGCAGTATTCGCGGTTATTATTAACGTAGCCGCACAGAAGCTCTAGCATATCGTAAAGCTGGCTGCGCATCTCCCCTACCGTCTGGCATTGCATCAGTCGTTCGATGGCGCGCACTCCGTCAGGCATATCCGGCTTGCCCGCGATGCGGATTTCGCCGATTACTTTTTGCAGCGTAGCCATTAGATCGAACATGAGACATTTGGCAGTATGAAAAGGAAACGGCTCCGTCGTCACATTTTTCTGAATGATCTCCCCGACGAAGGCTTTCGCCTTATCAAGCTGCCCTTCGCGAACCATAACGATCAATTGCTGCTCGGCCTTGAGCGGATAAAAATAACCACCTGGAGCAGCCCCTAGGTTGTCGTTGCCGCTCAGGTCCCCATAATGAATAATGCCCCCGCTGCCTGCAATGATACGGTATTCCATCGCCTCAATCGCTTCCTGGAACGCCTGGAAGATGCCATATTCGCCCTCCTGTTGTGCGCTGATGGCAGCGGTCAACTGGACATGGGCATGATTGGAGATGAACGACATCGTTTCTTCCGCGATGTGCCCCAGCTCCCCCCGCTGCTCCGTCGGCGATGCAAGCTGATGGTTGACGATGCAGGCGAGTAACTCCTGGTCCAGCTCTACCGCATAGGCGTTTACTGACTTTCGCGCGACCTCCTCGACCACGTTGGCGATCAGGAATTGCAGCAACCGCTTATTATGGACCTGATCCTCATCCTTCCGATGGAACTTGCCGAAGTGCTCGATGCGCAGCAAAATAACAGAAAATCCGCCCAGCGGGAAACGCAGATCATAGGCTGAGAACGATTCGTGCAACGGGATATGGCTGTCGAGTTGCCCCTTCAGCAGCCGCTGCAAAAAGTGCGATCTGAGTGTATTGTTATGCTGATTCAGCTTGTAATGAAGCTCCTCCTTCTCATGGAAGGTGCTGCTCAGCGCCTGCTCCAGAAAGGAGTATTCATTGGAGCCGCGATCAAAGGTAAAACCCGCCTTGAACGACAAGCTCTGGATCAGCGCATGGATCGGCAGGTAGTTCCGTTTGAGGAGCCAATACGTCACGCCACCGCCAACAATAAGGCAAAGCAAGATGCTGGCGATCGTCAATTGCTCTACCACGTTCATCTTCTGGTGATATACGTTCGCCGGCAGCGTCATCACATATTTCCATCCCGTAATGGATGAGGTTGTGTAGGATGCAACAAGCCGACGACCGGCAGTCTCGATCTCAAGTTGTCCCGATTCTTTCGACATATCGCTGTATAATAGAGCAGGATCCGACAGCGACTCGCCCGTAGACGCAATGAACCGGTTGTCTTCATCCAGAATAAAGATCGTACCTTTCTCAGGTGCCGAAGCTTGCTCTAGCAGCTTACTGCGGTCAATCATGAACAGCAAGACAGCTCCAGGTTGATTCATGATTGTCGAGTTCACATTTTGGGCATACATGACCGTAGGCCGCCACTCATTCTCTTCAGACACAACAACGGAGTGGTAGCCTTTAATGTACCCTTGGTCAAAATATTCTCGTAACGACTGGAACGGCATATGCTCTTCAAGGCGAATATGGTCGTATAACGCTTCGATGTTCATACGGTTGTTGCGGGCGATGACCGTATCGCTATTTTTGTAGTAAATATAAATACCTTCAAGATAATCGTTAGCGATTTCGTATACGCGCAAATCATTAGCGATTTGGTATACATCGTAGTGGTCCGAATCAGACAGATTGGTATCGGCCGAAATAAATGCTGCGATTCGCCTGTTGAGGCTTACCTCGAGGCTTAGATTCTCGATTCCTTTGAACTGGCTATCTATGGCTTGCTCCATCTGAAGAAGAATAGATTGGTTGGCACGGTTAATTTCAGCCTTTACAACGTTCAGCGTCGCGCCGTATATAACGCCGCTGATCAGAATGGGCACGAGTAGCACTGAGACGTAGGAAAGCATCCAGGTCATGTATACGCTGCGATTTTTATGCCGGAGCTGCTTCAGATAGATTGTCCACCGGTTTCGAGTTTGGGCCATAGGTTCTCCTCCATGTTAGCTTTAGTCGGAATCGGGACCGACGTCAATTCTTGTCAGAATAGCCGGACAACGAATATCCGCGACATCCGCTTTATGATTGTTAATACAAACCGCCGGAGACGGCCGATATTCATAGATGGCCGGCTGCTCCTTGCCGCATATTCGATTGTAAGCGATTACACATTGCTCCGGCGCATAAGGAATCCGCTTGCCGAGCGTAATGCCGTGACGACAATTGACAATCGTATTATTCACTACACTAGCTCGATAGACGCGCCAATGTTTCCTCAGTTCCTCCTGCGTCGGCGCCTCGGGATAGCCGTCCGATCCGCCATCGTAGTTGCCGCCGTCAATGAGCAGCGCATCCAACGTCAAGTTTTCCATATAGTTTTCAAAAATGTGATGGTCGTTTCCGTAAATGCGAAATCCGCCCATTTCTTCCTTCACGCCATCGCCGATAAATACATTATTATGAAAGCGATTTCCATGTCCGTGACGCGCTGTCACTTGGCCGGCGGAGTTAAGGAACGTGTTGTACCGAACTGTATTATAGCAGCTTTTTATCGAAATAATCTCGGGCTCTCCGTCGCAATTTTCAAACAGGTTGTGTTGAATGGTAATATAGCCGTTCGAGAGAGAGATGCCGGACAGGCCGAGCCGGATCGCTTCAAGCCCATTGACGACACGCGGGCCTATATGATGAAAATAATTATATTCAATGACATCATGCTGCGAGATTTGTTCACCGTCGCCATCAAAAACAACGAGCGGTCCGAGGTCGGCCTTTGGCCCGAACTCGTTGCGTTCGATCCGGTTCCAGCCGCTGCCGCTTCCCAGCACAGACAGCAGGCTATACTCCGCCCCAACCTGTCGCGGCTCAAATCTATTCCGCGCAATCCTCACTTGCCGCGAACCATCCAGAATGATTGATTCGCGCTGCTCGACCTGGAAATGCAGTCCCCATACCTCTACATAAGCAGAGTTCAAGATGCGTATACTTGATTCTCCAGCGATTATCGCTTTTCCTTTATTTACAGCGCGAATGCTTAATATTGCGGTGTCCGATCCTACTTTGCCTTCAATAATATAGTCTTCATTCCGTTCGTAAACGCCGTCTGCCAACAAGATCGAAGAACCAGGCTCTACCCGGCCAATGGCTGCCGCCAACTCGTCGCTACTCGATACCCAATAAATAGTAGTCATTTTCCACCTGCTTCCTATAGAATAGGCGGATATGAACCGCAGCCTCTGCAGGATCATATCCGCAACTTTACAACCTCTATTATGAAAGATACGTTTCCCATGCCATAGTGTAAAAAAATGAAGCAATCATAAAAATGTAAACTGAGGCGCAAAATGAGCGGGAATTACCGCCTTGCAAGCTTTAAATCGCAACCTGCCGGTGTACAATAAATGAGAAAGGACGTATCCCGACACCAAATCGTGGATACGTCCCCATTGTTGTTGCCTGCTCTGCCGCCCGCTTACCCGAAAAAGAAGTACGCAACCTTCATCTCTTCTTCTTTCAACAGCAACTTTTGTGCCGCTTCGAGCAAAGGCGTGCGGTCATAGACAAGACTTTTCATCGCTATTTTGCCATCGGTAATCGTGAAATAGTGCGCTTCTTTCGACGGATCGTCGCGACGGCGGTAGGACACGCTTCCCGGATTCAGCCACAAACTGTCGTCACTCAAATAATGAATGCATCTGCGATGCGTATGTCCGAAAATAATGCGGCGATCCTCTTTGGTCCCAATTGTCCTGACGTTGCGTTCCGCCCAGAAAGCATCGTACTTGGGCAAGCTATCAATCGTCAAATAGTTTTCGTACAGATGTTGCATTGTATAGCTATAGCCGTCCATCTCGAATGTGCAGTAGACCGGTATGCTTTCGAGGAAGGAAATTTCCGCTTCGCCGAGCAGCCTTGCATTGTAATGCGCCCACTTGATCTCATCCTCTGCCACATCATGACCGCTATTTCCGTTTCGGTACAGGTCGATAATAATGTCGTCATGGTTGCCGCGAACACAATTCGCATCGTTCTTATGCACCCATTCGATAACTTCCCGCGGGAAAGGCCCGTAGTCTACAAGATCTCCCGCGCAATAAATCACGTCACAGTCGGATTCTGCTTTGCGGATCGATTCCAGCGTTTTGACGTTGCTGTGAATATCCGAAATAATTAAAGCTTTCATAATCGATTCAACTCCTTAAGATTCAACATTCTCAGCAGTACCGTCACCACATCCGCCCAGATAGCTGTATCGCCTGGCATGAAATGCGTATCAGGCTATTCTCTTCGTTTTTTAATTCCATGTTCAATCGGTTCACCCCCGGCAAATGCGGAATGCTGTCTCCCGAAGACAGCAGCAAACACTCCGACATTTCGGATTTAAGTGTTCTCCCATTTGTCGAGTGGCACTCTCCCTCCTTTATATAAATAGATGGAACCTTGATAAATCGTCAAAAGCTAAAATCGCCATCAAATATTCTAACTTCTTATCTCCAATTTTTGGAATGAACATCAAATTTTAAAAAAGTCACTCACATCTCACGAATATGCATAGAAACATCTTTGGAGCTATTTTTATATACAGCATTCAATGTTCTTAAATAAAAAGTATCAACAACATGATCCTTTTTATTTGGAGATATAAACAAAACGACATCCGACCTTAGATGTTTTAGCAAAATTCATTTTCGCAACTCCCTATGTTCATTTTAATTATTATGTTTCTTGCCCTGGTCATATATTGCTTGAAGCCAATTTTGTAGGTCAGATCTTACATGCACAGAATCCTATAGTTGGGGACCCGCCAACATTTTAACGAAAATATACGCTTAGCCCTGAATCGCGTCCAGCTTGGTGTATTCTCATACTCTTAGGTGGTCCGGGACGTGTCACGAGCGGACGCAACGAAACGCATTGGACAATCATTTGGTGACATTAACGCGGTACTGTAATAAATGATTATGATATAAAAAAAGCTGTCGAGACTTTCTTGACAGCCTTGCCGCGATTATCGCGGTTTCTATATGTTGCGTGTTTGTTCTTCACTCCCACCAATGCTTCATTTCACTGAATCCAACGTCCCATAGTTTAGCGTTCCCGGAAACGATAATCGTAATTTCGTTCACCTTGTCATAAAATGGTATATTTAAAGATTCTGCTCCATTATTATATTGTTCATTGTACTGATAATGAACTCTTTGGTTTCCATCTACCAATATAGTGAGTTCTCCCTTGGAATCTCCCTTGTCTGGAATGCCAAAATAAGAATAGAACGTCACATCTTTTTTGTTCCCCAAGATGTAGGTGTATGATTTTCTTTTATCCCCTTCACTGTAATACACGTTCATTTTGGGTTCTATTTTCTTGCCTGCTACGGTGAAACTTGGAAGATTTTCAGTCATAGGCATGGTTCCATTCATTTCTTTCACATCGTGTAATACTTGAATTGGGCTTTCTCTTTTCGCTACAATATAATTGATGGTTTCCGAGATCACGATTACTCCAACAAGAAGAACACCAATAGATAGGGCTGAAGCAATAAGCTTTTTATAAGAAATTTTTGAAGAAAATCCAACTTTATAGGCGATAAATCCTATCGCTGCACCTAATGTATTGGATATAACATCATTTACATCAAAGCTGCCAAGATGAGTTAAAGCCTGCATCGTTTCCAGAACGAGAATCGTCAAGACAAACAAGGATATGAACTTCCCAAAACTGGAACGATACAACAGAGGAATTATTACTCCAAAAGGGATAAAGGCAGCAATGTTTCCAAAGTTGTAAACCCATGAAAAAGTTAGTTTTGGAAATCGAAGCGGAACTCCTTCTGGAACAAGTATAAATGTGTATCCATAATCGCTGTTCCAATGATCTAATCTACTGAAAGCAAAAAACATAAAATATAATATCAACAGCGTGTACAAAATTGTTCCTACAAAGAGGAGTTTCCGTAATTTCACTTCCATAATATCTCCTTTAATAATTCATCGATGGGTTTAGTATATCTTCCCAAAATGACATTAAAGTGACATTGAAGTGACATTTTAGTCACTTAAACGCTCATTAAATGATTTGTTTGTAAAATTGAATCCGAAATCATGCCCTTTATTCATCCCACTCTGGACATGAATACCTCCATCTTTCTTGGTTTAATGCTGTGAGCCATCGAAAGACCAATGCAAATGTTACCCTCTCTAGCATTCTTTTCTTATAAAGCGTAATAGAACATTTTTAATCTATCTATTGGAAAATGGAAAAAATTCTTGGTCTCAAAAGTATTCGTACAACATTCTTGTTAACTTACATGCTTTTCTTAGAAAACGCCGAAAAATTCTTCAGTATTTGCTGAAGTACTGGTTACGCCTGTTTGGATATCGCTCCAAAATCTCTCGTACCAATTCGTGATTCCCATAGGAATGGTTTAACTTTACCAAACTAAGGCTCGTGGCAATAGGATCATGTTCTTGTCCATTTTCGGCAATAGGTACAAGTTCTTGTCTCGAGCAAAGGACAAGAACTTGTACCTATAAATTAATAAAACCGCGCTCAGCGTGGATTTCAATAGGCATATGTTCTTGTCCTCTTACAAATTTGTCGGAGGACAAGAACTTGGTCCCATAGCCGACAAAGCCCTGTTCTGGCTATAAAAAACAACTTCTAATGATTTGTTTTCAATAACCATGCTTTTTTATATAAGAGTTCACGTAATTAATCAGAGTTCATAATCTTTTGGATAATTCATGTTCAGTAGGAGTTGTTCTAGGCGCCGGCTTAGAGTAACATGGTATCCCCTTCAAAAAATCTACATTGTCCCCCATCATCCATGTTCTGGAAACACCGTGAGCGATTTGAATTGTAATCGCTTGTTTTATTTTATAAGCTAGTAATTGTGCTTTTGTTTTTTCGTTCTTCATACACTGATATAATGCTAATCCCATTATCCACTACTTTTATGTATTCCGGCTGAGCACCTTCATCCGTTCGTAAATATGGACTTAAGGGATTCCTAGTATTCTAAGATAGTTTAACGATACTCAGTTTATTAAAGTGCTTCCACCGAAATGCAGCATGATATTTCGAGGGTCGCTTTATAAATATGGACCACAGGATTTATTTTACGCTGCAGGTTCTTAAATGGTATAAATGACCCCTGGAGTGCCTACATTGCTTGTTTACATCCAACTTTAGCTCGAAAGAAGTTCAAAAGAACAAGTCGACGTACACCTCTCCCTCTTTTGTTCATTGAGATTTGATCATCTCCGGTTACAGTAAGCTTAAAAAGACTTTCCCATTTCGGACTTAAATTGAGGGGTTAACTCTGAAGCGTGATCGGGATCCATTTGTCGTAGTTATCGTGTTGTGTGAAATTCTTTATATTATTCTTTTACTTTTGTAAGTACACCATCTTTATTTTCGTATTTTCTTTTTTCGTTCTTTTCCATTTTAAGCATTATCTCTTCTTCCAAGTTAATTCCTAGAAGTTCCGCAAGTCCTATTAAGTAGAGTGCAACATCAGCCAACTCTTCACCCAAATCTTCTTTCTTTTTCAGATAAGCTTCGCAAGCCTCTGATAATTCGCCGTATATAAAACAAAATTCTTGAAAAATATCAGTAACATTAAATCCTTTCGTAATTTTATTCTGATGAACTCTTTTTTGTAATTGTAATAAATCAATCATTATATTCACCAATCCTATATAATTTTTATTTGCATTATAGTTCGCAAGGCCGCCTATTAAGTTCTCCGTATAAATGGTTTATGTAATTAAATGGATTATATGAATTACATTATAAACAATAAAATCTATGTTATATATGGCTTGAATTTCTGATAGGGGTACAATATTTCGGATACAAAATTTTTAATAATAATTTCCCTTTTATGCTATGGAGTGTTCGCTTTCTACAGGGGATCCCTTAACAACTTCTTCACACAAGTTTTTTCGAAAGATATCGGTTTATAATGTTGAGAGAACCTATGACTATTATCTCCAGCATTTTGGCCGCGACAGTCTGGATGCTGGTTGGCCAAGTGCACTTAACTTATCGTATGGAAGAGGTTTTTGATAAGATTAACCTATAGCGTTATATTTAGATAATCATCAAACCGGTAATAGTACCATGTTCTTGTCCACCGACATGTGTTGCCGAATCCCCCCTTTCTAATACAAAAAAAACAACCGGTTAATCACGGTTGTTTACAGTCGTTAAATAGTGTTCTTACAGCAATTTGGTTGGAGTTTAGTCATGTTTTTTTACAAAGGAATCTACATTATCCATTATGGCCTTGTTTCTTAGTGCATACAGAAGCGACAGAATAAATGAGAAACTCTCAGAAGAGTGGTTGTTTTGCAGCATTGTATTCGGATCCCTGATTCGGTCTCTGTGAGGATGTGCACGGTCTTGGTGTTTACATAAGTCTTATAAAAATAACGAAAGGTGCCCCAAACAACCATATAATGGCTTTCGGGACACCGCAAGAGAATTAATCAATCTTTTGTTTTAGAAATTCATCTAAGTACGATTGGTGAAATGCATCTGTGGGAAGTAATCCTAGAACTTTATATTTCCAGATCGTTCGTTGTTTAGAAGGATTGAAAACAACCTCATCATAATTATAATCGATATTAAACTTACCTGTAGAATCCAAATACATCGTCAGATTTGTCCAAGCTTGATCAAGTGTGCCTCTAGAACCCTCATTTAATTCAACGAAATATTCTTGTAACTCCCTACATAACCGATCATATATAAGTTCATCTACTCCATAAACTTTAGGGATACTATGACTATAAATTAACTCCTTTTTTGTAGTTGTTTCGAAGTAAAAATAGATAATTCTTGAACCAGGTAATATTTCTGTGTAAAGATAAATCTTACTCCACGCATCAGGGATTATTCCTATTAGCTTATTTCCGATAAGTTGATATAGTTCTTCCGTTTTTTTCACTGACATGTTAACCTCCAACTTGATTTAATATAGTTACAATTTCAGGTTCGCCATTGTTAATAGTGTTTTTCACATTAAAAGAAGCTACTTATTGTTTGGGATTGTAAATGGTGTGTTTGCTGTGCTTCCGATTTTTGTAATGAAGTATAAGCTAAGTCCGGATAATTATATCGTCTATTCCTCGATGATTACCTTTTTTCTTGGCATCGGCTTCCTGCTGGGCAGCATTCTCGGTCCTCGTCTCATCGACGCGCCCTATAAATTTCTTATTTAATTAGACATTTATCAAATCGGCAATGGTACCATGTTCTTGTCCTCTGACACAATTGTCTGTATGGAACAAAGTACAATTAAGCTGATTAATATGACCCGTCTACTCTTCATCTCATTCCTCCCTAAAAAATCAGGCCCAGAAATGTATAGATGTTCATTTATATTCCAAATACACTTTCATAATTAATAACCACCTTTAATTAATTCAACAGCTCTCTCAATATACTCGTCTCTGCCTTCCATAATCCCTTCAATGGTAGGATCAAGACGAATATCTGGCTGCAATCCTATTCTTTGTGTTGGGTTTTTATCTGGATTAAATATGCCGAGTCCACTTATAGCGGTTTTTATTTTTCCTGGAAGCATAATGATACGTATATCACCATCAGTTCCAGCAGACGGCCTACCGAGAACTATGGAGTTATCTGTATTTCTAAGAGACATCGTTGTAAACTCGCCTTGACTAGCAGTATGTTCATTGATTAAAATCACTACTTTCCCCTTATAAACCTCGGCATTTGTTTCTTGGGGTTTCCCTGAAACCATAGGCTCAAGGTAATAAAATTCACCGGGTATTGCACGATTGGGGACCGATACTGTGGCAAACTCTTTTTCAGAAGCGATCAGATATTTGGCTAATTCATAAGTAAGTATGCTAGATGGGTAGTTTCTAAGATCTACAATTAGTCCTTTAGTGTTCCACCATTTTTTCATGATTTTATCAATCTCTCCATCTTTCAAGAGACCAGCATTAATATAGTAGATTTCTCCACTCTCCATTGCTTGTGATTCTGTATCAACCAGGAAATTAATGTCTTGTTGACTGCCTACTGCACTAATGTTCCTCTTATTTCCCTGCCGAATTACAGTAATGTCCGTATTCTTCTGTTCAGTTCGGAATAAATCAAGAAAAAATAAGCTGGCTGTGTCTTCTCGCGACTGTGATATATATTTTCTTCTATGTTCTAATAATTCATCTATATTTTTGTCGCCTACTTTTAATACAATGTCTCCGACCTCAAGTCCACACTTGTTAATTACTTTATTTATAACAATCTGATTGTTAATTTCGATAAAGTTTACGGGAACCCGATACGTTCCAAAATAATCAGTAATCGTCTCTCTATCTTTGCCCACCAAATATGCATGAGAATCATGTATTCTAGTTGTCAGTTCTGCTAAAGTCATAAAATAGGAGTCATAATCCGATCCATCTACCATTTTAGGGATAAACTCCAGAAGCACTCGATCCCAATTTTCTCCGATGACATCTTTATACGGATAGTAATATTCGATAATATTCCAGTAGCGGAATAAACCTAGCAACCTGTAGCCTGTATCATCGAAATTCATATTAGAGTACGGGTTTTCATTTCCCATAGACGGAAAGAATGAATCTTCCTTAAAACTAACATATGCATATTCTCGTTCTGAAATATTAGAATCCAGAAGCTTCGATAATTCAAGACTCAAGTCTGTTCCGAGATATTCTTCATCCTTGGACCAATCTGTAGATGGGCTGAGCTGTATGGAATCTTTGGAAAATTGATATTGATCATCAAGCTCTCCAGAAATGAACTCGCTGCCTAATGAATGAACCCACTCATAGAGAATTGAATTCACATCTGAATTTTCTTCTAAAATAGAGGGCACCACCCGAAACAGCTCATAATCCCAATTTACATCTCCAGATACAACCTTAGGATGATGGTATTTCACCACTCCCCATACCTTACTGATCTTAGCTAAATCCACGATCTTTTGTTCAGAAAGGCTGGTAAATTTCATTCCACTTCCTTGGTCAAATTCCTGCTCCTTCTCTCTCCCGAGTTGATGAGTGTCTTGGGATGTAGAACATCCTGCAATAATAAAAATAAGCAACACACTGAAAAAAACCAGGGAATTCCAGTTCCTTATTTTTTCTTCTCCCACCTTTTTTCCACCTTTCAGCTCAACAATTTATCTTTTTGTAATTCTTGCAAATCTAGGATCTGCTTCACCTATCTCTGCAAATCTACATGTCGTTTTTAAATAAAAAAAACCAGCCTTATAGCTCTTATCGTAGGCTGGGGCGTATGTTGTCTGAGCTTTCACCCTGATTATACATCTAATAAACATAAAGGTGATAACCCAGCATCAAATAATGACAGATTAGATTTACGTGTTGTTCATTCAGGCATTAATGTTCCTCATACAATTCATTCATAAATTTCCCGGCACTAATGATCCCTTCTTTCGCTTCCTCCAAAAAGGAATGAAAGCGCAGCCAACCGTGAAACAATGTCTCTTAATGATCTTGCTTGATCCCATAGAGTTTTCCATTCTCATTCTTTACCACCGTTGGACTATATAGAGGTGCCGACAGTCATCGCATTATTCCATGCAGATATTTTGTTGCCGCCTTTTTCTAATTGTCCTTTTTAAGAATTTAATCCGAATCTATGTTTAATCATCGTCGTAGTATAGTCTTATTCAACTAAAGCACCCGCTAGTAGAAGAGCAACACTAATAAATTATACAAAGAATGAATAATAATTACTGACCAAAGAGAATTACTTTTCTTATATACAAACCCAAATATAATACTCAACACATAAACTGTTAATATGGAACTTAGAATATAAGGGAATTCAAACAGACCTTTATAAAACCAAATAGGAAAATGAATCGATACAAAGAGTAAAGCTGTAACTGTATTTGCTATCCAGAATCTAAAAGAATCCATAAGCTTTCTTAATAAAAAACCTCTAAAGACAATTTCCTCAGTAATACCAACCAATAGAATAGTATTAAGCCATCCGTTAAATCCTATTTGAAAATCGATATTATTATTTAAAACGATAAGATTTATTACAAAATAGAATAGTATCAAGGCTAAGGATACCCAACCTGTCCATTTTAGACTTTTTCTAAAGTTATGATGTAACTGTAAATAGGAAAATGGTTTACTTTTTTCCATAATTATAACTAATAAAATAATAGGTATGACCCAAATAACTATTTTAATAGTGGCTGATGTTATAGCTCTTGGAACGGGTTCCATCAAATCTAAATGTTGAACTAACCATAATTCTCTGATACACCATAGGGCGTAAAATATTATGAAATATACCCAAATATAATTTTTATTTACTTTGAATTCTATCAGAAACTCCCCCTTTACTTCTTCGACAATCCTGCCCCGTTAGTTGAATAAGATATAATTATAACTAGGCATCTCGTTTACGGTAAAATACAATAGCTACTGTAATAAAGCTCAGTGTCCATAACATTGAAATACCTGTCCCTTGCATTGGTGTAAGGACACTTATTTCATCAGAGGAAGACGGCATATACATATAAGATCCTGCCGTATCCGGAAAATAATTTAAAAAAATTTTATTACTAGGTAGAAAAACCCTCGTCAATGGACTGACAATGAAATAATAACCAAGCAGTACCACTAAAGCAGGAGTGGTTCGTCTTAATAAAGCACCTACAGCTGCACTGAGAAGTGTGGTTAATGTTAGATAGCCCGTTGCACCTATTAATGTTGTTATCATTGTGTCTATTTCTATCACTACTGTTGTGTCTCTCATCATAATAAAAGTATAGAGTACACCAGATGCAGCAATAATAAACGCCACAGGAATGGTTATAATCGCCAATGCCAAATGCTTCGTGGATAATTGAAACCCACGCCAAGGTATCGTAATTAAAGTAGGTCGAATCTGTCCACCAGTATACTCCGAACAAGTAGCTAAGATTCCAAGAATAATGAACCCTGCTTGAAGATATCCCATAGAAGCAAGTCCTATATTCAGTATATTTTGCGTACCTGTTGCTCCTTGTACACCAACAGAAGTAAAAGCTGCGGCTAAAACTAAATTTAGAATGAATGTACCCATAAGAGTGAGCCATATCAATGGTAATGTAACTAATTTATCCAGTTCAGCACCAAGGATTTGTGTTAATTTTCTACTAGATGAGACACTCATGCTGCAACATCCCTCCTATGGAATACAACAGCTGCAGCAATGAAAATAACGACTACCCAGGCAAACATGACTAAACCGCCTGTAAAGGGGGTGTGAAACCCGTCGAATAAAGTGCCTGTGGACGTGTTGTCCGTAAACATAAACATTTCAGCGCCAGCCCTATCTGGTAAGTAAAATGCCAACTTTGTAACCCTATACAACAGGACACTAAATGATACAACGGATGAATTTATTATGAGCACAGCAAGCGGGAGGATGCCATTCTTAGTTAGAAAAGTAATTCCAAGTGCTAAAAGAGCAGTGAATGTCCAGTAACAAACTGCACCGATAAGTCTGGACCATTCAAATGCGGGGGCATATTCACCAAGAATAAGATGCGTTGCTGACACAGTTGTCATAATAGCAACAATACAAAGCAGTATGCTGATCACAGTCACAGCACCTGCTTTTGCCAGTAAAAAATGAAACCGGGATGAAATAACAGTCAAACTCGTTGTTATCTGTTGTCCTCCACCAGATTCACTGCTCTCTGTTAAATACTCACTGCTGACAGCAAGCACACCAAGAATAATTACGCCTTGCACACCAAGAGCTAACCCGATATAGCCAACTTCCGATAGCCGTGTACTAACTCCAGCTATAATCTCCTCTTTTTGTGCTATGCTGTCTAAGGCAGCAATAAGCGCTGGTGCAAAGACTCCAATGAGAAAAGCAAGCCAAATACCCGGTAAGGAGAACAATTTAGATAGTTCCGCGTTAAATGCTCTCATACAACATCACCTGCAATTTCAGATGTCAGGGCAAAAAAGGCTTCCTCCAGCGTGGAATGGTTACCTATTACTTCTTCCAATGTTCCATCTGCAACGATGGTTCCATGCTTAATAATCACCACATCATCAACCGTCTCTGCAAGCTCTCCCATTAGATGACTGGATAATAACACCGTATTTCCAGATTCAGCACGTTCACGTAAAAATGTCCGAATCCACCGAATTCCTTCTGGGTCGAGCCCATTTACGGGTTCATCTAAAATCAATATTTTTGGATCACCAAGTAGCGCAGCTGCTATTCCCAGTCTTCTCCCCATACCAAGAGAATACTGCCCAACTCTTTTCCCAGCGGCATTAGTAAGACCTACTATTTCCAGAACTTCCTCGACACGTGAGTTAGACAATCCTGCAGCACGTGCAATCCAACGCAAGTGTGCCCGTCCTGTTCGCATACGATGAGCTCCGAAGCCATCAAGTGCGGCACCTACTGTTGCTAGAGGATTATGTAATTCTGCGAATGGCTTTCCATTAATGAGTGCACTCCCTGAGGTAGCGCGGTCTAATCCAAGCAGGATGCGAAGTGTAGAACTTTTACCTGCCCCATTTGGACCTAAAAAACCAGTTACTCTACCTGGTCTAACTTTAAAACTGATACCTGATAAGATTTCCCCAGTTCCGCGATGTTTGACTAAGTTATTAATTGTAAGCAACCATAACACTTCCTTTCTGTTATGGTTCTAATTATAAAGAAGCAAAGTTACATCTCGGTTATCCTGCTGTTTACTTCTTGGTTAACTTTAGGTTAAGATCTTCCGATAGCTACTCTTGTGCCACTATCATTTGATGTAAAATCAGCTTTCAGCTTCATTTTTTTCAACATATAATTTGAAGTCGATAAACCAATCCCCGCCCCACGCTCATAGGAAGAGTTATCCATACCTGGACCTCTGTCTGAAACAATGATTTGTTCTTTTTCTACATCAACCACAATATTTACATATTTCCCCTCTGCTGCATGACGAAGAATATTCTGAAATAAATTATCCAGAACACGTGTCATCCATTTAGGATCTGCTTCCCAATAAAAAGTCGCCTCTATCGGTAAATCAACCTCGATCTGGATTTCTTTTTCTTCAAATACAGGATACCACGCAGCAACAGATGCTCTTACTAAACGTCCAATATCTGTTGAAGTGGGCCTAAAAGGATGTTTCCCTGATGTAAGCAATGTATAGGAAAGTAAATCATCCATTAGATCCCCCACTCTTGTAATCGTATGATTCATTTCTGTTAATGAATTTTGTCCTTCTAGACTCATTGATTCTTTATTTAATCGGGTGACATGTCCTCTCAAAATGGTAAGTGGCGTTCGTAAGTCGTGTGATAAATTCGCTATGAGTCGATGTCGTAA
The DNA here is from genome assembly GCF_038000345.1 of Paenibacillus sp. FSL E2-8871. NCBI lineage: Bacteria > Bacillati > Bacillota > Bacilli > Caryophanales > Paenibacillaceae > Paenibacillus > Paenibacillus sp. FSL E2-8871. Next base: position 1,275,709 of record NZ_JBBOBV010000001.1, on the reverse strand, counting down.
CAATTCCTCTTCATGTTCTCGCTTGCGGCTGTCTTCAAGCTGCTGAATCATCCAATTAAAAGAATTGCCTAACTGGTCTATTTCATCCATACGATCACTTTGAACAGATATTGGTCTAGGAAATGAGTTATGATTAGCTGAAAATGACATGGCTTCCTGTAAGCGGGTGAGACGTTTACGAAGTCTTAAGAAGAAAATCCAAGATATTACAACAAATGCGACAATAATAAAACCAAACAAAAGTAGTACAACGTAAAATAGATTTAATGCATTCAGCTCTTCTCCATTAATAGGAGATTCAATGAACGCAGATAAGAAAATAAGTATAATTGGAGGCAAAAAGATAAATAGGAAATGTCCTTTTAAAAAATGACGAAATAATGATTTAGTCTGTTTCATAGTTTCACCCGATAGCCTATTCCCTTCAACGTTTCAATAATCTCTGGGGAATCTGGATGACGTTCCAACTTTTGACGCAGTCGATGGATATGTACCATTAGTGTTTTATCGCCAGTTATATAAGTTTCTTCCCAGATGGCTTCATAGATTTGTTCTTTTGGTAAAACTTGATTAGGGTGGCGTAAGAAGTACATTAAAATATGATGCTGCTTCGCTGTTAATATAATTTCTTCTCCTGTGCGTTTGTCAAATACCATTTGGCCTTCTGAATCTACTTCAATATAATTTCCTAATGAAATGCGTTCGGAATGTGTTCCGCCACTTCGACGGATTAGTACTTCTAATCTTGCAACTAATTCATCCGTATGGAATGGTTTCGTTAAATAATCATCAGCAAATTGTAAACCTTCTACCTTATCATCTATCGATGTTCGAGCTGTTAACAGCAAAATAGGAACAGCAGGAGCTACCTTTTTTAATCGTTTCCCCACAGTAAATCCGTCTAAACCGGGTAACATGATATCCAAAATAACGATTTCATGCTGATTTACTTCTTTTTCAGCGCCTTCACCAGAAAGCAGCCACTGAACTGAAAATCCCCGCTGTTCCAATTCTTCTTTTAGAAAGCTGCCTATTTTCTCATTATCTTCAATGTATAATACGTTTCTTTTCAAGTAACATCCCTCGCTCTAAATTGAATTCACTATTAGACAGATTAACACAACCCAAAGAATTGTTTCCAGTTAAGACAATTATATCGTTCGTTAATAGAGTTTTATAGAAAAGAGACCCGTCTAACTGATTGGATCTGCCAAGCTTGTAGCGGACGTTCACCGCCAAGTTGTCGTCCACTATGGGCGCACAATAGAAACCCTCTAACATTGCAGTGCATGTTAGAGGGTTTCGTGTGTAGCTGCTTTGTTTGCGAATACTACTTCATGATACTAATGGATTTCGTAGTATTATTGAAGAATACATCTGCACCAAAATACTCAGCAATGAAGCGTAACGGGAGCATAGTACGTCCGTTTACAAGTTCAGCTGGAACATCCATTCCTGGTGCAAGTTCACCGATCGCTATAGACAAAGTCTGACCTTTCAAGGTAATCATTACGGTTTTCGTAATGTTATCCCAGCCTACATTTGCTCCTAAGCTCTCAGCAACGAAGCGCAGTGGCACTAAAGTTCTGCCTTTAACTACCATCGACTCAACATCCATACTCATTTCAATTCCGTTTAATTTATACTCTTTCTTACCTAGAGTAAGTTCTAATTTCACAGGTTCAGGTTTGGTTGTAACAAAGATATAGCCTAGTCCTTTTGCCGTGAAGGTAAAATTACCTGTCTTATGGTCATATTTGCCGCCTAAGCGTTCCATATTACCGTCTAATCGAAGCATGACACCGCATAACATGCTAATATCGTTAGTCGACAACTTCTCTTTTGTCAGATCGAAGGTTACTGGTATAAGCCCTGTATAATCCGTTACTTCCCGGCCATCTGCGAAGATCTTCAACTCATATCCCCGCCCTATAACTCCGTCTCTATCATTTACAGGTTTAATCACAACCTTTATACTCTTGCCTGTATTCAACTGCTTCAACAATTCAGGGGACAATTTAACAGATACGGTGTCATTCGTAACGGTTAGCGGTTTGTTGGCTTTAATAATCGCACCGATCGTATCGTTTTGAATCTCAAGCTCATCTTTTCCGGCTGACATCGTCAATGCAATGGAATTGCCTTTCATCAGCTGCTCTTTGATTGTAGCATCAATAAGATCTGCTACCGGTGTTTCTGGAGAAGGAGTCGGCGTGCTGATTTGGCCACCTGATCCTCCGCCGTTATTATTTGCAGTAATTACGATAGTTAACTCTATCGTATCCATGCCAGCATGGTTAGAAGCCGTAACAGTGAATTTGTATGTTCCCGCTTCATTAGGCACCCCTGAAATAACACCCGTAGCTCCTTCTAATTTCAACCCTGTAGGTAAATAATTATCTCTCACTGTCCAGGTAATCGGTTCGTCGCCGTATACCGCTAATGTTACCGTATAAGGTTCTCCAACTTTGCCGCTTGGCAGATTCTTAGTGATAATCTCCGGAGCTGTTTCCACTGGCTTATCCTCTTTAATCTCGATGCTCAATACTCGCTTATCTATACCAAAATCATTCGTTGCGCCAACAGTGAATTCGTAATATCCTGCCTCTTGAGGCGTACCCGAGATAACACCTGTTGCTTCATCTAGGTTCAAATCTACTGGCAAATCTCCTCCCTGGACCTTCCAAGTAATCGGTTCGCTGCCGTATACCGCTAATGTTACCGTATAAGGTTGTCCAACTTTGCCACTCGGCAAAGTCTTTGTGATAATCTCCGGAGCTGTGTCAACTGAGACATCTTCAGTGATCACTATATTGAACGGTTTCGAGTCACTGCCTTCGTCATTGTTAGCTTGAACTTTAAATGTAAATTGACCCCATTGATCCGGTGTACCCGAGATAACACCTGCATCTTCATCCAAGCTCAATCCTGATGGCAATTGACCATCTACAACAGCCCATTTGATCGGCTTATCGCTGTCAGTGGTAAGAACTGCCGAATAAGGTTGTCCTACCTTACCATCAGCAAGCGATTTCGTCGTAATCATTGGCGCAGTACCTGCGTCTTCAACCCATTTCGCATATAATTCAATATTCCTTGTAACAGGATCAGCAACGAAATCCCAGATATCGTTTAATCCTGCATCTTGATACCAACCGCCGAAAACAGTGTTTTCTTTTGTCGGTGCTGTTGGCTCGTTAATTGTCCCGCCCATATCTGCGAACTTCTTCACCACTTCGCTGCCACCGTTGGAATCAAAAGTTACCGCATAAGGGTTGTGTGCGCCGATGGAAGGCGTTCTGCCGTTAAGTGGATTTCCGAAGAAGTCTGTTCTCTCCGTCATATGAGGCAGAGCGTTCGCGCGATCCACATATGGGCTTACAATCTCGGCACCTGCACCATAGGCCAGGTTATTACCGTCAGCAAGACGGAACCCGTTCATCACACTGTAATCAAGCTTGGCATCAACTGTTCCGCTGTTGGTAATCCAATGTTCCGGCGCAGATTTATAATCATTTAATATAGAGTTAAGTTCCTCTTCCGATACATAGCGGTTGTCAGTTGCTGTTACGCCTGCACCTAGATACCCGCCTCCGCCTGCGTTCATGCTACCAAAAAGATTAGCCGGATATACAATGTTGTTCGTAAAACGTCCGGCTGCAAATGAAGCTGATGTTCCCCCGCCTTTCAGACCAACCTGGTTGTTTGCCCCAGTGTAGGCAAAAATATTATTTTGGAAATAAATATGCAAGTTGGAGGCCGTCGGATCAAATACTAACGAACTGCTATTCTTCAATGGTGTGACGATGACATTGTTATAGTATAATCCGCTTAATTCCTCGCTCGTTGAAGAACCTCCCGCAAGTAATATAAGACTGTTAAAGCTCTTGTTAAAATCCGGGCTGCGACCGTCGTTCACGCTAATGTTATAGCGAACGATATTGCCCTTGGCAGCATTCATCTGTAAGTACCAACCGCCATAGTTATTTCGGCTGTAATTGTATTCATACACATTGTCCTGACAATAGTTGTCAATGTCCCAAGCCATACCGTCATTACTAGCATGATAAGGGTTATCCACGGCTTCATTATAGCGGAAGATCGTGCCTTTACTTGCCATAATCCACGCTGCCGCATAGTTTTGCGAACCTAGATATGTTGGCGTTGTATTATTTGGCCCCCAGTTCGTAACCAGGTTGCCGCTCTTATCGCTTAAATAGCTGTATCCGCTGTCTGTGACCACATTTCGTTCCACAAGGGAGTTGTTCCCGCCGGACATGACAATGCCATCTCCAACCGAACTAGAAATCCAGTTGTTTCTAAACACAGCGTTTGATGCCCAAGGATAGCTTGAGTTACTCCAAGTAATGCCTGTGTTATTAGTCCCTGGATTGCTTGGCCCGTAGGCATTGTTGCGAATACCTTCGTTATCGCAGCGAAGGGTTTTATTACCTTCAACCAATATATCTACATAACCATTAATAATGATGCCGCCGGATACCTTACTTGCTCCATTTGCTTGGTGCAGCCCATTAACATCATGAACGTAGTTATCTCGAATGACGATGCCTTGCATACGAGCATCAGCATAATCTTGAATATTAAACTGACCTTGTCCCAGCTTGGAAATCCGTGACATTACAGCGATACCGGAACGGCCGTCACCTGCTTTATTGCCGATGTTCGTTACTTCAATTCCACTGACTACCCAATAGTTAACGTCATATAACTCAATTGTACCGTTTAAGGAAATGCCTGATGGGCTTGACGCTGTTCCTCCACCATTAATTATCGGGCGTTGGTTAGGGTCGGTCGTATTATATTTTGTAAGCGTAATCGGATTTCCTTCCTCACCATCGCCGCGCAGTTTGATTTGTTCGTTCCATACGCTATTTGCATCCAGATAAATGGTTGAACCTGGCATAAATACATATTCATTAATCTTGGAGATTGATTTCCATGCCGTAGCCGGTGTGCGTCCATCTGCATGATCGTCACCGTTATTGGAGAAATAATAATCACGGACTTCAAGTGGTAGAATGTTCAACTCGAATGTGATTTCGGCAGGATTCAGATTCAGTCTAATGGTATATTTTCCTGGCACGATATTATTTCTTGCGAATGATTCTTTGTTAATTTTCAATACATTACCGCTAACAGTATAATCCACATCCCGCTGCAGTGTTACAGCGCCGATCTCCACTCCAGCTAGATCTGCTAAATCAGGATTTACGGTGATATTATAGTCGTCCAGACCAATAACATATGTGCTGTCTTCCAAGTGGCTATACTCTTTGGGCATGAGCTTTAGCGTAATAGAAGATGTTCCGGTTTGGGCTGTTATTCCACTATCGATAACATATACGTCATCGATAAAGTGCCTGTTCTGTATATCCTTAATCGTTCCAGCCTTGTTGCCCCAGTTCGTAGCAAGCTGCAATGCATCGATCTTGGAAATATTGTTCTTAACTAGGGTATCAAAATTGCCGCCATCTGTTGATTGCCTTTGAATGTCTTGTCCATCGATTTTATAGGTCGTTCCCGTTGATGTAACGAACCATTGGAATTTATGCCAGCCTTCGCTTCGCTTGACATCTACAGGATAGAATCTCCCGGATGAACCGGGTCTGACTGCGTAATTGGTCAGATTTGCCGCCCAATCGCCATCTCCGTTGCCATAATTTCTTGCGATATGTTCATTGGATGATGGGGTTAAACCAAAGACAGCGTGGTCATTGGAAGCCGCTCTGCCATCATCATAGTACCAAGCAGTAACGATTGTTGTCTTACCGGTTGCAGGGGTGTAATTATAGGTACCTGGAACAGTAGCCACCTGACCGGCGCCGCTTGATGTTGCGGCCTTTCCTCCGGTACGGGACATCACATCGCTGTGAACATATCCGTTCGCACCATTTGAAAATTTCTTCTCCCCTTCAAATCCATCGTAAAACATAGTGTCAGCCTTATTGAAGTAATCAACGCTCACTTGAACAGTGACCTCTTCGTTCCCTGTCGGAACATAACCTTTTTTAACCGTCACGAATCCGGCATCATCAACTTCAATCTTATCCTTGTCTTGATCTGCCGGGCTGAAGCTGATGTTATCAGCAACGAACACACCAGCAGTGTCAACGATTAACCGTGTTCTATCTCCTGCCCGTAAAGTATCGCTCTGGCGAATTAGTGCAATGTTGGCTGAATATTGTGCACTCTCTCCTGATTCATCAGAGTCCAAGAATCGTGACGTTGCACTGCCGTTTGCTTTTACTTTAAATGTATCATTTAAAGTCGGGAACAAAGCAGCATCATTGCTTGTTGCTGCAATCGGGATTCCTTTAGCCACTCCATTACTGAAGAGTTGAACCGAATAGGCAGATGCGTTAGCGACGCGGTCCCATGTAGCGTATGTGCCGTTCCATCTGACATTTACCGGTACAGGCAATTTCTCGATCTTTAATATTCCGGATGCTGCAACTTCTTCACTGATGTCCCCCGCATTATTAATGACAATGGCTGTAACCGTGTAGTTGCCCACTCCCAGTGCCCTTGCATAGGGCAGAACATGATGCCTTTCGTGATTGTTAGGCTGGTCGGGTCCTCCATTTTTCGATAAATAATAACCAACAGGTCCACCGTCTTTGAACAGTGTTACAAGGGTGTCACCGTAATTGGAAGCGCCACTATAAATGCCCGTGTCCGAGTCAAGCGTCGGTTTAATTGGCGCATTCACCTGTGTATTGGTGGTTATCAACAACGGTGCAGCATTGGATTTCACCACAATTCCGTCTGCCGAAGACACTTCGCAATAATAGAAATTGCCTTGTTGTGAAGCTGCGTCCACATTGGGAAGCGTTAATAGCGCCTTATCAGCTCCGCTGACTTTTGTCCCGTTCAAGCCAGACTCGTCGTCAGATACATACCATTGATATGCTGAAGCAGCGGCTGATGCCGCAACGCTAAATGTTGCTGTCTCACCTTGCTTCACTTCTGCCGCTGTTGGCTGAGTGATTATTTCTAAATTTGGCAATCCACCGGGAGGTACCAAATTCAATGTTAATGTTCTGGTTCCTGTTGTTGTAGCCACATCTTTAACAACATAAAAATCGTCGATTAGATGTTTATTTTTAATATAAGCTTTGTTGCCTGACTGGTTGTTCCATCCTCCAGCTATTTTAGGCTGAATGGTTGTACCGCTCTTCATAGCTTTGTAAATATTACTTTGCGCTGAATCGGATATTAATGTTCCGTCTATTTGTAAAGTCGCACCATTCGGTGTAATGAGCCACTCGAATTTATGCCAGCCTGTGGAACGTAAAGCCCCGCTATCTTTCCAACGGTTGCCTGCTGTACCCGCTGATGATGGTGCATATGCCCAAGTATATCTAGTCGGGTTATGAATAACATCAGCCTCTGAACTTTGATAGAATGTCCCGGCAAAGGTGGCATTTTTGCCATCTACAATAGCAAATTGAGTTCTATCCGTCGCTGTCTTCTCCTCATCAGGATACGGATCAAAATACCATGCCGTCATCTTATAATTGCTACCTGCCGGCAATGCCACGTCTTGGGCTACATTTTCATTATTCGTATCATTTGAAGGTGTAATCGCTTTCAATCCAGAACGGGACTGAGCATCGGAAAGCGTGTATGACGAACCTAATTTGCCAGTTGATGTCATTGGACCATTATTGTTCTCGAAGTCCTCCATGAATAACACATCTGAGTCATGGTAATAACTCGCCGCGGCCGTGATTGTCACTGGGATGCCCGGAGCACCTGGCGACGCAAATGTATAACCGCTAGCTAAAGTAATGTTCCCCTGATTATTAACAGTTAAAAGATTCGCATTGCTGGAATCATAATTAACCTCGTCAATAACCGGTCCTTTCACGAGACTGCTTAAAGGCGAACCTTTATAGGTAAGATTCACCCTGCCTGCCTGACCTGCCGCTTGTGTCAATTCTAGTACAACAGAGTCAAAAGATTCGCCCCCTCCCGCAGCTGACACTTCAGATGAAGGCGCCAAGCCGAACAGACCAGGGAACACCAACGAAGTTGCCGTAATCATCGACAAAGCTTTTTGCATCCATTTCGATCGTATCATCCAAAAACTTCCTCCCTTTGAAATTAATAAATTAATCTTTATAAAAAATCCACATCTATGGAAGCCTCAATAGACATAGATTTTTATAAACTTAAAAACATAACTATTCTAGTTCACTACTAATTCACTGAATCGATTACCGTTATATACGATCTTCAACTTATTCGTATTTGCAATTAACGCTCGCAAGTCAGACTCCGCCGATCCGTATAGAATGGAATCTTTCACTTCTTCCAGTTTAAGCTTGGTGATTTCCGGTTTTGTGGTTAATGTGGCAACGACATCCTCGCCCATATATTTACCGATTACTGTCTCGCCTACAGAAGCAGCAGCTAAAGACTCCCAAAACTTAAGAGACTCGGTTTCTTCTTTGGATATATCCAAACGGTTTAGCACTTTCTCTTCCTTGGCCTGTCCCGCTGTCGCTAACGCAGCCGTCAATTCATTTGCAACATGAACATATTCCGCACTTTTTGATGCATACTCAACTTGCAACTCTGCTTCGCTCATTTTCGTTTTTTTAACCTGCGTTTCTACCAAATCCGGCCAACGGGCGCCACTTAAATATTGCATGTATTGATTTATATCAAACTGAGGCAATCCATAGTAAGTCCCTTCTGAATCATCCATCTTAGCTCGCTTAACATTTTCATCTTCCATGTCGGATTTTAGCTCATCAAAGCTTTTGTAAGGGGCGATCCCCCGCTCATCTGCAATAAATTGCTCCTGCTTGGTCTTTAGCAATGCAGTCATTGCAGATTTTTTGGCGTATTCAGTTGGGGTTTCATGATTTTCTCCGTATTGACGTGTCCAGAAGCCCTCATCTACTTGGACCCCATAAGTTCTGAAGAAATAGTCTGCCGTTATAGCTCTATGCTCCTTGACATAAAATTGAAATTCTTCCTCCGTTACGGCGTATCCATCTACTGTAAATATCCAATCTTCAGGTAGCTCCGCCTTTTTGTTAGTTAAACTCAACACGAGTAAAGCAAGAACAATCAGAGTGGTAAACAAAATAATCACGGTTGCTTTTCGTCTAGTAATCCCCATGACGCCCCCCCCTTTCAAATATTCAACCTAGCTTTGCAAGAAAGCCTATGACAGTGAAATTCATCGCCGTTGCTGGAGAAGTTCCCAAATTTAAATGGTTAGACATAATTGTAAGTTTAGCTGCCCTCTAATGTAAGCGCTTATTTAGACTGAATTAAAACAAATTTGACTAATAAAAAAACAGTTCTAGTTCGCAATTTTGTGTGTGCTAGGAGATCAATATCTTATAAAGGAACTGTCGTTTGGTGTAAACGCTTTTATTAATGAATATTAATTTTTAAATTTTATTCACAAACACCTAGACACGACGAAAATAGTTGTGATACATTGGAGCATAAGTAATGCTGCTGGGTTAGCAATTTCTACCTATAGGTGAAAAGTGACGTTGAGGATGCGATGATTTCCTATTGAAGCGCATATCTTCAAATCTCTTTAGCATATAAGTGAAGTGTCACTTACACCTTAAAGTTAAAGCGCTTAAACTTTATTGGCATGTGTAGCACTTATTGTTAAGCGTTTTACTTTGGAGATCATTCTATAGGGAAGGAGGACTCATTGACGTTAATTAAACTAAACATCACTTAAGGAGGAATTTTTGTTTACTCAATGAAATCGACCTCAGGCACAATGAAAGTGATAATAGTGACGTTGAGGATGCGATGATCCCCTATTGAAGCGTGTATCTTCAAATCTCTTCAGCATATAAGTGAAATGTCACTTCCGTCTTAAAGTTAAAGCGCTTAAACTTTATAGGCATGTATAGAACTTATTGTTAAGCGTTTTACTTTGGAGATCATTCTATAAGGAAGGAGAATTCATTGACGTTAATTAAACTAACCATCACTTAAGGAGGAATTTTTATGTACTCAATGAAATCGACCTCAGGCACAATGAAAGTGATGTTACTTGTCATGCTTTCGGCGGTTATGCTTCTAGCGACATTAGCCGCCCCTGCACCGCTTCAACGGAAAGCTCATGGAGCGGGTGAATTGAAACCGTTTCCTCAACAAGTCAGCTATCCGGGTATCATTAAACCAAACCACGTCAGTCAATCCTCGATGAACAGTTCTGTATCTTCCTACTATGACTATTGGAAGGCTACTTATCTTAAAAACAACTTGTCCTCGCTGCCCGGAGGGTACTATGTAAAAGGTGATATTACTGGCGAAGCGGACGGCTTCGATCCTCTCGGCACATCGGAAGGCCAAGGATACGGTATGGTTATTACCGTGCTAATGGCTGGATACGATACGAATTCCAGAACAATCTATGATGGTTTGTTCAAAACGGCTAGAGCGTTCAAGAGCTCTAATAATCCGAACCTGATGGGATGGGTAATAGCAGATAGTACTGGGGCTCAAGGGCACTTCGGTTCAGCAACAGATGGGGACCTCGATATCGCCTACTCCCTTATTCTAGCTGATCGCCAATGGGGCTCGACTGGAACGATCAATTATTTGGCTGAAGCCAAAAAGATGATTGGCGCTATTAAGCTTAGCAATGTGACAACTAACAACAGGCTGAATCTTGGTGACTGGGATACGAAGAGCGCCTTGAATACGCGTCCCTCCGACTGGATGCTCAGTCATCTACGGGCTTTCAATGAAGTTACTGGAGATTCAACTTGGCTAAATGTCATCAACAATCTGTATAACGTATACAGCCAATTTACAGCAGCTTATTCGTCTAGCACAGGTCTGATTTCGGACTTTGTGGTAGGCAACCCGCCTAAGCCGGCCCCCCCAAACTATTTGGAAGAGTTCCCTGAAACAAATGAATACAACTACAATGCAAGCCGTGTACCACTTCGTATCGTAATGGATTACGCCTTGTACGGAGACACCCGTGGTAAGGATATCGCTAATAAAATGGTAGTATGGATCAAAGGAAAAACAGGCAACAATCCGAACAATGTGAAGGACGGTTACCAACTGAACGGTGCGAATCGTGGGACTTATGCAACAGCGGTATTCGTAGCGCCTTTCATCTCCGCAGCGACGACTACAAGCACGCATCAAGCTTGGGTCAATGCAGGATGGGACTGGATGAAGAATAAAAAGGAAAGCTACTTCAGCGACTCCTTTAACATGCTGAACCTACTGTTCATCTCGGGTAACTGGTGGAAGCCTACCTACAGTGCTGCGGATACACAAGCTCCCTCAGATCCAACGAATCTGACTGCAACAGCAACTTCAAGCAGCCAAATCAATCTGAGTTGGACTCCTTCCACTGATAATGTCGGAGTAACCGGCTATCGGGTATTGCGTGGCGGTTTGGAAGTAGGCACACCTACAGACACATCCTTTAGCGATACCGGTCTTATCGCATCTACAGCTTACAGCTATACGGTGAAAGCTGTAGATGCCGCAGGCAACCTGTCTGCTAACAGCAATACCGCTACAGCAACTACAAATCCAACTCCTTCTGACAGCACCAACCTTGCGCTAGGCAAGACAGCGATAGCCAGCTCTATCGAAGGTGCAGGATTTGAAGCTTCCAAGGCAACAGACGGCAACTCTACTACCCGTTGGGCTAGCATGGAAGGAAGCAATAATGAATGGATTTACGTCGATTTGGGTACAACCCAAAGTGTGAACCGCGTCAAGTTGAATTGGGAAGACGCTTACGCTAAAGGCTACAAAGTTCAGCTATCTAACAATGCAACAACATGGACGGATGCTTACGTAACAACGACCGGTGATGGTTCTATTGACGATATTATATTTACTGCAAATAGTGGACGTTACGTCAGAGTGCTGTGTACTGCTAGAGGTACCGTATACGGATATTCGATATTCGATTTTGAGGTTTACGGGTCTTAATTGAACAAAGCCTGGCGGATATGAATCCGTCAGGCTTTTTTTGTTTAAGCCAGCGACGGTTCTATAAACCATATTACCACTGGATACACAGACATATTGGACTTCACTTCGAATATAGAAAAATAGATACCATCTCTAATACGAAGTGTTCGCTCGTATCTCTCACCAGAGATTGAATATCCCGAAAGCTGGATGTCCCCCTCCACTCTTATATCCTGATCTTGATCATTTATTCGATTTATCGTTCGCAACAACATAGTTCAATACTAAATTCCAAGAAATAAAAAAGCCGAATGGATCGTTCTCATCCACTCAGCTCATAGGTTTATTTTACAATAATCTGTATAGTATCACTTTCCGTTGTTCCACTTCCATTCATAAACTCACAGCGATATTGATAGATGCCAGGCGATTTCCCTGAAATTTGTGTAGTGGCCGATTGAGCACTTGGTGTTTGTGAAGATAAAGATTGCGTTTCAATAAGTTCGCCATTTTCATATAATCGATACTGTGTTGCGTTCGTGCCCCACCACATATTAGCAGCAATGTTATAGTCCCCATCTTGATCCCAGTTGTCACTAGATAACACAGGTTTGCCGGGCTTCGCATCAGTCACGGTGACGGTGTGTGGATCACATGAAGTCGTTCCATACAAATTCGATAACTCACATGTATACACATAGGTTCCATTCGGCTTTCCTTGAATAGGAATAATGGAAGTCTGGGCAGCTGGCGAAACATCCGCGAGTGACTTCGTTTGGATCAATTGGCCATTCTCGTACAGCTTATACAGTGTGCCATTGTTTCCCCACCACATATTCATCGTAACCTCGTAATTGCCATCATGTAAGCCTGTCGCAACACCGCTATTATTCGATAGTGTCGGTTTGCCTGGCACCCCATTTGCAAGCAACGGCGGACTACTGGAATGACGTTCGAACTTGACTGCATCAGCCCTCGTATAAATCATATCGGCAGGTAGAGTTGGTGGATCTACCGTTGTCGGACTAACCCTGGTTAAACGAACATACTCACTGCCGTCTCCAGTAAAGTCGAACGTTCCAAGATTAACCCAACCCGACGAACCAACGGTTGCATCGATATACGTGACCTCGGTAACCGACTGATGCTTCACTTCCACTTTGACATAATTGTCATTTGCCGTCGTATGGACGAGCTTGTAGATGGAGACCGTATATTTCCCCTCTGGAAACTGTCCTTTCCAAGTCGCGGATGATCCTTGAACGGTAGAGTAACGGGACTTCACACCAATTTTGTATCCGGCTAAATTGCTTTGGCTCCAAGACCCTTCTGTCGTGTACAACCCAGTCGTATTCGTGCTGTCGACAATAACCGTTAATTCCCTGATCGCAATTGTCAAAGGCGGTGTTGTTAAGGTCACCCCGTCAATCGTTACAGTGGCCCATACCTCAATGTGATCCTTTTCCCCGTCAAGACTTAAAAGGGTCAACAAACCGCTACTGTCCACTTCAGCCAGATCGGTTCGATCAACGAAATACTGCACATTTGCCTGTGATAGATCACCAATCAGACCATTATCCAAATAGCCGGTTACGCTTAGTTGTGCGGTTTGAGTCATCTGCAGTTCGTTCCGATTCGACAGGATCACCGCAGACTCCAATTGCGGTATCTTGTTCGGGTCCACCCACATCATCGCATCGGCAACTACCCGTGACTTATTGGCCATATTGGTTAATTCCACGTACCCACTATCGCCTGCTGCAAAAGGATAAGCACCCAGGTACACCCAAGTCCCATTGGCCGCTGTCTCATCTACGGTAACCGTCTCGGAGCCTCCGCTATAATAAACGGTAAATGAGGCATTCGTTGCCCAATTTTCACTAGCAGCGGTTATTTGCGGAAGCTTATAGTACACACTGTAAGTAACACTTTCCGGCAGCTCAGGTCGCCATTTAATTCTACTTGTCGCTGTGCCGGCAGTCGATTTGGCATACACATAGTTATCATAGTAATAGTCGTTAGCCGTTGTATCCCGTATCCAGATCCCTTCTGTCTCTGCCTCCGTATTATCCACAATGATGGATGAACCCTCCTGCCAATCCGGTTGAGCTGGAGTTTCGGTTACCTGATCAGGCAGAAAGAGAGTCCGCTTGCGAGTCTGTTTCCCGTCCGATTCCACATAATAAGTGAAGGTTTGGGATAAATCGTTTACCCGTATCGACCATTCCATCGGATAGATCTTATCTGGAATGGTTGTATACGTAGCCCCGCCATCCAAGGAATAATGGATCGTCGCTGGTTTCGTCGTTTTTGACTGCACATAAGCATCGTAGGCCGTTTCGTCGGGCTTGACGATCAGCATGCCTTTAACCGCATCTATTGGACTGTGGATATCGAAGAAATAGCTTGCATCCGATGTATCAGTAGTTCTGACCTGGTGCAGCGGAACTTCAATGTTGAGTCCTTCCACAATGATAGCGGTTATTCCCTTGCTTGAAACCGTGGCTTGAATGATTCCGCCACTCATAACCGCTTGCTCTGGTGTGCCATTGTCGCGGATGATGGTTACGGTATAATCTTGTGCCGGGTTGAACCCAATGATTTGCGCATTCAATTCGATCGGAGTCTGGACTTCAGCTGAGGATTCGTTGCTTAACCCGATGTAGAATTTATTCCCGCTCTCTCCCGTTATCCAGTTCAATTGAGGATGGTTGGTCTGAATTATCCCCTTAGGCATCCAGAGCCAAACGTCGGAATTACCGTAAAAATTCCCTGGTTTATTTCCATAGAGGTGATATTTGAACCATAAAAAATTAGTTTCAAATACAGAAGGAAATGTAATACTTCCATTCGATTTCAACGATTGCTCGCTGATCAAATAATCCATCGTTTGCCCGAGCTGTCCCGGTATATGGTGATAATAGATGGATGTAGCCCCGCTTGGGCCTTCCAGAGGAAACTCCGGTTCAAGTTGACTAACGGCGAAGCCCTTATAGTAATAACCTGGATAGCTCGAATATCGACCAATAACCGCATTATGAGCAATATCCTGCAGTAGTTTATCACCTGTATAGAGCGACAATCTCAGCATGAATGGAGCTTCCTGAGCATTCATCCGATAATAACCAGTTGTACTTCCCGCTTCAAACGTCAATCCATTGGGAGAGACAAGCCAACTATCCGCTTGTACGCCTCCGGCTACATCTTCTGGGAGCTTGATCCGAGGATATTGATATTTACCACTTTCCGGCCAATGGAACGACTCCGCGTAATTATACGTCTCAGGCTGCGGAATCGTAACGGCACCTTCAGGAACCGGACGAGCAACGAACATCGTTGCATATCGTTTGGCTTCCTTATAAGCAGCATTCAAGTATTTGGGATCCTGAGTTTCCTCGTAAAGCTCCAAGATCTCCATCCACAGCTTGCTATAATAATAAATGAACTCATTTTTACTCACATTTACGGATGCAGGCGTATCAATATGCTGCATGATATAGCTGTCGGCTGCATCCTTGGCAGCCTGTAAATACTGCGTATCTCCCGTCATACGATACATCATCAGGGGCTGAATGACAGGACCCCGGTCTTTCTGGTCAGGATCACGCACGAGGTACTCTTCCTGTGCCAGCGCTCCAATTCCTGCAGTAGTCCCCATCATCTGATTGACAGCGGCTACGCTAGAAAAATCAAATGGCAAGGTTGCCATTTTCCATAACGACGGCACACCGTATACTGGCTTCTGCGTCGGCGACCAACCTATACCATTTCGCGATAAGCCGTACTGGACGGACGGCAATGCTCTCGTATCGTAAAGCTGGTCATCCCCAGTCAAATAGTAAGCCCCCAAAAGAACCGCATTCGAGCTTGTTCGAATACTATCCTCGTTTTCGATGTCAATAAAGCCCTTGGCACGGCTCCACCATCCGCTGGGTGACGGGACATAATCAACAGAGTCATCCCCTTGCGGCTCTATCTTAAGTAAATCGATCATATTGAACATCGCGTCAGTAAGCGACTGATCTGATACATTTTCCCGGTATGCGGAATAACCATACTCATTGCGAAGAATATCCGCGTAGGACTCATACAAATTGATTTTTTGAGCGATTAGTCCCATATGAAATTGATAAGTGCTTTCCGCGGCCATTTGCGAATAAGTCCCTAATTGAGGAGCATACAAGATTGGCTGCACGCTGCCTTCATTGTTGACAAGACTCATGCCAAGCCTTTGTTTCGTAACACCTCCCGTCGGTTCAAATTCAACCGGAAGCTCATCCGAAGGTACAAATACCCCATACGTCAATGGATTGCCCGAACCGTCATTCTTTTCAACCAGACTCATTGGAGCGCTTAGCTCCCTTAAGCTTGTTGATTCCACCGAACCTACCATTTTGGCGTGTGACCTGAAACCATTTAATACTTCATTGACGCCAGAGATCTGCTCTGTTGTGAAAGACTGATAGCCGATCACGTAATTGCCATCCCGGCGGGGTGTAAAAGCGAAGGAAACATCAGGTTTGTCCCCTGACATGGACCAGTTCACTTGTAAATCGTAATCGCTTCCATGTGAAGAATCGGTTAATATCGCCTTATGGCTGTCAGGGAAATCAATCTCGTCGAATGTAATCCAGCGTTTGTTCATCGTATCGTAGTAATTGGTTAGACTCCCCGAATTCCCATCCAATAAGACCCATTGCTCTTCAAGTCTTTCCGCCACATTATTGACAGGCACCCAGTTCCCCGTATCCGTGTCCTTGTAGAACATATCACGAACGATGGATTTGCCACCATCCCAAGCTGCTTCATAGAAGGTTACTTTGTAGCTGGCATTCTCGATGCTGCCTTTTTCCGTGTAACTGAGATTCGCCAATGTACGGCTGCGCAGCGGAGGCAACGGCGGAGCTTGCTGCCGGATATTCCCTTCAAACTTGACCGCATCGGCCCGCGTAACGATCTTTCCGGTCGTAGGTTGCGTTCGAGTCAGTCTGACAAATTCGCTATCATCACCACTGAAATAATAGGACCCCAAATCAACCCATCCGGCCGATGGGCCTGACGAGGGCCTCAGATCCATAAACATGACATCCGTAATCCCATTGTGAACAATTTCAATTTTAACATTACTGTCTGCTTTATCCGCCCAATCAAGCTTGTTGAATGAAATTTTCGCCGTCCCTGCTTCCAATCGCGGATTCCATGTGATGCTTCTTCCTACTGCATCGGTAAATTTGGAACTGGAATTATTATATCCCTTCACTCCCGTACTTGTAGTCCAATAAGGAGCGGAGAACCCGTTATTTGCGTTATCTACATCAGTGGTGACGACATCATCAATCGTGATGCTTCCATCATCAATGATGATCGTCTTATGCGGCTCTTTTTGCTGAATATTCCCTTCGAACTTGACCGCATCTGCACGAGTAATTATCGTGCTGGTTGTGCTGGTAGACCGAGTTAATCTAACGAATTCTTTACCAACTCCGGAAAAATAGTACTCTCCCAAATCAACCCATCCCGCAGGAGCACCAAATGAAGGCCGCAAATCCATATAGAGAACATCGGTCGTTCCATTGTGGACGATTTCAATTTTTACATTGCTATCTGCTTTATCTTCCCAATTAAGTTTGTATAACGAAATTTTCGCCGTTCCCGCTTCCAATCGTGGATTCCAGGATATCGCTCTGCCTGCTGTACTCGTATATTTAGAACTGGAGTTATCATATCCCTTCACCCCTGTACTTGTGGTCCAATTCGGAGCTGAATATCCGTTGTTCTCGTTACCCACATCAGGTGTCACAACATCATTGATCGTGATGCTCCCGTCATCGATGATAATCGTCTTATACGGTAAGGGCTCCGCGTATGCGGTCCTTATTCCGACTAGGCTGAAAGGAACTAATATCGTCACGATGAAAACGATTAAGAAAAACAGCTTCCTTTTTATCATACAACTCACAGCCTCCCTTGTGTTGATAACGCTTTCAAAATAATGTTGCCCTCCTTTGTTCGAAGATCGTATAGAAGCAATTAGCCTTATCCTTCTGACTAAGCCCGCTCTGTCGGTTTTATCATAGCATGTTACAGAACTGTGAAATTTCTTTAATTTTAAGAATTTCTTATAAGATTTTAAGCAAGAAGAAACGACTTTGTCGTCCTTTAAAAAAGAGACCTACATCATAACTGTCCGCTCAACTGCAGTCAGTTATGATGTAGGTCTACCAATTGTACAAAGCCTAATGATTAATTATAATGGCGGCTGCACTAATAACAACTTCCCAAGCTGAATCACCGTTTGATCATACCAATCTGGATGCTGCCTAACGTGCTCTCTACTTCGTTCATTGCCGCATGCTTCAAACACGGCCGCTTTGTCTGTCTTCTCGGTATCGATTTCAAAGCGAACCGTATGTTTTCCATTCGGGAGCTCCGGCAAGAATACATACTGATTTCGATTATGATCGTTGTGTAGTGTGAATCGATCGATAATAAAGGGTTCCCCACCATCCACCGACACCTTCAATCTGCCAGAATCAGGCCCACCGATATCGAATAACCCGATATGGGTGCCCTCGAACTGCACCGTGATAGCCTCTCCAGGATCGACTGCTCGCCATAGGCCGGGGAACAACCAATTGTACTCGCGCACTAAAGCAAAATCATCGGGCGTCATGTAAGACCATCCTGCGGAAAAAGTAGTAAGACTATCCAGTGACAGCATGGTCGCATACTCCCAAGGATTAGCCGGAACCAACGGATTCTGAGGTAAGTGATGTACTAACCTTCCCTGATGACCTCTGAGTTCGATAATTACCTCAAATGACCGGGTGATCGTATCCGTGTAAATCTGGTGTCCTTCGGGAATAGTCGGATGGATCGAATCATGCGTAAAAACAACTGCTCCAGAAATGGACACGTCTTCCCTTGAGGTAAAAACGAGTTTTCCCTCCGACACCAAGTGACTGACCGCTACGCCCAGATGAATCGAAGGAATACCATAATAGTCGGCCACTTCCTCTTGCATTAGAGCCCCCTTCTGGTATTCCCCAGACTGAAATAAGGCTACATCCCGCTCCTTCAGTGTATAAACGAACAGGATATCGGTAAACCGGCTCCGCTTGCGGATCTGACGGACAATCCCTTCAATCCGCGCCTTGGATTCGGGATCTCCGCCATCGTTACCGACAAATTCAACAAATACTAGATCAGGCCGATGACGCAGTACATCTGTCTCCAAACGGGCACAACCCAAATCCGATCCTGTCCCATTAATGCCTGCATTCACAGAGCGGATATCCGCCTTAGGATATTTCTCACGAAGCCAATCCGCTGTCATAACCCTGTAGCCTTCAGAACGGGTATTACTGCCGCCGAAATAGACGATTGTTACGGTATCCCCATTTTCCAATTTCTGAATTATATTGGGGAGCCCATTACGAGGGAATAATTCCTTCATCGTGACTTCACCTGACCTCATTTATCAATTTTAGGAGCAAACAATTTTACAGCAAACACTTCAAAATAAGGCGAACCATACGTTGCGCAGAAATTAATCCGGATTCGGGTTACACGTTTCGCATCCACCTTATGTTTATTCAACGTGAGATAATTCCCACGAGTTATGATTGTCCTCTCGCTTCCGTCTTCTAAGGTCAAGGTCATATCATAATCTTGGATAAGGGACTCGATCGGGTCGTTGAAATGCTCCAAATCCAACTGTGAATTGAAAACAAGATGGATTTCGTCTACATTTTTGGGGCTTGCAAAACAGAATTCCAACCATTCCTGTTCTTCCGTACGTTCAGAAATCCAGCCGTTCGGTAGACCATAAGGTCTGGAGAAGCCGTTGACGACTTTCTCGGGATTATACATACTCTGGGACGGTAACAGATCCTTGAAGCAAATGCTCTTATTGAATTTCTTCAGCCTGGACGGCTCTTCCGGCCTATAATGGAAGCTGACCGCTCCTGTTATTTTTTCTTCATTGCCGTAGACGGCAAGGCTCGCCGTACCTTCCAATACGATGTAGATTTTGTCGTCAGCCGGTTTCTTGCAGCCCAAATTTAGCGTAATCCAGTCGTCATGACCGGCTGCAATAACCAAGCGGTAATCTTTCAACTCGCTGGTGGGAATGTAGTTTTCCTTCCGTTCCCCGCCAAACAGCTTTACATGCAAAGTTTCCGAATGCTCGGACCTATTTTTAATTTTGATCCGTACACTTTCAGCCACGGATGTCTGAATCGGCAAGACCAAACATAACCCTTTCTCCAAGGGAATCTCTTCAGTTGGATGAAGATTATCATAGCTGCGCTGAGACGAGGCACGAATAGTTAATCCGTCAGCGAAGTAAGGATTCAATTCCTCTTGAAGCCCTACAATCGTTTGGCCATCTCGAAGCAGCAGCGCCTGCAGCTCCTCCATATGAGATTCGACTATGGCCGCGGGGTCTATCTCATACTTCAAGCATAACGAAGCAGCCGTTCCAACCGCCTGCCCCATACAACCGCAGGTTGCCATTACTCTAGTAGATCCGAAAGCCACATGGGTAGCACTTATGTTGCGACCAGCAAACATGAGATTAGGAATATTTCGTGAATATAAACTGCGGAAAGGGATATTGTACAATCCTGGTACGAAATTCCATGCTGTAGCTGGCCCCTCATCGTAGATGCCCTTATTCGCATGTAAATCCATATACCATCCACCGACGGATACAGCATCTTCGAAATGCGGCTTTGCTGTAAGATCGTTCTGAGACAACATGTGGTCCCCTATGAACCGCCTCGACTCCCGCTTTCCAGGAATCGGGCATACATAATCCAAGATGAGATTGTCTACATCATCAAATTCGCCGCTATTTTTGATATAATCCCAAATCCCGTACACCAATTTCCGCAGTTCCAATGCGATGTCTTCATTATTCTTGATAATATCCATATGTCCACCATATTCTAGCCACCACAATCCGCCAAGCCCATTGATTTTTCTTGGTAAAGCCCGATGGTTTAAGCCTTTTCTGATACTATCAAAAAAAGCCAACTTCGTAATATCATACGCAAAGCCAGGTCTTTTGAATGGAACGGAATATTCTACGTCACGGGCTTGAAACAGGATCGTATCGCCCATGGTGTAATGGTCCGCCACTTCAGGAGCCAATTCTTCCATGTATTCATGCTTCGCTTCTCTGCCCCAGCGGAAGAGAGCACCTGCTTGATATCCGACAACTCCATCTCCGGAGCAATCGATGTAGGTTCGGCTTTCGAAACGAAATTTTCTTTCGGAAGCCAATTGAAGGCCCTCAACCCATTTAATTCTGCCGTTCTCCATGCCCGTTTCATGCACGCATGTATTCAGAAATAGAGAAATGTTAGGCTCAGCATAAACCATATCCAACAAGACCGTATCCGAAAGCGAAAGCATAAGCTTCTTGTTGTATAACGGATTATAGTGAAAAATCTTCAACTTGAGTTCTTCCACCAATCCGCCCTCGCGTGCATAATAGGATGGACTGTTTCCGAGATATGCTGACCCGTTGATATGAACCCGGACCTCGCTGCTCGCATTTCCTCCAAGAACCGGCCGATCATTAATAAGTGAAACCTGCAGCCCTTGGCGTGCGGCAGCAATGGCAGCGCATATCCCAGCAATACCTCCGCCTACGACGGTTACATCTGCTTTAATAAGCTCCATTTTGATAACCTCCATGATTAGATCCTTCTATCATGGTAAGCCTTTTGATGCCCTTTTTTTTACATGATTTCGCGAGAAATTTATACATTTTTTGCAACCTTATTTGGATTCATACCGTGTCATTTTTATCCGATATTGCTTAGG
This sequence comes from Paenibacillus sp. FSL E2-8871, assembly GCF_038000345.1. Taxonomy (NCBI): domain Bacteria; kingdom Bacillati; phylum Bacillota; class Bacilli; order Caryophanales; family Paenibacillaceae; genus Paenibacillus; species Paenibacillus sp. FSL E2-8871. The sequence goes on along the minus strand of NZ_JBBOBV010000001.1, from coordinate 1,253,917 downwards.
CGTATCACCCGTATATTCTTTAAATAATTTGCAAAAATAACCTTCATTCACAATTCCTACTTCCTCGCACAATTCCAATAAAGAATAATCCTGAACATTTAATAGCTCGAGAGCTAAGTGGATTTTTTTGCGGTTGATGTAGCTGATAACGCCCTCGTTCATTGTTTTTTTGAATAAGCTGCTAAAATACGATGGAGCTAAATTCACTTCCTCGGCAATCGCTTCGAGCGTTAATCTCTGTTTAAGGTTTTTCTCTATAAACCGCATAGCACTCATGATTTCTATACGATGTAAAAGTTGGCCAGCGTGTACATATTCGAATGTGAAGTCGCCAATATAGGCAAGCTGCTCCCGAAATGTCATGAATTTTATGGGAAACTCTGATGCATCCGTGGTCAACGAGTTCCCCGATTTAAATTTCGCAGTTATGTCTCTGTACAAGCCTTGAAGCATAGGTGCCATGATGGACTTATGAATTTTATAATCCGTCACAAATTGGTTTAAAGCAGAGAGTTCTTTTTCCAGCTCTTCCTTGGAAACTTTCCTTTGTACCCATGTTAGAAAATCAGCCAGTTTCAGCTGAAAGTCCTCCTTTTTGTCATTACGGTAATGGAACCGATGCATGGGTGTTTTGACTACTTTCTCTTCATGATAGTAGAAATCCTCACTCACGTTATTAGCTTCCATGTAAGCTTGTTTGATGGATTCCCAGCCTCGGTGCGGACCTCCAAAAGCTACGGATACCCTTTGATTCAAATATTGATGTAAATGGGAGACGATCTGACTACCCAATGAATGGCAAGCATATTCCGTGTCCATATCGCTGCGATTATTTTCCCAGGAAAGAAAGCCAATAAAACGATTATCGGATAGATCCGCAGCTACACCTCTGCCACCGTTCACCACAGTTTCTTCGATTATATTCGTAATCGCATATTTCAAGATGTTTTGATCAGACGCTGAATAATCGTTTCGGAAACTTTCATACAAATTCATTTCAACAATGAAGCAGCAATAGTTGGCTTGAAAGAAATGGAATTGCATGCGATTGGCAAAATCCGATGCCCGATGAGAAGGAATTTCGCCTCTGATAAGCTCATTAAAAAATTGCTTTCGGACTCTATATTTATTTTCAAGCACGGATACGTTTAACGATTGAAATTCCGCTTCTTTTTTCTTAACCTCATTTAAAATCCCGGCTGCCTTATCTAAAGCGCGATCTAAATCCTTTTCCCTGAGCGGAACCTTAACAATGTACTCCAAGACGTTGGCTTGAATAGCTCTCTGGGCGTATTCAAAGGATGAATAAGCGGTCAAAAGAATGTATTGGGTATGGGGAAGCTTTGGTTTTAGCTGCTCAATCATGGAAATTCCATCCATTCGAGGCATAACGATATCAGATATCACGATATCCGGCTTAAGCTTTACGATCTCCTCTATCCCCTCCAGACCATTTTTTGCTTTTCCCACTAAATGAAATCGCTTATCCCTATGGGAGAGCTCGTTAAAAAACAATTCCAATCTCTGAATGATTAGATCTTCATCGTCAACAATGAAGCAGGTGTAGTCTCTCACCATCATGCATCTCCTTTAAACGAGCCTGCTGGGAATAAGGCTTGAACACGGGTTATTTCCTTAGGTATGCTTATGATTTGAAGCCCGAATTGTTCTCCGTAGTGAAGTTTTATTCGGTCATGAATATTATTTAACCCGATTCTTTTCCTTTTCAATTCCACATCACTCGGTTCTGAAATCAAAATATGCTTTATTTTATCAGTTGGAATTCCCTCCCCTAGATCAACTACTTCTATGATGACGATGCCGCCCTCCCTGTACGCATGAATAGTAATAGGGCCTTCGATCCCCCCTCCGTTATAACCATGGAAGATACTATTCTCCACAAGGGGCTGCAGCAGCATTCGAAAAACTGGGAAATCTATTAAATCTGCTTCGATATTTTCAATCAAGTGGAAATTCCTGTTATAGCGGATGTTCTGGATCGCGATATAGTCCGAGACATTTTGCAATTCCTGACGTAGTGAAACCTTCTCCGAAGCATCAGCTATCCCATATTCCAATATTGAAATGAGAGACTCGATCACCACATCTACTTTCTCTATTTGTCCGAGTCGTATGACATTGCTGATAGAACCAAGCGTGTTATACAGAAAATGAGGGTTTATTTGAGACTGAAGCACTTGGATTTCCAGCTTCCGCTCAAGTTCATTATGTAGCTCTGCTCCCCGTATCAGTTCCACAATTTGCTGAAGCATACGATCGAATGCTCGGGAGAGATCTCCAAACTCATCGTTTCGGTTAATCGATATTGTAGTTGTGAGGAGGCCTTGCTCCACCCGCTTCATTTTTGTTTTGAGCGCATAGAGAGGGGTCCTTATATATTTGGCAATAAAAAAGGAAATGAACAGACTTAAGAGAAGACCTGCAGCTAGAAGCCCGATATAATAGGTTTCCAATCTGGACAAAGCAGCTTTCAAGCGTGATTCATCGTTGATCGAGATGATGGTCCAGTTGAATTTCTCAGTCGTTTTTTTCAGAAGGGAGACTGGAATACCATCCTTGGTATGTAGTTGAAGGCTTGTTTCTGTAGTATCCAGAATTTGTTCCGCCGTCGTTTCACCGATTGAAAAAGTATGATCTTGAATATTCATGGGTCCTTTATTTTCCGAAAATCCGGCAATGATTTTTCCCGATGCGGTGATTAGAGCCAAATCCATTTGTTCTTTTTTATTAATCTTGAACAAGGTTTCTTCAATGGCATTTAGATCCAAATCTACAGCAATGGCCATAGGAAACGGAGCACTGTTCAGATATCGAACCATCGTAACTGTCCAGCCGGAATATTTAGATTTGTAAGGATCACTGACAAATGTAGTCCTTCTATTCTTGTCAGCCGCATCAAACAAAGGTTCTCTTTCAGCTAAAGGTTCATCGAATATTCGGGTAGGTGTACTCCCGCCTAGAATGGATAAATCGCTTTTGATCAAATAAATATTACTGACGTAATTACTATTGAGTTCATACAGCTCTCTTAATTGCTTTTTAATTACTTCTGTATTGTCAATGTTGGCTTTCACCGATGTTTCGACCGAGAACAGGATCGTCTGAAAGGAGGAAAAATTAACTGTGAAATACTGATCTACCTTGTCTAGTATTTGGTTGGTGTAATAAATGTCAGTTTTTCTTATTTCCTTTTGGACATAGTGGTAAGACAATTGACTTATCAAGATTATGCAGCTTAATACAAATGCAAATACGATAAAAAATAATTTTAAAGGCAAGCTGATTCTTCTTCGCATCTATCATCTTCCTTTTAAATCTGTATTAAACAAATAATATCATATGATAAGAAGAAACGCCTTCGGCGTCCTTTTTAAGGACGATAAGCGTTTCTTCGAAAAATAGAAGGATAAAGTATAAAGTAAAACTTATACTTTCTTATATTTCAATAAAGAGAGGGGCTATTTATAGCCTCTCTCTTTGTTTAAAAGATAAGAATTTATATGCTTCGCGCATAAATGTTCCTTATCTTTCTCGCTGAAACGGTACCGTCCTTTAAAAGGACGGCGAAGCCGTTTCTACTTGATTTACTTGATTAAGCCCGCTTCTTTAAATTGCTTGATTACTGTGTCCTTATATTTCTGCATGTCAAACTTGGTATCCAACGTATTGAGGAAATTCTCCCAGTTAGAAAGAGGATCTTTGCCGGTCATAAATTTGACCAAACTTTCATTAATGAAACGTTGGCGGTCAGCTGCCAATGTATCGTTCGGGTCTTCAGTCAATAAATTCCCGGGCAAAGTAGGCGCCACGTATTTCTGATTGTTCTCAAAAGCTTCTGCCGTCTTAGGATTCTGGAAGCTGAAGTACTCAGCATCATCACCACGACGCGGCATTCTATAATGGTCAACCCATAGGTACTTTTCTTTCATTTCCTTTGATAATTCGGAGGTTTTATTCTTGATCTTGCCGTCCACTAAATCCCAATGAATTCCTTTAATTCCGTATGCAAAATTCGGATATGCTTCTTTGTCCGTAAAGAGATAATTCAGCATGGACAAGATCCGAATGATTTTGTCCTTATCCGCTTTCTTGGATATGGCCCATGAATTGCCTTGGAACGATTTTCTCTCTACAATTTGATCACCATAAGGACCTATCATTGGAGGAATAACGATCCATTCTGGCACCTCTCCACTGATTTCTTTCATTTTCTGCTGATAATCCGGTTCCAGCCTGCGTGCATCTCTTATCATGAAGCCAACTTTACCCTTAAATAACTTTTGGTCCAACAAATCGGGAGTATTCATTGTCACCCAGTCTGGATCTACAACTTTGGCTTCCATCATTTTATTGATATAAGCGAGCGCCTCTTTCATTTTTGGGTCGGTATACAAGAACACCGGTTCATTGTCTTTCACATCAATGGCTGATGGAGGATTGACGCCAAACATCCACATCAAACTATCGAAGCCGTAGGTTTGCAGATTGCCTTCTTTATTCATGCCGCCTATGAATCCGTAAGTATCGTTTTTGCCATTACCGTCCGGGTCTTTCTCTGTAAAGGCTTTCATAACTTCGAATAACTCGTCAGGTGTCGTTGGCACTTCCATATTCAGCTTTTTCAGCCAATCATTGCGAATGAAGAAGCTTCGACTGATACCATTTACATTATCATAACCTGGAACCCCAATGGTTTTTCCTTGATAGGACATCGCCTCCCAGGAGTCGTTGCTAAAACGTTTCTGTAATTCAGGAAATTGATCCAGATACGGTGTCAAATCCGCAAGAACGCCTTGGTCATAATATTGCGCGAGATCAGCCCGGCTTTTCAAGAAAATCAAATCTGGAATATCTCCTCCAGCAATGAGCGTATTTAATTTAGTCGTTGCTTGACCTGATTGAGGAATCATCATTTCCAAGTCGATATTTACTGCTTTCTCCAACATTTGGCGTTGGATATCTTCTTCACGGGGAGGAATCGGAGCAGCAGCATTGAAAGTGCCTTGGTTAAACATCGAAATTTTCAATTTTTTTTCAAAGGGACTAGACTGGCCTTGTGAATTACCCGTAGCTGACGATGTAACCTCTTTTTTGTCCCCACATCCTGACAATACCGTTCCCACACCGACCATTACTGTCAGAATAGCAAATGTAATCGCTTTACGTTGCATAATGACCTCTCCTTTGCTTCTATATTATCACGGTTTCCCCGTAACAACTCAGGTTGGAATTTCTTTTTAACCTTTAACAGATCCCAAGAGTACACCTTTGGTAAAATGCTTTTGCATAAATGGGTAAACGATCAAAATCGGAACTGTAGTCACGACAACTGCTGCCATTTGTATAGCGAACGTACTAACAGCTCCGGTATTGGCAAGCGAATCAGCACTTTGGGTTGCGACGTTAAGCAGGATGTTGCGCAAGATCACTTGAAGCGGCATTAAGTTGGAATCATTGATATAAACAATAGCATCGAAATAACTATTCCAATGCCCGACTGCGTAAAATAAGGAAATTGTGGAAAGGACGGGCAAGGACAAGGGTAAAATGATCCGCCATAACGACTGAAGCTCACTAGCACCGTCTACCCTCGCTGATTCCTCGATTTCAGCAGGCAATTGCTCGAAAAAGCCTTTAATGATCACCAGATTAAATGCACTAATGAGATTTGGAATAATCAATACCCACGGACTGTTTAGCAATCCCAGAGAGCGGACTAGTAAATAAGTTGGAATTAATCCTCCCCCAAACATCATGGTGAAGACAATGAATAGTAAAAATGGGCTTCGACCCGGCAAATATTTTTTGGATAACGGATATGCCGCTATTACCGTAAAGAACACATTAAGAGCAGTGCCTACTATCGTTCGAAACAATGTAATTTTATACGCCTGCCCGATACCATGAGAAATGAATACTTCTTTATAGGCTAGAAAGGTAAAGGATTCTGGTATAATAACAATTCCTCTTCTTAACACTTCCGATTCTGGCGTCACTGAAACAGCAACTACATATAGAAAGGGTAGTAAGCAAAGTAGAGCTAGCAAAATAAGAATAAAATAAACGACGGCTTGCCAGACTTTCTCTCCGATTGTCAAATTGATCATATTGATAACCACCTCACCAAATTTGCCCATCGAATTTTTTGGCGAGCTTATTCGCTGCCAACACTAAAACAAATCCGATGACCGCTTTAAACAATCCCACAGCAGTAGCCAAGCCAATCTTAAGTCGCTCGAGCCCTTCACGGTATACCCATGTGTCGATAATGTCGATCTTCTCCTGATTAAAGCTGTTGGCAAACATGAATATTTGGTCAAAACCAGCATCCAGAATATGGCTTAATTTAAGGATCAGCATCAGAATCATCACGCCTCGAATACCGGGAAGTGTTACATGCCATAGCTGTCTCCATTTGGAAGCGCCATCAATTCTAGCCGCTTCATATAAGCTTGGATCGATTCCTGCTAATGCTGCAAGGTACAATATCGCTCCCCATCCAATATCCTTCCATATTTCAGATAAGATGATCAGCAGTCTGCCCCAGGCAGGTTCCGTTAGGAATGAGATGGGTTCAACTCCAGCTTCCTTCAAAATCATGTTAAAAAGACCATCCCCTGGGGCTAATAATGCCACCATCATTCCATAAACAATGACCCATGATAGAAAGTGGGGTAAATAAGTGATCGTTTGTACGATTTTCTTAAACCATTGGGTATAAACTTCATTGAGCAGCAAAGCAAGTATGATAGGAGCTGAGAAACCGAACAATAGCTTATACAGCGATATGATTATCGTATTTCTCATGATGTCCCAGAAATAAACGCCGTTCATAAAATCTGTAAAATTTCTAAATCCCACCCATGGACTATCCCATAGTCCCAATGCTAGGTTATAGTTTTTAAAAGCAATAATGATTCCCGCCATAGGAACGTATTTGAAAACGGCAAAGTAAAGTAATGCCGGGAACAAGAGAGCGTACATCACTTTATACTTTTTTATCGTTCTTATCCATGAATTTCGCTTTTTGGTGAGGGGAATGGCGTCCGCTGCCAATTTTGCTTGCATATCATCACCTCGTCTTTATTTATATTTGTATAATAGCATCTCACTACCCGAATAAATTTCTGTGATTTCAAGAATTTCTTATAAGATTTTAAGTAAGTACAGCCTTGGATAATTCCAATACAATAGGCATAATTGTCTTGCATTAAAGCTCGTACAATAACTCTGACTCGAAAGTTTGAGTATAGACCAAATACAATCCTGAGGTTTCAAACAAAAAAAGCCCTGGAAAAAATTGGGCTTAATTTAATGAGTCATGTTTTTTATATAATGCATCCACGTATTTTATTTTCTATTACTAAAAACTACATTCATGAGCAAAAAAGGCATCCTCCAGCGTGGAAGGGTTACCTTTTACTTCTCCAATGTTCCATCTGCAACGATTGTTCCATGCTTAATAATTACCACATCATCAACCGTCGCTGTATGCTCTTCCATTAGATGAATGGATTGTAACACCGTGTTTCCAGACTCAGCCTGTTCACGTAAATTTAGACTTCTCATTAAATAAATCAATAGTGCTTATGACTGAGCCAAAATTCCTTTAACAAACAATGAGACACTGTGCTTGTAGAACTCTTCCTCGGTGACGAGTTGGGATTGATATTGCCGGTGAATCAGCTCGCTCATCTGAAATCCGTAGCACATCGAGAGAAAAGACATTGCGACAAGGCGCTCATCCTGTCTGGCTATAACTTTTTTATTCTGCAAGCGTTGAAAATATTCAACCAGCAAGGAGTGAAGCTTCGCCGGCGGATCGGCTAGCACTCTGTCTAATTCGGGAAGCATTCCTTTGTCGCGGATGCCAATCAAAATGATGTCCGCATTTTTATGGAAAAACATACGGTACTGCTGGCTTACATTCAGCAGATCAACTTCCGGATTATCGGTCGCGTCCTCTTTTAACAGCTTCTCAAATTGCGGGATATCCGAATGTCTTTCAATGATGGCTTCCAATATGCCTTGCTTGCTTCCAAATTGCCGAAAAATCGTAGATTCATTGACTTTAGCTTCCGTTGCAATGGCTTTGGTGCTTACTCCCCGATAGCCATTCTTTTTGATGAGCTGTGTCGCGGCTTCAATGATTCTGTTTGAAGTTTGCATTGTACTTCTCCTTTTGCATATGTTAATCCTATTCTACTACAAGTTTTGCATATGCAGCAGGGTCGGGGTTCATCATTTTGATAAACGTTTTTTTAAGGCAAATCACTTCTTTTTTCCCAGCGGCTTGGTTCCGTAATCTTGACATGATCAGGCACCAATTGCGTGAGCGTGCCTAATTTATCAAATGTAATCTGGATTCGGTCAGAGGGCAACAGCCATTCTTCGGTCTCGATTGCGCAGCAATCCGGTATCGTCCCCATTCCTATAATTGTGCCCGGGAGTGGCGTGAAAACTTTGAGAACCTCCTCCATCACTTTTGCAGGGTGTGCAGAATACTCGGATGTGCTTCCCTTCCAGTGCAGTCTCTCCCCGATGCGTACATCCACATCCAGTGCCAGCGGGTTGTCGATTTCATCCGGCGTAACCAGAAATGGCCCTATTCCTTTGCTGCGATCAAAATCTTTGCAGCGCGTCGGTCCGGTCAGCCCCTGGAAATCCGGCCATTGCACATCGCGGACAGTACTGTCATTAAAAATAACATAACCTGCAATGCAGTTCTCCATCCCTGTAACAAAGGCCAGCTCCGGCTCAATATCCAGGTAGGAAGAGTACGAAGGCCAATGAATCGTATCTCCATCGCCAATTAATGCATTATGGTTACATTTGTAATAACTGAAAGTTACTTTGTTCGGATCTTGCTGGAATTTTTCAGCAATTTTTTGTTTAAGCTCTTCTCTTTCCGGCCCTGTATATTCTCTTTGCAGCAGATTTACGCCAGCATTTCTCAGATGTCTTGGTGTCAGTCCGAAATCGATAAGCGCAGCCGGATTTGGAACTGGCGGCAGCAGTTTTACCGCTACAATCGGGCAGATTTCATTTTCATTAAATTGATGCGACTGTTCGACCGCATATTGCATTAATTCCTTAGCGGCATCATAACTTGACGGTAAATAATGAAGATAGCTGTCCATACTTTCAAGACTGTCAACGAATGTTCCCTGCTTTTTCATGATTGCGGCAAAAGACACGACAAATTTCTCGTTAATTACAAGCCCAAACAAAGGTTCCTGGGATGTCTTGGTTTGAAAGGTTACTAGTTTCATGTTGCAGCGCCTCCATGCATGTAGTGTGATGTTGTTCTGTTACATCATATTACATGGAGCGAATGCATGCAAGTACATGCTTGCATTTATGTTTTCCACTCTCTATAATAAAGGCATGCTTTACCCCAAAAACATATACACAAAGGAGAATTTTCATGAAGTATGGACGTATTATCCAAAAACCTCGCGTTAAATTTTTTGAAGTCGCAGATGGCGTCTTTGCCGGTATTTCGCCGTATCGCGGCATCAGTTGGGCCAATGCCGGGTTCATCAACAAGGGTGAAGGGCTGGTGTATGACACGTTCTTCGATTTGTTCCATGCACGGGAAATGCGGGAGGCTTTTAAGGAAGTAAGTAACGGTGGCTCTCCCGCATATGTGGTGAACTCGCACTATAACAGTGATCATGCCTGGGGAAACAAAGTGTTTGAAGATGCTTGCATTATTATGCACAAGGAAGCGTCCAGAGAGCGTCTCACCGAAAATATCGCCTGGATGGATAACGTCATCAGAAGAGGAAAGGATTCTCCGGAATCGACTTCGGGCGAGCGGTTTTTTGCAGCGGAATTTGAAGGATTCGACCTGGAAGGCGTAGAATGGGTGCTCCCGAATATTGAGATAAAGGACGATATCAACATCCGTCTTGGCGATACGGAAGTTATGATTTACAACGTAGCTCCGGCCCACTCTGACAGTGACTTGCTGCTGTGGATGCCAAAAGAAAAAGTGCTGTTCGCCGGCGATGTCGTGTTTAACGGGTGTACGGCATACAGCGAAGAGGGAACCCACAATTGGGTTAAAGTGCTTGACCGCATTATTGATGAAATTAAACCCGAAATCGTTATTCCAGGACATGGCGCCATCTGCGGCCTGGACTTCGTGAAGGAGCAGAGAGACTACCTCCTGAACTTGATCAGCGAGTTCAACAAGCATTACAATGACGAAATTGATGCCTTGTCCCTGACCAAGCAAATTGATATTTCCCGCTTCATTCATTGGATTCAGCCAGAACGCTTGTATGTTACAGTGGACATCCTATTGAAAAGCAAACGAGGATTACCACCCCTTCCTATTTGGAACGAGGTGCCTGCTAAGCTGGAAGACATGAAAGTTTTTTTGGCCGGAAAATATGGTAATCAAATCAAGCCATGGGACCCTATGAGTGTTTGGCAAGAATAGCAATTTGAAGCTAGCCTACGAAAAACAAAAAATGGCCCTGTCGCAAACGATGCGAACAGCGGCCGTTTTTTTGAATTGTTCAACGGAATTAAAATGGGCGCTTAGAACCGACTATGATCAACCCCAACTAGATTTGGAGAAGATTCCCGTTGTTTTAATATTTATTATTCCAAATAGCCTTTTGCAATTTTCATCAAAGTTTCTTTGCTTACTTTATTTATGTCTCCACGTAAAGTATAGGCGTATTTCACCTTTTTGTCTGGGCTCTCGTATACCCATTTCAGCTCGTGCGTCTGCGAAGGAGCAAATTCTGTATGCAGCATTTCTACTCCCTTCACTTGAACCTTCTCCTGCTTAAATTCAACCTTCTCGTCAATATACATTGTAGGATCGCTCTTTCCACTCAGATTAGTGATATTAACCCCGATTTTATCTTCGCCATTTTGATACGTAGCAAAGAGAAGGAAAAACTGATCTGTCATTTCAACCGGCATCATGGCATATCCCTGATTGGATTCTTCCGCCTTCTTTCTCAGCTTTTCTGCCATTTTCTTTTTTTCTTCCGAAGAAGGAGGATTCACTTCCTGAGCATTTTTAAAGATTACGTCCGCCTTTTGGAATGTATAATTTCCATTGACTTTGTCTGCGATCTTAATGGATTTATCCGTAATCTTATCTCTCAATTGAGAAAGATCTTGGAAGATAGTCACCTTCGTTCCAAGAATTGTTTCATGATTCGGATTATTGGCAACCATATAGAACAGCCCAGCTTCCCCGTTCTTTAGCACCTTATCCTTAAGTTCATAAAATGCCTTGTAACGCTCTATCTCATCTTTCGATTCTGTTTTTCCGTAATCTTTCGTCGATTTAGTCTCATATACGACTTCGCCATCCTTATTCGTCAAAGAATGATATTGAACTGCCGCATAACCTGTGGAGGCCATTAACATCATCCCTACACACGCAGTCAAAACAACTTTATATTTCATAAAAAACCTCTCCTTTTCTTTTGGCTTAGCATGTAATATTCTCATTACTTTTCCTGTCAAGTCGGCGTCGGGAATGCGCGGGTCATCAAACAGTCTTTTCAAATCCCGATCCCTGTCCATATTCATACACTCCCACTCCCTTCACTTGAGCATAATACTTTCGAAATTTTGCAGATGCACGTTCGTACTTTTTACGAAGGCTGGCACTGTTTTTGCCGAGAATCAATCCGATCTCCTGGTAGCTTTTATCCTCGACACAACGTAAGATTAACAAATTACGCTCTTCCGCCGATAATTTTGCCATGGCTTGATGTACGGATTCATCAAAATAGTTGGCTTCAATATGCAAGTCGACTTCATTATTTTCTTTCTCATCCTGGTAAAAGAAAGGCAAATATTTCACCAACTTTCGCTTACGGATGATGTCGATACATTGATGGTAGGCAATCTTGTATACCCAGGCGCCAAAATCTATTTGATATTGGGTATATTTCTTCAACGTGCGGAATGTCTTCAAAAATACTTCCTGTGCGTTATCCTCGGCTTCGGCATAATTGCCTAGCATATGATAACAGTAGAGAAAAATCGGTTTTTGATAAACCTCCATGATTTTTTCGAATTTTTCTGTGTCCCCATCCAACACATCTGCTATGATCTGACTTAACTCCGTATCATTCAAGCTGTCTCCCCCCCCTTTCACTCTATACAACGAAGAGCTCGACCCAAAATGTGACAGCAATTGTTCATGGATTAAGCCATAGCTAATTACTTCAAAGAGTATGCCATCATAAACCTTAGGAATATCATGACTATGTATCATCACATTTTCTGTAGTAGATTCAAAGAAAAAACGGATTTTGGTGTTTACCTAAATCTTATATAAAAAACGAAAGGTGCCCTAAACAGCCATAAAATGGCTTTCTGGACACCGCAAGAGAATTAATCAGTCTTTTGTTTCTTTTGTTTTAGATATTCATCTAGGTACGATTGGTAAATAAAACTGTAATAAGTAGTGCTAGAACTTCATAAATCCAGATCGTCAGTTTACTCATGAGCAGCCCAATCGATTCGAAATTGTATTCTTGATGTCCATTTCCTTCTTCTATTAAACTGCATACTTTATTCTATTAACAAGAAAGGAGCTGAATGCAATGGGACTTAGTTTTCGTAACAATACGAGTTTAACCGTATATGTTGCCTTCGCATATTACTCCTCTGCAAGCTGTAATCAGGGCTCTATCCCCTTGATACCTTGGCCCAGCTGGTATGAAGCGGTAGGTTGGTACACAATAAATCCAGGTCAAACGATAGAGGTATTGAGTGGGGCAGTCAACAATCGAGAGATATATTACTATGCTGAATCTACAGATAGGAGTCTTGTATGGTCAGGTGTTAACTATCTCACTCTACCGCAAAATGCTTTCAAACTTTGTGGTGGCGCAGGTTACTGTGATGCTCCGCTTTGTAGAAGGCTAGGATTGAGAAAAATCAGGATTGGTAACTTCAGAAATTATACAGTTAATATTGTATCTAGTAATATTCAAAGTCAATCTAAGTTTTTAAATGTCAACACGGCAGTTCCTGGTAAAAAGAAGAATGTTGGCCGGAGTACCTCACCTATTAAAGATCTTCGAGTTGTACGGCCTGCTGCTGGCAGAAAATCTATCTCGAAACGTTAAGTAAAAAATGCAGAAACAGTCTTGGACTTTCCTATTCAGTCCAAGACTGTTTCTACTTGTGATAGAAGAGGAAACTTGATTTAATAGTTCTTTTTTCCTTCTTAAAACATCGGGTATGATTCCGAATGTTAACCTAGTCCTAGCGCCCAACTCCCGAGAGCCTATTTTTATTAACTCCCTCTCTATCTGTCTATTTCACTCCTTTATATTTTTACATATATTAACATTGTATTTAAATCTATAGAATGGAGTGATATAAATGAGTTTTTATGTACAAAATAATACCCCTAACTATATTTGGCTTGCTATTGCTCACTATGATCCAAATTGTAGCCCTACCACTTATGTTAAGAAGGGGTGGTACCGATTAGTCCCAGGTAGAAGTTCACTTATAGTAACTGGGTCATCTGCAAATCAAAGATACTATTATTACGCGTATGACAATTCCGGAAATACGTGGAGTGGTAATTACTACACGTATATTCCTAACACAGTCTTCGACATGTGTTGGGTAGAAAGATGCCAGGGCACAGGCTGTAACAAGGTAGGTTTCCGTGAGCTCATAGTTGGAAATTATCAGAATTATACTTTGACTTTTACGAATGGAATCAATAGTTCAGCAAAATTAAGAAATACTATAGTGTCAAAAAAAGGATCTCCAAAATTCAAATTGGATAGATCGAGCATAAGAAAGTCACCCGGCAAGGTGGGGAAAATCGGTAGGGTTATTAGACCTTTACGAGGCTTATAGAATAGGTTACTTTGAAAACAAGGCGAGGGTATAGTTTTTAGAATTTATCAGAAGCAACCTGTAGAACTTTTTCCTGCGGGTTACTTCTGATATTTTAAGTAAGATAGTTGCAGGAGATGAAGTTTAGGGAAGTCGAGGTCACTAAATCATCAGTCCTCAACTTCTCCGATCATTTGCTTTTCGATTTGTTTCATCTCATAAAAATAGCCTTTTTGCCCCATCAACTCCGAATAGGACCCCGTTTCGACTACCCTGCCTTGGTCCATGACCACAATCTGGTCCATCTCTTCCAATCCGGATAGCCGATGACAAATCAGGAGAAGCGTATCATTAGCCGCCTGTGCGTAGAGATGCTTCAAAACGTGATGCTCTGTCACATAATCCAGCGATGAAGTGGGTTCGTCCAGAAGCCATACCCGTCCTTTGCGGAGCATCACTCGCGCTAGAGCCAGCCGCTGCTTCTCGCCGTCTGACAGATTCTCCCCTTTTTCATACACCATATCGGTCAACGATGTATCGGGCAGCTGCATTTTAGCTAGCACATCCAACAATTGTTCGTCAGCATGTTCTTCTCCATTCAGCAGCAGGTTGTCCCGGATCGTTCCCCGGAAGAAATGACTTTGCTGAAATACCACATTAGCCGTTTGCCAAATGCTCGTCTCATCCAGTTCCTTCACCGAAATGCCGTTTAATCGTATATCTCCAGCCGTTGGTGTTCGAAGCTTGAGCAGCAATTCGATAATCGTTGATTTTCCTGACCCACTCGGCCCGACAATCGCCGTTTTGGAGCCAGGTAAAATGTGCAGGGACAAATCCCTGAGCGCCGGTCTCCACTCCCCATCATATTGAAACGTAACATCGGATAGTTCCATCGTAACAGCATGATCAACAGACAATGTGCCACTTGGCTGCGAGGACTGCTCATCAAAGGTCTGAACTGTTTCCGTCAGTCGTTTGGCTGCGTGTTCGCTATCCTCTTTATACGCTGGTAATGTGGCCATAGCCGTCGCTTCTTCAAATACGGTTTGTGATGCCATGACCAGCATGGCAAGAAATACGCCTGCAAGCGCTCCTTCCATAATTAAATATGCGCCGAGCGTCAGCACTCCCCAGGAAACGAGAAACGTAACAAAAGTGTGCATCGATTGCCCGCGCAACAAGTGCCCGGCTGCTCGTTGCTGTTCAGTTGCCAATACAGCAGAAGCGTGCTGAAGCTGCTCCTCCCGCTGTGCCAATTGACCGTATACTTTCAAATCCCGGAAACCGTACAACACTTCGGTAACTTCCGTGGATAGCTGCGCCCTCTGCTCACGAACGCGTCCATGTATTCTCCGCTGCCCGAGTAACACAATTCCCGGTACAACGAATGCGGTTATCAGCATACCTAGTACAAACAAAACGGCAATCCAGATCGAAAAGGTAGAAGTAAACAGCACCGTAGCCAAAAACACCATGACGACCATGATCGGAGGATAAGCGACTCGCAAGAAATAATTTTGTAAACTTTCGACATCCCCAACGATCCGCGCAAGCAGATCCCCGCTTCGATTTTTGTTCAATATACCAGGCGTTAAAGGAATAAGCTTGGCAAAAAAGGATGTACGTAAACGGCTAAGCATGGAGAATGTCGCCCGGTGAGAATATAAGCGTTCTCCATAACGACTCGCCGCCCGAAGCAGACCAAGCAGTTTGACCATCGAGGTGAGTACAATTAAAGTATAAAGCGGTGGCGCAAATACCGTTTGCGAAATTAGATACCCGCTCGCAGAAAAGAGTGCCACACCGGCTATGCCGGCGATAAATCCACCCAAAATCGAAAGAATGATATCCTTACGCTCCTGAATCATCGCCTTTGACAGAACGGCCAGTTCATTCATGAGGATATCCCCCCTTTCCGCTCTACATCAATCATCTCGGCATATTGAGGCAGGCGCCCCAGAAGCTCTTCATGCCGTCCGGAGTCCACCAACACTCCATTGTCCATAAACAAAATCTTGTCGGCTTGTTGAATCGTATATAATCGGTGAGCCACCGTAATCATCGTAGCCGTTTTTGCCAGTTTGGCTATGGAGCGTTGCAGTACCCGCTCGGTGTGCAAATCCAGTCCAACTGTGGGTTCATCAAACAAAATGATAACAGGACGCTTCAAAAAAGCGCGTGCTAAGGCAAGCCGTTGCTTTTCCCCACCAGACAGTCCCCTGCCTCCTTCACCAACAAAGGTATCAAATCCATGCTTCAATTGGGCTGTAAGCGCAGTGAGTCCTGCTTCCTCCCCCGCCCGCTCAATTTCTGCCCTGGAGATGCTCCCACGAGCACCAATCGCAATATTTTCAGAAAATGTGCCTGCAAAAATATACGGATGCTGTGTAATGTAGCTAACATGTTCGAACCATTCAGTTTCATCGTATTGCGAGAGTGGACTACCATTCACCAGAAGCGTTCCAGATTCTGGTTTTAGCAGACCGGCAATGAGATGGAGCAAAGTCGTTTTACCGGAACCACTTTTACCTACAATCGCAATATGTTCTCCCGGTTTAAACTGGATCCGACCCGTCTCAAGCTTGAATGAATCTGGAGCATATTGAAACTGAAGATGATTTATTTCCATGGATGGCGGTACTGAAAGATCATTGGAATTTGCAATTTCCAATTTGCTTCCCCTGTCGACTCTATCCATGCTGTCGATCTCGTCGAGTCCATCGGTTGTTAATGCTTCTTCAACGCTATTCGCGTCCCTGCTCTCCCCTGCCGGTTCTTCAAGCATCTGTTCCACCTTACGAACCGCACCCATACTTGTCCGGCCACTGTGAAAGGCCGTTCCCGTATTCTTTAAAAGGTTGTAAAACTCGGGAACGAGCAACAACACGAGAAAGGCGGTGTGGAACGTCATAGATTTGAAAACAAGCAATTGGATGGCCAGTTCAAGAGCGACAATGCCAATGCTTAGCATCACGATCGATTCCAGCATGAAGGTATTCGTAAACGCAATCTTCAAAATGCCCATTGTGGCATCACGGTAACTAAGGCTACTGTGTTCAATTTTCTGTTGCTGACGGTGTGCCCGTCCAAATATTTTTAACGTCACCAGCCCTTGAAGAGAATCCAGAAAAGTACCTGAAAACTCGGCCAGCTGCGCATATTTTTCTTCGGATTTGTTCTTCGTTTTCAGCCCTACCAAAATCATGAATAGCGGGATGAATGGAGCTGTAAATAATAGAATGAAACCTGTGTTGGCATGTTGGATAAATGTAACGACCAAAATCAGAATCGGGATGATAGCAGCTTCCATCATACGCGGCATGTACTGACTGAAATAACTATCAGCCTCATCCACAGCATCAAGAGCAATACTGACCTTGCCTCCCGTCTGTCCACGAAGGGTGGAAGGCATGGAAGCATGGGTCAAGTTTTGCAGCACGGCTGCGCGCATATTTGTCTTGGCAGTGGCAGCCATACGCAAGCCAACTTTACCGTTTCCATATGACAACAATGTGCGTACAGCCATAACAGCTAGAAGAATGCCGAGCAACATGATAACCGATGAAAATGAAGCTCTCTCCACAAAAATCCGTTGGACTGCTTCAGCAAGCAGTCCAGCCTGACTCACAATAGCTGTACCAAGCGCGAGCGAAAGGATCGCGAGGAGGGCCATATTTTTTCTTTGTGAAGACATTTGTTGAGAAATCAGACTGGATTTCCTCGGCACAGATCACACCTCCTTTATATATAGGCTTGTAGAGAAACCTCATACACGCCGTAATGGATCAATTAGCTTTATTTTTTCCCTTTTACATAATCCGCATCAAACAGGAAGAGCTTGAAGACCAGAATAAGGGATGGGATCAACAGGCACAGACCGCCGATAAACACAACAACTAAGGCTAAGCCCATTGCTGGTGAAGTTGCACTGCTCTGAATCGTGATATACGGATCGAGAATATAAGGGTATTGCCCAATCCCATAAGCGAAAAAGGCACAGAAAAATTGCAGCATGATGCATATGAAAGCTAATCCGTAACGGCGTCCGTTATATAACAGCCACATCGCGATCATGAAGAAAGCAACGGAAAGTGCCAAGAGCCACCATAAATCCATCATATTTTGAAAATGCCGCTCATTGTGTTGACCCAAATAGATAAATGCTGTCAGTGCGAGAATTATCGTCGGTGTGCTCCAAAACAGGGCGTAGTTCCGCATCAGCTTCAACGCGGAATGATCCTCTGCACGAGATGCGTAAAAAGTCAGAAATGAGCCGCTTATGAACAAAACGGACACGATTGCCAGTCCAACGATGCTCCACGATAACGGATTGGTAAACAGCGCCCAGTAATCCAGAGAAACCGTCTCAGCCTGCTTCACAATAAAGCCGCCTTCAGACAAAGTAAGTGCCACTGACAACGAAGCCGGAATAAGCAGACCTGTAGCTCCGTACAAAAAAAGATATACTATGTTTTTCTTGGAACCATAATTTTCAAAAGCGTAGAACGAACCGCGAATCGCAAGAAGAATAACTGCAATACTTCCCGGAACAAGCAGCGCGGAGCCATAATAATAGGCTGTGTCCGGAAAAAATCCGACGATGCCAATATAGAAAAAGATAAAAAATACATTTGTAATCTCCCATACGGGTGATAAATATCGGGAAATCAGACGATTAATGAGATGATCCTGCTTCGTCAAACGGGCATAAAAGGCGAAGAATCCCGCTCCGAAATCAATGGAAGCTATAATTAAATAGCCGTACAAGAACAGCCAGAGCACCGAGATGCCAATTATTTCGTAACTCATCATTCAGTGCCCCCCTTTTCCACAGATTGATTAGGATGTTCCTTCATCCATTTCTCCATCTCAACTTCTGCCGGATTATTGTTGAACAAACGTCTTAGCACGATTACACACATACTGCCGAGTACGATGTACAAGAGCAATAAGGCGAAGAATATAATTCTTACATTGGGTGAAGTCGTGGCAGCCTCCTCTACACGCATATATCCACGGATAATCCACGGCTGTCGCCCAACCTCTGCATAAAACCAGCCCAGCTCTACAGCTAGAAACGCGAGCGGTGCGATCAGTGCGATGATGCCAAGCATCCACTTGTTAAGCACATTGCGTTTTTTCCAGAACACAAACAGGAAGTACAGGACCGAAATCGCGAGCAGAGCAAAACCGATTCCAGCCATTAAATCAAACAGGTAGTGAACAAGAAGCGGTGGCCATTCTTCCTTGGGGAATTCCTCCAGCCCCGTTACCTCCGCATTAAAGTCTCCAAAGGCCAGGAAGCTGAGCACTTTCGGCAAATGAAGAGCCCCTATCACTTCATGCTCTGCATTCAGCCATCCCATTAGAACCAAGTCCACACCGCTACCCGTCTCAAAATGCCACTCTGCCGCTGCAAGCTTCTCTGGCTGATGCTCGGCCAAAAACTTGGCGGACACATCACCAGCTAATGTGTTCAACAAGCTGAACAGCAAAACGACCGCCATCATGAGATTCAAGGATTTTTTGTGGTATGCGGACACTCCTTTTCTCAGCATCGCAAAGGCTGCAATCCCGGCTAACAAGGCAGCTCCTGTCAAATAGGCCGAGCTTAATACATGGAACACCTTGGAGAAGGTCGCCGTATTCAGCATCGCTTGCACCGGGTCAATCGCTGTGAATTGGCCCGCTTCCATGACAAAGCCTCCAGGCTGGTTCATGAATCCGTTCACCGTCGTAATAAAAACGGCAGACATGCCTGCCCCGGCGACAATCGGAATCGTCAACAGCCAATGGATATACGGATTTTTAAACCGATCCCACGTATACAAATAAATGCCCAGGAAGATGGCCTCAAAAAAGAACGCGAACACTTCCATGAATAACGGAAGTGCAATAACATTCCCAGCCAGTTTCATAAAATTCGGCCATACCAGGGCTAATTGTAGTGATATGGCTGTACCGGTCACGACACCAACCGCTACAGAAATGACAAATCCCCGAGACCATCTCTTTGCCATAAGTGTATAATGGGGATCCTTTTTGCGGATCCCGATGAACTCTGCAATAGCGATCATTAGCGGTATACCGACGCCAATCGTCGCAAAAATAACGTGGAACCCGAGAGTCAAGCCTGTCACCAGCCTGCTCCATAGCACCGTATCAATTGCCATTCTTTACTGCTCCCTTCAAACGCTGTTCATTTTTCGTCATAACTTGATGCTTATGATTAGGCCGGCTAATCCTGGGGCTGCATTCAATATCAGGTTTAGCAGGGCTCAGCGACATCGTTGCCTGTTCGTTTTAGTATGACGTTCCTCGTTCTTTGCTATGTAAAAAGAGAAAAATTTCACAAAGCAAGAGTTGGCGAGCCTGATTTACCTGATACTGAGCAGTCAAATTAATAACGTGACCTAATGATTAAAATCATCTTATCTTAAATTGCAAGTAATTCAATCACAGATATCTCTTAATCCCTAAATGTTCAAGAAAGGGTCAAATCTTTCTGACAACTCAGTGAATAACATAAAAAGAACCCAAAAGAGCTATTGATTCAATAGCGTATATATGATTTCACAAGTCTCCTCCTACTTCGATGTTAGAAAAAAACAATATTTCCTCATTTTAACCTCTAATATATACCCCCTTCTGCAACAAAAAAAACACTGACTCAAATCATCAGTGTTTTTGAATTAAAGCTAATGTCATCTTCGTCATGACAAATCTTTCTCCATTTCATATTGCTCGATGTATACGTCAAGACCAACACTTTGAAGGAAACGTATAGAATTTGTATCTCTTTTGTCTACATTATTGACGGTGATGATAGAATGTCTCTCTCCCATCCAATGAAATAAGGAACGCCCAAATCCCTGGTTTCTTTCTTCTCGCAAAATACCGAACTGTACAACTGCTCCGTTGGCCGATTTTATTACCGCGTATCCACAAATCTTATTCTCTTCCCTTATCGTGACCACATCGTATAAATGCGGATTTCGTAAAATTGCATGAACAGATTGTTCCCAAGAAGGTTCAAAATTCCAATAAGAATGTACCGATGTCCAATCGAATTCTTCCAGTCGAACCATAGTAATGAATGTATGTCTATGATCGTCCGGAAGGGTGACATCAATACGCCCCTTGAAACAAGCCAATTCTCTATGAATTTGAAATCCTATGGCGGTATACGCTTTTATAGCTTTATCATTCGTTTGAATCACTTCAAGCAAACACTTTTGAATATGAGCTTCTTTAAGGATGGGAAGAGCATGACGATAAATTTGTTCGACTAGCCGTCTCCCTCTATATAAAGGAACGACTCCTGTACCAGTATTAAATGCAGTACTTTCGCCGTTACGATCCCCGATGCCATGCATAACAAATGCAACCAGCTTCTCTTGATCAAAAGCACCAAACGACATCTGATAATTAACTCCCGCACCTGCAAATTTATCAGCTAAATACTCCGAAGAAACATGAAATGGAATTACATAATCGGAGAAGGCTTCGTTAAAGCAAGTTGTAAACTCTTGTAATTCAAGATCCTTAACACTTTTGATCAACATGTAGTTTTTTTCTCCTTTTCTTTTGGTACTAAGTTCTTCATCATCAGCCAATCTCCAATTCATCATTTAGTACGGCCATAGAAAAAAGAATACCCATCTGACTTTCCAAGCTTAGTCGTCTCCGTTTCGTCCACTATCTTGACCGCTTTCAGTAACGATATAATTTGTGTATTCATGAGCTTTGCATCAAATTTGCCCATCTCTCTGTCTTCACTATCCACGAGCAGATAGTCGGGCATTGGAATGAAGCCAATCACCGGTATCCCTGCTTCAAATAAAGGCTGACTCTCTCCAAACTCAAACTTGTTATGTCCACGTAATAATACAGTACGTGTGCCGTCGGACTTTTCAATAGCTTTCAGCCATATGGACGCCATCATTTCATTGCCCGCATAGGTATATTCTGTACTTATTTTTCCAGTTGGTCTATAGTGACCCGTATCATCGTCCTTCCACTCCATACTGCCTAAATGCTCAACCGTAATTCCAGCTACAGCTTTCATATGGCCTTTCTTGCCATCCCAGAGCTCTCGATGCCCCTCCATCCAAGTGGAAGTCGCCTGAGAAGTTCCTTTGAAATCCGGTAATCTAAAATGGCCTGTCACAAAGGTGAAAATCATCGTACGTTCCGGCTGCTCCTGCTGTAAGTAACGAATCATGGACAGCATGCCCACAGCACCATTTTCCTCCACCACATTTATCCCATCCGTATGGGTATTTATGATAATCGCTTCATCTTTATTTTTCCCTTCAATTTTCACATAAAAGGATTCTGTTGGAGCATTTTTTTGTATTTCCGCTTCTAAAATAACCGTACCTTCTTTGTGCTCCTGGGCTGCACTGATCACCTTTTTCCCTTCCGTTTCATTGACCCAGATCGCAGGAATTCCAGCATAAGCTGTAGTAAAAGGCACATACTGCTTTTCAACCTTATCGTCGGATACCCCTTTCCAGACAACAACAACAGCTTTCACACCCATTTCCTTCGCTTGCTCCAATTTAGCTTCTTTTAAAGCTGTAGTGAGGACTAGATCGCCTTCATTTGGGGCAATTTGGCTTTGCATTGGAGAGGAATCCCGCATGTTCATAACGATCCCACTTGGGAAATTTCTGAAATTCTCAATTTCAATGACAGCAATTTTTCCGCTGGCCTGGTCATACTCACCACGCTTCGTATATACCAGCTCCCCTGTTACCCCATTTTCATCAGTTTCTCCGGAATAAGGAAAAGCTGAAGAGACATGAATTGACTGCTGATCAATCATTAAAGAGCTGCTCTTTTCTTCCCATCGGTCAAAAGTATAGTGATCACGATAAACTTTCAGCCCCATATCTGTTACCTGTTGCTCCAGCCATGAAATAAATTGATTATGACCCTCAGAGCCGGTTGTACGGCTTCCAAAAGAATTCATTACTTCAATATCCTTCAGCATCACTGCTGCAGAATCCAATTTACGTTCATCGATCGTCACAGCCGCATCAGCTGCTAATGCCACAGGTGTTGTAATAGGTTTTGAATAGATTCCAATACCCCAAAGTGCAGTAACGATAAGAGCAGCAATGCTGAATAACACTTTACGAACCACTATCAATGGAGTGACTCTTCTGCGCACCTTTTGTCCAAAGAGTCCTCTCCATATGCCCGCTACGATCAGCAGCAAGATAGAAAGCGCAAGCAACCAAAATTCTCTTGTCAGTAAGTACAACCCTTCTGCCACCATCGCACTAATTAACACCACATGTAACTTTTCACGCTTCTTTAAAAGTAAAAAAGAGATGCCTAATTCCGCTAACAAAAGGGTAATGGTCACTATCGAGATTACCGTTTCTTTGCCAATGAATACCGTAGCACAAAGTGCTAGGATCAAAAGCAGCCCCGCTGACAATCGTCTATATAAGTTTTCTAACATGACGCCCTCCCATTTTATCTACTACTATTTTGACATTACATTTGTAATGCCTTATGGTTTTAGCATATTGAAAAGACTCATGAAAAACAATGAAACGAATACCAGAATGTACAAACGGAGGGGAAATGTCATCTCAAATCATGAATTATATAGTCCGAATACCTCTCAGCATCGTTCCAATAAAGAAACCAACCGTTTGACAAGAGAAGCCATCTGCACGGCATTAGTCTACTTGATCCAGGAACAGCCTTTTAACAAAATCACCATCACCGATATTGTGAAGCGTGCAGGGGTCTCTCGAACTGCCTATTACAACAACTATTCCTCCAAGCAAGAGATCCTGGTGGATTTGGTCGATTCGCTTATTTTCGAAATTAATCAAAAACTCTTACCTTACACCAATGAATTAACAGGCAAAGCTAAAGAACCTCAAAAATTTATCAGAGTGCTTTTTGAAGTTGTTTTTCAGCAGCGGAACATCTACAAAGCACTTCAAAGCGCAAAGTTTGATGATGTGATTCTGGATTGCTTGAATGAAATGATGCTCTCTACTGCTCACGACAAAAGCGATGAAAATGTGTACCGAATATACTTTAAAGCGGGGGCCCTCTATAATGTTCTCCTCAAATGGATACAATCCGACTTTGCAAAATCCATTGATGAGATGACCAAGATTTGTCTCGATGTATACCAAACTCCAATGTCCCAAGAATAAGGTTTGAAAAATTGTTTTTTTTAAAATGGAAAAAGAAAGAAACTACGGAACCAAGTTTGGCTCCGCAGTTTAATTATCAACCCTACAATTGGATTTGTTTCATGTAAGCTTTGAATTCCTCAGCGATTTCTTTGTATTTTGTATGATGCAGGTAATGAGAACCTTCCATCGGGATCATTTTCCCCTGTGCGGATTGTTTGACTTGCTCTTCATGAAGCGGAATCCACTGTTTATTGTGCTCATTATTCGATTGAACGAAGAGAAGCAACGGCAAATCTTTTGGCATTGTGAGTTTTTCTCCATTTTTAAAATTGGAACCGAGGTGGCTCAGTTCATTCATCAACGTTGGATTGGTCGCGACTTGATTCGAAATCAAACGCATCTGTTCTTTGGTATGCTCATCGAATGCAAGCGATTTATACGCATCTCCGCTCACTTTTTGGAACAATCTCATCAGACCTGATTTTTGAAGAAATTGCATGGATTTCAAAGGTAATTTGACATCCATCCCGGGTTGATTGGGAACGCTGCTATCGATGCCGACAAAAGCAAGAACTTCATCCGGATAAGTGTTCACATAGGTCGCTCCGTAAAGTCCCGCGATGGAATGTCCCATTAGAATGTAACTGTCAACACCCAGTTGCTGCAGAGCTTCGTGAACCTCACTTACTATATTCTCCGTCGTTCTTTCCTTCTCGGTTTCATCGCTCAAACCATAACCGAAAGGCTCGACCAACACGACTTTATAATTAGGGGTAATTTCATCGATCAGCAATTTGAAATCAAGTGCAGGCGACGGGGTTCCCTGTCCCGGTAGAAGTACAACGGTTTGTTCTCCGCTGCCTTGAATGAGCACATTCATCTTTTTCCCATCCACATTGACATACTGGCCATAGGATTCGATTTTCTTTTTCTCTACCCCATCGCTGATTGCATCAACGATAAAAACGATGCCCATGAACAGCACGAGCGCCCCTACAATACCTCCGATTATTTTTAACCATAGGTTCCGTTTCTTGTGGCTCTTAGTCCCAGTTGTTTTTATTTCTACCTTATTTGCCACGTTCATCTCTTCCCTTCCTTGTCTCTGTATCTGAAGTGCCGCCTTGACGACATATTCAAAGTGTAATCAACTAAGATGTACTCATCGTGACGACAATATGAACGGAATATGAACAAGTCAAAAAGGAGGCGTTATATCTGAAAGATATAAGCACCTCCTGGAGACATATTTAGATCAACAGCAAATCGGAATGCAACATCTTGGAATACTTCTTACAAGATTTAAAACGCTCATCGTATTATTTGTTGACGGTTACCTTGATGATATCACTTAGGGTCTCTCCCGCTGCATTAACCAGCTCCGCTCGGTATTCATAATTGCCGGAAGCGCGACCAGTGACGTCAGTTGTAGCGCTCTGCGCCGAAGGCGTGTTGGCGTTCAGCGCTTGCGTGTCGATCAGTTGCCCGTTCTCATAAAGGCGGTACTCTGTGGCATTAGTGCCCCACCATAGATTCATCGTTACTTTATAAGAGCCATCTCCGTCCCAGTTGTCATGGGCCAGGACCGGCTTGCCCGGTGCGGCATCGCGGATCGTCACCGTGAGCGGCTGGCTCTTGCTTGTGCCGTATTTGTTGGTAAGCTCCACTGTGTATATATAGGTGCCATTCGGCTTACCGTGAAGCGCTGTGCTTGCCGTCTGCGCGGACGGAGATACATCCTTCAGAGACTTGGAATCGATCAGTGTGCCATTCTCATAAAGCTTGTAGCTGGTAGCGTTATTGCCCCACCAAAGATTCATGGTGACGGTAAAGTTACCATCACTGAGTCCATAACCGTAGCCGCTGTTCGAGGACAACACAGGCTGTCCAGGCTTGTCAGTTGCAAGTGCCGCTCCGCCAGTAATTTGGAACGTGTAGCTCTTTTCGGCAGTATTGCCTGCGGTGTCGGTCACGACGTAGTTTACAGTATGGGACCCGGCACCCAGCTCCGCAGCGTTCAGGATCTGTCCGTCGGCTATGGGCTGTCCATCCAGCAGAAGCTGCTTGGAGGCGACGCCAGACAGATTATCTTCGGCAGACAATACAAACTTAAGCTGGGCTTCCTCCTCCACATCGCCAACCGCATGACCGGACTCCGTCAGCTCCGCTGTCGGTGAAACCGTGTCGATATTAAGGCTCAGTGTCTTAGTTTCTTCCGCCTTTCCCTTGCCCGAAACCGCATGATAAGACAGCGTATGCCGTCCATCTTTGCTTACGGTCAACGGAGTGCTGAATACGGCTTCCGCACCGCCGTTCAGCGAGTAATAAACTTTAGCTGTATCGGAGTCGGCCTTCAGGGTTACTTCGGTGGGCTGGTTCAACCAGCCGGCAGCGTTCGGATTTGCCGACAGCGTCGCCGTCGTTACCGGAGCCCCCACTTCTTCCACAATGCTGAAGTCTCCGAGACTTCTAGGTTTGAGTTGGTATACGCCTTTGAAGATCGCGGCTACGCCCGTAATATCGAGCTTCTGTCCTTCCGCATAAGGGAAGCTGTCTTTCGTGATGCCCGTCCGGGCATCCACCCGGATGTGATTGCTTGTCCCGCCATCGGCGATGGCGTCAAATTCAAAAGAACCGCTTGGAGTGGCTGTGATAATATTCGTCACTTTCACGTCTTTAAGCTTGAGCAGCTGACCTTGATTGGTATCGTTCACTGACGGCACGTCAATGGACTCGGGCAGCTTCGCAGTGCCGGTCTTCTCGATCTGCACAACTTCGGTCAACTCTAGCTCCGAATTGTACAGCGCCGTGGACGCTGTTACCTTGACCGTGTCGCCGGCATGGAAGCCACTTTGGCTCTGGTAGACATAAAGTCCGCCGGTCTCATCCTGCAGATAAAAGGTTTGCCCGCCGAAAATACCCGGCTCAGTCGTTACGATCCCCTCAACCGTCACCAAGGATCCAACAATTTTGGTCCGGGCTTCGCCGATGGAAACGGTCGCTGGAATCGGATCTTCCTCGTCCGGAAGCGGTTCTGCTGGGACGTTACCGAGCGTTACTGATTCGGTCTTCAGGTTCGTTCCGTTCTGGCGCAGACGCAGATTGGATGCAGCCGTGGTGCCTGGTTTGATCTGTACGGTCAGATCTTTGTAGGCATGGCCGTTCAAGTCTGAAGTCAGGCTAAAGTTGGCGCTGTAAGCATAGCTACTCGGCCAAGTGCCGTCACTGTTCTGGATCTTGGCGATCTGGGCACCGCTACTCACCTGGTAGATACCCAATTGGAAGCCTGATACGCTCGTATTGGCAGGGAGATTATCTGCGCTGACACGAATCTGGAAATCCTGCGCGTTCGGCAGCACCGTTTGGTGCGTGAAATTGTACACCGCACTTGCAGTAGCTGCCGGTCCGCCGTAAGAGCCCGCCTTGTAGCTGGTGCGGTCAAACCATTTGTAGCCGGCATTCGGAGCGGCCCATGGCTCTGGCTGAGGCTCAGTGGAAAGCGCCGGCTCTTCGAACGGCAGCAGCTGAGTCGGCTGATCCAGCGTCAGGCCACTTACCTTGGTGAAATCCGTATAGCTCTCTTGTTCGGCGAGCCAGTTAACCGTGTTCACCAGGAGCTCAGCATCGTCAGCCTCCTTGAAGCCATCGTAAGTCGTTTTTTTGGCACCGGTATCCTCGCGCAAATACTTCGGCGTGGCATCCTCGACTGGGGAGGAGTCGCCGAGAAAGGCGGCTTTGCCGGCACCTTTTTTCGCCACGGCCACATAAGGACCTTCCGCTACGCCGCCGCCATTGTAGACACCTTGGTCCACCGCGTTGCCCCAAGCATTGTTGGTTTTCGGCAGATAGACGATGCCCTTCGCTCGGGTCGGGTCGAGGATTGCCAGCGTGGAGCCGGCATGCATGGCTACACTTGATACTCCTGATGTAATACCGAAGGCCTGATCGGGAGCCACGATGTTGGTCGCGTTAATGTCACCGAGTGCATTGAAGCGGAACCGGACGCCGAACTCTTCCGCCAGCCAGTCGGAGCTGACCACGCCTTGCATTGCCGCGGAACCGGCCTCTTCGGTGCTCATGCCTTTGGCCGGGTTGTCCCAAGCTCCGCGGCGGTAACCGTTGAATGCCTCATTGCCGTCCCAGCGATTCTTATTGCGGTCCGCATTGTAATGATCGCCGATGAAGAAGATGCTGCCGCCGTTCTCCACGTATTCCGCCATAGCTGCCTGCTCGCTGGATTTATATGGAATGTTAGATTCGGCCACGACGAAGACGTCATAGCTGGAAAGATCGCCTAGCGTAATCGGAGTGGTCTTACGAAGCTCTTTGACGTAATAGCCTTCTTGCGCAAGCGCATTACCAAAATCGGAAAAAGCGCCATCAATAACCCAGTCGGCCGCTCCGGCCGTCTGCGCGTGGGTATTGTCAAACAGAATTTTCTGGCCTGCATGCTCGTTGACCACTTTGGCTTCAATGAATGGGGCGGGGTCGCTTGGTCCCTCAGCGTATATCGCCGAGCCGGCTCCGAATGCGAATAAATGCAGGGGTACGGCAACAGATGCAACCAGCATGCTTTTTAGCAGCTTCTTATTCCAACCTGAACGCTTCTCCTTCATATTCTTCCTCCTTAAGATATAGATCGGTGGATTTTTCCATAATTGTCCACCGCTTTCGTCTAATATGCTATCTCATAAGGATTAGGAAAAACATAGATTTTTGTAAAGTGTTGTAAATTTATACTTTCGGCCTATACAGTGGGTGAAAACAAGGTCGAATCTTGGAAATAAGCTATGAAAAAAGTCTTAGTGATACTGGAGTTTGGGTCCGGAATGTTCTGCAATAGAAAAATGGTCAAACACAACAAGCAAAAAAATCCCCCATGTATACAGGAAGAGTTCACAATCAGGTGATCTCTTATATTCCTGAATATCATGAGGGGATTTTTGGCTAAAAAGCAGGCTCTGCTTGATGGAGCACATACTTCATTCGATTATTTATTGAAAGTAATCTTCTCCGAACCGTTCTCAAGAATGATCGAAGTTTCCCGCGGCTTTGTTTCCGCGATTTTGCGGCCGGCTCTGAACGAATAAAGTACTCCGGCCTGTTTACGAATGGTCTCATACTCGTTCTCTGCTTCAAGAACGATGAAGTTGGCAGGTTTACCTACTTCAATGCCGTACATATCCTCGATATTCAACGTTCTTGCACTATTTTTCGTAATAAGATCGATTGAATTTACGATTTGATCGTATCCGAGCAACTGAGAAGCATGAATACCCATGTGCAGCACCTGAAGCATGTTGCCTGTGCCAAGCGGATACCATGGATCGAAAATGTCATCGTGACCGAAGCATACATTAAGTCCCGCTTCCAGCAGTTCTTTGACGCGAGTTAACCCTCTTCTTTTCGGATAAGTGTCAAAGCGTCCCTGCAGATGGATGTTAACCAGAGGATTGGAGACGAAATTTAGGTCAGCCATCTTCAGTAATCTAAACAATTTGTACGTATATGCATCATTGTATGACCCCATCGCCGTCGTGTGGCTTGCTGTCGTACGGGAGCCAAGCCCGCGTTCGTAAGCTTCTTTGGCTACAACTTCCAAGAAACGGGATTGCTCGTCATCGATTTCGTCGCAATGGATATCGATCAGACGGTCGTATTTTTCAGCGAGGTCAAACGCAACCTTCATCGAATCAACGCCATATTCTCTTGTGAATTCGAAGTGTGGAATACCACCCACCACGTCAACACCCATTTTCAGCGACTCTTCTAGTAATTCCACGCCGTTCGGGAAGGAGTGAATACCTTCCTGTGGAAAAGCGACAAGCTGGATGTCAATGAACGGTGCCATTTCTTCTTTTACTTCAAGCATCGCTTTTACGGCGGTCAAGCTTGGATCAGTAACGTCTACATGTGTTCGTACATGCTGGATACCCTGCGCGATCTGCCACTTCAATGCAGTTTTGGAACGCGTTTTGACGTCTTCATGCGTCAGGAAGGCCTTGCGTTCTGACCAACGCTGGATGCCTTCAAACAGTGTTCCGCTCAAATTCCATTCCGGCTCACCTGCTGTTAACGTTGTATCCAAGTGAATATGAGGTTCAATGAACGGCGGCAGCACAAGTGAGCCGTTAACATCAATTACTTCCTCATTCGCAGTTAGTTCCATTGATTGCGTGATAAGCTCAAACTTCCCATCTTTCACAACAATATTCCATAAACCTTCTTTACCCCGCAATTTTGCGTTCTGTATAATCATTTTTATTCCCCTTTTCTTTGGATTCTTTCATAGCAACGATCAGCATTATCACGGTGTATACAACCGCTGTTCCAATCAGTGCATTAAGTGGTGTTATTCCTGGAGCCAGCTGGGCGAAGGCCACGCCGATAACCCAAGCTACCATCGCGATCCAGTTTACATTTTTGAAGGTCATGTCGGCAAATGGTTTATAGTTTCTGCGCTTCACAATAAAATAGTCTGCGATGATGATGGCGCCGATGGACGGGATCGCCGCGCCCAGCACATTCAGGAAACCAACGAAATTGTTGTACATCCACATGGCAAATACGGTACCCACGATGCCGTTAACGATAACGAAAAACTTTTTCGAAATTTTAGTGATATTGGCAAAGCCCAGCCCGGAAGCGTAAAGTGCGTTATCGTTAGTTGTCCAGATGTTCAGCCCCAGTACGATGATCGCAGGAATGAGCAATCCTTGCAAGAACATGACCTCCGAGATATCTGCCAAATTATAAGCCATTGCGCCGACTGCACCGAAGAGGAACATAAGTGAGTTCCCTAGAAAGAACGAAATGACCGTTGCAATAACCGCCTGCCGGGAGGTTCTGGCAAACCGGGCAAAATCGGGCGTCAACGTTCCGCCGCTAATGAATGAACCGATACAAATGGTCAATGCTGCTGCTGCGGTAAGCGACTCTGTTGGTGAGTAATCGAGCAACCCTTGCAGACCACCCAGCGTGTTTACTCCTTCGAACACAGAGTAACCACCGAGAACAGCAATGGCCGGAACTGCTATATAACCCAGAATGACGAGCGACTTCATGCCGAAGATGGCTGATGCCGTCATTGCGAGACCAAACACGAAGATTAAAAGGTACACATTCCAGTCCATCGCTCTGGCGACAGGTACCGCGAACATGGCTACACCGACACCGAACCATCCGACCTGTGTGAAGCCAAGCAGGAAAGAAGGAAGGTACGAGCCTTTTTCACCGAACGCATATTTTGCAAGCAAATGCGTGGAAAGACCTGTTTTGGCAGCGATATGTGCCAGTGCTCCGGTATAGATGCCGAGTGCCAGATTACCGGCAAGCACGATTCCAATGAACTCCATGAATGTCAAACTGACCCCTAACGTTCCCCCTGCCAACATGCTTGCGGAAAAGAAAGTGAATGCTAACATGACGGAGAACGTCTTTCCAAAATGATTTCTCTGCGTTTTCGGCACCGCTTGCCACGAAAACTCTTGATCTTGTTTACTCATCAGAATACCCCCAGTATAAAGTGTCCTGATACCAAAAAAGCAGAAACAAAAGAGGCTACTCGTCAGATCAAACTGACAAGTAGCCTCTTTTGTTCATCATAATCCGCGCTAAGACACAGAGCATCCCTTGACGGAATATGCCCTGCTTCTCACGTGATTATAAAAATCCGCTGTCCTTGTCAGCCTCTCTGGACTGAATTAAAGGTACCAGTATTCAATTACATTCTATTATTTTAGAAAAACCTATAGATGTCAATGTCATTAATATCCATTGATATAAATCCTCTTTTGAATGCTGCGCTTGGAATTATTATGTGGATGAGGTCGACCAAGGCACTTGCTCATAGTACAAAGCCTTATGTGGTACCGGACAACCTCACTCTCGGAGTTCCTCCACTTCCTATCAGGAACGGCCTGATCCACAGTCCAAACGGAGCGGTTATTTAATTTATTCAGGAGGTGGATTCCGTTTCGCTCAGATGTGCCATATCTATTAAATTATTTAGTAGTGCCAAGTAATAAATTAACAATCGTATCCAGCTGAAGCTCTAATGAAAAAGGGTCCTCCATTACGAATTCATCATGATAGTTATCACCATACAAATAAACTTTGCCATTTTTCACTGCAGGGATGCCTTTCCATATGTTACTTTCCATTGCTTTATTTGTTGCATCAGCATCGCCATTATAAACAAAAACATAATCTCCTAAGTATTCTGGGAGCACTTCAAGTGAAATCGATTCAAAACCCTCAGCCATATTTTTTGCACTTTCTGTTGGAGGCAGCTGCAGCATATTGTATATTGTGGAAGAACCATAGTTTCCTCCCTTTGCAGCTAAGACGTATACCGCTTTTTCTGAAAATGAAACAACCGAAACGGTTTCCCCTTCCTTGATAACACCGGTGAGTTTCAACTTTGCTTCAGCTACTTTCTGTTCGTATTGCGCAATCCATTCTTCTGCTTCTTTTTCTTTTCCGAATATCTTGCTTACACCCCTGAATTTATCAAGCGGACCTGCGGTTGATAACCCCTCCCAATAAGGCAGAAAAACAGTCGTTCCAATCTTCTCATATTGTTCTATGTTCTCATCGATTGAACCGATAATTAAGTCCGGATCTAGCATCGTTAATTTTTCCAGGTTTAAAGGAAAATCCCCCAGATCTTCAATTTTCTCGATCGTTTCTTTCGGAATGTCCGCCTTCTCCATCCAGCCTTCATCCAGCATAAATGTTCTTGCACCGATTGGAACAATTCCTAATTTCAATAAATGCCCCATATATTGGTCAGCCGCTACTCTTTTCGGCTCTGCAGGTACTTCCACATCTCCCTTTGGCGTTGATACTATTCGAGTCTTCGAACTTTCTTCTAATGCAGTTTGATTTTCGGTTCCATTCCCAGTACTCTGCTCCTTCGCAACTGTGCCCGTCCCGCTTGAGCAAGCGCCTAATAATAGAGAACCGCAAAGCAGCAAAGCTGCCGTCGTCTGAGATTTTGTCATTTTAAACATATGTAATTCCCCTTTTTCCGTATTATGATAATGATTATCATTATTAATATACTGTTGAACGATGTGTTCAAAAATAGAGGATGTGGGGAAGTTTGATGGACTTTCAGCAACTTTATGTGCCTGTATCTCTCTTGTTCTAAAATGTGCAGGGGATACACCTTTTCTTTTCTTAAAAATTCGGCTGAAATAATAAACGTCTTTATAACCAACGCTTGCTGCAATTTCCCCGACAGAAGCCTCTGTTGTCATTAAAAGCTCTGTTGCCCGTTCAAGCCTAAAACGAATTAAGTAATCAATCGGACTCATACCTGTGTACTCTTTAAACAATGATGACAAATGATAAGCACTGAAATTAAATACTTCCGCAAGAGAATCTAATGTGATTGGCTCCGCATAGTATTCCTGGATGTAGGTGATGACTTGGACTGCAACACTTGTTTGTTTCACCTCAGTCTCTTGTCTATGTAATTCTTTTAAAACCTGATCAATGAATTGATAAAACAATGATTTAACATGGAGTCTCTCTTCTTGCCTGTTCCATTTTTGATGCATCATTTGAATTTTGTTATAAAGTAAAATGGGTGCATTAGGGGAAAAACAATATTGTATTTGGAAGGGATCCTCTTCATTAATCCATGCACGGTAGTAAATGATATAGTAAACAAATTTTTTGCTTGTCGGAACAATATTGAGGGTCACCCCTTTCCCGCTATGGAGAATTTGAAATCCTGTAAAAGAAAATTCGGCCTGATCTAACTGAACTTGAGCGCTCCCATGTACCGAAAGTAAAAATATACTGGCAGGAATCTTATATTTTTGAAGAATTTCGCTTTGAACCATTTCAATTTGGCGTACATCCAATAACTTGACGGTCGCTTGATCCCAAAGAAATATTTGATTGTTGATGTGCATAATGATTACCCCTCCGTTATCTGTCTAATGATCATCATAAATGATAACCATTATCAATAACAGTTGTCTAAAGATAATAAAGGTCTAGACTGAAGAAAACTGCTAAAATGTAGTTAATGTATAATTTAAATATCCCTCATGAACAAAGGAGAACTGAAAATGAGAAAACTCGTTCTATTTCTTCACACATCGCTTGACGGTTTTGTAGAAGGGCCGAATGGTGAAATGGACATTGGTTGGGTTTCCTACGATGCTGATTTGGAGAAACATGCGAAAGAAATTCTGAGTACTGCCGACACTGTCCTTTGGGGACGTGGGACTTATCAGATGATGCATAGTTACTGGCCATCTGTGCCTTCGAACCCATCAGCTTCGCAGCATGAACGGAATCATGCCGAGTGGATCGAAAAGACAGCCAAAATCGTTTTTTCCACGACGCTGGAGAAAGTCGAATGGAATAATTCCAGACTCGTGAAAGAAGATGTCGAGAAAGAGATCAATAACCTCAAACAGCAGCCAGGCAAGGATATGGTCATCCTCGGCAGTCCTAGGTTCGCACACCACCTCATGGAGCTTAATTTAATTGATGAGTATAAAATTACGGTTTCTCCCGTTTTGATCGGTAAGGGATTGCCGTTATTCCAAGGTCTCAAGGAGAAGATCAATCTTAAGCTAATCGAAAACAAGACCTTTGATTCTGGAGCCATAGGCCTCGTTTACCAGACAGTAAGATGACCTTGTCACTTAAGGTGATTATGCTAACGGGGAACGTTATTGGAACGACAACAGCTGCAGTCTAATACTTTATTTTCACCAAACAACAGGACAAGATATTTATCTAAATAACAAAAATCCGATTGCGCCCAGCAGCGTCAATCGGATTTTTGTATAATAAATTATTGTTCAGCCGCCAATTGCAGGAAATGATCTGCAGCCAAACGGACAGCCAGGATACTTGCGCTGTTTAGTGAATTATCAAAGATAAGAACATGATTGTTTTTTACTGCTTCCAGTGAGTTCCACGCTTTTGAAGTTTCCTTCTCCTTGATGGCCGCCTTTGCGATATCCTTATCATGCTGGATAATAATATAATCGGGATTCATGCTGTATAGACCCTCCAGAGAAAGCGCCCCACCCTCTTCGGGATATCCCTTTGGTGGCAACAACCCAAAGCCCACTGTTTGATTGTAGTACATTGTGTTTTTAGAGCCTTGAGCATTAAAATTGGCTTTTCCATCGACCCGTAGCAAGGCAAAGGTCTTATCTTCAAGACTATTTAACTGTTTTTTCGTATTGGCTATCATTTCTTGTGTTTCCTTAATGGCTTGTTCTGCTAACGTCTCTTTTCCAACAATCTGAGCACACAGCATCGTCGTTTTTTCCCAGGTATCGGTGTAGTCAATTAAGATGACAGGTGCAATCTTATTCAACTCATCATAATTGCTATCAACAGAACCCTTGAAGGTTACAATCACATCAGGCTTTGCATCCATGATCATTTCCAGATTCGCATTGCTATTGCCCAAATCAATAATCTCAGCAGTTCCGGCATAAGGCTGTAAAGTAGCGAAATCTTTCATTGCTTCAGCTGCGTTAGTTGATGCGATTGGAGGCGTATCTAGAGCGAAAAAGTAATCCAAATACAAAGGATGAAGAACCGCTATCCGCTCAGGTCGTGTCTTGAGCACCACTCCATTGTCGCTGGCATCTGCAATTGTTCTTGGCCATCCCGCTTCCTCGATCTTGCCGACTTCAGGTGCAGTTGTGACTGAAGTTTCGGAACATCCAGCCAGTAATCCTGCTATTATAACTAAGGATGCAATCCATCCAAATAGTCTATTCATTTGGCTCCCCCTTGAGTTGTTATCATTACTATCTGTATAAATGCTTCATTAAATCACGGTTTTTCTGTATGAACAGGTCATTGTGCGAAGACACCATCCCGGTCGAATTTGCCTCCGGCGTGATGTATTGTTTGGCCTGGTTTACTGCATTTGCAGAATCCTGGAACGCTCCCGCTATCAGGTGCAGCTTCCCTTCATGATGCAGAACATCACCTGCCGCATAAATGCCCGGCACGGATGTCCCGCTCATTGCTGATCCTGAAATCCGATGTTCCCACAGATCAATTTTAATTTCACTGTTCACCAGTAGTTCCTTGTCGCGTTCATAACCGTGATTAATGATGACCTCATCAACGGACAGCTCAAATGCTTCTCCGTTGTCATTGCTTTTTAGCAGCACTGTCCCTATTCTTTCGTGATCCGGTGTGGCAATCAATTTTTCGATTGAAGTATTTAACAAGCACACTACGCCATTGTTCGCCAAGCGTGAAATATCGGCTTCATGCCCCTTTAAGTTCTCTTTCCGGTACGTTAAATACACCTTCTTGGCAATCGGGGCCAGTTCGTTCGCCCAGTCAACAGCAGAATGTCCGCCACCCGATATTAGAATAGTCTTCTCTTTGAAGCGGGCAAGTGACTTCACCGTATAATGCAAATTTGTAATTTCAAATCTTTCGGCACCCTCGATTTCAAGCTTGATCGGCTTCAGAATGCCTCCTCCAATGGCCAATATTACAGTTCTAGTAAAATGCTTCCGGTTTGCGGCCGTGTGTAATATAAAGTAACCTGCTTCATCTTTCGAGATGGATGTGACCTTTTCATTAAAAGCAACCTCCGGCTGGAACGTCATCCCTTGCGCAACCATTTGTTCAATAAGCTGCGAGCCAAGAATAGGTTGTAAGCCTCCCACATCCCAGATCATCTTTTCCGGATAGACATGCACTTTGCCGCCAAGTACAGGCTGAAATTCAATGATTTTGGTCTTCATTTCGCGGAGTCCACTATAAAATGCAGCAAATAATCCGGCCGGACCGCCGCCAATAATCGTAACATCAAACATTTCCTCTTCATGCATCGTTCAATCGCCTCAACTCTCTTTTTTATATCCCTAGATGCTCACGAAAAGTGCACCCCGTATATTCACTTCGGAACAAGCCTCTCTCAACCAGCTTCGGTACCAGCTTCTCAAAAAACAGTTCCATAGATTGTTCTGAACCGCCCGGCAAGGCGATGAAGCCATCCATAGCCCCCGCTTCAAACCGCTCAATAATATCGTTCAGTACATCCTCGACTGTCCCGACAGATACCCAATGAGCAGATCCGACAACCTCCGGCCTGTCCAGGATCTCTTTCACTGTAGGCTGGTTTTTGATAATATACCGCCGCAATAGTTCGGCATGTGTCCGGCTGCGGACGGCCTGATTTGGATCGGGTAACATATCGGCAGTTACGCGCCTATCTATGGAATAACCGGTTAAATCAAGACCTAACACCGATTTAAGCGAAGCATGTCTGCGCTCAAGACTTAAATTCGCATGTGCGGTCTTATGTAATTCAAGCGCTTCTTCGCGCGTATCAGCCAGAAAAAAATATAAGCCCGGCAAAACTCTGATGGCATCCGGATCACGTCCCTGCTCTGCCGCTCTTTTTCTCAGATCATTTCTTAGCTCCACTCCTGATTCGATATCCGGCATTGCTGCAAAAATAGCATCTGCAACGGAAGAAGCGAAATTCCGTCCAATATCCGAAGCGCCGGCTTGAAATAGCGGAGGCGTTCCTGACTTGTGAGCAGGCAAAGTAAGCGGTCCTTTTACACTGAAAAATTCACCGGAATGATTTATAGCAGTTACTTTATCCTTATCCGAGAACATAGCCGACTGACGATCGATAACAATCGCTTCATTCGGAAAACTCTCCCAAAGCTTGCTTACGACATCCGTGAACTCTTTTGCCTTGGCATATCTCTCTTCCGGTGAAGGCATAGGTGACTCGCTGAAATTATCAGCGCCTTCAATAGAAGTGACAATATTCCAGCCGGCACGTCCATTGCTCAGCCAGTGTAAAGACTGAAGCTGTCTTGCTACAACATAAGGCGGATTAAAAGTGGTAGAAATCGTCGTCACCAGTCCGATCCGCTCGGTTTCACGGGCTATCGCTGCAAAAAACAATGCAGGGTCCGGGCTGCCGAAATTAGAGGAATCCCCTAACATCTGCGGGCTAACATACAGATAATCAGCCCTGAAGAGAAAATCGAGCTTAGAATTCTCCGCCATTTTTGCCAAATCAATATAATATTCGATAGACCCCATCTTTTCGACTCCGCTATCCGGGTGCCGCCAGCCGTCTCCTTTCATCCAGGTTACATTTAAGGACAACCCAATACATAATTGTCTTTTTCCTGTCATATCTACCAGCCTTTCATTTATAAATCAATTTACTGATAATGATTCTCAGTTACAAGGGTGAGTTTATCAAAAATTTAAATAAATTCAAATGTACAAATCTCAAATTCTACATGCATCATTATTTAATCTAAATAAAAAAGTCTGCACTTCTGGTTCATCACCAGTAGCTGCAGACTTAATTCAAGTATAAGAAACTCGATATGTATATTATCTAATTATCTATAGGCAGAGGGAGAAACACCGAATTTCTTTTTAAATAATCGGCTGAAATACAGCGGATTGTCATAACCGACACGGTCCGCAATCTCGTGGATAGGAAAATTGCCTGCTTTGAGTAAGTCACAAGCTCGTTCCATACGATAATTAACGACATAGTCAATTGGACGCAGCCCCGTGTATTTGTGAAAGAAGTAAGAGAAGCGGTTCGTACTCATTGCATGCCGTTCCGCTAAATCACCGAGTGTAAGTGAATTCATATAATTTAGTTTAATGTATGCAAGGGCTTCGTCTACCATCCTTTGATTCGGTGAACTGTCGTTCTCTCTGTAACTACAAGCAATCAGAACCTGATGCATTAGGCTTAAGAACAGCTCTTTGATACGCAGCTTTCCAATTTCTCCGGATGGATGGGTATTCTGATGAAGCATGATTAGTAATTCAATAATTTTTAGATTGGCTCCTGGCTCCAGCTTGAAATGAGAGTCAAATTCGGTAGTACAATTCATTTCTTCTGGCATATCCAATTTATAAAAAAGGGAGTAATACTCAAGCTCTGATTGTCCTATAACCTGCGAATCCATTTGCATGCCTGGAGCCGCATGAAAAACTGACCCTGGCCGTAATTCATATACGGTTCCATTCACACGTATTCTGGCTCCCCCGCGAATGATAAACAGAAATCCATGCTTAACGGTGGTAAATTCACTTAATAAACTTTTGGGCTGGATGACTAATCTGCTTCTATCTTCTATATCATAGACACCATTAGTAAATGCCTTTGCTAATTTGTCCAAATTTATCAATGTTCTGCACCTGCTTCTGTTAAAATCAGATCCCATTCTGATATTTATTTAAAATAGTATAGACAAAAGCGTGCGAAATTGCTAGAAGTGTAGTAGATATTCTACTGTACATTACACTCAAGAAGATGCTCAGGAGATTTTGGTTGAAAATATGCCGTCTTCATTACAATCAATTTGAAGAAGTTCATCCTGTAAAATCCAAACATCAGTGTTTTCAACAAAGAAATGAAATCCGCCAATGGATTGAACCCATGCGGGATCGATCGGTGTAGCACTTGCATTAATTCCAACAGTGAAGGCATCTGAGCCTCCACCGGAATATTTTGCATAAATTCTTACATATTGGCCCTCTTCCAAACCCCATTCATTCTTAAATGAATCCAATGCTTTTTCGGATACTGCAAATGATATCATTCCTCTTCTCTCCTTTCTGCTGTTTAATCACATTTTTTTATTTCGCCACGATAATTGGCCATTCTGAAACTGGCTCCGCATCCACATGAAGCTTTTGCATTAGGGTTATTCATAGTGAATCCGCCTACCATTCCACTCTCTTCATAGTCAATTTCAAGACCGTCAATATATGGGATACAATTCGGGTGAACCAATATACTAAAATCCTTTTTATTTAATACAATGTCCTCTTCTGCCTGCTGTTCATCTACGACTATGGTGTAGGATAATCCACTGCATCCCCCTTCATCAACACCCACTCTAAGAAATGGATTTCGGATATTCGCACTTAATAAGATTTCGGCGATTTTTTCTGATGCCTTATCACTGACCTCGATGATCATTGTGAACTCCTCCTTCGTTTATTTGTTTTTCAAACCTAAAGATTGTATACCCGTTCCTATCTTGGTATACGTATTGCCTGATGTTGCGGCAGCGATCAGCCCAATGAAATCAAAAGAAGTGCGATAGTGAACGGTACTGCAGGTGCTCTTCTATCTATGATTCGACCGACGACTAGAGTCCCGATAATCTACGCAAGCAGATAAGTATTTAATATCCAGCCAAACATGCTAAGGCCGTTCAAATCTACAGCACTTGAAGGGGCAATGGTGGTTACACAGGCCTTCGAATCCAATGGCCATCACTGACAGAATAATACCTATGGATAGTACAAAATAACGTGGGCTGAAAATGCTTTGATGATTAGTCGGCATGAAATGTGACTTCCAAGAAAATTGGTATGTATACATCGTATCTGGACACTTAGTAAACATTTTTGTTTATAATGTCTAAGCTACAGTTCAGCTTTGACTTTGTCAACATTTTTGTTTAAAATGTAGTCTGTGATATAGATTTAGTTGCTTCAAAAGGAGGTGCACCTTGAGCCAAAATCATACCAAAAAGGATGTCTCAACCAAGACCCGAAGAGCGATCATTGATCTGTTAAAGCAGCAAGGGGGAATGGATGTTATGGCACTCTCCTCCCAGTTTTCGCTATCTGGAATGGCTATTCGTCAACATTTGAATGATCTGAAAGAAGAAGGGCTGGTTACTAATAAAGAAGAGTCCCGTCCCATGGGGCGACCCACCAAGCTATGGATCTTAACACCCGCGGCCGATCGATTTTTTCCAAGCGGATATTCGGATTTATCCATCAGTTTGATCAATTCCATGAAAGAAGCTTTCGGAAATGAGGGGCTGGACAAGCTGCTCGCTGTTCGAAATAAGAATATGCAAGAACAATATCTTCAGCATCTTGGTGATACAGGAGACGTTAGAGTGAAGCTGGAGAAACTGGCCGAGATTCGAACAAATGAAGGTTATATGGCCGAGGTTAAGGAGCAGGATGATGGCAGTCTTTTATTCATTGAGAAACATTGCCCGATCTGTGAAGCTGCTGCTGTATGTACCGGGTTATGCAAGAATGAGTTACATCTATTTAAAACTGTTCTAGGAAATAATGTTCATATTGAACGGGGGGAGTATATTTTAGCGGGAGGAAGAAACTGTGTATATACGGTTAGGCAAAATAAGCTGCTGTTTTAGCGACTTTTTGTTCTTGTCCCTCGATCTTAAAACCAGCGGTGCGACGGATGAAAGAACCAGCCGCCTATGAGATTTATGGGAAGTATCTCATTTTTTCAGATTATCGAATACACTACCCTAATGTCCCAGGAATAAGGTGTATAATCAGCAATCACGCCCCTCAGATACAAACCCCAAAATCAGCCTCTTCCTTACCGGAAGAAAGCTGATTTACTGGAAATTTCTAAAGATAAGGGTTCCTTGTTAACCCTGCTGCCGGTATGCGTTCTTCTGCTGCTGCCCCGCTGTTGCCTTCTTTCTTCTGCAGTACAATCGTGAATTCACCTATGCCCGGAACGTAGATACGTGCTACAGAATGCTCTTTGTCCATGCTCGATAACAGAATCATGATTTCTTCTGCCGATGTTATTTCCATCGTATAATTCACCCCCTGCGGTAAGATGAAGAACAGAATTTAGAGTGTACTAAATTCTTTGTCCTTGCCTCCTACGGATTGACACCGATTGAGAACGGACGTGCACCTACAGGAATAACACTAATCACCGCCTGGGTAACCCCATCAATGACCGATACCGTGTTATCATCCTGATTGGTGATATAGATGCGGTTAGTCAATGGATTAACTCCTGCACCATTAGGGTTATTCCCGACCGGAATGGTAGTAATCACCGTATTCGTTAATCCGCCAATCACCGACACATTGTCGTCATCCCGGTTTGGCACATAGATGGCATTGGTTGATATGTTCACTCCCAATTCAGCCGGAGTCGTTCCTACAGGCAAGTTGGTTATCACTGTATTGGTGGCTCCATCAATGACTGAAACGGTGTTACTGGTGAAGTTCGAGACATAAATCCGGTTCGTTAAGGGATCAACACCGACCCGGAACGGGTTAACCTGAACGGGAATCTGTGTAATAACCATATTCGTAGCCCCGTCAATGACGGTAACAATATCCGAGTTGAAATCAGCTACATAAATAGTATTGGTTAAGGAATTCACGCCGATCCCCGTTGGAAAAGGAGAACCGCCGGCGGGAATAATGGTAGTCACGACAGTGTTGGTTAATCCGTCAATGACAGTAACAGTATTATCATTAAAATTGGCAACATAGATAGCATTGGTAGAGGTATTGACCGCGACTGCACCTGCTCCATCCCCGGCAGGAACGGTGGCCAGCACCGTATTGGTCTCTCCGTCGATAACGGATACGTTGTCGCTGTTCAAATTAGCAACATAAATACGATTGGTTAACGGGTTTATGGCTACTCCCGCAGGATTCACGCCTACAGGGATGACTACTATCACCGCACCTGTTACTCCGTTGATCACAGAAACATCATTGCTATTGAAATTGGAAACATAAATGCGGTTAACGGAGCCTGTGGCTCCCCTATTTTCAGCTCCTAGCAGCTCGGATGAGACAAGACGGTGGGCGGTAACCAGCTCCCCGGCTGAGTTTTTGCCCCACACGGAGATTTCCGTTTGCAATTCAGCGAGACCTTCCGTTGTAAAGACAAACTCAAAGGCATCCAGATTGGCAAAGTAATTTCTTGTGATCACCTCGTCTGGAGAAGCCGTAATAAGCTCGCTTACATACAAAGTCCTTGTGAGGGTTAAATTGTACCCTTGGATCAGAATAGCGGACTGATTCAGCGCATCCCGGTTATCGATCTTGACCGTCACCTGCTCAGTAGGCCTGACACCGCTCACAGCACTATTATCAATAGGTCCTGATGATAAAATTGCCATTCTAACGAATCCTCCCTTAATTCCCATAATTAAAGATTTAAAAAACTACCAGTCTCTCTTTAACGTATGTAAGAACTGTAGTTGGGATTGGACTATACTATAGCTAGAATTTAATTTCAGCAAAATTGATCTGTTCTCCCATGGAAGAAAACTACCAGAGGATTATTTTGACTTTGTTTATTCGATTTATGCTATAAGCTGGACAACCGACCTTTAGCCGGAGTGCTTCTTACCTAAAAAAAAAGAGGGATCATTTATTTACAGATGGTCTCAACCTATACACAAATGTGTTTATACAGAAAATGATATGCTAGTATTTAAAAATTGTTATTTCGATGAATCTTGGTATTCAGTATCTCTTGACGAAAGTACGTTAACATTATCGGATCCATTTGTCATTGAGCAAATGATTGAGCAATCTGATGATAACTTATGCAGTCGCGGGACGATAAAAGCGATTTTTCAAAAAAAGCAAAAATGCTTCCTGTAACTTCTGTAATTAAAGCAAGAAAACGCTAGCATCCGATACCTATTGAAATAACACCTTACAACGTAATAATTATAAAATAAGCCGATCCAGAAAAGGATCGGCTTATTTTATAGTTTTTTCATGGTCAATCTTGTCTGTTCTCAACAGATTTCATGCGGTTTTGATCGTCAGGCACTCGATCATTACTGAATTCCTGGCCTGCTTCTACTTCATCATGACCGGAAACACTTCGGGCAAAATTTGTGAACTGCCTTTTTTGCTCATCTAGCTTGTGTTTACTCTTAAGAAGCTCCTGCGGATCCTGATTTGTCATAATGCTATCCTCCCAAAATGGAATCATGCAGTTTATTCGCACTACAGAAGTTTTCCATAATAGAGCGGAGCTTATGCAAGAATTTCAAATACTTTATTCAAAACAAGGTATTCTAAAACAATGATCCCAACGCAAAGAATAATAAAAAACTGAAGTCTTGCCGTATTCATTCTATCCTTCCAATACTCTCCTCGGAATAATGAAACGATGTTAGGTGTAAAAGTATGTCTAATCGATTCGTTATAATCATCATTATCCACAAAGAACACGCGAAACAATAATTTATATACTGGAATATTTAAGAACAGTAGAAAAAGGATCATCACAAGATCGAGACTCAATTTACTCGCCTCCCAAGATTCACTTATCCTAATTTTACCACATAAATAACTGTAGACATTGGAGGTCGATGACATTTTTATAATTGCTCTATTGAAAAAAGCCCTTCCTTATATAGGAAGGGCACTCATCGCTAATCTCCTTTGTCTACCATACTTCCATCATTTTAGCTGTCAAGTTTGCAGAAGATTGCTTATCTCGTTCAAGTTTTCAGAGAAACCAACGAACACCTTGTCTTGAATGACAATGGTCGGTACGATCTGCTTACCTGTCAGCTCCAGCACTT
Organism: Paenibacillus sp. FSL E2-8871; assembly: GCF_038000345.1. Taxonomy (NCBI): domain Bacteria; kingdom Bacillati; phylum Bacillota; class Bacilli; order Caryophanales; family Paenibacillaceae; genus Paenibacillus; species Paenibacillus sp. FSL E2-8871. The sequence continues at coordinate 1,209,498 of NZ_JBBOBV010000001.1, read as the reverse complement.
CCTTCGCATAATTCACATCTTCTTCGCAGTTGAATTCGATGTAGGGAATTTGATGCTCATTAAAGTAGCGCTTGGCAAATCGGCAATCGCTGCAAGTTGGAATCGTGTAAATTTTGATCGGTGTTTTCGAATCGATTTTCAGCATAAATGTTCGCTCCTTTACACGTTAATTTGTTTTAACTGCTCGATTTAATTCGGTCCACAACATGCTAAACTTTTCTTTCCCTTTCGCCTGCTCCTTGTATAAATCGATCGCGTGGATACGACAGGAACAAATCATAACTATCTTGGTAAGCAGATTCAGCGTAAAGCGACTTCCCCCGACTTGAATAGCAGATGATACCGCCAGCATCGTCTTTTATCCCATGATCATTCGCCTTACCTCACATCAACGACGAATGGTACGGTGAACACTTCCCCGTTATGCTGAAATTGTCCCCATAATTTATACGTCCCGCTTTGCGGAAAAGAAGTCGCGAATTTCGCATCCGGTCCCGTAGCTTTCTCATCGATTGGATGAACATGAAGATATTGATTCGCATCTTTTGATAGAATCACAACATGGCCGACCGCTCCTAAATAAGGCTGCAGGTTATCAATCCTCTTCTTCGTCTTCGCATCGCGAATGTTGAAGGTCAATGTCACTTCTTCGTTTGGTTTCGTATCACTCAAGGCCAGTTCAATTTCCTTGACACCCACTTCTTTCACCAGTTTCCCTTCGGGCGTAATCGCGGCATGTTTGCTTTCCTTGCCTTCCACCTTCACCCACTCGCTAAGCGTGGAATTGGCACCGCCAGTAGGAATAAAGTCCGCAAACACCTTGTACTCACCTCCAGCCGGGAACGAAGTGTTCACTGTAAATGTGCCGTCTCCCTTAAACTCGGGATGAATGTGGTTAAAGAATGACAAATCGTGATTGACGATGATGAGATGAAGCAATTTCTCGTGATTGATATCATACTTATTGACCGTTTTCCCGTCCTTATCCGTAATTTGAATAGTCAATTCCGTTTCTTCGTTTGCTTTTGCGGCGCCTGTGGGGAAGGTAAACGATACGTTAAGATCCTCCAATGCAGGCTTCGCAGCTGCGCTATGATCACCGTGGCTGCCTCCGTGCTCCATGTCTCCCGCCTCCTCTTTCTCATTTCCTGTATGCTTCTCGGCGTTCTCTTGCCCGCTTGCTGCATGCCCGGCATGGTTATTTCCGTTTGCTGGCTTCTTGTCCTCCGCTTTGCCGCATGCAGCCAATACGCTAAAAGCGACCACCGCAGCAGCGACGAGGAGTATCTTCTTCTTCATGGTTATAGCAACTCCGTTTCAATCTAAATTCGAAGATGCAGAGCGCATCTTGACACGCTGCAGCCGCAAAGCCTCCCCTTACCCTATAATAATGATGGCATAAAAGCCGTATCATTACTGAAAGCGGTCCGACCTTTATTTCATCAGTTTATTGATCGTCTTCATGAATTCCGTTAATACTTCCGTATCCCCTACTTGAATCCGTTCGATGACACAACTTTTCATATGATATTCAAGTACTAGCTTCCCGACATCATTCAATGTTGCTTGCACCGAAGAGATCTGATTCAACATATCGTCACAGTAAATATCTTTCTCAATCATGTCTTTAATGCCACGGACCTGTCCTTCGATTCGATTCAATCGGTTGAGCAGATCGCTATTGGCTTGATCGGAATGATGGCTCTTGCGCTTATCCTCTCCAGGTGAGCAAAAGCCCGGATCTTGCTGTATCACTTGTTCAAAGAGTATCGATTCTTTGCTCATCGGAATCCCCCTTTCTTTTAAAATACTCCACACCCCTATATACATAAAATATAAGTTGTTAATTCGATGGAGTCCTGTCAACTCCGTTGATTAGGCACTGGAGCTCGATTCATTGGTTACATAGCTACCTTGTCACTTGCTTCACCCTGCTTAGGTGAACGGATAAATAGAAACGCTAGCACAGCACCTGCAAGAGCGACTATACCGGACCACATAAAAGCTTGTTGAAAGCCTTCGTTTAGCACGGAGACCGGGTCAATACCGGTTTGGGAAGCAGTTGTTGAACCCGCAATCGCAACCATGATGGCCAAACTGATAGCTGACCCAATCTGGTAGCTCGTATTGGCGAGACCCGATGCAAGCCCTGCTTCCTCGGGTTTAGCCCCCGACATGGCGGACATCGTAGCCGGAATATAGGCAAGTGACATGCCAAGTGCACCAAGCAAGGAAGCTGGAAGCACGTTAGCGATAAAGTTTCCATCAACCGGCGTATTGCTAGCGAACAGAAGCATCGAACCCCCGAGTGCAATCAATCCAATGACCAAGTTTGTTTTTATTCCGAATTTTCCGATTAATTTACCGGTAATCAAAATCATGAAGATAGTAATTAGGACCGTCATCGGCAGTAAGCCGACTCCGCCGGCGAAAGCAGAAAACTTTAGCACCTGCTGCATATAGAGATTGAGGAAATACCACAGCGGAATCCAACTCCCTGCCAGCATAATGAGCGCGATATTGCCTGCAGCCAGATTGGGTGTTTTAAAAATCTTCAGTGGAACAAGCGGTTCTTTTTTAGTTGCCTGAACGATCAGGAACAGGATAAATAACACGATTCCTGAAATAAGCGTCCACAACGTGGATGGCGCTCCCCATCCATTGTGTTCTGCAGTAACAATGCCATATACCACCAAAACCAAAGCCGCTGTGACGAAGATGGAGCCAATGACGTCAATGCTGCCTTTTCTTCGCATTCCCTTGGCTAAAAGTCCAGGCGACAGGAGTAATGCAATAATGCCAACGGGTACATTGATGAGGAAGGTCCATTGCCAGCTGAGCCACTCGGTAATGACCCCGCCAAGAAACACGCCGGCTGAACCGCCAGCAGCAGCTGATGCGCCCCAGAAGCCTAATGCTTTCCCTAGTTCTTTGGGGTTGCCACCGAAGAGCATCATAACAATCGTTAACGCGGATGGGGCTATTAACGCGGAACCAAATCCTTGTAGGGCGCGACCAACATTAAGCGCTTCCTCGTTCCAAGCGAGTCCTGCCAGCAAGGAAGCTAACGTTAGAATGGAAAATCCCCACATGAATATGCGGCGCTGACCAAATAGATCGGACAATCGACCACCAAGTAACAATAATCCGCCAAAGAATATGACATACGCATTAAACACCCACTGTAAACTTGCCTGCGTATAGCCGAGCGCTTCTTTGATGGCTGGCAGTGCAACGCCGATAATGGATGTGTCCATGATCACCATGAAATTGGCAAGACATAGTAAGGCCAGCGCCATCCAGCGTTTGGGATCGGCTTGCGGTAAAGTCTGTGCTTGATTATTCATAATTTTCTTCCTCCTCCTTTGGTAACCAATAATTAAAATTTTTAATACCAACGCAGTAATACTATACCCCCCTACCCTATAAAGTCAAGTGTGGATTTTCGTATTCTCCTCAGTTCCAGAAGAATTTCAAAACTGAACTAGGAAAATGATCATTACAAGGCTGTTTATTGGCACCCAGAAGACGATAAGAAAATTGAAATCAACTTTCCTTATCCACGTCATTACGATTTGGGCGTTTTATTGTCTCTATCCTTCTACCTCATTAAGAGGAAGACTGGAATAAATCTCTCTTCCTCTTATTTTTCACAGAAGCGATTAACTATAATTACATATCAAAATATGAGAGATGCTTTATGAGTAATGAGGAATCGCCAGGGGTAGCTTGTTGTTTAGAACGCCATATAAAAAAGCTGCCTCTGAGGGCAGCCTTTTTCTTAATATATCGTTATTTGCGAACGTAGGAATGAACTTCTCAAGCCTTCTTGTATCGGTAATATACTGCCTTTTTGGAAAAAAAGGCGTATCCCAAACTGGGACACCCCTCTTTAAGCTTAGCTTAACGTTTCACCCTTCGAGCAAAATCCACGAACTGAAATTTATCCAGTCGATGCCTGGACTCGGTATATTGGAAAAGCACCGTATTCTCCAAATAAACATAGTTTCGTACTACTACAATATGCGTGTAACTCTTCAAATCGAGCAGTCTATGATCCTCCTCTGTAGAAGGTTCAACGGATATAAGCTTCTTCGCATAACTGATTTTAAGCCCCAACTCCTGCTCCAGATATTCATAGAGTGAGCCTTCCGCGATTTCCTCGCTTAGGAATGGAACAATATCCGCTCGGAAATAATCCTTATCCAAAATGATCCGATCGCCTTCAATCTCTCTGGCACGAATAACTTTCCAAACCAGGGTTTCAGGCGGAATCTGTAGATGTCTGGCGAGCGTGGAGCCTGCCGTCTCATTTATCGTCCGCTCTACCAGTGTCCGTGAGGCAGTACCCAGTGTATCGGCCATCTCTTTAAATGAAATCAGACCGGTTACGGGGAAATCCATTCTCGTCATATCAAGCACAAAGGAGCCTCTGCCCTTAATTTTGTGAATGTATCCTTCACGGAACAGCAGGTTCAGCGCTTTGCGAACGGTCTCTCGTGATGTGCTGTAAGCTTCAGCAAGTTCACTTTCAGAGGGCAGTTTGGTTCCCGGTACTAGTTGTCCAGAAAGAATTTGGTTGCTGTACTCATTATAAATTTGCAAATATTTATTTTCTCTCAATTTTGATCACCGCCCTTTATTGTATCACGTCATGCCTTTGGAAGCATCGATTCAATTGGAGGGAAATTTATAGCGTGAAACTTATGAATTCTTATATTTACAGAAAGACAGCCCCCAGGGGCTGTCTTTCTGTAATATAAAGTCTTTGCCAATATAGCCTGTATTAACCTTTGAGATGAATAGTCAAGATGCTAGATTGTCTAGCTGCAGCTGGTCCAGTCTTCTCCTCAATCTTCTCCACCATATCCTGACCTGCAGGAATGATGATTGGAGTAATCAAAGGGTAACCTGCTGCGCGGATAGCTTCCATATCAAATTCCAGCAGAAGCTCACCTGCCTGCACCTTGTCGCCAATATTCTTATGGGTGGTAAAACCACTGCCTTTAAGCGACACCGTATTAATTCCAACGTGGATGAGTATCTGTACACCACTGGCATGCTCCAATATAAGCGCATGTTTGCTCTTGATCACATGAGCTACTGTAGCATCAAAGGGTGCATATACTTTACCCTCAGAAGGTTCGATTGCAATGCCTTCGCCCATCTGCTTCTCGGCAAAGGCAGGATCAGGCACCTGTTCTAGAGATACTGCAGTTCCACTGAGCGGAGAGATAAGCTCCAGAATATTCACGGAGTCCTGTGACTCTTGAACTATAGGGCGGCTGTTCAAATTGTCTGTCTCGCTCACAGTAGTAGTAGCCTTTGTAGCTGTGTTCTTTTCGGAACGCCCCACCACAGATCGGCCGTAGAGTACAGTAGCGACAAATGGCACTATGAGAACAATAAGCATGCCAATGAAGAACACGCCCCACTGGTTCGGGAATATCGAAAGGAAGCCGGGAATCCCGCCTACGCCAATGGAAGAAGCGCGAACCTGATTAACGGTAAGAAGTATACCGGCAATCCCTGAGCCGATCATCCCGAAGATGAAAGGATAACGATAGCGGATATTCACTCCGAAGATCGCCGGCTCCGTCACGCCGAGGAATGCAGAGATGGAAGATGTAGCCGCCAAGCCTTTTGCCTTTTGTTCTCTGACTACGAACATCATTGCCAGTGCCGCGGCACCTTGTGCAATATTGGATAACGCTAACATCGGCCAGAGGAAAGTGCCGCCCTCGCTGCCGATGAGCTGCACATCAACCGCCAAGAAGGTATGATGCATACCAGTGATGACCAGAAGCGCATAGAATCCTCCGTAAATCAAGCCACCAAGGAGCGCAAAATGATCAAATACAAAGATCAGGCCAGAGGTGATGGCATTGGCAATGCCAAACGTAACCGGTCCGATAATGGTGAAGGCCAGAAAACCTGTAATCAGTAAAGTCACAGGCGCAACAACCAGCAGTTTAATGGAATCATGCACCCGGCGGTTGAGGAACTTCTCCAGCCTTGCCAGAATATAGGCCGAAACCAGCACTGGCAATACTTGTCCCTGATAACCGATCTTCTCCAAATGCCAGCCGAACAAATTCCAGGTTGGAACAGTACCCTCAGTGGAAGCACTTGCATAGTTATAGGCACTTAATAGATCCGGGTGCACGAGAATGAGACCCAAAACGATCCCGAGCAGAGGACTGCCGCCGAAACGTGTAACAGCTGCCCAACCGATAAGTGCTGGTAAAAAGGTAAAAGCTGTGCTGGCAATCGTATTAATAATCGCAGCAATGTCTTTCCATGCGGGATAGACATCCACCAGCGACTGATTATCAAAGAAGATACCAGGCCCGGTCAAAATATTATTGATCCCAAGCAGCAAACCTGCGGTTACGATAGCCGGTAGAATAGGAATAAATATATCAGCTAGCGTCTTGATCGCACGCTGCAGCGGATTCTGTTTTCGGGCAGCAGCGGATTTCACTTCATCTTTGGAAGAACGAGAACCGCCAGTGATCTGAATCATTTCATCGTATACTTTATCTACAGTTCCCGGTCCGATAACGATCTGAAACTGCCCTTGGCTAGAAAATTGTCCCTTTACTAGTTCGTTGCGGTCCAAGGCTTCCGAATCCACCTTGCTCTCATCATACAGCGAGAATCTCAGCCGGGTTACACAATGTGTCGCAACCTCTATATTCTCCTTGCCCCCAACTGCCCGTACAATATCCTCAACATTTTTGCGGTCTATAGCCATATCTTCACTCCTTACATAATTGATTTGTGCTCCTTCTCAAGTACACCTCGTTAGCGGATTAACCACATGTAGGAAGCATAAGGACTAAGCTGAAGCTCTTGTGTTAATGCAGGTGTTTCTGTTGTATTTCCAATCAGAAGCTCGTCTTTACCACTTGATGATAACTCTGCCCAGTGACTATCTTCAAAGCGGAAGGTAATCTCTTTACTGCTGAAGTTCGAGACCACTACAAGCGCCTCTCCATCACCTGTTCTGGCGTAAGCGAACACTTCAGGATGACCATCATCGAGTCTCTTGAATACACCTTCAATGAATATCCCATAATCCTTGCGTAGCGCAATCAGCTTGCGGTAATGATGGAAGATGGAATCGGGATTGGCTAGCTCCTTCTGCACATTGATGTCCGAATACCGCTCATCAACTTTCAGCCATGGAGTACCTGTGGTGAATCCGGCATTTCGGCTGTCATCCCACTGCATCGGCGTACGGGAATTGTCCCGTGAACGTTCCTGAAGAATACTCAGGGCAGTCTCAGGGCTTTTCCCCTGTTCACACAAAATACGGTACATATTCAGTGACTCAATGTCACGGAACTCATCGATGCTCTTCCATACCGGATTTGGCATCCCGATTTCTTCCCCCTGATACACATAAGGTGTTCCCTGAAGGCCATGCAGAGTTGTTGCAAGCAGCTTGGCACTCTCTACACGGTAGACCTTATCATCAGTGAATCTGGAGAGGGCACGCGGTTGATCGTGATTGTTAAAAAATAAGGCGTTCCAGCCCTGACCTTTCTGCATTCCGGTCTGCCACTCTGTGAACAAGCTTTTCATCGCCTCAAAATCATAGGGCATTAGCTCCCACTTCTGTCCATTCGGATAATCGACTTTTAAATGATGAAAATTGAAAGTCATGGAAAATTCCCGCTCTTTAGGACTCGAGTATCGGATGCAATGCTCCAATGTAGTTGAGGACATCTCTCCGACTGTCACCATCTCATACGGACCAAATACCTCTTCGTACATCGCTTTGATGTATTCATGAACCCGTGGACCGTCAGTATAGAACTTGCGTCCATCCCCCGGTGGAACACTCCCGTCATCGTTAGGGAAGCGTTGATCCTTGGAGATTAAATTAATTACATCCATGCGGAAGCCTTCGACACCCTTTTTAGCCCAGAATAGCATCATATCATTCACTGCTCTACGTACCTTCTCGTTCTCCCAATTCAGATCCGCCTGGGTTTTATCGAAGAGAGTAAGATAATATTGTCCCGAAGCTTCATCAAACTGCCAGGCAGGACCTCCGAACTTCGACTGCCAATTGTTGGGTAAGCCACCGTCCGGAGCGGGGTCCTTCCAGATGTAGTAATCACGATAGGGATTGTTCCTGCTTGAAATGGACTGTTTGAACCACTCATGTTCTGTTGAAGTATGGTTAACCACGATATCGATCATTAGCTTCATTTCACGTCTGTGCAGTTCCTGTACTAACTCGTCGAAATCCTCCATCGTACCAAAATCCGGGTTGATATTTTCATAATCCGCAACATCGTAACCGTTATCATGTTGTGGCGAGACATAGACCGGCTGTAACCAGACAATATCAATTCCAAGCTTCTGCAAATAATCTAATTTTTCAATAAGTCCTTTAATATCTCCTGTTCCGTTGCCTGTAGTGTCCTTAAAGCTCTTCGGGTACACCTGATACACCGTGGACCGGCGCCACCACTCCGAATACTGGGACTGACTCAAGTTGAACACCTCCAAAAGAATTACTTTATGTCAAATATTAAACCTGTATATACAAGTTCAAACACTTCACACAGTTTAAACCTGTATATACAGGTTGTCAATGCTTTTGCTATCTGACTCGGAAAAAGAGTAAAAACTGGCGGTTCTTCTTTAATTAACCCATTTGATAATCAATTATTCTTTTTCCTATTTCCTATCTTAATAATTGTTCTATAATCACAACAAAAAAAGCCGCTAAGTAAGCGGCTTTTTATATACAAAGATGTCTTGTGCAGAATTCATAACGATGACGAAAATCCGCTAAGTTTAACTAAAAAATGATACCGATGATCAGAGCGGATAAAACGCTTACAAGTGTGGCGCCAAATAACAGTTTCAATCCAAATCGAGCCACAATATTCCCTTGTTTTTCATTTAAGCCTTTCACTGCACCCACAATGGTACCAATGGACCCAAAGTTAGCAAATGAGATTAGAAAAACCGAGACAATGGCTGTAGTACGCCCACTTAAACCATCTTGGATCTTAACAAAGTCAAGCATAGCAACGAATTCATTCGCAACAAGCTTTGTCGCCATGATACTGCCTGCATCAACAGCTTCATGCCATGGGACACCGATAAGAAAGGCAATGGGTGCAAAGACATACCCTAAAATTCCTTGAAACGAGATACCGAATACTCCGCTGAAGACCCCGTTAATTAATGCAATGATCCCAACGAAACCAACCAACATTACACCAACTACTATGGCTACTTTAAAGCCATCCATAATATATTCGCCTAGCATTTCAAAAAACGTTTGTTTTTCTTCTACCTGAACTTCAACAATATCTTCTTCAGGTGTAACTTCATACGGATTAATGATGGATGAAATGATGAATCCACCAAATAGGTTTAATATCAATGCAGCTACTACATAACGAGGTTCTAGCATCGTCATATATGAACCAACAATTGACATGGATACCGTCGACATTGCAGACGCACATAATGTATACAAGCGATGTTTTGGTAATAATCCAAGCTGGTTTTTCACCGAAATAAACACTTCATTTTGTCCTACAATTGCGGCTGCAACTGCATTATAAGACTCCAATTTGCCCATGCCATTTATTTTACTTAGTACCAAACCAATATACTTGATAATGAACGGGAGAATTTTGTAATGCTGCAATATCCCAATTAATGCCGACATAAAAACAATTGGCATCAAAACATAAAGGAAAAATGTATGGGCCCCTTCATTTGCAATCCCACCAAAAACAAAGTCAATCCCTTCATTGGCGTATCCAAGCAATTTTGCAAAACTATCGGCAAACCCTTTAATTAAGAATTCACCTATACTTGTTTTTAGTATAATTAATCCCAAACCGATCTGAATAGCAATCATTACAATGATTGGTCGATATTTAATCTTTTTCTTATTGTTACTTCCTAGCCATGCCAGTAATAGAACAATGACCAAACCAGCAATAGAAATTAGATAATGCATTTTTAGCCCTCCAAATTATCGGTTAATTTTCTTGGAATCCTCATATCGAAATGCATCTTTCCACATTAACCCTTGTTCCAAAATAATCGCCAACAGACTTCCGCATATTAATCCATTATTTAAAATGGCTATCACGATCGGAGATAAATGGGCCGTAGCTGATGAAGGGATAAACATTAATCCCACACCCACTAAAAGGGAAATTCCACTAACGATAAATGTTCGTTCTTCATGAATGACCTTCTTCAATTCCTTTAGCGCTAGTCCGACCATCTTCACAAAAATGACGAAGGTAACGGAATAGCCTATGGGAGCTGGAATCGCTGATATAACATTCATCATTGGCGGAAATAAGGATATTGAGATCACAAAGCAACATCCAATTAAAAATGATCTTCGCTCCTTCATCCCTGTTTGTTCAACATATCCTGCCGCTCCCGAGATAGGGACAGAACCGACCGCTCCTAAACCGCCACTAATAAGATGCGTAATTCCAGAAGTAAACCCGGCGCGCAAATAACGATGATGATCCACTTGCTTTTGTTTCATAACGGTCTCCATCAAACGGATCGACGCAACTGCATTGGTTATTAATAACAGCGTTAATAAAAATGCAGTAGTGATTGTCCCAGCATCGAATTGAGGTCTGCCAAATGGGAATATTTTCGGTAGCTTAAATATAGTATCCGCATGAGAAAACACTGGTATATTAGCGCAGATAATAAATAATAGGCAGCCTATCAATATACTGAAAATTATTGAAAACTGGCTGAGTACTACAAAGCGACTTTTTCCTAACCAAAAGGTAATGCAAACCACAATCATACTAAGGATGAATACTTTAACATCTAACGTGGTGTGGGCTATGGTAATCCCCATCATCCCTTTCATAAAAGATCCACTTAATTGAAAGATCAATAAAAGTAAATAAATAAAAGTGATGGTGGGAGTAAATAGACGAGCGATTTTATCCATTAGCTTAAATGCTGAAATTAGGATAAATAACACACCGCTAATGATCATTGCCCCACTTAAAGCTTGTAAAGCACCATTGTTAGAAGAATAAAGTCCCCCCACTAAACTTGCGTAAATCGTAAAAATACTCCACCATAATCCTGCCGGACCTTCATGGATAGGGAATTTATGACCCATCAGGCCTTGTAAAAATCCAGCTATCCCTAAAGTAATCATTGTGCTCTGGATAAGCCCGGAAGTTTCTATGGGTGTTAAGTTATATAAATCTGCGATAGCAATGGGTGCAGCAATTGCACCAGCGATCATAAAAATCATCCACTGCAATCCTGACAGTATTACCTTCATTTCTTTCTCACTCTCTTTTCTAACAACACTGCTCTTATCCATAAATCAGCCATCAATGACTGTGTTAAGGGCTATTTCGACCATTTCATAAAAGGATTGTTCACTTTCTTTATGAGTCAGGTGTTCCTGTCTTAGCAATTGACTGCCGACTGTTAAAATCGATAACGCTTTTACACCATATTTAGCGGCTAAAGTGTATAGGGCTGTACTTTCCATTTCTACTGCTAATACACCAAAATCCATAAACTTGTGAAGTCGATCTAAATTTTCACGATAGAATTCATCAGAATTATAAATGTTACCAACAAAAACATTTGCATTTTTAGCTTGTGCTTGTTGATACGCTTTCATTAACAATGAGAAATCTGCTGTAGGTGCAAAATTACAACCATGAAAGATCTTCTCCGTCATATTACTGTCTGAAGACACCGCTTGGGCTATTATAATATCGCGGATATTAATTTCACTTTGCATCGCACCACATGTACCAATGCGAATCAATTTCTTAACTTCATAATCGACGATCAATTCTGTAGCATAGATACTCATCGATGGATTTCCCATCCCTGTCCCCTGAACCGACACCGGTACACCCTTGTATAATCCAGTGTATCCATACATCCCTCTTACTTCGTTATAACAATTAGCCCCCTCTAAAAAGTGTTCTGCTACAAATTTTGCACGTAAAGGATCTCCTGGGAGCAAAACGCGCTCTGCTATTTCTCCCTTATTTGCACCTAAATGCCTACTCATAGTTCTTCCTCCAACTTTTAATAGTAAACTGAGGTTTACCGAAATCGCTTTCCACTTGCCCTCAAGTAAAATCAGTTTCGAAACTAGATTGAGCATAAGGTTTTTTAACATTACAAACTAGACCAAAAACTTACGTAGGTAACGGAAAATAATTGGTCAAATTATAAAAGCAATTCTTTACGGATATTGTCCAAATCTCTTTTAGAAGGGATCGTAGAAATAATAACAACAGGCACGGTCTTTAGTGCAACCGGGATATTACTAATGACAAGATCAATATTATTTTGCTGCATGATCTCGTCGGTTAGCCCTTTCATAATGGAGGTATTAAGGATCAACTGATCCCCTATTTCCTTCTTTATCAAATCTGCTATGTAATGACGAATTGAAAATTCCTCTCCGATCACTAAGAAAGCCCTCTTACTCTTATAACGTAAACTCGAACGGACAATTAAGGTTAGTTTTGTTAAATGAAAATTATTGAAGAGAACGGAAGGGTAAGTTTTATTCCACGTTTGCATACAGGTTTGCATTTCTTGATAAATCTGCTGGCACTCCTGCTCTACATATGTTGTTAAATGACTTTTCGAAATCATCATCCATTCCGGAATGGCATTTTCGATTAATAACTTGTCAAAGAACCCGTAAATCTCCAAGATAAATCGTTCATGCATATCCAAGTTCGGGTATACCTTTGCCAACAACATTAGAAGCAGATTCCCCATTTGATATTCTTCTTTATCCTTGTGTAATTCGACTTCTTTAATCGGAGTGATCTCTGACCCTTCATAATAATGATATTGGCTGAGACTAACCATGGATTGCATAAAGAATATTTCACTCTTTGGAAATTCGATAGACAGCTTTTCTTCAAGACGCTCTGCTATGGCTCTCACTGGTATATAAAACATCCCCTTTTCCCAGGGGTATGCATTTTCGTCGATGGTTACACAATTTCCTTTAGCAGCTCTTTCTATTACAATTGCCAACAAAAAGGACAATTTCCTTTTGGAATTGATAAAATATACAATGTTATTCTCATTCTCTATATTTGTGATCAACTGATTTATATAAGCAAAATCAACATTCGCAAAGGGCCATCCTGTAAACTCATACGCATCACAATATAAATTCCAATAAAAATACCGAATATTCATTTCATTCCCTTTGATCACAGGTGTAGAGTAACTAATGCGTAACTTATACGCTTTTAGATCATTGTTATTTAATTCCACAATCAGCTTCTTCAAAGACGAGGTACTCATAAACATGGCTTCAGAAAGCTCCTCCACAGACATTCGACCAGCATTCGTAAACAATAAATGCATCAGCCGATAAAAAATGGTTTGTCTAAACATAGAAGAAATCACTTCACTTATCGTACTTTGCCCATCACGTAGAAGAACGATTCCCTTACCTCTAGAAACTTCAATGGTTACAGTAGAGGGTAGTTGCTTACTGATTTCCTCCACCATCTTCCGTATTGTCTTATCTGAGATCCCTAAACTTTTTTCCACTTCGGCTAAGGTAAACCATCTTTGTTCTGTATCAAGCAGCGTTAATAGTTGGCTAGCTAAATTAAATCCCTTATCCATTGTTATCCACCCTATTTCAATTTCATTTTAATTTTTATAGTATAAACAAATTCACATCTATAACCATATTATTTTTCAATAAAAAAACTCGGGTTTCATTTACCCGAGTTTCACATCACTTTATATTTGTGCTTTTTCTTCAATAGGGCTAATTGCTTTCAGCTGCATCGTTATGACGGCTGCAATAACGGCTTTGATGATGTCTCCCGGAAGAAAGGCTAACGCTCCGACAAGTCCAGCCCAGATCGACGTATTGGTTATTAATGCCATGACTGGTGCACCAATCAGACTCACTAGTAATACACCAAAGATTATGTTGATCGCTATCAGCTTCCAAGTTCGGACCTTCGGCCAGATTTTTTCAGAATACCAGCCGATAAGGCCGGCCGCGATAGGGAAGCTAAATATGTATCCTGTAGAAGGACCAATGAGCACTGCGATTCCGCCACGGCCGCCAGTCAGTACAGGCAGTCCAATGGCTACCAGAATGATGAAAATGACTAGACTGAGGGCGCCCATCCGTTTCCCCAGAAAACATCCAGCTAACATGACGCCAAGCGTCTGGGCAGTGATCGGAACGGGGATGAAGCCGAGGGGGATGGGTGGAATCATGCCCAGCACCGCGATAAGTGCTGCGAATAATGCAGCATAAATAAGTTCTTTTGTCTTCAAAAATTTGACCTCCATTGGATATAAATAATTGTATTCTGGTTAGTAAATACGTCCAGTAAGCTGAATTATAATGGAGATATTATTGATTGTAAACCATAATATTTTTAAAGGTTTACAATAGAGTGAAATACCAAGCTTGAGTTTTTCCAATTGTTCTATAGAATTAGAGTATTCAGTCGCAATCGTTGGATGTTAATATATTCGATGGGTTTTGGTCGGAGAGTTATACTTTTGGAGGTTTAAGTTCATGACAGTAAAAGAACATATTCTTGCCTTGCTCGACAGTAATAAGGGTGAATACTTTTCCGGCGAGGAAATAGCCGTTCAGTTATCCGTGACGCGCAGCGCTGTCTGGAAAGCCATAAAATCGTTACAGACTGACGGATATTCCATACAAGCTGTAACCAATAAAGGATATTCCATGTCACCTCAAACAGATATCCTATCTGCAAGTGCAATTTCAAAATATCTGGATACCCAGGGGCAAAAGTTACGTTTAGAAGTCTTTAAAACACTATCTTCAACGAATGAAGCAGTAAAAAGTCTTGCCTCAAATGGAGAAGCTGAGGGTAAGGTGATCCTTTCCGAAGAACAGACCGCTGGACGCGGGAGAATGGGCCGAAAATTCTTTTCTCCACCGGGAACGGGTATCTATATGAGTATCCTGCTGCGTCCCAAGCTGTCAGCAACAGATTCCGCTCTGCTGACCACTTGCGCCGCTGTTGCAGTCGCCCTTTCCATCGAGAGCGTATCCGGTAAAGAAACGCAGATTAAATGGGTGAATGATGTCTTCATGGAAGGTAAAAAGGTGTGTGGGATTCTTACTGAAGCATCCGTGTCACTGGAAAACGGCTGGCTTGATTATGCCGTTCTTGGTATTGGTATCAATGTAGCGCTACCGTTCGACGGCTTTCCTAACGACCTTACCGAGATTGCAACAACTGTAATTTCTGAAAACAATTCTTATGGTGATCTCCGCAACCGACTGGTAGCAGAAGTACTGAACAATTTCATGAGATATTATGAGCAATTAACGGACAGATTGTTTCTTACCGAATATAGAAAACGGTTAATTTCACTTGGAAAACCCGTAACAGTGATAAAGAATAATGAACAGCTTAAGGCAACAGCCATTGATATCGATAACGATTGCCATCTGAAAGTCAGATATGAAAATGGTGACGAGGAATATCTTTCAAATGGAGAAGTCAGTGTTAAAATTTAGCTATTGTTCTTTTTAAGATAGGCTAGCTTATGACGTTTTTCGCAAAAGAAGCCACCTTGTAGGCGGCTTCTTTTGCGTATATGTTATTCGTGGTAATCGTCAAATTTAAACATGGAGGAATCATTTTTCAGTGGTTTATTATTGCAAATTATTTTTTATCCAGCTAAGCAGCGACTCTTCCTTCGGAGCCCAAGCAAGTAGATTTCTTGCATGGGTGGCATGCACACGGCTGTTCGAGGCGATAGCAAAACGCGCCCAGTCTCCAAGTTCTGCTATCGCTTCGTCTGCGGGCCAGCTTATGGTCTTGCCCCCAAAGCCTAACGCCTCGCTGACAGATTTGGCGATGTCCCCATAAGATTCCTCCCCATTTTCGGCAAAGAAATACGATGCAGACGGTGCTTTTTCAAGTGCCAATACATACAGTTGTACCAAATCTTTGATGTGGACGTTAGACCAGCGATTTACGCCTTTACCTACGTGAACGCCTGCCTGCAGCTCTCTCGACTTGCGAATAATCTGCGGCAATTGATCGCTTTCCACAGGCAACGCTAGTGCATCACCATAAATCATAGATGGGACTATCACGATGCTTCTCACCCAATCCTCAATTCCAGCCTTGCGTACGAGGTTGTTTATCGCTACGCGGTTTTCCCTAATATCCATAGGTACAAATGGTGTTTCCTCGTCAAAAATTTGTTCGCTCGCCGTTTCGCCACGGGCATCATCTCCAACCACACTTGAACCCGATGTATGCAAAAATGGCTTTCCACTTCCACGTAGAGCAGCTATAAAAGTTTCAACTGCCAGCAAATGATCAGAATCGGCTGTGTGAATTACTGCGTCGCTGAGCTTAGCATATTTCGTTAGCGTATCCGTATCTTCCAACGTGCCGAGTATAGGCTCTATACCAATATCCCTTAATGCTTCCACCTTATCGGGATTGCGAACCAGACCGAAGACAGTATGCCCGGCATCAAGTAAACCTTTAGCCACCGACCCGCCGATATAGCCTGAAGCTCCTGTGATAAACACTTTCATAATAATATTTCCTCCTCATCTATGCTGTTGATGCTTGTCCATTCGACAAAGTGTAGTGCCAGTCTCAATTATTTATTAATTTTGCTGCTTCTTTATTGTAAGCTCCAAAACATAAATAAAACAAATTATGAAATAGCCACTTATTAATAAATAATTTTATAAATAATACTAGCTAATCCATCTTCTTTTCTCTTAGGATAGATATGATCTCATGAATCAGAGGCAAATGCTTATTCTTTAACTGATAAGCGATATATAACTCGTTTTTTACTTTTAAATGCTTAAAAACAACTTTTGATTTGCCTTCTTTTAACGAGTTTCGCAAGAGGTATGTAGGTATGACACTCAAGCCCACCCCGAGCTCAACTGCCTTCAGGATCATGTGTAAATTAGGAATGATATGAATAGGTCTAATTTCAGGACGTTTCTTAAAATGTTCTCTCCAAATTCTTCTTATTATCGGCAATTCCAAGCCATAGCTGATCCATTTCTGTTCAGAGAGCCATTGCTCTTCAAGCTTCAGATTATCAAATTCAAGGATTTCATAATTGCTTGGAGCTACTATAACAAACTCTTCATCCATTAATTTCAAATACTCGATACCGGGAGTTTGGAACCTTTTTGACATAATGAGAATGTCTAGCTTGTCTTCCTTCAGGAGCTCTAGCAATTGCTCGGAGGTTCCAAAATGCGAAATGGTGCAAGTATTAAAATCAGTAAGTTGTGGCAGTATTTTTTCACTAAAAAACTCATGCGCCGCTCCCAGCTTGATTACACTCAGCGTAGGCAAAGAAGCGGATTTAAAGCTCATTGTCGTATTCTCTAATGACTCTATAAGTGGAGCGAGCTGGGAATATAACTCCTTTCCCCGCTCTGTTGGAGTGATTTTTCTAGTCGACCGAATAAATAAAGTTTCTCCCACCTCCGCCTCCAAGGCGGCTAAGTGCTGACTCATGGCTGGCTGCGTCATCATGCGGGTTTTTGCGGCTTCAGAAATCGATTGATACTTATATATTGTGCAAAAGCTTCTATACCATTCAAAATCAACCATACTCTAGGCTCCACCTTTATACTGTAAAATTTATATTAGAAGATGAACTTAATATATCAACTTAAGACGCTGTATTCTACTGCGGTAAAGCATCTAAATCCGGCTGCATCTTGTTCCGCAGAACATACAGCATGATGGCACCAACAAGGAACGCAACGGCATCCGAAATGACGAGCGACCAGACCACACCATGAAAACCATTCATTCGATTGGCTATATACAACACAGGAATCAGAGTAACTCCTTGAATAATTGACATTATAAATGCAGCAGTTCCTTGCGCTGTAGCTTGGAAGATCCCGGTAAACAACGAAGTCATTCCTGTAATGAACAAGGATAAGAATGTCACATGCAGAATGTAGCTGCCCATTTCAATTAATTGCGGGTCATTCGTAAATAAGCCAATTAAGTGGTCGGAAATCAGATAGACGATAACGCCGAACACGACAGCTAAAGCTATTATCGCTTTGATCGTGAATCCGATGGTATGCTTCATGCGTAATTTATTTGCTGTAAAAGAGAAGGCAATGAGCGGCACGACACCTTCGCATAATCCCATCAGAATACACTCAGGTAATTGTAATAAACGTGATGAAATTCCGAACCCCGCTATGGCTTGATCTACATATTCGACAAGAAAATGGTTCAATACGAGTGACATTGCACCCAAGAAGATACTCATAATAAAGACGGGAATTCCGATTTTGAATACATTGCTCAGTATTTCCTTGGTAGCTTTGAACCATTTTAAAGAGACAGTTAAGAATTGGCTTTTATAACCCAAATGGTAGGCGTAGAATGCGCTCGCAACCAAGTTAGAGATGACCGTAGCAGTAGCAACGCCAATCACGTCCCAATGGAAGACGAAGATAACTAGCGCATCGAGAATAATATTCACGACAACACTTAGAATCATCCCGATCATCGATGTGATTGCTGAACCTTCCGAGCGCACGATATTCTCCAATGTGAAGCATAATACAACGAATGGTGAGCCGATAAGCATAATCGTTACATAGTCCTTTGTAAATCCGAAGGAGTCGGGCGTCGCTCCCAGGCCATGAACAATTGGATCAATCAACGGGAGGCCAACAGCCATCACGATAAGACCGATAACTAAACTGCTATAAAAAGCGAATGAAGATACATGCTTTACATCATCATATTTTTTCTCCCCTAGCAAGCGGGAGATGAATGTACCACTGCCCATGCCAATCAAATTTCCTAGAGCCATAATGATCGCGAATAACGGCAAGGTTAGTGCAAGTGCGGTTAACATAGCCGTATTGCCCAGTGTGCCAAGGAAATAGGCATTCAAGATGGAATATATGACACTCATTGACATGCCTAACATCATCGGTATACCGAAGTGAGCTACGGCTTTTGAGATGGGTGCTTTTTCAAAGTAATGAAGGTTTTCTGCATCCATGTGGGTCACCACTTTCTTCATCTATTTGGTATTCAAATTACTTAGAATTCTAACTATTTATTGAATATGAACCATGACGCAGCAACAAACAACCCCGTACCGTAACATCGACTTTACGGGGTTGGTGTGCGAAATTTAACTGTTCTTCAGTTTCCAAGAAAGTACGTCATTGCGCCGCCTTTGCCGTTCATCTTTCTTTTGTAAAAGGCTCGCCACTGCTACTGTTTGACGAAAAGACTCTGCTTACTTATCGTCCGGATCATGTGACTGGTCTGGTGACGAATTCCTTCCATCTCTGGAAGGCCAGCCGAATCCGCGCATGTCACGATGCCCTTCCCCGCCAAAGCCAGGGAACCTTCCGCTAAAGCGTTCGTCCCTAGAATTCCCCCACATTTTTTGCATTTGTCCACGCATGGCCATTAGTTTTTCGAATTCCTCTGTTCCCATACGCTCCTTTGCAGCCTCCATCCACATAGCCATTACATCACGTTCTCCGTCCGTTCCAAGCTCTTCTTCTAAAGCCATAATTACGCGGGTTAAGTAATCCCCGAAAGCAACCTGCTCTTCTGAAGATAGGCTAGAAAATATGTTGACGCTGTCTATCTCTTGCCCCTCTTCCTCTTGTCCTTTTTGGGTTAAGTAAATCAACATGATGCGTTTGTCTGTTTCTGATGGCTTACGGGTGATATATTCGGCTTTTTCCAATTTTGCAAGCAATTCATTGAGGGATGATACACGGATGTCCAGCATATAGGATAAATCTTTGGTGCTGATACCATCTTTCATCCGGAGAAATGCCAGTATCCTGCCTTGCCCGCGGGATGTGTCGGCCATAGGGCCAACAGCAGCGTGTGTTTTTAAGTGTTGGCGTTGCAGCAGCCATTGCAGTTTCGCGAGTTTTTCGTATAATTCAGTATTCATGTCCATATTGGATCCTCCATAAAGTTTGTATGATACCTGTTAATCTTTGTGACGGTACCTGTTGATTTTTATTATAACGGTACCTGTTAGATATGTCAAAATGTTTTTTACAGGTACCGTTAGTATGTTATTGATTGTTACCAGAACCTTTAATGACTCGTAGTATGTAGCGGGCAAAATTACTTACATCCTTATTACATTTTTTATCATATACTTACTGTAAGTTCGCTTGCACGATCGTCCAGCCCTCATAAAAGATCAAGTATTTCAGCAGAAAACGGAGTTTACAGCAGGTAATTATGGCGACTATTTAAAATATATACTAGTAGTGGGCAGGATTCTAAAATAAGTAAATACAATTCACGAAACGCAAAACGAGCCTAAAAGGGATTTTAGAGGCTCGTTTTTGCCTTATTTTACAAGGAGGGTTATTAATAAATGAAACACCCCATTCTAAGTAAAAAATCGCTCATACTAATATTTTTTTTGATATTCCTTATAGGAATATACTTTTTGTTTTTCGGATTACCATGGAAGTCCATAGCCCATAAAAAACAATTCGAAGTCTATTTAGAAGATAAGTATCAAATTGACTTCAAGTTAAAAAAGATGGACTATGATTTTATGCACCGAACATACCTTACTTATGCATATCCCGTGAGTGACCCAACTTTAGTTTTTTTTGTAGGTCAAGATATTGAAAGCAAAGAAATTCATGATCTTTATCAATATGAACTAGAAAAACGTATGTTCAAATAGGTTACAAGAATAATCGTTGAGCTGTGATCAGTTTTCTTTTTTTATATCTTCAAGCAATCCTTCAAACCATTGAACATTTACTATATGGTGGGAAAGTGAATTTTCTAACATTTTTTTAAAATAAGCAGTAATATTTTCATCGTTCTCAAGAGATAGCTGTATTAAAGAAATCTTATTTTTAGTTTGATCGATTTGTATTTCTATTAATTTAGTTAGCTCTTCTTTTTTATATTCATCTGAAAATAACATTGCTACATAAAAAGATAAGTTTATATAGTCTGTCTTAGACCCATATTTGAACATCAACTTTTCAAACTCTTTTTCCCCTAATTCCGTGATGTTATAATTATGTGTCTCTCTGGTGCTGTCTCTTTGGTCAACTTTTACAATATACTTCTTCTCTACTAATTGCCCAAGATTATAATAAAAGGACCCTTTGGTGAAATTCACTATATATTTATAGTGTTTTTCTTCCATTAAGGATAACAATTCATATCCGTGAGCCCCTGGATTTTGTTTTAATAATCCTAAAATTAGTAATATTATCAACTCAACGCCTCCGTCAAAATGCAACTAGGTTTAATCATTGTTGATTTGTATGAACTTGGCTTGAAATTCGTTAAATGATATTTTTCCCAAAGCAAAATCCATACTCAATATATACATTTTTTCCGCTTTAGTGTGAGTTCTTGCATTATGGAGACTTAACAACTCCTGTTCATTAATTAGCGGCTCAAGTACATGCTGCTTATTAATAAAAGCTTCAAAATATCGCAACCCAAATTTTCTTTGAGATATTGCATCGATATGAATACCATCCGGATTAGAAGTTAAACCTGAAGCTGTAACAAAGTAACAATCATCTTGTTCAAAAGCAAATTTTTGTAACTCTTGATTCATCAACTCATATTCAGTGCAATGTTTTCCAAATCCTTCTTTGCCTAAAAAATCCCCTAAGCCACCAATTATAAATGGAATATTTGGAGCATCTAACTCTTTTCTAAGCGCCGTAACCATTAAAAGTAATTTCTGATAATAGACTTTGTAGCTGCCATTACTACTATCACTTTCTCCTTGATGCCATAAAATCCCCGTTAATTCACTATTTTGTATAGCAAATTTAGTTTCTTGTAATGCATGTTTAAAAAGTGCCCCATCTACAGCCCATTCATCAATGGTGCTCCCACCCTCAGCACAAGGAATTAAGCCAATGATGTCTTCTTCATTTTCACGACACCATGCATCCGTAAATGATCCTGCCAGACTTATTCCAGAAACAGGACGGTCATAATTAATAGGTTCAGCCATCATTTGCCATCTGCCATTACGTAGCATTTGGATTCTCTCGTTATAAATTGGGGGTACTTCATGTATAAATCCTCGTCCAGCCATATTTGACTGTCCAATCATTAGAAATGATTTGATCATTATTCTCATCCTCTCTTCAATAGTCTAATTAGACTGTTTATATTATTAGTCTAATTAGACTATTTGTCAACAAATACGCTTTTATTCTCTCCCTCTTTATGAAATCAAAAAAAGCTGATCTTCAAAAAGATCAACCTTTGTATGAAGTATTAACATCTCAGAAGTGAGATAATACCATCTAATTCTGATACGATTTCATATACTCGCGTCCGTCTGCCTTACTTTGAATAGGGTTCCAAACCTGAGCAAAGAACGGTTCACGCTTCGCACGTTCTTTGTAATTCCAGCTTTCGAGCTCACACTGCGGGCAGAAATGTCCACCTTCTAGCATAAGCTTGGGGCTAGCCGTAAAGGTATGGTCGAACGCACATTTGAAATCAAGTTTGCCTGCCCAATTCCCAGTTTCCATATCTGTTGAAAGACATTCACCACCACGAAATTTCGCAGCACCCTTGATATCTTCAAGATTTAATTGCGATGTTGGCTTATTCTCATCATACCCGTGGTCAAGTTTGATGACTTTATCCCAATCCGCGAATTTCTTCATTTCAGACACCTTTGCAGGAATCGCCTCCCAGTTGTTCTTGCTGCCCCAATAAGCGTCTATTTTCTCAATGTCATTTTCCTCGATAAAACGTATCGTTCCTCGCTCTTTTACTGCTTGCTTTTTCATCGTCCGCTTAATCATCGCACCCATCAATTTTTGACCTCCGGGCAATTTAGTGATGATTTTCGCAACAGGCACAAGTGCGCCTAGATTATCGAGGTAGCTTTGATAGAAATAATCTATTGAATCTCGGCGAAAGTGAAAATAGTCCTCCAGCTTATCAGAGTCCAGATAATATTGTCCGTGAAAATTCCGTGTTGCATACCATTTAGGATCTATCACATAATCAAGATTTGTTAAACCTAACTTACCATAAAGCACCTGATACATCTCAAGCGTGCTGACTCGACAGCTCTCACCCCCGCCAATGTTGTAAATATGTTGCCAAAATCCTTCATTTAGTTCTCCGTCTATATCCGAGATGCAGAGGTTTCGCATTAAACGTCCTGAATCCCGATCTGATACGTATTCAAGCACATTTTCTAGACAGTTATGGAACATAATAGGGTCTTCTATCTTGCTCATCGCTGGCCCCATAATACCTGTTTGGCGGAGGCTCACCCAATAGCTTAGTCCTGATTCAATTACCATACGCTCGGCGGCAATTTTCGAAACGGCATAGTAGTCATAAACACTTGGTTTGAGAGGGTCGCCCACACGTCCCCAATGGATCGGCGGCATACGGTCACCCGTTTCCGCAATTGTACCGATATTTACGAAACGCGTTACATGGGCACGACCACTTTTCTTGATGGAATCGACGATGTTCTTCGCTGAACCATAATTAATCTGCATCGTTCGTTCGGGAAACTCATCTGCAGCAGGAGATACAAAGGCTGCTATATGAAGCACAATGTCGGCATCTTTCACACATTCATAGACAAGGTCGCAGTCTAGTAAATCGCCATAGACTACTTTAACGCCACTTAGTCTCTCATATTCTTTCAGCTTTTGGCGGCTGGTTGAATTGTCTAAATCAAAGAGTAACAGCTCGCATTTCGCTAAATCGTTTCTAAGAAATTTCAATGTTTCGCCACCCATATTGCCCGCTGCACCTGTTATCATGACTCGTTTTTTCTTTACCATATTCTTCACCTGCATTATAAGATTATTGACAAGTCATTCGTCTCCCTTCAGAATACAGACACAGTGTCTATTTCACAACCACCAGTTGATTATCAAACTGATGTAATATAGACAGTCGAAGTTATTCTGTCCATAAGTTTTAAAAAAATTTTATAGGGGGTGAATCAACAATGAATCAACGTGAACGGTTAACCAAATTGCTGCTGAAGCAAAGCTTGATTCGCCTGCTCAAAGAAAAAAACATAAGCCAAATCAGCGTAAAAGAATTATGCGCTTCAGCAGGCATCAATCGCTCTACCTTTTATTTGCATTATGCAAATGCATACGATTTGCTTGAACATGTTGAGCAGGAGATTATTGATAACACAAATGCATATCTAGAAAAAATCGAAGCTAATGACAATGGCATCACTTATATATTGACCTTCTTAGACTACATCAAAAAGAATGATGATTTATTTGCCATCATGCTACTCAAATCAAATGAAAACGAGTTGTTTTCAAAACGTTTGCTTAATGAAGTACTGATGAATATTGACACTTTCCTTCAGCTTGACGTTCCCGAAAATATGAAGCGTTTTACTTACGCTTATTTGGTTAATGGAAGCTTAGCAATTATACAGGAATGGATATTACAAAATTTCATTATATCAAGCGATGAATTGGCTCAACTTATTTTCTCTTTGGCGGATCATTCCTTATTAACGTTTAAGTCATCGGAAACTTGAAGTAATAATCACCAGATCCAACTAGTAGTTTAAGGCCTTCTGACATTTGTTCCACACTGGATAGACCTATGACTTGTTCTATTGGTGTCCCAGACTCCAAAATACTGTCCTGATTCATCGTTGGAATAATAATCTCAGCTGTTGTATTGGATGGAATCAGTACTTGCATTTCTACTGAATCTTCGTTCTGTTTTTTCCAAGTTACCTTGATCATTCCATGGACAGATTCAAGCGAAGCATCAACCCACGTCAAATGTTCCCCGATCTGCGGCTGGATCCGTATTTTTTTGTAGCCTGGTTCTAATAGTTCGATGCCACCGGCAGTGCGATAGAGCCAATCTCCAATAGCACCGTAAGCATAATGGTTATAGGAGTTCATATCATCGCTCCAGAACGAACCGTCCTGTTTTATTCCATCCCAATGTTCCCAAATGGTTGTAGCCCCTTGGATTACAGAATATAACCAGGAAGGATACTCTTTCTGCAGTACCAATTGGTAGGCTACATCCGTATAACCGAATCTAGAGAGGACTAGACACAGATAGGGAGTTCCCACAAAGCCGGTCGTTAGGTGCACTCCATTTTCTTCGATGTGGTCAACTAGCATCTTGGCCGTCCGATGACGATCCTTTTCCTCTAATAAGTCAAACATAAGGACAAGTGTATACGCAGTTTGTGTCGGTGAGGCCACCAGACCATTTGGCGTTACGAACTCTTGACGGAATGCCAGAACAATCTTCTCATGCAATGCTTCATATTTTAAGGCATCTTCGGGTTTTCCAATGACAGCCGCTGTCTTAGCTAGCAATTCCGTTGAATAAGCATAGAACGCGGTAGCGATCAACTCTTTTGGTGTTGCTCCGACGTAGCTGTTTTCTTTGGCGTCCAGACCTAACCAATCTCCGAAATGAAAACCTGTATTCCATAGATATTCGTCTTCACCTTGCGCCCGAATATACTCGACCCATGCTTTCATACTTGGATATTGCGTTTTCAACACACGAATATCTCCATAACATTGATAAAGCGTCCAAGGACAAATCACCGCGGCGTCTCCCCAAGCAGCAGAGCCGTATCCTGCCGCTGGAACATCGGGAATAACATGCGGAACTCTTCCGTCCTCTTCTTGATCCGCGGCCAAATCCTTTAGCCACTTTTCAAAGAACGGAACGACATTCATGTTGTAGGCAGACGTGCGAATAAAAACTTGAGCATCCCCCGTCCATCCCAATCTTTCGTCTCGTTGAGGGCAATCTGTCGGGATATCTAGAAAATTCCCCTTTTGTCCCCATAAAATGTTGTGCTGAAGCTGATTCAAGAGTTCATCTGAACAGTTGAAGTTTCCCGTTTGCTCCAAGTCCGTATGGATGACGCAGCCGATAAATTGTTCCAATAATTGATCTAGCGGTATGCCAGTCACTTTTACATAACGGAATCCTTGGAAGGATAAATACGGCTCAAACGTTTCTGCCTCCCCGCCATGGCATATATAAGTAACAGTCTGCTTTGCAGATCGTAAATTTCCGATGTAGAAATTCCCCTCGCGGTCCAACACCTCAGCATGTTCTAAAGTAATTATCGTTCCAGCTTCAGCATGAACCGTAAATCTTACCCATCCAACCATATTTTGTCCCATATCCAGCACGTGTTCGCCTTTAGGTGTAGTAATGACTGCAATAGGCTTGATGGTTTCTATAACCCTGGTCGGTTCGTTTTCCTGAGCAACCAATGAAGTCTCTGGACGGTCCTTGAGAATAGTCTTTTGCCACTTTACATCCTCAAAACCGGGAGAAGACCAACCTTCTACCTCGAGCCTCGCATCATACGTTTCGCCATGATACAATTCTGACATCAAGAGTGGACCTATAGAAGTACGCCAGTTGTCATCCGATACAATGATTTGCTCAGAACCATCAGATAATGTGACGTGTAGCTGGATAAGCACAGCACGATCCTCACCAAAGATGTCTTTCTTTCCTTCCCAAGCTAAATATCCTTTATACCACCCGTTTCCCACCATGCAACCAAGAGCGTTATTGCCAGCAGCAATCAAAGAAGTCACGTCATAGGTCTGATATTGAAGCCGTTTATTATAACTGGTCCAGCCAGGGTTAAATAACGTGTTATCTGCTGGTTTACCGTTTATATATAAGCGGTACATCCCAAGAGACGTTGCATACACACGCGCTGATACAACATTATCAGGGATTGAAAATTCCGTACGAGTATAGTCGCAAGGATCAGCCCCATTCTCTTGGTGATTCGGAGGTGCTGCTATCCATTTTGCCTGCCACTCATCTACCGATAACAATGCCGTTTCCCAGTACGCAGGTTCACTCCATTCTGAAACTATCCCATGATCGTCCCAAGCTCGAACTCTAAAGTAATACCGAGTGCGGGATTGTAAGGCGGAACCTTCGTATTCAATATGCACATTGCTATCCGACTCTACCTTTTCAGAATCCCATATGATTTTTGAAAAGAATTTGTGATCATTTGCGACTTGAACTTGATAGGCTGATTGGATAAATCCCCGTATTTCTGTGCTGATCCACCAACTAAGCCGCGGATGTAAATCATCAATCCCCAACGGATTCTTTCTATAGTTCACTTTAAGATTTGTAACTTCAAAATTGGACATTTGTATCAACCTCCTATATTCATCCAGTAACCTGTCGGAACACTTTGAACTGTATTCATAGATCTTTGATCCGGCAGCTATTTCTATTGTATGAGTTGAGAGAATTTAGAATTGGGGGTATTTCAGACATTTTTATAGGTGGATCTAGACATTCATTCATTAGTTTCGTACGATATGTCTAGCCTTAGCAATTTGAAAGGGGCCACGATTATGAGTATCAGACGCAGCACTTTTGTCATGTCTGGAGATAGTTTTTTCGAGCCTGGTGTGCCAATTTATGTGAACAGGGCTTACGAAACGTTCGAATTGAATGCGATTCCCATGAGTTTATCGAAATTACTTATATCAGTGAAGGACAGGCGTTCACTACATTGACGATGAGGCTGTTCCAGCACGGTACGTTATTTTTTATCCCCATTGGACGCAGTCATGTATTTCGACCTAAGACCCCGATGAAAGACCGCCCGCTCATCGTTTATAACTGTTTATTTCCAGTAGAGTATTTATCAGAACTTCAGGCTACCTTTCCTCACGCTACAGATATTTGTGAATTTTTCACAGACATGCAATTGCTATGGTTCTCTATGAAAGATGTCAATGGCGCATACCATATTATGTTTCGTGAACTGTTTCGTGAATTCTCGGCAAAACCGCCAGGATATCTAGCTGTCCTCGATGCTCTTTTCGTACAAATATTAACAGGCTTGTTTAGACACCGGTTGCAGATTGTTGCGCCGTCAGGGGATAAGCCGCAATGGATGGCAGTGGATGATGCGATTGCATTTATAAATTACAACTATGCCAATGGGCTTAAACTTAGTGATCTCGCCAGTAAAGCGAACCTTAGCGAACGGCAATTCAGTCGCCTTTTTCAGCATCAGACTGGAATGAGCTTTACAGATTATACGCAAAGTATTCGAATGGATGCTGCATGTCGTATGCTTTCAGGAGGTCATAGAAGTGTAAGCGAAATTGCCGCTGCAGTTGGATATGCTGACCTTAAATTTTTTCACCAAACATTTAAAAAAAAGATAGGAATGAGTCCCCGACAATATAGTAATTCTATTCGAAGTGAACACTAGCTTCTAACATTCAAGATAACAAAAGCTGCCTAGCAATTGCTAGGCAGCTTATCCTACTTATCACCGGCAAGTGTAAGCCACTTACGATTGTGATGCTCCTGAACTTCAACGGGGGTATCAAAGAAATCGCTCAACACATCCGACTGCAAGCAGTTTTCTGTCTCATCCCCTTTATAGATTTCTCCGTTCTTCACCAGCAAAGTATGTGTAAAGCATGGTGTTATCTCCTCGATATGATGCGTTACATACAGCAAAGTTGGTCCGTTGGTTTGCTTCGTAATCTTCTCAATCATTTGCAACAGCTGTTCTCGGGCAAAAATATCGAGTCCTGTGCAAGGCTCATCAAGGATCAATAGATCTGGATTGGCCATAAGTGCGCGTGCAATGAGGACTTTCTGACGCTGACCTTGCGACAAGGTATCGTATGTACGAGCGGCTAAGGAAGAGCAGTCTAGAAATTCCATCAGCTCCTCGGCTTGCTTTTGATCCTCTTCATTCGTCTTGTCGTATAAACCGATAGTTGCGAATTTTCCGCTGAGGACGATGGTCAGCGCAGTCTGATGGCCATATAGCTTCTGTTGCAGCGAGGTGCTGACCCAACCGATTCGTTTCCGTAACTCTCTAAGATCCACATCGCCAAAGCGGTGGTCTAACACTTCGACTTGCCCAGTCGTCGGCCATATATAGCCGTTTACTACGTTCAGCATCGTCGTCTTGCCTGAACCGTTTAGTCCGACGATACACCAGTGTTGCCCTTGTTTCACTTCCCAATTCATATCGCGTAAGATCATTGTTGTATCACGTTGCCATGATACATTTTTGAGTGATATAATCATGCCCAAATTCCTCCTCTACATGAATGACTATATTGAACTTAAAGCTCAGAAAGTGTTCCATTTAAAATTTTGAGCGTCGATTGTACTGCTTGATCTGAATCCCCATTTTTAATAGATTCATACACTTGTTCATGGTAATCGGATTGAGGATCATGGGAACTATAATTACGGTTTAATTTACTCATTGCATCTGACAAAATATGAGTAAACGTTCTATATAAGTCAATGATTACAGCGTTTTTACTTGCCATCGCTACAGCCATGTGGAATTCTATATCCGATTTGGCATACAGTTCACGATCATTCTGCTTTAGAGCCATATCTCTTGTATCCAAATGTTTTCGCATGTTGAATAAGTCAGTGTCATCATGCCGTAGAGCTGCTAATCTTGCGATTTCTAATTCAATCATTTTTCGAGCTTCAAAGACCTCAATCAATTCTGCACGAAGTAAACGATGGGTAAGTGGTTCTTGAATAATAGGACTGGATTTTAAGTAAGTTCCAAAACCCTGCTTTTTCTCCAATAGACCAGCATGAACTAACACACGGACTGCTTCTCTTATCGTTGATCGCCCTACATTAAATAATTGCATTAATTCAGGTTCTGGAGGTAATTTGTCTCCTGGCAGGATTGTTCCTGTTGAAATTTTTTGTTGTATTTGATTAACAACATCGTCCACTAACTTAGTGGCTTGAACGGGTTGGAACGACCCCTTTTCAAACATCTGATCATCTCCTCTTTTTGCAGAATAACATGATATTCTTTACTTAACAAGTAAGATTTTGAAGTTTATAACGGTCATTATGGGTATGAAAAAGCAGCTAATCATTTTGATTAGCTGCTGACGTAATTTATTTAACTATAGCCTTATTGCATGTTCATTCAATTTTATTGTCCTTTTTCCATTACAGCAAAGTAGTTATTTTCACCGTCTGCGAAATTGAATACTCTTCCACCGGGAATTTCTACAATATCTCCAACCGTAACATTTTTGTCCTTCAACTCTCGATTCAATTGATCAAAATTATCCGAAAAGAACATTAAAGAAGGTGTTCCGAGATTCATTTCAGGATTCATTTGGGCAACCAACTCTTTATTATGAAGAACAATGCTAGTCGCTGCACCTTTCGGAGCAAGCTCGATAAATCTCATAGGGCCATTTGTTTCGTCTAAAATCACCTCGAATCCTAGCTTTTCTGTCCAGAATTTTTTGGATTCCTCTTGGTTATTTACATATAACATAATTTGTCCAATTTTATTAATCATAAGTTATACTCTCCTTAGTCGGGATAATTTATTGCTTTTACAATATACCTTGTGACGAATATTCTCGTCAAGGAATATTACTTCGAACTCCCCTTTTGCAAATATAAGTTGGCTTTGTTTCACTAGGTTGTCCATATCCCCATATTATTTACTTTCTTTTCCTACATTAAACCGAATTTCAGATCAGCGAAAGAGAACATCGATAATTATTTTTATTTTTATATACCTCTACAATATTTCAATATAACCTTCTGTTCCATTCACACGAATTCGTTGCCCGTCTTTTATCAGCTTGGTGGCATTTTCCACTCCGACAACTGCTGGCAAGCCATATTCACGAGCGATAACGGCTCCATGGGTCATCAGTCCGCCAACTTCGGTGACGAGACCTTTAATAGATACAAACAATGATGTCCAGCCAGGGTCAGTAAAGGCGGTGACTAATATATCGCCATCTTCCAGATCTGCCTCTTCCATGTTTAAGATGACACGAGCTCGTCCCTCTATTACTCCGGTAGAAACAGGGAGACCTATAATCGCTTTGTCTGGCAGATTTTCTCGTTTGTATTCACCTGTAATAATTTCACCATCAGATGTGATTACACGTGGCGGAGTAAGTTTTTCAAAAAAATTGTAATCGTCTTTTCGTTTGCTGATGATCTGTTCATCTAGTTTATTTGTGCGTACGACTTCGTGAAGTTCTTCAAAAGTGAGATAGAATATATCTTCTTTTTCATGAATAACGCTAGCTTTTACGAGATGTTCGGCTTCTTTCAGTAAAGCCTGCTTATAAATGAAGTAGCGGTTAATCATTCCGTATTTTGGATATTCACGGTAACCGATATAATTCCGGATAAAACTGATTACTCGTTTTGTCTCTTCAGCTTTTAGTTCTCCATCCGGTAATTGCTTCAATCGATCTAATAACTCTTGTTCTTTTTCTAAAGCCTCCTGTCGGCCTTGCTCAAATTTCCGATTGCCAGCATTAGGCTCAAAGTTTTTGATATTACTGAGAATCATGGGGACAAGTGTAATCGGCTTTTCACTCCAACGAGTTCTCGAAATATCGATTTCACCGGCACATCGCATTCCGAATTTGTTGAGATAAGCATAGATTGCGTCTTGAGTTGATTGTCCACCATCAAACTTAACCAGTTCATTCAAAAAATTATCATCTTTTACATGTTGTAAATAATCAACTATTTCCGGGTAAGGACGAATCACATCTGCAACATCCAAAAGCGCCAGACCCATTTCCGAGGTAATGTTGTTTGGTACAGATTGAGAAAGCGTATCTGCTGCGTTTTTTTCACCTAACCACTCGTACATTTTTTCATTAATCCATGACGAAGCGTTCATAGCAGTCATAAAAACCTTTGTACTTTGTGGGTCAGATAAGAACTTCTTTAATTCCTGAAGATCTTCAAGAATAAAATCAAATAGATCTGCTCCTGATTTCGTTCGGATGTTTTGTCTTAATTCTTCTATCGACGTTTGACTGTTCTTAATCAAATCAGAAACGATTGCCGGATCATTTTCGATTAATGCTTGAAAACCTTCTGACGAACTATCTTTACTGCTATTAACGGGACTCTGTTCTTTTCTATCATCTGGTAACGATTTTATATATTCTCGTTCTATTAGGGTCATAAATGCGTCTTTTATGAGCGGATCGGATTTCCCAAGGGTATTTATGAAATTTTCTCTGCTGACAGGTGAAGCCAGCATATGTGTAACATCAACAAACAACCTTCCACCGGCCTTACGCATGGGTGCAGGAGTGATTAACAGGTAAAAAGACAATCCTAGTGGTTTCATGGGATCCGTCATCATTTGTTGATGACCGACAGATACGTAAACGTGATTTTCTTGATCATTTACTTCAGGGATCGGGTATAAAGTAGTGATTGGCCGACTCTGAACAATATAAAAAGTATCATGATCCAAACACCATTCGATATCTTGTGGACAACCAAAATAAGCTTCAATCTCTCTACCTAAACGTGCCAGTTGTAAAATTTGTTGTTCGGAAAGGGTTTGAGTCTTTTGCTGATCGAGATCGATTTTCAGGGTCTCTGTTCCACCTTCTTTTAATCCATAGATAGCCAATTTTTTGGTTGCTATCATCATATCGACGATTTCCTCTTCCTGTACTTTATAACAATCGGCAGATACCAAGCCAGAGACCAGAGCTTCTCCGAGCCCAAAACTGGCATTAATAGATAGCAGCTTTCGATTAGAAGTCATCGGATCCGCTGTGAATAAAATCCCTGAAGCCTGAGGGAAAACCATCCTTTGCACGATAACAGATAAATATACCTGTCTGTGGTTAAATCCATTTTGCATGCGGTAGATTACCGCGCGATCCGTAAATAGAGATGCCCAACATTTGCTTATGTGCTGCATGATTGCTTCTCTTCCGATGATATTTAAATAGGTGTCCTGTTGACCGGCAAATGAGGCATGTGGTAAATCTTCAGCAGTTGCACTAGAGCGTACTGCATAAGCCTGTTCTTCACCAAGTTGGGAGAGATAGTGAGTAACTGCTGTCACAACATCGGAAGGAATTTCTACTTCCATAAGGAGTTGTCGAAGCTTCCTACTGATTTCACCAATTTGCTCTGGATCGTCTACGTTTAACATGGATAGTTGATCCAATAAAATATGATACTTTTCGTTCTTTTCGATGGCTTTTTGATAGCCCACTGTTGTAACACAAAATCCTACTGGTACTTTTATTCCTTCGATGGTTGATAATCGCCCTAAATTCAACCCTTTTCCGCCCACGAGCAAAAGCTGTGTTGTTTCTATTTCCTGAAAACCAAGAACCAATGAACGCATACAATATCTCTCCTAACCATTAAAATGAGAAAAAATTTGACAAGAGTTTAGCTGCATGGTATATTATAAATATAAGATGTATTATCTATGCCTTTATTTTTTTGTAGTCGTGATCCGATTATATCATCGTGTCTTTTTATATGCAATAAAAAAGAACCTGAAAGCTATTCAGGTTCTTTTTTGTGTTTCCCGCTATTTTTTGTTATTCAAAAACCATGGTTCGAACCGAACTACAACCCATAGACTTCAAACTCATAAATTCGTGCTGCTGTATCGGCTCCTTGTGTGGGCTTAAGAGTTATTAATTTTACATAGCGAGCTTTCACCAATGCAATCGCGTCTGTCGACTCAGCTGCCGAGTTTCCTTGCACGTTTACAACATCCGTCCAGTTCGTTCCGTCGTTACTCACCTGAATGGTATAATCGCTTGTATTAAACCCGGACCATTCTCCTCCACTCTGAGCATGCTTGATGATAAAAGTGCTGATTTGATGCTCGGCTCCTAGATCGATTTGTAGCCAATGAGGCAGATTTCCAAGTGCACACCATTTGCTATTATCCGTCACTTTACCGTCAACTGCGTTTGGCGCGCCTTCCTTATCTCCACATGCATGATCGGCTGTTGCAGGTTTTCCAAGTGCTAAATTCTTCACCGCACCAGCTTCCTTACTCACTGTAATGAGCGCCTTTTTCATAATTGTGTCTTGGCCCGAACTGTTGGTTGCAGTTAGTGACACGTTATAAATGCCCTCCTGATTGAACGTTACAACCGGGTTCTTCGATGTGCTGACAGCTGGGCTACCGCTTTCGAAGCTCCATGACCATTCTTCTGTCACTTCGGTCGACAGGTCGGTGAAGTTTACGCTCTCACCTGGAGCTACCAAGGTCCGATCTGCCTTGAACTCTGCAATCGGCTTCGGATAAGCTGGCCAGCTGATCTTCACGCTGGAAGCCTGACCTTGCTCGTATCTTCCATTGATTGCAACAACCTTTAATGCTGTGAGCGTTTCTTTGTCTATTCTTCTCATCTCAGGAACGTAAAACACATGATTTGGCGTTGCGCCCAATAATACCTCACTACCATCTGGCAGTACTCGATAGATTTCGTATTGCTTCACCTGCTGGTCAAGTGGTTTCCACTCTAATCTAGCATCTCCATAAATTCCATCGCGGAAATCGGATTGAGTAACCTTCAGATCGCGAACAGCCGGTAGTGTTTTAACCGGGTCGTTGGCATTTTGGATGGAGAGCTGACCAATTTGAATACTATAATTACTAATCGTATCCTTGGTATCAAAATAAAGTGACAATGCTACGATTCGTTTCCCTTTGTAGGGGGTCAAATTCAAAGTTTCGGTAGTCCAGCCTGGGGCTGTCTTATCCTTCACGTTAAGAAAGATGAATTGGTCTGGTTGGTCTGCAAAAGCAAGACCTACCTTCAAGCTAGGCTTATTCAGCGTTTTATAAGTAATCGAAAGCTTTGTACTTGCTTCAATTTTAAGGTCTGTCTTATAGAGCTTTAGATGTGTCGCATTGTTATGGCTCAGATCACCTGATACCTTCAGCGAACTGCCACCGTAATACGCATCGGACCAATCAAGCTCCGGAGTAAGTGAAGTACCTTTGCTGTCTGCGATCCAGCGCCATGTTGGCAGAATATCTTGCAGGCTCCGGTTGTTCCATCCCTTATCTCGCACCTGCTGCCCTCGGACATAATATTTCTGTCCGCTTCCAGTATTGAAGTTGGTGATGAAAGGCAGCTTATTTACAGGGGATGATTCTATCACATCGTTAGCGATCCCCTTCCAGGCCTGATCGCTAACGGTATTACCTGGATTCCCGTTTGGCCCCACCCAGAATTTGTTCTCGCGTGCGAAGAAATCCTCCATACTTTCTGCGCTGTTAAAAGCCCAGTCTGGACGGTAGATACCAAGGGAAGTGGCGGCAGGTTGACCATCCGGGAACAGCAGATTCCATTTCACATTCGTATCGTAGCCTTTGGCTTCAACATCGATCCCTGCGTACAGGTCATACGGACTTCTATCTAAACTTTTGGCCTTCTCTGCTGAGCTTTTAAGATCTTTCCACCAGAAGTTCAGGAACATATTGTCTGATATTTTCTTATTATTGTCTTGCAGAAACATTGCGTTCTTGTCATTTAGTGCATTTTGCCAACTGATACTGCCCTCCTTGGTCATAGAGTCGTACCATACGATTTGCATAGATGCAGATTTATGCGATTCTAGATAACTTAGGAAAGCTTTCATTTTCTGTGCATCAGCCGGTGTTCCACCTTCAGTCTCCTGGTTAATAAACCAACCGTCAAATCCGTAATACTTCGCAACCTGGATCAGCTTGTCTGCAGCAGGAAAGGAACCGTCGCTGTTCTGCTGAAGCATTTGCTTCACCCATTCATATTTCCCTCCATAAACAGTTGGCGGGAAGAACACCGTTCCGACGATCGGTACGCCATTCTTATGTGCTGCGTCGATCGTATCAGCACTTGGCGGTACGATGATCCCTTCTCCGGCAGATCCGCCCCAATAAACCAGCTTGTCAACATATTGCCAATAAGTAAACGTATTAGCTCCAAATTTGTCTGATCCCTGTGACGGCACACCACTTGTTCCAGAGTTCAGTGCTGATAAAGCCATAACTTTTGGCGCTTTTGTTGCATGAGCATTGACTCCATCTGTCACAAAGCGGTCTTGCAGCGGAATTGTACTTCGGTTGAATACCGCATCCGGGTCGGATGCCGGACTCCACTGAAGCAATTGCTCTGGAAACCAGTAGGATGAATAAGGCTGTTTAGCGAACGCAGTAGTGGATAATGCTACGCACATCACAAATAAGAATATAAAACCTGCACCAATCTTTTTCATGCCGTACTCCTCCAATCGATAATTTTATGATTGCGCTTACATTTTATCAAGTTGGACAAAGCTCTAGATAGTGGATTAATGACAAGTCCAGGTGCAAATATTACAGATTGTAAGCCTGAAGCTCTATAACAAGCATCATTTCTAGGATCAATAATCCTAGTAGTAATTAGAAATTTAATATTTATATACAAAAAGCCGCAACTATGCGGCTAGTATATGTATATGATTTGGTCATCTTACATGAAATCAATTTATACTGAAGTGTTTACCTTGTATCCATTCAAATGTAAAGCGTTCTGTTATTAAGCTTTCAGGTTTAAAAGAAAATGCCGTGTGTCCTGATAAGCATCTGTCCAGCCCATCTTAGCATAGAAACGAAGTCCATCGAGTCCCTTAAAATAATAGGCGCCGATTAGCCGCTCCTCAAAATTCGGGGTCACTATTCTAGCTTTCTCTTGATAGTTTTGATACGCGTTAATGACATCACACCAAGGCATATGCTTGTCGAGAATCGCAAGGTCTATGAGAGAATCGCCATACATGCAATTTCCATCAATAATGCCGGAAATCCGTGTTCCGTTGGACAAAATATTCCACTGTTGAAAATCTCCGTGTATAAAGCTTCTATTAAATTCATTATAGGGTACATATGTCATCAAACGACTATAGATTTCTTCGTATACTTCTCTCTCCAAGCAAGACGTGCGGAAGAGTTCATGCCAATTCTCCCAGAATGTCCCCGTCTGATCTTCCGCATTTACGGCAATGACGAAGTCTTTCCAAGATGAATAGGAGCCATTACCATCTGGTCCGATCCAACCATACCCGTTAGTTCCACCAATATCCGTTTCGGCCATTCTTGTTAAAATGCCGATAATTTCTGGCATCAGACGGGTTTGTTCCTCTGCTGTAAAATCGGATAGATTGCGACCTTCCATTCGCTCCATGATTAAATAGGTTAACTGATTAGTCCTCCCTAACCCCAAACATTTTGGGAAAGGAATACCTTGATCGAGTATCAAATTGGATACAAATTGTTCGGTCTCATATGCTCGTTCCAAATCGCTGAATTTCACAACATAGTCTTTTCCTTCTAAAATAAATGAAAACACGTTGCTAATGTTGCCGCCAGACAACGGTGTAATCTCAGCCGCTCCCTGTCCAAGATGATTCCACAGTACTTTTTCAATTTCACTCATGGTCAATTCCGGTTTTTCGTAAGTCATTTTACTCCAACTCCTGCTTATTCGAGTCTACTATGAAATTATCCGCAGCATATCAAAAACACCATCTTCCTAAATATCTCGTTCCTCATACTCAAAGGGTTCATCACATGAGTAAAATTCATGGAAAAATCCTACATATGGGATATCGTCTTCTAGACATTTTATACGATATGACAGCTCTTCATCGCATTCCGGCTCTTCACCATTGTTCCGCATTACCTCGAATGCATCAACAATGTTTTCCATGAGGGTTACTTGGATAAATAATGGCAATGTGTCTAACATCGAATCTTCGATCCTGGTCTCGGATCTGTAGCCCTCAAGCACTGTTTTAAAATAATCATCCATAAACTTTTTGCGTTTAAAGACGTCTTGTTCAAATTGTATCCAGCCCACTCCAAGTGTCCAGAGATTTGCCAGGTCATACATATACCAACAAAAGCAGGAATTATCGAAATCAAAAACAGTTATTTGCCCTGTATCAAAATCGATCATATAATTCCCATCGCAGTAATCAAAATGTACCATCCCAAAAGACTCGTGATTCCTGTCCATCCCTTCTAAGGTTGTAAGGAGATCTACCAGCTTCTCCTTCAGCAGAGATAACGAGTCAGGTATTAGCTTATCTATATAATCGGCATTGTATTTATCAAAAAAATTATACCGAGAATGGACAGGCGTATATCCCTTCGATAAGTGATGCATTTTCCCAAGGACTTTGCCGCAGTTATAATAGTATTCAGTAATAGGAACGCCTTCCCGATACCGATAATGATTTTCCACGAGCATGCTCCCCTTGGCCTTTTCAAACAAGCAGACAAAAAAGGTATGATTATTAAGAGTGATCGTTTCCAACAGGTTCCCCTTCTGGGAGTTGACTACATTCGAAACACTGCCGCCATGCTCGTACAAATACCTGATATATTCCACTTCACCCAAAATATCTTCTCGGCTTCTGTCACTTAAGAAGGCAATTCTGATTATTTTTGCTTCAGAATCAGCTTTATCACAGTTATATGCGATATTCCGTCCTCCTTTATGTGCATTGATAAGCCTGATTTCATAACCTTCCAATCCGTACAATTCCATCACTAATGGAAGTAAGTGTGTATCAGCGATTTTAATAACCTCGTTATAATTCAGAATATCTCTCCTCTCAACTTCTTCAATATATGGATAGTTTACCAGTTCCAGCTGATAAACTGGATGGAGAAAACAACTATAACTGAAATATCCTGCTTCATTAGGTCATCGTTCCTAGGTACACACGAATTAAAATATCTTGGTCATGGTTACCGAATCCAGCCCCATAAAGTGTCAAACCACCAACATTAACAGCCTTCTCGTCAACTGCGAACCGAAGCGTCCAGAATTGTTCCCGTAGCAAAATATCTGCGACAGTAATGTCCGACATCCTTTCTTCATCAATAAATGTGCCCGAAGTGTCAATGCGGATCGTCTTCAATAACCCGTATTGATTTACATTCCGATGCCACCAATCCGGAGTATATATGCCTCGTGCCGCTCTTCCAAAGTCTGCTGGACTGGTCCAAGTTCCAAGCTTTACACCGTTAAAAAAGAACTCAATATCCGAAGGCCAATGATCTCTCAAGCCTGGCGCTTCAGAAGCAATTTCCATTGAAATCTCGATGGCCTCGGGCATTTGACCGGCAAGTAAGTAGTTAGGCGTTTTGTACTCTACGTAACCTCTCCCAAACCACAAAATGCCAGCGTTGACCCGCTCGGGATCGAGAAAATATCGGGGATCGTCCCAAACCCCAATTTCTTTCTCTTGTGTCCCAAGACCACATGTAGGATGGACATCAAATGAGGTATAATGACCGACTGAAATGGTCTGCTCTCTGATCCTCGGGGTTTGAGTGGCAGTGGGGAGTTCGATTTCAACTCTTTTTTGTTTAAGGAAACACATTTTGTGCGTTCCTCCGTTTAGGCGTACCCTGTGGCTTCCTGTAAGTCCAGCTTGTTCGAGCTTTCGGATATGCATAGTGACTATGGAAGGGCTAAGCTCTAACTTAGCCGCAATCTCCTTCACATTCATTTCATTATCAGCAATAAGGCTCATAATCCTCCATCTGACTTCGCTTGCCAGCGCTTCATATAACGCCATGAATTTTGCTTCGCCGTTTGCTTTGATCATCATCATAATCACCTGACCTGTGCTTATTGAAATTACATATATATTAATTTAATAAATATAACGTATATCTTCAACCCTGATTCATTGAAAACCTATAAGCAATAGTGTTTAATTTTCTTAGTAGTTAAATATATTGAATTCTTATTTATATGAATTTATTAATGAGGTGGAGAAATGAAATACAATAATCCGGTGATCAAAGGGTTTTATCCTGATCCCAGTGCATGTAAAGTTGAAGACACTTATTATTTGGTTTGCAGTTCCTTTCAATATTTTCCCGGTGTTCCGATTTTTGAAAGTAAAGATTTAATTAATTGGACCCAAATCGGTCATTGCTTAACCCGAAAGAACCAGATTCAACTGGATATTGTGGACAGCTCCGGTGGTGTATTCGCCCCCACCCTGCGGTACAATAATGGACGATTCTACATGACGACCACTAATGACACTTTGCGCCAGAACTTCTATGTCTGGACTGACAATATTTACGGCGAATGGTCTGATCCGATTAATGTAAATCAAGGCGGTATTGATCCAGATTTGTATTTTGAAGACGGCAAAACCTATTTCATGAGTAATGGGACAGACGATTACGGAGTTAATGGTATAGTCCAATGTGAAATTGAAATTGAAACCGGGCAGAAGCTGTCGCCAAGCCGTTCAATCTGGCAAGGATCCGGTGGGCGTTATTTGGAGAGTCCTCATTTATACAAAATTAATGGACAATACTATCTGCTAGCAGCTGAGGGCGGAACCGAATATGGGCATATGGTTACTTATGCAAGGGGCAATTCTCCTACTGGTCCATTCGAAGCCTACCCGCATAACCCCGTATTGACTAATCGAAATTTAGGCGGTTACGAGCTTCAGGGAGTTGGACATGGAGATTTGGTACAAGACCATGAGGGGGATTGGTGGCTGTTACATCTTGGATTCCGGCAGACTGGCCAGTATCTTACCTATCACCATTTGGGGCGCGAGGTTTTTCTAACTCCGATTACCTTTGGCGAGGAGGGATGGTTTACAGCAGGTCATAAAGGTACCACTCTTATAAGTTTCGAGACTGATCGTATTGCGGACAAAGTCATTCAGCAGGAGAAAAGAGTCTTTACGTTCGAGAATACAGATTGGAATTTGGACTGGTGTTACCTGCGTCACCCGGTTACAGAAAATTATAGGTTAGAAGCTGATAAAATAAAGCTTAAAGGAACTGCTGTAACGTTAGATATCCCGGCTACCCCGACATTTATTGGTATTCGTCAAAAAGACTTTAACGCGATTATTTCATGCGAAGTCAGCCTTACGAATGGTGAAGCCGGAATTACACTTTACATGGACGAAAATCACCATTATGACTTGGCCTTGCGTAAACATCCAGAGGGTTATGAGATTATCGAACGGCTGAATATCGGAGATATCAAATCCATTGAAAAAACAAAAAATATAAGTCAGTGCAACCATGCTTCATTAATTATCAAAAGCAGTCCAACACATTATCACTTTTATATCCAGGTAGATGGTACTGAGATCTTACTCGGAGCTGCGCAAACCAAATATCTATCCTCTGAAATAGCCGGAGGGTTCACAGGTGTGCTTATTGGTTTGTACGCCACTGGAGAAGACCAAGATTATAATGCGAAATTCACAAATTTTAGCTGCCTTTATTCTTAAACCTCCAAAATAGAATGAACTGTACAAGGCTAAGGGTGTTCTTATAAATAAAAGATGGGTTAACCCCTTAATTATGGTTAACCCATCTTTTATCAAAACCAACAAGATCCTAAGAAAAATTAGATATCCAGCTTCTTAGTACTTAACGCTTTTACCATTACAGGATCTCAATGTGAAAAGAACAGGCTTTCTTCCCAGACAGGCTTTGGAATCACAACAACTCCTCTTTGCGTTAATCAACATAAAACCACTTCAATAGAATGACGTCTACCTGTTCCGGTACACCTCCAAGAACTAATACCTCTGATTTAAAGCCTGCTATTCGTCGCAGAGGAAAATTGACTACAGCTATCATTTGTTTTTTATGACTTACTTTTTGTCCTGGCAGTATATATGCTGATTATAATAAAAAGTGGCAGTCACGAAGGCTTCTTAGCCCCGATTGACGGCCACTTTCTGTTTAATATCCCATATCCTTTAATATTTTGGATAACGTGCTCAGACGCTCACCGATCATTTCATCGTCATCGCTAAGAGCTTGATTAAACAGCTTAATATCTTCATTAATTCGCTCATTATCTGTACATACCGCTACAGTCATCGCATCCCCTTGCAGGCCAACTCTGTCGATGACGGGCTGCTCCGGGTCATATAAATTCTCATATCGATACGCTTCGCGGAAATGTTCTAACGACCGGCAAATTAGAATGGACAAATCAAGCACGCGATGAAGAGGCAGTTCCTCTGATTGTCTGGACCATTTTTCCCCGGTATATCTCCATACCTTAGCAGAAATATCGACCTTTCCTCGATCATTCCACTGCGCCAATCCTAAGGAAAGACCTTTCGCATCTGTGTTTCCAGCCATTCGGCCGTCAACCTTCTCATAATTCTCCGATACGACAACAGGCTTATGTTTTAAAGTTGTAGGTATTTTCATGTTTTTTTTCTTCCTTCCAGTTACTATTTTACTAATTTACTAAACGACGGTTTCATCTTATCTTGGATTTCATCGTTAGTCAATTCGTGGTTTGTTATAACCTTTATCTCCGTAGGGCTGTAACTTCTCTAACCATGGCTTTAAGATTTTCTTCCGTTCCCAGCGCATATCAGTTACCTTATCTATCTCCTTCTGTTCTAGTACCTCATAAGTGAACGCATCCGCACCGAATTCTTTCCAATCCTTCTGGAGCTGGGCATTTGCAAATCTCCCTGAATCCAACTGCATTTGCAGGGTAAGCCATTTGTTTTTCAAATTAGGATAGCTGTCGATAAATATTTTGCCGTTGATTTGGTTTTTGATTTGAGCAACACCCATATAAATCTTAATCTGTTTGTACTCCTCGATCAGCTCTTTGCGTTTATTCATATCCATATCTTTCTCTCCTTATCTTAGATAATAAATTCATGGAAATTGTAGTTGGATTTTCATTTTCCCAGCGATTCCAGCTCCACATTACTTCTTATCTTAACCACAATAGGAAGCAGAAAAAGCGCACCGATAATCACAAATACACCACTCGCCATAAATACGCCCATCAAGGAGAACGTATCCTTAAGGTAGCCGGAAATGAACATGCCAACCACCATCATTCCCATAAAAATAGGCATGATTGCTCCTGAAACTCGGCCAATAAAGGCCCCTTCGGTATTTCGCACAAGAAGTGTCTGAATCCCTCCTTGAATGCAAGGGTAAAACAAACCACTGATCACCAAGAAAATAATCGTCAGCCAAATTTGCTTAGAAGCTCCCATTCCAACCGTACAGACGGCATTGACGAGTAAGCCTATCAAAAGCAATAGCTGTGGCCTTACTTTTTTGGCTATCCCGATTATTGCAGCTCCGCCTACTAACATGGCTGCCCCACTAGCCATCACAAGCCACTGAAGAAATTGTTTGTCCTTACCTAAGTTCTCGATGACAAGAAAAATCTGAAGCGGCTGAGTTAGTCCTGATGCCAAACCCACCGCCGAGAAAGTTAAACTAAGTGTTCTTAAGGGTTTACTCGATCCGATGTATCGCAAGCCAGCCGTTAACTCTTTGATGAAGCCGCTGGCTTTACCTGACTTGGGTTCTTCTTCATCCCGAGGAAGGGAAGACAATATAAGCGAAGAGCCCAGAAACATAACGGCTGTCAGGATCAGAGATACGTGAATTCCAAACTTAATAAAAATAAACGTACCAATAACGGGTCCCAAAACCGTAAAGACAGCGACAAGGGTTTGGGACATCGCCATAACGCCTTGCAGCTGTTCAGCTGGCACATGTCTCTTGTACAGTTTCATCGCCGAAGGCTGAGAAAATTGAGATAAGCTGGCAGATACAAAAGATCCGATAAGAAGCGCAATCCATTCGCCATTCATGACCGCAATCAGCACCACCCCGACGGACAAGCCAGATAACAAATCGCTCCATACCATGGTTCTCTTCGGCCGCCATCGGTCGGCAAAGGTCCCACCAATAAGACCAAAAAGAAAGATCGGTGCAAATTCGGCAACCGATATCAGAGATACATCTACCGGATTATTATTCGTCAATTCAGATACATAAAGAAGGACGGCATAATTCCGGATCCATATTCCGAGCTGCAATAACACACGGGAGAGGATAATTGTTCGAACATAACGATTAGAAAACATTTTAATTCCCCATATCCTTTACTATTTTTTACACCTTCTCAAAACTCTCCAACATGACAACAGGATTATGTTTAAACGTTGTTGGTATTTTCATTGCACCACTCCTATTTACTAATTCACTCATTTACTAATTTACTAAATCACTGCTTTATTTTATACAGGATAGTGTCGTTCGTCAAGCCGTTTTCAGTCTCGATATTCCACAATCCTTTTTTTAAAGGTGTTAATTGATTCTGTAAACAAATAAAAAAGTGGAGCAACTGCCGTAGCATTTGCTCCACTTTTTTACGTTTATCTAATATCAAAAAATTCTTTAGCGTATTCGACAACGCCATGGACATCTGAGAGACCGTCATCTATAAGCTCAACGGCCATAAAATTATCGTCTGAAACTTCGAAAGGTGCTTCTATACCAAATTGACTAGCTTTTTTATAACCAAACTTCGGGTAATACTTATCATGACCCAAAACGACAGAGCCATTATATCCAAGCTGTGTTGCGATTTTGTGGCCTTCAGTAATCAGTAGCTTCCCTATACCCTTGCTTTGCATTTCTGGTAGTACTGCAACAGGTGCAAGCGCAACCAGAGTCTGATCACCCACTAGAATTTCTGTAAAAAGGATATGACCGACGATCTTATTCTCATATTCAGCTACAAGAGATAACTCCGTAATAAACTTTGTCGAGCTCCTTAGTCTATTTACCAAATTGTGCTCATCATGATCTGAATGTTCCGCATTTTCAAATGATTTTTGGACTACATGGTAGACTTCGTTAATATCTTGAGCTTTTTCTTGTCTAATGATAATGTTCATTAAATTAACCTCCTGATCATGGATTTGAGCTCATTGCTTTCTATTCTGGGTCTTGGATAACCGTTAATCGTTACCTGAATCATAGCTCGTCCCAATTGTTCCGATGTAATGACACTGTTTAACTTCTTTAGCAAGGGATAAAGTGGCTTCATCACATCATAAAAAATCTGATACACTTTTGTTTTGGATTGTATGCCATATAGGGGTAGAATTACACCTGGTCTGAACATATATGCGTCCTTAAAAGGTAGCTTCAACAGATCGTTTTCTGTCTTCCCTTTCACTCTCGCCCACATAGAGCGTC
Organism: Paenibacillus sp. FSL E2-8871; assembly: GCF_038000345.1. Taxonomy (NCBI): domain Bacteria; kingdom Bacillati; phylum Bacillota; class Bacilli; order Caryophanales; family Paenibacillaceae; genus Paenibacillus; species Paenibacillus sp. FSL E2-8871. The sequence goes on along the minus strand of NZ_JBBOBV010000001.1, from coordinate 1,164,519 downwards.
CTTTTTCCGAACTATCCGTCCCACTTCCAGAAACATATATAAAGGTCATTTGAGGGTTCAATCTTGCTAATGTTGTTCCGGCGGATAGCGCGATATCATATGTTACTCTTTTATATTCATCTTCCTTCATACCAGCAGAGGAAACCCCAAGGCAGAAAAAGCATGCATCATAACCTGTGATTTCATGTTCTATACTTGATAATTCAGCTACATTGGATAGTTGAATTTGTCTTAGTTTTGTATGTTGATGCTCTGTCTTTTTACGCCCAATCGTAAGTATTTCTTGAACTCTATCATCCATCAAACATTCACGCAACGCGCTTTGACCAACCATACCTGTAGCTCCAAAAATAATGACCTTCATATCATTGACTCTCCAATCTAAAAGATGATTCTATTTCCAATATTAACAGGCATTTCCGAAGCCAACAATCTTTTGACGTAATCATGGATTGTAACAATGTGCTTGCTTCTTCATCCTTTATAATCATGCAACGACAACAGAAGGATTCCCAATTTCCGCTTCACCTAATATAAAGTCCTAGAAAGCTATACTATAAATCTATTGAAGTTTGACCTTGTTTAGGATCAGTGAGACGAGCATATTCTATCGAGATTGATAATAGAATGAAAGAAATGAAACCCGCTCCAAGCCCTTCAACTGAACTATGATGCCCTAACCCCAGCTTGGTCTGGGGGGGAATAAGTGAAACGATTAACGGAGGTGTTTTTTATATGCAATGTATTTTGTGTGGCCCTGCTCCAGCTATTACCGTATTTCATGAGTATCATTCGTTTACGTTGATGCGGTGTAGCAATTGTGGTCTTATCTTTAGAGCGAATATTGCGGAGGTTGATACAACCGGCTTAATCACAAATATTTATAATACAGAATGGATTGCAATGCGTGAAAAATATGCTCAAGCTACCTATTCTGATCATGCTCTGTTTAATTTAATGCTGCTGGAAATGTTCAGTCCAGAAAAAGGAGCATTGCTAGAGTTTGGTTCTGGAACAGGTGAATTTTTACATGCTGCTGAAAATGGCGGCTGGAGAGCGGTTGGCATTGAACCCTCACAATTGTCACGAGCCTATGCCAAATATAAATACGGTGTGGATCTGGTTAAAGATGAATGGAAAAGCACCCAAGACGATGACTCGGCTGAAAATCCTGATCTTCCTCGTTATGATGCGGTAGTGTTCTGGCATGTGCTTGAGCATATTTCCGATCCATTTGCATTTTTGAAGGATATTCGTAATCTTTTGACAACGCAAGGGAAAATATATTTCAGTATTCCTAACAGCCATTCATTAACCAACGAAGTCTACGGACCTGAATCACCGTTATTTATTGAACCCGATCACCTGTATCATTACACGGACGCTAATGTGCGTGAATTACTCAATCAGGCTGGATTTGAGATCAATTCGATATTCACGCGGCAGCTGGTCTCCGTTTCGGATGTATTGATCGATGCACATCCTCACTATGGGCCGAATACTCCATTTGTTGAACGAATGGCTCTTTTGGCCAGATGGCAAGGTGAACGTCGCGGACATGAGATATGTTGTGTGGCCAGCGTGAAGGAATAATATATTATACTTGCAACAAAAAGAGCTGGAGCCAATTACACTTGGCTCCAGCTCTTTTATGATGATTACAATCCCATAATTCTATAAATCAAAGCAGCAGCCTCCGCACGGGTAGTCAGATTCAGTGGTCTGAAGGTTCCGTCGGAATAACCATTGATTATCCCTGACTGCTGCAGGTACTCAACTGCTTCCCTGGCATAAGCTCCGATTTGCTTCTGATCAGCAAATACTACGGTTTTGCTGGAATAATCCGGCTGAAGAAAAACTAAGCTCAGAGCGCGGAACAAAATAACTGCCATTTCTTGGCGAGTAATCGGTTCTTTTGCGCTAAATAAGCCTTCGCTGCGTCCGTTAACCAGCTTCAGTGCCTGAGCCGTTGAGACAGCTTGGTAATACCAGACGTCTGAACTCACATCTGTGAAAGTACTGCTGCTATCGGCCTGAAGGTCTAGCGCTGATACTAGCAGTTGAACAAACTCAGCTCTTGTGATTTGGCGGGCAGGCTCATATTTGCCATCGCCTGTGCCGTGCACCAGGTCACGGGAAGCCAACGCTTCTAGGATAGCAGCGAAGTCCGAATTGACATCAGAGAAGTGTATATCTCCATTCGCTGCAGCGTATAATCCGAAGTTCCGTGTTGTGAAGGTGATGCTCTCTGTACCTGAAACGTATTTGGAGTTCTTGACCACTTCCGCCAGCCCCTCGCGGGTAATAGAATAGACGATAGCTTGATTCGGCGCTTCACTAGGATTCAATTTATATCCAAACGATACCTTCATTGCCGCAGATTGACTTAATGTTTCTATTTGCTTTCCGTCTACCATCAAGGAGATCCGGTACTCGGCATGCGTTTTCCATTTCTCTTTTAATGCAACAGAAAGGGTTGAAGGATCAACAAAATGAATGGACAGCTCTAACTGCTTGGAACCCTCCGGAATATTGCTACCCCTCTTGTCAATTGGGAACGTTACGGTGGTTGCACCTGCTTTTATTGTAAGAGAGGTAACATTATCTTTCAGTTCGGTAACGGGCAATTGAAAGGTTACACCCTTAGCTGTGGCATCAAATTTAGTAAGCTCAAGTGCCAATGCACCATCTTGCACACCCTTCATTGCTTTTTGAATTTCTCCAGTAGGAAGCTGTGCAAGGCGCATTCCTTCAGCATCAGGTGAAGCCTGAATCTGAATACGGCCGGCTGAGATTATATTCACTGGATTAACTATTTTCCCTCCACTGTTACTATTGTTACCGCCATTATTACTGCCGGACGAACTGCCAGGCGTTTCTGTTCCCCCGCGGTCTTCACTCCGTACCACTTTCAAAGTGTAGGTCTTTGTTGTTGTTCCATTTGCGGCGGTAACTTTGATGCTGACGCTATTTTCTCCTACTTTTAGTTCACTTCCGCCAGTTACTGTTAATTTGGCTTTCGGATCTAAAGGTATCCCTATAACAGTCACGGCTGTTTTAGAAAAGGGTACATTTATTGTATAGGTCAATGTATTACGGTCAAACCCGGGAATATCTGTACCGTCCATACTCAAAAAGCTCAAATCAGCATTATCACTCGGTTGTGTCTCCTCCTCATCTTCGACATTCATAAACTGGAAGGTGCGGAAAAGTGCCGGATCCTTCGCAGCGCCTATGCCTGATCCCCACTCAATATACCCTTTTCGGCCCGCACCATCATTATCGTTAACCAACATCGAGAAGCTCAAGATATTGCCTACCGCTGCCCGAATTGGACTTACTTCACTCCAAGGTAGTGCCAGTGCATATGAGGTAATCTTAGTCGCTTCATCTCGGGTTACACTTAGTGTTCCTTTGGTCAACACTCCGGTAGCGGCACCCTTCATAGACAGCCAACGATAAATTTGCGGCCCCTCCGGCGTCTGCGATATTCCGTATTCATACCAGGATTGGCTATCGCCCGGTACACCGGGAGCAAGGCTGAATTGAATACTGTCATTTTGCCAAATATTAATCCCGGATGCATTATGGCTGAATACATCATCACGGATGTCGGCAGTCAAATAAATGTTATCCGCGTCCCAGCGTAATTGCGCTGTTCCGCTAAGATCATCCGTACCGTTATACCCGCTCAACAAAGGGGTTCCGTCTGCAAGATCAATCAGCGCGGGAGTTCCTGTGTCTGACTGATGCTTCATCCGGTTAATATCTATGTTTTGCTTGAGGTGAACTGTCTCATAGCCTTCAAGGTCAACGGTCAACTCTAGTGGATATTTAACGCTTTCAGAGAATCCCGGCAAAGGAATTGGATAAGTAAATCCGCTATTCGGAGCGATTTCAGCTAGTTGCGACTGGCTACCACTGAGCTGATCACTTCCTTCTCCTATTTTCCAGGAAATTTTGTTAATTCTCAGAGGGTCTACTCCAGAACTGTTTGTAAACTGAAGTTGAAGGGATATGCCTCCGTTTCTACCATCTGTAATATGAGGAGCAATTTTTAAGCCTTGAAAATATAATCGCAGATCATCCACAGGTGCTTTAGGCAGTGTGGCAGGATCAAGTCCGGGTCCATTATAGGCTCCGATATTCGGTGGATTTTCTGCTGAAACAGCATTTCCCCAATAGTCACGGCCTCCGTTGTCTGCAATGATTGCACCAGCCCCAAGCGCAGGGGAGCCTTCTCTTAACTTGTAACCGTCCACTGTATTCCAGCCAATTCCACCGCTGCCCTGAGCAACCAAGAGCGGATTCGCTGTGACGGGATTCGTATTTTCCGGCTCGCTTACTGGATGATTTCCATACAACAGGTTGTGGTCGAAGCTGCCATTTACCCCGGGCAGATTATAACCTCCCTGTCCAAGGTTGTAGACCAGATTGTTCCTGAACGTATAGGGAGCGTTGATATTTCCTGCGTCGTCCCATTCATGGTCGATTATTTTGGTGTTTTGCCCAGTGCCGATATAGATCGTATTGTTATAGATTTGCGTATCCGGCGTAACCCCACCTGCAAAATTAAACGTATGCGTCAGATCATTCTGGCTGATGTTGTATCTGACTACATTGTTAGAGGAGCCGGTCAGCACTCCTGGAGTTAAACGGGCATCGACAAAAAGCATGAATCCGCCCTTATTGCCATGGCTGTAATTATATTGAACTACACTGTCCATAGTATCAATATCCAGATTGAAGCCCTGACCATCTCCCTCTGGTTTATTTGTGTTAAAGGACTCATTAAACTGCACGATATTATTCTTGCCCCGAGTTGGCCAGATTGCGGCTGAGCCGTTAAACTCGCCTTCTTCGGAGTAGTTCCCACCTTCTTCTGCTATGTTATGCTCAATTAACGCTCCGTCCGCACCGAAGGTGAGGATGCCGTCGCTGTCTGCTTGTTTGACATAATTTCCGCGGATCGTAACATTGACCGTAGCATAGTCGGCTCCGTTGAAACGCTGATCCCATACCACAATTCCTGTCCGTCCAATTCGTTCGACCGTGTTGCCTTCGATCCATACCCCATCAAATTTGTCCGTGCCCGTCGTTCCGCCCACATATACGGAGATTCCACCGAACGCATGTGGACCACCTTCTGCCCCGGAAACTGTCGGATAACGGAAGCTGCTTGATACATCATGTATATAGTTATCCTGGATGCGGATATTTCTTAAAGTTCCTCCGTTTGCGTTCTCCACCATTATGCCTTCCCGGTAAATGGTTCCTCTCTCGGAAGCATAGTTAGTGACCTCCAGATCCCGGATGCTCCAGTTTGAGGCGTTGCGCAGGTATACAGCTGCTCCGGCCATGCCTCCACCATTGATAGTCGGTTTACTTCCGCTGCCATAGGCAGTGATTGTTATCGGTTTATCGTCTGTTCCGCTACCCTTAGGATATAATTGTTCGTTCCAGATTCCACCCTTCTTTAACAAAATTCGGTCTCCAGCCTCAAAGGTAGTCTGGTTAACTACAGAGAAGGTCTTCCAGGCTGTCTCAGGTGTTCTTCCATCATTGCTATCGCTGCCTGCAAATGAATCGACGTAATAATCTCCGTCTCCACCGCTGTTCCCTCCATCTCCAGGCAAGCGGTTGGACAAGGAGACCGATCCTAGCTGCATCAGCCAGGGGGCGGAATCGCCGCTGAGCTCGATTTTCAAATAATGAATGCCGGAAGGAATCCCTTGTGCTGGGGTATAATTCGTCCCGGTCCAAGCTGCATCTCCTGTGGATTGTGGAGCTTCATGTATTGCTGAAATCTCTGTCCAGGTGGATGCATCCGCCGATCCATAGAACTTGATGCTTCCGCTAGACCCGGCAAAGGAATGCAGACGGACGATGAAATGCTGCAAATTATGCAAATGGTACACAAGTGATTCTGCCGAATCTGCTGTTCTCACTTCACGAGAATGATCTCCACCAAAAAAAGTGGGATTGCTTGTATCTAAAGACCAATTTGTACTAAATGCATAGAGCTGTGAAACGTCATCAAGCTCATCGTTAATCGTTTGAGGTGCAAGTGATACATTGGAGAGCGTAAGGTGTCCGAGCTGCATCAGCCAGCTGTCGAGGTCGCCGCTGATCTCGATTTTGAGATAATTGATATCATTCGGAAGTGTACCTGCGGGCGTGTATATTGTTCCATACCAACCAGAACCGGTTGCTGTAGGACTGTCATTAATGGACGGAAGCTCCGTCCACGCTGTCGCATCGCCCGATCCGTAGAACTTGATTACGGCTGTTGAGCCAGAGAAATAATAGGCCTGAAGCGTAAACGACTGAATTCCTGTTAATGAATAAACGGCATAACCGGTATCCGTGGATGTCCTGACCAACCGCGTAGCATCTCCGCCGAAGAATTGAGGATTGCTGCTGTCAATCAACCAATTCTCCGAACGCAGCTCCACTGCTGGCAGAGCAGAGAAATCATCGGCATACGTCTCTTCAGCATGGGCAGAAGCACCCATTACAGGGAACACTGTCGTGAAGATCAGCATTATCATTAGTAGTGATTTTGCGAGTTTTTTTAACATTGTTGTAGGATTCCCCCTTGAATATTTATTGATTGGCTTGGTTTGCGAGTCTTTCGGCCATCGGGTAATTCCATTCTGCGATAGCTTTGCCTAACTTATCGTCCACCATGGATCTAAACTTCTGTTGCGCCAAATGAAGTGTGATAGCATCCTTCACTTGATCGAAAGGTTCAACTCCTGCATCCTCTATCGATAGACAGTAAAGTAGATGAATGGCCCCATTTTCAGCAAACAAGCCACTAATCTGTCCAGGTGCAAGCTGATCTGCAGCAAGCAATACCTTAGGATTTTCCAGCGCTGCTGTTCGTCGGGAAGCACTTGTTATTTTGACTTCGCCCACGTTTATACCCAGCTCTTTTGCCTGCTGATGGATGCCTGTGTCTGATCTTATTTCTGCTGCTATTACTGCTGCCCGGAGCAATTCCATTTTCTCCAAGGCCTTCTGCTGATCTTTGTATTCTGTTTCCGGACCAAAAGGCAGCGACGCCCATTCAAGACGTATAGCTCCCGGCCGAGAATATTTAGCAGCTAGATTTGCTTCATATTCCAGCCTTACCTGTTCATCTGAAATCACGATACCTCCGTTGCTGCGCATTGCCTCAATCGTGGCATCCTCAAGGTTGCTCATGTAATAACTGTAGTAGGCCTGCGCTTCCAGATGAAGAGGACCATACACCACCTCCTTATTCGCTGCCGCCTGACTCCTCCGTTGATTCTCGTGCTCCATTCCTTTTAGAAAACCTTCAAAGCTGATATCCGATACCACCCCTGCTTCTTGAGCAAGCTGCAACTCTATCCGCTTCGTCAGTAGCTGTGCCTGGGATTCTTTTATCCACCTGTGGATTGGTTTTTCGCCGGAATAGTCGGTAGACCAGAATTTCTCTGAGTAGTTGGCATCGTAGGTCTGTTTGAAGTAATCAGCAGTCAGTGCCCGATTCATTTGAAGATGCCAGTTGAACTCCGCTGCAGTGACCTCCTGTCCGTTAAGGGTCAGAAGTGGTGCTTCTGCTTGTGGAGCCTGCACATTCATCGCGCCAATCAGCAGCAGGCTTCCCGCTATCAGAGCGAACAGAATAGTGATAAGTCGATTTCTTTTGGAATGAAGTCTTAAAGTCATAAGTTGATTCCTCCTCTCCGCACTCATATTAAGCGCTTTCATTCTCTTCGATATTAGACATGTTACCTTTGAAAAAACAGGCGGGAATGCTGCGAAATGGTTTGCCATTTCACCATTTGCCTAAAAAGAGCAAGATGCTCCATCTATAAACACAAAAACAGCCCGGAATGTTCCGGACTGCTTAGCATTGCTCTTATGTTGGGGTTAACCCCGAAAACATACAGAAGCTCAGGACGCCGCCTTTAATAATTTCTTCATGAGGCAAAGAGTGGTGCTCCCAAAGTGCATAGTTCCAGTGGACCGATTTACTGTACACATTGACGGGGCTGTTGTTTTGCGCTTCAATGACCCATTGCCGCCCATCTTCGAGCTGAATCGTTACTTTATCAAATAGAGGGCTGCCTAGCACATATTCGGGAATCCCGGGACTTAACGGATACAGGCCGATGGCGCTCCAAATATACCAGGCACCCATGCTGCCATTATCCTCGTCGCCGGGTAACCCATCCATTCCACAATTGAACAGTTTAGCCATGGTTTTGCGAACCCAGTACTGTGTTTTGGACAACGCCCCGAGTCGGGCAAAAATATAAGGTATATGGAAGCTGGGTTGATTGCTGATGGCAAACTGCCCTAGATCGGCCGCAGCCATTTCCGACATTTCATGAATTTCCAAGCCATAAGATCCCACTTTGAATATCGGTTCCTCGGCCATTAACTGGTCCAGACGCCGAACAAAAGCTTCCTCGCCACCCATCAGACTGGCTAATCCCGGGAAGTCATGGGGAACCGCCCAGCTCCCTTGCCAAGCCCCACCTTCACAGAACGGATCACCCCACGCCAAAGGATCAAATCCTTCCTGCCAAGTACCGTCCTCGTTACGGCCTCTCATAAAACCAACCTCTGGATCAAACAGCAGCTTGTAATTCTGCGCCCGGTCCATAAAACGCTCATAATCATCCATTTTGCCGAGTGCTTTGGCTATCTGGGCTATACAGAAGTCCCCGTATATATAATCCAGCGTGTTGCTTACACTTTCATGAAAACGATCATGCGGCAGATAGCCGTGCTGCAAATACAATTCTAGCCCCCGTCTACCCAGCTTCTCGTCTGTAGCCGGACGATCTGCATGTTTCAGCAAACCTTCATATAGTAGCTCTACGTCGAAGCCGCCGATGCCCTTAACCACGGCATCCGCAGCTGCCGCATCGATCAGTGTGCCGGGCATGGCACTGCGTTCGCCTGGTGACAGCCATTTTGGCAGCCAACCACTTTCACCGTAAGCTAATGTCCAAGCCTGCATGATCTCACCGAGCAAGGATGGAAACAGGATACTGTATAACGGGAAGCTAGTCCGGTATACATCCCACAGTCCGATATCTGAATACATTGGACCCCGGCAAATGCTGCCGTTAAAAGGACTGTAATGAATTTGCTCGTCCTGCTCGTTATATTCATGCCATGTTCTAGGAAACAGGCAGATCCGGTACATACAGCTGTAAAAGGTACGGAGGTTCTCTTCATCCGCGCTTTCGACAACAATGCGGCTCAGCCGTTCTTCCCAGCCTGCCTCTGCTTTGCTCAAGATCTCTCCGAAGCTGTGCCCACCGACCTCCCGATCGAGATTCAATTGCGCTTGCTCCCCACTAATAAAGGAAGTGCCGCATTTCACTTCTATTACACCGGATTCCGGTATGTTTAATTCTACGTATGCGCCCAGCTTATCGCCGGTTCCTTCATACGTCCTTAGAGGTTGGTACTCCCCGTCAAAGATTCCCGAATCCTCCATGAGGATGTCTGTGTCGAATTGGAAGACGAAATACATCGCGAAATTATCGGGTACCCCGGCGGTATGGCCTCTTGTAAAGCCGATGATCCTGCGTTTCTCCGGTTGAAAGGTGAGTTGAGACTCGCCTTTAAGCGGTGCTATTATGAGCCTGTTCTGTTGTCCCTTAGCGTATGTTATTCTAATCACCGCACAGCGCTCTGTAGGGGTCAGCTCCAGTCGGGTACGATATCGTTGAAGAGACACACCGAAGTAGTGTGGGGACACTTGCATCTCTTCCGGTTTAAAGGAAGATGAGCGCGAATCAGGACTGAGCAATAACGGTCCAGTCTGTGGCAACAGTGTTAGATGTCCATAATCTCCGATCCAAGGACTGGGCTGGTGAGTTAGTCGTATGCCCTCCAGGTGGCGATGGTGCGGATGGAAGAACCAGGTCCCCCCTGCTTCGTGGGTTTGTGGGCTCCAAGCCGCCATGCCAAATGGCATCGCTGTAAGCGGCAGCGTATTGCCGTGTGAGTAGCGGAAATCCGACTTAGTCCCCTGTAATGGATTAACATAATCTAACAAAGCCAAATGGATACACTCCTTTGGCTGGCTTACACCAGCTCTATAATCTCCGACCTTAACTGCTGCCGGCTAAGATAATCGAAATACTTGAACATCTCCAGCTTCTACCCGTATAGACAGGTGAGTTGTTGAAGGTTCAAACGGATTTATTGGCTGAATTTTGGCATTCCCATCGTCAAACCATGGCTCTGCTGAAGTATAATTGGCAGGCAGCGTAACTTTGGCTTCTGCCAACGTCTTCCCTTCATTATGCACATAGAGGAACGCACCTCTGTCTTCTTCAACTTCCCACTCGGAAAGATCAGCGCGGACACCTCCGCTTACTTGCACATTCGGCTGTAGCTTCAATTCCTGCTGTAAAAGATCGCGCACCAACTGGAGCGTTCCGGTATGTCCATCCTGCCAGTAGGCAGCCGCAAGTAAGGTACCGAACCACACAGCACGCCCATTTCCATAAGCAGCGGCCGTCAACACAGGCATGTTGTCCTCGGCAAATTCGGCTAGGACCTTCACATGACTTTGCAGCGAAATATCTGATTTGTAATAGGAGCCGTGTGCCTTATCATCTGCGGCTGCTTCCCCTTCCTTGCTGTGCTCCATTACATTAAGGAGTGGGATCGCCGTCCGTGATTCGAATGCTACCTGATGATAGCTATGATCCAGATTCTCGGCAGAATGAATCCAAGTCTCCCAAACCCCAAAGACTTCATCAAATCCGTAACCGGGAACTGTATAGCTGTGACAGCCATTCTCTGCCTGAAGCGCGCCGAAGGAGTATTCCGAAATCAATATGCCTCCCTTTTCTACCCACTCACGCAGGAGGTCACACAGTTTACGGTTCAGATACAGTGGATAAGGCATCCACAGGCAGCGGTATTGCTCCAATGTCTTTTCCGTAACATCCGACTCATGCAGAAATTCCACTTTATAATTAAGATCATGTAGCAGTTTATGGACGCCTTGAAGGGAATCGTTATAGGTGTCCAAATGATCATGGGCAGCAAAGTTTGCGATTTGGTTCTGTGGGCTGAATAGAATAGCAATCCCGTCCCCACGCCGTTTTGCCTGTAAAAGCTCTTGCTTATTGTCTTGCACAAGCTTATTTAGTTGGGCCATATCCTTGTACCATGGGGTTGGACTGCCGTCCAAATACACACTACCCCAAGCCGGAGCCTCCTGTCCTAATACCTCCGGTCTATACTGCCAGAACAGATATCCCGTGATGCCACGGGCGAGCGGGGTCAGAATATGCTGCTTCATTTCTCGCAGCTCCGGCTGGCGCGGTTTCATCGCCGTATTGCCAGGCAGCGCATGAATCTCTGAGTTGATGATCGGTTTGCCTTTGGCGGCAGAGATCAGTAGATCAGCCGACCAAGCTGAGGACCCTAGGCTATTGCCTGTCAGGTCACAGGGCTCAGCCAGCTTAAAGTCGTCTGAACCTGCTGTAATCATATTAAAAATAGGAGCTGGCACAGTATGTGCCATAACAGGATGCAGCAGATCCAGTGACTTCACAGTATCTACCCGGCTCCGCAGCTCATCTGTTAAAGTACCGGACATGTACAGCCGCCAGTCCACCAAATCATTGAATACGCCTTGCCCACGCGGTGCCTCTACTTCCTCCCAGCTTCTGTAAGTCCGCTGCCATGATTCGTTCAGAGCTTCCAGAGCAATATATTTATTTTTCAGCCATTCTTGGAATGCCAGCACTGAGTGCTCGCAATAACATACCTGGTTGTCAAATGACAGCTTGCGCTTAATCCCTGTCGTCAGCTCAGGCTCATTCCATAAATCCCACACCCAGAGTGCAGGATGATCTTTGAAAGTCTTCACTGTTTCCGCCAGAAATTTCGCCTTCTCCGTGGCTGCAGCTGCATGGTGATAACAAGGTCCAGGAGCTCCGCCAATCTGGCGGCAGTTAATTGCCCTTGGTTCCAGAACGGAACCGTCTGCTGTGATCATTTTGGAATCAGGATGTTTTTTATAAAACCAGGCTGGCGCCACATCGAAAATCACGTTCAAAATGACCTTTAAGCCATTCTGTTGAGCAATATCCATCAGCTCCTGAATATCATCGAACTGGTAGATCCCTTCTTTGGACACGCTGGCGCGCCACTGCACCCAATACTTCACACAATTGAAGCCCTGCCCGGCAATATTGCTTAGGTCTTTCTCCCATTGATCCCGGAATGGGGTTGGGGAACGGTAATATTGAAACCCGAATGGAATAAATGAATTTTGTATCAAGGGTACTCCTCCTACAGCGTTCAATTTCGATGTCATGTATTTATAAAAGCGCTTACCGCTCTTTTACGGTTAAAGTCTATCACAGTACATTTTGCAAAAGTTAGGATGGAATCCTATGAAACGGTTTGTTAAGCTGTTGAAATGTTTAGAACTTCGGCTATGCGGACATTTTTGTACTTAGCCACCGGTGAACATACTGCGAAATCGTTTGTGATCCTGACAACTGAGAAATTACCGCTCCTCTAAAAGAGGTTTCATGTTTATAATGACTGTAAGACATATTAGAAACTACTTCGAGGTGAGGCCAATGTTGAAAGCGCTTATAGTAGATGATGAATATCTCGTCCGTATGGGCATCACCCAAACCATAGACTGGGCAGAATACAACGTCGAGATCATAGGAGAAGCCAGCAATGGCGAGGAGGGTTTGGAGCTTGCACTACAGCACCGCCCGGATGTGATTATTACCGATATCCGTATGCCGTATATGAACGGTCTTGAACTTATCGAGAAAATACGGGAGCAGGACATGCTCGTAGGCATTGTCGTACTTAGCGGTTATGACGAATTTCAATATGCGCAGGCTGCATTACGTTATGGTGCCTCCACCTATTTGCTGAAGCCCATTAATATAGAAGAACTCGCAGATACAGTACGAAGCGTTGGCGATGAAATCCTGGGGAAAAAGCAACTCTCCAAGCGATATTCACAGCTTAATGAGGAAATTACCGCGATATCCAAACAATTCTGGCAGGATTTACTGCATGGCCAGCTGCATAGTGAGGAATTCATTACCAGCAAAATAAAGCTGCTGGAGCTGCAATTGGAACCAGGAAAAGCTATGCTGCCGCTGTCCATAGCCTTCCCTGCTGATAATGGTCTTAAAGGAACTGATGTAGGCAAAGCGTTGGAGGATGAAGCAGCGGTTATTCTGGAAGCGTATTCTTTTGAACAGCTCTGTCTATTCCGCGATAGTCATCTGGAGTGGGTTATGATTCTCCGAACCGATGAACCTGAGCTTGCTGGTGATTCTGCCCGCAGATTAGGTAAGCAGCTATCGGAATGGAGCCAGCAGCACTTCGGCCAGGCTCTTAGCGTTGGAATCGGCAAACCAACTGAAAAATGGAACGGAATCGTAGATTCATACAAACAGGCTGTGCTTGCTGCGCAGCGTGCATTGTCTGGTATTGAACGCGTGTTGTACGCTGAGGAAGAGGCCGGAGCTCGATGCCGGCGTGAAATCAGAGACGCCCTCGCTTTTATCCGGGAGCATTATGCTGGGAACATTACCGTGGAGATGGTTGCTGCTGCGGTGTTCGTCAGTCCAACCCATTTAATGCATCTATTCCGCAAAGATTTGAACAAGACGTTCTATGAATGTCTGACGGAATATCGGATTGAAGAAGCCAAACGTATGCTGCGCAATCCGATGTACCGGGTCTATGAGGTGGGCAATCAGGTTGGTTTCACTGACTCCAAATACTTTAGCCAGATTTTCAAAAAGATGACGGGCATCCCGCCGAGCGAGTATGCAAAAACCTATGGTTAAGCTAACAATGGCCAACCGGATGGATTCTTGGATGCGGAGGTTCAAGATCAAAAGTCGGATTGTTGTTGTCCTGTTAGTGGGATTGTCTCTGCATCTGGTGCTGATGCTTGTTATTTTTAACTTCTATTCCTATACCTATCTGCAGAAGGATCTGTATCGCCATGTGGTCCAGACTCAGCGCCAAATTGGGCTCAGTGTGGAGTTGATGGTCGATGACATTCAGATGTTGTTCCTGCGATTTCTGGTGAACAGCGACATTTACCAGATCATTAATAACGATTCCCTGCCGGCAGCAGACAAGGAACTACGGATCGGGGCTATCATCGACGGTATGCTTGCACAGAATGATCTGGTGGGCAATGTAATCATCAACACCAATGATAATATGCTTTATTCTTATCAGTCCAAGGAGCAAATGCTTGAGGTTCCCGAAGCTTTATTCATCAAACGCATTCAAGAGAGCAGCATGCCTGTTGTCGGAGAAATCAAACGAGATGGAGAAGGCAATGCCTATATCCCCTTTGGACAGCAATTCCGCAACTTCAATACGGGGCAAAATATAGGGGTCGTCATCATCTATGTCAGAGAAGCCGCCTTGGCAGATCTTTATTCCTCCAGTTTCACTGGCATTGGCTACTCCTTCCTGACTTCCAGCGACCGGATTATATCTCACCCCGACAAGCGGCTCTTGGGCAATTTTTTGGAGGAGAATGCCTCTCTTCGCCCGGGTCAGAAAGAAGGCTACCGCACCTGGTCAGATAACGGGAATTCCTATATCATTGCTACTTATCCTTTGAATCCTAGGTTGGAGACGCTTGGCGTTAGCTGGGAGTTCACCAGTGTGATTTCTAGCCACAAGTTGCTGGAGGGAATTGCCAAGGGTAACCGAAATGCCCTTCTTTTCGCCAGTGTTACCTTCATTGTCCTACTGATTCTTTCCTTTTATCTGGCGGCCAAAATCACCCGACCACTACTGAACTTGAAGAAGAAGCTGAGTCTGTTTGGCAAAAAAGACTTAGCAGCTGTCTATGAGCAGCGGGCACAGGTCGATGAGATTTTCCAGCTAGAGAACAGCTACTATCAGATGGTAGAACGGATCAGCCAATTAATGCTTGAAAAAGATGAGGAAAAAGAGAAGCAGCGCAAGGCGGAGCTGACTGCGCTGCAGTCGCAGATCAATCCTCATTTCCTCTACAACACGTTAGATGCGATTGCCTGGATTGCCCGGCTGAAGAAGCAGCCCGACATTGAGCGGCTGATTTCTTCTCTGGCGACCTTTTTTCGGATTAGCCTGCATAAAGGCGATAAATTCGTTACTGTCGACGAAGAAATCCGTTTGGTGGAGAGTTTTGTGACGGTCGAGCAAATGCGTTTCCCGAATAAATTCGAGATTGAATACGATATTGAGGAATCGCTGCGCAAAGTCCGCATTCTAAAGCTGATTCTTCAGCCAATCGCAGAGAATGCGATCAAGCACGGCATCAGCGAGAAACGTGGCATGGGCAGAATCTGGATTAAAGGCGAGCTGCTGGAGGATGAGATTCGCTTTACAGTGACGGATGATGGAGTCGGCTTTGCCAACGGCGCGACACTTAGCCAAGCTAAGGAAGATGTGCTGTTCCAGAGCGGATATGGGTTGCGAAATGTGGACGAACGGATCAAGCTGGAATACGGTCCTCAATATGGGCTAAGCATCTCCAGCACTCCGGGGCAAGGCACCACGGTTACGATTAGCTTGAAGAAGGAGCTGCCCAATTAACTAAGATTGTTAATGAATGCGGACACTACAAAGAAATTGTTCCTTTTTTGAGAGGTAGGTGGTACTTCCACTTTTCTCACAAAGAACGATTTCTTTTTTTGACGTGTGAGAGATATTCTGCTCAATGTCGCGGGGAAAATGAAGCCCTGGACTGTCGCTATTACGTTTCAGTAACGTTTCCTGTTTGCTCAATGCTGTCAATACTGGTTTAATAAATAATATCGTGTTGTTCCCCGTCTTTGGGATCGTTAATAACAACCCACTGTTCCTCAACTATGTTTAGTTCCACATTGCAGAATTCCATTGCTTCTTCTAATGTTTCATAACAATAGTCAGCATTTGCACCCTTATTTTCATGAGTTTCAAATAGAAATAAATAAACACGATACTTTGATTCATAAATCATTACCTTACTGATGTCCCCTATTGGTTCTGTAAGAAGAGCATACATTCTCATTTTTTCACCCCATATGTTCAATTGCATTATCTTACCATAACGTTATCCAGCCCAATAGTTGAACAAGCCCCTACGAAGTAGATTAGCTGTGGTCGGTTCCCGACCAATTTCTCTCGCCCATACAGACAACTGACCAATGACAAGTACGTGTGAATCAACAACTAGCTATACCCAATAGATAAGAAGACAGGCTTGTTGTCGCGCTTGGCGGCTTCAAAAGCCTCTTCCGACCAAGAAAATCAGATAATCGGATTGTGAGCATGTTACAGCAGATACGGTGACTTTTCCTTGGCTAATCTATTGGCTACTTTTTGAGTTGTCATGAGGAATCACCTTTTAATTGTTTAGGTAAGGTTGCTTAAGGTTAGTTCATCTTGATTGGTGGGAAGGCGCAGGTAAAGGAAAAAATCCGCTGAATTAGACCTATTTGCTCTTGTTTGGAGAATATGTTTAATTACAAAGAGCCGCGTATCCTAGGTTATAAGGATCGAGGCTCCTCCTGATTAGTTATACAGTCTTCCTCAAAAAAACAAAGGTCCTAACTAGAGCGATGGTTACAAAAATAATACCAATAAATAATAAACAACTTCGTATTCTCATAAACACATTCTTAATCAACATTAGGTTTAGAATTCTAAGGATTAACAAAAAAAATAATCCAATAGAAATAGTTTGCTAGAATTAAAATGAACTAAGCTACTTAATACTAAGAATTTAGTCTTCTTCATCAATTCACGCCTGCATTCTAATTATCTGCGTGGAATTAGATTTGAGATTCAAAGGTAACTGCGACTTCTTCGTCATCATCTTCATTTCCACTCTCTATATAATCCAGCAACCCTTGATTAACGCCGTGTTCCCTAAGTTCATCCGCAGTTCTGATATAGTAATTATTTGAATCCAATAATTTTTCGTATGTATCATTAAATTCCGAGGAAGAAGTCACTCTATTATGACTCAATTTAGTTATTCTACCAATTAGTTTCATTTTCAACTCATCTTTTTCTTCAAAACACCTGTTAATAAATAGAGATACATTAACCCGAGTTGAATCACCATATTTTCGTTTTAAATATAATTCCAAATATACTTTAGTTAATGAAACCACACTTATAACTAAACTTCGTCTAATCTTTCCAAAACCTTTTCTTGTAATATCATCATCATCTTTATCAACTTCATAACCATTTTGAACTAACGTATAGATAATTAATGAAGCTAGCATATCCTCATACGTGGTATTTTCGTTAAATATTTTTTCATACAAACCATTACTGTTATCTACCTGTGATATAAAAAATAAATTCCGTTTTTCAATTGCGTCGTGTGGATTTTGTAAATGAAATGCTACGTAAGCATTTGC
This sequence comes from Paenibacillus sp. FSL E2-8871, assembly GCF_038000345.1. Taxonomy (NCBI): domain Bacteria; kingdom Bacillati; phylum Bacillota; class Bacilli; order Caryophanales; family Paenibacillaceae; genus Paenibacillus; species Paenibacillus sp. FSL E2-8871. The sequence goes on along the minus strand of NZ_JBBOBV010000001.1, from coordinate 1,147,093 downwards.
AAACCGTACGTTCGATATAATTCGAACATTAGTAGGTTTATTCTCAGTAAGAAATTCTCCTCTTCTTCTCTGATACCAATAGTTAGTATTAAATGATTCATTTTGAATTCTAATCTGGTGTTCATCATTTGACATAAAATCGAATGCTCTTACTGCATTTTGTGAGTTTGTATACTTGGTTATAGAAAAATTAAAACTTTCATCACTAGATCTAATTAGTCTCAAAGTAATACGTGCATCGGTATCCATTATTTCGCGTTGAATAAAATTTGCATCCTTATACGCTAAATAAATTGAATAAACCGTCTGTGCTCCATTAATAATCTGCAAACCTGTCAATTCGACTTGTTTAGCATTCACTCCAATTTCCGGTATAAGCTTTGTTATTGCAGTAATGCCATTATTAAAATACCAGAAAAGACCTGGTCTTTTCTCCAAAGTTTCTTTTATCTCTTTGTTATAACTTGAAAATATCAGTGGATTTCTAACATTTTTATAAAAAAGACTTAATTTATATTTTTCAAATAATTCATAAATTGTTTTAGGTTTTACGATAAAGATATATGCTCTACTACTACCATTAAAATCAATAAAATCTCTATCAAACTTGTCCCCAAAGCGTTCAATTTGAAGCTTTATCTTGCTTTCTTCTGGATTATAATTATATTCTAATGGATTTGTAGTAGAAAGTCCTTTGAACTCAAATTCTATGAAATCTCTTCTAATTTTTTCAATATCTATTACATTCAATGAAATATTAGGACCATATGTCTTAATGAAACTTTGTATATTGTCCTCACAATTAGGATTTAGTCTACCAAGTGAAAGAAAAATAAATCTTGCTTCACCATTGCTCTCAAGATGTTCAAGAAGTTCCTTGCTTTTTTTATTAAATCTCTCATTTGAAGTCTTTTGTTTGTCACCTCTTAATATCGTTTCAAAATCGTTTATTGAATATTTCAGGTCAGATGCTTCAAACATATTTTCACAATTATTTTTATTATTCCATTTTGACTGAATCACATAAAATATTTTTTTACCAAAAGTGTCTGTTCTCGAAAAAATAATATCACACGAAGAATCGCCATCGCCGTCTGTGATAAATTCTTTAACTGACAATGTGTGCCCATAAAATTTTAAAAACCAGATCAATAAAGCATAACTTTTCTTCTGTGAATCTTGTTTATACTTTTTAAAAATGGGATCTTCACTCTGAGTTATCTCTAGTTTCAATTTATCATCTAATAATTCATAAAAATCTTTTATCTTCAAATTAAACTCTCCCTTATAACTTGTCTCCATAATCTAATTAAATATTAGATAACCCTTTTCCTGCACCCTTTACATAATTATTTTATTTTGGAAATTTTCTTATTCGTGAAATTATTGTGACTATTGATAGAATGCCGTATTCCTAAGAACCCTCTAATGCAGATGCTTCAAACATTTAATTCACCCAAGCATCCCATCAATGAGATGTATTTCGTAAGCGATGACGTGACGCATGATTTCTCCATGCTTATATGTTATCCATTCACCATCATCACGTAGAAGTTAGTGTAATGTCCTCGTCAGTCTAATGCTTTATTTTCCCGTTCTGACACATTATTTTTCAGTCCCCGTAAGTTAAACGTTCTAGAGTGAATCAGATGAGTCAGACGAATTAGAGACTTTCAAAACACCCTATTTTACTAAGAGCAGACGATTAAGTGTATTTGGACACTAGTTTAATCTGCCAGAGCGAGATATGTTGAAGCATAGGTTAGTTTGTGCATCGCATTCTCTACTCTATTAAAAACACCAAAAGGCGTCCCAAGCATAAGCAATCAATTCATTGCTTTTGGGGACACCTCTTTGTCTGAGTAGATATAAGCACTGCTAGCCAGTGACCTTTTGCAGATTTTAGCGGGTAGCCTGAAATTCCAATGCTTCATAGATTCTGTCTGCCATTCCGACTGCCAATCTTAGTCTTTCATCGTGGAGTTAATTTTCAAATACAACTGTTTCAGCGGATTAACAATACTGCCACTAAGCATTGAAATCAGCAACCAGAACACTATGAACACTACGATGTTTAATCCAATCATTAAATACTTAAATGTCCGCAGCTCTGCATTCATCCCGTCTGCAGAGATATAGGTGACTATCCGCTCGTCCGATTCGGGCAGCGGATAGAGCAAAATCAAGCCGTCGGCCGTTTCACGCTCCAACAAATCCATAGCACCGCTACTAGAACTATCTTGTTCTTCCGGCATAGCTGGATTATCCTTCTCTGGTGTGGCCAGCGCTGTTTTAATTTCTTGCAGTCGCTTCATGGGCACATCCGCCGCATTCAATAGCTTTCCGTTACTTGTCAGCAGATAAACTTCATTCCCGCCGTAGATCGTATTCTTACCTGACAGATAGAAGCTGTACAGCTTGTCAATCTCAACTTCGAGCGAGAGCAGACCTAAAATTTGCCCCTCCGTGTTCTGAATTTTTACCTCAAGCAGCAGACGGTCGCGCAGATCAGAAGGTGCGTTCATCAGATGTTCCCGGTTCAGCACCGTCCAGCGCAAAGTTTGCTCCTGATTATCCAGAAATTGTTCCATTCCCGGAACTTTCTTGATCTCTGCAAAGGGGAGAAGCCCAGACACATTGCTCGAGGAGTACGTCCCCCCTGCTTCACCCCAAATATAAATGCCGAGAATGTCACTGCTAGAGGAGCGAATGCCCTCAAGTATCGGAGAAATCGCTCCGTCGTACGCTGGTTTTTTCAGAGCGTTTTGTACCACCTGATTATTGGAGATAAGCTTCGAGGTCTCCTCCAGCCAGTTCATGAACAAAAGAGTGTTCTTATGCTGCTGGCCAGTGTATTGAACGGACAACTGCCGCAACATATCCAAACTTCTATGCTCCATAGTACGATACAAAATGAAACTCGAAGCGGCAATGTAAACGGTAATAAACAGCACCAGGACAAGGCGGATGTTGCGGCCGAATGATCTGAACATATAACACCCCATCCCCCTCTGGTGTATGAATCAACGAAAACGAAGATCAATTGAAATCAGACTATCAGCTAAAGTGACTAATGTCGATCTCCTTATAAAAAGAACCTGCATCTGTCAGCAGCACTTCATGATTTGGCAGGATGATTGTAATCGCCGAACCGGCTGGCCAGTTAGCTTCAAAATGGAAGCTTTTATGTCCCGCTTCTGAATGGATTTCCCATTTTACATGTATTGGACCCAGACTTGTGCTTACGATTCCATTGGCCTGTTGCAGTTCGCCGCATTGTGGCTTTATGGTTATTCCCTCTATCCCTTGCCGGACACCCAATATCCCTCTTGTGAACTCAGTGATCGGCAGCGCGCTCCAGGCGTGACAGTCACTTCTGGTTCCAACAGAATCCATTTCGGGGAGTGTAGTGAGGTTCAAATCCAGCTGTTTCATCCAACGAGCCCATAGTCCGAAGGAGCGGTCATACAATCCGCAATGTTCCAACGCGCGAAAAAGATAATAGCTCATCGGCAGCGAAAGTTTAGCCAGTGATGTGTCAGCCATTGTAGCCTCTAGTAGTGCTGCCCCCTCTATAGCGTCCACCGTGCCAGCTAAAATCGCCCAGACCTGCGTATGCTGGCTAAGCTGCGTTTCCGCTGTTGCCGCCGGACTGTCGCGGAACATCAAGCTGTTCGATTGGCGACAGCAATCCAGTACCGCAGCATTGACCACGGCTTTGCGCTGACGTAATTCTATTGCAATCTGCGTCCACCCGCTGGCGGCAAGCAATTCAGCCGCTTGCTCCAACGCGGCCGCATACATCAAGCTAAGCACGGTTGCAGGTGCACCTTCCGTACAGTCTGGTGCACCGAGTGGCCATTCTTCTACCCAGTCGAAATAATTCCAATATTGGCGAGGCGTTCTGTCCACCAGACCCTGTGGTGTCAGTCGCTGATCGAACCAGTCCAATACGGATAACAGTGGCAGTCGATATCGTTTTACGATATCCAAATCCCCAAAGGATCTGTAGTGGTCATGAATCATCCCGATCCAATACAAGGAGAAGGAGGGGATGACCTGTGGCAGTACGGAGGGGAAGCGGCTTTGCAGCATGCCGTTTGGCAGCTGCGAAGCCCTATAATCTTCCATTGCCCTCTGTGCCAATCGGTCGTCTCCTGACAACAGGTACGTAAACTCCATCATCAGTTTGGTATCCATGGTATATTGCAGCTGTTCATAATACGGCGTATCCTCGTAGGTCTCATGCATGCAGCGTTGTAGGGTTCGGACACTCAGCTCCCAGAGCTGGTTATATCGTTCATCGTTGCAATGAAAGCTTCCTTCCGCCAGTAACGGATACCCAGTCTCTCGATAACTGAAGCCGGATATCGTCAAAGGCTCGGCTCCTGTACGCACCTCCAGCCGGACATACCGGAAGGTACGAAACCAGAATGGCTCATAGCTTTCCATCTGCACCGAGGTGCCATAACCGGCTGGATGGTAGCTGTCATATCCGCCTCTTAACACATGCTCCTGCATATCGTCGCGGACAGCTTTGCGGCGGATCTCGTCATCCCCAGTCTCTTCTTCGTAGCACTCGGCGTACAGTAGGGTGATCCGGCTACCTTTCCCCCCAAAGAGCTTAAGCTGCGGATAAGCTGTGATTAGCTCACCTGCATCCAGCTCCAGCCAGAGTTGCTGTCCCCCTTCTACGTGTATTCCTGCTAATGGCGGCGAAGCTCCAGCAGCTTCATTCCGCAGCTCCAGACTATGCCCGTTTTCAAAAAGGGCTTCCCCTTCACCACTGCTGCTGCGCATCAGCTTCAGGAAGAGTTGCTCGCGCTCATACAGCAGCGGAATCGGTCGCTCCGCCAATTGCCAGGGGGTTAATTGACCATAATCATCCCGCACCGGCTGTACAATCCCTGCGGCTAGCCAGGCGCTGTCGTCATATTCCGGCAAAGTCCAATCCAACAGCGACATGTCCCCCTCCACCTCTTCCAATCCGCCCATCCAGCGCATAATCGGAAACGGCTGAAGTCTGTAGCTGTGGTCCCTAATGCTTTTCCATGAGGTATCTGTATTCAGTTCCTGCACAAGCTGCCCATTGTTCATAACATCCGCTTCTACAAGCAAGCCGCCTTTTTGCGAGCGCCAAATCGATAGAGGACCGTCTTCACCCAGTTCAAATGGCGAAGTCCCAGCATAATGAACTACCATAACAGCAATCACATTTATACCTGGTTGCAAAACGTCGTCCAAATTGAACTCCTCATAATAGTGTACATGACCATGACCCTTGCAAGGACCGGCCCATAAACGCTGCCCGTTAACAAAGAGTCTGTAGCGACTGTCAGCAGTAATGGCCAAATTCAGACTGTAGGCCCTCCCGGCTCCAGCTGGCAGCTCAAACATTTTGCGAAAATACACTCGCTCGTGTTGCTGCTCCCAACTTTCTGTCCCTTCCTCATCCAAAGGCCAGATCCATCGCGCGCTCCAGTCTCCCCATTCTTTTGCTGCCATATAATGCACCTCTCCTTTATCCCTTAGAGTAGAATTTGGCAATGTACGCAGAAACGGCATCGCCGCCCTTTAGAAGGACGACGCCGCCGTTTGACTGTGTTCATTTCACCTTGTCGAGATAATCACGTTGGAATTCTTCAGCAGCCTTAGTCAAAATCTCCAGTGGATTTGCGTTTTTGTCTGTAAGGACTGTTTGCAGTACAATATCCAGCTTCTGGTACAATTCCTGAGCGTTGACCGGCTCTTCTGCACGCATGCCTTTGCTGCCGTTGTCCATATAGTCACGGAACAAATCCAGGTTCACATTGTTGTATTTGTCGAGAATCTTCTGTTCTTCACCGATCCGTTTCTCATCTGTCCAAATCCGCAGTCCGTAAGGGCCTACGATCAGCCCCTGATCACTCAGTGTCTTTTTCTCGATATCCCAACCAGTTAATGCCTCTTCTGAGGACTCCGGTGTGAAGCCGTAGGTTTTTAGCCATTTGAATCCAGCATCAATCTGCTCAGGGGTTACATTAGGCGAGAACATATATAGACCACCGCCGAGCAGGGTTACAGGCTTCCCGATGGGCCCGATTGGAAGTGCGGACATTGCCACATTGTCTTTAGACATTTTGGTCTGCTGCTGGATGACTGGAGGCCAGTCATTCATGCCGAAGCTCATAGCGACTTGATCGGTTCCGAACATGCGGAACATGTCATTCGTAACATCCACCAGATTATTGTCCGGCAGGACATCATATTTCCATTTCAAGTCCTTCACATATTGCAGGGCCGCCGCTGCCTCTGGAGAATTGAACACCGCTTGCCATTTTCCATCCACCTGTTTCTCGAATTCCGCGCCGTAAGCCCAAGCAATGTTCATGAACATCCAGCCGCCCTGGCCGCTTTTGGTTGGCAGGAATATTCCCGCCTTACCGGTCTTTTGCTTGATGATCTGCGCAGTTTGTGCTAGCTCTTCATATGTTTTAGGGAACTTTGGTATGCCCTTATCGTCCAGCAGTCCAGCTTCCTTGAAGAGATTCATATTGTACAGCATCCCCATCACGTAGCCGTCCTTCGGAATCCCGTAATATTTGCCGTCCTTGGTCACCATCTTCAGCAGATCTGGATTGATCGCTTTGTCATAGCCATATTTTTTCATCGTATCCGTGATATCTGCCGCGTAATTTGCCTTAATGATTTTGCTAGTTTCTGTAAAAAAGGTTTCGTACACCGTAGGAAGCTGACCGCTAGCCGCTTTAGGCAAGAAAGAGCTGACATCATAACCCCATTCATCCTTGTCCACAGTGATATCTGGATAATTAGCTTTCATCTTCGCCATGAGCTGCTCATACTGGGCAATTTTGGCTTCCTCATTCGGCTTCGGCCAGTTACTGACCTTGATCGTCACCTGTTTGTTGCTCGCTTCCTCCGTATTCCCTCCAGCATTCTCCTCTTTGGAGCCTCCGCAACCAGCCAGACCGGCCGTAAGAAGTAGCGTTAGCGCCAGTGTAGCTGTAATTTTTTTGGTGTGTTCGATTCTCAATGTAATTCCCCCTAGTCTTATTGTTAAAGCATTCTTCACAACATGTAAAGCGCTTTCTTTTGGATCTGAAATCATCTTACCACGCACCTTCTACAGCACCCTACGGGGCAAAACTGTGAAATGGTTTGTGATCGGGTGATGTTACCCTTTAATACTTCCACCAAAGGATTGCCCGTTCATAATGTACTTTTGGAAAAAAATAAACAGGATAATCGGCGGCAGGATCGCAAACGTCAGCGCAATAAACTGAATGTCCTGCGGCAAAGTCGCTTTCAGATTGTAGATGGCCACAATGACCGACCAGGTCGATTTATCCTTCAACACCATAAAAGGCCAGAAGAAGTCCTGCCAGACACTGTTCATCGTTAGTATCGTAATTGTGGCCATAACTGGTCCGCTAAGCGGGAGGATTATCCTGATAAAAATGCCGATGGTGCTCGCTCCGTCAATTTTGGCCGCTTCCAGCAGCGCCAGTGGGATGGTATCAAAAAAGTTCTTGAAGATCAGAATTACCACTGGATTCACGGCAGCCATAAACCACATCGGCCAGTAGGTATTGGTCAGATTCAAGTGCAGCAGTGGAAAATCAATCAGGTTTTTGAACAGCGGTACCATACCGACTGTATTCGGAACCATCATGGTCCACACGATCAGAGCAAACAGCAGTGCACTCCCTCGAGGCTTCAGCTTGGAAAAAAAATATCCTGCAAGCCCGTTAAACGTAAGGCAGAACAGTACAGAACCGACGGCTAAGTAAGCCGTATTCAGATAATAACTGAGAAAGTTAAATTCCTGCCAGGTCTCCCATAGCTTGCCAACATTGAATGAGCGAGGAATCAGGGTGGGCGGGATCGCATAGAACTCTTTGATGTCTTTAAGACTCGAAACCATAATCCAGACCGGAGGCAGAATACAGACGGCGGCAAGCACAATCATCAGAAAGAACATGCACCAGTACAGAACGCGCACCCAAGGTGATCTATATTCTATATTGCCGATAATACCAAATTCTTCTTTTGTTTTCATAGCTTCTACTCCCTGTTCAATTTCTTATCCAGCCGGAAATATATAATAGTTAGCACCATCAGGACAAGGAAAGTAATAACCCCCAGCGCCATGGAATGGCCTGCTTCAAAACTCCGGAACGCATAGTAATAGCTTTGGAGCATTAACGTCATAGAGGCGTTGTTCGGCCCACCTTCGGTCATAACCAGAGGCTCGTTGAAAATCTGGAATACACCGCTGATCTGCAAAATCATCATCAATCCGATCATGCTGGAAATTTGCGGAATGGTGATGCTTTTAAATCTCCGCCATACATTCGCACCGTCGATGGAAGCCGCTTCGTACAGATCATGATTAATGCTTTGCAGACTGGCTAGATAGAGCAGCACCGTTCCCCCGAAATTCCGCCAGGTAATCGTGAAAATAATCAGCATAATCGTCATGTCCGGGTCCTGAAGCCACTGCTGCACCGGGAATCCCAGAGCACTCAGCATAATATTCAGCACGCCGCCCTTCCCAGGCTCAAACAGAAACATCCATAACATCGAGGCAGCAATGCCGGGAACCATGCTCGGAAAAAAGACCGAAAAGCGGAAAAACGATTTCCCATGCCTGAGCTCATTGATCACAACTGCGACTATAATGGGTACAGCAAAACCGATCAGCAGCGACCAGAACACATACACGAAAGAGTTGGTCAGTGTCTGCTGAAACGCTGAGTTCTGTATCACATCCTTGTAATTCTGCAGTCCGGCAAAGCTTACGGCATTATAACCCTCTGTATTGAAAAAAGAGAGCACAATGCCCTTGACCAGCGGCTGCCAGGAAAAAAAGAAAAAGGCAAACAGCGTAGGGACAATTAATATCCAAGATGACCAATCTCTAAATAGACGCCGCTCAGGATAACCTTTCTTTTTCTTAGTCATTAAAGGATTTAGTTCAGTGGTTTTTCCAATCATGCTCCTGTCCTTCCTTCCTCCCGAAGCCAAGAATTCACTCCGGTCAGGCGTTGTATAGTTGTTATATTTAAATGATAGCGCTTCCTACAAAACCTCGAAATCCGGTAACCCTGCGAAAGCGTTTGTAAAGCTACTTATTTTGCTGGCAAGCAATCATGCGAGAAATATAAGAGATTGTGTATGGTATGAAACTTATACTTTCTTATATTTCAAAAAAAAGCGATGTACGCACCGGAATGGTCGTACACCGCTCATGTTCATGGTATGACGTTTTGTTTAGGCCTCACTTAGCCCTGAGCTAATGCATAGGACTGCTGCTTCCGCTCGAAATGCTTCGCTCGCCGGATTGGGCTGCTCCTCCAAAATGCGGAGTACCGCCTGCGGCTCCACGCCGGGCTGCGGCACACGGGATGGAGATACTATGTTCCAGTCCTGTTCACCCTTGAGCCTGTAAGATAACTCATAGAGATAATAACCCGTATGCTGCCCGTCAGCGAGTTGACTTACCCCATCCTGCCACGAGCAGAGTTCAAGAGGATGCTGTTTGTCAGCTAAAACACCGGACGCGAGGGTAATGCACTCATTACGGACTACCTGCTGCTTCTGTTCCCAAGCCTGCTGATCTAGGATTCCCAGCTCTAGGCGGTATTCCATTCCCGGCTCTCCATAAAGAGTCCAAGCCACTGGACTACCCACCGCTACGAACTTCGGTGCCTCCAGAAAAACTGGCTGATGAACCGGAACAAAACGTTCCGTCTGCTCCCACTCGCCCGCTTCTGGACTGCGTCTGCGATAATGCACCGTCCCCGTGAATTCAAGCTCCTGTTCCTGTTCCTGTAGTATAGCTTTTAGACACAGAGCAGCCTGCTCGTAAAGGTCCGTGCAGTTGTTATGCCCGAAGCGGTAGCCGATCTCATGGCGAAGTGGAATTCCGCGACTCCGGACCAAGGCCGCGAAGGTAAAGCTGAATCGGCTGAGGGTAAAGGCATCATGCGTGCCGTGGTTTATCAGTAGCTTAGTGCCGCTCGCTTTAAGGCCGTCTAGGAAGAAATCGGATTCCAGTCCGGTCGTTTCCCGCAGACTTGCAGAGTCACCAGCTCCCGTTAGTGTCTGTAGCAGAGTCTCGATACCTGATCTTCCGGTCTGAGGATGCCGCCAGTCCTTCTTCCAGATATCCCGGTAACCGGTGTCCACCTCTGCCACATGCCAGATCAACGGGCATGCCCCTTCCGCAAACTCACGGGTAAGCCCGTTCAGAATTAGCGGAGGTGCATAACACAATGTGTACCGCACCCGGTACGGCAGCCTTAGAGGATTGCCTCCCGCCAGCAACGCGGTCAGCCCACCGCGTGAGCCACCCACGGCCACAACCTGCTCCGCATAACCACCATAGCTATCTTGGCCTTTGGCAATTGCCGCCCCAATGCCGGCGTAAATGGAGCCTTGCAGGGAGCGGCTGCCGATGTAACCTCCGCCGTTCCAGAGAACACCAACAACACCTTTGCCTGTGCTGGCCAGAGTCTTTCCGATGATCTCCAGAAATGAGGGACCTACAGTGCTGAAGGTATTTTCATTGGCATCATAATAACCGTTGAATAACAGCGGATAGCCCTTAACGTTTTTCGCACTCCAATTGGGGGGCAAAATATAGGACGCAAGGCTATGCTGACCATTCTCCGTAACTAACAGACTGCCGCTAATGAGCTGAAACACAGGCGCATTGCTTAAAAGAGCCCCATCGTCAGCGGATTCATTACGGTAGACCACCGGATACCCGAAGGTCTTAAGGATACGGTCGCTTAAGGAGATGGCAACTAAATCATCTACTGCATAGAGACTGTAGCGGTCACCAATATAGCGTTCAAATTGCGGGGTTTTAAGTGCTTTATCCCCTTCGTTTCTGCCGAACAACTGATAATCTTCGGTATTGTATACATAAGGGCTATCTGGATCGTTATTATAGAGCCGTACATGCTCAGCTACAACCTTCTCTCCAGCTTCGTCCATCCGCAGGGTCCCGATGCCGTCGGTCCCACCATAACGGAAGCCGCCTTTCCCCTCAGCAGCACTGTTATCCCAGTGTGACACTACTGGAAGCGTATTGGTCAGCAACGGGCTGACCAATACGAACACTCCTTCCTCTGAATTCTGGGTTCCATCAGCGTTCTCAGCCTCGACTGTATCCTCTCGCAGGGTTGACCAACCGGCTTTGTGATAAGTTACTTCACCGCTCCGCAAGCAGGCCAGCAGTAGTTCTGCATCGTGCATTTTTAAGTAATCGGCCACAGCCCTAGTAACGGGTAGAGCAATGGGTTCAGATCCACCACTCAGAATAAAACGACTTAGCGGAACGTATTTTCCCGGTACAAAACACAATAATTTACTCATAAATTCCTTCTCCTCCATCTGCTGGTATCGTATCGCCATGTGCTGTCAGAAACGAGCAAAATTTAATTTCTGGCAGACCGTCGGTACTACAGTAATTCTCCCCAGCCAGAAATCCTCCCGACAGTTTTGGTGTGCAAGTAACCGTCACCGTCCTTTTTTCTCCTGGAAAAAGGGTGAGGAACTGTTCTTCTGCTTCCATCCAGTAGCGGTCCCCCTTCTCCTCTGCATGTACATGTAACAGTACTTCACTACCAGTATTATGGAGAGTGAAGTGAGCTTGGTGACTTATCTTTTCTACACCAGTAGGTTGCCATAAGCTTTCCTGCCGCACCTGAAGATTGCCACCTGTAAGATCAAGTGCTGGGGCATAAAGATGTTGGTTAGCGGTAGAGAACACATATAAATTTTGCTGCGATTCTTCTTCAATGTTCCGGAATGACAATCTGACAAAATATAATAGATCCTCAGGCTCAGGCACGCTGAAATTCAACTCCCCAACACAGACAGCACGATCTTTGTCTCCTTCTGCCTCGAAGGTTTGCCGATATAGGCTTCTGCCCGTTGCATCTAGCACTTCTGCATCAACCTTTACCTTGCCTCCATCCACACCATGCACGAATACATTTCCATGAAATCTAGTACCAGGCGTTAAAAGTAGGCTGCGATAATCTAGCGAAGCATGCTGCGGACGGAAGGCTTGTTTCACCCAGTGGTAGGCCATTTTAGTTTCACCATAATAATCTACAAGATTGGTGCAAGACACATTCGGCCATGGCTCGTTGAACTGCCAGACAATGCTGCCGCTGTTCCGGAATTTGCGGCGACGGTTAGCCTCAAGCACGAAGCGGATTCCTTCTGCCTGCATCCATTGGCTGCAAGCAGAGAACTGCTTCAAATCATTCATGCTACCGAACATTTCTTCTTCACGGCTTAGCGTATCCCACCACTCCCCGTGATGTCTCCATACGGCGCTGTTCTCCATCGAGACAGGCTGCTGGTTGGCTTCATTCAGAAATTTCTCTAGGCTTTTGAGAGAACTCAGACCGTCCACTCCAAATTCGCTATGCAGCAGATTATCGTTACTGCCATATAATTCGTAGTGATAGGGGTTGCCCATATACTTCCAGTAGCCATGAACATCATGCCCCTGGCCCTTGGCTTCTGTAATATATTCCACTGGACCGGACGCCGAGGTCGGCAGAAAGAGCCGCTGCGGATCATACTGCTCTACCAGCTCCTTTAGCATCGCCAGATTGGAATCACTGAGGTTTGAAGGCTTGTTTGGTTCACTCATTAATTCATTTCCACCGCTCCATACCGTTAGTGATACATGATTGCGTTTGTCGCAGAGTGCGGTGCAAGCCGTCTTACGCAGCAGTTCCAGGAACTCTGGCTGCTTGGATGGAATATTATCTATGCCGGAGCTCGATTGAATGAACTCCTGCCAGATCATAATGCCGTTCAAATCACATAAATCGTAAAAGGCTTTTTTCTCAATGATTCCGCCGCCCCAAACCCGAACAAGATTGATATGTGCCGCTTTCATTAAATAGATCATCTGCTGATACTGTTCGATCGTCACATTTCCGTAGAGATGATCCAAGGGTGTCATATTTACACCTTTTATATAAATCTTGCGTCCGTTGATCACAACCGTATAAGGTAGCGCGTTGTCGGGGCTTCCTTCATTAAGGATATAATTAAGTTTGCGGATGCCTGTCTGTAAGCTTCGTGTATCGAGCTCTATATCGTCTTCGTCCATTAGCTTCAACTCAAGGCTGTAGAGCGGTTGTTCTCCGTAACCGTTTGGATACCATAGCTGAGGTTCAGGTATTTCGAGCTCCGCGTTCACAACTCCTCCCGCAAGAACAGAGTACGTCTGAACCAGCAGCGGATTCCCCTTCGGATCAGAACAAGTAATGCTCGCTGTCAGCCTCCCTGTACGTTCAGGACCAGCCATCTGTTTGATGCTTGCCTGAATAGAAATTCGACCAGACACCTGCCCGTCATTTTCACCAAACTCCGCATCTGTAGTGATCGACACGTCTTGCCAAGAACAATCCCGGTGAACCCTCAGTACCACATCATCCCAGATTCCGACGTTAACTAACCTGGTGGAGAAATCCCATTTATAATTAAAACGGCTCTTCTGCGTGAAGGTGGCCGAGGTTTTGCCGATTTGCCCCATTTCATCCGGTGCCTGCTTCAGTAGCACTGAGATTTCCAGACTCTCCCGCTCCGAGAGGAGATCTGTAACATCAAATACAGCCGGCTCGAACATTCCCTTATGTTCACCCAACAGGATATTGTCGGCGTAAACAGCTGCTTCATAGTCTAGCCCCTGAAAGACCAGTTCAACTCGGGATGCCTTCAGCTCAGGATGTTTCAAAGTCGTGCGGTAAACCCACCAACGGTTCTCTACCCATTCACAGCTTAAGCTGTTCAACTCTTCATAAGGATTGCTAATCCAGCCCTGTCTGTAGAGATCATAATGAACTCCACCCGGCACAGTAGCTGGCATCCAGTCTGTAACTCCCATCAATTCCTGCCCCAGCTCCATGCTGGTGCCCTTTAACGGCACCCAAGGCCAGTACCCTTTGACTTCCCACTTTAGATCGTTCAATAAAATTTGTTTCATGTCTGCTCCCGTTCCCCCAAATCCTGCTTAATTTGGCGCTGTTCATGACTAAGAACGGCTCTGGCGCCATCGGTTAATGCGCTTACAATTCTATTCATCCAGCTTCATTACCAATGATAGCATCGGGTTATCATTTTCGAAGGCCCCTAACCCTGTGAAATCGTTTGTTAATCTGCGCAGTTGCAGATAAATACAAACAACTATTCTAGATACAAGCCGTTTGTAGAACGCGAAAAAGGAGTTCCCTCAAGCCGTGAAAGGCCACTGGGGATCTCCTTTGCTTTTTGTTTGGTTTGAGATTCAAGAACTCCTGCAACGACGTAGCACCTATCGGACTGAGATGACCCTAAGCGCAGTATTATTACACTTTTGGAATGCTAACGGACCCTATAGTCGCTATTCGCATAAAAAACTCTGTAAATGAGCCTCTCTCTGAGCAATAGGTTCACTGGAGTCTGAAACTCTCACAAGCTAGAGGATAATTACACTGTTGAAGTTGAAGTCTGCCTCCTGACTAGCACAAAAAGAGCAGCGGTTCTCTCGTGACTTAGAGAATCGCTGCTCTGCTGTTAAACGGTCCATCGTATATAAAGAATCACTGTCCCTGTGTTCTGTTCATCCATATGAAATACAATGAAGAGCCTTAGCAAACCCCTACTTGATTAACTCAAGAAGCTCGTTAACAGTTGCTTTGTATTGTGGTTTGAACGCTGCGGATTTCATGTAACCCGCAAGGCTTGATAAGAACTGTCTTCCTTCAGGCGTATCGCTTACCTTGTCTGCATCTAAAGCGCACACTAGTAAGTTGCCTGCTCCTACGCTGCATTCCACGAGGAAACTAAGCTTATGATTTCTTTCAAAATTGTCGATGGTCTGCACCACGGGATTCCAACTGCAATCAGCTTCATCCATGATAATGGATTTTGAGTGCTGAACGATATTCCACCATGGATAGGTTGAATACTCCTCGCTAGGGAACTCGTGGAATACAGGATGGCTGTTATCAATTAACAGCCCCATGGTACCCACAGGAACTGGCCGGTTCATGCTCTCTGAGATAGAGCGGAACATTGGGTAACACCAGAAATCTGTGCAGTAATAACCCTCGACAGCATTTTGGAGAGTTTCCGGTTTCGGCATCAGCAGCACGCTCTCACCTTGCTCCAGCAGTGCAAGCGCATCACTAGACAGCTTGTCGAATACATGGATGCCTTCCAGCATATTGCCGCTCTTTTCTGGGTAAATCCATAGATCGTAGCTCTTACGAATATCTGTCCCCTGTATCGAGAGAGACAATACGATTGTACTCATCCGGTCAACTACAGGCAGCGTTATTTCCAAATCGCAGATATCGATGTAATTCGTTCCTGCTGGAACGTTCACCTCGGTTGTCCCTTCTGCCAAAATACCGTTATCCACAGTTAGTTCCCAACGTAATTCAAGTGTATCTGGCAAACCGCTGCGGAAGCAGCTTAGCTCTACATGAGCATCGAACGTTTCACCCGAGACATAGTTATACTTAGGAAATCTCGCCAGCAGAACGGCATCATTACAGAAGGTTCGCCATTCCTCAGGGCTAATCATTCCTTTGGAATCCATAAAGGCGTCGAGGACACCTACTAATGCTGTTCCCTGACCGCTGAAATCCTGGAGATCCAGGAGCTGGAAGCCGGCAAGCCGCCGGGAGCGGAATGCCGCCTCGAGTTCCTCTTTGTAACAGGCTACGGCCAGCTGCCCTGAACATTCGAAGTATTTAGCCGCTAAATGCCCCAGTCCATTACTTTCCAAGCGTTCACGGAAAATTTTGAAATTCTCGGCCTTGAGTGGTCCGTTGTATTTTTCGATCTCTTCAAAATTTGGATAGGTTGCGTATTGTCCAATCTCATGCGAAACAACAGGTATGTGCGGTATCCATTCTCCGGAAGCCTCATCTGCCTTCACGGTCTTTGCTTCGGTACCATACTGAATCTGGATCTCACCGCCAGCTGTATCTTCCATCTTCTCTCCATTCAAGAGATCCAAAGGTACGATTTGATCATCATAATCCTTCATCGTACTCGGCAAGGCAGTCTGTACATGTCCTAGTGGTGCATCACACATGGCATAAGAGCCTCTAAATAGTCGGTCTCTGGAAAAGCGTACCCCACTGAAGAAATCGTCATGTTCCAGAATTTCCGGTACCCATTGGTGGTTATTGGAGCCCTGTGTATAGAGAATCCGTTTATCGAACGCTTTATAGTCCTTCAGGAAAGAATCAATTTTAGCTTTACTGCCCCATAACTCATTACCAAGGGACATCATCACGAAGGAGGGATGATTGCCGAAGGCCTGGAGAATGGCATAACCCTCACTGATCAGATAATCCTGCTCTGCTTGATTATGGCCATCATCGGTTTCTTCCGTGATTGTACCCCAGAATGGAAGTTCTGGTTGCATATAGATCCCAAGCATATCCGCAGCGGTAAATGCAGCCTCCGGTGGACAGCAGGTATGGAAGCGATAATGATTGATACCGTAGGACTTGGAAATGCCAAGGATTCTTACCCATTCCTCGACATCAGTTGGGGCATAGCCGGTGAGCGGGAAGATCAGGCCGTCATGTTTGCCGCGGAGAAAGGTTTTCTCTCCGTTGATTGTAAACTTGTCGCCCTCCGCTCGGAATTCCTTCAAACCAAAGATGAGCTCCTGTTGGTCAGTAATATGTCCATCCCTGTCTTTCAAAACAAGGGTTATATTATAAAGATTGGGAGCGCCTTCACTCCAGAGCAACGCGTTTTGGCCTAGCACATAATCGACGGAAAAAAGCCCCGGTGAAACAGGAAACTCACGCTCGTCCACCGCGTGTGTCTCTTCACTATTGAAGCTTTGAGCAGACACCGCAAGCGTAGTTTCACTGTTGCTGTCCAAAGTAGCTGTAATACGAACCGTACGTGCAGCCAGATTCGACTCCAGTCGGATATTAGTAAGCTGCGATTCCCCATAGAACTGAAGCTCCATACGACCGGTAATTCCATTCCAGTTGGTCTGGGTATCCTGTGAAGTCAAATGTCCGCCTTTGGTTGGGTAATCGATATTGTCCACACGGACGGTGATTGTATGAATTCCAGCTTGTAGCTTCGGCAATTCATATATATGCGGGGTGTTCAGACTATTACGGCTACCGATCTCCGTATTGTCCAGCCAAAGCGTCGTAAGTCTCGTCCGTTCCAAAAATAGATAGCAGGCCTTACCGGCCAGCTCATCCGGAATGAATACCTCTCTTGCGAACCAGACTTGCCCTTCAAACAAATATTCATCGGTTAGAGCGCTTACTAAAACTACCTCGTTCTTTGGTCCTTTACGTGCGTATGACGTTGTTCCCGGCAGTGTGATAACATCTGTAAAAGGCAAGGTTAGTCCCTGTTTTGTCTCATCCAATTGCAACTTCCATTCGCCTTCTAGGTTGATCTTTGTCTGCAAAATATCACTCCTATTATGGTGATCACTGATCTATAGCAGTATAATGCTCTACTATATAAAGCTTAGCATATTAAGCCAGATAATTCAGTAGAGTGGTTAACACTCATTTGAATGACGACAGGTCTAATCTTACAATATAGCCGGAGCATGAATGTGCCTGATGACAAGATTTAATAGTAATTTCAGAACAATAAAAAAAGCCGCAATGAGCGGCTTTTGAAAATAATTTATTACACATTCTCCAGCATGAAATTCCCAATTTCAATCAAACTATCTTCCGCTTGCGGTGTGACGCCCACCTGATCGGCAAAGCCGTGAGAAAGTCCTTTGTACCGTACCGTTTTCACTTGGACGCCCGACTCCTTCAGCTTTAAGGCATATGCATCATCTTCAATACGCAAAAAATCATATTCGCCAAACAAAATAATGACAGGCGGCATCCCTTTCAGATCTCCTCGCAGCGGGCTCACATAAGGGATTGTATCATCGGACACGCCCAAATATTCGCCTAAGCCCACAGTTCCTAAACCACCGCTCAACAAATTCAGTATAGAACGAATCTCTTTATCCTGAGACGGGGATATTTCATAAACATCTCTGCGCTGCATATGTTCCTGCATACCTGCTGCGTCCACGCTTGGATATAGTAGTGCCTGTGCCTTTACCATCTGCGTTCCTTCATCCCGATCTTTCATTGCGCATACCGTGGCTAAATTCCCACCTGCGGAATCACCGGAAATACAGATGCGATTCGGATCACCATTAAATTCTTCGGTGTGAGCATATATCCATTTCAACACGGTATAACAGTCGTCGAGCCCAGCGGGGTATGGGTTCTCCGGAGCTAAGCGGTAATCAACCTGAATCGATACACAGCCCGTATTTGAAACCACAAGCTTGCACATCTCCTCTACTACTTCGGGTCCTCCTGCTACGAAACCGCCTCCGTGGATGTAATAGAACACTGGCTGCAACTCTCCACTCTTCTTCTGCGAAGTGTAAATTCGCACCGGGACAGCAACATCACCGTTTTGAACGGTAGCATGCCTCACATCAACACCTTCAGTAATCGGAATGCTGTTCACGCCATTCATCATCTTGCGCATTTGAGCTGCACTTTTTTGGATATTTTTCTTTCGGCTACCTTTCAACATCATCTTAACCAGCATTCCCTTGAAGCCTTTTAAGATTGACTCCATACTTTGATAAAAGCGAGGATCCAGCACGCCAGGCTCATCGGTTTCAGGAATAGGCTTAATCAGGATATCCAGTCCATTTTCATTAATTACATGTTGCCTTTCTAGCATCGATGTAAGAAGCTGTTGCGAATATTTCCGTTCCATGATGATTACTCCTTTTCAAATGTTGTATGGTAAAATGATTTGCGGCGATTTGTATTGGTTGCCATAACTCAATTATAGGTTTGGGTTTGCAGAAAAAATATCGCATTATTTCTTTTGTTATATCCTTCTTTTATCATTATTATTGAAAGCGATTTCAAAAATGATGTCGAGAGCAAAAATACAATATAAAAAACAAAAAAGGACAACACTAAAGTCATCCTTGTTATACTATTCTCTATTTAACGTGTTAATCTAATCACTTGTACCTCATGTGGTTGTACAACAGCATTTACCACAAAATTTGCTGTCACCTGCAGCGAACGCATTTGAAATAACGGCAGGGACCGACCTTCAAGATAAGACCATTCTTCTGGACGCATGTCCTTAGGTGCCCCCATATTCAACCATTCATCAAAGGCGCTTCCCCCAGCCGGACCTACTGAATACCTTCGCTCTGTATAAACACCCGGCGTTAAGCCGTCTAGACGAATGTGATACTGACGGGTATTGCGTATATTGAACACGTTGTAACGTTCGGTTTGAGTCAAGTGAGTGGTATGACGGTAGCGATATAGAGTATCATAATGACAATAATTATATAGGAATATCTGTATTTCACCTTTCGAGGAAGTTATAAAATACCCATCACCTTCAGCTATCAGACCGCTTCCTGCATAACGCAACAATTGCAGCGCCCGATAACAGCTTTTGGGCAAACCTCCGCGAGTGAATAAACCAAACCCGCCATGAAAAAGATCCGACGAAGGAACAATTTCCTCCATATGGTCACTAAGCGACCAGTATCCCATAGCCTCAAAGTGGTCGTAATTCTCCAGAATATTTTTGAAAAGAAAAGCAGATTTGTAGGAGGTATCATTACACAAATCACGCTGCCATATGTTATTACTCCACTCTTCAAGAATCACAGGCAGACTAGCGAAACCACGTTGACGCAACAGCTTTTTGACCTTATGTAACGCGTGTTTCATAAACTGTTCATCGCCGCTTACCGCAAGTGGAAAAGCTTCATCCTCTGCCATGAGCTGAAGACCAGTGTCTTCCTGACCCGGTAAGATGCTGTGATAAGCACATAGAGCCAGAGAGTCGGGCAAACAATTCCCCTTACTGCAAGACACTAGGAATTCGCTGATAAAATTACTAGAATCAATGTTGCTTCCTGGACCAACAATATGTAGCTGCGGATCGATAGCACGGATGGCGTGGCTGGTTTCACGGTAAAGCACCCAGTATTCTTCCATGGTAAACACACCATATCCTGAAAACTCTGGACTCACAAAAGGAGCAAATCTCCATTCCCGCACGGACTCAATCCCATACCGATCAATGAAATGCCTAATAAGGGAAGTCACAAGGTCGAGCCATTTGTCTAGATGCTCAGGCATAGAAAGGATACTTGGCCTCTTAAATGGAAACACGGCTTCCCTCGCTAATGCAGAAGGCATAAAACTAAATTCAACATAAGGCTTTAACTCCACTGAAAGCATGAAGTCCAGTACCTCATCTACATAAACAAAGTTATAATCTGCGCTACCAGACATTTTCCTGACATACAGCATCATGTCATCGTCTAACAAACCTTTGCAGCGCATATAGCGAAAGCCAATCTCTTTTTGCAGCTTTCGTATTTGCGCCTGTACCGCGCCATTCAACAGATCCTTGGCGTAACCTGCATTAATCAACGTCCGCCAGTTATGACTCAGCGTCCGAATCTTACGGCCAGTGTCCACATGAAGATCATATCCCTCATTGACCTGAGGTTGGACAATGGAGTGCTCGTTGTGATGCAAATGCCGCATTAGTGAAGTGAAATCGGTCGAAAATCCCGCTGTGACCATTCTGTTCTCCTGTGGATCTGTCGCATCATGCTCATTTACTAGACGGTATTGCCCTGGTGTAACACCAAAGCGCCGTTTGAAGGCGTCGATCAAAGCGTTGGTACTTGGAAATCCAACTTCTGAGGCGATGTCCGTGATCGTTCTTTCACTACGAAGAAGTGCCACTGCCTGACTCAGTCTGACATTTGTAAGGTAGGCAGTAAATGTAAGGCCAAGCTGTTTCTGAAATAAATGGGACAGGTAGGAGCTACTTAAATAGATAGTAGAGGCTAGTCCACTCAGAGTAATATTTTCCCGATAATGTCGGTGGAGATAGTCGGTTGCTTTGCGCAATCTTTCCTTACTTGAGGATTTGGAGGGATCCTTCTGCTTGTTCTGCTCAAGAAAAGTATGCACTAGACTGTTCAGCAGTACACCTACACGACTACGCATTAGTATAGGTAAACGAGATTCGTTTTTGTAATAGGCCTGGAATACACTGGCGAACTCACTTCGGATTACATTAAAGCGAGCTTGTTCGTCCTTAGGGTATAGAAAAGACTTACACTCTATAATTATACTTTCAATCTCAGGACAAAAAGCTGCCAAAAATGCCGGCGAGATAAACAGCGATAGCGCCTTGCCAGAACCTTTCATATTTAAAGCGTGCAGTTGGTAGCTATTCAATACAATAATGTCATCCTGCTGAACTTCATAGGTAAACTGATTGTCATCCAACTGTAGTCCCCCAGTTCCCTGCAAGATGTACATTACCTCAAGTTCTTGATGCCAGGAAGCGATAGCGTCTTCAGGGAGATTAATTGAAAACCTGAAATCCGAGGCTATCAATGTATTTTCTTGCATACCCAACCTCCTATTCTTAATCTTAATAGAGCCTTGCCTCATCCAAAATCCTATCATATAAACCCATGAAATCAAGTTTACTGTCTTATTGATAACGAAGGTTCAGGTTGTTTTTAGTGTCTTTTTTACAATCAATATAAAAAACACCAGACTAATAAACCCAGATATAGCACAAGTAATAAATACCATCTGATATCCCATAAGCTGTGAAACAAATCCAAGTAGTATAGCTCCTAAACCAATTCCTAAATCAAAAGCAGTAAAGAATGTAGCGTTCGCTACACCTCTTTTCGCTGGTGGGGCTAATCGAATCATCGCTACTTGAAGCGCTGGTTGAGCTGATCCGAATCCAATTCCGTACAAAATAGCTGTAATAACCACTCCAGCAATTCCTTTAGTCATTGTTAGGACGAATAGTGCGACTATCAATATGAAAAGAGCAGGTACAATAATGACCCCTTCCCCATACTTATCGGATATCTTCCCTGTAAGTGGTCTAATTACTGTAAGTGTGACTGCATACACTAAGAAAAAAGTACCCGTGTTAACTTCAATATTTGCCGCAAACAGTGGTAAAAAAGTTGTAATACCACCAAAAGTAAATGATAAGAAAAATGTAACGATAGCGATAGGTAAAACTGTTTTTTCATAAAATGATATTGGTTTTTTTGATGTGTTTTGAACTGTTGGAATTTTTGCACCAAATCCAAGTATGAATGCAATCAAAGCTAATGCTGTGCATAGAAGAAATAGGTAATGAAATGAATAAGATTTTGTTACCCAAAGACCAATGATTGGTCCTAACGCCATTCCTAATGTCATTGCTAGTCCATACCATCCCATTCCTTCTCCACGACGAGATTGTGGAATAACATCAGTCACAGCCGTTCCTATGGAAGTTGTAGCAACTGCCCAGCTGACTCCATGAAGGATACGTAATATTACTAAAAATATAATTCCTGTTACCCAATCATAAAAATACATGGTTATAGCAAAAAATAGTAATCCGCTTATTATAAATGCACGTCGACCAAACCGATCCATTAATCCTCCAATAATAGGACGAAAAATTACTGCCGATATTGTAAACACTCCAATTATTAATCCAACTTGAGATTCACTTCCACCTAGTTGTTTGATAAACATAGGCAATGTTGGCATTAGTAAATAAAATCCACTAAATAGTAATAAAGCTGTAAGGGTCAGCATGATATAGTTTTTTGTCCATAAACGTTCCATTGTAATGTAATCCTTCTTTCTATCGACTTTACGTACTCCCCAAAAATAGTGAAATAGGCGAATAAAAAAGCAGCACCACCGCTATAAAAGTGTTGGTACTGCCCTATATAGACTGATACACGCTTGGTTAATTAGAACGTCCTTGATACTTTAACAGCTTTTTCAAGCCCTGCGACAATAATCTCTTCAGCCTTATCAGGGAATTGGCTGTGCCCTTCAATGATAATAGTCTCTATATTTTTCACACCAAAGAAGTTCATCATACTTGTTACATATTTAACAGCCATCTCTAAATCAACTTTTGGTCCCTCAGAATACACACCACCACTTGCGTTTAATAACACTATTTTTTTATTTCCAATAAGCCCTACTGGACCTTCTGGCGTATATTTAAATGTTTTGCCTGCGCGGTTTAAGTAATCAATATATGTGTGTAGTACAGCTGGGATGGTTAAATTCCATAAAGGGAACCCAAATACGACTTTATCCGCTGCAAGGAATGGATCTAAATACTTATCAGCAACAGCTACTGCTTTTGCTTCTTCTACTGTTAAATCTAATCCTCTACTAGACTTAAATGTTCCGTTAATCATATCTGCACCTACGTAAGGCAATTCCTCATTGTATAAATCCAGCGCTACTACAGTGTCATTTGGATGTGATTCTTTATAGCTCGCTAAAAAAGCCTCAAATAATCTAACACTTACCGACTGATCTGCTGGTCGATTGTTTGCTTTTACAAATAAAACGGTTGTCATTCCTTGTTCCTCCTGATGTGCACTCTTATGTTGTTTATAATATTTTTTTGAAGCTATACTCCATTTCTCCAGCCATAGCTTCAGGAGTATCACCAGTTACTCTGTAATCATGTGTATAAATTTGTTCGAACGTTCCAAAGTTCACTTGTTTATAAAATTCAAAACAAGGAAATCCATCATGTGCTCCTTGCATATTGACAGTACCATCCTTTTGAATATGAACTATTAAAAGATAGTCAACTGGAGGTGCAAATGCATTTAATGGATTGCTAGCACTTGCACTCATTTGAAACCTAACGTCTTCAGAGCCCCACACAATATCAGTGCACAAAATACCTTCTGTAGTAGCTTTTCCTGTTTTTTTATTAACAGAACCATCTGGAGTAGTGACTCTTTCTGTTGTAATACCAGTATTTGCATATGTGAAAATATCTTTTTTGTAAAAATCTACAACTACTTCTTGTTCCACTCTGGAGCGCATAGCGTTGACAGCATAGGGTGTGAATTCACGTGAGTCACCTTCAAAATGGATTACGTTTCCTGTTTCTTCATCCTTCCTAGGATCAGTCCACGGTGTTGGAATAAATACACTTGCTCTAACTTTAACAATATTAGTCATGAGAACCCTCCATAATTTATTAATTCTGTTTCAGTAATTCCTGTTTCTTTCACAACAGAAAATATAGTCAACTTGATTGACTACTTTTCGCATAGTACAATGTATTTCGTACAAAGTCAACTAAGTTGACTTTATTTAAGGAGGTTTTATGTATGACTCAGGAAATCTTTAGTGAATTGGATCTGACAACACTTTTATCATTATCCTTTAGTACATCAATTAATGAACTACATGATAGATTGCGTGAATTAGGATTTGCAGATATTAGACCTGTACATGGTTTTATGTTTAAGTGTATTGCTCCAAACGGAGCAACAGGTATAGAATTAGCCGAATATTTAGGAATTACGAAGCAAGCTGTAAGTAAAATGGTAGATTATCTTGAGAAAAGTGGTTATGTAATTCGCGAAAATCATCCCACTGACAAGAGAGGAAAAATCATTGTTTTGACTGAGCGAGGTTGGTTAGCAGTGAAAGCAAAAGAGGAAATACTAACTGAGATTGAGCAACGTTGGATTGAAATCATAGGTACTGAACGACTGCAAATGCTCAAAGATGATTTAACAACACTTGTATATAAAGCAAATGAAGATAAATCTACTATGAGATCAAGACCTGTCTGGTAAGTGTATGGTGAAAATTTGGTGTATGCTGTGATTCATCAAACCAAAAAGGGTAGAAGACTTAAAGATCTGTCTTCTACCCTTTTTGAAAGCTGATTATCTGCAGCGTACATTTAGTATTTGCTCTGGGAAATTACTACTCTAAATACCCTTTGACTAAGCCCAGCGGCAATGGCTTGGGCTGCTCGCAGCTGGTTACCAGTTGAGCATATTGCTTAGAGTCGGAACTTGTATGGAATGCATGCATGATCTCAAGTACGTGATTGGCGAGTTCTCCGTTTGCACGAGGAGTCTCCCCCGTGTCGATGCAGTGTGCCATATCTGCTACTCCTATGCCTCTACTATTATCTGCATAATTGTAGATAAGTGGGATCTCTTGGAATTCCGAGCTGTGTGCCGGGCGTAAAAGGATCGGCCCTCCAAAGTTGTTAGGGTCCGGTACGATCAAGGTTCCTTGCGATCCGTAGATTTCGATCCTCGGTAAAGTACTGTGCCAAACATCAAAGCTGGTAATCATGGTTGCCACAGCGCCACTGTCAAACTCAATCGTTCCAGCAACATGTGTGGGCACCTCTACATCAATGACTTTGCCAAACTTTTTGTCGCTCGTGATCGTTCTATGAGCAAAGGAGGTTTTAGTGATGCCGCATACTGTTTTAGCTGGGCCTAGCAAAGATACTAACGCAGTTAGATAGTAGGGTCCCATGTCAAACATGGGTCCTCCACCGGCTTTATAATAAAATTCCGGATCAGGATGCCAGCTTTCATGTCCATGACAAAGCATAAAGGCAGTTGCTGCCACCGGCTCCCCGATATAACCATCCGCAATCAGCTTACAGCAGGTTTGCAGACCGCCTCCAAGGAAAGTATCTGGTGCGCAGCCAAGGAACAGGTTCTTTTCCTTCGCCAGACGAACTAGCTCAGTGCCATTTTCAAGGGAAAGGGATAAGGGCTTCTCCACATACACATGCTTGCCAGCTAGCAAGGCTTGCTTGCACACGTCAAAATGAAAATTAGGCGTTGTTAGATTAACGACTATTTCAATCTCTTCCGAAGCAAGTAATTGTTCTGTCGTCCATACATGAGGAACGCCATATTTCTCCGCCGCATGCTCTGCACGACCTTTATCCAAGTCGGAACAAGCATAAACCTCAGTATTAACGAAAGTCCCGTTCAAATTTTCAAAATAAATGCTGCTGATGTTTCCGCAGCCGACTATACCTACCTTCACTTTGCGCAAGATCATTCCCACCTTATCTCAGTTTTAGTTAGCCGCCCACAAAAAGCCTTTTCGCATCAGTTCCTTGGCTTCCGGTATATCGAAAACGTCTGCATGATGGCCAAGTGAATTATAGAAAACCTTCCCTTTTCCCCATTTCTTCGTATATACAACGGGCATCGTGATGACACCATTTGCTGAATGCTCACCCTCACTCATTACAAACGTAGTTGTTGCCAAGACATCCACTGCAGGATCTACATGTAAATAATATTGTTCCGATTTCACCTTGAAGTCTTGGATACCCTCCACAATGGGACTGGAGCCAGAATGTACGATATTAACTTCGTACTCTACCCCATCGTTAAATGGATGTGCTACCCATTGTGACCCGGTCAAAAATTGCCACTCTGTATTGTTACGGAAAGAGTCGCACATCCCTCCATGACAACCGGCAATTCCTACTCCAGAAGCTACTGCCTTCAGAACTGAGGATACCTGATCATTACTGATTTCTCCCATGGTCCATACCGGTACAATAAGGCTTAAATCCGTAAGCTTCTCTGCACTGTTGAAGCTCTCCAGCGTATCAGACACTTCAACTTCAAAGCCTTCAGCCTCTAAAATGCCAGCAAAAATTGCGGCTACTTCATTTGGTTCATGCCCATCCCATCCACCTTTTACAATCAATGCTTTCTTCGTCATCCTGCAATCTCCTTTTCCTTTATATATGTAATCAACCTTTCGTCCATCTGATGAAATTGTAATCCAGATCAGAGAGGTGTGCTCGCCATTTCACTTGTAGGAATGGTCATTTTTTGCTAAGTTTTAGAGGTGAACCTAAAATTCAAACCACATGAACAGGAGATCTCATGAAAGCCTTTCACGAAAATAGAACTTACCATTCGACTTTCCCCTTCACTGTAATAATGTCTAATGATATTGATTTTCTAGCCCACTGGCATAACGATCTTGAGATAGTCTATGTATTTGAAGGTTCAATTCGGATGGGAATCAACTCCGAAACGAGGATCTTGAAAGCGGGAGATATGGCTATATGCAGCAGCGGAGACATCCACTACTATGACAGTAAAGACAGCAGCTCCAAGATAATGATGGTGATATTCAATCCTTCATTAATCGGCTTTCCTGGTGGATGGCCTTTGAATGTGAGGCTGACTTCCCCATTTATGGAGAAACGAATAGCAACACGAGAAGAAGAAGTCCGTATCAACAACCGTCTTTCTATGATCCTGCAGGAACTTATGGACGAATATAATCAGAAGCTGGAATATCATGAACAGGTAATCATTGGCCTTTTGCACGAGTGGAGCGGACTCATTTTACGGCATGTTCCCTTGGATAAGATTAATCCACAGAAAGATAAAAGGCGCATCACTAACATGAAGATTATGCAAGGGGTTCTTGAATACCTCGACGTCAACTACATGCATCCCATCACACTTGCTGACGCCGCAAGGCAAGCCAATATGAGCCTCTTTTATTTCTCCCGCTTCTTCAAGAGTCTTTCGGGTATGAGCTATATTGCATACCTTAGCAACATCCGAGTCAACCAAGCAGAACAGCTGCTGCTGACCACAGACAAATCCATTTTAAATATCGCACTGGAATGCGGTTTCACTAATATCCGTACCTTTAACAGAGTATTTAAACAGATTAAACAACGGACTCCAAGTGAATTACGTTAAAAGATACATGGTCTGTTATCTTATTAAGTAAACAAAAAAACCGAAGATCTTTTGGTTTAGATCATCGGCTTTATTTTAATATTCGAATGCACAAAGACGGCGAAAAGGTCTACGTTTAAGTGACAGCTTACCCAGTCCTCATTACTGAGCTCCAACTATTGGATGTGGAACATACAACTCTTCAAGGAATGAAATTTCTTCAGGTGATAATTTCACCGATAGAGCATCTACTGAATCTTCGAGCTGAGCAATTTTCGTCGCGCCCACAATTGGAGCAGCTACAGAAGCTTTTTGCAACAGCCATGCAAGTGCGATATGAGTACGTGGTACGCCTCGTTTCTCTGCTAACGACGCTACTCGCTCAACAATTAATCGATCTACATCAGCGGTTGAATCATACTTTGATTTTTGAATGAGATCGGTTTCGGATCTGCGTGTTGTTTCCGACCAATCGCGAATCAATCTTCCTGATGCCAGAGGACTATAAGGAGTTACTGCAATTTTTTGATCCTGACAAAGCGGCATCATTTCCCTTTCCTCTTCTCGGTAGATGAGATTAAGGTGATTTTGCATGGATACAAAGCGAGTCCAGCTATTTGTCTCGGCCACATGTAATGCTTTTTGGAATTGCCAAGCATACATAGCAGACGCACCGATATATCTAGCCTTTCCAGACTTCACCACATCATGCAAGGCCTCCATGGTTTCTTCAATGGGTGTGTTATAATCCCAGCGGTGAATGATATAGAGATCCACATAATCGGTCCCAAGTCTCTTCAAACTGTTATCTATTTCGCTCATAATAGCTTTTCGAGAAAGCCCACCACCATTAGGACGACCTGGACGCATCTGGCCCCAGACCTTCGTGGCAAGTACAATTTCATCCCGATTCGCATAGTCCTTAAGCGCACGTCCGATAATCTCTTCACTGGAACCACTTGCGTAAATATTAGCTGTATCAAAAAAATTGATGCCGAGCTCAAGCGCTCTTTTAATGATAGGACGACTGTTCTCCTCATCGAGCACCCATTGGTGCCCTCCAGGCAGCACTTTTCCAAAGCTCATACAACCAAGGCAAATCCGAGAGACGTCCATTCCCGTATTTCCAAATTTGATATATTCCATAAAGCAAGCCTCCATTTCTATGTTTAAATGAGTTTTAGTTCTTACAGTGCTTCAAACCATTCATCCTCGACAGCTTCAAACCATTCTGTTTCGCCTGGAGTCATAGCCAAGTGAACAAACCAACTATCCTTTGTCGCGCCATGCCAATGTCTCACATTAGCTGGAATGTTGACCACATCACCTATTTCGAGCAATTGAGCAGGTTTTCCTTCTTCCTGATACCAGCCATTTCCACCAGTGACTAACAGAACTTGTCCAACCTGATGAGCATGCCAGTTATTGCGTGCGCCTGGAGCAAAGGTTACATTACCAATTGCGGTATTAAGCGGCTTCGGATCTGTAAACACCATTTGCAAATAAGCGTCACCCGTAAAGTTTGCTTTAACCTTTTCCCCTAAAGGAAAAATAGTGCTGCTACTAAGTTGTTCATTTTTCATCGTTCATTCCTACTTTCTGCCTATAGTTAATGTTTATTAGAGCCCTGCGATCCTCTTACTCTCCCGCTGGAAAATCAGTAGAAGCTGCCAGTTCAGTCTGCTTCTCATAGTCGGCAACACGAGCTTTGAGGGTCGAAATCGTGCTTGCCAGTGCATGAGATCCAAGTATCATTCGTATCGGTGCCGGTTCTAATTCAACACTTTCTATGATTCGGGCAGCCATCCGCACAGGATCTCCAGGAGCTAAACTCTTAGAAGCGTCCAGCATGTTCAAAAAGTTATGCGCTGGGTTGCCTTCGTATTCTGTCATGAGTTTCGTTACCTGTGCGCTCCCATAACGGAACTCGGTACGGGCTCCTCCCGGCTCCACCAATGTAATACCGATGTTAAAAGCTTCAACCTCCTGAGCAACGGACTCACAAAAGCCCTCTATCCCAAACTTGGTCGCATGGTACATCGAATTTCCTGGGAAGGCGATCTGCCCGCCATAGGAGGAGATCTGAATAATGCGTCCACCACCCTGAGTGCGCAAATGCGGGATAGCTGAACGAATAAGCTGGATGGACCCCGTTAGATTCGTGGCAATGATATGATTAACCTCGTCGTCAGAGAGTTCTTCTGCAGCCCCGAAAAGTCCATAACCAGCATTGCTTATGATAACGTCGATTCGTCCAAACTTTTCAAAAGATCTATCGACAAGATTTCGAATGGCAGGAAAATCGGTCACATCTAGAATCTCGCAACTGAAGGTTTCGGGATAGTTCTCAATGAGGTCAGCGACCTTGCTTTTTTTACGAACAGTACCGATAACCTTATTGCCCTTTTCAAGAAGCTGTCTCGTCATCTCATAACCAAAACCACTGCTCACACCGGTGATAAGCCATGTGCGATTGTTCATAATCATTTCCTCCTAAACTTCATATTCCGATTTTGCTGCTGGAATACTTAGCACATGAGTAGTTGTGACGAATATTTAATACGCATAATTACAATAATGATCACATGTCTATTATTATAATCAGATTAAATTTGGTGCCAATTGTTAATTTGATGCGTTTTGTACATTAATAAACAAAACCATCGAAATTGTTTATTTCCTACTGCGTATTCGCGATTCTTTTATATAAATTTATAAACAGATGTCCCATTGATGAGCTCGTTATAGTATGTTATATAATGAATTCTTACTCTTTTGTTGATGAATAAAGAAAGTTCGGTGAGCAAATTGTCTAAAGTCGATCGAAGAATCTTAAAAACACAAGAAGCCTTGAAGACAGCAGTCATTGAACTAATGACTGTGAAAAATTTTGATGATATAACCCTCCAGGAACTCTCTGATAAAGCAAACGTGAGCCGTGGTACTATTTACCTTCACTATATGGATAAGTATGATCTTCTTGATAAGCTTATCGAGAAGCATATCAATGAACTTCGTGAAAGATGTGAAGCAGCCTCTGATTTGGATTTTGTAACGGGGTCTGTGATTTGGACGGAATACTTTGAGAGTAACTATGCCTTTTTCTCCATGATGTTAGCTAGTAAAGGAGCCCCTTTCTTCCGGAGTCGTTTTCTGGAATTTCTTATAGAAGAGTTCAAAGACGAAGTGGATATCACAAAGGGTAAAAACGAAGGTTTAAATAAGGATCTAGTCGTACAATTTGTAGCTTCTTCGTATGTAGGTGTAGTTGAATGGTGGTTCACGAACGAAAGACCAGTAACCTATCAAATATTAGCAGAACAGCTTGGAGCCTTATTGGAACGAAATTGTACAAATAACCCCTCATCCTAAAGGATGAAGGGTTATTTGGAAAATAGTAACTAGTTTGCGAAATGTTAGCCTATTTCGATCTTTCTTAGAAACCATATTTAGCTTCTTCAGCCTCTCGAATTTTGGCATAGGTCTCAGAGAGTACATAGGTATCTTCCACTAAGCGGTCTATACGGAATAGCACATCATCATTTACTATTTCTTTTCGATAAAAATCCTTCTCTTCTATAAATACATACGTTTGAACAATTTGCGCTTTCATATAGGCCAATATCGGTTTCAATTGCTGCTCAGCTACCAGATAGTGACGTGCAGAACCTGCCGTGACGAGCATACTTACAACCTTGTGTTGAAATGCTTTTTCGGGTGCTAAATCGAATATATTCTTTAGTGTTGCTGGGATGGAAGCTTGAAATATTGGCGTTCCGATTACGATTACATCTGCTTCCATGATCGTTTGAATTACGTACTTGGTGTCCCCTTCGTATTCCAGATAATTGCGACCATCACTGAATTGAACATCATACTCCGCCAGATCTAGAAGCGTAACTTCTGCATCTTTGTATTTTTCATGAAACGAATTTATTGTGTAATTCATAGCGATTCTGGTTTTCGATCCTATCTTTGACCCTGATAATGCTACGATTTTCATAATTCTGACCTCCTGGAGTTTATTTTTTTGCCGTATATTTTTTAATAGCTGGTAGAATTTCAGAACCGATTAAATCTATGTTTTTCATTAAATTTTCAAAAGGTACGCCACCAAAATCCATTTGTGCGATATATCGTTGATGGCCGAAGAGTTCATGTTGATATAGAATTTTTTCAATGATTTCCTGTGGGCTGCCAATATTCATAACATCGCGCGGATCGGCTCCTTGAGCAAACGCCTGTTTAGGAAAACCACGTCCATTGGTTAATTTCATTCCTTCGTTTATATATGGATAATAGGCTCTTTGTGCCTTCTGTGTTGTTTCATCCGCGTAAAAGAATCCAGCAGTCGCTACAGGCAGCTTCGACGGATCGAATCCGTTCTGGCTTGCAGCTTCACGATAAGCATCAATGGATCTTTTAAACAAGACTGCGGGACCCCCTAAATGGGCCAAAAACATAGGAACACCTGCAATGCCTGCTTTGATCGCACTGGCAGAAGTTCCCCCTACAGCTCTCCATATCGGTAAGTTTCCCTCAGGACGGGGGAGGATTCTTGCATTTTTGAGAGGGTTACGAAATTCTCCCTTCCAATTCATAACTTCGTTTTCATTTATCTTTAATAACAAGTCGAATTTTTCTTCAAATAATTCCTCATAATCATTAAGATCATAGCCCAATAGTTCATATAACCCCACTCTAGAGGCACGGCCAGCTATTATTTCAGCTCGACCATTTGAGATCAAATCAATTGTAGCGAAATCTTCGTACACCCTAACCGGATCAGAGGTGCTTATAATCGTAGATGAGCTACCTATTTTCATTTTCTTAGTAGCCTGTGCAATAGCTGACAGCACAACGGTATGCGCCTGAGTAGCAAAATACTCTTGATGACTCTCTCCTACACTAAAAAAATCAATTCCTGCTTGCTCCGCTAATTGAGCCAAGTCAATAATTTCACGTATGCGTTGTTTGGCAGATATTCGGCTCCCAGTTTCAGGGTTCGCTAGATGATCACCTAATGTATAAAGTCCAAACTCTAAGCCGTTGTCTGCATTGATCCGATATTGTTCCATGATTATCCTCTTTTCTTTAAGAAGTAAGAATTCATTTATGATTTGTCGATTAAATATAATTAAGTAAGTCACTATAATAAGTATAGTGAAGTGCTTGCATAATGTCAAACTAATGATCCTGTTAAGAAAAAACTACTCGATTTAAGCCTTGTGCTAAGAATCCCCTATAATAATCTCCACATGGTATATTTAGGATATTGATTTGATTATTAAAGTGATAAACAAAAAAAGGAGACTTGTATTCATGCACAACCGCCGCTTCATGAACGTATTACTTATTCTTTTCTTATCGGCTTCCAATTCGACTCCGATCTTTGCATCGGCTTCGGTTGTACCGAAGTTATCCGATTCTATCAAACGTTCTGCAATCCAACCCTCCGTCACAATTAATGGCATAAACTTTTCCTTTCAAGATGAGTTGCCTACGTTAATAGAGGGAAAAACGTTCGTTCCAACCCAACTTTTTGAGCATCCCGACATACAAGCCGATATTTCGAAGTTTATAGATAACCCTTATCCGCATGTTTTTATATCACATTTTAACGGAGCACTTTCTATTTATCCGGATAAAAATGATTATATGTTTAGCGATTACAACGAAGATATAGAGGATTCTGATGTTTGGATCAATTGGAAGAGTCCTACACCTTATCTCTCCGGCAGTGATATTATGGTTCCATTGCGCGCTATTGCCGAACGAATCGGGATCTCCGTTGATTGGGATGTAACAACTAGAACAGCGATCATTACCACGGATGATGACTTTCGTGCTGAACTCGAATCTCCTGAGGAGTGGGAAGATTGGCTAGGAATGAAACCTATCGAGATGGATGATCCCTCAGGAGAGGCAATAACAGAGCAGGAGTTAACTGAATTTGCTATTTTGAGCGGACTCCCAGTTCTGGATTCTCGGATTATTGATAAATATACAGCTGTACTCTTACATATCGAAGAGGAAG
The DNA here is from genome assembly GCF_038000345.1 of Paenibacillus sp. FSL E2-8871. Classification (NCBI taxonomy): domain Bacteria; kingdom Bacillati; phylum Bacillota; class Bacilli; order Caryophanales; family Paenibacillaceae; genus Paenibacillus; species Paenibacillus sp. FSL E2-8871. The sequence continues at coordinate 1,113,386 of NZ_JBBOBV010000001.1, read as the reverse complement.
ATGGCGTAGAATCGCTTACGTTGAAATACGTCGATCGTTTAAAAAACGGGAGTTTGGACTGGAGTATGGATTTAGGCATGGGGGATGATGGAGACGACGTCCAAGTGAAGAGGAGCGGACAACTCGTTAGTGTCGGTATGTTCGATCAAGGTCTTAAGAAGCAATTCAGTCATTTCGAGGTAAGTTACAAAGTTCATGATAAGAAAGTAACTCACACCTTTGATATCGCGGGTAAACAAGGCATGTTTTTTGACATTCCTGAGGAAGTGACAAGCGGTGAGATAACTTTCTTTGGGAAAAACGGTTATACATTCGAAACGTATTTCTGGTGAGTTGACAAGCCTAAACAAAAGTAAAAGGTATCCCATTGGGGTACCTTTTACTTTTGTTTGCCGCTGGCCGATCCATTATGCTGTATTGCGAGTCTAACCAGTATACTCGCACCATGACCTAGCATCGCTTCATCGATATTAAACTGTGGCTGATGGATAGCATGGAGAATTCCCTTCTCCTTATTGCCGCAACCGATAAAGGCGAAGGCACCAGGAACTTTATCAAGATACCAACCAAAATCCTCACCAGCCAGACTTGGCTGCTCCAGAAGTATTACCTGATCCTCACCTAGAACTGCACGGGCTGCATGAAGCACCTGCTGCACCGCTTCCGCATTGTTCACTACTGCAATTCCTTCACGCAGCTCCAGCTTGTATTTCCCTCCATAAGACTCAGCTATAGCTGAAGCATGGCGCTGTAAACCATTTGTAATTGCAGCTACCGTCGTCTTGGTAAACGCTCTGAACGTTCCTGTCAGTTCACTGTGTTCAGCGATCACATTAACAGCAGTACCAGCCTGCAACGTTCCGAAGGCCAACACCGCCGCCTCCTGCGGATCGATTCGATTAGCCATCATTCCGTTAATCTCTCCTATATATCGTGCCGCCATCTGGATCGCATCTACAGCTCTGTGCGGAGCACTATGATGACCGGATGTCCCCTGAAATTCCACCTTAAAATGGCTGGACGCTGCCATGGCATCATGAGGGTGAATACCAAGCGTTCCGACCGGAAGCTCTGGCATGACATGTAGCGCGTAGGCATAGTTGACACCTTCCAGCACGTTATCCTCAATGAGATCTCGGCCGCCAGAGAGTAATCTTCCATCAAGCGGACTCTTGACCGCGCCTTCCTCAGCTGGTTGGAAGACGAAAATGATCGTGCCCATCAATCGTTCCCGGAAGGCAGCCAAGGTTCGGGCAGCCCCCAACAGCATAGCGGTATGGGCATCATGGCCACAGGCGTGCATGATGCCGTCATTGACTGACTTGTAAGGCAACTCATTGCACTCTTGTATCGGCAGGGCATCCATATCTGCCCTTAGAAGAAGAGTGGGCCCACTATTGCCATTGTCTGCTAAGCCTTGCAGGAGGCCGACCACCCCCATTCCGAAATGTTTACCGACATTTCTCCGTACTGTGACCCCCCACTCCTCTAACAAATCTGCTACTTTATTAGAAGTGCGGAAGACATCATACATTAGCTCCGGATGGGCATGCAAATCACGACGGTATTCAATCATTTCATCCTGCAGCTGGCCGGCGTAATGCATCATCTCCGCAATATTCGAGTTTTGGTGGTTTGCGAACTGGATCAACCGTCAAATTTGCCCTGCTGGCTGAGAAGCTTTGGAATAACGGTTCTCCGGTAACGGAATGCCGAGGTTTCCACGCAGCGTGTCACTTTCGTATTCAGTGCGGAACAAACCCCGCTCTTGCAGAATCGGCACTACCCGATCGACGAATTCCTCCAGTCCATTAGGAACAGCAGCAGCGATCATAAATCCGTCTGCTCCTCCACCCTCAAACCAGGTTTGAATCTGATCAGCCACTTGCTCAGGTGTGCCAATAAAGCTGCTGCGTGGGGTAGCCGATTGCAAGGCGACCTGTCGAAGCGTCAAGCCTTTCTCCTTCGCATCCTTTTTGATTTTATCCGTGCCGCTCTGAAAGCTATTGCGCCCCAACTCGCCAAGCTCAGGGAACGGCTCATCCAGCGGATATTGCGAGAAATCATGATGCTCGAAGAATCTGCCTAAGTAGTTCAGTGCATTCTCAATCGTTACAAGGCCAGCAACCTCCTGGTACTTGCGCTCTGCCTCCTCCGGCGTGTCACCGATGATTGGAGCAATACCAGGGAAGATCAGCACTTCATCCGGATTCCGGTCAAACGAAGCTACCCTTGTCTTAACATCGTTATAGAATGCTTGGGCATCTTCTAGCGTTTCGTGTCCAGTGAAGATAGCATCTGCTTCCTTGGAGGCGTAATTCTTACCGACTTCCGAGGATCCTGCTTGAAATACGACAGGCTGCCCCTGTTTCGAACGAGCAATATTCAGCGGTCCCTTCACAGAGAAGAACTCTCCTTGATGGTCCAGGGTATGCATTTTTTGTGGATCAAAGAATACACCTGATTCCTTGTCTCGTACAAACGCATCATCCTCCCAAGAATCCCATAGTCCGCGTGTCACCTGCAAATATTCGGTGGCAATGCGGTAGCGCTTGCCATGGTCAGGATGCTCTTTTTTGCTGTAATTTGACGCAGAACCTTCCAGAGGTGAAGTCACCACATTCCAGCCGGCCCGGCCGCCGCTGATTACATCCAGTGAGCCGAATTGACGTGCTACGGTAAATGGTTCACTGTACGAGGTAGACAAGGTACCAACTAAACCGATGTTAGTGCTGACGGCTGCGAGTGCGCTAAGAATGGTCAGCGGCTCAAACCGGTTAAGGAAATGAGGAATGGACTTTTCATTAATGTACAGACCGTCTGCGATGAAGATCAGATCCAACTTGCCTTCTTCTGCCTTCTGTACCCACTCTTTGTATAATTCAAAGTTTACACTGGCATCTGGTTTGGCATCTGGATGGCGCCACATCGACGTGCTGCCTCCTACCCCATGCAGCAGTGCACCCAGCTTCAGTTGTCTTGGTTTGGTCATGTTCATTCCTCCTAAAAGTTTTGTGAGCACACGCTTCCTTGATTTCACTTCATGCAAAACTGACTTCGGAAGCAATCATTGCACAAACGATGCATTAGCTGCGCCCTGTTTGATTCGCTCGATCTGGCCAAGATGTCTCTCCACATGTCCAGTGAAGCCGTGCACGATATCGGAAATTTTCACAGCCTCCCCCTTGAAATTAATTCCGCTTTTCTCCCAATCTTCTTCGCTAAGCCGTTCAAACAAAAGGCTGTTATAGTAAAGCAGGCTGCGGAACAGCTCCAGATTGTCGGAAGCATTGCCGCTGTTGGCGTACTGACCGCTGACCCAAGCATCCTGATTGAAGACTGGAAGCTGTGTAGTCGTAGCAGCGAGAATATCACGAATGCGGAACGAAACTACGATGCTGTGATCAGCCAGATGAGTCAGTACCTCAGTCACACTCCAACTGGCGGGTTCTGCCTTCCATTTCAGTTGTTCCTCCGTTAACCCGGCGGTCGACTTTACTAATTGATGATACGTCCTTAGATAATCACTGATTTGAACTCTGCTCATTAAATCCCCTCCAATATAAGACTTGTTCGCGAATGATCCGGTGGTGCGAAACGAGATAACGAAAAAGGCTGGATGTTATGAGTTGTAACTCCGCCGATCGCTAAGTCAGCCAGTATTTCACCCACAACACTAGAAAATTTAAAACCATGCCCCGAAAATCCTCCAGCTATCAGCACGTTGGAATGGAGCGGATGGCAGTCTATAATGAAATCTTCATCAGGCGTATGCTCATATTTACATGCAGAACCTTTTAGCAATCGACCAGCAGCACCGGGCATGTAAGACTCCAGTACCTTGCGGAGGTCACCCTCATCGCTGGCTTCACTGCCGAACGGGGCAAGCTGTGTACCCGGCTTCCATTCCAGCCCTGTATCATGCCGGCCGATCTTCAGGCCAACTCCATCAATGTTGGGAAATCCGTAATAGCCACCTTCCTCTGCTCCTAACGTAAAGCCAGGGAAATTACCAGCAGCAAAAGCAGGGGAGCTCTCAAACCAGCCCACAACTATGCGGATTGCTTTAATCGGCAAATGTACAAAAGGTGCCAATTTGCCAAACCAAGCTCCGGCACTAAGAATAACTGCCGCTCCGTGATAATCGCCATTTGTCGTATGAACCGTAACGCTGCCTTCGCGAGCGGTGACATTCACTACTGGAGTGTTCGTCAACAGTTCCGCACCATGTCCAAGGGCAAGCTGACGGTAGGCGGAAATACAGCGTTCGCTGTACAAATATCCGGCATCTGGTTCATACATTGCCTCGAATGATTCTGGTATGTTCAATGCCGGCCAGCGCCGCCGGATCTCTTCGGCATCCAGATGATGGACCAGCACCTTCCCTTTCTTCGCTTCATCGAGTCGACCGTTGAAGGAATACACTGTGCTATCCGCGAGATTCAACACGCCTGAGCGGACAAGGAGTTCTGTTTCGCTCAACTGTTCCGCTTCTTTCCATAGTGTATCTGCCCGCAAAGCTAAATCAATGTAGGCGGGATCACCGCTGTAAGCATGCCGGATCAGCCGGGATTCCCCGTGATGGCTGCCCTGTGTATGTGGAGGATCGAATGCATCCACTAGTAGCGTCTTCACTCCGCGCCTCGCAAGATTGTAACCAGCGCTCATGCCCATCGAGCCTGCGCCTACGATAATTACATCGTAACTCTTATGTTCAGCTATAATTCTGCACCTCCACCGGAATTGTAGTACTCAAGGGAACGTACAGCCGCATCCGCTAGGAAACGTGCTGCCACAGGGAGTGCCTGTTCATCCAGATTGAAGGCTGGATGATGCCATTCTTGGCTTCCTTCAGTACCTATAAAGACGAATAATCCCGGTACCACGCGCTGATAGAAGGCAAAATCCTCTCCGGCCAGTGAAAGCTCTGGTTTGACCGCTCGGTAGCCAAGAGCTTCAGCCGACTCTACCCCTAACGCCGCTAAGGCGGCGTCGTTGATGACCGGAGGCGGCCCTTCGATCCAGCGGACAGTGGCTTTAGCTCCAAGAGCAGCTGCCACACCAGTCGCCACTTCCCGAAAGCGGTCAAGTACTTTGCTGCGCACCGTTTCATCAAAGGTACGGATTGTACCCTCAAGCACGGCTTTTTCGGGGATGATATTCCATGAATTTCCGCTATGAATCTGCGTCACACTGACCACCGCACTTTGTAGGGGACTGACATTGCGACTTACAATGGATTGAAATGCAGTCACGATATGCGAAGCAGCTACAATCGGGTCTATCCCAACTTCTGGAACGGCAGCATGAGAACTGCCACCCTGCACTTCAATCACAAACCCGTCAGCCGCTGCCATTAAAGGGCCCGCCGTAATACCGATCGTTCCGACTGGCAGTTCCGGCTTGTTATGCAGCCCGATTACTGCCCGGACTTCTTCTAGCGCCCCGCTAGCAATGATCCGCTGTGCCCCTTGCGCCTTCTCTTCAGCCGGTTGAAACAACAGGCGTACCGTTCCTAGTAACTGACCCTCTCGCTGCTTCAATTGATAGGCGGCACCGATCAAGGCAGCCGTATGGAAATCATGTCCGCAGGCATGCATTTTGCCGGGATACAACGAAGCATAAGCTGCTCCAGTTTCCTCCTGGATTGGCAAGGCATCGATATCAGCGCGCAGCGCGATGACCGGACCGGGCTGCTTGCCCCCAATTTCTGCGATCACTCCGGTAGACAGACCGTAATCTACGACCCTGACTCCTGCCCGCTCCAGCAGGGAAATAATATATTTTGTTGTCTCATATTCTTCGTTCGACAGTTCCGGGTGCCGATGCAGATGACGGCGTATCCCGATTAATTCTTCTATAAGCGCTTCCGCACTCAGCTCTTTAGCTTTACTAGTCATATACAGTCACCCTCCTTTAAACGATTTGTTGTGTGATCCTGATCCGCCCGCTTATGCCTCTGCCGGCACTTCAGCGATTGCTTCGCTCAGGAGCTCAAAGGAGCGGTACCTTTTGTCAAAAGGCTGCACATTCGTAGTTATGATGAACTCCTCAACACCGGATGCCTCTGAAAGTGCCAACAGCTGTTCACGTACAGAGTTCTTTGTTCCTTTGGTAATCTCTGGTTCCAACTCTTCAATCGTGTATGCTTCATTGCTCTGGCGGGCAAACTCCTCCGCCTGTTCCCGGGTTCCAACGGTTAGCTTCTTCCCGCTTGCCAGCTGAATCCGAATCAGCTTATGTGCGCCCGTCAGTTCTTTCGCTTCCTCTTCGGTCTCAGCCACCACTAGTGCTAAAGCGATAATTGCTTGCGGTTGTCTGCCTTGTGAAGAAACAAAACCGCTGCGGTAAGCACGAATAGCATCTAGCGCTACTGTCTTATCGCTATTAATAAATAGGGAGAACACATAAGGTAATCCAAGTTCAGCAGCAATCTCTGCACTGCCTACACTCGCACCAAGCACATACAGCTCGGGCGGAATACCAGGAAGGGGACCTGCCTTCAACCCAGCCAGCGGGTGGTTTTCTTCGAGCCGGTTATGCACATATTTCTCCAGCTCGATGATTTTGTCCGTTAAGCTAGGGGATTCGGTTCTTTCCTGCTGAAGCGCTTGTGTGCTGCGCGGGAGACCGCCGGGAGCACGTCCCACTCCGAGATCCACTCGTCCAGGAGCGAGCGTAGACAGCACATTGAAGTTCTCCGCTACCTTATACGGGCTGTAATGCTGGAGCATGATGCCACCGGAGCCAATGCGGATGCGCTCTGTTTTGGCCAGCAGATGTGAGATGAGTACTTCTGGAGAAGAACCGGCTACCTGCTCAGAGTCATGATGCTCGGAAACCCAGAATCGATGAAATCCAAGCTCCTCAGACAGTTGTGCCAGCTTAATGGTATGCTGGAATGCTTCCTCTGGCGTTTCTCCCGGATAGATCGGACTTTGATCAAGTACGCTGATTGTAATAGCCATTGTTTTCCCTCCTATATGGAATAGTTAAATTCAGGTGTGATTCGCTTCAGGAACTGCTTCGTTCTTTCTTCGCGCGGATGATTAAACAGCTCTGTCGGCGTTCCTTCTTCAACAATGACGCCTCCGTCCATAAAAACCACATGATTCGCCACATCACGAGCAAACCCCATTTCATGTGTGACTACAATCATTGTGATACCTTCCTTGGCAATTTTTCGGATAACAGTCAGAACCTCACCCACTAGCTCAGGGTCCAGAGCCGATGTTGGTTCGTCGAATAAGATAACCTCTGGCTCAAGCGCCAAGGCTCGGGCAATCCCTACACGCTGCTGCTGACCTCCGGACAGCTGACTCGGGTAAGCATCCAGCTTGCTGGCAAGACCAACCTTTTCAAGCAGTGCAATACTCCGCTTTCTCGCTTCGTCCTTCGGAAGCTTTTTGACAATTAACAGCCCTTCCATCACGTTCTCCAGCGCGGTTTTATGACGGAACAAATTGTACTGCTGAAATACCATTGCCGTTTTTTGCCTAAGCTGATGAATCTCCTTTTTGCGGGCATGTTTGCAGTTCACTTTAAAATCGCCAATGGCGATCTCTCCGCTGCTTGGCCTCTCCAGATAATTCACGCAGCGTAAGAGAGTCGTTTTGCCGGAGCCACTGGGGCCGAGAATGACGACAACCTCTCCCTTCGTCACCGTTAAATCTATATTGTTTAATACCTGATTCCGACCGAATGACTTCGAAATTTGCACAAGTTTGATCATGCTACTCCACCTCGATTGTACAGATTAATCCTTTTCTCAATGACCGACGTCACGCGTTCGATCAGAAATGTTAGTGCCCAGAAGATCAGCGCAGCTGCCAGATAAGCCTCAAAAAACTTCCAGTTCGTTGAAGCCACTATCTGTGCCTTAGCATTGATATCCACCACCGAAACAGTAAAAGCAAGGGTAGATCCGTGCAGCATACCGATTACTGAATTCGAAAGATTAGGCAGACTTGCCGCCAGCGCTTGAGGAAAAACAATCCGCTTTAGTGCTTGGGGCGTAGTCATACCGATAGAGTGGGCTGCTTCTAGCTGACCGCGATCCACAGCGAGCAGACCGGAACGGACGACCTCGGACATATAAGCTCCAGCAGTAATCGAGAACGAAATATAAGCAAAACCGATCATCGGAATCGAAACCGACCTAAAGCTCCAGCCGAAATGCGCCGCCAGACCATCAATCAGCACAGGAAGCCCAAAATATATAAGAAGCAGATGCGTCAGCATCGGTGTCCCGCGGATGAACGTAACATAACCGACGGCCAGCGGATGCAGCAGTGGAATTCTGTATAGCCGGATCAAGGCTACAGCCACTCCAATCACAAAACCAATCAATACAGAGACAACGGTAATATATAAGGTCGTAGGAATTGCACTTAGAATTTGTACCAGAGCAGTCCATATAAACGATGGGTCCAGTTTCATAATCCGGTGCCTCCTTTGCCCGGTCCCAATTCTGCAATAATGCGTCGGTAGGACCAGCTTTTGTTGATTTTAAACAATTTTTTCTCAGGCGTATTTCGCTTTTCATGCCGTAGCAGATGGTGTTCTGCTACAAGCAGCAGCTTCTCAATCGTAAAGCTGATGACCAGATAAATAAGCGCAAGCGCGATATAGGTTTCAATAAAATGCTGTGTTAAGCTGCCAAGCGTCTGAGCTTTACCTGACATTTCCATCACCCCGAGGGTAAAAGCTAATGACGTATCTTTCAGTAGTGCAATTACTAGATTGGAGAATACAGGAACTGCTATACCTAGCGCTTGGGGCAGCACGATTCGTGTAAAAGCTTGAAACCCCGTCATCCCTGCAGCGTATGCTGCCTCCACCTGCCCCTTATCCACCGCCATCACAGAAGCCCTAATCATTTCGGACATGTATGCTCCCGTATGCAGACCGTAGGTTAGAATCACAAAGACAAGTACAGGAGTTCGGGTCATATCCACATGGACCAGCTTCATGATTTCAGGCAGACCATAATAAAACAAGAAGAGCTGGATAAGAATCGGAGTTCCCCGAAAAAAAGAAATATAGATTTCGGAGAGGGTCTTTAACACAGGCACTTTATAAAGTCTTGGCAGAGCTACGAGAAAGCCGACAATAATTCCTGTCAGTAGAGAACAGGCGACAATCAGAACAGTGGTGCTTAAAGTCCCTAGTAACTTAGGCAAAAACGAAAATACAAAACTGATATCAAACTGTGCGCCCATATATTCCCTCCCTTCCCGTGCTCACCGGCTCAATCATTTAACCGAATCCGCTGTAACATCCGCACCCAGCCATTCCGTGCTCAGCTTACCCAGTGTTCCGTCCGTCTTCAGCTCTTTAATCGCACTGTCAATCGCATCTGACAGCTTTTGTGAATCGGCATCATCCTTACGGAAAACATAGAGAATGTCCGCGGAGGACAGCTCGTCGCCCGTAGCTTTTAGCTGACTCTGCGGATCAATGATCGGCAGGACAAAATCTGCAGCCAGCGTAGCGTCCACACGCCCAGTACTAATCTGTGCGACGGTATCATTCGCTGCACCGTTCTGATACACGATATTAATCGCATTGTCATGCTCTTTATTGTAGTTTTCCAGAATTTGCGCTTGTGCGCTTGTCGCACCGACTAATACCTTTTTTCCTTTAAGATCATCCAGTGATTGGATCGAATCATTATCCTTCGCCACTACGATGCGGTTTCTCCAGTGGGCATAGGCTTCTTTGTTAAAAGAATATTTCAACTCCCGCTCCGGATTTTTCTCCATGACATGGGCAACCAGGTCGATTTTTTTAGTTTCCAGACTCAGCAGTAAATTGCTGAAATCCATGGTTTGAAACTCGAATTCATATTCAGGCAGCTGCTTATCGATTTCTTTGAGCAGTTCCACATCGAAGCCTGTAAGCTTGCCGTTCTCATCTATGAAGCAGACCTTCGGAAAAGCAGTACCCGTGCCTACGATGATCTTAGTTACCTTTGTCGAACCATTTGCCGTTGCCGAAGCTTCGGCTGCATTTCCATTCTGACTACTGTTCGTGCTGTTATTTCCGCAACCTGCAATCGCCAGTGTCAATAACGATGCAATTACTAATGAAATGGACTTTTTCATTGTTCTATCCCCTTTGAATGATTTGTGGTTTATCTATGAGTGTTTTTTTCATCAGATACATAATGCCGTCACCATTCTGCTGATCCAGTTCTAGAAACCGTTCATATCCCCGGCGTTCATACATTTGAACTAACCATGGGTGCTTCTTCGCCGTTGCCAGCGTGACCGCAGCCGAACCCAATTGTCCAGCAATAATGTGCTCTTCCACCCAATCCAGAAGCTTTCCACCATAACCTCTGTTACTGAAATCCGGATGAGCAGCAAACCATTTAATAAAAGGCAGTGGGCTAATCTTCTTAATCTCTTCTTCTTTTGAAAGTGTTATCGTCGCAACTATCGTTCCATCAACTTCAAGCACATAACACTCATTCGTAGCAATATTGTCTTCAATAAGTGCCAAGTCAGCTGTAGCCGCCGGCCAATGCAGCCCAAGCTCACGAATCAGCTCATACGCTCGATATGTAACCTCAAGCAAAATCTCCGCATCTTGCAGTTCTGCCAGTCTGTATGTCTCACTCATCGCAAGCCCTCCATCCTTCCGAAATTAAATTTATAATTCCTATCGAAATAGTCGTCATTATATGCAATTAACTTTATCACTGCATGTGTCCATGCGCTAATAGAGTTTTTTAATACATCTATACAATTAGTCGATCTCCCGTTTTACCAATACCGAGTTCAAGCAGGGTTTCTATGAATTCAGCGTTCTCCCCATTTAGTGAAATCAGGCTGGTTCGTAAGGAGATGCCTTCCGTCTCCGCAATATCCACCCGTACTAACGTCCCAGCCGCTACTTCCTCTTGCACACTAAGTGCCGGAAGGAAACAGATACCTGCTTTTTTCAACACCAGCTTCTTGGCTGTCTCCAGGTTATCCACCTGATATTCAATTTTCGGCGGCTGTTCCATGCTCTCAAATACACGATGCAGTCGCATCCAATCCAAAGACCCGCATTCAAAAAAGACTAACGTCTCCTGGCGAATGTCTTCCAGCGATGTACGTTGTGCCTTAGCTAAGCGATGCCCCTTCTCTACATACAACGAAATGGGGTCTTCGCAGAAAGGAAAGGCTTGAATGGCTGGATTTACGACCTTACGAATAAAAGCCAGATCTAGCTCTTTCGATTTCAGCTTATCAATCAATACTTCCGTAGAAGCTGTCGTCAGCTTGATCGTGATATGCGGATACCTGCGCTTCAAATGAAGCATCAGATGAGGCATTAAATAATTGGATACCGAGACAGTACTGCCGATCCTCAGTTCATTTGGAATATGCCCCTTGGCCTGAACCTGATATTTACCGTTCTGATAGATCTGGAGAATCTGCTGGGCATAGGGAAGAAATTGCTTACCTTTATCCGTTAGGCTAATCTGCTTACCTAACCGATCAAACACTCTGCAATCCAATTCCCTTTCGAGCGATTGAATCCGTGCCGTAACTGTCGGCTGAGAGATATATAGGACTTCGGCCGCTTTATTGAAGCTTCCATAATGGTTAATGTAGACAAAAGCCTCAATATTTTCAATGTTCATCCCTAATCCCCCTAAACTAATATTAATTTTACTATTCCGATGAAAAAACAATGAAATATAATGATACTTTCCTATAGATTTTGTTTATATCTTATGCACCCCCCTATTTTTTGTCAACTTAAATTCCGTGTAAAATAATCGGATTTCTACAAAATTCCCTTCATAAATGATTAATAATTTAAAATTTAAAACTGCAGAAGCTATAGTGAATCCCTTAGTAATCGACTGTTATGTTTATTTCATATAGAGCTTATCTATTCATTTATCAAAATAATAAAATACCCCTTATATAACTCGGAATTATCGTTTATAATGACTTCATTCGTATGAACTATACATTAACTGAAAGGGGATCGCGAGATTATGTCACAAAAGATTATTATCCGTGAAGCTGAGAATAATGACCGTGATGCCATCGCTGAAGTGATACTGGACGCTTACCACCAATACTCGGAAATTATGCCCGAGGCGTTGTGGCTAGCGTACCGGAAATCACTTCTTGAATCTGTCCATGGCGATGCCCCGATCGTGCGGATCATCGCTGAAATCGACAAGAAAATCATTGGTAGCGCACTCTTGTTTAGCTCCTCGGAAACGGCTTACGGTAAACCAGAACTAGGCATTCACTCCCCTATCCTTCGCCTGCTTGCCGTATCCCCATCCGCTCGCGGCCTCGGCGTTGCAACCCATCTAATTCATGAAGCTGCAAGGAGATCTAGCGAGTTGGGTGCCACCACTTTAAATCTGCATACCTCAGAAATGATGGCTTCAGCAATCAAGCTCTACTATCGCTTAGGCTTCAAACGGGCGTATGAGACCGATCTTATGAACGGGGAAACCCTGGTACAGGGTTTCCAACTAGACATACTAACCTCAGTCCGAACTACAGCAGGATAATTATAAAATTCGAGACAGACTAACTCGATGAATATAACGCATTCTTAAGCATTGTCTTGAAATTATAAAAAAGAAGCCTCGGGAAGCTTCCAATGTTCTTATGTGATCATTGCGGCGAACTTCCGAGGCTCATTTAATTTACTTTTTTATAAGTAATTTCTTTAAAACTCACAGTGATATTGCCTTCATTATCAGCATCATCCAGGCGATGATCTAAAATTACAGTTGCGCTGGAGGGGATGGACGAAAAGCTAGCCCCCTTCTGCTTCTTCTTTACATCATAGAGATAATAAGAAACATTCTTAACCTTCAGCCCTATAGTATCCTTGTACAAAAGTTCTACTGAATAGGATTTTATAACAGCTACATTAGCGTCCATCCATCCTACAACTTCAACCGCTGCATCTTCATGGTCGCTTTCAGTCTTAATAGAGCTGATGGGAAGCCCATCCTGATTATAAAAATTAATTTTTTGTGGAGCTATTTTCAAATAATCGATGTCGATGTCATGGATTCGGTTTTGGTTCATCTCTGCTGTATCCATCCAGGCAATCGTGCCCGCCGAATTCCACTTTATTTTCTCAGAAGGTACATATTGCTCTTGTGGTAACGGCACAGTACGTAGCGAAGCTCCTTTATTATCATAAAAGGTTAAATGGCCGCTCTCATCATCATGTACAAATCTCTTAAAGGTTGGTGAAGGAAACAGGGATGGCGCACCGGTCGTCGAGTGAGGGATTACCGGATATTTTAAAAGATGCACAACGTCCTTTCCTTTCCTCAGATCAAAGAACCATACATTGCCGAGGTAACTTTGCATAAATAATATTTGTTCATCAGCATTCCACTGGAATTTATAGATGTAGTCATAATCATCAGAAAGCGGCCAAAAGTCTTCCCGAAGTCGTTCAATATCTCCTGTAACAACATTATAAGAGGACAAATGATATTTCCCAGCTTCTTTCGTCAGATCCGATTCCAGAAATAATAGATGATCCTCGTCCAACTTGATTAGCATATTATAGTTGTTCATAAATGTATTGTTCCAACGGTTATCGGTATCGATCAGCTCATCGCTCCATTTTACCATCACCTCATCCGTAGCAGGATCATGGGCTAGTAAAGCGTTAACTGCATTATGGTCGCCATAGAAAAAATGAATGGTGTGATATAAGATTCCTTGTAATTCAACCACTGCCCCACCGTTTAATAGATAGTTATTTTCGGTTATGCCAATTGGTTTAGCCACCAGTTCTCCATTTGAGCTCCGTACTGCATTAAACTCCAGACCCTTAAAGTTTGCTTCCAAGAATATAAGCTTTTTTAACTCGACAGTTGATTCCTTAGTAAGTGTGTAGCCTGTGCTTGTTTCGTTCACATTCATTAACATGCCTTGCTCGCTTGTTTCGTTAATCCATAGATGAAAGGCATATTTATTATTATTTGAAATTAGAACAATATCGTAGTTAGGCGTTGCGGTATTTAAATTTCCTGGTATTTGTACAGCGGTACGGATGGCTCGGACGAAAGTTTCTATGCTTTCATGATCTATGTATTCAGCCTTTATGTTAGCATTCACTGAACCATGTGCTAGAGATTTCGCTATTGTGATTCGCTTGATTTCCTCGTCAATTTTTAGATTATCGGCTTCTACTTGTTGCTCATTGGGTTGAAATAAGTCAAGTAAAACTACATTTTTTGTTTCCGGCAGCTTGTAATGTCCATTTTGTCCTGATTTGGTGAAAAGACCATTATTCTCGCCCTTAATCCAGAATGAGAACTTTTCGTTTTCTTTATTCTTCAATTCAACAGTAGCTTCATAATCGGGTGCTGCAATATCAAGCTTGGCGCTGTCATACTCAGCAGTATGTATAACTTCATTGAATTGTTCTATTAAATTGTTGTCCGTTATGGTTATCGATTCACCGCCAGCATTCTGGACTTTAATGGAATTAACAGAACTCAGATCGATTAGTGGTTGATTTGCATTATCCTTATTCCCTGTATTGATACATCCAACAATGATTACTGAAATGACTGCTAAAAGGGCTAGTAGATTTATCTTTTTCATATAGGCTCCCCCTTCGTATTCTCTCTTCTTTAACGCCAAATAGAGGATAAAGTTGCAATAAATGAGATTTAATACCTATTAAAAAGTATTAATTAGATCAAACCTAGCCTGTAGTAAATGGATCAGATTCTTATCCTGAACTAAGTAACATTGTTTGTAGCAATAAAAAAAGCCACCGTACAGGCCTGTTCTCCTGTAAGGCAGCTTCTCTTTTATCCCAAAGGTTGGATGAACTATTTAATCATTATCACTACCATGTTCAGACCCGAAAAGCCTTTAAAAAATTCACAGCCTGGCGGATATCTTCCTCTGGATTAGTGCCAACTTCCCGTTCTATGGTCAGGAAACCTGTATAACCGATGTCGTTCAGCGCTTGCAGATAATTGTTCCAGTCGACAGAACCTGCTCCAAGTGGAACTTCACGGAACGCCGAGCCGGTCTCGGCCATTTCAGCCATCTTCTCATGGTCTAATGCGGGTGCTTCATAACCATATTGACCGTAAACATCGCGCGGATCGATATCGGCAAGTTTGAGACCATCTTTAGCATGGGTGTGTACAATGTAGTCTTTTAGTGTATGAACACCTTGCACGGGATCATCACCAGTCACCATCACCATGTTGGCCGGGTCAAAATTAACAGAAACCCCTTTGGAACCCAAACCGTCGAGGAACGTCTTCAGACGCGCAGCGGGTTCTGGCCCAGTCTCAATCGCAAAGTAAGAATTCATCTCATGCGCGTATCTGCTTAGTTCCTCACAGGCGATGTGCATGGTTTCATAAATTTTACTGGTGTGGTCAGAGGGAACAATACCGATATGTGTAGTTACGATATCTGTACCTAGCTCCTTGGCCAGCTCCATAATGCGTTTGGACTTTTCGATTTTGGCACGGTTCTGTGCAGGGTCCTGAAATCCATGTCCGCCTAAATCTCCAACGAGGGCAGAGATTTCGAGACCCAGTGAAGCGATGTATTTCTTCCATTCACGACGGGCTGAAGGAGAAAGGTTAGCGGGATCAAATTCACCTTGCACCGCATAAATCTGAACTCCATCAGCCCCTGCTTCTTTTGCCTTGCGCAACCCCTCTTTTACTCCGACCTGAAAACTGTCTACGATAACGCCGATTTTGTTAGTGATAATTGGTTTAACCATGGTAATAATCCTCCTTTAAAATGAATTAGATTTGGTTCCAAACCCGCTTGATGTATTCTAACCCAAGTCTTGTCCCCTTACGGCACTCTTCCATTCCCTCAAATTCTACAGAGATATATCCGTCGTAGCCACTTTCCTTAACGGTTCGAATGACACTCGGCATATCGATGTCTCCTTGACCAACGATGGCACCCCTCAACCAGTTCCCACCAGTAGACTGGAACCAGCCTTCGCCAGGCTGGCGATCCTGCGGACGAATATAGAAATCTTTGAAATGTACCATCGAAGCAAGCTTAATATTGTTAGTCACAGCAATAAGCGGATTCTCATCTGCGCACAGGAAGTTACCAATGTCGAGTGTTGTACGGAAGTTATCTCTTCCTACTGCGTGAACCAACGCCTGTACACGATCGCTGTGCTGAATAAAGTATCCATGATTCTCCACACTGGTCGTTATTCCCAAACCCGCGGCATAATCGGCAATTTCCCGACAGGCTTCAGCCAAATGTGGAAGCTCTTCCAAAAAGTGCGCAATAGATAGATCATTTGACGAGGCTACATCATGCCGCATCCGCTGAATGCCTAATGCCGCACAGACGTCTACTTCCCGCTTTACCCGCTCGACTTCCCGCTGTCTTTCCGCTGTCTCCAGCCCGGCAAAATTCGCCCCGATAGCATAATTAGACAACTCTAGTCCACGACCTGCTGCCGTACCTACAATCTGATCAATTAGCTCAGGATTCTCAACCAAATTGATGCCCAAGGGTACAATCTCCGCATGCTCCGCGCCCAGATCGGCGATCGTCTCAATGACTCCTTCAAGCGTAAGCTCACCCGTTGAAAAAGCTGAATGCAAACTGTAGGTACTGATTCCTAGCTTCATAGTTTCACCTCTTCGCCTTTGGCAGCGGATTCATAGATCGCGCCGAGAATCTTCATGATTGTAACGCCGTCCTGCACAGGACTAATTGGTGTAGAGCCATTGCTGATGTTGTTCGCAAAGTGATTAATCTCATTTTGGAATGCACTGTTGAACTCAAACCCCTTATGATCGGTCTGCGGATAGGTATTGACGATCGTATCCGACAGTTCTTTGACGAGGACTATCTCAGGATCAATTTCAAACCCACCCTTGTCACCGTACAGGCGGACTGAGCGCTCGTCTTCTTTGGCATGCAGTGTAAAGCTTACATCAACCATCAGCGAAGCTCCATTCTCAAAACGAATTAGTGCATTTGCTAAATCTTCCACCGTATTGTTCGCTGCGTCGTAATCAGCGGCTTTATAGAAAGAAAGGTTCTTGATATTGGAACGATTGCCGAGCTTCCGGTAAGTATTGGCACTTACTGATACTGGATTCGGACGGCCCATCAAATACCAGCTTAGATCGATCACATGGACGCCGATATCAATCAATGGTCCGCCGCCGGAGCGTTCAATATCACTGAACCAGCCGCCGGGATTACCAAGTCTCCGGAACGTCGTTGCCTTCGCATAGTAGATTTCACCGAATTCTCCTTGTTCCACCAATGTCTGAAGTAGCTGGGCATTAGAGTCATAACGTCGTACAAAGCCTACTTGCAAAATTTTACCGCTCTTTTCCACTGCCTGCTGAACCTGAAGCGCTTCTTCAACCGTGCGGCAAAGGGGCTTTTCCACAAGTACATGTTTGCCTGCCTCAAGTGCCGCGATGCTAATCTCAGCATGAGAGTTGTTCCATGTGCAGATGCTGACTGCATCTATTTCGGAATTAGCCAGCAATTCACGATAATCCGTGTATACGTTCTCCACGTTATACTCAGCAGCAACAGCTCGTGCACGCTCTTCATTCAGGTCACAAACCGCATATATGATTGTCTGCGGATTATTCCGATAAGCACTTAAGTGCATGCTGGAGATAGAGCCGGTTCCTATTACGCCAATTTTGATCATATCCATAAATACTCTCTCCTTTATTTTGCATAGGTTATGATTCGTATTATAATGATTTCAACCCTAAACACCATGCAGAACCTTGCGGTTTCATTTGTACAATTGTGCTATAGGAGGTGCAGTCAATAAATGTTGGACTATGATAAACATCTACAGGAACCCATGGACATGCCGGATCCCGAGTTTCCGATTAAAGTACATACCCAGCGCTTCAACCAAGAGGGAGTTTTGTTGTTCCCACATCATTGGCATGAGCATCTTGAGTTTCTGTTTATCGAAAGCGGTGAGGCTGTTTTTGAATGCGGACGAACACCAATCAACGTACGGGCTGGTGATTTAGTTGCTGTGAACAGCAACGAGCTGCATTATGGGGTGAGCGCTTCTTCTGATTTATTGTATTATGCGATTATTGCAGATACTTCTTTGCTGCATAGTGCGGTAAGCGACGCTGCCGAGACCAAGTTCATCGCCCCGATTCAGCAGAACCAGCTGCTGTTACGTAATCATATCCGGGGGGATCAGCACATTACAGACTGTGCGCTGGCGATTATTCGGGAACTGGAACTTCGCGAATTTGGATATGAGCTGGCTGTGAAGTCCGAGCTATACCGCCTGCTAACGTTGCTATTGCGCAGACATATCGTCACCGTACTCTCACAGGCTGAGCAAGAAAGACGTATTCAAACCGTTGAACGCTTCGCACCTGTTTTGCGTTATATCGATACACATTACCAGGAGCCCATTCAAGTTGACGAACTTGCGGCACTAACAGGGCTAAGCCGCTTCCATTTCAGTCGTCTCTTCAAGGAATTAACTGGTCATACGATTTCGGAATATATAAATGCTGTCCGTTTAGACCGTGCAGATTATTTGCTAAGGCATACCCAGTTAACGATTTCTGAAATCGCTACCACAACTGGCTTCAGTGATATCTACTATTTCAGCCGGACTTTCAAAAAACATAGAAAAGTACCCCCAAGCAGTGTGAGAGGGTTCTAGTTAGGGTGAACAAAGGAAGCAGTCTTGTACTTCTATCGCTCCTTAATTTTAACATCAAAAAGGTCAGGAAAGGGTAATCCCCTCTACTGACCTTTTTTTATTTTATTAATTGCATAAAAGAAACTATCTTCCATCTTATGGGTATAATTAACATAACAAAAATATAGGAGGAGATTTCATTGAGAAAAATAATTAAACTGACTATATTAGCACTTTGCATAATGATTCTACCGGGAACAATGATTTATGCCGCATCGAACCAATCAGAAGTTTCATTATATTTCAATAATGTGGTACAAAAACAGGCAGCAGTAATATCCGAGGGGGACATTCTCTTACCTGTTGAACAGCTCTCTAAAAATTTGTTTGCTTTAATCGCTTTAGATGAAACAAGTAAAACGGTTCGAATCTACAAGCCAAATGTGAACATGGTATTGCTTGATAACAATGGAGAGATTTTCGGTAAGGTAAAAAGCCCTGCGCGGTTTGCCTTTTCAACCTTATTACAAGTAGATCATTTAAAAACAGAAATTTCAGATATAAAACTTACGATCACTGATCCGGCAGATAAAACAGAAACTATCGATAATCAACAAATTAAGAAAAGTGAAGAAAACTTTTGGTTCAAAACTAACGAATTTACTTATTCGTTTAATACAAAAGGCACCTATACTATTCAAGTGTTTTTTAAAGACGTAAATTCAAAAACATGGTATCCTGTCTCTGAAATCGATGTATTCGGCATATGAATTTCCGATAGTTGAATTCCCGTTTCCGTAATTCCTCATTTCTTATTATTCTTAATCACTTCATTAAAACGGTCAGGAAAGTTGGTATGTACCCCGTCTACACCCCAAACCACGGCTTTGTCCATATTCACTTGATAATTCACTGTGTACGGAAATACCTTTAGACCCGAATTTTTCACCTGTGCGACATAGGAGGAATTTATTCTTTGAAAGTTAGGGCTAATACCAACTGCATAAGTTTTCACCCGATTGATAAAAGATTCTGGTACTTTGTAAACCGGAATATTATACCAAACAATTTGATAAAGCGGGATCTCTGGGTTAATCGAATGAAGCTTACGTAAACTCGCCTCACTAAATGAATGTATGGAAACATGATCAGACAGATTATATTTTTCAATTTGTTCGTTTAATATGGTTTCGATATTTGGATTCAAAGCGGGATCTTTAATCTCAATCATATAGTCCACTTCTTTTCCAAACCTTTCAAATACCTCTTCTAAAGTCGGAATACGTAATCCAGCATATTGATCCCTAGCAAACATGGGATATTGTTCGTTAAACCAAGAGCCAGCGTCTAATTTCGAAAGCTGCTCTAAAGTATAATTCTTAACATACCCCGTTCCATTTGTCGTACGATTAATCGTTTCATCGTGAATAACAACAGGAACACGATCCTTAGTTAACTGAATGTCTAACTCGATATAATCGGTATCCATATCAATGGCTAGTTCGAATGCAGGTATAGTATTCTCAGGAGCATATCCCGAAGCGCCACGGTGAGCAATGGTATAGACTTTGTCCGCAGGCTCGAGAATTTCCTTCACTTTAGTACGAATCCATGGAGAATATGCATACATTGAGGTACATAATAAGATCAACAAAAATATGTGAATAAATATAAAGTACATTTTAGAATTTTGAATCCTTTGCATAAAGCTTCCCTCTTCTTTTCAATAATTTATTGTTGTTTACTTGGTGCTGTTTTCTACATCATATCCAGATAATTACCATTCATAATCCTATCAAATCTCCTCTTGATTTATAATTATGTAAAACCTGCGGATTATTCTAAGCTATATCGCAATGATGGCTGCAATAGCCGCTTTAATGATATCACCTGGAAGAAAGATCACCACACTTGTTAATCTAGCCCAAATGGAAGTATTCGTAATCAATGCCATGATAGGCGCACCTATCAGATTAATCAACATTACACCAAAAATCAAATTTACGACAATCAGATTCCAAGTTCTGACATACAGCGAATAATGCAGCATATACAAATTCTTTGATTTTCATGAAAAAACCTACATAGGAAAATTGAATGTATTGATTAGATTCATAAAGTTGGAAGAATCTCGAACTAAAAAAACACTGATCCAGATTAGGATCAGTGTTTTTTAGCTACACAATTTTAAACAGAATAGCTTTACTTGTTGATATGTTCATTGATTTGTTCAGCGATTTGTTCCAGTAATGCCTCTTTCCCCAATGCAAAGAATGCTTCATTGTAATTTTGTCTGCTTGTCATGCGATATATATTTTTCGATTTTACAGCTTTTAAGCTGCTCCAGACCTTACTTTGGTCTAGAACATTCCGGTCATTATCAGATAATAAAATGATGTGGTCTGGATTAAAAGTAGACAGTGCTTCTAGACTTGTTACTTTTCCTCCCCATGGGTCTGGTTCCGGTGTACCTGGCGCGATGAGTAATCCAAGATCATTAAAAATCATATCTGCAATACCTGTGCGGGAATAGATCCGGATTTCTTTCTCTGTAGCTTCGATTACCGCAAACGTTTCTTCTTTAGTTATCTTTGTGATTTGATCATGCAGTTGTTGAGCACGTTGATCATAGGCCTTCAGCCACTCATCCATTTCTGTTTTCTTATCAAGTACCTCTGCAACAAAGGCAAACCGCTCTCTAAAAGTATTAAAGCCATAAGGAACCCTCACTGTTGGAGCAATCATATTTAGTTGATCATAGATTTTCTCTTGCGTAGGCCCTGCCAGTATCAAGTCAGGACTTGCTGCAATAATCGCTTCCAAGTTGACTTCCGTTTGAAACCATCCAACGGGCGTTACATTAGGCAGTTCTTTTTTTAGAATAGGTGTGATTTCCATTGAATTAGCCATGTCTGTATTCCCGGTAATCACAGGTTTATATCCAAGCACTAAAAGTTCTTCAGTTGAGCCAGATACATCGGCAATTCTAACCGGGTTTACCGGTATTTCAACATCTCCCTTGACGTCCTTAATGGTACGTGTTTCGGAGGAATTCGTAGCGACGGGTTCAGATTTTACCGCAGGTGGGGAGTTCTCCCCTTGAGCCTCCTGCCCTGAATTCCCACATCCGTACAACATCACCATCATAAATAAGGCGATTCCGACAAAAGAGATACGTTTTAAACTGAACATTTTTTCCAACCCTCTCCAATCTATTGATAATCATTCTCACTGCTAGCAAGTCCGATCATACACTCTGCTGATAGGGCTGAACTACCGATAGAGGGATTGAATAACGGTTTGGCGGATATTTATTTGTTGTCTAACGTTTTTTTATTATTTCAGAAGGATTTATTCCATATTGCTTCCGAAACGCCTCCGCAAAATGACTAAAGTTGTTGTAACCTACCATCGTCGCTGTTTGACTAACACTACTCTCCCCGCAACGCATGATTTCCCATGCTTTTTCTAAACGTTTGTTCCGTAAATAGGCAAATACAGTCGTACCATACTCTTCCTTAAAACCAACTTTTAATTTGTATTCGTTAATACCCGCCAGCTTGGAAAGCTCTATGAGTGATGGAGGGTTTGCCATTTGCTCGAGTATGATTTCCCTGGCTCTCCGAATGCTTTCCCGGTCAGTGCGAGATAAATGCAAGCTACGTTTAGTATGACTCTGCTCAAAAAGAAAAGCGCCCAAATATGCGGAAAGGAGTTCTAATGCCTTACCCTCTGCGTATAACCTGCGCATTGAGGTATGATATGGGCAATCTCTCAATTGAACCAATATTCGGGAGGTTTCTGGAAGAATAGGCATACGGAACATACGAAATGATTGTGTATCTAACAGCCCGGATAAACTGCAAGTATGTAGAGATCCTTGCTCTACCATCCATGAATCGAACAGTGTTACCGGTACACCAATGGACAGTAAACGGATGGGTTCAGCACTGCGATAGTGAAATTCGGCTTGGAAATCTCGCATGAGCTGCAATGAACAACTGTATGGCACCAACTCGTGACTATTGCCTGTTACATGAACTTCTCCGCTGCCCTGTAGACAAAAGCTTAGCTCTATCATAGCTGCTTCGGATTGAACTCGGACTAAACGATCCTCAGTGAAACGGTAATCACTATCTACAATTTCGATCCCGGAAGATGTGATAACCCTATCGACGTATCCATGGTCACTAGGTTGTGAAAAATGCATTCGCTCTGTGGTGTCCCTTATAGTCGGAGTCTCAAACAATGCATTGAAATACCCGTTATAGATGTTATGAATTGATTTTCTTGTCATTAAGTTATACCCTCAGCAGAGCTGCAGTACGCTGTAGTCCCAATGTAGTGTTTTATCATGAGGAGATCACCTTTATCCATGTATTAAATGATAACGATTATCATTTAGATCATTATATTCGAGATATTAGCTAAACTGCAACGAACAGTTTATGAGGAGTGTTAGCGTATGATTCCAAATACAAACACCCCCTCATCCTAATGGATAAGGGGGTGTCGATTTCTGTTAATCAGCTTTTAACTTTCGTAGCATTATTCAGATCCGGATTCAGTTTATATTATCTCTTATCTCATCGCTTTAGCTAGCTCTGTGAAAATAACTCCAAGCGCGTAAGCTCCTGCATCCGGATAACCAATGCTGCGTTCACCTACCGTGCCTGCTCTTCCCATACGGGCGACGATATCGGAAGTCTTCCGGGCACCGAGAACTGCCGCCTCAGCAGCTTTGATAGCTGCCAGCTTTATATCTTCGCCTTGTTCTGCGCTTTGTGTCCAGGCATCCGCAAAAGGTACAAGCGCATCAATTAAAGTCTTGTCTCCAACGACAGCACCTCTCCCGAAAGACCTTTCGCCCGTATCTTGAATTCCTTTGACGACCGCTTGCATCATATTGGCAAATTCCTGAATGGATAACTCCTGCTTCTGCAGCGCAGTCTTGCTCGCAGCGCGGAAGCCCGATCCCCAGATCGGCCCGGAAGCTCCTCCACAATGCTCCATAATGATCAATGAACAAGCATCAAGGAAGTCACCGATATCGCTGTGATGATTAGCTAGAATATCTTCCCATTCTACTTTCAACTGCTTAAAGCCCTTGGCTACGCTCATCCCAAAATCACCATCTCCGGCGTGGGCGTCTAGCTCGCAGAACGGTACCTCATTCTCGATAATGACCTCACTCATTTGATCGATCAAAAATACGATATTTTGTAAGGAAAACTGGTTGTTCTTAATTATCACTGCTTCAGCATCCGTATTATTCTTGAAGGATACCGTGCTGTCTGCTTTCTCTTCCTTGATGACTTCCGTATATTTTACAGGCTCAAATGGACCTTTAACCGACAATGCCGGTGTATCACACGGAGAAGACAACCATTTCTTCAGCGTCTCATCCAGCTTCATAATCGACACTGATGCGCCAGCCATATCGATGCTGGTCATATAGTTGCCGACAAATACTTTAAACACTTGCTTATTCTTCGCCGTCAATTCACGGATCACAGAATTATTCAACAAATAAAGCTCTTGCAGTGGTGTTCCACCAAATCCATTGATCAGAACAGCAACTTCTTGCTGCGACTCATCGTTCATTTGCAAGTTGCTCAGCAAGGACGTAACCATTCGCTGCGCGAGTTCATCCGCTGACACGGCTTTTTCTCTGCGAATTCCAGGTTCACCGTGAATTCCAACACCGTATTCCATCTCATCCTCTTCGATATGAAACGTCGGGGTTCCTTTAGCAGGAACGGTGCAAGATGTAAAGGCGAAGCCGATGGTGCGAACATGGTCAATCGCATTTTGCGCCGCTTCTTTTACTTCCGACAGGGACAGTCCTGCTTCTGCCGCAGCCCCGGCTACTTTATGAACGAGAACAGTTCCGGCCACCCCTCGTTTCCCTACGGTATAGAGACTGTCTTCAACGGCAATGTCATCGTCTACTTTGACATATTCCACTTGTATGCCATCTTCACTTGCGAGATGAGCCGCATTTTTAAAGTTCATGATGTCACCGCTGTAGTTCTTAATAATAAGCAGCGTTCCCTTTTTACTAGCAGAGCTACGGATCGCTTGGTAGACCTGAATCTGGGATGGAGAAGCAAACACATCGCCACACACGGCTGCATCCAGCATACCGCTGCCTACGAACCCGGCATGGGCCGGTTCATGCCCACTTCCACCACCGCTTATAAGTGTAACTTTATCGGTGTTGATCTCTTTTTTAGAAATCACTTTGAATTTATCGTTGAAATCCAGCTCAGGATGCGCTAAGACAAGTCCATTACACATTTCTCGGACTAGCGTTTCCGGCTTATTCATAATTTTCTTCATCTTAAAGCTCCTTACTTAATTTGTATTGACGGCCTAATTGGTCGGCAGCCATAATCGCCGATGCTACGGCTTCTTCTGTAATTGGGAACGGCATCGAATGAATCGATTCCTCAGCAATACAAGCTTTTTTAGCAACCTCAAGAAGTTCTTCGTAAGTTACTTGCTCCACTCCGATATCTGCTAAGCACACCGGAAGCCCAATAGACAGGCAGAAATCCAATACTTCTCTTAATTCGGTACGGTCTGCATTTTCAAGCACCAATTGAGCAATTGTACTGAAGGCTACCTTCTCACCATGATAATAATGATGCGTTCCTTCTAAAGCTGTTAAACCATTATGGATCGCATGAATCGCAGCCAAACCTCCACTTTCAAAGCCTAGTCCCGATAACAAAATATTCGTTTCGATGATATTCTCCAAGGCTGGGGTTACGATATTCAGATCGCAGGCCTGCTTCGCCTTGAACCCATTTTCAAGCAAAGTGTCATAACACAGTTTGGCAAGACCTAGTGCAGTTATTGTTCCTTTAGCTTCCCCACAAACACCTTCACGAACCCCGCAAGGTAATCCCGCATTCACATTGGAATAAGAATTTGCTGTAGCTCTTGCTTCGAAATAAGTGGAGAGTGCATCTCCCATCCCTGCAACAAGAAATCTTGTTGGTGCTTTGGCAATGACTGTTGTGTCGATCATGACTACACTTGGGCTTTGCTTGAAATAAGCATAATCATCAAACTCACCTTCTGGGGTATAGAGTACCGCGGAGTGGCTTGTTGGTGCATCAGTTGCTGCTATCGTTGGAACGATAATCAATGCTTCACCTTCTGCTACGCATTTTGCCGTATCAATCGCCTTACCTCCACCCAAACCAATCGTACATGCACATTGATGTTCCTTAGCCAGAGCCTGTAATCTTGCGACTTCTTGTCTTGAGCATTCCCCATGGAAGCCACTTTCAACAAGCGTTATATTAAATTTCTGTTTAGTTGACTCCAATTTATCTTTTACACGTGTAACATCATCTGGATGTGCAATGAGCAGTGCGGAATCACCGAATGTTTTTACAAAATATCCTAAATTCAAAAGTTCATTCTCACCTTGCACATATTTCGTCGGACTGATAAACGCTCTTCTCATTTTCATTCCTCCTAGGTTGTATATAGTTATTATTATAGATTGCTCTATTTCGGTATGCATGAAACAATAAGATCAGAATAAAGCGTTTTCTTACCGAGTTTTTTTGTCTTCTTATTAAGGAATAGTATTATCTTGTCCTTTTGAGCAAAAATTCGCTATAATGTTCAATATGTTTCTATAACTTACCTAGGAGAATATCGTGATGTCCAAATCTCGATTTAATTTAGAAGAAATAATTGATTTGAAGAAATGGGAGAAACTGCAGGATTCTTTATCACTCGTGACTAAAATGGCGATTCTTACCGTAGATTATAAAGGCGTTCCCGTGACTAAGCACAGCTTCTGTCAGCCTTTCTGCCAAGGCGTTCGCCAAGATTCTACTCTCTCTCCTTATTGTCAAAAATGTGATGCTCGTGCCGGCATTGAAGCTGTACGCCAGAACAAGCCTTATATTTATTTATGCCATTTCAACATTATCGATATCGCGATTCCAATTATTATTGACGATCAATATTTGGGTGCAATTATGGCTGGACAGCTTAAGCTTCGTGAACCTGATGTGTCACAGCTGGAGCAGATAGTATCTAGGCCACCTAATGTTGAGTCGAACATGAAGTTTCAAGCGCTCAAAGAGGATTACGAAGCACTTCCTGTCCTATCCTACGATGAAGTAACCAAGTGCGTGGACCTACTTCTACAGTTAAGTACTTACATCGTGGAAGAAGCCATTCAAAAGCGTACTACCGTTGATTTGTACAAAAGAGTACTGACCACAGATATCGATATATCTTCTTCAGCAGAATCTTTCGAGGAGACAGACCTTACTTATCGCAAAATTCAGTCTCTGCAGCAAGAGTTGTCAGGAGCGCTTATTGAGACCAAATTGAAAAATGGAGCACAAAAGTTGGTCTCTTCAAATGCAGTGCTTCAGCCTGCGTTCGATTACATCTATGCGCACAAAAATGAAAATTTCAGCCTAAAAGAAATGGCCAAGCTTTGTCATATCAGCCCCAGTTATTTCAGTCGCATATTTACAAAAGAAACAGGCGAGAACTTCTCCCTCTTCGTTGCCAGGCTCAAAATTGAATGGGCCAAGCAGTTGCTGGAAACCACAGACGCACCTATTAATCAAGTGAGCGATGATTTAGGATTTTGTGATACTGGTTATTTTATTAAAACATTCAAACGGTTCGAGAATCTCACTCCAGCTGTATACCGGAATATGTATATGAGTTGATTAGCTGCATTAAGGGGAAATCTGTGATTTCGCCTAATATAGCCTCTTTGATCTTTCCCTCTCCGTTTATAATAAACGTGGCAGGAAGCGCACTAACTCCGAACGAAGTAGATATTTTTCCGGTAACATCGATGACAACTGGAAAAGAAAAACTATGATTCTTAAGATATTCTGATACAGTCCCTTTAGACTCACCAACATTAATAAACAAGGTTTCGATTTGAGAACTAGTGGATTTGTGAATGTCATTCAGAAGGGGCATTTCTCGCACACATGACGTGCACCAGGAGGCCCAAAAGTTAAGCACCACAATCTGTCCCTGAAAATCGCTTAGTCGAACCTTTTTACCTTCTATTGTAGTAGCTTCAAATTCGGGAGCGATAGAGCCCACAGCAATCCTCTCAGATGAATCTCTTGTTTCATTATGACTAAATACCCATACAACAGTCGTGACAGCTGCGATAATCACCAGCAAAGCAATGATTCGACGCATGCTCATTTCAGACCCAGACTATGATTAAAGGCTGTATACAGAGAACCAAATTTCGCATGAAATTCTTTGGTCGGACCTGAACCAACATTTCTTCCATGACTTAGAAAGACAATCTGATCAGCGATTTTATCAGCGATTTCTAACTGGTGTGTGGAGAAAATAACGGTATGCCCTTCTTCCTTGATTCTTTGGAGTAGATCTACGAATTCATTCATCCAGAAAGGGTCAAGACCGTTTGTGGGTTCGTCCATAATTAGCAACGAAGGCTTGGCCAGCAATGCCTGAGCAAATAAGATACGCTGACGCATTCCCTTTGAAAAGGTGTTGACCAGACGATTTCGTTTATCCTGTAGGCCTACTAAGCCAAGGACTTCGTTTACTCTCGCTTTGCGATTGGGTACCCTACGGAGAGCGGCCCAAAAAGTCAGAGCTTCCTCTGCCGACAGCCCCTGATTGAATTGATAATCATCTGGCATATAACCAATTTGTTCCGAGAATTGTTTGCGTGATTTGTGCCAGTATAAACCACCCACTGAGATTTCGCCCACCGAAGGCTGAATAATACCGGCAACCATTCGCAAAACGGTACTTTTGCCAGCCCCGTTACCGCCACATAGTGCAAGTATGCTCCCAGTGGGGATTTGAAAGCTAATCTCTTGAACTATTGTTTGCTTTTTAATAACTTTAGAGATTCCTCTTACATTCACTAAGGGGTTATCCACGAGAGCGCCCCCTTTCCCATATCCAATATACAAACAGGATCGAGCTCAACATCCAAACTAGACAGACTCCCATAAACAACAAACTACCCTTCGAACCATTTATCCATTCTACCCATTGGTAATATTCAGGTCCCAGCACTGAACCTCCGCCCAGCTTAATTACAACGAATAACCGAACAAGCTCTGCTGGGTTGAGTATTGTGAATACGACCAGCAAGGGCTTAATCCAGAGATAAGGCATTAAACCTAAAAAGGCGATCAAAAACGTCGGCCACCCTATTACTGTGAAAAACCACACAGCAACAGAAACAGTCAGCGCCTGCCAGCGGTTTCTTGATAATGAACCGATAAACAAGGCGATGGTCAAGAATAGTAAAACAAGTCCTGCGGAAAAAAACAAAAATAGAAAGTAAGTAGTAGAATCATAGGCCATGCCCAAGAATCCACTAATCATTCCCATTAAACCATAGCCGAAAGCCACAACCGTAAGTAATACGACAGCCAGCCCCACATACTTGCCAAGAATAAATGACAACGTTCCTATTGGATAAGTAGATAAAAGCTGCCAGCTACCCTCTTCCTTTTCTGAAGTCAGTGAAAAAGATCCTAGAAATAAGGTCATAAGCGGCAGCAGATACAAAATCAGACTTAGCATGGAACCTGTAACTGCGGTGTAGCCTTGAATCTCATTTTGTGCATTAATCAGCAGTAATCCAAGACTAAACGCACAAAATAATGCCAAAAAAGAATAAGCCCATGGATTTCGAAACCCCATTTTAATCTCTCTGCGTGCGACTTGCAGGATATCAACCATTACATATCCATCTCTTTATCCGATGTCATACCTTCCATTTCCTCAGACTTATGCTCGTCCATATGACCTTCTCCGCCATTCATATCCATTTGCATCATATCCGTATTTTGTTTCCATTCATGCTTGGACAGATCACTTGCTGACAGAACGCTGCCAACACCTTGTTCCTTCACAAAAGCTTCGGCAGAAGCAGTATCCTTGAAGCTGATAACTCCATAAGCCATAGGTGTGCGTAGTGTCTCATCATAGACAAAGCTGGCCTTACTGAATTCTACCCATTCTTTGTCGTTATAGTCACGGACATAATCCTTTCCAATGTTTTTGGTTCCATTCTTGTTCTTCCATTCATTCATACAACCAATATCATCAAACTTATAATTCTTCCCGTCTTTCGTTGTTAGCTGAGTAGCAAAGGCATCGTCCTTAACCTGCATATTGCAAATCGCGCAAATATCAACTTCTTCATTAATCGCCAAAGGTTCAAACTTTTTGGAACCACAAGCCGCTAGAATTAACAAACCCACCATCAACATCAGCATTAAACTCCATTTTTTCATAACCGTAATACCCCCATATATAGTATTGTGATCACAGAGAAAAACAAAAGCAGCCAACCGGCTACCATCACCGACCCTTGCCCCTCACTAACTAGTCCAACATCTGCATGAACTGAATCCAATTGCATAAGCGGCTCTGGATCGGTGGACCATTGTTCTTTATCATTTGTATACAGATCGCTTAAAAATGTCATGCCCGGTGATTGAAAAAAGAGCTGATAAGCAGCATTTTCTGTAACTAATTGCTGATAAAATGGATTAATAGCATATGGCAGATCACTTATGCCATCACCCGATACATCCAGCCCTTCGAATGAATCCCAAAAATTTCTTGTCATCTTATTATTCTTAGAATCCGTTGCCTGTGCTTCAATCACATTGGCAATAAAAGCATTCTTCTGAAAGCGGTTGCCTTCAGAACCCTCAAATTGAATCCCAATATAATTTCGGAGCACCATATTATTCTGGAGAGTGTTGTCGGAGGATTGTTGCATATAGATTCCTACCCGATTTCCTTCCACGAGGTTATTTACAATCTGAGAGGTACGAACGTCAAAGAGCAGGATTCCTTGAGAATGAACATTCTGATTTTGTTTACGGAAAGAGTTTCCTGATACCATAACGTCGCTCACTCCCATCACCATCGCGCCAGTAATGTTGTATTCTCCAATATTGTTCGTAACAGATGATCCATTGATATACATACAGTGAACACCGTATCGTAAATGATAGAGCCGATTGTGATCAACCTTTGTATTGCGACTCTTCTCTAAATAAATGCCATCTCGGAGATAAGAGATTTCATTCTCTCTGATATCTGAACCATGAGAGTTATAGAGATCGATGCCATTACCTCTTTTTCCCGAAGCAGCACCTTTAGGTATAAACCAACGGATTTTATTGTTTACTATAACTCCACTATCAGCCTCACGTAGCATAATGCCAAAGCCAAATGTATGTATGACTAAATCTTTCAAAGTTACCTGATCGGCTTCCACCCGAATCGCTGCTGCTTCTCCCCCGTTATGCTGCTGTATATTAAGTCCTTGAAGCTTTACCCCATCAGCCTGAATCATAACTGCAACCTCAGCATCGGGAGATGAATTTAATAGTGTTACCCTTCCTTCCCCGCTAATCGTCAGCCTTTTATCAATTTGAACCGGACCCAGGTAAGTACCTGGAGCTAAAGTAATCGAATCTCCGATTTGGGCCGCATTAATAATCGGCTGGAGTGGAATCGCTTTCGAAGTAGTATTTGCACTGGCACTCCCACTGTAGGTCGTGATTATTAAGAAAAGGCTGAATAACATCATTAGCATTACTCTGAGGTGACAGAAACTTTTGCGTATAACCATTGTTCACCCCCTATCAGTAATTCATTCTCTAATCTATCATTTGCCTAATTGTAAAGAAAAGGAAGTTGCATGCCTATAGCTCAATGTAGCTATCCCTATTAATAAGATGTGTCTAAATTGTGAGTTATGTCACATCGTTTACTATCCCTAATGAGTGTCCATATAATAAAAAACCGCGCATAGCGCGGTTTCATTAGGTTAACTAATTATTTTCAAGGTAATGATAAACGGCCATCATTTCTTGTTTATTTAACTCCCGAATACGATTGAAAATTGGAATATCTGCTACAGCATCAATATTTGAGCTTTCAGACATAACATCACTTACATTGCCAGTTAGCCAAGTTTGTACGTCAATGCCTTCGACAATTTCTTTACGCCCTTCATCATTAATGCCACTTGCGTAACAACTAACACATGGAATCGTTAACTTATAAACGCCATCGTGAAGTCCATCTTCGGATATGACTTTCTTTCCTTTACAGAATGGACATGGCTGACTAGCTTTTATTTTATTAATTTGAGTGACCAGTTTTTTGTAATCAAACGCTTCATAAACATAGGTCAGCTTTTTGTATTTTCCATTCGTGAAAAACTTATCAATGATGTATTCTCTGGTTTCGGTGATATTCTCAAAATCACAAATCGTAATCTGATTATTCAAGCTAATAGATTCAATACTGCCGCTAATATCGCCCCAGAATGGCAGTGCATTTTGCAATACCATTTCATAGTGTGCAAAGCTCGCTACTTCAAGTTCAAGCATTTTTAGAGCAACTTGTATTTCCCTAGGTAATAGAGAGACATCCACTGTTAGAACCATATCACCGCCGACAATAGCTTTCATTTTTTCAAGCACCGGTAATTTGCCAACGGTACTGATCACTTGATCAACAGGTAGTCCAATGATCTCACGAATATCTGTGTCGCCAAACTTTAGCTTCTTATGATGATTTAGTACGGTTCCTTCACAGATTGGACAGGTAATCAGTATTTTGGACTGTTTAATATGCTCTTTAATAATCGCTTTTGATATCACCATGTAGTTCCCAATGATGTAATTAAAGCCTTCCCAAGTTCTTGTTGCCTTGCTTGCTTTATCATAAAATGACTTTTCCCAATATCCGTACCAAAAAGTATGCTTTTCTGCATCCGTCATCTCATTATAGCTCTTACTGATATCTTGTCCGAGTTCATTCTTAATCTCATCAAAGATAAATTTTATTTTGGGGAATTGATAGAATTTCAGAATATCCATTGCATCTGGATGTAATAAGCCATCCCAAAATGGCACATTTTTATCCTGAAGAACAACTTCAAAATCAAATTTTTCAATGACTCGACGTCCCTTGCAGCAAGGACAATGATTGTCTTGATTATAGAAATCGAAGCTATTTGTATCTTTATTAGTTGGATGTGCCGTTACAATTTGGTTGATCAAGCCACCAATTTCATATAGAAAAGTATATTGACTATATAAGTGTCTTTCCAGATCAATGGCGATGACAGGTGCAATGGTATCTGATTCATATTCACCATATATCAAACGCGCCATAGAGGATAAGCTTTTTAAGATGCCACCTTTATAAACGTTTTCCGCATTTTTAAAGTAGGCAATTTGATTTTCTTTTAAGTAGTTAATGCCATTTTCTTGCCGCAGTGTTGAAGAAATCTGCAATGGGGCGACATGATCTTCACTGTTTTGCTCGAGATAATAATTTTGATGACCGACAACTTCTAGATGCTCAACAGGTTCAAGCTGTCTTTTACCAAAATCAACGATAAAATCAGAGTTTTCCAGCATATACGAGTTATGTTCAATCATCATTATGGAGACCGATTCGTCCTGAAGAATGACTCTGATGCTATCAATGAATTGATTTAGAATATTTTGTGATAACCCTTTGGAAGGCTCGTCAAAAATGAAAAGTGTATTGGGGTTTCTTGAACCTGAAAATAGCTCGGAGACTAAATGAACACATTGAAATTCACCTGTGGATAAAGACTGTGTTTTTCTTTCCAACGTTAAATAACCCAGCCCAAGCTTGATCAATAAACTTAAACGTTTATGAGCGATGTCTTCATTTGGCAGTTCATCAATAATATCTTCAATTGAGCGCTGAAAAATATCATCAATCTCTTCGCTATATTTTGTGAGCTTTCTCTTAATATCAAGAAAAGTCGCAACCGTAGACCGGCTGGTAATCGATTGATTTCGATCCTGCCCCACAATCACCAGCTTATCCTTGGGATATCGCTTCACAAAATCCTTGGACATACACTCATTGACCAATGTAGATTTACCGCAGCCAGATTCCCCAGTGAACGTTACAAGTCTATTACGAGGAATCTGAATTTCGGCGATTTGAATATTACGACAGTAAAGATCATGAAAATGATAATATTCAGTTGGAGCTGCCTGATTTATTTCTCCATTGATGGGCGCCGGACGTGGCGATTCTTCAACGATTTTTCCGCCGTATTTACCACTTCCTGGTCCAAAGAACAATCGATCGTCCGTTATGTCTAATACGGTATCCGAATGATCAATAAGCCAAATTTGATTCTTAAATCCTAGTTGTTTTATCTGCTCTAATATTTTTAAAAGGGTTTGGTGATCCAGACCCACAGAGATTTCATCAATGATAATTACTGTATTTTCACTGGTTGCCATGAATTCTGCCAAGTAAAGTCTTGTTAACTCTCCACCTGACAAGGTGCCCATTATTCGATTTAAGGTTAGATAACCAATATTCATATGGATTATGTTCTTTAGAATGTTTTGTTTACCTTCACTAATGTTTAGAACTTTTGCTAGAGAAAAAATGGTTTCAATGCTTAAGTCATTAATATCGGAGATACTCTTGTCTTGATCTAATAACTCCATTTTGTATTGTTCAGCTTCGTGATTATATCGCTTACCCTTACACTTTTTACATTCGACATTTTTAGTAGTGCCGCGACCTTTACAATCTGGGCACCAGCCTAATTCATTATTAAATGAAAAAACCTCTGGCGATAGGTTATATTGTTCAGCAATCGCAACTCGAATCTCTGTGAACACACCCGTATGTGTGCCAATGGTTGAACGAGGATTGGAAGAAATAGATGATCTCCCTAGAAAAAGTACAAGTGGCATTTCTTCCATCTGAATCGCACTGAAATTAGTCTCCATAATGTTAGGGAATAAATACTGATATTCTGCCTTTGGTAATAAAGAAACGAGACGTTTCTTGGATTCTTCGCCGATGGTTTGACAAAAGGTGGTTTTACCGGATCCGGATAAACCAGCAATCCCAAGGGATTGGTCAACTGGAAGTACTGCATCTAACTTATTAATATTGTTCGCAATCAATCGGTTGATTTTCATAGTGGTATCATCTCATCTCCATTCTCTTCATTTAGTATTGCCATCATTTATTCCATTAAAAAGGGCACTTTCCATTTTCAGAAAAGCGCCCTATTCTTGAAATTACAGTTCTGCTAATACTTTTTCAAGCTGACTGCCCATATTCGCCCAAGCATATTTAGCTCCTTCAATAGCGCCTTGGCGAGCTTTGGTCTCCTCACTAAATCCAGATTGAGCAAGATGCAGATGAACCTTACCATCTTCCTCTTTGCTCAAAGTCCAAGTAACTGTTGTACCTTCTCCGGCACTATGCCAAGTATAGGATAATGTATGTGGCTCATCTACTACGAGAACCTCGCAATCTACAATACCATCCCACCACTCATTTGGCTCTGCACGAAATTGAAATTTATGCCCTACGACTGGCTTAAAGTCATTGCTCCAAATCCATTTCGCAAGTGTATCTGAATCCGTCAAAGCGTTCCATACCTTCTCGATGGAGCTTGTAAATTGATAATCTAAGGATACATCTGGTTTCATTATTCTTCCTCCAATAAAAGTTTTAGTTTATCGATTCTTTCTTTCCAGAAGCCTTCGTAAAAAGATACCCAATCCCGAATTTCTTTCAATGGATTGGCATTCAAACGATACCTCGTTTCTCTACCAACCTTTCGAGCAACTACAAGATCAGCCTCTTTAAGAATAGACAAGTGCTTAGATACTGCAGTTCGGCCCATATCAAAATGAACCGTGATTTCATGTAGGGGTAATTCATCAACATCAGCCAGGATTTGAAGTAATTTTCGCCTTGTTGGATCTGCAACAGCGTCATATACATCCCTCACTTGACTATTATCGTTCAAAACCACCCCCACCTTTTCCGTAATATTACCTGTAGTGTGACCAATTATACTTCATCAGTACCCAATTGGACACCATTTAGTGTCTATTTGATTATAGGACACCAAAAGGTGTCGTGTCAATAATCTTTAAATTTTATTATTTGTTTTTAAAGGAATACTCAGTAAAGCGGCAACACTTCTTGTTTTAGCCCTGAAAAAAGATCTCCAGATTGTTCAAAAAAGGTGTCAGGCAAATGATAGTAAGCATCTCCCATAGATACGACTTTTAATTCAGGAATGATATACATGCCCATATAGGTTCCATCCTTGAGGTTGAACTTTAACTGATACGATTTCCCTTGGGATTGCGCCTCTGCAATAGCCTCGTATTCTTTATTACTTAAATCAGCTGTTTTTGCGCTGTACAGTCCATCAATGATAGACTCCACAGAAGCATGATCTGTCATTTTCTTTAACACGTCATTTCCCACATGATTAAGAACATGGATATCTTTTGCATGCTCTTTTAGATTAGACATATCCAGATATTCCTTAGCGGTCATCGTAGAATCGTTAGTCTTCGCCACGATTTCTGCCAAATAATAATGCTCCTCAACTTTAACAGCGATGCGGAATTGGGATGGGTACGTCGGAATTTCATATAACTTACCTCCAACAGCGAACGTAGCCGAAAAATCCTTTTCTACAACTTCTCCTCCATTGTTCTTCCCGATCTCTTGGTTAATATCAAAATCTATGGTTCCAAGTGATTTTTCAGGCTTCATTCCTGTGAACTTAAACTGAGCACCATCACTTACGAATGCATAACGAAATCCGTTGTAATTTAAAATTTTCCGAACTCCGGTAGGAGCTGAAACTGGCGTTTGCTGCGAGATTTGTGGTGAATTCGTTAATGATGACTTTAGAGGAGATGTATAAATGGCCACTCCTAACACAAGTGCAGCACAAGCAGCCATGGTTCCCCACTTCGCATATGTTCTCTTATTAGTACGCCTCGCTGTGTTGGCCTTTTCCACCAGATTGCCGTCTACATAACCAATAGTCTTAAATAGATCTTTATTATTCATAGGATATAGCCCTCTTTCATAAGGTATAATTGGAGTTTTTTTCGTGTTCTAAAAAGAACCGATTTCGTTTTACTTTCACTTATTGAGAATCGAGTTGCGATATCAGCCAAAGAATCGGAATACCAGTAACGTCTCAGAAAAATATTCCGATGATCTTCATTAATCATCAGCAGAAAATTGCTTATAGATTCAGCGATTTGTTCTTCCTCATATTGACTTTCGACATTATCTGGAGAGGATAAGCAATCATTTAATTCATCAAGAATCGTATCGAATGTTTTATTCCGCTTTTTGGCCATGTAATAATCGTGTTTATTTAACGCGATATTTCGTGTGATCCTCCCCAAAAAAGATGAGAGCTTAGCAGGCGTCTTCGGCGGTATCGTTTCCCACGCTCCTAGAAAGGTATCGTTCACGCATTCTTCCGAATCTTCAAAATTAGACAGAATGTTATGAGCTATTTTGGTACAATAATTTCTATATTTTTTGGATGTTTCTTCTATTGCTGTTTCATTACGGGCAAAGTACAGCTGTATGATTTCACTATCGTCCATTCCATCACTTCCGTTCAGTTTGATTAAGGCCTCACTTATAAAGTAAGAAAAGAAGGGTTTTGGTTGCAAAAAAGTTTTTTTCTTATGTACTAGTGTGGGAAATCATTTTATGTCTTCATAAGCTTCGACATTCAATGCCAATAATATGACGTGTGATCTTATCCTTTTGATTCCTATGAAAAAAGCCGGTGTACCCTATAATGGGCAACACCGGCCAATATATTAAAAGTAGAAACTATAGAGGAATTGCTGCAGCTTCATGATAGAAGCATAGACGCTCCGCGATTTCGTGAACTGACCTTTTTTTGTTCAAATCATGCTATTCAGCCACAAACCGTTTATTGTTTAAATCCAATTTGTAAAAGATATCTTTTGCCTCTGCTTCTTGTGTACCTGCTCCAACTGGTGGATGGACTACTAAGATATTATTTTCGACACTTGGTAAAGGCTCAGCTTCTGAATAAAGAAGTGTTTTCGAGACTTGATCCTTCTTTACGATTTCTAATGGGAATACATCTTCATTTTGCTTATCAATCGCGAAAATATATCCTTCCACGCCATGACCTGTTTGATATTGAGGAGTAAGGATGTAAACCTCAGCTTCTTTAAAACTCAGCTTCTCAAAAGATATTTTTTTGCTGGATGGTCGGAAAAACAAGTAATTGGGTAGTTCCATTAAGACTTTGTCCTGATCTCCCTGTCTGTAGATAATAGAGTAATTACTCTGAAACGTCTGATCACCCTCTTGTCCCATCGTGCTCGATACGACCAAATGCCCAAGTTCTTCTCTACCTTTGGCTATCATCAATAATGTTCCCTTTTCCGTTTGCTGTTCCGCCCGAATTGATTTATCCTCATTTACTGCGTCAATTACAATAGAATCCATGAGATCGTTTTTTGGAAATAAGCTAACCTCTGATAGTTTTTGTTCCTGAGTAGATGAGTTGATTTGTTGATGGTTACAGGCAACGAGTAAACTAAATG
This sequence comes from Paenibacillus sp. FSL E2-8871, assembly GCF_038000345.1. Taxonomy (NCBI): domain Bacteria; kingdom Bacillati; phylum Bacillota; class Bacilli; order Caryophanales; family Paenibacillaceae; genus Paenibacillus; species Paenibacillus sp. FSL E2-8871. Next base: position 1,075,242 of record NZ_JBBOBV010000001.1, on the reverse strand, counting down.
CTAAAACCGATGATGCTACTTGCAAAATAAGCTTGTTAATTGTAACCCTCTCACTTTCATTTACAGCTGGGTACAACTGCTCCCGAATTACAGTCCAGTCTGTATTCATAATTGTTTTATAAACCAGGGCTTAATTAATGGTATTACCATGGCTGGTTGCATAGCTTTTGTATGATCCATTTGGCTTCCCGTTAGCACTTCAACATCCCAGCCTAAATCACACAGCTTCGTCGTATTCTTCTTTAATATCCCAGCAATATCAACGGTAACATTTCCAAAATTCTCACCATATACGATAGTATCATTTTCTCCTGCAAAAGCTAATTTTGGAAGACTAAGCAATTGGTGAATACTACGATCATCAAAAGCAGTGAGGCTCTCGTATAAGGCAACAAATTGAGCTGTTACACGGGTATCCATTGATACTTTGATGTTGTCCCAGTCTATCTCATCAGGATTCTCTGTTTCCATAGAGCTTTTTTCAGCTGCCTCATTTTGATTATTCAAAGCTTGGGTATGTGTTTTTTGAGTTACAATCAGCATCTCTTGATAGGGACCATTATAAGGCGGAAAACCTCCCATGACCAAGCTTTCCAGACGATTTGTTCTGATAGCCAATTGTAGTCCAATTAAAGCTAGCCAGGAATAACCGTAGTAGCTAAAGCTCTTAACGTTCATTTCATCAGCAATGAGGAGCAGATCCTTCACAATATGGTCTACGGTTAAGTTGTCCACTGGATGTTGAAAGAGATGACCTTCATAATCAAAATAAAGCACTTGAAACGTATCCGCTAGACCTTCAACAAAATGTTTACCTAATTCAGGATCTACGCCCCATAGCTTTAGATTTTCTGCCTCCTGATTGTACACGGATTTTTTAGCGATAGGTAACATAATGGTTGGACGATCTGATCCTCCTGTCAATCCTACTTCTATTGCTGAATGGTTGGTTAATCGTATGATTTTTTTCAAACAATCCTCTCCTTACTGTTTTATAAAAATATCATATAACATTCATGCAATCTTTCGGTTTATCCCATACTAAGCCTTGATATATCTAATTAAATTAGATTTAATGTTGTTGTAGCACTTGAAGGTTTAACTTTAATGTTCTGGGGCGATGACGATTATGGGAGATAATTATACACCAACAATGATAGCTAAGAAATTAAATGTAAGTACCACTACATTAAGAAGATATGAAGATCAAGGCTTAGTTCCCGAAGTCCCAAGGACTCCTAGCAATCGCCGGTGTTATACAGACATTCATGTCCAAGCTTTTATTACGATTCGGGCACTTTTACAAGGATATGAGATTCCAGTTGTGTACGATGTGATGAGAAAGATTAAAGCTCGGCAAATTGAGGATGCACTTTGGTCAATCAATCAGGAACAGTTTAATACACAAACGGAAAAGCATAGGTTAGAGGATGTGTTACGCATGTTCCGAAATGCAGATTTATCAAAATACAACGATTTAGAGGTCACAAATGCAATGACTATTGGTGAAGTTGCACAAATGGCAGGCGTTAAGCCTTCAGCCATTCGACATTGGGAACAAGAAGGCCTTATTACTTCTAACAGAAACAAAGACAACGGCTATAGGGTCTATACTATAACGGAATTAAGAAAGATTATACTGATCAGCAGTTTAAGGAAAACCGTGTATAATATCGAGAACATGAAACAACTCCTGAATGAAATAGAGACACAAAACTATAAAAAAGTAGAATTGACATTCGAGCTTGCGTTACAAAAATTAAACAGTAAATTAATGAAGCAGTTTTTAGGGATCGCTGAGCTTATGAAATATGTGAAATACTATTAAACTTGATAACTTGATATCAACAAGCAATCTTCCCAAAAAGAAGAAAACTTAACTCAAATACCAGTGCACCTGAATACCCCTTCTTTCGGCAAGAAGTCCTTACAGCAATAAACATATTCTGGCTCAGAATTCGATCGAATGCATAGATTTTTTGGAACATAATTAATCCTTCTTAAAATCATTTATAAGAACACAAAAAACTCCTCCCTTAAGGGACGGAGTTGATTTCGCGTTACCACCCTGATGGGTGTATTCATGAATACACCCTCTCTGTTATCGTCCAATAACGATGCCCCCTTGTAAAGGGCAGAATCTCGGAACTATTTAGACAGCCGCAAGTTTATTGAACTAACGTTCCCCGTTAGTTCAATACGTCGTTTTTTTCTAGATGGATGGTTCTAGGCGACTAATTTAGTAATGAAATTAGTAAATTCTCTACAACTTTAATTGAATTTAATGATGCAGTTTTCACGTTGCACTCAAAAGTTTCCGGCGCTTCACTATCAGCATTATCCGATATTGCTCGAATCACAATAAATGGAACATTATTTACGTAACACACTTGGGCGACACTGGCACTTTCCATGTCTACACACATAGCTTGATGTTTCTCAATCAATATATTTCTTTGTTGATGGGTAATAAATGTTTCACCAGTTATGATTCTTCCGAAATGGCATGTAAAACCGAGTCTTTCAGATTTAATTATCCTAATACATTTTCCTATTAGTGCTTCATTAGCTTTTATGTATTGATCCTCTAACCAAGGATGATATTCAGTAATAATCTCAGGAACCACATCATGATGAGCGACTTCTGTTGATACGACTACATCACCAAATTTAAGATTATCGTTTAATGAACCCGCTACACCAGTTAAAATGATTAAATCCACCTGGAATTTATCGATCAATACTTGGGTAGCTATTGCAGCATTTACTTTACAAACCCCACAAAAAGCACCTACTACCGACACATCATGATATTGCCCTGAATAAAAATTTAGCATGATATGCTTTGTGATTGTCTGATTTTTTAGTTTATCGATAAACGGATTAATTTCATCTTCAGAAGGACCCAGTATACCTATCTTCATTGAAATTACCACCTTTTATTTTCAATAACACCTAATTATACATACACACAAATTCCAACGGATCAACACATAGTATTCGTTGATTTAGGGGGATTTTCTTTTTTATGCAACTAAACTGCCCGATAGTTAAACAGGTAGCCACTAATACCGACTGCTTGTTCTTCATGATGCTAACCATTCCCCGTTTGCGTAATGATCACTTGAATTATTTGTGACTTAAAAAATACATTCAAACCGCTCTACTCCTGGGTATTTTTCTCCCAAACTTGTTATCGAGAAACCAATTTTTTTATAGAAGCCAACAGTATCTTTATCGGTTTCTGCTTTTATTCTCACATTCTTTTTAGTTTTTATGAACTCATTTATCATTTCACTGCCTATACCTTTACCACGATAATTGGCTTTAATTGCAATATGCTTAAGTTCTATTTCATTAGTTGATTCGGATATGAATCCAATTAACCCTACTAGTTCATCATTTTTTAAACTCCCAACTAATTCCCGTGAATCATTGTCTATGTATGTTTTAAGTTCATTATCAATTCTTTCATCATTAGCCCACATACACTCAGCCATTAAAAGCTTCAATTCACCTAAGTCTTCATAATTTTTTAAACTAATCATAAGAAGCACCACTCCTTATTTAGATGATCTTACAGATGTTACGTATTCTTGACACATGTTAAGCTATCCTGCCGTTGAATAAAGGCAGCCGATCGAGTTGACTGACGTCTGGCTTATCGTGTTTGAGCTAACGTTCCCCGTTAGATCAACAACTAAGAATAAAATGATTTAGCGTATTGGCTCACCATAAATCACATGAAAATGAAGATGCTTTGAGTCTTGGTATTTTCCTAAATTAGTCGATACCCTACAAGCTCCATACTCAGACTGCACTTTAGATGCTACTTTTTTAACAACGTCCATCAATTCAATTAAGAGGGCGTTGTCACTCTCATCTAGTGTTAAAAGAGATGAGATATGCCTCTTTGGAATTGTAATAATGTGAACGGGATAAAAAGGGCGAGTGTGATGGTACGCAAGAACGTTATCAGTTTCAAGTACTTTCTTTACATAAGTACGACCACTTAACACCTCATCGCAATAAAAATCCTCAGTCATCAAATCTCCTCCTTCTTACTTTTCTCATTTTAACATTTGTAATTATTTGTAACTATCCTGCCCGTTAGTTCAATGAAAAAAGCAGGATACCGTAGCTCCTGCAAATCAATTTGTATTATTCAACTATCGTTCCCAGTTAGCGCAACGACTTACTCTGTTGAATTTCGTGTTCCTCAACATAAAACGGCATCAGAGAAGGCGAATCGTACCTTATCGCGGCCTTTAAACGACAAAATGGTGCCGATAGCCCTAGCCCCATAGCTGCAACGAAATAATGAGCCTAATCCGACAGTGCTCGCATGATGTTGGATTTGGCCTCTGCCGCAATCGCTTCATTCCCGTCATCGACCGCTTGCATCAAGATCAGTACGGGGATGTATACCGCGATCAGCCGCGCCAGCAGCTTCGTTTCCTCGTCCGCTCCTCCGTAAGTTTCGAAAAACACGCCGCGAGCGTAAGGTGGTAAAAAGCTGTAAGCAACGCTCAAATCGCAAGCCGGATGGCCTACGCTCAGATCGCCCCAATCAATGATGCCGGAAACGATCCCGTTCTCATTCACAAGCATATTTTTGAAATGAAGATCGCCATGTAGCAGTGCATTCACCGCCTCGACATGGTCCGTTTGCAGCCTGCTAATATACGCTTCGATCACACCGGACTCCTCCGGCGACAAGTGTTCAACCACCTTCGATAGAAAGCCTTCCAATTTCACTTTGCGCGATGCTATGTCCGTCAAGCTTCGATGATCTTGCTGAACTCCGCAGTTCAGCGCCGCCTGCACCGGAAACTCATGCAATCTCCGCAAAAATTTCGCCAGCGTCTCTGCCGATAAAGCCCGGCGTTCTTCCGTCAAACCGATGGGGAAATCTCCTGGCACGTAGGCATAGCCAAGAAATGGTGCCGGGTATTCGTCACTTGCTTCGCCATAAAACAACGGTTTCGGATAGGGGATGGTCATATATGCCTCCAGCTTCGGCAGCAGCTTCCCTTCCATACGAATCGAGCCAACTGCAATCGTTCTTCTTGGAAACCGGAACACGTACTCGTCACCGATGAGAAAAACCGTATTGTCCCAGCCCCAGCCCAATCGTTTCACTTGCTTCGATGACAGCTGAGGGAATTGTCTGCCGATCAGCGTCCGCGCCTGCTCTTCGTTAACCTCCCACTCCGCATCCCATACATTCGTCCCTCCCATGAAATGTCTGCCTCCTCGTTCCTTACTTTATTTAGACGTTTACATTCCCTGGAAGTTATGCATAACTGCCCGTTAGCCATACATGCAGCGCAAACGCCGCACCACAGATGATGAAAATGGGTAAAATCAGTCAATACTGCTACTACGGCTGGCGAAGAAGGTCGATGAGCTATGGTGCCTTAGAGCCCATCCGTTAGTCTGACTCCAACGACCCCGGTGCATCACAGATTGTCGCTCCCTTTCGGGAAGCACTCATGGGAGATTAATCCTACTCTGGTTTTTGCACCAGCCTAGTTTTTAGTAATTGTAGAACGAAGTTTGTTCTTTTACTAGTTTTGAGCTAATTTAATTTTCATGGGAGCTCAATGACTTGTCTGAGATCGGAACAAAATGCTGCCAATGAGACAAATTTCAAAATAGGTGGACTCCGCCTCTACCTGAAATTTTCTACACACTCATGCAGAAAGGCCTCTAACGTGCGTGGCTCCCTGCCGAGTAAGCGCTTCACAGTGTCATTTGGTCTTTCTGGCACCACCGTAGACATGGTTTGAATTTCCACAACGTGGTTCGCGAGCCAAGGAGGCATATGCCCGTTCTCCATAAGATTGCGCTTTGTGCTTGGGAGAACGACACATTGAGAATAATTACCCGGATAAAACAGCTGTATTATTGAACTCAGATGAATTAGATTATGAGATCAGCCAAAAGTACCCGGTTCGGATTTAGCCAATTTAATGATATCCTTGCTCTCAAGAATAGATTTATCATATCCTTTTGTAACAGTATGAATCATTGCAATACCAAGCTCCTTTAAAGACACGGTAAAGTTTGGAAAAAGTCTTCTTAGAATAGGATATAGCCACATAAATGCATAATAAGATTTATGCGTATTTTTTAATCCCTTTATTGGATTGATGTAGGCAGGGCGAAACATGTATGCTTTTTTGAAAGGCAGCTGCATGAGGTGATTTTCTGTCTTGCCCTTCACTCTTGCCCACATCCTTTTTCCTAGCTCTGTACTATCCGTCCCCATTCCGGAAACATAGCAGAACACCATATCTGGGTTCAAGCCTGCGAGCATTTCTGCCATATGCACAGTAAGATCAAACGATAATCGTGAGTACTCCTCCTCCTTCAAACCAGCAGAGCTTACACCCAAGCAAAAGTAGCATGCATTATAGTTGCTTAATTGAGACTTGATTGCAGATAAATCAAAAAAATCTTTGTGGATGATTTCAGTTAATTTGGGATGTGAAACGCCGCATGGTTTGCGGTTAATCACTAAAACGTGTTCCACATCAGGATGCTGCAGGCATTCATGTAAAACACCCTCGCCAACCATCCCCGTAACACCTGTAATTATCGCTCTTATTTTCACGATGGATCCCTCCCTTTTCTCAATTAAATTGTTATTAACTATTCGTCTGTCCATAGTGAAGCTTGGCTCCCGCTGCCATTAGCCTAGACGCGACGAGTATAGCCTGTGCGTCAATGTCTAGCTTATAGCGATCAATCTGCCGCTTGGATTGTACAAGCGAGGGAATAGCGTCAATGTCATTTATTATTGTTGTTCATATAAATAGTATGGTTCCTAATTACTTTTGTGTCAACGCATTTTTATAACATATCAACACCCCGCCTTTCTTCATATCTGGAACTGTATTCCTCCTCGGCCACTGCAAAAGGCTCGATCTCTCTTTTATTCCAAATCTAGTTAGCCCTACATGCAGCGCAAGCGCTGCACCACAGATGATGAAAATATTTGTATTTGTTAATACTTCTACTATGGCTGGGAGAGGAAGGTCGATAAGCTATGGTGCCTACGAGCCCATCCGTTAGTCTGACTCCAACGATCACGGTGCATCACAGATTGTCGCTCCCTTTCGAGAAGCACTCATGGGAGATTAATCCTACTCTGATTGTTGCACCAGCCTCTTACCTAATTTAGCCGTAGAGAGGATACTTGAAAGTGGAAATCGTAGTTGAACGGGCATGTGGTATGGATATCCATAAGGATAACATTACCGCATGTATTCTAACGTCTAATGGAAAGGAGATTCAATCGTTTCCGACTAAAACAGTGTTTCTTTTACAATTAATTGACTGGATTAAACAACATGAATGCGCTCACGTCGCTATGGAAAGTACAGGTGTATTTTGGAAGCCTATTGTAAATTTGCTTGAAGCTGAAGGCGTAGAATTTTTAGTAGTGAATGCCCAGCATATGAAAGCTTTGCCTGGACGTAAAACAGATGTCAAAGACTCCGAATGGATTGCAAAGCTTCTTCGTCATGGGTTACTTAAAGCAAGTTTCATTCCAGATCGAAATCAACGGGAGCTTCGAGAACTTGTTCGTTACCGTCGGAGTATTATCGAAGAACGAGCTAGACAACATAACCGAATTCAAAAAGTGTTAGAAGGAGCCAATATTAAACTCAGCTCTGTTGTCTCTGATATTATGGGGGTCTCCTCTCGTGATATGCTTCATGCTATTGCTGATGGTGAAGATGATCCTGAGAAACTAGCGAACTTTGCTAGACGCACCATGAAACGAAAGAAAGATGACCTTGAACTTGCTTTACACGGCTATGTAAACCCTCATCAACGCTTGATGATTAAGACTATTTTAACTCACATTGATTTTTTAAGTGAACAAATCACAGTGCTAGACCAGGAAGTCGCTACGAGGGTTGTTCCATTTTCTGACGATGTCGAACGTTTAGATTCAATTCCTGGAATAGCCACTCGAATGGCAGAACAAATCTTAGCCGAAATTGGGACCAACATTAAGAAGCAGTTTCCCAGTGCTGCGCATTTATGCTCATGGGCTGGACTTGTGCCTGGGCATAACGAAAGTGCAGGAAAAAGAAAATCTGCTAAATCTAAAAACGGAAACAAATATTTGAAGTCCGCCTTAGTGGAAGCAGCCCATTCCTTATCAGCCTCAAAGAACTATCTTGGTGCCATGTACAGACGAACAGCGGCAAGAAAAGGAAGAAAAAGGGCTGCAATCTCTGTCGCGCATGCTATGTTGAGAATAGCCTACTATTTGTTGACTCGTGAAGAAATGTACGTGGATCTAGGCGAAGATTACTTTGACAAGCAGAAGCAACAATCTATTGTGAAATACGCAGTTCGAAGACTAGAAAACTTAGGTTATTCTGTAACTATTGCAGAAGTCTCCTAATTCATTAAGACACCCATATTCTTATTTCGGATGCTGTGACATTCAAAAAAATGAATGGACTGCGTCTTATTTACTTTGCCTCTTTACAGTTACTGCAGATTTAATTTTCATGGGAGTTTAATAAAAAAGAGCAGGATACGAAGCACCTACTCATCATTGTGTGTTATTGAGCTAACGTTTCCCGTTAGTTTAAAAAATAATCATCCTTCAATTTCAGTTACATTAACCCCGTCTAATTTTACATCAAGAGTTATAACAACTGGACCTTCTGGTGGGTTATGAGGACCTACTTATGAAAAGACCATAATTGTTTTTGCGAAAATTTGTGAATGGAGTTTTTGTTTTTCATCCATGTATTTCCTTTCACTATTAAAATATAAACAGCTATGGCAAAATAAATTGCACTCCAAATCCAGTCTGAGAGGGTTATTAAATGATGCTCATATAAGTAGTTGATGTACCAGATCCCCACCGGTAAATGTACAATAATTGCGGAGACTAATCCTGGATTATACATGCTTTTTGCTCTTATATTAATGACGACTCCATGGAAAATGATTTGGAAAAAGCCCATTAAAACAGGTGCCATCCCCAGCCATACTACTGACGGGAAGAATACAGGGAGCAAGTAGAACACATAGGCGATGACCACATTAATAATCATTGCCGACTGTTTATTTAATGGATAGTTGTTAGGGGATTCACTTTTAAAAAGGGCTATATTGAATATGCCTGGAAAGTACCCTGGCCAGCGGTATTCCTCAAACTGATGAAGAAGGATCGCCACAAAGCTTAACCATAATATGCTGTTTATCCGCGGTATTGTTTCCCAATTCATTAGAAGATACATGCATATAACAATGCCAATGAATAGTCCTATATCCTGCCAATATTTTCTCAAAAAATTCATTTAATCACCTCAATCTGAGTTTATTAATGAAAGTATCTTGCAAAGAGCAAGTCAATCTGTTCCTCTATAGGTGCAATCTTCACGGAAGCTCCTGTTTCTAGAATAGGACTCATAAGTGCCGGTAGAAAAAGCGCTCCAAAAATCTGCATCGTCATGGTCATCAGGTGCTCTGGCTGCTGTTCATCGGTTAACTCTCTTAAAGTATTTTGTATCTTAGGAAACCCCAATAGATTCAAAAATGATCCATATTCATGCTGGGAGGAGAAAACGGTATTGCCCATCAGGATGATTCTGGAGAGCAATTCGGGATATTGACGGATCACTTGCAAATAATCTAGTAAAAATTGCTTCAATCTATCCCGTGAGGGTATAGAGAAATCGTCAAGTATGGCAAAGGTATGCTGAAAGCTGTTCAATATCAATTTGATGGACTCGCTAAACAAGTTTTCTTTGGACCCAAAGTAATAGTTAACTAGAGCGACATTCGTGCTTGAGGCTTCTGCAATTTTTTTTATAGTGATCCTTTCAAAGCCTTCTTGTTTGGTCAACTCCAGTGTGGCACGCATAATCTTCTCTTTTGTTTCCAACTTTTTGTCTGTCTCCATAGGCAACCTCCAAGTATATTTACCCTGATTTAAACAACATTTTAAATGACGTTTAAACTTATTATAGCAATATTTTTCCTTTTTGCAACTTTTATTTATCCGGAATCAAACCAAGTCTCAAAGTCTCATTGTGACTATCCTGCCCGTTAGTTTAATAATAAAAGGAGCTACCCTATAGGAAGCTCCTCCACTATCGTTTCATGATTGTTTAACAATCTAGATTTCTGCACGCCGTGATCGTTTATCTAATGTCCATGAGCAAGGATGTTGATAAGTTTGCCAAATGGGTCGCGGACATAGAATCGCCGAACACCCCAAGGCTCATCAACAGGTCCATATTCAATCGTATATCCAGCACTCTTCATACGTTCAAACACTGCATCGACATCATCAACTTCAATCGATAGATCAGGAGTAGGCGTATTGGAGCCGCCCTGTGATGCGAAGCTTATTTGAATGTTCTCCTCCCCCAGTAAGCCGTATGTTTCAATCCAACCATGATCCATCAATAAATCAAGCTCGAGTACGTCCTGGTAAAAGCTTTTTGCTGCCGAAACATTCTGCGTTTTAATATTTGTGACAATTCGTTTTACTCTCATTCTCAGACCTCAATTCTAATGGTATACTTTTTTAATTTTATTCTATGATCCTGTCCGTGAGCGGAATATCCGAATTTTATATCCAATCTTCGAAATGATCTGTTACAAACCTAATCTCACTCTCATAGTGGGCCAAGTGACCCTCATCAACCATTTTCTGAAAGGCAGGATTCCCATCAGCAGCACCATTTCTCAACGTATCACACAGTACTATCAAACGTTGTATAATCCACTGTCGCAGATTATTTGGGACAGGAATTCCATAAGCTTCAAAAAACAAATGAATTCGCCGACGTCGCTCTACGTCATGCATTTCACATTGGTATGCTACTATGGTTCCAGAAGTATGGTCAGGTGCAAAACTCGCTAGTGGAACAGATGTGTAAAGGGTGTACGCAATGTCCCACATACGCGGACCTGGACCTGCCATGTCAAAATCAATGAGCGCCACAGGAGCCTCCTTTTGAAAGACAACATTATACAACGCCGCGTCATTATGACAGATCACTTCATGTTCGGCATCCTCGGCATAGCTGAGCTGCCATCTGTCCTCCATATTGGGCCTGAACACTGTAGTCACATCATGGAAACGACGTATAAGGTGTGCCAGACCCACAAGGGTTTCGTCCGTCCACATATACGGTTCAAGGTTTGGATAATTATTCCCTGGAACTTCTCCAGGAATAAATGTCAATATTTCACGACCAGAATCATCGATTCCGAGGAATTTTGGTGCTCCCTCATAGCCCTGTTGTTCCAAATGTTTGAGTAGTTCATGAACATTCGGACTCCAATAACCTAAAGGGCGGCGAACAGTGTTCGCCATACGGACTATATGATTTACATTACCGCCTTTTAACACTTCCTCCTTAGGCATTAGGTTCATTCCTTTTCTATTCAGTGCATTACCTATTGCAGATTATTGACCTGTTAGCGATGAAAACTCCCTCTCTAATAATAACAATATTTACAAGTTATTGTTTATAAAGAACAATTATAACTATACTGTCCTTTAAGATCATTGCAGGCATTTGCTCATCTTATATAAATAAATCCATTTTAGAATCTAGATTAGAATTATTTGCTATAATGTTCTCATGAAAAATAATACGATCCTAAATAAATTAGCAATCATTCTACTTTTTATCAGCATTCTCTTTGGCCTACGCTGCATTTGGTTCAGCATATTTAAGGTTTCCAACAATGTACCTATGATTAGCAACGGTGTACTGGATTTACGTGGCCAGGATCTGGAGAAAGCTAACTTATTCAGGCTAGATGGTGAATGGAGTTTCTATCCTTCGCAATTTGTTTCATCCAAGACTTCTACTATCCCAAAGCAATCCCAAGCGCTTCAAGTACCTGGGAAATGGAGCCACGCTATCGGAACTGATCAGACAACTTCATATGGATACGGGACTTACCGTCTGCGTATTTTGGTAGAACCGCTTCAGGAGCCTATCTCGTTCTGGATCAAACAAATTTATTCCGCGTCCAGTGTGGAAATTAACGGTACCCCTATTCTCAATAATGGGACAGTTTCTCTCGATGCCAATACATATGCACCAAAAACCACCTCATTTACAGCATCATATTTTTCGAAAAATATGACAGAAATAGATGTACTTATTCAGGTAGCAAACTTTGATCACCCCTATAAAGGCGGTATTAGTGGGCCTATTTTCTTTGGCTCTCAGGAAGTGGTTAACCGGACAAATTTTTATACCGTTGGATTTCAAATACTTACTGCAATCATCCTGCTACTACATGGGCTGTATGCCTGTATTCTGTATTTATTTAATCCTAAAGAACGTGCCCTGTTTCTTGTAGGGCTAATGACATTATCTGTAGCCGTAATCCTTTTAGCCCGAAATGACAATTTAGTTTTAGCATTACTGACGATTAATTACACTTGGTCATTAAAAATCCGCTTAATCGCCTTCTTATGGCAGAACCTTTTTATTCTGCTTGTTTTCAGGAAATTCACCTCAGGTGCCGAAGTCAACAAGTGGTTACGTGCTTACACGTGGTGTCTTTTCCTTTATACCTTATTTATATTTATCGTTCCTGCTTATTTGGTCAGTACATCGATTCACTGGGGACTCATTCAAGTGTTTCAGTATATCCCCTTCATCTGGTTAATATATAGCTTGGGGCGCTTATTGTTCAAAAGGCAAGATGAAAAAGATGTTGTTTTTCTACTGATATCAGGTGCGGCCATCATCTCTAATTTGTTATGGAATTTGTGGGATAATAACGGCCATTATTCAATTGTCTACTATCCTGTGGATATTATTGCCGCCATCGTTGGCTTCTCAGCTTATTGGTTTAAAAAGTATTTTCAGAATGCCAAAGAGAACATGGAGCTAAATGAACAGCTGAAAAAAGCGGACAAACTCAAGGATCAGTTTCTCGCCAATACTTCTCACGAGCTGCGAACACCAGTTCATGGAATTATGAATATCGCGCAAAATATAATAACGAAGGAAAAGGATAGACTCTATGAGAGTAGCCGGCAAGATATGGAGTTACTGATTACTATTAGCCGCCGTATGTCCCATATGCTTGGTGATCTACTGGATGTAGTACGTCTTCAAGAGCATCGCGTTATTTTGCATCGGGAGCCTATTTTGGTTCAATCGGTGGTTCCCGGAGTCATCAATATGCTTCAATATATGATTGAAGGCAAACCGGTACGGCTATCCATGAACATACCAGAATCTATGCCTCCTATTCTTGCGGATGAGAAACGACTAGTACAAGTATTATTAAATCTAGTGCACAACGCGCTCAAATACACCGAGCAAGGACTTGTTTCTGTTTCAGCTGAGGAAAAAGACGCTCATGTCTTTATATATGTAACAGATACCGGAGTAGGCATGACCGAAGAGACCCTGGCGCGGGTATTCCTCCCCTATGAGCAAGGCCCTCACGGAATAAATGACGGGCGTGGAATTGGACTGGGACTAAGCATTAGTAGGCAGTTGGTAGAACTACATGGTGGCAGCTTGAGCATACATTCTGAACTCGGCAAAGGTTCAACTTTCAGTTTTGCACTACCCCTTGCTGATTCCTATAGCGAACAGATAGTAAGAGAGGTTTCACCTATAACAACGTATACACCAGATGAGATTTATAAGCAGATGGCTGAATGGGGGATTTCCGAACAAACTAATCAACACACTGACAAAATCCCGCCACTCTTTACAGATGCGAAGGTGAATCTCTTGGTGGTAGATGATGACCCTGTTAATCTGAATGTGCTAAAGGGCATTCTCGAAAACGAACCTTATCTCATTACGACAGTGAACTCAGCACAAGAGGCACTGGATTGGCTAGATAAAAAGAGTTGGGATTTACTGATTAGTGATGTAATGATGCCGCATATGTCAGGATATGAATTAACGCAAAAGGTTCGCGCTCGTTATTCCCTATATGAGCTCCCAGTGCTATTGCTGACTGCCCGCAGTCAACCTGAGGATATTTACACTGGATTCTACTCCGGCGCAAATGATTATGTTACCAAACCGGTGGATGCAGTTGAACTCAAATATCGCATTCGAGCCTTAACAGCGATGAAAATTTCTTTTAATGAACGGGTGCGTATTGAAGCGGCTTATCTACAGGCACAGATACAACCCCATTTCTTGTTCAATACATTGAACTCTATTGCGGCACTCAGTGATATGGATACTAAAAAGATGCAAGAGCTCATCACTGCATTTACTTCCTTTTTGCGAATCAGCTTTGACTTTTTAAATATCGGAGAACTCGTGAACCTTTCTCATGAACTAGAGCTGGTAGAATCTTATTTGTATATTGAACAAACACGATTTGCAGAACGAATTTCCGTTGTTTGGGAGGTAGATCCAGACATTAATATCCTGTTACCCCCTCTATCCATCCAACCCTTGGTAGAAAATGCTATCAAGCATGGTCTGCTCAAGCGTCAACAGGGGGGTACCGTTTATATTCGGATCTCACGTCTGAACAATGCTGTAAAGATCGAAGTGGAGGATAATGGGCAAGGTATGGATCATAGAACGCTCGCGTTGTTGCTGGAACCGACCATAAAAGCTAAAAGTGGCATCGGACTGGCTAACACCCATCGAAGACTGATGCAATTGTATGGTCAGGGTCTTTTTATTCAAAGTAAACAAGATGAAGGTACTTTGGTATCCTTTGTTATACCGGAGGACAGTGAATAATATATCAAATAAAAAAGCCATTCCATAAGGAGTGGCTTTTTGTGTATCGATACTACATTTAGAAAATAGTAGGTACCATGCCCCCATCCATACGGATCGGAGAACCTTTAAATGCAGAGGCATAGGGACTGCTCAAAAATGCTGCTAGTCTACCTATTTCATTAGGTTTAATAAATCGCTGTATTTCAGATTGAGGTAAGTTTTTAGCCATGAAGTTTTTCTCTTTTTCTGAAAAGGTCAACGCTTCATCTGGGTACATTCCATCGATGATTTGCTGCACATTTTCCGAGAGTGTTGGTCCTGGCATGATAGTATTGACGGTAACTTCTGTTCCGATTGTTAATTTAGATAAGCTTTTTGCTAATGATAATAGCATTGATTTGGTCATTGCATACTGTGGCATTTGAGCTGACGGCATTATTGCTTCTTCACTAGCAATGAAGATCACGCGACCAAAATTGTTTTCTAACATTTTTGGTAAATAAAATTTTGTTAATCCATTTGCAGCAAGAACATTCGTACGGATGTATTTTTCAAATATTTCATCGTCAACGTCGTCATAGCTCATCAGTTCATAAATCCCCATATTATTAACTAAAATATCGATATGGGGGTGTTTTTCAAATAAAGCTTCTCTTTGCTCCATATCTACAATATCGGCTGTAGCATTCTGTGGAGAAGTTTCCGGGAATTTTGCTTTAATTTCATTTACTGTTTGTTCTACCTTTTCATAATTACGTCCATTTATTAGTACATTAACGCCTTCGTTGGCAAGTTCAAAGGCGATAGCTTTACCAATACCTTTTGTAGATCCTGTAATTAAAGCTGTCTTATTGTTTAATCCCATATCCATATTTCTTTTCTCCTTTTATCATGGCAAGTTAATTAGCAGTTTCTCAAGAACTGTTCTGAGCATCGGCTAGTATTTATACTATCTTACCGGGATTATTCAGTAACTAGTGTCTTGCGCCAAACTTCTTGTTTAACACGCCAATTTGAAGGAGTATCTCCTTCCCAAAGTCGGAAGGCACGATAGAACGAGTTCTGATCTTCATATCCGATCAAGAAAGCCACCTCTTTAACATCGAGGGAAGGATCTGCTAAATACACTCGCGCCTGCTCATGTCTGGCTTGTGTCAGCAAATGCTTGAAGCTCGTATTTTCTTCAGTAAGCCTCCGCTGTAAGGTACGAGCACTCATCCTTAGCTCTTTAGCAACGGTTTGAATCTCGGGTTGGCCTCCGCTAAGGCTGCGTTTCATAATCCATTTGACCCTTTCAGTAATTGAGCGACTGCCCTGCTGTTCAGCAAGTGTCCGATCCAAAACGGGAGTCAGAATCTCTAGCAACTCTTCGTTATACGAGATAAAGGGCAGATCCAAGTCACTTCGTCGTAGCGTTAAGCGGTTAGTCTCAGCACCGATCTGAATTCGACAGCCGAAATAAGCTTCAAGAACCTGTAAATTCCCTATGGGTTGTGAAAATTCTACAAACTGTGCTGTCATTGGTATACCAGTTCCCCGCCGCCCAAGCTCCAGTAAAAACGCCAGTGTAAGGCCAAGCAGCAGCGGTGGACCGGAATACTCGGGAGGCTGCCAATTCAATTCGATTGTACACAACTCTCCCTCTTCGATGATATGCAAGCTTTCTGGAGGGCACATTCGTTTATAGCGCACCATTCGGTTTAGAGCGTCGCGATAATCTTTAGCATGATAAGTGGCTAAGACGGTCGGCGGATATTGTGTGGTTTCAAAAACGGTTGCTAGCTTGATGATTCCCTCAGCAGTGTCTCCAACGAGATCCGAATATGCCTGCCAGATAGCGAAATATTGGGTTGTGGTGACTGCTGACTCCGTGATAAGGCTCAGGGGAAGACTTGCTTTACTGGCTATATCTTGAGCGGTTATCCCTAATTGAATTAATCCAGCCCAAAATCCGGGAGGGATTTTAATGGAGTCAGAGGTATGAGTCTGCATCTATGTGGACCTCCTTTAGCATCATTGCATGAAGAAAGGGCTAGTTAGAATTCAAGCAAGCGCGGGCAAGCAACTCAAACGAATGCAGCCGTTTCTCATAGTCTGGAATCATAGTAACGATAATGAATTCATCAACTCCATACAAGTGAGATAACTGTTCCAGCTTTTCTTTGATATTTTTGGGTGTGCCTATCAGCAGTTTACGTTCCAAAAGCTTGGATTTCTCTTCGGCTGAGCCTTCTTGTTGAAATAATGTCATACCGGAAGAGGCTAGCCGCTCTGCTTCTTCCTCAGTCTCGGCGCAAATAACGCCAACAGCTACGATGGCCCGAGGACTAGCATTAACTGAAGAAGGGATAAAAGCTTCACGGTAAGCTTGCAAAATCTCTTCCCCAGCTACATCGCTCATGAATTGACCAAACACATAGCCTGCTCCAAACTCGGCAGCATATGCTGCACTTTTCTTGTTTGTACCCAGCATCCACAGCTCTGGCGATTCGGGTGGAGTCGGACGGGCGGTTATCTGACGTCCTTCATATGAATAGTTCCCCTGCAACAATTCGGTAACTCCCTTAAGCAGTTCCGGCATTTTCCAAATATTTTCGAGAAAATTCCCGCTCAGCGCTAAGCTTACTTCAGCAGCACCGCCAGGAGCCCTGCCTAACCCAAGGTCGATGCGTCCTGGATATAAACTTGCCAGCAAATGAAAAGATTCCACTACTTTTAACGGCTTATAGTGCGGCAGCAATAAAGCTCCCGATCCGATGCGGATATGCTGTGTTCTCGCTCCGATATGCGATAAAAACACCTCTGTGGAGGTACACGCTAAGCCCGGCATATCATGATGTTCGGCAACCCAATAACGAGTATATCCCAGTCTTTCAGCTGTTCGAGCCAGTTCCACCGCTTGTCCTAAAGCAAAGCTTGCATCCACATTATCAAATACAGGTACAAGGTCCAAAACGCTAAGCTTAATGGATGTCGTTGTCATGGCTACGTCCTACTCGAGGGTTTCGGTAAAATTCAATCATATCAATAAAAGTAACCTTGTAATCGCCGGCAATCGCTGCCAGATTATACATTCGTCCATGGCCGTCTTCTTTGGACGCGAACACAACATCGTGCCGCAGCTTATCCATAATCACTTTGCCGATGAACTGGTGCTCGTATTCCGCATATTTCTTTTTAAACTCTTCATTAAATTCCAGGAGGTCCTGATAAGAACGCTCAAGCATTGCATTTACCAAGGTCAGTTCATTGCCCTCTTTTTGTACCGCTACGTAATAATTCCCACGTTCATCCTTGATCAAATCCTTATACAACTCAACGTTCAAAGTTAATTTCTCCTCTCTGATTCCTAAGGGATAACTCCTTTATAACTTAACCTTACATACTTGATGTTAGCACTGTTGGCTCTGTGGTAATTTGTACGTTTCCTGCTACAGCTCTGGAAATCATACAAGAGCCTTCTGCTTTATAGGCAATACGAATTGCTTTATCAATATCGTCCTGTGAGGCATCTTCGGTAAGTGTGATGATGGGTGAATGTTTGATCGCTTCATATGTAAAAATGTTATTTGTTACATCCACTGTCGCCTCTGATGTTAACGTCAGGCTGGAAGTCGTAAGCCCTGATCGCTCCAGCATAGCTGCTAGTGTAATGAGATAGCAGGTTGCCGCGGCACCCAGTAGCATCTCATCCGGATTCGTTCCAACTCCTGGTCCGCCCATTTCTTTCGGAATGGAGATTTGAGTCTTGAGTTGTCCAGCTTCAATCGTTCCATCACTATTACGACCACCGTTCCATACCGCATTTAATATAAATGGGTGTTTCATTTCTAGATGTCCTCCCTATTTTGAAATTGCATAACATATTTTTAATCGAATACTTTACATGCTAACATAGAAGAATGCGGTGAACAAACAGGCTTAGGCCTACTGTTCGTGAGATTTATCTATAAATTAAATTTCAGGAGGCTCTATCATAATGATAAACGATACAGATATCAAACATCTTCAGCGTTGTATTGAACTTGCCCGAATTGCACTCGAGGTTGGGGACGAACCTTTCGGCTCCATCCTGGTCTCAGCAAATGGAGAGGTCTTGGCCGAAGACAGTAACCATGTAGGCGGTGGTGACCATACTCAGCACCCCGAATTCGCTTTAGCTCGCTGGGCAGCTCAGAATATGTCACTGGAAGAACGTATGCAGGCAACTGTGTATACTTCCGGGGAACATTGCCCTATGTGTGCGGCGGCTCACGGTTGGGTTCAATTAGGAAGGATTGTATATGCCAGCTCTTCGCAGCAATTATCACAGTGGTTAAGCGAAATGGGCATTGCAGCATCACCTGTCCGTAATTTGACCATTCAGGAAGTTATCCATAATGCGGTCGTAGATGGCCCTGTAACGGAGCTTGCAGAACAAGTGCGGGAACTTCATCGACAATTCCACGGACAAAGACAGTAGTAAAAAAAGAACCTTTGAATAAAGGTTCTTTTTTATGTCCTAAACTTTGTGGGGTATAAACTATAGTTGCTATATATACAGCGTCCTAAAGTTCTTATACCATTAGCTTTGTAAGCGATTAACTTTATAGGAGGAAATGACTTGACAAAGCCTGTGCAACCCAATGAACCTCTCGTAACTCATATTTATACTGCGGATCCTTCCGTTCATGTATTTGAAGGTAAAATTTATATTTATCCCTCACATGACCTGGATCACGAAATGATCTCTAATGACAACGGTGACCAATATAATATGGAGGATTACCATGTTCTTTCTATTGATGGAGAAGGCTCCCCTTGTGTTGACCACGGTGAAGTGCTTCATGTGAAGGATGTTCCATGGGCTAAGCAGCAAATGTGGGCTCCGGATGCAGCATACAAAAACAATACCTACTATTTGTTTTTCCCAGCTAGAGACCATGACGATATTTTCCGAATCGGGGTCGCCACCTCAGCTTCACCTTCCGGACCATTTACACCTGAACCAAGCTACATTCCCGGCAGTTATAGCATTGATCCCGCCGTTTTCGTTGATGATGATGGTAAATCGTATATATACTTTGGTGGTCTTTGGGGCGGTCAACTTGAAAAATGGCAAACCGGCTCATTTGTTCCGGATGCTGAGGGGCCGTCTGAATCGGCACCAGCTCTTGGACCTATCGTAGCGGAGTTGAACGAGAATATGCTGAGCTTTGAAGGTGAACCTAGAGAAATATCCATCATCGATACAAACGGAAATCCGATTCTTGCTGGAGATGAAGAGAGAAGATATTTTGAAGGCCCATGGGTACATAAATACAACGGGTATTATTATCTTTCTTATTCCACTGGTACCACCCACAATATTGTATACGCTATCAGTAAAGATCCGCTTGGACCTTATGAATATCAAGGGAAAATCCTTTCTCCAGTGATAGGCTGGACAACGCACCATTCTATTGTTCAGTTTAAAGAGAAATGGTATTTATTTTATCATGACAGTTCTTTGTCTGGTGGAGCTGACAACAAGCGTTCTGTAAAATATACGGAGCTGAGATACAACGATGATGGCACCATTCAAACTATCCATCCTTAGTTTTTATTAAAATGGACTGCATGCTGTAGTTCACAGGAGGTCGTTTTTGATGACAATGAAACAACAAGGTGCTTTTTATACAGGGAAATATCGCAATATATTTAAGGAGCTCGGCTTTTCTGAAGATGATATCCACGCTAAACTCAATAAAATTTGGAATGATTTGTTTTACGGAGATCCGAACGTACGAATATACTATCCGCAGGACGAGGATAAAAGCTATATCCTGGATACAGGTAATCTAGACGTTCGGTCGGAAGGAATGTCCTACGGGATGATGATGGCCGTTCAAATGAATAAAAAAGAAGAGTTTGATCGTCTATGGAACTTCTCAAAGACGTTTATGCAGCACAAAGAAGGTCGCTATGCCAATTACTTTGCTTGGCACTGCAAGCCTGACGGTACAAGGATTTCTCAGGGACCCGCACCGGACGGCGAAGAGTTTTTCGCCATGGCTCTGTTTTTTGCCTCAAAACGTTGGGGGAACGGTCCGGAACCTTATAATTATTCTGAGCAGGCCCGAACGATATTGCATGCTTGTGTACATAAAACTGAAACAGGAGATGGCGACTCAATGTGGGATGCGGAAACGAAATTGATCAAATTCGTACCGGGATCCACCTTCAGTGATCCGTCTTACCATCTCCCCCATTTCTATGATTTGTTCGCCTTGTGGGCTGACGAACGTGACCACATGTTTTGGCGAGAAGCCGCGGAAGCCAGCCGCACATATCTGCATACTGCATGCCATCCGATAACTGGCCTTGCTCCCGAATATGCTAATTTTAACGGGTCCCCGGCAGAACCCCAGCCTCATGGTGATTTCAGCCATTTTTTCAGTGATGCTTACCGGGTAGCGGCTAATATCGGTCTGGACTGGGCTTGGTTCCAAAAGGACATCTGGCAGGTCGATCAATGTAACCGGATTCAGGCTTTTTTTAGGAATATCGAAGTTTCCGATTACCGGCGGTATACCATTGAGGGACAGCCCTTCGACGAACCGGCGCTGCACCCGACAGGTCTATTGGCGACCAATGCCATGGCTTCCCTTGCTTCTAATGGCCCGGAGGCAGAGCATTTTGTCCGTTTGTTTTGGGATACACCATTGCGCACTGGACAACGTCGTTATTATGATAACTGTCTGTACTTCTTTAGTTTACTGGCCCTGAGTGGAAATTATCGCATTTATTGAAGGAAATCGAACAAACAAATAGGACTCCATTCCTCAAAAAGCTCGAGGAATGGAGTCCTATTAATCGTAACAAAGCTTTGCTATTATTTAATAACTACATATTCCAAGTTTACAAGTTTTGCATAAGCAATAATTTGGTCTGTTGTAAGCGTTAATGAAACAACGGTATGGTGACCGCCACCATTTTCGATCCAAGCTTTAACCCCATCTTGGAAGTTAGGCTTAACATTCCAAAGTACACGAGCTACTGGAAGGTTGGGAGCTGGAACCGTTGGTTCGAAAGCAGTAACCTCATTGATCAATAGTTTGTAATGAGTCCCAAAGTCAGCCATGGAAACAACTACACCGTCTCCTGCTTTACCGTCAAATACTAAACGTGCTGGATCGTCTTTACCACCAATACCTAGTGGAGATACGATAATTTTGGGTTTGTTGCTTGCCAAAGTAGGATCTACTTCAAGCATATGGGATTGTAGAATGGATTCTTGGCCAACCGTCAATTCATAAGTGTAATCTTCCATAAATCCAGTGGATTGGTTATGGCTCATCACTTTAAGCAAGCGATCGAGAGCTGCAGTCTTCCAATCTCCTTCTCCAGCAAAACCATAGCCTTGTGCCATCAGTCGTTGAACAGCAAGTCCTGGAAGTTGTTTCATTCCGTGTAAATCTTCGAAGTTCGATGTGAAGGCGTTGTAGCCACCTTGATCAAGGAAACGTTTAATAGCAATTTCATAGCTTGCTTGAACTCTTACGCTAGCTTCCCAAGCTTCTTTGCTGTTAGTCCCATAATCAAATTCATACAGCTCTGAATACTCAGCGAACAAGGCGTCGATTTCTTCTTCTTTAACTTCATTAATGATTTGTACTAGATCGCCAATACCAAAGTAGTCAACAGTCCATCCAAATTGAATTTGGGCTTCAACCTTATCTCCTTCGGTTACGCCAACGTTACGCATATTGTCACCAAAGCGAGCGACCTTGATATTAAAGCTTTCGTTATAAGCAACGGCTACGTCCATCCATTCTGCAATTTGCTTTTGGACTTCAGGACGTTCCCAGTAGCCTACTACCACTTTGTTTTGTTTGTTCAAACGGGCGTTAATAAAACCATATTCACGGTCACCATGAGCGGCTTGATTTAGATTCATGAAATCCATATCGATGGTTGCCCATGGGATACTTTCATTATATTGCGTAGCTAGATGTAGCAAAGGCTTTTGCAGCACTTTAGTTCCGCGGATCCACATTTTTGCAGGTGAGAAGGTATGCATCCAAGTGATAACACCGGCAACTTCATCGCGGTAATTGACTTCTTTCATGATGTTTGTGATTTTATCTGCGCTGACAGCCAAATCCTGCAATACTAGTGGGTAAGGCAAAACTCCACTTTTATTCAAAGCTTCTGTCATCGTTTGGGCATGCGCCTTAACTTCAGCCAAAGCTTCTTCCCCATAAAGATGTTGTGAACCTACGACAAACCAAAATTCTTTTTCTACTGCTGTTGACATATTCATCCTCTTTTCGTAATTTTGTGGGTTAATTATTTTTGTCCGTAATAAGCGTCTTTTCCATGTTTTCGCAAGTAATGTTTATCTAAAATACGTTGTGGCAACTCCTCAGCAAAATGGTTCAGCTCTCTTGCAAACAAATTCATTTTGGATACTTCATCCAAAACTACGCTGTTTATTACCGCCGATTTCGCATTTTTTCCCCAAGTAAAGGGTCCGTGTCCTTTAAGTAAAACACCAGGAACCGCCATAATATCGATCCCACGTTGTTCGAAGGTCTCGATGATTACATTACCCGTTTCCGCTTCGTAACCACGATCGACTTCTTCTTGCGTCAAGAAACGCGCACAAGGAATGGAACCATAGAAGGTATCAGCATGGGTCGTTCCCATGACAGGAACATCTAGTCCTGCTTGAGCCCAAATGGTTGCCCAAGTGGAATGCGTGTGCACGATTCCCCCGATCTCGGAGTAATGCTTATAAAGCACGGCGTGAGTAGGTGTATCGGAGGAAGGTCTCATATCTCCTTCAACCACATTGCCATCCAGATCAACAACTACCATATCGCTGGCTTTCATTGTTTCATAATCTACACCACTAGGTTTGATTACGAATAATCCACTTTCACGATCAATTGCACTCACATTTCCCCATGTATATTTAATAAGTCCTTGTTTCGGCAATTCCAGATTGGCTTGAAAAACCTCTTCTTTAAGTTGTTCTAACATCTTGCTACCTCCATTTTCACACTAAATTGTCAACAGCGGACTGCTCAATCGCCAGACCCTTTTTATAACGTTCGATAAAGGTTTCAAATCCTTTAATGTCGGTTGCCTCTGGATGAATTTCTTCCCCCTTAACATCTTTGAACACTTTTTGATCGAGGAAGTCTTCTAAACTTTCTTTCTGATTTTTATTCATCATGTAAGCGGCAAGAATAGCCATTCCCCATGCACCGCCTTCACCGGCAGTCGACATTACGGAAACAGGAACATTCATTGAAGCTGCCATCATTTTTTGGCCCACTACCGGAGTCTTAAATAAACCGCCGTGACCTAAAATACTATCAATGGCTACATTCTCTTCCTTCGTCAAAATGTCCATTCCAATTTTCAAAGCACCAAAGGCGCTGAATAGATGCGTACGCATAAAGTTGGACAGATTGAATTTGCTCTCCGGCGAGCGGACAAATAGCGGACGACCTTGTTCTAACCCAGTAATATTCTCTCCTGAGAGATAACCATAGCTTAGTAATCCACCGGCATCAGGATCTGCTTCCAAAGCTTTTTTTAATAGCACGCTGTACAATTTATTGGCATCCACTTTGTGTCCCATGGCTTCATAGAACTCGCGGAATAACCCGAGCCAGGCGTTGAGGTCACTTGAACAGTTATTCGCATGAACCATGCCCACTGGACTTCCGTTCGGAGTAGTAACCATATCAATTTCCGGATAAACCTTGGAAAGTTCTTTTTCTAATACAATCATGGCAAAAACAGAGGTTCCTACTGATACATTCCCGGTGCGTTTTCTTACGCTATTCGTTGCAACCATCCCGGTTCCAGCATCCCCCTCTGGAGGACTAAGCGGAATACCTGATTGTAAATGCAGCGATGGATCCAGAATTTTAGCTCCCGCTTCGCTTAAAATACCTGCTTGCTCTCCTGCAACATACACCTTAGGAAGTAAATCACTGGTCTTCCACGGATAAGCTTTGCTTGCAACCAGTTCATCAAACTGCTGTATCATGGAAGCGTTAAAATTTCCTGTAGTTTCATCAATTGGGAACATACCGGATGCATCACCAACACCAAGTGCTTTATTTCCAGTCAATAGCCAATGAATGTATCCTGCTAGTGTCGTAACAAAACGTATCTGTGGCACATGTTCTTCTTCATTCAAAATCGCCTGATAAAGATGAGCTATGCTCCAGCGTTCTGGGATATTAAACCCAAACAGATCGGTCAATACTTTGGCAGCCGCACCCGTAGTTGCATTACGCCAAGTCCGGAATGGAACAAGCAGTTCATTGTGCTCGTCGAAAGCCATGTATCCATGCATCATTGCAGAAAAACCGATTGAACCAACCGTTTGCAGGGTGATTCCGTATTTTTGTGCAACTTCTTCCTTCATCTCGCGATAGGCGTCTTGCAGACCTTTGATAATATCTTCCAAGTTGTACGTCCAAAAACCGTCCTTCAACTGATTTTCCCATTCGTAACTTCCAGAAGCGATCGTTTGAAAGCTATGATCGATAAGTACAACTTTAATGCGCGTGGACCCAAATTCAATACCAAGCGAAGTTTCTCCCTTATTAATCGCTTGTTCGATGCTTAATCGATTCGATATCACGTTTGTCACCTCTCTGAGAGCGCTTTTTTAAAAGGTCATGATAAGAATTTGCTTTCTTAATTGACAGCTATAGTATAATTTTTTGTACGTACATTTGTCAATTGAATAGTTATATATACATACAAATATGGAGATAATAATGATTTAACTGTATAAAAAAAGAGCCCCTTTCTATTTTTTTCGTTGTCATGCTATAATTTGTACATACAAATTTACCGAATATACGAATAACTTAGCGAACAAGAATGGAAAGAGGAATTACATGAAACCAAAGTATCAAGTGATATTAGATGACATAAAAAGCAAAATCCTTTCGGGAGATTACAATGTTGGTGAACAAATCCCTACTGAATCTGCCTTGCAGTCCATGTACGAAGTTAGCCGGCAGACTGTTCGAAAAGCAATTTTAGAACTTTCCAACGAAGGCTTCCTGCGAAGCGAAAAAGGGTCTGGTACTTATGTCAGCAACCAATATCGTTCGAAGACCGGCGGGAGTTCCCATAAGAAGACGATCGGCGTAATCACGACCTATATCTCCGACTATATCTTTCCTTCCATTATCCGTGGGATCGAGAGTCGACTAAATGAGGATAATTATTCTCTACTATTAGCTAGTACAAATAACGATGTTGCTCAAGAAAAAAAGGCCCTTGAAATGATGCTGTCCTACGGTGTAGATGGTTTAATTATTGAACCGACGAAAAGCAATCTATATAACCCCAATATTGCTTACTACCTTTCTTTTAAGGAACAGGATATTCCGATTATAATGATTAATGCCTTTTATGAAGAAATAGAACTGCCGTACCTTTGTCTTGATGACGTGCAGTCCAGCTATTTGGCAACAAAAGAGTTGATAACCAAAGGGCACACCCAAATAGGGCTTATTGCAAAAATGGATGATTTACAAGGAAAGTATCGGATGAAAGGGTATATTAAAGCACTCGGAGAATCCAAATTACGATTTTATCCTGAGCAGATTTTTTCATTCAATACGGAGACAAAACAGACGTTATCTACAGACTTGAAGGATTTTCTGAATAAAAATAGAGATACGCTCACTGCTATTGTTTGTTATAACGACGAGGTTGGGTTGGAAGTGGTTCATGCCTGCAGACAGCTGGACATCACTATTCCGGATGAATTATCGATTATCGGACAAGACAATTCCTATATCGCCAAAAACGCGAACATCAAACTAACCACCTTGACACACCCACAAGAAGCCATGGGACGCGATGCAGCGGATTGGGTCATTAAGAAACTACAAGGAAAAAAAGACCTTCCAAACAACACTTATTATCAGCCTGTGTTAATTGAAGGTGAGACTGTTGTTAAAAGATAAGTTGTAATTTAAACAGATAAATAAATTTTCCGTTTATACAAGGCAAGCAACCCACCATTCATGGCTGGTAGGTTGCTTTTTTTCATTTTGTCTCTACATTAAGCAGTCCGTCTCCATTTTCCGTGTTTGGAATATTACTGGATTTCCAGATAATCAAGATAAGCATCCCATGTCCCGTTATCAGCTGTTACGACGAGCTGGATCTCTTGATTTCCGGTTCCATGACTGACATTGTTTAGAGTATAAACGGCGGGACTGCTTCCCCCGAAGTAAAAGGTGCCCTTGGTTACCCCGCCGATTTTCAAATCGACCCTCGCCATATTGGAGTTATTTGAAGCCCCGCGGAGTGAAAAATTATGGGTACCGGTCGTAAAATTCTGTGTAAATTTCACTAGATCATTGTTGGCGTATAAAGCCACTCCAGAGAATGGTGAGCTTATATTGGAGGTATACTGACCACTTTTGGTCATATTTTCAGCTTCTATTTTTGTACTTGTGCCCGGATTTGGTGTGGAGGTTGGGTTTGGCGTTGAAGTCGGATTAGGCGTTGGCGTCGGATTCGTACCTCCGCTACCTCCGATCGTAATTGTATTGCTAGTCACGGTAGCTGTTCCACTACTTTGATAACCCTCTACCGTAAGCGAAGTTTCATACATCTTCCCCATTGACATTCCTCTGCTCTCCCACGCTTTAAAGTGTTCACTAACAGATATGGTTCCGCTTGTACGTTTGGTCGTCCGGACACTCCAATATTGTTTAAAGGTTGCTGTGCCTTTAATTGAAGGTTGGTTGACTCTGGTAGTCTCATATATGTCATACGTTCCCCCATCAACGGTAATGGTACCTTTAGACGTTCCACCAGGCGGACGCCAGCTCCCCCAGCTATCAACGATGTAATATTCGATTAGTGGATCAACGGTCCATCCGTAGACACATAAATACGAATTGCCGTTTGGTTGGTAGTTGGCACTGTAGTTAACAGTTATGTTTCCAATTTGCTGGTGTGTCTGGGTCTCATCGAACTTCTTACCTTTACGGAACAGAGCATTTCCGATGTTGCTCCACTGAGCACTGAATGTACCTCCACTATCAAGAGTCATACTCGTGGTACCGGAATCCTTCCATAGCTCATAGTAGTAGCCGTCTTGGGTGCCGCTTTGATTAGATGTGATCGTTGTTGCGGCATTTACACATACTGCAGGCAATGCAAGCATAAAACAAATAATGATTACTAAAAATAAACGCATTCTCTTCTGTTTTATTTGCTGTCCTCCTCTTGGTTATACTGCAACTAGTCTTACTAAGATGCTGTGCAACCCGTTTGATTAACCTCCTTTTTATTCCATATTTATTAATATAAGCGGAAACAATCAGATTCTATCATTGTCCTAATTTTTTCATATGCATAAACTAAAGCTTATACCGTGAAAAGTTTAGATCTTTTGTAGTTGGAAATAAACGAAATGGAGTCTTAACTTAAAAGAGAATAACCTTCCCGCCGTTTACTCACCACGACTCACACGAAAGCCTTGATCAGGTCCCATGCCATTTGCGTCGAACTTGCCTTGAAAAGATATCTCGTTGTTGGTGATGTTGCCGATCCAACCGCCGCCCTTCACAACCCGGTAATATCCGACATCGCTTCCCCTATCCCCATACCAGTTCCAACACCATTCCCTTACATTCCCTGACATATCATAAAGTCCTAACTCGTTGGGCTGTTTGACACCAACATTTTTTGTTTTATTATTGTTGTTTTCAATGATAGGCCAGTTCCATTCTCCCGATAAGTATTTATCTCCAGCGTTTTTCCAATACCATGCTACCTCATCTGCATTATTGCTCCCACTGTAGGTGTAACTCTTGCTTAATTGACCTCCACCTGCAGCATATTCCCACTCTGCTTCTGTCGGTAATCGATAACCATTAGCACCTTTATTGATCGTTACGGTCCATTTTATATTATCGTTTTCGCTCTTATTATTTGTATCTATTTTATTCTTATCTATATTGTAATAGGGTGTTAAACCCTCTTTTATACTCCGCTTATTACAGTACTCAACAACGTCATACCAGCTAACCATTTCAACCGGCAAATTGTCGCCCTTGAATTCTGAGGGATTACTTTCCATTACCTCAATCCATTCTTTTTGAGTTACCTCATATTTACCGATATAAAAGTTCGATAGGGTTGCACCATTGTAGTTGGACTTTGTGTCTATAAAAGTCCCTCCCCTAACAAATACATTGTCATTACTCGTTTCAGGCTTTTCTTGTGAGCAAGCGCTGATAACAACTATTGTTGCTATGAATAGGAAACTCAATAGTTTTCTCATTGATTTATCTCCTTTGAACGGATAGGAACATAATAAGTCGTTAGTAGTATGTAAGTCTTCTTTCGGAATAAATAAGGCCGCCGGTTGTGAGACCGGCAGTCCTTAGTATTATCATCGATTAAGAGGCTACAGTTTACCTGTTACCACACCGTTACGTTAGAGCTCCCACTACTTTGATATCCTTCAGTAGCTAACACTTGGTAAGCCCAACTACTTCCCAAATTCATTCCATATTTCTTCCATGCATTAACGTGATTGCTAAAAGTGATAGCAACATTACTCCCAGTTGCTCTCTTCGACTGTCTTACACTCCAGAACTGAGTGAAAGTTGCAGTGCCGTCAATAGAAGGTGCGTTGGTTCGGGTAGTCGTATAGATGTCATATGTTCCACCATCACTGGTCACGGTACCTTTAAATGTTCCAGTTGGTCTATAGGTGCCCCAGCTATCAACGACGTAATATTCTATGAGTGAGTTTCTCGTCCACCCATAGAGTGTCAAATATCCATTACCGGACGGCGCCCAGACCCCGGCATTGTAGTTTATTGTCCTTGTTGGTGATCCGGTATTCCAGCCTTTACCAACAACAAAGTTCCCGGTGTTTGACCATGTAACACTGTAATTCCCACCTGATCCATTCGTAGCATTTACTGTTCCTCCACCATCAGTCCAATTTTGCCAATAATCTGTCGCTGCATTTGTAGTTGCTGCAAACAAGCTAAAGCTCATAGTAGCTGCGAATAATACAGTCAAGATTTTCTTATTCATCTTAAACATAATCTACCTCCTAAGTTTTTTTTGATTACATACTACTTGACTGACCTCTAGTATTCCAAGCAATCGTCTGTGGTTTTCTTTGTTGTTTGGTAAAACTCCCGAGATCACCACATCCTTCCATTTATATAATTGTAAGCGATTTCAAATAGAAGTTTATCATAGCTTACGTACAATTTAATCTGTTCAAATTAAAGGTTTTACCCCAAAAAGTATTGTTCTTTTGTGGTTATAAATGGAAATATAAAGAAATTACAGACAAAAAAAGAGGACTTAGCGTCCCCCTTTTACTTGTCATATATTAGATTAATTATGTTCATTACAAGCCCCTCCACAATACTATAATATTTTAACAAAAAATTACTGAACATGTATTTCTGATTTGATATCATGTTGACTTAAAAATTTCATTAAATCATTACTCAGCTGCACAATCTCATTGTTAGCATTATTCGCATAATCCGGCAACATCATATCCCTAACCATTTTAGTTCGTAGCCATGTCATAAAGAAAAGGTCCAAAAATAAGTTTGGAAATTTAAGCACCATTTTAAGCATTGGAGGATAGCTCAACATGGCAATGTCTGATACGGAATGTGTGATTAGATACGCTTGCATATCTTTTTTAATAACGTAGGGAAGCTTTGCAGTTTTAAATAATATTGCAAGGTTTTCTATGCGTTCTGTCACTACACCATTAATTTCTCCAAATGCAGTTGCCGCTATAAACTTTGGTAGAAATCGAGCATGCAATACTCCATCTTTAATCTGTCCGCCGAAGCCAGGAAAAGCTGGTAAAAGTCTATCCCCTACGATATCCAGCCACGAAGAAATTACTAGTCATCGTAACTATATTTTTGCTTTGATTATCTTTTAGCGCCTACCTGGGCAGCGGTTGATGAGAAGAAATTCGTGGCTGGCGGTGGATTTGAGCTTCAACATCGCGTCTTGAAGGAAGCCGGATACCCTGAAATCAGAACAGTCACCGATTATGAGAATCTAATTAAAGCCTATCTTGAGAAACATCCAACTGATGAGAACGGCAACAAGAACATCGGAGTCTCCCTGAACGCGGATGATTGGCATATGTACATTTCCGTTACTAACCCTGCTGTTGCAACGACAGGCGGTTCGGATGACGGGGAATATTACGTAGATCAACAGACACATGAGGCGATCTACCACTTTCGCCGTCCGGAGGAGAAAGAGTATTTCCGCTGGCTGAATCATATGAATGATATCGGATTGCTAGACAAAGAGAGCTTCGTGCAAAAGTATGACCAGTACAAAGCTAAAGTAGCCACAGGACCCGCTCGGCTCTTTACGTTTTGCACTGCTCAATTCTCCAGAATAAATCACCTTCAAGAATGGCATTATAAGGTAGACGGTGGGTCCGGTTTATTTAGGAGGATGAGGAAAATCAAAACAAATATTACGTTTATTCAATCCATCATGATTATTATGCTGAGTACAGGCCTTCTAAATCATGTCATTATCATCCCCATCCTATTGGACGCGGCAAAACGTGACGCCTGGATCTCAGTGCTGCTTGCTGGGGCATGTGCGCTAGTTTGGATCTTTATCCTGCACATTAGTACTACAAAAATCAAAAAACAGCATCTTTTCGCTTGGCTGGCTAAAGCTTACCCTCCTATCGTGAGCCGTATTCTTGCGGTAGTCGCTAGTGTATATTTGTTTGTCTTATGCATGATTACAACTAGAGACACTGTATACTGGGTGCATCTGACCTTCTCACCAGAGACACCTATACTGGTCCTTACGTTCGTATTACTTTTGATTTCTGTGATAAATGCTTATTTAGGTATTCACTCCCTCGCGAATACCGCTGCTATTTTGCTGCCTTTTGTTATTATATTGGGTTTTTTTATAATGTTCTCTAATACAACTCATAAAGATTATTCCTTATTAAGACCGATGCTTGAGCACGGTATGCAGCCCGTTTGGAAAGGGAGCGTGTACGTAGGAGCAGGTTTTGTTGAGGTCATCATGCTTTTCTTTATGCAACATCACATCAAATCGCGATTGTCATATCTATCGTTTATGATCATGATCCTGCTTATCTTAGGTCTAACCATGGGTCCGATAATTGGTGCAATTGTTGAATTTGGTCCGGATGAGGCTAATAAACTCAGATTTCCCGCTTATGAAGAATGGAGATTGCTGACGATTGGACGATACATTGAGCATCTAGATTTTTTTAGCGTTTATCAATGGTTCAGTGGTGCTTTTCTGAGAATTTCTCTAACTATGTTTCTAATTCTCGATATACTCCAAATTCAAAGCAAAAAAGTGAAAATGTTGGTTCTTGGAAGCATATCTTTTGCTATTGTAGTGTTCACAGCCATTCCATTTAGTGACCAATTTTTTCTGAGTATGTTAGCTCACTATGTACTTCCCTTTTCTTTATGGGGGGTACTCGCTTTTTCTGTAATTATTGCAGGGCTGATTAGCTTGGCTCAACGAAAGGGGAAAGCAACATCATGAAAGTGCCTGAGCAAAAGGAATCCAATACGTTCGAGGATGTGTTCACACGAGTATTTGGTTCAAGTTCAGACATTAAGAGACTAACTATCTTTTTGTCTGACTCGGACAATGCCGTTCAACTGGTGTATTGCCAGGGGTTGTGCGATGAAATCAAAGTGGAAGAATATATCATCCCTGAATTAAAAAAGATCCCGGAATCTATTCTCACATCGAATGAACTCGATCTTATGCAAAAGGTTCCGTTTCACATGACCCCCCTTCCATCAAAAGAGATTAATGCTTCGATGATTGATACTGTGCTTAATGGTGATCTTTTCCTTCTTTTTACGCCATCGAATCAATACTATGTTGTGAAATTAGCTGATCCACCTAAACGGCAACCTGAAGAACCCAATACAGAAGTGTCCACAAGAGGGCCTAAGGATGGTTTTACGGAAGAATCATTTACCAATATTGCTCTTATTCGAAAAAGACTTAAGACCGAATTATTGGCTGTTGAACAATTCAGTATTGGAATACAAACCGCGACTGAAGTTCATCTTTTATATCTCAAGGAGACGATTAAACCTCATGTACTAGATGAGATCAAGTCAAAACTAACCGGCATTCAAATCCAGGGATTGGTGAGTAGCACCCAGCTTGAAGAAAGTCTGACTGGATTTTCGTTTTTTCCATTATTCGCATATACTGGAAGACCTGACTATGCTGCGAATTCACTGCTTCATGGCAAATTTGTGCTCTTGACGAATGGTTCGCCTACTGTGATTATAGCGCCAGTGAGCTTTAGCTTCTTGTTGAATACTTCGGAAGATGCACATATGGTAAATGTCTTTGTTGGTTTTACTAGGTTGTTAAGAGTATTCGGAGTAATGCTTTCCTTGTTTTTACCCGGTTTTTGGATCGCGCTCACAACATTTCATCAAGATCAAATTCCTTTTACGCTGCTTGCAACGTTAGTAAATTCGAGACAAGGCGTACCTCTTCCGGCTCCCTTGGAGGCGATTGTGATGCTCATTTTATTTGAGATTTTTCGGGAAGCAGGAATGAGATTACCTACCGCTTATGGTCAGACCTTATCGGTGGTAGGAGGTTTAATCATTGGTCAGGCAGCCATTAGTGCCGGCATTGCAGGTCCAGGTACGATTGTGGTTATAGCCATTTCAGTATTGGCTACCTTTACATTGGTGAACCAGTCATTAGTTAGCGTTGTTAGCTTGCTTCGAATTGCTATTCTCATCATTAGCGGGTTTCTGGGGTTGTTTGGTACGATGACATGTCTGCTTGCACTGATCCTCTTTATGGTCAATTTACGTTCTTTCGGCACCTACTATCTTTCACCTCTATCCCCGCCTCACTGGAAGGATTTTTATAAAGTTATTTTCAGAATGCCGTGGGGAAAGGGAAAGTTCACGGACAATACGGGAAGACGAGATCGATTATGAAATTGATCCGGTGCATGCTTGTTACTGCTCTGCTCTCCATGCTGCTTACAGGTTGTTGGGGATCAAAAGAAATTGAGCATATGATCTATGTGAATACATTAGGCGTCGATTATGTAGATAACAAAGTCGTTGTTTATATTCAAATGGTTAACTTTAGTGGCATTGCGAAAAAAGAGGCGGGGCAGAGCCAAGAACAAAAAACCTTCATAGGGAAAGCAGAAGGAGATTCGTTTGATGCGGCAATATTTAATTTATATGCCACTAGTCCACAAAGAATTATCTGGAGTAATGTGAAAACAATCGTATTTAGTGAAGCAGCGCTAAAGAAGGGTAGCGTCATCAATCAAGTATTGGACGTTTGGGATCGATATTATGAATTTCGATATACCGTTTGGACCATGGCAACCAACGAACCTATGGAAGAAGTGCTGACTACCCCGTCGATCGCCGATCTGTCAGTGATCTACTCGCAGCTTAACAGTCCCATGCGAACCTATGAACAGAGCTCGGTTGTCGCTCCGTTGTATCTGTACAAGTTTATATGGAAATGGAGAGAGAAAGCCGAAACGGTTCGATTACCTTTTCTTGAAATTGCGCCAGACTGGACCAGTAATAAGGAACCTTCCCCTAACATTAGCATGTCGGGGATCTGCTTTCTGCAAAATGAGCAATTTCGTGGTTGCCTGAAGTCTAAAGAGATATTAGGGGTTCGATGGCTGGAAAAAAAGACGCAACGAACGCCTCTGATAATCAAAGATGACAAAGAAGTACTTGCTGTGATCGTCATGAACAAACTTAAATTCTCTATTCAACCCAAGATGAAGCATGGCAAACCTATCTTCGATATTAAAGTGTCTATGCAGGGCACTCTTCCGGAATTGAGCGCAAACCTTAATCGAAAAGATATTGAACTGAAAGCGATAAAAGTAATTGATGATCAGATTAGGGAAACTTACTTGAAAGGTTTAGAAATAAATGCCGATGTATATGGACTCTCAGGCATATTCTATCGTAATCTTCCAAAAGAGTGGAACAAACTGAATGATAAAGGAATCTTACCGCTCGATTCAAGCAGCATCGACAAGATTGATATCAAGGTGAATCTGATCAGTGGTGGGATATCTAAGATTGAGTAAACTCAGATGAAATGATCAACTAAAGGCTGATGAACAACTTTTAATTACTAAAAGTTGTTCATCAGCCTTTTTACTTAAAATGATTAAACGACAGGTTTCGCACGCACAGTATATTTCTTACTGTATATGTAACTTTCTTCTCAATAGTTATTTTTAGCGCCTTTACACCGCTCCCTCAGAAGGAGGAATTCATAGTCACAACGAATAAACAGTATATCAAATTCTTTCTAAACTATTGGGAGGGCTAATATGCTGTATGTTAAGGATATTTTACTGCAATTATTGTTTGCCCTAACCCCTTTTGTCCTTTATACCATTTACTATCGTGACAAAGCCGTTAACTATTCAAAACAATTTATCACGATCACCTGCATGATATGTCTTTTTATGTCGATGACCTTTCCTGTCAGTGTACAAAATGGAATCATATTCGACATTCGTTACGTGATCATGTTTTTCGGAATGGTGTATGGCGGCATAACTACTGGAGTGTTTCTTCTCGTTGAGTTTCTAGTATACCGCCTCCTTATAGGTGGACAGGGACTATTTTCAGCGATAATTATTCTCTCCATCACTTTCTCCTTATCCGCATTGTTATCCAATCTATACCGTCGTCGTTCCGAGTACCGAAAGCTTATTACACTCATTGCAGGGATATGCTTTTCCATTATTCCAATAGGTACTATGTTTGCAACGGAATACCAATACACGATACAGCATTTAAAGTTCAATATCCTCGTTATGCCAGTACAAAATTTCCTTGGAATTTGGATATTGATTTCCCTTTTTAATAAAGCAGTTTCTGATAAGGAATTATATCTCAGGTATCTTCAAAGTGAAAAATCGGAAACGATTGCTCATGTCGCAGCCTCTCTAGCTCATGAAGTCCGTAATCCACTTACAGCCGTTATGGGATTTTTAAAATTATTGAAGGATGATTCGATCACAAGAGAAAAGAGTCAGAAATATATTGAAATTTGCCTTGAAGAGATTAAGCGGACAGAAGTTATTCTTTCTGAATATTTATCGATAGCTAAACCCAATCATTCAATGGTAGAGAAAATTGAACTTGTGCAGCAAATCTACTCAATTGTAGATATCATAACGCCGTACGCCAATATGAATAACGTTACTTTGGAGATGCACCCCTTGGAGGATAAACTATATGTATCTGCAAATCCTACTGAAATCAAACAACTATTCATAAATTTCATCAAAAACGCGATAGAAGCTTGCACTGTTCATTCAACAGGTATTGTGAGCATCCGTATTGAGCGTCAATCCCAATTCGCAAAAATAATAATAATTGATAATGGGGTTGGTATGAGCAGCGAGCAGATGGATCGACTGGGAAGCATTTATTTTTCAACTAAAAGCAAAGGTACCGGATTGGGACTTACGCTTTCTTATCAACTGATCCGTTCGATGAACGGTGATGTAAATGTACGAAGTAAATCAGGAGAAGGAACTGAATTCATTCTCTCAATTCCATTAACTGACTGAGTACTTAGATGCTCCAACGAAACAAAAAAACTCGGCTCAAACTTATCGTTTGAACCGAGCCTATTTAATAATACTTAATTCATAAATTTCAAATATTGCAAAAGCTGTTTAATCATCAACGCTGCCTCAGCACGTGTGGCTGCGTCTTGTGGAGCAAATGTTGTTTCTGTTTTCCCATTAATTAATCTTTTCTCTGCCGCTTCTGTTACCGCTTCGCTAGCATAATCAGAGATTTGGTCCTGATCAGCAAATGGAGTCCGGATTTGAGCTTCTACTCTATAATCTCCTTGAACGAGCTGAACGGCGTTCATGATCATCACGACCATTTGCTCTCTTGTAATGATTGTATCCGGGCTGAATTTCTCTTCGCCTATGCCTTGAACTAACCCGAGTTTCGCAGCTATATTCACGTCCTCCGCATACCACGCCGTGGCACTAACATCTGCAAATACATTCGATAATGACTCCGTAGTTAACCCTATTCCTCTTACCAACAGTGCCGCAAATTGAGCACGCGTGACCTGTCCTGCTGGTGCAAACGTCCGATCCGTCATTCCGTTAATGATCAGCTTGGAGGCTAAGGTCTCAACATCCTTTTGCGCCCAATGTCCAACCATATCATCGAATGTTTTCTTGTTCTGAACGATGGTGTATAGACCATTTTCATGTCCGAAGATCGAGACTTCATTCTTGCCGTTCTTCACATTAAACACCGATGGTACGAAACGCATTTGTCCTGTAACCGGATCGAATATAACAGCGGTCGCAGTCGATGGATCTTGAATAACGCCATCCATATTTATGACACGTGTCATAAACGGATTTCCGAAACGTTGAAGCTCTTCTTCTTTATCATTCGATTTAAGAATGACTTTGTACGCGATGATGTCGCTTACTCGTTTCATTCCTTTTTCTACTATGGATTGTTCAAACTTCTGCTCATGCTGTGAAGTCACATTATCCATTCGAATGATTAAGGTTGCACCCGCAACTTTAGCTGCTTTCTCAAGTTCTTCACGATTAAGATTGGCAAGCGGAAGTTCATAACTGCCTAAATGGCCTCTTAGTGTTATGATTGTGTCCTTATTTGCTTTCAAGCTGTTGTACAAGACATCCAGTGGAAGATTCACTGCATTCCATGAATTCACTCCTGGAATCTCAATATCGAGATTAGGGGTTCCTGTAGTTTTGTTAAGTGCTTCTAATTTCTTCGCTAAAGCTTCCTTATCAATGTTAATGGTCAGGCTCGTTGTTCCATTCTGTGCAGTTTCACTTTGCAGTTCTTTTCCCACTGGAACATAACGATGTGGATCTTCTTTCGCCGGTGGTGTCGTTGGATTGCCTGGATCTACGCCCGTTCCTGGACCTGTACCTGGATCAATAATTTGCATTTGACCACTTATGGTAATAACCATGTCACCTTGAGCACCAGAACCATCCATTGCTGTAGCTACCACTTTCACAGTTCCATCTTTTACAGCCGTGAGCAAACCGGATACATCAATGGTTGCGATATCCGTTGCTGTGATTCCATCTACTCCGTATACAGCCCATGTTACTGACTTATTCGTAGCATTTGCAGGCAGTACGGTAGCGCCTAATTGCAGGGTTCCGTTCTTAGAAGTAATCGTGGACACATTTCCTGAGCTTGTGATGTTTATCTTTTCAACATTCACTGGATCAGTGCCTGGATCGATAATGTCCGTTTGACCACTTATGGTAATATCCATTTCATCATGAACACCTGAGCCATCCGTTGCTGTAGCTACAACCTTCACGGTACCATCTTTCACAGCTGCCAGCAAACCGGATAGATCGATGGTCGCTTTGTCCGTTACTGTTATACCATCTACTTCATACACAGCCCATGTTACGGATCTATTAGCATTGGTAGGCAGCACGGTAGCGCCTAATTGGAGAGTTCCGTTCTTAGTCGTAATCACTGATGATCCACTTGTAATCCTGATCGATTGAACCATCTCATGTTTATTGATACTCTCCTCCATCACTTGCAAGGCAGCAATTAAGTCATTCGCCGCTTGCTGCAATTGCTGCTGGGCCACAGATAAGCTATCGCGCACTTTCTTCGCTTGATCAATAGCTTTTTGCAATGTTTGTTTTGAACCTTCTGGATACTGACCCTCTTCATTCCCTTCTACAGCACTATCGTGCTTACTTTGCACACTTGTAATGAGCGCTACAAGGGCTTGATAGTCCTCCTCCATCTCATTCTTCATGATGTTAATCTCTGCTGCGGAAGCCAATCCACCATGACCTTCAATAGCAGTAAGTCTCAGGTATCTACTAGCAACCGGAACGAAATCCGCGACTTTCTCAGTACTGTCATCATCCCAGCTTCCGCTTGTAACAGGTGTAAAGTTAACTCCGTCCAAACTTGTTAATATCTCATAAGAAGTAATATTTCCGTTTTGTGCCCCATTTTGTCTTGGCAAATACTTTAGTTTCGAAATGACATGCGTATTACCAAGATTAAGGGTGATCGACTGTGGCAGCGGATTAGACAAATCCCACTTCGTATGCCAGATTGTTGACGAATTACCGTCGATGGCTTGCGAAGCGTCATTATTCTCGCCGCTTGTCTCTTCACTCGTTGCCGTAGCTGTCATTTGCGATTGTGGAATCAACGACGTATCAACCGGAACCGCGCCATAAACATCAAATTCCCAGAAGCTCGCCCAACTATCGGACAACTCCGTCACTTGGATTCGAACATATCTTGCGTGTGTAGTGAAATAGTCAAACTGTACTTGCTGTGAGCTTGACTTTTTCGCTACTGACACCCAGTTTACATCATCATCCGAAACCTCGATTTGATATCCATAATTCTTATTCTCCATTTCCCATTTCACCCTGGTACCCGATAAGTCATAAATCGCCCCAAGGTCAACCTTGTACCAGTGCCCAACATTACCGTCGGCTACGCTCCAACGAGTCGTTTCATTTCCATCGTTACCTGCCGAGACAGGGTTATTATTTTGCGAGCTGTCAGCGGTAGCAGGCTTATTAAGCGCAATGTTCTTAGGATCGCTGTAGACTTGAATTTCTTTGATCGCTGGCTTCTCCGTACCACTGCCCCCTGCAAGAGAATCTACAAATACTCGTACATATCTAACGCCAGTTGCCGTGTAGTTGTCTGGTCTCATATCTTGACCTGAAGCCGAGCGGCCCGCCACTTGCGACCATTCTTTACCGTTGGCGGATACCTCTAATCTGTAGGAGTAATAGATGTTATCCCTTCCCCAAAGGATTTTACTGCCTGAAAGATTGTAGGAAGCACCCAAGTCGACCTGCCACCATCCAGGTGCATTGCTGCTAGCCTCCCACCAAGTGGCATTGATTCCGTCGTTTGCATTGTAAGCCTCGTTGCCAGTTACCGAACTGCTTGCACTGACGGACTTATTTAATGCGACATTCACCAACTCTGGATGCCGCGTCGCCTGATTTTGAAACGATGCTACTCCAAATACTTTTATCTCATTCAAACCAGCCTGACCTGTTTGTGCACCCGTTAACGTTACTCGCACATACCGTGCGTTAGCAACGAGCTTATCCCTTTGCAGCGCCGTTGCCGTCTTATATTGGGTTTTATCCAAAATAGTCGTCCAATTTCCCTGATCTTCAGATACATCAATTTTGTACTGATTATTGGAGCTCTTATTCGCCCAAACGATTTCAGATCCCGTAATGTTATAGGCTTCTCCTAAATCGACTTCCCACCATTGATCCGAGCTGCTATTTGAAGCTGTCCATCCAGCATTTTCGTCTCCAGCATTGCCGTTTGTTCCTGGATTACCGCTTTGCTCGCTACTTGTTATTACAGGTTTGTTCAAAGCAACATTCTCACCTTCAAACCAGTTGTCACCTCCATCACTTCCACCAGGAACGAATACACTTTGACTTGAAATACTGGTGATTTCAGCGCTTCCAGGGAGCAATCCACTCGCTGATGCTGTTAATTTCAAAGTGCCATCCGTAAGTGAGGATTTCACGATTGCAGCGGCAACGCCACCTTCCACGGCAACAGGGTTGGCAAACGTTCGCGTTACACCATTACCGATAAGTCCCCCCGGACCGCTCAAGTTTAGGGAAACAGAAATAGAGTTTGTTGGAACAATGTTATTGTCAGCGTCCCGCACCGTAATATAAGCCATCACTAGGTCGGAACCGTCTGCAACAAGATCCTTCCCTTTCGTATCGTAATCAACAGCCAAATGATGTGGCTTTCCCGGTGTTTTCACGGTATGAGAAGCCACGATCTTGCCGTCAATCAATCCGTCAGCTCGTAATGTTCCCGCCGCCCAGGACACATTGTTAAATGTAAATGTCGGATGGGTAACATACTTTAATCCACTATCGGGACTTTGGGTAGCGATGAGTGTATCGTTCAAATAAAGCTTAACTTGCTTCGTATTACTAGCGACTGTGACATTTCTTGACGAAGATGGTGTCCAATAATTAGCGATATAGACCATCGGTCCAGATTCGACACCACTTAGCTTCACAGCAGGATTACGCTGGCTCTGGAAGAAATAATAATTAAATTTCGGATACCGATCCAGATCCACTAGGCCTGAATATGCCGGGTCAGAATCCATACCCCGGTTGTTGTCGCTAAAGCTCCAAACCGAATGTCCGGCTATACGTGAATTGGCATTGAGGCCCGCCCAGTCGAAGTAGCCTTCACCATTTAGCGCCTTTTGACGCATGATCATGGAGTTGAGCATATCGGTTTCGCCTACTTTGCGTACCGATCGATAACCCGTTGGACTTGTCGCGCTTTCCGACCAATCGTCTCCCCATTCCCTCGTAAAGAGTGGTTTGAATGCTGTATCTAATTCTTTGTAGTTTACATCATAAACTTCTTTACCGAAGAATCCGTATTCTGCAGATGTGTACGTCTGATCTCCCGGATATTCTTCATGGGTAGCTTTATGAGCATTTTGTGCATACTCCAGCGAGTATGTCGTTTCATTCAAGCTGGATTCCCACATAATAATACTCGGATGGTTTCGATCACGGCGTACCATATCCCGAATGGCTTGATAGGAACGCTCTTGGAAGACAGAATCTCCGAAGAACTGCCAGCCCGGCGTTGGGGAGATGACAGTCAATCCAAGCTCGTCTGCCGCATCAAGGAATGCTGGATCCTGTGGATAATGACCCGTTCGCACGTTATTAAAACCGCCTTCTCGAAGCTGCACAGCGTCTCTGTACTGTCCAGAATTAGGCATTGCATTGCCGACATACAAATACTCTTGGTGGCGATTTGCGCCATTTAACATTAATTTTTCTCCATTGATGAGAAAGCCTTGATCAGGTGTAAATTGAATATGACGAATTCCGATACGGGTCTTGTAGCTATCTACATAAGCAGCCCCATCATTCACAGCGGTATACACCGTATACAAATTAGGATGGTCAGGATGCCAAAGCTGTGGTTTGGATATCTTCGTCGATTGGATAAATGTATAATCGCTTCCCGCTCCTATTTTCTGTGGATCACTCACCATTGTAGCAACCACTTGATTATTGCTGTCTACAATTGTGGTTTTTACACTGGTGTTCTTAGCGATCATGTATTCATTGATGATATTTGTCTTCACCTGCACCGTCGCTTCCTCTTTACTCACCTCTGGGTAAGTAACAAAGATGCCACCGTCCGCCACCTTATTTGCGTATATAGCATCGGAGACGTGTAAATTGTCCATGACATGCAGTTTAACATCTCGATAAATTCCTCCGAAATATTGAAAGTCCAAACCACTTTGCGGCTTGCCAGGTGGCGTTTGTGGGTCATCTCTGTTATCAAGCTTGACTGTAATGACGTTTGTTGCCCCCTCTAATTGAACATAGTTCGTGATGTCGAATGTAAAAGGGGTGTAGCCTCCGTGATGGTTTCCTAGATAAGTGCCGTTTATCCACACTTCAGCATTGATCATCGCACCTTCGAATTCTATAAATAGCTTCTTACCGCTGTAAGAATTGTCGAGCGTAAAATGTCTTCGATACGTTGCAAAGCCTTGATAGCTTTGATTAGAGCCGCCGCTGATCTTCGGCTCCAGACGCACACTATGAGGTAGATTGACTCCCTCCCAGCCGCTATCGTCAAAATTTGCCTCTTGGGATCCGCTTACATCCTCACGTTTGAATAACCAACCTGTGTTGAAATTTAGTTCCTCTCGATTTGTCGAATCGGATGACAGATTCAAAAAGTTATGCTCTGGGATAGCAGATAATCCCGTAATAACGCTTACATTTTCTGCTTCAGCTTTTGGAACATTTATAGGTTGCTGTACAATTAAACCTACCGTTAATAAGCTGACAATCAAACGTTTGGCTAAAGATTTGATTTTGAACAAAATCATACTCTCCTCTTTTGTTTATGAAATAAGTAGATAAACATTGTGCTCGGCTCAATCTTAATAATTCAACCGAGCACAATATATTAATCTTTTACTAATTCATAAACTTCAAATATTGAAAAAGCTGTTTGATCATCACTGCAGCCTCAACACGTGTGGCTGCATCCTGTGGAGCAAAGTTTATTTCTGTTTTACCTTTGACTAGTCCTTTGCTCGCTGCTTCTGTTACTGCTTGGCTAGCATAACCAGAGATACTAGCTTGATCGGCAAATGGAGTGCGCAATTGAGCTTCTGCTCTATGATCTCCTTGAACGAGCTGAACAGCGTTCATGATCATCACAATCATTTGCTCTCTCGTAATCCGTGAATCCGGACTAAATTCCCCTTCACCAACGCCTTGAACTAAGCCTAACTTCGCTGCTGTGTTCACATCCTTCGCGTACCACTTCGTAGTACTAACATCTGTAAATACGTTAGATAATGAATCCGTCGTTAGCCCAAGACCTCTTACCAAAAGCGCCGCAAATTGAGCACGGGAAACCTGGCTTGATGGATTAAACGTCCGATCCGTCATTCCGTTAATGATCAGCTTGGAGGCTAAGGTCTCAACATCCTTTTGCGCCCAATGTCCAACCATATCATCGAATGTTTTCTTGTTCTGAACGATGGTGTATAGACCATTTTCATGTCCGAAGATCGAGACTTCATTCTTGCCGTTCTTCACATTAAACACCGATGGTACGAAACGCATTTGTCCTGTAACCGGATCGAATATAACAGCGGTCGCAGTCGATGGATCTTGAATAACGCCATCCATATTTATGACACGTGTCATAAACGGATTTCCGAAACGTTGAAGCTCTTCTTCTTTATCATTCGATTTTAGAATGACTTTGTACGCGATGATGTCGCTTACTCGCTTCATTCCTTTTTCTACTATGGATTGTTCAAACTTCTGTTCATGCTGTGAAGTCGCATTATCCATTTGAATGATTAAGGTTGCACCCGCAACTTTAGCAGCTTTCTCAAGTTCTTCACGATTCAGATTGGCAAGCGGAAGTTCATAACTTCCTAAATGGTTTCTAAAAGCTATGATTATTTCCTTATTCGCCTTCATGCTGTTGTACAGAACATCAAGCGGCAGATGTACTGCATTCCATGCATTCACTCCTGGAATCTCGATATCGAGATTAGGGGTTCCTGTAGTTTTGTTAAGTGCTTCTAATTTCTTCGCTAAAGCTTCCTTATCAATGTTAATGGTCAGGCTCGTTGTTCCATTCTGTGCAGTTTCACTTTGTAGTTCTTTAGTTGTTGGAATATAACGATGTGGATCTTCTTTTGTAGGAGGGATCGTTGGTGTAGGTGATGGCGTTGGTCTGGTTGATGTCGTTGGGTTACCTGGATTTGTTCCTGGATCTGGAGTAGGCTCTGGACTTGAAGTAGGGTCAGGAGTGTCATTTTGACCGCTAATCACAATCTCTTTAAATCCATGAACCGCAGAACTATCCATTGCACTGGCAACCACTTTTACAGTTCCGTTCTTCACAGCTGTCAACAACCCGTTTACATCAATAATTGCTTTATTCGTAGGTGTGCGGCCATCGGCTTCGAATACAGCCCAAGTTACAGACTTATTAGTTGCATTGTCAGGTAACACGGTAGCGCCTAATTGAAGGGTTCCGTTCTTAGCGGTAATCGTCGACACATTACCTGCGCTTGTGATGTTAATCTTTTTAACATTCACAGGATCAGTGCCTGGATCAATAATGTCCGTTTGACCACTTATGGTAATAACCATGTCACCTTGAACACCAGAACCATCCACTGCTGTGGCTACCACTTTCACAGTTCCATCTTTCACAGCCGTGAGCAAGCCGGATACATCAATGGTTGCAATATCCGTTTCTGTTGTGCCATCTACTCCGT
Source organism: Paenibacillus sp. FSL E2-8871 (assembly GCF_038000345.1). NCBI lineage: Bacteria > Bacillati > Bacillota > Bacilli > Caryophanales > Paenibacillaceae > Paenibacillus > Paenibacillus sp. FSL E2-8871. Next base: position 1,030,531 of record NZ_JBBOBV010000001.1, on the reverse strand, counting down.
ATACAGCCCATGTAACTGACTTATTGGTTGCATTGTCAGGTAGCACAGTAGCGCCTAATTGAAGAGTCCCGTACTTAGCGGTAATCGTTGTCACATTTCCTGAGCTTGTGATGATTATTTTTCCAACATTCACTGGATCAGTGCCTGGATCGATAATGTCCGTTTGACCACTAATGCTAATATCCATTTCATCATGAACACCAGAGCCATCCGTTGCTGTGGCTATCACCTTCACAGTTCCATCTTTCACAGCCGTTAGCAAACCGGTTTGATTAATTGTCGCTTTGTCCGTTGCTGTTATGCCATCTACTACATGCACAGACCATTTTACCGACTTTTTCGTTGCATTAGCAGGCAGTACAGTAGCGCCTAATTGGAGAGTTCCGTTCTTAGCAGTAATCACTGATGATTTACTTGTAATCGTGATCGATTGAACCATCTCATGTTTATTGATGCTATCTTCCATCACTTGCAACGCAGCAGTTAAGTCACTCGCCGCTTGCTGTAATTGCTGCTGTGTAACAGATAAGCTATCGCGTACTTTCTTCGCCTGATCAATGGCTTTTTGCAATGTTAGTTTTGAGCCTTCTGGATACTGACCATCTTCAGTCCCTTCTACAGCACCGTCGTGCTTGCTTTGGACTCTTGTAATGAGCGCTTTAAGGGCTTGATAGTCCTCATCCATCTCATTCTTCATAATGTTAATCTCTGCCGCTGAAGCCAATCCACCATGGCCTTCGATAGCAGTAAGTCTCAGGTACCTACTAGCGACCGGAGCGAATTCTACGATTTTCTCGGTGCTGTCATCATCCCAGCTTCCGCTTGTAAACTGTTTAAATGTTGTTCCGTCTAAACTGGTTGATAATACATAAGAAGTAATATTCCCGTTTTGTTCCCCGTTTTGTCTTGGCAAATACTTTAGTTTAGATATGATTCTCGTATTTCCAAGATCTAGGGTGATCGATTGTGGCAAATCCGCCATAGGATTCCATTCAGTATGCCAGATGGTTGAAGGGTTTCCATCTATGGCATTATCCGCTTCGTTTCCACTGCGATTACTGGTAGATGAAGCTGTCATTTCACTTTGCGGAATATCATTTGGATCTGTAACTGCAGGTGTATAATCATTCGTTCGCGTGACAATAAATCCTTGAGTTGCTTCTACGGAATCCGTACCAGGGATCATGCGATTGAAGTTGATTTTCTTGTCAACATCACTTTCTTTAAAACTATTCCCCGTGACAGTAACAGCTTTAGAGGCATCAAATGTAAGTTCAATACCACCTTGATTTGCAGTATTGTTCGTAAACGTTAACCCGTCTACACTCTTTGCATAAATCTCAGAATTGCCGCCCACCTTGTTAAACTGGTTGCCGTCAATCTCAATATGACTATGCACAGTCTTATCGGGATTCGTCAGAGAAGTATTCGGATCAATACTGATCACCGCGTTACCGTTATTATTAAACGTATTGTTACGGATCAAGACGTCCTTCACCATTCCTGATTCGTACCAGCTACTAGCATCATGTGCGATCAAGATCGCGCTCATCTGCATGCCATTAAACGTATTGTTCTCGATTCGAACAGAGCCGCGCGTTGTTACGAGGAGGCCTCTAGTCGGTATCGATTCAAACGTTGAATTCTTAACGGTGACATTCGGCGTCCATGTTGCATTTTCAACGACATACTCATTCGCAGTTATCGAAGAAGGTACCGGTTTATCTAGCGTAAGAACAATTTGAGTATCATTTAGGCGTGTCACATCGGTGACCACTGCACTTTCCTTCGAAAGTAAAGTCGACTTGTTGATATATTCGATCGTATCTCCGACGGCAAATGCATCAAAGCCCCAGCTCTCAGGATGCATAAATTGTACTTTGACCTGATTGGATGACGTTACTTGCACAATTTGCAGATGAGTGCCGTGAATGTTAATCGCATCATCGTGAGCTCCAGCAAAATAAGAGTTTAACACCCGAATCTCACCCTTGCCTCCAGAAACTTGCAAGAAGTCTGCCATTGATGCGTTCGTCCGTCCACTGCCTGTCTTTGGTGCAAAGTTCAAGTTATCGAGCGATACATTTTCACTATATTGGCTGATAATTCCAAGCCCAGGTGCAGCATAGAAGTTAACATCTGACCACGCAATATTCTTGCTTCGATAGATCAACGCACCTTGTTCTCTTCTTGTTGTATCCCGAAACTGAAATGTGTTTCCTACCGACAAATTTGGGCTCTTAGTGAAGTTGAATTGCACCTCACGTTTACCGAGATCCTTCGTGCTTGTTGTGCCGTCTAGAGGATTGGCCACTCTCCATGTCTGTTTCGTAGCTGGGTTATACTCTTGCACAGCGCGTACATTTTGTGTTCCGTTCTCTGTCCAGTTCTCCTCACCGAACCATACTAATTGATTATTCTGAATAGAGTACCATGAATCCGGATGTATACTCGCTTTCATGTAGTTGTTGCCTACTTCAGTTACAGTCATCTCCGATACGACAGGACGATTGAAATCGATGTTAATTCCGTTCACTTTAATATTTGTTGCATGGTCGAATACGATAGGTGTCATCACACCATGGAATAACAAGGTCGAACCGTTCCCTCGAATGGTAAGATCATCGATATCCTTGAATATAAGACCTACCTTACGAGTGCTACTAGGTGTCTGTTCTTTTGTGGTTGTATTTGAAATGAAATATTGCACTTGATTTGCGGTTAATGCTTTAAAATGATACGTTTCTGTAGGAAAGTCTAGGATGACAGGCTTCTGCGCCGCTTTGGCAGCCTCGATTGCCGCTCTTACTGCATCACCTGCGTCTTCACCTTTATAATTCAGGGTGATTACGCTATGATTAACTCCATTAATTGTTTCTAAAGTCTGTATATAATAATCTTCGGCTTTGTCCACGCTCTTAACTACACGAGACTGAATATCCGCTCGATCAACTGAAATATATGTGTTGTTCGAATTGTCATTCTTTTGATCTGTCACCCGAATTTTGAGTACATGCTCCTGATTCAACATCTCAGAGCTTTCAAAGAGCAGTTGTTGATCTAAACGCGAAGAGGCGTAAGTATCAACCAGTTGTTCAGGACCATCATCGATAGAGAATGCAACGATACCCTGATTATTGTTCTTAGCCCCATACAATTGCACTTTAGAGCCACTAAAACGCAAGAACGCATATGAATCCGTCTCGTTTGAATAATGATTGTCACGATTGTATGCCCCGGATTCGAATGCACTGTACTCCCATCCCGAGCCATATACAAACTGGTCATTCCCTGATCCGGTTGCATTGTCGTTCACGGTTCTATCTAATGAAAAAGCAAACTTCTGGTTACTCCCCTTACCGGCTTTATTTTGTACGAATTGTTCACCACTAGAAACACTGTTATTTGGCATTTCGATCACTTTGCCGCTAGCCCGATTTCTCAATTGATAATAGCCATCACCAGCATCTACAACTGACCATTCATCATTGTAGGTTGCATCATCGGTGAATGTGGCTTGAATGATTCCTGCACCTTCCTCTGTTGATGCATTCTCTACAGTAATTGCTTTTGAACTGCTCATTGAGATAATTTTGTAATAACCCGATGTTGTCTTCATAAACATCCATTGTTGATTTTGACCCGAACTTTCGGACCATTGTATGATAGCGGCGCCATCTGATTTAGAATCCTCGTTCACGTCCATACGAAGATTGCTGTGTTGGACGGTTAGATTGAACTTTTGCTGATCAAAAAAGTCTCTCACAGGATCGATTCTCACCAATTGCTCATCAGAATCTGTGATTGAAGATTGGATCAACTCTTTCCCAGTCCCTGTGCTAGTGTTTAAAGATGTAAGCGCTTTACCACTACCACGATTAACCAACTGAGAATAACCGTTCCCTTTATCAACGAGTAGCCATTCATCATTATAAGAGTTGTCTGAAGTGTAGGTTTGTTGAACGAGCTTTGCACCATCAGACATTGATTCATCTAGCACAGCAATCACTTTACTACTCAAGCTATTTGTGATTTTGTAGTATCTATCACTTACGCTTTCTGCATACCACTGCTGACTCTGTGATAACGATCCTGCTGTCATTTGAACAACCGCTGCTTGTTCTTGCTCCGATGCCCCTTCAATATCTAGCACATGACCACTATTTTTCATTGTCATTGTCAACAATTGTCCATCTTGTAAAGGAATTGAACCAATCGTGTAAACGTCTCCAACTTGAGTGTCGAAAGAAATCTGATTGTTATTGTCTACGGAATACTTTACATTTTGTCCCGCTTGATTCATGACAGTTGCTCCAGCTATGCTTGGATAAGAAACAACTGCACGATTGCCTTTATTAGATTTGACACTGATGCTTGTAGCTCTAGCATTGTTCCAATTCACACTAACCTCAAATCCCCCGCGGGCAACCAAGCCCGAATAACTTCCTTTCGGCCATGAAGCAGGGAGCGCTGGCAAAACATCAATATTGTCCAAATGACTTTGTAGCAGCATTTCAGACATGCCGGACGTAGCTCCGAAGTTGCCATCGATTTGGAATGGCGGATGCGTATCGAATAAGTTGTTTAATGTACTTCCAGTAAGCTGACCTTCCAGAATCGTATGTGCATGTGTGCCATCTTGCGCACGAGCCCACATGTTAATTTTGTTAGCTTTGCTCCACCCAGTACCCTCGTCTCCGCGATGCTGCAATGACACTCTGGCAGCTTCCATAAGCTCAGGTGTATTTTTGTTAATTTGCTTGCCTGGATATAAGGCAACTAGTTGGGACAAATGGCGATGTTTGTTATTCGGATCGTCGATGTCCTCTTTCCATTCTTGAATTTGACCGTACTTTCCTATTTTAATTGGAGACACCTGATTTAATTTACTTTGTACTTCCTCACGAAAATCGGAATCGACAGCTAATGTTGTACTTGCCTCCAAGTAGTTAGTAAATAAATCTTGTACAAGCTGCTGGTCATAGGCACATCCTGTACTGATCGTACCTTGCTCTGGTGAGTAACAAGGTGTGGATACCAATGTCCCATCCGTATCTTCTACTAAATACTGGGTCCAAAATCGTGTCGTTTCCTTCAATATTGGATAAACACGTGACTTTAGTAGATCGATATCTCCGGAAAATTTATAACTCTCCCAAATGTTATTCGAGATAAAAGCATTGGATGCTGGTGACCAGCCCCAATCAAAATTCCAACCCGGCGCAGTATATCCGAACGGATTGTTTGCCACTCCAATCGACCACGCATTAGAAATGCCATAATATTTTTCGGAAGAAACACGCCCAGGAGTACGCAGCGAATCTATGTAATCGATCAGTGGTGTCATTGTCTCCGAGAGATTCGTTACCATCGCTGGCCAATAGTTCATTTGAATATTGATATTAAAATGATGATCGCTGCTCCAAGGCGCTCTATTAGAATTATTCCACACACCCTGTAAGTTGGCCGGTAGTGAACCGGGACGAGAAGATGAAATCAACAAATATCGGCCATATTGATAAAATAAAACCTCAAGCGCTTTACTTTTCGTTCCTGCATAGGTGGCTAAGAGCTCGTCTGTCGGAATCGTAGGCTTGGACTCGCCCAAATCTAATTTCACACGATCAAATAATGACTTATAATCTTTCTTATGATTCTCAAGTAATGTTTCGTAAGATTTACTCTCAGCGGCATCCAATATCGCCACTTCCTCATTATGCGGATCAGTGCCTCTATAATTAGGATAGCTGTTAGCATAGTTGGTGCCTAATGATGTAAGGATGGTTAATGAATCTACATTCGCTGCATGGATCTTTCCGTTACCTGATGTTATATATCCACCTTGATTTAGGACGCGGAAGTTACCTTCATATAGCATATTGTTGTCTAGTACATTACCCCTAATATTAATGTTGTTGCCATTCGCCGTGACGGTCCCTCCCTGAGCACTTGTCGGGCGTACATCCAAGGACAGCTTACCCGGCTGATTGGCTGTCAGGCGAGTAACCATTACTTTATCTGGATAACTGACAAAGTATTCTCGTGTATACTCTACTCCATCCAGCGTGTATTTAACTCGAGATATCGCGTCTTCAAGATCAAGCTCCCGGCGATAATTCTCTACATTGGTTGTTGAGGACTTCTCAAAGTCCAGGTACAAGTCACCAAAGGTTAGATAACTTCCTAAGCCTTCATTCAAGCCTGTAAGATTCTCATCCGCTTCTTTGTGAGCACCATCGATATCCCCCGCGCGGAGTTTAGCTCGGACACTCTCTAAATGATCCGCACCACCCTCACGATTACCGAATGTATATGGGTTAGAAGTCGTTGGATCATCCGTGGAAGGCCAAGTATATACAAAAGAAGAACCTGGACCACCGGACCACAACGTTTTCTCATTTAACTGAATGCGTTCTTGCTCGATGCCACCAAAGATCATCCCTCCCATAAGGCCATTGCCAATTGGAAGCGCATCCGTTTCCCAATTTATCGCTGGTTGTCGGTACCATAGGGACAATTTATGTTCCGGTGCATCGGATAATCCAGTGATAGCGCTTACAGGATTTGCTTTAGCTATGGGGATAGATAAAGGATGCTGAATAATTAAGCTCAATGATAAAGCGCTCACAATCAAACGTTTAGCTAAAGATTTGATTTTAAACAAGATCATTCCCTCCTCCTTATATAACTAGTTGATAATTATTGTGCTCGGTTCACAGATCAGTGTGAGCCGAGCACAATTTTTAAACATTTATCTAGTTCATAAACTTCAAGTATTGCAAAACTTGTTTGATCATCACTGCTGCCTCAGCACGTGTGGCTGCATCTTGCGGAGCAAAAGCTGTTTCTGTTTTGCCTTTGATTAATCCTTGGCTTGCTGCTTCTGTTACGGCTTGGGTAGCGTAACCAGAGATACTAGCTTGATCGGCAAATGGAGTGCGCAATTGAGCTTCTGCTCTATCATCTCCTTGAACGAGCTGAATAGCGTTCATGATCATCACGACCATTTGCTCTCTCGTAATCCGTGAATCCGGACTAAATTTCCCTTCACCAACGCCTTGAATCAAACCAAGTTTCGCTGCTGTGTTCACATCCTGTGCATACCACGCAGTTGTATTAACATCTGCAAACACATTCGTTAACGATTCCGTCGATAACCCCAGTCCTCTTACCAGTAGTGCCGCAAATTGAGCACGTGTAACTTGGCCTGCTGGTGCAAACGTCCGATCCGACATTCCGTTAATGATCAGTTTAGAGGCTAAGGTTTCAACATCCTTTTGTGCCCAATGTCCAATCATATCATCGAATGTTTTCTTGTTCTGAACGATGGTGTATAGACCATTTTCATGTCCGAAGATCGAGACTTCAGTCTTGCCGTTCTTCACATTAAACACCGATGGTACGAAACGCATTTGTCCTGTAACCGGATCGAATATAACAGCGGTCGCAGTCGATGGATCTTGAATAACGCCATCCATATTTATGACACGTGTCATAAACGGATTTCCGAAACGTTGAAGCTCTTCTTCTTTATCATTCGATTTAAGAATGACTTTGTACGCGATGATGTCGCTTACTCGTTTCATTCCTTTTTCTACTATGGATTGTTCAAACTTCTGCTCATGCTGTGAAGTCACATTATCCATTCGAATGATTAAGGTTGCACCCGCAACTTTAGCTGCTTTCTCAAGTTCTTCACGATTAAGATTGGCAAGAGGTAGTTCATAACTGCCTAAATGGCTACTTATTGTAATGATTGTGTCCTTATTCGCTTTCATACTGTTGTACAAGACATCCAATGGCAGATTGACTGCATTCCATGAATTCATTCCCGGAATCTCGATGTCAAGATTAGGGGTTCCTGTAGTTTTGTTAAGTGCTTCTAACTTCTTCGCTAAAGCTTCCTTATCGATGTTAATGGTCAGGCTCGTTGTTCCGTTCTGTGCAGTTTCATTTTGTAGTTCTTTACCAGTTGGCACATAACGATGTGGATCTTCTTTTGTAGGAGGGGTCGTTGGTGTAGTTGTAGGACTCGTTGATGTCGTTGGGTTGCCTGGATTTGTTCCTGGGCTTGGAGTAGGCTCTGGGCTGTCATTTTGACCGCTTATCATAATCTCTTTTATTCCGTAAACTGTGGTGTTATCAACGGATGTTGCAACGACTTTCACAACGCCGTTCTTCGCAGCCGTTAACAACCCATTTGTATTGATGATTGCTTCATCCGCTATAGTTTTTCCATCTGCTTCATAGACCGCCCACGTAACGGTTTTGTTCGTAGCATTAGCCGGTTGGACTTCCGCTTGTAACTGCAGAGTTCCTTTCTTCACTTCAATGGACGACGAAACGCTCGTGATTGAGATAGACTGTACTTTAACATGTTGATTCTTTGAAGCCTCTAATACTTGAACTGCTGAATTCAAATCATTTGTTGCTTGTTCTAACTCAGACTGTGTAGCTGAATCATTGTCAAGCAATTGCTGTGCCTCCATGATCGAATCCATCAGTTTCTGTTTCGAACCTATTGCATACTGACCAACAGCCGTTCCTTCCACGACTAAATCATGAATGGCTCGTGCATCTGCGATTCGTGCGGCAAGTTGTGCTCTATTAACATCATCGCTTACGATCACATTCGCAACAGCTGGGATCACTGTGCCGTCTACCGCTCCACTTACGCTAAAGACACCCGCTTCGGCATACTGTGAAGGATCAATTACGTCCCATACAACTGATTTATTTTGGCTTGTTCCATCGCTGTATACAGCCGTTACAACTGTTGGCAGTACAGGTGGAGTTCCAATCACCGTAGCTACATTGACTGGCATGATATTTGTAATCACTGGTGCAGCTACAGGCTCCCATTTCGCATAGAGAGTAATATCATTTGCCGGAACCGTATCAACAGTAAAATCCCATACTGTATTCAAGGCTGCGTCTTGATACCAATTCACAAATTTAAATCCATCACGAGTCGGTTCTGTAGGCGCAGTAATTTTCGTACCGACTTCAACCCCATACAAGGAAGAAATCGAACTTCCTCCATTACTGTTGAAGTTAATCGTCGTACCGGTATTTAGTTGGGAAACTTTCCACTCATCATACCAACTTATCGCAATTCTGCGATTCTCGCTATCGAGTTCAAACGGAAGCCAAACATATCTGGAATCACTCAGATTATTCGGGTACCAGCGATCGGCCATAAAGATATATTTATTCGGAACGAGAGCGCCATTACCATCCCGATAAGGCAGGACAAATGTGCTTTGACTTCTGAAGGTAGTTTCTTCATAGTCGTTAACCATAGGATCGCCTTTAAATTCCCACGGTCCGAACATTCCTTCAGTGGAGACGTGGTATTCGGCACGGTTAGGATTCCAACCGGACAAGCCGGACGAAATCATATAATGGGCACCGTCTTGCTTGAAAATCGCTGGCGCTTCTCTCTTGTAGCTAAATATTCTCTTATAGTGAATGCCCTCTAAGGTTTCACCCTTTTCATTCTGAGCTGGACCTGTGTAATCATCATTCAACATCATGATCACGGTCGTTACATTTTCTTCAGAAGAATAAATCAAGTAGGCTTTGTCATGCGTCGCTTCATTACCATCGTCATCGACATACAATGTCATATCACGAAGCATTCCTTCATTATCTGTACCTTTATTTGGCAATCGGGATGAGCCGAGATATTTAAATGGTCCAGTCGGCGAATCACTGACAGCAACACCACCTTCGGCTGTCCAATATTCGCCAGCAATCGGTCCGTCTTGATGCCACCACAACACATAATTGTTGTTCTTCTTGTTGTAGACGACTTTAGGACGCTCGACAACTTTATCCCAGTTGAAATCTTTATACATCTTTTGCTTCTCTTCATTCGAATAATTCGCATACAGCGCATTTAGCTCAGCGATTCGAGCTGGTGAATTATGTTTACTGAGCGTATTGTTTGGCGCTTTCATGTTACCTGTATAATCTTCATCTTTACTTTTAATTTCTACTTTCCTATCCGGATCGTATGGAACCCCGCTATTCTTGTACGTTTCAGAATTTTCATCTAGATATAATGGCAGGTCATTTCCAGCCGGCACCACAGCTTCGCCAAGTTGAGGGTTATTGAAGACAGGCAATACAATGCCTTCATTTTGCCATTTGTACAAATCTTTGGACGAATATGCGTGAACTCCAGTAGGAAGATAACCTTCCGTCTTGTCTTCACCGTACCAGTAATATGTCTTATTCTTCTCGTTGTACAGAATGCCTCCGCCATGTGCTTGAATCGGCACGCCTTCCGTATCCAACCATACTTCACCGCTCTTAATGGAGTTTCTGTTATTTACAGTCAAATAGAGATTGTATAAGTCATTTATCTGTCTGGTGTATTGCGAAATGCTTTCTTCGGTTAAATCACTAAGATCACCGATCGTTGTAATTTTCTTTTCTATCGCAGCTTCCACTTTTGGACTAATGTCTGACAACGTGCGCAATTGATCGATTGCTGATTGTAGTTTACTAGTATCAAAAGTCGCTGTTTGTTTCTGACTAACTGCAATTTCTGCAGCGCTGAGTGTGTTACCGTCACCGCCAGTAGTTATAGCCTGAATCGCGATATACCGAGCTTCAACGGATTTGAACGTTGCGGATTGAACACTCGTGCTATAGTCATCAAAAGAACCATTTGCTGCAAATTTGAAATTCTCGTCCAAATAAGCTTGCGTACCGACAGCGTCAGCAGGTAAATCCTTCAGATTCACATCGCTGTAATAGATTTTGAATTGTTTGATGCGGCCGTTTGCCTTGTCTTGTCTTGGTGTAACAAGCACCTTACCAACGTCACGCATACTCTCACCCAGATCTACAACGATATAATCGCCAGATTTATACTTCACTCCATTCTTGTCCCAGTTCGATTCGAAGTAGGTAGATATGTCGTTATCCACCATTAGATTGGCTGGATTCGCGTAATAAGCTTCTGGTGTATAGAAAAGGCTCATTCCCTTAATATTTGGATCACTGTTTTGAATATTGGATATTTCAGTTAAGATACGGCTGGCAAATTTCGCGATCTCTTCTTGTGTCGCTGTTGCGCTATTTAGCAGAGTACTAGCTCGACTAAGGATCGCGTCCAGATTCTTGAAGTAAGACTCATCTTTCCCAGAATCTGTTTTGAACTTCTCTGCAGCTTGAATTGCGCTGTCTAAGCTGGAGAAATCCACTTTATATCCCTGCTTGTTAAAAATATTGATCTCTGCAGCAGATGCATATTGCTTACCTGCATCGCTTCTCGATTCAAGTGCAGTAAATCTAACATATTTAGCACCCTGCGCATTAAAGGTTGCAGTTTTCTCTGTCTTATCGGCATTCCAAGTTCCTTCTGCAACTACTTTGGTGAATTTATCACCATCGTCACTTACAGAAACTTCGAACTTAGTGACTACACCATTCCAGTCTACATCCTGTCGTGGCAAATATTGAAGTTTATAGATACCGTTATATGCTTTACCGAGATTATAAGTAATGGAATGCGGAAGTGTTGAATAATCGTTGTTATATGCAGTGTGCCATTTAGTCCAAAGATCGCCATCAATAGTCTTCTCCGGTCCATCCTCAGATGCGGAATTGTCAGACGTTGCCGTCATCTGGCTTTGTGGGATAAGTCCTTGGCCTAAAACGCTATATTCGACGTTCAGTTTGTAAAGGATTTGTGTGATCTCTTCCTGTGTTGCTAAAGTGTTCTTTTGAACAACTTTGGCTTCAACCACCAACTTTTGCAAATCCGATACATTTACATTTGCGTTATTAGCTGAGATATAGTCTTCTGCTCTAGAAATTGCATTAGCGAGTGAAGTCGTATCCACTGTGAAATTGGACTTTCTCATAATATTTATCTCTGCAGCCGATGCGTACTGTGCTCCAGACCCATTACTTTCATCTACGTTTAACCTTACAAACTTCGCTTTCTGCGTAGAAAACGTTGCAGTTTTTTCGGATTTATCGTTCTTCCAGGTTCCTTTCGCAACCGGTGTGAAGTTATCGCCATCCGAACTCACTTCGATGGTAAACTTCGTTACAATACCGTTCTCATCTTTATCTTGCCGAGGCATATAACTCAGCTTGTTGACATCATATTCGGCTCCAAGATCATAGGTTATCGAATGCGGTCCCGCATTATAAGGGTCCCATGAAGTGTGCCAATTTGTCCAAGCATCTCCATCCAATGTTCTCTCAGCTTCTTCACCAGACTGAGCGCTACTTGCTGTTGCCGTCATATCACTCTGAGGAATTAGAGAGTCGCTTGTATAGGTAGCGCCATCAATTACGAAGGTTGTGATGGATTTTGCTCCAACAGTCGTTTGCAACATATTATCCAGAACAGGAACTTTAGTCTTCTGTACGACATTCTCTGTCGCGGAAGAAACATAAGGCGTTGCATCTCCAGAGATCGTATCGAACTGTGACAAGTCTAAAGAAATATTTTGACTGGTTACGTTAGGATTTCTATATACAACATGAATTTTGTTAGTTGAAGGATCATAAGCGGCCAACGTGTTATCGTCGGTATCCTCTATGAAACGTGCACCCTGCGGAATAAATTTACTAAATTGCTGCATGGCGTAATACTTCTTCGTATACCACCATTCTTGCGTGTCGAAATCTGCATGAAGGAGACCCCAGTTCATGTTCTCCTTATCCTTTTGCATATTCTTCTCGCTTTCAAACGCTTGCCAAGTGATCCACGCCGTAGGTTCTAGCCAAGTAATGTCCGTCATAATTCTTTCTGCCAAAGCTAGTGCTGGTTCGAAATCATCATGGTCGTGAGCAACCCCAGATGGACCTAAATCCACTTCAGACATCCACAACGTTTTGTCTGCAGCTTTGGCGGCATCTCTGATCTCAGCTCGCTTTGAACCACCGTAGGAGTGGGTATTCATTTTACCAACATTAGCTTTAGTTGTCTCATCATAAGAGTTCCAGTTACTTACAAAGGTGTCCAGAATAGATTCATCCATGGCAGCTATTTGTACAGATTGTAGATTTGCTGCATCCAATTTAGCACGTGTCGTATTTATGATCTTCATTTGAGAACCAACATCCCAGTGGGAACCCTCTTGACCCCCACCGAATCCCCAGTAACTCGTACTAGGTTCATTCACTGGTGATAGATAATTGAAGTCAATATTCCAGTCATCTTTGAAATGCTTAACCACTTCTGTCAAATAATTAGCAAAGTTCTCGTACTCATCCGGCTTCAAGTTGTCTTTCCCCGAATCCCAGTGACCAGTCGTACTTCCGCTTTCCGTCATATAATACGGAGCAGAGTTCGAGAACGCTTCCAGAATGTTGGCACCTCGTTCTTTAGCCGCCTGCAGCCACCAACGCTGATTAGCATCTTGCGCCCAATCAAATACTCCAGGTGATGGAGAGAATCCGGGTACTTCCCCTCCTTGGCGCATCGTATTGTAAGCAGGATTCTCTCCGCCGCCTATATTATATCTAGCAATATTAAAATTCAATCCGTCTGGAGAATATAGTGCATCAGCCATTGCATTTTTGACTTTATCGTTCCAACCACCAGTGATATTACCGAACCAGGCAAGTGAGGTTCCCCATCCCTCCCAAGATTGCTTCATATGGTTTGGATCTAATTTAATCGTAGTATTCGCTGCATCTACCTTCTGACCTGTTAAACCCATAAACATAGGTGCGACTAAAGAAATAGAAAGAAAAGACATGGTCAACCTTCGTTTAAATGTAGTAATCATCCAGATTACCCCCTTCTCATAAAAATAATCATAGAAACCACTTCTTTACTATCTTCCGATCAACATTGCAAACTATTTTTTAGATTCCAAACACCTCCCCCATAAAATGTAAACGATTACAAATATGTATAAATAAACTATTACATCATTCACAAAAAGGATTTGGTTGCCCCAACCTTATCCATTGAGGCAACTGCTATCCGTCTCTAATTATGCTCTGCGAATTGTAAATTCAAAATCCAAATCTATTGATGGATCAATTAAATATTCATCAAGAACTGGTGCTCCCCAGCTGTCATCACCGCCAACGCCCATTTGACGACCGGCAATCGTAACAACGGTATGATGAATGTTCGGCAGCTCATAATGATGCGTCGCATTCTCCAGCTCCATTGCCGAATATGGCGATATGTTGGCTTCAACAGGGGCTGAGACTGGTGAGGATATTATAATCCCATGACCAAGATCGTTGGTTACGGATACTTCGCGCACACCTGTACGGTTGCCTGATTCCTGCGGTACCAAATAGGACGATACATTGTCCACCGCATGATTCTGAAAGCGACACAATCTCGCGCCAAACGAACGGTCAATATAATTTTCTTCTGGCCCATTCGCATACCAATTCAGCTGGTAATAATCCGCTGGCACCTTGAAGGTTAAAGCAAAGAGGGGAAACTTCGGTAAACCCGGCTCTCCATGGTAGCTTGATTTTACCTTTATGCTCCCATCGGAGAACACAGTGTAAGTTACACTTACTCGTACTCCCTCTGACACACTCAGTTTATACACGTAAGTCACAGTCGCTCGGTCTTCTTCTTCCATAAGCTCGAAGCTTAAGGTTCTTCGGCTCAAGCTTGCAGCATACCAAGTGGAAGAGTCGAAATGCATTCCCGCCCCCTTGTCGTTGTCTGTCATCGCTCTCCAGAAGAGCGGTGCCGGCGGCGAAGAGATCATTTCCCTTCCTGAATATTTGACGGATATTAGTGTACCAGCCTGCTTCGAGAACATTACAGAGAAGTCACGACCGTGAACGCCAATATTTACATCCCCTTCAACTACGCGAAAATCATTTACATTAGTGCTTACCTTAGGCTGTGTTGTAACCTCATCTTCTGACTTGTTCTCCACTTGAAATACATACTGTCCAAAAGCGATTTCATAACCAGCGCTTGCCCATAACGAATCTTCTTTGAGCACAAGAGAAACATCTAAACTATACTCACCAGACAGGTTAGTCTCTGGTAAATCAAGTTCTACATATCTTTCTTCTCCGGGTTTAACCTGGGCGAATACAATGCCACGATGGAATTCCTTGCCCTCATAATTCAGACAATAGTTCAATTTATAAGCATCCAAGCCAACAAATAAGTTCTCATTTCTGATGATAACCCCATAGCAATCAGGGGAAAGCTTGACGTTCTGATATAGAAATTTCACTTCCTGCATTTTCGGAGACCATCTGCGATCCGCATACACAATTCCGTTTCCGGAGAAGTTGTAATCGGTTGAACGGTCATTGAAGTCTCCACCATAAGCCATATAAGGTTTGCCATATCGATCATTTTTTACGATGACCTGATCCATGAAATCCCAGATAAATCCACCTTGATACATTGGATACTTCTGCTCTAGCTCTGTGTATTTATGCAATCCTCCAACGGAATTCCCCATCGCATGCATGTATTCACAGCTAATATATGGCTTTAATGGATTCTCTTTTAAATACATTTCGATATCTGCTGCTTTCGCATACATCCGGCTTTCCATATCACTCGCATCATCATAATCCCGGTTATGGAACACCCCTTCGTAATGAACCAGACGCGTAGAATCCTTCTCACGAAAATAATTCGCTACGTTCCGAATGACTTCTCCGGCAAAAGACTCGTTGCCACAGGACCAAATCAGAATCGATGGATGGTTCTTGTCTCTCTCCACCATGGAAATCGCACGATCCATTACGATATCCTGCCATTCAGGCTTACTGCCCGGTATGTTCCAAGACGGTTCTACAATGCCCATTTTTTGCCATGATCCATGCGACTCTAAATTCATCTCGTCAATAACATACACACCGTATTCATCACACAGCTCATACCAGAGTGTTTCATTCGGATAGTGCGACGTCCTTACAGCGTTAATATTCGCCTGTTTCAAAGTCTTTATATCCCACAGCATATCTTCTTTCGTAATACTGCGTCCGAAGCGCGAATTAAACTCGTGCCGGTTGACACCTTTGAATACAATACGTTTACCATTTAAGTGCATAATCTTATCGATCATCTCGAATTTTCGAAATCCAACCTTTTGCGGCACGACTTCCACAAGATCCCCGGATGCGTTGAAGACAGATACATAAAGGGTATACAAATTAGGATCTTCTGCGCTCCACAGATGAACCTTTGATGCCTCAACCGTAAGCGAAACGGAATCTCCTGAAACTCCAGTCTCACTACGAACTACAAGATTACCTGCCTTATCCTTAAGTTCAAGGACCACTTTCGAAGCAGACTCACCCATCAACTGCAATACAGCCGTTAGCGTTCCCTGCTCAAACTTCTCATCCAGATCGGTCTGAACGTGGAGATCCCGCACGTGAACATCAGGCACAGTATATAGATACACATCGCGAAAGATTCCGGAGAAGCGCCAGAAATCCTGGTCCTCCAACCAACTTCCGGTACTGCGCTGATAGACCTCAACCGCCAGCTTATTCTCACCTGCCGTCAAGTACGGTGTCAGATCAAATTCACTCGGCGTAAAGCTATCCTCGCTATAGCCAATAAACTCCCCATTTAGCCAGATATAAAAAGCGGATTCAACTCCCTGAAAAGAGATATACAGTGGACGTTGCTCCCAGCCTAAAGGCACTTCAAAATATTTAACATAGCTTCCTACAGGATTGTGATCCTCAGATATCATTGGAGGTCTAAGATGCTCATGACCATCCCATGGATACATCGTATTCACGTACTGAGGCTGCCCGAAACCCTGAAGCTGGATATGTCCAGGAACCTCAATATCATCCCACCCTCTACAGGACACGTTCTCCTTATAAAAATGCGCCTGTCGTTCCATAGCATTGTGGGCGTAGCTAAATTTCCAGCTTCCGTTCAGGCTATGGCGCCAACGCATATCTCCAAGCCCTTCGGCTTCAAATTTCGTCTCGTAATACCGATGATCGGAGTGCGCGTGTATTCTGCCTACTGCATAAATGGAAGGGTCTGACAACCATTCCAGACTTGGAGCGACGCCCCGTTCAACCTGCTGCTTCATCTAATTTTCCTCCTTCTGCTTTAAAATGATCGTTAGCTTATTTAACTGAACCCGTCATACCAGCTACAAATTGCTTTTGCATCATGAAGAATACAAGGGCAGTCGGCAGAGTCGTAATGACAATCGCGGACATAATCAGACCATAGTCAGGCGCATAACCCGATCCAAGATTCGATATTAGCAATGGCACGGTCATATTTTCTGGTGATTGCAATACGATCAAAGGCCATAAATAGTTGTTCCAGCTGTTAAGGAAGGTGATAATCGCCGCGGCAGCATAAGTTGATTTCATCGTTGGCATGTATATGCGGAAGAATAAACCAAATTCCGAAAGACCATCGATGCGACCGGCTTCCATCATTTCTTTAGGAAACATTTTTGTATTTTGACGAAAAAAGAAAATTAAGAATGCTGTTGTAAATGTCGGCATAATAACTGCTGCTGCTGTATCGATACCAAGGAACGGCACAACACTCGATACTTTGGCGAACATTTGAAATAGAGGTACCATGATTGCCGCAAACGGAATCATCATAGAGGCTAGTAAGATATTAAATACGATATCTTTACCACGGCTGCGGTACATTTCAAAACCATATCCAGCCGCCGATGCTACCAATAGGGAAAGTAAAGTAGTAACAACAGAGATTTTTGCGGAGTTCCAAAGAGCTTGCCACATATCTACGGAATTGAACAGATTGTCAATATTTTTAAAGAGATGCGCACCTGGTAGTAATGTCCCTTTAGTTACATCAACCGACTGATTCGTGGCACTAATAACCATCCAGATAAATGGAAAGATAGAGATCAGCGCAGCGATGACTAGAAACAGGTAAGTAAACATGCGTTTAGTTTTCATTATCTCTTGTCTCCTCCTACTTTGTTCTGAATCAGCGTCAGAATGAGTACCATTACAACAATCGAGTAGGAGACGGTTGCAGCGTATCCAAAGTCAGGTGTGTATTCAAAGGAAAGGTTGTAAATATATTGGGAAATCGACATGGTTGCATTGCCGGGTCCACCTTTCGTGATGTTAACCACCTCATCAAACAACTGAAGTGTTCCAATGGTCGATGTTATCGTCGTAAACAAGATAATCGGTTTCAATAGAGGAATTGTGATTTTGAAAAATTGAGTAAATGCACTAGCGCCATCTATGTGAGCAGCTTCATAAATAGATTTGTCTACATTTTGCAGGGATGATAAATAGAAAATCATATTATAGCCAGTAAAGCGCCAGGTGATAGCAATGATGATCGTAACTTTGGCCCAGAAGGGGTCAGTAATCCATTGAATCGGTTCGCTGATTAGATGAAGATTCACCAGAAATTTGTTAATGATCCCTTCGGCTCCAAACATGTACTTGAAAACAACGGAATACGCTACAAGTGAGGTTACCGTCGGCAGAAATATAGCCGTTCTGAAAAAACCCTTAAATTTCAGTCTATCGTCATTTAGCAGGACGGCGATAAAGAGCGCCAGTACCAGCATGACTGGAACCTGAATAATCAAATAAATAAATGTATTTTTGACGGCAGTAAGAAAAGTAGTATCGCTAAACAATCGAATATAGTTATCTAGTCCGGTAAACTGAAGATTGTTGCCTCTACCCGTCTTAAAGGATAGAATTAACGCTTGGATCATTGGATAAAAATAGAAAATACTGATCATAATGACCGGCACAAGGACGAATAACCAACCCGTCAGACGGATCTGCCGTGACCCTTTAGAGCTCTTATGTTTTTGCGGGCTTAGCCCTGTCTTTATAGTTTCCACTCCACTCCGCACCCTTCTGTCTTATATATTAGAGATGAAAGCCCCTGCTACCTATCCTTCTGTATAAATCCAATTTACAGGAGAAGAAGGAGCAAGGGCATCGGTTGTACAGCCTAAGTGCGATTAGCGAATTTGAGTATCCGCTTGCTTCTGCGCATCTTTCAGAACAGTGTCTACATCTTTGCCACCTAGATAAGATTGTACTGCTACAACCATAATGTCCTCGATTGCGTAAGTGTTCATGCCATAGTTGACGTTAGGAATTTGCTCGGTCCATGCTGCAAAGTCTGATACGACCTTTTGGCCTTTGAAAAATTCATCCGCAGCTGAGTAAGCTTCACCGCTCGCCGCAGCTTTCAAGGTGCCGATAACACCAACTTTTGTATTCAACGTCTGATACAGTTCAGCATCAGAAGCAAAAGTCTTAGATAGGAACTCAGCTGCTGCTTCTTTACCATCTACATTCATTACGTACCAGGAACTACCTCCAAGGTTGGAAGCGTGAACAGAGCCTTCTGTTGCTCCTAACTTAGGTAGTGGAGCTACTGCCCATTTACCAGATTGAGAAGCTTCTGCTTTAATCGAAGGTGTAATCCAGTTACCTGTAGGTACACTAGCCACTTCACCACCATTGAATGCACCTACAAACTGACTCCAGTCTGAAATTACTTTTACGATACCGGAATCCATCATTTCTTTGTACATTACAAGTGCCTCTTTCAAAGCAGGGTTGCTTTCTATGGTCGGAGTCTGACCATCATCTCCGGTATACCATGCGCCCGCCGATTGGATCATCACTCGGATAAGTCCAAGATCGTTCGGATCAAGTGTTAGCATGCTTTTGCCAGTTTTCTCTTTTACAGCTTTACCGATCTCGATATATTGCTTCCAGTCGATATCCTGTAATGCATCCAGGCTGTAGCCTGCTTGCTCGAGATAGTCTGTCCGTACATACATTCCAGTTACGCCAGAGTCAAACGGAACACCGTATTGTTTGCCGTCAACACTGGTAGGGCCAATCTTATAATCCGCAAAGTCAGCAGCCTTTACAACATCCGTCAATTCATAAAAAGAATCTGGATATGCTTGTAAGAAGCTCTGTGCACGATAATCTTCGATTAACACAATGTTAGGCAGACCCTTCGTGGAACCAGAGTTTAGCCCCGTATTCAGCTTTTGAACGATATCAGCTTGCGCGTTCTCAACGACGTTAACCGTTACGTCCGGATTAACTTTCGCATAAGCATCTTTGGCAACATTCATAGCGGCAATGTTAAACGCCGGGTCCCAAGCCCAAACTGTAATCTCTTTTGGCTTGCTGCTACCTTCGGCACCGGAGTTACCAGAGTTGCTCGTTTCATTTTTCGTTCCACCTGTGGAACATGCCGACAGTAGAACCACACTAGCTAGCATTACGGATAATAATTTTTTCACTACGTAAACCCCCTTGATAGTCTGAAAAATAATAAAGATGGAAGCGTTTTCTCTGCTACGCCTCCATCTTATCATTTTGTATTCGTTTTCTTTGGCAGTATCTTTGTTAGCTTTGGTGATATTATTGGGTCCTATTTTGATTCTCATATCGACTCTGGTACTATTTTTAGATTCATGTAAAATTTTTAGTTTTTTAACAATGGAAGCGTAACAACGATTTGTGTACCTTCATTCCGTTTGCTTGTAATATTAATCCCGTATCTCTCACCGTATAACAATTTGATTCTGTCATCCACATTCCGTATACCGATCCCGGAGAACAGTTGGCGTTTGTGCTTCGAAGCTGGTAGCTGCTCCTCTTCCAGCAAATTCGGGTCAAGATCCATTCCATCACCGTTATCTACAACTTCACATACTAGTTGCTCTTCCTGCACGGAAATCATGATGAGAATTCTTCCCTCATCTTTAAGGTTGAATGCATGAAAGAATGCATTTTCGATAAAAGGTTGAAGAATTAGCTTCGGCATATGATAATCCAAGCTCTCTGGCTCCACAAAGTAATTCACACGGATCTTCTCACCATATCTCACGTGATTGATATACACATAATGCTTCAATGACTCCAATTCTTGACTAACAGGAATGGTAGAATGAACATCGCTTACTGTATTTTGCAGGAGTGAGATTAGTGAATTTATCGTTCCAGCTGCTTTTTCCTTATTGCCCTGCTGCACCAGAAATTTGATAGAAGCCAGCGTATTATATAAAAAATGTGGGTTAATCTGCATTTGGAGTGCCGCCAGCTCCGCATTACGTTGTTGCTTTTGAGTCTCCATCAGCTTATCAACATAATCATGAAGTGAATCAAGCATAAAATTGAAGGCGTTACCTAACTCCTTAACTTCATAACTACTATTAGTGACATCTACATGATTATCGAAATCACCTGTAGGAATACTCGACATCTGTTTAACGAGTACACGCAAGGACTTCGTCATTTTTCGGGTAATCAAAAAAACAATAATGAGCGATATTGCCACGATAGCCATGATTGTCAGTGTCACCGCTTTGGCATTCACCATCTGTCCGGTCACGGCGTTCTTATCTATCAGGTTCACCATATAAAAATCAAATTCAGGTAAGTATTCCGAGAAAACAATTCGTTCATTCCCCATCACATAGGTAGAATCGCCATCTTTACCTCCATCCTCTACTTCTTGCAGCAGCTTTTTATCGCGGAGCCCAATCATTTCTGTCTTGCTGCTGGATACAATTAATCCCTTCTTATTCAGCAGAACGACGTCATTACCCTCACTCGTAAAGTTAGCGTAAAAGGGCTTGAAATCTCGATCACGAATGGCAACGTACATGGTGCCATAAATTCTTCCGGTCGAATGATCAAATAAAGCTTTGGAAGCTACCAGCATAGGCTCTTTCACGTTCTCTTTATTTTCCCTTAGATCAAGCTGGTACAGGATTTGATCAGGATGGGATATGGTTTCCTTCGTTATTGGGTGAGCCATTAGTTCATCTGCGGAAATGTCCCAATACCAAGGATCTGTTGAATAACTCCTGCCATTTACACCTACGATCATGATACCAACATCAATGGCGCTGAGGTTAGAGCGGATTGCCCGCATGCCCTCTGTCATGTGATATGTTTTGATCGCAAGATTTACTGCATCCGTCTCTCCGCTAGATAAATAGTTCCGGATAGCTTCATTTTGAGCCATCATAGTAGCACCGGTAGCGATAATGTTGTTATACGATTCCAGATTTGTCTTCATCTGATTCAGCAGTTTGCCGTTTGTAATACTAAAGGTCTGTAAAAATAATTTCTCCGACATACTAATTGTAATAGCCAGCGTCAAGAGTGATACAGTTACGATGCTAATTAGGGTCACGAGAAACAGCTTGAGGAATAAGCCCTGCTTTCTAATATTGTTAATGAAATTTCCAATCATGGCTGCTCTACGTCCCGTCTCCGGTACCGGCTTGGAGAAATGCCAGTCTGCTTTTTAAACACCTTGGTGAAATAACTCTGATCTGAATATCCCACGCTTGCGCTAATATCAGAAATTGATTTTTCTGTTGTCTCGAGCAATTCCATAGCTTTTTCCAAACGGACTTTATTCAGGTACTCACTAAAGCCTTCGCCATTATGGGCAGTAAAATAACTCGATAAATAAGAAGCATTGAAGTGGAACTGTCTAGCTACCCCTGTCAGTGTGATCGGATCTGCATAATGATTCTGAATATATTCGAGTAGCTTTGTCATATTGGGGTTAACCGATGAATTCGTCTCACCAATCGTGCGCTCAACTTCTCGAATGAATGCTTCGGTAACAGCAATAGCATCACTTGCATACATCGCTTCATCTATTTTTCGGAAGTAATCGTATTTGGTCTCCTCCAGACCTCCGATCTCACACTTCATTTTTCCAAGCGTGGTCGCTACGTTGAATATAAAGTTCCCCAATAGCGATTTAAATTCGAAAATATCAATGCGATAATCCATTGAACGCAGATGGACATATTCAAGAAACTCTGTAAATGCCTTCTGGAATTGCTTACGTCTCAACTGATCCATTAATTCTCCCATGTCAATTTCCTGATATGCTCCTGGAAGACCCGGCAAATGATCATTCTCAATCAGACTTCGGTCTGGCAAGTAGAAACTGTAACGTGTAAGCTTCAAGTAATTGTCTCGATAAATCTCACCAAGACACTCAAAGTCCGCGAAGCTCTGACTGATAATAAAATGTGTTTCTCTCACACGATGTTCTATTTCTGAGATCAGATAACGGAGTTCAATCACAAGCTCGTCCCAATGTTCTGGATTAACGTTAAGCAAATAAATGACCGAGTCGTTAACAAACTTTAACCGAATAAACACAACATCGTCCAAAGCTAACTTTTGAATTCCTCTTTCGATTTCATTTGCGAACGTTAACTTATCACCAGAATCTTTAATATGCTTCATATCTGCTCCGAAAAATGCAAATTGTGCGTGTGGAAACTTGGAATGAAGCAAATCAGATTCTAGCACTGACTCATATCCCGTCATGAGCTTCTCGATCGCGAACAAAAGCTGCTTTTCCTCTGGATCGGCCCCTGGATCGCTTATCTTCATCCCTGCCATCTTAGCTGTAGTTTTATTTAGGATGGACAACAGATAATCGGCTTCCAGCTTCGGCTTAAGGATGTAATCTGCTACCCCACTTTGAAATGTGGAACGGACATAATCGTATTCACTGAAGCTGCTTAAGACGATTACTTCAATGTGTGGGTACTTCTCCTTAACGATCTTGACTAGCTTCTCCCCGCCCATTATTGGCATTACGATATCCGTAATAATAATATGAGGATTCAGCTCATCCATCATACTCAGTGCTTCAACACCGTTAGAGGCCTCTCCGACGATTCGATACCCTTCTTGTTCCCAATCCAAAAGATGTTTAATTCCTTGTCTAACCAGCATCTCGTCATCTACAATCAAAATCTTAAATATTGGTTTCATATCTGCCCCCTTGCAGCTGTTCAACCTGTTATTATGTTCATTCACTGATTGGACAAATTTAAAAAGTCATACAAATGATCAGAACGCCGTTCCTTCATAACTATCGAAGCATTGGATGTAACCGTTTTCTATTTATCTGTTACAGTTCAATCCATCCGACTTAGAGCGACCTTCTATACAAATAATGCCTTGAGACTTACTTAAATTTGTTTAAACCAAATAATAGTCCTCACCAGCAATTATGGTCAAGTCCCCATTTTCAATTCCAATTCCAAGCACAAATCAATTCATTTGATTTACAATAATGATATATCGAATTACAATAAATTAATGTTGATTTGCGAGTGTTTTTTGTGTATTATATGATTATCAAGCAAAGGAGAATGTCATATGAAAAAGAAATATCTAATAGCCGCTTCACCATTATTATTAAGCATCATCTGTTTAATGATCTCACGTATGGTGGGTTCAAGCGTGGGACCGGATGGAATCTTGCATGAGCCGGCTTTTTTCTTAATTCCGCTTAGTTACCTATTTTTTTTCTGCAGTATTGTAGCATTCCTATTCGTAGGTCTCGGGTCAGTCCTCAATAATAGAAAAAAGATTTCGTAATAGCGTTGTGTGGGGATATTAACTTTTATAGCAAAAAGAAAGAAGCCGCAATTTTTTCGTGGCTTCTTCAGTTTTGGATGTTCATTTTAAATTTGACATGGACTCTATAAACTCAATTTCTGCTGGAGTAAGACTACCAGCTCTTCAGCTGTATCCCAAACGATTGGACGGATATTTTTCACTTGTACGAAAAGATCATTAGCATCGCTGCTGTTCACAGTCCAAATCACTGGAATGTTCAACCCGAGCGCATATCCTGCAGTAAAATACACTTCAGGGGATTGGCCGGTTAAATCAGCGATAATCAGTTTACTCTCCTCTATAAGCTCCAAAGAATACGGTTCACGGTTTTGCATTGACGTATGCCTTAGTAATCGTGGTATATAACCAAACTGCTCGATTTTAGGAAGCAGCTTATCCACCCACTCCGTGTGCAAATCCTCCGCATCTGACAATAAAACGATACAGGGTTTTAATTTTTTGCCTCCTACGATTGCGGCAGCTTCATTCCATCCCTTGTCCGTCAGCTTAAAGGTCATGCCTTCCCTGATCATAAACTGCTCGTTAATCAGCTTATCTATGATATATACCAGTTCTTGCAGATTAGGCGAATACGTTAGGTTATAGCTACTGGAGAGTGGCTGAATAACAACGGATTCCCCAGGGGCTTCAGAATGTCTGTATAAGTATTGCAGTAAACGGTTTCCTTTATCTTCAATCGTCACTGGAATTTTCGAGGAATTTACAATGGATTCTAAATCGTCGGCCGATAGACTGACCTTTTCTCCACGATCTGTCAGCTCCCGTATATAAGCCGATATCACATGAAACATATCGCGTTTCTTTGGATGCGCGAGAGAATTTATAGGCTCATAGCTGTCTCTCAATAAGTTATAGAACCCGTCAGGAGAACAATTACAGCCTAAAAATCTATCGTAATCACCTTCCGATGTAATGGATACCATCTCATCACAGAACAAGCAGTATTTCTTAATCATTACAACTCATCACCTCTTATTCATTGATATCCCCTTACCTTACCAAGAATATCTTAAAAAGTAGACAAGAAGATATTTCCTTTAGCACTGAACAAAGAAGTGAAATATCATAAATGTCCACAAAAAACACTGACTTGTATCCGTGTCTTTTTATGGTCCGGTGAGTATTTTTTTGGTTTTTGATATGCTCATTTAAAGCTGTTGATAGTATTATTTTTATATAAATAGCGAAAAAAATCATATTGACTCATTATTTGATATTAAAGTATATTCTTAGCAAATGAACCATTATTTAATTATATTTTATCTATTTACTTTTGAGGATAGAGTCCTTTTTCAAATTCTATCAAATGACAGGCATTATATTTACTGATTTAGGAGGTGATTAAATTGTATACATAAAACTTGTTTTTAAAATGGACAGGTCGCAAGTTAAGAAATTAAATAAAATTCAAGAAGGAGTGTATTTTCATGAAACGAGTTCAAATTAGGTACGGGGTGAAAATGTTTTTGGCACTTGTGTTAGTTGTATCTGCATCATCACTCGCACTAACTTCAACGACGCACGCTGGAGTGCCAATTCCTCTCAAAATTATCAATGAACACAGCAATAACGTGCTGTCAGTCAGCGGAGCGGATTCACAAGCAGACGGTGCACTTATCGTACAATACATCGATCAAGGAGCAGAGTATCAAAAATGGTATCTCGAAATTGCAGAAAACGGATATTATAATTTCAGAAACATAGCTAGCGGAGATTTATTGGATGTCAACGGAGCATCTTCATCCGATGGGGCCAGTGTTATTCAATGGCCGAGCAATAACGGGTGGAACCAACAGTGGGAGCTTATTCCAACCGGTGAAAAAAACATGTATAAAATTAAAAACCGAGCCAGTGGCAAGTTATTGGATATATCGGGACAAGATAAAACCAGCGGTGCGCAGGCCATTCAATGGAGTGATAACGGCGGTCACAATCAGCACTGGTATATAGAATATATACGGAAAAATTAAGCTATTGCCGAATACAAGAAATGGCGGTGCAGGGAAACATCCCGAGCATCGCCATTTTTTAATTTAACATATTTTGGGATTGTTATTCCTTTTGATAGCGGAACCAATCATAATATGCGATTGTTCAGTTGGTAGAGTAGTTATACATCCCAAAGAACACTCCGGTAAATCCGCCTGCCACTTCTGTAGAGATCAAGTGTGTCTCCGCTTCACCTAGTGGATGCCATAACTGATCTGCACCTCGATAAGAGAACAAATATTTCTCAGGTAATGCTTGAATCTTCAATTCTACGACTGTGTCTTCAAATGGAGAAGAATATTTCACATCACTTATGCTACCCACTTGTCTTCCCAGCGTAATCACATTTTCACCTTCTACCTGGGTTAGTCCGATTGCGTAGTGATACATCTGATCCATAAACACAACAAGACCCGCTTCATCACCATCTAGTGGGTTGAATTCCATTTTAGTGGAAATTTCACAAACCAAGTGGTGCTGTCTACAGCCAATAAATGCAGGCGTTCCCTGTTCGCTTAATCTCACATCCGCTCCATGTAATGCTAGCCACCCTGGTCGCTCCTGCAAAGACCAATCGACTTTTTTAGCATTGCGAATAAAATTCCAGCTCATTCCTAAATCAGATGGATTAAAATCATCGGTCTCAGGCTCGTCTTCCCATAGCACTGGTGGTGGAGTGTCAGCTTCCATTTCTAATCCAACAACACCGTGATCTCCAATCATCGGCCATCCATCTTCACTCCAATGGACCGGAGCAAGAAATGTCTCTCTGCCAAGATGATGTCGATATGGATATCCTACTGGTCTAATCCCTAGAAATACCGCCCACCAGCTGCCATCCTGTGCTTCTACCAGATCGCCATGTCCCGTAGCTTGTATAGGGTAATCCGAGCTCCGGTGAGTCAAAATGGGATTCCGGGGTGAGGATTCATAGGGTCCATAGGGTGATTTACTTCTTGCTATGGTTTCCATGTGTCCATATTCTGTCCCACCTTCAGCACACATTAAATAATAGTAGCCATTTATTTTATAAAGATGTGGTCCTTCAGGAAATTTACCGCCACTGCCTGTCCATATCAAACGAGAATCGCACAGCTTATGGCCCGTTTCAATATCAATCTCACATTGGTAGATTCCCATACCATCCTTGGTGCCAGTGCTTGTAAAATATACTTTTCCATCGTCAAAAAATAGGGACGGATCAATCCCTTCCTGATCCACATAAATAGGATCCGACCACTCACCTGCTGGATTCACCGTCCAAACATAGAAATGTCCACCGCTATCCTGATTTGTCGTCACCATGTAGAATCGACCATTATGATGACGAATGGTTGGTGCCCACACCCCTCCAGACACGACCGATTTATCAAATTGAAGCTGGGAATCACGTGTTAAGCAATACCCGAGCTGCTTCCAATGGACTAAATCTTTACTATGCCAAATGGGTATTCCCGGAGAGTAAGCAAATGAACTGTTTACCAAAAAGTAATCCTCGCCTACTCTGCAAATGCTTGGATCTGGATAAAAACCTGGTAATATCGGATTGTTATATTTCATGAAGCATTCTCCTTTTGTTGAACATTTGCATCTATGTCAAGGATTATACTCCACTAACTAAACGATAAACCTTGATTATCCAGTCGTAAAATAGCATGATATAGACATTCATCTAGACATGCTTTTGGAGGGTTACGAATTGAGCGAATTTTATTTGAATTGGTTTACATCAGATCAGAAATTCCCATTCTTTATTCAATACGGCTTTCACGACAATGATACTGACCTTCATAGACATGTGGACTTTTCAGAGCTCGTAATCGTCTTGAGTGGTACTGCTACTCATATTGTGAATACCGAAGAATCATTCATCAAGAAGGGGAATGTTTTTGTGATTAACGGTTCAACCCCACATGCTTTTAAAGATCCTCAGGATTTTAAGATCTGTAATATTATGTACAAGCCTGAAATGCTCTCGACGGCTGGATCGGATCTGCGAACTTCGAACGGCTTTCAGGCGCTGTTTGTATTGGAACCGTTGTATCGTCATAAACATGCCTACACAAGTAAACTAAGCTTGCCAATTCCCATGCTGGAGTTTGTCACTGCACTTATTACTGGTATGATTGAAGAATATAGCCACAAGCTTCAAGGATATCAGACTTTACTCGTCTCACGGTTTATGGAACTGGTTGTCTATTTAGCAAGGCATTATGAAAAACAGGATAAAGGCAGCCAGGATAATCATCTAATACATTTGGCGAAGTCGCTCTCTTTTATGGAAGACCATTATCTTGAAGCGTTGTCACTGGATCAAATCGCCGCACACTCAGGGATATCTGTTAGACACTTAAACCGGATCTTTCGCTCTTACTATCAGACGACTCCTATCTCCTATCTCCATCGATTGCGTCTGGAACGGGCTTGCAGCTTGTTGAAGCATTCTAACTTCAGTATTACTCAGATCTCACATGAAAGCGGGTTTAGCGATAGCAATTACTTTACACGACAATTTACCAAAACCTACGGTATGTCTCCTAAGGCTTATCGGAAGAAGCTATAAAGGAACTGTTCACTCGCCCTTTTCAGAAGGAATTGTGTCGTTAAGTTCCTTGTTCCATAGAATAGCTTAATGATGTTTCTGGAGTTCAACTTGGCCAAAAGAGGTGAAACGATGAGTTTTTCTGTGAACGGGGGAGCGCCCTCTGGATATTACCGGAGTGTCTTGGAACTTGAAACAGAATGGGGACAAAAAAGAACTATCCATGAAGCTGGACAGGTTATTCCGTTTGATTTCGGTCAGGTGGCCGAGTTCACCGCTCCTAAAAGCATTGAATCGAGTATTCATTCTGCACTGACGCCTTATTGTTTACAGCCGTTTGGTGGATACGTAGCCACCATCTCGAGTGGAAGGGTATGGGGAGAATCTGGTGCTGTTCTATCTCCGGAGGGAAAGCTGATCTTTGATCTGTCACAAGAATATGACGCCGTTCAAAATAGAATGCTAGAAGCAGAGGAGCACCCTGTGTTCCATCGGTGGAATGATCCAAAACTTCAATATTTAGAAGGAACCGTGGCTGTGTTGACGTTTTGCGGAAGCCATAACTATTTCCACTGGTTGTATGATGTGCTCCCTAGGCTGGCGATGCTCAAAACGAGTGGAATTCCTTATACCTCTATCATCATGAATCCAAATCCATATGGACCATTTGTGGAACAAACCTGGGCTATGCTCGGTATATCAGAGTCTTCAGTAATCCGGACAAATCCTCAAACTTACTTTGAAGCTGATCAGCTACTTGTCCCTTCTTTGATGATGAATTCCCACTATCCCCCGTGGACCACGGATACGCTACGTAAATTATTACTGCCTCATAGGGAATCAACACTCGCTACACCTGAGCGTATTTATATTTCTCGAAACAAAGCAAGCACCAGGCGCTTGGTCAATGAAGAGGAAGTTATACGCTGCCTTGAAGAATATAGCATTCAACCTATTTATCTTGAGGATTGGACGGTTGCCCAGCAAATCCAGTTATTCGCTTCGGCAAAGGTAATCATGGGAGCACATGGCGCTGGACTGGCCAATCTGGCTTTTTGTCAATCTGGAACACAAGTTATTGAAATTGTTCATGAACAGCATGTCGTTCCAACGTATTGGATGATCAGCAACCATAACGCTCTTGATTATTACATGATGTATGGTCAAGGCTGGCCAGATCCTGCTATTCGTTTTCCGGGATTCGAAGATATCTATGTGGATATAGATCGTCTGAAGCAGATTTTGCATTTGGCAGGTTTGAATACTTAGCCTATCGTCATTGAGCTTGTCTACGCTTCTTAAAGAGAAATTTGCGGGTTTCTGGTTTTTTAAAGCGATGTGTGTGTTTTGTTCAATACTGAACAGGTCCTATAAAAGTGTTCATTTTTTTGAAAGTAAGGAGAAAATCAAATGTCTAAAGTGGATAGAAGGATTCTTAAATCACAAGAAACACTTAAAAAAGCTGTTATTGAACTGATGTCCGAGAAGAATTTTGACGACATTACCATACAGGATCTCTCCGACAAGGCAAATGTAAGCCGAGGAACCATTTATCTTCATTATCAGGATAAATATGATTTGTTAGACAAGCTTATCGAGGAACATATAGAAGTTCTTAGAGTACTTTGCGAATCGGCAGCAGATTTAGATTTTATTGAAGCCACGTTGAAGTGGACGGAATACTTCGATAATCATTATTCTTTTTTCTCTATGATGCTGGCGAGCAAAGGCGCCCCTTATTTCCGTAATCGGTTCTTAACCTTTCTTCAAAAAGAGTTTAGACATGAAGTAAATGTAACGGAAGGGATAAACCACGGATTAAATGAAGAGGTTATCATTAGTTTTGTGGCATCAGCTTATGCAGGGGTTGTGGAATGGTGGTTCAAGAATGAGAAGCCTGTAACACATCAAATCTTGGCTGAACAACTTGGGACTTTGTTGGAAAGGAATTTATAGCTCCACCATCGGAAAACCGATTGATATACAAAGCACCGTCTGATAAATTCTTCAGGCGGTGCTTTGCTTTTATTTTTCCGCAGAACGGTTCTTATTTCCGGTAATTCTTCGTTCTTTCATCCTCTATAACACCATTCCAATTCATTCCAAAGGCAAAATCATATACATTTCCTTCTGAATCCGCATGACATTCCATGTCATGTGCCACATCTTCCAGCTGCTCTTCTACCGTTTGCATACCTGATGGCATTTGTACTGGGAGCAAGCCCGAAGGCTCCTCGGCACCCGTTAACACCTCCATAAGTGCTTGATCCTGTAACCCAAAGTTAACAAGTATAGCATCAGCCTCTCCCTCAAATTCGGCAACAACCGAAGGATTGGACAGTAACATCGACACAATTACCGGTTTGTCTTTCATCAGCTTGCGAGCTTCCAGGACACGATCCAGATCGCTCTCATTATGCGTAACAACGGTTTTTCCTTTATAAGAACGGTTAAGTACATCGTTATCTCGCGCATCTCCAGCTAAGCTCTGCTCCCGAGCATGTTCCGCAGTGTACGGTCTATATTGCAAGCTAATGGGCACATAGCCGTTACCGCCTTGCTCAGAATCTTCCTGACTAAAGCCTACTCCTGATTTAGGACTGCTTATGAAGACAAGAGCAAAGTCTGCTTTTTCCGGCTGATCTGTCACATAATAATATTTAGACACAACATCCAGGTTCACTGGATATTCTGTCTTTTCCGGCGTTGGGTTGCCGAACCAATCCTTTCCTGCTGGAGTATAACGCTTCGGAACATATACGGTTTGTTTCGCTGCCAACGGCAATACCCGATTTTTGTTCTTCAGCAGCACGATCGACTTCAGCTGTGCTTCATAGCCTGATTGCATAAACTCAGGATTCCCAACAATTCGAGCGCTCTTCTCAGGCTTCAAATACGGGTTCTCGAAGAGACCCAGACGGAAAATATTAAGTAGAAGCCGAACAGCTGACCGCTCAAAACGATTCCGCATCCATACCTCTCCATGCTCAGCTACTCCCATTCGGTATGCTTCAAGGACTGGCTCCATCTCATTATTGCCGCCGAATTGGTCAACGCCTGCCATCAAGAGCTTGTAATGCCGTTCTGCGACGGACATACCCTCTACGCCCCAAGGTTTACCACTGAGAAAGGAATCCTTACTATCTGATTCGTCTGCTGTAATGAGCCAATCTGTGCACACAACGCCATCGTAACCGTATTTTTCCCGAAGCAGATCGGTAATAAGATAGGAATTATAAGAGTTTCCGACATTCTCCCCGTTCACTTGATCTTGATCTGTAGATATTGTGTAGTATGGCATTACCGCTGAAGCCTGCTTGGTTGGACCATCCAGCTTAAAAGCTCCTTCTGTAAAAGGAATAAGATGTTCTTCAAAGTTACCGCCCGGATAGACGGCATACTTGCCGCAAGCATAATGTGCATCCCTTCCGCCTTCCCCGGAACCACCGCCAGGCCAGTGTTTTACCATAGCGTTCACGCTGTCATATCCCCAACCTTCGTTAATCTCCCTGTCATCTTCCGAGCTCTGGAAGCCGTCGACATAAGCCTTTGCCATGTCAGCAGATAACTTCGAATCCTCGCCAAAAGTGCCGTTAAAACGAAACCATCGTGGATCTGTAGCAATATCGATTTGCGGCGATAGCGCCGTCCCTAGACCAAGTGCACGATACTCACGTGAGGCAACTTGCCCGAAACGATAGGTGATCTTCGGATCGAAGGTTGCCGCAAGGCCCAGCGTCTCCGGCCACATGGAGATTTGCCCACCAGCGCCAGCATTAAACTCTGAATTAGAATCTGAGCCATGGCGTGGGTCGGAGCTGTTGTTGGCTGGAATCCCAAGGCCGGTTCCTTCTGCAAATGCCTGCACCTGGTTGTTCCACAGGGCAGCAATTTCCGGACTTTCCACGGTGGTCACCAGAATATGTCTTAGATGGTCCTGTGCCAGAAATGCTAATTGTTCATCGGTAAGCTCCCATGGCTTAGCTCCGCTCTCCTCATAGGATTTACCGTTATATGTTCCTGAGAACCAGCTGCTACTAAGTGCTGGGATGGATTGATGACGACTATACAGCATGAGTCCAGCAATTTGTTCAATACTCATTTGTGAAGCTAGATCTTCAGCCCGCTCTTGCGGCGTCAATCGCCAGTCCTCATATTTATCCAGCTTGCCATTACGATTCAGATCTTTGAAGAACAGTCCGTCCTGCTCGAGAATCTGCACTCCAGAATCAGGGGAATAACCCAAGGTTGGACCGCCCTTATTGCTTACGTAAGAAATGGTATGAAGGCTTTTAGTGTTAATAGTCTCTCTCTGATTCATATGGTTTCCCTCCACTGTTTTCTTGTTTGTTTTTTCTTAGACCAGATTGGCTTTTTGTGATTGCGCTTCGACAGCTGTTAGTTCAGCAGTTTGAGCACTTTTCTCTGTTCCCACTTCTGGAAGTGGCTTCACTGCCAGCATACCAAGTATGGTGCAGACGGCAAGGAAGATATAAAAGAAGGTCCAGCTGCCAATGCCTAACAGCACAGGAGCGATTGCTGGAACAATGGACTGTGGCAAAGCATTAGCTACGTTCATAATCCCGAAGTCTTTGGCTGAATCCTCTTTACTTGGAAGAATGCGTGCAACGAGTGCCATATCTACGGCTGAGAAGCAGCCAAATCCCAATCCGATCACTGCAGCTCCGGCAATGTAGGCCGGATAACTTGGCACAAAGGCAAACAACAGAACCCCAATAGCAATGATGAACCCTGAAACAATCAGGAATGGTTTTTGCTTACCAAATTTATCTGACAACACCCCACCGAAGATACTTGTAATTGCAACACCCACTAGCATAACGATATTAATCGTAGCAACCTTTGCGGTGGCCAGCTCTTCCGTAAGTCCCATCCGGTTTACCAGCATGACTGTGAGGTATAAAGTGCTACAATATCCCATCATGATCAGGAACTTGGATACGAAAGCCCAAGAAAATTCCGGGAATTTACGTGGACTAGGAAAAATCGTACTCAGCTTCTTACCCAGCGATATTTGATTATGTGTCTTGGGAACAATTTCTACTTTACCTTCTTTAATAATCAACGTACTGAGAAGTGGACCTATGATACCGATTACACCTAGCAAAAGCCACTTAATTTCTGAAGAAACTGAGGTCATCACTGTCATCATGATCATCCCTACCGTCATAGCGATTGGAATAGTGAGACCGATTAATCCGGAGATTGTCCCTTGTTTCTCCTGAGGTACTTGGTCTGGAATAAGCGCTGTATAGGCTGCCATCCCTACATTGAAGAAAAATTGTGCGACTGCCCAGCTAATCATGATCTGCCAAGGCTCTTTGGCGAAACCAGTACATACCAGCGCAGCACAGCCAACTAGTGGACCTAGGATAATCCACGTGCGCCGCCGTCCGAACGAAAGATGGGTTCGGTCACTGAGTGCACCGCCAATCGGATTTCCGATAAGAGCAAAGAATGCACCTATTCCTGCAACCAGTCCATAGGAAGAGGTATATCCATTCGGATCCACTTCAATCATTTTAAAGGTCAGCAGCAAGGTGGCAGGTGTCATCAGTGCCAGCATCATCATGCCGTAACCAAGCAGAATACCAAAGGTCAATCTACGAAAAGGGGTGTGAACCTGCCCTTTAATCGATTCTCCAGTCATTGTAATTCCTCCTCGTCCTTTTAGAAAACGTTTACAATTTGATTATAAAATAAACCACCTCTTGGAGGAGAGGTGGTCAATTACACACTTTTAGGTTCATTTTTAATCTAAATGAAAGCGCTTCAATATCATTCATCAAGATGAAGCTTAAAAATTGACTCATTTTCTCAAAACAATGGAGTCAGCTCAATGAGCTCTACGCTATGAGGTTCCATTCTAATAACAACAGAAAGCTCTTCACCTACTTCAAGAAGTTGAATCTGTCTACCTGGAAGAGAGGCAGCTTTTAGATAAGCAGTGTCCTCTGCAGTCAGAACGGGTGGAGCCCCCATTTCTACCCACTTGTCAAAGCTGCTGCCATGTGCCCTGTTGATCGTATGATTCACTTGCTTATATCTGCCAGATGGTAATCCAGTTAAAGCGAGCTCAATTTTAAGAAGCCTCTCGTTTTTGAAGCCATTATAACGACTAGTAGGTGTAATGAATGAAGTATCACCAAGCGCGTACAAATCATCAAAATGACAGTAATTATAAGCCAAAATCTGATAACCACCTCTTCCAGCTGTCACGATATAACCCTCTTCATGTGCGACTAGCCGATTCCCCAGCTTAGCGAGCATTTCATAGGCATTCATAGCCGCTTTCGGAATTCCATACTGAGCCATAAGTCCAAGTCCACCATGAAATATCCGGGATGAAGCCGCTGTTTCTTCAATATTGTCACTCAGTACCCAATATCCGAACCCACTGATGCTGTCGAGATTTTCGATGATATTTTTTACGATATATGCAGCTTTATATAATGTGTCATTGGTCAGTTCACGATGAAATGCCGTTGAATTCCATTCGGTTAAATATAACTCTTGTCCGTTAAGTCCCAACTCAGCGAGCAGTCCGATTTCACGCTCCAGTGATTCCTTCAAATAATCGGGGTTTGGGGACACTTTGTTGAACCCCTCTACTGTAAGTGGAGATATTTCTTTTTCACTTAATCGTTCTTTAGGCTCCCAATTTTTACTAAGCAGATCATCCATGTCCTCATGCGGATAAAAATGTAACGGGATAAAGTCTGGAAGACAACCCCGTTCTTTGCAGAAAGCGAAAAACTGTTCACAAAATGCATTGGAATTCAGAGTAATAATTCTACCGGGAGCGCCAATCTGAAGGTTCGGAGAGATGGCTTTGAGGGTGTCGAACGTTCGGGCATACAATTCGTTGTACGCTTCTTCCGTCGCAGGCCAGAACAAACCATATTCCGGTTCGTTCCAGAATTCAAACTTCCAGCTTTCCACCTCTTCAAGACCGTACCGATTGAGACAATGGCGAATAAACCGATCTACCAATTCACACCAGCGGTCCATGGATTTAGGCGGACTCACGTAACTCTTTTTATAAAACACATGTTTACTGCTGTCTGCTGCGAGATCAAAAGGCATAAACCCCAGTTCTATAAAAGGCTTCAAGCCGATCGATAACAAAAAATCAAACAACTGATCTACAAAGCGAAAATTATAATGTGCCTGCCCTTCGTGATCCTCCTGGTACACCATCATTGAATCATCAAAAATTCCATGAAAACGCAAATAGCGAAACGGACACCACTCTTGTACATATTTCAAATGAGCTTGTACATCACTTTGAAGTCCTTCATTTGCTTTACTAATCGTAATGATATTTTTCCAGCTATGCTGGATTTGCCGCTGAATCCTGTCTAATGGAATACTCGCAGATAGCTGAACAACCGCATGTACGGGTTCAAGCTGGTGCGACTGACTACGCCGCAGGAATTGCCGAACAATACCCAGTGCGCTGGATTGATTAAATGCTAAGTAGCCGGAAGCAGAACCTTCCTGTTTCGCATGAGTTTGAGGTCGATATTTTTTGCGATATTCATGTGGTGTAATATGATATCGGCTTTTGAATGCAGCGTAAAAAGATTTTGCGTTTGGAAAGCCCTGCTCAAGTGCCAGCTCAGCAAGCGAATGCTCTTGATCTCTTAAAAGGGCTTCTACGGTATTTTTTAAACGAATGCTGGTTAAGTAAGTCTGGAAGTTGACCCCAATGTTCTCGCTAAAAAATTTGGACAAATACGGCACCGACAAATACTCTCGTTCTGCGATTGTCTGCAGCGACACCGGGTCTTTATAATGTTCATCTATATAAGTGATGATGCTCATCATTCGTTCCATATATTTTATATTCATCGCTTCACCGGAATTTGGCAGCTTGAACTGTTTGACCAAAACAGAGAATAACCCAAGCATACGTGCTTCCATCCCCAGTTCATAGGCTTCTCCGCCTTTGTACTTAAGTTGTACCATTTCAGCCATGAGCTGACGCATGTTATCTAAGCCATTTTGCTTCTCAGGACCGACTTCAGCAGAATAACATTCAAAGCTGATCTTCTCCACATTGTGGATATGCTGCTTAAGATAGGTTGTTGGGATTTGAAAGGTAGCGATGATATTCTGATCTAATCCGATAACTTCATGCACGTAACACTGGTTAATGAGTAGCATATCGCCTTCTTTAAGCCTATATTGACGGTTTCCGGTCGAAACCTCTAGATTGCCGGACAGCACAAAAATCAGCTCCACACTCATATGCCAGTGATTCGGCACAAAGTTGACACTATGTAAAGAAACATCAAACGGTAGTTTGCCTTCGGTCTCAAGCTGTTCATAGCTGGAATGGCTCAAATAATCACTTCCTTGTTTACATTATCTTGTAGTAGCATACAATGTAGCGTTTCGGCGGTCAATTCGATGGTCTGTGGTCACCTCGCTAATAAAAAAACACTGATCCAAGTCAGTGTTTTTTCACAGCCATACAAATGTTTCTTTAAATCGCTCGTTTGAACTGGGTATTGTATAACTCGTAAT
This sequence comes from Paenibacillus sp. FSL E2-8871, assembly GCF_038000345.1. Classification (NCBI taxonomy): domain Bacteria; kingdom Bacillati; phylum Bacillota; class Bacilli; order Caryophanales; family Paenibacillaceae; genus Paenibacillus; species Paenibacillus sp. FSL E2-8871. Next base: position 993,021 of record NZ_JBBOBV010000001.1, on the reverse strand, counting down.
AGGCGCCCTGCATCGCAAGAAGCTCCTCATGACTTCCTTGCTCAGCAATTCCTCCACCCTGGATCACGAGTATGCGATTGGCGTCCTGGATCGTACTAAGCCTGTGGGCGATTACAAAGCTTGTTCGACCCTTCATCAAATTCTTCATTGCTTGTTGAATGTGCATTTCCGTACGTGTGTCCACGCTACTGGTTGCTTCGTCAAGAATTAATATGGCAGGATCAGCTAAAATTGCGCGAGCAATCGTTAACAGCTGGCGCTGGCCATGACTCAGATTACTGCCTTCTGCATTGAGGAGGGTCTCGTAACCATGCGGCAATCTTTTGATAAAAGCATCCGCATTGGCTAGCTGAGCCGCCTGCTCAATCTCTAGATCGGTCGCATCGAGTCGGCCAAACCGAATATTCTCACGAATCGTTCCCGAGAATACATGCGCATCTTGCAGCACCATCCCTAGTTGACTACGAAGTGCGTTTTTATCCAGCTCTCGGATGTCGCGACCATCAATTCGTATGGAACCGCCATTCAAATCATAGAATCGGATCAGCAGGTTAACGATGGTTGTTTTACCTGCTCCTGTTGGGCCAACGAGTGCAATTTTCTCCCCAGGTTTTGCTTCAAACGTAACGCCAGACAGAATCGGGGAATCCGCTTTATAAGCAAAAGAAACGTCCTGAAAAACAACCTCCCCTGTTAATCTTGGGAGATCCTCACTTTCTTCATCCCCGTATTCGGACGGCATCTCCAAAACCTCAAACACACGCTCTGCACCGGCGATTGCAGATTGAATTAAATTGTACTGGTTAGCAAGATCAGAAATGGGTCTACCGAACTGTTTGGAATAGGTAAGGAAGCTAACGATTATACCAACCGTAGCCATGTTATGGAAAGCCATCCAGCCCCCAACCCCGGCAATGATCGCAAAACCAAGGTTATTAATCATGTTCATCACGGGTCCTACTAATCCTGATACGATTTGTGCCTTAATGCTGACCTTATTCAGTTCTCCGCTTATTTTTCGGAATCGTTTAACTTCTGACTCTTCCCTACTGTATTGTTTGACCACCTTTTGTCCGCTGATGGTTTCTTCGATGAACCCGCCAAGTTCACCTAAATGTCGCTGCTGATTTCTAAAATAAGTGCGGCTTAAACCAATGATTTTTCGACTAGCCAATAATACGAGCGGGATCGTGATTAATGAGACTACAGTCAACGGAACGTTCAGCATTAACATAATAACGAGGGAGCCGCTTAATGTTATCAAACTATTTAACAATTGGGTTACACTCTGATTGAGTGTGCTGGATACGCTCTCTATATCGTTAGTTGCCCGGCTCATCAATTCTCCGTTAACCCGAGTGTCAAAAAATTTAATGGGCAGCTGCTGATACTTGCTGAACAGATCACGTCGCAGCTCAAAAACAGTATTCTGCGAAACAGATGTCATGACGTATGCTTGCACCCAGGCAACTACACTGCCTAGCCCATAAATGCCAATAAGGAGTATGCAAAACCGAATAAGACCCTGATAATTGTGTGGAATAACCGCAGTATCAATCGCTTTACCGATGAGATACGGTCCGATCAATGAAATAAGTGCATTCAACACAGTAAATACATATACAATGATTAACCCGAACCGCTGACGATTCAAATAAGTCCAGATGCGTTTAAGCGTGCTCGCTTGATTTTTGGCGCGCACGATTGGCACAGCGCCGCCGCGTCCGGGGCCAGATCCCGGTCCTATTCCTGTTCCGAATCCGCCTGGTCTATGGATAGGGGGAGTGTTCATGCCGTTGTCATGCTTTGACATAAGGAACCTCCTCCCCTTTCATCTGTGATTTCCAGATGTCTCGATAAATTTCACTGCTACTCATTAGACCATCATGTGTACCTTGTACAGCAATTCGGCCGTTTTCTAGAATTAAAATGCGGTCCGCATCAATCACAGATGTGACACGCTGAGCAATCATAATATTAGTGCTACTACTCAGCCGTTTTTTTAACATTTGCCGAATTCGCGACTCTGTCGCCGCATCAAGTGCGCTAGTACTGTCATCCATAATAAGAATTGTTGGCTGAATTAACAACGCCCTTGCAATCGAAAGCCGCTGCTTCTGCCCACCGGACAAGTTGATGCCTCGTTGGCCAAGCACTGTATCATAACCCTGTGGCAGCTCTAAAATAAAATGGTGCGCTTCAGCAGCTTTTGCTGCTTGTTCCACTTCTTCATCCGTAGCCTCCGGTCTGCCATATCGGATATTATCACGGATTGTTCCGCTGAACAGAATGGCTTGCTGCATAACGTAACCGATCTTGCGACGTAAATGTTCCAAAGAAATTTGCCGAGTGTCGGAACCATCAATTGTGATTGATCCAGAAGATACATCGTAAAGGCGTGGAATGAGGCTCACCAAGGTTGATTTACCAGCGCCTGTGGCTCCAAGGATGGCTACAGTTTCACCTGGCTCAGCAGTGAAATGGATGCCATCTAACACGAGGTTCTCATCCGCAGGATCATAGGCAAAGGAAACGTTGTCAAATACAATTCGACCGTTTTGTAGCTTATCTTTTTTAGCTTCGGTTACGTCTGTAATCTCGCTGATCGTAGAAAACACTTCATTCTCCCGATCTGCGGAGACCTTTGCACGCGAGAAGAATGTGAGCATATTGCTCAACATCAGCATAGACATCAACAATTGGGTGATATAGTTAATGAAGGCGATTAGCTGACCGACCGGCAGCGAGCCGTTCCAGCTCTGCAGCCCACCAAACCAAAGAACAGCTACGATACTAGCATTGAGCACAAGCATCATGAGCGGCATATTTAACGACATTAATCGCACCGCTTTTATCGCAGTTTCTGTGTAATCCTTATTAGCTGTATTAAACCGTTTCTGTTCATGCTTAGCACGGACGAAGGCTTTGACTACACGGATACCCGATAAATTTTCCTGTAATACTGTGTTGACGCCGTCTAATTTGACCTGCATTTTCTTGAACAAAGGGAAAGAAAGTCGAATCAACCCATATAATATTGCAACCAGCAATGGCACGGCAACGACAAGGATAAGGGTCAGTGAAGGACTAATCCGTATAGCCATTATCAAGCTGCCGATTAATAGCAATGGAGAGCGAATATTCCGCAAAATCATCTGAACAAAGGTTTGTAGCTGTACCACATCGTTTGTTAAACGAGTAATCAACGAGCCCGTCTTCAATTGGTCCAGATTCTTGTTTGAGAATTTCTGAATATGTTCAAACAGGTTAATCCGTAAATCATTCCCGAAATTTTGTGAGGCGATGCTCGAAAAAACGGTGCAGCCCACCCCACCAATTAGACCGACAAATGCTACTCCGAGCATGGTCAATCCCGTCGAATAAATATGTGATAAATCTTTCGTCATAATCCCATGATCCACAATGCTCGCCATTAGTGTAGGTTGAAGCAAATCCATAAACACTTCGAGCATCATCATAAGTGGTGCTAACACAGACCACACCCAATATGGCCTTAAGTAACTCTTAAGTTTCCACATTCCATCACCTTTTAAGATAAATATGTGATTTTTGATTTCATCGGTGTTCTTGGTTTAGCATTTGGGATTTCCTCCGGATATCCAATACCAAATAGTCCAATCACATCGTAATCTTGCGGGACACCTAGAATTTCACGATTATGAGGTAAAGCACCTAAAGAAGCCCAATATGCTCCAACTCCCACTTCATGTGCAGCTAATAAGAAGTTCTGTGCGAAACAAGCGGCAGCCATAACATTCTCGTCACGTTCAAACGCTGTTGCACCAGGTTTAGATAAGATAGCAAGAACGACAGGAGCGTTTCCAAAATTCGTCTTATGCTTTAATTTAGCTCTAGTCTCAGGCCCGATAAATAGGAGTTCCCAAGGTTCGTTCATACGATGGTTTGGAGCATAACTAGCTGCTTCCAGCCAATTCAATAAATCATCCTCATGAATCGAATCCGCCTTAAATTGCTTAATACTTCTACGGGTTTTTATAAGATCAATGGTTTTCATTTTTTTGATCATTCTCCTCTTTTTTAATTTCGCCAACAGTCTTATCTTCCGGCGTTACTTCATGAATCTGAAAAATATGGATAAACTCTTCAATAATCGCTTCCGTTGCCTTCAATTCACCGCTAATCACTTGCTTGATCGAATCCAGCTCCGGTGTTTGCAGCTGCCGCTGTAAAGTGGCTCGATTCACATTAAGCTTTTCCAAAAATGCTAGAGCTCTGCCGCGACGAAAAGTTTGTGCACTTTTTGGGGGACCATCCATAGAATCCATCCCATGTCTGCTCATATGCTCGCGATCTCTATGCTCTCCACGGTCTTTGTGTTCCCCATGTTCTCTATGACCGCGTTTTCCGAAATGTCCATCACGCATATTTACTCCTCCTTTTATTTGTATACATATGTATACGTTTCGTTTATGTATACAAATGTATACGTCGAATTGTTTTCTGTCAAGTTATCTTTTTCATTAGCAAGATCCACAAAGAAAAAACCGCACAGAGTGCGGTCAGCTTAGAGAGATGCTATTCATTTTACTGACCAAGATTTTTTGCTATATCTCAACTATTGATTAACCTTCTTTAATCTTTGCGGCTCCTTAGGATCTAGTTGCTTCCAATCTGATGCATCTCTGTCTGTGAAAATATAATCCGTATCTGGTTCATTAGCAAATCTAACATATACAGGGAACTTCGGCATTGAGCTCAGTTTAGCTTTAATACTCAGTAAATCAGATTCAGAGTATCCTTCAACAGTGATCAAATATTCTCTTAAGTTTTTCTCAAGTGAATTATATTTAAACTGAAGTGCTGCGTACATTCCTAGAACGAGCAGAGTAATAATTACAACGGAGATAGCTACAAACTTTCTAATTCTAGAAGCACCTCCTGTAGTAAGTCTATTTTAGGAACAATCATTTTCTGTGTTAATGTGAATTGATTAATGTAGAGACGAATTAATGTTATAAAGATCGACCAAGACGAAATCCAAGATCATCCACACAAAATGTGGGATGGCTGCGACGACGACAGGTTGCTCCACAGCCCCTGGCCTCTTCAGCCCAGCTGCCTCCTCGAAAAATCCGATAGGAGCCGTACACTTGTTCATCATATAAATCCCAGCACCACTCCCAAACATTCCCCAACATATCATAAAGCCCCCATGCATTCGGTTCTTTCGACCCTACAACATGGAGTTCACCATCTGAATTTTCATTGTACCAAGCTATCTTATCTAGCTCGCCATATTGATAGCCAGTAGTTTCTGCTTTACATGCATATTGCCACTCTGCTTCTGTTGGAAGTCGATAGCCACCCGCTTCCCTATCCCAAATAATATGATCTCCATCGTCACTTATAATATAAGCTTCTTTCAATCCAGCCTTCTGAGAAAGCAGATTACAGAAAGAAATAGCATCATTCCAAGAAACATTCACCACAGGTTTAAGATTTTCGACGGATGACTTCGTTGTTTTTTTAGTAACAATATTGTATAGATCCACCGTTACAGGATTCGGTGCAAGAAGAAATGGTTTTATTTCAGTCTTCCATTTAGTTTTTATTCGATCATCTCTTAACTCTATTGCTCCCCCTAGAATTTTAACCATAGGACTGTTCAAGTAGCGCTCAATTTCATTTGACACTTTATCTCCTCCCCATACTTTTTAACAAAATCCAACTCATGAAGATGTAAGAATCCAAATAATACTAATCAAGTATTGACAAGGTACAAAGAATAGAACTATAATCTAAACAATTCCTAGAAAAATACTATGAATTACATAAAATTCGAAACATCTAATCATAATTGGGTTGTCCAGAAGAAGGAGTGTAGACAAATGCCAAATGTTCAAACTTTCAAAGCAACTGCCCATTTACAAGATGGGGTTAAAGTCATTACAAAAGCAAGACAATTCGAGCTCGTCATCGATGAACCACAAAATCTCGGGGGGACGGATACAGGAATGAATCCTGTTGAAGCTTTGCTTGCTTCTTTAGGGGCCTGCCAATCTATTGTGGCTCGAGTTTATGCTTCCAAATTTGAGGTAGAGCTTGAAGATTTCAGAGTAGATGTTGAAGGTGATCTGGACCTCGATGGATTTTTTAACCGTTCTGAAGTCCGTCCCGGCTATTCAGATATTCGCTATACATTCTACATAAAGACCCCATCCCCTGCCGAGAAGGTCGAAGCATTCGTGCAATTTTTAGAAAGCAAATGCCCTGTGGGTGACACGATTGCTGCCCCGGTAAATCTTAAGCTGAACCGTATCGTGATTGAAAATTAACCGATTGATTAGCTAAATATTATCAAGGGCTGTGAGGTTGCATAAAGCAACTTTACAGTCCTTTTTCATTTCAACCTCTCATCCATCATATAATACTAAAAATGAAGGACCTCGGAGGTACCTAAGGAATGAATCCTATACTGAGCACAGTAGATAATGAGATCGAGCGTTTAACGGCATTCCTGATTGATCAACAGCAGCAAGATGGATCTTGGCACTTTTGTTTTGAAAATGGAATCGTTATCGATGCCTATGTCATCATTCTTTTTCGGATTTTGAACGTACAGAATGAAGCCCTGATTCGACAACTACATGATCGTATTCTTGCTGAGCAACAGTCCGCTGGATTCTGGCAATTGTATAGAGATGAAGAAGATGGTAACTTATCCACCTCGGTTGAAGCCTACTACGCCCTTCTCTATTCTGGGTACAGTAAGGTGACAGATGAGCCGATATTGCGTGCAAAGCATTATATTCAATCCAAAGGAGGAATTGGAAAAGTAACTAGCATCCTAACCAGAGTCATTCTCGCAGCTACTGGACAGAGTAAATGGCCTTTATCGATCTCTTCGATTCCCCTAGAAGTTCTGTTGTTCCCGTCTTATTTTCCTATTAACTATTTTGAGTTCTCTGGCTACTCAAGAGTGCATCTCACGCCTATGCTTATTATGGCCGATCGACGTTTCTCGATCTCAACAGCGAATGCTCCCGATCTATCTGATCTCATAGACACACGCATTGAAGATGCTGAACCCGCTTCCCGTGGATATCATGAGCTGCAGGACGTTATTCAAACTGGCCTAAGCAGACTTCTTGGAAGCCCTCGCTACATTCACGAAGTTGCCCGAACTAAAGCAGAACAGTTTATTCTCCAGCGGATTGAATCCGACGGGACTCTATACAGTTACGCAACTAGTACAATTCTTATGGTGTATGCCCTTCTGGCTCTGGACTATGACCAGCAGCATCCTCTGATTATGAATGCCATTGATGGGCTTACCTCGATGCAATGCCGTTCTGAAAGTAAAACAACAATTCAAAACTCTCCGTCTACGATATGGGACACGGCTCTAATCGCCTATACTTTGCAGGAGGCACAAATTCCCGATCATCATCTCGCGATTCAACGTGCTACTTCGTATCTGCTGACCAGACAACAGCATAAAACTGCTGATTGGAGTATTCATAATCCGGATACGACTCCGGGGGGATGGGGTTTCTCAGAATCTAATACGATTAATCCGGATGTGGATGATACGACCGCTGCTTTACGAGCCATTCGAAGTTTATCAATAACTCAGCCATCCTATCTAGAATCATGGAATCGTGGACTGAACTGGGTCCTATCGATGCAGAATAAAGACGGGGGCTGGCCAGCTTTTGAAAAAAACACCAATAAAGAAATGCTCACTTGGCTCGCAATCGATGGGGCTAAATCTGCTGCTATTGATCCCTCAGAGGCAGATCTAACCGGGCGTACCTTGGAGTATCTCGGGAACATTGCCGACCTTGATACGCGAAACGAATTCATCGGGCGAGGTGTGAAATGGCTGATTCAGCATCAGGAGAAGGATGGCTCATGGTACGGAAGATGGGGCGTTTGTTACATCTATGGGACATGGGCTGCCTTAACAGGATTGCAGGCCGTTGGCCTGCCACTGGAACATGAAACATTGCAAAAAGGAGCGAATTGGCTCATAAGCATACAGAACTCGGATGGGGGTTGGGGGGAATCTTGTCATAGTGATCGGCTTTTGCAGTATGTACCATTAGGCGAAAGTACGCCTTCCCAAACCGCATGGGCGCTTGACGCACTCATCACCATTCAGCCGAAATCAACAGCAGCGGTGGAAAAAGGAATTGAAAGATTAATCATGTCTATTCATGAAGAGGATTGGAAAACTTCTTATCCAACAGGCGCTGGTCTCCCCGGTAATTTCTATTCCAATTATCATAGTTATCGCTATATCTGGCCGTTACTTACACTGAGTCATTTTAGAAAAAAATACGGTCAAGGATAATACTCGGTAATAACTAGCGTAGTCCTGCTTCACTTCTCAAGGTGTCTCATAAAAGCTAGATCGCGCCTTATGTAGTCCTTTTTGGGAATCTAGCTCCCCTTTCCAATACCCCGCTCCGGTATGTATTCATCAGTTCAAACAAAAATTCGTAAAAAACATCAGAGCAGCGATCATCCGTTATTGGAGAATCGTTGCTCTGATGTTATGAACCGGGGGTTGAATACTTTTGTCCGTTACACTTCCTTCTAAATCACCCATCCATTTATAGCTGTACAAAATACAGTTAAACACCTCGCTGCTCCCGTTACCTTCATCCGCCTCCATACTGTTACACAGAGGCTTACATCATATTCGATTTACTTTTTGGAGCATGATACCGAAATATCCCCTTTCAAGAAACAGGCGTAATCGTCGGTGGTTTCGGTGACCGTTCCCAAGCATGGGTTACCTGCAATGTTGCAGCATAGGTGATCAATGAAACTAATAGCGCTCCGGACAGTTCAATAATCTGCCCCAGGTCCATTCGTTGCAGAATACCGTGAGCCGTCATCCCGCAAATCGTCATGACAATTCCTCCCGCGGCCACCTTGAATACAATGCGAAAGTCAAAATAAAATCCGATCGTTCCTGCCACAGACATAAAATTCAGCAGTGTCAGCAGCAAAAGCCCCAGTCCGAACCCTATAGCAACCCCTTCGATGCCAATATTAGAACCGAGAACAAAGATCGCAATCACTTCAAAAATATTCGTAAGAATATGGTTCCACATGACGGTTGATGCTTTCCCCAAACCAAGCAGAATTGCTTGCAGTGGTGCTCCAAAATAATAAAGGAAAAATAAGGGGGCAATCAACCTTAGCAGCTCGCCCGCTTCTGGCGAATGATAGATCAAAGTAGTTAATGGTACAGCCCATAAGTACAGGATGATTGTACATGGAAGACCTACAATAAGTGCGGATCGCATAGCCATATCCATACGACTATGCATAAGCTTGCTATTATTGCTCACACTTGCTTCGCTGATCGCCGGAATTAATGCAGTGGACAACGATTGTGTGAAGAAGCTGGGGAGAAACAACATGGGGAGAGCATATCCCGCTAAAAGTCCAAATTGCTTAGTCGCCATCTCAACCCCCACACCAAACAGGACTAGACTTTTCGTAATCAGCAATGGGAGAAACGCATGATAGAGAGAATGAATAAAACCGCTGCCTGTCATCGGTAAGCCGATGCGCAGCAGATCTCTCAACGTACTGTCTCCTTTGGGTGAAAAACTTGAATTAGGCGGTGGGGTGGGTTTGATCTTCCCTCGATTTGCCCATTTGAAGACAGCAAACAAATAGAGCAAACCAAAACCTTCGCCGATCACGGAAGCCGCCATAGCGCCCGCAGCTGCATAAGCAATCCCATAAGGCAGCAAAACGTTCACAACACCGATAATGACAATGATTTGCGCCAAATTCTCAATAATATCGGAAAAGGCCAGCGGGTTCATGTTCTGTTTTCCACGAAAATAACCTTTTAATACAGCTGACATCGCAATAATTGGAATGATCGGCGTAATAGCGACCATAGCATAATACGCCCGCTGATCGGCTAAAAAAACCGACGCGATCCATTTGGATCCAAATAGAGCCACTAAAGTTAGTATAATACTCAACGTACCCGTAATACTTAAAGATACTTTGAGAATTCGCTTTACTCGCGCTTCATCCTGCTTAACCTCAGCTTCTGAGACAAGCTTTGAAATCGCAACAGGAAGCCCCAGCTCTGTCAGCGTAATAAACAAGGGTAGCAGCGGATGAGCAATCATAAGCAGCCCTACCCCCTCGGCTCCTAAGAAACGTGCCAGCAAAACGCCATTCAAAAATCCGAGCCCTTTTGTAAAAAATGACGACACGGTTAAAATGAACGTGCCACGAATAAAGCTTTGTTTACGCATCCCCATCTCTACGCATCTCCACCTATGGTTTGTCCTGGTCCTACTTTCTAACTTATTCGAACAAACACAAGTACATGCAGACAAGTATTTGTAAAGTATATAATCTGCAAAAAGCCCGACACACCATAGTTGGTATACCGGGCAATTTCCTCATATTCTAGTATCCGATAAAGGAGTTGAAATCCCCCCTCCATACTCATGTGGAGTAGTGGAAATGAAATATATGATTCCCCCGCAACAATAAGTACAACAAAAAAACCGCGAAAAAAATCGCGGTTTTTAGAAATGATTAATATTAACGATCTATCTAACATTAACGCATGACACCTAGTCGATTTTATTGAATTCAATCCAATCGATCTGCAAACCTGGTTTGATGAACTCCAATTTCATATCATAAAGACCTGCTTCGAGTTCAACTTTCACAAGCTTTTGTCTGATCCACTGACCTTCAGTACCATTTGTTTGAATGGTTGTCATCAATTGATCATTCACTGATACATTGCACGCACTTTGAGCCAGCTCAGGTTCCGTTGACATGATATGCACCAGGATACGGTATTGACCAGCCTGTTCCACTTTAAAGCTAGTCGATCCTTCTACGACAGGTTTAACCTGTGGATTCTGTGATAAGGATTGAGCTTGTTCTCCAGTAAGTGAAGGATTAGCTTTAAAAAACTCTACAGTTTCTACAATTTCCTGTTTTCTCGAGAATACAGGTGCATTCATGATAAACTCACAAATGTTTATGGCAGAACGTTGGAGCTCTCCACGGGTTAACGTACCATTTTCCAAGGACTCAATGGTGTTATCATTCCATCCGTTAATTTCTGCACCATAGTTAGGTACAACCATATAGAGGTCGTTTTGTGCACGAACCATCCAATTTGTAAATTTCCGATCTGCTGGTCCGCCATTAACTACATCATTCATGATCGCCCACCAGTCAGTCATTACAATGCCTTTAAAGCCCCACTCCCCACGAAGAATCGTGGTGTTCAAATCATAATTCGAAGCCGCCCAGTGTCCATTAACTGGATTGTAGGAGGTCATTATAGAATTCGAACCGCCCTGCTTCACGGCGATTTCAAAACCTTTCAAATAAATCTCACGAAGTGCACGTTCAGACACCACGGCGTTTACTTTACTACGATGTTTCTCCTGATTGTTACAAGCGAAATGCTTCATCGTAGCGGTTGAGCCGCCTTTCAAAATACCGCGAGTACATGCAGCAGCGAACACCCCAGAGATCAAAGGATCTTCTGAAAAATACTCAAAGTTACGTCCATTAAGCGGACTGCGTCGGATATTAAGGCCAGGTCCAAGCAAGGAATCCACGTTATTTCTTAACAACTCTTGCCCTTCCATAACATAAAGCTCTTCTACCAAATCCGCATTCCAAGTAGCTGCAAGAAGCGTTCCGATTGCAACTTGAGTCGCCTTTGCTCCGCTGTCCATACGAATCCCTGAAGGACCATCAGCTGTACAAGCCACTGGAATTCCGAGATTAAATAAACTGTCACTTACTCCTCCAAATGCAGAAGCCGTGCCCGGTGTAACTAAAGGACTGCTCATCCCTTCACCACGTACAATTGCAGCCAAATCCTCATCACTGAGCTGTGCAATGAAGGCTTCCATGCTAACCTTCTGTTCATATACGTCTCTTAATTTATATCCTTTATTACCTGTTTGTGAGATCGTCTCTGGAAGATTAGTTTCAATTCGCTCAGCCAACGAAATTTTACGTTTAGGAACTTCAACATAAACAATCTCGTACGAACCGTCCGCCTTCTGAGCGCCTGGCATCATTCTCGTAAAGCTTTCTGTAGGCGCGAGAGCTTCTTGCAATTGCTCCACAACTTGAAGAGCTTCAACGACATAGCCGTCTTTACCCTCAACACTGACTGCCACCACTTGTTTAACACTAGTTCCCACATACAAGCGGTACGTACCTTCTTCGAGAACATAGGCAGAAGCATGTCCTGTCACGCCTGCGTCATCATAAGAAGCCATAGAATGTGCTGAGAAACTCACCGTAAGGCGCTGTGCTTCACCTGGTTCAAGAACTTTCGTCTTACCGAATGACACCAGAGCTTTAGCTGGTTTACCAAGCTTACCTTGCGGAGCTTCATAATAGACCTGAACAACCTCTTTACCAGCAAAGGAAGTTCCTGTATTGGTAACGGTTACGCCGATTTCAATGAAAGACTCGCCTTCTTTGGTAATCAATTTGGCTTCTTCTGGCTCGATACTAAAAGTTGTATAAGATAAACCATAACCAAATTCAAATTGAACCTTATCTGGACAAAATGTCTCGAAATAACGATATCCTACATAGATATCTTCCTGATACAAGTTCGTAAATTCATTGCCGTAATTCTGTGTTGATGGGTAATCATTGATGGAATAAGCGATTGTATCCGTCAGTTTACCACTTGGAGTTACCTCTCCAGACAGCACATCTGCAATCGCATTTCCGCCTTCCATACCACCCTGCCATGAATAAATCACAGTTGAAATCGGATATTTATAGCTTTCATCGTTCATCCAGTTCATATCAATAATGTTGGAGACATTCAGGACAACGATTGTTTGCTCAAAATATGTAGTTACCTGCTTCAGCATTGCCTGTTCATCATTTGTTAATTGGTAGCTGCCCGGTGCATCAGCATTATCCTGATCTTCCCCTGCCGTGCGTCCAATTACAAGAATGGCTTTATTCGATTTGTTTCTAGCTTCGGAAACCAATTCATTGCTCAAAGACATTTCCTTCTGATGCCAAGGTTCTGCAGCCCATGCGCCTCCACCATTATCAAATGGATTCTGTTCAATCCACTTTTCATAGACAGCAGCCAGCTCTTCGTTAACTGTAAAGTTCTTCTTAGTGCGAAGACCATCCAATAAATTGGTCGTATAAGTAACATGGACACTACCGCCGGAACCTGTACCACTGCGATAATAATTCACTTGGGATCTGCCAAAAATCGCAACATTATCGCCTTCGCCAAGCGGAAGTACCTGATTATCATTCTTCACCAGCACCGCACCTTCAGCGGCTACTGTCCGGCTATATTCTGCAAAACCTTCTAATGGAATTCCCACATTCTGTGTGCTCAACTTATTTCCTCCTGTTGTTCAATTCTATAGGTTTTTTCTTGAAATCTTCATTCCTTTAACAACATGCTAACAATGCATCTATATCATTATAGTACATTGGAAAACTGGAATATATATAATAATTAACTTTATTAATATAATTATATTGGTCTAGTGGTTTTGAGATTAACTATCTTTGGAAAGAGTTCTTAGTGGAGTTCAACGATTTTCGTAGCAACATTGTTGCAAAATTCCCGATCATGCTCCACAAAAACAAGAGTTGGCGTGTATTCAAGCAACAGCTCTTCAATTTGCATACGTGAAATGACATCAATAAAATTAAGCGGTTCATCCCAAATGTACAAATGAGCTTTCTCACTAAGGCTTTTGGCAATCAGCACTTTTTTCTTTTGACCACCACTATAAGTGAATATGTCTTTATCAAATTGGATTCTAGAAAAATCAAGCTTTCGTAGAATAGATTTAAACAGACTTTCATCGATTCCGTTGTCTCTGGCATAATCCGTTAAATTCCCCTGCAGATTAGAAGTGTCTTGGGATACGTAGGAAATGATAAGCTGATTATCCTTTGTGAGAGTGCCTGTGAAATCTATATCCTCATCACACATCAATTTGATGACACTTGATTTACCTGAGCCGTTTTTACCCGACAGAGCAATACGCTCACCCTGCTCGATAGTGAAGCTTACGTCTGAACATACCTTTTTTTCACCGTAAAAAATCGAAATATTGTCTAGCTCAGCAAGTTGACGTTTATGATAGTCAAGCCGTGTAATCTCTAGGTTCTCAGAATTTTCGATATTTTTAAGAAGCTTAGACTTTTCGTTGATCGCAGAATTTTGTCTTTGCTCAATGGCTTTAGAGCGTTTCATCATTTTAGCGGCCTTGTGTCCAATGTAGCCTTTATCCACCTTTGAGCCGGAATTTCTCGTTCCGTTTTTTGTTTTTTCCACTTCATGTGACCAGTTGCCTGTCCGTTTTGAAGAAGCAGATAAGCGTTTAATATCTCTTCTGAGTTTCTCGTCCTCTGCCAGCTCAAAGTTATCTTGTCTGACTTTATTCTCCCACCAGCTTGAAAAATTGCCTTTTTGAATTTCTATATTCGTCTTATTTATAGACAAAATATGGTCTACACAATTATCAAGAAAAGATCTGTCATGAGAGACCAGAATATATCCACTTTTCGTATTGAGATAATCACTGACCAGCTTTCTTGCCGTCATGTCTAAATGATTGGTAGGTTCATCGATCAATAGGAAGCTATTTTCCTTAATGAATAGAGTGGCTAACAGCACTTTCGTCTGCTCTCCGTTAGACAATGAATCAAAGGGCCGATATAACACATCTTCAGACACCTTTAATAATGAAAGTTCACGCATTAATTTCCAATGAATATAATCCGGAAAAATCTCGCTGATCACATCAATGGTATTAAGCTCCTTGTTATCCACCTGAAAAGGAAAATATTCAAAAGTGACATGGGCAGAAATATATCCGCTGTATTCATATTTTCCGAGTAATAAACTCAGAAAGGTGGTCTTTCCTCTACCGTTTCTTCCGGTAAATCCTAATTTCCAATCAGTATCGATTTGAAAGTTAACATTCTCAAAAATATTATCGTAGCTGCCCTCATAGGCAAAGGTTAGATTTGTAACATTTATTAATGACATATAAGTATCCTCCTGTATGAAAAAAATAAAAGCCACAAGAAAGTTACTTTCTTGTGACTCAAATAAATACAGCAAATCTAGCCCCAAATGGAGTTAGATAAGGATATATTGTTCGAGTGAAAAGAAGTAGTAACTTTCTTGCATACAAAAAATAAAACAAACGAAATAAACCGTTTTTGTTGTTTTATTCATCATGTGTCGCAAGAATAATTACTACACTATACTTTTCAACTCCGATCATTAATTTGTATCCATGTTATCATGCCGATTTGTTTTTTTCAACTTTCCGATCCTTAACTCATTAAGAAATTCATTAATTAGGCGTTCGCTAATTCATCTGCAGAGGGTCCGTAAAGGCCCGGCACTGGTATATTAAGAAGTCGGAAATATACCCCAAGCTGTGCCCGGTGGTGAATCATGTGATTCAAGCCGATGGTTCGAAGCGCGACTGCCCGTGTCTGACGGCGGATAACCGCTGTGCCATTACGCAGTGTCCACTCCGCACCAAGCGTCTCCACATTGCTTTCAGAAATTAATTCTTCAATCTTGCGAGCGCTCATATCGAACTCTTGCAGAACCGCGGCGGGGCTCTCCAGCGCTTCTCGTCGATATGGCACAGATGCCAAATCAAACTCCGAGTGAAGAAGAATGGCTGATTGCCAGTTTAGCAGATTGACGAGATGTGTGGATAGCCCACCGAGACTCATTGACTTTTCGTGTGGTTTCCATGTCATATGCTCCTGCGTCAGCTTCTCCAGCATACGACGCGTACTAGCTAACTCCTGCATAACATCCCCGATGATCAGATCTTTATCCATTCCTCTATCTCCTCTCAAAAATGAAGTACCAACTAAAATTTATCATAGAGAATCACCCTTGAGTTTTTCGACGATACCCTTCTTCAAGGAACACTCCCTATAAAAGCTCGATTCTTGATATCCATTAGATTATACCATTTCCAGGAGGTGGAAAATTACTATAATTAAACTTCACCTTATTCTTACATAGAAAAACCCTCCCATAATTCGAACCTATTAGATCAAGGTTTCATGAAATGGAAGGATTTAAAATGGCAGGTCCGATATGGAATTTTCAGAGGAAGTAGTGACTTCGCTGTCTCTGATGCTTAGATACTCTCTACTAATTGCATGGTCGTAACACATGTATTATCACTCTTAAAAGTGGAAAGTGCGGCTTTCGCTTTTACACCATCCTGTTCAATCGTTACATTATATTTCTTATCACGAGGTAACCAAAGATCAATGAATCCGTTAGATTGGGACTTCATAGTTTGATCCACAATCACATTGCCCGCAGTGTCCTCGACATATACATCAAACATTTGTTCTGTTAATTCTCCTTGGCATCCAGTCAAGCTATGTGTTGCACACGGGTGTGTATTCTTAACATATGGTGCGATGGAAACAAAAAACTCATCTTTGGGTAAGTCATATTTGGTTGATTGATTGTTGCTGTCGGTCACAATAAGCTGCTCTGAAGTGATGGAAGCAGAGAGGTCTTTCATGCTGCTTGAACTATATTCCTGCACTAATTGTTTAACGTTAGATGTATCGGTTGCTGCGGGTGATTTTTTATCATTTCCCCCCACAAATAAAACTGCCCCTAAAGCAACAACAACTACTGCACCAGAAGCCATCCAAATTTTTGTCCTCATTGATATTCATCCCCTTCTCTTCGATTCAATCATTTTCATTACACCATTAGTTCACATATGTTTCCTATTATATCATTATTATTACTTCACGAAACCTTTATCAATGATGTTAAAGATGCACAAAAAAAGGCCCCTTCTGGTTATTCACCGAGAAGAAGCCTTGAATCTTGCTATATTATTTAAGCTTGCAGACTATTTACAAGATCACTGATAACATCCGCTAACGGAGTGACTGGACGATTCAGTACTTTCTCTAGATCGTCACTTTCAATATCCAGCCATCCTTCGCGAATACCACGTTGAATCGCAACAACGAATGGCAGAGCAGCTTCTGGTACACCAACCTCAGCCATGATTTTCGCATAAGCTTCGTCGTCAACTTGCAGCACTTTAATTTCTTTACCTATTACGCCACTTATAATTCCAGTCAATTCTTCTTGTGTTAAAGGCTTGCCAGACAATTCATAGACAGAATTCTCATGTCCTTCCCCAGCTAGAACATTAGCAGCAGCTTCTGCATAATCTCCTCGTGCTGCCCAGCCAACTTTACCACTACCAGCGGAAGTTACCCATGGGGCACCTGCTACGGCGCCTTGGATAGATCCAACCTCGTTCTCCATGTACCAGTTGTTGCGAAGGAAACTGTAAGGAATTCCGGTAGCTCGAATGGCTTCCTCGGTTACACGGTGTACTTCAGCAAGGAACAGCTCACTCTTCTCAGCATGTCCTACGCTTGTATAGGCAATGAATCCAACACCAGCTTTAGCGGCTGAATCAATAGCTGCCTTATGTTGGCGAATCCGAGTCTCGTTATCTCCATCTGAAGATACAATTAGCAGTCGATCCACACCGGCAAACGCTACATCCAATGTTTCCGGCTTATCAAAGTCACCATGACGGACTTCCACACCACGCGCTTTAAGATCACTTGCTTTATCTGGATTCCGGACACTTACTACAAGGTCCCCTGCGGGTACAGTTTTAAGTAGAGACTCTATCACCAATGATCCGAATTGACCTGTTGCTCCTGTTATAGCTATTTTCATTTTAAAATCCTCCTCAAATTAGGATGAATTTCATCCTCTTAATAATCGCTCACCTGTAACTATTGTAGTTACATTAAAAAAAGATGTCAACTCCTTTATTTTTATAGCCTTGACTCATCCTAATAAATACAAACAACCCTCGCGGTATCCGGTTGGAATACAGCGAGGGCTTGAATGAAGATATCAGCTCCATATTAACTTAATAACCGTTCCTTTACCTACGTGACTCTCGACAGTAATCCGGCCCCCCATACATTCGATCAGTCCTTTAGAAATCGCCATGCCGAGCCCAGAACCGTTGGAGGTAGACGCTGTATCCGTTCCTCGATAATATCGTTCAAATAGCCGGATCATTGTTTCTTCATCCATTCCATCGCCGTCATCAGCAAATTGAATGATAAATCCGGTGTCCCTATCTTTATGAATAAGCGAAACGGTCAACTTCGTATCCGGTGGGTTGTGGAGCAGCGCATTCGCAGTTAAATTGTTGACAACCCTTTCTAGCCATGGCGTATACAATTGAGC
Organism: Paenibacillus sp. FSL E2-8871; assembly: GCF_038000345.1. NCBI lineage: Bacteria > Bacillati > Bacillota > Bacilli > Caryophanales > Paenibacillaceae > Paenibacillus > Paenibacillus sp. FSL E2-8871. The sequence continues at coordinate 974,708 of NZ_JBBOBV010000001.1, read as the reverse complement.
TCTTACTTCGGTTTGTCCAGGCAGAAATACTATTCGCTGCTTCCCGTAGGCAGGATTGGCAGCAGCTTGTTCGAGAGCTTGTTGCAGCCAAGCGTTCAATTCAACTTCCATCGTCTCAGGTGGTTTAATTCCTGACTTTAGACGATAGGTCATTGCAAGATCACTGATCAGCATGTCCATATGGGCCGATTTATCTAGCATAGTCGTTGTAAACTTACGAACTTCCTCTTTCGACCAATCGTATTTTGGTTCGGCCAGTAAATGAGCATATCCTGTGATTGAGGATAATGGGGTTTTCAAATCATGAGTAACACCGGCGATCCATTCCTCGCGTAAGCTCTCCGTCTCTTCCCGCAGTACTTGATCACTCTTCAAGGTTGCCGATAATTTCTCAATTGAAACCATCACATCAGCAAAAACACGGTATCTTCTCCTCCATTTACCCACGGCTGTTCGACTGCGACGAAGTCCTTTACGATCCGTTGGCTCTGTATAGATGGCATTTCCGATGGAATCGAGCCACACGAGCATATGCAGCATAGGTGCACCGAAACGATGAGCTTGCCATAAAGAGAGCAACACAAACGCGATCAATAAAGCGATAAGCATGGCAAATGAACCGATGATCACGACCTTTACTTCTTCTGGTATCCACACTTTTTTACTTGGATCTGTCCCTTTGATATTGGGTTCTCCCACGATCCAAGTACGACCTGAGTCCTTATCAAAAGAAGAAAGAACATGGTACCCATATCGTTCACTGTACAGGGTGCGAAGTGCCAGCTCTTGAACGGAGTACTGAGTGGGTATCATATTAGGTCTATTATAAGAAACCACTTCATTGCCTGATGAATCTATAAGTTGAACAAAAGCTTGGGCCGATTTAATTTCTTTTTCAAGTTCATCAGGAAGTACTGGGTCCCCTTTCGCAGCAGCGAATGTCCCCTCACTCACTTTCTTTAATAGTGGACCTAATACATTAGGCGCACCATACACCAGTGCGAGCTGTTTACCATCCTTTTCTTGAATCCATAGTGCCAGATTATAAGGAAACGGCTGAGTGCCCGTCCAATAAGCAACTACTTCGCCAGGGCCATATTGAATGGGTACATCTTTAGGTGTATTATAGGCACTCTCAACTTGCCCATCTTCATTTAGACTTTGTAGCCAGCCTTTATTTTTCTTCACTTGCTCCAGTAAACTCGGAGAAAAATGTATGCCATCCTCATCAATCTTAGAAGATTCTACCAATTGTTCAAGACCCACATTGGCAAAATCACGCGAGAGACTAATATCAAGAAACCGCAGCAAAATCCAAGTAAATGTTATGGCAGAAATAGCGAGTACTACCATGCCCGTAATTGCGAGCTGAAGAACAAACTTTAACGTTAACCGGCGCTTAATATTCATGGCGCAGACAACTCTTGACGTTCTACTTTAACCAGTTTGTACCCAAGACCTCTAACATTAACAATAAACTTCGGATCGGATGGGTCTGCTTCTATACGCTCTCTTATACGGTGAATATGCACCATGACCGTATTATCATCACTTAAGGCTTCTTCACCCCAAACCTTTTCATATAATTCACTTTTGCTGAATATTTGATTGGGATGTTTACATAAGAACAGCAGCAATTGGAATACAAGTGCCGGACAAGAGACCGACTCACCCTCAACCAGCAGCTCCCCTGCCGTCTCATCCAGTTTAAATCTCCCGTAATCGTAAACGTTCGCAGATTTGCTGTGAACTGTCGCTGTGATCTTATCAGTATCTGATGGAGCAGGTGAACTTAAGTACCGCCGCAACTGCGCTCTTATTCGAGCGACAACTTCAAGTGGATTAAAGGGTTTAGTGATATAATCATCTCCACCTATAGCAAATCCGGTCAGCTTATCAAAATCAGAGGTTCGAGCCGTAAGAAACAGGATAGGTGCGTCCGTCGTCTGCCGGATAAAAGGACAGATTTCAATTCCACTGCGCCCTGGCAACATCACATCCAATACAATCAAATCATATTTTTTGGCTTCGCAGGCGCTTATCGCTTCTTCACCCGTCACCGCAGTATCAATATTTAAATAACCCTCTTTGCGTAATACAGTCTCCATAATCTCCAAAAGCGATTGTTCATCATCTACAAGTAAAATCGATGCTTCATTCATTGTGAAATTCCCTTTCCAAATAGCCCTTGTTTTTATCATCATAGCATGATTCTTGACGCTATCAATCGCACTTACCTTAACAGAAGCTTAATTCGTATTCGTCTACTACACCAAAAGTTAAGATCGTATTAATACTGTGTTTCAGAAGAGCTAAGACTCATTTGCTATAATTTGACTAATGGGAGGCGATATTCTTGAAAAAAAGCTCTAAAAAAATAATCAGCATACCGGGAATGTCAGCAAAAACAGTTTTGGCAATAGGATCACTTGCCTTACTATTAACAGCTTGTGGAGGAGGAAAAACGGATATGAAAAATAATGCGAAAGTGGAGCAAACATCCAGTTCAGCTGTAGAATCAAACGAAATAATGTTCCTGCCTGATGATCTGCCAAATTTTCTGCTTAAAGGGAACTATAAAGAAATGTACGCCCACTTTAGTCAGCCTTTGAAGGATGAGGTAAGTGAAACTGAATTAGCTGAGACCGCTAAGGAATTCACTAAGGATATCCAGACACTGAACAAAGCATCTGATATGCAGCTTAATGGATTTGATCGACGTACTTGGTTGAGTGATACAGGTAATAAAGGGCTCATCGGAATGTTTGATCCGGATGGAACCATTTCATTAATCCAGATTCAAGAACTTACATCTTCCCCTGAAACCGATACAAAACTTAGTAAGCATGAATACGCATTGCCTTTCGAAGGTGACTGGTTTGTATTTTGGGGCGGAGAAAATGTTCTCGTAAATTATCATTATGAAGTAGAGATCCAGCGTTACGCCTATGATTTCATTCAGGCCAAGGAGAACTATTCTTATAAAGGTGATCCGCTAAAAAACAAAAGTTATTATGCCTTTGGGGAAAAAATCTTCGCCCCTGCAGATGGTACAATCGTATCGGTTATGAATGATATTAAAGATAATGAACCTGTCGGTGTTATGAATCCAAACCAGGCAACCGGCAATAACGTGGTCATTGATCACGGTGGTGAATTCAGCCATCTAGCACATCTCAAAAAAGGTTCGATTACAGTTAAGCCAGGCGATAAAGTCAAAAAAGGTGATATCATTGGGCTGACGGGTAACTCGGGCAACTCTAGTGAGCCCCATTTACATTTCCAGATCTCTGACGGAGTGGATTTATTCAACTCTCGTTCTATCCCTGTTAGGTGGGGGAACGGATTGAAGCCGATCCAAGGCGAGACGATCACCGCTGCTGAATAACGATCATTCTGGGTGGGTAAGGTTGTCTCCCTTATGAGATAGACGGACGAGACAACCTAGCCTGCGCTGAAATACATATAATTAGGGCTTTCTACAAATATTAATAGACATGCAGTGACTAAATTTTGGTCTCTTTCTCTGAAGAAAGGAAGCGTTGAACCAGATGACTTTACTCCTAGGGTCACATGTATCCATGACTGGACCAAAAATGCTCCTTCGAGCTAGTGAAGAGGCAGCATCTTATGGAGCGACCACCTTCCTAATATATACCGGAGCTCCTCATAATACACGTCGCAAACCCATTGAAGCTTTGAATGTTGAAGCTGGACAAGCTCACATGAGAGCTAACGGCATTTCAAATATTGTTGTGCATGCTCCGTTTATTGTTAACTTAGGGAATACGCAATCGAATCAAGTCTTTGAACATAGTATTGAGTTTCTTCAATCAGAAATTATAAGAACGGAAGCTTTAGGCTCAACACAAATTGTCCTTCATCCCGGGTCCCATGTTGGTGCGGGTCCACAGGCCGGAATTTCTCGGATCGTAGAAGGCTTAAACGAAGTGTTAGCCAATAAACGAAATGTTCAGGTTTCATTAGAGACCATGGCTGGAAAAGGTAGTGAATGCGGAACTACATTTGAGGAACTTGCGGCTATTATTGATGGAGTGACGCACAATGAGCGCCTGTCTATTTGTATGGACACTTGCCATATCCACGATGCTGGTTATAATGTGAAGGAAGATTTTGATGGCATATTGGATCAATTTGATCGCATAATTGGAATAGAGCGCCTAAAGGTCATTCACGTAAATGATTCAAAGAATATCATCGGCTCGCGAAAAGACAGGCACGAAAATATCGGACATGGATATATCGGCCTTCAGGCGCTTCGATATGTAGTCCACCATCCACAGCTAACAACCATTCCCAAGCTCCTGGAGACCCCCTCCATCGGTGAAAAGAAATATGTCAACCCGCCCTATAAGCATGAGATTTCATTGTTACGAGGAGAAACGGATGAGCCGATAAAACAAGCATAAACGCCTTCGGCGTCCTTATAAGGACGGTAAGCGTTTATGCTATAAACTATAATCAATTTATCCTTTTGCAGGATCATTCGTAACAGGTGCGGTTTCGTTCATTTGAAGTTTCTTTAGCGAGTTTTTCTTTGCGGTTAATTCTTTTGACAGATCAGCTTGCATACGATTTAAGGTTTTTATCTCATCATTCAGCTTTTTGATTCGCGACATTTTACTGCTCAAATCTGTGTGAGACTTGCTAAATTTCATATCCTGTTCTAATTGGTTAATTTTGAATTTAGATTTTTCTTTTTTGTTCTGTGTGCTCTTGATTTTGTTTTCGAGCTCGGTAATTTCTTGTTGTAATTTAGTGATCATTGGTTTAGTAAAATTAATTGCCATTCTTACACCTCATATCATATTGTGTTGCTGAGAGATTATTCTACTATAAAAAGAGCAAAAAAGCACACTCATTAGAGTATGCTTCAAAGGTTCACATATTTTAAAAATAATCAGAGAAATAAGGATGCTCTGGTCTAATCAGTCCTTCCAGCAAATGAATCGTGGCATCATCCGTCTGAATACGTCCGATGCGAGCCAGGTAGGTTGGCCGCTTATAGCCCATTAACATGGTTGTTAAGGTAGGAATATCAATCGTGAGTGAAGGATTTAATCCCCCTTCTCGCAGGGTTCCCTTCCCTTCTTTATCTACAGTTAATGAAAATGTCCCTCGATTCCATTCCAGCATCGGATCGCTTAAGTTAAAAATGAGCTCACAGTCTTTGTCCTGCCGTTTAAAAGGATACTGTTCGATAAATAAACGGACATCTACAATCCGTGCCATAAAGTATGGAGCGATCGTTTCTTTGATATCCCCATCATCTAATATGAATGACAACGGTTCTCCTTTATAAATATCCCCTTTAACCAGCTTAATCATTGAAAAGTGCGCACTAATAAAATTCCACAAGCCCGTTCGAGCCTCTTCAACAATGTATACCATCTCTTTGATATAAAATATTTCTTCGGCGACCCAATACAACAAGTACCCCATGGGTTCATCGTTGTTATTGTAATAAATACCTACCGTCATATCATCTAAATCCCACCGCAAATATTCTTCCCAAGCTAACTCATTACGAATCATCGCCCCATGATGCTGCACGGCAAACTGATCATAAATCACTTTGATATCTGGATGTTCAATGGATACACGTTCCACATTTCCTGGGACATTTCTCATTTTTGGCAACTGTGTGTCTGGCACTTCAAATGAGATTTTATCAGTGATGATTTCCCAGCCTTTTCTTCTATAATAAGGGATTGAATACGGATAAAGATAAGATATCGATTGTTTACGATCCCGCATTTTAGTTAAAGCATGAAGCATCAGTTTATTCATTAAACCCAAATTGGCATATTCGGGATAGGTTCCAACACCCGTTAATCCACCCATCTCATAGATATGCCCAAAAATATTAACCTGAAATGGGTATACGGCTAACTGAGAGATGAGCTTGTCTCCATCAAACCAACCTACAACATCAGCATACTTAAGAACTGGCAACTTAGCCTGAGTGATTTCACGATTCTCCCAGCCAAAGATTTGCAGATCACGATTGGTCACTTGAAATACATAACGTAATAGATTATTAAATTGTTCTGCGTGCTTAGTCTCGACATTAGCTAATCTGATTCTATCCTGTAACTTACTGCGACTCACTGTTATTACCTCCGATAAATTGACCACTTTTTAAGCTTAGATCACTAGCTTGATCACATTGACTCAACGCATAGTATTCTTTATATACGTTGAATCAATGCATTAGGTGTCCATTATCTTGAGATTTCTTAATCTTTACCCAATGAGTTCCTTTGTAATCTAGGGATCAACGCGTAAGCAAACGTGATGAATGGACTTAACCATAAGAAAGTTGCATAAGGCGCATATTCTATCACGGGTACACCCAGAGTCACTGCGAAGAAGGCACCACTGACACCCCATGGAATCAATGGATTAACGAGAGTGCCGCAATCTTCTAGCGTACGGGACAGTGTCTTTGCTGGAATGCCACGGCGATTATATTCATCTTTGAACATTTGACCTGGCAAAAGAATCGAAAGATACTGTTCACCAGTCATGCCATTTACCGCTATGGATGACGCTCCGCTCATCAGTACAATGCTGCTTTTACGCTTGAGTGGTTGAATGAGTTTACGGAAAAAGGCCTCAATGACACCGCAATGCTGAATCAAACCACCTAAGGATAAGGCAATTAAGATTAGAGATACAGACCACATCATCGATTGCATTCCTCCGCGGTTCACGATAGAAGCAACCATTTCATTCGCGATATTACTGTTATATCCACTCTGCATTACACTAAACCAGACATCGATTTCAGTCTGCTGCTGAATCAAAGCCGTCACAAGAAGACCACTGACAATACCAACAACTAACGTAGGCAGGATCGGTATCCGCTTGATCGAACAAGCGATGACAGCTAGCGGAGATAGCAGCGTTAACCAATGAATATGAAATCCATCTTGTAACGCAAGCTTAATGTCTTTAATCGAGGATAAGTCGATCGAATTCCCCTTTGGAGCGAACAGAAAAAAGAGAGTGGTGATAACAAGCGCCGGCACCGTAGTGTATGCCATATTACGAATATGTGTAAACAAGGATATACCCGCTACTGCAGGTGCAAAATTCGTTGTATCGGAAAGTGGCGACATTTTATCACCAAAACAAGCCCCACTGATAATTGCTCCAGCAGCCAAAGTTGGGGAAATCCCCGTAGTTACTGCAATTCCCATTAAAGCAACACCGATGGTGCTTACTGTCGTGAAGGAGCTTCCAGTGAACATCGAGACGATAATCGTGACATATAATGCGCTCACCGCAAAATAATTCGGATTAATATAATCCATACCATAATATAAAAGCGACGGTACTGTACCGCTCATCATCCACACAGCGATCAGAATTCCAATCAGCATGAGGATAAGAATTGGCATTATGGCCGTTTGTATCCCTTGAATAATGGCTGATTCGATCTTCTTCCAAGAGAAACCAAACATTCCTAGTAAGACGGCCGTGCCTATTGTAGTTACGAGAAGCGGTAGATGCGGCTCCGCTTTCAATAGAAAGATGGATACAAATAGAAGTGCTAAAATAAAAACGATGATGATCATGCTTTTTGAGAAACTAAGCTGTCGTTCCATGAAAATAATGCTCCTTAACATTGTATTGGGTATAAAATAATGATCGAACGCTTCCGCACTTTTAAGCTTTTTTGCTTTTTGGCATTGAAGCGCAGAGGTAATCTTAACGAAAAGACTGAGAACAGTCAATGTAAAGAACATACATTGAAGGAATTTCCATAAAAAGTTCATAAGTATAGGCGAGAAATAAAAAAAGTGCTGGCAATTATGCCAACACATTTGACTTGGTTCTTAACCCAGCTCACTACAATTTTAATTGTCAGTGTTTTTAGTTGTTCTCGGTTCAGATGAAACGTAATTTAATGGGTAAGACTGACTCCCTAACAACATCCTATGACCCTGAAATTCATCATATAGATTTATACGAATGCTTCCTCCCCTTAATATTTTGTGGAAGTTACTATTAAATGAGATTGAGTATGATTTATTCTTACCCATTGGCAAATCAGACCCCAGTTGCAAAGTCTTCTCCATGGATTGTCCGTAAGGGTCAATAATTTCTAAGACTAGCTTATGCTCATAGGCACCTACTTCAAAAGCGTCTTTTTCGAATAAGCTATACTTCATAACAATATCTAATGTACCTTTCTCTTCAGTAATCGTACCCACTGCATTTGCAACCGAAAGGTTGTAAGGGAATAGATCGACACTTGTTAGATTATTCTGTGAGATTGCTGTCATAGGGGTAAGTGCTAATTTAACACTATTGATAAATCCAGTGGATGTTCCCCCTAAATCTGTAAGCTTACCGTCAGCAACCCCTTCCCCAATATAAAGCACAAGCTCAGACGTATTCACCCCTTGCGGAAGTTTACTCCAGATTGTAACCAGGTTTTTACCATTTGGGTTAGTTGGAGTTGTCGATTGGCTAACCATCGCCTTGAAAAATTGATTGTCAGATGTTTTGTAATAAGCCACAAGCTGTGCCTGTTTCGACTGGCGTGGTTCTTCGTTAATCATTTCCAGTTCCGTATAGATCAGGCTAGAACTGTTTTCATTATAAGTGGTTGTCCGACGCTCGCGAACTTTTGCTTTTCTGCCTAACGAGTTCACTTGGTAAGATTCACCTGCAGCAATCGTATTGATCACATTATTTAGCGAATTTGTATTCATAGAGAGAAACTTCGTGACTTCATCTCCGGAGGTGTCTTGCAACACTATCTTTAGCTGATTGAAACTATAAGTATATGGAACTCTCGCTATCACATAGATCTCTGTCGCTTCATTAGGAGCAAGCATCGATTGTGTATTTGTGGTCACGATCTGGGCTGTACTGCTAAGATCACTCATTCCTGCTTTAACTATAGCTTTTAAAGAAGGTAGCTGTACTGAGGATAAGCCGGTGTTACGGATGCTGATAGTAGTTACGATTTGATCACCATCATCCCAAGGCAAACGCTGATAGGATCCAAGTTTCACCATGAATTTCCCATACCTATTCTCGACCGAATACCCTTGTCCTATCAGATTATTGTTTTCTAGAGCATAAGGTATGTTATACAGCGCAGTTGGGAAAATAACCTTGTCATCAACAGCAGGTTCCGTCCACTCTAGCATTAAGGTACCTTGATTAAGTATTAATGGCACATCCGCCCTGAGACTGACAATCTTCTCTTCCAGCGGTTTCAAGGTTACATTCGCAAGTGCTTTTGAATCTACTGGAATACTAAATCCTTCAGCAGCTTTAACCGTAAGCTCGTATGCAGGTAGAGTGATAGGTTTATTCCCAAGATTCTTAAGACGGAATTGAAGATTCCATTTCGCGGAGTCATTCTCAGAATATACGGAAGCACTCTTCAATTGCGTTTCAACCGTATTATTCTTAACAGAAATCTTCTTAACAGCATAATTAGCCACAGCAAAGTCGACAGTTGTTAATGCAGGAAGCTTAAACGATTTAACAGGTAGCATTATTTTCAAAGTTTCATCTTCTTGTGCAAATTGCAATATCATATGTTCAGTCTTCATATAGGAAGGAACTTCTGTTAAATAGTAAACCGTCTTCTTCTCTTGGGACTGTACATTGATACTGCTTCTGGCATCCTCCTGCTTAAGTTGGAACACCGAGCCACCGGCTGATTTCAGGTAAGCAATATAAGTGGAGCCGTTTAGCACTTTTTTACCCAAATTCGTGAAACTAACGCCTACTCTCATATATACTTTTCCATTTCTTTTAAGCCTTTGTAGACTTTCCGCTTTGATGTTTACTAGCAGATTATCCATCGTGAGCTTCTTGCTCTGGCCTTGTGGAACGACAACTGAATAACTTGCCGGAATGGCGAATTCGCCTAGCTTTTTCTGATAATCCTGGCTACTGAAATCCCACTTCAATAGGGTCACTTTAGTGCCGTTCAATTTAGTAGACTGTCCAATATTCACATAGTAAGTTACAATTTGGCTACTCTTTGGAGGGATGTTTTTTTTGGTGACATCTCTCGTGACAGGTTTGCCTTGAATGACACCCCCCCCAGTTGTAGTAACCCTTGAGAAATAATCAACGTGAGCTACACTATTGCTGCTACCATTGCTATAACTAAGTGTGTATATAAGTATATTGCCGCTCGGTTGCTCAATAATATCCATATCTATTAGCTTCACGTTGACATTGTTTTTTAAAGCGATCGTACCAAGTTTGTCCAGCGTGTATATCGCTGTAGCTGAAGCACTTGTCGATGCTGCATATGTGCTGTTTGCAAAAGGTTGGCTTAATAGCATTGCGCTGAGCAGAACTACAGCATATGTCTTTAGTGATTTGTGCATGAGTCCCCCTCCTTATACAAAATCCTGTTTAATACATCTATTCGTTTAGAACGATTGTTACTCGATTCTGGATCAGCTTTGCAACAGCTTCCGCAGATTTTTGTCCACTGAAGAATGATAAGGACTCCTCTCCAATAATAGAAAGCACTTTAGTATTCAGTTCTGCATATTGATCTACTGTATGAATGATTTCTTTAAACTTAGTAAATTCTTCATCAGAAACCTTAGCTGCTTTTCCGGTTGGAAGCTTATATGCTCCACTTTTCATCTTTTCCTGTATATCGTTTAAATTCTTATCGTTCACGGATTGGAGCAAAGAGAATCCTTCTCTATCTTGCAATGACTGTGCTTCTTCAGATAACAAGAATGTCATAAACTTATAAGCTTCTTCCTTCACCGGAGTATTGGCTTGTATGGCGAGCGAAGATGAAGGAATGATTCTCATACCACCAGTCTGACCTGCATGTGGCTTTTGAAGGTACACCGGATTTTCAAAGTAAGAATATGGACCATCGATAAAGTCTGTTGGTGACCATATAACGATGGAGTTAAATAGCTGATTACCTATCTCCGCTGGCTCCGCAGTCAAAACTTGTTCTTTATACATTTTCTTGACTTGTTCCAACAGCTCCACAAAATCAGGCGAGTCGAACTTCGCTTGTTTCGCTTCACTATCAACAAACAAATTATAATTATCAATAGCCATTTCTTGGAGTGTCATTTCCGCTGGGTAATCCGTTAAGGCATACAGTTTGTTTTTACCGTCCTTCCCAGCCTGTTGTATAATTTCCTTCGATAGCTCTCCAAACTCTTTCCAATTCCACTTCTTATCGTCAATCTTCACATTAGAGTTCTTAATCATATTCCCATCACCTATGAACGCTCTAAAAGCGAACCCGGTAGGAATGAAATATAGGCCGTCGTTTACCTTCATTGCGTCCAAAACATTCATTTCTAAATCACTCTTATTTACCGTTTTATCGTGTTCAAATATATCATTCATGTTCACAAGCAACTTTTTACTCACATAATCATTGATTGAAAAGGCGCTTACATCAAAAATATCTGCACCTTTTCCAGAGAGTAGGGCTGTATTCGTTGTTTTTTTATATTCTACATAACCATTCTCTCCCCACTCATTTCCTACTTCTTTATATGCCTTAATTTGTAGGTCGATATCCGGGTATTTCGCTTCAAACTTTTTTTCTAACGCCTGATAGAATGCACTCGATTCTGCTAGGGATAGAGTCAAGATTGTCTTTCCCTCTTCAGTTGTCGTTTCCCCCTTGCTTTCCACTTTCTCATTACCTCCGGAATTACATGCCGTTGTCATTATCAAAGCACCCATTAATAGAACAAAAATAGACCTTTTAATCATTTGATTTCCTCCTCCTATTTTCTCGTTTATATGATTTCTTATTGCAGTCGAACTCGGTTCCCATCTTCAAGAGGTTCATTACTTTCCAGAATAATTGAATCCTCCTCATAGAGAATATCCGATTGAATCATCGTTTCTTTCTCGTTTTTTTCACTGGAGTGAATACGAACTTTTTGAGCGACAAAGACATTGCCTAGTGCCCCCCGCTGCTCGTCAACTTTATAGATAAACAAACCTTCGCGATCCTCATGAATAGCTTCATTGGATAGGAGTAATCCCTCTTGGAGTGAATGTTTTTCGATTTTGATCCGAGCCTGTTCACCTCCTTTAAGTTCTGGATCAACGACTTTTATTCTCAGATTCTTTTGAGGAATGGTTTGAGTCTTCCCGGTCTCATTACTAGAGGGGCTATCAGTACGTGACTCTGAATTCGAAATTTCTTCAATGGAGCCGTTTAGGGTCCGGGCTTCTTGTCCATGATTCATATCAACCTCAACCTCTATCTTTTCTCCAGCAGAAATCTCTAAATTGGACAAATGCACGGAATCCATAATAATATCCAATCTGTAACCCCGACTACTGTTGGATACAATTACATCCGGTTCTCCCATTGAAGCTAACCCTTCGACGGCATTCAGTTTTGAAATCAGACCATCGAAAGGAGAAAATAGTTGTTTTTCAGTTGTTAGACGATTTCTTAGCCCGCTAATCTTATTTTCCTGAGCTAAGATATCTAATTTACCTTTTTCGATATCACGTCTTGCATTTCTGATTTTGAATTCATCCTCCTCCAGCGCGGATTGGATGTACTGATCTTGCCTATTCTGTTGATCAATTTTCTGCTTTTCTAAATTTGTTATTTCATCTTTCAATTCTTGCTCAGCCGTTTTGCTCTCATAGATAATAAGCTTTTGTCCCTTTTTTACACGTTCTCCTTCTTTCACTAGAATTTGTTCGACCTTTAGTCCGGAAGTATTCGAAAGTTTAACTTCAGCAAGTGGCTCCAAGATCCCACTACCTTCAATCGTAAATAAAAGATTTCCCTTTGTTGGTTTTTCGGTTCTAACTTTCGGCAAGGTCAAAGATTGTATTGTGTTACTGAACAATGTAAAAAACAACAATAATCCCATAAAAACCATGAAGACGACTTGAATATTTCGTTTACGCCTACGATCAGTCGACTCTATACCTAACTCCATATCCCGTCATTCTCCTCCAATCAACCTTTGATACCAGACAATTGAACGCCTTCAATAAAATACGATTCCGCATACAGAAACAGCATCACCATCGGAGCCATATAAAGTATGGATGCAGCAAAAGCAATTCCTCTCTCGCCTTCATTGATCCTCGATAAAAAGACTGACAATGGCTGCTTAAACGGATCATTTAGAAAAATAAGGGGCTGCTCTACCATATTCCAATAATCCACGAACAATAATATGACGAGTGCTGCCAGACCAGGTTTAATCATCGGAATAATAATCTTGTAGAAGATCAGAAAATGTCCAGCACCATCCATTTTGCTTGCTTCGATATACGCATACGGTATATCTAGCATGAACTGTCTGAGCATAAACACACCAAAAGCTGCGAAAATTCCAGGCAATATAATTGCATATGAACTATCTAATATTCCTAGCTTATCCGCCATAATATAGTTCGGTACTAGCGTCACTTGGAAAGGCATAAGCATCGTTAGGACATAAATAAGAAACAAAGGATCTCGTCCCCGGAATTTCAGCTTCGAGAAAGCATAGGCAGCGAGTGCTGCTACCAATGTTTGCCCTGCAATGATGGGCACAACCATGAATACTGAGTTCCAGAACATCGTCAGATATTTAGGGTTGTCTAGGAGAACCTTAGTATACTGGTCCAAGGACACTTGATCCGGCAGCAATTTTAAATTTACAAAAGGATCTTCTCTCCCTTCAATCACCTCATTCATCTGCCCGATAGGTCCATAATTGATCTCAATTTCTTTCTCTGTCATAAGAGAATTTGTGAATGTGATCACAATTGGGAATAATAACAAGACTGCAATAATAGCCATGACGAATGTTAATGTCCCTTTTCGCAACACTTTGACAACTGGCACAACCTTTTCACCCCTATTCCATGAATTGTCTATGCCTCCGTTCAAATGCAAACAATCCCAACACGATCAATAAAATACAACCAAACATTAAGGTCGCCGCAGCAGTCAGCTTCTGAACATCGAGCGACATGAACATATTGTTCATATAATGCTGCAGCATATAGATACTGTCATGCGGATACTCGCCTGCGATCAAGTACGTTTCTCGAAACACTTTGAATGAATTAATGATCGACATGATGACCACAAAAAACATCGAAGAGGTTAGATAGACAAGCGTAATACTGCGAAACTGCCGTAATCGTCCAGCACCTTCAATTTGAGCCGTTTCATAATAATCCTTTGGAATTTGCTGCAATCCCGCCAAGAATAAAATCACGTTATAACCGATGTTCTTCCATAAATAAACAACAATGATTACATTTCTAGCTGCATCCGTCTTCATCCAATCCACACGATCGATACCGAAGTTGTTCAGCCAGGCGTTAAACGAGCCATTCCAATCGAAGAGCATCTGCCAGATCAGAATGATGGAGGCGACAGGTACGACAAGCGGCAACACGTATCCAGTCCTCAGCCAATTCCGAAGATATGTATTTTTATTCAATAGCATTGCTAATCCTAACGAGAGCACAAGCATTAGTGGAACACTTATCACGCTAAAATAAAATGTATTAGATGCTGCTTTACGGAAAGAATCGCTATCTAGCAGCTCTCGGTAATTATCAAACCCTACAAAGTGGCCCTCTATCGTGCTGTCCATAAAAGAATAGAATACTCCCATAACAAACGGTATAAGGTAAAACATCGCGAATCCGATACCGCTTGGTGCCAGGAACATTATTGCCGCTGAGACATCCTTTCGGAACCATTTCTTCATAATTGGGTTTATCATTCTTTCAGTAACCTCCTTCATGTACTTAGAATAAGTAAAACTTTTTAAAAAGAAGTACGGTATATATTAAGTATTTCTTAAATTTCAAAGAATGAAGATGTGGGGTCACAAAAAAACCGTTGATAGAATTATCAACGGCTAATGAGTTAATATAAAATTCAATCTTTTGTTTAATGATTCATTGCTTTCTAATTCTTCGAGTACAACTCCACAGCCTGCGTATCCATAATTGGATTTGTATATTTCTCTAACGTTATCGTTAATGGCTGAGGATAGTTCTTCGCTTCCGCACCAAAATTATATCCAAACTCGTTCACGGCTGACCCATCCTTAGAAGTCGTATAGCTGCTGAAGCTGCTTGTGGAAGTTGCTCTATTATGTACCTTCCCTTTTGCGTCAGTAAAAGTCTCAGCAAGTCTAGTAGAGCCTTCTAAATATTGAGCATTCTCAAGATTACGTCTTAGGAGGATTTCTCCTTCCTCTACATTATTCTCTGGCGTTGGCGTGACTAACTCAAGTCCAGTTCCGGGCGCTTCAATAAGCTGATATTTGTTAAGATCCACGACAATTTTCATTTGATCCTTTTCGACTGCCGAAATTCCGAATGCTTTCAACGTCACAGAATCCGGCTGCTGGCTGCCCTTACTATTCTTGAACACTAACGTGAACCTGGAGTTGTCTGAGTAGACTTCGGAATTGTCAGAATTAATGATATCGGGGTAATACAACTTCTCAACTGTGTCCCCTTTTTTAGTAATCAGTACTGGATTAATTAATTGAAAAATTTGTTTATCATTGTTTTGATTATACTCCAGATCCACATAGGTGCTAAGCGGAGTATACTGCACTTGATTCACTCTAATCTTTTGCCCATCCACTGTCAGTGTTCCGTCTGTATCCAGCATACGTTCCTGTGCTTTGAGCATGTCAGGATCAAGATCGAAAGCAACATCTAGGCTAGTCCGATACTTATTACTACTGGATAGGAGAGCCTTATCTGAAGTTTCGGTAAGAATTATATTATAGTTGACTTTCTTTGGATATTTTACAGATGGTGAAAGATTAGTGGAGTATATAAAATCCATAGACTGTCCGGGTTGAATTCGGCTCTCACTAGCGAGCATACTTAATGATGCACCTTCGTGAAGAGGCGACTCCTGTATCCCTTCAAATTGAAGCTCAAAATCCGCGTGTATAACTACTTCGTCCGTATTGTTCTGAACACTGTATAAAACATAAACCTTCCGTCCATCTGTAACGGCACCTGTCACATCTATTCGGTAACCCTTGTTTTCCGCACTTTGACCGACCGGCACAACGAGATTCTGCTCAAGGGCACTGGCTAATGCAGGCTCTAACCTTGAGAACGAGCGATAAGCTTTGAAATTATCCGTGTTTTTAGTACTGGCCGACTGTACTGAAGGTTGTGACGCTCCCTTATTCGGTAATCCAATTGTTGAATATGTAACCAGTAACGCAACCGCTGCAGCTGCAACGATACCCATTCCTGCAGTATAAATGCGCCGTTTCTCTTGCTTTTTCCCTTTTGCTATTCCTTTTCTCATGGCGTTGTAAATTTTCATCTCCTGTATTGCTTCGACATTTTGTTGCACTTCATCGATGTTCTTATGTAGAATACGTTCTTCTTTTTCTGTCATTCCGTTCACCTCCAATATTGCTATAAATAGCTCCTAAGCTGTTTGAGTCCCTCGCGCAGCCAAGTCTTAATGGTACCTTCTGGTCTTTTTAACACTTTGGCAATTTCGACAGTGGTCATGTCATGGTAGTATTTAAGCGTTACAACATGCCGGTATTTAGGTTTTATCCGATTCATCGCACGCTCCAGATCAATTCGGTCATTACTCTTCATTTCCTGTGCCGCTTCCTCCACCATCTTCTCCGCTACAATCACACGCTTTTTGCGCCGTAGCTCATCCATGCAGCAATTGATCGTTATTCGGATCAGCCAAGGTGTGAAGGACTGTTCATCCTTTAATTTTTTGCGTTTCATCCATGCCCTGCATGACGCTTCTTGGATCACTTCCAGCGTGTCTGCCTCTGTTCGCAGATAACTGTAGGCAATAGCGTACATTTTTCGATGCTCCACATACAAACGACTAAAAAAAGCTTCTTCATCCATTTGCGCAAAATCTACCATTCTGACTTCATCCATTGTGTTTTCCACCTTCCACCACCCCCTCTATCTTCTATCAGGAAGATGCATCCACCTCATATATCTATAAGTAAGACGGAGTTGAACGTAAAAACGATTGATTTTTTTCAAATTCATTTCATATGTAGTAAAATAGTAACGTTAAGTACAACCTTTAGAGCATTTTGTGAAAAGAGGTGGATCAGTGCTAAAAGCTGACAGACAGGCGTATATCCTAAAAAAAGTAGAGACCGAAGGCCGCGTCGTTGTCCAAGAATTAACACAGGAATTAAATGTAACAGAAGATACCATACGAAAAGATTTACAAAGCTTGTCGAAGCTGGGACTTCTCAAACGAATTCATGGTGGTGCTCATAGCCTTATTAATGACATGAAAGATTTCAATTCACGTGTAGAATTTAATAGCCAGACCAAAGCTGACTTAGCTAAACGAGCTTGCACACTTATTGAGAATGCAAAGGTTATTTTTATTGATGGAGGGTCCACAAATTTAAAAGTAGCCGAGAACATCCCTGAGCATTTTGATGGAAGAATTATTACCAACTCCCCCTCTATTGCATTATCGCTGTGCCGATTGTCCAAAGCTAGTGTAACCTTGTTAGGTGGCGACCTCGATAAAAAGAACCAAGTGTTATTCGGAGCCGCAACGCTTAGAGCGATACAGCAAATCCATTTGGATCTAACAATCCTTGGCGTATCCACGCTGGATTCAAAGGTGGGCATAACTGTTCCCTCTTATGAGGAATCCATCATTAAGAATCAACTTTTTGAACAATCTTCCATGGTTATCGCCATAGCTACGAAAGAAAAGCTGGAGAAAATATCCACTTTTTTTGTAGCCAAGGTATCCGCGTTAGACTATTTAATCACTGAAGGTACAGTAGACAATAAAATTGTTGATACATATAACAAACTCGGCGTTAACGTAATTACAGTATAGATACTTTCTAAATTTGTACAAAAAAAGATGAACACCTTTGAAGCTTGTGCTCATCTTTCATTTAAAAAGTTCTCAATAGCCTCATAAGAATCTTGATTATGTTGCTTATTACTGATCGTTTTTGAAGTAATCTCAATAAATTGAGCGTTTGGGATATATTCTGAGAGTAATCGTCCGTAGGCGTATGGATGAATTGGATCAAGTTGACTAGCAAGGATCAATGTGGGCAGCTTTAAGTTCTTCCAAGCCTCACGATCAAGATTAGGACAATCCATTGGCAGCTTCACAAACTTCATCGAGGTTTCTTTTACATAAGGATATTTAAACCGCCCTAATAGGGATTCACCCGCATAAGTAGATATTGAATTTATGGATTTATAGACCTCTGAATTTTCGTATCTATATTGAGCGGTCAGAGGATCTGTATCCTGCAGTACATCATGAACTTTGGCGTAGGCTTCACGAATCAACACCTCTTGCGGCTTATCCTTCCAGGCTGGACGTGACAAAATAAGCTTCTTAACGTTACCCGGGTACCTCAATGCCAAATGAAGCGACACTCCAGCACCTGTGGAAATCCCTCCAATATTAAATGAACGGATATGAAGGTGTTTCGTTAAAGCCATCACATCTTCGGCGAATTGTTTAAAAGAAAAATCATCCGCATGTCCAAACGCTACAGTCTTTCCATGACCTCTAAAATCTAGTGAGATCCTTCGTATGTGATCTGTTTGCTTCATTAAACCGAAAGTTTGATTAACGTCACCGCCCAGACCATGTAGAAATATAAAAGGCTCTCCATCCCCTCCATCATCTTCATAATAAAATCGAATGTGCTCGTAGATAAAGTAAGGCATATTCTCCCCTCCTTTACAAAGGACCAGAAACGTCACTTAGATAAATCGTATTTCCGGTCTTCACCGATTCTTCAACAGCGAGCATCGCTCTCATCGTAGCAATCCCATCTTCAATCGTTGCACCTACACCTGGCTTATTATGCAGAACTGAATCTGCCAACCCTTCAATCTGCAATCTATAAAAATGACCATCTGCTCCAAGCGGTCTATGGTAGCTGTTATCACTAACTTTGAAAATTTCTACATCGCTTGATTTTAATGTCCACGGGTTGTATGTCTTTCCTACTACGGATCCGAATTCACCATAAATTTGGAATCCTTCATGCCAATCCATCCGAACCGCAATGGTCAAATCCAATTGAGCTACAAAGCCGCTTTCAAACTCCGCAGTAATAAACCAACAATAGGCACCGAACTTTTGCGTATTCCATGCTTTCACACTTACAATATTTCCACCTAGATATCTTGCGGTATCGAACAAATGGCTTCCATGACCTAAAATATAATAGCGTTCCTTGTTCGCTTTTGGATCTCCAGCAGGTCTCTTTATATTTTCACCGGATATAATCACTGGCTGAACATTCTCAGTAACGGTATATCGATAGGTGGAATCACAATACCAAGCTTTTAGGCCAATAATCTCACCCATTTCATGATCCACAAACTCTTTAGCTGCTACTATACCGGGGTCAAATCTCTTCATATTCCCCACTTGCACTTTGAGATCGGTACGATCCACAAGCTCTTTTAATTCTTCCACTTCTTCGATGGATACACCTAGAGGTTTTTCTACCAAGACATGTTTACCTGCACGCACGGCTTGTTTAGCTGCCTCCACATGAAATTGATCGGCAATCCCAATAACTACAGCATGTACGCTCGAGTCCGCCAGCATTTGTTCATAATCCGTATATATCTTGTCAGGTTCATAGATAGCATTCATTCTTTGGAGCAAGTATTCATCTACATCGCATATTGCATAAAGGTGAGCATTACGTGAACGCCTTATAGAGTCAAAATGCGCCGCTTGTGAAATCTGACCGCAACCTAATACGCCGATGTTCAACAATTGGTTTTCCTTTTTCATATTCATGTCCTCCTATTCTAGTTAAAGAAATTCAAAGCATGTTCTACATCGCCCTCAGCTAACCCATGCATAATAACAGGACCGTCATAAACCTTACTTAATTCATTTAGATATTCCTTTAAGGGCAAGTTTCCTTTACCCACCGGTGCAAAAGTGATCTTCTCTTCGGTTACAAAAGCATCTTTGCAATGCGCAATGGCAATGTGCTCCTTCAGCGCTGTTAGCGTTTTTGAAATCTTACCTAAGAGGTCCTTATGATCCTGTGGGGTTACTAGATTTGCTGCATCATACAAAACCTTAAGATAGGGTGTGTCTAGATCTTGTAATAGTCTCAAAGCAACTTCTGCCGTACTCACCACATTGGCTTGTTCAGGTTCAAATATTAACGTTACTTGGTTGTCTTCTGCAATTTTCAGCATCCACGCAAGACTTTCATGCAATAGTGACCATGCCCTCACTGTATGATTGTCAGGATGAGAACTCCAGAAATCTTCTTGGTTCAAACTACCCGTAGAAATCGAAACATACGGAACAGCTAATGCAGCTGCAGCCTCAACTACATTTTTAAAACACTGCTGATTTTTAACTTTCTTCTCCTCATTTAGCTCTAACGTATTAAACGTTCCTGAGATCACAGCAATGCTAACTCCACTGTTCATTACTGCTTCTCTGATTTGATGGATGGTCTCCTGACTAATCTCTTTAGGCAAGCTTTCCAGTCCTACATTAGCAAAATTGAATTGAACGCTACTCATGCCTTGCGCTTTGATTTTGTGTAAGGCGCTCTCCAGTTCATAGTTCAAGTATACTTTTGAGAAAATTCCTAACTTCACAAGTTACACCTCCTTTATCTATTTTCAACTTCATCATACACGTAATTTCGATTATAAACAATAAAATTCAATTACAAAAAAAAGAACTAATAATCTGCAAAAAATATAAAAAAGCGCTGGCAATAATGCCAACACTTTAGAATCAATTATCGATTTCGATTAATCATGTAATTCAATAAATGCTTCAGAAAAGCAATATTACGAGGGATCTCCTTTAACGCTTCCATAGCGAGACAGTAGTGTTCCCACATCTCTTTTCTTGCGCCGTCAGCACCAAGGATAGATACAAACGTTGAATTGTTATTCTCCACATCCTGACCTATCGGCTTACCTAGTAAATGATGATCTCCTTCCAAATCGAGCAAATCATCTTTAATCTGAAAGGCAATCCCCGCATGATAGGCAAATTTTTTCAAAGCCAGAACTTCAGTTTTCTTAACCTGAGCCAGAATCGCTGGCATCACTAGTGAAGCTTCAAATGCAATTCCGGTCTTATAAAAGCAAATCATATTTAATTGCTCTAGCGTCAATGCTTTTCCCTTAGAATTCAGATCCATTGCCTGACCCATACATGTATCTTCTGCTTTTTGGGCTGAATATTGCATCAAGGCTAGCACCGCTTTTGCATCAAAAGAATGAAGTGACGCCTGTTCCTCGATCGACTTCTGAATCAGAAATAGTCCGGTTAATTCCGCCGTTGAACTAGTATACATTTCGTGTAGAGTTGCACGACCTCTTCGGGTTGAAGCATTATCCTGGGATGGAAGATCATCGAAGATTAGAGAAGCGGTATGCATATATTCCAAAGATCTCAGAAGCGGCACAATTGCGGATGCATCTAGACCATATTCGTTAACACCCATGACCCAAGTCAATATAGGTCTTATCCGCTTGCCGTCGCCTGCTAGACTATAATTAGCCGCATCAATAAGCAACTCTTTCATTTCTGGCGTCCCGTCTGGCTTGGCTATCAGCAATTGTTTATTGATTTGATCGCGAACCTTTTGGATCGTATCCCGAAATTCCACTTTTTCCTTTTTGCTGTTTTTTAGATTCAAAAGCAACTGATCCCGAAGCAGTTTATCGAAAAAATCCACATCGTCCGCTTTCTGCACCATCTGCTGGACAAGCCGATTAAATGCTGGTTGACCAGAAGCAAAAATCTCCATGATCTCTTTATACTTCTCATTTCCTACACGTTCTTTACATCGCTTGAGACCATTAATGGCGCGATCTAATATTACTTCACGGGTTTTAGGATCAGAGCGATACACAGTGTGTATTAAATGGGAAATGACCGTCCAGTATAATTCAAAAGGATTGATCAGATCTGTACGTTGACTACGGTATTTTAAATAATAAGTATAGGGGGTTACCGCTCCCGCTTTCATATCGTCAAACATATCCGCAAAATCATCAGCCAGTTGATTATATAACCCATAGAAAAAGGTACGTTGATCAAATTCGTCATCTGCTGGAGCACTAATTACGGATCGGACAATTAAACGGGAAGAAGAGGATTTTAAAATGATGGGTATGAAAAGCTCTTCATTGCTGTATTCAGAGTTAGAAAGATCCTTCATACGATCCAATTCCTGAGAATGGAAAAATACAAAAGACTGCTCGAAAAATGCATCCTGCATTTCTTCCCGCTGATACCCTCTAATATACTCAAAAGCCTCCTTGAGCTCCGAATGTACAAATCGAATGAACGGCATGTTCTCTCCGGACCATTCACCCAATTCCGGTACAACTCTATTAAGGATCGCAGTGCGTATCATATGAGAATACTGTTCTTTCTCTTGGTCGGTTAAGACACTGGAATCAAGGAGATCATCAATGAATGGATAAGTTAGGCCATATGAATAACCAAGTCTAATGGCTTCACCAATCCTCTTAGATCGCTCCACAGGTGGTACGTCATCATCCATCTCTTCCATCACATGGAGAATCACCCCAATAATGATCTTGATTAATTTACGCTGCGCTTGCTCGGGATTCATTTCCTTCGGAAGATGTGCTGACACCCGCTTAAGTTTGTCTATCACCCAAATCGTGGCCGTTTCAACGCCTTCCTTCTGAGCCCAACGGTAAATCCCGGTGAAATTCATGAAATCTGACTGATCCTCCGAACTTGTGGAGCCTGGAAGAATCATTTGATTTCTAATGTCGGCAACCATACGCTTAATCCGGAGCTGTGTATTCGGTGAATCCAAAGCTTGCCCCAGATCTCTCATATAAAGATAGGAAACACTTCGATCCAAATAATCATCCAATTTACCGGTCTGATTCAGCCATCCTAGATATCTATGATAATCCTGAGAATCAGGTTTCCTCTTGCCTCTTGATAAAAAGGACAACCATGAACGGCGATGAATATGGTTCTTCTTCCACAATTGAAAATCTTCAATCAAGGTAGACACATAAGTTCTTTCTTTGAACTGTTCACGAAGAGATGCAAAATACTGAGCTGCCTTCTGCTCAGCGATCGAATATCCTGTATCGGCGTAATCTGTAAATTTTTCATTCATAGGTGATGACCTCAACTTCTCTTTTTGTTAACATGACCCATTAGGGAAGAACAGAATTTCTTCCTGAATGAAATGTTCATCAGTTAATACGGTCAAAACTCTTTTGGGTTACGAAAAAGAAGCTTGATTAATCAAGCTTCTTTCAAAATAACTATACACAAATTATTCTATTTAGATTAATCTGCCTTATGCTCCTTTACTTGGATCTTTAGCGAGAGCGTCGATCCTAATTCCTTTTGTATATATGCTAAATCTGTTATCTGCTCGATATGATAAACGCCGCCTGGAAATGGAGAATCATAGAGGAGCTTTGATACTGCTGCTGTCACTTTTGCAGTGATGATGGATTGATTCTTTCCTTGCAATATTAAATCAGCATGCAATGGCTTCCCCTCTCGATTTCTTCCACGAGCCTCAACCTTGATAGCGAACTGGTCGCTCCCAATATGCAGCCGCTCCATAGCACAAACCATCCACTTGTTCACCCAGCTTGTCTTTAACAAACGAACGGCTCCTGTTTTTTTGGCTATAGCCAGCACTTTAGTAACGAAAACTGAGTCCAGACAAAATCGTGTGGAGATGGACGATGCTTTGAGCGTTCGGGCAAGGGTCTGTTGATCTGAGAATGGGAAACGATAGGCATGGCGACTCCCTAAATCGTCACCAAAGTGATATGACTTTCTATCGGTGAAGCTCTCCACCTCTACCTGACAATTCTTCTGCTTAACTTCAAACTTTTCTCCTAAACTATTCACTGTCCATTCGATCGCCGCCTTACCATGAGAATCACCAAGTCCGAGCATAATCGCGATTTCGATTTCCTCCGTCTGTTCTATCAGTCTTTCCGCTTCAAGAGCCATTAGATTGGTTATGCCGGGTGCAAGCCCTACACTAAGAACGGCACTAGATCCATGTCGTGCAGCCTCTTCGTATAACGCCTCAATTTGAGATAAAAACGGACCACTCGCTGATACATCCACATAATACGTACCGCTACGAAAGCAGGCTTTTACAAAATCCGTATTCGTTTGATCCAAACACATAATGATTAGCTTCACTTGATCTAGTAAATGTGGAGGTATCGGCTTATTAATATCTAACTGTAACGGCTTGATCCTGCCGTGAGTAGATTGACTGAACCGCTCTGCTTTTTCAAGACTTCTCCCTGCAGCAAATACTTTACCTGAATACTTCTTCTCTAATATTTCACATATGGTACGCCCTACATGTCCATAACCACCAACGACAACAATATCTTCTTTTTCCTGCATTTTTATCACCGCATCCTATATAATAGAGTTGATTAAGAATCATTCTCAATTATACGGATTTCGCTTCCGTTCACTATCCCACAAATGTGGGAGTTCGATATAATCCATTAAGGACTAGAGGGCTACTCAATGAATACCCATAAACAATTCATTCTAATAAAGAAACAAATCATTAAGCTAGGAATGATTACTGATTCATCTCACAACTACCGTACTTCCTTGCTGTCTCTCTTACGTGAAGCAGTTCCCTTTGATGCTGCCTGCTGTACTCATGTTGATCCACAGACATTGCTTTCGACAGGTGCGGTTACTGAAGACAATGTAGAGTCCATTCATCCCCACTTGTTCCAGATCGAATACGGTGAAGATGATGTTAACACCTATGAGCAAATGGTTCATAGCAAACTCCTCGTCGCTACAATATATGAGGCAACCAAGCAGAAACCCGAGCGGAGTGCACGCTTTCGAAAGGTTTTGTCTCCTGCAGGCTTTGGGGATGAACTACGTGCAGTCCTTATTCTTGGCGAATCTTGTTGGGGATATTTGACGCTGTACAGGAATGCAGATCAATCCAAATTCTTACAAGAGGAATGTGATTGGATCACCTCGCTCATCCCTCTGATTGCAGCAAGAATGCGGGCTTTCAGTCTTGAGC
Organism: Paenibacillus sp. FSL E2-8871; assembly: GCF_038000345.1. NCBI lineage: Bacteria > Bacillati > Bacillota > Bacilli > Caryophanales > Paenibacillaceae > Paenibacillus > Paenibacillus sp. FSL E2-8871. The sequence goes on along the minus strand of NZ_JBBOBV010000001.1, from coordinate 949,596 downwards.
TTCCGGAGAGAGATGAGACTTGGCTTGAGGATCATTATGGTTCCGGGATTGCAGTACTATCTGATGACTTGGCTCTTCTTTCCTCCAATCCCACAGCGGATCGCTGGTTAGGCAAACTCCGATCATTGGAAATGATCGATGTTCATGTTCTGCCTCGTCCAATCCGTGCTGTAAGCACGCAAGCGTTAAACAGCCCTTCCGAATCTATGGGGATAGCGAAAGCATGCATTCGTATGACTGAGGGGCCCTATTTAGTCGTTCGAGCAAGTCGTCTTAAGGCTTCCAACGGTCAGAACCAAATTGCCATTTCATTCGAACCCGCGCGTCCTGCTGACATGCTCCCCATCATTGCTGAAGCGTATGGTTTGACGGAACGTGAGCTGCAGCTATTACAAGGTGTAATTCGAGGATTATCCACTAAAGAATTGGCTTCTGCACTGCATATTTCTGCATACACCGTCCAGGATCATTTAAAGTCCATTTTTAGCAAAGCAAATGTCAGCAGCCGTAGAGAACTTATTTGGTATTTGCATTCACGCTACAATATTGCTCAAGCTTGAGTAATCCGAGATAGAGGATATACAAGTTGTATGTCCTTCTCTGTAATTAGTCCTTCATATAACGAATGATTATGGTCTGCACCTACAATACACAAGATTTTTTTCTCTGAGTGGCCTTTTATGGCGTTTTTGATTCGCTGAATCATTATAAGATGTCTACACAACCATCTGAACTGATGTGCTTGCGGATTGATTCGTTCTAACCATTCATACTTCTGTCTCGTAATAGTGTCATATTCTAATGAATTAAAGGGAATTGCACTTGAATCCACTGTTGAAAGCTGTCTTTGAAACCATTGCTCTAACTCAAATTCCAATTCTTTTCTCTGATCTTCTTTATAGCTATTAAAAGGATCAAAATCTGTCCAAACATCCAATTCAACCCAATCAATAGGGACAAATTCATAATTCTCTTCTTTACACAAAGGAAAAATGAGATCCCAATATTCACTTGCAGGTTCTCCCCAATATCCACGGTAATTACTGTCCTTCTTATAATGTTCCCAACTACTAGGAAGGACTTCTCCACAAATAATATCTGGATTAAACTCTAAAATTAAATCCTTTATGAACTCTAATGAAAAATGATATTTTTGCCTAAGTTCATCATCGTGAACCACTCCTAAAATACCTACAATTGACACAAAAAATCCTCCTATCTTTAACTAATTCCATTATTATCTAATTTTACAATCGTCAAATTTGATAATATTACAATAGGAATATAATGTAAATCATTATTTAAAAAAATAGACTGAGCACCTATGAATAGAGGGCTCAATCTGTTTAAATGTAACATTTCACTAGTGCATTCGTTAATATTACAAAGCAACCATCCTTTAATGCGAAGCCGTATACTCTCCCAATTCAGAAGCTGGATCAAACTTTTCCTTACTCATCACAAATGCAGCCAGTAGAGCGATAACAGACGGAATAATTGCCCAAGCAAAAGTGTGAACAAGTGATGAGGATAATCCCTCTGTAATCTTATCAAGAACTTCAGTAGGGATTTTCTCACGAGTATCCGGGGTCAAAATAGTACTTGGATCGCTTAAATTCACCCCTATAGGTGCCGCACCACCGCTACTGAACATGGATGCTAATTTATTCGAAAACACATGACTTTGGATAATACCGAATACTGTTATGCCGAGTGTCATTCCCAGCTCCCTTGTAAAACTAAGTGTCGAACTTGCAGAACCCCGCTGTCTTGCACTAAATCCATGAATCGCTGCATTGCTTAGAACAGAGAACGACGAACCTATTCCAAGACCTACTAGAAACATGAAGATGGTGACCATGAACCTTGAAGAATCAGGTGTTAATGTGGTTAGCAAAGAGATACCTAAAACAAGCAGTACTAATGACGATATCATGATGGTACGATAATTGAACTTCGAGAGTAAGAATCCGCCGCCCGCAGCAGTAATTACGGAACCGACCATCATAGGAAGTAGCACAAGCCCCGAATTCGTTGCTGAGCCGCCAATTACCCCTTGAATGTAGATTGGAATGTACACCGAGGCTGTAATGAATGCTGCTCCGCTAAATATAGCCATAACATTACTCGTAGAATAGAGACGATTCTTGAACATGCCGAAAGTAATGATGGGTTCTTCTGCACGACGTTCGATAAAAATAAACCCTACGATAAACACTACAAAAGCTAAAAATAATCCCACAATCATAGCAGAGTCCCAAGCATATTTTTTTCCACCCAGCTCAATCGCAAACATGAGACACAGGATGGAAGCTACAAGTGTAAACGCACCTAGGTAATCGATCTTTTCCTTGGAATGCTCGACAGACTCTTTGTAGAAGAAAGCAATCAAAAAGAAGGCAATAACACCTATAGGTAAGTTGATGTAAAAGACCCAAGACCAATGAATGTAATCCGCTATGTAAGCGCCAATAAGAGGTCCGAAAATGCTTGATATACCATAAGCTGCTCCGAATAATCCACCGATCTTCCCCCGTTTTTCCGGAGCAACCACATCGAACATGATGGTGAACGCAATTGGAACCAGTGCCCCTCCACCAATACCCTGAATCGCACGATAAATACTCAGCTGAACTATAGAGTTTGCGGTACCACATAAAGCAGATCCGATCATAAATACAATAATTCCGAAAATAAAGAAACGCTTGCGGCCATACATATCCGATAATTTTCCGAAAATCGGCATTCCTGCCATCTCAGCTATCATATAAGCAGAAGTCACCCACATCAGTTTGTCAAAACCGCCAAGATCCCCTACGATTGTTCCCATTGCAGTTGCTAATATAGTGTTATCCATGGATGCCATAAGTGTGGCCAGCAATAGAGCCGCTATAATAATCCCTACATTATTTTTCTTCTCCAAGTTCTTTACCATTCTCTTTTGTTCCCTCCACTTTTCCTTAATTTCGAATTTAGTCTTATCGTTATAAGATCGCACACCAGCCTCTCTCTAAACTTCTTGATGCATTACCTTTTGCAAAACTTTAATAATTCCGATAAAATGAATTCAATTAATCGCACGTTCATCGAGTATCTTTATAGTCTAATATCTCGATGATCAAGATATTAATATTTTAAAAGGAGGGCTCTCTTTTGTCAAGAGATCGACACAATCAAGTGAAAAATCAGCAGGAAGACTTCACCTTGCGTATGCGGGGCCTAGGAAGTCGAACGATACTATATCAGCAAAATGTGGCAGCTTCACTTGGGTTATATAATAATGATTATCTATCCATAGATATCCTCCATGAAAGAGGTCCCATCACCGCTGGTGAACTGTCCAAACTAACCGGACTGGCTACAGGCAGTGTTACGGCATTAATTGATCGACTTGAAAATAACGGTTTTGTCCGCAGACAAAATGACCCCAGTGACCGTCGTAAGGTAATTATTGTCCCTTTGTATGAAAATAATGAGGTCGGGAATGCCTACCTTCCCCTGCATGCCGAGATGCTTAAATTAGCTTCCACCTACTCGGATGAAGAGCTTGAACTTATTACACAATTTGTTGGCAAAGCAAGTGCGGTTCTGGAAGAGCAGATTCATCGTCTAAGCTCCGCAACAAACAATAATTCTTCTACTTAAGCCTTAATTATTCATCAAAAAAGGACAATACCCATTGTCTAATTACAATGGGTATTGTCCTTTTTTTTCTCACATTATTCGAATGTTACTTCGTATCTATGGAAATAGACAGCTTTCCATTGGATTCAATTAAAGAAATTTTGGCGTTATCCGTCCGCCATACCCTACGAAAGTTTGTACCTTCGCCTTCTTTTTCCATATCTGCTGTGCTACCTTCACTCTTAGTCGTAAGCTCTCCAAGCTGTTGCGTTATCTCTTGCGTTAATTTTTCCTTGGTAGCTTCTTCAAAATGAATCGTCTCTCCAATCACTTTTCCAGTGTGATCATAGGAGACCTGAAGATTTGCTTTGTGATTCACAATCTTCTCGTTATATTCGCGGGATAAAAGAGTAGAATTCGTACCTTCATTACGATTAGGTGCGCCTTTGCCGAGAGCTTGGACAACTTGAGCATCCTCTTTTCCAATCAAAGTGGCAAGTTCCTCAAGGCTAAATCTTTCCTCAGCTCCACTTGGCACAACCGTTGGAGGTGGTAGCTGGGATTTATCTGCTACTGGTCTTGAGCATGCACTAAGTGCAAGGACCGTAAGCAGTAGCAAACAAGTTTGTTTTAATATCTTCATGGGTTTCATTCCCTTCATTGCTAGCTCTTGATGTATTTTTCACAATTTATTGAATGATTATGTATTGATGGAGCCAAATTCGTCCAAAAAAGACGATATCCCATGAAGTCAAATGACTTTGAGATACCGTCCTACATCATGAATCTTGCAATTAAAGGGAAGCTGAGGATTGGCTGACCCAAGCCACTAATTGAGCCGTATCCACTGTATCCCCTTTTCGTAGTTTCAGTGTTTTTCTCTCCGGAGGGCCCTCGAACATTCCTTCTGGAAACTCAAGCTCATTCGTATTAAAAATAACAAAGCTTACCGCATCTTTTGAAGTTGAGATAGCTGCTGCGTACTTACCATTTTTCAAAAAATGAGGCTTCTTATACTGAATTCGTTCCTGTACATCTGGGATTGCTTGGTGAACAACCTCACGAAGATTAGTAGATAACTCCACCTGCCATGGTTCTTTTAATGCTTCAATAAAATCGATGACTTCTTGATTCATATTTTATCTCTCCTTTATGTACGTACCGGTTTAAAATAATATAGAATTAACTACGATGTTCCTAAGTTACACGCTGCCGCCCGATTCAGCAAAAGAATCCTTTCACGTTCATTCTCGGTTAAGGATGCGGCACGTTCAAACTCTGTACGCGCCTCATCATATCGACCCAGCTTCAGCAGAAGATCACCACGAACGCTGGGCAGCAGATGATAATCCCTCATGGATGGTTCAGTATTCAGCTCATCCACAATTTGCAGTCCAAAGGTTGGGCCAAACGCCATGGATATGGCGACCGCTCGGTTTAATTCGACGATCGGCGAAGGCATGACTCTCGAGAGCGCTTCGTACAGTGCAGAAATACGGATCCAGTCTGTCTCTGCTGCAGTAGACGCCTGTGCATGACAAGCAGAAATCGCAGCCTGAAGCGAGTAAGGTCCGGGCGGACGTCCAAGCTTTCGGCTACGCTCTAATGCAGTCAGGCCACGGCGGATCAGTAATTGATCCCACTGTGTCCGGTTTTGATCCATAAGTAGAATAGGCTCCCCTTTGCTATTAACCCTCGTCCTAAAACGCGAGGATTGAATCTCCATAAGGGCGACCAGTCCATGAACCTCAGGTTCATAAGGGGCAATCTCAGCTAGTACCCGTCCTAACCTCAGTGCCTCCTGGCATAACAGCGGACGGATCCAATCCACTCCAGAGGTTGCAGAATATCCTTCATTAAACATAAGGTAAAGGACTTCAAGCACCGTAGACAAACGGTCTTTAAGCTCTTCTTGAACGGGTACCTCAAAAGGAACCTTGTTAGCACTTAGGGTTCTCTTCGCCCGAACAATTCGCTGAGCAATCGTTGATTCGGCGACTAGAAAAGAACGTGCGATTTCATCTGTCGTCAATCCACATAACAGTCGAAGGGTCAGGGCTACTCTGGCATCTTGTGACAACAGAGGATGACAGGTCATAAAGATCAGACGAAGGAGATCGTCACTGATCTCCTCATCTAACGCATCATCTATATCTACCTCAGTGTATAAATCCATGCTATGTGCAACCTCTACGTATTTCTGATCTCGAAGCTTGGTCCTGCGAATAAGATCAATCGCACGCCGTTTCGCGGTGGTCATCAGCCAAGCACCTGGATGATCTGGAATCCCCGTCTCTGGCCATCGATTAAGGGCAATTACTAATGCGTCCTGAGCAAGATCTTCTGCAAGACCTACGTCCCGTACCATGCGCGTTAAACCCGCAATGATTTTTGCCGATTCCATTCGCCATATTGTATCAATTGTTCGATGCGTATGGGAGAAACTCACGTTTGCTTCTGCTCCTCAACCTGTTTACGAAGTGCTGCTTCTTTCGCCAATGTTTGGGGATCGTCCATTAATTCCTCCGGCTCGAATACCTGCCTTAACTCAATCTCTCCTTGGCCAAATCCATGAGGGTCCGGCATACGTAAAGCCCATTCAATGGCTTCTTCTCTTGATTTGACCTCAATCAGCGTATATCCAGCGATCATTTCTTTAGCTTCTGTAAACGGACCATCCATAACTTTCGGTTTGCCGCCAGCTTCCGGATATGAAATTCGAATACCACTGGAACTCGGTTGCAATCCATCGCCAGCCAGCAACACACCTGCTTTCACCAATTCCTCATTATACTTCTGCATAGCATCAATCAGTTCTTGACTAGGCATAATTCCCGCCTCTGAATCTGTGGTAGCTTTAACAATCATCATAAATCTCATAGGTGTATCCCTCCTATTTTTAATTTCCCATAAAGAATGCAGTAAGCTCAGTTGAAATGATCCTTGTATTGAGTTTCTTCGTATGACCGAGCCCCTTTTTACTTAATAGTTTCGCATTAGGTAGTACTTTAGCTATTGCCTGAGCACCATGCCGTAAGCCAACAGGACTCTCCGTACCTTCGAGGACCAGCGTTGGAATGGTAACTGTGCTCCACAAGGTGGCAGGAAGCGGCTTTCCGTCCATATACCCATCCAATAAAACAGCATCATAGGGAAGAGTGTGCGCTACAGCCATTAGGTTAGACCATACACTTGGCATTAAGCGCATCAATTTAACAACAAACGCAGGTGCTCCCATACCTTTAGTCATAAAATACTTAATTGCCTCAGATCGGCGATTTGTAGCAATAAGCTCAGTAACATTCATTACGAAATCTAGAGGCGGTTTAGGATCCGAAGCATCGACAACAAATGGAGGCTCATGCAGAGCTAATTTTGTAATATTTGCTCCATCCGCTGCTGCCTGTAGAGCAAGAACTGCTCCAGAAGACAATCCCCAGACATATGCCGATCCTCCGGCCGCATTAATTATAGCCTGCAGATCTTCGATCTCACGAGCTATTGCGTATGGCTGAGTGTCTCCGCTATCGCCACGACCTCGTCGATCGTAATTGAAGACTGTGAAATTCTCAGACAACAGATCAGCTAGCTGTACCTGACTTGGGAATTTTCGGTAACTAAATGCACCTGTCACTAATATAAGTGCTGGCCCTTGACCCATTTTGTCATAGGCAATCTTAGTTCCGTCCATTGAAGTTACTAAATGCATTTCATCTCTCCTTCGCTTTAACGTCTGATATCCGGACTTCTATTTAAACGACGAACGGAAGATGATGAAATCGACACATTCCTAAAAATTTATTTCTTATGAGATAAATACTATATCCTACCATTTATTTCTTGCTCATCAAGTCAATATCCTTCTCCGAAGTTTTAAATTTTCACTATCCACAATATAAAAAAAGGGAAAAGTTCCGAAGAACTCCTCCCTCACACTATCGCTTAATGAATCGTCAGATTAAAACCGCTCTGAATATAATTCAGGTTGGGGTTAGCGATATTCGTAGTCGTCAGGTTGTTAAACGTTGCTGAACCATTGCCTGTGTAAGTATAGATTGCCGAACCCTGATGTGGCCCAGAGAAACGTGAAGTAGTAATACCATCAAGCCCAGTACCATTAATATTGATGTTGTTAAACACGATATTCTCAAATCCACCACCATAACCGAACTGGATTGCATCGCGTTGTGTATTGATGATATCGATGTTGGTAAAGGTGACGTTCTTGATGGCATCATTCGATGCCTCTAAATCGATGGCTCCACGTTCTCCACCATACAGATCTTTACTGGTACCACTTGTGATAATCGTAGTATCTGAGAAAACAATGCCCGCATTATTCTGGAAATGGTAACCAGGGAAAACGGTGTTCATACGAATACCAGAACCACCTACAGTGTCGATGATGTAGTTGTGATCTGCCTTATGACCGCCGCCTCCAAAGAATGCTATGGCTGCAGCACGCCAGTTATTCTCAATCGTGTTGTAGGAGAATGTGTTATTTACACCCGCCGGAGCACCATTGGTGTTACTAGTCCATACTGCAAGACCATCGTCACCGTTATTTCTTACGTTGGTGTTTCGAACAATCGAATTGCTAGTGCCTTGGGAGTAGTTGATACCATCGGCAAGATTGTTCCGAATCCGGCTGTTTTCAACCACAAGCCCACTGGCATAAATAGCAGGTGTATGAGCATAGTCGCCTACCCACATGCCACATTCAAAATGTTCTACCCAGACATCATGGATAATTGAATTAGTACCAAAGTTATCCATAAATCCTTTATAAATTGCATTTTGTCCATAACGGGATCGCAAATTCGAATTCATGTAAACATTACTAAAATCTAGCTTGCCGCTAATACGGAGTGAAATACCGCCTCCCGCCGCATTAGGATTAGTAAACTGGAGGTTCGTATGCCAGATTCCAGCACCCGTCACCGTAAAGTTGTTAATCATATTGCTGGCAGAGCCAATTTCCCACATGCTGCTAAGATTAAATGTTCCGGCAGGAATATACATGCTCTTACCACCTGCAACAGCTGCATTCACCGTTGCTTTAAAAGCTGCAAGGTCATCCTGACCATCATTTGCTACAGCACCATAATCTGTCACTGACACGGAGTTCGCCGGACGAGCGACTGCAGTAGGAACGGGTTCGATTTCGAGGAAATCAACACCATATTCCAAGCTATCTCCATTGTTCTTCTGAATACGGATGATATCTCCAGGCTGGAGAGGAGTATCCAATTTCCAGTGGACTTCGTCAAATCGGAAGAGCGGACGCCCAGCACTAGGAGTATCACCAGGCATATCCCCCGAAAAATACTGCCAGCTGTAGTAGGATGTCAACGATACCGTTTTGACTTTTACTCCATTCACATACACGTCAAGTGAACCATTCAGTCCCATACCATCCGAAGAGTCAGGCATAGTAAATCTCATAGTTACACCCGCGCCGCCTTGTCCTTGTCTGACTGTCCATCCCACGTTCGAGCCGTTTGAAGGAAGCGCTACATAACGCTGACCAGATGCTTCTGAAGCAATTAGTGCTTGATCAAACGTAGGTGCTGATTTCATCGTAGCACCACCACCGAGAGTAGCATCTTCGGTATCGTACCGACTATAAGGCATGCTTGCACCACGTAAAGCATAGACCACCAGATTAGTTGTGCTTATATTGTTTGATTGCTTCGCTGTTACCTCATTAGCATCCACTTCAACAGTAGTGGTTACAGTGTAATTACCGTTGACTGCTGTCCATGTCCCTGGAATCGTGACGTTAACGGAAGCTCCAGCAGCAAGGGTCCCGGAATAGGATCCATTAAATGCTTGAATCGTGGTACCCGCTGAGTTTTTAAGAGCTACAGTAACACCATGAGAACCGCTTGCAGAAGCAATGGTTCCTTGATTCTTGAGATTTACGGTAAAAGCTACTGTACTATTAGCCACAGGATTACTTGGTGTCCATGTAGTCACACCAACTAAGTCAGAGCTGGAGACTGGAGCGATAACAAGAGATGCCCCGTTCGTATAGCTGTTATTCCCTTCGTTCTGCTCGAAAATCACATTGTTCTCATCTACTTTAGCGCTGAGAGCATAGGTCGCAGCGGTTTTGGCCCCAGCGTTTAATGTCATTGAGGCTGTTGTTGATGCGCCTGCAGTTAATAAACCTACTGGAGCAGATCCAACGAGCTCATTGTTTAAGTAAAAGTTGACAGTGGTTGCTGCGGAGCTAGCATTACCGTTGTTCTTAACAACTGCATTTAATGTAATTGCACTTGTCTCGACAGGAGTAGTAGGTGACCAGGACATACCCGTTATCATTAGATCAGGGTTCGCCCCTGGTGTACCGAATACTTGAAACTCCGCGATTTGCCCAGCAGGGGCACCAGAGTTCGAAGTGATATTCAACTGCAGACGTTTAACCGTTGCCGTAACCGGGATGGTTACTGTGTTGCCCGAAGCTGGATTAAACGTATACGATTGAGCCGATACCAAATTACCGAAGGTAGTCGTGTCTTGATTGTGACCGAGCACCTGAATCGTTTGTGTGCGAGTACTCCATGCAGAGGCTGGATTCAGCTTCAAAACGATTGACGTAATGTTGTGGTTCGCCCCTAAGTCGAGGGTGAGCGAACTTGGATTGCTGCCACCTTCCCAGTACGTGCTTGTGTCATTATCGTTCGCATTTGTTGCTACGAACGTTTGTGTACTGGAAGAAGCGGTAATCGTCTTGCCGACAGCAATATTGCTACCCGGTGCAGGTGTTGGGGTGACCGTCGGTGTTGGCGTTGGGGTTGGTGTTACCGTCGGTGTTGCTGTTGGTGTTGGTGTTGGTGTAGGTGTAGGAGTTGGCGTTGGTGTAGGTGTGACCGTTGGCGTTGGTGTTGAGGTAGGGGTTATTGTTGTCGACGCTACAGTGATTTGGTCAAGGTTAACATTGCCAGAATCACCAGCATCATATTTATATGCGATGGTGTTGTTACCCGCATTTAGATTAAGAACTTCTACTTTAGTGCTCCATGAATCCCAATTTGGTAAGTTAGATAATGAGGTCTGGCCAATTTTAGCACCATTGACGTAGACACTTATTGTCTTTGCACTGCCACTTGCATTGGCGTATTTCAATGTCACCTCACGACTACCTGCTGCTGGCACGTTAACCGTGAATGTCGTTGTTGCACCTTGTGTCAAATATCCATCCACGAAGCCCGCGCCGGAGTAACCGGCATGATCCGTGTTCACTTTAGCTCCTCCAGACAGTGAAGCAGATTCAGCTTCATAAGTGCCGGAAGGCGATGGAGTTGGAGTAGGAATAGGGCCACTAGCGCCGTAAATCTCGAATTCAGAGAGCTGAGCTGCCGGCCAACCTGTGTTGCTCGTTACATTCAGACGAACATAACGCGTACTGGTTGAGGCAAAGTCGATGGTAACACTGTTCCCTGCCACTGATGGATTGAATTCATAATTTGCAGAACCTACAATATTCGTGAATGTCGAACCGTTTGTGCTCCCTTGAACAGCCAATGTTTGCGTCCGCGTCTCCCAACCAGAAGGGAGCTTTAGAACGATTTGATCAATATTCGTATTTGCACCTAAATCGACTTGAATCCATTGCGGGAATGCATTATTCGTACTTTCCCAATACGTGCTTTGATTACTGTCTTTAACATTTTCAGGACTATAAGTTTGTGATTGACCGCTCGCAGTTACATTTTTGCCGAGTGTCAGGTTTGGTCCTCCGGAGGCTGAAACAAAATTAAGTGGGCCCGCAGCCAAGAATAAACTTGAAATCAGCATGGATACTACCAGCGACCATACAACATACTTGTTACGCATTTTAATTTTAATCCTCCTTAAATATGTTAGATTCTCAAAAATTCACGAACCTATCAGAGTGCTCAAATGGTAGCGTTTTCAATAGAGATCATCCAGAGCACATTAAAAAGAACCACACCCTCCCTTCACTTTCAGACACACTCATTATAGATAAATAGTAGCTCAAACTATAAGATGTAATTCTACGGAAAAGGTAAGTGATACCATTATCGCGAAACTATGCGATTTATGGAATCTATGACATCCGTTTAAAAATAAAAAAAGAGCCTGATTTATCAGGCCCGTACTTTGTCTTCACCTTTGGCAGGAGAGTTTAATAATACCACTCCTCCTACTATTAATACTATTCCGGCAAAAGTAAGAATACCAAATGGATCTCCCCACACGACAATACCCACAATTGCAGTTAGAACAGTACCTACACCCGACCAAATCGCATAAGCTAAGCTTAACGGTAATTCTCTAAGGCTTATGGATAAACTATAAAAAGCAATAATAAAACCAATAATAACCCCTATAGAAGGTAGTAATTGCGTGAATCCTTCTGACATTTTCAACATAGTAGTCCCTACGACTTCGCTAGCAATTGCTATACTTAGAGCAATATATCCTACATTTCTTTTCATGCTGCAGCCTCCAAATTCTAATGAGCCCCACCTGAGAGCTTCATAATGATTACACCACCAATGATAAGTAGAAGACCTAGTAATTTCTTACGATTAAAATTCTCCTTATAAATAACTACGCCAATTATAGCTGTCAAAGCTGTGCCTACCCCTGACCAAATCGCATAAGCTGTACCTAATGGAATTGTTTTTAACGCTAAAGAAAGACTATAAAATGCTAAGCCCATACCAAGGATCACGCCAATGGATGGGAATACCCTTTTAAACCCGTTAGACACTTTTAGCATTGAACTGCCAAATACCTCACAGATGATCGCTGTTGCAAGTAATATATATGAATTCAAAGATAACCTCTCCTTACTTCGTCATATTTATCAATTCTTGAATGACTTTCGTGCGTAATTCATCATCTAACACACCTAATCCGAACATTTCGGAATACCATAACCCATCTGCTGCCAACCTAATGATAGTGGAGCGTACAGGATCAATGCCATCGTTCTCTATGTTTTGTTGCCACGTTGCATATTGACTTTGAAATTTGTTAAGAATATCTGGATTTGTGAAAAGCGCAGCAAGAAGCGCGGTACCAATCTCTTTGCCCTCTTTAATATCATCATCCATGGCTTTAGTAATAGCACGACTCCACTTCCCTTTTTCAACCGTTTCGCTCATTGCTCTATCTTGTACATTGGTAAAAAAATGGTTCGTTAGATCTTCGACCATCCCTATGATCAAAGCTTCTTTATTTGGAAAATGGTGCAGTAGCCCGCCCTTACTGACCCCGGCTTCTTTAGCCACAGCTTCAAGCGTAAGCTTCTCTACTCCATTATTTTTAACAACTGTGGAAGCCGCCAATAAAATAGTTTTACGTTTAGAATTACTGTTCACATTGATCACCCCTGATATTCACTATACCGTCTGGACGGTTTTATTGTCAAATAAAAAATAAGCCTGCTAATCCAGGCTTACTAAACCATAATTAAATTAACTCTTTAATATACCAAGCATCACATGCGAAATGCTCTGAGCCAGCTAATGGGGCATCTAAAAGTTCGAAGCCGTTTTTTATATAAAAACGGTTAGCCGCATGCATGTTCTGTAATGTCTCCAAATAACATTTGTTGTAATATAGCTTGGCAAAATCCAGAGCCGTATTTAAGAGTTCGGAAGATATCCCTCTACCTCTAACAGACTGAGATAAGTACATTTTTTGCAACTCACATATGTCGCCCTCATTGCCGAAAGGCGCAATGCCACACCCGCCCAATATATTTCCATCTTCTTCTACAACCCAATAGGCCTGATTATCGCTTTGATTGTAATACTCATATAAATGATGCAGGCTGTCATCTTCCCACGCAAGCCCTGCCCTATTCCCGCCAAACTCAATCAGACAGCTCCTAATAATCTGTTCAATCGCACGATTATCGTTCTTATGTATTCTTCTGATGTTCATGATCAATCTGTCTCCTAACTTTTGAATATCAATCTATTGTTATACTATTGTACCACCTCAATGAAAGGATAATTATAAGGGATTTCATACATAATATAGGTTAATTTAGAAAAGGAGGGACTTTAATGAAAGTGGCAGCTAAGCAGCTCTGGATTGCAGCATTAGGCGGTGTGAATGAAATTGGTAAGAATATGTATTTCCTGCAATATGCTGATGATATTATTGTCATTGATTGCGGTTCTAAATTTCCGGACGAAAGTCTACTGGGGATTGACCTCATTATTCCTGATGTTACGTATTTATTAAGCAATCTTGATAAGATTCGAGCATTAGTAGTTACACATGGACATGAGGATCATATTGGAGGAATTCCGTATCTACTCAAACAATTAAATCTTCCGATCTACGCATCTCGGTTAACCTTAGGTCTAATTGAAAATAAACTGAGGGAACACGGAATATTACGTCAGACCAAGCTTCATGTCATTGATTCTGAGTCTACTTTACAGCTAGGAGCGATTACTACAACGTTCTTTAATACCAATCATAGTATTCCGGATTGCCTTGGTGTTGTATTCGATACCCCAGAAGGGACCGTTGTTCATACAGGGGATTTCAAATTTGACATGACCCCTGTTAATAAGCAGTATCCCGATATACATAAAATGGCTGACATTGGGAAGAATGGTGTAAAGTTCCTGCTCTCAGAGAGTACCAATGCAGAACGCCCAGGCTTCACCCCCTCTGAAAAACTCGTTGGCGCTCATATAGAAGAAGCATTCATGAAAGCTAACCGTAGAATTTTTATCTCTACCTTTGCTTCAAATATACACCGTCTACAACAGATCATTGAAGCTGCTCGTTTAACCGATCGTAGATTAACCTTACTTGGCAGAAGTATGGTTAATGTTGTTCGAGTAGCCCAGGAACTCGGGTACTTGAGCATTCCAGATAACATGCTGATCGAGCCTACAGAAGCTGCCAAACTCCCTCCAGAGCAAGTAACTGTATTATGTACAGGCAGTCAAGGAGAGCCCATGGCTGCGTTATCGCGACTGGCTAACGCAAGTCATAGGCAGATGGAAATCCAGGCAGGAGACACCGTTCTGATAGCAGCTAATCCCATTCCCGGGAATGAACGCAATGTATCTAGAATCGTCGATAATTTATACGTGCTTGGCGCTAAAGTCATCTATGGATCACGCAGCGAGCTTCATGTATCTGGGCATGCAAGCCAAGAAGAGCTTAAGTTAATGTTAACCTTGATGAAACCTGAATATTTCATACCGATTCATGGTGAATACCGTATGCTACATCATCACAGCTTGTTAGCCGAGGCAGTTGGTGTTAACCCCAATAATATCTTTATTCTAAAAAATGGAGATATCGTCGAGTCATCATCAGGTGTCGTCCGCCAATCTGGCCGAGTGGCAGCCGGACAAACCCTAGTGGATGGCCTTGGGATTGGAGATATTGGGAATGTCGTTCTTCGCGATCGTCGCCAGCTATCAGCAGACGGTATTTTGATTACAGTGATTACATTAAGCCAAGAAGATGGACGTTTATTAAACGATCCGGATACCGTATCCAGAGGATTCATCTATGTCCGTAACTCAGAAACTTTAATGGAGGAGATCAACAAGCTTGTAACCTCTACCCTTCAAAAGATGAGTGAGGCTGACCTAGGCGAGTGGAATATCATCAAGCAGACCATCAAGGAGACCCTAAGTAGATTCCTGTACGAAAAAACGAAACGACGTCCAATGATTCTCCCCATCATTATTGAGGTGTAGCAAAAAGGAGCTCCTGTAATAGGGGCTCCCTTTTCATATCTAATGAGAATTAAGAACTATGTTATCCATAATTTCAATGTCTCTGCTTCTAGCGTCATTTTTTGATGAATAATAATGATTTGCTCTAGCCGATTAACCCGCTCCTGAAGATTAGCGTTTAACAGGTCAGATTGTAGCTGAGCATTCAGAGAAAAGTATTGTGGGACTTCCCAGACACTACGTAAAGAAGTGCTTAAACAATAACCATATCTTGCAAGGGATTCGTCCCCCTGCCATCCACTAGCCTTTAATCCTTTGATATACGAATGGAATAAAGACTCTTTGAATTCCTCGTAACGATGGATGGGAATCACACCAAGACTCATATTTACGCCAAACATTTTACCAAGATCTTCACCTAAACCTGATATGCTCATAAATTGCCAGTCTATCAAGACTAACTCTCCGTTTTGAGTTAACAGCATATTCCTTTGACTGAGGTCCTGATGGGCTAATACTCGCGGCAAGCGATGGAGAGCATTCAAGTTACTGTCTATCTGCTTCGTGAAGTCTTGGAACCAAGCCCAAAGGCTTCGGTCATTGTCTCTATGTAATTGATGAATATATTCTTCAGGGTTAGGTGCATACATTTTACTTGCGGTAGTCCATGATCTAAGCCAGCTTCTACATATCCATTGGTTATTAGGAGTGTTCTTTCCTGAAAGATAAGCTCCATTAAATCGGCCTAACCGTTCAGCGATAATATCAAACTGCTCCTTCGTATGTGCATATTCCCCGTCTATTCGTTCCATCCATAACCATACGGTACCATCTACTTGTTCTTCAACAAGATAACACTTAGGAGCTTGGATTGAGCTAGGAAGCTCATCCAGAATCTTAGATTCAAAGACTAGGGCTTCTCGTCGCCAGTAATTGTGATGTGCTGGATCCTCTTTTTCTACACTATCAGACTTGATGATTTTTAATATGATTGACCATGGAAGCTGCTCGTGATTAACTATTGCCAGACCATGAATAGAAAAGATACCCGCTGTTGTAAAGTTAGGTGTTTTATAATCTAAATCCTCACATGTGAAATCGACTATTTCTATTTCTTGTTCTCCAAAAATTCTTTGAACACTGATGTTAAGCTGATCCATTTTATTCTCTAACACATAGACCCTCCCCACTATCCATAAAAAAGCCTATAAAGCGTAACTGATTCGTTAACACCTCATAGGCTTGTTCAATAAAGATTTGCTTATTTAGAATACTTTTGTTGTCCAATCTTCGCAATTCCAGATATCGGTGACAATGTCTTGATAAAAATCTGGTTCGTGAGAGATCATGAGAATGCTTCCCTTATATGCTTTCAGCGCACGTTTCAGTTCATCTTTGGCATCGATATCCAAGTGGTTCGTCGGCTCATCTAATACGAGAATGTTGGTCTCACTGTTAATGAGTTTACATAGACGCACTTTAGCTTTTTCTCCACCACTTAGAACAGCAATCTTACTTTCGATATGTTTCGTGGTCAGTCCACATTTGGCAAGGGCAGCACGTACTTCGAATTGTGACAGGGATGGGAATGTATCCCAGATCTCCTCGATACAAGTCTTGTAATTGCCTTCTTTCATTTCTTGCTCAAAGTATCCAATCTCTTGATGGTATCCACGTTCTACCGAACCGGACAATGCTTGGATTTCGCCTAAGATGCTTCGAAGCAAGGTGGTTTTACCGATCCCGTTCGCACCGACCAACGCGATCTTTTGTCCACGCTCCATTAACAAATTAAGCGGTCTGGACAACGGTGTATCATATCCGATAACCAATTCTTTTGCTTCGAAAATCATCTTGCCCGCAGTTTTACCTTCTTTAAAGTTAAACTGTGGTTTTGGCTTCTCTTTTGCAATCTCGATGATTTCCATCTTGTCGAGCTTCTTCTGTCTGGACATTGCCATGTTACGGGTAGCTACGCTGGCTTTGTTACGTGCAACGAAGTCTTTCAGCTCTGCAATTTCTTGTTTCTGACGGTTATAAGCAGATTCAAGCTGTTGTTTTCTCATTTCGTAGACCTGTTGGAATTGCTCATAATCACCCACATAACGGGTCAGCTTTTGATTTTCCATATGGTAGATCAGGTTGATAACGCTGTTCAAGAAAGGCATATCATGTGAGATCAGAATAAATGCATTATCATACTCTTGAAGATAACGTCTCAGCCATTCAATATGCTGCTCATCCAGATAGTTAGTAGGCTCATCTAGGAGCAGAATATCTGGTTTTTCAAGCAACAGCTTCGCAAGCAGGATTTTGGTACGCTGACCACCACTAAGATCAGCTACGTCACGATCCAATCCAATATCTGTGATGCCTAGACCGCGCGCGGTTTCTTGTATCTTCGCATCGATCATGTAGAAATCTTGATTTGTAAGCGTATCTTGGATCGTACCAACTTCTTCAAGCAGCTTTTCCAACTCTTCAGGCGACACGTCACCCATTCTGCCGTACATATCATTCATCTCTTGCTCAAGATCAAAGAGGTATTGAAAAGCGCCTCTGAGTACATCTTGAATGGTCATGCCTTTGGTCAACACTGCATGCTGATCGAGGTAGCCAACACGCACCCGTTTGGACCATTCGACCTTACCTTCATCCGGTTGAAGCTTTCCTGTAACAATATTCATAAAAGTGGATTTACCTTCGCCGTTAGCGCCGAATAATCCGATATGCTCGCCTTTTAGAAGACGGAATGAAACATCCTTGAAGATCGCACGATCTCCAAAACCATGACTTAATCCTTCTACATTTAATATGCTCATTTATGGACACCTTTTTCTTATTTTTCTCGCTATATTATAAGCAGGATTACACAAAAACTCAATGGAGAAGCAAAAAAATATCATATTATGGACCGTAACGCGAAATATCTCAGGTTCTCAAAACCTACGGTAAATGAGGATTTTACGCTGGCGATCACTCATCTTCTTTTATATGATAATATTTAGAGATAGACTGTAGCAATGAATTGAGGTTCTAAGGAGAGACAATGATGAACAAACTTGTATTTTTTCTGGGGCCAGCTGGGGCAGGAAAAACGACATTAGCTAAAGCGATCGCTTCCCGGCGTAAAGTACCCTTCTTTGATATGGATATTCTATTACGTCCAGCAGCTGACGCCATTATGACCTTTCACGGATTGGACCCGGCAGACAGAGACTCTGCCGATTACAAAAGATTATGCCGTGATTTGGGCTACCGGATTACGATGGATGCAGCGCTAGACAATATAGGCCTGAATGTAGATGCATTTGTGGTTGGGCCATTTACTAAAGAAGCTGCCAACCCTGACTGGATCAGCAGTGAGTTATCTCGAATCGGACGTTCGCTGCAAGATGTTGAGGTTAAAGTTGTCTTGGTCGAACTAGCCAATGAGGAATTGTATCGGACACGAATTCACGATCGACAATCACCATTAGATGAATGGAAGTTCCAGCATTGGGATGAATTTCGCAAATCATTTGGAAACCGCAGTGTGAAGTGGCCGCTTCCAAGTTCTAATGTGAAAGTGATCGATAATTCTGATCCAGACATAACTACGACTGTGGCTGTGGTGGAGCATTTTATCTACGACTAGGAATTAATTAGCTCTTCAATGATCATTCGTTTACGAAAAAAAAAGACCGGCAAAGAGAGAACTCTCTTGCCGGTCTATTAAAATATAATATCAAAAAGTTTGGAGATTCAATTAATTCTTACTTACTTTCCAAGGCTTTCGCAAGAAGTGAGGCGTAACACTTGGAGCCCTCTGGTTTAAGATGCACACCATCTTGGTAGAAATAATCGTCTTTTCCTTCACTTGCAGAGTACCAGTCTACTACGGTCGTATTACTATATTCACTGGAAACTTTTGAAATATTGTGATTCACATTATTCTCCCATTTTCTTGGAACCCGTGTATTGACCAAAAAAATCTGCTCAGCATCACTTAATGAATCCAGTAAATTACGTAATTGCTTTGAACTAAAGGATCCGTTAGTCCCAAGCTCGATTATAACCTTTTTACCCAGCCGGCCTTGAGCTTTAAGCTGATCCACTACCTCCTGAGCTTTAGCCATCTGCCGACCGATCTTTCCCTCGATGACAATGCCAGGTAATTCCTCTGAAAGGTATGGTGCTGCATCCAAAATGACAGAATCTCCAATGGCCGTAACATCCGTTCCAGCTTGACTCTTCTCAGCCACAGGTTTCTTTTCTTCAGGAACAGATTTTTTCACTTCTGATTCAGGCTTTGCTATTTCTGTATTTGTAGTTCCCACCTTAGTATCAGCTTTTTTCACTTCAGGTTCAGTTGTAGCTGTTGCCAAGGCTGGTATTGATGGTTTATCAGTTATATTTTCGTCTATCGCTTTATGATCTGCGGGATCATTCTTTCTTCCCATATCTTGTTGTTCTTGCTGCTGCAGTCGTTGTTCTTGCTGTTGCAGTTGTTGTTGTTCATACTGCAAATCTGCCAATTCGATCGCAGACGTATCCGATCCAGCGTTTAACAAATAACCTTTGCATGCGATTGGGATAAGAATCACAGCAATAATAGCCATTAAGAAGCCTGGACGAAGACCACCCCTTCGTTTTACACTGATGTTCTTCCAAGTTTCTTTAAATGAACCTCGACGAATGGGCTCCTCCACATACTTATATGACAATGCTGCTAGAAGAAAACTTACTGCTACCTGAATGATGATCCGAAGCATGCTGCTTTCTTCAGTACTCACATTCGGACTGCTAAGGATAATGACTGGAAAATGCCATATGTACAAGCTATATGATCGCAGCCCGATCCAACGCAAAGGTTTACAGCCTACGATCGATCCCAGACGGCTAGCAGGATGAGCTAGAACGGCAATAACTACAGCTGCAATCAAAGAAATCACTAAAAACCCACCACGGTAAAGTAAATCATCGAACTCATTAACCTGATTAAAAAGTACCAACAATAGAATGAGTCCTAATCCCCCTACAATATCAAGCACACGCCGAGCCGGTTCTGAGACGTTATCATTAAGTTTCTGACTTGGCCAAGCAACTGCAAGTGCTGCTCCAATGAGAAGCGCAAATAAGCGGGTATCCGTTCCATAATATACTCTACTTGGGTCTGTCCCCGGTACGTAGATCAATGCCATGGCTAAAGCCGAGACTGCTGCGCAAGCCATAATCCATGCAATAAGCTTACCTCGCCGACGAGCGATTTTCATCACGATGATGAGAACTATTGGCCATAGAATATAAAACTGTCCTTCAATAGAAAGCGACCATAAATGTCCGATAGGAGATGGTGGGCCAAAGCTTTCAAAATAGGAAACATTATGAAATATTAGCCACCAGTTATTGAAATAAAATAAGGAAGACGTAAAGTCACCCTTGAGCCCAAACAATCTTGATGGTTCTATAATTAAAAGCCATATGGCAACCACAAAAAGCATAACGGCCATCGCAGGTAACAGCCTCCGCGCCCTACGAACCCAAAAGTCTACAAGGTTCAGCCTTCGGTGCCGCTCCCACTGGCTAATGATTTGGTCAGTAATGAGATATCCGGAGATTACAAAAAATATTCCAACGCCGAGAAGTCCACCCTCAGCCCAATTCAGATTCAAATGATATGCGATTACAGCGAGTACTGATAAAGCCCTTAGACCATCAATTCCTGGCACATAACGCCTGCCGCCTACAGATTGTATAGAAGACTGGCTCCTCATATTATTTCTGAAAAGCTTCGTGTTGTCTTTCATAATGTTTCAGTCCTTACCGTCGATTTATCGTTCATAAGTAAGACGCTGTAAACGTATGAAAAGTTCTGTAATCAAGTGAAAATGTTATAAAATAAAAAAAGAATGAATGGTTGATCGTAACATTTGTTCATTGTGCTCCCTACATTAACTCAGAGGTTTCATTAATTAGGACGCAGGGGGACCTCTAAAAAGTTTGCTGATTTTCTAATATAAATATTACTTCTTCTACTTCTTTGCCCTGTAACTCTACGTAAAAAGGCTGCACAGCATCATTTAGGCAATACTCTAGCCGCAGTCTTAGGTTTTTCCATGTGAGCATATCCATTGCTTGTTCTATTGAGAAAAACCCCACTTCCAAGCTCTCGGAACTAGTAGCAGGTTCGCCACCGATAGCTTTACCCAAAAATAACGTAGTGCAAATAGATCGATCCACATTTTGAAAAACGCCGCAGAACTTATTTATTTCTATATCAATACCCGATTCTTCTTTGCCCTCCCTGATTGCCGCTTCTTTAAGTGACTCTCCCTCTTCGACCTGTCCGCCTGGCATCTCCCATCCTCTTTTTGGACCTTTTATTAATAAAATCTCTCTTTGATCATTGAATACAACGGTAGCTGCGGAAAGAATATGTTTTGGGGGATTCATATCCATTGTTACCTCGCTCTAAATTTATTCTAAGCCCTAATTAATTCTGAATACAGGTCCTTTGGGTGAGAAAGGCAAGTCATTTCCCTTGGGCAAAATATAAGCATGGTCTCTTTTAATGGTCAGCTTGTCACAATAACCATCTGTAATAATTAGAAGTGGTCCTTTTTTCGGAAAATCCTCAGCTTGTTGAATCAAATCAATAGCTGGTTGTAAGATCGTTCCCCCTCTTCCCTTCACTTGTACCCGATCCGCGATAGCCTCGGGGGGCATGTAACCTGCATCATAAGGACAAGCATCACAAAAGATAATCCGTGCAAAAGGAACATCACGAGCCTGCGCATAACTTGAAATGGCCCCTAATGCTTTGGCCAGAAGCTTTTTATCCATTGAGCCTGAGGTATCTAAAATAACTCCAAAAGTACGGCCATCATCTGCAGCACCGCTATGAACCCACTGTGGTCGAGGGATATCAGGCGTAGAAGATTGACGTCTGCTAATTCGTGAATAAGATCTGGTCTTCTCAAGCGGTGAGAAATAATGATCAAACCAACGAGCAAGCTCTACATCCCATTTAATAGGTGGCTGGCCCAGCGCTCTAATCTCTTCAACTAGTCCTGATGGCAAAAGACCGCGGCTTTGCTCTTCATGATACATAAGTCCTTGTTGCATAGCATTCTTACAAAAATCATCAAGCGTTTGTCCTTCTCTCACATCCCAAAAGCTAGATGAACCGTTATCTAAAATATCACCGAGTCCGTTGCCTCTCAAGGTTGCCAGTTTCTTATAAGTGCGGATATCTCCGACCATACGATCATAAATCGTTTCAGCAGATAAACCTTTAAGCTCAGGATCTAATAAGAGTCCAATTCGCGGATACTCCCCTACACTCATTTCTATTAGCCAAAGATTTATTACGTAGTCACAAGCCACATTCCAAAGATAATGATCTCGACCAAGACATCGCTCGTGATGCTGAAGCCCCGCATGCAGAAGCTCATGCGCCATCACGAAAATACACTCCTCGTCGTTTAGTCCGGCTGCAGGGTTCATAAATATTTTGCGCTCAATAACGTCAATGGCAGCTATGGAAATATCAAATCGCCGACATATCGCTGGATCTTCTATAATCTCAAAGCCGGCGGCAAGCGCACCTAATAAAGGATATCTGTCCATAAACCATCGTTTTGCACGTTGTGGAGCGGTTAATGAAAGTGCAGGGTCACTAATAGTATTAGCATGGCCTCCAGCAACACTTACTGCATTCGTCACAGCATTAGATAACCCATAAGCAAAATAGGCTTCCCAATCCGGTGCTTTTCCCCAGTATCTTTTGGTGGTTTCTCTAACATTCATATCCAGTTTTGAAACACCCGCAGTCCCAAAATATCTGGAGGTGTCCGGAATTCCTTTTATCATAAATTGCTCGTAAAGCTGTTGTTCATCTTTAATTGTAAGATCAATTCGCGACTCCATATCTGCGGGTACTTTCCCAAGCTTCAAGTCATTTAAAAACTTTGCTATGTACACATCACATGCAACGTTCCACGCCACTTGATTCTCTTTACTCTTTAAATGTCCAAGACCTAAATGAAGAAAACAATGTGCCAAAACGTACATCCATTCAGCAACCTCGCCACGCCGTTTAGGATGAGTGTAAATATAACCGTTATTAGTGACAATTGCCCAGCCGTCTTCAGGATAGGGACTATTTTCATTATGAATAATCGAAGCTCGAACAGATAACGGTGCAAAAATAGGATGATCCGCGATTAATGAACATGCTTCATTAAAATTTTTCAAAGCGGGATTATCTGGAGTTGTTTTTTTAGCCATATTTACCCCCGCTCTTTTATTGCAAGACGTGGTAAATCACGTACAATTTCAACCATTAACCAATCTGGAATATTATCACTTTGCTCCTGCTTAGCAACTACTAGCTGTGCAATTTCAAAGCTAATGACGGACAGGTCTTTAATCAGCTTTTTAACAGTGTGTGCAAATTGGCGATGTCCATCTCGTACGTTATCTTTAATCGGAGGGAGTTCTTTGATAATCTGGGCACGCAAGGATTGCGCCAGGAAATACAGGAGATCCCGATCTTCTGGAGCCGTTGGAAATGAGGATTTACCATCTATAATTTGATTAAGTTCATATTTTCCAGTTAGATTTTTATAAAAAGCCCTGAATTGTGTGGCGTGAGAAGGTGTCAGTGAACCATTCGCTAAAATCCCCACGGCATCCACATTTATATCATCCCCAAACTCATGTAGTGCATCACTAAGCATATGCCAAGAGCGTGGCGTGGAGAAAGGCTCTTCAGTCTTTGGAGGTGCACTCCACAGATGATCGGGACGCAATTCCAGATATTCAATAACCATAGGATGAATGCTATTCTCATATGCCCAAGAGATCCAATTCTGAAAAGATACATTTAGCTGTATATGGAACATCCGATTGATAAGCGCGGAGGACATAGGTTTAACAATTGCACTATCTTGTGCACGGTTACCAGCTCCTATTACTATAGAGCCCTCAGGTAGGTGATAATCGCCGATGCGGCGTTCGTGGATAAGACTATAAAAAGCTTTTTGCACCTCTTGAGAACAGGCATTAAGCTCGTCTAAGAACAAGCAATACGGTTCGTCCCGAGCAATCATTTTCGGAGGACAAAATTGGCTCTTGCCGTTAACGATTTGAGGTACCCCAATGATGTCTTCCGGTGCTAGTTGAGAACCCAGAAGAGAAACACATGGAAGACCCACCTGATCAGCAAAAGCTTCTACAAGAGAAGACTTTCCAATACCAGGCGCCCCCCAAATAAAAACAGGGCGGATCACAGAAACGTTTAGAAGTACTTGCATAAGTTGAATAGGTGTTACAGGAGTTGCTAGGTTCAAATAAATGCTCCTTTTTTATATGATATATCCTCATTATCTATTCTAAATATATTAAAAACTACTCAAAAGGATTTATTAAAGCTCTAAACAAGCTTTGTCATTTAGGGCATCCTGAATATTACGGGCAAGCCACTCTCTATCCTGCTCACGTTGTGACTCCGAAAACTCTTGAAATAACAATAGCACTAATTCCAGTCGGCGTTTCTCGATAAAGAGTGGGAGCTCTTTTAGCCACTTATTGTCGAGTGAGTACTTTCGATTATATCCCTTCATAAAAGACGTCAGCATGGCTGCCGCAAGACTAGAAGTTCTACTCTGCTCTACCTCCGGTTTTCGCCAATCCCCAAAGATGGTCGAATAATAAACGGCAATGGCAATATCATGCACCATATAGTCGTATCCGCAATCATCAAAATCAAACACGGTGATCTGCCCCTCATGCACGAAGAAATTACCCGGATGCAAATCACGGTGACATAGTCCATAGCCTTCTCGATTCCGCGGCAACTGGTTAATCCGATCATTTATTTGAAGCAACTTTTCAAAAAGCTGCTGTTCAACAGTACCAAAGTTAGCAAAGTCAAAATCTAGCTTACCCTGATGTGGTCTTGCCAAAACAGTCTCCGGATTGTATTGCAGAGTTAAAGCATGCATTCTTCCTGTTACCTCACCCCATTGCTCAAAAAGCTCCGTTCCCCAATTGGGATCGGAAGCATTAACATGACCACCTGGTGCTTTCTCCATTACACAGATCATAAATCTTTCCTCATCTTTGAATAGCGTTTGTACCAAGCTGCCATCCTGAAAGGGAATGGGGCGAGCCAGTTGCACGCCATGCTTTGCAAGATGGTCCATAAAGTCAAGTTCAGAGATGACCATCTCCTGCTCCTGATGAGACTGATGTGTTACACGTAAAATATATTCATGATCATCTTTTGGAAAGCTATAGACAACATTTTCAAAACCACCAATATACTTAATCGTTGTCCAATCGACTTGAATCTGTTGTGCAGCTTGTTTAAGCATTTCTTCATCGAATTTCACCTGCCAGTTAGGCATTTCAATCACGCTCCTACCTTCTAAGAAAATATCAATTAAAATGGTATATTTTGTATAGCAGTGCTTTATAAAGATATTTTAACACTTCACTACCAATAAAAGAAGCAATCAAAAAGGTAGGAGCAGCCTAGAACTTTAACAAAGTCCATGACTGTTCCTACCTTGATCATTTTTCATTACTTAAGAGCTTAATTTCTATTGGTTACTTTATTGCTGA
Source organism: Paenibacillus sp. FSL E2-8871 (assembly GCF_038000345.1). Taxonomy (NCBI): domain Bacteria; kingdom Bacillati; phylum Bacillota; class Bacilli; order Caryophanales; family Paenibacillaceae; genus Paenibacillus; species Paenibacillus sp. FSL E2-8871. Next base: position 923,662 of record NZ_JBBOBV010000001.1, on the reverse strand, counting down.
AAGCTCATCTTCCGTTACCCATTTATGATTTTTCACTTTATTTCCACCCGTAGTAGGTGTGTAATCAATCATATATACCGTGGTATGTTCCGCTGCGTTAATTTGAGCCGTTGCACCTTTCATGTCTTTCATATGGTCAGCTTCCATTATGACTTCCGAGCCGGATTCATAGGGTTTGTCAGCTGCTTTTTTGATTTCTTCATGAATAATCCACTTGTGATTTGTAACTGGAAATCCGCCTGTTGTAGGTCTATAAGAAACGATATACGCTGTGGTGTCAAAAGCTCCAACTATTGTTGCAGTAGCCCCCTTCATACCTTCCATATGGTCCGCTTGGATAATCGCTTTACTTCCTATTTTAAAAGTAGGATTCTCTGCCACTTTCAAATTTTCAGATACGTTGCTTGAATTGGAATGTGAGGTATCTTCCATTATCTTATTGCCATAGCTATTTTCATTACCACATGCGCTTAGAGTGAGTGCAGCTGCGATTATGAATAGATATAATTGCTTTTTCATATATAAAACCTCCGAAGTTGATGTGCCTCTGATTATTTATTTACCCATTTCATAGGATCACAAACCTAATGAAGTATTTTCGAAAATGTAAAATGGATTATTAGATTACCAATAAATGAGTGTTGTCTCAGTTATTGAAGGTTATTTATAATGTTTTCTGAAAGGAGGCTACTACAATGAAGACTAAAATATTCACTTTGTTGCTTCTTTTGGGTCTGGTAAGTATGGCTACTATGATCGGTTCTGCTAGTGCTGCTCCGGTATTAACCGTAGGGAGTTCTTCTGGAGATGTGTGGGATCTTCAGTATCGATTAAAAACTCTGAATTTCTATACTCAGCCTTTAGATGGTGTATATGGAGCACAAACGAAAGCTGCCGTTACTAAATTTCAAAAAGCCTACGGATTAAGTGCCGATGGAGTTACTGGTACAAAAACATGGAATGCTCTAAAAAAATACACGCTTAATATTGAGGAAATGGATATTCTGGCGAAAGTCATTTATAGTGAATCTCGTGGTGAGCCTTATAAAGGACAAGTCGCAGTTGGTGCTGTAGTTATGAATCGCATACAATCTAGTCAATTCCCAGACAATATTAAAAACGTTGTATTTCAAAAAGGCGCATTTACAGCCGTATCTGACGGTCAATACTGGCTTACTCCAAACCGGACTGCCTATTTAGCTGCTCTTGATGCTGTCCGAGGTTGGGACCCAACAAACAATTCGATCTATTATTTCAATCCAGATACAGCTACTAGTGCATGGATCTGGACTCGTCCTCAGAACTTAAAAATTGGTAAGCATATATTTGCGAGTTAACGCTTTAAATAAATGTAATAGCCGGTCAACCCTACGGTTGACCGGCTATTTTTTAGTATAAACAATTTTCTTAATACTATCTTTAGAAAGACAGTATTCACCTGAGAGCTGGTCGACGGTTGCACCAGCAGCAAACCTCAGGCAGATCTCAATATTTCTTGATTCCAAATATTTTCTACTCCCTGACTTCTCACCCCATTTCACATGTAATTCTTCAGGCTTTGGAACGTAGACCATACCACCGTTTATATATTTCTGTATTTCTTGTAGTAACTCTTTAGGGAAGACTGTATCTGCATTTACATATTTCATAATTAATCTACTCCTTAAACTTCTCAAATTAAGATGAAATAACAAACAACCTGTCTAACCATAATGGTCGGACAGGCTGTTTTTATAGAAAGCTTACTATTAAAATTAAGATGGCTCGGGACGGGGTCGAACCGCCGACACTAGGATTTTCAGTCCTATGCTCTACCAACTGAGCTACCGAGCCTTGCTATTAAAGCTAAGATGGCTCGGGACGGGGTCGAACCGCCGACACTAGGATTTTCAGTCCTATGCTCTACCGACTGAGCTACCAAGCCTTACATGGATACAATTATTTCTTCTAAATGGAAACAAAAAGACCCCTCGTCCGAAAAGGGACGAGGAGCCGCGGTACCACCCTAAATTAGAACTATTCTGTACAACAAGCAGAAATGTTCTCACTTAAATATTTAACGGTTAACACCGGTACACCTCTACTTGCCAACAATGGTTTCAAGGGACTGCTCCGGAGTGAACTTCGATCAACCCTTTTCTCTAGAAACGCTCTCAATCTCCGGCGTTTCCTCCCTGTAAAGAGGTATTGAACTACTTTTCTCCATCAAAGCATTTGTTTTGATTAGCTTTATCCATTACAAAAATTAAAAATCATCTTTAATTCATCATCAAAAGACTTCTTACATTCTTCTTGAAAGCTATTACCAGTATATTCTTTTAGTGTCTTTCTCCAAAAATGCTGGGCTCTCCTATTTGTAGCTGTGGGATTGGTTTGTAGCTCCCATTTTCCAATATGAAGATTAAATACCTCCTTAGCCGCACGTTCAGCGATTCCCGTACCTCGAAAGGGCCGGAGGATAAAGAATTCGTTTAAATAAAATTCACAACCTGGTGGTGTATGAGGTGGTGTGGCTACTAATGCAAAACCAGCAGGAATTCCATCCTCTTTTATTAAATAAGGATATAAAATCCCCGGCTTCTCCCACCATATGTCGAACACTTTATTCTGTTCATTCAGCGTCTGTGTTTCATTATCCTCGTATACCCCGTATTGATTAGGAAGGTTCCCCCATATCTCTGATAGATCGTGTAAGTATAGTGGGTAGAGATTGTTAATCTTAAACTTTGTTGTGCTGTCAGTTAATGTTACGGTGATATTCATTTCGTTCTCCCCCTTCTATCGAATGCTTGAATATATTTTTGGAGATCACTCAAATAACGTTCTGTATAGTTGTCTTTTGTATAATCTTTAAGCACTTTTCGCCAGAAAACAATGGCAGGTTTATTATTTTCCATTTTAGCTAGTTTCCATTTAGCTTCTTTAAATAGATCAAATGTTTTAGTTGCGGCAGCAGTACCTATTCCATTTCTCTTGTATTTCTGCAAAATCATAAAGTCATAGACCACATGATTTGGATCTGGGTCTGTATCTAAGTTTTCAAAAAGAACAACCACAAATCCAGCTACGTTTCCTGAAAGCTCAATCAAATATGGATTCCATCGATGATCCCCTTACCTCTTTATCTTCAAACGTTACTGGAACAAGATTAATTTCCATCATACCTCCACGTTTTTTCTCTAATTTCACTTCCATACTCAGTATAATTACGACCACACACTAGTAATATGCCATGTTCAATTAGAATTAAATTTTATATAACGTCATTATTCTTCTAAAATAAAAAGAGTTCACCTGAGTTTTACACTCAAATGAACTCCAATATAATTAACTGATGATTAAGTTAGATCTACAATAACCTTGATCGTTTCTTTTGCTGCAATTGCTTTATCGAAGGCGGCTTGAATATCCTCTAATTTATAAGTCTGTGTCACCATTGTAGAGATATTCGTTTTCTTGTCGTTTATATGTTCAATTACCTTTACAATATCTTCATGTGTGTATCCACTAGCTCCAACTATGTTAACTTCTTTACTCATCACTTGAGCAAGGTTTATAGGTACTTCATTTTTATAAACGGCAATGATTGCTATTCTTGCTTGTGGCTTTACAATCTGCATCACTTGTTCAAATAAGATTGGAGCGCCCGCTGCGTCCACAAAAGCATCTACATTGGGTACACTCACACCGTATACGTTCACTTCGCCGAAGTGTTTGATTAAACCCTCTGCTAATGTTTCAGTCGACGTATTAACTGTTAATGCGCCTAATTCTTTTGCTTTATCCAAACGCCAGTTGTCAATATCCACTACGCAAACATCTTTAATGCCTTCACCAATTAATCCTGCAGCTGCAGATAAGCCAATAGGACCAGCACCAAGAACTACGATTTTGTCTCCATGTTTGGGCAGTACGCTAAAAGCGCCATGGAAGCCTACGCTCATGGGTTCCATTAATACGGCCTCTGTTGCCGAAACGGAATCATCAAATTCATAAAGGTTATAATTAAGTGCTGCATCTTCAATTAAGACATATTGTGAAAAGGCTCCTACCTCCAACGAATAACGACGACCTGCACGTTTTGCAGTAATTGGATTCACACCTACACGCATGCCAACTGCCAAATCGGTTTCCGCATCAGGACCTAATTCGACGATTTCACCAAACATTTCATGTCCTAGCAACGATTTTAAAGCAGCAAATAAAAAGATGGATGAAGGCGTGAAATATGAAGGACTGTTTGTAGATGGGATCGATAAATATCGGAAAAAGTACGGTATTTAAGATTGAATGATAATTAAATCCCAAAAAGCCATATCAGAGCTTCCTCTAACGTGACTTTTTGGGATTATAGCTATTTTTTTGTGTAAACAATCTTCTTAATACTGTCCCTTGATAGGCAATATTCATCCGAAAGCTGGTCAACCGTTGCTCCAACGGCAAACCTTAAACAAATCTCAATATTTCTAGATCTTAAGTATTTTCTGCTCCCTGACTTCTCGCCCCATTTTACATGTGCTTCTTCAGGCTTAGGGATATACACCAAACCACCGTTAATATATTTCTGAATTTCCTCTAATAATTCTTTTGGAAAAATCGTATCTGCATTTACATATTTCATAGTCGCTCTGCTCCTTAAACTTTTTTTGAGTTTGAAGGTAGCAAAGTCTATACTAAAAACAACAATGCACAGTGCACTGGCGGTAAATCAAATTTTATTCGCTCTATACAAACAACCGCCGTTGTTTATAGTCTAGACTTTGCATAGAGCTTATCGCTAATTTTCTCACTATTGTCCGCCCTCCTTTGTTTAATGTGTAATTACTTGTTCCAAAATGCGTTCCGCTGTCTTCTCTCCATTTGCAATACAATCAGGAATACCCACACCATAATAAGAACATCCAGCAAGGATTACATTCGGATAATGATCTGCAATCTTACTCTCTAAGGATACTACAATCTCGTGATGGCGTTTGTGGTAATTTGGCATATCATCATGCCATTTGGTCACATCGTGGGTAACTGGATGTCCAGTAATTCCAAGACTGGTCTGTATATCATTCAACGCCACCTTTAATAATTCCTCTTCTGAAAGCTTAATCAAGGACTCATAATGCGATCCTGAGCTTTTATAAAAGAGTCTGACAAGCAGACGTTGTTGACCAGACGTGTGCTCCCACTTGCGACTTGTCCACGTACAAGCATTGCAAAGAACATCGTCACTGTTGGCTGTTATGAACCCTGTACCGTTCGCTGGCAGTTGACTGTCAGGGATATCAAATCCTAGATACACACTAATCATAGAGCTGTTAAACAACTGTTTGAAATCTTCATTCAGCGCTTCGTCTTGAAGTAATGCTTGTGCAGTAGAATGCATCGTTCCTAGTACGGCAAAATCGCTGTCCAAGATTCGTCCATCTGCCAGTGTTACCCGGTACCGTTCTCCATCCTTTGCAATGCGCTCTGCCCGAATCCCTTTGATGATCTCAACATCGGACAGCTGTTCTTCCATGGCATCAATCAGAGCAGATACGCCACCCTTAAAAGACATAAACTTCTTATCGCCGTTCCCCTGGAATTTAGCCTTATTCGCGGACAATCCCTGAATAATACTTCCATATTCATTTTTATAATCAATCAAATAAGGAAGGGTCGAGGCAATGGTAAGTTCGCTCAATTTCCCGGAATATACACCTGATAGGACAGGTGATATTTGCTTCTCGACAAGTTCTTTTCCAAAGAAAGCTTCCAGAAAATCACCTACAGAATCGTTTTTCGTAAAACGATCATTCGGAGTATAGAAATCTTTAAGTGCTTCAACTTTACCTTCAGCAGAGATCAAATCTGTAGTAGCAAGTGATTCAATACTGAGAGGGATGCCAAAGACTGCATCTTTAGGAATTTGCTTCAGCTTACCTTCTGTGTAGATGTATGATATTCCTGTCGCGTTATATACAACCTCATCCTGAATACCTAATTCTTCAATCAATGGTGCTACATTTCTCTTGCGAGTGACAATTGAATCAGCACCAGACTCCATGATGAAGTCATCATGCTGAAGTGTTCTGATTTTGCCGCCCAGTCTATCGCTGGCTTCAACCAAAATGATTTTTACATCCAACTTATTATGCTGTATAGATTTCTGTAGATAGTAAGCGGTAGACAATCCAGTAATTCCCCCGCCAATCACGACGACCGTTCTCAAGCGTTGACACCTGCCTCTAAAGTTATAATCTGTTAAATTCAATTGAATACATTATATCATAGGGATTTATATGTAATAACATACCGTTCGTGTCATATATGACACAAAACACCCCCAAAAAATATAAACCTTCAGAAAAGTCAAAAAAGCCGCGATTATCGCGGCTAATCCTTATATATTCTCCTGTTTTAAAGCATCAATAATATTTTCCTTCTTCACTTTTGAACTGGAGTACAGCATAGCTGAGCTAACGATGATAAATACAGCGACTATGACATACAAGATACTCATCCACGGAAGTGCGAATCCATAGGAGAAACTACTCATCATGGATCTAAAGATCAAGTACATCACGACTATGCTAATCGGAAGCCCGAAAAGTAGTGATTTTATCCCATAGAAGATACTTTCATAATTAATCATTTTATTAAAACCGTTTGGCGTCATCCCTACAGACTTCAACATCGCAAACTCTCTTTTACGAAGTGATATGCTAGTTGATATCGTATTGAAAATATTCGCAATCGATATTAATGTAATCAAAGCAATAAAACCATAGGTAAAAATAGACATTAACATGATCATCTGCTCACTATTTTGTCTATTTTGAAACACATTTTGAACATAGACATTCCGTTCTTTCATCTCTTCAATGGCTTGTTGTGTCGCTAATGGATCAGAGCTGTTCAGGTTTAGTCGGCTTTGTATATCGTTACTCATCGTATCATTTGTTAATTGATCGAAGACTTGGACAGAGACAATGATGTTTAATCCACCAACTTGTGCTGAATGAACACCCATAGGGCGTTTATCAGTTAATGCGACGATTTCTACTGGTGATAATTTCGTCTCTTTTTCTGTATCCCAATCCGTATAAATTAAATCAAGCTTCTGACCGATTTCCGAATGAAGAGCTTTGGTCTCAATAATCTTTTTGGCGTTCTCATCCTCAAAGGTGACGGTATCATTCACAATAGCTGACATCTGATTGAGATCCGTTAATTGTTCATAACTTACACCGACGGATTCTGCATAGGTTCTCAAACCCTGTTCATTTAGGGCATGGATCTGAATGTAGTAAGGATATTTCCCATTCTTTAAAATACTGCTATCCTTCTCCACGATCTCTTGCAATTCTTTTGCCATATCTTTTTCATCAATCCATGAACTCAAGCTTAGTTCCCTGACCACATTATATTCCGTTATATTAGGTAAGGCAGTTATCGATTTCGTCAGCCGATCTACTTTTTGAGCGTCCTCAGTCCCCATATAGACTTGGATATCATAGTTCAAACCATCCTGTGAGAGTTCTACCGACTTTCTCATATTAGAAGTGAACGAAGATACGGATAAAAATAAAACGATACTAATGACAAGTGAGAATACGGTTGCTTGGTACCTGCGTTTATTTCGCTTTAAATTCTTCAAACCAATCTCTGCTTCAATTCCAAACAACTTGCGAACGAACTTGGATGTTTTCACCGCTTTACCAGAGAGCTTAACATCGGTTGATTGTCTGATCGCATCAATTGCCGAAATCTTGGAAGCTTTTCTGGCTGGAAGATAGGTGGATATAAAAATCGTCAGTATCGAAACTACACAAGCGGTGAATAGGGACAGAGGTGTAACAACCAATGTTAATTTTTCAGTTATCCCTAGTACATCTTGAATCATCGAATTGATAAACATAAAAGTGATCCCGATTCCTGTAATTCCGCAAATTATCCCAATAGGTATACTAATTAAACCGATGATCATCCCTTCAAAAAACACTGAATTCTGCTTCTGCCTCTTTGTAGCACCTACGCTGGAGAGCATTCCTAAATGGCGTGCACGTTCCGAGACAGAAATTGCGAAAGCATTATAGATTAAAGAAACGGAACCAATGATAATCACAGTCATAACGATGACTGACAATGAAAGAAGTGTATTACGTAAGCCATCGTTGTTCGTCACACCATAATAGCGGAGCAAACTATTATTATAAGAGATCGACTCGATATTGTTTTCTTGTGCCAATTCCTCTGCATGCTTGTATATGGAGCTATCCACCTTATTTAATACAACCGTCGCTGTGGTTTTTTCAGCTGCTCCAATCAAGCTTTCATCCACATAACTTAGAGCAGTATAACCCGGGGACCATGTTGGTTCCCAAGTAGGGCGCTTTATCACTCCCACAATCGTGTAGTTCATTGGTTTTTTATGAATGATCTCTTCATTCAGGGTGTCCTCTTCAGTCCGTAATCGTTCGTTCTGAGATAAGGGCTGCCCACTATTTTTATCATCCCTAGTGACTCGCTCTCCGACATCGAGAGTTAAAGTTTCACCAATCTTGTATGTTACTTTAGCGTTTTTTGCAATTTCCTCAGAAATGACTACTTCATAGTTAGTCTTCGGGAGTCTTCCATCCAGAAGTTCAATCGGAAATTGTTTAAAACCAGCTAAATTATATTCCTTAATATACCAATAGGGCTTGTTCTCATTCTGTCCCCCCTCTAAAGGGGCATAGCCACGATCATTTGAGATGACAAGTGTTTTCGTTGCATCATCCGCTTCTATCGCTTTAAGCTGAGCTTTAGTAACATTTCTATATTGGACATGCCATTCTCCATTTGTTGAGATACTCTGCTGCCTCATTAATTCCATAAATGAAAAACCAAGCGTTGCCACAGCCGTCACCATAGCCACAGAAATGATGACTCCAATGATAGTAACCAATGTTCTTCGTTTATTTTGCTTCAAATGTCTAAGCGTTAATTTATTTACGATATTCACGGACGAATCACCTCATCTTTGGCGATCCTTCCATCTTCAATGGTAATCACTCTATCCGCTTGTAATGCAATCCGTTCATCATGAGTAATGACAATCAGTGTTTGATTATAGGTTTTATTAAACATTTTTAATAAATCTATAATTTCACCACTGTTCTTACTATCCAGATTACCGGTTGGCTCATCTGCCAGCATGATTGCAGGATTACTAATTAACGCTCTACCAATAGAGACCCGCTGTTGTTGCCCGCCTGAGAGCTGATTTGGGAGATGGTTTAAGCGATTCTCCAAATTTAACGCCTTTACAGTATCCGCAAATTGTTTCTTATCTACCTTGTGCTGATCAAGGAGTAAAGGAAGTGTGATGTTCTCTTCGACCGTTAAGACCGGTATAAGATTATAGAATTGATAAATCAGCCCAATTTGTCTGCGTCTAAAGATCGCCAGCTGTGTTTCATTCAATTCATAAATATCCGTGTTATCTACGAATACTTTGCCGCTTGTCGGTCTATCCACTCCGCCTAATAAGTGCAGAATGGTCGATTTCCCGGAGCCAGATGGCCCGATAATCGCTACGAATTCACCTTTTTTAATTGAAAAAGATACATCATCCAGTGCCTTTACCGCTGTTTCGCCTTTTCCATATGTTTTAGACAGATGTTCAATCTTTAAAATGTCCATTGTTAGACCTCCATTTGTTGATGAGATCAGTATATCTGTCTACAATGACTATCCAGTGACTCTAAAGTGACATTCTAGTCACTAAGCTACAAGTGCTAAATGACTTGCTTATAAAATTTAATCTGAAATTGTGTACCTTTTCCCACTTCACTCTTCACATCGATCGTTCCGTTTTGTCCTGTGATAATGCTTTGTGCCAAGGCAAGTCCAATCCCTACACTATCTTCGCTTGCATTCTTACCTTTATAGAATCGTTTGAAGATATAGGGGAGCTCTGCCTTTGGGATTCCTTTGCCGTTATCTGTAATGACAATTTCCGTAAACAGTGCATTTTCTGCAAAAGTAATCGAAATCTCTCCCCCAGCAGGTGTGTGCTCTACACAGTTTTTCAGAATATTAATGATCGCCTCAGTTATCCAATTGAGATCGCCCGTAAATGTGGTGCTATCATCTCCATCAATCAAGATCCGTTGTTCTTTAATATCCATTGGAATTAACATGGGCTCCAAAGATTTTTGAACTAGCTTGTTCACCAGAACAAGATCTTTTTTAAAATGAATGGTTCCAGCATCGATCTTGGAGAACTTTAATAAAGAGGAGACTAGCCAGCCAATTCGTTCGAGCTGAATCGTAATTTTCCGGGTAAACTCCATTCTCTTCTCAGTGTGCAGCTCAGGATCACTTAATAAATCTGCCATCACAGTCATGGAAGTAAGCGGGGTTTTGAGCTGATGAGAGATATCCGAAATCGCATTGGTGAGCTTCATTTTATCTTCTTGTAATTGCGCACTCTGCTCGGATAACATCAGCGTCACTTTATAAATGTCATTCTTCAGGATACTAAGCTCACCTTCCTGATTATCACGAACATCGAGCGAATAATTCCCACTACTGATTTGGCATAGATACCCTGAGAGCTTTTCAATTTCACCATATCTCCAGCGGGTAAACAATACACTGCAAGCTATAAGCAAAGCTGAAGTCCCAGCTGTGAGCCCTACCGCCTCTAACGATATAAATGTCGCCATCGCTGTAGCCACAAGACTGATCAAGCACATCGTAAACAATAACCATCTAAATTCTCTATTACGAAGCATCCTAATCACCAACCTTGTAACCCAACCCTCGAACTGTTTTGATCAGTGTGGGTTCTTGGGGGTTATCTTCTAACTTTTCCCTAAGTCTTTTTATGTAAACCGATAATGTATTGTCGTTCACGAATTCACCTGCCACATCCCAAATCCGTTCTAACAATTGATTTCTTGAGAGAACCTGACCAACATGGTTAGCAAAGATCAGTAATAATCGATATTCTAATGCGGTCAATAGCACTTCATTTCCGTTCTTATAAACCTTTCCTTCAAGCGTGTTAATCCGTATATTCTCTAATTCGATATTGGATTGGGTCTGAGCCTGCTTGTTATATCTCCTTAAGACGGATTTAATCCGCGATAGCAGCTCCCGAATCCGAAAAGGCTTAGTTATGTAATCATCTGCCCCCATATCGAGTCCCATCACCACGTTGACCTCATCATCAATCGCCGTTAAAAAAATTACCGGTATATCACTTTGCGCTTTCACGATCTTGCACAATTCATAACCGCTGCCATCCGGCAGTGAGAGATCAAAGATGCATAAGGTGAGCTCTGATAACTGCTCAGATAACACCGCTTTGGCTGAGGTGGCGTCATAACATAGAAGGGTTTCAAAATGATCCTGCTGTAATGAATATTCAAGTCCTGATGCTATCGTTCTATCGTCCTCGACAAGAAAAATTTTCATGGATGATCATCCTAACCTTATAATATATTCAATCGTTCTATTCGTTCCGATGATCATTCTCTCATAATTATAGAGTTATACCAAATTACAATTCATATTAAAGTATTTACAACTCCACGGTAAATATAATAAAAACGTCTACTCCATGGAATAGACGTCTCTAAAAGGATTATATTGCAAAAGCTCCACACTTATATTGATGTATCTGTTGAAACCCTAGTCGTAGTGCCGATTTTTTCGAAGCTTCATTATCTAGTGAACAATCCCAGTAAGGAACAAAGCCATTGGCAAGCACATCTTCAACTACTAGCGTCGCTAAATGTGTCCCCACTCCTTGTTTCTGATATTTAGGAAGGGTTTCAATTCCGATTGCGTGTGTATCCTGTGTAACAAAACTAGAATAACACACCCCCATAATTTCAGATCCCTCAACTGCAGCATATCCGTAGCCTTTTTCAGCAAAGTCTTCTTTCGATGACCAGAATAAATCAATATTTTCATGTACAAATTCTATATTCTTTAGATCTGAGTTCTCCCAATCCAGCATTTTAAGATTTATAGTTCTAATCCCATTAGTCAGCGTCGTAGGCGGCTTGTGAAGTAACTTGAACACCATCTGTTCAAAAGGATATAGCTTCCTAGAAGGAAACATCAATTCCAGATTCCATTCATCATGTTGACCAGAAACTTCGAAATGTTCCATCCCGAGTTCCTTCATTCTAGGTACAATATGATCTGTTACATAACTGTCCAGTGCATGGATAAAGGCTTGATTGGTGTGATCGCCAATAAGATAAAACCCTTCAATCCCCTGACTCCATACTAACGCACTCTTTGGTGCTGTAAGTTGATCGACAAAGATCCAACCAGGATTATTAACTTCAATCACAGAGAGAATTTCGGGATGGATATGCTCTCCTTGAAGTAGTGGCTTCACTTTATAATAATCCTCATGAGGTATTTCATGCATACAGACACTCCCCTTATTTTCCTTGCAGATGCTGTATACATAAGTATAAAGTAATCGTCCTTCATCGGTTGGTAAAGTTCATTCTTAACTGAAAATTACTGTCCACTTATAACTGTTTTTCTAGCCTTAATTATTAAAAATGAAGGTCTCCTTCTTTCATTTATTAATTTGGGCATCTTCTCAAGACCCTCAAGATTGGATTCAGGTTCAACAATTTCTTCAACAGTCAGTCCATTTTGGATCAAAGTATTAAGTAAAGTTGAAAGTTTTCTATGGTATTTTATGACACCATCGATCCCCCAAAACTGTGATCTGAGACCTTCTTCACCATAATTATCAATGGGCCAATGTAGGATATTATGATCGGAATCTTTAACCCACCCACTTTGAATCTTATTTGATAAAACAACAGGATGTTCTGTTGAAAATACCAGGTAGCCATTTGGTTTAATCCACTTTGAAATCCTACTAATGAGTGTTTTATAATCCTCGACATAATGAAAAGCTAACGAACTTACTACCAAATCAAATTCATTTCGATTAAATTCGATTTCTTCCATAGAGCTCTGTATATAACGGATCTCAGGTCGTTTCCTTGCCATAGCTAACATCTTCTCTGATATATCAACACCTGTTACCTGTGATGCGTGGTTATCAATCATATAGTTCGCCTGTTCTCCAAAACCGCAGCCAAGGTCGAGAACATTTAAATCCTGTAGGTCTGGAAGTAACCCTCTTATTGCAGGTTGTTCAATAAAGTCATTGTATGTAATTCTTGACTCCCTTAAGTTCTTATACATTTGAAAAAACTCAGGGTTGTCATAAATGTTCTGTTGCATCATACACCTCCACGATATTATTGATGATGTTTACGAAGTCGGTTGTAATATAGCCAAGTCCGACTAACATATGATCCAAACATTAGAATTAAGATGGCGTACAAGATCATATTTATGATCTGCAATCGATCCAGGTTAGAATAAGTCGATAATCTTACATTTAAACCAATGATATACATATATAAAATAGTGAGGGGTAAGAACATAGCAGAATACGTTAAAGCTATACGTCTAGCTAGTTTCAACTGATTTAACTTATCGCTGTATATTTGCGGTTTGGCTTTACCTGGTACATATTCTTGGCCCCATAAAACCCATTTCTGACTCCATGAACTCGATTTATACAGACATACCCAGCCAGAATCTGTATGAATGTTGAAGTAATTGGTATCAGCAGTATTTTGTAAGTCCGCACAATAACACATCTTACGAGGCTTCCCTTTTTTAAAATAAAAGGCAGTTCCCGTTTTGCCAACTCTGTACAGATTGTATCCTTTTTTCTCCATTTCCTCTAGCCACTCTTCAAGCCGATCCGGCGCATACATCCATCCAAGCTTCCACTTCATAACAAGTTGACCTGAACTTTTCAAACGCTTCTCTTCATTCTTACTTAGCCTATCTTTCAGAAAGGATGTCCCCTCACCATTTTGCTTGTTTGGTTGTATGAATTCTTCTGTTAATCTTTGGTTCGTCTTGTTTAATGTGATCAGCGAATATACGGTGAAAATACATAAGATAATGCTAAGTCCTAATGCAGTAGCAGGAATAAAACCATAAGGTCCGTTGAAGACATTAAAATGACCAGACTTGGAAACACTCAATGCTATCGTACTTATTAAAATTACATTGAGTAATGCAACCATTAAATAAATCAATATACCCATAAAAATATACATGATCTTCTTGTTATGCTTTACGATTCCCTCTCGATCAGGGAGAGCTCTAATCTGTTCTAAAGGCAGCCGATTCATCGTCACAACCCATTTGCCGCTCTGTAACACCTTCGTCCATCCGAAAATTAATAGACCCTTAGAGAGGGATTGGTTGGGAACTTTATCGAATACGATTCGATAGTTTGCTGCTTTCGGTTCGCCCTGCTGAAAGTAAAAATATCTAGTTAAACGGTTGATTCGGATAAGTTCGTAGCCTTTTTGGGCCATAGAAGCTAACCATTCTTCAGTTTTCTGAACATCATAACTCCAAAGGGGTCTAAATATTTTGATAATCATCTATGTCACCTCCATATTTTATAGCATTCTCATGTAGCTCTTTAAGCCTATTAATCTCTGTAGCAAGAATTAGCATCCCTATGTCTGTTCTTTCGTAAACTGTTTTTCTCTCTTCATCAGCAAAAACAGTAATCATCCCATCTTTTTGCATCTTCGTTAACGTGCCATAAACTGTACCTGAACCTAACAAAAGACGTGCTTTCGTGATTTTCTCCACATGCTTCACTATTCCATATCCATGACGTGGTTCATCTAAGGATAAAAGAATATAGAATGCTGTTTCAGTCATGGGTACGTATTTCTTCAATACTTTTTCAGGGTTCAACATGCCCAGCTCCCTTTATTTATACGTCGCATTTAAATATGTCTTAACGTGACTATATCACGTCGTGACATAGTCTACAATATTAATGCTCGAAAAAAATAAAATAAAGTGTGTAAAATCGCTTCATCAGCCATTCTACACACTCTACATTCAACTGCTCCAACCTGCCTAACGAATATCTTTTACACGAATATTACTACCTAACAGACTCGAATCACTACTTAATCGGAATGACGGGTAATTCTCATCTGCTTCAAGTCGCATCTGTTCATCAAATAAAGACTCCTGTTGCCGGTCAACAAAAAAAGTAAAAGGCTCTTTCTGAATTTCAATATCTGTAGCATGAGGTTCACTAATGACCTGAATTACGATCACGCCATTACAACCACAGCCCTCTGTATCGAAGAATAATTTAAAATATCCTGGTCGTTCACCAAGGCTTTTTTCTAACTTTTCAATAGTTTGGGAGTTCAATTGTATGAACATAGGATGATCTACTCCTTATTTATAATCGAGCTATTACTTTCCCAAAGTATAATTTGATTTCCTTCCATCCTCGTGTGATTGCCATCACTTCTATTTTGACAGACATGCGACTGAGGGGAAGCCTAAACCGCCTTCTGCGTCTCCCGTTCACCACCTAGCTTAAACACGAGAATACCTCCAACAATAACAATCACTCCGACCAACTGCTTCCAAGTAAAAGGAACCTTTTCAAGCCCTAACCAGCCTAGTGAATCCCAGAGCAGTGCAAACCCAAGCTGAGAGATTAATACGATCGAAATCGCATACGTAGGGCCCAACCGCTTAGTTCCTTGCACAAGGCATATTACTACCCCAACCCCGATCAAACCACTGATCCAATACCAAGGCTCCATATTTCTCAAAGTAAATATACGGTTTCCTTCAACGATAAGACTCATGATAAATGAAGCTAGGAATCCCATCCCTAACACTAAAGTTGTCGTGGCCCAAG
Organism: Paenibacillus sp. FSL E2-8871; assembly: GCF_038000345.1. Classification (NCBI taxonomy): domain Bacteria; kingdom Bacillati; phylum Bacillota; class Bacilli; order Caryophanales; family Paenibacillaceae; genus Paenibacillus; species Paenibacillus sp. FSL E2-8871. The sequence continues at coordinate 907,881 of NZ_JBBOBV010000001.1, read as the reverse complement.
ATCCAACCTTTTCATTAACTTTTGTATTAAATATATTTTGCAGACTCACTAGTGATCCCGCGATAAGCGCTAATATCAAACCAATAATCATAACTTAACTCCTCCATTTATCGACTTTACGCAAGGCCATTAGAATTTCAATATCACTACGCCAACGATCATCAACCCGATGCCGATGAACTGCGGCAGTCTCATTTTTCTCTTTTCCATTCCAAACCAGCCTTTAATATCAATTAAGAACGTCAGACATAGCTGAGCAATCAACAATGAGGATATCGTAAAAGTAACACCAATTTGCTGAATGGCCGTTACTTCACTAAAAATAATAACAGCCGCAAAAGCGCCACCGATCAAATATAAGGGTTTTACTTGCTTAAAGCCTCCCCTTTTCCCATCTCTAACGAACAAAAGAATGAGAAAGGACATGATGAACCCTGTTAATTGTGTAATTGTAGCCGCCTGCCAAGTCCCGATATCTTGACTAATTCGAGCATTTGACACGCCCTGTAGCGTAATACAAGCCCCCGCTAAAAATGCAAATATAATTCCTCTCATTTCTCTCTCTCCTCAACTTCGATCTCTTACATATTAAATAGCAATTCAAGGGTTTAAAAAAGGACATCTGTCCTTAATGAGAAGAAACGTTGCTATCGCCCAACAACGACCTTTGGCTCGTAGAAATAAAAAGACCGTCTCAAGCCAACTTGCTGGCTTAAAACGGACTTCAAATGCTGTATATGGTTGATTATGAGAGCAAATTCTTCTCATGCAATTGATCAAAAATAATTTGGGTAACAACAGACACGCGATCCCGATCCTTATAGCTTAACCAAGATAATTCCTCGATTTCGGACGCTGGCGTTAATGTCCCTTCATAATCCGCAATATAACAGGTCATTTTGACTGTAACACCCTCTGCTTTCCCATGAGCTTCTGCCTCAAACGTTCCAAAATAAGAAACAGTCTCTGTCTTGATCTGAACAGAAATCTCTTCCTCGATTTCGCGCACGAGCGTCTCTTCGTCTGTTTCTCCGGCTTCTCTTTTTCCTCCAGGTAAATAATACATATCTTTCCCTTTGGAACGCGCACATAAGACTTGTCCATTCTCGATATGAATCCAGGCGATTTTATCAATGATTGTTGTCATATTGTTCTCCCCATGCCTTTTTTTCAACAATTATATCATACAGCTGAACGTATACATTTATGCAACGTCAGCTTTAGATTTTTGAACGCGAAGCTTACATTGAGGTAGGTGATGAAGCAAATAGTATACAGCAACTGAGATAAGCGTTACGAACCCTGCAACTTCGTACATCATACGGTAATCTGTATAAGAAGCAACTACACCCATAATATAAGAACCCGCTCCATACCCCAAATCAAATAACAAGAAAAAGGTTCCGTTTGCGCTTCCTCTACGTTCTTTATCGGCTAATTTAAGTGCAAGCGTCTGAAAGCATGGCATAAGTGCGCCATACCCAACCCCCATAATGATGCCTGAGAACATCAACATGAATCCGGATTTAGCTTGACTTAAGCTAAGCAGACCTACAGCGAAGATCAGAATTCCGGGATAGATGAGAATATGTTCATTATATTTATCGAATACTTTACCGATTAGCGGTCGAAACAGCACAATCATAATCGCAAAGGCCACAAAAAAATAACCGGTAAGCTGTGATTGGTTAATTTCTTTTGTAAAAGAAGCGATAAAACCAGATAAAGAACTATAGGAGAACGCAAGCGTAAATCCAACAAGCGAGATGGGCAGTGCTTTGGGTTCAATGACGTCACTCCAGCGAAGACCCTTTCGCATCTTCACAGGTTCCTTAACGGCTTTTTTAACCGTATCCTTCTCTTCTTTGGGCATACGAACGCCTAATGTGAATAATAGCGAAAGCGCAGCAATCACACATACACCTAACAGCAGTACATGAATGTTCTCATCTTTCCATAGAAAAAGACCCAAAGCTGGTCCAATGACCATCGCAATACTCATAAACATACTGAAATAACCGATGCCTTCTCCTTGGCGTGAGTACGGGATTAGCGTGGAAGCTATTGTACTTGTCGCTGTCGAGGCAACCGCATAACTCATACCGTGAATGAAACGAATCACCAGAAACAATACAATTCCATTAGCTCCGAAGTATCCTATACAGGCGAGTAGAAATAAGACCAGCCCAATAACCGCCATTTTCTTTTTACCGAATTTATCAACCCATGATCCTGAAAAAGGACGGATCAATACACCTCCGAGGACATAGATGGTAATGGCTAACCCCATTTGCTGCTGATTCCCGTGCAAGCTTTCCTTCACGTATAACGGGAATGCAGTCGCCAGAATGTAAAAGGTCAGAAACATAAAAAAACTACTCAAACAAACAACAATAAAATTCCGGGTCCATATTTTCTCTCTAATCACAGCAGACTCTCTCCATCCTACCTATATCTTTTTATATGTTACAATAGTATAGGACCGAAAATTAATTAAGTAAAATACATATTATATGATGGATATATCACATTAGAGTTATGAATAAAGAGAGGTCAATGTTATGGAATTCCTTCAGCTTCAATATTTCCGTGTAGTTGCTCGTCTTGAGCACATGACTAATGCCGCCAAAGAATTAAATGTATCTCAACCCTCACTTAGCAATTCCATCCAACGTTTGGAGAAAACCTTAGGTGTTCCCTTATTTGAACGCCAAGGCAGAAATTTAAAATTGAACGAATTCGGAAAAACATATCTTCGTCGTGTGGAGCAAGCATTTCTGGAACTGGATGAAGGTCAGCATGAGCTCACGGATATGGCCGGACTTGAACATGGTGTAATATCTATAGCAGTTACTCTACCGTATGTATTGCCCACTTTACTAAAAGAGTTTCTTACCCTTCACCCGCACGTTCGGATCATTCAGCGTCAGCTTGGCTCAGCATTAGAAATGAGAAACGATCTGGAGAGTGCAGTGATTGATTTTTGCATATCTTCGACACCTGTTACCGGACCAGACATCGAATGGTTTACCTTAGCAGAAGAGGAATTATGTTTAAGTGTGCCGAAGAATCATCGTTTTGCCAATCGCGAAAGTATTTCTTTGATTGAAGCTGCAGGTGAGAATTTCATTTCTTTGTCTTCTAGATCTAATTTCCGTGAAATTACAGATGCATTTTGCCGTCAAGCTGGATTTGAACCGCTAATTGCTTTCGAGCTCGAAGAAGTAAGTGCCGTTCAAACCTTAGTTCAGATGGGGCTGGGTATCACCTTTACTCTCCCTTTAGCCTTAAGCAGGAGAAGTAAAAACACAGAAATCGTTCAATTGAAAATAACCGATCCGCTTTGTCAGCGCACTTTTGGCATCGCTTGGAGCAGAAAACACTTTTTATCACAAGCGGCTATACACTTTCAGAAATTTGTTGTGGATTTTTTTAGTAAACCTCATGAGTATAGTTAAGGAGAATATGCCATCTTATATCAACCGTAATCACATCTAATAAGCTACTTATACCAAGAGGATTGTAAAGCGTACATGTTTGCATAAATGCCATTGTGATGTACTAAGTCTTGATGATCTCCTACTTCAGCAATTTCTCCATGATACATAACATAGATCGTATCAACATTCTTCGCCCAACCCAAGCGATGTGAAATAAAAATAGCTGCTTTATCTTGACAGATTTCTAATAATTTCGTATAGATCTCCATCTCGGCATTCGGGTCAATCGCGGAAGTAGGTTCATCGAATACTATAAGCTCCGCATCATTGTATAACGCGCGCGCAATCGCCAGCTTTTGCCATTGTCCCCCTGATAGCTGCCTGCTTCCTTCTACTATTTGCCCCAAATTCACATCTAATCCGCCTAATTCATGGAGCAAATCTATCAGCTCACATTGTTCTAGAACCCTTAGTATTTTAGCATCATCTGAAGGTGTATTCGCATCTCCCAATAGGATATTTTCTCTTAGTGTCAATTCAAACTTCACAGCATTCTGAAATACAACGGACACCTTACCGTGAGGTTCTAAATGACCCTTCCAGCAAATCGTTCCGGAGCTTGGTCTATATTGACCTAATAACATTTTAATCAACGTAGATTTCCCTGCTCCATTTTCCCCGACGATGGCTATTTTCTCACCCGGCTTTATGGTCATATTGATGTTAGATAAGACATTTTTGTTCGATTTGGCGTATTTAAAATAGACATTTGAAACGGTAATTGGGAGCATAGCATCAGTTGAATTATTGATGTTATTTTTGCAAAAATCCCTGTTCTTATATGTAAGTACTTCATTTAAGTCATATAATTTGCTACTGCTGATGTAAAGCTTGCTTAATGGCCAGGTCAAACTCATAATTTTACCACCACTCGATAACAGCGCCAGAAATAACACCGAAATTGTTCCAATTGTAACTGTATTAGACTCCCCCATTTTGTTTAACAGGTACACTAGAACTACAAAGATAGCACTCGTCTGGACCATAGCCACGACCATCCCTGTTTTGATCTCGAATTTTCTGGCGCTAAATCTTTTATTATGCTGCTTCTTCATAATCATTGCCCAGAGATTTGTAAAATAAGAGATGGAGTTATAAATTCGCATTTCTCGAATCGCATTAGGGTCTTCCAAAGTGTTAGCAAGATAGTCTCCCATTCTTCCATCAAAGGTGAGCTCTCTTCCTGTTCTTCTCACTTTAATTTCCGTAAATAATCGAATGGTTAAGGTAGTCACGATCATTAGTGTTACTACGAATGTGACCAAGAAATAACCACTTGTCGCAGACAACCAGATGATGCTTATTAGTCCTGAGATAATTCCTACACTCGATACCAAAAAACCTGTAATCCCCTCTAAATCTTCTCCAACTACCTTTTTAGCTCTTTGCAGTTTATTTCCAAACTCTTCATCATCAAAATCCTCAAAATCAACCCGGTTTGCAATATCTATCAATTCGGATTGAAAAGCGAGGGTTAGTTCCGCATTCATTCGATTCTTCATCATATTGGTTATGCTTAATGAACAAGCTTGTACGCCATGAATCACAACAAACCATAGAATAGGGAGCAGCGTCATAACACCGCGAGCCACACCGTTAATGATATTCACTTGGACAGCGTAAGAATAAAAAGTTAATAATCCACTGATTATAGGGACTATGATAGTGATTGTTGAGATCATCGGACTTTTTCTAACCATCCGCACCAATACCTTAAAAATATTATAGATATCTGACTTCAGCATGGATTTCTCCTTTCTCATACATATAAAGAGGACTGGCGATTAAACATCTTTTTGTATTTACCATCCACCCTCATTAATTCTTCATGCGTTCCACTTTCAACGATTTCTCCATGCTCAAATAGAAAAATTCTATCGACGAATTTGGACATATACAGCCGATGAGTCACTATAATGGAAGTCTGCTGTTCTCCTAATTTCATAAAAGTATCAAACGCCTGTTGTTCCGCATAAGGATCTAGGGCAGCAGTCGGCTCATCAAAAATCATAAGAGCGCCGTCATTGAGATAGGCTCGTGCAATCGCAAGTCTTTGCCACTGTCCCCCAGACAAATCTATCCCTCCAAACTGAGGACCTACTAAGGTATCCAACGCAACACCATAATTATCAGCTTCTGCTTTTTTCATCACGGCTAATAACCTTGAATCGTCATGAATAGTAGCCATATTACCTAATGCAATGTTTTCTCTAATTGGTCTTTGTAACTTAATGAAATCCTGAAAAACAACTCTTGTATCCTGTGTCACGTTATGCGCTAAGACTTCATTCTCACCTTTAAACCACTGGATGTTTCCAGCTGTTGCAGGATACAACCCTAAGATCAACTTAACAAGCGTAGATTTACCCGAACCATTCTCACCTACAAAAGCAATTCGTTCACCTGGATGAATAGTCATGTTTATATTACTCAGGGTGTTCTTAGCGTTGGTCGGATATCTAAAAAACAGCTGATGAACTTGGACCTTCATTGGATCGGTGTTCCTATTGGAATTCACCTCCTGATCTCTAAGCACCTGCTCTTCCAAATCTAAATAAGACGTATAATCCTCGTACCGTAAACGACTCTTCGCTAAGTCAGCGTAAATTCTTGTTAATGCAGGAATAACGATGAATAATTGACTGGATATCTGAAGTAATAACACAAAAAGCCCAGCACTCTGTCCGCTACTTCCGATCGTAATCGCTAGAATGGCAATCGTAGTCCCATTTAATAAGATCATGATTAAGCTTTGGGAGAAGTTGAGGGTTTCAGAATAAATAACCTTACGGTGCATTTGTTTGAAGTTATTCGTAAAGCTCTCTTTCATTGAGGAAAACAAATAGGAGGACATTCTGTACATTCTTACTTCCGGAATGGAATTTCTGTTCATCAACAAATCGACTAAATAGTTGATCATTCGCACAGAGGAGGTTTGATTCGCTGAAATGGACTCTACTTTCTGTGACATTCGCTTCATAAAATAAAGCTGTAGAATCTGCACCCCTAAAATAATCAAAACCAGAATATAGAAGCCATAAACAGATAAGACAACCATTAAAACAACTAATGTTATTAGGTGAACTGTCACACCTGTCCATTGGTCTAACAGATCAATCAAGGAAAGTCGTTTTGCTTTTTCTCTTTTAGTTTTTGTAGCGGGGTCCTCCAAAAGTGCCGTAGATAATTTAGAAGTCTTTTCCAAAATGGTATGTTCCAGTTCATATATACTGGTGGATGTTAAATTGGTGATAGCAATGGCTCGAAGAGAACTATTAAGGCCCGCGAGATATAACATTACCATAAGCAAACTTACTAATAACAAGATATGTTGGTAGGTGTTAGGATTGAAGTTCTGAATGAGGTCAACCACATATTTCGTTGTGAATAATTCTGCAAAAAGGATTGGGGCACTCAGTAAGTTAGTGATAAAATATAAAAGTGAGTTTCTTCTGTCTTTCACATATAATAGTTTTACAACATAGAGAAAGTCAGGCAGGCAGCATCTCTCCTTATAAGTGTATTCCATTCTGTAAACACTTTCATTGTTTAGACGTGGAAACCGATTATAACGTTTAATGTTTATAATTGGAAGAGGTAATTTTCGAAATGACCAAATGAACAGGAGTGTACATTCATGAAACTTCAATTTAACTTATTCCCGGGCGGATTGCCCAAGGCGCTCACCATGAGCTATGATGACGGACAGAAACACGATATTCGCTTGGCGGAGATTTTTGATCAATATGGGATTAAAGGTACTTTCCATTTAAATAGCGCAATGATAAACGCACCCGGATTCTTATCATCTGCTGATGTTAAACATTCGCTCAGAAACCATGAGGTATCTGCCCATTCCGTTACCCATCCACATCTAGAGCGTCTACCTTTACCTATGGTAATCGATGAGCTGTTCGAAGACCGTAAGCGACTGGAGAAACTAGTGGATTATCCGGTACGAGGCATGTCCTATCCATACGGTACATACTCTCAGGAACTCATTGCTCCTCTACAGTCTGTTGGGATTGAATATAGCCGAACTGTCCATTCTACCAAACAGTTTGATATGCCTTTGAATTTCATGGAGTGGCATCCAACATGTCATCATATAGAAGATCTGCATCACGTATGGGAGCGATTTACAATGGAAGGGCCATCCCAAAAACTGAGACTCTGTTATGTTTGGGGTCATAGTTATGAATTTGCACAGCAGAACAATTGGGAGCTTATCGAATCCTTTTGCCAACAAGCAGGTGGACATTCGGATATTTGGTACGCTACCAATATAGAGATTTATGATTATGTTGCTGCGCTATATTCACTGAAGATGAGTGCTGACAAAACGGTCATCCGTAACAACTCAGCTATTGATGTTTGGGTATCCGTAAATGATCAACCTGTTCAGATTAAGGGTGGAAGTACGATGATGATGAAATAATCCAAAATGCAAAAAAGAGCGATTTTAAACATCGCTCTCATTTTGCTTATTACATAAAAGTGATTGAAATTATTTGGATTGAAGTGTAAATGTCACTGTTTTTGCTTTTTCCTCAAGGATTGGAGTATAGGTGAATGTCATTACATTCCCTTTGCGACTCTTCAACACTAACATTCTGGTCAATACATATGGATCTCTGCCATCATTTACTCTATCCCATTCCTTACGATCCTCACTAGTAATTAGTTTTTCATAGAGATTAATGATTTCACCGGTGTTGCTATAAACTAAATATAAGTGTGTCGTATCTAATAAACGAACGAGCATAACGTCTTCCGCAGCATACTCCACTATGAAATCTCCGGTTGCTCCTGTTAACTCTTCCATCTCAAATAACTTGCCCAAACCGCCATCCTTAGTAATATATTGAACGTTCTTCCCATCGGTCATATACACCTGAGTGGAAGGCACTTGTGGTGCATGGATATAAGCCGAGTTATTGTAATGATAGTCCATTTGCTTGAGAATAGTGCCCGCTTTGACCAATACTTGATAACTGCTATTGAAATCGGTGAACATGGCATAATGATTGTCCGTTAACTGGAGTAAGTCCGTACCATTGCCCATTTTTTCAATCTCAAAAGCGTAGTTGTACGCAGATTCCTTAAAAGGTAGTCGACCAATAATTACTGGTTTCCCAGTTTCCGTTGCACGGTAATACAAATCGCCGTTTTTTTGAGATATCCAATAGGATCTTCCATCTACAGAAGCAGAAACCAATCTAGCTTCATCTATAATTTGGATAACCCCATCCGTTTTATTAAGCCCCGCTTTACCTCCAAGCGCACTGACCGCTGAGACCAATGGCACGTACACCGAGCCTTTTATAATACGTGGGGATTTTGTTAAAGTCACCACGGCCTCGTTCACTTTTGACTTTACAGTACCTGCCGTGAAGATAACCTCACGCTCAGGACGAACCAGTTTGGCCGTTTTGGACGGTTGATCCCAAGATAATGTATATCCCATAGCATCTGCGAGTGATTTCAAGGGTACAAAAGTTGTTTTCTCCGTGATCACCTGTTTACTGCTGATTCCGATTTCTTTATAGTTGAATTGAATTTGGTTTTCTGCTTGGGCTGATACCGATCCATACCCCGTACTTAAAATCAAAACAGTCAAGATTCCTAGCGTTACCTTCCATTTGTTCATTTCTTTTCGTCTCCCTTGACTCTATAGTCATATGTAATTAGACGACAGAATTTGGAAAAAGTTTCTTGTTTCCGTTTTACGTATAAAAAAGGCCTGATCCACGGTAGACTACCGCAGTCAGGTCTTCTGTCTTTTATAAAGTAATCTTAACTTCTAGCAAACTCATAAAACGCCAAGGCATCTCCCCATGTCTGGAATCCTGCTTGCGCTAGTTTATCACTGCCTCCGCCTTTTCCATTGTAAGTACTAAGATGCTCTTTGAAAAAAGCTCCACAGGAGATCTCCGCGCTGCCATTCTGTGCAAATACAACCTTATTCTCAGCAGAACTAGCCAATAAAACCGGAACATCGCATTTCGCGGTAAGCTTGTTAGCTAAACTTTGTAAATCTTTCAGCGATTTATCCTCGAACACTTTTGAGATCAGCTTTCCTTCTTGTTGTGCTAAAAGCTCCTGTACGACATAATCATCATTCTTCTCTTTAAGTAGGGTAATTTCAGCTTGCAGCTGCTTTTGTTCATTCTCCCATTTTTCAATGCGATCGATAATTTCATCTTTTCCCGTATTGAATTTGGAAGATAGTGCTCCAACAATTTGCAGACTGCTATTAAACTCCTCCAAAGCACGGTATCCACATTTAAAATAGATCCGCGTATTGCCTTTTTGTTTCTCCGCTTTCAGAAGCTTTATTATACCAATCTCACCTGTTGAAGATACATGCGTACCACCGCAAGCGTTATATTCAACATCTTTAATTTCTACAATCCGGATGTTTTCCGTCACTTTAGGTTGTTTGACCAATTTAAGCTGTGAAGCCTCTTCCCCTGTTACAAAATAGCTCAGGATACTATGGTTCTGGTAAATCTGCCGATTAACCTCCCACTCTATGGAATGAAGTTGTTTAGGCGACAGTTCTGACGCTTCTATATCAATGGTGCAATAATCCTCACCCAAATGAAAGCTTAGAGTCATAAACTGGTACAAATTGAGACAGATGGCTGAGAGCAAGTGTTGTCCACTATGCTGCTGCATATGATCAAATCTTCTCTTCCAATCGATCTGACAAGTGACGGATAAATCATTAGGCAGACGTTCCAGCTTATGCAAGACAAGATCTTCCTCACTGATTACATCAAGTACCGGAATATCCCCAATAGTCCCTAAATCACAAGGTTGCCCACCGCCATGCGGATAAAAAGCGGTCTCCTCCAAAATAACATAGCGTCCATCTTCTCGTTCTATGGTTTCAGTAATACAGGTCTCCCAATCAGTAAGGTATGTAGAATTGTAGTATAGTTTGTTGGTCATGTATGTATCCCTCTCTTTTATACGTTTATGGCACATTAAGCTTATAGTATCATATCGGATTTCAAAGACAAACTGCACAATGAAAAACGCCTTGCGGCGCTTTTGGAAGGAATTCACTCTTTTGTTCTACTTTCAGTTGTCTTCTACCTTGTACATCAGTAATCCTGTACTCTCATCCAAGAATTCCGCTGTCATACTCTAGAACCATTACCCCTGTTCAAGGAAAATAATGCCCTAGCCGAGCAAGCGCTTCACAGTGTCATCTGGACTTTCTGGCACCACCGTAGACATGGTTTGAATTTCCACAACGTGGTTCGCGAGCCAAGGACCCACCTGTGGGGGTATGGTTGGTTTAGTGCGAATGATATTGAACTGCTCTTATTAATCAGGACGAGTGGGATCAATTATGGAATAGTGATGATTATCTATGTAAGCATCAAAAGCATCTATGCCTTCTTGTAAAATTATACGCGATTCTTTGGGGGTAATTGGTACTACCCACAAGACATTAATTATTTCTTCACCTATTTTTATTTGTTCTAAATCCTCACTTTCTCCTCTTAGTTCATCAATCAAGAGGGCTTTTGTAGTCCAATTTTCTGGTGCGAGTGCGCTCTCAGTCATTACTCGTGGTACTTCCGAAGATTGTATATGTTCAATATTATGGGCAATTATGTCACAGAAATATGAGAATATGCGATCAATGTTTTCTTGTCCCAAATCGGGTTTTAAAGCTATCATCCATTCATTCTCAATAGGTTTTCCAGTTTTCCGAATGGAATTAGATAGGCCGACTGTTGCGAATCTTGCAGGAATATTAACGTCAATTGATGGAAAATAATATAACTCAATATACACGCCAATCTCCGGTTTTGTCATTATGACTCTATATTCTGGCATAGACCATTCTTTAATATATAAATTGAGAATAATTGTTCTCCTAATGTCGAATTCCAGAATGATCCCTCGGCATGACTCTTTATTGATTTGCACATCCATCACCTTTTTTCAATATTGGTTTTTTGGTTTAGAATTTGGGCTGGTATCATTGTCCTCCTTCATCGTTCGCGGCCTGCCATTTCAGTAATTGAAAGGGCAAATCTCTCCAATTAAGAAGTTATTAATCTCTTTTTGATGAATGGTGCTTCATGACTGCTTCTTGAGCTTTAAGGACAATATCATCTACTTCGGAAAGCTGGCGCTCAATAGAGGCTAGAGCCTTTAGTAAAAATAAGCCAAGACTTTCATCCCCTAAGGATAATTCCAATTCGGCGAAACATTCGATGTCTTGGAGTTTTTCTATATTTTTTTTGTTATTGATTTTTTCAGGGTATTCGATGTATTTATAGAGGGTTAAGACTGCTTCTTCCCCCTTGGCTTTAAAGTTGTGAACAGTTCCTTTGAATAGGGTGTCTTTGAATCCTTCCTTAAGCCTACCTTGTTCATTCAAGGCATCCAGATGAAAGGTTGCTAAATATTTTTCGTTTCTTACGGCATGATCATTAATGCTGTAGGATACATTCTCTTCGTCAAGAATCTTTATTATTTCATCAATTGACTTGAACTTCAGTCTTGCAAATCTCGCCGAAGAAAATTGCTTGCGCAAAGAATCTTCATTATTTGAAAGGTATGCCTTAAAAGAAATTTCAGCATTTCCTTCCAGGAGTTCTTTGAAATAAACAAGATGCCTTTCATCTACCATATCTGCCTCCTGCAACTCTTGAGCTTTTGGGTATATTATGATTACGCGTTATTTTTTTGACTCAGGATTGGAGATCATATTGAAAAATGTGGCCCAGAGATAGTGTATGATGCCGGGGAACTGATATTTTGAAGCGATTAATCCAGATCTCTAGCCCAGCTAACTAACTCTTCATCGTCAAAGTTATATGGATATTCGTAAATATTAGAATAATAGTACTCCGATTCTAATAAATCTCTAATTACATTGAAAACCTTATTGGTGGCATAAAATCCATTCCTGATGGGCGCGGTGAAGGCAAGTGAGCCATTATGAAATCCATCTAAAGAACCGGAAAGCTCTCGTTTGACTATAGATTCAGCTGTCTCTATCTTTTCTTTAACAAGCTCCTCTTTGTAAATTTGAATGCAGAAATTCCCACCATGTTTTATTAATTCAAACTCTCCATTGGGATGGAGTTTTATTGTATCTCCTTTCGCAAGCCCTAGAGCCAGCCCAGGAGATGCACATAATTTGAATATTTTATCGCTTATGCATTCTGCAGGAAGCTCTTCAAAGACTGCTTCCTCTGAATTTATGCCGGCAAAAACATTAATTAAGGTTAATTTATGTTCCATACGAATACTCCTCAAAACTGTCTCTTTTAATGTATGAGATTTTAGATTACATCCTTCATGTATCCGCTATCGCTTGTAATTCAACGGGTCGATAATAGAGGAGGTTCCTCTTTTTTTTGAAAGGGGTTACTTCAAGAAGCTTTCAAGGCGGCAATGTCATGTACCTTGTTAATAATTGGGGCGTTGCTGGCCCTGCTTTCTCAAATCTAGGAAAAGGTATTCAAGAAATCATAGCAGGTACTAAAACGCCTCGTCAAGTTCTAGAAGCGGTAGACAAGAAAGCAGTTGAGCTGCTGGAGAAATCTAAATAGGTCGTATAAATTACAAGGGGTAAGGCGATTTGTCTCTTGTACATCCTATAAGCTAAAGGTTGTTGCCATTCCATTATCGGTATTTCTCAAAAAAAAATTAAAAACAAAAAATCTGCTGCGGGCTGCGTTGTTCAGCGTATTGGTTATCGGTTTTCTTTGGAATTTTATGTACTCACCTTCCGACTTCGGTTTAATTAATCAACTTGTAGTTGCTCTTGGCTTTGAACGCATCAATTTTCTCGGAGATCCGCGTCTAGCGCTCTACTCAGTCATCATCGCCTCAGTTTGACAGTGGGTGGGTTACACAATGGTTATTTATTTGGCCAACTTGCAGAGCATCTCAACAGATTATTATGAAGCGGCGTAAGGAAACGCCTTTATCGCGCGCAGATATCGGCATGATCCCATGGAGATTCTTGAACACCCTTGCGAACGCTTCCGGCGATCGTTATCCATATTTCATGGCTTTTCGACCAATCGAAATATAGACCTTTGTCAAGTTGGTCTAACAGCAAAAAGAAAGGAGACTAACTAATATGACTAGTCTCCTTTCTTTTATAAAAATTTCGCCCTATTATGATAAAGCTCAGTGTAGGCAAGTTTCATTAATCTTTCCATGTTATCGGCCATCCATATGACTGAAGTTTAAAGTATTTATTAAACTCCGCGACTACGGACTTTGCATTCTCTTTCGATGTTGCATGAAATATAGTTATATCGACTATATTACAGTCTGAAATTTCCTCCAACCCTTTAAGTCTTGATGCATCTACTCCAATCTGCTTTAGACTCATACAATTTTTGAGTATTGTTAAATCTCCAACCGGATAAGTGAATTGCTTTAATTTCTTCAATTCTCCTATAACCTCTATATGTGATTCATCTATTGCACAGCTATCCGTCTCAAAAAACGTTAGATTCTTTAAACCTTTTAAGAATGATAAATGTGGTATAGTCACTTGTTTGAGCTCTAGTTTTATTAACTTACTAAGGTTTGAAATATAAAGCAGGTTGCCAACCTCCATTTCTTCTAAACTTAGTTCCTTCAAATTTTTTATAGTTCCTATTAATCCCCTATCAATTGAGTTCATTCTACATAATCTCAAACTCTTTAATTTCTTTATATCTTTCAGTTTATGTATATCTTTTAATGGAAGTCCTATTAATGTTAGCTGCCTTAGCCCATCTAAAGAAACTAAGTACTCCAAATCAGACTCTTTAAAGGCTTCTGATCCTATCACAAGTTCTGCTAAAGAAGGCAACCGTTTAAGTACATCGAAATTAGTAATTTCATCCGCATGTATAATAAGTTCTTTAAGATTAACCATATGGGTTAAAATATCCAAAGATATTGCTCCGTATTTTTGAGCTTGATCAGCTCTAATAAATACCATTCTCTTTTTTTTCAATGTTTTTGAAGATACAAAACCACTCTCAACATCGTCTTTAAAATACTCTTCCCAAAATCCGCTTACAGGGATAAGGCTGTTCTCTTCGATATCCATTTTAGTCAAAGCCAAAATATCATCCAACAAACTTCCACTTTCACGGGATAATATGATTACATCATCTTCTTCACGAATACCAATACTACTATTTCTGAGGCTCGAATCGATAAATTCAAAGAAATGTCCCAAACTTTCCGCAATAACATATGAAAAACTAGAATTGTGATCTATCGTTATAATTTGCCCATAAACGCCCTTTTCTCCGGGGTCTAAATCAATTGCCAAATATGAGCCTCCACCATCTTCGGCAAAAGGAATCCAGCCTTCTCTGTAGTTCCCATCTTTTATTATATCTGGTTTGCTGGATATAATATCGTATGCTGATTCCAAAAGGGACTTCCAGTTGCTTACTATCGATTCAATGTTCATCCAACCAAGACCAGCCATAACGCCAAAAATCTGCTCTCCTTCTCCATTAGAATTCATGTATAACTTTCTAAAATCTTCTGGAAATTTGCAGTTCATCATGCTCTCAAAAAGATTTATTTCTGATTCCTCGACTGCTGGATTCAGTAATTCCTCTACATTTGGTATATGCGATTTTAATGTCTCGATAAGTGAACACTCTTCTTTTTCATTAACTAATGACATATAGTGGCCCCCATTCTACAGAATCATAATAGTTTCAGTAAACGTCCTTGGTTGATCATCAATCATTTTGTTATGAATCATCTTCAACAGTTCCATCAATAATTAATTCTATCTTACATATGGAGCATCTATTTCCTGATTTAGCAATATCGTATCATGAATTTGTAAATATTGTTGTATTAAGTCATATAAAAAAAACTAAGAGTCATCTTAGGGGTTAAACCCTATTTATGATACGTTTTCCCACATTTGAACTTCAACTATCCTGCCCGTTTGCTGAATAAAGGCAGCCGATCACATTGACTGACCGGCTGCCTTATCGTGTTTATTGAGCTATCGTTACCCGTCAGATCAATAAGAAAGAAAAACAGTATCCTCCTAATGTGACAGGAAAAAGCTTTACTTTGATCGTTGATACAAGGATCAGGAGGTTCAGAAGTTCAACGAATTAACAAGCACAAGTAACATCTTTTAAATTTCGTATAGCAATAGCATTGAGTCGGAGCGCTTCAATGATTGAATCTCTTACTGCTAACAATTCAAATCTTTCACGGCTGCCAATAGGCATTCTGCAAAGCAATGCTTCAATTCTTTTAAGGCTTTCCTTCAGAACCACTCTTTGCTTACGCAAAGCATTCAAAGCTCTTTGAATTCTTCTCTTCTCTGCAGCAGTCATAAACTACCACCTCTTTTCGATTGTGATAGTATATGAGATGCGACAGAGCTCCTATCTGCTTGTACATTCCGGAAGGTAAATGATTGATTTTACTGCTTTTTGCTAGCTTCCATGATAGGAACGGACCAATCTACATTGGTGTACAATCGGTTGACTATCCTGCGTATTAATTGAAGCTGATCAGGGATCGTAGTAAGGCCAGTTGCACGGAACTCAAAAAAATTCTTTTTGTTATTTGACTGCGATTCAAAGATTACGATATAACCATCTTTCCATCCGGAACCATCAGTAGAATAAGCTCCTCGTCCTGAGAGAGGATACTCTTTACCCTCAAGATCCTTAAATATCCACTCACTGTTCATAAATTCATTTCTCAATCTTCCGCTAAAATGTAATGAACCTTCCTTCGTTGATCCATTGGTATCAGGCGGTGATTCCACAGTAAAATCATTTAACATCAGCTCATCTCCATCAAATGCAAAGGGGATCGGATGCTCCTTCAACTTGGATGGCTCAAACTGTACCATCGAACCATCCTTTTCTAGAATGAAATACCCATCGAGCACAAAAGTATACAGCGTATCCTGAGGCAAATATTTAAACGTATAGCTCCAATGCATAAGTCCAGGTTTATCACCGGGTGTCGAAGATCGTGACATTACACTATCCTTACTCGGCAATTTCCTCGCATTAACACTGTGAATCTCTTCACCCGCGCTATTCTCAAAATGGAACTTCATGCCTTGCTGCTTCCATAGTTCACCAGGAGAACGACTCAGTGCCTCTTCACTTAACTTCGTATCAAATTCAAAACGGACACCTTGTACCATATGAGTTAATTTTTTCAAGGTGACTGGTAAACCATCCGGAGAAGTGTAGCTACCCGTTAGGGGAGTTGAGGTTGTTTGTTCATTCGCTTTTGTCATATCCATCGAAAAACTAAAGTTCCAGTCGCCTTGAAGTGCAGGAATATTTCTGTCCTTGCTTCCCAACTCAGTAATATGACCTTCGACTGTAATTTGATCGGTTTGCAGTGGCTCCGAGAAATTAACGATCAAATAGTAAAAGTCACTGGTAAATCCTATATCGGCTAATTTCCCTACGATCTTCCCTTGATCATCCTTTATCGCAATACTATTCCCTTCATTAAGGACCAACCGCTTTTTATCATGCTTTCCATCCGGTCCGAACAACTGTAAAGCAATAATTACCCGTGTAGGATCTGCCACCGCTTCATCTATTTTGATAGTGTAGCCCTTATCCTTCACCTTAATATTAGGATGTTCTACTAACCCAAATTCTTGTGCACGTAGAAGGCCAATGTCCACATTATCTTTTCAAAAAGAGAACGTAAAGTCTCTGCCAATGTGGGCACAGAATATAAAATCACGGCACTCAGAACAACAAGTAACAAAGCCGCTCCCATGGCTATTCTTAGTGACTTAAGTATCTTCGGATTCTTTCGCTTCCTGTCAGGTACCGTTACTTTTTCTAGTTCTACGAATTCTATTGAAGCCATAACTTGAGCAGTAAAAGAATCTGGAAGCTTCTCTTCAAACAATGCTTGCGACCACTCCTCTTGTTCTTCTAATAGTGCATGATAGATTAAATTGCAATGGACACAAGCAGCGATATGATCAACCTTTTCCAAAGGCTGGGAGGTCGGTGTACTTAGGATATATTGCTCTATCTCAAATGGACTTAAGCACTTCATCGCTCTTCACCTCCTGGGGTGTCATGATTTGCTTCAATCGCTACTTTGCACGATAAAGGTCATTTTGGATCTTACTTAAAGGGACCTCTAAGAGCGTACACATTTCTTCATAGCTTAAATCATTGGTGTAACGAAGCAACAAAGCCGTCCGATAATTAGGCGGTAGCTTCTGCATTAACTGGTACAGCTCTGTGCGATGCTCCGATCGAATGAATTCTTCTTCTGGATTATCTGAAAGAGAAAGTTCTGGAAGATCGTCTGGCAAGCTCGCTGTAGGGCGAGTTTTTTTCCACAAATCCTTCAGTACATTAGTCGCGATCGTATACAGCCAAGCCGCAAAGTTTTTATCCAAATCATGTGAGGCTAGCTTACGATAATCTTTTATAAAAGTCTCCTGAGTGATGTCTTGCGCGTCTTGGTGATCGGCCCCCATTCCTCTCAAAAGGCCATAGATTTTATTCTTATATCGATTCACAAGATACGAATAGTCTTCCTTATGACCATCCAGAACGTTTAGGATCCATTGCCTTTCTTCCTCTTTTTCAACTTTCGGTACATGTCCCTTCACCCTTAAGCCTCCTTGAAGCACGATACTCTATAGACGATCCCTAACAGAAAAACTCTCACTTCATACAAAAAAAGTAGATCTTCAATTGTATTGAAGACCCACTCTGTTATCTAACCTCGAACATGCCCTATCTGCAGCCAAATAGGCTCACCCCAGTGCTAGTGATACAAGTCTACTCCAATATATAAGCTCTTCATCATGCCCGTAAGCCCCAATACATTGAAATCCTAAAGGCATGTTATGAATAGTGGCTGAAGGAATGCTCACAGTTGGCGCTCCTGCGTATGACCAAATGGCCGTCATTCCAGCCCATCCTGTCCGTGTTCCCCACAATGGAGCAGTTCCTGCTTGAGCGGGCGAGACCCAAATATCAATCCCCTCTGTCTTTTGAACATCCAGTAGATCATATCTCAACTTAATTTGACCTCTACGATATCGCTCCAGTTCTTCCTCTCTGATGGTTTGACCTAATTCAATACCAGCACGCATCGCCGAACCATAGTAATCTTTATATTTTTCAAATCGTACGGCATGCACTTGAGCCATTTCCCCTTGTACTAATCTCAACATTGCATCCCCATAGATGAAACTATCTTCCCATGGCATCTTAACCGTTTTTATGATGAAATCCGCCTCTTCCAACTTCTTAATCTGGCTCCAAAAAGTATGTTTAGCGTTCTCTTCCGATACAAAAGCATGGATGTGAGGCTCCAACTTATCATAACGATCTAAATGCTGATTAAGGAATAGCTCGAGTGATGAGTCAATTGGCTCTAATCCTTGGAACTGTGTTAAAGAAGATGTATGGATATACATACCTAACCCCCTCCACAATTTACCGAACTAAGATCCCCTGGACTATGATTGTATTTATTTGGAATAACTTCATGTTAATCGTAGTCCTTTGCTAAGGCAAGAAGTTTAATCACTGCATACAAAGCGCACATAATCACTGCAATACCAGCGAGTAAAAGAATTGTCTCCACTTGGATACTATCAGCTAGCGGACCGGTGCGATTCTTTTTGTTCGTCGCATGTGCCGAATGAAGCATGAAAACAGGTTTCTTAGATCGTTCCTTAGATTCTTAAGATCGTTCACCGGTCAATAATAGGATCTTGCAATTATCGAATTGACGAACCCAATACGCATAAACGTCTCTTTTCATATACGAAGTGCAGAAACAGCAGCTAGAGTCTGGAAACATTTTACGGTTCCGAATTCTCTCTTCTAAACTTAATTAACCCCATATAACAATTAAGGGAAGATCAAGTTTTTCGCTTAAGTACTGAAGATATACATCAGTCTGCGGCCAAAAAAATTGTCTATTAGTCGTACCTTCTAAATCTCTATCGACACGCATATGGACAAGCTTGATTTTTCCTTTGGGAGTATGATAATCGTGAAGGCTACAAGCACCGTCGCGTCAATATCTACCCTACCCGATACATTGATATGAACTTCATCATATTCATG
Source organism: Paenibacillus sp. FSL E2-8871 (assembly GCF_038000345.1). NCBI lineage: Bacteria > Bacillati > Bacillota > Bacilli > Caryophanales > Paenibacillaceae > Paenibacillus > Paenibacillus sp. FSL E2-8871. The sequence goes on along the minus strand of NZ_JBBOBV010000001.1, from coordinate 888,263 downwards.
TAACGGGAGCATTTCTGAATGCAACACAGCAAGTACTTACTCAGCCGCTCGACTAATATCAACCATATCCACTTTATCTCCTCCAATAGGTACAAAAAAGCCATGGAGACGATAGACAGCAAACAGGTGTCTATCGTCTCCATGACAAAATAAGCCCTATGTTTATGAACTGGGTGTGTCCCAGTACAAATCCAACTCTGTCGTATCACTAACGACAATAGAAAATTTGATTAATCATAACATAATATATTTACCACATTTACAGTTTTTCATCAATAAACTGCAATTTACAACATAAAAATTAATTTTTTAGATTGAGTTTCTAAAACTATAATCTTTAATATCTTTTTAGAATGTCTCAAATATTATTCTCACTTTTCTTTACTTAAAAGATCAGCTAGCTCTACCGCATTCTTATCTTTTAAATTCAGCATCTTTTCGCTATTGCTATTTTTAATCAGAAAGCCATTTTTAGCTTTAAGATCTATATAAAGGCTAAAATCAACAACCTCAGAATCAGCGTAAGTAACAGTCATTCGATAGGATGGTGGCCCCACATCGACAGCCCCGCGTACTTTTTTAACAGTTCTTATAGCATCTTCGAAGATTCGAATGCTTTCACTGTCAGTGTAAGTGATTTCCGTTGTTTCCGATACAAGGCTAACGCTAAGGATCTCTTGCGTTGGTCTGATTAATACAAATATTAAAATCAATAAAATTATCAGTGAAATTGAAATGATGCTAATTTTTTTCATAACTACCTCCTTACTGAAGAAAGATGGAGACTGATCATTCAGTCTCCATAATAAATTTATAACTCATTTGAGTATGCGTTGGCAATTTCATTAAGTAAATTATCCCTAACATTATTATCTCGTGTTATAAAAGTTCCCAGTTTATTTGTAGTTGCAGAATTTACCTCATCCAGAGTAAAGGTTCCTTCGTTTCTATTTATTATTTGATACTGTCCTTGTGAATCCTTCTTTAAAAATAATATATATTCTAATCCTTTTTGAGTTTCTTTATATCCATCATTTATCATCTTTATTTGTTGTGCTCCAGATTCAACTAAACCATTTGATTCAATAACTTCTAAATTTTCTACTATGTTTGACGAATCTCCTGCTAATACTTTTTTAATACTAAGATTATTTAAAGTGTAATAATCTTGTAAATCGCCTGTATCGTAAAAAGTTGCTATATGTTTTCTATTTTCAAAATCATCTGTTGGTGATGCAATAACTACAAGGTCTGAATAATTTGATAATTCCGATAATGTGGCATAGCTTTCATATTGCGTTTCAACATTAATCTCATTTTGATTAGAAGTATCTGTGTTTAAGGAAGCCATTAATGCAGGTCCTCCATAGAGGGATCTTAACTCACTGAGATCGTAGCTTGAAGGAGTGTTGATGTCTCTATTGAGAGATGGATTATTCCCTTCAGTCATTAGCGATGTACTAAGTTGAGCACTTGCAGTTGTGTGTGCTAACCCAAGTGAATGCCCCAGTTCATGAGCAGTAGTATGTCTAATTCTTGTTGACGTAAAATTAACACCATTATTGTGATTTTGTAATTGATTATGATATACCGAAACAACAGAGCGGCTATAGGAAAACCAATCTGGATCTACATTTATACCTAGATCATTATACCAAAGATTCCGTCCATATAAACCTATTTCCGTTGTAGTTCCAACATAATACCTGTCTACCTGACCAGAATTATTTAGTGTCTTGGAAATCGAGACATTTGCATTTCTTCCATTCCAAGTGGATACAGCGTGATCGAAATGACTTGTATAACCATATGATGATATAGATGAATCGTACCAAGCCTGAATACGACCATTGTCATTGCCACCTCGTGGGCTATGAGTGTCAGCACTGACAATAGAAGAGAATAATAACGACGTACTTACAATAGATAAACCTGCAATGATTTTCTTCATTTTTACCTCCATATGTGGAATTATTTAACTGCAGTACCAATATAGCATATAATCAAAATAAAATGAGATTTTCGAACATAAATGGTTAATAATACCTATAAAGCGTAATCTATAGGATTTAATTCGTGAACCAGGGAAATGATTTTGATTCATAATTATTAGATGTTCGATAATTTGATTTTCGATTACTCCTTTTTTTAAAAATGTTGAGTGTACAAATATAGCTAAAATTTGCTATTTTTCTTGAATCTTGCAATCGTTATATTACAGGATACAAAGTTTTTATTACCTTACCGGGTAAACCTCATCTTCATAGATTGGACAGCAACTGCCGTAACGAGCGTTAAAATTATTAATATGAACGACAATACTATTAGATTCATACAACTCGTTAAGAACAGTTGAGATCTGAAAGCTACCATTTCATTTGCATTCATTTACTGCGGTTGATACGGCTTAAGCCCACAATTATGAAAAGGTGAAAGAGCATACTTCGCTTCGATAGGGTATACCGAGTTAATAGCTAATAAATGACTTCTCCTGCTTTTTTAAGATCTACAACGACTTGACCTGAATACCCACTTTCCAAATTGTCTAAGACTTCTTCTGGAGTCCGTTCTTCCTCCGTCTTATCCACTGGAATAAACACTCCTTCAATACCGGCATCGATGTGGATCAAATCGACGGTTTTATTGAAGTACTCATTCATGATGTTTCGTGATTATTCGTAGGGTAAGCCCCAAGCGCCTTGTACACACTAATGTACAGGTTTCTCTAGCCTCCCCTTGAAACCGGACTTGAAGCTTTCACCTCATCCGACTCTTCAGATGGTAACATCCTACATATTGCCCAAGTGTTACTTTGTACAAGTTCACGTGGCAGTTCAGTTCCTAGATAAAGCAAGAGTCTTAAGCTTTCTAACGATCATTACCTTTTCTCAAAGTCCCTTACCTTTCAGATCCTTTAACTTAAGTATATGGTGCATTTCCAGTTCAACACGGGATGCTCTACACCACTGGCAAGTATCTGCAGCTAAACTCGCCATAATACTACCTCTTCCAGTATAGACAAGCTTATTCGGTACCAGATCTACGTTCACGTCGGAGAATGTCTTTTCCTATCTTTGAAAAGATCCGTTGAAAAGCTTCTTGATGACTAATTCTCCTTTGCTTTTCTTATAGGTAACTGCAAGAGAGCCATTGATCCTACTATTGGCGAATCTTACTTGTCGAGGTCCTCTATTTATTGGCAAGTTGATAGTAGTTATAGAAGTCTCAGACAGTTGCATTATATTTTCTTATATTTCCGAGTTCATCCAAGTTAATCAGGGTTTGTTATGTCTAGCTTTCCAACGGCCATCAATTCCAATTAACATGTACCCGTTGTTGAGAAGAAAATCTCTTACTCTATCGTGAGGCATTCGCAGTACATTCCCATTGAGTTATTTTACTAAGCCTCTCTTTGTAGGAATGGATGCGTCGCTTCGCGCTATTTCAATCTCATAACCAAGGAACCCACATCATACCGATCCCTATGATTGCAGTGATCACATCGATAAAAAGGCAGTTTCTATGGTGTAATCGACAGAATCACGCCACCAGCTGCTGGAGCTAGAAACATCATCAAAAATGAAATACTACTGTTTACTCCGTTTCCCTTCATTAGTTGATCTTTTGGAACAATTTGAGGTATAAGTGCTTTCACAGCAGGAACCTGTATGCCCGTACTTGCTGCTCGGATCAGCAAAACTAAATATAGCAACCAAATATTGTGATAACCCAACAAAAACATCACATCCAGAATAAGTGTAGCGATCGCAATCATACCTTCTGCTAGCATGATCATTTTTTTACGAATATAGCGGTCGATCCATACCCCAGCAAACAGCGAGATGGCCATCTGCGGGAGAAATCCACAGACGGTTGATATCGTCATCATCACCCCTGAGGTAGTTGTTAGAGTGATATACCAAATAATCGCATATTGAACAAGCGAAGATCCAAATAAAGATATGGTTTGAGCCGTTAGAAATAGGGTTGTTTTTCTTTTCCAATGATCATTCTTGGTTTGCATTAGTACTTAACTCCTTTATTGCTGGTTTCATCTCCTATGTTGAGCACACGATCAACCCATCCCTTATAAAATTGTTCTTCATGAGAAACAAGAATCACAGTTCCACCAAATTGGATTAGTGCTTTCTGTAAAGCATCTTTCGTTTCAGCATCTAAGTGATTGGTCGGCTCATCCATGATTAGGAAGTTGTATTCTGAAAGCAGTAATAGGCACAGCTTAACTTTAGATTGCTCCCCGCCGCTGAGTGTACGTATTGACTGTGTTACAAGGTTATCTTTAACAACACACTGCGCTAAATAGCGACGTATTTCCTTTACTGTCAGTTTGGGATCATAAGCTGAAATCACCTGAATAGGTGTCATTGTATCGTCTTCCCAATTTAAATCTTGCTCGAAATAACCCACTTTAACTTGTTCTGCGAACTGAAACCTGCCGGTAATCCCTTGGATCTCTCCAACCAATGTCTTTAGCAATGTTGATTTCCCGATTCCGTTGAACCCTGTAATCACGAGCTTTTGTCCACCGCGAATGGAGAAATTCAATTTAGGCAACAAAGGCTTATCGTAACCTACAACTAAGTGATCCACTTTAAGGACTACTTGTGACATGCACGGATGCTCCTTAAAGCGAATAGACGCTTTGGAGACAAATGTCGGAACAGCGATTCGTTCCATTCTATCCAGCTGTTTTTGGCGACCACGGGCAATTTTGGAATTTACACCTGCACCGTTTTTTCGAATGAATTGCTCAGTGGTTTCGATTTTTTTCTGCTGTGCATGATATTGCCGGATATGACTCTCTCGTAAATGTTCCTTCTGCTTCACAAAATCCGAGTATTTCCCGTGGTATTTTTTAATCGTTTCGCCCTCAATATCGCAAATACTAGTGGATATTTTATCGAGAAAAGCATAGTTGTGAGACACTACAATGAACGCTTGATTGAATGCAATCAGATACTCAGCGAGCCAGTTAACATGTTCCTTATCCAGATAATTGGTTGGTTCATCGAGTAATAACACATCAGGTTGTTCAAGTAAAAGCTTGGCCAGAATGACTTTCGTCCGTTGCCCCCCGCTTAACTGCTCGATGGGACGGTCGATTCCAATCGCGTTGATTCCTAGACCGGTAACCATCTTACTGATGTTGCTCTCCATCGAATAATAGTCTAGCGCTTCTAATCGTTCCTGGTAGTCTGCTGCCTTTTGTAATAACGTTTCGTTGCCAGTAACAGCGCACTCTTCATAGAGCTCATTTATTTTTCGTTCTAGTTCATATAATTCTGAGAAAGCCTGTCTTAAATAATTATGAACCGTACGGTTTCCATCCATGACAGCATATTGATCGAGATGACCGATTGTAATATTGGGCTGCCACTTTATCATTCCATCATCCGGGATCACTTCGCCTGTCAAAATGCTAATAAACGTACTTTTCCCCGTTCCATTCTGGCCAACCACTCCTACATGCTCTCCCTTGTACAATTCCATAGAAACATTCTTGTATAGAACCTTATCGCCAAAAGCATGTGATAAATTAGAAACCTCAAGTAAACTCATTTCCTATTCCTCTTTTCTAAAATTAATTAAGAACGCAAAAAAAGCAGAAGACACTGCACCCTTAGGTGCAAGCCTTCTGCTTGTCAGTACACGAATGAACGGCACAAACATATAAATGTCAGTGTAGAAACTGAGCAATATAACACAAAAGGCTGTAGACGAAAATTGTCTACAGCCTCTTAATCATTAGCATCGGAAGATGGCGCAATCAAATAAGCATGAATAATCACACTAAAATGAGCTAGCTATCTTTCGATGATATAAAAAGCGATTCGCTTTTCGATTAAGCTCCGGACAACGTTTCATCGTTTGTATCCGATTGTTCGGAGCAGCCTCTGGTATATAACTTTACAGTTTCTACATGAATCATGTTAAACCATCCCTTCGTTTGGCTACATTTTAAATCGTGTACCCGCACTTGTCAACCAGCTATCCGTGAGGTGCTGTTATTTTTTGTTGGTGCGTTTGACCGTACCGATCCTAGTCCCTTGAGGAATTGAAATGAACTGGCTCTTCGATACACCAATAAGCTGTGAAGTATAAATACTACTATGTCCGGAGAATAAATAACTCACCACACAAGCGATGAACATGTATACAGCACCCTCTGAACCAAATAGCTCAATCCCCATTAAAAAGCAAGCGATAGGCGTACTGGTAGCTCCACAGAAGACAGCAATGAATCCGAGAGCAGCCAGAAACGGTCCATATACATGTAAAATTCCAGCCAAAGCATTGCCTAATGTGGCTCCAATCGCAAATAGCGGAGTAACCTCACCACCCTGAAATCCTGTACCTAAGGTAAAGGCGGTAAAGATCAGCTTCCATAAAAAAGCGAAAGGAGAGACATCTCCCTCAAAAGAATCCTTGATTAATGGAATTCCGAGGCCTAAGTAATCACGGGACCCTACAAGGAATACTAACGCTATGATAATCAAACCACCCACTGCACCTTTTATCATAGGATTGCTTATCATGGCGGTGAAGGTTTTTTTCAGAAAATGAGTCAGTTCACTGAAAAGCATACTCACGAGACCAAAAATTACAGAGGCCAATACCACTTTTAGAATAATCATTAAACTTAAGGCTGGAAATTCATTCACGACATAGTGAGTATGATGAACGCCCCACAATCGAGTGGTGACCAGATCACCAACAAAGCTAGCCACAAAACATGGAAGTAATGCCTGTTGGCTAATAAGTCCAATGGTTACTACCTCTAAACCAAATAAGGTTCCAGCCAGCGGTGTTCCGAAAATAGAACCAAAGCCTCCGCTAATCCCGCACATTAACAGTATTTTGCGATCTAACGGGCTGATTTTGATTAATTTCCCAAACCACTCCGCGAGGCTTCCTCCCATTTGTACAGCTGTTCCCTCCCGTCCGGCAGATCCACCAAACAAGTGAGTGACCAGTGTTCCTAACAATACTAAGGGTGCCATGCGTAATGGAATGGTCTCTGTACCATCCTGAATTTGTTCTATAATAAGGTTATTTCCTTTAGCGCTATTTTTTCCGTAATGCATATATAAGAAACTAACAAGTACTCCCCCAAGAGGTAGCAAATATAGTAGCCATGGATGCTCTAAACGTACATCTGTTACATAGTCCAAGCTTTTCAGAAAGAAAGCCGAGGCAGTTCCCGATAAGAGTCCAACCACACTTCCGAGTACAATCCATTTGATAAATGTACTCCATAGTGCAAAATGACTTCTTTTCTTAGCGAATTCATACCATCGTGCAGACCATTGATTCATAACAGCAACTCCCAAAGTCAGTATAAATTAGTCTCTGGCAACAAAACAGACTCCTACCAGTGAAGCTTACTCTGGTAGGAGTCATTAGTCTGAAGAGACGGTTGTGGCGAACTCCATCGCCTTGTTATATGTTATTCTTAGTCCTCAGAATCTACGTTATGATACACTTGTTGAACATCTTCTAAATCTTCTAAGGCATCAATCAATTTTTCGAATTGAGCTTGTGCATCTTCAGGAAGTGTTACATAGTTCTGTGGAAGCATGTTCAGCTCAGCAACCGTAAATTCATTGATTCCTGCATTCCTGAACACTTCTTGTACGGCATGGAACTGATCAGGTTCAGCATACACGATAACCGCTTCATCCTCTTCCAGTACATCACGTACATCTAGTTCTGCATCGAACATCATCTCAATCACTTCATCGGCAGTTTTACCTTCTACACCGATAACAGCCGTTGAGTCAAACATGTAGGCTACAGATCCGCTGACACCCATATTCCCGCCATTCTTACTGAATGTAGAACGGATCAAAGGCGCTGTACGGTTAACGTTATTCGTAAGTGCATCGACGATGATCATCGAACCGTTAGGTCCAAATCCTTCGTAACGAAGCTCTTCATAATTCTCATCACCGCTGCCTTTGGCTTTATCCATTGCGCGGTCAATAATGGCTTTTGGTACATTGTAAGTTTTTGCACGTTCTAATACAACCTTCAAGGCCCGGTTTGCTTCTGGATCGGGTTCACCTTTCTTGGCTGCTACATAAATCTCAACACCAAACTTTGCATAGACGCGACTTGTGTTGGCGTCTTTGGAGGCTTTCTTTTCCTTAATATTATTCCACTTACGACCCATATTGTTCCCGCTCTCTTTCAACATGAATTAAAAACAATTGTTACTTATTATACCCTTGATTAATAGCTCTAGTAAAGTGCGCTGGTAGGTTAATCCTCTAAGCTGTCACAATACACGCATAAAAAAGGCCCCTGAATCAAACAGGAGCCTTCTAAAAACTTATTTTATTTATACCCAAACCTCTTGGGCTGTTTCAATTACGAGACGTATTTTATCCCACTGCTCTTCTTCGGTTAGGATATTTCCTTCCTCGGTGGAAGCAAATCCACATTGAGTACTTAAGCAAAGCTTCTCAATATCTACATATTGCGCCGCTTCTTCAATACGCGCTTTGAGCTGCTCTTTGCTCTCAAGACCACCATGTTTCGTAGTTACTAATCCCAATACCACAAATTGATCTTTAATAAAACGTAAGGGCTCAAAATCGCCCGCCCGCTCATTATCATACTCCAAGAAAAAAGCATCCACTTTACTATTCGAAAAAAGCTCTTCGGCCACAGGCTCATAACCACCAGCTGCGAACCATGTGGAGCGGAAATTACCTCGGCATACGTGAAGCGCGATCGTCATATCATCTGGACGATTGGCAATGCTCTCGTTAATCAGCCTAACGTAATCCTTAGCCAACTGATCTGGGTCTGTACCTCTGCTTCGTAAATGCGCCCGATGTCTACCACTACACAGCGTCCCCCAAGTTGTATCGTCTAACTGGAGGTAACGGCAGCCTGCATCATAGAACGCTTGGATTGCAGTTCGGTAAACAGCAATAATATCTTGGAATAGGGTTTCTTGATCCGGGTAAACTTCATTCCCGTTAAAATCCTCCACAAAGTGAAATAAAGCGGGTGAAGGGATCGTCATTTTCGGAATTCGGTCTCCGGCCATTTGTTTCAAAGCGATAAATTGGTCGATCATTGGATGATCTTCAAAGGCAATCCGGTCCACGATTCGAAAAGATTCCGCGCGCTGAGCCGCTTCCGCTCTTCCTTGATTTAAGTTAATCTTCTCAGTTCCTTTAATCCCTACAAAGAAATCGAGATGCCACCAGGAACGGCGAAATTCCCCGTCTGTGACCGCCAATAAACCCAATTCTTTTTGCAGTTCCAGTAGTTTGGCGATTTCAATATTCTCTATTTCATGAAGCAGACTGCCCGTGATTTCACCATTATCAAATTGGAGGCGGGCTGCTTTTATCTCATCCGTTCGTAAGAAGCTGCCAACGATATCGTAGCGAAAGGGTGGAGCATTTCTCTGGGTGCCAATTACGGGTCTAATCATACCGATCCTCCTACTGCTATAGTAAAAAATGATTTAGATCAAAATAACTTCCTGAAACCAGGTCATTCAAAATCTCGATATACTTAGATGCCATTACACTCGGTCTGCGATCTTTATGCGCTATCCAGCCAACCGTAAATACTTCATTGCTCTCAAAAGGAATCGTCTTCAGTCCATCACCATTTAGATCAGACGCCAGAATTCCTGTGCCTACCGTATAGCAATCCGTGCCCATTAATAAATTGGTCAGTGTCGCTCGGTCATTCACCTTAATATTCTTCTCAATTTGTGAAAAGCTTAACATTTCCTCTGAGAAGTGCAGTGAATTGTTCTCCCCCTGTTCAAAAGTGATATAAGGGAACGGCACAATATCATCCTGTGTAATGACGTCCTTATGAGCCAGCGGGTGTCCGGTTCGAACATAAAGATGCGGATCGGTATTAAAAAGTGGTGTGAATTTCAGATTGCCATCACTAAACAGTTTATTCATATGCTTATAGTTACTCTCGTTAATATAAAGAATTCCTAAATCACTGCGCAAGGTACGTACATCTTCGATAATCTCGTAGGTTTGCGTCTCTCTCAAGCTAAAGTTGTATTCTGAGACATCATTGTGCTTCATGAGATTTACAAAGGCGTCAACCACAAAGGCGTAGTGCTGCGTAGAGATGGAAAAATAGATCGGACTACGCTTTTTCCCCGTATAACGATTCTCCATAAGCTCCGTCTGTTCAATAATTTGGCGGGCATAACCCAAGAATTCCATTCCCTCAACGGAAATACTGATTCCACGGTTGGTTCGCTCAAAAATCGTAATCCCCAGCTCACTTTCTAACTCTTTAATGGCATTGGACAGGCTCGGTTGAGAAACAAAGAGCTTCTTTGCCGCCTCATTCATGGAGCCACTATTTGCAATTTCGATAGCGTAGCGGAGTTGTTGCAACGTCACTCCTATTCCCCCTGTTCCAGACCTGTTAGTTCTGTATTCTGTTTCATGCTAGGTGATATCGTAGCATATTTTCACATGGCAATCCAAGATAATCCTTATCTTATTTACGTATTAAGAGTGCTTTAGCGTGTACGCTTCTTAGCAGCATCAATTTTGGAGGGGTCAAGTCCCTTCCAAATATTCGGCATATCGACTTGCTCAGGGTGCTCAAATACAAGAAAAGCCGTAGGTAAATATCGTTCCCCATATTGAGAAGATGGCTTGTTCATAATCTCGTTGTCTTTTACCAGTACGGTAGAAGAACCCCCATCCAAATTGGCAGCAATCACTGCTCCATGCTTAAGAAGGATTTGCTGCACATCGTATAGATTTGCCCCAATACTATAAGTAGGTTGTCTTCCATCAATAATAACAAATATAATCGCTCCGTCAGCTCGCTGGCCCATCGCTGTTCTTGGTGCAATTCCCCAACCTTCAGCCGCGTTCTTAATCAATCCTTTTCCATTGACGATTAAACGAGGGCTAAAAGTTACTGCCTCCTGAACACCCATTTTACTAATCTCGTCTAAAGTATAATTTCCAGCAACCATCTTCCCTTGTTTATCAAGACCTACGATTTGCGTGGATTTCTTGCCACCGAGACCGTTGTAATATAACTTACCTTGTGAGATCACAATACCGATAGGTTTAAATCCGTTACCTTTCCAGTTGGGGTCAGCGAATCCACCACCGTTAACTCCAGCGATAGCACCTGTGCGCTTCACCATACTAGTTACTTTCTCACCTGACCCTATTTTATCCGGAATTCCCAAACGGACTTTAGTAGGATCATTAACGATCATGACATATCCTGAATATCCAGTACCTGAGACATTTTCTATCTCGACCAGTGGTTTCTCTTTTACTTCAGGTTCAGGAGTGATGGTATGTGTATCCTTTTCGACCCCCATCTCTTCAAATTGGGCGCTATATTCAGTCACTCTGTTCTTTAATCCGTCCTCACCAATAATATATTTAGCCATGTAGCGGTGCTGTGTTGTAATCAGTGTATCAGCGATTGAATAGCGGAGATTTTTAGCCGAAGGTGCAAAGTAAAACCAACCGCCCCCAGCAATCAACAAAATTAAACAGAATAAAAACACTTTGGATAGTGTTCGGAAAAAGCTCCGTTTCTTACGTTTTTTTGTTGGCTTCTTTTTGCGTACGGTGGAACGTTGAGGTAATGATGAAGTGCTCACTTCTTTTTCCTCCCTGACTATTTCGGAATTTGAAAATAAATGTCTAACTTTATCATAGACGATAAATTCCATAAAAAGTTTCTGTTAAGGAAATTACTAGTTATAAGTAGTTTCTAAGCATACACAAAAATATCGCCGTACGATTCTCATCATACGGCGATTGTTTGTTAGTTTTCCTTTATAATTTCGCCATTATTTGCGGTCTCTTTATTCGCTTCAACACATAATAAATCAAGAATAGATTTATTCCTAGCAAAATAATCATAATCCCTGCTGACCATTCTAATGGATGCTTTACACCAAATGTAACCAGTAAAGAAGGTACCATCGTCAAGAAGCTTAGTGCTGAAGCAATATGTAATCCTTGTCGCGGCTTTTGCATTACCATGGATAATATTCCAGTTATAAAGATCATGAATATGCAAATCAGAAGATTATCAAAGATTAATATACTTTGTGCTGTTGAGAACCAAATGAGGCTGGTTTCATGCATGAAAACATATTGGATGAAGTTTGCGCTCAGCCAAGTAAACAATGACGATACTACTAGCATTACTAGTGAAATCAGGATTGCAATCATACTCTTCCCAATGAACATTGACTCTGTTCGTATTGGCGTTGACAATAAAGATTCAAAGGTCTTATATACTTTTTCTCCTCCAATCGAATATGAGATCATATTTACTGTTATTCGAGGCACACCTAGAGCCATAATGATGATTGGATAATAAAAGTTCAATTTGCCAAAATAAATATAGGCTAGCATCGTAAAGATGGCTGGTGCAACGATTAAGAAAAGCATGCTAAACCGAAATCGCTTTAAAGCTACGAAATATTTCCATTCATGATGAAGTACACTAGATATTTGTGATTTCATCAGAAACACCTACCTTTTTATATGACTCCGCAAAAAATACGAACGATCCATTTTCTTAACTTTTATAAAGATAAAATAAGAGTTAACCCCCATCAAAACGACTAAAAATACTGCTGATAGTAAATAAGTAGCCACCATCAAATGCTGAGTAAATAAATTAATAAGAATAACAATATAAATGTAGATCGGATAAAAAACTACGGTTAGCTTACTATTCGCCATCTGGATATCAACAGAAGTAGTGGATCTATCTACTCCTATTAAAGTGACGGTTAATAAAATTTGAATAAATAGAATCAACATACCTACCCATTCCCAAAAATTGATTTGAAAATGTTCTTTTGTGAAACTCTTCACTAATAGCATTAGAATAAATATGGATAAATAATAAACTCCACTGTTAACGAAGCAATACATACATTTTCCATAGAATAGGCTTTTGCACTTAATTGGTGAGGATAATAATGTTTCTATCGTTTTCATTTCTTTCTCACCCGCAAAGCTGTTGGCTGTCCATTGCTTTAACAGAATGAGTGGAAATAAGATGGATCCACTCAACAAAACAGTATCGTTCATTCGAAATACAGGAGCAACTATCCCTATGAGAACTACAGCACATAAATGAAAGATCAGAGCGCCTTTATCCTTGAAATACTCTTTTATCTGCATCCTAAAGACGATTTCTATTTCATTCATTTGGTTTCTCACCATTTTCTACCTGCATATACAGCTCTTCGAGGTCAAATTCCTGAGTTTCAATATTCTTCACATCTATCTCTAATGTGGCTAACACTTTAATCAACTTCGAAATCGCAATATTTTCTGTTAGTTCAACGATAATCGTGTTTTGCTGTACCTTGTATTCAATATTTATTTCAAGACTAGACAATGCCGTATGAAGACGTTCCAAATCAGCGGACAAATCTTGGTTGCAGATAATACGGACTTTACTACTGGCTTGCTCTTTCAATGCTGCCATTGTGTTAGTATATACGTTTTTCCCATGTCGCATAATTGTGATCTTATTACAGATTTTTTTTACTTCTTCTAAATTATGTGTGGTCAAAATAATGGTGGTCCCGTACTTCTGTGCTAAATCATGCAGCATTACTCTTAAATGATCGATGCTTACTGGATCTAGTCCATTCGTGGGCTCATCTAATAGAAGGATTTTGGGTTTGTGAAGTAAGGCTCTAGTTAAAGCAACCTTCTTCTTCATCCCTGTAGAAAAGCCCTTAACAGGCAAATGCTTCTTATCTAGGATTTCAAAATCACTCAATAGCTCGTCTATTCGTTTGTCGTAATCACTACGTTTCATACCATATATTTGAGCAAAATAACTTAAGTTATCATATACACTCAAAGGCTCATATAACCCAACGTCTTCTGATAAAACACCACACATTTTACGAACAGTGTCACCCTCTAGATTAGGATTACAACCAAATACTGCTACTTCTCCCTCATCAGGCTCTAAAAGTCCTAATAAGAAACGAAGAGTAGTTGTTTTCCCAGCTCCATTATGTCCCAATAAGGCGTAAACCTCTCCCGCCTGAATGGAAAGGCTCAATCCATTGATAGCATTTACACTCCCGAATGTTTTTTTCACATCTTTCAGTTCAATTTTCCGCATCGCACAATCCTCCTTAAGAAACCCAAAATAAGTATAGCAGACTATACATTAATTGTATAGTTAACTATACTTATTTTTGATTGTGATAAAATTTTTTATTGATATAATAAGAAAGTACAACGTTGTCATTTTTGGTTTTCATCATGAAAGCAATCTTCGATATTAATTATTACACGGGAGCGTGACATGAAAACAAGAATAAGAGAATTGCGAAAAGAGCAAAAAATATCTCAAGAGGAATTAGCAAAAGCGGTTCGTGTCACTCGTTTAACCATTATTTCAATTGAGAATGAAAAATACACAGCTTCTTTAATCCTTGCTTATAAAATAGCTAAGTATTTTGGGTTAATGATTGAGGAAGTATTTGATTTCTCTGAGGTGGAGGAAAATGATGAATCAAAAATATAAAGCGCGGATTCAAAAACGCCTACGTGCCAAAATAGTTATCGCTGTTATTGGTGGACTTGCTGTAATAGGTACCTATATCATTAAATTGCTCAATACCACGGCAGATTTTGCTTCTATTGATGCGTATATCACAGGATTTTTCTTTGGTATTGAAGGCGTCTGTGTAATGAACATAATACAGCTTAGAAAGCTGCTTAAAGACGAGAATGCGCTTGAAGAAATGGTGATCTATGAAGAAGATGAAAGAAATCAAAGTATCAAATTAAAAGGTTACAACTCCACTATAAATTTAATGATTTGGTTGCTTTCATTTGGAAGTATTATCTCATCTTTCTTCAACCAGGTTATCTTTTTCACATTGGCAAGTGTTCTTGTGGTCTTGTTAGTCGTGTCTTCATTATTCAGATGGTTTTATACTAGAAACTGAGCGGGGTACATAAGCTTTTTTCCATTTAAATAGCTGTCTCAGTAGTAGAATTTCTACTTGTGAGACAGCTCCTTTGTACCTCTTATTAACTGCATGATTTATTTAGTGTCTACCCGCTCCACCACCACTGCTGGCGCTACCCCCACCACCTGATGAGCCACCACCGCCGGAATAACCTCCTCCACCGGAAGAGCCACTATCATTGTTAGAGTAGCTGCTGCTGGAAGAGCTGGAGGAGCTGGAAGAATGTCTACCTGCACCTCCGCCTCTACTCGAGCCTCCGCCCCCACGATTCTCGTTGCTTGAGGAATATCGTCCTGCTCCGCCACCTCTAGTAGATCCGCCTCCACCACTGTTTCCCCAGAAGCTTGACTGTGAGTTATTGGATGGTGTGTTTCTATGATGATGGTGGTGATTATGATGGTGATTATTATAACGTCTGTGCCAACGTCTACCATAACCGTAATCCGCTTGACCGTACCAATTCCCATACCGACGAATATTTCTTGGGCTATACGGATTAAATGGCAAACCGTACATTTCAATATATTTATTGCGTCGTGAAAGACCATATCCGAACAGTATGAGCGGAGCAAATATCAACAAGTAAATTAGAAGGCCTTTTCCTACACTAACACTAGTCTCATTTGCTGAAGTGGTTGTTGAGGAAGAATTGGCGGCTGTAGTGCCTCCACTATTTCCCGTCGCTCCAACGGATTGATCCGCTCTAGCCAATAAGAAGCTGTACAAAGCATTAGAAGTTGCCGTAGCTCCCGTTCCGTAATCTTTTTTCACAAATTGGGGCTCAAGTACAGTATCCAAAATATTGCTGATTGCATCATTAGTTAGAACCTTGTCGATGTCCTTCCCTTGCAGAACATGATAGTTGTCTCCACCTATGTCTAGCACGAGCATAACATCCTTAGGGCCAGCAGCAACGGAGGCAAACTTCATGTAGGTATAATCCTGAAGTGTTTTATCTCCTGCGTTCTTTACAGTAACCACATAAATTCCGCTGCCAGTTGTAGTTTTATATCTGTTGCTAGATTCGTTCAAATAATCCTTTGTTACTTTTTTGAGTACACCGGCATTATCGGATACATAGTTTTTGGTGCCGACATTTTCCACCCAGGTCCCACCCATGGCTTGAATAAAAGCGCCATAAGTTTTACGTGCACCGTTACTATAAGTTTTAGCTGCAAAATCCGGCTCAAGATATTGAGAGAGAATATCTTTGATCTTACTGTTAGGCAACGTGTCCTCAATACCCTTACCTTGTACCGCCCAGTAGTCATCATCTTTTATAGAAAGCAGTAGCAAAAGCCCGTTATTCTTATCCGCAGAGCCTACGCCCCAGCTATTGAATAGCGAAGTTGCATACTCTTCCATCGAAACTCCATTTGTAGAATCGACTGTCACCACTACGACTTGAGCACCCGTATCCTGATGTAATCGAATCCCATAGTTCACCATGTAATTCTCAGCTTTCTCGTCGATCACATTCGCAAAATCATTCACATAAAATGACCCAGTATGCTTAGGTACAGCTGTCTTAGCTGAAGTTAAAACCGGAAGAAGCAAAACACTTAACATCAGGGTGGCAAGTGTGGTAAGAAGCATTTTTCTAAAAATTCTGTAGTTCATATGTACCTCCTGCTCTATCATAATCTCTTTTATTTATCGGTTACGCTCAGTTTACACAATAGTTCCATTTTGTTCTATTCAATAAACCACACATCCAGATGTTACATAAAGCCCCGGCCGCCAAATTCACATAAAGAAATTAGCACTTTCAGGTTTAGATATAGCTATAATAATGAAAATAATAATAAATAGGTTAATCAATATGCTTATGAAAAACTCTGATAATTTATTTTGATCTCTACGAAAAACTAATCGATTTAACTGAAACCCTAATGATATTCCCTCACCAATTAAATTAATAGGCAATAATATTAAAGGATAAAGGGCTATTACATAGAGTAATTCCCAAAGCAGCGCCCCAACAATAAATAAGAGAATTACAAGACCAATATGTATCAACGGCCACATTAAAATGATTGTACTGAACACGGATGTCCCTTCAATTAAAAATCCAAGCATTATTCCAACACTAATCAATAAACAAAGAAAACTCAAAGAGGACCCAAAGGGTACAGCCGCGTGGCTGAATACCTTTCCATCGAATTGATCAATAATATCAATACCATATGTAAAGCAAGCGATTGTTAAAATGATCAGAAGAATGAACTGAGAAACTTTAATCCCAATTAATCTATTCATGTTTTTCTCCTCTATCTTCCTAATCTAGCGCAATATAATCTACTTCAGAATTCTACTAATCCATATGTACTTATTTTACTATCGTGAAATCTTTCTCACTCTCATGATTAGGCAGATCATTCATAGTTACTTTCTTTACAGATGCCCGTTTCAATGATTGCATGCAATGAACTAAAAAAGAGATTTGCTGCTCTTCTCCTTGTACTTCTACCTCTACACTTCCGTCTTTTAAATTTTTAACCGTACCCGTTAATCTCATTCTTTCAGCAATCGTATATATTTCCAAGCGGAATCCTACGTTTTGAACTCTACCTGAGAAAATCACTTTCTTTCTAACGACAGGACTTGAAGGAAAATCCAGTAACTGAATACGATTTGCATGCCAAATCACATAATTATTTCTAACTTTTTTAAACACATTCACACGTTTCATACTCCTTTTTTAGAACTACTACGATTTATGCTATATTGTACCATAGCCGTTGGTAAAATAAGGGGCTGAGTTGATCACTCTTTAGTTACTAAATGCACAAAAAGACTCAGCATTCCGCTGAGCCTCCTTGTTGGTATTAACCTCAGTGTTAGAAATTTAAATACTCCGGATCTGCACTCATCCGATGGGTTTGATTCAATTCGTTAATTCTAGCCACTTCTTCTGTATTATCTTAGGTCAAACCAATCTATTCGTTAAAATCAAACAGAGTAGTTGTTAAATAACGTTCACCAGTATCCGGCAAAATCACCACAATCGTCTTCCCTTTATTTTCTGGACGTTTAGCAATTTGTGTAGCTGTATATACCGCGGCGCCAGACGAGATCCCTACAAGTAATCCCTCGGTCTTGGCAATTTCACGCGCTACATTAAATGCGTCTTTATTCTTCACCTGAAAAATCTCATCAACAACCTCTTTATTGTAAATATCCGGAATGAAGTTAGCCCCAATTCCTTGAATTCCATGCGCACTAGGCCGGCCACCAGATAATACTGGTGAATCAAACGGTTCAATAGCAACGATTTGTACCAAAGGGTTCTTAGCCTTCAAAGCTTCCCCAACCCCTGATATGGTGCCTCCAGAACCAACACCTGCGATAAAAATATCTACATTTCCATCAGTATCTCGCCAAATTTCTTCCGCTGTAATCGTTCTGTGAATTTCCGGGTTAGCTGGGTTGCTGAATTGTTGTGGAATGAATGCATGTGGAATTTCCGCTGCCAATTCCTCCGCCTTTCTCAAAGCACCGCTCATCCCTTCAGCTCCAGGTGTTAATACAAGCTTAGCACCAAGCGCAGCCATCACCTTACGGCGTTCAATACTGAATGTATCCGGAAGAACGATAATCAACGGGTACCCAAGGCTGGTCGCAGCCATTGCAAGGCCAATGCCGGTATTGCCACTTGTTGGCTCAATAATTACAGAATCTTTGTGAATTAAGCCTTTATCCTCAGCATCTTTGATCATCGCATAACCTATACGATCCTTGACGCTACCTCCAGGATTAAAAGACTCTAACTTGGCAAGGATTTTTGCTTCAACGTTCTGAGATTTACTATATTTCGAAATTTCCAATAACGGTGTATTACCAATCAAATCTGTTACGCTTTTATATATATTAGCCATAATAATCTCCTCATTTCATATTCCCCCATCAACTTACTTAGTATTAAGTCTAACAGGATTTAGAGGATTTTCAACCTGTCGTACTACGCTTAACCGAAACACTAGACTCTCGCACAATTAAACGCGGATCAAGCTGTACTCTTTGGTAGTCGCCCGTAATATTATCCTGAATGCGTTGCAACAGAAGCTGAGTAGCCAAACGGGCGACTTCATTTCCCATGATCGAGACCGAACTAATCTGCGGACTTGTAATGGTTGTCCATGCGTTATTATCCACCCCTACCACTGCCACATCCTCAGGAACACGAACGCCTAACTCTTTAAATCGGTTTACGATCCCTATAGCGACCATGTCATTTACAGCATATATTGCATCTGGCATATTGGTCAGGCTATAGAAATAATCCGCGGCTTGTACCCCCGTTTGAAGGGAGAAATCCTCTCCAAAATAAACCAAAGAAATATCCACTTGATTTAACGCCTGCTGATAGGCAAGATAACGATCCTCAATGAGATCTTTTTGAGCACCTGCATAAGCAATTCGAGTTCGACCAATACTCATGAGGTGCTCCATTATAAGCTGACCTTCTAAACGTGACAGACTAACGATATCGGCTTTTACGTTCTCTGTGATGCGCTTCCCGTAGTTAATGATGGAGACAGGGACACTCGATTTATTAATTAGCTCTACCATAGTCTTTGGATAAGCAAGAGGCATGATAATGAGTCCATCTACATGTAGTTTCTTGATCTCACGAATCGTTTCGAGCTCTGTCCGCGGATTTCCGGAAGTATTTATCTGAATGACTCGATAACCGTCCTGTTTAGCGGCTTGCTCTACGGACCAGGCGATATCTGGAATAATGGCATTTCGAATGTCTGGAACGGCCAGAGCAATTTGCTTCGTTTGGCGAATCTTCAGACTTTGTGCAGAGGTATTGGGTGTAAAACCCATCTCCTCAATCACTTGCAGCACCAATGCCTTAGTCTTGGAACTAATTCCCTCCGAATTATTAATCGCTCTTGAAACAGTAGCAATCCCTACTCCCGCTCGTTTCGCTACATCCTCTATGGTTACTTTGTTTTTATTAGCCAAGTTGATAGTCCCCTCATTTTCGGAATCGTTTCCGTAATCATAGCTATTATTAAATCTATCCGTCTCATTCATGCCGCTTTTCCAATGTATCTATTATAACATAGATGTGCTTATAAAAGCACTTACAGCAAACACATTTAATCCATATAAGCTTGATAACACAGCATTTAGGTGAAATTTTTCACTAATTTTCGATATTAATATTTTAGTATTTAAATTTGACAATATGAAAATTATGTGACATATTTGTTCTCGGAAACGTTTCCTCTTATACAGGAGAAAAACACTATTTATTATCAATTAATTAATCTAGGAGATGAATGATATGCAAGCATTAAGATGGCATAACGTCAAAGATCTACGGTTAGAAACGATTGTAGAACCAACAGCACTTGAAGGAAAAGTGAAAATCAAAATAGAATGGTGCGGGATTTGTGGCAGCGATCTTCACGAATATGTAGCCGGTCCTATTTTCATTCCCCAAGGTACAGATCATCCCCTTACTGGTGAAAAAGCGCCGGTCGTAATGGGACATGAATTCTCTGGACAAATCGTTGAAGTAGGTCAAGGCGTTAGTAAGTTTAATGTTGGTGATCGTGTTGTCGTTGAACCAGTTTTTGCATGTGGTGAATGTGTAGCTTGTCGACAAGGCAAATACAATCTTTGTGAAAAAATGGGCTTCTTAGGTTTGGCTGGAGGCGGCGGTGGATTCTCAGAATACGTTGCAGCAGACCAACATATGGTCCACAAAATTCCTGACAGCTTGTCCTATGAGCAAGGTGCTCTAGTAGAACCTTCTGCAGTTGCTCTGCATGCTGTTCGTTCCAGTCAATTGAAGGTCGGAGATAAAGCTGTAGTATTTGGCGCTGGCCCAATCGGTTTGCTTGTAATTGAAGCTTTGAAAGCTTCCGGCGCAGCTGAAATTTATGTTGTTGAACTCTCAGAAGAACGTAAGAGCAAAGCTGAGGAACTAGGTGGTATTGTAATCGATCCTAAGCAATATGATGTGGTCGAAGAAATTCAAAAACGCACCGACGGCGGCGTGGATGTCGCTTTTGAAGTCACAGGTGTCCCTCCCGTTCTAACACAAGCAATTAATTCCACTAAATTAAGTGGTCAAATCATGATCGTTAGTATTTTTGAAAAAGATGCTACGATTACTCCAAACAACATCGTACTTAAAGAACGTAATTTAACTGGTATCATCGGATATCGTGATGTATTCCCAGCAGTAATTAGTCTCATGGAACAAGGTTACTTTCCTGCGGACAAACTGGTGACTAAAAAAATCAAATTAAACGAAGTGATTGAACATGGGTTCGAGGCGCTTTTGAAGGAAAAAAATCAAGTGAAAATTCTTGTAAGTCCTAAACAATAACCATAAGCAGCCAAGTGGCTGATCTATAGAGCAAGAGTCCTTCTCCATAAGAGAGGGACTCTTGGCTTCTTTTATACATTTATGAGTACTTCTCATTTAATAAATAGTGCAGATTTTCTTTTACCGATGGCCATTCTTTATCCAAAATACTAAAGACAACATTATCATGAATCGAACCGTCAGATCTGATTCTATGCTGGCGTAGAACCCCTTCCTTTACAGCCCCTAAACGTTCTACCGCTCTTTGTGACCTCAAGTTAGTCTTCACCACCGTAAATTCTACACGAATCAGCTTTAGCTCTTCAAAACAATAATGAAGCAGTAATGACTTAGCCTCGGTGTTCACACTCGTTCTCCAGTATTCAGGTGAGATCCACGTACATCCGATTTCAGCATTGCGATGAACCAAATCTGGATGCATGATTCGAGTGGTACCGACGATTTGTCCAGTAGCTTTTTCAAGGATGACGAAGGGAATTTGCGATTCATTGTTTTGATTTGCGAATGCGTTTGTGATTAAATCCTGTACCTGCTCGTCCGACGTTATTTTTCGCCAAGTAAATTCCCAGATGTTTGGATTTCTTAATACGCTCGCTAGCCCTTCTACATGGCTTTCATCCATTGGAACCAGCTTGACTGTATTGCCCTCCAGGATTGAATTACGAGGTTGGATCATTTCGCACACCGCTCTCTTAATGATATATGTTGGATGATATCCGCAACTTCTTCTACTCGATAAGCGATATGATCTGCCCCAGCATTCTCCAGTTCTTCTTTAGGTCCGTAACCAAACGTCACACCAATAGATTCTACTCCACAACCTATAGCACCGATAATATCATGCTCTCGGTCCCCAATCATCACAGCTTCCTCCGGAAGAATAGCATTCTGATCGAGTACGTACTGTATCACATCTTTCTTTTTAGAACGAGTGCCATCCAGATTACTACCACCGATATGCTCAAAATAATGATCTAGTTTATAATGCTCAAGAATTTGTTCTGCAAAAACAGTAGGCTTGGAGGTAGCTACATACAATGAAAATCCTTTATTCTTGAGGTCTTCCAGCAATTGCGGTATACCATCAATCACCATATTCTCAAGCATTCCAACGGTGCTGTAACGCTCACGGTAGAATACAACTGCTTGTTGCGCTTGTTCCTCTGAGAACTGATGCAGCTCGATAAATGAATCATAAAGAGGTGGGCCTATGTAAGGAAGAAGTTTATCCAAATTCTCGATCTGAATATCAAATTTGTTCAATGCGTATTCTACGCTTTTTGTTATGCCTTCTTTAGGGTCCGTTAATGTACCATCCAAATCAAATAAAATACTTTGTAGTCCTCTTCCCACTGCTGTCTTGCTCCCCTCAATTGATATTAATGGATGTATTTATAATACCTTCGTTTCTACATACTTTCCACATACTTCTCGAATACGATCAGTACGAAAGTTATTTTTATATATCGGAGGAGTATTTTATGAACATGACCCATTATATGTCTTTGCTAGCGGATAATCAGCCTTGGAACTTGATTTTATTTATGGCGATCCCTGTGATTTTTGCTGAGACGATCACCGTTACAGAGTTTATTATTTTGTTCACCAAAAATCTAAAAGGCTCTTTACGGACCTTTAACAAAATCTGTAGCATTCTGGCCGGGTTGTACTTCACAGGGGTATTCCTCTACTTGTTTCCTACCGCATTCATCCCTTTGTCAGTGAATGGTGAGTGGCACACATGGGTTGACGTGGTAGCCGTAGGCTTCTATTTGAGCGGAGTGCTTTTCTTATTACCGCTAGCTTTGTTAGATCTTGGTCTGATCGCTCGTAAACGAACAGATGAACAGAAAATGAAGCTCCATTTTATACTCATCAGTGGATTCTTGGTTGTAGCACATATCGCGATGATATTCGGGATGATCAATCCGGAAATTGTGGGCAGCATGGGTGGAATGGGCGACATGATGCACTAACTTAACATATAAAAAAAGCAGATCAAGGCTTAGCCCTTGGTCTGCTTTTCTAATGTGATGCGAAGGTTATCCCGCACTTTGAACAGAAATCACACTACGCTTCTTGCGCAATAAAAACATAAGTGGTAATCCAAACAACACGATGATAGAGCCGACTACGAATACATCATTCACACCCATAGTGAACGATAATAATCTTATCGAATCTGCATTACCTGCACCTGAACTGATCAATTCTTTAGAGTGCAGTAAGGATCTTGTGGACAAAATAGAAGTGAACACCGCAATCCCAAGTGAGCTTAACACATTCCGAACCCAGTTGTTGATCGATGTGGCATGACCTGACCATTCGACTGGAATTTCCTCCATAGACGCTGTGCTACTCGGAACGTTAGCTAATCCAATACCTAAATTCCGAACAACCATTGCCCACATAATGAAGCTGTAAGAAACATTTGTATGCAGCCGGCTCATCATGAATAAACCGATGAAAATAAATAAAATACCAGCAGAAATTAACTTCACAGGCCCAAACTTTGGATACATCTTACCCACGATTGGACTAAGTAAAGCCAGCAGAATCGAAGATGGCAATAAGATAAGCCCCGTTTTAAGTGTTGTTGCTCCTTCTACCGTTTGTAAGAACAATGGAGTTAAGTAAGTTCCAGCATACATTGCTATCGTCACCAAACTATAGATACTAAGCATGGCAGTAAAGCGCCGATTTCGAAAGACACGCAGATTCAGCAGTGGTACTTCCGCCTTCAGCTCGTGCAAGACGAAGAAAACTAAAAGTACGATCCCCACAAGTATTAAGGATAGGGTCTTCCATGAGCTCCATCCCCAGCTATTGCCTTGGCTAAATGCGGTTAATAAAGATAAGCTGCCCAGTACAACAGTTAGGAAGCCAGGAATATCAAATGATTTCGGAACATTCATTCGATAGTATGGAATTAACGTTACGGTTAGAATAATAGCAATGATCCCAATGGGAATGTTAATTAAAAATAACCAGTGCCAGCTAGCATACTGAAGTAACCATCCACTAAATGTCGGACCTATGGCTGGGGCTACCATCGCGGATAGCGACCATAGGCTCACGGCGAAGGGTCTGCGTTCAGCTGGAATCACTTGGAATATAATCGTCATCGTACAGGCCATAATCAGCCCGCTGCAAGACCCCTGAAGCATTCGAAATACAATCAGAGAGGTTGGATTCCAAGCTATTGCACAGAGTAGGGAGAACATGGTGAATCCCATCAAAGCGAATAGATACAGTCGCTTATAGCTAAATCTGCCTCCCAGATATCCGGCAAGTGGTGCAGTTACTCCCGTTGCTAACATAAAACCTGTAACCATCCATTGCATAGTGTTCAGGTTCGAATGGAAATGATTCATTAAAAGAGGAACAGCTATGTTGATGGTCGTTGTACTTAAGACAGAGACGAAGTTTCCGAAGAATATGGCAATCATTATAGGCCAAAAATGAATTTTACTTTCTTGTTTAACGTCCACGCTACCCCTCCTTATCTTTTTTATATGTCTACTTTTACATATATAATATAACTTAAATAATGTTATAATCATATTGAATATATGTCAATGATGACATATGCCTAAAAATCACAATAATAACGGATATATAATAACTGGAGGGCTTCAGAGTAATGAATACACTGTCTTATGGACTTCTTACTTTACTTAGTGCTAATTCGTTGTCTGGATATGAATTAACACAGAATATCAAACCGTTATGGCGAGCAGGACATAGTCAAATCTACCCTCTTCTAATGAGCATGGAGCAGCAAGGTTATATTTCATATCAGCTCATTGAGCAGTCGGATAAGCCGGATAAAAAGGAATACTCCATTACGAAAGCAGGACTTGAGCAATTGCGGAGATGGGTGGAGACTCCAGCAGAGCCTCCAGTTCTACGTGACGAGCTACATTTTAAGCTGTATAGTCTATGGCTCTCCAAACCCGAGGAGGCAAAAGAACTTCTACAAAAACGAGCGGAATTTTGTAAAAGCGAGCTAGAACGATACAAGGTCTTGCTGAAGGCTAACGAAGTCTTACGTGATGAACGAGGTGAGACTCGTGAATTAAAAGCAACGACTTTTGGACGCTATTTACTCATTCGGAAACGTGTGCTCGATATGGAGAGCTCTATACAATTTTGCGAATGGGCACTTGAAGAGCTTGAGCCAGCAAAATAGCGTTAGTTGACTTCAAGAAAAAAGAGACTTCGCGTACATACGCAAAGTCTCTTTTGGCTCTTATTTTTCGGATTTTGTTAATCTAGGTAACAGCACCTCGCAACGGGTTCCAACTCCAGGCTGACTTGTAATTCGAATCTTACCGCCCTGTAATTCTACAAGCTTTTTAACAATGGATAGTCCAAGACCTGTACCACCATATTGCCTGGATCGTGATTTCTCAACTCTGTAGAAGCGTTCAAAGACATAGGGTAGTTCTTCCTCAGGAATACCTATTCCGGTATCCTCTACAATAAATAAAACGGTATCCCCGTCGACATCCTCATCTACATGGACAGTAATCTCACCTTCATCCGTATAACGGATCGCATTCTCCAGAAGATTCATCATAATCTGTTCCATACGCTTTTCATCTCCACGAACCCTATACGAATCTCCATGATACATAATCTTCAGCTGAAGTCCCTTTTCTTTGGCTTTCAATTCCACTCTGCGTACCGCTTGTTCTGCCATGTGCTTAAGATCTATCCAGTCCAGCGTAAGTGAGATCTTGCCTTCTTCCATCTTTGCCAGTTCAAATAAATCTTCTACCAGATGCTCAAGCCGATGCGCTTCCTCGTGAATAATATCCAAATACAGATCTCGTTCCCCTTCGTTCTCATAGAGTCCATCTTTTACGACCTTGGTATACCCTTTCAAATAGGTGATGGGTGTCCGCAGTTCATGAGAAATGTTGGCTAAAAATTCCTGACGCGTATCCCTGTATCTTTGCAGATCTATAGCAAGGTCGTTAATAGCTCCTGCTAAAAATCCGATTTCATCGTTACTACGTATGGAAAGTCTCGTTTCCAATTCACCGGCAGCAATTTTTCTAGTCGCCTTCTGCATCTTGATCAGCGGCCTGGATAACAACAAACTAATTATTCCCGTAATTCCTAGTGCCAATATAAAGGCCCCAATTCCTGCGAGCAACAGTAGGTTACGGATAGAAACCAAGGATTGCTTCATGTTCTCTGTAGAGGACATTACATATAGTGCAGACTGGATGGTTTGACCATTTGAAATTGGTTTTCCAGTGATGAAATATCTGTGTCCAGTAGGATCTGTATACTCAAAATCCACACTTTTTCCGGCAAATATCCGACTAATATCCGAAGCATTTATGAATGAACGATCTGCGCGGTCATGAACACCCGAATGGAGAATGACACTACCGTCTTTTGAAATATTAAATATACTCACGTCCGAAAACTCTGCAAAAGTACTCATCATCTGCTCGTTTGAACTATCCGGCGATTCAGCCATTCCGATAAAATGCGAGGTTAGTTCCTCAGTTTCTTTTTGCATCTCGTTGTAATAAAAACTGGTAAACATTCGATCTATCGTTATCCCAAGAATAAGCAAAACAACTAAAAAAACAGACATAATAACTGACCCGAGCTTCAGTCCGATAATATTATTCTTCATAGATGATTACCTGGGATCTCAAATTTATAGCCTAATCCCCATACCGTTTGAACAGGATTATAAGACAGACCCGCCTTATGTAATTTCTCGCGAATATTCTTAATATGTGTGTCGATGACACGGTTCTCACCCTCATAATCATTGCCCCATAAACGCTCCACTAGTTCTTCTCTCGTAAAGACACGGTGCGCATTTTGCGCCAAGGCCGTTAGCAGATCAAATTCCTTGAGTGTAAACTCAACTGCTGTATCCAGAATATGTACCTCACGAGCATCCGGGTAAATCGCTAGCTCAGGGTAGCTCAGAACCTTTTTCAGAGGTTGTTGGGTCGATGTAAGCATTGAACGCCGTACCAAAGAATAAATTCTTGCGACTAATTCCTCTGGCTCGAACGGTTTGGTGAGATAGTCATCCGCTCCTATTCCGAGGCCACGAACCTTGTCCTTAGTTTCCGAGCGAGCTGTTAGCATTAGAACGGGGACAGAGCTTACCTCTCTAACGGCTTTACAGACCTGCCAGCCATCCATATCTGGCATCATCACATCCAGCAGGATTAGATCAAAGTTCTGTTGTTTCAGCAAAGTGAGTGCCTCATGCCCCGTTGACGCTTCTCTAGTCGTTATTCCTTCTCTTGTTAAATAAATCCGAATTAAATTTCGCATGTTCCATTCATCGTCAACGATCAGTACCTGAAGCTTATTCAAGTTGTTCACCCTCTTCGTGGCTTAGTGACCGGAATGTGGATTGCCTCCTGCAGCCGGTGAGATTTCCAGCATATCATCGATTTCGCTTTGAGCACTTTCTTTTATTGCGTTGATGTCCCCAGTTAACCAAGCATGATTATAGGGGCCTTCTGCTGGTGAATCTTGAAATTTAGGTTGAAGGGTCATCATATATTCCATCACGGAATCTGGCAACCCATCTTTTTCCGTAAAGATAAGCGGTGCATGTTTCCCTAAATGCGAAAAAGGTGCAGCGGCGATCGCCAGCATCGTTGAATCGGTAGTCAACAAAGACAAGTTATGTCCAGGTGTCGTTATGTCCCAGCCGAAACCGTTGCTGGCGTCCTTAAAAGTAGCAAAAGCAATGGCATTCTCATAAATGTCTTTTCCAGCTATACGGGTTACTGTGCCGAATTCCTGTAATTGCTTTTCTACTGCTGTAGATACAACTTTTTCAGGTCCTAAGATATAAATTTTAGCCGAGCCTCCACGCTCTTTCAAAGCATTAACCGTAGGGTCTGGAATTTCATCTTTTGTTACATAGAGAAGCGGCTCTGGCATATGGGCGATCCAATTCACTGCAGGCAGTGTGTACTCAGGACTATCCATAGAACCTACAATGACTGCCTTTGGAAGTTCACCAGAAGCTTTTGCATAATAAGTATCAATGGCTTGTGCTACAGCTGCCGGCTCATCCCCTTCAATTCGGTCTAATTTCAGATCCAGTGTCTTTAATTGTTCTTCGACATTGGAAGCCATGGGTCCGACGAGCACTACTTGTACACCATTATTACCTTCTGCGCCTAAAGGATTCAATCGCTTAAGCTCTGCTAACGTTGCCTCAGGGACACCCTCTTTAGTTGTAAAAAGAATAGGGCCATTATTCGGATGATGGATCAAATCCGCACTAACCGCGGCAATCTGCCAATTGCTTACATCCGTCAATACTACACTTGAAGGTCTGTTGTTCTTCGTCTGTGCAGTCCATAGGGTTTGTGAAACGATAACTGCTGCCTCAGTAGGGTCAGAAGAATTTATTCGAGTTGTGTTTTTTGTTGCGATCCACGGTTGATCCACTGAAGATATAGAAGCTTGCTTATCTGATCCAGATGGGGCATTATTGCTCGATTGACAGCCAGCTAACACTGAACTTAGAAGCAATGTTACAGCAACTATGGGTATGATTTTTTTCATCCTAAACCCTCCATTTTAAATTTCTCGCTTGATTTAGAGTAGTTTAGTCTATAAATGTGTAGAAAGTATGTAGAATTTAAAATATATAAAATTTGTATATGATGTAAAAAGAGCACCTGTAAGCCATAAACGACTTAGGATGCTCTTTTACTTTAGAAATTCCGTTTCTGCAATTACCAGTGTTTAGCGATAAAGGAATCCCGTCCGGATTGCTCACGATCCTCTTTATAATGCTTGGGATTCTTGTGATGATAGTCCTGATGATATTCTTCCGCCCGATAAAAGGTTGGCGCTGGAAGGATTTCCGTCACAACGGGTCCTGAGAATCTGCCACTCACAGCAACCTGCTCCTTCGAGGCAAGGGCTGCTAAACGTTGTTCTTCGTTATAGTAAAAGATGGCTGTCCGATATTGTGTTCCTCTATCCTGAAATTGTCCACCATCATCCGTGG
This sequence comes from Paenibacillus sp. FSL E2-8871, assembly GCF_038000345.1. NCBI lineage: Bacteria > Bacillati > Bacillota > Bacilli > Caryophanales > Paenibacillaceae > Paenibacillus > Paenibacillus sp. FSL E2-8871. Next base: position 858,857 of record NZ_JBBOBV010000001.1, on the reverse strand, counting down.
GATCAATCTGAGGCCAATATAATTCAAGCAGCTTCTCGTATGAAAAATGCGATGGATCAAACGTAATTTGTACCACCTCGTAATGTCCTGTTGTTCCTGTTTTGACTTCTTCGTAAGTTGGGTTCTCAGTTAATCCTCCAGCATATCCCGATACAATCCCTTGGATACCTGGTAACTCCTCGAACGGTGTAACCATGCACCAAAAGCAACCACCTGCAAACATTGCTTGTTCCATATGTTCAAGTCTCTCCCTATCCATCATCATCTAGTAAATAACATATGCTATGACGATAATGCTTCTAGGTTATAATGTCAAAGGAAATCATTCATTTACATTCGAATTCGATGCTTTAAGGCGTTATAATATAACAAACAACGGAATTAGAAAGGAACAACCTATGAATAAAAATCGTTTGGGTCAGTCCGATTTATATGTAAGTGAAGTAGGACTCGGATGCATGTCCTTAGGTACGGATGAGGCACAAGCCATTTCCATCGTCCATGAAGCGCTCGATCAAGGCATTAACTTTTTAGATACAGCCGATCTGTATGATGAGGGTCGTAATGAAGAGATCATTGGTAAGGCGATTCGCCACCGCCGCGGTGAGGTGATATTGAGTACAAAAGTGGGTAACCGCAGAATTCCAGGTCAAGAAGGCTGGAGCTGGGATCCATCAAAATCCTATATTAAATCCGCAGTCAAAGACAGCCTAAGACGCCTCCAAACGGATTATATCGATCTGTATCAGCTGCATGGCGGAACGATTGATGATCCGATAGATGAAACTATTGAAGCCTTTGAAGAACTTAAGCAAGAGGGGCTAATCCGATATTATGGGATCTCTTCTATTCGACCTAATGTCATTAGAGAATATGTAAAAAAATCAAATATTGTCAGTGTAATGAGCCAATACAGCATTTTAGATCGACGTCCTGAGGAGGAAATCCTCCCTCTGCTGGCCGAGCATGGGATCAGTCTTATTGCCCGGGGTCCTTTGGCGGGTGGCATCCTTTCGGAGAACGGTCGCAGTAAGGCAGAGAAGAAGTACTTAGATTACAGCAGTGAGGAGCTTCTGAAGTTGCATGATCAGCTTATCCAGGAAACGAGCCACTCTCGCCCCTTAGCACAAACTGCACTTCATTATCCTCTAGCTAATCCGTCTGTAGCGGTTATTATCCCTGGAGCGAGTAGTATGGAGCAGTTGAAGAATAATGTAACGGCTGCTAAGTCAGCCCCACTGTCTTCGGAGGAAATCGAAATGATCCGCGGGTTGAGTAAAGCGAACCGCTACACACTACATTTGTAAAGTAGTCTGTCATTTATAAAATTAAGACGCCAGTTAAGAAACTGGCGCTCTTTTTTATTTTCTTTTACCGATGTATAACAAATGGGATGAGATGCCCAAGATTGAGGGATCATTTGCTTTGGATATGAGAAAGTTAATCAAGCTCTCTTCCCCCTCTTGGTGAGTCCAATACTGTTGCTGCTCTGCAGATAACATGGCTGCAATACTTGATGAACCAATTAAATCTATCGACTCAAATCCATTCCTTTCCATGAAAGGCTGAATCTCATCAATGTTAAAATAATAAGCACCTGTAAATCGGCCCTTGTCACTATGATTAAAGATTCCGCTCTCATAGAATTCATTGATGGTGTTCATATTATCGTTCGGTTTCCACTGCTGCGGGGATTGTAACGAATTAATGGTCATTCTCATTCGACTTTGAAAAGCCACGAATACTAAGCCATCTTGCTTGGTCACGCGATGCAACTCTTTTACTGCTAAAATTCGTTCCTCTTCCTTCTGCAAATGATACAAAGGACCGAGCATCAATGAAACATCATAATTCTCATTAGGTATTCCTTCTAAATCAATAGCATTTAAGTTATGAAACCCGTCAAATTGCTTAATTAATTCTAGTTCAGCTGCCTTTTCCGTTGCTACTTCAACTAATTTAGGTGTGATATCTGAAAGGGTTACTGTATATCCGAGCTTAGCCAGTTCCATCGCGTATTTACCGGGTCCTGCGCCATTATCCAGCACCTTCCCAGCTGATGGCATATATTTCTTGATATAATGGAGATTAATAATGAACTCTAAAGGTTCTCTATCCAGCCTGCCCCACTCGTCAAAGCTTGAGTAATAATCAATAATATTGCTCATCAACATAACACCTGCCTTCTTTTGAAATATATTATCTTCGATATGTCGAAATTTTTCTATAGTTCTTTCTTACATTTTACCATTAAAAAGTTTATCGACGGTTTATTGATCATGTCCTTGTGCGGCTCGTCAATTTCAGAGAACTCAACTAGTCCATAGGTTTCAAACTCTTGTGTAATGGATTCAGCATCATAAAAAAATATTTTCACGCCATAATCTGTCTCATAGTAATTTTTATCCAATAGAGTACCTTTTCCAAACATTGGAGCATTTTTCGAAACTGTTGTAAAAATCATATAACCACCTGGCTTTAACTGGTTGTAGCAATCCTTAATGAACTTTTCTCTTTCACTTTTATTCAACAGATGAATAAGACCATGGCAAAATATTCCTTCATAGAGGTTATTATCATACGGCATGTCATTCACTGAACCATGAAAAATGCTAATATCAATTCCATTTTGCCTCGCCAAATCAATTGCTGTTTGAGAAATCTCAATACCCGTTACATTTATCCCACTCTCTATAAAAACCTTTGCATTCCTGCCATATCCAATCCCTGGTACCAATATGTCTTTAACATTCCTCTCAAGGAAAAAGTCCTTAGTGGCGATCGCAGAGTCTGTAGGTTCAAATCCCCACATCGTTTGTTTTTCTATAAAGCTTGATTCCCAGAATTCCGTCATATTTCATTCTCCTTTATATTAAAGTCATTACGGACTTATATTATCTTTAATTATATTCAAAAAAGAACGGATCTTTACTCCGTCTTCATTGTTTTCGCCAAATCTGCAATTTTCTTGTTCTCCAAGTACTGCTCCATCTGTCTTTCAGCGTCAATCACAACCTGTTGAATCAGGCACTCGCTACCGTGATCCAGGCTACATTCGAACAAAGATGCAGTCCCTTCGATCGCATGGATAATATCCAGAAAAGAGATCTCTTCGGACTTCCGTCTGAGACGATACCCACCGTTTGCACCGGGTGCAGATTGAATCAATCCAGCCTTGACTAGCTTGGTCATCATTTTGGACAGATAGGTTTGCGAAACACCCAGCTTCTCAGCAAGTAATTGAACGCCTACAGGCTTATCGGACGCCGCCGTCACCAGATAAAGCATTGCATGAAGCGCATAGTCTGTCGCTTGGGAATATTTCATTCAGCACCTCCATTAACGACTTTGAAAATCCATAATAACTCTAATCGTTAAAAAAGACAAGCATGTGCAATCAGCTGCTTTCTTCTATACTCTGGAAAGAAATTCAGATCTATATAATTTCCCTTACAACTGGTTCCGACGTTGAAATAATATCAACGACGTGGTCAATACAACAGATCCCATAGTGCTTATATGGTTTTGGAAAATCCTTTGATGCAAATATTCCATTAGAAATAAAATCAAGATACCTTGATTTCTTATAAATCCTAAATGTTTTTCCGTCAAATTCCTCGTAATCATCCCCAGAAGTAAAGAATTCATTTCTAATCGAATATGCAATATAGGAGTGAAAATCAACTTGTATTATGGGAGAGCTTTTCTCACCATCCATAAGAGGCTGAGCTATATCACTAGCTTTGCTATTACAAAAAGATAACCTTAGTTGATTTACCTCTGGCTCTATTAGACCAAAGAAAAACACATCCTGCAATTCTTTTAAATCTGTATATTCCATCTCATCTCCCCCTCATCACTAATTTGTTCTTACTCCATGTACTACTATTTCCTTTGAAGACAATACTCTACTCTTTCGCGTTACGGTTAGCTTTAACATGTTTAAGCTGAGCAACTATAATGACACTAATAATGACCAGAAGGAACCATGAACTGATCTTACTGACACTAACGACATGCCATACCTGATTCTGATCAGGATATTTCCAAGCATTAAAGAATGTAGCGATATTCTCAGCTAACCAGATAAAAAAACCAACTAAGAAAAAAGCCAGTGTCAAGGGCATCCGATAAGTAGTGTTTCGTACCCGATAAATGATCCGAGTTTTCCAAAAAACAATGAGTACAAGCCCCTTTAGCCACCATCGAAAATCAGGAATGAAGTGATGCGTGAAAAAGTTCAGATAGATAGCTGCTCCGAGCGATCCAGCAGCAGCAAGTCCCGGCCAGCCCGTCATATCCATTTTCAGTCTACGCCAAATTTGACACATATAGCTCGCGACGCTCGCGTACATAAACCCGCTATACAGTGGCACTCCAAACACCTTGGTTAGCCCGGGTTCAGGGTATGACCATGACCCCATTCTTATCTTATAAATTTCCAGCAGCAAACCAATAATGTGAAATACACAGATGACTTTAATTTCATCAAGCGTCTCTAATCCAGTACGGTACATAAGATATTGAACGGTAAGCAATATAATAAGAATGGCATCATATCGGTAAATGTAAGGCAGATCTATTACGTTAGAGAGAGCTAAAGTCCCAAAGATCGCAATAGGAAATATGCAACTCATCGCCTGATGATAGCCAAAATGCAGAAACTGCGTTATTGATTTCAATGATGATCTCTCCTTTCCAGGCAATGCTGTTCTTTTCAATCTGCGGAGTCGATTACTCATTACGATTTAAGCATCTTCGTCCATTAGGTATTCTAAAATATCTCCAGGCTGACATTCTAAAGCTTTACAAATCGCATCAAATGTTGATAGTCGAATCGCTTTTGCTTTTCCATTTTTCAATATAGAAAGATTGGCCATTGTTATTCCAACCCTTTCTGTAAGCTCTGTAACGCTCATTTTTCTTTTAGCTAACATCACGTCAATATTCACTATAATCGCCATTATTTTCACCTCAGACTGTTAAGTCATTTTCTGATTTTATTTCTATGGCATTTTTCAAGAGCTTTTGAAGAACAGCAGCAAAGACCGCAATCACAATTGGAGCACAAGTCATGACAAGTCCAAGTACGATTAGACCTGGTGCATCGGCTCCCTGTGCCATTTCGTAAATAAGTGGCATACCTGCCGCATATAAGATACTGATGATGATTGCACAGTAAATTATATTTTTTAAAGCCTTAATGGATAGTTCTGAGAACGCTTTGTTCTTGTCAATATAGCTTAGAAGTCTTAACGCCTGATATAAAGCTACGAAATAGGCTATCACTGTTACATACACCCCTATAAGAACGGGATAAACCAAATACACCGGATAATCTCCAGCTGCCTTGTTAGGTATCGTAGGTAACCAAAAAATACACAAAGCAAGAACCGGAAGTCCAATAAGAATTACAACTATCTTTAAAAAGAGTGTTTCTCGTTTCATAAACTGCACCTCACAAAGTTAATAATCTGGATTCAATTTATCACATAATTTATCGTTATTCAATATATATAGATTGTATTACAATTATTTTTTATCATTAATATATCCCCTTATTATTTTTCACCTCCAATTATTGCACATCAAAAAGGCCCCCTTCTCATAAAGATTGAGAAAAGAGCCCTGCCTCTACTATTCATTTATTTCTTAAGTCTCCTCGTCACTTTTGTATTCTAAAATATCGCCAGGCTGACAATCTAAAGCTTTGCAGATCGCCTCTAATGTTGATAATCGAACCGCTTTCGCCTTTCCATTTTTCAATATAGACAGGTTAGCCATTGTTATTCCAACCCGCTCCGAAAGCTCGGTCACGCTCATTTTTCTTTTAGCCAGCATCACGTCAATATTAATAATAATCGCCATTGTTTTCTCCTCAGACCGTTAAGTCATTTTCTGATTTTATATCAATAGCTTCCTTCAAAAGCTTTTGGAGCACCGCAGCAAACACTGCAATCACCATGGAAGCAAAAATCACAACCAGCCCAATGACAATGAACCCTGGGGCATCATCTCTCTCCGCGACGAGATAGAAAAGTGGCAATCCCACTACATAAATTCCACTGATTGCAATTGCACAGTTCCTGATATTTTTTAATACCTTTACAGATAATTCTGAGAAAGCGTTGTTGTTGTCAATATACCCTAACAGTTTGATCGCTTGATACAATGCAAAGTAAAAAGGTATCGCCGATGCATACAAATCAATGTACAAGAGATATTTAATATAGGTTTGATCAGGGTATAATTCTGCTGCATAATTCGAAATCGCAGGCACAAAAATTATACACAAGGCAAGAACTGGAAGTCCAATAAGAACAACAGCTATCCTTAAAAAAAGCGTTGATCCAAGTTTCATAAAACACACCTCACAAAGTTATTTTCAAAATTGAATCTAACATATAGTTTATCGTTTTACAATATATTTTAATCGAAAAATAGTGTTTAATGACTGTTTTATATTTCACGACTAAAAAGGCCGAGCTAATTGACTATTAAAAGTCATTAGCCCGGCCTTTGTCACCTTTTTATATCTCTTTATATCTCTTTATGTCTCTTTATGTCTCTTTATATCTCATTTTCTATTCTAAAAATTATGCTAGAACTGACCGAGATCGATAAAATTCAAATCCATGTTAGCTTCATCTTCAACCTGATTTGCGGCCTCTGTTGATATTACTTTTCCTTCGTACTCAAGGTTACCGCTTGTCAAATTGAATACATATAGACGATTACCTTTGAAATTCTTATAACCCATAATATAGAGATGGTCTTGTTTAAAAGCATAGGTAATGTTTTCACTTAAATCTATATTTGTATTCTTCAGAGTAGTCTCATATTCTTTACTCACGAGATCGTAAGAAATAACAGTGAATCCTATATTTTCCTTACTCGATACAGCTTTTTGCAGGAAATAAATTTTCTGTCCATAGGCATTCATAATATTATTCAATAACATTTCATGCCCTTGGAATGTGAGTGGAGAGATTTGTCCTGTCTTAACATCCACTTGATATGCCTTTCTATGATTATCTCTACTAATCCTTAAAATCCATTGCTCCGTGTGCTCCAGATTTTGATTGGCTAGCCATGCATATTGAGTATCCCCGTCTGCCGCTACAGATTTACCGCCTGGTAACGCGAGCGGCTCATTCTTAATCTCTTTTGTGGTTAGATTGACACGGAGGATCTGCGGTTCAGATACATAACCTTTGGCACTGTGATTCATAAACACCATAGCAACAAGCTGCTGATCAATAAGCTGTACATTTTGTACATACATATCTGAAATATCATGATCTACATTGATATCGGATGTGATTTCAAGCGTATTGTTCTTCTGCTTGTTGAGTACAGAAATACTAAGCTTTGCATTTCTCTTCGCTGATGAATCATTTGATCGCTTCGTATCTACTGTCGCCTTAACATAAGCAAGCATTTCCTCATTCTCATAGAAACCAGATGTGTTTGTCTTACCGCGCATGAACTGACGATGCTCTTCAATCCACTGATCCAATTGCGTTTTCATTGGTCTTCGATTTAAACTTTGGCTAATCGCAGACTTTTCATCTGGATAATCTGTACCATTTGTCGTGATATAAGCTCGTTTGATGCCAAAAGTACTATCCTTAATCATGTAGTTTCCGTATACAGCTATACCTTCAACGAGGGAAGCATCCCCTTGAACCGTCGTCAGCTTATAATTAGGTGGTGTCTCTTGTGAAGCTTGTACATAATACGTCCCGATTGTAACAACCGCGAACACTACAAGAACGGCGGTAACCATATATTTTCTCATTCCTTAACCTCCATACCCCTTCAATTATACCGATATTTTCTTACGCAATAGATACAAGCTGTACCAAAGCGAACCTCCAACAATGATCACTATTAATCCGAGACAAGCGCCTATGATTTCACCTGGATAGAAGTAGCTATCGTAACTGCTATAACCCATAAGAAATAGTATTGAGGCTAGTCCAGCCAGAACCGCTAAATATAGTACGATAAAGCCAATCCCTTTCAGTCTGTAGCTCCGCTCGATTAGAATCACTGTGAACAAGACGATCAAGCCAATAATGCCCAGTCCATAGTATAGTACAAACTCAGAAAAGTAGGGCGGAACCAGAACTTTAAGCACAGTAGGATACTTCAAAAAATCAAATACCGAGATGTTCCGATATATTTCAGCAGGAAGAATCGACTGTGCTATCAAACGCTCCAGTGGAACAAGGATAATTTGCAGGGCAACAAGTCCAAATGCGAATAGCAAGATCGTAACCAGCTTGGCAAAATACAAATTCGCCCGATTGGATGGCAACGTGAGCAGGCGATATACTACCGTATTTTTACCTCTCCAGTCACGGTACCAGATGAAGCAGCTATATATTAGCAACACTGTGATGCTCAAAAATATGGGTCCGAAATATAGAAGTCCATTATAGCGAGCATACATCATACTGTTTAGCTGAATATATCCAGTCACATTGTGATATTGCTCAAGGGTCCATTGATTCACTCTCATTGCCTCATTCGCAGAATCCAGCCAATGATTAGCACCGAGGGTGACTGCTACAAGTTGCAAGGCGACTGTCAGCACCAGGAGTCCAAAATATATTTTGGCAAATCGGTTCATTTCAAAATTCAATAGCTTCACAAAAGCTCTCATTTCATGTACACCTCTCTCATTACGTCCGTAATGGACTTACCTTCCTGCTCGCGAACTTCTTCACAGTAGAATTCACGTTCTACCTTCCCATGCTGTAGCAAGACCACTTTATCAATTAAATGCTCAATATCGTTAATTTCATGAGTTGTAATAATCACACCACGATCCTCGATCAATTCACTCGTGAACACATCAGTAATTTGCTCGCGGCTGAACATATCAATCCCCGAGAACGGTTCGTCCATTAGGATATAATCACAATCCAAGGCAAGTCCGAGCAACAAATTTAACTTCGCAGCCATCCCCTTCGACAATGAAGACACGCGATCTTTAGAGCTCAGTTGGAAGAACTTAAGCAATTCCTCTGCACGTTCAGCGTTCCAATTCCGATAAAAGTCAGCCATAAAGCTGAAGCAATCAGCAATTCGCATATTGGAGGGCATCGTTAACGAATCTGGAATAAAAGTCATTTTCTCATACATCGAAGGTATTAGTGATGCATTATCGATTAAGACTTCACCTTTGTACGGTGTCAGTCCCATGATGGACTTCAGCACCGTTGACTTTCCGGCACCATTGATTCCGATCAGGCAGGTGATCTCTCCCTTGGCAGCAGTGAAGCTAACGCCATTTAGTACCTTCTTGAATCCGTAATTCTTCACCATCTGATTCACTTGGATCATCTTGTGTCACCACCCTCTGGAGATCGCTCTGATGTATATTTTGTCTTTATGATGTCTACCAGTTCTTCAACTGGAATTTGAATATTCCGAATGGAACCGATGAATATATCCACTGCACTTTCGATTAATTCAGCACGAATCGAGCTTAGTATTTGCTGATCCTGTGTAATTCGACTTGGGGAATTTCCTTCTGTTACGATCAAACCCTGTTCCTCCATTTCCTTATATGCCTTCTGTGCCGTGTTCGCATTAATCTTCATTACTGATGCCAGCTCACGCCGTGAAGGAATCTTGTCTCCTGCTCCGATTTGCCCTGTAGCAATCTGTTCTTTAAAGTAACGGACAACTTGAATATATACCGGTTCTCGAATATTAAAGCTGACACCTGATTTTTGTTCTTCTGTCATACAACCAACTCCATATACTAAGTGTGTGTACTAAGTGGTTCATACATCTTATTTATGTACTATACGTGTAATACACTTTTGTGTCAATAGTTCAATTTTGAACACAGGCTTCTAAGATTATCGTTCTTAGCCATTGTATTTTGTGCAACAGAACTTATTTAAATCGAGCTGAATGATACTTCTGTTGTATTTTGTACAACCGATCCAATGAAAATTGCCCATTATAGCACATTTCCCGTAGTTTGATTGCACAAAGTACTGTAGACGGTAGTTAATGAGCGAGAATAGTGATTTCTATTGTACAATCTGCAATGGGAACGTAAAGTTGAGTTGTATCCACTTGATTAAGTATTGATAATTCCATAAACCGCAAAAAAAAGCTACCGTGAGGCAGCTTTTGCTTAAAAAGTATAGCATCTCAGAAAAGATATCGAGGGTAATAAACAATTATAATTAAACATGCGGGTGATGGCGGACTTTTATCCTCATCTCTCTAATTTTAAAGAACGATAGTTATTTTTTATGTAGTTAAAGCCAGAATAGACAGTTATGATTAATGCAATATAGATAAGGATTTGATCGAAAGGTATATTCGTAAAAAAGGTGAATGGGTGGTTTGCAAACATAACTGCGGTAATTGCTACTACTTGAGATACCATTTTAATTTTACCGTATTGATCAGCTTGCAGAACTATTTTCTGAGAAGCAGCGACAAGTCTAATTCCTGTAATGATAACTTCCCTTGCTACAATAACTAAAGCAACCCATGCGTATAACATCTGCTGACTTACTAGTAGGATCAACGCTGCAGATATGAGTAACTTATCCGCTAATGGATCAAGTAACTTCCCAAGGTTCGTAACCTGATTATACTTCCTAGCAATATACCCATCTAGTTTGTCAGTAGCTGATGCGAGTAAAAAAACAATAGCTGCATAATAAATCCCCTCTGGCCAATCAGGGTATTTTGTGAAAAGCACTATAAAGATAGGGATTAATAATATTCTGGCGATTGTTATTCTATTTGCAAGATTCATAATTCCCTCCTGAATTCATTTTCAAGAATATAACCTTCATTGGAATTTTTTAAAACGATATCAAAGTTTCGATGATAAGGATGCATAAATAACTCATATTGAATTCTACGCTCTTCATGAGATTTTCTTAAATCATTAATATTTGTTCCTCTTTCAGAGACATCTCGTAGACTCCTTCTCATCAATTCAGTTTCTCCATCCGTATATAAGTAAACTTTCAGATCAAACAAATTCGGGTCTGAAAAAGCAACGCTCATGCCTTCTACAATATTCACTCTATTGTGTGAAGCTATTAAAGTACTCTTTAAATAATTTGTGTCTATTGTATAAAAATCTAAACCCTCTCGCATCATTCGAATATCTCTCTCTAAAGCGGATACATTATGAGCAGCAGGATGACAAGCTGTCATTTTATTATGATGAGTTTCATTGTTATACTCATACTCGATTAAAGTGTACTTTCTAAGATGAGAGCCGATAATATAGGGATCAGTATTAATATAATTTACGTCCTCTTGACCCAGAAGCTTTAAAAGATTATGGGCAAACGTTGTCTTTCCAGATGCACCATGACCCGAAATCCCAATAGTAACTCTTTTTTCCTCACTGCTTATCAAATTGGCTATTTCATTTAATATTTTATCCATAGTTTTCACTTCCATCCTCTAACTCCGTTTCGGTTCTAATAAACCATGTATTGCCTAGACCAAATTCAATATATTTCATATATCTAGCAAACTTTCCTCCCAAGAGATTAGATGAGCCCATTCATATTATCATACTAATTAGGATTAATCTGGTAAAGAACAATTATTGTTAAACTACCTTAACTGATAAAAGAACAGGCTGCCGAATAATTGCGGCAGCCTGTTGTGATTGTGTTATGATTTTATTTCTCTTAGATAAAACTCATATAATTGATCAATCGATGAACTTGAAAAGATAGGCGTAGCTTGTTCAATTTTCTCACGTTTCCAATCAAACCAACGCATTTCCTTTAACTTTTCGATTTCACGATCTGTAAATCGTTTTCTAATCTCTTTAGCAGGATTGCCACCTACTATTGTATATGGTGAAACGTCTTTTACAACAACCGAGCCTGCCGCAACAATAGCACCTTCACCTATTTTCACACCTGGCATAATCATTGCATTCATCCCAATCCAAGCATCACTCTCTATGATCGTATCACCTTTAGGTTCGTAAGAGGTTTCAACCTGGTCCACAAAAGGATACACGGTAATCCATTCAGGATGATGATTGTGATTTCCACCCATTAAAATAATTACACCACTTGCAATACAAACATAATTTCCTATAATCAATTTATCTAAATGCCAACCATAATCTTCGATCGGGTTAAATAACTTTCTCGATGTTTCGTCTCCCCAAAGATATCTGACGCAACCATCTTCAAAATCAAGATTATCGTAATAACCAGAATAGTAAGAGTACTCCCCTACTTCAATCATTGGGTTGGTGACAATATCCTTTAAATACTTAATTTCAGACCAGTGGTTAAATTGATGTTTTTTCATTTTCTTTTCCTCGCTTCTAAGTAATTTATAGCATTTATACTTAGAAGCTTGATACAGTAGCGACATTCTTAAACCGTTTCAAACGACGAACCATCGTCCTCATCCTTTTCCTAATTGATGGGGTCATTGTAACAAATGAATGATTTGTTCGTCAAATCAACCTTACGGTTTCCTTCTACCATACTGATAATCTTGTTCTGAAGTCATTTTCATTCGTAATGTATTGCACATCATCATATCCATTTGAAATTGCGTTATGACACAGTGCTTCAAGCATCCCCTCATCTTTACAATAAACTGTAGCATATTCACTGTCGACGACTAAAAGTACAAGCTGGCAATCACTATTTAAAAACTCCTCATAGGTCTGAACATCTATTACGTCCTTCTCTCGTAGAAAAGCCTTGAAGTTCGCAAAGATGATATAGTATTCGTTATTCTCCAACAGTTCTTTCAGGACGTTGCCGTCCATTCCATAAATTTCTTCATGGAACATGACCTCTCCTAACGTATCGTTTTGAATAAAATAAGATTCCTCGCCACCTATATACCAATTGAATGTTTCCGTATTAAATGGCTTTAACAGATCTCCAAGTATTTTCCCGTAATCATTTGGAATCTTAAAAGTGATTCCTCGTTTCATATATACCCCACTTTTCTGTTCAATTTCCCTATACAAAAAGCCTATGAATGAAATCCATAGGCTTTCTTGAAGAAAATCTCTGTCAATTATCATACTTTCGAGCGATTGATCATTGCTTAACTATGCACTCGCTCTTTTCCACCTAGACCCAATGTAGTTGCCGTTAATGTGTGCACTTCATGCAAAAGCTCTGGATTTTCCAGTAGTGACAGACCATAAGAAGGAATCATTTCTTTAATTTTCGGTTCCCACTCTTTTATATGCTGAGGGAAACATTTGTTAAGTACTTCAAGCATCACGTGAACAGCCGTAGAAGCACCTGGGGAAGCCCCAAGCAATGCTGCAATCGAACCATCTGCGGCGCTAATTACCTCTGTACCGAATTGAAGGATACCTTTGCCATCCTCTGTATCTTTGATTACCTGTACGCGTTGGCCTGCTACAACTAGATCCCAATCCTCTATTTTGGCATTCGGGATAAACTCTCGTAATTCCTCCATGCGTTTTTCTTTCGATAACAACACTTGCTCGATCAGGTATTTGGTCAAAGACATGTTCTTTGCACCTGCCGACAGCATCGTTAGGAGATTATCCGGTTTTACGGAAGTGATCAAATCAAACATTGAACCCGTTTTTAAAAATTTTGGTGAGAAGCCAGCAAACGGTCCAAATAACAACGATTTTTTGTTGTCAATAAATCTAGTGTCCAGATGCGGAACAGACATTGGAGGCGCTCCAACTTTAGCTTTACCGTATACTTTTGCATGATGCTGGGCTATAACTTCTGGTTTATTACACACCATAAATATTCCACTTACCGGGAATCCGCCAATATGTTTCCCTTCAGGAATACCGGATTTTTGCAGGATATGCAAGCTTCCTCCCCCGCCACCAACAAAGACAAATTTTGCAGTATGGTGTTCAATAGCACCGCTGTCGTTCTTCACTCTCAAGTCCCACGACCCATCGCTAGCACGTTTGATTCCATCCACACTATGTTTATAATGGAGATCTACATTCTTACTCTTTAAGTGATCAAATAACATACGCGTTAAAGCACCAAAGTTAACATCTGTGCCTGAGTCGATTTTTGTTGCTGCTATAGGTTCATTCGATGGACGATTTTGTATAATAAGCGGTATCCATTCCATTAATTTGCTAGAATCATCGGAAAATTCCATTCCTTGGAACAAAGGATTTTTTGACAGCGCTTCAAATCTTCTCTTCAAAAAAGCTACATTCTTCTCCCCTAGTACTAAACTCATATGGGGCAAGGGCATGATAAAATCCTGAGGATTATGTATCAACTTACGATTTACCAAATAAGACCAAAATTGCATTGAAAGTTGAAACTGTTCATTAATTTGGATGGCTTTACTTATATCTACAGTTCCGTCGGATTTTTCGACAGTGTAGTTAAGCTCGCAGAGCGCCGCATGTCCAGTTCCTGCATTATTCCATTCATTAGAGCTTTCCTCACCTGCATTTTCGAGCTTTTCAAACACTTTAATCTTCCAATCCGGCACTAATTCTTTTAAAAGTGTTCCTAAAGTCGCACTCATGATTCCAGCACCAATTAAAATGACGTCTGTTTCAGTTGCACTTTTGCCCATTATTACCATCCTTATCCCCTGAATTTTGCAGAAAGGATGTGGGCGCTCCTTCTTAGGCGTCACACCTTTTCTGTCTCAATTATACCCTTATCCGAGTGTATTACAATTATTTATAAATTTAATATCTACTATTATATGAAAAAAATAAATTATTTAAAAGCTTGCAAAAAAGAGAGAAATAAGTCCTCCAGGTTAAGGAGCTTATGCTACAGCCATAAATCCGCTTCTTGCAAGGATTAATAACAGTTAAGCATTATAAATAAAATAAATGAACATACTGCCCGCAGCAGCAAGATCAACAATTGCCCATAAGAAGCTTTTTCGAATTAGCATGAGTAAAGCAGCAATTACACTAACAAAACAAGCAATGAGCATAATAAAAAAGGTGGTGAATAATCCACCAGAAAGAAACATCAGTACGTATAATATGACAAAGATAAAAACAATGGTCTGCACAATGGAAATTAGCTTGGTGTTCGTTCTAATGTTCAGTAGTATTTTCTCCATATTGTATGCACCCTCCAGATATCTTGCTGTTAATAACCTATACTTACTTTAGATTATTCCACTAAGGAGAATTAATCAAATCCATCTTCCTCTGCAAGTCGTAGTCTTCTTAGTGTTTAACCAAATGCGGGAAGTCACTAAACACGAAAAAGCTGCCTCATTCGTAGATAAATCTACATATGGAACAGCCTTCGCTATATTTATGACTTATTTGTTCCTCTGCGATGAGCTATAAATACGCTTCACCAGTTCCAGCGCCTTTATCCCCTCAGGGCCATCCAGCCAAAACTTTGATCCACTGAAAATATGGTCATAGAAGTCCTCAATTAGTCTCTTATGCCCAGTCCCCCAATACGATTTGCCTTCCGCAGGACTGAACATAGGCTCACAAACCAAGGTTTCCTTCCCATCTTTCCAAAGATATAAGTGCTCTCGACGGAGGTTAAGCGTCCCCTCTTCAAAAACTAGCTCCAACTCCACCGGAGAGTTCTCAAGATAGGTATTCGTGCCATAAAACAGCCCGCGAACATTATTGGCAAAGTCGATACAAGCATGGGCAGTATCTTCTACTTCAATGACGCCATCAAGCACATCCGTGGTAATACTGCCTTTCACGGATTTAATCTCCCCCCCATACCACTGTAGTAAATCCAAGGTATGAATGGTCTGATTAATTAGAACACCTCCGCCTTCCGTGGACCACCTTCCTCTCCAATTGCTATCTTTGTAGTAACTTTCGTTTCGATGCCAGGTTACGACACCTTTCATACAAAGTAGTTTCCCTAAATCACCAGAATCTATAGTCTTCTTAATATAAACGGAAGCATCATTATAACGATTCTGGAACACCACACCAAGCTGGCCGGAGCTCTCTTGCGCTGCTTCCAGCATGCGTATGGCTGAAGGAAGGTCAACGGCGATTGGCTTTTCAGTTAACACATGCTTCCCCGCACGTAATAGCTCTTCAGCCATTTCTGCATGAAGATGATGAGGTGTACAGAGATGAACAACATCAATACGATTATCATTTAATATTTCTCTATAATCATCAGTGGCATCGCAGGCATATTCTATTCCCGCTCGTGTAGCTTTATCAGCATCAATATCTGCAACTAGAAGTAGATTTACATCTTTTATTGCTGATATTGCTTTAGCATGGAGAGGAAATATCGCCCCGCAGCCAATAATCGCTACTCCAAGTTTGTTCATCTTTACCACCTCCATTCATTATTCCATTCGCTATTTCAGTTGATTAGGAGTTAGATTCATCGCTTGGGCTTGAGCCTTCAAACATAGTTCAGCAGCTTTGAAGACATGTGCTTGAGTCATGGCCAGCTCAGTCCGGTTCAGACAATCGAGTATAAGTTCACCAAAGAACGGAAAACCAACTTTTCCAGCCACATGTTCATAATGCTCCCCTTCTCCGTTCACCCAGTACACATGATCTGTTGTATTTGAACGCCCGACATCAGTATATTTTCGCAATTCAATATAGCCTCCAGTCCCCATGATCATTGTACGTCCATCTCCCCAGGTTCCGAGCCCATCAGGTGTAAACCAATCTACACGGAAGTATTGGGTTGCCCCATTGTCCCCAACAAGCGTCGCATCACCGAAGTCCTCCAATTCAGGGTAAGACGAATGATTATAATTTGCTACCTTACTGTGAACAACTGAAGCATCCTGACAATCTGTATAATACAAAAATTGTTCAATTTGGTGGCTGCCAATATCGCATAGAATTCCTCCATATTTCTCCCGCTCGAAAAACCATTCTGGACGGCTAGATGCATTTAAACGATGCGGCCCTAATCCAATGACTTGAAGAACACGACCAATAGCCCCCTGACGGATCAACTGTCCCGCATAGATTGCGCTTTCAACATGAAGACGCTCACTATAGTAAACCATATACTTCTGATTGGTTGCTACGACCATAGCTCTAGCATCATTCAGTTGTTCAAGTGTTGTAAAAGGGGTTTTATCCGTAAAATAATCCTTCCCGTGAGCCATAACCTTATTTCCTAAGGGACCTCGTTCTGAAGGAATAGCAGCCGCTGCAACTAAGCGAACCTCTGGATCTTCCAATATTTCATCCATAGACTCAGCAGCCCTAACTCCAGGATATTTGGCTATGAATGCTTTAACTTTCTCTTCATCCGGATCATATACCCATTTCAGCTCTGCACCAGCCTCAACGAGCCCATTACACATCCCGTAAATATGACCGTGATCGAGTGCAATAGCTGCGATGATGAATTCACCTGGCTTCACTACAGGTTTAGCTTCATATGTGGGTGCATAGGTCATCCCATCTATTCTATTCATCAGAATCCTCCTAACGGTTTCTTATCGATTCTATAATAAGCTAATGAGATAGCGCAGACTCATCTCTAAGCTCTCAAAAGGATCACGTCTACAAACATCCTGCTCCACTACGTACCATTCAACACCCGTCCCACGACAAGTAGTAATGATCTCCGCATAGTTCATGTTTCCTTCGCCTATTTCAGCAAAAACCTGTTTCCTATCAACTATCGCCATATCCTTTAAATGCACAACCTGCATTCTGCCTTCAACTTTACGTATCCATTCTTCCGGACTCGCGCCACCTGCCTGCACCCAATATAAATCAATTATGAAACCAACTGATGGATCAGTCTCATTGAGCAGTACTTCCATTCCAGTAGTACCTTCAAAGCGTTCAAATTCAAAATCATGATTATGATAAACAAATTGCAGACCGTGTTGTTCTTTTAATGTTATTGCAATTTCAGATATCAATTTCGCAAAGTTCCGGTAGCTTTCAAGTCCCGTACGAAATTCTTCTGGTAAACTTCCAAGTCCAATATATTTGCAATTCCACAGCTTATGCTCTGCGGCTAGCGCATCCAGATCATTCACTAATCGATCCCAGGACACATGGGTCGCACATATAACCAGCCCTGCTTCATCCGCATATTCTTTAACGAGCATCGGATCAATCGGTCCAATGGATGAAATCTGAATGCTCTCATAACCCATTGCCGATACCTTTTGAAAAGTTGATCTTAAATCCTCCGCAGTTTGAGTATAATCACGTAACGTGTACATTTGAGCCGCAATCGTCGAACGTTTCATAGGATTTAACCTCTCTCTTTCTTCTATTTAATGAGTTCCTTTAACATTCAATGTTTTAGTTTCTGAGGTTTCCTTTTGGAAAGTCGAGTTTTTTACTTTTTCCATCAGCTTTTCGTAGAATAAATCCGAATCCATCGGAAGCTCCACCCAATTGTCCGTCCAAGCCGATAAATACATGGCATTTGAAAGGGTTAGCCCCTTAATCCCTTCCTCCCCGGGAGCAAGTAATGCCTCATCATGCAAAATGGCATTCGTAAAGTTCCGTAGAATTCCTTTATGCTGCTCTCCTCCGCCATCTTGTACAGGTATCTCACATTTCCAACATTCCGGACTACCGAAACCTCCCGTGAACTCTGCGTTGAACTGCGGCTCCGGTGTACGTAAACGCCAAAAGGTTAGCTTCCCGTCTTCCACTACGATTTTTCCATTATCGCCATTGATTTCAAAACGATTAGTTCCCGGTGCCTCTCCAGTTGTAGTAATAAACAGACCTGTAGCGCCATTCTCGTATTCCACATAAGCGGTTACATCATCTTCAACCTCAATGTTGCGATATTTTCCAAGGTGGCAAAATGCTCTTATCCGCTTCGGCATCATGCCTGTCGTCCATTGCCATAAATCTAGCTGATGAGGATCTTGATTAAGCAATACCCCGCCACCTTCACCCGCCCATGTCGCCCGCCAGCCACCAGAATTATAGTAGTTCTGCGATCTATACCAGTCGGTAATAATCCAATTCGTCCGGCGGATCTCACCTAACTCACCAGACTGAATAAGATCTCTCAGCTTCTGATACAAAGGATTTGTACGCTGATTGTACATGATTCCAAATTTGCGGTCAGACTGTGCTGCAGCATCGTTCATCTGTTGAACAGCTTTCGTATAAACACCTGCAGGCTTCTCCACTAGTACATGATAACCATGCTGAAAAGCTTCGATTGCAAGTGTAGGATGATCATAATGCGGAGTACAGATTAATACCGCATCCATGATACGTGACTCGAATAATTCCTTCGGCGTAGAATATTTCCTAACATTCTCAGGTAACTGCTCTTCAGCCCATTTCAAACGTTCTTCTCTTATATCACATACGGCTGTAAGCTCAGCCCCCTTAATCTCACTCAGCAGACTTTGCGCATGTGCGGTTCCCATATTTCCAATACCAATAATCCCATAACGAACTGTACCCATCTCTGATCACTTCCTTATTAATGGTTATGGTTAGAGGATATACTTTATTTAAGGACATGAACATGATCGAAATTAAGAACTATTTGTATTTGAGTAAGATGTTTTAGTTAAATGAAACCGTTATAATGAGGATATAAAAGCTTTAAAGGAGTTAAATGATGAACAATTCAGGGAACTTATCAGGACGTCTCCTGCAGAATCTCAAGGTTACTGTGACCCATGCCCAACTTAGTAATAGATATCCCGGATGGAACCGCACGCTGGAAACCCCCGCTTTTAATCGGCTGTATTTTATTGATGGGGGTGAGGGGAAAGTAATTATAAACGGGATTACCTACTATCCGAAGCCAGGTCAGCTAATGATCATGCCTGCGGGGAGCACACAAACTACCGAAACTTCTATCGATGATCCATATATCCGTTATTACTGCCACTTTGATGCTGACATTGGAGAATGGCCCTTATTCCATGCGGAGAAAAAATTATACATCTGTGATTCGCCTAATCCAGATTCAATAAAGGCAACTTTCGTGGAGATGATCGAACAATTTCAAAAGGACGATGTCTTATCTATCCTTCGCACTCAGGCTTGTTTACTTAATCTCATTGCCACTTGTCTTGAATCGAGCGACAGTAGTCACACAGACTTTATGACGCAATTCATACACACCGGAGACCATGGTAAGCTGGCTCATGTGCTCCATTACATCGATAATTGTCTAAATAAGCCCATAGAGATTGATGAACTAGCAGTGCTTGTCCACCTGCACCCGAACTATTTTATACCTTATTTCAAAAGATTCATGGGGGTGACTCCAATGGCCTATGTTCAATTGAAACGTATGGAGCACGCTAAAAGACAGCTTTCTTACACAGATTACAGCATTTCAGATATTGCGGAACAAGTCGGCATGGAATTGGCTCATTTCTCTAAATATTTCAAAAAGACGATGGGTCTATCCCCATCCACTTATCGAAATAGTACGAAGTAATTTACATAGAGATGTTCCTCTGAATGAGATGAACTATAATAAAAAAGCAGCATGAAACAACATTTTAAGGTGGCGGATGATCATACATATTAGGACAGCTTCATATAGCGACACGCAAGAAATTGCAAAACTATCCAGTGAGCTTGGATATCCTTTAATTATCGAAGAGCTAGCAGATAGACTTCAAGATATCAGAAATCGTAAAGATCATGCTATTTATGTAGCAGAGTCGGATAGCCAATTAATCGGATGGATTCACGCCAATGTGCGAATGTTAATTGAATCTCCACCCTTTGTTGAAATTTGTGGTTTGGTGGTCGATGGGCAGTATCGCGGAGAAGGGATCGGCAGACAACTTGTTGAAACCTGTGAACGCTGGGCAGCACAAATTGGAGTGAACAAATTAAGAGTGCGCACCAACCAAACTAGAGAAGATGCGGTACGTTTCTATACACGTATTGGATTTTCGCAGAAGAAAGCTCAGTTCGTGCTTGATAAGGAACTTTAAATACATTCGGGACTTTTAGAGAGGGAATTCTATGATTGTGGATACATTACGGGTTTTCGTTACAGTTGCTGAGCAAAGTCATTTCTCTAAAGCAGGAGAATTACTGAATCTATCTCAACCCGGTGTCAGTCTACATATCCGGAATCTCGAGAATGAACTAGGCGCAAAGCTTCTACACCGATCCTCGAAACAGGTAAAATTAACCGAAGCAGGTACAATACTTTATAATCACGCCAAACAAATATTGGCCCACTTCGAAGAAGCTCATCAGGAAATACAAATGCTACAGGATGAGGTTACTGGCAGTATACATATTGGTGCGAGCTTTACGATTGGAGAGTATATATTACCCTCAAGACTTGCGGAATTTGCAAATCAATACCCACAAGTCAAGCTTCAGGTGACGATCGGTAATACTGAAGAAATTATTGGTGGGGTAAGAGCCAATGAATTGGATATTGGGTTTATCGAAGGAGAAGCCCATGAGAATGATCTGATCGTTACCCCTTACATGAAGGACGAGATGATTATGGTCTCCCCGGCCAACCACCCTTTGTCAAAAATAGTCTCTGTGGAGCAAGGGATGCTACAAAATCAGGTTTGGGTTCTGCGAGAGCTTGGCTCTGGAACGCGTGCTTTCAGTGATCATTTCATTCAAGAAGAAGAGATTTCTGTCAAAAGATCCTATGTCTTCAACAGTAGTCAAGGGGTTAAGGAAGCCGTTGCCTCCGGTTTGGGAATCGCTATGCTCTCCAGATGGATTGTGCGCAAAGAATTAGCAAGTGGTGAAATCTGTGAGCTTCCTATCCGACATCATCATCTTGAAAGACAATTCTCCATCATTCGCCATAAAGAAAGCTCCTCCTCCATGGCTACCCATGTCTTTATTCAAAAACTACTTGTCGCTAGAAAAGATAAGTAGTCAGGTAAATCTAATAACTATGCCGGTCAATCTAATAAAGATTGTCCGGCATTTTGTTATTTATTCATCTCTATTATTATGTAATGAAATATAACATTAATATTATAAATCACTTTAATAATAATATAATAAAATTCATAGTATACACAAGAAATCAATAGATATCCTTTATTAATAGTGCATTTAAGCGTTTTATTAATATGTTAGCAAACTTGTCATTATAATATATTCATAGATATAATCCAATCATGAAGCACGTTTATGTAATATAAAATAACATGAACGTGAGAATACATAATCAATTGGGAGGTTACATCTATGAATGGATTACAATCAATGCTCGCCAAAACTACTGTTGCCGCAGGACTCTCTTTCACTCTACTCTTCTCTGCTACAACAATGCTTCCCGTTTCTACCACTTACGCCGCTGAGGTTACCCAAACGATTGAAGGAACGGTTAAGCTTCCAAAGGTCCAAGTCATAGCAACCGGTGGTACTATTGCCGGTAAATCTGTGGATGAGACCAGCTTCCAGAACTATAAAGCCGGGACTTTGTTAATGGAAGATATGGTTAAAGCACTGCCTAACCTTAAAAAGTTCGCCGATGTAACTAGCTATCAATTTGGGAATGCAGGCTCTGGCTCGTATACCATGCAACAACTATATGATCTCTCCTTAAAAGTAGATAAAGCACTAGAAACCCAAGATGGCATCGTAGTTACTACAGGTACCGATACGATGGAGGAAATTGCATATTTCCTTGATCTTACAGTGCGTAGCTCCAAACCTGTCGTAGTAACTGGCTCTATGCGTCCATGGACAGTTATCGGAAGTGACGCTCAGGCCAATCTATTTAACGCTATTAAACTAGCAGCTAGCGGAAAGACGAAATATTACGGTACTGTGCTCATGCTAAATGACGAGATTCATACGGCTAGAGAGGTTACCAAGACAAATGCCTATCGTACAGACACTTTCGAATCTCCACAACTAGGAATCCTCGGATATATCGATGAGAATAATATAAGAATTTATCGGGCGAATTCCAGAGCACTATTGACCGCTGACAAATGGGCAACGCCATTCGATCTAACGAAGATTAAGAGCAGTGATATGCCTAAGGTAGAAATTGCTTATGCTTATCAAGATGCCGGTTCTGGGGCAATTACAGGTTTTGTTCAAGATGGAGCAAAAGGTATTGTAACTTCAGGCACAGGGGCTGGCGGCGTATCTAAAGCTATGGGAGAAGCTCGTACGAAAGCTATTAAGGAAAACGGAGTTATTTTCGTGTCTACCACGCGTACGGGTTCCGGTTCCAACTATGCTTCAAGTGACGGCATAATTGCCGGAGATAATCTGAACGCAGCTCATGCCCGAATTCTTTTGGAACTGGCACTGTCATTCAGCAGTGATTTCAACACGATTAAAGGCTGGTTTGACACATATGGCTCAGGCCAAGTCACCATAGCTGACAAATAAGAACAAACCATTGTTCACACACCAAAAAACGATTCATGCCATAAATAGCATGAATCGTTTTTTTCACAAAATTTTTCTTAAATCATGTTCAACCAAATGTCCATCTTCCAGATGTAGCACTCGATCACACCATTCGAGCATCCGTTCATCATGAGTGACCATTACGGCAGCTTTACCCTCATTCTTTACTTCGTCAGCAATCATTTGCACAACTTCTCTGCCTCGTTTGAAATCTAAGCTTGCTGTTGGTTCATCTGCAAACAAGATTGCAGGTTTATTCATCCAAGCTCTTGCGATAGCTACACGTTGCTTCTCCCCGCCTGATAGTTGTTCAGGATAATGGTTTCGACGTTTCCAGATATCCAGACGCTTCATCAAATCAGCTGCCCGTTCCTTAGCTTCCTTAGAACTCATCTTCCCCTGTTTAGCTACAAAGAGAAGCTGCTCTTCTACCTTCAAGTAAGGCAATAGCTGTGCGCTTTGGAACATAAAGCCTATCTTCTCTAATCGTAGCTCAGTCAGCTCACTTTTACTTTTATCTGTAAGAGATTCTCCGTCTATAAAAATTTCACCACTGGTTGGCGTAAGAAGCGCACCAGCTGCTGATAGGAATGTACTCTTCCCTGTTCCAGAAGGTCCAAGGACAGCAACGAATTCCCCTTCATTAACTATAAGATTCAAATTGTTCAGAACAGATACCGTTGTATCGCCGTCTCCGTAGGTCTTGGTTACTTGCTTCATCAATAATTTCGCACTCATGCTCCAGCCCTCCCAATTGCTTCTAATGCATCTACTTTTGCCACTTTAGCGACAGAAATAAGTGATCCTAAAAGAGACATCCCCACGAACAAGCCGCTGGTTAATAGAATCGTAGAAGGTTCCAGTTGGAACGGCATAGTGTCTGGTAGTACCTGATTCATTCCAAAAGTTAGCAGCAAGCTAATGCTTAGACTTGCAATAGCCAATATCATGACCTGCCCTACAACGCTCCAAGCCAAGTAAGACATTTTTGTACCCATGGCTTTCAGAATGCCAAACTGGCTTGTTTTCTGAATTGTAATGACATAGAAGAATACAGCCAGAACAAAACCAGCAATTACGAACAGGAAGGCAATCATCATAAGCAGTGAACCTTGTTCTGATGAATAACCCGGAATATTAGAGATCGCTTCTTTTTGCGTAATAACTTCCACATTTTTCGTACTAGCAGAGATCTTATCCACTTGCCCTGCGTTTGCATTAAGCGCAATTACATTAAAAGGCGCTCCGGATGTAGCCTCACTACCTTGATTAACGCCTTGTCTCATTTCCTGCCAGTCTTTATTGTTAATATAGACTACTGGGGTATGGCTGTATGAGCTATTCTCAACATATCCTGTAACTTTAAATTCCTTCCCAGTTGCCTGATCTTGGATCGTGCTACCAATCTTAATGCCCGACTGTTCCAAGTCACGATCAACGATGACACTTCCCTGCGTATCATTCGTAATCTTGTCACCTTCAATCACTTTTGGAGCCAGTAAACCGTTCATATCAACCGCGAAAAAAGTTACGTCTGCTTTAGTATCCGCATCGTTCGTAGTCACTGTACTCATCTGTAGAGCGAGTGAAGAGGCATTATTATCTCCTACTACTGCTCGAACACTACCCAGCTCCGTATCCGTTAACTGAGAACGTCTAAACGTCTGATCCGCATCCTTCTGCACCACGTAATAGTTTGCCGGCATATTCTCTATTGCTGAGATATTAGCATACGCTAATCCTCTGGCCAGTCCCGTTACGAAAAGTACAAGAAAGGAAACCAATAACATGATTACCATTATTAACAGGTATCTGGCTTTAGAATGTCGCATTTCTCTTAAGGCTAGAAACATATTACCACTCCTTCTAATCTGTATAGTCACAGTTTAGAAGATGAAAATGAACGGAGTATGAATAACGAGTTACAAAAGCGGAAGAGTTACAGTAAAGGTCGTGCCTTTGCCAACTGTACTGGATACTTCTATGGTTCCGTTATGTGTCTCTACAATTTTTTGCGTAATCGCTAGTCCAAGACCGCTACTATGCGTTTCTCGTGTACGTGCTCGGTCGACTTTATAAAAACGGTCAAAGATGAGTGGTAATTCCTCAGCAGGAATACCTTCCCCAGTATCCGAAAAGGTTACTACACAGTTCCCTTCATCAAGCTTTGCGGAAATCATAATGGATCCCTCAGCAGGTGTATATTTGATAGCATTCGTAATGAGGTTCATCCACACCTGATACAATAGATTGGAATCGCCATGTACGCTAATATCCGCAAGACTTAAACGAACCGCTAATTGCTTCTCTGTTAATCTCCACTCCATGATTTGTACAACCTGCCGAAGCTGTGCACGCAAATCTATAGGTTTCTTCTGCAAGGAATTCGGATCATAATCGAGGGAAGATAACGTTAGCAGCTGTTTACTAAGCATCGATAGACGATGGCTTTCTTGATCAATAATATTGAGGTACTCTATCCGTTCATCCTCGGGTAATGTAGGATCTTTAAGGGTTTGAGCAAATCCTTGAATAGAAGTTAATGGCGATTCGATTTCATGCGACACATTCGCAACAAACTCTTGACGCGCACGATTGGTCCTTTCCAGCTCACGACTCATAATCATAAAGTGTGAGGCTAACTGGCCAATCTCATCCCGCCGCCAAGTATTTAATTTAATATCATATCTACCTTTTGAAATTCGTTTAGTTGCCGTTGTCAAACGTGTAATGGGTCTGACCACATGCAGTACGCTGATCATGACGAACCCTAGACTGAATAACACGGTAAAACCGATGATGACAGCAAAAAACACGCGCAGTTCACCGAACTGAACCTCTGCATCCGGCCGCATGAATAACGCAAAAGTCTCATTATTGACTTCAATAGGTACGCCTATCGTATTGCGTAATTGATTATCAAAAAAACCTGTAATAAATGCGCTGTCAGGAAACTCAGCAACACCGTGATACACTTGTCCATTCAGGACCTTCTCTAATTGCTGCGGATTTAAATCCTCTTTCCGAAATGGCTTGCCGTAAAACCGGGATTGACCTTCTGCATCGATTAAATAGATCTTATATCCCAGTACAGCTACACTTCGCAGGTAATCCTCCATAGATTCCGGGTGAGATTCTGCAAACTGCTGGATTCCAATGGCCATCCCCGTAAGCTTCGCATCATTCTGCGATTTAATCTGAGCTTGATAATAAATATTTGATACCAAGAAGCCAAGAAGGCTGCTCACCACAATGGCCGAGCAAAAGAGAATGCACATTCTCACATACAAAGACTTCACGAGCTCACCATCTCCAATTTATATCCAATTCCCCGTACCGTCCGAATCACAAAGTCATTCTGATAATCCAAAAACCGTTGACGCAATCGCTTGATATGTACATCCACTGTGCGTTCATCACCTTCATAATCCATTCCCCATACCAGTTCAATCAGCTCACTGCGTGAATACAGTCTTCCTGGATATTGTGCCAGTTGTGCGAGCAGTTCAAATTCCTTTACCGGTAACAGTAGTACTTCATCACCATCAGTAATCTCATAATTTTTACGATCAATAACTAGTGAATTTAAACGAATCCGATCATCCGAAGCGATGGAATAACGCCGAAATAATGCTTTGATCCGAAACAACAATTCTTCCGGCTCAAAAGGTTTCGTTACATAATCATCTGTCCCCCGTAAATAGCCTTGTTCTTTATCACTTAGCTGTTGCCGGGCTGTTAACAGAATGATCGGTATATCATACGTTTCTCTTATATGCTGGCATAGCTCCAACCCATCCACATGTGGCATCATCACATCCACAACGGCTAAATCCACAATGCTTTCTTTCAGTTTATGTATCGCGTCCCGGCCGTCGCTGGCCTCCATGATTTGATAACCTTCTCTGGTCAATACATGCTTTAATAATGTACGAATATTACTATCATCATCTGCTACTAAAATCTTTTTCATCGTTTACACTCCCTGAATAACGGATGAACCCATAGTATCAACTTTAAAGGGTTAGAACAACTAAAGAACCGGAAGAGACCATTTTGGGCATTCGTACATATACTACACTAATAATAAAGAACGAATCAGGAGGTAGTAAGAACTATGTATTGGACACCTTTATCTCAGAATAGATCTGATTTCAAACCTATCTGGGCAACCTCTCTTCCTCAAGCATTAAATTTAATCAAAGAAGCTGTGCAAGGTGAACGAAATGATGAGCTTTTCTATGATGAACTTATCAAACTGGCCCCAAATTCCGAGCAAGCCTCCATCATCACCTCAATACGAGATGACGAACGGGGTCACAACTCCATGTTCCGCGGGATGTTCAAAGAAATTACGGGTCAAGATATCACTGGAATTAGTAGTGAACAATATCAACGGATCAGTTCCTATGAAGAAGGTTTAGAAAAAGCACTCCAAGGTGAACTGGCTGCAGTCGAAAAGTATCGCAAAATATGGTTTGGTCTGCCTGTTGGAGTATACCGTGATACTGTTTATGGGATTATATTAGATGAATTAAAACATGCCAGTAAATATAATTATTTACTTACTTTAGATCGAACCACTATATAGTTGAATAAGTCAGAGTCATTATTTAAACATGAAGGAAAGTGATGATACTTTCCTTCAAAGAGGTAACAGGCCGTCCCATTAGTCTCTCCATATCTTTTGAAGTAGAAGCTGTATCTATCTTCCCGAGGAATGAATAAATCCAGTGCTGAATGCTTGAATCCTGCCGATGAACGATTCTTTTTCCTGTGAGCTCGGATAATACCTCCGTAAGTTCGGTGAAGTCCCAAGAGCGCGGTGCGGTTAATTCATAAATTTGATTAAGATGACCTGTAGTTGTAAGCACGACCGCCGTAGCTAAAGCGAGATCCTTTCGTGTCACCGAATTAAATAACCAGTTCCCCGGATAGGTGATTAACTCACCGCTTTGGATCGCCTCTTTCAGACCTAGTACATCCACAAAATCCATATACACAGCGTTGCGTAGAAATGTATAGTCAATACCTGATTTAAGAATCATCTGCTCTGTAAGTAAGTGAACATGATTAGTTGGAATTTGTCCTTTAGGTGGAAATGCGAAGCTTGTATACAGCAAATGCTTCACCCCTGCCTTTAATGCTGCATGAACAACCTCAGAATGTTGATTTAATCTGACGTTATCATCGGGATGTGAACTAGAGATGAATAATAGCTCTGCTACACCTGTAAAAGCTTGAATTAGAGTATCAGGCTGATCATAATCGCCAAAGCGAATCTCAACCCCTTTTTCCAAAAGATCATTTGCTTTCTCCCGATCACGAACACATGCGATTATCTCACCTACCGGCACAAACTGAAGAAGATTGTCTATAATCAAACTTCCTAATTGACCAGTAGCCCCAGTAACCATAATTGACATAACACCCCAACCTTTCTGTTCCATCTTTTCAAGACCACATCATTATTTATATCTAGCCGTTGCTAAGCTTTTCTAATAAAACGATGAGTTGCCGAAGCTCTTGTTCATCCAGACCCTGCATACGTTCAGCGACCGCTTGACGATTTCCGGGAAGATGCTCCAAAAGTAATCGTTGTCCTTCACCCGTAATTGTAATAACGCTTTTTCTACCATCCTGAGTATGGTTCGAGCGGGTAATCCAACCATCTTTCTCTAGGGGTGTCAGCAACAGACTAATATTAGCTTTGGTAACCCCAATATTGTGAGCCAGTGTAGAAGGTAAAATCGTTCCGCCCTGTTTAGATATTTCTACCAAGATACGAATTCTTGCGCCATTTAATCCTTTCGACTGCCAATATTTATCAGAGACAGAAACTAAGCTTGCAGTAGTATCAACTAAAGTGAAAAATGCCTGAGTATGTAGCGGCTGATTCAATACCAACGGTTGTAAATGATCCATCTTAGATTTTTCAACTCCAATTTAGTTAAGTACTTAACTATTTTAAACCATACTACAAGCTCTACTAATTGTCAAAAAAAAGAAACTGCCTCAGCTCGCAGAAAAATTCTACGGATTCGGGCAGCCTCATATCATTAAAGATTGCTTTTAGATTAACACCGTCTTTGTAGACACGGCTTCTTCACTGTATTGTTTAGTCCCTTCTAACACCACTTCAAGCTTAATGATCTCCGAACGGCTGGCTAAACGGATTGGAGGTCCCCAAGTCCCATAACCAGAGGAAACAACGACATGCAATTTATCCTTGCGGAGGTAGCCCCAGTCCAGTTCGAACAACCGCTTGGTGATCCAGTGATTAGGAGCAATCTGTCCACGGTGTGTATGACCTGAGAGTAGAATATCTACGCCTTCTTGGGCAGCGACATCAAATCCGGTAGGCTGATGATCCATCATGATCACAGGACGCGTTAGATCGAGGCCATTCAATAAGGAGTTTACGCTTAATCTACCTCCGGCTTCCATCGTCTCGGCAGTCTTATCTTTTCGACCTACAATATAAGTTCCCGCCACTTCTTCAACCTCATCCTGTAGGACTTTAATGCCTATGCTACTCATTAAATCTGTATATTCCTTAATCGAACCACCGTAATATTCGTGATTGCCCAGTACTGCGTAGACACCATGGCGAGCTTTTAGCTGCTTTAGCTGTTCACTCATACTATTGCGAATAAATGGCTCAATACTATCGTCAAGTACATCCCCAGCCAGCAAAATCACATCAGGCTTCATAGCATTCATTTGTGCAACCATTTTTTTGAGATGCCGATTGCCGACGATATTTCCTAAATGCAGATCGGATGCAACCGCGATGGTAAGTGGCGTACTATTTCCGATAGATTTATCAATGGGAATAGGATGGGTACGAACTACTGTACTCCAAGCGTTGATCGAACCCCAGACTAGAAAAACAACCAGTAATATTAGCAATGTACCACCAGCTTCTGAGACGTAGTGCGTTCGATCGACACCCATCCAGCCCAGCAGCACATATAACAGATCAGCTAATGGCAACATGATAATAGCGAATTCCATGCAAGCTAGATAATACGACCCAATCACCTTAAAGAATCTGGCTAACGGCTTCACAATTGTAGGCCAAGGTATCATTCCAACGACATACGCAAAGGCAACAAGCAGGAATAATGTCCAGAACAGAACAGAGGAAGCGCCTGAGAACCATTCATGGACAAGCAGCCAACCGTGATACCCAATGTAAAAATTAACAAGGCCCAGAATAAGCAGCATAGCAAACCCTGAAGCTAACATTCGTAATGTTTTCATCGTTCCACTCCCCTTTACCATACTAACTCTATACGACTTATCTCAAATCATAACACAAACCGTTATCCCAGTATAAATTACGATGTTGTCTTCGGAAAATGGATCAAATAACGCACTACAATTCTTTAACACATTCCCCGTCAAAAAAAAAAGAAAATGCCCGTCGGCATCTTCGTTGGAGGTCTTCAATTATACTGCTCTATCACGCGTGGCCATACATTCGCCAATTAGCTTATCGCATTTATTAATGTGATTCAGAAGCCAATCGGTTAACGTACGGTTAAGCTTAATCGTCGAGAGAACGGAGACTCCCTTGGTTTTAATCGTTTCTTCTAATTCAAGAACGGCTTTTACAAAATTAGCGTGCGTCTTACGATGTTCCGCCAATTCAGGAAAATCGATCTCTTCCATCAATTGCTCTTCATTGCTAAAATGCTCGATGGTATATTCCTTCAAGAATTTGAGCGTTTCTTCGATCTTCTCTTTCCCCTGTTGCTTACTGCAAGCATCAAAAAATTCATTCAATTTCGCCAACAACTGTCTGTGCTGACAGTCTATTTTCTCAACACCGATATCATAAGAATCCTTCCATTCAATCACGAAATCACCATTCCATTTCCTGAAATTAACATATCGATAAATACAACTAATTCTCCACCTTTCCGCACAAAAGATCTATTAACAACATCACAGGCAAAATCCCATATCCATCCAAGGGAATGTCACATCTATATCCTTTTCTACTTCATTACAGGTTCTATGTGGACAAGCACATTTGAAACTTGGTGCCGATCTTTCAATTGTTCTTCAATTTCTTCCGTAATATCATGGCTCTGCACCACACTAAGCTCGGAATCTACTAATACAGTTGTATCAACTAGCACGTTATTCCCGTGGATGCGAGCTTTAATATCTTTAATGGATTGCACACCGTCAATTTCAGCAACGGTTTCTTTCATGAGTTCAAGCTCTTCCGCATCAAAACCGTCCGTTAAGTCATGTGTAGCTTTACTAAAGATATCCCATGCCGTCTTGCAGATAATCAGGCCGACAATAATCGCTGTAAGCGGATCAAGCCATGGAATTCCAAATCCAGAAGCCACAATTCCGACAAAAGCACCTATGCTAACTAAAGCATCTGATCGATTATCTAGTGCTACTGCTCGCATAGCGTTACTATTAATAGAGCGGGCCAGTCTAATGTTATACATATATACGCCCATCATTATCACAGCACAAAAAACTGCCGTCCAGGCTGCTATAAGATCTGGACTTTCCAGTTCAGGTTGAATAAATTTGTTCACGCCTTGGTACAGCACTTGAAGCCCTACCACAATCATAATAAATGAAGCTATTAAGGATGCCACGGTCTCTGCTCTGAAATGCCCGTAGCTATGATTGGAATCCGGCGGTCTCCTGGAGATCTTAAGACCGATTAGTACGGCGATAGAAGCGATAATATCAGTACTGTTGTTCAGGCCATCTGCAAGTAGCGCTTGAGATCCCGCAACCGTACCAATAAACAGTTTGATGGCGGATAGAAATATGTAGGCAACTATGCTTAGCCATGCTCCTTTTTCACCTTGTTTGATGTCGTTGTAATTTTCCAAAAAAAAGAACCCCCAAAGAATAGTATTGTTCTATACTACACTCCGAGATTCGGGTGGGTCTAGAGAAACAGTGTTGCTATGAGGCGTAATAGTTCCCTCCGTCAAATAGAGTTGCTAGGTCATAACTGTTTTGCGGAGCGTAACATAGTTTGCCTTAGTTCAACTTTATGTTCTATATTTCTCGCTTGAACGCTTAACGTCCTTACAAAAAAGCCGTAGGCGTTTATGCTTGTCTACAGAAGTAGTAACTTTTTGCCATTTATAATGTCTAATTATAGTAATCACTATTTTTGAGGAGCGTGAAACGATGATTCAGTCTTTGCACAAGACAATGATTAAAGTTTTAGCTGTTACATGCATTGCATCCCCAATAGCTTACAACGGATCGTTATCCGTCACTTCCGCGGAACAAGCAGTTATAAGCACAAGCAATCCCTATTACAATGAAGTCAAAGCACCTATTCTTGTACCTGTATGGTCATCACCGCTTGCCATCTTAAAAGAAGATAGAATCACTGGGCAGAACGTTACAGCCCTTGCCGAGAATGGGAAAGTCTTTGCCTTGCAGCGGAATGAAAAACTAGTCGCATTGAATGCTACAACAGGTAAAAAAATGTGGGAATTCGGAAGTGAATTAGCCCCATTGTTCACGTACAGTAATGGATTCATCTATGGTTTGACTAAGAATGGCGCTCTATATGCCGTTAATGAAGCAGGTAAAAAAGCGTGGTCAGCTTCATTATCACTACCTAAAGCCACCAGTATACAACGGCTAGGTTCTACCATTTATGTAACACAAGAGAGTCAATTCGCAGCTGTCGATGCGGTCAGCGGGAAGATTAAATGGAAGGCTGCGGAGGAGAGTAATAACTTTACAGGCTTATCGGAACTTATGGAAACGGATGGGGTTGTTATTCGAAGTTATCTCTCACAAGGCGCATTAACAACTGCCGCACTTGCCGCTTATGACAGTCTGACAGGAAAAAAACTATGGGACCATACCCGTCAATGGTGGCCACTAGCAGTAAAGGACGGCCTCCTCTACTCCATTACCAATACGTTAATGATGGATGATGACGCTGTGAATCGTAATGTTAAAGTTTCTGTATTCAACGTAAAAACGGGTGAACTTAAAGGAGAACGTTTATATAAATGGACAGATACCGAGAATAAAGATGGAGCATTTACATTTGGTGGTGTAAATGGGACCGCATTCTTGGACGGAAATGACTTCTATATTTTTCAGGGCAAAAAGCTTGTGAAATATGATTTCTGGAATTACTCAGCGGAAGGTAAGCCAGTTCAATCCTGGACTTCTATGGCAAAAGAGAAAGATTATCCTCTAAACCAAGTCCATCAGCAAAGAATGTTATATTCCAATTATGATACAGGTACGTTATCCGCACTCAAACTTGGAAATGGTCAAGCGGTAGTCCTCAATAATGGTGAGAATCCTGTAGTTCAGACGGATCTTTTTGGAAATGTAGTTTATAGCGGACAATCAGATGGCCTATTTCACGCTTATGACATGTTGACGTTGAAGCCAATTTTTACTGTGAAGACAGGATCTCGTAACTTTGCCCCTTCTCTTAAAACTGGAGGCATGCTGATCATCCGAACGGATAATAAGCTGATGACTATTAAACTGCCTTCATCAATTAAATAAAAAAAGCCTGATTTCTCAGGCTTCTGATCTTAAGTAAGATCACTTACTCAGCAGGAGCTGTAAAAGTACGTGCAGCAAATTCAGCATCCAGCATGTAGAAGGCGTTGCTATCTTTATCAATTCGTTTCAGTTTACTAATGATGTTGCTAAAGAGCGCTTCCTCTTCTACTTGCTCGTCAATAAACCATTTCAAGAAATAGATCGTTGCATGTTCACGCTCATCCAGCGCCAAGTCAGCTAAATGATAGAAGCGTTTCGTGTTTTGTTGCTCATGCGCGAATGCATGTTCAAAAGCATCCAGCATCGAAGAGTATTCGTTCTTTGGCTCTGGTAGAGCTTCAAGTGTCGCCCGATTATCGCGATCATTAAGGAACTTATAGATTTTCATGGCATGGAATCGTTCTTCTTCTGCTTGAATTAAGAAAAAGTTTGCGAATCCATCGAGACTTTCACCGGAACAATAGGCTGCCATAGCTAGATAAACATGAGCGGAATAAAACTCGAAATTCATCTGTTCATTAAGTGCGTTTACTAATCCATCTTTCATTTGACCGTCACCTCATATTTCAATTTTAATATGTAAAGATTTAAGTTCATCTTATCACCGTGTATCTAAGTCAGCAAGGATTCATCCTTCTGACATCTAAATAAGCAACGAAGGGACGACTATTCTAATGACCAGATTTACACGCAACATCCTTAGACCTACATTCTCTGCTAGCTTTTTAATGGCTTCTGCTATGGTATCTATGCTTCTGTTAACTAGCTGTTCCAATAGCAGTAACAGTTCCCAAGCTGCCGCTACAAATCCGCCGACTGCCGAATCCACATCTTCACCTGTTACCAGTTCAACAGCAGCTCCCTCCTCAGAGAGTGATCCAATTGCTGTTCAGGTTTCCAGTATGAGCCTTGAAGAGAAAATTGGACAAATGCTCCTTGTTGGCATCGACGGAACCGTTCTAGATGATCAAGCAAAAAGGATGATTGCTGAAGACAAAGTCGGTGGAATCATCCTTTATAAGAACAATATTCAAGATCTGAAGAGTATGGTCAGCCTTGTAAATTCCATGAAAGAGAGTAACAGCGGCAACCCTGCCCCTTTATTTATGAGTATCGATCAGGAGGGCGGAAAAGTCAGCCGGATGCCTAAGGAGTATGCTTCCTTCCCTTCTAATGGAAAGGTCGGTACCGGTAAGGATGCTAACGCTGCCGAAATGATGGGCAAGCTCCTCGCTAGAGAAGTATTGTCAGCAGGATTTAATATGAACTTCGCTCCCGTACTTGATATCAATAGCAATCCAGATAATCCTGTAATTGGAGATCGTTCCTTCGGTAACTCCGCTGAACTAGTCAGTACGCTAGGGATTGCCGAAATGAAAGGAATTGAGAGCGAAGATGTTGTTCCGGTTGTCAAACATTTCCCTGGTCACGGTGATACTTCCGTCGACTCCCACCTTGATTTGCCGATTGTAAATAAGACCGCTGAAGAACTGGCTAAGTTAGAATGGCTCCCTTTTCAAGCTGCGATACAAGAGGGAACCGACGCCGTTATGGTCGCCCATATTTTGTTCCCAAAACTTGATCCTGATAAACCAGCATCTTTATCAAGTAAAATCATTGGTGAGCTACTTCGCGGAGACATGAAATATCAAGGACTTGTAATCACAGATGATCTAACTATGGGAGCAATCATGAAGAATTACGACCTTGCCACAGCGGCGGTAGATACCATAAATGCAGGCAGTGATATCTTACTTATCGCTCACGGCTATGATAATGAGAAACGGGTATTAGAATCGCTTCTGGACCATGTAAAAAAAGGTAAGATACAGGAAACACGGATTGATGAGAGCGTCTATCGGATCTTAGCATTGAAAGCTAAATATAATCTATCCGATGAGCCAATTCCGGTTCCTGACCTTACCGAGCTAAATAAAGATATTAAATCTTGGCGACTCACGATTGAGAAATAGGCTTAGGTCTATTTCAATCTATTGAAGCACAACAACATCTCCAACCTTTAACCCTGAGACGGCCTCTGTTTTGTCAGCCGTCTCCATGCCCACTTTGATATCTCTACGTTCATATTCCCCATTGCCTTTATCCAGCATCACGTAGGAGAGATCTCCTTCATGCATTACTGCGATGCTGGATACAACGATGGCATTTTCCTTGCGAACCGTCTCGATTTCTCCGCTCAAGCTTAGTCCACCAATTAAGCGCTCGTTAGGTTGCAGTGAGATTACCACTTCAAATTGTGGAACCGAAGTAGCAGTAGTATTTTGACCCGAAGCAGTCTTAGCAAATTTAGATACCTTAGTCACTTCTCCAGACAGCTTTAAATCTTTTAAAGCTGTCATTTTAACATCGACCTTCATTCCCGTCTTAATACGGAAGACATCTTGTTCACCTACAAGAGCTATGAATTCAAGCTTGTTCATATCTACGATTTTGCCGATGTATTGATTATCTGTTACCGTTTGCGGAATTTCACTCGCACTGTCAAATAGAAAAACACCTGTTGCAGGAGCATGGTAGAGGGCTGTATTTAGCTTAGCCTTCTTTTCTTTTAATTCACGAGCCTGTATTTCAGCATTTACTTGGTTAAGCTCATCCCCTATTCTTGCTGATTCTTGGGCTGTAAGTGCTTTTATACGTTCGGCTTCTGTTGCACCAAGGGCTGCGTTCTCCTGGTCCTGCTGACTAACAAATTCATTTAATTCCGCTTCTAGCTGCGCCTTTCGAATGGTTGCCTCTTGTGTAGCAATTTCATTCTTTAAGGCTTCCTGATCGAGGGTAAACAGCAAATCCCCCTTCTTAACTTGCCCACCATTCTCAACCTTCCACTTGGTTACCTTTGAAGCATATGGTGCATATACAAGCGTTTCCTGCTCATAATGTGAATTCCCTTTGACCTGAACAGAGTTGGTGATGGTTTCCTGTGTCACTTCAAAAGTTATCGCCTGTGGTGGTTCAACAGGTTCTAGCTGTGCCTCGGGTTTATACATCTTGTTGTATACAAAATAACCCGCTGCAATAATAATCAATACCAATACAATCCACTTGATTCTCCTCTTCATCACTTCTGCTTCCTTTCAACTTAAAAATAGCTAATCCCGTTTTATCGCCGTGAGCGCATTCGTTCTGGACGCGCTTATCGCTGGATAAATTCCCGATAGTACGCCTGTCATTACCGCAAATGCGATCCCTATTGGAAGGGTCATCAGAGGAATAGTGATTACTAAGGGCTCACCCATCCCCATTCCTCCTGTGGAACCAATCAGCTTATTTATGCCAAACACAATCAAGTATGAAAAGCCTATACCGAGCAACCCACCAAGCATCCCGAGTAATGCCGCCTCTGTAATGAACATATTTCGGATTTGCCCCATATTGGCGCCTAGCACCTTCATAATACCGATCTGGCGACGACGCTGATGGGTGGACATGGTCATCGCAACGATGATCGAGATCGAGGCAATAATCAGAATAAATATACCAATACCAAGCGCTGCTTTCTTGAACATACTGAATGTAGAAGCCATCGCCTCTTTTTGATACAAATTCGTACTAGTATTTAGTGTAAGTTTCTGGATAAGCTTCTCCACTTGTACAATATTGTCCGTACTGTCAACTTTTACAATGGCTGAGTTGTAAACATCCTTTTGCCCAGTAGTTCCATTCATTAGTTTCAGTTGTTCAACCAGACGCTCACCAGTCTCTAGCGAAACATAAATCTTCTTGTCGTACATCGCCATATCAGGGTTCCCAGTACTATCCAATATCCCAACAATTTGAATGGGTGAGCTGATTAGAGACTGTCCAGTTTGAGAAGCAGGGTCATATGATTGTAATTGAACCTGTTGTTTGAACATATCCGACGGAAGCATGCTTAAACTGTTGTACTGTTCCATTATTTTATCATTGTAAGGATCAGTACTCAGTTGTTCAAAAAGACGTTGCCGAGTCTCGACATCAATCAATCCTACAGTTGCTCCATAGTTTAGTACTGCCATACCAACCGAATCAGAAGGACCACCCTGCTTAAATTTATGGTCATATTTGGTTAGTAGTCGAAGATCCGTTCCGATTAACTGTACGTCCGTAATTTTATTATCGATAGTAGTCATTTGTATGTAGCCAAGCTCTTGAAAAGGTGCTGCTGCGGTAACATGCCGCAGGCCTTGAACAATTTTCAGCTTCTGGCCCGTTAGCCTGCCGGGGTCGAGCTTAGCATCAGAGGCAGAGGCTCCTTTTCCTTCTCCGCCCCCTTGTGAAGGGATGCCGCTGTTCGGAGTCACCGTAATTTCATCCATTTTGAAATTCCGGTTAATTTCCCGCTCCGTATAGCTTTGCGCGGAATCTCCAATACTTAATGCAACAATAATAGCAGCACAGCCTATCGATATACCTGCCATACAAAGACCTGTGACAACTTTCCGTCGTTTGACTTGCTCCCAAGCCAAACGTGAAATATCACTAATCCTCAATGAGCTTACCCCCTTCGAGTTCTGTATCCGAAGAAGTTTGTTTCTCAGTAATCATATATCCATCCTGAAGCGTGAAAATCCGTTGCATTTGTTCTGCTACTTTGAGCTCATGTGTTACAACGATGAAGGTGGTCTTCATCTTCTTGTTCAGGTTAAGCAGGATATTGATAATTTCCTCTTCTGTCTTCGAGTCCAGATTTCCGGTCGGTTCATCTGCGAAAATAACGGACGGTTCTGTGATCAAGGAACGTGCAATACTGACCCGCTGCTGCTGTCCGCCAGACAACTGTGAAGGGAACAGGTCAGCTTTATCCGGAATGCCGACCCCTTCCAGCAAGGCCAGAGCTTTTTGCTTACGTATTGATGGTGAAACGGATTGGAACACTAGCGGCAACTCTACATTTTCACGGACAGTCAAGCTAGTAATCAGTTCATATGCTTGAAAGATAAACCCGATATGCTTCCTACGAAATTCAGATAGCTTGTTTTCGCTCATCTTCACAATATCTTGGTCAGCAATGTAAATGTGGCCTTCCGTAGGCTTCATCAGACCTGCCATCAGGTTGAGCATGGTTGACTTACCGGAACCCGAGCTCCCCAGTAATGCAACCATCTCCCCCTTTTTCACAGAAAAATCTATTTGATGAAGGACTGCCGTCGTTTCATTACCATTCTTAAAAGAATGCGTTACATTTTCCACTCGCAACATTGGAGCTGCTCCTTCTCGTACATTAATAGATATGAATTCCTACTTCTCAGTTACTGCTCTATCAATCTTTAT
This sequence comes from Paenibacillus sp. FSL E2-8871, assembly GCF_038000345.1. NCBI lineage: Bacteria > Bacillati > Bacillota > Bacilli > Caryophanales > Paenibacillaceae > Paenibacillus > Paenibacillus sp. FSL E2-8871. The sequence goes on along the minus strand of NZ_JBBOBV010000001.1, from coordinate 819,712 downwards.
GCTATATGCCTGGCTGGCCAGCTCGATCCGTTCTCCTTGGAACTCATCATACAGTGTGATTCGGTACGAACCACCCTCCAAATTCTTGTACATATTATTCGTAAAGGTCGCAGTATACGAGTTGTTATTCCCTTCAAGAAGTTCGGTACCGATGTTCAAGCTTCGTTCCTGTGATAAGCCATACGGATCTGTCATTTTGAGTACTAGTTTATGGGTGAAGGTTCCCATATCGTAGGTACTGTCACGAAGCAGGTTGTAATTCATAACGATGTCTATAGTATTACTTCCTTTCAGTGATCGCCCTTCCGAACTTAGGACAGACATCGTGTATGGATATAGCGCAACTTTCGTCAAGTTATTCTCCGGTGGAGTAGAAACTGGATTTAGACTTAATGAAGCAATGTTAATGAATCCCGTTGGTTCCTGACCAGGTTCAGACAGCTTATTCCCAGTAATTCCTGGACCTAGATACATACTTACGTCTGATGGAATAACGGATTTAGGCAATTTTGCCCAGTACGTTATTAATTGCTTACCACCAGGTGTAGCTGAAGTATCTGGCTGATTCACTGTAGCTTCGAATAGCTGGCCATCTGCCGTTTTAAAGTAACCCTGAAGGCGAGCCATTTTGCTTTGTCTTTTTTCCTCACTGCTAAGCAGTAGCTCTGTATATACGATATTAGAATTGAGACCTTCATAAATAATTGTTTTGTTCTCTTGGACATTAGCGTTCTTGCCTTTACCGGTGATTGCATAACTTCCCCCACGTTCAATAGTCGCTACAGCATTCATCGTACTGTTCGTGCTAAGCGACAGGAACGAGCTCTTCTCTTCTTTTACCGTTGTAAAGAGGTTCACTTTTAATTTATCGAACTCTTGCGTGTAAGGGATTTTGGAAAATACATAGATTTCCGCATTTTTCCCAGGCGCAATCGTCGAGGTTTCCTTGTCCATAAACAGTTCTGTAGAAGAAGACACATCGTCATTGTCTACTTGCACAGATCCTTTTAATTCTGGAAGTGTTAAAGCCACCGATTGCGAATTCTTAATATTTATTCTAGCAACAACGATGTCATCATCTTTCCAAGGAAAGCGCTGCAAAGACAGCAAGTTATAAGTGAAAGAACCATATTCATTGGATGCACTATACTCCACGCCCTTTTGAACCTCTGGCCGAAGTGTGTAGGAAATTGTGTAGTAGGCAATCGGTACTGTCAGCTTGGCTGTATTACCCGTACTGACATTATTCCCTTCAGATCCTGTTCCCTCACCTGAACTGCCCGTTTCTGTATTAGCTGGAGCTGAAACAGCCTCTATCATTTGCAATTGCAGCGAACTCTGCTCAATCTCAAGCGGAATTTGTGCGGTAAGTGGAATGATTTTTTCTTCCAAAGGTTTTATGGTTAAGCCGCTCAATCCCTTCGCATTGATCGGAAAGGTTGTCCCTGTTGAAGATTTGACGGCAAGCTCATACGTTGGCAACGTAACGGCCGTCTTCCCTACATTTTTCACACGAAGCTGGAAGGTCCAAATCCCTTTATTATTCTCAGCGTATACGTTTGCGTTGTTTAACTGAGTTTCTATCGGATTATTATTAATGGTGATTTTCTTGGTCACACCTTTACCTACCACCAAATTAGGGGTTGTAGCTGCCGGTAGCTTGTACGAGGATTTAGCGATCTCAAGCTTCAGTGCTTCATCTTTTTGCGTAAATTGCAGCTTCATATTATCCGTCTTCATATAAGGAGGAATCTCGGCAAGATAATAGATAGTCTTCTTCTCCTGCGGCTGAATCTTGTAACTAATCTGAGAACGATCAAGTGCTAATTCATACGAACTGCCACCTGCTGAGAGTAAATAAGCCGCATAACCCGGATCACTGAGTACCTTACTGCCCTTATTGGTCAGGCTTATACCCACCTTGGCATAAACTTTCCCATTATATTTATAGAGCTCCAAGGACTCACTTTTGGCGATGACAGGAATGTCATTCATTGTGGTGCTAACATTTTTTCCATTTACAGCAGTTGGGGAATAATTAGCTGGTACAGTAAAGCTTCCTGCATGCTTTAAATAACCTTTGGTTTTGGAATCCCATACATACATGGGAATCTTAATCCCTTTTAACGAATTGGTCTTGCCTATGTTGACGTAATATGTAACCCGCAAGCTTTCTTTAGCACCAATCTTCTTCTTAGTCGCGTCAGCGCTCAGAGGGTTACCCGGAATAACCGAACCCCCTGGCGTCGTCACTCTCGAAAAATAATACATTAGGTTTGCGTTTTTACTGCTCCCATTCGAATAATTCAGGGTATAGGTTAAAATATTCCCACCAGGTTGTGACCAAATATTGACATCTTCTAATGTAGCTTTGATATTTGCTCCTAAAGAAACGGAACCCAGATTACTAGGGGGTGTTACTGTCGCTGTTGCTACAGCTGGATTGGTACGAACAGCATTAGCGGGTGCCGCTGAAGCGGTATGGCCAGTCAGTTGACTGATGACAAAGGTACTTAATAGTAAAACAACATATGTACTGCTATGCTTTCTCATTTACTTCCCTCCACGAGTATTTTGCTAGAATTATTATAGTGGTAACTGCAAATCCAATTGTATCCATGTTGTAACACTTTTGAAGCGTTTGTAACCTATTTGTTCCTATTTGCACGAATTTGAAGAATATTCAATTCTATAATTTCAATTCATCTTTCAATACAGCCACATCATTAGCAGAAGGATTTTCTTCTCCATATCTAACTTTTTCATATAATTCAATCAATGAATTCGACGTATGAACCGTACGTTCTTCGCCCTTATATTTAACCTTGTTAAGAGCAGTCCATTTAATAATATCGTCTTCTGTTTCCTTCGGCGTAAGATAACTCTTAACTTCATAACCATGATCGTGCTTCAAATGAAGCCAACGCCGATATAACCAACGAACACGCTCCGTTTCACTATTCATCTGCTCCCAGCGGTCTTTTCGATGTCTTGGCGTAAGGCGAGTACTCCAGAAATCCTTTAGACCTTGAAGCGCTTGTTCCCATGTAAATACACTTTTTTCCTCATCAAGATAAGTTGTATTGCCCTTTGGAGTATGTTCCCTGCGCAGCATGGATAGCAAGGCATCCATGGCTCTCTTTAATTTCCCACCGGCATTTCTATACAACCACCGAAGTCCATAATAAGCTGCAACGCCCAATAACACAGCTCCAGCAACATATAAAGCAACATCTAATATAGCAGCTAGTAGACCAGGCTTTTCATCTCCAACAAAAGGTAGTTCCGGACTCGCTTGAGGCTGTTCTAACGGCGGAGGTAGCGGCTCACTTGACCCAGAGAATAAATTACTAATCCATCCGAAGAACGAACGAACCATATTCCATAGCAGTGTCCCAATAGCTTTTCCGACCCCTGCTGCTAACACGGCCGCAACAAGTCCTATACCAATGACATAAATACGGTTATTCCTTTGTAATCCTTTTGGCAAAGCTTTACCCTCTTGTGAAAGCGTACTATATTGTAAATAGCTACTATTAGAAATAAATAGTGTGAGTAATAGACACAAACTACCGCACCAGGTCAGTAGTGTAACACTTTCCTCCAAATCAGGAATTCTCCCAAAGACAATGGTCGCAACAAAATAGATTACAATACCTATCCAATACTTCTTACTGGACTGATCCCGAGAGTCAGCAGTCATTCCGAGAAAAGCGCATATAAAACCTGCGACACCTAAAGGCAGACTCTCGATAGACAGACTTCCTGCTGACAAAGCCCCAACCACCGTCCCAAGGATTAGAGAAGCAAGCAGTTGCTTCCATCTAACACTACACTGTTTTCGAAGCAGAATACCTACTAATAATATTAATGGTATGGCGGTCAGCCACATAGGTTCAACTTGCTTGGGCAGTACATAAACCTGAAACAGAATCCATACAGGTAAAACTAATAATAGTTCTAGGATAGAGTATATCCAGAGTTTGACCGTATTCCATACGTAACCAGATAACGGAAGTTTCATGCGCTCTCTCCTCCCTGTTCCGGAATATCCAGCCATTCTATACCATTGCCCAACACCAATAGGAGGTCAGCAGCCTCTTGTAATTCTGCTCCTCTATGACAGCTAATGATCAGAAAGTCTGTATCACTTATTCCACTCTCGCCTTGAAGAGCTAGCAATCGACTCATAGGAAGCGTTCTGTCTAGCTCCAGCTTAGCTAACAGCTCTAGCAAGTCTTCCAGCTCAGCCATAGGCTCTGCTTCAACAGGATCTCTTTCGCCCCCGTTATCCAATCTGCCGTTACAGATAAATCCCGTCTCAATTCCATGGCGCATGGCGTATTCGGCGATAGTGGCTGCATATCTTATCCCTTGCTCGATACGTTCCACATCCGTTACCGCTCTCCACATAGAATCACTGTCCTCTATATTCAGACAAATGACGAGCCTGGAATCCGCAGTGTAGTCTTTCTTATGTACCTGCATAGTCCCTGTGCGCGCTGTAGCCTTCCAGTTTATAAGTCCCATAGAATCTCCTGAGCTATACTCGCGAATACCTGCAGTCAGGAAAGGATCTTCTACGATCCATCTTTTCACTGGAAGTTCACCCAGCCAGCTATGTATCGGTAGCGGAAGATCGTCTAGATTCAGCAAATTAGGATAGACTAATAACTCTATTTGGAGAGGATACGTTTTATTTTTCCGGATCAATCCAAAGGGATCTCCAGTGGTCATGGTGACTGACTCCAAACGGTATATCCCACGCCGTTCGCAAGTTACTTGATGACGCCGTTTAATATGACGGTAAGATTTAAGAAAGAACAAGCTGATATGATTCTGGTAGATTTCACCTGTGCTTATGCCGAGATTATCTTGACTTCCAAATTCCAAGCCTCTTGCAATACTAGATTCCAGTCGAAGCCATGGTAATGGCAGAAGTTTCGCGTTAACGATCTCCTCGATCATCTCAAGGTTATCCCTTTCGTAAGCAACCTTAGTTGAAAAATACCGAGTATAACTAAGCGCTTTATGACCATTCCGTTCATAGATAACGGCAAGAAGGAACAGGAGAGCTACTGTAATAAAAATGAACCAAGGCAAAGCCATAGCTCATTCCACCTTTCCGCCACTTAAGGACGCAACGAGTTCAGTCGGCACCTCTACCTCACGAAGCACTTGTAACACAATTTCCGCGGCCTGTCCCTCTTTAGAACCCAATCCACGATGAAGAAGCAGACGATGTGCAAGCACCGGAACAGCTACGGCTTTAATATCATCTGGTGTAACGTAAGATCTACCTTGGATTAGAGCATATCCTTGAGATGATCTAAGCAATGCTCCACTTGCACGTGGACTCGCCCCTAGTTTTACTGCCGTAGATTTGCGAGTAGCTTCCGTAATCCGAACGATATACGCTAGCAACTCATCACTAATACTCACGGAAGCGGCCAAACGCTGCGCAGCTTGAATATCTTGAGCGGCAGCCACAGCAAAAGTCTCTTCAAGAGGATTATTCTCACGGAAACGCTGCAAAATATGAATCCCTTCGTCAAATGAAGGATAACCCGTAGTAATCCGCATCAGAAATCTATCTAATTGAGCTTCGGGCAACGGAAAAGTGCCTTGGTTATCAATCGGATTCTGTGTAGCAATAACGAGAAAAGGTGCTTCTAGGCCATGAGTCACACCATCGATCGTGATTTGCCGCTCCTCCATACATTCCAGCAGACTGGATTGTGTTCTTGGTGTTGCACGGTTAATTTCATCAGCCAACAAAATATTCGCAAATACTGGACCTGGTCTAAACTGAAATTCACCTGTCTTTTGATTATAAAAATTAATCCCGCTTAAATCAGAAGGCAGCAAGTCTGGAGTAAATTGAATACGCTTAAATGTACAATCTAAAGATTTTGCAAGGACTTTGGCTAACAAAGTTTTACCTGTACCCGGAACATCTTCCAGCAGAACATGGCCATTCGCAAGTAATGCGGTTAGTAGCAAGTCTACTCCATCCTCTTTTCCAACAATGACTTTAGCTAGATTGGATCTAATAGATTTGATAAGTTCAGTGACTCCTTGAAGATTCATGTAAAATACACCATCCAATCTGGGAAATTAATGTAATTAGTCCTTTAATCATAACAGAAAGTGTATCCAATATATAATTCACAAGAAAAGGTTCTGCCCATTAAAAAGACAGAACCTAGATTTCCACTCCTAATTTATTTACTTCGCAGTTTTATTCCGATAGCGAAAGAAAGCCGTGATGGCATAATAGATCGGGATGCTTTCAACGATTAGCCAAATGACAACAATAGCAAAACTATTATAGTGTTTATAATAACTGCCTATGTGTCGTGAATATAAAAAAGCTATCGTTATTGAAGTTATTGTTAAGAAGGGAATGTACATTTTTCTAGCTTTTGTATTAAACAAACCGGATACACATCTCGAGGCTACATAGATAAGGAATGAGCTGTGTATGAACATAGAAGACGACCATATTCCAATTAATAGCGGATCCGAATTGCCTAGCAGATTATCTTGTTTGGCGCTGCGCACCAATTCAAGGAAAGGATATTGCAGTTCCCGACCCAAATGTGGACCAAAACTCATCATCGTCAGCGACCAACCAATTAAGACAGTGACTAAGACAAATATCGCCGTAAGTACTAATCTTTTCAACATCTTCGCTTCAAACTTCAGATCGGGCACAACAAACAAGAGGACAATCCATTCTCCAAACCATGACATGACTACAATAGAGTCCTTCAGGGCAATCCCGGGATCATGATAATGAAAGAAGGCGGGTAGCATATTGAAGTCCGCATTCGGGAGAAATAAATAAAATAAAATGATCATCGTTATAAAAAAAATAAGAAAAAGTCCATCCGCCATATACGCTATCGTTGTAAAGCCTAAACTTGCCGTATACATAATCACTAACCCAATTACACATTGAATAAACAGAGGTGGAGTTCCTCTCAAATAATTAGAACCAAAGAATAACACAAAGTTCTCAATATCAAAGGATGCATAATAAATACACCAACATAACAGCAAAACAAGCATGAACTTGTGCGGCCATTTACCTATGATATCTTTTCCAAAGCTTACCCACGCTTGATTAGGTCGCAGCATACCGACGTGAAAAGTAAACCACAATAATATTAACCCTAATAAAGATCCCACTATTAAACCTATCCAGCCTTGATAGGATGAAGTAGCAATTAGAGTCGGAATCAAAAAAATAGTGGCTTGGGAGCTGAAGAAAATAATGAAAAAACGGAACAGCTGCCATTTCGATGTTTGCATAACTTCTCCCTCTAAACGTCTTATTTTGCTGTTCCAAAATCCACAATGCTAAAATCTGTCTTCACTTTAATATCAGCTTCTAGAGCATAATAATTTTCCCACCGCTCTCTAAGCTGCTTCCATTGCTTTGGATCGTTCCATTCCAGTAACAATCCGAGTTGCAGAACATCGGCACCTGCTTTTTGGGTATTACGAATAGCTTCGTTAAGATTATCAGAGACTTTCTCTTTAAGCTTCGCAATGATAATTTGACCGAGTTCCTCTGTATCCCTATTCTTAGGATCCCTTAAATAAATCACACTTGCTTTCCCCTTTAAATTCACTGTAAACACAGGACCCTTATCCGTTTTATTTAACTTTTTTGATGATTTTGTGCTTACAAATACAACACTTGCGGCACTTTTCCCCTCATCCCAATCGACGGAGTAAACGGCCAGCTTAAGACTGCCTACCGCCCAAGCTAATGCCCTTCCCTCTTTAAGCTTAAGAACTCCTTTCATCTTATCTTTTTGAAACAGCATTGCCCCTTGGATTCCTGCCCAGAATTCTGGCTTTCCATCTTTCGATGTTTCTTCTTTTTTTCCAAATGAAAGATTGTTGATAGCAAATCCAACACCGGATGCCTCAGCAAACATGCAATCCTTAATCGTAGTTGAAAACAAGTATCTCTCAGATCCAAAGTTCCTTAGTACATCCGAGGGTATTTGCTCGTAAATAGGTGTTAAAGTATTCATCTCTTTTGCATTTCCGGGACTAGCCATAACATGAGCGCCCAAAGGAAGACTTGGCTCTCTTTCAATCCATAATAGTAGTTCGCTGATTCCTTGTTCAGCATAGGTTTTCCCTAAAACAATTACCTTTAATTGAGCAAGACTAAGTTGACGTGTTAAGTCTTTTTGAATTAACAGCATAGCATCTGCAATCGTTTCTGCGGTCTTAGAAACGGTAGAATAAGTAGTTCCGTCACCTCCACCGCCAAGTGAAGGTTGTCCGGCTGCGTTAAGACGATTGGGCAAGGGTGAGTTAATCGTTATTTCAACAGTACCTGGTTCTTTGCCTTCATCAATAAACATTCCGTATACAAATGTTAGTTCATCCAGTTCTACCTTCGTCGACCAACAACCTGTTATATTTAGGAACAAGATTATAATAACTCCTATCTTCAGGATTCTCATTTTTCTTTCAGTCTCCTTTTATTCCTATCTGTATAAAGATTGCTGCGCTTCTTCATAAAGTTCGAGGGAAAGCGAGCGAATGTATCTTTCCAGTCCTGTAATACAAATGGGGCAACAGGTTGCAAATATGGAGCACCTAACGGTCTTAAGTTAGCTAAATGTCCGTAAATCAAAAAAGCTGTAATGTATACCCCGAGCAGCCCCATTGTTCCACCCATAACCAGTAACGGGAAACGAAGTAGTCGGAAAGTCAGACCTAGCTCATAATGAGGAATGATATAGGTGGCAATTCCGGTAATAGAAACAACAATAACCATTGGAGCGGATACAATTCCTGCTTGGACCGCAGCTTGACCAATAACGATCCCCCCAATAATTGAAACCGTCTGTCCTACAGGCTTTGGAATTCTAGTCCCTGCTTCTCTAAGTGCTTCAAAGGTAAGCTCCATAATTAAAGCCTCAGTAAGAGCTGAGAAAGGAATGTTCTCCCTTGCTGAAGCAATCGTAATTAACAGATTCGGTGGAATGATTTGAGGATGAAAAGTTGTAATCGCTACATAAAGCGATGGAAGAATCATGGATATGATTGAGAACAGAAATCTAACAATACGAATCCAGCTTGCTGCATAAAAGCTTTGGTAATAATCCTCAGAGGATTGCAGCATGGTAAAAAAAGATGTCGGAGCGAGCATTGCAGTAGGTGTTCCATCTTGTATGATTCCGATTCGGCCTTCCATTAAAGAAGCTGCCACCGAATCAGGGCGTTCTGTATATTGAAATACCGGAAATGGCGTGAGGTTACCATTCCTTAAATATTCTGATATATAACTAATGCCTAGTATCCCATCAATATCTATTTGATCTAGTTTCTGTTTAATCTCAGCAAGAACTTCTTTTTTATAAAGTCCTTCAATATAAACCACATACACATCAGTTTTTGTATATTTACCAATTGAATAATGAATGGTTTTTAGATCCGGATGTTTAATTTTATGTCGAATCAAAGAGAGATTCGTTTCTATGTCTTCAATGAATGCTTCTTGGGGACCAATCACTACAAGTTCGTTTTGTGATTCGGTCACTGATCTTTTTTGATATTGGGTAATTTCAAAATAATAAACATAAGGAAGATCCTCAATACAAAGTACTACTTTTCCAGCAACGATCATATCTACAATCTTCTGTAAGTCAAATGCCTTGAGGTAATGGATAGGAAAAACAACACCTTGATCTAGCCGTTCTAAAAAATTCGGCCATTCCAGCTTTGCTTCTGCTTCTGTTTTTAGTGGCAAAGCAATACTTTCATGAAGTGTCTTAGAATCGATGATGGAAGGTATATAGATCAAAAGACAGATATGCCCATGAACAGAAATGGACTGATACACCGCATCACTGCATTCCTTCAGTTGATCTTTAATGGTTTCTACAATTCCTGACATAGGCTTTATTCCTCCTAGGTTGTGACTTGCGAATCTGGCTTAGTTTGCCAATTGTTTACGAAGTTTATACTCTCTACTTCATTTAGCTGTATACGAAAAAAAAGAACCGATGCGAAAAACCGGTTCTTTCTTGCTTTTGGGCATAAAGTTTGTTTGCCCATCAACTTTGGATTAAAGGCTTTAGCACTTTCAAAGATGCCTGCAATTGCTCTGAGCATTGTTCGTACATTTTTTTAGCTTTTTCATTTTTTGTCGACAAACTGAACATTTCCAGATCCGCTTCACACTTTTTGAGCAAAGCATATAATTGTGGTTTATCTTGTGGTTGTGGTACTTTAAAGTTGTCGGCATACAAATCGACCGTCAGCTCACCGTAAGAATCAACTTGAGCGAGAAATACATTCTCGACGGTTAGCCCCATTTTCTCTAGCGCGCCATCAAGCCAGCTGCGAGTCAGATTTAAGGTATCTAACGGTTTATCTAATACTTTCCCATCCATGATGACGGCTTGTGACTCTTTCTGAGGGGCAACCTTCACACCCAGGTCTTTTGCCGATAGAGGGAGATACTCCTTCTTAAGCAGAATATTAATCGCTCCATCAGACTCCATAATCGCAAATTCCACTTCAGATATATTGAATACATCCTTTTTACGTAGCTCTTCCAATAATTCATCTGTAGTTAAACGTTCCTTTTTCATATGATCTTCAAGTATTTTCCCATCTTTTATAAGGACGGTGGACTTAAAGTCAATGAAGTCTCTTGCTTTTTTACTCTTCATCTGAAGCCATTCAATTCCTAAAGAACAAGCGACCCATACAATCAGCGCAATGAGTCCTAAATGCCAATACTTATCCGTATCCAAAGAAATATAGGCGGCTAAGCTGCCGACGGTTATCCCCGTAATATACTCGAAGAACGAAAGCTGCGATACTTGTCTCTTCCCCAGTAATTTAGTTAAAAAGAAAAGCACAACCACAGCAAAGAGTGTTCGTACTACAACCTCCAACCACTCCGGCATCACAATTTTCCTCCTTTTTTAAATCAACACTTGTTTATTAACACTCATTATTTGTCAATAAAGGTCCATTCAATCCTCAATTAGGCTACTTATTTATGGAAATCGGTTAACGTATAAATCTTGTATTTTTTTCCTGCATAACTAAAGTAACGGTTGAGGACAATAGGAAACGTCATGCTAGAAACTTAAAACAGAGGAGAGAAACCTAATGACAGTAGCCTCACAAGTTAAAACATGTTTATCTTCTTTAAAAGGCGCTCAAGCGAGCTTGGAGCAATTTGCACTTGAAACACAAAACGAAAGTGCAAAAACTTTATTCACAAATGCAGCTGAGCAAACACAACAAATCGTTACACAGGTTGAAAATCGGGTAACCGAATTAGAGTCAGAAGAACCTCAATACAAAGGTTTCTAACTTTCACTTGAATAATCAAAGGGGTCATTAAGCTAGTTATCGCTAGCTTAATGACCCCTTCTCTATATCATCACTGCAATACCGCTTACTTTCTTTTTTTGGCTGGAATCAGGATCTGAACCGATGTTCCAATTCCCACACGACTAAAAATACTTACGCCATACTCGGGTCCATATTGCAGTTTAATCCGTTGATCCACATTACGGACGCCATAACCTGTATTTGTATGTCCCTTCGAGTCAAAAATTTGATCAATACGCTCTTGTCTGATGCCTATACCATCGTCAATGATACGGAAGAGAATATTATCGCCTTCCTTACGTCCTACAATCCGTAAATGAATGTGATCACCGCACCAAGCATGCTTCAGCACGTTCTCAATAAAGGGTTGTAGAATCAGTTTAATGGTTTCATAAGGCCAGATCTCTGTATCAAAATCAAACATAACCTCCAAGCGGTCACCATATTTAATTTTCTGGATTTCTAAATAAGCGTTCGCTTGCTCAATTTCAGTTGGAACCGGAATCATCGTACGGCCTTCATTAAGCGTTAAACGATAAAACTTCGCTAATTCCAGTACCATCTTCTGCAGCTTCTCATTTTGACCAAACTTGGCTAATTGAATAATAGACGACAAAGTATTGTACAGGAAATGTGGGTTGATTTGCGATTGTAGGATTTCAAGCTCCGCTTCCTTCTTCTGGAGCTGAGTAAGATATACCTCTTTAATCAACATATCAATATTTTCACCCATATCATTCAGCGCGGTTGCTATCTGAGAGAATTCATCCTTCCCCCGATATTTTATACGCTTGTGAAGATCACCTTCCCGATAGGCATTAAGCACATATACGAACTTATTAATCCTAATCGAAAAATAGCGGGATATAAATATGCCTACAAAGCTAAAAACCACACAGCATATGAGACACATTAAAATAATAAACAAACGTACCTTCATTGCATCCTTTTCAAGGATTGCAATCGGAACAAGCGCGATTAATTGCCATGCTTGGTTAGCAAACATAATTGTTTCTTTAATCGTCAGGTAATCTTTATTTGGCTCTGTTTCATTGGTATAGTTCTCCGGAAGTTCACCTGATTGATACATCGTTCTTCCAAACTCGTTCTTTATAATTAGGTTACTTCCTTTTCCTATCTTCGTATAATTGACACTGTCGAATAGATCCTGAATCCTTACATTAATCCGCAGGAATCCAATCTCTTTAGGCTTAAGAGGCTCGTATGTATCAATTAATCTACGGAGCAACGAGATCCTATTATTCTCTACATCGCTCTCGATCTGCCACCATTTCATAGTTTCAGCGTATTTTTCAGTTGGAAAATCATAATACCAGGACTTATCTTCAATCCGTTTCATGTGGTAGAGATGATAAAAGCTACTATTGTCCAAATAGCCCTCAAGTGAATTCGAATAGATCTCAGGGATCGATTCATTCTTTAAGAATAGTGACATCCCTATCTTCACACCTGTAGATTGAATCGCTACGTCAAGCTTCGGCAGCACCTTCTTAGACATCCGATCGTAATTTTCCCAGCCTTCCTCATAGCTCCGAAGATTTCGATAAAAATCAAAGTCACTGTATAATTGCGTTGATATTCGAGTAACTTCGTCCATTTTATAATCAATATTGTCACGAATCTGCAATAACGTTCCTTTAATATTCGTATTGATATGTTCGCGTAATGAATCATTATACATGGAATGAGAGACGAACCCGATTAGGGATACAGGGATAATAATAAAAAACATATACGTCAGCATTAACTTATAGCCAATCGGCACATACTTATGTCTTCTTCGCATTTTCATAGAACTTCATCCCCCATCACTTGTCGCGCTTACGATACTCCATAGGTGTCATACCATAAGCCTCTTTGAACTGTCTGCTGAAATAAGGGAGATACCGATAGCCTACCTTGCTAGCGATTTCATAGATTTTGCAGGTCGGATCTTTTAAAAGCTTGCCTGCTTGATCCATTCGAAGCTGTGTAAGTACTTCACTGAACGTTTTCCCTGTTTCTTCTTTGAATAGATAGCCCAAATAGTTAGGGGAGAAAGAGAACTGCTGCGCAATATCTTTAAGCGTAAAGTTATCGCTCATTCTGTCCTGCATCGTTTGGATGATTTCTCTAATCAATTTATGGTTCACTGAATCTGATTTACTACGCAGGTACTCGGAGATCTCAAACGTTTTGAGTACGAGCCACGAACGAATATCACTGATCGTATCGAATTGGTGTAAAACATCTAAACTATGTATTTCCATACCTAAAATTTCAAATAAATCCTCACTAACATCCTTTAACTGCTGATCCAGCTTCCAAATGATATACATTGCCAGATTATGAATCGTGAATTTGGATCTTAAACTACTTACAGAGCGGAATAACTTGTCGATCTCATCATAAATAAGTACTAACTCATACTCTTTCACCGCTTTAAACAACGTATCCATACGGGTATCTAACATACGAGCATCGATCATCCCTGGTTCACTGCTAACGGTCTCATACATTATAAGATTGCCTTTGCCAATAAACATTTTTCCGTCCACAGCTTCCATAGCTTGTCGATAGGAGATATGAATCTGTTCCATAGAAAATGTTGGTTTGCCTACACCTACAGTCATTGTGACTGGAAACTTCGCACGAATCGAGGCGTAAATATCCTCAGTGAACTTTTCCATTTCCTGCTCGTTAATCAATAATGCAATCCGATAGGACGATACCTTGTAGCAATGTGGCATTCCGTGCTTCTGACCTATTCTATTCACTTCATAAAGGAAGTCCTTGGCCATTTGATGTTTAGATAGATTATCCTGTCCTTGAAGCCAGTTGAAGTAGTCAAGCTCCAAGACAGCTACACGAACAGGCCAATTCAGCTTATCCAGACCGTATGACTTCACAAGCGATAACATTCCGGCCTGGCTACCCTCTTCCCCTTCCCATTCCCCTTCGAATAAGCGTATCAACAAATCATTTTTGGCCATTGGAATCATATGCTGATAGGCTTCTTCAACATCACGGCGTTTACGTTCATCGTCTAAATCCTGCCTTACTTTCTGAAGTGCAGCAATGAGTTCACTATCATCCATTGGCTTAAGGACGTAGCTATACGCCTTTAGTGACAGTGCTTGCTTAACATAGCTAAAATCTTGGTAACCGCTTACAAATATCACGCGTATATCCTTTTTTTTCTCTATGGCAATTCGAGCCAGCTCAAGGCCCGACATATTCGGCATATTCACATCGCTTACGATAATATCAATAACATGCTGATCTAAAATATCGCACGCGGTAAACGCGTTATTTGCTGCCTCCACAACTTCCATACCAAGCTCATTCCAAGGAATAAATTGTCTCATACCTTCTAGATCCAGCATCTCATCGTCTACTAATAATACGTTGTACATCAACAAGTCCCCCTTTGAAATGCATAAATCTGTCCCTGTAAATTCTACCATTACTCTTTCACAGTATACCATTCATAAATTTGTCTAACAGCCTATAAACAATGAATCATCAGAATACAACGTAAAAACGAAGGCTTGCCTAGTAGCAAACCTTCGTATTACTAATTATTATTTTCCTAAAGCTTTCTTGTTTTCTGTCCATACTTTTGTAACATAATCAAGGAATTTCTCATAACCAACCTTCATGGAATCATCATGTGCTTTGTCAAGAATGGCTAATGCTTCTGCATCGGTCTTCGCATACATTGATTTCGCTCTAGCAGTTAGCCAGATATCTCTAACGCTTTGTCTGATAATACCTTCTTCACTGTCTGGAGCCGGATCCCAGTTTAGGAACTCCGTAAAGTCGCCTTGTGAAGCCCACGTTACTTCCATCTGCCAACGGTTACTAAAGTCGATCTTATCAGCTGGAAGGGTTTGCAACATCATTTTCTTGGTATTATCCAAGAAAACCGTGTTTCCTACCCAAACCAAGTCACCAGCCTTACCGCTGATTTCAGACAATGCTTCTGGCTCATTTAGATATTTATCTTTATTAAATTTAGGAGTAAGTCCATCTGCTTCAAATCCATCCCAGTAAGCGTCTGGTCCTGGAGGGCCCCAGTTCAGAACCATAGAACCTTCTGCACCTGTCATCCAATCAAGCATTGCGAATACAGCTTCTGGATTTTTAGCGTTTTTAGTGATTGTAGCAACGTTCCATCCTAACTGATTGTACGTTCCCGGTGTGATTTTACTTTGATCCAAGCCCGGTTTGTAGATTGGTTTAATAAACATATAACCATCTTCCGGATTTTTCTTCTTCATCTCTTCATCAGCAGTAGCCAGCAACTTCATCGGATCGAATGTCGCAATCACAGCGAACTTGCCATTCATCGCTTTCTCTCTAATTTGGTCTTCTGTTTGGGTATTCGCATCCTGTGTCATAAGCTTCTCACGCATTAATTTAGCACCAAAGACAACGGACTCACGGAACCCTTCATCTTTGTAAATGGAAGCCATTTTGTCGCCATCAGGTACAGCATATATTCTAGTATACGAAAGGTTATTCTCTTTAAAAGAGGAGAACAACTGGTCAATACCGTTACCATCTTTCGCTAAGCCAGTCTCAAACGGAATAACATCTGGGAACTTCGCTTTAACAGCATTTAAGTAAGCATACAAATCATCCGTAGTCTCTAGCTTAGGAGAACCGAGTTCTTTGTAAATTTTCTTATTGATCGCATAACCGGCATTACCGTTTGGCTGTGTTGTATAATAATTCGGCAGCTGATAGATTTTACCATCAGGAGAACGAAGCAATTCCAAATGTCCAGCTGTTAAGTACTTTTTAAAGTTTGGATATTTATCAATGTATTCATCCAAAGGAACTAGCATATCCGCTTGACGAAGACGCTCTACGTCAGCACCTTTCTCAGTCCATACAATATCCGGCAGCTCATTACCAACAATCATCGTTTGCAGCTTCTGAGCATTATTACCACCAGAGCTAATTCCAGTGACATTGATTTTCAAATTATCTAAAATCCATTTAGAAGCAGCATCTTTGCCCCATTTCGGCATTTGATACCAGCCGTAGTTTCCGTAGAATGATACTTCAAGCGGTTCTTTCCCTAACTCATACAAATCAGCCGCTGGAGCTTCAGTTGCTGTGTTAACCGCTGTTCCTCCTTCTTTCACTGGTTCAGCAGTTGCAGCTGGAGCGCTTGAATTGTTGCCACTACAACCCGCCACCACAGTCGACAATAGCAAGGTAGACAACGTTCCGAGAAGCATCTTTCTCTTAGTCTTCAATGTATTTTCCCCTTTCAATTTGTAATCTATGTTCAAAGCAATACGCTCTAAACCCCATCTCATTCTATCATCCTACTCTTTCAATGATCCGACCAAGACACCTTTAACGAAGAATCTTTGTAGGAATGGGTATACACATACAATCGGAATGGTTGCAACCATGATCGTAGCCATCGTTAATGACTTCGACGTTATTTTCTTGGCTGAGTTAATATGAGCAATGGAACTTGCATCTACATTAGACAGCTGTTCTGAAGCAATATTAGAGAACAAAATCTGTCTCAAGATGGTCTGAATCGGCATTAACTCCTCTTTCGTAATGTAAATACTCGCTACGAACCACTCATTCCAGTGATTGACTGCTGTGAACAATGATAATGTTGCGATGACTGGCCCTGACAAGGGAAGTACGATTCGGAGAAAAGTTCCCCAGTATCCGCAGCCATCAATCTTTGCTGACTCCTCTAAACCTTGCGGAAGACCTTGGAAGAAGGTCCGGAATATGATCATATTCCATACGCTGACAAGTGCAGGAATAATAAACACCCAAAATGAGTTGAAGAGGCCTAAACTTCTGATAAGCATGTATGACGGAATGAGTCCCCCACCGAAATACATTGTAATGATACACATAATCATGTAGTATTTGCGACCCATTAGTTCGCGCTTCGACATCCCATAAGCAAATATCGAAGTGGCCAATATCGCTGTTACTGTACCAATTACCGTCCGCAATGTTGCAATGACGAATCCACCCATTAAACGAGAATCTTCAAATACGATCTTATAATTCTCAAGCGTGAACTCACGGACCCAGAAAGTAATTCCGCCTTTGGAAGTATCCATCCCCTCATTAAAAGAAATCACAAGTGAATTCCAAAATGGATAAAACGCGGAGAATGCCAGTAAGGTCAAGAATACATATATGAATCCAATAAACAATCGGTCTCCTATGTTAGTACGTTTCATAATTCAGTCCCCCTATATTGAGTAATTCATTACCACAAGCTGTTTCCCGCTCTTCTGGCAATGAAATTTGCAAAGGTAAGTAATGTCACACTGATAACGGCCTTGAACAATCCGATAGCAGTCGCATAGGAGTACCTGAAGTTATCTATACCGACACGTACAACATATACATCAACTGAATCTGATACCTCTCGTAAAGCCGGATTGGAAGCAAGGATCAAAATATCTTCAAATCCTGCATTCACCAGATTACCGATCGCCAGAATCATAAAGATGATCACAACTGGCATAATGGAAGGCAACGTAATTAAATATATCTGTTTAAAGCGACTCGCACCATCCATCGAAGCAGCTTCGTATAAGTGCGGATCAATACCAGCAATGGCCGCTAAGTAAACGATCGAGGCAAATCCAATTTCCTTCCACACATTGGTTGTAACTAAAATGCCCCAGAAATATTCGGTCATAGACAGGAAGTTAATCGGTTCATCGATAAATCTCAATTTCTCAAGCAGCATATTTATACTGCCATTATCTACGGATAGCATCGAGGTAACCATCGAGCCGATAACCACCCAAGATAAGAAGTGAGGCAAGTATGTAACGGTCTGAATAACCCGTTTAAAGAACATCTTACGAACTTCGTTCAGCATTAACGCCAAAATAATCGGTGCAGGAAATCCAAAACAGAACTTCAGTAAGCTGATTATGATTGTATTTTTCATAACCACTTCAAATTCAGGAGCATTAAAGAAGTAAATAAAGTGCTTTAATCCAACCCAATCACTGCTAATAAAGCTATTACCTAACTTGTAATCTTGAAAAGCGATTAGAATACCGTACATGGGGATATAGGCAAAAATAAAAACTAAAACAAGTGCTGGCAATACCATAAGCTGCAGATCTATTTGCTTAAAAAAGCGTCTTATCCCGCTGGTCCGATGCTTGCCGAGATTCGGTCTTGATGTCTTGTCTGGTGCGACGCTTGCGTTCGCCATATGTAAGTCCTCCTAAACCTAGATTCTTATAAATAAAGCATCTTTCATGGCTTTCTCTCTTTTTGCAGCCTTGGTTCTCCTCTACTCTCCCTCCGTTGATTTGCTATCTATGAATTAATCTTAATATCTAAGCGCTTTCAAAGGTATATGACAAAACAACTATTATTGATACTTTGACACTTTCTTGAAATAGCTCGTCCAATTTAATAAAAGCATAATTAAAAAAAGCCCTATGCAGAGATATCTGCATAGGGCTTTTCCATCAATTCGTTAGAGCATTCAATATGTTATCACTTATCTTGTCTGTAATTACTCTTTGGATCTTTCCATCATCTAGATAAACAATAGAAGGAACTGAATCTATTCCTAGCTTGGCAGCAAGTCCGGGTGACTTATATACATCTACCTTTGTGACCCTGATCTCAGTATGGGATTGTTCAAACGCCTCAAAGAGTGGTAATAGCTCCCGGCAAGAAGGATCAGTTGCATTCCATAAATAAACAACGGATGGTTTTCCTTGATTTAGAATTTGATGCTCATAGGTCTCACATTCAGAGATATACTTCTCTGCACCATACCCTGCAATGGCACCATCACCGACAGCTGTAGCCACTTGCTTAAGGAACTTATCACATACATCGCCTGCTGCGAACACACCAGGTATATTTGTTTCCATTTTTTCATTGACTAGGACATATCCATTTCGATTCAACTCAACTACACCTGATAAAATTTCTGTGTTCGGGGTATATCCAATAAATAAGAAACATGAATCAACCTTTACGTTTTGCAGTTCATTAGATTTTAAATTTTTCAGGACGACGGAATTCAAACGTTCCTCACCTTCGAAAGAACTTACCACCGTATTCCACATGAATTCCATTTTAGGGTTTTCTAGTGCCTGCGTTTTGGCAATTTCATTACAATCCATTTTCCCATGATCATGCATAACAGAAACGATTACTTTATCTGCAAACTTGGTCAGAAACATTCCTTCTTCAATAGCTGCATCACCACTGCCAACAACCATAACCGTCTTTCCCGTATTTGCTGCAGCGTCACAGGTTGCACAGAAAGAAATTCCTTTATCATATAAGAACATATCTTCATTTACTGCCCCGGTAATTCTTGGTTTTCCCCCACTGGCTATAATAATGACCTTGCACTCATAACGAACCCGAAAGGTCTCCACTACCTTAATATCTTCCGCTACCGAAACAGATTTTACATCTGTCATTTTAAAATCCACACCAAATTTCTTAGCTTGTTTATGAAATAATCCCATAAGGTCTGTACCGGTCGTTCCTTCAGGAAAACCAGGATAATTTTCTATTTCATTAGTATAAGTGGCAAGACCACCTACCAGTGATTTTTCCAAGAGAAGAGTCTTTAATTTTGCACGTCCACAATAGATTCCCGCTGTTAAACCAGCAGCCCCGCCACCGATAATGACGACATCATACTGTTCTGTCTTCTTTTCCATTCCTTTTGTCCCTCCTGTGAGTCTGTGCCTTAATAAAATAGGCTGACTCTCGTCAGCGCTACAAGCTCAGCCTATTTCACTTTTACATAAAGAATTTGGCTAATAATTTACTGCCTATAAATGCGCCAACCAGCAGGAACAATCCAAATATCCATCCTGAAAGCGATAAAGAAGCTATAGCCGTAAACAATGCACCAATATTACATCCATTAGCCAGTCTAGCTCCGTACCCCATGAGCAATCCACCAAGTACCGCTGCTACAACCTGCTTTTTGGACTTAATTTTCTTCAACTTGAATTCGGAAGCAAACAAAGTCGCTGCTAAAGCACCTAATATTATCCCTAGATTTCGAATCGAACCACCATCATTCAAAAATCCGGAAGATAATGTTTTTTGTGCTTTTTCCGAACTAAAATATGCCCATTGATCTACATTTCCGCCTGCTAATCGATACAACCAAGCTCCCCAATCTGCAAAAGCGCTAGTTACTCCCCATCCTTTAGAGAAAACAGCCAGATGTGCTGTAGCGAACACAGCAAGAAGTACAGCTCCAGTTACATAAGTAAACGGTTCTTTGAGCAAGCGCTTGTAAAAGCGGTTAGACGATATCTTCAACCAGAATTCGTTCACCGTTTCATTCACCGTCCTTTCCTACTCAGCGATCCTATTTTACCTTCTCAATAACAACTTCCCACTCGCCATCATCAACCTCTTCGATTTCCACATTATGTCCCTGTTTTCTCGCCCATTCTGGAACGTTCTTCATTGCGCAGCTATGATCAATAGCTACTACTAGTACATCACCTACATTGAGTTCAGTCATTTTCTTTTCTGTTCTCATTAACGGAACCGGACAAGCTTCTCCCATGCAATCAAGTGTAAATTCAGCCATCTTAAAAACCACCTTTATATTTTTTTGGAATAACAATAGTGAAAATATTCACGTAATAATCTAAACTAATCTGCGCTTCCCATCTTTTTCTCTTGCCATTTAACAGCTGCAATGTATAACAGAAGAATAATCAGGAACTGAACAACCAGTGCTCCAAGCCAACCGAATACATCAGGCAAAAATACAGTTGGTGCATCCTTTATAACGTTAGCTCTCCACCAACCCATATCATGTGATCCCCAAAGTGAACCAATGACAAAAAACACAAGTGAAAGCATCTGCATCGTGAATCCTTCACCTACACGCATCAATGTACCCGAAGCGCATCCACCCGCGATAACCATGCCAATTCCGAATAATACAGCACCAATGATCAAAGCCAAGCTGATTTGACCCACATTATCCATCCCAGGAATCGGTTTACCATCTAGAAACGCTGGGTACTTAATCGCTGTAAATCCGATGGTTGCAAGGGAAAAAGCAATCAGAACCGCTCTTGTAACTGATGTGCTGCCTGTAATACAGGGATCTCTAAGTGATGCAGTAAAGCAGAAACGTGATCTTTGCAAAATAACGCCAAACGAAATACCGAAAAGCAGGTAGACAACCATTTTATCGTGGGAATGGTCTAGGAAAAAACCAAACCCAATAATGAGAGCTGTGACCAGCAACGCGATGGGCAACTGACTCTTTTTAGGTTTTCTAGGAGCTCTGGTTCGGGTTGATCTCGTTTCGGGACTTACGGTTTGCCCCATAGTCTAACACCTCCATCGTTTTTATGTAATTGACTATGTGAAAATAGTAACATACTTATTTAAGCTGTGGTTATCTGCTTTCTTTATGCTGTATAAGTGTTACTAATGGCACAGATGGAGCGTAATCAAGTATGCTATAGTGTGCACTAACAGCGGGCAACAGGAGGAATAAGTATGAATATGGAAACGCTTAAATTATTTTTAGATATTGCTTCGTTAAAAAGTATATCTAAAGCCGCTCAGAAATCTCATATCACCCAATCCGCACTTAGTCAGCAGTTGAAATCATGGGAGAATACCCTGGGTTCTGAACTTTTTGTGAGAAGTAATAAAGGCGCTAGCCTAACCGAAGCAGGGATTATTGCGGAGAAGTACGTGGAGCAAATCTGTAAATTGTATGATGATATGATCACAGAAATCAATCATTTACAGCCAACACAACACGAGCTGTCCATTTATGCGATTCCGGAGGTCTGTAATTATGCTCTCCCTTGTACCTTGTATGAGGTGAAAAAACATTTTCCCAATTGCCATATCACTTTAAATGAAGGGGCATCGTCCTTAGTAGAAGAACGTTTACTTCTTGAAGAAGGTGATATCGGGTTTATTTCCGGTCCCTCTCCAAAATCCGAATTAAGCTCACATATGGTATTTTCAGATCAAGTTATGTTGGTGGCAAGCAATACGACCGTTTGCCCTGATAAAATCACATTGACTGAGCTCCCCAATTATCCTTTAATCTGGTCCTCACAGCTTCATTGTGTGCAAAGGGCTTTGAATGCAGTGGGCGAGCTTAAATTAAATATACTCTTTAATCTAGACTCTCTTGAGGCGGTAAAGCTTGCTGCCATTAGAGGGCATGGTCTCGCCTTTCTCCCTTATATGTCCATAAAAAAAGAGTTGTATAGTAAACAACTCAAGATCATTCCTATTGATCAGTTCCAGGTCAATAACGATGTCTACATGATAAAGAAACAAAATCAGCGCTGTGACAACGATACGAAACAATTAGTTCGATATATTGAAAAGACTTTAATAGATACTTTGTGTTGAGCCTAAACCTCAATCGTAATTTCCCATACTCCATTAATCACTTCTTGAATGGAATATTTTAAATTTGAACCACGACAGTAATCCGCGATAGAAACTTTCGCGCAGCTATGATCAGTAACTAGCATTACCTTTTCACCCTTCTGAATGACTTTTTGATGTTTTTTTAACATCATTACTGGTACTGGGCAGATTTCACCCAAACAATCAATTTCAATCATGAAGCTGCCTCCATTACATAGATCATTAAAGTTCTAATAATGACCCAGCATTATTTTCTTCACAAAAGGGGTTAAAGCAAGGTTGTTTAGTTGTTTGATTTCTATCCACTGTGCCCCATCAGAGTCTTGTCCGTCTCCATCGGTCTTAAGCTCAAAGTTCACATCTAACAATGAAACATTATATATGATCCCTATATGGTGTAATTCTTCTAACTGGGTATCACTGTATGGATAAATTAACGTATAGGAAATGGAATCATGAAGCAATCCTTTTAAACTTGTAATTCCGGTCTCTTCCCAAAACTCCCTCTTAAGGGCCTCATACGGCTCCTCTCCAAACTCAATAGAACCCCCTGGAAAGTCCCACTTCCCCGTATGAGGGCCTCTTGCTTTCTTAATTAGTAATACTTTATCGTTCTTCACTAAGACTCCATACACTCCAAGCTGAGTATATTTTATCATCTCCATAAATCTACCTCCCCCACAAATACCGCAGTTCCAGAAATAAACACATCCATTCTATCAGAATCTAATCGATACACTTCTACATTTACTTTCCCATCTCTACCGATTTCTTGTCCTTGTTCTACAACAAATTGGATCGAGTCCAAATGCGGATCAATATATTTTAAATAATAAGCCCCCATGACTCCCGATGCTGTACCTGTTACTGGATCTTCAACGGTTCCTGAATAAGGAGATGAGAAATGTCTGGCATGCATTAAAGCGTGCGGATCAAGCGTTTGGAGTGAAAATGGGTGTACAGATGCTTTTGGAAGTTGTGTTAAAATCTCCGGAAACAACGAGTTTATCGGCTTCATTTTATTAAAGCTATCTATACTCTTAATTGGGACTAATAGAGTCCATGCACCTGTACAGCCATAAACAATAGGCAGATCCTCTTCTATCTCATCAAGGGTTAAACCTATGGCGTATGCAAGCTTCGCTCTATCGCCGTTAAATTCAATAAACTTCGGTTGATCTTGCTTCATTTTTATTAGTAAGTGATTATTGTTGTCCATACTGAATTGGATGGGTAGCACACCCACGTTTGTTTCGATCTTTACCGAGCTAGCCTCTCCAAGTATACCCTTTGTTTTTAAAGCAAATAAAGATGCCATTGTAGCATGTCCACAAAGATTGATCTCATGGCCTGGCGTAAAATACTTAAGCCTTAAATCAGCTACATCTGATGAGATTACAAAAACTGTTTCGTTAAAACCGACTTTATGAGCTATTGATTGCATTTCACTTTCGCTTAAATGATCAGCTTCTAACACTACTCCCGCAGGATTCCCTTTGTTCGGATAGGGAGAAAACGCATCATAATGAAGCACCTTGATGTTGTTCACTGATAAGTCTCCTTTCAATTTATTTCAGTAAAGCTTGATAACTTCACGTAGTGAGAAACTCAGCAGTAAAAATTTCTATTTCTCTTAAAACTTCTTGGCGCTTAGATATTGAATTACATATATAAAAACGTTCTTTATTGTGCTCATGAAACTGTTTAATTACATTAGGCTGCTGATTGAAGAATTCTTTATAAAGAGCTTCACAATCAATTTCAGGATGAGTATCATGAAGTTCCTTGAGTTCAAATACAAGGACATCTTTTTTGCGCTGGATTATTTCACAGACCACATCTTTTGCATATATACCGTGAGTTAATAAGATTCTTAATGCCGAAAGATCATTGGCTTTTTCCTGTGAAATCTTAATTAATTCTGCTTGTATCTGTAGGATTTGTACCGTATTCCAATGATCAATTAAATCATTAAAAATCCTGTACACCCATTCTTCATCATCACTGTGTTGATTTAGTACATCTTTTACATATGGAATCATCGGATCCCCTATTTCAAGTAAAAAAACAGCTATTTCCCCCGCACCTGGCCAATTTATATCTTGTATCCATTCAAGTAAACCCGACAATATGCTTTTCACACGTGGATAACCTAAACGTATGACTGTTTCAGCCGCTCCATCCCAATAGTCTTTTGATATAGGTTGTACTAATAAATGCAAATCTTCATCCTTTATGTATTGTAGCTTATTAATTACATCTTCCTTTTCTTCTTCGGATAGATTCCATGATAACTTTTCGATTAAACTCGATATGTTTTCTATTACATCCACCTTCTCATCATCATTTCGTCATCATTGCAAGCTTCATGGATAACCTAATCGGTAGTGCAGCATTTCCCATCTGGTTCAAATCCTCCACCATAAATAAATCTTTAACCGGGTAATAAAAAGCAAAAGACCCTGTCACCCAAAGGCATAACGGATAACTCTATAGCACAGATTTCTTTCGTTTCATTATCCATATTATTAATAACACAATAATTAAAGACCCTAGTATAGAAATCCAGATCGTTTTACTTTCCAATTGACCATTGGCATATTGACCTTTATTAATGGCTTTGACAAATTCAGCTTCGTGGGTCTTAATGGCAATGATTTCTTTTGGATCGATATTCTTAATTGAATAATATGGCGTGCCCTTAGGGTAAATATTTGAAAAGTTGCCGCTATACGTTCCTTCGTGGTCTGAATATCGTGTTACTTGCCCTATCTTCTTGTCAATTTCATTCGATGGGATGAGTTCGTCGTCGGATATTTCATAAATATCACCTGAGTAAACAACAAACGAACCTGCCCAATCCGCGGAGACCGCATGTAATGGCAATAAAGCAATTATGGCTAGAATTACAATAATGAACTTCTTCATTACAACCTCCTCTATCTACGAGATTCTATTGCTTTATACAGTTCATTAAATGCTCCACCTTTATTTAATCCTTCAATAAGTTCTGCTAAGCCAGATTTTCCTACGATCCCAAACCATCTAGTAACTTCTGAATGGGCGATCTCATAATTTTCTTTTACTTGTGAGGGTTCATAAAAAGCATCTCTACTACTTAAGTCATTAATATGATCTAAGCTTAAATTTTCATTTCTTATATATCTATGATCAACTAAGGTTGCTAACCCTTCATCAAACCATACAGGTACCTTGTCCTTATTCTTTAATCTCGTTCTTAATTCACTATGCAGCAGTTCATGAGCTATTACATCTTCATTAAATCCATCAGGACCAATAACGATGTAATGCCCCCAATATGTATAATAAGTCTGTCCCGTTCGATTCTTTTGAGCATACTTCTTCAGGGCTTGAGGAGATTGAACAAATAGCATGGTTGGAGTAGAATGTAATCCGTCAAAGATCTCTGAAATTCTTTCTTTCGATTGTTCGAGATCGTTTATAATCAAATACTCAATATTCTCAGAGATGTCAGGTTCTAGATAAACTTGTTCATCCTGTTCCTCCATACTAGAAAAGTCTACCATCATCGCATGAACGGGTTGAGGATTTAACATATAGCTAGCTATTAGTAACATTATAAAGATGGATAGGAATGCGGCGATGATGAATGTCTTTTTCCTTTTTTTGATCATACCAGTAGCTCCTTTTAGATTATCAAAAATACTCTATAAGAATATTTAACGAACTCTCAATAACCTCAAGATCAGATGAGCCTATAATTTGATCAAGCACTTCCCCTTCAGAATCTATAAAGTACAATGTAGGAAAACCTGGTTCCCCATAATGTTTATAGAAAGCTCCTGTTTCATCTAGAAGTACGGGATAATCAATTTTGTATTTCTTAACATACTGTTCAACTTCTGAAACATCATCACGATAAATTGGATTAATGCCGTAGATGTTCACTTTATCCTTATATTTTTTATACAAAGAAACAATCTTTGGAGCATCTTCATTACAATACGGACACCAAGAGGTGAAAAATACTAATACCGTTGGTTTTTCCGAAAATTTGATTTGTGTTACATCCGAATTTATTAGCTCCTTTAATTCAATGTTCTCTGGACTAACTGTGGGTTTAGTATTATTGTTTACCACGATATAATTGATAGTGCTTAATGCAATACATAATATAAGTGAACTGATTATTGTGATGCTTTTTCTCAAAAGATCCACCCTTTTCATCTTTTTTCGGGACTAGTATACATTCTCTTCCACTAATCCCATCTCCTCCACATAATGCTAATCTAAATTCCTTCTATGTATATGAAAAAAGCCTCTGCTTCAGAGATTTCTTCTCTTAGACAATGGCTTGGTCTGCGGTTATTAATTTGAGCTAATACAATTAAGCTTTTTCCATTTACGAATCTTCGAACGAAAAGTCTTGAACGGTGCAACGGAATTGATATGAATCCATTTGATCATAGGCCATCTCGGATTGTTTCCTGTCCATTTCCGCACGCCTTGCGTAAAAAGTTCTTCATCACTTAAAGAATCAATCCAGCTCTGCCACTGATGTTCTGTCTCTTGAAATAAAGATCTTAACTCGTCTAATGAGTAGGCAGCATATGTATGATAAAACGATTGATATAATCCGCCAAGTTGATTCCATTTATAGTCCGGTGAAGGCATAATGACAGTTAATCCTGCTTTTTCATCCCTATCCCATTTCATCACAAGGTTCAACCAGCCCAATTGATAGGCAAGGATTTCTGCTGGAGTACGATCGACGCCTTCCATACGAGTGTCTTTTTGAGCATTCTCAATGCCCTCAAATTCAAGATCGAGAGATAGATAGGCAGTATGTATAGCATTTTTCAATACTTCTTTAGATGGGTAGTCGTGTGTAGACATCATAATTCTCTCTGACTCCTCTCTTATCAACATAAATCACCTTGAAAACCAATCATCCACCTTTAGCTCTTATAAAGTTATATTCTCACCCACAACAATACACTTACTGTCACTACCATGCCCGATCTCGTTCGTCTTCACGATAGGAAACCCGCTGATTTCCTTCAAGTACGCTTCTACGATTGAAAATTCATTATAGCTCTCAAGCTCAGTAAACGACCCAAGAATCACTCCAGCACATTTATCAAAAGTTCTAACTTGCTGAAGCTGAGCAAACAAGGAGACGATTTTGTTAGCTCTGCCACTTAAACTCTCTAAGAATAAAATCTTGTTCGAAGGGCCTGGAAAATAACTTGTTCCTGCCAGCTTCATAAAACATCGAATATTGCCGCCAATTACAATCCCACTCATCTGGTTCCCACGGACCCAATGAAAGTCGAAATCGTAAAGATCGTTATGTCCTTCGAAAAATGTTCGATAAAAAGCAGCTTGCTGCTCCGCCCCATCAGAAGATACGAGATTCATCAACTGATAGTGATAGGATTTCGAATTACTTTGTGTATGTAAAGCGTTCAAAATAACAGACAAGTCACTCATTCCGAAAAAAGGCTTCGGATGCAATCGAATATTATCGTAGTCGAGATATTCCAAGATCTGGTTCGCGGAATCCCCACCTGAAATATCAAAAATCGCAAAAATTTCATCATTATTAAATAGACGATTCAACTCCGTTGCTCTTTCCTTAGGATTGCCACTGAAATAACCATCTCTTCTAAACAAGGTGTTAGACATCACTACCTCTAGACCAACCGAGTTCAGAATTCTAATTAATTCTTCTACTTTAGGCAGGTTCTCCACTCTCACACCATCAGAACAAGCGATAAGTCCTACTTTATTCCCTGAAGTGAGTTTTAAAGCTTTGCTCATCTTAGTTAATCCTTTCATTTCTAATATAACCGATTCTCATAGCTATCCTTTAATCCCTTTGATACATCCTCTTGAGAAATCCCAAGCTCTTTTGCATGTTCTGCTATGATAACCGAAGGTTTAGGCAGCTCTGCTTTCAATGGCCAATACGTATCATCCCATAGATGTGATCTTTTAAAAGCTTTAGCACAATGCATATAACACTCTTCCACTTCAACGGCAATGCCCAATTTCGGCAGTTTACCTTGAGCCTCCATATGAACCATTATTTCTTGATCTTTGATAATCCTTGCATGTCCATTTATTCTTAAGGTTTCTTCAAGACCGGGAATAATAAATATCAAACCCACTTTTGAATTTAAAAGGATGTTGCGCAAAGAATCAAACCGTCGATTACCAGGTCGCTCAGGAATCACTAAATGTTTGTCGTCTAACACATATACAAAACCTGCAGCATCCCCACGCGGAGATACATCACAATTGCCTGATGAATCACTTGTTGCTATAAAGAGTAACGGTGATTTGGATATATAATCTCGGCAATGATGATCGATGAAGGTTATACTCTTATTGTTAACCAATTCACTGGGATACCCATACATTGACCTTAACTCTTCTTCAGAGTCTATAACTTCTTTGAAAATATTATGGTTCATCTTTCTCCCCCCTATTTTCGCAGTTTAAAAACCAAAAAATCGCTGCAGCGAAAATCCTCCTCAAAAGACGGATACTTCTCAAGCATTTCAGCAGAGGGCTTCGGCTCAATCATTTCTTCGATTTGAAATCCAGCCCGTACAATCGTATTTACATAACTGGATAACGTCCTATGAAAAATCAGAAACTTTTCCTCTTGATCTATTGGGAAGTTCTGATTATAAGTGCCCTCGTAAAAATAATTATCTACTTTCCAATAAAGCTTCTCACCAGTATCCGACTTCACCCATCCGCTACCAGGGGTTACAAAGCAAGGATGTGGAATTGAGAATATAAACGTCCCTCCATCAACTAACAACCGATACATTTCATGAATCGCCATCTCATAATCAGATAAGTCATGAATCACCATGTTAGAAACGATGAGATCATAACTCTCATTCTGAAGAAAGCTGAGATCTTCACAATTGCCATGATGGAAGTTTATCTTTAATTCCTCTGGTGATTTACTCTTGGCTATCGTTATCATGTTCTGCGAGTAATCAACGCCAGTGACTGAGGCACCTGCCTTAGCTAACATTCTGCTTAAATATCCTTCACCACAGCCTGCATCTAGCACCTTCTTATTTTCAACAGAACCCATAAGACTGAATAAAGCTGGATTCAAAAAAATTTCTCGATGGATATCCCCGTTTTTACTGTTCGAAGTTGAGATTAGTTCTGCGTATTTATCCCATCTTTTTATGGCTTCTTTACTGCCCAATTCATCATTCATTTGATCACCTCTAAATTTCTGAAATAATCCATTTTACTGTCGATAAATCCATTGTCAAAGTCAGCTGCACCAATAAGCTCACCTTCACTGAAACATAAAGCAAATAACCAAAGCTGTCTAAGCGCAACGAACATAGGTACGGCACTAATATCATTGTCACTGAGATCTCTTAAACTTATATATCCATTTAAAAATGATGCCCATAACCGTTCTACTTCATCTTTATCATGGCCGCTATGAATCTCTCTTGCCAATCTAAACTCAGCGATATCATAGGCTCTCCATCCGTAACCACAAATATCGAAATCATAATGAGTTAATTTCCCTTCGTCCGTGAAAGTCACATTCGTATTCCCATGCAAATCGCCATGGCAGATGCCCCAGTCGAGCCCCGCTTCCAGATGTACTTCAATCTGCGCTTTTAATTGTATGGCAAGGTCATACAGGAATTGATAATCCTCTTGTCGATGGCTCATATGCAGTTTGATCGTATGAAGCGGTTCCTCAATTAAATGTTCAAAATCAAGCTTACCTCTTACATGTTCACTCTTAAAGTTGTCCGTAGCTGTGTGGATTTGTGCAACTGACTGACCAAATAAATAGCTGTCTTTTACCGCATGAATAGGCTTTTCATTTCCTACTGCAAAACTAAACATAACGCCATACTTCACACCCTCAGGCACCAAAAATTCATTAAATATGATCCCATCTTTTCGAGGAATAGGAATGGAGACGTTTACACCTTTTTCGTGCAAATCGTTCAACAATTCTAATTCAAAATCAATCTCCGATCTACTCCGTCTATCCGCACGATAAACACGAAAGATGTATTTTTCCAATGCCGTTTCTAAGATGTATGTATCGTTCATGCCTCTAAGAAAATACTGCAACTGTACTGGTTCTGGAATCTCATAATGCTCTTTAATATGTAATAATAATGCGTCTGTTGCCAACAGTGAGTATGTAATAGGAAAAAAACTCAAGTGTATCCCATCCCTTTAGGTTATTGATAGTAATACTTACACCATACCATATTTAGGGAATTGAATCATTTCCTTCTTGAAGCTGTGAAACTAATGTATGGTAATATAAGTATAATAATACAGAATCAATTACATGGAGGTGTTCGAATGCGTAAATCACCGTTGATATTGAGTATGATTTTATTATCCCTAACGTTAATTATGGGCTGTAGTTCAGAAGTGGATGATGCCACTAAAGCCGCTGAGAAGTACAAAAATGTTGAATATACCATTAAGGTTTCTGATGACTTATTTTCTGAGGAATCCATTCTAGCCCGAAATGAAGAAATGAAACCGTACTTTACTGAATACTATACCGAAAAAGCTATAGGAAGCCGAATCACAACTATCCCTTTTCAAATCGCTAATAAACAAAAGCTTTCTTTAAAACCAGATAATCTAAAGTTCACCCTTTCCGAACAAAAGAAAAATATTGTTGAGTTAAAATATACTTGTGATCTTGTTATGTTGGATAAGGATGACAAAGAAAGTAAACGTGTCCCTTTGGAGGGAATACTGACTATGTTTGATGTGGATGGTCAATGGTTAGTGCAAGGAGATCGTTTTGACTCGGAGGCTTTAATGAAATTGATTTATGACTAATCACCCTTCATATACCATATTATTACTGGAACATATTATCTAACAATAGTAATATTAATTTCCAGTACATTGTAATATGATAAGGAGCTAATGAGTCATGAAGCGAACTGCGTGGATCATAGTAACATTACTTTTATTATTGGGGAGTATTCCAATTACTGCGTCAGCAAAAGCAGCAACTGCAAAATCATGGAAGACACTTTACTCTGAGTATATCAAGAAAACGTTAATGGATGCTACTAGAGATAGGTCTTATGACGGCGACTTCAATTATTTCACTTTAGTAGATTTGAACTTTGATGGTACTCCTGAACTTATACAGGGGTATTCTTTACGATTCATTCAGCCCATCAACATTGCTCTAACCGTCCAAAATGGAAAAGTCATTCCATTCAATTATCAAGGAAAACTGAAGGATATTTCAGAGGGTATATTTAATGTAGGTATGGGTGGATTTCTACCGCGCGATGAAAATCGTGGCCTGCATCTCTATAAGAACAAAAAAGATGGAACATTACGTTATATCGCTTTTGTAGATGGCAGTGGTTCGTACAATTCTAATTTGCAGGTTTTCGAGATTAGTTTCCAAGGAACCAAATTTAATGACAAAGAGATATTCTTGGCCGACATTCCAGATCAAGAAAAAACGGATGATTTGCCAAGCTATTATGTAAATCAAAAAGAAGTGAATAAATCCGCCTATGATAAGGCGTATAAGCAATATTTTTCAAACTTGACGTTAGTACCAAGTAAAGTTATCACTGCAAACTATACAGACCTGTTTAATAATGAAGTTAACAAATTCGTTCCAAATGGAATCGCTAATTTTATAAATCGTTATTCTTCATCCAAATAAAGCTTGTTGATTGATCCTCCTTCATTAGATAAAAAAGCAGACTGCTCACCATAGCAATCTGCTTTTTTGATTAAATTAGCTTTTTACTCATCCGATAATTAACTAACAGTACTCCTTTTCGTTCTACACTTTGTTTCATCATAAGCTGGTATCCCTGTCGTTCAAAAAAGGGTCTAGCTGTAATACTTGCTTCGGTATCCATTTCATGAAGACCAAGTTCTCTCGCCTTCATTTCAAGCTTGTTCACGAGAGCAGAGGCTACGCCTTGGCCTTGGAAATCTTTGTGGACATAAAGACGATCCAAATGTCCTTCCAACGTCATATCCGAAAAGCCAACTATGTACCCGTTAATTTCGGCTACATAAGTAATATTTTGACGTAAAGTAGTGCTCCAAGCATCAAGTTTGAGGGTCTTTTCCTCTTTAGGTGCCCAAGCATTAAGCTGTTCTTGTGAATAGTCTTGTTTGTTTACGAAATGAACTGTCTCATAGAACAATGAGATAAGCTGACTAATATCCGATTCTTGATAAGCTCTAATTTCCATTGTGTGTTCTCCTTGCTGGCATTGCTACAACCCCACTACATCTTTAAGCTCCAGAAGAGAACTAATCATATAGTTAGGCTTGAGGTCTTTAGGAACCTCTATATTCTGGCGATTGTAATAGCAGAAGTCAATGTCAGAATTCACAGCACCATGGTAATCATCTTGTAAAGAATCCCCAACGAACAGCACTTCATGATTGCTTAGCTGTAGATCTATTAAAGACATTTCAAAAATCCTTTTATCAGGTTTTCGGATGCCTACCTCATCAGAGATCATTATGGATTTGAATATTTCATAGATCTTACCGGCTTGAAGTCTTTTTCTTTGTGCCTCACTGATCCCATTGGTGATAATCCCCAGAGCATACTTATCTTTAAATGAAGTTAAGATCTGTTCCGCTCCTTCTTCAAAATAACAGGAATTACAAAAATAATCCCAATAAGTATCTGACAGTTTGCTATGAAAAAACTCCTCCTGTTTAAGGGTGTCTCTAAAAGAATACCTCAATACCTCTCCTATAGTCTTCACCTCACCACCACCCACAAAGTTCATCCAATGGCGAAAATTATGGCCTGAAAACTCTCCATAAAATAAAGACCACGCCTCAATATCTTCTACGAAGAGATTATGATCGTTACAGGTTCTTTTCATCGCTTCGATTTCACAAGTACTATAATTTATTAATGTATTATCTAGATCAAATATAATGGCTTTGTACATAATATCCTCCCCGAATAATGTTCTTATCTATCATAACATGAACATTAAAGTTTGGATAAAATTAACAAAAGGTTTTCATCACTCTGAGGTACTCATGAACTCTACTAGATCAATTTTCTGACCTGTTTTAGCACTTTCCAGCGCTCCAAATACCATTGCCATACTATACCGATTATCTCTACAATTTGTCTCTGCTGGACGCTCTTCTGCTAGTGAAAGGAACATTTCCTCCAAACATCCTTGATGGAAGGTTTTGTCCATATTAACAGCTTCTCCATTTACACGCTCTACATCACGAATAAATTTATCACTCTGATCTCCTGATACGACTACCTCTGCATATGGCATCTCATGACCATCCCAAATCGCAGTTCCTTTTTCCCCATTCAGACGCCAAGCTGCTTCCCAAGAGGTAGAGGCACCTTCTGCACACCAAGACCCCTGATAAGTAAATACAGATCCGTCCGACATCTCAAAGATACACACTGCCGACGCATTCCCCTTATACCATGATCCGGGAGGATTAAACTCCTGACAGTAAACGGAAATCGGATTGGCTCCACTAATAAATCGGGCCTGATCAAAGGTATGAATCGCCATATCCAGCAGCAGAGGACTTTCCATGACATCACGGAACCCTCCGAAATGAGCGCCGAGGAAAAAGCTAGAACTGATGTATCCTACTCTACCAATGGTGTCAGACTCGATTAAGTTGCGCAAAGAACGAATACGAGGGTCATAACGTCGGTTCTGCATCACAGCATGGGCATTTCCGGTTCTTTCAGAGATCTCAACAATCTTAGTGCACTCTTCCATAGTCTCGGCCAGTGGCTTCTCACTAAACACATTACATCCGAGTTCTAATGCAGTGCTAGAAATGCTGTAATGGCTTCCTGGAACTGTAACGTCAAACACAAGATTAGCTTCAGTCGCCTGAATTGCTTCTTTAATGTCAGTAAACGTCAGACAAGAAATCTCATGCTTTGCCGCCATCGCTTGTGCTGACTCCAATCGTATATCTATAAGTGCAACAATCTGAGTATCTGAACGTGATAAAGCGTATTCAATCCAGGCGTTAGCCATTCCTCCGCAACCTGCAACCGCTACACGGTACTGAGCTGTCATCATTCTCCCCCTCTATGGTTACAGCGGATTAGGTACAAAGCTACCGCCCCTGCATTGTTTCAAATAATTTAAAGCATGTACTTGTCCCATCATTTCCAGCTCATCCCGATACACAGGATCATGCCAGCCTTCAATATCAATCGTACCTTTATAACCTGCCTGACGCAAAATAGAAATAACATCAGTCCAGTTCGTATCTCCAAAGCCCGGAGTACGGTGCCATACATAAGGATTTGGCCCGTGGATACCATATTCTTTCACGATATCCCAAGCGATGGTGGCATCCTTACCATGTACATGGAAGATCTTATCTGTCCATTTACGAAGCTGCGGAATCGGATCAATCAATTGGACCATCTGATGACATGGCTCCCATTCGAGTCCTATATTATCAGCAGGCACAGCATTGAACATCTTCTCCCAAGCTAATGGATTGTGAGCAATATTCCAGTCACCTGATCCCCAGTCTCCACCCATGGAACAGTTCTCGAAAGCAATTCGCAAACCGCGATCCGCTGCTCTTTTGGACAACTCTCCAAACACCTCGGTGAACTTCGGAATAGATTCATCAATGGATACCCCTGGTAACCTTCCTGTAAAACCTGATACCATATCCGTTCCGAACAAATGAGCATGATCAATCAGTCGCTCCCAGCTCGCGATTGCATCGGAATTATCACCAGTATTCGTCAAAGGATTGCCGAAGATCCCAACAGATGAGATCACGAAGTCATGTTCTGCTGCAAGCTCTTGCACACGCTTTCCAGTTTCCACGAGATCTGTTTCCCCTGTTGTTTGCCAGAAGGTTAAGCTAAAAGATTCAAATCCATGTCCTACAATTTGTGGAATCACTCTTACAGCGTCGCCGCCGCCTACTAATGTTCCAATTCGCATTGTATCCTTCATCTTGTGACCACTCCAATATTGGTTTATAGTAAGTGCTATAACCCGAGTATAAACTGCTTCTGAGCTTAAAACTCTTATTATCTTGTGTTTATATAGTCGTATCTTGTGGGAGTTGAGTGAATTATGAGTTATCCTAATGATCTTAAAGAATATCCTCAATTAGAAGAAAAAACGTATCCATTCCGATTATTTTTTAATGAATGCAAGAACGCAAAGATCGGTCAGAATATCCTGTATTTACACTGGCACGAGCATTTCGAAATCATCATTATGCAAGAAGGCAGCGCCATTTTTCACATAGACAGCAAGCCCTATGAACTGCATGCCGGAGAGGTATTGTTTGTTCCCTCTGGAGGATTGCATGTTGGGTACAGTCTGCGGGATGATCATGTTCGTTTTATCTCCGTCGTATTCCATAGTTCTTTATTTAAGGATTGGAAGCAGGATCCTCAGCATGAGCAGTTTGTAATCCCTTATTTAGAGAATCGTTATCAGCTGCCGGTCAAACCTGCAGAGCTTGTTCCGACCTGCTCCACATATTTTTCTCTTCTGGATACCATCGTTGATGAAGTACTGCAGAAGGGACCTGCTTTTCAACTGGTCATCAAGAATCAACTGCATTTACTCTTTGTGCTGCTCTCTCGCACCTTTCTACCTGAACAAGTATCCGGTAGAACGAATGAGAGGCACTCCTTTAATCGCGAACGTTTTAAGCCACTACTAGAGTATATGGAGAACCATTTCGATGACAAAATGACCGTAGAAAGCGCCGCAAGATCCGTAAATCTAAATCCATATCATTTCTGCAAAACCTTTAAGAGGCTAACAGGTCGAACCTTCATCGATTATGTTAATCTTTGCCGAGTAAATGAAGCAGAGCGATTGCTTCTCGAGACCAATTTTACAGTGACTGAGATTGCAGGAAGAGTCGGCTGCGACAATCCCAATTATTTTACCAAGCTGTACAAGCAGTATAAAGGGATTACCCCTTCAGGGGTTCGAAAATAGGCGATTCTTTCTATTCACGAAAAATAGCACCGTTTGCCTCTCCCAAACGGTGCTGGCTATTGGATTATTCCGTAGTAGTAAGCTGTAACCTCCGCACACTTGCAAGCGCGGGAAAAGATTCATCCACCATACCGGTACTCCATAGCTCAACCTGCTGTCCAACCTTCAAATCCTTAAAGCTAATCGATTCTCCAGCTTCATTAAACATTGTTGACTTCTGATTGAATGAGAACCAGTAAGAGGGATCTTCCATGCCAGGTTCAAGGATGAGAATCCGCTTCGCCTGTTTGGTATCGATATCTACGATTTGACCTATTACATGTGGTTCGCCTAGCTCTGAAATGTCGTAGGTCAACATATCCGGAGCGATCCATTTTTCTATCTCAAGTATGGCCGTGTCAGCATAATCAGATGGAATTGTGATCGTTACTTTATTACCAATCGTGTCCACACCGGAACCGTATAGATTAAGCTTCTGGTAGAGTTCTTGTTTATGCAAAAGCTCTTGTGCAGCTAATAACTCTTGCATCGAATATTTAACATCATGGAGCTCATAAGTACCTGCCGCGAAAGTCTGAGCAAACCGCTGCTCAATCTGCGAGTTCAAACCCACTATATTGATATGAACCTTATTATCCTGTAGATAGATATCTCCGTTAGGAATCTTCTGAGCGGATAGGAAAGCTTTAATCGCTTCAGGATCACTGGAGTAAAGCACTTTTTCAGCTTTATGATCTTCTATTCCAGCGCTCGCAGTAGGCGAGATATCTGGAGTTGCAGTAATTGCAACAGCTGGAGCCGGCTCCTTATTCGACTGTTGATCTTCTGAACATCCACTTATAAATAGTATAATAACAGAAATCCATATCCAGCCACCAAGCCACTTATGCATCCTTGTCACTCCCTCACTCTTTATCTTCTCAAACGGAGATTGGAAGTGATAGGTTGCAGATTCAGAATGAATTCTTTAATCTAATGTATAAGGAGCGAGTCCAATCGGAAGAGCTTCAGGACGGGTGCAGGTACTCTTCATTTCGTAGAATGAATGAGTATCTGAAGAATCATGGAATGCCCACATCGCTTCTAGTACATGATAAGCCAATTCTCCACTGGCGCGGTGCTTTCTTTCCGTCCGAATGGCATAAGCCATATCCGCTGGACCAATTCCGCGTGTATTTTGATCATATCCAGCTAACAGCGTTTGCTCTGTCCATTCATTCTCACCTATGAGCCTGAATTTCACCGGACCGCCAAAGTTATTAGGATCCGGCACTTGAATCGTTCCAAGTGTTCCGTAGATTTCTATATGCGGCAGGTTACTGCCGCCAAAGATATCAAAACTTGTAATCAGCGTTGCTATGGCTCCATTCTCAAATCTTAATGTTCCGGCAACGTGAGTTGGAATTTGAACAGGAATTTTATTACCCGATTTCTTCTCACTTGTAATCGTGCGTTCGACTAGCGCTTTACCAGTCATCCCGCTAACCGTACGAATTGGACCCAATAACTGCACCAATGCTGTCAAATAGTATGGTCCCATATCGAACATTGGACCTCCACCAGCGGCATAGTAGAATTCTGGATCTGGATGCCAATGCTCATGTCCACGCCCCATCATAAATGAGGTAGCTGCAACGGGCTCGCCAATTACCCCCTCCTCGATCAGTTTCAATACGGTTTGGATGCCCGATCCAAAGAATGTTTCCGGTGCGCTGCCTACTAGTACGCCCTTTTCTCGAGCCGCTGACAGAACTTGGCGTCCTTCTTCTCTCGTCACAGCAAGTGGCTTCTCAACATACACATGTTTACCCGCTTCGATAGCTTTCAGGCATACATCCGCATGAACAGCTGGAATCGTCAGGTTGATAACGATCTCTATCTCCGGATCATTCAGTAATTGCTCTGTGGTGTAAACGCTTGGAATATTGTATTTATCGGCTTGTTCCTTCGCTCTCTCCAAGTCCAAGTCCGCACATGCAACTAGATCAAGAATCTCGAACTTCTGGCAATTCTCCATATAGATACTACTGATTTTACCGCATCCGATAATGCCTACTTTGACTTTATCCATTCGATGATCGCTCCCAGAGATTATTGACTGTCTGCCATTCCGCTATAGCTACTACTAACCGCTGAAATATGGGATTGCGCGTGAGCTTTACCCTCGGCAGCCCATAGCAGTCCTCTGCGCATCATTTCCTTTACCTGTGGCATAGCTACAATATCGGCATGATGTCCGAGTGAATTATAATACACTCTGCCATGACCCCAACGTTTGGTCCAAGCTACTGGCATATCCACGTCTTTGTTGAAGGAATGTGGGCCTTCAACAACTGGAAAGCGAGTCGTTGCAAGTACTTCTACAGCGGGATCTACATGCAGATAATATTGCTCTGAGCAAACGGTGAAATCTTCTATTCCATCTACCAAAGGACTTGAGCTTTGACGAATCTCTACGGTATAGTTAACTCCGTCATTGCCGGGATGAGCTACCCATTGCCCCCCTGTCATAAACTGCCAATCCACATTATTTCGGAAAGAATCACACATCCCGCCATGGCAACCCGCAAGACCCGTTCCGTTCTGAACAGCTGCAGAGACATTATTCACAAGATTCTGTTCGATTGTACCCATCGTCCATACCGGAACTATTAAATCTAGTCCAAGAAGCTTCTCCGCATCGGCAAAAGCCTCAAGTGTATTCGACACCTCAACTTCAAACTGTTCCTCTTGCAGTACCTTAGCGAATATATCAGCTACCTGTTCAGGCTCATGACCGTCCCAACCGCCCCATACTATCAATGCTTTTCTCATCTTCAGCACTCCTTCTAATAGAGGTTGTTCAAACACGCATTTTTGTTGATTACATCTCAGAGATTTCGACCCACCGGCGCTGTTCAATAGAGCGTTCTACCGCTTCTAATACAGCTTGGCATTTCACTCCATCATGGAAATTAGGTACAGGCTGACGTCCTTCTTCAATCGCGTTAGAAAGCTCCAACATTTCGTGAATAAACGTATGTTCAAAACCAATCGTATGACCCGGCGGCCACCAAGCCTCCGCATATTCATGAGCTGGGTCCGTTGCTAGCACACGCCGAAAGCCCTGAACATCCTCTGTATCTGAGGTTAAATAAACCTCGAGTTCATTCATTCGCTCGAAATCAAATTTCACACTGCCAAGGCTTCCGTTGATTTCAAAAGAATTGGTAGAGCGATGACCTGCTGCGAATCTTGTAGCTTCAAAGCTACCTAAGGCACCGTTATCAAAACGGGCTAAAAACAATGTGGCATCATCTACAGTTACCTTGCCCTTAGGAGCATCCTTATCCCCTTTGGCACTTAATCCGGTCATTTCAGCAGCAAGTGGACGTTCTTTAATGAAGGTCTCACTCATACCGATTACTTCCTTCACATCACCTACTAAGAAATGTGCCAGATCAATGAGATGCGCACCCAAGTCACCATGTGAGCCTGAACCCGCAATCTCCTTCTGCAATCTCCACACTAACGGGAACTCCGGATCAATAATCCAGTCTTGTAGAAACCAAGCCCGAAAATGATAGATCTTCCCAAGCCGCCCGCTCTCTACTAGCTTCTTAGCAAGTCTAACCGCCGGTGAAAAGCGATAATTAAAACCAACCATATGTGTAACCCCTGCATCTTCAGCGGCTTGCAGCATTTCACGGGAATCCGCCAAGGTCAGTGCGAGTGGTTTTTCACAAAAAATATGTTTACCAGCTTTAGCTGCTGCTAGAGCAATCTCCTTATGTGCATTACTAGGGGCATTTATATCAATAAGATCGATATCCTCACGAGCGATTAGATCTTTCCAATCCGTAACACAATCCGACCATCCTAATTGAGTGCCAGCCTCTGCAAGCGCTTCAGCATTCCGTCCACAAATCACAGACATCTCAGGTTTAAGCGCTTTCGGGAAAAACATTGGCAAACTGCGATAAGCATTACTGTGCGCCTTACCCATAAATTTATAACCGATCATTCCAATGCGAAGCTGTTTCATCTTATTCCTCCTCAGATTTCTTAGATTTAGATGAAGCTCGTATTACTAGTTCAGTCGGTAAGTTAATCTGGATAACTTGGGAGGGGGTTGATATTTCTGAGCGACTATTCCCCTGTAATTCTAATACCTTAGATACAGCAATTTCTCCTAGCTCATAAAAGGGAACACGCACACTGCTTAAGGCTGGTGTAGTAAGCTCAGCAGCATCTGAATCATCATAACCCACCATGGCTGGGATGCGATCTCTTGGGATGCCTAGTTCCTGTAGACCTTGCTGCAATCCAATGGCCATGCGATCATTGGCCGCTACAATGGCATCAATCTCATTCAGCAGAGGCAACATCTTCTTGGCAGCAATAGCACCGCTTTTACGACTGAAGTTACCTTCGAATAGAAGTGATTCATCTAAAGGAAGGTTAGAATCCTCCAAAGCGCGCAAATAACCAGTTAAACGATCTCGGCTGTTCGAATAAGATGCTGGCCCGTTTAGAAAGGCAATCCTCGTAAAGCCCTGATCCAGTAAGTGCCTGACCGCTTGCCAGCTTCCTTCGACATGATCAGCATCCACCTCGTGAAAAGCCTCTCCTTCAAAATGCTGATTAATCAGGCAAAACGGATGACCTTCCTCCTTCAAACGTCGAAGTGAGGCTAGCTCACCTGGATCCTCTTTGGCACCGAGTACAATACAAGCATCAATCTTCCGCATCTTAAACAATTCGTTATAGTCCACTCTCTCTTCGGCATTTCGAAACAGCATTAACAGATCATAACCCTCTTCTCGCGCCTTACTCCCAATTCCACTTAATATTTCTGAAAAATAATAAGTGGAGAACAAGCGTGCATTTGGCAAATAAGGCATTACTACACCAAGGTGCCCACTTCTTCTACGAGCAAAGCTCTGCGCGAGTGAACTAGGGGTATATCCCAGCTTGAGCGCAGCTGCCAACACTCGTTCCTTCGTTTCTTCCTTGAGCGGGCCTACGTTGTTTAACACGCGAGAGACTGTGGCTTCTGACACTCCGGCAAGCTCGGCAACCTCTTTACGGCTGGCGATAGAAATCCCTCCTACGAAAGCGCATTCAGTAAATGTACGCGCGTACATTCTCTCATGAACAAAGTCCCTCGTCAACCCTTATTTTGGATATTCATTCATAATAAAACCCCTGAATTAATCAGGGGTTTTGCTCATTCTAAACGGTGTATTCTTAGGGTTCAGGGATGCCCCATCAACCACGCTTGTACATGCTTTAGGAACTTTTTAGTGGCGGGAGATGCGTATTTCATAGAATGTACAGCGATTCCAAGTGATCTGAAACTACGTTCTTCCAATTCAAGCATCGTTACATTATAATTCTGACGGGTTAATACAAGCTCTGGCAAAATACTAATTCCGAGTCCCTTCTCCACCATGGCCATAATGGCATAATCATCACCTGCTGAGAACTTAATATTCGGTTTGATGCCCGCCTTATCCAGTACACGCCTTACATCATAATCTGAACCTGCCTTCGGGATGATGAAATCCTCTTTAGCAATTTGGGATAAGGAGAGAAAAGGTTCTGCACTAAGCGGATTTTCTTTGGATACGATTCCTAACATCCGGTCCTTTTTTAAGGGAATCACTTCGAACTTCTCACGCGTAGGCAGAGAAATAAAACCACAGTCAACGACTCCAGCCTCGATCCATTGCTCAACCTCTAAATAACCACCTTCCATCAACCTGATTTCGATATAGGGGTACTCACTGCGAAATTGCTTAATCATTCCTGGCAGCCAATGCACGGATACACTCGTGAATGTACCGATGGTAATGGTCCCGACCTCTAGCCCATGTATATCTGCTACTTCCTGCTTCAATTTTTCATTCCACTTCAGAATTTCACGGATAGGCTGTAGTACTTGCTCCCCGTTTACCGTCAATTTAACGCCAGATCTATTTCTAATTAATAACGTGAAACCAAATTCCATCTCCAAGCTACTAATCGTGTGGCTAATTCCAGATTGCGTAAAGCCCAGTACATCTGCTGCTTTTGTTAAGCTACCTAGCTCTACAACTTTTAGAAAAATCTCATACTTATTGATGCTCAACCTCTATCCCTCACCTTTTTAATTTACATAAGTTTTACTCATGTATCCTATGATAAACATTCAGTTACCTTATGTATAGAGCCGTATTATACTGAATTGAGTTGAAAATGAAGAAGGATGGATGACGCGATGAAACCGCTCAAAGCTGAGCTGATGCTGTTAGTTGTAACATTATTTTGGGGTTCCTCCTACATATTTATGAAAATGGGGTTAGGCACGTTAGGCGAATTCAATCTGATTGCACTCCGCTTCGGACTTGCTTTTATATTAGCCACAGTGATCTTCCACAAACGTTTAAGAAAAGTTGACATCAAAACATTGAAATATGGTGCTCTACTCGGATTCTTACTCCTCGGTGTGTTCACATGCATAACGTTCGGACTGAAGACTACGACAACCTCCAACGCTGGATTTTTAGTAGCCCTGACAGTCATATTTGTACCGATACTAGATCGTATA
Organism: Paenibacillus sp. FSL E2-8871; assembly: GCF_038000345.1. Lineage (NCBI taxonomy): Bacteria > Bacillati > Bacillota > Bacilli > Caryophanales > Paenibacillaceae > Paenibacillus > Paenibacillus sp. FSL E2-8871. Next base: position 776,293 of record NZ_JBBOBV010000001.1, on the reverse strand, counting down.
CTTTTCAAAAAAAGAGTCGCACCTCCGCAGGTTTTCGGCTCCGTACTCGCTATAGCTGGAATTGGACTTCTTACGTTAAACGCTACCTTAAAAATTGGGCCAGGTGACTTCCTCTGTATTCTTTCGGCGGTGTTCTATGCGGTACAGATCTTATTTACAGGCAAGGCTGTAAAAGAGTGTGATTCACTGAATATTGGAATCTTACAGTTGGGTTTTGCCGGAGGGTTCGCTCTAGTGTTATCTGCGCTATTCGAGACACCTTCACTTCCTTCGACCTTACCAGCATGGATTGCGATCCTCGCACTTGGGATTCTCTGTAGTGCCTGTGGCTTCATCCTACAACCCATTGCTCAAAAATATACTTCACCTACACGCACCGGACTGATCTTCTCCCTTGAGCCGGTATTCGCCGCGTTGTTTGGCTATTGGTTCGCCGCTGAAAAGCTATCGATACAAGGATATGCTGGTGCAGCTCTTGTTCTACTAGGCATTGTAGCATCGGAGCTACTCGGTAAAGTTACATTCAGCCCTAGGTGGGCTCAGAAGAAACCAGAACATCTATAGGATGATTTTCTCATACAAAAAAGGCGTCGTTAGCTATACAAGCTGAACGACGCCTTTTTTTATTATCTAAGATTATCGTATAAATTAATGTCCCATCATCATTGCTGCATCTGCTTTCTGACTCTCTTCGGAGGAGGAATCATTCGAGGAAAGCTTTGGTTTGCGCAGGATAATACTCATAAGTACACCGACTACAGCTATACAACCAGATAGAAAAAATACATCATCAAAACCTAGAACTGCTGCCGATAAAGGATTACTTCCTGCTTTCAATGCTCCCATATGCACAGTGATTTGACTTGTCAGATAACCCGTCAAGCCTGCTACGGCAAAGGCCACAACCACCTGCTGTGCCGCTGCTGTAAGCGATGTGACCCGGCTCACCAATTCACGCGGTGCGGCATTTAGAACATGTGTATTGAGTGGCATCATCGCTATACCCATCCCAAATCCTAATAAAGCAAGATACATCATAATGGTGTTTAGACTTGTAGTCATCGAAATCCCAGACAGTAGGAATAGGGTAACTGTAATGATGCTCAGACCCACAAAAGCCAGCGGTCGTGCCCCTATCTTATCAAACAATTTACCACCAAGCGGCATGCCGATTACACAAGCTAAAGCTTGCGGAAGCAGAATCAGCCCCGTCTCTAGTGGTGTATAAGCCCGAATCTGCTGTAAGTATAGCGGCACGAACAGCATGGAACCAAACAGTGCGGCTTGCATGACCCATGTTAAAATAATGCCGCGGGTGAAATCTGAGGAGCGAAAGACGCGCAGATCCAGCAAAGGCTGTTTATGCCGCAGCTCAACGATTATAAATAGAATCAGTGCAACACCCCCAACAGATAATCCAAGGATTGCTGGAGTCGATGACCAACTATTCGACCCGCCTTCATTTACTCCATAAGCTAGCATGGAAAACGCAATCGGTGCCAGTATAATGCCAAGTATGTCGAGGTTGCCTTTACCGATCTTCTCCGTCTTGGGCAAATACTTAACACCAAGAATAATACCAACAATCCCAATCGGCACGTTAATCAGGAAGATCCAATGCCAGCTAACATATTCAACAAGCCATCCGGACAATATCGGGCCAAGTGCAGGTGCAAGCAGCATGGGAATCCCAAGCATTCCCATAATCGATCCTCTTCGTTCTGCTGGAGCTAACTTAAACACCATAGCCATCCCAATAGGAGCTACCATCCCCCCACCAAGTCCTTGGATCACACGAAAAATAACAAGCTGCGAAGAAGTTTGAGCCACAGAACATAACATGGAGCCGAGAATGAACAACGTGAGCGTCACCAGAAACACTTGTTTAGAACCGAAGCGATCTGTCATCCAGCCTGCGAGCGGTATTACAGCAGCTAAAGCTAACGTGTAACCTGTAATCGCCCACTGAATCGTTTTTAAATCTGAAGAAAAATAGTCCACCAGTTTGGGTATAGCCACATTCACGACGGTTCCATCCAGAATAACCATAATCATTCCGACGATAATAGCAAGAAGCGGGGGGAGGATCGCTCTTAGCGAGAAGGGCCGTTCTTCTGTCGGGCTACTCTGAGTAATTGATTTTGTCATCCAGTACTCCACTCTTTTCTCTAATTTAGTTAAATGCTTTAACAATTATTTCAAATTTTAATTTACCTTCGATGAATGTGAAAGTCAACAAATAAAACCCTTTTTTACAATAAAAATACATTGCATTTACGTTCATCTCAGTATGTTTATTGAAACACAAAAAAGGCTATGCATGGCTCCAAGAAGAAATCTCTTCTTAAGGGACGCACACATAGCCTGTTGTTCTAAACCTAAATCTTTATTATTCTCAAGATTAAATGGAAGGAAGGTTTCCTTTTAATTCAACAATCTTACCAGACTTATTGAGAACAAACTCAAGGGACGCATCCGTTACAGCAAAGCCAAGTACACATTGTATTGACATTTGATCTTCTTTTTGAATACTTTCAGTAGACTTTATCCCATGGTAAGTACCAGCTCGTGCAGTAAAATCAGCCCAATATTTCTGTAAACCCGTAGTGGAAAGCGAACGCTTCATTTCATCACTAAAGAATCGATTCTCTAACTCTTGAAATTGTCCAGTGCTCAGCAGTCCCGCTATCACACTTGCTGTAACCTCAGGCGCATAAACTTCCACTAGATTAGCTTCAGCATTATAAGAGGTTACCAGTCCTACACTAGTGAAAAAAGAGAGCGGAACATATAAGTGTTCCTTCCTAAACACAACATTATCCTTAAAGTCTCTTTTCTCTTTATCATTAATGGTAATATAGTCGTTTCCTACTTTATATTCAATCTTTTGTTTGACTCCGTTTAATGTAATGGTGTCCGTACTTTTTTGATAAGTGGTTTGATATTTCAAGACGCTTGATGCCTCTCTAAGGGGTAGCATGACCGTAGAACCGTTTGGATACGCTGAATATTGATCTGATTTCAGAACCTGACCATTCAAAACCACCTTTACTTCACTAGCATCTGCCCAAGCCGTAGAAGAGGTAGTTCCTCCAAATCCATTTACCAATAACAGTACACTTAACACTACAACAACCGCGATTTTGTTCATCCGTTCGAAACCTCCCTTTTTTTGACTATTAGTATTATGTGCGTTTCCAGCATCTGCTAATCCTAATGGTAGTAAAGCTCAACAAAAAAAGTGAATCGCTTCTTACATGGACATTCAAGTTCTAGGTTATTCCACCTTGAAGTCAAAATATTGTTTAGGATAAGGTTCCTTGATCAACGTAAAATGCCACCATTCTTTGCTGTAAGGTTTAAATCCCTGTTTTACCATCGCCTCTTTGAGGATCGCCCGATTTGCTTTCTGAGTCTTGTTGATTAAGGGCGTATCGTAATAGGAGATGTCTCCGAAAAAATCAAAAGGGCTTCCCATATCTACTTCAGCTCCCGTTTCTTTATTTACGATCGTTAAATCGACGGTGCTACCTCTGGAATGGCCTGATTTTTTAGCTATAAAACCAAGTTTAAATAGATTACGTTTATCCAGTCGCGGATAATATTGCTGTTTCATTTTAGTATCGACGGCATTCTGTGACCATCTTACAAAATGATTCACCGCCGTCTGCGGACGATAAGCATCATAAATTTTAAGAATATACCCTTTGTCCGCTAAATCCTCACTTACAGCCTTCAAAGCTGTTGCCGCTGTCCGCGAGAATATCGCTAAAGGCGCCTTGTAGCCATCAATCCGCTTCCCCACAAAATTATTATCTCCGTAATATCGAATCTCATATTGTGCCGTTGGAATCACTTCATCCAGATAGACAAAACCTTGCGGTAAATGGTTCTTCTTCTCCATATGCATTTGCTGCAGCACAGAGTCTGTTGAAGAGCCGACATAAGCAGCATCAGCACTACCCATAAACATACTGTTTGTCCACAACAACAGCACGACTGCGAAAACAGCGATTCTTATTCCTTTTGATCCTATTCTCAATTAATCCAGCCTCTTCTCAGATGTTGTCTTTACATACTCTAATAATTACGAGTTTACGGTTTCAACTAGAAATTTTTCTATTACAGGAGTGAATTTATTATTCGTAGAATTAAGTAATTGTAGTAGCTTTTCTAAAATCGAAAGAATTCTAGTATCAACTTTGCTGTTTTTCAGTGCATTCTCATACGCCTTTTTTACTTCTGGTTTGATAACTTGCTCATCATAGTCATATGCAGGTGTATTACTTGTTCCATACAATAAGCGGGACGTTGCAATGAGAAGTTCTTTTTGAAGAACGGTTGAACGGTTAGAAGCAGGATATTTCGTCACAAAATCCTCTATTGCAAGCGCTCTATTCGTTAACTCGGTCCAACTGATTACAATCGCTGCATCAGATACACTCGGTTGATTAGATTCGGTGGCCATGATGTCAATATAAGCTGCGATGTCCTTCGTAATATACGGCTTAAAGATCTTAAATCCCTCATAATGCATCACCGGATAGTACATGCCCTCACTGGTCTCCAGCTTATATCCCTTATCCCGGCCTTCAATTAACACATTGCGTACGTTGGCATCTTTGATCGTATTAAAGAGTGAGGTATAGGTTAGATTTTTGCTTTTGGAAAAAGCACTGTTTATCTCTTTCTGCATCTTGTCCGGAAAAACCTTTTCTGAGTATACAGATAAATGTGCCTTCTGTGCATTCTCGAGCTGAAGTGTCATCTGAGTCGCTGCCCAGGTATCCACTTCTTTGATATGGTTAATTAAATAATTACGTGCGTTAGCAAGAGATGTCGACTTCTGTACATACTGCTGGAATTGATTATAAACGCCTGCAGATTCCGTTGCCGTTGCGGCAGATACTGGCTCTATACCCAAAGTACTGAATCCTGTCACTGAACCAAGGGCTATAGCAATACTTAACAAGCCGGATTTTTTCCAGTTCAATAGATGACCTCCCTTTTGCCATATATGTAATTGTACTTAATATTTAGACATACGGGAAGATCCTGAATCTAATCCAGCACAGTATTATCTTGGACGCCTTCAATATCCTTCCTACGATAAATGCCCATCAAAAGTCCAATCGCAGCATATTCAAACCACACATGACTCCCATAGCTGAGGAAAGGAAATGGAATTGAGGTCAGCATCATTCCCCCACTCAAAACAGCAAGACCATAGGCAAATCTTATGGCAAGAAAAAATGCTAAGCCAACAACAAGTGCCTGTCCGTAAGGTTCACGAATCGCTCGTATCGTTGAAAGAAGCTTAATGAAAAGCCAGGTTATAACAGCTACCAGAAGCAATCCACCCGCCCAACCAAAGCAATGGATAAGATAGACTGGCAACATATCGGAGTAGACATACGGCAGCTTTTGTTCTACTGATCCGAATCCGTGACCCCACCAACCAGCTGAGCTAATCACTTCACGCATGACTTGATAAATATATCCATAACCTTCTGGATCTAAAGATGGATTTATAGCATTTATGAATCTAGCCAGTAAGTATTCACTATTTATAATAAAAAGTAGTCCAGCTATTAAAAAGAACCCTAACAACACGACGCTCTTTAACCAATCGCGAATAATCCATAAATACAGTACTAGTGAGGAGACAAGATACAACACTAACTCTGGAAGAGCGTTTAAAGAGATAAGCAACAAAGCGGGGAGTAACAAAATACCTACTTCGAACAGCCCACTTCGCCAAGTTTTCTTGATAGCTGCTTCCCTACTATTTACTAGAATCCCTACTAGCGCGACAATCAGCATAAAAGGACGATAGGATGTCATGTCAGGTAAAATGTTAAATATAGAAGGACCATAATTAATTCCATTTACTGTTACTCCCCAGAACATACTTGTTAAAATTCCTGTTATAGATAATCCATATAACACCCATGAAAGTCCCTTTAATCTTCTGAAATCAATGAAATACAATCCAAACATCAATACAATCCCAATGAGTATATTTATGGACTGCCGTCTAAGCGCATTATCTAAAAAAGAACCTTTAACAATATCACTATAGCCAGCATCCACTGAGCCCATTCCGATTAAACTAATCGCGGACAACAAAGCAATAACTCCAAACAATCCCCAAGGAACTCGTGGTTTATGTATTTGGTGAAGTTCCTTCCCTAACGTTTGCGGGTTCCCCATTTGTGCGATTGCCCAAGCTATTGCTTCATCCCGGGGCATGCCGGTCGCTTCTTTTTCACAGATCAAATCTTCTAGATGACTAGCTAATTCTTGGCGTATCTCTGGATGAGTTTTTTTCGCTTTAATCTCTGCACATACTTCGTCCAAAAATTGCTGCTGCCTCTCTTTCATCATACACCCCCCTCTCCCAGAACAGAATCAACTGCACCTTTGAACATAACCCATTCTGCCCTTTTCTCCTTGAGCTTCTCTTTACCGTCATCCAATAATCTATAGTACTTACGCTTTCTTCCGTCTACCTCCATCCAGTAGGCTTCCACCCAACGTTCGCTTTCCATCGCATGCAGAATCGGATACAAGGTTCCTTCTTTCAAAGAAAAAACACCCTCTGATCTCAGCTCCAGCTCTTTGATCAGCTCATAACCATATAATGGTTTCTCCAATAAAAGAGTCAGAATCAACGTACCCGTACTGCCTTTCAGCATTTCTTTACTTACTTTCAATGGTCTACACCTCCTGATCTCTAAATAACTCCAGTGACTAATATATCTGAATATCACGAATATTTTTTATTCTTGTATACCTAGGACAACTATACATCGTAAATCTATGTATGTAAAGTTCCCACAGTTTTAGTACGTAAAAAACTACATTAGCAATCTGGAGTTTTATGTTCCTCACCTTATTTATCAGGATTAGACACAATGATTTTGACAAATGAATATCCTAAAAAAAATAAAACAGATATATTTATTCAATATATATTGACACAATATATATCTAACCGATATATTATAAGCATGATATACAAATATTTCTAAACAACAAGGAGGTGCTATTTTGAACAGTCAGGATGTTATTTTAGGCATGCTTATGAAAGAATCGAAGACTGGTTACGAAATAAAAAAGTTATTGGAGGATGTATTCTCTAATTTCTATAGTTCTAGTTATGGAACGATTTATCCCACACTTGCTCGCATGGAAAAGGAGGGTTTGATAACTAAGGAAAATGTGCAGCAGGAAGGTAAGCCTAATAAGAATCTTTTAAACATCACGGATAAAGGAAGAGATAGTTTTAACGCCTATTTGCTAGCCCCACTAGAGGCTGACAGTATTAAGAAATCTGATTTTATGATGAGGCTATACTTTGGTGAATTTGTTGGGTATGACAAGGTTATTCTTTGGTTGAAGCAGGTACAGGAGGAATCACAACATAAGTTAGATCAGTTACTTGAGCAGTATTCACTTTATAAAGATGAAATGCATCCAGCACAGATCATCTGTATCCAAATTGGCATTGAAGAATATAAAGCAAAGCTCAAAATCATTGCCGAAGGGTTGTCAAACATGGAGCAGTTAGTGCTTACGAAGTAAGTTTTGTACGTACCAAGTGAAGATGTAACGCTCAGAAAACTTTTAGGAGGAATTGTTAATGAAAACAATTTTTATAACGGGTGCTTCGTCTGGCATTGGGAGAATTACAGCAAAACATTTTGCTGAAAGAGGATGGAACGTCGTAGCCACGATGCGTTCCCCTGAACAAGAAAGTGAACTTATTACACTTGATAATGTATTGGTTTTACAGCTTGATGTTGAGAAATCAGATACAATTCAACCTGCGTTAGCGGAAGCGATTAAGCGGTTCGGTAAAATTGACGTTCTTCTCAATAATGCTGGTTATGGAACAATGGGTCTTATAGAAGTAGCTACAGATGAGCAGATCAGAAGGCAGTTTGAAGTGAACGTGTTTGGTCTTATCAGTATGACTAAAGCCATATTGCCACATTTTAGATCTAATCAAGATGGTTTGCTAATCAATATCTCTTCTATGGGTGGAAAAGTAACCTTTCCTACAATGTCTCTGTATCATTCAACGAAGTTCGCCGTAGAAGGTTTTTCTGAATCCGTATCTTATGAATTAGCATCACAGAACATTAAAGTTAAGTTAATTGAACCAGGTGCTATTCAGACGGACTTTGGTGGAAGATCGATGGAGTTCTTTTTTAATGATACATTAACGGATTATAAACCCTTTACTACTGCATTTTTGGGTAAATTGGGTGAGATGGAAAAACAACCCACCTATGCTTCGCCTCCAGAAATTGTTGCGGAAACAATATATCAAGCCGCCACTGATGGGACAAGTCAATTCCGGTACATTGTTGGAGAAGATGCAAAAATGCTCATTCATATGAAAGAAAATACAGATGAAGAAGAGTATCTGACTAATATAGCCCAGCATTTTTCTTAAAAAGAAGTTAGGTGGCGGACGCTTCTCGGTATTCTACCGGGGAGAGGTCCCTCTTTCTTGTTATGATTTAAAAAATCCCCTCCGATTAACAGTGGTATGTTCATACGTACATGAACCTTCTCCACTATCTACCGTAAGGGGATTTTACAAATTTAATGATTAATGCATTGGTGTATTCATTTTATGATTAACGACTACTCTTTTCACGAAGAATGCAAGAATTAGACCTACAATCGCCATACTCATTCCAAAAATAAATGCATTTTGTACACCTTGCGTGAATGCAGGCAACATATTAGCTGGATCGGCTGGATCGGCCACAGTCTTCAAATAACTCTTAGAACCTGCGGACATAATGCTGACAGCTAATGCAGTACCGATCGCACCAGCAACCTGCTGCAATGTATTCATGATCGCTGTACCATCTGGATATAATTCTAACGGCAACTGGTTAATTCCGTTGGTTTGTGCAGGCATAAATACCATCGACACACCAATCATAAGCGTGCTGTGAAGTACGATTACGAATACGACCGTAGAAGCTACAGTAATACTGGAGAAGAACCATAAAGCTGTAGCTGCAATAATCAGGCCTGGAATAACGAGCCATTTGGGACCGTATTTGTCGAACAGTCGACCCATGATTGGGGACATCAATCCGTTAATAATCCCTCCTGGAAGTAGCAGCAAGCCTGCCTTGAACGCTGTATACCCTTGACCCTGTTGAAGATACATTGGAAGAATCAACATGGATGACAGGATAACCATCATACAAATAAACACCATAGCCACACCAATGGAGAACATTGGATATTTAAAAGCTCGCAGATTAATCATAGGCTGCTTCATCTTCATTTGGCGCAAACCGAACAATAAGAGTGATACCACACCTACTACGATAGCTATGATTACTTTTGGACTTCCCCAACCAGCTTCTTCACCGGCGCTACTGAAACCAAACACGATTCCACCAAACCCGATTGATGATAACACTATGGAGAGGATGTCGATCTTCGGCTTCGTAACCTTCGTTACATTCTGCATGAAGAGGATCCCGAATATCAATGCGATAACCAGGAATGGTAGTGACAGCCAGAAGATCCAGTGCCAGCTAAGGCTTTCAATTAGAAGACCGGCAATAGTAGGACCGATCGCTGGTGCTACCATGATAACCAACCCTATCATCCCCATCGCGGCACCCCGTTTTTCAGGAGCAATGATAATAAGGATCGTATTGAACATAAGTGGTAAAAGAAGCGCTGTACCCATTGCTTGTACCACACGCGCTGTTAATAGGAACTCAAAACTAGGTGATACTGCAGCTAAAAACGTTCCAAGTATTGAAAAACATAATGCAGCAACAAACAACTGTCTAGTCGAGAACCACTGAAGCAGCATACCCGAAATCGGTACTAGAATTCCCAGTGTAAGCAGATAAGCCGTCGTCAACCATTGTGCTGTTGCTGGAGTAATTTGAAGGACATTCATAAGATCACTTAAAGCTACATTCAGTGCGGTTTCACTGAACATTCCGATAAATCCTGCAAGTAGTAAAGAGACTAGAATCGGAATGGTTTTAAACTTCTTTACTTCCTTTTGTTGCTTTCCTTGCATAGTTGCTTCCACTCTTAATCCCCCTGATGTTCTTATCTATTGTCTATCTCTAACCAAGTATTGCTGGGATAATCTTCGCCGCCGCGAGAAGCGGCTGTTCATCCCGTAAAGTCAGCGTCTGAAGAAGCGCTCCTTCAAATAATGAGACTATTACTGAAGCCTTATCGGCTGCAGTGTTGCTCTCCACACCTTCTTCCAGAAGGCGTTTCTTGATCACATCCTGCAAGTCTATAAACACAGATTTACATGCAGTCCGCAGCTCCTCACTAATACAAGAGGTCTCCGCCGCTAACCAAAAACTAAATGGAACAATCCCCTCAAATGAAGATTCCACTGCATCCATAGCCATGCCTAGAATAAAATCCTCCATTGCTTCAGCTGCACTATTGCTGCTCTCCATATGACAGTTCAGTTTCTGAGCGACTGTTAGACTAGTCCGGTTAATGCATGTTAAAGCCAGCTCTTCTTTACCGTGGGGGAAGTAATAATAAAGAGATCCCTTCGGTGAATCGCTGTCTTTAATAATCTGATTTAGTCCTGTTGCATGATATCCCTGAGAAAAAAATAATTTCGAAGCGGTGTCCAGAATCGCCTCACGCGTATTCGGCTTGTTCGACAAGCTGACACTTCCTTTGCATTATAACAATTGGTCTACATAATAAAACCATATTTTTAAGAGATATGTCAACATATAAATTACTTAAATTCAAAGTAATCTACTTCCCATTCCCTCAACCTCAGCGTATACTATAATTATTCCAATAAGAAAGGTGTGAATAAAATGCAAGACGTGCCCAAAGGAATTCCACGACCATTAGTAAAGACTAATCAGGCGTTTATCGTCATTTCTGTAATATTGACATGGCTAACAGGACAGCACTGGATTCTTGCGCTGCCCTTGTTTGCCGGATTGCTCGGACTCTTGTTCGGCTATAATCCCATTATTAAACTGGCTGCTAAGTTTCTGACAAAAGAACGTTCGCACTATGTACTCGAAGACTGGTCACAGCAACAGTTCAATCAAACGATTGCTGTCTTCTGTCTCACAGGTGGTCTGATCAGCTTCATCGCGGGGTGGACGATTGCTGCTTATATTTTCACAGCGCTAGTTGCAGTGGCAGCCACTGTTGCGATACTTGGTTTTTGCATCGGATGTTTTATCCATTATCAGTGGAGAATGTACAATTACAGACGTAAACAGAGCAGCACACATTAAATCTTAATCTTTCTCTTCTCCAACAACATCCCAGCGATGGCGAAATTTTAGTAGCCTTGGATGAAGTGATGAAGGTGCAGATGGTAACAATAAGCGGATCTTTACAATCCATTCTTCAAAAGAGGAGTAAGACGCAAACTGATTCGCCACCTCAGGTGTTAGATACAGAAAAATCGGCGAAGGATAGATTTCTGCAAGATGCCGAAGCGCGGAATCAAGCGGAGTATATTTCTTTCGCTTTCCCTCCAAACTCTCAACCGTGATGAAGCTAAGTCCTTGCTCCCTCTTCCATTCATGCAGCCGGTCCTCACGCTTATAATAAGCGCTCACCGGCTCTTTGGTCATCCGTCTCACCGTTTCTTCATGAAGCGGATATAGCACTAGCTTAGTGAAACGCCGATCGGTGGCCGTTTTTGCCGCGATTACAAGTTCCTGATCTGTTATATGTTCAAAAGAATCGTAAAACACTAACGTCCCTTTACGTTGTTCAACCGGTGGCTCATAGCCGTAGGGAACATGCTGAATGTCTCTTTTCAATGAAATCCCTCCTGCTTGTTCTATTTATAAATCATATCATGTGACAATAGCAGGGCTATCATTCTTATCTTGCAGCTTAAGCAGTTCTCACTTCCCACCCGCCTCAAACAATTCCTGCTTTATCCCAAGCTAATTTAAATTCCGCTACACTCTGAAACCGCTGCTCACGCTCCAGGCTAACCGCCCGTAAAGCAATATCGTAGTGCGCTTGGCTTGCTTCCCATTTTGCAAACGACCGGTCGGAGGCTCCTCCTAAAAGAACAAATGCTGTTGCGCCCATATTGAATACATTGGTAACTTCATCAATCGGTGCACCCAAGATAAACTCTTCTGGTGACTTGAATCTCGATGAGCCCCAGAAGTTCTCTCCCAGGTCATTTACAGTTGGCTTAGCTCTATAAAAATCAATATCACAAATCCTTGTTTCATCGTTCGCGAAATTATAAAGAATACTTCCATCGTAAAAATCGACAGCGACATAGCCCTGCAACTCAACATGTTCATGAAATGCAAAGATTACGTCTAAGGACGCTAAACGTTTTTCAATAGATAGTTGCTTATAGCGGTAAAAAGGCGATTCCGGATGGCTCAACTTAGCTTCTCCCGCAAACAGCCAATGCGAATGTAAACATTCACCTTCAAACCATTCAAACACCGCTGCATATCCTTCTCCAACTTCAAAATGTGACACCAGAGAGATCAGTGTTTCAGATTCAAGCATATTATACAACGGAATAGCTTTAATCAAATTATCAATAGCATCCGAGGAGTTCCCATCGTAAGTCAAAGGCTTTGCACCAGCAAATTTCACAAAATACTTCTGACCTTCCTTCTCCACACCAAAAGAAAGATTGCCCGAATCCTGCTGATCGAACACTTTGAACACCCTGCCAAGTTTAGATAACCAAGCAAAATCACAAGGCTCTTGCAATTGAAAAGTTACTGCATCGATTTCGTATGTAAAATATTTTTCGCTCAAATGTACCTCCGCATTTACTAACCTAAGTTAGCTCTATTTTCATAAAGATTCCGGCGATGATTGTTTCATGAGGACCTATTCTTTTGACAATTTCATACGGCTTAAACCCTAACCTGGAGTATAATAACATCCCTTTAGTATTCACATTATGACAAACTAAATGTAACTCTTGAAGCTGTAAGTCCTCTTTAGCAGCAGCAAGCATGGTCGAATCAAATACTCCGCGGCTCCCTTACCTCTATAATCGGGTGAAACAATAACATTTCCTAGCCAGTACAAATCTTGTTCTTGTCATATTGCGGCATAGTCCGTAAATGTGGATTTTCGATAACTGTACGTCATTCCGTTTCCTACCTTCTTAACTTCAATCATGATCTTGCTCGATATTTAAGCACTAGAATAATAACCAGCAACACAACACATAAGGACATCGTATTCGTAATCAAAAAAGCTAAACCTACTCCCGTAACAGCCAAGCTTATCGCGTATGCTTCCATTAGACTAATTCCGAGCAGCATAAGTAAATACGACTTCAAATTTAAATCGGCTACGGATTTTGATTTGAGGATTTGAATTATTTGAGGAATCCATCCCAAAGACAGGATCACCCCACCTATTAATTGCATGATTGCAAACATAGAGCACCTCCACGGATTTTATTACTGTTGTATTCCGGGCGGCTCCATCTGGTTCCATTCTATGTCAAAATAAAAATAACAAACAACGTTCAGTTAATCTGCTTCATGAAGCTTACTATATGCATAAGAGGCGGCTCCAATCGTTCCGGCCCGACTCCCAAGCTCTGCTTGAACAATTTCACACTTACTGCCGGATAGCTTCAACGCATGCTGGCTTACAGTTTCTCTTACAGTTTGGAGCAACTTATCGCCCGCTGCTGCCATCCCCCCACCTACAATAATAAGATCAGGGTTGAGCATATTCACTACATTCGCTAATCCAAAGCCAAGTATAGTCCCTGTCTCCTGCATGACCTCCATAGAGAGAGCGTCTCCGAGTTCGTAGGCTTCAGATATCATTAGCGCGGTAATTTGCTCTTCTTGATTATTTGTCCAGGTCTGAATCATGCTGGTTCGGCCTTCCTTCAGCTTCTCTTTAAAAGTGTTCACCATGCCAAGCGCGGAGACATATCGTCCCAAGCAGCCCGAGCTCCCACATTTACAAGGTCGTCCGTTCCTGTACATATTCATGTGCCCAATTTCACCAGCGCTAAAAGACGTGCCGTAGATTACTCTCCCGTTGTTCACAATACCCGATCCTAAACCCGTTCCCAAAGTAATCAGAACTAGATTGTTATAACCTCTGCCTGCACCTTGCTGCCATTCTCCATACAGATTAACCCTTACATCGTTATCAATGAAAATAGGGAAATCATAAAACTGCTTCATCTCGTCAACAACATGTACTTGCTCCCACCCCGGAAAATTTGGCGAGAAAAAAGAAATGCCCTCTACCGGATCAAGTAATCCGGGTACTCCGATTCCCATACCTTCTACTAAATCTAACGAAATATCCGCTTCAACCGTAATCAGACGAACAGCTTCTCTAATCCGTCCCAGTACATGTGATGGACCTTTAGCTGCCTCTGTAGGTGTAGATATTTCTTTTACAGCTATAAAATCGAAATCGTAAATTCCTGCTTTGATATTCGTTCCACCGAGATCAATTCCTAAAATGTAGCGTTTCATAAGAACCTCCAGAATTAGAAATAACTTCACCTTTTATTATGAATGTCTGTAGGCTGAAACTATAGAGGGAACATACAAGTTATATGATAAAGTTCCAACATTTCTATTACAAATGACTACTACTAACTGTCGCTTCTACTTCGGCTAACATCAATCTGTTCACACCCATCTTAATCTGATTCTCAGTAAGATTAGAATAGCCTAGTAGAAACACAGGTCCCTTAGGTTTACTCTCCAGAAAATAAGAGGATGCAGGATATACACGAACTCCGTAACGGAGCGCCACTTCAGCTATACGATTCTCTTCGGCATCCGACTCCAGCTCAATCAGTAAGTGCAGCCCCGCTTCCTCGCCATAATATCGCACTCGACTCCCAAATTCAGTATTCAAGCTATTTACGAGACAGGCTCTACGAGAGGCATACAGCTTACCCATCTGTGTAACATGCCTTGCATAGTGACCATTCTGAATAAATTCAGCTAACGCTTCCTGATCTAAAGCAGAAGACATGCGATCTGTAATCCATTTAACGGCCAAAAAAGGTTGAAGCAAAGCCGGAGGCAGCACAACATAACCTATCCGCAGAGAAGGAAATAATACTTTACTAAAGCTGCCTACATAAATGACTCGACCCTCAACATCTAGACCAGCAAGCGCGGATAATTTTGGACCCTCGTACCTATATTCACTGTCATAATCGTCTTCAATAATAAAAGCATGATTAGCTTTCGCCCAATCCAACAGCTGAACTCTTCGTTTCAAGGACAGTGTGGTCCCAAAAGGAAACTGGTGAGAAGGCGTAACATAGACTAGCTTTGGCGATTTTTTAAGATTACCTTCTTTATCGTTATCACTGTTTGACTGGATCTCTTCCACACAGATGCCATCTTGATCTACTTTAACAGGTATGACCTCTACCCCAGCAAAAGAAAATATTTCACGCACAACGCTATGTGAAGGATCTTCAACAATGACTTGATCACCTTTAAATAAGAAAATCCTCGATAAAATATCAAGAGCTTGGGTAGCTCCAGAAGTAATCACGATTTGTTCTGGAACAACGGGCATAGACCGCGTGGAACGTAATAAACGAGCAATTTCTCGGCGTAGTCCCAGTGAACCCTCCGCAGGGCCATAGCCTAAAGTATCCGGTGAAGCGCGGCGGCAAGCATTCATTAGAGCTTTTTGCCATTGATCCATAGGAAACGCATCCCAAGCAGGTACACCATGTCGAAAATCGCAAAATACCGGGTTCAAATGATCAACTTCTCTAGTAGAAGGAGGATTAAGCGTAAGGATATCAGGTCCCTTCGTTATAAAATTGTAAGGGCTCTCATAATCTTTTGTAACTTTCTCCTCCAACGTCAACTCCGCAATAAACGTTCCCGCCCCTTTTCTCATCTCCAGATACCCTTCTGCCTGTAGTAGCTCATAGGATTGAAGGACCACGCTTCTGGATACTCCAAGCTGATTGGCCAAAGTTCTAGACGGAGGCAGGGGGTCCCCCCCGCTTAAAGCTCCTGAATGGATAGCATTTCGAACTTGCTCGTAAATTTGACGGCTAAATGGTATCTGTCGTTCTTTATCGAGTGTGATCAGCAAATCATGCTTCATAAGAGGTCCTCCCCTTCTGTTCCGACTTTTGATTTAAAAATATAGGGTTAGCATTTTTACGAGTATTGCTGCGGAAACAGAGCCTAGAATCACGAAGAGCAGCGGAATTTTTCTAATTAATACCAGTATAACAGCGACAGTCCCTGATGCGATACCCACAAGATTAACATCTGGGTCTACCTGAATGATTCCAGGCACCGTTAACGCACTAAGAACCGCTATGGGCAAATACTCCAGTAGCGCTTGGACTTTGGAAGAACCATTTGTATGGTTCGTAAGCAGTAAAGGCACAAAACGAAATAAAAATGTAATAACAGCCATACCTATGATGATTAATATAGTCATACGGATACCCCCTTCTCCGCTTTGACTTGCCCTTTAATTAAGGAGCCCACTGCCATGCCGATCAACATAGCTATAAGAATCGAAGAGTTTCCCAGCAAAGGATTCAGTAGCCAAGATGATCCTGCAGCTGATATACATATAGCCATATTCCGTAAGCTGCCTTTCAATTGAGGTACAACAAGTGCAATTAGTAAGGCATATAATGACGTGTTTAGCGCCGGTAAATATAAAGCTGGGATATAGGAGGCAAGGGTGATCCCCGAAGCTGTTGCTATCAGGTTAGCGACATAGGGAGGGATTTGTAGGCCTAGCAGATAAGGAAGTCCTAATGGCTGGTTCATTTTTTCATTCTCCGTTTTACGATTTACTCCTTCTCGAGGGATCATACTAACGGCATATACCTCTTCTGTTAAACTGAAGCCAATCCAAGTTCTCGCTAGTACACTGATGTTACGATTTAACTGCCCTCCAAAGGATAAGCTGATAAACAAATATCTGAAGTTAATGATCAGAGTAAGCAGTAAAATCACTGGAGCGGCGGCTCCTGCGGCAAGCATTTTTACACCGATAAATTGACTTGCCCCCGCAAATACGAGCGCTGACAATAAGAATACTTCCAGACTTCCTAGACCTAACCCCTTACCGACCAATCCAAACGTAAAGCAAGCTGGGATAAATCCTGCAACAATTGCGATAGAATCTTTTAGCCCTGTTCTAAACATTACTTTTTGATCATTCATAAGTTTCTCTCCCTTATCGTTGTTACTAGAGAGAGCATACTTGGATACAGTTCCAGTGGAAATAACCACATTGGTGCGTATGTACCATACCAATTTCTTTCTCACAAAAAAAAGACCGCCCTCTAGAGAGCGATCTTAAATGTAGGTTTAAACCTCCAGTGGACTTTCAACAATCTCGTTGATTTCCTCTAAAATCTGCGATTTAATCTGGTCTACTCGATCAAAATTCAGGGTAGAAGTATAGATTTGCTTTAATGCAACTAGGAATACTTTTGCGTCTGTAAGATGTTGTGTGGATTGTTTCATGGTACTCGAATATCGCTCTTTAATGCCGGCTATAGCTTCGGAATATTCTTCATCTGTACCAGGCAGTATACAGCGGGAATACATATCGACGATCTCGTCGGTTGCCCGATCTGGGTAGTACTCATGTGGAGCCGTACTATCAAAAATAGCAAAGCCAAGCTCACGCACAATAATCATATCAAGGCTATTAGGATCGAATCCACAGTGGTAAATCTCAACATCGAAACCACGTTTGATGCCTTCAGCCGCTATTTTCTTCAATAGTGTAGATTTTCCAGAGCCCGCACGTCCTTTAACCAGATATCTTTTTAGGCCTGAGGTTAGATTAGGAACAAAATCCACTGCCCCCTTAGGCGTCGCCGCACCTAAAAAACGATGATCTACCCGGCTGGATTTTTCAGATTTCTGATCACCATACAAAAGCTTAATATACTCCTGTGTCAGCTCGTCGGCTGCTTGAAAATCCATTTTCGCGATATAAATTGCTTCCCATTCGTCATGAATGCGAAGAGCTTCAGCAAAGCCAGCATAAGCCAATTCATGTTCTTGTTTAATGGCTCCGACTAAATTATCGATTTCCAACTTCTGCTGGCACAACTGGAACTGATCAGCAGCCTGCTCCAAATCTACGAATACGATGGACTCTTCAGGCAGTTCAGGGTTTATTACTCGCGGAGCTGTTCCATCCACAATTCCTATATTTAATTTGGGAATAATCACACCGTCGAATGAATCGTTATCTGATGCAGTGTGGATGAACCAGATCTCATAACCTTGTTGATTCAACTGCTCTCCAATTTCTCTAATCAGTTTGGTCTGCCCCGTACCTGGGCCTCCTTTTAAAACATATAGACGCGTTAAACTTTGCAATGACGACTCATAGAGGCTGTAAAAGCCGTGAGCCGTATTCCCGCCAGCAAAGAAATTGAGGATTGTTCCGTTCATAATCGCACACCTTTCCGGGCTAATGTCATGGTTCATATTTCATCGTATTATGGTTCCCTGGGAAAGGTGACACTTTAAGTGAGATGTGGTCTTACTTCATAAAATGATCCATAAATCTCTTAATGACTGGAACATCAGGAGGTGATAACTCGCTAGGCAATTCTCCATAATTAAAAAAACGGACTTCTTGCACTTCAATTCCATCTTCTTTAAGCGCACCGTCAAATTCTGTACATAGATAAGCGGCTACAACATTATAAACTTCATCACCGTTTGGATATTTGTAATAAAGCTCTTGTCCAGAAAACATGTCGAACAATTCAAGCTCCTTGGCCTGTAAACCTGTCTCCTCAAAAAGTTCCCTTTTAGCAACCTCTTCCAAAGTCTCCCCAAGCTCCATCGAGCCACCTGGCAACCCCCAGCAACCGTTGTCCGTTCTACGTTGTAATAGTAATTGCTGCTCGCTACACAACAAAACACAGGCTCCTGCCATAATAAGCGGCCTGCTACCTACTAGTTTTCTTAGCTCCATAATATAATTGCTCATTACACAGCATCCTTTTCCTAAATGGCTTGTTTTTTTGTTCTTTTCCAGAAATTCATCTTCAGTAAGTCCAGATCCGATCATCATCCTGCCAATAATAAATGCTGTAATCTATATCTCGCATAATACACTCCGAAAAGTAGTTATTTTAGTCTGTTTATATACTTAAATGCTGTTGAAGTTTTGAGTAATCATAAATATCCACAACTGCACCGTGTTCAAAATTAGGCTTAAACAAAAACTCAATGATTTGTTGTGCTGTTTCCTGTGCTGTTGTGAGCATCCCAGTATCCTTAACCACCTCAAATATCTCTGCTGATGGAAATGTTGATTTATCCTGGCTTCTAGCCTCTTTTTGCAGATTGGTATCAATCATTCCTGGCCAGATCGATACAATTCCAACTGGTGTTTTGGAGTGATTCTGTTCTAGTCCCACACATTGTGAAAAAACATCTAGTCCAGCTTTCGCTGCTGAATACAGACTCATGCCAGGATGATGATTTTTAGCAGAAGAGGATGATATATTTAAGATCCTTTTGTCGATTAGATGACCATTTGTATGCTTTATAAACATTGAGGTTAGTATAATGGGAGCTAATAAATTCACATTTATATTTCCCATTATTTCATCAACCCTAGCTGTATCAATAAATGAGACAGGAGCAATCATTGAAGCGTTATTAATAAGGTAGATTCCCTCCGCTTTTGATACGTCAATAGAATTGAAAATACTCCCCATCAGAGATTCAATCAGATGAATGTGATTCAAATCAAACTCATAGTAGGTTATATTACTACTTTTGCTCACTAAACTCTCATTTCTTTCACGTGAGATACAAAACAGATAGTGATCAGGAGAGACTAATTGTTCTGCTATTGACTCTCCAATTCCTCTTGAAGTCCCTGTAATAATGAAGTATTTCATAAGGGCAATCCTCCTCGAATTGTAACCTGATACTAATACCAACTACTAGAGTATCCCATTTAAAGAATCGCCTTGTCAAATACATCCATTCTGTGTATGTTCTCCCTAATATAAAAAAAGCTACCTCATGGTAGCTCTATAAATCCTGATTACTTGATATTTATTTCGTTTTTGGAACATGAAAACCATTGTTTTGCGCGTAATTTTCAATACTCCAGATGCCGATTCCCTGCTCTCTTGCTTTATCCTGTATAGCTCTAAATTGATCTACGTATTTCGTATTAGGTGCAAATACATATGCCACACGTGCATAACCCTGCTCTAGCAGAAGCTCATTAAACATTTTGCCATCGATATAGAGATAACAGAGTAGACGACCATATTTATCTCGTTCTGATACATCTAGTTCAATTTGCACATCTTTATTAGTAAGCATCTTTTTGGCATAATCAGAGGCTTCTATCGAAAATGGCTGTGGCTCAGGAATGTTCGGATTAACGGATTCAGGGGTATCGACTAGTAGCAAGCGTACTGTTTCTTTTTTACCGTCGATAGTCAGCTTCATGGTGTCACCATCAACTACCCGTGTTACCTTAGCATCTAATAAACGTCTGTTATCCTCTTGTGTATTCTTTGCAGTAGGGCTAGGACTTGTTGTTATAGATGGAGATGGAGCTTGAGCTTGAGCTTGATCTGAAGTAGACTGCTCGGCGAAAGTGCAAGCGGTAGCTGTTCCGAGTATGAGGGTGATTGCTAAGCAGATTTTTAATAGATACGTTTTACTCATGGTTAAACCTCTTTCTTATACATATGTAATAGCTTCATGGGGTCTAATTAAAATAAATCAAAATAGTAAAAAACACAAGTTTGTAATACTTAATATAGAAAACAACGACAGCTATGTATCAGAAAAATAAGATACATGGCTGTCGCTGTTTTAATAAATTCATAATCTCCGTTAATCACCCAGCTTAGCTTCTGTTACGTTTAAGTTAGAAATTTTTATTTTGAATATGATCGATAAGAAAGCAAGCAGGGAAAACATAATTCCGATCCAGATGAGTTGATGTATTCCTTCATGAGAAATAAACCAACCACCGATAGCAGTACCTATAGTAATTCCAAGGTTGGAAAATGAAATAAACAAGCTGTTACCGAATTCGGGAGCTTCTTTTGCCTCGGTCGTTAACCATGCTTGACTGACAATGAGTCCGCCGGAATGCACTGCCCCCCATATGATTATGATAATAACCATCGGAATGAAATAAGATCCTAGATAATAAACGAAGAGGTAAGTTACCGCATATAGCAGAGGAAACATGATGACGGTCTTTGGAATGCTTTTATGCAAAAGGCCCCCAAATATAAAATTCCCAAAAATCATGACTATACCAAAGGCCATCAACATGATACTAATCCATGATCCATTCATATGTGTTACTTGACCAAGATACTCAGCGAAGTAACTATATACAGAAAACATAGCTGCAAAGATAAAAATAACAGTCACAATATTTAACCACAATAGGGGTTTGCGTAGTATACCAAGCTGCTTGCCATAAGACATTTTTTCTTTAACAGGCATGGAAGGAAGCCAAGCGAGTATCCCTAAAAAGGCAATTATACTTACAACAGCACCAAACAGGAAAGCAACTTCTAATGATATTTTGTCCGCGAGATAAGAAGTCAAAGGCACACCAAAAGCAAACCCGACTGTGATTCCGGCGAAAACCTTTGTAACTGCTTTAGTACTCTTTTCTGGTGGGACAAGTTGAGCAGCGGTCACAAGAGCAACTGAAAAAAAGACAGGATGAAAAATAGCAGGGATAATACGAAAAATCAGCATTACTTCAAACATTGTTGTATAAGCGTACACAACATTTGAAATTGCAAAAATTAGTACAGCCGTTAATAGAATAACTTTACGATTAATACCAGAAGCCAGTAATGTTAGAAATGGACCAGAAATGGCAACAACTAAAGCAAATATACTTACAAGCCATCCAGTCTGTGAAGTCGATATATTAAATTTTTGAGTTATCTGCGGAAGAACACCTATAATTCCCATTTCCGTAGTGATAATACCAAATACACCTAAAGCCAGAATAATGATAAGCAACGGGTTAATCTTTTTCATTTTTAAAATAATCCTCCATTTATATTCACATATACAGATTTGTAGATATGTATTATCAAAAAAAAGTCTTCCCTCCTCTCATTTATAGTTTCTGTTTAATATACTCGGAAAATTCCTGAATTGTCTTCTCGTTCCGACGATAGTACGTCCACTTCCCAATTCGCTCAGATTCCAACAAACCAGCTTTTTGCATTGTCAACAAATAACTCGAGATAACAGACTGTGCAAGTCCCGCTTTAGCTTGAATATCTCCCACGCATATTCCAGTTCGAAAACTAAGGCCTTGTTGTAAATAAGGCTTCTCATCAAAGAATTCCTCTGGAGTTTTTAACCACATCATAATCTGACTACGCGTCTCGTTAGACAAAGCTTTAAATATCACTAAAGGTTCCATGCATTTTATTATATCTACTTTTATAGATTTGTAAATGCAAAATTTATTTAGTGCATGAGATATTTCCAAATTAACCAGCAAATCAGTACGGATACCCACGAAATGAAACCGAATATAATCACGATTTTGTTTTCGCTCCATCCATATTTTAAGCTGAAATGGTAATGAATCGGAGCCATTCGGAACAGCCGCAGCTTAGTTCGTTTATAGTACCAAACTTGTAATATGACCGACAACTGCTCCGCAAAATAGACGAAAAACAAAATCGGAATCAAAAGCTCGACCTTCTCAATGACAGCTAAAATGGAAAGAGAGCCACCGATCGCCAGCGATCCTGTATCGCCCATAAACGCTCTTGCCGGGTAAATATTGTAAAGGAACAGCCCCAGCAGACAGCCAATCATGACAAGGGAAAATGTCTGCACTTCAGGTTTGTCCGAAATCATAAAAAAGAAAAAATACGTTGGAATGGCTACATTGATCAGTAGCCCATCAAGACCGTCCGTAAAATTGATGGCATTTGCGGAGCCCACCACAAACAGCAAAATGATTCCGACATAAAGGTACAAAGGCAATTGCAAATAGTGCCCTTGAAATAACCCAATATCGCTCGTCAGGCCGAACGAATGGAACAACACATACAAAATGGTTCCAGTAAAAATAAATTGTAACACTAGCTTTGAGCGACCGGTGATGCCGGACGGATTTTGCCAAAAAGCCTTTTTGAAATCATCGAGAAATCCGACTGAGCTGAACAACAAAAACGTGACGCATAAGAGTAACATTAGAGGTCCGGGATGAAACTGTAACGAGATCGCTATCCCGATAAGCAGGACCAACCCTGCCATAAGCGGTGTACCACGTTTGGCCTGATGATCCGCAGGTAACTTTGAGCGAATTGGCTGCGTTAGCCTCAGCCTGTGCAGTGTCCAGATCAACAACGGCGTAAATATCGCCACTAGAAGAAAAGACAGGCCGGAAATAGCCATAATTCCAAACATATAATAAACTGCCCCCTCTTTGAAAAACAATATTTTAAAACTTCCACTCCAAATACTCTACTCTGGAACCTAACTCACACTCACGAAATTGATTTGAGAGTTATTAAGATCGCTTGAATTATGTAAAGTTTTATCCCTCTCACTTGTATCTTTAGTAAAATGATATATGTAAATAAAACTTTGATAAAGAGAAAGTATTCTGTTTTTATTTCCTATTTTTGCTCCTCATTAAGAAATACTTCCGATCAAAAAATAAAGGACTGCCTATCGGCAGCCCTTCATTTATTTCGCATCCCTCTCTGTTTTCAAATCGATAATTACCTAAGAGTCTAGCTCTGCTAATTCCTGAAGGATTTTCTCAATATCACCTTCAGGATTTAACGCTTTGATCATCTCTTTTGTAATAGCTGCACCCTCATAAACTTGTGCAACAACCTCTAAGGGGAGTGTGAGTTCAAAATAACCTTCGGCAAATTCCACAAAATCCTCAGCTGTGCGGAAAATAGTCCCTAGCAAAAAGTCCGAACCATCTTCTGTCCCCGCTGGAATCTCTACCTTCCCCTTTTTCCACGTCAAGTCATTATTTTCACGCCAAAAACAAAAAGTAACATCATCCTTAGCTATCGCCTCATCTTCAAGAATAGACAATAGTGAGGTGGGGACTTCTTCATAGATTCCTGGCCAAACTTCATGTTCGTCGCGCGCATATGGACTTACTTCGGATTCATGATCAAAACCTTTAATTATCGTTCCTTGAGGTGCAAAAATAATAAACAAATTATCACCTGAGCCATTATCGATCGATGCTAGAGAAACATTCTTATCAGATTTAGAATCAAAACTATGATAGCGAAGCCATTCCTCTGAACATAGGACAATATTTAGAGAAGCAAGTATTTTCATGAGTTTTTTTAAGTTTTCGGGTGCTGGTAAAATATCTAACACATTCATCTATGATTCCTCCCCATACTAGTTATTAATGATTTTAGCATATTGATGAATTAGGAGTGAAAAAAAAGACTACCCGAAGGTAGCCTTTCCAACTTAACAAGACAATAGCTTAGCTTAAGATCCCGCGCCCTTATATCTTCTAACCCCATAACTCCAAGCTAACAGACCAATCCCAAGGAATATCGCACCTACAACAGGTGTCATCAGCGCCAGGCTCGTCATTTCTTCACGCTGCAGGAAGAGCGCTGCTGGATAGACTCCGACGAATGCAAACGGGATAATCCAAGTTAGAAGTACCTGAATAGCACGATTGTAAATCGTTACCGGATAACGGCCATAGGTCTGAATATTGTACATTAGAGGAAGAATACCCGTTGGTGCATCGGAATAGAAAGACAACGAAGTCAATGTTGTATAAATCCCAGTATAGATGGCGACGGCACTTAATGTAAGAATGATCAGAGCCGGTATCGTCCACCATTCAAAGGGAAGACCCAAATTACTACCACTGATGGCCATAATAATAATACCTATGAATGAGCCCATTAGTGCTGGTGGATCAACATTTTCCAAGAAGATCTGGAACAAATTATGCGCCGGACGTGTCAAAATACGGTCCATCTCACCTTTGACGATATAACGCTCACTAAATCCCCATAGATTCACAAAACAACTAAACACCCCAAAAGGCACCATAAAGAACCCATAGACGAACACTACTTCGTTCTGATTCCAGCCGCCAAGGCTATCCGTATGCATGAAAATTACTAGTATAAAGATAAAGTTTGTAGCCTGAAAGAGCAAATCTGATATGACCTCTACCCAAAAATCGGCGCGATAGGTGAGCCGGGACTTCATATAGTTTTTAATGTATTCAATTAATAATCCAAGGTAATACACGTTTCCTCAACCTCCCTGCACGAAGAGACGCTGCCGCGCCGCATGATATAACCAGACAATTGGAATTAGTAATGCCAGGAACCAAACGATCTGTATCCCTAGTACATTCCAAATCCCAACCCCTTGCACCCGTCCTGTAAATACAGAACCTGGCAAGTAAGTAATCGCCTGAAACGGCAGCACCTTAAGTATAGAAGATAGCCAGTCAGGAAACAGACTGATCGGCACGATCAGACCAGAGAACAGATCAACAATTACCCGCTTCATACGCATCATGCCCTCATTATTCTCAACAAAGAAAGCCGAGAGCCCAGTAATAATATTGATCTGTGAATTAATCAAAAAGCTGAAAAAGAGCATTACAAGAAAACCCGCCCAAGCAGATGGTGCTGTAGGTAATTGAACCGGGAACAACAACATCGCTATAGCCATACCCGGAATCATAAACAAGAGGAAGCGGAACATTCCCTCTCCGAGTCCTTGCATCATTTTGACTAAGACATAGTTATAAGGCCTTATAAACTGGATAGCGATACTTCCGTCTCGTATATCCGTAGAGATCTCACGATCTAGATTATTAAAATAAAACGCACGAGCCATCCAAGAAACAGCGACATAAGACGTCATTTGCGTTGCGGTAAAGCCACCAAGTGAATCCCCATTACCATAGATGGCCATCCACGTGAAATAGTTAACCCCGATATTCAGTGAATAGATAAGAATACCTGAGTAGTAGTTAATCCGATAAGCAAGCATGGTAAGGAACCGGATACGTATAAAATCTAAGTACGCCCCAAATAGTAATCTACGACTATTCTCTGGAGGACCACCTGAAGACGAACCTCCTGAGGACGAGGACATAGCTGTTGAAGCATTAAGCTTATCAGACATGTAAAGCCTCTCTTTCATCCTTCAGAGAGGCAGCTTGTTTCTCTGGTTTATCCGCAGACCCGGATTGATAAATACTGCGAACAATATCGTCCGTATTCGTCTCAATGATTTTGATATCAGTAATGTCGGCTTTCCCTACTACCCGTCCCAAAACATCGGATACATTTATATCCAGTGGTATCCAAACCGATGCTCCAAGATCGTTGTCTGCAGACCAAGTAACCGGCATCCCTTCAGTCCAAAGCTCAAGTAATTGCCGTTTCGTTGCATTTCCGAATTGAAATTGAACTTCACGTCCGGTTCCCCAGCGCTGTTTCAGATCTTCTAGTCCGCCGTCATAAATAATTCGACCATCATCAAGCATAATCACCCGCGAGCAAAGGGCTTCAATATCTTGCAGGTCATGTGTAGTCAACAGTATGGTCGTTCCATGCTCACGGTTCATATCTTTAAGGAATTCACGGATCTCTGACTTCACCACAATATCTAAACCAATGGTTGGCTCGTCCAGAAATACAATCGAAGGGTTATGAAGTAATGCTGCGACTAATTCACAACGCATCCGCTGACCGAGACTGAGCTTACGAACAGGACGATTCAGTAGTTCTTGCAACTGCAATCGTTCGACCAATTCATCCAGCCGTTTCTTGAAGTCTTGTTCAGATACCCGGTATACCTTGCGCAGCAGCTGGAAGGATTCAATGACCCCAATGTCCCACCATAGCTGGCTGCGTTGCCCGAACACTACACCGATATTCTTCACGAATTTCTCGCGCTCCAAATAAGGAACATAACCACCCACCGTAAGATTTCCTGAAGTGGGTACGAGAATGCCCGTGAGCATTTTGATCGTGGTTGATTTCCCAGCACCGTTCTCGCCGATATAACCACAAATCTCACCTTCGGGAATGGAAAAGGAAATATCCTTCACAGCAGTTACTTCCGTATACTCCCTTTTAAACAAATCAGCGAAGGCCCCTTTGAGACCTTCGCGGTTTTTTTGTACTTTGAATGTTTTGCGTAAGTCTTGTACTTGAATAGCAGTCATATTGTACCTCACTAAGCTTAAAGTTGGGTTCCAGTAACCCATTATAATTGAAGAAGTGCAAAAGCACTACCTCAATTTTTACTTAGCCAGTCTTCCTACAATTGGATTCGCTTCTTTCACTGCCTCTAAATGTCCTGAACGAGCCACTTTGGTGCGTAAGTATTTCTCGTTAAAAGAAGATACATCTCCCCACAGCGGTACTCTTTTCACAGCATTCATACCTGCAGTCTTGAGAGCTTCCAGTTTCTTCGGATTGTTCGTAATTAACGTGACTGGTTTATGACGTAGATGTTGTAGAACGCTAATCGCTTCTTCATAATTTCTTGAATCATCAGAAAAACCCAGCTCTAAATTAGCCTCAACTGTATCGTATCCTTCTTCTTGTAAAAGATACGCTAAAGATTTGCTAAACAGTCCAATGCCTCTACCCTCATGGTTAGCAAGATAGAATAACGCACCTGAACCGTGCTCTACGATCATTTTCATGGACTGATGCAGTTGGAAGCCACAATCACAACGTTTGCTGCCAAAAATATCGCCGGTATGACAAATGCTATGCATCCGAATCAATGCTTCATCTGAGCCTTCGAAATCACCATATACTAAAACACTGGATTGCTGACCATCTGCGAGGCTCATGGATGGTAACTTTGAAATCAAAGCGGCTGTTGCTTTACTATTATCACCAAGAAGCTCTGCATCCGTAGTGTTCAGCCAGTTGTACCATTTAAAAGTAACAGTCTCTCCGTCTAAATTCACGGGTAAAGTAATCGGTCCAACTAATATATTTGTACTGTTTTCTAAAGGAATTCGAGTAATTTTATTTTGTAGGATAGAAATAATATCTGGTTTAATCATGGGTACACCTTCCTCAATGTCCATCGATGCTTAGCAGTAGCTAAACTTAAGGATCGAATATTAGTTAAAATATAAGTAACTATTTGTAAGTAAGTTTATCATTGTAATATAACTTCGTCAAGTTATAATATATCTTTAAATATTCATAATTACTTTATGTAAGTTTATGATATAATGAATGTCGAGGTGATATTATGAATGATTTCAACATGTGTCCTCGCTTTGAAAAAGCGGTAGACTTGCTAAGTAAACGTTGGGTCGCGCTGATCGTTTTCGTGCTTATGCCAGGTCCACGTCGTTTTGGCGAAATAGAAAGCTGTCTGTCCAATCTAAGTGGTAAAGTGTTATCTGACCGATTAAAAGAAATGGAAATCGAAGGTATTATTGAGCGAACCGTATATCCAGAAATGCCAGTACGCATTGAGTACTCCCTTACTCCAAAAGGAACCGCGTTGGCTCCTATACTTGGTGAAATTGGAAATTGGTCAACAGACTGGATTGAGCTTGGTGTTACAAATTAATCCGACTTATACTAACTTGAAGAGCCCTTTTTGTTCCGTAAATCCGGCAACAAAAAGGGCATTTTAAGTTCTTCGAAATATTGTTAAACTGCTATAGATCCTTCCGTTGAAAACGATACAATCCGATTAAGAACGCTATTAGTGTATAGAAGATCGCATAGACGATAAATGAATTAGATGGGACTGAGGTGAAGTTATCTAGCCCAAATAGACTATTGGAAGCGTTAAACATCCCGTTCATTTCGTTAATACTAAACAGTTCAGCAGTCATTCTGCGCTGTAACCCATCTACAGGCATAAGTAAGGACATTATACCCGTCATATTATTTAGAGTGCTAAGTGCTTCGGGCTTAGATAATAATGAACTACTTACCTTGTCAATCATTCCTCCTAGCCATCCTGCTCCATAAAGCATCGTCATAAAGACTCCATTCCCAAGGGCTGAGAAGAATCCTGAACCCAGCATAGAAACAGTTATTAGCAACGGTACGATGGAAGAAAAGAGCAAAAATGATTTGAATAACGCTAATCCATCTCTTGGAATTGCGGTATGGGCTTGTGTAATTAGCAATATAGAAACAAATAAAATAAGTGCATAACCTATTCCTAGTGTTACATAACCAAGCCAGCGACCTGCGTACCATTTCCAGCGTGGAATTGGTCTTGGAAGCAAGGCTTGCATCACTCCCTGCTCTGCCTCACCTGAAATGGCGGAAAACGAACTAAAAATAGCTAAAAAAGCAATTACAAATGCTCCGAAGAAAAATCCAAACGATAAAATAAATAAACCATTTGTAAAACGAATAAGGAGTTCTTCTCCGCTAGGAAAACTCGATCCGTGAGACATAGAACTTTGCCCGATCGTACCCGCAATAAACCAAAACCCAATAAGAAAGACCACGGTCATAATTAATGTCAGCACCATTACTCTTTTGCGCATCAGTTCTTTCCAGGTCATACCCATTATAATTCTCATTCGTGTTCACCTCTGTGGCTTAGTCCTGATACAGCATTCATAAACCACTCTTCTAGACGTTCTTGCTGATGTGAAACTTCATATAAGGTCATCCCTTGTTCTATAATCAGTGTATTCAGCCAACCCACCTGCTCTTCACTTTCCAGCTCCGCTTCCAACCAAACCCTACTACTGTCTATGGATTCTTCGGTATGGGAAGACACCCGGATCTGCAAGCCTGTCTGATCTTTTAGCCACGACAATAAAATAGGCGCATAGCCGCCTACTTTAAATCGCCAGCTCATACGCTTGTTTAACACCTCGGACACTTTACCATGCCGGAGAATAACTCCGTTATTTAGTAGCGCCATTCGGTCGCAAAGTACTTCAACATCCTCTAACAGATGAGAGTTTAGAAATATCGTAACCCCTTTTTCTTTTAGATTCTGTAATATACGCCGGACTTCCTGACGTCCGATTGGATCTAGTGCCGATGAGGGCTCATCCAAAAATACGATAGCCGGCTCATTAACAAGTGCACAAGCTAAACCCAGTCTTTGCTGCATTCCCTTAGAGTAATGCTTCACTCGGTCACGTCCACGCTTACCAATTCCAACCTCATCAAGAAGTTGTGGAATTCTCTTATCTGCTACAGACCGCTGCATTCCGCATAGTCTTGCATGCAGCCTCACAACCTCCTCACCCGTTAGCCATTCCTGATAACGGTACAATTCGGGTAAATAACCGATTAGCGATTTAGCTTCTAGCGAACCAATCTTATGCCCGAACAGAGTTCCACTGCCACTTGATGGATGAATAAGTCCTACAAGCATTTTTACAAAGGTGCTTTTACCTGCACCGTTAGGGCCGAGGAAGCCAAAGGCTTCCCCTTTCCCTACAGTAATACTTACATCTCGACAACCGCGCCCGTTATCATATTCTTTAGTTAGGGACTTGGCTTCTATTGCTGCAGTACTCATGATTCAATCAGCTCCTGAACCTTGGTCATAAGCTTCTCTTTACTCGAATAGAGCTCACCTGACAAATTGAATAGCTGTCCATCCTGAATCCATGTAGCTTGATATACAGGACCGCGGCTGTATTCATAATTGTCAACGATGACTAAAGTGTCACCCACAGTTATTTGCTCCGTATTTTCACCAGCGATTAACGGCATTGGGATTTCTCCGGATAAGACCCTGCTTTGCATTAAGCTAGTCTTCAAGTAATCTGGGAGCAGTGGGAAATTCATTACAGCTTCCAAAGCCTCTTCCACTTTAATAGAAGGATCAACGTTAAGTACAGGTGCATTCATCTGCGACAGACTTGCCCAATGCGTTTCGTCAGATGAGAGATTGTAATTCACAAATTCCGGGATATGAAGTGTAATTGGTTTACCGTCAATCGATTCGGGCAGCAGATGTTCTGCTCCAATTTTTTTCAGGGCTTTGTTCACTTCGTCCACTTTCAGATTTAGCGTGATATCTTGTGAAGCACCCACCGTAACTGAATTATGCCCTTCCACTAAAGCAGCGGTTTTCGCTGGATAGCCTAGGGTAGCCTTCAGTTGATCCGCAGGCAACTCACCAATGTAAGCCCCGCTAGCGTTTGTAAACTCACCGAATTGATTAATTGATCGATTAAGTTCACCGTCTTCAGCCACCTGTGTGAAAATATTACGCAGATCACTCTCATGAACAACCGTAACCTGTTCCATCCGGAACTGATTCAGAATGGATGCCATTGCTGTGTTTCCTATTGGGGTCGCGAGAATGACTGCAAAAACAGCTACACTTGCTGCAACAACTCCTAGCTTCCGACGACGGTTCATACGCAGCCGACGCGGACGTTGCACTTTCTTATCAAGGGTAGTTACAAGTATGTCCTGTACTACCGTTGGAGTTGACTCTGATTCAATGTTCTCTAGATTTTCTGGTTGACTTAAGATAACAGAATCCTCAGTTTGAGCTTCCGTATGTTGACTCCATTTTGCCCATTGAGGATTATAAGGCTCATTCTCTAACTTACTCTGCAGCTTGACCCAGGCTTCGTCTGCACTTTGCTTATCTTTATCTTGCTTTCCTGAATAGTTATTCATTATTGTACCTCCTGATTTTAAAGATTACTTCGTAACTTCTCCTCAAAAGAAGTCTACTTCGTCTGGGGTATCGCCTTCGTTGCATTTTGTCTTAGTTTTTCTGTCGCTCGGTGAAGCAGGGTCCCTACTACTGGAGGTCTTACTCCAAGCTCTCCCGCGATTTCCACATAACTGTACCCCGAGTAGCGAAGAAGAAGCGCTTGTCTGTCTCTTTCAGGCAATTCATTCAGCCAGATGTGTACATCTTCCTGATCTAGCTTACTAATTATGACTTCTTCACCAGAAGGGGGAGATTCACTAGCATCATAAAGCTGCTCTTGTTTATTCTGCAGTCGCCGTTCCCTTGCTTTTTTGTCCAAATAATCATATCCAATACGAGTTAGGACTCTATGAAGCCAGGCACCCAGCGCTGCTGGATCATCTGGTGGATTACGGTACAATCTCAGAAAAACTTCTTGAGCTAAATCATCAGCCGCCGATTCATCACGTACCAAAGCGGCAAGCTTACGGCGGACAACAGGGTAATGTTCATAAAATATTGTTTTAAAAATTTCAGATTCCGGAATTTCCATCGTGTAAATCCTCCTTATCAGCTGCAGCTATAAGTAAGACGACTGTCAGTACATTTTTGTATCAGAATTCTTCATAATTATCATAACCCATTGTAAAACATACAAAAAGACAGCCCCTAATTAATAAGGTAACTGTCTTCATTATTGGTCTTACCTATCTGTTTTGATTCCAATTATCGAATTCGAATATATCGGTTAAGAATCTTTTTGGACAAAATACTCCGCTCCAGCTTAAGCTCCAGCAGCTGTTCTTTCCAATGTAACACTTCATCTGATTCTTCATTCTTACGCAGCTTCTCAAACAACTTCATGATCAATATGTTAACGGAATCAAACCGTGACCATAATTCTATCACACTTTCTTCTTGAACCTGAGGTTCTTCCGATACTGTGTTAAGATTCTTTAAGCTCTCTATGATGTCAGCCTGCCACTGTCCATCGTTAATTGCTTTGGCATAATTTAAAAGGTCCAGATAATCGTCGACTGACATATGTACCGACTCCTTTGTATGGTTATACCAAGTATTATACTAGGCATTATATATATTGCAACACTTTATACCTGTAAGTATACAAAAAAACAAGGGCTAGTATGCGGACTAGCCCTTGCTAATAAATTTAAACGGAGTACGTTAAGTTATAGTAACTTCTCGATTTCCTCTTTGTATTGCTCCGATTTCGGACCAAATACGATTTGTACAGCACCTTGACCAAGTCTCATTACACCCGAAGCACCGAGTTGTTTCAGAGCGGAATCTTTAACGGCTTTTTCGTCTTTAACGATCAGACGAAGGCGTGTAATACAAGCATCGATATTTTCGATGTTTGAAGGTCCGCCGATGTGCTCAAGAATTTGAGCAGCCTTGGAAGAAACAGCTGAACCTGTTCCGTTACCTCCAGTTGGTGCTACAAGCGCATCATCATCATCTTCGCGACCAGGGGTCTTAAGCTTGAACTTCGTGATGATAAAGCGGAACAACACATAGTACAGAACGAAGAAGCACAGACCTACAGGGATAAGAATCCATGCATTAGTGGATAGTTTCATGTTCACCAGGTAGTCAATCAAACCAGCGGAGAAGCCGAAACCAAGCTTAACATCTAGAATGTACATTAACGCCATAGAGAAACCAGTAAGTAAAGCATGCACTAAGTACAGTACTGGTGCCAAGAACATAAAGGAGAATTCAAGGGGTTCTGTGATCCCTGTTAAGAAGGAAGCGATAGCAGAACCGATAAAGATGGAAGCAACCATTTTACGTTTTTCTGGTTTAGCTGTATGAATAAATGCAAGAGCTGCACCTGGAAGCGCAAACATCATGATTGGGAAGAAGCCTGTCATAAACATCCCAGCTGTTTTGTCTCCAGCGAAGAAGCGATACAAGTCACCGTGTACCAATTCACCAGCTGCATTCGTAAAGTCACCAATTTGGAACCAAGCAATCGTATTAAGTACGTGGTGAAGTCCAATCGGAATCAACAAGCGGTTAGCTGTACCAAAGATGAAAGCTCCAACTGCACCCAGGGATACAACCCAGTTTCCGAAATCACTAATTACGTCTTGAATCGGACTCCAAATCATTCCAATTAATACGGCAAGAACCATCGTGGATGCTGCGGTAATAATTGGAACAAAACGTTTACCAGCAAAGAACCCGAGCCAATCTGGCATCTTTATATTGTGATATTTCTTATATAGAAATGCTGCCCAGGCACCGGCAAATATACCCCCAAGCACACCCATATTCAACACTACATCATCATTGATGAAGGAGAATTGAAGTGGTACGACAGCTAGTATCTTAGTCAGTACCATATATGCAATTACTGCTGACAAGGCTGCTACAGCGTCCTTGGCAAATCCAATGGCAACCCCGACAGCAAATATCAAAGCAAGATTTCCGAAGATCGCATTCGCACCGGCATTTAGGAATGGAGCAAAATATTGATTCAGGAATCCCCCTACTGTAGCTCCTAGATGCAAATCTTTTTCATAGTTAAGCAATCCAAACCCTTGAAGAATAGCTGCCGCTGGCATAGTAGCAACTGGAAGCATAAGCGACTTACCTAATTTTTGTAGAAAAGCCAACATAACAATATCATCCTTTCGATTCAATAGTAGTAATGCTCTATCAGCCTATTACTTTGAAGCCACTGTAAGAATCAGATCCTGTCCTGCTGTAACCTGACCATAATGTCCGTTCACTTGAGGTGGTGTTTCCTCCGTACTAGTCACGATTACAGGTGAAATTGTGTCACAGCCTGCTGCGCGAATAACGTCCAGATCAAATTCGATTAAGGTTTGACCTGCCTTCACTTGATCTCCAGAGGCAATATGACTGACAAATCCGTTGCCCTTAAGACTGACAGTATCGATTCCGATATGTAACAGCAATTGCACACCGGAGGAATGTTCCAGAATAACTGCATGACTCGATTTCACGATATGAGCAACCGTGCCATCAAAAGGAGCCTTTAGGATCCCCTCGGAAGGTCTGATTGCAACTCCGCTACCCATATGACCACCAGCAAAGGTTTCATCCGGAACCTCTGTTAATGAAACTGCTTCTCCGCTGATTGGTGCCATGATTTCGATTGTATGTCCAGTATGTTTCTCTTCTTTTTTTGATTTCCATTTGGAAAACATATGCTCCACTCCTCTAAAGATGTTAGTTTTGTTTCACTAAAGTCTGAAATAATCGATGTAAGTGCATCGCCAGGAAACACAGCTCTTCTTCCGGGATATCTACACCAAGAGATTTTTGCATCACTTTACCGAGCTTTTGAGATAACTTGTATTCTTCCTTGTATTCCTTCTTAATATGTTTCACAAAAGGATTATCTATTAGTGATCCCTTCAAAATACGTTCCAGTGAAAACCGTAAATGGATCATTAATCGAATATGATTCATACTGCCATGCTCAAAAGTTATATTCCGTTCTTGCTGTATCATGTCCAGAAGTTCACTTACAATATTAGATGCTTTTACTAACTGACCCACCGATACATTGTTAACTGCGGAGTACACATGATAAGTTAGAAATCCAACCTCGTCTTCGGGAATTTGCACCTGAAATTCAGCATTGATCTTCTCTGATGCCTTGTAAGCGATATCAAATTCCTTCGGAAAAGACATCTTAGTTTCTTGTAAAAAAGGATTAATAATATCCATCCCGTTGCGCAGACGGTAAATGGTGAACTGAATGTGGCTCGGGAGTGCCAAATAAATCTTGTCGTTTAATTTGTCAGGAAATTGACTTTGGATATCAGCAATTATTTCATCAGTTATTCTCATCACTTTGGGATCTATGTCTTCCAGCAATATTTGATACTGACTCCAGGATTCGCGGTCTTCTAGACGAAACAATTTCTCAATACGAGGATCGTTTCCTTCAATCACACCTGAACCTTTCACAGCAAAACCAATGCCTTTACCGATGATGACATATTCCTTGCCGTTCTTGCTTCCCTGAACCATTACAACGTTGTTCCCAATCACACGCTGTACTTGAAATTGCTCGATCTCCCGCGACAAGCTCATCACTCCTTTCCCATATTATCGTCAATTAGGAACAAAAAAAGCCAAGAAATGTCTCATCGAGATGAAGACAATCCTTGGCTCATGCCCTTAACGGTAACACGCCACTAAAATATAAATGATCATTTATGAACATATCATAAATCATGAACTGCTTACTCGTCAATGGTAAATTTATAAATGTCAAGCGCAGCTCCTGAACTCAAAAATTCACGAGTTACAAATAGCTTTCAATTTGGGGAAGCTTTTCTTTAAGCTGACGGACATTGGTCTCCAGTTTTAGAATGACCTCTTCTAATTCCTTAGGGTCGATACCTCGAAGTACAGGAACCTGAATTACCTCTGTGGCTTTTGTTTCTGATTTTAATTCTCGCATCTCCAGCTGCTGTTCTTGCCATTTATCCATCAGATCAGCAATTGTCGCATAAAAACGCTCATAATCCTTGATTACACTATCTAAAAATGTATCCACTTCCTCCGCATCGTAACCACGAAGCTTCATACTGAATTCTTTTTCATGTATGGTTAGAGCATCTAGAGTGATGCCAAGTTGGCTGAATAGCTTACGTTGTTTGTCCAATCGACGTTTCATATGTTCATCCATCATTTGTTACCTCCAAGTATATACTGCAATTATCCGGCAGTAACCATTATAACAGGGTGAGAGCATCCTGAAAATATAACTAAAGTTCCAGTTCTAGAAGTTATCCGCAACCGCTTTGTTTAAAATACCTAAGCAGCGATCAAGATCCGTCTTCACCTGCTTCTTATATAGCTTCGCTTTCTCTTCTCCATCGGAAGTAAAATGATATAAGACGATTTCTTGAAAATCTACCTTCGGGTCATTCCCTTTTAGCTGTTTAGTACGATATAAAATCCCTTGCTGTACCAGCTCATGCAAGGCGCGATAGATTTCGCTCTGTGGGGGGGAATATCCATGTGCCTTGAAATCTCTACGTAAATCCTCAAGCATCTGGTATCCATACCCGCGATGTTGTTCTACCATTGTTATAAGATACACCTTGATAAAAGCCCGTTGAGCAATCATAAACGCCATATAAACCCTCCTCATGTTGTGTTTTTTTGGTTAATCTTACCTTCTATAACTCTAGTATAAGCACTATTTTCCAACTTTCACAACATGAAATGTGGTAGTGGGTTCACTTTTTCCAATTTGTATAGAAATTTAATAGGGATAGATGATGAATTTATTGAAAGTAACTAGATAGAGTTGTTTATTTTGTGATTTTCTATTGTGAATTTTTCATATGATGAAAGTTGGTTTTCTCGAGTAATAAATAACGGTCATCGAGAACTTAACCCCATAAAGTTCTCGATGACCGCTGAATAATGATTGAACAATACCTTAGCGTTTATTGGCCTTGTGCCATTTAGCGAGTAATTCCTCTCGGTTCGCAGCAGCGATATCGAATCGATACGTAATCATTAATTTTTTCAGCTTAACAGAAGACAATAGCGGATGGATCTTAATATTCGGCATCACAGGTAAGGAAAATGCGGAATTCATATAATCTGTCTGAGCATCTGTTGACAGTACAAAATCTACCAGTTGCTTAGCAGCAGTCACGTTGTTCCCACCTTTCAAAATCGACACTGCGCCTATCTCCCATCCAGCTTGTGGAGGAATAGAAGATTGTATAGCATATCCCGAATTCTTAAATCGAAGCTGGTCGCCCATAAAGCTGATAACAGCAGCAACTTCACCTACTGCAAGCCGCTGCGCAGAACTAATTCCTGAGAATGTAGTTGATGAACTCTGCTTCTTAAGAGCACTCACCAATGCTAGAGCTTGCTCCTCCCCACGTTCTTGTGCAAGAGAGGCTAGCAATGTGTATCCTGTACCTGAGGTTTCTGGGTCCGGAATTTCAATTTTCCCCTTGAGCTCGGGACGTAATAAGTCTTCGTAGCGTTCCGGAAGAGGTAAAGCTACAAGCTGAGGATCTTGATTCCAGACCTGCTCATTTACACCAATAGCCAATGCACCCATGTATATACCTGTCCAATAGCCCATTTTATCTTTATAAATGTCGGGGATCTCATCAGCAACATGTGATGAATAGCGAATTAATTTCCCTTTGTTCTTGAGCTGCTCATGAAGATCAGCAGGCCCACCGAGAACAACATCAATGCCAGTCTTATTAATCGACATCAAATGGTAGCTTGCCTCACCGCCAGACATGCGAATAAGCTCATAAGACTGTCCCGTCTTCTTCTTATATTTTTCCAACAGAATACGCGCTTCATCCTCTTGAAAAATTACATATACTTTGAGAGGCTGATTGCTTTTCTGTCCAGGATAGAAATATATTAGAAGAAGTATTGTTACCGCAACCAATGACATGATAATTACCTTTATTCTCAATTAGAACGTCTCCTCCCGCTAAACTAGCCTATAGCCGCCGTTCTATAAAAAAACGATACGCCAAAAAAGGAAAACGACTGTTTTCCTTTTTTGGAACATCTACTTCAGTTTACGGACTAACCTTTTTAATAATATGAATTTTGTCTATTGCCGCACTCATCCGAACTTGACCATCGAAAGTCTTTTGACCAATATCATAAGCATCGACAATCCATTCTTTGCCCCATTGATCTGCAAGGAAATATCTTTCCTTTTCTCCTAGAAACATCGAGGATTGGACTACTCCCATGATGTTAAATCCGCTAATGTCCGGATGATTTAGTCGCAATGATTCGGGGCGAACACTCAGAAGAACTTCCTCACCCTCTGTCAGCTTCTCTTCTGTAGTAATAGTAACGTTATCCCCTCCAAAGCCGTAGCTAACTGTTGCCGTACCCTCTTTACTTTGCATGACTACTGCCTCAATAAAATTGGTAGAACCAATAAAATCAGCTACATATTGTGTACGAGGTTTATAATATATTTCGTGCGGCGTACCGTACTGATCGATAGCTCCTTTATTAAAAACAACGATCTGATCTGACATCGACAAAGCTTCCAATTGATCATGCGTTACATATATTACGGTTAGTCCAAGTTCCTGTTGAATTGTTCGCAGTTCAACGCGTACCTCTTCACGTAATTTAGCATCTAGATTACTTAGTGGCTCATCCAGGAGAATAATCGGCGAATTCATCACTAAGGCACGAGCCATAGCTACACGTTGCTGTTGTCCACCAGACATTTCATGGGGATATCGCTCTTCAAGTCCGGATAATTTGACCTGGGCCATAACAGCCATTACCCGTTCCTGTACTTCTGCTTCAGGTCTTTTCTTAATATCTAGTCCATAAGCAATATTATCAAATACCGTCATATGCGGGAACAAGGCATATTCCTGGAACACCATTGGAGTGCCCCTTTTATATGGAGGTAATTCATTAACCAAATTCCCATCAATCCACACCTCACCATCATCGATGGTATAGAAACCCGCGATGGAACGTAATAAAGTCGTCTTCCCACAACCACTCGGACCAAGGAAGGTGATGAACTTCCCCCGTTCAATCTTTAAGTTGATATTTTTCAAGACATGGTTATTGCCGAACACTTTATTCACATTTTTCAAATCTAGTAGTATGTTGGATTCCATCGTGCCCACTCCCTTCAAAATCATTAGAAATCAAATATTTTCACTTTGGAACGGAAGATCAACTTGATTACTCCCAGTGTTCCAAGCGTTGCACCCATCAAACCCACTGCCACAGCGGCTGCCCAATAATAGGTTCCCGTTTCGGCATAGTTAAAGATCGATACTGCTGCAACAACCCATTTAGGGGTAATTAGGAAGATTATCGTACTCAAAGTATTCATATTTTTCATAAACGCATAGACAAAGTTCGCTACGACGGTTTTTTGCAACATTGGAAATACAATCGTTGTTAGCGTCTTACGGCTACTCGCACCCAGATTGGTGGCTGCTTCTTCGATCGATTTATCCACTTGTTTAAAAGACGCAGTCAAGCCCCGATAACCTACAGGCATCTGTTTAAGTAACATCGCAATGACAATCAATGCTGCAGATCCCTGCAAAACAATCGGACCTTTACTAAACGCAACAATCAGTGCAAGACCAACGAATGTTCCTGGAAGCGCAATTGGAAGAACCGCGCTGAAATCTAGTAATTTTTTACCTGGAAAAGGTTTGCGAACTACTATATAGGCGAGCACTAATGCAAGAGCCACCGCCAGCAACGCACTAATTAGCGATAACACTAAGCTGTTCAAAACGGCTGGACTAGATGAACTAAAGACAACTTTCATAATATGATCCAGTGTGAACGTATTATCTCGACCAAAGTTTTTCGTAAAGGCGAAAAGAATGGTGATCGCAAACATCGAAATAATGAACAATGAGATTAAACTGTTAAAAGAGAAAAGTAATGCATCTGTCCTCTTAGATGTAGTGATACGTTTCAAACCAGATACCGGCTTACCAGTTATCGTTGAGTAGGAGCCTTTAGATAAAATCTTATTCTGAACCCAGAATACAATCAGTGCAGGAATTACTAAGATAATCCCCATGACCGAAGCTAGTCCTGCCTCGTTATTAATGATTTCTCCGTAAATTTCAACTGCTAAAAGTGAATAGTTACCACCAATTAGCTTTGGATTTCCGAAGTCAGCGAAGCAGTTAATCGCTACCAGCAAGAATGCGTTAATAACACCTGGAAGTGCAAGTTTCAGCGTAATCGTCCTGAATAATTTAAACCCTCTCGCCCCAAGATTCTGTGCTGCTATCTCCAGATTCGGTGATATAGCGCGGAGCACACCTGTTATAGTCATGTAGGCAAGTGGAAAATAGGATATCGTCTGAACAATCCACAGCCCCGGTAATCCATACAAATCAAGCTCAAAATTAAAGTTGGTATTTAACCATTGTGAGATCATTCCCCCACGTCCAAAAAGCAATAGGAATGCTAAACCACTCATAACCGAAGGAGCTAATAATGGAATAAAGGCTATAAATCGAAAGAACTTCTTTCCTCTGATGTTACTGTAGTGAATCGCATACGCATAAATAAATCCAAACACTGTTGCTGTAAAAGCGGATAATGATGAGCTAACTACCGTATTTAATAGCGCTTTTCCATAACGGGGTTTACTAAAAAACGTTGCCCAATTATCAAATCCAGATGTAAACACAACGACTACCAGCGGATAAATAAC
The DNA here is from genome assembly GCF_038000345.1 of Paenibacillus sp. FSL E2-8871. Taxonomy (NCBI): domain Bacteria; kingdom Bacillati; phylum Bacillota; class Bacilli; order Caryophanales; family Paenibacillaceae; genus Paenibacillus; species Paenibacillus sp. FSL E2-8871. The sequence goes on along the minus strand of NZ_JBBOBV010000001.1, from coordinate 735,340 downwards.
AAATAGAATGAGAAATGCAAAGCTAGTCAGTACAAGTACGAGTGACGATGGATCTTTAAAGAGCCTGTTGATCGACTCCCCAATGCCTTTTTTTTCTTTCATAGGGGGCGACTCCCACCTTTCTGCCATCCAATTTGAGGGGCATTACAGTCACCATATATAGTCCAGCCATGCAATACCCCTATTGGCTCTTTTATTTCAAATCTTTTAATGCATTTTGCAACTCTTTACGCTGCGATGCTGCTTTTAACAAATCATAAGCATCGTTGTATTTCGTTGTTTCAATATCAATGCCACCTTTAGGAATCGGTACTGATGCTTTAACGGATACTGCGTATGCAGATTGCGTATACAACTCACCCGGTTCATTGGTAAGCATATAGTCCATAAGCTTCTTCGCAGCCTCTGTATTAGGTCCACCCTTAACAATGGATAAGGCTCCAACTTCATAACCTGCTGCTTCTGGAACAACACTAACAATTGGGTTGCCTTGGTATTTAATCTTCAATTGATCGCCTAGGAAAGTCACACCAATTGTATACTCCCCTTTAGCAGCTTTCTGAATGGGCTCAATGCCAGACTTAGGTCTTTCCTTAAGGTTAGGTAGCAACTGTTTGATATAGTTCAACATCTCATCATCACCCCATACTTGGGCTAAAGAAGCTACTGCTGTATATGCTGTACCCGATGTTGCTGGATCAGACATACCGATTTCACCTTTGAATTTAGGATCGAGTAAATCCTTAAAAGTTTCAGGGTATGGATCACTACCATATTTCTCTTTCCAACGTTCTTCATTAATACCTATAGCGATTGGATTTAGATAAAACCCTGTCCAGAAGCCATCTTTGTCTTTCATATTGTCAGCGATGTCAGAAGCATTCGGAGAAGCGTAAGCTTCCAATGAACCTGCCTCTTTCAGTACTTGGTGCGAATCTGCTGGCCCTCCCATCAGAAAGTCGGCTTGTGGATTCGACATTTCATTCTGTACACGGGATACCGCTTCTCCACTTGGCAAACGTAGGATGTCATAGTCAATTCCGGTTTCAGCTTTGAATTTATCCAGAATTTTACGAGCCTCTTCCTCTTGAAAAATGGAATATACGGTAATTTTTTTGATTTCTTTACCGCCAAATACTCCTGATTTATACATGAAGAACCCCGCTACCAACACAACTACTATGACTGACAATAAAATGACTGACTTACTGTTTTTTTTCTTTCTCGCCATAGACTAAACCATCCCTTCAAGATCAGTATGAGGCATTATTTAGTTTGAAATAGACTCTTTGATTGGTCTCATCCAGAAGGTCATAGACCACGAAGTAAGCACCGTTATAGCAATCCACATGGATCCAGTGCTTTTTCACTCGATAATCATTCGTGAGCTGAATGACAAAGTGAGCATCGGGTGTACGTTGTAAGTCATCAAAATGGCTGAAATCGATAATACGCTCTGCTGCACGAATCTGCGATATCAATGCCTTCCTCTCAACCTGAGTGAGAGCTGTAAGTACTCCCTGCTGTAGTGTAAACACATCATTAATCTTGTTTTCCACAGCAGATCCAATACTCGACGTTGTTAACATCTTATCGATGAGTGTACTTTGCAGCTTGCGGATAGTAGCACTTACATTAAGCGAATTAACTGACTCTGCACCGAAGTGAAACGCATTCGTTTCCACTTGAAAAGGAATATCTTCTTGATCCAGATAGGCCATCGTTCCCGTCAACAGAAGTCTCGGAACCAACTGTTGTGGACGCTGCATTCCTGATGATAACAACCCAGAAAAAGTAGATCTCAATTTCAGCAATTCCTTCGGATCCTCAATGGATATCGTCCCTAGGCCTGGATACGTAATATCCACGCGCATCGGAACGCCAGCAATGCGGTCAAGTTGATCCTCCTGTCGAGGTACAACATGCACTTCATCAAGAGGTATTCGAAAAGTGTAAGCGCACATGCCGATTAGCAGACTGCCTATGATGACTTGCAACAAGATGAGGCGAAACCATGAAAGCCCTTTCTTATCCTCTGGCACTTACTTTAACCTCCTCATATATCAGAAAAATTTTAAATTTGTATCAGTTTTGTAACAGCGCTTACATTTGTTGTGTTAAGGGGAATCTCAGCTGAATCTCTGTCCCCTTCTTCTCCGAGCTAGTAATGACGATACTCCCTCCTTGAAGTTCCATAAACTGTTTACATAGAGGTAATCCTAACCCATGTGATTCGTTTGAAATAATACGATCCTGTTTTTCTGCCGAGGGTAGAAATAATATACTTTGCAATTGTTGCGATATCCCTCTCCCGTTATCTATGATACGAACCAGCCCAAAGCCCTCATGCTCCATTAACTCGATATAGAGATTTGTGCATTCGCTATGCTTAATAGCGTTATCAATCACGTTAAATAGAACTTGCTGAGTTCTCTTGGGATCTAAATTCACTTCACAAGATGAGATCTTTAGCGTGGTAACAATCGCGGATTTTTGAAGGGTCGGCTCTAAGATTCGTAGACTATCCATAATGACAGCCCCTAAATCAGTACACTCCAGCTTGATACGCCAAGCCTCATCACCAATCAGTGAGGTCTGTAACAAATCCTCAACCATATTTAACAACCGAGTACTCTCTTTACGGATATAGGTATTACACTCCTGTATATCATCCTTCTTATTCATTCTTTCAATTAAATCCGAAAACCCGATAATCGAAGTTAATGGTGTTTTTAATTCATGAGTTATGTTGTCGTAGAAAGCTTTCTGCTTTCCCTGTTCATACTTTAACATTTTGATATGATGTTGCAGCGCATCCGACATATGATTGAAATCCTTAGCTAATTCTCCTACCTCATCCTGACTACTCGCCTGTATCTTTCTGCTAAAATCGCCAATGGATACAAGCTTAAGCGCCTGCTGCAAGGCATGTAGAGGCCTCACCAACAAAGATGAGAATGAATAGCTGACCATAAGCGAAAAAATTAAACATCCTACAGCTGCAGCGATGAACCATGTGCGCATCTGGTTTAATGTCTGCAAATTCTCATGGAGGTCCAATAAATATCGAAATCCACCCACAATTTCTCCTTCATACCAGAAGGGAACTGAGTAGATTAGATATTGTGTACCTTCACCTGCAGTTATGACTGTGGCAGCATTACCAGTAAGCGCTTTCTGAATATCGTTACGTTTAAGTAAGTTTTCTTTATCGCTGCTGCTCCCAACAATCGTCTCATCTAGTGCGAATAGTTGTACTTGAAAATTGCTGTTTGACGCCAAATGCGACGCAATAAAGGGGGCGTACTTACCTGAAAATAATTGTTCTATATTAATTTTCTGATCACTGACAATCTTCAATGCCTCAATACGATGCAAGCCAAAATACTGACTTAACGTCTGAGTATCCCGTTTAATCATACTTTGGTTAAGCGTATAATTAACGATAAAAAACATCGCTGTGAGCAGCATAACAATCGTAACGGCATGCTGAATAAACATTTTATTTCGCAGCCCCATCTTCTATACCTCCAGCTTATAGCCTGTCCCATGTATAGTGGCGATCAGATGCTCGTTGGGTTTCATTTTCTCCCGAAGACGGTTTACCACCATGTCCACGGATCTTGTATGCCCATAATAATCATAACCCCAGACCTGATCAAGCAAGTCTTCGCGAGTGAAAACTTTCTTAGGATGAGCACATAAGAGCCACATGAAGTCAAACTCTTTACTAGTTGTCTTAAGCCATTGTTCCCCTATCTTACAGGTACGTCCATTCTTATCAATTTCAATAGGTCCAATCTTGATCACTTCAGGAGGCGCCACCATCTTCATTCGTCTCATAACTGCCTTAATGCGCTCGATAAGTTCCCTTGTCTCAAAAGGTTTCGTTAGATAATCATCTGCTCCCAACTGAAAGCCAAGGATTTTATCATTCATTTCATTCTTAGCGGTGAGCACGATTACCGGTACTGACTTATACTGTTGTTGAAGCATTTGAAGAAGCTCGAACCCGGAACGGTCAGGTAACATAAGATCTAACAGAATTAAATCGGCAGACCATGTTGCAAGTTCATCCCACGCCTTAGTCACCGTTCCTACAGCTTTCGTCTGATACCCTTCCACCTCTAAGCTCAATTTTAGCAGCATTTGAATGCTGGGATCGTCTTCAATAATTAAAATATTCATACGTAGCCCTCTTTTCCTTAGATGCTATTTTACACTGAACTTTCATATTTTTAGTTACCCTCTTATAATAGCGGATATCGTTCAATACGAAAACGCTTTCCATTTATGTACAAATAGAAATACAAATCAAACAATGAAAAAAAACCCCCATTAAATGGGAGTGTTAAATTTGTACTATATTTACTATTTAATATGCCGAATCAGCGATTGTGCTCATAATTGTTCATCTCTGTTTTTCTCTATAAACTCATCCTTCGTCAATCCGAACAATATCAAATCATAATATCTTCCATTCGTGTAAATGACTTTCCGCCGCACGCCCTCTTGCACGCATCCGACTTTCTTTAACATCCCTATAGAACCTTCATTACCTTCAAGCGCACATTCATTGAATTTATTTAGCCGTCGCTCGAAAAAAGCATATTTTAAGAGGATGGTTATAGCTCTCGTTCCATACCCTTTACCTCGATGATCTTTATCCACCTGCACACCTATACTGAACGTACCATTTTTCTCGTCAATGCTATTGAGATTTACGCCGCCAACATTTTCACCATGCAAATCTTCGATCGTAAACATTAGTCTATCGGATGAGAATTCAGCGTAAGTCTCCGCAAAATTTTTGGCTTCGGCAATGGTGGGTGGTAGTTCAACTGCACATTGTAAGAGTCGCCGCGCTGGAGTATCGAATCGGTTCGTATAATAACCTTCCCAATCCCCTTCTTGTATTGAACGCAATCTAATTTGGTCATCTTTCCAGTAATAATTGCTATAATCTATCTCTCTCATTTTCTAGCCTCCAAATAATATTGGGATTGTTTTTTTATAATAAACATTACTTTATAAGCATGTAGTAAGATATAACCATTAAACGTGACTATGAAAAACACTTTGGAAAAGAGGCATACTTATGAGTGATTACCAATTGGTAAGTGATTATAAGCATATCGAAAAATATAAAGAAAGCTTTAATGCCTTAGCTAAATCGATCTTCGGGATTGATTTCTCGCCATGGTATGAACAAGGAGGCTGGAGTGACAAGTATATTTGTTATTCCTACATCGATAGGGACCATGTGATCGCAAATGCGTCCATAAACAAAATGACGATTCTCATAAATCAAAAAGAGTATAACGCCATTCAAATTGGCACTGTAATGACACAACCTGATTATCGCATGCAAGGATTATCCAGGAAATTAATAGATCATATTATCGCGAAATACGAACATGAATATGACTTCATTTACTTATTTGCAAACGACAGTGCTTTGGACTTTTATCCTAAATTCGGATTTGAACGTATGCAAGAAAGCAGCTTTTCGATTAACGCTTCTAATCTTAGAAATCAAGCGTCTAAAATCTTCTCTGTGCGTCCCTTATCTATGAATAACTCCGTTGATTTCACCATGATAAAAAAATTCGCTGAAGAAAAAGTTCCGGTGTCCTCTATACTCAGCGTTGTAAACAATGAACATCAGCTGCTGTTTTATTTTATCCTTCCTTTCCATGATTCTTTTTACTATATTGAAGAAGCTGACGTCGTAGTGGTCTTTAGACATGAGGAGCATCAGCTTCATATTTTTGATATTATCAGTACTAAAAGTATAGATATTAACGCGATATTGAATAGCATTATTTCTCCTGAAACGGAGGTTATACATTTTCATTTCACACCAGATTTCAATATAGATCACATGGAGACCGAATTTATTCCCGAGAGTGAGGATGTGTTATTTGTACGTCCACTTTTAAAAGAACTACCTAAACATTTCATTTTCCCCATAACCTCACATGCCTAGATAGGATGAAGAAGGCTGCCCTCCGGCAGCCCTTTTATTAATTTTAGAAATTATAAATTCCCCGCCTATACTCGCTTAAACGCTTACCACCCTTAGAAGAACGCAGAACGTTTATGCTTGATCGTTCACTGGAATATACATGCTCTGTATCTCTTGTACTCCTGGAACAAATCCTAGATTCGTATAAACAGACTCCGCGTCATTACCTTCCATGACATATAATCTAAGGAGAGGATACTTATCTTTAAGGAGACTTAGTCCTCTTTTCATCATCAGTGTCGCTAACCCTTTGCCTCTATAACTGGGCATTACACCAATACTATAAACCGCTGCGTAATCGTCTTGTAAACCCAAGAGACAATTCGCAATTAACTGTCCCGATTTCCTATCATACACAAGCGTTGACGCGGTAAGTAATGCTTCATTAGTATAATTCGGTTCTTCACTTGGAATAAAATCTTCATAAGAGAATTTTTTTCTTCTAGTCGCCTCGAGACTTCCATTAAAGCTTGCATAGCTACATTCGGCGATCTGATCTTCAAGAATAAAGCGTTTAGCTCCTTTTCCATCCTCTTCGATCTGTGGACTTTCAATTCTAAATTCTTCGTTCCATTCCACCTCAAAATGATCTGTAGGACGCTGCATCCAGCGACATCTGAACTCATCAGGCCAAAATCCTGCCCGCGCAAATAAATGAACTTGATCTGGTAGAACCTCAAATGTTTTTATAGGCTCCGTTCGGTCAGACCAATAGATCAAAAGCTTTTTTAGAAGTTTAAGCACCACAAATGTATCGTTAAAAGGTGGAATAACAAATAAATGATAGATCCGATTAGGCGACATCCTTACTCCACCTATTTTCGTCTCCCCTTTATAGATCCAATAAGCATTCTTTTGGGCAGAATTGAACCCATCTTCTCTAAAAAAGCCAATATATTGAATATTATAATAAATGGAGCAATACACTCCCCACTCTTTCGAATCAGCCTTACGAATTGAATAATCATTACTTAACTCATACGATATTTCATCCTCAGACCATCCCATTAATTGCATGTACAATTCCTCCTCGCTGCTACTTCACCTTCTATTTTCTATAGTATCACTTCTTAAAGTAAATGATTGGTAATAAACACTTATAATGATTATTTACTAAACTACAGCAAGTATAATTGCATCTGGAAGTCCAATATATAAGAAGAAACCTTATAATAAAAAAAAAACTGCCTATTGGCAGTCTTATCCTCAATAAATTCTAGAGCATAGCAAAATGGCGGTTCCCACAGCGATAATACCTGCTAACGTTACAAATAGGACATACCCTCTCTTTGTTCTAGTAACCGTGTGATTATCATAAAATTCAGGTTTTCGTACGATTCCAAACCATAGATCCGCGATTAAATTCACGACCACTAGAGAGAAATTTTTTATTACCCCCACGTCATCACTCCTTTTCAACTTTAGCTAGCCAAGTTTATTATTAATTTCACTTAGTGACTCATTCATTTCGTCCATTTTCTTGATCATCGCATATTGATTGCTAATCATCATGATTAAACCAATAAAGAACAAAATCACAAGAAGTAAACTCATACTGCACTTCCTTTCAGTAGCTGAATTCATTCACTCTGGACATTCAAGCTCCGAGCAAATCCTGACCTCCATGACGGGTACAGTGGACTCCATTCGTAATCCATTCGAGCTTTCGTATTGGAGGCTCCGCGTTCCCATCCTGCTCTGCCTTCTTGAACATTAGGAGCAGGAGCACCTATGGTATCTGAATAAGCTGATAACCAATCCAATCCATTAGCAGGCTCGTCGTCTACGATGTTCACAGGACCTGAAGGCCAGTTCAGAGCAAGCACCGCCGCGTTAGCTGCATCCTCCACATGTAGGAATGATACAACTGCATCTGTCGCTGTCACTCGTCCTTGACGAATTTCCTCTGTCATATAGCCATTAGTGTCATACCAAGTTCCTTGGCCGTACAACATTCCATACCGCAAGATCACATGATTGGGGATCTCGGCAACTGCTTTCTCTAATGAGCATATACCTTCAATCGTTCTTATCCGAGGCTCTAAAGCCTTCAGATCTAAAGGAGTTTCCTCCGTAGCTGGCTCCTCTCCAGCTTCATAAGCCCAAGAAATTCTTTGTGCAATGATTTGTTCCACGCCTGCTGCAAGGGAAGCATCCACAATATTTCGTGTTCCTTCTATTCTTATCCTCGAATTATCTGAGAAATTCCGCTGACTTAGTGAAGTTAGCTGATGAATAACCACTTCTGGCTGTGCTTTGTGAATGGACGCAAATACGGCCTCTCGATCGAAGACATCCGCGACTACCGCCTGCGCTCCACACATCTCAATAAATGCTCTATTTTCTTCCTTATGGGTCATTCCGACAACCTCATGCCCTGCTTCTAATAACTTGGGTAGCAATAGCCGTCCAATCACGCCTGCTGCACCGGCTACAAATATCTTCATCTAAGCCCTCCTTAAGAACAGCCTCTAAGTATAAACATTGCTATGTACATCAGAAATAACTGCCATGTTATCTGCTTTGTGCATTTTTCAGTTACTTCTCAAACGTCCAATTATAATTTGGATTATTATCCATATCATACCACATGCATAATAAAGACTGCACCTCACAGCTTATCGCTAGGAGGTGCAGTCTTTAATGGATTGTTTATAGTAAAAGTAGGTCGATTAACATTTTAAATTTTATCTCGGTTGTAAACTTCAGCCGTTCGGTCTGCTCTGTTAGCCATCGAATTACCTAGTCGAGTGTCTTCGTTATAGACGCCTTCGTAACGCTGCGCATTTAGTGAGCGATTGTCTCGGAACACATCATGCGCTTGATACCCTCGTCCATTATCCTCAACTAGCACAAGGATCTTGCCACTTTCAACGTATCCTTCGTACTCTTTTGCCTCATCCTCAGGAATGCCAAGACCGATCAAGCCACCAACTAAGCCACCTGCACCTGCACCCACGGCTACACCTGTTAACGTTGCCACAATAGGTCCCGCTGCCAGAATAGGACCAATCCCCGGAATTGCGAGCGCTCCGATACCTGCTAGCAGTCCGGTAACACCACCCAATACGCCGCCTGTAGCTGCACCTGTTGCAACACCCTCGGGAGCTTTTGTGCCTGTATCATCCGAAATATGTCTTAGCTCATCGCGATCACGTGTGATTACTGATATTTCATCATTACTAAACCCTTGATTGTGAAGTCCTTCAATTGCTCTGGTTGCTTCTTGTTCTGTATCAAAGATACCTACGATTTTTTTAGTCACTTGAAGCCCTCCTTAGTAATTGTCTTCGCTAGTTAATTACCCTGTAAGCTGAAGACAAAACATCTAATTAAAATTTCAAGTGCACGAAGGAGCCTATTATTTCTTGGGACGTGTTCGATTGGTCGGAATTGCTTGTAAGGGGTCGTCTGGCCAATAGTGCTTCGGATAACGTCCTTTTAGATCCTTTTTAACCTCAAAATAAGTACCACGCCAAAAGCTTGCAAGATCAGAAGTCACCTGCATCGGTCTTCTTGCCGGTGACAAAAGATGAAGCAAGACAGGTACCTTTCCCCCACCAATTCTAGGGGTGTCTATCTGTCCAAACATCTCTTGTAATCGTACCGCCAGTACGGGAGTAGCTGGATTAGCATAGTCCACGGGCACACGCGAACCACTAGGAACTGTTATATGTGTCGGCGCTTCCTGTTCAAGAAGCTGTCGCTGATTCCAGTCCAGCAACCCCTCAAGAGCACGGGATAACGGGATTCGCTGAAGGTCGCGCAAGTTACGCATACCGTGAATGTAAGGTAATAGCCATTCATCAAGCGTCTCAATCAATGCTTCATCAGAGACATCCGGCCAATCTGAACGTAAGGCGTGCATAAACATTAGCCGCTCACGAAGCTGCAGAGGTCCCTTTTCCCACGGTAAGATATCAATCCCATCCTCTGCGATTACACTTAGCAGTACTTTCGCTGTTTCTTCTGCGGAGGGTCTTTCATGTGACGTTTCTTTTAAGACAAGAGCGCCAAGCATCGTTCGGCGGCGTTTCTTCACACTTCCACTTTCTTTATCCCAATGCACGTCAGAATCCTCTGTGATGTGATCTATATGATATTTAAGCAGTTGTCCTTCTTCAAGCTCAGCTGCCAGCAAGATTGCACCTTGTGTGGCTCGATCGTCAACAGACGCAGCCACAATATAAGCGGATCGTGCCAGCGGTTGCCCTTCCCGCATGGCCACGCCACGACCGGCGGAGAGCAGAAACGCGCCATCACCGCGTTTCTGCCCGATACGGTCGGGATAGGCGAACGACAGAAGCAGCCCGCAGAGACTGATGTCGTTCACGGTCCCGCCCGGCGCTGCTTGCAGCTGCGCCAGGAAATTGCGGCTCTCGCGCACCACCGCGCGCAGAGCCGCAGAGTCCGCTCCGCCCGTGTCGGCGGAGCGTTCGAACCGGAGCAGCGCCTCTACGCGGAGCGTGAGGTCGCAATCTAGTGCCGCGGGACCCTTGAACAGGTCCCGCTCTTGCAGCAGCGCCGCCAGCCGGCAGGCGAGCGGTGCTGCATTAAGCTCTGCCGCGCGCAGCAGCATATGCGCGGCTCGCGGGTGCGCGCCAAGCGCGGCCATGCTGCGGCCGTGCGGCGTGATGGCGCCGCCGGCGTCCAGCGCGCCGAGCTGGCGCAGTAACGCGGTGCCCTGCGCATAGGGCGCAGCGGGCGGCGCGTCAAGCCAAGCTAGCGCGGCAGGATCGCGCACGCCCCACAGCGCCAGCTCCAAAGCGAGCTGCGCAAGATCCGTCTCCATAATCTCCGGCACATTGTCATCCGGAAGGCGATTATGCTCCTCCTGACTCCACAGCCTGTAGCATACGCCCGGAGCTGTCCGCCCGGCCCGTCCTCGCCGCTGATCGGCAGAGGCTTTCGATACCGGAACCGTCGTAAGACTTGGCATTCCCGTACGCGGAGAGAAAATCTGCGTACGACGCAGCCCTGTATCAATTACCGTTCGCACACCTTCGATCGTCAAGCTTGTCTCCGCAATGGAGGTCGCTAGTACGACTTTACGTTCGCCGTTTATGGATGGAGCCACTGCAGCATCCTGCATAGCCTGTGGTAATTGTCCGTATAAAGGACGAAGCACTATCCCGTCAGGCAGTTTTCCATGTTCCAACTCATTTTGGGTTCTGCGAATCTCCCGTTCACCCGGCAAGAATACAAGTACATCTCCCGGCTGTTCAGCAAGCGCATGTCTCACTGCGGCTGTGGCCGATTTTTCAATCGGAAGATTCCCTGTAGTTGGGGTATAAATAGTTTCCACCGGATAGGTTCGTCCCGGACAATCAACTACTGGCGCATCGCCCAGCATAACCGAGACCCGTTCACTATCCAGTGTTGCTGACATAATCAGAATCCGAAGATCATCACGCAGCACTGCCTGCGCTTCCAGCGCCAGAGCAAGTCCCAGATCCGCATGTAGACTACGCTCATGGAACTCATCAAAAATAATCAGACCCACATCCCCTAGTGATGGATCACTCTGAAGCATCCTCGTTAAGACACCTTCAGTCACTACAACAATTCGTGTATTCTTGCCTACCTTAGTGTCGTTCCGCATCCGATAACCTACCGTCTGTCCAACACTTTCTCCAAGATTGGACGCCATGTAAGTTGCAGCTGATCTAGCGGCAAGTCTTCTAGGCTCAAGCATAAGAATGCTTTTACCAGCCATCCATGGCTCGTCCAGAAATGCCGGAGGCGTTCCAGTTGTTTTGCCCGCACCGGGTTCTGCGATCAGAACAGCTGCCCGTGTTGAGCGAAGTATGTGTTTCAGGTCTGGAAGCACCTGTATAATTGGAAGCTGTTTCATTATATCTCTCCATCGTTTGTAATAATATGTTATGATTTCCTTTGATGTGGTCTAAACCCTATTCATCATGTGCGAAAAAACTTCAAAGATCAAGACAAACTGTACTTACCATTTCAAGTATAACTTTCTTATATTATAAAAAAGGAGACTTTCTAAAATGCTCGTAACTAAAGCCACTATTTCAGATTTATCTATACTTAGCAAGATCGATAGCATGGTCATTGGCAGCGAAATTCGCAAACCTAAAATTGAACAATATATTCTAAACGAGCAATGTGTTGTAGCATCGATTAACAGTGAGTATGTCGGTTTTGCTTGTTACGATACCACTTTTTTCGAATGCTGTTTTATTCAGCTCGTAATTGTGAATCCCAATTTCAGACGTCTTGGCATTGCAGGTGCACTTATTCGTTACATTGAAGAACACTCTCCAACCCCCAAGCTGTTTACATCCACCAATGAATCCAATACGATCATGCAGCAAGTGTGTCTTTCTCTAGGATTTGTAAGAAGCGGAATCATTGAGAATTTAGACGATGGTGATCCAGAATGGGTATATTTCAAGCAAGTAAAATGAAATACACTTGTGAAGCGAAGCACGCAAAAAGGCAGCTCTTTCGTCTCTTTATGGACTAAGAGCTGCCTTTATATCACACTATTTATCCTCATGTCCATACAACATGACCCTAATAAGCGTTATTCTTCTTCCCTAATTATCTGTTCATGTATTTGAACACTGTATTGCATATAAGCAGGATTACTATCTAAGCCTCGTTCACGCAGAAGCTCTTGCAGACGCAGCCTTTTCAAAGACAATTTTGCCCGGATTGCCTTACCTTCACTAGTTTCAGTGCCTCCGCTATTGTGGCAGGCAGCAAGCAGCCCTTCGAGGGTAACGCATTCTGCACGCAAAGATACTTCTTCGGGCACCAGCCCGGAATTCTTCATAATTTTGAAAGACATGCGTAATTCTTCTGGCACGCCCGATAAATCCTCAAGCTCCAGTGGCTTGCCATGCCCAGGTAAATCTCCAAATTCCCCATTACGCATAGATTCCTGAATCCGCTGCTCAACCAGCCAGGACATCATCCCCATATACGCAGCCTCCTTCACCAATACCACTACTATGATCTATCCCGTCTAAGCAAAAGTATGGTAAGCAGAATTGCGTCTATTTTAGCATAAATAACTGTAGATTTACATCAAACTGCCGCAATGCATTCTTATAAAAGACGATCCTTCTCCGTTCTATGAATCTTCCTCGTCATCGCAGATCGTTCGGACTAAGGAGCCCTTATTTCGCAATTTCAGGCTATTTTGCTACACTATCGGACTCAGTTGCACCTATTCACGCAAATACACCCTATTTTTAATAGAAATTGTGGAAATAAGAGCTATGCAGTCCGATACCGCTAAAATAAGCACTAAAAAGCTCAAATAGCTGCAATGCAGTCCGAAAAGTCTGCGCATCCTCATATTCGCCTCCGCAGATCGCTCAGGACTCAAGAGTCCCCATTCCGCAAATTCAATTCATTCTGCTACACCATCATTATCTGCTCCCTGTCCGCAACATATTACAGACGCCTAACCAAACCGTACAATAGTTTTTTTTCATGCGAACAATTGTTATACTCGTTCTAATAAGCCTCAACTCAACAAGAAAAACGCCTGACGTCGTCCTTGGAGGTAGAGTTACAAGCTGAGTACATCCGTAATTCCATACTCGTATCCATATACACCTTCGTAGTGAGGTTCCGCTTACGGACCGAATGGCTTTATTTCGATGAAATGAGCACATCTATTAGGGACGGACCGTATTGCACTTATTCCCTAATAACAAGCCCCTTCCCGGTGATCTGGGGCGAATAACAGCGCTGGCTCGTTTACGTTACCGGCGGCACATTGTATTCGGTTTTTCGCATACATTTGGCTCGTTTACGTTACCGGCGGCACATTGTATTCGATTTTTCGCATACATTTGGCTCGTTTATGTTACCGTCGGCACATTGTATTCGATTTTTCGCATACATTTGGCTCATTTACGTTATTGGCGGCACATTTGTATTCGGTTTTTCGCATACATTTGTCCGTAGGCTCGACTAAAACATGCATTTCGGAGGATATAAGGTCCGCTCGGTTTTTAGAATCTGACGGATGACTCCTCGTTTATTTCATGTCTCCTGCTTCTTCACGTTCACCCCTCTTCCTCTTTCTTCGGAGTTATCCACATTTTTTTTGTATTGTATAATTTCCTAAACAATAAAAAAAGGACTACAGCAGTAGTCCAAAGGAGAAATATAACATGATAGCTAACCTCAAAAAAACAGATGATCATTATGTCGCTCGTTTCGAACGTCAATTAAAACATCCCGCATCAGAAATCTGGTCCTTTCTGACAGAGAATAAGAAGCTTGCTTTATGGTTCACTGAATTACGTGTTGAAGACCTGTGTGAAGGTGGATTAATCAAGTTTGATATGCAAGACGGAACCTTTGAGGAAATGACGATTACCGCCTTGCAACATGAATCTGTTTTTGAATTTACGTGGGCTGAAGATTCCGTTCGCTTTGAGCTATATCCTAATTCAGAAGGCTGCCTTCTCGTCTTGAATGAAACGATCCGAACGCTCACGCCACACACACCCCGAGATTTAGCTGGCTGGCATGTATGTCTGGACGTGATCCAGCATCTTCTGGATGGTACGACGCTGGAGTCACGAAAAGCTGAATGGAACGTTTGGTATGAACGATACCGAGAAGCGATCTCTAAATTAGGACAATAAGGATTCTGCTCCATCAATCACAATTTGCGCACCTGTAATATGAATAGATTCATCGGAAGCCAAAAAAGAAACTAGATCGGCAACATTATCCGGTTTACCCGGCCCATCCGCCAGCGGCTGCGCACCATCGGGAAATTCAATCGGAATGACGATCGCTTCTACTTCTTCGTTCATTTCAGTGGTTTCATCTATATTGGTAGCAATCGCCCCAGGGCAGATCACATTCACTCGAATTTTAAACTTAGCTAGCTCAAGTGCAGCCATTTTGGCAAAAGCTACCTGTCCAGCTTTGGTAGTACTATATGTAGACCACCCAAAGCTGGCAAATCTAGTATTCCCATTGATGGAGCTAGTGATGATAATGCTACCTTTCCCTTTATCCTTCAGATGAGGGATCGTATATTTTAATGTCAAAAAGGTCCCCGTCAAGTTCACCGACATCGTGCGCTCCCAATCACTCAAGCTCAGTTCCTCTATTGGTCCCACCGCACCATTGATTCCCGCGTTAGCGAATACTACATCTAAGCCGCCGAATTGTTCGACTGTCCTGCGCACGGCTTCCTCCATCCCTTTTTCATCCGAAGTGTTTACCTCTATGGCCAATGCACAATCTTTGCGAAACTTGTTTAGCTTATCCGCCAAAGATGAGGTACGTTCAAGATTCAAATCAAAAAGCGCTACATTAGCACCTTCCCTCGCCAACTTAATAGCGGTAGCCCGACCAATTCCTGAACCCGCTCCTGTTATAATTGCAGTTTTTCCAATAAATCTTTGTTTCTTAGCTATGTTTGGACTCATATGTAATCTCTCCCTTAAGATCTCTTAGTGATGTACTATGGATCAAGATTACCCAAATACATGTACACTGGAATCATCTTCACAAAAAAACTCCCCGTTCAAAAGCTTGAACTGAGAGTTTCATCTAGATCTATACATCTAATTGTCCAACTTCCGCACATCCACTTTCACGGTCAGAGTGCCTGCTCCACCACGATATACACCTTTTACAGGTACAATATCTTTGTAGTCCCGTCCGTGACCTAACTTAATGTAACGCCAATTGACCTCAACATTATTCGTCGGATCGAAACCAAGCCAACCTGTACCCGGAATGTGAGTCTCCACCCAAGCATGAGAGGCTTGCT
Organism: Paenibacillus sp. FSL E2-8871; assembly: GCF_038000345.1. Classification (NCBI taxonomy): domain Bacteria; kingdom Bacillati; phylum Bacillota; class Bacilli; order Caryophanales; family Paenibacillaceae; genus Paenibacillus; species Paenibacillus sp. FSL E2-8871. The sequence continues at coordinate 719,531 of NZ_JBBOBV010000001.1, read as the reverse complement.
CAAAATTAGCATTACTCCCTTGCAGATCACCAACAAAATGATATCCACTTACATATCTGGAAGGCAGACCGACACTACGGCAGACAGCAATCATTAGATGAGCATAATCCTGACATACACCGCGTTTAAGCTTCAGTGCTTTTTTTACCGTAGTATTTACACTTGTAGCCTCAGGGTCATAGGTGAACTGTTCATAAATCGTCGCCGATAATTTAAGAATCCATTCATACATATCCTCTGCTTCATTAAAAGGGTACTGTGAGGCAAACTCCACTAATTCAGGCGTCACCTCGGTATAACGTGTCGGCAAAATAAACTCAATATATCGGTTCTGAAATCCCTCGTCATTTAACAATCTAATTTGTTCTTCAAGAGATGTTCTCGGGAGATCTGTCCCCTGAGCTTTATCCAGTGTAACTACAGTAGCTTTAGTGTGGATGACCATCTCCGTATGCGGCTTATTAACCGAATAGGCATGGACCCGATTTCCGAAGAAATCCTCATAGGTTAAAAGATTTGCTGGAGGGTAAATATCCACTTCATGGTGATAACAGGATTGGCGATAATTCGTGCGTGGCGTGAGTCTGATCTCATTGACACTGTCCGTAACCGGCTCTGGATAGCTGTATGTGGTGGTATGATTGATTTGAATCTTCATACAGACACTCCTTCTCGCCGAAAAAAGGCGCCCTCCATTGTTTTACCAAGTTTTTGACAGGATATCACCAGCGATTTAAGCACATCTTCCACTAGCTCGCCGGACATTTCTTCCTTTTCCATATAATCCAGCTCTGCTTTTAGCTTACCTGCTTGCCGGATAACCTTCTCATGACCTGAACCTTTCTCTGAGGGATCTAGTTCAAGCTTTGCTAAATGCTCTTCCAGCTGATGAAAAGAAAAACGAATGGAACGCGGAAATTTGGGATTCGCAATCAAGAAATCTAAAATGCTCTCCGGGGACATAGCATCTGCATAATAACGGCGAAACGCCTGGTACCCACTAACGGATTTAAGCACCGCCTGCAACTGAGTATAAACCGCGTCAAGCTCCTTAAATCGGCATGAGGCAATGACTGCCTGCAAGATACGAGTTGTATTCTCTGCCCGCTCTAGAAAGCGTCCGCTCTCAATGAAATGCCACTCATTCCCTCTAAGCATTACCGACTGCTCTGCTCCGAGAAACATGGCTGTACGCTCCTTAACTTGCTGATAGAACTGATGTGGGCCGCTCATAATATCTGCTACAGACCGCTCACCAAGCCATAGGTTGAAGCTGTTGACAACATCCCATAATTCACTTGGAAGCTGCTGACGGAGTGTTCGCAGATTATTTCTAGCATGATGTACACAAGAGAATAATGAATTAGAATTGCCTAAATCAAGTGTGATGAAAGATAGGACATCCTGCTCGGAAAAGGTTTCGAACTGCTGCATATATTCACCTCGAACGCCTAGCGCATCGATTAACCTTGACCATTTATGTCCTTCTTCATGAAAATCCTCTTCCTGCTGGATATGATAATGAACATTGATTAGCCGCGCATGATTCTCTGCCCTTTCAATATATCTGCCGATCCAGAACAAAGCTTCAGCATTTCGATTCAGCATCTCCAGCCACTCCCTTATTTAACAAATTGATGCTGCATTTTGTTAATCATCAACAAGCCTCACTAGGTTGTATCAAGCCATGACCCAAGTATCTTTTACGCCACCACCTTGCGAGGAGTTTACGACCAACGACCCTTCTTTCATAGCCACCCGTGTCAATCCCCCAGGTATAACATGTGGCTTACGGTCAGCACCCATTAATACAAAAGCTCGAAGGTCGATATGTCTCGGTGCCATTGTTCCTCCTGACAATACCGGTGCTCTAGATAGAGACATGATCGGCTGCGCAATATAACGCTCCGGATCTGCGATAATCTTCATTCGAAATTCAGCGAGTTCTTCTTTCGTAGCTTCGCTTCCGATCAACATTCCATAACCCCCGGATAAAGAGGTTTCCTTAACAACCATTTCAGATAGGTTCTCAAGGACATATAAACGTTCATCAGGCCTGCCTAGCAAATAGGTCGGGACATTCCCAAGAATCGGTTCTTCATTCAGATAATAACGAATCATATCCGGTACATATACATACATCGCTTTATCATCAGCAACACCAGTCCCCGGGGCATTAGCAATCGCTACATTCCCTGCCCGATACGCATTCATCAGTCCCGCCACCCCTAGAAGTGAATCCGGCTGAAAAGCTAACGGATCGATGAAATCATCATCCAAACGGCGATATAGTACATCTAAGCGGCGAAGTCCGTTCATTTCTTTCAAATATATTTTGTGATCCTTTGCAACCAAATCTCGTCCTTCAACCAAATGTATACCCATCTGTTGTGCTAGAAAAGCATGCTCATAATAAGCAGAATTGTATTCCCCAGGTGTAAGGAGTGCTATAACCGGATCTGACTTTCGTGAGGGTGATAGACTGCGAAGAACGGATAAGAAACGATTCAAGCTATGATCAACATCTCGGATGGAGCTGGCAAAGGACAATTCAGGAAACAACTGATTCATAAGAGTTCTGCCTTTAAAAAGATATGAAAAACCTGAAGGCGTTCGTAGATTATCTTCAAGCACATAATATTGCCCATCATGATGGCGGATCAGATCGATTCCCGAGGTAGTGATGTAGGCTCCACCAGGTACCCTTAGACCAGCCATTTCTGGCCGGAAATAACAGTTAGAGATGATCATACGCCTTGGGACTATTCCATCTTTTACGATGTACTGCTCATGGTAGATATCATGAATGAACAGATTCAAAGCCGTGATACGCTGAATAATTCCAGCCTCTAGCCTCTCCCATTCATTCTTAGGAATAATGCGTGGAATCATATCGAAGGGAATCGTACGCTCCATGGGATGATCCTGAGCCGGATTGTATAGCGTAAAAGTAATTCCTTCCTCCATCATCCTGCGCTGCATCAATTTCTGCTTACCCTGCAGCTCTTCGGAGCTCATTCCGGAAAACATGCGATTCACATGTCTGTAATGCGGCCGGACATTTCTCTTATCTGCATACATTTCATCGAAAAAATGTTGCAGCGGATACGGAGACAGACCTGGCAGAGGATCTAATTTGGACATGAGCCCGACTCCTTTCGATAAATGTTATCTTTACTAACAAGTCATACTTTAATTTCTGAAAATATCCAAGAAAATATTGTTTTGTATTCCCATAATACGTAAATCCTATTACCAATGTCAATATATATAACAGAGAAATGCGATCTCTGAATATTTCCTTGTTTTGGAATCGCTTCCTTTCTCTCTTATATAGGTTGCCGGAGCTGAAATGTAGTTTCTTCATTGAATTGTATGCAGGAGTAGTGACAAGCATTACTATTATGAATTTTTCATATGTTGTATTTTTTATATAGTTGTCTGGGAAGGTGATTTCAGTTATATGGTATAATTTGGAACGTTAGGAGAGTGAACAAATGGATCACAAATATACTATGACCATGGAGCAGGAAGAGGCTAGGCGGGATCATATTTTTCTTTTATTTGGCTTGTCCGAAGCTGGTTCGATGAAGGTAGCACTTAGTCGTGTAGGCAGTCGTCATTTAATAAGAGTACTTTCATTTAATGAGACGTTCTCTGCTGGACCGCTGTGCAAATTACCTAATGCTGAAGGGTGTCAAGCCCGTGAGTTATGGTTTCAGGAACGATTTCCGGATCAGGGTTATCATCTCAATCCCCAGCATACACTGGGAGCCATGATTCAGACCTTAAAAGAAATTCCCGAGGACAAAAAAATCACTATTTGGTGCGGAGACAACTCCCATGATCAGACAGGTTTACGATTTGCACTTTCTGTTCTTAGTGAGAGGAAGCAACCTATTTATGTTATAAATCCAATCGAAGCTTATGAGGAGCTTCCCGGGATTACTGAACAATATAGCATGGGCTTATCTCCCCAGTCCTTGGGTCAGCTCCCAAACGAAGCTGTGCAAATTATTATCAAAAACACCGAAAATACGCAACCCCTTACCTCCGCGCAGAGAAAACAGTATGAGCTGGAGTGGCAAGAAATCAGCAACACTGAGGATATGCTTCGAGTCTGGTCCAAAGGTCAGCTAACGAATGTACCCGAAACATACTATGACGAAGACATTCTATCCTTAATTCTGCAACTGCAAAAGAATGAACAGGGAGATCATTTCGTAAATGCAGGACTTATTGTAGGTGCAATTATAGGGCAGTGGAATTTATTTATCAGTACCTCATTTATAGAATATCGCTTCTGGAGGCTTATTAGTGAGGGAAAGCTGTTATTTAAAGGGATACCCTACGCGATGCATTTGTACTTTTTAAGAATTCCTTAGAGGTCACTACATTAACAACTAACAAATATTTTATAAAAAAGGAATGCCCTCATAAACTAAATATAGCTTCGAGGACATTCCTTGTAAATATGACTTCTTTATGATCATGTGTTGGTATGGATTACACTTACTCTTCCGATTCTTCTGACTCTTCCTCAGCAATTAATCCGGCAAAAAGAGCATGCACGAACTGCTGAGAATCAAATGGCTGCAAGTCTTCCATCTTTTCTCCGAGCCCTACGAGCTTCACTGGTAAGTTCATTTCCTGACGAATGGCTACTACAATTCCGCCTTTAGCTGTACCATCCAGCTTCGTCAAGACGAGCCCTGTTACCCCACTCTTTTCACCAAATAGCTTGGCTTGAGTAAGCGCATTTTGACCTGTGGTCGCATCTAGCACCATCAGTACTTCATGCGGAGCACTAGGAATTTCTCTTTGAATAACGCGGAAAATCTTGTTGAGCTCTTCCATCAGATTGCTCTTATTCTGAAGTCTGCCTGCCGTATCGCAAATCAAGATATCTACATTCCGCTGCTTAGCCGCTTGAACAGCATCGAACATAACAGCGGCTGGGTCAGAGCCAGCTTGTTGCTTAATTACGTCTACGCCAGCACGTTGACCCCAAACTTCGAGCTGCTCAATCGCTCCGGCACGGAACGTATCCCCTGCGGCCAAAAGAACTTTTTTACCCTCTTGTTTGTAACGATGTGCTAGTTTACCGATCGTAGTCGTCTTGCCTACTCCATTTACCCCAACGAACAAGATAACTGTAATGCCATCCGGATTTTCCTTCAGGCTGTTATCGTCATCGCCGCGCAGCAATTCCATGAGCTTACGGGACAAAATGGGTTGCAGCTCAGCTGCATCTTCAATTCGTTTTTGCTTCACTTCGGCGCGCAGATCCTCGACAAGTGTCATTACTGTATTAACACCTACGTCCGCACCAATCAAGATTTCTTCCAGCTCTTCGTAGAACTCTTCATCTATTTTTTTACGGCGGATAATCAGGTCTGCTACCTTTTCGACAAAGCCTTTACGGGTTTTCTCTAATCCGTCGCGGAATTGTTTGGTTACACTTTCCGTTTTGCCGGAAATGCTTTCTTTTAACTTCCTGAAAAAGCTCATTTGTTTCCTCCTAAAAGTTTTGTGAGCGACACTTCATTGATTTAACTTCGTACAAAACTCGCTTCGAAAGCAGATACTTAAAAAAATCACCATTTCGGCAAGCCGTTAAGCGATCTCTGCTTCCTCATCCTCTAACCGTACAGAGACAAGCTTAGATACTCCGCCTTCTTCCATCGTCACTCCGTAGAGCACATCCGCCTCTTCCATCGTTCCTTTGCGGTGTGTAACGACGATAAATTGCGTTTGTTCCGAGAACTCACGCAAATACTGTGCAAAACGCACGACATTCGCTTCATCTAACGCAGCCTCTACCTCATCCAGTACGCAGAACGGAACCGGCTTCACTTGCAGGATGGCAAACAAGAGAGCCATCGCAGTTAAGGCGCGTTCCCCACCAGATAGGAGCTGCAGGTTTTGAAGCTTTTTACCCGGTGGTTGGGCTACGATATCTATACCTGTTTCAAGCATATGTTCTGGATCCAGCAGCATGAGATCAGCTCGACCGCCTCCGAACAGCTTCGAGAATACCGTACCAAATTGTTTACGGATCGCATCAAAGGTCTGTTTGAATCGTTTGGACATTTCATCTTCCATCTCACGGATAACTTGATACAGGGTAGTCTTGGCTTCGACCAGGTCATCTTTTTGTCCACTGAGGAAGGTATAACGCTCATGAACACGCTGATACTCTTCAATCGCACCTAAGTTCACTTCGCCCAATGCAGAAATGCTGCGTTTCAGACGCTGTACATCCGCTTGTGCGGCAGGCACATCTTCGGGCACAGGATAACGTTGCTTCGCTAGTTCATAGCTTAGCTCGTAATCATCACTCAGCTTACGAAGAATATTATCAAGTTCAACATCGAGACGACCCACAGAAACTTCAGTAGAACGCAGCTTGTCCTCCACGACTCTAAGTGCCTGACGCTGATCCTTGGTCTTGCCCTCCTCTAGCTCAAGCTTACGGGTTAACGCTGAACGTTCCGCCCGAGCTAGATCCAAAGTACCGGCTGTCTCTTCCTTCTTCAGACGATAACTATTCAAATCTTCTTTCTGTTTCACGGTTTCCAAAGCATTACTAGCCAAATCCTGTTCGATCGTATGTAACAGATTACGATTCTGGCGCAGCTCTTTATCCTGTGATCCCGCATCTTGTCTTAGACGACGTAATTGCTCCTCCAAGGAGAAGATCTCCTGATCGAGCTTGCCTTCCGAAACCTTCATACTGGTCAGCTTACCTTGCAACTCTTCCTTAGCGGATTCATTCGCTTTACGCGCCGATTCGGCATTACGGATACCCTCATGAGCTTCCTTCTCTTCCTTCTCGAGACGTTCAAGCTCAGCAGAGGCTTGTTTCCGAGTCTCCTCCAGCGTGCGGACCTCACTTTCAAAGCCACTACGTTCCGCGCCTGTGCTCTCCACTTGTTCCTGCACATGCCGAAGCTCCTGTTCAAGCTGCTTCAAATCGCCAGAAACACGTTGCTCTTCCAGTCTCTTCTCATCACCATCACGGCGCAGGTCCTCTAGCTTCACGCTAGCGTTCTCCTGCTCTTCACGAAGTCTGGCTATGCCTTGTTTCAGCTTAACAATTTGACGCTCGCTCTCTTCGATCTCACTGCTCAGCTGATCCAGCTGGCGTTTACGACTAAGTAAGCTATTGTTCTTCTTATGTTGGCTACCACCAGTCATGGAGCCCCCGGCATTGACTACATCACCCTCTAGCGTAACCACACGATAACGATACTGGCATCTTGCGGCGATGCGGTTGGCCTGCTCCAGGCTCTCAGCAATAACTACATTACCAAGCAAACTGCCAACAATACTTGCATACTTATCATCGTATCCAACGAGTTCGGAACCAATTCCAACAAAACCTTCAGCATCTTCCACCATTCCTCGGTCGCTACCGGAAATTTGGCGTGGCCGGATAACATCGAGTGGTAGAAAAGTAGCTCGTCCCAATTGACGTTGCTTCAGGAAAGATATCGCTTGACGAGACACGCTCTCATTATCCATAACCACGTGTTGCAGCGATGCACCCAGCGCGGTCTCAACAGCCATTTCCAGCTTCTCCGGAACGGAGATGAGTTCAGCAACCGCACCATGCACACCGTTAAGCTGTCCTTTACGAGCTCCTTTGAGAACTTCTTTAACCCCAAGCATAAAGCCATCGAAATCATCCTGCATTTCTTTCATGGTCTCGTGACGGGAGACTTGTGCTTCCCGCTTCTGTTCCCACTTTCTCAGACCTGATTGCGTCTCTTCAATCAGCTTCTGACGTTTACTAAGTTGTTCACTTTCAGTAATATAAGCACCACGAAGATTGCTTAGTTCTTTTCCAAGCTGGGCAATCTTGTCTTTTAGCCCTTTCTGGTTAGCAGACAGCTCATCATGCCGTGCAGTCCATTTGCCGCTTTCTTCTTCACTGCGGCTCATACGACGCTCCAGGTTCTCCTTCTGTTGATCCGCGTAACGAATTTCGTTACGTGCATTCGCCATAAGGTTCATTAACTCCAGGAGAGCACTTTTCAGCTTCTCCTCCTGGCTCTGACTAATACCGTCAGCGACACCTTCGAGTCTTGCCTCTTCCGCTTCGATCTGTTTCCGAAGCTCAACAAGCTTAAGCCGGGACGCTTCGAGCTTAGCTTCTAAATCCCCAAGCTCACGCTGTCGGTCCGCAGAACGCTCACCTACAGAACCTAATGTGAGCATTAACTGTTCACGGTTGCTCTCAAGATTACGCTTGCGTTCCTTCAACACTTCCCCGTAACCTTCGCTCTTCTCATAAGCTTCACTATAACGGAGCAATTGCTCTTGCTGCTTCTCGATCTGTTCTTCTAACGCGCGCAGTTCAGCACGTCCGCTTTCCAGCTTGGCATCATGGGCTGAGACAACTGTAGATAACTCCAGTTGCTCATCCTTTAAAGTTTCGAGCTTAGCGTTACCTTCCTGCCAAGCTGTATGAATGCCTTCAATCTGATGCACATAGACTGAAATTTCCTGATGCTTCAGTTGTTCCCGAAGCTCTTTAAAGCGAATGGCCTTCTCCGACTGATCCTTTAGGGGACCAATCTGATCCTCAAGCTCACTAATCAAATCGTGAATACGAAGCAAGTTTTGCTCCGTGTCGTCAAGCTTTCGACTTGCATCTTTTTTGCGCGATTTATATTTTACAATACCCGATGCCTCTTCGAATATGCCTCGCCGATCCTCGGAACGAGTACTCAGAATCTCTTCAATCCGACCCTGTCCGATAATCGAATAAGCCTCACGCCCGATACCGGTATCCATGAACAGCTCTGTGATATCCTTCAGTCGGCAGGATTGCTTATTAATTAAATATTCACTCTCACCACTACGGTGAACACGCCGAGTCACTGTAACTTCGCTGAAATCCAGTGGAAGCGTGTGATCCTCATTATCGAGCGTAAGTGATACTTCACCATAATTCACAGCTTTACGCGCGTCACTACCGGCAAAAATAATATCTTCCATCTTGCCGCCACGCAGTGATTTAGCACTCTGTTCGCCGAGCACCCAGCGTATGCCGTCAGAAATATTGCTCTTGCCGCTTCCGTTCGGACCCACTACGGCCGTTATTCCGCGCACAAATTCCATTTCTGTTTTGTCGGCAAATGATTTAAAACCAGCTAATTCTATCCGTTTCAAAAACATACTTGCCTATCACCTCTGACCCATTATACCATAGCGTTTATTCGCCTAAAATAGCTTCAAAATGAAGCTTGGCTATTCTTTCGAAAAAGAGCAGCAACGGTCTGAGCTCCGCCTAAACGCCGGTATTCAGACCTTTGCTGCTCTCCTCCGCTTGTCCACATGATGCAAAATTCAGGCACCATCTTCTTTCAGATGCAACAGTGCAGCTGCTGCAGCCTGCTGCTCTGCTTCCTTTTTCGAGCGGCCGCTCCCTTTACCAAGTGAACGGTTAGTCATTAACACTTCAGAGACGAATTCACGCTCATGCGCGGGTCCCCGTTCTTCAATGATCCGATATTCCAACGTACCCATATTGTGCTGCTGAATTAGCTCTTGCAGTTCCGTCTTATAATCAGTCATCTGCATTTGCAGTTTCCCATCCGTCTCCACAAGTGGAAATACGTGATTATCAAGAAAAGACCGTACATTTTCCAGCCCTTGGTCAAGATAAAGCGCTCCCACGAAGGATTCGAACACATCAGCCAGCAGGGCCGGGCGAGTACGTCCGCCCGTAAGTTCTTCCCCTTTTCCCAGCAGTACATAACGGCCAAAACCTAAACTCTCAGCGAACTTAACCAGCGAAGGCTCGCATACGATAGCGGCACGTAGCTTGGTCAGTTCCCCTTCAGGTCGATCTGGCAACAGATTGTACAAATATTCAGAAACCGTCAGCTCCAGTACAGCATCCCCTAGAAATTCGAGACGCTCATTGTCCTGATGCTGATTGAAACGGTGTTCATTCACATAAGATGCATGGGTAAAGGCCTGCTTCAGAAGCACAGAATCGTGAAATTGGATTTGAAGTTGCTGTTGTAACTGCTTCAGTTCTCCTTTCACCGCGCTGTCCCCTTACTGATTATATTTTTTTAGAATAACTGTTGCGTTATGTCCCCCGAATCCAAACGAATTCGACATTATAATATCAAGATCCGCTTTACGTGGAACATTAGGTACATAATCCAAATCACATTCCGGATCCTGGTTGTCCAAATTAATCGTTGGAGCAATCATGCCCTTTTGCAAAGAGAGTCCGCAGATAATAGCTTCTACTCCACCAGCAGCACCTAGAAGATGACCTGTCATGGATTTCGTTGAGCTAATAGCTACTTTATAGGCATGTTCACCTAATGCTTTCTTAACAGCAGCCGTTTCTGATCGATCTCCTACAGGCGTTGAAGTACCATGTGCGTTGATGTAATCAATATCTTCAGGAGAGATACCAGCATCACGGATTGCCATCTTCATGCAGCGTGCTGCACCATCTGGATCCGGTTCAGTCATATGGTGAGCATCAGCGCTTAGACCATAGCCGATTACCTCAGCATAAATCTTCGCTCCACGTTTCTCAGCATGTTCAAGGGATTCCAGAATCAAGATCCCAGCGCCCTCTCCCATAACGAAACCATCGCGATCTACATCAAATGGCCGACTAGCCTTCTCCGGCTCATCATTACGAGTGGACATCGCTCTCATTGCACAGAATCCTGCCATTCCTGTTGGACGAATGGTCGCTTCCGAACCACCGCAGATCATAGCATCCGCGTCTCCACGTTGAATCAGACGGAACGATTCCCCAATGGAATGACTTCCTGTAGCACAGGCTGTCACTGTAGTCGTATTCGGTCCCTTTGCACCGAGGTTAATGGACAGCTGCCCAGAACCCATGTTAGCGATCATCATCGGGATAAAGAACGGGCTAACCCGTTTTGGCCCTTTTTCAAGCAACAGATTATGATTGTCTTCCCAAGTACCAAGACCACCGATACCCGAACCAACAGATACACCGATCCGTTCAGCATCGATATCTTCACCGATCTTAAGTCCACTGTCTCTCAATGCATCTTCACCAGCAGCCACTGCAAATTGTACAAAACGGTCCATTTTGCGGGCTTCCTTGCGGCCAAAAAGAGCCTCCGGATCAAAGTCTTTAACTGATGAAGCAATTTGCGTAGTGTATTCACTGACATCAAACGCTTCAACCATCGATACACCTGATTTACCGCTCATCAGATTATCCCAGAACGTCTCCAAGTCTTTCCCCAGTGACGTAATTACGCCCATCCCGGTTACAACCACTCTATGACTCAAACACAATCACCCCATCTATAGGCTGTATACATTATATTCAGTACTTATATACTGCAAATTATTACTATATGAACAGCGATCACCGCATCATTAAAGCTTCTGCGGTTCTGTTATAATCCCTATGAAGCTGCACATGGCAACCTGTAATACAACTTTAATGCTGTATAAATGAGGAGAAGCCCCGCCCAAGTTGGAACGGGACTCTCAATCATATGACTCTAGGTATGAGATTGTATGTACTTCACAACTTCACCCACGGTCGTAATCGTCTCTGCATCTTCATCAGAGATTTCCATGTCGAATTCATCTTCCAATTCCATAACCAATTCTACTACATCAAGAGAATCAGCACCTAAATCATCTTTGAAAGACGCTTCTAATGTTACCTCAGCTTCATCGGCACCTAAGCGGTCGATGACAATGCGTTTTACACGCTCTAATACATCGGACATCCGGTTCACCTCCTCTTTTGGTATTATACGAGATATGAGGTCAAAATACCATAGACCGCAAAAAACGCTTTCCTGATCCCTCACATTTCATCTTTAAAACAGCGTAATTTCTCCCAAGCATAAACGCTTTCGGCGTCCTTATAAGGACGGTAAGTGTTTAAGCAAGAAATATAAAGATAAAGTATAGTGTGAAACTTATACTTTTCTTATATTTTCAAAGGAGAATTACATATACATCCCGCCATCCACGTGTAGTGTCTGGCCGGTCATATAAGCGGCGCCTTCAGAAGCTAAGAAAACAACTGTCATAGCTACTTCTTCCGGACGCCCAAGGCGAGCTAGTGGAATGCCCTTCTCTAGCTCACTGCGAACTTCTTCAGAGAGCTCACGTGTCATATCTGTATCAATAAACCCAGGAGCAATACAGTTGACGGTGATGCCCCGCGAAGAAAGCTCACGAGCCGATGCCTTCGTTAAACCGATGACACCAGCCTTAGCTGCAGAGTAATTAGCCTGACCAGGGTTACCTGTCACGCCCACAACCGAGGAAATATTAATGATTCGGCCATAGCGCTGTTTCATCATCGGACGTGTTGCTGCCTTAAGGCAATTAAACACACCTTTCAGATTCGTCTCAATCACTTGATCGAACTCTTCCTCTTTCATGCGCATAATCAGGTTGTCCCTAGTAATGCCGGCATTATTGACAACAATGTCAATACGTCCCCAGGTATTAAGAACCTCTTTCACAAGGCTCTCGGCCTGTTCACTATTGCCGACATCTCCACGGAGTGCAATACCCTCCGAGCCAAGCTCGACAATACGGGCCACAGTCTCCTGTGCCGCCGCTTCACTTCCAGCATAGTTCACGGCCACCTTTACACCGTGTTCTGCAAGAGCAAGCGCGATACTACGACCAATGCCACGTGAGCCGCCAGTTACAAGGGCCGTTTGGCCCCGCAATGCTGAGAACATAGTCTAATCCCCTTTCAATCATGATGCTGTTGTCAAAATGTTAAACCATTTCTTACAAAACAGTTTGGACACTTTCAAGTGTATTAATGTTGATTACTTTGACTGTTTTATCTATTTTGCGGATCAGACCTGCCAGAACACTGCCAGAACCAATCTCAACAAAAGTGTCAACACCATCCGCAATCAACCATTCAATACTGTCTTGCCAAAGCACAGGAGAATACACCTGACGAACAAGCAGTTCGCGAATTTCTTCGGGATCTGTTACCGGTGATGCAGTGACGTTAACGATGACAGGTACATTTGGAGTGTTGAAGGTTACTTTCTTCAACTCTTCTGCCAAACGATCTGCAGCAGCTCTCATCATAGAAGAGTGAAAAGGTCCACTTACTTCTAGCGGAATTGCCCGCTTGCCACCAGCTTCTTTAACACGCTGCACAACACCATTAACGCCTTCCTGAGATCCGGAAACAACGATCTGACCTGGACAGTTAACGTTAGCCAGTTCTACAACACCATTCTCTTCAGAAATAGTTTGGCATAATGCTGCCAGCGCTTCACGTTCTGCGCCAAGCACTGCAGCCATTGCACCTTGTCCTCCTGGAACAGCTTCTTCCATGAAACGGCCTCTCAAGCGTACAAGTGTTACAGCATCTTCATATGACAACACACCCGCAGCTACTAGTGCACTGTATTCACCAAGGCTATGACCAGCAACATAATCCGGCTTCAATCCTTGTTCACGTAGAGCTTCAAGATAGGCTACGCTTGCTGTAAGAAGCGCTGGTTGCGTGTTTACCGTTTGCTTCAACTCACTGTCCGGTCCTTCAAAAATCAGCTTACTTAGTGGAAATCCGAGAACTTCATCCCCTTTCTCGAACACTGCACGGCTGTTTGGAAGAGCATCATAAACATCCTTGCCCATTCCAACTGCTTGTGCTCCCTGACCGGGAAAGACGAATGCAATTTTACTCATAAGTATGAACTCCTTCCCGTATAACGGTCTTAGCTTATTACCAGATCAATACAGATGCGCCCCAAGTCAAGCCACCGCCGAATCCAACCATCAGGACGGTGTCGCCTTCTTTCATACGTCCTTCTTCCGCCGCTTCAACAAGCGCTAGTGGAATGGAGGCAGCCGAAGTATTGGCATATTTATCAACATTGATTACACATTTCTCTGGTGGCAAATCAAGACGCTGCATAGCGGATTGAATGATACGAATATTCGCTTGGTGAGGTACGAACAAATCGATATCTTCCTTACCCAGACCAGCTTTAGTAAGCACACGTTCTGTAGCTGAGCCCATTACACGAACAGCAAATTTAAAGACTTCACGGCCATTCATATAAATGAAATGCTTCTTATCTTCAACGGTTTGCTGAGAGGCAGGCAAGCGCGAACCGCCGGCTTCTAGCTTAAGCAAGTTCCCTCCAGAGCCTTCAGCACCCAGATCAAAGGATTGGAAACCACGACCTTCCGGAACCTCACCAATGATAACTGCACCTGCTCCATCACCAAACAAGACACAAGTATTGCGATCTGTATAATCTGTGATGCGGGATAAAGTATCCGCACCTATAATAAGTGCATTATTGTACATTCCGTTCTGAATAAAGCCAACCGCAGTAGCTAAGCTGTATACAAAACCAGAGCAGGCTGCTGACAAGTCAAAAGCCGCAGCGCCTTTAGCACCCAGTTTATCCTGTAAAATACAGGCTGTAGAAGGGAAAGCACTATCAGGTGTTACTGTTGCAATAATAATAAGATCCAAATCTTCGGCTTTCATTCCAGCGGAATCAAGTGCCTTGAGTGCTGCTTCATACGCTAGATCAGAAGTTGCCTCGTGAGGCGCAGCAATATGTCTCTCGCGAATGCCTGTCCGACTGACGATCCACTCATCGTTAGTCTCCACTATTTTTTCCAGATCGCTATTTGTCAATATTTTCTCAGGTACATATTTCCCAGTTCCTATAATTCCAACCGGTCGCAACTGTCTCATGTCGTCACTCACTTCCCGCTAATTTCCTTGGATATACTTGGCACAAGATCGGCTTGTAGAGCAATCCGCGCTTGTCTTACCGCATTCTTAACTGCATTTCCGTCAGAAGATCCGTGGCCCTTAACTACCAATCCGCTAAGACCGAGTAGTGGTGCACCACCGTGCTCTTTGTAATCCATTTTACCCTTTAAAGCTCTAAGCTCCGGCATCAGCATAGCCGCGCCAAGCTTAGTCTTCAGAGAACGACTAAATTGCTCCTTGAGCAAAGAGAACAAAGCACCCGCCGTACCCTCAAGAGACTTTAGCAAAATATTACCGGCAAATCCATCGCAGACAAGCACATCGCAATTCCCTGTCAGTACGTCACGTGCCTCAACATTACCGATAAAATGAATGCCTGGCAAGTTCTCAAGCAGCGGATAAGCTTCTTTCGTCAGTTCGTTACCCTTTCCAGGCTCCGTCCCTACATTCAGAAGTCCCACACGCGGCTTAGCAATACCATGAACCTTGCTCCGGTAAATGCTGCCCATCAGCGCATATTGTACCAGATGTTCAGGCTTCGCATCCATGTTAGCACCAAGATCAAGAGCCAGTACGCCAACATCGTCAAGCGTTGGAATCATAGGCGCCAGTGCAGGACGTTCAATTCCCTGCATTCGACCAACTACGAGGAGTCCTGTGGTCATTAGCGCACCCGTGTTACCCGACGAAATCATAGCATCTGCTTCACCTTCACGCACCATTCGTCCTGCTACAACCATGGATGAGTCTTTTTTACGACGAACTGCCTTAACCGGCTCTTCATCAGAACCAATGACGTCTCCTGCATGACGTATTGTCAGATTAGATGGCTTGTCTTTGAGTAGTGGCTCTAATCTGGCTTCGTCACCAACGAGCACAATCTGCGTATCTTTCCATTCCGCGGCCGCGGACAACGCCCCCTCGACATTACATTCAGGAGCGTTGTCCCCGCCCATGGCATCAATGGCGATCAGCACTATGGTTACCCCCTTCACTGTGTTCATCATTTGCGGACCGATACACTATAAAATGGCCCTGAAACACTAGTTCTTCTCCGACATAGGTGAATACGTCCACCTCTGCTTTGCCACCCCTACCGGCGAGTGAGCGCACCTGTGCTTTGGCAATACACTTCTCACCTAGCTGAACTGTGCGTACAAAACGTATATCGGCTGAAGCAGTCAGAGCAATTTCATCGTTGATAACGGCAACCGCAAGCGAGTTCGCTTGAGCAAACACATAGTGACCACGAGCGATCCCATTTCTAGAGAACACATGGTCTTCGCGAATCTCAAATATCGAAATCCCACTCTTGTCCAATTGTAAATCCACAATATCTCCGATGACTTCATCCGCAGGCAAAGAGCGCACCTGATCATAGGAGTGCTCTGCCATTTGCTTCATTCGTTCACGCAGTTCCGGTATCCCCAGCTCCATTCGGTCTAACCGAATCGTCTGAATGCTAACTTTTAGCTGACGAGTCAACTCCCGATCCGTTACAAAAGGATTACCTGCGATTATATGTAGCAGCTGTTGCTGACGTTCTTTCTTGGACATCCGCTCGATTGCGGCTCACCTCCTGGCACGTGCCAAGCATAAACGCTTTCGGCGTCCTTATGGACGATAAGCGTTTAAGCGAGAAATATAAGACATCAAGTATAGGTGCATAACTTATACTTTCTTATATTTTAAAGAAAGCATTCGGCCGCTTGAATGGCCGCTGTTATATTAGGTCAAATAACCTTAAACATTATTTAGAACCAGGTACTAATATGTAGTATAAAGCATGCCGCACCAAAAATAAAGCATTGACTTCTGGGCGACTTATGTTTGGATAAGCATAAACGCCTCAGCGTCCCTAATAGACGGTAAGCGTTTGTGCAAAAAATATAAGGATAATGTATAGCGTAAAACTTATATATTCTTATATTTCAAAAAAAATAGTACTTCACCGATAGTGAAGTACTATTTATTCCGAAACTATTGTTTGATGATTTCTCTTGCTTTGTAAGTTCCGCAAACTTTACATACGTGGTGAGCCAATTTCAACTCTCCGCATTGTTCGCATTTCACCATGCCCGGCACAACCAACTTAAAGTGGGTGCGACGTTTGTCACGGCGTGTTTTAGACGTTCTACGTTGTGGTACTGCCATGTGTTCCACCTCCTTGTGATATTTCTGTCAGCCTGCTCCTCAGAGCAGAATGTGTTTTGTTGTAATGTTTCATTTGAAAAAGTCTTTCAACCCAGCGAGTCGAGGATCGATCACTGTGTTGTCGCAACTGCAGGTGCCTTCGTTCAAGTTCTGTCCGCATTTCTGACAAAGACCAAGACAGTCTGCCTTGCACAATACCGAATCCGGTAAGTGCAGTACGAAATTTTCTTCCACATAAGGAATAAGATCCACAACCTCATCCTTGACGTAAATGAGTTCCTCATCTTCGTCATCATCTGGAAGAACTGGCTGCTTAAGCCACTTGAAAGTCTCAGCAAAAGGAATGTTCAAATCACTTTTGACCTCCGTGAGACAACGTGAACATAACATGTCCACATCTCCACTCAGTTTTCCCACCACGTTCACACAATCGGTTCCCGCGGGCAGCGCTTTAAGGTCCACTGAGAGCGGAGCAACAGCTAGAATATCCTTGCGCCCTTTGACTACCTCGCTGACATCCACAACATCGTGAATATGTAACGGTTCGTCGGCATTCGCTAATTTGCGAAAGTGAATCTGCATAACTTATCACTCCCAAACAAACAAAATTTATTATACCTAGTATTATATACCTTTGTCAACCATTTTCCCTTTATATTGTTTCAGGAATTGGAGAGAATTATGATATAACTATTAGTGTAAATCAAAATGACAGCATATGCGAACTGAGTTTCTAAATATTAATCCTACTAATCTCTACAAGCATATAGGATAGGTGCATAACTTGTACCTTCTTATATTTTAAATAATGGTTACATACGGAGGGAAGCAGCAGTGACAACAGTTGGAATAATAGCAGAATACAATCCATTACATAACGGACATGTCCATCACTTCACCGAAGCCAAAAGGCTATCTGGCGCTGAGCGCGTCATTGTCATCATGAGCGGTCCCTTTACTCAGCGCGGCGAGCCGGCGGCGGTAAGCAAGCAAGCCCGGACAGAGATGGCGCTACGAATGGGCGCCGACCTCGTCATTGAGCTGCCGGTGGCCTATGCTGTACAGCCGGCAGAATGGTTCGCCTTCGGAGCAGTTGCACTGCTGGAAGCGACCGGAGTCGTGGACAGCTTGTGCTTCGGCTCCGAAGCCGGCACTTTGGGTTCGCTGCTTCCTCTGGCCAAGTATCTGGCAGAGGAAAGCAACGAACTTCAGAGCGAGATCCGCCGCCGCATGGCGCTCGGAGCGAGCTTCCCCGCCGCATACAGCGCAGCGGCGGCGGTGGCCTTTGAAGGAACTCTCCATGAAGAGGAGAGTCCCGGCGATGCTGGCGAGCTGCTGCGCCAGCCGAATAACAGCCTTGGCTTGCATTATCTCATCGCCTTGCAGCGGCTGAATAGTAAGATAAAACCGCTAACCGTTCCGCGAACAGCAGCCGGATTCCACGATCCTTTGCAAGTTGGCTCATCGATCGCAAGCGCCACTGCTATTCGCAAGCTGCTGCAAGAAGGCGGCTCTCCAGCAGCATACATGCCGGAATATAGCGTGTCCATATTAGAAAGAGAGCATGCAGCAGGTAGGGGTCCTCTGGAATTGGAGCATTTCCGAGGTCCCCTCCGTCACTTACTCTCTACACGTACCGCTGCCGAGCTACGAACCATCCAAGACATGAATGAAGGCTTGGAGAATAGAATCCTTCGACTTATGCCCGATCTTGAACAATTCTCTGTCTCGGGTTTGCTTCAAGCCCTTAAGAGCAAGCGTTATACGCACACACGACTGCAACGTCTACTACTACACATTTTGCTAAATCATACAAAGGAAGAAATGACCCCTTCTGTACTAGCGGAGGGGCCCGGATATATTCGAATCCTTGGTTTTAGAGAAAGCGGACGAGCTCTCCTTAAAGAGATGAAACAAAAAGCAACCTTACCCATCGTCATGCGGCCGTCACTGTGCTCCCATCCACAACTTGAACGAGACCTTCAAGCCGCGTCTGCTTTCGCAGGAGCTTTTCGAGAACCTCACAGAACCGATATCTATCGCGATTATTTGGAACCTCCGGTCATGGTTTGACCGGTAGTTCCTCCATATACTTCAGTGCTTCATCCAGTGTCGATATGGGTACCAACTTCATAGATGTGCCGATTTTATCAGCTTTCGTTTTGGCTTCGTCGTAATTCTTAACAGGAACGAAAAAAATCTCCGCCCCTTCTCGATCCGCTGCAACAATCTTATGCTTCACTCCACCGATAGCACCTACCACACCCTCAGCGTCGATCGTGCCCGTTCCTGCAACCCTATGACCTTTGGTTAAATCACCAGGCGTAAGCCGGTTGTAAATCTCCATAGTGAACATCAGACCTGCAGAAGGACCGCCAACATTCGTATCCACAAAGCTGACCGCTTTGCCTTGTTCTTTAGGTTTTACCTTTTGAACTGCGGCTATAGTGACTCCAAAACCAGGTCGAACTGCAGTACCTTCTTTATCTTTGATCTCGACAAGTGTCACTTGTTCCTTTACTTCCTTACCGTTTCTTTGTAAAACAACAGCGACCTGATCACCGATTTTTTTTGTTGAAAGTAAAGCTGAAAGTGCTTCCGGATCGGGTATCTTCTGGCCTTCTACACTTATGATTCTGTCACCCGGCTGGAATTGTCCTTTATTACTGGCAACCGGAACTGAAAAAACATACAAATAATCCACAATATCCTCATACGGAATTCCTGCAGCATGATAGGCCGCCTGAACGGAGTAAGATTGCGAGCTGTTCATATAAAAAACCTGCTCCGCAGCATACTCATCTTCAGACTTATCTCCTAACCGTGTTTCTTTCCGCACAACCTCTGAATTGGAGTTAAAAACAGAGGCGACCAGCAACGCCACATTAGCGTAACTAGCAGATACTGTAGTCATCATGAAGGTTCCTTCCTCAGCTGGATCAGCATTTTCCACTTTAATCATAGGGGCAACTTCAGAGGCACTACCCGGTTGATATACGATGTAAGGGGTGTTCATAAAAACAAATACATACACGATAACTACAAACGTAAAGAGGTAAGCTGTGGCACGGAATCCCGGCCGATGCTTCAACTGCTTCACTACTCTTCCCTTCTTTCCCACGGCACATTTAGGATATGAATGTTTGAACTTCATTACCGCTTCGACTAGTGGTTTGGCATGATGGTTGTCTACTCTGCATAAATTGATAACACATCCGCTATGCCTTAAGTTATGAAGAGGTGATTCTAGAAATGAACAATATTAAAATACGCCGGCTAGCTAGTCGCTCCACACCTTTTTTATCTGGGGTGATCGCAATCCTGTTAGCCATTGCCATCATCATCTCACCAGAAAGCTCTTTCGAGGCTTCTCTCCAAGGGTTAAAGCTCTGGTGGACACTCGTATTCCCTGCACTTCTACCCTTCTTGATGCTGTCTGAGATGCTAACCGCTTCGGGCTTCGTACATGGTTTCGGAGTGCTCCTGGAACCATTGATGAAAAAGGTCTTTCGACTGCCTGGTGCGAGTGGTTGGACTTTGGCGCTTGGAATCACTGCTGGATTCCCCGGCGGGGCTGGAGGTGTAATGCAGCTTCATAAGCAGGGCAGCATTTCGGACAAGGAAGCCGCTCGTCTTGCTTCACTTACGCATTTCGCCAGTCCAGTAACCCTGCTCATTGTGATTGGTGTAGCTTTCCTACATAGTCCTACAGCAGGTTACTTTCTACTTGCTATCCACTGGGTTTCAGGACTTTTGGCCAGTTATACAGACGCTCTTTTAAATGGCCGGCTAGACAATCCGCAGCCTTCTGTAAAAGAAAGCACGAATACCAAACGACCTTCTTTATATAGTCGTGTCCAACTTGCAGCCACTGAAGCCAGATCAAGAGATGGCCGAAGCTTCGGTAGACTTCTTGGGGAATCAGTAGCTACAGCGGTACAAAATTTGATGGTTGTGGGCGGTTACATGATTATGTTCGCCGTGGTCATCAATATCATTACTACGGTACTTCCTGCATTGCCAGCCGCTCTGCCAGCGAGCTTGCTCGAGATTCATTTAGGAGCCGACGCTATAAGCAAAGGGCTCTCGAGCATCGGAGCCGGAGCATCAGATGTACTAGGCTTAGCCTTGCTCTCTGCTGCACTAGGCTGGAGCGGGCTCTGCGCGCAGCTACAGGTGCTGACGTTGCTTAAACAAGCAAATGTACGATTCCTCCCCTATGCTGTCGTTCGCCTGATGCATGGCGTTTATGCTTTTTTATTAACACTGCTACTATGGAAACCACTTTTAGTAATAAGTGAGGCTGCCTTGCCTGCGCTCGCTGATTCACAATCCATACCAAACAGAACCATTAATGTAACTGCCATATGGAGCTCTTTTCCACAGTTGCTTAGTCTGCAATCGCTTCTGCTAATCATCCTATTGGCATTATCCGCAACGATATATCTCGTTAGCGCTTTTCGCCATCGGCTCGATTAAATTTAAGCTTCATCGCCTGTTCCACCTCAGGCGTCACGAAGTCAGACACATTCCCGCCAAAATGGGCAATTTCTTTTACAACGCTGGAGCTTAAATAGGAATATTTCGGATTAGTCATCATAAAGATCGTTTCCGCATCCGGATCCAGACTATGGTTGATAGATGCGTTTTGCAGTTCATATTCAAAGTCAGTTACGGTACGAATACCACGTACAATGACTTGAGCATCTTTTTGACGAACATAATT
The DNA here is from genome assembly GCF_038000345.1 of Paenibacillus sp. FSL E2-8871. Taxonomy (NCBI): domain Bacteria; kingdom Bacillati; phylum Bacillota; class Bacilli; order Caryophanales; family Paenibacillaceae; genus Paenibacillus; species Paenibacillus sp. FSL E2-8871. The sequence continues at coordinate 697,887 of NZ_JBBOBV010000001.1, read as the reverse complement.
GACTAATAGATCCCTAAAGCTGTCGATTTCCACATTGGGAATATCAGCTGTCGCCTGTCTTAAAAGCTCTGTCCGCTCTTCTACAGTAAACAGCGGGTTCTTACTCAAATTATTAAGCACCGTTACGATTAAACGGTCGAATTGCTTGGATGCGCGCCGAATAATATCCATATGTCCCATAGTCACGGGATCAAAAGTGCCTGGATAGATGGCAACACGTTCTTTTCTAATTTGCTGACTCATTCTCTACCTCCTCACCAGTCTCGTTTTCCACAGAAGGATTAGCTTCATACTGATAAATAGAAATTGTCGTTTCTCCGTATACGGCCTGACGCAGCCTATAAAATCCTGGGATATCCTCAGGATAGGCATAACTTGATTCATGCTCCAGAACAATGATTGCGTCCTCTTGCAGCATTCCTTTTTCTACCATAGACAGCATCAGCTCATCACCGTGCTTCAATCGGTAGGGAGGATCTAGAAAGACTAAATCAAAAACACGTCCACGCTTCTCCAATGCACTCAGCGCTCTTCCTGCTTCATTTCGGTACACTTGCGCACTCGCTTCAAGATTTGTCGCTTTCAAATTGGCACGAATGGTGTCAATACTCTTGGGATCCATATCTACAAATACGGCACTTTCCATCCCTCTGCTTAAAGCTTCGATACCCAAACCACCTGTACCTGCGAACAAATCCAGTACCGCTCCACCTTCAAAATATGGACCGATCATACTGAATACAGCTTCCTTCACCTTATCGGTTGTAGGTCTTGTTCCACTTCCCGGCACACTTTTTAGTGGTCTTCCTTTTGCACTTCCCGATACCACTCTCACCGTCAATCACCCGCTCTATGTCTCTGTTTGTTATACCCAAAAGGGCATAAGTCCACGCCTATCGTAACACATTTGCGCGATGAAATAAAAAATTTGTCTAGATATGAAAAATGGAAAGATCAAGACTATTCCGATAAATAAGTCTTCCTTATGTATAAGACTGGGCTTCCAGGGACATCATGTAATTATCGACACCACAAATGTCGTAGACAACCGCGGAGCAGGCTTACGTTTCCCCATAAGCTCTTCGTCCGGTTTCTCCTCTCCCATGAAAGGGGCCCTAGAGATAGGGCCCCGAATTTATGTTTAAAGACATTAAAAGTTATTATTATAAATGGAATAACCAATACAAAATTACTAGTTTCGGACAATGAAAGACACCCGCCGACCCCTTAAGGTTGACGGGTTCGCTTAATGTTGTCCTGTCTGGAAGCCATTAGATCGTAGGTTCGTTGGTTTGATTCCTCGCAATCTTTAGAATCTATTAAACATCCGCGCATTTCATTCAACTGTATCATCACTACCTAAGTCATTATCGATTTGCTGTTGTCTTTTTTTATTTATATTCCGTAACACTAGGTGTGTAAGAAAATAAACAATTATAAAAGATACAAAGATTAAAATAATGCTCCATACATTTCTTTCTCCCGCCAAAACTATAAGCAACGATACACAAATCCCACCTGAAATAATGCTGTTTAGGAGCAGTCTTTTGTTTGTGTGACTTTTGGAATCCCAAATATCAACACCGTCAGACAAGTGCCGTATAGTTATATATATTCCAATACCAATCAAACAGAAAACCTCGACTGCAAATTGTGCAAATGGAGCATTCATTATGAATTGTTGAATCAGAATTGATATTAGCAAACAATACACTAATATATGATAAGCATCACTTTGAATTTTTCTTCTTTGAGACACTATTCGTTCATCATTCATTTTGCTGTTCTTCATTATTATCACTCCCTATAATCCGAATTATAATATATTTATTACATAATGCAATTTATATATTGCATTTAAATGTGACTAAAAAGCAAACATGAGCAATAAGTTTGCTAAAAAGTATATCAAACATAAAAGGACCGCCTTTAGGAACGATATATAGCTCCTTCTCCAATGGACTATTCTCATATAGAGCATGTACCATATAAAAAAATTCCAATTGTTACGACAATGATTAATAGTATAAAAACGGATGAAAGATTGGTATCTTTTTGACTGTTATTTAATGTAGCCTAAATCGGCATAACACCATAAAAAAAGCCTACTTCCAGCATAAATGCCAGAAGCAGACTTTTTTATATATCTAGAATATGCATGCGCTCGTAATAATTACTAACAAGATGAATAATACTAAGATTGCGCCTGTAGAAGTAAAAGCACCACCAACATGACCAAATTCAGCTCCCATGTGAAGACCTCCTCCGTATTTTAGAATACACCACAGGATATGTATTAACCCCATTAAAAGATTGGGCGAACGGTTAAAAATAAAACCCCGCCAATTGCGCGAGGTTAGTGTAAAGATGTCTAATCAGAAACTAATATTCCGTCAAAGCTTTCTGGACCCACACGTACTGTTCCAAGAAGACTAGAAGAAACAAATGCAGTATAAGTGAGTTGAGGTGTGATTGCAGGTAAGAAGTCTGCTGCCGAGAAGGTTATCACTTGCGGTGCCAGTATACTAAGGCCAAAAGTTGAAGTAGCAGAATACACTTTCGGATCCGTAGGCAAAGTTCCTCTTACAATCGTAACTGTAATACCCACCAATGACAGCGGTAGAGTAACAGATATCGTCCCTTTTAGCAGCACACGCGGGTTCGTAGTCACTCCTGCAGTTATCAAACCAATTTGTCCAAACAACTGTGGCGTGTTAATTGCTGTAATCGGGATAGCTATCGAATTGGCGAGACTGGCATTTTGTGATGTTCTAGCGTCAAGATAGGTTCCCATAGTTACACCTCCTTTTTCTTTTCATACCATAATATATTAGTCATCTTGATAGAATGCGTAGTCATTTTACCAGTGAGAAAGGATTGATTTTAAAAAAATGAATACGACAGAATCATTTATCGTCTGTTTTAGTTCCATCCCTTTTGTTAAAAGCAAGCTCAAATAACCCCGTCGCCGAAAGTCCTGCTAGCCCTCCAGCCCATAGCCGCAGGATCAGATTCATATCAGTGAACGGATAGGCCACTGCTCCAACCAGCAAGCCAATAGCTAATCCAACAACCGGTACAATATTCCGCGGAAGTCGCACGCTATTCTTCACAAGTTGTACAAGTGCCATTACGAAAACAGCCAGCACAGAAGCAAAGGCAAGCACACTGTTGAGCGCATCATTATACATGGTGTTTAATCCTCCTTATTTCATTTTCCACTACCAGAAGCAAGTAAGCCTGCACGGTTCAGCACTGTTATTATGCGATAGAAGTCATAACTGCCACCTGACGGTGTATCTAGCAGCCCTGCAGCACTCGCTGCCTTTACTGCCGCTTCAGCCCATGGGGGTACATTCATCACTGCTCGGTCTTCAATTAAAGTCACACGATCTGAAAGCTTAGTAATCGACTGACCTTGTTCCTGCATACCTGTTTTTAGCGTATCCTTGCTACCCGTAAGGCTCACAATAAGAGCACGCAATTCTTTTATTTCCGTTTCCAGACTAGCCAGCCTTTGTTTATCCTCTGCCGACATTTCGTCATCACCTTCCTTGGCTTCATCATCATATTTATACAGATTGTAGGTATTCATGATTTGGATTAGCTTTGCTGCATAGTTTGGGTCGGTAGCATAACCAGCGGCAGCAATCTCTTGTGCGGCTACCTTGCCACTAGCACCAAGCACCTTGCTGTAAAGATTACGATTCCACGAAACACCATTCACAATCAACGCGGAATGATCCGCAACAGATTCTCCCCAGTTGTTATAGGCCCGAAAAAGAGCTTCTACTTTAACAGCTTTACCATTAACATATTCAGTAGTTTGCACAGTAATACTACCGGCTGGTCCGCTACCTTTAATCCCAAACAAATTGTTGGCCTTAACAGTCAATCCGCTGCTGCCAAAGCCCGATTCCAGCGCCGCTTGAGCTATCGTTAGCGATGCCGGAATCTTGCTGATCTGCATGTCCTTTACAGCAAAATTTGCGATCTTCGCAATAAACTCGGTCTCCGTCATTTCATCACTTCCTCTCCTTTTATTAAATGCTGACCATAATGAAATGCTTGTGCATATCCCTACTAATAGAGCGTCATTGCTAGATTCCATTCAAAATAAACGTCAAAACACGCGCCCAAAGAGCGCGTGTTAGTATTTGATAATTCGAATGTGACATAAGTAGCTGAAAAGAATTAAATGAAGCATGCAACTAACATAGGGCTATTGGTCCTGCTCACATGAGCAATTTACTTCTCGTAGATTCATAATATGTAATTATAAGTAAAATTGTCTTGAAGTTTCATTAAAACTAGCGTAACATATAGTATTAATTGACTATATAGGAGGGTCTAATAGACTATGCCTTCATATTACTTTAGAGAACTATGGACACCCTTACGCTGGGTAGGCATTAAATTTTTCCGTGATGACGAAGGTTTTCTTTGGATTAAATGGTGGGCCAAACCCAGAAAAAGACTGCGTTAACCGTTAAGCAAGCAAATATACATAAGAAGTTTCATACAATGTGCATATGTATTTCTTGATAACAATCTAAAGGGGCATCAACCGCTACAACATTAGCAGCTGATGCCCCTATTCCTAGTTCCCTACCTTAGCCCCAAAAGAGCGTGCTAACAGTACAGCCTGATCTATATCCATACGAACACCTTGCAGATCCAAACTTTTCAAATCAATTCCTTCAACAATAGCATCCCGTAGGTCAGCCCCCTTAAGCTTGCATTGAGACAGCTGTACACGGCTCAGATCAGCCCCTCGAAGATCACTTTTTTGCAAATTACAACCCATTAGATCGGCCTCAGTAAATCGAATCCCGCGCAGATCCTGTCTGCTAAGATTGGTATGTCTCAGGTTCGTGTAGGACCAGTCCCCGCCGATAAGTGTGATCCCGTCCAAATAAGCATTTGAGAAATCAGAGCCTACCATTTTACAATCTTCAAATTTAGATACGAACAGATTCGCACCCGTGAACTTACAGTTAGTAAAAGCCGAGCCTTTATGGTGTGATGCATTGAGCATGGCTCCAGTAAAATCGCAATCTATAAATCGGCAGCCGATGGAAGTCATCTCTTCCATAGAGCTTCCCTTGAAGGAACACTGCTCAAATGTACAGTTATTTAGTTCCCCGTCCTGTAGACTTCCTTGGTCAAAATTGTGTTTTTGGAACGTTTCATTAAGGTATTGGTACATGTTAAGTCTCATCACCTTCATTAGGATTAAATAAATTTATTCTTATTAAAAATAGCACTTTAGTAGATTGTTCTCAACAATCTCTTTCGATATAATTGCAAATAAACGATATGGAGGGAAATTATGGATGTGTCCAGCAGGAAAGAACCATTTCGCTATGTAATGAACCAGCCGCTTGAATGCTGGATTGAAGTTCCAATAAGTAGTAGCGGTCCGGGTGCCGGAAAGCTAACAGAAGCTGTGTTGCTCGATCTTAGCCGATCTGGCTGCAAAGTGCGCACCCCCCTGAATCTTCGATTCACGGCGGGCGATACAAAGCTAGTGATTCATCTTCAATTAAACGAAGAAAAGCTTCAACTCGTGGGCAGCGTCCGTTGGGGCTGGATGTTCGGACTCGGCCAATACCAATATGGAGTTAAACTTAAATTGAACGAGGACGAAGAAGAACAGCTACATAGAGAACTCGATATATGGACAGCCTCTCTAAATGTAGAGGGCCTGTAGAATTCTACATAACAGATGCCCTTCTCATGGAAAGGCGTCTTTTTTTTGCATAAAAACGAAGACAAAGCTAATCGCTCTGCCTCCGTTCTAAAAAACGTTATTTCACCGTGTACCTATGACTCCACTCTTTTCTTAACGAGTTGAACAATAGCAAATACTAGAATCACAATAATCACAGCTTCGAACAGGGTAGGAAGTAAACCAAGAACATACTGAGAGGTCTCAATATTATTTAATTTAGTAGCCTCATCCGTCACTTCAAATCGAAAAGCTCTTTCCAAAGTGATATTTTTATGATCGAACATCGATGTTTCTATTAAAGAAATTAAATACTGTATTACAAAAAAAACAGCTATCCCAATCCATACTCTTCCTTTCACTCTCACACTCATTGCAACGGTCATGGAGAACATCACGAGTAACATAGAGTAGGCGGAAGCCCAAAAGACTATTAGCACTGTATAGGCGGAAATCAGCCAAAATTTTTCCGGTAAAAACGAAGTTGAAAACATCATAATATCAACTGCTAAATGAATATAAGCAACTAGAAATAAACAGAGTAACGAACCTAAGAACAGCATTATCGGTGAGAGAACGGTGTACAGGACTGGTACTGGCACAAGCCTACGATTGAATAATCTCAGGTTCTGACCGAAGGTGCGCAGACTAAAAAAGAGAAGCACTACACCTGCTACGGCATAGGAAGTGACGTTCATCATGAACATCTCTTGATCTGAACGAACAGTAAATCCTATCACAAACTGCACAAGAATGGTGATAACAAAAACAGCAAGAAACTTATCTCTATCTCGTCTAAAATCATACTTCACTAGCTTTAGCATTCTGCGTACACCTCTCTGAACAGTTCGTCTATGCTTTTACCTTGGCGCATCCGGATATCTTCTACCGCCGTATGCATCACAATTTCTCCCTCTTTTATAAAAATCACATCATCAAAGATCCGCTCGATATCCGATACTAAATGAGTAGAAAGGAGAATGGTGCTGTCCTCTTCATAAAACTCTACTAACGCGTTAAGAATTTTAGTTCTAGCTACTGGATCAACACCACCGATTGGCTCATCCAGTAAATACAGGCTAGCTCGGCGTGATAAAGCAAGTGTAAGCTGTAGACGTTCATTCATCCCTTTGGACAAATCCTTCACCTTATCTTGAGCTCTTAGCTTCATAAACTCCAACATTCGAGAAGCCTTAGTCTGATCAAAATCCGGATAGAAATCACTTTGGAACTTTAGAGCATCCTTAACATTCATCCAGGATTCTGTAAGCGGCTTATCGGGCATAAATGACACTACTGCTTTACTATCTATGCCTACAGCCCCTCCAATAATGGATACACGACCGGAAGTAGGCTGTGTCAGCCCGGCTATGATTTTCATAAGTGTACTTTTACCGCTGCCGTTACTGCCCAGCAGTCCCGTGATTTTACCCGCACTCAGATTAAAGGATACTCCGCGGAGGGCGTGCTTGGATCTATATTTTTTTGTAACGTCATGAATCTCAAGTATATTTTCCAACTTGCTTATCCCCCTATTCTCCATCCTTGTTTCGGATACTCTCTGCTACTGCCGCTAAAATATCTTCACCTTGAAAACCAAGGTCCTGCATGCCACGAATGAAACGATCTAGTACATCCTTTGCCATTTCTTTTTTGATGGTCAAAATAGTTCCTTCATTACTAGTGACGTATCTTCCCATTCCACGCCGGGTCTCCACGATTTCTTCACGCTCCAGTTCCTGAAAGGTTCTTTGTACTGTATTCGGATTAATCTGCAGTTCATTGGCAAGCTCTCGTACCGAGAGAATTTTATCTCCTGGTTTTAACTTACCTGTAACGATTTCTCCTTTGATATAATTCATGATCTGAATATAAATCGGCAGGTTGTTATCGAATTCGATTGTCATGATTAAGCAACATCCCTTCGTCTAAAGACGGAGAAGCCTATGAGTAGAAAGACAGCTGTGTATAAAACTAGCATTACTATGGAAAAGGTCAGCGTCATTCCAGGTATAGGTGCTCCTCCACCTTCATAAGCAGCTAAATTTAGGTTGGGGAATAATACATATTTATAAAATTCACGAAAAATAACCAATTTGTCTATCATCAGCATAAACATTGTAGCACCAATTGTAACACCCGTAGATGTTGTCAAAATCCCGATCATAAAAGCAAGTGTTGTATATACAACTGTACTAACTGAGTTATACATTATACTGGTTAACATCTCACGAATACCTGCCTCACCACCACTCAAGCCAAACCATAAAGCTCCTGATGAAAAAACCGCCAACATGCCGACAACTGCCACTGAGAACGCGTAAATCAACACAACAGCATATTTGGACGCAAGTATTGCTGTACGACTTCTCGCACGGATTAGAAGGAATTTGATGGTGCCCTGACTATATTCTTTTGAGACAATACCCGCTGTTCCGATGATTGCGAGAATGGTAATCACTTGCCCAATCCCTTGTGAAAGCAGCATCATTGCTGAAAAGTCATAAGCTGATCCAAACATATCAGGTGAGGCAGAATGAACAATATAACCTAATAGCATGGATATTAGAATTAATATCAGGTAAGGTACAAAAAACGTACGTTTCTTCGAGAGCTTGAGCCATTCATTAACAACCAAATTATTAAAGCTACGCAATTCGGTTTCCTCCTGTCCATTTCAAGAAATCTTCCTCTAAGCTTTGTTTATTCTCTGCAATCCGGTAAATACCTACCCCTTTATTACTAAAAGTCGACACTAGTTCTGGCACTTTACTGTCATGCAGATTTATTGTCACCTCAGAACGAGCACTATCCATAGACAATAGCTCTGCGTATTCTAAACCTTCCAAGATGTTAATTGCTGATTCTACTGAGCCTACACGAATGGTTAGTTTCACATCTGCAGCTGTCTCCTGCTCCCCACCAATCGCTGTAACGGTCACTAATTTGCCGTTCTGAATCACGATGGCCCGGTGACAAATTTGTTCAATTTCAGTCAGTAAGTGGCTGGATATTAGAATAGAAATCCCTTCAACCTCAGCAATCCTACGCATATAATCACGCATTTCTCGTATGCCTGCTGGGTCAAGACCGTTCGTAGGTTCATCTAGAATCAATAACTTTGGTCGGTTCAGTAACGCCTGAGCAATCCCAAGACGTTGACGCATACCAAGCGAATAGGCCTTCACTTTCTTATTCATCGCTTCCTGAAGTCCTACCAATTCCACAACCTCATCAATTCTTCCAGCCTCAATATTATCTGTCATTCTCTGGTATTGCTTTAGATTATCAAGCCCTGTCATATACGAATAGAACTCTGGATTTTCAATAATCGCTCCAATATGTCCAATAGCTTTATTAAAATCACTCTTAACACTGTGACCTTGAACGATCACATCGCCTTCACTCATCCGTATAAGACCCGTCATCATCCGAATCGTTGTTGTCTTCCCTGCACCATTGGGTCCCAATAGCCCAACAATTTCTCCCTTACGGATATCAAATGTCAGCTTATCCACAATGGATTTCCCTTTAATGATCTTGCTTACCCCATTCATCTGCAGCACGATTGAATCCTGCATGCGTTCATCACTTCCCTGCTTCATGGTAATCCTCCCTGCCATCTTTTGTATTATTGATGAGTTTGTTTTAATGTGTCGGTGTTATAGTTGAATAGTACACTAATATATTGTTGATGTAAAGCCCGAAATTATGGATTACGCAAAATAAGGGCTTTCTATTAGACTATCTGCCAAACCAAAAATTGAAATGAACATAGATTAGATTACAAAGGAGGAATGACAAATGAAAAAAGAAGCTCATGTATCACAGACTTATCCACGCTTAACTGTTTACGATGAAGAAAACTTTAGGGGTAACAGTAGAATCTATACTGGCAACCTGGGCATTCGTAATACGGACAACATCCTCGATGGTATTGAGAGTCTTCGTTTCTTCTCTACCAGCAGCAATGCAACACTGGTACTGTTCACAAGAACTAGGTTTAGAGGGAACTTCCGCGTACTCCGTGGTAACCGCAGCATCCGTGATTTGGACGACTTCATTTCCGGTAATGATGTGGAATCCATTATTTCAACTAATCAAAGATTAACTCTTGAACAGATTCGCAATATCCGCAGCAGCGGTACTTTGCCTGCGGGATATCGCTTGATCTAACATTTCCATTCAACTAGAAAGGAGCAATCTGGAGAAAGAGCCCAGGTTACTCCTTTTTCCCAACTTATCTTCTGAGGTTAAATAGTTAGTAAATTTACCTGCTAAATCAATCCAACAAGGAGAGATGAAATATGGTAACCATAAAAGCAGCGTCCGTACTCTATCCCAGATTAAGAGTATATAGTGAGGAGAACTTTCGTGGGCTCCGCAGAACCTATCGCGGCAACCTAGGCATTGCAGATATTGATGCAGTCCTTACTGGAATAGAAAGCTTACGCTTTTTCTCCACGAATCCGAACGCTACGCTTGTGTTGTTCGATCGTTCTCGCTTCCGTGACAATTTCGTAATTCTGCGTGGTAACCGCAGCATTCGCGAACTGGATGACTTTCTCCGTAGAGGAGATGTCGAATCGCTCATTTCAAGCAATCAGCGGCTGACTCCGGCGCAGGTTCGCGCCATACAGCGCACTGGTAGCTTGCCTTCAGGATACCGTTTGATCTAATTACTTGAGGACGCAGTTTAAGCTATAAGCTTAAGGTGCGTCCTCATTTATTTTCCGCTATAATGACTCCATACATATTAATAGAAAGAAGGTATCTTTTTGGAACCAATCGTTTCTACCCGATGGCTGCTTGCTCGGTTATACGAACCTGAACTGGTTATAGTCGATTGCCGTTTTTTACTTACGGATCCGGAAGCTGGGCGTAAAGCCTATACGGAAGATCATATTCCCGGCGCAATCTATATTCATCTAGAAGAACAACTCTCCGCTCCAGTAAGCTCACACGGGGGGCGCCACCCCCTACCTGAAATCTCGAAGCTAACCACCGCTCTTAGCAAGGTTGGTATTAACAGAGATAGTATTGTCGTTGCTTATGATGATCAAGGTGGTGCCTACGCTTCCCGTCTGTGGTGGATGCTTAAATATTTGGGACATGAACGTGTGTTTGTAATGGATGAAGGCTACTCTGCTTGGAAAAAAGCATCCTTCCCCGTCAGTGATCATCAAGCGGTTAGGATTCCTAGCCAGTATGAAGCAGATGTTCAGAAGAAGATGCTTGCTAGCATGGAAGATGTGCAAAATGTAGTTAACGACGGTGGCGCACTATTGATTGATTCCCGCGAGTCCCGTCGCTATGAAGGGCTGGAAGAACCGATTGATCCGAAGGCAGGTCATATTCCTGGGGCGATCAATAAGTTCTGGAAAGAAGTACTGGATGAGCAAGGACGCTGGAAATCAACTGAGGTGCTGAAAGAGCATTATGAGGGAATTGATCCTGAGCAAGAGATTATCGTGTACTGTGGTTCAGGTGTAAGTGCTTGCCCGAATGTGCTCGCGCTCGGAAAAGCTGGGTATAGGAATGTGAAATTGTATGCGGGTAGTTGGAGTGATTGGATTTCTTATGAGGAGAATCCGGTGGCGATAGGAGAAGAATAGCAACCGCGAGGGATTTGGATAAGTAGTTTTGTGGACTGGACTGTGTGATGAGGAAGATCCCAGTTCAGTCCTTTTTGGGTTATTTTGCAAACAATCTGCAAACAGGAATGCGGAGAAAGTAGTTGCAAAGCACCTAAAGCATCGACTTGATAGCAACTGAAATAAACTAGTGTTGAATGCTTAGAATTGCAAAATTGAAATAATGTATGCTTTGTTCTAATTGCATTTAATAGAACTTATTGGTAGATTGAATCCAAGGACAATATTGTTACTTAAAAATTCATACGTTAGGAGGATTAGTAATTGAAACAAAATTGGTTATTTGATTTCGAAGAGTATCTGAACTCTGAAAAAGAAATGGCTCAATCCTCTATATCTAACTATTTGAGATACATCAGACGCTTTTTAGATATAGCAGACTCCATTAGTTCTCCTTTTGATGCGCATCAGTTCTTCAAAACCTCAAATATTGAAGCTTACTATAACTCTAAATCAGGCAGTATAGCCAGTGCCGTTCTAAGTGCATTCGCAGATTTTTTACTGAGAGAGGAAGAAATCAATAAGCAAGAACTCCTCATTATAAAAGATAGGATAATTGAATTAAAGAAGCCGATGGGACCAACTAATGATTTTGAAATCTTATCTGATACTGAAATTCAGTTTATACTTAGTAATAATATTCATTATAGATTCCTCAATGATCCAGGTCGCCCAGATGATGAAATTTCTATCGTAGGCCCAGCTATTTGGTCACTCGCCTTAACGGGGTTTGAACAACAAGAACTGATGGAGTTAAAGCTTGGAGACTTAGACGTATCACACAATTATTTTCGAGTGCGGAATCTTTATAAAGGTTCCGATGAACTTATGGCAGAATGGATCACACTAGATAATATTACAAAGTCAAAGATAACCCACTATCTCGATCATAGAGCAAAATTGAACTCTAAATATGATAACTTATTTCTTTTCAACAATGAGCCATTAGATAATGATTCCATCAATGATACTTTTAGAATTTTTAAACGAGCAGGGAACTGCGATAAATTCAAGAATGGCGGAGTTGTATCAGCACAAATGCTAGTTCGTTCCAAATTAATCCAATCCCTTAAACAGACTAGTGGAAAATGTTTAATAGATATTATAAAAATTTTCGGTATGAATAATGCTCAAGTAACATATTCGATTCGAACTTATCTAGCTAATAGTATTACATCATGAATAAAGACTGCTAAAAATAGGTATTGTAGTCTCTTTTTTCATACCATTCGAGCCGATAATCGTGTCGGATACTTTTCAAGCTCCAGAGACAAATCTTTAATCTTTATGTTGGTTTATAAAATATTCCATATATAATTCAACCAATGCGTTATACTTAAGTTACTTATTTCACAAAAATTCAAGTAAAGCGGTGAGCTGATGGGGTCATGGAAAAAAGCAATTTTTCAACCGAAGTCACTTGAAGAATTAATAAATTCTGCATGCGTAGTAATTGATACTAATGTTCTATTAGCCGCATATCAATGGAAGGAAGTTACTGTAAACGAAGTGCTAGATGCTTTAAATCAGCTTGCGGAAGCAGGGCGGTTGCTAATTCCTAATCAGGTAGTAACTGAGTTCGCTAAGAACAGACCTGGTAGAATTATTGAAATGGTCAGGTATCTTCAACAAATATCGCAATCATTACAACCTCAAAAGAAACTTGATCAAACAATCCCTGCATTATATGTTACAGAAAATTATGATGAGATTTTGCAACTTGAGAAGGACTACATAGAAGCCTTAAATAAATATAAAGCAGGTCTGAAATCTCTTAAAATGAACCTAATTGGACTTTATCAACAAGATCCTATCCTAGAAAAGCTTGAAGGCATACTGTCAAAATCATATTATGAACCCACTGAAATATTGTCAAATGCTGACTTGGAAAAGGCCGCCCAAGAGCGTTTTAAGAATAAAATTCCTCCTGGCTATAAAGATTCTAATAAGGAAGAAAACAATTCTGGAGACTATATTATATGGGCAAATATTTTGACAATTAAAGCAGATGTTATTTTTATTACTGCTGATAAAAAGCCTGACTGGACAATTAAAGACCCTGATGATAATGTAATCTGCGCCAGAAGAGAACTTATTGAGGAATTTTATGAATCTTCTAATGGTCATTCATTTGTTTTAGTTTCGCCTAAAGACTTCTTCTCCAAGTTTAAACCTAACGTAAGCGAGATAATACAAGACGATCTCTCAAATTCACATACTATCGTCGCTATGCCAGTAGAACAAGTTAAAACAGTAAGCAATACCATTGAACGGATAAAATCCATGATCGAAAAAGGATACTTCAACTCAGAAACCGCTAAAAAAGCTGAGTATCTTTTAAGTAATTTAGAAATTTATAATGACGATATTGATGTAAAGTTGGATACAATTCTGACGTTACTCGAAAACGATGTAAAAGACAGAAATAAGCAGAACATTCTACTGGAGCAATTTTAAGATTTCCGAATGAGTTTTCCTAGTTCGGAACACTAAGTGATCCAAGATAAGTTAGGAGATGATGACTTATTACCGTCAGCCTACCAAGTTTTCGATAAATATATTAAAGGAATATCCAGACAAATCTTAAAGACTAAAAGAAATAAAAATTAATACTCCACCACCCTGGAAGGGCCTGGAGCAAGCCTAGCTTAGCAAGCAAAGCTTGAGGATCTTGCTTTAAGATAAAATATTATTTATATTTTATTTCATTGTCACTTCGCTGTCACCTCTTGCTACCCATAGTCACCCCGGTGACAGCACCCAATCCTCCGTATCTACAGTTCTTAGCTCATCCTTTGTCACTCCGTCACCCTCTTTGTCTGTTCCAAGCCTCTTGTTCTTTTGTTATTGCTTGTCCTTGGGTTATCATCACGTCCCCTGAGTCGCAATGTAACAAACCCCATTAAGCCGCCCCTTGTCGGCGGGTTCGAAACGTTGTTACCTTAATAACAAACAGTGACAGTCATCTGGGTTTAAGAGCACCCAGTGACTGCCACTAGTTTAGTGAAGTATTTCTACTGTGTTGTGCGAGGTGACAATGGGGCATAGCTGATCTTGAAAGGAAGGTTTAGCTGCACTCTTTAAAAGATCATCTAGTTTCTCAACAGCCTCTTGCTGCAACGTCGGAAATAGATGTGAATAGCGATCCATCGTGATAGTAATACTTGAGTGACCCAAACGTTCACTAACAACTTTAGGATGTATCCCCATTTTAAGGAGGATCGACGCATGTGTGTGCCTAAGGTCGTGAAACCTGATCTTTGGCAATCCAGATTTCCTCAATAACTCTAACCAGCGAGATTCTAGGAAGTAAGGATTAACCGGAAAGCCGTTCTTCGTCTGTACTACTAATCCGTGATTGTTGTATTCCGTGCCCTTCTTTTCAGATGTCTTAACATCCCCTTCCAAAAGGAGCTGATGTTTCTTAAGAGCATTTATAGTTTGTTGTGTAAGAACGATTGACCGAATACCTGCTCTTGTCTTTGGTTCTTGAAAGATGTGTCCAACAACACCGCGAGTGTATGACCTTCTAACAGTAAGCTTATTTGTCTTAAAATCAATGTCATCCCATTTCACCCCAAGTACTTCTCCACGCCGCATGCCAGTAGTCGCTGCTAGTAAAAAGATAATGTAGTAGCGGCTATCTTTAGTAAATTCTAAGAATTTCACTAACTCATCCTCTGTCCATACCTTCGTCTCAGCTTTAGGGACCTTCGGAGGTTTTACCAAATCTGAAACATTTCTCGTTAACTGCCCCCACTGCACCGCCGTCTTTAAAGCATCATGCAGTACCTTATGCACGTGATTAATTGTTTGCGGGGAAAGCTTTCTTTCACCATTTTGTAATCGATCATACATGCTAACCAAATGTTGCGGTGCTAAGTTAACCATTTTATATTGCCCTAGTTGAGGAATGATGTGGTAGTTCACCAACCAACGATAGGTCTTGTACGTACCAGGACGAACATTCATTTGTTTCTGCGCTAACCAAGATGTAAAGAAAGTTGCGACATCATCCTTCGTCGGCTCTATGAAAGTATCCGTATTCAACTCATGCAAAGCCTTCGTCAAAGCTTTCTCTGCTTCAACCATTGTCTCAAAGCCACTCTTGCTCTTTTGTCTTCTTTTTCCCGTTTCTGGATGGCGACCATATTCAACTACGTAACACCACTTATTTCCGCGCTTACTTACACAACCTCTCATCGCATACCCTCCTGACTTTCATATTTTTGCCGTAAAAAAACGCCCGTCCACTTAAAAGCGAACAGACGCGTTCCAATTGTCTTGCTTATTGATGCTTGATTGGTTCTTCCTACAACCTTTAACAATCGAAATAATCCAGCTGTTAAAGATATGCTAATCGTAACAGGGTTATTGGCAACTCAACAATTAGTATGAGAGACTCCTTTATGAAGGGGATGATACCTCCTACTACGTAGTTCCCACGGGTTACTTCCGGCATTAGCCGGAACGTTTCTAACTAGTTCCCTACACCTACACCTATCCTAAACAATCCACACAAACAATAACCAAACTATATCCAACAACTAATCTATCCCCCTACTCTCCACTCCCTCAACAGCACTTACCACCCTCTTCAAATTCAACCTTTACTCACCGATCCCCAACCTTTCTAAATCTCTAATCCCTCTCAAGTCTTCATCTCACAACAAACACAAACAACCGCCAATAGCCTATCAACAAAACTCAAATCTGCTCCGAAACTCTAATAACTTCTCCAACAACACTTTATATCCATGTCTACACCAACTTCAAACAGTCCATGGAGTAAACTATGCCAAGGAATCCCCATTCCAAAGACATCCCCTTAACACTCCATAATTGAACACAAAACAACTGCTCAGATATCTTTGTAAGAGCAAACACTCATAATAATAAGCTTCGTAGATGTGAGTATCCACGCATTCGCTAACCAGCTTACTTCAATTGATCATAAAAATATTTATTGACTACACTTTATTATGGTAATCGTATCATCTCGACATTCCCCTTCAAATTAGCAAAGTTCCAGCGTGCTTCCAATAACCTAGAATCGTGATAAACTCTCCTACTTTCGCTACTGTGTATATCATGTTGGATAATCTTATTCTCACCTATCACTTTAAATCCGTTTAGTCCTGTTAGAGCATTAATACCAAAACCTACTCTAAACCACCTTAGATTCACACTTAAAGAAAGAGAAATTATTCAAGACCATCATGTCTTTCTTTGAAATAGATTACTTCATCTAATAATCATATTCTTTCAAACTAAACTAGAGTCAAAGTATACAATTAATATCGATTGATTTTGTATAGTGGAACACAGAAATTATTACCTATTTAGGATAAACTAAAAGTAATTTGAAAATAGTTCAAGACAGTACATATATTATTTAAGGGAGATTAGTTCATGTTAAAGAAAATTCTTAGAACATCATTGGCGGTTAGTTTAGTAGGTCTACTCTTAGAATCGGGATCTTTGCAAGAAGGAAAGGTTGCAACTGCAGCAGCTGCGCCTACAACTACTAAGGCACCGGTAGTTATGACGGATAATCTTAGTAAATATGGTTTGGAAAAAGAAGTGACGTTCCCACTAACCACAACAGTAAATGGTCTTTCTTACACGATTCACAAGATGATGATTTATGATATCAAGTCAGCAGATGCACAAGCTCTTATGAAAAAGTATAAGTATCCAGCCACAGTGGATTATTATCCTAACGCCAAATATTTCATCTGGACTAAGATCTCTATCGTCAACAACAGTAAAAGCACCATGGGTATCTACGCTAGAGACACAAACAAGAAATGGAAGTTGGTACTGGATGAAGGAAAACAATTCGAGCCAGTAATCCCGATGGCTACACTTGGCAAGTTCAATAGTAAAGAGGCCCTGTGGGACTTCATTCTTAAGCCAGGGGAGAAGCTTGATACTTACCAAGCTTTTGAGTACGATGGCAGCTTTAAAAGTCTGCGTATTCTCATGACTTATAAAGATAATATGAAAGAGGTATATATCGCCAATTCTCAAAAATAAGCGAGGTCGGCAAGCACCGCCAGCTTGGCGTTTTTAAACTGGTATCCTAGAATTTCCATAGGACTCGTCAAGGGCGGTGTTAGCTGTGCTTTACAAATTAAAGATTATTCAGAGACACAGCGCCTCTACTCCTCCAATGGGTAGGGGCGTCTGATTTGAATCGGGAGCCAAAGGGCTGGCCTCCCTTGGTCTTTTATGCCCCAAGGAATATTGTAATAACCCAGAGCTTTCCAGGCCAAGAGAAGATATTTTCCGTTTGTCCGGAGCGATATCAATTTGATGACTCTTAATAAACACGAAGAAACCTCAGTCCTTTTGAAGGAGCTGAGGCTCTAGGTTGTGTGGATGGATTTAGGGACGTTAGTCAACGTAAATTACAACTCTTCCGTAGCTGACAGCTAGAATCTCAAGAGTGACACCACCCGACTTGATTGTGGTGCTTGCATCTTCAAGACCCTTAGTGATAGCTGCCTTGACATCAGATCCATTTGGGAGACCCATAGCACCCATTGCTGCAAGAACTGCTTTAAGACGATCAGGTCTAACTGTATCGGTCTTAGCGTCGAGCATTGCGCTCATCGAAACAACCTGTGTGCTGCCACCAGTAGTAGTGTCGCTATAAGACATGATCACACTACCAGAGGATGTTTGAATGAAGGCTGCTTTTTGACCAGTATTATAACCAGCCGAGAAACCCAAACCGCTGACGGCGGCGTTAAGTTTCTTTGCAACAGCTTCTAGGGAAGCGTTATAGCCATCTACTACTTCAATACCACCGAGAGGGACTTTGTCTTCTCCCAATTCAACGGTGTCACTTGGAGTAGTCGGTCTAGTTTGCAAGTCAGTGTTACCTGTCTTGTCTAGAACGTTTTTGATGAATACCAGTGCCTCAGCACGAGTAAGGGTATCTTTACCCTTGTAGCCGTCCACTGTGTTGGAAGTTTTACCTCCGGCCAAACCATTCACCAGCATGTACTTGATCGCGTTGTCTCCAGTAAAGTTCTTACCTTGAGTACCGGCGATGATTTCAGCTACAGCTCCACGAGTGATCTTAGCGTTCCGGTTCGAACCAACTGGGTAGTTGTTTGCCTTGGCGATCTTGTAGAACGGGTCCGACCAACGTTCGCCAGATGCCGCTTTTTGTTCACCTTCGTACGTCCGGATCAACATACTTATAAACTCTTCCTCAGTTACGACATTGTTTGGCTTGAATGATCCATCTCCATAACCAGAGGTGATCTTATTTCCTGCACCCCACTCAACTGCTGAGTAAGCCCAATGACTCCCTCCCACATCCTTGAAGGCTGTTGCAAATATTGTAGTAGGAGCCGAAATGATTGCTGCTGTCAAAGAAAACCCTACCAGAAGTTTCTTGTACTTCTTGTCCATAAAACATTCCCCCTTCTAAATTCTACGACATTATAACGTTATCAATATTTATTGAACAAGATAATACTCGTACAACTTTAGCTTATGTATTTCACTAATTTTATTTTCTCTGGAGTAATACCGATATTATGTTTAGAACAATTGACCAAAATCATCATTAGGAAGAAGTGAACTCTGTGTTTCAGTCCGTTTTAGACGCACCTCTATTTAAAGATATAAATGTGACCGATTCAGAATATGTATTATCGAAATTCTCTGAACGTTTCTACCCTAAGGATAAAGTTCTTTTCCTGCAGGGAGATCCAGGTTTGGATATGTATGTAATAAAGTCTGGTTCGCTAAAGATCTTCCGTGAGGTAGAAGGAAAAGAACTCATTCTGGGCCATCAATTTCCCGGTGAGACGATTGGCGAGCTCGAAACAGTCCATAGCTGCAACTCACGCTTAGCTTCTGTAGCAACCCTTGAGAAGACAGTTCTATGGGCAATCCGCAAAGCTGATCTAGAAGATCTAATGAACCTGTATCCACAAATTCTACGCAAGCTTTTCTACGTCGTAAGCGAAAGACTGGACCAAGCAGATAGGAAGATGGAATATTTAGCCTTTCTTTCCAGCAAGATTAGGATCGCCAACTTACTCCTAGATCTGCACTCCAACTTTGGAGTAGAGGTACACGAAGGATTCCTACTCAACTGGAAGACTACACACCAGCACATGGCACACATGATTGGTGTAAGCCGCGAATCCGAAACGATAGGTTTGCAGGAATTGCAAGTAGCACAAATCATCTCCATACGAAATAAATATATAACGATTACCAATTTATCTGCACTAAAACTGTTGGCGAATGATGAAGAAGCCTCTACTAACGATCGTGAATGGCACCCTTCTTCGTCCTACAAGTATAGTACTACGTTACGCTCCTAGCTTCTGTGTTCCAGCTAACAAAACAGAAGCAACATCAGTCACAGCGCAATCCTTAAGTGAAGCTTTCCACTATGTTACCAGCTGCGGCCGAATGGTCATCAGCTTCTTTGCTTTTTCCCAAAGCTCTCCACTGATCCAAGCACCAAAGAACTATCCAACTTGCCGGAGAAATATTCTGAATGTACAAGAATCGTAGAGAAGGAATCGGAAGCCCTTGAGCCGCTGAACACTTTTCACTAAACGTTGGAATCAACTTTGATCTGAAAGCTGTCAACGAGCCCCTTGCCTGAAGTGGCTTTGACCCTCCACCTTGAAATTATAGAACTCCAGGAGACATAGATTCGTGTAAACACAGGGATTGCGCGCTTGAATTTATGTGTGGTAGGATCTGCTAACGTTAGCAATTCAAGGAGGAATAGCAGTGGGGAAAGAGTTGTTTGAGTTGGGTGAGATTGTGGTCACACCTGGAGCCATGGAACTGATCTCACAGTTCGGTGTTCTTTTTGTACTAAACTGCCATGTAAGCGGAAACTACGGAAATGTAAGCGAGGTGGATTGGAAACTCAACCAGTGGGCAATCAGCCATGGAGAACGAATCATCAGCACATACTCTGGAATTTGGGAGAAGGCAGTGTTTGTTGTTACAGAAAGGGACCGAAGCGTGACAACGGTGTTACTGTGGGAGGAGTACTGAGTGACGACACCAACCCTACCTGATCTCAAACGGGTTAAGAAGCGTTTCGGAAGGAGCTTGTGAACAAGTGAACCAACAGACTCCACCTCGCCCCAACCTGCTCAGGTAGGGTACCCGTAACCCTGGAGAGGGGCGATCAGGAAACAACCAGACCTAAAACGGCACACCACCCCACAGTTTTTTGGAATTTGTTTTCATTTTGGATTTTTTGTTTTTCTTTTTAAATATTATTTTTTTCTTTTAGGTCGGGTTGTTTCCTCGTCACCCTTCTCTACGTTTGTGGGTACCCTACCTGAGCAGGTCGGGGTGAGGTCGGGCGTTGTTCTGTGAGTCGTAGTCTAGGACTACGAGAACTCTACCTCTTCAAGTAGGATCTTTTGGAAGTAGTGAACCAAACAAAAGAGGAAGCGATCTGCTTCCTCTCAAAAGGCGTACTTTAATCTTCTTGTTCGAGCTCTTCGCCAGCACTCATACTAAGCATTTCATATTTTTGCTTTGACCATTCGCTTGCCGCTATCAATCCATTCGTCTCTTCTTCCAGCTTCGCTGCGTTTATAATGACACATTTACTGTCGGTGCCGTGCAATGATACTCCCTTACCTACTTGTATGGATTTTAAATCTCGCAGGCCACTCAAAATGACATCTTTATCAAAGTCGATTGTTTCATTCCTCGTATATTCTTTAAACTTATCCATCCACCATGCTTGGTGGAATTTGAAACCTAGTTTCTCACTCCAATCAAACATCTTCTTCAGCTGATAAGAAGGATCAACGTGATAAGTTTGGACAAACTGGAGAAATTCAATATATATTGGTTGAACTTGGTTTTTTCTTCTCTGGCTGCTGACAAGTTCCATCATCTCTCGGAACGTCTCGTCTGTGTAAGGCTCCATACCAACCAGCATTTGAAGATCTTTCATCATAACAAACCCCATAGCAAGCGAGTGCAAGATTTCAGCTTCTCGGGGGGTAGGAGCCATTTTTGTATAGGTCTTGGCTGTTTCATGCCACTCAGTCCAGCGTTCTTGCTGCTCGATTAAATACTGTAGATATCCGGCAATAAACCTACCGTTCTCTTTCTTGTTACCAAGAACGTCCATTATTAGTTCTTTGTTGCCGCTTTGCTCTGAAGGCTTAAACTCCAGTTGAATCATTCGATCCTGAACGGCTTCGTTACTGATCCGCTTATTGGCAGCCATTGCCCATGGTGCCTGAAGTTTGTAGGTTTCGTTTCCCGCCAAATGCCCTCTTTTATAATCGGATCGATCAAACAGCATCTTTAACATATTGGAAATATCGTCTCCGTCTTTCTTATTAGGACTTTCTGTGGTATTTATGGGAAAAGCGTTTGTGCAAGCCATCGCATCTCTAATAGGTTGTTTAGTAGAGTTCATTGCCAATTCTTTCGTCTTTGCATTTCCAAAGTAGGTTGATAAAATTTTTAAGCATGTTGATTTCCCAGCACCTTTCTCCCCATAAAGATAGAGAATTGGCAAGTTAGTGACATATTCCTCCATCAGCCAATCGCTCAGCAGTGCCGCCAAATACCAGGCTAATGGCACTAAGGCCTTTTTGCCCGTGAACAATTCCGGCAAACTTTCGAGCATGTTTTTCACCGTATCATGCCAAGGATTTCCAATATATTCATTCCTAATTCTTACCTGACTATCTAAGTGCTTTTTCCCTATAACTTGTACCAGTTTTCCATCCAATACTTCCATTGTCGATGGCTTGAGATAAAGGATTTGCTCGTCCTCATCCAAAACGGTAAAATAATATTTTTTGCTGGAGTTGTGATAGAACAATCCAACATAGTCAGCTTGATCCACTGTTATCCTGGCCTGCTTTGCTACATGCACCATGAGTTGCTCAAAGTCAGCATAGCTATGACAAGTAAGCAAAACAGTACTCAAGTTATTCTTCAAGGTAATCAATAACTTCTTTTTATCAGCCTGCATTTCACCGGTTATGATAATATTGGTTCGTAGCTGATTGTCTTCACTAATATCAACCAGCAGAGCCTCCTCTTTAGCTCCCACTTTGATTTTCCTCACATTCCGGAAAAGGAAGTTGCTAAGGGGCTCCTCGTATAGTTTTCCTTCTTTGTTAAACTTGAGAATATAGTACCCATTGGTTTTCTCAAATAGCCCTGGCTTCTCAGGAATATCGTCTAGTTGTTTCAAATCAGGCCGCTTTTCTTCAATTTCCAATAATAACTCTTCCAGTGGATTTTTATCTATCATTAGTAACAATACTCCTTCCACTTTCCAAAGTATGGTGCAACCCGGTATGGTTCCCTGAGAACAAGCGGATCGTCCCAATGCTGTCCCAGTGTGATGCCAGCTTCTATTGCTATCTTCCTGATGAGTTCTTTCCCAACCTCAGAGTTGAATTCTTGCCCCATTTTTAGAAGCCAAAACGCCCCGTCTTTCCGCTCAAACGGAATCGCCATTTTGAGGATTTGTTCTTCGAAGAGATCGGCATCATTCTCAGTGGGCCACTCAAACCAGAATGACCTAACTTGCTTATTCCAGGTCGGATACTTAGCGTAGAGTCGAGTGTCTCCAAGCAGATGTTTCAATATCCAGTATTCTTTTGCTTTGACACCTCGAATCGCTTCCCCCTTGTACACACCAAAATCCGTCGAATCAGAAAAGTGTTCTAGGTATGATTTATACCCGCCATTCTGTTCCCATCTATACAATTGCTCTCGGTCTTCGGCCGTGAGTGAAATTCTTGAACTATAGTAACTGTAGCTTGGAGGAGCACCATACAAGGCAATGAAGTTAAGAGCGCAAGTCTTTGCCTCCCTCTTTGGACAACTCCAACCATTCTCCTCCAGGAATCTACAGGAGGGTGGTTCTCCCGATTGCTGCAAGTAATTAAGCTTGTTGTAAAATGCCCGTTCTGTATCCTGCTCCGAGTATACATTCTGAGAAGCACTATCTAGTAAGCTACGATCATAGTTTCTACTGACAGTATGGGCCAGTTCTCTTCCAGCTTCGCCAAAAACGGCAATATTGGTTAGAATGCTTGTCCATACAGTATTGCTGAACTGATTAGGATCGTTAAGACTAGCCTTAATTGCTTCACAATCCTGCATTCGTTTCAATTGCCCTTCCAAACGTCCGAGTTCTAACCAGCGTACTTCATCTGCCCTACTTACCGTTTCTATACGCTGAACCGGAGGTGCTGTTAGATGCCTCTTTTCTTTAAGCTTTGGATGATCGACAGGGACGCGATTAGCATAGGCTTCCTCAAGCTTGGCCCATTGATCGGGATATGGCTTCTCGTCACCATCAACAAAGACACAATTTCCGTTAAGCATGGCCTTCCCTTGAAGGGGAAGCCCAATTAGATTTCCGTACCCCTTTGTATGATCTTGAGTCGGAAAGAGCCTATCCAGCGATTTACCAATGTCATTACCTTTCTCAAACTTTCCGTAAATTGGTATTTTCGCTTCAATTAGAGCATTAAGCATGAGCGTTCTTGCCGCATATCCTTCGACAGGTTGATCGAAAAACACCCACACATGGAACCCGACTCCGGAAAAGCTTCGTTCTACTAGCGAGTAGATCCCTTCTGCCTGTAGGTGTTTGTTCAGTCTCCAAGCATGTTCAAACGCTTCGGAGTGCTCATCGAAATCAGCCGAAACGAAGATACAGGTATTTTGGGGATGAGGTTCCAAAGGATAGATACCCAAACGTTGAATACCTTCCAGATGTGTACGCACTTGTCCTTCTCCAAAAGGCCGATTGAAGCCTGCATCCTTGACGGGTTCCCACCCTTTCTGACCAGGATGATTTTCCTTTTTCATAGCGTACGCACTCCGTCTATGCGCGAATAGGTCTAACATCAAGCGTGTTTGCCGTGGGGTGGGTGTAATCATTGAGTGAGTGCTCCTTTCTTCTTGATGACAGCATTACCCAACATAACCCCTTAGCTTGTCAAGTTTACATAACATTAAATGATTCTATAGCCCAACTATGCTCGCTTGCAGAAGCACTTTATAGCTTATGTGCATGTTTTTGAGTTCTTTTATCTTTCTGTTCAAGAAACCATTGTTTGGCATTTTTTCTATTAATCCATACTGATCCATCAGCTAACTTCTCCGCTGGTAACCCTCGCTGTCTCCATACTGCTACTAGACGACTGCTAACACCAAGCTTCTGTGCAAACTTACTTTGCTGAAAAGAGTTTGTAGGAGTTTGCTCCTTCATCACAGCGTTGCGGTGAGTGTCCCACCATTCTTGGCACGAATTAGTATGAAACTCATAAGTTCCGATATCACTAAGCCAATTGAAAGGAAACTCAGGATGTTTACTTATTATTCTCCGAACTGTAATTGGGCTGCATCCTAGTACTTTCGCAATTCTATTCACTCCATATACGAGCATAGCGCATTCCTCCAATGAGATAAAATTCTATTATTGATAAGGAATCTTATCTCATGGATGGAGTGTTCAACAAGAGATACGGCACAATTTTTTTTAAGTCAGACTAAGTGACTTCTGCTCTACTTCTGAGAATTCCAATAACTAGATCCTTTTACTAATCCTCCGACGAGACTATTACCATATTTACACACTGTACTTTTTTTCACATCATTATTCCAATGATCAAATGTCCCTGCACCGAGAAGTCCTGAAACGTAGTTCTTGAAGTCAGGGTGTCGCTTGTTTTGTGCGTGCTTTATACTACGGAGGTAAAGCCCGTATAAGCGTGCTTCCAGCCCAACCAGCGAATTCAGCTTGTCGCCTTCGTGTTTAAGTGTTTCCAGAGCGTTATAACCTAGTATTCCTCCAGCGGCTTCGAACCATCGACCTCTGTTGTGACCTTTGAGAAAGCCGCGCCGCAAGTCTTCGAATTCCGCTTTTTCTACTGCTGTTTTGACCTGCACGGGCATATTTGGATATAAATAGTTCAGAAGGAATTCCGGTTCGGCCTGATCAATGATGATTTGTGACTTCTGGCTAGGCTCCTCTGGATAGCCGATAAAAAGTTTGATTCCATTAACAACATTCTGAACTCGAGCATCAACCCAATTACTTGCCTGGTTTATATCAACACGCCAATTCTGTGATTTATAATCGTATATATTCGATTTCACTCCACAGACTTGCACCACAGGGAACCAAGATACCGTTATCCAATCTTCTAGAACAGCCTTTGATACATTAAAGACTTTACAAGCTTGACTAATTGTTATTAGGCCAATTTGATTCAGAGGTTGCTGCACTATCACATTATTTATCAACAATTGAAGTTCCTCCCGATAAATTAAAGTTATAATGTTTCTTGAAAAACATATGGGACACTTGAATCCCGACTCTCCTTCCATCTGATTACGGGGCACAAAAAAGGCTGCCCCAACAGACATCCCCTTTTAACAGAGAGACATCTGTGGCGCAGCCCTATAAAGTAGTCATCACAGACTACGAGCTTATTATGAAATTAACCACCAGTTACACTACTCATAATAGTTTACTAGCAGATGTGCTTGGGTCTTGCGCCAAATACTGAGCCCCCTTAAAGTTTATCAATATACTCATTATACATAATCCATTCATGATAGCAAGCTCAAGTTTCCTTCCGCAATTGGAGCAAGTAGCAAATGTTTCTCATCAAACATGCTTTAATTGGGCCGGTATTCATAGTATTATTCACTCATTTATAAAGTTACGAAGTTTCCCACACTCCCTCCCTGCGACTATAAGAATGATTGGATTAAATTTTAATTTATTTATCATTATGCATTTTTATGCATTTTTATATTGTTGAATTTACTTTTCCGAATATGAACACATTGTGAATTACCAGTTTTGAATCAAATTTATTGTCTATTTGAATCATCTTCTGGTGACTTATTAGCAAACAACATGCCAACAAGCAGCAAACAACAGAGCTGCAATTATTCAGCAATCAATTGCATAACGCAGAATGTTCTCAATTCTTGTTATAGCTTCACTAAGTTTTCTATTTTGTCTAATAAGTCTATAGATGGAAGAACAACTCTCCGCTCCAGTAAGCTCACACGGGGGGCGCCACCCCCTACCAGAAATCTCGAAGCTAACCACCGTTCTTAGCAAGGTTGGCATTAACAGAGATAGTATTGTCGTTGCTTATGATGATCAAGGTGGTGCCTACGCTTCCCGTCTGTGGTGGATGCTTAAATATTTGGGACATGAACGTGTGTTTGTAATGGATGAAGGCTACTCTGCTTGGAAAAAAGCGTCCTTCCCCGTCAGTGATCATCAAGCGGTTAGGATTCCTAGCCAGTATGAAGCAGATGTTCAGAAGAAGATGCTTGCTAGCATGGAAGATGTGCAAAATGTAGTTAACGACGGTCGCGCACTATTGATTGATTCCCGCGAGTCCCGTCGCTATGAAGGGCTGGAAGAACCGATTGATCCGAAGGCAGGTCATATTCCTGGGGCGATCAATAAGTTCTGGAAAGAAGTGCTGGATGAGCAAGGACGCTGGAAATCAACTGAGGTGCTGAAAGAGCATTATGAGGGAATTGATCCTGAGCAAGAAATTATCGTGTACTGTGGTTCAGGTGTAAGTGCCTGCCCGAATGTGCTCGCGCTCGGAAAAGCTGGGTATAGGAATGTGAAATTGTATGCGGGTAGTTGGAGTGATTGGATTTCTTATGAGGAGAATCCGGTGGCGATAGGAGAAGAATAGAATAAGAACCCGTTCGCGGATTCTTGTGATTCCCTGGAAATCAGAGGCCTGATTTACCAGAATGGAAAAATATCGTTTTCGGTTTTTCGTGTATATTTGGCTCGTTTAGCTTCCGGTGGCACATTGTATTCGGTTTTTCGCATACATTTGGCTCGTTCAAATTGCCGGCGGCACTTTGTATTCGATTTTTCGCATACATTTGGCTCGTTTACCTACCGTCGACACATTGTGTTCGGTTTTTCGCATACATTTGGCTCGTTTACCTACCGTCGGCACATTGTGTTCGGTTTTTCGCATACACATGCCTCCTTCAGCTTGCCGGCGGCACATTGTATTCACTTTTTCGCATACACATGCCTCCTTCAGCTTGCCGGCGGCACATTGTATTCACTTTTTCGCATACATTTGGCTCGTTTACCTACCGTCGGCACATTGTGTTCGGTTTTTCGCATACATTGGCTCGTTCAGCTTACCGGTGGCACACTATATTCGATTTTTCTCATACATTTGGCTCGTTTACTTACCGTCGGCATATTGTGTTCGGTTTTCCGCATACACATGCCTCCTTCAACTTACCGGCGGCACTTTGTATTCGATTTTTCGCATACATTTGGCTCGTTCAGCTTGGCGGTGGCACATTGTATTCGGTTTTTCGCATACATTTGGCTCGTTCAGCTTGCCGGTGGCACATTGTATTCGATTTTCCGCATACATTTGGCTCATTTATGTTACCTTTGGCACTTTGTGTTCGGTTTTTCGCATACATTTGGCTCATTTACGTAACCGGTGGCACATTGTATTCACTTTTTCGCATACATTTGGCTCGTTCAGCTTGCCGGTGGCACATTGTATTCGATTTTTCGCATACATTTGGCTCATTTACGTAACGGCGGCACATTGTATTCACTTTTTCGCATACATTTGGCTCGTTTACCTACCGTCGGCACATTGTGTTCGGTTTTTCGCATACATTTGCTCATTTACGTTACCGACGGCACATTGTATTCGATTTTTCATTCACATTCTCACGACGGACTTCATCTTCAAACTAAATCTGGACTTTGTAGCGTACCAATATATTCATAGTAAATGATCCGCTGAGATGAACCTCTTGCCACCGGGCGAAATTTTCCTTTATCCACCAGCTGACGGCAGTATTTAATGATCGTCATCGTGTGCAATTCCAGTTCTCTCGCGGCATCAGCCGGGCGAAGGACTCGATGGTGCCGGATGGCTGCCCGCATCAGATCGCGCTCGATTCTGGAATAGGCTCTCTCAACGGTTGTCTTCGCAGACTTTTCTGCTAACAAATAAGAAAAGAGAATGTTCCGCAGCGCGGAGAGAATGAAGGATGGATTTTCTTTTAGCTCATCCAGCGAGATATAGAGCACCGTGCAGTCTTGAGATTGTAGAAAAAGCCCGCGGTTCAAGTCCATCCGGTATTTGCTACGATCCGTTCCATGTGAGCCATAGTCCATGATCTCAAATGCAATACGCGACGCTCCAATCTCCCACAAAATATCCACAAAATAGGATCTGCCGCGCCAGTCCTTAACTTCATATTCTGGGTGTAATCCGTGAAAATGTCCGGCTAGAGGCCACCACACCCGCTCGACAAACAAGCGATTTCCGTAACCATGACCGCGTTTAAGTGCATCGAGCCGCTCTCCCTTCCTTTGTTTAAGATGATTACATAACCATTCATTATGCTCCCTCTCGAAACCCATTACCTATCCCCTCGCTCTGCAACGAAATATGTTTTTAATCATACAAAACCCCGCCTCTATTCCAAAAGGAAAGGAGACGGGGCATTCTTTGCCTCGTTTGGTTTTATCTATACATAGTGTGCCACATTATCATTAGAATGCACAATAGGAAATCGGCAGAATCAATCAAAATAAATAAGCCCAGTAAAATCTCCCAAAAATTCTATCACCCTATATTCTATTTATTTCCATATTTATATCCTCTTTTCTTTTAGTATTTTCACTATTAACACATTTATATATGTCATATTTTACCTTTTCTATTTTTGGGTTTACTTTCCATTTTAATCAACTGCCTGCCCGGGGGTATTATCGCTGGAGAAGGCCGGATATACAAATATACAACGGTATGCAGTAAGTTAGAGTGATTGGGTTTCGTATGGGGATTACGGTTGCTCTTGAGGAAGATTAAAGTTAAAATCGCGTGCTTGATATCTGGTTAAACGATTATATGAAGGAGAAACAACTGTCAGCATACCGGAGTATCTGGCCGCATTTCTGCGAAACGGTCCGCTGAGGACTCCCGTTCCATTCTGAGTAGTGCTCACCCTATCTGAGGACGGTTGGTCCGCGTTGGGTTCAACCAGGATTTTCTGTATAATGGTAAACGTTACGTCGGATGTGATGTTAAACGCACGAAATGACAAGTAAACAAAGTCCATCCGGCGTTTGAAACCACGAACCGGAAAGGATGAAGTAAATTGAGTTATACGGAACTGCTGGAACGGAAGAGCGAAATCTTGAAGAAAACGGTCGAGAACTGGGTTTTGAAAGAAAATCGCGACGGACTAAACCTTCAAGAGGCTCATATTTACCAGAATATACTCAAGGAATTTCATCAGAACGAACATGAATTGAATGGGGTACGAGACGAGGAAGCAGTTAAGCGTCAGGACAACGGATCCACGGAAAAAGAAGACACTGTAACAGCTCGCAAACATGAGGCGCAAACGGCTTGATCTCAGAAGACGTACGCGTAAGAATATGAGAGGCTGCCCGGGAAGTTTGGGCAGCTTTTTACGTACAATCAATTCGCTGCCGGCCTCCGAAGCAAACGCTCTAAAATCCAGACGTTCGTATAATCCAGCAACCTGAGGATATCGCTCTATGATGTTAACCTTTTCTGTGCCAAGTAAACCATTAGAGTACAAAGCTAACTCCTGTGTGTCACGACAGCCCGAATGTGCTGGCGGTGCTGGCGGTGCTGGAGGTGGCCCGTATACCTCACACTGGAGTTTCTCAGATGTATTCGAATTCAACAATTTATATTTGTAAATATTTGCATGATAGATGGAAGACCAATACAAAAGTTTGTACTGTTAAGGTAACAGTTCAGCACATAATTTTCTATCCTATTAGGTATTAATGCCTGATGAAACTATCAACCTTCTGGACAATCCTTCCTCTAGTTGTATATAGTGTATAACGAAAGTGGCACTTAGTGAGCAAGGTACTAGGAGGAGAAATACCAAATGGCAAATATATTGGTAGTAGAAGATGAACGAGCGATTAATGATTTAATTACAATGAATCTCAAGCTGGTTGGACATACATATAGCAAGGCTTACCGTGGACCGGAGGTTTTCGAAATTCTGGAGCGTGAAAAGACTGATTTGATTCTGCTGGATGTTATGCTTCCGGAATTGGATGGTTTTGAGGTGATGCAGCGGATTGCACATTTGCAGGTTCCAGTGATTTTGATCACCGCCAAGAATTCTTTGGCTGACCGCATTAAAGGCTTCGAGCTGGGCGCGGATGATTATATCATTAAACCCTTTGAAATCCTTGAATTGCTGGCAAGAATCAATGTAGTCCTGCGCAGGGGTGAAAAAGGCACTTCCAGCTTCATTTGCGATAAAGTTGAGGTGCGTTACCTGGAACGGCAAGTTTTAGTAGATCAGACACCGGTTGATTTGACCGTTAGGGAATTCGAGCTGCTTGAGGTATTAATTCGTAACCGGAATATTGCATTGTCGAGGGAAAAGCTGCTGGAATTGGCGTGGGGCTATGATTTTGAGGGCGACACCCGCACCGTGGATGTTCACATCCGGCAGCTACGTAAAAAGCTGGGCTGGGAAGAACGGATCAAAACCATTTTCAAGCTAGGCTACCGCCTGGAAGTTCAGAGCTAATCATGAGATTCTGGCATAAGATTCTGCTGTCGGTACTCGCTCTCTTTATTGCTGCTCTGGATGTAAGTGTCATTATGGTGATGAAAAAAAGCTGGCAGCTAAACATGGACAGTGAAATGCAGAGAGCATCCAGTGAGCAATTGTTAATCGCCAACAATATTTATGAGAACCTTAATTCTATTCAAGCACGGGGAACGGCATTGACCCCTATTCTACTGGCTAGCGTCTCTGAGTCCTATGGCGATTACTACCGTAAGCAGGGAATCTATTTACAGCTATGGGAGAACGACCGAATGATTTACCCTCCCCAAAAAGGACAATTCGGGAAATCTAATTTTGGAAAAAGCGATCGGCCTGAATCCTCAGACGAACGCTCTATTCAGCTCTCCGCTCAGCTTCCTGCTCCTTACCAGCATTTGCTGCTTGTCTATCAGCGTGATATCAGTGAGCTCTTCAACAAGCAACAGGAACTGAACCGCTTTTTTGTAATGATTAACTGGATCGTGGGACCCGTTCTGCTGCTTCTTCTTTATCTTCTAATCCGGCATCTAAGCAAGCCGCTAAAGCTCCTATCAGAGACCAGCAAAACAATCGCCGAAGGCGACTATACGAAACGGGTGCAACTGCGCAGCAAAGATGAATTTGGCGAACTGGCCTTGAACTTCAACCGGATGGCGGAGGCCGTGGAACAGAGGGTTACCGAACTCTCGGACATGGCTGAAGAGAAACAAAGGATGGTGGATAATTTGGCCCACGAGTTGCGCACGCCTTTGACCAGCATGCAGGGGTTCGCCGAGTTTCTGACCACGGCCAATATTGGACAGGAAGAACAGCAAACTGCAGGTGGCTATATTCTTAGTGAAACCCTTCGTCTCAAGAATCTGGCCTTCAAGCTGCTGGATTTGTCTGTCCTCCGGCATCAGCCGTTGGCACTTCAGCAGGTGGATATTTCGGAACTATTTCAAGCTATCCAACAGACGGAGCGCCCAAAATTGACGGATGCTGGCATAAGATTTCATGTCCAACATACGATTTCAAATGTCTGGGGAGATCCCGATTTACTAGCTTCATTATTGGTAAATCTGGTTGAGAATGCGATTCATGCCTCCAAGCAAGGCAGCGAAATCCACATGCTAGCCTATGAGCTGGATGGAGAAGCCGTGCTAGAAATCCGTGATACGGGAACCGGAATCACCGCAGAGATGGCTAAACGTGTGTTTGAACCTTTCTATCGGGGAGACCAGGCTCGTTCACGTGAATATGGCGGCGCTGGCCTAGGATTATCCTTATGTCGGCAAATTGCTGAAGCGCATAAGGCCAGACTGTCCTTAAACTCTGTCCTCGGCGAGGGAACTAGCATCAGACTCTTTTTACAACTCTATAACAACTGCCCTCCTACTCTATAACATCTTTGGATTAAGGTTAGGAAGATTCATCATCATCCGATCCCAATGGAGGTTAAGTTAAATGAAGAACAACAAGATTTCCGCTACACTCGCTGTACTCGTGTTCTCTGGAAGCGTGCTGGCGGTGAGCGCAATGATTGTCCCAGGATTTGTGAACACCACCGCCGCCAAGAGCATTTCTGCAGTACAAGACTCGGGCAATCTAACCTTGAACAGCAGCAAGGCACCCGTACTAAAAGTAGAAGCAGAAGCTCCGGTATCTACTGTGAACAGAGATCTAGAGCAGCTGATGACCCGAGAAGAAATGCAGCAAATTTATGATTTTGCGGACAAGCCCAATAACGAAATTATCACCATCGGAAGGGAGATGACCGAGGATGAAATAAACCGGAGGCTGATATTGGAAGACCAGTATGTGTATGACGGCCTTCGTCCCAAGCAACTGTTCCCGTTAAAATCGGGACAAGCGGAGTTTTATTTTGACTTGGAGAAAAACACGCTCAAGTATCCGAATCGGACATTGACTGACGAGGAACTGTTACAATATATTGACTGGTTCTACCGGGAGGCCTATGCCTTGTCCAAGCGGAATATTGTAACCCCTCAAGAAACAGGGAATTTGAGCCAGACCGACGCCGTCGCCATGGCCGCTTCAAGCGTGCGTAAAATATTCGGAGCTGACGTCTCCAAGCTTGAAGTAAAAGCAAGCCAAGGAGAATCCA
The DNA here is from genome assembly GCF_038000345.1 of Paenibacillus sp. FSL E2-8871. Lineage (NCBI taxonomy): Bacteria > Bacillati > Bacillota > Bacilli > Caryophanales > Paenibacillaceae > Paenibacillus > Paenibacillus sp. FSL E2-8871. The sequence continues at coordinate 664,739 of NZ_JBBOBV010000001.1, read as the reverse complement.
TGCTATCAAAGAAAAAGACCTGGATGGTAATCTTCGCCCCTTATAAAACCAACACCTTAAGAGGACAAGGTAAGGAATTTTGGCAATATACCGTAATTATTGATCCCTCTACCCGGACGGTAATAGATACGACCGCAGCTAATTTTTCACTCACAAGAACTCCTGTCAATGCTGAAGCAGCCATCGCTGTCCAAAAGGATGCAACCTGGATTAACGAGGCTACAAAAATAGTTACAGACAGACAAGGAGAAACCCGAAAAATCGTCATGGCTTCCCTGACAGACACTGACGTAAATAATAAGCGTGGCATGGTCGCAGTCAAAATGTTGCTCGAAGACGGCAGCAGTTATACTGCAGAGTTACGCTACCCAGATCAGACTCTTCGGTGCCTCATCTATGAAGAAGCAGAAGCTGCCAAATAGGATCATTCTAGCGGTTCATCTCGTAAGAGGGGAATCCGATAGCCAATAGGTAAGAATATACATGAAGAGTCTGCTCATAGCGCGGACTTTTTGTGCTTAAGGATATATCCTTGATGCACTTGAACAATCAGCTTGGTCATCTCCTCCGCTTGCAGCAGTGCCAAGAGCGGATCGGACAAGAAAAACCTCTCCCATTGCAGTTCTATTATTTCGCAGATGGCTGCCCAATTAAGTTCAGTTATATTCAGCATTTGCCAATCAATGCCGCTCTGGTAGCTTCTCAGAACCAGCAGATAATTATTCTTGTATTGGCTATATCCTGCTCCTCAATCCAGATCGACTCAATGTTCTGCTCGAACAGTTCCCACCACATATTCTATAGTGGCTGTAGCCCCAGAAGCCCATAGGCAACCACCCCGGGTGGATGCATTCCCACGATCCTAATCTTCTGACTTTAATTCGGCTAGCTGGGCCAGCTCATCGCCAAAACTTCAAATCTATCGTATTATGGACAGGCAGTTAATACCCTCAGATAACAGAAAGGAAATACTTCTAATGATTCTCTTCATTCACCGCAAGGATCTTCGGACTAGCGATCTTCCGGCCTTCGAGGCCATACGTTCTTCTGGCTCTCGCAGCCTTCATGTGTTGATTCTGGAGCCTTTTCTGCTGCGCAAACAACGCTATCTTGAGCATAGCGGGGTAAACTTCCTGACGCAGGTCTCAAGACTTCAGCAGGAGTACGCAACCGGGGGCAAGCAGCTACATATTCTTTATGGCGAGCCTGATATTATTGTCAAGAGGCTGAGCGAAACCTACCCAATTCAGGAATTAATGGTTCATGCCGATTACACCCCTTATGCATTACAAAGAGACATGAGCCTGCGCGATACGTCGGCTTCACTCAGCATCTGTTTCACAATTTTTCACGACAGCATGCTCTGCGATCTGGAAGATTTCATGGATTGGTGCGGGCGGCGAGAGCCCTTCAAGGTATTCACACCGTTCTACCGCCGCTGGCGCAGCTTCATGGCAGAGCGGTTTCATCCGCCTTATTCTTCACCCTTGGCTGAGTTGTCAACGTCCACGCTGGACGAGAGAATTGCCGAAGATTTCAAGATTCCAGAGGAGATTAGACTTCAGTTTGAAGAGCTAGCGTCTTCAGGAAAGAAGATAGATGCAAGCGATATGCTTGAGCAATTTATAGACTCGCATTTACGGGATTATCACGTGAGCCGTGACAGGTATGCACAGGAAGGCACCAGCCGGATCAGCCGACACCTCAATACGGGTACCATTTCGGCACGCACTGTGTATACTCGGCTGGCGGAAGCAGAAACCGACGGGGAAGAATGGTTGCGACAGCTAGCCTGGCGGGATTTCTATCTGTATCAGGCCCGGCTGGATGCTGATTTCTTCAGCTATGAGAAGGTGTATGATTTGAGCATGCTAGGTACGAAATACTTTGAGGCCTGGTCTACGGGAAGAACTGGCATTCCGGTAATCGATGCCGCCATGATCCAACTGAACACAACCGGCTGGATGCCGAATCGACTACGAATGATTACTGCCATGTTTCTTACTAAAAATCTGGGCTGTCCATTTATTTACGGGGAGCGTTACTTCCGGCTGAAGCTGAGCGATTATGATAATGTGCTGAACCGAGGCGGCTGGCTGTGGAGCTCCTCGCTCGGATTCGATGCCTCCCCTTACTTCAGGGTCATGAATCCGGTAACACAGTCCCAGACTCATGACCCTAGCGGAGATTATATACGCACCTGGCTGCCGGAGCTGGCAGATTTGTCCGATAAAGCTATTCACCTGCCTAGACCCTATGCCATCGTTGATCTTAAGCAGTCACGGGCGCTGGCGATTGAGGTATATAAAGAAATCCTGAACAGCAAAGGAGCGGCGGTGAAACCTACTAGCGGAAATGAGCTATAGCCTGCTTGCGCTTCCCTGCTCTTCTTGCAATATCACCAGAATTTCTGCTGTTCCTGCAGACAACTGGATTAAATCTGCGGACAGCAGTTTTGTCTGCTCATGCAGTACCCAGGATTCATCGGTGCCCTCCAGATAACGGGTGACAAAATGAAGAAAGACATCGATTTTCCTCAGCAGCATCAGCACTGGAATGGCGCTGATTTCGGCTGGGGTGAGGCGGATACTGCGGCTGAAGCCCCGGCAAAAATCACGAATCATCTTCTTTTCCTCCGCATGCCCAAGCAGCCCAGATAGAATAACCGCTGGCTCCATGACCCGCAAATCATATGTACAGAACTCAAAATCAAGCAGCGAGGACACCTGCCCCGAGTCTTCTGAACGTACCAGCAGATTAGAAGCGTTCAAGTCACCATGTACCAGTTGGTGAGGCATTCCCTCCAGTTCATTCAGCGAACCTGTAATATTTCCATAAGCTCTGTAGAGCATAACCAGCTCATCCCCCAGATCCGTAAAAGGTTCCGGCGGATTCAGGCACAGCTCACGAATGACTTCTACACCGCATAACGGATAGGACGTCCGTAATTCATAATATGGCCGGTACACCGGAGTAAGGCCGGGATCAATAACTGACAGCACTTCAGATAAAATACCCGTTGCCTCTCCAAAGGATTCTAGATAGGAAACCTCTTCCTCCGTAGGTGAAACTCCATCGATATATCGGAACAAGCAGGCGAATTTGCCATTCTCCCCTAACTGAATCAAAGTTTCACCGGTAGTCGTTAGAATAGGAACAGGTACGTTGAAACGCAAAGCTCGTGTTCCAAGCTGCTGCAGCACAGCATGCTCAAACTCAATCTTGTTTCTGTCCTTGTGTGTATCATATATGCGAAGGACTGCGCGTTTCCCGCTATTTTCCACAAAATAAGTGGTGTTGTTCCAACCCCCGCTCCGCTTCCGTAGCGTTCCACTCCATTCCGGCCAAGCTTGACTTACTATAGTTTCCACAGCGTATGCCTCTCTCTCATAAGTCTTTCAACTCATAGGCAATTGTAAAAGCAGGGAATGCCTGTGTCAATTCCCCTAAATCGGATTCAATGGATGCTATCGATTCCAAACGCTAGCTGCTTGGTACAAGAGTGACCTGATTTCGTACGATGATTTGATATAAGCATTGATGGGTTGTTTGACCACCACTTGTATGAAAAAAAAACACAAAATCAAGAGCATTTGTGATGAAGCCTATATATACAGGAATCATGATCCGGCAAAGGCGAGAGATATCATTTAAGAAGGATTTAAAAGCTATCCTCATAACGATGTTCTGTTGATCAATCTTCAGTACGCGAGCAATTCTTCGAATAATCAGGACACAACCATCAATATTGTAAGCAAGTTAAAGTGAGACATGATGTGACGCGCTGTTTTATTTTACCAAGTTGTCTGAGCTTGCTTCCATTACAGCCGCAACAATTCAATACAAAAGCTGCAGACAAGCTACTAACTTTATCGCACATACAAGTAGAGCAACCGGCTACCTTATACCAAGGTATCAGTTTTTTTACTGGAAGAACAAGAGATCGCCTGTTCTCAAGCACCTGAACGACGAATAGCCTCTTTACAGGGCTATTCGAGGTCAGATACCTGACGTACCCAGGATTTAACTAGCTGAGGTCAGGATGCCAGAGAACAGTAACTCTAAAAGCAGTTTCTGACAGAGATTCCAGCTGGAGTGACTGGCTTAGCTATAAGGAGAATGCAGTGGTGACGGGAGAGATTAATTGCAGTGAGAGATTAAGATAAGTAATTTGGTAGACTCAAACGGAAGAAAATCAATGCAATGCTCCTCTGCGATGTCCATGCTGACCGATTGATGGCCCCATCGAGCTGCAAATCACAAGCCCCTGATAACTCCTAAGCCAAACTGAAAAGTACTGTTTTGGTGCCGATTAACGTTGAACCGCTGTTTACAAAATAATAGTTAGATGCTGCATCCAGCGTTAGCGGACCGGTCCAGGTAATTGTGCCAAACTGGCTGCTAAAAATCCCGGTTGGCGGCACATCTGCCAAAGCAAGTGTTACAGTGACTGCACCAATAATATTTGTGTTTGTGATATGGGAATAGCCGCGAACATTAATTATCCCATCCGACTGGCTGTCAACCATACGCTGAATGTTAAGCCCAGTATGAACCATTGTATTGATGCGACTATGATATAGATAGGTGTTTAAGTTACCCATGTGTCCCGATTGGACGATATCTCCGACTACCCGGGCATTCAGAAGCTGAAATTCTATCGTTGTAAAGGGATCCCCCACAGCAACATTCTGGAAAGTAATATTGCCGCTGATAATGGCTCCGTCCGTATAATTCGTATGTGTGCTTACGGATGTGCCGTTATCAAACGTGCCTAACACAGTTACCGGGCGCGCATCAAAGGTGGGTCCTTGTACGAGATATACGTCTTCGGCAGCCTGACTAGTCTGAATCGTTACATTACGGGGGGTTGAAGATGCGAAATTCGCCAGATCAGAATTGCCAAGCACCCACGGGCCCAGACCAAGCAACTGAATGTGCCGGGCTGGCGGGATGACAATATCTTCATCAAAAATCGAATTTGCCGCAATTAGCACAATGCAGCGTGCTCTCATACCGATTGCCACTGCCAAAGGACTGTTGGCTGCTTCATCTATTGCAGCCTGCAGTGATTTGAATGGGTTAAACGGAGATCCACTGCCCGGCCCTGGAACTGCTGAATCCGCCCAAAAGATCGTTTCCCCCCATTCGAAAACTGTTGTTCCTGCGGTATCAAGAACTTCAGAGGAAACAAGCCGGTGAGCTGTGACCAGCTGCCCTGACGAATTTTTCCCCCATGCTGAGATTTGAGTCACTTCTGAAGCAGCCTCCTCCAGGGTGAAAATAAATTCAAATGCATTTAGATCGGCGTAGTAGTTTTTCGTTATCACTTGATTGGGAGAGAGTACAAATTCATCTTGCGCATACAGTGTTCGGGTTCCGTTCAATACATAACCTTCTACCTGAATCGTCGAAGATATTATCGAATCCCGGTTAACGAATTTGATCGTTACCTGTTGTGTGGGTCTAACCCCGCTGACAGGACTATTCTCAATTGGCCCGGTTGATAAGATAGTCATATCTACTCCTCCTAAATTGTAGTCAAAGTCTCTATCAGACTCCACAAATTAATATATGTCTGAGTATTAGGAGATACTGTACATTACAGCAATAATATAATGCGTCTACACGGTTCACTGACCGCGTAAATAGCTTCATACCGAAAATCCTTCTCTAGCCTCTATTATGTAATCAATGCCCCTGTTCACAACATAATTCATTAATGCCGTGCATATCCCTGAAGCGTTCAACTTCTTCTGGAAAGAACGCAAAATGCAGATGGAAGCTACAAAAGTGCCGAGGAGTTGCAGGAGCATTTCTCCAAGCTGGATAAGGACGGTTAAACGAATGTGCGGTTGTATGCGGGAAGCTGGAGTGACTGGATTTCGTATGAGGAGAATCCGGTGGCTACTGGAGAATAGTTAACATGAAGAACCTGCGCCGAACGCGGGTTTTTCGTGCTGGAGTTATGGCGATGTAAGGTTTGTACAGAGTAACATAAATTATTTCAAGTCAACAGGGAGTCAACCATTGGCCTGAGAAAGCAGTTACACCGTGGTAACAGCGATACACTATAGAGCGCCGGACTTAACATGGTGAAGGCAGTATGAGTAACTCCGAAAGATAGTAAGTTTTATTCCAAGCACAAGTCGCTTTCAAAGATTGTTAAAATCAACAAATCAAAACTCAAGTCAACAGTTAGCTAACCTCAACTACCACTTTTAGCTGTTTAGATCGGTCAAATTTTCCAATGCGTTTTCAGCTGTGTACTCCTTTTCAATGTTTGGAGAAATTTATAATTTGCCTTCGATTTAAATAGCGCTGCGGTCAACAGTCAAATAATCAGCTAGGTCGCTGCGGGTAAACGGAATTTCAAAACAGGCGGAATTGTTTTTGGGTCTGGAGTGCCAAATAATGCAGGATACGGTCCCGCAGCGATTTGTGGGAGACCAGATCCAGCTTTTGATAGATAGACCGGTTGTTCTCAAGCAGCAGGGCCAACATATTCTCAATGATCCGGCCCCTTAAATGGCAAGTGTCCTGGCTGGGCCGGACAATTTTATTTATTTTGATAAACAGAATCCGGCATTCCGAACCCGCCACCGCTTCATAGCCGCTGTGCTCTTGGACAAGGCGAAGCGCCGTTTCGCCAAAGATTTCTCCATCCCCGAGTTCCGAGAACATTAATCTCATGCCTGAGATATTATCTTTGTACAGCAAAACATTACCATGGATAATAATGCCCACCGAATCCAGAATATCGTCTTTTTTAAAAACAACCTCCTTCCGCGCAAAATCCTTAATTGTGCCCTGCAGACAGTTCAGCTCTTGCTTCCTACAAGGATCATTATCCTCATCAGCTGTCAGGAGGCATGCGGCAGCGCAGCCGTTCGCTGAAGGATCTGGGCCTGTTGAAGATTCCCGCCGAAATTCTGGAGCAGCTGCTGACGGCGCAGTAATTGCTGAATGAAGTAGAGCATTTCAAAATCAAGTATATAGAAAACGCGAATCCGGGTGGCACTGCCCTGAACTCGCGTTTTTTTGTTAAGTTATTCGGTTATGTATTTCTATCGCCTATTTGGCCGGGTATCGCTTCAACTGCTGCTCAAACACGGTATTGTAGTAAAACTTTCGCGGATAGGTATCCTCCTTCAACAACTTGTAAAGTACGGATTGACCTTCTTCATAACGGACCGCAAATTCACATTCATCATAAAAGCGCCGGGACAGCTCGCGGATCAAGTCTATCTCGGACGAACAGCGCCATCCGAAATAAATCATATCTAGCTGGTCCAGCGGATCACGGTAAGTGTCGAGGACAATACAAGCGTTTGGCTGCACTGGATTGCTGTAAACGAGCACATGTCCGTTGTGAACAGGGTTGGCAAAAAAATGTTCATAAATCTCCGCAACGGGTACTGTAATGCCCAATTGATCCATGATGATCTGAAAATTTGGGTGCGCAATGTAGGCATCATTATGCTCATCCGGGTACTCTACCAATTCTGTAATGGATGCCATGACCCCAAATTCATACTTCATATGAACATCCTCCTTGTTGATTGCTTGAAAAATATCCCTATGCTTGCTATGATAAAAAAATTATTGAGATGAGAGGCGATTTTTATGAAAAAAAATCTGCATTCTATCACGCTCAGGGAACTGGAATACAGCTACATACTGGGCATGAGAATCTATGACAAACGGAGTCTGTTTTGAATTAAAGGTTTATCATAAAAAAATGTAAAGCTCCACCCGCTACGCATCCAAATCCTAACATGGGATGACCCTATTACCGGTTGTCCGCTGAATACAGGCTATCTTCTGCAAAACCATAAAAAAGGCTGGGACGGCATCCGGACAATAGAGATCATATATGGATTAGATGCTATGCAGAAAATGGGCTACGATATTACTTCATTGCGCACTTCTATATAAATTAGGTGAATGAAGTTAGCGGTTGCGTATCAGTCAAAAACCTGTTCCAGTGCTTGCGGATTATAAGGACTGATTATTTTATATGCATTCAAATGAGGATTGCTTAAATCATTGTCATAGATGATTATATGCTGTCTGCTTTTTAAAATAATATCAAATCGTTGCTTGCAATCAGCCTGAACTATCGTAATATAATAACTAAAGTTTTTGTCAGAACTGACATTTCGGGCCGATTTCATTAATTGAACATGAGAGAAATCAGTAAAAATCCGCTCAATAACAGCAGGATCGGTAATAATGATGTCTTTCTTTTCACCGGGAACTGAAGACAATCGCGAGATTTCTAGAGAGGCGATTTCTTCCAAACGGACGGTATTGGCTACGATTCGTTTAAACGAAGTATAGCGGCTTGCTGTATAGGCCATTAAAGAGACACCTACCCCTGTCAGAAGCGCACCGACAAGCATGTATTTTCTATTTTTATCCATTTCCCCATTCCTCCCAGTAATACGATTCTGTAAACTACAATTATAAAACTATAAAGACATCGGTGCAAATCTGCTTACTTTAACTTCTCCATAACAGTACATCAGCATTTAAAATCTTTACTCGCCTCCTTCCTATCGGAAGTATAATTGATAATCATTATCAACCGTAAAAGCTGGAAGCAATATACAAACAAGAAGTCCGAAAAAAGCAGTTAAGCATCACCTAAAAAAATAACAATTCGCCTCTATTCGGTAGCTGCAATGTGCCAAGCCAACAGGCTAATTGTTAAGATCTCCCTCACCCCCCATCATCTTGAAATCCCGCACCAGTCAAGGGTTTATCCTGTGCGTTATCTATTTTAATTTAATTTTTTTATTCTCAAAATTACTATTTCGAAAATCTCACTATCTTCCGATATGTTCTTATGAGCTATTTGCTCAGAAACAACTTGGGGGAGATGGTAGCATGTTACAACAACTAAAAAAAAGGCGGTTTGGTTCATCAAGCATAGCAAATACTTTGTCCATTGTACTTTTAGTTATTATTGTTGTCGTCTTCTCAATCTTGGGAACCTTTATGTTTTCCAGCACTCGCAGCATACTTGTGAAACAACAAGAATCTATGCTTCAGACCAAAACACAGGCACTTGTCAGTCAATTTGATGCACTATTTAAGGAAAAGGGTTCACTGGTCAAGCAAATGTCAACGAATAACTTATTCAAACAATACATCGAAACCACCGAAGCTCCTGAAATGGCCAAGACTTCACCGCATGCCGCTGAAGTAGCAAAGACACTAGCTGCCATTGTAAAGGTGGAACCCACTTTTGCAGATGCATGGATTGCTAGTACTGCCGGCAAAGGTTTTTACATCCTCAACAATGGTACGACATCAGATGCTGCTTTTAACATTAAAGAACGGCCGTATTATAAGCCAGCAATCGAAGCAGACGGCCTATACTACTCCGATCCTTATATTGACATCACTACAGGCGATATGCTGATGGGTATTTTTTATCCGATAAAAAATGACAACAATACATTAATCGGTTTTGTCGCGGTTGATATAGCGTCTAAAAATATCCCTGAGATAATGGAAAGCTATAAGCTAGGCAGCACTGGTTATTCCATTCTCGCCTCCAAAACAGGTGATATTCTGTATCACCCAGACCAATCTAAGGTCACAAAGGAAAAGATTAATGAGCTGCCAGGTGATCTTGGGGGGATCGGCAAGAAAATGATCGCTGGTGAATCTGGAGTACATCTGATTAATGACAACGGAGAACGCCGTTACATCGGCTATGCTACAAGTAAAGATACCGGCTGGTCCGTAGGTTTAACTATTTCAGAGCGTGAAGTGCTCTCCGAATTAAAAAAGTTCACCTGGATTACTATTGGCGGGTTTGTTGCAGCGGCGATTCTGCTCGTTCTATTTTCGTATATCACGCTCCGTTATCTGCTCAGATCCATACCGAAGCTGCTTACCAAAATCAAACGGGTGGAAAATGGGGATTTGACGGTTCAATTTGATGCCTATTCCAACAACGAAATTGGACAGATCTCCAACGGAATATTCAACATGGTCCAGAAAATTCAAGGGATGCTCCAAATAGTGGGTACCTCCGCTCAGGTATTAAACCAATCCTCAAAGGATCTGCAATCTATTTCTTCCCGTACAGCTATAACGATGAACGATACAGCCACAGCCATTAATGAGATTGCGAATGCAACCAACTATCAGTCGATCGAAACGGATACCATTTTGCAAAAAACCGGATCATTATCTGGTCAAATTGACGAAATCGCAAATGATGCCATAGCCATAGAGACGATGGTGCAGGCTTCTGCCGACCAGAGCGAACTGGGGTTGGGTGTGTTGGATCAGTTATCAAAATGGGCAGAAGAAAATCACAACTCCACTCATTCGATATCGTCTGCCATCCATGATATTGATCAAAGCCGTCATGAAATTTCGAGCATCGTGGACACGGTACATCAAATCGCTACGCAAACCAATCTGCTGGCGCTAAATGCTTCCATAGAAGCAGCACGTGCGGGAGAACAGGGACGCGGATTTGCCGTTGTTGCCGGAGAGGTTCGCAAGTTGGCGGAGCAGACTGCACAGGCTACACAGGAGATTGGCAGAAAGGTTCATGAAATCGAAGAGAAAACTAGAGCATCTGTGGAATACACAGCCCAAGGGCTTGAAATTGCCGAAGAAAATGCAAAATCCGTGGAGGCTACGAAACAGGTATTCTTTAGCATCAACAGCGATTTGGAGGCTTTGAGATTACGTATGATTCAAATCAGCAGCAACACCTCCAAAGTCCATAAACACAAAGATGAAATCCTACAGGCACTCGAAATCATTTCTTCAACTACAGAAGAGAATTCCGCTTCGACGGAAGAAGTTAGCGCAAGCACGCAGGAACAATTAGACAGCATTGAACAGGTTGCCGAGCTATCCCAGCAACTCAACCAGTTGTCCAAAAAGCTTCAGGACGAATTAAACCAGTTCCAAGTCGAATAGTCCTTTAGTCATCCGTAAGTTATGCAGTCATGAGACCGTCCTCCCTTGTATAAAAAATTAAGCAGCCAGTGTATGCCGATAATCTATCGGCACGCACTGGCTGCTTTTAGTTTCAATTCACTAGTAAAGGTCTCTTCAATCGTACACAGTACAAAGAAACTGTACCGAAACCTCCCCCCTTTCTGGATGCCATACAACCAGCTGAACGAGCGACTGACAATGACTCCTCTCAGATTATCAATTCTAAGCCTGTTATGATTAGTATCGAGCAGTATGAACATAGTCCCCCCGCTGTCGAGTCCCAGCATCTGTGCTGAGATAACACTGCCGTTCTTTTGCGCCAGCTGCGCTGATTGCTGGAGATAATACCTCCAGGAGGATCTGCCATTTTCATTATCATTCTGAGATTCCGGATAAGTAATTGTCATAGGTATATCCTATGCCCGACATTTGGTTATTCACGACTGCACCACTGGATTGATATAAAGAATAGGTCAGTATGAACAACAATGTAGTCAGAAGAATCGTACAAACACTCAAGATTAATATATTCTATTTACGGAGAGCAACACGGAAAGACAACCGGTACTTCTCCGGCAATGATTTACTACACGGTTGGCGGCCCGCCCCCCCCCCTTTGATCGGGCGGGGCTGTGCTGAAATTGAAATGTTTAACAAATCATGAATCTCTTGCTTCATAAACGAAAACACAGCACATATCGTTATAAGCAGTGTTCCACCGACTGGAATTAAGATACCGTTGACAACAGATCCGAAATGAATCCCGGGTTCAAAATATGGAAAGGAATAGGTACTTTCCAGCATCCCCATAAGCACGTTGGAGCCAAGATACCCAAACCCCGTCACCAAGAGGCAACCCGTGATCGCAATTCCTAAAGTGAACTTTGCCAGAACAAAAGATATTTGCCTCCTGGTAAAGCCAAGCGCCATAAAACATCCAAAATCTTGCTTGTGTAATGCCATGAAGCGTGTAAAAAAAACATATAAAAGATTAACAAAGATCTCAATCCCAGCACTATCAAAAAAGACTGCGCCAGACCTTTGTTTGATTCCAACGCCTTTGTCCAAATTGCATTTAATAGAATATTTTGGTAGATTGAATCCATGAACTTGTTAACGGACTGATCAGCGTAAATATTGTTCAAAACTAAGCGTATTGCTATCGAGGGGAGATCAGATTTCTATGAATATAGCCGTCAAATTGATGCAAAAATTCAAAGACCGCGATACCCAGAATAAGCTGAAAGTTTATCAGGACAAAGTGGAGCTCATCAGAAAACGGAATTTGGAAGCATGGGACGATGGGCAGCTTCAAGCGGAATCCCTCCGGCTACAAAAAGAAGCAAAATCAGGTACACCTTTGGATGAGCTGCTTATCGCTGCTTATGCGTTAGTATGCGAGGCAGCGAAGAGAAAGCTTGGATTAAATCCATACGATGTCCAGATCATGGCTGCCATCGCTCTACACGAGAGATTCTTGATCGAGCAGCATACCGGTGAAGGAAAAACACTTTCTGCTGTTATGCCTGCATATCTAAATGCACTGACTGGCAAAGGCATTCATGTGCTGACTTTTAACGATTATTTAGCCAAACGGGATGCGGAATGGATGGGCCCGATCTATCGTTTCCTCGGATTAACGGTAAACTCGGTTCAAGCGGGCATGAGCCTGTCCGAGAAACAGGAAGCATACGCCAAGGATATAACCTATGTTACGGCCAAAGAAGCGGGATTCGATTACTTGCGCGACACAATTGCACTAAACGAAGCCGATACCGTTCATCGTCCTTTCCACTACGTCATCGTCGACGAAGCGGATTCGCTGCTTCTCGACGAAGCTCGGGTGCCACTAGTCATAAGCGGTGATTCTCCCTCTTCCAGGAGCGACGGCTTTCGTTTCGCAGAAGTAGCTCGGCAGCTCAAGCGAGATGAGCATTACGACTTCGACGAGTTCCAGCGGAACGTTTACTTAAATGAAACAGGCGCTGCGCAAGCGGAATCGCTGCTGGGATGCGGCAATTTGTACGATAGCCATAACAGTCACTTGCTGACATCATTAAATTGCGCGCTGCATGCAGAATCGTTATTAAAGAAAGACGTCGATTACATCGTCCGGGACGGAAAAATCGAGCTGATCGAAGAATACACCGGCCGAGTGGCGGAGAACCGGTATTTGCCGGACGGGCTTCAAGCCGCGCTTACGGCAAAAGAAGGGCTGTACTCCATAGCCGGCGGGAAAATCCTCGGGACGATCACCATTCAACACTTCATCAGCCTGTATCCGCAGATTTGCGGAATGACGGCTACCGCTCATGCATCCGCAATGGACTTCGAAGATATTTATGCGCTGCAGGTGCTGCAAATTCCGCCGAACCGGCCAAACATCCGGATCGACCATCTGCACCGGATTTATACCCATAAAGATGCCAAACTTAAGGCACTCGTACAAGAAATCTCATCCGTCCATAGGACGGGACGTCCAATTCTCATTGGTACGTCAAGCGTCGAAGAGTCTGCCATACTGGCAGAGGCACTAGCAGTTGCTGGCGTACCTTGCCATGTTCTAAATGCGAAAAACGATGCGGAAGAGGCAAACATCATCGCCAAAGCGGGAGAAACCGGTGCAGTGACGGTGTCTACAAATATGGCGGGACGCGGGGTCGACATCCGGCTCGGCGGCGTCGACCCCACGCAAGCGGAGGTAATCGCAAAGCTAGGCGGGTTGTACGTAATTGCCACCCATGTGAACGAAAGCGTGCGAATCGACGACCAGTTGCGCGGGCGTTCCGGTCGCCAAGGCGACCCGGGGGCCTCCGTTTTTTATGTAAGCTTGGAGGACGAGTTACTGCTTCGCTTCGGCATCCATAAAGCAGTTCGCGCTCCCAGGCAGGAAGAGGCTCTTGAAGAGACGGGGCTCAGCAGCAAGATCACAAGTATTCAGCGGATTGTTATGGGCCAGAACTTTGATATCCACAAGGAACTGAACTGTTATTCGGATATGGTGGAGGATCAGAGGCGAATTCTATACGCGGAGCGGCTGCGAATTTTGAAAGGTGAGCAGCCGTTGAGCCCAGCGGAGCAACGGGTACGGCTTTTTTATATCGACGAATTCTGGGCTGACCATCTTGCTTACGTTTCTTACCTTCGCGAAGGCATTCACTTGGAGAGCCTTGCCAGCCGCAATCCAATCGACGAATTTCATGCGCAAATCACTGAAGCCTACGAGCAAATTCCTTCTAAAATAAATATCGCGTCGGAAAATATGCTTGAAAAGCTCGGGGGTTCGAATGATCCGGCAGAGTGGGAAAAGTTCGGTTTGAAAAGCCCTGCTTCCACCCGGACTTATATTATCAACGATCAATACCTACAGAGTAAGCGAACCTCATGGACCGGAACGACCGTATTTGCTTATTGGCTTCGCACTGTTGCGAGGCCGATATTCAAGCTGTCAAAATATTGATGCAACGATGGGGCGGTTAGCCCCTACTCCTCTAGCTCATCCAGCTTCGCTTCCAACTCAGCCAGCTTGCGATTCGCTTGATCCAATATCTCCTGTTGTTCTGCGGTTTTTGCTCGTTTTATTTCTTTTTTGATGACCACAATCTGCTGTTCCAAATAGAGAATTTCAGCTTCATTTCCTGCGTTGTTCCACATCTGTGAATAAGTCATTGTCGGTCTCCTTTTTTCTAATTAAGAAAAGCCTTCCATAAAGTTCAATCGAACTTTAGGAGAGCTTCTTTTTTTATCTACACAAGGGTTTCAAGTTCTCGCTTCTAGCAAAATTCTACTCTTGTGATGCTTCCTGTATTAAAGGCATCCCAGCTTCAACTAAACGTTTGTTTCGAATGAAGATAATGGACAGTATTACAATTAACACCCCTGTTCCAACAAGGAGCCATTCAATCTCAATTACATCCGCGAGCGGACCGAATATCAGCATTCCAATTGGCATCATGGAAGTCGATATCATACCAAAGACTCCGAATATGCGTCCCAAGTAATCCGGATCTACCTTCTCTTGTAGCATTACGGTTGTCGGTGTATTAAAGACGGGCATAGCTACGCCGAAAATAGCCATCATAACCAAGTAGATCCAAAAAACAGGTACAATACCCAAAGCGAACGTACATACACCCATAATTAAGCTAGCAAAAGTCATTGTATATACTTTGTTTCGAAAGCCGCCCCATGAAGCAATAATTGCTCCGCCAGCCATCATACCGATAGAAAAAGCAATTTCAATGGCTGTTAATCGCCAATAATCATCTCCGAAGCTGCGTGTCACTTGTAGCGGTGTTAAAAATGCAGCCGGTGCCATCAATACGAAGAAAAAGGCGAAAAAAATGAAAAAAGTTTTGAGAAAGCTGTGGTTTTTAATATAGCTTAAACCCTGTTTAAAATCGTCCAAATAGCTTGTCGTTTGTTTATCAGTCGCTTTTTTATGCAACGGTATTTTCAAAAAGAAAGATAATGTTAAGATCGCTATCGCCGCTGTGATAACATCGATAAAGAAAATGACCTCAATTGTTGCCAATGAAAGCAATGACGCGCTAACGATAGGTGCAACAAACATCATTAGTGCTTGAAGACTTCCGTTAATCCCATTTACTTTCGTCAGCTTATCCTCTGGTACAATTTGAGGTAATATTGCCCCAACCGCAGGAGATTGAACCCCAGCTCCGAGCGCACGAACTGCAGCAATGGCGAACAACAACCATATCTCATCATAACCAAGCAAAAATGTAATGGCTAAAATCAGTGTAACAAAGGCAATCATGGCATCTGCTATCATAATAAGATATTTCCGGTTGAAACGGTCCGCCCATACACCTGCAAACGGTGATAATAAAAAGGTAGGAATGAATCCACAAATAATAAATAATGTCATCATCATACCTGATTTTGTTGTAAGCGTAACGTACCACATAATAGCATATTGAACTAAAGCAGAACCGAATAACGAAAATGTTTGACTACTTAGAAAGATAATTATATCCCGTTTCCAATGTTTTTTGTTTTGTGCTTCGTTTGGTATCACTATAACTTACTCCCCCATTTTTAAAAAATATCATTCATTCCCCATTCGCCTATTAAAATTAATTACCAAATCCGGTACTTCTAATTCTATGTACAAAAATTTTATATAAATCACATTTCTAGAATAGCACAGAAATATTCCCCCCACCATTCAGCCAGCATCTTAAAATTATCCTGTGCACACAAAGAGCCGGTATCCCCCTCTTTCGAGAAGCCACCGGCTCTTTTTTACGTCTATTTCATTCTCCGTTTATACACTCGCATTGCGGAAGCCCAGAAAAACGCAAGTATTGCTAAACTCCATAATACCGCCACAAGCGTAGTTTTATCTGCCGTTCCTCCGAGTAAAAGTGAACGAATACTCTCGATAAGCGGTGTCATGGGCTGATATTCTGCGAATACGCGTATAGCCGAAGGCATGCTGTCGGTCGGCGCAAAGGCAGAACTAACGAATAAAAGTAACATCAAAATGTAAGAAAATACTCCTGCTCCTTCAAATGATTTAGCAAGCAAGCCGAAGGTGACGGCAATCCAAGTAAACGCAAGTACGCTAAGCAACAAAATACCAATGGCTAATACCCAGCCGAGCACATCTGCTTTCGGTCGAAATCCCATTCCGAAGGCAACAAGGAAAATGGCAAGCAAGGAAATGACGTTAAAAACTAATGAAGCAACCACATGACCGCCTAGAATAGAAGCTTTTGCGATCGGCATGGAGTGGAAACGCTCGAATATGCCTTTCGTGAGATCGTTATTGATACGAAGAGAAGAATAAGCCACGCCACTAGCAATGCAAAAGAGCAATATTCCGGGTACAATATAATTGATATAGCTTACATCACCGGTGTTCATCGCTCCGCCAAAGATGTAAACAAAGAGCAGCATGATCATGATTGGCATGGCTATGACGGTAATAATCGTGTCGATGCTACGTGTGGAATGGCGAATGACACGCCCACTCATTACGGCGGTATCGCCTAGAAAATGAATGAATTTCATCGGGAGTCCTCCTTTTTGCTAGTGACGATCGCGAGAAAAACATCCTCAAGCGAGGGCAGTTTCTGCGCAAACTCGGCAATTTCTATGTCAGCTTCCGCTGCTTTCGTTAGCAGACGCATCATCTGTCTCGTACTTCCGTCTGTAATGACGGATAGCGTGAGATTGTTCAAATCTGCAGTCGCGTTAAATTCCTCTAAAAGATCTTGTGCTTGATTTAGCGTTGTTTCATTGTCGAATCGAAGCTCGATATGACCCTTAGGCAATCTATTTTTTAGCTCCGCGGGACTGCCGCTTGCCACGATATGACCTTCGTGTAAGATCGCGATTTGATCGGCTAGATGGTCAGCTTCCTCTAAATACTGTGTAGTTAAAAAAACAGTGACACCTGATCTCGCTAAATCCTTGATCATATCCCACATAGCAAGACGCGCTTGCGGGTCAAGTCCGGTGGTCGGCTCATCGAGAAAAATGACCGAAGGGTTACCCAGTAAGCTCATGGCCAAATCCAAGCGCCGACACATCCCTCCGGAATACGTGGAGATTCGGCGATCAGCGGCATCGAGCAAGTCAAAACGACGTAATAACTCATCGGCTTGTTTCTCAGGATCTTTCAAATGGCGGAGTTTGGCCATCATTCGCAGATTCTCGCGTCCGGTCAGGATATAGTCTGCGGTGACGCTTTGTCCTGTCAGGCTGATTTCCTTACGTACTTGCTCTGGTTGCTTAGTTACATCTTCTCCATTAATCTTTGCGCTTCCGTTGTCGGGCTGGAGCAGGGTGGCAAGAATTTTGATCATAGTAGTTTTACCCGCGCCGTTGGACCCTAGAAGCGCAAAAGTTGAACCCTTCTGAACAGTGAAGTCCACCCCCCGCAACACTTCCACGTTTTTATAGGATTTTTTGAGGCCTATTACTTCAATCGCCCAATTGTTCGATGTCATCCTAATCCCCCCTATCTTCCAAGTTTTTTGTGAATGGACTCGTTCATTTTGGCTCGCATTTTCCCTGTCCAAGTCTGAGCGGAAACGTCCTCGAGCAGCCCGTCACAGAACGCCATTACGTCATTCCCTACGATCTCCAGAACATCTCGACCTTCAGCAGCTCCCATCTCAAACATGTCAAGCATTTCGGGAAACAGGTTGATGACGCTAGAATCGTTAGTTGAGAAGTTCAGCATGTAGCGCGATGCGATATTGTAAACTTCTCGGTAATCGTTCGGAAGCGCTTTTGAACGTTTTACGCACTCTTTATAAGCCTTTTTTTGTTCACGTAAATCTTTAAATTTAGCGAGCATGTTCTTATACACGGCTATCCTCCTTCAGTTGGGTAAGTCTTGACGAAACATATCCCCATTTCTCCCAAAACATGGACAGTTCCCGTAATCCCTCTTCATTTAAACTATAAAATTTCCTTGGTGGTCCTATATCGGACGGTTTTTTCTCGATATCGACGAGTTTATTTTTTTCTAACCGTATCAAGATGGTGTAGACCGTTCCTTCAACAACATCTACGAAACCGAGCGCATTTAGCGTTTTTACGATTTCATACCCATAGGTTTCTTTCCGGCTGATGATTTCAAGTACACAGCCTTCCAAAACTCCTTTCAGCATTTCTGTTAGGTTATCCATTTAAATCCTCCAATGCTACTCTGTATTGCTTAGTACCACTATATAGTAACACCGAGTAGTGGAATTGTAAATAGGGAGAAAAGGGAGTTTTTTCATAATATTATGACCGTTGAGGTGACTGGATCGCTTACATCGTGATTGGTTTACGATCGAGGAATATGATATCAACGGGTAGTCAACAAGTGATAGTGACATTGTATATATCCATTAAGATTTGAACATCTAAAAAATGCTATGTTTAGAAAGACATTTAGTAAATGACAAAAAATAATTTAAAAAGGCAGGTTGTAATGATTATGAACAACAAATCTCTTTACAGGTCTATAGTATTGGCTCTTGGTTTGACCTTCGTCACGTCGTATAGCGGCAGCATCATTTCAGCGGAGAAGACGTTAGCTGAAACAGGAACGGACGCGCTTGGGGTAGGTTTTACCGGCTCTTGTAGTTATTTGGGTTGTAGGATACTTACATCAATTTTCACAAAAATGAGTGACTTCAGGCAAAAAATAAGCGGCCTCAGTCCCATGGACCAAGGCCGCTTAACCGTCTTATATTATTTGTATTATCAATTTGACAGGGTGTACTTCAAACGCTGGTAGACGATCTGCATGCCTGCAACACTTCGTTCTTTAATGCGAAACGACAGTCCAACCTGTCGTATTTGCCAAAATGTGATAATCACATGTTTCCTTGCGCCGTTTAACGTCCACATCCAGTACACCGCTACCAAGACGAAGCCTGCGGACGGAGAGCCAGTCCATTCCCACAGGCAACATGGGATGAAGCGATATTTGTCGCGTCATATAATCAAGCTGCATACCGAGCATAACTTCAATAAACACGAAAGGTGTAGCGGCTGCCCACGCCTGAGGGGAGCATGCGACAGGATAGTGAATCGGCGTGCCCTTATCCGCGGAATAACCGCAGAACAGTTCCGGCAGGCGATGATTTTCAAAGCTAGAACTGGCGGCAAGTAAGCCCTCTATAACGGTCACCGCTTCCTTATGGAAGCCTTCGTGATTCAGTCCCATTAGACACAGTGAGTTATCGTGCGGCCAAACGCTTCCGTTATGATAGCTGATCGGATTGTAGCCCTTTTCGCCCTCTGCCATCGTCCGAATTCCGTAACCGCTGAACATTTCCTTTGATAGTAGTTTGTCGGCGACTGCTGCTGCCCTATCCGGATTCAACATGCCGGACATGAGCACGTGTCCAGGATTCGAAGTAACAGTTTCAACCTGTTCTCTGCCGCAATCGAGTGCCAGCGCATAAAATCGGTCGCTTTCCACCCAGAATTCCTTCTCGAACAGCTTCGACAGCTCCTCAGCTTCGGCGATAAGATCGCTGGACCAGGCGATCATTTTGTTATCGTTCGAATACGGCTTCATCGTGCGGAGAAGCTCCGCAATCGTCGTCTTAGCCTGATAGACATATCCTTGCACTTCGGCGAGAGCGATTGGAGCTTGCGCATATTCTCCGTTGCGATGTACTACGGAATTGGACGAGTCCTTCCACCCCTGATTCGTAATCCCTTTGGCGGATTCTTTGTTATATGTCACAAAGCTGCTTTCATCCAAATCGCCGCATGTATCGATCCATTCCAGCGCCCGCCTGATGTTGGGCATCATCTCTTCAAACAATGGTATATCGTCGGTCCATTTGACATATTCACCGATCAGGATCAGAAACAGTGGCGTTGCGTCTACCGTACCATAATACGGTTTAAACGGCACCTGGTTCGTATTCGCTAGCTCGCCATCGCGTATCTCGTGCATAATTTTTCCCGGCTGCTCGTCGCGCCAGCTATCCGACTTTTCACCTTGATAGCGAGCCATCGTCATAATGGTGCCCTTGGCGATTTCGGGATGAACAGGTAGTAACTGCAAAGCCGTGATCAGGCTGTCGCGTCCGAACGGTACAGCATACCAAGGCAAGCCGGCCACAGGAAACAAGCCAAAACCGAGATCCGTGAGCAACGCCCTGATATCCGACAAACCGCGCCGATAGAGGCTATCGAAAACCGGATGATTACTGGCCACCCCTGTCGATCTTTGCTCCCAATCCGCATACATGCGCTGTAGCTCTTGTATAGCATCAGCATGCGAATGGCGCTCGGGGTAGGTTTCATCGATGACCGGAACAAAGAACAGATCGATCGATGCCGATTGCCCCGCTTCCAAATCCATATAATAAGCGATCCCCGCTCCGTCATTCGAAACAGTGACTTGGCCCGGCGCTTCCATCCACTCGACGAGTAGCGACCGCTTTACGTCGTCAACCCCACCGTAATCGATAGAAAACCCCGACGCCAGTTGTCGGACCCCTGTCTTCCGTCCGAAGTGGCCCTCTTGAAATCCGCGAATGACAAACATATCTTGGAAATCGGCATCAATCTCCAGCTCAATGCTGAAACGTTGAAGATGTGGGTTGAAGTTGGTTGCGCGAATCGTTTCATAGAGAATGCCCTTATAGATAAATCGCGTCCGCTTAATCTCGACGGATTCACGCCATAGCTTTTCTCCATCTTTGATATCCGGATTCGTAAGCACAATATTCGAGACATAGTTCCGGTCAGACTCAGATGCAAGGACAATCGGCTTTGCCCCATTAACGGTCAACTTCAAATGGTTGAGAAACCGCGTATCTTTCGTATATAAACCGAAGCCTTCCGTAGAATCAGTCGATATATCGCCGGATAAATCCGTAACGAGAAACAAATCGTTTTCTTTTATGACGCTATATGCCACTTCTGCACCTCGTTCGTATGTTTATTATCCCTTAACCCCGGAAGAAGCTACGCTTTGCTGCACTTGCTCCTGAACAAGCACGTAAATCACAATCCCCGGGAGAATCACCATCATTAGCGCAGCGAACATTCTTGTATAATTGTAGGAGAATGCTTCATTAAAAAATTCCAGTGCCACCGGCAATGTTCTGTTCTTCTCGCTGGTAGTCAATATCAGCGCGTAGAAGTATTCATTCCAATTGTTCAAGAACATTAAAATGCCGGCTGTCGAGATGCCCGATTTGGCCAACGGCATATTTACGTTCCAAAAGATTCTCCAGAAGCCCGCGCCGTCGATTAAAGCTGATTCGTCAAGATCTTTGGGAATTGCGATAAACGATAACCGCAGGATGAACAATGCCAGCGCCATGCCGAACGACGCATAGACTAGGATCAATGCGGCCTTCGTATCATAGAGATCGAGGTTCATGATGATCGTGAAGATAGGCTGCGCGCGGGCGTATCCCGGGATCAGCAACGTTATGGTACAAAGGATAAATAAGAACGATTTGCCGCGAAAATTGAATTTCCCGAAAATATAACCGGCCATCGTGTAAATGAACAGCGCAATCAAAGTCGAGGCTATCGCAATGAACATGGAATTCATAAAGTACCCCAAAAAGTTGTACTGTGTGAAAACATCCATGTATGCTTGAAAATCAATTTTTTTCGGCAGTGAAAAAGGATCATTCAATATTTCTTTGTTTGATTTGAAGGAAGAAAACAGAATCCATAAAATCGGGAATATCGACACCAAGACCGTAAACGTCATGACACTGTAAGAGACGATGAGTTCAGGCCATTTTCGGATGTTTATTATCACTTTCACACCCCCCTCAATAAGTACTCTCGTTCATCTTGAACAGCCTGTTGATCAGCAGAAGGACCAGGATGCCAAGCAGAATCATGATCGTTGCTGCCGCGTTGGCGTAACCATAGTTGTAATTAACGATGCCGTCATAGAGCATCAGCGTTATGTTATAGGTATCGTTGCCCGGCCCACCTCGGGAGGTAAGTGCCACTTCCTCGAATCCGGCGATGCGCGCAGTGACAGACAATATGATGCCTGTTCCGATCGCTTTTTTGACAAGCGGCAGGTTTATGTGCCGGATCATCCCCCACTCGCTCGCTCCGTCCAACAGCGCAGCTTCATGTACTTCCTTGGGAATGGCCATCAAATCGTTATAGACGATCAAGGTAACGTACACCGCATAAAATAACCAAGTGAGCGTAATTGCGAAAAAAGAGGCAGGGGAATCGAAAAACCAGTTGACATGAAAATCCGAAAAGCCAATGCTCCTGATTATATGGTTCAAAATGCCGATTTCATCGTTGAAGAACAGTTTATAAATGATCGCCCAAGCAGCGGCGGAGATAACCATCGGCACCATAAACACTCCCCGAACGAATCTCCATCCGATATGTTTCTTGTACAAAACGAACGCAACCAGTGTGCCGAATCCGACGTGCATCGTAGCCGCAATAAGCGACCATAGCAGGATATTACGCAAGGCAATGAAAAAGGTGTTGTCATACGTAATAAGATGAATGTAATTATTTACACCGTTAAATTCGGGGGCGCGCAGACCGTCCCACTCCATAAATCCCGTCACTAGCACCGTTCCGATCGGGACGATATAAAACAAAGCCAGCACGAGAACCGTTGGCGCCAAGAACGCCGCAATCCATACATTCAACCACTTGATTTTCATTTTTTCACCTCTTTTTCTGCAATGAGCCCTCTCACTACGAGGAGAGGGCTCATCCGTTGTGGCTTATTTTTTGAATTGTTGCGCTTTCTTCGTTAAATGCTCGGCGAATTCCTCCGGCGTCATTTTGTCTTGTGCCAGCAGCGGTAGATAGCCGCTAAACTCTTTGGACGAAATCTGATCCGGCCACACATCCGCCATGGATTGAGCGATCATCTTCAAATCGCTGGTCACGGACCGATTCATCTCAGCCAAAATCGGATTCAGCTTGGAGGTGAACTCGGCGGAAGTCTGAATATTTGGAGCTTGCCCGCCTTCGGCAACCATATATGCTTCGATTTCCTCGGGAGAACGGATAAATTCGATGAACGCAAGTGCCGCTTCCGTCTCCTCCTGCTTAAGCCCCTTCGGAATCCACCAAGAATACTCGGCTGTCGTAGCCAGCCCAATGCCGCCGGGATAGAGAGAAACGCCGACCTTCTTGTCAAAGCCTTCCGGCGCTTTCGTCGTATCCGAGAAGTCACCGACCATCCAAGTCCCGTTCGCGATAATCGCCGTTTTTTCGTTCAGGAAGTTGTTGGCGGAATCCGCGTAAGCGGCGCCGAGCGCATTGTCCGTCGTGTATTCCTTGAGCCACTTTTGTACTTCACCAAATGCCTTGACCCACATCTGACTCGTATAATCGAATTCCTTGTCTGCGCGGTTGCTCTTCAGCACTTCTTCAGCTCCTGGCTCGTTGGCCATGAAAGCGGATGCAAGAAGCATCGTGGTCCAGGCGTTTTCCCCTGTCATCAGTGAAAGCGGTGTGATCCCTTTGTCCTTAAGTGCTTGAAGCGCCTGATCGAATTCTTCGAAATTCATTTGCGCGATTGGTTTTGTAATTCCCGCGTCTGCAAACATTTCTTTATTGTAGAACAAGCCGATCGGACGAACTACGGAAGACGGCATGGTGTAAATCTTACCATCTCTAGTATTGAATGCGACGGAATCCTCGATCAGAGTCGCTTTCAATTCCGGCTTTGAATCCAAAAATGGCTTCAGGTCGTAAATCTCGTCTTTTTCGATTAGAGTCTCGACAAGCTCATTGGCTCCTTTTTCGATAAGTGCGGGCAGCTCTTTTTGCTGCCAAAGAAGCTTGATTTTGTCATTATAGTCATCGTTCGGCACTTCTTCGATTTGAATTTCATATTTGTCGGTATACTTTGTGTTGAAGCGCTCTACTTGCGGTAGGAAAAATTTTGCCCCTACGTTCTGACCTGACTTATAATGTGGAATTTTAAGTACAACTTTTTCTTGTACGGCGGTTTCCGCCGGTTTGTCGGTGCTTTCCCCCGACGAGCTTGGCGTACCCGATGCGTTCCCTCCTTCGTTGTTGGACCCGCATCCTGTTAAACCCAGTGCCATGGTCAAACACAGCATCGATACGATTTTGAATCTCTTCATAAGCCCATTTCTCCCCTTTTAGTCAGTAGTTTTTATTTAAAGATTTCCGAAGGAAATCCTTAAAACGGTGTCTGACGGAGATTTCCAAAACGTTTCGGAAAAAGGATGCAAAAAAGCCATTAGCCTTTTTGCAACCGATCCGTACTCTCACGGATAATGAGCCGATTTTCAAGCACGATTTTATGCTTGACATTGCGCCCTTCTATCATGTCGATGAGCATCTGCGCTGCTTGATAGCCCATCTCGTATTTTTCCTGACGTACAGTGGTCAGTTTGGGCGTGCTGTAGGAGGCTATCGAGATGTCGTCAAAGCCGATCACTGAAATGGAATCAGGTATTGCCCTGCCCATCTGCTCCAATTCTTTCATCACGCCCAGCGCCATAATATCGCTGGAGCATACGACAGCTGTAGTTTCGGGGTGGCGCGACAGGATTTTGCCAATGGCATCCGCCCCCCCCTCTTCCGAAAAGCGGCCGTCTTCAACCCTGCTGACATCGTAGGCGATGTCAGCCTCCTGCAAGCCCAGCATGTATCCTGACAAGCGATCTGCGCAGATAGCCGCTTCTTTATAACCATTTATGAAAGCAATATTGCGGTGTCCCTGCTGGATCAAATGACGGACGGCATCCCTGACTCCACTTACATTATCAGTCGTGACGTGGCCGACCCGCTCGCCGGCGACAGGGATGTCGATTAACACGGAAGGGAACATAGATTGATCGGTGACCTCTCTTAAATAGGGATCAGTTGTCTTTAGCCCCTTCAGGATAACCCCGTCAACATTGCGCTCCCGACAAAGGTCCGAATAGGTTTTATTCATTTGTTTGTTCGGGTTCGTACTGAACAAAATGATATCGTAATTCAGCTCGCTGGACCGGTCGCTAATGCCGCACAACACCTCGAACGAAAAAGCAGCTTTGACGCTGTCGCGCGTAAGCTCCGAAATGATAACGCCGATCGTATTCGTTTTTTTCAGTACTAGACTTTGTGCCTGAGCGTTCGGCCGGTAGGACATTTTTTCGGCCAGCTTCTTGATCCGGTTTCTCGTTTTTTCATTGACGTCGGAGTAGCCGTTCAACGCGCGGGATACAGTAGTAATGGATACGCCTGCCGCTTTAGCGATATCTTTGATTGTAGGTGACATATAAAAACCTCAAACTTTCCAAAACGTTTTGGTAATGCTACAATCAATATAGCATCACATGTAAGCGATTGCAATCTTTTATTGGCACTTTTTGGATGGAAGCATTTACGACAAAATAACCGGAGGTTGAATGAATTGCCGAAACTGGAAATTTACTTGATCACGCAAGGCGACGATTTGGGGGGAAGCTATTCCGCCAACAAGGCCATCCACGAGGCGTGGCGTAACGGCGTGCTCCGCAATGGTTCATTAATGGCAAATGGCATAGCGGTACAGGACGCTGCGAAGCTATTTGCTCAGGAGGATGGATTTTGCATTGGCCTTCATTGCACCCTGCATGCAGAGTGGGACCGTGTTCGCTGGGGTCCGGTGTTGTCACCAAAACAGGTTCCGAGCTTAGTACTCGAAGACGGCACTTTTCACCGCTCTCCTGCAGACTGGAAAACGTCGGGATTTGAAATTTCGGAGGTGATGGCCGAATTACAAGCTCAACTGGAAGCAGTCAGAAAGCTGGGCTTCAAACCTTATTACGCTGATACGCATATGGGTTTCGAGCGAATCGACGAACGGCTCACTCACCTATTCGATAATTGGTGTGAAAGCGAAGGGTTAATGTCCTACCGAAACGTTTGCATGAATATTAGTTATAACCGAACAGGCCAAAGAAAAGATCCCGTATTGAACGTCATTCAAGCATTGGAATCCGTCCCCTCCGGCATTTATCGCCTAGTCACGCACCCTACATTTATGGATGAGGAGATCCTTAATTTCGGAAATGCGCAGCATACCGGCGAACATATCGCTAGGGAGAGAGACGCCGACCGCAGACTGTTCCAAGACGAACGACTCAAGCGGTATATTGCCCAGAACGGAATTCGCACCATTCGTTACGACGAGCTCTGGAAATATTGCTAATCGCATAAAAACCCAGTTAATAACCTTCAAACTATGAGATTCCTTTCAATAGTTTTTTCTAATCCTTGGTTTAATTTACATGTAATGAATAATAGGATATCCACCAAATGTGGACAATGTACAAGGGGAATCATGGTTACGTACATTAAAACAATAACAATGTTTTATTAGTACAACATGCATTCAAAGAGGTGGAACTTTTGCCTATTAAAAATGGTAATCAATACATCGAACGAATCGACCGGCAAAATATCAATATCTGGTACAAAGGAACGCGTATACAAGGGCCCTTATCCAAACATCCCGCATTTCAAGGCCTCATACAAACACAAGCCGAAATGTACGACATGCAGTGTGATGAGCGTTATTTAGCGCAGATGACCTACCCTTCACCTGATACCGGAGAGCTTGTTGGTCTATCTTTTCTCCCACCCAAAAATATCGAAGATTTAGAACGCCGAAGAAAAATGATTGAAATATGGTCGAATAGGCATCACGGTTTTTTAGGCCGCTCCCCAGATTATATGAATACGGCAATCATGTCTCTGTTCACAGCTGCCGATATCCTTGAGGACCTTCATCCAAAATATGCCGAAAACCTCAGGAGATATTATGCCTACTGCCGAGATCATGACATTACATTATCCCATGCTTTCATCCAGCCTCAAGCTAGTAAAATATCTGGTCAGATTGATGCTACAGAGGATTCTATTGCTGCTAAGGTCGTAGAAATCAATGAAGAAGGGATGCTTGTAACTGGTGCTTTTATGATGGCAACACAAGGGGCTACATGCGATGAAATGCTTGTTTTCCCTACTCCTTCACCTTCCCTTGTGGATGATGATAATCCCTTCGCGTTTGCCTTTGCAGTACCCAATGATCTGCCAGGGATAACTTTTTTTTGCCGTGAAAGCTACGCAGCCAAATCCAACTACGACCATCCGTTAAGTTCAAAATATGAAGAAATGGATACACTTGTTATATTTGACCGCGTACTTATCCCTCATGATCGTATATTTTATTACGGAGATGAGATCTACTGTGCCCGATTGTTCGGCGAGAGTCACTTTCACACCCATATTGCCCACCAAATCATTACCCGCTATATTGCAAAGACCGAGTTCTTTCTCGGTGTACTAGAGTCTTTGGCGGAAGAACAAAATGTTGAGCTTGAGCCCTACACCATTCTGCCGATTTCAAGAATACTAACGTTTCTAGAAACATTCAGAGCGTTAAGACTCGCCTCTGAAGTCGGAGCATCCCACGACAAATTTGGATATCTCGTTCCTGATAAAGGCCCCCTTCTAGCTTCAACCATTCACTTTTCAGAGTTTTATCCGAAGATGGTTGAAATGGTTCAAAATCTAAGTTCAAGTGGTCTTATCATGATCACCTCTGAATCGGACTTCAGTTCAAGTGCCGGTTCGTACCTCCATCAGTATTTGAAGGGGAATGTCTCGGATGCTTGGTATCGAAATGCCTTATTCCGGCTCGCTTGGGAACTAGGAGCGGGTCCATTCGGTGGCCGTCAAACCCAGTTTGAGCGGTTATTTTTTGGGAATTCTGAAACAGTGGCATGGCGTATGTACAATAGCTACGATAATCACGAATACTTCCGTCAAATCATTCACGAATTTATTTCACCAGAAGACCCCCTCCCTAATTCAACAACAGATGTAGTTTCTAATTGAGCTTTTTGTTTATTTTTCATGTTGAATTGAACTTTTCGAATTGCTCCCACGGCCAGGTGACATGAAATACTATAGCCCTGGCTGGAGCGTTAAGACTTAGAAATCGCACCTAATTATGCGAGATCAGTGTTACAATTTTTTCAGCACGAATACTCATCCCTTCAGTTACTCCTTTGTTAATAACCAAAAAAGAAGAGCCAGAGCACTCACAATTGCACCTAACAAACTCACTCCGTTCCAGCCAAAGTAAACATAGATACTGGTAGATGCGATCGACCCAGTGGCGCTGCCAATGGAATAAAAAATCATGTAACCGGCAGTAAGCCTACTGCGTGCCTCAGGTCGCAAAGTAAGGATCATGCTCTGATTGGTGACATGTACGGCTTGTACTGCAAGATCAAGAAGGATAATACCAACGATTAATGCAATAAGCGAATGTTGAACATAACTTATTGGCAACCATGATATGAGCAAAAGAATCAATGCCACACCGGTGGTCTTCTGCCCTAAACCTCGATCGGCGAGGCGACCTGCTCGCGCTGCTGCTAACGCGCCTGCAACACCTGCGAGACCAAATGCTCCAATCGCTGTATGTGAAAGAGAAAACGGTGGGGCGCTGAGAGGTAATACTAGAGACGTCCATAATATACTGAAAGCGGTAAAAATCATCATGCCTAGTGCAGCACGGATTCTAAGAGTTCGTTCCTGAGCAAACAACGTGAACATTGAACGAATCAACTGTAGGTAAGATAATGATTCTCTTTTGTGCTCATAATGTGGCAACACCCGAAACAATACACACGCCATGATTAGTGTTAATACCGCGGAAACAAGGTAGACAGAACGCCAACCTGCTAAATCCATTAATACGCCAGCGAAAGTTCGCGCCAGTAGAATACCAATTACGATTCCACTTGTCACAACACCAACGACACGCCCACGTTCGGCTGGAGCAGCCAAAGTTGCCGCGAATGCAACGAGCGTCTGTGTCACTACGGCTAGAAACCCAACCGCTGCTATACCTATGAATAACACTTTACTGCTGGTGGCAGTACCAACGACAATTAAAGCCAATACGGATAGAATCATCTGTCCAGCGATCAGCCAACGCCGATTTAATAGATCACCCAGAGGCACTAGTAATAACAGTCCAAGTGCATAAAAAATTTGAGTGATTGTAATAACAAGTCCAACGAATGAATGAGAAATACCAAACTCGTTCGAAATAGCGTCCAGTAAAGGTTGCGCATAATAAATGTTAGCAACAACTATTCCGCAGGCGATGGAAAATAAAAGTGCCACATTACGAGATATTATTGATACAGGCACTGGTTCCGACGCTCTAAGCCCTCCTCGTACTTTTTCAGTTTTTTTGACTGTTTGATCCGCTATAATAGCTTTCGATTCCTCAACAGATTCCCCCAAAGATAACGCCTCCTGATTAACTTTTATCAAATTCATACATTACATACCGATCAGTATGTAAATACGTTTGACAAATATAACTCAAAAAAAAGATAACTGTCAAGAGATTAGCTTATGAACAATTATGAACAATCGAAAATTAGAAGCCGACTATATATACGTTCATTTCTTATTGACATAATAATTTTCAAACCATAAAATAATATCATACCGTTCGATATGAAAAGAGGGAGTTAGTATGGCTCGACCACGTGAATTTGATGAAGAAAAAGCATTGGATGCAGCTATGCAAGTATTTTGGGAAAAAGGGTTCGAGGCTACCTCTTTAAGCGACCTGACATCAAGAATGGGTATTCAGCGGCCTAGCATCTACTCTACCTTCGGAGATAAAAAAGGACTATTTGAAGCTGCGTTGCGGAAATATACGAGTTCTCATGCTGCCTATGTTCGTAACAAGCTTCAAAACAATTCTTCTGTTAAAGAGGCATTCCGTGACTTTTTCGAAAATATAGTGGCAAAAGAATATGGACAACATCCGAACTGGGGATGCTTTTGCATTAATTCGATGGTTGAACTTTCACCCCACGATGAGAAATTTGAGCTCCTGACAAGAGAACACCAGATGTATCTCTCGGTAATATTTCAAGAAACGATTGATCGAGGTTTGCGCTCAGGTGAGCTTGATTCAACTATTAACGCAAAGAGTTTAGCGCAGACACTTGTCGTATCATTAATTGGACTTACTGTGATCATGAAATCCCGTCCTGAAAGATCATTTGTAGATAATTCTGTAAAAGAAATACTTACATTGTTACGATAGAATCAAAAATTAGGTATGCAGCTTTTGTAACTTCGAAACTTTAATATGTTTAATAACTCTTCACTAATCCTGTTTTCCTGTCGATAATTTATAGTAGATGGAAAAGTATGGAGGAGCATATGAACACTAATCGCAGAACTGAACCTTTTCGATATACCCTTAAAGAACCTGTAACCCTTGATCTTCATATTCTTAGTATTAACGGAATCCAGGTTCCTTCTAAGCCTGTAAGAGCTGTACTGTTCGACATCAGTCGATCGGGTTGCCACTTATCATTCCCCCTCAATATCAACCCAGAAAATAACCTGGTACGCATCGGAATGGAAATGAATCTTACGGATGAATCTATGTACATAGAAGGAATATTAAAATGGAACAGAGAACAGCAAGGCAGTTTCCACTACGGTATTCAATTGGACATTCCTGAGAATGACGGTGATCGTCTTCCAAGGGTGCTACGCAGGCTCGCTGGAGAAGGTAAAATATTGGTTCGTTGAGATGTTAACAAAAGAATAGTACTCCATTAATAAAAAACAAACCCGCGTGTAGACGCGGGTTTGTTACAGTTTTTGCTGCTGTTATTGAAAATCAAAATAATTCCTAACACTTCTACCTTTGTTCTTGAGGTATATCTCGTTCAGGGGTTACTGGTATAACTTGCTCTTTCTCCAGCACCTCTTTTAAATCATCCTGAATTCTTCGATCCCAATGAGGAACACCGGAGCGATATGCCGCCCTACCTGTTAGGTGGGCGGATAAAGGTGCAGTTATAAATACAAAGACAATTCCTAGTAATAGCTTTGCACTAATATGATTCTGAAAAAATGCAAAATATAGAAATGCCCCAACTAAGACACATAACACACCGAGAGTGGCACTCTTCGCGGCAGCATGTGATCTTAGATAAACATCAGGTAGCCGTATCAAACCAATAGCACTAACGGCGCTAAGCAATGCCCCTATAAGAATTAACAAGGCAAACAGCAACTCACCTGTAGTCTTGATCATTTCCATTTTCTAGCACCACTCCCTTTTCGATATATCTGGCAAAGGCTGTCGTTCCAATAAAGGAAAGAATTCCAATCAATAAAATAATTTCTATAAAAGCCTGCGTTTGGAGAAAGACAGATAACACGGCCACCATTGCTAGCAGATTAATTCCAATCGTATCTAGTGCAGCGACTCGGTCAGGTAAAGAAGGTCCTTTCACCAAACGCCAAGCACATACGCCTATAGCTAAAGCCATGATCGTAATGGATAGCATAAGAATAAAATGAATCATTAGCGGGTCACCTCCAGTATCGCTCGCTCAAAGGTATCACGGATATTTGCTCTGAACTGTGCAGGGTCATCAACATCCATAGCGTGAATATACAATGTCCGATTATCATCCGACACTTCAAGCACCACCGATCCAGGAGTGAGGCAGAGCATCGTGATTAACGTTGCCACTTCCCAATCTGATTTCAGCTCTGTAGTATATTTGAGGATAGCTGGACGTATATTAAGCTCCGGTCTTAGAACGGCTTTTACCACTACATAACTAGAAACGACCAGCTCCCGCAGCAGCAACAGGATTAGCTTAAGGATCGCCCACACTTTTCCAAGATATAATCTGGGCCAAAAGCGTCGCATTCCGAGCAGAATGAGTATACCGAGCAGGAAACCAATGACGAAACGTGGCCCAGTCCAATCATTGTGCAGAAACATCCACAGGAATGCTATCATGAAATTCAATAATAGTTGAAAAGCCATAGTATCTACTCCTTCATGACAGCGTTAATGTATAATGCTGGATCGGCCAGTACGGCTCCGGCTTGGCTGACATATCCGTTTACCGTCTCAGCACCTACACCCATCAGAATTACAATCGCGAACAGAACAGCTGCCGGTGCCATCATAGCTTTATAATGAAGCGGTTTGACTTGTTCTTCCCTTTTCTCGCCACCCCAGAATACCTGCTGGAATACCTTGATCAAGGAATATAACACTATGAAGCTTGATGCAAGTGCAATTAGAGCCAGAGCCACATGATTCTGTCCAAATCCGCTACGCACCATCATCACTTTTCCAGCGAAACCACTAAGTGGTGGAACACCAACCAACGCCAAAGTCAGTACGAAGAACATCCAGCCGGTCCACGGATAGCGTCGAATTAAACCACCCATTTCTTTTAAGCGGTCGGTGCCCGATGCTGAGATAATCATCCCGCCCAGGAAAAATAATAATGCTTTGGCAACCATGTCATGCATTAAATAAAACACTACACCATTTAACGAATCCTGAGTCGCGACAGAAATCCCAAAAGCAATAAATCCAACACTGATGATGATATTATAATTAAAAATCCGCCCCAGATCGTTGTAAGCCAGTGCACCGATTGCACCAAGGATCATCGTCGCTCCCGCCATCCAGGCAATCAGTGAATGGGTGAGTCCCGGTTCTTGAATAAAAATCAATGTAAAGGTACGTGTAATGGCATACAATCCCACTTTCGTTAACAATGCTCCAAACAGTGCTCTAACAGCCACAGGTGGCGCACTATAAGAATCCGGAAGCCAGAAAAAGAGCAACAAACCTGCCTTTATCGAAAATACGATCAGCAGCAGGACCGCAATGACGTTCATTACACCGCCTTGTCCCGCCTCTGCTACACGCATAGATAGATGTGCCATATTCAGTGTTCCTGTCGCGGCATATAAATAAGCAAGCGTTGCTACAAACAAGGAAGAGGAAATCACGTTAACTAATACATATTTTAACGTCTCTCTCAGTTGACCTTTGGAGCCACCAAGTACAATTAAAGCGTACGAGGCAACTAACAGGACCTCAAAGCAGACGAACAAATTAAACAAATCTCCGGTGAGAAAGGAGCCAAATACCCCAGTTAATAGAAAATGGAAAAACGGATAGTAATAAAACCTTTCTCTTTCTTCCCCAATGCTGGCGAAGGAAAAAAATAGACATGCCGCACCAACAATAGCACCGACTAGCACAAGTAAGGCCGCAAACATATCGGCAACAAACACAATGCCATAAGGTGGAAGCCATCCACCCATATATAGGGTCTGGATGCCCTTTGTACTTACCTGGTACACAATGATTCCAGCAACCAAGATATTTAAAAACACACTGACGGCACTGATAATACGTTGCAGATCCAC
The DNA here is from genome assembly GCF_038000345.1 of Paenibacillus sp. FSL E2-8871. Classification (NCBI taxonomy): domain Bacteria; kingdom Bacillati; phylum Bacillota; class Bacilli; order Caryophanales; family Paenibacillaceae; genus Paenibacillus; species Paenibacillus sp. FSL E2-8871. Next base: position 631,001 of record NZ_JBBOBV010000001.1, on the reverse strand, counting down.
TCGTTCTTTTAGAAAAATCAGTATAACTGCCGTAAAGGCCGGAATCAGCAGAGGCAGCACTAGCAAGTTGTTCATTGTTGTCTCTCCTCCTTGGTTCCTTCCACATCATCCGTGCCCGTCGAACGGTAAGTCCGGTATGCCAAAACAATGAAGAATGCTGTTACTCCAAAACTAATTACAATAGAGGTCAAAATGAGCGCCTGCGGTAACGGATCTACATACGCCTCCGCTTTTTCACCTAGCAAAGGTGGAGCACCTGTCTTGAGACCCGACATTGTCAGTAGCAGTAAATGAACACCATGGGTAATTAAATTAGTACCCAGCAGGATGCGTAGCAAGCTTTTGGAAAGGACTAGATAAACACCTACGGTAAACAATACGCCGATCGCCAAGGCAACAACAAGCTCCATTAGCTATCCCTCCCGATCGTAAGTATGATATTCATAGTGACACCAATAACAGCTAGATAAACACCAAGATCAAAGAACATTGCAGTGGTTAATTCTGTTTTGCCCATAAGCGGCAATTGGAAATACCCAAAATTTTGGCTCAGGAAGGGTACGTCGAATATAAATGAGCCAACCCCGGTAAGAAAAGCAATCGAAATCCCGATCGCAATTAACTTACGATAATTAATAGGCAGCACTTTCTCAACCATATCCATCCCAAAAGTAATAGCAAGTAGCACCAAACCTGCAGAAGCCATCAAAGCCCCAATAAATCCGCCTCCCGGATTATTATGACCGGCAAAAAACAAAAACAACGAAAATATCAGAATGATAACGAATGCTACTTTAACTACCGCTTGCAGTAACACATCATCACTTCGGGAATAACGAGGCTTATTATAGGGAACAACCCTCTTCAGTTGGTCTGCTGTACCCTCTCCATCCAACTGCAGCTTGATCATGGAATAAATAGCAAGTGAGGCAAGGCCTAGTACTGTTATTTCAAACATGGTATCAAAGCCGCGGAAATCAACGAGCAGAACATTGACAATATTTTTACCGCCACCCAAAGTATAGCTATTCTCCACATAATATTTCGAGATGGATTCGAACGGACTACTGCCTAGAGCAGCAAGTGCAACCAATGTCATCGTTACGCCCATCCCGATGGAAATAGTTAGTTTCAGGAAATGCGCACGAGGTTTGAGCTTCTCTTTTTCCAGCCTAGGCAAATGCCTGAAACATAATAGGAACAATGTAACAGATACCACTTCAACAATCATTTGCGTAAGCGCCAGATCAGGAGCTCTGAACAGAACAAAGAGCAAAGTAACCATATAACCAACCATTCCTGTTAACAAAATGGCTGTTATTCTGGAACGCACAAACGGAATAGCTAAAGCACCTAGAAGCAAAACCATTACAGCAATAACCTCAAACAAAGAAAAAGGAGTATACTCAGTCGTACCAAGTGTAATTCCATCTGAATACCAGACGACACCGCAAATCGTTACGATCAAGAAGGAAAAAATATACATTAAATAATGTCTCATGGAACCAGTCATATAAGAACTAGTCACCCATCTAGACAATTTCTCAACCAGCCGGATTACTCCGTCATAGACTTGATTTAAAGTGTAGCCACTGCCCCATTCTTTATCGACCAGACTTAAGCGGCCATAGATTCGGTATACAGTAATACCAAGAATCACAACACCAAGTGTCATCCATACTTCTGGTGTAAAGCCGTGCCAGAAATGGATATTCACAACAAAAGGTTCCCCGGTCTGCAAGATAGGGTGAATAGCATTCATTGCAGGGATAATAAGTGTATTAGATAATATATTCGGAAAAAAACCGATAAATATAGACAGCACTGCTAGCAGGCACGGGGCAAGCAGAAGTCCAAATGGGGCTTCATGCGGTTTTTTGTCCAGCTTCTCAGGCTGATATTTTCCGAAAAAGGTGTGGAATACCAAAATCATACTGTATGCAAAAGTAAACACGCTGGCAATCCAGGCCAAAACCGGGAAGAGCGTAAACAACGAGGGAATAGAGAATATATCCAAGTTTCGGATATTCAGGACAGCTGTAAAAAACATCTCTTTACTTAAAAATCCTGAAAATGGCGGCAAACCAGCCATGGAGAAACTGCCGATCATCGCTACCGTAAAGGTAACCGGCATAATGGAAATCAGTCCGCCCAGCTTTCGCAGATCGCGGGTACCTGTCTCATGGTCAACTATACCGACCATCATAAACAAAGAGCCTTTAAAGATGGCATGGTTAATAAGGTGAAAGATAGCCGCTGTTGTTGCAGCAGTGTAAAAGACTGAATCTTCCCCTGCATAAAATGCCGCTGCCGATCCCATTCCTAGCAATCCCATAATCAGTCCAAGTTGACTAATCGTTGAATAGGCTAATAGAGCCTTCAGGTCCGTCTGCTTCATCGCCTGGATAGAGCCATAAATCAAGGTGATCAAACCGACGCCTGACACAACCCAGAACCACTCATATTGCCCCGCAAAAATAGGGCTGAAACGGGCGACAAGATACAATCCAGCTTTAACCATCGTTGCTGAGTGAAGATATGCGCTGACCGGTGTCGGTGCCTCCATGGCATCCGGCAGCCAGATATGAAACGGGAACTGAGCTGATTTGGTGAAGGCGCCTAAGAGAATTAGTAGCATCGCCGGAATAAATAAAGCATGCCCGCTAATATCGCCAACCTCACTCCAAATTTCCCTGATACTAAAGGTGCCTGTCATCACATACAGCATTAAAAAGCCGGCAAACATCGCTAAACCACCAAATACGGTAATCAACATAGATTTGAGAGCACCATACCGCGATTTTTGCCGCCGATGCCAGAAAGCAATCAACAGAAATGACGAGACACTTGTTAATTCCCAAAAACCGTATAGCACCATCAAGTTATCCGAGAGCACAACGCCAAGCATCGCTCCCATAAACAACATTAAATAAATATAAAAAGGGGTCAACGCTTCTTTTCGCTTGTCTAGATAATAAATCGAATAGATAATTACAAGACTACCCATTCCAGTGATTAACAAAGCGAACAGTAAACTTAATCCATCCAGATGGAAAACCAAATCAATGCCTAGGGAAGGAATCCATGAAACGGTTTCATATCCCAAATCCCCTCCCTTAATAACAGGAATCCGGGTTAAAAAATATACAAACAAAGCGAGTGAACCGGGGAAAACAAGCCATCCTCTATGAAGGTTGGATGCTCTCTTGGTCAAAAGTGCGATTACTAAGGCCATTAGAAACGGAACAAGTATGATTACATGCAGCAAAGGCAGTCCTCCTTTTCCACTTGAGCTTATCAAGTTGTGAACTTTAGTACTTACTTTTTTACCAAAAGCCAAAGATCATATGATTGGAAGGGCCCTTAATAATAGGCCCTCATGAAGATAAGGGCACGCCGATTATAAAGAATCGGTCAATGTGCCATCACAAATATGCAAATATCTAGCCTTTCCATCTTCTTGCTCAATTCTGAATAAACCGTTCTCAAATTCTGTGTGTAATTCGTGAAAGAACTTTCCTTTAAGTGAATACTCACCCTTAGGTTCATCACTGAGCTGATACTCATCCCCGATTTTGACCAGGTAGGCGATTACGCCTTCCTCATGGGTTTCTTCCAGCCCGGCGCGCATCCGTTGAACGGCAACTACATGCAGATCCATCATTTTCATTTTACCAATGAGTTCATTGATGAAATTGCGTTTGGTAAGCTCCTGCCATCGAGTCTGAGCAGATTGTCCAATTACGATCTGTGTAACCTCATTCTTTTCAGCTACTTCTACAATAATATCAGTTGTTTTTCGGCCTTCACGTTTCCGAATGATAAATTCTGCGCCAGCTTCATCGGCAAGACGTTTCCAAACCGTCATATACATTTCTTTGCTCTGATTATATTCATCATTGTCCGAACTATCGACATTTAATACAAACAATGGGGCCCCTATTATTTCAGATAGTTGCACACCACGCCGGATTAAACGCTCCCCATGCGGACCATAATGAACACAAACCATAATCTTTTCATTGTGTATGACCTTCACCCTCCTGTAACATGGCCAAGAAATACAAAAGGAGCCTACTGGCGTTAGGCCCCTTGCGTAAATCTAAAACCGATAAGTTATACTTAATTATATCTATTCCTATGTTTTTTGTAAAGTTTAATGGTTATCATGGAACATATTTCTACGTAATGCTTGTACTATGCCCTTCTTTTGAAGTTATCATACAATGAAAATTTTAAATATCCCTTTACAGGAATATTCACTTAATGGTATATTGTAAATGCAAACAGGAAATACAAGGAAGTAGGCCTGTTGAGTCGCTCCATCACGGCCCGTCATATGAAATCCGAATCAAATCAATGAATCGAAGTGATGCTTGTTTATGAATACTAACGTAATGAGTGCTTTAGCAGAGCCTAATCGTATGCAGATCGTTGAACTATTACGCGAGAATCCCCTAACCGTTGGAGAGATCGCAGAAAGTCTTCAGCTGCGGCAGCCTCAAGCGTCCAAGCATTTGCGTGTTCTCAGTGAAGCAGGCCTTATTGAAGTTCAAGCTGTTGCTAATCGGCGCATTTGCAAGCTCCGCCCTGACCCCTTTAAGGAATTAGACACTTGGTTAGAATCCTACCGTCATATGTGGGAGGAACGCTACGATCGACTGGATGATTATTTGCAGAAGCTACAAAGCAAGGAATTAGATAATGAAAAGTAAACGAGGAGGATTTATCCAATGACAAATTCTAACCAAACCAACCAACTAGTGTCCAAAATTGAAGGCAGAACTCTAATATTAGAGCGTATTTTTAAAGCTCCACGTGAACTAGTTTTTAAAGCTTTTTCTGAGGCTGAGCATTTGAAGCATTGGTGGGGGCCAAAAGGTTGGACACTTCCCGTATGCCATGTCGATTTCCGTCCAGGAGGTACTTGGCATTATTGCATGAAGTGCGAGGATAAGAGTCAGGGGGATTTCTACGGTATGGAGTCTTGGGGTAAGGCGATTTATCGGGAAATTTCGATTCCAGAGCAAATTATTTACACGGACGGGTTCTCAGATGCAGAAGGTAATATTTCAAAAGATCTGCCCGAGACACTAGTCCAACTAGATTTTATCGAGCTGGATGGTCAAACGAAGCTGGTTAACACCGGTAAATACGTTTCTCCAGAAGCGTTACAACAAGTGATTGATATGGGGATGCTACCGGGTATTTCACAAACCTTTGATAATTTGGACGTACATCTTGAGAATTTACAGAAGAGTAACTAAAGTAGATATGCTCGGACCGCAAGACTAAATTATGGTTATCTAACCTATATGTAAAAAAATAGGACGATGCAAGGATACTCTATCCTGCTCGTCCTTTTATTCAGTTTGCGGGAAATAAGAACCTGATGCTACTCGGAAAATATTGCAGAAAAAACGTGTCATTATGCGTGCCTAATGGATCTGTCTCAAACATCACCCGCTGATCAGCTCCATCTATCTTCTCTTTTAAAATATCAAAAGCACGTTTACTATTAGGCACCATGTCCTTCTGTGCATTAGTCTTCTGGATACCTTCCTCTTCACCTACATACATATAGACTTTGCATTCCCTATCTAACTTTGAAGTCTCCATATAATGTATAAAATCTTTAAACCACACAGACGCGGATATGAATATAAAATTATCAAAAACAGACTCTGTCTTGTACATCGCATACATACTTATTAACCCACCTAGTGATACACCGCCTAATGCCAATTTGCCCGGCTCATGAGAGATGCGAAAGGAACGAATTATATGCGGGACCAGTTTCTTATATACGTAATCCAAATAATCATCCCCCTTGCCCCCAAAGGACCAATCCTTAAAAAGAGCAGGCATTTCCCAAGGTGTATATTCATCATTACGAAGCTGAGAATCAATCCCGATAAAAATAACCGGCTCTGTAATCCCCTCCTCCACATCCCTTTCTATATCAGCAATCGACTCATTGAACAAGAAATCGCCATCCTGTAAGAAAACCGCCGGGAAGCTTCGCTCAGTAAACAAATGATATGCTTTAGGGAGATACACGATAATTTGTCGCCCCATATGTTCAAAAGTAGTAAGTTCTCCTAACATCATCGTGCATCATATCCCCTTCCTTAACAATTCAACATACGGAACGCTCTGCTCATGATGGTCGGTACTACTGACGCGTGGTTTTCATCTGGCGCTATGTAATGCTCAACCTGCAAATCAGGCAAAGAATACTCACACAATTTTGAAAATAATCCTTTAGCATCATCGACCATAAACGCCTCTTCACTGCCCACTGTGATCAATAGCTTTCTTTTCTCGGATCTTATCGTTTGACCCTTCTTATAAAACTCCTCCGCATACGCCAAGATTTCATGATCATTCCACCAAATCGAGGGGCTAGAGGCCAAATAATACTGGAATAGCTCGGCACGAGTAAACAGCGTCCAGAGGACAAACAACCCGCTTAATGAGTGACCAAACAAAACTTGCTTATGCTGATCGATATTATATTTTTCAGTGATCAGAGGCATTAATTCCAACTCTAAAAAAGATAGTAACTTTTCAGCACCACCATGTGGTCCTATGTCAGCATTTTTCAATCGATCCGGATATACATACTGCTTCGCAGGAGGCGTGAAATCATAAAATCTTCTTTTGGAGACCTCATCATCTGAACCATAATGCCCAATGCCAATCACGATGGCTGGTGTAATCAAAGTTTTCGGCGCATTTCTTGACTGCAATTTCACGACATCCCGGCCCAATTGAAAATATGAATTGCCATCGAGCATGTAATAGACGGGAAATCCATTCTCAGGGGCCTCTTCTCTCGGAATTGAGACCTTTATATCATACGTGTAGCCCATATATTGAGATTCTAGCTTCCATGATTCTGTGCGTTCGAGTTCAACTTGTGTTGACATATGTGCTGCTCACTCTCCCCTACACTCTTGACTTGGCTAATAAATATAAGAAATAGGGAATGCCAATAATCGAAACGACTATTCCCACAGGTAACTCTGCTGGCTGAAATAATGTTTTGGCAAAATAATCCGAGATCACCAGCAAAAACATCCCAACCACTGCACTGGATAACATAATATAACGGTGATTAATCCCTACTAATCTTCTGGCGATATGAGGAGCCATCAATCCTATAAAACCTATAGAACCGGATACAGATACACAGACACTTACAATCCCCACACTGCATAACAGAAAGATCAGCTTTTCTTTTTCTACGGAGATCCCCAAGCTTTTTGTGCTGGAATCCTCCAATTGAAAATAATTGAGCAAATAGCTTTTTCGATACATCACAAATCCTAAAATCAGCACCCAAGGTGTGATCATTATGATATAAGTCCAATTCGCGCTGTAAATACTTCCGACACTCCACACCGCAGCCATTTCATAATCACTTGCATTCATTTTTAGAGAAAGATACAACGATAACGCCCCAAAACCACTGCTTATCGCGATCCCTGTCAATATCAAACGTTGCATATCAAGTGCACCATTCCGCCAAGAGAAAATAAAGATAACTACAACTGCGGCAAGCCCCCCCACAAAACCAAAGAGAGGCATGGCTAGTATCGAAAACCAGCTTTCTTTAAAAAAAGTAACCCCTGACATCTGAAAGAAAAACATAAATGCAACGATGGCAGCTCCGGCACCGGCATTAATCCCAAGGATACCTGGATCAGCCAGCCCGTTTCGGGTAATGCCTTGAATGACCGTTCCAGCCATCCCCAGACCTATGCCTACTAATGACGCAATAATGATCCGTGGTAGTCGAAATTGAAAAATAACCAGGTCAAATTTAGGATTGGGATCTATTCGCAGCAGCGTTTTTATCACATCCATGACAGACATATCAAAAGCGCCATTCGTTAGATGAAAATACCCCGCCACAAGTGTTAGCAGGATAAAAGCTAGTGGCGTCAATATATAGCGACTAAACTGTATTCTGCCTCTATCCACGTTGCTCTCCCCCTTTAACCCGAATTAAATAAAGGAAGAACGGGATTCCAATAAAGGCTGTCACAACGCTAATTGGCGTCTCAAACGGAAAGTTAATATACCGGCTTAAGACATCACAAAATGCTAAAAAAACAGCCCCAATGACTGCTGAGCAAGGAATGATGAAACGATAGTCGATACCAACGATAAAACGTGTAATATGAGGGATAATTAGACCCACAAAGGCTATCTTACCGACTAAAGCTACTGCTGTTCCGGTTAGACATACAACAGATAAAATGCTGACGATTTTCACCCATTTTGTCCGTTGACCCAAGCTAATTGCCGTTTCATCCCCTAGGGAGGCAACCATTACAGATTTAGAAATACTAACTGCCAAGAGCAGACCAACGATTATAAAAGGAATGGACAATATTAGCATATCTGGATTTACAGTATGTATTTTCGAGCTATACCAAACGCTAACATTTTGTGAGACTTGAAAAAACATCGCTACTGCTGAGGCAATACTACTTAAAAATGTACCAATTACAGTACCAATAATGGCTAGTCTGACTGGAGATAAGCCGTTTTTGACTAATGAGCCAAATCCGAAAACCAAACCCGCTCCGATAGCGGAACCCACCATGGATAAAAGAATCATATGAACATTCGATAATCCAGGATAAAACACCATAGCCAACGTAATAACAAATGCCGATCCGTCATTTACTCCCATAATCGATGGTGATGCAAGATAATTCCGTGTAACGCCTTGCATTAACGCCCCTGAAACAGCTAGGGCCGCTCCAACTAATAAAGCGGCGATTACACGCGGTAATCTAGATGTCATAATAATGTTGTGGTCCACATTATTTGCATCGAAGTGTGTAATCGCCTGCCAGATTGTTACTATTCCAATATCCTTAACACCATATAAGACGGATACAACCATTGCTAATACGATGAATAATGGAGAAGTTGATAGGATCAATATAACTTTCCAATTTTTTGTATTCATCTTATTCATCGCACCTTCGGTTTTACTTCAAGAGATTTTCAATTGCAGCATCCAGGAATCTTACTTTAGACCAAGCCGTACCACCTTGCGCCAACGGATCAATTGCATTTACAAAGACATGATTGTTTTTGACTGCATTTACGCTTTTGAAGATCGGATTCTTAAGTAAATCATCAAGTGCCGTTGCATTATCCGTATTCTCGCTGGTCTCAAACTGCAAGAAAATATAGTCCGGATTAATTTCCGCTAAAGCTTCTAGTGAAAGCTCAGCTTGAGCTTTAGTAGTTGTTATTACTTCGGGAATGGCAGCACCTAAATCTTCGTAAATAACCGGATTCAGGTAAACACCCGCTGGATACACACACATACTACCCTCACGAATACGAATAACTAGAATTGATTTATCTTTCAACTTTTCTCCAACGTCAGCCTTTGCACTAGCAGCTTTTGATTCATAATCGCTAATAATCTTTTCTGCTTCTGAGGTCTTTCCGGATAATTGACCTAGTAAAAGCAGATTATCTTTCCAATTCGTTGATATATGTGAATAAGGAATCATCGTTTGAATTTTATTAAGCGCACCCGACACATCTTCACCAAACTTGGAAGACCCTAAAATAACATCTGGATCTAGCTGCAAGATCGCCTCATTGCTTGGGGCAAATTTATCCCCCACTAAAGATGCACCAGCTAATTCCGTTGACAGATAACCTGGAATGGCATTTGCTATAGCAAGTACGCCTACAGGTTTCACTCCTAGGATTGCAGCATCTTCCATAGATTCCAGACTTGCAGCTACGATATTGTGAATCTCTGCAGGTACTACATAATCCTTACCTAGATATGTAATGGTTTGTTCAGTGGCAACTGCCTCCTGAGCCGCATTTCCTTTGTTATTTGCATTTCCCTCAGCTGCTACTGCTGCATTATTTGCACTTTTTGAAGCTGCGTTATCCTTTTCATTGTTACCGCAAGCCGCCAAACTCAAAGCTAAAACCGCTGATACCCCTGCTAATAAAACTTTTTTCTGATTCATTTTCTATCTCCCCATCTATATTTTATTTATCATTCTTTATAGCAAAGTAATGATAATGAGAATCGTTATCATATTAAATCATATGAGAATAATTATCAATAGATTTCTTTAAATATATGAAATTTTGTAAATTGTCAGATCATAATAAAGGGAGAAATTTCCGCAGATGACGTAATTGTTAAAAAAGGAAATGGAGCTGGCGGTGCATCCGTGTCACATGTACTGCATCTAATGCAGGTTGGTCTTCAAAAGGCGTACGCTCTGGCAGAGCTTGTCGAGCTAGATGCACTCTCTGTCGTAGTTCGGAATAAGTTTCGTAAACAGTTGGGTCTACCAATGGCCTAGACTCTAGCGTCCTATTAAGAACACCGAAGGCGTTTATGCTTGCTATAATAGAATTTTTAAAATTTCTAGATTGCGGAGAAATGTGAAATGAACTCAAGGGATGGGCCTATATTCAACTGTTGGCCATGGGGAGCCCTGTTTTTAATTAAGCACACGCCTCTTTGGGATGAAGGACCGAGCGGACCTTAAATCCTTAGAATACATGTTTTAGTCGAGATTACGGACAAATGTATGTGAAAAACCGAATACAATGTGCCGAAGCTAACGTAAATAAGCCAAATGTATGCGAAAAACCGAATACAATGTGCCGACAGTAACGTAAACGAGCCAAATGTATGTGAAAAACCGAATACAATGTGCCGAAGCTAACGTAAATAAGCCAAATGTATGCGAAAAACCGAATACAATGTGCCGAAGTTAACGTAAATAAGCCAAATGTATGTGAAAAACCGAATACAATGTGCCGACAGTAACGTAAACGAGCCAGCGCCGATACACATGCTGATGAACATGCTGATGAACCCGCACCAAATGCGGGTTCTTCTGCGCTTTAAAGTTCAACTTTTTTCATCAGCGGATATTTCACGGCATATATTTCTCAGCAATGCTGGTGACATATCCGTCTTTTTTAGTAATCACACACGGAGGCACAAAATCAGTATATTGCTTGAAATATTCAATAAACTCCTGCTTGCTTACTTCTTTTAGACCACCCGCATTAGCATCAACTATAGAATATCTCGTATCCTCTGCAACCTCTAATGGATCGGTATACGTATATTTGTTGAGGATATAAAATCCATTGGGCATATCCTCATCTGGATTAATATTCAACCCTTTAAAGCGAGCGGAATCCTCCATTGTTAGCCATTCAATGTTATCAAAATCAAAGGAATGATTCTCCAGGCTAAGATTAAAAACATAGCCCATTAATATACTCTCGGGCGTGATCGCAAAATCATCAGCTGTAGCCTCATTGTCCACCACAAGCTGATCCAGCTTGACATGCTGACCCATTCCAATATCATTGCTTATATAATTCATGGCGACCTGCAAAGGATCAAGTAGTGCCGGCTCCTCCCCCTGATCCGCTAATGTCTGCAGACGGGCATAATATTCAGCTATCGTAACATCAGTTTGAGGTGTATTGTAATATTCATTTCCATTCGAATCCTTCCAACGTTCTACGGTCCAAATTCCTGAATCTCCTTGAATAACAGGTTGGGATAACAACAGTTGACTTGTTTCGCCTGTCGTTAAGGGGAATTTCACTAGAATATGCTTCCCACTATAAGTTTCATGCGGAAGGTGATGGTTTGCTTCAAGAAACACACGCACTGCCATTTCCTGACCGGCTGGTGTGGATATGTCATTCTCTCCACTCCTGATTACGCCCAAATATTGTGGTGTTGAATTCATAATAGAAAAAATAAGTATCGGTTTCCCCATGCTTCCTTCTTCGGTGATAAATCCATCAACCACATTTTCCGTCATCGTCAGCTTAGCTGGATCATCCGGTTTCAAGCGATATTCTAAACTCCAAATTTCCAAGGATGTTGCAAACAGATCGTCGAATGACGCTATTTTTTCAAGCTTAGTAATTTTACTGTCAACCATCTTAACATTTGTACTATTCTCATAGCTCGTAATGTTCTGCTCCATAAATTGCTCGGCATAATCCTTTACGGTTAATGGATCATTTTTCGGATTACTTATGAGTCCGACACACAGCGCAGCCACGACTAAGATTGCGACTAAAACAACCCAAAAGGCTGGTTTTTTGTAATTCAGAATATTTTTGATTCGTCCTTTTGTATTGCTCTCGCCAAAGGCAAGCGGTGAACCACCCATAAATCGTCTTCCAGTAGATAAGGACAAAAGTGAGGTCGAGTATTCCTTTTTGATTCCACTGCCCATCTGTCTTATGACGCTTTCGTCACAGGACTGCTCCATATCATCACTCATCAGATAAAAAGCAAGCCAAACCACTGGATTAAACCAATGTATACACAGAACAACGAACGCGAGAAGTTTTATGATGTGGTCGCATCTGTGTATGTGCACTTGCTCGTGTTTGATGAGATAAGCTTTTTCATGATCGGAAAGACCGTTTGGAAGGTATATTCTAGGCTTAAGGAAGCCGAATACAAAAGGTGTGGAGATGCCGTTATGTTCATATATATTTTCGAAAAGAGGGGTTGCGGCTCTTAAGTCTCGTGAAAGTCGAACAGTGGCAACAATGCTGTAGATGAGCAGCAGCCCAATCCCGATCAACCATATATATTGGCCTATGTTAATCCACGCATCTGAAGGATTCGAAGGGATTATACCACTTGGTGCAGCAGGTGTAGAGGGAATAAGTACGGGTGATATATTATTTACAGCTTGCTCGGATGTGTTGATTACATTTTGGATTTGAGGCATTTGTGTGTATAGCTTATTTAGAGGTGAGTTCTGTACTTCAGATGGGATAAAACTAAATATACTCTCAATCGAGAACGGACACAGGAGTCGGATCAAAACCACAGACCATAAGGCATAGGAGAATATTTTGGGAACTTTTCTTAAGAACAGCCGTGCCACGATGATAAACACAATCACATAACTTCCCGTAATGCTCATGTTTAAAAGTTGTTCAAACAGCTGATCCACCGTTACTCCTCCTTATGCTCATGGATTAGTCTTAGAACATCATCAATTTCGCTGTCACTTAATTTCCGGCTCTTTGTGAAAGCAGCCAAAAATTTGGGTAACGAACCGCCGAAGGTTTCCTTCACAAACGCCTTGCTCTGCTCCGCATAAAAGTCATCCTTTTTGATAAGAGAACCTACCACACCATTATCATTGATAAAAATCTCTTTAGCTTCAAGTCGTTTTAACATCGTATACGTCGTAGATTTCTTCCAGTTGAGCTCGGATTCACATAACTTCACCAGATTCCCTGACGGAATCGGTTCATGATCCCATATTAATTCCGCAAATCTCCCTTCCATTTCGGTCAGTCTGAGATCCTTCAACCTTGCGCCTCCCGTTGGTCTACAATTCCTAGACCTTCCATTTGAATTAGAGTTTACAACTTGTAGACCATTTTGTCTACAAAAATTTCCAGTACAAAAAAAGAGACTCTGTCTTTGCAAACATCGCCTCATTGTTATCTTTATTACGGATAAAACACAGATAAGTCACGGAATAATAGTCCGCTCTCTTCTAGTCTGTTAAGCACCTCTTCTACATCAGTTACAATATGGCTTTCTCGCTCATGAGCTGTATTGATTAACCACGGTCGCCCCTGTCTTAAAAAACAAAGATCATCGGGCACTCTAGTCTGCACCCATGAGTACAAGCTCGTAGAATAGGATAGTAGGATATCGACCGCATCCGGTGAACATCTAAAATAATAAACATCTGCATAATGTCCCATAAGCCGAGTTCCCGGCCAATAATCATCTTTGACGATCTCTTTGAGAAAAGGCTGTAACCGTTCCAATAGTTCATATCCTTCTGGCTCTAACTCCATCTGATCCCGTTTGACCAAAATAAATTCATCACACACTTCCATAGCTACCTGTATCAGCGTCTTATAGGCCTGACCCGTTGGGTCCTGCAAAATAGTATTTATAATAATGTCCGCCCCTTACTTGTTTGTATTATTTAAATACTCCTGATGCATCCTTCCCCAGCCACACATGCTATCCAAAACAGTAATTAGTGATTTGCCATGTTCTGAAATACTATATTCCACCCTCAATGGAAGCTCATGAAAAACCACACGATCGATAAGTTGATCCTCTTCAAGCTCCCGTAGTTGCTTAGTTAATGTCCCTTGAGAGACATCTGGAATAATCCGTCGAAGTTCGCCAAATCGTTTGGTACCATCTATCAATAAAATAAATAAAATGAGCGGCTTCCACTTTCCACCGATCTTATCAAGCGTTGTAAGCACTCCGGCCAATCTCGGCTCCAGTAAATCCATGTGATCATCTCTTTCGATAGTTAATCTATTTCACAGCTAGTACGAACAATCGTACCTAGTACGAAAAAAGTGCGTACTGTGCAGAATTTCTTTTATACCTAATAATAAAAAACAGAACTTAAAAGTCCATTTAACTATGAACGGAGTAGATAAAAATGTCCAGTATTTCATTAAAAAACCAGCGAATCGTCATTATAGGAGGAAGCTCCGGAATAGGGCTCGCGACTGCCAAACAAGCTGTTGAACAAGGCGCATATGTCATAATCGCTGGGCGTTCACAAGATAAATTAGAAAAAGCTCAACAAATTCTAGGGTCCGAATCTACCGAAACTCATTCGCTTGATAATCAAAATGAAGAAGACTTAAAGTCTTTTTTTGAAAAAATCGGCAACTTCGATCATTTGTTCACTCCCGGCGCCTCTTATGTTAGAGGACCGATTACTTCAAGCTTAGAGATTGCGCATAGCTGCTTTAATGCAAAGTTCTGGCCTCAATATAATGCTGTGAAATACGCGATCCCATATATAAGTCCAACTGGCTCTATTGTTCTGATGTCTGGCGCATTCAGTCAACGACCACTTGCAGACGGTGCCTCCTATGCAGCTTGTAACGGCGCGATTGAGAGTCTAGGAAAAGCATTGGCTGTTGAGTTAGCTCCGATTCGAGTAAATGTCATCTCCCCAGGCACCATTCATACCAACTTTAATTGGGTAGGAGCAGAACAAGAGACTAGAGACAAGTCTTACGATGAATATACGAATATGAATATCCTTGGCAGGGTAGGACATGCCGACGAAGCAGCACATACAACCATTTATTTGATGACTAATAACTATACTACGGGAAGCACCCTATTTCCTGATGGGGGTTATATTTTGCGTTAAAAAATAGCTGACTCAGTAAGTAGGAAATGCTACTTAGGGGTCAGCTCCTTTTAGTTTAAAGAATTAGGTGAGAAATTTCTTGATTATTAGCCAGGGGATTACCCTCATTTGAATATGAATTTCTATGACTACTTCGTATTAAAGGTTATACGAATTACATCCTCCTGAGTCTCCTTAATTTTATATATACCGATTTTTTCAGCGGAGCTCACTAGCGCTGTGATATACTCAGGAGATGAATTTATTTTTCGAGCAGAGGCCTTCAGGTTAATGGAGAACTCATCCCCGTTCTCGTCAATATCAAGAGATTTCACATAAACTTTAAATACCTTTACATAATGCTCATAGTTAACCAAATGTTCTTCAGTAACATCTTGAAATGAAACATTTACTTTCAAGGATTCCGGTTTCAGAAAGCTCACCTTACCTGCTATATCTACCTGCCCCACTTCAGGATTCAACACTTGATATTCATCTCCGTCAAGGATTGTATAACCCATCCCATTATCCATAGTGGCAATTAAATTAAGACGCACATTAAGAGCTTCCGGTCCGAGTAATGTCAGATAGTCACTTACTTCAAGCTTGATCTTTTGTACAGCCTCTTTCCCGGCGAACATAATCAATGGACTATGTACACGTCTATTCCATGACTTCTCTTCATGTGTACCCAAAGGGTCCATCTGAAAGAATAGGTCCTTACCTGATACAAATCCCTTCGACTTTAATACATTCACAAGCGGATCAATTGGCATTCCTTCGGTTACACCCATGTCGAGCCAAATCTTCAATGCAGGCTTCCCGGACTCTTTCGCCAACTCATCCAATATACGCCCATTACTTACCCAAGTGGCAGGGGATAAAGCCGCTATCGCTGAAAAAGTCTCCGGATGTTGATATCCCATCCATAACGCCTGAATACCACCGAAAGACGATCCCATGATCATTCGGTGATCCCGATCGGGAATGGTCCGATAAGCACCATCGACATAGGGGATAACCGTTTTAATAAAATATTGGGTAAATTCCTCTGCACTCGTTCCATCAGTAGGAATAGACTTCTCCGGAAAAGGGACATACTCCTTTCCACGTTCTGAACCATCACTTGAAGCGATTCCTATCACAATAACCTTCTCCATTGTTCCATCAGCAACGAGCTGATCAATGTTCTCCTCCACTCTCCATTCTTTGCCTAAAGAGCTGGTATTTGTATTGAAAACATTCTGCCCATCGTGCATATACACAACAGGATATCGCTCACTGTCAGTTTCATACCCTGCAGGCAAATAAACAAATATTCTCCGCTCACCTAGTTTATCTATGTGCACAGTACCTTTTGCCACAACCCCAATGTTTGGGCTATCCGATGCCTGAGGTGTATTGCTTATCGTTGGATTGGGAAATGGTGATGTAGCAACTTTTTCATTTACATTTCCGTTATTAGAACATCCCGAAAGCGCTAACAAAATTAATACAGCAAGTCCCCAAAAGCTCCATTTAAATATTCCACTTGAATGCATAGAACCCCTCCTGAACTATGGTTCAAATTTCAAAAGTGAACTTCAAATTAGGAATAGTATACTTTTTCTACTTTATATAATGTATGCTCGATAGTTGGGCAGAGATTGGCATCTACTTTATAAAATTTAACTCGAAAGTATAAACTTTTCAGAAAGTTCTTTATATTATTTTTTTGCCTAAAGGCAGGAAGAAACTCTGAATTTTTCTCCACATCACCAAAACTTTGAATCCATTGCTCTACATAAGTCTGACTGAGTATTTTTCTATTTAAGACACTAATTATGGGTCTTACCATTCTCTCATCTTCCCCATCGGAGTAAATTCGATCTGTTATGATCATCTTTTCATAAACCAAATGGAGAATCGTTATGAGGTCATTGTTATCCAGTTCGGAACATTGAGCTAAATCGTCTAAAGCATCTGCTGCATGGGCTATGGCATGAGCCCAGCCCTTTTCTTCATCATACCCGCGGTAATCTCGCTCTTCTTGTACATTGTAAAATACTTTCTCTTTTATCTGATGAATTTGCTCTCTTGAGAGAAATGGTGATTCTCTATGTCTCTCTAAAACGAGTGGTATGACTAGCATTGAGAAAGATCGAGTAAAGACAGCGTCTGTATTAGTTTCACCAAGCTTAAAATGCAAATGGTTATGATCCAAAATAACTGGAAGAAGTTGTTCTAGTTCATTTGCAGTTAGAGAATTACCAGGAATCCAATGTGATAAGATTGTATAAATCAGGTCATCACGCAGCTCGGCATCCACAGAACCGATGTTATGTATCATTTCTTGTATCAACTGGTATGTATCGGGAGGTGCTTGGTAGCCATTTTCTTTTATTACTATCAACTTTTCTTTTAAATTCATTTTACACACTCCTACTAGAATTTTTCCGTAAACAGCGCAATAACGTTACATGATATTGCAACCGATTTTACAGAAAAGTTGATCTTTTTGCTAGGATTTTGTATTTTATTGGTTAGGTTAGTTAACAGGCGTGAGCAGAGTATTAGTTTATAAAATGTCACACTATCCTTTCGGGTTGTTGGCATTTATCATGGTACTATATATAGTATTAAGGGCAAACTTTTATGGTTAAGCGACACCCTTTCTACATTTTAGAATAGCCTATTCAATAACCAACCAAAGGTGGTACGAAAATGAACCAGAAACTAGAAACAACAGATTCTAAGCGTCGTGTTCTCCCCTTTAAAGGCATCCTCAATTTCCGAGATATGGGCGGATACACCACCTCAGATGGCCGTAGAGTCAAATACGGTTTGTTTTTTCGATCAGCCGAATTAACAGGAATGACCGATCAAGATATAAAGCTCTTTAAATCACTTGGAATTAAGACCATATTTGATTATCGGGGAATAGAAGAAATTCGTTTAAAACCAGATCCAGTCATTCCAGGAGTTAATAACATTTGTCTACCTGCGCTAAAGCAAGAGGTGCCTGGAGACATGAGAGATGTGGTTCGTTCTGGATTCCTTGAACATTTTACGACAGACTTCTTGGTTAATATGTATTTGGATATGGCCTTTAATAACCCTTCCTTTAAGCGACTTATGGCAACCATTATGCTTCCAGATGAATTCAGTATCCTGCATCATTGTGCCGGCGGAAGAGACCGCACTGGCGTAGGATCAGCATTCATCTTCCTAGCACTTGGGGTTCCAAGAGAGACGATTATAGAAGACTATTTACTCTCCAATCAGACACTTGGTCCATTGAATGAGCAAATAAAAAAGCAAGCCTCACAGCATCTGTCACCGAAGGAAGTCGATACTGTTATGGCTGCGCTTATATTACGCAGAGAATTCATGGAAGCCATTTTCTCTGCCATTGACGCGCGTTATAAAAGTGTAGAGATTTTCCTCGAACAGGAATTCGGCATGACTGCTGATAAGCGCAAGCAGCTACAAGCCTTCTGTTTAGAAGCTTAAGAACTTATTGATCTATGGACTAATTCATTAAGATAGCGATAAAAGTATAAGAAGCGTAGCTCTTTAAGAGCTACGCTTCTTTCCATTTAATACTGACGTTCTTCCTCGTAGGATACAAACAACATTCTACGCTGTACATCCATCAACGATTTAATCACCCAAGTTGCGATCACAGAAACGACGAGTCCCGCTACAACATAGGAAATGTATTGCTGAGATAATGTCCAGTCGATATTAAATAAGGCAAACACACTATTCTCCAAAATATTCAAATCCATCGTTTGCAAGAAAATCTGATGTAGCACAGGTAGTGTGATCAGACCTAGCGCTGCCGCTACCACAGTTATCGTTAGTGAGAAGAAGATAATGCTGGATACGAATCGTCCCATAATCAGCATGATGTTACGTGCAAACTTTGCACCATCAAAACCTAACTTCATGCGTTGCAGGAAGCCCGCTCCCTCTTGCTTCATATCCGTTCTGCGCTCTTCACTCGGTCTAGGAATATCCAGTAGTGATCTTACTAGCTCTTGCTCAAATTTCACAATGTAATCTAACCCTTTAGCTACTGCGAAAAACAAGGGTATACCGATGAAAATTGGTGTTAAAGCAATCGATAATGCTAATCCTGTCACCATAAACACGAAATATACAATCGTAATCGGCAAAGAGATTATAAAATACAACATACTCCGATAGGTCTTGGGACTTGATCGACGTTTGCCTGGTTTAGATTGTGTTTTCGATTCTACGGGAATCTGCATGGAATCTACCGCTCCGATCGGCATTGTATACAACTTATCGTTCATTTCTTATGTCCTTCCTCTCACGTTATCAATTAATCTCATTATACGCGAGAAAGAGAAGGCTCAAAACAGTCTTAGGACCGGAGTCTTACCAGACTAAAGGCTAGGATGGGTTTAGACTGGAAATAGCTACAAGCCCTAGTTTATCCCCCCTTCTCTACCATTCGAAGCAACTCATCTACAACAACTTTCGGCTGATAACTATGAATATAGTGAGAACTGCCCTGTACGATGATTTGCTTCCCAGAGGTGGACCAAGCAGGAAACTCCGTTTGACTGTCCTTCCATGATTGATCTTCATCCAGCTTGCCAAAATAGTCAGCCGTCAAAACGGTAATGGGGATATGGAGTGGCTTCCCACCAGTCATGACGACTTCGGCATTCTCTCGACTTAGTTCTAACTCATTCACCATGTTCCTGTTTCCAATCTTGAGTAAGGTACCTTTACGATTTAGTGCCTTTTTCCCCTCAGGCAAAAGCTTATCACCGTTACTTTGGTCAGATACCCATGCCGCGAATCCATCGAAATGATATAACATCCGCAGAATACCTGTCGTTCGGAGTCCCTTATATATCCAAGGAATAACCGTTAGCTCCGGGCTTTTTTTATAATATTCTGGACTTCCACCATCAATAAACACAATCCCCTTCACTTCCTCCGGGAAGCGCTGTGCGTACCGAATCGTTTCTAGAGCGCCGAGTGAGTGACCGACAAATAAATAAGGTGGCTTCTGTTTGGAGACTTTAAGGAGCTCATGAATTTCGTCTGTAATCGTATCGATATCTCGTGGTCTGTCCGTCGCATCGCTGAAGCCGTAACCGAAGCGATCATACACTGCAATTTTTACATGCTGCTTTAGTCCTTCATACAAAGGATAAAAATCAGCATACGGATTTACCGATCCCCATCCAGAAGCGAAGACTACTGTAATATTGCCTTCGCCTTCCGTATAAAGGTGCATCTTGTTGCCCTCTACCTCATACAGTTTTCCAACGGGTCTATAAGCTTTTCTGTCTTGTGTTGAACCATACCATTGATACAAGGCTCCAATTCCTATTAGCACCACCAGTAAGAGGAGAATACCTAACACCATTTTACGAAACCGCCTCCACATGTTCTTCACCTCCCCTTCAGCTATTCCACAAAAAAAGTACGTAAGTTCTACGCACTCCATTGTTCAAACTATTCTACAAGCCCAGCTTATTCCCCTTCTCGAGCCGCACGATCTGCTGTTCTCCGCTATCTGCCAGCTCTCTAAACTGGTTAATGGTTTCACGCATTTTAGGAAGAGCTTCCTGCTTATACGTACTTATCGAATCTAAAGCGGATAGCACATCTGTAAATGCCTGTTTTAATGTATCTACTGAAATGCTAGATTCTAGGGATTGCTTATGGATCGCCGCCCCCTGATCTTTCAACAT
The DNA here is from genome assembly GCF_038000345.1 of Paenibacillus sp. FSL E2-8871. Classification (NCBI taxonomy): domain Bacteria; kingdom Bacillati; phylum Bacillota; class Bacilli; order Caryophanales; family Paenibacillaceae; genus Paenibacillus; species Paenibacillus sp. FSL E2-8871. The sequence continues at coordinate 610,075 of NZ_JBBOBV010000001.1, read as the reverse complement.
TTTTGAGGTGCCGCTTATTAGCGTGTTGGTCGTTTGATTTAGGAGTTCAATCTTTTTCAAAACAATTCGTTGATTATAGAGTGCACTGGCCACCGTAACGGAGATTTTCAGGGCAGAAACCGTAACATTTCTAGCTCTGTCCACCCCTCTAATTAGCTCTTTATTATTTCGTATAACCACTTCAATCGCCATAATTCCCTGCTGATTTACTACCAGCATCTGTTGCAGATCCATCACACGCTGCCGCAGAGGAAACAATACCTCCTCCGTTATGAACTTTACTCTTTCTTCAGACTCATTACGTAGCTTGGCTGCATCTAGCTGAGCCTCAATCTCCTGATCCATCAGCATTCCTAGCTGAATTTCTTTCTGCAGTTTTTTAGTGAGCTCTCTAAGCGATTGCTGCTCAAACTCTAATGTAGTGTTATCATTTTTCAATACGGTTTTGCCTTTATCTAAAGAAATGATAATATCTGAGATTACAGCATCTGCTTTTTGATACTTCGCAAAATAACTCCGCAATGGGTTAAAGAACTTCCCTAGAAGACCACTTTTGGCAAAATCCACTGCGCTTGGGTCTAAATCTTTCAGCTGGAGGTTTAGTTCCGTTAACCCTTTAGCTACTTGCCCGCCTTCATCCCCTGTTTTTGATAAATTCCCTACAGAAACTTGCAAAAGAGAGTTCTTGTCTGAAGACGATCTCATGGTGCTCATCCCGAAGCTGTCTATGGATTGCAGCACTTCTTTTCGTTTATCCAAAGATTCTAAATCCAGCTCCAAAATCGTCGAGACATTGGTTATCGCCATTTCCTTCAGTTGCGTTACTTCCTGTGGCTCAGGTTTAACCTGTTCTTCAATCGCTGATTTCAATTTCTCCGGACTTACCACTTCCATCGTAAAAGACATAGAACCCCTCCTAAAAGTTGTAACTTACATTTGAACATTAAGCAGGTTTCCGATTTTATAGACTACGTCGTCTGTATCCGCGTTGATGTTAGCCGCTTCATTAATACTTGAAATGCTCTCCAGTGCTTTAATATTTGCGTTGTAGCCAATGGTGTAAATCGGAATTTTATAGGTTTCAATTAAGCCCCTGATATCATTCAGTGAATGACCTTCATTCGTTTCTCCATCACTTAATACAAAGACTAAAGGTTTGATTTCCGGGTTTATCTTCATTTCGTCTTGAAGCATTTTGAGTGCCACCACAATTCCATCAAAAGTCGCTGTCCCCCCATTCGCCTGAAGACTATCTATTGCCCCAACAAACATCGACTGCTGATTCGTGTCATATTTGCCAATTGGAAGATTTATCGTAACGTTATCGGAGTAGGAAACAAAACCAATACTATTATCTTTGCCTAAGTATTTCTGTCCTGTTAATAATGATTGCTTTAAACGATTTAAAGGCTCACCGTTCATGCTACCTGAGACATCAGCTACAAATACTGCCGCAATGGGTTTATTGCCGTTTTTCTTCTCCTTCCACAGCTTTTGAGCCGAGGATAAAAGACTGCCATCCACTGGATTAACCTCCGAATGATAGTCATTCAATCCATTAAAACCTTTTTCCTCACCCAAACGCTGATACTTATCCTGTTCAACAAACTCCGCGAATTTCTTAATAATGTCCAGCTTCTCTTGTGGAAGATCACCTAATGCGTAAAGGGGACTGTCATGCCTTACACCAAAAGGAGTAAATACATAACTACCCTTTAGTTCGGGGGCATTTGCGTAAATTTGGTACTCTAATACAAAAGCATCCAGCTTCCCCGTTTTAGCCGCATCACGCATTTGTAAAGTAGTCGATGCGATAAAAGGTACATTCGCTTGGAATTTCTCAAAGCCCTGAACTGCTTGCTCTCCAAGCAAATCAGAGCTGTCAAACGTCCCAAGTGCAGTCACAAGAAAGTTCAAACCTGTTGAGCTGGCAAAAGGATCTGTGTAACCCATAGATAATTCATTATTCGCTATCGCATCAGTAATCGTCTTAACGTTTAAAGAACCATACTTTTCTACTAACTCATCATATTTCGTTTTATTCGTGACAATACCAGCTACATTACCAATAAGACGATTGGTTATAAGCTGCGTATTCATTCCGTTCGCTTTTACCATCTCACCCCATAACTCATTGGATGGTGTAAACGCATCTGGTATATATTTACCAGACCTTATGTAATCCGTCGCTGTTCCTGAAGCAATATTGCGAATTTTTACTGAAACAGGTAATCCGTTCACTTCTATATTGGAACTATTAAAGTCTGTCGCCACTTCATTAAGCCATCCATCATTACCCGTTCCTGATTTCTCTGTGGATGAAAAGATTTCGACAAAGCTATCCGTTGTATTGGTTACTGATATAGGGAATTTAGAAATATCCGGTAAGGAATCACCAATCGCTACAGGATCAAGGTCGATTTGTCCTTTAACTTGCTCCGCGATATTTACGTTAATTTTTTTATAAAGTTTTTCCAGCCGCTTTCCTGCATCTTCTGACGAAACCTCAGTAGTGGTTTTACCTAAATTAGATGTTAAAGTGATCCCAAAATACACAAGAGCAAAAACTACCACTGTAATAATTCCGAGGACTAAAAATGTTCTCCCTTTCCTAGCCATTCGCATCTTCCTTTCATTGCTTATAGAATTTCGTCTGTTTGATCAATTCATCGATCTCCTTCATACAAGGCATATCTTCAACATCTTTATAATTCGTACTGTCTAATAGCGATATTTCGAGAAGTAATTGATCTAACTTCAGCAAAATCTCTTCGTTTGCACCGAGATAACCTGTTACATAAGCCAAGTATTCATTGTATAGCGCTGTTTTTTTCTGCACCAATTTATCCGAGAACTGCGCAGGTCTCTGCTGACTGGCAAAAAGGGAGAATTCCGAAGCGTCAAAAACACTTAACTTATTAAGTATCCCTCGGATATTCAGATAGAAAAGCTTCTCTACTTCATAACTGACCGCACCAAACTTCTTGTAGCTTAGCTCCGATTGCTCAAATCTCTGACCCAGGACAACCATTAACGTGTTTTTCTTCTTTTCCATCCGAATGACCTGATCCAAAGCCAGTGTAATGTCCTTCTTCAGCACCTTTACATTTTTGTATTGCGTGAGCGCTGCTATATAATCCTCATGCGTCTTTATCTCTTTTACAGGTGGAACCACCGAAGCTTTAAACAGCAAATTATAACTTCCATAAAGGACAACAAGAAGACTGATCACTACTAATGTCACGCCAAAGGAAGTCTCTAGAACGCTTACTCCCCCAATTTCGACCCCTAATAACCCTGGTGACAAAACGATAATATTCAGTAACACCACGCCAACTATAAGTCCTAATAGCTTTACGGATCTCGCACCGTTCAACATAAACACCTCCCTAACCGATCCGGTAACTTTTTCCATCATTTGCTTTATTTTATCAGAAACCAACTCACCATACTCCTTTTATTTACAAAAAATCTAATTTTCCGCAGATGATCTCTGCCCCTCGTTGATTCACTTCTATATATATGGAAATATTTCTGTGATTACATCCCTAATCACAAAAAAACCTTAACAGGCCCAAAGCCCATTAAGGTTAAGTAAACTCATTTATACCCAAGCATCATTCGAATAGCCTCGTTGCTCCCAGTATCCTGTATGCTCTCCCTCGATTAGTTCAATCCGGTTCAGCCACTTCACTGACTTGTAAGCGAACATTTTGGGGACAATTAGCCGAACCGGTCCACCGAGATCGCTCGGAATCGGTTTCCCATCATGCATAACCGCGACCATAACATCGTCCATATCCGCCTGCTCCAGCGTAAGGGTATCTGTATATACTCCATCCCCTGAGTAGAACTTCACTGTCTTTGCAGTGGACTTCACACCAGCCAGTTGTAGTAGATCCTTCAGCTTGATGCCCTCCCAGGTATTCTTATAGACGGACCAACCTGTCACGCAGTGAAAATCACTCACTTGAACCGTCCGTTGCAATTGAACGAATTGCTCCCAATTCCATGTAAAGCTCTGATCAACAAGACCATCCAACTTAAAGGACCAATTATCGTTCGTGAACTCAGGAATAGGGGTTACAGTATAAACACGGAATTGACCCTGCGACCCACCTCCAAGAGGCGGTGACGATGCCGCCAGTGGCTGCGGTGCTGGCAACAGCTGATTGCGGTCATTCTCGATTAATTTATCGATCGTTTCGCTGCCACCGATGTTTCCAATCGAGCTGCCTAACCATTTTACAAATGAGGGTCCGATTGTAAGGGCAAGCCCTACACCGATCGTCCCTCGAATAAAAGCTCTACGTGTATAGACTGGCTGCGGAGTATTCTGAGATGTTGTAATGGCACTTCCCTCGCTCTTGATGGTCCGACGATTCGGCTCCTTCAACCACTTCACACGAGTCAATGAGTGATAGATAATGTAAGGCAGTCCAATCCATGTCAGGACATCATGAACGACCAATGCAAGATTAGATACTTGCGGTCCTACCGTACGAAACTGCCATAACAATACACCAGAAACGAACCACCCAAGCAACAGGAAGAGCACAACAAGTACATTGAACCGCTGCCAAGGCTTTTCCTTTAGCTGTTTCCAATGTTTACTGGCCAGCAGAAGATAATAGATCACTGGAAGGATAGATGCAATTCCTACCACAATATGCAAGCCTTTAATCCATACCCTGCCTTCACCAAGGAAACCTCGCCAGAAACCGCCTACTAGCACAAGCCCAGTCAAGGCCAATATCACGACGATCCAGCCGTTCCAGGTGTGAAGTGCACGCAGCTTTTTCCCGTATCCCTTACGTAGCCGACCAAGCAAATCACTCATAGCTTAGCCTCCTCCTCATGTGTATAATCCCGCACCCGATTTAATTTAGTCCAATAAGGTTAGAAAGGACTTTGATGCAGCAGAGAGTGGAACCCCTCGAAGAGTCGCTATCCCGATGTTACGCTCTGGAAATGGCGGATCTAAAGGGATTTCTACAAGCTCCCCACTTTTTAATTCTTCCCTTACATAATCACGAATAACAAAAGCTAGACCAAAGCCACGTAAAGCGAACTGAACAAGAAGATCTACACTGCCTAGTTCAAACTCTGGTGTTATCGTCACATGATTGGAGGCAAGAAACCCATCTATGTACTTTCTTGTGCTGCCTCCTGGCTCCAGGAATAATAATGGGTACTGCTTGATGTTTGCAAGCGGCATCGTATTATCTGCTAAATGACGGAAGCCCTTGCCTCCTACAAGACAATCTTGGAGCCGTGTACTCTTACGAAATTCAATCTGCTTGTCAGATGCCGGTAAGCTTACGATGCCGAAATCAATTTTGCCTTCTTTTAAAAGCGTGAGCGTTTCCGGTGTTGTTCGATTCGTAATATGAATACGTACGTTAGGATATTGTTCATGATATTGCTCGAGATAAGATAACAAGTAATATTTGCAGAGGGTATCGCTTGCACCGATATGAATCTCCCCACTATTTAAATTGTTCATTTCTGCAATCGCTCGCTCACCCATCTCCACATTCTGAAAGGCTTGCTCAATGAATCGCAGCAGTACTTTTCCTTCTGTTGTTAGATCCACCCCTCTAGAGGTACGGAAAAATAAGGGGCCGCCCATCTTTTCTTCCAATTGCTTAATCGTGTGACTCACCGCGGGTTGTGTGATATTCAGCCGTTCTGCTGCCGCAGTTAAGCTGCCTGTTTGTGCTACCCAATAAAAAGAGCGATACCATTCCAAGTTGATGTCCATCCCCAAGTCATTACCTCACCTTATAATAGATATTACATATATCAATTTTTCTAATGTTATATCTAGCATTATACTTAGACCTGTAGCCAATCACAAGCTTGGGAGGTAATCACGTGACCGTAATCGCAATTGTAGGAGCTAACTGGGGAGATGAAGGCAAAGGAAAAATGACAGATGTACTAGCCGCTCAATCATCCTATGTAGTTCGTTTTCAAGGTGGAAGTAATGCTGGGCATACTATCATTAACCAGTATGGAAAATTTTCGCTTCATATGCTGCCTTCTGGTGTATTTTACCCTTCAGTTACAAACATTATTGGACCAGGAACAGCTCTTGATACAGAAGTATTAGTAAAGGAATTACAAGCATTAGCAGATAGAGGGGTTCCACAGCCGAAGTTGTACGTGTCTGAGCGTGCTCAAATCGTACTCTCGATCCATCGTTTGTTTGATGAGCTGGAAGAGGAACGACTTGGGTCACAAGGGTTCGGTTCAACCAAACGAGGAATAGCGCCATTCTACGCGGATAAATATGCGAAGCTCGGGATACAAGTTGCAGATTTGTTTGATCCCGTCCGACTTGAGAAACGTCTCGAACAATTACTTGCTTCAAAAAATGTATTGCTGGAGCATTTATATAAGAAAGCCCCTATCCAAGTCTCAGAATTAATGGCTCAGTTGCAAAAGGAAGCTGCGCAATTGGCACCATATGTTGCCAATACAACAGAAATACTACAAGAAGCTTATGCAAAAGGAGAAACGATTCTACTTGAAGGGCAATTAGGCGCTCTGCGCGATCCTGATCACGGTATATATCCTTACTCTACCTCTTCATCGACACTTGCCGGATACGCACCTGTCGGCGCGGGTCTACCTGCGGCTGCCATCACGAATGTTATCGCTGTAACGAAGGCATATTCCAGTTGCGTTGGTGCCGGACCTTTTGTATCTGAATTAGAAGGGCCTGTAGCGGATGAACTTCGCACACGAGGTGGCGATGCAGGGGAATTTGGCGCGACTACCGGACGTCCTAGACGTATGGGTTGGTTTGATGCAGTAGCTACACGCTATGGTTGCCTGATGCAAGGTGCAACGGAGGTTGTGTTGACCAATCTGGATGTTCTTGGTTATTTAAATGAGATTCCGGTTTGCGTTGCCTATGAGCTTGAAAATGGGGAAATCACCGACAAGTTTCCAGCAACCAATAAGCTAAACGCAGCAAAACCGATAGTAACGCATTTATCTGGCTGGAACTGCGATATTTCACATATCACGAACTTCGACGAGCTGCCAGAGCAAGCTAAAAGTTACGTAGACTTTATTGAAACGTCTATTGGAATACGTATTTCTACTGTTTCTGTGGGACCTAGACGTGATCAGGTCATTCATCGTACGCTGAAATAATTTCATACCCAGCATAGTGTGAAATGTATACTTTCTTATATTTCAAAATAAGGATGCCTAGTTGTACCTACATGCAAAATGCATATAGCTGCAACTAGGCATCCTTGCGTTACTCTTTTACACCAACACTGCATCCACTTTCGTCTGAGGCGCCTTGTCACAACGCTTACAAACCTTAACGACTGATCCGTCCGTTTTTCTTTTTGGATAAAGCAGTTTGATCCGTGTACTCTGACAGACCGGACAAGTACCCCGACCCCTGGATGGTAAACTCCACAGTGCATGTCCACGTTTTGACTTTGCCATGAATAAACCCCTCATTTCGGTCAATAAATAGTCAACAATTCATTCTGAAAGTGCTTCTTTCAAAAGATATGCTTCAGAGACAGGCTCTATGACTAAATCAATGATGAGGCGTTCGAATATATGAAAAGGACACCCGGTAATGAACCTGAAGGCGTCCTTTGATTTAAAATGAAGTTATAGTTCCCTTACATTAATTTGTGTAAATCATAGAGACAACACCATTTGTAAAGGTTACGTAATTATAATTTCTATATTGCCAAGTCTCAACTGTAATTCCACTGCCGGATAGACTTGATTTATCAATTGGAGTTCCCCAGCTTAGTTCTACTTGCTGCTTGGTCATTCCTGTCGAAATTTTACCTGCCTTAATTTTAGCCCATGTTGCATTTGACCATTTATAGATTTTGGTAGGATCAGACGTAAAGAAATACTCTTTATTTGCTAGAACGCGAGTGACCTGATCATATTCCATATCATAAGTCTCCACAACTTTACCTGATGCCAATTTAAAAGAAATCGCAAACTCATTATCGTCGTTCACTAGAATATCAACAATCGTTGCTTTTTGGAATTTATAGTCGGAGTCAAACTGGTTGAACCAATAAGTCTTTCCGATTAGCTTAGCGAGATCCCCTTGAGATTCTCTTTTAGCTATTTTTAACGTATTTTTCGTATACGCAAATAACTCCGCTTTACCGAAATTGATGTTCAAAGACTCATAATGAGCACCAAAATCCAACACTGCTCCCAATGAAGTTTTTAAGAGGGTTGCAGGGAATACAGCTCCTCCATCCACGGTTTGCACTTTACCACTCATTTTCACCTTATTCCCATTCACCATAGCAATATCGCTGCCCAGTTGAAGCTGAATAGGCAAATCCCCTACACGAATACTAAAAGTCTTAGTGGCTGTATTCGTCTGAATAGTTGCACCTAAACTCTTAAAGGTAGTTTGTACAGGCAAATACATCGTGCCATTGATTAATACACCATTTTCGATGTCCTTATCAGCACTGATAGATACCTTTAACGTTTTGGAATTAGTTCCTGAACGTACGGTTACATTTGTTTCACCAACGGCTAATGCTTTCATTGAGCCATCTGGCAGCTTTTGCAATAAGTAAGGCTTCTCGATCACCATATCTGCTTGAGACAGTGGAACACGTTCGGATGAGCCATCTGGACCTTTTGCAAAAATCTGCACCGGAACCTTGTCACCAACGGTCATCTCCGTATAGTCCATCTTAAAGATTAGATCATCGTTGTTTTGAGTCGTAGTCTCTGCTTGTACACTTGTATCTGCTGCCTTCGCTGTATGAATTGGACCAAACATAGATACTGCCAGCGCTGCAGTGATGCCCCATTTAATCATTTTCATTTCCAAAATCCCCCTCTAGTAAATAAACCAATATTACTTTATCACAATTCCACTATTTTTGTAGATAAAAATGGAAAGTTGTTAAGCTTATATTTTTATAATGTGTAAATATTATGAAAAATAAAGGAAATTACATGGATCTACAAGAAGTTACAGTGTACGTTTAACAGATTCTTTGTAATCGTATTAGGCGGTAGCAACTGAAGAACAATTAAAACTTAAACTAGGAGTGTTATATTCATGGAAATAGTATCGAACCGATTAATTTTAAGAGATTATACAAGCAGTGATTCTTCTTTTTATGAAGAACTAGAACAAAATCCCCTATCCTACAAATATGAGAACACTGCACCTGATGCAAAACAAATTAAAGATGACTTCCTTTCGATCTTGTCTCAAGCAACAAGTGATCCACGGCAATATTATGATCTTGCAATATGTACAAAGCTGGATATGAAGCCCATCGGTAATGTCAGCATAAAGTTAAACTGGGAAGAAATCAGAGAATGGGAAATCGGTTGGGTCCTACTCCCGGATTATTGGAAAATGGGATATGCAACTGAAGCCGTGAAGTCTCTGATAGGTTATGCCTTTAGCTCTCTTAATGCACATAGGGTTGTTGCTTATGCCAACGCCGAGAATGTGCAATCTGAGAAAGTAATGATTAGAGCAGGAATGTTAAAAGATGGAGTTCTTAGGGAGACTAGATTCTGTAATCAGCAATGGTGCAACGAGATCGTCTATTCCTCTTTAGAGCAGGAGTGGGCTAATGTTTGATGGTTTAAAACTGATTAGGGGAAAACTCCCTATAAAAAGTCGATACCCGCTAATAATGAATGAAATTAGGGAATTCCTCCCTATAAATCAGGCTAATTCCTTTGATTCTCATCAAATCAGACGAATTTAGGGGAGGTTTTCCCTAATTATAAGTCTGGCAACCAATAATCTCAGAATTAGAGGGAGAAATTCCCTAATTGTTCTATTGAAACTTCACTTGGAACTTCACTCGGATCATCATTTGGAACGTCATTTACAGGATAACAAGAAGAGCCGCTCCCGAGTAGTACAAAAACTACTTTTGGAACGGCCTCTTTTCTTTACACTATCAACTCACGTATAACTTCAACCTCATCCCTGCTCATTTCAACGAATCCAAGGGATGTATATAAGTTCGAAGCACGTTCGTTCTCTATTCGATGTCCAATAACGATTTTGTCGCAGTGATGTTTCTCTTTTATAGTTCGAATCAAGGCATCCATTCCGGTTCTACCGAATCCTCTATTCTGATATTTCTGATCAATCATAAAAGCCATAATCCAATAACTTCCGTCCTCAGGATCAACAGCATATACTGAGAATCCTACCAATTCTTCATCTGCGTATAAAGCCAACGGAGTCATTCCGCAATAAGCCGATTCTGCTAACCAATAGACTACAGGTACAGGAAAAACCGTTTTTTGCTCATTGGATACCTCTAATTGCGTACAGGCATACCAGTTATTCTCAGTGATTGTCTTCAGCGCAATATGTGGATGAAAGCCATTCCGAATACTATCACAGATTGCATCTAATTTAGCTTTAAGCTGTAGTGCCCATTCCGGACAAATAGAAACATCCAAATTCTCTAAACTTCGAAGCAACCTAGCGAATCCATATAAGTCAGAGAATCTTTGGAATTCTGGCAATAGCTTGATATATTCATCATCCAGCCGCTTTACAGATCTATATCCACTAATAAAAAGATCGATGTTCTTCTTGCTCTCCTCATCATTCTGCTTGGATAGATCTCTTAACGCTGATGTGATATCCATCGCAAACCAGTGATACATAGAGTCATCAAAGTCGATCGCACTATATTGAGATGTCTCTCTCATATAAAAGATATTGTCTGTCTCAAAATCAAAATGGATCAGCCCCGTATGCCCTACGCCAAAAGAGAGCTCACTTAGCCACGCCTCAATTCGTTCATATTCCTTAAGCGCTTTATGCTCCTCGGGGTGTCTTCTTAATACGGATAAAATAAATTGAAGCGAATCGACCCAGCTTTTACGTGCGGGTGTGCTCGGAGCATAAGTCTCAGATAAATTATGCAATCTCGCGAGCGTTTGACCCCAATGTTGGAACTGCAGCTCCGACATCTCTTCAAGTGGAACGTACTCCCCTTGGGCTTGTTCAAAAACAACCCCGTGATATTTGCTATTTCCAGTTGAAAGGGTCTCAATCCACTTCCCTTGCTTGGATCGTAATGGCGCCACGGTCTCATAGCCCTGTTCCAATAAGTACATCATAAAATCTAGTTCAGCCTGAATATTCTCTGCGCTATTATCCTCTTCGTGAGTAAACCTTAAATAATAGTGCTTACTATTCCATTGAAACGTATAAATAAAATTGCTACTTGCTCTCACAAGCTTCAAAGTTCCAGGCTCATGATTCCAATACTTGATCATCTCTTTGGCAGGTAGATCGTTCTCTGTTCCCCTCACCATGTTCATTAAAGTCATCATTTCCGATAGTGCCTCCCGTAGTCATTGAGAGGTGTTCTTCCCTTACGAATACTGACCTCTCTCGGACTTCATTGTGGTGTTGTTCGTACTCAAACATCATCACTCCTTATAAACGGATTAGGGACCCCAGAAAGATTTGACCTTTCCTCTCATCCCCTTTAACATTATCGGTAAATTATTCTATTTAATCAAGAGATTTAGATAAAGCCTTCATTACTAGATGAAAGGGATGGGACTCCGTACTCCCAGATCTGTAATGCCGCACCAATCATTCCACAGGAATTGCCACGATAGGCTGCTTCAATGCGGACGCCTTCCAGCATCGATGGCATCGTTCTCGTAGCCACTTCTCTTCTTATTCCTTCGAATAATAGCTCACCTGCTTCAGCCACTCCACCACCAATAACAATAACCTTTGGGTTAAAAATATGAATAAACGAAGCGATAGCTGAACCAAGCGCAGCAATTGTTTCTTTCATTACTTCTGTAGCTAGACGGTCTCCTTCCCTCCATCTCTCGATCACTTCTCGTGAGTTTATGTTATCAAGTGGCAGGCTGTGTATAGTTAGTTTTTCCTGCATACGACGAGCTATGCTTGTGCCTGACGCATAGTGCTCTAAGCAGCCTTTCCCACCACAAACGCATGTCGGCCCTTTGAAATCTACAGACATATGCCCTAACTCTCCAGCCCCACCCCAAGAACCATGAACAAGGCGACCTTCTACAATAATTGCTCCGCCTACACCCGTTCCAAGTGCAAGACAGATAAAATCTTCTACACCTATACAAGAACCTAAATATTTCTCTGTTAATGCCAGTACATTCACGTCATTATCTACGATTACTGGAAGCTGGAACTGAGTCTGAAGCAACGTTTTCAAATCTGTCCCAGCATAGCCAGGAATAAGCTCAGAGGCTGAGCGAATACTCCCCGCCTCCCAATCGATTTGTCCTGCCGTTCCTACACCAATCCCTTTAAATTGAATGCCTGCATTCATGGCTGTAACTTCTTCTATTAACCTTTGAATAGCCTGAAAAGCTCGGTCCACAGTCTTCGTGAACCCAGCCTTTGTACTCAGACTTACAGTATGTACTACGTCCCCATGTGGTGTAACCAGACCAGCATTAATTTTCGTTCCACCGATATCCACTCCGACAGCATATTCCATTAGAGGATCATATCCTTCTAACACGGACTCGCCTCCTTCAATCTCAGCAATCGCTCACGGCTTTGACATAGCGTGATGTGATTAATTGTGGCCTTGTAATCGCACTTCCTACAACTACATAAGATGCCCCAGCCCTCTTAGCTCTCGCCGCATCTTCTGGTGTCCATATACGCCCTTCTGCAACTACGGGAATCTTCACGAACTCGCATAACTGCTGAAGCAAGACAAGATCTGGTCCTTCTTGTTGTGTGCTGTATGGTGTATAGCCCGAAAGTGTTGTACCAATAAAATCTACACCTAATTCTTCCGCTGCCAGTCCTTCCTCCAAAGTCGATATATCTGCCATTACAAGCACACCCATTTGATGGGCATATGCGATTAAAGGCTTAACCGACGCTAAGCGACCTTCCCGATTCGTAACATCTAATGCAACAATATCCGCTTTAGCGGACACGATTGCTTTCACCTCATCCAGAGTTGGCGTAATAAATATGGCTGATCCGGGAATATCCCGTTTAATAAGTCCAATAACCGGTACATTTACTTCTTCTTTAATCGCTAGAATATCTGAAACCCCATTCGTCCGAATTCCAATTGCCCCTGATTGAACCGCCGCTCTTGCCATTTTTGCCATTGTATCTCCACCATGAAGCGGCTCATACTCAAGTGCCTGACATGACACGATCAGACCTTTCATCGGAAAGATATCGCTCATTCGAGTCATCATTAACCCTATCCCTTCACTTCAAGAATATACTCTAATATTCTATTGTTGAGAGCTTCCACCCGATCCTGATCCGAAGCCTTGATGGGTAGAAGTGGCATTCTCGGTTGGCCCGTTTCAAATCCACGCAAACTCAGAATTGCTTTGCATGCACCATATAATGATGGAAAGGATAGTAATTCTACAATGAGATCATTGATAATGAACTGCCATTTCTGCGCCTCAGCCATATCGCCTTGCCCATAACATTGTTCTACTTTTAAAAATAGCTCGGGCATAACCCCGTAGGTTCCACCAATCCCACCATCTGCCCCAATGCTGCGGCCAGCTAAGTACTGCTCATCTGGTCCATTCAATACAAGAAAATCATTTCCACCTGCTGCCTTAAACTGCTGAAGCTCAAATGTACTTTCTGCTGAAATCTTCACGCCAATCACTTTATCCTGCGCGGCCATCTTCACTAACAAGCTTTTAGATAATTGAAAGCCTGTCGTTTGCGGGATGTGGTAGATAATAAATGGAAGTGAAGTACTATCAATGATCGCCTGCCAATGACTTTCAACACTGTCTGGAGACAAACGATAATAGATAGCCGGAACAGCCGATACCGCATGTGCGCCAACTAATTCAGCATGTACTGCTAGCTCAACACTGTCTCTTGTAGATGGAGCACCTACATGAGCAATGATCGTAAGCTCATCTCCTACTTCCGCTATAACTGCTTCGAGCATTTGTTTACGCTCTTCTACAGATTGCAGCATGCCTTCGCCTGAGCTTCCGCCAACATAAAGCCCTTTCACACCTGTAGAAGCATAATGACGAGCTAATTTGCGTGCCGCTTCTTTATCTATATTCCCCTCGGCATCATAACTGGAGTACAAAGCGATAATAATGCCTTTAAAAACTTCAAGATTATAAGATTTCATAGATAATAGCCTCCATCGTTTAAATCACTATTGTTAATTTACGTTGTTATGAGAATTGTTAACCCTTAACAGCACCCATGGTAATCCCTTGTGTGAATGCCTTTTGAAACATTAGGAAAATCGCAATCATAGGAATAGAAGCTAACGCAGCACCTGCCATAAGCAGTCCATAGTTCGTTGTGAATTCGCCTCGAAGTGTCGCAACCCCAAGTGGTAAGGTCATCATCGAAGTGGATCGTGTCATAATTAACTGGCTGAAATAATCGTTCCATGAAGTGATGAAGGTGAATATGGCCAGTGCACCAACTGCTGGTTTCAATAACGGTAAAATGATCGTTCCGAACAATCGAATTTCCGAGCTGCCGTCAATTTTTGCCGCTTCAATCAACTCTCCCGGAATCGTCTGCGCGAACTGTTTCATCAAAAAGACTCCAAATGGCCAGCCAATTGCCGGTAAAATAAGCCCTTTATACGTATTGACCCAACCAAAGTCAGCTAACATCGTAAACAACGGAACGAGAATAACTTGCTTAGGTAATGCCATAGCGGCAACAAACATCGTGAAGATAATTCCTCGTCCTGGAAATGATTTCTTTGCGAGAACATATCCGGCGCAGGAAGAGACAATACAGATCGCAGCCATTTCTGCAAAAGCAATAATAAAGCTATTAAACATCCAGCGTTCTACGGGATTCTTAAATAATTCTGTCCAGTTCTGTAACGTCGGCTTTAACGGAAACCACTCCGGTGGGATGGTCGTTGCCACAGTTTGAAGTTTAAAGGCCCCCGACACTACCCAGTAAAAGGGAAATATAAAAAATAATGTAGCCAAAATCAATAGGATTGTAGCGATTATTTTTGGAATCGTTAATTCTTTTTTCCATGCGCTTACTTTCTTAGACTGGATAATAGGTGCTTTCAGTTCTAATGGATTCGTAGAATTCATGATGTCCCCTCCTTAATACTCAACATCGCTGCCAAAGTATTTGAATTGAATGATTGAAATGATCCCAATTACAATTGCGAGTATGACGCCCATTGCAGAGGCATATCCGAAATGACCTAGCATAAAGGCTTGTTCATATACACCATACATAACAGTTGAAGTGCTATATACAGGTCCACCTGAGGTAAGGAGTTGAATCAGTGCAAAACACTGAAAGGTATTAATCGTGGTAATCACGATAATATATAAGTTCGTTGGCATCAGCATCGGCCATAATATTTTCCGGAAAATTTGCCAAGGGGTTGCTCGATCTATCTCTGCGGCTTCAATATAAGAGGTAGGAATGTTACCAATGGAGGCCACATACAAAATGATCGGTTGCCCTACAGAAGTCGTTATTAAGACCACGATAATTGCAAGTAATGCGGTTCTTGTATCCCCAAGCCATGAAACAGGCTCCATTCCAAATAAACCCGTCAAATAATTCAGAATTCCGTAGTTGGGATGGTAAATCCAGCCCCAAACGACTGTAATACTTACGACCGAAGATACGGCTGGCAAGTAGAACACACCGCGGAAAAACGATCTAGCAAACTCTTTTTTCTTATAAATATTCATGGATACAAACAGTGAAAAGATAATCACGATCGGTACGGTGATCACTACGAGTAATAAAGTATTTCCCATGGACTTCATGAAATTATCATCTTTAAATAATGAAATATAATTATTGAGACCAATAAAACTAAAATCTCTCAGCGAGTAATCAAAGAAACTAATATAAACCCCTTTTATCATTGGGTAGGCTACAAACAGAAGAAAAAATCCAAACGCTGGTAATAAGAAAAGATAGCTCATCATCCAGTCACGTATCACATAACCTTTAATTTTGCGTACCGTTGTCCCCACAACCTTCTCCCCATTTCTCTGATGAAAAATAATGATATTTATAGGTGCGTAGCTTTAAAATTTTCATTTTTTTAAAAAGAATAGAGTGCTTCCCGCACTCTATTCTTTTGAACACCATTCACTATTTATTTCATAGCTGCTTTTGCTTTAGTAATAGCTTCATTAGCCTTTGTAGCAAAACTATCCAAAGCTTCCTTGCCGGTTGCGCCTCCAGTTAAAGCACGTTGTAATTCAGGGAACCAGAACGTACGAATATCTGCATATCCATCAGCAATCGTAGGTGCATCTGTCGTAAATTTACGTGCATATTCAGCGTATTTATACTCTGGATCGTCATAAAGACCAGTAATCGAATTACGAACCGAGAGACCACCTGTTTGAATCAAGTTTTTCTTACCCCATACAGGATCATTAGCAATAAAATCAATCAGCTTTTTGGAAGCTGCAATCTTAGCTTCATCCCCATTGTTAAATACAGCCATACCGCCCAGATATGGTTCAAGCTTTGGTTCCGAACCATCTAGTGTAGGGAATGGAAGGAGAATATCTTCGAACTGTACCATTTTTTTAGATACGTTCTGTGCTTTTAGTACAGCGGAATAGTTAAGTGTAAAGGCCAATTTACCTTGCAGGAACAAATCGTTCACGTCAGCAGCAGCAAGTGAAGCTGCACCGGAGACACTGAGTTTATCTTTCGTAGCTTGGACAATCCAATCTAACGCTTTAGCAGCATTATCAGTATTGATAGCGACTGCTGAATTATCTTCATTTAAGAATCGGGATACACCTAAGTTAGCAAGATAAGCACGAGTGCCTTGGTCTCCAGCTTGGCTCTTCGCGAAGAATCCTGTAGGAATAACGTCCGGTGCCTTTTCTTTTACAGCTTCCAACGCCTTTTTATATTCTTCAAACGTCCAAGTTCTATCTTCCTTATCCAAAGGTAGTAAATCTAGAGCGCCAATCTTTTCAAAAATAGATTTATTAACAGCCATCATAAAAGGCGCTGTGTTGATCGGGTACATAAAGATGTTGTCGCCTACACTTGACTGCTTCCAAAAAGCTTCTGAAATATCATTCTTCACTTCATCAGTCACCATGTCGTTAAGCGGTGCAAGCAAATCCTTTTTACCCCAATCGATAATCCGTCCAGGTGCATCATAGATCACATCAGGTGCGGTATTCGAAGCAATTGCGACATTCAGTTTTTCAGGGCCGCCTTCAAAGGTGATCATCTCAAGGTTTACTTTAATTTCAGGATTCTTCTCATTAAAAGCTGCAATGATTTCCTTCTCATACTTGCCTACTTCACCATCTAAAGCTTGAAAGCTCGGAAAATTCCACCAAGTAATTTCTACTGGTTTAGCAGCAACCTCAGTTGCTGCGGGCTCTGTCTTGTCAGCATTATTACTTGGTGTAACCGCTGAATTCGCTGTGTTCGTATTTCCACATGCAACTAACTGTGTACCTAAAAGTGCGACACCAACAATACTCATTAGCCCTTTTTTCATTGCTTTCATGTGCTACCCCCAATTATTTTTTGTGGAATAAAGTACTGCTCTCATTCCTTGCGCTAATCATAAATCAATTGTAAATTCAGGAGAATCCCACTCCTTTTACTTTTAGGGTTCATTTCTGACATATCCCTTCAATCCACCCCTCTTCAATGTTATAATACATTACATATTCCACCTATTAACAATTGAATTTATATTTTTTCACTTTTTCGCCTTAATGTAACCCTTTTAATCTTACATCTAATGGTATTCTCTTACGAGTGATCCACTATAATTCTAGTCTTCCGGAGGGATTTCATGTATAAATTGATGATTGTAGAGGATGAGCCATTAATACGAACGGGCCTAAAACATTACTTTGCTTGGGAGAAGCTTGGGGTCCACAGCATTATTGAAGCAGAGAATGGCAGAGAAGGAATGACCACCGCGCTACGCGAGAAGCCCGATTTGGTGATCACCGATATCCGGATGCCCGAAATGGATGGGCTTCAAATGATTGAGCAGATTCGCAATCTGCTTCCTGATACATTATTTATCATTTTGACAGGATTCAACGATTTCGAATACGCTCAGAAGGCTATACAACTAGGGAATGTACATGCTTTTTTGCTTAAGCCTTTGGAATACGAAGAAAGCCTTCTAGTAATACAAAAATGTATGAACAAGCTTCATCTAAAACGGCAAGACCGATTAAAACGTTCTAATCTGGAAGGGGCAGAGCTTGTAAAGCTGTTGCTAGAGGAAGAACATTCAGTAATAGATGATGCTATTATCCATGAACTATGTAATTTCAACAGTAACTACTATCTTTATCTCCCCTTTGTTTTGACTGGCATTCCTGTGAGAGAAACGCGCACGCAATCCACCCTATGGATAAGAGAATATGCGGAAAAGTTCATTCATTACGCAGTGGATGAGTATCTCCATGCCTCTACACCACACTCTATTTTTACATATTCATCTAAAACAAAGCTCTATGGTCTTATTGTATTGGGATCTCCGTCTTCTACTGACAACTTCCCTCTTCAAACTCAAGTACAGATACGAATCGATCAATATCTGAAGGCGCTTACGCTAGAACATCATCTAGGCCTCTATTTAGTTATAGGTAAGACGACGGAGAACCCTGCACAAATACATACTTTGCTGCACGATTCCGATCGAATGTTATATCAACGCTTTTACATGAGAGATTGCAGGTTATTCTATTTGCCACAATGGATAGAAAACTCAAATTCTCAGAAACCATCCCTAATTCAACTAGATGAGAATGATAAGAAACGGATGATCTCCTGTATCGAAAGTTCTAACGAAATAGAAACGCTCCAGCTGATGCACCGCCTGGCTCAAGATATTTTGAGTAAAACCGATGTCTCTTCTCCTGATTACTGGCTCGCATTTCTTCAGGAAATCATAAGTGTTATAATCCGCTTCGCCAATAAAAACCACATCCATATCGAAGGTGTGTACAGCGAAAAGCTCCTGAACCTTACCTTTGTGGATGATTTTGATTCGCTTGAGACGCTTTTTGACTGGCTTGGCAGGTGGATGATTCATTTGGGGATTGTTTATACCGAAGGACTGACACACAACCACCAACAGGATGTGATCATATTCGAGCATATTAAATCCTTCATTAAAGAAAATATTGATCAAGACGTGACTCTGCAGATGGTAGCAGATCGATTCTTCTATAATCCGTCTTATTTAAGTCGCCTCTTCAAGCGGAAACTCGATAAGAACTATATGCGATTTGTAACCGAAATTCGGATGGAATATGCGCAGGAATGCTTAAAAAAACCGGAGATTCTAGTGACCGATGTCTGTACGATGTGTGGTTACAAAAGCTATAAGCATTTCGTGAAAACATTCCGAAGTATCACCAACATGACCCCATCAGACTATAGAAAACAATCAGGCTGGTGACCTAAAATGATGCAGATTGAGCAACCAAAGAGACGCTACCGGATGCGACATGTCAATCGTCAAATTTTCATGCTGATGATCCTGACCATTACCATTCCACTCCTGATCATATCCGCAATCATCTATATCTTTTCAAACCAAGCCGTCAAAAATGAATACCAGAGTAGCTCAAATCTGATCCTTAATAACCTCTCGTTCAACATTGACCAATATCTTCAAAGTATTGATAAAGGTACACTGAACGCACAGGTAGATAGCCAGCTCCAAACCGCACTTGAGCATTGGACGATCCATAAAGACGACGTCGGAAATGACCTGAATATTCAGTATGGAAACACGATTGAGCATTTCATCAGCGGGATTGAGATGACGATTAAAAATGTTGATAGTGTGCAGATTTTTTCGGGATCACGTGTGTTCTACTCTGCCAATTTCAATCGTGCGGATTATGATGTGAAGGATTATACCCAGGAGGATTGGTATTTACAGACCCAGCAGAAAAAAGGCGGAGTGATTCTATTTGGCAGCCATGTCCCCTTCTATCGCAACAATTCCAAACAATCCGTCATTTCTATTGCCCGAGTCATTAATAAAAAAGGAAGCAAGCAGCCCATTGGCGTCATGTTAATCGATATCCGATTGGATTCATTACGTGAAATCTTAAAGCTCTCGGAGAATAGCAAACGAAAATTCATTATTTTAGACGATAAGGGCGGTAGTGTTTACAGCTCTGACATCTTAGAGACCTCACCCTTACAACCTATCCCTATAGAACCTCAGGCGCTTAATACTTTCATGAACAATGACACGGGAAGCTTTTATGGTACTTTTGATGATAAAGACTCGTACATTAACTTTGTTACGTCTCCCTATTCCAACTGGAAGGTCATACAGTATATAGATGAAAAAGAGATGACTAAGCAAGCCACTTTTCTCGGAAAAATCATTTTAACATTAGCGCTCTTGTCGCTTGTCACTGCGATCTTATTCATGTATATCCTATCGGAGCGTGTCACTAAGCCTATTATTCTTTTAAGCCGAAAGGTTAAGCTGGTGGGGATGGGGAACTTTGATGTGGATTTGTATAGTAATCGTCAAGATGAGTTTGGTGTTCTATACAATGGAATCCGAAAAATGGTGAAAGACCTGCAAAATTATATCGAGCGATCTTCTATGGCCAAAGCACAGCAAAAAGTAGCTCAATACGGCGCCCTTAAAAGCCAAATCAATCCACATTTCCTTGCGAACGTACTTGAATCTATTCAAATGAAAGCCATCATTAATGGGCAAAGAGAGATTGGCGAAATGGTGGGGATTGTAGGTAGATTGTTTCGGATTCATATCCAGACCGGAAAGATAACCGTAACCCTGCGAGAAGAACTTGAACACGTCCGGCTGTATGTAAAAATCCAACAATTACGTTTCGGGGACAAAATTCAATATATTGAACAGCTAGAACCTAATACCGAAATAATTAAAGTCATGCACTTTTCCCTTCAACCCATCGTTGAGAATGCTATCGTCCATGGACTGGAGTGTCGAAGTGAACCGGGTCTCCTTGAAGTCTCCTCGATGATTTCGGGGGATGACATGCTAATTATCGTTAAAGATAACGGAATTGGTATCGATGAAGAGAAACTTAAACAGTTACGTCTTCGTCTCTCTCAACCATCAGACACCCTAGATGAAGATCATATTGGTATAAAAAATGTTCATGATCGTATTCAATTTCATTTTGGTGAACCCTATGGGATTGAAATCACCAGTCAAGTAGGTAAAGGGACGACCGTGATCATCCGACTGCCAGCATAATCCTAAACATTCTGCTCAGTGATTCCTGCTTCAGGATCGAAGGTAAGCATTTTCGTTGCAATTTTATCGATGAAGAAGCGGTCATGACTGACGGTAACTACGGCTCCAGGGAAATGAATGAGTGCCTGCTCCATCACCTGAATACTCGTCAAATCTAAATGATTCGTTGGCTCATCCAAAATAATAACAGCCGCGCCAGAGAGAAGGCATTTCGCTAACGCTACTCTGGCCTGCTGTCCACCTGACAGACTGCCGATCGTTTTGCTCAGATCCATTTCCGAGAATTGTAGCATCGATAGAAATTTGTTCACTTTTTTCCGCGGAGCATCGAGTCCCAGCCCATACACATTTACGGCATGACTGACTGTATCCTTAACATCGAGTTCGTCCCACATCTGATTGAAGTACGCGTAGCTGACCCCACGTTCCCAAGTCACACCACCCGTTTCAGGCTCTTCTTGCCCAGTCAATACCTTTATGAGTGTCGACTTCCCGCTTCCGTTAGGCCCCACAATAGCTATCCGATCTTCCTTTTGAATATCAAAGCTAATGTTCTGGAATATCGTCCGACCATCATAGCTTTGTCCAATTCCCTTCACTTCACCAAGCTTATCCGGAAACCGTAAATTGCTGTAGATATCGGTGATCAGTACGTTCACTGGATGAGGCTCCACACGCTTTTTCATATCTGTCAGTTTACGTGATAGACGATCCTTCGGGGACTTTTTGTTCCCGCGGGTTTCAATGGCTTCAGACTCCATAATTAGAAGCTCTTCTTCCCACTCGAATTGACGATCAAGCACCTTTTTGCGCATCTTCTTTTTACGAACATAGTCGGTGTAATTGCCTTCATATTCTTGAAAATGATAATTCTCGATTTCTATCGTGCGCGTGACTACTCTGTCAATAAACTGCCGGTCATGGGAGACCAGAATCATCGCTCCATTAAAACGGTGCAGCCACTGCTCCAACCATACGATCCCTTCGATATCCAAAAAGTTTGTAGGCTCATCGAGCAATACGACGTCGGGCATTTCAATTAAGACTTTAGCCAGTGCTGCACGGTTCCTCCAGCCTCCCGATAATTCATCTACTGGTTGATGCCGTGATCTTTCATTGAAGCCCAACTTCGTCAGAACAGTGTTGATTTCTACAGATACATTCCAGCCATCCAAATGATCCATTTGTTCAAAAAGCGCCGCTTGCCGCTCTAAAAGTGTATTCATCTGGTCATCATCCGTCACTTGTCCAAGCTGTTCCCCGATTTGGTTAAGCTCCTGTTCGATAAGCGCTACCTGCTCAAAGCACAACTCTAACTCTTGCTGTACAGACAAGGAGCCGGAAAGCTCCGAGAATTGAGAGAAATAACTGATCTTCACATTGGGATCTAACTCTACTTTCCCTGCTGTTGGCTCCTCTTTTCCCATCATCAGTTTAAAAACAGTAGATTTCCCCGCACCATTTCGTCCGATTAACCCAATCCGCTCACCCTTGCTAACTCGAAAATATATATCTCGAAAAATCAAAGTATTCTCATATTTCTTAGTTACGTTCTCCATACGGATTACGCTCAAATCTATCACCCCTAGTTCATATAGATCAAAATACAGCTCAGAACACTCAAAGAGCTATTATAGCACTATTTTAAAAAGGACTTTATAATCATATTTAATCTTCTAGAAAACAAAAAAAGGTCGCTGTCAGCGGACCTTTTTCTGCATTACGAATCCCATCACATTCTCACTCTCATCACTTGCTGCTTATTTTTTCAAGATATCAATATACTCCTCTTTCTCGCGATCAAGCCCCGCATCAAGTTTCAAACGAATGAATTTGGGTTGATCCAATACGTTGCTGCTAAAGTTACTTATAAATCCATCCTCACTGCCACTTCCGCCAATCGAATTATTTTTCAATTCGCGCTTCCCAACCCGCGATGTCAACTCACTAGGGGTCTTTCCAAATAACTCATTCCTGATCTCCCAATTAGTTTTTAAATCCTCACTTAGCGTATATTTGACTACTATACTTAATGGAGAAAGCTCCACTTGTGCAAGATTCACTTCATGCCCGTCAATCATAAAAGGCTGATTTATAACTACCGTCTCGGTCTTTTGTTCCCAGAATTTTGGATCAATAGCGAAGCTCACCTTTAAACGATCAGAATAGCGCATGTCAGCTAGATCCGTTCCCGTTTTTGGTTTTGCTAGCATTCCTGGATCCACTGAAGCGATCTGAAAATTCGCCACCACCTCTTTTGGAAATGCTTTATCCTTATCTAGTGGATAGATAGTTTTTCCGAGCCATGTATAAATACTATCCACAGCATGTAAACCCATCCCACCTCTACCCCCATTTTTATCCACTACACTTTGTCCCGTCACAGCATCTGTAAGCCATACACTATTCACATTGTAAATTTCCTGACCACCACTTGTAGTCCCTGTATATAGCAGTATAATTTTATTTTCATCAGCGATTACAGCATTTAGAGTGATCTTATATCCGTTTTTCTCAGCGCTCTTATTCACGATTTGCACATAATCGTTTCGAATAGCAGATTCTAACGTAAGGGCATCAACATCAGATTCAGCCAGCTTCTTAAAAGGTTCCAACACACCCCAATCACTTGATTCAATACTTGTAGAGGCTTGCTGTGGCATCCATTGGGTTGGATTGAAGAAGAGTAAACCTGCAATCAAAACAGATGCAGTCAGTACAGCCATAGCGCTTCTAGCGAACATTAGCTTTTTTCCGCGCTTTTTACCTAGTTCGAGTCCTGCTTGAATGGCATAGATTTGTGCGGCTGCACTCTCCATTTTTTGCTCCTGTGGGATCCGTTCAGCATCGATTAACATGGCAAGCTCCTCCTGACTACTCATGGTTCCAATCACCCCGATTCTTAATGATCGTTCTTAACTGCTTGAGTCCTTTATGCTGCCATGTCTTGACCGTTCCTTCAGGTTTATCCAGTATGTTAGCAATCTCATGTAAGGTCATATCGTTGTAGTATTTAAGCAGCAGCACATGGCGATACTTGGGTTTAACCTGTTCGAGTGCCCACAGCATTTCCATCCGATGATGGCCAATGTGCGTAATCCGCTCTCCTATTCTCTCGTCTACAAGCGGCATAGAACGCTTTCTACGTCTTTGTTCATCTATACAGACATAAATCAGGATCCGAATGATCCATGATTTAAACGCTTTTGGATCCTTTAATGTTTTTCTTTTGATCCAGGCCCGGCAAGTCATTTCCTGCATCGCTTCAAGCGCATCATTCCGGTTACGCAAGTAGCTATAGGCTATACTGTATAGTTGTTCTCTATGTACCAATATAGAATCGTAGAAATCCGTCTCGCTCCTAGAATCAAGAATCGTTACCTTCTTCATTTCTGCATTAGTCATCGTCATATCCTTCCTTAGCCCCCTCTCCTAAACCTCTCATAGATTAAGACGGGGAGGGTATAGAAACGGTTTTTATTTATATTAACTTTTTTGGGACTGAGCACTTAAAATTATAACATTCTATAAAAAAAGAACGATAAATGTTATGATTAGTAAAATCGGACATAATCAATAGTACGCACTTAAAAGTACCATAGGTACTAAAAAGTACCTATACATTGGAGGATATCATGACAACTATCAAGAAAAAATACAATATTTCTGTTGAGGCCACACTCGAAGTAATTGGAGGAAAATGGAAATGCGTAATTTTGTGTCATTTAACTCATGGCAAAAAACGAACATCGGAACTAAAACAGTTAATGCCCGGAATTACTCAAAAAATGTTAACCCAGCAACTACGCGAACTTGAGGCCGATGGAATTATCAACCGGATCGTATACAATCAGGTTCCACCCAAAGTGGAATATGAGCTTAGTGAGTATGGTGATAGTTTAAGCGACATTTTGACTTCTCTATGTAATTGGGGAGAACAACATATCATTAAGCAATATGGCGATAAATATGCTGTTTTAGAGGACAACATTTTAAATAAATAAATTTTACCCCATGAAAAAAGGACAGTTAAATCAGATCGATTTAACTGTCCCATAACTTAAATTACGCCATCTCCACCTATAGCAGTTGCTGTGAATGATATAGGTCCAAATAGATTTATAGGCAAGTTGCTATCATTCTGAATTACCAATTCATAGTTGTGGATTCCAATATAAGGACCATCAACCCACTGAACATTTAATTGAATATCAGTAGTTGTAGTAAAACGAAAAAAGGAGCTATAAATATCGACTCCAGCACGTCGGATTAAAACAAGAAATTGGCTATTAGCAAGTGCAGTAAGACTAAAACTACCATTTAACTCGACTCTGCTGGAGAAAGAGGCCGGATTAGCCGGACTAATATTTACTTGCGCCGTGGCTAGACCCGCTCCAGCTCCAGGAATCCCTGCAACCGTTGTAACAGTATTAAACGGGTCTAAGGGGATTTTTGCCTGTGAACCATAACTTATATTTGTCGCCATTTATCATCACTCCATTCCAATTACAAGGCTATACATTATTATATTGTGAATCAACAATGATAGATTGGACTTAATTGCTGATGATAATATACATTTAAGTGATACTTTGCTAGATCATATAAACCTAGATGCTCTGTCTATCATCAACTTATTTCCAACCATTGACAAACTCACTCATCAGAATTACAATTACCAAAATATCATGAACAACGCTGACAAAGGGTAAGTAGACAATCGAACATGGACTTCAGAGAGCCGGTGGCTGCTGCGAACCGGTGTCCAGCGCTTGATCGAATGGCCTTTAGAGTTGCTCTTCCGAACCATCTTAGCTGATGTTGTAGGGAAAGCCGGGTTTCCCGCCGTTATCAAGGGACCTGTATCGAGATTGTCTCAGACCTTCTCCGTACCGGTAAGAGAAGATCGTAATACTAACGAAACCTGGTTGCGCGATCATTTAAGGTGGTACCACGACAACTTCGTCCTTATTGGATGAGGTTTTTTTGTCATTTAAAGGAGGTGATGGCCATGGATGATGGCTGGTGGTGGCGACTCAATGTTAGTCAGAAGCAACAAAACAGGAGGAATTCAAATGATAAAAAAACGTGTATTAACTGGAGATCGAGTGACTGGAAAGCTGCACCTTGGCCATTACGTGGGCAGTTTACAGAACCGAGTGGCTCTACAGGAGCAATATGATACTTTTGTATTTCTAGCAGATATTCAAGCCCTAACGACTCACTTTGATCGGCCTCAACACCTTGGTCAAAACTTGAATGAAATCACACTGGACTATTTATCGGCGGGTATAAATCCAGATAAAGCAACCCTATTTATTCAATCTATGGTTCCTGAAATCGCTGAGCTGACCGTCCTATTCTCCATGTTTGTTACTGTGAATTCTTTACGGCATAATCCCACGATTAAAGCCGAATCGAAAAATTCCAGCTTAGATGAATTGTATTATGGTTTTCTAGGTTATCCAGTTAGCCAGGCTGCGGATATAACCTTTTGTAAAGCGACGATTATTCCTGTAGGAGAAGACCAGCTTCCCCATCTGGAGTTGACCCGCAAAATCGTACGTAGATTCAACGAGCTGTACAGCCCTATCCTTGTGGAGCCCAGAGCGCTTATCAGCGAGACGCCAAGACTAGTAGGAACAGACGGCAACGCTAAAATGAGTAAAAGCCTAGGCAATGCTATCGAACTGGACTCTACGAAAGAAGAGATCACCTTCAAGATCCGTAAAGCCACAACCGATCCAGCCCGTGTTCATAAAAATGATCCTGGGCATCCAGATATTTGTCCCATTTATGCTTATCATCGTGCTGTTCGTTCGTATGGCGCCCCAGAAATTCACGATAGCTGCGAAAGTGGCAGTATAAGCTGTTCTGCCTGTAAGCAGCTTATCACTACAGCTCTAGACCAGCTAATTGAACCAATGCGTGAGCGTCGCTCCTATTATGCTGCCAGACCCAAGGTTGTTGAGGATATCTTATTATCCGGAACTAAGCGTGCCCGCGATATTGCTCAAGAAACGATGTCCGAAGTACGCGAGGCTATGGGCCTTAATTATTTTTCAAATAAAACTGATCTCTAAGGGCAATAAAAAAACGCCGGACTCTCTATTGAAGAGAGCGCCGGCTGTTTTTATAAGAAAATATTATTTAATATGGATATCTCCGCTTCTAAATAAAAACACTTTCTATAACATACATCTTTTTAGCAAAGGGAAAGGCCGTAATCTCCTAAAGCGAGGTTACGACCTTAAATGTATTCCTTACAGCACCCAATTCCCTTTACGGAATACCGGTTCAATCGTGCCATCCGCAAGTTCTCCATCAATATCCAGTTCTGCCGAACCAATCATGAAATCAACATGCGTTAAACTTACATTAGCACCTCGTGCGACAAGCTCTTCATTCGTAAGCTTTGTGCCGCCTTCAATATTGACAGGATAGGCACTTCCCAACGCGAAATGGCAGGAGGCATTCTCATCAATCCCTGTATTGTAGAAAATTCGTTTCAAGCGAGAGATTGGAGAATCATGCTGCACTAAAGCCACTTCTCCTAAATAGGATGCACCTTCATCCGTTGCCAGCAGCGAAGTCAGATGCTCACGTCCGGATTCAGCTTCATATGCTACTACTTTTCCATCTTTAAAAGTGAATGAAAGGCCTTCTACCAGACGTCCATTCAGATTAAGTGGGAGCGTGCTTCTTACTGTACCGTTCACGCCAGTACGATGGGGCATGGAATAGATCTCTTCCGTTGGCATATTTGCCACGAAATAAACACCTTTATCATTCTCACCGCCACCGCCACGCCATAGATGACCTTCCGGAAGCTCCACATGCAGATCCGTTCCCGGAGCGCGGTAATGCAGGCTTTTATAACGCTTAGCGTTCATTCTATCCTGACTTTCTTTCAATTGACCGATATGTTCTCTCCACGCGGCAACTGGATCCTCGCTACCTACACGATTCATCTGGAATACCGCTTCCCACATCGCTTCCACTCGATCTTCCTCAGGGAGATCGGCGAACACCTTGTTCGCCCAAGCGCGCGTTGGAGCCTTAACAAGAGACCAGCTAATTTTGCTATTACGAGTATATTTGGAGTAGTTTTTGCGAGCAACAGCTGCCGCTTTAACTGCTCTTGACACTTTGGAAGAATCAATACCATTGAACAATTCCGGATCTGGTACTTTAATATGTAAGATGGCGCCGTTCTCTTCCGCAAACTTCTCCATCATTTCTGCTTGCCACTGTGGATAGTAATCGAAGGAATCTTCTGGGGCTTTTTCGTAACGAATACGTGTAGTCGCTTCATCGTCCCAATCAACAATTACATATTTAGCACCTGCTTCATAGGCTTTACCTACAATCAAGCGAGTAAGCTCTACCGTTTCAATAGGTGCATGCACCATCAAAACTTGTCCAGGCTGTACATTTCCCCCTACTTTTACAACCAGGTTCGCATATTTCTCTAACATGACATCAAAATCTTTCATGAATTCTCTTCCTCCATCTCTATGGTTGCTTTACTGTCGCACCAAAGCACCGGAGCTCCTTAACAGCAGACGGTCAGCTTCATTTCTTATTTTAACGCAAAACGCTTAGAGTTGCGATTCGATATAATAAAGCGGTCCCCATGAAAGGAACCGCTCACGTAAATCCTTATTTTTTATCCACTTGCAGCAACGTTACAGTCTTTAAAGAATAGGTATGCATTATCTTGTCCTCAGAGATTACGTTAAGCTTGGTCAAACTTGCTACCTTCGCGGGATCTGATTTGGAGAGCATACGCCACACTTCGGGGTCTGATAGGGTTTCATATAACTTGAGATCATCATATTCTTTGCGATTTTGCATCACTAGCTTCACTTTGTAGCTTCCAATTTCAGTCTCGGTAGCCCCCTGCTCACTACAATAGCTTAGAATATCCTGCCGAAGCTCTGCTAACTCTTTTTCAATTTCCTTTTGCTTTTGCTTCAGTCGATAATACTGCTGTACCTTTTTCTCCATCACTTCACGCTCCTCTATAGACATATGTATGCCGGAAGCGCTAAATAAATAAGTTGAGTTCCCTATCATAAAATTTTATAATGAGCCGGGAACGCTAGTTTGCAGCAGACTACAATATTCCACAAAAACAATGATTCGGCAGGTGACTTATGTTTCATTCTTACTTTTTCCCAATTTCTTATGCCTTTATGATGTTTCCTATAGCGGCATTGATCTTCACACTCCCTTTTCTAATCGTTCAATACCGTAGACACGGCTACATCCATAAGCTTAGAGCTTTAATCCTATACTTATTGCTGCTCTATCTGATGAACGCTTATTTTCTTGTTTTGCTTCCGATGCCTTCCTCAAGACATAATATGGCACCTTCGGGAAGTATGATGCAGCTCGCCCCTCTTCAATTCATACAAGATATTATAGATGGCTCTAAGATCATACCTGATCAGATTTCAACGTATTGGTCGTTACTGCGTGAGCCTGCTTTTTTACAGGTGATATTTAACATCGCTTTGACCGTGCCGTTTGGATTGTTTCTGGGTTACTATTTTCGAACGCGCTGGGGAATGTGTATTCTCTTGTCTTTCATACTTTCGTTATCTTTTGAGGTCACACAGGTTACAGGCATCTACGGCTTTTTTGATCATCCCTACCGTCTATTTGATGTCGATGATCTTATTACCAACACGCTGGGAGGGATCTTTGGATTCCGAATTGCTATCTGGATAAACGGGTTACTGCCACAAATAGAACAACTGGATTCGAATATCGATCGTTCTGCCAAAAGAGTCTCCTATACCCGCAGAGGGATTGCTTTTTTCATCGATAGTATGGTGTGGATCATTGGGTTTGGTCTACTTTATGGATTCGATGTAAAAAGTGCTTTCTGGATTGTAACAGGGATGTACTTCATCCTGATTCCAGCTTTCACTGGTGGGCGGACCTTAGGCAAATGGATTGTACGTATTCGGGTAACGAACAGAGGTAATCGGGCTTCTTTCTGGGCGCTTATGATCCGATATGGTCTGTTATATTGGGTAATACTTGGACTTCACGCTATTGTTATCGATTCTGATGTGACGGGGCTTCTATCTTCACCATTGAGAACGGTCGCTTACCTCATTGTTCTACTGGTCGATTTAGTTTTCTTTATTCATTTAATCATTAAGGTATTCAAAAAAGATGACCAGCTAATCTATGAGAAATTAAGCCGAACCTCGCATGTTATTTCATGGCCTGAGAAAAGATTGCATACCGATGCCTCCAACAGCAGCTCTTTAGAGGATTAAAAATCTTCATTTTATATAGTATTTATACAATGGAATTTATTATAAAATAGGAAGGCAAGGATTCTCAAAATTTAGGAGATGAATGAATGGAAACTACAAGTAGCTTGCAGTTGTCTAGAAGTCTTCCAGAAGAGCAGGGCATATCATCAGCCGCAATATCCAGCTTTATTGATGCAGTAGAGACGCAAAGCTTAGGTCTGCATAGCTTTATGCTCCTTAGGCATGGGTATGTGGTCTCTGAAGGCTGGTGGTCTCCTTATAAGTCCGATCTTCCACATATGCTATTTTCCCTTAGCAAAAGCTTCACCTCAACTGCAATAGGGTTTGCGGTTACAGAAAAGCTAATTACGCTCGACGATGCAGTTATCTCCTTCTTCCCTGAAGAGGCTCCTGCGACTAACACTGACAATCTATCCAACATGACAATCAGACATCTATTGATGATGGGTACCGGGCATGTCGTGGATACTATGGACACACTTCATAAAAGTGCAGACGGGAATTGGGTTAAAGCTTTCTTCTCAGTCCCAGTGGAGAAACAACCAGGTACACATTTTCTATATAATACCGGCGCCACTTACATGCTGTCCGCGATCCTTCAACGAGTTACTGGCCAAACACTGCTAGAATATCTAGAACCGCGTCTGTTCGCTCCGCTCGGTATTCACGGAGCAACTTGGCAGTCTTGTCCACGTGGAATTAACACGGGGGGATTTGGCTTAAGCATTACCACAGAGGATATCGCTAAATTCGGCCAGCTTTACTTACAAAAAGGGATCTGGAATAATCAACGAATCCTGCCTGAACAGTGGATTAATGAGGCAACTTCCAAACACATTTCCAATGGCGAAGGCGATCATGACTGGGCGCTCGGATATGGTTATCAATTCTGGAGATGCCAACACGGAGCCTACCGCGCCGATGGCGCATTCGGACAACTCTGCGTTGTTCTTCCTGATCAGGATGCGGTAATTGCTATTACTGCCGCTTCAAATAGTATTCAAGGTATTTTGAATGCAGTGTGGGAGCATTTATTACCCAATATGAAAGATGTCCCTCTTCTGGAAGAACAAGCATTAGCAGCCAAATTGGCAGACCAATTAAAGAAATTATCGATAGACCCTCCACAATCGCAGCAGTCATCTTCTCTAGAAGATCAAATTAATGGTGTAACCTACACACTCGAGGATAACCAATTTTCACTAGCTACTATCTCTATCTCTTTCAACAATGATGAAGTTGAAGTTACTTTAATAACTAAACTTGGTGAAAAGAATGTTATTCGATTAGGCCGAGGACAATGGCTCGAAAGCTTTGCACTCATCCTGGAGCCTTTCATGAACCGGATTATGTCCAGCTTTACTTGGACTGCAGAAGATCAACTTCAGTTGTCCTTGCTATTTGTTGAAATGCCTTTCTTGATTACACTTGATATTAATATTCTAGAGAACACTCTAATCCTTAAGCAGCGGATTAATGTGAATATGGGACCACTTGAATTCGATGATATAATTGGAAGAATACAATAGGTATAGTTAATAAAAGAAAGGCCGCTTTGTCCTATGCAGGAACTTAGCGGCCTTATCACTTTTTTTATTCCGAAAAATCAGCTAGCTTCAACATGACTGGGCAATGATCACTACCCATGATCTGACAATCAATTTGAGCATCAATTACATTAGGTGCAAGTCTAGAAGAAGCTAAGAAATAATCAATTCGCCAGCCCACATTCCGCTCTCTCACCTTCGGCATATAAGACCACCATGAATACACTCCCTCTAGCTCCGGGTGAAGATATCTGAACGTATCTATGAAGCCCGACTCTAGCAGTGTGCTCATTTTCCCTCTCTCTTCATCCGTAAAACCGGAGTTCCCACGGTTAGCCTTTGCATTCTTGATATCAATATCTTCATGGGCAACGTTTAGGTCTCCACAGACAACAACTGGTTTACGCTTGTCCAGTTCTAAGAGATAGTTACGGAAACGGTCTTCCCATTCCATTCTATATTCCAATCGAGACAGATCTCGTTTGGCGTTAGGCGTATAGACGTTGACCAGATAAAAATGTTCGAACTCTAATGTAATGATCCGACCTTCTGCTTCTTCATCTTCTTCCATCCCATATCTCACAGAGATCGGTTTGATTTTGGTGAACACTGCCGTGCCTGAATAGCCCTTTTTCACTGCGTAATTCCAATACTGCTCGTATTCTTCGCCTTGCTCCATAGTAATTTGTCCTGCTTGCAGCTTAGTCTCTTGAACGCAAAAAATATCTGCTTCTACTTCTTTGAAATAGTCATTAAACCCTTTAGTGACACATGCCCTAAGGCCATTTACATTCCATGATACCAGCTTTATCATCGGCTTTTCTCCTTGCATTTTGCTTTAATTATACTATTACTGCGGTTATTATATCACTATAGTGAGCTGACGGGATATGTATAGCAGCAAAAGCCGCACCTCTCTCCATTGCGGAGAATTGGTGCAGCTTTTGGTTAATTCATACGCTAGCTAACTTATAGACCAATTGCTGTAGCTGTGAATGTAATTGGGCCTTTTATTTGAATTAAACTTCCAGCATTATTACTATTAGCAAATAGAACACCAAGTGTATAAATTTGGGTTCCCGGCAGTCCACCATCCACAGCAAGCACGTTTACAATCTGAAGGTTGTTACCAGGATCGAAGAATCGATTGAGCGGGCTACTGTATACTTTTGTAGCACCTCTGTAAATATCTACGCGAATATCATCTGTAAATGAAAAACTATCAACACCGAAACTCGCTTTTAGCTCAACTCTCGAACGATAAGTTGCAGGATTAGCCGGATCAAGAAATACAGAGGTAGTAGTTATTCCTTGACCAACACCAACCGCCAATACTGGACCATCAACAGTTAAAAACGTAGAACCATAATCAATAATTGACGCCATTCTTAACACTTCCTTTCAAGGTTATACCACATTCTATGAAAATGAACTGAACCTTGAATGGATATATCATATGGGAGAATAGTATATTTTTATCATAGATTTATATCCTAATCATTCAACATCCGTGATACAATAACCAAATTGACACTATACAAATATCATTAAATACGTGAGGTAAAGAGACTTATGAATGCACCAACACTATTACGAGGGTTTAACTTTTTGTATTTTGCGTTGCTGGCTATGTTTATTCCTTTTCTGCCAGTCTATTTAGGGGAGCAGGGTCTTAACCCGGCGCAAATTGGATTCATTATTGGTACTGGAGGGTTTGTTACCATTATTGCTCAACCCTTATGGGGGATGATCAGTGACAAAACAAGAACGATCCGCAAAGTGCTGTTAATTCTGTTGTTATGCTCTGCGGTGACGGGATACTTTTTATTCGATTCTAGCAGCTACGTGCGACTTATTCTTTTTGCGATGCTGCTCTATTTCTTCTTAATGCCTATCGATCCGCTAGCTGAAAGCCTGAATTTCCGGATCTCTGAGGCAGCTGGAATTAGTTATGGTTCGATACGTACATACGGTGCGTTAGGGTACGGTGTTATGGCCTTACTCACAGGTTATGTGATGAGTTATTTCGGTTCACAAGGGATGGCCTTGCTGTTCGTCGCGATTAGTCTTACAAGCTTCGTAGTCAGCTGGTTCATGCCAGATGCTCCTGTGACCGGTAAACCGGTCACACTTGACAGCCTGAAGCATTTTCTTAGCAACAAAGAAACACTGCTATTTCTAGTGCTCATCTTTATTAGCTCCGTTCCCGCACGAATGAACGATACCTTCCTTGGAGTTTATATTCGCGAGCTTGGTGGCAGTCCTGAATTAGTTGGTCAATCGTTCTTTATCGCCGCAATGAGTGAAATTATTGTGTTCGCCTTAAGCTTTTGGTGGCTGCGCAAAGGAAAAGAGCTAATCATTATTTCGATTTCTGGAGCCTTTTATTTTCTTCGATTCTTTATTTCGGCCTGGATTTTGGATCCGCATTTATTAGCTTATCTACAGATTCTACAAATCCTTACCTTCCCGGTATTCTACTCTGCAGCTATTCAGTATCTATATAGTATTGTACCTGTGGAATGGCGTGCTACGGGTCAAACTGTGTTGGCGTTACTGTTCTTCGGTGTATCAGGAATTCTCGCCTCTTATGCAGGTGGAGCATTATATGAAGCCTTTGGAGGTAAGGTCCTTTATTTAACAATTTCCGTGATGTCATTTATCGGTATGCTGTTCGGATTGATATTGTACAGAATCTATGGAAGTAAATACGCCAATAAAAAGAATATAGCCACTCATTAATCTTTGGACAATTAAACGGGTATGTCCCCTAGCCATGTAGATGGCTAGGGGACATGCCCGTTTTCTATGAATAAGAGTATTATCCTTTACAAAAACCTTGCAGGTGGGAACTTGTGTCATTCTTTATGCTGCTCCATAAGCTGCTTCAGTTTGATTTCAGTATTTGAATCCGCGGCAGGCGTATAAATACTACAACGTAAATCTGTGCTGCCCTGAACCTGTAGTGAGGTTAAATGAAATAACATTTTCCCTGCTTTGGCATGTCTGAATTCCAATAGCACATCTGGAGCAGAGCTTACACGACTATGTTCCCACATTTCATTAAACGCTGGATGCAGTCCCTTTAATTCCTCAATAAATTCATCGTACCAACGATCCTCTACATATTGTCCGTAATACGCTCTGAAGATGGATAGATAACCACTTACGAATTGTTCCCAATTTACAGCTAATCGTCTGAACTCCTTACGAACAAATAACAAACGAATCATGTTTCTCTCCTCGATGGGCAACTTAGAGAAATCTAGAAACACATGTGCTGCAGCCTCATTCCAACCAACAATCCCGCAACGTCGGTCTGAAATAATCGTAGGACAAGTCTTAAGCTCCTGTAAAATTTTCTGTAGAGAAGGACTTATTACTGAGGATTCCTCTTGCTGAAATAGAACGTTCCCTGTTCCAGTCTCTAGTGCTAGTGCAAAAAGATATTTCCGCTCATCATTAGTTAGCTTTAGGGCAGTCGCAATACAGTCCAGAACAGACGAAGATACTTTAATATCCCTGCCCTGTTCTAGCCACGTATACCAGGTACTGCTTACTCCCGCTAGCTGTGCAACTTCTTCCCTGCGAAGTCCAGGCGTTCTCCTGCGTGTGCCTTCTGGCAGTCCAACAGAGCTGGGTGAGATCGCTGCACGGCGTGCTTTTAAGAAATCTGATAATGCCTGCAATCTCGTCTGATTAGCCATACGCTTACTCTCCTCTCTGTTACATTCTTTAGTATAGTACAAATTATACTAGGATAAACGATAACTTGTAATAGGATAAAATAAGTGGAAAAATACCTGTATACACTTCTTGAGGAGGTTCATTATGGAACGCGTAGTTATTACAGGTATGGGCTTAATCTCGCCCCTTGGAAATACAATAGAACAATTCTGGGATCGTCTAGTTTCTGGTGAGTCGGGTATTTCCCCAATCACTTCATTTGATACCTCTAACTTTAAGACAAAGATCGCGGGAGTCGTGAATGATTTCGATGCGGAGGCCAGATTTGGCCGTAAAGAAGCACGCAGAATGGATAGATTTAGTCAGTTCGCCCTGGCAGCCGCTGAAGATGCCTGGACACATTCCGGTCTACAGCTTGATAAGATTGACAAGGAACGTCTCGGAGTTTATGTAGGATCAGGCGTTGGTGGAATTCAAACCTTGATGGAACAAGGGAATGTGTTAAAGGGCCGCGGACCAGATCGGGTCAGCCCCACTTTAATTCCCATGATGATCTCTAATATAGCTGCGGCGATGATCAGCATTAAATTAGGAGCCTTAGGTCCTACAATGTCTCCAGTAACTGCCTGCTCTATTGGAAATACGGCAATCGGTGAAGCCTTCCGGTTGATCCGTTATGGAGGTGCCGACATCGTAATTGCTGGTGGATCAGAAGCAGCCATTACTGAAATCTCTTTAGCCAGTTTCGGCAATGCCACCTCCTTATCCACTCGAAATGAGGAGCCGATTAAGGCGAGTCGGCCTTTTGACGGGGAACGTGACGGATTTGTTATCGGTGAAGGTGGCGGAATAGTTATTTTGGAGTCACTTTCTCATGCGCAGCGTAGAAACGCCAAGATTCACGGAGAGGTTATCGGTTATGGTGCCAGCTCTGATGCCTATCATGTGGTCGCCACCCATCCAGAAGGAATTGGTGCTTATCAAGCGATGAAGCTGGCCCTGAATGAAGCTAATCTCCAGCCCGAAGAGGTGGATGTAATTAGTGCTCATGCCACGAGTACAGTAGTAGGTGACCGCTCCGAGACCCTTGCGATAAAGAAGTTATTCGGTGATCAAGCCTACCAGATTCCCGTAACCGCTAATAAGTCCATGACTGGACACGCATTAGGGGCGGCCGGTGGCCTAGAAGCCATTGCCCTAATTAAGAGCATTCAAGAAGGAATCGTCCCACCTACCATTAATCAGGAGGTCAAAGATTCCATCTGTGATCTGGATTACGTCCCGAACATTGCGCGAAAATCTGATCTTACTATAGGCATGTCTAACTCCTTTGGTTTCGGTGGGCATAATGCTGTCATTGTGATTCGGAAGTTTGAAGACTGACCACTCATCCATAAAACGGGGTTCCAGCTTAGTCATTCTCAGGACTAATTGGAACCCCGTTTCTACTGCCAATTTTCAAAAAAATCTATTATTCCATCGTTGATACATGGCTCCCCCAGATAGAGATACCTTCCTTGGAAACCGCAGTAAACGTCATAACGTTACTAGCTGTTGCTTCATTCCACTCTTTTAGGAACACCCCATTATAAGTAGAACCGTCAATGGTAAGCTCAGCCGTATGATCATTGATAAGCTTCCATTTCCCCTTTACCGCTCCTTTGATCTTACCGCTCTTAGTTAATTCAATCAGCTCCGACTGCACGATATCAGCCGTAATGTCTTTGTTATGGTTTACATATTTGTATTCACCTGAAATTTGCTCTTTTGTGTATTTCTCTATGGTCTCTCCGCCATAGCGGTGTGGGGCTACAACCGGCCAACCCTCACTGTTCATAAACATCTGATGAACTCTTACCTCATGCTTTTCTCCACGATTCGGGAACCGTGTATGGAAGATCAGATAATACTTGCCATTCTCTTCATCATAAAACGCTGAGTTATGACCTGGTGATACATATCCTTCTCCACTCACTGGCAGCTCGTCATCCGTATTCAAGAATTCGAAATTCCCCATTAGCTTCACTCCATAAGGAGCATATGCTGGATCATCGAACAATACGGATGGCGATCCTTGTGCATTAATCATATCCTGACCCTCAGAATCTTGGAAAGGTCCATCAGGCGCCTTTGAACGAGCTACACGGATGTTATATCCACCGTCTGCAGCCAGACCACCGTAGGATAGGAACAGATAGTAGTAATCCGTTTCCGGACTGTACAGCATATATGGAGCTTCTATCCGAGCATGATTCGCACCCAGAAGCTTTTTGCCATAACCTTGATCTGGCAGCGGGAAGCCTGTATTAGCATCTATTTCCATAATAAAAATACCACCGGAGTAAGAGCCATAGACCATCCACAGCTTCCCTTCTTTATCAAAGAACACATCCGGATCTACTACATTCGGCTTTTGAGTGGCATCATATATTTCTCCATCATCACCCTTGCCCATCATACCTGACTTCAGAATGACTCCTTTATTCTTATAAGGTCCCTCAATATTGTCCGACACAGCTATGCCGAGTGCAGACAACGGGGAATCCCCTTTACAAGCATTGTAATACATATAGTATTTGCCATCCGCCAATTGGATAACATCGGGTGCCCATAAGGTATCCGTCTGTGCCCATTTTAATGCTTCAGCAAACTCCTCTTTGACATTAGGAATGAGTACGTTTCCTTCTACCACCCCAGAGGACAGCTGAGTCCAAGACATCAGATCATTTGATTTAGCAGATGCTAAATGAGAGCCGAACACATAGTATTTGTTATCTGTCATAATGATCGACGGATCATGTACAGATACATTTTTTAAGACAGGCTGCGCAGAGTCAGCTACGTTATTTGTGTTGCTGGAACTAGCTGAATTATCATTGCACGCGGTTACTGCTAATAATGAAACGCTGATCATTGTAGTCATAATTGCTTTTCTCATCGTTATACCCCCTATGTATGCCTTTTCATTTTGAAACGAAAACGAACAATAGTCAATCCTTTTATTTAATTAAGTTCGTATTAATTCATATTTATTTAAATAATAGTGAACATTCATACATATAAAAAAAACGCCAAGCCATCGAAATGGCCTGACGTTTCCTTTTATATTTTTCGTAAAATAATCTGTTTAATTAGCGCCTTCTTGTACCAAAACTGGCTCTGGATAAGCATTCTTAAGCACACGTTGTCTGTTCTTAACAACTGCCGGCGGTTCCACCTGAGGAGCCATCGGATGCATTAGCCAAGACTTCACCATATGGGTATCCGAAACCTTATACATTGGAGGCTCTTTCTCCATATCGATTTGCATAGCGTAAGTGCTACGTAGTGCGAAAGCATCGCCCTTAGGCGGTTTGATCAAATCTGGAGGAGTACCAGGGATTGCTGTTAGCAAAGATCCTTTGCTCTCTAGACTTGGCATGGAAGCTAGCAAGCCCCAAGTGTATGGGTGTCTTGGATCGTAGAAGATCTCTTCCGCTGTTCCCATTTCAACAATTTGTCCAGCATACATTACAGCTACACGATCTGCCATTCTTGCTACAACCCCGAGATCATGGGTGATAAAAATAATAGCCGTATCAATCTTCTTCTGCAATTCCTTCATCAAATCAAGGATTTGTGCTTGGATGGTTACGTCGAGCGCAGTAGTCGGCTCATCCGCAATCAGAAGTTTAGGGTTCGCAGCAAGTGCCATTGCAATAACAACACGTTGACGCATACCACCACTGAATTCATGTGGATATTGATTGAAGCGACGTTCTGGAGAAGGAATACCTACAAGATTGAGAAGCTCAATCCCACGTTTATTCGCATCAGCCTTGGAGATGTTCTCATGTTTAAGCAGCACTTCAGTAATTTGTCTGCCGACCTTCATCATTGGATTCAGAGAGGTCATCGGATCTTGGAAGATCATACCGATCTCTTTACCGCGGATTTTCTGCATCTGCTTCTCTGTCTTGCCAATCAAATCTTGTCCATCGAACAGAATCTGTCCGCGTTTATATTCTCCTGGTGGTGTAGGAACTAGCTTCATAACCGCTTGTGAGGTTACACTTTTACCGGAACCTGACTCCCCAACAATCGCTAGAGTTTCACCTTTATCTACATGGAAGCTAACACCACGGATCGCTTGTACCTCTCCGCCGTGTGTTTTGAATGATATCGCTAAGTCTTTTACCTCTAAAAGGCGCTCCATCTTGTCACCCTCTCATTTCCTCGTCAATTATGATAATGATTCTCAGCATGTTGTAAGCAATAAGTATTATTTTATCTAGTTTTAAGGGTTCTAGTCAAGATTTTTCTGAAAAAAATACGGCTAACCTCACACTTTAGTACTAGATCTAATTATTGCGTGCTCAATAGTTGCGATAGCTCCTCTTTAAAATACGCAAATAGAGAATAAGGAAGAACTACTAGGTACTGCTAAATACAATAAATGGTATGGAAGGAATACTGCCATGATTCTAAAGCCCACTATCAAAATATACACGAATAATACAACCAAAGCAAAAGTTACATGGCCATGTACTTCAGTAAGCAATGCTATTTGTGCATAAATGAGCGTGAAACAAACGTAGTATCGACAGCGGCTACAGCAAACTTACGGTATCAATATGTACACTCAGCCGTTCAAATATAAGAATTCTCCCCTACTGTTGCTCAGTCTCCCTATCTTTCATGTTGTAGTTGTGTCAAAAATGTGTTAATTCATAAACCGCTTCCAGCCCTCAAGCAGATTATCATGCGCCCACTCAAGGTGACTTTGGCTATCGTACTTACGCGAATAACACTCGATGAAGTAAATTAAGTCGATATATAAGTCGTAGAGTTTTTTACGGGCATGTTCGTTTGGGCTGTCGAAGCTATTCCCGTAACCTCTGCAGAAATGCTCTGAATTCTCAATATAGCGAAAATAATATTCCATAAGTGGATCGCCCCAAAGTGCCCGTTCCCAATCAATCAATGCAACAATGCGGCCCTCTCGCACAAACACATTGCCATCCCATAAATCCCAATGTATTAGACGAGGCTCAACGACTGCGTCCATAACATGTAAGTGACTTTTGATCTCTGCCTCAACAGTTTCTAACGGAATGGGCATTTCTACCTTTAAACGACGTGCATCTTCAAGCAGGTTCATTATCAAATGCTTAAAAGTTTCCCGCCATGAAGTTCCTTTTACTGGTGTGGACGCACTAAATAATCCGAAACGCTCACCAGTAATTTCATTAATTAAACGGGAGTAACGACCTAACTCTTCCTCGATACTTATTCTCTGCTGCGAGCTTAGCGCTTCCTTAATTTCATTATAGGGCTGGCCAACTATTTTCTCCATGAAAAAAAACTCGCTTGAAATCATTTCTTTACTGTTATCATAAGCGTATACCTCAGGCACAGGTACTGTTCCTTTTGACTTCATCAGTCGCATCGCCGCAACCTCTACAGACATAATATCATGCTCGTAACTAAGGGTATCTGCTTCAGCTGACGGAGCTATCTTAAGGATCATGTCTCTTCCATCTGATAATAAAAGGTCATATGCTGCGTTAAAATAGCCACCTGTCAGTTCAGTACTTCGCTGAATGCTCACATGGCTTCCAAAAGTAGCACCTACCAAATCATTCTGTTGCTCTGTCGTTAATTTTGTTTTAGTAAAGCTCTCCAAGATCTCACCACCATAATGAAATAAGTATCAAACGATAAACAATCCTTCTCCATTTGATTGAAAATTGTTAAAATTAGAACAAACGAGTCTCATTAGCCCGCTTTTCATGAAAGAGAGGAAACGATTAACATGATTATTAAACCTAGAACACGCGGCTTTATCTGTACTACCGCACACCCGCAAGGTTGCGCTCGTCAAGTAGAGCGGCAAATCGAATATATCCAGACACAACCCGAGATCAAAGGACCACGCAAGGTGCTTGTCATTGGCGCCTCTACAGGATATGGCCTCGCCTCACGGATTACAGCCGCCTTTGGGGCTGGAGCCAGCACAGTAGGCGTCTACCGCCAGAGCAGCAGCAATGGAGCCCGTACAGCCTCTGCTGGATGGTACAATTCAGCAGCCTTTGAGGAACTTGCAGAGAAAGCTGGACTTCAATCCTACAGCGTAACCGGTGATGCCTTCTCCAAGGAAACTAAGGATAGAACCATACAGCTGATTCGCAGTGAATTGGGACAAGTTGATCTAGTCATCTACAGCGTTGCTTCAGCCCGTCGAACAGATCCTGTGACGGGTGAAGTTTATAACTCCGTAATTAAACCTATAGGAGATACCTACACGAATAAAACCGTAAACTTTCATACGGGTGAAGTTAGTCAAATTTCTATTGAGCCTGCTACAGACAAAGAAATCGATGATACCATTCG
Source organism: Paenibacillus sp. FSL E2-8871 (assembly GCF_038000345.1). Classification (NCBI taxonomy): domain Bacteria; kingdom Bacillati; phylum Bacillota; class Bacilli; order Caryophanales; family Paenibacillaceae; genus Paenibacillus; species Paenibacillus sp. FSL E2-8871. The sequence goes on along the minus strand of NZ_JBBOBV010000001.1, from coordinate 567,892 downwards.
AGTGATGGGTGGTGACGATTGGCAGCTTTGGATTGAAGCTCTTCATCAAGCCGGAGCTTTGGCCGATCATGCCACCACCATCGCATTCTCATATATCGGGCCGGAAATCACCCAGTCTGTATATCGTAAGGGAACGATTGGACGTGCAAAAGATCATCTAGAATTAACAGCACACACTCTTAACGATGAACTATCTAGTATAGACGGTCGAGCCTATGTAGCAGTTACGAAAGGACTGGTCACACAGTCTAGCTCAGCAATTCCTGTCGTCCCCCTGTACACTTCTGCGTTATACAAAGTCATGAAAGAGAAAGGACTTCATGAAGGTTGTATTGAGCAAACCTATCGGTTGTTTGCAGAACGTCTTTATGCGATCGAAGGGACTTCTGTGGACGAAGAAGGGCGTATCCGAATCGATGACTGGGAGATGTCCCCGGATGTACAGAATCAAGTGACTCAAATCTGGGATAAACTCACGACAGACAATATCTATGAATTGACAGATCTAGAAAGCTACAAACAGGAGTTTTTCCAGTTATTCGGATTTGAGACTGAGGGTGTAGATTATGAAGCTGAGACTGATCCAGACGTAACGATTACCAATCAGCGGTAAACAATACATTATGTTGCGGACTATCTTCTAGCAGATGTTATTGGTTGCTCAAGTGCATACAATTCTTCTTCAATGGAAATCATCTTTTGCTCAATCACTTTACGGGCATCTGCCAGTGCCTGATTATAAATATAAGGTGAGAGTTCTTTGAGCATAAAATCAAGAAGATTCTCACTTGCTAATTGGCCAATTTCGCTAGACAGCTCCGTTTCAAAATAATCCTGAATGCTGGATGTAATTTGTAGTTTGTGTTCTCTCTGTATTTTTATCGGCTGCATGATCGTCCTCCAATTTGTATGGTTTAAAATTCAGATTATTAATACAGGAAAAATGACGTGCTTGCGCACGTCATTTCTTATATCTATACCCTTTAATCTAAACCCACCACATTTCTGCTAGTGGCTCCTCAATCAATACTTGTTGAAGATTACTTACAGCTTTGGAGAAGCCTTCTTCCACAGACATCAATCCATCTTCATGTTCAATACTGACCACATAATCATATCCTACCAAACGAAGAGCGCTCATAATATCAGCCCAAGTCTTAAGATCATGTCCAAAGCCAACCGAACGGAACTGCCATGCACGATCAAGCATTTTGGTATAGGATTGCATATCAGTTAAGCCATGCATATTGACATTGACTGGATCAATAACTGTATCTTTAGCGTGGAAGTGATGGATTGCGCCTTGGCGGCCTAAAATATGAATTGCCTGCACCGGATCAATTCCTTGCCACCACATATGGCTCGGATCAAGGTTAGCTCCGATTACTTCACCCGCAGCTTCTCTCAACCGCAGTAGAGTAGCAGGTGTGTGAACGGAGAATCCGCCGTGCAGCTCAAGACCAACCTTCACATCATGCTCTGCGGCAAATGCTCCCCATTCAGTCCAGTAAGGAATCACTTTATTTTCCCATTGCCAATCCAGAATTTCTTGATAATCATTTGGCCATGGCGCTACCGGCCAGTTCGGATACTTGGCACCCTCATGATCACCTGGACAGCCAGAGAACGTATTAACGACTGGAACTCCTAGCTTCTGCGCCAATTTGACCGAGTTCACAAAGTCCTCATGATCCTTCTGTGCAAGCTCTTTTTGTGGGTGTAGGGGATTTCCGTGACAGCTCAATGCACTGATCGTCAATCCACGGGATTCCACAGCATGTTTGAATTCTTTCAGTGCTGTCTCATTCTCGAGAAGCATCTTAGGGTCACAATGGCTGTTACCAGGATTCCCTCCTGTACCAATCTCTACCGCCTTTAGTCCTTTGGACGCTACATAATCAAGAGCATCCTCCAGCTTGCGACCCCCAAACAAGACCATAAATACTCCAAGTTTCATTGTAAGTCACCTCTTTTGCAAATAGTTTACTTACCTTCACCATACATATCGAAGTCTTTTACTACTTGATTCTTCTCAGCAGATTCAAAAATAGCTTCAATCAAATTCTGAACACGCATTACTTCGGCATTCTTAACGATTGGCTCAGCTGTTCCCTCAATAACGGCTGCGAAATTGTCATAGAAGCTAGAGCCTAGTTCCGCAGGTTGAGGTAAAGCTTCTGTAATCGTAGCCCCTTCTGAAGGAGGCGCCATAGTTTTGGTTAATCCAACACCAGCACGTATAGGCTTAGGCTCGATCTTTTCACCTTCATTGTTTCTGGTTACTAAACGTCCAGTTAAAGACCAATCTTCGATAATACCCGTTCCTTCAATACCCTTCACATACCATCTAGGCAGCGTAATAAAGTTAGTTGTCCCAACCTCAACGATAGCTTTAATTCCATTCTCAAATTGCAGGATGGCTTCAAAGCCATCATCTACATCATTACCTAGAATAAAGCTCAGACTGCTGCTCACACTGATGACTTTGCTATCGATCATAAATAAGAGCTGATCTAATAAATGAACGCCCCAATCTAGCAACATTCCTCCACCTTGTGCCTTGACATGGCGCCAGTCTCCTGGAATACCATTCGCTCCGTGTACGCGAGATTCAAGCTGGAACAAAGAACCGATGGTCTCTTGATCGTACATTTTTTTGATGGTTAAGAAATCCTCATCCCAACGTCTGTTCTGATGTACCATGAACACACGTCCTGCTGCATCCGCAGCAGCCAGCATTTCTTGAAGCTCTACCTTCGACATAGCGACCGGCTTCTCACAAATAACATGTTTGCCAGCTTGGAGCGCACGTATAGCAATTTCTTTGTGTACATCGTTTGGTGTAGCAATAAGAACAATCTCAACTGCAGGATCTGCTAATACTTCTTCATAACTTTCATATACCTTGTAACCAGCATTGATGGAGTCCGCACGACGTGCTTCAAGCAAGTCGTATGTCCCTACCACTTCTAGGGAGTTAGTCTCCTTAATTAATTTCGCGTGATAACTTCCCATTCCACCAAAGCCAACGATGACTACGGAATGTATCTTTGAGCTCATGACTTCCACTCCTACTTCCCTATTAATTATCTGATGTGCCGTCAAAATACACAGCGCGACCTGTACGTGAAGATTCATAAATAGCTTCCAAGATTTGAGTAACAACGAGGGCCTGCTCAGGTTTAACTACAGGTTCCTTGTCTTCTCTAACCGCCTCAAGCCACAAGCGAGCTTCACGATCAGATTCATTTTCCTGTCCTCCATCAAAGAACGCTACTCCACCAGCAGACAAGTCTACTTTGGTCTCATACAGACGTCCACCACGGTCACCGTTTAGGCGCAGACCATCCTTCATATCTGCACCACCTTCTGTACCTGCAAGAAGCGTCTGAGCTTCTCGATACTCAGATACATTTAGTGCCCAGCTGGATTCAAGTACAATTGTAGCACCATTTTCCATGGTAATAAATCCAAAAGCTGAATCTTCTACCTTAAATTGCTCAGGATCCCAAGGACCAAAGGCATTTCCAGCGTTCTTTCGGTTACTCAGTTTATGGAAAGACGAGCCCATAACACTGCGTGGTTTATAATTATCCATCATCCATAAAGTAAGATCAAGTGCATGCGTACCGATATCGATCAGTGGGCCGCCGCCTTGCTTTTCTTCATCCAGGAACACGCCCCAAGTAGGAACCGCACGACGACGAAGGGCAATTGCTTTTGCATAATAGATATCACCTAGTTCGCCGTTTTCGCAGAGTGCTTTAAGGTATTCACTATCCGAACGATAACGGTTCTGGTAAGCGACAGACAACTTCATCCCCGTACGCTTCGCAGCATCCAACATTTCTTGTGCTTGGGCAGTGGTTTTAGCCATTGGTTTCTCGCACATTACATGGTTACCTGCTTCTAATGCAGCAATAGTAATCACGGAGTGACTGTCATTTGGTGTACATACATGAACAATATCAAATCCGCCATCTTTCAAAAGCTCAGTGTAATCTGTATAAACAGCAGCGCCTTCAGCGCCATAAGTCTGAGCGGCTTTCTGTGCACGCTCTTCTATGATATCGCAGAAAGCTACCATTTCAGCATCCTTCTGACGTGACAAACTTGGCATATGTTTCCCATTTGCGATACCACCGCAACCTACAATAGCAATTCTCAACTTATTAGACATTAACTTTTCCTCCTTGATTTGCGTATGCTTTTACCCATTTCAAACTATCTTCTACACTTTCTAATGGTGAACGACTGCAGAAATCCTGCTCTACTACCGCCCACTCCACATTTGCCTGTACAGCTGCATTTAAAATTGCAGTAAGGTTCACTTCACCTTCACCTAGTACAACAGTTTCCGGAGAGCCGTCTTCTTTTTTCTTCAAATCCTTCAGATGGATGATCGGCAGTCGACCTGCGTATTTATTGATATATTCAACTGGATCATAGCCTGCATGATGTACCCAGCAAGTATCCATTTCCACTTGCAACAGGTCAGCCGGCACCTCTTCAAACAATCCATCAAAAGCAGTACGGTCACTATCACCATATTTATCTGTTAACTCGAAATCATGATTGTGATACAGAAGAACTGCTCCGCCCGCTTTGCACTTTTCTCCAATAACCTTCAGATTCGCGGCAACCTCTTCATAGTTACGTTGTTCTTCTGACAAATAAGGAACAATCAAATTTGGATTTCCAATCTCAAGATTGTAAGAGATCTCTGCTTCTGTATCATTCAACAATGCGTCATATGGACGATGTGCGCCGAGCGCAACCAGTCCAAGCTCATTTAGCAATTGTTTAACTTCTGCTGCGGTGCGGCCGAAATAGTGGAAAAACTCTACGCCTTTATATCCAAGGGCTGCTACCTTACGCAGTGTTCCTTCAAAATCCTGTTCCAATTCTTCTCTAAGCGTGTACAATTGCAGACCTATCTTCAGCATTTTCTAATCACTCCAATGGGTTTAGGGTTAGCTTACTAATTCATTTAAACTTCTTTCTGCTGCTCGTCCCCAAAGAGATCAACAGCAGCAATCACTTGAACAATAATGCTGTTGCAGAATTGACTAATCTGATTCCCATTAGTTTCCTTCAACTGCCATTCTTGTTTGCATAGCTAATATCGACTCCGTATAGCGTGGATGGTCGATTTCTTTCTTTATTGCTTAGGTACATAGTAATATGAAAGCGTATATAATAAAATGAATAATATGATTAAAACATGAACAATCTGATTATCATTTCTAGACATCAAGGAGGACACATGAATCAATCAACTACCTGTCACGTTTTATCTGCTGGATTTTCCTTTCACCGCAAACCTTTTCATATGTCACATAGCCATGGAAATCAGAACTATTTAATTCGTCTGCAAACAGAGGGCCGAAGCCGAGCAATGATCGACGGTGTGATGACTCCAGTGGAGAGCGGCGATATCATGCTGTTTGCTCCTAATGATCCTTACTATTTAATCATTGATAAGGAAGAGTATCCTGTAGGTAAGCCGCGGATTGAAAGCGGAGATTATCATATTTTTTGTGAAGGAACTTGGATTGTTGAATGGTGGGAACGTGCTCAGAGACCCTCACTCTTAAGTGTGCCACTGAGTGAGAATTTCCTCGGCTTATTTCGTCAGCTAATTCTTGAGCACAGACGTCTTTCCGATTTCTCACCAGCGATATCTGCCTGTTATCTGCAAATCCTGTGTATGGAAATCGACAGACTCATTACAGATCAGCCAGCGATTACGCCTAAAGGCTATCTAGCTTACCGAATGAAGCAATATGTTGAGGAGCATGCAACCTTACCTTTTCTGTTGGAGGATGTTGCCGCGCATGTAGATATTTCCGTCTCCCGTGCCGTTCATTTATTTAAGGAGGCCTTCGGGACCAGTATTATCAAATATGTAAATGATGTCCGGCTAGAGATGGCAAGAGAACGAATAACCTTCAGCCCGATGCCGCTGGAGCAAGTAGCAGAAACCTGCGGTTTCGCGAACTATACTTATTTTCACCGTGTATTCCGAAGTCGGTTCGGCATGTCCCCTAGACAGTACCGTGTACACAGCAGAACTCAAGTATAATATAGAGGTGAATTGCATCAACAAGCAAAAACGCCTACAGCGTCCCTAAAGGACGGTAAGCGTTTTTGCGAGAAATATATGGATAATGTATTGTGTGAAACGTAAACTTTCTTATATTTTGAAAATAGGGCTGTCCCTGTAGTAGATAAACTACTACGAGGATAACCCTCGCTTCTATATTCAAACAATAGTCATGTTAATGAGATGATTATTCTTTTTCAGCTGAAATAATCAGGAACATCGGTCTGCGATCCTCGTCCTTCATCCACGGATCATCGCTCATTTCATCAGAAGGCTTAGGCTCCTTAACTGCTTTGATAGCAAACCCGGCTCCAATCAAGTCATTGAAGTAGGTTGAAATTGTACGATGATATTTAATCACATTTTCTGTTAAGAAGGTCGTTTCACGCAATCCCTCAGACTGATAATGATCTACAGGCCAATGAAGACGATTGCCTTGGTCATCCACATACCAATCCTGTTCATTTCGAGAAGTAAAGATGGGATGCTCCACTGAAAATATAAAGCTGCCGCCTGGCTTAAGGTAAGTATGAACCTTGCGACAGATAGCTTCAAAAGACTTTACATAATGCAAGGCCAATGAACTGATGACCACATCAAATTGTTCGCTCGCAAATTCAATATCCTCAATCGGCATCTGGATATAAGAAATAGCTGGATCGTCTGTTTTTTCACGCGCTTCTTGAAGCATTTTTTCAGAGATATCTACGCCAACGACTGAGCTTGCCTGCTGCTCGCGTGCATATAGACAATGCCAGCCAAATCCGCAGCCTAAATCAAGAACACTTTTATTATGTAAGTCTGGGATCAGAGGTTGTAATACATGCCATTCTCCAGCTGCTTCAAGCCCACCAATGGAACGAGGCATTTGTTTATAGGCTGAGAAGAAATTCGTATCGTCGTATTTATTTTGTTTCATCAGTTATATATCTCCTATCCATAATGTCTTCCATCAGTATATTCTTAGCCATGATAACAAAAAATCTTATTTTCAGTATACTCATTGAAATGATCCCCTTACTTAGGGTATTAATTTTCTCTCTTACCTGTAAATTATGATCATGAATCTTGGCCCCATTACTTATTTTTTTACACCAAAACGGTGTCGAAATGGTAACGATCCAAACCGAAATATTCTTGTTTAAATAGTCCTATTGCTGATAGCCCTCCGCCCATAATCGAAGTACTAAGCCTAACTCTGTGAAAGGAGAATCAGCTGCAATGATCAGCAATCCTATAGTCAGCCCTGCAAACGAAATGTGGTTTACAGAATCCAACATAGCAAGAATCAATCTCCAGTAATAGATATATTGACCGATTCGAACCCTCGTTTCCAACCCACAAAAAAATCCTCGCCTCGCAACAGCAAAAGGAGTACCTGTGGCGTAAGCCGACGGGAATCGGATAATGTTCTTGTCAAATCGGAACAAGTTCTTGTCTTCAGAAATTGACAAGAACTTGTTCCGATAACTAAAATTTTCGGGAAGATTGTTGTATTTGTACAAAGATAATTAGCAGCCATTCGGAAATATACAACTATTAAGATTGTCTTGCTTCTTATGCTTCGCCAAGTTGTTCAGAAGCTACTAAGCGATGCGCTGATACAAGCTGCCCATCTGCATCCTTACCCCAAACCGAAATTTGAACTTGTTGTTCTGCTAAACCGCTCGTTGTAAAGACAAATTCGAAAGCATCAAAGTCAGCATAATAATTTTTTGTTAGAACTTGATTTGGATCTACAGAAATTAACTCAAGTACATATAACGTTCTGGTCCCGATTAAGTAATATCCCTGAATCAAGATACTCGAGGTATCGACTAAGTCACGATTATCAATTTTGATAGTCAACTGTTGCGTCAGCCTTACATTACTGACCGGATTATTTTCTATTGGTCCGGTGGATAAAATCATTCTCTTTTTCCCCCATTCTATTATTTGTAGAATATGATTACAACCCGTGGGTTTTACCAACTCTCAGCTACTCTAAATACCACATCAACTGTATTCGAACCTCCCCCGCCAATATTTGCCACAGCTAATGTTACGGTTTGATTCTCAGGAAGCGTGAAGTCCAACAGTTCTGAAGAAGCTAGTATCCTGGTATCGCCTTTTCCGCCTCCTGTAACACCTTGAAACACCACTTCTCCCCCGGTAATCGTTGTGGACGTATTATTTACTAACAGAGCCGTCTCACTATCGGGAATGATCGTTGTAGCTGTGGGATAATTAACAAATGATCCATTTAGCGTTCCTCCCACAAGTACTTGATAGCTAAGATCTACGGATGAAATAATATTAATTTCTTCTAGATCCACCTGCACAGAATTGGTTCTAGCTGATCCCGATGGGAAAACTGCTTTTCTTGTAAATGATAGGACTGGTGTTAGTGTTGATGTGACGTTTGTAATTCTCCTCCTTTCCGAAGTGACTCTAAAGGTAGGATCATATTTTCCGATAATGCTATATTGTCTTCCTCCGACAAAAAGGCTGTAGGCTGCGGCGGTTCCGTTATTATTGATTTGTGCTCTTAATGGGAGATTGGGATCAATAAAACTCGTTTGACCTGTTGGGGAGAAACGATTTACGGTAATCACCTCTTGCGCTAAAGTGGACGGATTAGGGATGACCACTCTAAATTCGATCACTCCATACCCATACCAGGTAAAGACGATTTGAAATATATTGCCTTTAGATAGATTAAGCGTCGCTCCACTTGGACCAGTTCCATCTAATCGGTCTACATTCCATGAACTTTGAGGAATTGTTGTATCCGTTCCTCCTCTGCGTATGACCACGAATACATTTGTACTATTGACTCCAAAAAATGCTCCATTCTGATCGTCGAACAACCCCCATCGTCCAACCTGATTACCTGTTGGTAGCAATGGTATACGAACACCCATTCCAGCTTCCCCTGCAAAGCCCGGCTCGTACCTGCCTCTCAGTACACTTTCTAAAATGGCTGAATCTATTCCGATAGCGGTATTGCTTAAATTATATTCCGTAGCATTATTGGTAACCGTCCCACTCCCGGCAGTCGTAACAGCATCCCTTAGAGAGGATAGACCGTATACAGAAGTTAACTCCACGATTGGAGTTTTTTGTGATACCGTTAGCTCATCGAATTGTGAACTTACATTTGGGCCAATATTCGAGATGATAATATCTGACATCACACTTCCTCCTTTGCAGAAAGGGGGCGAAAATGAATCCCCCATGACTGTTGCTTTTTACCATTCCTCAGTAAGACTGAAGGTTGCCGTAACGGAATTCGTACCGCCGCTTAAATTCGCAACAGCTAAAGTAACAAATTCAGTATCTGGCAATTGAAAATCCAATAATGAAGCGGAAGCTAATATTCTTGCACTTCCCTCAACTCCGGCTGCTAAGCCTTGCAATAGTACTTGACCACCAGAAATTGTTGTTAGCGTGCTGTTAATTAGTAGAGCTGTCTCCGAAGTTGGGATATTAGTCGTCGCAGTTGGAAAGTTTGCAAAGGCTCCATTAATCGTTCCGCCTAATACGATCTGATAGTAAATATCATCTGAAGTGACAAGGTCAATCCCTTCTAGTTTGATACTTACTGAATTAGCCCTACCCGAACCTGGCGGGAAGGTTGCCTTTCTTTGGAAAGACAAAATCGGTGTAAGTGTTCCTGTTGCAGTTATGGTTCTTCTTTCGGAAGTAACTCTGAAAACGGGACTATATTTGCCCAATATGCTATATTGTCTTCCTCCAACAAATAAATTGAGTCCAGATGCCGTGCCATTATTAAAGATTTCTGCACGAAGAGGAAGATTAGGATCGGCCAGACTCGTTTGCCCATTCGGAGAGAATCGATGAACGATAATTACTTCTTGTGCTAAAGTCGTTGGATCAGGGATGACGACTCTAAATTCGACTACACCATACCCATACCAAGTAAACACGATTTGAAATATATTCCCTTTAGATAAAGTAAGTGTCGCACCACTTGGTCCTGTTCCATCCAATTTATCCACGTTCCAAGCTGCTTGAGGAATAACAGTGTCAACGCTTGCTCTTCTGATCGCTACAAATATTCCATTCGCTACGCTCTGGCCAAAGAATAAGCCGTTCTGATCGTCAAAAACGCCCCATCTCACCACTTGGGCTCCTGTCGGAGCAACCGGCAAACGGATACCTATTCCCGCTTCTGCGGCAAAACCTGATTCATACCTTCCTCTCTCCGAGCTTTGAAGGATAGCAATATCAGCTCCGGATGCGGTTGTAGTTAATTGAAACTCCGTATTATTACTTCCTACTGTAGCTCCTCCCAATGTGGAAACAATGTCTCTTAGGTTGGATAAGCCATATACCGAAGTCAACTCAATGAGCGGCGTTTTTTCATTTGTTCTTAATTCGCTAAATTGGGAGCTAACATTTGGTCCTATTCCAACGATGGTAGCAGTAGGATCAATCGTACCAGTGGCTCCTGTAACTCCAGTTGATCCAGTAACACCCGTTGCACCTGTTACTCCAGTGTCTCCAGTGGCTCCTGTAACTCCTGCAACCCCTGTATCTCCTGTAGCTCCAGAGGCTCCAGTAGTTCCGGTAACTCCTGTAGCCCCTGTAACTCCTGTAACTCCTGTAACTCCTGTAACCCCTGTAACCCCTGTATCTCCAGTAACTCCTGTGACCCCTGAAGCTCCAGTAACTCCTGTAACCCCTGTAACCCCTGTAACCCCTGTAACTCCTGTAACTCCTGTAACTCCCGTAACTCCTGTGGCTCCTGTAACTCCTGTAGCTCCTGTAGCTCCAGTGTCTCCTGTAACTCCTGTATCTCCTGTAACTCCTGTATCTCCTGTGGCTCCTGTAACTCCTGTATCTCCTGTGGCTCCTGTAACTCCTGTATCTCCTGTAGCTCCAGTGTCTCCTGTAACTCCTGTATCTCCTGTAGCTCCAGTGTCTCCTGTAACTCCTGTATCTCCTGTAACTCCTGTAGCTCCTGTGGCTCCTGTAACTCCTGTAGCTCCTGTAACTCCAGTGTCTCCTGTAACTCCTGTATCTCCTGTAACTCCTGTAACTCCTGTAACTCCTGTAACTCCTGTATCTCCTGTAGAGCCTGTAGAGCCTGTAACTCCTGTATCTCCTGTAACTCCTGTAACTCCTGTATCTCCTGTAACTCCTGTAACTCCTGTAACTCCTGTAACTCCTGTAACTCCTGTAGAGCCTGTAACTCCTGTATCTCCTGTAACTCCAGTCGAGCCTGTAACTCCAGTGGCTCCTGTAGCTCCAGTAACACCGGCCTCACCGGTAACTCCAGTGGCACCGGTTGCTCCAATGACACCATTTGTACCTAACAATTCTGAAGATATGATACGGTGGGGAGTTACAAGTTGCCCCGCATCATTTTTTCCCCAAACCGAGATCTCCATTTGATTTTCTGCTACACCGCTCGTTGTAAATACAAATTCAAAAGCATTAAAGTCTGCATAATAATTCTTCGTTATTATTTCATTTGGATTTACATTAATGAGTTCGCTTACGTATAACGTTCGGGTCCCGTCTAGGTAATATCCTTGAATCAAGATATTCGCACTATTCACTAAGTCACGATTATCAATTTTAATAGTCAGTTGATGCGTTGGCCTAACACCACTGACCTGATTATTTTCTATTGGTCCGGTTGATAAAATAGCCATAAATTTTGATTCTCCTTTTTATTTCCGTATTATTAAAGGCGGAAAATCACAATTCCATTCATTATTTAGTATTTAATAGTCGATCTGTATTTGCTCCTCCCCACTAATAAATAGGATTATTAAAATCAAAATAGCTACAACTTAAAAACAAAAAATATCGATTTCATTTAGATTGCTAACTGATCCTCTGAATGACTTCTTTAACACTCCGTAAGTAAATCCTTACGAAGCAATGAATTTACACTTTCATTCCCCATTCGTTTACTGAACCTGAATAATCGAAACAGAACCATCCGTAAATGTGGTTGTTGCCGATCCATTATAAAGAAAATCGATTGTGATCGCAGTTGAGGTGGCATCAGCTAAGAACGTACCCGATACACTAACATTTGCATCTAGAGTTCCAGTAACTGATCTACCTGAAAATCGACTCTGAAATACGGTATTAAATCTTGGTGTCACCGTTACGTTTCCAACTACAGAACTAGTTGCTCTGAACGTATACGAAACCAAATAAATGTGTCCTGATGCTAGAACAAAGGTTGTACTCGATGGATGCAAAATGTTAGTGCCATTAATGAATGAAGTTGTATAAGAAATTGCTGTCCCATTTACTACTGATACTACGCTGACATTAAATAATCCATTTTGTATTGTGGCATTTGAACCGGTTGCTCCGGTAACGCCAGTTGCACCCGTTATTCCAGTAACTCCAGTAACTCCTGTTGCTCCGGTTGCTCCGGTTACGCCAGTTGCCCCTGTAGCTCCAGTTACGCCAGTTGCTCCTGTAGCTCCAGTTACGCCAGTTGCCCCTGTTGCTCCGGTTACGCCAGTTGCTCCGGTTGCTCCGGTTACGCCAGTTGTACCCGTTACTCCAGTAACTCCAGTTGCTCCTGTTGCTCCGGTTGCTCCTGTTTCTCCTGTTGCTCCGGTTACGCCAGTTGCTCCTGTTGCTCCAGTTACGCCAGTTGCTCCTGCAGCTCCGGTTACACCAGTTGCCCCTGTTGCTCCAGTTACGCCAGTTGCTCCTGCAGCTCCGGTTACGCCAGTAACTCCAGTTGCTCCTGTTGCTCCGGTTACGCCTGTTGCTCCTGTTGCTCCGGTTACGCCAGTTGCACCGGTAACGCCAGTTGCACCCGTTAATCCAGTAACTCCAGTTGCTCCGGTTACGCCAGTTGCTCCTGTTGCTCCGGTTACGCCAGTTGCTCCTGTAGCTCCAGTTACTCCAGTTGCTCCTGTAGCTCCAGTTACTCCAGTTGCTCCTGTAGCTCCAGTTACTCCAGTTGCTCCTATAGCTCCGGTAACGCCTGTTGCTCCGGTTACGCCAGTTGCTCCTGTTGCTCCGGTTACGCCAGTTGCCCCTGTTGCTCCGGTAACGCCAGTCGCCCCGGTTACACCAGTTGCTCCTGTTTCTCCTGTTGCTCCAGTAAAGCCAGTTGCCCCTGTTGCTCCAGTAAAGCCAGTTGCTCCGGTTACGCCAGTTGCACCTGTAGCTCCGGTTACGCCAGTTGCCCCGGTTACGCCAGTTGCACCCGTTACTCCAGTAACTCCAGTTGCTCCTGTTCCTCCAGTAACGCCAATTGCCCCTATTACACCAGTTGCACCTGTTGCTCCAGTTACGCCAGTTGCTCCGGTAACGCCAGTTGCTCCTGTTTCTCCGGTTACGCCAGTTGCCCCTGTTACGCCAGTTGCCCCGGTTACGCCAGTTGCACCCGTTACTCCAGTAACTCCAGTTGCTCCTGTTTCTCCAGTAACGCCAATTGCTCCTGTTACGCCAGTTGCCCCGGTTACGCCAGTTGCCCCTGTTGCTCCGGTTACACCAGTTGCGCCTGTAGCTCCGGTAACGCCAGTTGCTCCTGTTTCTCCTGTTGCGCCTGTATCTCCAGTTGCTCCTGTTGCTCCAGTTGCCCCTGTAACTCCAGTTGCTCCGGTTGCTCCAGTTACACCAGTTGCTCCTGTTTCTCCGGTTACGCCAGTTACGCCAGTTGCCCCTGTTACGCCAGTTGCTCCTGTTGCGCCTGTAACACCAGTTGCTCCTGTTTCTCCGGTAACGCCAGTTGCTCCAGTAGCTCCGGTAACGCCAGTTGCTCCTGTTTCTCCGGTTACGCCAGTTGCCCCGGTAACGCCAGTTGCACCCGTTACTCCAGTAACTCCAGTTGCTCCGGTAACGCCAATTGCTCCTGTTACGCCAGTTGCCCCTGTTGCTCCAGTTACGCCAGTTGCTCCTGCAGCTCCGGTTACGCCAGTTGCACCTGTAGCTCCAGTTACTCCGGTTACACCAGTTGCTCCTGCTTCTCCGGTAACGCCAGTTGCACCTGTAGCTCCAATTGCTCCGATTACACCAGTTGCGCCTGTAGCTCCGGTAACGCCAGTTGCTCCTGTTGCTCCGGTAACGCCAGTTGCTCCTGTTGTTCCGGTAACGCCAGTTGTACCCGTTAATCCAGTAACGCCAGTTGCTCCAGTTATGCCAGTTGTGCCTGTTTCTCCGGTAACGCCAGTTGCTCCTATTTCTCCTGTTGCGCCTGTAACTCCAGTTACGCCAGTTGTACCTGTTTCTCCTGTAACGCCAGTTGCACCTGTAGCTCCAGTTGCTCCGGTTACACCTGTTACCCCGATAATGCCAGGAGCTCCGGTAACGCCAGTTGCCCCTATATCTCCAGCTGCGCCAGTTACTCCGGTTTCGCCCGTTGCGCCAGTAGCTCCAGTTGCACCTATAGCTCCAGTTGCACCTATAGCTCCAGTTGAACCTGTTTCTCCTGTTTCTCCGGTTTCACCCGTTGCCCCGGTTGTTCCTATGATTCTTTCATTTGCTCCTAACAATTCTGAAGATACGATACGGTGAGGTGTTACGAGTTGTCCCACAGAATTCTTTCCCCAAACTGAAATATCTATTTGCTGTTCTGCTAAACCGCTCGTTGTAAAGACAAATTCAAATACATCCAGGTTCGCAAAATACTCCTTCGATATTGCTTGATTTGGATTCACATTAATTAATTCAAGTACATATAACGTTCTAGTCCCATTTAGGTAATAACCTTGAATCAAAATAATCGCATTTGTGACCATATTTCTATTATCAATATTAATGGTCAACTGTTGTGTTGGCCTTACACCACTGACCGGACTATTCTCAATCGGTCCAGTTGATAAAATAGCCATTTCTTTCACCCCCCTTTTTTACCATTTTTAAGAATAAGAGAGAAAATCCACACTCTTATTACTAATGCCTTTTTAACTCCTATAGACCGACAATTTTAAACTGCTTGGTCTTTCCTTTTCTCTATTCCGCACCTTTTTTTCCCTTATGTAACGTGTTCAAATTTTTTCAAGATGTGAACACCTTTATATTGAAAAAGGATTAGAAAGCAATAATCCGACAGCAACCGGGTTGAAAACCGGTTACTTATCTTTAATGTAGCAAGCAGATATTTAGAGGCGATTGTAATCATATCGACGGCTGCTCAGTATGCTTCCTTTCTTACTTCTCCACTCCACGTACCGACTCTTTGTATATGGAAGATTCCAGCGTTTCCACAACCTTTGCAACATCAAGCCCTACTTCGGCAGCCAGAACATTCAAGCGATCTTAGTCGCCAATATTCTCTCCGTCCGTGAATTACTCCTTGCAGCCATCTTCTTATCCTTGCGTTGTTCAACGGCGTAATGGACAACTCGGTGCGTATCGAATGTGTTAGTTAAAATAACTTTGTCAAAACGAAACATTCAATTGCCGTAATCGTGGTTCCGGATAATAGTAGACCAGTCATCTTCTGTATAGAGAAGACGATGAATTGAAATAGTTAAAATCATTCCACAACCTTCAGTCATGATGGAGCGATGATTAATTCAGGAAGGCGCAAAGAGTCGTTGTACCGGTGGACTCCCTCTAATTGGAAGCAGGAGGCAATATGCGAATAAATCTAGAGGAATTTTATTATGCAACAATTTATTCATGAAATCTTTAATACTCTGGGAATCATTTTATCTGTAATCTGTTGGAAGGCTATCAATTCCTTACTCGACTCCGTATTTTCCTTTCTAGCCAGCTGGTTAGATTATTTAACCGCTTCTAAATCAGCTCAAGAAAAAGTGTACCTGTTCCCCATTAGTGAGCGGTCAAGGAGAATACAGCTGAGGCAACAAACCAGAGTTTGCCGCAGAAACCATCGTTCTTTTTTTAAAAGAATAACTTGAAGTCAAAAAACCTTGAAGATTTCTCCGAGGGTTAAATTGCTCACACATTAATAAAGGTTTGTATTTTCGCTTTAGTACGTGACGAGTCCGTGGTGCTGCTTTGGCTTAGCGTCGCTTATGAGCACTAAGCACATTAGAGACGGGAAATTACCGCTTCAGAAGTATCTTGAAACCAGATGAACCCTTCCTTCTCGATAGTTGCAACTTTCACCCAGCACATCAAAGTAATAAAGATAAAGATACTCAGTGTGATCAACTCAGAGCTCTTTATTCTCTTAAACATTAATTTATATACTCCATTATTCTTCTGAAACTGACATAGACCTTAGCGTAATTTTTATTTGAAAATAGAGTGTTAGACTGTCATTGCCTCATTAAGCTAACGAGCAGTTTAGTTCAATGATATATTGTATTTATAACCTCTATCGTTTTAAACAGGAGCATAATTAATGGACTACATATGGTTTAATTTTGAAATATTTGATTATACTTTGCTCTGAGAACCTCAGGATATTTGTATGGATTACTCGAAAATGCCTCGCACCTGCTTCCAATTTTTCCATTTCGCTTTGGATTTGATCGAGACGGTTGTTTACTTCTGTAATTGGCAGACCCGGGTATAGTTGTTGATTTTCAATGGCATACTGAAGGTCATTTCTTTGCCTTTTTTAACCGTTCATAATACTTTCCAAGTCTCTTAAGACAATAAGAATCACCCGATTGTACGATGGTTTGGTTTGGCTTGGCGGGTGAAGAATCTGAGTATATGGCAATAACAATACGGAGAAGGGAACCCCTTTCTTTGACGTACTTTAAGGCTGCTTTATCATTCATTTTTGCACTCGTAAGATCCAGATTGGTAATAACAGTTCATCTGCATAATTCTATTCACATTTTGTACAAGTCCCTGATCATGATAACTCTGGAACGACCTACTATCGTAAAGAATATCTGAATTAGACATATATCCAATCGGCAATGGGACCATGTTCTTGTCCATTTTCGTCATAAAACAGAAAAACCGCGCTGGGCGCGGGTTCTAATGGGACTATGTTCTTGTCCTCCTACAGAGTGACATTTATTTTCAAATCGCCAAATGAAAAGGAGCATCATCTTGGAAGATCCGCTCCTTGTGTTTGTTCTTATTCAATTGCTGTTGTTTGCTCGGCGTTAACCGTACATGCTGTGAAATAGCGCCATAATCTCCATTGGATCTTCGACTTTGAGCTGCGCACCAGGTTCCTGAGCGCTCTGCCTTTAACAAGGCTTTTTGAGTCTTGGTTCGTGCCATATGGCACCACTCTCCTATTCATTGATGAACTATCAGACAACTACAGTTTAACATAATACAGACTATGAGCGCAGCCAGAATTCCGTTACAATGAGATCACTGCTAGTTTTCTAACTTATCTAAATAGATTCGGAGGTTTTTAGTGATGAAATACGATGTTTTGTACGAGGGTGCTTTTGCAATGTTAAAGGTATATTTGGACCCCGGCGAAAGTGTTAAAGCTGAGATGGGCGCAATGGTTGCCATGTCTCCTAACGTAGAGTTAAAAGGAACGGCTGATGGAGGCGTAATGCGGGGTCTGGGAAGAATGCTGAGCGGTGAAAAGTTCTTCTTCCAGGAACTCAGAGCTATCCGTGGTCAAAGTGAGGTCCTACTGTCTCCTGGATCATTAGGTGATATCCAAGCTATCGAATTAGATGGTTCCTATAAGCTGTTAGTTCAAAAGGACGGATTCTTAGCCGGTACGGAAGGCATTCAAGTAAATACAAAAATGCAAAATTTAACACGCGGACTTTTCTCTGGTGAAGGCTTCTTCATTGTAGAAATCAGCGGCAGAGGAACAGTATTCCTGTCCTCCTTCGGAGCGATCCACGCCATTAATTTAGCACCTGGTGAAGAGATGATTATCGACAATGGACATCTCGTCGCTTGGCCAGATTATATGGACTATAAGGTAGAAAAAGCTGCCTCGGGTTGGTTGAACAGTTTAACCAGTGGTGAAGCGCTTGTCTGCCGATTCCGCGGAGAAGGTGTAATCCTCGTTCAGAGCCGTAACCCTGGGAGCTTCGGAACGTGGATTAAATCCTTCGTACCCACTCGAAGCTAAGAAAAATGATATAGTCTTTCCCATAAGTAGGATTTCCTTTAACTGTTTAAAACGTAACGTAGCGCTTCTCAGGATTTCAAGAAGCGCTGCTTTGCGTGCAAATTAAGGAATATCTCCCTATAATTCAAAGATTTCTGCGCATTTGACTACTAATTAGGGAAATCCTCCCTATAATTCAACTGATTTGTTGTGAAATATAGATTTTTCGCCGAGTTATAGGGAGGATTTCCCCATTTCCATTCATATCGGCCAATTATCAGTTATTTAGAGGGAGTATTTCCCTAATTACTCTCCGAAAAAGAGGCCTCCCCATGAGTAGCATTTACTACTTCTGAGGCAGCCTCTTCTTTTAATTAGAAAGCGGCTTAAGAAACCGCTTTGTTTGCTTTTTCTTTTTTGCAGCCTGTTCGTTTACATGTGTCATAAGTACCCTTGAAATCTAGGCGGTGATCCGTGACGTTAAAGCCATATTCACGTTCCACTCTTTTCTCCAGCTCCACTAGCCAGTCATCCTTAATTTCTTCCAACCTGCCGCACACGCTGCATATCAAATGATGATGCATGTGAGAATGATCATTCCCGCGCAGATCGTAACGAGCGACTCCATCTCCGAAGTTCATCTTTTCTACAATGTGAAGCTCGCATAAGAGCTCAAGTGTACGGTATACCGTTGCCAGCCCTAAATGCGGATAACTGTTCTTAACAAGCATATATACTTCTTCTACGCTGAGATGATCTTTCTCATTGTCGAGCAATATGTTCACTATGGCCTCACGCTGGGGCGTTAATTTATATTTTTGCGCCGCAAAAAGCTGACTGATATTTGAAATTTGATCCATTTGATCTCCTACCTTCCCGGAATGATTTAACATCCGTATCCACTGAGACGCACCCATTTATTCATCAAAATATTAAACGTAAATAGTAATCGTTACGATATAATCATATCAAAAATAATCACGAATGAATAGAGCCTGACATCATTATAACATTTTAGCTCTCTTATCCAAAGTTCTTTCACCCAATCCTGCCTATTTTTCTACCAAAATCTACTTTTTCGTGAAATAATATAGGTTGGACCGCAACCTTTCCATATTTTTCTGCGTTTAAGAAGTTGATAGCGGCCACGAGGCCTATCCATACAACGAGGTGAAATAACCATGAATATGAAAAAAAGAACGTTAGCCGCGATTACAACCGTTACGATTCTCTCCTTCTCTTTGGGTGGCCAAATATTTGCAGCCGGAAATACCTTTAAGGATATTGATAATATAAACGGCAAAGAAAAAATTATTTCTTTAAAAAATCAAGGCTTGATCAAAGGGGTTAGTGAATCCCAATTCTTGCCCAGCTCCAAAGTAACAACAGCACAAGGGATCCAGTTCATTTCGGGTGGACTCCAGCTTAGTCTCGCGGCTATTGATTTTAACAAAGCTCCTGTTGCTAGCGGCTTGTTCACGAAAGTCAAAGATAAGGCCTGGTACGCTGAAGCCTTTATCAATGCGTATTACAATCATGTCGAGCTTCCTAAGGACATTGATCCAACCAAAACAATGACCAAAGAAGAGTTCACCAATTATCTAGTGCAAGGGGTCGAAGGCATTGGGAATCTGCCGATGATCAATATAGTGCCCGTAGATATCGCTGACGATGCTGCGCTGAATCCTTCTTATCAAGGCAGCATTCAACGTTCTCTTAAATACAAGATTAATAGTTTAGACGCCAATGGGAAGTTTAATCCAAAAAGTGAAATCACTCGCGCCGAAGCTGCGATTATGCTCTATAATGCTTTGGAATTCCTGAAGACCGGTATTAAATCCTAACCTTGAAGCGACGCACCACCAACATTGAATGGTAAACAAGAAAAAGCAGCCCAGGTATAGTCCTGAACTGCTTTTTTGCGTCTTGATCTTCTTCTATACTTCTTCTCCACTAATTCTGTTCAGAAATTGCAGAGCACGAGGATGCTGCGGATGCTCAAGAACTTCTTGCGGAGTCCCTTGCTCTAGAATATGGCCTCCATCCATCAGAATGATCCGGTCAGCCACATCAGCAGCAAATTTCATCTCATGGGTCACTATCACCATGGTCATTCCCTCTGCCGCTAACTGTTTAATAACCTTAAGCACTTCCCCCACCAACTCAGGATCAAGCGCAGAGGTAGGCTCATCGAACAATAGCACCTCTGGATCTACTGCCATGGCACGAGCGATAGCTACCCGTTGCTGCTGGCCACCAGACAGTTGGTGCGGATAAGCATCCGCTTTGTCCGCCAAGCCAACTTTAGTTAACAACTGAAGGGCACGTTCGCGTGCTTCGTCCTTGGATCGTTTCTGGACCGTCACCTGCCCCTCCATCACGTTGCCTAGTGCAGTCATATGCGGAAAAAGATTATAGGACTGAAAGACCATCCCTGTTTTTTGGCGTAATGCCAAAATGGACTTCTGGGGGATTTTCTTGTTATCCGTGAAATTAATTTTAATATCACTGAGCGATAAGCTTCCTTGATCAGGGACTTCAAGCAGATTAAAGCAGCGTAAAAGCGTTGTTTTGCCTGAACCCGATGGGCCAATAATGACCAGTACCTTGCCATGTTCCATTTCGAGATCAATGCCCTTTAATACCTGCAGCTCACCGAAGGATTTATGCAAATTAAGTATTTCAATCATAATTGTCTCCCCCTTTAGCTCGCAGAGTAACGACTCAGTCGTTTCTCCAAGTAATTTTGCAGTGCTGATAACACTGAGCAGAATAGTAAATAGAACAATCCTGCCTCGCAATAGATCAGCAGTGGCTCATAGGAGGTGGAAGCAACCTGCTGTGCTGTTCTGAACATCTCCGTATAGGTAATGGTCGCTGCCAGTGAAGTGTCTTTGACCAAGCTAATAAAGGAGTTCGATAACGGCGGTACAGAAACACGGGCAGCTTGTGGCAGTATAACGCGGCGCAGTGCCTGGGCACGAGTCATCCCAACGGAGAAGGCCGCTTCCCACTGACCTTTATGTATAGACAGGATAGCAGCACGTATAATTTCTGATGAATAAGCCCCTACACTAAGCGTAAATCCAATGGTTGCGGCTATGAAAGGGTCGAGCACAATTCCAACTGCCGGCAAACCATAGAAAATAATAAACAGTTGTACCAACAAAGGGGTTCCACGAATGACCCATACATAAAAGCGAGCGATCAGCTTCGGAAGTACCCACGGGGAGAGACGCGCTAGTGCTGTCAATATCGCTAAGATCAGTCCAAGTGCAAATGATATCAATGCCAAAGGAATGGTAAAAGCCACCCCAGCTTTTAGCAGGGGTAGCAGTGAATCTAAGAAAATTTGTATTTTGCGGTCATCCATTTTTAGACATCCTTTTTTGGTTCCAAGCTGGTTAGCTTCTGAAACCTTGTATTATTTTGAAACGTCAGCACCAAAGTATTTCTCAGAAATCTTTAAGTATGTGCCATCGCTCTTCATTTCAACAATTGCATCACTAACTGCTTTTACCAACTCATCGTTGCCTTTTAAGAAAACAGCTGCGCTTTGCGAACCGTCAGGAATCTCATCTACCACTTTAATTTTCACATCAGGCTTTTGCTTTTTCAGGTCTAGATAAGACAAACCATCATTTACAGTCGCATCAATACGGCCTGAGGTCAATAGGTCCATCGCTTGATTGAACCCGTCTGTAGCAACGATTTCAGCACCGTTCTCACGGGCGATATCGGACAGGTTACTGGTTAGAGATTGTCCGGCTTTTTTACCCTTAAGATCTGCAAATGTTTTGATATCCTCATTGTTTTCACTTACTATCAATACCGCTTTAGATACGATATACGGTTCAGAGAAATCATATTTCACTTTACGATCTTCATTAATGGATACTTCGTTAAAAATAACATCAAACCGCTTGGCATCCATCCCAGCAAAAATACCGTCCCACTGTGTCTCAAAAAATTCTGGTTCAACACCGAGACGCTTCGCTACTTCCTCAGCAATTTCTACGTCAAAGCCGGTCAGTTTCCCCGAAGCGTCATGATAAGTAAAGGGTGCATACGTCCCTTCTGTTCCTATACGCAATTTGCCGCTAGCTTTAACAGCTTCCAGACTGTTTTGCGCAGTGGCTGTATTTCCACCATTCGTTCCAGCTGAAGAATTTTTAGAAGTATCGGTATTCGAATTATTGCCGCAGGCCGCTACAAACACCACGGTTAACGCCAATAGAATAGTTAAACTTAGTTTTTTCATTATTAATTCCCCTCTCTTTACCCGGAATTCATCCGGTAAATTGTATACTACACTGGCTGCTGTTTACCGTCAATGGTTTTTTCCGATTATATACATCGGAATTGTAATATTAGGTAAATCTCTACCCTTATATTACCCATTCTTAGAATAATCCTTCACAAGATCCTCTCTTTACATCTCAGAAAGATATGGTATATTTATAAACAAATTAAATATGGACCTGTTATTTCACTAGGGGAGTCGGCCGACTGAGACGGAGCTTCAAGCTCCGGACCCTTGGAACCTGATCTGGATCATACCAGCGGAGGGAAGTGGAGCAGAATTTTCATCCCATGCATTTTTAGTGTTCCTATGCTGAATGAACTTTTTGACCCATTTATTTCCCACCGGAAATGAATGGGTCTTTATTTGTTTACAATCAATCACAAAACTTAAGCGTAGGCTTCCGAAGCAAGTTTTGTAAGATGCTTTCCAAGAAGCCAACGCTCACAAAACTTTTTAGGAGGTTCGATCATCACGACAATCCTATCCATTCAAGGCTTAACCTACTCCTTTCCGGAATCAGAACAACCCCCTGTATTCGCAGATCTATCCATGGATATCAGGCAAGGAAAATTTGTCTCTGTCATTGGGGCTAGCGGATGCGGAAAAAGTACGCTTTTCAAAACTATAGCAGGCTTGCTCGAACCCACTCATGGGAAAATAATAATTCATTCGAACTCGTCATCCTCTACCCGCTTAGGTCAGATCGCATACATGCCTCAGCAGGATTTGCTGCTTCCTTGGAGAACCGTGCTCGACAACTGTCTTTTGCCCTGGGAGATTAAACCAAGGTTTAGTAAACAACAGACGATCTCTCACATTCGGGAAATGCTGTCACGCTTCGGTTTGGCCGATGTAGAGAGGGCTTATCCCCATGAGCTATCGGGTGGCATGAAACAGCGAGTCGCATTTCTACGAACGCTTGTAGCTGGTGGCGGGGCCGGTCTTATGCTGCTAGATGAACCATTTGGAGCGCTCGACGCTATGACCAAACGGGAGATACACCGTTGGCTGTTGGAGCTTTGGGATGAGCTGGATCAAACAGTGATGCTCATCACCCATGATCTAGAGGAAGCGCTGTTACTAAGCGATCGGATTTATTTATTGTCTGGAGGCATGCATAGCGAATTACAGGAGATCGTCGTTGATTTACCGAGGCCAAGACATTACAAGATGAACTATGAACCCCGGTTTATAGCGTTACGGGAAGAGTTGGAGTGGAGACTGTATGCAGCCCATACCTTTTAAAAAATATTTAAACAATTACGGCCCCTTCATTCTACTGCTATTGTTCATTCTTGTGATCTGGGAATCAGCTGTTCGTCTTCACTTGATTCCAGCCTTTATCCTACCTGCACCTTCTTCAATAGGTATGACATTGATCGAACACAGGCAATTACTCAGACCGCATTTATTGGCGACACTGCAGGAAATATTGGTAGGTTTTGTTCTCTCGGTTATCTGTGGTTCACTGCTGGGCACCGGAATGTTCTTATTTCGCCCCCTTGAAAAGGCCATCTATCCGTTCCTTATTATCAGTCAGACGATCCCGTTAATCGCGCTATCCCCCATTTTTATTATGTGGTTCGGGTATACGCTGTGGAGCAAAGTGGCTGTTGTGTTTCTAACTGCTTTTTTTCCAGTCGTTGTGAGTACATATGACGGACTTCGTACAAGTGGTCAAGCGTACAAAGACTTATTGTTAACATTTGGCGCAAACCACTGGCAACTGCTTGCTAAAACCCAAATCCCGCTGGCGCTGCCCTCTTTTTTCTCAGGACTAAAGCTATCCATTGTGTACTGCGTGATTGGAGCAACCATCGGCGAATGGCTCGGCGGCAGCAAAGGACTCGGTTACTTTAGCAGAAGGATGGCCGGAAATATGCAAAGTGCCGAAATGTTCGCCGCTGTATTTCTGTTGTCCGCGCTCGGTGTAGTGTTGTTTCTGATGATAGCTCTGCTCGAACCATTATTTTTAAAGAAAAGAGGATCTAAGCAATGAATGATTTTAATTTCCAAAGAAAATGGCTTATTCCCGTATTTCTCATATGTTCACTCCTAATCTTCACCAGCTGCGGAAAAGCATCCAATGTAAGTAGTCCTCCTGCTAATTCATCTATTAACGAAATTAAACAAACGCACAAGCTGACGATTATGCTCGATTGGTATCCCAATGCCGTTCACTCTTTTTTATATGCTGCTGAGCAGAATGGTTATTTCCAAGAGGAAGGTCTGGACGTAGAGATCCAAATGCCCGCAGACAGCAATGACGCACTGAAGCTTGTAGCAGCGAATCAAATCGATTTAGCGCTTAGTTATCAACCTCAGGTGCTCATGGCACGCAGTGAGAACATTCCAGTACGTTCGATTGCAGCGATTGTGAGGCATCCGCTTAATCATTTAATGGTACCTCAGGCTGGTGACATTCATAGTCCAAAAGACCTCACAGGTAAACAGATTGGGTATTCTTCCATTCCTCTTTATGAAGCCATGATTCGTACGATGATCCAAAACGATGGGGGTGACCCTAAGGCTAGCAAATTAATCGACGTAGGCTTTGACCTTATTCCGGCGATTGCGACGGGGCAAGTGGATGCCATTATGGGAGGGTTCATTAACCACGAACAATTAATCCTGGAAAAAGAAGGTCATCCCGTGAACTCGTTCAATCCCACGGATTACGGAGTCCCCGATTATTATGAGCTAGTCCTTGTCGCCAGCGATCAAGGAATACAAAATTCTGAGTCCTATTTCAAAAAGTTTGTAAATGCAATTACAAAAGGACAACAATTTGTGCAGGATAATCCGGAAAAAGCATTAAATTTGCTGCTTGCACACGAAGATAAGACCTCTCCACTCGATAAGCAAATTGAAGAGAAGAGCCTGGCGATTCTACTACCGCTAATGAATGCGGGTGATCAAGATTTTGGATATCAAGCTCCAGCGTCTTGGGAGAAGGTAAGACAGTGGCTATCGGACAATGATTTACTGTCTACTGACATCAAAGCTGAGGATGCTTTTATTAATTTTTAAACATTAGCTATTCGCTCATAAAACTTGAGGAGGAATAATCATGAGTTATCTATCCAAAGTACGGGAATCCAATCCACTGGTCCACAATATCACCAACATCGTCGTAGCCAATTTCTCTGCCAACGGTCTTTTGGCGCTCGGTGCCTCCCCCTTTATGGCGGATGCTCACGAGGAAGTGGTCGATATCGCCGCATATTCATCTGCCGTAGTTCTAAATATCGGCACACTGAATGACTACGCCATTCAATCCATGGTGCTCGCGGGACAATCTGCGAATAAGCACGGCGTTCCCTTAGTTCTTGATCCAGTGGGTGCGGGAGCCACTTCTTATCGAACAGCGGTCACTCAAAAGCTAGTGAATGAGATGCAGATTACCGCTCTACGTGGCAATGTAGCTGAAGTTGCCAATGTCATTGGTGAAAGCTGGTCTATTAAAGGGGTAGATGCAGGCGAAGGGGATGGCGACGTAGTCGTCTTGGCTGAGACTGCCGCGCGGAAGTTAGGCTGTGTAGTTATCATCACCGGAAAAGACGATGTCATCACAAATGGAGATAACACCTACATTGCCAGCAACGGTCACCCTATTCTAACGAAAGTAACGGGAACCGGTTGTCTGCTAAGTGCAGTAGTCGGTGCATTTCTAGCGGTAAGTGAAGGAGCATCTCTTGAAGCCGCAGTCGAAGCCCTCTCCTTCTATGGAGTGGCTGCTGAAATCGCCGCTGAACTAACGACTGGACAAGGTCCGGGGAGCTTTCAAATCGAGTTTCTAAATCAATTGAGCTTGGTCACAGCTGAAACTTACCAAGATAAATCAATAATCAAGCAACTCAGATAACAACCCTAAGGAGTGAACAATGATGATATCTAAAGCTTTAACTATAGCCGGCTCGGATAGCGGTGGTGGCGCTGGCATCCAAGCAGATCTAAAAACCTTTCAGGAGCTTTCTGTATATGGAATGAGTGCTCTTACGGCTGTGACAGCCCAGAACACCCTCGGAGTTCAAGGCGTTTATCCGTTGACACTGGAAGCTATTACTCAGCAGCTTGATTCCATTGGACTTGATCTGAAGCCGGATGCTGTGAAGACCGGGATGCTTTTTAACAGTGACATCATACGTATCGTAGCAGAGAAGATCCAGCAATACAGCTGGCGTAATCTTGTAGTTGATCCTGTGATGGTTGCTAAAGGGGGTTCCACGCTGCTACAGCAAGAAGCTGTTCAGTCCTTAATCAATCATCTCCTCCCGCTAGCCTTAGTGACGACACCCAATATTCCAGAGGCTGAAATGATTACCAACAGAAGCATCACTACTATAGACGATCGTAAAGAAGCGGCTAAAATTATTCATGCCATGGGCTCTAACTATGTAGTGCTAAAAGGTGGGCATGATACCTCAACTAAGGCTGTTGTGGATCTCCTATATGATGGTCACGAATTCATCTTTATGGAGAGTCAACGAGTTCAGACTAGACACACGCACGGCACAGGCTGCACCTATTCAGCAGCAGTCACTGCCGAGCTTGCCAAGGGCAAAACCGTTCCCGAAGCAACACACATAGCTAAAGCTTTTATACAAGCGGCGATTGAAGACGAGCTGGGCATAGGGGCTGGACATGGACCTACGAATCATTTTGCATATCAGATTAGATTGCGAGGGATGAACCTTGAAGCAAATAGACAGTGATCAACTGCGGGATTTATTAAAAGTCTATTTCATTATGGGCAGTGTGAATTGTCGGATAGCCCCAGCCAAGGTATTAAAAGAAGCCGTCGCGGGAGGCATAACAATGTTCCAATTTCGTGAAAAAGGTACGGGGGCATTAACTGCCCAAGTTAAATTTAATTTAGGAAGACGGCTCCAAAAGATATGTCGTGCTAACGGAGTCCCTTTTATCGTTAATGACGATATTGATCTAGCCATCGCCCTTGATGCGGACGGCATTCATGTAGGACAAGATGATACCCCTGCGCTAGCGATTAGGCAGTTGCTTGGCGAGGATAAGATCGTTGGTGTGTCCGCTCATTCGCTCGCCGAAGCTCGGCAGGCGATAGCGGATGGAGCCGATTATCTGGGCATTGGTCCTGTTTATCCTACCTCTTCCAAGGAGGATGCCCAAGCTGTTCGAGGCACATCAGTTATTGAAGAAATACGAAACAGCGGCATTACGATTCCTTTGGTTGGCATAGGCGGGATCACGGTGCACAATGCAGCACCAGTACTAGCTGCGGGTGCGGACGGTATCTCCGTTATCTCAGCTATTGCGGGCGCTGAAGACATCGCCTTGGCAGCCAGAGGATTTGTTCACGAAGTTAATTTAAGCGGGTCATAAGCTCACTCAGCTCTTCTCCGCTCAAATGTCGCCATTGTCCTCGCTCCAAACTACCAAGTGTAATATTCATGATTCTTATACGCTCTAGCTTTAGTACTCTATATCCTAACTCCTTGCACATTCTGCGTATTTGCAGATTAAGGCCTTGAGTTAGGATAATTCTAAACTGACATTCCGCGATCCGAGAGACCTCACAAGGTTTTGTTGTGACGCCAAGAATATCCACACCACTAGACATGGCATGTATGAACTCTGACGTTATTGGCTTGTCTACATGAACTACATATTCTTTTTCATGCCCATTCTCGGAACGCATCATTTTGTTTACGATATCTCCATCGTTGGTTAACAAAATGAGGCCTTCCGAGTGTTTATCTAATCTGCCGATCGCAAAGATCCGTGAGGGATAACCTACAAAATCTATAATATTCCCGGCCACATTTGGCGCAGCTGTACAGGTGATGCCTATCGGTTTATTCAGCGCGATGTATACCGGCTCCCCTTTACTGCTTGTTATGGGCTCTCCATCAATCCATACGATATCCTCTGGCTCTAAAAGAATATTCGCATCACAGACGATGCCGTTAACAGCGATCCGCCCTGCGGCAATGAGTCGTTTCGTTTCCCTTCTGGAACAGAAGCCTGTTTCGCTTATATATTTATCGATTCTCACTGATGATCCTACTTTCCTTCTGATACTTGCATCTATCCATAAAAAAACACCTGATTTTAACGATCAAAATCAGATGTTAACCTTCAGGAATAATTGATTTCAAGGGAGCTATTTCGAGCTTCCGCTTTTTTTCACGTTATTGCCCTTGCTTCCACTTGCATCTTTAGCGCCTGGACCCGTGGTTGGAGCACCTTTTGCAGGTTTAACTGGTTTTGCTGTTTTGTTCCAGCGTGTCCAGCCCTTACTCCCCGTACCTCTGCCCGTGCCGCCACCTTTACTTTTTGCACCCATCTTATCACTCCGTCAGTCATTCAGAATTCGTATAGTTTATACACTTCATCTATTTTACCACACTCTCAAACTTTCTGTTTAAGTAATAGCTCAGCTTCGTCTAACGATGCTCTGATTAGTATTTAGCATCTTTATTCATTTCATGAATATCAAAGGTATCTTCATGTATTTCAATCGCGATGACAGTACCCTCTTTTTCGAAAAATTGCACATGCCCTAACCGCTTATCCTCCAGCTCCACCCAGCCAGCATCCTCTAATTTATTAAAGTAGTGGTCAGGCCGGTAAAGACCTTGTTCTCCCCCTATATTATCCAATTCGTACTTTACGCCTATTTTTATATTAGGGTTACTTGAAGTTGTCGTCACTTCGATTTCCTTGGCGTTCTTCGGAACAGGAATTTCAGCATTGATAGAAGATATTCCGTACTCTTGCTCCTCTTGAGTTGATGATGTACATCCGCTTGTGAATAGTATTAAAGGTAACCATAAAAAAGCTAATAAATATTTATACAGGTATATCAGCTCCTTCCCTAACTTATTTTACCAAATCACCCCATTAAAAAACACCCCATCAAAGACTAAGCTTTGATGAGGTGTCTATTTCGAATCAGCTTTACAGCTTATCCATTTTATTTAGGCTGAATATAACCTTCTGCTTTCAGAAGCTCAGCGATCAATACAGCACCGCCAGCTGCTCCGCGCAGGGTGTTATGGGAGAGACCTACGAATTTGTAATCATAGATGGCATCTTCGCGAAGTCTGCCCGTCGATACGCCCATACCATTCTCAATATCACGATCCAGTTTGGTCTGTGGACGGTTCTCCTCTTCGAAATAAGTAATGAACTGTTTAGGGGCGCTAGGCAGTTCAAGCTCTTGAGGACGTCCTTTGAAGCTATTCCAGAGTTTCAGAATCTCTTCTTTGGATGGCTTTTTCTCAAAAGAAACAAATACAGCAGCCATATGTCCATCCGCTACAGGCACACGGATACACTGCGAAGTAATCGTCGGCGCTTCACTTTTTACGATACCTTCTTCTTGCACGCTTCCCCAGATGCGCAATGGCTCTTGCTCGCTTTTCTCTTCTTCGCCACCAATGTAAGGAATCACGTTGTCCAGCATTTCAGGCCAGTCAGCAAAAGTCTTGCCCGCACCCGAAATTGCTTGGTAAGTGGTGACTACAACTTTAGAAGGGTTGAATTCTTTGAGCGCATGAAGTGCAGGTACATAACTTTGAATGGAGCAGTTAGGTTTAACCGCAATGAAACCAGTCTCAGTTCCCAGACGTTTTCTTTGCTGCGCAATAACCTCAAGATGCTCTGGGTTAATCTCAGGAATAACCATAGGCACGTCCGGTGTCCAACGATGCGCTGAGTTATTGGAGATAACT
This sequence comes from Paenibacillus sp. FSL E2-8871, assembly GCF_038000345.1. Taxonomy (NCBI): domain Bacteria; kingdom Bacillati; phylum Bacillota; class Bacilli; order Caryophanales; family Paenibacillaceae; genus Paenibacillus; species Paenibacillus sp. FSL E2-8871. The sequence continues at coordinate 537,812 of NZ_JBBOBV010000001.1, read as the reverse complement.
GGAGTACCCGTACGAGCATAAGCTTCTTCGAGCGCTTTAATCTCTTCTTTTTTCATGTCTACTGCGCAAAAGATCAGGTCTACATCCGCAGCTACTTCTTCTACCTTAGAAGCATCTTGAACCATAATATTCTTCACGTTCTCAGGCATTGGAGTGGATAACTTCCATCTGCCCTTGGCCGATTCTTCATACGTTTTCCCAGCAGATTTCGCACTGGCAGCAATCGCAGTTACTTCAAACCAAGGATGATTCTCTAAAAGGGCAATAAAACGTTGTCCTACCATACCTGTGCCGCCAACTATGCCGGCTCTTAGCTTTCTTGACATCAGAAAATACACTTCCTTTTGATTAACTGTCCTATTGTGAATAATAGGCCGATAATTAATGATATACGGGTCGAGAACATTTGGCGAGTGTTAACATCAAAATAACATTAAAAAATTTAATATTTTCATTTAAACCAGCCTTTTTCCTTAAATCGAGTGATCGCTTCAATCCGATTCCCCACATCCAGCTTATCGAGGATAACAGAAATGTAGTTCCGTACCGTACCAGTGGTAATGTACAGCTCGCTGGCAATTTCTTTCGTATTTTTGCCATCGGCGATCAGGCCGAGTACTTCCTTCTCCCGCTGAGTCAATGGATTCACTTCACCGCTGTAGGCTTCATCCATCAGCTCCGGTGCATACATGCGTCTGCCTGCCATAACATTCCGGATAGAGAGTGCCAATTCTTCACTAGGACTGTCCTTCAGTAAATAAGCATGAACACCCGCTTTGAGCGCACGTTCGAAATATCCCGCCCGGGCAAAGGTCGTTAATATCATCGTTTTGCAGCCGCTAGTTTTCAGGGCTTCTGCAGCGTCGAGACCACTCATTGCCGGCATCTCAATATCCATAATACAGATATCCGGTTTAAGCTGCTGAACCATTGCAACAGCTTCTTCCCCATTACTTGCTCGGCCTACGACCTTCATATCCTCTTCTAAATCAAGCAAAGAAGCCAACGCCCCGAGGAGCATTCGTTGATCCTCAGCGATTACAATTTTAATCATTATAGGATGACCTCCTGTTCCTGATGTTTGAATGCATTGGGTACTTTAATCACAATTGTAGTCCCGCTATCTCTCACGATATCCATACAGCCATTCACAAATTCAAGACGCTCTCTCATGCCTTGCAGCCCATGACCTTTAAAATAAAGATCGTTCCCGGGTATCCCAGTCCCGTCATCCTTCACTTTAATGACTAGATCCGTGCGTGAGGGGTTAATCTGAATAGAGCAAGACTTTGCCCCGCTGTGCTTCACAACATTAGTGACAGCTTCCTTTATACACATGCTTAGCACATTTTCAGTTATCAATGAGGTATTGGTTAGCTTCGGATTTCCCTCCAGCTTAAAATCAATCTCAGCAGCTGCAAGAAACTGCTGAATATGAATAAGTTCATCTTCAAGCCGAATGCCACGCATTCGCGTAACCATTTCCCGGACCTCTTTTAGCGCACTTCTCGCTGTCTGCCGTACATCATTAATCTCAGCTTTGGCTTGCGTAGGATTAGAATCAATTAGCTTTCCCGCCAAGTCACTCTTAAGACCAATTAATGAAAGCTTCTGACCTAATGTATCATGAAGATCTCGCGAAATCCGTTGACGTTCTTCAATCTTAACGAGTTCGGAGATTCGCTTATTCGCATCCTCCAATTGATCTTGTAACTTGCCCTGATTATTTCGGTTATACGTACTGATTGGAAGTAGAATCACTGCAATCATACTTACTAGCACGAACGGTAGTTGACTAATAAACACTGAATTACGCGAGAGCAGCTCATAATTGATTGTAATGATCGTAGTTAACAGATGAATTGAGTACAGTGTGAAGAACCCTACTCGATTCTGTATATTCCCAATAAAAAAGGCTAGAAAAAGTGCAAAATACATATATCCGAACAAAAGCGTCATCGTTATAGAAACTATAATTTGGACACTCGTCCAGAAATAAACCAGCCACCCCTTAGAAACAAAGGAAAGCACATAACAAACAAAAAATACAGCAATCATCAAGATTCCCCAAACTACTTGGTAGGTAGAGGAGGAGCGAAATATAAAATAAAACGGCAGAATGTAAAAAACGACCCACACATAAGGGCTGAGACCTGTGCTTTTATGAAAAATATGATGCCACTTTTGCATGACCGCTCTCCTTTTTACCATACATTACTCTCCTTATTCTAGCACAAATTCAGTGAAAATCTGTTGAACCACTACGATAAATAGAAAAAGATTAGAGCTACGAATGATTTCTCCGGCTCTAACCTTTCTTTATAATCCTATTTTGTTCGAACCTATAGTTATTATTCTCCTTGGAGTCTAGTCTTATGAACTTGTAAGACTTCTCCCGCTACCTTAGGTTTGCTTAGTCTCGACTTTACCTCTTTAAAGCTGATGAAGCACTTATTCTCCTCATCCCAAAGACGGAAGTGTAGAGCCTTCAGGCTAGTGCTAAGCGTTATGGTCGTCGCCTTTTGTAATGGTGGCGTAGCATTATGTGCTTTTTCTAAATTATAGTTGGGTACCTTTGGACTTAAATGATGGACATGGTGGAATCCGATGTTCCCTGTGATCCATTGCAATAGCTTAGGTAGCTTGTAATATGAGCTTCCCTCTACGGCAGCCATAACATAACTCCACTCCGATTCATTCTCGAAGTAGGAATCCTCGAACTGATGCTGAACATAGAACAACCATATTCCGAGAAAACCGGATACAAAAGCTATAGGCAATTGCACCATGATAAAGGCTTGCCAGCCGATCGCCCAAATAAGCAAACCATAGAGAGCTGCGATAGATACATTTGTTAAATAGGTATTCATCCGCTCTTTACGTCTAGCGCCTTTAGCATTAAACCGATACTGAATCATAAAAACAGCAATAGGTCCTAAACCGAACATCACGATTGGATTACGGTAAATCCGGTAATACAGACGTTTCCAGAATGAAGCTGCTTCATATTCGTCAACAGTCATAATCCATATGTCGCCGATCCCTCTTTTATCGAGGTTACTGGAGCTGGCGTGATGAATGGAATGACTATGCTTCCACTGACGATAAGGAACAAGTGTTAATACACCTGTGATCGTTCCGATAATATCATTCGCTCTACGATTCTTAAAGAACGATCCATGTGTACAATCATGGAAAATAATAAAAGTTCGGATTACAAATCCTGCTGCAGGAATGGCCAACAAAAGGGTGAGCCAGTAGGAAACGGATAAAGAAAAATAAGCTCCTCCCCATAGCAGCACAAGTGGCCCTAAAGTATTAATGAGCTGTCTTATGCTCGCGTTGCGGTCGTTTTTTTCATATGGGGCTACACTTTTTTTAAGACTGGAGAGCTGTGATGTCTGTTTTGTAGTCATCTTTATCGTTTCCTCCTTGATGTGTCTGGCTAAGGATCTTTTTATCTATCCTAAGTATAGGAGATAAAGTGTCATCCTATAAGTCATAAATATCAAGTAAAGAGTATGATAAATGTCATACTTTTTCTCTATTTTTACCCATTTAGCTATGCATTCCGAGTATTTCTTCGTTAATTAGCTTGCTTCGCATGCTCTTCACGGTATTCCGTAGGCGTCTGACCGCTAGCTTTTTTAAAGACTTGAGTAAAATATCGTGGATCCTGATAACCAACTAGTGGAGCGATCTGATATACCTTCACATTACTACTTTGCAATATTTCCTTCGCCTTCTCCATTCGACAGTGAGTCACATACTCCAAGAAGGTATAGCCTGTTATTTGTTTAAATAAAGTACAAAAATGACTGACACTAAGATCGGCAAGCTCCGATACTTCTTCAATACTTAAGTCTTTATAATAATTACTCTCGATATAACGTTTTGTCTTCTCGATGGAACTGCGTGTGTCTTCCCGATTCACAGGTTTACTACCTTGATCCAATCGCTCCCCAAATTCTTCCTTCAACGCAGACATCATTTCACTCAAGGTAACCAAATGGTGCAGCTTACTTAGTAACCCATGTAGAGACCAATCCGAATTTAGATTCAAATGTTCAAAATGTCTGTATAACACAACAACCATTTCCACGAGAAGACGTTCTGCTATCTCTTTAGGAATAGCTTGAGCTTCAATATATAATGCCAACTTATCAAACAACGATGACATTTGGTTTCTATTCAAGGTACGAATACTCTCTATCAACGAGGTCTCCAGCTCTTTTGGATATTTCACTTCTGTATTGCCTGCAAAGGTTGTTTCCTCATCTGTATACACCCCGGCAAGACCATAATAGAAACGTTGATACAAAGCCTTCGCAGCCAATGGATACACCGTACTTAATTGATCAATCCCTTGTGTACAGCGGCTGATTCCTACAGAGCAGCTTAGCTTGGAGTATCTTTTGATCCCTGTAATTAAATGTTCACCTAGTTCTCTTCTGTTCGCGCTTAAAGATCCAGGAAAGAGCAATATCCACTCCCCGTTATGAAAAGGAAAGACTGTAAGTACTCCATGTTCCAGCGACCACTCTTCAACAATATTACGGATCGCAAACAGCCACAGCCGCTTTTCTTCCACACTCCACTGCCCAGTAAGCACAGAATAATCATCCAATTGGACAACAGCCATGAAATATCCACTCTCAAGTTCACTGTTCTCCAGCCATTTCAGGTGCTCAAGCGGCCTTGCATTTCCCAAAGTAATTTCAGCAAACATCCGTTCACGTGCTAGCATCGACAGCATCTGAACGGAATGCATCATCTGATCGTTTTCTTTTTGCTCATCCAGCCTCGTTTTCGCTCGGTATAGCATTTCAACGAGTTCATCATGGTCGATGGGTTTCAGCAAATAATCAAAGGCCCCTTGACGCAAAGCTTCTCTCGCATATTCGAACTCCCCATAACCACTTATAAAGATAAATACCAGCTTAGAATTCTTTGGTAATACTTCCTTCATCAAAGTGATTCCGTCAATCACAGGCATACGGATATCGCTGATTATAATATGAGGTGTAGTTTCTTCTATTAAGCGGAGGGCTAGTTCTCCATTTCGAGCCTCTCCCACAATTTCCATCTGGAGATCATCCCATGGAATAGCTACTTTTAGACTACGAAGAATTATCGGCTCATCATCTACGAGCAGTACTTTATATTTCTCTTCTTTCTCATCCATTCCAGCACCTCCATGCTTATTGAACACTTGAGTTTTGGATCAGATTCCAGTATTCCATCGATGATGCCTGCACTAGCTTTAAAGCGTGATCTGCAGACATTTCTTCGTTAATCATTTTTTCGATGACACTTAGGAACATTTTCTTAACTTCAGGTGATAATACGTTATCGTAAGGCACAAAACTCTTGCGGTTCACTTCCATCATTTCCATCACTTGCGCGAATACCGGACCGGTCTTCTCCGGATCAAAAGCAATACGAATGGATGGAATTCTCAGTCCTTCATATACAATTCGGGTCTGAACTTCCTGCGTGTAAAAAGCCTTCATAAGATCCAAAGCGGCTTCCCGTTTAGCTCCATTTAGTTCGGAGGAAAGACCGATGCCGATGGTATATCCCCCCGCAATCGAAGGCTCCTCTCCTTGCTTCAAGGCAGGAAATGGAATAACGCCTACCTCATTCTGAAAATCTGCTGGAGCCGCACTACCAGAAAATAAATTGATATCCCAGTTCCCGTTTAAATACATCGCAGCCTTGCCGCTTGTAAACAAACCGACTGCATTTTCAGTTGAGAGATCATTAGACTGGGGACTAAAGGCACCTTCTTTTATCCATTGATCCAAATGCTCAAAAGCCTTTAAATAGGACTCACTCTGAAAGCTCGCTTGATCTTCACCTGTGATTAGCTTTTGGAACACTTCGGAGCCAGCATAACGATCCATTAAATAATGTGCAAAGATCCCGGCAGGCCAGCGATCCTCGTTACCGAGTGCAAACGGAATGTATCCTCCAGCCTTGAGCCCCAGTATGACATCATCGAGTTCTTGAAGCGTTGTAGGCGCCCCGAGACCAAGCTTGTTGAAAATAGTCTTATTGAAATACAGAGGTTCAGCGTTTCCTTCGATGGGCAATCCATAAATATGGTTGTCAAAGGTCCATAGATGCAGATCCTTGAATTGATTGGTTAGACCGTTCTCTCGGACGAAATCAGTCAGATCAACCAGCCGATTGGAGCGCACGTACGGTTCTATTTCAGCTCCACCAAATAAGACAAACATATCTGGTGGCTTGCCAGTAACCATCTCGCTTTTCAGCTTTTGTTCACGGTGTATCGTCTGGTCTAGTCCTTCAAAATTGACTTTCACATTCGGATGCGCAATTTGGTATTTATCCACGATCTCTTCAAAGATAGCCAGCAATGGCCGATCATGCTCTTTGATCCAGAAGTGACGGAAAGTCAGCGTTATTTTTTCTGGTGAATTATCTTCAATCGGTTCGTGATCTCCTAAAGTAATAAATAGAACAGCGCCAGATATCAGCACTAGATATATCCACATCCAGCCCCACTTCAATAACCACTTCATGTCAATCTCCCCCCTTTTCCTCTGTATGATCGATTATGGCAGTATTTTTGGTATTCGGATTCGAATCGTTGAACCAAATCCAGGGGATGAACACACAAGTAAGCCATATGGACTGCCGAATCTGATATTCAGGCGCTCATGAACATTCTTAAGTCCTACACCACTATCACTATATTTCTTCTGGCCGCCTCCCTCGTTATCCCATAGATTCATCATCTTGGCTAAGTCGAAGCCCGGACCGTTATCTTTTACGATAATGATCATATCCGTACCCATTTCATAGGCTGTGATTTCGATGATTCCAGGGTCCTCCATCGGCTCAATCGCATGGTACAATGCATTCTCTACAATGGGCTGAACAATCAGCTTTTGAGTCATAAACGTTCTAAGACCCTCAGGAAGATTTATAATATACGAAAATTTATCCTCGAAACGGAACTTCTGAATATCCAGATAATGGCGAACATGTTCAAACTCCATTTGCAGCGGTATCAGCTCTTGATTCTGACTAATACTGATTCGCAGCAGCTTGCCGAGTGAAATGACCATTTTACTAATATCTTTATTACCTTGCAGCACGGCCATCGAATTAATCGATTCTAGTGAATTATAAATAAAATGAGGATTAATCTGCGCCATTAATGCCTTCATTTCCGCTTCCTTTTTGCGCCCCTGCTCCGTCTGCACTTGCACAATCAATTCGTTGATCTGTGTGCTCATCCGGTTAAAGCCATCAATCAGAAAATCACTTTCATCATCCGCACGATAACGTGTAGTGATAGGTGTAAAAATCCCCTGCTTCACCCGTTTCATCCCGTTGACCGCGCTGTTAATGCTATAAACGAGCCTTCTAACAAAATATCGGTCAAACAAAATGGCGGATAACAATGAAACCGTACTCAAAATAATCGCAATATTACGAATAGATATAGATTCCGAAGAGATTAGATTCATCGGTGTAATCGCTGCCAAATACCAGTCTTTATTATGTGAAGGAAGGAAGGTTATGAGTGATTTTTCCCCCTGATAGTTGTCGATGTAATAGTTTTGTTCCTTGGCATAATCATTTTCTAAAAAAGGGAACTCCGTGCGCTGCCCAATATGTTCACCGGATTTGTTAAAAACGATATTCCCCAGCTTGTTCACCAGCAGAATATCACCCTTCTTAAGAGTTGCTGCTTCCCAGAAAATCTGATCCAGTAAATCAGGCTTAACATTAACGACCAAATAGCCTATATCTTCAAGAGAATAATAATCTTTGATTACTCTGGCTTGCACAAGTACCGGATGGCCCGATAACGCCGAACCGTTCTCACCAGGTCCTGACCATACAGGGCGCCCCTCAGCACTTTCCATAGTATGAAACCAGCTTTGCTTCTTCATCTCCTCAAAGGACATCGGCGCATTGTATTGATAAAGCAACCGATCTTTACTATATAAACTAAATGAAGTAATCATCGGATGATTGATGAGTAAGTTGTTGAGTTCCTGCTTGCGATCATAGGTGAGCACAAAGTTAGTCTGCTTGAGCGATTGTTGAATAACCGGTTGTGTGATCGCAGAATTTGAGATCGAGGAGATCTCACTAAGGGCGAATTTGAGCTTTCGATCCGTTTCGAGCAGTGAAACCCAGTAAAAGTTACTTGATTTTTTCTCCATAGCGTTAGAGAAGTTAACGTAAGTAACAATCCCCATCAGAATCACTGGAATAAAGACGAGAAGAATAATAGCGAACAAGATTTTACGGCGGAGCTTCATGGTATTCCCCTTCCCCCTGCTGTCTCTGTCCTCTAGTATTCTTCACGAAACCGCCCATTCCCTTGTAAATGTTAAAAGTAAAATCAGCTCTTAATAGCTCCTGAGGTTAGTCCTGCAATTACCCAACGGCTAAATAACAGGAAGACGATCAGCAGTGGCAAGGTCGCCGTAAACGTAGCTGACATGATCATTCCATAATCCAGACCGTCGCGATTGGAGAATAACTGCTGGAGCGCGATTTGTATTGTAAAATGTTCTTGGTTCTTTAACACGACCAAAGGCCAGAAGAAGTCATTCCATACGGTCATAAAATTCAGTATGCCTAGAGTTGCCATAGCTGGAGTGATAACTGGAATGGCGATGTTCCAGAAGATCCGGAAATGTCCTCCGCCATCAATCCGTCCAGCTTCGATCAGTTCCGTATGTACAGCTGTAGAGATATACTGCCGCATCCAAAAGATCCCAAAGGCATTAACCATAGCCGGAACAATCAGCGCCTTGAAAGAGTCGATCCAGTGGAGCTTGGCCATAATTACATAAGTAGGTAATACACCAAGCTGCTGGGGTACAAATAGAGTGGCAATAACAAAGTAAAACAGAATATTTTTAAACGGGAATTCATATTTAGCAAAAGCATAACCAGCAAGTGTACAGAAAAATACGACCGATATGGTTACCATAGACGAGACGAATAATGAGTTTCCAAGGGCTTGGAAGAAATCCGTTTTATCCAGAACCCGCTGGAAATTATCAAAAAACTGGTTCCCAACCGTAAGCAAAGGGGGTACATGGAATACTGCGCCCCTATCATTTGTGCCAACTACAAACATCCAGTAAAAAGGAAAGATGGACACGAGTGCACCAAAAATCAGAATGAGATAAAATCCTACTTTGCCGAAAATCCCAAGATCATCCGGATCTTTTTTTAATAGACGCACAGTACTCACGCTTTACCCCCTCCTGTATCTCCACCCATGCGGCTTGAAACCAGCATATTAAGGACAGAAAATATAATTGTGACCACAAACAGCAGGACTGCCGTAGCCGCCGCCGTACCGAAGAATCCATTGCGGAATGCCTCGCTGTACAAATAGGTAACCATAGTGATGCCTTCCTGGCGTGTAGATCCCGTTCCTGATTGTCCTAAGAATACATAAGGCTCAGTGAACAGCTGCAGGGCGCCTATAGTCGAGAGCAAAGTGACAAATACGATGAACGGTTTCAGTAATGGCAATGTAATGAAGGTTAATTGTTGCCTTCTGTTCGCTCCATCAATACGGGCTGCTTCATACAAATCCGTTGGAATACTTTGAAGTCCTGATAGGAAAATAATGGCATTATACCCTGTCCAGCGCCACATCACCATGGTTGAGATCGCGATTTTGACCCCCCACCAGCCAGAGTTGAAGGCCACACTATCAAGCCCTAAACCACTGAGCATCCAGTTGATCATCCCGTTGTTCCCAAACAGCGTACTAAACACTAGGGTAACCGCAACGATAGACGTAATATTGGGCATGAAAAAGAGAACGCGGAATGTTTTCTTGAAACGAGTCATCCCCGAATTCAACAATACGGCAATCAAAAGCGCCAATAGGATCTGTGGAACAGTTCCGAGCAGTCCCATAATTAAGGTGTTGCTAAAAGAAATCCAAAAGGTAGGGTCGCTTGTGACCAATTCATAATTTTTCATTCCTACGAATTTCATAGGATTCAAGGCATCCCATTTAAAGAATGAGAGGTAGATCGTAAAAAAGATCGGATATAGTCCAAATATCGAGAACAGAATAAAAAAAGGAGAAATGAAAGTATAAGCAGTGATGCGGCTCCTTCTTTGTTCAGTTAAAAACGGACGCTTGCTCTCGGCATGCGGACTCGAAATAACAGGCTCAGCCATGTCACACCTCCAGGTAATCTAACGTATTAAGCAAAAACGTCTTTGACGTCTCTATAAGGACGCTAAGCGTTTATGCGAGATAAATCCGAATTCATAGAGAATACCGTTCTCCATGAATCCGGACCTTCTAAAAATAGAGTGCTTTTATTAGAAGTCTTAACTGCGTTCAGCCAGTGTTTTCGCTTGTTTTACAGCTTCATCCCACTCTTTAGCCGGATCAGCCTTTTTCTCTAGCACATTTTTCAGTGCATTTTTGAAGAAGGTATCGGTTTGGTCATGAAGAGGACCGTAGTATACAGGTTTTACACGATTAGCAGCTTTACCAAATTCAACAGCCGTTTGTTGTCCACCGAAGAATTCATCTTTGAAATCTACGAATGCCGGATCTTCGTACAGTGCTGGAATAGAAGGCATCAAACCTTTTGTTTTGAATGATTCCAGTTGATTATCCTTGTTATCCATCCATGCGATAAAGTCATAAGCTTCTTTAGAATGCTTACCTTCTTTAGGGAGTGTCAGGAACGAACCACCCCAGTTACCAGCACCTTCTGGAAGCTGCGCGATTTTCCATTTGCCAGTGGAGTCTGGAGCATTACTCTTAACATTCCCTGCCATCCAAGCAGGTCCCATAACCACTGCAAATGATCCGTCGTTCATCCCTTGTCCCCATTCAGGAGACCAGAGCATCACATTGCTGATCCAGCCTTCTTGGATACCTTTAACTGTGAAATCATAAGCTTTGCGAACTTGCGGATTGGTGTCTCCGATAAAGCTGCCATCCGCTTTGCTGAAATAAATTTCATCCGCAGATTGGTCACGTAATGCGTTAAATGTAAGATCAGTAAGGTCTACAAAAGGTTTGCCTGTCTTTTCCTTGAAAGCTTTGGCTACAGCTGCGAACTTGTCCCAAGTATCAATCGCTGCGCCGAATCCCTCGGAGTCACTTGGCAATCCCGCTTCTTCAGCCAAATCTGTTCTGTAATACACAACCGTTGGACCGATATCTGTAGGAAGACCCAGCTGGAAGCTTCCATCTACGGAAGAGGCTTGTTTCCATTTCCAATCCAGATAGTTCGCTTGAATATCTTTGGCTCCGAGATCATTCAGGTTATAGAATTTATCCTGTGCATTGATAAAACGCTCCATGAAACCGATTTCAAGTTGGAAAATATCTGGTGCGCCCGACCCCGCAGATAAAGCAGTGGTCAAATTATTATGATGAGCCGTTTGGTCACCGGTATTTTGAACCTTGATCGTAACGTTTGGATGTTCCTTCGTGTACTCTTTCGCTAGATCCTCATAGTTCACGTTTCCGAGTGTCCAGAAAGAAAGTTCGATTTTCTCAGCAGGCTCAGTACCCTCATCTTTTGTAGGTTCACTTGTGCTTGCTGCGTTGTTACCTGTATTTTTACTTGATGCATTATTCTCGGCGTTGTTACCTCCGCATGCTGCCAGTGAACCTACAAGCATGATAGCGACTAACGAAAGCGCCAAGTGTTTTACTTTATTCATTCCCCTGTACCCCTTTCAAAGGTTTCTCTTACAAGATTTAGTGTACAGGGTTTATATTCTTTTTTTGAGGAGGCAAACTTCCGATTTATGGTGGAAATAATTACGAACTCAAGATCAGCTTAAATCAATATTACATACAGACCTATGCCTACTAATAACAATCCACCGATAAGATCAGAATGTTTACCTAGCCAAGTTTTGGACATTCGATTCCCGATTTTCATTCCGGCAGCAACAGTGATAAACGAAAAGACACCCACTGAGATCGCTGTGAATGTTGCGTTCACGCCGCTGATCCCTGCTCCAAAGCCTGTAGCAATACAGTTTATAGCCAACGCCACACCAAGCCACACAAATTCTTGCCATTTTAAAACATGACGATAGCCAGTATCTGTAGAAGATGTGCTCACGACGTTGCTCTCTATATCCATGCTTACATTTGAAGTTGTTTTTTTATGCACAGCTCTAATACTCCAGATTCCCATAAACAGAATCAAGCACCCTCCAATGGCATTTCCATTCGCTTCAGAAAAATATTCTGACACATACTCACCTGAAGTTATTGAGATATATGTAGCCAGCATCGACAGAACAGCAATAAATCAGATTAGAAAATGGTGTAATTCTTGTGGACCTAGCGCCAAAGGAAACGCCTATTCCTAAGTTATCCAAATTTGAAGCCAACCCAATAATGATGATGGAAAGCCAATGCATATCTAGACCCCCTTAATACATTCATAACTATGTTATGTCTGAGATGGGCGTATAGAATTTTGTCCAAATGTGCTGCTCATAGAATGTTCGTCAGCTTCATTTATATTGGATTTCTCATGCTTCCACAGGTATACTATTTTTATTTCTAACTTCATTAAATGATCAAAAGGAGTTAAATACTTATGCCAATTAACCGCCCGCTGCTAACAGACAGCGATTTCCAAGAAGCCGTTGACCGCAAACTACCTGTTCGTGTATTTCAGGACGATCATTTGGTGAATTCAGGGGCCACTGTTGTCCGCTTCACCGATTCTGATGTAGTTATTCAGTCGAGGGTTAGCGATCTGACTTATTACGCTCGTAAGAGTTGCCAATTTTATGAGGTTAGACCCTAAAAAAAGCCGGAACACACTGACCCTTGGGATCAATGCGTTCCGGCTTTTTTCAGCAGACATATGTAGTAGCTCTTACTTAATATTTTTGTATGTGCCATACACTTTCATTTTTTCATTCAAGACTTCCTGAAAACTCTGCTTCTTCTTATTAGCTCTCTCTTGTTTAGGATTGACCACGGGCTGAGGTCTAAAAAACTGATGATTGTAAGCCATAAGATTATGTACCATCACATTCATTGAATTCTAACCTCCTTCCGTGTCGTTCCTGAAATTTCTATTTTCGCTTAATTGCATATGGTTACTTACCCAGCTTTTCCAAAGTTTAATCACTTTTATGACTTTCTGTTTAAACAAATTTAAATGATCCCTTTTTTGCAATGCGCTAAATACCTCTTTGTAAATCACGAATGTCTCTCCACGAAATAAGTTTAATTTGCTCATTATTAATCACTTGCTTAATTTCAATATCATTTAGAAGAAGATACTCCAATTCTCTTTCTGTATAACATTCCGTTATCGCTATTAACTGCTCTGTTTTTTTAGAAGGATGTATAGTTAACTGGGTTACTCCAGGTTTTAGATCCTTTAATAGATCAGTTAATCTCCTTTTCATTTTGCTGTACTCAGCATTGGGGTTAAAACAATATGGAAGAGAAACTATATCATCGATTAATAAAATCCCCCTCTCTTTTGCTGAAGAAATTCTTTTTTGAAACAATCTCAATTGATCATTATTAAAAAATGGTTGGTCTAAGATCCTACTAGGTAAATTAAAGGGTAGTTGGTACTTTTCACATAAATCAAATGTTATTTCTATAAAATCTCGCCCTGTGAATAACCCCATAATGCTTCCACCATGACTATCCAGATGAGTTGGATCAATGCCTTGTATAATTGCACTTTGGATCTGCGATTCCATCTCTAATTTAACCTCATTAGCAGCAGCGTTTCTTTCCAGAAGAGTGGCATCTTGATGAAAATATCCTTCCGCCGTAATTAAACTATTTAAATTTCTTTCTTTGAATACTGGTTGATACAGATGTTTCTCGCCGCTTGTTAAAGTTAGATGAATTCCAATATTCTTTATCCCTTTACTATTGACAATCTCCATTGCTTCATTTGAGTCTGGGCAAGGGATCATAATAGATGTGGATGTTATTGCTTTTTCTTCAAATAAGTTAACAATAGCTTCATTAGTTCCTTTAGTTATTCCAAAATCGTCGGCATTAATAATTAACAAACGGTCGTCAATCGCAAAACCTAATTTTTGTATCATAAACCTTCCCCCTATTAATGAATGATTTTTTAAAAAAATAACAATAAGGACGCAATCACCGTTAAGTGTTTGCGTCCTTATTTTGTAAACCGTTCATTTGCTCCCTATAGCAGTGGAAGCCTAGAATCTAACGCTGTGATGGAAACCTAGCGTTCCCAAAACCTTTATTACTATGATCAACTTGACCTCTCATCAGTTCAAGCAAATATTCGGGATCAGAGTTCATATCTAACATTTTCAACGCATTTTTTGGAGCAAACCCTTCACTTACACTGTGAGTGATCATGGCTAACAGTGGATTAAAATAACCTCTTATATTCAGCAGCCCTATAGGCTTCTGATGAATCCCTATCTGCATCCAGCATAGAATTTCAAATAACTCATCAAAGGTTCCGAGACCACCCGGCAGGGCAATAAACGCATCAGCCATACCGCTCATAACGGCCTTTCGTTCATGCATACTAGAGACCTCAATCAGATTCGTTAGCCCAGAATGCCTGATTTCATCTTTAAAAAGATCCACTGGCATGATACCGACGACTTCACCACCATTTGCCAACACTCCGTCTGCCACCTGTCCCATCAGGCCATTTCTTGAACCTCCATAAACCAGCCTACAACCTTGTGCAGCTATATGATAACCCAACTCTCTAGCCATTTCTGTATATTCTGAATTAAGACCTGGATTCGAACCGGCGAACACACATATTGTAAAAGCCATACCTATCACTCCAGACTGGTTATTATGGTTCAATTGAGATAATTCACTTATTGTACATCAGAATATTAAAATAAGTGTTAAATGAAAGTCATCTTTTTGTTTGTATCGTTAATTGGTACAGTTTACTATTCCACTCTGCAGTAACACCTAGTGCCTTAGCCAAAGCTGCCGCTGGAACAAGTGATGCATAACTTACTTTAATGGCTCCCTCTTTAAAGATGATTTTCTTGCCTTCTTTCGAGAGCGTCATATCTCCGTCCCATGAGAGGGTGTAGCCCAGATTTTCCGCCACTTCGCTGATCGGTACTCTTACACTTCCATCCAAGAATATAGCAGACTGTGCGGAGTCGATCTTCTTCCCATCCACGATTACAGTAACAGGCTTCAAGATAGGAGATACAGTAAAAGGACGTGAATCAAGCGCGCTGATTCCAAGTTGACCAAACATATTCGTCCCCCAAGCTACTGCTGTTCCATCCTTCAAAACTGCATATTTACTATTTTCCCCCGTGGCAAAAGAAACCGGATTACTCAAGCCTTTGATTTGTTTAGGCTTAGTAAAGACCCATTTACTGTCGGTTGATGATTGGGTATTCCAAGTCCACGCGGTGCCATCTTTTTTAACAGCTACAAAGCCACCTAAATCCAGCGTAAGTTTGGAGATCGGCTTTATGACTGTGATCTTTTGCAGACCTTGCAATAAAGTGCCAGCTTCCCATACCCAGTATTCTCCTTTTTTATTGGCAACAAGATTGAACCCATTTTTCGTCTGAACAGATACAATATCCGTAAGACCTGGCATCTTCTTCATCATGATTTCGTTATAATTATTGCTGTCAACCGTTGCCCAGACACTTCCAGTCTCAGTTAACGCCAGTATACTCCTCCAGTTCATAGAAACGGACTTCACATGATATAAATCCTTGACTGGGGTCGGCTTCTTCACCGCTTTTGTATTCTCTATTTGCGGGTTAGCGCTCCAAATCCAAAGAGTACCGTTGGTGCGAATTGCGGCCTGATAGTCACTGTTACCGACCCACATTACCTCACTTAAACCCTGAACCTTGGTAGCAGCAGGCAACTCTGTAAAACCTACATCAGTGATTTCTGGAGGATTCCACTGGAGTACGCTTCCATCCTTTCTCAAAGCTAAGGTATTGTGTATGCCTGAAGCTATACTGACTACATCGGTCATCCCAGAGATAACCTGAGGAAGCAGCACCTTGTGCTGTTTAGTGCTTACCCCATTGCCTGCTTCTATAGCATTCTTATCCCGGTAATCTCCCCAAGCTTTAACCGTCCCGTCTTCGTTCAGCGCAACATAATAAATTCCACCGATCTCTAACTGCTTCGTACGATCAAGCGCTGCTATGCGATGGGGAGTAATCGTCCACCCTTCAGGACCTGCAGTTCCATTTGCAAATTGTCCAAAAACATTGCTCCCCCAAGACCATACGGTTCCGTCAGTCCCCAGTGCGAAGGAGCTCCCTCCCCAAAATCCAGAAGTGGCAACAATCTCCTTAATTCCACTCAGCTTCGCGGATGAGGGATCCGCGCTTATCACTTGTGGGACTGACGTAACAGCCATAAAAGTAGAACAAACAACCAAACTAAACAGCTGTAACTTCCTTGCTAATAAGTTCATCTTATTTTTCCCTTCTTATGATATTATTGTAATTATTATTCATCTTACACTAAGACGCTATTAAGCTGCTCAAAGTTGTATAATTTTTAAATCCTGGGATTCAGATTGCTTTGAATTATGTTATAATTACGCTGCCTTGGATCTACTCTTTTCAATCGCAATACCGGAACCAAATGATTATGGAGGGAAGTTATGCTTAAATTTATAGGTGTTTTACTGCTCTTCAGATTAGTGGGCAACCCTTTTCTGGCTATATTCATCCTGCTTCTTATCTTGTATTTCTTGGATCGGCGATATGTGGGCATCTTCCCCAGCATTACAAAGCCCTTCAAAAGAATGCGTCAAATTTCCAAGCTACGTACAACCATTTCTTTAAATCCTAATGATGTTTCATCCAAATTTGATTTAGCGCGGAGTTTGACTGAACGTAAAAAATACAGGGAAGCGAAGGATCTCCTACTGCAAATCGAGGACCGTTATGAACAATCTGCTGAATATTGGGTAGAACTCGGACATGTGAATCTTAAGCTAGGCGCTTTGGAGGAAGGCGAAGCACAAATGCTTCGTGGTCTGGAGATCAACCGTAAGGCTCGATATGGACAGCCATATCTTTGGTTAGCGGAAACTTTCCGCCATACGAATCATGATAAAGCATTACATTACGTTACTCAGTATCAAGAAATCCAGTCTTCTTCTTCTGAGGCGTATTATCTGGCTGGCTCGATGTATAAAGCGCTTGGCAGATCAGAGGATGCGAAACGAGCTTTCGAAGAGTCCACCGCTGTTTATCGTTCACTTCCTAAATATAAAAAACGGCAGGAGCGCGGTTGGGCGTTGCGCAGCTTTTTTGCCAAGATGAAATAAACTTGACGACTCCTTACCCAAAAAACGGAGATCACTTCTGATTATCAGAAATGATCTCCGTTTTTTTATAATAAATTGGGGGGAAACGATGTTATTAGTTCGCCACTAATTTCCAAAGCGATAATGCCGACTCCGGATTCCAGTTGGTATCACCGAAACTTCTAAATGTCAATCGAGCTTCATAAACGTTACCCTTGTATTCAACTTTTGTTCCTACAATGTACAACCCGGTTGCATTCCAAGCTGCTACATCTGGTAATACGGGTTTCACAAGGGTTGTGACTGTATACAAAGAGCTCTTGTCTGAAATATTACCAGCAGCGTCTACAGCTCTCACATGATAATTGTACGTAGTGGAAGCTTGCACCGTTAAATCCGTAAAGGAAGTTCCCTTAGTTTGGGTCAATTCAACACCCTCTCGATACACAACATAATGATCAACACCTACATTATCTTGGGCGGCGTTCCACATCAGATTAACACTATTGTGCTTCACTGACATGGTATGCAGCCCCTCAACCATCGAAGGCTTCACAGTATCTGGTGTTTCCACTGGAGGTATAACCACTTCCGGGTTTGGTGTGCTAACAACAATAATATTACTTGAGCCTGACATGTTTCCTGCACGATCCACCGCAACAATATAATATGTATAAATTTTACCTGCTTCTACAGTAATGTCTTTAAAGCTCGTTGTTGAGGATGTTCCGATTTGTTTCGCTATACCGACGCTATCCCCGCGATAAATCATGTAATGATCTACGCCTACGTTATCTGTTGCAGCATTCCACATAAGATCTACACTGCTCGATTCTACACTCATAGTGTGTAACCCCGTTACTGTTGACGGCTTCTCCGTGTCTGGTTGTACCCCAGGTCCTGATTCACCGTTCTTTAGATTCACATCAATGACTTGGTAGAAGGCATTCGCTGTATCATCAATATCCCACACCGCCAAAATAACATGGTATCCACTGCGGTCAGTTGGGACATTCACTTTGTGCGTCACAGAACGCTCAGGCTGTTTACCGCCATTTTCAAAAGTTCCAATAAGCTCTAAATCGGATCGTTTAATTGGCGTATTAGGATTCCAACCTTTTTTCGTAATATAGTAATGCCATTTTGTTGTTCTATGTTGTGCTGTATGATACCAAGTGATGTCATTGACTCCGCCAACCATATCGTGCTTAATCCAGCGATCACTTGATTGTTGATCCAGAATTCCTCCGAACATGCCACCCGCAGATGCAATCTTCCCGTCCGCAGGACCCGCCAATGGGAAGCCCTTTGGTGCCTCTAGACTCTGTGGCTCATATTGTACAGAACCCACATTATTCGCTGCACCAAGCTTCGCACGACTTGCTGGTTCGGATACATAACCGTGTCCTAACGCTTTATCGGTATCGATAAGTCCTACTCCGGCAATAACCCCCGCTGTAATAACAAATGGAACAACCTTCTTTGCGATACTGCTGTTCTTCATGCTTACTTTCATCATTCATCATCTCGCTTTCTAGTTGTAATTTGGAGACTTTGAAAACGAATCCAGTGTTATTATAATTTTCCGAAAACATAATAACAATAACCTAAAGAACCAGACGACAATGGATAAAAGACCCATGACAATTGAACGGATTAGTAGTTCTCCCCGCTAATAATGTCCCATCGAAGCGATTCATTCTACTCAAATAAAAAGCCAGCCACCGATAAATATATCGGTGGCTGGCTGCAAAAAAACAACTTGTTATGACTTCTGATTCATAAATGGGGTATAGTCCCAGTTACATATTTAAATCCTGCTTGTTAGCTTCTCCGCTCTGTTTAACCGTAAATGGCCACCAAGTTCCTCGGCCGAAGATCCGTACCATTACAGGGACAAAGAACGGCAGGAAGATTAAAGCATACAAGGCCAATCCTACGAGCACCACTGTAGCAATCTGCATCATCGACAATACCCCAGAAGGATACATCGAAGCGAAGGTACCACCCAGAATAACTACAGCTGAAAGGATAACTGTACCCATATTGCGCATAGCGTGTAGAATCGCTTCTTTTACGTCCCATGTTTTATTTTCGTTAAACCGGGCCATTAAGAAAATGCTATAATCCACACCTAGTGCAATCAGCATAACAAAACTAAAGAATGGCGTCGTCCAGGTGATCCCTTCATAGTGCAGAAGATTAACGAAAATTGCCTCTGTAACGCCCAACGCTGAAAAGTAAGTGATCAAAAGTGAAATGATAAGGTAAATCGGCATTACGATTGAACGAAGCAGCAACACTAATATGATGAAAATACCGCTCAGCATCAAGATTACTGTACGCGTATAGTCTTCATTGGAAATATTCCGCAAATCGCTTTGACTACTTGTAACCCCGCTAATAGCTGTTTCAGCATTTTCAAGCTTCGTGCCTTTAACTGCACGATCTACTGCTGCTTGAATATCACCCACACTATCTATAGCCTCTGAGCTGTAAGGATTCTCGGTGAATACCACGTCCAATGTCATCACCTTACGGTCATCAGATAAGTACGTGTCAAATACCTGCTTTATACCTTCAGCTTTAAGTGCCTCAGCCGGTACGAAGAATCCGCTCAGCTCTTCATCCTTAGCCGCTTGAATCTGATTCAAGTATTCTTGTGCCGAGCCCAGACCGCTTGTAATTTGCTTCAATCCATCAGCACTATCGCTCAGTCCAGTGGTTAAGGCTCCAATCTGACCTGTCAATTCACCAAAACCATCTGCAAGCTGCTTCTGTCCGCCTTGCAATTGATCAAGACCACTTGTGATAGATGGAATCTTTTCTACGATCTGTCCTTGACCTGCTGCCGCCTGATCGAGTCCAGATTGCAGTTGACCGATTCCAGCTACAAGCTTAGCTAAACCTTGCGCGAGCGCGGTTTGCCCAGCCGCAGCTTTGGCATAACCGGCATTCGCCTCATTTAAGCCAGTAGCTGCACCTTTAAGCTGTTCTGAAACCTGACCAAGTCCGGCTGCTAGTTGCGCTGCACCCGTACCACTTTGTGCTACTGTACCTTTGATCGTCAAATAATTTACATCCTGAACAATTTCCGGATAACTGCTCTCTAGGCCAGCGAAGGAACCGTCCAGTCCTTTTAATGCCTCTGCAACACCTTGTAGCTGCTTCGGAAGCTGCCCGAGTCCTTCTTTCAGTTGGGTTAAGCCTCCACCGATTTTTTTATAGCCCTCAAGTAACTTCGCATTTGCATCTGCTAACTGTTTAGCACTTGTTGCTGCCTGCTGAAGACCGGATTTGATCTCTCCTGCACCCGCTGAGCCACTCTTAATCCCGCTCTCAATCTGGGTGAGCCCAGCACCTAAAGCAACAATTCCGTCTTTGAGATCCGCTGTGCCCTCTGTCAGCTTAGCACTCCCTGCAACAGCTTCTGTAAGTTTAGGAGCATTATCGCTAAGCTGTTTACTAGCTTCAGACAAGCCGGTCTGAATCTTGGTCAGACCTTCGTTACTTTGGTCCAGTCCATCAGAAAGTGTACCGACCTGATTCGGAATCAAGAAATCGCTAATCAGCTCACCTGTAGGACGTGACATGCTGCGAACGGATTTTACGCTATCCACTTTTTCCAGCTCGCGGCTAATTTTCTCCGCAAGTCCCAGATATTCTGAATTGTCCATACGATCATCATTCTTGATAACGATCTTGCCAGGCATCGATTCACCTGGTCCGAAGCTCTCCGAAATAATATTAAAGCCTTTTACGGAAGCATATTCCGAGCCAATTTCCTCCAAGCTGTTAAAGGACAGCTTACCGCTATAGGTAACTAGGAATGGGGACACGATTACTGCAACGATTAGAAGTGCGGCCCACGGTCTTTTTAAAGAAAAAGAACCTGCCCATCCCCAAATACGGCTCTCACTATGCTCCAGCTTGCCACGGGAGGGCCAGAATAGCTTTTTGCCTAGAACAGCCATAAAGAATGGAACAATCGTCACAAGTGCCAAAAGCATAACTGCAATACCAACTGCAACAGCTACTGCTGAACGATAGAGAATAAATTTCGATAACCCAATCGCTACAAAACCTACAAACACCGCTAAGCCCGAATAGAACACCGTTCCTCCAGCTTTTCGATAAGTTGCAATGATTGCACTTTTAGTATTTTCTGCGGTCATCAATTCTTCTTTAAAGCGACTGATCAGCAGAATACAATAATCCGTACCGATCCCGAACATGACCGCAACCATAAAGATTTGAGTAAACGTTGATAAAGGAAAATCATAACGATCCACCAAAAAAGCCACGACAGATTGGGATACAATATAGCTGATACCCACGGTCAGCAGCGGTACAAAAGGCGCTACGAACGAACGAAACACGACGAATAGAATAAGTAGGATAAAGACAACTGTAATATACTCCGACTTCTTTAGCCCTGCTTCTGAGCTTGCAATCATATCCTCTGTAATCATACCTTCACTGGTCAAATAATGATCTGCTTTAACACCTGAGAGCATCTCATCCACTTTATCTGGCAGCGCAGTAACAGCCTCTCCTTCACCTTTTACGGACAACGCCACCATAATAGTCTTGCCATCTTTGGCAATCAGTGTATCTTTAAGCTCACTTTGTGAAAAAGGATCGGTGATGGAATCTAACTGCAAAGCTTCCTTATTCGCAGCCAGCTTCTCAACGCCTTGTTGAATACTTGCTGTTTCTTCCGCTCCGATTCCCTTCGGGTTATTGAACACAAGGGCTACTTGATGGAGTGATTCGCCTCCCTTGTCACTTGACGCTTCCTTCATGATTTCTGCTGCTCTTGATGAAGGGTATCCCTCTGGAACGGTAACCTGCCCCTTCTCACGGACAAGATCAGAGAAAGACGGGGCCGTCATCACTAGCACCACCGCTACAGCGAGCCAGATTGCGATAACCGCCCATCTTGCTTTTAGAATCGTCTTCATTGGCTCTTCCCTCCATTATCATTCTGAATTAGACTTGCCAGTTTCTCAAACATCATGATGAACGTCTCAATATCCTTCTTTTCAAAATGAAACAAATACGGGGCCACTACTTCATGTACTTGCGACTCAGCTGCTTCAAATACTCTTCTACCATGCTCTGACATCGATAAATACACCTGACGACGATCATTCTCGTCACGAGTGCGCTCAATAATGCCCGCTTGCACCAGTCTGTTGATTATTGCTGTAATGGAGCTTTTACCCACGCAAAAAGTTTCTGCTAGATATGTAGATGTACATTGTTCCTGAGCATTAATCAGACGCAGAATTTGATACTGATCATTCGTTGTATCTGCAGCAATGCTATCTTTAATTCTTGCGGCTACTTGTCGAGTCACCATCATATAAGCATCCATATAACGGTTAATCCAATGCTGAACTTCATCTTCCAAAGCTTCCTACCTCCAAATATAGTTCAACTGTAGAACAGTTTCATTGTCAAACTATAATCCCATTTATTTCAAAAGTCAACTTTACAATTCTAAGGAACAATTTAAGGTGACCCAACAAAAAAACAGGCCGAGATTTCATCTCGACCTGCCATTGTATGTCTTTTAAAAACTGTTTATTCCTCATCCTCGATCTCTTCTACTTCATAAACACATCTCAGCGTTTCAATGCCTGCTGCATTTTCGCCGAGGCTGTACACCATGAACCCAAGACTACGGTAGAAATCTGCAGCAATCTCATCCTCTGTTTCAGCTACCAGATAACGCGGCTGACGCGTAGTAAGCAGCTCCAGAATCATCCCCCGTGCATAGCCTTTTCCTCTGTTCTCTGGCAATACAGCAATATGCCGAATATCCAAGGAACCATCTTCTGTTTCTTCAAATCCTACAAGACCAAGCAGTAATTCTTCCTCTTCCCAGCCATATAACTTTAGCCCGGCTTGTTCGCTATACTCAGACGAAGTCTGCTGTAGAGCATTCGGATCATCTATGACCGCATAGGTCAGCAGCTCATTCACCTCAGATGTACCAATGAGGGGTTTAAGATCAATCAACATTCTTCACATTTCTCCTTCTTTGTTCCTTTTACAGCTAATCACTCGAAACAATCCGTAGCCTGTCCACACACCCAGCATGTTTAATAGTAAATCATCAATATCGAAGCTTCCCACATGCAGCAGCATTTGCAAGCACTCCAAAAGCAGAATACAAGGGACAGCATATAGCGAGATTCTAAGCCAAGAAACAGGACGTATCTTTACTATTGGCGAAAGAAAACCAAATGGAATAAAAACTACAACATTTCCTAGCAGATTTACTAGCCGATTGATAAGTGATAAACCATTATCCAAGTTGAAATAAAGTGACACCGTGCGAAATGGAACCAGATTATACTGAAGAGGACCTCCGGTATGTACCTCACGTCCAAATCCGATAAACATCCAATAGATAACAGTAGCACTATACAGAGTTAGCACTACCCGTGTCAATCCTTTTAGCGGCCATGAACGGTAAGTTTCTTTATGTCTGCGGTTAATCAATTCTTAGGTTGAGCTTCAATAATTTCGATAGTTCCATCAAGTTTACCTACGATCGCCATCGCTGCAATCCCAATAAATAGGCCGTGATCTACAACACCCGGGATGTTTTGGATGGTCAGTGCAAGCTTCGGTGCAGCTTCTATCGCTTCAAATCGGCAGTCCGCAATGTAATTGCCATTATCCGTCTTGTACAGCTCTTCTCCGCTGCGACGCAATTCAGGCTGGCAACCCAGTTTGGCAAGCTCTGCCACAGTCCATTCCCACGCGAAAGGAACGATTTCCACCGGCAACGGAAATTTGCCTAGCGTGTTTACAACTTTACCTTCATCGGCAATCACAATCATTCGGGTACTATTACTAGCTACAATCTTCTCACGAAGCAAAGCGCCGCCGCCGCCTTTAATTAGTTGCAGACTGCTGTCTAGCTCGTCCGCTCCGTCAATGGTTAAGTCCAGACTATCAATATCACCAAAAGCTACTAGTGGAATTCCCAGCTCTCGTGCTTGCTCTTCGGAAGCGCGTGAAGTAGCTACTGCGGTAATTTTCAAGCCTTCACTGACGCGTTCACCGAGCTTGCGGATTGCCCAGTAGGCAGTTGATCCCGTACCCAGACCTACCTTCATTCCATCTTCTACATATTCCACTGCTTTTTCAGCTGCTAGTTGTTTAACGTTGATACTCATTTTAATACCCCCATGTTATCCATTATAAAAAATGTATATTAATCTTGAATTCACCTATTAATCAGGAGGACTCCGATAGAACATCGACATCCAAGTTTTTGCCGTAACAGAGACTATCCGGATCACCTATGTAGGGTCCAAATAAATCAATCGGTTGGTAGCCATGCTTGACGTAAAGCGCAATCGCTTCTGGCTGCTTAATTCCGGTCTCCAATCGGATCTCCTTAAACCCCGCCGCTAATGCTTGTTCTTCAAGGAATAACAGCATATTTGTAGCTATGCCCATTTTACGATAACTAGAATCTACATAAAAGCGCTTCAACTCCATCGTTACGATCTCTATTCCGAGATAATCCAGTGGACGAAGCCCACCACAGCCCACTGGTTTTCCGTTTAAGTAGGCTACTACGAAAGTCATTTCTTTTACTTTGGGATCCTCGAAATCAACAACATAGATCGTCTCATGCGGATAACGCATCTTCAGTTCTTCATCCAGAAACGTAATAAGTTCTCTTAAATCAGCGTTCTCTGGATCAACTACTTCAAAATTCACTTCTGTTCCGGGCGACACTCTATTTCCCTCTTTTCTTGTATCCAAATTCGTATTATCCTTCTTGCAGCCAAAAAAATCAATATTCTTCATTCTGTCTTATGTATATTGTAATTTCACTACATCCTCTAAGTTTAGGATCATCTCTTTTTCAGCGTGGTTAGCAGCCCTATGTAAGTAAGCTTTATGCTCAATGAAAGCATCTGAGGGGGCTGCCAATTTAATGTGCTCCAGCACACTGCGTTCGACATCAGCGAGAACTAGATTTCCTCTACCCGCACTTACTCTACATAGATTAATGATTGCTAAAGGCTTATTCACAACTGCCTGACCGCTGGACTCCACAAAAACTGTGTATTGAACTAAAGGTATTACGTCTGGATCTTCCACGCTAGCAGCGCAAGATTGGTCAAAGATAGAATACATTAGTGAAGGATTGCGTGATAAAGTCCCTAATTTTTTCTGATTAGATACCAATTTGCTGTTCTGGTAGGCCAAGAATCCGGCAACTGACAACACGAGTACAAGCAAAATAACTAATATCGAGTACATTTCATCACGTCCCACCCAATACTCCATAATAACAATACCGATTATATATTATCATGGATAACTGCATAGACCAATCCTATATTATCAACACTATAACAAGTGTAAGCGATATTCAATCTATAAAGTTATTTTGAAATATTCAAAATAACAGTTGAAACTTCGTTTGACATGTCTCATAATGAAAATATGAATATTGTTTGTCAATCCATATGGAAATCAAGGGAGGAAACTTAAAATGAAGTTTTTCTTGGACACCGGAAATATTGAAGAGATCAAACGTATTACTCGCCTCGGATTAGTGGATGGCGTAACGACTAACCCTTCGCTCATCGCTAAAGAAGGAAGATTGTTTAAAGATGTTATCAAAGAAATCGTAGCAATCGTTCCAGGTCCTGTAAGCGCAGAAGTAATCGGACTTACAGCAGAAGAAATGCTTAAAGAAGCATACGAAATTGCTGAATGGGCTCCAAACGTTGTCATTAAACTCCCTATGACTGAAGATGGCTTGGAAGCTTGTTATGAGCTTACTAAAAAAGGTATCAAAACTAACGTAACGCTTGTCTTCTCTGCGGCTCAAGGCTTGATGGCTGCAAAAGCAGGTGCAACTTATATTTCTCCTTTCGTAGGACGTCTGGATGATATCGGTGTTGACGGAATGAAGCTGATCAAGGATCTGAAGACCATCCTAACTAACTACGGTATGACTTCCGAAATTATTGCAGCATCCATCCGTAACATTGCGCATGTTGAGCAAGCCGCTCTTGCTGGTGCTCACATTGCTACCATCCCAGGTTCGCTCCTGCCTACCCTCTGGAAGCATCCGCTGACAGATAACGGTATCGAACGCTTCCTGAAGGATTGGGAATCCGTACCACAAGCATAATATTGTCTTTCATTCTTTTATCAAAGGGCTATCCCGCAAGCTACGGCAACGCAGCTTAAGGATAGCTCTTTTTTCCATCTAAAGTCCTTGCAGAAGTCTGACGAACACGCTTTGATAAGAGGCGCGGATTTACCTGCTCCGTTTCTTTCACACCAGATTCTCCCTTGCTCCCCTTGCTTGGCGTTACTGCAAATAAGGTCAGCAATCCACCAATTGCGCCGACTGTAGCCATCAAAGCGAATAATACCCAATGACCACTGCTTAACAGCAGCGATACCACTGGCGGCCCTGCGGCTACCCCAATAAACCTCATACTGCTATAGAGAGCGGTTATCGTGCCGCTATTCTCTTTCTCAATTCCCTCCGTGATTAATGCATCCATACAAGGAAGCACAATCCCGATTCCAACACAACCTAAGCCCATAAACCCGACTAAGAAATAAATACCTTTATTGAACCCCGCAAAGATCATTGCTGCAGTTAGTAACACCATACCTCCAAAGCCCAGCCATTTCATTAGCGTTTTGTTCTGACCAATGATCTTTCCTGTTCCATATGAAGACAGACATAACAAGGCTAATGGTATTGCCAGCACAAACCCCTTCATTGCCCCATGCATATTAAATTTAGATTCCAGCATTTCCGATAAATAGAATTGAACGCCAAAGGTTACAAACATACAGATACCGCCTATGGCAAAAATAGCATACAACCATCGTCCCTTTTCTCGCAAAATGCTCACAATTCCGGATAAAAATTCTCTTATACCCTGTTTCTCAGGTTGTTCCTTCGCTTCCGGCTTTCGAACCAGAAAAAGAACTAAAGCAAATGAAATTAGACATAGAACAGGAATAGCGATAAAAGGTGCAAACCAAAGCCATATTCCAAGATAAGCTCCAAGAATCGGACTGAGTACTTTACCAAAGGTATTTGAGGTTTCAATAATTCCCAGACTTTTGCTTACATCCTCTTCTTCCTTGAATAAATCACCAACGAAGGGCAGCACAATAGGAAAAGCACCAGCCGCACCTATCCCTTGTAATAAACGTCCGGCCAGAATGACCCAATAGGCGCTAACGCCCTTCATAAACCAAGCCGCCACCACGCAGACAGCTCCACCAATAGCAGCAATGATCAGACTCGGAAGAATCACCTTTTTACGTCCATAAGCATCAGACAGGTACCCTGCAATTGGGATCATCACGATAGCCATCAATCCATAAACAGTAATCAGCATACTCACCTGAAAAGAGCTAATGCCTAGTTCTTTAGAAATCTGCGGCAAAATAGGGAGCAGCATGGAGTTACCGAGGGTCATAATTAGTGGAATGGATGCCAGTGCAAGCAGATCCCATTTTCTTTCCTTCATGAACTGACCACCTTTGTCATTGTTTGCGACGACTCTCTATATTGTGGTTTGTTCATCCCTCTTTATTCATACATATAAAAAGACCGTCCCCCCGCCAATGCGAAAGGACGATCTTATGATCAGAAGATGGGGCTTTACAGCGAATTTGTAATCATGGTCTTCGCTTTTACAGAAGGAAGAAACCGGTTTGGTTCTCCTAGGCTAAAAATATGCAGCAAGTGCATCGCTCGAGTGCAAGCTGTATAAAACAATTTACGCTCACTTTCTCTGCCATATCGTTCAGCTGAACCATCGTATATGATGACAGCATCAAACTCCACACCTTTAGCTAAGTAAGCAGGTAACACCAATGTTCCCTTCTGGAAATTCGGCGTTTCTTTCGTAACGAGCCTTACTGGCAGCCTACTATGTAGTTCATCATGAACTCTTGCGCTTTCTTCTGCTGTTTTACAAATGACAGCCACATAATGATACCCCTTGGATTGCAAATTCCGGATATCCATTTCAACAGCATTCAGAAGCTCATCCTCGCTAGACACCACACTTAGCTGAGGTTCTTCTCCTCGTCGATTAAACGGAACAATTCTTTCCCCTCCAGGAATCATTGAACGCGTAAATTCTACAATTTCAAAAGTGGAGCGATAGCTTCGGGTTAACGAGATCACTTCTGTATTCTCTTCCCCATAAATGCTTACCAAACTAGACAAATCACCGAGCACCTCACCTTGTGCATAGATCGCCTGATTCAAATCACCCAATACGGTCATTTTCGCCCTTGGAAACAAACGGCGCATGAACTCTAATTGGAAAGGTGAGTAGTCTTGTACTTCATCCACAATCACATGACGAATCAGCGTATTGGTACGGAAGCCTTGGCTTAACTCCTTCAAATAAAGGAATGGTGTAGCATCTTCGTAGGCAAGTTCGTTCACTGCGATAGATTTTAGTGTTTGTTCACAGATCTCATCCCAGATTTCCGGCAGAGAATTAACACCATTTAGGCGTTCCATAAGCTCACGATCCGTAAACAGCGTACTGTACAACCCCTTAACATCCACAAAACGACCTCGTTTAGTCCATCCGCGCAGTGGTTTTAAGCGTTGGCTGACTACATACCGGGATAACACTTCTTTTTCAGTATCAAAATCATCAAAACTATCCTGTGTAGCTTTCTTCTTACGTCGTAACATCTGATATGCACGATGGTAATCACTGGAGTCCAATAGCTCAATTTGATCTTCAACCCATGAAGCATTTCTTTCCTCATGGCTAAAATCAGCGATCTTCTTCAGTAACCAGCGTGTCATTAAGTCTACACGGTTCGCAAGCTTAATGGCGGGATCATAGGCATAGAAATGACGTTCCAT
The DNA here is from genome assembly GCF_038000345.1 of Paenibacillus sp. FSL E2-8871. Taxonomy (NCBI): domain Bacteria; kingdom Bacillati; phylum Bacillota; class Bacilli; order Caryophanales; family Paenibacillaceae; genus Paenibacillus; species Paenibacillus sp. FSL E2-8871. The sequence continues at coordinate 508,586 of NZ_JBBOBV010000001.1, read as the reverse complement.
TTCTTCTTTACTGACTACCGCTCTACCTTGAAACATTAAAGGCTTGAACAGCATGCCCTCATGTTCCAGCATCGTAGCATACCGACGAATCACATCGAGAAAAGGTACGGATGATTTATAAGCGATGCCTTCTCTGCGTATACCCACTTCAGGGCCATCAGGGGCATTCAATAGGTTTTCCGTCTGACTAAAGACATCTTCCAGCTGGAATTCATGTCCTAAACGATGCTCAAGATACATCTGAAAAGTGGTTTGTTGCATATTTTCTTCACCTAGCTCTGGGAGCACAGTTGAAACATAGCTATTAAACAGCGGGTTCGGCGAGAACAACAACATCTGGTCTGCTTGCAGAACTTCACGGTATTTATACAAAAGATAAGCTACTCGCTGCAATGCTGCAGAGGTTTTCCCGCTTCCTGCGGCACCCTGAACAACCAGCATTCGGCTTTTGTCGTTGCGGATAATCGCATTTTGCTCTTTCTGGATGGTAGCTACAATACTCTTCATTCGATCATCGGCACTATGGCTAAGCACTTGCTGCAAAAGCTCGTCGCCGATCGTTACCCCAGTATCAAACATAACTTCAATAACACCATCAGAAATCACAAACTGACGTTTAAGATTCATTGTACCGGAAACAAGTCCACCAGGTGTCTCATAAGCTGTTGGGCCAGGAGCTCCGTCATAATATAAGCTCGATATAGGCGCCCGCCAGTCATAGATCAAGAAGTTGCCATCATCCTCCATCAAGGATCCAATCCCCAGATAAATCTTTTCCGTTTCTCCATTTGGTGCTTCTGTAAAGTCAATACGCCCAAAGTAAGGAGAGACGAGTAGCTTTTTATATTTTTTTAGAGCCTTGCTCGACTGTAAATGATGGCGTTCACGTTCATTCAAGATTTGGGATTGTTGGCGCAGACTTGTTGAAGTTTCCCCTAAATCATCTGGACTACTGAAGTTTACCGTTACCTCTTCCCAGAAGTCTTTCCGCATATCCACTACATCACTGCGATGGAGTCCGAGCTCCTCAGATAATCGCCGGATATGGGCAGACAAAAGCTTAGTCACTCCGTCAACCCGCTGCTGTTCCTCTTTCCATTCAGTTTCATGATTCTCCACTACATTTCATCCCCTTTTGGGTTTCACCCTGAACATAATCCTTAAGCTTATATGTTGCACATCACAAGGTTATGTTTAAGCTTCGCGATCCGTTTCTTTTTCCTCAGTCGCTATACGGTTCATCTGATCTGCCACTTTATCAAGCCGTTCTAATTGATATCCGTAATCGTAAATAGCTGCGGCTACAACATACAATCGTAGTTGACCTATTTTCTCCGCATTATACCCCAGGATCGTTGAATTCAAAAATCCATCATTCTCGTCTCCCAAGGGTTCCGATTCATTAGTGTTTGGTTTTAGTTTATCTTCAAATTTCAGCAAGATCAGTTGATGATATTTGATTAACTGCTCCAAATGACTGTCAAACAATGCATCTGTCTCTTCACTTCGATCCGCTTGAAAATAATGCCGGTCCACAGCCTCAAGAACATCGAAGCCCTTTTGCAAAGAAGATAACAGGTTCTTATAGACAACCATTTGTCTAGTCTGACTGTACTTCGCCCTCTTTAGCTGTTTCTGCTCTTCCTCAAACAAAGCGTACTTATCCGCTAAAGATTTAATAGATGACTCCAGTGCAAGTTTTTCATCACGAAACACACTTTCCTTCATCTCATGAGATACAGCCGTTCTTAGCAGCAAGGAAAGACTGGCAAAGACGTTCTCGATTTGCTTGATGTACTGTTTCCGTGGTTTCGGAGGAACTACTATAATATTGATTAGAAATGCAGAAACAATCCCTGTCAATGTTAATAAGAAACGATTCAGCGCAAACTGCCATTCACCAGAAGCCTCCATCACTGTTATAACGGTGACGAGTGTCAGGCTAATAGTATCCGCTCGGTTAATTTTCATACTGATCATAATGACAAGAATGCAGACCAACCCAACCGCAATTGGACTATTGGATAACAGCATTCCTCCCAGAAGAGCGAGTACCGCGCCCATTGTAGTCGTTGTCAGCTGATCAAGAAAATAACGCCAAGAGCGATAAATAGATGGCTGCATCGCGAAAATTGCTGCAATCGCAGCGCCCACAGAAGATGGAAAATGTAGCAGTTCGGCTAAATACAAGGCAAGCGTGACTGCCATTCCTGTTTTAAATATGCGAGCTCCAAAAGCCAAAAATATCCCCCCTAAAAATTGGCCCACTCTGCAATATGGACATCTACGAATCCCTCATTCCTCTAATTACCCAAGCCTAGAGTTGATGAATTTTATGATCATTTAAGCTCTCACTTATGATTCTTTCAGCTTTCAGGGAATACTAATTCAAGTAAGTACCTATCACATATAACATACGAGGTGAGTGAATGAATAACAACATCAAAAAATTAGTGACCATCACAGCTGTTCTTTTCCTCAGTCTGTCTCCAGCACTTGCTCCTACTCGGAGCGTGTCAGCTGAGAATGTAACTTCCACTGTACCTGATTCTGGGCCTTCGGAAAAAGGTCATAGACCCCCACCAGGGAAAGATGGGAAATTCAGAGCCGGCGGACATTTTATTATTTTCGAAACAGCCAAGCTGCTTGAGATGGATCGTACGGAGCTAATCAATAGCCTTAAAACAGGCAAAACCCTCCCCGAGCTTGCCCTTGAAAAGAAAGGCTGGACAGAAGATCAATATATTCAAAAGCTCAGCGAATCCGCAAGTAAGCGGCTGGATCAAGCCATCAGCGAGGGACGTCTAACAAAAGACGAAGCTCAAAAGCTAAAGGCTGGACTTCCTTCTATGCTGAAGAAAAAAATAAGTAAAATGGGTCATTTCCAAGATCATAAATCTTCGGAACATCATGTGATGAACCCTCAAGCAAAAACGCCTTCGGTGTCCTATTTAGGACGGTAAGCGTTTATGCGAGAAATATAAGGATAATGTATAGCGTGAAACATATATAATCTTATATTTTAAAATATCCCCACAAAAACGGATATCTTCATTTCTTATGAGGATATCCGTTTTTTATAGGCTTCAAATAGACTGATGGATAACATCAGCCACGCGCCACTTGCAGCATAACCACCAATTACGTCGCTAGGATAATGAACTCCCAGGTAAATACGACTCCAGCCAATGCCCACAGTCATGAATACCGCAAACATTATTAACAGGATCCTTTCACTTCTTCGCGGTAAATGACGCCACAGTAAATAGGCAATTACCCCATAGAGGGAGAAGGCTGCCATTGAATGTCCACTTGGGAAACTATAACCTAGCTCTTGGACAATACGATTGAAATTTGGACGCTCCCTTTGAAACCATAACTTCATAAGTGTATTCAATAGCTGTGAGCCTAGTCCAACCCATAGGAACAGAATTAGCTCAAGCCGATGTTTCAGCAGAAAATACAGCAGTGCCATCGTGCCGATCGATATGCCAATCGCTACCTTGGAGGAACCAATCAGAGATAGTCCTTTGGCGAATGTGGTCAGTCCAGGTGATTCAGCGGATTGAACAAAATGAATCATATAATTATCAAATGATGATACCTTGTTCATATGAACTAGGATCGCAATAACGACGAAACAAGCAGCAAACCCTATAAAATAACGAAAACCTCTAGACCAGTTCTGATAATAAAGCATAAATACCTCCGTGTCTAATTTTGTGCCTGTCGATCACATTTCCTGAGAAGCTATAACCCGTGCTATAATTATAGAGAAATAAATATACAAAAAGATGGAGTGCTGCCAAAGTGGAGAGTCTAAAATTGCAGGAACGTTTGTTGAATCAGTTTATTTCCACAAAGGTGCCCGTGACGATTTTTACAACAAATGGTGTAAAAATGCAAGGCGTCGTAACCTCGTATGATGCATTCACAATCACTTTACAGGGTCAAGGTGATGGCAGACAGAATGTGCTCTTCAAATCTGCAGTATCCACTATTGTACCTCTTAAGCCCGTCTCACTCAAATAGTTCACACATTCATTAAACTTCTTCATCCTATTTTCAATAATAAAGGGAACACCGGACTACATCTCCGGTGTTCCCTTTATTATTTTCTTAAATTGTCTTATTCACTCTTCAAAACGAGTTTCTTTTATAATGGGAAAATCACAGGCTTCACACACACCGGCTTGGATACCTCGGCAGTATTTCCAGTAAAGACGAGACGACCACTGGTCTCTTCAATAGAGAACACAACCAGGTTATTAGCATCACGATTTGCAACAATAAGATAAGCCCCATCCGGAGTTAATGAGAAGTGTCGTGGATGCCCTCCACGAGTAGATACATATTCAATTAGTGTAAGCTTGGCAGTAGCGTTATCCACTGCAAACACTGCGATGTTATCCGCTCCACGATTAGAAGCGTAAAGATATCTTCCATCTACTGAAGTGGAAATTTCAGCGCAAGTATTCTCTTCCTTAAAATCCTCAGGCAAAGTTGAAACTGTATCTACCGTGTGAAGTGTCCCTGTAGCACTGTCATATGTAAACGATGTTATCGTGGAATCCACCTCGTTTATAACATAAGCAGACTTTCCATCTGGATGAAAAGTAAAATGACGAGGTCCCGCCCCTGGATGAAGCGCAGTATCTCCGTGAACTTCTAGTTTGTTCAAGTCTCTATTGATTCTATAGGACCGAATAATATCAAGCCCAAGATCAGAAACAAACAGATACTGTCCGTCCGGACTGAAAATAGCCGAATGGGGATGCGGGCGATCCTGTCGTTCAGGATGGTGACCATGACCGGAATGAATCGCGACATCCGCCAGTTGATTAGCAACTTTTTCTTCATCTAATGTGATCAAGCCTACACTGCCACCATGATAACTACATACAACAATGTATTCATCGCTTAGATCTCTTGAAATATGGCATGTGGTCGTTTGACCATTACCTGAAGCAGGCATTGAGGCTATACGGTTCAATTCGCTCAATTTCCCACGCTTAGCATCGATAGCAAAGGTAACGACTGCTCCCTCTTTTCCACCTTCACCATTTGGCTTTTCTCCTATGGCATATAAACGCAGGGCTGAAGCATCTACATTAACAAAGGTGGGGTTAGTTAGACCCTGAACCGAGTCGATTAATTTTAACGTACCTCCTGCTTCGCCATCGAATTCAAATACCTGCACACCGCTTTCCGTGGCACTTGCATAGGAACCCGTAAACAGCAATAACTTAGTCTGCTTTTCCATCTCTACATCCTCCTCCAAAGTATTGCTATTATATAATTTACAATTTTTAAACGTTAAAGACAAACTATAAAGTAAAAAGTGTGACAAATAGTTCAAAAATAAGGCTTTCCAATGAATAGGGTTTGTGCTATAATGAAAGCGCTAACATTAGTCTTTTATTAAGTATAAAGGGGGAACATGAATGAGTAGCATCCTGCTGGAAGCCAGAAATGTATACGAGGACTTCGAGGTGGAAACAGACATTCTGTTCTTTAAGGTCGGGGACCATGATTTGGTCATTTTTCACGGCAGAAACTACAACATAAAAAAGAGAATGACTGCCGAGCAATTAAAACGATTGTTATCCAATTCTACTTACTATCATGTGTACGGTGGCTGTTATGTCAATCTAAACAAGATCAGTTCTATCGAAGACGACTGCATTTATTTCGGAGAAAAGGGCCTATTCGCTAAAAACGTACGGGTCCCAAGACGGAAACAAGAAAGTATTCGTCATCTATTGAAAGGACTGAAGTAAACATCTTATTCCCATAAGCCGGAAGGGCATGTTACCGATGCCATTTCCGGCTTTTTGCTTTTTATTAATAGAAACTTAAAAAGATCCTATCTTTTTTTATACTTTCTTAAGGTTTAGGATCTGGATTTCTGTTAAAGTTGTAAATAGACAAGCAACACCTATATTGAAGGGAGTCATTACTAATAATGGACAAAAAAGATCTGAATGGAAATGAGAACTTAGAAAACAACGGTACTCCGGAAGAAGAATTGAACACTACCGAGAGTACCAATGAAGTAAATGAAGTGGAGGTCGTAGCTGCTGAAGAACCTGTGAATACAACAAAAGAGGAAGGTATTCCAGTAATGAACAAAGTCGGCAGTAACAATAATACGACACCACCTGCTCCACCAGTTTCTCCTAAAGGGAATAAGGGCTGGATGATTGCCTCTGTGGTTCTGGCTGCGGCACTCATCATTGTACTGATAAAGCCTCCATTCCAAAGTGGCGGCGACAACACAGCTGTTGCAAGCGTTAACGGAACTAACATTACTAAAGAACAACTTTATGATAAATTGATCGAAGCAGGCGGAGAAAGCACGCTGCAAGCTATGATTACTACTGAACTCGTTGATCAAGAAGCTAAAAAAGCTAACGTAACTGTTACTGATGAAGACATTAATGCTGAATTAGAAGACCTAAAAGCACAATTCGGCGGAGAAACTGCATTTAATACTGCATTGCAACAAAGCTCAATGACCGTTGATGATTTGAAGAAGCAAATGCCGCTGCAAGTAAAAATGCGTAAGATTCTTGAGCCGCAAGTAACTGTAACGGATCAAGAAATTAAAGACTACTATGAAGCAAATAAAGCTACTTTCAATGAAGAAGAACAAGTTCGTGCTTCCCACATTCTCGTTGAGACTAAAGAAGAAGCGGATGCAATTCTGAAGCAATTGAAAGATGGAGCAGATTTCGCTGAACTAGCAAAAGAAAAATCTTCAGACACTGGTTCCAAAGCTAATGGCGGAGATCTAGACTTCTTCAAACGTGGAGATATGGTAGCTGAATTCTCCGATGTAGCCTTTAAACTTAAAGTTGGGGAAACAAGCGGTGCTGTGAAATCCGATTACGGTTATCACATCATTAAAGTAACCGACCACAAAGACGCTAAAAACTACACCTTGGAAGAAAAGAAAGATGAAATCAAAAAGACGCTTGTGTCTCAAAAGGTTTCCACTCTTTCCACTACTTGGTTGTCAGATACAACTGCAAAAGCAAAAATCACAAATTCACTTACGGATGCCAAAAAAGAAGCAACAGCTTCTCCTGAGCCATCTGCAAGCGCAGAAGCAGGAACTGAATCTGCTAAATAATATGACTGCAAAAAGCAGGACAAGCGTTAAGAGACGCTGTCCTGCTTTTTTTGTACCTCTATTTTCGAACTTTTAATTAATGTCCTTTTTTACGGACCTGCTTATCACGATTCTCTCCCCACTCTTTCGCTTGTGCGGTAGCAATAGAGATCGCCCTTCCCTCTTCATATCCTTCTTCTAGCAGTGCATTAGCAATATCAATTGCCTTATTACGAACAGGTGCTGTGAAGTTTTTCAGTGAATCAGGATAATCGTCTTTATTCCACGGCATACAAAAACCTCCTTGACCAGACTATATAATTAATTAGCCTGGTCTAGGAGGTTTCAAACACTCTCTTAAGCTTATTTAAAGACTTTAACGCGATCTTCAACCGGTTGGAATTGTTTCTCACCTGCTGGAGTTACTGTCTTACCAAATGGCAATTGAGCAATTAGTTTCCAGTCTTGCGGGATGCCCCAAGCTTCTTTCACTTCGTCATCAATCAGTGGGTTATAGTGCTGCAAGGATGCACCTAAACCTGCTTCAGAAAGTGCAGTCCATACTACGAATTGCAGAATGCCTGAAGATTGGTTAGACCAAACTGGGAAGTTCTCGGCATACAAGGCGAAGTTTTCTTGAAGGTTCTTCACTACCGCTTGATCTTCAAAGAACAATACGGAACCGTATCCTGCTTTGAAAGATGCTAATTTTTGAGCTGTTCCTTCAAATTGTTCAGCTGGAACGATTTTGCGCAAAGTTTCTGTCGTGATATCCCATAATTTATCATGCTGTTCACCTAAAAGAACAACCGCTCTAGAGCTTTGGGAGTTGAATGAGGTTGGGCTATGCAAAACCGCTTGCTCAACGATTTCAATAATTTGAGCATCGGCTACAGTGGATTCTTTACTGATGGCATAGATGGAACGTCTTCCTTTAACTGCTTCAAGAAAATTGTTAGACATAAAATAACTACCTCCATTTATTTAAGTAACTTACTTTTGTACATCTTATCACCTTTTTTCTAAAAATACAACATCTATTCACAACTTATTTTGTCGGATATACAATTAGCCTCGATTAGTAACATCTCCCCTTCACTTTTCCGATATACATTTCGGCTAAAAATAAGCTACAATAGTGCAGCAAAAGTGCAGAAGGAAGGTTATATAAATGAATTTTTCAACAGATAAAGTTCTTATTCTACATAAAAAAACAGTCATATTCTCTTGTGTAGTGCTCTTTTTCCTTAGCTTGGCACTTACTGGCTGTAAAGACACAAAATCGTCTAATTTAAACGCTATGGAACTTGATCAAGCTGAGCTTAAACCTGTATCTTTCTGGGTCGCCACAGACACTCACTTTTTGGATAAAGATCTTCAGGATGGTGGGCAGGCTTTTCAGACCTATGTCACTGGAGGCGATGGAAAAATGTTGCCCTACAGTGATGAAATGGCTGAAGCTTTGGTCTATGACGCTGAACAGAAAAAACCTGCGTTTATCATCCTCAGTGGCGATTTAACTAATAATGGAGAACGCAGCAGCCATCAAAAGTTAACCGAAAATTTAAAACGAATCGAACAACAAGGAACCTCTGTTTATGTCATTCCAGGCAATCACGACTTATTTAATCCTTGGGCTAGATCCTTCAGTGGCGATAAACAGCTCCTTACGGATTCAATTACAGATAAGGATTTCGTCAAAATGTATGCGGATTTCGGCTACAAAGAAGCTGCATCACGTGATAAGGAATCACTAAGCTATATCGTCAAGGCTGCCCCCAACTTATGGATTCTGATGATAGACAGTAGCCAATACCTTAATAATAAAAAATACGGTTTCCCTCAGACCGATGGGCGTATTGCTTCTTCTACGCTTTCATGGATCGATGAATCCGTTAAGCTTGCAGCCAAAGAGCATGCTTCTGTGATCACGGTGATGCATCATAATTTATTAAATCACACTTCTATGTCTGTTTCAGGCTTCAAGCTTAATAACAGCCAGGAAGCTATAAAATCCTTACGAAAGAATGGACTTAATCTAGTTCTCTCAGGACATATTCATATGCAGGACATTCAAGTAGATCCAGCAGACGCGAATCAAGATACAGTATCCTCTGAACCAATGCCAATCTATGATATCGCTACGAGTGCGATGGCCGTCAATCCGCATCAATATGGAGCCATGACCTTCGATCCCGTCTCGCGAACCGTAAATTATAAAGCAACGTCTTTGAACGTAGAAGGTTGGGCTGAAGCTAACCAGATTACAGATCACAATCTCTTAAACTTCAAGGCTTATGCCGAAGAAGCCTTTGCTACTAACTCCTATGACAAAGCTATGGATAGTCTTAAGGAAAGTCCTTTAACGGAGTCTGAAAAAGAATCCATGGCGAAGGTAATGTCCAAGCTGAATGTACGATACTTCGCAGGAACTGCGGGTACTTTTGCTAAGGATATTAAATCGTTGCCTGGCTACAAGCTTTGGGAGGAACAGCAGGACGGTTTCTTAGGAGGCTATGTCCAAAGTATGGCTGAAGAAAAAGCGCTAAGTAACGTCGACCTGGAGGTGGTTTTAACGAAGCAATAAAAAGATGATATATTTCATATAAAAAACCCAGCTCCACCCGCAATACTGCGAAGTTAGAAGCTGGGTTTATTTGTGTTATTTAGCCAATGAGGATCGAACTAACTATTTACGTGTAATAGTAATCCAACCATCTTCATCTACATACACAGTAGCATGAAGTGCTTCAGCAAGCAGACGCAGCGATACATAGGCATCACCATATTCGTCAACAAATACAGGCTCTGCAAGCTTCACTTTTTCACCGTTAATCACTGCTTCGGAAGAACCGATTTTGAATACCAGTTTATCACCGTACACACCATCAGTTACGATAATAGCACGATTGACTGTATCCCATTCCACAATAGCATCTAAATCTTCTGCAAAATACCGCAGAGGAATGTACGTCGTATTATTGTCAACGATCGGATAATAATATTCGTCGTCTGGTTCGATGACAATCGTTCTCTTGGTGATACCAAGATCATCTTTCAATATACGATATACGTTAGAATTTGGATCAAAATTGTTCAAAGTCTCTCCAGGAGTCAGGTCACCGGAAGAAACATCAAGTGCTCCTTCAGTACTGATTGGATCTGCCGTTACAGCACCACCAATGTTCCAAATCTGACTGGAAGCCTTAAGAGAGAAGCTCTTTAATGGCATATCTTCAGTACCTGGAAGCGCCACTTTCAGATCAACATTCTGTTTACGAACATGTAGTCCACTGTCTACAAAAATGTCGACAGCAAGCTTCGTATCCTTACTCAGAACCGTCTTAAGCTCAGGGGTAGCTTTGTAAAGACTGTCTAGTTGATTGTCATAAACCAGCAGTAACGCATCCACAGCCAATTTTGCTGCATCATGCAGTACAGTTACTACAGCTTCTTTATCACCCAGAGGAATTACTCCAATACCTGGAATTTCATAATCACCGGAGGCTTTTTCGTCCATTTCTTTGATCACAGGATATAGATAGTCATATAGACCACCAACCAATTCTGTAAAGCCTTCCGTATCTTTAGAGATCGATTTCAGGAATCCTTTTAACAATGCCGGAAGCTCATCACCCGTCACTTCGGTATGTAACTTCGTCATATTCACCTGCTGGCCATACACAGCCTCACTAACGGGTGTTACGCTAATTGCGCTTGGATTAGGAAGATTCTTCACCACAAACTTCGTTAGCAGCTTACTAAGATCTTCAGCTTTAGTCAGATCCAATCCAACTTCAGCAAAGACCTCATCATAGCCTTGAACCGGGAAGTAAAACGGTTGTTTTGCTCCTTCAACCGTAAAGACTAAAGTTTTTTTGTCCATAAACAATGAGAATGGAATATTCAATTGTTTATAGCCGATCGTTCCATTGGCAGATACATTACCATTCTCTTGTAACTTTGCATTGCTAATACTCAGGGAAAAAGAATTTATGAGATCGACCATTTCCTTATCTTCTGCGCTAATTCCTTCTGAAGGTTCAGCGTTCATAGAAAAAGTCATACTGGATTCTGATGATTTAACATCGACATCCCCGATCAATGCCTTATTAACATCGAAACCTCCAACCGATTGACAACCGGCCAGAACAAGCAGCAGTGCGACAAAAGGAATAAACCATTTTGCCCTAGCTTTCATTCTCCTCATAGCAAGTCTCCTTTTTTTAAGATTTTTTGAAATCAATCCATTATCTCAGCAAAGGCAACATTTGTAAATCAAAGTATTACTTATTGTAAAAATACTATAGATTCAACAAAGTTCGCCATTCGATAGAAACCCATTCATTGTATATTACGCCTTTAAATAACGCTAAAATCAGTAGATGCGCAGGATAAAAAGACCACCACACCCAGCGTGGTACCCGGTGACGCTCTAAATATCCCCAAAGTGCAGGCGCCAAAGCAATCAACAGCGTTGGTAAAATACTAAGCATTTGCACAACCCAATAATTATAAAACATGTAGAACAGATTAAGTGCCAAATGTGCTACAACAAGCCAATATGACTTCGTATAACGGAATATCAATACTAGCAGCAGGCCGTACGCATTATAATCTATCGGGAAATAATCCATTAACGTGATAGCTGCAATGACGACTGGTATTCCAAGCCATGGAGTAGGCAGTTTATCTAAAATAACCAATACGGTTGCGGATAACAAAAGCGTAAACACCACGTTCCATCCACCAGGATTAATCGCTAAATTGTATGGGATCTGAGCAATAATAGCGATAATGAGCAGTCGGAACAAGTATTTCGGTCTGGATGATGTATGGATATGCCCCTGCACAAGCCCGTAACAGTAGATTGGAAAGGCTATTCTTCCTACATATCTCCAAGCAATATCCTCTGGAAAAAAGATATAGCCAATATGGTCGATTAGCATCGTCAGCATGGCGAGAATCTGCATATCAAACCTCCTTAAAATAAGTTGATATCATACATTCGCCAATGAGTACTTCATCTCCTTCGCCTGTACACAAATGATGACTGCAATAAAAGAGAACTGAATTTCTGATTTCTTGCCTCTTGACTTTATGGGGTGCAATTGAGTACTATGAACGAGCAACATCATATGGCAATGATCAAAGACATGATTTCCTATACGAACTGTCCAGAGAGAGAGGTCTAGGCTGAAAGCTTCTCCAGTACACGATTGTGAAGTTACCCCTTTGTAGCCGTGACGCTGAATCCGCAGATCTAAATTTTGCGGTAGTATGTGGCACCGACTTATCCACGTTAAAGGATACCAATGAGGTCCTATCCTTGTGATAGGTCGAATTAGGGTGGAACCACGAGCTGAACGCACTCGTCCCTTTCTGGGAGAGATGCGTTTTTTTGCGTTCACCACTAACAATTTTTGAGAAATGGAGGCTAACAATCATGGAGATCAAGGTAACACTGCAAAACGGAACAATTAGAGAGGTACTGCAAGGAACGACGATTAAAGAAGCAGCAGGTGCCATAAGTACCAGTCTGAAAAAAAATGCTGTAGCTGGAATAATCGATGGAAGATCCGTTGATCTAAACCAAACGATCGAACATGATTGCCAGCTCGAAATTGTTACGTTGGATAGCAAAGAAGGCCTGGAAATTTATAGACACAGTACAGCACATATCATGGCGCAGGCCATAAAACGTATATATGGAGATAAGGGTGTCCAGCTCGGCATAGGTCCAGTAATCGAAGATGGCTTCTATTACGACATTGATATTGAGACACCTCTATCCACGGCTGATCTTGTAGCAATCGAACAAGAGATGGCGAGAATTATTCAAGAGAATCACCCGATTGTCCGCCGTGTCGTTCCCCGCGCTGAAGCAATCAAGCTTTTTGAAGCGATGAATGAGCCCTTAAAGCTGGAGCTTATCCGTGATCTACCGGAAGACACAGTATTATCTATTTATGATGAAGGGGAATTCTCGGATCTCTGTCGAGGCCCACATCTTCCCTCAACTGGCTTGGTCAAGGCTTTTAAGCTGTTGAATGTAGCAGGTGCCTACTGGCGTGGAGATTCGAATAATAAAATGCTGCAACGTATTTACGGAACTGCTTTTCCTAAGAAAGCTCAACTTGAAGAGCACTTACTCTTTCTTGAAGAAGCTAAAAAACGTGATCACCGTAAGCTCGGCAAGGAACTGGAATTGTTTATGTTCTCTGAAGAAGCTCCAGGTATGCCCTTCTATCTTCCCAAGGGGATGACTATCCGCACAGAGCTTGAGAATTTCGCACGTGAATTACAAAGACAGAGAGATTACGATGAAGTTCGTACACCACTGATGATGAACAATCGGCTTTGGGAGCAATCCGGACACTGGGATCACTACAAAGACAATATGTATTTCACCAATGTAGACGAAACAAAATTCGCACTCAAACCGATGAACTGCCCAGGTCATATGATGATCTACAAAAATAATCTACATTCTTACCGAGAGTTGCCTATCCGAATTGCCGAATTTGGTCAAGTACATCGCCATGAGTTCTCTGGGGCACTTAACGGGATGATGCGTGTTCGTACTTTTTGTCAGGATGATGCCCATCTCTTCGTATTACCAGAGCAGATTGAGGATGAAATAAGCCGGGTAATCTCACTGATTGACCATATTTATCAAGTGTTTGGCTTTGAGTACAAGATTGAATTATCTACTCGCCCGGCAGATTATATGGGATCAGAAGAACTATGGGATCTAGCTGAACAATCATTACAAAGTGTATTAGACAATCTCGGGATCGAGTATCGTGTGAATGAAGGTGATGGCGCATTCTACGGACCAAAGATTGATTTCCATATTTTAGATGCGCTAAAACGAAGCTGGCAATGTGGAACCATCCAACTAGATTGGCAAATGCCAGAGAAATTCGATCTTACTTATATCGGGGAAGATAACCTTAAGCACCGCCCGGTCGTAATCCATCGCGCTGTTTATGGGTCGATTGATCGTTTTATGGGGATTATTACGGAGCATTATGCCGGAGCATTCCCGCTATGGCTAGCACCCGTTCAAGCGAAGTTATTGCCCGTCTCTGAGAACTACGTTGCTTATGCATTTCAGGTGAAACAATCCTTAGAACAAGCTGGCATTCGTGTCGAGGTTGATATCCGAAATGAGAAGCTAGGTTACAAAATTCGTGAAGCCCAACTTGAAAAATCACCTTACATGCTCGTTCTCGGTGAGAATGAGAAAAACTCTGGCAGTGTTTCTGTAAGAAAACGTGGTGAGGGTGATCTTGGTTCAAAGAGTATCCAAGAGATTATTGAGCAGATTAGTGAAGAAATAGTTAGTAAAAAATAAAGTTCTGCTTCAAATTAAACGTTAAAGGGCTGTCTATCGTAGAAATCTACGAACAAGACAGCCCTTTCTTTGATCACATATTAATATTCACAGGACACTATTTCACGTACAGACGACTGCTTTCATCCCAATACTCGCCTGGTTTGAGACTGAATAAGCCGATCTCATCTGCTGGCAGATCTACAATTGGTGCATTAACCAAGTTGATTTGCGGCTCTGGGCAGAAGAACTGCTCAGAAGCACCATTATTCCAGATCATCCACTGCTTGTATGAAGTCCCAACGTCATAAACTAAAGTGACTCCAGCTTTGCTGTCGGTAAGCTCCATCCGGTTACGTCCATTCTGAGCTACAGCTGTGTAATGGTTGTCCATCGAAGCGAAATAAGGATTCACACCTTCATCACGAAGCTGTGCTTCACCTGGCTCCAGCTCTTGGAATTTACCAGTCGGGAGCATACGGTCATTCAATTCCCAGCGATTACCAATGGTCGCTTTTACAAGGTAGTCTTGTGGTGTGCTACCTGGTGCGAATGGTGCATTAATCGCGGTATGGAATGCCAACAAGCAAGGCATCTCTTCATCACCATCATTATGGACTTGTACCTGTTGAGATAAGCCACCTTCACCAAGGGTATAACGTAGTTTCATTGTGTATTTAAACGGCAAGTATTGATAAGAAGGATGGTTCTCATCCACTTTGATGAATATGGTTACGAAGCTTTCGGTCTTACCGCTACCGAACTCTTCCACTTCCCAAGCTGCCGTATGTAAAAATCCATGTAAATGGTTGCCTGTTGCGACTTCATTTACTGGGAGTTGATAAGTTTGACCATTCCAAGGAAATTTGCCATCTTCATAACGATTCGGAGGAAATAATACAGGAATACCATGGATGCCTGGACTTGCTTTGAAAGCTTCCATTTCCTCAGCTCCCGGTTCATGCAAGAAACGGTAACCGTTTTCGGTATCACGGAAACAGATCAAGTTGCCACCGATGCCTGGTAAGATAGCTGCCTCATAACGGCCAGCTTTCAACCAGATGGCTGCTTCTCCTTCATATTGTCCTTCATAGGCTGTGATAGACATAATAATGTGTTCTCCCTTCCAGTGTCTGATAATTGTCTCTACTTGATAGATTACCACATCTGGTCATGACGTGACATGCCCTTTTTTAGAGCTGTTCCACTTCAACGCTCATGACATGATCAATTTTCTTCACATCATAATAGATCTCTGTAGCGTAATCTTTATCCGGCGCTGAGATCACCATATCGATCATTTGTCTTCCATCTTCCAAATCCTTAATTTTCATTCTGCGGATCGCCCGGGATGGACTTCTAGTACTTCGTTGGGTACTAACCTGAGGTCTCTCAATTTTTTGGATCACTTCAGTAAGGACAAAATTAGCTTCCATGATGATTCTCACCGAAACTTCATGCTTGTTAAGCACTTCAGGACCAATCGAACGAATTAAATGAGGAACTAAATTCACCGCAAACATTAGAAGAATAACCGCATATGCTGCTTCAATATAGAATCCTGCTCCCACAGCTATACCAATCCCCGAAGCTGTCCAGATGAGTGCTGCCGAGGTCAAACCTGATATCGCATCACCGCCTCTACGCAGGATAACACCAGCCCCCAAGAAGCCTATCCCACTGACAATTTGAGCAGCGAGGCGCATCGGATCCATATTTGGATGCTCAGGACCTGCAAACTTATCAAAGGCATGAATAGACACTACAGTTACAAGACAAGAGGCAATACTAATGACCATACTGGTCCGAATCCCCAGCGGTTTCTGCTTGATCTGTCGGTCAATCCCGATGAACAGCCCGAACAGCATGGCCACTAGCAGCTTAATTAATGATTCAATATGAAAATCCATAGTTCATTCTCCTTTCTCCACAGATACTCCATTATAACGGAAAACGGAGATTATGATTAGCTTTATTTTACAGCAAAAAAACGGCACTCCTATCCTCCATGTATATGCGCAGACAGCTTATATAATCCGCATAACGAAGAGGATAGAATCCGTTTTGGTGAAAGATTATCTAACCATGGAGCAACGATTCTGCACCGTCACAATAAATCTCAGTTCCTGTAATATGATCGGAATCCTCGGAGGCCAGAAAAAGTGCCAGCTTTGCAACTTGATCAGGACGCCCAGGACCTTCCTCTAGCGGTTGATCCCCTTCCGGAAATTCGACAGGGATCTTTACCTCTTTGAGATCCTCGGATGGAAAAGTGTTGTCATCTATATTGGTCTTAATAGCCCCAGGACAGATTGCATTTACGCGAATTTGAAATTGAGCCAGTTCTAATGCTGCCATTTTCATAAAAGCAACCTGACCTGCCTTTGTCGTACTGTAAGCAGAAAAACCGATGTTAGAAAATACACGATTTCCGTTAATGGAGCTGTTAATCAGGATGCTGCCACCGCTTTCTTTTAGATGCGGTATCGCATATTTAACAGTCGCGAAGGTTCCACGAAGGTTGATGTGAATCGTCTGGTCCCAAGACTCAATATCCATCGTTTCAATGGGCGTCATGGCTCCATTAATCCCTGCGTTTGCAAAAACAACATCAAGACGACCCCATTTCGCGGCCGCCTTGTTTATGGCAGCTTCCACTTGTGGGGGTTCAGCAACATCGCATTCAATTACGAGAGCTTCTCCGCCTTCTTTCTCCACTTGTTTTCTAACCTTTTCTGCGTTCTCAACAGTTCTATCCAGCAACACAACTTTGGCTCCGTTACGAGCGAACTCAAGCACAGTTGCTCTTCCAATGCCGGAACCACCTCCTGTTACAATCGCTACCTTACCTTCCAGCTTCTTATCTGCCATGTTTAAGTATCCTCCTTCTTGTCATGCATGCCTTCCAGTTAAGTTCTTTCCTTAACCTTAACCTCGCATACAGAAGTTGAATCGATAGATCTTTAATACCCCAAAGGATTATTTTTATTCACCCTGCCGAAGATGGATAATGAGATCATTTAAACCGGCTTCACGGATGCCCTCTACAATAAGATCAGCAAGCAGACGTGCTCCTAAAATCTGAAAATGTGTATTGTCTTGTACGCCAACTGGATGCAAGATATATTCTCCCGGATAGGACCACATGAACAGATCCTTCGTTCCTTCCACACCATAGGCTTCAAAAAGCTTACGACTCTTCTCCGCCAAATCGATTAGGGGGATCTGCTCAGTCTCAGCCAACTCTTTCATTGCCGTTAAATACTCTCCATGACTGTCTACTATAGCTTCTGCAGGATCAAATCTCCGCCTATGTACAGCGGTCACCAGTACCGGGTAGGCTCCTGCTTTCCTAGCAACTGTAATCATCCGCAGCAAATATTCTTTATATGTAGTGAAAGGTTCGGTGTGTCTATGTTCATCCCCTTTTGAATCGTTATGACCAAACTGTATGAACATATAATCTCTGGGACGAAGCACAGTAGAAATATTGTCCAAATGCCCTTCCTCAATAAAGCTCTTGGAGCTACGTCCTGAAATGGCTCGATTATCCACTACAAGACCTGTTTTGAAGCAGCGAGGCAGCAACTGGCCCCAACCAGCATAGGGATAACCAGCTTCTCCTTGATCGGTCACCGTAGAATCACCAGCCAAATATAAGACGAGCGCTTCGTTGTCAGGCTCAATGTCGAGAGCATTTATTCGAGGCGCAATACCTGAGAAGGAGAGCTTTAGCTGACCACCCATGATTCGCATCGCAAATGATTCTCGTATATACTGACCTGCCGGGACGTTCAATGTATCTAATACGTACTTACCATCACCTGCTCGAATTATTGTACTCGTATCTGCTAAGGAGTCACCAAGTAACAAAGAAATCCGGTAAATCCCATCAGGAATATCTAACAGGAAGACTGCCTTCTGCGGAATGCAGAAATCACTTCTTAATGTATCTTCTCCTCCCCTGGAACGCCCGAATACTGTCGAGTCTGAAGTAAAACCAAATCGCTCATCCGGAGAGTATCGTGAGTCCGGCCGAATTTTGGTGTAGCCGGACGCTGTATCTTTAATCCCAAAGTCAAAATGATAGCTATCCAAATTCAGCCGCACCTTTCTTCATTAGATATTTTATCCTTTCAAACCACTGGTGCTGATTCCTTCCACAATCTGCTTTTGAAAGATAAAGAAAATAATCATGACGGGTGCCAAGCTAAGAACGGACATGGCGAACATGGGTCCCCAGTTGGACACGGACTCACTGTCGAGGAACATTTTCAGCCCCATAGAAACTGTATATTTAGATGGAGAGTTCAGGTACAACACTGGCCCAAGCAGGTCTTCCCAGCGCCAATAGAAGGAAAAGATCGCTGCAGTAGCCATAGATGGACGGATGAGTGGGAGAATGATTCTGAAGTACAGACCAAATTTCCCGCACCCATCAATCGTAGCCGCTTCGTCAAGTTCAACAGGTATTGTCCGAATAAACTGCAGCATTAGGAAAATAAAGAACGGAACACCGAAGAACTGTGGAACCACGATCGGCTTGATACTATCGAGCCATTCCAATTTCGCATAGATGATATATTGCGGGACTAGCACTACATCTGAAGGAAGCATAAGCGTCATCATCATGATACCGAACCATAAGCCATGCCCTACAAACTTATTACGTGCAAATCCGAAGGCTACCAGTGAAGAAGAAACCACCGCTCCTAGAGTGGCTACAACGACAATAATTAATGAATTCTTTATGAAGACACCAAAGGAATATCCGGCAATCCCTTCCCAGCCTTTAGCATAATTCCCCCATACCCATGGATCGGGAAGAAGCTGCTGAGCGGTAACGAATACAAGCCGGCTCTCTTTAAAAGAGCTCATGATCATCCACAAAATCGGATACAGCATAATGATAGCGAGGCCACCGATAAGAATGTGATACAGCGGCCATTTCAGTTTCATTTTCGCCATGGATTATTTTCCTCCTTCCGATTCGTAGAAGACCCACGATTTGGATGTCTTGAACAAAATTCCGGTCATGATGCCGACTAGCAACAACATCACCCACGCCATAGCTGAAGCGTAACCCATGTTATTAAACATAAAGGCCTGACGGAATAGATATAGAGAATACAACATCGTACCGTCCATTGGTCCGCCTTCACCTTTAGAGATAATATAAGCTGGAACAAAGGTCATAAATGCACTGATCGTCTGCATGACTAGATTGAACAGAATAACTGAGCTTAGGAGGGGCATTGTAATCTTAAAGAACTTTCTGAAAAAGCCTGCTCCATCTACACTAGCTGCCTCGTACATTTCACCAGGAATATTCTTTAGACCTGCCAGAAAGATCAACATGGATGAACCAAATTGCCACACGGATAAAGTGATCAACATAATAAGCGCAGCGCTCGGATTACCAAACCAACTTACTGGACCAAGGCCTAAAAAACCGAGCATGCCATTAATAATTCCAGTATCACTAAAAATATTACGCCACATGATGGATACCGCCACACTGCCACCTATAATAGAAGGTAAATAATAAGTTGTACGATAGGCTCCGATCATGCGCGATTTAGTATTTAGAATCATAGCCACAAATAATGCAAAGGTGAGACGTAAAGGCACACCAATAAATACGTAAAGCAGCGTCACCTTTAGTGAATGTAAATATTTCGGGTCATTCGAGAACATTTTGATGTAATTATCAAATCCGATCCATTTAGGTGGAGCGAACAAATTGTATTTGGTAAAAGAAAGATAAAGAGAAATGATCATCGGGATCAACGTGAAGCAAAGGAAGCCAATGACGAATGGACTGATAAAGGCATATCCTGTAAGGTTGCTTCGTAAACTCCGGCCTGTTAGCTTCTTTTTCTTAAAAGCCAGCGGATTCGAAGGAAGGGGATTCGTGGATGCCAAGGGTCTCCAACTCCTTTTTATGTGAATAATAAGGGAAACGGACTGCCGCCTAACCAAATGGCATGCCGTTTCCCATGTTAGACGCAGTATAGTTATCTGTTACCTTCTATTACCGGCTGGAGAGAATAGCGTTCGCTTCTTTTCGGAACTGTGCGGCGGCGGCGGCTGGGTCAATCTTGCCGAAGTTCATTTGTTCAGCAAGGTCTGTAAGGAGTGCTACTACCTCTGGCGATCCAACTGGCGGACTCATTGGAGAAGTAGTAGGCTCCATGTCAGCTACGAATTTAAATACTTGCTTACCGGAATCCGTTAATTGTGAAGCTACAGATTCTTTGATTTTGCTTGAAATTGGCACACCACGTTCGCCTTTGATTAAATTGTTGGCTTCGGGATCATTAATCCAGAAATCAACGAACTTCGCTGCTTCTTCCTTCACTTTTGAGTTAGAAGTAACCGACCAATACATACTTGGCTGCATGTAGAGTCCTTTTTCCATATCCGGACCAGGCATTTGTGCCAGTGCCATAGGGCGATTTACAGCGATTTGCAAAGCAACATATTGGTTCGACCATTGCCATACGCCGATGCCTGTTCCTTTAACAATATCAGACTCTTCGATAACGCCTTTGTTTTGGCTCAGTTTGTCTTGGGATGGAACCGCTCCATCTTTAATTAAACCAGACAACATTCCGAAAAAGTCAGTGAACAAGGCATCATCCTCATATCCAAGCGCTGAACCATCATTGTTATAAAGTGCCAGCCCTTTTGTACGCAGATAATAGTTGAAGAATACGTCAGCTGCCATAGAACCGTCGATATACAGTCCAGCTGATTTAGCTTTCGCAGCAATTTCTTTGTATTGATCCCAAGTCCAGTTCTCAGGAATGGAATCCACCCCTGCCTTCTTTAGCAATTCTGGGTCATATTGAAAACCAAGTACGTTAACGCCTAATGGAATTCCGAATTGCTTCTCATTGATTACCCCAGTACTAAGGACGTTCTCATTCACATCGCCGACTTGTATCTGAGAGTTCAAATAAGGCTTCAAATCTTCGAGCTGTCCGTTAGACCCATATTGATTAATATAAGAAATATCCATTTGAACGATATCAGGAAGTCGATTCGCTGCTGCTTGAGGGGCAAGCTTCTTCCAATAATCATCGAATGAAGCATATTCAGGTTCAATCGTTACATTCGGGTATTTGGCTTCATACATATCAATCACTTGTTGTGTATAAGAATGCCGTGTATCTCCACCCCACCAAGCTATACGCAGAGTTACGGGTTCTGCTGAAGTTGTAGCTGCGGGTTTCGTTTCTGAAGGCGTGTTTGTAGCGGAATCCGTAGCGGCAGCACTATTATTGTTATTACCTCCACCACAACCAGCTAACATCGATGACAACAACAATGGTACGGCTAGTAAAGCGAATCTCTTTTTCAAATTCATGTCCCCTTTTCCTATAATAGTATAAAGGCTCTGATCCCTTTAGGTAGCGCTTTCATGTATAAATCTTCTCAAATATTCAGTAATTGTTGAATACAAAAAACCGTCTTGTTTGTTCAATAATCAGTTCCCTTGAGAGGGTTTCATAAATTCTGTGGGTGTCTGCCCAGTTACTTTTTTGAACACTTGACTAAAATACTGTGCATTCCCACCGAAGCCGAACATTTCAGCGAGCTCAAATACTCTTACATCACCACTATGCATAATGTGTTCTGATGCTTTAGTAATCCGGTAATTGGTAACGTAATTAGAGAATTTCTCCCCCGTGATTTTCTTGAATATTTTCCCGAGATAATCAGGATTCATATATAACATCTCAGCAGCGACTGAGCTAAGTGACAGTTCCGCATTCTTATAATCATCCGCAATAATTTTGAACATTTTATCTACGATTAAGGATTGGCGACAGCGAAAATGACGATCATACATCGCTGTCAAACGAGCAGCAGCATCTTTTACATAGGCTTTAAGACCACTTAAAGTCCTGATCTCAGCCAGTTCCACCATACTTGAAGTAAAGGTATTTCTTTCATCAGGGACGGCTAGACGTATCATCGCAGAATACAATTGTAAAACATAAGATCGCGTTACATTAATATCCACACGCTGTTCAGCTAGCAGATTAAATAACCGCTCTAATTCAAATTCTACTGCACTTTGTTCGCCCGCCTTAATCAGCAGACAGATTTGCTCTTCATCTAGTTCAATGTCATTTCTTCCGCTTAGTTCATCACTAGGAATATCACTTCCTGTGATCAAACCTCCCTCTTCCATATAAAAACAGTGGTTAAGGCATTGCAGAGTCTGACGATACAATCTCCGTGAATGTATCATGAAGTCCGCATCACTAATCGCAATGGTTACATCCACTTTATAAAATTTGTAGAACATTTTCCTTACATCAGAAATTCGTTCAAGCAGTGTACTATTCAGCGCAGCCTCTCCTTCGACTTCCATTAGTGTCAGAATAAATCCGCCTATCCTTGTACTAAGCAGCGTTTCTTGCAGCATATCCTGTGCAATATTTTGCAAAGCAAATAGTTGCTCATATTCATAAGAACCTTCCAGTCTGAACAAGATCAAACGCACCACTTTGTCATTTAATTCGATGCCTAGCAGCTCCTGATAATACTCTAAATCTTGACTCCCGTACGTTTTGTTAGAGATCCATTCCTTCAAAAATTGTTCCTTTACATGCGGTAGAACTTTAGTAAAACGTTGCTTCATATCATTTACAAATTCCATCCGGCCCTTAAGTTCATCGAGCTCTGCTACCAGTTCAACTAACGCATCATGAATTTGATTCTCGTTGCACGGCTTAAGCAGATAATGTTTCACTCCATGCTGCATAGCGATACAGGCGTAGTCAAAATCCTTATACCCCGTCAACATAACGAACTTTACCTCAGGAAACCGTTCACTGCATTTCTGCACCAAGCCTAGTCCATCCAATCCGGGCATGGAAATATCAGTAATCACTATTTCAGGGCGAAGCTCCTCTATTTTCTCTAAGGCTTCTATCCCGTTTCGCGCAGTACCCACAAGTTCCGTTCCTGCCTGTGCCCAGTCCACTACCTGAGATATGCCTTCTAGTATCAACCGTTCATCATCAACCAGCAGTAACTTATACATTCTCTTGCACTCCTTTTAAATAAGGTATACGTACATGTATTGTCGTTCCTTGACCTGGCTCACTTTCAATCACTGTACCCCATTCTGGGCCAAATACGATTTGAATACGCTCTGCGATGTTCGCTAACCCAATGCCTTCGCCACGTGTCTTAACTCTTCCCTGCTGTAAATCTTTGATGAACTCGGCACTCATCCCCGGCCCATTATCACTAACAAGAATATCAAGGCCCTGTTCTTCCTCACTTACGGTTATAGAAATCGTGCAAGGCTCGATATTAGGCTCCAATGCATATCGGATCGCATTCTCGATCAACGGCTGAAGCGTCAGCTTCGGAATTAAAGCGTCATGCAAATGCTCTGGAAAATCCATGCGGAAATCAAGTCTCTCGTCAAATCGTGTCTTCTGGATAATGACATAATTGCGCACAATGGTGAGCTCTTTTTCAATCGTAATCAACGGGTCTTTAAGACCAATCGAACTGCGAAACAAATAGCCAAGCGCTTCTACCATTTCAGAGATTTTAGCTTGCTTGTTCATCTTCGCTAACCAATTGATCGATTCAAGTGTATTGTACAAAAAATGCGGATTGATCTGTGCCTGCAGTGCTTTAAGCTCGGTCTCTCTAATAATGAGCTGCTTCGCATAATTCTCATCGATAAGTTCTCTGATTCTGCGGATCATCATTTTAAAGGTTCTGTTAAGCTGACTTACCTCGTCCTGCGCAGTTTGTGAAACGACACCTAGCGACTGTTCCTCCAGATTATCCAGATCTCCCTTTTCGATTTGTTTCATTTTTTTGGTCAGCTTTGAAATCGGGCGTACAATACTTCGGGCTAATCGATAGCCTAAGAGCAATCCAATTAGTAATATGAGCGCGAATATGATGACGACCAATTTTTTTACAAAAGTAATATGTTTGAACATCTCATTGAAGGGGGTCGCATTGATATACATCCATTCCATATAAGATGATTTAGTCTTCGTTATAAAATATGTTCCTTCTTCATACTTAGCCGTACGATAAAGTTCGGAACGTTCCGTTTCCGCTTTAAGCTCATTTGGCAGCAACATTGGAGTTTGGGGATAAACCGCTAGCCCTGAAGCCGCATCTGCAACAATCAACTGATCGCCATCCGAAGTGTTACTAGTGCTATCTGCAATAATACGATCAATCCGAATTCGAATGACTAACGTTCCTAAATCGTCCAGCGTAAAGGTTGATCCGGTGTAAGATTTAATCTGCCGAACAGCCAGGAGTGAATTCTTATTCCCTTGGGGATACCACACAATACTACCGCTAGCTTCCTTAGCCAGAGGCTTTAATTGATCCTGGAGATCCTGTGATACACCTTCCCGATTACCCGCAGTCATAGCGCCGCCATTCGTATCCAACAACATCATGGAATAAACGTATTTCTCTGCTCCTGCAAAGGCAACTAACCTGTTAATGATTTTATTATGTAGGACCTGCCGCTCATATGGTTGAGGATCATCCTGCAACTGGCGAAGACATTCCTGAATTTGCTCATCAGAGACCACTGTAAAAGAAAGTTGTTCCAGCTCTCTCAAAGTACTCTCTATACTGATAGATGACATTCCCAGCACTTCAGATGCCTTTTCATAGATTTGCTTGTCATAAATTCGATAAACATACTGCAGGACGGTTAAAGAGAACAGAAAGGACAGCAGCAGCAAAAATGAAATGATCAATATCATTTTATTAAAAATTCCTGAACTCCTGTAAGCGCTAACATTCTTCCAAAACATAAGCATCCTCCAATTCACTCCAAACCCTTATTATGGGAAGTAATATTTATCATCACTATATCCTATCATAAATGATATTGAAGCATTTGGGAAAACTTACAACAAAAAGGACTTAAAGCGAAATCCAGAGTCAGAATTCACTTTAAGCCCCTATCCTGAGCCTAAGATACTCCTATAAAAGACTAACCAAGCATCATTCGATCATCCGCCAGTTTATGACCACTGATGGTCTCAAATTCTCCCAGCAGGCGTTCTACCGTAAGATCCTTTTTCCTTGTTTCATCAATATCAAGGATAATACGGCCTTTATCCATCATGATAAGACGATTGCCAAGACGTATAGCCTGCTCCATGTTATGGGTAACCATAAGCGTAGTCAGCTTCATCTCACGGACGATAGACTCTGTCAGTTTAGTAATCAGCTCCGCTCGTGAAGGATCAAGTGCCGCTGTATGTTCGTCTAATAACAAGATTTGCGGCTGGGTAAAGGTTGCCATTAGCAAACTCAGTGCTTGTCTCTCCCCACCAGATAATAACCCTACCTTTGCTCGCAGACGATTCTCCAATCCAATCCCGAGACGACTTAACTCCTCACGAAACATCGTCCGTCTCGCTGCATTTACACCAAACGATAGTCCTCTACTCTTCCCTCTTTTGTAAGCCATCGCTAAATTTTCTTCAATCGTCATCCGTGGAGCCGTACCTGCCATCGGGTCCTGAAAAACCCGTCCGATCCAGCGACTGCGCTGATATTCTGCTAAATGGCTGATCGAATTCCCTTCAATACTTGCTGAACCAAGATCCGGCTTCATCACACCAGAAATAATGTTCATTAGCGTTGATTTACCAGCACCGTTGCTTCCAATAATGGTAACAAAGTCACCGGGAAGAAGCTCCAAATCAATGCCAAGTAGCGCGATCTTCTCATCCGGTGTTCCAGGATTAAACAGCTTAGATACGTTATCCAGTTTAAGCATCGATGGTGCCTCCTCTCTTGCTGCTAAACGCTTGTTCAGCTAATTCAAGCGAACGTTTACGCGCCATATTCTTCTGCTTCAAGAAACGCTGAATCGATGGGAATACAAGTGCGAAAATAACGATAATCGCCGTAATCAGCTTAAGATCCGAAGGTCTCAACCATGGTACATACAAGGCTAGTGCAACTACGATTCGGTAAACAATAGATCCCAGAACAACTGCCAACGTCGCACGGAATACATTTCCAGCACCGAAAATGGCTTCACCAATGATTACCGAAGCTAATCCGATAACAATCATCCCTATTCCCATTGAGGAATCCGCAAAAGTGGAATACTGAGTGATCAATGCACCTGAAAGTGCCACCATTCCGTTGGATAAACTGACTCCGAGAATTGTCGTATTATCTGTGTTTACACCCAGACTACGGATCATTCTTGCATTATCTCCGGTAGCCCTTAAAGCAAGCCCAAGATCAGTACGCAAGAATAAATCCATTAGAATTTTCACGAATAAAACAATAAAAGGAAGAACAAGAAGTGGATTGATGGACGAGAACAACGTGGTATCACCCATTAGTGACCAGTTAGGTTTACCGCCAAAAATTCTCAGATTGATGGAATAAAGTGCGATCATCATTAGAATCCCGGATAACAATCCATTAATCTTGCCCTTCGTATGTAGTAGACCCGTACACATTCCTGCCAGCATCCCACCTGCAATAGCAGCAAGCGTGGCTAACCAGGGTGCATAACCATTGGTAATCATAACGGCAGCAATAGCGCCGCCAGTAGTAAAGCTTCCATCTACAGTCAAATCAGGAAAATCCAAAATGCGAAAAGTAATATACACCCCTAAAGCCATAAATGCATAGAGCAACCCCATTTCCACAGCCCCGAGCATTGAATCATACATAGAAGTCTTCTCCTTTCAAGCATCAAGGGGCGCCCTCATGGAATCGCCCCTATAGAATGTCTTATTGAATAATATTGTTAGCTTGATCGGTAACTTCTTTTTTCATCGCATCCGTCACTTCTATACCTTGTGCGGCAGCGGCTTTAAGGTTAAGGATAAGATCGAGCTTTTCTTGCATCGTTACTTTCATATCTGCTGGCTTTTTACCATTCTTCAGAATGTCCACTGCCATTTGTCCAACTTGGTAACCATGGTCGAAATATTTGAAGCCAACGGTTGCAAATGCGCCTTTTTCAACGGTATCCCGGTCGCTGGAGAAGAACGGAATTTTCTTATCATTAGCTGTTTGAATAATCGTATCAACAGCACTCACTACTGTGTTATCCAAAGTAATGTAGAATGCATCTACACGACCAGCGAGTGATTCAGCAGCTTGCTTCACTTCAGAAGTATTTGTGATGGCTGCCTTCACAAGCTCAATGCCATGTTTATCCAGCTCTTTCTTAGCAATATCCGCCATAATTACAGCATTTGGTTCACCCTCATTGATAACAATGCCCAGCTTCTTCACATTAGGAAATTGAGTAGCAATGAATTGCATTAATCTATTAATAGCTTCAGGATTCGTATCTGATACACCAGAAACATTTCCACCTGGGTGCTCCAGATCAGTTACGATCTTTGCATCGAGTGGATCAGTCACTGCTGCGAACAGTATCGGAGTGTCCTTACTTGATTTACTAAGCGCTTGAACAACCGATTGAGCAGAAGGTGTCGCAATAGCCAATACCAAATCATTAGTGTCAGCAGCAATCTTCTGAGCAATGGTCAAGTTATTCGCAGGGTCAGCTTGAGCATTCTCAAGGTCAACCTTCAGGTTCTCTCCTTCAACAAGCCCGGCATCCTTCAAAGCAGCAAGAATACCTTCGCGTGTAGCATCAAGTGATGGATGTTCAACGTATTGCGAAATTGCGATTTTGTACGTTTTGGAATCAGCGGTTCCGGCATTCGTTGGCGCATTACCAGTGTTTGTTGCGTTTCCTGAATTTACAGCGGCATTATTGTTGCCACAGCCAGCAGCTACTAGCATGAAGCATAAGCTTAAACCTGCAAAAATGTTTCTCTTTTTCATTAAAGTACCCCATTTCATTAGATTATTAACGCGTGCATCAAAGTGAGCGACTCAGCATTATCACTTTTATCGATAAAAGCATTAAAGCATAAGCTTACACGTACCTCACAATAATGATGGAAATCTATTAAACCTATATTATATGGAGGTTGTTTATCCGTCAATCACTTATCCTACTTCCATAGATTACAAATTTTATAGCGCATAACTCACCAATATAGGAAGGACTTGGTTATGTCTTACAGTGATTGCCTTCGGCCTCATTACATAAAAAAAAGCCCCCTGCACAAACTTAAACTACAGTTTGAACATGGAGCGTGTCATATGCCTAATAACCACAAAAAATTACTATCCACTGCTACTGTATTGCTCGCTGCCGTTTTATCAAGTACCGCATGCGGTTACTCTTCACAATCACAAAAACCCAAGGTAAACGCCGTAACTCCCGATGGCATGCAAGCCTCAAGTTATTATGAAAAGTCCGCCATCACCGATGCTCAAGGAAAGTACTGGATTCCACTCAAACCTGCGATTACTTCACTTGGCTATCGAATGAAAGATGATGCTACTCATGGTGGATACACCAAAATTGGCTACAGTGATGTTATGTATATGCTGCGCCCTGGCTCTACTCAAGTCTTCTCCCTAGGTGAGAAAATCACATTACCGCAGGCACCTAGACGACAAGAAGGTCAAATCTATATCACACCGCTAGCTCTATCCAAATTTCTTCAAACGGAGGTGGGTTGGAATCCTCAGTCTGGTGAAATCAACATAGCCACACCGACCGACCATGAAGCTATTATAAAAACACCATCTACTAAGTCATTAAATGAAGCTAAACCATTTCACATTCAAAGTATTTCTGAAGCAGACAAGAAGGAATTAGTTACTTATGCCAAAAAATTCTTAGGTGTGCCTTATGAATTCGGTACCGGGCCTTATGAAGAGACTAAGAAATTTGATTGCTCTTCTTTTACAAGGCATGTATTCAAACAATTCAGTGTAAACTTACCGCGTTTAGCCAAGGATCAAGATAATATAGGTTCTCGCGTGCAACGCAGTGCACTAGATGTCGGCGATCTTATATTCTTCACTGTCCCAGGTCGGTTTGAAAGTGACGCTATACCCGGGCATGTCGGTATTTACATTGGGGATGGAAAGTTCATTCACACCTGGGGTGATCCCGGGGTTCAGATCAGTGAGCTTGACTCAGGGTATTGGAGCAACGTAATCCTGCATATGCAGCGCATTCTGTAACCCACATTCACTGGCTAAAGGCACCTATTAAGAAAGCCTGAATCCTCCACTATGGAAGGGTTCAGGCTTCTTTGTTGCAGCATAAATTGGTATTCTTAATCCCAGTTCTTGCCCTTGCCACTTAAACGTACAAACAGCTTTACAAACTCTACAATCACTATAATCGCCAGTGCTGCAGCAATTACAATTCCCCACTGTAACCCGCTTAAATGTGAGACACCAAACCAGTCATTCAGTCCTGGGATGATGATCACCAGCACCAGCATAAGTGTAGAGATCAGTGATGCCCACAGCATATACCGGTTGCTGAACCAGCCAATCTGGAACAACGATTTCGTATTGGATCTGACGTTAAATGCATGAGAAATTTGCAGCAATCCTAATGTGGCGAATGCCATCGTAACCGCAATTCCCTCATTGTAATGGGTATGTGCCCACTGGTATACAAACAACGTAAGCGCCGCCTCTAATATCCCCTGGTAGATGATCCCGATTCCCACGCCACCAGCAAAGATACTGCTGCTGGCTTTGCGTGGTTTCTTCGACATCAAATCATCCCCCGCCTTCTCAAGCCCAAGAGCTAATGCCGGTAGGGTATCGGTAACAAGATTAATCCACAGAATATGAATTGGCTCGAGTATACGCCAGCCGATCATGGTTGCAATGAATAGCGTAAGCACTTCCCCAAGATTGGCTGAGAGTAGGAACTGGATGGCCTTACGGATATTGCTGTAAACCTTCCGTCCTTCTTCAACAGCAACAACTATGGTCGTAAAGTTATCATCAGCTAGCACCATATCTGAGACGCCCTTAGCTACATCCGTTCCTGTGATCCCCATCCCGACGCCGATATCTGATGATTTAAGCGCAGGAGCATCATTCACACCGTCACCAGTCATGGCAACAATCTTCCCTTTTTTCCTCCATGCCTTAACGATCCGAACTTTATGTTCAGGAGATACACGTGCATAAACCGAATAATTAGTGACTTTCTCAGCAAATTCCTCTTCACTGAATTTATCCAGCTCACTGCCGGTCAATACGCCCGTCTCATCTTCGATAATACCTAATCTTTTAGCAATGGCCGCTGCGGTATCTCGATGATCTCCTGTAATCATTACAGGTCTAATCCCTGCTTTACGGCAGATAGCTACCGCATCCCGTACTTCCTCTCGTGGAGGATCAATCATACCGACTAAACCGATAAATACAAGTTCTTTCTCCGTAGCTTCCGGGGAGAGGTTAGTCGGTAGCTGCTGTTCATCTCTGAAAGCAAATGCCAGCACCCTCAGTGCATCATTCGCAAGCATTGTATTACTTTCCATGATATGTCGTGAATGTTCATCATTAAAAGGAACGATCTCTCCATCCACGAAGATATGGCTGCATTTGGACAAAAGCACATCTGGTGCACCTTTCGTTAATACACGATAACGTCCGTTCTCAACTTCATGAATCGTCGTCATCAGCTTGCGATCGGAGTCAAATGGCAGTTCATTTTTACGTGGGAATTTCTTTTCTAAATCCCTTTTGTCAGTACCTATACTGAGCGCATAGTCCACTAACGCTGTTTCCGTAGGATCCCCGATAATCGCTTTACCACTCTTTGTTTGCGGGTCCTTAGCTCCTTCATTCCCTCCAGGTACTTCAGAGGAATTTCCTTCGTCAATGCTGGAATCATTACAAAGCGTCATAGCCTGAAGCAATAGTTCACCACCCGGTGTCCCTTCAACACCTTCAGCAGCTTCTTTCGTAGTTCCATTGACATGCACTTTTTCGACAGTCATCTTGTTTAGAGTCAAAGTACCTGTCTTGTCAGAGCAAATAATTTCGGTGCTTCCGAGCGTCTCTACAGCGGGGAGTTTGCGAATGATCGCTTTACGTTTAGCCATCCGCTGCACTCCGAGTGCCAAGATAATCGTCACAATTGCTGGCAGTCCTTCAGGAATCGCTGCTACTGCAAGTGAGATCGAGGTGAGAAGCATATCCAGCAGCTCTCTACCCTCAAATATACCGACGGCAAAAATGACTACACAGACACCAAGAATAATAAAGGTGAAATATTTTCCTAGTTCATCCAGTTTCTTTTGCAGCGGTGTTACATCATTCTCTTCCTCCGAGATAAACCCAGCAATCCTGCCGACTTCAGTCTGCATTCCTGTAGCTGTGACGACACCAACCGCTCTACCGTAAGTTACATTGCTGCTCATATATGCCATATTGGTGCGATCCCCGATAACAATATCGCTTCCTTCAAGCACACCTACCTTCTTTTCTGAAGGTAATGATTCTCCGGTTAATGCGGCTTCCTCTGTTTTCAAAGAAGCAGCTTCTAACAGTCTAATATCCGCCGGAACTACATTTCCAGCTTCCAGCAATACGATATCCCCTGGTACGAGATCTTCACTTTTAATCTCTGAGACCTGACCTCCACGTCGCACTCTGGCATGCGGAGAGGACATACTTTTCAGGGCATCTAGCGCCTGCTCTGCCTTATTTTCCTGAATAACGCCAAGTACCGCATTCAGGATGACTACCAACAAAATAATGACTGTATCTGTCCATTCTCCCAAAACCCCAGACAATACTGCCGCCACTAGCAAAATAAAGATCATTACATTTTTAAATTGTTCAATAAATTTTCCTAGCAGAGATTTGGTTTTTGCTTCTTGAAGTACGTTCTTCCCATACTGCTCCAGAAGTTTAGCGGCTTCACCGGAAGACAAACCATCTTTCCTTGTTTCCAGCCTTTTGAGCACTTCTTCCTCACTTAGTGTATGAAAAGGTACCTGCCCCTGCGATTTTGGATCATTTGAGTTCAAGACAATAGCCTCCTTCCGGGATTGAGATTCTGGTAAAACCTCTCATATGAGTCTTACCCAAAAAAGGCATGGTGATTCTAGAACGTTATGTACAATTTTAGAAATTAAGCTGTTCCGTCTGCTTGACTCGATCAAAGCTCTTGAATCTAGTCCCTTGATAAAGGAGTTCTCCTCGATCCCCTTCTACAATCAGACCAAAATCCTGATCTCGAACCTGCAATTCCAAGCGTCCACCATCCTCAAACTCAAACGTCACATAATAACTAGTATGTGCGCTCGATTCACCCGAACCCCCCCATACCTCAGTCCGTTTCGTCACAGCTTTAGAGCTAGCTTTTATCAAGGGGCTTGCGTTGTTGGCTATCCAGCTTCTCACTGATTTATAAATTATAAAAACGAAAACACCTAGAATAAACAAAGCAAATAATTTAAAAAATAGGGGCATCTCATGAATGAAACTTCCGAAAAAGCTTCGTTTATCAAAACCGTTAAAATCCTGCCATTCGCTCAAATTTATTCCTCCTGACTGATACAAGATAATAAAAGTCTTCTTTTCTACGAAATACGTCATTTTTCCCGTTCGGTTTCTTGTTTTCATCGTTTTCAAATGAATTTTTTTCACAAAACAATTTGGAAACAAATGAAAAGGTATGGTATGCTTTTTATACTACATACAGTTGGGAGGTGTTATTTCGGTGCAATATATAGCGCGCTTGTCACTACTTTGGTTTCTTCGTATAGTCCTAATTCTAGGAATGATGTTTTCTTTTCCACCGGTTTGGTCTGGCGGATTATTCACTACGGAGCAAGAATCAACGACAACCGAAATTGAACGCTACGAGCGAAAGTTTATAGCTCCCGTAAGGACGGTACCCCAAATAACTCCTCAAATAGGAGCCATCAAAATAATTGAACAGTGGGGAACTAAATCTGTTGCGGTAGCCGCGATACTCCCTGTGCTTTCTTTTGTATTCCGTCCTGTGATCTATAAATTCTTGCTTCGACTGCGACTGTACCTGTTAAAATTCACTTCTCACTTTCTAATATCACGCAATGCGAATTTCATCTCTACCTTAAATGATTGTTACTGAAGGTCATTTAGAACTTCCATTGATAAAAATTCGAAGAAAACGAAATAATTATAAGACACCTAAATGCAGGGTAGACTTTCGTGGATTATAGAGAATCGGATTTACCGGGAATCGGTAAAATTTGTTATGCAAACTTACTTCTAGCATAGGAATCAAAATGGATCTATAAACTATTGGATACAGTATATAAATTAAAGAAGTGACATGCTGCTAAAATTATCCCAAAAAGCTGTCGCTTCCTACGAAAATGAATAAAGTTGTTTCCCCTGCTAAAGGAGGAAAAACATTGCAGACTAAGACAACACAACATAAACAATTACGTAAAAATTCAGTATTACGAGTTCTAACCGTTATTGCAGGAGCACTACTTGCCGCAGTAGGATTAGAGTTATTTCTCATACCACATGGGCTTGTAGTTGGTGGAATCACAGGTTTATCGGCATTATTCGCTCATACCACTGAAATGCGGTTGGGATTGTTTCTTTTTCTATTCAATCTACCTTTTATATTCATGTCTCGAAAGCAAGTGAATCTTCGCTTTGCTCTGTATACCGTTCTAGGATTAGCTTGCTTGACCATCGCTTCTCTTGCTCTACACCGTTTTCCTGCAGTGATTAGTGATCCTTTACCTGCTGCTATGGCAGGTGGCATCTGTTTAGGACTCGGTATCGGTATATCTGTCCGATTTGGTGGTGTGAACAAACATGCAAGTGATCAAGGATATTCACTTCTGAGTGGTGGACCGCCAAAGTCAACCGAAGTCGTCATCATGATTCTGAACTGTGCTATTTTGCTTATAGCAGGCACACTATTTGGCTGGGAGCAAGCCATGTACTCCATTATTGCTTACTTATTGGCCTTCGAAGGTGTGAGATTCTCACTCCGAGGGTTATCCGATTCACGCGCTGCATGGATTACCAGCAATTGTTGCATGGATATCCAGGAAGCTCTCGAAAACTCATTAAATCGAGAAGTTGGGCTTGCTGAAGGCTCCGGGCAAAATGGAGAGCTGAGCACATTGTTTTGTCTCATCAACAAAATGGAAGAACATCAATTGCGGACCATCGTCCTTAATTGTGATCCTGACAGCCAAATTGTGCTCAAATCAGCTGCCAGTGATCAAAGATTGAGTAACCTGCCATCCTAACTAATAGGGCAGAATGATGAGCATGGTGAGTAGGATGATTACGTCTTCTTTGTTTGAAGGTACACTTTATTATTCCACGTAAGATAAATAGCGTTTCTCCCGTGTATGGGGGAGCGCTACTTTTGCGTTATCAACCGAGGTTCTTTCGCTGGAATTGCGAAATCCTGCAAAAATACATCTTTTTGCACAGATTTCCGCTCTATTAAGTCCAAATACTGCAAATGTACAGGAATATCCTCATTTATAGCTCAAAAGCTTCTTCTGACGCAAGAATTCCTGCTGATTTGCAGGAATCAATACTTTAACCCTCCTCGTATCATCTAAAGATGTACTATTGCAGGATTTTCGCCGGAAAATTATTGGTTAGTCTACATTCGTCAGTCGGCGTTCATTAATCAACGTTAATGAGCCAGTGTTTGTTTGTCTGCTTTTCCCTAGAATTCATCCTTGGTTCACACAAAAAAAAGCTGTCTCAAAAGCAGCATTCACTACTTTTGAGACAGCCTCTACTCCTTTAGCTAGCTGAGAATTAGACCTAAGATCTAGCCTATACTCGCTAGCAAACTTTCCTAACGGAACATTCCCCACAAACGGATCAAGTGGAAGGTGTTGTTTGGATCAATTTTCTGAGCGATAATAAATTTCACAATTTGGTCTTCCTGCGTCGAGGTCAGTTTCTCGTTCAGTACACCTGACGCATTCCGTACCAACCTGCGAACAACTGCCGTGTCCTGTAGCTCTTGTTTCGAGACGCCGTTAATCATATTTTTAATACGATCTTTGACAGTCGCGTTTTTCATCTTCAGCTTGATGCGTTCCACGAGCTGAGGGCTAATTCCGAATTGTTGATAACCCAAGTGTAGCACCTCCCGTCATATCCAATCTTTCACAGTATATGAGGCTTAGGAGCTAGATGTGCCTACTTAGTCAATTAATTCCCCTTGGAAAATTTGCTCGCCTTGTAAATAATGCCGAAGAGGTGCATATTCAGGAGATGTCCAGAACTTCTCATCCTTAAGCAGCTCTGCCACATCATCACGCGCCTGCTCCAGCACTTCAAAGTCAGCCGTCATATCCGCCAAGCGAAACTCCGGTAATCCACTCTGCTTGGTTCCAAAAAAATCACCTGGACCACGCAGCTCCAAATCTCTCCGCGAAATCTCAAATCCATCATCGGTGTCCGTCATAGCAGTCATTCGTTCACGCCCGATTTCAGATTTCGGATCAGCCACTAGTACACAATAAGAGGCATGCTGACCTCTACCAACCCGTCCACGAAGCTGGTGCAGCTGTGATAATCCGAACCGGTCTGCATCCATAATAATCATCAACGTGGCATTAGGAACGTCTACACCCACCTCTACAACCGTTGTGGATACTAAGAGTTGCAGTTCATTGTTGTAAAATGCTCGCATCACTTCATCTTTTTCAGCTGGAGACATCTTTCCATGCAAAAGCCCAACTTTATAGTTAGGAAAAGCTTGGCTCATCTGAATATGTAAATCTATAG
Organism: Paenibacillus sp. FSL E2-8871; assembly: GCF_038000345.1. Taxonomy (NCBI): domain Bacteria; kingdom Bacillati; phylum Bacillota; class Bacilli; order Caryophanales; family Paenibacillaceae; genus Paenibacillus; species Paenibacillus sp. FSL E2-8871. Next base: position 472,449 of record NZ_JBBOBV010000001.1, on the reverse strand, counting down.
CATTCTGTACATCCAGTTTCTCCGATTCTTCAATGAGCGGACAGATCAGATAAGCCTGACGTCCCAGCTCTATTTCACGCTTAATCAGATTCAGGACACGATCCATGAGATCATGCTTGACCCAATAACTAGTTATTGGCACTCGGCCTTTCGGTCTTTCCGACAGCGTGGATACATCCATATCTCCAAAAACAGAGATCGCAAGCGTACGTGGAATAGGCGTTGCAGTCATCGTAAGTACATCCGGATTATATCCTTTACGCCGCAATACACCTCGCTGGTTTACACCAAACCGATGCTGCTCGTCCGTAACTACAAGACCCAGATCACGGAAAAATACATCCTCCTGAATCAATGCATGCGTCCCTACAACAATATCGAGCATCCCCATTTGTAGTGAAGCTAACAATTCTTTACGTTTCCGTCCAGTTACGCTCCCTGTTAACAGACCAACCGTAATTCCAAACGGCTCAAACATCTTCGTAAGTGAACGCATATGCTGCTCTGCTAAAATCTCAGTGGGCACCATAAGCGCACCCTGAAAACCAGATCGCACGGTGGCAAAAAGCGCGACGGCAGCTAGTACCGTTTTGCCGGAACCCACATCACCTTGAAGCAGTCGATTCATGCAATATGGTGATCGCAGATCATGTAAGATCTCCAGCTCCACTCGTTTCTGAGCATCTGTAAGCTCAAAAGGTAAGCTGCGAACAAACTGGCGCACGGTTGCGTTATCTACAGTATGGACTACACCATCCATCCTACCGCGATTAAGTACCCGGAATGCCTGCATCTTCAACTGGAACAGAAACAACTCCTCATACACCATCCTGCGGCGTCCCTGCTGCCCTTCACGCGTATCCTCTGGCCTATGAATGGTAGCAATCGCCCGTTTACGGGGCATAAAATCATATTGCCGCATAATAGAATGTGGTAGTATCTCAGGAATTAGATCTCCATACTGCTGAAGCGCCTGATTAATACTTTTCCTGATCCACGACTGCGTGATCTTACCACCGACGGAATATACCGGCTGTAGGGTCCCTGTCTTCCCTTCCCCACGATCGGGGAATTCAAAATCCGTCACTGTAATTTGATTTCGCTTCTGATCCCATTTACCTGTGAGTACAATTTCTCTTCCCACAGTAAGTTGCTCACGCACGTAATGACGATTAAACCATGTAGCTGTGAACATCCAAGGCTCCGCAACCATTTTACAACTAAGTCGTGACTTGCCTCCAAAACGTTGCAGTACAGGGATACCGATCACTTTAGCCTCTGTAGTCACTTTATCCCCATGTTTGGTTTCACTCAGCGAGCGCGGGCGATAATCCTCATAACGGAACGGATAATACTCTAACAAATCCTTTACTGTAAAGACGCCAAAGGCGTGAAGCTCGCTTTGCTTTTGAGCACTCACGCCAGTTATGTTTTTTACTTCAATTTGATTTAATGACAGTGTCATATTCATCCCTCATTTTGCAGGCCAAATGAATACAGCTAACGTACCGTTTCCGACATGGCTGCCCACGACAGGGCCGACGTTCGTCAGCACTTTCTCTTCTAGTGTAAAATGTCCTGACAGCTCTTTCAGGAACTCTTCACCGGAAGCCGGTTCAGCCGTATGACCCACGGCCACATTGATTTTGTCTACACCTTGAATATCCTTCTTAAATAATTCAATCATACGGGCAATAGCCTTCTTACGGCCTCTAACTTTCTCTACCGCATATATTATTCCTTCTGCATCAATAGACAGGATCGGCTTAATATTAAGAAGCGTTCCCAGAATGGCCGAGGCCTTTCCGATTCTCCCGCCTTTTTGTAAATATTCAAGTGTATCTACCAAGAAGTAAAGCTTACGAGATTGGCGCAGACTTTCTACAGCTTCAAGAATCGCTTCGGGACTCTTATCTTCAGCAGCCAATCTGGCGGCTTCCACCACCATAAATCCAAAACCGTAAGAAGCGGAGAGAGAATCTACTACAGTGATCCCTTCTCCCTCTTCCTCCAACATCGATTTAGCCAATAGTGCTGATTGGTACGTACCGCTTAGTCCAGAAGAAATATGAAACGAAAGGATAGGACTTCCCGGGTAACGTTCCAAAATATCTCGATACACATTCATGTATTCAACCGGTGAGGGTTGAGAAGTAGTCGGCAACTGTGACGAGCGGGGAAGTCGCTCATAGAACTGCTCCGGCGTCATATCCAGATTGTCCCGGAAAGCCTCTTCGCCGAACATCAAGGTCAAAGGGACGACCTCAATGCCATACGCTTCCGCCATTGCTGGCGGGATATCAGATGTGCTGTCGGTGACGATAATGGTACGATTCATGGATTATCTCCCCCATACTATAATTTTGCCAACTACGTAATTAGCAAGTTGCTCCTGAATTGTTATAGAACCCTCAGCATCTACCTATGGCTCTACGGAGAAAAGATAATAATAAAGGGGTTGGCCACCCTCATGAATCTCTACTTCCACATTCGGGTAAGTCTCTTCCAGCCACTCGCTTAAGGAATCTGTGACCTCAGAATCAGTTTCTGCTCCAATAAGGATCGTAACGATTTCATCGCCATTCTCAAGCATGTTGGACAGCAACGCCTGACTTGCAGCTAACAGATCATCTGCGGCAGCGACAATTTTGGAGTTCGAAATTCCGATAAATTGCCCGGATTTAATCTCCAGATCATCAAAGCTTGTATCACGGACAGCATTTGTTACTTGTCCCGACTTGACCTGTGAGATTGCTTCTAGCATGTTCCCAGAATTAGTCTCCACAGAATCCTCTTCTTGGAACGCAAAGGCTGCAGCGATTCCTTGAGGAATGCTTTTGCTTGGAATAACCGTAATCTCACGTTCGCCTTCCAAGAGCTCCTTAGCTTGCTGAGCGGCAAGAACAATATTAGAGTTATTCGGCAGAATGTAAACATGCTTCGCAGAGATGGAAGAAATCGCGTTCACGAAATCCTCTGTGCTAGGGTTCATAGTCTGACCTCCAGCTAGGACTACGTCCACACCGAGGCTTTTGAAAATATCTGCAATCCCAGCGCCTGATGATACTGCGATGAAGCCGTAAGGTGCCAAATCATCTGCTGGTGGTTCGGCTGGAGCTGATTGTACCCGGCTCTGTTCATCCGGCATATCGGCGAAAACATCTGGCATAGGTGCAATATCCATCCCTGCAGTTAACAAGTCACGGTGTTGCTCACGCATATTGAGAATATGAATCTGCGTAATTTCCCCATAGAGAAGTGCCAGATTCAAAACTTCACCTGGAGCCTTGGAATGCACATGCACTTTAATGGTTTCATCATCCGAAATTACAATAATGGAATCACCATTTACTGACAACGCTTTCCTAAAGGTTTCCTCATCAAAATCCGTTCTCACGTTACCACCTAACTGGCGATTAATGAAGAACTCCATATCATATAGAAATTCTATGTCCTCTGTAGAAAGCTGTGATTGTGCAGAAGACTGTACAGAAGACAGTTCGCTTTCAGGTTTCTTTAACACCGGTACCGGTGTTGGCACGACTGGTGCCTGAGGTTGTCCTTTTACAGGTTCAGACACACCGGAGCTTCCGCTCGTCAGATGCTGGTGAAACCCTTCATAAATATAGACCAGTCCTTGACCGCCAGAGTCTACGACACCGACTTGCTTCAAGACAGGCAATTGTTCCGGTGTATAGGCTAAGGCTTCCTTTGCTTTGGCCAATACCTCTGTCATGAGCTCTGTAACATCTGTAGTTCGGCGAGCATAGTAGACAGCATGTCTTGCAGCCTCTTTAGCCACTGTAAGAATAGTTCCTTCTACAGGCTTTACAACTGCTTTATAGGCTGCGTCAACTCCGCTTTGCAATGCAGCAGCAAATTGCTGTGTGTTTAGCTCATCATGTTGAGCTGCAGATCTGCTAAAGCCTCTGAACAATTGAGATAAAATAACTCCGGAGTTCCCCCGTGCGCCCATTAACAAGCCCTTAGAGAGTACACCTGCACATTGACCGACAGACGTTGTATTATTTTTCTTCAATTCATTCGAACCTGCGGTCATCGTCAAATTCATGTTAGTTCCGGTATCTCCGTCTGGAACCGGAAAAACATTTAGGGAATTGACGTGTTCTGCATGCTGTTGCAGCTTATCCGCTCCAGCCAATACCATAGCGGTAAAATCTGTTCCGTTTATAGAACGCTTACTCAATTGAGAATTCCCCTTCCTAACTTCATGCCTAATCATTCTATGATTAACAGGACATAATGCACTAATTTACATTGTACTATAAGTATTAAAAGAAATAAATGTTTTTGAATCGGTTGACGTAGCAAAATTTGCTGTGATATTATAGATAAGTATTGTTTTATGCAGGTGTTAGGAATAAGGAGGTGTAATCTATGTCCCGCAAATGTGCAGTAACAGGCAAGAAACCGAGCAGCGGCAACCACGTGTCTCACGCCAATAACCGCAACCGTCGTTCTTGGGGAGTTAACGTTCAGAAGGTCCGTATCCTCGTGAACGGTAAACCAAAACGCGTGTACGTCAGCACCCGTGCTTTGAAAGCCGGTAAAGTTGAACGCGTTTAGTCTTTTGCAATTTTAAAGACCGAGCGATCACTCATATGAAGCAAAAAGCACCCTTTACATTTGTAAGGTGCTTTTTTTCATGTTTTCTTTTCTGTTCCAAGCCCAAGATCAACTCTTCTGAAATGTGTTCAAAATCGCTTTAACAAAACCTCCCAAAAACCTTGGCAGCTTAAACGTGTAAAATTTCATGGTTTACCCTCCCATCAATTCATGCCGTACGCAGGAGACTTTCTTCTTGTTCTAACGGTAACGTACTGCAGTCCTCCCTGCCAAAACAAAAAAGGCTACATGAGATTTCTGCTCATGTAACCATATTTATGCGTCGAGGACTTGGCCTATACCTTTAGTCGTAATAGCCTATTTTTTTAACGAAGTGCCGCTTCCGCTGCTTCTCGAATCTCAAGGATCGCTGCAGCACGATCACTCCGGCCAAAAACTGCATTTCCTGCAACCAAAACATCCGCTCCTGCACTGACAACCAATGGCGCTGTAGCTTCCGAAACACCACCATCGACTTCAATAAGTAGATCTGGATTGACTTCATTCGCCCATTCTCTAATTTGAGTAATTTTGCGCAACGTGTTAGGAATGAATGCTTGACCTCCAAAGCCAGGATTGACAGTCATCACGAGAATCATATCCACATCCTCAAGCACCTCACGCACCGCTGATGCCGGTGTGCCAGGATTAATAGCTACTCCTGCCTTAAGACCCAATTCCTTGATCTGATGCACCACACGGTGTAAATGAACGCAAGCCTCTGCGTGGACAGTAATCACACTAGCGCCTGCGGCAGCAAAATCAGAAATATAACGTTCTGGAGACTCAATCATTAAGTGAACGTCTAGTGGAAGCTTGGTATGTAACGAGACCGCTTTTACGATTGGTGGACCAAGCGTTATATTCGGCACAAAATGCCCGTCCATTACATCCACATGGATCCAATCCCCGCCACTGACCTCAGCTTCTGCAACCTCTGAACCTAAACTTGCGAAATCGGCAGACAATATAGATGGTGCAATTCGTATCATGACTTAGTACCTCCGCTTTTTATCTTTCATTTCATTAAAAAATAATTTGTAATGTTCATACCGGCTATCAGCGATATTCCCAGCTTTCCATGCCTCGATAACTCGGCAGCCTGGTTCATGCTGATGACTACAACCACGGAATTTACAATCCCCAGCATAGTTAGCAAATTCACGGAAACAAGTAGAGAGCTCTTCAACCCCAAGCTCAAGAAAATCAAGCTGACTAAAACCAGGGGTATCCGCTACAAATCCGCCCCCGCCAATATCCATCAATTCTACATGGCGGGTAGTATGACGACCACGGCCCAGACGTAAGCTGATCTCACCTGTCTCCAGTTTAAGTCCTGGCACAATACGATTCAATAAGGTCGACTTTCCTACCCCAGATTGTCCGGCAAATACACTAATACCACCAGTAAGCCGCTCTCTTAGTTCATCACTGCCAGCTCCTGTAATTGAGCTTGTAACCATCACTTCATAACCAATATCCTCATAGAGCTCTTTAACATACTTAGTGGCTTCACCATTATCATTAGCCAAATCCTGTTTGGTCAGAACGATTAAGGGTTCCAGTCCCGAGTGCTCAATATGAACTAGGAACTTGTCCAATAGATTCAGGTTCATATCAGGCTCCCGCACAGAAAATAATAGAACGGCAAGGCTTACATTCGCTACAGGTGGACGAATTAACTCAGATTCTCTAGGGAGAAGCTCATCCACCATCCCTTCACCATGCTCAGTCAGCATATAGATCACGCGGTCACCTACAAGAGGAGCGATCCCCTTTTTCTTAAGTATGCCTCGGCCTCTGCATTGAACTGAAACTTCCTCTGTTGCAATTAATCCTTCACGAAGCGGTTTTACGTAATAATATCCGCTTAACGCCTTTACTATTATTCCTTCAGGCATACATAGTGAGCCTTCCTCTCCTGATTTTGCGAAAATGACCCAAGTTTGAAAATCCCCGGGTCACTTCGCTGCCACAACTATTCAAGCACTTCTGCCCTGATTAGTTATCGCTTTTATCTTTAGATTTGTCTTTGTTTTTATTATTATGCTTGTCATCATTTTTATTACTGTTCTTGTTGTTACCACTATTGGTCGATTCATTATTCACCGAATTGTTAGTAAGGAATCCCGTCTGATTGACTGATCCAGTATTAGTAGACCCTTCGTTGTCTGAACTTGGAGGCAGGATCTCAGGCTCAATGGTTGGTTCAGCAGTAGGTGTAGGATCTATCGGTGTCTGAGTCGGCTGCGGAGTCGGAACCGTCGGTGGTTCAGGTTCTTGCACCGTGCCATTCTTGGCATCAATATATGGAATCACATAAGTGTCTAAAAGCACACCATCTCGGGTAACAATAACAGAGCCATCTTTATTCGGAGCAAGCACTAGATTAACGGACAGCACTTGGCTCTTTCCAATGGTACGCGTTCCCCAATCTTGTTTTTCACCATTATTGCGCGCATCAACGAATTCAATTCGAATCTTGCTCTTCTTTCCATCCTGTGCAGGAGCTACTGGTACATTAAAGGTATAATTCAGGGCTTCAGGTGGATAACCTGTACTTAAGTAAATCGTAATCGCTGTTCCAGGTGGAACAGAGGTACCTTTCTCATAAGCCCAAGTTTTCGTTACCTTACCTTCATCAACTGTGAAGCTGGATTCTTCCTTTACATCTCCGAGGACCAGTTTGGATTCTTCCAAAAGCGCCTTAGCTTCACTCTCCGTCTTACCGATGAGGTCTGGCATCGTGACACTTTCTTCTCCTTTGCTAACGTAGAGGGTGATTGAAACCGTCTCTGGATCAAACTCGCTGTCAATGGCTGGGTCTGATTTCACAACCTTACCCACCTCCATATTTTCATCGAAGAGAGGTTCATTCTTAATTTGATTCTGGGGTACACCCTTTGCTATTAGCGCTTTAACCGCTTCGTCAAAGCTTAAATTTGTAACATCTGGCATCTTAGTTAATGGTTTCGCCGTATTCACAGTTAGTATTAGGGAGGCTCCCTTTTTCACTTTGGCGTCCTTTTCCCTACTTTGCTTCATGACCACATTCTCTTCGAAATTCGGACTGTAGTCATACAGTATAGGATCAGCAACCTCAAGCCCCAAATCCTCAAGTTCAGTCTTCGCTTGTTCCAGCTGTTTACCGACCACGTAAGGAACCGATACCTCAGGAACAACTAATTGGGATTTAACGTACCACACGAGACTGGCCATAGCCAGCAGTAACACTAAAGTTAAGCCAATCCATAATGCAGGTTTAGTCCATTGTTTTTTACCTTTTTTCACAGGTACCGGATCGTCATCATCATCTTCATCATTATCCATCCGGTCGTGGCGATGATTACGAATTCCATTGCTTCTTTGGATCGGTTTAATCGCTGGTATGACCCGCGTTCGATCCTCGTCTTCCTCATCGTTAAAAAGAACTTTTGCTTCACTACGGCGTTCCGGCAACAAGCAGGTTTCTAAATCCTGCAGCATTTGCTTTGCAGACTGATAACGCTCTTCCGGATTTTTACGCATCGATCTTAGAATTACATTCTCAACGCTTTGCGGAATAAGTGGATTTATGAGCCTTGGCTCTTCAAACTCTTCTTGCAGATGCTTTAGAGCTACGCTAATCGGACTCTCCCCTAAGAATGGAAGACTTCCGGTAAGCATTTGATAGAGTACAATCCCTAATGAATACAGGTCGGATTTCTCTCCTGTTGATACACCTTTAGCATGCTCTGGTGAGAAATAATGAACGGAACCTACTACAGAGCCTGTCTGAGTAATGGTAGTAGATGTTACCGCACGAGCAATACCGAAATCTGTTACCTTCACCCGGCCATTGCGCCCGATCAATATATTATGTGGTTTAATATCCCGATGAATAATTTGATTCTGATGAGCGTGATCAAGTGCATCACAGATTTGTGAAGCGATCCTTACGGACTCGTCAACCTGTAATGGCGCTCGTTCTTTTATAATTTCATTAAGATTCTTGCCCTCAATATATTCCATGACAATATAATGAATTTCGTCTTCTTGTCCTACATCGTAAATACTAACCACATTCGGATGAGACAAAGATGCAGCTGATTGCGCCTCACGCCTAAAACGGCGGATAAATTCCTCGTCATGAACAAATTGATTACGCAATACTTTAATGGCGACGTTTCGGTTTAAAAGAATGTCATGTGCTCTATAGACGAGCGCCATTCCACCTCCGCCGATCCGTTCGATGACTTGGTAACGGCCGCCCAGTTCGTGACCGATCATCAATCCCACTCCTTTGTTTCGGGCACAGCGGCCTCTCCATGATGTTCTAACAAAGCGACGCTAATATTATCGCCGCCGCCAGCAAGCAGTGCCAACTGAAGTAAGCGGTCCGCTCTTTCCTCTAACGGTATCTCATGTATTCCCGCTACCTTGCCCAAATGCTCATTGTTAACAAAATTACTTAAACCATCACTGCAGAGAAGCAAAAGTTCCCCAGGTAGCAGGGTAACAGGGGCTAAATCAACCAGCACCTCAGCATCTGTTCCAAGTGCTCTCGTCAGCACATTCCGTCTCGGATGATTATCTAATTCCTCCACACTGATCTGACCGTTCTTGAACAGCTCATTGACTAGCGTGTGATCTTCGGTTAATTGAACTGCTGCACTGTCCTTTATTAAATAGGCTCTGCTGTCTCCGATATGGCCAATATATCCGTTTGAACCATTCATCAGGGCAGCAACGACAGTAGTACCCATATTGTGGTACTTCTCGTCGCTGGAAGCCTCCTTGAAGACAGTGCTGTTAGCTTCCAAAATAGCAGCTGATAACGCATCACGCAGTGCTTCGTCCTGAAGCTCAGGCAGGAGCCCGTCTAGGGTATTCCTCATCGTCTCCAAAGCAAGCCTGCTCGCGGTTTCACCAGCCTGATGTCCACCCATCCCATCGGCAATTATGCCGAGTGTATAACCGTGGCGCGTCGCGCCGATCCAGACCGAATCCTCATTGACAGAGCGCACTCGGCCAATATCGCTGGCATGAACTGTTCTGATCAAATATCCTCACCCCAACTCCATATGTTTGGCACGCAGCTGTCCGCATGCGGCCGCGATATCATGGCCTTGCTCACGGCGAATGGTAACATTCACGCCGTTGTCAGCCAAAATACGTTGAAACTCAAAGATATCATTGCGTGAAGTACGTACATATTTCCGCTCTGGCACGTGGTTTACTGGAATCAAATTGACGTGGCATAGCATGTTCTTAAGCACACCTGCTAATTCCTCAGCATGCTCCGGCTGATCATTCACCCCGCCGATCAATGCATACTCAAAGCTGACCCGTCGCCCCGTCTTAGCTTGATAATAACGTAAAGATTCAATCACATCATCAAACGGAAAGCGACGGTTAACTGGCATTAGCTTCGAACGCAGTTTGTCGTTAGGTGCATGAATCGAAATCGCCAAATTTATTTGTGTATCTTCTTCTGCAAATTTATAAATGCTCGGCACAATCCCGCTAGTGGAAACAGTAATATGCCGTTGTCCGATATTTAGACCTTTCTCATGAATCATAAGACGCAGGAATCTCATTGTTGCATCATAGTTCTCAAACGGCTCACCAGTACCCATGATAACAATACTGCTGACACGTTCACCCCGCTCATCCAAGATCTGTTGAGAGCGTACAACCTGAGCTACAATTTCACCCGCTGTCAAATCACGTTTCAATCCACCAAGCGTAGAGGCGCAGAAGGTACAGCCGATTCGGCAGCCTACTTGAGTTGTTACACAAACGCTATTTCCATAATTATGTTTCATGATAACTGTCTCGATCGCATGATCATCATGCAATCCAAACAGGAATTTTACTGTTCCATCTTTCGATTCCATTTTAGTAATCTCAGTGAGCGCTGCAATGGAGAATTGCTCGTTCAGTTTCTGACGAAGTCCTTTAGACAAATTGCTCATGGATTCGAAGTCACTTACACGTTTTACATACAACCAGTCAAAAATCTGTCCACCACGAAAAGCAGGCTCACCGTTATCTTTCGCCCACTGCTGTAACTCTTCTAAAGAAAAATCATATATTAAAGGTTTCATTATTATTAGCACCTGTTCTTTCATAAGGATATGCGTATTATTTCTCATTCTTCCTATTTTAACACAAATTTCAGAGACGGTAAAAGAAATAGCCCGCCGTACGTTAGCCCGGCGGGCGGAAGATACAACGATTGTCAGTAAATTTGCTATATTACAAGACTCTTTGAAGCTTGGAGATATAGAACCCATCACTGCCATAATGATGTGGCAATAACTGAATCCCCTCACCTACAGCCAGCGCAGTACCTTCCAATCTCCCCCACAGCGGGGAAGCAAATGTTATAGAAGTGAAATCAGGATTTTGCTCCAAAAAGGCAGCTACAACCTCACTATTTTCCGTTTGTTCAGTCGTACAGGTACTATAAACCAGAACACCACCCGGTTTCAACAGTTTAGAAACCGACTGCAGCAGCTGACCCTGCAGTGATGCTACACTTACAACATCCTCAGGCTGCTTACGCCATTTGAGATCTGGCTTACGGCGGATTACACCAAGCCCAGAGCAAGGCGCGTCCAAAAGAATTCTATCGAAGGAATGATGCTCTAAGGTAAGCTCCAGCTCCAGTGCATCTGTACTGCCTGTTACTACGCTTTCGAGACCTAACCGTGCAGCTTGATCCGAGATAAGCTTAGCTTTATGTGGATGCAGATCGTTAGCGAAAATAGATCCTTCATCTTTCATCAGCTCGCCCATATGGGCCGTTTTGCCCCCAGGCGCGGCGCAGCAATCAAGCACTCTCATTCCAGGCTCAGGTGCAACAGCTTCAGCTACAAGCATGGAGCTTTCATCCTGAACAGATAGATATCCATCCCGGTACCAGGATGAAAGAGCCAGATTACCGCCGCCTTTTATAACAATACCATAAGGACTTACTTCAGAAGCAGAAGCTTGCAGCCCTTGTTCAATCATCTGACTCAACAGGGCTTCACGGCTAATCATCGTAGTATTTACGCGTACACTTACAGCGGGTGGCTCATTGTTAGCAGCACAAATAGCTTCCGCAGTGTCAACACCATACTCCGTAATCCAGCGTTTCACTAACCATATAGGATGGGAATACTGAATAGATATCCGTTTCGCAGGACCCAATCCATCAGGTATTACCGGCAGATTTCCAGCGCGCAGCACACTACGAAGCACGCCATTAACCATACCCGAAATTCCTTGATGGCCCTTTTTCTTAGCTATATTAACAGCCTCATTTACAGCTGCATGAGATGGTATGCGATCCAGGTACATAATTTGATATAAGCTTAGACGCAGTAAATTACGCACCCAGGGCTGCAATTTAGCGATCCCTTTGCTAACAAATTCCTCGAGCACATAATCAAGTGTATTCATCCGAGAGATGGTACCATAGACAAGCTCTGTAACTAGTCCAGCATCTTCTCTGCTAAGTGCAGACTTCTGCAGACTGCTGTTCAGCAATAAGTTGCTGTAAGCCCCTTGTTGTTCGACCTTAACCAGGATATCGAGAGCGATATCGCGGGCAGAAGCTGTAGCAGCTTTACCTTTATTTCCGCTACCGCCCTTTTTACCACTCACTGCTTTATGATCTTTACTATTTTTATTGCCAGAGTTATGACTTACTCCTGATCGGCCCGCACCGTTACCGCCCGCGCTCAACCTAGCACCGTCCCTGGTTTCATGACACCGCCACGGCTAAAATCCGCAGCACTCATCGCTTTCTTACCAGCAGGTTGAACGGTAGTTAGCAGCAGACTTCCGTCCCCAGTCTTAACCTCGACACCATATTCAGTGACCGAAAGTACCGTTCCTGGCGCACTATCAGTTGATTTCTGCTCAGCAGGAATTTTTGAAGCCCATACTTTGAAGGTCTCTCCATTCCAAAGCGTAAACGCACCGGAAAAAGGTACTAATCCACGAATTCGATTATAGTTATCACGTGAGCCAGCGTTCCAATCCAAACGCTCATCCTCACGATTTAGGTTAGGAGCAAAGGTCGCTTGACTGTCGTCTTGCGGAGTCGCTTGAACAAGGCCGTTTACTAATCGCGGCATTTCAGACTTCAAAAGATCACGTCCAGCAAGGCTAAGCTTCTCGAACATCGTGCCGGAAGTATCCTCATCCTCGATAGCCACCTCGACGCGCGAGATCATATCTCCAGTGTCAAGTCCTTCAGCCATATACATCAAAGTAACGCCGGTAACCTTCTCACCGTTAATGATACTACGTTGAATCGGTGCGCCACCCCGGTATTTAGGAAGTAGTGAACCATGAACATTCACACAACCATTACGCGGCAAATCCAATACAGCTTTAGGCAAAATTTGACCATAAGCCGCTGTAACAATCAGGTCAGGCTCATATGCAGCTAGCTCTGCGACAGCCTCAGGTTTGCGCATCCGTTCAGGCTGGAGCACAGGTAAACCGAGAGATAATGCGGCTTCTTTAACTGGTGAAGGAGCCAAGATCTTTTTACGTCCTTGCGGTCGATCTGGTTGGGTGACGACTGCTACAACTTCATAGCCTTCATCCATCAGCATTTGCAAGCTTGGTACCGCAAAGGCTGGGGTTCCCATGAATACAATCTTCATATCCTCACTCCTCAGTCTCATTGCGTTCAGCTGTCATCTCGTATACTTTTTCAGCGATATCGGTAAACAGTACTCCGTTTAGATGGTCAATCTCATGTTGAAAAGCCCGAGCAAGTAAACCACTGCCGGTAATGGTAATTTCTTTTCCCTCACGGTTAAGACCACGTACGGTTACTGTCTCTGCACGGCGTACATCACCATTTAATCCGGGAATACTAAGACATCCTTCAGGTCCTAGCTGCTCCCCTTCTGTACCGATGATTTCCGGATTAATCATTTTGATCAGCCCGTGCTCTTCATCTGCATCCACCACAATTAGGCGCTTCAAAATGCCAACTTGTGGAGCTGCCAGCCCTACACCTTCAGCGTCATACATCGTATCAGCCATATCATCTAACAATTTTTTAACATTAGGTGTAACTACAGTTACTTCTTTTGCTATTTTGTGCAACACTTCATCCGGTTCCTTAACGATCATACGTATCGCCATTAAAAACACCTTCCCGTTCTGTACATCTCTATATTTAGAGTTTATTGATCTAGCTCTTTTTTTACATTGTAACATGATAACGATTTACATCAACATTTGCGGATCAACATCAATGCTGATCTGAAGCCCTGTATCCCGTACAGAATCCTCCAACTCCTCAGCCACTTGTCGAACAAGCCCTATCACATCGATGGCGCCGCGCCATTTTATCATACATTGGAATCTATATCTACCCTTTAAGCGAGGGATTGGAGAAGCTACGGGACCTAACAGATCTAGTACATCCGTGGTTAGCTTATCTAGACTCCCATACCATCTTAGATTTCTGGCCTTCCCCTGCAGATTCATAGCGTAATTCTCTGCCATCCGGAGTAGTAGCGGTAACTGCTCATGGGATAATGTAACGAGTATCAGTCTGCAATAAGGCGGATAATGTAGCCCTCTGCGATGCTTCAGCTCTTCCCTTACAAAAGAGAGATAGTCATGCCCGCTAGCATGAATAATAGAATAATGCTCTGGTGTATAGGACTGAACAACGACCTCACCCGGAAGCTGATGCCGACCTGCTCTTCCAGCAACTTGTGTAAGCAATTGGAAGGTCTTCTCCGCTGCACGAAAATCTGGCAAGTTCAACGCTGAATCTGCTGTAATTACGCCAACAAGAGTTACGTCAGGAAAATCCAAACCTTTTGCTACCATCTGAGTGCCTAGCAGTACATCCGCTTTTTTGTCTCTGAATTGATTCAGCAGCTTCTCATGCGAACCTTTTTCTGTCGTTGTATCCACGTCCATACGAATCACCCGTATCCCAGGGAACAACTTACCAAGCTCTTCTTCCACCCGCTGCGTCCCCGTTCCGAAGAACCGGATATGCTCACTTCCACACTCTGGACAAAGCTTAGGTGCCGGTTCAGCATGACCACAATAATGACAACGCAAATTGTCACTACGACTATGGTACGTTAATGAAATATCACACTCGGGGCAGCCTGCTACATATCCGCAACTCCGGCACATAACAAACGTCGAGAAACCTCTACGGTTAAGCAATAACACGGTCTGTTCTCCACGTTCCAGTCTTTCAGCCAATGCAGCATGAAGCTTTCGACTGAACATTGAGCGATTACCTTCTTTAAGCTCCTCCCGCATATCCACGACATTTACCTTCGGTAGTTCGTTACCAAGCGCGCGGGTAGGCATCTCTAGAAGGACTGGTGAAAAATGAATATCACTCTGCGCTCTAGCAGCATGATAGCTTTCTAACGAAGGCGTGGCGGAGCCTAAAATCACGGCTGCCCCACACTGTTCGGCTCTGCGAATCGCTGCATCACGGGCATGATATTTCGGATTTTCCTCCTGCTTATATGAGGTTTCATGCTCTTCATCCATAATAATCAAACCTAGGTTAGAGAACGGGGCAAACACCGCTGAACGGGCGCCAACGGCAACCGTAGCCTTTCCTTCACGGATTTTGCGCCACTCATCGTAACGTTCGCCAACAGATAATCGGCTGTGCATTACCGCGACACCACTTCCGAAGCGCCCTTTAAAGCGCTCCACCATCTGCGGCGTTAATGCGATTTCCGGGACGAGCACTACGGCCTGTCTACCCTGATCCAGACAACGTTTGATACATTGCAAATAGATTTCTGTCTTACCGCTCCCCGTAACGCCATGTAACAGAAAAACTTCATGGAGCTGTTCTTCTAGCGTTCGTGAAATACGTGTGTATACAATCTCTTGTTCTGCTGTAAGTGGCAGAGGCGTAGTAGGCTTAAAATCACGTCCTTGATAAGGGTCGCGATAGACTTCGATTTCACTGATTTCGATAAAGCCTTTTTCCTCTAAACCCTTCACGGTGCTTGCCGTCACTTGAAGTGCAGACAAGACTTCCTTAAGCGCCATTGGGAGTGTAGCTTCCCTTTCAATCAGAAAGCTAAGTACTTCCTTCTGTCGCGCGGACTTTTTGGGGAATTTATTCAACGCCTCACGAGCAGCGGTGATCCCTATCGCAAGATCTACTGCTTTCAGCTTCTTCTTGCCCATTTTATCTTTAATCGATTGGCTCTCTACAAGAACTCCACGTCTTAGCATGAACTTCACCGTCTCCGCAGCCTCCGGAAATGCACGGGTGAGCTGCTTCATGGAAACTTCGCCATTACGTCCGATAAACTCAGTAATTAGTCGTTCCTCATTCCCTGTATCTGCAAACATAGGGAATAATTCATCATCAGAAAATGCTGCTTCTTCTTCCACATCTCCTAGCGAAATCAGTCGTTCTGCCTTCCCTTTTAGAGCAGTGGGCAGCATCGCTTGCAGGGCTGAAATTCGTCTGCATGCATATCTTTTACTCATCCAGTCCGCTAGCTCAACTAATTCAGGAGATAAAGGTGGAAGCAAATCCAGCACCTCTTGAATAGCCTTAAGACCAGGATTCACTACTGTTTCACCTGACTCCAGAGAAACGACAAAGCCTTGCACCGTGCGGTGTCCAAACGGTACTGCTACTCGACTGCCCACTTCAATCCATAACTTTAGTGATTCTGGAATACTATAATCAAATGGCCGGTCAGTGCTGCGTACAGGCACATCCACAATGACCTTGGCAATATCCATTATAATGAAGCTCCAGTAATCCGCTCTGCCACGAGCGTCAGCAAGCGGCGAGCGACCTCATCCTTAGACAATTGTGGCAATTCGAGCACCAATCCATCTACATCATAAATCGATACAATATTCGTATCCGATCCGAATCCGGCTCCTGCAGCCGCTACATTGTTTGCAACAATGAGATCGCAGTTTTTGCGGACCAGCTTGTCCTTTGCATAAAATTCTGTGTTTCCCGTCTCCGCAGCAAAGCCGATCAAGAACTGCTTGTCTTTGTTCTTACCTAGCGTTTCCAGAATATCCGTTGTTTTTATAAGCTCAAGAGTCAGTGTATCTCCACTTTTTTTAATTTTGGATGGCTCACTTTGCTTAGGCCGGTAATCCGATACAGCAGCCGCCTTGATCATGATATCGCAGCTATCCCACTGCGCAGTAACCGCATCGTACATCTCTTGTGCAGATTGAACACGAATGACATTCATATCCGGGTCCTGCGGAGGCGCTTCATCTGTTCGCGCAGCAATCAAGGTAACCTCAGCACCCATTGCACGTGCAGCACGTGCCAATGCAAAACCCATCCTACCGGAGGAATCATTGGAGATATAGCGTACCGGATCAATCCGTTCTACTGTACCACCAGCTGTGATGACGATCTTTTTACCCTTGAGTGGACTAGACTTCACACTTTCTTGCAACGCAAAAAAATCCTCAACATTACTTACAATAGTCTCTGGTTCCTCTAAACGTCCTTTACCCACGTAACCACATGCCAGCAGACCTTCTCCAGGCTCAATAAACTGAATACCTCGTTTAGCGAGGGTATCCAAATTGCTAAGTACAGCGGGATGCTGATACATATGAACATTCATAGCCGGTGCCACCATTATAGGTGCAGTAGTAGCGAGTAACGTTGTGGATAACATATCATCCGCAATTCCGTGCGCCATTTTAGCAATAATATTTGCAGTTGCTGGTGCTACTATCACAAGGTCCGCCGAATCAGCCAAATCAATATGCGAGATGGAGGATGGGTCCCGTTCCTGGAATGTATCGCTATATACTCGTTGCTTCGACAGTGACTGTAGAGTTAATTCTGTAATGAACTGCTTTGCCGAAGCTGTCATAATGACATGAACCTCGGCTCCTTTTTGGACAAGCTTACTGGTCAGGGCTGCTGCTTTGTAAGCGGCAATTCCCCCTGTAATCCCAAGTAAAATAGTCTTCCCCTTCAAGCTCTTCAACATGATCTCCCCCCTGTTCCCTTCTCTTACAACGAATGATCTATTTCTTAAACTTCTTATATTTTGAGAAAAAAATAACAACCTTCCGGTTGTCAGAAACAGCCCGGTCTTGGGCTATCAGCATTCATTAAAGACCCATAATTGCTCCATAACCCAAGAAGAAACGGCATCGCCTAATAACAAATAGGCGGTATCCGTTTCTACAAAAGGTCATATCTAAATAGGCTTGAGACTACTCTTCACCACGGGTAAGCGTAATGCGATCTTCGTAAATTTCCTCAAGAGCAACACCGACGAATTTATGCGATCTAGGGTTCTTCACATCTGTCTTGCCACCCTCACGCAATTGTCTAGCACGACGTGCTGCGGCTACAACGAGCGAATACTTACTGTCAACCTTGGTCATCATTTCATCAATTGATGGATATAGCACAGGGACACCTCTTCATAGTTTACTGGTAATACCTTCAGCCTTGCAGCATTCATTATCTAACTTTACAATGTTCGGCGATAATAATGCTTTCTATTCTCTTACAGGCCAGATCAATCTCATCATTTACAACAGCATAATCATAATGCTGCATTAGATTAATCTCATCCTCCGCTACAGTCATGCGGTGATCGATCACATCTGGATGTTCCGTACCCCGTCCGCGTATGCGGTCCTTCAGCTCATCCATAGAAGGTGGAAGAAGGAACACAAAAATACCTTCAGGAAATTTTTCTTTAACTTTGAGAGCTCCCTGAACCTCAATTTCGAGAATAATATCTTTGCCGTTATTGAGAGTTCTCTCTACAAAATCACGTGGAGTACCGTAAAAATTACCTACGTACTCCGCATATTCAAGCAGTTGATCGGCTTCTATCATAGCCGAAAACTCCTCTTTGCTTTTGAAAAAATAATTCACGCCGTCTTCCTCACCCGCACGCGGACTGCGAGTAGTAGCAGAAACTGAGTAGACAAGTTCGGGCATCTTCGGTCGTAGCGCAGTACATACAGTACCTTTACCCACGCCGGAAGGTCCGGATAATATGATGAGCAATCCTTTTGACATAATACACTCCATTTAGTTGTTATTCGTCGTTGTCGTCATCTTTACTGGATAAGCGATGCGCTACAGTCTCCGGCTGTACAGCCGACAGAATGACATGATCACTATCTGTAATGATTACGGCACGAGTCCGTCGGCCATAGGTGGCGTCGATCAACATATGTCGATCTCGAGCCTCCTGGATAATACGTTTGATTGGTGCAGATTCCGGACTGACGATGGAAATAATGCGATTGGCGGACACAATATTCCCAAAGCCAATGTTGATAAGTTTGATTGCCATGTTCCGGTAGTTCCCCCCATAAAGTTCTATGCTATTGCCTGTTCCCGGTTACTCTATGTTTGCCGCTTGTTCACGAATCTTCTCCAGCTCAGCTTTCATGTCTAGCACAAGACCCACGAGTGTTAAATGATTACATTTCGATCCGATTGTATTCGTCTCCCGGTTCATCTCCTGAATGAGAAAATCCAGCTTGCGTCCTACCGGTCCTTTCCCCTTCAGGAGGGTTCTGCATTGTTCGAAATGACTATACAACCGGGTCAACTCTTCATCAATATTACAGCGATCTGCAAAAATAGCGATTTCCATCCCGAATTTATGCTCATCAAATGCGAACGTCCCATCATTTAACTCATTTAATCGATGACGAAGCTTGTCACGATATTCAATGATTACAACAGGTGCAAGTTCGACCATTTCAGCATGCATGGATTCTAGATGATTGAGACGCTGTTCAATATCAGCGGCTAGAAAACTGCCTTCACGGGCGCGCATCTCTAGCAGAGATTGCAAACTCTGCTCAAGTCCCGTCTCCAACATTTCAGAGTAGTCTTCTAAGGCCGCGGACACGGCACCCGCAGCCTCATCTTTGCTTTCCATAATACCGGGTATAGAAAGTATATCACGTAGAGTCAACTCACCGGACAAACCATACTCGTTCTTAAGCTGATCTGCTGCCTTAAGATAAGTCATGACAGTAGAGCGATTCAGAACCGGTCCGGAAGACGACTCATCGTGCTCTCTATTGATGGTAACATCTATCCTTCCCCGTTTGACGTGCTGCTGAACCTTTCTTCTCAGCACATCCTCATAACCCGTCCAATCCCGGGGCATCCGCAGTACAACTTCGCAGTACCGGTGATTCACCGATTTCACTTCGAACATAATCTTGTAGCCGCCGAATTGCAGGGACGATTGACCGTATCCGGTCATGCTAAATGACAACGGAATCACATCCATTACACTATTGTAATTGATTATTACTAGCGAAACAAGGGGGACAATTTACGTCCTGATTTCTCCCATACATACTCGATCAACTGTGTACTCATATCATAGAACATAAACGGTGTCATCAAATAGATCCCATTGAAATGGGCAGTTGCAACATCTAACAACTCTTTAGCGATGGCGACCCCTTCAGCTCTTCCTGCTTCTCCTTCAAGTCCCTTCATGCGATTCCGGACATCATCCGTAAGCTGGATTCCCGGAACCTCGTTATGCAGGAACTCTGCATTACGCCCACTAGCCAGTGGCATCACACCAATAAACACGGGAATATCCAGATGTGCAGTTGCCTCAGCGATCTTTACGATAAGCTGCTGATCATAGACAGGCTGAGTCATAATATAATCTGCACCAGAGGCAATTTTCTTCTCCAGTCGCTGTACGGCCTTATCTAAATGTTTCACATTCGGGTTAAAGGCAGCACCGATAACAAAATTTGCTTTCTGCTTCAAAGGTTTACCTGAGAAGGAAATGCCATCATTTAACTGCTTAATCATACGAATAATCTCAAAAGAGGTTAAGTCGTAAACCGAACTTGAGCCGGGAAGATCTCCGAATTTCGCTGGATCACCAGTCACCGCTAACACATGATCAATTCCTAGCGCATCAAAACCCATCAAATGTGATTGAGTACCAATCAGATTGCGATCGCGACAAGCAATATGCACTAGTGGACGAAGTCCAGTTTTAGCGTGCACTAAATGGCCCAAAGCCATATTGCTCATCCGTGTAACCGCCAGTGAGTTATCGGCGAGTGTCAACGCATCCGCACCCGCTCTTCTCAGTGCTTCCGCGCCCTGCATAAACTTGGCGATGTCCAAATCACGGGGTGGATCAAGCTCAACAATCACCGTATGGCGTTCCTTTACTAGATCAACCAGGTTCGGCTCTCTGCCATCTCTTCCCTCATCTTCGCCAAAATGCTCTTGCAGAGATACACGCTCCACAGTCGGAGGCGACGGTTCTGGAAGTGGTTGAGGTACGTAATCTTTCAATGCGGAAGAAATTTCAGCAATATGCTGCGGAGTAGTACCACAGCAGCCCCCAATAATTCTGCAACCCATTTCTGCAAAAGTAACTGCCATTTGTCCAAAATATTCCGGTGAGGCTCCATACCGATATTCTCCATCTACATAATCCGCAACGCCCGCATTCGGATAGACCGAGGTAGGCAGAATAAGATTGCCTTGTACCGCTTTTAGTGCTCTCTTAATCCCGTTTGGGCCAGTATTACAGTTAAATCCGATGATATCCGCTCCATCACCTTCTAAGATCCGGAAAGCCTCTGGTAACGTCAATCCATCTAATGTACGTGCCGATTCATCCACAGCAAATTGGCAAATGACTGGGAGAGTACTATGTTTACGTACTGTTCTTAGCGCAAGATGCAGTTCCTCGACATCGTAAAAGGTTTCTAGCATAACGCCGTCTACTTCTTCTTCTAACAAAGCTGTAATCTGCTGTGTAAAATACCTCTTCAACTCTGTCGATGAGAGATTTGCACGCTTACCGGCGCGAATAGAGCCTACAGCACCTAATACATAGCCTGTATCTCCAGCAGCTTTACGAGCGATTCTTACTCCGGCGCGATTAATTTCTTCAACCTTGGACTCCAAACCATATTTGGACAGCCTGTCAAAATTCGCTGAGAAGGTGTTGCTTTCTAGCAGCACTGCTCCTGCATCGATATAGCTGCGATGGACATCTTCGATAACCCCCGGAGAGGTCAAATTTAATTCTTCGTAGGAAATGCCGACAGGGAAACCCTTCTGATATAAATAGGTACCCATCGCTCCGTCTCCGACCAATACTTTGTTTCCCCATGCGGAACGTAAATCCGGCTTCACTGCAAGATCCTCCCCTGTCACATTAGGTTCTACTTTAGTTTCATACTAATGTAACATAAATCGCTATGGATGATAAGCTTTCATAAGAAAAGCAATCAACCCCCCAGTGGTATGAATGATCAAGTATTAAAAGCCTCATACTAACGTTAAAAACAATAAAAGGGGTATTTAAGTGAAGAAAAAAACAAGAAAGTTTCTGATCCGAAAATACACGGTAATTCTACTCTTATGCATTCTCTGCTTATTATTTCTGTATTTGGGAGATTGGATGTACGGATATGGTCTGGGCAATATCGGTTATATTCTAAATTACTTGCTATATACCCCCTCTGAGAAAGTCGCTGCTTGTATTTTATTGCTATGCCTGATTATTCCCGATATCCTAGCCTGGAAGACGGGGCATCAACCAGAACGAGGAGGGGAACTGTGACTTCTTATCGCTGTAATAATAATTAGGAGCAATGGAATCAACACCATAAAGAAGGGAAAGACCGTGTATAGCAGTTTCCCTCCCTCTTCAATATGTTCTGTGAAGCTTCGGGCATTCAGCATCGAACTGAACAGGATTATTAGAGCTACCGGATACACCATTCTTCGGTAAGGAATCTTGAACAATTCTGAAATCCCAATAAGTGCTGCTGCAAAAAAAACAGACAATTTGAAAAAAACACCGATTATTAGCACCATGACAATTAGAATATCTACACGTTGAATAAAATCGGAGATAGAGATCTTACTGATCGTAGGCATTAAGGGGAACGGAGAACGCCTGACAATATCTGTACCAAGCACCGATATATTTAAGGCCATGGTCATACTTAACAGTATACCTGATACAAATATGCCCGCTGCGATTACCCAAGGACCTTTTTTAACGTTATTCAGATAGGGCATAAGCATAGTAAAACAGATCATTTCACCAAAAGGGAAAATGTAGTTTTGATGTAAAACAGAAGAAACAATTGGCTTAATTCCATTCTCAAAAACAGGGAGCAAACGGTTCAAATTAATGGAGCCCGAGAACATTAACATGCTCGAACAAAATAAACCGATTAATATCACAATCACCGCAAACACCAACGAAGTTCGGGACAGCACTTCTACTCCTTTATGCAATACATAAGCACTAGATAATACCATTAACATCGCTACAATGAATAACGGCGTCCTGTGCATAGTAGCCATAACTAGCATAGAGCTACCATCTCGCAGATCACGACCAGCCAAATTAAGAAATATCACGATATAAGCTATGGATATCAACGAACCCACATATTTACCAAATAGTTGCCGGATATATGCCGTAAGGGGCAGATTCGGAAACTTTCTATAAAGATAGGCATATCCTGCAAAAACAATTAATCCTATCAAATTCCCCAGCAATATGGAAATCCAAGCATCCTTATCAGACTCCATTCCAAGATTCACTACCAGCGCCGTCCCTAGTTCAAACAACACTGTCAGGGTGAAAAATTGAAGTAGTCCTATTTTTATATTTCCCATAGCTGCCCTCCTAAATTATCATTTCTTTTTGGACTGAAAGGAATCACTCCGCATGTCGGTATGCCGAATAACTATATCCACATTAAACTTGATCTCACAGGTTGCAAATATGCTATCCCAATGATCTTTTACTTGCTTCCACCCCCGCGGATTCTCTCGTTCTACAACTTCACCAAATCCAAGATAATCGCTTTTTAACGAACGAGCTGCTGAGACAGCTGCATGTAACTTATCATTGATACTCTGTTCTAGAAGTTCCGAAAGATTATTTAAGACCTTGGGATCTGTCAAATCCAAAGCATTAGGCGATTCTTTTAAACCTGCCTGCTCAGTGATATTTATTGTGATTACCGGATGCTCCGCGTCCTTCGCATCAGCATGAATATGTACCTGAGATAAATACACGATGAACGCTACATATTCATCCTCACCAATCGAAACCACTACTGGAATTTGTGTAATTTTATTCTTTAGCAGGGCAGTGCCTATAGCTTCATCACCTCGTAGCCAGCCTTTCAGCTTGTCCTCTTTAAATGCAGCGAAGTCTGTAACTCTAAGAATGGCCTCAGGATCTATATTTTTCAAACTGTCGTTATTATCTTTTTTGTCCAATTCGCCTGTTACCATTACCCCATTGACGATAGGCCCACCACCTGGAATTTGAATACCACGAATTATATCGTCTACTTCCATCCGGTAATTATATCCATACTGTTTAGAGGTCGTCTGCAGCTTCTCCACTAGATCATTGGCGGGTATTTTGCCAAACGTAGTCATGGTCGTCATACTATCTACCGCCGGCTGTCCCTTTGATATAAAAATAAAACTGCTTAGCCTAGTTTCACTCTCTCTTTCTAGGACATCCATCATATCTTTGATACCTTCGCGAGCAAACTTCTCCGAAATAACGATCACTCGGATATGTCCTAAGGACAAGAAACGCGCAGTCTGACGCGAGGCATTAGCCAACGCTTCAAACATTGTACGTCCACTGCCTTTATATACTACGACTGGCGAAGTACCTCTGGCGTTCTCGCCAGAGATTTCGTCAGCAATTATAATCTGAAAAGATAATACATATTTTTCCTCATCTGTAGGACCTCTATCAATAGCCACTCCAGAAACGATTGCCCTTCTATTTAACTCCACACTGTCCCAGCAGCCTGTAAGACTGAGAAATATCAATAAACATAGCAGGACAACCCCAATAAAAATAGTGCGATTACTCTTCATCCTGCGCTCCTTTTTTTGGATGCTCTGCCCCAGTAGATTTTTCAAGGATTTTAGGAGAAACATTCTGTTCATGTCCTGTTGAGATCTTCTTTCCTTCCGAAATGCCTTCTTGCCTCTTTGTTGTAGAAACTCGCTCCGTTCTCAAAGCCCATAAGGGCAGTCTTAAGAACGCATCTTTTTGACCATGTGAGGATATAGGCACAATAGGGGATAGATAAGGGACACCGAATGAACGCAGACTATTCATATGTGCAAGCAAAACAATTAAGCCTAAAGTAATCCCATAAAAACCAAACATACCGGCCAGTACTAAAAATCCGAAACGGATAATTCTTCCTGATATCGCCATGTTATACGCAGGTATAGCAAAGCTCGCAATCCCTGTCAGCGCTACTACAATAACCATAACCGGTGTGATAATTCCTGCTTCCACTACTGCCTGACCCAAAATAAGCGCCCCTACAACGGATACAGTCTGTCCCACTGCACGCGGCATCCTTACTCCAGCTTCTCTAATGATCTCGAACGCTCCCTCCATCAGGAGTGCCTCCACAAAAGCAGGAAAAGGTACATTTTCACGTTGTGATAATAGATTGATTAACAGGGTTGTAGGAATCATCTCATAATGGTAAGTGGTTAACGCTATATAAACGGAAGGCCCAAGAATTAGTACAATAAAACTGATATATCGAACAAGACGCATGAGAATTGTAATATCGAACCTTTGAGCATAATCCGAGGCAGACTGAAAAAACAGTGTAAATACCGCAGGCAAAATCAATACAAACGGGGTGCCATCTATAATGATCACAACCCTACCCTCTAATAGGTTCGTCGCTGCAACGTCAGGCCGTTCACTATTATTAATGGTTGGAAAAGGTGTGAAGGTTTTATCCTGAATCAGCTCTTCGATATAACCTGATTCCATGATGGCATCGACATTAATCTGTTGTAGCCGATTTCTCACCTCTTCTACCAACTTCTCGTCTGCATTGTCTTTAATGTACATGAGGGCCACATCTGTGTGAGTTACCTTTCCGATCTTTAAATGTTCTAGTCTTAGCTTAGAAGACTTAATTCTTCTCCGAATCAAGGAAATGTTCGTAGCTACAGATTCAACAAAACTATCCTTTGGGCCTCGCACGACTAGCTGGGTGGATGGTTCGCTGACGGAGCGAGCTTCTCCTCCCTCGGTCTCACACACAATTGCACTGTCATAACCTTCAATCAGAATGACCGTTTTGCCAGAAAGGATCGCCAGTAGAACCTCATTCCACTCCTCTTGCAGCTGTGCTTGACCTATTTCCAAAGCACGGTTCAATACGAATTCCTTAAGATCATTTGTTGCAGAGATGTTCTCTTTGAGCATTTCGTCTGTGATTCCGAGTAACGAACCGATTACGAATTCATCGACCGTTTCCTTGTTGACAAGACCATTAAGATGAATCGCTGCTGCTTGAAAGGAGCTCTCACCTCCGATCTTTACCTGACGAATTTTGAGATCCGGACTATGACCCAACTCATTATCTATTTGGTCGAGCGTTTGGTCCAAATCATCGGTAAGCCTCGGAATTCGAGTATCTTCATGACCTGAGGCTCCTTGTTGTTCCTTAGCGGATTTGTTTCTTCTGTTTATCCCGTTTATGTTCAACAAGGTTCCCCCTTTTTTTCAATCTTAGGGGTATTATTCTCGGTTATCCCTTCCATTATTCGGCTACATAAAGTCGCAAGGATGTGGAAACACAAAAAGACAGCCCAAGAGATTACTCTTAGGCTGCCTTTTTAAGTGTTTTTCTAAATGTCTACACTGCCTGTGAATGCAACCTCGGCAGGACCTGTCATATACACATGATTATCCTCTTCGTTCCATTCAATATAGAGATCGCCACCCTTTAGACTAATCCAAGCCGCCCGGTCTGTCAGACCATTGAGCACAGAAGACACTAAAGTTGCGCAAGCTCCAGTCCCACAAGCAAGTGTTGGTCCAGCTCCGCGTTCCCATACCCGCATATCTACTCTGCCTCGATCCAGAACCGTCGCGAACTCGACGTTTACCTTTCTCGGGAACAATGGATGTACCTCTAGCTTAGGTCCCCATGTCGCAAGATCGAAAGAAACTGCATCTTCTACATAGATAACGCAATGAGGATTACCCATAGATACTGCAGTAAACTTAAATTCGGTTCCATCCGATTCAATCCGCTCTGAGAGCACGGGTTCTGCATCAATAGCTACCGGAATTTGA
Organism: Paenibacillus sp. FSL E2-8871; assembly: GCF_038000345.1. Lineage (NCBI taxonomy): Bacteria > Bacillati > Bacillota > Bacilli > Caryophanales > Paenibacillaceae > Paenibacillus > Paenibacillus sp. FSL E2-8871. The sequence continues at coordinate 445,669 of NZ_JBBOBV010000001.1, read as the reverse complement.
AGACCGGACAATACAGGTTCACCCATATCAACCGTTACAGTTTCCACTACACCGTCTTTTACATTCAAGGTAACCTTTTGTTCTCCGGCACCAATCGTTTCAATAACAATCTGCTCGGAGTTTACCAGGCCATGATCGTAGACATATTTGGATACACAGCGAATGGCATTTCCGCACTGCTCTGCTTCCGAGCCATCAGAATTCATAATGCGCATCATGTAATCGCCGCGTTCAGACGGAAGGATGTATACAAGTCCGTCCGCACCAATTCCGAAGAATCGATTGCATAACGTTACAGCAAGATCCGCTGCATTACTTGGTAGCTCTTGCTCGCCGAAAACTACGATGAAGTCATTGCCTAGGCCGTGCATTTTTGTGAATTCCATTGAAAGTCCACTCCTAAAGGTTATGTTAAGTTAGATACGAGCTGTTAACTGCAACAAGTATACCTTTAGGAATGGAGCGTTACTATTAACTTTATGCCGAAATTTTTGTACTTTTTATCATCGAATTACTACCACTACGACCACGATTACGTTTACCGCCCCAAACACTGCCAGCACCCATCAAGAAGGTCGGAATCCCCGCTGTTACAAATACTAGACACCATTCACGGAAATTAAGCGGGACTGTTTTGAAGACGGGCTGGAGAAATGGAATATACATAACAGCCAGCATCAAAATCACGGATGACAATACAGCAAGAACTAGGTACTTATTCTGGAATGGATTTCGATGGAACACCGAACGAGAACTGCGGCAATCAAAGACATGAATCAACTGAGCCATAACGAGTGTTGCAAAAGCTACAGATTGTGCTCGAATCAGCTGCGCTGGATTCTCTGGTGCTACACGTAAGGTTAGCCAAAATGCTCCTAACGTACATAAACCGATTAAAAATCCACGGCTTATGATCTTCCACCCTAAACGACGGGCAAAAATATTTTCCTTTGCACCACGCGGCTTATGCTCCATTAAGTCCTTCTCAGGCTGGTCAACACCAAGCGCCATCGCTGGCAGTCCGTCTGTCACCAAGTTGACCCATAAAATTTGAATAGGCACTAATGGCAGAGGCAGACCGAGCATCATGGCAAAGAACATGGTCAAGATTTCCCCTACATTTGATGCGAGCAGGTATCGAATGAATTTACGAATGTTCTCATAGATGTTTCTACCCTCTTCAATGGCAGCAACAATGGTTGAGAAGTTGTCATCCCCTAGCACTAATGAAGATGCTTCCTTGGTCACATCTGTTCCGGTGATCCCCATAGATATTCCTATATCTGCCGCTTTGATGGCTGGAGCATCATTGACTCCGTCTCCGGTCATAGCCACAACATGACCACGGCGCTGCAAAGACTTCACGATACGAAGCTTATGCTCTGGAGATACGCGGGCGAATACGTACACATTATCCGATACTTTATCCAGCTCATCATCATCCATCCGAGTCAGTTGAGCCCCTGTTAATACTGTGCCCCCACGTTGCAGAATTCCTAATTGGTGAGCAATGGCCTCTGCAGTCGTTCCGTGGTCCCCAGTAATCATCACAGTCTTAATTCCTGCTCGGCGTGTGACGCTAATGGCATCGCGAACTTCACGCCGTGGCGGATCAATCATTCCAGCCAATCCGATAAAGACAAGTTGGCACTCCGCATCCTTTTCACTATCCACATGTTCACTTGGACGCATATCACGATAAGCCATACCTAGGACACGAAGTGCACCTGAAGCCATTTGCTCATTGGCATCAAGTACTTTCTGCCGCAATGTTGGCGTTAAAGGCACGACACCGCCCTCCCAGAGCATATACGAACAGCGATTAAGCAGCACATCAGGCGCGCCTTTCGTACATACCATCCGTCCTCCGGGATGACCAATAATAACTGACATTAACTTCCGCTCGGAATCAAAAGGAAATTCCTTCTCACGGGAGTAGGTTACGGCTAGCGTCTGGGCGGTCAAACCCATCTTCCCTGAAAGCGCTACTAGAGCTCCTTCCGTTGGATCTCCTTTGAGTTCCCAGATCGATGAGCTGTCAGAAGATTTATCAACTACAATGCCCTTATCCTTCCCTTTACGCTTACCTCGCACTTCGGTCGGAAAGGTCTCAATAATCTCCGCATTACTGCACAAAGCACCCACCTGTAGCATCCGTCTTAAACTTTGATCATTTTTGAGATCTACCGGTTTACCTTTCTCCAGAACCTGTCCGTTCGGAGCATAACCTTCACCTGTTACTTCAAGGCCACGTCCGCCCGTCCATAATCTGGTCACCGTCATTTTATTCTGAGTCAATGTACCCGTCTTGTCCGAACAGATGACGGATGCGCAGCCCAAGGTTTCCACTGAAGGTAACTTACGAACGATAGCCTTTCGTTTGATCATCCTCTGCACGCCCAGCGCAAGTGCGATGGTTACAATGGCCGGAAGCCCTTCCGGAATCGCAGCGACCGCCAAGCTTACCCCGGCCAAGAACATTGCTGTGGCAGGCTGTCCATGTAAAATACCGGCTGCTACAACTACAATAGTTAAACCTAGTGATACATAGATCAAAATTTTTCCTAACTGCTCGAGACGATGCTGAAGGGGAGTCTCCTGAGATTCTGTATTCTGGATCAGGTCTGCAATCTTACCCATCTCTGTGTCCATACCCGTACGAATTACGATTGCTTTACCAGTACCCCTGGTTACCATTGTGCCCATGAACCCAAGATTCTTCTGATCGCCGAGCGGAATCTCCTCCGCGCGGATCACATCCGAATGCTTCGAGACAGGCAGTGATTCCCCAGTTAGCGCGGATTCCTCCACATATAGAGAACTGCAATCCAGCCATCGAATATCCGCGGGTATTCGATCACCACTCTCCAGCAAGACAATATCACCTGGTACTAACATCTTTGCTGGAATAACCTCGCTGTTCCCCCCACGCAGTACTTTGGCAGAAGGTGCGGAGAGCTGTTTTAAAGCTCTTAGCGAACGTTCGGCGCGGAACTCTTGAACAAACCCAAGGGCTCCGTTTAAAAGGATAATCGCGATGATCGTGATGGCATCCAAATATTCGCCAAGCAAACCGGATACGAGCGTCGCACCCATAAGCACAAGCACCATGAAATCCTTAAACTGGTTCAACAGCAGGGTAAACGGGGATACGGTCTTTCCTTCGGACAGCTCGTTATACCCATTTTGCTTCCGTCGCTCCGCGGCATCCTCTCCACTGAGGCCCGTCCTCGGATGGACATTGAACATTTTCTGCAGCTCTTCTGCACCGAGCCGGTGCCAACTGTTTTGTTCCATGACTTTTCTTTCCCTCCCGGTCGTTTCTTGACTTCCGGCGGCGCACAGCTTTTCCACCTGTTCATGACCAAGTGTATTCAAGGTCGTCCAATAATATCACCGCCTAACCAATTCCCCTTTTGCGCGAATGTCCCAAAGTATGGCATCATAGAGAGGTAAGCTTAAACGTCTTCGGTGTTCTTATAAGGGCGGTAAGCGTTTAAACAAGAAATATAAGATATAAAGTATGATGTGAAACTTATACTTTCTTATATTTTCAGAAATTCAATTCACGTCGACAGGAGAGCTTTATCATGGCATTAGACGGCATTGTTACCCGAGCTATCGTGCACGAACTGCAATCATTCATCGGTGCGCGTATAGGCAAAATATATCAACCGAGCAATCACGATCTTATCTTCAACCTGCGGGGTGCCGGTGGCGGCGGCAAGCTATTGCTCTCTGCTAATCCGACATATCCGCGTCTGCATCTTACAGAAAGAAGCAGCATAAACCCATCAGAAGCACCTATGTTCTGCATGCTCATGCGTAAGCATTGTGAAGGTGGGGCTATTGAGAGTATCACTCAGGTAGGCATGGAACGAATTATTCACATAAATGTTAAGACTAGAGATGAGCTTGGAGACGTTTCTGCCAAAAAGATCATCATAGAGCTCATGGGACGGCATAGTAATATCATCCTTACTGAGCTCAGCACAGGAACGATCATAGACGGCATTCATCATGTTACTCCATCAATCAGCAGCTACCGGATCGTAATGCCCGGTGTCGCTTACACAGAGCCTCCTCAGCAACACAAGCTGAACCCTCTGGAGATCGATAAAGAACGATTTCTCAATTTGATCTCAGCTGCTGAAGAATCCGCTCTACTGGAAGAAGATGAGAAGGAGGCCGAACCGGAAGAAATCATTGAAGGTGAGCTCGCCAACCTGATTACAAAAGAAGAGGTTGAACAGAAACCTGACGGCTCAGGCGGTCCTTCCCCATCAGCTGACCCGGTAGGCTGGATGGTGCATGCCTTCAGCGGAATGAGTCCACTTGTTGCCGGAGAGATTGCTCTTCGTCTCAGAAATGACCTTGCGATAGGTGATACACAGGGATCTGCACCAGAATTTCCAACAAAGTTATGGGACGCCTTCCAGTCTGTAATGGGACCTGTCCATAATTGCGAATTCTCTCCTATTTCAGGTGCGAATACGAAAGGGAAAATGATTTTTTCCGCGATTCCGTTATCTCTATTGGGTGAGAATGCGAAGCAATATAACACGATTAGTGAGTGCATGGAGGATTATTACGGGGATAAAGCTGAACGTGATACGGTGAAGCAACGGGTAAGTGATTTGATCCGTTTCCTGAGCAACGAACGTAGCAAAAACGTTAAGAAGCTTGCCAATCTACAGAAGGATCTAGACGAAGCGCAAGACGCAGATCGCTATCGTATTTGGGGTGAATTGCTATTCGCGTCCTTACATGCCGTGTCCAAAGGAGATAAAGAAGCCTCTTTGGTCAACTATTATGACGAAAATCAGGCAGAAATGGTCATCCCACTCGACCCTTTATTAAGCCCATCGGATAATGCACAACGTTATTTTAAAAAGTACAACAAATATAAAAACAGCCTCCTTGTCATTAATGAGCAGCTGATTAAGACCCATGAGGAAATATCCTACATGGAAAGTTTACTTCAACAGCTTGCCCATGCCTCATTGAATGACATTGAAGAGATCCGCGACGAGCTTGTAAGTCAAGGATATCTTCGCGACCGAAGCAAAAAAGGCAAGAAAAAGAAAAAAGCAACCAGACCTACATTGCAGGTCTTCACCTCGTCTGAAGGCATCGACATTTATGTCGGAAAAAATAATTTACAGAACGAATACGTCACTAATCGACTGGCTTCACCTAATGACACTTGGCTGCATACCAAGGATATTCCTGGTTCTCACGTTGTCATCCGTAGTGAGGAATTTGGAGATGCCACACTGGAAGAAGCCGCCCAGCTTGCCGCTTATTACAGTCAGGCGAAGCAGTCAAGCAGTGTGCCTGTAGACTGCACACTGATCCGCCATGTCCGCAAACCGAGTGGCTCGAAACCCGGATTTGTGATCTATGATCATCAGAAAACATTGTTTGTCACTCCAGATGAAAATCGCATTAAGAGTCTTCCAAATACGCTGAGAAGCTAAATAACAAAAAGAACCGGCTGTCGTCCATTTGTGGATGACAGCCGGTTTTCGTTTTTCAGTATATTATGTTCAACTGATTGAACTTAGTTTTGACGTAACATGCCAGCAACCTTCTTCAACTGTTCCAGAGCTTCAACAGAAACCGTAACACTACCGATATCTCCATGGAATACAACACCTTGGCGGGCACCATGAAAATCCGAGCCACCGGTTATAATTAAGCTGAATTCTTCAGCCATGGTTAGGTAACGCTCTGAATCAGCGGGTTCGTGATCCGAATGATAAACCTCAATCCCTTTAAAAGCCTCCCGCTCCATAATCCCTCGTACTAACTGGTCGTCACCATATAGGCCTGGATGTGCCAATACTGGAGACCCACCCGCCTCGATAATCCAATCACAGGCTTCCTCGGGCGTGATTCGTGGGGGTGACACGTAAGCCGCTGCACCTTCGGCTAAATACTTATTGAACGCATCTCTCATATCCGTAGCTGCTCCAAGACGAACCAGCTCATCAGCAATATGTGGTCGACCAATACTCTCATCAGGCTTCAGTTCCCGTCCAATTCCCGCGACAACTGCCTCAAGCGTAATTTCAATCCCAAGCCCACGTAATTTTGAGAGGATCGCATCATTCCTTAGTGCCCGGGTTTCTCTTAGCCCTTCCAAACGGGAAAGAAACAACTCATTTGCTGGATCTATGTAGTATCCAAGGACGTGAATATCTTTTCCTCCAGCACGAGTGCTGATCTCTACACCCGGTACAACAGTGATTCCGTACTTCTCTCCTGCTTCGAGAGCTTCCTTCACACCAGCCACAGTATCATGATCCGTAATGGCAACTGCGATTAGTCCCTTCTCTTTAGCGAGACGTACATTTTCCTCCGGTGGCTGCATGCCATCAGAGGCTTGAGTATGCGTGTGAAGATCGCATCGTGAGGCGTCAATATTCTCCGGTCTGTCGCCCTTCAGTTCATCCAGTCTAGTTTCATTCTCCATTTCTATCACCTCTATCGCTAGTTTCTAAGTTTCCTGCCTCTGGTCATATTGCTTTAGTTATCATTCGAATGCTCGCGCAAAAAAGTCAAGAACGTCACTGCAGAAATTGGCAGCAGTGTCGATTTTAGATGAATGGCGTAGAATTGTCTTTTAAATGAGGCATCCGAGATATTCACGATTTTCAGTAGTCCAAGCGCAACCTCATGTTTAACAGAAGAAGTCGAGATAATAGTAACCCCAAGACCCGCCTCCACTGCCGACTTCACAGCACCCGTACTACCAAGCTCCATCACTATTTTCATCGATCCCGGATCAAGCCCCTTCGAGAACAGCTGCTCTTCCATCACACGCCGCGTTCCTGAGCCCTGCTCACGCAGAACAAAAGGGTGCTGAAGCACCTCCTCCAAAGTGACCTCTTGCTGCTCTGCAAGCGGATGATCATAGGGCACAATCAACTTCAATTCATCCCCCATCACCGGCTCAATCACCATATCAGGATGTGTTACCGACGCTTCAATTAAACCAAAATTCAACTGATGTTTTAGGATTTCCTCCATAATTTGCGAGGTATTCATGACCTTCATCATGATTGAAATGTTCGGATATTGCTTTCCAAAAGGACCTAAGAGCCGTGGCAGCACATACTCCCCAATGGTAAGGCTTGCCCCAAGCTGCAAGCGCCCTTCCAACATATGCGTAAACGCCGACATCGCTTGATCCGTCTCCCGCATCAATTGGATACTGCGCAGCGCGTATGGCATTAACGTATGACCTGCTTCGGAGAGCATGATTTTTTTGGTAGAACGATTGAAGAGCTTGGTTCCAAAATAATCCTCTAGCGCCTGTACTTGCATGGTCACTGCTGGTTGAGTCATATGTAATGTCTGTGCCGCTGCCGAGAAGCTTCCTCGCTCTAAGACAGTATAAAAAATATGTAATTGATGAAAGTTCATGCTCTGCAACTCCTTGTGCTGTCTATAAAAGAAACTTAAGTAAGGGATTATGTACGATATGAAGCTTATATATTCTTATTTTCAAAAAGGACATGCAGCCACCGCCGCATGCCTCCTGTTCGTTCTTTATACACTATTTACGTTTACGCTTCTTCTTCGTTAGCTTAGTGCGGCGGGAATTGCGCAGCAGCGAAAAGTAAGTTTTTAAATCTCTCAACTGTGGAGTCGCAGAGATTCTACCAAGAAACGAAACGATGATCATAGAATATAATGGCTGACCTGAAATATCTTTTTCACCTATCAATTCCGTGAACTCAGCGATTACTACAGAGTCATCGTCAATTAAATACGCGTTAAAATCACTGTCTGAAAAGGGCTTGAGCCGATTCTGCATCAGGCACTGCCACATCCATGCGGCGACCTCTTCGTCATCGCTTACACCTTTACCGATCCGGTCCAAATAACGACTCTTCGCATGATTTGTTATAACGATGTCAGCGACCCTGTAGTCGTTCAGCATGATGTGGAAGGGCTCGTAAGAACTGGGCCAATCCGTCCCTTTGTTGCGCATCATCATCACACTCCACCATAAGGGTCTTTGTATGTACTTAATGTTGTCATCTTACCTCATTGCTGAAAGTTGTACAAGTTCCAGAGCACGGAAGAAACCGCGGTTACCCGAGAGCTGCGCATAAAAAAACAGGTGCTACTTAAGCACCTGTTCACCTCCAAGAATTACATACCGTAATTACGGGACTTGTCCGGCCCATTACTGGTATACTCTGTCTTAATTTCGTTTCGATAGGATCTTTCGATCTTACGAACGTAGGAGAGTCTGCGGACATTCTTCATAACTTCCTCGGCACGTTCTGCATTTACATACATCACTGCATAATGCATTTTCCGAGAAACATAATGTAATGTTCCGTATTTCTCAAGGTTACGTGCCGCTTTAACGTCACTTACCCAAATGATGTATCCTGTCCGTTCCGCAAACATAAGCTAAACCGCCTTTCTCTCTCTAAATCCTAAGGGAAGCTTATCCGCAGGAGCATTTTCCCCCGCTACCGCATCCACCTTTAGGGGAAGGATCATTGCTTGGTACTTTAATGCTATCCGATACTGAAAAAGCAATCGCTTCCGACATGGAATGCAGAATGTCATCAAGAGTCTTCTCCGCCTGCTTAAAACGAGCGACCTCTTCAAACTTCTCCAATTCCGCTTCTACTGCCGAAACCTCATCCTTCGCTGAATGATAGTTCGGATGAAAATGTCCGAATCGCTGTGTTTCTTCAAACAACTCCTTCTTGGCTTGAAGCTGTTTGACCATGGCCTGAATTTCTGGGTTCGAATCAACCCGTCCTTTCCAGTATAAGTAATCCGACACTTCGGCGGATTGATTAATCATATCGCCTAATTCATAGGCGTATGTCAGCACTTCAGCCATATCGACCGTATTTAATTCCGCTACGCTCATGAACTCAGCTCTTTTCTACGTTAATGTTCTACCGAATTCAGTAGACTTTTCTATCATACCATAATCACTCGCTTCAGCAGAAGAGGAATTTCTTCGCCTTTTGGGAATTACTAACTTCATTTCCTTCCAGTCTTCAGGGGTCAGCTCTATTTCCTCAACCGTTTCACCATCGTTATACAGCAGATGCCCTGCCACTTTCCAAGGATTCCCTTTTATTCTGGAGGGGATGAAATCTAACATTTGGTCCTTTAAGGAAAACCGCACCTTAATTCCCCATTTCAGCCCTTGTTCCATTACTTTCTGAGCGGTTGAGCTATGATAATGGCGCCATTCCTTGCTCCAGATCTGTGGCACATTTTCTCCACCTAATAAGATATCCTCCTCCTGCTCAGGAGAAATAACTGGTAGGTTTAAAAAGGGATTCCCTCTGTCGAGTAGCCTTAGTTCAGGATTTAGTACTGGAAGTGAATACAACGCTTGCCCGGTTTCGGCTTCTTGATGAAATGAAGTCCATTCAGCATCCACCTCTTCCTCACGTCCTCCAATCATCCTAGAAGGGGCCAATTCTGCTAAGAACAGCTCCTTACGCATCTGCTCCACAGACTCCGGAGATACAAGGAAATGAAGCGGTCCGATACGTTTAAGGCTCTCTTGCAGTCGCGGGTGGGCTGCAATAGCCGCTCCGTCCTCCTCCGTCTGACAAGTCAACAGAATCACTTCAGAGAGTGATGTTCGGCCAATGCTCTTTCCCCATTGCTCTAAAGACAGCTCCACCACAGATGGCAGACCACCCAGTGCATGATCTTTAATCCAAGCTATCGCTTCTTCTGGAGGCTTCCCTCGCTCTGATGCATGCACTAGCATCTCACGAGTCAGTCGGAAGCTCCACATCGTATCTGTTTGCAGAAGTTCAGCGCATTCAGCTAAAACCCAGCGCACAGTATAGAGAACATCCGGTGGAATCAGGACTTCAAAATCAGGCTGCACAATAAACTGGTCATTCGAATGCTCTGCCACAGAATCAGGGAAGGACTCACTACTGTACATCAGCTTCGGTTTTGCAGCAGTCCAGCGAAAGCACTGGATACCCTCAGGCGTGCTCCCCAGTTCACACCATCCAAAGCCTGTTAGACAACGAAGCCAGTTCAAGCTTGATTGTTCCAGCTCTTTCCGGGAAACTGTTCCAGTTAAATTCATATCTGCCATCCAGTCCAAAAGCTCAGGCAACGCTGTCCATTTCTCTGATACAAAAGCATTGCTGGATATTAAATAGCGAAAATGCTGATCGGCAGGCCCAATGCATCCAAAACGATGAATAACAATCCCATACAGGATGTCAGTCATTCTTGTCTCAGGAAGTTGCAACCAACGTCCCAGCATATCCTTGTCCAGTCTATAGCCCGTTTTCAGTCTGGTAATAAGCCCAAGACACAACATGATATCTACTACAAGAGCCGCTGACAGAGCATCCATTTCATTCGAAGGAGTGCCCATAGAGAGCCCCGCTAAATGCTTTTCCTGAAAAGAAAGCTGAGCCGCTAAGCGATTTAAATTTTTTTTATGAATAATTCCCTTTGCGGTCAAAGGCAAGCCTTCACGAGCCATGAACAGCAAGGCCCGAAACAGATCTACTGCCAGTCCAGCACCCGCCTCCATGGATAGATTCACTGAATAACCCTCAATAAACTTAGGCTGGTATGGGAAGAATTCTTGTTCTAGCACTAATAATTGTTCAACAGGAATCTGATACAGCTTCTCCCCCAATATTTTATGCCTCGCAGTTAACAACCCTGCTCGCCGCAGTTCATTCATTGCAAGCTTTTGCTCTGCCCGGCAGAGCGTTGAAGGACGCCAACGCTCTTCTTTTCCCTCGTCAAAGGGTTGGGCCGCGTAAGCAGCACATAATCGCTTTAAGACCTCTAATGCTTCCGCTGATAGCTGGTTCAATGGATCGTTCGCTCCTTTCCGTTCGGCACCATTTTAACGACATATTCATACCCCTGTTCTGTTAAAAACATCCGGCGGCGCATAGCGAATTCCTGCTCCCGGCTATCTTCAGATACCAGCGAATAGAAGTACGCTTTGTTCTCACCCGCCTTCGGACGCAAGATTCGACCCAAGCGCTGGGCCTCCTCCTGCCTGGATCCAAAAGCTCCTGAAACCTCAATAGCAATCGACGCATCTGGTAAATTCACCGCAAAATTCGCTACTTTAGAGACAACAAGCACCTGTATTATTCTCTCGTTAAAAGCTGCATACAACTCATCTCTTTCTCGCTGCTTCGTTTTACCCGTAATCAGAGGTGCACCGATCTTATCCGACAGTTCAATTAATTGGTCGAGATACTGTCCAATAACCAGAACCGATGATCCCTGGTGGGCTTTTAGAAGCTCGACTATAACCTCAGCTTTTGCAGGATTGCATGAGGCCATACGAAATTTCTCTTTCGCTTCCGCATACAAATACTTCTGTCTCAGCTCAGAGCTCATCGGTACGATCATCTCGACACATTCTACCTCTGCAATCCAGCCCTGCTGCTCCAGCTCCTTCCAAGGCATGTCGTAACGTTTAGGCCCAATCAATGAGAATACGTCCCCTTCCTTCCCGTCTTCTCTAACCAGAGTTGCAGTGAGACCTAGTCTTCTAGTAGCCTGAATATCTGCTGTAGCCCGGAATACTGGAGCTGGAAGCAGATGAACCTCATCATAAATAATCAAACCCCAGTTGCGTTCATTGAACAGCTTCATATGGAGAAATGGACCGCCTTTGGATTGACGGTGCGTTAATATCTGATAGGTAGCTATAGTAACAGGCCGCACTTCTCTTTTTTCACCGGAGTATTCGCCAATAGACTCATCAGCCAAATCCGTTCGCTCAAGCAGCTCATCTACCCATTGTTTTACCGAAGTTGTATTTGAAGTTAAGATCAGTGTTTCGCATTGTAGACTTTCAAGAACGGCCAAACCCACTACCGTCTTACCCGCTCCACAAGGCAACACAACTACCCCGCTGCCTCCCTGCCCTTCTATGCCTTGAAACATCTGGACAGCCTCCTGCTGATATTCACGCAGTCCAAAGGCTTCACCTTTCGCTCCATCCTTTGCGTGATTGTGAGACTCCTTCCAGGTCAAACTTAGAGCTTGTCCGACATGATAACCAGCATAATCCAGTACAGGGTAGCCTAGTCTCATCAGCTCTTGCTTTAAAAGCCCTCTGTTCTCCGCACGGCATGAGCTTTCTAGTGGATTTATTCTCTGCAAACCTAACTCCTTTAGACCTGATTCATTAACTAGTCCATTCAGAATCTCAGCTGTCTCAGCCCTGAGCGTAATGAGCTCATTCGAAGTCTCCTGACCGTGAAGGGTGAGCTTCCCATACCTAGAGAGAAGAGTTGCGATCTCATCCTCCAGCCCGGCAGGAACACCCCAGCGCGCGAGTTGATGCAGACTTGAAATAATCGTTTCAGCTGTATAATTAAGCGCTGCTGCATTCCATAATGATAATGGAGTGATTCTATAAGTGTGATAAGCCGGAGGACTCTTTACGAGCTCTGCAAAGGTTCCCAGTTCTTTCCTTGCCTTCTCAAAACCAGGATGTGCACATTCCAGTAGAATTGTCCGATCCCTTCGCACAATGCAAGCCCCTGTTTCATTCATAACGTTCCCTCCCCATTCATTAATTTTATTCAAGCCTGCGCTATGTAATCTGCTTACATTCATACAAGCAAAAACGCCTTCGGCATCCCAAAAGGGCGTTAAGCGGTTATGCGAGAAATATAAGGATAATGTATAGTGTGAAATCTATATTTTCTTATATTTGAACAGGAAAAAGCTCATCCCCGCATAACGGTCATGAGCTTCCCTATCAAACTATTTAATGTAAATGCTGCTGCGAAATATCATGAAGTGCTTCGCCAGCCTCGTCCGCAAAAATGTTGCGCACAGCCAAGTCACCGATGGACACTACACCAATCAGCTTCTGGCCACTAGTCACAGCCAATCTGCGAATTTGCCAGCTCGACATCAGTTCTGCAGCCTCATCTACAGATGTATTCTCTGAGACGGTCTGAATTTCTCTACTCATTACCTTTTCCACAGCTGTTGATCCAGGGTGTTTAGCCGCGTAACCTCTAATCACTAGATCACGATCTGTAATTACACCGAGTAATGTCTTATCATCTTCATTATCAATGACTGGTATAAATCCAGTGTCATGATCTCTCATTTTAACAGCGACTTCATACACATTATCCAGTAGTGTGACTGCTACAGGCTCCTTCGTCATAACCTCTTTCACTGTCTTCAAGAACGAACCCTCCTAATCATAATCTCCATGTTATGGAATAGGTTCTCCTCTATGAAACGAAATTATACGATTGTCTTCTCTTGCAAACAGGAATTCGCCATAGCGATCAATAATTTCATCCCATGCAACATAGCATCCTCGTCAAAATCAAACTTGCTATGATGATGCGGGTAAGCTGCATCTTTGTCTGGATTCCCAGCCCCTACGAACATAAAGCAGCCAGGAATTTCTTTTACATAGTAGGCAAAATCCTCAGCTGGCATCAGCTTTTCCATGCGAATCACTTGAACAGCTTCTCCTAGTGCTCCCGGTGCCACCTCGGAAAAACGCTGGTATTCCCCCTCGTGATTTACGAGTGGCGGATATCCCATAACATAGTCTATCTTAGCTTCTGCACCGTATGCGCCAGCTATTGAAACTGTCATTTCTTCGATTCTGCTGCGGATCAGATAACGGGTCTCCTCGTCGAACGCCCGTACGGTTCCTGTAATGCGACAACGCTCAGCTATGACGTTCTGGGCGAATCCCCCTTGAATGGTTCCTACACTGAGAACAGCGGGCTCCAGCGGGTTCACAGAGCGGCTTACGATGCTCTGAAGCTGAGTCACAAGCGCTGCCCCGGCTACAATACTGTCTATCGTGCGATTCGGCATACCGCCATGTCCGCCCCTGCCGATGATATCAATGAAAAATTCATCAGCAGATGCCATAAGAGGTCCTGGCGCACTGCCCACGGTCCCCATTGGAAGCGGAGTCCACAAATGCAAACCATACACCGCATCCGCGCCTTCCAGCACGCCTTCGGCAATCATCCCCTGTGCTCCACCCGGGCATACTTCCTCCGCAGGCTGAAAAAGAAAACGCAGCTCCCCTTCTAACTCTTCAAGGCGGCTGCTATAGTAAAAGGCTACACCCAGCAGTATTGAAGTGTGTCCATCATGCCCACAGGCATGCATAACCCCTTCATTTTGCGAAACGTAGTCATTCTTATTCTCCTCTTTAATAGGTAGTGCATCCATATCCGCGCGAAGGACTACCGTTTTCCCCGGCCGATGTCCTCGCAATATACCTGTTACACCATACCCGGACGTGCTTCTTCTAACTTCGATGCCGAATTCTGCTAACTTGTCTGCTATAAATGCTGACGTTTCCTTTTCATGAAAAGACAACTCCGGATGACGGTGTAAATGGCGTCTCCATTCCACGATCTCCGGCATGAGCGAATCAACCGCTAAGCTCTTCATACGTTCTCCATCCCCTTCTTCATAAACCCGCATCAATAGCATGCGACAGCAGTCCTGTACACTTTGTTCCAGCCGTATACGGCTATAATTCTTTTATTGTAGCAGAAACGCAAAAAACTGGGTATCGTTAGGAGGTGCCTACTCTTGCACAACGTTTAGAAACATACTATCATGAGGTAGAACATCAGCAAACGGATCATGAATTCATCATTATACTTCATAAGGGGGATATGCGTGCTATGATTTTTGAGAACACGGGCCTCGTAGGATTGAAGAGTGATCTTCTCTATCTGGACGAGAGTGCGACAAAGGCTGGCTTCATTCGCTGGCAATGGGAATACTATCGTGCCACTTACGACTGCAAAATTGAAGACCCACAGGATGGTGGCGAATACTTTCTACGCATCAACACTCGCGCTGTCGAGGGGAAGCTGGAGAAAGCTGATGCCGTACTTGCAATTGAAGCCGTATACTTAGGGAAAGCAACATTCCCCCATGGCCTGGAGTATGACTCCCCGGTACCTAAACCAGTATTGGACACTGCTGCTACTCGGATTCTCGAATTAAAGCAGATGTTGGAGGCTTGAGTAACAGAAAGGGAAAGACGAAACAAAATGTCAGCCTGCCCAAAAGAGGAACACCCGATTTCCAACTACTTATCTTAACACTACTACTTGTGGGTTTCGGTCTAGTCATGGTCTTCAGTGCTAGCTCCAGTTTGACCTTAGCAAGCTCGAAGTTCAGTAATGACCCTCTATTTTTCATGAAACGCCAGATGATATGGATCGTACTTGGAATCGTTGTTATGTTTACAGCCATGAACATTCACTACAGTAAATTCAAGAAGTGGTATGTGCCTATCTTTATCATCACCATAATTCTCCTGCTATTTGTAGCCTTTTCCGAAAGAATCAATGGCGCCAAGAGCTGGTTAAGTATCGGGACGCTAGGGATCCAACCTACCGAGCTGGCCAAAATATCAATTATCCTGTATCTCTCTGCACTAATTACCAAAAAAGGTGAACGGTTTAGAGATTTCCGTACAGGATATATCCCTGTAATGGTCATTGTGGGTATAGTTGCCGGACTTATTATGATGCAGCCAGATTTGGGCTCATGCCTTATTCTCGTGGCTACCAGTGGACTTGTCATTTATGCAGGCGGTGCCAGCATGAAGCATATCCTGGGCTCTATTGCACTCTTGGTGCTAGGGGTAGGAATTGTTATGGGGGCTAAAGCAGCGATTGATTCCCTTTCCCCCGCAACCGACAAAGTAGCCGCCAATCAAGACTATAAAAAAGGCCGTATTCAAGCTTTCATAGATCCCTATCAGGATCCTGAAGGCGAAGGATATAATATTATTCAGTCTTTGACCGCTCTCGGACAAGGTGGAGTCAGTGGCTCTGGCTTTGGCAAAAGCATTCAAAAGCTGGATTATCTTAAATACCCGTATACGGACTTTATTTTCCCCGTCATTGGTGAAGAATTCGGCTTTGTAGGAACGGCATTATTTCTGATGTTATATCTGTATTTTATCTGGCGAGGTATTTTAATCGCATTAAGGTGTAAGGATCCCTTTGGCACACTAGTGGGCATTGGTATTATGGGCCTCATTGCCATTCAGGCCTTTGTCAATATTGGTGGTGTAACGAAGACGATTCCGCTTACTGGTGTAACCTTGCCATTTATCAGCTACGGCGGTTCTTCACTTCTTGTGAGTATGCTGTCCATGGGAATTATGCTGAGCATTTCAAGAGAAACTAATCTTCCAGCTAAAGAGGAAGTCACGAAATCTGTAACTACGGTTAGACAAGTTCGTTCCCGGTAAGATTCATAAATCCGGATGTAATAGAATATATAAAAAAGCAGTCCAAGTTAAATATCTTGGACTGCTTTTTTATGTACAAGCTCTTTTGCATTAAGCAATTTCATCGTTCTTGAAGGCTACGCCTTCAACTTTGACATTCACTTCAACAATATGAAGTCCAGTCATGCTCTCCACAGCTTCGCGTACGTTCTGTTGAAGCATCCGGCACACTTCATGTATCGGAGTTTCATAGAGAACTATAATACGCAGGTCTACTGCTGCTTCTAGCTGTCCCACTTCAACGGTAACGCCCTTTTGGACGTTCTTACCACTAAGACGCTTTGCCCAGCCCTCTGATAGGCCACCTGACATGGCTGCAATACCTGGAGTCTCCAAGGCAGCCAATCCGGCAATTTTCGAGACGACGTCATTTGAAATTCGTATATTTCCCATTTCCAATTGAAGTTGTTCTGCCATGCCATATCCCCCCTTAACTCATTATCAATTATTGTAATTCCTAAACAGGCTAAAAAGCAAATCAGTTTCTCGCTTTCTCGTTTACACTTAGGAATAATTTGGGTATATTGATTATGAATTGATCCTGAATACATAGATTGGAGTGTACTTTACATTGAAAAAATGGATTTCACCAGCTTTGCTGGCAATCACCTTTATCCTTAGTGCCATAGGTCATTATGCAGATTGGGACCACACGCTTCAGTTCGTTCTCTCTGCAGTAGCCGTTGTGTTTGTGGCTGGCTTTCTGGGCCGCGCCACAGAAAGTGTAGCACATTATGCTGGACAGCGGTTAGGCGGCTTCCTAAACGCTACCTTCGGTAATGCCGCAGAGCTAATCATTGCCTTTTTCTTAGTGAAGGAAGGACTGTTCGACATGGTGAAAGCCAGTCTTACCGGTTCCATTATTGGCAATCTGCTGCTTGTCCTCGGTTTAAGTATTTTCGCTGGCGGAATGAAGTTCAAAGTACAGAACTTTAACGTAACCCTTGCCGGTATGAACGGTTCCCTTATGATCGTAGCGGTGATCGCTTTATTTGTACCGGCTATGTTCTTCAATACCCATTCCATAACTGAAAAAGATACAGACGTGCTGAGTTTAATCGTTGCTGGGCTGCTCATCGCTTCGTACATGGCCTGGCTGGTCTTCTCCATGATTACGCACAAGAAACATCTAGAGGACGTTACAGAAGCCGGTAAGGAAGAAATGGCTCATGAGCATGCGCCTAAGTGGTCCAGAAACAGATCCATCCTTTATCTACTTCTTGCTACCGTGATGGTAGCCTTTGTGAGTGAGTGGCTGGTAGGGACGCTTGAGACACTAACTGAGCGCTTTGGATTTAGTGAACTGTTTGTAGGCGCCTTCCTCGTGGCAATCATCGGTAATGCCGCAGAACATAGTGCAGCCATTATGCTAGCCATGAAGAACAAAATCGGTGCGGCAGTAGAAATCGCTGTCGGGAGCAGTCTTCAAATTGCACTATTTGTAGCGCCTGTACTTATCTTCGCCAGTTATTTCATGGGTGATACTATGGACATTGTGTTTACAACGATCGAAATTGTCGCCATTGGTGTCGCCGTCTTTATTGCCAAATCAATCACTCAGGATGGTTCGACCAACTGGTATGAGGGTCTCTTGCTATTAACGGTTTATCTAATTCTCGGAGTCTCCTTTTATCTAGTATAAATACTTCCCTATTCATTCTATAAATCTCAAAAAAAACGCACATGAGTGACGATCTGTCCTCATGTGCGTTTCTATGAATACTATAAATCAAAACTTATTCTTCTTTTGCTTTGTTATTCAATGCCTCATAGAGTACTGCTAAATTCCGCTCCAGCTTACTCAGCACCATTTTACCGGTAATCTCTGGCACCAAACCTGCTCTAACCGCAAAATCGACCTCTCTTGAGAAACCGTACATTTGGGTATCGAGCACTTCCTCATAGAGAGGGCAGTAGCGTGTTGCCAGATTTTCCATCTGCACTTCAATAAGTTGCTGAATTTTATCGGCATCTTCTTGTAGAAGATTGATCGCTTTAAGATTAAACTGTTCCTGTAATTCCGACGAAGTCATGCCTCTTCCCCCCCATGTCCAAAAGTTAAGCTGCTTTTACTATTTTACTTAATATTAGTCGAAATCGGATATCAATACAACAATTCTGTTTATACTAACCATTTATTTGAAAGAAGCAGCTATGTTGTTTATAAGGGCTGGCATTAATTCCTCATCTATTTCTAGAAAAAACGCCCCACCGTAAATCGGTAGGACGTCTTTACATACAACTATTACTCAGCTACAACTGTAAAGTTCAAACCGTGTTTAGCAAAAACTTCACTCATTGCCTTCTTAGCTTCTTCTGCATCTGTTCCGTGAACATGAAGCTCGTAGCTTTGGCTTGATACCAAAGTCGTGAACAAACCAAGGATACTCTTAACATCAATGTACTTGTTGTCCGCTTGAAGAACGATTGAAGAGTTGAACTGACCTGCCGTTTGAGCAATATCAACGATTGCCGCATTGTTACTGGACATAGAAATCCCTCCGCAACTTGATTATGAAACATAAGTCATTTGTAATCATTTCTTATGATACCTTGAATCCGCTTACTTGTGCAAGGTGTTTTCTTACTTTTACAGCTTATTTCAAGTTTTCAGGATTCAGACCTTCCAGTTCTGGTAACACGAAGATTCCATCCTTACGGATTAATACATCGTCAAAATAAATCTCCCCGCCGCCATAGTCTGGACGTTGGATTAATACAAGATCCCAGTGAATGGAGGACCGGTTTCCGTTATCTGTAACATCATATGCTTGTCCTGGTGTAAAGTGCAGGCTGCCTGCAATTTTCTCATCGAACAGAATGTCATTCATTGGGTGCAAAATGTAAGGGTTAAAGCCTATGGCAAATTCTCCAATGTGACGTGCGCCGTCATCTGAATTCAGGATTTCATTCAAGCGAGCGGAGTCATTGCTTGTTGCTTCAACAATTTTACCGTTCTCGAATTTGAATTTGATATTTTCAAAAGTCACTCCGTTATAAACGGATGGTGCATTATAGCTGATCGTTCCATTTACAGAATCACGAACAGGAGCGCTGTAAACCTCGCCATCCGGAATATTCTTTTGTCCAGAGCATTTCTCTGCACCGATTCCTTTGATGGAGAACTTAAGATCTGTTCCAGGACCTGAAATATGTACCTTATCTGTTCTGCGCATGAGATCAGCCAATGCATCCTGAGCCTTGTCCATTTTGGCGTAATCCAAATTACACACTTCGAAATAAAAGTCCTCAAATGCTTCTGTACTAATATTTGCAAGCTGAGCCATACTCGCATTGGGATAACGTAATACTACCCACTTCGTATGCTTCACGCGTTGTTCACTATGCACTGGATGGGAATACAAAGAATTATACAATTTCATATTTTCTTCTGGAACATCGGACAGGTCATTTACATTCTCACCTGCACGGATGCCGATATAGCAATCCATTTGCTTCATCCGGTTCAAGTCAATTTCAGCCCATGTCTGAAGACTCTCACGTGTTGCATATTTAAGCATGCTGCGTAGGACTGTACGATCTGTCAACTGAACAAAAGCATGACCGCCAGCTTTACCGATTTCCTCAACAACAGCTTTGATTAAATCTCTTTCATTGCCAATCATTTCTACAAGCACGTTCTCGCCTGGCTGAACATCTACGGAATAACCTACAAGATTTGCCGCCAGCTTTTGAATTCTGGGATCTTTCATTGTGTACTCTTCCTTCCTCTGTCTGAAAAATAAGCATGCTTTTCTATTGTAGCACGCCCTTTATGGAGCGCAAGACCTGCATAACCATGTAAAGATTAACGGTAGCCTGTGAAATCCACCTTAGATACATAAGTTTCATTTTCAGATTTATTCATCATTTCACCGGAATAGCTTACTTTTCGATTCAAGGTAAGCCTTCTGGGAAGATTATGCTTCTTATCAACCGTTAGGTGGTAGACCGTTTCTACATTAGCCTGTTTCAGCTTTTGCTGTAGCTCATTATTTTTCTTCTGCCACAGCTTCTCCAAAGCTTTCGTCACTGCCTGATCAGCCTCTGCGTTGTTCTCAGCGGATTCGGGGACTTTAGGACGAAGGTTCTGCATCTCTTTCTCCAATTCAGCTGACAGCTGCTTTCTAGCCTCTGAAGGCGTCAATTCGATTCGCAGCACACTTGTCCCTCTGCCAGCTCCAGCCTCTTCGGTTACACTCGTCTCCATGGACTCAAGCTCCTCAAGTTGCTTTAGCGGATTTAGCGCAGGTAATGGATTTCCCTCCTCCGAGGAATTTTCAGTAGTCTGAAGTTCCCATCTGCCCTCTTTTTTCTCTAACTGACTGTAATAAGGTTTCAGAGCATATGCGCTACTCTTTAAGTCTTTAACGCCATCAGCTGCTGTTTTTTTGGTCATAGATTTATCTGGAAGAAGCGTGTACAGCTTGACCTTTTTATGATCCTCCACTGTGCCTCCGTAGAACAATAAGGATTCAGGAACCGTTGTTCCCCCTCGTTTCAGCATATTCGCCCCTTCAAAAACAACCTCATCACTTCCAGCCATCCCTGCCAACGCCAAACTTAAATCTTCCTTCGCAGGTTTGTCTCTTATGACACTACATCCGCTACATAACAGGCAATACAGTGTCAGAACTAGAGGGACTCCTCCCTTAAGTAATAATAGCTTTCTCACGGACCTCAGGCCTTTCTCGGAGTATTTTACTTAAGTACAACCCACGTATAGGGTTCTCCCTTCCTGCAAGCCTTATACCGCAATTAGAGCCAGAATAACTGTGCATATAAAAAAAGAACCCATAAGGCTTACCTCATGGGTTCTTAATATTGCTATCCTTTTCTTTCGTATCAAAAACAACTTGGTTCCGGCCGTTATTCTTAGCTTTATACAGCGCCATATCCGCTCGATAAAATAATGACTCAACACTTACTCGATCGTCCATCCAGCTCCATTCCGCTATTCCGCAGGATACCGTTACACTAGGTTCGGTTTCTTCCATAACGCGTTTGCGTATACGCTCAGCTACATAACCCGCCTGCTGCATTCCCATTAACGGTAAATAAACGGAGAGCTCCTCCCCACCCCACCTCGCAGCAATGTCGCCTTGACGGATGGAAGATTTCACAATTTCACTAACCTCTTTTAGAATCTTATCGCCTTTTTGATGACCATAGGTATCATTCACGATTTTGAACTGATCAATATCCACAACAATTAAACAACCGCAGAAGTCCGTAGACTGTCTTTCTTTTATCTCTTCGTCCAAATAATGACGAGCATAGAGACCTGTTAGGCTATCTCTATTCGCAAGACGTCTGACTTCAGCATGTAGCCTGGCGTTACCTACTGCTAGACCAATATGTCCCGCCATCGCCTGCAATAGCCTGTAGTTGTCATAGGAAAAATAATGAGAATCTCGATGTGCCAGCATAATCGCACCTCGCACTTCTCCACCCACACTAAGAGGTGTGGCAATCAACGACTGCGAACCGGTAGCATTCATTAGTCGGGAAGTTGTCTTAGGATTATCTATGTAGTCAGACATGATCAGTGATTCACCTGTGGAATACACCTTTCCACCTAAACCTGCCCCTACTTCTAATACTTCATTTTGCAATGAGGGATGGTTGCAGGCAATAACTTCTAGGCCACCCTTTTCCTCATTCAAATGTAAGATACAGCAGTAATCTGCACCAAACATTTCAAGTAGCTCTTCAAACGCAAATTGAAAAATATCGCCTAAACGCAAGCTTTGATTCAAACGCTGGGTAAGCTCATTACTCATGCGAAGCTCACGGATTAGCTGATTGGAGCGCTCATAAAGCTTGGCGTTCTCAAAAGCAGTCCCTGCTGTATCGGCTACCATTGTGAGAAACCGTAAATCAACGTCAGGGAAGATTGGATTATCCATCACCATATGGAATACCCCATAAACCCCCTGCTTACCACCTAACGGAAGTCCTATTTCTACATTTCGGTGATTTTCATCACTAGTGTGCAGCGCAACACGTCCATCCTTGAACGCCCTGGCACAGACATCATCACTGGACATGTGGAAAGGTAACGGTTTGACCTGCGGATTAGTGCTTCGATGATCTTGTGACATATACAGATCGAGTCTGGCTCCAGGATACATCGCAGAGATGCTATCAATGACTTCCGAAAGTACAGCATCTACATCAATATTGTCATGCATCCGCTGAACAATCTGAAATAACAATGAACGACGATTGCTTTCACGTTCTGCATGAATATGGGTACTTGCAAGATCAGCTACAAATATATGTTCAAACTTATGATAAAAACAGGTGCGGTAATGCAGCGACATAGCTTCTGCAGTATCTCGTCCACCCATTTCATATTGTTGCGTAGGCATAGAACAGCCCAAAAATGCAAAAATTTTATTGTCGACGCGAGTGAATAGCGGTATGGTAAAAAAACTCAGATCCTTACCTTCTACGGTTAACGGAACGGCAGAGATTGTTTCTGAAATCAAGCTAGAAGCAGCCGCCTGTTCCCACTGCTGCCTCCATAGTTCTTGTTGATCCAAACTATTGTTTAAATATTTACCTTCAAAATTCAGCACACACCATTCCCATGATCTAGAGAATGGAAGGACATTGAGCCCACCAAACCATTCATTGAAACTGTCTGCAATCAAATTTGCTAGATAAGGGAAGTCATGCGTTACTATTTCCGTTTCCCTAAGCCAGGCGGTGGGATCTTCGGAATCTCTACTAGCGTGTAAGTTGTCCTGTAACAGCATACGGCTGTCTTTATGGACGTATGCTTTCTGCTCTGACATAACGAAGATCCCCTTTGCATCTTGATTAAGAAAACTATCTTCTCTAGTAACAACTAATTAACTATATTTTACTCCCTTTCTTTGTGCATTGCATTATATTTTCATCATTTCCGGGACTTTTTTTTAGGACCAAAGAACTATCGACAAAGATTGACAAAAACTCTTTTAATAAGCGCTTGACTTTATATACTGTATTCATATAATATTTATTGTTGAACAAGACTGTAACAAGTCTTACTTGGGCGTAACGTTGTGTCACCCTCACGCATTTCGTTACTGCCAGGGCAGCGGCTGAACTTCCCTGGCAGTGTGGAAGCCATTAATGCTAATCACGGATACGAAATGCGGCGCAAATAGGCCCTACCCTGAAATTTCAATTATAAAGGAGTCTACTATAACATGGCACGTTACACCGGACCTAAATTCAAACTCAGCCGCCGTCTGGGCATTTCCCTTAGCGGTACAGGAAAAGACTTGAAACGCCCTTTTCCACCAGGACAACACGGAGCTAACCAACGCAGAAAAGTAAGTAACTACGGAATGCAGCTTTTGGAAAAACAAAAACTGCGTCACATGTATGGTTTGGGAGAGAAACAATTCAAAACTCTCTTCACTAAAGCACAAAAGCTTCCAGGTCTTGCGGGCGAAAACTTCATGTTCTTGCTTGAAAGCCGCTTGGACAACCTAGTTTACCGTCTTGGATTTGCTAACTCCCGTGCTGGTGCACGTCAGTTGGTATCCCACGGACACGTAACTGTTAACGGCAAAAAAGTCGACATCGCTTCTTACCGTGTAAGCTTGGGCGACGTTATCGGTCTTCGCGAAAGAAGCCAAAGCATGGCTTCCATCAAAGAAGCTCTTGCTAACCGTTCCCACCTTCCAGCTTACCTGGAATCTGCTGAAGGATCTTTCGAAGGTAAATACATTCGTTTGCCAGAACGTTCCGAGCTTTCCCAGGATATCGATGAGAAACAAATCGTCGAGTTCTACAACCGTTAATATCTCGCTTATAGCGAGTATGACCAAAGCCTCCGGATTTATCCGGAGGCTTTTTGTTATTCTAATAGGTAATGAACACTCCGACTGCATTCAAAATCGCCAATTTGTGCTATAATAATTCCGTTAAAAGGAGGAATTATCGTCGATGGTTCAAGAGAACAAGAAAAAAAACGTAAAGAAGCCTTCACCCCGCAGATCTGGGCTTAGCAGGTTCGGTTCTGTAGTTAAGTGGATGTTTATTCTTGGCATAATAGGCATTCTGTTCGTCGGTGGTGCAGCAGCAGGATATGTCACTTCCATGGTGAAAGATGAACCTGTTCGCTCTGAGGAAATGATTCAACAACAAGTCGGACAAAATGCGATCACCGGATTCGCATACTTCCGTGATGGCGCACCGATCGGCCAGCTTCGTACAGAAGAAGATCGAAGGCTCATTCAATACAACGACATCCCCCAGATTATTATTGATGCAGTTCTCGCTATAGAGGACAATAATTTCAATGAGCATAATGGCGTGGATTTCAAAGGCACCTTACGTGCCGTCAAACAAAAGATATTAAATGAATCCGTTCAGACCGGAGGCAGTACACTTACTCAACAGCTCGCAAGACGTGTATTTCTCAATCTGGATCGAACAGAAGATCGTAAAGCAAAAGAAATTCTACTTTCACTTAGACTAGAACGCTTCTTGACCAAGCAAGAGATTTTAACGGCTTATCTGAACAAGGTTCCGTTCGGTAATGGCTCGAATGGCTATAACGTATTTGGGATTAAAGCTGCATCCAAAGGTATATTCGGTCTGGATGATCTAGACAAGTTGAATATTGCCCAAGCGGCGTATTTGGCCGGTCTTCCACAGCTCCCCTCCGCTTATTCAGCATTCAATGGTGTTGGAGAATTCAACGCAAAGGCGTTCAATAGAGCTATGGATCGTCAACAGCTTGTACTTCGTCGTATGCTAGAGGAGAACAAGATCACTACCTCCCAATATGATGAAGCACTCAAGTTTGATATTAAAAGCTCTCTCGCTCCTCACACTAAGAAAGCCTATGCTACATATCCATACCTAATGATGGAGACGGAGCGTAAAGCATCTGAGATTCTTTTGTCACTAAATGAAAAGAATAACAGTACAGCTGATACCACTAGCTCTAGTGATAATGCCGTACTTCTTGAGGAAGCAAGACAACAGTTAATGACCGGCGGTTACCGAGTCTATACCACGATTGATAAGAAAGTATACAGTGCAATGCACAGTATTTCCGAAGATAGTAGTAATTTCACCAAGGACAGCAAAACAAAAGGTGTTGAACAGACGGCTGGCATTTTGATCAACAACAAGACCGGAGCCATTCTCGGTATGATTGAGGGCCGCGATTTTAATATCGAGCAAATGAACTACGCAACCCAAATGGTCCGGCAACCCGGCTCAACGATGAAGCCGATTTCAGCATACTTACCTGCCTTAGATGCAGGACTGATTCAACCTGCTGGAATCTTAGATGATGCTCCAATCATTTTGAAGGATGGCGGGAAAGGCTTCCATATCCCTAAAAATGCTAACAATCGCTATCAGGGTTTAGTTACGGCTCGCTATGCACTTAATAAATCCCTCAACATACCGGCGCTTAAACTATTTAACGAGAAGGTCGGAATAGAGGATGCTTGGGCCTTTACTAAAAAGCTAGGGATCACTACACTCACCGAAGATGATTACAGAGCGCAGACTGGGGTTATAGGCGGTCTTCGATACGGTACATCCGTTGAGGAATTAACCAATGCCTATTCCGCCATTGGCAATAAGGGAGCATTTAATGATGCTTATATGATTGAGAAGATTGTGGATTCGGAAGGCAAGATCGTTTATCAGCACAAGGTTAACCCTGAACAAGTATTCTCTGAGCAAACTGCTTATCTAATGACCGATATGCTGCGTACAGTAATCACAGAAGGTACTGCAAGCACAGTAAGAAGAGATTATAAACACTTTAAAGACATTCCGATTGTAGGTAAGACTGGCTCCACTCAGAACTATGGAGATGTCTGGTTCATGGGCTACACCCCTGATGTCACACTTGGCATGTGGGTTGGTTATAAGGAACAAATTAATACCCTTACAGGAGATACACAAAAACGACAAGCACAGACCTTATGGGCTAAAGTCATGAATGCTGTTATTGATAAGCAGCCAGACTTGTTCGTTACAGACAAATTCACACAACCTGAAGGAATTACCAAAAAGACAGTTTCCGCGTACAGCGGTAAGCTGCCAACGGCTCTAACTGACAAATTCACAACAGATCTTTTCAATGCGAAATATGTACCTAAAGAGAGCGACGATGGGATTTCCAAAGCCAAGTATATTACTTACAATGGCGTCAACTATATCCCACTCGAAGGTACACCAGAGGATTTCCTGAAAGAAAAAATCGTCGTTAAACGTGAAAAGCCGATCCAGGAATTAGTTAAGGAACTCTTGGCAGCCTTCCCTAAGATGAAGGAGCATAAATCGCTGGAGTATTATATGCCAGCCGATGCTAAGACAGATTTCCCTACTGAAGTCGATCCACGCGTGGACGACGGTACTTCGCCTTCTGCTCCTGGAAATGTAAGTGTCTCATACAGCACTGGAAAAGCTGTGATCAGCTTCTCCCCAAGCGGCTCTCCAGATGTAGTAGGGTACCGCTTATACCGTTCTTTAAACGGCGGGTCTTTCCAGAAGCAAGCTGTAATTATGGCTGACGAGAGCAAGGTATTCTCGCCAGGAACTCCTGCGAGTGCCAATGCAACATTCTATGTCAGTGCTGTTGATGTCGCAGGTAATGAGACAGCTTCTGGTAGCGTTGCTGGAGGCACTACACCAACTCCGGAAGCAACACCAACTCCAGATCAGCAACCGGAGACAACGCCTTCCACAGGCTCTGAGAGTACACCAGGAGAGGATATCGAGATTCCTGGAACCATTCTACCTACGCCTACTTCAACGCCATCTGGCGAAGGTAGCAGTAACGGAAACAGTAATAGTGGTACAGCCGGCAATACGACTGGAAACCATTAACCGGTAGTCCGAAGAATAACTTCACACAACAAAACACCGTTCCCTTAAATTCATTAGGGAACGGTGTTTTTTTATGATCCATTCTAATCTTCTATCGTTGATAAATCGCCAGTTGGGAGATGAAGCTCCCAAGCCTTTAATACACGCCGCATGATTTTACCTGATCGTGTCTTAGGAAGTTTATCCTTAAATTCGATCTCTCTCGGCGCAGCATGCGCAGACAGTCCGGCTTTAACAAATGCCGCGATCTCCTCTTTGAGAGCAGCTGTAGGAGTATAGCCTTCTCTCAGCGAAATGAAAGCCTTGATAATTTCCCCACGCACCAGGTCTGGTTTACCAATTACACCCGCTTCTGCCACAGCAGGATGCTCTACCAATTTACTCTCCACTTCAAAAGGTCCTATACGCTCACCAGAAGAGTTGATAACGTCGTCAATCCGTCCTTGAAACCAGAAATATCCATCATCATCCATATAAGCAGAATCACCAGAAATATACCAACCAGGAATGCGGAAATACTCCTCATACTTCGCCTTATTGTTCCAGATCGAATTCATCATGGATGGCCAAGGCGTCCGTATTGCAAGATTCCCCATTGAGAATGGTGGGAGAACATTGCCTCGATCATCTAAAATCGCTGCTTCAATGCCTGGCAACGGACGGCCCATAGAACCTGGTTTGATATCCATTCCAGGATAATTACAGATCAGTTGCGCTCCCGTCTCTGTCATCCACCAGGTATCATGAATGCGCTGATTGTAGAACTTATCTCCCCACCGCACCACTTCAGGATTTAACGGTTCTCCAACAGACAGGACATGGCGCAGGCTGCTCAAATCAATTCCCTGAATTGAACTCTCTCCTGCCCCCATCAACATACGAAATGCTGTAGGTGCACTGTACCAAATACTAACCTTATTTCGTTCAATCGTCTTATACCAATCCTGAGGACTAAAGCGTCCCCCTCTCACGACATTCGTTACCCCATTTAACCAGGGAGAAAATATTCCGTAAGATGTTCCTGTCACCCAGCCTGGATCAGCTGTACACCAGTAAATATCATCTGGACGTAGATCCAGCACCACTCTACCTGTATAATAATGTTGAATCATTGCTCTTTGCACATGATAAACGCCTTTAGGTTTTCCTGTAGAACCAGATGTATAATGCATGATAAGGCCATCGTCCAGGTCAAGCCATTCCAATTCGAGCTCAGAAGACGCGTTATCCATCTCCTCAGTGAAACCTAAGTTACCTTGCTCGATATCAGTGGTACCGCCTACTAGAAAAATATGACGCAAATTCGGAAGCTCATCTCGCTTCACACGATGAAGTAGTTCAGGAGTAGTAACTAAAGCAACCGCACCACTATCCTCCAGCCGGTCCTTAACTGCTGTTTCCATAAAGGCTTCGAACAGAGGGCCCGCTATTGCCCCAATCTTCAGAATACCTAGTAAACTAAAATATAGTTCCGGTTGACGAGGCATAAAAATAAATACCCGATCTCCCTTACCGATACCATATTTACGCAATACATTTCCGAACCGATTCGACCGTTCCTGCAGATCGGCAAATGTATAGGATTCATCCCGCACCGCATCACTGTAGAGCAGGGCCGTTGCCGCTCCCCGTCCTTCTTGAACGTGGCGATCCACTGCTTCATGTGCCATATTAACCTTTCCAGTGTCATACCATGAGAAGTTACGTTCAACATCCTCCCACTTAAAATTGGCTACTGCCTGGGTGTAATCAGACATATTGGAGCTCTGCACACGGCCAGGCAAAATTTCGCTATGGACTTGACCCATCACTCTTGCCTCCCTCACTCGTTTGATTTAAGCTTTAAGGGTAAGACTCTTCTCTTAGATAATGATGTCAATGCAATGAATGTGAATTTTTTATGTCTGAATTAGTATAACATAGCAAACGTTTACATTCCATATTTTATCATCCGAAAGGAGCACGGCTATGGAGCATCGTAAAATCCCTGTTTCCCATACGCTTTCATATAAAGGTAGAACAATAACAATAAGTGGCCCCCGATCTCCAGAGGACCTTAAAGCCCTCCACATGCATCATGATCTTGATGCCTTCCGCAAACCGATGGAACAGCAAGAAGCTCTCATAGAGATTGCTAGCCTGCCAGAAGGACGTATAATTACAGCTGTAGAGGATGGCACTATAATAGGCTATGTAACCTTTCATTATCCGGATGAAATGGAGCTTTGGTCACAGGGTGGAATGATGGATCTAATTGAGCTTGGAGCTATTGAGGTGAGTAATGATTATAGGGGAGCCGGACTAGGCCGGCTGCTGATTTCCACTGCTTTTGAGCAAGAGCAATTGGAGAATTGTATCGTCTTTACAACAGAGTATTATTGGCACTGGGATTTAAAAGGGAGTGGACTTGATGTGTGGGCTTATCGTCAAATGATGGAGCGGCTAATGAAAACTGTAAATATGGTTTGGTATGCTACGGATGATCCTGAAATCTGTTCACATCCAGCAAACTGCCTAATGGTTCGTATTGGACAAGAGGTACCTATGTCCTCACAGGAGACTTTCGACAGGGTACGCTTTAGACAGCGCTTCATGTACTAAACGAGTATTAAAGATGCTGCAGCATATATTCTAATATAGAATGTGAGCGCCCTGAGGCTTCCACCGTGAACTCCTTAAAACTCACATTTGCTGACCCGTCAGACTTATCAGACATCGAACGAATAATAACAAAGGGAGTGGCGTTCATCACACACACTTGTGCAACCGCCGCCCCTTCCATCTCCACGCACGCTCCGTCCAATTCCTCTCTTAATTTGGCTACAATCTTCGCATTAGAAATGAATTGATCACCTGAAAGTACTTTGCCGACCAAGTACTTTTGGCCTAACTCGTTACACGCCCTCTCAGCAAGGAGTACCAATGAAGGGTCTGCCTGAAAGACAGAATTATCCTGATAAGGTATTTCACCTTTTGAAAAGCCAAGTGCTGTAGCATCCATATCATGCTGAACACAAGTAGATGATATTACAATATCTCCAATATTCAATTCAGGGTGTACAGCCCCAGCAACCCCAGTAAACAACATACGAGACACACCAAAGGAATCAATTAGAATTTGTGTCGTAACTGCTGCATTTACTTTACCAACCCCAGATTTACAGAGCACTACAGACTTTCCTAATATATTTCCTATGTAATAATGAATTCCTGCCTTGACCTTCGTCTCCTTATTCTCCATCCTTTCTAGTAATAGCTTAATCTCTTCATCCATCGCACCAATTAATCCGATTATTTCAGGCAAAGATAACGCCTCCTCCGATGATTTACTCTGTAAAAAACATAAAAAGCTCCAAAAGGAGCTTTTTACGGAAATACTGTTTAGTTCTTAAATTACTTATTCAGATGATTAACAGACAAGCGGAGAATCGTTTCATGAGGCAAGATAACCCGCGGATTCTCAACCGTCTCTTTCTTCATGAGTTTCGTCAAAAGTCTCATTGCTACCGCACCTAGGTCATACATAGGCTGGGCTACAGTTGTCAACAATGGACGAACCATCGAAGCCATACGGATGTTATCCACACTAATAATGGAGAAGTCATCCGGTACCTTCAGGCCTTCATCCTGAATACTGTGAATTGCACCAATAGCCATCTCGTCGGTTGCGGCAAAAATAGCGGTTGGCTTCTTCTTGAGTCCAAGGAAATACTTCATGGCTTCGACACCAGATTCATAGCGGTAGTTACCGATACGTACCAAGTCTTCTTGATACTCGATTCCAGCCTGTTCAAGTGCCTTCTTATAACCATGGAAACGTGCATATCCATTCGCAGGATCCTGGAGTGTACCACTGATCATTGCGATTTCTCGGTGACCGTGACGAATCAAAGTATTCACTGCATCAAAAGCAGCGGTTTCATGATCGATGTCAACGGAAGGATAAGTTCCCTTCTCATCCCGTGTAGCACATAGGACAATCGGAACTGCAGAAGTCTGGAAAGCTTGAATATGTTCTTCGGTTACCGTACCACCCATGAAGAGCAGACCATCGACCTGTTTCTCCAAAAGGGTATTGATGACACGGATTTCCTTTTCTTTACGCTTATCCGCGTTACACAATATGATATTGTAATGATACATGTTCGCGATATCTTCAATCCCGCGTGCAATTTCTGCAAAAATCGAGTTTGAAATATCAGGGATGACAACCCCAACGGTTGTCGTTTTCTTACTGGCAAGTCCTCTCGCCACGGCATTGGGACGATATCCCAAACGCTCAATCGCTTCAAAAACTTTCTTCCGGGTCTGCGGTTTCACGTTAGGGTTATTGTTCACAACCCGTGATACCGTAGCCATAGATACGCCTGCTTCTCGAGCTACATCGTAAATGGTTACCGTCAAATTACTCTCTCCATTGCGATAAATTTTATCGTTCGACTAATTAAAAATATGATACGACACTTTGTACAATTGTGCAATGATAACGCTTCATTTTCCTTTCAAAATTTCTTTCAAGGCTGAAGACGTAACCCCTAATTACAATTTTTGACTAGTGTAGGCTTCCCTATTCACGAGCACAATAATGTAACTTCTATCTATCGTAACAAAAAGTGAGTGAAAAATCCAACATTCCGTGAAAGTTTTTCATTATTTTCACAGAATGTTTTAATAATTTGCGTTTTTGGTCGTTTGGAACGTTAATTGAGACAGTCTTCGACTAGTTTCTTCCATCCAATTCTGGTCTTTAAGCCCCTCAGCTAGTCGGTATAGATCAAGTAACATATCCACTCTAGCCTGAATTGTCTCTCGGATAGCCAACTCTAATTCTTGAAATCCTCCGACAATAACCTCTGTCAAAGCTTCTTTTAGGACACTAGCTAATTCATTTCTTTGAGTAAACGAAAAATCTTGTCTTGGCACATCCGCGTTCAATTCTTTCACTAACTTTCCTAAATCTGCTTTAATAAACGACAAGGGCTCATAACTAGTACATTTCGGACAAGTATAGACAGGGACATGTGTAATCTTCACCCTCGTATTAAAAATCAATGAATGCATATGTAAGTTCATGAGGCCACCACAGCTACACAACTTCTCCATTAAGTTATCTGTATACATCTTCTACACCTCTTGCAAGAAATGAATTAAGTACAAAGTATGACTTTTCAATTTCTATATTCGACCTCCCTCGATTAAAACCCTCTTTAATTGCATATAATGATTAAATTGGCAATTCGTCTATAATTTACAACCCTTCAGATGACTTCGTATTTTAAATTTGATAGAATATGAAGGATCATGTGATACGAAAGGAGCTTAACAAAATGAGACTAGCTGGAAAAAAGGTCATAGCACTCGTAGACGATGAATTTGAAGATTTGGAGCTCTGGTATCCCGTGTACCGAGTAAGAGAAGAAGGCGCTGAGGTTCACTTGGCAGGTTTGGAAAAAGATAAAACATACATCGGCAAATATGGTGTGCCTGCAAAAGCAGAGTACTCCTGGGACGATCTTAATGCCGCAGATTATGACGGGATTTTAGTTCCTGGTGGCTGGGCCCCTGATAAAATCCGTAGATACAGTGCCGTACTAAAGCTAGTACAGGATTTCAATGCAGCTAAGAAACCTATTGGGCAGATTTGCCACGCAGGCTGGGTATTAATTTCCGCTAAAATTCTGGAAGGTGTAACCGTCACCTCCACACCCGGCATCCGTGATGACATGGAGAATGCCGGAGCGATATGGAAAGATGAAGCTGTGGTTACGGATGGACATATTATTTCTGCTCGTCGCCCGCCAGATCTGCCGCCCTATGGCAAAGCTTTTTGTGATGCGTTAGCTGGGGAATAAACAGTAGAATTAAAGTTTAAAATCAAACAAGCCCTGTCTCTCAATTTGAGGAACAGGGCTCTTGATTTGCTTCACTCGACTTTCGAGCTACTTACTTAATTCGAATGGACGCTTTCTCCTTGATTACGTTTGGATAAGAATTAAATTTGAAAGTCAAGGGTTGTGGTAGCTTTTCCTCCCCTATGTTAAAGAAAAAGGTTACTGTAGTTCCCCTACTATCTTCATTAAATTCTTTATATCGTGAGTAGCCATCTTTAACCCGTCCCAACCAATGCCCACTTCCAGTACTATCCACAAAATTATCGTCCAATGCAAAACCGCTATCAGCAAGCGCCTCCATATCATCTTTAGGAATAAAGTAATCCAATAACAGAATTCCCTGCTCTTCGTTCTCCATCCGCTTTGAAATCGTTAGATTGTTATCCGGTGCTTTTAGAATCTGCTGTGTTTCCGTGTTAATCACAAGCTCGGCCTTTGATTGATCTAGAGCAGAGATTCCTTCAACTTCTAGTTTGATTGGTTCAGCAAGTCTCATATTGTCATTGTGGAAGATATAAGTTTTCAAGCCCCCTACTACTGAAGAACCACCACTTACCCGCATTAACTCCTCTTGATGCTCCCCTTTCCCGATAACCAGCTTAGGTGAAAGCATATTAAAAATCCTCATTGTATTCTCTTTGTCAAAGGTTTCCCGTATGTAAATACCCGTAGGTCCAATATAGACATTATCCATTTTTATTTTCTGTCCACCAATAGACAGACTATCCTTCAGATCAACAAGTTCTCCCTTAAAATAGTTGTTATCGTCTTCCAGCGGAATTTTAACACTTAGCTTTTTAATATCCATGCTCGACCTAGAAGGGTCCTTGGATTCTGGATATAGAGATAATGTAATATTCAACTCATCTGTCAGATCCTCTCGATATTTATCCCAGACGATTTGTTCTAACATGCGGGTCGTCCCAGGTGAACCTGCCTCTTGTGCATTAGAATTGCTAAACCCGCTATATCCGGTGAGGTCGTAATTATTCTTTTGATTTTTTTTCAATGACAGGCCTATCATTTGCAACTTCTGATCTGTATTATTCTGGATTGTATAAAGCACAGCAATACCTCTATGATCTGCCATGATTCCGTTAACAGTCCATGTTATCCCATCTACCTCAGCAGAGGAGACATCTACCTCCTTCAACATACCTGCATCAAGTGCTGATTTAATCGACAGATTATTAGAAATAATGGGTCTAAATAACTCAAGCTTCCCCCAGCTTTTTGGTGGTAACTGCGCACGTACAGGATTGGTCATCTGATTTACCCATGGGACAATAATCAATAAGGCTATAGCTAGAACCGCCAACGTAATAACAGCGTATCTATTTCTAAAAGAGAACCCTCTTCGGATACCTAGCTGCATCCCCTTGCGAATCGCGGCGTCTAGTTTAACTTCCGGCATTTCCTCAGCCTCGACATTAATTTTATGAAAATATTCGTTAAGTAGCTTTTCTTCAGACTCAGCCATAAAATAGATCCCCCTTCCGTTTCATTCTGTCACGCAGTTGTTTCAGACCTTTGTTGAGCCATGTCTTTACCGTACCCTCCGGTTTATCGAGCACCTCTGCAATTTCTGCAAGGGTCATATCCTTGTAATATTTGAGTACAAGCACCTGGCGATACTTCGGCTTAACCCCATCCAGCGCTTGTTCCATGTCCAATCTGCGGTCGCTTTTCATCTCCATAATCCCTATATCACTTCGAGTAGCTTCTGTGACAACATTCCTCTTTCTGCGCTTCAACTCATCATTACAACAATTGATCAGAATGCGTGTTAACCAAGGAACAAACCTTTCGGAGTCCTTTAAGCTTTTACGTTTAATCCATGCACGACAGGTTGCCTCCTGCAGAACTTCTAACGAATCCGCCTCGTTTCGCAAATAGCTGTAAGCAATGCTGTAAAGCTTTCTTTTCTGTTCAGCTACCAGCTCGTAGAATGTATCTTCTTCCGTAGCAACTATTTCCATTTCGTCTTTAATAATGTGTTCCATCCTTGTTTTGTCCTCCCCCCTTGCCTTCACGCATAAATCATTCCTGTACAACACGCTCTATGTATAGACTGCGCCGAAGCGCAAACGGTTTTGTTTTTTTATAATAATCTAGTAAAAAAGAAAAAGGCCCGGCAAGAATGCCGAACCTTGATGTGGACTTGATGATGTAGCGCTTGATAACTATGAAGAAGCTTTCTCCTTTGTTTCCACGCTCGTTCCAAGCGTAATACCGCTTTTCTGAGCATAAGCACTTAGGATTTCTTCCGTTTCCGAGCTTGTACGATGATGGAAGCAAGCTTTGGCAACCCTTGTAGCGTCTATAGCCAGTGTATTCAGGGTACGGTGTTTAACCTTCAGCAGTGCCTGCGGCGACATGCTTAGATCACTAATCCCTAACTCCAGCCAAAGTGGCAAAGAACGCTCATCTGCCGCCATTTCACCACATACACTAATATCTATTTTTGCATTACGCGCTGCTTCTACAGTCATACGGATCATTCGCAGAACCGCTGGATGATATGGATGATACATATGCGCAATTTGTTCATTCATTCGGTCTACGGCTAGTACATATTGCACCAAATCGTTCGTACCGATACTAAAAAAATCAACTTCCTCCGCCAGTAAATCCGCAATCATAACCGCAGCTGGAACTTCAATCATAATACCGACTGGAATATTCCGATTAAACGGTATGCCCCGTAGCTCCAGTTCAGACTTCACTTCTTCCAGTACAGCTTTTGCTGCTTGTACTTCTTCTACGGAAGATATCATAGGGAACATTAGCTTTACATTCCCATACGCACTCGCCCGCAAAATGGCTGTTAGCTGAGTTTTGAACATATCCTGTCGATTTAAGCTGATTCGAATGGCACGATAGCCAAGGAACGGATTCTGTTCTTCTGGCAGCTGGAAGTAATCCAGATGCTTGTCCCCGCCTATATCCAGCGAACGGATCACAACCATATTGCTGCCTACCTTCTCGACAACCTGTTTGTACACTTCGAATTGTTCATCCTCGGTTGGGAAAGAACTGCGATCCATGTAAAGAAACTCTGTACGGA
This sequence comes from Paenibacillus sp. FSL E2-8871, assembly GCF_038000345.1. Lineage (NCBI taxonomy): Bacteria > Bacillati > Bacillota > Bacilli > Caryophanales > Paenibacillaceae > Paenibacillus > Paenibacillus sp. FSL E2-8871. The sequence continues at coordinate 409,527 of NZ_JBBOBV010000001.1, read as the reverse complement.
ATAGACCTACACCCTCGGCTCCATACTTAAGCGCTAAATTCAGTTCTTTGACTGAGCTGATATTACCAGCCAATCGCAGGTTAACGCCATCTTTAGTGACGGCATCGACTGTAGCAAGCAATTCCAGTTGTTCTTTCTTTTTATGCTGCTTATTCCGAAGAGAAACATATTCATTGATCGTTACCTCATCAGGATGAATTTGCACTGATCCGGTGTCTCCATCTATCACGAGCATGTCTCCGGTCTGAATTGGGTTAGATAAATTATTCTCCAAACCTGCTACGAGCGGAATACCCAGCGCACGAGCCATAATGGAGGAATGTGAGGTTTTACCGCCCATCATAGTAACAATACCTAGAACATAAGTTGGGTTCAAGTGAGCTAACTGGGAAGGAGACAACTCCTTCGCTACGAGAATATACGGCTGTGTATCCGAAGGCAGCGTGACCTCAGGAGCACCTAAAAGATGCTTTAACAGACGGTTACCGACATCCTTGATATCCACCGCCCGCTCCTTCATGTATTCATCATCCAGCAGATCAAACATCGCTACAAAATGATCAATCGCTTCCTTAACAGCCACTTCCGCCGCCTTATATTGGCGTTCAATAATCCCCCGGATTTCGCTCATAAACACCGGATCATCCAAAATCGCCAGATGAGCATCAAAAATGCTAGATTCCTCCGGACCGACTACTTCTCTGAATTCTTTTTTGATGAATTCAATCTCGTCCTTAGAGGTACGGATACCTTCGTATAAACGCTCAAACTCCTTAGCTAGATCCACTGGGTTCACTTGTGTGTCTGGTAAGCTCCACTCCCAGTTCGGTAAGACAAAGGCCTTCCCGATAGCTACACCTGCTGCTGCGCCTATGCCTTGTATCATCCTTCTATCCCTCCAACGTTACTTTCATGTAAGACTACGGACATTACTGAAGATTGCCCCTTTTTAACATTTTTAAATGGAGCATAGCTCCATGATTTTACTCGATCAGGATTCGTAATCACCATTGGTGTAGCCAGTGAAGCTGCATGCTCACGCAAATAAGCGAGGTCGAATTTAACAAGCAATTGACCTGGTTCCACACTGTCGCCTTCTTTTACAACCGCCTCAAATGGCCCTTTAAGCTGCGAAGTGTCGATCCCTATATGCATAAGTACCTCCAGCCCTTCCGGCGTAGCAATACCAACGGCATGCATTGTAGGATAGACGTGCATAACCTTCCCGAATACAGGCGAAGTAAGCTCCCCTTTTTCCGGCAAAAATGCAACTCCATCACCCACTAGCTTCGCTGCAAAGATGTGATCCGGCACTTCCTCAATGGGCATCATTCTACCCTGCATCGGAGAACTGAACAACACCTGCGGCAAATCACGAAGCATTAGCTTATTAATCTCCTCGCGGATCAACTCTGAATACGTACCAAATACTACCTGGACATTCCCGCCACCGAGCTTGATAATCCCAGCGGAACCAAGACCTTTAAGCGCCCCTGTATCTATAAATCGATCATTATGGACGGTTAGCCTCAAACGAGTGATACAGGATTGTACTTGTACGATATTCTCCTTGCCACCAAGCGCCTCCAAGATCAATGGTGCCTGATAAGGGATATTGCCTGCCCAATCACCAAGTTCAGAACCTTCTTCACGCCCTGGTGTCGGGATCTGAAAACGGCGAATCGCCCAGCGGAACAAATTATAATACACAATCCCATAACCAATACCGATCGGAATCAAAAGCCAAGCCCTCTGTGACAGATGCAAATTCAAAAAGAAGTCAATCGCTCCTGCCGAATAAGAGAACCCGTGATGAATTCCCAGCATATAGGTCAGTACCATAGCGAGGCCAGACATTACAGTATGTATCGCGAATAAATACGGAGAAGCAAACAAAAACGCGAATTCAATCTGCTCCGAAACCCCGGTCAGAAAACAGACCAAAGCCGCTCGCATAAAAGTCTTTTTAATCTTAGGTTTCAAGTCCTCGCGCGCTTCCTGAATAATAGCAAAAGCAATGGCTGGCAGTGCGAACATCATAATCGGAAACAAACCCGCCATAAAAATGCCCGCCGTAGGATCGCCTGCAAAAAAACGTGGCAAATCCCCCTGAACGACAGTGCTACCATCAGGAGTTGTAAAGTTTCCAAACTGAAACCAAAACACATTGTTGAGAATATGGTGAAGACCGAAGGCTGTTAGTACTCTATATAGCACTCCATAAATAAAAACGCCAAAGCCGCCTGTCTGCAATATCCCTTGAAAAAGATCATCCAGTCCTCTTTGCAGCAGTGGAGAGATCCCTAACATCACCCATGCAAAGCCAGCCGAAAACAATCCCATGAACAGCAAAACAAAACGCGAACCTCCAAAAAACTGTATCGCCTCTGGAAGCTTGATATTTTTGAACCGGTTTTGAGCGATACCGGCAACTATACCCAGCAAAATTCCGATAAGTGTTGCAGGTTGTACAAGCCCGTCTCCCATATGGGTAACAATCCGGTCGTAAGTGAACATTCCAGCCAGTGCTGCAAGACCCGCCGTTCCAGCTTGATTGGATAATCCCCATGCTACACCCACAGCGAACAAATAAGGCATAAAATAAAAGATTCCTTGCCCAGCGTATGTAGCCACTTCGGATACCGAAGAAAGTCCCCATGCAGACCAAGGTAAGCTGCCCAAACTAAGCAAAATGGCTGCCGCCGGCAGTACCATGGTAGGAAGCATTATGGCTCTGCCCAATTGCTGCAATGATCCGAGCCAATTCAAGGCTACCCTCTCCTTTCTTTCTATATTGAATGGTAAGCGCTGCGGGGGTTTTTGTCAAAATAAACTGAAGGAAAAGATCAGGTTATATTTAAAACAAATACACACTCACTCCACAATAAAATCACCTAGAAACACCATTCTCTGGGCTCAGGATTCCAAAGCACTAAAGCAAACAATGCTAAAGTTGTTTAAAACCGATAAAAAGTTACTCCGAATGAATGTGCGTCTCTAATAATGCTTCAAGTGAATGAGTAATTTTTATTGAATAAAGTTTTGTCTGCTGACTGAGTCTCTTTCTTTTGCTACCGATGATAAAAGAAGAAGTTAATTGTACTTTGTACAACTATTTATATCCTAGAAAAACTGAAATCCATATAAGTGTACTTTGTGCAATTATTTTTAATAATTCCATCCTTTTTCTTACCTTTGGTGTGTAATAAGTGTACAAAGTACAACTAAACCACAATAGAATAGAGATATCTCCGATATAGTTGTATATAGTGCAATTATTCTACCACTCCTACCATATTTGATCTGGCCGCATAGCTTTCACCTCGTATTGTCGAACCCGTTCACCCGTAATTACAGGCTTTATTAGCCCCTTCTCACTCAACGAGTGCAACAATCTGCGCGCCGTTCGAAAGTTAATGCTGAAATGAGTGGTCACATCCTTTGGACGGATCGCCCTACCCAGTCGCCAAGCCAACCGCAGAACCTCCTTCTCCTCAGACAAAATATCCACGCCTGCAGATTTGCGCGCCAAATGAGGTGCCAGCACCAATTGCAAAAGCATCCGACACACCTCGGGGCGGTGCTGAAGATCATCAACAGAAAAATGAATCATTTTCCACCCCATTCCGGTCAGAAAAGTGTCCCGATTAACTGCGTAGTTGAATCTCTCGCGGTCCATGTCCTTCACATGACTTTGAAACCCGTCGCACTCAATCCCGAGACTGCCGCCGCTCTGCGGAAGAAAAGCGAAGTCCAGAAACTGAGATTTACGGTTCCAGTCGTACACTTCGTATTCTGGATGCAAATCATCAAGGCTCTCAAACAATGGCCACCATACATTCTGCAAGAACAACTTCTCCGCATAATTATGCCCTCTAACCAGCCTCCCCCTTCTTTCTCCTGATCTTTCAGTCAAGTGCTTGTTAATGAACATACCATGTGCTTCTTCAAATTCCATTATGGTATCCTCCCCTATAAAAATAAAAAAACGCCCTTAGCCGCAAATCATGCGGATAAAGGACGTTCTTCGTCTAACTTCAGTATAACAAGCTCAGTTAGTGATTTGCATTAGAAATTGCACAGTCTGTACAGCCAATCATAATCAAACGATGCTTTTGATCTTGGCTGTTCTTTAACATTAAATTTGCAACTACTTCAGCGCTAAAAAATTTAGTTCGCTGGTTTGTTAGTTTGTTCTTTTGTCTGTCGGCTCGCCGGTTCATTGTTCTCTCGGTTGGTTCGTTTGTCGGCTCGTAAGCTCGTCAGTTCATCGTTTGCCCGTTCGTCGGTTCGTTCGAAATCCCTTGATACACGCTCTGATCATCATTTTTTCAATAGTCAGATAAAGTGTTGAACTACCGAACCTTATGCCCGAGTACGCCCATGCATCGTGATCGCTTCTTCGACCTTGATACAACGGTCCATAATCGCCGTCATACCATGCTCAGCGGCGATTTCAGCGGCTTCCTGGCTGATTATACCCTGCTGAAGCCAGAGCACACGTGCGCCGATTTCAGCGGCCTCCTGTGCGACCTTTGCGCAGTATTCGCTTCGACGGAACACATTAACAATGTCCACCGGCTCTGGAATTTCCGCTAACGTATGATAGCACTTTTCTCCCAGTATTTCACCATCAACCAATGGGTTTACAGGAATGATCCGATATCCCCGACTTTGCATAGCACCCGCGACCATATAGGAGGTACGGTCTGTTTTGTCAGACAGGCCAACAACTGCAATATTACCAGCAGAAGCAAGGATATCTCCGATCTGTTCCCGACTTGGATTCTCAAAGCTCATACATAGTGCCCCTTTCCATAGTTACACTTTATGATCCTTATTTAACTGAAGCTAAATTCGCTAGCTCCCTTACTTCTATTGTACCCACTCCACATTCGCACCAAGCGCACGCAGGTGATCAAAGTATTGCGGATACGACTTAGCGACATGGTGAGCATCCTTGATCAATAGTGGTTTACGCGCTCGTAAACCTACTACTGACAGCGCCATAATTACACGGTGGTCGTAATGCGCGTTAATCGTCACACCACCTTCGACGCCTTCAGGCATGCCGTGAACGATAATTTCATCGCGGCGTTCCTCAACATTGGCTCCTGCACGAGTCAACTCTGCCAAGTAATCAGTTATACGATCACATTCCTTATACCGAAGGTTCTCAACGTTATAGAATCGTGAAGTGCCTTCAGCAAATACGGCAGCAGCTACCATAGCCAGCACCGCATCGGTTGCAGCATCTCCGTCGAATTCAACAGCTTTTAGAACGCCGTTCCCTTGTACGTGAACTGTTCCCTCTTTATGAGTAAGCGGTACTTCCATCATACGCAACACATCAACAATGGCTCTTTCTCCCTGCTTACTCTGTTCCACAAGTCGATGTACCTTAACATCTGACTTTGTAACCGCAGCTGCTGCTAGAATAGCCGCAGAGCCAGGATAGTCACCTTGAACGGTATACGTTTTTGCCGCATAGGCTTGACGACCTGGCACTTTAAAGGACATATAATCATCCGCCGCATGAACCACAATTCCAGCCTGCTCCAATACTTCTAGCGTCTGACCTACGACAACCTTTGATTTCAAATCATCAAGGACAATAATTTCACTATCTTCTTCAAGCAATGGTGTCAAGAATAATAGAGCACTTAGGAACTGGGAGCTGACAGCACCTGAAACTGTAATTCTACCCCCAACAGGTTTGCCACCGCGGATCGTGATCGGCAACTTACCTTCATTATGCTCTACCTTCACACCAAGCTGTTCTAGAGACACGATCAAGTCGTCATGTGGACGTTTGCCCAATGAGTCAGGATACGTGTTTACGAATGTAACTTCAGGGCTCAGCGCAGCAACAGCCATTAGAAAACGTAGTACTGCTCCAGCATTCCCCACATTAAGTTCCTTAACATCCTTAGGTTTGCGACCAAAGCCTTGAATCACAATCTTCTCATCATCTTCTGTGAGTACAGCTCCCAAATCTGCAATACAACGACGGATGGCATCGCTATCTTCACTATGTGCCGGATGATAAATCGTACTTACGCCTTCTGACAATGCGGCAACCAGCAAATAACGAGTGGTATAGTTTTTGGAAGAGAGGGCCCCAAATTCTCCTTGCAGGGATGGCGTTGGCCTAACAATAACGTCCATAATATAAACTCTCCTTAGTAGATATAGTTGTATGTAGTGCTCGTTTGACAGGGTATTCCATGCTTGTGTTATCATTAAACCATTCTTCTGATGAAAAGAGGTCACAACCATGCATAATGTTCCACAAATTACACCGCAAGAATTGCGGCAGTGTCTAGAGACAGGGGAAGACCTTGTACTCATCGACGTTCGTGAAGACGAAGAGGTTGCCTTCGGGATGATTCCCGGTGCACAGCATATCCCCATGGGAGAAATTCCACACCGCACTGAGGATATTCCAAGCGATGCCAAAGTGATCTTTATTTGCCGTTCCGGTGCTCGAAGCCAGCGTGTCTGCGAATATCTACAACAGTTTGGCTATCATGCTACAAATTTAAGCGGCGGTATGATTGAATGGAATGAAACACTCTCTTAAAAGCTCAGCCGCGGTAATGCATTAAAATATATTGCGACACTTCTGCCGCTGTCAGTCCCGTTGTATCGACCGTGTAATGCGCGAACAGGTAAGCTTCTCGACGGTCTTCCATGATACGTCTAACCCGTTCTTTTGCATTGCCGGCGAGCAGCGGACGATTCTGATCTCCACTAACGCGGGCAATAATCTCTTCTTCTGTTGCCGTTAGCGCAACCACATGCCCTTTACTCAGCATTAAATCTGTATTCCCCGGCGCCAATACCGCGCCACCACCAGTAGATATTAATTTATTCTCAGACTCTAGCATACGCTTTAGTACTGCTGTTTCCACGCTTCGAAAGTAATGCTCTCCATCTTCCGCGAAAATTTCTGCAATACTTCGGCCTTCAGTTTCAACAATGACATGATCCAGATCAACCAGCTCGTAACCCAGTTCCTCGGCCAAAATTGCGCCTACTGTTGACTTCCCCGTTGCCATCATCCCTACTAAAATAATGTTCTTATTTCTTTGCTCTTCGTTGAACTTTTTAAATTCTTCTGTATCCCCAGCCATGTCTATCCTCCAACCGCGATATTTGTCATATCATAACACAGGGTCAAAACATTAGACAATCTGCTTCACATAGTAAATACACATCAAAACTTCAACAAAAAAGGCCCGAAAGCCTCCCCATTTCTGGTGAAGCAATTCGGGCCACTTTTTTAAAATATAAGAAAGTACAAGTTTCATGTTATACATTAACCTTATATTTCTCGCATAAACGCTTCTTACCGTCCTTTAGGGACGCCGAAGGCGTCATTGCTTATAACCGTAATAAACTAGATTATTCTGCAGACATCCAGTTGTGGTGGAAAACGCCTTCTTTGTCTACACGTTTGAACGTGTGTGCGCCGAAGTAATCGCGTTGTGCCTGAAGCAGGTTCGCAGGCAGTCTTTCTGTACGATAACTATCATAGTAAGCCAATGCGCTGGAGAATCCAGGCACTGGAACACCCATCGTTACAGCTGAAGCGATAACTTTACGCCATGCGGATTGGTAATTGTCCATAACATCCTTGAAGAAAGGATCAAGCAATAGGTTCTTAAGATCTGCATTGTTCTCGTAAGCATCCGTGATGTTTTGTAGGAAACGGGAACGGATAATGCAGCCACCGCGCCAAATTTTAGCCAACTCGCCATATTTCAGATCCCAACCGTATTCGTCGGAAGCTACGCGAAGTTGAGCGAAACCTTGAGCATAGGATACGATTTTACTTGCAAACAATGCTTTACGCACGTTCTCGATGAATTCAGCTTTGTCACCATCAAATGGTGTAGCTTCTGGTCCGTTAAGCACTTTGCTTGCTTCTACGCGCTCATCCTTCATTGCAGAGAGGAAGCGTGAGAATACGGATTCGGTAATCATGGACAAAGGTACACCAAGATCCAATGAGCTTTGGCTTGTCCATTTACCAGTTCCCTTTTGGCCAGCGGAATCAAGGATCACGTCAACCATTGGTTTACCAGTTTCTTCATCATACTGAGCAAAAATATCTGTAGTAATCTCGATCAGGTAGCTGTCGAGCTCACCGCTATTCCACTCTTTGAAAATGTTGTGAAGTTCTTTTGCATCCAGACCTAGAACGTCTTTGAGCAGCTGGTAAGCTTCACAGATCAATTGCATATCACCATATTCGATACCGTTATGCACCATTTTAACATAGTGTCCCGCACCGTCTGGTCCGATATATGTACAGCAAGGCTCACCGTTAACTTTAGCTGAGATTGCAGTTAGGATTGGTTCAACTAGCTTATACGCGCTTTCTTGACCGCCAGGCATAATAGAAGGACCTTTAAGAGCTCCTTCTTCACCGCCAGAAACCCCAGTTCCGACAAAGCGGAAACCTTTTTCTTCCAGATATTTACTGCGACGAACCGTATCAGGGAAATAAGCATTTCCTCCGTCGATAATAATGTCGCCTTGATCAAGATGCGGCAACAGTTGCTCGATGGTAGCATCAGTAGCTTTACCAGCTTGAACCATGATCAGAATTTTGCGCGGTGTTTCCAGCGAAGCTACAAATTCCTCAACGGAAAATGTGCCTACGAGGTTTTTACCTTCCGCCTCAGCAAGAAGATCATGTGTCTTCTCCGGTGAGCGATTAAACACGGATACGGAAAAACCTTTGCTTTCGATATTTAGAGCCAAATTCTTGCCCATTACCGCCAAGCCAATAACGCCGATTTGTTGTTTTGCCATCTGGTCCTCCACCCTTTGCACCCTATATTTTTGGGAAATCCATTTCTCGCAGTATAAGAATACCACCCTTTATCAGAGACAGCAAAGCCTGCCCTGCGAATAAAGATCAAATTCATCGACAAATCCATTGCCAATATGAAAATGATCACAATGACTATTTTAACGTTTTTAGCACCAGAAGTGAACCCCTGTCTGCAAGTTCTCAAACAAATCTAAGACACCCCGAAATTCGGGGTGCCCCTAAGCAACTTATTTCGGCACCTTGTTTACCATTCTAACATATACAATTCCTTCGTCAAAAAGGTAAGCTGCGCTCGGCATTTCTCCGCGCGAATCATATCCTCAGCCTTAAGTGCATCATTTAATCGATCCAGCTGCTCATCCACTTCAATCCTGCGCTGGCGAATTCGTTCCTCTCCTTCAACAGAATAATAGAGCTTGGTCAGCTCCTCATCGGTGAGCATAGGACCCTTCTGGTATAAGACTCGCTGCTGATAACCCGAGATTTCGACAAGACGAATCACTTCGCCGAACAAAATATTTTCAATAATAATCTGACGGTCCCGGAAGCGCTTTACAATGGCATGCCCTCGCATGTCCCCAATTAACTTCTCCATCCATTCTGACAAGCGAGCATCACGAATCATATAGTCACCCACGAGCTTATAGCCATCTTTGATCCTTTGAAAACGTAATTTCACCAGTTTACGACCCGTACGGACCGAAATTACAAAGACCTGTTCGTTCTCGCTCCAATATAGGGAATAACCTTTTTGAATCAAATCCTTGATCAGGTCCTGGATATGCTGTCTGTCGAAACGCAGCTCCAGGTTACAATACTCCACCTCGTCGTTTTTGTTCACGGCACTCCCCCCTAACTACTTCACATCTGCAAAGCCAACACAATTGTTCAATTTCCGATTATTTATGGCTGCCGGACCTCTTCAAGTAGTAGTTACTTTTGCGTTCGTCTTAGTCTTATTTTATACTTCAGTTTATGTAGCGGTAACTTGGTTTATTGACTATTTTTACCCGCAACAGACTTTCTCCAAACGCTGATTGAATTTTTTATTTCTTTTAGTCCTTTTAATTCCTAAAAGAAGCCGCTGACAACTAATTCTCAGGTTGTCAGCGGCTTTTCACATCTAAGGTCAACTAGTTTTAAATTTCAACTTCGTTCTGTGTACAATTAGTAAATGCAGCCCAAAGAGTATCAACATAACAATTGCACTCATCAGAAACGGAACACCGTGACCTACATGGTCCCATAGTCTCCCTGATATCACTGGTCCTGCCACCATCCCTGAGCCTTGCAAGGTCAAGAAAAGCCCCCAGACAGTCCCTCGTTCCCCCTTAGGCACTTGCTTAGCCAGAAAGGCATTCCATGCCGGGAGAATAAGCGCGTAGCTTATACCGACCAATGCCACCGCGATAAAAGCAAGCGGGAGCCAGCGTACCTGTGAGAACAGGGCAAGGGAAAAGGCGGCGAGCAAAAAGCCAATGTTCAGAAACACAGTTGTTCCTATTCGGTCTACCAGCTTGCCTGCTGGAATTAGAGCGAGCACCGTAATCCCACCACCGGCAATCAGAAGTAGGCTAAACTGATTTGGACTAACATGCAACTCCGTACGTGCAAACAAGGTAACTACAGGCGTCATCAAGCCAATGGCAAAAGCCTGAAGAAATAAGGCCGGATATAGTAGGCGACTGACTTTAAGCGTCGTTCTGACCTGATGTAGTGTTCTTTTTATACTTTCTAACGGACTAATTTTTTTACGTTCAACGACTCCACCAAGCCCCTCCATGTCCCTTACAACTGCATGAGTGCCACTTGACGAGATTCTTTTAGGTAGAAAAAGCGCAACTACAACTACTACAGCAGCACACCCTAGCAGGACCAAAAAGGCTACACGATAGCTTTGTCCACCCTGATCCATCAAAAAATTCACTACAATCGGACCGATTCCCGTTCCTGCGAGCGATGCCATCTCTACAGCACCCATAGCTGCTCCACTGCTGCCGCTTTTAGTAGATCCCGCCAATTCCGTTATTCCGGTCATCACACAAGGCCAAAGCGGGGATGTCCCGATCCCAAGAATAAGACAGGCAATCGAGAGCGTAACTGCTGTTTTGGCATATATTATCATTCCAACAGCTACTAGGATCAACAGCAAGGCACTTGTCATGGTCCAGCGAAATCCTATGCGCTCCATAACCCAGCCAGAAGGACTGCGGAATAGATTATCCCCCAAATACTGGAGTGCAAAGGCAAAGCCTACTACCGTAACAGATAGACCCAAAATATTCTCCATATATACGGGTAACAAAGCGACAAGTAGCGACCCTTTAACAAACTCAACTAAAAAAATAATTACCCACATCTCCATGATAAATGGCGACGTCAAACTGATATGTGTACGTTGCGCAGCTTTCGTGGACATTCTATCACATCCAAATCCTAGTATTCTGTAGATTGTTTTGTTATACTGATGCTTGCCTTAAATTTTAATATTCGCGAAAGGTTGTGACAGCATTAAATGAATCAACACCGTACTCCCCTCTTCACAGCTTTAAAAAAGCATGCCGCCGGCAATCCCGTTCAATTTCATATCCCGGGGCATAAGAAGGGGCTAGGAACCGATGCCGAATTCCGTGAGTTTATCGGCGATAACGCTCTATCCATCGATCTAATCAACATCGCACCGCTTGATGATTTACATCAGCCAACTGGAGTAATCCAGGAAGCTCAGAAGCTGGCTGCGAAGGCTTTCGGCGCCGACTATACGTATTTTAGCGTACAGGGCACGAGCAATGCCATCATGACGATGATCCTCTCTGTCTGCTCACCGGGTGATAAAATAATTGTGCCGCGCAACATTCATAAATCTGTGATGTCGGCCATTATCTTCTCCGGAGCCAAGCCTGTGTTTGTCTCGCCTGTTCAGGATGAGAATCTCGGGATAGATCACGGCATAACGACCAGTTCGCTGGAACGAGCGTTAAGGCGTCATCCAGACGCCAAAGGAGTTCTAGTAATCAATCCCACGTACTTCGGTGTATGCGCCGACCTGCGTTCGATTGTCGACCTGGCTCACCGTTACGGTGTACCCGTATTGGTGGACGAGGCACATGGAGTACTGATTCATTTTCATGAGGATCTGCCGGTATCGGCCATGCAGGCCGGAGCGGACATAGCTGCCACTAGTGTGCATAAACTTGGCGGCTCCATGACGCAAAGCTCGGTACTGAATCTTAATGCTAAGACGGGTCTGATTAACCCGCAACGGGTACAGACCATTATGAGCATGCTGACTACAACATCTACCTCATATATTTTATTAGCGTCTTTGGATACATCAAGACGTAATCTCGCGCTGAACGGTCATGAAATGGCGGAAAGAACCATCAGACTGTCCAACTACGCACGCGAAACGATCAATACGATCGAAGGCCTGTACAGCTTTGGAAAAGAGATCCTTGGGACAGAAGCAACATTTGATCATGACCCAACTAAGCTTAACATTCATGTGCGCCATTTAGGGATCACAGGATACGAAACCGAAAACTGGCTGCGCGAGAAGTACAACATCGAAGTAGAACTAAGTGACATGTATAATATTCTTTGCCTTATTACCCCAGGTGATACCCAAGAATCAGTAGATAAATTATTAGCTGCACTTCGGGTGTTGTCCGCCATTCATTACAGCAAGGGTGAAATCTACGAACTTAAGGTTCAGGTTCCAGAAATTCCACAGCTTGCTCTGATTCCAAGGGACGCTTTTTATGCGGATACGCAGTTAGTTCCATTCCGTGAATCTGCTGGCTACATTATTGCAGAGTTTATATATGTATATCCGCCTGGAATTCCTATTCTTCTCCCTGGCGAAGTTATCACTCAGGATAACATCGATTATATTATTGACCATGTGGAGATCGGACTTCCGGTTAAAGGTCCTGAAGATCGCAGCATCACTAACATAAAAGTGATTGTAGAAGCCGATCCTATTTCCTAAGACCCATCATTTTCCTAAAAAACTTCATTGATTTATACAAAAACCCGATACCATAATAAGTATCGGGTTTCTGTATATAAACATCAACTGTCATATACACAATAGAACAGCTTAATTTAGTCGCTAAAATCTATTCTTGCTGAGCAAGCAGATTGTTGTAAGCTTCTTCAACAGCTTTCCATTCTTCTTCATCTTCGATATTGTACAATACCATTTCTTCGTCTTCTTCTTCCATACGCAGAATAATGCCATCCGCTTCAGGATTTTCCTTTTCTAACAGCAGCGCGTATAGTTTCTCACCGATGTCGAAAGTTTCAACCAACACCATTTCAACATCTTCGCCCTGCTCGTTCGTCAAGGTCAGCACAAACTCCTCGTGCTCATGGTCGTGATCATGCCCGCAACCGCATGCTTCACCATGCTCATGTTTGTGATCGCTCATTGTAATACCTCACTTTGAATTGTATTATCCTACATCTGGTATACTACCACGTTAGATTAGTTCAGGTCAATTTAGAACCCTTAATTAAGAGCTGTAATTACCTTTTCTGACACAAGAACGTAATCCGCATTTTTGGAAGCTTTCATATAGAAGCCTACCCGATATTTGCCGGTTTCTTTAAAATCATAAGTAAACTCCGAGGTCGGAAACCAGAAATTATCCTTCTGCGAGCCTTCAAGCTCCTGCGACTGAATATCCTTAACATTACCAGAGGGGTCCGTTATGGCTACTTTTACAGCTGAAACCTCTTCTGTTAAGCTATCTACCTGGGTTAATATTTTAATCTTAAGCTTGCCTACGTTTACGTTACCAAAGACCGTATTATCCTTAAAAAGAACAATATGAACATTAGGCTTAAGAATCGTCACTTTACCAGATCCATCCCAATTCACTACCCCGCCCGCTTCTCTAGCGGGAATATATGTTTTTCCATCAATCAAATAACCGCCGTCTACAATTTCCGTCCCGTTGTTCCATACCCTGATTTTCTTACTCACAGAATCGGCGAACAATAAGGAGCCACCCATCAAGGAAAAAGCAAACACACATAAAGTGACTTTTTTCCATCTATTCATTTGAAACCCTCCAAATAATTCATGCTATTAATGTATACTTACTTTGTCTCAGCAAGTTGCGCTAATTGTAGGTAAATATTTCATTCATCTTCCGAAAAATGATATTATGTACTTGTTCAAAGTTGATATATTAGCTGACAGCGATTTCAGGAGGGTACTTTCTTATGAGTCTGAGCCTACAAATGCTAGGAACTGGCAATGCTTTTGCAAAAAACTTTTTTAACAATAATGGCTTGCTACTAGCTGATGATTATACCCTACTGATTGATTGTGGGATTACAGCCCCACTTGCCATACATACCATCGGGAAATCCTTCCGTGACGTAAACGCTACTCTAATTACGCATATTCATGCGGACCATGTTGGAGGTCTGGAAGAGCTAGCACTTACGCTAAAGCACGTATACGGGAAGAATATGAGATTACATTTACCTGAGACGCTTGTTGAGCCACTTTGGAACAACACCTTAAAGGGTGGATTATATCAAAAAGATGCAGTAGCCTCCCTGACCGATATCTTCGATGTTAAACCTATGAAACCCGGAATTACGTACAAGCTCGCTCCTTCTCTTTCGCTCGAGATCATACATACGCCGCATATTCCTGGCAAAGATAGCTATTCCCTTCTAATAAATAATGAGATTTTCTACAGCGCGGACATGACTTTTCAGCCGGATCTACTTATACGCCTTGTCCGTGAGCACGGCATCCGAATGATTCTGCATGACTGTCAGCTTGGTGGATCAGGTGTTGTTCACACCACACTGGAGGAGTTAATGTCATTACCTGAAGATGTTCGACGTATCATCAAGCTCATGCATTATAGTGATGAACAACCTCAATTCGTCGGGCTTACTGGAGAGATGGAGTTTATTGAGCAGCATGTAATTTATAAACTCTGATTAGGATTAAAAAAAGACCGTACATTGACGTCCGATGACGTATGTACGGTCTTTGCCTTTAGAACTATGAGAAACTCGGAAGATTATCCAAATTGTTGGTTGGATCCCCATCCGCGTCGCCGCGAATATAAGTTCCTCCGTCTTTACCTTTAAAAGCATTCACTCCGGCAATATTTCCGGCCTGTACTTCTTGAAGCGCTTGATCATACGCCAGGACACGTCCTGTAGAGGTCTGGAAACTGGTTAAATCTCCGTCTCCATTTTTCTGTACAGCTACGAAACTTTCGCGTTCGTTATTTGGCACTTCAGCTCGCCCCTTGCACTTGGATTTGCCATCATATGGCACATCCTAGCTTGCTTCATGGAACGGTAAATTATGTGCACTATTTTTAAAGAGTTTTCTGCATCCGTACATGTAGAATACCTGCGTCATAAAAAGGTTCCGTAGAAATCACTTCATATCCTAGCTTCTTGTAGAAATTCTCAGCTTGGCACTGTGCATCAAGAATCGAAGCTTCCAGTCCAAGCTCCCGAGCAAGCTCTTCCATAGCTAGCAACAGAACACGTCCGTATCCTTTGACTCGATAATCTTTCAGTACGGCGATACGCTGCATTTTGGCTGTACCTGCTTTGTAATAAATCAATCTTCCTGTAGCCACAGGTACACCTTCATCTATAATTAGAATATGGTGCGCATTCGGACCGATAACATCGTATTCATCAATTTCTTCCTCAGCCGGTACCATTTGTTCCTCTACAAATACTTTAGTACGAATATCCAGCCCCATCTGAAGCTGTTCCTCTGTAGTTACCCGTAAGATTTCTGCCGCCATGTTAGTCCCAAACTCCTCTCTCTATGTTCCAACGATAGTTGTCTATTATATAAAAATTCGACTAGAAAGAAAAGCCTGAGCATGAGAAATCGTCTTCTACGCTGCTCTAATCTGCAGAATATACTTCTTCAGGAATCGAACGATTGTATGTGTCTTGCATCACTGGTGACAATGGAGGGTACTGACCTTTTGGCTTTCCATCTAGATTAGTCATTTCTTTGATTTCCATGACTTTTGTTGGCTTCGCCTCGGAACATCCTCCCAAAACCATCAGTAACAGCAGACAAACGCCGACTTCCCATTTCAAAAATTTAGGCATGGTTTTACTCCTTTCACCGTTCAACTGCGGTTATTCTCATTACAGCTTTGACGGTTCATGAGTTTTATAAACCATTGGATCACTTCATTGCCCGATTCTAACTCTTATAGATTCACATTCCCAACGGCATGGACCATGTACATCATTCCTGCCAGAAAGCCAGCTAATACAAAATAAGCGATACCGTATTTCCAGCGTGAGCTAGCCGGCACATCGTAATACTTATCGTTCTCGTAGACCGAATAGCTGATATCACAATTCATCTTTAGATGAAGCCCATTCTCTAAGGTCACAGGCTCTAGCTGCGAGATACGTACCTTTTCAATGATGCATTGCTGTGGAAGCGTAGCTCTACCAATGTAGTTCAGTTGATCCCATCTCACCCCTACATACTGCTGTCTTTCCAAATCACTGTAAGTAGTAAAAGGTAAATCTCTTCTATGCTCTGGTCCTGGAATCATGTAGCCTGCATCTCTAAGTGGCTCTACTGGAATTAAGAAACCCTTCGTTACAGAATAAAGGCGATTGTTAGTGCGTCTCTTGACATATTTGTTATACAAATCGTAAGCAAATAACGCCCAAATAATAAAGAACAAGATCGAACGCATATAGATGATGATGGCTAAACCACCCACGAGCCCCACAAGCCACAGCCAGCGCGTCACCGCGGTTGCAATACGGCCACCGTCAAGCGGGTGAATCGGCAGCAGATTGATCAGATTAAGTAAAAAACCTATATAAGCCAAGGAATAGAGAAGTGGACTATCCATGTAATAAGCCGCTCCAAAAACGGCTGTAGCCCCAATAGTTCCTAAGATCGGACCTCCAAAAGCAATATAAGCTTCCGTCTGGGCATCCAGCGGCTGTTTTTTCATTGTAATTAAAGCTCCCAAAAACGGTATAAACAGTGGAGCGCTGACTGGAAGCCCGATCCGTTTCGCTGCTATTACATGTCCTAATTCATGGACTAGCAAGAGCAGGACAAAGCCCACGGCAAACCCCCACGGGTAAATCAAAGCATAAGCCCATATTGAAATCATCATTGATATTAACGGCCCGGCAATTTTACCTATTTTCAGAAGAGACAAAATCGCCTTTCCTTTAAACAGGAGCATCGCCGCCCCGCCCCCCAACCATTTCCATGGCGTGGAAGAATTCTTTTTCTGCTCATTTTGCGGCAAGATCTCAAGCTCCTTTTTCTTTCAATTTTTATCTAACTGCTGTACATTACCCTCCATTTTATCATAAGCGCTTAAGGAGTATTTCCATAAAAAAGCACTCGGCTAAGTATACGACGCAACTTTTAGAATCGTTTCAACATCAAACAAACAGATAATGGATAATTTTCACTATTATTCAAGGAAAGACAGTAATTCCGCTTCAATCCCCCCCACCTCACACAAAATAACCCGAATTTTATGGTTACCCTATAGGCTAACGCCGTGAACGTTATAGGCTACGAACCATAGACTGTTATCAGGGTTATTCAATTGAGGAGGTTATTTATGGATACAAATGCAAATTTACATCAACAGGTCAGTTGGAATTGTATGAACAAATACGTTGGTATTACAACGACTGACGGTCAGTCCTTTGATGGCTTTATTGCCCATGTAGATCAAAACTATGTTACTCTTGCGGTTCCTAGCAACGAAATGGTAGAACGTTTAAACGGAATGCCTACACACGAATCGGCGTATAGACAATTTGGTTTCCGGCCTGGCTTTTTCCCAAGACGTCGCTTCTTTCCACGACGCATTCCTTTTTTCGGTATAAGCGATATATTTCTACTTCCGTTCTTTATCTGACGTAGCTCATGGGGATGGAGCGGCATCCCCTTTTCTTATTATTTTAAAGACTATGTAAACTATCATCCCTATAGATTGTAAAAAAAGAATTGCCATCCTACTCTATCGTATGGTATTATGAAATTCGTCGCAGGACGGTAGCTCAGCGGGAGAGCACTATCTTGACAGGGTAGGGGTCATGGGTTCGAACCCCATCCGTCCTATATCGAAAAGCCTTGAATTTCAAGGCTTTTTTTGTTTTCTATTCACTTATCATTCTATTAAAAACCCCTGTGATACGAATTTGATACGAATCGCGATTACTTTTCGTATCAGTTCATGTGATCCTCTGGGAAAATATCATCGCTTCTACCCTCCAACCAATTCCTAAATTCCGCTTTACTGATATATAATTCCCTTCCCACTTTTGCAACATGAAATACGTGGAAGCCTGTTTACAATCCTTTCAATTCTATCGTTGTCCATGCCATCTTCACGCTCATGGAATCTGAGCCAAAAGAGAAAGAAGCCGCTACTGAAAGCAGCAGCAATATTCCTAGGAGTAAAAACAGACCGAAATACGATTTCCCTCTTAAATTAGGGATAACAGCTGTTTTATCATCTAGCTTTCTATTTTTTTCATACGTTGACACTAGCTTCTCAACTACAAAATCTAGCTGCTTATCAAAAGATTAGATATCGGAATAATACGAAAAATCAATATATAGCCTTGCAGCTTGTCCCCAGGCTCCATCACAGCATGTCGAATATCCAGCACTTTAACGGCTGCATAATTCCATGCGGCAATATGATCTTCCAACTTCATCTTGCATTTCACTCCGATCCGTTACACAATCTATTTAAGTTAATTACATCTTAAACATTGATAATGATTATCAATTAGTATTAGGCAGCTCTTCTATTTTGTCAATCGCAGTTTAGTATCGTGCTTGCTGATAGCGTCGCATGAACTTCGAAAAGTCAAAAATAACATCGCCATGGATCTAAACGTTACTTGAACTAAACAGGAACAATCTCTCAACATTGCATCTCCTATAATTTAGCATTAATATAAAATAATGAGACTTACTGAAATCGTCAATGAGTATCGTTTTGAGGATTATTGCATTTTCGCAAACTCACTAAGGAGTAGGAGTGTTTTTTATATGTTATAGGGGAAAACGAATATTGGGACCAATGACTGAAGCTGATGCTCTACGTGAATGGTTTACTCTTTCCGGTACAGTGAAGGACATTTATATTATTGAGGTTGATGAGAACAATAAAGTAAGGCGCCAGATCGGACCCACAAAGAAGAAAAAGAAATAAGCATTACCTGCAGCAACCTACTATAACTTGATTGAAAAAGCGATAAAACGTAAAAAATCCCCACCGACCTTTATAGGTTGATGGGGTATTTTATTAAAATGGAAATTTAGTAAGCGAGAATACTAAGAGTACCATCCCAACAATCGAAGATAGAGCAGCCATTTTATCTTTAGTTTTATAATAGGTAGCTCCTCCATTAAAAATCAGAGCTCCACACATCCCCATCATTGTCCAAGACATAATCACTTGATCCTGACCGCGGAAAAATAGTATTGCCAGAATGATTGTTGCTGCACTAAATAGAATACCGAACAGCCTTAGTGCTTTCAGCAAAAAATCCCCTCCCGAAATATAATGGGCTAATGAATTTGCAGCTTACTCGATATTACAAGAAAAAATGTAGCCAATGGGCCACAAAGCAAAGAAATTAAAAACCAGTTTAATCCACTCCTATTTTTACCTTGTGCTAACCCAGCATTTATTAATGCTAATGTACCCCATCCAACAAAATACCCGTTATCCATCACGCACACGACCTTTCAACATCATTTTATAGGAATACGAATATCCAATATAATGGTTTCATCATTACATAGATTACTATTCCTATATCTGGTAGAATTAATTAGTATTTACTATCAGATTTAGGGGGATATGAGATTGAAAATAAAGGCTTTTTTATGTATCGTTGCAACTATTGTGCTTCTTACAGGATGTGGTAGTTCCAAAACAAATTCAGAGGAAAAGAATACAACATCTACAGAAGTTACTCAGTCTGAAGCAACAGCTGACTCTTCAAAAACAGCTGCTGCAACACCAGTGCCAGAGAAGAAACTTTCAGAATCCGAGAAATTAGCTCTCGATTATGTGGAAATTTTCCTGAATGGTTCAGATATCGAAACGAAAAAGAAGTTCGTATCCGAAAATATACTTCCTGATGTACAACCAATTTTTCAAATGGCTGAATCTACCGAGACACCTGAGAATAACAAACTTAAGAACGCTTCAGTAATAGAATCAGCTGATTATACTGACAAAGATGGTGGAAAAGACAAAATCGTCCTAATTCAAGGTGAAAAGTCGTCCTCCAATAGTGAACTTATAATTTTTATTAAGGATGATAAAATTGGTTGGGGATATTCGTCTAATGATAAGAATAAAGAACCCTTTAACGAAATGAGAAAATTCTTCAAAGAGCCTGTAAAAAACACATCTGATTCAGGTACAACTGAA
Source organism: Paenibacillus sp. FSL E2-8871 (assembly GCF_038000345.1). Lineage (NCBI taxonomy): Bacteria > Bacillati > Bacillota > Bacilli > Caryophanales > Paenibacillaceae > Paenibacillus > Paenibacillus sp. FSL E2-8871. Next base: position 389,211 of record NZ_JBBOBV010000001.1, on the reverse strand, counting down.
CAGTCTCCTGAAGCGACACTTAAAGAAATTAGTAATTTTGTCATTTCAGATATTTGGAATGTTGGATTTGTTGATATCAGTTGGTATGCAAGTTCAGGTACTAGCTCTACAGGTGAAGCCATAGATATAGATTTTACAATTGAACAATTAGGAAAAGCGATGAGTAAAAAATTAGAATACGATAATTACATCAACAACCTGGATGCAAAATACGATTCAATTAAAAACATCTGGTCTAAACTCTCTGGTGAGATTGATCGTATGTACAAGCAAATCCAAGATACTCCTCCTATAGCAAATGATGCTACCACTAAATTAGATACAGGAATATTCAATCAGTACCAGGATGCTTTTAGTGATGAGGTAGATAAATTATCCAATTCTTAGATTAAAATAAATCCCTGCCAACCCCTCAGGTTGCAGGGATTTGTTATACTTGCTGAGATTTCAACAACTACTTTATTCTTGTGGCAATAAGCTGGATCGTTTCATCAGAGTCTTTTACAAGACATTTCAAAGTAATGCCCAGGGCAAGTGAAAATAAAGAGATCATAAAACAAATGACTGTAATCATTGCTCCTCTTAAGTCATTTGTGAAATTATAACGCAAGATTTCTGAGAAGCTGCTAGTAGAAAAGAAAATTATAGTCAAAATAAAAAACAATCCAAAAACACAAAATAAAATGTTTGATATTTTATTAACTCTTTCAAAATAGCTCATATATTCAACTCCTCTGATCAAGATAATAATCCACCAAGACATAAATGGAACCGGCAATACCAAAAAGGATAATGGCTATACTACTATTCAAATGATATTCCTGTATAAAGCGTTCATCGTATGCCTTGTAAAAGAAAACATATCCCCCGATACCACTCAGAAGCAATATCATTATGCGGCTAATCAAAGGATTTGCAATCATTCGAACAACCCAAGAGAAAGGAAAAATTATAATTGGGTAAAGAACGGCTGAAAAAAGAAATGCTAAGAAAATAAAAACAAATCCTATATTTTGAAACCCGTAATATTCAGTCGTACTGATCTTATTTCCTTCCAAGAGCTCTAATCCAAAAGAGGCCAACGTGAACAGAATCGTCGAAACAAACCATAACATGATATGCTTAACTACACGCAAAGTAATCCCACCAATTTTATGCTTTATATATCAGCCATTTTATTCATAAGTTCTATTGTTAAATCTGCTTCCAATAATCATTTAGCACTTGGTTCTATTGAAGTTAAAAAAGGTTTTTGCCCTATTCTACTATTATAGGAAACAAAGTACTCCTCATTTATATTAATCAACTTAAATATTCCTTTTGGGATTGTGACTGTAGTTTGATCACCGCTCATATTTTGTACTACTATTTCTCTTTTATTTACTGACACTACATTAACAACAGCTGCAGTACTTGCCATCAAAAGGTACCATATTATAAATAAAAAAATGATCAAAGGAAGAAATGAGAAGATTTTACGATTATTCATATCTATCACCTCAGAGTAAGGATCATCTAATGCCATTGCCGAACAATTCTTGTATGTATTTTCCCGACATATATTCTCTAAATTCTTTATCTAATAAGTATATTTCATCTTGTTTTATCCACTGGTAGTTAAAAACAGTTCCACAGTCCTCTCCTTCACCCTCTCCAGTGAATCTCCACTTTTCAGGTAATCTTGTTTCTGGAATCAGAAGGTAGTCATGTCTTTCAACATTTGCATCTATATAATCTTTATAATAATATTGTGTTCCTATTTTCTTTACTAATTTAAATTGTTTAAGTCCACTTTCTTCTTGAATTTCCCTGAATAAGGCTTCTTCTTCTGTTTCCCCAGCATCTACATTACCACCTACTAATCTAAAGGGTACTTCTGGTTCATTAAGATAAACTAATAAGGTCTTTTCTCCAACTTCATTGTCTTGCAAAATAAATCCGTATACCTTCTTTCTAATCGGTTTCCCTATCTTCATCGTGTCCCCCTTATTTAGCTTCTTATAAACGAAAATAAAAAAGTATTTGATCATTGATCAAATACTTGCTCAGTCGTACGGTGTTATGAATATATGCTCCCTTGTGGTCATCTACGTTCACGCCATTCGAACATCCATAAATTTACTTTATTGTATTCTGAAAACCTAAATTAAACAAGTGTAACTCTTTAATACTCACCGCTAATCAAAATAGCACTCCGCTTCTGTTTAGCACATTACAATCTATTGTGCATTTTATATAGAGAAGCTTAATAGAAAGGGGTGGATCAGAATGGCAACTCGTCAACCTGATTTGGTATTGATCACTTGGAGCAGAAATCCTTTGGTTCGTGGCTCTGCACGTAGGATTATTTCTGTCCGCATCATTGGAAATGCTGAGCCTTGCCGACCTAGCTTAAGACCCAATGGGCTACTCGACACTGCCTTAGCTTGTTTATTAGATAATGACATTGGTTTTAAAGTTGTGTTTCGTAAAAAAACTTCAAGGATTAGCGGCTATTTGCTGTTACAACGCCATTAATATTTTCAGAGGGCAGCTAAGTTGCTGCTCTTTTTTAACGTTGAATAGAACCTGAATCTGATCGAAATTAGGTGAGTCCATGAACTTACAAGATGTAAAGACGAGCTATGATTTAATCGTAAGCTTAGGTATGTCTTGTGCTCCTGCTATAAATATGCAAAGAAATAACTTGAGAACATTCTCCATGCCTCTCGACTGGATGATTTCTTATTCATTAACTGATGTAAACAGACTTTATAAAAATAGATTTCATAATTTCATGGAGTTAACAAATCTGCAAATGCTCGAAGAGACACATTTTTTTCTAGAGGATGGAGTGCCCGCTTATCCTAATGGAAACAAGAATGCGTTAGTGAAATCGTATTTTATTCAGGATACCTTTTATAACATTATCTCTGTACATGATTTTCCTATCACCTTGGGTAAACATAAAAAGACCCTCTCATGGGTCATTAATGTTGACGGCTTCGGTCGATCAAATGATTAATCATTTCTTGCGCAGCAAAAACATATGGATTCAGATATAACCTACTGATACCTACAAATATAGCAATAGGGTTACTGACTCCAAAATCGCTTTGGCTCCAACGTGATTTTGGATTTGTAAGTCCAGGCTCTACAAGATCATACTTTTCCATCAGCCTTTCCTTTGTTCCACTATCCATTACAGCTCCGTTTCCTTTATCCGCAAAGACTGCTCCTGATGAAAAACACGCCATGATCAGAACAAATGAAATGATGAGTATTGCTAGTTTCTTTTTACGCATAATACAGCTCCTAATTCTTTCTATGGTCTACACAAACTCTAAACCTTGTACCAACTCAAATATTTCTCGGGTAATCGCAGGAAATCTATGTATTCGACAATCTTGATCAGTTCTAGATCATATTCTATAAAAATAATGGGATAAAAAGTATTAAATTCTATAATACACCTTTCTCCATATAAAAACAAAAGCACCCCACAGCTATAATTAGTAGGGTACTTTTGAATAATTCTACATATTTACAATACCAACATCCCACTAAATATTCTATGGGGTTGGAGTTCCGCCATTGGCATTTAGCGTTTCGCCACTAATATAGCTCGATTCCTGGCTAGCAAGAAATACATAAGCCGGAGCCATCTCTGCAGGCTGTCCCGGACGACCTAGTGGTGTGCTCGCACCGAACTCCTTCAGCACTTCCTCTGGTTGCCCACCCACCACCTGAAGAGGTGTCCATACGGGACCTGGCGCCACTACATTGACTCGAACCCCCTTATCAGCTACTTGCTGAGCGAGAGATTTACTGAATGTATTGATCGCAGCCTTGGTCGTCGCGTAGTCCAACAGGATGGGCGAAGGGTTATAGGCTTGAATGGAAGAAGTGTTGATGATGGTGCTACCCGGTTGCATATGTTTCACTGCCGCTTTACACAGCCAGAACATAGCATATACGTTCGTTTTAAAGGTATCGTCAAAATGCTTCGTAGTAAGATCAGCAATATCGGGGACGAATTGCTGTTTGCCCGCTACATTGGCTAAAATATCAATCCCACCCAGCTGCTTGACCGCAGTATCGACGAGCTGTTCACAGTACTCCTCGTCCTTAAGATCACCTGGGATGGCGATTGCGGTTCGTCCTGCTTCCTGCACCAGCTTGAGAACCTGCTTTGCATCCTCTTCTTCCTCCGGCATATAGGATAAGACAACATCTGCGCCTTCACGAGCAAAAGCAATCGCAACAGCTCGGCCTATCCCGCTGTCTGCCCCTGTAACAATCGCTTTTCGTCCAGTCAGACGTCCGGTGCCTTGATAGGTATCTTCACCTGTATCAGGCACGGGATTCATCTTCTTCTGAAGCCCCGGCTCTTGTTGCTGCTGTTGAAATTCAGGTCCTGCCTTGGTGTACTGAGTGGTAGGATCTTGCATCGTATATTGGTTAGACATCGATCAATTCCTCCTTTATTTTTAGAAAACCATTTTTTATTTAACGAACTCTTTGTTATGTAAACACAACAGTACACCGCTAAACATACCTCATCGATAGCATAGTCCTGAATATTTCCACAAAAAATACCCCAACTACCTGTTAAGGTGGCTAGGGTATCTCATACTTTATGTATCATTAATCATTTAATGGCCTTAAATTTCCTCTGACCTCTCTGGAACCGACTCATAACGAGTACGTATTTCACGATTTTTAGCGTAGATGTATAAATCTAAAGCCACTATTCCTCTACGTGCCAATTTTACTAGCAGGACGAAGAAGTAGATTCCCAAGCCAATTGATATCAACCAAATTAAAAAGAACAAAACACACACTCCCCCTCCGAAAAAAAGACCTGTGTGTTCCATACGATTTATCCGCTCCTTAAGCAATTTTCATTTTTTATCAGTCTATATTGCGTAAGCTTAAATAAATATATGGAAACTCACACATGAATCGGGACACCCTCCATACAGTTTCGCGTATACATTACATAAAGGAGTGATAAATCATGGTTTTTTTTATTTTCCTCTTTGTTCTGTTAGCGCTACTTAACATCTTTTTCCCACGATTCGGATGGTACATGAGATACGGATGGATGGTCAAAGGTGACGTTGAGCCAAGTGAGGCTTATTTATTAATGACCCGCGTCAGCAGTATAGTGGCACTTATTGTCCTCTTTTTTATCTGGTCTAGTTTCTGACTTATCCTAACGCTCTTAATACATCCTCAATCTTACGCTGATGCGACAATACGCCGTAATTCATCCAGGCCATGAAATCCACCTCATATACGCTGCCGTTACGTACAGCAGGCAAGTTGCGCCAGAGTTGTGTATCCAGCAGTTCCCGTCCTCCCCCTTCAAGCTGATCAAAGGTAATAAACAAATGATCCGCAGTCAGATTGGCAAGCTCTTCTTTTGTCAGGTTCACCCGATTCTTTCCACGGGTCAACTTCCGAACCAAGCTATGGGGTTGCAAGCCCAAATCATGATGAAGCACGCTTCCTGTATACCCCAAATCCTCACATCCATAGAGAGTGATTCCGTAGACTGAGATTCTTAAACAAGCTATGGTCTGACTATAGACGGAACGGGTAAGCAGCTGCTTGGCTTGCTGTGCCTGATGCTCATAATTGTCGATCACTTCCTGGACACGTTCCGTTCTGCCAAAGACGGCTGCTGCGGAATACAATGTGGCACGCCAATCCTCTTGATGAACAGGCAGCTTGAACAACGGAGCGATCCGGCTGCACTCCTCCAGATGCCAACGATGAAAGCCATTATCCAGCAAGATCAATTCGGGCGTATACCGGGAGAGCTCCTGCCAATTACGAGTCGAAATATCTACCTCAGGCACATTGTGGAGAGCCAAGTACTCTTGTTTCCCCCACTCGGCGTGACAATATTGCGCCACAGGCGTAATATCCAGAGCCAATAGATAATCTTCCAAAAAAGGAGCAAACACCCTCAACCCATCCTGATGGAAGCTTCTGTATTGGCCTGGAGTAACACCCACCGATCTTTTAAAACGCCGATTAAAATAATACTCATTACTATATCCGACGGATACCGCGATATCATGCATACGGTCATTCGTCAGCAGTAGCTGCTGCTGCGCTCTTTCGATACGAAGCCCGTTCAAATGCTCCAAGGGAACCCTCCCTGTCACCTCTTTAAATGTTTGTGTGTAACGCGCACGTGTAATACCTGCTACTTCAGCCAACTGATCGACGGTTACGGCTTGGTTATAATGCTCCACCATGTAGTGAATGGAACGCTGTATTGCCTCATGATCACCCGTGACCTGAACGAAAGAGGAATTTGCACGCATGATTAGCAGCAGCAGCTCCTGAAAGCGCGTATGGCCTGCGAACCATTCGATCTCATCTGTGCTTCTACGGCTATTGTAGATAGCCTCTAGCAGTAATTTACATTGTGAAAAGGGTCTACAGCTTAACAAACCAGATCGAAGGATGTCCTCTTTAGTCCTTCCTTCTATTTCACTCTGCCTGTTTTCCCCGGTTTCGATGATTTCAAAAGTAAGCCGATAAAAGCTAAGCCCCCGCTCCTCGGCATTGATTTTGCTTAATAACCCTGGTTCGAACAAGAACCCAGTACCTTTTTCCAGTGGAAACTGCCTCAACTCAGCCTCAACATACCCCTGTCCTTCCGATACAATGAGTAGTGTATGATCCTGAAACACCTCACACTGTCCGCTTCCTGACAGGGATAGGGTTTCTATATTTATCAAGCTATAGAATAGCTTCCTTCTATTGCTGTCTTGCAAATCTTTTGCCATTCTCCCGCCCCCAATTGAGAACCATTTTCATTCACTTCAGTGTAAAACAAAAAAGAAGGTCTATCAAGGGTGCTGATAGACCTTCTTTTTGCTATTCCTTCAAGGCAGCTGCCATTTATTTCACCATAGCTTCCAGCAGGTCATCAAGCTTCATCGAATTGGCCGTGATGGCACCAGTCTGCCAGTGGGAACGTTCCATTCTATAAACATTCCCGTTCTTCACTGCGGGTAGGCTCTTCCACAGCGGCCCATCAAGAATTTGGATCGCTTCCTGATTTCCTTCAGTATCCCAGCCCCCGTTGTCAGGGAATACGATGATATGATCCGCTTCGAGCTGAGGAATAAGTTCTTCGGAAATAATAGATTGATATTCGGTCATTTCTGCAGCCATAGGCACGGGTGTCAGGCCAAATTGAGAATAAATCACACCGATAAAACGGTTTTTAACACCGAACAAAGCAAAGGTCTTATCCGCTACGTTGAGCCGGATCACTGCTACTTTTTCTTGCCCCAGAGCCTGTTGCAGTTTAGCTTTTCCATCTGCCACTTTCTGATCATACTCGGCGAGCACAGCCTCAGCCTTCTCCGGAATACCGAGCGCATCTGCAATCGCTGTAAGCACTTGTCTTGAGTCCTGCAGCGCCGCCTCAGGGAGACGATACGTTGGTGCTATCTTGGAATATTGTTCATACCTCGCCGCATCCGCGCCTCCGTCCGCAATAATCAAGTCAGGGTCTTTCTCCAACAACGCTTCCAAGCTTCCGGTGATATCAAATTCTGGCACATCGAGATTTAAGTAATCCTGTTTGCCCCAGCTTGGATGATACCACTGAACCACCGGGGTAATCCCCAATGCCTTCAAATAATCTTCAAGGTAAATCCCGGCCACCCGTTTAGGGTTGACTGGAATCTCAACATCTCCGAATTCCCCTGTAATCGTCCGAGTTGCAACCTCTTCCGAAGCATTTCCACTTCCTTCGCTCGGTGTGCCGCTAGCTGAGGTTGATTCCTCTGCATTCTCTGTTTTAGCAACATTATCTTTCGTAGTATTGCTATTCGTTCCGCATGCCGCCAGCGCGGTCAATGCCATAATAAGTACTGCTGACCATAAAAACTTCCGACCCCATCTTACCATTATCCCTTCACTCCAATGCTATATTTTCATTGATTATCATTCTCAATAATCATTATCACAATAGTAGCATGACTTTTATAGCTTTCAATGCACTTTCTCTGCAAAAATCTTATACAAACTATTAACTAGTTTCTTCCCTTCTTCACAAATTTCTTATTATTTACGATTGATTTATACAATGCTTTCGCTTACAATAAACTCATAAACGCGCGTTTATGAAAAGAGGGGAAACATGCGCAGCGAAGATATAGCTAAGTTGGCCGGGGTTTCCCGAAGTACGGTATCCCGCGTGATCAACAATTATTCCAACGTCCCTGAAGAAACCCGGGCCAAAGTGCTGCGGGTGATTGAGCAACATCAGTACGAACCGAACAGCTTTGCAAGGGCTTTAGCCGGTAAGAAGACCGATACGATCGGACTCTTCGCCATCAGTATGAACGAGAAGGAGAATACTACCCGAATTTATCAGAACAATTACTTTGCTCCATTCGTTGATGCCGTAGTCGACACCTCGAATGCCCGCGGATGTTATGTACTGATTCATACGGTTTACTCTCCCGACGATTTCATCAAGGTAAAGCAAGCTTTTCTTCAAAAACGGATTGACGGCGGTATCATTGTCGGCACTCAGAAGGATATTAATATCGTCCGAGAAATGGTAGGGCTCGACTCTCCTCTCGTATTAATTGATTATGATATTTCTGAGATTATGTCGGAGCATCTTGACCGCAATCATCTGGCCATTGTGAACTCCAAAGATTACGAGGGCACCACAGAAGCGATTGAATATTTGATCTCTCTGGGTCATCAAGAGATTGGCATCATCTGTGGGCAAATGAATACGTACTCTGGACGAGAGCGTTATACGGCTTATGAAGATACGCTGAAGAAACATGGCCTGCCTGTAAATGAGAGATTTATTCTGAAAGGTGATTTTCTAAAAGAGACTGCTTACGAAGAGGTTAAGAAGCTCCTTGCTTCTGGAGATCCTTTGCCAACGGCATTCTTCTCCTCCAACGATGATATGGCTATATCAGCGATGGAAGCGTTCTCCGAACACGGAATCATTGTCCCTGAAGATCTCTCCATGGTCGGATTTGATGACATTCAGCTAGCATCCCGTATCCAGCCTAAGCTGACCTCTGTACGCTTGCCGATCTATGAAATGTCTAAGGCTGCAGTGGAAAAAGTAATCGAGTTGTGTGATTCACAGCAGCCGACGTTTAGCACGATCAGCTTTCCAGCTCGTTTAGTTGAGAGAGATTCCTGTCAATCGCCGAAAAAATAGCTTAAGATCAATCCTTCGCTGAAGAAATCTACATATTTTTCCGTGAAGCTGCTATTTGATTCGGTATCGAAACTACTGCTTTAATTGTCCTGCTTAAAAGCATTGAAAAAACTCCCTTCCCTCGAGGGAATTTTTTCTGAAACTTATAAACGCGCGTTCACAATCGAAAGGAGACTTTCTCACATGAAATTCGGAACCTTTGACGACACTCGAAAAGAGTATGTAATTAACACACCTAAAACCCCTTACCCTTGGATTAACTATCTTGGTAATGAGCAATTTTTCGGACTTATTTCCAATACAGCTGGTGGCTACACCTTCTATAGAGATGCTCGTCTCAGAAGATTGACCCGTTACCGTTATAACAATATCCCACTGGATACCGGCGGCCGCTACTACTATCTTTATGATGATGGTGATTTCTGGACCCCAGGCTGGATGCCAGTAAAACGTGATCTCGACTTCTACGAATGCCGTCACGGTCTTGGCTACACTTCCATTACTGGCGAACGTAACGGAATTTCTGTGAACCAGCTTGCTTTTGTCCCTATGGGTCATAATGCAGAAGTACATCGTCTTGTAGTGAAGAACACGGGCTCCGCTAAAAAATCCGTGAAGCTGTTCTCTTTTGCAGAGTTCTGTCTCTGGAATGCACAAGATGATATGACCAACTTCCAACGCAATCTCAGCACCGGTGAGGTTGAAGTGAAGGATTCCGTTATCTATCACAAAACTGAATATCGTGAGCGCAGAAATCACTATGCTTTCTACTCCGTAAATAAAGAAATCGCTGGTTTCGATACTGATCGTGAAGCTTTCGTAGGGATGTACAACGGTCTGGAAAGCCCACAAGCTGTAGTTGCAGGTGAACCTACTAACTCTGTAGCTAGCGGCTGGTCCCCTATCGGATCACACGCACTTAACATTACGCTTGAACCAGGTGAAGAACAAAGCTTCATCTTTGTACTCGGCTACATCGAGAACCCTGAAGAAGATAAATGGGAATCCTTGAATGTAATCAACAAAAAACCAGCAGAAGCTATGATCGCACAATTTGCTACAGATGCTCAAGTAGATGCTGCACTCGCTGCACTTGCTGCTCACTGGGATAACCTGCTGTCTAAATATCAAATCCAAAGCGGCGACGAGAAACTGGATCGCATGGTTAACATCTGGAATCCATATCAATGTATGGTTACCTTCAACATGTCCCGTTCTGCTTCCTACTTTGAATCCGGTATTGGCCGTGGTATGGGCTTCCGTGATTCTAACCAAGACTTGCTCGGATTTGTTCATCAAATTCCTGAACGTGCTAAAGAACGTATTCTCGATATTGCGGCAACACAATTTGAAGATGGCAGTGCCTATCACCAATACCAACCGCTCACTAAAAAAGGGAACAACGAAGTCGGCACCGGCTTTAACGATGATCCGCTTTGGTTGATCCTAGGAACGGCTGCTTACATTAAAGAAACTGGTGATACCTCGATTCTTGATGAGCAGGTTCCTTTTGACAGTGATCCGAATAACACCGCTACGCTGTTTGAGCACTTGAAACGTTCCTTCGAGCATGTAACTAACAATCTCGGACCTCACGGCTTGCCGCTGATCGGGCGCGCAGACTGGAATGACTGCTTGAACCTCAACTGCTTCTCTACTGAGCCAGGTGAATCTTTCCAAACTACTGCCAACATCGAAGGTCGCGTTGCGGAATCTGTATTTATCGCGGGTCTGTTCGTCTTCGTTGGACCGGACTATGCTGAAATCTGCCGGATGCGCGGACTTAACGATGTAGCTGTGGATGCTGAAGCTAAGATTGACAACATGAAAGAAATCACATTGACGCACGGCTTCGATGGCGATTGGTTCCTGCGTGCTTATGATCACTATGGCGACAAGATCGGTTCCAAAGAAAATGAAGAAGGTAAAATCTTCATCGAACCACAAGGGATCTGCGTAATGGCCGGTATCGGTGTGGAAAATGGTCAAGCTGAAAAAGCTCTATCATCCGTACAAGAGCATTTGGATACTAAATACGGTATCGTATTGCAACAGCCACCGTATTCCAAGTACTATCTGAACCTGGGTGAAATTTCTACGTACCCTCCGGGCTACAAAGAAAATGCCGGTATTTTCTGCCATAATAACCCTTGGATCATGATCGCTGAAACTGTACTTGGACATGGCGACAGAGCGTTTGAAATTTACGCAAAAATTGCTCCTGCTTACCTGGAGGATATCAGCGAAATTCACCGCACAGAGCCTTATGTCTACTCCCAAATGATCGCAGGTAAAGATGCCGTTCGTCACGGGGAAGCTAAAAACTCCTGGTTGACTGGTACTGCTGCATGGAACTATGTAGCCATCACTCAATCGATCCTTGGCATCCAAGCGGATTTCAATGGTCTGAAGATCGATCCTTGTATTCCTACTGAATGGGATAGCTTTGAAATCACACGCGTCTTCCGTGGAGATACTTATGTGATTCAAATCAAGAACCCGAACCATGTATCCAAAGGTGTAGTTAGTCTTACCCTGGATGGCACAGCTGTCGAAGGTAACATCATTGCTCCAGTTGGAGACGGTGCAGTACACCACGTAGTTGTAGAACTGGGTTAAAAAAATCCGCTCAACCGTTCACTTGAACGATTGGGCGGATCTATAATTAACGCTGAATGACTCCTGAACTCTCAGGGGTCATTTTTTACCCTTCCACAACATCTGCTCTTAAATCACTCGCAACCTCAAGCATTCTCGGGATCACAGCTTCATTATTTCCAGAAACGTAAATATCGCCTTCATAATACCTAAACGGGATTGTAGCATCGCCAAAGCTCCACATAAAGAATTCTCCCTCAATCGACATCGTAGTGGCGCCTACTACTGTATAAACTGATGTATAGGTGAAATCAGGTTTGGACGCGAAATATTGCTTACACTCTTCTAAAGATATGGTTTGTACTGAATCTCCATCATTCTGCATAGCTCTTGTAATTCGATAACGTTTGCTCATTGTGATGCCTCCAATATTTTCTGTAAAATGATCAGATACCTTGTCCCGATCAAATATAGCATACAATAAAGCGTAAATCCCTGCTATCCTAAACCTTAAATTACTTTGCCTGTCCTATAACTCACATACTACCTTCCGGAATCCATACCTTCATTTCACCACTGCCACGATTACCCCACAAGTAATATGGAACAGCTTTGACCTTAACGGATTGAAGAGGTGCTTTCTCTCTGCTGTAAAGTCCACCACTCCAGCTCTCTTGATCAACACGCAGTCCATCTGCCTCGACAACAACAGCGCCACCAAGAAAAGTCTCATCAAAAGCCGCCGTAAGTTCACCGTCTTCTTTTAAAGAAATAGAGCTTAAAGGCTCACCATTATCGATACTTTCAAGGCAATACACAAGCGGTCCGCGTTGAAACGTTACTTTTTGAGCATCTGCACGCAAATTGGGATGAGCGTAAATGCGATGTGCCTCCATTGGGTCATTCACTTCGATTATGTCTCCTGCTCTCCACATTCTCCGAATAACGAGGTATCCCTGCTCGATGTTCTCAGCAGTGTTCAGCGCTTCACCATTGACGCTGATTTCCATTCCTAGACTCCACGATGGAATCCGTAAAGCAATCCCAAACCCCGCTTCCTCTTTCGGATTGATCTTCATCGAGACTGTACCTTTCCATGGATAGTTGCACTCTTGCTGAATCGTAACATCCGTTCCACTCAGCTTAGTGTTCAGATTATTTCCAATATACAAATTCGTATAGAGTGTATCGCCATGAACCGTGTAAATATATTGATTGAGCGAAGTAAGTAGACGCGCGACATTCGGAGGGCAGCAGGCGCAGCCAAACCAGCCTTGACGTTCAGACTTCACATGATGTTTCTCCGGGTTGCAACTGCATGCCTGAGGCCATACTTCCAGTGGGTTCACATAAAAATAGTGCTTGCCATCCTGTGCCATCGAGCCCAGTACATTGTTGTAAAGCGCCCGCTCCATGACATCGGCATAACGTGCATCCGGTGATATTCTCAGCATACGCTGTGCAAAAAAGATCAACCCAATAGAGGCACAAGTCTCTGCGTACACCGAATCGTTAGGCAGATCATAATCGAAGGTGAACGCCTCCCCTCTATGTGTAGAGCCGATCCCGCCTGTAATGTACATTTGCTTGTTCGTAATGTTATTCCACAGTCTCTCGCATGCTTCACGAAGTGATTCATCTCCAGTAATAGCGGCAAGATCAGCCATAGCAGTATACATATAAACCGCACGTACAGCATGACCTACAGCCACCTTCTGCTCTCTTACTGGAAGATGACTCTGGTAATATTTTAAATCAAGATCCTCCTTCCGACCTGTGAAAAAATTGATCTTCCCCAGATTATCCCATTGTTCCTTTAAGAAATTCGGCTGTTGACCTCGCTCATTAATAAAAAAGCTGCTGAGCTTCAAATATCGTTCCTCACCTGTCAATCGATACAGCTTAACGAGCGCGAGTTCAATCTCCTGATGCCCATCATAGCCCTGCATTTTGCCTTCTTCCGGTCCAAACACAGAATCGATATGATCAACCATTCGGCACATGATGTCGAGCAGTTTTCTTTTGCCAGTAGCTTCATAATAAGAAACGGCAGCTTCTATGAAATGTCCAGCACAGTACAGCTCATGACAATCGTTCAAATTGGTCCAGCGTTTACCCGGTTCTTTTATCGTAAAATAAGTATTTAAGTATCCATCTTCCTGCTGCGCCTCGCCAACGAGGTCAATCACTTCATCCGCTTGACGCTCTAGCTCAGGATCACGTGTAATGCTTAAGGAATAACCAACAGCCTCCAGCCACTTAGCCACATCACTATCTTGAAATACCCAGCCGTAAAACTCGCCAGTCTTCCGGCCCGCAGCAATCTCAAAATTAGCAATGGCATGACTCGGTTCAGCTCCCAGAGCTCTATCGTGCAATGCCTCATATTGATAGGGGATAACAACGTTCTGGACCAGCCTAATGTATCCGCCCCAGAAATCATCTTGAATGGTAACAGTTTGATCTTTTACAACTTCTTGATCCTGTATAATCTTGTTCATCCTCATCTTCCCCTCAGCCTTATTTCATACTCGCTAATAATAATTATAGGGGGTAGAATAGATTAAAAATACGATCAGAAGCAACCCCTTTTTTGTACTATTTCACACTTTAGAAAGGAGGGATAATTACAAAATGGGCCCTTCATTTATACATTTCGCTGCGCCGCCATTTCCTTATTTTCTAGAATGCAATCGCACGGTTTATCAACCCGGAGATCAGCATCCGAATAGAAGCCATATTGGAATATTTGATCTACTTATTGTAGAACAAGGCTGTCTATTTATCGGGGAGGACCATAATCAATGGGAGGTTTCGGCGGGACATACACTGCTATTACTGCCCGATCACTATCATTACTCCGTTAAGCCATGTGATGAGACCACTTCATTTATATGGATTCATTTTCATACCCTTGCAGATTGGTCTAGCTCTGAGGGTGGACCCGTGTATATCAACCGTGAAACACATTTTCGGCAGTTTCTTACTCCTCCGTATACCATTCGAGTGCCACAGTTCGGCCCTCTCCCTGACCCTTTTGAACGGAGTGGACAAGCTGAGATGCTATTACAGCTGTCTACGGGCCGGCGTTCCAGCGCAGTTTAGCAGCAGCAACGGATATTTGAAGAAATGCTGCGGATGATGGATCTGGCACAGCATGATACTTCAGAAAGTCACGCGGTGGAAATTGCAGAGCAGACGGAGACTTATATCCGTAATCATTATGCGGAGCCTCTCTCCAATGCCTCACTAGCGGACGCACTGCATTTTCACTATAACTACCTTACTCGCTGCATGAAACGAGTATATGGGCTGACTCCGATGGAGTATTTGACGGATTACCGTTTGGAACAGGCTAAGCTATTGCTGCTTAAGACTGAGCTTTCTATAGCCGGAATCGCAGAACGTACCGGCTTCGAGAGTGCCGCCTACTTCTCGCGTCGATTTGCTCAGCAGATCGGAATCTCTCCGCTTCGCTTTCGTAAGCGTTACTCCCGTTAAAAACACAAGCAGCACGTCTCCGATTATTGGACACGTGCTCCTTCCTCCATACCGTTACATTCATACTTTCATTTCTGACTTGCTTACGCTTAGTTACTTGGTGTCTTTTGAGCGTTAGGAACCGTCTATTCCTCACACACTATGTAATATAAGACTGTTTAACCCTGATTCATAATCAGGTTTTTTTGTTCAACTGCAATTTTTTGGAAGTGACAAGCATATTTATAGACATGCCTTTAATGTGGAGATGTTAAATATGCGGCCATTAAGATACCTTATCATTCTTTTAGGAAGCTTACTCGTTGCTGCGGGAACTAATTTTTTTCTCGTACCATATAAAATCCTGGATGGGGGAATAATAGGGATAGCCCTCATTATTAATTATTTATCCGACGCTAAAATTGGCGTAGCTATAATTCTCTGCAGCTTTCCTATCTTTCTGCTCGCTTGGTTAAAGGAACGCGATATCTTTTACAACAGTGTACTCGGCCTATTGATCTCATCATTTCTGATCGAGCTTCTCGGTCCTTTCCAATATCACTTTCTATATTATTTTGAGTTTGGTTCCATTTCTAGCGCCATTATTGGCGGTTTTTTGATGGGAACGGGACTTGGAATTATGCTGCGGTTTAAAGCAAGTACGGGTGGCACCGATCTGCTCGCTCAATTTATAAAAAGGTATGTCCCGCTGAACCTTGGATTCATCATTTTTTTGACCGACTTTATGATTATCGGCGTGGGGGGACTCCTGATTTCCAAGGAAACCTTCTTCCACTCCATCCTCACGATTATCTCTGGGGGCGTGGCTACAGGTCTATGCACACTTGAGACGAAATAAATGGAAATAAACACGAATATACACGATCATATGTTCGTATTATAATATGGAGAAAAAATATAAGGTATCTCTAACTCACCTGGAGCGTGTGAACCTATGAATAAAGAGCGTGTCATTATGCTATCTGATTGCCAAAGCTTCTATGCCTCCGTGGAAAAAGCCTCTAATCCGCAGTACAGCAATAAGCCGCTGATCGTTGCTGGAGACCCAGCTAGACGGAGCGGTATTGTGCTGGCTGCCTGCCCTATAGCCAAATCTTATGGCATTACTACCGCTGAGACGTTGAAGGAAGCGCTGGTAAAATGCCCCGAAGTCATCGTGGTCAGACCACATATGCAGCAATATATCGATGTCTCCTCTCAAATCACAGATATTCTACGTAAGTTTAGCGACCAGGTAGAGCCCTATTCTATCGATGAACAGTTTATTGATGTCAGCGGTAGCGTCAGCTTATTTGGCAGTCCAAGGGAGATCGCTACCGCCATTCAGGATCTAATTCGTAGAAACACAGGTGTGCGTGCGCGCATCGGCATAGGATATTCCAAGGTTACCGCCAAAATGGCTTGCGACCTGTGGGCCAAGAAGAACGCGGATGGTATATTCACCCTCGCTCACGAGGAGCTTCCGAATGTGCTCTGGCCTCTCCCCATTAGCGAGCTGTTCATGGTAGGTCGCCGCATGTCCGCCCATTTCCAAAGTATGGGTATTACGACGATTGGTCATTTGGCACAGATGCCGCTAAGCGAGCTAAAATGGCGCATGCGGGAGAAATTCCACAAAAAATGTGATATCGACGCCGAGCTATATTGGCGGATAGCCAATGGCATCGATGACAGCCCCGTGAGCCCAAGCTCCTATGAAGTCGCACCCAAGAGTGTCGGGCACCAAATGACGCTGCCAAGGGATTACTATAAGCTGCAAGATATTAAGACCATCATTCTTGAGCTATCTGAGCTTGTATGTAGACGTTGCCGCAAATTGAAAGTGCATGGTGCAGTCGTGTCTATCGGCTGCCAAGGTGCAAGCTTTGATGACCCCACAGGCTTCTCAAGACAGACTACAATGAGCGATCCTACGAATGCCACCCTGCTGGTATATGAGGCAGCTCTTTCTCTCTTCAAGCTCCACTGGGACGGTCAGCCTGTGCGTAGAATCCACTTAAGCCTGTCCAATCTATCTGACGAAAGCCAGTACCAGCTAACCCTATTTGAGTCTCGCCCTCGCTATCGTGAACTCGAACGGGCGACCGATGCCCTCAAGAATAAATATGGGGAGACGATCATTGGGCGAGCAGCTTCTTTTACAGATGCCGGGCAGCTTAAGGACAGATCTGGAAAGATCGGCGGACACTATAAATAAAAACTATATTAAAATACACACCATATCGTTTATAATGCTATATTGGGATTGTTATTTTCACGTAGATGAAGCGACAATCGAAATATGTAAACATAGATAATCACATTCCAGAGGAGGACCGGAGAAGTTGGATAGCACGAGCAACACTAACACTACGTATTATGAAATCGTTGATCTCTGTCTTCTTGCTGGCAAGATCATGCTGCAGAATGGTGCAGAAACATCCAGAGTTGAAGATACGATGACACGAATGGCAGGATCTCTCGGGTTCCCAGGAGCACATAGCTATGTGACGCCAACCGTTATAATGTTCACCACAAATAGAATAGAACCTGTTAAGTTATACAGAATTGCGGAGCGAACAACAGATCTGCAGAAGGTATCGGAGGTCAATGACATTTCTCGGCGTCTAAGCGAACGTCAGATTACAGCTGAGGAAGCTCGTGCAAAATTAGGAGAAGTCGATGAAGCCTCACCTGTCTATCCCGTATGGCTGCAGATCTTAGCAGCCGCCCTTACTGGTGCTTGCTTCACCGTTATGTTTAAAGGTAGTTTGTGGGATGCTCTCCCCGCCTTGCCGATTTCCGGACTAGGCTTCGCTGCGGTCATCTATCTGCATCGTTTAGTGCAGACTAAATTCTTTGCAGAGTTTTCTGCTTCCTTCCTGATCGGACTTCTAGCCTTCTGTTCTGTAAAGCTGGGGATAGGTCAAGAGATGGACAAAATCATTATAGGCTCCGTTATGCCTCTAGTACCCGGACTACTCATTACTAATGCCGTTCGTGATCTGATGGCCGGTCATCTGGTCTCAGGCATATCCAAGGGAGCCGATGCCTTTCTAACTGCATTTGCGATCGGTACAGGTATCGGGCTTGTACTATCACTATTTTAATATCCATGTGAAAGAGGTTAGCCCTTCATGATTTTGCAACTTATAACCAGTTTTATCGCCGCGGCAACCTTCTGTATTCTATTTAATGCGCCTAAGCGCTCACTACTACAGTGTGGTTTTGCCGGAATGGTGGGCTGGATGGTGTATGTGCTTCTTAATGTAGAGTTCGGGCCTGTTGTAGCTACGTTTGCAGCAAGTGTAATAGTGGGCATCGTCAGCCAATTTTTTGCGCGATCCTTCAAAATGCCGGTTATTATTTTTAGTGTAGGTGGTATTATCCCGCTTGTTCCGGGTGGTCTCGCTTACGATGCTATGCGTAAATTTGTGGAAGAGGACTATACTCTGGCCGTAGAAATCGCTGTACGGGCATTAATGCTCTCTGGAGCCATTGCAGCTGGACTCGTGCTAAGTGATGTAATGGGACAAATGTTCCGTCGTCGTGCAATCAAATAACAGCATCCTACTTCAAAAAAAGAAATCGCCCGTTGGTACAATGGTGGTCACCCATCCATCTCCCAAGGGGCGATTTCTTTGTTCATCTCTATGCAAATAACGCTTCAGGGAAGGCTAAAGGCGCAGCACCCGGATGAATACTATTGATGCTAGTGTTCTTGATCCAGGACAGCCCTACAGTACCCTCACCCGCATGAACAGCCACAGCAGGAATATAGGTCATAATCTCAGTTCGTAAGTCAGGCGCCATTGCTTTTATGTCCTCTTCTAGCTTGAGTGCCATCTCTAAATTATTTGAATGCATGATACATACATCACTAACAAGCCCTACATCCTGTTTAAATATCTCCAAAAGCGCCTGTTGCGTTTTCTTCATTGTACGGATTTTCTCCACAACAACGACCTTCCCTTCGTCAAAACGAAGCAGCAAGTTTATACGCAGCAATTGGCTAAGTACAAATTGTGATCCAGAAACACGTCCACTGCGATGAAGCTGTGTCAAGCTTGCAGGAATTAAGTAAAAGGACATATTCTGAATAATATTTTCAATCTTCGCTTTAATTTCTAGTCCAGAAAGACCCTTCTTCTGCCAATGTATACCGCGCATGATCATTTCTCGGATAGGATAAGCGCCAACCTTGGCATCAATTCCAATTACATTGGCCTCCGCTATTTCGGCGCCTTGCATCGAAGCATTGTAAGTGCCACTGAGCTCTGAAGAAAGATGTACAGCAATAATTTCATCGTATTCTTCTTTCAACCGTTCGTATAGCTCAATAAACTCACCGATTGGAGGCTGCGAGCTACCTACCTTTTCATGCTGGCGCATTTTCTCATAGAAGTCATCGATCGTAATATCTATATTCTCTTTATAACATTCGTTGTTGATAATAATCCTTAACGGAATAATATATACATGATTATTCTTAGCGAACTCCGGATCTATGATACTTGTACTGTCGGTTACCCAGGCAATTGATTTCATGGTCATTTGTCACTTCTCTCTCTCATAAAAAGGAATAGTAGAATGAATGAGGAGACAAGGGCCAAGAATTCCAGACCAGTGAATCACACGCTCACCCTGAATAATCAACTTAAGAATTGAACAGCGGTTAAGTAATCCGCGTATTCGTAAATTATACAGGATAATAAGCGTTAATATAGGCAAATCAGGCCTTTCATGCAAATTTCAATCTATTTAATTCAACATTATTCGACATTTTTTCACATTATATATGACGAATATACCTATCCTAATAGAGCCACTTCATGTTATGAAAAAGCTAAACCACAGCAAAAATATCCCCGTCCCCGGCATCTGTCAGTTTTCCAACTTCAACTCATCCATCTGCTTCTGAATCTGAGCGACATCTACTGTTCTTTGAAAACGAACCTCCGAGCGACTGAAGCGATCCTGAGTAATGGAAGCCTGTTCAAGCAAATCGCTAAGCAGCTTGCGTAGCTGTAGCATTTTGTCCCGTTCCGATAGCGCATCGGCGATCGATTGATCACTCGGATCAAAATCGTCTGTTCATTCACAGCTCTTTCTAACTAACTCCTGCAAAAGAGCTTCAGGTTGTTCAGCCGACTCCTCACCCTCTTGAACTTTAACGACTCGCTCCAGCCGCTGCTTTAGCTGCGCGATTTTACGGGTTAGATCACTTCGATTCACTAACGCTTCCGCAAATTTCAGATCTGGATTCCCCCAAAAATATTCTGATAGCTAGCGAATAAGGCTCGTGTGAAAAGATGCCGTGGTGTTCAGCACAGCTAATCCTCCCAAATCGATGTCTCTAAATGATCTACGAACTTGCGTAATTTACCAGCTAGCTTGCGGTTAATGGTTCCATCCTGATACATTTGCTGCACCTTATCCCGCTGCTCTTGAATGGCTTTCAGCTTCATTTCAAGCTTTTGATCATCAACAAGCCCATCCTTTGTCCAGCCTTTCCCTTGCTCCAGACGAGAAATTAACTGCTCATAACTGCATGCAACCTTCTCGGCTGCACTTCGGTTGTTCTCGTTCTTACAGACATTAATAGCAGCTATAGCAGCATGGGCCATGGCAATTTTCGCTTCTCTAGCACACTCAGCCTGTTGCAACATTTGTTGGCTGGCTTCCCCTTCATTCTGTCCTGAGAACATTCCCGCAAACAGCCGTCTAATCTCGGTAAACGATATTCTGATTTGTGAATTTAGACTTCTGGCTAGAAAGACCTCACTATGATCCAAGAATTCTCCCAGCTTCTGAGCCACTGAGGCGGGAATCTCATTGTTCTCTAGCAATCGGTTCAGTTCTTTACGTTCAGCTTGCAGACCCACAATCCTCGCTTCAACACCCAGTCGGCGGAAGTTCTCGAGTGCTGGATCATTCGATTGGTCCTCACGGTTTAGACTATAAACCTTTTCTCTAAATTCACTCAAAGCCGGTTGTGCGGATTCCTTACTTTCTTCTGTCATCATACTTTGCAGCATGGTTAAACCGGCAGCAATAACTTTAGACTTGGCCGCCTGCTCGGCTCCTGTCTCACCTGATTCGGCAACTGGCTCTCCTTTACCTGCTAGAATTGGCAAAAAGATACTAGCGATCAGCAGCGACATTAGAATAACGCCTGCGGCGATAAAGATGATTAAATCACGCTCAGGAAATGGCGATCCATCCCCAAGAAAAAAGGGAATCGAGAACGCACCTGCTAAGGTAACCGCTCCACGCACTCCTGAAATCGTGAGGATTAATAGCGACTTAACAGATGATTTCTCCATTTTCCGCAGACGAGATCCTACTAAAGAGAACACATACACCCATACAAACCGTAATACAAACAGCAGCATAGTAATGGCTAATACATAACCCACAACTATAAGATTATCCACGGCCGTATCACGATAGATCACCTCAATAACATCTGGAATAGATAAGCCAAGAATAAGAAAGACCAGCCCATTCAATATATAGAGCAGAACAGACCATGTACTAGCGGATACCAGTTGTAGCTTATACTGCGGAGATACGGCACGGTCCTTCTCAACCGCATGAATAATCCCCCCTGCAACCACTGCCAAAATGCCAGATACACCTATCTCTTCACTGATCAAATAAATAATAAAAGGAGTTAGGATTTGCAGCAGCACATGCACTGTGATATCCTCCATCCCCAGTCTGCGAATAATTACGCTTAGCCGAATCAGAAGAAAAGCCAATAATGCCCCAACGATCAACCCACCTGCAGCTATAATTACAAAGCTAATGGAGGCTTTCGGTAAAGAAAACATACCCGTAACTGCTGCAGCAATGGCAAAGTTAAAGGCAACAAGCCCGGAAGCATCATTCATTAATGATTCGCCCTCTAGAATGCGGTGAATACTCTTAGGAAGATGCACTCTTCCAGCGATTGCGCTGACCGCGACCGCATCTGTAGGTGACAAGATCGCTGCCAGAGCAAATGCAGCTGCTAGCGGGATCGTTGGAATCATCCAGTTGATCGAATATCCAGCAATAAGCACCGTAGCAAAAACCAATCCCAGCGCCAGCATTAATATCGGACCCCGTAAGTTCCATAATTCATTTCTTGGCGTCCGTTTCCCATCATTGAACAAAAGCGGTGCAATAAACAATACGAAAAACAGCTCTGGTTCCAATGTCATATGTATTCCCAAAGGCATTAACACAACCATTACACCCAGACCAATTTGAATTAACGGTATTGGCACAAAGGGAATAAATCGGTTTATGATGTTGGAAATTGCGATAAGGCCCAGTAGGACGAGTACAACTAGAAAAGTCTCCAAACCACATCAACTCCCTTTTTTATTTGGTTATTATATCGTAAAGCTTCGGGTAAGGGAAAAATATAGAAATAGAAGTTCTCAACAATAATGTCCCCTAGAAATTACACAAAAAATACATCAGATATACATTGACAAAAATATTTATTTATGTTATAATAATAAATTACGCTATTGAAATTACATTTTATTTTAAGTATTATATGCATTAGCCTAACGGCATCGCTCTTATCATCAATCATGGAGGGATCTTATGCATATTGCTAGTGGAATAGAAATGTTAGAGATTACAGCACAGGTTATGGGCGGGAGTGACACGATTTACCCCACGCTGCTCTGGGATCAAAATTCTGCTGTACTCGTAGACACCGGATTTCCGGGCCTGCTCCCAAAATTCAAAGAAGCTCTAAAAGAAACCCATGTGCCTTGGGAACAACTGCGCACCGTAATCATCACACATCAAGATCTAGATCACATCGGGAGCTTACCTGATTTACTGTCAGAAGAATGTCTAGAACTGACAGTTCTGGCTCACGAAATCGAGCAGCCTTATATTGAAGGAGAGCGAATGCTCCTTAAACACACCCCTGAAGCTTTAGCTGCGGCAGAAGCCATGATCCCTCCTCATGTACCAGAGGAATGGCGCCGCGCTTTCCTATCCGTGTTATCTCATCCCCCTAAAGGAAGAGTAGATCGAACCATAGTGGACGGGGAAATACTGCCTCTTGCCGGTGGAATTACGATTATCCATACACCAGGACATAGCCCTGGACATCTGAGTCTATACCATCATGATAGCCGTACGCTAATTGCCGCGGATGCTCTTACCGTTCAAGGCGGTGAGCTGCACGGCCCCACTCCTTCGGCAACGCCTGACATGAAGCAAGCTTTAATCTCTCTGACAAAGTTCGCCGAGTATGAGATTGAAACGGTCATTTGCTATCATGGCGGGATTTATCGCGGAAACGCAAACAAACGGATTGCTGAAATTGCGGAAGCAAGAGAATAAACTGATGCAAGAAAGCAGAGCCCTTATTAAACTGTACCCTATCGAGTAGACACTTTTAAAAAGTCTCTCGGTAGGGTATTTTTGTTTATAACGAAGAAGATAGGGAAGAGGAATGGTATGAGTAAGAAAATATTTACAGATAAAGAGATCAAGCAGTTATCTAACAATCCGTATGTGAGGTCCGTATCTTTAAAGGCAATTACTTATACGGATGCGTTTAAGCAATTGTTTATCTTAGAGAATAATAAGGGGAAGCCGCCGAGAGAAATATTTGAAGTATGTGGTTTTGACGTAACTGTCATTGGGCTCCAAAGAGTCGAATCCTCAGCAAAGAGATGGCGTGCGAGTTACCAAGAGAACGGAATCTTAGGTTTGCAGGATACAAGAAGCTACGCCTCAGGAAGACCCCTTAAACGGGAGCTAACGCTCGAAGAGAAGTATGCCAAGCTAGAAGCTCAGAATGCTTTGCTGCGAGCGGAGAATGAACTGTTAAAAAAGATTCGTTTCATGGAAAGGAGGCAGAACAAAGGATAGTACTTTCATCTAGCCAGAAATTTGTCCTTATTCATACCATCATCGAGAAATATCAACTCTCCCGTTTGGTCAACTATTTATGTAAAGTATCCGGGGTTTCCAGGAGTGGATATTACAGGTATTGGTCTTCCGAAGCAAAGCAAAAGAGAATCCAGAAGAAACAGCAAGATGAGCAACTAAGAGAAGTCATTCTAAAAGCTTTTCATTTCAAAAGACGAAAGAAAGGTGCCCGATCCATCAAGATGACATTGGAGGGCCAGTTTAAGGTGATCTACAATTTGAAAAGGATTAGGAGGATTATGAAGAAATACAGCATTGTATGCCCCTTTAGGAGGGCCAATCCCTATAAACGGATGATGAAGGCTACTCAGGAGCATAGGGTCGTTCCTAACCTGCTGAACCGGGAGTTTAAGCAGAACATTCCAGGTAAGGTGTTACTGACGGATATCACTTATTTATTTTACGGATCGGGTAAAAAAGCCTATTTATCCACAATCAAAGATAGTTCAACCAATGAGATCTTGGCGTATCACGTGTCAGATCGAATCACAATGGATCTTGCGACAGATACTCTCCTAAAGCTTAAGAAGAACCAAAGGTTTAAAAGAGCTGATGGTGCCTTCATTCACTCTGATCAGGGATCTCATTATACACATCCTTATTTTCAAAAAATGGTTAAGAAAATGAAATTGAAACAATCCATGTCTAGGCGGGGAAACTGCTGGGATAACGCCCCACAAGAATCTTTTTTTGGTCATTTTAAAGATCAAGCTTCCATTAAGCCTTGTTTGACTTTGATTGAGTTAAAACAGGAGATTAAGGATTACATGACCTACTATAACCACTACAGGTATCAATGGGATTTAAAAAAGATGACCCCTGTACAATACAGAGATCATCTTCTTCAATCTGCCTAGACTTTTTTTAAATGTCCTTTACATAGGGTACAGTTTATATCTGGCTCTGCTTTCTTTTTATATATATTCCCTACTCGTTATACTCGCTTATAATTCCGAAACAACTGTAAACCGTTCACGAATATGCTGCGGCTGTTCAATTTCATCTACAATAGCAATCGCATAATCTTCATAGCTGACATAGCTCTCACCTTTGGAATTCACAAGCAGATGATCTTTGCCTTTCACATAAGAACCCGTTCTAGTCCCAATTGCAAAATTAGCGGATGGACTAACGAAGGTCCAAGACAGCGAGTCTGTACCTTGCAGGATCTCCAGGTTCTTCCCTTGATTCGTAGCCGTTGGCTTGATAAAGTCAGGGAAATCAGGGGTATCTACCACTTTAAGCGTCTTAGCTTCATCTACATATAAACTTCCCGCACCTCCAACTACAATCAATCTTGTATTAGGGGCATCCTTTAATGCTTCAATAAGCACATTTCCGGCATCCACATGCAGATGCTCTTGTCCAAATGGTGCTCCGAAAGCATTCACAACAACATCAAAACCCTTCAAATCTTCAGCGGTAAGTGCAAATACATCCTTTTCGATGACCTTTGCCTTACGATTTGCAACTTTCGATGCATCCCGTACAATGGCTGTAACTTCATGGCCTCTATCTAGCGCTTCCTGAGTGATTCGGCTTCCGGATTTTCCACTTGCTCCTACAACTGCGATTTTCATATTATTTCCTCCTGTATATGTTTACGATGTTTTTACTTTAGTATTTATATCAAGGAGATCCTGAACGATGGTTCTGTCGATATCGAGATCAAACTTTCTCCCCCAAAAGCATTCTGTACCCGTACGAGTGATCCGGTCATAATCTTCTATCGTTAGTGTTCTTGGATAATCCGGTCCTGTTTCCCAGTCTGTATACCTCTTAATTTCACTCCGTACATTGTTCTTAAACCCACTATTCAAAATAATCGTATGGAAGAAGATTTCATCTCCACATAATGTGTTCTTAAAAAATCTAACATACTCTGGAGAAGTAGAAGTAAACTCCATGATGTATTCCATACATTCACCTGTAATAGACATCCAGTTAGAGCCTTTATACAGCGATTTCGGCAGAACACCCAACCTTCTTTGCAAGAATGGAACGCTCATTACTGCTTTAATATACCTCATCCTAATGGCAGCCATACGCCTGGTTCTTGAGATCAGGAATCTAGGATAATAAACCGACACCCTCTCATAACATCCCCACGTTTCAGAAGTATTCGGTAATTGCTGATACTTCACAAATTCGTCCCCCTGATTCTTCTTAAAGAAATCAAGAATAACTTCGTTGGAAGCTAAGGGCAGATCCTGACCACTTATGATGTGGATATAATTGAATTTCCCATGTTCTTTGATCAGCGCAAAACACTTCAAAACACATTCAATCTGACTGTAATGTCCCCACCGTACATCAATAGGCTCTTTGACAAAATGAATATCGTTACGGTGAGTAATATCAGCTTCAATACCACTCTTCTGATCGACATGTAGGAAAAACTCGACGGAGTCATTAGTTAAACTATCGATTAGCATATTGATCTGCTCAGGATTTTTGTGACAAAGGATCACATACGCCATTTTGAATGATTCCAACAACCTTCACCCTTCCGCCCATCTTTTTCCAAATATTATAAAATAAATGGACAAAAATGGATAGTTCTTTCTATCCAGAAAAAGGTGAATTCGATTGGTGAATAGTTATTTCGTATGACTTTTCACTATAAGTCTGATTCCAATGTTCCATGGATCTTTGAATGTAGGGGCTCCATTCTCTTCAACAACGGTGTAACCCGCCTGCTTAACACGCTCCACTACAGACGTACGCTCCTCTTCATTCGGAAGAAGTAAGGTGAAATAATCAATTCCTACTGCATCAGCAGGTGCCACAGGTGCGCCTTGCCCTGCCCATATATTCAATCCAATGTGGTGATGATACCCACCTGCTGAGATAAACAATGCCGCACTGCCATAATTAGCTACTAGATCAAAACCAAGCAAACCAACGTAGAACTCCTTCGCCTTAGTTAAATTACCCACATGAAAGTGTACATGTCCGATCACCGTTCCAGCTGGCAGCCCGTTCCATTGTAAACCTTCAGAAGCCGCCAACAAACCATCTACATCCACTGGGTCCGTTGTCATCATTACATGCCCTTCCGCATCATACTTCCATGTATCCCTAGGACGATCTCTATAAATTTCGATTCCGTTGTTATCCGGGTCCTGAATATACAGTGCTTCACTCACCAAATGATCTCCCTGACCCACTTCAATTCCCAACGCGATCAAATTGCGTACAACGAGTCCCAAGCTAGGACGATCCGGAACAAGGATAGCAAAATGATACAATCCAGCCACTGAGTTCGGACGAAGAACCTTTGCATTCTCAATCTCCCGCAGAATCAATAACACATTATGACCGTCAGCAGTCATTTCCACCTCACGGCCAGATTGCCGCAAGACACTTAACCCCACCACGTTCTGATAAAAGGTGAGCGAACGCTCTAAATTACTTACTCTAATTTGTACCAGACCAATCTCTACATCCGGATGAAGTGTTGTTTTAGTTGTCATTATATTTCCTCCCACTATTCCTGTAACTTAATCAGTTACAAATTAACTATCTTTAGTATAGTTACCTTCTATATGTTTGTCAATTACCAACAAAAAAATCATGCTGACTGATTCACAGCCAAACATGATTCATAAGAACACCTCATCCTTAGGAGTGCCATTCCTGTAAATATTCAGATACACTGGATTCAAGAAGTCCAATTAAGTCTTCATCCATATACTTATAATCATCTGATATATTCAAACAAATTATTCTTTTGCCGATTACACCGTCTCTGAATTTATCTTGAATTCTTCGAACATGCTTCTTCTCCATCACAAAAATAACATCCGCCCAGCCCACATGTCCTTCAGAAAGTTTGATTCTGGCATGATCCTCTGTTCCAGCAGATCTCACTTCATGACCATCAATTCCTTGAAATATCTTCTCCGCAGTTAAACTCCGCCAGCGATTCCGGCTGCAGACAAACAGTAGTTTAATAGAGAGCACCTTCCTTATCCGATTAATACCTTATTTCGTTTGTCGGTTTAGATAAACCCTCCTATTTAAGGAGGCATCCGAAACCCATGTTGTTAATAAGTCTTTGTTAAAAAGATATTCATTACCAACTCTGATATAAGGGAACATAGTCCCTTCAAAAATGCCCGATCTACTTAAATTCTCATGCTCCGTTTTAATAATATTCATCACTTGATCTTCAGTCAGATTTAAGTATAAGGCCGTCTCTTTAATATCCATCAAAAGCTTATCTGCCGTTACTATGGATGGAGTCTGGTCTTGATCAACTTCCAACTCTTTATCGCCATTAGTTATTGAACATCCAATAATAAATGAAATCCCTAGAATAAGACTCGCCACGATAATTGAGATTTGATTAGACTTCATTGATCACCTCCACCGTACACTTCATGAAGAGGTCTGTAGCTTGGGTGTTCTTCGATTTGCGTAACGACAACACCTTGCTCTGAGTCCATCACACGGTAGGCTTTAGCTTCTTCTCTGGTCGACATCACCTTATATTCATTATCCTTGTAGATGATGGCACAGTTATTATCCACTGCGATTCCGAGCAAACCTCCGTCTTTTACCATACGCGAAAAATCCTCAACCCGAATATCCTCATTATAATGTGGACAATGAATACCTGGCAGAATCCCCATCGCTTCAAGCTTAATATACTGCCAGTTCCCTTGGTCGTCGAACGCTTCAGAGTCACTATGCCCATATTCAAACCAGCAAATGGAACCTGCACTCAGCCCTGCCAAAATAGTCCCCGAGTTGTACGCTTCTTTTAGAAGAGCATCTACGCCGGTATTTTTCCAAATCTCCAGCATCTTTCGGGTATTGCCTCCACCAACATAAATCAGATCAGCGGATATAATTAACTCTGCGATTTCTTCATGGGTATAGGTTTGGCTTACAAGCAATAAATGACTTGTTTCACATCCTAGAATCTCGCCGTACACTTTGTTGAACGTATCACAATAACCTGGTGCATCACTACTAGCTGTTGGAATAAATAATGCTTTCGGATTAGCTTTCTGGGTTAACTTCACAAC
Organism: Paenibacillus sp. FSL E2-8871; assembly: GCF_038000345.1. NCBI lineage: Bacteria > Bacillati > Bacillota > Bacilli > Caryophanales > Paenibacillaceae > Paenibacillus > Paenibacillus sp. FSL E2-8871. Next base: position 359,934 of record NZ_JBBOBV010000001.1, on the reverse strand, counting down.
TTCACGATCCATTTCAAGCGTTTCTAGATCGATTAGCTCTCCCCCACCGATTACCACGATAGTCCCCATAATACCCCCTACTTTCACTAGGATCTGTTTTCTCCCTTTCCGTATTCCTCAGCAAGAATGCTGTAAATCTCCAAATCAATGAGCCCTTTACCTGACCATACATGGGCTTGTCTTAACGTCCCCTCTTTCATAAAGCCACTTTTCAAAAGGACCCGCTTGGACCGCTCATTAAAAGGCATGACTTCAGCTTGGATTCGATTGACCTCTGCCGTCTCAAATAAATATTTTTTCACCATTTCAACGGCCTGAGTTGCAATCCCTTTTCCCCAATAAGACTCCGCCAAAAAATAACCAATCGTGACCATATCCACTTTTTGATTAAAATCCATAGCTTCGATGATACCTAGCAGTATGTACGGATTATTTTTACGGAAAATTCCCCACTTCACTCTTAACCCTTTATTAAAATCACGTTCGAAATGTCCGATCATATTCTTTACTGTATCTTTATTATATTTCGGAATAATTCCGCAGTACTCAAACACTTGATCATTGCTATAAATTCCAAATACCTCTTCAAGGTTACTAACTTCAATTTTTTTCAGTGTTAGTTGTTCGGTTTCTAAAGTAGGGAATTGCTCAAATACATGACTAAGCTTCAATTCGTTCCCTCCGTTACTTTTTGATGTTGTGAATCAAGGTTACCGCTCGAAAGCTCATCTTCTATCCCCGCGCATTCCCTCTATACTGCGCAGTTCTAAGCTCTCGAATATAGGGCTCTGTAGCTGGCATAACTGCATCTATGGCTTGTTGAATGGCTAACTCAATATCATAAGGAACTCTTACAAATTGTATATTCATAGATGCTGTTGTCAGGCCTCCATACTCCCCCTCCAAAATCACATAAGATGCCTGAGTGACATCTAGAGGATTCCCCACACTGCCAACATTAAATAAAGTCTTCCCTTCTAAATGTTGTATAAAAGCATTGTGAATGTCCCCATAACCTACGATATCCGCTTGTCGCTTCTCCTGGCAGAGATCAGAACAACCAAACATAGACAGCCGCTTCTCATAATCGTCCCAAGGCTGAATCCGTTCATAGTAGCTTCGCGGTGAAGCATGAAATAAACGGATAAACTTACCACTCATCATAAACTCAATCGAGAACGGTAATGTACCTAAATAAGCGAGGCGGTCTTTACCTAACAAATTCCGACTCCACCGGGCCATTTCAAAATCAACATCCTGATTCATTAAATCATCCCAGTTTCCCATAACACTGATTTCACAATTGTTCTTAATGATATCAACGGCTAGATCTGAATTTGGTCCTTTACCAACAATATCACCTAGGCAAAATATCCTGCTAATTCCACGCTGCTTAATATCCTCTAATACGGCTGTCAAAGCCGGGATATTTCCATGAATATCTGAGATTAATGCGATTTGTTCCACTGTAAATCCTCCGTTCATTTTCCACTTCAGCATATTAGAGTTTCCCTATATGAAGTATTATCTGTTTTATGCCTTCTAAATACAGATTCTATGATTACGCCCTACTTCCCTTCTTTAAGTCACTACTCTCCTGACCCGAGCCATTCGGAGCCTCTTAATATGTTTCCAATAAAAAAAGACCACAATCACGTTAGCACATGTTGTGGTCTTCATTCTACGTTGCGATATGGAGTGGTTATATTTCAGGCATTTCATTCACAATCCGCTCCAAAGTAACCTCCTGAAGGACATTCTCCATCGCCTTTTGCGCGAGCGAGAATACCGGTACAATGGCGCTGGCTATATTTTTGCCGACTGGACAATCGGGGTTAGGGTGCTCATGAACTGAGAACAACGAATCCTCCTCAACCGCGTTTACTGCCTTATAAATCTGAAGTAGTGTAATCTCAGCGCTACTACGTGAAAGTGAGGCTCCTGCGACTCCGGGGCGGGCCGTTACTAGTCCTGCTTTTTGCAACATACTAGTTAGCCGGCGGATAACTACAGGGTTGGTGTTCACACTACCAGCTATCCACTCCGAGGTACTTTTACCCTCTTTATTACTGTCGATTAACGTTAATATATGAATGGCTACCGCAAATCGGGTGCTGATGTTCACTATAAATCTCTCCTTTTGCCATACTACCCGGCTAGCAACAAGTGCATTAATCAGATGCAACAATAATAGTTACATTTTATGCATTTGTCAAACACTGAAGGAGATGCAATTCAGGATCGTAATTAGTGAATATTATGCTTTTTGAAATTACCACCCTTAACTTCTGCTACATCATATACTACGACAAAAGCGTTAGGGTCAATTTCATGAATGATTTCCTTGATTTTGCTTTCTTCCAGACGGTTAATTACACAGGTAATTTCTTTGAATTGTTCATTGGAGTAACCACCGTATGCATCAGTATAGGTTGCCCCACGTCCCAATCGGTCACGAATCGTTTCCACCATAATTTCCGGTTGAACGGTGATGATTTTGAAAGTTTTAGAGCCGCTCAAACCTTCTTCAACGATATGAATCACTTTAGAAGCAATAAAATAAGCAAGTGCGGATAGAATCGCCCCTTGTAGCCCAAATGCAGTTGAAACAACAATAAAGACAAACATGTTTAGGAATAAGATTAGATCACTTGTCCCAAAAGGTATTTTTCGTGAAAGCAATACAGCCAACATGTCGATCCCATCTAACGCCCCACCATTACGTAACGCTAAACCCATACCAAAACCGATGATAATCCCGCCTACAACAGTAATTAATAATGTATCTCCTTCAATAATCGTTGGCACATGGTGCATAAGGCTTGTACCAATGGCTAATGAGGCAATACCGATAATGGAATAAATAGCAAAGCTTTTACCAATTTGCTTATATCCTAACCAAACAAATGGGATGTTAATTATAACAATTAGCAGCCCTAACGGTAATCCAAACAGCTGTGAGCCAACGATACTTAGGCCTGTTACACCACCATCTGAAACGTTGTTAGGTATTAATACGGATTCCAGGCCATATGAAGTTATAAGTGCCCCTATAATAATTAATATGACTTTTGAAAATATCTTCAGCTTATTTGATTTTTGATGCTGTCTTACTCCATGCATTCCATTTCCCCACTTCAAATTAGTTTTTTATATCACTGCAAGTGAAAAACATCCACTGGACAAAAGCCGACAAAAAACAGTCTATAATAAATGTCACCACTTTGGCAAATCAGACGCCGCTAGTATGATATCTATTATTTTACCCATATGACTTAAAATAATCTTATCGTTCCATAAAAAATGAAAAAACCAGACTACGAAAATTCGTAATCTGGTAATCTTCTCTATCACACCTTCAAGTATTCCTTATATAATTCCTCAAAAGTATCGTATCGTTCAACTTTCCTTCCCACCTTATTATATTCTTCCAGATATTCATCCATGACCTTCAGGAACTGCTCTTTAAATAAATGCAGATGATCTGAATCAAAATACTGCATAATATCAAACTTTTTTGTTCCCCTTGATTCTGTCATTTCATCAAGAAAATTTTGTGTGCCCATGGCTGCATAATAAGCATAAGATTTATCATTTAATTCCACACTTGCTATAACCTTATTGCGGCAGTTACACCATAATTCCTCAAAGGTGCCACCAAGATTATCATAGGTAGGGACAGGCTGAATCACAAAATCCTTATACATTTTATTATATAAATCATTGACGCTTTCTAAAAATCTATATGATGCACTTCTGATTTCAACGATAGTCTTCGCATCGATCACAGCCATATATATATTTTCAAAATCATCAGGAACATAACGATACGTAGCTATTTCCTCCAGATATCTCTTAAGTCCTCTTTTAAAATAGGTATTGTTCAAATGTGTTAGAGCATTTACCAAATTGTATACAACTTCGCATGAAGCATACCTCACTGCTCCGATATCTTCAGAAAGTAATGTATTCGTATATTCTTGTTTTGCTATGTCTATATTCTTTTTCGCTCTACTAATACATTCACTCCCTATAGGCTTAGCCAAAGCATCGAGAGCTCTTTGTTTATATAAGTTTAGCTTTTCCAGATATTCGGGTTTCGCACAATATAACAGCTCTAAATCTATCAGACACGAAATCATTGGGCTCTCAAGATTCGCTTGATCTTCTATCCTTGTTTCCCATGGCGTACAATAGATGTCGTATCCAACATCCTCCAGAATAAAACACGAAGATATTCCCCAGCCTTGGGCCGTGTTATTAATTATAATTAGATCAAGATCGCTTTTTTCATGAAAATCTCCGGTACTGAAAGAACCTGTAAGCCCAATGATTGCAATGTCATCAGGAAAATCTCTCTTAGCACGTTCAATAACCATACTAATAAGTCTGTCATTTTTATTTAGAATTTTTTGTCTAATATCAGCATCCATATCCAATTCTCCTCTTACTCCATTTTAATTTCATTGTATATGGATATAGCTCCAGTAAGTATTCCGACTTTATATATATTCAATCTATACCAAGAAAATTTCATCTAAAGGTCTTCCGTCACAAGGATTAAAATCAATCCCTAAAATCTTTGCCATCGTAGGAGCTATATCTACCATTTTGAGATCCCCTATAGGAAAATCACTTTTCACCTCATTCCCTGAGATCACCAAGTTGCATCTATAATCCTCTTTATCGGGAGAGTAGCCATGCGTAGCATATTTAATCCCTTGTTTGTCCAAATCAACAATCGTAGGTTCATCCATGCTCTCATCGAAACAATAGCCTCTCCTAGCTTCAAGCATATATTTAGTAGATGGGCCCACATGAAGTTGATTCAGCCGCTCTCTAGTATACATTTCCTCTATACCTGAAGCGTCATCATCCATATATTCCTGAATAACAGCTAACGCTAATTGTTCAGCTTCTTCATCACCTTCTTTAATATGCAGATAAGCGGATCCGCCCCCACACTGAAAGTAAGCTCTCCACTTCATTTCGCCGTTCTCTTCATAGATCAACCCTTTTTCCTGCAAAAGGTTGTTCAAATGCACTTTGTACCGAACATTGAACTGGCCATGGTCACCCAAAACTAAAAAAACCGTGTCATCCTTTATCCCGGCTTCATCCACTGCTTGTATAATATCACCTAACCGCTTATCCATACGTGTGATTACCCGCTTCACTTCATCGCTGTCAGTGCCGTAGACATGCTTGGCGTCATCCAGATCAATCAAATGCATCATAAGGAGATTAGGCTTTTTACGCTTAATCGTTTCTATCGCACACTTTGTCGTGAAGTCATCCAGATAAGGCTGTTCAATCCCTTTTCGAAGCCGTCCATATTTCAGCTCCATTTCAATGCAATATAACGGGCTCCCGCTTTTTAACACCTTCAGTGCCTGATTTTCGTTGTTGATGGCTCTGATTTCAGGGATATTATATTGGATTGAGGATTTCCCTGATACCGGCCAGAGGATTCCTGCGGTACTCATGTTATGCTCGCGCGCAGCATCATAAATCGTGGGCACCTTTATCGCATTTCTGAACCAGAACCAGCTTTGCTCCTTTTCCTTCACAAACGGCTGAAATGGATTGTTATGGTGGATACCATGCTTATCTGGATATACACCGGTTGCTATCGTAGTGTGTACCACATAAGTGAGCGTGGGATATACACTTTTTAATTGATTACTATGCGCTCCGTTCTTAATCAATTTCGATAGGTTTGGAAGACGGCTGGCCATTTCTCATTGGTCTTCTGAAAAGGCATCGTAAGAGATGACAATCAGATGTTTGGCCATTGCCGTTTGTTCTTTGCTTGACTTCATAGGATAAGTCCCTTCGGTTCATCTTGTTCAAGCTTCTCTTTTGGTAAAGTTATAAATACGAAGAATCCAATAATGAATAGTGGGATAATCGCTAAAATACTAAATTTAGCGTTGCCTGTTAGGGTAGTTGTTAATGACATTACAGCAGGACCCACAATCGCCGCAAACTTGCCAAAGATATTGTAAAAGCCAAAGAATTCATTGGATTTTTCCTTAGGAATAATCTTCGCATAATAAGATCTGCTAAGCGCTTGAATCCCTCCCTGGGCAGATCCAATTAGCGCTCCCAGAATAAATATATGCCACACTGAAGTAATAAAGTAAGCCGCGATACAAGAAATGATATATGTAAAAATCCCCACGATGATCATTGTTCTAGCTGAGTATTTTTTGGCAAGATTACCGTACAGGATAGCACACGGAAATGCGATGATCTGGATAACTAATAAGATCCCCAGTAAAGTAAAGGTATCAAAAGCATCCGCACCCAGTACCGATGTGGCATATGGCACTACCATTTTAATAATCGTATCTACCCCATCAATATAGAGAAAGTAGGCGATCAAGAATACAAATACTACTTTATGCTGTCTGACATTTTTAAACGTGTCTCCCAGTCTTTTAAAGCTATTAATGACCGGTTTGGGTTCAGGTTCTATGTAATATCTTTGCTGCACATCCTTGATCATAGGCATGGTCAGCAGTCCCCACCAAAGGGCAGTGATTATAAATCCAATCTGATATCCGATTGATTTATCCATCCCCATAAACAGAATCAGCAGTAGGCTGATACCGAATGGAATAACGCTGGCGATATATCCAAAAGCAAACCCTTTTGAGGATACCTTATCCATCCTTTCATCCGTGGTTACATCCACCAGAAAAGAATCATAAAAAATATTGGCCCCGGCAAATCCTATGACTGACAAAATATAAAATACAATCAATAACTGCCACTGCCCACTCGCAGGTGCAACGAAAGCCAGCGAAGCAGTAGCTATCACGCCGATCAATGAGAAAAATATGAAGAAGCGTTTTTTCTTATCCTTATAATCTGCCATCGTTCCTAAAATCGGGCTAAGGATGGCCACCAGAATACTCGCTATGGAATTAAAATACCCCAAATCCATGCTGTTGTTAACATTCGAAAACATCCCAAATACAATAGGCAGTAAAGCCGTTGTAACCGCCATCGAATACGCCGAATTTCCACAGTCATATAAAATCCATGATTTTTCCTCTTTACTTAGTTTCATCTAACAGCCACCTTTTCACCTAGTTCCTTCTGTTATATCGCTTAAGCATATGTGGCATGTTAAATGCATGTAAAACTACACTTCATAATTCCACTGGAGAGCTGATCCTCATGTCCTCTCCTGTATTGTCAAACTTTTAAGGACCTCAGCAACCTGTAGAGCATACTTTTTACTCAAACGTGACTTACCAAGATTACTCTTCACAATCTTAATCATTCGGGTATCTCGGCTCTTAGCGAATTTCTCCAGCATGGCAAAGCCCGCTTCAGGTTCACTCGCCACAAATACACTTAAGCTGTATTCAAGCCCCTTAGATAATACACGAAAATGCTCAGCGTCCTCATATTGCACTTCCCCACTACCCATATTTTCCATGATTCGAGTAGCCAACTGAAGACAATAAAGCGTATTCTCTTTCTCTTTTAAAAGAGGAGGATGCGCTAACGCTGCTACAAAAGCTCTTTGTTCAAGCCCGTTCGCACCCTCCTCCCACATGTCGATCAACTGCCTGATAAGGGCAAAACCATCCTCCCCTATACTTTGCAGCGCCATAGCAGACGCTTCACGCATCCTCCATCTGGAGTCGTTCATGGCTGTCTTAATGATGCTCTGAATCATAATTCGCTGCTCTTCTTCAGCGTAGCTGTAATAAGCGCCCAGGGCTCTAACCGCACAAAACGGCAGAAACTCACGGGGATCATTCACCCCAGCTTCTGCCTCTGTAAGATTAGCCCAGGAATTAAGAAACTCCCAGTCTGTCTCTGTTAGTTTAGGATGGGCAAAATGTTTGGCAAAATTGCCTGATAGCTCCAAATTCACTCGTGATCCGGGAAGATTGCTCTCCTTCATCAGCAAATCTCTAAGCTGTATCCACTGCTCCTTATCGCTTACCCATTGCTGAAACAGCATATCAATCATTTTTTGTCCAGCCATCTCTGGTCCCTCCGGTATTTACCTTTAGATTTGAACAATCCCCTGCATCTCGTATGGATAATCAATCTGCTTTTTCACCGAATTCATTGCTGCTTCTCCAGCCAAGTGTGAAATCAGATATAACCCCAGATCAATAGAAGTGGAAACTCCACCACCTGTAATCACATTACCATCATGCACGATACGGCTCTCCACAACTTCTACACAATAAGGTTTTAGTAATTCATAGGCAGATGGATGGGTAGTAGCTTTCTTCCCCCCTAGCAGCCCCGCAGCCCCAAGCAGCAGTGAGCCTGTGCAGACAGATACCTTATAAGGAACATTGTGAGCACCAGCAAGCCACGAGACAAAACCTTCATCATAACGAAGTTTCCGTGTCCCCATCCCTCCAGGTACAAATACCATCTCATACTCCGAAAGCTCTGGCAGCACTTTTCCAGCTTTAACTGTGAAACCTAACTCATCCGTCACTTCCTCCGACGCTGCACATATATCCCAAGACAAATTTTTGCCGATTTCAAATTGCCCCAATCGATAAATAACATCATAGAACCCCGCAAAATCTAAGAACGTAATCCCGTCAAAAAGTATAAAGGCGATTTTCAATTTCGCACTCTCCTCTTTATGGCTTGGTTAGGATAATAGGCTCACCTTTAGTCACAATAATCGTATGTTCAAACTGTGCTACCCGGCCATTGTCTACGACACTCAGTGTCCATCCATCCGACTGCTGCTCCACGTAATCTGCTCCAGTAGAAAGGAAGGGTTCAACCGTAATCACCTGTCCCTCTTTTAACACTGTAGTCACTCTTGGATTGTAGAAAGGTAAGATTTCAAAAGGCTTCTCATGGAGTGATTTGCCAATCCCGTGGCTGCACAGATTACGTACCACTCTATAGCCGCGTTTCCGAGCTTCGAGTTCCATCATTCTGCCAATCTCATTGACCTTCATCCCTGCTCTCAGATGATTGATCACGCTCGTCATAGTTTCCTCTGCACTCTGGCATAGTCGAAGAATGTCATCATTATAAGGTGGTAATTGAAAAGAAACTCCGGCGTCCCCATAATAACCATTCAGTTCAGCAGATACATCAATATTGATCAAATCACCAGCATTAATCACTCTAGGACCAGGAATCCCATGAGCAACCTCTTCATTCACACTGATGCAGGTGCTGCCTGGAAAATCATACGTTATCATCGGGGCTGAAGATGCTCCGAATTCCGCTAGAATTTCAGCTCCAATCTTATCAAGCTCCGCTGTTGTCATACCTGGAGTTACTTTCTTTTTCATCTCGGCGATGGTATGTCCTACTACTTTCCCTATGGCTTTTAGCCCTTCTAAATCTTGTATGGTATCACTCGTCATCTATCACACATTCCTCTCACTTCTGGTATGAATCACTTGTCTAACTTCTGAAATGCACTTCCATTCCACTGAAAAATATCTTCCATCTGTTTACCCGCTACATTATCGTAATAACTTCTCTTGAAGCTATGATCATCCACTTTATCAAGCTTTATCGAATACCCCTTAGGACTGCTGATAAATAAATCAGAGTCGGGTTTGATCCCTAATTCCTCTATAACGTTATTTTTTCTAAGCGTAAATAGCTTGTAGAAGTAACCGTTACTGGATCCGTACTGACCAATCGTAAAATCCGGATCGCCGTCGCCATTATAGTCCTCAAACTGAATTTGAAAAAAATCATTAAATATTATGGGATCCTCAAAATGTTCACTGAGTGGAAAGCTATTCAAAGTTCTCCCTTGATTATCGATAAGAACAAGCCCAAATCTGCCACTCCAATTCCTTCCCATCAACGGACCTGGTATTGTCCAATCCTCACTGTAGGTTCCATCTAAAAGCTGCAGATTCAAGAATCCAGTTCTATTAGTTAAGGGATAGAGATCATTATGTGATATCGTTACTGGACCTGTAACCTTAACAGAAGACTCCAGCGACTCCGTCTGTTCTATGTTCGCCTGATCTGCTGTTCCATAGATGAGTTGTCTTATTTGATCTGCGTTCTTCACCGGAATCGAGTAGCCCTGACCACTATTCTCAGCTGTAGTAAATAAACCTTTATAGCCAAGTTCATTACCTATTGCTATGTAATAATCCTCCGAGTAGCCATCACCATAAACAAGCTCCATATCGAAATCAGGAGCCCAATCTAGCTCACCTGATAATCTTTCACTCTTGTTCATAGCCTCCGCAAGCGCCTTAATCAGAGCGGAGTCCTTCAGTATTAGGGTCTCAAAATGTTCGGGTCGATCAACTTGGTTCTGATCACTAGTTGTTACAGGAGTTAAAGACACTCCGGCGATCCACCTTGCATTGATGAAGCCCACATCATTCTTACACCCGCTTAAAAGAGCAACCAAGAACAAGGGTACAACCCATAGTAATTTCCTAATGCGAACCACCTCCAAGAAAAGAAACATAACCCAATTATAACAGCGTCCATAAATTTAAAGAAATCGACTTTCCGAACCATTACAAGCATAAATGCCTTCGGCTTCCCTATAAGGACGGCAAGTGTTTAAGCGAGAAATATAAGGATAATTTATAGCATGGAGCATATAAATTCTTATATTTTAAAAAAAAGACTATAACCTGCTCCTTTAATGAGTGGTTCTAGTCTTATAAAATCAAGTAAATATGTAGTGATATGATCAGACGATTAAGCTTGAATTGCGCTAACCGTCTTAAGCCAAGCCTCTGCAATAAGTGCATGGCCCGCAGGTGATGGATGTACTCCATCCGGAGCCCAATAAGCAGGCTCTGCTTTCACGGATGCCGCAGCAAACAGGCCATCCAACGGAACAAGTAATGCACCATATTCACGTGCCAATTCACGAACAATGTGAATTTTAGGGTCCAAATCCTGGCGCCAAGTTCTACGATCTTCTGGGACAGGCAACACAAATGGCTCGATTAAGACTAAATTAGCAGCCAGCGAATGCTGCGTGCGTTCGATCAGGTCACGATACGCAGCTTCAAATTGTTCAGGCGTTGTTTCCTGACCAGAATCAAAGCGGCGCCAAGTGTCATTTATCCCAATATATATGGACACCCAAGTCGGCTTCAGATTCAGGCAATCCTTCTCCCAGCGTTCCTGCAAATCTACTGCACGGTTGCCGCTAATTCCACGATTATAGAACGTAAGATTCTTCTCAGGATATAAATGCCCCAGACGAGCGGCGACCATCAATGCATAACCTACACCAAGCGATGAAGCATCATCATAATTACGACCCCAATCCGTTATACTGTCGCCTTGAAACAGAATGACATCGTTTTGTCGGAATAACATCACGTAATCCTCCCCTATTTTCCCCTGTTAATATTAGCCAATATAGTATATCAAAAATGAATACTACGTACTAGGACAATCATTAACAATTCATGGTAGAAACCACTAGAGATCAACAAAAAAACCTACTCAAATTAGAGCAGGTTTTCCAATAATACAATTAATAAGCTAAGCTAAACAATCCTTTAATGTGGGACAAGTAACGAATATTACTTGCTTCCTTCATCAAGGTTGCAGGTAATCCTTTTAGCGGAGTTGAGCTAGCACCAACGATGGCTACACCGTCTTTACGACCTAAGCTCGCAAGCGTACCTGAGTTGATCGGACTAAAGGATTCAAATGATTTATCCTTCAAGTATGCATAAAGATTGTACCCGATCAATTCGCCCATTTGCCAAGCGATTTGTGCAGTTGGTGGATATGGACGACCATCTTCGGCAAAGACAACGGCGCTGTCACCAGCAACGAATACGTCTTTGTGTGATGTGGATTGCAAGAATTCATTTACCGTTGCACGACCACGGTTCACTTCAAGACCGGACTCACCAATCAGTGGATTTCCTTGTACGCCGCCAGTCCATACGAAGGTGTTAGCAATAATTTTTTGACCATCTTTCAAGTCAATGACATTATCCGCTACATTCGTAACAGGTAGTCCTGTCAAGAATTGAACACCACGTTTTTCTAAGCTTGCCACTGCGCGTTCGATCAATGCATCTGGCAATACTGGTAAAATCTTAGGGCCTGCTTCAACCAGCATCAGTTTAATTTCTTTAGGATCCACGCCATATTTCTTAGTGAGTGTTGGCAACACATCAGCGATTTCACCAACAAGTTCAACACCTGTTAAGCCACCGCCACCGATTAGGATGCTTGCATCCGCTGGATTTTTAGACTTCGCATATTCACGGATACGCTCATCAATATGACGATGAATTCTGTTAGCATCTGCTGCCGATTTCAAAACCATACTGTATTGCTCAAGACCTGGAATGCCAAAATAAGCCGTAGTGCTTCCAAGACCCACAACTAAAGCATCGTAGGACAATGTCACACCATCAGATAGTGTAATTTGTTTGTTTTCAACAGAAAAAGAATTCACCTTTGCAATTTTCAGGTCGATATCTTTACCTGCAAAAAGCTTAGCTAATGGCATAGCAACAGCACCTTCTGCAACACTACCCGCTGCAAGACGATGCAATTCTGTAATAATTTGATGTGTAGGATATTGATTAACGACTGTAATTTTAGCTTCGTCCTTCTTCAGGTACTTGCGTACAGTTAAGGCGCTTAGTAGACCACCATAACCTGCTCCTAGAATGACAATATGTTTAGACATGATGTTTCCTCCGTCCTTACGAATGAGATATAAAAAATATTATTTCTGTTGACTGCGTTCGCCGGCAACTTGAAGATAAGCATTTACGAAACGGAAAAGCTTCTGTGCTTGTGGATCTTTCATCATCTTCATAAGACCAAATACACCGATCACATCGCTATTTTCATTCGCACGATCTTGCGCTTCGATCACTGTAGCTGCCATATTCTTCGCCGAATGAACCACTGGTTCAGCAAGTTCTTTAATTGCACTTACCGTATCACTTTTCAAGACTTCATCCGCAGCAACAGTTTGAACAAAGTCATATGACTTTGTGAGCACGCCGACAAGCTCTGTTAATTTTGGCAACTGTTCCACTAAGACAGTTAACGACTCCTGAACTTCAGGCTTCAATAGCTGCTCTAGAACATTCATTTGTTCTTGAGTGACAGCTAATTTTGGTGATTCTTGCTCAGGTTGTGTTTGAGTGATTGTTTCTGACATATCCGAATCTCCTCTGCAAATAAGCTTTGCTGCTTAATAGTAATAAAAAAATAAAAACTTATAACGCCATATTTCTATTATAGCACTTATCAAGTTATAAATGTCACAAAGTTTTTGATTTTTTCTAAAGTTTTGTGATTTTTATTACATTAAAATAAATTAGTCATAATTTTCGATATTTTTTATACATGCATAGATGATTAAATGCTTATTGTGTAAATTCATTCAAATTCATCTCCGCTTTCAATAAAACCTCGACCATTGCCGGATTGTTCTTTAATGGTAGCAATCTAAAATACAGAGAACGAACGAAATTTTTGGTGTTCACACGAGCAACGTACTGGCCGCGGCTTCTCGGCCACCCCCCACATTGCTCCAAGTTGCGAATCCAGTCGACAATAGATTGTTGTGGAAGTAAATGATGATCTATCATTGTAGCTACAATCGTAGCGATCCGTTCATCTTCTTCGTCGCTAAATATGTGCTGATCGTTGTAAAGCATCCTTTGGATGACTGCCAAAACCTCTTCCCTTATTGCAGCATCACTCTCCGAGCAGAGTACCAGTTCATCCAAGGCATCTGCGCCATGGGCTGCAGCATGAGCCCAACCTTCTTCAGGCATAAATCCTCGTAAATCCTGTTCTTCCTCATAATATCTAATCAGCGCTTCCTTCACATTTGTAAACTCTGCGCTATCTAAAAAAGCCTGTTCCCTATGCCGTTGAAGAATCAGCGCAACGATCAGTACCGAAAACGTTCTTGTGAACACAGCCTGATCTTCTTTGCTGCCAATGTGATAGAACAAATGCTGCTCGTCAAGGAGAATCAAAAGTAGTTCACGAAGCTCCGCATCACTAAACCATTGTTTCTCGTTAACCCATTTGTAGAAGGTGGAATAGATCAAGTCATCTCGTAGCTTCGGCTGTGGATCTCCTATGTACTCAAGCATCAATTTCACATAATCCCTTAATTGCTCCCCACTTCTAAGCTCGTAATCGTTCTCTTCAATTCTTTGCAAGTCAATTATCAACTGCTCTCTATTATCGTTCAACATTTCCACCCTTTCATTAATAAAAGCAATTTAAATTTTTCGTATCCTAATATCCTAATTTACATCCCAATATTTTACAACATAGTAATTATTCTTCGACATTCCAAAGTACTTAGAGAGCTGAATGTAAATGAAGTGAATTTAATCATTGACGAATATAATTAACTGTGCTATTTTGAGTTAGTAACTAATAGTTAGTTCATTTATAAATATCACTTATTTATAATTAACAAGCAAATACATAACATATGGAGGAATAACTCATGAGCGCTTTTACAGATTTGATTGAATCCCGCAGGTCTGCTATGAATTTTGTTGAAGGGGTGAAGATCCCTCAGAATGAACTAGAGGAAATGTTCTCTTACGCCAGATTGGCTCCATCTGCATATAATCTTCAACATGCCAATTATAAAGTGGTTTCTGATGAGAATTTAAAAGAAGAGATTCGTAAAGGGGCTTACGGTCAATATAAAATCCACTCCGCCTCAGCGGTAATAGTGGTACTCGGGGATAAGAATGCTTATCTGAAAGCCCCAGAAATCTTCGGAGGACTTAAAGCTTTAGGGGCTATGAGTCAAGAGGATTATGATGCAGAGATAGAAACGATTAACAATGCATACAAAGGAAATGATGCTTTCCAAAGAGATGAGGCTATTCGGAATGCTTCACTCTCTGCCATGCACTTCATGCTGATTGCCAAAGATAAAGGCTGGGATACCTGCCCGATGATCGGCTTTGATCCGGAAGCAATTCAATCCACTTTAAATCTACCCGATCATATGGTACCTGTTATGCTGATCACTATCGGCAAAGACAAGAAACATAAAATCAGACCACGTGGCTATCGTAAACCGGTCAATGAATTCGTTGAATTTATCTGAGGGTTATTGGTAGATATCGATAGATACAACAAAAGCGTTTCATCCAATATTTGAAGTTCGGATGGAACGCTTTTTTACTAAGGATGTGGAGCTTAAATCTTTCTTCACTACTTAGCATACTGAAGAATTGCAATTGCTGCTCGTTCCCGTCGTTCGGCGTTCTCACTAACAAGAGCTTCCTTCAAAATATCGAGCGCCATTGATAATGTCTCTTCATCCACATGCATTCGATTACTCATCGCTTGCTCTGAATCAGAAGAACCTGTAATCCACAGATCCACACGAGCACTAGGCATCGGCCCCTTATACTGTTTGACCACTCCACTACTGCTAAGAAACTCTTTTATCCCTGCGTTTAGATCGGTTATAGGAAGACTTTTCTGCCAAGTTACACCACGTCGATGGCATGTACCGATGTCTGGTGCGTCAAATAATTCATTGTAAAAATAATCGCCAAGATCACCTAGATGTACCCAATCGCCATCACACACCAGCACATAATCGCCATCCTGCATCGTATGTACGAACAGATGAATGGCTTGTATATGTTCAATAAGCTCCAACTCACTGTATTGGTATGTGTGAATCATCCGATCACGGAGCTCCACTTTACTGATGTTCTCCAAATCCCCTATTCCGGGATAGCCGATACTCACATAATTATCCTCTAAAAATGCTGTGATTCGTTCGGTCCCAAGCGGCTTTGATCCCATCTGAAACAGATTCATAGATCATCCCTCCAAGTAATTAATATAATATTTTTCAGCAAAAAGAACTCTTCTTAGCAAGCTCATATGCCTATCCTCCATCCTGCGTCCTCATTGGTGTAATTAAAAAAAGTGTGGACGAAGTCATGTCTACAGGCTGTATCACCAGTGGTCTTTCTTTTCCAGCAAACCTTATTCTAAGCGTCTCACTATCGATCGCCCGAAGGATGTCTCTGATATATTTTCCGTTAAAAGCTACTCGAAAATATTCACCTTCTAGATACTCCAATGGAATCTCCTCTTTTGCCTCACCCACGTCGGCCGTCCTGGATATTAAATGAAGTATACCGGAGGGATGTACACCAATCGTTACACTTTCACCAGCCAATATAGCAATACGTTCAACCACACGTAACAACCGCTCTGTCTTAACGATCATTTCGGATATATATACCTGTGGAATTAAATTATCAACATAGGGATAAGTGCCCTCAAGTAGCGCAGATTGAACCCTCAAGCCATCAGAAATAAATCTGATTTGTTTCTGACCTATCTCGATTTGGGTGCTGCTGCCCTCATCATCGTTTATTATTTTTAAAAGATCCTCAAGGGTGCTGCCCGGTATAATGACATATAAAGGACTTGCTCCGTAATCTTCTACGTTTTCAACAACATGCTGAGCGAGTGTTTAAATATTTGCTTCAAAAGTGTGTTCTTCATGCGTATCTTTTGGGTGTTTGGATGATCCACGTAATGAATTCTCGGAAATTCTGCAGTGTCCATCCCGCATAAACGAAACTGAGTATAGCCCGATTGGATATTTAGAATCAATGTCTCTGCGATTTCCAGCCTAATTAATCCAGGGTCAAGCTTGCGGATGATCTCATAAAAATAACGTGCGGGCACTACGATCTCACCTGGTTTGTGTACAATCATCGAATCCATCTTCACAGGAAGCTTATATTCAATGGTCATTCTTATATTGCTGGCTGTTAAAGTCAGACCCTCCGCTTGCGCCTGAATATGTATTCCGGAAAGAACACGGGAGGAACTATTCGCGGATATAGCTTTTAAGGCTGCTTGTAGTGCAGTGCTAAGAGAATCTTTTGACACATGGATTAGCAAAGACCTCACCTAACTCTCCTTAGATTCCTTTGCAAAATGTGCCTCAATAATGTTCCGAAATACCTGGGAGCGAGATACGTTCTGTTCCTCACAAGCCTGCTCTATTTCCTGCCAGATGTTTTCTGGTAACGTCAAAGATACCTTTTTAGTTATACCGGTGCTTTTTCTGCCAGCCCCTTCCCGAAGACCTCCTCTCGTAAAAAGAAACCCTAACTGCCCGTCTTTAGTAGCTACGCCTACCTTAACTTTATCCTTAGAGCTACTTGTGATATCACTTGTGATTATAGAATTGAATTCACTTAAAATTTCATCTCTGTGTTCGTCTCCGAATTTATGATCACTCAATCCTCACACCTCATAATTTGAATTTAGTAACTAAAATCAATATAACCACTATTTTCATAATACCATACATGCCAATAATCCACCACCATTCTAGACACAAAAAAAACACCCCATAGATCGGAGTGTGTGGTTAGCTGGGTAAGCGTTCGAAATTGTGATTGCAAGAGTTAATTACCGCATTATCTTAAGATATTCTGATAATTTGGAGTAAGGTCAGACTTACGCGGGTCTCTCAAATGCTTGAATGATTCTAACTTCACCTTAGGACCAGGAGTGATTCTAAAAGTCATAGTATCCTCTCCAACGGAAAGATGCGGACCCACTGTAGGGTGTATGTTGAGTGTAATTAAGAAATCAAACCGACGAAATCCATTCACTCTCTTCATATCTGTAACTTCTACTAAATAAGGATACACTGTCGGAGTTATCGTCAGAAGTGGCGCATAAATCTCAGCCATTTTTTTCTCAATATGGGGTAAAAGAAAGAGCATCAGTGTGTCTTTGTACATGAGCTCGCGGGAATCCTGATCTGGAAGCTTCTGTTCCGAATCAGATCTGGACGGAGCCTCGGGCTGCGGTTGAACTAACCCATTAGCGGAGCAAGGTTGTTGCCCCAACAAGAGCATAACTGCGATAAGAAGAGGTGCAATCCAGCTTTTTTTCATTATAATAGCCTCCTTAGGGAACTTTTAATAAATTCCCCAAAGAGGCCCTATTTTTATACGTTAAATCTCAATTGTGTTAAAAAGAAAAGGATCTCCCTTAAGATAATTCCTTAGAATTGCTTGTGCATAAGGCTGTTCTGCTTTCAGTCCCTCGGTTTCTCTAGGGTCGGGTGCGTGATGGCAATAATTTTCGATCATAACCATGACCGTAAAATGCTCTAAAGTCTGAACCCACTCCCCTTCAAGCTTGGCCACACTTTCGTAACCCTTAATGACCAGTTCTCTTTGTAAAGGATACAACCCTAGAATGGTATGTGCCACATCATAAAGATAATAGCCCCAGCCACATCTTCCGAAATCAATAGGTCGAGGTTCACCCTCTTTAAATATGATGTTCCCTTGATGTAAATCACCGTGGATGACGCCATATGTCCTTCTGTTCTTATTTTTATGCTGCTTGCTCAACCAGTTGTATAATTTCTCAGCCGCAGACTGATACAGCACGAACTCATCATCCGAAAGAAAACTATGGTAGTGCAGCTTTAATCGGAGCATTGCTTTTCTAAAGCTATGTTCATCCCACACTGGACGATTAAAGCCTGGAGGTAACTCAAGCTCCTGTGCCGCTTTATGTAGCTTGGCTAATAGAACGCCTTCTTTGTAAATTTGTTCTTCGGTAAGTCTTTCGTTCGCATGTTCGCCTTCAACCCAGCGCATTAACGATGCATATATACCATCCTCATTACCTTGCTCCACTTTGAACGTAACAGAACCCGTTCGATCATGAACGCCTTTCGGCAGGGGGACATCGATTTTTCTCTTCAAAAGCTCCAGCCATGCGATTTCGGAGTTTATTTCCTCTTTAGATCTCCCCGAGTGAAGACGCAGCAAAAAAGTCCCCTCTTTATTTGTCTCTATTACAAAAGTGCAAGTGTCCGATCGTTGATTGAAACGAATCTGCGTCCAATCGAGATCAAAGTGCTGAAGCGCCATTAAAGCTGCTTGCTTATAATTATTTCTCATCGCAATGGAATGTACACATCAACCTCATCAGGCCACGTAGGATTAGCAAACTGATAGACTTCAATAGTCAATGCATATACATACTGCTCTCGCTTCATCGCTTCTACTCTTTCTGGCTCGTGCCCTATAAAAGAAGAAGTAATACTCAAGCCTATCAGCTTCATTTCTGGTAATTCAAGCACTTGGACTTGGCCTTCATCCATCATGAACAATCCATCCCTTCAATGATTATTTAAAATGAAAATATCTGAAATAAATATTTCTCTTGAAAATAATTTCAGAAAACTAAATAATATAAAGCAGAACTACATGTCGGATCTATCATCTTAATAAGGGTGGAGCTTCATTACAGACAGAAGAAAGGTTGAACATCGGCACCATGAACGCAATTCCAAACCTCAACAAGGAACCAGACCGTGTGGAAAAAACACGCAAAGAACCTTTCCCCATCTCTATTCTTTCACTTACGGTAGGCGCTTTTGCCATTGGAATGACTGAATTTGTCATCATGGGTATTTTACCAAATGTCGCCAAAGATTTACAGGTTAGTATTTCTACTGCAGGTCAGCTCATCACGATGTATGCCCTTGGGGTAGCCGTCGGTGCTCCTATTCTAACCATCCTTACACAACGAATTCCGCAAAAGAAACTGTTATGCCTGCTCATGGTATTATTTATTCTAGGCAACGGAATCTCTGTATTTGCTCCAAACTATACCGTTCTTATGGTAGCTCGTATCATCACTGCTTTAACACACGGGACTTTCTTTGGCGTTGGTGCAGTGATCGCTTCTAATCTGGTCAAGCCCAATAGGCGGGCCGGAGCCGTATCCATTATGATGGCTGGTCTAACGATTGCTAATATCATCGGTGTTCCTTTAGGAACATTTATTGGGCAAAACATGGGCTGGCGCGCCTCATTTGCTGCGATAGCAGTCATGGGCGTCGCTGCACTAATCGGCATTCTTATTTTCATTCCAAAGATTAAACAAGACAAACCCGCTAGTGTAATCCAGCAAATTTCTGCGCTAGCTAATCCTAAACTGCTTCTATTCTTACTGATCGGTGCGCTTGGTAACGCCAGCTTGTTCACAGTGTTCACTTATATAGCGCCACTGCTAATGGAAGTTACCGGCTTTGCCGAGCATAGTGTGACATGGATTCTAGTTCTCTTCGGCTGTGGTGTAACCATCGGGAATATCGTTGGCGGGAAGCTTGCAGATTGGAAGCTGATGCCTTCTATCGTGGGACTTTATTTCGCGGTTAGTGTCATTCTTACGATCTTTTCCTTCACAATGCATAGTTCAGTAGCTGCGGTCATCACAATATTCTTCTGGGGTTTGGTATCCTTTGCGGTCATGCCAGGACTACAAATACGGATCATGAGTCTGGCTCAGGCCGCTCCTGCCCTCGCTTCTACAACCAGTCATTCTGCAGGTAATCTCGGAAACGCAACAGGTGCCTTCATCGGCGGATGGGTCATTTCTCATCTTGCGATTACTTCGCTGCCATGGGTCGGTGCCGTTCTAGTAGGACTCGGTCTGGTACTGGGGATTGCTTGTTATGTAGCAGAACGTAAAGAGAAAGTGGCGTAATTTATTATAGGCTTATATTAAAAAACGAGGGTGTCTCCAAGTGATGAAAATAGCTTAGGGACACCCTCGTTTTTTATTTTACAAACTATAGCTATCTACATCTTATGGCTTCATTCTTCTAATGCTCAGCATCTGTTTTGCCCCTTTTTGAAATTCATAAGGAACCTCCATCTCCTCCACAGCGAAACCTTGTTGAACCATCTCATCTATAAGGCGATTTAAATGCTCATATCTTTTGCAAGACAGATCAACTAAAGGGAAAATACGAAGCTCTCCTCTAGTCACCCGCATAAGTTCATTAACAGTACTTAGATGGAAATCATAATCCAGCCGATCACTATACATAAATAGGAAATGCGCAGACAATGTCAGATCAAAGTCCTCATCATTGAACGGCAGATTAGGTAAAATCACAGGAACATATCGCTCCGGGGTTTGTCTCTGATCCCTGATATTATCGTTTAAAGCCCTACTCCTCGCTTGTGTCAAATCCTCTATAGACTTGAAGTAGTCCCATACAAAATTGCCCTGTACCTTAACCAGTTCAGACATAGCATGCTCAATATCTTGAACACCTTTATCTTCAAGCTCATCCGCAGAGTAATAATAAGCGATATCCACAGCAGTCACTTCACTCCCTAACTGATTCGATATCGCTGTAAAAGAGCAGGCACCTGCAGGACAATCCAAAATCCGCCTACCTACAAGATCCGCTTCTTTCAATTTGAACATCTGCAAATACTCCTCAAAGGTCCTTCCTATAAAAACAATCCTCTCCAACTCAAGCTTTCCCTCTGCTCCGCTCATCTCATCTCACCTTTCCTCATCTCGGCTAATACTGCTCGCTTTTTACTTCTGTTTAAATATATGTATAAGATAATCTATAAGAAGTCCTAAAATTAGGAACGTCCCAAAATGAATTACATACGTGGGAAATCTGACGCTGATTAATATACTGCTTGCAGCCCATTCAGTATTATTAACATCAACCATCCAGTTTGCAAAGGGCTTCATGAAAATCAGCGTATCTATAATTGGATTAAGTCGTACAAGAATGATGTTTGCGATCTCAATCCCCAAATAATCACTCAGACAGATGATGATACTAATAATCGAAAACCAGAAACTGAATTTTCTCCTTAAAAACATCAAGCACCGCCCTCTCTTTTTTTTCCTAATACATACAATTCGTTTAAAATTCAAAATATCCTTGTCGCGGATAGCTCCTGCTTTAAAAAATGATACAATCTGGAGCTCGCCAGCTTCAAGGGATAATCCGAAAGTTTACATAGGATACCGCAGGTCATATCGATAACCTTTCCCTCCAGTTTTCGCACTACCGTTCCTGCAGGAGCCGGATTCAAGACTATCTCAGGGACAAGAGCGACGCCTAAGCCACTTTCCACAAAATATTTTAGAGCCGACATGCTTCCAATCTCCATAGTATCGAACGGTGCACCACCTGATTCCTGTAGCACACTTTCTAATTTTTTGCGATACGGGCAGTTTGCTGCCGTAATAAGTAGCCGATGATCCTGTAAGTCCTCTGGCGTGATATTCTCCTTGGAAGCTAGCGGATGCTCTTCTTGCATAAGTAACACAAATTCCTCCGTAAATAAGGGTTCAAAATAAAGCTCCTTACCCAGCTCTGGCGCTGAACATACAGCCATGTCAATTTCGCCTCGCAAAAGCAGTTCACTGAGTGCAGCGGTTCCCGCGATCTCCACGGAGACTTTCACTTTCGGAAACTGCGTCATAAAACTGCTTAACAGCTGCGGCAAACGATAGCTCGCCGTCGGATCCGTTACCCCTATGCGGACGTTGCCAGCCTCGCCTATCTTCAAATCGACCAAACGGCTCTGTAACCGCTCCATATCTTTAACAATATGTAAGCTCTCTTCATAAAACAATCTACCAGCTTCTGTTAAGCAGATTTGTTTTCCCCGCTCAAGCAGTTGACACCCTAAGTCGGATTCAAGCCTCTGCATTTGCATCGTGACCGTGGATTGTGCATAATTCAATTCCTCTGCTGCACGGTTAAAGCTTCCTGAAATCACAATGGTTTGAAAGGTTTTTAATGTTTTTAGATCCATTACTGAGCCCTCCACTACTTAATTCAAATAAATTGAACCAAACCTTCAATTAATTCAATTATACGAAATCCAATAATCACTATAGAATACTCTATATCAACAACATACGCCAACGAAAGGAGTGAATTAGGATGGATCTTAACAATAAAGTAGCCTTAGTAACTGGTGGAGGTACTGGAATTGGCAAAGCTGTAAGTTTGGAATTAGCCCGACGCGGAGCCCTTGTTGCAGTGAACTATTCTAGATCCGAGGCAGAAGCTAATGAAACCGTGAATACGATTATAAATCAAGGTGGGCAAGCGATAGCAATACAAGCCGATGTTTCTAAGGATCAGGAAGTGCGAAGTATGGTCCATTCAATTATTCAGCATTTTGGAACGGTAAATCTGCTGGTGAATAACGCCTGTATTACTAAACATATTGCGCTGGGTGATCTGGAAAAAGCAACAGAGGAAGTCTGGGATGAACTCTATGATGTGAATGTGAAAGGAATGTTTTTCTGCGCCAGAGCAGTTGCACCATATATGAACCTGAGCGGTTCAGGCACCATCGTCAATCTCGGCAGCATCGCCGGACAAACTGGCTTAGGCTCTTCCCTTCCTTATGCGGTCTCCAAAGCTGCTGTTCATGGCCTCACGAAATCTCTAGCCCATGCGCTAGCTCCAACTATTAGAGTGAACTGTGTCGCACCGGGAGCTGTTGCTACCAGATGGTGGTCTGGTCGAGAAGAACAGATGCATAAATTAGCACCTAATCTGCTGCTCCAGCGTCTATCATCCACTGAGGATATCGCTCAATTCGTCTGCGCGACACTCGAACAGGAAGCAATGACCGGACAGATCATTACGGTAGATAGTGGACAAACGTTGTAACAACTAAACAAATGGCATATCAATTGAAGCGCCGATAGAATCATTAGGGAATTTCTCCCTGTAATTCTGACAAATCTACTCATCCAATTAGTAATTACGGAAAACCTCCCTATAATTTAGCTGATTTGCTGGAAAATAAAGAAATCCCCCTGATTTTTAGGGAGGATTTCCCTGTTTTCGTTCATTCAAGGCTAAAATCGGCTATTTACAGGGAGTTATTCCCTAATTCCTCTCTAGTCCACACGATCGCCGTTTGGACTATTTTATAAAGATAGAAGCTGCCCCAAAAGTAGAATTCTCTACTTCTAGGACAGCCTCTATTGCATAAATATTGGTGATGTCTTTAGTTAGATTCACTACCCCAAATCAAAATTCCTGACACGTATGCTGGTGCTTTGCTCCAGTCCACATAGTTGGTATCTACCGCATTAAAGGAATAATCTCCAGTTTGAGTGTAATTCGTCCAGTCCTCTTTAGCCACCCGCACCTGGATGTCGATGCTCGCACCCGCATCAAGTGAACCCGCTGCACTTGAGAAACCAACCTCCAGATAATAATCCGCATTTGCTTTACCTGTTGGCAATTTTACAAATGTTCCTGTTACATTCGCGCTTCCCACCTGTGACCAGTCGCAGAAGAAGCTTTGTGCCTTCTCACCATCAATAGTGTAATAGTATCTCAATTTCACATCGGAGAGTGTAACTGCACTTGTGCTCGTGTTCACCAGCTTAAACTTTGGATTCAGTGTATTTCCGGAAGCAGACAATGAACTATTATACATCTGTACTTTCAATGCTGCAGTAGGAGCTACTGTCGTATCCGCAATCGTGACAACCAAGGATTGTGTGGTTCCTGCACTAAACTCAAAGGTCAGCGTAGTGCTTCCCAACGCTTGGGTTGCCAGATACTCTTTCTTGATCGTTACTGTAGAACCACTCACTGTATAATCCGTGCTTGCTACGAGGGTGGCTGTTCCGTTTTTGATCGTGCTGAGCGTATTTCCATTCAGTGTCAGCGTTACTGCTACATCTGCTTGATTTGCCGTTTTCTTATCAAAGCTTGTGGTTGTTGGTGTTATCGTGGAGTGGGATACTGGTGTTGTCGTATCCGTCACCGCAACCGCTAAGGATTGCGTCGCTCCTGCGCTAAAGCTGAATGTCAGCGTGGTCGTTCCTACCGCTTGCGTCGCTAGATACGCTTTTTTAAGGGTTACTGTTGAACCGCTGACAGTATAGTCCGTTCCAGCTGCAAGGCTTGCCGTTCCGTTCTTGATTGTGCTGAGCGTGTTTCCATTCAGCGTCATGGTTACTGCGACGTCGGCCTGATTGGCTGTTTTCTTATCAAAGCCTGCTATTGTTGGGGTTATTGTGGAGTTGGATACTGGTGTTGTCGTATCCGTCACCGCAACCGCCAATGATTGATTAGCCCCTGCGCTAAAGCTAAACGTCAGCATGTTTGTTCCTACCGCTTGCGTCGCTAGATACGCTTTTTTAATGGTCACAGTAGATCCACTGACCGTATAATCTGTACCAGTAACCAATGTCGCCGTTCCGTTCTTGATCGTGCTGAGCGTATTTCCATTCAGTGTCAGCGTTACTGCGACGTCGGCCTGATTCGCTGTTTTCTTATCGAAGCTTGCAGTTGTTGGAGTAATGGTTGAGCCTGTAGCTGGTAGATTGACAGGATCAGCATACAATGTGCCTCGGCCATTCGTTCCGAGATATACACGTCCGTAAATTCTTGGGTCACCAGTAATCGCCATATTAATCTTGGCGTATTGGTGGGCATCGTCATTAATACGAACCCAAGTTGCGCCAACATCATCGGAACGGAAGACACCCCGCACGCCATCAATCTTCGCTACCGTGTACAGTGCCATATAAGTTTGACCCGGCGCAGCCTTTCCATAACCAATGAGATCAGCTTCTTGTACGTTGGTTAACTTCGTGAAGCTCGCACCAGAGTTCGTGGAGTGCCACAAACCATACTTATTCTCAGTCGTATTTCCTCCTGCAAACCAGATGTCACCTTCAATACCTGGTACTGCCTTCATGCTGATCTGAGCTTCATTCGGCTGTAATCCAGCTACATTATTGGTTGGGAAACCTGAAGCTGAAGTGGCAGTAAATGTAGCTCCGCCATCCACACTAACATAGAAGACCCCAGCAAAAAAACCATAAAATTTGTTAGCATTCACTCGGTCAGATGCTACTTTTGCTCCTGCAGGTAATCCGGCGCTTGCTGTCCAAGAGTTACCCGTTGTTTTGGAGTAGTACACACCAATATCCGAGGTGCTCCACAAAATAGAGTTCCCACTTGCAGACACAGCTACTTGTCCATGCCCTACTGTTGTTTTGGTGCCATTTGACGGTTCTGAATTTGGCATGTACCAGTTCACACCACCATCGTTAGAGATACCAATGGATTTCATACTTGGTGTCTTCTCTTTATCTGCACTGCCTACCCGTACCATATAAGATGGACTCAACTCTGCATAATCGATACTCATTGTTGTTGCCCATGAAGGACTGGTCTGGAATTTAGTTGGAGCTACCGACAAATCCTCATGACGGAAACCAGAAACGTCACCAAGTGCAGTGATCAAATGGGAGGTTCCCGTTGGTGGGCTTATCAGTCCGAGCACAGCCGTTTCCTCCACACCCTTGGCCATAACCGAGATATTCACCTTGCCTCCGGTATCCCATGAGGTCAAATTGTTCGAGCCATAAATGGTGGCCCCCGTACCATACATCATCCGGTTAGAGTTGAAAGGGTCAATTTCCAGATCGCCCATCATCCAGCCCAGTTTCGGTGAAGGATCAAGCGAGGTCGAAGTCGTTCCATGATCGAGCCAAGGTGCTGCTGTGATATCCATACTGAACTTATAAGTTCGTTCTGGATAGTTGCCCCAGTCCCAAATTCGGCTCCATGTTGCACCACCGTTAGTACTGCGGAAAATCACTTCATCAGGCCACCAAGCATTTAAACTGGATACCATAACTGTGTTAGGATTCTGTGCATCCACAGCTAAACCACCGAAGCCATACCAATTATCCGTTCCGGTTGAAGGACTGATGTTCGTCCATGCACCGCTTGTTTTATTGTATTTCCAAACCTCACCTTTACTTCCGTCATAAGGACCTACACCATTGCTATAAGTAATATACAGATCGCCTGTAGATGAAAGCACGCCATGATGTGGCAAGTAGCCTGAAGGTTGTCCTGCCAGAGCTGTCCAAGTTACGCCTCCATCTGTACTTCGATATACGCTGCTTGCTGTATCGGCAACCCCTACATATATCGTTTGAGTCGCATTGCCAAGTGTTCCTGTGCTTTTATCGAACGTAATCCAGGATAGGCCGACAAGATCATTTCCGTAATCCAGTGTCGGATTCTGAATATATGTTCCTACATTCGTAAAGGAGGTTACCTTCGACCAAGTAACACCAGAGTCCGTACTTTTCCAGAGCCCATTGCCACTTCTGGCTCCGAAGAATAAAATATTATTCTTATTCGGGTCAATGACGAGGCGTTCACCCGCAGAGCGGCCCGGCATATTGCCACCTACCTTAAAAGGCAGCGGAGTGGTTTGCCAGGTGTTTCCCCGGTCACTAGAGCGCATGATCTGACCGTTATTATCCCAGGAGTTAGTATAAGTACCTGTTGCCATATAGACTTTGTTCGGATCAATAGGATCTGTAGCAAGGGCATCTACACCATTCTTATTCCAATCGACCCAGCCTACGGAGTCACTAATCGAAGTCCAACTAGAGGTAGCCTGATTCCATCGATACGCACCCCCGATATCTGTTCTGGCATAAATTAAATTGGGTTCGGACTGATTAAAAATAATTCCGGGTACAAAACCACCGCCGGCTCCCGTTACAACACTCTTCCAATTGTAAGGTTCACTTGCGGCCGCATGAGTAGTAGCTGGGAATGCAGAGAATAAAGAGCCTATCATCGCGCCAAGCAGGATTAACAATCCAGTTTTTCGGATACGATTACGAATCACGTTTTACGCCTCCTACAATTTTATTGGTTTGCTTTTGCTTTCCTCCTACTCTGTATCCCTGCTTTTTCCCTCCCCCCTTAAACTCGACTATTTAAATTTTTCTGATAACGCTTTCATTATAATGGTAATTTTTTTCATTATCGAGAGAAAATGGTTGTATTTTCATGAAGTTTGTCTCTAAAAATCGTACCATTTTCACACCTTAGATTACATTTCACAAGCATAAACACCTCCCCTAAGAGGAGTGTCAAATCAAAAATCCAGAAGAATCCCAAAAAAGCCCTCTCCACCCTAACGGTGAAGAAAGCTACTACTGGTTAATGCGTAAGCACAAATTCATCCAGCATCTTACCATCCACATCATAAGCCTGATATGTCAAACTATCCTTGGTAACACTAATCCCTGCGAACATTTGCTTGTAGTTTTGAAAATGCACCGCATGATAGAACTGATCCTCTTTTTTCTCGTTAAATTTCCCTCCGGAAGCATTGGTCACCACATATACCGTACCTTTTTTAGCACCTACCGGATTCTCACCTTCAGGAACGATTTTTCCAGCCCGCAAAGGGTAGGATCTGGAGTACTCATGATTATGACCCTGCAGCACCAGATCGACCTCACATGCATCAAAAATATTCGTCCAATCTTCAACCTTCTTATATGAATTGCCCCCGTATGCCGGACGGTGCATTGCAACAATCTTCCATTCCTTATTCGTGCTCTTCAAATCTTGCTTCAGCCACTCAGCTTGCTTTTTCAAATTGCTCTCCGTATTCAATACAGACACATGTACAGGACCGTAATCGAAGGAATACGAGGTGCCCGCAATAGAACCTTTTGCCCCGTTATCTGGCAGGTTGAAATGAGAAGTAAAGTCCGTCGCATCGTCATCAACCTGATCATGATTTCCCGTAACAGGCATTAAGGGTATCCCAGAAAGCAAGCTTTGCACGTTACCAAAAAATTGATCCCAGCCCGCCGAATCCTCAGGGTTCTCCGTTAAGTCACCATTATGCACAATAAATTTCGCCTCTGGAAAGTTCTGAACGGCCTTGCTCAATGTCTTCCCCCACAGCTTAAAATCATCCGCCCTCTCCCCTTGAGAATCCGCGACGTTGATAAACGTAACACTATCTAGTCCAACCTCTTCCGTGGTGAATTCCGCAATTGAACTCCATCCTCCCTCAAGCCCGCTGCCCACTCTGTAAGAATATAACGTCCCAGGTTCAAGTCCTGTAACCTCCGCTTTGTGAACACCTCTGGTACCATGGTCCGTTTTTATGGCGCTACTATTTGCTTCTGCCCTTAGTACATCCGATTCTACAAAAGAGGACATCTGTCCCTTTACTAACTCCAGAACTCCTGCGGCATTGGAATCGCTAGTATACCAAGTAAACGCACGACTCGTTCCCGCATCTCCCTTAAAGGTGGTAACAAGATCATACGGGGCTGATGATTTCTTGGAGCTCCCGGATTTGGACCACTCCATCCCAACAGCCACCAAGATCAGAACAATCACTACTATCCCTAGGATGATGGCGAATTTATAGTCTTTCATCACGGCTCCTCCTTCATTTTTCTCTCTAGTCTTCTAACTAAGATAGCCTTCCAGAAAGTCAGAAGTCAAATCTATAGATCAATACTTTTGTTAACGCAGTGTAAAACATTCAGCTAACATTCAGTCTATTTTAAGTTAAGCATAAGGTCTGTCTCCTAGAATTAGTTGTGCAAGAATGTTAGCCAACGACAGAGATAGAGATAGAAACGAGGTGGGAAAATGAGTAACAAGCTTCAATTCCGGCATGAACTAAAATTCTTCATTAACTATCATCAATACCTTGTATTACGCCAACGATTACAGAGTTTGATTGATACAGACCAGCATGCCAATGAAAGTGGCGAATATCATATCCGCAGTTTGTATTTTGACGACATCAACAACTCGGCGCTTGCCGACAAACTCGGAGGTCTCAGAGAACGCGCCAAATATCGTATTCGTATCTACAACATTCAAGACAACATCATTCACTTTGAGAAAAAAATCAAAATGGACGATTATATCGCCAAAATTAAAGAGCCGCTGACCCGTCAAATGTACGACGAGATCATGGCAGGTAACTATGAGGTCCTGAATGTCCCGGACAGTCCACTGTTCATGGAATTATACAATCAGATGCGCCATAACCTTCTTAGGCCGAAGGTCATCGTGGATTATGTTCGCGAGCCCTATGTTTGCCACAACGGCAACGTGCGGATCACGTTCGATAAAGAATTACGTACCGGTCTGCATTCGACGGATATTTTTGATAAGGATTTGCATCCGATTCGGGCGATTGATGAGAACTTCATTATTTTTGAAGTGAAATTTGATGAGTACATTCCGGAATACATTAAAATTGCACTGCAGATAGAGGGGCTGAACAGACAGTCCGCTTCAAAATATGTGATCTGCCGCAAATTCTTAAAAACCAACACTTGGGAGGATTATTGATTATGAATGCATCACTAGCAACAATGACAGCAACCGCAACAACAGATACAACCACAAATACTTTTTCAGATATCATTAAAAACTCGGTGATAGACAACTTCGTCTCCGATATAAGCATCTCGAAAATGCTCATCACCTTAGGTGTGGCTTTTCTGATCGGATACTTTATTTATCTGCTCTATAAACGTGTATTTAGCGGAGTGTTATACTCCAAAAGCTTCAACGTCTCGCTAATGGGCATGACCATGATTACAGCCACTGTCATTATCGCCATCAACTCTAACCTGGTTCTGTCCCTCGGTATGGTCGGCGCATTGTCCATCGTTCGTTTCAGAACGCCGATCAAAGATCCAACTGATCTGATTTTCTTATTCTGGGCAGCAGTCGCAGGGATTGTAACTGGCGCAGGCTTCTTCACTTTGGCTATTGTGGGTTCAATCATCATCGGTCTAATTCTGTTCCTCTTCATCAAACATTCTTCTATCGAAACACCATACTTGCTGGTCATTAACTGTGATGACGACGAGAGCGAACGTGAAGTCCACAGCCATATCACCAAATCCGTGAAACGTTACAACGTAAAACAAAAAACAGTATCAGCAAATAATATTGAATTAACACTGGAGCTTCGTCTGAATGATAAAGTTGGTGGATTTGTCAACACAGTCTCTGACTTAAAGGGTGTCAAAAATGCACTTCTGATCAGCTATAGCGGTGACTATGTATCCTAAACACAATAAGATGAAAGGCGGTGCCCCAGATGAAAGCAAGAGGTAAATCTATCCTGCTGAGTCTTTGTTGCCTGCTGCTGGTCATCGCCGTAGCTGGGTGCCAGAACGCAAGTCCATCGGCAACAAACGAAACTACAACAGATTCTCAGGAAAAGGTAGTCTCAAGCGACGAGAAAAGTCTAGACGAGCAGGTTTTTCCAAAAGATAACGTCGTCGATGTCAAAATCACTTTGGACCCGGATGATTTTCAGGATATGCTGGATAATGCCAGCGCGGAAGAATATAAAACCGCTTCGGTTGAGTACAACGGCATTCAATTCGATAACGTGGCCGTACGGACCAAAGGAAATCTTAGTCTCAGAAGTGTAGTACAGATGACGGACTCTGACCGCTACAGCTTCAAGATTTCTTTTGATGAATATGTGAATCAGAATTTATTCGGCATCACTAAGATTAACCTGAATAACAATTACAGCGATGCTTCTTATATGCGTGAATTTCTGACCTACGAGCTCGCTGAAAGTGTCGGGCTTCCGACGCCGAAATATTCCTTCGTCAATGTGTATGTCAATGATGAACTGAAGGGCTTCTACCTCGCGGTGGAACAGATCGGCGACGCTTATCTGGAACGCAACTTTGGGAACTCTTACGGCGCACTTTATAAAGGAGTAATGACCGGTCAGGGCAGTGACTTGACTTGGCTTGGCGACGATCCTTCTCTCTATACAGGACTGGTAATGAAGTCGGATAAATCGAACGATGATATTCTGATCGATATGCTGAATGAGCTTAATAACGGCACCGATTATGAAAAATACATCGACGTAGAGGAGTCGTTGAAGTATATCGCTCTAAATGCGGTCACGGCAAATATGGACAGTTATTTAGGTGGTAATAAACAAAATTATTACTTATATGAAGACGAAGGCGTCTTCTCGATCCTGCCGTGGGATTATAATATGGCTTTTGGCGGCATGGGCAGCGCAGACGTATTGATTGACGAGCCTACACAAGGCGCGCTGGCTGAACGTCCTCTGATTGCGAAGCTACTTGCTAACGACGAATACAAAGCGAAATATCACGAAATCGTCAGCGAAATGATTAATGGCTATCTAGCGGATGATACGTTCCAAACTAGAATGGATCAGCTGGACATGATGATTTCCAGCTATGTCAAAGCAGATCCTTCTGCTTTCTACACCTTCGAGCAATATGAAGAAGGGATTAAGTCTGTTAAGACCTTCATGTCGAACATGGCTAAAAATATCCAGCAGCAGCTCGACGGAGCCATCCCTTCCTCCGGTGACGGATCGGGAAGCGGTATGGGTGGTGGCATGGGCGGCGGCGGCTTTGGTGGTGGCGCTAGGAATGGCGCAGCTTCAGGTGCCGCTGGAGCTGTACAAGGCGCGAACGGCGCGGGTAACGGGCAGACTGGCGCGGGGGCGGATCAGAGCGCGGGTGGTGCTGACGCGGGGACCGCTAAGAGTACAGGTGCTGGCGCTGCAGCTGCGAATGCCGAAATCGGGCAAGCTGCCACGGATGGGCAGGCTCCTCAGGGCGGCGCAGGCGGTGAGCCCGGTGCCATGGGCGGTCCGGCTATCCCTGATGCCGGCGCGGGTCCCGGCAGTAACACGCAAGCAACAGCTGGCGGGCAAGTTGCTCAAGGTGGTCAAACCAACACCGACGGGCAAGCCGCTCAGGGTGCGCAGACCAACACCGATGGGCAAGCCGCTCAAGGTGGATTCAATGGAGGGCCTGGCGGTGCACCGGGTGCCATGGGTGGACCAGCTATCCCTGAAGGTGGAAATGGCCCTGGCGGTGGCGGTATGCCTGGCGGTATGCCTGGTGGCATGGGTGGTGACTTTGGCGGCGGTGCTGGCGCTATGCAGCAAAAAGGAAGCACAAGTGAAGCTATCACTACTGGAGTCGCGATACTTCTCTTACTACTAACTGCAGTCTTTGTGACCTTCTATAAGCGGAAACGGCTGTAGAAAAGTAAAAAGTTATTCACAAAAAAAAAATTATGAAAGAAGCTTCCGTCGTTTATTGACGGGGGCTTCTTTCATGAATTAAACTAATATCCCTTAAAAATCATATTGCTCAAAACAAACAAAAAAACTGTGAACAGTTCCATATCTCACTCGAAACTGTTCACAGTTATAAATTCAAACTTTTTTCTTATCAAGTATCCAACTCAGATCAAGGAATATAATGCTCCCCTATTACTCTTTCCGCCCGCGCAATATACTTATAGCCGCTATTAAAAAGGCAAGTAAAGATATCCCGACTGCGATGTAGACCATTGGATTGACACTGTTTGATTTTTCCTCATCTTTCATAATAGCATTATGCTCTTCCATGCTCATGGAATCGCTCTTGACATTGGAACCGTGAGAATGTTCATCCCCACCGGAAGCTTGTACAATTGTAGTAATGGAATGCGGATTCTCTGTTCCAGCCTCACCGGACCATTGCACCAAGCTTCCATCGGCATAGTGCTGATAAGCATCCCATGCAATGTCGCCAGCGGCATCAGGGTTCTTGGCCGTAAAGTAGAAGCGTTGGAATTGCCCCTTCTGAATGCCCTCACCATTAGCTATCCAGCTAACCTTATTCCCCTCAATGGTAACATCCCATCCGGGTGTAGCCTCATATTGTTTAAACTCGGCACCTGCTGGAACTCGTAGATCAACTTGTACAGTTGCCACGTCTTTTTCCGAAGGAACCTTTAATGTATAAGTCTCCCATGCCCCCGTGCTAGATTGTGCTGGTGCCACGGTTACGTGGGCGCTAGCCACTGCTGCGAACAATAACAGTGTTGCTGCAGCTGGTGCGAATAACGTCATTATTTTGCGAGATAATCTGTTCATAGTTAGCCTCTTCTCATCAATAATTATATATCTTCGTCCTTAACTTCCTGCTATACATCTTTCGAAAAATCTCGTTTACGCGAAGCAAGCCCTTGCTCCAAGGCATAACGCGTCAGCTGCGTTCGGTTTTGGAGTTGCAGCTTTTGGAGGATGTTCTTCAAATGGTTTTTTACGGTATGCTCCGAAATCCCCAAGCTCACTGCAATCTCCTTGTTTTTTGATCCAGAAGATACACAGCTTAAAATTTCTTTCTCTCTAGCCGTCAACGACTCCCCTTCATCCGTTACAGAGGGTACGGTGAACTCCTTCAAGATTTGAAAAGCCAGCTCCCGACTAAGCGGTGCTTCTTCATTAACAATGGCCTGCAAATATTGAATCCAGGTAGAAGGTGCCAGATTCTTTAGCAAATACCCCTGTGCTCCTTGCTTTAGCGCTTCGAGGAGGTGGGAAATTTCGTCCGATACGGTAACGATAACGATTTTGACATAAGGATATTCCTGCTTGATCCGGCGAGTAGTCTCCAGCCCGTCCATTTCCGGCATCTGAATATCGATTAGGATGAGATCAGGCATCCACTGGGCTGTGAAAGCGATCGCTTCAGCACCACTCTCCACTACTCCAATGACCTCAAAACTATCATCCATGGACAAAATCTCGCACATCGCCTCACGTGCATGCGCATGGTCATCTACAACTAAAACCCGGTATCGGCTCATGGACTGACTTCCCCTTTCGTAATTTCAACCTGGGTGCCTGTGTCAGCAGAAGTCAGCCTAAGCTTCCAGCCCATCCCCTCGACACGTTCCTTCATGATCTGAAGTCCGTAGCTGCCACTCACTTCAAATGGATCATACTGAAATCCTTCTCCATTGTCTGTAACAACTACCCTCCAGTTCTTCTCATCGCCAGCGCCAGTAATTGAAACCAGTCCAGCTCGTGTATGCTTACGAACATTAATGATCGCTTCGCGAATACAGGATAACAATTCTGATTTTTCCGAAGGGGAGAGCGCATCATCTTGCAGGCTCCATTCGAGAGAGGCTTCGATCATAATCTCGTTCGCCATCTGAGCTAGCTGATCTTTTACCGACTGTTCCAATGAAAAAGAACTCTGCTCTGAGACCGGAATCTTCAGATTGGCAATGGCCTGCCGCACATAACGGTTCACCTCATGGACCGTCTTTTTGATCTGATCCACATTTTCCTCACTGACCTCACCATTCTTGCGGCTTGCTTCTAGCCGGTCGATTTTGACAGATAAGAGAAAT
The DNA here is from genome assembly GCF_038000345.1 of Paenibacillus sp. FSL E2-8871. Lineage (NCBI taxonomy): Bacteria > Bacillati > Bacillota > Bacilli > Caryophanales > Paenibacillaceae > Paenibacillus > Paenibacillus sp. FSL E2-8871. The sequence continues at coordinate 325,049 of NZ_JBBOBV010000001.1, read as the reverse complement.
AAGGATTGCGCCATTCCATCATGCAGTTCTTTAGCAAGTCCTTCCCGAGCCTTCATTGCATCTTTAAGCGCACGTTCCTGCTCCAGCTCCCGCTGATTCCGCTCCATAAGAGAGAACAAAGGGACGAGCAACACAAGACTGACTAAAAACACCAGGACTGGCGTCAAATAGTTCCCCAAATCCATAGAAATATAAGGCATTAGAAACTGGTGACGCACAATCTCCCAGATCCCCACCATTAGCGTTGGCAATAACAGGATCATATACTTTATTTGTTTATACGTTGCCGTCCCCTCCTGCACATCTTATGCTTAACAATATCACCGTCTCATCTAAGCTACATGACTCGATCGGGCTATATAGACCCATTAATGTTACAAATTTAAGTATTTTAAAAGGTGATTGCTGACATTTATAATATCATAAGCAAGCTTTCTTATATTGTAGCAAAAAAAAGATACATCTTACGATGCACCCACCCATTTCTACGATTACAGCGAAGCCCTTCCTAAAGTGGTGAAGTATAACGTCCATATTGGATGTCCATTTCCATAAAGGAATCTCCTTCTTTTTTCAGAAAAAACGTATTTACTCCCTCTGAACCCCACCAATTCATGCCGAGTAGTGGACCTTCTGAGGTTTCAGCAGCAAAAAGGATGGAGAACATTTCAGGCATAACCTCTCCGCCATCATCCACCCGCCAGACCGAATATTCATCGCCTTGAATCACCGCTGGATAGTCCATGAAGGTAAATTCATCTTTTTCTTTCCAGACGAGACTAAATAACATATCCTGATCCAGCCTCACGAATTGAACGAGATACAGCTGCCGATCTGTAGATAGGTCTGCCAGCTTCCATATTTTCTGAATTTCACGTTTTTTCGTATCTACAATACGCTGTCGAACACTTTCCTCCACAGTAGATATAGCTTCTTGACCCTCTAGAGATTCAATAGGCAAAAGCGCATCAACCTTAAAGTCTGTTTGATCCGTCAAATAGTAGGTTTCATCCGGGGTCGCACTTGCTTCTTCCACCGTAAAAAGATAACCCGCCAGATTTACAAAATTATGTGCCATCTCCCGGACATTGCTGTTCTCTGTTCCATCCTGCCATTTATTAAATTTAACCTTTAACACATTCCCCTGATCACCAATAGCCTCATTTAATTGTGCCATCTCCTGATCCAGCCCTTTTTCATGCCCGGTAACTAGAATATTCCGCCCCTCTGCATCCGCAAAGCCAAAATTCGTCTTCAGCTTCTCAGTATCTAGATATGCTTCAGTCTTCTGCTTGCTTGGAGTTGGTAATGGCTCTGCGCTTGGAGGAAGCGTTGGTGAAGGCAGTGCAGTTTCCGCACTTTTTTCCGGTGTAGACTCGACATGATCGCCATCACTGGTCAAAGAGTTGTTGCTGGAACAACCCACCAACATAAGAACAATAAAGAAAATTACCATAAGCTTATTCACTCTTTTTCCTCCAAACGAAGTTAGAATATTCCCATGCTCAGGTAACGTTCCCCCGCATCAGGTGCAATACATAGCACTCGCTTGCCGGCCCCGAGGCGCCGCGCTTCCTGCAATGCTGTCCATACTGCGGCTCCACCTGATGGGCCAAGCAGAATCCCTTCCTGTGCTGCTAGCATTCTCACGGTATTCAGTGCATCTTCATCCGAAACTTGAACAATTTCATCGTAGACCTTTGTATTCAGAATGGCGGGTATAAAGCCCGGACTGGTTCCAACCAGCTTATGCGGTCCAGGCTTTCCACCGGATAACACTGGTGAGCCCTGCGGCTCAACAACTAGAATACGAATATCTGGAAGCTGCTCACGCAACACTTCCCCAGTTCCAGTTATCGTACCACCTGTTCCCGAAGAAGCAACGAAAACGTCCAGCTTCCCTTCCATTTGCTCCATAATTTCAAGAGCTGTCGTAGTGCGGTGAATGTCAGGGTTCGCTTTGTTCTCAAATTGCTGTGGAATAAAGCTGTTTTCCACTTCTTTCCCTAGCGCAATTGCTTTTGCAATAGCTCCCGGCATCCGCTCCGCTGCAGGAGTCAGCACAACTTCAGCGCCATAAGCCTTTAGAATATTGATTCGTTCCTTCGTCATATTGTCAGGCATGACAAGAATCGCTTTATAGCCTTTTGCAGCGGCATTCATAGCCAATCCAATGCCTGTATTTCCGCTTGTCGGCTCTATAATGGTCCCTCCGGGCTTCAGCAGCCCGGCTAGTTCTGCTTGCAGGATCAGATTATAAGCTGCTCTATCCTTTACACTGCCACTGGGATTGAAGCGTTCCAGCTTCACATATAGTTCTGCATCTTGGGGGGTGGTCAACCGATTTAGTCGCACAACCGGTGTATTCCCAATCAGCTCAGTTATATTGTTAACAACTAGTGGTGTCATATATAGCGCCTCCTTCATTACTTTACATACCCTTCATTGTAACTTGAGTGGCATCTCCTGTCGATTCTGGAGCTTGCAAGCTCCCTAAGTTAAAAAGCCGCCTCCCAAATTTATGGGTAGGCGGCTTCATTATAACTAACTACTGATCAACGATTTACGGATTCACGTTAATAGTAAAAGTAGATGTATTATTCTTAATATTCGTTACCGTGTTCGTAATCTTCAGATTGTTGAAGGTTGCTGAGCCTCTGGCTGGACCTTGACCTGCCTCAGCAGCTTCATTCACCCAGATGCCCACTCCGGATTTACTATCAAAAGCATCGCCGCTCTTCTGCGCACCGGTAATTGTAACATTATTAAAGATGGTATCTGTTACTGGGAATTGTGGAGTAGAACCTACATAGTTGGTCTGGAACATGATGCCATGATAGGTCGGATCAATGATATCCACATCATTGACTCGGATACCTTGGAAGACCTTGGAGGCCGAGAATACCCAGATCGCCGGGAAAGTCTGCGCGCCCCAGAAATGCCCACCTGCACGAACAATAGAAATATTCTCAAAATTCGTAGTCGGTGAAGCTCCGAAGCCATTCATTGGATACCCAAAGTCTAAAGAGCTGATTGTAATCCCGGAGTAGCAAAGTGTATCCGCAATATAAATGTTACGGAAGGTATTTGCGTATCCACCATAGACAGCTACACCAGCAGCACGCCAAGTCAAGATTGAAGTGAGGTTCTCATAGATGTTATCCTTCATATCTGCACCACCGGAATCAATCGCCGAGAACAATGCAAAGCTATCATCACCTGTTGCCCGTGCTTCAATATTAGACACGAGGTTATTCGTGCTTCCATTTGTCATATTGATGCCGTCAGCGAAGGTGTTACGGATACGAGAGTTTTTAATCACCATGTTATCCGTATTGGCTCCCCAGTACATACATACCTGATGTTCAGTCCAGATGTTGTCGATCGTAATGTTCGCCACATTGGAGAAATCAAATACTTTACCAGGACCGTCGATACGAGAAGTATAGTTTCCAAAATAAGCGAAATTCGCAAAGGTAGATCCATTTGCAGTATCACTGGCTCGGAATCCGACATCGGTATTCTCTTGGTTAGTTGGAGCAATGAACCTTGTATACCAAGGACCCGCACCGATAACCTTTACTGCCTTGCCGTAGACCTGAAACTTGTTAGAGGTCTGATAGTTTCCTGGTGGCAAATATACACCTACGAGATTTCCTGTGGTGTCCATCCGCACTTTATCAAGCGCATTTTGAACATCCTGATGCGTAAAGCCTGCAGGAACAGTGTATTTAACCGGATCTGGATTAGCAATCGGTGAAACCTGCTCCAGACTGATGAAGTCGATGGCGTATTGAGAAGTGTTAGCGGTGTCCTTTTGTAAACGGATCGTACTTCCTGCCGGAATGGTACTATCAAACATAATGTTAGCTTCATCATAAATATGCCGTGGAGAACCTGCGCTTGGCGAATTTCCAGGACTTGTCTCAGAACCGTACAACCATGCATATTTAGAGGTTAAGTTAATAGCTTTGCTAAAGACACCATTAACATAGATGTTAAGCGTAGCATTTGTGCCGTCACCACTCGCTGAATCTGGAATCGAGAAACGAGTAACCAGAGTGTTCGTGCTGGCTTTTGTCGTGAATTCAACATAGCTACCTGTGGTGTTCAGAGTGACTGCTCTTCTGCCTGAAGCCTCACCTGCAGGATCGCCGATGGTCCGGTTGGCTGAAAGCTTCACGGCCCCACCGCCAATAACTCCATCCTCAGCCTCATACATGTCGTAAGGCATGTTCGCACCTCGACCGATGAACAGTGACTGCGTCTGAATATTATTAGCCCGTTTTACAAGCAGCTCATTAGCATCTACTGCAATTTCACTCTTCACAGTATATTTGCCATTTCCTGCAGTCCAATTGCCAAGAGCTACAGGCGCTGTGGTCACCCCACTTGCGATCACGCCGTTATAGGAGCCTGTTAGAGTCTTAACCACCGCATTCGTAGTAGCATCTAAAACCGTCAGAGTTATGTTATGCGCACCACTCGCGGAAGCTGCTGTACCTTGATTCTTAATGGCAACTGAGAAGCTTACAGTGTTGCCGCCTGCTGGATTGCCAGGTGTCCAACTGACGGAGGAAGCAACCAGATCAGAACTGGACACTGGAGCAATAATAAGGGAAGCCGGACTAGTAAAACTATTATTCCCCTCATTTGATTCAATCACTGTATTATTCTCATCGACCTTTGCACTTAATGAGTAGGTTGCTGCATCTTTTGCGCCCAAGTTAAGAGATACGCTAGTTGATGCGCCAGCAGCTAGAGCACCTACTGGACTAGTACCTACAAGGGTAGTGCCCAAATAAAAATTCACATTAGTTGCAGAAGATGCTAGAGATCCTATATTCTTAACTGTTGCAATAAGTGTAATGGCATCCGTCTCAATTGGAGAGGTTGGAGTCCATGTAAGAGCAGTCACCGTCAAATCTGGATTCGCAGATGGTGTACCAATTACCTGAAATTCAGCAATTTGTCCAGCACTTGAACCAGAGTTGGTAGTGATCTTTAGCTGCAATTCACTTGCCGTAGCCGTGACCGGAATCGTCACTGTATTGCCGGTTGCCGGATTAAAGGTATACACGGTCGCAGGTACAAGACTCGTAAAAGCCGTTGTATTCTGATTATGCCCAAGCACTTGAATGGTCTGAGTACGTGTCGACCACGCCGATGCAGGATTCAGTTTGAGAACAACCGATGTAACATCAGCATTGCTGCCCAAATTAACAGTTAATGTGTTCGGATAACTTCCCCCTGCCCCCTCCCAATAAGTAGTTACATCACCGTCATTCGCATTCGTCTGCACAAAGGTAAAGACTGAGGACGACGCAGTTATACTTTTGTTCAAAGCCAAATTTGAACCCGTCCCAGGTGTTGGGGTTACCGTTGGTGTCGGTGTTACTGTCGGTGTTGGGGTTGGTGTCGGCGTTGCCGTTGGTGTTGGCGTTGCCGTTGGTGATGGTGTTGCTGTCGGTGCTGAAGATGGAGTAAGGATCAGGTTGTCCAGATTCACGTTTCCAGTATCACCAGCGTCATATTTATAAGTAATCGTATTAGCACCAGCATTCAAGGCTAGCGTTTCAACCTTTGTGGACCATGTATTCCAGTTGGCCAGATTTAAAAGAGAAGATTGCTTTAATTTCGTCCCATTTACATAAATACTTACCGTTTTTGTGCTGCCTGAAGCATTTGCATATTTTAATGCGGCATCATAGTTTCCAGCAGAGGCAACATTAACACTAAAGGCAGTCGTTGCTCCTTGTGTCAAATAGCCATCTACAAATCCGGTTCCGGTATAACCGGTATGATCTGTATTGACTTTTGCTCCACCGGATAAAGCAGCATTCTCCGCTTCATATCCTGTTGTTGGAAGTGTCGTTGTGCTGCCATAAATCTCAAATTCCGATAACTGTGCTGCTGGCCATCCTGTATTTGCCGTGAAGTTCAATTTAACATATCTAGCACTCGCAGCTGTAAAATTAATGGTCACAGTATTAGATCCGCTTGCTGGATTAAAGGTGTAATTGGCAGAGGCTGCTAAATTAGTGTAAGTAGAATCATCAGAGCTTCCCTCCACCGACAACGTTTGGGTTCTTGTTTCCCAGTTCGTCGGCAGTTTTAGAACAACCTGATTGACACTGCTTACGTCGCCTAAGTCCACTTTAATCCATTGCGGGAATGCGTTACTTACACTCTCCCAATACGTTCCTTGATTGCTGTCATTGGCATTAGTTGCTACATAAACATCGCCAAATGAGCTTGAAGTAATGCTTTTACCTTGGGCTAAATTCCCCGCAGCTAAACTCACCGAGGGGTACAACGCTAATTGACCTACAAACAATATTACAATCAAAAAATACATTACTGCCGACTTACCCGTAATTTTTTTAGAAGCTGCTATCATTAGAGAACCACCTCCCAAAGTTTTGTGAAGCTATGCAGCCAATAAGAATACGCTTTCAAAATAGTATTGTTATAGACATTCGCCTCCTAAAATGGACCTGATAGTTTTCAACGAGACTTAACAATCGCTTTATTATTAGCTGCCTGTCCTCCCGTATCCTTGACTCTGACTTCAATAAGTCACTGATCTATACCCAGAGGTTGACCACAAACTAACTAATAATGGTAATAATATAAGTTATAGGCAGGTGGACGTCGATGGCAATTTCTATGCTTAGTATGTGGGATATTACGTTCAACCAAATAAAAAAAGAAAGCTCCAGAGAGCACTGGGATTCCCCCTCAACTCTCCGAAGCTCGCCTTATATATTAAATCTAGCTACCAGCCCCTGTAGTCCATGAGCCATTAAGTTTAGTTCACTTGCAGAGGAAGCAATTTGTTCCACCGAAGCCCTTTGCTCTTGTGAGGCTGCCGACACATGTTGTGTACTCGCTGCAGTCGTTTCTGCAATTGTCGTAACACTTCGAAGCGATTCCACAATCTCTTCCGTAGCCGCTGTTATCTCTTCCACAGCTCCGGATACTTCCTGAACCTGCTCGGCTAGTGAATCTATAGATAACCGAATCTCACCAAAGGAACGTCCAGCCTGCTGAATAATCTCCGTGCCTCCCCTTACTTCACTCATACTACTCATCATGACTTTCATCGCATTATCTGCTTCACTTTGAATCCCGCTCGCCATTTCCGCAATTTGATTAGCGGATTCTGCGGATTGCTCTGCCAGCTTACGAACCTGGTCGGCAACTACAGCGAAGCCTCTCCCTTGCTTACCCGCGCGGGCTGCCTCAATTGTCGCATTTAACGCCAGCATATTTGTCTGCGAAGCAATCCCTTTTATAACTCCTACAACACTGCCAATTTCCTGTGATCGATTCACAAAGCCTTGGACTTGCTGTGACAAAGAATGTATAGATCGATTAATGGATTCCACCTGCTGCCCTGCTGCCTGAAGTGATTCATCTCCGGCAATAGCAAATGACGCAGAGCGATGCGAGGCTTCAGAAATATCCTGAACACTAGAGGCAATTTGACCGATTCCAATCGATATTTCTGAAATTGTTATTGTATTGGTCTGTAGATCATTCATCTGTTTAGCAGTTCCCGAAGCTACTTCACCCATAATATCCGATATTCGTTCTGTCGCACCTGCTGTCACTCCACTATCCGAGGTAAGATTTGTAGAGGAATTCGCGAGACTATTCGCCGATAGCTTCACTTGTTCAATCATCAAGCCCAAATTTTCTGTCATTTTATTAAAATTAAACGCCAGTTCACCAATCTCATCTTTTGACCGGACGTTTAGCTTGCGAGTAAGATCGGCATCTCCATCTGCAATCTCCTTCAGCTGTGTGTTCACATCACGAAGTGGTTTAATAATTCGTCCAGATATTAATAGTGCAAGAATTAGGGCAAGAACAACCGATAATCCGGTCACACCAAAGCTAGTAATCATAGCGTTATTACGATGGGCTTCTGCTTGACTCTGCCCGTTCTGTATTTCCTCCATGAGCATGCTCTGGAATACAATCTGAGATTCAATCATTGAATCTAAAGATAAATTGGTAAACTTCTTCTGCGCTTCCGGGAAGTTTCCGTCCTTGGCTATGGCGAAGGCTTCCTTCAAAACGATCAAATAATCATTCCATTTCCCCTTCAGCTCCGTTACACCCTTTAGTTCTTCTTCACTTAATCTAACACTCTCCAGCTCCTTGATGGCATTCTCAATCAATGGGAGCGTCTCTTCGTACTTAGAAAGATATGATTTCCGCTCAGCCTCTGTGTTGCTCATCACATAACGAGCCCCTAGCTCATCTGCCGTACGAATTTTATCCGTTAATCCCTGTACAAGCGACAGTTTGTTCCAATTGCGATTGACCTGATCCGTCAGCATCGTAGCCTTTCCTTGAAACCATGTGTTTCCTGCTATTGCCACTAGAAAGACCACAATCACAGCAGTAAATCCCAATATCATTTTTCCGCGGATATTTCTGAACATCGTTGTTCCTCATCTCTATATGTATAGTAGGTTTCTAATTGATACTTTTATCCTACTATTGTTCCCTTAAGCTTCTCTGAAATTGAACTGAATGTTCGCTTAAAAAAACAAAAAGACCTCTACGTCCGGCCCAAGGCTGGAACTAATGGTCTTTAGAGATCTTTTTATTCGTATAAATTTCCGTTTGCCAGCTCCGCCAGCTTCCCTTCATCCAGTACGCTTAAGCGTCCACGATTTCTTGCAATAATTCCTTCATCAATAAAACGACGCACGATCCGGTTAAGATGCCGATAACTTGTACCTAACAACTCTGCTGTCTCTATAAGGCTAGAGGTCCGAATCTCCTCCACACGTCGGTCACCGTTTTTATCGGCGAATAAAGACATCAAATAGCTGGCAAATCGATTCTCGACCGGATACAACAGGTTAAGTGCGGAGGCTTGACCGAGCGTATGCAATTTGTGACTAAGTTCCCCTACGAGAAAACGTAACAAAGCTGTATTTTCCTCAAGCTCTCTCAGCAGTAATCTTCTCCCGGCAAAAAGAATTAAGCTCTCACCCACAGACTCCACTTGATTCTTGACAGGAAAGCGATGAAGCAGCTCCACATCCCCAATCACTGATATCGGATTTGTAAACCGCACCAGCATAGATTTGCCGTTCGGCAGCAGTGTCTGAATTTTGAGCTTGCCCTCAACCAATATGAACATCCCATCCAACTGATCGCCAACCAAACACAGCTTCTCTTCATCCGTATAACGTCTCAATTCCATTTTATATGTGACTAGCGGGCTAAAAATTCCGTCCAGACCGTTCTTCACTGCCAAGGCACGGACAGCTTCACGGTCATTTATCGTTTGCATGTGGTGCCCCCCTCTATTGTTTGCTCAAATAAGTGTAATTTAGAATACCCCACAAAAAAAGGACATATGTCCTTTTTAATAATATAAGAAAGTATAAGTTTCACACAATACTATATTTCTTATATTTCTCGCTTAACCGCTTACCGACCTTGTAAAGGAAGCCGAAGGCGTTTATGCTTGTAAGGAAATCCCAAAACATCTTACATCACAACAGAGTCCACACTATATCGGATCATATTCACTTTCTGATCTTGTAACCAAAATTCTAAATTCCGATGATTGATTTTATCCACATACCCGATAATATCAGCCCCTTGTTCCCCTCTTTTATAATAAGAAGAGCCATAAGCTTCAATCACATCATCTGTAGAAGACCCCACGTGAATACCTCTGGCAGTACTCATCTTCAGATCGGAATAGACGCTAATTAGAATGATTTTATCGTCACCACGCGCTGTGGCTACTGTTGTTTCGTTGTCCAAATGATAATATTGATACCGTTCAATATCGTCACGTGGTTTAGGTGCCTGGGTGAGCGATTCGAGACTCTGAAGCAGCTGGATGTCTCCCAGACGTTCCTGCTCTAGATTGCTGCTGGATACGCGAGAGTAATGATTTTGTCTTGGGGCATTGTATAAATAAATATGATAGATCCCATAACTTAAACCTACCGTAATAAAAATGATGATAAATAACCAGCCGTTACTAAATGGCTTTTTTCTCACTTTCCTCACACCTTCTTCTAACCTTTACTGTGCAAAATACTTCTCGAGCTCACGCTGCGCCTGATATTCCGGGAAATTAAAAGACTGCCACTTCCGCTCTCGCTGAGCACCGTCCCACCATTTGTTTTTCAAAAATTGATCTAGCATCCCGTCTTCCTTACGACTGAACTTAATCAGAGAAGGGATGACTTCCGGTGACAGACCAACCAAATAATCAGCATCCAGCTTACCACTCACCTCATAACGCTCCATATTCTTATTAGCTATAATGACATCCATACCTATATAGTTCATAACAACATAAGAGGTCAGACCTAGCACAATATAACATTTAGCCAACGGCAAACGGGGTACAACAATCCGTACAGCTGCAAGAATCAACAGCAAACCCATAAATATCATAAATGCATGAACTAGGAATCGAATCGTAGTATAACCATACGCCTCTTCATATAGGGTTAGTCTAGTATAGGCAGAATACAACATGACAGTTGAACAGCCGACCAAGATATACAGCATAATATTAATGACTTTTTGGAGCAGTCCGCCCCTCTTTCCTTCTGATCCCAACCCCAGCATTAGAATCACGAAATTAATCGTGGTCACCATAATTAACTCGAAGAATCCACTACGAGCGTAATCAGCATAGGAACTACCCTCTGGTAACATCCCTTCCCAAGCTCCAAACAAGTAAGAAAATTGGACGATTACGAACAGAACATATACCGTGTTAATAGCTATAAGAATTGTCGTCATAATTACTGGATCAACCTTAAAGGTCACAGGCGCCTGCACAGGTCCATACTCCCTTGGTTGCACATTCCAGTCATAGATCTTCGAATCTACAAAGCCCCATACTAAGCCGAACAATCCCATGCCCATCAGGAATATCCACAACGTCCGCACAATAATTTCACCAAATGAAATTCGATCCAGCATATTTGGCAGCCATATTAGCACATGATGAAACACACCATCGGCCGAGGCCAGCAGGGTAATTACAACAAGCAGTATCGGTAAAGAGATCGCAAGTCCTGTAAACACTTTCCCCAGCACTTGCTTGCGTTCATCCTTCACCTTACTATCACTGCTACTTTTGAAGTCCTTGAACACAGTACCCCAGTGGCGAAAGTTCTGTGGAAGCAAATGCTCTAGTGTATCCCAAAGTATTCTGAATTGACTCCAAGAGGGGCGTTTATCACTTAGCAAATAAGTCATATGTAATAGAATCAGCACAGGGATTACTAATAGGTTCAACCCAAAGTAGAAAAGATTATGAAACAACACATAGGTCATCGAGAGTAGAAAAATCGCTCCAAACCAAAAATAACTGAGTTTGGTCAGTTTGCGCATTTTAGCCTTAGCGTAATAAAGCATATACACATAAAACAGACAAACGAAGATAGGATAAGAAACCCCTGGCAACTTTCCGTAGAACAACAACTGATGAACAATCGCCAGTAAGAAGGCAACAATTAAAGCGGCAAGTGATCGATTAAGCTTAAGCTCCGTTTCATCGGTCATGGTAAACACCCCCATATTCTTACTTTCTTATCCTTATTCTAAGTGATAAAATAAGAAAAAAAAGAGAAAGAATTTTTTAATAATTTCCTATTTTCTGAAAGGGACTTAAACCATGAAGCTGCATAGCCAATATTTAAAGCTGCACTCGCAGTTTGGGGGAGTCACAGAAATCTCAGTTACGATGGATGAGCTAGCCTTGACCTTCGGATGTACACACCGCAATGCCATGCATATTGTGAATAAAATGATGCAGCTGGAATGGGTCCAATGGACGCCGAAGCGCGGACGTGGAAGTCGTTCCTTATTACAGTTCCTTGTCCCTTCCGAAGAAATTGCGCTTCAATCCATGATGCAGGCTATCAGCCGTAAAGATGTTCACAAAGCTATTGATGGCATCAAAACCCATGCCAGCTCTTCCTCGCTGCAGGATACTTTACAAGGCTGGCTGCTGACCTATTTTGGTCATCATTCCGAAATCCGTAGTGACAAACAGATTGATACCCTGCGGCTTCCCATAACCCAGCAGCTACATACCTTCGACCCGCTTCATATGAATCTATTGGCAGAGTCTTTTGTTTCCAGTCATGTCTTCGACGGATTAGTGAGACGCAGCGGGGAACGGGATAAGATTGTGCCTAGTCTAGCTCATGCCTGGGAAGTGGATGAGAGCCGTACGATTTGGACTTTTTTTCTTCGCAAAGAAGTGCTGTTCCATCATGGAAAAGTACTGACGGCAAAAGATGTAGTCTATTCCTTGGGACGGCTGATACAAACCTCAAAGCGGACACTCTATAGCTATATTTTCAAAGAAATCCAGCAAGTTACCGCACTAAACCCATCCACCGTTCAAATTACACTTAAACAGCCCAATGAGCTATTCCTCCCTTTCTTGTGTACGAGTAGAGCGGCAATTGTTCCGCGTGATTTAGAAGGAATGGACGAACCTAGCTTTGGCCGCAGACCTGTGGGGACAGGACCATTTAAGGTTGTGGACATGAATGAGGACACTTGTGTGCTGGAGGTTTTTCCTTATTATTTTCTAGGAAGAGCTCATTTAGATCGAGTCGAAATAATGTATGTTCCGTGGGATACTGCGTCCGATTCCTCAGATACTGGCTCGGCTTTTCATGTGATTCAGAATCCTTCATCCAACAATTCTTCTTCTTGGAGTCGGATTCATTCAGAGTCCTACATCCGTAAATTTGTTACCTGCAACACACAAAAAAAAGGACCGCTTAGCGACCCCCTTATTCGGGCAAAGATCGTATCCTGTTTAAAAGAAGAGTCAGCGTCTGTAACGCATAAGTCAATGGAAGACTATGAGGTCACCTTGCAAATAACCACCATTCCGCAATATGCTAACGATGCTGAATGTATTGCTGCTAAACTAGAGCGTCAAGGTTATCCGTGTACAGTTGTTTCCGTGTCTCCAGAGGAGTTCAAGGGCCCGATTCGACTGGAGGCCGACCTGATTGTTTTTTCATTATTTCGTGACGAGGATGAACAGCTTCGTTTATTTGATCTATATCTCACGCTTTCCCAGCATATAGAACCGCATACTCGTGCGGATATTGAAGGCTGGCTCTATACCATTGCACGAGAACCTAACCCTGAGGCTAGATCCGAGAGCTTTAGTATGATCGAGAACCGTCTTCTTGAGGAACATCATCTGCACATCTTGTATGAAAAACCCACCCAAACTGCTTATCTCCCCTCGGTTCGAGGAGTTAGCTTCAATAGTCAGGGCTGGGTTGATCTTCGTCATTTGTGGTTCCCGCCGCTGCTTTCCAGCGACAGCACTTCATGATATAAGCAATGTCCAGTCGATTCCCGAATCATCGGAGCCCTTTTCCAATCAAATTGGCAGAAACTGGATCCTTCCCGATTTCCCTTGCCCAAACGGACAACTGTCCGACATGATGAATTTCATGAGCGATCACATGGCGCATCACTTCACCCCAAGTATCCGTCACGATCCGGCCATCCGCCAGGTGATCCTCAAAAATATTCCGCTCCAAACCCGCATGCCAAGAAAGTACAAAGGGCTCTACATCGGGCCGGAATTTCGCATCTAGTTCTCTTACCTGCTGCAAAGACTTGTAATGTTCGAAATCCTCCTGAAAATCCGGTTTACCTTGCAACACTTGAATCCAGCTCCACTCCACATCAACAATATGAAACAGAGTCTTCAATATGCTGCCTACACCACCAGTACGTGCCCCAAGTAGCTCTTCTTCAGAAATACTCTCACACCACTCGTACCATTGTTCACGAACTACCCAGTTATATTGAAAGAATGTTTGCAGATCAAGGCCTCCTTTTAATGGGAACTTAGATGTTTCCGGTACCCTTCCACCTTCTCATCTCTATACCCTAACGATTCATAAAAAATATGCGCTTCCTTACGCTTCTCTCCAGAGACTAAAATGATATAAAAGCAGTCTCTCTCGTGAGCCATTTCTTCAATGGCAAGCATTAGTTTTTTACCCACACCTTGACGACGGGCCCGCGATGAAACTACTACATTCTCAATTACCATAAACGGTTTGCAATCTCCTACCAGGTCATGACAGACAATCCCCATCAAAGACCCCATCAACTCCCCGTCCACAAAAGCGCCCAATAATATGTACCGACGATCTGCCTTAATTACTTTAAATACTTCTTTTAGTTTATTAAGATCCGATGGTTGATCCATCAGCTCCTGATATAGATCACCAAGTTTATGGAGAGACTCCAATTCTATTTCTTTAATAACGACCATGAATGTTCAACCTGCTTTCTTTATTTTAAGAATCTTTTTCATACATGCTCCACTATTTACGAACCTTCAGTTCAAATTCATCCTTCTGCCCATCCCACTCTACAACAACCTTAATAATCGAGTCCTCGTGTTCATAACTGCTCTTAGAACTTTGAGACTTCAAATCACCTCTTCTTACTCCCTTTGTGTCCGTTAAGGTTGTCCTGCTTTGTCCTGTTGTTCCCTCATAACTATATTTAAAGTCTTGAATCTTATCCAGTTCTGATTGTTCCCCTTTGTACTTAAGTTCAAAGGCAGATTGCTGCTGCGTTTTATAGTCTATTCTTTCTCCCTTTTTATCGGTAATTTTCTCTGTTGCCTTTTGAACATATTCAGCCGACCATACTTTTCCTTCACCTGTAAATGTGTAATTGTGTTTATAGGTAGTTGTATTGCAGGCAGCAAGAAGAACTATGATTATTCCAGACAGCATCAGTGCGGATAGCTTCTTAATCATTATAGATCCCTCCCGATTCTGATAAAAAGCGAATAGTAACTGTTGTCCCCTTACCTTCAGAGCTATTATAATAAATTTCCCCACCATATTTTTCTACAATATTAAAGCAAATCATTAACCCTAAACCGGTTCCATTACTTTTTAATGAATAAAAAGGCGTGCCCAGCGACTTAACCTCAGCCTCGGACATCCCACTTCCTTCATCGGTGATCATGATCTCGATAAAATTATTATTTCTATTTGCTATGACTGAGACGGATTTCCCTACATCTGAGGCTTCCAGCGCATTTTTTATAATATTAATGAGTAACTGCTTAAACTCAATTTTATTAATGGAAATAAAACAATCTTCCTCTACCTTTATATCGATTTGGTTATCAGATAGCATGGCATAGGAATGAAGCAGACCCGTAACACTTTGAAGGACATCCTTCACATCTACTTTCTCTAGTCTTTGATCTCCATTCGGTTTGGATAGGGTAAGAAATTGAGAGATAATCTGTTCTACTGTGTTTAATTCATCAATCATTAAGTTGAACTTACTTTTTTTAGAATCATCAAATGAATCGTCCTCTTTGAACAATTGCAAAAAACCTCTAACCACGGTTATAGGATTTCGTATTTCATGTGCAACAGCAGCTGTTAATTGTCCTACCATCTTTAACCGCTCGGATTGCTGTAATTGTTCATAATACAGTTGCTGCTTTTTCATCCGTTTAAATGATAAATGGAAAATGAAAAATAATAATGCTTGAACAGCTATTATATTTATAATGTTGCCTATAATGTCATGATGTAAATAAGTATATAATTCACCTTTATCAATAAAGATGACATAACTAAAAGTAATTACCATCAATATCCCATTTATAATAAAGGAAAAGTAGAACAATTTTAAATCAAAAAATAGAATAGAAAGTGCAGGAATAAGGCAAATCAAAATATAGGTGGTCCAAGTTTGAGGATATAAAAAGAAAAGCGTATAGAAGTAAGCAAATCCAAAAAGAATGATGATCTTTCTAAAGGTATATGTCTCATACTTAGGATAGATCCATAAACTAATGGATAGAATCATCACGCACAAAAATTGTACAATGTATCCAAAATTAATCCCTTTCAACTCTGTTGTAGACAGTATTAATCCAGATATCATAAGGGTAATGTTTAATAACATTACAATGTAATAGATTTTTCGATTCACCTGACTGTAAAACTCTTTCATGAATTCACCACTTCTATATTAATTTAACCCTTTTTTGGATACTACCCTCTCTAGAGGCAAAATTTAAGGGCACCCACTTGGATGCCCTTTCTACATCTCATACATTATTGTAATTATATCAGCCACTTTACTAAAATGGGAATAAATACTTTTAGCCCTAATTATGATACGCCTCTCAGTTATGTGTCAATCTATAAAAAAATAGACTGCTCTCTCACTAAGCAGAGCAGTCCATTTATAGTATCGCTTTTATTCCATATCCTTATCAATATCCTTAGGGATCCGGCGGGCTACATCCGTTGCAATAGCTGCATGGATCACTGCCAGACGCACTAACTCTACCACTTTTTCGTTAAAAATACTTGGGATTACGTATTGCTCATTAACCTCATCCGGATGAACGACTGAAGCAATCGCTTTTGCCGCGGCTAGCTTCATTTCAAGGTTCACTGTTTTTGCTCTGCAATCCAGTGCGCCACGGAAGATACCCGGAAAACACAGCACATTGTTGATCTGATTCGGATAGTCACTTCTACCTGTCGCTAATACGCGAACAAAAGGCTCGGCCAAATCTGGTTCAATCTCCGGTGTCGGATTAGCCATTGCAAACACAATGTTATCGCTGGCCATACTCTTGAGATGATCGACGGATAGAATCCCACCACGTGACACCCCAATAAAGACATCTGCTCCCTGCATAACCTCCGTCAGTCCACCTTCAATACCTTCCGGGTTAGTTGCATCAGCAAGCTTCCGCCATTCCTGATTATCATACTGAAGATCTTTTCTAAGAACACCTTCACGATCTACCGCGTAGATTTTGCGAGCTCCTGCCGCCAGAAGCATATTACAGATGGACACACCAGCTGCACCTATACCCACAACGACAATTCGAACATCTTCGATAGATTTATTTACTACTTTAAGCGCATTCAAAAGACCTGCCAAAACTACAACAGATGTACCGTGCTGATCATCATGAAATACCGGAATATCCAGCTCTTCGGCAAGCCGACGTTCAATCTCGAAACAGCGCGGAGAACTGATATCTTCTAAGTTGATTCCCCCAAATCCAGGAGATACTGCTTTAACGATATTAATGATTTCATCTGAATCTTTAGTATTTAAGCAGAGTGGAAAAGCATCGATGTTCGCTAATTGCTTAAACAGCATAGCCTTACCTTCCATAACAGGCATAGCCGCTTCCGGTCCAATATCCCCTAGTCCAAGCACAGCCGTTCCGTCTGTAACGACGGCTACTGTATTCCGCTTCATCGTCAAAGAATAGGCTTTGTTCGGATCTTCGGCAATCGCCGTACACACTCGGGCAACTCCCGGTGTATACACCAGTGATAAATCCTCCCGATTTTTGATAGGCATTTTAGGTGTGATTTCAATTTTTCCGCCAAGATGAGCTAGAAAAGTTCGATCTGATACATTAATTACTTTGACTCCTGGCATCTTCGATAGTATAGACATCATTTCTCCATTCGAGGCATCTTGCACGTTTATTGTTATATCTCGAGTTGTTACATCCTTACCTGCACGAATCACGTCAATAGCAACGATATCTCCACCTGCAGTGGCAATTCCTGAAGCAACATCACCAAAAGAAGCAACCGATTTCCGAATTTCGAGCCTGACAATCATCGTTGTTGCAATAGCCATGAATTAGCCTCTCTTTCTTCAACCCTAAGATTTCAAATACACTATACTATACCATTTAAACAAACTTTCTTCCTATTGAATAGATCACCTTAGTATTTTTCTTAAGATAGTATTCCCTTCGGCACCCGGACCAAATACATCAGGGATTGTAGCGACGGGCACAAAGCCGTTTTTACCGTAAAAAGCAATCACATCATAATCTTCTGCATAGGTCAGCATAAGTAAACAGTAAGCTCCCCTGCTCTTAACAACTTCTTCTACATGCTGTAGTAAAATACCTCCTATTCCTTTTCTGCGATGATCTTTACATACTCCAATATCTAGGACTTCGGCTCTTGCTCCAAGCGCGGGAATGCCAATCGGTGCCTCCTCATGCAGAACGGCAACAATACCAAAAGCATCGTCTTGTTCATTCTCATGATAGGCATAAAACAACGCCCCCCGCTGAAAATGTGATTGTATGCGACGTCTCAGCCACTGCTCATGGTTAGGATTGTTTCTATCCAGATGGATATGTTCAACCTCAGCTAAGAGTTCCAAATACGGTTCGATCTCATGTTCACGAATTAACTTTATAATAGACATTTCAACAATTCTCCCTTAAAAACAAGTTGTATACCAGCAGTCTGAACTTAACACGTCCACTGTACAAATAACATGGATAGTTCGATTATAATGTTACAATACACAACCAAAGAGTCCTACACTACGTCTAACTTGCGTTATATCATAGACAATGACGAGTTGACTGATCAGAATAAATATTATATACATGTCTTACCTATAACGTAGTTGAAGGAGCTTACACTTATGACAGAATCATTTCAAGCATTAGTTGTCGACAAAACAGAATCATTATTCTCCGTCGCTGTTAAGCCGGTTGCCTTAGAAGAACTACCCGCAGGAGAAGTTGTAATTAAGGTTGCATACTCCAGTGTGAATTATAAAGACGGATTAGCCAGTATCCCTAACGGAAAAATTGTAAGATCATACCCTTTTATTCCAGGCATCGACTTATCCGGTACTGTGGTGTCTTCTACAGACGAGCGGTTTCATGAAGGACAACAAGTTATCGCTACAGGGTATGGTATGGGTGTATCTCACTTTGGAGGATATAGCGAATATACACGAATTCCTGCCGCTTGGATCACCCCACTTCCGGAAGGACTTACACTAAGAGAAGCTATGATTTATGGTACAGCTGGACTAACTGCAGCCTTGTCCATTCAAGCTCTGGAAGACAATGACTTAGCACCAGACAAAGGCAAAGTACTCGTAACGGGAGCGACCGGTGGTGTGGGTGGATCGGCTATCGCTATGCTAAGCACAAAAGGCTATAGCGTAGTGGCCAGCACAGGTAATACAGAAGCTAACGAATATTTGAAAACTCTTGGCGCGGAAGAAGTCATTTCACGCGAAGAGGTTACGGGCGGATCTAGCAAACCATTAGAAAAGCAACTATGGCAAGGTGCTGTAGATTCCGTTGGCGGAAACTCACTTGCGTCGATTTTGAGTAAAATCTCCTACAGAGGTTCTGTTGCTGCAAGCGGCCTGACCGGTGGCACTTCTGTTCCAACTACCGTCCTTCCCTTTATTCTTCGGGGGGTTAACCTGCTCGGTATTGATTCCGTAGAGTGTCCTGCTGAGCTACGCGAAAAGGTGTGGACACGGATGGCGACTGATTTGAAGCCTGCACAGCTTGAGAACCTTGTAGATCGTGAAGTAACCTTGAATGAACTGCCACAAGCATTGGAAGATATTCTGCAAGGAAACACACGAGGCAGAGTGCTTGTCCGTTTATCTTAAGCCCTAACAAGAAAACCTCCCGGGAGAT
Organism: Paenibacillus sp. FSL E2-8871; assembly: GCF_038000345.1. NCBI lineage: Bacteria > Bacillati > Bacillota > Bacilli > Caryophanales > Paenibacillaceae > Paenibacillus > Paenibacillus sp. FSL E2-8871. Next base: position 305,497 of record NZ_JBBOBV010000001.1, on the reverse strand, counting down.
TTAATCTCAGGAGGTTTTTTGTTGTTACTCTTGATTATTTGAATATTGATAATTCGGCTGTTGTTGTACATAAGGCTGTTGGCGATAGTGCTGTTCATAGCCTTGAGTGTAGTATCCTTGCATTGGGTAAGGCTGATAATTAAATGCTTGCGTCGCTGGAGGCATTTGTGAAGCTATAGGAATGGGCTGAGCTTGCATATGAGCATATGGCTGCATGTTTGGATGCATGTTAGGTTGCATATTTGGTTTCATATTTGCATGCATATTCATATTAGGAGCCATATTCGGGGCCATATTATTGACTCCCTTTACTTTATCTTCCTCACAGCAGTCGGCAGGTGGGCCGATAAAGGTGCCAGGTTTAATAGGAGCTAACGCTTCCTTTACCAATGCTTCATTCAAACAGTAAGTATGGGCCAATACATTTGCCGGAGTTTTGCTCAAAATATCCGAGCCTAAGATAACCTCAGGAATAGGTGCGTCAAAAATGGCAAGCAGATGTGTATTATCGACAGTAGCTACTTCATAATGCCACCAGCCTTGCGGCACATTCGCCACTTGACCTGGACATATTGGGAAATGAAGAAGTTCATTTGTAAACGGATTGAGTATAGACACTACTGCTGAACCGCAGATACAATAGACAAGCTCTGCCGCATTTTGATGATAATGAGGCTCCACCACATTCGATTTGCTAAGAAAAATATCAAGGAGTGAGGTATTCTCCAGTGTGTTCAACTGCTTAACCGACAGTAAATTAATGTAGTTGTTGGCATCCTTTTTAAAGAGAGTATTAGTGTTCACATCAAAAGTAAATTGTGTATTAGGGGACGTATAATCCATGTATGAAGTCACTGTTTATTCCTACCCTTCTGTTCCCGTAAATTTTTGATTTCCTAGAACAACATATGCGTTTGCCTATGCCTAGGTGCCGGAGATTCACTGACTCCAATAAAAATTCATCTTTCTCTGTCAATCGGGGCATCCTCTATAATGTTAAATTCTCACACTATACAGGAGGCAAAGTATGAAATCGATTCACATTAAAATAGTATTAGCGTTATGTATCTCTATCTTCACCATTATGGGGTTGCAGCCTTTGAATCAACACTCCACGGTTGCAGCCGCTAACCACAAATCCTCTACTAAACAGACTCCATTAACCTTTGTTCTGATTCATGGGTCTTGGGCTACTGCAGGTTTTTGGGATGAAACAGCCTCTGAGCTTCGTAAGTTAGGGCACACCGTCTACACACCGGAATATGCAGGACATGGCGCGGATAAGAATAATAATGTAACACATGAGCAAATCACAAAGTCCGTTGTCGACTATATTAAACAAAAAGACTTGAAGGATTTTATTCTGCTCGGACATAGCTTCGGCGGATCAGTCATTCAAACAGTTTCCCAGCAAGTACCTGATCGGATCAAACGGATCGTGTTCTTTGATGCCTTCGCGCCGCTTGACGGGCAAAGTGTGGCAGATCAATTTCCTGCTGAGTCACTTAAATCCTTTGAACAGCTAAGAGACGCTTCCGGTAATAACACCATCACGCTCCCTTTCCCGCTCTTCCGGGATACCTTCGTCAACACTGCCAGTCTTGCGCAAGCACAAGCCTTTTATAAACAAGCTCCACCTGAACCAGCTACCCCACTGTTTGAAAAGCTGGATCTCAAGAAATTCTACAGTCTCCAAATCCCTAAAAGTTATCTTTATCTGACGGAAGACACGGCTATCCCACAAGGTCCATATGGGTTTCACCCGACTCAATCCAGTCATTTGGGCGTTTTCCGCTTCATCGAGGGCAAAGGTGATCATATGACCACTGTCCGAACCGAGCCAAAAATGATGGCGGAATTGATGGTCAAGGCGGGTAGAGATTAGTCGCGTAATAGCGGAATAATGCATTCAGTCAGTAAAAAAGAGCAAGCGTACGGGAATGTTCCCTACTACGCTTACTCTTTTTACAATTCTCCGCATGTCATTTAAGGATTCGACTTCACTCCGGTAATCACCCAGCTATTATGATCTTTAACAAGTGAGATCGTCAGTAGCATGGATGGTTCCGGACCATTTGAGGTCGCAGAATCTATGCGCATTTCTATGACCTCTGAATTTTGGTTAATTACTGTTTCTTTAGTAACCTCGTACTTTGTGATCCATGGGCTGGATACACCAGTTACCCAGTTCAGTTCAACAAACTGCGGATACATAACCTTTTTGAGTTCTTTGGAAAAGATCGAATATTGAATCGACGCATTCCTGTGCTGCAACCCGAACCCGTATAACTCAGCCGCTTGAAATGCTGTTGGTAATATGATTCGTTTAGACTCCGGGGCTGGCAAAGGCATGGCTGAGAGCAGCTTTCCATTAGACTGAATCACCGTTCCGTTATCAGGTGCACCTATTGCGATACCTGGCAGAAGCAATACGCCTGCGATCAGGGTAGCCGCCAATTTCTTTTTACTAATCAGAATCACCTCATAGAAAGCTTTTTCACCTCATGTGAATTGAATTCTAATTATTCCCCGTTATCGCTAACTTTTATGTAACCAAAATGCCAACAAAAAAAGCGACCGTGACAATAACGGAATCGCTTGTGAGAAATAGAAATCTATTATCGTTCTACCGATTGTTTAAGCCGTTGATCAGGCGTGAAAAAGAGTCGGTAGCTCAGTACACTTAGCAGTATACTTGTTATGGCCGCAGAAGCGGTGAATGAGAACACAATCAGAATCTGGTAGCGAACAGCGATTACCGGATCAGCGCCTGCTATAATCATACCCGTCATCATACCTGGAAGCTGGACAAGTCCTACTGTCTTCATTCCGTCGATGGTAGGGATCATGCTGAATTTCACAGATCTTTTTCTAACTTCATGGATCGCTTGTGGAACCGTTGCACCGAGTGACAGCAGGGTCTCGATTTCCCCTTTGCTCTGCTGTATTTCATGCTTGATATGATTAATGAATAAACCCGAGACAACCATAGCGCTACCAATGGTCATGCCACTAATGGGAATGATATATTGTGGGGTCGCCTCAATAATATGTAAGCCGAGCAGAATCCCCATCATAAGGAGCTCCATAGTAGCGATCGCAAGTCCAATTCTCCAGACTAATCCACGTAGACCTTTTCCTCTTTTCGCTGCATTCCATGCGGCTACACTTATCATGAAGATTATTATCAAAATAACATAGATCATCTGATCGGTTTTAAAAATAAATTGCAATACATATCCGACCGCAAGCAATTGAATTGCCGACCTTATCGTGCCTACAATAATATCTTTTTCTAGTCCGAGCTTTTGCCATACCGAGACCAACATCGTCCCTAGCACAAACAGAAGCGTGAAACTCAGTGCAGTATAACTCATAAGAATGACGCTCCTTCTAACGGTCGAATAAATCTTTTTGCCAAGTCTTCCGCAGATTCAGCAAAAAAAGATTCACTCAAGTGTTGTTCCAGCTTACCATTCCCCATAAACCATGTAGTAGTGCTTATTCGGCTAGCCTGCTTAAGGTCATGGGTCACCCAAATCATTGAAGTCCCTTCTTCTTTATGCCACTGTTCTAGTAGATCCTCTACCCTTTGAGTGCTGTCAATGTCTAGTGATGCAGTGATTTCATCGAGCAATAGAACATTAGGTCGCAGAAGTAATGACCGAATCAGGGATATCCGCTGCTTTTCACCGCCAGAGCAATCTGCTGCTTTTTTACTCAAATCCAATTGTTCCAGCCCTAGTTGTTCCAATAGCCGCTGCACTAATTTATGGTCATATGGTCTGTCATGCAGCTTGCTGACGGTTCTTAGGTTATCCTCCACACTGCCAGGCAACATAACCGCTTGTTGAGCCACAAACCCGATTTTCATTCTCCACAGCCTTGAATCCATATTTTTGAATGAAGTTCCCTTGATAAGCATATCCCCTTCATCTGGAGCATCCAGCAGAGCCATTATCCTAAGTAGTGTGCTTTTACCTTGACCCGAGGCACCGATCAGAGCGATTCGGTCCGATTCAGATATTTCAGCGGAGATGTCAGAGAATAGATATTTCAAAGCTTGTTCGCTGCTTTTCCAGTTCAATTTTGCAAGTCTTTGAATTTCAAAAATACTGCTCAATGCTTTACCTCCTATTGCCAAACGAAAAAATATCATACCATTTCGTATTATAGCATTTTAGCTGCATAAAAAAAGAGAAAGGCATCTCCCCCATGAGACATGCCTTTCCCATATATTAATTAATTTATTGATTAAACCGAGCTGTAACGAACACCGCAGGTGAATTCCAGTAGATCGTTACCTCATTCGTAGAATAACTAAGTTCATGATCGGCAAAGCACTGAGCGGCTGGTTTTCCTTGTAAATGTTCTACTACATATTCATCATGAAGCCCACGATCTGGCCCCCCAGATACAAGACCCGGCACAGGATCAACCACATGGTCACCAACAGATGGACGATGATGCGGATGCATCACTGGATGATCGCCAAATCCGGTAACATAACTGATATCCAGTACGTTACGACCCATCAGATAGTGCAAATGATCTAGCGCACAGTCCGCAAAGCTCGAATTTCCACTAAAATATTCAGCCACAACTAGCAGCATAGCGTTGTTCATTACTAGCATATTGCTACCCCAAATATAGTCTTCCTCTTTCAAAGAGATCCTATAACCATCCTCACTACTATGTTCAGATAAACGTCCAGCTTCAGCTAGAAGTCCTTCTCTTAAGGAAGCATACAAAGCACGGTCTGCTAGATCTTCACCATTTAATAGATATGCAAGTGTGCCGTAGCCCCCCATATCTGCCCAGCCTAGACTGTATTTTGAAAAAGACAACTGCACCAGTTGCAGAACAGCTTGATGGTATTCTTCTTTCCCCGTCGTACGATAGAGCTCCGCAGCTGCCCAATACCGCTCATCCTTGTCGTTCCCATCTCCATATTCACCGGTGCTAATTTCTGGCGGATTTATAAACCCTGGCGCATCTGGGTGTTGAACAAGCCATTCCCAAGCTAGTGTTGCGGCATCCAGACATTTCTTCGCATAGGCTGAGTCAAAGGGCTCATATATCCGCGCTGCCATGGCCATGACTCCAGCAAAATCTCCAGTGGCGGTTGCTGACACCGGTGAGAAATATAGATCTGCTGTATCAGCCTCTGGCATCACATCCAAATCTGGAAAGCTCAGCGTAGTCAGCTTATGATACACTCCACCTGTTCTATAGTCTTGCATTTTGAATAACCAATCCAGCTCCACTTTGCATTCCAGCAATATATCTGGAGTTATCCCCCCACTTTCAGGAATCGGGATAGCGCTTACAAAAGCAGATGGATATAACTCATAGGCTAGTAAGAGATCGGCGATGGCCTTGGCTCCGGGTCCACTATATTTACCATAATCACCTGCATCATGCCAGCCTCCAGAACAATCTAGCCGACGCTCCGTTTCACCATATACAATTCCCTCTGCTGTATGACATGCCTTATGCTTCCAATCTCCAGCATACTCTTCAGTCAACTCAACCCCGCAACGATAATAATAAAAGGCCTTCAGCAAGCCCTGTTGAAGCTCGTGATAAGGTTTATCTGAGATTATAAATGATGCCGAAGCTATCCCCTCACCTTGCTCAATCCGGTATCTGCCCACTGCATGAACCTCAGAAAAGTTACCTGTATGTACAGTTACTCCGCTTGCCTCATCAAATCTGGGAGCACCTGTCTGCCCTTCGAATACAACATTTCCATGATCAACATCAACAACCTGAAAGTCATGTCCAGCACCAGTAAACACTGCAATCTTTTCCCCACCCACCGGATATCCAATTTGATTTACAGTAATGGTTCGGAGTCTACGCTCACTCATCTTCATTCTCCTTCATATCAATTTGATGAAGCCAATGATTACAAGTCTCTCTTTCAAGTTGAGAATACTCTATTCTAGTTGTACGTGGCAATGATAACTACAATATAAAAAACCTAGAGTTAACCTGAAACGGTAACTCTAGGTGATATAATCAGATTATTTGTCTCCAAGCAGCTTAATAAAGTTAGCTGGAAGTGTGAATTGCTGATTGTGAATCACTATACGGCGAAGCTCCTCAAAGGAACTAAGATCATCATCTTCATCGTCGTCTTTGATTTCCTTAATGTCCCGATGCAGTCGCTCCATTTGCAGATCAAGTGCATGAGCGGCATCCGCTGCATTTTTCAATTCACGCGTCATACTCTCTGGTACTGACTTATTATATTTATAGAAAATTTTATGTTCGAGACTTGCCCAGAAATCCATAGCAATGGTACGAATTTGTACCTCAACGCACACTAACTCCTGACGATCTGACATAAATACAGGTACCTGAATCAGCAAATGCAAACTTTGATAACCGTTAGGCTTGGGATTCTTAATATAATCCTTCACTTCAAGAACCGTTAAGTCGTCCTGCTTCTGAAGCATTTCACTTACATGATAAATATCTGAGATAAAAGAACAGGTAATTCGTAGACCTGCAATGTCTTTAATACAATTTCTCACAGAATCTAGAGATAATTCTCCATTTTTGCGGAGCATTTTGTTCATAATACTCTCGGGAGACTTGATTCTCGATTTGGTATGTTCAATAGGACTGTAATCGTGAAGAGACTGAAACTCCTGTTTGAGGATCTCAATCTTCGTCTCCATCTCATCAAGCGCAAATTTATAAATCAACATAAACCGGGTGATCTCGTGCTTAAGCTTCTTAAATTGTTCGATTTGATTCTCGGGGGTCATTATCCATTTCTCCTCTTGTAGCTTTTCTCTATATTTATCATAGCCAATCCACTAGTGAAATTCAAATTCAGCAAGCGAATGTGAGGTTATTCAAAGTTAATTTGATTCAAATCCCATATTTCAAATGGGGTATTAACCTACCCATATTCTACCACAACCAATGATTAGCAGAAAAAGAGCTCCCTCTCGGCAGCCCTTTCATCTGTTACAGTAACTGTTCTCTAGTTAAGCTGTTTCCACTTTTGTTCCAACGTTTGAGGGAGATAGCTTTCTAATTTTTTTAATAGTTCCAAGGGTTCTTGATCTATATTTAACAAACTAAGATGCGAAGCGTTAGAAAATCCCTCGTTAATGCTGTGTTGAATTAGATTCATCAGAGGATCAAAATAATTCCTGATATTTAAAACCCCTACCGGTTTCTTATGTATACCGATTTGTGACCAGCACAAAACCTCAAACAGCTCTTCATACGTCCCAAAACCGCCGGGTAAAGCAATAAACCCATCCGCCAATTCTCCCATTTTTGCTTTTCGTCCATGCATATCGTCCACTTCTATCAGCTGCGTTAATTCTCTATGTACCATCTCTCCATTAAACAATCCCCTAGGCATAACTCCGATCACCTCACCTCCACCGTTCAAAACAGCATTGGCGACCTCACCCATTAATCCAATTCTTGATCCCCCGTAAACTAAGCGATATTGGTTCATAGCCATGTAGTTTCCAAGTTCAACAGCTTTGACTTTATATTCCTCATGCACCCCTAAATTCGATCCTGCAAAAACACAAATTGATTTCAAATCCTCATCTCCAAACTATATATTGATAATATCCGACATCTAATATACTATATGTTGGAGAATAAATCATATAAAAGATTAAGGAGTGCTACATAATATGGAGATCAATGAAGTGCAGAAATGGATTAAAAATTATTATGGACAAAGAGGCTGGACCGATTATGGTCCTTTTATACGGGTTGGATTTCTTATGGAAGAGACCGGTGAGGTTGCACGGGCAGTACGCTCCTATGAAATCGGAAGAGATCGCCCAGATGAATCTACCCCTCCACCAGAGCAACTGAAACAAGACTTGATTGAGGAAATTGGTGATGTGCTAGGAAATATAGCCTTGTTAGCCGATTTGTATGGTATCACTTTAGAAGAGGCATTTACTGCACATAAGGAAAAATTAGTTAAACGCTTTAATTCCTAAGGAGAAGTAGAAAAAGGGCTACAATCGGCATCACCGTATTGTAACCCTTCTTTATCTAACTATTTAAGCCTCGTTAACTATTACTGCCTAATGTATGATTCGAAATAGCATTAATTATTGTTTCCCAATCATCTGGGTGAACTTCGTGACCCGTTCCTTCTAGGGTTAGTATCGACGCATTAGGAATTTCATCGGCAAGCGCCAGACCATGCTCCAAGGGAAGTATGCTATCTTCTGTACCGTGGATAACTAAGGTAGAAACCATGATATTTTTCGCCTTCCCCTCGTAGTCATCCACTCCTGTAAGAAGCGAATGATTAAACATGCTGAGCAAGTTGTTTGCACGTTTTATTTCCATCCTAACTTGTTTATACGCTCTTTTCTCATCGAATTTATGTTTTGATCCACAGAGTATACTGGAACCGGAAACCAAGTAATCTGCGACCGCTTCTTCATCTGACCAATCCAGACTAGCTCCATTGGCATGAAAAGCGAGGATCCTCTCATCCATTGGAGGTAAGTTCCGGTCATTATCATCAGATTCAAAAATGCTAGATGCGACCAATGTTAAGGTTAGAACCTTTTGGGGATGACGTATAGCAAGGACTTGTGCAATCATTCCACCTAAGGACATCCCAACGATATTTGCCTGTTCTATATTATAAGCGTCAAGTAACCCAGCAGCATCATCGGCCATATCAATTACCGTATAATTAGAACTCCCAGGCTCATATACAACAGAACGTCCCACATCCCGGTTATCATACCTTATAACATATCGTCCTGTATCTGCTAATCGTTGACAAAACTCCTCATCCCAATAAACCATTGAACAAGTGGCACCCATAATTAGTAATATTGCAGGATTGCTGGGGTCTCCAAAACTATCCGAACATATATCAATTCCGTTTACTTTAAATATCTTTTCGCTCATTGTTTATTCCTCATTTCATTCGAATTTGGTAATCAAAGAATGCACACTTAAATAAGACCCGTCACATTTTGAAATAAATGGATGTTGGTATCATTGAATTGCACCTCGAATTAACGTAAACGAATGAACTTGATAATCACGATAAGCACTCTCCTACTTCATATTAAAGGGTCGTTAACCCAATTTCGATTATAACATAAAAAGACTATCCTCTGATTTTGAATCAGGAGATAGCCTTTCCATTTATTCAGACAAAACTATTCGTTAAATAAATACTTCCTCAACAGTCAAATTTCGCTCCTTGGATAAATCCCTAAACGTAGTTTCATCTACTTTCACTAACGGTTTAAAAATATCCAAAGGGTTGTTCATAATAATCGTACCTTGCTCTCCGTTACTAAGCTGAACACTTTTACCTACGAAGTTCGGCAGTAAATGTCCAATCAAAGCTTGTACCGCATTTCCATTCAGCTTGCCAAAGCCCAGCTCATGCACCTTGCGCAGAACGGTAATCAGCCCTTGTTTGGGTTGATTCACTCTTGCAGAGGTCATCCCAACATAGGCATTAGCAACAGCCACAATCAGTGTATACGGGTGCAGGTCCGCTTTACGAAGCATATTAGGATAACCAGTCCCATCCTCGAATTCATGATGCTGAAGCGCCACCAGAGCGGTCTTCTCGTCATTCATAGATTTAAGAATAATATCGTATCCATACGAAGTGTGACGCTTTAGTTCTTCAGTTTCCTCAGGGGTTAAGATCCCCGTCTTATTTAAGATAGATGGGTCGATCTGACTTTTTCCTATGTCGTGTAAATACCCTGCCCGGCTAATCTCGTAGCGTTCTTCTTTCGTATAACCTAACCAAGTCGCTATGTAAAATGATAGCAGCCCGACCTGTAATGAATGATTGTATGTACCAACGTCTTCTCGTTCAAGCAACAGCAATAAGGAAACTACATCCTTATGTTCATCCATTTTTTCCAGCAAGGGCTGCAACGTAAGATCAACATCTGACTGCGTGAAACTGCCCTTGCTGAGTGCTTCTAGAAAAATAGATTCATAGTTTTGGATCGCTAGATCAAAGTTTCCATTTAGGCTTTGCTCCAGATTCGTTCCCTCATTATCCATCGCAATGCTGCGAGGTTCAATATCGACATAATCGATACGATGTCTCATCAGGAGGGTGATTTCTTCTTGGTAAACAATTGTCCCTTTTGGGAGCACGTGTAAACCAACACTATTAAAAGTGTCCAACATAAGACAATCGCCATGTTTGAGATCCGTGACATGAGCTTTCAAAATTCTGCACCCTTCCTATCAATAGGTATATTTTACCTTAAGGATAGCTAAATTATTCCAAAGTCACAATATGGTTAAAGTCTCATTAACACTTTCAATTAGTTCAAAAGACCCCCGCAACATCACCTAAAAAGGAATACTAAAGTCCGCTATCACTTTTCCAATCAACTGATCCTTCGCTACAAAAGGAGTAGCCCAGAGATGAGCATCATAGCTTATATTCCGGTTATCTCCGAGAAAAAAGTAATGATCCGCCGGAACCGTAACGGGTCCAAAAGTATAGTTCATCCGCTCATTAAGATAGGGTTCATTGATCTCTGTTCCATTTGTATAAAGGGCTCCATCTTTAATTTCAATGGTATCACCTGGCAACCCTATCAACCGCTTTACATATCTTTTATTCTCATCACCTGCTACCGGAGGCGTAAACACGACGATATCTCCATGATCGAGTGTCGTCATCCATAACATTTTTTCAACGATTAGACGGTCATTAATTTCAATTGTAGGAATCATAGAGCCAGTAGGAACCCTCATGGCTTCAGCAACATAAGTTCTTACAAACAAAGATAGGACCACTGCGATAGCAACACTAGGCAAATATTGTTTGATAAATTTCAACATAATTGCTCACCTCATATTCATTTTATGGGTACTCAGAATATCTAAATCCCTTACGAGTGGTGCTGTAGTTTTTTTCGCTCGTTCATATTCAGTTCATATTGTCGTCATGTATAGTTCATCTTCATCGGGTAAGCTTCCTTTAGCAACTCGTTAAGATAGCTAGAATAAAGCGATTAGAACAGGAGAAGATGCAAGTGAAACCAGAAGAAGAGGTTATAAAAAAAAGGATGAATAAACCGCTTAAAATTATTCTTATTTCCTTAGGGGCTTTAGCTACTGCAATAGTGCTTTTTCTAGTGACTGTTTTTGTCGCTAATATTTTTCTCAATAAATCGGACCAAGCTAAAATAAAACCCTATGGTCAGTCTGTAAGCGTCGATGGTAAAAATATGAACGTTTTGATTCAAGGAAATGGTGAAGAGACAGTCGTGCTCTTACCTGGTTATGGAACGGTGGCACCGGGACTTGATTTTAAGCTGTTAATAGATGAACTATCACCATTTTACAAAGTTGTTGTGATTGAGCCTTTCGGTTATGGATTAAGTGATAGAACTGAAAAAGAGCGAACCACAGAAAACATTGTGAGTGAAATTCATGAAGCTGTAAAGCAGCTTAATATTGACCGTTATATTCTAATGGCACACTCTATTTCCGGTATGTACAGTTTGAATTATGTGAACAAATATCCAAACGAAGTGAGTGCATTTGTCGGGATTGATAATAGTATTGCAACGGAAGACAGAATAGGTGTTAAAATACCAACAGGAAAATTAAAACTACTTAGAAAATCAGGCTTGGGCAGATTGTTATTTAAATCAAGTGGAAATCCCTATACTGAATTGCCGTTTGATGATGAAACTAAAGAACAATTGAGATTGCTTACGCTTAGAAACACTTATAATTACACTAACTTAAATGAAGTGGAACATATGTCTTCTAATTATAAAGGGGCTCTAAATTCAACTTTTCCAAAGGATCTCCCCCTTTTGCTCTTTGTTCAAGGGGATGATACTCTCTTAAAAGATTGGATATCATTGCATGAAGAGCAAGTCAAAAATTCCGTACAAGGAAAATTGGTAAAACTTGATGCAGGACATTATCTGCACCATACCAAATCAAAAGAAATCGCAGAAAATTTTAAGACATTTATGAAAGAAATAAAATAAGTATAGATTGTATCGCTCAGATTGTCTAAACCGTTTCACCTATTCTCCATGCTGCTGCATGAAATGCAAGCTTCCTTGCATTTCATGCAGCAGCATTTTTTTTCTTATTCATACTCGTTAATATTTACGTACCCACACTTCTAAAACCGCTCAATAATGCGATTCATTTCCCCATCTACGTCCATCATAGTATTCTTAGGAATATGAATAACCAACAAACCGCCAAAGATCTGTTCACATTTCCCATCATTCTCTGTGATCCGTTGTTTAAAAGCAGAAATGGCTGCTGAATCAACAGCCTCTTTACTGAGGAGCCAAGCGTACCTTTTGAAATGAGATTTCTGTACAGTTTCCTGATAGTAATAGGTCCCTAGCTCTTCTTTCACCCGTATAATATCACCCATTGTAACACTTGGATTAAAGATCGGCGTCTCTTCGATGCGGTATTTATCTTTACCGACTGGAGTAACATCAAGGATTTCAATTTCACGGCCTGCTGGATCGAAGCAAATATGTAGTCCTGACGAATCTAGCATCAGCACACCTCAATTCTATTCAAAATCTGATCTTGATGATTCTAAATAACACAAAACACAATAAATACATTAAGCTTGTAATCCCGAACAACCTGAAGATTCCCGGCGTTAATAACATATATAAACTGTATGGAAAACTCCAAATAAAGGCGAGAAGCATGAGAAGGCTTCTGTTTAAAGAGACACCTATCGCAAGTAATCCGGCAGGCAACACCAACATTACCATACTTATTATAATACTGGATTGATTCGTAACCTCAGCATACGGATTAATGAATATAAATATAAACCATAAAAAAACGGTCATCAAACTGGATACATATCCAATGAGTTTAATGATTGTTAAGTTTATGGATTGCTCCATTCCATCACCTCAATTCTTTCGCAATAATTCTCTCCAGCCATTTCCACGGGAGCAGCGTTTTGCCTAAGATCAAGATCCGGGTGCCTTTGCCGATAGGGTACCGAAGCCTTGGTGACTTCATTTCAGTAATACGACCGATGAGATCTGCCACTTGCTTTGGATCAGGCGCAGTTTCAGCGGTATGCTTGGAATATCGTAGCACAGCGTCCAGACGGTCTCTATAAGGAGAATCCTCGACTTGACGAATTTGTGCCATTCCTTTTCCCCAAATCGAAGTACGGAAGGAGCCAGGTTCAATTAATACTACACGTATTCCATAAGGAGACATTTCATGACGCAGACTTTCACTGAATCCTTCTACTGCAAATTTGGAAGCTGCATATGGAGCATACCCCGGAAACCCGGACAACCCGCTTATACTCCCCACGTTAATAATCGTACCACTTTTCTGTTCTCGCATAACTGGCAGCACAGCTTTTGTCACCGCGACTAATCCGAAAAAATTCGTCTCCATTTGCTGACGCCATTCTTCCATGGATATCTCTTCTATGAAGCCGCCTATAGCAAAGCCTGCATTATTTACCAAAACATCAATTCTTCCGAATGTTTCGTGTACTGAGGTTATAGTCGCCTGTATAGAATCACTATCGGTAACATCCATGGTCATAAAATGAAGCTGCTTCAAGAGTCCTGCATGCTCTGCCTGCTGTTCAAGCTCGCCTTTACGACTCAAATCGCGCATGGTTGCTACAACTTTGAATCCCTGTCCTGCTAGTTTAAGGGCTGTGAGCAGTCCAAATCCACTAGAGGTTCCGGTTATTAAGGCCACTCGATCATGCATTCGATCTAGATGTGAATTCATCTTTGACTCTCCTTATGTTTCATTATTTCAAAAAAGCAAACAAATGTTCTTTTTCGGATTGACTATCCATTAATTTCAAGTTATAGTAAGTGTATCATTTATATTTCTGCGGGAGAAGCACCTCGCAAGATAGGCATTCATGCCTATCTTGGAGGTGCTTTTTTTGCGCACATAGACTAATTAAGGAGCTGAAATGAATGTTTATTCACAATTTTAGTTATTTAAAGAGGTTTGTCCAATTAATCCTAGTAGTAGCTCTCCTCAACATCAACCTTACATTAGCTTCTGCAGGTACAGACTGGGATTCAGCCTTAGATGACATTAACGGTCTCCATGGTAATTATACCTCGCTTCAAGTAGCCCTCAAGTCCGATAGCTCAAAAATTCAAATGCTACGTAAGCAGAACAATGAAACACTGAAATCTATTCACTCTGTCATAGAGTCAACAGATAAGGTTCTGCTGAGTCGTTTATCATCTGAAGCAACGTCGGCTCAGAAGAAACATGCTCCTCTACTGGACCAATACAGCACACTCAGTAAGCAGTCTACCGCAGCCAAGAAAGCTAAGGACTTTAAGACAGCCACTCTCCTGGATCTAAGACGCAATAAGCTCAAAGCTGCGGTAACACTCGCTCGAACTGAAATTAAGGCCAAGACAGACGCTTTGGCAACTGCCCGCAAGCAAACAGCTGCCAAGATCAAGCCTATCAAAGATGCTCTGGCACCAATCACAGCTCTGAAGAAGCAAATCACCGCCGAGAACAAGAATATCGCTGTAGCACAGAAAGTTCGTTCAGAAGCAGATAAACAATATAAGTCGGCTGTAAAACAAGGGGATGCAATTAAGGCAGTATCAGAAATGAGAATATCCTATGAGCAAATGAAACGAATTCATGACATGCATCAGAATATTTACAGCTGGGAGCAGAAGATCTCCCTAGCTCTGCGATCTGCAGAGTCTAAGCTTCCATAATGATTCGCTCCCACCAGCTCATATCAGCTTCACTAACATACTAATTAGTTGGGCTGCGGGCACAATTAGGAGCTGAGCAAATATAGTACCTATAAATCGTGAACCCATCAATACCACATATATTTTTCCTAGCTGATCACGGTATTCTACATTTTCAGTGGCTTTATGGGTAATAAGACCAAGCTGTGGGTCGATAAATATGGTCAGCAGTATAGTCGCCATTCCGTTAATCAATCCTGAGGCTTGAGAAGCAGTCGTGCTATATTGAGGCATTAGATGAGCAGCATACAAAGATGATATGACCCCTACGGTGTAAAAGGCTGTAACAAAAACATTCATAACAATAAAACGTTTAGGAATCCCCAGGTATCTGAAGTTATATAGATTCACTTTTGGTTTTCTTATGTATTTTCTAGTATTTTTTAACTGCCCGATCGTTACGCTCGTAAGCAGCTTGGGAATAGAACCTTCGATTTCAAGCTTTGAGATGATTCTCCCAAACAAGCCTACAAAAGTAGGGAAAATAGCAATGGCAATTAATGTCCCTAATGAAGAAGCTAACAATATAATTCTCAAGTAATTAAGAAGTGGGAAATCAGAATGTATTTTGGCATAATCTACGAATTTAGCCGTCAGTGGAGCTTGAATCATGTTTGCAGTTCTTGACACGAGAACAATAATGCCTGTCAGAGACAAAGCAATAGCTATCTTGTTCAGCTTCACCCCGGCGTATCTTACCGAATAAGATAAGGTTTCTGCTGTATGAATAATCATTGTAAGCAAGCATACTACAATCAAGCTATTTGCCATTTTTAGGTTCATCTCCATTGAAAGCTATTTATCTATTCGGTGCAATTTTGGGCGAAAGTATTGATCCAGTCCGTAAGAAAGCGTAATTCCAACGGTATATCGAACAAGGTCAATCCATAGGAATCCCTTTCCGAGAATCAACCCACCGAGTACGGTAGCACGGATGCTGTTGATCCACTCTGCTTGATACAGTTGGCTAAATTCTATGCCGAAGCTAAACATCAGGCTCCACATAAAAGCGATCCAAAGCTTCCGGTTCACTAGCAGTACACGAAATATAAAGTAAACCATGCTGCCCCAAAGCGCATCTCCAAAATGTCTCGTTACAAACAAAGGTAGCTGTTCCGAGAATGCTCTAGAGCATAACCCCAGTACAATAACAATTAAGCAGATGCATTCATAAATAACTCTTTCTTTTAAAGCATTGACTCTCATTTCCATCCTCTATCCTGCGTCTGACTTGAAATTTATGCTTGATATAATATTAATCATCACGATATAAAACGGATAAATAATCATGGCCCCTATTATGATTAACCCCGTTACCGGGACTGGTTTATCCGCAGCTTCTGTAATTGGGAACCATGCTGCGAATAAATTAATAAACAGAGCCAAATAGGGAAACCACAGGATCGTAGTGAAATACATGGATTTTTTACCGCTCAAATATTTTTTTGTCATCCAAACAAACCCTATAGAAAAAAATATAAACATCACAAATATGAAGATAAGCTGCAAGTTATTCACTTTATCCAGCTCCAAGCCGGAAATTCTACTAATACGATAAATATTTACTATGAGCTCTATTACGACAAACAACATAAAGGCATAAAGTACGCTTAACGAATTAAGCTTAATAAAATACTTCATTTGCTCAGTACTTCGGGGTTCCACATTCGTTCCACACTAGTAAGCTCAAATTCATCAAATTCCAGCCTATAAATATCTGGTTTCGAAGTCTGTTCAAAGAACTCATAACCATACTTTTTATTGAAGTAATTCAGGATAATGGTCATGATATTCCCGTGGGTACCTAGTGCAATTTTGCCGCCTTTATGCGTCTCGATTAATTGCTTCATGATAGGAATCGCACGCTCTTGCGCTTCCTGAGTACTTTCTCCATTCGGCATTTTATATTGTAAGTCTATGAATGATGTCCGGATACCTTGAAGAAATTCTTGTTCACTGATCTCAATTTCCACACTTGCGATGGCTCTTTCTCTAAGTTCCTCATACAGCTTAATTTCTTGATCTGAAGCTTCAGCCAAATACTTAATTGTATCGATGGCTCGTCTATAAGGACTGGAGACAAAATGTGTGATCTCTTCCTCCGCCAATAGTTCTTTAATTCTATATGCGTCCTCATGCCCTTTATCAGATAATCCTCGTTCCCTCTCATCTCCAAGCACAAAAGGTGATACTGCGTGCCTAATCATATAAATAAAAGTCTTCATGAGTTACACCTCTCCAGCTCATTCAAATATCGTTTTTGCCACTTCGCGGTCTTTCTTGAAAATCTCCACTGGATAGGGAATGGCCATCTCGGGCAGCTCACTCTCTTTAAAGAACTTAAATTCTTCGACTTCTCCATCCATTGCTCTCAGCGTTCCACGGATGATAGAACACTCAAATACGATGACTGTATATTCCACCTGGTCTCCATTGTTATATTCGTATCTATATTTCCCTCCACCAAAAACCCCAAGAATGGAAGTAGGATGCACCATTAATCCAGTCTCTTCATATACTTCTCTGCGCAAAGTTCTTCCCGGCCGTTCCCCTGGCTCGATGGCGCCTGCTGGCAATCCCCACAAGGACTCTTCAGGTTTTCGAATAAATAGAATTTCATCTTCTTTATTTCTTATTACTGCAGCTACGGAAGGCATCATTAATAACTCTGAACCCACTTTTCCTCGGATCTCCTGATAATACTCAGACATCGGCACGCTATTCATCCATCCTCTCACACCGTTTTGTAGAACATCATCCTATTTTCCTCCGGCTTCCCAAAAACCCACATTATGTATATATTAGACATCTCTCTGATGGAATCCTTTAGAATCAGCAATATGCTTAGCGTGGAACAAAAAAAGCTTCCGAACGGCTCAATACTTTCTGAGGTCCGGAAGCAGTTACAATGAGGTGAGACTTTGAACTTAATGTTTCCCTTTGTAGCCGGCAAGCTGTACGATCATGATGACAAGAACAAGCAATGAAATGAGCTGATCAATACTCATCTGCGTCCGCCTCCAATCCCAAATGAAGGATGGCTCTTCGGACGGCATTTCCTCTCCCAAGGACACTGCTTCGTTCCCCTTATACACACTATGTAACGTGAGTTCGATTTATTACTTTAAGAATGACTTACCCCTCCATACGAGCAAGTTCTTTCTCCACTTCATCTAGTTGATCTTCGCCGAACACTTTAAAGCCATTTTGCCGTAATAACTCCGTAGTTGTACCTTCTCCTGACATCTTCGTATCCCTAAAAGTACCATCATAAATATAAAGACTACCACAAGAAGGACTATCCTGTTTTAATATCGCTAATGTAACTTGATGTTCTGTAGCCAGCTTCAGCGTTGCTTGAGCACCTTTCATAAAAGGTTCCGTAACATCCAGACCTGCACCTGTTACCACCCGCTCACCTTGCCGTTGGGCATCAGGACGAGGCGTTGATAACCCTCCGACTACCTCAGGACAAATGTGGACAAAACGCCCTTCCTCATACCACTTCAAGAAACGAGCATCGAGACACGGCACATCACCATTATCATAACGCACTTTATGTCCTAACAGACATGCGCTTACTAGAATCTTCCCTGTCATCGTAATCTCCACCAGTCCGTCTAGTATTTAATATATGGCTATATTATTTACGACACAAAACTGATATGCAAGATCGAAATGCTTGTCACTGAAATGTTTGTGCTTCATATACAAAAGAATGCTTATTATGCCCATATAGGCATCATTAATCTTGATATTGGGGGGTCTTCTCACTTCTATACCGACTCCAGCAAGTCCACAATAAATCAGCCATAAGATAGAGTCCCACGAAAGGAAATATAATTCCCCAAACATTATAGACTAGTGAATACAAACGCTCCATAAACGGCTGAATCCCATATACACAAGTTACCGATAGCGCCCACCAATATAGGGAGAATCGAAGGCAAATATGCCCTTGCAGTTGATAAGACATCCCTGAATAATCCCACCATTGCTTTTGAAACACAGTTTTTAGCAGCCAACCACTTACGTATTCAACAGCTGAAGGAACGACTAACGCAAGCAGGAGGAAAATTGGGAAAGGCAGGGTTAAGTCTCTGGCAATCAATAGAAGCAGTGGTGCAAATCCATACATTGGTTTAAAAGGGCCTTTTAGAAAGCCTTCTTTGCGAAAGCTTCCATTACTATATAAGTTATATGCACCTTCCAATACCCAGCCTAAAAAAGAGTAGATCATAAAATAAAAGAAATATTGGCCTGCCACTGCCATCGCAGAATCTCCGCTTGAAGAAAATATAGAAGTCATCATGTTTATACACCGCTCCTAGTTGTCATTATTTTCTTTAATATCCATCCGGCCCTATTATGCCTTAATCCTTCAGGAGATATGCGCAACAAAAAAGACATAACCCAAAGGTTATGTCTTCATTACAAATTATAAAGAGTAAAGCGGATTCTCTATCCATCCACGCTTATGGTTTAAGCCGTTCTTCATGATTCTGAGCCGATATTAGCAACTGGTCGTCGTCTTGTTTCTTTAACGTATCCGTTGTAAGTTCACTACGTACGCCAAAGTTTGAACCATACTTTTTCTCAAAGTTGCCTGCAAGGGCCTCACCACGTTTTTGCCGATATCGGCTGTTCTCATTCCGACTACGCATTTCATTTCCTCCCTGCTACATGAATGGCTGAGATCTGTGAAATTTGCGAAAAACTACTAGGAACTTGGAGAAAACTCTCTGATGAGGTTGTACCTGAATTCATTATACAATAATTGTTAAAATCATCTCAAGCAAAAACAGACTGCCCAATGAAGGACAGCCTGTCTTCCGAATCATTTAGTCCAAATCGTTAGGAAGCGGATCAGGATGCGAGGACTCTGCAGGCTTGGCTACCCAATCGTCTGCTTCTGGCTCGATGTCCACACCATTCTCCATCTTCTTAATTTCAGCTAATGAATCGCCGTCTTTATTTTCCTTGTTGCGGATTTCCGCTTCATCTTGAGAATAATCTGACATGTGAAATCCTCCTCAGGTGCTTTGCTTTATTTGTTCCTTAGTTATAGTTACCCGATGGAGTGTTTTGCAAACATAGTTACGATGAATGAATTTAAGGGTACATGATCCAAGCTACCACCGGACCGATACATGAACCGACAATAGCACAAACGGTCATCGCTACGGAGCTCATTGAAACTGACTGTTCACCGTATTCCAGTGCCTTTGCAGTTCCAAGTGCATGAGAACCCGTTCCTAACCCGATCCCAATCCCAACTTCGCTTCGAATCTTAAACAGTTTAATAATGAGAGGACCGCCAATCGCACCTGTAAATCCGGCAATCATTACAAATACGGAGGTTAGCGAGGAGTCCCCACCTAAACCATTTGAGATTTGTATCGCCACAGGTGTTGTGATCGATTTAGGCAAAATGGACAGAACATACAATTTAGAGAATCCTAGACCAGCTGCCAAAAGCAGACCACTAAACATTCCTAATAACAGACCTGCAATCGCTCCCCCCAGGATGGCTGGAAGATTCTCAACTAACACATTACGTTGTTTATACAATGGGTAGGCTAGCGCCACTACAGCAGGACCGAGTAACTGATTGATCCACTGACCGCCTATCATATATGTATCATACGGAATATGAAAATATAGAAGTATTGCTACAACAAGGACTGTTGCTGTTAACGCGGGAATCAGTACAGGAAACCGAAAACGTCTATAAATTACGGACATCATCAAATAAATAGCAACATTAAGCAGGACAATTCCTGTCGCGATAAAAAACATTATAATTCCTTCCCCTTTTCGCTTAAGCTCTTGCTGCTCCAGCCCGCCTTGCTCTTTCCTTTCAAGGTTGAAAGCCATTGACTCGTATGTGCTGCTGCTGCAATTGTGAGGACGCTGCTAACGATAAGAATCAAGATTAAGAGCAAACCTCTTCCACTAAAAATATCCATATGCTTCACGATCCCAGCCGTCGCTGGAATAAAAAATAACGGAAGATAAGCTAATATTGTTGTTGCACCATCTTCAATCCACTTCACTGGTACAACCTTGAATAGCAATAAAACAAAGAGCAAAAGTAATCCGACGATACTCCCAGAAACGGGAAGATGCAGCTGCTTTTGCAGGAAGTCTCCAGCCAAGTAGAACAAATAAAGCAGGAACACTTGGATAATTATGCGAATGATTTTCATGATGCAGGATCCCTTCATTATTAAATTAACTCGATAAAGCTTAAAATGGGTCACCTCAATAAGAGTATCAGAGTTTTCATGAAAATTTCAATTACTTTTCGAATCTTGTAAGAATTAAACAAAAATAACCTGCATGATCTCCAAGATGCCGGAGACTTTGCAGGTTAATTATTTTCGTTATGCAGCTCAAAAATGAGATTCCAGCTTAGTTAAACCCACTGAACGACTTGCTCTGCACTTTGTCTTGTTTTTCCACGTGGTTCATTCAATCGATACCCAAAGGCTACCATGCAGGAGATTCCAAAATGTTCGGCATCCATAATCCCCTCTTCGGTAAGAACTTGCTCTATCTTCGCCTTATCGAAACCTTCCATTGGGCAAGAATCGATTCCGATTAAAGCGGCTGATGTCATCATATTACCAAGGGCTATATAAGTCTGACGGCAGCTCCATTCGAACATTGCACGCTCATTCTCCATCAATCCGAAATCAACCTTCAAGAACTTATCGAACATATTACCTTTCCCTTCCATCACTTCTGGAGGTAGCTCCTGCACATGCTCCATGATCCCTTTAATATAATCTGAATCAGCAGCCATATCTTTAGGAAGACGTGAGAGAATCAATACAAAATGACTTGCGGTTGGCAATTGCTTTTGTGCTCCCCAGGCATGAGCACGTAATTTCTCACGTATTTCCGGACTTTGTACTACGACAAAACGCCAAGGCTCGAATCCGAATGAACTTGGTGACAGACGTCCTGTTTCCAGAATAAACTGAAAGTCTGACTCACTAATTTTTTTATGACTATCAAATTCTTTAGTTGCATGTCTGAACTGGTAAGCAGACAGGATTTCATTCTTGTTTAATGATAAAGTATCCATATTTAACACTCCTTTTATTTGCTTAGAATCAACGGCCTATTTGACTGTTTGCCGTTCTCATGCTTAATATTAGAATATATATCACTTCTTTAAAAGTACGCACATTAATGTTATGTAGTATACAAAATGATACTATGGGAGTTGAACGGCTATGCGTGATCGAAAAGGTGGATTCGGAGATTTCCCAGGGGGAAATAAGGAAGCTTGCCCTGTGGAATTTACGCTCGATGTTATAGGAGGAAAATGGAAGGGGATTCTCATCTATCACTTGATGGATGGAACGAAACGCTTTAACGAATTTCGCCGGATATGCCCAGGAATCACTCAACGCATGTTAACCTTGCAGCTTAGAGAGCTGGAAGAAGATGGAGTTGTTCACCGTGAGGTCTACCATCAGGTTCCCCCGAAAGTCGAATACTCGTTAACTGAATTTGGCAAGACACTGACCCCTATTATTAAACTCATGAAAGACTGGGGCGAGGTTTACAAAACAAAACAGCTTTCCGCAGAAAGCTGTCCAGAAGGTACAAATATTACGGTGTAGCTCAAAGCTGCACCTTTTATTTTTCCCCATTAAAAAATGCTTCGGCCTTTTCCTTATGTTCGTTGGTTACCTGACCAGATATCGCTTTAATGCCTGCTGCAATGATCGCTGCATCATCTGTAAATCCAAGGCCGAGAATCGCATCGGGTATCGCATCAATCGGGGAGATGAAATAAGCCAACGCTCCGAAGGCAATTCCTTTTGCCCATAAAGGGGTCTTTGCATCGACTGCGCAATAATACATCGCAATAGCATCTTTAGTAAATGGGATCTTGCCTGCGAACTTTTTAGTTTTAGTCCAAAAATTCCGCGTCACCATCTCCTCGTTCTCTTTACTGTATGGAAACTTCTCTGCTGTGAGTTCCGCAGTGATCTTATCATCATCTTTCTTCATTAGATTTTCCCTCCGCAAGGTTCATATGAAGTACATACAGTCAGTATACCCTCAGCTATTATTTATATCTTTAAGATAAACTATAGCTCGTTCTATGAAACTTACACAATATCATTTAATTTCTTTGATTTTATTCAAATCACTGCTGCATAACGCTTCAAGATTCTTAAAGATACGCTCGGCATCCCAATCCCACCACTTAAGCGCTTCTAGATGTTCGATCAATTCATCATCAAAACGTTGTCTAATTACTTTACATGGATTTCCTCCAGCGACACTATAAGCCGGGATATCTTTGACAACTGTTGAATTGGCCGCGATGACGGCTCCATTACCAATATGTACACCCGGCATAACCGTAACATTCTGCCCAATCCACACATCGTTGCCAATCACCGTATCTCCTTTTAAGGGTAAATCTGATAGTTCTGGAACCGCATGCTCCCAGCCATTAGACATGATATTAAAAGGGTAGGTCGTAACAGAATTCATTCGATGGTTCGCACCATTCATGACAAATTCAATACCTTTGGCAATCGCGCAGAATTTCCCAATAATAAGCTTGTCACCAATAAAATCATAATGATGAGTCACATGCTCCTCAAACTTTTCGGCACCGTCTATATCATCATAATACGTATAATCGCCAATCGTAATATTTTTTCTTGTAATCACATTTTTGATATAACAGATGCTTTTGATCTGTTCATTCGGATAGAGCACATTCGGATTCGGTCCATATTTCTCCATAATAACGCCTCTCTCTCTTTTTGATAAAACATAGCAGAGATCACATATCTTTTCAAATAAGTACTAATCATGAACATAAAAAGCGGCTACCGTGTGGTAACCGCCATAACAAGTACTTTATCGCTTTGATAAAACATCTACTTCGTATTGCTTCACATCGCTCAGCCAACTTTCTCGGACAGGCACACCATTCGTCGCACAATAATAATCCCAAATAGCTCCGAACGGATAAGATTTCAATTCCTCTACCAGTGCAAGTCTAGTAGTATAATCCCCATCCAGTTCAATTTGCTTCAATAGCTCTATCGGTTCCAGCATCGCACGTAGCAGAGCTTTGATTGTGTTACGTGTTCCGATCACCCAAGCGGCAATGTGATTAATACTTCCGTCAAAGAAATCGAGTCCAATATGAGTTCTTTCTAGGAATTGACCTCTAACTAGTTCACGAGCAATCTCCAGCAGTTCATCATCCATAGTCACCACATGATCACTATCCCAGCGTACTGGACGGCTAACATGCAGCAACAATTGATCACCAAACAGCAGCCAAGAGGATAGTTTATTCGAGATGGTCTCGGTCGGATGGAAATGCCCAGCATCGAAGCAAACCGCTTTGCCCCGACTTAGTGCATAACCCATATAAAATTCATGCGAACCTACCACATAACTTTCTGAACCAATTCCGAACAACTTGCTTTCTACAGCATCAATGTTATATCGCTCATCGATCTCCTCGCTGAAGATCTCGTCCAGTGATTGCTGAAGTCGCACTCTCGGTGACAGACGGTCGATCGGTGTATCTTTATATCCATCTGGAACCCAGAAGTTGGTTACACAAGGCTGACCTAGTGCCTGACCGAAAGATTCGGAGATTCGGCGTGAAGCCTTGCAATGAGCAATCCAGAAGTTGCGGATTTCAGGATCCGAGTGGCTTAGTGTGAAGCCATCATTAGCTTTTTCATGAGAGAAGCAAGTGGGATTGAAATCCAATCCAAGCCCCTGCTCCTTAGCCCAGTGCACCCATCTTTCAAAATGCTTAGGCTCTAGCGCATCAAGATCTACAGTTTCTTCCGTATCGGCATAAATAGCATGTAAATTAACTTTATGACGTCCGGGGATAAGTGCTAGTGCTTGCTCCAAATCACGGCGCAGCTCCTCCGGATTTCTAGCTCGCCCCGGGTAACTGCCCGTGACCGCGATTCCGCCACTTAGTTCCTTTTCCTTATTCAGGAAGCCCTTTACATCGTCTCCTTGCCAGCAGTGCAATGAAATTTTGATTGCTGCAAGCTGCTCTAATACTTTATCTACGTCAATGCCATGCTGTGCGTAGAGCTTTTTCGCCTCATTATAGCTCGTCTGAATGTTCTTTAAGCTTTCTGTATTCTGCACCATGCTTGAGCCTCCTGATATTTTCTTAGTGATTTCATTTAGGGGTATTTATACCCCTCTTTTGCTCGTTTTTCGCTTTTTGCGCTCAAAGAGGGGGATTTATACCCTTCTTTTGCTCGTTTTCCGCTTTTTACGCTCAATGAGAGGGATTTATACCCTTCTTTTGCTCGTTTTCCGCTATTTACGCTCAATGTGGGGGATTTATACCCCTCTTTTGCTCGTTTTCCGCTTTTTGCGCTCTATGAGGGGGATTTATACCCCTCTTTTGCTCGTATTGCGCTTTTTACACTCAATGTAGGGGATTTATACCCCTCTTTTGCTCGTTTTTCGCTTTTTATGCTCAATGTAGGGGATTTTTGTACCTCTTTTGCTCATCCATAGCTATCTAATAGTCATCCCATGTATTCTCGGTTACTTTATTAGTTACTCTTATACGACCTGCAGTCGAGCAAACTCAGCTAATGCCGCGGTTTTTAGGGAAGAGTCCATCTCTTGTGGAATATAGATTGTTACATCAAAGGAACGATATATAATTTCTCTTGCTTCTTTAATATCTGTGACCGTACCCACACTGATCATTTGCATAACTACATTACCTAATGCGGTGGATTCCGTTGGACCAGCGTAAATCTCCATCTCTAGTAAATCCGCCGCAATTTGGCATAGCAATCCATTATTCGCCCCTCCGCCTACGATGTGCAGCCGCTCCCACTTCTCGCCGGTCAATAGCTGAAGATCCTGAACATAGAAATAGTAAGAAAGAGCAAGACTGTCAAACACACATCTGGAGATCTCCCCTGGTGTCTTTGGTACCCACTGTCCGACTTCCGCACAATAGCTCTGTATCTCGCTGATCATGTTGGATGGATTCATGAATCGTTCATCATTGCAGTAGATGATGGATCTGAAAGGAATCTCTTGCTCAGCCAGCTCTACTAGTTCGCTGAAGCTGTATTGCCCGCCATATTCCTCACGAACCTTTTGGATCAGCCACATCCCCATTATGTTCTTAAGAAAACGGAACGAACCGAAGGCGCCCCATTCGTTCGTATAGTTACGTTCCATCGCCTCGGGACTTGTAATGGCTGAAGCTCGTTCCACCCCGATGAGGGACCAAGTACCACTACTGAGAAATCCCCATTTGTCGCTACTTGCAGGAACGCCTAGTACAGCTGATGCTGTATCATGTGTGGCAACTGCTATGAACTCACAATCTGGAAGATCACCGCGTGCCACCAAGTCATCAGTCAACCAACCAATATGTTCCCCAGGTTCCGTTAAGGGGGGGAATTGCTCTTTTGAAAGACCAAGCAGTGCCAGTAAATCAGTATCATAATCCCGTGTTTGCAGATTCAGCAGACCCGTGGTTGAAGCATTCGTGACTTCACTAATTCTTCGTCCCGTAAGCCGATAGTAGAGATAATCAGGGACCAACAGGATTGAATGTGCTGCTTCAAGATCTGCCTGATCATGCACAAACAGCTGGTACAACGTATTAATCGGGAGAACTTGTATTCCCGTCTTTTGGTAAACGCTTTCAGTTGATATATTGCGGTGTACGCTTTGTACCGCTCCATCTGTTCGGGAATCACGATAAGAAAAAACTTCATGAATTCGTGTACCCTTCTGATCTAGAAGTACGTAATCCACGGCCCAAGTATCAATTCCGACGGTACAATGCTCAATTCCTTTTGACTTCGCCTTCTGCAAGCCTTTTACAATTTCAGCAAATAAATAATCGACGTCCCAATAAAGATTACCATTCTTCTCAGAGAACCCATTACTAAAACGGTGAATTTCTGTTAATGATAAGGTTCCTTCCGGTTCTTGCAAGGTTCCGCAAACGACTCTCCCACTAGAGGCTCCAATATCAATAGCAATGTGATTCTGACCCTGTTTATGTGCCCTAGCATTCATTCTTAAACAACACTCCTTATCTCCTCATCAGCCTACCAGCAAGGCGAATACGATTCCAGGGCCATGCACACCTATTGTCAGATCATTCTCAATATCCGCTGAACGGCTAGGTCCAGAGATAAAGTGAATACCTGCTGGGAGACCCGATTGTCCCGCTTCATCAAAATCAATAAACACCTCACCCAGACGAGTCTTCAGCCGCTCCAGCGGAACGATGGCAATTAATGCGGTTGGCAACAGGCTGACAGAGCGCCCTTTATCCGCAGAAGATAACACTGTAATAGAGCCTGTATAAGCAACTGCATAATCCGCGATCACAATCCCAATATCGGCTTCCGCCGCCCTAGCTTTCCATGCTTCTTGCATATCCGTATTCCAGACAGATACCTGCGTATCTACAAGTTCTTCTTCTAGACGAAGTTCCTCAAGCTCAGCTACATTTTGCCGAAGAATATAACGCGCGAGCATATCACTCGCTTTATTGACGATAAAAGCTTTAGCTTCATCCATCGTTGCCATGCGAAACACATGTCCACCTGCACTTTGAAAATTCGCAGTAAATTGATCGATGCGTTCTTCTGGACTCCACTGGAATTCTTGCCAATAATCTGGAGCACCGCGAAAAGGATGTAACGGAGCCGCAGTCGTTCTTGGCCGCTTCAGGCGACGAGCGATATCGTTCATGAATGCCTGCTGTTTCTCACGAGAATCATGATCCATACGCTCCAGCCATTCTCTGTGCGTTTCCTCAGTCATATCCGGGCTCTCCTTTCAGTTCTTCCGCCTTCCGCTTCGCTAATAAATCTTCCATCCGTTTCTGTATCGACGGGTCCATCTCGCGACTATTTTGGTCTAACTCCTCCTGCAGCTCTTTCCAGCTCTCGCGGAAGGATTCATCCGCCAGCTTCGGAGCGATCCGGTAGTTATTCCAGCCTTTCAGCGGCCCAAGCTTTGACGGAATTCCGCCGTCTCTCACAAGTAGCTTTTGTCCGATTCTGCCTACTTTCATCACACTACTGAATCGTTGTGACTTCGCCATAATCGCACCAAAACCTTTCATGCCAAGACCTTCCGCTTTGTCTCCATAACCTCTCTCTACCTTACGTCGCCGTAAATAGATAAGCATATCATGCAGAGGGATTTTGACTGGACAAGCTTCATAACACGCACCGCATAGACTCGATGCACCTGCGATATCATCCCATTGATCTACATTTTTGTTCAGCGCTGGGGTCAACACTGCTCCGATCGGTCCGCTATAAGTCCCACCATAGGCATGACCGCCAATATGACGATAGACAGGGCAGGCATTCAGACAAGCTCCACAGCGGATGCAGTTCAGTAGCTCCTGAAATTCTGGATCACCGAGCTGCTCAGATCGACCATTATCAAGGATAATAATATGCTGCTCTTCCGGCCCGTCCCCATCATCCTTTCTACGGGGTCCTGAAATACCGGACATATACACTGTTAGCTTCTGGCCAGTTGCTGAACGAGGTAATAACGTAGCCATCACCTCAAGGTCGCTCCAAGAAGGAATAATCCGCTCCATCCCCATCAAAGTGATTTGCGTCTTCGGCAAGGTGGTGACCATGCGAGCATTGCCCTCATTCTCGAATAGCACCATGGAACCTGTCTCTGCAATCGCAAAATTGCATCCCGTCATCCCAATATCAGCTTCTAGGAATTTCTCCCGTAGCTTGCGCCGTACAAATCCTGCAAGGATTGTAGTCTCAGGCAAAAGCTCCTCCCCTGCCTCCTTGGACAACAGCTCAGCAATCTGATAGCGGTTTTTATGGATGGCTGGGATAATGATATGAGACGGAGTTTCTCCGGCAAGCTGGATAATATATTCGCCAAGATCTGTCTCAATCGTCTCCACGTCAATGGATTCAAGAGCCGTATTCAAATGCAGCTCCTCAGTCACCATCGATTTTGATTTGACCACGGAAGCCGCTTGTTTTCGCTGTGCAATCTCTAAAGCAATCTTCACTGCCTCTTCACCCGTTGCCGCAAAATGAATATGCGTGCCGTTCGCTCTTGCATTGTTCGCAAATAGATTTAAGTAATAATCCAGATGAGCGATCGTATGCAGGCGAATTTGCCGCCCACGTTCGCGCCATTCTTCCCAGTGTCCATGATCGTTCGCCGCTTTCTGTTTCCCGTCACGCAGCCTTTCCGTAGTAAAGCGAACCGCCTTGCGCAAAAAGTCATTATTCAGCGCCAAGTCGGCACGCTCTTTTACCGTAGCTGGCTTCACATGATTCGATTCCGATTTAGTCTGAGCGGCATTCTGACTCATTGTCCACTCACCCCCTCATACAGTAGCTCTGCTAAATGCATGACTCGGACCGGTTTGTGGCGATAACGCAAATTCCCAGCAATATTCATGAGACAGCCCATATCCAGACCCGTTAAGACTTCTGCTTCCGACTCCAGCACATGATCTGACTTCTCGGTGACCATCGCCCCGGAGATATCAGACATCTTCACGGCAAAGGTTCCACCAAACCCACAACAGTCCTCAGCAAAAGGTAATGGCACTAGCTCCATCGCCTTCACATTCTGCATAAGTAACATAGGCTCATCACGAATCCCCAGAATCCGAGTGCCATGACAGGAAGGATGATAGGTAACTTTATGCGGAAATACTGCCCCTAGATCCGTTACGCCAAGCACCTGTACCATGAACTGGCTGAACTCATAGGATTTACGCTGCAAATTCTGCGCCTTGACCAAATTAATCGGATCATCCTGAAACAGTTTCGGGTAATGATGAAGCATCCCGGTGCAAGACCCGGAAGGAGCAATGACAAAGTCACTGTCTTCGAAAGCCTGCAAAATCGTAAGTGCAGCTTGACGTGCCTCATTCCAATAGCCACTATTGTACGCAGGCTGTCCGCAGCAGGTCTGCACTTCGGGAAAATCCAGCTGCACGCCATATCTGGCAAGCAGACGTGCCATCGCTTCTCCGACCTTCGGGTACACAGCATCACTGATGCAAGTAATAAACATCGATACCTTCATGCCTTCACCTCCTGCAACACTATTTTCTACACGGTTGTTATTGCGATGTTCAGCTCCTGTAGCTGCTTTAGCTGTTCTGTGGCAGGGCTGTAATCCGTTATCACAACATCCAGTTCACTAGTCGTGGCAACATGTGTGAACGCTTGAATTCCGAATTTGCTGGAGTCACAAAGTAGGATCACCTGCTCCGCAATAGAAATCATCTTTCGCTTCACCATCGCTTGCAGCTCATTCGATTCACTGGCGCCGCGTTCGAGATGAAATCCTTTGCAAGAAAAAAACATCTTATCCACGTGATACAACTCAAGCGAACGCTCGGCTAAATGACCAACAAAGGACATCGATCTGCGGCTCAGTTGACCGCCAGTTGAGATCACATCTATTCGTTCCTTCCCACTTAACTCCGCAGCTACCCTAATAGAATTAGTCAGTACAGTTAGTGGCATATCCGGCAAATGTGAGGCCATATACCATGCAGTTGTGCTAGCATCCAGCAAAATCCGATCTCCCGGCTTTATCATCATCACTGCTTCACGAGCAATCTGCTGCTTCTCCGCTGCGTTCATAATTTCACGTTCAGCATATGGCGTCTCTGGCTGACGATCACGTAGACTGACTGCACCGCCGTGCGAGCGTAGCAGCCTCCCCGCCTTTTCCAAGCGATCAAGATCCCTGCGGATGGTCTCCTCCGTCACTTGGCATAATGTACTTAGTTCAGAGACACGAATGCTGCCACGTTCATTCACTAGTTCTACGATTCTTTCATATCTGTCTGCAATCAGCATGGCTTCCCTCCGTTATATCTATCTATATTCCATCTTCCACTTATCTAGTAAAAGCTGCCGGCACTCCACCGTCAATCGTCAGCATGCAGCCCGTAGTCTTCTCTGACTTGGATGAAGCGAAAAAGGCCACCCCTTCAGCAATATCACGTGGATAAATATTTACAAGCAGTGTTGTGCGTTTACGATAATGTTCCTCCAGTTGATCCGGCTCAATCCCGTAAGCAGCAGCCCGTTCATTCCGCCAGTTCGAATTCCAAATCGCTGAGCCTTGTAGAATGGCATCCGGCAAAATTGTATTGGCGCGAATACCGAACTCTCCACCTTCAGCTGCAATACAGCGAGCTAAATGTGCTTCGAGTGCTTTGGCAGAACTGTAAGCCGATACGCTTTTTCCAGCAAATATAGAGTTCTTAGAGCCAATAAATACCATGCTACCGCCGATCTTTTGCTCCTTCATCACCTTGAAGGCTTCACGTGCAACGAGGAAATATCCAGTTCCTAGCACGGAAATGTTCAAGTTCCACTCTTTTAATGAAGTCTCATCAAAAGGACTGGAAGTCGCAAGCCCAGCATTGTTCACAATAATATCTACTCCGCCATAAAAGAGTGCTGTATCTGCATAAGCTGTGGTAACTTGCTCCTCCTGCGTTACATCCATTTTAACAGCGAACGCACGATTCTCACCGTATTTATCGTTAATCTCCTCGGCAATTTTCTGTGCGCCCTCCAGATTGAGATCTGCCAGCACAACATGCGCCCCTTCGGACACTAGTCGACGAGCGGTTTCGCTCCCGATTCCTCCTGCGCCACCAGTAATGAACGCAACCTTTCGCGAGAATTCTGCTTCTGCTGGTGCCAGCGATAATTTATATAATTCCAAAGGCCAATATTCCACATTGTACGATTCATTTTCACTTAGAGAGACGAAATCTCCCAATGCGGTAGCTCCGCGCATAACAGCAATCGCCCGGTGATACAAGGCACCGCTAATTTTAGAGTTGCTCCAGCTTTTGCCTGTGTTGATCATTCCCACTCCAGGAATTAGAATCACACGCGGTGCGGCTTCGAACATTACATCTCCCTCATGCTTATTGCGATCGAAGTACGCTTTGTACTGCTCTTTGTATGCGGTAATCGCTTCGTTCAGCTTCGTCTTCAAACCATCAATATCACTGGCATTTGGTTCCCAATTCACAAATAGTGGCAGCATTTTGGTATGTACCAAATGATCCGGACAAGCTGCACCTACACTGGATAATTTCTCCGAGTTAACTCCACCTACAAAACGCAGCACATCCTCTGCATCATCGAAGGTCAGTATCATTTTGCGCTCATCACTGACTGCGCCTCTAATCAATGGCATCACTGCAGCTGCTACAGCCCGCCGCTCTTCTTCCGGAAGCGCTTCCGATTTGCAACCTCCGAACAGGTTCCCATCTTCAATTCTATCTTGGATGTAACGCTCTGCTTCATTAATGATAGAGATCGTCTTCGCGTAACAAGCTTCCGGCGTATCCCCCCAAGTCACGAGGCCATGCTTCTCCATCAACACCAATTCTGCTTGAGGATTAGCAAGTACGCCTTCAGCGATCATTTTGGATAAAGTGAACCCAGGACGAATGTAAGGCACCCATACGAAACGATCCCCATAGATTTCCCGCGCAATATCTTTACCGTTATGAGCACAGCATAAGCTGATAATCGCATCTGGATGCGTATGATCTACATGTTTGAATGGTAAAAAAGCATGCAGCAGCGTCTCAATTGAAGCACGCGGATGCTTAGGATCAATCATACAATTCGCGAGGTAAGCCACCATTTCCTCATCAGGCATTTCCTCCCGATCAAACAATGGCGCAATATCCTCAAGCCGCAATCCGGTAAAATTGCCTGCTTTCATCGTAGCTAGGTCAGAGCCGCTACCCTTCACCCACATGACTTCAACCTCACGACCACGGAAATCTAATTCTATAGTTTTACTAGAGGTATTCCCTCCTCCAAAATTACAGACTCTACGATCTTCACCCAACAGATTGGAGCGATAGACCAGTGCATCCAGACCTCCGTTAATGACTTTTCCCCGTGCAGAATCCCATAAACTTTGTACCATTTGTGAATACCTCCGTTTTTGAATGTTTATTTTTTTGTTTATTTTTGTTTGTTTTGATTTTAATCTATTTGTTTGTGTTTGAATAGAGCGTTTTCAACAAAATTTAAAATTTATTTCACAAGTTAGACGAATCCTCCTTGGATGAACTGAAATTCCATTGCGAAAAAACAAAAAAAGAGTTGCCAATTAGCAACTCCTTCACCCCCACTATTCAGCACCGACTCGACTCATAAACTAATCCAGTAGTTACATTTTCCATCCTCGATACCGCTAAGTATTCCTCTGTTCGCTTCAATAACCTTTCTCGAAGATACATTGTTCGGCTCACAAGTCAGCATGACCTTATCAATCCCCAGATCCGCAGTTTTTTTTAACAACTCTGCTAAAAAAATCTTGCCAAAGCCCTTTCCTCGCTCACTAGGCCTGATGCTATATCCGATGTGTCCACCTGATTTTCTTAATTGATCATTTAAGGAATGTCTTAGCTTTCCAACACCAACAGGATAAGAGTCAATCAGTAACCAATAGTTGGTTTGCGGGACATAGTTTGGTAGGAGATTATCGCCTCTTGAGAGTGCTATCCGATCTCTGATGAAATCAGGAAATTCACTGTAAGCCAAATCAAACCCATTGTTAACGAATCCATTCTCCCCAGGGCCGATCTCCATAATCATTTCAAAAATATCGCGTCCATCTGACAAACTCGCTTCCTTTAGCTCAATTAACATCATAATCCCCCCCCTAGAACACAGAATTGCTTACCATATCAAAAAAATTCACTGCATAAAAGAGCCCTCTGCATTATTTAATTGCACTTTCTACAACTAAAATTAACTTCAGCACGCCTGTCAATCGTTAAGTGTACTTTGTGCAACTAAATTCCCCCAATTAAGCTGTATCCGCTGATTTCCAGATATATAGTTGTACAAAGTACATCTATATCACAATAACCGGAGTAAAGTAGCTGTTTAGTTGTATAAAATACACTTATCTGCTCCCGCCCTCTTTTTCACAGTAATATTTCTATTTCTATCTCCTCCTTGCGGACTCTCGTAGTATACTAGTTGGAATAAGATACAGATGTTTTATTTTGGATAAGGAGGTTTGAGATGGTAAATAGCTTTAAGAATGCCAAGGCGCAAGAACGAGTGTGGCACTCCTATGAGCAGATGATTGAGCAGTGGCCCATTCCACTTGAGGAGCTCGATGTTCCAACCACATATGGACTGACGCATTGTATCCTTGCTGGTCAAAAGAATAATCCACCATTACTACTGTTTCATGGTGTTGGTGATAACTCGGCGGTCATGTGGATCTTAAATATCGAGGAGTTATCGAAGCATTTTTATTGCATCGCGATTGATACTTTGGGTGGACCCGGAAAAAGCATACCTAACGAGCAGTTTAACAAACAGAAGTTTGAGCAAGTAAAATGGATTAATGAAATAGCGACGTATCTGAATATAGACGTCTTTAATATTGCGGGTGTGTCCAATGGCGCCTATATTGCTTTTAATTATGCGACCAAGCAACCGGACAAAGTGAACCGTGTCGTTTGTTTGGAGGGCGGGATGGTCACTGCACCGATTAAAGCCATGATCCAAACTTTAATGATGATGTTCCCGGAGATTCTGATTCCAACGGATCGCAATTTACTGAAAGTTCTGAAGAAGTTAAGCGCACCTCACTCCCCTTTATTTGACAACCATCCAGCATTAGCTGCTCATCTGATCCTTTTAATGCGCACTCATAATCAGCAAGCTATGTTTGTGCATAAGCTTCATCCATACGATAAAAACGCTGCAGTCGCAGTTAGAGACAAGCTCTATTTTCTAGTTGGAGAACATGCGCTAAAACAATCGAAGGATTTCATAAAGATTTTAGAAGATGGAAAGTTCTATTACCAAGTCATCCCCCATACGGGACACGGGATTAATCATGAGCAACCGGATAGAGTAAACACTGAGATCATCAATTTCCTGATAGACGATAATGATAAATCACTTGCATCCAGATGAAAGCGCTACTATTATGTTTGTAATTACACATACCTACCCTAGATAAGGAGATGATTTCCATCAGATACGGAACATTAGCGCATACATTTGGTTGTTTACCCCTCAAATCGTTGACAGCAACGCTTCAGAATTATGATATCGATTTTGTTCAACTTGCTTTATCCAAAGCTATTCAGGACATCGATACCTCCACAGGTAAATTAAGTCCAGGCCTCGCAAACTATATTGGCGAACAATTTGACAGAGCAGGTATACGTATCGGAGTGTTAGGCTGTTATATCAATCCCATTCACCCGGATCCTGTTATTCGGAGATTTGAAATAGATCGCTTTAAAGAACATCTACGGTATGCCCGCCAATTCGGCGCCCCTATGGTGGCTACGGAGACGGGCGCACTGACTACTTTCCAAGCACAAGATCCGCTCCATTACGAAGAGATCGGCTGGGATATATTAAGGGCAACTGTACAAGAGCTTGCGGAGGAAGCTGAAAAATGGGGTGTTTTTCTCGGATTGGAGGGGGTCTGCACACATACTCTTTCTACACCCGACAAGATGCGCCGCATCTTAGATGAAATTCCCTCTGGCAATATTGGTGTTGTCCTGGATCCATGCAATTTTATTGGTGACGCTGTAGATATGCAGGATCAAATTGTTGATGACGCCTTCAGGTTGTTCGGGGATCGGATCATTTTGGCGCATTTAAAAGACATCTATCAAGATGGAGAGAGAATTTACCACGGTAAGGCTGGTGGAGGGCATTTCCATACCGAAACTTTCCTGAGCAAACTCCAAAAATATAAGCCCATGATCGACCTATCTTTAGAAGATATAACGAACCTCGAGATTAATGAGACCGTTGCTTTACTGAAGAATATTGCTCATATGGAAAAATAACGCTTTTCAAAATTAGCTAAATGGTACCTTTCTATGCGAGTTGAATAAAATAAGAAACAGAACGATTAAGCCCTAACTTGGAAGGGACGGGATTACCGATGAGACTCACATTCCCTATTCTGACCTTATCTCATGGTGGAGCTCAACGCATGCTGGTAGAACTCACCAATGGGCTAACAGCTATGGGGCATCAGGTTACTACCCTCATGCCTGTGGATGGGGTTGTTTCCTATGATGTCCGTTCCACCTTAATCCGTTCCACACATATGGAGCTTCAAGAACAGGATTATCCCTCAGGCGATGTTATTGTTTCTAATTTTCATACGACAGTCCCTACCTCTCAAGCAGCTAGCAATCAAGGAAAAGGAATTCATGTAAGATTGTCATTATGTTATGAACCCCCCTTTTTACCAGATAGTTCGCTGTCGTTCCCTTCTTATCATGTCACAGAGCATCTAATTGTTTTATCGCATTGGCAGCAGGAGCTGATTCGTTTAAATCATGGGATCACAGGAAAAATCGTGCCCATTGGCATTAGCTCCTCCTTCAAGAATATGAATATCCGTTACAGTCTTCAGGAGCCTTTAAATATAACAGCTATATTAAGAAAAGCAGAACGTGGTTTCTCATGGCACCGTGAGCAAGACTATCTTATAGAGCAGCTGGATCACGTGAAAAATCAATGTCCCAATGTAAATATTAACTTTATCAGTCCGCCTGACGAGTTCAACACTTCAGAAGATCTCCAAAGAATGAAAGCTACTGGCAAATATCGATTCTTCACGCCAGCGGATGATGAAGAGCTCTGTTACCATTACAACGGTGCAGATATCTTTGTTAGTTCTAGTATTTTTGATACGGGTTCTTTGCCAGGACTTGAAGCCATGCGGTGTGGCGCAGCACTCGTCTGTGTTTATTCAGGTGGAAATATGGAATACGCAAATCACGAGAAGAACTGCCTGCTCTCCTATCGGTACGAGAATCGGCTTGGTGAAGATGTCATCCGCCTAATCCGAGACCCAAACTTAAGAACTAAATTGGCCGCACAAGGTGAAAGATCTTCCCACAAATGGACATGGGCAAATAGTGCCAGGTTATTTGAACAAGCGGTTAGGGATTTCTTGTTAAAAACTAGACGATCTTAAAAATAGTGAAGGCTACTCTCTCTTACGATAGTTGCCTGGCGAGACGCCATAACGTTCCCGAAACACCCTGTGGAAATAGGTGTAGCTTCCAAACCCCGTCTCCTCTGCTATTCGCTCTAAGGTATAATTGGTGTTGTCCATTAATCGAAGTGCCATAGCAAGCCGAATTTGCCCAGCATATTGCATAATAGAGTAGCCGAATTGAATTTTGAATACATGTACGGCCCTCGTTACACTAATTCCGGCATGGGCAGCTACATCCTTTAGCCTGATTTCTGATGTAGCATGCTCCTCTACATAACTCTTCATCTTAAGCCCGTGTAGCAGTGAGGCTGATGATGATGCAGGTGCTTCTTCCATAGCCCGATCTAACAGCAGACATAGCGCTTTAAACAGCGCCTCAAGTATTTCAGGGCTACCCCCATCTAGTCTTCTATTCTCCAAATCAAGCTGTTGCCATATACTTTGCAGCTTGCCATCATCCGCAATTCTAACCTTCTTCGGTCTTTCGCGCAGGTTCCACCATTGATCCACCCATTCCCCTGTACACATTACAAAATAGTCCACACTATGTCCCAGCGGACTCTTCTTTTCCCCGATTCTTAGATCATATATATCTTGAGGTTTAAATAATAACAGATCACCAGGCACCACGGTTACCATGTCCCCATCGATCAGTACTTCACACTCCCCTTCTGCTTGCAGCCTGATGATATAGGTATCCAGCCCACTGCGATATAATTGCCGAAAAGGCTGAGTATGGCGAATAAAGCCGCATAGGCTTATTTGGACACTATTAGTTTCCATTGCATTCACTCCTCTTCTCTAAGTAAACGATGACCAGATCGTTGAGGTTCTTAGCCATTTTGTTTCTTCAAAGAGCAGTGAATCTCCTTCTATAATAAAGACAGAATTTATATGTACAGGAGGTTACCAACCATTATGAGTAAAATTGTTCGCGTCATTCAAACAGCAAAAGAAACTACCGACCGTCTGACAGAAAAAGACCCTCTGATCTTCCTCCCTGACACATCAGGCGTCGAATCAGAGCTCATCAATATTTATGATGATCTGGAGTATCAGGAAATGGAAGGTTTCGGTGGTGCACTTACCGAGGCTTCTGCTGTTACCATCGCTAAACTAAGTGAAGCTAAACAAAAAGAAATCATCGACGCTTATTTTGATCCTGAGCACGGAATTGGGTATACCCTTTGCCGCTCGCATATCCAGAGCTGTGACTTCTCACTGGGCAACTATGCTTATGTAGAAGAAGGCGATGCAGAGCTCCGTTCGTTCGATATTTCCAGAGATCAAGAGTCAATTATCCCCCTAATCAAAAATGCTGCAACAGCTGTTGGTGAAGATTTCCGTTTGTTCTCCTCTCCTTGGAGTCCACCTGCTTTTATGAAGACGAACGGTCAAATGAACGGTGGTGGAGCTCTTAAGCCTGAATACCGTGAGGCTTGGGCCAACATGTTCGTAAAATATATTCAGGCTTACGCAGCTGAAGGCATCGATATTTGGGCTGTTAGTGTTCAGAATGAAGCGAAGGCTGTTCAAATCTGGGATTCTTGCCTTTATACTGCCGAAGAAGAAAAAGATTTTGTTCGTGATTACTTGGGACCAGCCTTGGAACAAGCCGGTTTGGCTCATGTAAAGGTTATGATCTGGGATCATAACAAGGAGCGCGTGTATGACCGTGCCAAGGTTGCTTTTGAAGATCAAGAAGCTTCCAAATACATTTGGGGAATTTGCTTCCACTGGTACTCCGGAGATCACTTCGAAGCCCTATCGGCCGTTCATGATCGCTTCCCAGACAAGAAGCTGTTCTTCAGCGAAGGCTGCCAAGAAGGTGGCGTTCATCTTGGCTCATGGAACACAGGCGAACGTTACGGCCATGATATCATTGGTAACCTGAACAACTGGATGTCAAGCTGGACGGACTGGAATATTGTCTTGGACGAGCAAGGGGGCCCTAACCATGTAGGTAACTACTGCGATGCTCCAATTATTGGAGATACGAAAAACGATGAAATAATATTTGAGAGCTCCTTCTATTACATCGGGCATTTCAGTAAATACATTCGCCCAGGTGCTAAACGAATTGGGCACTCTAAATATACAGATAAGCTTGAAACAACAGCTTTCCGTAACCCAGATGGCACCATTGCTGTTATCGTTATGAACCGCACGGAACAAGAGCTTCCTTTCACCCTGCGCTTCCATAACAACTTGGCTGAGAACATGATTCCGGCTCATGCCATTCAAACCCTGCTAATAAAGTAAAAAGAATAAGGAGGTTCTCTTTATGCCACTCGCATAGAGAGAACCTCCTTTGTTTAAATAAGTGAAATAGGATGTTACAGCCTAGCCGTCAGTATTTCACATAATGCTCTATTCTACATTCACATAACGACTGTAAGCATCGGTACGAATTTTAACCAGCTTCTCCAGCCCCATTCCCCGCAGCTGTTTCACATAATCAGCCCAGCCCTCGTCAATTTTACCTCTAATTATAAACTGAGCACGCATTGTATTGACATAACTATCGATGTCCGTAGTCAAAGTCGGCAGCAGCTGAAACTCTTCAGCGGTGTACATTACATCAGGGAAAGGTGGCGTTGTATAATCACTTCCCAGCTTATCGAGCTGCAGCTTCAGTCCATCTCCGGTTTTTGGGTTTAGAAAGATGGATTTTTCAAACACTGGACTGACATATTTCGGCCCGAAATCCCGGAGTGATTGATCCCAATACCAGGCATCAGCACTGGTACCCATCGGTGGGTCCATCAATGTATAAGAACCGTTAATATTTTTCTTAATAACGGTGTCTATCGCTCCCCAGAAATTTTGAATGCTTGCTTCATTGGTATAGAACTGGTCAGCCCAGCGGGCAGCAATCTCTGGATATTTGCAAGAAGTGGAAATTAGCAGCTCGTTACGCTCCAGATTCATTCCATACGGATTTCCTATGGTGTAGCGCTTACCATCCGGTCCTGCAATCGGAGGAATCGTGATATATTGATCACTCCATTTGCCAAACACGGCATCCGGCGTCCACTGATACGAGAATCCTACGATAGGAGCATCCGGATTAAGAAACTTGGCTGATCTCATCGTTTCATCTTGCGTGAATAACTCTTTATCAAGCAAACCTTCGACAAATAATTTATGCTCCCATTTGAGCCCTTCTTTGTACGCCTCTGAAACAGGGTAATATACCGCATTTCCGTCCTGGACGACCATAAAGTTATTGTTCAGATCCGTGATTCCGAAGGGACTGATGAGATCATTACTTACTTCGATAACAGGTATCTCATCCAGCCTTCCATTACCATTAGGGTCACGTTCTTTAAATGCTTTTAGCACGTTGTATAAATCATCAATCGTATCGGGAATCTTCAATCCCAATTTATCCAGCCAGGTTTTGTTAATCACGGGTTGGCGTGAGCTTTTAGGACGTAAAGGTAATCTTGCAGGCAAAGAGTAGATTTTCCCGTCAGGAAAAGTACTGATTTTTTTCAATTCAGGCTCTTCCTGCATGGCTGCTTTGAGGTTAGGCATATAGCTTTCGATATAGTCATCAAGCGGCCTGAATAAGCTTAAATTATTGACGATATCCGAATCTCCGAAGGTCTCACTCCCTAAAATGATATCTGGAAGTGTACCGCTTGCCAGCATAATGGACTTCCGCTCACTCCAATCATTAGCAGACATCACCTGCCAATCGATTTTGACATTCGTATTTTTTTCCAAATCCTTCAGCCATTGATTCTGGATAAAGTTATCTCCCATGCTTCCCCACCGAACCGTTAGAACCTTCAGCGTCATGGGCTTATCCACGATTGGCAAACCTTCTTTATGAAATTGACCCGGAGCAGATACAACAGAGTTTACCCCTTTATCCCCTTTACAGGCTGTAAGGCCAGCAAGCAACGTTGTCACTAGAAGAATGACGGTGATTGTTCTATTGATACTGTTTTTGGGTTGCTTTTTCATTACGGTCTTGCTCCCTCACAAATGTTAGTTGAAAAGTAGAAGAGCTTATTCCTTCACTGCGCCGATCATTACCCCTTGGTTAAAGTATTTTTGCACAAATGGGTATACACACATAATTGGAACAGTTGCTACGATAATAACCGAATACCGCATCATATTTGCGAGCCGTAACGCGATTTGTGCGGCTTCTCCGGTCCCCATACCAGACTGCATCTGATTGGTAATCAGAATATTTCGCAGGATCAGCTGCAAAGGATACATATTAGGATTTTTCAAATAAATCAAGGCATTAAAATATGAATTCCAATAACCTACAGCGATCCATAAACCTAACACTGCAATAATAGCCTTCGACAACGGTAGAACTATCTGTGCAAAATAACGGAGATTGCCACAACCATCAATTTGCGCTGCTTCCCATAAATCACCCGGAATACTAGTCTGGAAAAAAGTTCGTGCCACTATGATATTAAAAACTCCAACTGCGAAAGGCAGTACCATAACCAAGAAAGTATCATAGAGATGGAAATCACGAACCGTTAAAAAAGTAGGAATCAACCCCCCATTAAAGAACATTGTAAATATGAAAAACAGCGAAATATATTTTCGCCCAACAAGGTCCTTTCTTGACAACGCATAGGCAGCTGAGATATTAACTACTAAACCGATTGCAGTCCCAACCACCGTGTACAGGATGGTATTCCAATACCCGATCCAAATATTCTCATGTCGAAGCAGCTCTTTATAACCATCAAAAGTAAACCCTTTAGGAAATAGCCAAACTTGACCCCCTGCAACCGCGGAAGGATCACTGAACGAAGCAATGACGATAAAATACAGCGGATAGATCAGGATGATTAGAAAAATTGCCGATATAACGTACATCACAAATTCCATTATAGTATCTGAGGAGCGATTCTTCTTTATTTTTCCTACATTTCCTTTAGTCGCCGTCTCTAAACCTCCCATTTCAATGCTCCTCCCTTCTACCACAAGCTATTTTCGCTTAATTTTTTTGAAATCTGATTGACCATGATCAATAAAATAAAATTAATGACCGTGTTGAACAGGTTGATCGCCGACGAAAAGCTATACTGACTGCTGAGCAGACCAATTTTGTAGACATAAGTAGACAGAATTTCACTTGAAGTGATGTTCAAGTCATTTTGCATTAAGTACACCTTTTCAAATCCAACCCCAAGCAGTCCCCCGACCCGCAGGATAAGCAATGTTATCGCTGTTGGCATCAGCATCGGAATATCGATGTAACGAATTTTATGCATCCGACTTGCGCCGTCTACGGTTGCAGCCTCATACAAACTAGGATCAACAGCAGAGAGAGCAGCGATAAAGATAATGCTATCCCAGCCGACATGCTGCCACACATCCGACCAGACGTACACACTGCTGAATAATCCGGCAGAGCCCATTAGATCAGGAGCTTCTTTTCCAAAAAGACTATATACATTGCCCAGTAGTCCGGTGCTAGGTGAGAACAGAATCATCATTAAGCCCACCATAACTACGGTTGAGATAAAATGTGGCATATAGGATATCGTCTGAAAAAACCGTCTAAAACGGTTTGGTCTCATCTGGTTAACCATCAGCGCCAGTATAATCGGAATTGGAAACGTAATCAGACTGTACACACTGATGATTAGCGTATTTTTGATCGTGGCAGAAAATTGATAGGAATTAAAGAACTTCTCGAAGTATTTGAATCCGGCCCATGGACTTCCGCCTATTCCTAACGCCGGGCTATAATCCTTAAAGGCAATGAGCACCCCATACATGGGTTTATATGCGAATAATAACGTAAGGACTACTGCAGGAAAAAGCAACGTATATAAGCCCCAGTTTTGTTTGATTTGTCCGAGTTTCCGACTCAAATGAATTGGATCAGATTTCATAACATCCCCTCCTTATTAAAAATAGAGAATGCTACCCCACAAATTTATGTAGGGCAGCACCTTTTTCGAAAGACGAATAGGTTATTTCACACTCATATAACGACTGTAAGCATCTGTGCGAATCTTGACTAATTTTTCAAGCCCCATTTTATTAAGCTGTTTGACATAATCATCCCAGCCTTCGTCAATTCCGCCTTTGCTAATAAATTGAGCGCGCATTGTATTCACATAACCGTCGATATCCGTAGTCAGGGTTGGCAGCTCCTCGAACTCGTCGGAGGTGTACATAACGTTAGGGAAAGGCTCTGTAACATATTCACTACCCAGCTTATCCAGCTGCAGCTTCAGTCCATCTCCACTTTCAGGATTAAGAACGATTTTCTGTTCAAAGGACGGGCTCACATATTTTGGTCCGAAATCTCGAAGAGACTGATCCCAATACCAGGCATCTGCGCTGGTTCCAGCTGGTGGATCCATCAATGTATAAGTGCTGTCATCATTCTTCTTAATTACAGTTCCAATTGCACCCCAAAAATTCTGAATGCTCGCTTCGTTCGTGTAGAACTGATCTGCCCAACGCGCAGCAACCTCTGGATACTTACTCGAAGTAGTAATCAGCAGTTCATTACGGTTAAGACTCATCCCAATTGGATTACCGATTGTATAACGCTTACCATCCGGTCCGGCAATCGGTGGAATCGTCACATATTGATCGCTCCATTTACCAAACACAGCGTCCGGGGTCCACTGATACGTAAAGCCTACGATTGGAGCATCCGGATTTTGGAACTTCGCCGATCTCATCGTATCATCCTGAGTGAATACCTCTTTATCTAACAATCCTTCCGCATACAATTTATTTTCCCATTT
This sequence comes from Paenibacillus sp. FSL E2-8871, assembly GCF_038000345.1. Lineage (NCBI taxonomy): Bacteria > Bacillati > Bacillota > Bacilli > Caryophanales > Paenibacillaceae > Paenibacillus > Paenibacillus sp. FSL E2-8871. The sequence continues at coordinate 261,855 of NZ_JBBOBV010000001.1, read as the reverse complement.
AAGGCCTTCTTTGAACTCCTCCGAAACAGGGAAATAGATCGCTTTTCCGTCCTTGATGATCATATTGTTGTTATTCAAGTCGGCAATTCCGAAAGGACTGATCAAGTCATTCCCAATTTCAATAAAAGGAATCTCATCTTGTTTGCCATTTCCGTTTGGATCTTGTTCTTTGAAAGCTTTAAGTACGTTGTATAACTCATCAATCGTTTCAGGAGCCTTCAAGCCCAATTTATCGAGCCAAGTTTTGTTAATCACAGGCTGACGAGAGCTTTTCGGACGCGATGGAAGTCTTGTTGGCAGTGAATAGATTTTCCCGTCAGGAAAAGTGCTGATTTTTTTCAACTCAGGCGTTTCTTCCATGGCCGCTTTAAGATTTGGCATATTTTTTTCAATATAATCATCTAACGGCCGGAAAAAGCTTAGATTATTAACGATATCGGAATCTCCGAAGGTTTGATTTCCGAGGATAATATCTGGAAGTGTACCGCTAGCCAGCAGAATGGACTTCTGTTCGGCCCAGTCATTGGAGGACATCACTTGCCATTCGATTTTGACATTTGTATTTTTCTCCAGATCCTTCAGCCATTGGTTCTGCGTAAACGTGTCTCCCATGCTTCCCCAACGTACGGTCAGCACCTTAAGCGTTACAGGCTCATTAACAATTGGCAGACCTTCTTTGTTGTAACTGCTCGTCTCACTAGTCGCAGCATTATTCCCGTCTTTTCCGCCGCAGCCAGCAATACCAAATACCATAGCCGCCGCCAGCAGACCCACAGTCCATTTCTTTGCCGTCTTTTTCTTACTGTGTTGACTCATCCTCTTAATCCCCCATTTCAATTAATCAAAGATTATCTGAATAGCTTAATCATAACGTCTTATTTTTTCGTATTCCGGACCCTTTAAGACGGTTATCCAGACCTTTGAATCCGCTTACAAAAAAACACAAAATCAAAAGCCCTCGCTTGAAGGGACTTAATAACAGTATCCCGACTTCTGTATGTGCTTTCCGGACTTTGCGGTAAATCGCTAGCGAGTTCTCCTGTATTTTTCCTGCAGAGGTCTTATAATGATTTTATGAACAAAAAAACAGCGAGGCATAAAACCTACCCCATTCGTCATTATATAAAAGTCATGATGGCAGTCTCGTTCACAGTCCTCATTCTGGATTTAGCCATCAGCATTACTTCCATTTCTATCGTTAAGCAGCAGTCCACTCGAAATTTACAGGATACTGCGGCACTCTACATTAATCGTATCAATCATGATTTTGCTTACATTAATCACTATATGGGCTGGACGCTTGGGAACGATGAGAGCTTGCATGCGATGAATACTTACGGGGTCAACAGTATCGAGTTCTTGAAGGCAAATGATAATCTGCATAAACGCTTTACCGAGCTGCAAAAAAACTACGGACATGAGTACAACTTTTTCTACTATTTGAAAAATGAGAACTACTTTTTAAACTGTGCACCGATCAGCGTAACCTATACGGATTACAGGATGCTCAAAACGAAGATTATTTCTTATATTAATGATAAGGAGATGTATGAGAAGTTTTACTCCAAATGGACGCCTATCCTTGTAAACAACCACTATTATGTAATTAATATCGTTCCTTATTACAATCGTTATTTAATTGGGTTGATCTCCGCTGATAATCTGATCCGCCCTCTACGCCAAATTAATCTGGGTGCCAATGGTTATGTTTCTCTAGTGGATGAGAATGAACAGCCTTTATCAAGTCCCATATCGAACAGCGGCAAGCTGGTAACGGAAGATGGGGGATTCTCTAATCTTTTGCAATCGCGTACAACAATCAACAGCGCCTTCTCGGACACTAATTTCAGCACCAAAATGGTCATTAAATATGGAATCTTTGAAAAAATCATGATTGCTCAGCTGCTTATAATGCTGCTCTTCTTCATTGTGACTTCCACTTTATGCATCGTTCTGCTGTTTTTCAAGAAAAGAGTACTGGGCCCGATTCAAAGCTTCTCTGAGAACCTTGCTTTCATTAATGAGGCTGGGCAACCCGCAGATTTCAAAAGCAGTGAGATTATAGAGCTGGAACAAGCTAACACACAGTTTAAAGATTTAGTTGATCAAATCAAAACCTTCAAAATCGCTATGTACGAGCAGGAACTGGAGAAGCAGCGGATACAACTGGATTATATGAAGCTACAGATCAAGCCCCACTTTTTCTTAAATTGCCTGACTAGCATCTACAGCATGGCCCAAATTGAAATGTATAAAGAAATTGAGAATATGACGTTATCTACGTCGAAATATTTCCGTTATATTTTTCAAAATGGTGAGAATTTTGTCCGGCTGGAGGATGAAATCGAGCATGTCCGAACCTATCTAGAGATTCAAAAGCAACGTTATCAGGATGCATTTATTTACAATATTGAGCAAGAGGATCAGGCAAGCTGTGTGGAAATTCCGCCATTAGTGCTGCAAACCTTCATTGAAAATTCTATTAAATATGCGATTTCACGAGAACATGAAGTAGAGATCAGGCTTACAGTCCAGCGATTACGGATTGAAGAGGAAGACATACTCGTTATCCAGCTCACCGACACCGGTCCCGGTTTTCCACCGCAAGTGTTAGAGAAGCTTAATCTTGGTGAGCCCTTGGATCAAAGCAACGGTATGCAGATCGGCATTATGAATACGCTTAAACGGCTGGAATATCTCTATTTAAAAAGAGCAACTATCACCTTTTCCAATTTGGAGAGCGGCGGCGCTAGTGTAATCTTATCTCTTCCAGAGCTTCCTAAAAAAATCTAAATGAATGGAGAGCTAACTATGAATGTACTGCTTGTTGATGATGACTTTTATGTTATTGCTGCATTGCAAAAGAGAATAGATTGGGAATCGTTACACATTGATACTGTCTATACAGCAAATAATGTCGCTCAGGCACGTGAAATAATAGAAAAGCATTCTATTCAAATTCTGATATCGGATATTGAAATGCCTCAGGGTAGCGGATTGGAATTACTGGCATGGATTCGCGAAGGGAATTATAGTATTCAGACTATACTTCTTACTAATTATGCGGATTTCAACTATGCCCAGAAAGCGATTGAATTGCAAAGCTTTGAATATTTTCTGAAGCCCATCGAATTTGATAAGCTGATGCTGATTATCCACAAGGCTATCACACAGGCAAAAGAGCAGCAAAGAAATGAAAAAGCCATTCAAGGCGGTTACTTTTGGCAAAAAAACCAGGCGAAGATTCTCGAGCATTTTTGGCGGAAGTTGGTTAGTGGAAGCACATCATTTCCGATTAAATTAGCGGACATCACCCTTGCCATTGAGGAACAGAACCTCTCCTATCAAATGAGTGACACTCTGCAGCCTTTAATCTTTAACCTATTTCCATACAACGGCAGTATGGGAAAAGAAGAGAAGGATCTTTTTGATTTTGCTCTGCTGAACGTATTATATGAATTGTTACAGAGTCCTTGCTTTACCATCGAGAGCATCCTGGAATATAAAGATTATAATTGGATCGCCATATTAAAATGGAACCAGACGCCAGACACACTCTTGCTTGAAGAAATATGCTCTTCCTTTATTCAAAAGGCGATTCCTTATTTAAAATGCGACGTCTGCTGCAATATTGGTTTATACGATAAACTGAATCATGTGGGAAATGTTCTGAAACAATCGCTACGCATGGATGAGGAAATTACGAGATGCAGAAATCAGACTTTTTTAGTGGAAGCCTATCTCTATCAAAATAAAACTGGCTATACACCACCGGATCTTGTCTATTTGGAAGAGCTGCTGAACCAGAATCAGTTCACTACTTTTCTTGAGGAAGTTACGAAATCTCTAAGGGTTATGCTTAACAATAGAACTCTGGAGACCGCTGTCCTTAGCTTGTTCCGCTTAGATATTGTTCAGCTAATCTATTCATTTCTCAACCTCAAAGGCATACGGTCACACAAACTATATTCCGGAAAAACTAACGATAAATTATCCTTGCACTCTCTGAACTCGATCGAGGATATGGAAGAATATCTTAAATATCTAGTGACTACAGCGATGAAATACCGTGAGTTTGCCGCACAGACCAAATCCGTCGCGGAGGAAATCAAACAATACATTCATTCGCATTACGGTGATGATCTATCGCGAAATGATTTGGCCGAAATTGTCTACCTTAATCCTGATTATCTGGCAAGAATATTCAAACGAGAAACTGGTGTTTCATTAGGCAGCTACGTCATCCAAGTTAGAATCGCGGCTGCAAAGCATCTATTGGAAACCACAAATATGTCTGTTTATACTGTCGCAAACAAGGTTGGCTATAACAACTACTCCTATTTCTCTAAGCTGTTCAAACAAGAGGTCGGTCTCCCTCCCAACGATTACAAAAAAGAACAACAATACAATCCAGCATATTAAAAAGAGGGTGTCTTAACGACGAAAACCCCCAGAGTCAAAATCATGACTACTGGGGGCTTTTTTGTTAAGCTTGAATCGCTACATATTTGTCGCCAAGCAAATTTTTAAAATAAGTGCGGTTATATAACATGCTAGGATGGGACGGATAAAAGTTCAGCGCCGTTTCATTATGATGATTCGCTAACTCGTGTTGGCCAAGGCGATCATAACAGAGTGCCAATTGGAGATGCGGCAGCCAGGTATAAAAAATCCCATTTTTCATCCCCATCGAATCGTTATCCCGTGGCAGCTGTATCGCAAGCTCATACCAGTATGTTGCTGGGTGTAATTGACCCTTTTCCAATAGAAGGGCCCCAAGTCGGCAGCAGAACTCTGAACGTGGTTTATCGTACTGTAATGTTCTGCATAATGCTTCATATGCACCGTCTTTATCCCCCAGCCGTTCCCGGCATTCGGCAAGCCTTAAGCAAGCTTGAAAATTATCTTCTATCCAGCCCTGTCCACCCGCCAAAAACAGCTCGTAGTATTTGCAAGCCTCTTCATTTATAGCATGATCCCTTAATTCATTCGCATAATAATACTGATCCCTTGGAGAGAATGTTTCACCCTCAGCCACTCTTTTTTGGTAAATCCGCAAATTACGGTCTGTATATTCCTTATCCTTCTCATGGGTAATACAGACATCACTACTAAAGGAAGGGCCACTTACCTCTAGATACTCATGTACTGGGCCAATCCATTGAAAATTGCAGCTCCGGCGAACTAGCCGATTCCGACGCAAGCTAGCTGTGACATTCCCCGCCTCGTCAAAAGCCAAATTATACTGCATGTTCACGCTGTGAAAATGTCCTGGCAGAATCTCCTTTAGCTTTTTAAACAGAATCTGATCCGCTTCCTTTATATAGTCATCCGCATCCAGCCACAAAATATACTCCTGAGTAGCTTTACTGAAGGCAAAATTACGTGCGGCACTAAAGTTATCGATCCATTCAAAATCGTAAATCACAGCTCCGTAGGACATTGCGATCTCTTTCGTCTTATCCTTCGAGCCTGTATCCACGATAACCACTTCATCTACAAGACTTGCAACGCTAGACAAACATTTATGCAGGCTTTTTTCTTCATTTCGTACAATCATACATAAACTAATCGTGACCATACTCGCCCTCCTAAGCGTTTTGTTTAAAATTTCTTTCTATATTGATATGCTGAGTTAGTGAAATGGAATCCTACACTTGCTTTTTAGAAAGACTTAGGTGCTATTTTTTGTTATAATCAATGCAATGCGTTGTTTATAAATTCAGACATATATAAAGGGGACGTTACCATGACTCAAATTATTAAAACTCTAACTATTGCAGGCAGCGACTCCAGTGGTGGCGCAGGCATCCAAGCGGATCTAAAAACATTTGAAGAGTATGGTACCTACGGCTTTAGTGCCTTGACAACTATCGTTACAATGGACCCGGACAACGGCTGGCACCATAATGTTTATCCAATTGACGCCTCCATTGTTGCTGAGCAGCTAAAAACTATTTTCGCAGGTGGTCCAGTAAATGCCATGAAGACAGGTATGCTGGGAAGTGTTGAAATTGTGCGTGTTGCTGAGCAAGCGATCAAAGAAAATCTACAGACCAATGTAGTGATTGATCCGGTCATGGTCTGCAAGGGTGAAGATGAAGTCTTGAACCCAGACAGCGCGGAGGCTATTCGTGATTTACTGCTGCCACTTGCCACTGTGGTTACACCAAATCTGTTTGAAGCTGGCGTTCTTTCAGGTCTTGGCAAACTTACTACCTTAGAGGATATGAAAGAAGCTGCTCGTCTGATTCATAAGCTCGGAGCAAGTAATGTCGTGGTTAAAGGCGGCAAAGCACTCGGGGGCGATCAAGCGATTGATGTCTTCTTCGACGGTGCTGAGTACACCGTATTTCAAACAGCCAAAATCGAGCCTGCTCACAATCATGGGGCTGGATGTACCTTCGCCGCTGCCATTACAGGTGGTTTAGCTAACGGTCTGTCCGTTCATGAAGCTGTAGCAAAAGCTAAAGATTTTGTCTCCGCAGCCATTCGCAATGGCTTTGCGTTCAATGAATATGTGGGTCCTGTATTTCATGGTGGCTATCGTTTAGAACGTTAGACCTCTAAGCTACAGATCCTGAAACAAAAATGGCAGTCCAGATGCTGTATTTCAGCACTGAACTGCCATTTTTTGTGCAAGTATAATTACTTAAACCCTGGAAAATCAGCATACTCCATTGGATTATCCCCTTTAATATTTAGCGTTTCTATGATCCATTATTCAAAATCAGTAAATCTAATACTTTGCTTATGCTTACGTCTATTCTGATCATTCCACGAGAGAACGACTTCCAGTTCTTTTGCCCCACTCTTTATAAAAAATTGACTAAAGCTAACCGTCTCATTCGGTCTCATATCATAGCTAAATGGATCAGCTAAGATGATTTGTTCCTGATTAGCGTCTTGTACTGGTCGATACAACTCAAAGGTTACATCTATCGTATCTTCACTCAAATTTGTGACTAATAGCTCGTAGCTCTTATATTTTTCCGGCTGTGGCGAAGGCAGTTTACTTTTATGGAGCTCCACTGCCCATTTGGTTGTTTCACTCTTTACAGGTAGCATACTTTTAACCGCATAAATACTAGAGCCACCAGTAATCATCAAACACAGAACTAGCAGCGTCAGCACAAACCTTCTATTCAATGCTCATATCTCCTCGCTATAGGTATGCGTTTAAGATTTACGAACACTGATTTTTTATGCGTTTTTTGGCAAAAAAAAGTACTCGAATCTAAATTCGAGCACTTCATACACATATTATTTAATCAAAATAGATAAAGCACTTTTAGAGCCTAAACGGAACGATAAATCATCCTTACCCTGCAATTTCACAGCTACATTCTCAGCCTTTTCACTATCGTTGAACAGAACAACCGCAATAGAGTGATCTGTATTCTTAAACGCTACGGAACGAATCACTTCTTGATTAGTGGAAGCGTCAATACGTACAGCCTTAGGGCGAATGAATTTGCTGAAGTGTGCCAGTGCATAGTAGTCCAGTGTATACGTAAGTTCCTTAGTCTCTTGGTTGACCGTCACAATACCGCGACAAGTACTTTTACCAAAGCCCGGGACAGTTGGACCGTTCTTCTCATCTAAGGCCATATTCCACAAGACAAAGGATTTACTATGATTTCTGAGAATATCAATCCCTGTTCTCATGACATTCGAGAAGGCTTGTTCAAACGGAGGAATCCATTCGCCACCAGAACCTTCTGTGAAATGCACTTCTTTATCCGCGAAAGCTTTCAGCACCTCTGATTGTGCTGACGCATTCCCGCCATACCAGTGCCAGGCAACACCGTCCACTTCATCTTTCGCATAATCGAGCACCGTGAGTGGATAATCCGGACGATCCCAGTTGTGATCATAGCAGAGAATTTTTGTATGGATGTTGTTTTTCACGAAGCTAGGCTTCAAATAATTTTTAATGAAATCTCTTTGCGCCTCAGGCAGCATTAACATACTTGGATAGTGCTTTGGTTCAAAAAGAGGCTCGTTCTGCGGTGTTACCGCATAAGTTGGCAGACCGTGCTCTTCAAAAGCTTGAATGTATCGTACAAAATAATCGGCATAAGCCTGGTAATGTTCATGTTTAAGTTCGCCGGCGATCATAGATCCGCTAGTCTTCATCCAGCCTGGTGCACTCCAAGGTGAAGCCATCAGCTTGATCTCAGGATTAAGCTCCAGCGCTTGTTGTAACAAAGGGATAATATCAGCTTCATCATGTGCGATGGAGAAATGAGTTAATTCTGTATCGGTTTCCTGAGCAGGCATATCGTCATAGCTATAAATATCTCTAGCATAATCCGATGCTCCCATTGGATTTCTTAATACGGACAAACCTATTCCATCTTGGGAATTAAAAAGCTTGCTCATGACTTCTTTTTTCTGTTCATTGTCAAGAACTTGGTTAATCAAATATGCGGATGAATCCGTAAAGGATGCCCCGAAGCCATCCATTTCCTGAAAGGTTTGATTCTCATCAATAGTTACAGTAGTGGTCGCCTCAGCGTTAGCAATTGGAGTTAATTGTTGTAGACTTTGCTCTACAAATAATGAATTCTCCCCTGTGGATTGATAAATTTTAAGCTCTGGCATGTTTTTCCCTCCATCTTCCTATGAAGAGGCCCCAGTTAAGGGGCCGCATTCAATAATCCAACTTATTTAAGACCTAATTTTTCTTTGTTTTTCTTCATTTTTTCAGAACGAACTTCTACAATCTTATCCCAGCTGTTATCATTCAAGAATGTTTTGTAAGCAGTTAAGTTACTATCGAAAGTAGCATCATCTTTGGAACGAATCAAACTTACAAGAGTAGTATTCCAAGTAGCATCAATTGCGGTTAGACTACGAGCTTCAGGCGTTCCTTGAGCAGGGTTGATATTTTCTAGAATGAAGTGCGGTTTCATCTTTCCTTTGCCCCATTCTTGCATTTGTTTAATCGACTCTGCGAATGCATCATTACTCAATGCTTTATCACGGTCATGTCCGAAGAACATAAATTCACCCATCCGGTAATCTTTTTTAAATTTATCAGCATTATTCAATTGAAGATCTTTGATTTCAGGCAAGAATTCAATTTTACCGGCTTCATTAACTTTATAGGTTTCTCCTTCAAGACCATAGTTCATAAGCTTCTGTCCTTCTTCACTAAGTAAATACGTGTAGACTTGAATAGCTTTAGCAGGGTCTTTAGCTTTTTTAGTAACGTAGGTGATCATCCAGCCTGTAATGCCTGATTGATTCAACGTTGGCTCATGACCAACTGTGCTTTGCGGTCCATCAATAGCGATATATTCCTTACCTGGATTTCCAGTCATGAAGATTTGCAAGTTACCACTTTGTTGAGGCGTTCCATCGAGCAGCATTGTTGCATATTTACCTGATTTCACTTTTTCTTCAAAGGCAGTACCATCATCAGCAAAACTGTCATCACTGATGTCACCATTTCTGTAGACTTCATTTAATGTTTTCAACCAAGTCAAATAGTCCTCATCCAGATTACGGTTATAGAACTCGCCATTTTCAGTTTCCATCGGTACGCCGATGAAGTCCTGTAGTACATCTCCCAAAGAACCAGTACCTTTACCTATGGAGTTAAAACCAAAAGGAATCATTTCTGGGAACTGCTTTTTGATTTGTTGCATAACGCTTTTGAATTCTTCCGGAGTACCAATGGTTGGTTTTCCAATCGCTTCGTAAACATCCTTACGGATGACGAATGCCGTTTTAGCAGGGATGTTACCGCTATCATAATCGTTTTGCGTATTGGAATAGTTAGGATATCCATAAGTCTTGCCATCTGCTAACTGGAACCAGTTCATCGTATCCTTTTCGGCCACTTTATTGAAATAAGGATCATATTTATCAGCTAGATCATTCAAAGGCAGCGCCCATGTAGCCGCTTTTTGTACCACAGGAGAGTTAGAGTCAAATACAGTCAACAAGTCCGGCATTTCACCACCAGCAAAAATCGTATTCAGCTTAGTGTCATCGCCTTTAATAAATTTAATGTTGATATTTAGATCCTCTTTAATTTTTTTTGTAACGAGGTCTTTACCGAAATCAGTATTCCACCAGTCTGCATTCACGTACCAAGTGAGATCCGTAGTTTCTTCTTTTTTATCCAGCTTCCAAGCTGGTGTTTCTGGGTCAATTGTATATCGCCCTTCAATGGAGCTTAATTCTTTGCTGGAGTTATCAGAACTCCCCTTCGATCCACAACCCGTAAATACCAATACTACAGCCATAAGCGCAGTACAAAGTTTAAGTCCTTTTTTCCCAAATGCTTTGTTCATCCCTTGTTTCCCCCTAAAAAAGTTTTGGTAGTAACGGAAGTGCAGATCTGATAGTACAAGCTACACTTCCGATGGATCATTTCGTACATAAGTGTTTGCTATAAAACCCCTCCAATCTTTCTATTCTTTCACCGCCCCCATCATCATTCCTGAAATAAAGTACCTCTGTAATATTGGATACATCACAACAATCGGCAAAGTTGTAATGACAATTGTTGCTAGTTGAACCCCTTTAGTTGTAGTTTCGATAATCGCAGATCCTCCGACATTTTGCATGGATTGCGTTTGCGACTGAACGATAATTTCATAGAGCTTCATCTGCAGCGGATAGAGTGCTTGATCGGTAATGTATAATTTGGTGGTCATAAAGTCATTCCACTGCCCAACCCCGTTAAATAACGCGATCGTAGCCATAGCCGGCATGGAAAGAGGGATAAAAATCTTCAGGAATATACGCCAGTCACCTGCACCATCGATTTTGGCCGACTCTTCAAGTGAATCCGGTACGTTTCTAAAGAAGTTCATTAGAATAACTACGTCATAATAACTGAACAAGGCCGGGATAATATAAACCCAAAAGCTGTTCAATAGACCGAGTGATTTAATCAATAAATACGTGGGAATCATACCACCTGAGAAGAACATGGTGATTACACCCATGGCAACGTATAGCTTGCGGCCACGTATGTATTTTTTACTCAAGCCATAACCGATCATCGCGCAAAAGAATACGTGGGTAATAACCCCGATGAACGTTTTGGCAATGGAGACAAGAAAGGCTAGTCCAATCGTCTCATCATTAAATACTGCGCGATAATTCTCTAAGGAGAAATCAGTAGACCAGAATATAAATCCGCCTTCCGCGAGCGCCTTACCTGAGCTTAAGGAGGAGACTACCACATTCCATAAAGGAACAACGATAATTACAGTACAGATACAGAGTAAAATAATATTTATAGTGTTAAAGATTCGACTGTCGAGATCTTCTTTAGCTACCGTACGATTCACAGAAATGCCTCCTTCTACAGAACTGATTGATTATCATTTAATTTGCTGGATACTTTGTTGGCACTAATCAGTAGGATCACAGAAACAATGGAGACACCTAGACCCACAGCAGTAGCATAAGAGAAGTCACCTTGCGTCATACCCATACGGTACACATAAGAATTAATTACTTCTGCTTTGACACGGTTCTGAGAATTCATCAAGACCAAGGTTTGATCCAGATTCGATCCTAATAAACCGCTTACAGTCAGAATCAGATTTAAACTGATAATTGGCTTCATATTAGGTAGGGTAATATTCCAAATTTGTCTCATACGACTTGCCCCATCTATTTTGGCAGCTTCATAATAAGTAGGATCAATTTTGGACATGATGGCTAAGTATAAAATTGTTCCCCAACCTGCCTCTTTCCAAATATCCGATAACGTTGCAATCCACCAATACTTGTTCGCATCAAGCAAGATATTTACCGGTTTCGAAATGATCCCCAAATTGAGCAGGATTTCATTAAACATACCGGAGGAAGAGAACCAAGCAATCAACATCCCGCCCAGAACGATCCAGGACAAAAAGTGTGGTAAATAAGAGATTGTTTGTACTATTTTCTTAAAGCGTCCACCGCTTAATTCATAAATCATGACAGATAGAATAATTGGAATAACAAAACCTATAGCTAATTTCAGAAAGCTGATCCCCAAGGTATTGACTACAGCATCCCAAAAATATTTGTCTGATAAAATAATTCTGAAATTATCAAGCCCCACCCATGGTGCAGAATCGAGCGTGTCTATTACGGTGTAGCTTTTAAAAGCAATCGTTAATCCGTAAATAGGAATGAAACAAAAGATAATCATAAAAATGATTCCCGGGATGACCATGGACTGAATCTCCCATTGCCTCTTATAATCAATCACAAATTCTTTGACCCTCTGTCCCATAGGTTTCTTACTGTTCATTGGATTCTTCCCGTTTACTGGCACTACGGCTAATTTATCCACGTTTTTCTTCTCCCCTCCAAATCATGATCCCCAAAACAATAAAAACGTTTTTATTTCTTTTTAAAAAAAACCTCCTAAAAGCAATAAAATTATCAAGCATAAACGCCTACAGTGTCCTTATCAGGACGATATGCGTTTAAGCGAGAAATATAAGTTATAAAGTATAGGTGCAAACTTATACTTTCTTATATTTAAAAATGATCGGATACTATCTTGTTGCCCTTCTTGAAAGCGTTAGTACCGATCAATCTTCACTTGAGTAGAACCACGTACAATTAGTTCTCCTGGCAATTTCATCATTTCGCCCTGTTCCTTCTTCTGAATCATGCGAACCAGGTGATTTATGGATAGAATACCTTGCCTGGCAATTTGATTTCTTACCGTCGTTAATGGCGGTGAGAAATATTGAGCGATATCAATATCGTCAAACCCCATAACGCTTATATCCAACGGGACTTCATATCCATTCGATTTCAAAGCTTGAATACATCCAATGGCGCTCAAATCATTCCCCGCTAAAAAAGCATCAGGCATTTTTTCAGGACTTAAATGAACAAGAGACTTTATAGCGTTATAGGTGCTCTCTTCCTCAAAATATCCTTGTATAATATACTCTTCGTTCGTCGGAAGCTGATATTGACGCAAGGCGGCCAAGTATCCTTCTTTCCGCTGAACACTGTCATACATCTCATCAACACCAGATATGTAAGCAATTTTCTTGTGTCCCAGACTGATTAAATATTTAGTTGCTTCGTAAGCCGATTCAAACGAATTAAAGATCACGCTTCCCATCGTTTCATTCTTAAGTGGTCGATCCAGAAACACAGCCTTGATCTTGTCTTTCACCATTGCGGCAATTTCTTCTTCATCTATTCTCAGCTCTTCGTAGATAATGACACCATCCACACGTCGGCCTAGAATATTGCTCATAATGACTTGTTTATCCTTTGTAACAAATACATTTAAACCATAACCTAACCGATCACATTCACGAGACATGGACTCCACCAGCTTATAGAAGTACGGTCCCGCTACACTTGTCGTGAAAAAACCTAGCATTTTAGTTTTTCCGTTTCTTAGGAGCTTGCCATTTAGGTTTGGAACATAATTTAATTGCTTCGCGACCTTAAGCACATGTGATTTGGTCTCCGGATTTAATACATCAACGTCATTTAGTGCGTTGGAAACTGTAGAAATGGATACTCCAGCCTCTCTAGCAACGTCTTTGATAGTTACCTTTTCCATAACGATTCAATCTTCCTTTACAAATAAAAACGTTTTTATAAATTTAAATTATCATAAAAACGTTTTCATTACAATATGTTTTTTTTATTTTTATTTATTCTCTATTTCGTATCATTCACAATATCTGATTAGCAGATTCCCCGAGATCCTGATAATTTAATCTGCAGGCAGTTCGTAGACAGTGAGCAATACTTATATGTCCCTCCATCCACACGTCTCATTTTAGAGTTAATCAGGCCTGCTTTTTGCAGCTTGGCAACATGGGTGCTAACCATCGCACTACTTAGATAGAGCTCGGCAGCCAGTTCTTTAATATGCATCTCTTTTAGGTCTAGTAGTTCGATAATCCTTAACCTGACTTCACTTGCAAGTGCTTCATAGACTCGAAGCGATTCTGTATCTGTAGTTAAGTGCATTTTATTGTCCCCTATGCCTTTGAATTAGTATTTTTATGTATTCACAAATCATATTTCTTAGTTAACAATAATATTAATCATTAATTTAACATAAGCGAGATAAGTATGGATGCAGTGTAGCTACTACCTGTGATTATATTCAAGCTAAGAAAAAGAGCAAGAAGAAAATTAGAGTTCGAAGATGTATACACACTAGAAGAACACTGGTCCTGGCTGCTGTCTCATTACATTACTAAAACATGTGAACCGTGTAAAGATGGTCTGCATCAGCCAGCTATTAATAATATTACACCTATCATGACCGAGAATATCCTAGAATGTGGACATAAACGCCCCTTTGAACCTTTTTAACACTAAGGATTCAGAGGGGCGTTTTTAGTTTTTATTTTATTCTAAAAATCGTTACGGATTGTTTAGGGAACTCATAAAAAAAACTGCTGCCCATCGTCGTAAAATTGGTTTGCTGAGGAGAGACAAGCTCTTTATTCTCGAAGTTATTTTCATCCTCAAGCTGGTACCCCGACAGTTCATATACTTCGATGGACAAGTCCTTTTTTGCCATCTCTTCTAATATAATCTCAGCAGAAACGCTGTCCTCTTGTACATTCACTGTCTTAAGAATAATATCCCCTGTGGAATCCTCCATGCTTGCTGTGTAATACAGCGGTTCGATGACCGGAAGTTTGTCCTCCGTCTCATTGATCAACTCTCCGTTAATATAAGTACGAATATGTCTGTCTGATACTTCTAGCTTCAGATCGTATTCTACGTCTGTTTCAACTGTAAACATAGAATGTGTAAGCACAGAGTTTCTCCCGTTAATAATTGATGCCACAATGGAATCCTGATTTTGCCAGCCACCTAGTTCCCAATACAAATGATTCTGATCATCTGCTTTACCAAAATAGAACACAAACCCTTTATTCCCTGCGGTTCTAGTAGCCTTAAAATTCAAGGTATAGCTCTCCCACTCCGTCTCTCCAAGCTCTAGTGTTCGTTTGGCCGTTCCGTTCTGAACAGGATCAGGCAGGTTTGATACTTCTTCTGACAACTCAGAATACGTCTTCACTTCTCTCGTAACATTGTTGACCAGTGTGATTTCTGAATATCGAGCAGCGGATGCATCCACACCCAAGCTAATCGCTCCTGTGATCGCTTCAACTTTGCGTTCCTCAGGTACTGTGAAGCCGTTCGCTTTTATCTCCAGTAGCTGATCTCCCTGATGGTTCATGAATAGCTTTTGAACATAGTAGTTCGCAGTTCCGTACACTTCATGATTATTAAACCAGATTAGATCCGGCTTCCAGTTGATATAATCCACATTGCAGAGCATGGGAGCATAACATGCCAAACCAACCGCATGAGCGTTGTTCTGAAGTCCTGTCATAAAAGCCGCTTCCACTAATGCGTTATAATAGGTATTGCCCCATGAAGCATATTCACCTAAGAATACTTTCGGTTCGTCGCCCTTAAAGTCATCATAACGATGATGATTCGCCAGGAACCATTCAGGTGTACAGTAATAATGCTCGTCTACAAGATCAGACTTATTCTCTTTTGCCGATGTCCAGCCCCGTTCATATTCCTTACCAGCAGAGAATGGACCGCTCGAATTAATGACCTTAATATCCGGATATTTCTCTTTAATGGCTTGATGGAAGTATGGATATCTCTCGAAAAAGGGTGCACCTACCTCTTCATTGCCGATGCCGATATACTCTAGCCCAAAAGGTTCCGGGTGACCAAGGTTCGCACGTATCCTTCCCCACTTCGATGAAATGTCCCCATTGGCAAATTCAATCAAATCCAGTGCATCCTCAACCCAGGGCATTAATTCACCCAGCGGCACCATACGTTTATGATGTGGATCGTAGCCGCCCGGAAGAACGGGAATCGGCTTAGCTCCAATATCCTCACAGAACTGAAAATATTCAAAGTATCCTAACCCAAGCGTCTGATTGTAGGACCAGTTATTCCGCCTTGCCGGCCTTTGTGCCACATCCCCTATTGTATTCTTCCATCTGTACATAGAATCTCTGTCATCTGGATTTAAGGAACCGTCATGTACCAGACAACCTCCCGGAAACCGCATGAATTTAGGCTTTAAGTCGGCGAGCAACAGTGAAATATCTTCACGCATGCCCCCAGGTCTGTTCATAAAGGTCTTCTCTGGAAACAGAGAAACCATATCCAGATATACCCTCCCGCTGCCTTTGGTAACGATTACAATACGTGAACTAGTATCTGTACCCTTAGACTTAATAACTGCTTCGTATCGAGTCCATTCGGAGTGATGCACAGCGATTTCCGCTTCACCATGAATGACACCATTTGTACTTTCTATGGTTACGATAAGGGGTACGTCAAAGCTTGTCTCCCGACGAGCATATACCGAGAACTTATAATTCTCGCCCTCTTTTACCGGAATACCACTATTGAATCCTAGATTCATCAACCCAACGCCGTCACCTTCAGCCATAATATCAATGGCTACATAATGTGGATTACGATCATTCAAGGGCTCGCTATCTTCCACGGTGATTACGGTTTTCCCATCTCCACGTTCTACAGGCTCCCAAGCCATTAACGCATGATAATCGGCCCGATCTATCGGATCAAATTCAAAGGATCGATTCTGAACTAACTCAGCATAAAGTCCACCATCTGCCGCATGGTTTAAATCCTCAAAGAAGATTCCAAATAAATCACCTAATGCTGCACCACGCTTCTGTGTATGTATTGTCAGAGTTCCTTCTGTCTTCATTCTTTCATCACTCCCTTGTAAAATTCAGTTTAGTTTATATTTATATTACTTAGTTCATATCTATATGAATCATTATAGTGAGTTCACTTCACATTCGTCAATTCAGATGCTTTGAATGTACAACAAAAAAGCCGATATCGTATGAGAATCCATACAACATCGGCCTTTATAACACAGATCCATTTATACCTACTCATTTATTTGGCAGTCATTTGCCCTACTAAGAACTCAACAAAATCAGTTGATTTGTTCTTATCTTCACCTTCTCCAAACACCCCAATGATCATCTTCCGTGAATGAATTGGAAGGTCTGTAGCAAATTTCGTATCTGTGATATCTACGCCTGTGATCCATTCTTCACCGTTCTCCGTATTTTTTATACGTTTCAAACGAATATCATCTAAAGGAAGTCCCGCTGATTTAACAAACGGCTCTAGATTCTTAAGTCCCTGCTGTTGTCCAATCCAATCAAAAGTAGCATCATCCAAAATAAGAATATTCGGACGATCCGCCGCCAGCATCGCCATCGCGCGCTGGATATAAGTCATGTCTAACGCGCCTCCACCTTCTCCACCTGTTGAGGGAAGGTATACGACTTCCGTCTTTACCCGCTTCCAAGCTGGATAACGATTGACGATCTCTTGTTTAAGCTCTTCATCCTTACCTGATGGATCTTGAGATTCATAGTTTCCTAGGAACATGATAGTTACATCCACTGGCGGGAGTGAAGCTTCATATTTTTTGGCTTGATATTGATTATAAAGAGCGTTACCTCCAAAGATTAGCACTAACAGCACAACGATAGATACAAATGTATGGACTTTATATAGCCTAAAAAAATTCTCCGATTTACGCGCTATGCCGGAAAATGCTCCCCATTTCTCTAGCCGCTTGTCCTCTGCCTCCTGAATTTCCTGCTGATCTAAGCCGTCTAAGATCGTTTTGTAAGCCAGAAATTCTTCTTCATAGGCTGCAGCCTCAGTTTCTGAGGAATTTGATTTACGGCGTTTCAAATGCAAATCAAACTTTTTATTCAGTTCCTCCCGGGTAATGTCTACAGGCAAGTCCAAACGTTCGTATGCCTCTTTTAACTTCTCATTCAAATTGATGACTCCTTCCTGATGCTTAACTAGATATCTTATCGAAAATTTGGTTCTATGTATTGATTTCAGGTGAACATACTAATTATGCAAGAGAATGAGCGAATTCGTGAAATAAACAACATATGAACTCAATTAAACTATATCATGGAGTGCTAGACGCTAACAAGTAAGCGTTTATCATAAGTCCAAGAGGCGACTCTATCTCTCTAGTCCAAACCATGCAGCTGTTTAAATTGCTCTGGACTCATTCCAGTCAACCGCTTAAACACTAGACAAAAGTAGCTGGCATTTTCGAAGCCCACTAACTGAGCAATTTCATACATTTTTTTATCTCGTTCATTGAACATTAGCTGTTTACTCAAGTTTATACGTTGCTTGTTGATATAGGTTACAGGTCGATCATGAATTGTTTTTTGAAAAAGCCTGCATAAATACTGTGGCGACACTGCAATAACCTCCGCAAGTTCCTTTAATGGGAGGGTCCTATGAAGGTTCCTTTCTATATGTCGCAACACCGGTTTAATTCGCTCCAATTCAAGAGCCTCGTTTAGAGGAGAAACTAGGTTGCTTTTTAAATCCAGCAGCAGCGCGTATAGTTGTTTGGATCGTTCCAGGTTCGTTTCCAGTTCATTACTATCTGACAAGTTGAGCATGTCTTTTAAAGGATTTAGCCACTTATCCTCCTTCAACCTTGCAGGGCCTGATTCGCGGATTCCTGCGTACAGCAGCATTTGACCGGCCTCTCTACCATTGAATGAAATCCATGACAGCTTCCACTTACTACTGATTGGCGCATACGAATGCGTAATATTCGGGAACAAAAAGAATACATCCCCTGAACTCACAATATATCGTTTCTCCTGAATGACAAGTTCGCCTTTGCCTTCGTGAATCTGATGTATTTGATAATCCGGAAATCCGGTAGGACGTAAGGTTTCTGCCTGATGCTCCCAAAATCCAATGGTTGTAGCATACAGCGGCAGCATATTCGTATCTTCCGTTTGGCAAAAGATTATTTTACTCTCCATCTGATCACCCGTTTCATATTTTGTTATATTGGATGAAAAATCTTTTATATCTCTTACCATTACTCCAATTTATAATATGAATATAATAACATCACTATTATAAAGGAGATTTACTCATGCGAGCAAAATTTGTTTACCAGCCTCCTGCAAACGGTTATCCAGAATGGAATAATAATCCGGAAATCTTCGAACTAAATCGCTTGGATGCACATGCTTCCATGATCCCTTATAGCAATCTAACGCAAGCCCTGGTGGGAGATAAAGAAACCTCGCCATACTACAAAACGCTTAATGGTATTTGGAAGTTCTCTTTTTCCGAAACACCGGATCTACGGGTCGTGGATTTCTATAAAGCTGATTTCGATTCCAGCAATTGGGCTACGATTCCTGTACCTTCTCACTGGCAATTCCATGGGTATGATTACCCGCAATATACGAATGTCCGATATCCTTGGGCGGAATCTGAACCTGATCTCAAGCCACCCTTTGCTCCGACAAAATATAATCCCGTAGGCTCGTACATCCGAACCTTTACTGTACCTGAATCTTGGAACGGTCAACCTGTATACCTTAGCTTTCAGGGGGTTGAATCCGCTTTCTATGTATGGGTAAACGGAGAACGGGTCGGTTACTGTGAAGACACCTTTACACCTTCCGAGTTCGATATTACCCCTTATTTAATTGCTGGTGATAATAAACTAGCTGTCGAGGTCTATCGTTGGTGTGATGCCAGTTGGCTGGAGGATCAAGATTTTTGGCGGCTTAGCGGTATTTTTCGGGAGGTCTATCTGTACACGGCCCCTTCTGTTCATGTTGCTGATTTTTTCGTTAAAACCGAGCTAGATGAAGCTTTCGTACATGCGGATTTAAACGTAGACATCAAAGTAGAGAATTATTTTAACGAGAAACTAAACCCTTATACACTCCAAATGCAGCTATACAATAAAGAGGATCAGCCTGTATGGGAGGCTCCAGTATCTACGTTTACTTCCTTTGATCAAGAGGGTGTTCAGCATTTCAAGCTTTCTGAACATGTAGAAGACCCTTATAAGTGGAGTGCTGAGACACCGTATCTGTATACATTGGTTCTCTCCATGATTGACGATAAAGGAAACACTACTGAAACGGTCAGCTGTAAGGTCGGATTCCGTACCTTTGAGATCAAAGACGGACTTATGAAGATCAACGGCAAAAGAATTGTACTTAAAGGCGTTAACCGGCACGAGTTCTCTTGTGACACAGGACGTGCGCTATCCAAAGACGACATGATCCGAGATATCAAACTGATGAAAACACATAATATTAATGCGGTTCGGACCTCTCACTACCCGAATCAGTCTGTTTGGTATGAGCTTTGTGATGAATATGGACTTTACGTTATCGATGAAACCAATCTGGAAACGCACGGCACTTGGCAGTATGGGCAACAAGGATTACATGAGGGAAATGTACCTGCTAGCAAACCGGAATGGCGGGCCAATGTGATTGACCGTTGCAACTCCATGATGCAAAGAGACAAGAACCATCCTTCTGTTATCATCTGGTCACTAGGGAATGAGTCCTACGGTGGTGATAATTTTATCGCCATGCATGACTATCTCAGACAAGCTGACCCAACACGACCTGTTCATTATGAAGGGATCTTCCATTGCAGAGAGTCAGAAGCAGCTAGTGATATAGAGTCGACTATGTATGCTAAACCGCACGATGTTGAAAAATATGCGCTAAGTCATCCTCAGAAGCCTTATATCATCTGCGAATACAGCCATGCTATGGGGAATTCTTGCGGTGGATTACACCTATACACCGATATGTTTGACAAGTACGATGTATTTCAAGGTGCATTTATTTGGGATTGGGTGGATCAGGCTATCCGAACCAAAACATCCGAAGGTGTCCCATATTTAGCATATGGCGGTGACTTTGGTGAGTCGCCACATGATGGAAACTTTAGCGGAAACGGATTACTTTTTGCCGATCGTTCGGTTACTCCAAAGCTATTTGAGGTCAAAAAGTGCTATCAAAATATTAAAGTAACTGCTTTAAATATCCGTGAAGGTCTCTTTCAGATTCGTAATAACTTTTTATTTACCGACATTGAACAGTACGAACTTAAATGGGAAGTTTCTTTAGACGGAGTAACTGCGCAAGAAGGTTTGATGCAAATCTCTGCTGCACCAGGAGAAATCGTTGAATGCACTATCCCTTACGAACTGATTTCACATAGAGGTGATCATGAAGCTATTCTGAATCTCTCCTTTATTCAGCGTTCAGAAACTTCATGGGCTGATGCTGACCACGAAATCGCTTGGGAACAGTTTATTCTGTCCCCGCGTATCGTGACAAAGGCTCCAAAGACAACAGATGGAACGTTACATGTGCAGGAACATGAAGGTGCATTGACCGTACAGGGTAGGAATTTCACTCTAAACTTTAATACAACAACTGGTGAGCTAAACTCATACCATGCTGCCGGTAAAGAACATCTGCTTGAGCCCGTAAGACCTAACTTCTGGAGAGCGGTCACGGATAATGATCTTGGCAATGGATTGCCAAAGCGCTGTGCAGTGTGGAAGCAGGCTTCTAATGAGCGGAATCTGTTGAGCATGGTATATAGAACTGAAGGAAATCTCTGTTTCGTTTCCACCACTTACCTTCTGCCAACGAATCCGTACTCCACCCTTCTGATTCAGTATGAGATTCGCCCTGACGGATCTTTAGAGATCCTGCAAGAACTGAATCCGGGTAGTAGCAATCTACCAGAAATTCCTGAGTTCGGAATGATGTTCGTGCTTGCTGGAAGACTCGATACCCTTTCATGGTACGGCCGTGGACCCCACGAGAATTATTGGGACAGACAAACCGGAGCACCACTTGGCCGCTATACGGGCAAAGTCAGTGACCAGTTCATCCCTTATCTCAGACCGCAGGAGTGCGGCAATAAGACGGATGTCAGATTTGCTTCGATTACAGATGGCAACGATGGATCAGGACTTTATTTTGATAGTGCAATCCCTATGGAGATTAATGTTCTGCCTTGGAAACCCGAGGAATTGGAAGCACATGATCACGTATATAAATTACCAGTCTCGAACAAAAGCGTACTGAGAGTCAACTACAAGCAAATGGGAGTTGGGGGTGACGATAGCTGGGGTGCACCAACCCACGAAGAGTTCACTCTGCCGGCTAATCGCCCATATGCATTCCGTTTCACCCTTTCTCTTCTCTAATTTCATCTATTAAAAAGGCCGTCTCTGGTTGGTTTCTACCAAACAAGACGGCCTTGTTCTATTTATTTCAATCTCACCGACAGAGTTTTGCGTGCTCCTCAATGACTTCTTTGCCCTATCAATCTTTTTTTCTGGCTATCAACTCCAATAACAATAGGTTTGTACAAATCAAATAGCCTTAATGTGTTTTGTCCATTGAGTAAAAGGAGACTTTAATTTATGATAGTTTTCGTCGAGAATGATTATCATTATTGGTGATCGCTACATATTTTAGGGAGGCAATATTATATGAATAAGGTAAGACAACCGTTCGCCGTATTATGTGTACTCTTTCTGATGACCACATTACTACTCGCCTGCGGAAACTCAGGAGAACAACCAGCCAAGAACAATGCGTCGAACGCAGCCGGAAATAATACTTCAGCTACCACTGTACCTTCTCCAGAAACATCCGACAAGGGCACTAATGAAACTGCGGCAACTACTCGCTCCTACACGGATTACATAGGCCATACCGTAGAAATACCTGTTAACCCGAAGCGCGTGATTTATTCAGGAGAAACCTATGGTGATCTACTCGCACTTGGTGTGCAAGCGGTAGGATATCCACTTTCCATGGGTGAGGGTCAGGTTTTTGAAGATCAACTACAAGGTGTCGAAGATGTAGGGTTCCCTATCAATCTAGAAAAGACGCTGGAACTTCAGCCTGATTTGATTATCTATGCAGGAACTGATGAAGCTGATTTCGAGCAGCTGTCCAAAATCGCACCCACGATAATATTTGATACATTTGCCCCACTAAATGAACGGATGCTTGATATTGGTGGAATTCTTGGGAAAACGACCGAAGCCGAGGCATGGCTGGCTAAGTATAAAACGAGTGAAGATGCCATGTGGGAACAATTAAAGGCAGCGGGCATAAAAGAAGGAGAAACAGCTTCGGTCTTTACTTATTATCCTGGTGACAGACTATTTGTTATGGCGACGACCGGACTTTCGCAAGTCCTTTATGGAGAGAATGGCTTCAAGCCAACCCCAGCAATTCAGAAGGTCCTTGATGAAGGTATGGGATTCCAGGAAGTATCCATGGAAGTGCTTAAAGAATATGCCGGAGATCGGATTTTCATTCTAACTCCTGTGGCCGATGAAGCCAAGCAATCCACAGCTACGCTATTAAAGAGTCCGATCTGGAAAGGTCTCCCTGCCGTCAAGAACGGATATGTCTATACTCAAGATATTATGAAGACTTCAAGTGATGCAACAACAAGAGAATGGCTGCTCGGTGAACTCCCACAGCTTTTGAATATGAAATAATTTTCACCTTCATGAAGCGTTTGGCACTTAGCTGATAGAAAACTGCAAGAAGCATGTCAACAGCTGTTGATATGCTTCTTTATTTTATATACAATGAATTAATTGATAATGATTCTCACCAAATGAACGGAGGCTTCCTCTTGCTGCAAACATTACCCGTCGCTGCACCGCTCCGCTCGTTGCTGTTTCAGCTGACTGATGCGGAACTACATATTCAACCGGCAGGCTCTTGCTCTAAGGCTCTTTCAGCTCACTTTTATAGACTTCTAATATTCACTGGCGGTAGTGGACAGCTGATCCTTAGCGATCAAACCATAACACTGACTACAGATACATGTTATCTCCTATCTCCTGGAACTTCCTATAGCACGGACAATCAAGAGACGACTCTTTATTATTATCTCATCACTTTTACAGCAATTAATAACGCCGAGTTTCCCGAATATTATTCAGAGGAACTCCTTCCAGGTAGGCAGGAGCTGATTGTCCACCCGTTCACTAGGGTAATCCGCCTTGCTGAAGATCTGCTTATGAGCAAAAAAAATGCCGATGATGTGCATTTTTTTAAGCGGCAATTAAAATTCCAAGAATTGCTGCTCTTACTCTTTGAGCATAATTATCCTTCCGAGCAGGTGCCAAGTCCCGCGGATTCCGTGGAAAAGACCATCCAATATATGCAAGATCACTATACGGAGAGTATCACCGTGAAGCAACTGGCTGAGCTCGCAGGGATAACATTGTGGCAATATACTCCGATCTTTCAAAAGCTTACCGGAAAAAGACCGCTCGATTACCTGACCGAACTGCGCATTAACCATTCGAAGCGTTTCCTTCTGGAATCCGCTGAACCGCTGCGTGAGATTGCTCGTCTGGTTGGCTTCTCCGATGAATATTATTTTAGTCGCCGGTTTCGTCAAAAGACTGGAATTACACCCGGACAATATGCGCATCAGCAAGGTCGGAAGCTTACTGTGAAAGACTGGACTGGCCATGAGGTGGATATTCCGGAGCGTCCAAAGCGCATTGTCTACCATGGTGAGACGCTTGGCGATCTGCTCGCATTAGGTATAAAGCCTATCGGAGGAGATGAAGTCTTTGCATGGAACAGAGTCTATAAACATCGACTTAAAAAGCTCTCTAACGTTGGCTTTCCTCTGGATCCGAAGCTTACCGCTTCATTAAATCCTGACCTAATTATTATAGCTAATTCAGATGATAAGGCCTATCGAGCAGTCGTCGACATCGCCCCGACACTTACCTTTGATTCATTTGCTCCACTTGAACACCGTATGCGGACACTTGGAAGCTGGTTGGGTAAGCAGCACGAAGCAGAAGCATGGCTGGATTCATTCGCAGCAAAAAATGCTGCCATGTGGCAGCAGCTTTATATGAATACTCTTCAACCTGGAGAAACAGCTTCTGCATTGATTTATGACCATGGAAATCATCTATATGCTATGGGAATGTCCGGTTTGTCTACTGCTCTCTATGCCCCTAACGGCTTACAGCCCACAGATGAGATCAAAGCGATTCTCGATGGAGAGTTAGGATTTGCAGAGGTCGATCCAGCAAGGCTGCCTTTCTACGCCGGAGATCATATCTTTATGCTTATTCCGGAACGTCAAGACTCGCGAGTTGCTATGGAGAAACTACTAGACAGCTCACTATGGAAGAATATACCCGCTGTACGTAAGGGGCAAGCTTATCTGCTTGACGGAAGCAAATGGAACTATGGAGATGCTTTAACACGTGAAAAGCTTCTAACGCTGTTGCCTAAGCTGCTTGGAGGAGGCTAATCAATCAGCTCTTTTAATAAAAATCCTGACCATGATGCTCAGAAGACTCAAGTGAAATAGAAGTCCCACCATTAAGTATGCAAGCACAATAGAACCACTAGAAGCTTCTATAACAAAAAATAACTTAGCAGGCCAATAGGTAGGAATCCACGCCCCGATAAATTGCCATGGTGATGGAACAAAATAAGCTACGATTGGTCCTGCTATAAACAGACCACCGATCTTTGATAAAGCTAATCCTTCTACCTTATTTGCAGCGAAAGAAGCTAGGAATAATGCAAAACAAGGGGCTTCAAATGCTAATAGTATAAGGATGTATATATGCTCTAATTGGAAGCTAGATAAGCCGGAGACTATAAAAAATAGCGATGAAAGAAATGTACAGAGTAGAGATGGAAGAACTAGACGATACACCATGTACCCTCTGCGCATTAATGGTGTAACCGCGTAATAAGAGATGACATTCTCATCTCTTTCATCAAGCATTAAAAGACCTGTCATCATACCGGTTAGCATGGGAAAGGTCATGACTAAGAAAATCGCAGTAAAGCTACTATATTTATATAAATCGAAAGCATAACCGTTCGTAAGCCAATCGGCTATCATTGGAAATCCAAATCTTGAGACGACTAGAAGTGCTAAAGGAGCAAAGATGCCGACCATAAGCACTGGGTCCAAACCAGTATGGCGGATATCGCTTATAAAAAGCATACGATACTTCTTCATTTTCTTGCTCCTCCCTTACCTATGCGCATCATTACATGATTTTCGAAGGACATTTTTGCCCATACGTATATCACAACATTCCATAGCAGTAATATCGATATGGAGTAGATGTAATTGCCAAATGACATAGCCGAGGTTCCCGAACTCAACAAGCGAAGTGTTCCTTCCGTAGGAAGCCATAAAAAAAGTTTGGAGTTCCACACCTTAAAATAACCAAGCAATGGAAGTATAAAAGGCAATGCGAATACTTGTGATAGTAGAATGAAACCATTAATTGTCTGGCAACGAGCCACAACTCCAATCGACAATAGCGTCATAAAGCTTGACGTTAGAATGATTCCAGTAGAAAAGCCAAACGGGGATTGCGGAATCCCGCTTGCTACTACATGAATAACCCAAGCGGCTAACAGGGAGAGTACAGATAATGAGCCTGCTTTTGAAAGCAAATATTCCCTAACACGAATCGGAGTAACAAATAAAGGATCATGGATGCCCTGGTCTCTTTCCAGCAGCACAATCCCCCCTGCGAGAATAAGCCCCAAAGCACTCGGATCGCTAAAGGTCAATAACAACATCGTTTGTTCTCGATAATGATCAGGAATAAGATGCAGCAATACCAAATAAAACGCACAGATAATGACGTAGATCCAATAAAACCCATGCCGCCATTGAAACCGGATGTCAAAGGCAAACGCAGATCTGAATCTCATGTTAACTGCCTCCCAGTTACGTCAATAAATATTTGTTCCAAAGACGCCTCCATCGAATGAATGGTTTCTATTGGATGCTCACGAACAAGCTTTAAGAAATATTCGTTCTCCCCTATATCATCAAGTGAGAATTCTTCATTTCTAACTTCATTATGATGGCGGTATTCCAGCCGCACCCGTTTTTTTCCATTTAGAAGCTTAAGCTCCCGAGGAGAATCAATCAACTTAATCTGACCGTCTACAATAAAAGCGACCCTGTCGCAGAGCTCCTCCGCGGCTTGCATATTATGTGTTGTAATAATTACAGTTGTCCCATTTGCCTTTTTTTCCAGGATTAAATCCTTCATTCGTTTCGCATTAACAGGGTCGAGCCCGGAAGTGGGTTCATCCAGAAATAGAATTTGTGGGTTATTTAAGAGTGCTCTACAGAAATTCAGCCGCATCTTCATCCCCTTCGATAACTGGGAGACCTTCAAATTTGCAGCTTCAGTGAGATTTACTTGCTCTAGGAGAAACCTCGGTTCCGCTGTTCTCCCTGAATACAGAGAGCGAAATAGCTGCAAATTTTCCAGCGCAGTAAACTTCGAATAGAAATTTGGAAACTCAAAAGCTACCCCTATTCGCTCAAAATACTCCGGTCCGGTATTTCTTATTTCCTTGCCCATTATGTTAACGCTGCCGAGATAATTTTTTAAGACTCCAATTAGTATTTTTTGTGTTGTGCTTTTACCCGCTCCCGAAGGACCGAGAAAACCAAACACTTCTCCTTGAGGTATGGAAAAGTTAAGTCCACTAAGGGTTGGCTCTTTTATTTTTGGGTAGGTAAAATGAAGCTCCTTCACTTCGATCATTTCATACTCCCCCAGTCATATTATCTTTCAAAGAAGTCATCCCCTCAGCCAGAACCCCAATCAAAAGCTCTATAGTTGCCTGATAGCGTTCATCACCGATCTCTTCCTTATGCAAAGACAGGAGGACTACAGAGCGAATCATGCTTACGATTAATCCCGGGTCAATCCCAACCATGATACCTTCGGCTTGCCATGATTGAATGAAAGGAATAAAAAAGTCTTTATCCTCTGTAAAATTTTGTTCCAACAACTCATTAGGTAACTTTCTTAATAGCTGCTCCATTTCGCTTCTTACGAACATCTGGCGGACGATCGGACTCTCTTCCATCATGCGGAAAGATTTCAGTAAAAATAATCTGATTTCTTCCTTATTTACAGGCACGCCTACGCTAAATGAATCGAACATTGTACTACGAATTCGTTGTTCCTCTTCAAGCAATATGTGATAGAACAATTCCTCTTTCGATCCAAAGAACATGTAAAACGAACCTTGCGCAATCCCGGCAGCTTTTGTTAATTCTTCAACACTAGTTTTTTTAATGCCATGTACTTCAAAACAGCGGCGACCTTCTGTCAACAATTTATGTTTAATCCATTCTCTTTCTTGTTCTGTGAATTTCTTAGGCATACATCTCAACTCGCTTTTATGGTTTTATGAATAATTTTATTTTATATTCACAAGTTAACCCACCAACCATATTTTGTCAATCCATTTCTCTGTAAGCGCCAAATCAGCATGAAAAATCTATGCTATAATCATGCAGTAACACGATATGGACTAATGGGTGGGAATACACAAATGAAATTGGAACGTTTGATTTCTATGATCTACAAGCTGTTGAACCACGAAGTTTTATCTGCCTCCAAGCTGGCTGAAGAGTTTCAGGTTTCCCAGAGAACTATCTATAGGGATATCGATGTCATTTGTGCCGCAGGCATCCCGGTCGTATCGTATCAGGGAACTAAAGGCGGATATGGCATCATGGACGGATATAAAATGGATAAAAGCCTGCTCCGTTCGTATGATGTCACTTCTTTGATTACCGTGCTGAACAGTCTCTCTTCCGTGTTTGAAGACGAGCAAGCGCAAGGAACCATTGAACGGCTGCAAACGATTGGAACAGAACAACAGACTTCTAGTCTAGCGGTGGATTTTGAAACTCGTCGTATGGATCCCGATGCACTTTCTCTTTTACGTACGGCTATTACGGAACGAAATATCGTCCGTTTTGATTACATCAATGTAAAAAACGAACGCACAACCCGTAATATGGAACCAGTAAAGCTTCATTTTAAATATAGCAACTGGTACATCTATGGTTATTGCCAGGAACGACAGGATTATCGAGAGTTCCGGCTATCCCGGATGATGAATTTGCTTCTGACACAGAATACCTTTCATTCCCAACATGAGGTACCCATAGAGGCCGGTTGTTCAAACAGGGCCGATCAGGTTGAGGAAGTCGTAATCCGGGTGGGACCTGAGGCTTTGGCAGAAGCGCTGGATCAATTTCACCAGGTGGATAAGGAATTTCATACCGATGAGAGCATGACGATGCGAATTCCTGTGTATAAACCATTGGAAGCCCGCTGGCTATGGTCAATTCTGCTAAGTTTCGGCAGCGGCGCTGAAGTCCTCGAGCCTCTTGCACTGCGAGGTATCTTAAAAAAGCAGCTGCAAAACACCCTAAATCTTTATGAAGAAGTATGACAGTCTGCTGTCATACTTCTTCTTTTATATTAACAACAGCTACAAAATAATCTATCACAACTCAAAAGGAGATCATACAATGACCAATCATCCAGTAGAAATGTTTAATTACCACATTTGGGCGAACCAAACGATCTTGGGAAGAATCAAGGAACTCTCTCCCTCTGTGCTAAATCAAGAAGTGGATAGCTCTTTTCCCACCATCGCTCATGCCCTTAGCCATATCTATGCGGTGGATACGATGTGGTATCTGGTTTTAACAGGCACTGGTATGCCTGAGGCTTTTCAAAAAAGTATCCCGCTAAATATGAGCATTCTAAATTCGGTTGATGAATACGCTAATCTTTTTGCCCAACTATCTGAACAATACAAAGAATGGTTACAAAACCAAACCGATTTGGAGCAGACTATTCTACTTGATAACCCATTCGCTGGAATCCGGCAAACACGTCTATCAGAAATTGTGCTGCATGCCGCCAATCACGGGACTTATCATAGAGGTAATATATCTACTATGTTACGTCAGTTAGGACACACTTCCACCATGAATGACTATTCCCTTTTTTGGTATCAGATGCCTGCGGAAGCTATTTAATTTATGCAGATTGAAAATCTAATTACAGTGAAATCGAGAGAACATTTAAGAGCTTGGCTTCAGGAAAATTGTAAGACTGAAAAATCTTGTTGGGTACTCGTAAGTATGACGCCAAACCCAGAAACATTGCTATATTTGGATGTGGTTGAGGAATGTTTGTGCTTTGGATGGATCGATGGAGTGAAAAAGAAAGTTTCTGAAACGGAGCTGGCGCAGCGACTGTCTCCCAGAAGCAAACGAAGCTCTTGGACAGAATTAAATAAAGAACGTGTCCGCCGCCTCGATAAACTGGGGTTAATGAGTGACGAAGGAAGAAAGGTACTTCCCGATATGAATCTCGCTTCTTTTAAAGTCGATAGGGTTATAGAACAAAGGTTAAAAGAGGAGCAGCAGGTATATGAGAACTTCTTAACCTTTCCCGCTCTTTATAAAAGAGTCAGGATCGACGCGATACAAAGCAATACACATCAACCAGAATTATTTAAGCGTAAATTAGATAAATTTATAACAAACACTAAAGAAAATAAAATGTACGGTCAATGGCATGATCATGGACGGCTTCTAGATTGTTAAGCTGCTAGATCATAAGATTGCTTTGTAACTCTTGCAGATTGATTAAAAAGATGAGAAACCCAGTCATTCTCATGACCTTGGGTTTCTCTTTTTGTATTTAAATATGGAAAAATAGCATAATGAACGACCTCCAGCTTACTTGAGCTCAGCGTTCAGCCTCTCAATCAACTCTAGCAATTGTAGCGGCTCACTAACTGTATACGTCGGACGCTCAGACTCATCTGCCGGCTCATGGGAATAACGGGGCGTCCAGCTCTGAAAAATGTTGGTAATGCCTAGCGCATTGGCCCCTTTCATGTCACGGCTAAGATTGTTGCCAATCATAACGGTACGGGAGAAATCCGCTTCAGACAAATCAAGCGCACCAATAGCTGCCTTGAACATGCGCGGGCTTGGCTTGACTGCTTTGATATTCTCGGAAATAATCATGGCGCTGAAATAATCGTTTAGTCCATGCTGCTTAAATACATTTTTGAAGGATTGCGCATCACCGTCTGCAACCAGAGCAAGCGTGTATCCTCTCTCATGCAGGGTCTGAATCGTGATATCTGCTCCCGGAATCAGATCCGCACTCCGTACGATTCCTTCTTCATCCCTAATTTCAGTCGATTCATCAACAATGGTATCTCCGCTGTCAAAAAAGATAATTAACCTTTTCTCGTCCATGTTCTCAATAACCGTCCTCTTTATTTAATGGGTGAGTTGCCTGTGGATTCTCGGATCACCAGTTCAGGCTGCAATACAATTCTTTGCTTGATATCATCTGTATGATCCAGACTGCCGATCAGCAAATCAAATGCCATCTTCACCATCCGATTCATCGGTTGAGCAATAGTTGTTAACGTTGGATTCGTCACGGTTGACAGAATGGTATCGTCAAAACCAATGATAGAGAGCTGTTCCGGTACAAATATTCCCTCTTCCTTCGCAGCCTGGAGTGCGCCGATGGCAAGCAAGTCGTTGCAACAGAATAATGCTGTCGGACGCTCCGCGCCGTGGAGAATCTCGGATGCTACCCGTTTGCCGTCTTTGATATTCGACTCACACGCGAAGATATTCTTCGGGTCCAGTGAAATACCAGCCTCAAATAATCCAAAGCGGAAACCCCTGACCCGCTCAAAGCTGCTGCTTACATTGAAATCCTCGGACAAAACTGCCATCTTGCGATGACCTTTTTCAAGCAAATGTTCTGCGGCAATAGTGCCTCCTTTGAAGTCATCGTTCAATACACGGTGAACAGCTATGCCTACTGTCTCCCGAGCGATCATAACTATGGGAAAGGATTTCTCTATATGGAGCGCCAAGATATCCACATTTCCCACACCTGTTCCGATCAGAATACCGTCAACATTTTTTTGCTCCAACAGCCGAATGTATTTCTCTACGCGTTCATCTTTGTTATCTGTGCTGCACACAATAACACTATACCCCTCGGAGTGTGCCAGATCCTCTACGGTTCTAGCTATCTCGGAAAAAAAGGGATTCGAGACATCTGGAATAAGAAGACCAATGGTATAGGTCTTCTTCCCCATTAGTGCCGAAGCAATGACACTGGGCTGATATTGCAGCCGCTTCATCACCTCAAGGATTTCATCTCGCTTCTTGTTGCTTACTTTTCCTTTACCGTTAATCGCATTGGAGACGGTAGCAATTGATACGCCCGCTTCCCTGGCAACATCATATATCGTGGTCGTTTTCATGGCATTACCCTCATTATAAATATTAAGTGGATTGGAGTCTTTGCATCCTCCCTTCACATAAGTTAAGCGCTTAACCTAATGTTACTATGACGACAGCAATAATTTCAATTCATATTTCTTGGAGGTTTAGATGCTTCGTCTTCTGGCGCTCAATGCTAGGCTTGGTGAACGCGCCGGAACATACAAAGAAGTGCCCCGAAGCCATGGATTGTGTGGCTTCGGGCACTCTCTTTTTTCCAAATGGATATCTGATTTAAAATGGATTAAAGCCCCTCAGCCAGAATCCGTTTCAAAAACATCCCTGTATAAGATTCCTGTACTTCAGCGACCTGCTCCGGTGTGCCTTCAGCTACAAGCTTACCTCCAACTGTGCCCCCTTCAGGGCCAATGTCGATCACCCAGTCAGACTCCCGAATCAGTTCTAAGCTGTGCTCCACAACAACAACCGTATTTCCCGTATCTATCAATTTGCTCAATAAGGTATGAAGTTGCTTGATGTCTGAAGGATGTAGACCTGTCGTTGGTTCATCGAGCAAATAGAGCGTATGATTTTTAGATGGCTTGCTCAGCTCTTTGGCCAGCCTGATCCGTTGTCCCTCGCCGCCTGATAAGGTTTTGACAGATTGTCCCCATTTAAGGTATCCAAGACCCACCTCACATAACGTCTCAATAATACCGGCCATTTTGGCCTCCGACTTAAGAATCGGCAAGCTTTCCTGTATAGACATGTCCAACAGATCTGAGATAGAGAAGCCATCATACTTCACCTGTA
Source organism: Paenibacillus sp. FSL E2-8871 (assembly GCF_038000345.1). Lineage (NCBI taxonomy): Bacteria > Bacillati > Bacillota > Bacilli > Caryophanales > Paenibacillaceae > Paenibacillus > Paenibacillus sp. FSL E2-8871. The sequence goes on along the minus strand of NZ_JBBOBV010000001.1, from coordinate 229,008 downwards.
AGACCTCATCCGTAAACCGTCTTCCTTTGCAGGCGTGACACTTTATTTCTAGATCAGGCAGAAAGTTCATGTCTACGGACAATACACCAAGTCCCTGACAGGTTTCGCACCGTCCCCCCGTTGTGTTAAAGGAGAAATGCTTGGAGGTCAGTTTTCTTTTCTTCGCCTCTGGCAAAGCCGCAAATAACTGACGCAGATGTGTAAATACATCGGTATAGGTCGCTACATTAGAACGCTGCATTCTACCCATGGGTGATTGGTCAAAGATAACAATGCTCCCGACTTCACCTAGACCCGTAATCTCCTTACAGCCTGTTTGTTCATGACCATTAGAGCTTCCTTGCGCAAGGATATCAAATATAAGCGTGGACTTACCCGAACCCGAAACCCCTGTTACAGATACAAGACAACCAAGTGGAATGGAGACTTCTTGAATATCAATATTTTGGTACTGTGCCTGCCGGATAGTGATCTGCTTTCCGTTCCCTTTTCGGCGAATACGTGTGGGAACTTCGAGACGCTCTTCTCTGAGATAAGCTCCTGTAACCGAAAGCTCGCTTGCCATCAAATCTTCTAAACTACCTTCACCAACAACGATTCCACCATGCAATCCAGCACCTGGACCCATATCAATAATATGATCCGCAGCACGCATCATCTCAATATCATGTTCAATAACGAGCACGGTATTCCCAAGATCACGCAGCTCCTGAAGCACACGAATAAGGCCAACTGTATCTCGAGGATGAAGTCCCGTCGTCGGTTCATCCAGAATGTATAAAACACCGGTCAACCCTGAACCCAGCAGTGATGCTAGACGCAGGCGCTGTGCTTCCCCGCCAGATAAAGAGACTGTCTGCCGGTTCATGGAAAGATAACCTAGGCCAACATCGATAATCCGCTTTAGTCTAGTAGGCATATCATGAAGGATCGGTTCAAGTAGATGTAGACCTTCGGCAGGCAGTGCCGCCTCCAGTCCTTTCGTCCACTCATATACCTCACTAAGCGACCAGTCGGATACATCTATGATCGATGCGTCAGCTACTCGAACTAGACGAACTTCTTTTTTCAGGCGAGCTCCTAGGCATTCCGGGCATTGCTGCTCATGAAAAAATCCGCCATCTTTCTCCTGCGCACCAGCCTCTCCTTCCTTCTCCTTATACCGCCGCCACAAACCGGGTATAACACCTTCAAACTTCGTCCCTTGGATTGGCTTAATATTAGGGAAATGGCGTTTAAAAGCTTCACTCTCCACACCGTAGTACAGCAAATCACGCTGAATCTCACCGTAATCCTTCAACGGTTGATCCGGGTCAAACACAAATCCGAAATGTTTTCCCGCTGCTACTAATATCCGCATCTGTATATCCCGATGAACGCCATTCAGAGAAGCTACTCCACCCTCTTTCATGCTAAGCTCTGGATTAAATACCGCTGCTTCATTTATAGTCGCCACAGACCCAAGTCCACCACAAGCTTCACAAGCCCCTTCCGGCTTATTGAAGGAAAAATGTGACATGCCAAGTTTCTCAAGCTCAGCTCCGCAATGCGGACAGCCCATCGACTGACCTTCCATTTCCTCGTCTTCTTCTATTAGTAGCCCCCTCGCTTCAAAAGAAGGTGGTATGCTACCATTGCAAGAAGGGCAAATCCGCTCCCCTAATCTAGAAAAAATAAACCTGACAAAGGTATAGATGTCAGTTACAGTCCCTACTGTCGAGCGTGGATTACGATTCGTAACATGCTGTCCTACGCTAATGGATGGAGACAGTCCAACAATGGACTCGACCTTTGGTTTACTGATCGTATCTGAAGTCATGCCCATGGAATCTAAATACTGTCTTTGGCATTCCCGCTGAAGTGTATCCATAGCTAACGTCGATTTTCCTGATCCCGAAGGTCCCGTCAGAACAACAAGCTTATACTTAGGAATCGTGAGCGAGACATTCTTCAGATTGTTCTCTCGTGCACCTTTAATAACAATAGCTTCTTTCACCATGATTCCCCTCTCAATTAAAGCAATCACACATAGATATATCTCTTATCCATAACCATTTACGAATGCTGTCATACTACTTTTTTTGCAAAAGTATGCTTAATTCGATAGAATGTATTTGTAAAATAACACATTTTAAAATAACTTCATAATCAAATATCTTGATTAACGAGATATAAAGATTTTAAAAGGGGCGTTATCCTTTGTCAAGCCATGAACAAGCACAACCTACACCAGAGCAAGAACAATTTACCTTACTCATGCGTGGTCTGGGAACCCGAACGGTGGTATACCAGCAAAACGTAGCCGCCTCTCTTGGGTTATACAATAATGATTTTTTGTCTGTGGATATCCTGCGTGAAAAAGGCCCCATTACCGCTGGAGAGCTGTCCAAACTAACTGGACTTGCCACAGGTAGCGTTACTGCATTAATAGATCGTCTCGAAAAAAACGGATACGTTCGCAGACAAAATGACCCTAATGATCGCCGTAAAGTAATTATTGTCCCGTTGTATGAAAATAAAGAAGATGTCATTGACACGTACATGCCACTTCATACCGCTATGGTTAAATTGGCTGCTTCCTATACGGATGAAGAACTTGCCCTCATTTCACAATTTTTAGGCAAAGCCAGCACCGTTCTAGACGAGCAGATTGATCATCTCAGTTCCCCAACACGTAGTAAGTCTTCTTCTTAAAGCTCATAGTTATAAACTTAAAAGGACGATAACCAAAGAGTCGTATGACTTTTGGTTATCGTCCTTTTGTTAAATTATATGAAAAAAATAAGTTAATTCTATCTCCGAATACCAATCGTTACAATTTCGCATGGACCGATCTGTAAGGCCGAACTACCTTTCTCTTCGCTAGAGAGTGGGTGGCTCTCCTCTTCCAGGATCGACGTCTTATAGAAATACTGCTGCGGTATCGTTGAACGGATGGTCAGGTCGGTACTCTGCTGACTCATATTGTACCAGCGAAGCAGTAGGTCTCCAGTCTGCTCGTTCATTTTTAGAGAAGAAAATGCGAGCTCCTGACTCTCCCATTCGAATGGAGTATACACCGGAGCAATCGCTCCTTCATGTACATCAGTCTGACATACGACCCAAGGAATCTGGAATTGATAAGCTTCAGCAAAAGCACCTGAGGTTATACCATCTCCTGTGTGTGGGATGAGCTCCATACGTACAACATGCTCTCCGAGACATTGCGCTTCTGGAGTTGGGAACAAACCCCAGTCTCCCAATTCACCCACGCTACGGAGTAATGTAATCGCAATGGTGTTACGACCGTCTCTTAACACTTCATATTCATTTAATCCAAAGTTAGCGACGGTTAGACCGGCTGTTTCATTACTGATATCAACAAAGGCCTGCTGATGCTGCGTGTTACTCGGATTCATCCATTCTGTAGCTGGCTCAATATTCCGCTCCGCAACCTCAAACATCGAATCCACATGATGTGTGGCGGTGTTCAAATCTGTCGGAAATAGCGCACGAATCCGGTGATCTTTAGCCTTATTGTCTATCGTCGTTTCGATATGCAGCCCCTTCCCGCCCCGCTCCAAGCTAATTACGGTACGAAGTTTAAGAATGACTGTGTCACTACTGCGCTGCGCTTTCCGCTCTGGGTAGTACACAAGAGCACGCTGTTCCTCGTCCAGCTTCTCATCTGCTGAGGCTGGAATCTCCCAGTCATGCTTAATTTCCACAGATGCTCGATAAGGTGTATTTTCCAGAACGCAAATATTCGCCTGTAGTCCCTTGGTCGTTAAAGCTTGTTCACCCTCTGGCTGTTTATACATGTATTCATTTCCGATATCACCTGTGTTCTCATACACACCAAGATCCCGGTAGGTCATGCCACTAGCTTTGTCACTTAGCGCAAATGAACCATTATCATGGATCACTACTTTGATGGCCTCATTCTCCAACACCCGATCCCCTTGAAGCAAAGATTCAGGAGCTATAGGCAACCCAGCGTTAGCACGACGAACCCACGCATATGCACGAAGACCCAGCGCCGGAACTTGCCCAGCTTCAAAGGTAAGTCTTACTCGGCGGCACATATAGGGCTGGCGGAATTTATCGTCAGGCAAATCATAACCAAACTGAAGACCCAAATCCTCCATCTGGCATGTAATGGCATTCCCTTGATCGTCTACTAATTCACGACCGTTTAAGTCAATATCTTTCATACGGCTGGCCGTTTCTTCTAGAGAGAAACCCTCTCGCAAATATAGACGTGCCGCATCAATTTCTATGCTCACTGTACCCGTGCGTCTCCACCCTGTCATATTCATGACTACTAACGGAAGCACTTCTTCACCATATGCTGCAAAACCGGACGTATCCACAGCTTCAGCGATCATGCGCTTACTATCATCAACAATGGTCTCTGCTACATGACGGCTTTTATCAAACCGGGTTACCATTTCGCGATGTACCTCATCCACGCTGCAGCCACAAATGCTGTCGTGAGGGTGATTCTGCATTAGCGTCTTCCAGGCATAGGTGAACAGATGATGAGGGTAATCTTTGCCCAATACATGTGCGAATGAAGCGAGTGGCTCCGCTACCTTTTCAAGCAAGACTTGCCCTTCCTGATTCATCTGTTTCAAATAGACACGAGCAGATGCGGTATTCACTAACGTCCCCCATCCGTCAGTGTGCTGGCTCCGCAGTTCGCCCTTTACGGTCGACAAATTGTTGTGATCCATTACATCCTCTACAGCCCTAAGGTAATCAGGGAAGTTGGAATGGATAAACTCCATATCTGGATATAGCCGCTTCGCAGTTTCAATAGCCTCCGGCAAATCCAGTTGAGCCGGTTGATGATCGCAGCCGTTCATGAATAATAACTCGCCTGTAGAGGCAAATTTCCGAGCATCTGCTAACTTCTTCTCCCAGAACTCTTTTGCCTCTGCTTCATTCACTGGCACTTCGTTTCCGTTCGAATACCAATTCGCAAATAGAATTCCAAGCACTTTCGATCCATCCGGACCTTCCCATATCAGCTCGGAGAACGAAGATTCATATCCACCGTCCGATACTGTATTGTTGAATCCAGTCGGCTTTACACCTCTTCCAAAAAAGGCATTATTGATGCCTGATTGCTTCATTAATTGTGGAGTCTGACCCACTAGACCAAAGGTGTCCGGAAAATAACCAATCTTAGAAGGTTCGCCGTAACGCTTCGAATCCTGATGACCAATCTGCATATTACGTACATTTGCCTCTCCGCTGGTAAGGAAAGCATCTTGCAGAATATACCAAGGTCCAATCAGTAGACGACCTTCCGTAATATGTTTTTGTAGACGATCTTGATTCTCGGGCCGAACTTGAAGATAATCTTCCAGAATGATTGTTTGTCCGTCAAGATAAAAACTCTTAAATTCACCATCCTCATCCAATCGATCCAGCAATTCATCGACCAGTTTAATCAGGCGTACGTGATGCTTTTCATATGGAAGATACCATTCCCGGTCCCAGTGAGTATGAGAAATAATATGGGCAGTCTGAGGTTTAATAGATTTATCTGAACGATCCAATGTGAAGACCTCCTTATATGCAATACGTACTCTCTACTAAGATGCTTAATGTAGTAGATGTGGATAAGTTATATGAATTTCAACTTCCTGCTGGCGATACACACCAAGAAGATCACCTTTATAGTCCGTAGCAAACAGGACTGAACGTTCCTGTTCCAACAAGAACGCGTAGGTTCGTCCAGTGGCTGAATCCTTCACCTCGATCTTCGCATCCTGAGCATATTCCGATACGAAGGTGAAGAGAGCTCCCGTAGCAAAGCTCAATTTCCGTCCGTAGATACCTACTAAGTCCCCTCCGCTAATCCACTCCAAGTCACACTCCACATGAGCAGCATGGAGCGCGTAGCGATACAGTGCAGATGTAGTATCACTTCGGTCGCTCAATTCAACGGGCAGTGGACTCCATAGGAGTCGACCCTTGCCAAGCGGGATGTTTATGACTGAGTCTATAGTAGAGCTTCCGCTTTCGCCGGATTCGTGAATCATCGTTTCCTTCGATACCTCAGCAATCCTTCGGTGACCGAAGGAGACGGGGAGTTCTTGGCCTTGAAGACTAAGCACTTCTTCACGGCGCACATTACGCAATTCACGCTTGCCAAGAATATCACTTAAGCGCTCTGAAGAACGCCAGTAAGCATCAATGTCGAGCGGGCCTGTAGCAAGCAATACCGCACCTGTCTCTTCAACGATGTGTAACAACCTTTCCATCGCTGCATCATCGAAGTTATGCGCGCTTGGCAGTATAATAAGCTTCACAGGATGGTTCTCCAAATCATCTAGGTGGTATTCCGAAGCCCCTCTAAAAGGCATCTTTAGATCATATGAAAGAATACGGGTAAGCTCTGTTGTAGCAGCGAAAGCCAGCTTCCGGTTAGAGAAATCATTCGAATACGGAAACACCACAGCGATCTCTTCCAGATTTCGATCTCCAAATACGTCACGAATGCCTTCTATAAATTTCCCAAAGTCATAAGAGACATCCGCCTCTGGCTTTTCGGTTCCATCTGCTCTCAATGCTCCGATATGGGACTCATTCGCATTATCCATATAGAAGTTCGTATTCCAAATCCAGTGTATGGCCCCCGCACCAGCAGTTCCAAACGCATAGGCATATTTGCGTTCGAGTAGATTTCGCAGCTCTAGCTCCGAACGTTTGGCTCGTCCATCAGGAGTTTCTACATACATGACGCCAGTCTCTTGAATTAGGTTTGGCTTATTAGGCGTCTTGGCAAAGATGCCATCCCACACCAGATAATCATTAAACCACCAGGAATGAACAGTGGTGTAATCCACCGTCTCCTCGTAGAAGAACGGTGAAGGTCTCTGCGCCCCTAGCCCTTCATCCTGCCCAACCGTAACCATCTGATCTGGACATTGCTCCTTAATGGTGTCATATAACTGCCTCACCCACCGGTTATGCATATCCATGGAGAACAAGCAATAATCAAGCCAACGCGTCCCTCTTTTAGCAATGTGCATATCCTGTACATCGAAGTTCATCTCTTTCGCTTCTGGCAGCCCTGCCGATGCAAAGTCCGGAAGCTGTGCGGGTGTCATATTCCAACGTTCCTGTAGTACTTCGATTTCCCCATGTCTATGTCGAAGCCATTCTATGAAAGCTTGTTGCTCGAAGCGATCATGACATGAACTCGGACCATCCGAGAAAATCCGTGCCGGATCAAACATCGACGGTTCATTAATAAGATCCCAATCTACATTCGAAGACGCTTTATGACGAGATACAATAGAACGAATGAACCGCTTCTGAGCCTCAACACTTTGTGGGTCCAAATAAGGATTTACCCCACCCCACGTTTCCGGTGTGAAGGAGAAGAACGTGAAAGTCACCTGAAGATCATGCTTCTTCGCCGTCATGATAAAGGCATCAATCGCTCGCAGTACCTCTTCTGAAACATGACCATCGTCTTGCATCACGTTACGATAAGCAGTCCAGATTCCTGTTCGGATCCAGTTAATCCCTGCCTTCCGCATTTGACCCATATCGCGATCCCATACCCCAACGTTCGGCAGAAATAGAAATTTTCGTGCCACATCACTCGTCATATATGTCATCCCCACAACAGGTAGCGGACGCCCATCTTTTATGAAATAATCTCTTCCACTCGTTACCGGTTCACCTGCTACCAGAAGTTCAGGGGCATGCCCCCAGAACCCTTGACGTAGAATGCGGACCTCACCATCACTGGCTTCCGCTTCGCAGACCACTTGGAACAGACCACTCCTAATTTCCAGAGGAATAGGCACCCGAACGATGTTAAGCTCAGCATTAGCCTTCATCTCCAAACTATGGGACCAACGGAAGGCGGGATCGGATTCATGCTCAACATGCATTGTAAACTTCCATTTGTCTTCATTTCGCAAAGAAGGTTTTACCCGCTCAAGCTGCTGAATCTGAAGTGTCAGAGAAGCCCGTTCTCCTGACTCATATGACGCGTAATTTGGCTTAACCCACATTTCCGTTACACCCTTACTACAGAAACGAACCCACTCAGACATCGCGGACAGCCCTTTTTCCTTCCATAAAGAAGCCGTTGCAGCCGTATTTACGAACAGCCAGCGTGAGCCTGCAAATAAACCAATCGTATTCTCCCAAAGAACTACTGGAGCAGCAGTTTCCCGCCCCTCATGCGTAATTCCCTTCAGAAGCGGGTAAATCCGTGTGCTCATCGGACCTGCTGACCCCATTTGATGGGGTAAATCACTCGTCTTCGTCGTATGTGGCACAAGGTTCCATGTCTCTTCACTCGCTATAAAAAGAGCTTCTTGCCCCTTAAGCAGAGGAATGATATCTGATGCAAGCAAGGACTGGTTGCGAGAACAATCAACACGCAGTACCTCATGAATAGACAGCTCTTGATGATAAGAGGTCTGCTCCGCTTCCACATGCCATTGTTCATTTTTCCAACGAACGGGTTGTTTAAAGGGGGCACCTCCGATACTGATCAGTCCGCCACCTCTTTGCAAATAGGCTAGAATGTCTATCCATGCCGCTTTTGGGAAATAGGGTGCATGCAGATTAATGAAACATCCACCTTCGGTTTCCTTAAGCGTTGCTGCAAGCTGATTGGCATTCACGATCATACCGAACTCACGCATGGATTTAATCGCGTCACTAGGAATCGAATTGGAAATTGGGAAATCAGAATCATAGAATATGATTACAGGTCTGCTCATAGTAGTCCTTCCTTCATAGTTTTGTAGACTAGTTGGGAGAACAGACTATTGGACCAGGCAAACCATTTTCTAGTGAATATATTCGGGTCATCGACATGAAATCCTTCATGCATAAAACCAGTCCCCGCATCCGTTGCCTCTAACATCGCAAGCATCTCTAGCTTCTCTTCCTTCGTGGAAGCCGTCAAACCTTGCATAGACAATGCCATATGCCAGATATAGTCTTTCGGAGTATGTGGACTGCCAATCCCTTTCGCTGCTGTTCCTTCAAAGTAAAAAGGGTTCTCCTTGCTCAGCGCAAATCGGCGTGTATTCTGATAAGTCTCATCCTCTGCTGTAACATAGCCGAGATAAGGAATCGACATGAGTCCCGGTGTTCCCGCATCATCCATCAAGCAGTAGTTGCCGTAGCCGTCGGTCTCATAGGCGTATATTGGACCAAATTTCGGATGACGATAAATACCATACAGCTTGATTCCATGATCAATGTCCGCTTCTAATGCTTTAAGCTCTTTTAGAAATTCAAGATCACGGAATACCCATTCTGCGAATTCCTGCATATGACGTAATGCAACAACGGCGAACATATTCCCCGGGATATTGTAATGGAAGTCGCAAGCATCATCGCTTGATCGGAACCCGGACCAGACCATCCCCGTGTAATTAACAGGCATACCAAGGCCGTTGTTGCGTAACGTATCTTCAGGTATCCCGTTATTACGCGTAAAGCTGTAAGGAGATAATTCAGCATGGCGCTGCTCAGTTCTAAATAAGTTGTATATTTTGACCATTGCTGCCTTAAATCCGGCGTCGAATATATCAGTCTTCCCCGTTTCTTTCCAATAGGCATAAGCCAGACGCATAGAAAAACAGAGAGAATCGATCTCGAATTTACGTTCCCACACCCAAGGGGACATTTCCGTAATATCGCTAGTGCTCCAATGCCAGTCATTCGCTGTTTCGTTAAACGCATTGGCATACGGATCAATATGTATATACTGAATATGTCGTTTAATTAAACCGCTAATGATACGTTGAAGATCCGGATCATTCTTCGCAAATGGCACATAGTGCATAACCTGCTCCACAGAATCTCGCAACCAGGAAGCAGGGATATCACCAGTAATGATGAATGTTGTTCCATCATCCATGAGCTTAGTCGTTGTCTCTAGTGTATTCGGGAAGCAGTTCTTGAAAAGCTGCAATAGTTTAGGCCGATGAGCTAACTTCTCCTCTGCTTCGTTCAATACTTCTTGAATTGCTTGTGGAAGCGGAAGCTTCGGCATTGAGATGGTTGGCAGTCTGAATTGTTCCATATTTCCACTCCTCTTGATAAAAATGAGTATAGATAGAGAGACGGGCAGCATAGCTGCCCGTCTCCACTAATCCTATTTGCGTTACCTTTAGATTAATCGTAGGCGTTTTGTTACGTTCAAAGCTTATTTCTTTGTCTGGTTCCACTCATCAAGCTGCTTTTGAACTTCAGCAATGACTTTTTCCAGTCCAGCTTCTTTAAATTTCTTGGTTGCTTTTGGCAGATATGTTTTAGGATCAACAGAACCTGTGTATAGAGCTGGCATAAATTCTTTAGTTACGTTGTTGATTGCCGCTACTTCTGTTTTTACAGGTGTAGGATCAAATGCAAAACCGAAGGTAGGGGCTTCTTTTGAAGAATCATTAAACTTCTTGAAAGCATCCCATTTATCAGCAGGGTCATCAGCATGCAGATAAGTCAGTAACATATTTCCAAGCGTGAAGCCTGGCATTGCATAGCTATCTTGCATAGCTGGCAGATCTTCAATGACATTGTCGGAGATTTTCTTATAATGAGTGCCTTCAATACCATAGTTGAGCAAATTGCGTAAGTACTTATCTGTATTCAAAAGATTCAAGAACATCATAGCCCGTTCAGGATCACCTGAGGTTACGGAAATAGCGTGCATCGAACCTGCGGCGGACTGTGTATACACATAAGGCTCATGCATAGGCGAAGTTACAATTTCATAACCTGCTGAACGAGACCAACCTTTTTCTGCATAAGGCTGTGTAATTTCGCGATCGGCAAACCATTTACCGGTCTTAATGTTATCAATACCTTCAAGTGTTGCAACGTCTGGGCGTAAGTAACCTGCTGTGTAAAGTCTGCGCATCGTATCTAACGATGTTGCAAGTTCAGGTGTCTCCAGAATATTAACAACCTTGCCATCTGTGGAATCCATATAGACCCCGATAGGTAACTCATCACCTAGTACATAGTCAAATGGCATGAATGGTTTAAAGCCTTTAGGAACAGCTAGCGGTGTAATATCCGCAGGCTCATTCTCTTTAATCGTTTTAAGAAGTGGCTCTAGATCATCCAATGTACGAATGTTGGAAATGTCCATGTTGTATTTATCAACATATTTCTTATTGAAGCGCCATACCCATTGCTGTCCAAGCTCCTTATTTACAGGAACACCATAGATCTCACCTTTAATCTTAGTTCCTTCTAAGAAACGAGGATCCAAAACCTCTTTTGTTTCCTTTCCATACTTATCTAACAGATCGTTCAGACCCAAGAAGGTACCATTCGCTGCGTTACGGCGGAAATCATTTGTCCAAGAAGAGGTAAAGGCAATGTCATAAGGCTCACCAGAAGCGGTAATGACTTGCATCTTCTTATCGTAATCACCCCAATCGAACATCGTAATGTTCAACGTCGCATTAATTTTTTCTTGGGTATATTTATTAACTTCTTTTAAGACAAGATCCAAGTCCTTTTGAGGTCCACCAATTAAATACATCTTCAGCTCATATGGCTTTAATTCCGATGTATTCCCTGCTGAATTCCCTGCTGCCGCTGAATTGTTTGTTTCTTTAGCAGCATTTGTATTATTATTCGAACCACATCCAGCAAGAAGGCCAGACAAAAGCATTGTTCCAGCAAGAGCGAGCGTTAAACTTTTTTTCGCTTTCATTTCTATTTTCCCCCTTTAGATTAATTAACTTTTTATTTATATCGACTCCTGTTCTAGCGATTCGAATAAATACATCTTAGTAGTGTTACTCTTTTAAAGAGCCAACAGTTAAGCCTTTTACAAAATACTTTTGGAAGAAGGGATACGCTAGTGCTATAGGCAAGGTCGCCAGTACAACCATCGCCATACGAACGGTTTCTGTCGGCAATGTCGCAGCAATCTCAAAGCTTGATCCCATCTGCATGCTGTTCTGGATAACAAACTCCATATTATTCTGAATTCGCATCAGCATCGCTTGAAGCGGTACAAGACTCGCATCATCTATATACAGCAGCGCATTAAACCAATCATTCCAATAGCCCAGCGTACAGAACAATCCAATCGTTGCAATCCCCGGTAATGAGATCGGAAGTACAATTTGCAGGAACGTCCGAAACTCCCCTGAACCGTCAATTTTGGCTGCCTCAATAAGTGCATCAGGCACTGAAGTCTGGAAGAAGGTCCGCATCACTAGGATGAAAAAGGCATTCATCGCTATTGGCAATATTAAAGCCCATATCGTGTTGTACAAATGTAAAAACTGTGTGGCCACAATATAGTTTGGAACCATTCCGCCTGAGAATAACATCGTGAAGAAGGCGAAGAAGCTGAAAAAATTACGATAGCGAAATGATCTTCGAGAAAGAACATAGGCGTAAGTTGTAATTAGAAATAAGCTAATGAGCGTACCTAGTACAGTAACTAGTAAGGTAACTCCAAAGGAACGAAATAACTGATCCCCTGTGTTAAAAATAAACTGATACGCCGCCATACTAAATTTTTCTGGAATTAAGCTAAATCCATTTAAAGCGAGTACTTTCTCATCTGTAAAAGAAATAGCTATGACAAACAAGAACGGAAACACACAGGTAAAAGCGAAAATTCCAATCACAATATTGAGTACCACATTCCAAAAAGGAGTAATGGCGTTGTTGTCGACTTCTTTTGGCTTACGTTTGAATACTTCCATAACGTCAATTGACTCCTTTCTAGAATATCGCGTTTTCTTTGCTGATCTTTTTCACAATAGAGTTCGTTACAAGCACCATGATAAATCCAACGATTGATTGATATAAACCAGCTGCTGTACTCATCCCTAGATTTCCTGTCGTACTCATGCTTCGATAAATATAAGTATCGATAACATTCGTTACGGAGTATAAAACACCGGAATCTCGAGGTATTTGATAGAATAACCCGAAGTCAGATCTAAAGATACCACCAATCGCTAGAATAGTAAGCGTAACCATTAAGGGTTTAAGCAGAGGAAGCGTAATAAACTTAATTTGCTGCCATTTGCTGGCCCCATCAATCATAGCTGCTTCATAGTAGGACTTGTCGATACCTGCAATGGCTGCTAAGTAAACCACACTCGAATATCCGATGGATTTCCAAATCCCCATGAAAATAAGGATATATGGCCAAAAGCGAGTATCCCCATACCAGGAAACAGGATCGCCTCCGAAATACACAATCACTTGGTTCAAGATCCCTTTATCTACACTTAGGAAGCTGAATGTAAAGAAACTAATAATAACCCAAGAAAGGAAGTAAGGCATAAACATCGCTGTTTGATACGCTTTGGCCATTCGTTTGTTCACAAGTTCATTCAAGGTGATCGCAATACCCACCGCAAGAACTAAACCGAGAGAGATCAACGCCACGTTATACAGTATCGTATTTCTTGTAATAATATAGGCGTCCTCCGTCGAGAACAAAAAGTTGAAATTTTCAAAGCCAACCCACTTACTATTAAAAACGCTTGCAAAGAATCCGTCCCGATGAATCTTGAAATCCTTAAATGCAATAATGGTTCCGAACATCGGTAAGTAACAAAAGATTAGAAACCATATTGTCCCTGGTAATACCATAAACCACAGTACTTTATCCTTATTTAAGCTCTTGAAAAATGCAGACACTATTCTACATCCCCCTTCTCTATCCCCAAACAATCCCCGTAATATCCTTTCGATCTTATTTCCTTGCCCCTTTAACTATCTTTAATTCTGCGCTATAAAAGCGGTTTCATAAAGTTGAAAAACTCCAGAATGATATGTAAAAATTAAAGATCGCAAGAAAAAATGACCTCCGTGAGGCTTGAAATTCCTTAAGATTTGAACAAAAAAAAGGAAACATTCTCGTGACCAACGTTCGTGAACCCTCCACTTGAACGTGATACCCGGGAACATTTCCTAAATCCTACGCCTTTTCTTTTTTATACATATTTCGAAGTTCTGTTGGAGATATGCCTACTGATTTTTTGAACTGGCGATAAAAATACGCTGGATCTAGATACCCTACTTCAGCTGCAATTTCATTGGTCAATAACGTAGTTTGAAGCAGCAGTTGTCTTGCTTTTTCAATTCGGAATTGGTTCACATAATCAGAGAAGCTTCGCCCCATCTCCTTCTGAAATAGCTGTCCCAAGTAAGTAGGATGCATATTCATTCGCTGACTGAGCGTCTTCAGAGATAGTTCTTCTCTATAATGTTTGCTCACTTGATCCACCATATATCTCATATTCGGACTGAGTTCATCACTCACTAGCGATAATTGGTCCAGCGTTTCATTCACACTTTCCTGCACATGATGAAGCAACTGCTCAATGGTATGGATGCGTAGCAAAGGATTAAACACAGCACTGAAATTACAGTTTTTCTCCATATTCTTAGCGATCAACATTAATTCAATCGCCACGTTATAATTATCAATGCGTGTAATCACGCCACATCCGAACAGCTTTTGGAACGTTTCTGCGATAAATTGATTTGCCGCCTCACGCTCGCCAGATAGTAATAGTTTAGTAAATGCTTCATAATCAATTTCGAGCTTTTCCTCGTGTAACACCATCTTTGATAGTTGGTCCAAATCTATAATCGGATAGCCCGGCAGCATCAGATGATCCACATATAAACTTTTCGCTTTTTTATAACTTTGTGGTACTTCTTGAAAAGTATATTCCTTACTTCCTATCGTAATCCAGACAGACTTTCCTAATTCATGCATAATCTCACATTGCACTTGTTGCAGCATGCAATACATTTCTTCTTTGTTCTCATCTTCAGCCGACTCCGCAACAATAAGAACAAGATCACCTTCCATATCTATAAATACAATAACTGTTCCGCGCTCTGCTACGGACTGCACTGCGATACGATAACATTCTTCCATAAGTTGATTAGGGTGCAGTTGACTCTCGTCCTCTTCATGTTCCGTAATAAGCCGAATCGCAGCCACCGTAAAACATGAACAGTCCAAGGAAATATTTAAGACTTTTGAACGATGCAATAGCTCCTGTCGATCTATATTTCCAGTGACCCAACGATTTAGAATATTGTTACGTAAAACTTGCTGATCCTCCTTCGCATGAAATTGTTCAACATCCTCTTGATTGAGGACCTCAACAATTTGCTCAATGGTCGATTCCAATTCTTTTATGTTAATGGGTTTAAGAATATAATTTTCAATGCCTAGACTCATTCCAGCTTTTAAATACTCAAATTGTTCATAGCCGCTTAAGATAATAAATCTCATTTTTGAATCAAAAGACTTAATTTGTTGAATGAGTTCAAGTCCCGTTAGCTTTGGCATCGTAATATCTGTAATTAATATGTCAATGGCTTCGTTATGGCTATGCAAAAATTCTAAAGCTTCTTCCCCATTACTCGCTTGCCCTGCGATTCTTAGTCCATAATCTTCCCATTCAATCACTGAACGTAATCCTTCAAGAATAAGAGGTTCATCATCCACAATAAGTATGTTGTGCATTATTTAATACTCTCCCTTACCACTGGTATATTCATGATGACTGTTGTTCCTACACCGATCTCACTAGCAATCGATAATCCATATTCAATCCCATAATAAAGCTTAATTCGCTCATTCACATTACATAGTCCGAGCGAGGAAGGTGGTGCATCCATTCGCATACTGACTTGAAGTGTTTTTTGAAGTTCCGTTAGCTTGCTGGGAATAATCCCATTTCCGTTATCTGTAATAGCAATTTGAATGCTACCGTCTGATTCAGTTACTTCAATGCGGATTAGGTTATCGGAGCGTTCGGGCCTGAATCCGTGAACAATATAATTTTCAATGACCGGCTGAATCAGCAGTTTAACGATAGAACAATTCATAGCCACTGGACTTATTCGCGACTCGATTTGAAGCTTATCTTTATGCCTAATCTGAAACAGCTCAAGATATAGATTGCAATATTCAATCTCATCAGCGATGGTAACAACCATACTTTTCTTAATCATCGTTCGGAATAACGTAGATAAAATGTAAATCATCTGACCTACATCCTTCGCACCTTGCGAAATAGCCCGCATCCTTATAGCTTCAAGTGTATTATATAAAAAATGCGGATTAATCTGCGACTGAAGAGCAACGAGTTCTGCATTTTTTTGCGTAATTTCTGAAATGTAAACTTTATTAATATACAGCTCTAGTCTTTCACACATATAGTTAAAATTGTTGGCAATGAGCTGCAATTCATCCTCCCGGTTAAGATGAATGCGCGTGCTTAAGTCGCCTTCCTGTAATCGCTTCATAGATTTGACAATGATCTTCACTTTTTTAGAGAAACGTAAAATTATTCCGTATGTAATGGACATTGCCGCAACAATTAGTGCTGCCGTAATCCCGATAATCCAATTTCGTACTACCACCATTTCTTTATTGACCTGCGACTTCTGAATGATCCCTGCCACAATAAGACCTGAGCTATTCGTTGTATTTAAGTTAACTTTGGATAATCCATCCAGTGCAGTCCAGTTGTCTGAATAAAGACCAGCGATATGCGGATACTGCTGTCCCATATACCTTCCTAAGGAATCATATATGACGTCACCGCTTGGTGTTAGAACCAACACTTGACCATTATTCTCTGTACCTTTCGTACCAAGCCATTTTGAAATAAGTTCAGCATCAAAATCTATAATGAGCATACCGATCGTTTTCAATGAAATCGGATCTTTAAGCTCCCTAGTCATCGTATACAAATTGTTATTGTCTTCCCTTATTTCCTTAAGTAATAATTTTTTTTCATGCGAAACCCAACCATTCTTGGGTATGGGTGATTTTTGCTCCGAAATATCTATATCTCTTTTGTAGAGCTGTCGTGTATTATTTTTATATAAATAATAAAATTCTTTCTCAGTGCTGTATAAGATAACGTCAGAGATACCACTTTTCTGATTCAAATACGTTTTGAAGTAAGTATCGAATGTATGGGGTACAAAGCTCCCAATTTCAGCAAACTGATCTAAACGATATTTAAGATAATCTCCATAATCATGTTGCAAAAAGTAGGACAAATCCTCACTTACAGAAGCATCACTATAAATTTGCTGGATGGCCAATTGGATCCCTTCGTACTGCTGATTCATATATAAACTCACGTAATCCAGTACCTCTCGATTAGCATCAACATGTTGACGCGTGATCGTCTGTTCATAGTATTTATAAACGGTAATGGAAGAGGCAATAAGCGTAATAATGATGATGGATGAATATATAGCTAAAATTTTATTAAACAGTTTTTTCCGTAAATGATTTTGATAAAATTTCTTTATATTCAACAAATTCACCTTCCTTCAAAATCTAGCCTTTAGGATTAGAAGCTTAACACCACCTTTCTTTTTGTGCAATGGGAGCGCATTCATTTTTAGATGTAAAACTTTCCTCCTTGCAACCTTTTTCTTTATCATGAGTTTACATCTCGCTAAAAATCGTCTATAGTTGGTTTCTACCCCCCAAACAAACCTGTAATCACCCTATAAGTCTTATAATCCTCGTCCCCCATCAAGATAATGGAGGGCTATTACTCATGTTTCTAACCAAACGTAAACTCAATTCCCAACTAAACGAGATTTCCGAATATCGTTACCGGGATCGAATACACATTCCTTTTTTCAATTCTATGATTGACGAACAAGGTGAAATTGCAGCTGAACCACCCGTGGATGGAGAATGGTCTAAGCTACAGGTTGGCGATACCTGGAAAGGCCGCGATCTGTACTTATGGCTAACGACACAGATAGACGTACCCGCCTCTTGGGCAGGACGCAGGGTACTGGGTCGATTTGATTTTGGCGAGACGGGTGCCGGAAACAACTCCGGCTTTGAATCTTTATTCTTTTACAATGGTAAACCCTATCAAGGTGTAGATTCCAATCATACAGAAGTGTTCTTGCCGGATGAAACGGTAGGTACGCAGCTTCCACTTACCTTCCGTTTATGGTCGGGACTAGAAGGTGGCGGTCCTAAAAAAGATCAAACACATGGCATTCGTATGGCAGAAATTTGTTGGCTGGACGATGTAACGGATGATTTCTATTTTACAGCACTTGCTGTAGTTGAGACGCTGAACGTACTCGATTCAAAAACACCAGAATATACACAGCTGCTAAGTACAGTAGACCGCTCGTTTCTTCTGATTGACTGGTCTCGTCCAGGTTCAGAGGTCTTCTACGCTTCGATCGAGGAAGCTCGTAATTATTTGCGTGATGAAATTAATAAAATGGAAAAGTCTTCGCCAGTTACTGTTACCTGTATTGGTCATACCCATATTGATGTAGCTTGGTTATGGCAATTGAAGCATACCCGTGAGAAATGTGCGCGTTCCTTCTCGACCGTACTCCGTCTGATGGAAATGTTCCCTGACTATACTTTTTTACAGACTCAACCTCAGCTCTATGAATACATCAAAAACGATTATCCAGAAATCTATGAGAAGATTCGTGAACGTGTTGCTGAAGGACGCTGGGAAGCTGGCGGTGGCATGTGGCTCGAGGCAGATTGTAACTTGACCTCAGGTGAGTCTCTTGTCCGTCAATTGCTATATGGTACTCGCTTCTTGCGTAATGAATTTGGTGTTGAATGTGATTATTTATGGCTGCCTGACGTATTTGGCTACAGCTGGTCCTTGCCACAAATTCTAAAAAAATCAGGAATTAATACGTTTATGACCACGAAAATTAGCTGGAATCAATATAACCGCATGCCACATGATACCTTCCAATGGCGTGGTATTGATGGCACTGAAGTATTAACACACTTCATTACAACACCAGAGCCTTGGTCTGAAGAAGATTCTTGGTTCTACACCTATAATGGCCGTATCATTCCTAAGACTGTAAAAGGAATTTGGGATACGTACCGGGATAAAGAAGTGAATCGCAATTTATTACTTTCTTACGGATATGGTGATGGCGGCGGCGGGGTTAACCGCGAAATGCTAGAGATGCGCCGCAGACTCAACGATCTCCCAGGACTACCGAAGATTGAAACAGGAACAGCAGGAGATTACTTCCGTAATCTGCAAGAAACTGTTGCTAATACAGATCGTTATGTCCATGTATGGGATGGTGAGCTTTACTTAGAATACCACCGTGGCACGTACACTAGCCAAGCCTACAATAAGCGGATGAACCGCAAGCTTGAACTGCTATACCGCGAGGCGGAATGGCTAAACGCACTGCAAAGTGTGGTGTCTGAAGATTGGTCGAACTATCGTCAGACCGATTTAGACGAGGGTTGGAGAATTATTTTGCGTAACCAATTCCATGATATTATTCCTGGTTCTTCAATTCGTGAAGTGTACGAAGACAGTACGATTGAATATGCTCAAGCCGAAGCCATTGGTCAATCTGTATGGGAACAATCTACGAAGGCACTAGTGAACGGAAGTGAAGCCGGTAAATATACCATCTGGAACAATGCTTCTTGGGAATTATCTGAGCTCGTAGAAATTACTATAGAGCCTGGCATGGAAACAGGACATTGGATAAACACAGAAGGTAAACCATTACAAGCTCAGCGTGAAGGTGACCGTTGGATCATTGAAGTGTCCGACATTCCTTCTCTCGGATACACCACCATCTCCTTCGTGGCAGATGTGAATTCTGAGCCACTAAGCACTCCATTCAAGCTGAATGAATCAGGAATTTCAACGCCTCACCTTGAAATAGCGTGGAACGAGCAAGGTCAATTGTCATCCATCTATGATAAACACGAACAGCGTCAAGTATTAGCTAATGGAAGTCACGGTAATGTGTTCCAAGTGTTTGAGGATAAACCATTAGCACATGAAGCTTGGGACATTGACATCTACTATCAGCAAAAAATGCGCGAAGTGATCGACTGCACTAGCATTGAAGTCATAGAAAATGGTTCATTGCGTTGTATTGTGCAATTCACATGGAGCTATATGGATTCCACGATTAAACAGCAAATGATCTTACACGCTGGGCATCGTCGTATCGACTTCGTGACGAACGTAGACTGGCATGAGAAAAAACAGCTAATGAAAGTAGCCTTCCCTGTTGCGATAAGAGCTACCGAAGCCACTTATGATATCCAATTCGGTAATGTTAAGCGTCCAACACACTGGAACACTAGCTGGGATTACGCTAGATTCGAGACTGTGGGTCACCAGTGGGCAGATTTATCTGATCGTGGTTATGGCGTTAGCTTGCTGAATGACTGCAAATATGGCTACGACATCAAGGATAATGTGATGCGTTTATCCCTAATCAAATCGGCAACGCACCCTGACCCTGAAGCGGATCAAGGCGAGCACACATTCACGTATTCTATCCTGCCGCATACTGGTGATTGGCTACAGGGTGACACAGTCCGTCAAGCCTGGTCCATCAACAATCCACTGCGTAGCACCAAGGGGCAAGCTGAAGTGGAAGCTAAGTCCATGATTCGTCTTTCAACGGATACGGTTATGGTATCTGCCCTTAAGAAATCTGAGGATGGACACAAATTAATCGTTCGTGTTCACGACTATTCCGGAAGCCGCCAGCAAATTGATATGACGAGCGACTTGAACATTATTTCATGGCAAGAGTGCAATCTAATGGAACGTCCTGAAGGTGAGGTTCATACTGAACCTGTTATTACCTTTGTACTTGAACCTTACGAAATTAGAACATTTGAAATCGAAGTGTAGATCCTAATTAAATGAAGTAACATACAAAATCGGGGTGTCCCTGTAGCCATGTATAAAAGGCTGCGAGGACACCCCGTTTTTCGAGTATGATTGTTTCTTTCGCATTTTAAGTATACACGTTGCGCAATGAGTTAACGTAGCGTATACTCCAATTAAGGGAGAGATGTATATGAGAAGAATGGGGAAAATTACGATATTCACAAGCATTGGATTATTGAGCCTTGCTTTGATTGCTATTCTTGCGATTAGCGCTTTTGTGATCAAGAGACCGGTGACCACCACCCCCGTAATCACGGAAGTGAAGCCTTACCAGTGGAATAAGGTCAAGCTGGACGGAAATGTCATTTCAAGTGATGGATCAGAGTATTTTATCTGGAATAAAAAGGGGGAGACTAATAACTGGATCATCTTCTTTTCCGGGGGAGGGGCCAGTTGGGATGCCCAAAGCGCCGCGCACCCCATCAAGCTAATGAACTTCATTAAAGGTGGAGATACGGGCAACTATTTCCCGAACATCCCCTTCTATATGCTGACATTGCTGAGAGGCATGATGGATACGGATAACCCTGCCAATCCTTTTCATGGATGGAATGTGGTCTACCTTCCCTATTCGACCGGTGATTTCCATATCGGCAACCGCACAGTTGAATATAAAAAAGAAGACGGCAGCACCTTTACTATGCGTTATAACGGCAGCAATAATGTGCGAAGCAGCCTTGATTGGATATATACCAACGTAGATAAACCCGACAAACTACTGATTGCCGGCGAAAGCGCTGGTGGATTCGGGTCCGCCTTCTGGGCTCCGGAGATTGCCTCTCATTACAAAGACTCCGAGCTCTTCCAATATTCAGACAGTTCCTTCCTGAAATCAGACAAGTGGCCAAATGTTGTGAATAAGGAATGGCAGGCAGACTTCGTTAAGAACTTTGGATATACCCCCGAAGCGGATATCATCGGGGCAGCATTTAAAGCGAACGGTCATCTACTGCCTGCGAATGCGGTAATATTGCAATCCTACTCGGTATTTGACGAGATTCTGATCCACTTTCAGAACAACATCAACGATTACAAGGGGCCAAGAGATCAACGCATTATTAATGAATGGTCACAGGAAATGCGGCAATCTGTATCTTCTTTAGCTGCCACTTTACCTAATTATTATTACTATCTGACCGACTATGGGCTAAATGCTAAGACGGGTACAACCCCGCACACTTTTGCAACCAGAGAGACCTTCTTTCAGGCTGAACAAGATGGTGTGAAGCTTCTGAAATGGCTAGGTGATGCGGTCAACCATCAGAAACCCTATTCAGTGGGCAGCAAGTTCCTCATGACGTCGAAGCCAGCTCAGAAATAGCACAGAATTAGCGAAATACTCGCACAAGGCAGGAGAGAAAATTAATGAATTTGCGTGAAAAACAGATGCAAATGACGAGGGAGATCATTAAGGATACAGCGCTCAGCTTGTTCTGTGCTCAAGGTATTGAGCGCACGGATATGGCTCAAATTGCAGAACAAGCCGGGGTCTCTCGGCGCACTTTGTATCATCATTATAAGGACAAAGAAGAATTAGCCGCTCAAATCTATGTCCTTAACCTGGAGCGGATGTTTGGACAGCTGCTGTTTGATTTTGATTTTGAACAGCCGGTACAATCACTGGAGAACATTCTGGATAAATATTTGGCGCTAAGAGATCATCAGGAATCACTGATCTACTATGATGCTATTTTTGGAGTTTACTACAGCACGCTTTCTAAGAATCCTGCAGAACTGCCTGACTTTAAGAAGGCTATGGAAGGCTGGTATTCACGACTTATACTGCTTGACACAATAGCAGTGGCTCCGGAGGAAAAAAATAAGTGGTTGAACATTCTGCAGAAGTCCACCCACCTGTATTTCATGTATTTACAAAAAGCCGTTATTATTACGCATCAGCGGGGCGGTGTGGTTACGGAGGAAGACCGGGCAACGGACCGACAATTCAAGGATTTCATTATGCATGGCGTACGGCATTCCCGATGATTAAAAGAGTCTTTTCGTAATAGGTTTCATTTCGGTATAATATACCAATCGGTATTACTGCGGCTCTAGTTATATGGAAGGAGCAATGGCTGAAATGGACATTGGCAAATATGAGAATCTAGTTCCGAATGTTTTTTTGTTCGTCGACCGCAGATCCTTCCCGGATTGGGAGATAACGAGGAGCAAAATTGATTTCCATGACCTTACCTTCATTGTGGAAGGGAAATCGAACTATTTTATTAATGGGGAAAAATTTACGGTTGAAGCTGGTGATATGCTCTATGCACCTTCCGGAAGTATTCGGGAAGCGCAGACTTTTAAGGAGGCACCCATGCGTTCTTTTGCGTTTAATTTCTTCTGGGAGGGGGAGGACAATCATGTGCAGCTCCCTTTTGAGACCGTAACCAAAAACTGGAGAACTAAAGAGATCCTAGCGGACATCAAAGATTTCTCGCATGTATGGATGGGCAAACAGCCCTTTTATAAAATGAAGGCCAGAGCCATTTTTCAACTGATTGTGTATCGCCTGTTAAGCATAACCCACCATCAAGAGACACCTCTGATCGATCTGAGAATCCAAAAAGTAATGACCTATATTATGGATCATTATTCGGAGGAAGTTACGATCAAGGAACTAGCTGATTTTGTTGCCTTAAATCCTGTATATCTTGGCAAGCTGTTCAAGCAAAACACTGGTTTCACCTATAAAGAATTTATAAACAAAGTACGGGTGAGCAATGCCGAGATGATTCTGTCCGCAGGTGGCTTCAATGTGTCCGAAGTAGCAGCGCACTGTGGTTATCAAGATGTCGCCTACTTCAGTAATGTTTTCAAAAATATCAAGGGTTATCCTCCGTCATCTGCCTTGAAATAACGGAGGACCCTGAACCATTCGAAGATTCAACCCTTCAATTAGATCTAACTATGAATTAGTACGTCCCCCTAGTATGAAAGCTCTCCTCCGGACCCAAATAGGAATAAGGCAGCTCCGCAGCGGACAACACAAGCTTTTGCAGGACCAGGCCTGCATCCAATCCGTAAAAGCGGAGGGTATGAATCCCCTTTGTTAACGCATGACTTGTGGTCACGGTATGAATATTATCCATAACCGCGCGGCACCACGGTTCATTATCATGATTGCCGCCCGCAAAATCCGTAGGTAAAGCATCAGTAATCACTGGCGTCTGTGCATCGAAGCCTACCGCATATTTTAATCCACTGAACTGTGACAGGTTGTTTGTCGGAGCAATATACGCGGTTAAGCTGTAATCTGCATTCTGCTGTACTAAAACCTGATATTCCAGATAAGGCGCATTCTCCGGCTGTTCAAAAGATACCGTATCCGGAAACATTTTAACCGAGGATAAATAACGCCCATAGTTAGCAATGGTCTTCCATTCCACCCCTGATTGTGCAACACGACTTGAGGTATGCTCCGCTTCAATGGACACTCTATTATGCGTCTCGATAAAGGTCATCGCTGGCACATCCTGAATGTCAGTCCAGTCCACAGCTACATTCACCTTAACGATGCCCCCGGCACCAGAGAGTGTAATTTCACCCGTCGATATCTCGTGAACCTTTTCCCAATCTACAGAAACCTGTAAGGTCTCCCCAGCCTTGATCCACCCCGATGTTTTCTCAAGCTTGATCCAAGCTGCACTGCTACTTGTCTGATATTCAAAGCCCGCTTCTCCACCGTTGCTGATAGTAATGCAATAGTTTTCTTTTTGCAGATTTGTAAATACAGGAAGCTTTGCCGTACCCGAAATATACGCTTCCTCCGTACCTTCCACATCAATAATCATTATAGAACCTTTGTCAGGAATCAAAGTGCTCACCTCTGGATATTTCCACCCCTCTGCATTCCAGTGAACATACCCGACATGAGGGGAACTCATCATTCCTTGCCATTTTCCTTCTGTAATTCCGCTATTATAAACCTGCTCCAGGTGTTTATCCCTATCGATGGCTTCATGAGTCAGGGTAGCGTAGGTATTGGCCAATACACTGCCTCGTCCAGCATATAGCTCGTTAAGTCCAGCATATATTTGCATTTTGAGCACATTGGCTGATGCAGCAGCAGGGAAATATACAAGCTGGTAGTACGCATCTTTTAATGATTCAGGAATAAGAGCATAGTATTGGTCAGCGGCATTCTCCATCCTAATCGCCTGCTTCAGCACTCTCTGTGCCTCATTGTAATGGATTGGACTGAAGGTTGACGGATAAATAATCTCTGGCTTGCGGCGGCCGTTCATTCGGGTATACTCACTCAGCAATTGCGCGATGCCCAGGCATGTCTCATGTTCCAGTGCATATCCGAACTGCTGCTCTACCCAACGATTGGTATATTCCACAGTCCGGTTAATCGCTCCAGTACCCCAAGCTTCAAAGTCATAGGCCAATTCCATAAAGTAGGAAATAGGCAATTCCATAGGCTTCAAATCCCCGACGTTCACAATCCATACATCACGGATGCCATAGTCGAATGCCATACAAATTTGCTCCCAAACCTTCTCCAGCGGAATCGTGTTTAACCATTCATAGGAATGTGGACCCCCATGATAGTCAAAATGATAATACATCCCCCATCCTGCACTTCGATCGCGTTCGTGTTCCGTTGGGATTTTGCGGAGATTGCCAAAGTTATCATCTGCCAGCAGGATCGTAACCTCATTCAGGACTTCCCAGTCCTTCAAGCCTTCAACCTCAGCAGTGCCATACCAATACTTCTCCACTTCCTTGTATACGGCTAGAATTTGGGGCGAGTGCTCAAGATTATATTTCTTTAATAATTCTTTTTGCGTAAGGATGATGTCCTTCAGTAGGTCAATATTCTCCTGGTCGGAGCCCTCCAGCGCAGAATCACTTTCTCCCCGCATCCCTAATGTAATTAAATTGTCAAAATCCTGATTCCGTTTGATTCCATCTTCCCAGAAATCCGTAATAGCCTGTTTGTTTCGGGCAAAATCCCATAAGTTACTTGTTCCATATTGGTTGTATACCTTCTGCCATTCACTGCCTGCCCGAAATAAAGGTTCATGATGGGAGGTTCCCATTATAATGCCGTATTCCTGTGCGTGCTGGGCGTTGGCGATTGGATTGCTTTTACCGTTAAGGCTGAATTCGGCACTCCACATCGCTGGCCATAAATAATTCCCCTTTAATCGAAGAATTAGTTCAAACACCTTGTCATAGAAATCTTCATTAAAATCACCAAATCTTTGAGTTACCCAAGAGCCCAAGGACGGCCAGTCGTCATTCAAAAAAATCCCTCTGTATTTAACCGAAGGTTCTTTGGAAATCATATGTAGCTGGCTATCAGGTAAGATCAAATCTGCTTTTTTCTCTGGTATAACATCTGCCCAATATTTCCACGGACTAACGCCAATTTTTTCAGAGATAGAATAAATCCCGTACATCGTCCCGCGTTTATCGCTTCCCACAATGACGAGCGCCTTGTCCACTCCTGCTGTCGGTTCTTCAACTACCTGAATCCTATAACATTCCCTTTTCCCTTGGATGGCAGACACATCCACTGTCCCCTCTGCAATTAAACGATCAATAAGCTCATTACTGCCGATCGATCCAGCGATTACAACGGTTCCATCTAATGTCTTCAATTGTGTATGAATTTCAGGTTCAACCTCTGTTACCTGTTTAACATCTGCTGCAAAAGACTGAGCCACGCGGCGCAAACCGGCATAATCCTTCCCTTTGGGATCCACGTAAATCTTAGCAGCTTTGCCCTGCTTCACAAGGTTTAATTCCTGCGTAGGCATGATTATTCTCCCCTTAAGTATCCTATTTTCGTATGGCTAGGCACATTATATAAGTAAGCGATTTCAACTTCCATGTGTAAACTAGCAAGTTTTTGTAATTATTAAATGAAACTTTGTTTATTGGTTGAACAATCTAGATATTTGGTGTTACTGTTAACAGGTATTCCCTTGTAGCAGAATCATTTCTTTTGCAAGCGCATCCATAACAAGAGAACCTTATAAAGCGAGGATGATCCATATGGAAAAGAATAACGAAATCATTGCAGGCGAACAGATTGAAGGTCCGAAGGCTCCAAAGGACCCGGCTGATCGTAGAAACGGCTTTTTTGTGCTGTATGAAACAGCAATTGAAGCAACAGCGAGAGCCGAAGGCAAACCGTCACAGGAAGTTTATCTGGAAGGTAACTATCTGATCGATAAGGCCAAATTTATAGGCGGTGTTACAGACGAGGCAATTCTGGAGCTTCTGGGGAGCAGCACTGGATTTAGCAAATTGGTCCATAGTATCGGAGTATCCGTGAGAAGGACTAACGCGCAGGAAGATCCAGTCACTTTTTTATTGCAGCACTGGGGCAAAACTAGTAAATATGAAACCGGCAGTTATTTACGTGTACCCTGCCCCGCCGATGGTTCAGAGGTTATTTTGAGGTTAGCAGATTGTCCGGGTTCTGAAGAAGATAATGTGCTCGGAAAATTTGCTTTTGAATTTAATCACGCAGGCGAAATGGCGATTGCGAGTGTTATTTTTTATTTGCATGACGGTTATTCTGTTCCAGAGCTAATCATTGAACCACCAGTTGCTTTTGAATCGAATGAGTACCAAAAGATCATTACACAATCCTTGCTGCACGCTGGCAATAATAAAAGATTAAAAGCTGCCATAAATAAGGCTATAAAGGGCGAGGAAGTCACGATCGCTTATATTGGAGGTTCCATTACTCAAGGAGCCGGTGCTAAGCCGATACACACGGAATGTTATGCCTATCAGTCGTATTTAAGATTTAAAGACTTATTCGGCACAAAGGGTGGCGAGAACATCCACTTTGTGAAGGCTGGGGTAGGCGGAACACCCTCCGAGCTTGGCGTCATCCGTTATGAAAGAGATATTCTTAGAGACGGTTTCGTAACACCAGATATCGTGGTAGTGGAATTTGCGGTAAACGACGAAGGGGATGAAACGAAAGGCAATTGTTTTGAAAGCTTATGCTTAAAAATACTTTCCGCCGATCATCAGCCAGCCGTAATCCTTCTGTTCAGTGTGTTTATGAATGACTGGAACCTGCAGGATCGGCTCTCCCCCATTGGCCGCCATTATAATCTTCCTATGGTTAGTGTAAAGGATGCCGTATCCGAGCAGTTCCGCCTGAGTAAAGCTGAAGGCAACATCATCTCGAAACGGCAATTTTTCTATGATATCTATCATCCGACAAATGAGGGTCACCGGGTAATGGCTGATTGTCTCGCTTATTTATTCACCGAAACCCATAAATCACTAATGAATGAAGATGAGATCTTATTGGATCAACGACCGGTTATCGGGAATGATTTTGCAGGAACCCTCCTGCTGGATCGAAAAAACTATATTGACGCAGGTAAGATCGAAGTAGGTGGATTTTCGGGGATCGATACCGATTTGCAGCGGGTAGAAATGGATGCTGACTCTCACGGTACTCCGGAATTCCCTCATAATTGGATGCATTCAAGAGCGTCTGGAGAAGAAAGCTTCAAGCTGACAATAACGAGTAAAAATCTCATCCTCGTATACAAGGATTCCGGCAGCAGCGAATTCGGCAAGGCGGATATCTTCGTAGACGGCAGCCTTGCAGTTACTGTTGATCCTCACGTGAACAACTGGACACATTGCAATCCGGTAATTCTATATCAAAACGAAGCTAGCAGTGAGCATCAGATAGAAATCAAAATGGTACCCGAAGATCAGGATAAGTGTTTTACTATACTAGGCTTCGGTTATACCCTTTAATCAGTTGCACCAGTTGCAAGACAGCCCCGATGTATTCTTCATCGGGGCTGTCTTTATTGTATCGTTTGGAATTTTGT
Source organism: Paenibacillus sp. FSL E2-8871 (assembly GCF_038000345.1). NCBI lineage: Bacteria > Bacillati > Bacillota > Bacilli > Caryophanales > Paenibacillaceae > Paenibacillus > Paenibacillus sp. FSL E2-8871. The sequence goes on along the minus strand of NZ_JBBOBV010000001.1, from coordinate 200,441 downwards.
CCATTTCCCACTAATATACCGCCAAATAAACAATGCCGACTTAATCAACCAATCACATGGACAGAATTGCTCTCATTCTTTCTCTCCTTACTCCAGCTCGGTCCCTATCCCCTTTTCTCTCGCCTTGTTCACGTAATACACCGCTGTAGCGATATCAAAGACGGCCATCCCCATCGGGCAAAAGAAGATCGGTTCATCTTCGCCGAATTCAGCTAGGCTGTGGCGCAAGACGACATCGGTAATCATCTGGGTGTCAGCACGAGTGAGCCCCTGCTCCAAATGAAGCTGCTCAATATCCGTATTCTCACGGCACACTTCATCCCAATCGTCGACGATAATGGCTTTTAACGAAGCTAACGCCTCCGGCTTATAATCACGCAGTGAAACATTCAACAGAAGACTACCTTTTTCAGGATACAGATCAATATACCGATGTTCGGATACAGTACAAGTAATAAAGATATTCGAATGCTGATAAACGTCCGCCCACGTCTCAGCCACTTCCATCCTATCTCTATAGAGAGATGAGACTCCTGATAAGTCTACTCCCTTGATATCGAAAATCCGGACACGTTCGACTCGATCCCCGTACAAAGCCGTAACCATTTGACAATGATACTGCCCAATCGGTCCCCAGCCGATAATGCCTAGATGAATCCGCTCCACTGAACGCGCCAGCAAAAAGTAACGAATCATCAGTCCGCTGATGGAAGCCGTCCTAATAATACTGGGAAGCGGAGAGTTCAAGACGGCTGAAGGCCGGCCTGTACTTGGTTCATTCAATACAATGATGCTATGCGCGCGAGGAAGATCAGCCTCAATATTATCTGGGAAGCTAGAAATCCACTTTATCCCTGCCGCGTTCACCTCTCCCCCTACGTAAGCGGGCATTGCAATAATCCGGTTTTGTGGACTCTTATACCTTAGGTAAGGCTTTATCGGCTGCACATAATCACCTGAATCGATGATACCCACAGCAGTCTCTACCGATTCCACAAGAATAGGCCAATCAACACCTACTGCCCGTATATCTCGATCATTTAAGTACAGCATACCGTCACCTCCTTATGAAACATATCGTTTCTTACATCTCAGTGAGATCATCACATTCAGCCAACAGCTCCTGACCGAATTGGTTCTGAAGCCATGAGTCAGAATATACGGTATCGAGGTAACGCTCTCCCTTATCATGCAGTATGACTGCGCAGACAGCTCCCGGAGTCAATTCTGGCTCCATCTGCTTCACGGCGGCAATGACTCCCCCGGAGGATGCGCCAGCCAGGATGGATTCGTTCTGCGCCAACATCCGGCAACCTTTTACTATATCTGAATCCGAGACATGCACGATATGGTCGATTATATCTGTTCTGCAGAAAGGTGGCACGATGCCGGCACCCAGTCCCGGGAAGCGCCGCGTACTCTTATTTCCGCCAAAAATCGCGCTTCCCTCTGCATCGACAGCCACGATCTTGGTCCGAAGTCCGTGATCTCTTGCGTATTCCGCAAGACCCCGTATGGTTCCGCATGTACTAACGCTGCAAAATAAATAATCCACTCGTTCAAGATCAGTCACGATTTCTTTCATTGTCGTATGGTAGTGGGCTAAATAATTATTTGCGTTCGCATACTGATTCGGCCAGTAGCTGCCCGGTATCTCCGCCAACAACTGCTGCACACGTTTCAGTCTAGCAGGAAGAAACTCCCCTGTTACGGGATCGGGATTGGCGACATAGTCGATTTTGGCATCCAACGCCTTCAGAATTTGCAGATTCGTTTCCGTGGTTCTAGGATCAATAACGCTGATAAAACGCATCCCCAAATACTTACAAATCATGGCCAAGCTGATCGCCATATTACCAGAACTCGATTCAATGATGGTGGTTCCCGGGCCTATTGTTCCTTCCTTCCATGCCTCTTGGATCATCCGCAGGGCGGGACGATCTTTGGCGCTCCCCCCCGGGTTCATCAGCTCCATTTTTGCATAGACGTCAAACTCACTTTTATAGAACAAGCTCTTCAGCTTGATTAAGGGTGTATTTCCGATAGTCGACAAAATACCGTCAGTGAAGTCCATCTCTGCGCGATCTTTATCTTTCTGGTAATATAGCTTTTTGTTCTTAACCTTTCCGCTGTCCATTGACTCGTCTTTGCCTACTGTAATGACCTCAATATCATCCAGCAGATGGTTTCGAATCATCATGCCGATTTCCGGAATGCATTCCCTAATTTCCTCTTTGATCTTTGGGACAATGGTGTTATCCGCAGATTTACTTTTGATATAAACGGTCAGCGCGTTCTTCCTCACTTTGACCCGAATGATCGCATCTTCAATATGTCGGTATACGACCTGTTCGATATCGTACAGGCTTATTTTCTCCCCGTGCTTCAGCTCCCGACCCACCCGTTTGACGATGGAACTAAAGCTCTGCTTCTCCACACCATCTATCATCACAGACCTAAAGTCCCTTACAACATCATAGGTAACGAAACGAATAGCTGGCAGCATTTTGCGAACCATGGAGGTAAGAACAAGAACACTTTCATCATTACTAAGCGGACTTAGTTCTTCGCCAATCTCCTGCGCCCCGACCCCTTCCGCAAAAATCCCATCAGCAAAAATATACCTGCCAAGATCATGTGAATAATAAGCAATCGTGCCTATTTCAATAGAGCCATACGTATCAATGATGTCGCGCGGTTCAAGACCGAACAGACGAGCCATATTCCGCTGCCACCCTAATGAGGCGATTTCCCCAACCAAAATAATCTTGCGGATTCCAAAAACACGCGGATCACTAGTAGCATGTACGATATGATCAAGGATGGAAGGCATTGTGTAGAGTAAGTCAGGCTTGAAGGTTTGAAGCTGTTCAATATGCTGCTCGATCGGTAATTCGAAGGGAATTGAATGATGTTCCAATCCTAACCGCTCAAAAATGGACAGCGCAGTGTTCGCCGCATGCCCAGTACCCATATCCGCCAAAGCGCTAACACATCCGCTTCCCGCAATAAGATCACCGTACAGCTTCGTTTTAATATTTATATAGTGCTTATCGTCTTCCTTAGAGTAAAGTATGGCTTTTCGACGGCCAGTGCTTGTACCCGACGTCCTATATACGGTCAAAGAAGGATCAAAAGGTTGATTATAATAATAGGTATCTAACGTTGTCGACGTCATAAGCGGAAGCGTCTCTAAGCTATAATTCGCTCTTTCGCCGCCGATCAGCCCCTTATACCAGGGAAATGCCTCAATTACTTCAAGTAACTTATCCTGCAATTTGTCTTTGTCGAGCAGCATGATGGCCGCCTCCTGTTGACCGCAAGCTGCAGCCCATTGATAAACACCTACAATAATCATATGTAGAATTCTTTCAGTGTGTTCTACGATTCGGTGGTTGCCCAATCAAAAGCTGAGGCATTTTCGTAATATAGCCTATGGATATATTGAGACGGAGGGACAAAATGATGAAGCAGATAAGTCGTGTATCTAATAAGCTGACGAAGACAAGGGTGCTGGTTAGAAACCAAGAGTTAAATAAACATATCCCGCTTACGAGAAAAATGAATAAGAACACACTATATGAGATGCTACAAAAATATAAAATGGTGTACATTAAGCCTTGCTGCGGATCTTTAGGACAGGGCGTGATACGGGTTGAACTTGCACGCGCACAATACAGCTATCAATCCGGTACCCACGTACACAAATTTTCTGATTACGACACGGCATATCGAGCAATCTTACGAGAGACCCAAGGAAAATCCTATTTAGTACAAAAGGGGATTAGGCTGTTGGTTTACGATGGCCGCCCCTTCGATATTCGGGTAATGGTGCAGCGAAATTCTAAGGGTGGGTGGGAAGCAACAGGGGTTGCAGGACGCTTGGCGCATCCTCGTAAAGTGGTTACAAACGGGAGTCAAGGAGGAACGATTTATCCGATTGAGGAATTATTGAAAGGCTACACAAGCGCAGAAAATTGTAAAATATTGATCCGATCCCTGAAGCAAATTGGAGTGAAGTCCGCAAGGCAGCTTAGCACTGTCTATCCCGGCCTTCAGGAAATCGGTGTAGATATTGCCTTAGATCAACGTCTCAAGCCATGGATCTTGGAAGTGAATACCGCTCCTGATCCGTGCCCGTTTACTAAGCTGAAAGACACCCGTATGATTGACCGAATTGTCAGATATGCAAAAGTATACGGTCGCACATACAATCTTAAGTGCATGAAATCAAAACAAGGGATGGTGTGAAGCATAGTAGAATCTATGTACCGCGGCGAACTGTGCATTTACAAGTCCACAGCTCGCCTTTTGTACGGAGTATAGGGTCTGTGTATTCAGAGGATAGACGAAAAAAGACGAGAAATCCCCTCTTTAAATTTGATTATAAGGGACCTTTCTTTATAACGCTCAGGGGTAAGCTCTGTACTTAACTGGCTATCTTCCTGAAACAATTCTTGAAGCTGTTTAGCAACTTGCTCATCATAAACAATTGCATTAACTTCGAAATTGAGTCTAAAGCTCCGGGAATCAATATTCATTGTCCCTACGGACGCTACTTCTTCATCTACCACAATCGTCTTGGCATGCAAGAAACCATTTTCATATAACAGAATTTTCGCTCCATAATTCAATAATTCACCTGCATACGCCCAAGTTGCCCAGTAAACAAAAGGGTGGTCAGGCTTATTTGGAATCATAATCCGTACATCCACACCGGATAGGAGTGCAATTTTACATGCATCCATAAAACTACTATCTGGAATGAAGTATGGCGTCTGAATATACACACTCCGTTTGGCGTTCAAGATCAGCTTAATATACATGTTTTTCAGATGCTCAACTAGCGAGTTAGGACCACTAGACACAATTTGAGCGGGACTTGATCCGGCATGACTTCCAGTAGTAAAGGAAAATTGATCCAAGCTTACCTGCTCGTGTTTCCGGGCATGTTTCCAATCCAGAAGAAACCTGCCTTGAATTTGATTAACGGAACCACCCTTCATTCTAAAATGTGTATCCCGCCAATATCCAAACTTTTTATCTATCCCTAAGTATTCATTTCCCACATTAAATCCACCAATATAAGCAATTTCCCCATCGATGATACATAGTTTTCTATGATTTCGATTATTCATCCGAAAATTTATCGGTCTAAGCAGTGATGGAAAGAATACCTCTACTTCTCCACCAGCAGAAAGTAGTTCTTTAAAGAACTTAAGAGAAAGTCTCTTGGAGCCGATTTCGTCATAAAGAACCCTCACTTTTACGCCTTCTTTGGCTTTTTTAGTTAATTCATCTCTTAATTTTGTCCCTAAATCATCAGGCTGGATGATGTAATATTGAATGTTGACCTCTTTTTTGGCATTTCTAATATCATTAAATAAAGAGTCAAACTTTTGTTTACCATCGTTAAAAATAGCTATCTCGTTATCTGTTGTCATTAGCGCATTCGATGAAACAAGGTTCATATGAATTAAATCAGCATATTTCGTTAACAAAGCGTTCTGATTCTCGCGTTGATCCTTTAATGTAGCCAATTGATGATCTACAGTTGATTGTAGATATTTACTTTCTTCAGCTGAAAGGCCAAAGAAATTCTTTTTTGCTAAATTACGACCAAGAAAGAGATAAATAATAAAACCCAAAATGGGAATGAAATAAAAAACCATAAGCCACGCCCACGTATAACCAATATCTCTCCTCTCAAAAAATAAAAAACCAGCAGAGAGCAATATGTTTATAATCATAACAAATGAAAGTATCCACGTGACCAGACTGCCGTTGTCCATAAGGAGTTCCTGCCTTTCTTATCTTTCTATAGATGTCGGTATTTCTAGTTTTGCCAAAAGTCAGTTTATTCATCGTCTGATAAATCAATACTTCTGTAAATGACTAGATAGAGTACTATAGCATAATTGTCCATCTAAGAAAACATTTGATAAAAAACTCAATAATTAAAAGATAAAATCATAAAAATCCACATAAAAACAATAGCCCTAGTGCAGCAGTTCTGCATCAGGGCTATTGTTGTGACTTTTCAATTAGTGTGAGAAATATTCAACCAACTCATTATATATTAAGAACGATTTCTCTCCCAAAATGAGTGACAATGGTTAACGTTCCCTCGCTGAACTTAACTTTCAAATCTTGCTCAGGTGAATGCTTGAGGACCTCATCAGCTTGATCAGCCTGAATATCCAAAGCCCCCTCTGAAGGACAACCATAGACGGCCGAAGCGAGCCAATGAATTCCCGGCTCAAGGGTGCTCGTCAGCATCGGCAGCACCGTTCGAGGGTGAAGCAGGTTCGTATTGGCGTTCGGCCAGACCAGCTCACCCTTCCGACAACCTAGCAAATCCTTGATTGCGCTAGTTCCCCAAGCAGTGGAGGCCATCGCACCAGCCACATCGATCTTCGATAGCATTTCATTCTCTTGGCCAAGTGCGAATCCACCCTCTGCGGTATCCAGCGACCGTCCAGTTTCGACTCGATGAATCCGAATATGCCAAGGAAGTCCGGCGACAACCCAAGTCTGAACCTCGACATTGGCCCACGGTTTCCAGACGGAACGAAAGACGTTGTCTATCATCTCAGACTCTATATTCTGGCGTCGTACCCGGTATAAGTTGTCTCCGACCTCGCTCATCGCAAGCATAGCGTCGAACGCTCCTTGGGAGAGCCCCCATTCGGAGCGGGGCACGCTGAAGCCGAAGCCTGTTGAATACACGAATTTTTCGTATTTGGCCGAGGTGTGGGTATGTTCATTCGTGTATAAATGTCCGCTATTGAAGGCCGCTACATGACCGGAAGCGTGCTCGCGGACGATGACAAGATGGGCAGGCTTCTGAACCATGACAGCCGGAATGGACGGTAGCGGCAGTTCCTCTTCCTTCCAGAACGGATGATCCGCCCCTAGAGCCAGCGGCAAGAAAGTCTTTAACGCCCAATACGGAGATCCGGGAGCATTGTAATTCTCCGCCATGACCAGATTCGGGTAAGTATATCCGATGGTCAGTACGCCATCGGCGTCAACAATCGGCTGACTGAACCACCAACGCAGATTTCGCAGCACCACACCTTTTACCACACCAGCAGAAAATCCTTCAACGTCTGCATAGGCAAAGGCGCTCCAAAATGCCGACTGGGCAAAGCGGTAAGTCAAGCTACGCCCATAAGGAAGTGCGGAGCCGTCGGGTGCGAACCAGCCGATGAATTCAGCAGCAAACAATCGAGCCCGTTCTTTGAACACACGGGAACGTTCGGGGTCTTCCTGTTTCATCAGCTTTGCGTACAGCAGTGCATAGTAATGAATAGCAAAAGGTACGTAATAATCGCTGTGACCATTAATCCCGTCGCTGTACCAGCCCTCTCCCAAATAGAAATCATCCATGCGCTTTAAATTGCTCTCCAGTTGTCCTGCGTCGTAGGGACGACCGATTTTGCGGAATCCGATATTGACTAGAACATTAAAGAACAGCCAATTGCAATCATAGCAAGGATGGGCGTTTATTTGATTCAGCCAACGGTATAATTGATCCTGCTCATTCGGAGCAAGCGGCAACCAAATCTGTTCAGGAATGGCTGCCAATGCGAAGCCGAAGACCGCCATTTCGACCAAACGCTGATCGTAGTCCTTCACCTCTCCCCAATATTCTTCATGAGAAGGATCGGTGCCATGCCGAATGCCATCCAGCACGATGTCCCAGAGTTCGCTGTCTCCACCACCAATGAGCAGGGGTACCAAACCCCACAACACCCGCGAGAAACCTTCCATTTCAGCAGTTGCTGCCGAATAGCTCGCCCCTGTTTTGCCAATTTTAAGTCGTGAGCCACCTTTGCTGTAGAACGGCCGAAGTGGATCCGTAAGCTGCTCAAGTGCGATCACCAGATCCTCACGGGTCTTTAGCGGATTATCTCCAATACGAAAAAAAGATTTCTCATTGTTCATCATAATCCCCCCTATTCCCAATAGAAGGGTCCTGCTGCTTTAAGCCGAGCCAGTGCTTCGACATAGAAAAAATCACCGTAGATAAGCGGAACATCTATATTCCGGTTCTCAGGGTAGTTACTTGTACCATGAAGCAGCAACCCTTCCTCGTCCGCATTGTCCCAACTGCCATAATTCCTGTAGAGAGATTCCACTATTCTTATAGCCCCGTTCCGGTACACATGGGACTCCGAATCATCCACCTGGTCGGCTAGCAGCAGCAATCCACTCGCTGCGCAGGAACCAGCGGAGCTATCACGTATCTCGCCGACTTCACCGGGAGCGCGAAAATCCCAATGTGGAACGTGATCATCCGGCAGTCGGGTCAAGAAGAAATGCGCTACCTGCTTGGCTGCATCCAAGTAGCTTCGCTTTCCCATATGATGATAGGCAAGCGCTAGGCCGTAAATAGCCCAAGCCGTGCCGCGTGACCAAGCCGATTCGGGCGCAAAGCCTTGCCCACCAAGCTTCTCCACCACTTCACCCGTCTCCGGGTTGAATTTGACGATGTGGTACACGGAGCCGTCCGGTCGGATAAAATGCTCCAGCACAGTATCCATATGCGCCTCTGCGATATGACGATAGCGGGGATCACCCGTTGTCTCGGAAGCCCAAAACAACAGGCTGGTGTTCATGCAGCAGTCGATAATAGCAACTCCGCTGTTGTCCTCCCCTTCACTCCATGGATTCCAAGCCCGAATATAATGCCCTTTCAGATTGAAGCGGGCTGCCAGATAGTTGGCCGCCTTTAATGCCCGAATTCGCGACGCTTCGCTACCCGTTAACTTATAATTTGCCACACTGGTAAGAATCCACATGAAGCCTAAATCGTGATCCAGCTTAACGTAGCCGTCCAGTACCTCGTCGAGTCTCTCTTCGCAGCGCTCTGCGATCATTTTAAGGCTTTCGTCCCCACTTTCAGAATAAAACTGCCAGAGCATTCCCGGCCAGAACCCTGCTGTCCACCAGTTCGGCGCTTCAAGCAAGTATTTACCATCTTGACTCGCGTGTGGAAATTCTGCACCGATCTTTCCACTGTTACATCTTGTCTTTTCAAGTGCCTTGTTCCAAGCTTCATCCAGCCAAGTTGGGTTTTCCGTTATATTCATTTCAAACACCGCCTTCTTAGAATGGTTCACTATTTCTTTCATCATTTATATAAATTGAAAGGTGAATACTAATTTCCCTTCAGAACCGGGCTGAAGAGCATGAAAGTCTAGCGTATGCCAGACCGTATCCCTGCCAAAATGATCCCGGTACTCACGTGCAGTAATCTCTGGCTCAACGATCTGAACATCATAAGTCAGTTCCACTCCGCCTACTCCAGTTCCGGGCAGCAGCACAACACCAGAACGCAGCATTTTCGGACGACGCAAGGTAACGAACCGCTCTGTCCAGCTCACTGACTTACCGTTATACTGGTACTCGTCCATTAACTCCAAGCGAGGATGCTGCCCCTTGTACCAAACCATAGAGCGGATCAGGGATTGAAGCTCTTCCACTTCGTATGCCTGAGACAGCTCCAGCTTCAGTTCATCTTTTTCAACCGCAGCCGACGCGTACAGAACTGTAGCACTATGCTTCCTGCCAGCCAGTTGATACTGGCCGCCGATGATCGGAACCGAATGTCCCTGCGAGCCGTTACAATCATATTGATAACGGCCAGCCCTAAAATATTCAGCCGTATACTCTCCACAGCCGAGATCAGCTGCATAGATTTCGCCTCCACCTGACAGAATGAACTGTCCCAGATCATTATGATTATGAGGTTCAGCGTTATGCCCTCCCTTAGCCGCAAAGCCGAACGAACTTCCTCCGGACTGATAACGCGAGACAAGCCATCCCGCATCAGGAAGATAATAACTGGCGGCTCCCCAATCCTGATCCTGTTTCTCATCGCGGGTCCTTCTCCAGATGAGATTTCGAAAAGCCGGAGCCCAGCGGCTGCAGTGATCCTTAGCGTAAGGAGTGCGAAGCACAGGCGGAGGACATTCTACTTCTGGATAGGTATCAGCTAAATAATGGGACAAGCCCATATGTATGTGAATTCGAGGCTCTGAGTCAGAGAAATTGGCGACAAAATTGCCACCGATGAAAACTTTCTGTTGGAACTGAGCGATACTTCGCACTTTGTCCGTTGCAAACCAGTCTACTCTTCTCTCACTTCTAACCCGGAGAAGATCGCTGTAATACGTGAAATAGCCAAATCCGTAGTTCCAGTAACTCAGACCTTCCAGGCAGGCCCCATCATCCCCGAAGCCTTCCAGATAGTAGCTCATGCTGCGCTCTGTCTTCAGCAGGATATTCGTCAGCGCAGCAGGATCATCCAACATCAATAAGGCGGCTGCCCCGATCGACCCTGCGCATACTGCTGCCCAGTTATGACGTGCAGTCTCCCATTCATAAGGACCACATTCAATAAAAGGTCGAAATATTCTCTTTTCTACTTCATGTCTGATTCGGGATCGAAGAAGCAGCGGAAGTCGTTCTCCCAGTAATAGAGAAATTTCGGCAAGGGTAAAAGCGGTCTCCGAGGAGAACAGATCAATAAACTGATCAATATTCTCTGTATTATGATCTGCAGGAAGATGGGCTGGCAGGCACCATGTGTACTCTTCGCATATAGACCATAGGATATTTTCCAGGTTCTCCAGAAGTCTGACATTATCCGGCTCAAGCAAGGTCATAAATACATATGTATTCAGCCTTCTTCTCCGTTCGAAATAGACCCGTTCATATTCCAACCTCGAACCTGTGCGCGCAAAAATTGAAAATAGCGTATCCGTCAGCTCTGATATAGGCTGGCTGTCTAATCTTTGAGCCTCCTCGCGGATTTCGCTGATATCTTCCTTTAATGTCTCGGATAATAAGGCTTGTTTCCAAAAAGCATCCGACTCTCCATCAGGATAATACAAGCTCAGATCTGCTGGCTTCATTTCTTGGACAATTCCGAAAAGCTCCTGTCTGTTCATGCTTTTCCCCTCCCTTTGACCGATTAGATCAGATCCCCCTATCTACTTAAGGCATGATCTCTCATAACATCCTCTCCGGCTGAGATTCTTTGTGCTGTCCATTTCAGTTCTGTCCCTGCCCAGAAAGGATCTGAAGGAAGTAACCCCAGAGGAAGAAATACTGAAGCGCATAAATAGAGACTTCCCGTATTGATATAGCTCTCCGCAAGCTCGGGCTGGTAACCATACACCCCCGGACGTAGCCACCCGTCCTCATCCAGCGTCCCTGGAAATCCCATAGTCCGTGTGATTACAGCGGTCAAGGCGCAGCGTACCTGTGCGGGTGATAGCGCATCCTCCAGAAAATGCTGTAGCGCCGCTTGTGATAGCAGCTGAAACGCACCAAAACGGTAAACGATAGAGCGCCCGATAAACGGATACGTTCCGTCCGGCGCAATCATCCGTTCCAGAACAGTTGCGTATCTTTGTGCCCGCTCCAGAATCAATGGCCTCAATACGGAGTATTGCTCCGAGTCCCGTTCAAAAAGTGTAACCACATCCACAAGCATCGGCTGAATGACAAAGCTATTGTAATGATCCCAGTGAAAGTCCTTGCCATCCCCGTAGATACCATCGCCTTTATACCAATCCATGAACATGTGGATCGCATAACCAACACGCATCCGGTCATATTCTGAATCGCCGAGTATATACAAAGCTGCTTCAACCATTGCGCTAAACAGCAGCCAATTGCTCCCGCTGGGTGCAGTCCGGCGTGTTCGCTTTAAAGCTGTTATTAAATTACCTTTGACCCGCTCATTCAGCCGCCCGGCAAGCTGCTTCGGTGCACGCACCAACGCATGAGCGAGGAATGCCGCATCGACCAACGGTTGGCCTTCGGACTTAAAATCCATATAGTCAGGTGATGATGGATCAACAGCAGCATCGATGCATTCCAGCATCAATAGGACATAACGAGCCCTGAGCTCTTCTTCTTCACCCTCCAGCCCTTCAAGCTCTAGCCATGGGGCCATTCCACAGGCCAACCTGGCGAATGCCTCCAAATGCGCAAACTTGCTCCTGTCACTATGAAACTCGGTGGGCAGCCGTTCCTTTAATTTTCTTTGCGACAAAGCGTCAAGTACTGGGTTCCCGATCTGTAGCATCGTATCCAGCCAATATTTGCGGTGTTTCGTACTATTCATACACCATCCACCCTTTCAATTGCGTCTATTCAGCAGATGCAGATCCCTACTACTCATGTTCAGACCAGCTGTATACTTGGTTTATTGCGTAATCTTCTTCTATAGTTTAGTGTTGTATTATTGCAATGTCTTTGCGATTAATGATTATTTATTGCGTTTATTGCTATTAATCTGAAAGGGGTTATCCGGATGAAACATGCCCAGTATTATCAGCCGTTCGAAGGCGGCATACTGGCGGGCATCGGCAATTCACCGATCTCACCCACCAAAGATTTTCATATTCATGATCACTTTGAAATCTTCCTATTTTTAGGCGGCACGGTGAACGGATTTGTGGATCAGTACAGCTATCCGCTTCAACGGGGCAATGTGCTCTTATTCAACAATCACGAGATTCATAAAATCATTAATTTATCTCCGGAGCCTTACGAACGATTAACTATTCATTTCAAAGCTCCACTTGTATATCCCTTCTGCACCGCAACCACAAATCTGCTCGCCTGTTTCCAGAACCGTCAGCCCGGAGAGCAGAATCTCGCTCAAATGGATGAAACACTGCTTGCAGAGTACATGGCCCTTGCCTTTCGCCTGATTGCAATCTTGGAGAATCCTCAATACGGCAGTGAGGTTCTGGCTTTAACTTATCTGATCCAGATTCTGGTCCTCATTAATGAGCTATATAGCCGTACTAGTTCCACCATACCCAGTATTATTTCATCGCATATTCAAACGGCCATGCGCTATATCGATAACCATCTGCATCTGAATCTGTCGCTAGAGCAGATCGCTGGTGAATTAAACATCGATAAATATTATCTTAGTCACCTGTTCAAGCAGCAGACAGGAGGAACGATCTACCGTTACGTCCTGCTTAAAAAAATTGCTTTATCCAAACAGCTCCTATCCGCCGGAAACTCCGTATCCGATACCTGTTATCTATCCGGCTTCAATGACTATGCCAATTTCATACGTACTTTCAAGAACATCACGGGCATTCCACCTGGAAAATACGGCAAAAAAAGCTGACATTGCCACTTATCGACGCCTCGCAATTGTATAAACCCTTCTTTGAACTTATAAAAAAACCTGGCACCCGCTAAATGCAGCTGCCAGGTTCATGGAAGTGCGGCTTACAAATATCCCAGCAGATTGGCGATGACTTGCGCACTTTCGGCACGGGTCATCATCTCTTGCGGTGCGAATTGCATATTGCCTCGTCCTTTTATCAGCCCTGCCTGCTCAGCGAAACTTGCTGATTTCTGTGCCCAGACATGAATCAGGGAATAATCACTGAACGAGCTTGCGGAAACTTCATTTACCTTGCTGCCTTGTAAATATTCATAAGCTCTAACGATCATTACGGCCATTTCCTCGCGGGTAATGCTGCGGTCCGGTGCGAATGAATCCGAACTACGTCCGAGCACAATACCCGCTTCGCTTACGGCTGCAATGGATTCGGCATACCAAGCACTGGAGTCCACATCAACAAACGTTGAATGACTTCCCGCCTCTAAGCCTAGCGCTCTTGCAATCATGGTCGCGAATTGTGCTCTTGTCACTTTCCCCTGCGGATTAAATTCAGTATCGGAAATACCTTGGATAATATGTTTAGCCGCCATTATCTTAATAACATCGCTAGCCCAGCTATCCGTACTGACATCCAAGAATGTCTTGTCATATTCCAGGACTGCAAACTGGCTGAAATGCTGTATTTCCGTACTCCATTTTCCATCAGCTAGCGTTCCGCCCATAAATTCAAGAGCTCCGTTCCCGGCTATATTGTAGATGCCGAGCAAATTAGGATTGGAATCTGAATCTACTATGAAGGTAAGCGTCAGTGGCTTGTCAAAACGGGCTACCGGTACGGCAGTGCCATTCGTACTAATAACTTCCAAACTGAAGTTAATTACATCACTTGCAGCAGATAACTGAACCGAGCCGTTGACAGCTGGGTTATTCATAAGCTGTTCCACGGCAACTCTGGATGCCTTCACGGCCGAGAGTTTGATTCGTGCTCCATCCACTTGACCTCCTGCAGCTTTCTCCTGGATACTCTTTAGCGCTTCTGGGGTCAGTTGGATGGCAAATGTATTCCATACGAGACGCAGCGTGTTCACTCCGATGATATTTGACACTCCCACAGGAAGCAGTACAGAATCAGTAGCTTCTGTGAGCTGAACTGTTATTCCCCCTCCAACCGGAGCCGTGAAATCGTCACTGTTAAGAATCCGCGTGGTCCGCGGCAGCGGTGTCGGTGATACCGTCGGTGCTGTGGTCGACACCGGCCCTGAGGTTACTTCAGGTACAGGTGTTGGTGTAGGATTTGCTGTGGGTTCAACTATCGGTGTTGGTTCTACCGTTGGTGTTGAAGTCGGCGGTTGCTGTGCTTCTCCCACTGTAACTATTCTTATAACTTCAACAGCCGTATTGCCCGCGGAATCGCTCACATTATAATGATAAATGTAAGTGCCTGCTGATGAGGTATCTAGCGTATCCGTATGATTTCCATCCTTCGTAATCGTCGCCACAATACGTTCTGTAATATCGCCATCGCGGTTATCCATTGCGGTGGCTCCGGCATCTGTATAGCTTGCGCCATTGTCCAGTTGAACAGATGGTTCACCAAGCAGTGTAATGACCGGCTTCAGTACATCTGGATCTTCCGATACGATTACTTTTCGGGTGACTTCCGCAGCCGTGTTGCCTGCGGCATCGCTGACATTGTAATGGAAGGTGTAGATATCCGCTTGCGCTGTATCTAACTCAGTCAGACCATACACTTCACTGCTGACCGTTGTATTGATGCGGTCTGTGATATCACCGTCTTGGTCGTCATACGCAGTGGCTCCGGCATCCGTATATTCAGAACCGATCTGCAGATTGACTATGGCTTCACCTATCAAGGTAATCTCCGGCTGCTTCATATCTGGCTCCGATAGCTTAATCGTTCCGCTGGCCGCAGCTTCTGCCTTCGACTCGCCCTTGTTCAGTAATACTGTGAAGCTGAAGCTGCCGGCTGTGTCATCAGTAGCTTCCTGGAACGAAGATAGGGTGATATCACCCATCGTAGCCCCCGTATCACTGAACCCGATTAAACCGTTCATCGTTTGGAGCAGCCAAGTCCGGACTAAGTCTTCGCTGTTAGCTGTTTCCTTCTGCACGCTATATGCAGCACCTTCTATAATACTTTTAGCCTCGTTTACAGCCTGATCATTGACAATGCTGAACCTGTCCTTCGCCACTGCTAAGTAACTGATCACAGATGCCTGACTATTCGTATTGTTTATCGAATATTTCACGACGCCGCTCACCGGCAGCGTAAAGTCATTAGTGATCGTGATGCCATTAGGACCTGCGAGTACACCGGTCTTGACCGTTTCGTTTACTGTCTTCCCTTCAGCATCAGTGTAGCTAAGCGTGATATCCATCGTGCGGTTGCTCATATTCCACCAGTCCCGATGGAACGATGTAATCGTGTACTTTCCTGCGCTCAGAGGGAGGGTGTAGATCAGAGGTGTATTCTTTGTATTCGAGCTGTAGACACCTGTCTGAGTTTTATCAGTGATAACCACGGCACCGCCGAGCCCTTTGAGATTATAATTTGCCCCTGTATTGATATGACCCCACACAGCGCCTGTTGATAGTTGATCCGCGGTGCTATTCAGAAGGCTGTCGCCCACGAAATTCTTGATCACCGTATAGGGTGGTGTGACGATATCCGCCGAAACACCGACATCCAAAAAGTACACAAGACCTTCTGGCACTACTTCCACATTAGCAGTGGTTTTTAGATTGCCATAAGTGCCGGTTACAGCTACTCTTTCATAGGGTGTGTTGAAGCTGACCGCGTCTAAATTCCACTTCACAGACACCTGCAATTTGGATCCATCTTCTCGGGTAGCCTCCAACTTATCTGGAAGATTCGGCAGTTTCCCGACATAAGTGGCAATATCCTGAGGAGCAGCAAGCTCCCGTATATCCCCTGTTGTCAATTGGTTCTGGGCAGAGATCAGACGTCCCGCGAGTTGCACAGCTCCTTCCTGATCCAGTCTGAAATCAGCAGCATTGTCTAGTGCTTCTTGGGCGGTGTTCTGTGCAGCTGCAAAAAGCTGCCAGTCTCTATCCGAATATTCATCCAGTTTGGTAAATTCTTTCGCCGCTATTACCGCTGATTGAAGAGCAGCTGTGTCCGCTGCACCTTTTACTTCACCGGAAACAACGGCCACCGCGTCAACAACCAAAGTACCGCTTAATACCTTTATCTGAACGTTATGCTGTCCATATTTAAGTCCGCGAAGCGTGTACGTTTGGTAGAGTTCTTTAGAGGCCATCGTATCGGCTGACAGTGTGACAATTTCATCATCAACAGTCACTTCTAACTTAGCCGATCCATTATTCGGTCCCAGAATATCTAACCCGGTGCCTTCAAAAGAATATTCCATCGTAGCAGCTGCACCTTGACTGGTAGATAGGGAACGCTGATAAATATACATACCAGCCCCGTTTTGATGACTCCACAAACCGCCGTATTTTAATTTAGAGTTTGGTGTAGCAGCCAGATCATACATTTCAAGATTATCCAGTAATTCGGAATAGTATGGCGTATAGCCGTCAATCGTCTCGACCTTCAGATTATCGAAACGAACATGATAATATCCACTGGCTAAATCTACCCGACCAGACAATTCAGGGTTCGGATCAGTATAAGAAGCCAGTTTCACATCGTCCAAATAGGCAGTCACTTTATCACCTGCAACCTGAATGGCAATGTTATGCCAGGCATCATGTGCGGTGTTAAATCCATCCAGCTTTACTCCACCGGAACCGCTCACTACATTGCCACTCGCTACTGCGCTATTATTGACCAGCAGCTGCCAACCTCCGTCAAACCAGAACTTCAGTACATAAGGTGTGCCGTTTATAGTGTGAGAGCTGCCGCCTCCTTGATACCGTGCGCCAATCGCAGCATAATTGGCTCCGCCCTGCGTACTGTTCGTCTCGAACGAAACATCTACACTGGCCTTGTAATTTGTCCACCGGTTATCACCTATAGCTGTTACGGGATCTCCACCGTTCCAAGTGCCACCCAGCCCCATAATTTCCGTATCCAGCTGTTGGCGCAGAACATAGTTGTCAGAACCGTCCGGAAGATACGCCTCAAATGCACCGTTGCGGTCGTGCGTATAGCGTGGTATCACACTTTTGGAACCGCCGCGGGATTCAATATAGCTTTGGGTGCCAGCATTCTGCCCACCTGCCCCGATCTTCACAACGGATTGATTGGAGTAGTCAAAATCATCGGCATACAGGATATTGTCCGCTGTATTTTGAATCCTCCCTGTGGCGTCGGTATCAAGCACGATGCGGTCGCCTTCTACTGGTAACGGTGTTTGATACACCTCATTATCCTTGTTCTTCAAAGTGGTCACAGTCAATGTCGAATATGGTTTGACATGAATGGTATAAACCCCACTGCCATCAACAGCGACATCCCCGAGATATTTCATATAATTGCTGTTGAAAGCTTCACCCGCGTCTGCCGCACGAGTCTCCCAAACTTCCAATGATGGATTACCCACAAAGTTCATATTTACCGTCTGAAGCTTATAGGTTTTGGCATATTCGCTATCGTTCACGATAACGGTTGAAAAATCACTTCTGTCAGGTGAAGCAAGTGTCATATAGCTAGGAGAACCGTTGCGACCGCTAACAGGGTTAGTGCCTGTCGCACCCGTGGAGCTAGCCTTAGGAACTGCTCTCCAAATCCCTGCCGTATTATCTTCGTTCTCCCAGCCCACATTGGCGAACCAGCTGTAATGCTGCAGAGCAACAAGACCTGCATCATAATGAATCCATCCCGACCACGGATCACGTGCGCTAAGTAGTTCCTTAAACGAATATTGTCCACCTTCGTAGAAGGAGCCGATGGCCGGCTGATAAATAAAGTGCGTCCGGCGGGAATTGACGAATCCTTTAATAATCGTATTGCTCATCTCCAGTGGACTGCCAACACCGCCGATGCCGGTTCCTTCCACTGTAGGGTCCTTCACATTATTGTTGGGACGGAAGGCAGAGTTACTGAAGGTGGACTGCGCCTCACTGTTCCATACTTCAATATCATATTGTTCCGCGAGCTTTTTGAAATTGCCTGCGCTGTCGTCGTCAGTGTTATAGTGATATCCGGCGATCGGAGCCGCATCCCTTAGAGAAGCGTCGCTTACCATACTGCCGCCAAATGAACCAATCCCTACTTCATCAGAGATCACAACTTTGATCTGGTTATAGAGCGCTTGCTCTTCTGGGCTTGTAAAACCTTCGTTATCTGTTTTAACACGCTCAGCGTACTGTTTGGTCCAGGTCAAATCCGGCGTATGCTCGTTGATATGGGGATTGACGTAGTCGACCATATAGCCATACTCACGGTAAGCAGCAAGAATTGTATCTTTATACCAGGTATAGATTTTATCGTTGTTGCTTGCCCAGGCCGGAGCACTCCATCGCAGGATGCTGACCTTGAGATCCGGATTCGTAGCCTTGGCGTCAGCCGCAAGCTGGAATCCGGGATGCCTAGTGACATTGGCTTCTTCATCGGCCGTACGCATAGTAGCCGGGTCCGGGCCGGTAGAGTTGTTACGGTCATTGCCCATCTCTATTTTTACATGCGTCATAATGGGATGCTCTCCACCGAACAGAATCCGCAACATTTCTGCGTAAGCTTCCGGATGCTCAGCCTTATAATCCATCAACAGGGCACTGGTGCTGTTGGCACTTAGTACGCCAAATCCCTTGAACGTTAGGCCGTTGACATTGTCCGCTTTAATATCGTTGCCGTCGAGTAGAACCTTGACCATGGAAGCTGCGTTCTGCCGAGCATCTTCGATCTCTTTTTGAATCCCGCCCTTGGCAACGGCGAACCAGCTCAAGATTGGTTTCTCACCGGAAACATAGGCATAGGTCAATGTCATAGGGCTACTAGCGTCGATATCACCGGGAATAGTGAATTCGCCGGAAATAAGCGGAGTCACATTAGTATTGAATTGTGCAAACGAGATCGTCTTTGTTGCCCCATTTGTATCCTTATATTCGATCTGAGGCTGTATTACTCGAGTGCGGCTGCCATACCAATCATGGAAACCACTACTGAGTGTATAGGTTCCAGCTTCTGGAGCCATTAATTTATATACAATATGACTGCTAGTAGGGTCGGCACGAAGTCCTACTGTCCATATGGATGGATCAGTTGCAGGATCGGTAAGTCCTCCGTCTTTGGAGTTCTTCACCTTGTTTATGGAATCATCAAATCCCCAGGCAGTCGTTCCGCTGATATATTTCTGATCTGGTGACTGGTTGAGCAACGCGCTACCGGACAGCGTATTGACTGCTTCGTACAGTGGCGAAGAAGTAGGACCATTACCTACGGAATCGCCCCCCCTGCCGCTATCCACAAAGTAAACCAATGGATTCCTTGAAGGTGGAATAACTTCTACATTGGCAACAACCGGCCCACCATTCGCTGTACCCGTGACTGTCACTGTGTCATAAGGAACGGCAAAGGTATCTTCACCTATATTCCATTTCACAGTCGCAGACTGGCCTCCAATGTCAATGCTAGCAGGCAAAGTAGTGTCAGCAGATGTCTTCGCCCCCATAAAGGCGGCTGCGAAAATAGTATTCACCGTAGCCGCAGATACAGATGGCATATGGAGTGCCGGAAACATTCCAACTACAAGCGCAGTGGTCATCATCATTGAGAATAGCTTTTTTCTAACGGAGTGTTTTCTGCTCATTCTTTAATCCTCCTTTTGCTATAAATGGTCGCTCGGCATGTTTCATGCTTGATTTGACTTTATCGCCCAGTAAACAAAGAAAGCGCATTCATTTCATTGATAAGCTAAAAAAAAACTGGCAGCATGCGAAAACTGCAACTGCCAGGTTCAAACCTGTCTAGCCTTTAATACCAGATGCTGCGACGCCTTGAACGAAGTACTTCTGAAGTGCCAAGAAAACAATCACAACCGGAATAATGGAAACCACACTTGCAGCCATTATCAGACCGTACTCGGCAGAATATTGCGAAATGAACATTCGTAGTCCAATTTGAATGGTCTTGAGTTTCGTATCCGTCAAATAAATCATCGGCCCCAAGAAGTCATTCCAAGTAGCAACAAAGGTAAAAATCGTCAAGGTGGACAAAGCCGGCTTGGATAATGGCAGCATGATTCTCGCCCAAATCCCATATTCGCTCAAGCCATCGATTCGGGCCGCCTCACATAATTCATCTGGGACACCCTGATAGAACTGGCGCATCAGAAATACTCCGAAAGCCGAGAATGCCTGCAATAGAATGATTGCCAGATGAGTATTGTTAAGTCCCATGTAACGCATCAAGATAAATTGCGGCACCATATATGCCTGCCAAGGAATCGCAATCGTAGCGATATATCCAAGGAATAAAACATTTTTCCCTCTGAATTGCAGTTTGGAGAATGCATACGCAGCAAAACTTGAAGTCAATAGCTGCAAAATCGTTACGATAATTGATAATTTCGCCGTGTTATAAATGAAGCGGTCCAGTGGAATACGGGTCCAGATATCCACGAAATTTCCCCAGCGCGGATTCGCCGGAATCCATTGCATCGGGAATGAGAACACATCCTTGTTCAGCTTGAGCGAAGAAGACAACATCCATATATATGGAACAAGCATACAGAGCACCGTAGCAAACAACAAAATATACACTAGCACCATCGTGCCGATTCTAATTCCTTTATTTGTACCCACCATATCTTTTGAATCCTCCTATTGTCCGTATTTCTTCTCGCCGCGGAACTGGACGATGGTGATGCCAAGTACCAGCAGAAACAACACAATGGCCATGGCGCTGGCATATCCGTAATCAAGCGAACGGAACGCCGTATTGTAGATTTGATAAACCATAACCCTTGTAGAATCGTTCAACTGGTTATCAGCGCCGGCAAATAGGTTGATAAAGATATCGTAGACTTTGAACGAATTGATGACTAGAATCATCAGCACAAAGAAGGATGTAGGCGCCAGTTGAGGGACCGTCACATTGCGGAATCTTCTCCAGGCGTTAGCACCATCAAGTTCAGCAGCCTCATACAACTCAGGGTTGATCCCCTGTAGACCCGCCAAGTAAATGACCATGTAATAACCCATGTTTTTCCACACAGTGAACAGTATTACTGTGAACATCGCCCAGTGTTTATCCGCCGCCCAGCGAGGAAGATCCTCCAGTGGGATACCGGTAAGGGTATGCAAAATATTGTTGATCGGCCCCATCGTAGGGCTGAAGATAAAGTTCCATACGGCAGCAACGGCTACCAAGGATGCCACATATGGGAAAAAGAATACGGTTCTCATGAAATTGCGGGCCATGATCTTCTGGTTAAGCAAAATCGCCAGCGCCAGCGCAACAATCATGGTGAACGGTACTACGCCAATAGTGTAAACAATGGTATTCCATAATGCTTTATGAAATGTTGTATCTTTAATAAGCCGGGTGAAATTGTCCAATCCGATATATTTCATTGGATTGGCCCCATCCCATTTCACAAAAGCTAGGATAAAGGCGAAAAACATGGGTACAAGTGTAAACACGGCAAATCCGATAAAGTTCGGCGCAATGAAGCTGTACGCTACCAGGTTTTCCCGGACACCTTTTGACAAATGACGTTTAGGAATTTTTTTTGTATCCAATATGGTTTCGTTCTGCATTCTTTCTCCTCCAAACCTTTCTATAAAAGGCGGGCTTTCACCCGCCCTTAGAATTCACCAACTCTCTTCAGGTTAATTGTTCAAGAGCTGCTGTACGCGCGTATTCATATCCTTCAAGCCTTCGTCGATCGAAGCGTTTTTGGTCATAATGTTATCGTGGGCTTCGTTTAGAATTACTTCAATGTCCGCACTCTTTTCATGCATTGGCATTTCCAAATAAGTCTGAACCGTAGTCAGTGCCGCTTTGCTGTTATCATCCGTAGGGAAACCGTCAATCGAAGTAATGGAACTGATAACTTCATCGTTCTTAATCGCTGGAATGGTTCCGGTGGAAGCAATGACTTTTGCACCTTCTTCACCAGTCACAAAGTTCATGAAATCAAGTGCCGCTTCTTTATTTTTGGATTTCTGATTTACAGCCAGGGAAGTAATTGTACCCAGTGTTGTACCGGCTTCCACACCATCCGGGTGAGGATATTTCACAATTCCCCAGTTGGTTGATTGAGACTCGCCGCTCTTCACCTTTTCAATTTGAGTCGCTATAAACCAGCTGCCCATGTTCATCATCGCAACGGAATTGTTGTAGAACACACCGGAATAATGCGTGCTTGAAGTCTTTAGTGTGGCGTAATCCATAACGATACCATCTTCCTGTTCTTTCAAGATCCGTTCATAGGTTGGCTTCAGGAAATCGTAGTTTCCACCGACAACGTTGTTCTTACCGTCAAGAATACCGAACAATTGAACCGCGCTCCGCCAAGTATGATAATGGGCTCCGTATACTTTTTCAGAACCGCTGCCCGAGGTCATTTTTCTAGCAAGTTCATCATATTGGTCGAATGTCATATCATTACTTGGATACTCCACTCCCGCTTTATCGAACAAATCCTTATTATAGTAGACAACCCAGAAATCACTCCGGAAAGGAAGCGCATACACTTCATCGTTCACTTCGATCTGTTCTACAGTACCGCCATAGACGGATGGATCAATGTTTTTGTCTCCCATGAATCCCTTGAGCGGCTCCAAGTGATTTTGTTTCACAAGGTTTGAGTATCCAGGAATATCCTTAATCGTAAGAACATCCAGATCTGCACCACCGGACAACTGTGTACTTAGCATTGTCATATAGTCAGTGGAACCAAGATCGACATATTCGATCGTTACATTCGGATGCTCAGCTTTATAGGCATCGATCAACGGCTGATAGTATGCTGTGGCTTCCCAATCCCACAATGCCCATTTCAAGGTCACAGGGTCCTGTTTCGGTTCAGCGGAAGCGTTTGCAGTATTGCCCGTTTCTGGAGCAGCTGTTGCAGCACTGCCTTCGTTGTTGTTATTACCGGAACATCCGGCTAGCGCACTTAGGGAGAGTATTGTGGCAAAAGTCATGCCATAGAATCTTTTCAATTTCATATAAAAATCCCCTTTTCCTTCTGATTGTTTACACTGATCGGCTCATCCGATCTATTTCAAAGTTTAAGACTTTCCCATCTAGAATGGCATGTATTTTCAAACTCAGTTCATTCACTTTTCTTTGTTCTTCTCTTCCTCCTTGCTTCAAACCTGTAAAATCCTATTTAAAACATGTAAATTTCTCAGCTCCTCTGCCTTCCACTGTATGGAATCACAGGAATATGCTATGGTGTTAATATGGATATCGGTAAACTAGTTAAGCATATTATAAATAGAAGATTAACTTTGAACATGCATTAATTGAAAGATATTTTTGAAACCGCTTTATATTTTTCTGCATTTTGTAGAGGAGTGTTCAATACGGTAAGAAAATCAACCATTAAGAGCCGCATTATTCTGATCATGACCATCTTTGCGCTACTAATCGCCGCTCTGCTATCCTTTTTCAGCTATGAATTGATTACCTATTATCAGCGTAAAACAACCATCCAGGCGACTGAGTTCAACCTGCAGCTAGTTTCCCATATTATTGAACAAGATTTGATTAATCTCTCCTCATTAGCGATGACCAATAGCACCAACTCGTCCACCAATACATTACTCACTGATTATTTTGTATCTCCGAAGGCAAGCGCCAAGGATGCTGTTAATGTATTTAACTCCATGCAGGAGGACTTTCGGATCAATCGGTCCAATAGCTATGTCCGCCGCTTGATTGTTACGGGTAACAACGGAAAGTTCCTGCAGGTGGATAATTCCGTCAGCACTTCAATTCCACTTACTGTACACAATATCGGTCAAATTCCCGGACTAAATAAAGATGCTGTGGAGCAGTGGGAACAAGTAATTAAGGACCCGCTCTCCACCACGAACGGAATTCCTTTTGTTCTACCTATTTACGGAGATGGGGCTGCCCGGATTGGAACGGTCTACTTACTCGCCAATACTTCCTTAATTACCGACAAGTTGAAGGGGTATTCCCTGCCTAAGAATTCCCGAATGCTGTTGACGCTCGGCAATCATCATTATCAGCTCATTGGCGATAAAGTGACTGCAATGACTACGCCGTATGAACCTGTGGCCTATACCGATGATAAGCCTGTCGGTCCACAAACCGAGCTGTCCATGATCAAGCTGGAGGATGAAGAAAGCCAAATTGTGGTCTCTTATCCCGTGCGGAGTGGAGTGATTCTGTCGCAGACCTTATCTAATGATCAATTCGCTCCCAAAGCAAATCTATGGATTCTGGTAATGCTTGGCGTTTGTTTACTAGTCATCGTCTTAAGCGGCATTATTACTTTGTACTTAACCCGTAACATCAGTCTTCCGGTAGAGAAATTAAAGAAGCGAATTGATAAGATTGCCCAGGGCAACTTCTTGCTGGACCGCAATATCGAATGGAACAGTGAACTAGGTGATGTTGGTCGAGGTATCAACCGCCTATCACAGGACATTGTTGCGCTCATGGATAGCCGGCTCGCTGACGAGAAGCAGAAACAGGAGCTAGAGTACAGGATGCTGCAAAGTCAGATCAATCCCCACTTCTTGTACAACACACTGAATTCGATCAAATGGATGGCTACGATTCAGAATGCTACCGGCATTGCAGAAATGACTACTTCACTCTCCAGACTGCTGCGAAGCATCGCCAAAGACAACCGGAGACTAATGCCACTGAATGATGAGTTAAGCCTGCTCGATGACTATTTTCTGATTCAGAAATACCGGTATGGCAGTACAGTCTCGATGGTGAAGGAAATTGAAGATGAGGAACTGCTCTCCGGCCTGATTCCCCGTTTCACGTTACAACCTCTGGTTGAGAATGCTATCTTCCATGGCATCGAGCCCAAAGGTAGAGGAGATATTCTCATCACGGTGAAAAAAAGCGGCTTTGCCGATATCCTGGTCACGATTGAAGACAACGGTGTAGGCATGAAGGAAGAACAAATCTCAACCATTCTGTGTGAATCGGAGGATGGAACTAGGGGAGTTTTCGAGAACGTTGGACTCCATAGTGTAAATGAGCGTTTACGGCTAGCCTTTGGGGAGAATTACGGTCTTTCGATTGAGAGTGAAATGGGCCAGTATACTCTAATGAAAATCCTTCTACCATTTATACAAAAAGAGTAGAATGGCAAATCTAGCAAGGATGTGGTCAAATTGATTAAATTATTAATTGCCGACGACGAAGCTCTTGTCTGTATCGGCTTGCAGTCTATGCTGAAATGGGAGCAATATAATATAGAGATTGTCGGTATCGCGCACAACGGTGCTCAAGAAGAAGAGATGATTGACACTCTCCGCCCGGACATCGTAATCAGCGATATCAAAATGCCAATCAAGAGCGGTTTAGAGGTTGCCGCTTCGATACGCCAAAAATATGGTCGACTTCCGCTATTCATTATGTTGACTAGTTATGAAGAATTTCAATACGCACGCGCAGCTATAGAGGTGCAGGCCACGGATTATCTAGTAAAGCTGGAACTCACTCCGGAAGCACTGGCCGAATCCATCCGAAAGGCTATTTCCTTTCTAGAGAGTTACCAGACGATGGAAAGCTACCCAAAGCTGGTTCACCGTGGCAACCTTCAGGCGCAGCGTGATAAATTCTTCATTCGTCTGTTCAATAACCTGTTCGAGAATAAGAACCAGTATCTCCTGCAGAAAGAGGATTTGGCGTTAGAGTTTTCCGAGCCCGCCTACCTAGTCTGTACTTGCCGCATTCTGGGCCCAGACACTGTTCCTCCCCGTGGAGATAAGCTGGTTGCCTTATGCTCAAGCACTGTGCAAATGGCAAAGGACACGCTTACTTCTATACAACCCTGTTATGTAACCAGTCTTGACTTACGTAATTTCGCCGTTGCTCTACCTGTCCCCGAAGTCGATCCCCGGCACTGGATGTCTGACATTGAGAAGCAACTTACCGACATGGCATCCGTATTACATAACTATTTCAATGTAACGATTATTGGTGCTATAGGGTTTGCCGTCGAGGACCCTTATTTACTGCGGGAGAGCTACCTAGCAGCTCGAAAGGCATTGCCAGTTGCCCTGCAAGAACGGTCTTTTGTTTTCTTCGATGAGAATGAACCTCTAGAGCAGGAACATCCGTTGTTTGATTTCTCTGAATCACGTTCGGAGATCCGCCGTGCTTTTGAAGAACTAGATACCCTTGCTTTATACACCATCATCTCCAAGATGATTGAAATCTTCGAAGACCGACCTGACTTACTGGTGCCCGCCACCGATGCTGCCTGCAATATTCTGTATATGGCCACTTCGCTTCTAGCGGATGGAGAAAATATTGTAGAGCATATCTTCGAAAATGAGCCGGAAGGATACCGGGCCATCTATCAGATGCATACGATTGAAGAGATCGCCGGCTGGTTGATTCAGTTCCGTGATGGCTGCTCGGAAATTCTCTCTACTCGAAGACAAAGCTATAAAGAACAAATCGTCAAAAATGTCCAGGAATATATCAAAAGAAATCTCGGCACTAAGCTTTCACTGAATCAAGTAGCAGATGTCTTCAATTTCAGTCCAAACTATTTAAGCCATCTGTTCTCCAAAGTCGCTAAGGTCAATTATGTAGAATATATCACGGAGACTAAAATCACTGTGGCCAAGGAAATGATGATGCGCGGTGAAGGTCGTATTTACGAAATTTCCCAAAAACTCGGTTATGAAAGTGCCTTCTATTTCAGTAAGGTCTTCAAGAAAGTGACGGGGATCTCACCCAGAGAATATATGCAACAAATTGAAGCAGGCTGATAGTGATCGCCGGCCCCTCCAAAAAACAACAGCATTCTTTAGCAATAATAGTGACACTCCGTCCGACAACAAAAAATCTCGTTTCCAAGACAAATGTCTAGGAAACAAGATTTTTTCGTAAACACAAGTAACTATTTCATTTGAGCTTGTTCTTCTCTAGTAGGACCAATTACGCCAGGTACACGAAGACCTGCTTGACGTAAGAGAACAGTCATTTGACCACGATGATGTGTCTGGTGATCTATAAGCGATCTAAGCATTGCACCACGAGGCATTAATCCAGCAAAGGTCTGTACACTCTCAACCATTTGCTCGTCCGTTAATTTCTCAACCTCAGAAGCAATATTAGCCGCGATATTCTTATAAGCTTCAACAATCACAGCCGCATGAGCCGGAACTTCCTTCGGATTGCCTACTGGAGTAAGTGTTAACCCTACCTGACCACCAAAAAACATCGGACAAGTTGCCAAGTGCCAACCTAACCATCCCAATGAGTTGTGACCTTCAACAATTACCTGATCTAATTTGTCATCGGTAAGTGATTCAAGAACGCGAATTGTCCCTGCAGAAGCGCTTGTCCATTCTCCTAGAAAATCTTGAACTGTTCTGTACATTTGAAATCCCCTTTATTGTCATTAAGTAACGATTACTAAGTAATCAATTAAATTATAACCTGTCACATGACCTGTTACAAATAGTCTGAAAATGGATGACATAAAACCTCTATAATAAAATATCAGTTTAAGTTGCTGCACCATGAATGGAAGGTCTTAGTTCGAAACATCAAGACACAAGTAAAATCAAGGCGATCTTGCTTTATCTGTTTGTTAAGCACTTGCAACCATAAGCTATTCATTGCCAATGGAAGTTATATACAGAATGCACTTCAGGCGCTGATAGAGAAAGGCCAATCTGTCCTTCGCACAGCAGCCGGAAATCCTGATGAGCACAAGTCTGAGGGATGGCTGCCTTAAACTGAGCATCCAGTCTTCATACACACCAAAAAGCCCGCAATTGTGCGGGCTTTTTGGTGTACAAATCAAACCTCACGGTGCCACAAAGAAGAATAACTGATTGTCCGCTCCGGTATAGGACCACTGCTGGATTTTGGTACCGTTCAAGGTTGAAGCGCCTGGAATATCCAGCACTTTACCGCTATTCTTATTCACAACCTTATAATAGCCCCCACCTGCCGCTTCAAGCTTCCACTGCTGATTATTTCCTCCCGTACCGATAAGTGCCCACTGCTGAACGCCCGCACCGTCCGTGGTGGAGCCGTTTATCACATCCAGGGCTTTGCCGCTGGCTGCGTTAACGATATTGACATACCCATTTCCTGCATCGCGGATCGTCCATCGCTGGTTATTTCCGCCTGTATACTCCCATTGCTGGACAAGCGCTCCATCCGCCGTAGAAACGTCAGTAACATCCAGAGCCATTTCACTTACTTTGCTCAAGATCTTATAGGTGCCGCCGGTCACCGGTGCCGAGGTGGACGACCATTTGAACGTGATCGCGCCTCCGGCAGGAACCATGTACGTGAATGACTGCGAATTCCACTGAATCTTGACGGTCTTAGCGCTGGAGAGCCGGTTGGACAGCACAAGAGCAATGGTGCCGTCCGGATTTTTATAGGCTACGTCCTCCATGCTGTCATGAAACGTGTTCGAATCGATGCGGGACGCATTCAGGTCGACAAATTTGCTGCTGTGCCCCAGACCGTAAAATTGCGGGTTGTAGGTCACTGAGTCCATAGTGTCAGAGCGGATGGTCAGCAAGCCGCGGTTGGCAGCATCAACTCCGGCGAGAGCAGGACCGCCGTTCTGATCCAGCGCGACATTCCACATGATATAGGACTTTGCCCAGTTTCTGGGAAATCGGATCGTATGCATCATTAGATCCTGGAACATTCCCATGTTCGTGCCGCCGCCAATCCACGTTCCGCTGCCGCCTTCCGTGAACCAGATCCGTTTGGCCGGATACTCGTTATGCAGCGTAGTCAGATTGGAATGGCTGAGGGCCGAATAATAATGAAAAGCACTGCCCTGCGTATAGGCAGATGCGCTGGATCCCAGCACCGACGAGGCATAGCTGATATCGTCATAGTTGTGGTCATAGGCCATAATTTGAGTGTTAAGTCCGTTCTGTGCCAGCTTCGGACCCAGCACATTGATCAGATTGATTTGTTCACTGGCAGACATTTGCAATCCGGGATAGTGTGGGGCAAATTTCGGTTCATTCTGCAGGGAGAGGGCATAGACCGGTGTTCCAAGTGCGGCATACTGCTGCAGATATTTCACCAGATAATTAGCATAGGCATCATAGCTATCGGTACGTAGTGTGCCGCCCGTGTCGCCGTAGAGGCTTTTTTGCGTCTTCATCCAGGCTGGCGGACTCCACGGGGCGGCGAACAGCTTGATCCGGCCCGGATTAACCTTATAGGCCTGATTAAGCATCGGACGGATGTAGGCATCTTCCCGCCATAACGAGAAAGCGTTCAGATTCATATCATCACTATTCCCGCTCGTATCACCATAGGTCCACATTTCCCAGTTGAAGTCACTCGCGCCGATCGGCTGGCGGAGGGCGCTGATGTTGATGCCGCTGGCGCTGAACAGCTGATTCATGATCTCGGTTCTTTTGGCTGCAGACAGTTTGTTTTGCAGCAGCCAGCTGGATGAATCAGTGAGTGAAGCTCCAAAACCGTCCATCGTCTGATAGGTGCTTCCTTCATTGACAGTAATCGTATAGTCGGCACCTCCGCCGGATGCAGAAAAATTGACATCCGATTGTCTTGCCAGCCAAGTATTTGTGTTCGGGTTGGACAGCCATACCTGTACGATTTCCCCTGCAGCCTGCGCCTGTTGCGGTGCGGACACCGACCCAATAGGCACGGCAATGGCTAGAACAACTGCCAAAGTCAGCATTTTTTTGATTGCCATAACAGTTCACTCTCCCGATATTATATGAACTTTTCAAAATCCCCTTATAGAGCTAACAGCAAACGTAACGAAAACGTGGGATTAGTCCAGTACAACCACCCAGCAATAGGTCCCAGCTGACAGAGAGGCTGTGAACTGCATTCCTTCGCAGAGCAGTCGGAAGTCCTGATCACGGTGGTCAGTACAGTTGACCACTACCGCCATGTACCCGCCATCCGGCTTGCGGAAGACGATAGGGGTCACGCTGTCCATACCTCCGCTGCTGGCGATTCTTACCGCGCCTCGCCGGACTTCGACTCGGTCCAGAGCAGATCCCGTAATCTGCTTTGCCACGTTCCCCTTTCTTTTCTGAATAGGAACTGGAACAGCGGCGAAATTGCCTCCGCCGCTTTTCCTCATAATTTCAAGCTCTATTGGATACCTTTTTCGTCAAAATATTTATTCGATTGTTCCTGCACATAAGTCAGCAGTTTTTCGATACCGGCACTTTTCAGCTTGTCGCGGTAGGTCTTGAGTGCAGCGTCCACATCAGGCATCAGCCCGAGCATCAGCGGCTTACCGTATTGCTCAAACACCTGGTTGACCGCTGCAAGCTCGGTTTTAACCGGATCATAATCCATATAAATCGGTCCGAAAATATCCGGTTTGCTGATCGGCTTGAATTCTTCCTTCAGCTTATCGAGGCCATCCCAGCCTCCTTCTTCTTTCAGCATGTTGGGCTCATAGCGCCAGCCCCAGCTTGCGATATCGAAACGCGGCGTCACATTGAGATCGACACCCGGTGCCGGAATAACAATCGTTTTGGCGTCCTTGCCCTTGGCCCAGTGCTTGCCTTCGATCCCGTAGGTCATCAGATCAAAGTAAACAGGGTCGTTGCGAAGCTTATCGAGCACCATCAGCGAGCGCTCCGGATTCTTCGAGCTCTTCGGAACAGCCATCGCGTTCGAGCTTGGCAGCGTCGGAAGTACATAATTGTGGAACCGGGTGAATGGGAAGTAGCTGATTTCCATATTCAGTTTTTTGGACTTCACCTCATTAATAAAGCCTCCGGCGCTGGACGGGTTGCGCCAGTAGATCGATCCTTGTCCGGTCTTGATGAAATCGCCGGCTTCCTGCTTTGAGGACAGCGAGTTTTTGTTCCAGTAGCCCTTGTCTGCCCACTCCTTCATCTTCTTGACCCAAGCTTCGTACTTGTCGGTAAACGGTACGATTTGAATGTCCCGTGGAGTATCGTAAGAAGTGGCCGCGATCACCTCACTTCCGCCAATCATCTGGAAATCATTCCAGTATTGGGATAGGAATTTCACGTTATCATAGACCAAGCCATTGATCGGGGTAACATGCTTCTTCGTCTTCACGGCATCCATGTAAGCCTCAATCGAATTCAGGTCGGTGAACTCCGGCAGGCCCAATTCCTTGCGCCAGTCCTCCCGGTAGACGTAGCCGGCTGGCGTGTATTCCGGAACCGTATTCGGCACCGCGTAAATACCGCCGCCGACCGTGACGGAGCCCCAGTCATCCTTCGGCACATTGCCCCAAGTTTCCGGTGCATATTCAGGGAGCAGATTCGTCAGATCCAGGAACGCCCCCTGCTTGGACAGCTTGTAGAAATCTGCCCAGCTCGATGCGAAGATCATGTCGATCTTCTCACCGGAGGTTAGCAGCAGATTATATTTAGTCTGCCAGTCGTTCCAGGTGGTAAACTTGAGATCGACCGTAGTGTTCAGGTCTTTTTCCAGCATTTTGTTCCATTCGGCCAACACCTTGTCCATATCCTTATGCGTATCGCCGACCAGATACCAGGTTAGCTTTACCTTTTCGAGCGGTTCCTTCGACGATGTAGCCTCACTTGCCGATGGACTGGCATTGCCTCCGGACGTAGCCGGATTGTTCTTTTCCGCCGCACCGTTATTCGATCCGCCGCAGCCTGCCAGCAACGATGCCAGCATGGAGAGCGAGACGAGAAGTGTCCATCTTTTTTTGATTTTTCCCAACTTGATTCCTCCTCTATTAATGTGCTAAATGCTTCGAGCCTGTCTGACCTTGCCCTTTATTACTTATAAAAAAACACTATGTTAGCCGGCAAGCCGGTTCTAACCTTTGACCGCTCCAACAGTAAGCCCTTTCACAAAGTAGCGTTGGACGAAAGGATACAGCAGGATAATTGGCCCTGTCGCCACCACAGCAACGGCCATTTTGAGTGTTTCCGTTGGCGGCACGACATTAGCGGCCAGGTAGGCTCCGTTGTTCGTCTGCAGCACCGCTGCGCTGGACAGGATTTTATAGAGCAGGAATTGCAGCGGATATTTACTATCCGATGTAATGAACATATTGGCATTGAACCAGTCGTTCCAGTAGCCGAGTGCGAGAAACAGCCCGATTGTGGCGAGTCCAGGCGTCGACAGCGGCAGAATCAGCCTCTGGTAGATCTTGAAATCACCGGCGCCATCAATTTTGGCGGACTCTACAATGGATTCAGGGATCGACTTCATGAAGCTGCGCATCAGGATAATGTTCCAGGCACTCAGCAGCGGAGGCAGAATCAGCGCCCAATAGCTGTCTTTGAGCCCCAAATTTTTGGTCATGAGAATATACCAGGGAATTAGGCCGCCGCTGAACAAAGTCGTGAAGTAAATAAAGAACGAAATGCCGTTGCGCATTGCGAAATCCTTGCGGGAGAGGACATATCCAGCCATCGAGGTTAGGAAAATGCCCAGCAGTGAGCCGGCGATGGTCACACCGATCGTTACACCATAAGCCCGGTAAATTTGCTCCGGCGTACTGAATACTGACTTATAAGCCTCGAACGAGACCGTGTTCGGGAATAATTGAAAGCCTTTTGAGATAATCTCCAGCTCATCGGTAAAAGAACCGGCGACGATCAACCAGAAGGGGATGAGACAGATCAGGGAAACGAATGTCAACAGTGTGTAGCCGATGATATTAAAAACGATGGTTTCCTTATCCTGCTTGATCCGGCTGCCCTTGAAGGCATCCGCTTTGGCCAGTTGATTGACTTGAGTACTCAAGCGTATACCTCCTTTCTAAAACAAGGAGTAATCCTTGTTCGTCTTACGGATGATGAAATTGACGATCATGATCAAGGCGAAGCCGAAAAAGGATTGATACAGGCCGGCTGCCGTACCCATACCGATGTCAAAATTGACCGTCAGGGAACGGAACACATACGTGTCGATAATGTCTGTGGCATCGTACAGCATACCGTTGCTGCCGATAATCTGATAGAACAGATCGAATTGCCCCTTCATAATGCCGCCTAGGCTGAACAGAATCAGCAGGATGAAGGTAGGTTTCAGCAACGGCAGAGTGATATTTCGGATTTGCTGAAAAATAGTCGCCCCGTCGATTTTCGCCGCCTCGTAATATTCATCGCTGATCGCCATAATGGCTGCCAAATAAATGACGGTGCCATAGCCGAGCCCTTTCCAGATATTAAAGAACACAATAATGAACTTCCAAGGCGCCGTGTGCAGGTAGAAATCATAGGGATGAAGTCCAATCTGCTTAAGTACGCTGTTGACTACCCCGAGGTCTGAGAACAGGTTGTAGACGAACGCGCCTACCAGCACCCAGGACAGAAAATAGGGAAGAAACATCAGTGACTGGGCCGTCTTCTTAAACAGCTTGCCGGACAGCTGAGCAAGGAATACGGCACAAATAATCTGCATGATATTGCCCAGTATAATGAACGCCAGATTATACAGTACGGTATTCTTGGTCAAATTCCACAGCACTCCTGTCTTAAACAGGAAATTGAAATTCTCCATCCCGACAAACTGGCTTCCAAACAGCCCCCCGTCAAAATCAAACTTCGTAAAGGCGTAATACACGCCAATCATCGGGATGTAACTAAACACAATGAAAAACACAATTGTTGGTGCAATCATCAGCAGAAGCGTCTTGCTCTGACGCAGTTCCCGGATGATCCCGCCCTTTCCGGACATCGAATCAGCCTCCTTCTCCTTCTGTTTTGAATATTCCGCCGGTGCTTCCGGCTTCAAGGTCAATACTAGGAGACAGCCTCTTTCCGGGCAACTTACCATATGCGATATGACTCACTTTTTGCTTAAAAAGCAGACTAATTTTTTCCGAACTGACTGCTTATTTGCTACCTCTGCACGTTAAAAAAGGCGATCCTTGCGCGATTTTACCGCCATGGATCGCCTTCTCTTCTAATCTGCTGCAATGCCTGCTTCTACGCCGTCATCATCTGTTCGCCCTCGGCCCGTTCTGCGGTATTCCGCAGGCGTTACACCGTTGTACTTCTTGAACGCTTTGAAAAAGTACGGGCTGTTCGAGAAGCCGGCGCGTTCTGCGATTTCTCCGACGGGAGCATCCGTATGCAGCAGCAGCTCGCGCACTCTGCTCATCCGCACCTTCTGGATATAACCTAGTATCGTCTGCAGCGTATGCTGTTTGAACACGCGCCCGATATAGGTGGCGGACATGCCAAGCTCCTCTGCCAGCATGTCCAGTGACAGATTCGGATCGGCATACCGTTCATCGAGAATTTTTTTGATCCGGCCCGGCAATTCATCCTGCCGGCTCTTCTTCCGTTCATTCATCTGATTCTCCAACTGATCAAATAGTAACATACAACGTTCAATGAACTGCTCCATCGTCTCCGTCCGGGAGTGCGGCATATACAGCTGCAGATTAATGAACTCCCAGTCCTCGTTCGACAGTGAATGTGACCGGATAATCCGCAGCGCGTTCTGCAGCGCAAAGGTCAGATGTGAAACAGCAAACTGGTAGGAAATATAAGTATAAGCAGCCGTATCTACAATGATCTCGCGGAACAACTGCCTTACATCAGCTATCCGCCCGAGCATTAGCTCATCAATCATCTGCTTCTCTTTATGCAGTGGATATTCATAACGGTTGGTCTTGTTCTGTTCCACTTCCTCGGCTTCGATATGGCTGCCGGCTCCGCTGAACACCCAACTGTATGAGGCTTCCACCGCCTGCTGATACAAGGCGTGCACCGCTTCAATATCCGGGCCGCTCAGGCTCGAGGAAACAGTGACTGACAGCTTTAAATATTCGCTGACCGCCGTCTGAATCCATGAAGCTGACTCCTTGCACCGCTCCCGGTCACCTTCGGCATCGCCGGACATCTGAAGCAGCACCGCCGCCTGTTCATCCCCGATATCCGCCGCGGTGGCGGGAATGCCAGCGGCAGCGAACAGCTCTTGGGCAATGTTGAGCACTCCGTAGATCAGCAGCTTGCGGTCCTCCGCTTTGTATCGGTTCACGAACAGCAGGTGATCATCTACCATGATCAGGAGGACACGGACAGGCTGTAAAGGATCCAGCGGAATGCTGTACCGTTCAAACCGATCGGCTGCATGCTGGGCGGTCATCTGTGTATATCCCTTCAATAGGCTGCGAAGATAATCCATGCGCATGGCCTGGACACTCTCCCGCTGCTCTGTCTCCAGCTTACCTAGCCGGGAGAGCTTGTGGTTCAGCCCGCTGAAAATCCGACGGGACAGCAGAGAAGACAGCGCAAGTCCGGCGAGCAGGATGCCTCCGGCAACGATCATTGTCTTGGTCCGCATACTGTCGATATTCTGGCTGATTACCGAATAAGGCACAATGCGTATATACCTCCAGCCTAGATAGTCAGACCTGCTGTAGGTGATCAGAGATTTGACATGATCGACCTCAGCAGCAAAATACCCGGAACCCTCCGGATCTCGCAATATCCGGTCTATATACGTCGTGCCCTTAAGGCTGCTCAGCATCGGCGTCTTCCAGCTATTCGTGACAAGTGTGCCGTTTTCGTCGATCAGAAAGGTATTCGTCGGAGCATTCGTCAGAGAACCGTCGATATGCTTATGCAGCTGCGTCTCCTTTATGTTGACGACGACCGCATTCTTCCTCGATTTCTTGCTGAGCGTGTCATATAGCAAAAAAGTATACGTATCGCGTTCCCGCTCAGCGATGTTTCCGACCAGCCCATCGATCCTCAACTTGCGGGGAATCGGCATTAGTGTGTTGTAATCGTTTACATGTTGGAGCATGCTGCGCAGCTCCTGGTCGTAAAATTCCGTCTCGGTGAACACAGAAGGTACGTTCATATCAGAAGTGACATAAAAGGTGCGTGCCTCGGCATTGTAAACATAGATAGATTCGATAAATGGCGAGGTTTCACGGTAATTGGTCAGCTGCCGGATGGAAACGGCGATGTCCAGCGCACTGACGTCGGGAAAATTAAGCAGATTGGCGACATTCTGATCGCTGTAGATCTGCTTGGCAAACGTGGCGGCGGTCACAGCCATCACGGAGGCTTCCTGAGTCGTCTGCGCCAGACTACCCATCGTCTGATCATAGGATTGGCGGAGCGCAATCTTCTCAAAATTCATATAAAGAATGATGGACAGGATGGAAATTGTCAGGAAAATCGTGACTACCATTACGGAAAAAAACTTCCCGAAGTAGCATTCTACCTTTCTATGCGGCATTTTCATGCATGATTCCCCCACCAAAGGATAATGTTATTCCAGCCCTGCAGGTGGGCATTCATTTCGAATCCGCCCCTTTTTGCGAAGAACCTTTGACAACCAGCCTGGAATCTACCATAAAATTCCCTTGACCCTGCTGGAGATTGCCATTGATCTGATCGATAACCTTGTCCGCCAGCAGCGCCCCCAACTCGTACAGCGGCTGTTCAACTGAGCTAATCTTAGGCGATACATAATTGGTAATCCGGATATTGTCGACACCCACCACCGCCATGCGGTCCGGAATCGCAATGCCATACTCAGAGCAAGCTTTGTACACACCTAATGCCATCTCGTCATTGGCGGCAAAAACCGCTGTAAAATCGTCGCTTTCTTCCCATAACCGACAGAAAGCTGCATATCCTCCATCTTCGGAGAATTCTCCTTTCTCAACTAGAGTTGACAGAAAAGGAAGTCCCGCCGCAGCCAGCCCCTCCTTGAACCCTTGCAGCCGCTCGATGCTGTCGAGCGCCTCCTCGTAGCCGTTCAAAAAAGCAATCCTCCGGTGCCCGTTCGCCGCCAGATGAGTGACAACATCACGACCGATTTTCCAGTTATCCGTAGTGGAGCAGGGAATACTAGGATGTCCAAGCCGGCGTCCGATAACCCCAATCGTGTACCCTTCACCAGCGAAGGCCGCGATCTCTTCGTCGCTCAGCATCGGTGCCACCAGAATAATGCCGTCTACTGTCCGGTTCTGAAGCAGCGACAAATACTCCAGTTCCTTCTTCTTCTCATTTTGCGAGTTACAGATGAGAATTTTGTAATTCATTGCGTTTGCCCTTTGTTCAATTCCCTTGATAATCTCGGCATGATAGGATATCCCGATATCGAGTACGACGACGCCCAGCGTCATGGTCTTCCTGGATCGGAGTTGCTTGCCCATGGCATTCGGTGTATAGTTCAATTCCTGAATGGCCTTCAATACCTTACTTTGCGTTTCCTTAGTTACCAGCGGACTGTCGTTCAATACGCGGGATACCGTCGCGGGCGAGACATTGGCAATCCGGGCAACATCGATAATTTTGCTATTCTTCATCAGTTCACATACTTTCGAGGGTTGATAAATCCATTATAACTATCAATGAAATCGATTTCAATATCCTTTCGTCCCTTGAAAACGCACAATCTGCCTTTCTGCAGCCCTTCTATCTTTCCACTTGTTATCTCAACAATCATTGCAAGCTCTCATTTCTTTACGGTTTCAGGCAAAAAAAATCAGGCACCGCACAAGCTATGCCTGATCTTTGTTCTTCCTTTCGAAGGATCGGGCCTTCTTCGGCAATAAACGTTCACCGAAACGACCCGCCAATTCAACTAGTACATTATTCCGTACAACCGGTAAAGTGTAACAGCTGCTTCCGCCCTGGTGATCGGCGAAACGGGCTGCAAGTAACCGTTATAGCCCTGGAATAAACCGGCCGAAACCGCACGGGCCACACTTTCCCTAGCATAAGCGGATACCTGCGAAGCATCCCTAAATTCCGGCAATGCCTCCCCGCTGACCACGGAGCGTTCCTTGCCTGCGGCAAGCATGGCGCTGTCCAGCATCATCATCATTTCTTGACGGGTTACCGGCTGCTCCGGCCGGAACTCACCACTGCCCGAGCCGCGCACAATGCCCAGCGTCCGCGCAGCATTCACATCTTCATAGTAATAATCAGCCTGCGTTATATCCGTAAAGGAATGGGAGGCTTGCGCCCGCAGATCAAACAATCGCATGATCATGACTACCGCATCCGCGCGGGTAATAGTTTGCGCAGGCGAATACGAATGCTGCGAGACTCCCCGGAGGGCGCCCTTAGAGGCAAGAGCTTCCACCGCTGCCTGCGCCCAGCCGTAGCGGCCCAGATCGCTAAAACTCTTGGCTACAGAGACAACTGCATAACGGCTGAAGCGATGTGTGGTGAATAGCATCTCACCGCCTACGCTGTCATATCTTCCGCTGACTACCGGCTGTCCCTTTCCATCTTTACCAATCTGCCAGAACGTCAGCTGAGACGGGTTGAGCGCTTCAGCGGAGGAAAGCTGGTAAGGCATGCGGAACGTAACGGTCGCTAGATTGTTCTGCCAGCTGACAGGATTTCCGTCCACGGCAGCGCCCAGTTCGACAGCCGGACGGCTGCCCGCAGCCTGCTTGACGTCCTCATCCGCACCGGACAGATCCGCGAGCTTAACGGACACAGCAATCTGCTTTGCTTCTTTAGCCATGCCCGCAAACATATCGCCCGGAAGTAGCAGGCTACCTGCAGGGGTAATAAATTGGATCCGCACCTGCTTCATCGAAGCCAGATATGAGGCAGGCAGCTGCAATTCGAATATTGTCTTACCCGCAGCTGATCCGGCCTTAAATGTAAGCGTCCGCACTCCATTGGTATCCGCCGGAGCGGCGGCGAGCGCCTTCGTAAGCTCCGCTGTGCCGGGAGCAAGAACAGACTTTGCACCGTCTGCAGCGGCCACGGAGACGTAAGGAGCCGGTGTGACGGTTTCTGCAACAGGAATAGGAGTATTCGTTCCCTTCTTGCTGATAACCAGCATTTGCGTTCCAGGCAAGGCTTCGTAATAGACGAATGCACCTTCACCCTCACGGACCGGCTTCAGGTTATAAGAAGTGGCTCCCCGTGTGAGAGTAACCTCACTCCATTCTGCCGGAACCTTCGTTCTCAAGGTCAGCGGCTCATTGTAAACTGCCGGGTCCAGTGTGCCCTCCAGTTTAACCTCAATTGTACCGGAAGCTGCTTTAGTAGCCTTAACCGTGGCGTTCTGTCTTTCACGCAAATATTTGCCCACCTCGGCAAAGGTACCGTTCCAAAGAGCATCTATCCGCTGGGCTACATATCCGTAATGATTGTCGTACAGGCTGAGCGGAGGTGAAGACCAGCCTTCACCATCATTGCCATGGCCGGTCAGAATCAGCCAGTTGCCCTTGGCGATGCCAAAGTCGGTCCACTCATCCAGTTGGACGGCCGTTGTCGTGCTTTCAACCATTGTGCTGCTCAGATTGTAATACTGCTCTGTACTGCTGGCGTTGCCGGCATTGTTGCCTCCCTGGCGCGCGGCAACGAAATACTTGGCTGCTTCTGCCGCAACCGCCGCATTGCCCGTATTGTACGGGAGCGCCAGCGATTCCGGCTTATAACCGGTCTTCTCCTTGATCCGGGCGACAGAATCCTTGAACTCGGAGGACACATTTGACCCGCTGAGCGTGGTCAGATTCCGGTGAGTAACCGTATGGCTCGCTACATCGAAAATCCCTTTATCGAGCAGTGCTTTCCACTGATCCCACGTGCCCGTGGAAGCGCCAGTGTCATTATAACCATCGTCGATCCAGCCGCTGATGAGGGCCAGCGTTCCCTTCAGGCTGTATTTTTCATGCAATCCGGCAAACCGTAAAGCGGATTTGTAGATACCATCATCGTACATAATCGAATACGCGCCGGCCTTGCCGTCTTTCCAGGTGGTGATCTCCGTATCCCCGATGCTGTAAAGTGTGCCCCGGATGGCTTTGGCCACAGTATCGGCTAAAGTCCAGGCTCCTTTTGGATTCGGATGAATCTTATCCGGGAAGTCGCTGCGGCTTCCGGCTGTGGCCGCGTTCACGTCAATCAGGGTTGCGCCTGTCGCTTCAGCCGCCTGCCGGATCAGAGGAATGACCCCATTTTGCAGGACGGAGTTGACAATGCCATAAGCCTGGTTCGGATCATCGTTGAACACTGCCGGTGGCAGATTGACAAAGACCTTCGGATGACTTGGCAGTGCCTGGTACAATTGAATCAGCTCTTTATAATTGCTCAGAAACTGGTTCTGCCCCTCCTTCCAGTTCCAGGATTTCGTGTCATTAGTACCAAGCTGGATAACCACGACGTCTGGAGCATAAGTCTGGCTGGCGGCAAATGCTGCTTCATTCCAGTATGGATCGTCGCCGTCCTTTAGCAGCGTACGGCCGCTGACACCGAAGTTCTTGACGGCAAAGTTGCTCCCGAGCAGCGACTGGAGCTGTGCCGGATAACTCGTTACCCCGGCATATTTCAGCCCGGCTCCTGCTGTGATGCTATCGCCAACCGTTGCCACCTTGATTTGACCTTCCGGACGGTTCTTCTCCGGAATTTTTTCCGTATACGTGGCGGGAATTTCATCAGACGGATATTCAGCGAAGTACAGATCGTCAAAATAATAAGTGCCGGGATTCCACTCCGACAACCGGATTTCCTTCAGACGGCTGATATCCGCAGAGGTCTTCATCAGTGGAATAAACACTTTCGTCCACTGCCCCTTGACTGAACCGACATCGGTCCAGTTATTCACGGAGACCGTGCCGTCTGTATCCACAAAGGTAACGTGGACGGTGTTCGATCCCTGCATATCCTTAACATAGAAGGCCAGATAATTGAAGCTGGAAGCATCTATGGAAGCTGCGCCGCCCTGGGGCTTAATGATGACAGATTGCTTATCCGCTCCCGGTGAGCCGCCGTCTCCAGTGACTTCCAGCTTCACACTTCCCGTTCCTCCAGGATTGACCCCAAATGTCCGGTCCACTGCCGCGACGGCATTCACACCCTGGCCAACCTGCACGTCTGTCTCCTCAAAAGACTGGAACCAGCCGCTAGCACCTACAGGATACGAAGCGGGCTCCGCGCCGGTCTTGTAGGTTGCAGCGAAGAAGTTGTCGACCCATAGCTGCTCAGAAGCGTTCATGCCGATCCTGATCTGGGTAATCGCCAGCGTATTCAGCTGCCGGCCGGACAGTGGAACGCCCTGCGCCTTCAGAAGCGGAACACTCAGTCGCGTCCATGTATCTTTCACCGTCTTCCCTTCCGTCTCCGTTGTCCAGGAACGTCCCTCGGCATCCACGAGCGTAATGGAAAGAGTTCTGTCCCCCATGCTGTCCTTAGCGTAGAAGTTCAGGTAATTGTAGCCTGTCAGATCGCTGTTGATCGCGCCGCCCTGCGGAACAAATGCGGCATAAGTCCCGTCCGCTCCGGAACCGGCTGTGATCTTGAGACTCTTCGTACCGTTACCTGCCGCGCTGTCTGCTGCTGATTCCAGCTGCAGCTGAGCAGATGAAGATAAATAACCCCGGCCCGACTCAAAGCTTTGGAACCAAGTCGAAATCCCGGCCGGCTTCGGCTGCGTTCCGGCCGAAATCCGGTTATACCGGTTATACCGCTCCGCCAGAATATCCTTTACTTGCTTCGGCGTTGTCCGGTCCATATGATACAGGCCCATCGTCTGCAGGCCCGTAATATTGGTATACCAG
Organism: Paenibacillus sp. FSL E2-8871; assembly: GCF_038000345.1. Lineage (NCBI taxonomy): Bacteria > Bacillati > Bacillota > Bacilli > Caryophanales > Paenibacillaceae > Paenibacillus > Paenibacillus sp. FSL E2-8871. The sequence goes on along the minus strand of NZ_JBBOBV010000001.1, from coordinate 158,645 downwards.
TTATATGCAGTCCACCAGGCCGCACCGCTCAGTAGTCCGTCCGGGTTCGGTGTCCCGTCCTCTGCCCGGGTAGCTGTGCGGGTAAAGGCATTGAAGGTGCCGGTGAACAGCGTCGTCTGCTTTGTGTCCGATGGGGTTTCGTCACCCGACCAGTAGCCGTACTCTGTGGCGATGATCGGCTTGCCCGGATGCAGCGCATGTATGGCCTCGATTTCCTCCTGTGTCTCCAAGTCTGAATTCGCACCGTAGAAGGCGCCGAAATACATAGTCATTCCGATGATATCCGCAGGGGAATGTGAATGATCGCTCACGCCTTTGTACGGATTCGCCACGGCGGACTGTCCGACTAGTCTTGTTCCGTCGATGGCATGTGCAGTGTCGCGCAGTTCTTGGATAAAGTTGACACGCTCCAGCTGCCCGCCTGACTCATTGCTGACCCCGTCAAACCAGACGGAAGGCCGGTTGTAATTACTCAAGATCATTTCCTCCATCATTTGCTTGGCCTGGCCCCGCTGACGCTGTAGGTCGAAGGCTTCTCCGCTGAACCAATAGACTGGAATTTCCTGCCAAACGGCAAGACCGATCCGGTCGGCATACTGATAGGTCGGCAAGCTGTGCGGGAAATGCCCAGTCCGGACGAAATTCGCCTTCAGCTCCTCCTTAATCTTCAGCAGGTCGCTGTACCGGGTTGCATCATCCAGCGACGGTCCTTTGTCGCTGCTGTCCTCCGTATAACCGACCCCGGTGAGAAACGGAGCCAACTCTCCGTTCAGCTTAAGCTGTACACCCTCCGCTTCCAGTGTACGGATACCGAACTGGGTATAAAAGGTGTCCGTTACTGTTCCACCGCTCTTCTGCTCTACCTTTAAAATATACAGATTCGGTTCAGATGGACTCCACAGCTTCGGTGCAGGTACTTTCACCTCGACCGTTTGTACCGCCTGCCCGCTGGCCGGAACAGTAAATGTGCTTCCTTGTAGCACAGCGGCTTCCATACCCGTCAGGTCCTGCGCATATTCACTGAGCTTGTTACCCTCTCCGATCTCCGCTTCGTAGACTGTATAGGACAGCTGAACCTGCTCCGCCGTTTTGCCCGTATGATTCAGAAAGGTGCGGACCGACAGATGTCCATCCGTATTCAGCGTACGCACATCACTGCGCACCACATAGGTGTCCGGCATAAATTCAACGTAGGCGTCCCGCAGGATTCCTGTGTAGTTGAACCAGTCGGACGTCGCGTACGGCAGTATTTCACCGTTATTGAACGTGTCCCATTTCGGATTGTCGACCCGCACCGCGATCACATTGTCGCCGCCATAGTTCAATAGACCGGAAGCGTCCAGTGCGAACGGCGTATAGCCGCCCTGATGTCCGCCCGCATATTGTCCATTGATCCACACATCTGCAAAATAGTTGACGCCGAGGAAAGTAAGCTGTGCAGGCTGCCCCTCAAGAGAGCTATTCACCTCAAAATGCTTGCGGTACCATACCCCGCCCTGATAACCCGACTTGTCACTCTTGTTCTCCGGTCCGCTCGGAGATTCGTAAATCGCGCTCTCATCCTCCGGGAGAGGCAGCGTCTTGCCGGCCCAGCCGGAGTCGTTGTAACCAGTCTGCTGTCTGCCGCCCGCCTCTTCCTCAAGGCCGGCAGTTCTGGCGCTGTCCCGGGGTGCTGCTGACAGCTGGGAATCCAGGGTGGTTCTTTCTTTTTTCCAGTCCCCGTTTAAAGAGAGGTACGTTCTGTCCAGCTGCTTCTCGAAAGAACCCAGCGGCAGACTGCCCAAATAAGGCATCGCTTCGCCGTCCACATCCTTCAGTACCAATTGTGTAAAGCCAGCATTCGGAAAGCCTGTGCTTTCGTTTTTACCGAAATAAAATTCATCCAGATAATAGGTCCCCGCTTTCACCGGCGTCACCGTCACAGCGCTAAGGCGTGCAAATTGGAAATTCACGCTCTTGTCCAAAGGCATAACGATCCGATTCCATCCGCCTGCTGTCGTCCCTCCGGTCTGCCAGTCTACCATTTTGCCGCCAGCATCCTTCAACTGTACTGACAGCGTCTGACCGCCCTGCTCATCCCACACATAAAAGATCAGATGGCTGAAATTTGTTGCATCAAACTCAGGCTGATAGTCGTATGGCAGGTTCTTGTCCGGGGACTCCTCGAGTGCCTGAGGCCTGACGACTATGCCATTCACACCAGGGTTGGACGAATCCTGGGACAACACAGCCCGAATGCTCGCAGAATTGTATGCGTTCGCTGACTTCTCCATGCTGAGCGCAGTGTTCACCCCGGTACCGGCCGTAATCCCGTACCTTCCGTCCTGCCCTCTCGTCTCAAAATTCTGATACCAGACCGCTCCGATATTCTGGGTTCCGCTGATGAAGCCGGCCAGTACATCGTCTTCGGCCATGGCAAAATACATATCATCGAGATAATACACTCCGGCATTGTAAAATCCGACGTCGACCGATACAATTTTTGTCAGATCAATCTTCGAGGCTCCTTTCAGCGAAAGCTGCATTTTGACCCACTTATTCTTGGTCGATTTGGAGGTTCCCCACGTGTCCCAGACGCCCCCGTTGGCATCCTTGATGCGGAATTCCACTCCATTGCTGCCCTGGGTGTCCTTCAGATAGAAAGCAAGGTATGAATAAGCCGACGCATCGAACGCACCGCCTTTTTTGGGCTGTACGCTCAAATAACTCCCGGCGGAATAAGGCCAGTCATTTTTGCTCGTTGTGACCATGACACCGGCCATGCCCGCTGCGTTGGCTATTTCACCTGAGGCTTCGGCAGTGGTAGCGCTGCCAGCGGAGTAGCCGGTTTTGCTCTCGAAATCATTGAACAAAGCTGTGCGCTCTGACTTAAAGGCAGGCGAAGGATCTGTTTCGTTCTGGGCCAGATAAAGATCATCGTAGTAGTACACATTACCGTAACCCCAGTACGTTCCGAGCTCAATCTGCTGCAGTCTGGACAAATCAATTTTTGATTTGTCCAACTTTACGGTCATTTTCACCCATTGCTTCGACTCCGTCTTGACCGCTGCGTTTGTTTCCGTATCCCAGACCCCGCCTTCGGCATCCTTGAATACAACATGAATACTGGATCCGGCGGCCGCTGTCGTATCCTTGACGTAGAACATCAGATAACTGAAGGGGGAAGCATCCATATACGTCACACCAGATACGGTCAAGCCGCCCTCAGGTTTAATTCCGGCTCCATAAACGCCGGTGTTCCAGGCTTCGTTCCGTTCCTTCCCTTCCCCGTCCGTATAGGTATTCTGCACCATTTTAAGACTGCCGGAGCTTGAGGAATAAGCAGCAGCCGCAGTGACACGCTGGGCGACAGTCGCTCTTCCCTGACCTGCCAAGCCATAGCTACCATCACTGCCAGGTTGTTCGAAGCTCTGGTACATGACAGGCGCCGATGGCTCCACGCCATCATCCGGATAAGCGGGCGGCGGAGCGGCAGCAGATTTGGCAAAGTACAGCTCGTCAAAATAATAGATGTTGCCCCAGCCCCAATACTCGCCCAGCGAAATGGAGACAATCCGCGAAAAATCGAGTTTTGTCTTATCGAGCGGAATCGAAAGCCTCGTCCATTCATCCTTCACGGACAGCGCCTGGTCCGTATTGGCATTCCATACTCTCCCGTCTGCATCCCGGATGACAACATTCGGGTTATGAACATCGGCGTCCAGAATGTAAAAATTCAAATAGTTATAGGCAGAAGCATCATAATAGGTCTCTTCGGTAACTGTATCCTTCTGCGGCGATACCGTGAATCCGTATACATCAGTGTTCCAGGCTCCACCGCCGGGATTATTATCGTTCGTCTGGATCAGGCGGACACTTCCCCGACTTCCGCCGCCCGGTGTCCGATCTGTAACCGACGCTATTGATGAGGTGCCAACGGCAGAAATTCCATAGGTACTCCCCTCCCCGGCATGCTCAAAGTTCTGATACCACTTGCTGTCTGTCTGTGTCTGCGTTGGCGTCTCCTGCGCGTAAGCGATATCTCGTGCCATTCCCCCGAATATGCCCGGGAACAGCAAACACAGTACCATGGTCGCCGCAAAATATTTGTTATGCCCCCGCTTTCGCTTTACCGATGTGCTTATAGACTGCATATATGACTCCTTTCGACTTTCATATTGAAATCGATTTCATACTCGAGAAAAAAAGAAAACAATTTTTTTTCATTCCCCCTCTTTTAAAATCGTATAAAACAGTTTGAGCGCGTAAGTCATCCAATGTAATATGACTCCTTTGGACTCTCACTTTCTTGAAATCGATTTCATTTTTGAGATAAAAAAAGAAAAGCTCCTCCCATTCCTTCCCTCTCTCAAACCCGAAAAAAACAGTTGAAGCGAATAAGGCATCAATGTAATCGATTTCAAATCTATTATAAGAATGCTCCAATAAAAATGTCAACGCTTTCTTTTATGTTTTCACTTTCCGAGTCAAGTGTACGTTAGATCTGGTTCTCCTCTTCACTCATTGGTAAACTATTATGTGTGTTCTATCGTTTTCTGTAAACCAGAAGACAATATTTTTTATGTTCTTACGCTCAGCTCCCATATGGATTTCCTTAATTTACGCCCGGAGTATTGAACTCTTTCCGCAACTTCTATTCGCACTGAGTTATTCTTATGTGTTAATGCTGTAATAATAATCTTCTTAACAATATCTCTTTCGTCCTATAGTTCTGAAAAATCTAATAATACTGGTAGAACCGAGACTGATGAAGCGCCATCGAAATCCGTTTCATCTTCAGATGTAAAGTGATTTGATTTTGTTCAGAATTTATCACTGGAACCCAACCACGACTATCTAATCGTATAAAGCAAAACACCTCCGAATCTCATTATTTGGCGCCTAAGAATACAATTCATCTATAATTCCTATTATTTCATCTCGAAATTCCGTAAATTAAAATCGCGAGATTAAAAAATTCAGATCTTGATTTCTCCAAAGATGAAGTGCTGCGTTTCTTCTTTCGCTAGAGTAGTAATCAACATCCTACATCACTCCTTTCAATTACTTATCTAAGTTATTAATCAAGTGAAAATTCAAGTTAACCCAAAGCCACATCAAGAATCATCATCAATACAAAACCAACCATTAAACTCATAGAAGCCAGATCCTTATTTCCTTCTTCTTGTGAGCTTGGAATCACTTCTTAAGTTACTACAAATATCATTGCTCCAGCTGCAAAGCTCAATGCATAAGGTAATGATGGTTCAATAAATGAGACGGCAAGTGCACCGAATGCAATCCCGACCGCTAATCCCTCTGGGATATTATGAAGGGTGATGGCAAAGACCAACAATGTACTTCTTTTTCTTTCTTTAGGATGAAGCCCTTCCGATTCTCTATGAGGCGTATTTGGATGAAGATGAGGTATGATTTTATCAATTCCCCATAAAAATAACCCACCTAATAAAAATCCAAATGCTGCTGGAAACCAAGCTCCTATGGCATGGTACTCTGACATTTCGATTGCTGGTCCCAGCGAAGACCTATAGGATTAAAATTTTTTAAAAAATAACCATAGTAAGCTATCTCTTCTAAATACCCTAATTTAATTAGAACCAAAATGTTTTCTGGTAGATAATTTTGGTTCTAATCAAAAAATAGTCTATATTTATGTTTTGGAACTTTCACTAATCTCTCAAGGGAATCAACGGTACCAAAAGGAAAGAATCATACTTTCCTCCGGCATAAACCTTATGAGTTCCTTTGTTCACTGTGTCGCTATGCCCATAACCTCTTGAACCTGTCGGGTTGTCATCGACAATTATGTCGCTGCCTTTTATGACCAGCACTAGACTTTCCCCGCTCTTGAGGAATACGCTTGAAGGCAATATTTCAATTTCTACCGGTACAATCTCGCCTTTATTAAGCTTCAACAAGTTCTTGTGCTTAAGTACAGGCTGATAAGGAGTAGATTTTACAGGATCCAGCTCTCTATGGGAAACCCTCAAACATCCGCTAGCCACCTGACCGTTTTCAAGATGGTTAAAGTCAGGCAGGTACACTTCATTGCCGCGTCTGTCGAACTTCTTAATGCCGACAAAAAGATCCATATCATCTGCGTCATCGGTGGAGACCCAGAGCTTAAGCTTCATATTTCCGGTGAGCTCCATGTCCTCGTCAGCGGTAAATTTAAACCGTAAATCACTGTTTTCTGTCTGACCGGGCTCAGCATTATAGGTAAGTTTGGATTCGTTCTGAACGGGAGTGTGCTGCAAAGACATTTCTTCTCCATTCAGATAATATTCGGAATATTGGGTTTGGGCGATCGGCCATTCATTTGCAATGCGAATGTGTCCCTTATAAAATTTCTCGCTGACCTCATAGCGTACCCGAGGCGTATCCATCCAATCATTCTCAATGCCTTTCAGGAAATAATCCAAACGCATTTATCAAGGAGGAAAATCTTCTTGTTCCAGGGCAATATTTAACTGCTTATATGGTAACTTCAATCATAGGGGGCATTCAACAATGGTTGGAAAGTGGCACGAAAGAATCTCCTCTAGAAATGGCCCGTATCCTAACAACCATTACAGTTAATGGCCCCTACTTTGCAGCTGGTTTGAAAAAATAATCATCCAAAGAATAAGGGATATTCTCTCTGGAAACGGATATTGACCTTTAAAAAACAGTTGCCTATAACGTTGTTGGAAGAACCATTTGTCATGTTGGTACCGTCACTGAATGGGATGCTACATTTCTACTCGATTATATCGCAATCTGAAAGTATTTCCGGTTTATGGCGCATGCTATCCTGATTGGTTATTTTACGGATTACTTTACACGGCACACCTGCAGCAAAAGAATTTTCTGGGATGTCCTGAGTCACGACACTACCTGCACCTATTACGCATCGATCACCAATCGTAACACCTCCACATACAGTTACATTTGCTGAGAGCCAAACATCGTTACCAATGCTAACAGGCTTAGCATAACATAAAGACGTAGCATCACCATTTTGATCAAGCATTTGTCTACGCTCGGAGGCAACGAATGGGTGAATAGGCGTAACAATAGTTACATTAGGTCCAAAACTCACATGATCACCTATCGTAACCTGTGCATCATCTTGTACTGTAAGGTTATAGTTTCCAAAAAAACAATTACCGATTTTTGTATGAACACCATAATGAAAAAAAATGGGACCTTGGATAAAACAATGCTCCCCTATGCTATCAAGTAATTGTGACAATATCGCTTCCCGCTCCTCTGTCTGATCCTCAAATGTTCGACTATATTGACTACTCAAATTGTGGGCAAGAAGCTTTTTACGCTTTAGGTCTGTGTTACCTGGATTGTATAATATCCCTTTGAATATTCGCTCTTCTTCTGTCAAATTGTTCACCTCTTTTAGTTTTTAGACAGTAAGTTCAATTTGAATGTTTTCTGGCCCTAAAATACTGCTTTCATAATATCCGTCACCTGTGGTCCGTGGTCCACTTAACGTTCTAAATCCCGCTTCTGCCAATTGCTCGGTTAGCAGATCGACTTGTTCCTTACTGCCTAAGCTGAAAGCTAAATGAGTTAAGCCCGTCCGCAAGAGATCATGAACTCCTTCTACCATATCCGGTCTGCTCATAATCTCCAATCTTGTGCCGCCCTCAAACGTGAGAAAATAGGTTCTTAATCCCGTTTTGGGATTATGGTATTGTCGATTTGACTTAGCACTAAAGAATTGACTATAAAATTGTCTGCAGCTTTCTAAATCTTGTACATACATAGCAATATGTTCAATTTTCATAAAAATCTCCTTTCCGTCACTACATGTATTAGTTTTGAACATAATTCCTCGTAATATCGTTAAGCCATTTAAATTTAAAATAACGCATTAAGGCAATCGGGGCTTTAATAACCTCGTCTAAATTGATGATAATAAATAGCGTTAGAGGGGAGAGATGCCACACAAGATAGCATATACATTTAATATTTTCCCAGCTCTTTTAGCCATTTCAATTTCGCCATTGCCTAGATATTTACCAACAAGTACGGAGCCACCACTTGCAATACCTCCACATAATACAATAACCAGATTCTTAACGACCGAGGCAACTGAATTTGCAGCGACCATATCTGCATTGACATGTCCAATAATTGCAGATGTAACAGTTAATGCGCATCCCCAAACAATATAATTTCCTTGGACGGGTAGTGTATACCTCAAAAAATCCTTAATCAAATTACGCTGAACCATATCATGTAAAGGTAACCTAAACTTTATATTTGATTTGATCGAGTGGATGATACAGCAAGCAAATTCAACGATACGTGCCAAAACTGTAGAGAAAGCAACTGTGCCAAAGAAGCCAGTAATTCCAAAGTTCTTTGGGTTACTGGCTTCTTTCATTATAATCAAGATACGACGTATGATTCACCTAAAACATGCTTAATACTGTATGACCCCTCTATCATTTCCGTGGCTATATATGACTCCATATCACTAGATTCAATATCATACAACACTTCAATTTCCTTGGAGAACAAAATGTTTCCTTCCTTGATAAGTTCAGAGAGAGATGGAACATTTTCAGCGTTTACATCTCCATTATAAACTTGTTGAAGTCCGTCGACATAGGCTTCTAATGATCGTGCCCCCACAATTTTTACACCTTTATTTTCTTCATTCACCATGATAATGGTTGGAAATCCACGTACACCAAGTCTGCCTGCTAACTCAAAATCCTGCTCTAACAAATCTTGTGCCGATCCAAGAGCAGCATCCGCCACTATTTCTTCGCCATTTAGCCCAATGTTGTTGACTATATCAACTAATGTTTTCTCCTCTCCAATATTCTGATTGAAGGCGAATACAGCTTCTCTTGCCTGACGCAAAAACTCATTTTCTTTACCCGGATTTATATTTTGTATAACCTTGTATACTCTAGATGGCGGGTACGAAGAAAGAATCGGATTGTTTTTCCACAAAGAACCATCGATAGGCATACGTGAATGTAAACCGACTTCTCTCCAATGCTCCGCAACATCTGAAGGCTGTTGAATGCCATTGGAGACATCTGCAAAACCATGCCAGCTAGAAAGCAAACCACCCATAATCGTCTTCACGTTAAAATATTGACCATACTGCAGAATAAAACGATTGAGTACCGGCTCAAGCGCCCAACAGTGGGAACAGATCGGATCTGTTGCATAGTAAAGTGTAATTTTGGGGGACTGTAGATTAAAGTCGATTATTTCCATTTGTTCTTCATCCCCTGGCCCACAGACACCAGTTTTAAGGTCACACATCATATTTGAATTATTCATATATAAATCACCTTTCGCTGGAGAATCAAAGAAAGTGCCCTCTTGTAGAAGTTCTTTGTATGGGAGTATTATAATACCAATACAAATTCAAACAAGTACGTTTATTTTTAATACTAAGTATCTTTAATAATACTATTGGACAGGAGTTATGTATGAAATACGAATTTAGACTTGATCAATTATGTCCTGCAACCTTCGCATTCCATGTAATCAGCGGAAAGTGGAACCTCCCGATCCTAGCCATTCTTAGTGAGAACGACAACATACGCTATAACGAGTTAAAAAGAAGACTGCATGGAATAACAGGGACTACCTTAACCAACTCACTGAGGGATCTTATAGAATATGGAATCATTCATCGGGAGCAGTATAACGAAGTGCCACCAAGAGTTGAGTATTCTCTGACTTCATCTGGAAAAGAATTAGTGCCTTTAATTGAATCCGTTGTTGAATGGGGACAAAGAAATATTAGGGTGAAGGATAATTCCTAGACTGCTTTCTCACTCCTATTCCTGAATCTCCAAATGCATATACGAAGGCGCTTCATCCCAAGGAACGCTATATCCCGCTCCCTTTGCACAGAACATAGAGCTGGAGGTGTACTCAGGATCAGCGCTGCGGTCGTATCCAATCCTTGCGATGACCTGTTCTGGGTTATGACATGGCTGATAACCGCCTAACTTCATCGAGATTGCTCCCTTTCCCTTCGTGAATGAAGCAAGCTCTACTGCATAATGCATGAACGTCGCGACAGGCGCACGTCCCTGAATAAACATCGATTCACCTAGCATTTCTGGCGGGTCAAATTCACCATGGGCCAGCTGTATATCAGACATTACGCGTCCGATAAGCTCTGCATCGACTTTGATTTTGAATTGATAATAGGGTTCCAGTAGAATCTTGTTCGCTTGCTCCAATCCCTGCCGCAGTGCCCGCAGTGTCGCCTCCCGAAAGTCACCGCCATGAGTGTGCTTCTGATGCGCTGCCCCGGTTAAGAGCGTTATATACAGATCGGTGACGGGAGAGCCGGTAAGAACTCCACGATGGTCCTTTTCAAGTAAATGCTGACCGACGAGATGCTGATACCCTGTGCTGAGCTGCTCAACATGGCATGTACTGCGATATGTAATTCCCTCACCACGTTTCGCAGGCGCAAGCCGGAGATGTACCTCTGCATAATGCTTAAGAGGTTCGAAATGCCCACAACCAATCACAATGTCTGCGATCGTCTCTTTGTATAATATCTCTGGATTGGAGAACGATACCTTGAGCTGGAAACGGTCTAACACCACCTGCTGAAGTACCTCTAGCTGGATCATTCCCATCACATGAACATGAATCTCCTCCAGCTTGTCCTCCCATGTCACTTGCAGCGTAGGGTCTTCGGCTTGCAGGATCATGAAATAGCGTAGCACTTCTCTGGATGATATCCCCAAATTGAATACAACTTTGGATTTCAACGCTGACACAAGACGGGATTCTACTTGATCTGAATGATTACCTATACCCAGTCCAATGGTTGCATCGGTTAGGCCCGTAACGGCAACAAGCTGTCCCGCGGAGGCCTCATCGCATGAAGTATATTTCCCCCCATGATAGATACGAATAGAAGTGATTTTCTGGCTTAACTCCTCATGTTCTGAAGTGCTATAGCAGAGATCCTCCCGTACCCGTAACTTTCCAGCTAATATCTTCATAAAAGTCAGTCGCGTGCCTTGCAGCTCATGACGCACCTTATATACTCGTGCCCTGAACACTGCGTTTACTTCATAAGTCGATTCCATTAGTAGTTGCATCGTCTGCATCCATTCCGCAATCCCCTGATCCAATAGAGCTGCTCCACTCATAACGGGAAAAACCACCCGTTCTTTAACCATTTGTTTCAGCGTAGCCAATACCTGCCCAGGATAAATGTTGTCTTCGAGATATGCCTCCATCAAGGCTTCATCTCGCTCAGCAACGGCGGTAATGACCTCTTCAGGCAGCATGCTCTGATCTAGACCATTTGCCAAATACAACATATCCGGCGAAAATTGCTGCCTTAACGCTTTTAGCACACGCTGGACGTCAGCACCGGTACGATCTATTTTGTTAATAAATATAAAAGTGGGTATGCCATATTCCTGTAGCAATTGCCAGACCGTCTCGGTATGCCCTTCAATGCCCTCCACAGCACTTAAGATGACTACCGCATAATCCATGACCTGTAAAGCGCGCTCCATCTCAGCTGAAAAATCGACATGCCCCGGTGTGTCAATGAGCTGATACGATTGTTCGTTATATTTCATCACCGCCTGGTCAGCAAAAATCGTTATCCCCCGTGCCCGCTCCATCTCATGACTATCCAAAAAGGCATCCTGATGATCGACTCTCCCCCGAGTCTTAATTCCGGAAGCATGGTATAGGAGCTGCTCTGCGAAGGTGGTTTTGCCGGCATCAACATGTGCTAGCAGTCCGATGGTGATTGGTGATGCTTCTGACAGTTTACAATACATATTTCTACCATCCATTCAGTCAATCTGTTATATAAGAATCGTAGCCGAAATCTAGTAGCTTGTACAGAATCTCTCACCACCGACAGCATGCGGTAACGCCCGAAGATCCATATTATCCAATGACATAACCATCCTCGATGAAGGATTTAGCTACAATAATGCAAGAAAGATACTAGACAAGCTATTGAGATGATGATTATGTCCCTATTAACTTATAAAAAAACCGGTAACCCTTAACAGAAAGGATTACCGGCTCAATGAATAGTTAGTTTTTGTGGTTTTTCATTTTAAACGAGAATTCACTGTTAGAAAATTCAATGCGATAACGTTAATATTTCTAATCTCCTTAAAACAATTAATCATCTACTCTCTAGACTCAACAGCTTTTTATCTAGAAATGCCTTTACATCTTTAGCAAGCTGTATGGATGCTTCAATTTCCAACTTAGTTGTTGAAACACTTTCAATGCTGCATCCAATTGGAATTCCCTTCTCCAGCCCGAACTCAAATAGTTCTTCAAATATTTTTTGAGATAGCTGAATTGATTTATCCAAAATGTCGTTCGAGTATTTCAACTCGTTTTCTAACCATCCCGGGATACTGATCCCCAACCATTTCATAAATTGTAATGTTTTCGCTGTGCCACATGGTGCAAGATTAAATAAAATAGGAACCATTTCAAAACCCTTATTTGTATAGTAATAATATAAATCAGACAATAAATTCTTTGATGCCTCTACATTATAAGTTGCCTGAGTGATAAAAAAGTTGCATCCATTGTTAATCTTTTCGACAACCCGTATATGCTCATCATTCTTTTTTATATGTCTTTCAGGAATGACAACTCCTCCAAAATTCAAATTACTATTTAACTGTTTGCTTAGCTTATAAGCATCTGGTAAATTCAATTTCACCTCTTGCTTACTTGATGAAGCGCCCACATACACGGAAAATCTGTCTTCACTTTCGTCAGTCTTAATCCAATCCGCGAACGAATCTCTTGTATCATTACCGACGCACCGATAAATTATTTTCGGGACCTCCACTTGTCTTAGATATTTATCACCATAGATAGCCGGATCAATCGTTGGTAAATATGGGTAAGGTCTTTCATGATCAACTCTTTCTGCTTCCTCCTGGACGTCGTAAAGAATTAAAGCATCTAAATCTACGTTTTTAAGTCTTTCAACCTGTTTCTGTGCAATTTCTGATATCTTTTCTGGTGAATGGCTTGCCTTTGGTGGTGTCATCCCATATGTTAAAATACCAGGTTTCTTGCTCAATATTTTTTGTTTAAATGTACTCTCTGCCGCTCCCAAAATAAAAAACTCCTCTACACGTCTCTTTTAAGTTAAGGCTACCATGGCAGGCTTAATATGTATAACTTATATTTACTATATCTAGTTATATTTTAAAGCTATGATTCCCTATTGGTACTTATCGAGTAGTACATCATGGAGGCGGAACTTCTAGATTTTAATGTTGACAACCATTTGGTCTGACTATAATATTAGAAGTCCTGCCAACCTTAAAGTTGGCGATAAGGGGACCGAAAGGTTCATTCTTATTTAAAAAGGGTGAGTATTATGAATAAAGAAGAATTAATGGAAAGCGCACGTAACACAAAGAAAGCTGCTTATGCCCCTTATTCTAAATTTCCAGTTGGAGCAGCCTTATTACTTAAAGATGGAAATGTTATTAATGGAGTAAATGTAGAAAATGTATCTTTTGGTGCTACTAACTGTGCAGAGAGAACAGCAATCTTCACAGCTATTACAAAGGGCTATACTAAAGGTGATTTTCAGGCTATAGCTGTAGCAGGTGACACAATGGATTTTCTGCCGCCATGCAGTATCTGCAGACAAGTATTATCGGAATTCTGTTTGCCCGACATGCCTGTCTATTTAACCAATGAGAAAAAAGAAATCTTAGAGCTGAGTTTAAGGGATTTATTGCCTTACGCATTCAAAAACTTAGATATGTAAAAATAATACCTACCATAGTGGAATATCAAAAACACGCGTACCTGTGTTAGACAAGTACGCGTGTTTTTGTGTTAAAAAGCTTAGTCAGAACACAGAGTTCACAGACCAGACACACCGCGTAAATACGTTGTGACTTACCAAATCGCAATTCCAACCTTATCTTTTTCTTTAAGTACTACCTTTATCATTTCCAAAGCATTTCTTGCCCTAAATTCAATAAATTCTTTATCATAGTCTGTATGTAGTTCTATAGCATCTAAATTATCAAGCAAAATAAGGAATTCACTTTCCAGTTTTTCTATTCCTTCATCAAATGCAAAAATATTCGTATTCTTTAAAGAATATATTAACTCACATCCGAGTTCACTAATTAAATCATTTCCCCAGAGAGTTTTTCTGCATGATTCGAAACCAAACAAATTATTATGTGGTGCGGGTACCTGCTCCTCCAAAAAATTAGTATCTACAATTATACTTCCCTTTTGAATTACACTAATTATCAAACTCATATAGTTAAAACCTCTCAAAGATTATCTATCATTTTTGATTCTTTTTCCCCATACCTGCTCATCGCCCAGAAACAACTCACTTCCCATTATTCCAGGTAAAAATATTATTCCATCTTTATAAATATTAATGAGTACCGGGTGAGCCTTATCATTGAAACTATAATTGATGTATATCTTTTCTCCATATTTCACGACAGCATTATCTGGGTATACTGATGTACTCAATATTTCGATCGAAGATTGTTGGACTGGATTATTGCTCTTTACAGATTCATGAACTGAATTTTCATATTACATTCCCCCTTTATTATTTCTTACGATTAGATTTTTTCTTATTTTGATTAGATAATATAGAGTTAAGATAAATTGTATAATAGAAATACTCCAAGGAAGCAGAAAGAGCATTTCCGCTTGATATTTTGGAAAAAATTCAATATCAACGACAACTCCATACTCACTATCACTGTCATCTTGTATTGCATTGAAAAATAAAAGAAGTAAGAGGCTGGATAGCATAGTTACCAAAAACCAAATGGCATTGTACTTTATCCTCTGAGTCCTTATAAACAAAAAAGAATTAATTAAACATAATAAAAGCGGTATGAAGTACACCTTAAATGAGATATTTAATAACTCCGTTCCCCATCCCTCTATTCTTATCTTTAAAAAATAGATTAAGATCAGATGCAGTCCAACCACCAGTAGTACATAAAGAATGGCTTGTAGTCCTGTCTTGAATGACTTCATCTTTCGGCCTCCTTTTCATTCGTTCACTTAATGCTCTAATGATATCATCACCCTTCATTGAGATTTTCTTCTTACTTCAAGCACCTATATACCACCTCTGAAATTATATGGATTAATTTTAACCAAAACACTAAATATCCTTATAATGTAATCATCGGGAATTTTAAGGCGAAAAATAATAGTAAACCCCTCTTCCGAGTCAAGATTAGATAATTTATTTGAACTGATTTAAAGTTTATGAACAAAGAACAAAGTAGAAGTTAAGTACAACCCTTTTCATTAGACCTGTTGAGTTCAAATTACTTAGAAAAGCTGTATAGATCGTAAAGCTGGTTACAAACACATGTAATAAACAACACGATAGTTTGGTTATTGCTACGGTGAGAATCTTTTGAATATTTTTCCACATCTATATAGTACCGCTTTATATAACTACTGCATCCACGTCTATGATGGCGATTCGCAAAGCGCGCACAGGAAAAAAAGACATCCATAAAAACCCAAAAGATACTTACATGATTAATATTGAAGAAATGCAAAAACGCACTATGCAGGAAGTGTGTTATAAAGAAGGAGCGAATAATAAAACCTATTCAGTAACCATCAAGTCGACAGAACATAAAGAACAAGAAGCATTTCAAAATAGTGATGAATTCAAAGAAAAAGCGAAAGAGCGTTATAAAATTGAGGCAAAAAATAGTGAACTCAAACATAGACACGGATATGATGTTGCATCTTCCTCGGGTCTAATTGGCATGCAGATGCAAGGCGCTATGGCGATATTTTCTGTTAATCTCAAGCGAATCATTAATTTGATAAAAGAATCGAAGTAAAAGTTTAAAAGCAAAGGCGACATTTCGTTCAAAATCGAACAAAATGTCGCCTTTTTAATTTGAGGGACTCTTATAACTTTTAATAATACAGGTTTTTCAGTGGCCTCGATGAATTCCAAAGTCACCTGTTCTCTGCCTAAAAAAGGTCTTCTTCACTTTATTTTTACAGAATAAAACACTACTCTCTTCTGACAACTACAACTTATATTCCTTGCTAACAAACAATTTGCACTCACCATCACTTCAAGTACAAAGAGTAAATGTCGAGGATGTTATTGAAACACACAGCAATTCATTAACTTCACTTTGTTGTTTGGTCAAATATGCACTCAAAAAGCGGAACGATCAAATAAACGAAATCGACGACTTCTTATAATGTTCAAATAGCGAGGATCAGATAAAAAGACTTATGAAAATAAGAAAGTATATATTGAAGAATCCAAACCGGATAAGATTGCTCTTTAGCCTGTCATGATATAAATAAAAAGCCGGTAAACCCTAAGTAATGGCTTGCCGGCCTTATAAGTAAAAATGTGAAACTCGCTGCATATCAATATAATAATACAATTTGTTGAATATTGAATATTTTTCTCATTTAAAATGAAACAATTCTCACTTAAAATGAAACAATTCTCACTTAAAATGAAAAATCACATTTCCCATAAAACATTTATTGGCTCTACCGTTTACCCGCAGCGACTATACCCGCAATTGCCGCAAGTCTTACAACCCTCAATATTAATCAGCGAAGCGCCGCCGCAAGAAGGACAAAGGTCACGGGAAGCAGAAGTATGGTTATGCGCGCCATGTCCGCCCTGACCATCTTCAATAGAAGCTGCCGCAGGAACACTCGCTTTCAACTCCGCATTTAAAGCTTCATTGAAATCTTCTAGCTCCAAAGTTGCTGCAATTGGTGCAGGCAAATGATCATCATGAGCGTTATTCAGTACATGAGTCTCCAATGCCTTAGCTACAGCATCTGCAATGGATTCTACTCGATTCGCACCGAAGCCGATTGCACCTGATCCGCCGATACCTTTCAGATGTTTGATCAACAATTCTACCTTCTCACCATGATCTCCATAACGGAGGAACAAGGAGCAGACACGACCGAGTGCTTCTGCCATCGCAAAGACATCAGAACCTGCTTTACCTACATTCAGGAAGATTTCTGCCGGTGTGCCATCTAGATCATTGATCGTAATATACGCCATACCAAAAGGTGTGTTGATTTTATAGGTTGCGCCGCGCAGAACCTGCGGACGTTTTTTGTATTGTTTATCCAGCTCTTTAGTAGGAGCTTGAGGTGCTGGGCTTGCCGTTACAACATTTGCTTCAGGAGTCGTTGCAACTTCAACTGCTGGAGCTACCTCTTCTACTGCATCTTCCTTCTTCGAGGTTTGCAGAACTTGTACATCACGGCTACCATCACGGTAGATCGTAACGCCTTTACAGCCCAAATCGAAAGCCATTTCATATAGCTCAGCCGTCTCTTCTACTGTGAAGTCAGACGGGCAGTTGGCTGTCTTGGAAATCGAGCTATCTACCCAGCGTTGAATCGCTGCTTGCGCACGAATATGATCCTTAGCTGACAAATCCATCGAAGTCACGAAATAATCTGGCAGCTCTTCACCTGGATGAGCTTCAAGCCATTCTTGGGCGATTGGAACGAACTGTTCATCGTAGCCAAGGCGACTTTGACGGAAATATTTAAAGGCGAAATAAGGCTCAATGCCTGTCGAGGTGCCTACCATTGTACCTGTGCTACCTGTAGGTGCTTGTGTTATCACTGTAACGTTACGCATGCCATGTTTGCGAATCGCTTCGCCAACCTCTGGATACTCTTCGAGCATATTTTTCATAAAGCCGCTCATTAAGTATTTCTCGGTATCAAAAGCGAGAAAAGATCCCTTCTCACCAGCAATCTCTGCGGATGCAAGATACGCTTCACGAGCCATAAAGCCGTACAGCTTGTCCAGGAACGCCAAAGATTCCGGGCTACCGTAACGGATGTTCAATTTAATCATAAGCTCAGCAAGACCCATTGTTCCGAGCCCCACACGGCGTTCGTTTTTCTGATTCGCTTCATTTTCCGGGAAATGATAAGGTGTCTTATCAATGACATTGTCCAAGAAACGTACGGAATAACGCGTCGTAGTCGCGAGATCTTCCCAGTCTACATCATGATTCTTCTCATCGTAGAATTTGGACAGGTTCACAGCGGACAAGTTGCAGACTCCCCAGCCTGGCAGTCCTTGCTCCCCACATGGGTTCGTACAAATGATCGGATTAAAATACCAGCTGTTGGACATCTGATTGTAGTATTCCATGAACACAACGCCTGGCTCAGCGGATTTCCAAGCGGATTCAATAATGGTGCGCCATACATCACGCGCTTTAACGGTGCGATAATGAATAACGTTTTTGCCCGCAGCCTTCCACTTGTCTAGATCGCCATCCCACACATCGTTGTACTCTGGATCTGTAGTATCCGGAAATACGAGATCCCAATCCAGATTTTCTTTTACAGCCTTCATAAAGCTATTGCTCACACATACCGAAAGGTTCGCATTCGTAACTTGACCCATCGTTTGCTTCACGGTAATGAAGTCCTCCACATCTGGATGCCAGTCATTAATCATGAGCATAAGTGCACCACGACGGCTACCGCCTTGTTCAATTAATCCAGTGGTATAGCTAAACAGACCGCCCCAAGATACAGAACCACTGGAAGAACCATTAACACCTCTCACAATTGCCCGGCGTGGACGTAGAGAGGATAGGTTAATCCCTACACCGCCACCACGAGCCATAATTTCTGTCATTTCAGCCAACGTCTGCATAATGCCGCCACGGCTATCTTTTGGAGAAGGAATTACATAACAGTTGAACAGGGTTAGTTCTTCACTAGCGCCTGCACCAGCAGCAATTCGTCCACCCGGTACGAGCTTCCAATCATCCAGAATCGAACGAAATTTACCCGCCCATTCTTCTTGAAGCTCAGGCGTCTTCTCCACAGAAGCCATAGCTGTAGACAGACGATCCCACATTTCCTCTGGTGTTTTTTCTATATTAAGCGTCAGCTTTTCAACATCTGATTTCACAAGTTCGCCGCTGCGCGTCTTCACGGTTACGATTCTGCCGTTACGTTCTACGATCTCTCCGACTTCCTTCGTGGGAAACTTCGGATCATCTTTTGTTAGAACGAGTACAACATCGCCCACTTTAGCATTATTGCTGTCGGCATCCTTCCAAGCATAACGATCCAAAAATATTTTTTCACTTAGCCCTTCAAGGCGTTGCTTCCGTTCCACTTTACCCAATAGAAAAACCTCCCGCAATGTAGTAAATATTAGTTCCAGTTCAGGTGTGGGCGTACATTTTGTGACCCACAACAAAAACTTCCTTACACTTATCTTCCGTCTTACGGGTGTATGTAGGAAGTTCATCTTGTCAATAACAAATAGCAGCTACGCACTTTAAAAAATCACATTTTCATGCTTTTGTCACAATATATTGTGTGCGTCAGCTTTTAAACTATACCACATATTGTATCGAAGGTCTTTTTCGAAAATAGAGTTAAGCAGCCGAAATATCGCAAACCTTGCCGCGTTTTCTCGCTTTTACTCTCTTTTTTAAAGGCTATCAAGAAAAATAGAAGGTTATGAATTCTCTTGTTTAAGAGCATACTACTCCTACGAATGATGATATGAAATAGCACCTGAGGAGGCTGTACAATGACGCAATTATTCCGTAATTCTCTACCTCACAAAGGTGGAAAGTCAGCGCCTATACTGCCTGTTCCTCTTTCTTTTGACCGGAATTGGCTACAGGATCTAGAACTCAAACTAGATAAAGGTGGTCCGTGGGGAGACTACCGTCTATCCAAGCTTGCTGTGCAAGGTGAACAAACGGGTCTAGTAACCAGCTTCGATGAGCTGCAATGCATGAAGCATTTATCCGGATTATCCCCGCTTCCTCATCAGCTCGATACCGCGCATAAGGTTTTGTTTGAGATGTCGGGCCGCGCGATTCTTGCAGATGAGGTTGGACTAGGAAAGACGATTGAAGCAGGACTTGTACTCAAGGAATATCTTGTCCGCGGTCTAGTCTCTAAAGTGCTTATTCTGGTACCCGCTTCCCTCGTATTGCAGTGGGTCCGCGAGCTGAATGCCAAGTTTGGCATCTCTGCTGTTGCACAGAAAAAAGCATATTCCTGGGGGAATGCGATTGTCGTCGCATCTATGGATACCGCGAAGCGCGATCCTCATAAAGAGATGCTGCTGGAAAATGAATATGACATGTTGATTATTGATGAAGCCCATAAGCTGAAGAACAAGAAATCGACCAATTATCTATTTGTACAGCAATTACGCAAAAAATATTGCCTGCTCCTAACCGCTACTCCCGTTCAGAATGATCTGGGCGAGCTATTTAATTTGATCACTTTACTGAAACCGGGGCAACTAGGAAATCAGGGTGATTTTGCTTCGAATTTCGTCGTTGATAAACGCCAACCTAAGAATGAAGGTCAACTAAGAGACGAGCTATCGAAGGTGATGATCCGCAATCGGCGTGGCGAAGGTCCAGTTAATTTTACGAAACGAAAAGTCCGTAATATTCCGCTAGTTCTTTCACAGGAAGAGAGAGTATTATATGACGCTGTCACTTCTTTTGTTAAAGATCAGTATCAGGAATCAGGCGGCAATCTTAGCAGCATGCTTTCCTTGGTAACGCTTCAGCGTGAGGTGTGCAGCAGTAGGGATGCCGTCTTCATCACTTTAGTTAATCTGATCAAGAAGCTGCCTGCTGATTCGCCGAAACGCGATCGGATGATGGAGCTATTGCAGACACTTCGTACGGTTAAGACCAATACCAAAGCCGAAACAACACTATCTCTCATTCAAGAAATGAATGAAAAGGTCATCGTTTTTACGGAGTATCGCGCGACTCAAGAATATTTGCTTCAGTATTTCCGCGAACATGGGCTAATGTGTGTTTCTTATTCCGGCGGGATGAATCGTGGTAAAAAGGACTGGATGATGGACCTCTTCCGCGGTCGTGCTCAAGTCATGATCGCTACTGAGGCGGGTGGTGAGGGCATTAACCTGCAGTTCTGTCACCATATGATCAACTTCGATCTGCCTTGGAATCCCATGAGAGTAGAACAACGGATTGGGCGGGTGCACCGGTTAGGTCAGGAAAATGACGTGGTTATCTATAATTTGTCCACGCAGGGCACGATTGAAGAACATATTCTGCATCTGCTACACGAGAAGATCAATATGTTCGAAATGGTCATTGGCGGGCTGGATGTGATTCTGGAGCGTTTTGAGAAGAAAGAATCGCTGGAGAAAAGTTTATACAAAATCATGCTCGAATCCCGCTCCGATGAAGAGCTGCGACATGAGTTAGATCATATCGGTGAATCCCTAAGTGAGTTGACTCAGGGTATTAAAAAGGAAAGTGAGACTTCGACATGACCCTCAACTCACAGGAAGTACGTAAACATGTAATGGATTATCTGGAGGCGACAGAATGCTCCATTATTGAAGTATCGCCCATTCACGTAACTGTAAAGCTATCGCCAAGAGCTGACAGAATGCTTACAGATCGACCTTATTATTGGGGATTCGTGGAGCGTACTGGTGTTGATCCGGAGACACTCTCCTTCACTTTTGTATTTGATCCGGAAAAATACGATAGCCAGGCAGCTATAGAAGTTCCGCCAACGGTAAATCGCAGCATCGGAGCATTGAATCCGCCAATTACCGAAAACCCAGCGATGGGTGCCACAACAGATGCTGAGGCTAGCGCAGATCTATTGAATCCAACATCACCTGAATCTAATGTGGTTCATGTCCCCTCCTCAAATCCAGAAGATAGCATCCTAGCCCGCTACTTCGGTATTGTACCTGCATTGCCCCGAATTGGGCCCGGTATGATAAGACGTGAAGATATCATCTATGGTAGCAAGCGCCTGCAGCAAATTTGGAGTGCGGCGCAAGATGAAGGGAAATGCCTTTACTTATTTGAAGATCCCGGTAGCAGGCAGCGGAATACACTCTTCTCTGCAGCTTATGAACCGTGGCTCGGCGTCTGCTATAAAGTGGAGATGAGCTGCGATTTGAAACGGGAAGAACTGCATTATCTTGGAATATCGCTGACAAAAGGGACCATCATTGATGACTTTAACACTAAGATAGCCTCGCGGGAGATGATCCCCCGTTTACCAGAAAACGTCCATATTCAGCCTTATGAATTAACAGTGACAGCCGCTACAGATTTATTAGAGGCTCATCTTACCTCTCATCTTGCCGAACTCGATTACAATTGGGCAGAACAGGCACGTGAGCGTCTTAGAATCGAGCTGGCTATCATTGATATTTATTACGGAGAGCTGCTGAAAGAGCCTGATGAAGAAAAACGTTTAGGCACTCAAGAGCAGTATAACCGTCGTCGACAGGAGACCATTTGGCAATATGAGCCGCAAATTGCAGTTTCTGCGATAACCTACGGACTGTTTCATCTGCGAAGCCTATAGAATGCGACCCTACTCGCTAAAAGCAGGCAAAAAAACAAGAGAACTTCCGCCTTCAAGCGCGACAGCAAGCAACAGCCTTTTTATAGCCTGTCCACTACAATAGAGTAAAGCTTAACTTTCCTGACATTTCTTAACAAAGAAAGGTGATCGACGCCATGAAAATAAGTTTGCGGCGGAGGCTGAAACTTGCGGGTCAAGGATGCCTCCTCCTGCTTCTAAGCTTTGGACTGTTTGTATCCAGTTCTGGTTCCCCTTCAGCGCTGGCGCTGGCCAGAGTAAGTGTGATCCAGTCAGTCACGCAGGATGCAATTCCTGTATTGAAGATGAGTACCTTACCTTCACCCAGTACGGTCCAAGAATTCGCTAAGGCTACATTGAACAAGCTCGCTGCAGAAGCTCCATTTACAGCCTGGAAGGATGCAAGGATAGAATATTATCCCCTTGGTCCAGGTACTCATGGCTGGCTTGTAAATGTAATGAAGGGTGAAGAGCGGATCGGATACATGATCATTTCTGCCACAGATACAGGCGGATATATGCTAAGTGAATATGGAGCCGGCACTTACGGACTCCCATACAGTTTAAATGATCTGCGCCAGTTTTTGGTGCAGAAAGGTCTCATTACATCATCTTTTCCAGGAACAATAAACCTTACTGCTTTATATGCACCACTTCTACCGGTCTGGAAAATAACCATTGACGAAAAGACGGTTTACATCAATGCTTCCGTACCGCAAATTTTACCTTGGACACTGAGCAAGGCAGAAGAAGTCCTTAAAGAGCAGCCTCCAGCAACAGATGTAATTACTAATCTTAATCCTGACGTATCACCGCTATCGGCCTTCAATAGTGGAGGGTCAGATGATCCTTACGAAGATATCCTTTGGCTGACCGCTCCTAAACTAACTACAGTGAGCGGTGACAATATCGCACTTCTGATCAGACCTAAAGAAAGCATCGCTTATCAAGCTGCTGGACGAAACGACCTTGTCGGGGCACCATTTATGATTACAGGCTATCAGAGCTGGCAGCCTTCTCAAGGTCAAGCTGAGAACAATAAAATTACCGTATACGCGGCCTCAGGCCCTGAAGGAAAACGATACTTACCACTCACTGCACTACAAAATAATGGAACACTGCATAAGCTGCCAGACAGAACGACCAAAGCACTCGGATATAATCGTTAACACAAGCATAAACGCCTTCGGCGTCCTTATGAGGACGGTAAGTGTTTATGCGAGAAATAGAAGGATAATTTATAACGTAAGCATATAAATTCTTATATTTAAACAAATGCAAATAACCTTCCACTGCCACCCATGAATAATGGCACTGGAAGGTTATTTGCTATTTATACCTTTATTCTTTTTTGCCATGACTCCACTTGCTTCGCCAGATAGACCACCCAAGCGGGAGCATGCCAAACCATTTCTGTGACCACGGCTGCTTCGTAGCCGCTCTACGAGCATGAATGGCACGCGGATCCTCGATATATACGACTACCTTCTCCGTTATATACTTTACAAGCTCATCGCCACCGGAAGCCATTTTAACACCTCCTAAAAATGTAAGTGAATTCAGATTATCAGCATCCGTTCCATGGTCTTAGTGTGCACCACTCCACTTGGATCTAAACTACAGACTTCTGATTTGTCGAATAGGTTTACCTATTAAAGCACAATCTAACAAAGAATCCAGAAGACGTTATTCACTTGCAAGGAGGCGTTTCACTTGAACAACTGGAGAAAACAACCCTTTCCCAGTACAGCAGCTGTTCTATGCGGCTTTCGAATCACTCTAACTACCCTAGGACTACTAATGTTGTTTATGGGCAGCTCCTTAGCCTCCGCGACACCAGAGAAACCCGTGATGAAGGATGACCGTCAGCATTTATTAGGTCACGGACACCGTATGATCCTAATTGATGCGGGACATGGAGGCATCGACGGTGGAACTTCCTATGGTAATATTCTTGAAAAAGATATCACCTTAGATATCTCACGTCGATTATTTCTACTTCTGGGTAGCGATGGTTTTGATGTTGCTTTAAATCGCAATGGAGATTATGCCCCTAGTGATGAAAACCGCTGGCTGCGTAGTAAATCTCGACATCTGCGGGATCTTGCACAGCGTAAAGAGCTTGCTGAGACATTACCTGCTACTGTAGTGGTAAGTATCCATATTAACTGGGCGCCTTCCCCTTCCAAACATGGTCCACTTGTATTGTACCGTCAAGAGGGTCGTAGCTTCATGCTTGCTAAGTCCATTCAGCATCAGCTAAACAATCTTTACGATGTCGAAGCACATCCAAGACCAGGCAAACCCTTTTATTTACTCAATAAAATAACCGCCACAACTGTTATCGTTGAGGCGGGTTTTGTAAGCAGTCCGACTGACCGCGCAAAGTTATGCACCCCTAAAGGGCAGCAACAAATCGCTGAAGCCATCGCTGATGGTATTGTAGCTTATCTTATGGAAGTTTAAGTTGGGAGCTCCATTTCATCTCGTTTTTAACCAGATCAGAAATCCCTATAAACTCAACATTGTCTTTCATCTGTTCAATACCGCTGCGGATTCCTGCGGCGGTCTCTTTCCCAAATACACCAACATGACCAATCGTTACACAAAATCGTTGATCCTTCGCCATGTCTTTGACGAGACCCATTTGTTTCAGAACATGACTTGCTGTATGTGTGTCATCTAAAAAGATATGGTTCTCTACGCGTGGCAACCCCATACGATAAGCCATATTGCCAGCAACGGAACGGTAGTTGGTCTTGCTGTCTACAAAAAATAATCCTCGTTCTTTGCATACAGATAAGATCACTGCCATAATCCGCTCATCTCCGGTAATTTTCGAACCCATATGGTTATTTATCCCGATCGCATAAGGAACATTATCGAGTGCTGCCTCAACCTTTTGTCGCACTTCCTCATCGGACATTTTGGCCAATATGGCTCCTGGTCCAAGCCATTTAGGATTACCTTGGCGCGGCTCCATCGGCAAATGAACCAGAACATCATCTCCGCGTTCATGTGCGCGGGTGGCATCCTTTACGGATGTAGGTAAAAAAGGCATGACGGCTACAGTAAGCTTTATCGGTAACGAGAACATTTCATCTGTCCCCTTCATGCCATTGCCGAAATCGTCAATAATGATAGCGACCTTATCACGTTTGGGTGCACTCTCTTCAAGCTGCGTATTTGTAGCGTTGTCTTTAGACGTGGCAGCAGAGACAGCCGGCGTAGCCGGAACAATTGTGGTAATCAATACTGCAGCAACAGCAAGCCAATTCAGTAAGCAACGTTTAACCTTTCGACTGTCCTTCATCAAGAGGAACGCCTCCTTCGTCTTAAACAATTGTTCTCATTGTTTGGTTCACGAAGGTTTAATATGTACGGGGAGGGTTCGCAAAAATTTACAATCGAGCTGTTGCTAATGCCCGCGCTTGTCTGTGGCAAGGATTGCTTCCAGCACATCCACAGATTGAACTTCAAATGGCATATTCTTCATTGGGCTATCCTGGGAGCAGCTAGCTTCTGCCACCACCATTAATTTATCCATATCGCTACTGGTAATCCCAAGCTCCTTAAGTGTAACGGGAAGGCCGACTTTTTTGCAGAAAGCACTGACCTGAGCGACCTCATCTTCTGAAGCCTTCTCCAAGACCAACTGCACGATCGTAGCAAAGGCAACCTTCTCACCATGTAGCACATTCCTGCATTCCTCATACAGGGTCAGTCCGTTATGAATAGCATGGGCTGCAGCAAGCCCACCGCTCTCAAACCCAACGCCGCTCAAGTAAATATTAGCTTCAACAATATGTTCCACTGCAGAAGAGGTGATCCCCTGTTTTACATCCAGGAGTGCGGATTCACCTTCAGCAAGAAGTGTGTCCAGACAAGCACGTGCTAAAGAGAACGCTGCGATTGTGCTAGTCCCGCCTGCATGAGTAACCGCTCCTGATTGACGGCAAGCTCTTGCTTCGTAATAGGTGGACAAAGCATCACCCATTCCAGCCACCAGTAATCTTGCAGGGGCTTTAGCGATGATATCGATATCTGCGATCACCATATCAGGATTTCTTTTTAATGGAAGGTAACAGTCGAAGTCACCTTCGTCCGTATACAACACTGATAAAGCGCTGCAAGGTGCATCCGTCGAGGCCACTGTGGGTACAATAACTACCGGGAGATCCGCCATGTGGCTTAGTGCTTTTGCCGTATCTAGGGTCTTGCCGCCACCGATTCCTAAGATAACTTCAGCGTCCTTCAGGCCAAGTTCTAGCACTATCTCATCCACCTGATTACGGCTGCACTCACCCTTGAATTCGCGCATCATAAGGGGAATATCGTTCACTTCAAAGCTGTGTAAGATATCCTCCTTGTACATGGAAAAAATATAAGGATCTACAATCGCAAATGCTCTTTTTGCGCTCAGCTGCAAACAATAATCTCCCAGCTTACGAATTTCGCCATACCCCTGAATATATTTAGTCGGTGAACATATGATCTGCGTCATGGTTTCACTCCTCTTTTTGTATATTCTTTTATTCTAAGGAGTGTTGCTTCAGACTGGCTATAAAAAAAGATGCTATAGACTTTTGTCTCAAATAAATCCGCCGTTCACACGAATCGTCTGGCCCGTAACCCACTGTGATTCCTTACTGGCTAGAAACAGAACTACACTCGAGACGTCCTCAGGCTCACCTAAGCGTCCAAAAGAATTCATACTCCCAACATTCGCAATCTCTTCAGCTGACTTCCCAACTGTGAAAAGCTCCGTATTAACAGGACCTGGTGAAACCGCATTAATGGTGATTCCTTTTCGTCCAAATTCTTTAGCTAACTGACGAGTGAATTGTTCCACTGCTCCCTTTGTTCCCGCATAAACGCTGTAGGTTGGGAACATCTGACCTGTAACCGATGTCGAGAAATTAATGATCCGTCCGTTCTCACTCATATGTTTAGCCGCTTGCTGGCAAGCAAAAAAGGTACCCTTCACATTGATGGCGAACTGTTTGTCGAAGTCTTCTTCCGTCATACTCGCAATCGGCTTTGTGATCATAATGCCTGCGTTGTTAACGAGAATATCGATTTGTCCATAAGCTTCCAATGTGGCTTGGAATAATTGTTCTAGCTCTGCCACTTGGCTGATATCCGCTCGGATAGCGATAGCTTCTCCACCCTTTTGCTTAATTTCGTTCACAACTTCCTCTGCCTTGCTTGGACTGCTTGCATAATTAACAACAACCTTCGCACCATGTAACGCCAAGTTCACCGCAATTTCCCGTCCCATACCTCTTGAAGCTCCAGTCACTAATGCAACTTTTCCAACCAAATTCTGATCCATCATTTATTCCTCCTATTCGTTTGCCTTTCTTGTTGGTCTGATTATAAATCGAACACTCGCAAATAACAAGTGACAATTATTATTTTTTGTCATTCTACACAATTATTCTCCAGACGCAAAAAAACCTTCCGATCTTCATCAAAAGGTTTTGTCCATCATTTTTCTATTATGAAATATGCTATAACAATTTATGACGAAATTCCGGAAAGCATCAAATCCCAAACGGAGGCAAACTCCTGATCAATCGAACCCGATTGCCACTCTTTCGCGTGAGCAGGATGATGAAATCGTGATGTTGCATTAAAAATAGCTCTCGCCGTAACCTCTGATTCCAACGCTTTAAACTCCCCGTTTTGTATACCTTTTTCAAGAATGCGTGCGAGTTGCCCAATTAATTGATCTACGTGTTGGGTAATCATATCTACGGCTTCTAAAGCTACAGAGGCGTACATAGCAAACATTTCGGAATCATCTACAGCATAGCTCCGTTTACTGCGAATTAGAGTATCTAACCACAAACGTAGCTGCTCTTTGGCATTCCCATCAAATTGCTCAGTAACGTCCTTCAATGGGGCTAAAATATTTTGATGCAACCATCTTTCGGTTACCGATTCGCGCAAAGCTGCTTTACTGGAAAAATGTCTATATAGCGTACCATGACTAACTTTCAGTACCCTCGCTACATCAACAACTGAAGTCTTATCCGGGCCAAAACGCCGGAGTACTTGTTCAGCCGCATCCAAAATGTTTTCTTTAGATAATGGAAGATCATTCGACATTGGTATTTCCCCTCGCTCTATTTCTGATGGTACTCATCATAGCATATAATATTCAAAAACGAACTGACAATAACATTACTTTGTCATTTGTAAAATCAATATCAGTATATACATGCACTAATTTATTAAACTTAGGTTGACGTTTGGTATCCTATTCTCATCAGCCGCTGAGTACCTACCATACCCCAACAACAAAAAACCTCCTTGATTTCTCAAGAAGGTTCATTACTTTTATCTACTTACTCACTCGTCCAGCTTCGCCCTAACAAACTTGCCAATCTTCGAAATCGCCTGCTCTGCTTCTGGGAGCATGTACGCTAAGAAATGAAAAACACTCCACATATTATCCCATATTTCCAGTTCCACATGAACACCCGCTCCTCTCGCCCGTTCAGCCAACCTCGTTGAATCGCTTAATAGCACCTCATGGTTGCCTACTTGAACAAGTAAATCAGGCAATCCCTGCAAATTCATTCTTAACGGCGATAATATTGAAGCCCACTCGGTTCGAGTACCTACATATGCTTCAAGTATCCGTTTATTCCCTTCCAAGCTACCTGTCGGATCAAGCTCCGCACGACTCTGATACGATTCACCATCCAAATGAACAAGATCTGTATGCGGCGAGATAAAAAAAGCACCTGCTGGTAACTCGCTCCCCTCATCCCTCAAAGTAATCAGTGTCATCAGCGCAAGGCTGGCTCCAACAGAGTCTCCTCCAAACACGATATCACTGGCAGAATATCCATTTGCAAGCAACCACCGGTAAGCCCCTATACAATCTTCATTAGCGGCGGGATAGATATACTCGGGTGCAAGGCGATACTCAATAATTAGTACTTTCATGCCACTCGCCTTTGCAATTCGTGCTGCTAGATCCCGATAAAATTCACAGGTTCCTGAAACAAAACCACCACCATGAAAATAAAGAATCACTTTATCATCAGGTGGAGCTGCTTCCACAGGAATGATCCACTCTCCGCTTAATGGCCCAACCCTGACCCGCTCGACTGTAACATCCGTATGACTAGGCATATTCGCAGCCGCCTCAACCATTTCTTGCCGGATATGCTCTACAGACTTACTTTCAAACCGATTGGTTTGTTTCAGGTAATCTTTGATCGCTGCAAGCTGTTCTATACTCGTCTTTTCCATATCGATAATCCCTCCTACAGGTCTTTTCAACTCAAAGTGTAAAGCCTGTAGGTGACTACAAGGTCAAGTTAAGATTCCATTTTCAGGATTTCTAGCGTTGACTGTACTCCAGGGTGTTTATCCGTGGCTAATAAATTTTTTCTCAAGTCTGCGAGAGAAGCAAGCTTTATCTCCTGCTTTGCAATTTCATTGCGGACTCGATCCATTTTTTTATCTACAACTTTCACAAAATCATCTATGCTAATGCCACTGCTTTCCGATTTTAACAATGCCTTTTTAATTTCCTTTAGGGTGAATCCACATTGCTTAGCATTATGTATAAACGTAAGTCGACTTAGTGCTTCTTCAGAATAAAGACGGTAGCCGGCTTCCGAACGTAAAGGCGTACTAATTAGACCCAGCTCCTCATAATACCTCAGTGTTTCCATATTCACATTTGCCATCTTGGCCATTTGGCCTCGCAAGTATTCCGTCATGATATACGCCCCCTTGGAATTCCCTATATTATACCAAAATCCAGATAATACAGAGGGTATCAAAATAGAGCCAATAATTAATCGGGATCAATTAAAAACTCCTTATTTACACAAAAAAACGGCATTTCTGCCGTTTCCCCATGTCTACTCTACTCTATTCTTCTACCTACTATACTTCACTTCGAACCGCATTTTTCTGTATTAGAGAAATCTGTCCGGCATGAATACCTGTGTGATACATAAGTCTTCCTACCGCTTCAAGCGGAGTAGATGTGCCAAAAGACGACTCTACGCTTACATGCCAAGCATCTTCCGGAAGCTCCCGCATCGCTGCAATCAGATTCTCGTTGGAAGCAGACAGCAGATCCACCAGTTCACTTAATGTAGTATACGCCGCGTCATCGGCTTGAGGTTTAGGTCTACCAAAGAACCACTCTGCAAACATAAATTCTACCTCGGCATTATGAGAAATCAAACCTCCGATGGATGAATTTCCTAATTTAAGATTTAAATCTTCTTCCGGCAATGCCTTCACCATTTTATGAAATCGCTCTTGAACCGCTTGCCAGATGGGCAGTACTGAAGTAATAGTCATCGGCTATTTGCTCCCTTGCACAGCTGCTTCTTCGTCTTTCTTCTTATCAATAACAACGTGATTAAATACATTCGCATCTACATCAATATCGAACGCCAATCCAAAACCTACAACATAACGCCCCTTCAACGGAGTTAGTTCGAACAATGAAAAATCCAGTCCTCTCAGCAATTTCAGCATGGCCTCACCATGGTCAGCATTGAACAATTCAAAAATATCCTCATATCCATCATTGCCGATATTGCTTGAGGTACAACTCCAGCGCACACGCTCAGTTGCAAATTTATTGTTTGTTTCAGACTCATCCGCAATTAGAAAGGCATCCACAAAATCATTATTTTCCATATAGTCATAGTGCTCTGCGATCTTACTAATATAGATATACAGCTTGCCGTCTTTCTTTACGAAAGGTGCGTAACTGATAAAGGGCTTACCTTCATCATCAATCAAACTCAAAATCAGGTTCTTACGTTTATTAATAAATTGCAAGTAGTTTTCTTTATTTTTCTCCACATCTACAGGCTTCTTCATTTAAAATCCCTCCATGAATAGGTTGTGTCACACTATGAATCTATCGAACAGTACTCAACAAATGAATACGAGGTTTCTTCTCTGTGGGCACATACTGGACTTCCGAGTCCATCCGGTATATATCCCTTATCATATCGGTTGTCATGACTTCATTCGGTGTGCCATACATCGCCCTCTCACCCGCCTGCACTACAACGATACTATCGCTATACGTAGAAGCTTGATTGAGATCATGCAGCACCATCACTACGGTCATGCCCATGTCTTGATTTAGCTCGCGAACAAGCTCAAGCACTTCATGCTGGTGAGAGATGTCCAAGTACGTGGTTGGTTCGTCAAGCAACATGATGAGTGGACGCTGTGCTAATGCCATTGCAATCCAGGCACGCTGTGATTCACCACCTGACAATGAAGCTACGGCTCGGTCCTTATACTCCATCAAATGTGTCTTTTCAAGGGCCCAATGAACAATGTCCATATCCTCTTGGTTCAATCTTTCAAACCACTTTTTATGTGGATATCTGCCATACGAGACCAGATCGATCACAGTCATATCACTCGGTGCTTGATTCTTCTGGCTCAGCATGCACATTTTTCGTGCGACTTGTTTGGCGCTCATGGTCTTCAGATCCGTACCATCGAGTATGACCGTACCCGTGTGATAAGGAATTAGCCGTGATACCGCTTTGAGCAAAGTGGATTTACCGGAGCCGTTCGGTCCTATGATGGAGACGATCTCACCCTTTTTTACGGAAAAAGAGAAGTTGTTAATCACGCTTTTCTGCTCATACCGAATCGAAATGGAATCGACAGTAAACATGTTAGAACGCCTTCTTTCTCATCAGGTATAGAAAATATGGTCCGCCAATCACAGCCATAAGGATACCTGCAGGGATATCTAGGGGTGCAAACAGGGTACGTCCACCTGTATCCGCAATTAACAGAACCAACGCGCCAAGAGCCATACTCATCGGCAAAAGATATTTGTAATCTGAACCCACGAGCAATCTCGCCATATGAGGTACAACTAGACCGACAAATCCGATCATTCCAATGGCTGCTACAGAAATAGCCGCTAGAAATACTGCCAGCAAGGAGAGCAGGATACGAATTTGGTTCACATTTTCACCCAGATTCGAAGCCACCTGATCACCCAGACGAATGATATTTGCCTTACGAATGGCAAAGAACGATAGGATCCAACCTGCAATCGCATATGGGAAGACCATCATTAACGCATTATTCCCTTTTGCCGCAAGACTGCCGTTAAGCCATTGAACCGCTGCAGGGAGTCTATCGCTGTACATGATTGTTAATAGTCCAATGAGTCCTCCGCAAAGCGCATTCACAGCAACACCAGATAAAATAATAGTAATCGGTGAGATACCTGTTCGTCTCCACGCTAATGCATATACAATACCGGCAGCAATTAGCCCTCCAACAAAAGCGGCAATCGGAATGAACTCAGTATACTGTGGTGCAGCAAGCATTATGACAAGAACACATGCAGCCGCGCCGCTAGTTACACCCGTCAATCCAGGATCAGCAAGTGGGTTACCCATCACAGCTTGCAGCAGTGCGCCCGAGATCGCTATATTCGCTCCGATGATCATCGCCAGTAACACACGTGGCAATCGAATATCCCATATGATGGTGGCATTCACCGCCTTAGACGATGAACCAAAGATCGTGCTTAGTATGTCTGATACCGGAATGAAAACAGAGCCTAATCCGATGGCAATAATCGCGGCAACGAGCGCTAATAGAACCGTTACAATAACAACTATTCTGCTACGAGATGTATTTATCACTTGCTGTCTCCTTTAATTATTCATAGAAGTATTTTGCGATTTCAGTTAGGGCTGTTTCTGCGTTAATGATCGAGGTTACGCCGAACACACTGTAATCTAAAATCTGGATTTTGTCGTTTTTATAAGCAGAGAGCTTCGTCCAAGTTTCATTTTTCTCTATTTCTTTTTTAAATTTGTCCTTTGTCGCTCCGTGGTCACCTGAAGCCAATACGAGAATGACGTCAGGATCAGCGGCTACGACGTTCTCCATATTAATAGGAGAGTAAGTATCTGTAACTTTAAGTACAGAAGTAGCAATGTTATCAGCGCCAAGCTTTTTCACCAAACTACCTAGATAAGATTTCTCACTCATAACCATGAAGGAATCAGAGGTTCCAATAACGAGCATCACACTCGGCAGTTCTTTTCCTTCGGCTAATTTACTTAGCTCATTTTCTTTATCCAATATCTTACTCAAAGCCGCATTCATCTCATCTTTTTTATTAAAATAAGTACCTAATACTTTAAGGCTAAGCTTTAAATCCTCGAAGGATTCTGTGCGTAGATATGTTTTTTGCAAATCCATACCTTCCAGTGTCTTATCCAGTGTGCTTCGAAGCGATTCTGCTCCCAGCAGCAAGTCTGGCTCAAGCTTTGTTACTACTTCAAGATCCGGTGCCATTGGCGAACCAATTTTATCTATCGATTCAAAATCAGCAGGGATTGGATTGGTAGAGGTTGGCACCCCAACTGGTGTGATTCCAAGCAAATAGAGCATTTCTGTTAATGGTACAGATGTAGTTACAATTCGCTGTGGAACTGTGGCTGGAAACTGGCTTAATGCTTCATTGAACAATGCTTCATCTACACCATCATGCTCCAGACTGTATTCCTTTCCAGCATCCGCTGTTTTCGCTGCTTCTGTTGTATTCGCTGCATTTGCTTCTTTCGTTTCATTAGCAGCTGTATTCGTTACGGCTTCATTCTTGGTTTGATTGTCCGCTGTATTGGTGGACGAACATGCAGTCATTGCAGTAAGCGCTGCAACAACCAGAAGTACTAATAATTTCTTCAAAATCTATCCCTCCGAGTATGTATAATTATACGTTCCAAGTAGTGATAATGATTTTCATTTTCATCTACGATTTCTATGATAATGGTTATCATTGGGAAGTGTCAAGAATTTTATTTTAATTTTAAACTAGCAAAAACACCTTAAACATCCCATTAAAAAGGACAACCTTTCTTGTGGAAAAATAGGAATTCGGTGTCGTATGAACCCTTCACTTTCTTAAATACACAAAAAAACCACATCCAAAGGACGTGGTTAATATGCATAATAAACCTAAATATTTAATTATAGATTGAAATAAATCTATCTCGATTATTAATAATGGAATCTTCTTCTGATTTCGCTTATAAATTTCCGGTCAGAAAAAATTATCATCCCAATAATGGTTAGGAGTGAGTATACGATAGAGAAAACGCTGGTCCAAATGACATGAGACAAATTAAATACAAACAGAAGCATAGGACATAAATTAATAAAGAACATCGCTAAAATATAGCCTATATCATGACGCCATAATGATTTTTGAACAATTGCGAGCACAGTCATAATAAATGTAGCTGCCACTCCAAACAGTGGGATTGCATAGTTGGTAGACCATCCCCTAAAACCAACAAATATATCGATCACCAAAAGGAAAATGGACAACATGACATAGTGATATAAAATTTTCCTGCCAATATGTTTATTAGATAAAATGGTATCTTTAACAACGATCCACGCATAGATAAGACCTGTACTTACGATAATTGACCATATTCTCGGATTGATATGATAGGTCAACGCATTAATTGTAATCGAAAGCACGATCGCAGATATAGTCAAAAAGAGGAACAATTTAGCTACCGTAAATGGTTTGGTTTCCTGATAAATCTCTTTATAGGACGGGTATTCTGTCGTGCTCTCTCCCCTGATCTTAAGTGGCTTGGAGCATAGTGGACAACGATAATGTTGATTATCAACCGTCACGTTGCAACGAATACATTTGGTCATTCGATAATCCCCCAATCGTTTGAGTAGATTTTAACTTCAAGTCCAGCCTCACCCGCTAAGGTCGAAAAGAAATATTGCAATATATCGGATTCCACTATATTTCTGGTAAACGTGATCACCAGCTTATCATTGACTGAGCTGATCCCACAGTTCATAGGGCTTTTATTAGATGGATAGACTAATGCCTCGATTAGCTCTACGTGCTTGTACATTTGCTGTGGCAACATAATATTGCCGATATTGGACAAGGTCAGTGTTCTTTTACTTTCCCCAAGCATATGAAACCCTAAATTCACGAACCAGTTCTTCAAAAATAACGGGACAAACAGCGTAGCTTTGTTCCGTTCAAGCGCCACATTATTGTAAATGATATTTTGCAAATTTTCTTTCCCCGTCTTATACTTCAGCATCTCATTCATTCTAAAAATTAATTCATCCACTGTGGTATCTTCCGTAATTCGCGCGCCAAGATTAACTACGCCAAAGAAGTTACGAAGAGTACGTGAAGGGAATGCTTTGCGCAAATTGACAGGCACTGCGATAACCACGGGAGCGTTACTTTTGCTATATTTGATTCTTGTTTGATAAATAGAATAACTCAGTAATGCAGATAAATAAGCAGTGATCGTACTACCTTTTTGCTTAGCGAGGGCGTTCAATTGGGAGGCACTTACGACCCCGTGTACCACGTTATTTCCGAACTGTTCGAAAGCTGTACCTTTAATGTGGTACGCTCGGCTGTTTCTAACCGATTCAACATAACAATCCTTGTAGTATCTGCGAAAAGCATCCTCCATATCATGGATATCCACTCCTGAATCAGCGAGTAAAATCCGGTCCTCAGTGTCAATTTCATGTCCCATATACATTAGATAATAGTACAGCAGTGATTTTAAAAACTCGACAGCCCCATTACCATCCGTAAGCGCATGGAACACTTCAACAGAGACTCTATTTTTGTAGTATAAAACCTTAAATAAATATCCATTGTTTGTAGTTGGATCAATGTTGCGACAAGGATACTGCTGATCCTCAGCGATCACAATTTTATCCGTGCTAGACTCTAAATAATTCCAAAACACACCCCTGCGAAGCTTCACAGTGAACATCGGAAATCTGTCGAATACCGTATCGGCGGCTTGCTGCAACGCATCCACATCTACAGGATTTGTCAGAACAGCTGAGATCCTATAAACGGAAGTGTTTTTTGTATTTGTAACGGATGGAAATAGTTTTGCTGCGTTATCAAGTTTGTACCACTTTTTCACTTCAAAACTCCTCTATTATTCTGCTGTTGACTTGTTGATACTCCACTTTTGCATTGTCTTCCTCAAACAAACATAGCTTACCACGACACAGATTATCTCTGCCACTACAAAGGAAAGCCAAAGGCCGATGTTTCCAAACATTAAAGGAAGGATAAAGAAATTCCCCATCAACAAGACATACCGTAAAATCGCTAAAATCGCGGATGTTCTTGGATTGTTAATGGCTGTGTACAAAGCGTTAATTATAATATTTGCCCCTACAAAGATAAAATTAAAGCTATAAAATGTGATGATTTCACTTGATGTAGTCATGACCTGAAGATTGTCTTTTACAAAAAGAGAAATTAAGGGAGATTTAAAAATAATCAATATCGCTGTACAAACCACACCAACTAATGTCACTATTTTAATCGCCATGGTAATCAATTCCGTTATACGGCTATATTCCTTCGCTCCGTAATTCACGCTGCTAATGGCTCCTAACCCTCTCGACATGCCCATGATAACTGCATTAACTACAAGTGAGATATACTGAACTACCGCAAATGAAGATACCCCTATTTCACCAAATTTAGAGATCAAAATCCAGTTGAAGATCATAGAAGAAAAACCCGCACTGAATTGCGTAATCCCTTCCGAGGAACCGTTATAGATCATCCTTCCGATTGCTTTAAAATCCACTTTCCATCTACCCACTCTTAAAAAGCTATCCTTTGAGATAAAATTCGAGCAAAATAATATAAAAACAATTGTTGCACTGATCCCAGATGCCAAAGCAGCACCGGTAATCCCCATATCGAAAACGCAGATAAAAATCAAATCCAAGATGATATTCAAGACTACACTCAGTAAATTACCAACCATATAAAGCTGAGGTTTCCCCATAGATTGCAATGAAATACCAAGTAAAATATTAAAAATTACAGGCACGACAAATACACCAAAAGTCTGTATGTAATCAACAACCATAGGAAAAAGCACTGCATTTGCTCCAACTATTCTAGCCAGTACATGAGGAAAAAAAACTACCATTATGAAAATAACTACGGCTATCATGAACAGTGTGTAAAAAGCATTATTGAAGTAGTGGTTGGCTTTCCCCTTGTTCTGCTCTCCCAGACTAATAGCGGTTAATGTATTTCCCCCAATGGCAATTAAGATCCCTATACAGGAAATAATATTAAAAATCGGTGAAGCCATATTCACTGCAGCTAGCGCATTAGGTCCTACAAAACGTCCCAAAATGATTCCGTTAATAATTCCGTACAGACACATAGAAAGTGAAGCTACGATCCCGGGGATTGCATAACCACGAAATAGTTTGGAAATTGGATCTTTTAAAACATTGAGTTCTGTTGTCTTCATCTTGTCATTCTCCATTCACTGTTTTGAAATTTTAGATAAAAATCAGTACAATGAACACTATAATCTCTTGTGTTACACAAGAGTCAACGGGAGAACGATGCAATGAACAACTATTATTCTATTGGTGAAACAGCAAAACTAGCAGACACAACTATCGAAACCTTGCGGCATTATGACCGAATCCACTTGCTGAAGCCTGCTAAAGTAGATCCCTCCTCCGGTTATCGCTATTATTCAGATAAAGAGCTTATTTATCTTGATGTCATCAACTTCTGCAAAAAAAAGAATATGCCACTTCATAAGATTAAAGATGTTTTTACGAATGATAATCTCGATTATATTATTAATTTTCTTAAAACAAAGGACGAGGAAATTGAACAGGAAATCAAGCAGCTGAATAAGACAAAATCACAGCTTAAAGCTTTACGAAAACAATATGAAAATCAAGCTTATTTAT
Organism: Paenibacillus sp. FSL E2-8871; assembly: GCF_038000345.1. Taxonomy (NCBI): domain Bacteria; kingdom Bacillati; phylum Bacillota; class Bacilli; order Caryophanales; family Paenibacillaceae; genus Paenibacillus; species Paenibacillus sp. FSL E2-8871. The sequence continues at coordinate 120,398 of NZ_JBBOBV010000001.1, read as the reverse complement.
CCGATGTCCCTCTATCCCCCACCCATTTTTTAACTAAGGCTTTGGGAGAAAGAGCGATCGTAAAAATCCACTCCCTACAGAAACCCAACCTCGAAAGTTTCCATCAACTGCAGAATGCACTAAATCAACAGCTTGAAGATGAGCCAAGAGATGCATTCGCTTTTGATCTTCGTGCAAATATTATGACTACGTTGGAGCCTAGTGAGAATCCATCTGTCTTCTTTGTAGTTTGTGAGAAGTACCCTGAACAGGCCGGCTGTATTTCAATATTACCTAAAGGAATTTATCTCTATGGTTATTGCTCGGAGGAGCAGAGAATGGTAACGATGCAGAATATCGCTGCATATGCTAAAGCCGAATATAATACGGAGATTCCATTTGTCATCCAGACAGTCATTTTCACCGGAATGTTTCAGTGGGTTTATGAGATTCAAGTATGGTTAAAATCTGCATGATCTAAAATAAGACAAATAAAACAGCACGCGGCGATATAGGATCGACACGTGCTGTTGTTAACTTGAGTATAACTAAGCTAGTCCAAATTTAGAACCTAGCTACATAGAATTCTCGATCTGACGGTACATTAAAGCTTTTTATAGCATTTCCGTTCTCATCTCTTAATGTGAGAAGATACGGCACCGTTGTTAGTGTGCTAACTGTTGGGAATCTAGCTACACCAAATTCATCGAAATCAGCAACTATAGCTGGATTTCCAGTTCTCAATAATGAAGCGGTCCACCCTGTAGTGTCTTTAGGTGTTCCAGTTGCATTTGTACCAATAGCGAGAACAATAAATCTGTCCAATGTCTGTCTGATTCTCCGTTTCTTCCGGGTTGCAGCTGCTTTCACTCTTTTTGCCGCGAGGGCTTTGGCCGCCATAACGGCTTGCTTATTGACTGGCTTCTTAATCATTGCCATTTTCCTTCACCACTTTCTTTTTAGGATACGATAGTAAATGCAAGATTTGGAATGTTTGACCTCACTTTTACCTACTATTCTAGAAATGTACTTTATTCCTAGATTCATAGATTCGTACCCACTGGATCAGTGGTGCATATAATGCACTTGTGAGGTGATCCATTAATAAATGAGCCGACAATTGTGGCTAGAGCAATATAGTTCAAGAATCCATAGCGCGCTAAGAAAAAGAATTCAACACTCCCAAGTCCGTCGCGGTACATCCGCTAAAATTCCTATCATTATCAAATTCAAACAAAAAATGACCCCAGCACAGCTGAAGTCATTAAAAAAACATTTAGAATCACATGACTTTCCTATCAAACATCAACTCCCCATACTAAATTCTGTATCATCACGAGTTTCGATGAACTGTCTGAAACAGATATGCAGTTGGCATGGAATCGATCAAATCTATGTAGACGGAATTAAAAAAACATCACTTTATATAGCAACACCATCCATCGGTTCTACATCCGTCCAAAAGAAACAGGGACTTACCGGAAAAGGAATCAACATTGCCATTCTTGACACAGGAGTGTATAGGCACCCTGATCTTATTCAGCCCTGTAACCGTATCGTAGCTTTTAAAGATTTTATCAATCACAGAAAACTTCCCTACGACGATAACGGCCATGGGACTCATATCGCAGGGGACGCGGCAGGCAACGGATGGATGAGTAAAGGAAAATACAAAAGCCCTGCTCCAAAGGCAGGGATCGTTGGTGTTAAAGTACTTGATAAAAATGGTGACGGATATGACTCCACGATCATTAAAGGAATTGAGTGGTGTATTGCGAATCGAAAGCGACTAAAACTACGTATCCTTTCGATGTCATTAGGGGGTACGGTAAATTCACCTTGTGCAGACGACCCGTTGTGCCAAGCCGTAGAAAAAGCAATAAAGGCTGGACTCACTGTTGTGATTGCAGCTGGAAATAGCGGCCCTGGACGCAGGACGATAGAATCTCCTGGTATTAGTCCTTCTGCAATTACCGTAGGTGCAGTGGATGACCGTCGCACGCTCACACAAAAGGACGACCGGATTACCTCGTATTCAAGCCGTGGACCTGCACCGGGAGGGAGAAAGAAACCAGACCTCGTAGCTCCTGGCGAAACCATTATCTCTCTTCGTGCGCCTCATTCCAAGCTAGATCGCGAGCTTCCTTACTTGCGGATCGCTAAAAATTACTTTGTGCTGTCCGGTACCAGTGTCTCAACACCTATAGTCTCTGGTGTCATTGCTCAATTGCTGCAGAGAAATCCCTCACTAACTCCTAAGCAAGTGAAATCCATACTAAAAAAGAACACATTCTCTCTGAAACTCCCCCCTAACACAGCGGGCTCTGGTGAGATCAATGCGAGATTCTTATTGTGATTTTGCTTCCTTCTTTAAAGCTGTGATAACAGAAACTGATAACACTTCAGTAAATTTACCCGTAGGCTCAATTTCTAATAAAGAAGATTTTAAATCCGCTTCGAATCGTTCTAAGTGATTTCCAAATAAGCGCTTTGAAGCATAGGATGTGGAATACAAATTACCAAGAATCGAATCCACCGTCCATGTCACTGAATAACTCGGTAAAATCAATCTTTCCACATCCTTAAAGCTAGATCGCGCAACAATATCCTCATGCCTTTCTTTAGGATGAGTATAGATGCTGTTTCCTGCGATTCTTTCGTTACCTAACCAGCGTTTCACTACTTCATTTACCTTAAGCTGCCAAGATAATGGCTCTTGCCCTACATTAAAAGTATCAATAATTGCTAGACCGCCATTATTGTCCGAACTGTGGTATAGGATTTCAAGAATAGACGATCTATCCATCCAGTGAAACGCTTTAGCTAAGATGGTAAGACGGAAGGAACCCCAGACGTTCTGCAACTCTTCTGCTCTACCAAGCATCCAACTAACGTTATCAACCCTATGGATTTTTGATAGACGATTAGCCTCTTCCAACATTCCACTTTCCGTATCTACACCTATCATTTCCTCAAACCAATCACTAAATCTTAGTCCCAGCTGACCCGTACCACACCCTAAATCAAGCAGACGGCCTTCTCCGTTAAGCGAAAACTTCTGAATTAAGAACCGAATAAGGGATGAAGGATACTGCGGTCGATATTTTGAATAGTACACTGCCGTACCTTTAAATAAATCCGGACCATATTCATTCATAGTTTCACCCTTCTCTTGTTTTCTAATAGGACAAAATCATAGCAGACATCCAACTAAAATAAAAGGCAGTTCGGTGTGAATCCGAACTGCCTTTTTATTTATGCTGATACGCCAATTCGCTGGATTTGGGCTCAAAGGATCAAAAAATCCACATAGTAATGATTGACAAATAGGTCTGTTGCATATATGGTTAATTACATAACTAACTAACCAATGAACATGGCGGTGAATACATGGGAAGCTTAATGGATGATACTCGACCGATATTTATGCAGATCGCCGAACGCATAGAAAATGACATCATCGAAGAAACACTCTTGGAGGAATCACAGGTTCCTTCCACAAATCAATTTGCTGTTTTTTACCAGATCAATCCGGCGACGGCTGCGAAAGGTGTGAATTTGCTTGTCGACCAAGGAATTTTATACAAAAAGCGAGGTATCGGCATGTTTGTAGCTTCTGGAGCGCGCACAGTATTGATGGAGAAGAGAAAAGAGCAATTTTATGAGCAATATGTTGTAACTATGATCCGTGAAGCAGAGAAATTAGGAATTACGTTGGATCAATTAACGAAGATGATTCAGAGGGGAGATAATCGGTCATGAATGAAGTCGTTGAGATCAAGGGACTGACCAAGTCGTATGGAAAGGTAACCGTCATCCAAGACATTAGTTTTTCTTTAGAAAAGAACAAAATCTATGGTCTGCTTGGCAGAAATGGTGCAGGAAAAACAACGATCATGCACATGATTACAGCACAGTTATTTGCTACAAGCGGTGATTTAAAGGTGTTCGGGGAACATCCCTACGAGAATAACCGCGTACTCAATCAGATTTGCTTTATTAAGGAAAGCCAAAAGTATCCGGATACGTACCGTATTATCGATGTTCTAGAGGTATCCGAGTTATTCTTCCCTAACTTTGATCGGGACTACGCCCACTCCTTAATCAAGGACTTTAATCTCCCCTTAAAAAGAAGAATAAAGAAGCTGTCCAGAGGAATGCTCTCGGCGGTGGGCATTGTAGTAGGCCTGGCGAGCCGCGCTCCGCTGACTATTTTTGACGAACCTTATTTAGGTCTCGATGCTGTAGCAAGAAGCCTATTTTACGATCGACTAATTGAGGATTATTCAGAATATCCGCGAACAGTTGTCTTGTCTACACACTTAATTGACGAGGTAAGCCAGCTATTAGAGCATGTCATTGTTATCGACAACGGTAAGCTGATTATCAATGAGGATGCTGAAGCTCTTCGCGGGCGGGCTGCTAAAGTTATCGGTGCGGCTGCGAAGGTCGAAGATTTAATCACCGGTAAAGAGATCATCTCTCGTGAATCCTTTGGCGGATTACTTTCTGCCACTGTTATTGGCTTAAACTCAACAGATCTATCACGTGCTGAGATGCTTGGTCTGGAGATCTCCCCGATATCTTTACAACAGTTAATTGTTCATCTTACAAACAGAAAATCCCAAGGGAAGGGAGTTGCAGTGCAATGAACCAAATGACAGGGATATTAAAAATGCACTATAAGGATAAATGGTTTTGGTTGTTTATGCCTTGGATTATATTATTGTCCAGCTTTTTGGTTAATCTTGTCATAGCTTTTTTCCTGCAAGAACCAATGTATACCGGCGGCCTAGTCTCAATCTTTATTTATATGTTTGTCATAGGTATCATCATTTTAGTACAGACTTTCCCCTTTGCCTTGGGCTTAAGCCTACGGAGGATAGATTATTTCTTCGGCACATCCTTGATGGCCGTTATAACAAGTGCCGGCTTCTCACTACTTCTGTTCCTGCTATCTATTATAGAAACCAAATTAACATCTGGATGGGGTGTGCAGCTACATTATTTTCACCTACCATACTTGAATGATGGTACCGTCCTAGAGCAGCTGTGGATCTATTTCATGATCTTGTTGCATATGTTTTATTGGGGATTTGTTATATCCAGCATCTTCCGTAGATTTGGTAGAAGCGGCCTATTCATTTTCGCGGCAGTCATGTTTATTCTGTACAGTGTCGCTGGATTGTTAATGACATATTATCAGTGGTGGGTAGATGTATTTAATTGGTTGGCTAGCCATACCGCATTTGAACTTGCCTTGTGGAGTATGCCCTTGACGGTCTTGTATGCACTCTTATCGTTCTGGATGCTTCGGAAGTCTACAGTATAAGACTCTGCCTGGAATATTGTTAATATTTATAGGGGGTACTGTATGGATTATGTGAGGGATTACGCCATGTATGCTTCTATATTCGGTATGTTTAGTTTTAGTTGGTTTGGTTGGGCACAAGAAAACCCCAGATCCAGCTGGCGAAAATATATTGGCATAGCTTCTGGTGTATCCCTTCTCGTCTGCTTGATTGGTGTCTATTTAAGTGTGACGAACTGGGATGCTCCCTCCGTATTAAATGACAAGACCTCCTTTAATAATTATCTAATTTCTGTCTATATTGAATTATTGTTGGCTGGTGCTGGAGCTTCTATATTGATGAAATGTAAGTATAATGATTATGTTGCTCCTTGGATTGCCTTTATAGTAGGGATTCATTTTATTGGCTTAAAAAGTGTGTTTAACGATTTCAGTTTATACCTTTTAGCAGCACTTCTGGTTGCAATCTCTATCGTATCACTGTTCATATCTAAAAAACTTAAGGTCGCAAACAGTGCAATTACAGGCATTGGTGCTGGAACAGTTTTGCTCACCTTCGCTCTATTAGGGTTAATTCGATATTTATCGATCTAGATACGAGTATGCTAAAGTTACCTTCGATTAATTATATTCACAAAAAAACTCCCTTGATTTCTCAAGGGAGTTTCTTGTGATGCGGTCGAGAGGACTCGAACCTCCACGATATTGCTACCACACGGACCTGAACCGTGCGCGTCTGCCAATTCCGCCACGACCGCACATCATAATGACTACATATCAAACTTGCGGTCACAAGATAGATCATACCATGCTGAGATTAAAGCGTCAATATATTTTCCAGCTTTTCTTATCGATCATTATTTTATGGATAATTATTGCTTTTAATTCGGAATATAAGGTATAATAAGAACAAAAGTTCGCATAATATAAATGAGGTGATTTATAATGGCGACTACGAAGTTGAAGACATCCATTGTTGATGAAGATGTTACTAAAGAAGAACTGTCCCTTGTCAGAAGCTATTTGCTGCTAACGTTTATTCATAAAGTTTTCGAGCGTGACTGCCGTGTAATCAGCAAGAGTGGTCTATTTAAGACCCCTCAGCTTTATATGGAGCTCTTGTCTGGTGCCACTAAGAAGACCTCACTAATGCTTCAAGAGGTTACGCGTGAATTGAGCTCACATGATCTGAAGATCACAACCGTTCGCCAAGATCAACGAGGAGTCGAGGCCTTGTACTCCTGTAGAGGATATCAAGGTGAGATAAATATATTATGGCCAGGATTCCGTAGAGAGATGATGCTGAGAATGCGTGCGTATCTCGGACTGTCCACAGAGCTCTCCATACTCTCCAGAGAAGAAAGTGACTCCCAGCTAGCTTTAAGTATTTAATCCGTCAGAGGCATATATGTAAGCAGAACAGCTCCCCACCCAATTTGGGTAAGGAGCTGTTTTTGCTGCGGAAACTATATATTATCAGGTTCTTTCCTTGGTTCGCTGAAGGGTTGGAATAAATAATTCCGATCCAGCTTTACTACTCGTCTATTCTGACGACGTATCATCACCTGCGAATCATCCCAAGCCAGAACAATCCCTTTTACATCATTACTTTCTATGCCGTCCCGCACCACACGAATTTTCTCGCCGGAAATTCGGTATGCATCCAATTGTTCATCGCTAATCATCATGAATTCCTCCCTCTGTATAGCTTATCCTATTTTCATTAAGCAGAAACGGATACGCCCCCCTTTTAGGGGATAGTTCCGATGCAGTGATACTACATATCGCTCGCAAAGATCCGTTCTGCGAAAAATATAAGGATAAAGGATAGCTTAAAATATATACTTTCTTATATTTCCAGAAAAAAGACCCAAATGAAAAATCATCTGGGTCTCGTATAAGTAATTGACCAATTGCATGTCTACTAAAGCATTCTTATATCAGCGCTTCATTCTTCTCAAACCAGAAATCAAGAACTTTAGCGGACATCACACGTTGCTCCAGATACTCCACTTGGTTTGTTGTGAATTTCTCCCTCCAAGGGAAGGAAAGTTCCTCACATAAACCTTTGATTGTCAGAAGTTCTGACCAAGCTACATAGCGTTTGTACCAAAAAAACTGAGGATGTTCAATCATATAGGGATACAGATCGTCGAATTCCGTGTGTTTGCAATCCAGCGCACGCTCGAAGTGATCCTTGGCCTCGGTTAATTTATCAATAAAAAATTGCTCAGTCACCGGTTCTTTCCCCATTGTGACGCCTCCTCCCTATGTCTGATTTTATTATAAAGGAAAATCTATAGGGTGAAAAGCAGTTGTTTGAAAAATAGGCCTGTTCTTATCTCAAAAACGGGTTATTCCCCAAATTCAATGGTGCCTCCACTAAGAGAAGTAATTCTTACGAGTGACTCCAGTCGGATGCCTTGTTCTTTGATCGTCCGAGCTCCAGCCTGAAAGCTTTTTTCCACTACAACGCCAAGACCTACCAGCTCAGCGCCAGAGCGCTCGATGATCTTAATCAATCCACGTGCTGCATCACCATTAGCAATAATATCATCGATAAAGAGGATTTTATCCTCTGGAGAGATGAATTGGCGAGACAACATAATGTCGGTAACAATACCTTTCGTAAAAGAAGGAACTCTTTCACAAAGTGCGTCCGGATCTGCTAACAGTGTTTTTTTGCGACGTGCAAAAACTAACGGCACCTTTAACTCATATGCGGTGGCAAATGCCACGGCAATGCCCGAGGATTCCACGGTCACAATACGTGTAATTCCGCAGTCCGCAAACCTCCCGGCAAACTCCCGTCCCATTTCCATCGTAAGCTGCGGATCTACCTGATGATTCAACAGTGCATCCAGCTTCAGCACTTCATCTGAAACGACGACACCTTCCTCCAAAATCCGCTGTTTCAACACTTCCATGACTTTGAACCTCCAATACCCTTTATAATCGCAGACGTTCCGTACAAATGAATCACGGAAGTCATGTCCTACTGATCCTCATCATAACCTGTACTATACAGAGTGCACAAGGCAATCCTGCATAGCACGCATTATGATTTTTCTTTTGTTCTTAAAACTATTAGGAGGGGAGCCATGAAATCACATGTCCGAACATTACAGATCGCATTCACTTACATTGGCACCATTGTAGGAGCCGGATTCGCCACCGGACAAGAAATATTAAAATTCTTCACTCGTTACGGACACTGGGCAGTCCTGACCATCCTGCTCTCTACTATACTGTTTATATGGCTGGGTACGAAAATGATGGTCATCGCTCGGCGCATAGAAGCAGAGTCTTATGAAGACTTTAACCGACACCTCTTCGGCGACCAAGTCGGAAGCACCATCAGTTTGTTCACGATGGTCATCTTAATCGGTGTCAACAGTATTATGCTTGCAGGCGCGGGCGCTATTTTTCAAGAGCATCTTGGATTTCATTATCAAACAGGGCTAATACTCACGCTGGTTGGTTCTTATTTTCTGCTTAAACGGGGAATTTCCGGTATTCTGCAAATGAACAGTCTGATCGTCCCATTAATGCTTACGCTGTCACTCATCATTATTTTTAATACCTTTCAAATTCCAGGAGCTCAGCGGTTCTTATTCCTAGAAACGGATCGGACAATCTTTGGCGCTTGGATGTCGCCGTTGCTCTACACCGCCTTCAATCTAGGTATGGCTCAAGCCGTATTAGTTCCCATGGCTCGACATACTGATGAAGAAAAATCTCTTGTCTGGGGCGGTATTATTGGTGGTGCCGGAATCGGCTTTATGTTGATCGCCGCACATTTCGCGATGAGCTCCCAGATGCCTGATATTCTCCAATTTGAAATCCCTATGGGCAACATCGCCATCCGGTTGGGTACTGTAGTACAAACTATATATTTGTTGCTGATCTTCTTGGAGATCTTTAGCACTTTTGTCGCCGACATTTATGGTGTCACCATGCAGCTTAAACAACGAATTCCAGTTAAACCCGCATTGATTACGCCGATTCTGATGTTGGTCTGTTATTTACTGAGCCAATTTGGCTTTAGCTCTCTACTCTCCGTGTTCTACCCGATCTTCGGAGCTTTGTCGATGGTCTGGGCTGTCATGCTACTACGTACGCCATGGTCTACTCCACCACGTAGCGATTCTTCATCGGGTTCGAGTGGAAAAGGGAACAGCCTTGTATCCATAAAACCAGTTACACGGAAATAACTGCTGCTGTTGGAATGATTCGTGCTGCCGCTTCCGCCACATGCTTGTGACAGGTCATCATCACAATCTGGCGGGAGACCGACAGTTCACCAAGCAGTGAAAGCGCAGCATGAAGACGAGCCTCGTCAAAATTGACGAATAGATCATCGAACAGCAGTGGCAGCGATACTTGCCGAGACATCGTCTCTGCAAGTGCACAGCGGATGGAAAGGTACAACTGTTCTGCCGTCCCACGGCTGAGCAGACCGCTGTCCAGCAGTCCAGCATCTTTGTGTTCCGCTTTTAGTTCTTTATGACCTAGAGTCATAACTACTCTTTTGTATTCCCCTTCGGTCAGCTTGGAGAAATAGTCAGATGCAAGCAAAAGTACCTGCGGTTGCTTCTCCTGTTCATAAATACGGCGGGTTCTTCCGATTAATTCAGCAGTTAATGCTGCTACCGCATACTTATCAGCCACGATTCGCAGAGCAGCTCTCTGCTCTTCCAATTGCTGAATAACAGAGTCCTCCATACAACGCTCTTTCAAATACTCCCTTTCCTGAAGCAGCTTTCCTCGTTGCTCCAGCAGGGTGTTCCACAGTTCTTCTTCCCGTTCAGCTAGCTCTTCAGCTGCCGTACGTTCCTTCTGGAGTGCTGAAGCATCATGATGATCTAATAATAACTGCAAGGCGTTAACTCGCTCATCCTCCCAGCCTCCAAACATGGCTAGCTCCCACTGGCGAATGGATTTATTCAGCTCACTACGCCGCTGTACAGCAGCCGATCTCCTTAAGAAATCCTCCCCGCCTGTTGCTCCGCCTTCGTCCAACAGGTGGTCACGCTGTTCTCTTAACTCACCTAATACCCTATGGCTCTCCTTAAGCTCTTCCAGAAGCTCTTGTAACCGTGACTGAATGCCTTCCCGGCGAACCAGGTCCTTTTTCAGTTCATCCCAAGCTCTTTTTCGAAGTTCCAGCCAGCTTAGTAAAGTTAGTGCAGATCGTCGCTGTCCATCGTGCGGATCCATATCAAAGCTAGTTGCCGCTACGCCAGACTCGTCTAAAGGGTCAGTACCAGATTCATAAATGAGAGTAAGCAGCTCCTCCTCGAATACGTTACACTCATCTTCCAGCTCTTTCAGTCGTAAAGAGAGCTTATTCTCTTGGCGCAGCAGTTCGTTCCCCTGCTCCACCATAGCGAAGATATCCGGCAGCCCTTCCGGAGACAACCCTTCGGACAATCTGCGCTCACGCAGCCATTCTTCATAGTGCTCAGCAGTTTGCGTAAAAGCCGTCTCCGCCAGGCTCATTTCTTCCGCGAGCAGCTTCTCTTGGCCTGCCAGCGTCTCCAACTCCGTGCGGCAGGCATCCCGCTCGGCGGCATAGCGTTCAATGCGCTGCCGCCAAGCTGACCAAGCCTCCATGAGCCTGCGAAGATCCCTCATGGAGGCTTCCAGCCCGCCTGCGTCAGGGCTGGACCCCGGGGCGGCCGATCGCCGCCCCGGCATGGCGCTCTCCGGCTCCGCCCCGGAGAGCAGCTGCCCCCGCAGCCGCAGCATCTCGGCTGCGGCTGTGCCCACGTCCCCGCCATGCACTGGCGGGGACGCTTCCGGCCGGCGCGCTCCGCTGAGGCCGGCCCAAAGGGCCAGATCGGCCGCGCCAAGCAGGCCGATCGCGAGCACTGCGCTGACCGGCGGAGCACCGGTCAGCCACAGCGCTGTGGGCAGCAGCACGGTTAGTGCTGCCCCAGCCCACAGCAGGCGCCGGTAGAGCGCGGCCATGCGCTGCGCGCTAGGGCCGTCACTTCCGGCGCCGGGGCCGCGCTGCGGCCCTTCGCTGAGCTGTGCTTCGCGCCAGCGCTCGGCCGCCTGCTGCAGCTCGTCCCACAGCTGCAGCACTTCTCGGGCGCTGCGCGGAGCCAGCTGCGCAAAGGATTCGGCGCCGGTAGCGTGCTCACGCGCCAGCGCTCGTTCTGCTGCCTGCAGCGAAGCTGAGGCAGCGGCCAAGCGGGAACGCAGCGTCTGCCGCGCTGCGCCCTCCGCTTCCATGCGGCGATCATAACTTGCGAACGCCGCCGCAAACCTCCGTGCAGCTTCACGATCCGCCGCTGCACCCGAAAATGCAGTCAGCTCTGCCGCGCTCCAGTTGACATCAATGCCTCGCAGAATTCGCTGCAAATGCTCATTCAGCGCGGTCAATTCACCTTCTAGCCGCTGTCTTTCCGCTCGCAGGTTTTCATAGCTGCTCCGATGGCGATCCAGCCGCTCCAGGGCAGGCCCTTGCGCTGTTAACAACGCATTCGGCGGATTCTGCTCCAGCTCAGCCGTAAGCTCACTTTGCAGACGTTCATAACGAGTTACTGCTCCCTGAGCATTCCGAATTTCACCTTCAAGTGCCTGATAGCGAATCGCTCCATCTTCAGGAAAGGTTGTAATCGCTGGCAGGTCCTGCAGCTCGAGCTGCGCATCGCTCCATTTTAACCACAATTCACGAACATCCTGAGCTTTGCGAAGCATCACGAGCTTGTCTCCAGTAAGTTTACGTTGTTGTTCCAGTTGATCTAGCTCAGATTCCGTAACCTTTAATGCTGCTATATTACCGTTATAACGTGGAAGATAAGAGTGGCTCTCCGCCATCTGACGCTCTAGTTTCTCAATAGCCTGAACGATTTTAGCAGCTTCCTGTAGCTTGCCCCGAGGTTTATACAGCTTCTCAGCTTCCTGTACCAATCGGCGTTCCGCACGCATGATCGTTCCACCACCGCCCATACCCGCGTGAAAGAGAAAGCTGCCCATCTCTTCTGATTGAAGCGCAGCAAGCTCCTGCAGTTCATCGAGAGAGACCGCGAACAATTGATGGAACATGCTCCGAGAGATACCACCAAGCAAAAGACGCTCCATTTCAGCTTGCCCTAGCTCTTGCGTTGTTCCATTCGGATGGTTAACCGTGATGTTCAGTTTCTCATTTCTTCCTGAGCCCTCACCACCAGTTGTATGGCGACGAATGGTCCACAGGGCACCATTACTATCACGTGCCTTCAGTATTCCCCCATGTAATCCGCCTTGCATAGGTTCATACCTCTCCGTAGGGTTACCACGACTTGGAATTCCAAACAGCATGGAGCGAATAAACTGTAACGTCGTGCTTTTTCCTGCTTCATTACGTCCATAGAGTATAGTAACACCTTCCGATAGTTCAATCTCTCGGTTATGCAAACGTCCGAAGCCATGGATCTGCAAATGTTCAATTCTCATCTTCTGGAGCACCCTCCATTCCACCGAGCATTGTGATTCCCTGTTCTGCTGCACTACGAAGCCAACTTAGCTTCTCCTCTTGACTTGTAACCGAGAGCAGCTGTCGCAGCTCCTGATTCTCCATGAGCGGCTTAAGCGCACTGTTTATTAATTCTTCAAGCGCTTCTGCTGAATGTTCCGTACGCTCTGTAATTCGCAGCATTTCTCCAAGAAAGCTATCCTCCTCTAATAACCGTTCACGGTCAATAGCTAACCCGGATTCTACAGCGAATCCTTCCACCCAGACAAGTCCCTTATAATCTTTACGCTCAGCACGTACCGCCTCACGGCGCTGGAGTTCAGACAGCAGATCCTCTACCGCTCCTTTTTCAGCTAATACTTTATGTACGTCCCCGCGTCCGATCAGACGAAATCTGACCACTGACATCAGCTCCGGGAGTTCCTCCCTGATATCGTCAATCACCTGCTCTACCCTTTGTATCCATTCTGCTTCATTACTCAATCCCTCAATGGACAGATCCCGTACCTGCCAGCGAACATAATCAAGCTCATGAAAATGGGGCGTAGCACTTCCAGCCTCATCAACATCCACAACATAACAACCTTTAGGTCCGGTTTCCTTAATGCTACGTCCTTGTATATTGCCCGGGTATATAATCGCCGGTTTTTCATGCAATACACTACGTTTATGGATATGTCCAAGTGCCCAATAATCAAAACCCCGTTCGATAAGGTCCCTACGACTGCAAGGAGAATACGTCTCGTGCAGTAAATCACCGTCTACATTCCCATGCAGCATAGCTATATGAAACAGACGGCTGCCAGGCTTTCGAGAAAAGGTCACTGCAGTGTTGTCCGTAACTTTCGCAGTCGGATAGGAGATTCCACTAACAATAGCCACTTCTTGACCATCTTTGCGACGGTAAGCCGTAGCGAGATCTGGCTTCTCTCCTCCAAACACGGTTACATGGCTGGGCATTTCTGTAGTCAGACGCAATCCGTCAAGTGGATCATGGTTGCCATGGATCAGAAACACGTGTATTCCTTGCTGACCCAGTTCCTTGAGTGCTTCCTGAAATCGCAGTTGACCCTGTAAGGAAGCGTCAGAAACATCGTATACATCTCCACTGATGACGATAAAATCAACATTCTCTTGGATGGCAACGCGGACAAGCCGCCCAAGGGCGGCGAAGGTTGACTCACGTAAATAAGAACGAATGGCTGGCGAAATATGCGCCAGCCCAGCAAAACGGCTATCCAGATGTAAGTCAGCAGCATGTAGAAATCGAAATGGAATCATAGCTGCTCACCCCTTCGTTCCTGAGGGATACTGTAAGTATGTCTTTTTAAGTTCATTAGCGACACGAGTCAGCGAATACAAGCTTTTCGCTTTATCCCAAGCTGAACGAGAAAGCTCATAACGATAAGCCGGATCAGATATCACCTTCTCTAAAGCGTCAGCAAGAGCAATCTCATCATCAGGACTGACGAGCAGGCCATTCACACCATCTTCAATCTGCTCCGGTATCCCGCCTACATTCGTCCCAACTAAAGCCAAGCAGCTAAGCGCTGCTTCTGCAAACACCGATCCGAAGGCCTCCGCCCGAGAAGGCAGCACGAAAATATCAAAGAAAGGCATGAATTCTTCCGGATGGAGCGTATATCCATAAAAAATTGTTTCATTATAAATCCCTAATTGCTTAGCCATGTTTTCCAAATCCGCACGGGAAGGTCCATCTCCAATAATATGCAGTACATATTCATGGCCGCGATTTTTAAGCTCAGCACAGGCCTTGAGTAAAGTATCAATTCCTTTGGCTGGAACTAGACGTGTCACAGTCACTAGCTGTGGTACAGCGTTGTCATGCGGGACTGGCTTAAACCTTTTCTCATCAAAACCATTCGGTATTACTCCTATATTAGAAGGATCTAGAATATAAGGCGCCACATACTCTGCAAAAGCTTGCGACACAGTCATTAACCGATCACTAACATGCTCAAGTTCGCGGTATAGCGAAACTAGAAACTGATGTTCCAGCCCACCTTCAGAAATAGCTCCATTCAGAATCAGCTCTCGCTCATAACTGGAATGTAAGGTTTGAATTAACGGAGTATTTGGAAATACTTTTTTCATTGCTAAACCAGCAATTGGATGATGGGAATGGATAAGATCATATGTCTTGCTCATTCGTAGTTTAGTCCACCATAGATAATCACGGTAGGTCTGAATATATTTCTGAACGATCTGACTTTCCCCAAACTGGGTCCAATCAAAGGTCTCGAATATGACTTCTTCATGTCCCTTGTTGCGAATCCGCTTAGGTAACCAAAACAAATCCATCTCCCAGCGGCTTGAACGGAACCTTTCCTGAAGATAAGGGATCATGGACGATACACCACCGGGTTGCTCCGGTGGGAAGAAGAGCGCTTGCAGCAAATTCATATGGTACATCCCCTTTACAATTGCCTTACGTACAGTAAGACTTGGCAATTATGATATAGTTGTGTATATGTAGAATTTCAGGTACGATTACGTTCCCCATACCTTGATTTTATCGGTATAAACATGAAACAGCAACTAAGAAAAAGGAGAATGATCTATGAAGGAAGAACAGCTGCCTGCCTCTTACACCGCATATATACAAGAAATGCTGGGGCAAGAGGCAAATGCTTTTCTAGAAAGTTATTCAGCTCCACGAACGCAGGGACTTCGCTTTAATCCATTGAAAAGTATCTCAGATTCAGGTCAAGTCGCAGTAGAACGCACAGTCTCACAGTTTGATCTGAAACCTATCCCATGGTGCCCTGATGGTTATTATTATGAAGAGCCCGCTCGACCAGGCAGGCACCCTTACCATGCTGCTGGACTATATTATATTCAGGAGCCTTCCGCAATGTCCGCAGCTGAACTGCTGGCACCTAAACCCGGTGAAACCGTCCTCGACCTTGCAGCAGCTCCTGGGGGTAAAACTACGCATATCGCTGGTTTAATGCAAGGACAAGGCCTCTTAATTTCTAATGAAATCCATCCAGAGCGCGCAAAAATCCTTGCAGAGAACGTAGAACGTTTAGGTATAAAGAATACCCTCGTAACCTGTGCAACGCCAGAGCAGCTGTCTTCGCGCTTTCCACTTGCTTTTGACCGAATTATGCTGGATGCTCCTTGCTCAGGAGAAGGCATGTTTCGAAAAGATCCAAATGCCGTTCAAGAGTGGTCTCCTGACCATGTGGTTATGTGTGCGGCGAGACAATGGGACATCCTGCAAGACGCCTACCTTATGCTTAAGCCTGGGGGGACTCTAGCCTACTCTACTTGCACCTTTAACCGTCAAGAGAATGAGGAGATCATTGCCCGATTGACGGATCGTTACCCCGATATGGAATTAATCACCCACAAGCGCCTTTGGCCACATTTAGAAAAAGGCGAAGGCCACTTTGTTGCACTCCTACGTAAGCAAAGTGTCACCGAAAACGACGTTAACGATGACGCCAAACGCAGCACCAAAAAGCGTCGAAGCAAAAGCAACCCAAAAATTAATTCTTCCGTTCGCGATGCATACCAGTTATTCCAAGACTGGGCTTCGTTAGAGCTTCCTGGTTTCTCATATCAAGGCGTCCCTCTGCTGTTCGGAGAATCCCTTTATTTACTGCCTGAATCCTTTAATGGCAACCTCCATACTGGGCTGCTGGATGGTTTGCGTATTCCTCGTGCCGGGCTACATATTGCCCATTTGAAGAAAAATCGGATTGAACCCGCTCACGCCCTAGCGATGGCGATTCAGCACACACAAGTAACACGTAGTTTTGATCTCAGTAGTGGGGGGCTGGAAATACATGCTTGGCTCCGGGGAGAAAGCTTACCAGTACCGGTGGAATTACATGGATGGACACTAGTAACTTTAGATGGATTGCCGATAAGTTGGGGCAAAGCAAGTGCAGGCCAACTTAAGAATCATCTTCCTAAAGGACTTCGCATCTTAAAAGCCCATATTGACGAGCAATAGGCCATAGACCAGTACATCCAGTCCACTTTGGCATATGATGTCATTATCTCAGAAAGCTGCGACACCCGCCGCAGCACTTGAGAACAAAGACATATGGTAAGGAGGAATTAACATGGGTGAATTTCATGGAGGAGCCTTCACTTCGACTGGAGCGATCTTGGTACTTTTTATCTTGCTCGTAATCATTTCCCGTTCGTTGTTCGTTTAATACCAATCCGGCTAATTAGACGGTGAAATTAAAGCGGCTGTGTCGTCCTTTGTAG
Organism: Paenibacillus sp. FSL E2-8871; assembly: GCF_038000345.1. Classification (NCBI taxonomy): domain Bacteria; kingdom Bacillati; phylum Bacillota; class Bacilli; order Caryophanales; family Paenibacillaceae; genus Paenibacillus; species Paenibacillus sp. FSL E2-8871. The sequence continues at coordinate 103,395 of NZ_JBBOBV010000001.1, read as the reverse complement.
GGCGGTGCGGCCGCTTTATTTCTTTCCAGCATAACATCTCCATTTGTTGTTCTCGTGAATATTTACCGTTTGAAAGCCAACTTTCCGAAATAACTGATCTATCTCTTCGTTTTTTGTGTATTGTTTCATGTGATAATTGATTTTATAGACCTCAGAAATAATAACAAACGTTCCGCCTGTCTTCAGCACCCTAAACACTTCACTTATATTTTGTTCAAGATCTGGCCAGAAATAATGCGTCTGAATAGCCGTGATCGTCCCGAAAAATCCATCATTGAACGGTAAAGCCGATACGTCTCCCTGACTAATCTTCACCTTACCTGCGGCAACAGCCTTATTGTTTTTTTGATTGGATGTCTCCACAGCTTGCTGAGAATAATCTATGCCGTAGATTTCCTGATATTTATTATGTTTTGCAAGCATATGTATAGTTTGACCGCCACCACAGCCTATGTCCAAAATAGGTGCGTTGTTCATCATTTCTATTTTTTTAAGCCCCCACGTTGTTATGCTGGAATGCGCCTGGTTCATGATCTTGATCATGATATTCCCCACGAATCCTCTCGGGTTCTTGGCTTGATCGATCAGTGCATTCAATAATCCCATATTTGTACCTCCCAATCAATTGGACAAACCAGCAGCCTGATCACTTGATATATGCTCCGTAAGATTTTCAGCTGTAACTACCCACTTATCTACTTGATACTCTATTTTATGAATACTTGTATATGAAGTCGGGAAATGGGCATTCTTATTGGTCCACGTTAGCCCTTTTAAAATATGATAAATAATATTAATTACGCCACCATGCGTAACCACAATTACATTTTCTTTTGGATCAGTACTCTCCAGTTCATTACATAGTTTTGAGAAACTTGTATTAATTCGCGTAAAAAAATCCTGTGGGCTCTCTCCTCCTGGAAATCTCTCATCCATTCTTAATTCTGAGAAATAGAGACCCGGGTATCGTTCATTTGCAATTTCATGGGGCATTCCAGCGATTACACCATTATTCGTTTCTCTCCAAGACTGACTGCTTTCAACAGGCAAGCTTAGCGCTCTGGCGATCTCATTTGCTGTATCTAACGCACGCTGCAAATCACTACTAAGGATACGAGTGATGTTAAAGCTAGACTGATTTTCCTTAAGATAACAACCAAGTCGTTCGGCTTGTCTATAGCCCTCTACTACAAGCCCACGTTGACTCCAACCCCCACGATAGCCTTCATCATCTATTCCATGCCGTATAAAATATATAGCCATCGATTGTACACCTCCAAAAAAGATTGTTATACATTTGCATTAAACTTCGAGATCGCTTGTTTTTGAAGTTGATCCCAATGGGGCGTCGCAATGTTTGCTTGTTGTTTCAACTTATCAAACGAATTAAACAAAGCAGCAATTTCGCTGAAAGAACCATCTACAAATTTCATAAAGGGTAATTTATGAATTATTTTCAGACCATAGTATACACCCTGTTTATGTTTTCGAATAAAGTCAACTTGACCTGCTGGAGTGATCGTATAGTCTAGCTTCTCCATCATTTGAAACCCTTCGTCCATTACTGAAATGGCTTGTTTTAATAGCTTCTTATCTTTAGATACCTTTTTTAAATCCCCGTCATGAAGATAATTAAGGGAGTTCAAAGCCACTATAGGCACGATATGACTTTTGAGCCAAGCATCCATATCCTCATGATAAGTTAGCTTATACTTAGCGTTCTCAAACGCTTTTTCCAGTAAGTGTTTTATTGGGATCTCACCGTCAAGACTGCCAAGTACCATTTGCCCACCTGCGTGTATTTTGATAACTCGACCGCTCGCTTCACGAATTCCTGCGCTAAGCTGAAATCCAAAGAGTATATTTTTTCTTACATCGCTCATTTCCTGAAGATCCTTTTGCATTTCGTGAGCATCGCCATTATTACCCACAAGAATTATATTCAGACTCTGATTCTCAGCTAGAATAGGTAACACAGATGGAAAATCATTATATTTCATAACAACAAAAATAAGATCATAGAGATCATCCGGTTGAAGCTCTGAGATGACTTTTACAGAATCCATAGTGTTTTTACATTGAAAATAATGGCGAAGTACAAGACCGTCTTTCGTCAATTGCTCTGCACGCTTCCCTCTGGCAAGCACTGTGACATCGTTTCCCCCACGCACCAGGACATGTGCAAGATAGCTGCCTAAAACTCCCGCTCCGAAAACTAATATTCTCATATTTAACTCCTCTATCCCTTTTTAGACATTTGTTGAATTTCGATCATCTGTTCGATAAAATCAGATTATCACATCTCAGATAGGGTTCAATCGTTAGTTTGATCGGTTTTGTTGGTTTTTCAACAAAATACAATACATTGTTTAATAAAAAGGGAGTATTACCATGGATAGAAGAATTAAAAAAAACCAAACAGCCATCATGAATGCATTAATTCAACTAATGGCTGAAAAAGATTTTGAAAAAATAACGATTAACGAAATCGCAGAGCGCGCTGATGTAAACCGCGGAACGATTTATTCCCATTATGCGGATAAATATGACCTGATGGATAAATGCCTGGCGGCTCAGCTCCAGCAACTAATCGAAAGCTGCTCCGCAGTGGAGGATGAAACCGAACCCAATCCCTCTAAGGCATCATTACTCCGCACGCTGGAACAATTGGAGGAGAATGCTCTCTTTTATAAGACTTTATTAAGAAACAAAGCTTTGCTCTCCTTTAGAAACCAATTACAAGATATGATAAATAATCAAATCAAAACACAATTCTTAGAAAACAATTTAAACCTAGATAAGTTAAGTAAGGATATATCCGTACAATTTTTGAGTTCGGCAACTGTCGGAGTGATTGAATGGTGGTTTACCCATAGTAATCCTTGTTCTGCAAAAGAAATTACTGAAAAGTTATGGTCAATGCTAGATCTGAATCTGCAAATGATCCGTTCCCAAGCTTAAAAATATTATCCCATATCCATCTCATAAATGGAGCTGATGATCTTTTCAATTTGGATCTCCTTAATGGATATATCAAGAATCTCTACCTTTTCACTAAGAATATGAAGAAACTCACCCATTTTACACTGCTCGGTATCGATCTCTAATTCCACTTCGTAATCCGATATTCTTTCCGATATCAGAGTCCCAGGCAGGTCAATATCTCCAATCGTTGTAGCTGCAGAAAGCCTGACCACTTTTTTAGCGCCTAGATGAAGTCGAAGTTCGGAGAACTTATCGTCATATACTTTTTTACCTTGATGAATAATTAGTACTCTTTGCACCAAACGCTCCACATCTTCCAAGTCATGTGTCGTTAGAATAAATGTGGTGCCTTCCTGATTCATTTGCTTAATGAATTCTCTGATTCTTTGTTTAGCTATAACATCCAGCCCGATCGTCGGCTCATCCAAAAAAACCACTGGCGGAGAATGAAGCATTGCCATAATAAACTCGCATTTCATTCGTTCTCCCAGTGAAAGGGTGCGCGTAGGCTTAGTGATAATATCACCAATCTCAAACATACTTACAAATCGATCTAGTCTTGTACGAAAGTCATTCGTAGGAATATCATAAATTTCCTTGTTCATATAAAAGCTATCCAAAGGAGGAATGTCCCATATTAACTGCGATTTCTGTCCGAACAGTACTCCGATTTGTTTTACATATTGATTTTTTTGCTTATGAGGGTTGTATCCTAGAACATTTATTTCTCCCGATGTGGGATAGAGAACACCTGTCAGCATTTTAATAGTCGTAGATTTCCCCGCACCATTTGGACCCAAAATGCCAATGATCTCTCCTTTTCCAACACTGAACGAAAGATCTTCTACAGAGGTGATAATCGATTTTTCACGGTGAAACAGACTTTTAAATACGCTTTTTGCATCTTGTCCACGGTGATACGTTTCATATTGCTTAGTTAAATTCTTGACGGTAATAATGTCCAATGTAATTCTCCTTCATACAAATTCATCCTCCGGCACTTTTGTAACTACGAAGCATGTACGTATAGAGCCAAATTCCGAAGGCAGCAAATAGCACACAAGGGATAATCGCTATAAAAAAATAGGCTTCCCATCGTCCAATCAGAGTAGATGCTGGAAAGTAAGCAATCATGGAAACCGGAAAAAGAAAAGAACTTACGGCTACGACTGCTTTAGGGAAAATCGTCCCTGGATAACGCCCAAAAGACTTAATGCTCTCAAACATCTCCGGCAAGCGGGAATTCGCCACCCATTTGAAGGAAATTGCTGCCACAATGAGCGCCACGCCGAACATAACAAGCAGACCTGCGCCAAACAACAACAGGAACAATAACCAAGAGCCGATGGTCATCCCATCGATTCCGCTAAGTGCGTAAACGAACATGACTACTCCTCCACCTAAAAGCCCGATACTTTCGAACTCAAAAGATCTGGCCAACAGCAGAAAAAGGCTCGAGGTTGGTTTAATTAATACCACTTCCAACGTTCCTTCCACTACATGGGACATCGTATTCCACATGATTCCGTTGAAAAAAATCCCGGCACAAGCCGTAGACAGAATGAAGACAGATTGAATTAATAGTGCCTCTTTAAAGGTCCATCCTTCAAATGAAGCATTCGAATTATAAATGAATACTGTTACTAGAGGAAACAACACATTCCCTATAAGCATGATAAGACTATTAAGAATAAAATTAACACGATAAGTGATAGCAGAAGCTATATTCGCCTTCATACAAGTTTTGTATATTAGATACATACGTTTCATGCGCCCACCCCCGTAAAATGCTTAAGCGATACCGCATACAACACCCGGCAGACTATTCCGGCAATAATAACGGCTACAAGCTGCAACAACAAAACTTGGGGAATAGGTAAGGTTATATCAGCTAAAGTATAGCTACCTGTATAGACCATTGCAGGCAGAAAGGTCGTATATTGAAACGGTAAGAAAAAGGAAGCCATCTGTAAGGACTTTGGAAAAAAGACTAATGGAATCAGTGATCCTGAGAATATCCCCTCACAAAGACTAAAAAAGTTACGAATACTGGAGGATTGCACCATCCAAAAGGCCACCATTCCAATACTATAGTGGATGAAAAAATTCATCATGAACGCCATAGCTATCGATAGCATTGCGTATAGTAAATTTGCGGGTAAAACATCAATATGAAAAATAAAGAAGAAGATCATAAAGCAGGGTATAAATTCAAATAGAAGCCCAAGTACCCTATGCCCTGCCTTCTGAGACAATGCATAGAACATATGATTCATTGGTCTTAAAGAGAACGTAATGAATTTCCCGGTGCGAATGAGCATTTGCAAGTTCCAATCGGCAAAATCCATGGTCAAGTAGTTGATCAACATCGTAGCGCAAAAATAAGAGAGCATCTGAGAGAGCGACATCCCGTTAATAGAGGATTCTCCGCTATAAACAGCGCTCCATATATAATACTGCACTAAAAAATATACCGGGCCTACAAAAATAGAAACCATCGAATGCGTTCTGTACGCACTCCATTCCTTATAAGTAACAAAAGCAACCGCTCTCATAACGCGAAAGCGGTGCTTTATCTTCTCAAACATAAGTCACATCCTGCCTATCTTTGATATCTCACAACATATAATCTTATTCTTATTCGAGTCCGGACCAGATCACATTGTTTGTACCGAAAATCCCTCTACCGTCCCATATATTTTTATGAAAAGGGATATACCAAACGGCAATCAGCTTTTCTACCGGATCAACGACCAAAGAACAAGACCCCCATCCTTCGTGAAAAAAAGTGCCTTCAGAATAAGATGTACTTTCATTATATCGAAGGTCTGGCCCAAGACCGTATGGTCTATCCGCTCCTCCATCTCCCCATGCGTAGTTTGGAAGTTTTTCAGAATTGAACCGCTTGGTCATTCTCTGAACAGCCATCCGACTTAAGATATGACCACCTTCGTATTCCCCATGGTTAAGCAGCATGATTCCGAACTTTTGTAGATCATTAACGGTTGAATACAGTCCCCCACCAGTTCCGGGAGTCTTGATTTCTTCCTCAGACCTTTGTTCTTCATCCGTAATTTCCCCGTTTTGCAGCTTCAGAAGATATTCCTTGGCTTCTTCCGAACGAATAGCGATCCTACCAGCTTTCTCAGGCGGTATATCAAAGAAAGTATCTGTCATGCCTAACGGTTTTACAATGTTGTCCATTATGTAATCTTCTGCAAAAACACCTGTTATTTTCTCAATAATTGCACCAAGAACCACGTATCCGAACGAGGAATACATCCATTGAGTCCCTACCGGAAAACGAATGCCATAGGAAAGTCCAGCTTTAATCCAGTTTTCTTTTCCAAGCTCTGATTCATAAATATACCACCATGCACTTTTATAGTAGGTATCACTTATAGTGCCATGATCAGGTGCGATGCCGGAGGTATGCGTCAGTAAATGAGCAATTGTAATCGGCTTAAAAGGATCGGCATCAAACTCCGGAAGAATAGAACTAACTGGTTGTCCCATAAAAATTTTTCCATCATCTGCCAGCTGCCAGATCGCTGTTGCCGTAAACAGCTTGGTAATAGAAGCGATTCGAAAAATAGTATCCGTTTTTAATTCTTGGTCGCTATCTTCTTCGTAACTGAAGCGTCCCCCCGCTCCATTAGCAAATATTTTTCCATAACGACTAAGAGAATAAATATAGCCATCGGCTACTTTCTTATTACAGAGATCCTCATAAAAATGATTAAGTGCCTCTAAACGGTCCTCCCTGTAATTCGCTTCGTGCAGCTTGCTAAGCTCTGTAGTTGATAACATCATTCACACTCCTCTAGTATTCTATGAAAAGCCATGTCAATTCTCAAAAATGTAATATATTGCTTATTAATAATACCTTTTCAGTACTATTGTTACAACAAAATCTAACGAACTGGAAGGTCAACTTTATATTTAACTATTCTATACTGATCTCACTTCAATATGTATGGTTTGCGTCTTCTATAACCTTAAGAGGAGCCCGGTTTAACCGTCAGCTCCTCAGGAAGGTAAAATTATCTGCGTGGCATGGTAACGCCTACTTTGTTATTATACTTTTCTGTAGCTTCTTTGATGACATCGTTGCCGCCTTTGGAAAGCCACTCTTCTACAACCTTCGGCCAGTCGCTGATAGGCTCCTTCCCATATACCATCTTTACCATATGCGTCAGCAGCACCGGAGGAGCAGTGTCCGAGTTAGGTGCAATGTCTGGATTCTTCACCAAGGCATCAAGCCGCGGGTCGAATTGAATTCCATCACGGCCTTCATTAGCCAGAATAGTATCATATACATTGATCAAGCTTCTGCCTTCTTCTGTCGTATTAAGGGCACCCTTGTTATACGTAGTATCCTGCACCAACCAGAGGAAAGACTGACGGTAACGCTCCTCATCTACAGCAACGGAATCCGTAGGAGAAGTGTATACGATTTTGCCGTTCTCTTCCTTATAGGTTTCATCCTTGATCCCAAAGGTAAAGAAGGTTTCTGCCTCTTCACTCAGCATCCAGTCAAAAAATTTCACAATATCCGCAGCATTCTTCGTCCCCTCTTTGATAAAGTAGGTGCGCGTAGCGGAGCCATACAAATAAGAACCCCCTTTTCCGTCAGGTCCAACTGGCGAAGCAATAATCTCCAGCTTGGCGGATGGCGTTGAAGCCTTCAATTGCTGCTCCCATTGTAGAAGTTCGTTTGCATTCATCGTCCACATACCGGCTTTGCCTGAGAGGATCGCATTCTTGTAGTTGGTCGGGTTGATAGTAGCGAATTCTTTGTTGATCAAACCCTCTGTATACATGGTGTTGTAGGTTTGTAACGCCTTCATCATATTTTCGCTATCCATAAACTTCGGCTGAATCTGGCCATTTACTTCCTCGAACATAGTCAGGTACGGAAAAACATCATAAGCGCCAAAGAACGCATCAGCATATTTGAAATCTTGACGGCCCATATAAGGGTTCTCTATCCCCAGCTTTTTGAAGGCACGTAACACATTCAAGTACTCATCAACCGTTTTTGGAACCTGCAAGCCGGTTTGATCCAGCAGATCCTTACGAATCCAAGTCGCACGGCGGGATGGATTGGACAGAAACTCCGGTATTGCGTAAATTTTTCCTTGATAGGTGACGTTCTCCCAAGCTTCCTTCGGGATTACTTTCAAAAGGTTCTGGCCGTTTTGCTGCAGCAGATCATCCAAGGGCATGAACACACCAGCTTCAACGGAACCAGCCATTTCCTTGCCATTTACGCCGCCCGAGCCTTGAACGACATCCGGAATATCATTAGTGGCGAACATCTGCACCATTTTCTGCTCGAACTCTTTATGAGGAACCAACACTATATCCAAGTCTGTGTTTGTCATCTCCTCCAGCTTTTTCACCCATTTGTCCTTATTCAAGTCGGGGGATTTCTCAACATAGTTAAAAGCCAGCGTCCGCATCGAGATCGAGAATTCAGTTTTCTGCGGCGTATTTGACGAACCTCCGGCAGTCTCTTCTTTGTCCTTGTTCGAGCAACCTGCAATAACGGTAGCACCCATTACGGTAGCCAGACAGATGCCAATCCATTTTTTCATAATATAACCCTCTCCTTGTACAATGGGGTGTATACGTAAAATGAAGATATTTTAAGGCTAATAAGCTTTTGGGATCTCAACCCGGTGGGTAATTCCCTGATTCGTAAAGTAGACATGAACCCCATGGTCCTGATCGTCCATAAAGTACGATACGTAATCCCGGCTTCCTGCTTTTTGGGGAATTAGAAGAGTGACGATCCGATGACTTACAGCCTCTTGGGTAGAGGCAGTCAAATGCCAATGCTCGGGCAGCCCTTCCCATTCCTTGGGATCTACATCGGTAAATTGATTGCTTTGACTAAGTGCCATTTCTCCCGAGGAACTATAGACAAATCTGCCCGCCATTTGAGCTTTTTTACCATTTACTTTAAAAGATTGATCCTTCAGCTTCATAGGATAAAGCGTATGAAACAGCCAATCCAATTTTCCTGGACGTTCCAGATCAACACTGTCTGTGATAACAAAGTAAGCGCTATCAAAGAAATGGATTTCCCGCACATAACGCTTGATATAGGGTACATTCTCGCGGTAGGCTTCGGTGGCATCCATTTGCGTGTAGTTGATTCCGGGCGTACTGTACGCCTTCAACACCTTGCCGTAGGCTGCCATGTTCTTCGACTTGTCCGTGCCAGCATATTGGCCTTTGCCGTCAATAAGAATTGCGTTCTTGGAGCGGGTCTGCCTGCGCCACTGCATATGCATCGTACTGTTGAATGCAACGTAATAACCGCTTTCAATAGCCAAGGGCTCGCCGAAGGCATGCAGCAGGAAGGCGTTTTGATCCCCATGGCTATGGCTCACAGAGCCGTAACGGCTGCTCTTGGTCAACAGCATGATATGTTCCTGCGGATCCTCCATCCGATGATGCATGGCCACCCATCCTACATCCTGAAACCACTTCAGAGGTTCTGCAGCCACCGGTGGCTCTGAAGAAATCTGCGGATAATCCGTGCGATAAACCATCTCATCGAACCGGAAATCCCACCAGCCGTAGTTATAAAAGATCATCTGGGTATCAGGGTTCAGTTCCTTAGTTTGCTCAAAAAACCACTGGTACTGCCCATTTCCGGTTAAACCGGCAAATTGGCGGATATTGAAGCCCGTCTTGAGATTGACCGGATCTCCCAGCGACGATTGATCGCCGAAGCTGGCCCTCACGGTATCAGGACTGAAGCAATAGAGCGGAAAATCACCGGTTTTGCGAAAGAAAGGACGGTCATAGAAATTGATTGCCATGTATTTGCGAATTAAATTGAGCGCCTCCGTAACGAACGCCATCTGAGTGGTCCAATACATCGGACCTTCCGCCCACCCGCCGTCTTTGCCACCCCATGGGGTATACATGGCGGAGAAGTACTCCAGCGTATAATCAAGCCATTCCTGCGCCTTCTCCTCCTCACCCAACATGGAAATACAACAGGGGACGAGTACAGAGGATAAAGAGCGGATCGCATGGCTGTCATAAGGAACTTGATGGATTTGGGAACGTTCGATGACATGGAATGCGATCTGCCCGGTTCTTCGCAGTAGCGCCTGCCTTACCTTAAGGCGTTCTTCTTCCGTAAGAGAGCCGTGAAGCCAATCATAGCCCCATGCCAACGCTCCGGCTATGCGAAAGGAGCATTCATCATTGTAATCCCGGCTGGTGGTACCATCCGTGTTCCAGCTAGCAGCATGAAGCAGCCACTCTTTAGCTTTGGCGATAAGCACCTCGTCTTCCAACACAACTCCAGCTATAGCAAGATGCCGGACAGCATAGAAAACTTCCTGGCAGTCCATATACATCTGCCGCCATAGTTTGGCGACACGCTTATTATCTGGATACGGTGCAGGTTCTGGAATAAGATCGCGCTCTGTCCAGGGTAGAACGGAATGCTTCAGGAAGTCATCCCAGCCAGTTGAAATGGGGTCTTGGCGGACAACTTCCCGGTAAGACGGAAGTTGCTCCGCTTGAAGCCAAAGCCGCGGATGGTTGGCGGAAGCAGTTGAATATCGTTCTGTTCGGGAAGGCAGTGGCGTTAGCGGCAATTCATCCTCCACCACAAAAGCTCTTACTTTACTCCACTCGGATCTGATATCATTCTCCCCGATAAGACTGTATCGCCAATAATACGAGCCGGGCGCCAACGGCTTATCCGGGGTAAACAAATTATAGGGAATTCTACTGTAGGTCAACGTACCTTCAGACTCAAATCCAGTGTTTGAGGAGATCTGCAGCTCATACATACTCTCTTCCAGACATGCAGGCATCCAAGTAAACCGTGGAGGATTCTCTCCAACATCTGTATTTTCATCTGGCCCATATGACAGGTCGAGTACCCCGCTGGTAGGTTGAAATAAAGGTTCTAACATCTCTACTCCTCCGTATTCCGGGACTCTTCCTGAATCAGTCCCTCTTTAGGGTCAAGGCAATAGACCACTACTTGCCCAGTTGTTGCTATCTGGATTCGGGGCGGTTCGCCCACCTGACTCACTAGCTTCAGTACAGCAGGTTCGTGACCGTCCCGATAAACCGTAATAAATTCAACCGACGGACCTTTGTGCCGAAGCATAATGCCTCTTAGCAATCTACTCGGATCTTCGGCATTACCCGGTGTGCGGATTTCATACATAGTGGAGCTGGGCGCCAGTAGAGTACTCGTGGATAGTTCATACTCCCGGCCGGTGCTCACTCCATCATAACGGATATTCCACTCCGTATTTAACGTACATTCCGTCTCATTTTTCATTGCGGACAGTACTTCTACTGAGCCATAACCCGCTTCCAGTCCAAGGACTGTCGGAGAATCCTTCTGGACACGGTGAGGGTCGAACGGTAACAGCAAATGTCCCGTCGGATGAAACCATAAGTCTACTTCCTGACTCCGCTCCGTCACCTGCTCAACATGAAACCAATCCAGCAGCCAACCGTCGGCCAAAACAAGATGCCGGTCTAGAACAGCTCCTTCATAGGCGCCGTCTGAGCGAATCCATAAGTACGTAGCGTTGCCTTCCTGGCGGAATTGACAGCAGCTTCCGGTATGTGGAGCTTGGGAGCAGCCTCCGATGGTGACCGTGTTATGGCTCGCGGTTTCGGAATACCATTCCTTGCGCAAAACAGATCCATAAGGAACCATACCCAGCTCGGGAGCAACCTCCCCCCATCGGTGCATAATCGTAATATGAAGCTTGTCGAAATGCCCATGTGATCCGCCATGCTCTCCGAAATCCGCCAGAACGGACAACGGATTGCCCGGGTGGCGGAGCACGGCGAATCCGGAATCCGGCAGTAGGACAGAGTCTCTCACTCTGTAACTGGTCTGAAGTTCCTTACTCTCACCTGCTCCATACAACACTGCCTCCAGACCAGTCCTTAATTCCTGTCCATATAGATACCTATAAGCATTCGCCAGTATTGGCTGGAGACTCGGGTCTTTGTAAACCGCAATACCTATTTCAAATACTTCAGCAATTTCTCGGGCGAAAGGAACGCGCGCATAAGGACCATCATGCACGGCTGGAAGCTCCCCGTTATCGCCGCTAAGCTCTACCAGCAACTGAAACATGCCACGGATGGATTGTCCCTGATCTCCTTTGGCAGCATAGAGGTCAACCCCGAAGCGCCCGTACATCTCGGCTGCTATGAGATAAGCCCGCAATACAAAAATATGGTAGTACGTGCTGCCTTCAAATTCAAAACCATCTGGCTTCACGCCAATGGACAGATGATGATAAAATCCGCCTTCTCCCTCCAGCAAAGAAGCAAGCCTTTCTCTGGTACCTTTGGCGGCATATACACAAGCCAGGCTAGCGTTCAGCCATGCGGTATAATTGTTCTCTGCATTCTTCTTCTCGTAAATGAGGATGTGGCGGTATTGCTCCATACTCTCCTCCAGCATCGAGAAGAACACTTGCAGCTTTACCTCTTCCTCCCCAGTGAACGTTACTCCATGATCCACAAGCAGCAGATAAGCCCGAATAAGCGTGGTGGACCAGATAGCCTCTGTCAGCGCCTGATGAAAGGCACGGCCACTGAGCATCCAGGGTTGAGCATCGGGATGTACCGGATACAAGGGGAACTGCTCTGCATATCCGACAAGAATCTTCTGGGCTAAGCCGCTATAGAAGTCTTCCCCGTCTGCGGCGAATACCGCGGCAGCATGCAGTGCATATCGCGCCATCGCCTGATGCCGGTATACCAACCATGCTCCCCGGTAGGGTTCACCTTCCAGCTTGCAGCCCTTCGGACAAGCAAAGACAACCGCATTGCGCTCCATAGCATCGAAGATTAGCTCAGTATGATGCTGGGGACACACATATTGGTGCCACCAACCACCGGGTTCTGTCGGGAGCAGAATCTCTTCTTTCCAGAAGGGTTCCAGCTCCATTTTCAATTTATCCACCTCGAGACCAACCCAGGAAAAAGTATCTGCTTTCTCCTTAAGGTTCATCATCGCATGAACAAGCCTCCATTAATTTCAATAATTTCGCCTGTCAGATAATCCGACAGCTCTGAAGCGAGGAAGAGTGCCACATTGCCCACATCCTGTGGGACACCTTCCCGGCCCAGCGGAATCTTCGCAATCGTCGCCTGTCTTGCCGCATCCGCGGTAAAGGTGGCATGGAAAGCGGTCTGACCGATAAATCCGGGCGAGATAGCGTTTACATTAATTCCGTGAGGACTCAGCTCTTTGGCAAGTCCCTTGGTATAAGACCATACTGCAGCTTTACCTGCTGCATAAACGGAAGCCCCCGGTCCGCCGCCGTCATGAGCCGCGAGGGAAGATACATTGATGATTTTTCCGCTTTTCTTGGCAATCATTCCCGCTGCTACAGCTTTGCAGGCAAACACGCATGATTTAAAATTGACGTCCATTACCTTATTGTAATGTTCTTCGTTCATTTCAGTATTGGGGACCCGATTGATCATACCGCCCGCATTGTTGACGAGGATATCGATGGTTCCGCCAAAATGCTCCTCTATTTCCTTCACCATATTGTCCAGTTGGGCTGGACTTGTTGCGTCTGCCTGAAAAGCATAAGCTTCTCCTCCGGCCTGACGGATTCCTTCGACCGTCTCCTCCGCAGAACCAAGCAAATAGTTTACAACCACTTTTGCGCCGGAAGCAGCCAAGGTCTGCAAGATTTGCCGGCCTATCCCTGCATTGGACCCTGTAACAAGCGCAATTTTACCCGTTAAGTCAATTTTCATTGCTAATTTCCTCCTAGTAATAGTCTTGTCTGAACACATCTATTTTCTCACTCCGCAGGCATGGATAAGATCAACCGAGTACCTTCATTCTCCACGCTTTCGACGCTTAATCCGTATTGTTCACCGAACACCATTTGAATTCTCCGGTGCACATTCATGAGCCCGATCCCACCGGTATGATAGAGGGAGTCTCCTTCCGTATCCGCCAGCTGATTCAGATTCAGCTTCTCACGAAGTTTAACAAGCCGCTCATGGGACATCCCTGCTCCGTTATCCTCTATGAAAACTAGAAACCGATCTCCCTCAATTCTGGCGTCAATTCGAATATAATGCCTGTCTTCAATTCCCTCAGGAAACGCATGCTGAAAAATATTTTCGATCAAGGGCTGAAGTGTCAGCCTGACCATCTTAGCCAGTAGCAGCGTCGGTGGAATCACAACGTCGATTTCGAACTCCCTGCCGATCCGGTGTTTGAGAATCGTCATGTAGCTCAGAACATGATTAAGCTCATTGGCAATCCTGATCTCCTCAAGGTTGGTTTGGATAGAGTAGCGCAGCATAAATGCCATAGCTTCCACTATTTCTGTAATTTCATCCGAATCCTGAACAACCGCGTAGCATTTAATAGTCTCTAAAGTGTTATATAGATAGTGTGGATTAATCTGCAGCTGGAGTGCTTGGAATTCAGCCTGATGACGCTCCAGAGCCTCCTTCTGGGTTGTAAGCTCCGCTTCGTATACCCGCTCAATCATTTCAGACAACCGGGTCACCATGAGATTGTAGCTACGCATCAATCCCCCCAGCTCATCCTGACGACCGTTCATCTCAAGCCTGCGCCACTTGCCTTTTTCCGTCTCCCTCATCCCTTCCTTAAGAATCAGGATCGGCTTCGTGATGGATCGTCCGAACCAGATGGCAAGCAATAGTGTGCCAACAAGCGTAAGAGCCCCCACCACCAGTGTGGTCGTACGAATGGTAGAAATAGGCTTGCGTAGCTCGCCAACCGGTATGGATACTACAAGCTGCCAATTGGAATAATCGGATTTTCTCGACACGAACAAATACTCTTTCCCGCCTATCTTTTCCATGACAGAGTCATTTGGGTGTTGAAATACGTTCTGAATGTGCTCAGCAGATAACTCAGGATAGTTCTTGTTTCCTTCTGCCCGGTATAGGAGCTTACCGAATTCGTCCATGATAAAATAGGACCCGCCCTGTCCCAGATCAAGAGGTTCCCATATGCGGGCCAGATCCTCTGCCTTAAATTCAATGGCTACTATACCTTTCGGGCGATAGGAAGCGACTCCTCTGATCCGGCGGACCATTGTAATAATGTTCTTATCCCCTTCATTCATCAGATTCGTGTTGAGAATGGTGATGCGGCCGCTCTCCGGCGTATGTTCGCTTAAGAAGCGGTAGCGTTCCTGCGGATGAAACTTCAGGCTATGCGCTTGATTTAAGTTATCGTCGCTAATGGCCTTGCCATGTTCACCGATAACGTACATCAGATTAATCTGGGGATACAGAATAAACAAAGATCGAAACAAATACTTCTGTATGTCATTCGTATATTGATAGTAGGAGTAGCTATCCTCCGGGTCCATATCCAGGAACTCTTTGACTTGATTGTAGGACAGGATGGAGTCGCTAGCCTTTTCATAATTTTGCAAATACAGATCTGTTTGATAGGACGCGCTTCGGATGACTTGGGCAATGGACTTCTCTGAAGATTTATCCAGCTCAGCCGAAGCCTGAAAATAGGAGATAAATCCAACCATGGACAAGGAAAGAAGAATAACGGTCAAAAAGGAGGCAAACAACTTGTTCGACAGACTTTTTCTCATCAATCTATCCCCAGCTGGTTGCGATACTCAGAAGGAGCCAGCCCGGTAAACTTCTTAAATGTCTTCGTAAAATGGGGATGGTCTGCATACCCGACCTCATAGGAAATATCGGTTATCCGAAAGCTTGCATCGGCAAGCAACCTTTTGGCCTTCTCCATCCTACGTTTGATGCGGTAATGTACAAAGGTCTCTCCCGTCGAGTGTTTAAACATCTGGCTGAAGTAAGAGGCATTTAGACCAAGTACTTCCGCCACCTCCTCGAGCGATACTTCCTGGGCGAGATGCTTTTCGATGAATGCTTTAGCTTCCTCTATCGGATCCTTCGCTTTGCCCTTGCGCTTTCTACGGAGTTCTTCCAATATAGTTGCTGACGCTTCTGCGAAGCAGTGGAATAACTGTTCAGGTCCAGCTGCTGCGGACAAGTCTAACACGCTTTTACCGGGTATGACCGAATTGACAAGGAGCTTCTTCACGAGCAAGGCGTAGCCCTCTTCCAAAAGCTCTTTTTGCTGACTTCGGCTCATCTTGCGCTGGAGGAAGTCAGTTTCCCATTCCTGAAGTACAAGGTACAACCTCTCTTTATCCAAGGTCCAGATGGCATCATCCATACGCATGACCCATTCATCAATCTTAGCGACAGAAACAAAACTCTCCAGCTTCTTTCTATACGCTTCCAGTTTGGCGATCACATTTTGAAGGTTCACTTTGCTCACGGGCTTCAGGAGATATTCTTTCACTCCATAAGACACACATTGGCGGGCGTATTCAAAATCACCGTAACCTGAGATAACAACGGTTTGAATATCCGTTTCCATCTCCGACAACCGCCGGCATAACTCCAGTCCGTCGACTTTGGGCATGCGGATATCTGTAAAAAGAAAATCCGGCTGTTCCTCCATAATGAGCTGAATTGCCTCTTCGCCATTCTGAGCAAGTTTGATATTATACGGATGCTCGCTGCATTGCTGGATCATGATAGACAGTCCCTTTCGAATCATGGGCTCGTCGTCTACGATTAATACACATCTCATCCATGGATACCACCTTCCGATTCGTCTCGCTTAACGCGTTCCTATTCTACCACACTATATTAGATCAGGATTTGACGGATCCGACCATCATTCCTTTAACAAAATGGCGTTGAAGAAACGGATAAATCATGATAATCGGAATAGTAGCGACAATGATAACAGCCATTTTAATGCCCTCAGGTGAGGTGTGGGCCAAAGAACTATAAACTGAGGAAGCCGGATCAATGCTGATATCGTCCGTCTCGAAGAGCTTCTTCAACATCACCTGCAGAGGCCATAAAGAAGGCTTGTTGATATAATACAGAGCGCTCATGTACGTATTCCAGTGCCCTACGGCGTAGAAAATCCCCAATGAGGCCATTACCGGTTTGGATAATGGCAGTACCATATTGACAATGATCCGCAGCTCACCACACCCATCGATTCTGGAGGAATCTATCAGCTCCTGAGGTAGCTGCATGAAGAAACTTCTCATCACGAAAAAGTTAAAAGCGCTGATGGCGCCCGGAATCATAAGTGCCCAAAGGGAGTTCATAAGACCCAAATTTTTGATCAGGATAAAGTTTGGAATAAGAGGGGCACTGAATACCATAGTGAACAATACCATCATGACAATATATTTGCGTCCTACGAATTCCGGCCGTGACACCGGATAAGCGAGAGACGCTGTCGCAATCAGATTGATAGCGGTGCCCAGCACCGTAATATAGACGGAGACACCGAACGCCCGCCAAATGGAATGATCGCTGAAAACGTACTGATAATTGATCGCCGTAAAGTCCTTTGGCAGCAAGCCTACCCTGCCATTAATAATTGCTTCAGAGCTGCTAAAGGACTGGGCAATCACATTCAGAAACGGCAGAAACATAGCCAAAGCGAGAGCGGTTAGAAACAATAGATTGAACACATTAAATAGATTCTGGCCGCGAGTATAGCGTACTCTCATCATCCCTACCTCCATAAAGAGCGATTAATACAGCGATTCACCGGTTGTTTTTTTGCTCAAAATGTTGCCGATGAGCACCAGAATGAGTCCAACTACCGACTTGAATAGCCCCACTGCTGTTGTATAACTGTATTGCTGAGACAGCAGCCCCGCCTTATAGATATAAGTGTCCAGAATCTCCCCGTTCCCAGTATTAAGCGCGTTCAGGAATACCCATACCCGCTCGAAGCCAAGATCAAGAAATCTCCCGATATGGAGAAGGAACAAAATCATAATCGTCGGTATCAGTGATGGAAGTGTAATGGCTAAGGTTTGTTTCCAGCGCCCGGCTCCGTCCACTTCAGCAGCCTCATACAGATCTGGATTTATTCCTGCCAGCGCGGCCAGATAAATGATCGTACCGTACCCGGAATCCCTCCAAATGCCGGAACTGATCAAAATCGTGCGAATATATGAATTTTCACCAAGAAAATAAATCGGTTCGAAGCCGAAGGCTTGTAAAACCTGATTCACAATCCCTGTTCCTGGGGAGAGGATACCCAAGGCGATACCGCTCACAATTACCCAGGACAGGAAATGGGGCATATAAACCACCGTTTGCAAAAACCGTTTGTAAAACACAAGACGGATTTCATTCAGCAGAAGCGCAAGCAATATTGGAGCCGGGAAGGCAAATATGAGATCATACAAGCCTAGCAGAATCGTATTGCTTAAGATTCTTCCGAAATCCTGGTATTGAAACATCGTCCTAAAGTGCTCAAGCCCTACCCATTCACTACCTGTAAAGCCTTTAAAAATGTTGTAGTTCTGAAACGCAATCACTGAACCGGCCAACGGCAAGTACTTGAAAATGATAAAATACAAGATCCCGGGAATCGCGATCACATAGAGTGCTCTGAATTTCCACATGTTTGAGAGCAGTGACCTTCTCGTGTCGGCTTTGTAGTTAATAAGGTCAATCCCGGTTAACTTAGCCTTCATAACCGTTTCCTATAGGTCCTTTTTTCAGCAGGTTCGCTGGAGCATTCTCATCTAAGGGAATTTCTTGAAATTCGACGGTAATAAACCGTTCCTCCCGTTCAATAATTCGGGATAACTCCCGTGTGAATACAGTAACGATCTCCTCCTTCTGCTCACTCGTTCGGCCTTCGTACATCCTAATCTCAATATGTGGCATCAGCTTTCCTCCATTTCCTCGAATAGTGATTGAATCTAACCTCATTCTACCTGCAATAAAGCGCTTGCAATATGGATTTTCTATGAGTAAGCTTGTGTTTTCTTTAGGGTATATCCAGTAATAATCGAGCTGGAATTCAAGCGAGCCCCTAAAAAAAGCAGCATCTCTACCGTAGTCTATGGTAGAAATGCCGCTTTATCATTTTAGATTTTTAATTACTATTTTAATACCCCATATAACTTTCCAAACCCGCTGGATCTATAATGAGCATTTGCTTGTTTCCAATTAGTTCAATAAGGCCTGAATCTTCAAACCTTGAGAATTTTCTGCTGATGGTTTCGCGGGTGACCCCAACATAACTGGCCAGTTCTTCACGAGACAACGGAAGGTCAATATGAATATGAGCACCACGTTGTTTGCCATATTTGTCACCGAGTTCCATGATCATATAAGCAATTCGTATTTCTGGATCTTTGGTCGCCAAGCTCTGCGCCAGATTTTCTGTATGGGCTAATCTTTTGGTCACACTCTTCAGCAGCCGGAGTGAAATATCCGGATTTTCCGTCATCAGCTGCTCCATATCTGTTCGAGTCAGCATGCAAATGTTAGTATCTTTTAGAGCATAAGCACTGAAGTTGCTCAGCTCATCGCTGTTAAAAATGCTCAGTTCCCCGAAAAAATCCCCGTTCGTCAAGATGTGCAAAATTTGTTCCTTGCCCTCGGGAGTAATTTTGGATAATTTAACATGGCCTCGCTGAATAATGTACAGCGTATCCGACGGTGCTCCTTCCAGAATTAACGGTTGACCTTTGGTGAACTTTCGATGTTTGATCATGGCACTGATCCGGGAGAGATCGTCATCGCTTAACGCAGCAAAAATCGGCACCTTGCGGGTACAAGGTTCAGCAGCGTATTGGCAAGAATACTCCTTCATAACTGTCCCCCCTGTTGTTCATTTTTTTTATAAACCTTACTTCCCTTTAAGATGCAGAAGTTTTTTTCTCTTCAACCGGCGCAAAATGGCTTGTATCTTCACCACATACAGGACAAACCCAATCTTCAGACAAGTCTTCAAATGCAGTGCCTGCAACAACATCCTCATCAGGATCGCCTACTGCCGGATCATAGATATAGCCACATGGTAGACAGATATATTTTTTCATCATTGTCATCTCCTATAAAGTTAGTAGTTTAGTTCAATCTGGATTGTACTTCAGCCATAATTTCCACGATGCTACTCCCGTTAACATCAATCCCCGTAAGGGGGATGCCTTGCTCCACAGCGGTTTTATACGCCAGAGAAGCAGCTGCACCTTGCCAGGATATCGCACCGATTATTGTGTTATCTTTCACAAAGATACGCGTATACGCCCCATTTTCTTCTCCGTTCACCACCGTATAGCAATACCGCTCATCAACGTTGCCTATCGAAAATAAAGAGACTCCAAAAGCGTTAAACAATGTAACCGGAACAGCTCTACGATACGCAGTCAGATTGGCGACCATATTACTGCCGGCAATCCGGCCCTGCTCCATCGCTCCGCCCCACAGTCCTTCCACATGCCCGTTAATTTCAGCAACATCTCCGGCAGCGTACACATGCGGATCATTTGTTTGCATTTGTTCATTT
This sequence comes from Paenibacillus sp. FSL E2-8871, assembly GCF_038000345.1. Taxonomy (NCBI): domain Bacteria; kingdom Bacillati; phylum Bacillota; class Bacilli; order Caryophanales; family Paenibacillaceae; genus Paenibacillus; species Paenibacillus sp. FSL E2-8871. Next base: position 82,991 of record NZ_JBBOBV010000001.1, on the reverse strand, counting down.
ACGATAATGCCCTGCCGGACTTGAATACTCGAGCCATTTAGCAGTTCCGTATTAGGTACAATACCAATGGAGTAGACTACATGGTCACAGGAAAAATGAGATTGGTCATCCAGCGTAATTCCGGTAACAAACTCTGATCCTGTAATAGACGCCACATCTGCTTGAAGAATAACCTTCACACCTGCTTGTTCAAGGTTCTCTTTAAGGAGCTGTGAGGATTTCTCATCAAGCTGTCTGCCCATCAACCGGTGAAAAGCTTCGATCACCGTTACCTGATATCCTGCTTCATGCAGCGCCCAAGCGGTTTCGATTCCCTGCACTCCACCACCAATTACGGCTACATGGCTGCCATCCTGCAGGTTTTCTTTCAATCTGTCCGCGTCGTTCATATCCCGGAGGGTATGGACATTGTTCAGGCCGAAGCCCTCAAGGGAGAGTGTACGATTCTTCGCTCCCATACACAATAAAAGCTTATGATAAGAAACACTTTGCCCATCTTCTGTCACAACAATTTGCCGGTCCGGGTGGACAGAACTGATTCGGGTCGAGGTTTTTACGGATATACGATTATCGCGGTACCATTTTTCCTTTTTAATCAGCACCTTCTCACTGTGCAGGTCGGTAAACAGCCCTTTGGTCAGCTTAATCCGGTTATAGGGCAGTTGACTTTCCTCCCCGAGGATCGAAATTTCCGATTCTGCGTCTTGATCACGGATGGCTTTGGCGGCATGGACGGCGGCTACTCCGCCGCCAACTATAACGTAATGTTTTGTCATCCTATGTTCCTCCTCCCTAAAATGAACTCAGCAGCAAATCCGAAACAAATTCAGCCGCGTTTTTAATTTTTTGAACTTTCTCAGGCTCTTTCGGGGAAAATCTGATTCGTACAGGGAACTCTACATGTGTCATCCCCGTGGATTTAATAACCTCAGATGTGCTTTGCACCGTCATATTTGTTCCATTCAGATAATCCTGAATGACTTCAATGGCTTCACCACTCCAGCCGTAGGAGCCAAAGGCTGCAGCAAGTTTACCTTCCAGATTCATATTGTGCAATTCTTTCAGAATGTTCTCCAGGTTCCCAATCATGTCCGCGTATTTAGTGGAGCTGCCAATAAAGACCGCGTCAGCTGACGTTATACTGTTCAGAATATCGGTGGCACTACTTTTATCTGCATCCCAGACCTCTGTCTCTATATTATTTTCCTGCAAGCAATCCTGTAAGATTTTGGCCATCTTCTTGGTACTGTTTTTGATGGTGGTATATACGATCGTTGCCTTTTTTCCTTGCGTCGTTTCACGGCTCAACGTGGCGTACATCCCGATATATTTACGTATGTCCTTCCGAATCACAAACCCATGGGAAGGAGCGATTATCCGGATCTCAAGATCCTTAACCGCCTCTAACAGTGTTCTTACATATCTTCTATGAGGATGTATAATAGCTGCGTAATAGCCCTGGAAATCTTCCGTAATATCAAACCCGGCTTCATCGCTGAATAGATTTTCCACCGCAACATGCGTGCTGAAAATATCACAAGGAAATAAAATTTGATCTTCGATACAATAGGTTATCATCGTTTCAGCGGTATGGAGATACGGTGTTTCTTTAAACAGCAGCGTTTTCCCGCCAATATCCAGCTTATCTCCGTCTTTAACCACCAGGAAGTTCCAGCTATGAAGCTTGTACATTTCCTGCAATTCGGGAACAGCAATCTCGGTGCATACGATCGTGGCATTTGCAGCCTTGGCGGCGAGTGCTGCCAGTCCACCAGAGTGATCAGGCTCTGTATGATTAATTACAATGTAATGGATATCTAGAAGATCAATCATTTCACCCAGACACTCGGCATATTCACGTCCGAATTCCATATCTACGGTATCAATGACAGTCGGCTTACCTGTTTTTAATAAATAAGAATTATAGGTAGTTCCTTTTGCCAGAATCAGGCGGTGAAATGGAACCTGGCGGTTATCGATTTTACCTATCCAGTAAGTATCCTCGGCGATTTTTTTGAATTGTGTACTCATTTCTTTAACCTCCAATGATTGATTGATAATGTTTATCAACAACCTTATTTTATTATGGCTGCCAAACAAAAAAGAGGATTTGAATCAAATTATAAAAGTTTGAAAAAAATGAATACCTTAAATTTAGACGATCTAAATAAAATGATTATGCGTTGAGTCACATTTTAAATAAAAACCCACACAAATGTTTGCACTTCGCCTTAAAGAAAGAATAACCCATAACAACTTTATGCCATATCCTAATGAAAATAATAAAAAGGTGGATATCCATGACTGAAATACAAATAGCTGCTGTGGGAGATCTAATGGTCAAACGTTATATTATTTCGGATGCTAAACAGCCTGACGGAACCTATTCGTTCAGCCCCCTGTTTGCAAAAGTAGCTCCTTATCTGAAACAGGCTGATTTGACGATTGGCAATCTCGAAACCACCTTTGCTGGAAGTGGCCCCGAATGCCGGAAAAGTCCCCGATCAGGCGGTCCGATATTCAAATGTCCAGACGAACTGGCCCCTGCACTTAAGGAAGCCGGATTCGACGTATTAGTAACGGCCAACAATCATTGCATGGATTATGGTGCCCCGGGTCTGGTTCGGACGTTACGAGTTCTGGACCGTAATGGAATCGACCACACGGGAACAGCTAAATCATTAGAAGAATCCAAGAGAACGCTTATTAAAAACGTCAAAGGAATTACGATTGGCATCCTCTCCTACACAGCAGGAACCAACCGAATTCCTGTACCAGTGAGTAAGCCATGGCTGGTTAACCGGATATCTACGCCCAAGATCATTCGGGAGATTCGAGATTTAAAAAAGAAAGTCGATCTAGTCTTGCTTTATCTGCATTTCGGAAGCGAATATCGTTACACTCCAAACAAGAGGCAAAAAGAGCTGGTCAATCTCTTCTTTAAAAATGGCGCCGACATCATACTGGGGTCTCACCCACATGTTCTTCAACCGTTAGCGCTTCGTGGAAAAAAACAATTCGTTATTTACTCATTGGGGAATTTTGTTTCGACTAAACTAATGAATATTCCTTATACACAAAGCGGTATCATTCTTACGCTTAAAATAAAGAAGGATGAAAAAGGACACACGAGTATAACTAACGTAGGTTACATCCCGACTTGTGTAGATCGAAGAATAAAAAGCGGCAGGAAAATTACAGAGATCATCCCCATCCGCGACGCATTAAAGAGAAGCGACACCGACATAAAAACAGAACGGCGAAATCTCATGAATCGAATGTTGAAACATACGACAACAATCTTAAAGAGGGAATAGAGTCGTTACAGAAAAATAACGTTCCGCGGAATTTACCGCGGAACGTTATAGATTTAGACCTCAAAACTGTGTTTGGGTTTAGCGTAAACGATCAGGCATCATTAATTTAAGGAATTCTAGAATACCATTCTCTACTACAAGTTCTTCTCTATCTTGATCAGCAAGTACTCTTCTGATGAGATCTTCTTTACCCTCCAGTACTTTACTTGTCCAATGAGGATCAATGATAAGAGACCGTCCTACTGCTACTAATTCAGCATTTGTCAACGTGTCCTCTGCGTCCTGTTTGGTACGGATATCTCCTACCCCAATTAAAGGTATACGGCCATTGATTTTCTCATGCACATATTGCAGGATTGATTTTTCTTTAAAATCTTCTGATGCAGATACTTTCTTGAAGTCCCCTAATGAAATATGCAGATAATCCAGCCTTTTATCAGCTAATTTATCAATGAGATAAAAGGTATCGGTGATTTTAATTCCAGGCTCTTCATATTCTTCTGGAGAAAAACGATACCCGACAATAAAATCCTTAATCTTTGAATTGTCAACGACAGCAATAACTGCATCCACTAATTGGTTAATGAAATTAAATCTTTTCTCTAAGCTTCCGCCCCATTGATCTTCACGACGGTTGGAGTGTGGAGAGAAGAATTGTTGGATTAAATATGTGTTTGCTCCATGAATTTCTACCCCGTCAAATCCAGCTTGAATAGCACGTTGAGTCGCTTTTTTAAAATCCTCGATCACACCGAAAATTTCATCTTCTGTTAATGCTCTTGGAATTTCTGCATTCGGACGTTCGGCAGCAATGGCGCTGGAGGAAACGGGTTGTACGCCACGCAATATTTTTGAATCTGTCATTCTTCCTGCATGGAATAGCTGTAAAATAGCTTTTGTTCCATTTCGTTTAATAGTAGATGCTAATCGGCTAAGGCTAGGAATAAATTCATCGGAGGAAACACTAAGTTCACCTTCCCATCCTTTTCCACCCTCTTGTACATTTGCTGCCGCAGTGATGACCGCACCTACTTCGCCCGTTCTTAGCGAATAGTATTTCAATTCATCTTGTGTTACTACACCGTCATAAAAGCTCATTCGTGTGGTCATTGGAGCCATAACCACTCGGTTTTTTAATGTCAGCCCTCTGCGAAAAGTTAATGCTGTGTCTAGTGCTATCATCTTTTTCCCAACTTTCATTAAATTATATTTAGATAAATTATTATATACATGCGCATACATATAAATTACAGCAATGATTTATTCTTGTCAACTAATAAAGAACTGCTGTTGGATACAACAAAAAGCGCTGTTCCGCTGAACAGCGCTTTTCGCTCGTTATGAATCGTCCTTATTATTCTAGTTCGGCCGGTTTTACAATGGCTGCACCTTTATTATTTTTGGAATATTTAGCTTCGATTTTCGTGGTGTATGTATCTTTGGCTCCATCACTTACCAGCACATAACTCAGATCGACTGTCAGCTTTTCCGTTTGCCAGGTCTTAGTATTGACGAATAATTTCCACGTTACACTTTTGGGTTGAACTGTCTCTCCATCCCAGAGGTTCTCCTGGTCATAGAGTTTGATTATCCCCTTAGCTGCTGTCGGATCGGTTACCGTGAATTGTAAGACTGTTTGTGCGCCAGCAGTGCTGACTTTCATGGATTTTTTATAACTTTTGACCGAATCAAGCATGAAAACAGGATCGTATTGGCCTTTAGAGTAAAAGGCATCCCATTCCGTTTTCTCCAGTCCAAGCCAATATTGTGCATCAGGATCGATTGGCTCCCCGTCATCGTCGTAACCTTCATCTTCAGATTCATCGATCAGTTCACTTCCGTCTACAAGATAGTAAAACTCCTTGTCATTGGCATATAGACTGTACGATGTTTCTAAAAGACTACTAGCGACAGTGCCTGCTGCGGCAAAATTCGGCAGACGGTTGATATCCAGCTTCAGAGTGTTGGTGTTGCTGATACGCACCCCGCCGCTTTGAATATCCTGTTTTTTGGTCACATCCAGATGGAAATTCTTTATTGCTTTGGAGGCTGCCGTTACTTTGCTGATCATCTGATCCGCGGTTACTACTGTTGAGGTAGCTGCTGACACTACTCCTGGATTAGACATCCATCCGATCGTTCCGGACAGCAATAAAGCACCTACTGCCAAACTAGTACCTATTGTTTTGAAAAAACTGTTCATGTACTTCCCCTTTCGGCCCCTTGCGATAATGTAACGCCGTATAGGTCGAAATAATAAAAGAGCTCAAAATAGACTACATATTCTTAGAGCTATCCTTTATGCTTCATAAGACATCCCTATGGCGGCCTGGCGATCATTTCCTTCTGTCGAAAGGCTTTAGACCCATGGCTTTGTGTCATCATCTTTCGATGATTTTACCTTTAACGCGGACATTCAATTAGTTTTAATAGATTACGGACGCATGTCCCACCGCTAATTTTATCATGGTTATAATTACCTGTAAACGACTTATCTTCCATTCGAATTCGCTATGATACTCAGAAGAAATACTACAATCAAAATGAAAAATGAACGATTACATACGCTTATAAGTCTTATTAATGAGAACAGCAAAGACAGGGGGTGCAGCAAAATGAGTGACCGGGAAATTTTCGAGCTCTATAAAGAACAAGTATATTATTTTTGTTACTACTTAATGAAAAATCAGGCAGATGCGGAGGATATTTCCCAAGAGGTATTTGTAAAAGTTATCTTAGCGGATAAGTCGAAGGTAAGAAACTTGAAAGCTTGGATTTTACGAATTGCTTCGAATGAGTGCAACAGTGTGATCAAAAGGCGTAAGACGGGGTGGATGAAAGAAGTACGTAATTATTTACTATCCAGGTCTGAGGAATCAAACCCTGTAGAAAAACGTTTGGATCGACAGGAAACTAAAAAAGAATTACAAGGGTTATACAGTCAGCTTTCCGACAAAATCAGAATGGTAGTAGTCCTTCGTTTTATAAACGAATTGACTGTACCCGAGATCTCTAAAGTTATGAGCATACCCGAAGGAACTGTAAAATCCAGACTGAACAAGGGACTTAAAATACTAAATAGAATGGGTGGAACCCAACTAAAGGAGCTGAATAGTAATGAGTCTCTATATTGAAAAAGATAAACATATTCCCCGACCGGATTATGATTTGATGTGGACTGCCATAGAACAAGAGGCATATACACGTCAAAGAAATCTGCATTCCTCCCAGAATACTCCTAGGTCTAATAAAAAGGTTATTCCTATCAGTATTGTCTTCTCTTGCCTCTTACTTGTAGCCATTCCTGTATTCGCTAGTATGACGATTAATTGGGATAAAATTGGTGGTCGAAGTGTGAGCAATGCATTAAATAATGGCATCGGTCAACAGTATAATCTTCAAGCTTCCAGTTCAGGAGTAACAATGAATTTGAACGGTGTTGTAACTGACGGAGAAAAAATGAAAATGCTGTTATCACTTGATACTAAATCTGATCTATCCCAATATACTGGATTTGCTACAGAAGAAAACACTATGACTAGTGAATCCGGTGCCAAGGCAAAGGTATACGGTTATTTAGAATACGATCCTGAAAGCCAGAAACTCATTGGAGTATATGAGACACCTGATACATTAAAGGATGATAAAAAGGACTACAGGTTTGAAGCACGGAATCTCATTTTTTACAGTGATCGGAATATTCCCTTACAATCTAATCATAAAGCAGGAGATACAATTGATACGGGAGTTAAGCAATACCCAAGCATTCAAATCGAATCCGTTCGACAAGTTTCCAATCAAACCATTATCCGTTACAAAGTCGCTGCATCACCAGCTGACTTAGGACGGGGTAACCCACATTTGGTAGTTAGTACTGCTGGTCAAGAGAATGAGGCAATTCCAACCATCATGCCTAACGAAGGATCGGATTTATTTATTGAACAGGTTTTCAATATAACTGAATCAGATTGGAAGGAAGCTAGTCTTCATTTTAGTTACATTGAAGAAGCGAAACGAATTTCAGGTACGTGGAAGTTCGATTTTAAAGCAGATGGACAAAAAGCAAGTGAAGCGATTTACACTAAGAAACTGTATAACAGTCCTGAATTTCAAGAAAAGACCGGTATAACCTTAGATCAGCTAGTGGTTACCCCTTTGGATATCCAAATTCTAATAGATGAAAATGATTCGCTTAAAAAAGGAATTGTCCACTATAATACCGCTCAGTTGGTTATAGGTGATAAAACAATCACTGGGGGTTGGAATTTGAAAGGAGATCATTCCGAAAGCTACCAGCATTTATTTCAATTCGAATCTCCGGAATGGTATAACGACTGGTCCGATGTTCCAATGAAACTTATATTAAAGGATGCTGTCATTGAGAAACGTGATACCAGCAAGAATTGGATCACAATAAACAAACCTAAAGAAGAAAAACAGTTCACTTCACTTGATGTCGATGGATTAGAAATTGAATTCACGTACTATACTGAAGGCGAAAATTTGATTGTTGAATCATCATCCAAATCTCCTCACTTCAAAAGCGTTAACCAAACTACGTTACGGATTTATGGCAAAGAAGTGGTGCCTGAAATTACACCTAAGGGCATGATATCTACAGGAACTAATATTGATAGCTACAAAGATATTCCTTTCGACGAAAAAATTGAACTGAACCCTGGTATCTATAAATATAGAGATCCTAGCCGGAACGAGGAAATTAAACTTTAATACAGGAAGTTAATCTATTGTCCCGCCCTTTCTAGTTAATCCTAAGGGCGGGTTATTTTTGGATAGAATCAATTCTGTTATGTATCTCTTTTATTTCCTTCATAACAAAAAAAAGCATAGAACGGACTCAAGTCCGCTTTATGCTTTCCATTATTAGGATAAACAATATTTAACCAGCGCATCACGCACACCATGCTCGTTGTTCGAACCCGTAACAGCATTCGCTGCCGCTTTTACCTCTACAGGAGAATTATCCATCGCCACGCCCATCCCCGCATAGGTAAGCATTGAAATATCATTAAAATAATTACCGATTGAGAGGACTTCTTCTTGCGGAATTCCCAGCTTCACAGCGAGATTTCTTAATGCGTTGCCCTTAGAAGATTCGGGATGCATCAAATCAACGAAAAATTCACCACTTCGCAAAATATTGTACTCAGGAGCCCAAGTACGCCATTCACGTTCAGCTTCGTCAAGGATTTCTGGCTGTGTAAATACAGTAAACTTAACAACCGGTTCACGGAAATCTTCCCAGGCTGGTAGCGTCGCTGGCACAATACGGAAGTGCTCATACATATAATTAGCTTCTTTAGTCAGATTCTCTACATTATCAACATACATATCAAAAGCAGTATTCACATCATAATGAATATTGTGCTTACGGCAATAGTCAATATAGGGGTCAAGACCACGTGCATCCATACCATATTGGTGCAGCACTTCTCGATCTTCCACTCGTACCGTCGCTGCTCCATTGTGACCAAGCACGTAACCAGTCAGCCCCATTTCCTCCATGAAAGGAATCGAGTTCTGTGGACTGCGTCCCGTACACAATACGATTTGACCGCCAAGACGTGTAACCTCAGCAATAGCTTCCTTATTCTCAGAGCTTAAGTGGTGATCATCATTTAATAGCGTACCGTCCACATCTAGTGCAATCAGTTTGTATCTCATACTCCACCATCCTTGTCTTTCTTTTTCTATATTATCCTTGAGATGATTCTGCGCCTAAGAGTGCCAGTTCCTCTAACGTCAGTTCCCGACAAGCTCCAAGCGGCAGACTTTCATCCAGCTTCAATTCTCCCATAGATACACGTTTCAGAAAAGTGACTTTTTTGCCAACCGCCTGAAACATACGCTTCACCTGATGAAATTTCCCCTCAGTGATGATAAGTGAAATATGAGAAATCACTTTGCTGCCGCGCTCTCTTCCAAGAATGGTTAAGTGTGCAGGTAAAGTAACGTAGCCATCTTCCAGCTCCACCCCTGCTGCAAAAGCCGCGACATCATCCGCGTCTACATCGCCCTCGATGGTTGCCTCATACGTTTTCGGGACATGCTTACGTGGCGACAGCAATTCATGGGCAAGCTTCCCATCATTAGTGAGCAGCAGCAGTCCCACAGTATCCTTATCTAGCCTTCCTACAGGAAACGGTTCAAACTGTGCATATTCGTGCTTTAAAAGATCCAAAACCGTCCGATCCCGCTTGTCCTCCGTAGCTGACAGGACACCCGGGGGTTTGTTCATCATAAGATATATGAATTCACGGTAGGTAACAACCTCTCCCCCTACCTCTATTTTATCGGCATAAGGATCCACATGGTACCCACTATCTTTTACCACTGTCCCGTTCACCAATATTAAGCCTTGTTTAGCTTGTTTACGGATATCACTGCGCGACCCCACTCCAATATGGGACAACACTTTATCTAATCGTTGTTTTTTGGCGGGCTTACCTGATTGGCTCATTGTTACATCCACCTCCAGCCTGCGGGATATTCGTTCTTGAGTATGCCATCCTGCCACTTACCCCAGCCTGCGCTGTAGCCATCAATGCAGACCAGAACGTATCCCTTTTGGGCACTTCCTATTCTAATAGAGAGACGTTCTTGAGAAATCGACAACGTCTCTCCTTTAAGATAGGAAATAGCTTCATGATTCGTACTGGAGAGTGAGACACTTCGGCAGCTTTCTTCCGGATGCAAAGCTGTAGCCATTGGATGCCCTGGAATAAATCTTCCGTTACGGATTTGTCCTACATACCATCCCGGACGAATCGTCTTTAATCCATTTAGTCTTTCCTTAGGAAGTGGAGAAATGTACAGATGGTCACCGAACAGAACCGGATATCCTTGCGGTTCCCACCCAAGCTGATCTCGCACAAAATTTCCATACGCAGTCAAAGCTTGCTCGTCACCTGAAACTTGCCGACCACGGTCACCACCACCAGTAGGTTTGTGAGAGGGTTTCCCTTCTTTCCCCCGTCTTCCTTCTGATTTATTGGATGATTTAACGTGTGCTGCACTTTTTGGAGTAGTAGTTCTTGCTCTTGCAGATTCGTTTAACTTGACCTCTAAGTGATCACGTTCCTCCATTGAGCGCTTAGTTCCCCCATGTTGCAATACAGCCATGAAATGTCCTTCGCCTTTCACCTTATGCGGCCACAGTCTTGCTGTACCTGAGAGTTCTCCGAAGCCAGGAGCGAATGAGCCTGTACCTCCTACCGCTACCACTGAGAACTGTGGATGTTCAGAAATAAACTCCGCTATAATTCCCTCATTTTCTTCTGTAGCAAAGGTACAGGTGGAATAGACAAGTGTACCTCCCGGTGCCAATGCTGTTGCAGCAGAACGTAAAATATCCCGCTGCATGGAAGCATATTTGGCAGGTGTACCTGAATCCCACTGCTTCACCATGTCTTCATCTTTACGGAACATCCCTTCACCAGAGCAGGGAGCATCAATCAAGATCTTGTCAAAAAAAAGCGGGAATGCAGCCGCGATATGATCTGGACTTTCGTTCAAAACAATACCATTACGAACCCCATACAGCTCCAGATTTTTAGCTAGAGCTTTAGTCCGTTCTGGATGAAGATCATTACTAACCAGCAATCCTTCTCCTAACAGCTTGGCTGAAATCTGCGTAGATTTCCCCCCAGGGGCGGCACATAAATCAAGTACACGATCACCTGGTTCAATATTAAGTAATTCCACAGGTGCCATCGCACTCGGCTCTTGAATGTAATACAAACCTGCGTGGTAGTGAGGATGTTTACCAGGTCTAGCCCCATTCTCTGTATAAAATCCTGTCGGACACCAAGGAATGGGTTCGAGTCCTAAAGTAGAAAGAGCCTTTAAGCTCTCCACGGAAATCTTCAAGGTGTTAACACGGACGCCTCCGTATGGGGTTTCCTTATAAGAATCCGCAAATTGATTATAATCTGTTCCCAGCATGTCCATCATACGCTCGCTGAAAGAACTGGGCAATTGTGCCGCCATGATAACGTCCTCCTGATAGTATTGCAAAAATTTAGGTGTTTAAAGATTCAAGGAACACCCCTACGGGTGTCCCTTATACAATACTCATATATAGAGGATCTTTTACTTACGATGAAAGGATGTCGGTCTCTGAGGACCACGTCGTTGAGGGTTATTCGGTGTGATAGCTACAGCTGCATTCTCCACTTGGTCCGCTAGACTCGGATCAACAATCTCTATGGTCAGATCGTAATAAGAAAATGGCCGCTCATCATATGATGCTAAGCGCCGAACATAATCTTTCACTTCCTCCACGAGTTTCGCCAGATTAATGCCGAGTGTCGCTGCTGGATATTCTTCCAGTTTGGCAGAAGCACCACTCAGCATAATAGCTGCACCGCGCACATTCTGATTGCGAAAATGGTATAACCCTACCGCTACTTGGAGAAGTGCTTTGTACAAAGGATCTCGTTCCTGGGCAAGCCACAGTTCTTCGAGTACCTCGTGACATTCGAAATAATCCCTGTCACGATTAAAGTACACTAGGTATTCCAAGTACAATGGTTCATAAGCCATCCGGCAAACTATCCTTTTTAGCTGCGGAAAGAAGTCCCCGCACATGATCTAGAAGTTCCTTCATCGCTTCCATATCCTGAACCTGCCATATTTCGTTAAAGCGAGCCTGTGTATCTATAGCCTCATTCACCAAGTGATAGAAATACAATTGATGAATGGCCTTGAGAATCTGAGTGGTCATATTCGAGTTTTCCTCGAATGTCTTCTGTGCTTCCAGAATCTCTTCCCGAATACTGGACATTTCACTGTCGAGGATCGATGCTGCTTCAGCTGCCGTCTTTAGTCGAACACGCATTTCATCGGGTAGACTCTCCCGATATTTATAGTTCAGGGAATGCTCTATGGTAGCCCAGAAATTCATAGCTAGCGTACGAATTTGGATCTCCGCGAGCACAATTTTCTGGCCAAGCGCTGTTTGCACAGGATATTTAATAATCATATGGAAGCTGCGGTAGCCGCTCTCTTTATAATTAGTGATGTAATCCTTCTCATAGAGTACTTCAAGATCCTTACGGGCCCGGATATATTCGGCCACTCTGCGGATATCCTCCACGAATTGGCACATGATCCGAATTCCTGCAATGTCTTCAATCCCCGTCTCCAGATCTTCCATCTTCACATTCAGCCGTTTAGCCTTTTCCAGAATGCTTGACAGCCGCTTTACACGCCCCGTTACGAATTCTATCGGCGTGTATTCCTCTCTTTTCTTCAACTCCGAACGCATTGTTTTGAATTTAACTTTCAATTCTTCCACAGTCTGTTCATATGGAAGCAAAAAAGTTCCCCAGTCCCTGCCGTCCATCGCCTTCGTCCTCCTGTCCTTTCGTCTCCTTCAGTGATGATCAGCGCCCACTGCTTCAGAGATATGACTGAATCCATCCCGCCGTAATAGCTGCCGTAATCCGGCATGCAATTTGCGGTTAACCTCCGGTCCTTCGTAGATGAGAGCTGTATAAATTTCGACCAGACTCGCACCTGCTCTTATCTTGTCATACGCATCCTGACTGGTGAAAATGCCGCCTGATCCTATGATCGGCATCTTGCCTTCCGTCTGGCGATAAATACTGCGAATGATCTCCGTTGAGCGGTCCCGCAGCGGTTTGCCGCTTAAGCCCCCCGTCTCATTAGCCTTTTCATGACTAAGTCCATCACGGTTCAATGTAGTATTCGTAGCAATAATACCATCCATACCAGCTTCTGTCAGTGTCTGAACCATATACTCCAGCTCTTCATCACTTACATCTGGTGCTATCTTAACCAACAAGCTTTTGGTAATCCCGGTCGCTTTACGCTGAATCTCCATTTCTTCCTTCACTTGAGCCAGCAGGAACGATAATTCACTGCCATGCTGGAGATTGCGAAGACCAGGTGTATTCGGCGAGCTGATATTGACCACAAAAAAATCACCGTACGGATAAAGCGTACGGATGCACTGACGATAGTCCTCATGAGCCGCTTCATTACTAGTTATCTTATTCCGGCCAATATTAACTGCTATAGGAATTCTCCGATTCTTTAATTTCTTCAGACGCTGTGCCATAGCATCAGCCCCTTCATTATTGAAGCCCATTCGATTAATCAGCGCTTCATCCGAAGGAAGACGGAACAAACGAGGGCTATCATTACCCGGTTGACCCTTAGGAGTAACCGTGCCCACTTCCATAAATCCAAACCCGATCGAAGAGAATCCGACTACCGCATCGGCATTTTTATCTAAACCTGCAGCAAGTCCAACTGGCGTCGGGAAATGCGTGCCAAACAGATCAACCGCTAAATCCGCCGTTTCAGGAACTCCGTACATTAAACGTAGCGCCGCGCTTCCACCTGGCACTGATGACGATTTATCCAATCCACCTATGACGAGATGGTGAGCCTTCTCGGGATCAATCTTGAAAAAAATTGGTTTACCAAAATTACGATACAACACCGTTCTCGCTCCTTAAGGGGTACTTCACTAATCCACGTGTCTACCCGTTTCTGTAGGTTTCTTCTTAATTTTAGCCTTTTCTTGAACAAAAGAAAAGTATTTTACAGTGCGAGTATATTGAGTACATAACGCAGAGTATAGTAATTTTGTTGTAAACGCATTACAATATAGGTGTAATCAGCGATTAAGAGAGAAAGAAGGTATGCCCAGTATGTCTACTAAACGTAAACCACCAACTTTGCAGCAAAAGAAAGAAGAAGTTAACCGTAAAGCGCTAATGTGGATTGGCGTCAGTTTAACTTTACTAATTCTTCTAATCATCGTTCTGTTTATCGTTGCAGGAAACTAATTCAGCCAGTGGTATACTTTGTGGGGGTTGGTCTGATCATGCTTAGCAGTAGAGCTGAAGCGTTTAGCCGGCACAAGCTGCTTTTCAGGCAGAACCCCTTTACTAATCACTACTGTTGTACCTTTAGGAATCAGCGCGAAGAGTTCCTCCACATCTTCTCGGCCCATTCGAATACATCCAAGGGATTCATCCTTACCAACACTGTCAGGCTCATTCGTACCATGAATAGCATAATTACTGTCCGAAAGTTGAAGCCCTCTGCTGCCGAAATCCCCATCATCTCGACCATTTGGATTGACGACTTTATCTGTAATCACGAAATTCCCCTCTGGTGTCTTATCTCCGCCAAGTCCTACCGCATAATTTCGTAGAATAATAGAACCGCTGACTACCGCCAACCGGTGATTTTGTTTATCCACAACGACCCTCAACGGCTGATCAAAAAAAGGAACGTCACTCGCAACACTTCCACTCACACTTAATGCTGTCGGTATAGTCCTCACACCATCGTTAGATGAGCTTGAAGGCTCCGCTATGTCTTCTGTTCCCGGTGCCATCTTGTTCTTAGCCACCGCTTTAAGAGGGCTGAATTCCCGCTTCATGACGGTGGTCGTCCCACCTATCCAGTTCTCAGGAAAAGATCGTGTCAAATCCGCTAATGTATCTGGAAGCTTTCCTTTAGCATCTTGATAAGCCCGAATAGCACTCCATAGTGTGGCAAGCTCCTCTTGGTCACCCTGCCATTCTGCTCCATCCTTGGCGAGTTGCCCTTGCTCTGGCGGCTCACATGCACATACCTTAGGATCGTAAGACTGATATACCATCCGTCCCTTTCCATTCTTTTGCAGTGTGAAATTTAGCGGAAGCTTTTCTTTCCAGAGCAGCCATTTTCCCTCTCGCTCCATCCCTAACGCAGCAGCTTCAAAAGGTTCTTTACGCATTTGCATTTTCGCCATTAACTTTCCTTGCGAAGCCTCAGTTGCATTTTCTTGCGCTGTATACATCACTTTTTTCGCCTCAATAACTGACTCTTGGACGGAGACTTTTGGATCTGGTAGATCTTTGACTTCTGGAGCTGCCGTGTCTTGAAGGACTTCTTGTTCTTCAGTAACACCAATACCCGGAGCCACTGCTGAAGGTACCATTAACAGTATAAGAAGCATTAGCACCAGTGATATGTATCTCAATCTTTGTTGGCCACGCTCACGCTGGCGACTCGCTTGTAGCAATCCATCTTCGTATTCGCGCAGCATTTCAGCAGGTACCTTACTATGCTCGAAAGCCTCATACACTTCACCAGCCTGATTGAAGCAATAATTAGCTTTTCCATGTTGACCGTTCTTATAGTATTCCTTCCCCAGCAAGTACCATGCCATTTTGTTATCTGGGTGCATCTGTACATATGCTTTGAGGTGCTGTGAGTTCTTCATCGGAACCTCCGAGAGTTTATAATTCCTACTTTATTAATATCGGTCAGACACAGCAAAAAAGACATCCCTAGCCGAACAAAATGTTCGCAGAAGATGTCTTTATCTGGTGTCGCACGTTACTCTTTATCGAGTAATTAACCTTCTTTGTTAAAAGGTTCGTCCGCAATTTTAATGGAGTCGGTTGGGCAACCATCACAGGAATCTTGGAGATCATCAAACAAATCGTCCGGAATCGCTGTCACACCGCAGTTTCTGTCATTTTCGTAAATAACTTCTGCCAAACCTTCATCATCGTAATCAAAAATATCAGGAGCCGTTGCGCCACATGCACCACAAGCGATACAAGTGTCTTTTTCGACCCAAGTGTACTTAGCCATTTTTTTCTCTGCCTCCCGTTAAGCAATGCTGCGCTGTTGAACCAGCGTCTTATTTTTCTCATATTAATATAAAAAGAATACAATTTCAATTGATTTTCAATACGTTTGCATTTCTGACGCATTCTATAGTATCAATTTCGACACGTTTTTTCAATCTTTATCTGACTCAACAGACAACAGATTATCCTTTTGCAGTGAGGTGCCTCGTTCCTTATGATTACGGAGCCTTGCAGAATGGGTGTCACTTAACATCCCAGCGGTCAAAACTGCATTTTCACCAAACTTATTGCGAAGCATATCCATAGCCTTGGTCAGTGACTCTTTCTTAGGCTGCTGTTCGTAATCGAACAAATCCAGCTGAATTGCAGAATCCTCTTTAGCGATCAATCCTTGCAAGGTCACACCAAGCAGTCGAACGGGCTTCTCACCATTCCAATGTCGAACATAAAGATCACAGACAGACTTGTAGATATCTTCTCCACTCTCTGAAGGCGCCTCAAGCTGCCGCGAACGTGTAATGGTCTTCATATCCGGTGTCCGAATGGTAAGCTGCACACCTGAAGCCACAAGCCCTTGCTTTCGCAAGCGCCGCGCTACCTGATCACTTAGATTCAGCAAAATGGGGCGTACCTCAGCAAGGCCAATAACATCCCGCGGCAGTGTAGTGGTGTGTCCGATCGACTTACTTTGCTCTCGCTCAGGATTTACTATCCCATGATCGATGCCGTTCCCTGCACGCTTTAGCCATGAGCCCATAACTCCAAAATTCTCAACCAGCATTTTCTCATCAGACGCCGCTAATTGACCAATGCTGTAAATTCCCAGCTTACGGAGCTTCTCTGCCGTTTTTCCACCGATACCGAACATTTCATTACAGGGCTTATCCCATAAAATCTTAGGTACATCCCGCAGCCGCAGCACCGAAATACCATTTGGCTTTTTTAAATCCGAAGCCATCTTCGCCAGGAGCTTATTTGGAGCAATACCAATGGAGCATGGCAAGCCCAATTCTTCCATTATACGGCGCTGAATAGTTTCCGCGATTTCCATAGGCGTACCGAATTGTCGAGAGCCAGTTATATCTAAGTAACATTCATCTATCGACACTGCTTCCAGTAATGGTGTATAGCTATAAGCAATCTGCATAAACGCATTAGAATATTTGCGGTATAAATGGAAGTCCGGCTTAATAACGATAAGCGATGGACAAATACGAAGCGCCTTCTGAACCTGCATACCCGTCGAGATCCCCAATCTGCGGGCGACATACGAACAAGTAACAATAATCCCTTTCCGTAATTCAACGCTACCCGCAACCGCAGTAGCCTTACCTCTGAATTGGTCAGGATCCTCTGCCTCATGTACCGAGCAATAAAAAGCATTCATATCCACATGCAGGATAACCCTGCCAGTCGTTGGATAGTACTGATCAACATTCTGCACAATATCTACCTTCTTATCCTCAGGGTCTCTATTGTCCAATTTAGAATACCTCTCCGCTGCGGTTAGGTCAACTTAAGAGGCTGTAAAGTTCTTTGTTACATTCCCGCGTAAAAATGCTATAATGTATAAATTCATTTCCCTTGCCAATGCTTCCGATGTGAGTTTTGCACGAAGTGAATCCGGAAGACGAGGCTTACAAAACTTTTAGGAGGACACTCATGTCTAAGTCCATCTCCATCTTCGATACTACATTACGCGACGGCACCCAAGGTGAAGGCATCAGTCTGTCGGCTGACGACAAGCTGAAGATTGCCAAGAAGCTCGATGATCTGGGTGTGCACTATATTGAAGGTGGCATCCCGGGAAGCAACAATAAAGACATTGAATTTTTTAAAAGAGTCAAGGAGCTTCATCTGAACGCCAAAATCACAGCGTTCGGCAGCACACGGCGGAAGAATTCCTTGGCCGAAAACGATGACAATTTAAAACGTATGATTGATGCAGGAGTTCCTGCTGCTACACTCGTCGGAAAGTCTTGGGATTTTCATGTACACACTGCATTACAGACTACGCTTGAGGAGAATCTCGCCATGATTGGCGACTCCATATCCTACTTGAAACGCAAAGGCCTTGAAGTAATTTTTGATGCCGAGCATTTCTTTGATGGATACAAGAACAATCCTGAATATGCAGCAGCCGTTCTGTCCAAATCCCGGGAAGCCGGAGCAGATTGGCTTGTAATGTGCGATACCAACGGTGGAACATTGCCTTTTGAAATTCATGAGATTGTTACCGCTCTGGCTGGGCAGCTACCTGGAGCAAATCTCGGAATTCACACTCACAATGACTGTGAGCTGGCGGTAGCTAA
The DNA here is from genome assembly GCF_038000345.1 of Paenibacillus sp. FSL E2-8871. Taxonomy (NCBI): domain Bacteria; kingdom Bacillati; phylum Bacillota; class Bacilli; order Caryophanales; family Paenibacillaceae; genus Paenibacillus; species Paenibacillus sp. FSL E2-8871. The sequence goes on along the minus strand of NZ_JBBOBV010000001.1, from coordinate 64,715 downwards.
TACACTTAGCGCCATCGGTGCTGGAGCACGGCAAGTTCAAGGTACCATTAATGGTTACGGCGAACGATGCGGCAATGCCAACTTATGTTCCATCATCCCTACCCTTCAGCTCAAAATGGGATACCACTGTATTCCTGGTGATTCTTTACCGCAGCTTACGAACACAGCACGCTATATTAGTGAAGTTGCCAATGTTAATCTGCCGGTAAATCAACCTTATGTCGGAAATGCAGCTTTCGCACACAAAGGTGGAATCCATGTCTCCGCTATCATGCGTGATTCACGGACCTATGAGCACATCGCTCCTGAGCTTGTCGGGAATAAACAACGTGTGCTGGTCTCTGAACTGGCTGGACAGAGCAATGTGCTCTCCAAGGCGCAAGATATGGGTTTAAATTTGGATCCAAGCAGCGAGCAAGCTCGCCGGGTGATCGAGAAGATCAAAACGATGGAGCATCAGGGGTATCAATTTGAAGGTGCCGATGCCTCGCTGGAGCTATTGCTTCGGGAAGCTACTGGCGAGATGAACGAAACCTTTACCTTTGAATCCTTCAAGATGTTAGTCGAAAAAACCGCAGAGCTTCCAGTTGTATCTGAAGCCTTCGTTAAACTGAAGGTTGGCAATGAGAACCTTTATACCGCTGCTGAAGGTAACGGTCCGGTCAATGCACTCGACAACGCTCTTCGTAAAGCGCTGCAGACCTACTTCCCGCAATTGAAGGAAATGCATCTATCCGACTATAAAGTCCGTGTTATAGATGAACAGGATCAGACCGCTGCGAAAGTACGGGTATTGATTGAATCCAAGAACTTCACAGACACTTGGAGTACGGTAGGCGTCTCCAGTAACGTCATTGAAGCCAGCTGGGAAGCGCTTGTTGACAGTATGCGCTACGCACTTCTGAATCAACTCTCGCTGGAAAATGAACAGTCTGGAAGTACTGAACCTAGAGGCCTGGTAAATCATTAATTCATACCTTTCATAAGCATTCATATGACGAAGAACCCCCTTCAACAGTTTAACTGTAATGAAGGGGGCCTTTTATAATTCTTTGGTGTAGATCCTTTATGATTCGGTAAGCTTGATAATTTTTTTCTCCAGCTCTTCCGGACTAAGAATGCCTAGAATAATCTCTGAGATCACTCCATTCTTGTCAATAAGCACATTGGTAGGAAATACTGCTCCGTTATATTTGCTGTACACCTCATCTTTCACATCAAACATAACCGGGAACACAAGACCGTATTTCTTAATAAAACGTTCTGCATTGGGTTTATAATCCTGACTACTCACATTAATACCGTAAATATCTAGAACATCCTTATACTTAGTGGCCATGGTGTTAAGCTCCGGAGCTTCCTCCTTGCAGGGATCACACCATGAAGCCCAGAAATTAACGAGAACTGCCTTCTCTCGCGGCCCGTCAACTACATATGTAGTTCCATCCGTTCCTTGGAGTGAAAATGAGGGAGCGAGCAGTCCAGCCTTAGGTCCTATTTTCATTGGCGGCTCATCTTGTTGTCCAAAAACAGCGGTAGCCTTCGGCTCACGATTATGCCACACCGCAAACACAGCTACACATACAATAAGAATCACTATCGTGATATTCAATTTATTTACTGCTTTCATAGGGATCTGTTCCTTTTCGAATGGAATAGTTTTCTACTATTGTACCCTCATTAACTTCAATTTCAAACCATCCATTTTTTAGACAAAAAGAAAAATAAAAAGAGGGTATCGTCAGCGACGAAACCCTAATGAAGAGAGAGGGGTGAACAAATGGCAGCATTACAGGGAAATGTCCAGCCTATAAGACTGAAATATTCCGTACAGCAAGCACTGGGGAAGCACTTGCTGTCCAGTTACCCGCATGAAGCATGCGGAGTCCTGCTGGGTGCTGCCGCAGCGGGTGGCATGCTCATCGATACTTACGTACCTATGCGCAACGTAGCGCCAGACCCGCTGCACACATTCACTCCCCACCCTGAAGAATGGATTCATGTTCTTTACAATGAGCCGACACTCATCGGTTTATTTCATTCCCACCCAAATTCAGAACCTATACCTTCGGTTGCCGATTATAAAGGATTAGCAGCACTTGGACCTGAATTTAAGGTCTACCTTATTGGTTCTCCCAGAACTGAAGATGGCTGCTCTCCATTTCTGAATGGATTTTATATTGAGCGGTATTCAAATGAACAAGGAACAGCTTTCCCTGAACTATCTCATGCCCCGCTTCACGTTCTACTTAAATAAGCATATAAATCGCCTAAGGTATCTACTTGGCCCCGCTCCGAAATTTCGCGAAGATAAGCCACCCACAGCTGGGCTGTCATTTTGGCATCCTCTAATGCATTGTGACGTCCATGAATCGGAATTTCATGGACAAATAACAGTTCATCGAGTGTATAGTTATTTCGCTGCGGCTCAAGCCAACGTGCAAGCATCATCGTGTCCAGCACCCGGTGTGTAAGCTGAACTTTAGAAGTTCTCCATAGCGCGGCATTGAGAAAAGCTTTATCATGCGAGCTTGCATGTGCCACTAGCACATTTTGCCCCACAAAGGACATGAAATTATGAAGGCCATCAATTAAGGATGGGGCGGACCCAGTCATCTCTTCCGTTATCCCTGTTAACCTCGTAATATCTTCTGGAATTGCCGTCTGACAATTCACCAAGGTGTAAAAGCATTCATCTTCCTTAATTTCCTCTCCAACAACCTTAATTGCACCAAACGACATAATTTCATCTCCATGCTGATGAGAAAATCCCGTCGTCTCTAAATCAAATATAACCGTCTCCAGTTCAGACAGCGGAGTACGCAGCACCTCAGGACGACGCTTCTCACGCATGAGAGATCGGATGTAGGCCATTTGCTGCGCAGTCTGATGAGCAGTTTCTCCCCCTCTCATCGAAGCGATTGCCGACGGCATTCCACCTTGTCTCAGGTTGTTCCAGAATCCTCCATTCTTGCTTGGCTCCCTCATGTTCGCCACCTTTCCGCTGAGCGGAGCTGACGCTGCAACGCCCGATGAAGGCGTCTAACAAGCAGCAGACTTTCACGCAGCTCAGACAACAGCTGCTTATTCTTCAGTTCACTCTCAGCAATATAATCACTGCTGATTAACAAGCCATTCTGGACACTAAATGGCGTGTTCACTCGCATCCGCATCGCCAATAAGAAAGCTCGCCGAATATCATCCAGATGTTGATATTTGTGAAGTCTTTCAAGCTCTTCAATTCGCTCTAAGGTCGAGCTAGCTCTAATATGATGCAATAACGATAAGCGTCTAACAATGTTCACTACCGGGATATAGACTCCATACTTAATGTCAAATCCACCTGCATAATCCCCAAAGCGCTCTGTTAACACCTGTCCCAGCAGATTTAAAGTCGCTTTATGGCGGACTGTATTGCGAAGAACAGCCACAGACAACTCCTCATTGTCAATAAAACCCTCATAAAAAGCCTCTTGCCACAATGCTGATAACTCCGTACTTCCCGCAACATGGCGCATATCTGAAGAAATGATAAGATACCGAATTGGCTCCCATTCCAACTGGGTTCTCCATTCCTTCAGCTGCTCCTTCCATTCCGATAACGTCTTCCTCCACATCCCTTGGGAGCACATTACCTTGCCTGCACATTTCTCATATCCTACTTCTTCAAGCAGATCGGATAACATCATTCCAAAAAACTCAAAGTATCTATTCTTCTCCCCATCCGGTTCACCATCAACGATCAAACCATTATCCTGATCGCTCCACAGTGTAGCTTCCTGCCTTCCACTACTGCCAAACACAATAAATGAATAAGCACAGGGAGGCGGGCCATAGCCCGCCTCTTTCATCTGCGCCTCACATATTAGTACTGCAGTCTCTGCAATAAGATCATGCATTGTATTCACACGAAACATCCATTCCTCAATCGGAATTACATTCAACTGTTCCAGTAGAATACTTTGGCAGGCAATTCGCCTCTCCCTAAGTTCCTGTGGCGAACCGGCTAAAACGATGGTCCTAAAGCTTTCTTCATCATACCCGTCTGTTAACTCCATCGAAGCCACACGGTCCGCCTCCCTATCTGAGGATTCATATTATTGTTTAAGGGTTTTGGATTCCGATTCTGCAATTAATTTCATTTGTTCAGGGTATCCGTAAGTACCATGCTCACTGATATCCAGACCCATCAATTCTTCTTCTTCCGTAACACGAAGTCCTGTTGTTACCTTCATTACATATAAGATAATGAATGAAAGCACGGCTACGAAAGCAAATGTTCCTACTACCCCAAGCACTTGAACACCCAGCTGGTGGAAACCTCCACCGTAGAACAATCCGGCTTCCCCTACCAAAGCACCTTTAGTAATAAGATCCGGTGCAGCGAATAGACCCGTGGAAACCGCGCCCCACATTCCTGCAATACCATGTACCGAGAAAGCATAGATTGGATCATCAAGTCCTGCACGTTCCAGCCATTGGGAAGTCATGAATGTGAACGCACCCGCTACTAAACCAATAATGATTGCTGCCCATGGTTCAACGTAAGCACATGCACCAGTGATCGCAACCAATGCAGCTAGAACACCATTCAGCATTGCTGGAATATCAGATTTACCAAAATACAACCAAGAAGCAATTAATGCCGCCAAACCGCCTGCTGCTGCTGCGATATTCGTTGTTAATGCTACGTGACCAAAGAAACCTCCCATTGGGGACAAAGCACTACCTGGATTAAATCCGAACCAACCAAACCAGAGGATAATCACACCGAGTACAGTAAATACTTGGTTATGACCTGGAATAATAACAGGTTTACCTTCTTTATTAAACTTACCAAGTCGTGGCTTAAGCAATATGGTTGCTACTACCGCTGCAGTGGCACCTGTAAGATGGACAACCGTGGAACCTGCATAATCTTGCATTCCCAGCTCAGCCAACCAGCCGCCGCCCCATACCCAGTGTGCTACGACAGGATAAATTACGATTGAGAATAAAATTCCGAATATAATGTACACACTGATCTTTGCACGTTCTGCCATGCCTCCAGATACGATAGCTAAGGAAACTGCTGCAAACGCCATTTGGAACAAGAATTTAACATTTAAAGTAACATCAGAAAATGCAAGTGATTCAAATGAAGATGCTGTTGAATCTCCGCCATACAAGAAGCCTGTAGTACCGAAGAAGCCGTTACCGTTACCGAAGCCAAGTCCAAAGCCAACAGCCCAGAAACATACACTCGCAATGGCTAGTGTCAGTACCGTCTTACCGGCTACGTGACCTGCATTCTTCATTCGAACTGATCCTGCTTCAAGCATCGCGAACCCTGCTTGCATAAAGAAAACTAAGATGAATGCCAGGAAGGTAAACGCGGTATCCAATCCGACCTGCAAATCTGCATTTGTTGGACCGTCCGCCGCAAAAGCACTTACCGGATAAACCATCAGCGTAATCATGGCCAGTAACATCATCAACCATTTCTTTTTCATTTTTACCCCACTCCCCAATGTTATATTTTCTAACAAAGCGTGAAACTCTTAATGTCATTATAATCAGAAGTCAGGTAAATTGACAAGACTATTTTTGGGAATGTTTTTATTTTATTTTCACTAAACTCAAAATTCTCCATAGTACACTTGGACTATCTCAGTATTTTAGGCCCATACAGCTATGAATTCATTGAAATAACTACGTGAAGATCCGCTCTAATATTACTTTTTTATCGAATCATCCTTATTGATTCTCCAATAAACATAACATTAAATGTCATGTTTATAGTTGGGATTTATTAATGAGCATAATCGGTTCAAATTTGATATCACATGGAGTTTGAGTGTATTGTATATAAACAACGCATTTCATTTCATGAATTAACCTCTCTTTAATGCATATACTTTATGAAAGTATGACGTTTGACTGTATGGTTTACAGTTTGTTATCATTACAGATAGCATAATAGAAACCACCAATATAGGAGACGACTATCCTTTATGGACAGTCGAATTCGATTAGTGAGGCGAGGTAGCATGGGGATATGATTCTATATCGAATTGGAGAATTAGCTAAGGCTGCTCACATCAGTGAGCGCACCATTGATTATTACACGAAATTGGGGTTAATCTCCCCAGAGTCAAGAAGCACCAAAAATTACCGACTTTACAGTCATGAAACCTTGGTCGACTTAGAACGTATTAATCAATTAAAGCATGACAAGTATTCATTGGAAGAAATCAAATCCATGATGAGCAAATGGAGCGAGGCTACTCCTGAAACTGACGTATCTGATAAATTAGTCGAGCTTGAGCAGCATATGCAACGACTAGAACGTGAAGTAAAGGCACTTGAACCCATTATAAGCGGTCTGAAGCCGGGACAGGCCAAACGCGCGCTCTCTAACTTACTCCCACAAGGAGTGGCCTGCATGGAGGCGATTCGGCTTCTATTGCTTACGCAAGGACCGCCAATGTAAATACCATATTTACAATACAGTGGAGGAATGCAGCTATGGGAATGTATCTATTAGTAATTATCGCTTTTATTTTTTCATTATGGGCCCAGTTCAGAGTTAAAGGGACATTCAGCAAATGGTCCAAGGTCGCCAACTTAAACGGTCTGACAGGATATGAAGCAGCTAGACGCATGCTCGACGCGAATGGACTTCACGATGTTCCGATTGAGCCTGTAAGAGGTACGCTTTCTGACCACTATGATCCGATTCACAGAGTTGTACGCTTATCTGAGCCTGTTTATTATGAGAGTTCTATCGCAGCAGTCTCAGTCGCTTGTCACGAAGTGGGTCACGCCATTCAGCATAAAGTAAGTTATCCTATGTTAACACTACGTCACCGGATGTTCCCAGTAGTTAATTTTGCATCAGGTATAGCACCATTCATGCTTATGGCAGGATTTATATTCGGTTACTTTAATCTTGTAGGCCTTGGTATCATTTTCTTCTCGGCCGCTGTTGCCTTCCAGCTTGTGACACTCCCAGTTGAGTTCAATGCCAGCAACCGGGCACGTCAAGTCATGGTAGAGCAAGGCTACATTCGTAACGAAGAGGAACGCGGAGTAGCCAAAGTCCTAAACGCAGCTGCATTAACGTACGTTGCCGCCGCGCTAGTCTCCTTACTCGAACTGCTTCGTTTGATTACCGTCTTTTTAGGTAACCGCGACTAATACAAAAATACAGCACAAAAAGAAACCCCGGAAGGCTAAGAGCCAACCGGGGTATTATTTTGCCTCGCTTTAAAATAGGATATCAAAAAAGTCCGAAACGAACGTGCAACCAGCGGCAACTTACTATCTGTTCGGTAGATCAAACCAACCGTCCTCGTCACAGCAGGCTCCACAACCCTTACCTGAGCTGGCTGGAGAGGATTCGTCTGATAGAACGCCATCTCCGGCAGAAGGCTTACACCCATCCCTGCCGCCACTAAACCACGTATGGTATCAGTCTCCCCACCTTCGAATGCAATCTGTGGTTGAAATCCCGCCTGCAAGCACGCTTGCCAAACGATCGGTCTCAAAGAATAACCTTGACTGAATAGAACAAACTTTTCATTTTGAAGCTGCTCCAGTCGGATCTCAGATTCTCCTGCCAGCTGATGATTCTGAGGAAGTATTGCAAATAACTCTTCAGTCATAACAATATCTCCAGAGACATGCTCATCATTTTCCGGAAAAGGCGAAATAAATGTTAAATCCACCTCTCCAGATAATACGTCCTTTATCAGCGAAGGGTAAGAGCCCTGCTTAAAGCGAAACTTAACATGGGGATAGTGCTGGCGGAATTCTGCAACGATAGTCGGGATAAGATGCGTTCCAAGACTGTGAGGAAACCCTATACGAATCTCTCCACGTTCCGGATCTAGAAATTCATGCACTTCATTTACCGAATGTTCCAATTCCTTAAGAATACTATCCACCCGCTTGCAAAAGAGCTGTCCAACCGGCGTAAGCTGCAAATTACGCCCTTTTTGCATGAACAAGTCAACCCCAAGCTCTTGCTCCAATTGATGAATCTGACGGCTTACCGCAGACTGCGCTACATGAAGTTCCTCCGCCGCTCTTGTTACATGTTCTTTTTGGGCTACCTTTAGAAAATATTGCAGCTGTCTTAGCTCCACTCCATCATCGCCCCTGTCTTAGGCTTTTTTTAAATATACGAATAATAAGTCCATATAGGAAAAAGCCAGAAACCAAGCCTCCGATATGCGCAACCCAATTCACATTTGGTGTTGCAAACGACATAATGATCCCGATTACAAGCAAACCGTATAACGTCTTTCGCGAGCCTTCGTCCATCATCGCCCGTTGAATAACAGCAATGTATAAAAATGCGCCATAGACGGCGTAGATTGCTCCAGAAGCACCTACCGAGACCGTACCTACCTCTAATACTGAGCGACTGCTGATTGCAATCGTTAGAAAATTCGCAAGAACTCCACCTACCACATAAAGAATTGCATATCGCCACCAGCCAAGCAGGCGCTCCAGAGGCGGTGCAAATACCAGTAGAGCGAAGCTATTAAAGAATAGATGGGAAAACCCATTATGTAAAAAAATAGCCGCCACATAACGCCACAGTTCCTCTTTATACGGGCTAACATCAACTATAGCACCAAAATTAACAAGTGTTTGTATATTGGTGGATCCACCATTGAACGCCATGAGCATAAACATAATCACATTAGCTACAATGAGAAGACATGTTACCGGGTAATACCGGAGATAACTTTTCCAATTTTCATACCTAATAAATATCATTACACCCATCCCTTTACATTTATATCTTGCTCTGTTGGACATCTCCCTGTAAATAAGATTATAATTTATTGTGGCAGTAAGAGCCAATATTACAATTCGAGGAGGAAAACAAGGATATGACGCAAGAAAGAACAGGCGTAGCTACTTTCAAAAGCAGCCCCATCACTCTCGTAGGACCCAAGCTTACAGCTGGTGATCCCGCTCCTGATTTTGTTCTAAGTAAGAATCTACTGGAAGAAGTGTCTCTTAGTGATTATGCCGGTAAAATCAAGCTGATCAGTGTTGTACCTTCTCTAGATACTGGTGTATGTGATGCACAGACCCGCCGGTTCAATAGCGAAGCTGCAGAGCTAGGTGACGATGTAGTTATCCTCACAGTAAGTATGGACCTACCATTTGCTCAAGCCCGCTGGTGTGGCGCTGCAGGGATCGATCGCGTAATCACTCTATCCGATCACAAAGCAGCCTCATTCGGACAAGCTTATGGCGTACTAATCAAAGAATTTCGGTTAGATATGCGTTCTATTTTTGTGCTAGACAAGAACAACACACTCACCTATGTTGAATATTTGAGTGAAATGACTGAGCACCCTAATTACGAAGATGCTATAGCTGCTGTGAAGAGCTTGCTCTAATTCTCTAGAACAGTAAGTTAGCGGCCATTTTCGACAATACTTACTTATCACTGCAAGCATAAATGCCTTTGTCGTCCTTACAAGGGCGACAATGTGTTTATGCGAGAAATATAAGACATAAAGTATAGGTGTAGAACTTATACTTTCTTATATTTTGAAAAAAGCGGAAGAAGGTCCATCCTTCTCCCGCTTTTTTTGTAATAGAAAGATTTATCGATAATATCCAGAGCAGTCATCATTTTCGTAAACGCATTCATACAATCCCTAAGTAAGAAGGTTTAGTAAGAATCTCTGAAAATTAGTCTGCTTTGTATTTTCCTAATTTTTTGTCCAAAGATGCATATAACCGCTGAATGACACGGTAATTAGCACCCAAATCACCTAGCGAACCTCTAGATGCAGAGTACATATCTACGCCACAACGAACAGGTGTGGTATTGAGCACAGAGACAGTAATGTCCAGTGTACGGCCGAATGCCGTTCTCTTCTCCAGAGTGATCTCACCTACTGACTCCACTTCATGAAGCACCTTGAATCCAGGAATCTTCTTAAGCGTTGATGAAACTTCCTCCCAAGCTTTGTCTTTCGTAAGATTGTAATAACGCGTTTTTAATGTCGGATCTTTTGCGCGGTCGCTTGTTCCATCATGACTACGGAATAAACCGACCAAGGTTCTTTTTAACGACAAAATTCTTCCCCCTCTACAAATCCCAAGTTCATTATTCTAAGTGTAACACTCTTGTCTCAGGAACAAAAGGGTATTACTCACTTTCTCCTTGTTCCAGACACACAAAAAAGCGCCCGTTCCCAACTTTCACGGGATACAGGGCGCTTTGGCCTAAACAATAGAAAACCCGCTTATGCCGTCCGGCTACAGTGTCTTCTGAACCTGCTAGAGCAGGTGGGTGATCGCAGAAAACGTTTTTGAATTCCCCAAGTCATATAGACAGGGCTGTTCAGCTGCGCTTCGTGTAGATCTCCCAAGACATTATCATTGGTTCAAAACAACGAGCAACCGTAACGAACATCGCAGGATTTGTTATTATTATATTGCGTTTTAACGAAAAAGTAAACCTGTATGCGCTTTATTTTACACTGGAATTAAATTACTGACGATTTCCAATGTTTAATACTCGTCTTTGTTAAATACGTTTTACATCTTTATCCTCAACATCATCTTCATAATCATCATCGTCATCGTCGTCATCCTCTTGATTGTTCAAAGCAGCTTCTCGCTCTTCTTCCTCTTTCAGTTTCTTCTGCTCCACCTGCAATTGCAGTTTATTATAGGTAGCATAGAAGTTAAAGAAAGCAGCCATCGCAATCAACGTTGGAATACAGATGAAATACAGCGCTGGATATCTAAGACCAATATAAGCTAGCACTGCAGCTGCAATCAAAGTTGAGAACACGCGAATTGGACGTGCTATAGTCAGCAATATTGAGTTAGTCATCACTTGTTTAAAGCTCATTTGATAATGAACGACAATAGAAAAGAAGTTAAACATGGACACTGATAAAATAATCATGAGCACTAACATCAAAATACCAACAATTCTGAAGTTAGGCATTTGTGTCATGTAAACCGTTACATCGACGTACATAATAACGAACATCAATGTGTAGATAATTCCACCGAGCATACTTTTTAAATAATTCTCTTTATACCCCTGAAAAAACGTACGAAAAGTTCCTACATCCGTGTTCCCCATAACCCATTTGCGCACAACGGTAAATAAAGCCGCCGAAGCAGGAAATACTGTAAATGGCGCCAGAATCCCCATAGCCCAGTTCAATGTGAGCTGCTCATTTACTCCACCTGAGCTTGTCCCAAGCATCATCAATTTCATCAATCCAAAAAATAAAAACGGGGCGGAACATAGTGCCCATAAGATATTACTAGCTGCGATACGTGTAATCCATTCTGTGATGCGGTATAAACCACCCATTGCTCCTTTAAACTCCAATTCCCTTCCTCCTCTGTCTCTTGCATACTGCTTATCTTAACTATACCTCATTTGACCTACTCTTTTCCATAGCCCAACTTTCTGAATTCTAGGTCATCGTCTATACATTAAGTCTATAAAGTCCATATATTGGGATTGTGACCATAAGAATTCCCAAAATCACCACAATCTAAAGGAGGTTATTGTATGTCCTCACCTGTTGGCTACGGCGGCTGGACTTCGACTGGTACGATCCTCGTATTGTTTATCCTGCTCGTTATCATCACTCGTACTTTCATTTAAATAAGCTGCTAATTCAATAAACACCCTTATATTTCAGCAAAAAGAAGACGAGAACCGCTATTCGGCATCTCGTCTTCTTATATTTTGATAAATCATCCCCCGCGGGTTCTGATCAAGTATTAATTATCGAAATCTTCGCGTTTTGCTGGACGTGTGCTTGTGCTGCTTGGGCGAGTAGATGGTTTGCGGTCCGCACTGCGGTTCGCTCCACCATCACGGCTAGCTGCGCCATCACGGTTGCCTTTATAGCCACCGCCATAACCGCCACTGCCACTACCATAGTTACTGCCACCGCTGCTGTAGCCACCACGACTTCCGCCACCGTTGTTGTCACGGTTTCCACGGTATCCACCAGTGCTGCCACCGGAAGTTCCACGGTTACCACCATAACCACCATTAGGTTTGCGGCCACTGCGAATGTCGTTCTTACCGCCACGACGTTTAGCACGGATTGGATCTTCAGGAGTCAATTCAATTGCAGAATCCTTCTTATCACCAGTCAGAAGCTTCATTGCAGCTGATAGCAATTGAACGGAATCATATTGCTCAAGCAATTGAATAGAAATACCTTTGTACTCATTCAATTCACCGTTCTCAACCATTTCAAGCAAACGTTCTGCTGTTACGCGTTGTTTACCTTCAATAGCCTCAGCCATAGTTGGCAATGGTTTACGAGTAATACGGTGACGAGTAACGCGTTCGATCAAATGCAGGTGATCCATTTCGCGTGGAGTAACGAAAGACCAAGCTGTACCTTCTTTACCAGCGCGACCAGTACGACCGATACGGTGTACATAGCTTTCTGGATCTTGCGGCAAGTCAAAGTTAATTACATGAGTAACGCCGGATACGTCCAAACCACGAGCCGCTACGTCAGTAGCTACCAGCACATCAATGCTGCCATCACGGAATTTACGCATTACAGCATCACGTTGGTTCTGAGACAGGTCACCATGCAATCCATCAGCAGAGTATCCACGTTTTTGCAAAGCTTCTGCAAGCTCATCAACCCGGCGCTTCGTGCGTCCGAACACGATTGCAAGCTCAGGTGATTCCATATCAATCAAACGACTAAGCGCTTCGAACTTTTGACGTTCAGGTACTTCAACATATGCTTGATCAATCAGCGGAGCACTGATTTGTTTCGGAATAACGGAGACGTGTTGCGGGTTGTTCAGGAATTGCTGTGCAAGACGTTGAATGTTTGGAGGCATTGTAGCCGAGAACAACATAGTTTGACGCTCTTCAGGAACGAGCTTGAGGATTGTCTGAATATCTTCCATAAAGCCCATATCCAGCATTTCATCTGCTTCATCCAATACAACAGTTTGAACATCATCCAAACGAATGGTTTTACGGTTGATATGGTCAAGCAAACGTCCAGGTGTACCAATAATAATTTGTGGTTTCTTCTTAAGACCACGGATTTGGCGACCAATATCTTGTCCGCCATAAATTGCCAACGAACGAAGACCTTTAAAACGGCTTAGCTTACCGATTTCTTCTGATACTTGAATGGCCAACTCACGTGTTGGTGCCATGATAAGTGCCAGAATTTTTTCGTCTTCGCGATTAATCTTCGAAATGAGGGGGATACCAAAAGCAGCAGTCTTACCTGTACCAGTCTGTGCTTGACCGATCAGATCCGACCCAGTCAATGCCAATGGAATTGACTGCTCCTGTATCGGTGTTGCCTCCTCAAATCCTAACTCTGTGATTGCTTGTAGCACTTTTGGCTCCAAGCCAAATTCTGCGAATGTTTTCAAATTATTCATGCTCCTTCTATACAGTGGACATTCCACATGCTTGTCTGTATTCTTAAGTAGCGGTAAACACATTTATATGCTGTCCAATCATGCTCTTTTTTCTGCATGATATAGCGCTTTTGGGACGAAAAGCCTCCCTTTCATCAGGTACTTCATTGTACCTGAGCAACTGTAGCTTTACATCCGATGCAATGCAAAAATACCATTGTAACGTCCTACTCAAGAATATCCTGTACATTATATCACAACTCTAAGTAGGAATACCAGTGGGTTCCTTTCTTTTCATTGCATACATGGTTTATTTTTAAATTTATATATAGAGGTGGATTTGCTTGTTAAGACAGATTTGGAATTGTATTGCAGTTATTTTTGGGGCAGCGTTGATCGCCAGTGGATTTAATCTTTTTCTAATCCCTCATCGCTTACTCAGCGGAGGAGTATCCGGGCTTTCGATGTTAGTGGGTTACTTTACACCACTAAACATAAGCCTCTTGTACTTTCTCTTTAATATTCCATTGCTTGTAGCTGGTTGGTTCCAGCTAGGCCGGAGATTTATTATGCTAAGCATGTTATCCGTTGTGGCAACAACCTGGTTCTTGACGATCATTCCCGAATATTTGGTAGCTACTGATATGCTGCTTTCTTCTGTATTTGGTGGCGTGCTGGTCGGTATTGGCTGTGGCTTCAGCTTCCGTGCAGGTGGTTCATCCGGAGGTTTTGATATCCTGGGATCCATCATCACTAAATTCCGCGATTTCCCAGTTGGAAACGTGGTGGTTAGCTTAAACGGACTCGTTATTCTTGCCGCGGCATATTTTGATAACAACTGGAACTTGGCTCTTGCATCGATGGTATCTATATATGTAACTGGTAAGGTACTGGACATGATTCACATCAGCCATTTAAAGGTAACCGTATATATAGTAACAAATCGTACAGATGAGCTCCTTCAGCATCTAATGGGGCTTCAACGTGGTGTCACAAAGATTAAAACAGAAGGCGCTTATTCTCATGTTGAAAAGGACATGCTAATGACAGTAACAACCCGCTACGAACTTGCTGAACTGCAACGTATTATCCGCACGACAGATCCTCAAGCATTTGTAAATATTGTCGAGACAGTTGGTGTTATGGGCTCCTTCCGAAAAAGATAAAAACTGGCAATGAAAAGTATTAATTTGGAAAATGCACCAATCACAGAATTGTGATATATTATAATCACGCAGAACCCTAACAATTTCATAAAGATTGAGATTTACCCCTCTTTTTTCCAAGCACTTCGTTTTCCGATGATTACTGAATTCCATTCAGACCTATCGAAAAAGGAAAGGGTGATTTTTGTGGAAATGGAAACGGTAAAGCTGTCAGCAATCGTCATGAGGTGGTATCCTGATATGATGCCGTTTCTCAAACAGGACGAATTAAATTCCGTAATCGTTCTGCGTGACGGGCTTAGTATTCTGGAACCTGCAGATGCCATGGATATCATCCATTACAGTATCTGTGAACATCAGAATTCTGCGTATCTTCAATGAGTAAGCCGCAAGAGAAGTCTTGATAGTTGCCGCCTTAAGTTCGGCCATGTTGCCGTTTTGAGGCGGCATTTACTTTTTAACAATACGTTTAGAATCTGTGCGTCCCGGTTATATACATCAAGGATGGATTTTCAGACCCGATCTGAGCCAACATTATTACAACACTGTTCTTTTTAGAAGCAACCGTTCCTATATAATTTAGGAAATGTACATAAAGGGAGAGAATACGAATGAACATCACCTGGGCTCTACTGATGATGGCCTTGGGAAGTGTAGGCGTGCAACAGAATCAACATGACGCTGAAGTGGCAATTGCATTGAAGTCCGCCATGAATCCCCCCATCATCGCTACGCAAAATAATAATTCAAATGGTTCAACTCCAGCTCCAAATGCTACAGCAGAAGCAAATGACTCACAAAGCATGCTACACGCAGATCCTCAGCCGGATGCGCCAAAAGTAAAAGGCATCTATGTTACCGCATACAGTGCCGGTGGAGAACGAATGGAAAAGCTTCTTTCTTTACTTGATCAGACGGAACTAAATTCTATGGTCATCGACATTAAGGATGATGCAGGTTACATCACGTACAAAACCGATAATCCTGAACTTCAGAAACTCGGTAATCCGCAGCCATTTATTGGCGACATTAACAAACTGATGGAAAGATTGAATAAACATGATGTATATCCTATCGCTCGAATTGTTGTCTTTAAGGACTCTATACTTGCCAAAAAGAACCCGCAATTATCCTTTGTTAATGCAGACGGCACAGTATGGAAGAATAAAGGCGGCGATAGCTTTGTTAATCCTTATAATGAAGATGTCTGGAAGTACAATGTCGATATCGCCAAAGAAGCTGTCAAACTCGGCTTTAAAGAAATTCAATTCGACTATGTGCGCTTTCCTGAAGGATTCGAAAAACGTGCAGACACACTTAAATACACCAAAACCAGCGATTCTCGCGTAGATATCATTTCTAATTTTGTGAAATACGCAAAAGCAGAGCTTGCTCCACTTGGTGTTCGTGTATCCGTAGATATTTTTGGATATGCCGCATCTGCTCCTGCTGAGGGCATAGGACAAGACTTCGTTAAAATATCCAAGAATGTGGATGTCATCAGCCCGATGATTTATCCGAGTCATTATTCAACGGGATGGTTTGGAGTGAAAGAGCCTGACTTAGATCCGTATGCTACCATTAAAGGCTCCATGGTTGATACCCATAAGAAGCTTGATCCTCTAGGCAGCTACAAACCTGTTATTCGTCCTTGGATTCAAGATTTTACAGCAAGCTGGCTCGGAAAAGGTCATTATATTAAATACGGTAAAAAACAGGTGGAAGATCAAATACGCGCTTTAAAAGATGAAAATGTAGAGGAGTTTCTACTCTGGAACGCCAATAACCGATATACCTCCGATGTCGATTATGAGAAATAATGTATATAGCCCTAATTATGTATAATTGAAATCAGGTATGATATATAAAGATAAAGATAAAGATAAAGACCCGGCATTTGCCGGGTCTTTTAATGGAGAAAAAGGGAACTTTTACTGTAATCATTAAAAACCAACAAAGAATGAGGCAAAGAACGATGATACAAACCACCTCTTTAAAACAAAAAGCAATGCAATTCTTTCATATTTTATTTCCAATTCTGGTTACACAGATTGCTTTGTCAGCGATAACCTTCTTTGATACAAACATGTCAGGTAAGTTTGGTACAGCCGATCTGGCAGGTGTGGCGATAGGAACCAGTCTCTGGATCCCAATTCAAACGGGCTTAAGTGGAATCCTTATGGGGATTACCCCCATCGTCTCTCAGCTTATCGGAAGCAAAAAAGAAAAGGAAGTAGCCTATCAAGTCACACAGGGAATCTGGTTATCACTGATCGTCTCTGTAATTGTCTTACTAATCGGGAGCTTCGCCTTGTCACCTATCCTTAATTTTATGAATCTGGAGCCGACTGTAAGAGATGTTGCATTTCGTTTCCTAAATGCGATCTCCTTCGGAATTATCCCGCTGTTTGGATATACAGTTCTCCGTAGTTGTATAGACGCTCTGGGACAAACACGAGTGTCCATGTTGATCACACTCATAGCCCTACCCGTGAATGTTGGTTTGAACTACTTACTAATCTTCGGAAAATTCGGGTTTCCTCGACTTGGTGGTGTTGGAGCTGGAGTGGCATCAGCTATCACCTACTGGGTAATTTTTTCGGTTGCCCTGCTGTTCATTTATCGGGTAGAACCCTTTGCAAGCCTTAGAATCTTCCGAAAGTTCTTCTTTATATCGCTAAAAAGCTTCAAAGATCTACTGAAGATCGGTGTACCTATTGGCTTCTCGATTTTTTTTGAAACTGCAGTGTTCTCCGCTGTAACCTTGTTGATGAGTCGGTTCGATACTGTAACGATTGCAGCTCATCAAGCAGCCATTAATTTTGCAACTACGTTATATATGATTCCGCTCAGTATCTGTATGAGCCTTACCATTCTCGTCGGCTTCGAGACTGGATCCGGCAGGCAAAAGGATGCCCGTCAATATGCCATTATGGGAATTGGACTTGCGGCTATCCTCTCCCTGGCAACTGCACTCCTGCTCTTATTTGCTGGCCATCATGTAGCTGGTTTATACACTGATGAACCTGATGTCATATCATTAATTCAGCATTTCTTAATCTATGCGATCTTTTTCCAGATTTCCGATGCGATTGCAACACCTACACAAGGAGCACTTCGTGGCTATAAGGATGTTAATCCAGCCTTCATTATTTGCTTTATAGCTTATTGGGTTATAGGGCTTCCTACAGGCTATGTACTTGCTACTTATACGGATCTAGGAGCTTATGGTTATTGGATCGGCTTGATCACCGGCCTTGCGATTGGGGCTACATTGCTCTTGACTCGGCTTGTTAAAGTTCAACGCCGTTATGCCATACAATATACAGACGCTCAAGCACATCACTAATAATCAAAAGAATACAAAAAAGGAACAGTGCGAAATTCGCAGCTGTTCCTTTTTTGTGTGTTAATTATTGTGAAAGACGGGATGCAAGCTCGTACAACTCCACGTCAAAGTCTTTCTTCGTATTCACTACAAGATCGATATCTGTAAGGGTTAGTTCTCCCTTGATGATACCGCAACCTTTATCAGACTCACCTTCAATTAGTTTACGAACGGCAAAGTCACCAAGACGGCTAGCAAGGTTCCGGTCTCCAGGTGTTGGTGTTCCTCCCCGCTGAATATGTCCAAGTACAGTAACCCGTGCATCCAGAGAAGCATGACGATCTTTCAATGCTTGGGCCACATCTTCGCCTTTACCCACACCTTCTGCAACGATGACGATACTGTGACGTTTACCTCTGACAAAGTTGTCGCGCATACGATCCGCAACTTCATTCAAGTCATATGGCATTTCTGGCACGAGAATTGTTTCTGCTCCAGAAGCCAGACCTGCATGTAGCGCGATATCTCCACAATGACGTCCCATAACTTCTACAATGGAAGAACGCTCATGGGAGGACATCGTGTCACGCAGCTTGTTAATAGCATCTACAACAACACCAACTGCTGTATCAAACCCAATGGTGTAATCCGTGTAGGAAATATCATTATCAATAGTTCCCGGTAATGCCATCGTCTTGATACCGAGTTTACTTAGTTTATTAGCACCTTTATAAGAACCATCTCCACCTATAACCACTAGGCCATCGATGCCCATTTCATTAAGAATATCTGCACCCTTTTGCTGACCTTCTGGTTTTGTGAACTCCAGACATCTTGCAGATTGCAGAATGGTTCCCCCACGTTGAATAATGTCACCAACACTGCGAAGATCCATAGGGAAGATATCGCGATTCAGAAGACCTTGATATCCACGTTGAACTCCAAAAACTTCAATGCCATAATAAAGTGCGCTTCTTACAACCGCACGAACAGCGGCGTTCATACCTTGTGAATCTCCACCACTAGTCAGTACTGCAATTTTTTTGATTTTTGACATTCTGTTGTTCCTCCTTAAAGTTGTGCAATGCCCCATCCGTTGTATAGGTGAAGCTTCGCAGCCTTGTTACAAAAAACGATTGCGTATCCAGCGGCTATTAGCGAAGAAGAACAGCCTTGTAAGCGGACTTCCTCTCATCAGGCTTTTAGACACAGTGCGAACTTCCCGCTGTTCGCTAACTTTCGGATCAGATAAATAAAGTGCCAGCAATCCCTCAATCACCATACGATGCATAGATGATTCCGGAAGTTCACGTACATCCTTACGGGCCCACTCAACCATGGAAGCGATCCGACTTAACATGGTATCCGTGTCGTCATAATAATTGCAGAAATTAAGATCGCCGCCTGCTCGGTCCTCTTCCTGATCAATCAAATAATCCAGCATAATGTGCAATCCACAAACATGTGGAAAATATGCAGCTCGAATCGATTCCGAAGAAGACTTACTTAGCTTCGGATCACATGCAGATAGAAAAAGCATGAATACGCCTAAAGTAGAGCCCGTTGCAGCTGCAAACTCGTTCCAATGCAGATGCGGAGCACGGCTACCCTGCTGCTCCCACCATTCCTTCAGGGCTGTTTCCCTGAGTTCCGGGCGGATATGCTTATATACCTGCAAATCTGTATACAGCACAGCCAAATCACGAATCTCCGCTGCAGCAGCGGAATAACCTGGCAGCAAAGAGATCATCTCCTGGCATTTTCGAACTAGCCTATACAAGTACCCGCCGTCATTCTGTTCATCGCGAAGCGCATAATAATTGACAGGTTCAGCGTTTGGATCAATGGCATCCAGCATAGATTGATGCAGCAGCCTGAAATCTGCAGGATCAAGCGAAGTGCTGCGATCACATAAGTTATCTAGATAATCACTGATAGTTTGATAAGCAACAATAAGCGGAATAAGTATATGTCTCATCGATAAATTGCCGGCGGCATAAATACCTCCACCTATGCAGTGAAACTCCTTTGTTTCAATGCTGGCAAGTGCTTGCTTCCGGAGCTCGGGATCGGGAATCCCATTCGCATCTTGGCGCCAGAAGTGCAGACTTTCTCTCACTTCAGGCAGCACGTACTTATAGACCCTGTTCATAAGCCCAATAGGGCCACGCGGGCTAAGGTAACGGCCTTGCTCTAATTCACTCAATGATAGTGCCTCCACATTGTTGTCTCCTTATCCAAATCACCACTTATTATAATATGATCAGACGTATTTGTACAAACAACAAAATCACTTTCGTAAAATTATGAAAGATTCAGAAATAACGCAATTCAAGAATAAAACACATAACCCTCCATTGCTTTATGCTATACTAGCCATATTTCAATCTCAGAGGAGTGCACTTTCATGTTTTTAAAACGGACCGGAAGCCCTTACAGTGATCAGAATTGGCTTCGTTCCTTTCTTTTTACGATTTATGGCACTAGCGTTCTTGTAGTATCCTACTTTCCTTTATTCTACACACATTTAGGATTTAGCAGTTCTCAGGTGGGCTACTTGTATTCTCTCGGTCCCCTCATCTCCATCCTATCCAATCTCTTCTGGAGTATGATGAGCGATAAGCTAGGTACCATTCGAAAAATCATGTTTATTTTACTCGCTGGGCAATTAGTTACCGGACTTCTATTAGCCAGAGCAACCGAATTTTCTTCCGTTATGCTTATTTTGTCCTTTTTCTACTTCTTCTATTACCCAGTTTTTCCGCTTGCTGATACAATGGCCATCAAAATTGCGGAGCGACACGGACGAAACTTCATTACAATTCGTGTATTTGGCTCATTAGGCTATTCTTTCTTTGCTTTAACTGTCGGTTATGCGCTTAGAGCTTTAGGTGCTACTTGGAGTCTTACCTTATGTATTATTATCATTATAATCGCACTTCTAATTACAATTGGCCTCAAGGATGTCAAAAAAACTGTTCCAGAGCTCCCCAATCAGAAGGCTGTTACTACCAAACCAGGCAAGAAAGAGCATGGGCTTAAAGATATCCTTTTGCGAAAAGAAGTGCTGTGGTTCTTCGGATGTGTCTTTGTACTCGCACTGGGCCATAGAATGAACGAAGCTTTTCTCACCATCAGTTTAAAGAACCTGGGCGCTGGTGAGGAAGTGATCGGTTGGGCATTACTTGCCTCGGCACTAAGTGAAATCCCTGTATTATTTATACTCGGCAAATATGGCGACAAATTTAAAGAACTGCCCTTATTAATTTTAGCCAGTCTCATGTATGCCCTTCGCTTTCTACTAATGGCGCTCGCCGATCACCCAGGCTCTATAATCGCGATTCAAGCCTTGCATAGCCTGACATTTGGCGTCTTTTTTGTAACATGTGTCCGCTATATCACTCGGATTATTCCTGATCGTCTCCGAGCAACCGGTCTTGCAATCTACACAGTTGTTTGGTCAAGTGCAGCTGGACTTCTAAGTGGTACATTTGGTGGAATGATCTATCAGGAAGCTGGACGCTTCACCTTCTATATGGTAGCGGTTGGCTTCAGCCTTCTTGCTTTTGTAGGCTTTTTAGGACAGCATTTATTGGATACCCATCGAGATTCAATGCGCTATTTCAAAAATAAGAACAAAAAAGCTTCCCTATAATAGAACACTTCTGATACTCAAAAATATTAAAAGGTCTTTGCTATCCCTTCACTTGGGAATGCAAAGACCTTTCATCTAAATTGATGTCTATTAGACGTAAAAAAACACAGTTCCCGAAAGAACTGTGTTCTATAGTTGGTAACCACTCTCGCAAGGGCTTGCCAAGTAAATTATATATTTATCGTAGACAGCTTAACTGTCTTTGCCGTTTCTTATAATTTTACTACGTTTTCAGCTTGCGGTCCACGATTACCATCAGTGATATCGAATTCTACTTCTTGACCTTCGTCCAAAGTTTTGAATCCTTCACCTTGAATTGCTGAGAAGTGTACGAATACATCTTCGCCGCCTTCTACTTGAAGAAAACCATAACCTTTTTCTGCGTTAAACCATTTTACTGTACCTTTCAATTGAACAACCTCCTAAAAATAACCGCCATATATGGCGTATAACTATATTATACTGCAATCTTCTACTCAAATCAATCTATCTGGATCTTTAAATATGTGATTTAATTTGCTTTTCCCTTGACCAGTGCGTTATCATTGAGCCAAAAGCCAAAAATCGCCAGGGTGGTAATGATAATGATCAAAAAACATGAAATATACAAAACAGACAAATGGAATATGATGACGGTAGAAGTTCAAGGACGTTATATCGTACTTCGCGAAATCTCCGATCAATGGGGAGAAGAAACACATACTTTCCTTAGTCGTCCAGCTATGATGCAGTGGGTGAACAACCGATTCAACAAAGAATCTTATAAAGATAATGAAGAAGAGTATAAAAATATCATCGCAGCTTTCAAACAGGTATAACAGAATATGAACACAGAAAATATCGCGATTTATGTTGTCCTAGTCTTATGTCTAGGCGCAGTTCTAATTATGACCAAGGATCGTGTCCCGCCGCAGTTTAAGCGGGGCATGGCCTTAACTGCAGTCATTATGATTCTGTTCGCCTTCATCTTTGTTATTTATAGCTTATTGGCATAACTTATACTTTCATATATTTAAAGAAGACTAAATATTAATAATCAGGACTTAATAGGGCATAATAAGCCGACTCTACTTTCAAGAGGAGGATGTTATGCCTATTTCACCCAAGTCCATCCCTCTTCTACTTGTGCTCAGCTTGCTACCGGGTGATTTATCATCTACAGTATTGCCGAGGGAGATTATGCCTACTACATCTCATCATTCTAGGAGGGTTTCTATGGAAAAATTATTGAAAAGAAGCGAAGTACCTGCTGAGAATCGTTGGAAGCTTGAAGATGTGTTTGCTTCTCAGAAGGATTGGGATGCAGAATTTGCTGAAGCTAAATCCTTAATCAAAAAAGCTGCGGATTTTCAGGGTACACTAGATTCCGCGGATGCTCTAAAAAAATGTTTTGAAATGGATGACAAGCTGTCCATCCTAACTGAACGACTCTTCGTGTATGCACATATGCGTCAAGATGAAGACACAGCTAATCCTGACTCTCAAGCTTTGTCCTCCAAAGCGAAAAAGCTTGGTATTGAAGCAGGTGAAGCCTTATCTTTTGTAACCCCAGAAATTCTGGCGTTGCCAGTTGAGAAGTTGGACCAGTTCATCGCTGATCCGAACCTATCCGCTTATAAATTCACCTTAACAGAAATGAAACGTGAAAAAGCCCATGTGCTTTCTAAGGCTGAAGAAGCACTGCTAGCTCAGGTCGGAAATTTAGCTCAAGCACCTCAGAATATTTTCAGTATGCTGAACAATGCGGATCTGAAATTCCCTAAGATCAAAGATGAGGATGGCAAAGAAGTTGAGCTGACTCATGGCAACTATATCAAGTTTCTCGAAAGTAACGACCGTGAGGTTCGCCGAAATGCTTTTAAGGCAGTCTACGATACCTACCGGAAGCAGAAGAACACTATCGCAGCAACGCTTAGCGCCAATGTGAATAAAAATGTGTTCTACTCACGAATTCGCAAATATCCTTCTGTAATGGAAATGTCACTCTATGGTGATAACATTCCTAAAGAGGTTTACACCAACTTGATTGATACGATTCACGAAAGCCTTCCATTGATGCACCGTTATATGAAACTGCGTCAGAAGCTGCTGGGTGTCGATGAGTTACATATGTATGATCTGTTTGCACCGCTTGTTGATGAATATAAATTAGATATCACCTATGAAGAAGCCAAGAAAATCACTAAAGAGGGTCTCAAACCGCTCGGTGAAGATTATCTGAACGTGCTGCAAAAAGGCTACGACAACGGATGGATCGATGTGTATGAGAACGAGAATAAACGGTCCGGGGCTTACAGCTGGGGGCCATACGGTACGCATCCTTTCGTACTGCTGAACCATAATGATAATTTAAACAGTATGTTTACACTGGCACATGAGATGGGCCATGCATTACACTCGTATTTTTCGGATAACGCTCTGAATTATCGGGATGCGCAATATACGATTTTCCTAGCAGAGGTTGCTTCTACTACTAACGAGGCACTGCTAATGGATTATTTACTCAAAAAGTCTACAGATCCTAAAGAAAAAATGTATTTGCTCACCTACTATGCTGATCAGTTCCGGACAACGATTTTCCGGCAGACGATGTTCGCTGAGTTCGAGAAAATCATTCATCAGCGTGTTGAAGAAGGTGAATCGCTTACTCCACAAGATCTTTCGAGCATCTACTATGACCTGAATGTTAAATACTATGGTAAAGAAATGGTTGTAGATCAGGATATCGAGATGGAATGGGCGCGGATTCCGCATTTCTATAACAGCTTCTATGTTTATAAATACGCAACCGGCTTCTCAGCAGCGACTAGCTTTGCCAAACAAATTCTTGAAGAAGGTAAACCTGCGGTAGATCGTTACCTCGGCTTCCTGAAGAGTGGCGGCAGTGACTACTCCATAAATATTCTGTCTAAAGCTGGTGTTGATATGTCTTCTCCTGAGCCGATTCGCGAAGCGATGAGTGTCTTCGAAGATGTTATCGCTCAAATGGAACAGTTGACCAAATAAGGCAGAGAGCTTAGTATTGCATTAATCCCTTGCCCTATTTGGGCAAGGGATTTTATTCTGTTATATCCCCTGAGGAGGAAGAATTCAATGAGAATTCAATGGTCTTTAATTGCAGGTCTAATCTTTGCGCTGCTAACAGCCATATTTGCAGTCATCAACGTGGATCCCGTTCAAGTCAATTTCGGTTTTGATGTAGTTAATATACCGCTGATCCTAGTTATTCTGGGCTGCGCGTTAATTGGTGGAATCATCGTGGGTTCTTACGGTATTTTTCGCCAGTACAAACTACAAAAACAAATTAAAAGCTTAAATGCTGAGCTAACCAAACTTCGTGATGCCGACACTTCTTTAGATTCTTTTAACACAGACAATGATGGCCTAACAGGAGGACTTAACTAATGATTACTATTCAACCAAACGAAGATTACATACTCTCAATCCTAAAAAAATTGCTGGATACACCGAGCCCCAGCGGCTTCACAGCACAAGTAATGAACCTTGTTGCCGAAGAAGCGGCAGCATTAAATGTACCGCTAAGCTGGAATGAAAAAGGCGGCGTAATTCTAACCGTCCCAGGCCTAGATCCTTCCCGTACTATCGGCATCAGCGCTCACGTGGATACACTTGGAGGCATGGTTCGCTCTATTAAATCTGATGGTACACTGCGACTGACCTCTGTTGGTGGCTTCACTATGCACAGCATCGAGAATGAATACTGCGTGATCCATACCCGCAGCGGCAGAACCTATACTGGAACCATCTTAACCAGCCATCCATCCGTTCACGTATATCCAGATGCTCGTGATTTCAAACGTTCAGAGGAGAACATGGAAGTACGGATTGATGAGCTAGTATCTAACAAAGAAGATGTACTTAAGCTAGGCATCTCCGTTGGTGATTTCATTTCCTTCGATGCACGTGCGGTGATTACACCTAGCGGGTATATTAAATCCCGACATCTGGATGACAAAGCGAGCGTTGCTGCCCTTCTTGGCCTGCTGGAAAGCATGAAGCGCGAAGGTTGGAAACCGCTCCACAACCTTTCTTTCCTCATCTCCAACTATGAGGAAGTGGGACATGGCACAGCTTGGATTCCTGGCGAGATTAATGAAATGATCGCAGTCGATATGGGCGCCATGGGCGACGATCTTAGCTGTAAAGAAACCGATGTGTCCATCTGTGCAAAAGATTCTTCCGGCCCTTATGATTATGTTATGACTGGCCGTTTGATTGAGCTGGCAGAAGCACTTGCTATTCCTTATGCCGTTGATATCTATCCAATGTACGGCTCCGATGCTTCCGCTGCCCTTCGAGGCGGCAATAATATTCGTGCCGCACTGATCGGCCCAGGCGTACACGCCTCCCACTCCATGGAACGTACACATAAGCAAGCTGTAGTAAACACTGCTAAGCTTCTCGCTGCTTATGTGGGCACTAACTGAGGCAAGTACTGGCAAGTTAAAGCAGCTCTGGAGACGTAGACAATGGCTGATAGTCTCACTTCTGCTGCTCATGATAGCAGCATCAGCAATCTCGATGTTCCTGTTTTCCAGAAGCCACAAGGAAAATCACTTTGATGGTCTTCCACACGCTTACACTTATTTAGAGACCGTGAGTGCAGAAAATGTTCAACTCTATATGATGTCACTTTCACCCGAAGATATTAAACTCAGAGCCGCTGGTGCCCCCCTTCAGCAGGTGATTGCTTATGGGATTAATGGAGGCTTCTTCTATGGAGATGCACTTCTATCCATTGCTATCATGAATGATATCCCCACTAACGGTGTTAAAAAGGCGTACGGCTCCGGCTGGTTAAACGCTAAATATGCGCGCGGAACCCTGGTCTGGGATGGTGCCAGTCGTAGCTTTTCCGTACAGGTCGTCTCATCGGGAGAAGAATTGAACGTTACGGATCGCCAGCATTATTTTGCGCAAGGCGGCATTAGTATGAATCTGCAGGATGAGGATCTCTGGGAAGATGTGATAGCGAAAGAACATCTTCCTTATTCGGATGAGAAACGAATGCGCTCAGGCATGCTGTATGACGATAATGGCAAGCTGTGGCTGATTGTTACGCCAACACTCTCGACGGCGGCAGAGTTCCGTTCAGCCATCCTACAGAGCGTGCCTGCTGAAGGTCTCGAAGGTATTTTTCTAGATGGTGATGGCTCCTCACAGATGAATGCTGATGAAATCATCTTACCTGGCGACTCTCGTGCCGTGGTGCAAATGATCGCGGTGGACGGAACGAAATAAAGCAAAAAGAAGCGATACTCTACTATTAGAGATCGCTTCTTTTTGTGATTTTATTCAATCCCAGACTTGCTCCAGCTTATCTGAGTAATATGAAATGGCCTTACTATAACTTCTTATTCCTTCATCCGCTGAGGTTTCAGCCAGCAATTTAAGTAACATCCCCATAGCCAGACTATGATCTCCGAGATTGTGCAAGGTCATTGCAAGGAACACCGGAAATTCCTTATTCTCTGGGTACTCTTGAATGGCCTGCTCCAATATTGCTTTGGAATTCTCATATTCTCCGAGTGTTCGGTAGGTGCTACCCAGTCCCAATAGAGCGCCGACTCTCTGCTCCGAAGATAAGCCTAGTGTTAAGCTTTTCTCATAATAGGGTACTGCCTCGCGTTCCAGACCGAGCACATCATGCGTCCAAGCTAATTGATACAGAAGTTCTGCATCATTACTATTCTGCTCATATAGCTCTAACAGCATCACTCTGGCTTCTTCAGCTTTACCTTCGTTTCGCAGGGCTAAAGCTTCCACAAGTTGATTCTCCAAACTGAGCACTCCCTTATTGTCACACTTGGACAATCCGTTTTATGCTTTACCAGCGATTTTCTCTGCAAGCTCATTCAGATAGGTCCAGCGCTCCATTAGACGCTCCAGCTCGGCTTCGGCAAGCCTCTGCTCTTCCACTAACTCCTGCAGTCTCCCAGAGTCAGCAAACGCTGCTTCCATCTCCGCACCAATATCAGTCAAGCGCTGTTCTGCAAGCTCGATCTGCTCGTCAATTCCTTCATATTCACGCTGTTCCTTAAAACTGAATTTGAGTTTGGTCTTGGAAGCTGATGATGCCGCTGTGTTACTGACTGTATCTGTAGTCTCTTTACGCTTTGCATTCCCGTCATCTTTGTTCGATTCTGCATGGCGTGAAGGAACATTATTGGCCAGCCATTCTTCATATTCCGTATAATCGCCAACATGAAGCCGAATTTCTCCATTTTCAAAGGCAATCAGCTTGTCTATAGTCCGATCCAGGAAATAACGGTCATGGGATACGGTAAAGACGACGCCCGGGAATTCATCCAGATAGTCTTCTAAAACAGCCAACGTGCCAATATCCAAGTCGTTCGTAGGCTCATCCAACAGCAATACGTTTGGTGCTCCCATCAATACACGAAGCAGATACAGGCGTCTTTTTTCGCCACCAGACAGTTTGGAAATCGGCGTCCATTGCATCGCAGGAGGGAACAAGAAGCGTTCGAGCATTTGGCCTGCGGTAATGACGCTACCATCAGCTGTACGTATGACTTCCGCTTCTTCCTTCACATATTCAATAGCTCGCATGCTGTCATCCATATCCTGATGTTCTTGCGTAAAGTAACCCAACTTAACCGTCGCACCAAGCTGAACCTCTCCCTTATCCGGCTGCAGCTTACCTGCAATTAGATTCAGAAGTGTTGATTTACCGCTACCATTTGGACCTACAATACCTACGCGATCTTGTGGTACAGCAATATAGGTCAGATCTTTAATCAACTGACGACCATCTAGCGATTTCGACAGTTCATTGATTTCAATGATTTTGCGACCCAAACGTGTGGATGCCACCGAAATATCCAGCGAACCGTTCGAACTGCTTCCTGTACTTTCTTTCAGCTTCTCAAAACGGTCGATTCTTGCCTTTTGTTTCGTTGATCGAGCTTTAGCTCCACGACGAATCCAAGCAAGCTCCGTACGAAGCAGGTTCTTACGCTTTTGCTCCGCAGAGGCTTCACGCTCTTCACGGTCGGCTTTTAGCTCTAGAAAACGGGAATAGTTGGCCTCATAACGGTATAACTGTCCTCCGTCCAGCTCTAGCATGACACTTGCGACACGCTCCAGGAAGTAACGATCATGCGTTACCATTAAGAGAGCGCCGCGCCGTTTCTGTAAATATTGCTCTAGCCAAGCCACGGAGTCCGTATCAATATGGTTCGTAGGCTCATCCAGAATAAGAAGCTCAGATGGCGTAATCAGGGCAGCCGCAAGTGCTACACGTTTCCGTTGACCACCAGACAGCGTATCCATCAGCGCATCGAATTTCACTATACCCAGCTTAGTAAGTACGCTCTTAGCTTCACTCTCCAAATGCCAAGTACCTGCTGCATCGATAGCCTGCCCAATCCGCACCAGTCTGCCTTCCAGTTCTGCATTACCTGGCTCTTGTTCAAGGCGAGACATGATCTCCATATACTCACGCATGGTAGCAAGATCTGGATCATCTCCGGCGAAGACCTGTTGCAGTACCGTATTTGTCGGCTCATAAGGAGGGTTCTGTGCTAAGTACTGCACTCGAACATTATTTCCGATCGCAATTTGCCCACCATCCGGGGTATCCAGACCGGCAATAATACGTAAAAACGTTGATTTACCCGTTCCATTCACACCGATCAAACCAATTTTATCCCGATCGTCCATTCCAAATGAAGCATCACTAAAAAGTACTTTCTCTCCATAACTTTTGGAAAGATGTTCCACGGTCATAATATTCATGCTATTTCCTCGCTTGCCTTATATTTTCATAAAACCGGTCGCAGCATGAAGCTGCTATTCCACCGGTCTATCATCCTGACCTAAATTCAAGTAATCCATAGCCCCTTTAATAAAAAGACCCGCAGCGAAACCAGCGCGTTTATACGCATCTTCTTCCTTAAAAGATGGATCGAACAAAATATCCATCTTCAGTCGATCCAACATCCCTATGTAGGACTGCGCCATAAGCTCAGGCTCAGACACTCCGCCCTCCAGCAATACCTTCACCACTGCCTGCATATATTCTTCCATAAAAAGCGTCATATACGCCACAAGCTCTGGGTTATTGTTCGGTGCGCGGAAAAAGAGCTTCGTGTGTCGCTTACGCTCATAATAATAGTAAAGATGATGTTTGGCGATAATTGACAGTTTACCTGCCAAAGTATCACTAGCCTTCAGCTTTTCCTGTAATTGCTGAAGGAATCCCTCACAATCCCGGCGCGTTACCGCCATGAACAATTCTTCTTTACTCTTGAAGTATAAATAAACGGTGCCCTTAGCAATTCCGGCCTGAACCGCAATTTCCGACATCTTCGTTTCATAAAATCCACCTGAACCGAAGAGCTCGTATGCGGCATCCAGAATGGCAGTATGTTTATGATTGGACGTGCTGCTCATCGGTTCCTCCTTTAAAACATAATCCCACACAATAAGGCAATAGCCCCTCCGAAGATAGAGCTAATAGCATTGACTGCATCATTAGTCATCCACTTCCAGCCACGTGCGTATTCAACCTTTTTACCGCAGTGATGTGTACTTTCCACTTCGCGTCCGCATATGGTGCAACGATTCATCTGCTGAACGGTTGCCCCTAGAATAGAATCCGTGAACGCACCCGCAAGTCCTCCAGTAAGTCCTGCCAATGTAAGCAACAAGAAGGATTGATCTGGCATGCCGGATATCATCCGCAGCAGCCATGAAGATGCACCGATAAGTGCACCTCCTGCGGCGGCGGCCAGCGTACCCAGGCTGGATACACCACCCGAGGCACCGGCCGGAAGTATTTTACCTGTCAGGACAGACCGAGGCGGCTTCTTGCTGAGTGTGCCAATCTCCGTAGCCCATGTATCAGAGGTTACCGTTGCCATAACGCCGATAAATAAAAATTCCCAATGTTCCATCGGAACAATCGCATTCAATAGAACGAAAACCATCCCAAGCCCACCATTAGCAAAGACCTGCCCAGCATCTCGGCGACCTGTCTTGGCATAAGCCAGCTCAAGCTCTGCCTTATTATCATGATGAAGCTTAGACAACAGGCTTGAAGAGATGAAAAAAACCAACAATATTCCAAACCAAAAGGCATTTCCAGCACCAAAATAAATGGTCCCCATGGCTACCGCGGCAAGCATGCCGGAAAGGCTTAAGGATTGTTTCCTATAAGCCGCCCCCGCAACTAACAAAGCGCCAAAGGCGCCGATAATCCATAACATAGATTCATCTCCAACAGATGTTTTTAGCCGATCAGGCAAGTCCCCATCAGCTTGTCACCCCAGTACAATTCAAACGAATCTCCTGATACGGTAGAGCCTACACCTTCTGGTGTTCCTGTGAATATCACATCATCTTTACCCAGCCCGTAACGCGCAGCGATAAAATCGACAATTTTTTGGAGCGAAAAAATCATATTTTTAACATTACCTCGCTGAACTTCAACACCATTTTTTAAAACCGTGAAATCCGTTCCTTCCAGCTCTTCCTTGTCAGGAAACGCAATGTAAGGTGTGAGTGGAGCAGCGTTCTTAAAGCCTTTAGCCGGAGTCCAAGGCAGACCTTTCTTCTGCAGATCATTATGCACATCACGCAGTGTGAAATCCAGTCCCAGAGCCATAACATCCACCAAATCCTCCACGCTCATACCCGGTACATAATCACGCGCGATCCGTAGCACAAGTTCTCCTTCATAATGAACCTGACCTGAATCCTTTGGAAGCTGAATGACTGCTTTATCGAGGGAAACCGCCGCATGTGAGGGCTTCAAAAAAATGAGTGGCTCTACGGGGACATTATTTCCTAATTCCTCCGCATGTAGCTTGTAGTTCCGTCCAACACAATACAAATTATTAACAGCAGCGCACACAGACAATCAGCTCTCTTTCCCATCGAATTGGATTATTTATACTTTTAAAAATGTATCGCCCCATATATCCGGACGGTTTGTACAAATCATTATATCAGAATGCATATCTGCTAAGCGACGCATCTCTTTTCCTTTGTTCACTGTCCAAGCCATAATCTTCACACCTTGCTCCGTCAAAACCTTAGCCAATCTAGGATTTAAACGCGAGAAGCTAATCGACAAAAGAGAACACTCCAGTTCATGCAGCCTTCGAGCAGGATTACCAAACCTTGAATCAAAAATTAAGCCTGTACGAAAGCGGGGGTCTATTTCCTTGATTTTTTTCAACACATCTGTGTCAAAAGAGGTCAAAATCACGTCGTCCCGCATGCCTTTAGAGGAAATAAGATCCGTCACCTTCTGTTCGATGCCAGGATACATATTGCCCACTGTTTTCAGTTCAATATTGAGACGAAGTCTACCGGAGGCTAATGAGAGCACCTCTTCCAAGGAAGGCACCCGCTCTCCCCGAAAAGAACGCCCTTTCCAGCTACCCGCATCGAGACGCCGGATATGTTCCCAATCCATATTCTTCACCTTACCATGACCATTGGTTGTACGGTCCAGTGTAAAGTCATGAATGACAACAGGAACACCGTCCTTCGAGAGCTGGACATCCAATTCCATCCAGTGTACAAAAGGCATGGCAATGGCCATCCGGATCGCTGCTAATGTATTCTCCGGAGCTTTACCGGAAAATCCCCGATGGGCAACACATAAATTGTTCATCATAAGGACCTCCCAGGAACCCTATTTTGTAACTTGAGTCACTTTGCCGTCACTGTTGATCTTAACTCGACCAGCAGATAAAGACTCTATTTTTTTCAGCAAAAGCTGTCCGTTCACCTGATTCATGGGCACGGGCTGAGCTAGCTCAGCAGTCATAGGCTTCAGCTGTAATGAACATTGACCTTTTTTACTACATTCCGCCTGAAATACAGCAGTTTCCCAAGTGGCAGGTACCGTTGATCTCGTAAAAATAAAATTACCAGTGCTGTAGGCGATCCACTTGCCTTTGTACGGCTCCACACCTTGCAATACATGTGGGTGACCACCAATGACAAGATCAGCTCCCGCATCGACAAAGCTACGTCCAAGGGTCTGCTGAGTATTATCGAACTGCTCTACCCGTTCTTTACCCCAATGGACAACTACGACAACCAAATCAGCTTTTTGTTTAGCTGCAGCAATCGCTTTAAGTCCTTCTCTACTATCATATACTGAAGCAAGCCCGGGTTTATTTTTTCCCGCCATCCAATCAGATGCAGGAATCACCCGTGTGAACCCCAGCAAGGCGATCTTAATCCCTTTACGCTCAAAATATTGCGCTGAGAATGCTTCTTTACTATTGAGTCCAGCACCAACATAAGGAATGCCTCTTTCCGAGAGATGACTCAGCGTGTCTCGCAGGCCTTCCTCCCCTTGATCAAGCGTGTGATTGTTCGCCATATTTACTGCATCCACTCCGGCTGCTTTAAGAGCATCTAGTGCTTTGGGCGAGCCTTTGAATACGTATTGCTTATTAGCGGCGCCAACCCCACCCGTGGTCACAGGAGTCTCCAGATTCACAATCGTAAGATCATCCTTCTTGAACATTCCATCGAGCGCGGCATACGAATAGTCGTAACCTTTCTTTTCGAGCAATTCCCCGGCTTTCCCCGAAAAAATAACATCTCCACCAAAATTCAAGGTCACTGTATTGCCAGAAGCCTGGTCATCTGATGGAAGTCCAGACACAGAACCACCATCTGCGACTTGGGAGCTACCTTCATCTGGCGAAGGGGTCTCAGTTGGTACAGGCGCCTGTGTTTCAACATTTTCTTCTCTCTTTGGCTCTGGTGTAGGTGTAGCTTCCGGGGTTACCGTTGGTGAAGGGATGGGAGACTCCGTGGCTTCAGGCGTTGCAGTCACTATAGGTGCTGTCTCCTGAGCAGTACTATTCGGCGTAGGCGAAGCCGTCATTTGCGCCACTGGAGGTGGCTCAGAACTTCCCTTGAATCTGTCATCCATAAAACTATAGCTGAGCGCCACAATAATCAACAGAAGTAGACCTGCATTGACCCACATCCAGGCCGTTCTGCGCTTACGTTTGCTCTTATGTTTGTTCTTCTGTCTAGAACGCGATCGCGGCGGATACATTGTTTCTATGATCTCCTCTACTCTCAAATTGGTTCTATTATAGCATACCTAGCACCTGTCCCTCCAAATACGAGAGTCCATTAAAATAGTATAATCTAATATTTAAACAAAAACGGTGAAGCAAAAAAATCTTCGCTTCACCGTTCATTATATAATTCTAACTCTCCCGTAAATGAACAATTAATTCGATATACGCTTTGCAGCGCTTTGTGCTGTAAGCTTAGCCTGCTTAACACAATCGGGCATTGCCACTCCATCATATCCAGCTCCAAAGACATATATCCCAGGAAGTGTGGTCTCAAGCTCCCTATGGAATTTAGAAAGATTGTCAAGATGTCCAACAGGATACTGTGGCATCGAATGTTCCGAACGAGTAATTTCCGTGAATATAGGTTTCGCTGTAATGCCCATGATCTCTCGTAAATCCTTACTCACTAGCTCCGTAAGAGCCTCATCTGGAAGTTGAACATTCTGCTCATCTCCGGAACGGCCTACATGACAGCGCATAAGTACTTTATCATCTGGACTCGTATGCGGCCACTTCGTTGACGTCCATGTACAGGCAGTAATATTGCGCCCTTCCTTACGTGGCACAAGAAAACCTGCTCCAGCATCATCAATTTCGATATCCTTCTTGTCGAAGGCCATGACTAAGTTCGCAACCGATACATAATTTACCGCATCGAGTGCTGAAACATCCACATGTGGACGCAAAAGTTCGGCAGCAAAAGAATTTGGTGTGGTGATATATATTTCATCCGCAAGCAGCCGTTCGCCACTTTCCAGTTCTAGCTCATAACGAGAAGCATTAGTTCCTGTAGCATGTATAGAGACCACCGCAGCTTCAGTTCGCTGTTCTACATCATGCAGTTCATGAATCAAGCCATGCACGAGACTTTGTAGTCCTTTTCGAAATGTCAGAAAAGTGCTGTTCTTTGTGCTCGTATTTGTCTTGGAGAAATTCTGTTCTTTAATGATTCCACGAATAAGACCACCATACTGCCGCTCTACTTCTCCAAATTGCGGAAAGGTAGCCTGTAGGCTGACTTTGCGTAAATCCCCAGCATACATACCGGCTAATAGCGGTTCGGTCAAATTCTCCATCACTTCAGTACCTAAACGTCGCTCAATCAGCTGTCCGAGGGATTCATCGTCATTACTCCGCTTAGGAGGAAGGATCAAGTCCATCAGCGCGCGTATTTTGCCACCGAATGAAACCAGAGCACTTGATAGAAATGGCTTTAGTTCAGTAGGAATTCCAAGCACAAGACCGGAAGGCATAGGATGAAGCTTGTCACGCTGTAGTATATAGGTCTTCTCTGCCTTTGGATTTGTGTTCACAAGCTCGTGATCTAGCTCTAATTCCTTAGCCAATTCAATCATCTCTGTTTTGCTAGCTAAAAAAGAATCCGGACCCTTCTCAATCACAAATCCATCCCGGTGCAATGTTTCGATCTTCCCACCAAGAGTCTTGTCTTTCTCTAGCAGTACAATATCAGGTTTCACGCCAGCTTCTTTGTAAAACTTACGAATGTAAAAGGCGGCGCTGAGTCCACTCAGCCCACCGCCTATGATAACAATTCGCCTAGAGGGACCAGTCATGACTGACCGGCCGACATTTGATTCAGTCTTGTACGAACAACATCGCTCAATACGGACATGTACGCAGGATCGCTGTTTAATGATTCAATCCGCATAAGACGCATATCCAGCTCTGAAGCTACGGCTGTTGCCTCGATATCAAGGTCATACAGCACTTCTAAATGATCGGATACGAACCCGATCGGTGCCACTAGAACATACTCTACCTGTTCCTTGCTAAGCTGCTGAAGTGTATCCAGAATATCTGGTCCAAGCCATGGTTCAGCAGTCCGTCCTGCACTTTGCCACGTAAACTGCCAATTGGTTATCCCCGCTTGATCTGCAATAGCCTTTGAGGTCTCCAATAGTTGATCTTTATAAGGATCCCCCATAGCTAGAATACGCTCTGGAAGACTATGCGCGCTAAATAATACCCTTATCTCATCGCGAGTAGCGCCTGCTTCGATATATTGATCTATTTTCGCAGTTACTCTCCGGCTTAGAACATCGATCAATACTGGGTGCATATGGTAACTCTCCACAAAACCCATGTTGATTTTACATGCATCAGCCTTTTCCTGAGCACGTTTGATGTAACCACCCACGCTCATGCTTGAATAGTGAGGGGCAAGCACAACACCAACCGCTTGGGTAATGCCGTCCTTCGCCATAGCCTCGACGCCGTCCTCAATAAACGGATAGGCATGCTTCAAACCCTGATAGCAGACAAATTCAACATCCGCCCCAGCTTTATCCGCGTTTAATGCTGCCTGTAATGCAGCTACTTGACGGTCTGTGTTCTCCCGCAGCGGGAATACACCCCCGACGATCGCTTCATAGCGATCTGTTAATTCTTTAAGCTGCTCCGCTGTCGGCGGATTACCTCGCCGAATATGAGTGTAATATGCTTCAACGTCTTCTAAGCTTTTAGGAGTGCCATACGACATGACGAGAACACCTATTTTTGCTGTCACGGATTCCATCCCCTTATAGATTTAATAGGCTATTTTTAAGAACGCAGTTTGGCTGATTCTTTCAATACTTCCTGTGAATATTCGTGAATATATTCCGTTAATTCTCTAAGCTTCTCTAAAGAAGCCTCCGGGAATAAGCCGTGACCCAGATTGAAGATATATCCCGGCTCTTGTACCCCTTCATCAATTAACGCTTTCGCTTGCTCCTTCAAGACGTCCATCGGCGCTGTAAGTAAATACGGATCCAGGTTGCCTTGAATCGCAAATTTCCCACCGGTTCTGCGGCGACCTTCGGACAAGCTCACACGCCAGTCCACCCCGATTACATCCGCTTGAAGCTTCGTAAGACTCGATAGCAATTCGCCAGAGCTTACGCCAGGAAAGTATATTTTCGGTACATCAAGATCGGATAATTCGGAAAAAATACGAGAAACCGTCGGTAACACATACTTTTCAAAATCGCGAGGCGCAAGGGCACCGACCCAGCTGTCGAACAATTGAAACGCTTTTCCACCACTACGCACGTGACTGCGGAGGTAAGCGATAATCATATCGCCGAGCTTGTCCATTAACATTTCCCAGACACGGGGTTCACTGTACATTAGCTCTTTAGTCCGAATATATCCTTTGGAAGGTCTGCCTTCGATCAGATAGCTGGCAATTGTAAACGGTGCGCCTGCGAAAGTAATCAAGGGCACGTCCAGCTCCTTATCCAGAATTGCAATCGTCTCCAAAATATGTCCGAGATCGCCTTCAACATCAATGGGCTTCAGTCTCTCGACATCTGCTGCAGAGCGAATCGGATTCTCGATCACAGGGCCAATATCTTTGACGATATCAAATTTCACACCGATAGAAGCGACCGGATTCATAATGTCTGAATACAAAATGGCCGCGTCCACACCTAGCTTGCGCACAGGCATCAAGGTTACTTCAGCCGCCAACTCAGGCTGTTTGCAGATTTCAAGCAATGAGTACTTTTCCTTGATTTTACGGTACTCGGGATCATAACGGCCGGCCTGCCGCATGTACCATACGGGAACGTGCTCCGTATCCTGCTTTCTGCAGGCGCGGATAAAAGTGTCGTTGTAGGTCATGATAAGATCTCCATTATATTTTATAAGATTTTTTAAAATAAACGCTTACCGTCCTAATAAGGACGCCGATGGCGTTTATGCTTGATCGGCATACTTACTATTATGCCCTTTTTAAAAGGTTGTAACAAGCAAAACGAAGATCGTGGAATGACAATCCTATGACATTACTATGACATGTATTGCACTTTTGAAGCTAAAAAAATGATATACTGATAAAATGTCTATTTTTCTGTGAATCATGTATTTTCTGAAATTCTTTGAAAGGAAGTGAAAGCACTTTGAAGAAATGGGAGACATGGAAGGTCAACCTCTTAGTGCTTTGGTTCGGACAATTCTTGGTAAATGCCGGAATGACGATGATTACACCGTTCCTGACCTTGTATCTTGCTAAGGATCTTGGAGTTCAGGGTGAGCATGAAATTGGAATTTGGGCGGGCCTTATTTTTGCCGCAAACTTTTTAACTTCTTTCATTTTCCAGCCACTATGGGGAAAACTTGCTGACAAATATGGACGTAAAATCATGCTCCTGCGCTCCAGCTTTGGCATGGCTATCGTTATGGTGTTGATGGGCTTCGCACAATCCCCTATGCAGCTGCTCTTACTGCGACTGCTAAACGGTACAATCTCCGGCTTCAATCCTGCTTCCATCGCACTCGTTTCGGGTACTACTCCGAAAGCACGTATGGGATTTTCGATGGGGCTGATGCAGTCGGGTTCTGTTGCAGGTACCATCCTTGGACCACTTATTGGTGGTTTTCTTGCTGATTTAATCGGATTTCGTCCGATCTTTTATGTCGTTGGCGCCTTGCTCTTCATCGCCTCTCTGCTGGCATTATTTCTCGTTAAAGAGAAATTCGATCGTGCAGAAGCCGCACAGGAGCCACAGGTGTCAGTAATGGAGGGCTTGAAGGAATTGATCAAAATCCCTCAGCTCCCGGCGCTGTTTGGTGTAACCTTTTTGCTGCAATTTGCAATGATCAGCCCCATGGCCTTGCTGCCACTGTACGTTGAAAAGTTAAATGGGCCTGCTGAGAATATAGCCTTTTTAGCCGGAATGGTCAGCGCAGTTACAGGGATCTCCAACATGCTGGCTTCCCCCTTGCTCGGCAAGCTGAGTGATAAAGTCGGCGCACACCGCATTCTGACCTACGCGTTAATCGGGGCCTCGCTATTCCTGATTCCGCAAGCATTCGTTACTAGCGTGTGGCAGCTAATTATTGTCCGTTTTCTCATGGGGATTTTTATGGGCGGCCTATTGCCCAGCGTTAATGCGCTTATCCGGTCATATACCCCTGACGGGAAAGAAAGCCGCGCATTCGGCTTCAACGGCAGCACATTGTCACTGGGCAATATGCTGGGAGCTATCATAGGCGGCTTTCTATCTGGTTATATTGGTATTGAGGGACTGTTTATCATCTCCGGAAGCTTGTTGCTGTTAAACACCTTATGGGTTCGGGTTAAGCTATACAAAGCTACTCCGCCACGGCTATTTCGCTAATCTTCTGCTATTTCACCATAGCCAACGCCAGTCCATCATAGGCTGGCAGACAAGTGCTGATCAGACGGTCATCGGTGGCGATCATTTCATTGAAATGCCGTACAGCCAGAATGGCAGGTCCATTTCGATCAGTATTTAGCGTCCGTCCGCGGAGAAAGATATTATCACCAGCAATAATCGCTCCTGGATTAGCCATCTTGATGGCATATTCCAAGTAATTGGTATAGTTAATCTTGTCTGCGTCGATAAAGAAGAAATCGAACTTAGCGCCCTCTGCTTCAAGTGCCTTCAGGCTGTCCATTGCAGGACCGATTCTATATTCCGTAGAATCACCGAATCCGGCCAGTTCTAAATTACGGCGAGCAAGCTCGGCATAATCGGCCCTCAGCTCTAGTGAAGTCAGCGTGCCACCTTCAGTAAAGCCGCGAGATAAGCAAATCCCGCTGTAGCCACCAAGTGCGCCAATCTCCAAAATACGCGTGGAGCGAGACAATCTAACAAGCATAGTGAGTAGTCTTCCGTACCCCGGCTCGACAGACACCTCCGGCATACCCGCTTGGACGATAGCTTCTTTTACCTGAAGCAGGATTTCGTCCTCGGTATAAAGTTGTTCACTGTATTCTTCTTGGGTAAGCATAAAGATTCTCCTTTGATGATCCCCCGTTTTCTCGAATGAAGGGATGACGGGGAAGATTTTATGATTTATGGAATGCCGGGCATTGTGAAGTGTCCCGCATTCCCCTATACTTGTATGGATGCTTTTCTTATGGTATTGGCTTTTCTTATTGTACTGGCTTTTTGTATTTATCTACAAGTTAAACGGAGTTGAGAGTATTTGAGCAAATTACAATTAATCGCTACTGCCCCTATGGGATTAGAAGCTGTAGTAGCGCGCGAATTAAACGAACTGGGTTATGAGACCACGGTCGAGAACGGTCGTGTATTGTTCAGTGGTGATTATATCGACATCTGTCGCTGTAATTTATGGCTGCGTACATCCGACCGCGTATTAGTAAAAATGGGTCAATTCCCCGCTAAAACCTTCGATGAGTTATTTGAGGGTGTTAAAGCGCTGCCTTGGGAAGACTGGATTCCCGAGAATGGAGAATTCCCGGTTGAAGGACGATCCCATAAATCACAACTAACGAGTGTACCCGCTTCCCAAGGGATTGTCAAAAAAGCTATCGTCGAGAAGCTGAAGCTCTCCTATCATACGGACTGGTTCCCAGAGAACGGACCTCGATATGTGATCGAAGTGATTCTGTTAAACGATATCGCGCTTATTACGCTAGACACTACCGGACCTGCTCTTCACAAACGCGGATACCGCAGACAGGCTACAGAAGCGCCACTGAAGGAAACGATGGCAGCCGCTTTAATCCAGCTTAGCCGCTGGAATGGCCACCGTCCGCTATATGATCCATGTTGTGGTTCGGGAACATTGTTGATCGAAGCCGCGATGATCGCTTGGAATATCGCACCGGGACTACGGCGTTCCTTCCCTTCAGAACATTGGCCAGTCATCCCTAAGTATCTGTGGGAGGAAGCTCGCGAAGAAGCTTTCGATGCCGTGCGAGATGATTATCCATTGCAGCTAACCGGCACGGATATCGATCCTGCTGCTATAGAAATTGCTGAAGCCGCTGCTAAAAGCGCCGGCCTGTCCGGAGAAATAACCTTCACCGTGATGGCTGCCGCCAAAGCAAGACCCCAAGGCGAATACGGCTGTATCATTACCAACCCGCCATATGGTGAACGGATCAGTAATGATAAAGAGGTGGAGAAGCTGACTCGCCAGTTTGGTGAAATGATGCTGTACCTACCGACTTGGTCATTCTTCGCGATTAGTCCTTATAAGGAATTCGAACAATATTACGGCCGTAAAGCGGACAAGCGTCGCAAGTTGTATAACGGACGTATTGAGTGTCAATATTATCAATACTTGGGTCCACTTCCACCTAGAAATCCGAAATAATTCGGAAGACAATTACGCCAAGCATGAACGGCTTCGGCGTCCTTAAAAGGACGGTAAGCGTTTATGCGAGAAATATAAGAACGGACATCTACCTCGATTGAGGACGGTGTCCGTTTCTTCTTACATACTCAACTTCTGTGCTAGGAGGCTTTAACGTGTCACGAGATCCATTTAGTAGGATCAGCTCATCCATAACGGATAGAATGATCACTATTGTCCGCTCCCGTTATATTGGTTACATCCTTTTTCTTGTCCTTATGCTCGCTAAGCTAATGTTTCTTCACAGCGGCCTGCATGCCCCTAATATTGATATGAACCGTCTCGACAAGCTCATTGCTCTCGGTTCAGTTATGCTGTTATCATTTTGGGTGTTATGGCTCCCTCGACGTGGACAAACCATAGCCCTGATAATCATAAACGTGCTCCTGACATCTCTTATTTATTCTGATATTGTCTACTATCGCTACTTTCAGGATTTCATCACCGTTCCCGTTCTTTTTCAAGCCGGACAGATGGATGCACTTGGCGGAAGTATCTTTGCACTACTCCGTCCCTCTGATCTCTACTTGTTCGCGGATTGGCTGATATTTCTGGTTTACACCATTTGGGTAGTGTTATTCCGTCGGAACACGCCTGCCTATAATAATGGACAGCCTTCCTATTATGCTCGCACAAGTCTTTTTCGTCCCTCTTCACGCTTTATGAGAGGACTAAGACGGAGCGTTAACGGGGTCGTTGCATTGGTATTAGGCTGTATTCTGACCTTTGGCCCTATCCACTCTTACGCCACTACGTGGGCCAAGGGTTTATTCACTGGTAACTGGTGGAGCTTGGCGATGTATAACGTTACTGGACTCATTGGATTTCACGGTTATGATATTTACTTGTATGCCAAAGATCATTTAGGCCCGCAGCCTGAGCTTTCACAAAAGGAAGCCAGCTCCATGAAGCTCTGGTTCAATGAACACAATGCTGAGCAAAGTGTTCTTAACGACAGCTTTGGAAAATACAGCGGAAGCAACATCGTTGTTATTCAGGCCGAAGCTTTTATGAATTTTGTAGTGGGACGATCGATCAATGGACAAGAGGTCACACCTAATTTGAACGCTCTAATCAAAGAGAATACCTACTTCAGTAATTACTATCATCAGACCTCACAAGGACGAACCTCCGATGCGGATTTCGCCTCGAATGGTTCACTGTATCCGCTGGTCTCCGGCTCAGTATTTGTCCGTTACCCGGATCATCAATTTGACACGTTACCTGCCATTTTGAAGTCCAAGGGCTATAGCACCAATGCCTTCCATGCGTATGAAGGAAGCTTCTGGAATCGGCAGATTATGTATAAGGCGATGGGGTACGACCATTTTTATAGCAAAAAAGACTTTAAGATCGACGAACCCCTAGGCTGGTCATTGGGAGATAAATCATTCCTGCGGCAGTCCCTAAATATTATGGATTCTGTAGAATCGATCCAGAAGCCCTTTTACTCTTTTTTGACTACACTATCTAGTCATCACCCATATTCTCTCCCTGCGGCTAAGCAAGGGCTTGATACCGGGGAGTTTAAAGGTACCATCTTCGGAGATTATTTGCAGGCTGTTCATTATACAGATGAAGCTCTAGGTGAATTGGTGAGTGATATGAAGCAGCGTGGGTTGTGGGATAACACGATCCTTGCCTTTTATGGAGATCATGATAACTCGATCCAAGAAACCTCTTATTACGAACAATTTCTTGGTAAAAGCTTAAATAAGCTCGACATGCATCAAATCATGCATCAAGTTCCATTACTCATTCATCTGCCGGGTAATAACACCTCGGTGATTGATTCTAATCCGGCTGGTCAATTGGATCTCACACCTTCCTTACTCCATCTGCTTGGGATCTCACAAGATCCTTATTATCTCATGGGTAATAATCTGTTCAGTGGCAAAGAGCGACTTGTGACACTGCGAACCGGTGCCTTTGCCGATGCGAAGCGCTCCTATCTTCCAAGTGAAAATGGACAATTCAACAGTGGCACCTGTTATAGCCTCGACAGCCGCGAAGCCATTGACGTTGCGGGGTGCAGCACCGGGTTCGAGACAAGTAAGCAGCGACTGCAAATCTCAGACGATATCATGAAATACGATGGCATCAAGATGCTCCGAAAGGAAGAATCTGCACCATAAAAATTTCATTTATAAAACAAAAAGCCCTAAACTCCGTCATCAACACGGGTTTAGGGCTTTTTAAGTTGATGGATAAGACCTCTGCATTATTTCTGAACGGCCGGTTGCTTGATAAAAGCTTCTACCTTCTTCAACACTTCTTCCTCTGTTGGAGCACTTACATAACGACCATTAACATATACAAAGGCCCGTTTGCCACATGGACCACAGTACGACTTACAGCCGACCTTGATCTCTGCATCAGGCGCCATCTTTTGCAGTTTGGGTATGATACTCTTCAATTTCATAAAATTACATTCATCGCACACTTGTATATCGTTAGCCATGGAGCAACCCTTCTTTATGTCCCAAATTTAAGGCGAAACGTTTAGTGATCGCCGTGATTACCTTTAGACGGATTAGTAATGACAAAACCTTCTTCAGGAAGATATAAATAATCAACGACCACACCATCAAGGAGCGGTTGATTCGGATCAAGAATAACATCGATTTCTTTATCTGTCGAGACTACAACATCATTCTCATTAGGCGTGTCCAAATCCAGTCCGTAGTGAGCATGATCACCGTGAGCATGCGTAATCGCTACACGAAGCTTCAACTCGCTGTTTCCTTCAAGTTCCATTTGTTTCTTTATCACTTTAGCCGCATTGCGGGTAATTTTGACCTTCATCTATCATCCATCTCCTAGTACTTAAATTAAATACTCAATTACCTATTTTAAAGGTAAATGATATCTAAAAGCAACTATATTAACAAATTAGATACACAATCCGAGGTAGATCTCACTTCACTGCCTCATTTTCCGGCCTGAAGTGCCGGGTATTTCCGTCCCATCCGTGACACGAACCAGCCCATAAGAAGCATCGTCACACCAATATCATCGATCGGTAAAAAAGGCATAAAATCCGGCAACACCCAATAGAGCATCACTGGGATTGTGAATAAAAGCTTGTCCCCTATTGCGACTTTAGGGGAGATCACATATCGCCAGGAACTACTGAAGATAGTAGACCATTGTTTCAGTGACAGCAATTTTTTCAGTTTCATAGTGACCCTCCTCCCAAGTAAAAAGGATACAGCCGCGGATAACATGTAGTGACGACAGCGGCCATACCCTATGGTTTATGTTACGCAAGTCTACTGTAATTGTTTCATAATTATTTCACATTGGATAGTATCGTCCCCAAAATTAGACCCGTTTCTAGCGCCATATCCTCAAAATCTGCCAGTGGCAACGGATTTTTACCGATCCCCAGCTCTACTGTAAATCCTGGTTTACGAAAGGTCTGGATGAACCAATCCTTATACCCGGCATCGCTGCCAGTTAATTC
Source organism: Paenibacillus sp. FSL E2-8871 (assembly GCF_038000345.1). Taxonomy (NCBI): domain Bacteria; kingdom Bacillati; phylum Bacillota; class Bacilli; order Caryophanales; family Paenibacillaceae; genus Paenibacillus; species Paenibacillus sp. FSL E2-8871. Next base: position 20,452 of record NZ_JBBOBV010000001.1, on the reverse strand, counting down.
GACTGCACGATAGCTGCTCGCAGCGGCCAACCGTGTTGCTAATTCGCGGCTTTCGGGAGGCTCATATCCCCGGTAATTCCAGTAGATTTCTCCTCCTTGGCTATGCAAAGACACTGCAGCTTCTCCGGGCGCGTTCTCAGCAAGTACCGCTAGAGCGGCTGCCTCAGGTTCACTTAGCGCCTCAGGACCACTGTAATCACGCGGAGAGGGCAGGATTACACCACGGCGTTCTCGTTCCTCTTCCCAATGAGCAGGGAACTGATCCCCGAGATCCACACCGCGTATATTGGCCTTCCAATGGCGAAAACTCCGCCGTCCCCCGTTCCATTTCATAAGGTCCTCATAATAAGGGTGGCCTGGTAAAACGCCCTCCTGCACTAACTCCACGCCGTCAGGGTTAGCCATGGGTACAGCCCATAGGGTCCAATTATTGTACCATTCCTCTGGACGATGACCATTCCATGCCAAACCTTTAGCATAAGCTGCTGCATACTCTTCTATGAACGACATCAGGCAAGGCGAGGTCAGCCATTCATTAGCATGTAGAGCCGCATTAACATGCAAATGGCGGGTTCCATTGCCTATTTTAAGCACATGAATTGGCTTGCCGAGCACACTGTTGCCAATTGGATATGCTTGTATAAAAGGATATTGTGCAATCAGACTGCTGATATCGTTCTCAACATCAACCGGACCGTACTCTCCACGTAAGAATACCACTCGCTCTGGAATCGGAGGCGGAATGACGAGCACTTTTCCCGGTGTACAAAAGCGCCCTGAGGACACACCTGGATTAAGCTTCTCCAAATCATCTAAACTCACATTGAATAATGAGGTTATGCGTTCAAGATCGTCCCCTTCCTGCACCGCATACCTTTTACGTGGCGAAGACGGCAGAAATAAAACCTGGCCCGGATATAAATAAGACTGTCTCCCAACCCATGGATTGCCTTGAATGACATGCTCAGGGGTTAATCCATGCAGGGCGGCAATTCGGCTTACGGTATCTCCCCTGCTTGCAATATATTGTCGCATTAGGTCTCATCCTCTCGGCCTTAAATTGCTGATACGGTGGATACAAAAATAGCAGCAAACAGCACTTAACTCTATTGTATGCAAGAGCCACTACCCTGCATGAAGGAGAAATGAATCACAAGAAAATAGGCTGGGAATTATGCTTCCCAGCCTATTTTATCTTACACTCCGTAGAGTTTGTCCCTATTCAATTCAACATTGCTCTGCTTATAACGTGGATACTTGCCATACTACTGGGGTACGTTTAATTTGTTCTCCAAGCCAGTCTCGGGCAATTCGCTGAAACATTTCAGCATCACCACTGCAGAAGAACTGATGAATTGGACTTTCATCCCCGATGGACAGCTTGCCTTTATCGTATAAAATCGTGCTGATCTCACGAGCTGTCTCATCTGCGGAACTGATCAGTTTGACTCCCGGTCCCATGGTCTCTCCAATAGGCTCAACAAGAAATGGATAATGAGTGCATCCTAAAATTAAAGTATCGATGTTATTATCTTTAATGCCTTCCAATGCCTGCTCTACAATTTCATAACTTATCTCAGAGCGGAACATGCCTTGCTCAACGAGTGGGACAAGTGCTGGGCAGGCTTGACTTACAACCTCAACAAAAGGAGACAGCTGCTTTAGTGCGTTAGTATAAGCCCCGCTGCCGATGGTTCCTATTGTACCGATCACGCCGACATGTCCGCTTTTGGTCGCGCTAATTGCAGCACGGGCTCCGGGATGAATCACCCCAATGACAGGGATAGAGACCTTGGCTGAGATATAATCGAGTGCCGCTGCTGTTGCGGTATTACAAGCGATAACAATCATTTTAGGATTAAACTGGATCAAATAATCTACAATTTGTTCTGTAAACAGTGTTACTTCCTCGGTCGAACGGGGTCCGTACGGAGCTCGGGCCGTATCTCCGAAATAAATGATTTTCTCCCGCGGGAGCTGCCTCATCACTTCTTTGACAACTGTTAGCCCTCCCACACCTGAGTCTAATATTGCAATAGCTTGCTGCACGAACACACCGCTTCCTTCTACTTGTTTTGTGTAGCTTATGTAAGCCGAAAACAAAATGTACCTGACTTTCAGCCCCAATTGCAGATATTACTCCTTTTGGACTCTTAGTTCAAGCCAAGACTTTTTCCATCATTTAACAGGTCTATAAGAATGAAATAAAAAAGCCACCTTCCGCCCAATGCGAAAAAGCGGCTCTATTAAAAGAGAATAAGTACTTTTTGACCGTAAAACCAAACACTCCATCCACTGTTTCATTATGCGATTTCGTTATTATCCTTGTCATCTGGCTGAGCTTCTTCAAGACTAGCTTCTTCACTGCTTACTTCTTCATTTACAGGCGATACCTCTAACTCCGTTACCTCTTCCAAAGTGGCCGCTGCCTCTTGAATCGTTTCTTCCGTAGCAATTCCACTTACTGCTACAGTAGCAGTATCTTCTTCTGCAGCAGTAGAACATGATTTGCTCCATTCGCGAACCTCATGGACTACATGACCTAAAGAATCCTTAGCTTTGTCATACAGCTCAACGCTCTTGTCTCCAGCCTGCACGGCAATTCCCTGTACCTTTTCAATGCCAGCAGCTGTTCCTTCCGCAATATCCTTGCGCAGCTCTTTACCTGGCTTAGGCGCGAACAGAAGTGCTGTCACTGATCCAACCACACTTCCGACTAAAGCTCCCCATAACAAACCTTTTGTGTCCTTTTTCATCGTTTCATCTCTCCTTTAAATTCATTGCTCCCCGCTCTACCGGGCTAATGCCTATATCTGCTATATCATAAGCAGGAAGAGTTTGTCTTGTGACTAATTATTACAACTTTTCAGAAGTTTTGTCTGTTACATTTTTGGGTGCAATTGCGTATCGGCAGCATTGTCCGCCTTCTGCCATACATTCACTTCGTGTAACCTTAGCATCCAGCAATTCCTCAAATAGGCTATGCTCGCATTGACAAGCTTTACGATACTGAGTAGCCACCTGGCGAATCGGGCAGTTGTATTCTTTTATGACATACGAACCATCCTCTTCACGGTTCCACTCTGCCATATATCCACCAGCATTTTGGATCGACGATAACTCAGCTACTCGCTCTTCCAAATTCCGGCGTTCCATCATGGGTGCATACTGGGTGAGCATCCGGCGACGGCGTCCCTCAAACAATGTATTAACAGCTTCCAATCCACTGCCATAATCCAATTCACGCAGAAGCTCCAAAGCCAGATTGTGATAGCTTTTTGGAAAATACTCTTCGGACTTCTCCGTTAAAGAATACATATGTAAAGGCCGCCCCATCGCTTGCCGAACCACTTTTGTCTTAGCAAGTCCCTCCTGCTCCAGCTGAAGCACATGACGACGGACACCCATCTCTGTAATTCCCAATTCTTCTGCCAGCGCGCCGATGGTCAGTGGTCCTTTCGTCTTCAGGAGCGTCATAATCAAGTGTCTTGTCGATCCATTTTCCTGCCCCATCTTCATCATAAAGGAACCCCCTCTCTTTCACGGCTACCGCCTATTTTATATGATTCTATCTTATGCTATTATAGCGTTACACCGGACCCAAGTTCCTGATCCAAATAATTCCCTACTTCAACAGCAAACTTCTCTAGCACCTCTGAAAGGATTGGTGTGAGCGGGTGTAGTGCTTCTCTTTCCCAGGCAAAATAATCCTGCACGAGCGGCTTACGAAGTGCGACAAGCTCTATCAATCGCTCGTAGATCTCACTTTTACCTAGCACTTTTTCTTCATGTATAATTGAAATGATATCCTCATAACTTCCGGCATCACGCATAATAAAACCGTCAATCAGACAACTACCAACGTCCGTAACCACCTCTATCGCCAGATGAAGGCAGCGTTCTTGTATTAGTCCGGTTAAAGTATTGCCATCCCATGAAGCTGTTACAGTCCGAAGACCTGTAGTTATATCTGGGATTTGAGCAAGAATGGTTTCGATTTGTTTGCGGTTGACATAATACACAGCAAAACCCCCATGTCAAAAATAGTTAGAGAAATCTGCATTATCCCTACTTACCGCGTTTGCCGCGGCGTTTCAGCCAAAAGAACATAATGAAACATGCCGCAAGAAAAACGACCAAATAAGTTAACGCTTCCATCGGATACTCGAGCTCACGCATTCCTGTCACCGCTTCCGGTATAAAATGATGATGCTTGTTAATCAGCAGATCGCTTAAATTACGTAATCGACAGCAATTGAAAGTTCTTTAACTTCATTAATATGAGCTATAACTTCCTTATGCGCCGGATGAACCTGATAAGCCTGTAAATCATCCAGAGAAGCTACCACCGTAACTAGAGCAATATCAAAGGATCGATCAGAATGAATGATATCAGCACCCACTTCAATCGAAAGGAGCTGCGGGATTTTACCTTCCATATTTCGCAGTACGGCTACCGTTGCCTCAACGCTTTCTTCGGACCGGTCCTTCAATTTAAAAAACACAATATGCTTGATCATTCTATCTCGCTCCCTGTTGTAATATTGTAATTAGATATTAAAAATATATCATAAGCGTACGCGTTCTGGAAGAAACTTAAAAAGTGATGTCAGAAATAGCAGCATTAACCATTGCCGATGTATATGAAAGTGTTGTAGTATATTTTTAAAAAATCGGAGGAATTATGCCTAGTAACCAACAAGAAACTCATAATATCCAGGCGTGGTCTCTGATCAACCGCAAATATCTTGGACAAGGCGTTCGTGTAAAAAGATTCCGCCGTCCAAAGCGCAGCCAGATTAGAAACCGTGTGTTACTTGCTGTATTGATGGCTAAGGATATCAAACTTTCACGACTCGCAGAAGATCTTGGTATATCCTCTCGCAGCGTAAGCGCCTGGGTATACGAAGGTCGTATCCCTTCCAACAATAACATTGACAAGACCTGCCGCCTACTCGGGTACCCGCCCCACATTTTGTTCAATGAAGCACTGATTCGTCAGAGTCCAATTGTATGTCAACCAACTCCTTCACGATTTATGAAAAGAAGTATTACCAGTTCGCCTCGCAGCAATGTGATTCTAACCGGCCTCTGTATGGTTTACGATTTTTCCGTAACCGATGTAAGTATTTGGATAGGTGTTCATCCCGGGACGTTTCGAAAATGGTTGCATAGCAGCCATCTGCCTACCCCTGCTCTGCAGGAAAAAGCCGAAACCTTCTTCCGAATTCCACGACATATTCTATTTGCAGACTGCGGAACGCTCTAATGTGATCCTATCGCTTAATAAGTTCAAGGCCAGCCCTTCTTCCTTAATTAGGAGAAGGGTTTTTTGCCATATTTTTTTCTTAAAAAAGGGTCATACTACTGTTTAGGTACATTGTTCAGTACTAAAGAACGGAACAGGAGGCGTAAGATGAGACTTGACGGAATACTATCTGAAGGCTACACCGATACTTGGGACGTGGCCCCCGGTGTCATCGGACTACGAACCATGTTCGTAAATTGCGCATTCATCGGCCAGCCCAATTCGGACTGGATCATTGTAGATACGGGACTTAGCTCTTACACAAACAGAATTATAGATTATGTTAAGGAGAAGTATGAGAAGCCTCCGGTGGCAATTATCCTGACTCATGGGCATTTTGACCATATCGGGGGTGTGAAAAAGCTTATTGAGGAATGGAATGTACCTGTGTATGCTCATCCACTAGAGCTTCCTTATCTAACAGGTAAAGCGGATTATCCTCCAGCCGATCCGGCCGTAGGCGGCGGGCTGATGAGTATGGTGTCCTCATTATTTTCACATCATGGCATCGACCTTGGATCATCCATACATCCATTACCAGAAGACAGAACCGTCCCCGGAGCAAAGGGCTGGAAATGGATCCATACACCTGGACATAGTCCCGGACATACTTCACTATTCAGACCAGAAGATAAGGTGCTTATTGCTGGTGACACCTTTCTTACAGTCAAACAAGAGTCCGTATTCGCAGTGGCTACACAGCATCAGGTGGTGCACGGTCCACCCTCTTATTTCACGACGGACTGGGAAGACGCGGAAAAGTCGGTCCGCACACTTGCGTTGCTAGATCCTCAAATCGTTCTCTCTGGACATGGGGTGCCTATGGAGGGTGAAAAATTATCTACTCAGCTTGCTCATTTATGCAAGAATTTCAAAGAAATGGCGTTACCGGGTCAAGGGAAGTTCGTGTGATCGTTTGATTTCCTTGCTAATATAGACCTTAGGACGTATTGATGGGAAGATCCCTGAGGATCTCTAAGTATCTCCATATGGGTACCAGTCTTTATAATTTCCGTGTGCTCAAAATGCTGTTTTAAATCAGCTTCACTAAAAAAATGAGCATACTTTCCTGCTTTATATTCATAGGTCGCAGGTTCCAAACATGCTCCACAGCCGTAATTCGGATCCTCATCTGAAAAAGAAGTAAAATAAAGCAGACCTCCGGGATGGAGCTGTTCCAGACAATTTGTTAGCAACCTACGACGATCCTCAATAAGAAATAGATGTAACAAGTCATAGCAGTAGATAGCATCAACCTTTGTCTCGAGACTGCAGTCTAACACGGAACCGGAAATAAAAAAGCATGCGGAGTCCCACTCGGCCGCAATCGTAAGTGCGGCTCCGCTTAAGTCAATACCAGTAGTCTCAAATTCACTGGAGAATACCTTCGTATTCCGTCCATAACCTGCTCCTGGCACCAGTACAGACTTCACATTATGCTTACGAAAGAGCTCCTTTGCCTCCAAAGCCGTAGGGCTTGGATCAGTTCCCCAGATCATTCCTTCCTGAGCGAACCGCCGGTTCCAGTAATCGGACATTCGTCATCGCCTCACTTCGCTTTAATTGCCCACCACTCTATACCAATATTGATATATCTCCTTAAATCCGAGCTTGTCGTACAAAGCCGAAGCTCCAGAATTAGCTTGTACAACCTGCAAAAAAGCGGTTGTTGCACCCTGCGTCTTGCCCCAGTGTAGCAATGCAAGCAGCAGTTGTTCCGCCATACCTTGTCTACGCTGATCGGAAGCAGTGATAATATCGAAGAGACCTATGTAGCCGTTCTGAATAACACCCAGACCACAAGCGGTAGGAACGCCATTGTTAAACAACAGAATATAGCCCTGCTGCAAAAGACAAGCGGATAACATTCTAGTTAAGGTGCTCCCATTGTCTTTTGAGAGCGCAGAGAGCTTTGTAAATGCATTTAACCACTCTTCAGTCAAGCTCTCCTGAACTTGTATCTCATATCGAAGATCAGGAGTAGCTAATCCCTCCAGTTCTAATAGCCTAACAGATGATGGCTCGACAACTGTGTAACCACGCTCTGCTAGCGCCTCATCCAGGTTCGCAGGCTGGATATACGGCGTTATTTTAAATACTGGCTTTAGTCCAGCATCCTTATAGTACTGCTCAGCAAGATTAATTTGTTTTGTAAGATCCGCAAGAGAGCTTTCTTCTCCGTATAACGGATTGACCGAATTGGCTCTTTTCGTATATCCAGCTGCTGTGCGCAGAACCCAGCCATTCAGGAGAACGCTCTGCTCCGCTGGCCAAGTATTAAGTGTGATTTCTTCAATCGCTTTATACAAGTTATCTCCTCCTTATTAGCCATGTTCCCGCTTATTACGCATCGCTGGCAGCAGCTTCACTGCTTCATCAGCATACGAAGTATAATAGTCATATTCGGGAGACTCCTTACCATAAATGGCTATTTTCCCCTCATTGTTGTAATGGACACCCCAGCCGAATCGCTTCGGAAGTAGAGAGGCTCGCAGGCATGGATGGTTTCTAGAGAATAGCTCCTTCCATATTTCTTCCCTACGGGTCACACGATCTTCTAGCGGAATTTGTTTATGGCGTACATGAACCTCAAACAGAAGCTCTTCATGATTGTATTTGTAAGGCTCATTAATAAGCAGCTCATATTGAATCACATGCGCAGGCGGGAGTGTACGACAAGACATCGGCGGGATTCCCGTTTCCTCAGGACAATCCTCTGCTACACGTATGAAAGTGTTTGTATAACTCATGGGCATCACCTCTATTTTTAATTGAAATATATTCCTTCTATGATAATTCATAGTCACTATAATTGCACAGCAAAAATCCGGAACCTCAACCTCCTGGATTCCGGATTTTCATCTGCTATTTCATCTGAATTTCTATTCCTCAGCCGCTGCCGCAAGGAGTTCTTCAACAGGCCACGGAAGTGGATTATTAAACGTTGTCCAATCCTGCTTCAACTCATCTTTCGTCAACAAACATCGATCCAATCTTGCTTCGATTTGTGCTGAGTCCATACTAACACCGATAAACACGATTTCATTCATTCGATCGCCCCACAGCTCATCCCACTTGGCTTTCATTTCAGGTTCGCTTTCCAATACCTCCTGCTGCTGATCCTCAGGCATTGTAACTAGCCAGTAGCCGGCAGGTCCGAACTGAATCGAGGGTCCAGCCTGGCTGATACTCGCTGCAAGATCACCCTCTGCGGCAACCCATACAATCCCTTTCGCTCTGACAACTTCCTTCGGCCAGTGACTAAAGAAAAAACTTAACCTTTGCGGATGAAAGGGGGTTCTCCGGCGATAGACAAAAGAAGATATTCCGTATTCCTCCGTCTCAGGCGTATGTGTCTCCTTGTTAAGCTCCGTAATCCAACCGGAGGACAAGCTTGTTTTTTCAAAATCAAATAATCCAGTATTAAGAATCTCCTTCGGATCTACCACTCCGTTAACCGTACGGATCAGCTTGGCTGTCGGCTGAAGTTTGCGAAGCACAGCTTCAAGCTTGTTAAGCTCTTTTTCTTCTAGCAGATCACACTTATTAAGCAATAACACATCACAAGTTTCGATCTGATCAATGAGCAAATCCACAATATCGCGATAATCGTCTTCGCCAGCCGTTTGATTACGATCGATCAGACTATCACCAGAAGAGAAGTCATGCCAGAATCGGCCAGCATCCACAACGGTCACCATCGTGTCCAATTGAGCGAGTGAAGTCAAATCAATATCCAGTTCTGGGTTCGCATAAGTAAAAGTCTGTGCCACCGGAACAGGCTCGCTAATGCCAGATGATTCAATGAGGATATAATCAAAACGGCCTTCAGCTGCCAGCTTTTGTACTTCGACAATCAAATCGTCGCGGAGTGTACAGCAGATACAACCGTTAGACATTTCCACTAATTTCTCTTCCGTTCTAGAAAGTACATTACCTGACTTCACCAGGTTGGCGTCCACATTCACTTCACTCATATCGTTAACGATAACAGCAACTTTCAAGCCTTCACGGTTGTGCAAGACATGATTTAGCAGTGTTGTTTTTCCTGAGCCTAAGTAGCCACTTAGCACCGTAACGGGGATTTTTTTCATTCCGATCACTCCTATCATTGATTAGCATTTATGTTGGGTATTTATAGCTCCTACCGTGTTTCGCGATGTAATGTAACTCTTTTCAGACGTGGACAATATTTCTTCATTTCCATACGTTCTGGGTGATTTCGCTTATTCTTGGTAGTGGTATAGTTACGATCTCCTGTCTCCGTGCATGCCAAAGTAATGATTACTCTCATTGTTCCATCTCCTTTTTTAAATCGTAATAATTACGATTAACATATCGTACACGTTTTATTCACAATCTGTCAACTATGATCTTGTAAAAATTCCAACTCTCTTAATTTTGTGGTCTTTCTTACGGACAAATCACGTATAGATGGAAATATAAAAATATGATTCTTGTATTTCCAAGAGGATCAGGCAGGAGTGGAGATCATGAAGATACCAGTAATTATTTTGAGCGGGTTTCTGGGGAGCGGGAAGACAACTCTGCTGTTGTCCCTGCTGAAAGAGAGCAAGGTAAGAGGTCTGAACCCTGGCGTAGTTATGAATGAGCTGGGAAAGAGAGATGTAGATGGGTATATTCTGCAGGAGCATACGGGTACAACCGTGACTAAGCTACTGGACGGATGTGTATGCTGTAGCCGTAAAGAGGATTTGGCAGACAGCCTGCTGGTACTGCTAAGAGGACGCCCCGATGCTATTTATATCGAGCTTACTGGCGTAGCGAATCCGGAAGAAATCGCCAAAACATTACAAGAAGCCGCTCTACAAGAAAGGGTCGAATTGCATTTTACGATCACCTTATTGGATGCAGAAAACGCCTTGGAATATAACAGCAGACTCTCCTCTGACAAACAGCTGGTTCGTACCCTTCGCAAGCAGCTGTCCACCGCTGATCTCATTGTCGTTAATAAGAGCGATCTTGTAGAGCCTGAAACCTTATGGCGAATTGAAAAAGGTGTCCGAAAACAAAATACAGAGGCCGAAATCGTTTATACCCATTACAGCGAAATCAACCTTTCACCGATATTATCAGGAATCACCCCACGTAAAATCATCGCTCCCGCGCCACAACGAGCACCTCAAACCTTTAAAGGCGCAACTCTTAAACAAATGAATTCAGAACAGGGAGCTACAGCAGTAAAAGAACGGCAAGAAGAGCCCCACGCTTCTTTTTCCCAAGTGACCGCCATCACGTTAACCATTCCGCAAGCAGGGACTAAAATGCCTTCCAAAGAACAGCTAGAGGCTTTCTTTCAAGAATGGGGTGACAACCTGCTCCGTGCCAAAGGCCATATCCTTTTGTCCGAACAGGAACCGGTTCAACTTGTCCAATATGCGGGAATGCGTACAAGCTGGGAGGCATCACGTTACCCTGGAATGCCTTATGTGGTATTCATCGGGATAAATTTAGATGAGGAACTGCTGGCAGATCGGTGGTCCACCTTATTCGAACCTTGACTACCCTTTCCCCTTTAAAACTACTGCCGCTGCTTCTACCGATCTCATTCCTGATTATCATTGGTTTTATATGGGTGCCAAATCAACTGGAGCTACTAGATAACGCGTATATTGACACGTTCAAAACCGGCTTTATCGGGATTTTGCTAGAAGCCTTGCCGTTTGTGTTAGCAGGAGCTTTATTATCCTCGCTGCTTCGTGTCTTTATCCCAGATGAAATGATCTCCCGTTGGATTCCACGGCAGGCGCTTCCGGCCATTTTATTCGCTTGCCTGCTCGGAATTATTTTTCCAGTATGCGAATGTGGAATGATCCCTCTCGTCCGTCGACTAATCCATAAGGGGATGCCTGTCTACGTGGCGATCGTGTTTATTTTATCCGGACCCATCCTAAATCCAGTCGTCTACGGAGCAACACTGACGGCATTTCGCAACCACTCAGAACTGGCCTATGCCCGGATGGGTCTAGCTTTTGTAGTCGCCTGTATTATAGGTTTGATTATCTATGCAACGGTGAAAAAGTCGCCGATACGCCTTAGCGTTCAGCGGGAAACCGATAACACTCATCATAATAATTCTCGTGGAGGAAAGTTAGCCGCCGTCTTCGTGCATACCTCGGATGAGTTTTTCGAGATGGGAAAATACTTAATCATTGGCTGCCTATTGACCGCTGGCATTCAGACGTTTATGGTTCAGGACAGTTTGGCTGCGATCGGAGATAAGCCGCTCGGGTCTTATTTTTTCATGATGGGACTGGCATTTGTGCTTTCGCTCTGTTCCACCTCAGATGCCTTTGTAGCTTCCACCTTTGTACATTCTTTTCCAGCAGGAGCACTGCTCGCTTTTATGGTATTTGGGCCGATGTTAGATTTCAAAAATTCATTGATGTTACTCTCGCTGTTTAAGACCAAATTCGCTCTTTATCTGTTCTTTCTTATCTTTTCGAGCGTATTTATCGGAGCCGTACTCATGTCTTTATGGCTGTAATCATAGAGGTGGCAAGCAGATGCTTACCCCATTGTTAGGAGGAAGCGCATGAATGACTCTCGAAGCATCCGATTTCACTATTTGTTAAGGGCGGTCATTCTGCTCGCCTTTGCTCTCTATATTGGGCATTTAGTGCAGCAGGACGCTTTGCATTATTATGTAGCGCCTAAGCTAGCACGCTGGGTTCAGTTATGTCCGATTCCTCTGACACTAATGGCGCTCAGCTTGGCCATTCAAGCCTTATTTGGTAAGGGAAATGTGCTATGTGACTGCGAGCATCGCCTCCCTCATTCCATATTTAAAAGTACAGCGCTTTATGGGTTATTCCTGTTTCCATTGCTGCTTGGATTTGCACTTCCTGATCGTGCCTTGGGAAGTATGGCCGCTAGTAAAAAGGGGATTTCGTTCTCCTCTTTACCATCAGAGACTACCAACGCTGTTAGATTCGAATCGATTGATCCTTATCATGAGGAGCTCACTGAGCTAGCTAAGATTCTATATGCGCAGCCTACTATCCCTGTGTATTCTGATATTTTTTCTGAAACACTAGGCGCTATTGACATGTATAAACAACAATTTGAAGGCAAAGAAATTTCCGTTTCCGGTTTTCTATATCGCGATGACAGTGAAACGCCAGAGAATGCTTTTGCCATTGGCAGATTTCTGGTTCAGTGCTGTACCGCCGATGCTACTCCGTTTGGGATGTTGGTTGATTCCGGCAAATTAAAAAGCTTGCCCACCGATACCTGGATAGAGGTTCGGGGCAAGCTTCAAATTGTGCAATACAAAGGCCAAGAAATGATGCAAATACGCGCAGAAGCAATTACACCTATCGCGCAACCAACAACACCCTACATTTACACGAGTGCTGACTCCATCACCGCATGGAAAGCTTTGACGAATACGGCCAAATCTACTAAATAATTGCGTCCAGCTCATTCTCATCATTCACAGACCGGTTAGGGTTAAATACTTCAACCATAATACGGGCGGGTATACAGATGATTTGCTGCTTTGGCCTAGAGATAAACCCCATTTCCAAAGCGATTCGCAAAGGAGCGTCAGAATACGTCATTTGGATCCCGTAATCAAATACCTTTAAGGTATTGTGACCAAACTTCGATTGAATATCTATAATTTGCTCTTCTTTAGTCAAAGATACGGTCTTGTATTCCTTACCATCGACCGTAATTATAGCTTTCAAATCGCCTTGTTGATACTGTTCATTATGGGTGTCCCACCACTTGATTCCGTAAATCAAACCCGCTGCGAATAGAGCTAAAAAAATGATTACAAAATCGCCACGCTTCATCTTTAACAAGGTATGGATCCTTTCATTGACAATATATTCGTAATAATTACGATTACAAATATATTAATCTTACGCCCTTTTGTCAATGACACTCCTCATCCTTAACGAATCCGAGGAGACCAATCTTTTAACACTCTGTCAAGCTCCTTTATGGAGATAGGCTTGGAGATGAAATCCTGCATTCCTGCACTCAGACACATGTCTTTATCTTCATTTCTGGCAAAAGCTGTGGCTGCAATAATAATGGGAGACAGCCCAAGCTTCTCACGTATGATTCCTGTTGCTTCTATCCCATCCATAATAGGCATCTGAATATCCATAAAGACGAGATCATAATCCTTGGACAGCACAGCTCGAACCGCTTCCTCGCCATTGGATGCAATGTCAGGGAAGTATCCCCTCTTTTTCATATACGCCAGCATCAGTTGCTGATTCACAGGATGATCTTCAGCGATGAGAATAGACATCGGTCCATATTCTCCCGTATCAGATGCTTTGGCGTTAGGTTTATTGCTTTTGTCTGTGTCCACTGAAGGGTGGAGCGTAACCTTCTGATTCCATTCCTCTTTCGGCAAAGAAACCTCCACGGTGAAAAAGAACTCTGAACCATGTTCCTCACAACTCCTCACACCAATCGCTCCTCCGAGCAGCTCCACCAGCTTTTTGCTAATGGCCAGTCCAAGTCCTGTTCCGCCATATTTTCGATTAATGGAAGGATGCAATTGCGAGAACGATTGAAACAATAACCCTTGACTGGCAACCGGGATCCCCAAGCCCGTATCTTTAACCATGAATTTAACGATAATATTTCCTGACTTTCGAGAAGCCTCCAGGCTGGCAGAAATACTAATTTCACCTGTCTCCGTAAATTTCACCGCATTTCCCACTAAGTTCACGAGAATTTGGCGCAATCTCGCCTCATCCGTCACAATGACAAATGGAAGATCAGGTGCAATATCGATAGTCAGTAACAACCCTTTCTCTTTGACCTTCGGATAGAATAGCTCACTAACGTTCTGTATCACTTCACGCAAATCCACCATTTGCAGTTCAAGTGTCATCATGCCTGCTTCAATTTTGCTGAAATCCAGCACTTCATTCAAAATATGAAGCAATGCTTCTCCGCTACTTGTAATGATTTGTGTGTAGTAGCTCTGCTCTTCATTTAGCTCTGTCCCTGAGAGCAAGTCTGCCATTCCTATAATACCGTTCATAGGCGTACGCAGCTCATGGCTCATGATCGCTAGAAACTCCGATTTCGCCCGATCCGCTTCCTCTGCAGACTCCTTCGCTCGCACAATCTCCTTCTCTTCTGTGATATCTCGGAAAACCACTACAGCCCCGATCCGCTCTTCTCCATCAAAAAGAGGAGTCATGTGATATCTGACCAAAAAGCTGGAACCATCTTGCCTCCAAAACACACCCTCTTTCTCATCAAAAGAGCGATTATTGAAGTGCGAGGGAATCAGCGTCTTCTGAAGGCCCAAGAATGGCTCATTATCCAGCCAAGTCTGATGAATCGTATGGAATTTGCTGTTCAACCATTCCGTTGGATCGTATCCTAGCATAGTAATCGCCGCTGGATTGATGAACATCGTATCCCCTTCAAGATTCATACCAAATATGCCTTCAGATACCGAATTCAATATTAGAGCATGCTCGTTACTTAACTTCTCTATTTCTTCAAAATGCCGCGCCCGTTCCGCAATGTCCCGGGTTACACACACAAGCTCCCGTCCTCCAAAGGTCTCCGAGTAAATATAGCGAAGTGTTGTTTCCGTCCAAATGTACGTTCCATCTTTGCACAGAAACCGAAAGGTCACAGGGTCGAGCTTCTTTCCTTCCATACAGTTGCTAAGATAGGACACCACTTTCTCCTTGTCTTCAGGATGTATGTAATCAATACCTCTCGTTTCGTACATTTCTTCCGGTGTATAGCCGAACATCGTCTGGCAAATGGGTGATGCATACAGATAGATGAGGTCTCCGTCCGCTGTATTACGTGAAATGAAATCCATTGAATTTTCCGACAGGAGTCGGTAATTCTGCTCACTATCACGCATCTGTTCCTCCATACGATGACGTTCAGTCACATCCTGGGCAATCCCACTGATCTGTAGCACTCTTCCTTCCTCATCTTTAGTCACTTCCCAGTGTGCATCCAGAAACTTCAATTTTCCATCTGCACTTTTAATTCGAACCATAACTTCGCCATTCGTCCCATTCGCTAAAGACTGGTGAACCAGCTTTTGAAGTCTAGTAAAATCATCTGGATCAATACAGGAAAGCACTCGTTTGTAATCAAAATAGGAATGATTGCTGTCGTCCAATGAAAAGCCAAAAATGTTACGCATCTCTCTAGAAACCGTCAACCGCGTTTTCGTCGCATCCCATTCCCACGATCCCATTTTCGCAAGATATTGGGCTTGCGCCAGCATATCCTCATATTTCTTACGCTGCGTAATATCACGGCCGATCGTTAATATCTGCTTGATTTCCCCCTGCTCATCACGTACCACCTGTGAGCTGCTCTCAATCCACAAATAATGTCCGTCTTTATGCCGGGCCCTGCGTGTATACACATCCGTATCAGAATAGAGCTTTCCGTGTTTTGTCATTTCAAGGGCATCTTCTGCGTGATAATACTCAGGTCTTTTCGTACCGATCATTTCATCTGGAGGATATCCTAGCAACAACTCCACTGAAGGAGAAACGTAGTGCAGTGTACCATCTGGTCCGCCAAAAGAAATCATATCCGGCGTATTTTGTGTGATCAAATTATATAAATGCTGATCTTCCTGAATCTTATCTTCCGCAAGCCTTCGGTCTGTGATATCCGTAAGTTCTGAGATCAAGACAAGGGGTTCACTAGAGTTCTCCTGAAGAATCAGAAATATATGTTGAGCTACCCAGATTATCTCGCCACCCTTACATAAGAACCGTCTTTCTAACTCTATTGCGGTCCCAGGATCTGCTAAGAGATTGTTCAGGATAACGTAATGATCATCTTCAGCTACATCGTCTGGATAAATAAGATCTAGATAGCCCATATTTAAAAGCTCTTCTTCAGAGTAACCAAGCATATGGCAAAGTGCTGGATTGGATTGAATCAAGGTCCCTTCCTTGGGAGAGACTACAGCAACCCCTATAGAAGACCGTAAGTATAGTTGCTTAAAAAGAAATTCAGACACCTGTGCAGCCTCCTCTTTTGGTATGGGGACAAACTTTATTACAATTTCGTAATCTATTCCAGTATACCTTTTTTTCGGTAATTAAGCTTGATAGTTGAGTCCTAAATGATAGGCCGGTGAAAAGCAATGAGATTGCGCGTTATCGTCATAGACAAAAAAATAAACAACAAGTCCCGAGTAATCAGGAAAACTGCTGTTTATACATATCACAAGAATAAGGACTATTCTCTTATTAAATTCTCTTGCTGAAGCTTCTTAATTTTCTTACGGATAGGTGCGCCTGCTCTTAAAAAAACAAGTCCTAAAAGGATTAAAAGCCCGCCTAGAACAACGTTTATCAAACTAATTCTGCTAGATGAATTAAAATAATTCGTTACCCCAATGAGAATGTTGGCTAAACCAACAATGAACTCTAACCACATGACAGAATTCCAAAGTGTATTGATTCGCTTAAAGTGTATTATTTTGGATTCCAGATCTGTGTAAATATCAAACGCACCTTCGGATGACTTCTTTCTAAGATAAATCCAGCGAACATAGCTGCTAACACACTCTACTCCATTTTCTTCTAGAAACTTGAGGTATGCCATGCTTTCCGGATGAGTAGGCACATTATCTAAAAGCTCAATTCTATACGTATACTCATTCTTAGGCGAGTCAGTAAACACATATTTACAAAAGGAGTAGCTTGAAAGGGCTAACCCTTTGGCAGACATTTCATTAAGCCACTGTTCTTCCTTCTCAAAATCCCAAAACAGCTTGCGAACCACATGTTTCATTTGGACTCACCTCCAGCTATTCTCTTCCCATTAGCAATCAGTTCTTCCAACCGGATAAGCTCCCCCTGAATCACTGTCTTCCCTAATTCAGTAATTTCGTATTCCTTTCTTCGGGAGCCTTCTTCCCCTTCTATAGCTCTTATCCAGTTTTTCTCAAGCAAGGTGTTGATAGCTCCATATAAAGTGCCCGCTCCAAGTTCCACTCGACCATGACTTAAATCCTTCACATTCTGCATAATCGCGTAACCGTGCATTGCGGTGTATAAAGACAATAAAATGTAAAATACAGCTTCCGTTAAGGCTCCTCTTTCTGAGCTTTCAGGCATGATTCCATCTCCATTCTATTACTGTTAGCGATATATCGGTTACCGTAATAATATTATTACGGAAGCCGATATAATTGTCAATACAAAAATACCTATTTTTAGTAAACCTAACCGATCATAACCACGAAAAAAAGCCTATAGCCCATGGATATAGACGGTTCATGATCGCAATCCCCTCAACTTGGATCTACCCCATCTAATTAAATCTATTCCTTCCACTACGCATGGGGTGTATCGGACTTAGAAGCCGCTAGAATTGGACCACCATCACTTTCTTCAGACATAAAAAATAGGCTTATACAACTGCCCAAGAGCAATTGTATAAGCCTATTTGATGATGCGGTCGAGAGGACTCGAACCTCCACGATATTGCTACCACACGGACCTGAACCGTGCGCGTCTGCCAATTCCGCCACGACCGCACATTATGTACACCAATGAAATAATCACTGTACATAAGACTATACTCTTTTTTCGGATAAATAGCAACATATTTTAAAATCGATGTACAGATAAATCTAACAACAGCGATATAACATATTCAATCCCCATAGGCATAACCAATCACAGTTATTCAGTTTATATATTTCACTTATAAGAGGCTGTTATGATACAACATAATTAAAGAATGTGCTACGTCGGAAATATCACTGTAATTCCAAACCAGAAAGGACGAATACGTATGAACCAGCAGTGGAACACCGGAACCTATGATACTGATATGGCCTTTGTGTCTCAGTTTGGAGAGTCATTGATTGAACTTCTTCGCCCCCAGCCTGGCGAACAAATTGTTGATTGGGGCTGCGGAACTGGTGATTTGGCAGCAGCCATCGCTGCTAGTGGTGCCACTGTAACAGGTATTGATGCTTCAGCCGAAATGATTCAGACTGCCCGTGACAAACATCCCCAGCTAAACTTCATCTTAGCAGATGGGCAAAACTATGTGGCGGAACAGCCAGTCGATGCCGTGTTCAGCAACGCTGCTCTACACTGGTTGACCGACGCGAACGGAGCAGCTGCTTCTATCACAACTAGCCTACGAACAGGCGGACGTTTTGTTGCCGAGTTCGGTGGGCTGGGCAATATCGCTTCTATTGTCACTGAGCTTCCAAATGCTTTTGCCGCTATAGGGTGTAGTGATAAGCTTCAATTACCTTGGTACTTCCCTAGCATCGGACAATATACAACACTACTAGAACAACATGGACTGACTGTTGACCTCGCCCTTTGTTTCGACCGTCCAACCCCACTAGAGGCTGGAGTGCAAGGGTTCCAGTCCTGGCTGAACACTTTTGCTAATGGAATCTTAAGTGTCCTAACACCATCTGAACGAGAAGAAGTCCTCTCTTATATGGAACAAAAACTTAGACCGACATTATTTCAGGATGGCCGCTGGGTGATGGATTATCGAAGAATCCGGGTCGTCGCTTACAAACGCGTCTAACAATGAAGGGCGTGGCTTCTTCCTATGCTAGAGTAAAGGACTGATTAAAATCAGCCCCTCCTCATCAAACCGTACGTGAGGTTTTCCCTCATACGGCTTTCCGATGTTCTTCTTTCATGCGCATACGGTCTACAATAATGTTTTTAATCCACACTGTTTGGCAATGAACTTCACTTCGTTTAAAGTCCCTATCCATCTTCTTCTTTGTCTTTTCTTGGCGTACCATCTTGCAAACCTCTGTAGAATATACCAATCCAGTTTGGCTAATCTCTTCTGGCTATAGTTCGTATAGTAGTAATTTCTCCATCCCTGTATTTTCGGGTTGAGCCATTCTACATGTTCTTGAAACGACCTCACTCGCATTCTTGGCGGAGCTAATCGTTCTTTGACCACTTCTCGAATACGTTCTTCTGCCTTCTTCGTTAACCATTGCTGAGTTGTAAAGTATACTTTTCCTTGCGAGGTTTCCGCTTTTGTTTTTCGGTGGTGCATTCCTAAGAAGTCGAATCCTTCATCTCCCGTCCATATGCCCACTATTCGCGTTTTGGTTGGATGCAGGGTTAATTCCAGTCGCTCCATTATGGTTTGGACAAGCTTGTAGGCTTGTTCTGCGTCTTTCTTCGTCTTGCAAACAATCACCAAATCATCTGCATACCTTGTTAATTCCCCGAGTCCATTTCCGTGCTTTTTCCATACCAAGTCGAAATAATTTAAGTAAATATTCGCTAGTAGTGGAGAGATTACACCGCCTTGTGGTGTGCCTAAATCTGACCGACGGATACTTCCTTCCTCCATAACTCCTGCACTAAGCCACTTCCTTATTAACTTCAATACTCTTCTGTCGTTGATACGCATTTCTACCAACTTCATGAGTTTCTCTTGGTTAATGTTATCGAAGTAACCTTGGATATCGACGTCTAATACCCAATTTCCTTTGCGGTTACAGGCTTTCCGGATGCGGTCGAGCGCTTGTTTGGCACTTCTTTTTGGTCGAAAACCAAAAGATACTTCTTGAAAATCCATTTCGAAGATGGGTTCAATCACGAGCTTCGTTGCCATCTGTATGACTCGATCTCGTACCGTTGGGATTCCTAAAGGTCGCTGTTTTCCATCCTTTTTCGGGATGTAGTGTCTTCTGACAGGTTGCGGTTGGTAGTTGCCCTCTCGTAAAACTTGCTGACATTCTTGAAGAAATTCCACTTCGCCTTGCCTTTCAATTTCTGCAATGGTTATTGCATCCACTCCAGCTGAGCCTTTATTCGCACGGACTCTTCGCCATGCTTCTAGAAGGATATCCTCTCGGTACACTTTGTCATATAGTGCGTGAAACTTACGTTTCTTGTTTTCCTTGGCAGCATGACATAGCTTTCTCTGGAGTTGTTGAACTTTTTCCTTTGGTGTCGTTAGCCTTTTGGCATTCACTCACTCGTACCTCCTTTAAGAGCGTAAACAAAGCAGGACTCCTTCCCTCCCTAAAGTTATGTTGTCTTTAGGTTCTTAGGTACTATGTGCCCCTCGGACTCCCTTCCCACAGGCGGTTCACTTCGTCTTTTGAACTTATAGAGCACCTTTTTACGGACTTCT